>CAWKPA010000013.1:422500-702861 GCA_963851365.1 uncultured delta proteobacterium | reverse complement strand
GACTATCGGATCGATATCTACCGGCTTGGTTACTACGGCGGTATGGGGGCGCGGCGCGTAGCCACCGTGCAGCCGTCGGCGACGTTGCCGCAGAGCCAATCGAACTGTCTCACCCAGCCCGACGACCGGGCTGGTCGATTGCGGTAACTGGGGCGTGTCGGCGTCTTGGAGCGTTCCGGCGACGGCGACGTCCGGTGTGTACATCGCGAAACTGGTTCGGGAGGATCCCGAGGATGGCCGCGCGAGCCATGTGCCCTTCATCGTGCGTGATGACGACGGGGGGTCGGACATCCTGTTCCAGACCGCGGACACGACGTGGCAGGCCTACAACAGCTATGGGGGCGCCAGTCTCTACTGGGGCTCGGCGGGTGGCCGCGCGACGAAGGTGAGTTACAACCGGCCGTTCAGTACCCGCTGCTGCAGTTTCCCAAGCGGAAAGTTCGAAAGCTTCATCTTCGGCGCCGAGTATCCGATGATCCGCTGGCTCGAGCGGAACGGCTACGACGTCAGTTATTTCACGGGTGTGGATGCGGACCGGCGCGGTGGGGAGATGCTGGAGCACCGCGTCTACATGCCGGTCGGGCATGACGAATACTGGTCGGGCACGCAGCGCAACAACGTCGAAGCGGCGCGCGCGGCAGGCATCAACCTGGCGATTCTCAGCGGCAATCATGGTTTCTGGAAGACGCGGTGGGAGAGCAGTATCGACGGCTCTGGCACTCAGCGCCGAACGCTGGTGTGCTACAAGGAGACGGAGGCGGACGCGAAGATCGATCCGCTGCCAGGCGTGTGGACCGGGACGTGGCGTGACGCGAATTTCGGCCCCCACGACGGCGGTCGACCGGAGAACGCCCTCAACGGTTCTTTGTTCATGGTGAACGGTGTCCGAAACGACGCGATGGAGGTCCCGTCGGCGGATGGCAAGATGCGATTCTGGCGTAACACGAGCGTGGCCAACCTCGGTGCGTCTCAGAAGGCCGTCTTGCCGACCGGTGTTCTCGGGCACGAATGGGACGAGGATCTGGATAACGGGTTCCGGCCCCCGGGGCTCGTGCGCCTGTCGACGACGACAGTGCCCAACGTGCAGCGATTGGCCGACGAGGGTGAAACCTTCGTGACGGCGACCGCAACCCACAACCTGGCCCTCTACAGGCATGCGAGTGGGGCCCTGGTGTTCGGGGCCGGCACCATCCAGTGGTCCTGGGGCTTGGACGACCAGCACGACAGGCCCGGTACGCCGACCGACTCGCGTATGCAGCAGGCCACCGTGAACCTCCTCGCGGACATGGGCGTGCAGCCCCTGACGCTGCAGTCGGGCCTGGCGGGGGCGACGGCCTCCACCGACGTGACACCGCCCACGGCCGCCATCACTTCGCCGGTGGCAGGAGCCACCGTGCTGCCGGGCTCCTCGGCGACGATCAGCGGGACCGCCAGCGACACCGGGGGGCAGGTTGGTGGCGTGGAGGTTTCCACCGACGGCGGCGTCACCTGGCACCCGGCTTCCGGGCGTACGTCCTGGACCTACGCCTGGCAGGTCACGGGGTACGGTGCCATGTCGCTCCGCGCTCGGGCCGTCGACGACAGCGGCAACCTCGGGGCGGCCTCGGCGGCGGTGACGGTGACGGTGCCGTTGCCGACACTTACAACACTTGCCGTGACCCCCGCCGTGACGTCCCAGGTGATCGCCGGCACACGGCAGTTCACCGCAACGGGCACCTATTCGGATGGCACGACGCAAGACCTGACGTCGGCGGTCGTCTGGGGGTCGTCGGCTCCGGCCGTGGCGACCGTCAGCGCAAATGGCCTGGCAACGGCGGTGAGCGCTGGGAGCAGCACCATCTCCGCAACGTCGGGAGCGGTAAGCGCTACTGCGACGCTCACTGTCGATGCGGCGGGCCCGGCGGGGTCCCCTCCGCAGGACTGGGCCAACGACCCGGCGACCGTCGCCTACTGGTCGTTCGACGACCAACTCGGCAACATCTCGGCCAGCACGTCCTACTGCAATCCCGTGACGGACGGAGACCTGTTCCGTGGCTCCAACCCCGAGCAGTTGGTGTTTGCCACGGACGCGGTGCAGGGCGACGCTTCGATCAACAACCTCAACTCGCGAGGTCAACTCAAGGGCTTGGAAGTCAGCGGGTCGGCGGACTGCCTCCGGAGCGGCAGTCCCAACCAGTGGACCTTCGTGTCGTGGTGGAAGCGTGAGGGATACAGCACGTATGCGACGACATGCTCGGACGACTCGCAGTGCGGGTATCCGGGATGTGACGAGACGGTCGGCCGCTGCATCAACGGCTTCCCTCAACTGGTTCGCAACCAGGACCCGACATCGCGGAATGGTTGGTTCCTGCAGCTCTTCGAGGCGTCCGGAACGGCCTTGGTGTGCGCTGGGGACGCCACGAGCGCATGCACGGCGGCCAGCAGCGTCAGCCTCTCGAATGCCATCCCGCTCGACAACCAGTGGCACATGCTCACCACCAGCTATAGCGGCCCCGGTGGCCGGTTCGCGCTCGGGAGAGACGGTGCGCACCAGACGGCACTTGGCCCTACGGGTGTGACCTTCACGAAGAACAATGTCGCGGGCGGGTACCCGTTCTCGATGCCTTATGCGCCGGGTACCCTTGGTGGCATCCGTGGCAAGCAGGACGCCACTTGGTGGGTAGATCGGGTCCTGACGAGCGAGCAGGTGTGCCGCGCGCACGCCGTGAACGCAGATGGCTCGATGGGCTGGTGCAGTGGTACCGACGGCACTCAGTGGAAGAATTGCGGGTCCGACGCCGATTGCGGTGGCCGACCGAACTCCTGCAACTCGACGTTCGGCAAGTGCGTGGGGCGCCTCCGGAGCGGGGCGCAGGGTGGCCCGGCCACGTGCGATACCGTCGCAGAACTCGGCCCGTGCAATGCGACCCTGACGGGGGTGCTGCCGACCACCACCACCGTGGCGCCGACCACGACGACGACGGTGGCGCCGACCACGACGACGACAGTGACGCCGACCACGACGACGACAGTGACGCCGACCACGACGACGACGGTGGCGCCGACCACGACGACGACAGTGGCGCCGACCACGACGACGACGGTGGCGCCGACCACGACGACGACGGTGGCGCCGACCACGACGACGACGGTGGCGCCGACCACGACGACGACGGTGGCGCCGACCACGACGACGACAGTGACGCCGACCACGACGACGACGGTGGCGCCGACCACGACGACGACGGTGGCGCCGACGACCACCACCACGGCACCGCCGGCGACCACGACGACCACACCGACGACCTCGACGACGACGACGACGGCCCCGCCGGTGAGCGTCGTGACGATCTGGCCGGGGCAGCCGGTACCGGCGATCATCGATCAGGGGGCGGACGCGCCGGCGCAATTGGGCGTGAAATTCCGGTCCGACGTGGCGGGTTACGTGCGGGGCATTCGCTTCCACAAGGCGGCGGCGAACGTCGGTCCGCACGTGGGAACGCTGTGGTCGGCCAGCGGAAGCGTACTGGCGGCGGCGACGTTCACCAACGAGACGGCTTCGGGGTGGCAGCAGGTGACGTTCGCGCAGCCGGTGGCGATCCAGGCGAACACGACCTACGTGGCGTCCTACCACTGTCCGACGGGTCACTACAGCAAGGACGTGAGCTACTTCACGACGCAGGGCTTCACCAATCCACCGCTGCGGGCGCTGCAGAGCGGAGTGGACGGGCCCAACGGCGTCTACGCCTACGGCCCGGCCAGCGTTTTCCCGGCGGCGACATACTTCGCGCAGAACTACTGGGTGGACGTCCTGTTCAGCACCTCAGCGGGATCGAGCACCACGACCACGGTGGCGGCGACCACGACGACGACGGTGGCGGGGACGACGACCACGACCACGGTGGCGCCGACCACGACGACGACGGTGGCGGGGACGACGACCACGACCACGGTGGCGCCGACCACGACGACGACGGTGGCGGGGACGACCACCACGACCACGGTGGCGCCGACTACGACGACGACGGTGGCGGGGACGACCACCACGACCACGGTGGCGCCGACTACGACGACGACGGTGGCGGGGACGACCACCACGACCACGGTGGCGCCGACCACGACGACGACGCTGGCAGCGACGACGACCACGAGCACGGCGCCGCCCGTGACCACGACGACCACCCCGACGACGTCCACGACGACGACGACGGCGCCGCCGGGGAGCGTCATGACGATCTGGCCCGGGCAACCAGTACCGGCGATCGTCGACCAGGGAGCGGATGCTCCTGCCGAGCTGGGCGTCAAGTTCCGGTCGGATGTGGCCGGGTACGTGCGCGGGATCCGCTTCCACAAGGCGGCGGCAAACATCGGCCCCCACGTCGGCAACCTCTGGTCGGCCAGCGGAACTCTACTGGCCACGGCCACGTTCGCGAACGAGACGGCGTCGGGCTGGCAGCAGGTGACGTTCGCGCAGCCGGTGGCGATCCAGGCCAACACGACCTATGTGGCTTCCTACCACTGTCCGACGGGGCACTACAGCAAGGACCTGAGTTACTTCACGGCGCAGGGCTTCAGCAATCCACCGTTACGGGCGCTACAGAGTGGCGTGGATGGCCCGAACGGCGTGTACGCCTATGGCCCGGCCCGGACCTTCCCGGCAGCGACGTATTTCGCGCAGCACTACTGGGTGGACGTGCTCTTCAGCACCACGGCAGGATCGACCACGACGACGGTGGCGGCGACGACCACCACGACGACGGTGGCGGGTCCAACGACGAGCACCACGGGAGGCCAGACCGCGGCCATCCCACCGACCACGACGACGGTGAGCCCGACGACGACCAGCACGGTGGGTCCAACGACCACGACGACGGTCGGGGGGAACCTGAACCTGACGAGCGGATTGGTCGGTCATTGGCAGTTCGATGGGAACGGTGCTTCTGCGCTAGACAGCTCAGGCACTGGCAATGACGGTGAATTCATCAACAGTGCGCGGGGCGCTGGACGCTACGGCGGGGCTGCAGAATTGAGCGGGGGGAATGACTCCCATGTGAGCATTCCAGCATCCCCGAGCCTGGATAACTTCACGAATCAGATCACCGTCACGGCTTGGGTGTTCCCGGAGGTGTCACTGGACGGCTTCGTGGTCGTGGCCTCTCGGCAAATCGGTGCGATCTTGCACCCAGATCAGTTCTACCTTGGGTTCGGCCCGGAGAACGGCCAAATGTACTACAAGTGGCACCTGGGCACGAACGACAACGGCGTATTGAGAGACGATTCTATTTATGCTGGCACTCCAGCTAGCAGCCGCTGGATTCATATGGCGGGCACCTATGATGGGAATCTCATGCGCCTGTACGTCGACGGTGTGGAGATTGGGAGTCGGTCGCTGGCCGGGCAGGTCCAAGTAGCCACCTGCTTGAACTGGGAACCAGACGGCGGTGGCCCGTGCGTCACGGATAATCCCGTGACGATCGGTGGTGAGGAGAATGGGCCTCAATCACGAGTCGTTGATGGGGAGTTCAACGGACGCATCGACGAGGTCAGGCTCTACAATCGCGCCCTGAGCCCGGCTGAAATCGTGGCAATTTACCAGCAACCCGCCGCATCCTGACCATGCGGTGGCGGAGCACGGCGGCATGTTGAAGCCGGCAACGCAGAGTGGCTGCCCACGCAGACGTCGAGGCTTCGCTGCTTGGACGGACGGAAGGGTCTAGACTCCAACTCACGGAACGCAGAGCAACTTCTCAGGGCCTCCAGGCATCGAGCAAGCTTTTCCCAAGGCTCGTCTGGAACTTGCCTGTCGGGGGGCGGTCGGCGGCATGCCGGACAACCGCTTTGAACCTCGCGCGTCGGAGGGACGGGGGTGGCAGGGGTGACACGCCCGGTAGAGTGAGCGCGTCGCTGTCATAGAGGATGGTTCGAGCGTATGACGCGTCGACGATCCAGAGGCCTGGCAGGACGGCCGGGACAGCGCTCCGAGGCGTCACGGCGCATGACGGATCCGGCAGGGAGAATTCGGCGGTGATTACAGGGAACGATTCGGCCGGGGTGCGGTATTCGGTCGTCGCGCCTCTCTACAATGAAGCCGAGAACCTCGAGGTCCTCTACGCGAGGTTGAAGCCGGTACTGGACGAGCTCGCGGACGGCCACTGGGAACTCATTCTCGTTGACGACGGATCGGTCGATTCATCCTGGCAGGTAGTCAAGGAACTGCACGCGCGAGACCCGCGGGTGCAGGGGCTTCTCTTCTCCCGCAATTTCGGCCACCACAATGCGATCGCTGCGGGGCTGGACTTCTCGCGCGGTCAGCGGGTGGTGACGATGGACTCCGATCTGCAGGATCAGCCGGAGGAGATTCCGAAGCTCGCGGCCAAGATGGATGAGGGGTACGAGTTGGTCTACGCGGAACGAATGGAGCGCCAGCATTCGCTACCGAAGCGACTCGCGTCTCAGGCATTCATGCGGATGATGCAGAGCTTGGCCGACGTGCCATACCCGATTACTGGTGCCGTATATCGAATGATGAGCCGTCGTTTCGTCGACGAGTTGAGCCGGCTGCGTGAGCGGCACCGCCTGTTCACGGGCCTCACCGCCTGGGTCGGATTCAAGCAGACGTCTATCCCGGTCACGCATGGTGCTCGGCACGCAGGACGTACCAAGTACAGTCTCGGTAAGATGTTGCGCCTCGCGGCGGACACGGTCACGGCCTTCTCGGCCACGCCCCTCTACTACGTCATCTACCTCGGCGGGGCGGTGTCGGGGCTAGCGGCGCTCTTCGCGGTCTATGTCATCGTGCGGTACTATGTGACCGGTTACTCCACAGAGGGGTGGGCGTCGATCATGACGGCCATCACCTTCTTTAGCGGACTGATCCTCTTCACCTTGGGGGCCATCGGGCAGTATGTCGCCCGTATCTTCGAACAGTCGAAGGATCGGCCGATCTACATCGTCGCGGAGACGGCGGCGGATTCGGAATGCGACCGTACAGCAACGGTGTCGACGCCGATGCCACGCCCGCCGGCGGTAGCCGGGGGGCGGACGTGATCGAGTGGGCGCGCGACGACTTCGATTCACGCCTCCTCGAGCGTAAAGTCTGCAAGGTGTGGCTGCATGACGATGGCGTGCCGGCCGAAGAGATAGACGCCTTGTGGGTGCGCGATGCACCCAATTTGGTGTGTGCCTTTACGCCATGTTCCTATCGGTCGGCAGCGATGATGCAAGATCTCGGGTTCCGCCTGGTGACGGTGCGGAGCACCTACGAGATGGCCATTGCCGCAACGCGGGCGAGTGCGCCTCCCCGAGCGGGTGTGCGCCTCTACCGCCTGGCAGATGCGCCGTCCATCCACCAGGATGACCTCTCTCGCCTGGCCGACACGATCGGCGCGACGAGCCGCTACTTCAAGGATCCGCGGATTCCGCGTGTCGCCGCCCGGCGCGTCTACGAGACCTGGCTCTCTAATTCGCTCTACGGCGGCTACGCGCAGGACGTTGTCCTGGCCTTTCGCGGCGAGCGGCTCATCGGCCTGCACACCCTGCGAGCCCGGGAGGAAACGCTCACGGTGGATCTCATCGGCGTGGTGCTGGAGGCCCAGGGCGATGGACTTGGCGCTCGCCTGCTCCAGGAAGGGCTCACGGTCGCCGGCGCATTCCAGAGTACGCGGGCTCGTGTCGTGACCGAGGCAGAGAACGTGCCCGCCTGTCGGATGTACCAACGGCAGGGGTTCCTCCTGCGGTCCACAGAGCTCGTCTGGCATCGGCACCGCGAGCGGTAACGCATAAAGGAGCCCGGAATGGCGACAGTGATGGTGTCGGGTGGTGCCGGATACATCGGCACCGAATTGGTCGATCAGTTGCTGGACGCTGGACACCGCGTGCTTTGCCTGGACCGGGTGTTCTTCGGCAAAGACTTGTTCGGCGACCTTCTGCAGAAGGATAGATTTTGCCTGATTCGGGATGATGTCCGGTCGTTCGACCCGGCGCGACTGCAGGGGGTGGACGCGGTTATGGATCTTGCGGGGATATCCAACGATCCGTCATGCGACCTCGACCCCACCATCACCAAGTCCATCAACTTGGAGGGGTCTGTGCGCCTGGCCAGGCTCGCCAAGGAAGCTGGCGTCTCCCGGTACATCTTCTCCTCCAGCTGCTCGGTGTACGGCCATGGGGGCGAGGTGGGGCTCACGGAAGACTCCGCCTTGGCGCCGGTGTCTCTGTATGCCGAGTGCAAGATCAAGGCAGAGGAACGCATACTGGAACTGGCCTCGAACGACTACTGCGTCACCATCATGCGGAACGCTACGGTCTACGGACCGTCCCGTCGCATGCGCTACGACCTGCTGGTGAATCTCATGACCGCCAAGGCGTTCACGGACCGGGTGATTTACGTCCTGGGTGGCGGCCAGCAGTGGCGCCCAAACATCCACGTGCGGGATGTCGCCCGTGCATTCGTGCACGTGATGGGCCAACCTGCGGCGAAGACGGCGGGGCGTGTGTTCAACGTCGGCTCCAACGAACAGAATTTCCGGGTGATCGACGTCGCCAACATCGTGCGCGATGTCATGCCGCATGTGTCGGTGCAGTTGGTCCCGGATGACCCGGATCGGCGCACCTACAACGTCTGCTTCGACCGGATCAACCGGGAGTTGGGGTTCTACACGCTCTTCTCGATCCCCGATTCGGTGGCCGAGATGCGCCAACGGATGACCAACGGAACCATGCTCCCCTTCGGCGACCTCCGCACGAAGACCCTCGACTACTATACGTGGCTGCTGAAGGCCCGCGCCGTGCTGGACGACGTTTCGCTGGACGGCCGGCTCTTTTGAACGGGGGACGCCGTGAAGGTCGAGTTTTTCAAGCACGCACTCGGCGAAGCCGAACACGAAGAGATCGCCCGAACGCTCGCCGGGGTCTTCCTCACGGCTGGCCCTCGAACCAGGCAGTTCGAGGAGTGGCTGGCACGATACCTGGGGGTGAGCGGCGCGGTGGGCTTGTACTCGTGTACCACGGCGCTCTTCCTGGCGCAGAAGGCGCTGGGCATCGGTCCGGGAGACGAAGTCATCACGACCCCGATGACGTTCATTGCCACTGCCAACACCGTCTTGCACGCTGGCGCGCAGCTTGTCTTCGTGGATTGCGACCCGATCACGGGAAACATCGACCTGGATCAGGTGGAGGGAGCCGTCACGCCGCGCACGAAGGCGATCCTGCCCGTACACCTGTACGGGCATATGGTCGATATGCGACGGCTTCGTCGTATCGCGGATGCCCATGCGCTTCGTATCATCGAGGACTGCGCGCATTGCGTGGAGGGCGAACGCGACGGCGTTCGACCTGGGCAGCTTGGAGATGTGGCGTGCTTCAGCTTCTATGCCACGAAGAACTTGGCAAGCGGAGAAGGCGGAGCGGTCGCCTCCCGCGAGCCGAATATCCTGGAGCGGATTCGCCTGCTGCGTGCGCACGGGATGAACAAAGAAGCGGCTAGTCGATACACCTCGACGTATCAGCACTGGGACATGCTGGAGCTCGGGTACAAGGGCAACATGTTCGACATTCAGGCCGCCTTGCTGCTGCCGCAGACGCCCCACGTCGATGAGCGGCTCCTGCGGCGCGAGGCGATCTGTCGCCGGTACGAAGCTGCCTTCTCCGAAATGCCCGGTGTCGCGTTCCCGCGCGTGTTGCAGGGCACGCGGAGCGCTCGGCATCTCTTCACGATCTGGGTTGCGCCCGAGCGGCGCGATGCCGTCCTCGCCAGTCTGCAAGGGCAGGGGATCGGGGTGGCCGTGAACTACCGTGCCGTGCATCTCCTGACGTATTACCGCCGCACCTTTGGTTACGCGCCAGGGGCGTACCCGAATGCCGAGCGTATCGGGGATTCAACGATCAGCCTTCCGCTGTATCCCACCATGAGCGATGAAGAGGTCGCGGCGGTGATCGCGGCGGTGCGACGGGCTGTCAGCTCGGCGCGGTAACGGGGCGGGCGGCATTGCCCGTGGGCGAAGGCCCCGCTACCGATAGCGGAATAGCGGCCCGCCGGTGCCAGTTCGTATCACTGCGTAGTGATTCGCGCCGCGTACGTCTGTCGCTGTCAGTCGCGGAGGGCGGTCGCTGGCGGGGCATCGCATTGGCCCGATCGTCATGCGCGGATGGAATGGCTCGCTATTCATCTGGCGAATCACGAGAACCGTGAACCCAAGAGCGGGGAGGAACGATGCGTGAGCGACTTCGCGCTGCGGTGGGCAATACGCACACGTTACTCCCATTGTCATTCCTGCACATGCATTCTACCAAGCGTACCTCATGGGCGCGGAGGTCCTCGACGGCCAAGGGTGTGACTATCGTCCGGTAATCAACTGCGTGTGCGCGTGCGGCTCAAGGCCTCGTGCTGCGCGCACCGCAGGGCGTCGTGGAAGGATCACGACGGTCCTCGTCGCCATCCTCACCAGCTTGTCGTCGACAGCGCTGCCAGCCGTGCCAACGGGCTTCCAGGAAACGGTGGTGGCCACGGGGTTGGCACAGCCGGCGGCGTTGGCGGTGGCGCCGGACGGGCGGATCGCGGTGGGGGAGCGGGCGGCGGGGCGGGTGCGGCTGATCAAGAACGGGAGTGTGTTGGCGACGCCGTTGGTGGACGTGAAGCAGGCGATCGCGGCGCCGCAGTATCTGGAGGCGTATAGCGAGCGGGGGCTGTTGGGGCTGGCGTTCGACCCGCAGTTTCCGGCGCAGCCGTACCTGTACGCGTACTACACGGTCTGCAAGGTGCCGGGGGCGGGGTACTGTCAGACGGCGAAGAATCGGGTGGTGCGGTTCACGGTGGGGCAGGGGGGGAATCCGGACGTGGCGAGTCCGGGGAGTCAGGTGGTGTTGCTGGACGACATTGATTCGGACGCGGGGAACCACAACGCGGGGTGGCTCGGGTTCTCGCCGGTGGACGGGAAGTTGTACGTGTCGGTGGGGGACGGGGGCGCGAACGCGGCGAAGGCGCAGCAGGTGGGGTCGCTGAATGGGAAGGTGCTGCGGCTGGAGCGGAGCGGGGCGGTGCCGTTCGACAATCCGTACGTGGGGTTGTTCGGGGCGCGGCCGGAGATTTGGGCGGTGGGGTTGCGCAACCCGTGGCGGTGTCGGTTTGCGCCGGACGGGCGGTTGTTCTGTGCGGACGTGGGGGCGGGGGCGTGGGAGGAAGTGAACTGGATCGTGGCGGGGGGCAACTACGGGTGGCCGACGACGGAGGGGACGTTCAGCGGGAGTGCGTATCCGCAGTTCGTGCGGCCGATCTACACCTACCCGCACTACGCGAACCGGGCGGACGAGACGTTCTACGGGGCGTCGATCACGGGCGGGGACTTCGGGGCGAAGACGACGTTTCCGGGGGACTACCAGCAGAGCTATTTTTTCGGGGACTACGGGAACAAGTGGATTCACCGGGTGGTGTTGGCGGCGGACGGGGTGACGGTGCTGAGCCGGCAGGTGTTCGGGCAGTTCTTGAACGCGGGGGTCGTGGACCTGGTGGCGGGGGCGGACGGGGCGCTGTACTACACGGACTTCGAAGGCGGGCGGGTGCTGCGGATCGGCAGCACGAGTGCGAACCGGCCGCCGGTGGCGCGGCTGACGGCGACGCCGACGCAGGGGGCGGCGCCGCTGCTGGTGCAGGTCGGGGCCGGTGGGTCGACGGACCCGGACGGGGACGCGCTGACGTACACGTGGGCGTGGGGGGACGGCACGGCGAACGGGACGGGCGCCAGTGCGAGCCACACGTACCCGACGCGCGGGGTGTATGAGCTGCGGCTGACGGTGACGGACGGGCGGGGCGGCACGGACACGGCGACGACGACGATCACGGTGGGGACGCCGCCGGTGGTGACGATCAGTGCGCCGACGGGGACGCCGTTCGTGGGGGGGCAGACGATTGCGCTGGCGGGCGGGGCGACGGACTTGGAGGACGGGGTGTTGCCGGCGAGCGCGTTGCGGTGGGAGGTGCGGTTCCATCACGCGGACCACTGGCATCCGTACGTGGCGGAGCTGGTGGGGACGCCGCAGAGCTTCGTGACGGCGACGACGGGGGAGACGGCGGCGGACGTGTGGTACCGGGTGTACCTGCGGGCGACGGACTCGGCGGGGTTGACGGGCGAGGCGTACGTGGACGTGCCGCCGACGACGGTGTGGCTGACGGTGGCGACGCAGCCGGCGGGGCTGCGGGTGACGCTGGACGGGCAGCCGCAGACGGCGCCGGTGACGGTGGCGGGAGTGGTGGGCGTGGTGCGGACGCTGGGGGTGTCGTCGCCCCAGGGCGGGTACACGTTCGCGGGCTGGTCGGACGGCGGCGTGCAGGTGCACACGATCACGACGCCCGCCGCCAACACGACCTACACGGCCACCTTCTCGGGATCGACGCCGAGCACGACGGTGGTCCCGCCGCCGACGACGACATCGAGTACGGCTGCAATTCCAACGACGAGCACGACGGTGGTGCCGACGACGACGACGACGAGCACGACCGTGGCGGGCGGGACGCTCTGGTTCGGCAGCCGGACGATCGGGACGCAGGCGTCGGGGAACACGGCGGACAACAAGCGGATGTCGCCGTTCACGTTGAGCGAGGCGGGCGCGGTGAGCCGGCTGGTGGTGTATCTGTCGAGCGCGACGGGTGGGTCGCAGCGGGTGCGGCCGGTGATCTACCGGGACGCGTCGGGAGCGCCGGGGACGCTGGCGGCGGCGGGACCTGAGCAGGTGGTGACGGCGCCGGGGAGCGGCGGGTGGATCGGCCTGCCGTTCACCTCGCCGGTGGCGCTGACCGCCGGGCGCTACTGGCTCGGCATCATCAGCGGCGAGAACGGCGGAGCCACGATTCATTACTTCGGGACCACGTCGTGGATGCGAGCCTTCGCGTGGGATCCGTATGCCGACGGCCCAAGTAGCCCGGCCGGGTCTGCGACTCTGACGCAGGGGCCTATGTCGATTTACGCCGAGTACACTCCGACGGTGGTCACGACGACGTCGAGCACTTCGACCACGACGACCACCGAGCTGCCGCCCACGACGACGACGACGGTGCCGCCCACGACGACGACGACGGTGCTGCCCACGACGACGACGACGGTGCTGCCCACGACGACGACGACGGTGCTGCCCACGACGACGACGACGGTGCTGCCCACGACGACGACGACGGTGCTGCCCACGACGACGACGACGGTGCCGCCCACGACGACGACGACCGAGCCGCCGCCGCCCACGACGACGACGACCACGGCGCCGCCGCCCACGACGACGACGACGGTGCTGCCCACGACGACGACGACGGTGCCGCCCACGACGACGACGACCGAGCCGCCGCCGCCCACGACGACGACGACCACGGCGCCGCCGCCCACGACGACGACGACCACGGCGCCGCCGCCCACGACGACGACGACGGAACCGCTGCCGCCCACGACGACGACGACCGAGCCGCCGCCGCCCACGACGACGACCACGGCGCCGCCGTCCACGACGACCACGACCACGGCGCCGCCGCCCATGACGACGACGACAACAGAACCGCCGCTACCCACCACGACGACGACCACGGAGCCGTCCCCAACGACGACGACCACGACGCTGCCGCCGAAGAAGTGCAGGGGGAAGGGGACGCGCCAGTCGCTGCTCTGCCGGTCGCAGGAACTGGCGGCACAGCTGAGCGTCCTCCAGGGGGCGGGGGAGCTGGTGCCGAATCGGGTAACGCGTGATCTCTGGGCGACGTCAGCGCGAATGAAACGCTCGGTGACCGAGTGCGAGGCGGGGAACACGCGCAAGGCGCGAGCGCTGCTCCGGGCTGCAGAACGTCGGGCGGCCCGTGCCGGTGCGGTGTTGCGGCAGCGATGGGCGCAGGTGGGCTCTGCCGCCGTCGGGGTGACTCTGACGTCCGATGGCTTGGACGAGCTCGTCGACGAGCTGCGTAGCCTGCGCAGCGAGATGCCCTGCCCATGACGGAGGCCTGGGAGGCGCGAGTCAAGAAGCCGGCGCGGCGACCGAAGCGGAAGAGGCGCCTGGCACGAGAAGTCGCGGGGCACCCTGCCCGTCCGCTGGTACGACCCACTGGTCCATGAGGGTGCCGCGCTCGGGCGTCCCAGGCAGGGCGTAGAGCACATGGCTCGTGTCGAGCCACTCGGCCTGATCGTCGACGTCGCGCGTCTCGGCCAATGCCTGCCGCCGCCCGGTCGCGAGATCGAGGACCGAGAGTCTCCAGGCGGTGACGCCGTTCTCGCCACGAGCCCTCTGCTTGAACGCGATACGTCGGCCATCTGGGGAAAGCGAGGGGCACTCGACCTGCGTCGCGATCACGTCGGCCGTGCGGGTCGGCACATCACCCTGGAGAAGGAGCGTCTCGCCTCCGGTGCCGAGCGTCGCGTAGAAGGTGCGTCCGTCGGCGCCGAAGGTGACGCCCCAGACATTGAAGTCGGGCGCCGTGATCGTCCGACCGTTCCGGCGCACGGTGAACGTCTCGATGTCCTCGACCAGCCAGCGGCCGGTGTCCAGATCTACGAGGGATGTACGCGTCGAGAAGTCGCCGGCGGCATACGAATGGCCGGCAACGAAGACCGTGATTGCGCCCAGGCGGCCGTCCGGCGAGACCTGCGTGCGACTGGGCAGTCCCGCGAGCGGCAGGTCCGTGCGCGGCATGCCCATCTCGTCGAAGAGCACGGCCCGATAAGTCGTGAAGACGCCGCGATCGGACGCGAGGCAAATCCCCCGGCCGGCAGCCATGTGCACCCGATCACATCGCAGGGCTGGCACGAGCCGGACGTCGCTGGGCTCCCCGATGGGCGCCGTGCCGAGCGCGCCGTCGAAGGGATCTGGCGCGCTGTGCCTGAAAATGAGGGCCGGGCCGCGGGAGAGGGGGGTGCCAGGTGCGAGCAGTCGCGGAGGACCGCTCGCGTTGGGTTGATGGGCCGTCGGCACGCGAGTGCGCCGCACGGCGTGTAGGAGATATGCGCCGGTGGCGGCGAAGCAGGCCGCCGCGATCAAGAGGAAGGCGAGTGTCCGACGCGACATGGCTCAGCGCAGGTGGCCGGCTGGCCATGGGCCGTCGACGCGCAGCAGCAGCGCGGCCAAGAGGACGGACGGTGCCAAGCCAACCGCGAAGACGAAGAGCGCCGTGATCGGGCCGTACCAGGTCCAGAGGGCACCGAAGAGGGTCGAGGCCAGGAGCCGGGCGAGGGCCGTCGTCGTACCTACCACGGCGAGGCCCGTGGTCAGGTGTCTTCCGGGAAGGACACCGCTCGTCAGGGCGGCCAAGACGCCGTCCGTCGCGGCGTAATACGCGCCGAGGAACGTGACCGCTGTCACGAGGCCAGCCGGCCCGATCGTCTGACGCGACAGCAACCCATAGACGGCGACGACGAAGAGGTGCCCGCAGACGAACACGCGGTGGCGGCCCCATCTGTCGCTCAAGCGTCCCACGGGGACCGCGAGGAGAAGATAGACTGTTCCGGTCGCGACGAAGAGAAGGGGGAATGCCGTTGCGGGCACGCTACCCCGCTGCTGCATGACGAGATAGAGGAGCGCGTCGCTCGTCGTGAGCAGTCCAAGGAGCCCACCCGCGGCAAGGAGTGAGCGGAAGGGCCTTTGCGCCAGCAGGCCGGAGAAGGGAACGGCGCCGTTCGGCTGCGTGGTGTCGAGACGTCCGCCGCGACGGTCCTCGACGAAGAGAACAAGGACCGCGACGCCCAGCACGGCGACGGCGAAGCTTGCCACGAATACCGCGTCGTAGGCGCCAGGTGCTGCAGCGAGGATGGCGAATGCGAGGAGGGGGCCAAGGATCGCGCCGAGCGTGTCGAAGGCGCGATGGACGCCGAAGCTCTCTCCGAGGCGCGCCGGCTCGCTGCTGAGCGCGAGGAGCGCATCGCGAGGGGCGGTGCGGACGCCTTTGCCGACGCGATCGAGCAACAGCAGGCTCGCCAGAGCACCCCACGCTGCCCCGACCAGCAACACCCCCAGCTTGCACCCGGCGGAGAGCGCATACCCGAGACCCGCAATCAGCTTGTGACGCCCGTCTCGATCCGCGAGCCATCCACCCGCGACGCGGACCAGGGCTGTGGCGCCGTGCCAGAGGCCGTCGAGCAGTCCGAACTGGATCGGGCTCATGCGAAGTCCCAGGACCACATACAGGGGGAGCACTGCGGTCAGGGCCTCCGAAGATACATCGGTGAGCAGGCTGGTGAGCCCGAGGAAGATGACGTTTCGACTGACTGTCGGCCACGCGGCGGTGGGTGGCCGGTCGGCGCTCGATCGGATTGGCGGCGCCGGGGGGATGGGGGCCGAGCGGGGCACGAGGACCTACACTAGCCCCTCGCGCCCCGCAGTGCAGCAGGTCGGTGGGCACGTGCCTCAGTACACGCGGCACTTCCGACTGGTGCTCGCGCTGCTGCCGCAATCGACCCAGCCTGTGCCGCCACAGGCGGCACCGAACTGCATCTCCCAGTAGACGAGGCCGCCGTCCGTTTGCGTCTTCTCCGCGTCGGACCGCGGCGGGACGGCGGCCACCATGGCTCGGATCTCCACGCGTGCCGATTCGCCGGAGACGTTTACCAGAAGCCGCTTGATGTCTGCCCGGGCTCGGGTCAGGCGCCACCCGGTCTTCGTCCTGGTCAAGTCCGAGCCGTCGACGACCGTCTCGAGCAGTGACTCGCCGTTCGCATCGGCGAGTGCGATGGTCAACCCGGTGGCGGACAGGTCCTGGCCGCGCGGAATCTGGAAGCGGGCGCGCCCGCGGACCATCCACCCCGTCCTGGCGCGCAGCACGTCCAGCCGGCGGACGCCAGCGGCGAACGATGAACTGGCCGGCGTGTCGACGTTGGCCAGGTTGGTGCCATCCGGCAGATTCTTGCAGGGGCTCCCCAGGCGCGACTTCTTGATCAGGGTCGTCGTGGTGGTCGTGGTCGAAGGGGTGACCGTGGTCGTCGTCGACTCCGTCGGGGTTTCGGTAGTGGATGTCGTCGAACTGGTCGAAGTGGTGGTGGGCTCGGGCTCGGTGGTGGTCGTGGTCGATTCCGGCGGGGTCTCGGTGGTGGAGGTGGTGGAGGTGGTCGAGGTGGTGATGGGGGCGGGTTCGGTCGTGGTCGTGGTCGACTCCGGCGGGGTTTCCGTGGTCGAGGTGGTCGAGCTGGTCGAAGTGGTGGTGGGGTCCGGTTCGGTGCTGGTCGTGGTGGTCGAGGTGGTGGTGGTGGTGGTGGTGGACGGGGGCGCCGTGGTGGTCGTGGTCGGTAGGGAGGTCGTCGTCACCGCGCCTGGCCGCTCGTACTCGGCGTAGATCGACATCGGCCTCAGGCTGCTGGACATCGCCCCCGCCGGATCGGTCGGGCCATCGGCGTACGGGTCCCACCCGTATGCCCATGCCCCGCCGGTCGTGCCAAGGAAGTAAATCGTTGCCTTGCTGTCTGGTCCAGTGATCGTGCCGAGCCAATAGGTGCCCGCCGCCAAGGGTACGGGAGTGGAGAAAGGCAAGGCTATCCATTCGCCAGTCGTGGCGGGCGTGACGGTGCGTTCGGGGCCGACGGCGGCCAGGCCTCCTGCGACGCCAGCTGCATCCCGGTAAATCACCGGCCGTATTCGTTGCGAGCCACCGCTCGAACTGGCGAGCCTGACCACGAGCCGGTTCACGAGACCGTCTTCGCTCAACGCGAAACGGGAGGCGCGTTTGCTGTCAGCCGTGTTGACGCTCGACTCGCCGCCGACCGTCTTACTGCCAAACCAGGCAGTGCCGCCCGGGTCGATTGGCATGGTGGTCGTCGTCGTCGATGTGGTCGTGGTGATCGTGCTTGAGGTGGTCGTGGTGGTCGATGTCGTCGCGATGATCGTGCTCGAGGTGGTCGTCGTGGTGCTCGACGTCGGTGCGCTGGTCGTCGTCGTGGTTGCCGCCGGCGCCGTTGTCGTCGTCGTGGGCGGAGCATCGCCGGCCGGGAGTTCGTACGCACCGATGGTCGGCGCCACGGGGTCTCGTGGGTTTCCGTCACGATCGAAGGGCGGCGCGAACGCGGCGTTGCCTGCCCGGAGCGCCGGCGAGCCCGGGAGCACCCTGAGGAAGTGCGGGCTCGTCGGGTCTGCGCTCGCGAGGAGTGGATCGCCCGCCAGGCTGTTCGTCCCCCGCAGGTACCCACGTGTCCTTCCGTAGTTGACGTACGCGCTGAATCGAGCGTTGCGGACCTCGCCGCTGCCGGGAGGCGCATACTCGAAGCCGATGGGGTCGAGCAAGAAACCCGCGACGTTCAGGAAGAACAGGTCGTGCCCGTTGCGGACCGACGAGGGGAGGCCCGGCGCATAGTTCAGCGATCCCAGCCCGATGTTGTCGTACTGGAAATTGGTTCCGAACGTGCAGCCGTAGGATTGTGCGGCGCAGATGCCGCCGGTCTTTCCGTAGGTGGTGCATTCGCGGCCGCCCGCTGGTCCGCTCTTGCAGGTGGCCCTCGGCAGCGGGACGACCAGATTGTTGTACAGATCGAGGTAGCGACTGCTGATGTTGAGCTCGCCGAACGATGCTCCCTTCTTGGCGTTGTGGTAGCAGGTGTTGTTCGCGATCACCCCCGGGCCCATAGCGGCGTTGCCGCCGTCGGACAGGAAGACGGAGATGCAATCACCCGCGTTGTCGAAGATGACATTGTTCCGGAAGTCGATGGCGGCGTTCGTGTACCCGCGATCTACGATGATTCCACGACCCTCGGTATTGCCGCTCGGTTCCCCGCCGCCGCCCGTGTTGATCTGCGAGACACAGGCGAGGCCTGGGGCGCACATATCGATCGGAATGATCGGGTCGTTGTCCCAGTCCTTCCACTCGGTTTTGCACTCGCAGTTGAACCCCTGATTCGCGGGTGCCGTGTTGTAGTAGGGGTCGAAGGCGCAGAGGCCGCCGCAATGGCCCCATCCGCAGTCGGTCTCCTCGCGGCACGGTGCGCCCGGCGTGTCGCCGCCGAGGCACGTCAGGGTTGGTGGATTCGCCGGATCGGCTGGACGACATATCTTCCTGCCGTTGTCGACGGTGCTGCCGCCGTGCGCCCAGGGCGGGGGATCGTCGTACGAACCGGCGATCATGTTGCCCCACATGTACGTGCGGCGGTTGCGCTGGGCATCGCGAGGGCTCCAGTGGTTGACGACCGTGGTGTATCCACGGGTATAGCTTCCCAGCAGGGTGTTGTTGAAATAACGCATCCCGGCAGCCTGGTACCCCCAGAGGACGCCGCCGCCGCCGTTGTTGAGAAAGCGGTTGTTCTGGATGGTGATGCTGACCGGAACCGGACAGCCGCCGTAGCCCGGGCCGGTGATCTGCAGCGCCTTTTCGGAGCACTGGTTGCCCGTCGTCGTCCCGTTGCCGTTGTTCCGGTTGAGGCGCGCGTCGTAGTAGTTCCAGCCGGTGAAGTCGAAACCGTCGACGATCCAGTACCAGGGGCGAGCGGCACAGGCGGTGGCGCCGGTCCCGCAGTCCGAGAGTACCGTGCAGGGCTTGCCCTCTTCGGCGCCTCCGTAGCACTCGAGGCGCTCGTTCCGGACCCCGCCGCTATCCGGCGGATTGCACGAGCCCGTACCCGCGATGGCCAACCCGATGAACCGTCCGAAGTTCCCGATGCGGGTCCAGCACTGATCGGCGCCGAAATCCGGAGGATGTTTGCCCCCCGGATCGATGCGCACCGGCTCTCCGTCGGGTTCGTAGGCCCTGAGTACGACGGGGCGAAAGTCGCAGGTGCTCCCGGGGCAGTGCGCGTCCGAGGTGCAGCCCCAGCCGGATCGCGAGCCGCCGGCGCAGGTTGCCGTGCCTTTCACGCTGGCGGCGAGTACCGCCTGCCCGACTTTTCCGCGGGTCTTGTCCGGTTCCCAGTACACATCGGTCGCGTCACGGCCGGGGCGGACGTTGATGACGTCCCCGGGTCGGGCAAGATCGCCGGCCTGGCCGAGCGTGCAAAGGGGGGCGTTCGGGTTGGTGCCGTCGTTCGCGTCGGAGCAGGCGACGGAGCCGCAAGCGCCGATCGTGCCGCGCCCACACCGATCGACCCAGAGCGTGCGAAGTGGTGACGGCCAGGCATCGCCGCGGTGGCTGGTCGGCGGGCCGAGGGGGACCGTCACGGCGCCGGCCAGGTTGAAAGAAGCGGCCAAGGCCGTGAGCGACACGGCGAGCCAAGGGCGGGGGTGTTGCATGCGTCTCCTCCGAAGTCGGGGTCGGGGAACGATATGTGCCCCCGCAGGCTGCAAGGTGTATGTGCTAGATACAATCCCACATTGAAGCGTAGGCGGATGGGCGGACGCGTGCGCGCATTCGGCGACAGGCGCGCCCCTTTCGAACGCGAATTGCCGTGGCGTAAGGTGGCGACGTCCGCGGGTGACGACGCCGTGCCCGACGGCTGACGGCGCACGTGGTCCAATCGCCCCCATGTTGCCCGCCGCGCAGTCGCGCGGAGGCGGCGTCAGCACGCAAGACAGAATGGCACGTGACAAGATAGTGACACGCCGTCGTGCCACGGGTCTGCGGGCGCGTTGCGTCGGGTTGGTGGCCGGTCAGCCGAGGCGCTGGCGCACCGCTCGAACGTGGTCGCTCCGCACGTCGATGCCCTGGTCCCCGCCCGCAGCGATTGCGACAGAGCCAGCGTGCCGCCCCCGGATCTGGCTGGGTGGGGGGCTGCCATCCACGGCTCGTCCCGGCGCTGCGGGATCGGAGGCGGACTCCCGGACAGGTTGCGGAAGAGACTTGGCGCCAACGTCCTGCGCGCGTTCACTCTCCTGCGCCCGGCGCGAGCGAACCCTCAGCCGGCCCTGGCCCTAGGACAGCGCCGTCAACCAAGCAGTCTGGCGGCGCTGTCCGCGACGTGCTCGGGGGTGAATCCGAAGTCCTGCATCAGGCGGCCGGCCGGCGCGGAAGCGCCGAAGCGGTCCAGTGTCACCAGGTCGCCGCGCGGGCCGACCCAACGGTGCCAGCCGAGTCCGACGCCGGCCTCGACGGCAACCCGCGCGCCAATGCCGGGCGGGAGAACGGCGTCGCGATAGGCGGCCGGCTGCTCTTCGAAGAGTTCCCAGCACGGCATCGAAACGACGCGGGCCCGGATGCCACGCGCCGCGAGCAGCGTCACGGCGGCCACGGCCAGGTGGATCTCGGAGCCGCTGGCCAGGAGCAGGACGTGCGGCTCGGCGACGCCCGGGTTGAGGACGTAGGCGCCCTGGCGGACGCCAGCGGCGGATGCCAGCCGACTGCGATCAAGTGTCGGAACGTTCTGGCGCGTGAGTGCCAGCGCCGTCGGGTGGGCGCGGCGCTCGATCGCGATGCGCCAGGCGTATGCGGTCTCGTTGGCGTCCGCGGGGCGGATGAAGAGCAGATTCGGAATGGCGCGCAGTGCGGCGTAGTGCTCGACCGGCTGATGGGTGGGCCCGTCCTCCCCGACGCCGATGCTGTCATGGGTATACACCCACACGGTCCCGAGTCCGCCGAGAGCTGATAGGCGCACGGCGCCTCGCATGTAATCGGAGAACACGAGAAACGTCGAGCCGTAGGGCACGAACCCGCCATGGAGGGCGAGCCCGTTTACGGCGGCGCCCATGGCGTGCTCGCGGACGCCGAAGTGCAGGTTGCGCCCGGCAGGACCCCACGAGCCGCCGACGGCGCCTTGCGTGCCCGCGGGCTCCGCGCCAGCAGGCTGGAAGTCTCCCTGCGTCTTGAGCCAGGTGTAGGTGGATGGATTCAGGTCTGCCGAGCCGCCCATGAATTCGGGAAGCACGCCGGCGAGATACTGCATCACCCGCTCCGATGCTTTACGGGTGGCGAGCCCTTTCGTATCCGGCTCGAACGTGGGTAGGCCGTCCTCCCAGCCTGCCGGGAGTTCTCCGCGCAGGCGACGCTCGAACTCGGCGGCGAGGTCGGGATGTGCGGCCTGGTACGCCGCCATGCGGGCCTCCCAAGCGTGCACGGCGTCGGCGCCCCGCAGCACCGCGCTCCGGAAGTGTGATTCGACGTCGGGGGGCACCAGGAAGGCAGGCTCGACGGGCCAGCCGAGCGCTTCCTTGGCGGCACGGACTTCGTCGGGGCCAAGCGGCGAGCCGTGAGCCTCGTAGGTGTCTTGCTTGTGCGGCGCGCCGTACCCGATGACGGTGCGCACCAGCACGATGGATGGTTGCGCGGAGACGGCGCGGGCGGCGGCGAGGGCCTCATCGACCCGTGCGACGTCGTTGCCATCGTCGACATGCTGCACGTGCCATCCGTAAGCGGAGAACCGACGGGCGACGTCTTCGGTGAAGCAGAGCGACGTCGTGCCCGACAACGAGATATGGTTCTGGTCGTACAGAACGATCAACTTGCCCAAGCCGAGGTGACCAGCGAGCGAGCAGGCTTCCGAGGCGACGCCCTCCATCAGATCACCGTCGCTTGCCAGCGCCCAGGTGTAATGGTCGACGACATCGTGCCCGGGGCGATTGAATCGTGCGGCGAGGTGCGCCTCCGCGATGGCGAGGCCGACGGCGTTCGAGATGCCCTGACCGAGTGGCCCGGTCGTCGCCTCCACCCCCGGGGTCAGGTGATGCTCCGGGTGTCCGGGGGTTCGGCTGCCCCACTGCCGAAAGGCCTGCAAATCCGCGAGGGCGAGCTCGTAGCCAGTCAAGTGGAGCAGGGCGTAGAGCAACATGGACCCGTGGCCCGCGGAGAGCACGAAGCGGTCGCGATCGGGCCATCCGGGAGTCGCAGGCGCATGCTTCAGGTGACGTGTCCAGAGCGTATAGGCCATGGCGGCCGCACCCATCGGGAGTCCTGGGTGGCCGGAGTTCGCCCGCTGCACCGCGTCGACCGCAAGGAATCGGATGGTATCAATGGCTCGACGCTCGAGATCGTGTTCCTCCATCGCCTCCCTCTCATGCGATGCATCCATGTCGATGCAGCCGCCTGCTTCTACGGCGGGCTTCGGGCCTCACGCAAGCGCGCGCCTCTGCGACTTGCCCTGACGGGGGTTTGCGCGTAACGAACGCGCCGCGATGTCCGCGGACCAGCCGCAGCTCGAACCGGGGGAGCGCATTGTCATACGCACAGGGCTGCACCCCCTTGCGTTCGCCGGGGCGCTCTCGACGGCAGGCTTCATTGGCCTCGTCGTGGCCCTGTTGATTCTGCACAACGACCTGGCTGCGGGAACGGACCTGCGCATCGCGCTGGTTGGGGCGCTGATCGCGGCGCTCTGCGCCCTGCCGGCGACATTGCGCTGGCGGCGGACTGCGGTGACGGTGACGGATCGGCGACTGCTGGCCACCGCCGGTCTCTGGGGACAGCATCGCCTGAACGTGACGCTTTCGGAACTCGCCGGGATCGAGGAGGAGCCAGGATTGACGGGCCGGTTTCTCGATCACGGCACTCTGGGCATCACCGCGCGCGACGGCCGCAGTCTCGGCATTGGGCATGTCGCGCACGCGAGGACCGTGGTCGAGGCGGCGCGCGCGCCTACCGGCGGAGGCCGCCGGCCCCCTCGCGGCTCGGCCGGCGGAGCGGGCCGCGAACGGTCGCCTGGCGGGTAATGTCCGTCGGCGCCGGTTACACTGTCTCGGGCATCGGCGGATCAAGGTGTCTCAAGATGAAGCGGCCGCCGCCATGGACCGTTTCCAACGAGAACGTGTCGCTCCGGGGGTCGTCGAGCGCGTCGATCGAGAACTGGTCGCTCTCCAGATAGCGCGCGTGCCCGGCATGGGCGAACACGGGGACTTCCTCCACGTCGCCGAGCTTCACATCGATTTCTTCGATCACCGCATCACGCATACACAGGACCGGTGCGGTGCCACCGCAACAGCCACCGCTTACGATGAAGGCGACCGGAGTATCGTACCCGAGGAGGGCCCGAACGCGGAGTAGGAGACGCTTGGCTTTTGGTGTGAGGCCGATACGCCCTTGGGGGCGGTTGATCGACCTGCTCGCTCCGACGACCGCGACGGTTGGCCCGTCGCGGTCGTCGCATCGGGTGATTTTCAGGCCCGCGCCCGGCGCCGCTCGGGCTTTCCGCTGGCCTCACGAGCCAGCTTCTCCTCGAGCGCGCCGACCACGAAATCCATCACAGACACGTCGGACTTGACGCAATGCAGCTTCAATTCACGGTGCAGCTGCTTCGGTATGCGCGTTGCCAGCTGAACCCAGACTTCCCCTTCCGTAGGCATGGTGCTCCTTTCTCCGGGCATGGAGTCGGTTTAGTCACTTTTCTACCGAGATCGCTCCGGCAGTGCAATACCTAGCAGTGCGATAAATTCATGCTGGTGGTATTTTAGTGTCGGATGGCGAGCGCCTGGCCCATCCAGTCGTGACTGCGACTGGGTCGATTGATTGACCGGGCAGCAGGCGCCGGCGGCTTTTTAGATAAGAGCTTTCTAGCGTGGTGGCTTTCGGGGCCCGCGCGGTGCGTGCGAGCCGACCGGTTGGCGCACCGCTCGGCGCCCGGCGACATGAGCCGTGCGTAACTTTCCAACGGCTTCCCGCGTTTGATATAGGCCGTCTGCACCGAGGTTTCTCGGCAGTGGGCGTGCGTGAGTCACGCGCAAGGAGGCGAAATTCATGAAGATCGGTATCTTTTTGCTCGGGGGGGTCTTGGCGCTCGCGACCGCGGCGGCGGCCGAGGTCAATTGCAAGCAGGTCAACAAGTATCTCCAGACGGGTCGCTCCGTAAAGGACATCGCGGAGACGATGGTGATCGGCGAAGCCGACGTGGAGAAGTGCAAGGCGCAGGCGGCTGCAACCGACCCGAACGTGATCAAGCCGGCTGAAGAGAAGCCCGCCAGGCGGTCACGAGGGGCACTGATTCGGTGATGCGGTCGGTCTCGGGCGGTCGCCTGGTCGCCAGCGCGACCGTTGCCGGAACTGTCCGAGGCCGACCGTCGCTGGATGAGCGTGGCGCTTCGGAGCGCCATCGCGGCAGGGCGTCTGGGCGAGGTGCCCATCGGGGCCGTAGTCGTGCGAGGCGGCACGGTTCTGGCCGAGCTGGGAACGCGTCCATCCGATCGAGCGACCCGGCCGGCCACGCTGAGATTCGGGCGTTGCGAGCCGCGGGTCGGCGAGTGCTCGAACTACCGGTTGTCCGGGTCGACTCTCTATGCCACGGTGGAGCCATGCCCCATGTGCATGGGGGCGGCCATTCAGGCGCGGATAGGCCGGCTCGTGTACGGGTGTGCCGACCCGAAGGCGGGGGCTGCCGGATCGATCTATGACCTGGCGGGCGACCGCCGCCTGAATCACACGATCCGGGTGACTCCCGGGGTCGCAGAGGACGAGTCGCGCGAGCTACTCCGCAGCCTTCTTCCGAGCCCGTCGCGACCGGTGACATCGACCCGAGAGTCGCGGATCGCCAGACTCGTGGAGAGTCTCCCGGGAGGCGGTCCGGTCGTGTGGAGCCCGGCGCCGGGTCGGGTCAACGTGATCGGAGATCACACCGACTACAACGGACTCCCGGTGCTTCCTTTCGCGATCGGCGCGACGTGCTCGTCGCTGCGCGTCCACGGGGCGACGGGCGGATCACGGTCACGAACCGCGACCCCGCGTCATGGGCCCCGCGAGTTCGAGTTGGGAGGGCCCGTGGCGCCTTTCGAGGCCGGCGATTGGGGGAACTACGTGAAGGCGGCCGTCGGCGCGCTGGCGGCTGGGCGGATTCCCATCCCGCAGGTGGGGCGACGCTGGCGGTCGATGGTCGCATTCCGGTCGCCGCCGGGGTGTCCTCGTCGTCGGCGCTGGTCGTCGCCTGTGCGCTGGCGCTACGCGGCTCTCGGCGGTCAACCGGTCGACCCACTCGGCTTGGCCGAGCTGCTGGCACGCGGCGAACAGGACGTCGGCACGCTGAGTGGCGGCATGGATCAGGCCGCGATCCTGCTGCGGCCCCGTAGGCATGCGCTGCGGATCGACTTCCTCCGACTGCGCGTCCGGCAGGTCCGCATGCCCGACGATGTGGCTCTTCATCGTCGCCCACACCACCGAGGAAGCGGCGAAATCCGGCCCGGCGCGCGGGCGGTACAACCAACGGGTGCATCGAATGTCGGGTGGCGTGTGCGCTCCTCGGCGACGGCTCGGATTCGAGGTCCCGACGTCTGGGTCGCGTCTGGCCGACCCGGTCGGCGTTCTGGACGCCCTGAACGAGTATCCTGCCCGGTGGCGCCCTGTCACGTGACGGACCTGACCCGGCGCTTTGGCCTGCGACCGGGCGCCGATCGTCGACTCGTGCCCGGATCGGTGTCACCCTTGCCGACGCCGACCGATTCGTGCTGCGTGCTCGGGTACGCCACGTCCTGTCGAAGCGCGTCGCGTGGCGCCGGCAGAGGCAGCGCTCGCGCGGGGCGATCTCGCTAGGCTCGGAGGGAACTGCTCGGTCGCTTCGCACGCCAGCGCAGCAACGAACTACGGAACGAGCACGGCGGCGGCCGATGCCTTGGTGGGCATCGGTCGGGAGGCGGCGCGCTGGGCGCGCGACTGATGGGAGCTGGCTTCGGTGGCAGCGTCGGCTCCTGCGACGCGGCCCGAACGGATCAGGATATCCTCGACGCGTTGGATCGGCGATTCTACGGCCTGACGCCCGACGCGCGGGCGTCGCGCTTCGTCGTCTCGCCCGCGGACGGGAGCGACAGTCGCGCGCGTCGACTGGGAGCGGGGCGTGTGCTAGGCAAGGCGGGCCCGGAGAGGTGCGTGAGCCCGGTTGAAACGGCACGACTCGAAATCGTGTATGCCCTTGCGGCATCGAGGGTTCGAATCCCTCCCTCTCCGCTGATGCCAGTACGAGGTGCCGGCGAGCGTGTGGTGGGGCGGATGAGTGGTGCGCGAGCGTGTGGAGAGGTGCCCGAGTGGTCGAAGGGGCACGCCTGGAGAGCGTGTGTACCTTCACAGGTACCGAGGGTTCGAATCCCTCCCTCTCCGCTCAGCTTGCGCCCGTGGTGTGCCACCGGTAGGGTCCGGACGGTGTCGGGGCATCGGGCGGTGGTGGCTAGGTCCTGCGCAAGACGGCGTCGCGAACCCCGCCAGGTCCGGAAGGAAGCAACGGTACCGAATGTCCCCCTGTGCCGCAGGGCACCCTAGCCATCACCGTCGGATGCCCGGACGGCCCGTCGCTGGCGGCGCGCCCGGCTCTGGGTGCCGCATGACCTACCAGGTTCTGGCACGGCGGCTGCGGCCCCAGCGCTTCGCCGACGTCGTCGGCCAGGAGCATGTGACGCGGACGCTGCAGGCCGCCATCGCCGGCAACCGGGTCGCGCACGCCTTCCTGTTCGCGGGCCCGCGCGGCGTCGGCAAGACGACCACGGCCCGCATCCTCGCCAAGGCGCTCAACTGCGAGCACGGGCCCGGCGCCGGAGCCCTGCGCCGAGTGCTCGACCTGCCGGGAGATCGCCGACGGCAACGCCTTCGACGTGCTCGAGATCGACGGCGCCTCGCACACGCAGGTCGACAAGATGCGCGACCTGATGGAGACGGTCGCGCATCGTCCCATCAAGAGCCGCTTCAAGATCTACATCATCGACGAGGTGCACATGCTCTCGTCGCACTCGTTCAACGCGCTCCTGAAGACGCTCGAGGAGCCGCCGCCGCACGTCAAGTTCATCCTCGCGACCACCGATCCGCACAAGGTGCTGCCCACGATCCTCTCGCGCTGCCAGCGCTACGACCTGCGGCGGATCGGCCTCGCGGCCCTCACGGCGGACCTGCGAGCGGACGGTCGGATCGCGAAGGCGGCGAAGCTCGCCGACGATGCGCTGGCTCTCATCGCGCGCGAGGCCGAGGGCAGCCTGCGCGATGCGCAGTCGCTGCTGGAGCAGGTCCTGGCTGCCGGAGACGGCTGCGGCCGACTCGCCGCCGTGCGCGCGCTGCTCGGCGCGGCGGATCGTGGCCTGGTGCTGGCCGTCGCCGACGCCATGCTGGCGCGGCGACGCCGCGACCTGCCTGCGGCAGCTCGCGACGCTCCACGAACACGGGTACGACCCGCAGCGCTTCTGCCGCGACCTGCTCGAGCACGTCCGGCATCTCGCGGTGCTGGCGGCCACGGAGCGACTCCGGCCTGCTCGCCGAGCTTGCCCGAGGCGGAGCGCGACGGCGGTCACGGCGCAGGCCGGCCGTCGCACCGCCGACGAACTGCAGCGCATGTTCGACCTTCTGCTCGAGACCGACGAGACGCTCGCGTCGCCGATCCGGACCATCGAGCCGCAGCTCGTCCTCGAGATGCAGGTGCTGCGGATCGCGACGTTGCCTCCGCTGCTTCCGGTCGACGAGATACTCGTCCGGCTCGACGCGCTGGCGGGGGTATCGGTGACGCGGTCCGGGAAGCGGCTCGGTGACCGCGACTGCGACGGCGACCCCGGCGCGTCCGCCGCCACGGCGCGCCGCCCCTGCACACCCGAGCGAAGCCGCGGCGGTCCCGGCGCCTGCCGGTCTGTGGGAACGGGTGCTGGAGCGGGTGCGCCGTGAGCGCGTCTCGCTCTACATGACGCTGGCGGCTGCCCGACCGCTCGGCGAGGTCGACGAACGGGGTGCTGCGGCTCGGTCTCGACAGCGATGCGCTGCGCCGCGAGCTTGCGGCCCGCGAGACGCTCGATCGGCTCGAGGCGCTAGCCAGCGAGGTGGCCGGGGGGCCGCTCCGGTTCGAGATCGGCCCCGTGCCGGCGGACCGGGCGGGTGACACCCCGTTGGCGCAGGCGCGGCAACGCCAACAGGACACGCTTGGCCGATCCGCTGGTCCAGGCTGCCGTCGAAATCTTCGGCGCCGAGGTGCGCGGGGTGCGTGAGCGACGCTCCCGGCGAGAGGGCGGACGCATGAGCACCTTCGACGTAGGTGGGCTGCTCGAGCAGGCGAAGAAGCTGCAGGAGCGCCTCGCGTCGGTGCAGGACGAGGTCGCCGCGCGGACGGCCGAGGGCCGGGCAGGCGGGGGGATGGTCACGGCGGTGGTGAATGGCCGCCTCGAGGTCCTGCGCGTGACGATCGACCCGTCGCTGCTGGAGTCGCCGGATCGCGAGATGCTCCAGGACCTGGTGGTGGCCGCCGTCAACGACGCCCTGCGCTCGGTGCGGGCGTTGGTGGCGGCCGAAATGCAGAAGGTCACCGGCGGGCTGCCCATTCCCGGGTTGGGGTGAGCGGGGCATGGCGCAGACGCCTTCGATGCGCCGGCTGATCGAGCAGCTCTCGCGCCTCCCCGGCATCGGCGAAAAGACCGCCAGCCGGCTCGCGTTCCACATCCTCCGCAGCGACCGCGACTACGCGCGCGCGCTGGCCGATGCCCTCGTCGCTTTCAAGGATGAGACCCGGCTCTGCGCTGTGTGTTTCGCGCTCACGGAGAGCGACCCGTGTCCGCTGTGTGCAGACCCCCGGCGCAGCGGCGGAGGAGATCTGCGTCGTCGAGGAGCCGGCCGATCTGCTGGCAATCGAACGCGCGCATGGGTTCCGGGGTCGCTACCATGTGCTGCACGGGACGTTGGCGCCGCTCGACGGCATCGGGCCGGACGATCTCAAGATCCAGCCATTGCTGGTTCGGCTGCGCGATGCCCCCGTGCGCGAGGTGATTCTGGCCACCAACCCGACCGCCGAGGGCGAGGCCACGGCGCTCTATCTGGCGAAGCTGCTCAAGCCGCTCGGCGTGCAAGGTGACGCGGATCGGCCATGGCCTGCCGGTCGGTGCGGACCTCGAGTATGCCGACGCGATGACTGTTGGGCGGGCGCTCGAGGGCCGGCGGGAGATGTGACCGGCGGCACTGGACGCCCCGCGAGCGGTTCGGTATCACGCTGGCTCGCGTATTCCCCGGTAGCTCAGTCGGTAGAGCGATCGGCTGTTAACCGATTGGTCGCTGGTTCGAGTCCGGCCCGGGGAGCCTGTGCGGGCGGCCGCCGGTGCAGCTGCACCGGCGGCCGTTCTTGACTTCGCGGGCGGGTCGGACGAAAGGCGGGCAGCCATGCGCGTAGGATTCGTGTGGGCGCTCGTAGGTGTCGTTGCGGCTTCCAGCTCGTCGCTCGCGACAGACACGACGGTGCGGGGCGCCGCCCTGCGGCTCCGTGTCCAGAAGCGCGCTCCGGCCGGCAGCGCAGTAGTGCGGCTCGTCGACGCGGCGATCGCGCCGCCGTTCGATGACCCGCGCACGGGCGCCGTGCTGACGCTGAATGCCGGGGCGGCGGCTGGGCAATGTGCCCTGACGGTCGAGCTGCCCGCGGCGGGATGGCGGCGACTCGGCCGGGGTCGGGCCGATCGGGGATGGCGGTATCGGGATCGGGCGGGTCGCGCGCAGGGGATTCGACGGGTGCTCGTGCGGCCTGGGCGTATCGCTGTCGAGGCCGGCGGCACGGCATGGCCCTGCGGCGCGGGCGTACCCGCGCGCCTGCCGGTCAGCGTCGTCCTCCGCCTGGGCCGGCAGCGCTGGTGCGGGGCGTTCGGGGGGGCGGTTTCGGCGAATCGGTCCGGCCGCTTCGTGGCGCGCAGGGCGCCGCCACCCGCCGCCTGTCCCGACGTCGACCTGACCCTGGTAAACCTGAACATTCTGCACGGCCTCTCGTGTCCGCCGGGCACGGACGCCTGCCGTTGGCCGGAGCGGGCGGCCCTCCTGCTCGACTGGATCGAGGCGGCCGGCTGCCCCGACGTCGTGACGTTGCAGGAGGTGCGGACGCGGCAGGACGCCGGGCTCCGCGCCGCTCTGCCCGAGACATGCGGCGGCGCGTACACGGCCCTGTCCGGAGAAGGCGAAGGGATGATCCTCACTCGCGTTCCGACGGTCGCGGTCGACGAGGTCCCGCTCGATGGCGGATTTCGTAGCGTTCTCCATGCGCGGCTCGACCACCCGAGCGGACCGGTCGATGTCTACACGACGCACCTGGCGGCGCGGCTCGACGGGGCGCGGGAACCGTGCGCCGCTGGCTGTCCCGCGGCCTGCCTCGCGGCCGGCGCTGCGACGCGACGTGACTGCCAAGGCGTGCAGGTCGCGGCTCTTGCCGAGTCCCGCAGCGATCCCGCCGGCGTCGCCGTAGTTGCCGGCGACTTCAATGAAGCGCCGGGTAGCTTCGTCCATGCTCGGTTCGTCGAAAACGGGTGGCTCGATACGCACCTCGCCGCGGGCAACGCGGAGTGCGATCCCTCGAACGGCCTCGGTTGTACGTCCGGGCGGGCCGACGACGCATTGGCGCAGCTCGAGTCGCCCGTCAACCATCAGGTCGAGCGGATCGACTTCGTTTTCGCGACGCCACGCGCGGGCTGCCGCATCGAACCCGCCGGTGACGCGGACGGCGACGGGACGACGACGGGGCCGTTCGCCAACCGGCCGAATCCGTTCGCCCCGGCGTGCGGACCCGCGCCTCTTCCGATCTGTTGGCCGTCGGATCACGGCGGTGCCCAACTCGATTTCGTCTGCGGGTGAGCGTCGTGCCGATCTGGGTAGCCATCGCCGTCGTCGTCGTCGGCTCCGCCCATCTCGCCGCACACTACGCTGGGTACCGGGCGCTCGCCGGCGCGCTGAAGGCGCTGCCCATCCTGCTCCTCGCCGGAGTGGCCGCCACGGTGGACCCGGCGGTGGGTCGGGCATACGCGATCCTCGTGGCGGCCGGCCTCGTGTGCTCGGCGGTGGGTGACGTCTGCCTCGTCTGGCCCGAACGATTCACGGCAGGGTTGGCCAGCTTCCTGCTCGGGCACTGTTGCTACCTGGCCGCGTTCGCGGGCGGAGCGGACGGCGCCGGCATGGCGATCCCATGGCTGGGCGGGATCGGCCTCGCCGCCGCCGTGTTGTTGGCTGCGCTATGGCCGCATCTGGGGCGCGTGCGGGGACCCGTGCTCTTCTACGTCGGCGTGATCGCGGCCATGGCATGGATGGCGGCCCGCCGGTCGCTTGCCCCCGACGCGCCGCGGCCAAGCGGGGAGCTGGCACGTGCGGGGGCGCTCGTGTTCATGGTGTCGGACGGTGTCCTGGCGCTCGATCGGTTCGTCCACCGCTTTGGCGCGGCGCACGCCGTCGTGATGGTCACGTACTATGCGGCCCAGACCCTCATCGCGGCCTCGGTGGCGGCTTTCCCTTGACTCGGAGGGCTGGACCCGGGTTGTCTGCTGGCATGCGAACGCATGCTGCTCGCCTTCTGCTGATCCTGGGGTGTCTCGTCGCCACGGCGGCCGGTGCCGCGACGGACAAATGCCGGCAGGGGGCATCGGCTCTCGCCGACGCCCAAGCGATCGCCGGGGTCCGCGGCGTCATCGCGCGAGACTGCCCGTGCGCGGACTTCGACGGCTCTACGCCCGACAAGAGGCGCGGCAAGTTCGTGAAGTGCGCCAAGACCGTGATCAAGGATGCCACCGACGGGACGCCCCTCCTCGACGCATACACGCTGCGCAAGCAATGCAGGGGCGAAGTCACGAAGGTCTACACCAAGGCGGCCTGCGGCTACCCGGCGAGCGACCAGCGCGTCATGTGCTGCGAGGCGAAGCCGTCGAGCGGCAAGACCAAAGCCAAGGCCCAGCGCCTGGCCAAGTGCGTGAACTCGTCGAACGGACAGGTCGTGCGCAACGTCTGCCTCGGCTCTCCCTTCGCGCCGGACGCCTGCAGCTTCGACGCCACCAACACCTGCCGCAACGAGGTCGTCCAGCAGACGCTGAATCTGCCCAGCGGCGCGCAGCCGGCCGAGACGCCTGGCAGCCCCGGCGTCGTGGTGACCAATGCGAAGCTGTTGGCGCAGTTCGGGGGGAGCGGCTTCAGCCTGAACAACGCGCGCTACACGCGCTATGCCCCGGCTGGCCCCGCGACGCAGCCCGACGCGATCCTCGTCCTCATTCCCGGTTTCGAGGGTGGCGCGAGCGGGTTCACGCCGCTCGCCGAGAACGTGATCGCACGCGCCGCGGCGCAGTCCTTCCGGCTCGAAGTGTGGGCGATCGATCGCCGCTCCAACCAGCTCGAGGACATGGTCGGCCTCGACGTCGCCGAGGAGTTCGCCGATCCGCTGATCGCACTCGATTGGCTCTACGGTGGCGAGCTGTCGCTCCCGCTCCACCCGCTGCTCGCCGCAGGACCGAACCGCCGCGCGGTGTTCTACGATCCGCAGGGTGACGTCCCCTTCATGGCCAATTGGACGGGCCTGACGTTCTCCCGCGACATCGACGCCGTGGTGGCGGCCGCGCGCGCGACAGCGGCCAACCAGAACGTCTTCCTGGGCGGCCACTCCGCGGGCACCGGCTTCACGGCTCGCTACGCGGCCACGGACTTCAACCTGAGCGGGGTCGGGCCGGCCGACCCCGGGTACGCGAAGCTGCGCGGCCTCGTGCTCCTCGAGGGTGGCGGCGGCTCGGTGGGGGCCACGCCGCTCACGCCGGACACGCTCGACCGCATCGAGGCCAAGTTCGACGGGGGTTTGTTCGGCGCCGTGCGCGACAACGCGCCGCGCTGTGTCGACGGTCTCACGGCTTGCACGATCGCGACGGAAGCAGCCGACTGCGTCGGTCAGGTGCCGCCGAAGTGCACGCCGCCCACCACGGCCTACGCGGTCGTTGCGGGCTTGCTCAATCCCCGCATCCTGTCGGCTGGCGAAGTAACGGCCATTCAGTCGATCGTCGACCCCGACGGCACCCGGAACATCGTGACGGTCGATCAGGGGGCGCCGGGGAACAACGCGGTCGCCGTCGTCCCCGACTTGGCGACCCTTGCTGCCCTCCCGGCATCCACGGCGCTGGGCGGGCTGGGCAGCTTCGTCGATGACGATGGGGTGGTGTCCAGCCTGGCCTCGTTCGTCGCCACCTCGGTGGGCGCACCCGGGCCCGTGGTGGGTGGCTTGCTCACCTGGCTCGACGTCACCGAGGGACCGATGCCGCCCGCGGTGGTTCCCAACAACGGCGCGCCGCCGGTCGCGCTCCCGGCCGGGGTCTGGGGCCAGGAGAAGGAGGTCACCCGTATCGATCGTCTGGCGAAGACGTTCTACCAGGGGGGGACGAACTTCACGGATGTGTACTACCCGAGCTCCGGCCTGAGTGTGACGTCGGTCAGCGGAGTCTGCACGGCGGGCACGTGCACGGTGGGCAACGTGGGCGCCTCGTGCACGAGCAACAGCCAATGCTCCCAGTCCGTCGGGCTGGACTCGACCGCGCTGTCGGTCGGCCGGGGGCGGCGCGATATCGAGAACCTGACCCAGGCGGGGAACATCGACATCCCGGTGATCGCCTTCGGGGGCAGCAACGGCCTGGCACCCGTGCCGGCGAGCTTCCTGGGCTTCGCAAACAGCATCGGCCCCTGCACGGCGCCCGGCTGCACCGACTCGCGCGTGGTGGACCCATCCACCCCGAATCCGGCGTTCCCGACGTTCGGCGGCGTCGCGGGAGGCTACGAGGTGGTCATGGCGGAGGGCTTCGCCCACGTCGACGTCCTCACGGCCGAGGACGACGCGGACAACCCAATTCCCACGAAGCTCGTGGACTTCCTGGTTCGCAACAGTCAGTGAGACCGGGGCGGGCGGATGCGCGTGCATCCGCCCGCCGCATCACCAGCGAGACGGATCGAACATCCGATCGAGACGCGCGGCGCGGCGCGACAGAATGCGGCGCTGCTCGGCGTGGGTGAGCACGTAGAGGTCGCGCCGCTCGATCGCACGCAACACGCGTCGGGCCACTTCGCCTACGCCGATCACCGAGCCGACCATCGCGCCGGCGACCTCCGGTGCGGGGTCGGGCAGGTCTGCGGGGTGGTCGGGATTGCGAAGCGCCGCGGGGCGCTGGCGCAGCGAATTCCGATTGATCCGGGTGTCCACGATCATCGGACAGAGTACGCTTACGCCGATGCCGCGCGGAGCGAGCTCGCGGTGCAAGGACTCGCTGAGCCCGACGACGGCGAACTTGGACGCGCAGTACACCCCGAGCCATTCCATGCCCACGAGGCCGGCCATCGAGGCCGTGTTGACGATGTGCCCGCCGCGGCCCTGCGCCAGCAGGAGGGGCAGGAAGGTCTCCACGCCGTGCACCACCCCCCAGAAGTTCACCCGCATGGCGAACTCCCAATCGGCGTGCGTGGCGTCGGCGAGCTGCCCGAACAGAGCGACGCCGGCGTTGTTGCAGACGATGTCGACCGCGCCAAAGTGCGCCACGGCGCGCTCGGCCAGGCCGCGCACCTGTGCGAGGTCCCCGACGTCGGTTGGGACGGCAAGTACCCGGGCCCCCGTGGCCTGGAGGGAGGCAGTGGTGCGTCCTAGGGAGTCCTCGTCGATGTCGGCCAACACGATCGCGGCGCCGCGTGCCGCGAATGCGCGGGCCAGGGCGGCGCCGATGCCGTCGGCGCCGCCGGTCACCACCGCGACGCGATCAGTGAAGTGGTCGGTCATGTCGCCGCCATAGGGGAGAGGAGGCGTCCGAGTCCAGGGCCGAGAGTGCCGCCGGAGGTTGGACACGACGGCGGGGCCGTTGTAGCTCCCTGGCCATGAGCGAAGCCGCGGCGGCGCCGAAGCGCCGGCCCATCGTGCCGTTCCTGCGCCTGCCCGAGTCGGGCGAGCCCCATCTGGTGGGCCAACGGTGCCCCGCGTGTGGAGCGACGTATCTCGGCCACCGCATTGCGTGCAGCAAGTGCGCGGGGCGGGGTCCGTTCGTCGAGGTGCCGTTGTCACGCCGCGGGACGGTGTGGGTCTACTCGATCGTTCACCAGTCGTTCCCGGGAGTGCCAGTGCCCTACGTCGTCGGAATCGTCGATCTGCCGGAAGGCGTATCGGTGCGGTGCAACCTGATCGACGTCGAGCCCTCGCCCGAGGCGATTCGCTTCGGGATGCCGGTCGAGATGACGACCGGTGTGAGCCAGCAGGACAAGCAGGGCAACGACGTCGTGGCGTTCTACTTCCGTCCCGTCCGGGACGCGGCCCAGGGGGAATCATGAGCCGAGAGGTCTTCGTCGCCGGGGTGGGCATGCTGCGGTTCGGCCGGCATCCGGACAAGGACGTCCCGGAACTCGGAGGGGAGGCTGCGCTCCTCGCGCTCGACGACGCCGGGCTCGGCATCCGCGACGTCCAGATGCTCGCGGCAGGCTGCCTGTTGCAGGCGAATGCCATGGTGGGGCAGCGCGTTTTGCAGGAGATCGGGCAGACGGGCATCCCGGTGGTGAACGTGGCCAACGCCTGTGCAACCGGGTCGACGGCGTTCCGCACCGCGGTACAGTCGGTCGCTTCGGGCGAGAGCGACGTCGCGCTCGCCGTCGGCGTCGAGCAGATGGGCAAGATGGGACTGCTCGGTGGCGGGAGCGGCTCCGGGGTGCGCACGGAAGGCGTGATCGGGAGCGGGCTCATGCCAGCCGTCTTCGGTCAGGCCGGCATGGAGCACATGCGCAAGTACGGCACGACGCAGGCGCAGTTCGCCAAGGTGGCGGTCAAGAACCACAAGCACTCGACGCGTAATCCGCTGTCGCAATATCAGATGGAGACGCCACTCGAGCAGGTGCTCTCGGCCCGCGTGGTGGCGTATCCGAATACGCTCTACATGTGCTGCCCGACCGGCGATGGCGCAGCGGCGGCGGTGGTGGTGTCGGCGGAGAAGGCGCGGCAGCTGGGCGCCCGGGTCAAGGTGCTGGCAACGGTTCTCACCTCCGATCCGTGGACCGAGCGTGACCTCACCTTCCCCGACGTGAGCACGCTCACGCGGAATGCCGCGCGCACGGCCTACGAGAAGGCCGGCATTGGCCCGGCCGACCTCGATCTCGTCGAGCTACACGACTGCTTCGCCACGGCGGAGTTGCTCCACTACGAGAATCTCGGGCTGTGCGGCAATGGCGACGCCGGTCGCCTGATCGACGAGGGCGCCGTCGAGTGGGGCGGGCGCATTCCGGTGAACGTGTCGGGGGGGCTGCTGTCGAAGGGACACCCGCTGGGAGCCACGGGGGTGGCCAACATCTACGAGGTGACGCAGCACCTTCGCGGCACGGCCGGTGCGAGACAGGTCCAAGGCGCCAAGGTTGGGCTGGCCCACGTGATCGGCCTCGGCTCCGCCTGCACGATCAACATCCTGGCCGTGTAAGGCAGGGCCTGGTCCGACGCGATTGCGCGAAGAGCGCCGTCACATCAGGCCGTGGCGCTCCAGCTTGCGGTAGAGGGTCCGGCGCGACAGGCCGAGCAGTCGAGCGGCCTCGATGCGCGTGCCGCCCGAAGCGGCCAGGGCTCGCACGATCTGATCGCGTTCGGCGGCTTCGAGGGTGAGCGGGGCCGTTGCCTCGGCGGCGGTCTCGAGGCAGGGCTGGCGGAGTTGCGGGGGCAAGTGCTCCGGGAGGATCAGGTTGCCCGTGGCCGCGACCATCGCACGCTCGATCACGTTGGCCAGTTCGCGCACGTTGCCGGGCCAGGTGTGGCGGGTCAGCAGGCCGAGGACCTGCGAGGAAACCCCGGTGACGCTCCGGCCGAGCCGCTGGTTGCAGCGGATGACAAAGTGCCGGACGAGCGGTTCGAGATCGTGGAGGCGCTGGCGAAGTGGCGGCAGGTGCACGGTGCCGACGTTGAGGCGGTAGTACAGGTCGTCGCGGAACTGGCCGTTGGCTACCATCGCCGCGAGGTCGCGATTGGTGGCCGCGACGACGCGGACGTCGACGGCGATGGGCTCCACGGCGCCCACCCGGCGGATCTCGCGCTCCTCGAGCACGCGGAGGAGCTTCGCCTGAGCCGGACCGGGCAGGTCGCCGATCTCGTCGAGGAAGATGGTGCCGCCGTGTGCGGCCTCGAACAGGCCCTTGCGGTCGCGATCGGCGCCGGTGAAGGACCCGCGGACGTGACCGAACAGTTCCGTCTCGACCAGGGTCGGCGTGAGCGTGGTGCAGTTGCAGACGATCAGCGGGCGATCATGCCGTGGCGAAAGCCGGTGGATGGCGCGAGCGACCAGCTCCTTGCCCGTGCCGCTCTCGCCAGAGATGAGAGCGGTCGTTGGGTAAGGGGCGAGGCGCTCGACGAACGCGAACAGATCGGCCATCTGCTGTGATCGACCGACCATGCCCTCGAAGAGCGGAGGGGCGACCAGGAGACTGTTCGGGCGCGGCGTGAGGCGGGTGACGGCGCCTCGGGACTGATGCGGTGTGAAGGTGCCCGCAGGGCCGTGATGGGTCGCGTGCGCCAGCATGCTGTTGTCCTCGTCTCTCGGTCAGAATGTCCCCGCCGGGCCCGCTGGCTCTCGGCGAGTGTGCCATACCTGACGCAAGCTGCATGCCGTGTGTCGTATCTGGCGCATGTTCGGCCGCCATCTGGGAATTCAAGGGCCTAGGGGAGAAGTGCTCTTCGAAGATCTTATCGCTGCGTCGAGAATTTGACGCTTGCGGCACAGAAGTGACGCGCCGCGATGGCCTTACCGCGTCGCGTCATCGGCGGATCGGGCGGTGGCGAGGGTTTCGGAGCGCGCTGGGGCTGTGCTACGCACGGAGGATGCGCTGGGGGCTGTTCGTGGTGTTCACCGTGCTCTCCCTCGCGTGGGGCCCCGGGTGGGCTGCGGACGCAGACAGCCCAGAGGAAGTCCTGCGGACGTATCTGCAAGCGCTGAAGACCTCGCAGTTCGGGGACGCCTATGACGTGGCCTCGCGCGGCATGCGCCAGGGCAAGAGCAAGGAGCTCTACGTGAAGGAAGCGCAGGCCATGATGGGCGTCGCCGACGTTAAGATATTCGACTTCACGGTCTATCCGGCCACCGTGGAGGGCGACAAGGCGCTCGTGCCGAATGTCCTGGAGTCCCAGGATCGGTTTATCAACACGCTCGGGCTGACCGAGCACGAACTATACACGCTGGTGCGCGAGGATGGCGCCTGGAGGGTCGACGGCCAGACGCTGGTCGAGCCGCAGGACCAGGCGAAATGGTTCCCCAAGCGGTCTGGGGCGCCTGCCCGGCAAGAGGCGGGTGGCGCGGGCGCCCCCCCGAGCCATTGACACTTTGAGAGCCGCTTTGTTACGTCGCGCACGCGGGTCGTCGTAGCCACGGCCCGGGGAAGGAACACAGCATGCGCCGGAGCCCGATCCCGATCGGGATCGTCTTGGTGGCCCTCGCCTGGGGGTGCCACCGTGAGATCGAGATGACCCCGCTGGTGGAACGAACGATCTACCAGACCGATCGCTTCTACGACGTCCAGGCCATCAACAAGGATCGGGCGATCGTGGTCGGCTACGGGGGGAAGATCGTCGAGACCCGCGACCGCGGCCGCAACTGGGCGGTGGTGCCGAGCGGCACGGACAGCGCGCTCTACGGCGTACGGTTCGTCGACGAGAACACGGGCTGGATCGTCGGCCAGGATGGGATCGCGCTCGCCACCCGCGACGGGGGCAAGACGTGGACGAAGCAGGAGTCGAACGCCACGTTCGAGGAGACCGACGGTACGATCAAGCGTGCCTACCTCTTCAACGTCGATGCGACCGATGCCGACCACGTCTGGGCGGTCGGGGATCGCTCCGTGCTGGCATCGTCGTCGGACGGTGGCCAGACGTGGACCTCGCGCAAGGTGCAGATGGAGTCCGATCTCTCCGGCGGACAGAGTCTCGCCGCTGCGGACCCCATCTTCTACGACGTCAAGTTCGTCGATGCGCAGAACGGCTGGATCGTCGGAGAGTTCGGCAAGGTCCTGCGCACGCGCGACGGTGGCGAGTCCTGGAAGGAGCAGACGGAGACGCTGCTCGAGGGAACGGAATTCTTCGACCTGCTCGACCTGCCCACGCTCTTCGGGCTCGACGCCCGCGACGGCCAGCACGCGGTCGCATCGGGGCTCGAGGCCCACATCGCGCGCACCCGCGACGGCGGCGACAAGTGGGCCTACGACGAGGTGGACGGCGGGGAACTCAAGCTGCAGGATCCGCTTTACGACGTGGTGGAGTTCGCCGACGGCGCCGGCTGGGCGGTTGGGGCCGCCGGGCAGGTCGTCAAGACCGAACCCGGCTCGGACGTCTGGCGGCGCGCGGACATCGGGCAGGACGTCCTCACGTGGCTCCGCGCCGTGAGCTTCTCCGATCCACAGTACGGATGGATGGTCGGGGGATACGGCCTCATCTACTACACCGAGGACGGCGGCAAGAGTTGGCTGCCAGTCCAGGGCTGATCCTCCGAGGGACACGAAATGAGCGCGGGAACGACCAACGAACAGGACAAGCGGGCCCTCTACTGGCTGGGTGAGAAGCTGATCGACTACCGCCACCCGATCATGGCGGTCGTCCTGGCGCTCACGGGACTCTTCGCCTACTGGAGCTTCCAGCTGAAGCTCGAGACGAGCTTCGGCGACCTGCTGCCGCAGACGCACCCATTCATCCAGATCCACAACAAGTACGCCGGCACCTTCGGCGGCGCCAACAACGTACAGCTCATGGTCGAGGTGAAGGACGGCAACATCTTCAACGTCCCGACGCTCGCCCGCATCTACAAGATCACGGAAGCGGTCGATCAGGTCTACGGCGTGAACCACAACCAGATCGACTCGATCGGGCACCGCACCACGCGGTACCTCCGGGCGCAGTCCGGTGGGTTCCTCCGCGCCGAACCCGTGATGATCGGCCTGCCGAAGACGCCCGAAGATGCCGCTGCAATCCGCCGCATCGTGCACAACACGGAGAGCATCTACGGCATTCTGGTGTCGCTCGACGACAAGGCGGCGCTCGTCCGGGCCAACTTCATCGAGGGCCGTCTCGATCATCGGCGCACGTTCACCGAGTTCAACGAGCGAGTCATCGCGCCGTTCGCGAAGGGGTGGTTCGGCGCGCTCATCAAGGGCAAGGATCCGCTCAAACCCGATCAGCCGTCGCCTGCGGTGATCGAAGCCGTGTACCGCGACACGCCGGCCGCCGAGGCGGGGCTCAAGGCGGGCGACGTCATCACGGCAGTGGACGGAGCGCCCACCGAGGACCGCCGCAGTGTCGCCGCCATCGTCGCCGGGAAGGATCGCGGCAGCCAGGTGGCGATGACCGTGAAGCGGGGCGACGCCGAGGAGACGGTCACGGTCACCGTGCCGGAGCCCGACATCGACATCTACGTGGCCGGCGAGCCGCGACTGTACGGTTGGGTCTACAACTACGCCGGCGATGTCTTCTGGATCTTCACGCTCACCTGGTGCTTCGAGTGGATACTCCGGTGGATGTACTTCCACGACTGGCGCGGCGCGCTTCGCCCGAGCCTCACCGGCATCATCGCCGCGTTCTGGGGCCTTGGCTTCATCCATCTGATCGGGTTCGCGCTCGACCCGCTCATTCTCGTGATGCCGTTCCTCATCACCGCGCGGGCGGTGAGTCACGCCATCCAGATGCACGACCGGTACTACGAAGAGTACGAACGGCACGGCTGGGATCAACGAAAGGCCATCGTGGCATCGTTCGCCGAGCTGTTCGTTCCGACCTTCTCGGGCATTCTGACCGACGCGTTCGGTGTCCTCGTGGTGATGCTCGTGCCGATCGTGATGTTGCGGAAGCTGGCGATCGTGGCGTCGTGGTGGATTCTGGCGATCACGGTGTCGGAGATGCTGCTGAACCCGATCGTGTACTACTACCTGCGCGCACCCGACAAAGAGGCCGTCCTGGCACGCGAGGGGGGCTGGTACCGAAACCTGATCGACTGGTGCACGGCCCGGGTCCTGTCGCCCGCGGGCAAGATCGCCACCATGGTGTTCTGGCTCGTCTTGACGTCGATTGGTGCGTTCCAGATGCGCGGGTTGATCGTCGGCGATCCGACATCGGCGTCGCCGCTGGTCTTCGAAGACTCGCCGTACAACGTCTCGCACGCGCGCATTCAGGACAAGTTCGGCGGCGTCGAGCCGCTCATCGTGGTGGCAGAGGGGCACGACCGGGACGCCATGAAGGACCCCCAAGTCCTGAAGACGATGGAGAAGTTTCAACGCCATCTCGAGCGTGACAAGGACATCGGCTACAGCTTCTCCCTGACCGACATCCTGCGCACGGTGAACATGGTGTTCCACGAGCTCGAGCCGAAGTGGGGCGTCATTCCGAACACGGTGCGTGACGTTGGGCAAACCTTCTTCATCTTCTTCGCCAACTCTCCACCGACCGAGACGGCGAAGTACGTGACGCCGGACTACACGACGGCGCACGTCACGTTCTTCGCGCGCAACCACAAAGGCGATAACGTCGCCCGCATCATCCAGCGCTGCAAGGACTTCATCGCCGAAAATCCGATGGAGAAGGCCACGTTCAGGCTTGCCGGCGGTCTGATCGGCGTGCTGGCGGCGGCGAACGACGAACTCGTGCGCAACGACCTGCTGATGAACGTGCTGGGCTTCGGTACGATGTTCCTGATCGTCCTCTTTACGTATCGGTCGCCCGTGGCGGGTGTCCTGCTGCTCGCGCCACTCTTCATTTCGAACATCGTGATCAATGGCCTGATGGCGACGATGGGGATCGGCATCAATATCAATACGCTCCCGCTGGTGACCGTGGGGGTCGGCTTCGGGATCGACTACGGGCTCTACATTCTCAGCCGGGTGATCGAGGAGATACGCATCAACTCGGATCTCGACGAGTCGATCGCCATCGCCCTCCGGACGTCGGGCAAGGCCGTCAGCTTCACGGCGGTGTGTATGGTGGCGGGCACCCTGCTCTGGACGCTGTCGAACATCCGCTTCAACGCCGTGATGGGCGGCTTGCTCGCGATCTGGATGCTGGTGAGCTTCGTGGCGGCCGTGACGCTGTTGCCAGCGCTGATCTCGTACATCCGGCCCAAGTTCATTCTGCGCGAAGCCGGCAAGGGCCTGCGCCGGCCGACGACCGGAATGGAGCGGAGCGCCGCCGTGGCGGCGAGCTAGGAGACGACGGTCATGATGCACTATCTGGAACAGATCGGGCTGTGGCAGTCGGTGGTCATCATCGTTCTGTTCAGTGGTCTCGTGATCGTCACCGACGAGATCATGCACGCCCGCAAACGGAAGCGGCGGCAAGCCGAGCAGCAACAGCGCGTCTGATCCAGGTCGAGCATCTCAGCAAGCACTACGGTCCGGTCCGGGCGGTCGACGACGTGTCGTTCACCGTGGGCCGGGGCGAGGTGGCGGCCTTGCTGGGGCCCAACGGTTCGGGCAAGAGCACGCTCCTGCGGTGCCTGATCGGATACTTCCCGCCCACTGCAGGACGGGTGCGCGTGGGCGGGATCGACGTCGATCAGCGGTCGGTGGCGGCGCGGCGCGAGGTCGGGTACCTGCCCGAACAGGTGAGTCTCTATCCGGAGCTGACCCCGAGGCGCTACCTGCGGTTCGTCGCGGGGATGAAGGGGCTCGACGGGTCGACGGGCCGGACCGCGGCCGAGGAGGCGCTCGACCGCTGCGCGCTGCGGGGCGTCGCCGATCAGCCGTCTGGCACACTGTCGAAGGGCTATCGCCAGCGCGTGGGCATGGCGCAGGCGCTGCTGGGCGACCCGGCGGTCTTGGTCCTCGATGAGCCGACGGTGGGGCTCGATCCCGTGCAGGTGGTCGAGATGCGCGATCTGCTCCGCAGTCTCGAGCATCGAACCGTGCTGCTCTCGACCCACATCCTGAGCGAGGCCGCGGCGTTGTGCAGCCGGGTGGTCATCCTCTCGCGGGGGCGGCTGGTGGCCGAGGACACGGCGGCCGGGTTGGCGGCGCGGGCCGCCGGAACGGGGCGGGTCATCGTGCGGATCGAGGGGCCGGCCGACGAGGCGGTTTCCGCACTCGCGGAGCTTCCTGGCGTCCACAGTGCGGCAATCGAGCCGGACGGGCAGGGGGGAGTTCGGATCGTACTCCGGACACGCAGCCCCGTGCCTGTCCAGCGTGCCGTCGGCGGGGCGGTGCTGGAACGGGGATGGACATTGGTCGAACTGCGCGCCGAATCACCAACGCTGGAAGACCTCTTCGTCCGCGCCGTGCGGTGACGGGACGATGCGACCATTCCTGGCTCTGCTCCGCAAGGAGCTGCGCATCTACTTCGGATCGCCGCTGGTCTACCTCGTCGCGGCGGTGTTCCTCGCCTATGCCGGGTACTACTTCCACTCCGACCTGATCTACTTCGTCACCTTCGGGTTCGGCGCCAACATCATGGAGAACCTGTGGCAGCTGGTGTTCATGGACGTGCGCCTGGTTCTGATGCTCGCCATCCCGTTGTTGACCATGCGGCTGTTGGCGGAGGAGCGCCGGCTGGGAACCCTGGAGCTGCTGCTTACCTACCCGGTGCGCGACGGGGTCGTCGTGGCGGCCAAGCTCGGCGCCTGTCTGATGGTGATCGCCGCGCTTCTCGCTTGCACGGTTGCCTATCCGCTGTGGTTGTACCGCCTGCAGGAATTTCCCTGGCAGCCGCTGGTTGCGGGGTACGTCGGTCTGCTGCTGCTGGCGCTACTCTGTGCGTCGTACGGCCTGTTCGTCTCCGCATTGACGGACAGCCAGGTCCTCGCCGGCTTCCTGACGGCGATGCCGCTGCTGCTGCTGTGGCTGTTGTCGTGGAACGAAGCGACCAACCCCACCGACACCATGACGCTGTGGCGCGGGCTGTCCATGTTCAACCACTTCCAGCCCTTCATGGTCGGGGTGATCGACCTGCGCGACGTCTTCTACTTCGTCTTCCTCGCAGGATGCTTCGTCTGGGGGACGTTGCGTGTCCTGGAGGCGCGGCAGTGGCGCGGCGGGCGCTGACCCGCCGGGGGCAGCTGCTTCGGGTGGCGCTCGCGGTTCCGGCGCTGGCCGGGATATTCCTGCTCGGGCAGGCGCTGCTGGACGGGCGATCGTGGCGGCTGGATCTCACCCCCGAGCGGCGCTACACACTGTCGGACCATGCGCGGCGGGTGCTGGCGAGCGTCGACCGCGACGTGCGCCTGCTGGCGTTCCTCCGCTCGCAGGACCCGCGCAATCCCCGTATCGGAGATCTTCTGCGGCAAGTGCGGGCGATCGCGCCACGGGTGCGGGTGGACGTCGTCGACGTGAACCGGAACCCGGCGCTGGCGCGCGAGTACGACGTCGATTCATACGGTGCGATCGTCGTGGAGAGCGCGGGGCGGCGTCGCGTATTCTCGAATCCTCGAGAAGAGATACTGGTGGCCGCGGTGCTGCAGGTGACGCGGCAGCAGCGCAAGAGCGTAGCGTGGGTCATGGGGCACGGCGAGGGCGACCCGATGAGCACCGAGCGCAGTCGCGGCTTCGCGACGGCGCGTACGTTCCTCGAACAGGAATACTACGAAGTGATCCCGGTCTCCCTGCTCGGGGACGAGGTGCCGGTGGGGACAGCGGTCGTGCTGATCGTCGGGCCGCAGAAGGATTTCCTGCCCGAGGAACTGGCCGCCCTCGATCGCTATCTCCAGCGCCCCGGCAACGTGATGGTGTTGCTCGATCCCCAACGAGCACCGGCGCTGGCGAACTTCCTTGGGCAGTACCGAGTGGCGCTCCCCGACGAGGTCGTGGTGGACCCGGCGGCGCGCCTCTACGGCGGCGAGTACCTGACCATGCAACTCGGCTACGACCGGCGGAGCCATGCCATCCTGGGGCCACTGGAGGCCCCGCCGTTGTTCTCGCTGACGAGACCCGTCGAGCCCCTCGCCGAGGAGATACCCGGCACCGCGTTCACGAGCCTGCTCTCGACGGGTCCAGAGAGCTGGGCGACCGCCGACGCCAGCGTGGTGCGGGAGGGGATCGCGGGATTCGACTCGGCCCGGGATCGGCGCGGGCCGATCGTCGTCGGGGCGGAAGTGACCTTCCGACCAGCGGCGGCGGGGAGCGCGGACGGCCGTCCGGGCCGCCTGGTGGCGTACGGCAACGCGGAGTTCGCCAACAACTTCTTCATCGAGTATCTCGGCAACAAGGACCTCTTCGTGAATTCGGTCAGCTGGCTTGCCTTCGACCCGGTGGCGGTCGGGGAGCGCGGCCGGCGCCAGGAGTTCGGCAGGAACCAGTTCTTCCTGAACGCGGAGCAAGGGAATCGAATGTTCTGGGGGCTCGCAGTGGGCCTGCCAGCGGTGTTCGCCGCGATCGGGGTCGCCCTGGCGGTCCGGCGGCGTGTGGGGCGTTGACGCGATGCGCTGGCGTCAGGTGGGCGTTCTCTATGCGGTGCTCGCTGTGCTCGCGGGGCTATATGCCCGCGAGCGGGGGACGGCGGTGCCGACGGACGCCGAGCGGACGGCGCGCCCCCGGTTCTTGCAGGTCGCGGCCGCGGACGTGGCCGAGGTCGGACTGCGGCGCGGCGGACGCCAAGTCCGGTTCCGCCGACAGGGAGAGGACTGGGTGGTCGTCGAGCCTGCGGGGGCGGCGGTGCCCCGCGATCTGGTGACGGGATTCCTGCAGGCCTTGCTCACGGCGGAGGAGATCGAGCCCATCGTCACCCCGACGCGCGATCTCACCGGCTTCGGCCTCGGCGAGCAGGGCGACCGGGTGGAAGTGCGCCTAGCGCGCCGCGGCGAGCCCGTCGTCGTCACCCTGGGCACGCCGAACCCCACGGGCACGGCGCTCTATGCGAGGCGCGAGGCGGACGGGGCGGTCGTGCTCATCGGGCGCCGGGTGCGGGATTACGAGGACATGATCTATAACGCGCTGCCTCGTGGCAGCGTCCCCGCGGCGGCGCCGGACGGGCGTGTTGGTGCCGCGAAACCGTTGCTTTTGAAGTCGCCGCGGGTATAGACCCCTGTACCGGGCGCGTCTGGCGTGCCCTGCGCGGATCGACGGCGTCCATCCCGGACTCGCGCCACCGCGGTCGATGCTTTCGACAGGAGAATTCGCATGCGGAAAAAGACAGCAGCATGGGCACTCGCGCTGGCGGCGAGTCTCACGGGCGTAGGCGTTGCCCGAGCCGACGTCGTGCCGGGCGACAAGATCAACGCCGGCAACATCGACAAGGTGAAGGATCTGATCTCACCCGGCCTGGAGTGGTGCATCAAGCGCGGCTTTCCGATGACCATCTCCGAGACCAAGCGCGTCGAGTGGCCGCAGGCCTACAAGGAGGCCACGGAGAAGTACGCGCCGCAGGTGAAGCTCTCCGCCGACGGCCTCACGGTGCAGAACTACGTCGCGGGGCAGCCGTTCCCCAACATCGATCCGAAGGACCCGCAGTTCGCCCTCAAGATCATGTGGAATTACGAGTACGGGTTCGCCAATGGCCTGGACGATACCGACCTGCGCAACTTCGATGCCGATACGGGGTCGATTCCGCAGGACGGACCCATGTCGGTGGAGCGGCACTTCCTCCTCGATCACCTCCGCCGGCTGTTCTGGACGGGACGGCTCTACGTCGACCCGAAGCCCGACAAGCCGAACCCCAACGGCTACCGCGTTCAGCAGGGGCTCTACCCCATCCTCGAGCCGTTCGACCTGAAGGGCGTCGGCGCGCTGGGCAACCGCTACACCGACTCGTCGAAGCAGGACGACTCCTGGTTGTACCTGCCGTCGCTACGCCGTGTGCGCCGGCTGTCGACCGCGCAGCGCTCGGACGCGTTGTTCGGACAGGATACGGACGTCGACAGCTACTACGGGTATGCCGGCCACATCGCCTGGATGGATTGGAAGTTCCTGGGCGAGCGCGAGGTCATCGGCACGGTGCATTCGCAGCACTTCCCGGTGAAGTGGAACGAGAAGGTCGACTGGGCCTACGACGATCTCTGGGAAAAGCGGAAGGTGTATGTGATCGAGGGCACCTCGAAGCTTCCGCAGTATGCCTATTCCAAACGCGTGCTCTTCATCGACAAGGAGTACTGGGGCATCCCCTTCTCGGACATTTACGATCGATCGGGAGAACTCTGGAAGATCTGGATCAACGACGTCTCCTTCAGGAAGTCTGTGCCGGGCAACAACGCCATCGTCTACGACGACGAGATGCCGTTCGTGCCCGCCATCGTGATGGTGGACATGCAGCTCGAGCACGCCACCAAAGCCTCGCTGCCGAGCCCCCGGTTCCCGGGCGAGCAGGGGTGGTATTTCCACCAGGGCGAGAAGGCGGGCATCACCGACGATTGGTTCACCGTCGCCGCGCTGGTCGCGGCGGGGCGCTGATCGACCTGCGCGGGGTCCGGAAGCGACGCCTTCCCGGACCCCGCGCTGTCTCCCCCACGGCAGGGGGCCGCGCCTGGACTGCGGCCGATCACCTCTGCTAGTCGATCGCCCCGACCATGGCAGGCATTCTGGCGGCGTCCGCCTACGTTCCGCGGTACCGGTTGCCCCGGGAGCTGATCGCCCGAGAGTGGGGGGGCACGCCGGCGCCCGGCGAGCGCTCGGTCGCCAACCACGACGAGGACGCACTCACCATGGCCGTCGGTGCGGCTCTCGCATTGCCGGCCGAGGTTGGGCGCCCGGACGCCGTCGTCTTCGCATCTACCAGCGCGCCCTATGCGGAGAAGCAGGCGGCGGCGACGGTCGCCGCGGTACTCGACCTGCCGGCGACGGCCCGCACGCTCGACGTCGGCGGCTCGCTCAGGGCCGGCACCTCGGCCTTGCTCGCGGCGGTGGACCAGGTGACTGGGGGCGGGGCGGCCCGGGTGCTGGTGGCGGCCGGGGAGTGTCGCCTCGGAGAGCCCGAGTCGGCGGCGGAGCAAAGCATGGGCGATGCAGGCGCCGCGCTGCTGGTGACCGCCGAGCCGGGCATGGCCGAGATCGTCGCGACCCACAGCGTGGCGGAGGAACTGCTGGGGACCTGGCGCACTCGCGAGCAGACCTTCGCGCGGAGCGTCCCGGGTGGTTTCGAAGTCAAGGTCGGCTATCAGCCGCTGCTGGCACAGGCCGCGAAGGCGGTGCTGGAGAAAGCAGGGGTGGCGCCGGGTGAGGTGGGCACCGTGGTGCTGCCCACCCCGAACCCGCGTGCGCCGATCGGCGTCATGAAGGCGCTGGGGTTCGACCCGAAGCGGCAGCTGCAGGACGGTTTCTGGCTCACGGTCGGCGACACGGGCGCGGTGCAGCCGTTGCTGATGCTGGCGGCGGCCCTCGAGCGCGCGGAGGGCGGGCAGTTTCTTCTGCTCTGCGGCTACGGCGACGGCGCGGACGCCATCCTGCTGCGCGCGACCGGCGCGGGCATCTCTGCGGCCGTGGGTGTGGCCCGGCAGGTCGAGGTAAAGCGCACGCTGGCCTCCTATGGCCGCTACGCGCGGTTTCGCCAGCTCGTGCGGCGGGAGTCGGGCACGCCGGACGTCGCGTCTCCGGTGATCGCCTTCCGCGATCGAAAGCTCCTGCTCCCGCTGCACGGCGGCAAGTGCCCGCGCTGCGGCGTCGTCCAGTTCCCGCGCCATCGCGTGTGTATCGAGTGCGGTTGTGGCGATGGCTTGGACGACGTCGCATTGGGTCGCCGTGGCACGTTGTTCACGTTTACGCATGACCACCTGTTCGAGAGTCTCGATCCGCCCACGACGCACGCGGTGGTCGATCTGGAGGGCGGTGGTCGCCTCTACCTGCAGCTCACCGACTGCGACCCAGACCAGGTCGCCATCGGCATCCCGGTCGAGCTCACTTTCCGCCGGCTGCACGACAGCGGCGGGTTTCACAACTACTTCTGGAAGGCCCGGCCCGCCTGACGCAAGGTGCCGGTCGAGAGGGAGGATTCCCCGCCATGGATTTCGGGTTCAGCGAAGAGCAGGAGATGCTGCGGAGCTCCGCGCGCGACTTCCTCGCGAAGGAGGCGCCGATGACCTACGTCCGCAAGATGATGGAGGACGAGGTCGGCTTCACCGGCGATCTCTGGAAGAAGATGGCCGACCTCGGCTGGATGGGGCTGATCCTGCCCGAGCAGTACGGTGGTGCGGGGCTCGACTTCGTCGATCTGATCGTCGTGCTCGAAGAGATGGGGCGGTGCGTGCTGCCGGGGCCATTCTTCTCCACGGTCGTGCTCGGCGGGGTTGGCCTGCTGGAGGGCGGGAGTGATGCCCTCAAGCAGGAGCTGCTGCCGAAGCTGGCGACGGGTCACTTGAAGGTGACCTTGGCGCAGCTCGAGCCCTCGGGTCGCTGGGATGCCGACGGCGTTCAGGCAACGGTGCAGTCTGATGGGGGTGGCTTCGTGGCGAGCGGCACCAAGCTGTTCGTGCCGGACGCGCACACCGCCGACCACATCATCGTGGCGGGGCGCGCGCCGGGCTCGACCGGGACCGACGGCGTGACGCTGCTGCTGGTCGACGCCCGCGCGCCGGGGGTCGGCATCACGCAGCTCAAGACCATGGACCAGACGCGGCGGCTCGCCGAGGTGGTCTTGGCCGATGTTCGCGTGCCGGCGGATCGGGTGTTGGGGACGCCCGGACAGGGCTGGGCGCTGCTCGATCGGATCGTCGACCGCGGCAAAGTCGGGCTCTGTGCCGAGATGTGCGGCGGCGCCCAGCGGGTGCTCGAGATGAGCGTCGAGTATGCCAAGGTCCGCGAGCAGTTCGGCAAGCCGATCGGCAGCTTTCAGGCGATTCAGCACAAGTGCGCCAACATGCTGGTCGAAGTGGAGAGCTCGAAGTCGGTCACGTACTACGCGTCCTGGGCAGTGGCGAACGACGTGGCGGAGGCGCCGCTGGCGGCGGCGATGGCGAAGGCCTACTGCTCCGATGCCTATCGCCACGTGTCCGGCGAAGGCATCCAGATACACGGTGGGATCGGATTCACCTGGGAACACGACATGCACCTCTACTTCAAGCGCGCGAAGAGCTCCGAAGTGTCGTTCGGAGACGCCACCTGGAATCGTGAGCTGGTGGCGCGTCACATCGATCTGTAGTCGGGCGACGAGGCACGTGCGCTGCCGACCTTCCTGATGACCATGGCCCACTGCTGACCGCCGGCTTCGTGGCGAAACGCATCACGGACTTCGTTGGGGTGGAGAACCTGCGGCCGTACCGGGTACGCTTCGCCACGCGCGTCTGGCCGGGCGACACCAGCACGTGCGGCGGAGGATCACTCGACGCTACGAAAAGGGCGCCCAGACTCGGATTGACGGCCTGGTGACGGCAACCAACCAGGGGGGCGAGGCCGCGGTGACGGGCACCTTCACCGCCGTGCTGCCGGCATCCGCATGAGCGCCCGGCGTCAGGCCGGCTTCCAGATCGTGGATCCGTCCGGTCGGTCCTCCAGGACGATACCCTGTTCCCGGAGCCGCAGGCGGATGGCGTCGGCCTCGGCGAAATCGCGCCGCGCGCGCGCCTCGCGGCGCGCCACGATGGCCGCCTCGATGTGACCGTCGTCCAGGCCTGCTCGAGCACGGCCGCGCGTTCGCAGATCGTCCAGCAGAGCCACCGGGTCGGAGACGAGCAGACCGAGGGCGGTTCCCGCCCGGGCCAGCTCCCGGCGGATGGCGAATGCCTCCGCGCGCGCTCCGGCGTCGAGGGCGCGGTTGAGGTCGCGGATGCGGTCGAACACCAGGCCGGTCGCCTTGGCCGCATTGAGGTCGTCGTCCATCGCTTCGCAGAAGGCCTCGAGAAAGGGGGACGGATCGGCGGCCAGCGCCCCGTCGACCGGGGGGGACGCCGTCGGAGCTCCAGCCGCTTCGTCGGCACGTGCGAGCGCCTCGTAGAGGCGTGTCAACGCTCCCTGCGCTTCCTCGAGGCGACCGGAGGAGAAATCCAACGGGGCGCGGTAGTGCGTACCGAGATAGAGGAGGCGCAGCGCTTCCGCGGGCACGCGCTTGGCCACGTCCGGGATCGACAGGATGTTGCCGAGCGATTTGGACATCTTCTCCGAACCGGACGTGATCATGCCGTTGTGCATCCAGAGACTGGCGAAGGGGAGGCCGGTGTCGGCTTCCGATTGCGCGATCTCGTTCTCGTGGTGCGGAAAGATCAGGTCCGAGCCGCCGCCGTGGATGTCGAGTTGGTTCCCGAGGTACCGTTGCGCCATCGCGGAGCACTCGATGTGCCAGCCTGGTCGCCCGCGTCCCCATGGACTCGACCACGAAGGCTCACCGGCCTTCGCCCCCTTCCAGAGTGCGAAGTCGTGGACGTCCTCCTTGTCGGGATTGACCTCCTCGCCGGGAGCCATGTCGTCGAGGCGCTGGTGCGAGAGCTTCCCGTATCCCGCGAATCGCCGGACGCGGTAATAGACGCTGCCGTCGCCGACCGGATAGGCGAAACCCGCGGCGATCAGCCGTTCGATGAGCGCGACCATGTCGCCCAGGTGGGCCGTGGCGCGGGGCTCATGGGTGGGCGGCAGGCACTGGAGCCATGCGACGTCTTCGGCGAAGCCGGCGATCTCGCGCTCGGCCAGCGCCGCGGCCGACATCCCTTCGTCGGCGGCACGGCGGATGATCTTGTCGTCGACGTCGGTGAAGTTGCGGACGAAAGTGACGGCGTGGCCGCGGGCGCGCAGGTAACGGCAGAGCACGTCCGCGCTGATGAGCGCGCGGGCGTGTCCGATGTGGGAACGCGAGTACACCGTGACGCCGCACCAGTAGATGCCGACCTGGCCGGCGGCGCGTGGCGCGAGGGGCTCTTTCCGGCCCGAGAGGGTGTTCGTGAGGACCAGCCCCACCGCCGGCTACTCCTCGTCCGCCCGGAGCTTGGCGAGGACCGAGTAGTCCTCGAGCGTGGTGGTGTCGCCCATCGTCTCGTTGCCCGCGGCGATGTCGCGCAGCAGGCGGCGCATGATCTTGCCGCTGCGCGTCTTCGGCAGCGTGTCGGTGAAGCGCACGTCGTCCGGCCGGGCGAAGGCGCCGATCTCCTTGGCCACATGCTCCTTCAGCGTCTTCTTGAGGCTTTCGCTGGCCTCGTAGCCCGATTCCAGCGACACGAAGGCGGCGATGGCTTGGCCCTTCAGGTCGTCGGGGCGACCCACGACGGCGGCTTCGGCGACCGACGGATGGCTCACCAGCGCGCTCTCGACCTCCATGGTGCCGAGGCGGTGGCCGGCCACGTTCACGACGTCGTCGATGCGGCCCATGACCCAGAAGTACCCGTCCGCGTCGCAGCGCGCGCCGTCGCCGGTGAAATAGTTGCCGGGCATCTGGCTCCAGTACTGCGTGGCATACCGCTCCGGGTCGTTGAAGACGGTCCGCAACATTCCGGGCCATGGCTTGGTGACCACGAGATAGCCGCCCTGGTTCGGGCCCAGCGGGTCGCCGTCGCGGCTGCGGATCTCCGGCACGATGCCGGGCAGTGGTAAGGTGGCGGACCCCGGCTTGGTCGAGACCGCTCCCGGTATCGGTGCGATCATCATGCCACCCGTTTCGGTCTGCCACCAGGTATCGACGATCGGACAGCGCTCCTTGCCGATCACTCGATGGTACCACATCCACGCCTCCGGATTGATCGGCTCGCCGACCGTGCCGAGGAGTCGCAAGGATGACAGGTCGTGCCGGCGCGGCCACTCCTCGCCCCACTTGACGAACGCCCGGATGGCCGTGGGCGCGGTGTAGAAGATGGAGACGCCCAGCTCGTCGATGATCTGCCAGACACGATCGGGCTGCGGGTGATTCGGGGCCCCCTCGTACATGACTGACGTCGCGCCGTTGGCGAGGATGCCATACACGACGTAGCTGTGCCCGGTTACCCAACCGATGTCGGCCGTGCACCAGAACGTATCCTCTTCCTTCAGGTCGAAGACCCACGACGCGGAACACGTGGCGTGGAGGAGATAGCCGGCCGTGGTGTGGACGACGCCCTTCGGCTTGCCGGTGGTCCCGCTGGTGTAGAGGATGAACAGCGGGTGCTCGCTGTCGAGCGGGGTCGCAGGGCAGTGGGCCGATACGGCGTGCATCAGCTCGTGGTACCAGTGGTCCCGGCCGGCGTGCATCGGCACCGGCGCGCCGGTGCGCCGCACGACCACCACGTCCTTGACGGTGGGCGTCTCGGCCACCGCCTGCGTCGACGTTCGCCTTCAGCGGGACGATGGCGCCACGGCGGTAGCCGCCGTCGGCGGTGACGAGAACGCTCGCCTGCGCGTCGACCATGCGGTCGCGGAGCGCCTCCGCCGAGAAGCCTCCGAAGACCACGCTGTGCGTGGCGCCGATCCGGGCGCAAGCCAGCATGGCGATCGCCGCCTCGGGGATCATGGGCAGATAGATGCCGACCCGGTCGCCGGGCCGCACGCCGAGGTCGCGCAGGACGTTGGCGAAGCGGCAGACCTCGCGGTGGAGCTGCTGGTAGGTGAGGACACGCGTCTCGCCGTCCGGCTCGCCGATCCAGATGAGGGCAGCCTTGTTGCGGCGGGGGCCGTCCAGATGGCGGTCGAGGCAGTTGTCGGACAGGTTGAGCATGCCGCCGACGAACCACGAGGCGAGAGGCGGCTGCCAATCGAGCACCCGGTGCCAGGGTGTTGCCCAACGCAGGCGTTCCCGCGCCATGTCTCCCCAGAAGGCTTCCGGGTCGTCCACGGAGCGACGGTAGAGCGCGTCGTACGCCGCGCGGTCGCCGATGGCGGCCTTGGCGGCGAAGGCGGCTGGCGGCGGGAACACGCGGGTTTCCCGCAACACGGATTCGATCGCGGCGTTGCTTGCTTGGTCACTCATGGGCACCCCCGGAACTCGATCGGGCGGGAGCGTAGTGGCGTCCCGCCTGGCGTGCAAGCCGGCGCGTGGGCGGTCACGTCGTACGGTCGGGGAGTTCGCACACCTCGCCATCGCCGCTGGGGCCGTCGAGCGTGAACGCGGTGCTGGCCGTCCAGGTGAGGCCGAAGGTGCAGAAGTACAGCGCATGGTGGCCCGACTCGCCACCGGCGACGGCGATCAGGAACTGCTCGGGCACGAGCGGCGAGCGGCACGACGTTGCCCTCGACGTATCCGCGTTGCTCGAGCTTCGGCCAGTAGCTGCGGTGCCAGCGTTCGATGGGTGTCCGCGTCCACTCCAGCAGCATCGCGCTGCATCTCCGGAACGTCGATGCCGTCGCGGGCGATCTTGTGTGCGAAGTCGGGGCAGAGCAGGAGCAGCATGTCGCCCTTATCCTGCGGGCACCAGCACCTTGTTGTTGCCGATCCAGTCCATCGAGTGGGCGAGCAGCCAGATGAGCTCCTCGCCGGTCTCTGCGAAGATGTCCGCGATGTCCTGGGTGCCGGTGGCGGCGGTGACGCTGACCACGTTCTGCTCCGGGCGAAACCCGCGACGGACGTGGAACGGCGCCCATGGGCTCCGCTCTTCCCACTCGCCGAAGCACAGGGAGACGCGACCCGGTTGCCCGAACGTGGACTTCGATACGGCGCCCGGCACGGCACCGCCCACGTTGCGCATGACCAACCGGAGCGCCCGGCCGATCGTGGCGTTGGCGCGGCCATTGTGCCCGAGGCACGAGTACCCGCATTCGATCCCGACGGCATGCCGCGCCGGTCCGTTCACCAGGATGGCGGGGGTGGCGCAGCACGTGGTGGTGTTGACGGCGTAGAGATTGAAGCGCGGATTGCAGACGGCCTCGACGGCAGCGAGAACGACGGGGAACCAGAGGGGCCGGCACCCGGCTAGCACCGCGTTGACGGCGACCTTCTCCACGGTCGCCTCGCCCCGTCGCGGCTCGATGACGCCCACCACATGAGCGGGCGCCAGGGGCGTGGCGTCGAGCATGGCCCGCTACGCGTGCTGGCGTCGGCGGGACGACCGGGAGCCCGTCTCCCCACCCCTCCCGCTCGATCCAATCGAACAGGGCGTCGGCGTCCTCTGGGACGGATCGCAACTCGGAGACGAGCGTTCCGCGCGCCATCAGCGTGACTCCGCCAGCATCGCCAGGACGTCCGGGACCCGCGCGCGCACGATGGCGCGAATGTCAGCCTCCGAACGGGATTCCATGGGGTGCGGCAGCACCAGCAGACGCAACTCGGGATACCCCTGGGCCCGGGCGGCGATGCGGGCGAGGTTCTCGAACACCGCCGTCACGACGCCCACGGCCGGAACGCCGGCGCGCTCACAGACGATCGTGTCGTGGACACTCCACGACGTGCAGGACCCTCAGGTACCGAGGCCGACCACTGCCGCGTCGACGGCGTGCGCGAAGGCGGCGACCTTCTCGCTCTCGTCTTCCGGGCGCCCGATGCGCAACTCGGGGTCGAAGACGACGACGTGCCGGACGCCGAACTCGGCGCGCGCCAGCCTGGCCAGTTCGTCCGCCGCAATGGACCACGACGGCCAGGCGTCATCGACGCGGATGCCGAGCACCGTGCCGCGCAGCGACGGGAGGCGGGGGCTGAGCGGATTCGCCTCGGTCGGCCCGAGGGCGACTGGCGAGAGGATCTCGATGTGTGCCATGGCCGCCACGTGCCGCGAAGGCGCCGACGGCGTCAAGAGGTCAGGCTTCGAGCGCCGCGCCGCGATGCACGAAGACGACCGTCTGTCGCGGTGGGTCCGTTTCGGGGCACGGGCCCGCCGCGCGGGTCTCCGGAAGTGGCCCCACTAGCGCTTCCGCCTCGCGCGCGAGTAGTGCCAGCGCCGACGCGACGCGCACCAGCGAATGCCGGGGCGCCGGCGTCTCGAGCGCGTGCAGCCGGTCGGCGATGGTTCGGAGAATAGACACTACTCCGTCGCGCTCGGCCTCGACGGTGATCCTGGACCGCTCGTCCATACGTCAGCCCCTCTCCAGGATGCCTGCGTACGTCGAGCGATGTCCCCTGGTCAAGAGAGATTTCGGGCACGTGCCCGGGCCGAGGCCGGTTATCAACAGCTGCCCGAGCGGCTTTCCTCGGTGGGGCGTACAGATGCGACCGCCGCGGGAAAAATGCGAGCCGTCGGCCCGGCCGGCCGAGAAACGAGCGGCGCGGAGGCGAGCAGCGGCCGGGTGTCCTCCAGCGATCGACCGAGGCGTGGTCGTTCCACGCGAGCGGCGTGAGGCCGGACCGCGGGCCCGGACCCGTGTGGGGGTGCCGGCGACGGGCCGATCCCGGCGACAGTGGATCGTGGTGCGCCCGTCTCATTCTCGGGTGGGCCCATCGGTGCTTGGAGGACGCCGCCCAGGCCCGTGCGCGGCGCAACCTGCGTTGACGACCACCCTGCGCGTCGTTTAGTGAGGTTGCGGAGGTAACGAGCCTATGGATCTTCGTGCTGGGTTGCGGGCTATGTTGCGACGTGGCTGGGTGGCGGGGGGAGCGGTCGTTGGGATCGGATTGGCCAGCATCGCCGTGACACGGGCCGCCCCGCCTCCGCTCTGCCCGCCGGATCGATGGGTCGCCGACGGCGGCACCACCTTCGACGGCCAACCGTTGATCCTGGGCGTCGAGACGTCGCCGGCATCGATGACCGTCCCGGGCTGCGATGCGACCGCCCTCAGGCGCGCCCGCGCGAAGGCGAAAAAGAAGGGCACGCAGCTGACCGCCCAGTGGCGCGACTGCGCCGGACTGAAACGGCTCGTGTTCGCTGGGCAGATCGCGAACGGATGCACACAGCTCAAGGGCAAGCTCCGTGGCAAGCGGACGAAAGTGAAGGTCACCGCGACGCCGTCGCGCTGTGGCGATGGTGTTGTCGACGTCGGTGGCGGCGAGCAATGCGAAGGCGTGTGTCCCGGGGGTCAGGTGTGCACGACCGCATGCCTGTGCGAGCCCGTCGCGATGTCGACCACGTCGACGATCACCACGACGACGGTTTCCACCTCAAGCACCGTCGTCGTGACGCCCGTGGTGACGACCACCACCACGACCGTCGTCACGCCGATCGTGACGCCGTTGATCACCCCGCTGATCACGCCGATCATCATCACGCCGGTCGTCACGACGACGACGACGACGCTGATCACCCCGCTGGTGACCCCGCTGATCACGCCGATCATCATCACGCCGGTCGTCACGACGACGACGACGACGCTGATCACCCCGCTGGTGACCCCGCTGATCACGCCGATCATCATCACGCCGATCGTCACGACGACGACGACGACGCTGATCACCCCACTGGTGACCCCGCTGATCACGCCGATCATCATCACGCCGGTCGTCACGACGACGACGACGACGCTGATCACCCCACTGGTGACTCCGCTGGTGACTCCGCTGGTCACCCCGTTCGTTCTCACGCCCTGACGACGGGGCGGCGTAGCGCCGCGCGGAGACAGGCTTCCGCGCGGCGCCACGCCGCCCCATCCACGAACAGCAGCAGCGGGCACGCCATGCTTGCGCTAAAGAACGTGACGCCCCGCAGGACAACCGCGGCGGCGAGGTGCATGGCGACGAGCGCCAGTGCCGCGGTGATCCGCGTCGGTCTCCAGAGGACGGCGAGCGGGAACCAGCCTTCCGCGACGAGCACCCCCCAGGTCACCGCGTGGGCGACGAACGGGTGGTAGAACAGGGTCGGCCACGGCCAGGCGCCCCATGTCGAGCTCACCATCACCCAGTACATCGCGTCGCCGTTCCACCATGCCTGATCGGTCGCGAGCCGGTTGGCCATGGTGAAGAAGTAGATCAAAACGACGTGAAGCTGGATCAGCCTGATTGGCCAGGCCGCCCCCGGCGCCGCGGGAGGACGACCTCGTAGCCGCCGCCACCACGCCCGCACGGATACGCGCGTGTCGAGGGTGGCACAGGCCGCCGGGAGGAGGGCGATCCGGGCGACCACGTCTTCGCCGCTGATGCCGACCGGCAGGCGGAAGAGCATCGAACTCAAGAGGACGAACAGCGTGGCGGCGGCAAGCCGGGCGCCTACGCCGACCAGCAAGGCGGTGGACGCGATCACTCCGAGCCACCAGAAGGCGGCGACCGGGACGACGCCGGCGGTGGCCGCGAACACCGACACGCGAGCGCGCAAGTTCGCGAGCATCGCGGGATCATCGAGGGGGAGAATGCCCGCCGGGCCGTAGAGCCGCTCCCAGTCGGCGGCCCGGGCTACGAACAGCAGCAGGAGGAGCAGGCCGAGGGAGATGCGGAATGCGGCTGCGGGCAGTGGATCGAGGGGCCCGAACCAGAAGCGCCCCCAGGCGCCGAGTGAGCGGCCGTGGGCCGCGCCTGTGGTCACGGACTCGGGCATGGCACCGTTTCCAGCAGATGGGTCTCGACCCCGGGGGCGAGATGCTGGCCCCGCTCGCGTGCGACCGGGGGCGCGAGGATCGCGCGGCGCTGATGCGCCAGCGTGATGGCGCGCGCGGGCGTGCCGCCGGCCTCGAGCAGGCGGCACACGTGCCGGGCATACGCCTCCCGGTGCGGCTGCGACGCCAGCAGGTTGAGATCGAGCTTCGGCTCGAGGGCGTCGGCCAGCCATCGGGGCGCCATGGGCTCATGCAGCCGCAGGGGGTGGGGCAGTCGGGTGCGAGTGCCGTCGAGCCGTTGTGCGGTGACGGTGAGCCACCAGTCCTCGCGCGGCAACTGGCCGAACATCATCCAATGACCGTCGAGCGCGGCATAGTGCGCGTGGCGGCGGAGCCACCGCGCCGTGGCGGCAGCAGGCCCGCTGCCCTCGGCGAGCAGCGTGGGCACGTTTGCGAGCACCGACATCGCAACGCTGAGACCCGCGGCGACGCATACGGCCCAGCGCACCGGGCGCGGTGGCGGGACGGCGTCGTCGCGTGCCCACCACCGGCGCCAGCCGCCGGCGAGGCGGTCGAGGTCGGCATCGGCCAGGAAGACCAGCGAGGCGACGATCATGCTCGAATTGAAGAAGCCTACCCCAGCCACCATGATGCCGATCAGCGCGTGGACACCCGCGATGGCGAGGATCGCGGGCAGGCGCAGCCGCGGCACCCAGACCGCGAAGGGGAACAGTAGCTCGAGCGCCAGCGACCCCCACGTTGCGGCGGCGACGAGCACGGGATCGAGGAACGGCTCGGGGCCCGGCCAGCGCCCCCACGGCGTAAGCGCCATGACGTGGTAGAGGGCGTCGCCGCCCGGCCAGAGCGGCTCGTGGAGCAGCTTGTTCGTCTGGGTGAAGACGTACACCAGCGTGACGTTCAGCTGCACCAGGCGCATGGGCCAACGCTCGGCGGTGAGGGGAGCGCCGGCTCGCCAGGCGTCGACCGACCAGGCGGCCCCGAGTCGGGCGAACATGGCGTAGAAGCAGAGCATGCGCAGGATCAGGTCCTCGCCGTTCGCGACGGCCCAGTTGCGGTGGACCAGCGCGGAATGGAGGACGAAGAGCGCGACGGCGCACGTTCGGCTCCACGCCCCGATCGCCAGGCCTGCGGCGGCGACGAAGCCGAGCCACCACCATGCCGCGATCGGGACGGTGCCCTCGAGCCAGGTGATCGGCGACCACCAGTCCATGGGGCGCGTGGTCACCGCGGGATCACCGAGCGACAGCACGCCGGCGGGCCCGAACCAGCGTCCCCAGTGGGTGGCGGCCGCGAGATACCAGGCGACGAGCAACAGGCCGAGCGCGATACGGAAGATCGCCGCGCCACGCGCCTCGAGTGGCGCGAACCAGAAGCGATCCCAGGCCGCGCGTAGGCGACCGATCAAGCGGCCCCCGCGCAGTCGACCGTGCCGACGTCCTGTGGCGGATTGGGCGGCCCGTGGACGATCCCAGCCGCGGCGGCCTGGGCCCGTGGCACAATGGCCCGGGTCTCCATGGTGAACGCCACGGCGGCGGGGAAGCGTCCCGTCGTCGTGGCCAGCCACCGGCAGACGTGCCGGCCCCAAGCGTCGCGGGTAGCCGGGTTCCAACCCAGGTTGAGGTCGATCTTGTGTTGCTTGTGCTCGGTGAATGCGCCGATGGCGCCGGTCCGTTGCCACGGCGATGTCGGGAGTCGGCTGCTCGTGCCATCCGGCCAGCGGACGGTGAGGACCAGAGCATAATCGTAGCGGGGGAGCGGACCGAACAGTTGCCAGCGCGCGCCCAGTCCCGCGACGTGTGCCCAACGGCCGAGCGCCCAGCCCGCGCAGCCGGCGCACGCCTGGCCCTGCGGGCCGAGCGGCGCGGCGAGGGCTCGCTGCGTCCACGCCGCCAGGCTCGCCGGAGTGTTGGCGTAGAGCACAGCGCTCAGGTTGAGCACGCAGAACAGGGAGATGAGGCCCTTACGGGTCACCGGCGCGAGATCGCCTATCAAACTGCGGCTGATCCGCAAGCAGGCGTGCGAGTGCGGGCGGGGCGCCTCGAGGAAGGGAGTGCCGTGAAGCCGCGACCGGGAGGTCGCACGAGGAGGCGCTCCGGGCCGCGGAGTGGCGGTCGGTGTGCGCCGCGCTGGCGAAGGGGAAGTAGGCCAGCGCGGCGGGACCGCTCAGCCGCCGAAGTCGACGACGTCCATGTCGAGCGGGAACTGCCGTTCGCGCGGCGCCGCCGCGGCAGAGAGGTGAGCCCGATAGTCGCCACTCAGGTCGTCAGCGACCGCCGAGTCGGGAATCTGTCCGGCCAGCGCGAAGTGATCGATCACGTAGGGAATGCCCTCGGATCCGAGCACGGACGGACCGTCCATCAGGTGGAAGTGCAGGTGCGGCGCGGAGGTGTTTCCCGTGTTCCCGATGTTGCCGAGCACCTGACCGCGCCGGACCCGGTCGCCCCGACGGACGGTCACCGAGTCCTTCCGCAGGTGCGCATAGAACGCATGGCGCCCGCCACCCAGATCGAGGACGACGTGGTTGCCGTCGACGTTGTCGAGGGTGATCGTCGAGGGATCGGGATTCTTGCCGGGCACCTGGTCGTCGAGCTCATCGAGGGCCTCGATCACCGTGCCGTCGGCTACCGCCAGGACCTCGTGGTCGTAGCTGGTGTACCCGCGGACGTCCGCCGGGTCGCCGTGAACCAGGCGACCCGCGTCGTCGAGCTTCATCCAGTCGATGGCGAAGCGCTGCGCGAAGTGGAGCGCCCCGTTGACGGGCATCGCCGTCGCGCGGTGCGGCACCCCCGGCGCGCAGCAGCCGTTGAAGGCCACCCAGTGCGAGCCCGCGAGCGGTGGCGCGATGGTCGGAACCACGGTGTCGAACGCGATCGGGGCAGCGGTGTAGGAGACCGGGCTCGGCGTCGTGGCCGTCGGCGCCGCGTGCGCGACGGTGTCGAGACCGTGCACGAGGGCGTCCGGTAGCCCGCTCGCCGGCGCGAACGCGAGCTCCAGAAGGACGAGGCGGGCCTGATTCGGCTCCAGCGACGCGCTCGGGGCCGGCCGATTGTCGAGCGTGCGGATGCGAGGCGCGAGCGCCGTGGCATCGAACACGACGAGCGTCTTCCCCGGTGCAGCAGCCTCCGACACTGTCACCCGTGTGAGGGTTGCCGGTGCCGGGCGTGTGTTCACGGGAACCAGCTCGTACACCGCGTGGAACCGCCCGTCCGTGCCGAGCACCGGGGTGGTCCGGGGCCGGAAGGCCGAGACCACGAGCGGCGTATACACGTCGCCCGTGGCGACGGACGCCGCCAGCAGGAGGAGCGAGGGCACGATGGGCCAGGACCGTCTGCTCGACATGACGTCGTTCCTGCCAGAACGGTCGCCAGGTCGCGAGCCAGCGCCGTTCCCGCCCCAACGACGGGCGCCGGACCGCACTCCGGTGCGGGCCGGAGGCAACGATGCGAACGCGCGAGCGGCTCGCGCGCCGCAACACCGGTGATCCCTGCATCGACGCCCGCTGTGCGAAGGCGCACTCGGCCGACGGGAATGCGGAGCGCGACGTCGAACCGGACACCCACCGCTCGACCGCGCGCGGGGATACTGCCGTTCGCCTTGACTCCCCCACGCGTCTTCGCCGACACTGCCGATGTGCGCACGCTGAGGAGGGTGGGATGATTCGAACGGTTCATGCGGTGGCGATCGGAGCGCTCCTGTGGTGCACGTTCCAGCCGTCGGCGGCAATCGCTGGCGGGCCGCCCCCGGTTCCGGGGAAGTTCCATTCCCAGCGGGGGCTGCCCGGCTTCAAGCACGGCGATGCGACGAAGTTCGAGAAGTTCTGGACGGCGATCGACCCGAAGACGGGGGAGCCGCTCGGTCCGTCCTACGCCGACATCCTGGTGGCACCCGAGAACTTCGTGCCCTGCCGCGGGGGGCCCTTCGCCCTGTGTTACTACTCCGGGCCGGATTCCGTAGCGGATTCCACCCTGGAGCCGTTGCCCTGCGAGCTCAGTGCGGACGGTCGCCTGGCCAGCTGTAAGTGCCTCGACATCCCCTATGGGGTCTACTTCGTCGACATCAACGCCATTCTGGACTTCAGCATCTACCAGAAGACGGTCCGCGTCTGCGGAAAAGACGGCAGCGCCTGTACGAGGGCGGCCAACCTGGCGCCCGTGTGCGAGTCCATCAACCAGAACCGCGTGTTCCAGGGAGCCGACCGGATCTCGACCTTTAGCTTCGATTGCGCGGCAGAGCGGAAGATCGGGCAGACGAGCTGCCCAGACCCTGCTCCCTATGCTGGATGCATGACGGCGCCCTGTGTCGAGACGGGCGAGGCGGGATTCGTCGAATGCCAATGTCCCGTCTACACGGGGCCGTACCAGGTGGGGCAGGGCCCCCCCATGGACGAGCCGGCGTCGTGCGATCTCGGTGCGGACCTCGTCTGGTCGGCCGCCAACAACGTGAATGCGGGGCAAGGGGGGACGACGTTCCCGGATCGGACTGGGGCCGCGTCCTGCACTCCGGACCTGCCGGAGGAGTACGGCGGCTGTCCGCTCCTCGCCCGCGATGCGATCCCATCTCCTCCCCCCGGCACGGACTGCGCAACGGTGTGCGACGAGTATCGATGTCTGGGGGCGGAGGGCACGGAAGCCGCCTTCACCTGTGACGCAACGCTCTGCACGGCCGGGTGCACCGACAAGGACCTCGTGGCGCAGGCGTGCTCGGGCCTCGGGCGTTGCCCCATCCGCGCGATCACGCAGCTGGAGGAGGCGGTCGGATGCAGCTGTTGTGCGAGTCAGATCTGCGGCTGCCAGCCGAATGCGCAGACGAACGCCGAGATCTACACGCTGGTCCAGGAGCAGACGGCACGAGGGATCAAGACCCAGTGCGAGCAGAACGGAACCCTTTGCGGCTCCCCGTAGGGGAGGGGACGTCCCAGACGTCAGCCCGTATGCGGACGCCGACCGTGCCGACGTCTGCCCGGACATCTACTTCCGCTGGAACGCCAGATCTTCGATCCACGCGAGGGCGGCCGGGGTGAGCTTCGCAAGATCCGCGGCATCCCCCTTGAGCGTGCCGTCGAAGAAGTTGAGGGTCAGGTAGTTCGCGACGTCGTGCGCGTGACGCCACGGCAGGTGCCGAGGCTCGCACGCCTCCTCGAAGCCGCCCAGAAAGGACAGCAGGCTGCGGGGGACCTCGCAGTAGTCGGAGAACGTGAAATGTCCCCCGTCGACGAGCTTGGCCAGGGCGACGATGCTGGCGCCCGGTTGCAGTTGGTCGTACGGGGCCTGCTGCGAGGTGGCGAAGGGTGTCGTCTCGTCCAGCGAGCCGCCGACGACCAGGGTGGGAATCGAGATCGCCTGGAAGAACTCGTCGGAAAAGCCGCCGGACGACGGCGCCTGGGGCAGGATCGCCGACACGCGGGTGTCCGTGAAAGTCCCGACATCGAAGGCCGGTCCCGCCAGTGCCCAGGTGGTATATCCCCCGAAGGAATGGCCGGACGCGCCGACGGCGTCTTCGTCGATGGCTCCTTCGAACCGGCCGCCGGGCTCGGCATCGAGAGCCGTCATCGTGTCGATCAGGAAGCTCATGTCGAGCGGACGGTTGACGCGTGACTCGGCGTCCACCGTGCCCTGGAGAGTGTCGACGAAGGTGTTGCCGTGGTGATCCGGCGCCACCACCACGTAGCCGTGGCTGGCGAGATGGGCGCTGAAGTAGAAGCTCTGGAAGCGCACTCCGTTGTTGCCGTGGGAGAAGAGCACGAGCGGGAATCGGCCGTCGGCTACCGCGACGTCGCGAAAGGCGGGTGTCTCGACGACGTCGATGCCGAACACCTGCACGACGTCTCCGCTCAGACCTGCCACCGCTGCCGGCGTCGATGGATAATAGACCTCCGTGGTGACGGGTCGCGGCGCGTTGCCGGCCACGTCGAGGCGGCTCGGGTCGCTCAGCGCCAGCGTCGTGACGCCGACCGGATAGGGGCCGAAGTCGGCGTCCGGACCCAAGTCGTTTGGCGGATACGCCAGCTGTGCGAAGTGCCGCGCGTGCCTCGCCGCCCGATCGACGAGCTCGTCCACCCGCTCGTCGAGGCTGGTCGCGCCGACGTCGAGCGGCGACAGGGCCAGCTCGTCGAAGGCCGTGCCGCAGGACCGCAGGATCTCCGTGCGGACGCTGGCGGCCTTCGCCGACAGCCTGGCGTCACGCTTGACGCGGTCGCAGCCTCGGCCCGCGATCTGCGGCACGTGGCAGCGCGGGCCGTGGAGCGATACGGTCTTGGCGCGCAGACCGCGCAGCTGGCGGGTCACCTGCCTGCGACACGCCAGCGCCTCCTCGGACAGTGCGGCGTGGGCATCTGCGCCGTGGGCGATCGAAAGTGCGTCCTCGGCGAAGTCGGCACAGGCCTCGGTTGCGCGCAGCACCACGTCCGTCGGGCTCGTGTACCCGAGGGGCCGCGCCACCTCGATGCCACACGCCTCCCCGATCCGGGGCTCGATGCCGGCCTGAAGCTGCTCGAGGGCGGCCCCGTTGGCACGCAAGGCCGCTTCACAAGCCGCGTCACGCCGCCTTCGGCACCGTTCGACCGCCCCGGTATACTTCGCGAGGCACCTGCTGGCCTGGGTGCCCGAACGCGCCATGCACCCTTTGACGCTGGTGGCACGTGCAGCGGCGGAGACGCCGAGCGGGAGCAGCAGAGCCAGTGCTAGGGCCAGCACGGCGGCGATGGTGGGGGCGCCCACGCGGAGCGCGCTTCGACGGTGCATCTCCCCCAGTACGCCATCTTTGCGGCGGGGGTCCAGCGCATTCCGCCGCTGCAGGCGGTTGCGGGCGCTGAGGCCGCGGATCGACCCGCGTCGACGAGCAGGTGCCTGGTCGGGTGCCACGACGTGACGGGGCCAGCGCGCGACGGCAAGGGCGGTGTCGCGGCAGCCACTGGTAGGCGCCGCGGCGTCAAGGGGTCGTGGTCGGAGCGCTTCACGTTGCCCGCCACGGCAGCGTCACGTGGCGTCGCACGTAGTTCCCCGCGGCGTAGCGACCGGCCGCCACGTCGACGCTGAAGTCCGGACAGCGCCGCAACAGCTCCTCGAGCACCACGCGACCCTGGAGCCGTGCCGCCGCGGCGCCGATGCAGTAGTGCGTGCCGTAGCTGAAGGTGAGCATCTTCGCGAAGCGCCGTCCGACGTCGAACGCGTCTGCAGTGAGGCCGAACTCGCGCGGATCGCGGTTCGCTGCGGCGTAACCGAGGAGGACCTTCCGTCCGGCGGGGATCGTCACCCCGTGCAGCGTCACGTCATGGCGCGCGGTGCGCGCGAGGTTCTGGACGGGGGAGGTGAGGCGCAGGATCTCCTCCACGGCCGTCGGCATCAGCGCCGGATTGGCGAGGAGGCGCGCTCGTTCCGCGGGGTGCTCCGTCAGGAGGCAGGCGGCGCCGCCGAGCATGCCGGTCGCGGTGTCGTTGCCGCCGGTCACCATGGTGAAGGCGAACCCGAGGATGCGGGCCATCGGGACCGTGTCCTCGCCGAGGCGGGCCAGATCGGAGACGATGTCGTCGCCGGGGGCGTGCCGGCGCCGGTCGATGAGCGCGGCGAAGTAGCCGAGGAGTTCGCTGAAGGGGTCTCCCGCCGCGCCGACCTTGCCGTGCGCGGCGGCCTGCACGATCGCCTCCGTCCAGCGGTCGAAGTGCGCGCGGTCTTCGGGCGGGACCCCGAGATAGTGCGCGACGACGAAGCTGGGAAGGGGCTTGAAGAGATGCGCGACGATGTCGACCGCGCCGGCGGTGCGGGCGGATTCGAGACGCTCGACGACGAAGGCGCGCACGGCGGGCTCGATGGTCGTGACCTGGCGTGGCGTGAGATGCGCGCTCACGAGCCGGCGGAACGCCGTGTGCGCCGGCGGATCGAGGAAGACCATCGGCATGGCCACCTCGAGGCCGGTCGCGTCGAGCTCGTCGTACGCGACCGTGAGGCCGCGGCTGGACGAGAATGTGTCGGGATCACCGGCGGCCGCCCACACGTCGTCGAAACGGGTGAGCACGTAGAAGTCACCGCGGTCGACGTGATGCACCGGATCGTGCTCGCGGAGGGCGGCGTACATCGGGAACGGGTCGCGCCAGGTGTCGCCGCTGCGGAGCTCGAACGTCGGCTGGGTGGCGGCGGTCATCCGGGGTGCCTTCGGGAGATGATCATAGCAAAGCTGCTGGACTGTGGTCACGGGGGCGGCGGGCGCGGCGTCTCGACCGTGCCGAAGCTCGGGATTGTCAGTACCGGCCGACCCGGTGTAGGGGTTCAGCAGCACACGCGGGAGGTCGAGCATGCCGCAACCTGCAAGACTCGTGGCCGCGGCGATCACGGTCGGCGCGATCGCGCTGTTTGCCGCCCGGCCGGCCAGTGCTGGCTGCATCCAGCCTGTAGAGGCGAAGGCGGTGAAGAAGAGCCTCAGGCTCGCCATCCGCTGCAACGAGCGCGTGCTCGGGGCCGGTCCCGGCGTCGTGTGCAAGCAGAGCGCTCCGCCAGCATGCGCCGAGACCCTTGTCGCCGACGCGGTGGCGCTGGCATACGGCCCGAACGATCCACCCGCCGCCAACATCGACCGGAAGCGTCTGCGCGAGCAGTTCCGGTGCCAGAAGCGCGTCGGGAAGGCCGTTGCGCGCTACGTCGGCGACTATCTCGTCCGCCTGACGCGTGGCAAGCCGGGCGCCGAGGCTGACGAACGGTCGCGGCGGCAGCTCGACAAGTTGCCGGAGCGCTGTCTCACCACGGTCGTCCAGGATGCGGGCGGCGTCGTCCTGCCGGCCGTCGGACCGCAGTGCGCCGCCGCGACAGGCGAACCGGGCCATGAAGTCGAGGGCGCGGCGCTGCGCGATTGCCTGCACACGCTGCTCCGGCTCTGGGTCGACCGCGTCGGGCCGACTCCCGCGCCGCTCCGGCCGAACATCCTCTTCATCCTCACTGACGACCAGCGCTGGGATACCACCGATGCTACCCACTCCCCGACGGGCGCGTTCATCATGCCGCGCACGCGTGCCGAGCTCGCCGATCAGGGCGTCGAGCTGTTGAACGCCTTCATGACGACGCCCGTGTGCTGTCCGAGCCGCTCGAGCACGCTCTCGGGATCATACGCTCACCGCACGGGCGTCTACCGCAACAGCGGCACCAACGGCGGCGCCGACGACTTCGAGGATGCGTCGACGGTGGCCACATGGCTCCAGAGCGCCGGTTACCGTACGGGGCTCATCGGCAAATATCTGAACGGCTATCCCCAGCTGTGGCCGGACAATCAGACGCCCTACATCCCGCCCGGCTGGACCGAGTGGCGGGGGCTGCGAAACGTCGCGTTCTACGACTACCGCATGGTCGAACCCGACGGGATGGGTGGGTACCGGGTTGTCCTCTACGGCTCCGACCCCGAAGACTACCTGACCGACGTCATGCGCGAGAAGGCCAAGGCATTCATCGGTGACGCGGTGGCGGCGGGGGAGCCCTTCTTCCTCTATCTGTCCTTCAAGGCGCCCCACCTGCCACAAGTCCCGGCCCCGCGCCACGAAGGCCTGTTCCAGGACCTCACGCCGTGGCGGCCGCCGAGCTACAACGAGGCGGACGTGTCCGACAAGCCGAGCTGGGTGCAGGCGCTGGCTCCCCAGAATTCCGCCGAGCTCGACCAGATCCGCATTGACCAGCTCGAAATGCTCCAGGCGATCGACGAGGCCATCGGGGGCAGCACGACCTACGGCATCACCGGCATCATGGAACACATCCGGAACCTCGGCATCGCCGACGACACGATGGTCGTCTTCTTCTCCGACAATGGGTGGTACTGGGGCGAGCACCGGCTGCGGGCGAAAAATAATCCCTACGAGGAAGCCATCCGGTCACCAATGTTCGTCTACTACCCGCAGCTCGCGCCGCTGCCGCGCAAGGAGACCCGCTTCGCGCTGAACATCGACCTGGCCCCGACCTTCGCCGAGCTGGCCGGCGTGGGCGTGCCGATCGCACACGATGGGGTGAGCCTCATACGGCTGCTCGACGGTACGGCCCCGGTCTGGCGGACCGACACCCTCGTCGAGGGCTGGCCCGGGAGTCATCCGTGGGCGCTCGTGCGCGAGGAGCGATGGAAGTACACCGAGCTCCCGATGACGCCTGGCGATCCGCACACGCTCTTCGAGGTCGAACTCTACGATCTCTGGAGCGACCCGTACGAGTTGGTGAACGTGGCGGGTGACCCGCAGCACGCGGCCCGCATCGCCAGCATGGCGCTCCGGCTGCGAGAGCTCCGGCCGAATTGGCCCGTGGATTCGGACGCAGGCGGGCCGGACCCGCCCGAAGATCCGAACGACGACTGAATCGGGGTCACGCCCCTCGAACACGCATGTGGACGCCCGCGCCGCCACCGGCGCGCGCGTCCTTGAGGCTCGCCTTCCGGGTGCGCGAGGAAACGCGGTTCGCTTCAGCGGGAAACCGCACGCAGATCGCCGGGCTCCGAACCGTGCTGAGGCCGGGACCGCCTCCGCGCCGATCACGAGAGGCGAGCAGCGCCGGGACACCCGGGGTTGCCGGCCGCCGTGAGCAGCTGGTAAGTCCCTGCTTCCGTTCATGCGCCCGTAGCTCAGCTGGATAGAGCGTCAGGCTTCGAACCTGCAGGTCCCCCGTTCGAATCGGGGCGGGCGCGCTCCCAGTCCTGCGACATGCTACGGGTGTAGGGCCGCGGCCGGCCCGCGTGATCCGGCGTGCGGCGACGAGGTCCCCCCTGCGATTCTCGGGTTTCCGCGGCTGCAGGCAGCGGCGACTGAGGGACAGCGCCTCGGCGGCCCCGATCGGTTGCATCCGACCTCGATCCGAGTCACGTTCGAACGGCAATGCGAAGGGCGCACGGTCCGGACTCTCGGGCGGTGCGGTCCCCGAAGGGAGCGGATCATGGCCGAACTCGCACCTTTCAACCAAGGCCAGCTCCTGACCGGTATCACCGACCCGGTGCTGAAGGGGGGCATCTGCGTCGCGCTTTGCGATCATTGGCTCGCCCTCATGAAGGCGCCCACCACGCGTACGCCGGCCGAGCGGATGGCAGCGCTTCGTGCACAGAGCGGGTCGGCGATGCACTACCAGAAGTCCTATGCCGAGCAGCGCGTTGCCGTCGGCCGGGAAGAGGCGCGCGCGAGGACGGGCGCCGCACTCGGCCACGATTTCAGCGACCAGACGACGGTCGTGCGGGTCTTCGTCGGGATGGCGGGTATCCGGGATCGGATGGCGCGCGACCTGGCGAATCTCGGCGACGCCGCGACGTGGACGATGGCCCTATGTGGCGCCGGGCGGCATGCGATCGCTGGCTATCGCGGCCTGACGAGCATCACGAGCAACATGCATCGGGCCGCTTTGCACATCTTCGATCCCAATGTCGGCGAGTATGTCGGTACCCAGCAGGAGCTCGACGGTATCCTGCGCGACCTCTTCCGGCGTGTTCCCGCATACGAGCTGATCACAGAGCTGAGCCGGACGATCGAAGGGTGAGCCGGCTGCGGCCCGCGCGCCGGCGGCAAGAGGCGGTTCGGCAGCTCCGCCCGCCACCGTCTTGCGCTCGCTCGCGGCGACGGAGCTCCGTCGCGCGTCGAGCATCCCCGTTGAACCGATACGCCCAGATGCACAGGGCTGAAGCCCCGTCTCTATGTCGTGCAGTCCCTTCCGGCCTGGCGGGAGATCGCATGGAGAGAAGCTCGAAGCGTGGGCGGCGGCCTTCCGCCAGGCAGGCGCTACCGCAGTCGTTCCAAGGCCGCGGCGCGACACCCCGCCGGGGAAGCGACGGGGTTGCACCGCGCTGGCGCGCCGCCGGGGATGGTCACCTGGTAACCGGTGCCGAAGTCCGGATTCGGGACCGGGTAATCGGTGCTGATCCACTGCGCGCCGCTCGCGAGAGCCGCGTCGCGCTGGGTGGTGTCGCCCGTGCGGGCCTGAACCGTGTCGGCGTCGGCGCGCGTGCGGACGACGTAGCCGCTGGCCACCAGTGCGGGAATGCGCGTGGGGTCGCCCAAGGGGTCGTTCACCTTCGCGAACGCCGCGTGCGCCTCACCGGGGTCGCCGCTCGCGAACATGACGCGACCCTCCAGGCTCGGGCGGCCGGCCAGATAGGCGTTCCGGACGGCGCCGCCGTTGTCGAGCGCGAACAGGACCTTGCCCTTGGCCTGCCGGAGCGTCGGCCAGCCGGTGGTGAGGACGGCTTGCTCGAGTGTCGCCGCGCGACCACGGACCGTGTCGGGGGTGATGAGGCGGCGCGTGGGGAACACGCTGCGGATCTCGGCGTCGATCGTGTCGAGCTCGGTCGCGCCGATCGGGAGCGGCGTGACGAACCCGATGTTCAGGGGATCGGGGATGACGTCGTCCTTCGCTTCGACGAGGATCATGATCGGCAGGTGGTTGCGGTTCCGGTCCGACCACGCCTTCACGACGCGCAGGCAACCGACCAGCGTCGTGCACGTGGTCTCGAAGTCGATGTCCTGGACGTGCAGCACTTTCATCCCGGGGTCGAAGAGCTCGGGCGGGCCGACCGGATCGTCACCGAAGAGCGTCAGGATCGGACGGGTGGCGTACAGGCCCCCGAGCGGATCGGCGAAGACGTCGAGCTCGATCTGGCGGATGCCCTGGGTGGCGAACTGCTCGGCGAGCGGCACGTGGGAGTACTCGAGCGAGACCAGCTCGGGCAGGAACGCCACTAAGCCGTCGAACAGCGCCGGGCGCGCCTGGACGTGGTAGCTGTTGTGGGTCCCCAGCGCCTGGACGTGGTTCAGGCGCACGCAGCGTTTGGCGTACCGCCGCGCCACCGTCAGGGCGCGCCCAGCGTTGCCGCCAGCCTCGGTGGCTCCGAGGCGGGCCTCCAGGCGTTCGCAGGGCGAGCTGGCGACGGCGACGGCCGGCGCGGCGAGGAGGAGGGCGGCGACGGGGATCAGCGCGCGAAACCGCATGCTGGGGCGATACGGGGTTCGTCCCGGCAGCGTCAAGCCAAAAAGAGCAACGCGCGTATCGGCGTGGGCCCCCGGCGACGGCCCGCCTAGGCGCGGACGCGCTCGACCTCCGGCGCGGTCCGCGCCCGGACGTCGTCGCAGGCGGCGAGGAGGGTCGGGACGAAGCGATCCGGGCGCCGGACGCACGCCATGTGGTCGCCTTCGACCTCGAAGACGCGGGCCTGCGGAATGGAGGCGGCGAGCGCGTACTGCCGGGGGGCGGGGACCAGCTGATCGCGGGTCATCACCACCACGGCGGTCGGCACGTCGATACTCGATGCCCAGTCGTGCGACGAAAAGCGGATCACCGCGCGCGCCGCCTGCATGACCGTGGCGGGGTCGTTGCCGCGCAACTCCCGGCGGGCAAAGTCGCGCCCCTCGCCCGTGGGCACGTCGCCCAGCATGCCGTCCACCATTCGATCGCGAAAGAACGCGGGGGCGATGCGGGCGGCGACGATCATGCCTGGGAACACCGCGCTGGCGACGCCGCGCGCCTCCAACCAAAGGAAGTGGTTCGCCGTGGCGCACAACACGAGCCCCTGCACCCGGGTGCGGTGGCGGCTCCAGCACAGCTTGGCAATCGGGCCACCCATCGAATAGCCGACGGCGATGACCGACTCGATCCGCAAGGCGTCGGCGACGGCGATGGCGTCGTCCGCGCAGTCGGCCAGCCGAAAGTGGTTCGTGCGGATTCCCTGGCCGTGTCCGCGGTGGTCGACCACCACCACGCGGTACCGTTGGGACAGCTCCGCGAGCGCCGTGAACCAGTTGAGACGCCCGGTGGCCGCCAGGCCGTGGAGGAGGAGCAGCGTGGGGGCGCCGGGAGGGCCTGCGACCTCGTGGATCGAGATGCGACCGCGCCCGGGCAAGTAGACGAATCGATCGACGCCGATCATGGCGGCGCGCACTGTGCGACGGCGCCGCCGTCCGCGCAATAGGGGTGGGCCCGACTCGACCGGGCGCTCCCGTCAACCGAGCGGCCCAGACGTCGATACCTCGAAGCGGGTGATCTCCGGAGCGCTGGCCAGAAGGCCAGGGAGTATCGCGTTGAACTCGGCCATGTGCGGGGTGGCGAAGTGCGCCACGAGGGCCTCGGCCGTGGCCCACTCCTCGTGGACGTAGAAGAGTGCCGGATCGGCCAGGTCGGCCGAGAAGCGGTACGCGCGACACCCCGGCTCGCGACGAGTGGCCGCGGCCATGGCGAGCGCCGCCTCGATGGCGGACTGGCGGTGTTCGGGGCGGATGCGGACGCTGCCCGCGACGACGATCGTCATGGCCGGCTTCCTGCCCCGGCGTTGGACCTCGCGTCAACCGGGCGGGTCGCGGCCCAGCCGCCGAGGATGTAGGCGATGCCGAGGCCGAGGAGTCCGAACTTGAGCGCCGCGAACCACCAGGCGATCGCGGGCCACGGGTCGGCGACGCCGTCGAGCAGCATGCGGATCAAGGCGATGTTTTCGACGCCGTCCGCTCCGCCCGCCGCCCACTGGCCCCACGCGAGCGTGTCGCCCAGCGCCGCCAAGGCCGCGGCCCCGGCACTGGCCGCCCGCGCGGCGACGCGCCGGCAGGCGAGGGCCAGCGTCGTCGAGTAGAGGGCGAGGAAGAGGTAATCGAGGCCCAGGCTCACGCCGGCGGCGATGCGAGCGCGCGGCGACCATGCGTCGACCATGGACCGCGCCGTCTGGACGTCGCCGGCGAGCTCGAGGGACACGATCCCATGCGGCGTCGTGCCGGTGCGGAGGGGACGATCGACGAGGCCCATGGCGACCATCACGACCGCGGTGGCGACCGCGAGGCGAGGGAGGAGAGACATCCGGGCGCGGCTACCGGTTGAATCGCAACCGGTCAAGGTCCTAGAGCTCATCGCATGCCACAGTTGATCGAGAAGCCGACTCGTATCGTCGCCGCGGGCACCAAGCCGAAGGCGATCGACGAGTACGTCGGGCGCGTCAATTCCGGGACCCCCGCGCTCAGCATTGCGCACATGCGGAGTCCGGCCGGATGGGAAGAGCCCGGCCAGACCCCTGCGTTCGACGAGTACACCCTGGTCCTGCACGGCATGCTGCGGGTTGCGCACCGTGACGGTGCGCTCGAGGTGCGGGCCGGCCAGGCCGTGGTGGCGCGCGCGGGCGAATGGGTGCGGTACTCGTCGCCCGGACCAGAGGGAGCGGAATACGTCGCCATCTGTCTGCCCGCGTTCTCGCCGGACACCGTCCACCGTGATGCCTGACACCGAGCCGCGTCGCGCGGGGGCGCCACCTGGCCGGTTGCTGCCGGGTTGAGTCGGGCTGGCCGAGCCCGCACTACGTCGGAGTGATGCGGCGACTCGCGGCGGCCGTCCTGCTCTGCCTCTTCGCGCCCACGGCGTGGGCGGCGGATTTCGAGCCGGTCGAAGCTCGTCTGGTCACGAGCACGGACCGTGTGGAGCAGGGCAGGCCGTTCAAGCTGGGTGTGCTGTTGCGCGTGCAGCGGGGTTGGCACGTCTACTGGCACAACCCCGGTGAGGCCGGACTCGCGACGTCGGTCCGCTGGATCCTGCCGGAAGGGTGGACCGCCGGGCTGTTGCGATGGCCCGTGCCGGAGCGTTTCAGGCAGCAAGGCGGGGCGATCGGGTACGGGTACGCGGATGCGGTACTCCTGGACGCACTGGTGACCCCTCCGGGGTCCGCCGCCGGCGCTGCGACCGTCGGCGCCGAGGTTGGCTGGCTCGCCTGCGAAAAAATTTGCGTGCGCGGGACCAAGACGCTCGAACTCGCCATCGGTCCGGAGGCGCCGGGCGACGCTGTCGACCCGGCGTTGTTCGCCGCCTGGGCGGCGCGACTACCGACCGAGCCGGATGCGGATAGCGCGCCGGCGGCGCTTCGACGCCGAGGAGCCGTGCCGCGCTCCGGCGCATCGGGCAGCGTGGCCGTGACTGTGGATTGGTCGGTGGCCCCGTTGGCGGTGGAGTGGTTCCCGCCGGACGACCCCGCGCTGCGGGTGGAGGCCACCGAGGCGCGGACCCGGGGCCGGCGCACCGTCGTCACGTTCCGCGCCCGACGCCTCCCAGGCGAGGCGATGCGGCCGGGGCCTCTCGCGGGCGTCTTGGCGTGGGGGGACACTAGCGGTCGCCGCCACGGGCTCGTGATTCCGATCGATCTGGAGGGAGGAGAGAAACCATGACGAAATGGACAAGGGTCGCCTTGGCCGGGCTGCTGGCAGTCGGCATGCCGGCCGATGCCTTTGCGGCCCCGCAGGTGGGCTCGCCGGCGCCAGAGTTCGCGGCGAAGGATCAGGACGGGCGCGAGGTCCGTCTGGCCGCGCTGCGCGGCAAGGTGGTGGTGCTCGAGTGGACGAATCCCGAGTGTCCCTTCGTGCAACGCCACTACCAGGCGAAAACCATGGCGGGCCTGGCGGATCGCTTCCGCGATCGCGACGTCGTGTGGCTGGCGATCAACAGCACGCACCACATGGACCCGGCGAAGGACCGGGCCTGGCGCGATCAGCAGGGATTCTCGTACGCCGTGCTCGATGACCGCGCCGGGACGATCGGCGCTGCCTATGGCGCCAAGACGACGCCGAACATGTTCGTCGTCGATCGCAACGGGGTGCTGGTGTACCAGGGAGCCATCGACGACGATGCGGCGGGCGGAAAGGCTGCTGGCGCTCGCAACTATGTGGCCGAGGCGCTCGAAGACGTTCTGGCGGGCAGGCCGGTGCGGGTGGCGGAAACCAAACCCTACGGCTGCTCGGTCAAGTATGCCCGCTAGCAGGCGCGCGCCTCGCCGCAACGGCCGCGGGCCCCGATCGCGCATGGCGACCGGGGCCCGCAGGTTCACTGGAGGCGTCGAATCCGCCTCGTGAGCGCTACTTACACTTGACGGTCTTGCCGCCGCTGGCCGAGAGGCAGCTCGCCGGCGGTGTGCTGAACGTCGCTTCGCCACACTGGCCGGTCGCGGCATACGGCACATCGACGACGATGGTGCCGACGAGCGGCAGGTTGGCCGTGTTGATCGGGTAGTTCCCGTTCTTGCCCTTCACGCTGAACTTGTACTTCCCAGGCGTCGACGGGATGGCCTTCAGTTGGGCCTTCTGAATGCCATTGGTCCCGGTGCCGGGGCCCTTGTAGGTCCACGCGGTGCCGGAGCCGTTCACCCGCCATCCCGTCTTCGTGCCGGCATCGTACGCACCACCCGGGATGGTGACGTCCACCGGCGTTGCGCCCGTGCTTTCGGTGATGAGGACCCGGAGCCCGTTGGTGAGGGGGTCGATCGTGGGGGCAGCCGGCAGGCTGGTGAAGAAGCCCTTGAAGGTCAGCTTGTCGTCGTTTGCCGGCGGCAGGAGCTTGGTGAGGGTGAGCTTCACCTTCAACTGGCCTGTCGGCACGATGTTGCTGCACGGATCGCAGGCATCGCCGAACGCGTCACTATCGACGTTGGTCTGCGACGGGTTGGCGATCGTATCGCAGTTGTCGATCGCGTCGCACACCGTGTCACCGTCGGTGTCCGGCAGACCGGTGTCCGCCGGGCAAGTGGCGCTCGAGCCGGTGCAGGTTTCTTCGAGATCGCAGGTGCCGGTGGACGCCCGGCAGACCGTGGTGGCCGGCTGGAAGGCGTCGGCCGGGCAGTCGTTCCCGATCCCGTCGCAGCTTTCGGCGACGTCACAGACGCCGGCCGATGCACGGCAGGTGGCCGTGCTCTTGGCGTCGGCGGGGCAGGCGGTGCTGGCACCATCGCAGGTCTCGGTCAGGTCACACACGCCGGCGGACGCCCGGCACACGGTGCCGCCCGGCGCCACCGCGTCCGGCGGACAGTCGGGGCCCGTGCCGTTGCAGAGGTCCTGCACATCGCACGGTCCCGCGGACGGCCGGCAGATGAAACTCCCCATGGTGCTGCCGAGGAAGGCATCGGCCGGGCAGCCGATGTTGACGCCGTCGCAGTTCTCGACTTCGTCGCAGACGCCGGCTGCCGGCCGGCAGACGGTGGTGTTCGGAGCGACCGCGTTGGCCGGGCAGGCCGGGTTCGCGCCGTCGCAGGTCTCGGCCACGTCGCAGACGTCGCCGGCGCCACGGCAGAGCGTGCCGTTTGGCAACAGGGCGTCCGCCGGGCAGTCGTTGCTCACGCCGTCACACGTCTCGGCGACGTCACAGGTGCCCGCCGCAAAGCGGCAGATGGAGCCGTTGGGCTGCTTGGCGTCCGCCGGACAGTTCGGGCCGGTGCCCGGACAGTTCTCGGCGACGTCGCACGTGCCGGCCGCCGGCCGGCAGACCGTGAAGGGATTCACGAAGCCGTCGCCCGGACAGAAATTGTTGATGCCGTTGCAGAACTCTGCGACGTCGCAAACGCCAGCGGACGCGCGGCAGAGCGCGGTGCTCTTGCCGTCTGACGGGCAGGTGGGGCTGGAGCCGTTGCAGGTCTCGGTCAGGTCGCAGACACCGGCGGAGGCCCGGCAGACCTGCCCGGCCGCCCGAATCTGGCAGCTGGACGTGCAGCAGGCGCCGGCCGTGCCGTTCAGGCCGCCGCCGAGATCGCACTGCTCGCCGCGCGAGCCCTGCACGACGCCGTCGCCGCACAGCGAAACGAGGGTGATGCTGACGAAATGACCGTCGTTGGCTGCGGTGCGCCCGCCGACGCCGGGATAGTCGCTGGCGGTCTCGCCGTCGTAGGAGGTGGTGAGGCCGAGCCGAACGGCGCACTCGTCACCGCCGCTGAGGAAGCCGTTGCTGCTGCTGCAACTGGCGCTCCAGGTGAAGCGCATGCTGTGCGCAACCGGGGATCCATTGCTGGTGCCCTGGATGACCGCTGCCGACGTGACGTTGAACGGCGTGTTGCCCGCCGAGCCTCTGCTGCCCGGGTCGGCGAGGCTCAGTCCGCCGCTCGCCAGTGTCCCGCCGCTCTGCGTGCCAGTCACGGCGGTGGCGTCGGCGTTGGCGGGCCCGTCGCCGTCGTCGACGATGGTGAAGGCGCCGTTCAGGCTGGTGGTGACCTGGAGATCATACGCGCCGGGCGCCGTCACGTTGAAGTTGACGTTGTAGTCGCTGGCCTGGGTGAGGTTCTCGCCGGAGAACGTGCCGACGTCGACGCCGACGACCTCCTGGTACCGCACGCGGGCCACCTGGCCGGTGTTGGTCAGGATGCCGACAACTGTCGTTCGCTGGCGACCGACCGTCAGGTCGTTCTGGAAGAAGTCCGGGCTGTTGCCCGCGTTCTTCGTCGCGGTGAGTGCGGTGATCGATTGGGCGGCTGCTGGTGCGGCGGTGACCAGCGGTGCGACGGCAGCCAGCACGAGCACGGGCCTCACGATGGCCCGCCAGCGAGATCCAATCATCCGAGGTCCCCCCTTCGACGCCTTACTTCGGCGCCTAGGCGGGGGCGGTACCACGAACCACACCCTTGCTGTCAAGGGAAATAGGCGGTTCGAATCAGGTCTGCGGCGGTCCTGGGCGCGCGCTCCAGCGCCAGCCCTCGATCGGGAGCCCAGTCGCGGCGCTGTAGCCCGTCGCGTGGGCGGCGACCCGCCCTTCGCCGTCGACCAGGACGAACGTGGGGACGCCGCCGACGCCGTAGTCGACGAACGATCGGCGATCCTGGTCGGTGGCGACGATCGCGGGGAACGGTCCGGCGTGGATCGCGAAGAACGCGTCGAGCCGGGTCGGGTCCTCGTCGGTCACGGCGATGACCTCCACGTGCCGCTGGCGGGCGAAGTCGACGACTTCCGGGAGGGCGGCCTTGCAGGCGGCGCACCATGTCGCCCAGAAGAAGAGGAGGTGCGGGCGCCCGGTGGCGAGGGAGGGCGGGACCTGGCCGCGATACCCGCGCACATGGAGCGGGGGAGCGATGGCGCCCACCTTCGGCGGGCCTGGCAGCTTTGGCCAGCGTTGCGGGAACGGCTTCGGGACGAGGGTGACTGCGATGCGCTTCCCGTCACGCTCGACGTCGAGCCTGGCCGGCACCTCGACCGGCAGCAACATCGTCCATTCGCGGATCTGATCGGGCTCGGCGAAATGCCGCCCGGGCGGGCCGAGCACCAAGTCGCCCGCGCGCAGCCCGGCGAGCTTGGCAGGCGAGTCGCCGTACACCGCGACGACGCGGGCGGTGCCCGCCGCGAGGTCCGCCTCCGCGCGGACGGTCTCGGCGGCTTGCTTGAACTGGATGCCCATCCACGCCGGGGTGGCGCGATTGGCGGCGGCGAGGTCGTCATCGAGCGGCGGAAAGGGCTCGGACCGGGCGAGCCGAAGCTCTTCGGGTACGGGGACGGGTGGCAGGCTGATCGCCTCCTCGCAGGCCACCAAGGCCTGGTAGGCGGCCTGCTGCTCCGGCGTGCCGTGCTGCGCCAGGTACACGCGGCCCGCCACGGTCTTCAGGAGCGCGCGCAAACGCAGGAGCGCCCCGGCTCGGACGTCCATGCGGTAGGCGACCGAGCCGGATTCGGTGGCGCGCTCGCGGAGCAGGGCGAGGCGATCGGCGGTGGACGGATCGGCGCGGGTCGCGGCGGCGAGGTCCCGGAGCAGCTCCGCCGTCAGGGTGCGGGCGGAGGCGGGATCGAGCGCGCGGAGGCTCTTGTCGTCGAGGCGCGCCGTCCAGTCGGGGCGGGCCGTCTCGAAGCGCGCCAGGTTGGCGCGCACGGCCGAGTCGAGGGCCGCTTGCCAGGCCGTGTGTCGATTGCGGAGTTGCGTGGCGAGATCGGGCAGGTCACCCGCCTGGTCATCGAGGCCACCCAGCGTACGCGGCCCGGCGAATCCATAGGCACGCGCCATGCGGTCGAGGAGGCGGAGCTCGGACTCCCACGCCTCGGGAGCCCGCCAGGCGAGTGCGAGCAGCCCGTCGGTGAACCGGGTGGGGTCCTGCTCCGCCGCAGCTGCAGCATCGATCACCTCGGCGAGGAACATGTCGGAGGTGCGCAGAGGGACGTCCGGGGTCGCATCGCGGACGAGCACCTCGTCGTGAGCGGCCCGAAAGTCGCCTCGCTCCGCCAGCGCTTCGATGAAGTGGAACGAATGGCCGACGTTGTCCCGGCCGCGATTCTCCGGGTAGCAGCCGTAGGCTGGCCGGTCGGCGGTGGAGGAGAAGTAACCGCACGTCGATCCGTCGGGCAGCGGGTCGCTGCTGCGCGCGCGGGCCAACTCGGCGAAGCCGCCCGAGTAGCACTGCGACATCAAGGTGACCACGCGCACGCCGGGATCGAGTCCGCCCAGCATGGTGGCGAGTTCGCTCACGGAGAGCCGCTCGTTTTCCCCCCACAGCGTGATGGCGTTGTCCAGCGGGTCGTCACGGTCTCCCTTGGTGCCGTGATCGGTGACGTAGAGGAGCAGCGTGTCGCCCGCGCGGAGGGTACGGCCGGTCGTGTCGAACCACTGCTGCAGCGTGGCTCGGGTGGCCGGCGCAAGGGGGGCGCCAGGCACCTGCGAGTCGACGAAGGCGACCGGTGTGCGCAGCGGGGCTTCGAGCCGGCTGCCCTCGAGCAACCAGAAGTCGGTTTCGGGTTGGACCTCGCGCAGCGCCACGTCCCCGGCGGGATCGGCGCCGTCGCTCACATAGAGGGTGATCAGGTCGGGGGCGACGTCGGCCGCGCGAAGCAGATCGTAGAGACTGCGGAGATGCAGGAGGTGCGACTGGTAGTTCTGCGCCTTGCGGCCGCCGCCGTTCACCAGCACGACGTGTAGCCGCGAGACGTCGGTCTTGGGGGCACCCGCTGCTCGCGCCGGTCGGGTCGGGATGCACGCGAAACCGGCGAGCAGCACGAGCGACGCACCGAGGATACGGGGCCCGACGGCGTGGCAGCGTGCGGGCGGCACCGTCTGACTCTAGCAGTGCCTCCGCGCCGGCGAAATCGGCGTCGCGCGGAGCGCTCAGGAGGGCGAGGTTTCGATACCCAACGGGCGTCGTTCGGGGGGCTCCGGGCGGCGTAGTCGCGCGACGGCCTGGCGCAGCTCGGGGCCGAAGGCGACGGCCACGGCCATGGCTGCAAGCAGGCCGCCGATCATCAGACGTTCCATGAGCAAGATCTCGTTTGCGGGCATCGTGGTTCGTACCCCCCCTGCTTCGATGGCGGCGATATTCGCGCAGGTGGGTCGCTGGCGTCAAACGAATTCTGCTCGAAAATCGCAATTGTTTCGCCGCTCTGCGTCGAGACTTGTACGGAGGCGCCGCATCGGAGCAGATGACGCCATGCGGGAGTCCCTATCCCTGCGCGTCACCGGCACGCCGGTGGTGGGCGTCGGGCGAAGAGGCCGTGGCTGAGATTGCGGGATACGAGGCCCGCTTGACGACCATCCGGGTCGGGAGCGACGCGGTTGCGCTGTGGCAGGTGCACGACCTCGAGCGCTACGTCGATCGGCGTGCCCTGCTGGCGGACGAGGAGGGACCGGAGCCGCCGTATTGGGCACACCTCTGGAGCGGAGCCACGGTGCTCGCGGACGCCGTGCCGGGCGGCCATGCGCGTGCGGTGGAGCTCGGCTGCGGCCTCGGCCTGCCGGGGCTGACCGCGGCGCGCCGCGGCGCGGGGGTGACCTTCGTCGATCGCGTGCCGGCCCCCCTTGCGTTCGTGCGTGCGAGCGCCGCCGCCAACGGTGTCGGTCGGGCGGGTCTCGTCGTCGCGGACTTCACGCGGAACGTCTTCGGCCGGCCGTTCGATCTCGTCCTGCTCGCCGAAGTCCTCTACGATCGCGAGGCGTTCGCGGTGGTAGCGGACGCGATCGCCAGCCTGCTCGCGCCGGGCGGCGTGGCGCTGCTCGCTGACGGGCGGCGCATCGACACCCGCGGATTCTACCCTGAGCTGGCCGCGCGCGGGTTCCGCATCGACACGACGGCGCATCGGGTCGCGGCCGACGGCGTCGTCGAGACGATCGACCTCTCGACCATCCGCTGGGCGCCACGCTGACGGCGCGGCTAGAGCCCGTATTTCTCGATCTTCCGGTAGAGCCGCTGGCGATCGATGCCAAGCAGCCGCGCCGCCTCGTTCTTGTTCCCGCCCGCGCGGTGCAGGGTGGCGGCGATGAGGTCACGCTCGGACTGGGCCAGGGTGGGCAACCGCCCCGGCGCGTCGTCGGGCGCGCGTGTCGGTGGCAGCGGGAGCGGCGCGTCGCCCCGGAGCGCGGGCGGCAGGTCGGCGAGGGTGAGGACATCGGCGGTGGACAGCGCAAAGGCTCGCTCGATTGCGTTCTGCAGCTGGCGGATGTTGCCCGGCCAGTCGTAGCGCAGGAGGCCAGCGAGCGCCTCGGGCTCGACCCGCTTGGGCGCGACGCCGTAGAGCGCCGAATAGTGCGCCAGGAAGTGGTCCACCAGTGCAGGGATGTCGTCGGAGCGGGCGCGCAGCGGCGGGAGTTCGATGTGGACGACATTGAGACGGTAGAAGAGGTCGGCACGGAACAGGCCACCCCGGACCTCGGCCTCGAGGTCGCGGTTGGTGGCCGCGATCAGCCGCACGTCGACCGGGATGGGACGGCTCGAGCCGAGCGGCGTCACCTCACGCTCCTGGATGGCCCGGAGGAACTTGGCCTGCAGGGCCAACGGAACCTCCGCCACCTCGTCGAGCAGCAGGGTACCTCCGGTCGCCGCGCGGAAGACGCCGTCGTGATCGGCGACGGCGCCGGTGAAGGCCCCACGGCGGTGGCCGAAGAGCTGGCTGTCGAGCAGCGTTTCGGACAGACCGGCGCAGTTGATCGCGACGAACGGTGCGCCGCGCAGGATGCCGCGCTCGTGGATGGTCCGCGCCACCAGTTCCTTGCCGGTTCCGCTTTCGCCCGTCAGGAGCACGGTGCTCTTGTTCTGGCTCACGGCGTCGACGAGCCGATACACCGCCTGCATGCTCGGGCTCTGCCCGATCATTTCCCCAAACCCGCGCAGCAACCCGATCTCGCGGCGCAGGCGCTCGTTCTCGCGCGTGAGCGTGGCGAGGCGCAGCACACGATCGATGGTGAGGAGTATCTCCTGTGGTCGCGCGTCCTTGATCAGGTAATCCGCGGCGCCGAGTTTCATCGCCTCGACGGCGGATTCGATGGTGCCGTAGCCCGTGAGGACCACCGCCGCGGCGGTGCACTCGCGCTCGTGCATCGCCCGCAGGAGCTCCATGCCGTCCATCACGGGCATCTTGAGGTCGGTGAGCACCACGTCGAAGGTCACGGTGGCCAACCGCGCGAGTGCCGCTTCGCCGTGCGGGGCGTGTTCGACCTCGTAGCCCGCCCGCTCGAGGTTTTTTGCGAGGGTGCGGGCCATGTTGAGCTCGTCCTCGACGAGCAGGATGCGGGCCGGCATCGCGGTCAGGCGCCTGGCGCGCCCCCGGCGTCGTCGTGACACGGGCAGGGCAACTCGATGGTGAAGGTCGTCCCGTTCCCGACCTCGCTCGCGACGCGGATGTCGCCCCGGTAGCGCCGGACCACCGAGTGCACTACGGAGAGGCCGAGGCCCGTGCCCTGTCCGGGCGCCTTGGTGGTGAAGAACGGGTTGAAGATGTCGCCGAGGTTCGCCGCCGGGATGCCGACGCCGGTATCTTGCACCTCGAGGCGGACGCGGTCGCCGTCCACCAGGGCCGTGCGCAAGTGGAGTTCTCCGCCCCGCGGCATGGCCTGCACGGCGTTCGTGATCAGGTTGAGGAGGATCTGGCGCATTGCGTTGCCGTTGACGACGCAGGGGGGGATCGTGCCCAGGTCGGCGGTGACCCGCACGCCGGCATTCTGCAGGTACTTCTGCATCAACTGTACCGTGCGGCTGAGGAGGTCGTTGACGTCGATGCGTTCGATCTCCGCACCCGACTCGCGGGAGAACTCGAGGAGGTTCTTGATGATCGCCTGGGCCCGGCTGATCTCCTCTTCCGCGATGTGCAGATCCTCCAGGACGTCGGGTGGCGCGGCCTCGAGCACCTGGCGCACGTCGTACAGGGCGTTCATGACGATCGCCAGGGGGTTGCGCAGTTCATGTGCGATGCCGGCGGCGAGTTGGCCGATCGCGGCCATCTTCTCCGACTGGATCAGCTGAGTCTCGAGCCGCTTGCGATCCGAGATGTCGACGCACATCACCTGGTGCCAGCGCCGGTCGCCGTACTCGATGAAACCGGCGGTCACGAACACGGGGAGCAAGGTGCCCTCGCGGGTCACGAGATGCAGGTCGTCGCGGCTGGCGTGCCCCTGCGCCTGGGCGCTCCGCAGGAGACTGGCTGCCCGCACGCGCTCGGCGGGCGGATGCAGCGCCAGCACCGGGGTGCCCTCGAGCGCGCCGTCGGGAAAGCCCAACAGGCGTTCGGCCACCTGGTTGGCCGCGAAGATGCGGCCGTCGGCTGCGTCCGCCATCAGGATGCACGCCGGCGCGTGATCGATCGCGCGACGGTAGCTGGTCTCCTGTTCGAGGAGTGTGTCTTCGCGGCCTTCGACGAAGAAGTCGGTGATGTGGAGGATACGGATCGCGAACTGCTGTTCGAGCAAAGCGAGGAGTGGCCGGAGCGCGGGGGGATCGGCGGCGTACTCGCGCTGCAGCTCCTCGGCGAGCAATTGGACGAAGCGCATCTGGGCCGCCAAGAACCGCGACGCGGGGAACTTGGCGATGAACCCGCCGCGCGTGTGGGCACGGAGAAAGACGTAGGTCTGGAGGTCGGCGGGCTCGGCGATGTGCCGCGCCCAGCGCTCGGTGGCGTCGAGCTGGTCGGCCACGATCCGCGGCCAATCGTGGGGGGGAATCCCGAAAGCCCGGCCGAGATCCTCGACCCAACGGTCGATCAGGGCCGGGGCATGGCGCCGGATCGCAGCGGCGAGGGGGTGGCGGAGCTCGGGGCGGTCGAGTCCCGGCTCGAGAAGACCCGTGCCCCGGGCGTAGCCCGTGATGCGCTGCAGGTGGGCGGCCAGGGATGCGTCTGGATCCACACCGCTCACGTCGCTGCGTTAGCAGCTTCGCCGGCGACAGACCAGCGCCGCAACCGAGCGCGGCGTGCGGTGTTGCATGCGACGTGGGCACGGTGGGCTATGCGGCAGCGTTTGGGCCCCTTATGATGCGCGGCGCCATGGCGCGGAACCGGCCGGCAGCCGCCGGGGCGCAGCCTCCCAGCGCGGCGGCCGACCACGAGGTGCGCCTCATGCTGGCGGCCCAGCAGGGCGATCAGGGGGCCTTCCCCGAGCTGTTCCAGCGGCTCGGCCCGCGCGTGTTGCAGTACGTCCGGCGCCTGCTGGGCAACGACGCGCGCGCCGAGGAGGTCACCCAGGACGTGTTCGTCCAGATGTACCGCTTCCGGGGGCGGTATCGGCCGGAGAGCCGGCTCTCGACCTGGGTGTTCACGATCGCGACGAACCTCTGCTTGAACGAGCTGCGCCGGCCCGAGCGGCAGCTCCGTGTCGACCTCGCCGCCGCGGCGGACGGGCAGAGCGATCCCCCGGATCCCGGCGCGCTGGGCGACCCTGCCGCCCTCGACCCCGAGGATGGCGCCGCCGGGCGCGAAACGCTGCGCGCGCTCGAGGCCGCGGTGGGCGCGCTGCCTCCCAAGCAGCGGGCGGCGCTCCTGCTGTCGCGGATCGACGGCATGGCGTATCGCGACGTGGCGGATGCGCTCGGCACCACCGAGGGCGCGGTGAAGGCGCTGCTCTTCCGTGCCATCCACGGCCTGCGGGATCGGTTGCGAGAACATCTATGAGGAGGACATGATGCGTTGTCAGACGGCACGGCGCTTGATCGCGTCGGGATACCCGGGCGGCGCGCCGCCCGGCGAGCAGCGGCCGCTCGAGAGGCACCTCGAGGGTTGCGAAGGCTGCCGGCGCGAGCGGGCGGCGTACGCAGCGCTCGTCGGGGGCCTCGCGCGGCTTCCCATGACGGCACCCCTGTCCGGAGAATTCGAAGCACGTGTCCTGCGGGCCGTTCGTGCCGCTGGGGTCGAGTCCCGCGGCAGGCGGCGCGCGGAGTGGTGGATCGGTGTGCCGGCGCTGGCGGGTGCCGCCGCGCTCGCGCTTGCCCTGCAGACCTCGGTGTCGTCGTCCCCTCGGCCGGGGGGCACTGCCCCGCTCGGCATGGTCGCCCTGCCGGCCATCGCCCAGACGCTCGCGACCCTCCGGTGGGAGACGCCGAGCCCCAGCCGGTCGCAGCGCGCCGTGCCGAGCCAACCGCCGCCGGAACTCGCCGCCCGCCCGGACCTGTTCATCGACCTGCCCCTCTTGCGGAACCTCGAGCGTCTCGAGCACTTCGAGGCGATCCAGACGACGACCCTGGACGACGAACCGGGGAGTGGATCATCGAACGGATGAGGGCGGGCCTGGCACTCCTGCTGCTCGTCCTGGCCGTCGTGCCGCCGAGGGTGGCAGCGCAGCGCTTCGCCCGCGACTGGGGGCAGCTGTCGCCCGAAGAGCAGCGGCGCGCGTGGGAGAACTACCAGCGCTACCGGGACATGGCCCCGAGTCGGCGCGACACCTACGAGCAGCGGTATCAGCGTTTCCAGAAGCTGCCGCCCCAGGAGCAGCGGCGACTGCGGCAGAACTACGACGCGTATCGCGGGCAGAACCCGGCAGCGCGCGAGCAGTTCAACCGCAAGTACCGGCGCTGGAAAGAGCGCGGCGGCCAGTGATCCCGGTCAGCGCGCGTGGCAGGCGGCGCACGCCTCGGCCCGGGCCCCGATCACGGTGGGGTCGTTCGTCGCGTCCGCGTCGCCATACAGCGCGACGCGCTGGCTCACGGTCGTAGCGCGCTCCTGCAGCGCCGGCAGGAAGCGATAGGGCGTGGGTCGCGCGCTGGCGGCGCCCAGTGCGAGCGCGTACCACTGCTGTGCCGCGGCGGCGTCGCCGACCTTCGCGTTCATGTCGCCGAAGAGGGTGAGTGCTCCGATGCTGTTCGCCGGTGCGTAGCCGGCGTCGGCACACAGCTCCGGCTGCTGCGACACGCAGGCCATCGTGGCGGGGTCGGTGAGGTACGCGTTCACCTGGTCGAATGCCGCGCGGAATCGCGGGTCGAACGCCGGCAGCGCCTGGAGGACCGGGAGGTAATCGAACACGTTGAAGAAGGGGTTGATGCGGATGGCTTCGTTCAACGCGGCGAGTCCTTGGTCCTGCATGGCGTGGTCGCGGCGCACCACGCCGAGGCCGAACGTGGCGGCGGCGGCGAACCCCGGGACGCGTGAGTCTCCGACCGTGCCATCCCAGAGCAGCGGCAGGGCCTGCTGAAAGGCCGCGTGGGACGACTCGATCTCGTCCCCCGCGAAATCGCTGACCGTCTCGTACCGGTCGACCGCCTGGCCGAAGCGGTAGAGGTGCGTCATGGCGAGGAGGAAGCGCGAGCGGGCGTCGCGGCGGTCGGCGCGTGTCGCCTGGCGAAAGCAATCGAGAGCCGTCGCCTCCAGCGCGGCCTTCTCGTCCGGTGTGTCCCAGTCATGGTGGAGCAGCGCCCAGAACGCCCGTTCGCCGGTGGCGGCGGCCTCCGAGGGAGCACGCGACACCAGGTTGCCCGGCCGGTTGCGCTTGAAGTTGTGCACCCGCGCGTTGAAACGGGTCGCGTCTACTTCGAGCCATGCCTGCGCGTAGCCGACGGGCCCGCTCGGCATGGTGACGCCCTGGAAGCGGATCCGCAGGCCCGCGCGGCCGTAGCGGATCGACCGCACGCCGCCGGTCGCGGCGGGGTCGGTGTACGTGAAGCCCTTTCGGCGTGCTCGCCACTTCGTACAGTCGAGTACGACGCGCGTCGCCACCAGCACGCGCTGGCTGGGCTCCGGATAGGCCGACAGTTCGACCGCCGAGGTGGCGGGACAGGTCGGCGCCGGCGGCATGGCCAAGAGCGGGTCGCGTCCGACCCGCACGATTCCGCGGTTGCCCTTGAACGCAAAGCTCTTGGCGACGGTGAGGACGGTGAGGCCGTCCGCGGCGGCGAATCGAGGCAGGAGGGCCAGCAGGGCGAAGGCGGTGATCGGACGCATGAGGGGAGTGGCTTACCCAGGGCGTCTCGCCGGTGTCAACGAAGGCGCCGCCCCGCAGGCTGCGGTCAGGGCAGGACGACCAGCTGCCCGCCGACGTGCGCGGGATGCAACTGGCAGATGACGGGGAAGATGCCTTCGCGGTCAGCCGCGAACTCCAGCTGTTTGGGCTCACCGCGGGGGACGACGACCGCCAGCCCATAGGCCGGGATCGCGAAACCGTGCGACGGGTCGGACGGCGCATTGTTCACCAGCTTGATGGTCACCCGCGTTCCCTTCTTCACCACCAGCGCCGAAGGCAGCCACAGCTTCGTCCCCTCGATCTCGACGTTCACCACGGTGAAGCTCACGGGCTCCGCGCGCGCCGGCGCCACGCTTCCGAGGCAGGCCAGGCCCACCGCCACCATCCCCATCGCCAGTCGCCGCATCACGTGTCTTCCCCGCGTGCCTCAACCACACCGCGACGCTACACGCAACGCGGGGCGGGCGACGACCCATGGGGAGGGTCGCCATGGTGGTGCCGGCTGCGCCGAGGCCGATCCGCTGGTACACTCGGCGCGTCATGCGTCGCGCGGGCAGCTTCCGGATTCGAGCCGACTTCACGCCGCAGGGCGATCAGCCGGCGGCCATCGCAGCGCTGGTCGAGGGGGTCGAGTCCGGCGCCCGCCATCAGGTGCTGTTGGGCGTGACCGGCAGTGGCAAGACCTTCACCGTGTCACAGGTCGTGGCGGCGGTGAACAAGCCGACCCTCGTCATCGCCCCCAACAAGACGCTCGCGGCGCAGCTCTTCCACGAGTTCCGCGCCTTCTTCCCCGACAACGCCGTGCGCTATTTCGTGAGCTACTACGACTACTACCAGCCGGAGGCGTATGTCCCGTCGACGGACACGTACATCGCGAAAGACGCCTCGATCAACGACGAGATCGACAAGATGCGCCACGCCGCCACCAAGGCCCTGCTGGAGCGCACGGACGTGCTCGTGGTGGCGAGCGTGTCCTGCATCTACGGCCTCGGCTCCCCCGCGTCCTACTTCGACATGCTGGTGGTGCTCGAACGCGACGACACGATCGAACGCGACGCCGTCCTGCGGAAGCTGGTGGACATGCAGTACCAGCGCAACGACCATGACTTCCACCGTGGGACGTTTCGCGTGCGGGGGGACGTGGTCGAGATCTATCCGGCGTACGAGGAAGGGCGGGCGATCCGCCTGGAACTCTTCGGCGATCAGGTCGAGGCGATCAGCGAAATCGATCCGCTGCGGGGCGCCGTGTTGCGCGCGGTCGACCGGGTGGCGATCTATCCCGCCAGCCACTACGTCGCGACGGCGCCCACGCTCGCGAAGGCGGTCGACGGCATCCGGCTCGAGCTGAAGGAACGCCTGGACGTGCTGCGCGACGGGCGGCGGCTCCTCGAGGCGCAGCGCCTCGAGCAACGCACGCTCTACGACCTCGAGCTGCTGGCTGAGATGGGGTTCTGCCCCGGCATCGAAAACTATTCGCGCCACCTCGATGGGCGGCAGCCGGGGGAAGCGCCCTACACGCTCCTCGATTACTTTCCGGAGGACTTCCTCCTGGTGGTCGACGAGAGCCACGTCACGATCCCGCAGGTCGGCGGCATGTATCGCGGCGACCGCTCCCGCAAGGAGACGCTCGTCGAGTTCGGCTTCCGTCTGCCGTCGGCCCTCGACAACCGTCCCCTCGGCTTCGAGGAGTTCCTGGGCCGCATCCCCCAGGCGCTCTATGTGTCGGCGACGCCCGGCGACTGGGAGGTGCGCGAGGCACGGGGGCGTGTGGTGGAGCAGTTGATTCGCCCAACGGGCCTCATGGACCCGGAGGTGCTCGTGCGGCCCGCCCGCCACCAGGTCGACGATCTGGTCGAGGAGATGCGCCGGCGCGTGGCGGCCGGCGATCGCGTGCTGGTGACGACACTCACGAAGAAGATGGCCGAGGATTTGACCGACTATCTGCAGGACATCGGCATCCGTGTGCGCTACATCCATGCCGACGTCACCACGATCGAGCGCAGCGAGATCATCCGCGAGCTCCGCAAGGGCAGTTTCGACGTCCTGGTCGGGATCAACCTGCTGCGGGAGGGGCTCGACCTGCCGGAGGTGTCGCTGGTGGCGATTCTCGACGCCGACAAGGAGGGCTACCTGCGGTCGGCGCGGTCGCTCATCCAGACGATCGGCCGGGCCGCCCGCAACGTGCGCGGGACGGTGATCATGTATGCGGACGTGGTGACGGAGTCGATGCGCAAGGCGATCGATGAGACCAACCGGCGCCGCGCGGCGCAGGCGGCGCATAATGCCGCGCACGGAATCACGCCGCAGACCATCGTGAAGGCGATCGCAGAGCCGCTGGTCGCCGCGTGCGATGGGGATTACGTCACCGTGCCGATCGCGGAGGATGCGGCGGCGGATGCCCCGAGGGATCCGGCGGCACTGGCGAAGCTCATCGCGACGTTGCGCGGCGAGATGCGGGCCGCCGCGCGCTCACTCGAGTTCGAACGGGCGGCCACGTTGCGCGATCGGGTGCGAGCGCTCGAGGAGCGCCTGCTCGGGGTGGGCGTGGCGGCGGAGTCCGGGTGAACGCCGGCCACGCGTGCCTGGTTCTGGACCATGCACTGGCCACGATCCGGCGCCGGGTGCTCCCGTCGCGCGGCGCGGCCGGATAGGGTTGCGCGCGCGTGGCGAAGGACGAGACGACGCGCGAGCCGGTGCATCGCGCGACCATGGGGCTGGAGGATCGGCTGGCGACCGTGCCGGCGACGCCCGGCGTGTACCTGCTGAAAGACGCGCAGGGGAAGGTCATCTACGTCGGCAAGGCGGTCAGCCTGCGGGCGCGGGTGCGATCGTACCTGCGCGGCGGCGACGAGCGGAGTCAGGTCCGCTTCCTGGTCGGCAAGCTGGCCGATTTCGAGACGCTGGTGACCGCCAACGAGAAGGAAGCGTTGATCCTCGAGAACAACCTGATCAAGCAGTATCGGCCACGGTACAACATTCGCCTGAAGGACGACAAGAGCTATGTCAGCGTCAAGGTCACGGTCGGCGAGTCGTGGCCGCGCGTCCTGGTGACGCGGCGGATCGTCAAAGACGGGAGCCGTTATTTCGGGCCGTTCCACAGCGCGTCCGCGGTGCGCGACACGCTCGATACCATCCGCAAAATATTCCCACTGCGGACGTGCAGCGACGGGGTGTTCCGCAACCGCACGCGGCCATGCATCGAGTACGACATCAAGCGTTGCCTCGGGCCATGCGTGCTCGCGGTCGACCGGGCGGCCTACGACGAGCACCTGCGGCAGGCCATGCAGCTGCTCGAAGGGCGCAGCCGCGAGGTGGCGGGCGCGGTGCGGGCACGGATGGAATCGGCGGCCACGGCGGAACGATACGAGGAGGCGGCCCGCCTGCGTGACCAGCTGCACGCCATCGAGAAGACGCAGGAACGCCAGCAGATCGTGGCCCACTGGGGCGCCGACCAGGACGTGTTCGGTGTCTACCGCGAGGGGGGCGCCATCGAGGTGCAGGTGCTATTCGTCCGCGATGGCGCGCTCGTCTCCACGCAGGCGTACGCCTTCGACGACTGGGAGCTTCCGGACGGCGAAGTGCTGGAGGCGGTGCTCACGCAGTTCTACCAGGCGACGGCCCGCGAGGTCCCGGACGAAATCCTCCTGCCGCTCGAGGTGTCCGACGCCGCGGTGCGCACCGAGTACCTCTCCGAGCGGCGCGGGCGCAAGGTGGCCATCCTGGTGCCCCAACGTGGCGACAAGCTGCGCCTGGTCGACATGGCGCAGACGAACGCACGGCGCAGCTTCACGGAGCGGCGCGACGCGGCAACCGAGGGCCTTCGGCAGGTGGGGGAGCTGCAGCGACGGCTCGCGTTGCGGGTCCCGCCCCGGCGGATCGAATGTGTCGACATCGCCACCTTCCAGGGGGGCGAATCCGTCGGTGCGGTGGTCGCCTTCGTGGACGGACGGGCGTGGAAGGACGGCTACCGGCGGTTCCGTATCAAGTCGGTGGAGGGCACGGATGATTTCGCATCGGTGGCCGAGGTCCTGACACGGCGCTTTCGCGAGGGTCCGCGCCGCGTCGAGCCACCCGATCTGCTGGTGATCGATGGGGGGCTGGGCCAGCTGGGCGCGGCGCTGGCCGCCCTGGCGGCGGTCGGCCTCGGCGAGCTGCCGGTGATCGGCTTGGCCAAGGAACGCGTCGCGCGGGATCCCGTGGCGCGCGACCTCCAGCGTCGTCCCGACCGCGTCTTTCTGCCGGGCCGCAAGAATCCGGTGGTGCTCCGGTCCAACTCCACTGCGCTGTTTCTGCTCCAGCGGGTTCGGGACGAGGCGCATCGCTTCGCCAACACGTACCACCGAGCGGTCCGCGGCCGCGTGCGACTGCGGTCGCTGCTCGACAGCGTGGAGGGGGTCGGGCCGGAACGGCGCCGGGCGTTGCTGCGGCGGTTCGGCAGCGTCCGGCGCGTCCGCGCCGCCACCCGGGAGGAACTGATGGAGATTCCCGGGATCTCGGCGCAGCTCGCGGCGCGGATCATCGAGCAGCTCGCGCCGGGCTGAGCCGGGGTCTCGACAGCCTGCCCGGAAAGGAGCGTGCCGGTGGGTGCGCAAGCTGGTGTGTGGGTCGTGACGATCGGCGTCGTGGCCGCCCAGGTGACGCCGTGGGCGCCGCGCCCGGTGGTGGCGGCCGCCGCAGCAGCGGCGGCGCTGTCGAGCTGGGGGGTCTGCCGCCGATCCTGGTTGGGGTGGCTGGCGCTGGGCCTGCTTGCCGTGACGGCAGGACTGCTGCGCCTCGAGCCGCTGCGGCATCCGGAGCTGCCACCGGCGCATGTCGGGCGGCTGCCCCTGCCGGTTCGCGGCCTGGTCGCGGGGACGGTCGAGGACATTCGGTACGGACGCCGGGGGCGGGCAGTCCTGACGCTGGCCACCTCGACGGTCGACCATGGCGGGCGCCGGTACGAGGTCCGGGGCCGGGTGCGGCTCGGGCTGCGCGGTGGAGTGCCCAAGCTGCGGCCTGGCGACGATCTCCGGGTGGCGACCACGCTCCGGACCCCACGCAACTTCGCCAATCCGGGCAGCTTCGATTTCGTCGGGCATCTGGCGCGCCGGGGAATCCACGTCACGGCATCGGTATGGGACTCGCGGGCCCTGATCCGCCGCGCGCGTCCCAGCCGGGGCATCATCATGCGGCTGCGGCGCTGGCGGGCTCGGCTGGCGCGGGCAATCGCGCGCGCGGCGCCCGGCACGGCTGCGCCGGTGCTCGAGGCGTTGGTGCTGGGCGCGGACGACCGCATCACCCCCGCGTTGCGGGATGCGTTCACCCGTGCGGGCGTGGTGCACGTCCTGTCCGTGTCGGGCCTGCACATCGGCATGGTTGCAGCGGGCAGCTGGGCGGTCCTGCGGTGGCTCCTGGCCCGGAGCGAGCGAGTCCTGCTCGCCATCGACGTGCGCCGTCTTGCGGCGGTGGGAAGTCTCGGGCCCGTCGGCCTCTATGGCGCGTTGGCGGGTCTCGAGGCGGCGACGCTCCGTTCGGTGCTGATGACCGGCGCCGCCGCGTGCGCCACGCTGCTCGGCCGGCCAGCGGATGTGGGGCGCCTGCTCGCGCTGGCCGCCCTCATGATGGCGCTCGCGACGCCGGGGGCACCGGCGGAGATCGGCTATCAGCTCTCGTTCGTTTCGGTGGCGGCCCTGGTCGCCGGGGTGGCCCGATGGGCGCCGGGTGCGCCGGCGGGCTGGTCGGGAAGAATCCGGCTTGCGCTGGTGGCGGCGGCATCGGCGTCGCTCGGCACGGCGCCGTTGACCGCGCTGCATTTCCAGCAGGTGGCGCCGATGGCCGTGCTGGCGAACCCGCTGGTGGTGCCGCTCTTCGGCTCGCTGGTGGTCGGGCTCGGGCTGTGCGGCGCTGCGCTCGAGCCCGTGGCACCCGGGGCCGCGCACGGTCTGTTCACGCTGGCCGGACGTGCCGTCCAGCCGGGGATCGCGCTGGTGACGCAACTCGCGCGGCCGGCGTGGGCTGCGATCGACGTGCCGCGTCCGGATGCGTGGGAGATCGTCCTGCTGTATGCGGGCCTGGCGGCGCTCGTGACCGTGGGGCGCTGGCGCTGGGCGGCTCCACTCGGTTTCGTCGCGGCGGTGGGACTCGCCGTCGACGCCGCGATCTGGTGGCAAGCACGATGGGCGCCGGGCGTCCTGCGCGCCACCTTCCTCGACGTGGGCCAGGGAGACGCGACCGTCGTCGAGCTGCCGGACGGTCGCGTCCTGGTCGTGGACGCCGGCGGCTTCGCCGGCAGCGATTTCGACACCGGCAGTGCCATCGTGGCCCCGTTCCTGGCGACCCGGAAGATCCGGCAGGTCGACGCCCTGGTGATGACCCATGCGCACCCAGACCACTTCGGGGGGTTGGCGCATCTCGTCCGCAGCGGCCGGATTGGGGCGCTCTGGTGGTCGGGATGGACCGGCGACGGGGTCGAGTGGCGTCGGCTCGAAAGCGCGCTGGAAACCAGTGGAGTCCCCCTGCGTACGATGGGGCACGGCGGTGTCCGCGATGGACCCGTCCTGCACGGGGTCGATGTCCTGCATCCCACGGCGGGATGGAACCCGGCCGGCCTGAACGACACGTCCATCGTGCTGCGAGTTCGATTGGGCGAGACGGCGATCCTCTTGACGGGCGACATCGAAGCCGGGGCGGAGGCGAGGTTGCGTCACGACGTCGGCGATCAGCTTGCGGCGGTCGTGCTCAAGGCGCCGCACCACGGTAGCCGGACCTCAAGCACGCGCGCGTTCCTCGAGGCCGTGCGACCGCGGGTCGTGGTGATTTCGGTGGGGGCGGGAAACCGCTACGGCCTGCCTGCCGCCGAGGTGGAGGCCCGCTACCGGGCGCTCGGGGCGTGCGTCCTGCGCACGGACCGCTGTGGCGCGGTGACCGTGGTCGCCGACGGCCGGGGCGTGGGCATCACCGCGGTGCGCCCGGACTGCGGTTGTCCGGGGGGCATCGCCGGCGGGCGATGACGGCCGGCGAAGTATCGTCAGGCGTTCGCGGTGAGGTTGTGTCGCAGGGCGTACATCACGAGCCCGACGCGGTCCCGCACGCCGAGCTTCTGGAAAATGTTGGTGAGGTGGGTCTTTACCGTGCGCTCGCTGATCGTGAGCGTGGCACCGACCTCCTTGTTCTTGTAGCCGGACGCGACCAGCCGCACGATCTCGAGCTCGCGCTCGGTCAGGCCGGTTTCATGGCGACCGGAGAACCCTTCGGAGTCGCCCATGTGCGAGAGCTCGTCGGCCAGCGCTCCGCTCATGCGCGGGTCCATCCAGACGTCGCCATGGCAGACGGTGCGGATCGCCTGCATCAGCGTCTGCCGCGCCGAGTCCTTCAGGATGACCCCTTTGGCGCCCAGGCGGAAGGCGCGCACGTGATCCTCCCGGTCGTCGCTGGCGGTGAGGACCAGAACATGTGTGTTCGGGCTGATCTTCAGGACGGCGGGGATCGCGTCGAGGCCGCTGCCCTGCGGCATACGGATGTCGAGTAGCAAGACGTCCGGGCGCATCTGCCAGACCAGCTCGACGACGTCCTCTGCGCTCTCGGCGTCCGCCACGACCTCGATGTCGTCCTCCGTGGACAGGATCGTCCGGAGCCCCTCGCGGAACAACGTGTGGTCGTCCACGATCACGATGCGGCGCTTGCGGGGCGAGACGGTCATCGTCCTGTCTCCCTGTGTGGTCATGTTGCTCGGTCGCCGCTGGCGACCGGGATGAGGAGCGACACCTCGGTGCCGAGGCCTGGGAGGCTCCAGACACGCAGTGAGCCGCCGAGCGCGGCGGCCCGCTCACGGATGGACCACGGTGCGAGCGCGGGCTTCAAGAAGCCGTCGCCGTCGATCGCGCCGTTGCCGTTGGGAAAACCCTGCCCATTGTCGCGAATCACGAGATAGACGTGCGACGGGCGGGCGCCGAGCTTCACCACGGCTTGCGTGGCGCGGCCATGCCGGATCGCATTGTGGAGCGCCTCTCGCACGATATGGCTGATCTCGTAGGCGGTGGAGCTCGGGAGCCCGGGATCGGACTGTGGTCTGGCCATGTGCACCTTGAGACGCTCGCGGATCGCGAACTCGGCGGCCAGGCGGTCGAGTGACGAACCGAGATCGGCGGCGCGCCGGCTCGCCTGCCGGAGGACCGTGAGATAGTGCCGGACTTCGCGGTATCCGCTGTCGACGGCGGTCTGCAACTCGTCGAGGGCCTTCGGCACCCGTTGCGGGTCCCGCTGGAGCAGGAGCTTGGTCGCCTCGACGCGGAGGTCGATCCCGGCGAGCGCCTGGATGAAGCCATCGTGGAGGTCGCGGGCGATCCGGGCGCGTTCCTCGAGGACGGCCACCTCCTCGGCCTTGGCCTGCAGGCGCGCCGTCTCCAGGCTGGCGGCGGCCTGCCCAACCAGCACGAGGAGAAATTCGAGGTCGTCGCGCGTGTACTTGCCCCGCGACTCGCGTGCCACGATGGCGCGCCCGCGCAACTCGTGTTGTATCAGCACCGGCGCGACCAGCAGCGCCTGGGCCGGCGCCAGCGGAGGCTGGAGAGCCGACCCCATGGCGCGGCGGATCATCGTGCCGGTGCGTACGTCGTAACAGAGCGCGGTCTGCTCGCCCGGCCGGAGGTCATTGGCCAGGAAACCCTCCGTCTCGCCGGCGAACGGCAACGGGCAGGGGTCGTCGGCCGTGATGCGGAGGGCCACGCGGGTCCGACCCGCGTGGCGGGTGACGCCCCAGGTGAACCATCGTCCGCTGTCGGGGTCGCGGAGGACGAGGGCCCCGCGGCTGGCGTCGAAGAACTCGAGGGTCCGGCGCGAGAGGCGTGTGATGGCGCGGGCCGGGACTCGGCTCAGGCGATCCGGAGCCACCAGATCGAGCATGAAGCTCAGCTTCCGTTTCGAGCGCCGTTCGTGCTCGCCGAGGTAGCCGATCAGGTAGCCGGCGGCGAGGAGATAGAGCGGGCGAACGAGGTGGGCGCGGTGGAAGACCATGTCCTCGCTGGGCATCAGCCGGCTCGCGACGAACGTGGTGAGCGGGTACCCGAGGGCCAGCGTGACCGTGACGGGGACCGCGCCGGCGAGCCCCCACCGGACGCTGGCGCTCGAGATCACGAAGACGTGGAGGAGGAAGAACGGGCTCGGCCCGCGTTCCGTGAAGACGGTGATGAGCGACACCCAGACGATGTCGACGACGATCGAGAGCAAGCCGATCCGGTCCTGTCGGACGAACTCGCCGCGCACGAGGATGAAGAGGGTCAAGCTGTAGAGCAGGAAGCCGCCCAGCACCACGTAGCCCATGGCGGGCAGGTAGGATGGCTGCTTGGGGTCGAGGATGACGACTGCCAGGGTTCCCAGCGCAAGCAGGACGCGGCAGAACGCCACGATCTTCTCGGTCCGGGAGAACGCCTCCAGGGCGACGGGGCGCCGTTCGATGGCGGATCGTGTGGTTGGGGCGGCTTGCATCGGCCGACTCGTGATCAGCAACTCACATGCCATGGACGGGCGGGGAGAAGAGGGCCCTCGCCAGCAGCGGTCTCTGGCGTTGACGCATGATGCGGTCGTTCGGCACGATCATCTGAGCCGAAGGCAGCAGGGTGCGCAAGTGGGCGAGTTGACTTGCTCGTGGGCGCCCCCTAGCTTGATTGACCATGAGCGAGGCCCCCGCACCCGACAAGCTGATCGTGCTGACGCCGCACGCGGTCGAGATGGTCAAGAAGGTGCGCGCCCGGGACGGCTTGTCTGATCGTCATGCGTTGCGGGTGGCCGTCGTCGGTGGCGGGTGCTCAGGCTTCAGCTATCAGCTGGATTTCGATGACCAAGAGCAGGAGGGCGACCAGGTCCTCGACTACGATGGTGTCCAGGTTCGCGTCGACCCGACCAGCGCGCCGTACCTGAAGGGCATGCAGATCGACTATGTGAGCAGCCTGCACGGCGGCGGCTTCAAGTTCTTGAATCCGAACGCGGCGCAGACCTGCGGCTGCGGGTCGTCGTTCTCGGCGTGATACCCGCGCGGAGGCGGCGCCGCACCGACGGGAGGGCGTGTCGGTGAGTCCCGGTACCGCGCCCGCCATCCGGCACGCATGCTTCGACCTCGACGGCACGTTGGTCGATTCGCGGGCCGACATCGCAGCCGCGATGAATCGCGTGCTCGTCGATCTCGGGCGCACGCCGCTCGACGTGGCGGTGCTTCAATCCTTCGTGGGCGACGGGGCGCGCCGCCTGGTCGAGCGCGCGCTGGACCCCGCCCCCGCCGCCGCGGTCGACGATGCCCTGGCGCGCTTCATGGAGGTCTATGGCGCACACCTGCTCGATCGGACGCGGCCGTATGCGGGCATCGTCGAGGCGCTCGCTACGCTGAGCGCGCGAGGTGTCGTCCTGACCGTCGTGAGCAACAAGCCCGAGGCGATGAGCCGGGCGATCCTCGAAGGGCTTGGGCTCGGCGGCTACTTTCTCGCCATCGTCGGGGGTGATTCGCTGCCGACGCGTAAGCCGGATCCCGCCGGCATCGAGTGGGTGCGGGCCGTTGCGGGGGCGGGCCGCGCCGAGAGCATCCTGGTCGGCGACTCGGGGATCGACGTCCGCACGGCGCGCGCCGCAGGGGTCGCCTTCTGCGGGGTGTCGTGGGGCCTCACACCGGACGGGATGCGGGCGGAGTCTCCGGCGCGTGTCGTCGACGAGCCCGCGGCACTCGCTAATCTCGCCGGCCGCTGACCGTCGGGCTCATGCGCCGGTGGGCGCCGCGAGCAGCGCGCTGTACTCCGTCCGATAGGTCTCGGCGGAACGCACCCAGGAGAAGTCCTGGCGCATGCCGCGTTCCTGCAGCTGCTGCCAGGCCCGTCCGTCGCGACGGAGGGCGAGGGCCCGATCGAGGGTCGCGCGCAAGGCGTCCGGCGTGCATGGGGAGAACTTGAAACCGGTGCGCTCGTCGGGGGCGTCCTCATCATCCGCCACCGTGTCGTCGAGCCCGCCCGTCGCGTGCACGACGGGCACCGTGCCGTAGCGCAGGCTGTAGAGCTGGCTCAAGCCGCACGGCTCGTACCGGGACGGCATGAGGAAGAGATCGGCGCCGGCAACGATGCGGTGCGCGAGCGGCTCGTCCATTCCGCTACGCACGGCGACGCGATCCGGGAACTGCGCGGCGAGCTCGGCGAGCCGACGCTCGAGCGGGAGCTCGCCATTGCCGAGCACGACGAGCTGGACCGCCGACTGCGCGAGCACCGGGGCAAGCGCGTCGAGGGCCACGTCGATGCCCTTCTGCCACGCCAGCCGGGAGACCATCGCGAGGAGCGGTGTGTCCGGATCGACCCGCAGCCCGAGGCTGGCCTGCAGGGCGGTCTTGCAGACGAGCTTGCCGCCGAGCTCGCCGACATCGTACCGGGCCGGCAGCAGCGGGTCGGCGGCGGGGTTCCAGATACGGTAGTCGATGCCGTTCAGGATGCCGTGGACGCGGCCGGCGCGGGCGCGAAGCACCCCGTCCAGGCCCTCGCCGAAGGCCGGCGTCTGAATCTCCCGGGCGTACCGTGGACTGACCGTCGTGAGGAGGTCGCCAAATACGAGGCCGGCCTTGAGGCAGTTGATGGCGCCATGGAACTCGAGCCAATCGCGCGAAAAGTAACGACGGTCGAGGTTCAGGAGATGCCATCCGAACGCCGGGATGAGGCCCTGGTAGGCAAGGTTATGGATGGTCTGGACGATCCGTATGCGTCGCAGTTCCGGGTAGAGCCCCGCCGTGGCCCGGAGCATCGCCGGCGCGAGCGCGGCCTGCCAGTCGTGGCAGTGGAGGATGTCTGGCGGCGTCCCAAGGAGCCGGAGCCACTCGAGTGCTGCGCGACAGAAGAAGACGAACCGTTCGGGGTTGTCCGGATAATCGCTGCCGCCCTCGCCGTACAGCCCCTCGCGGTCAAAATAGCGCGGCGCCTCCAGCAGCAGCGTCGGCACGGTGGCGCCGGTGACGCGGAGGATGTCCGCGGGTTCGAGATGACTGGACACCGGGGCGCGGACGCGGCCGATGCGCTCGACGGCGCCCGCGGCGCGCAGTGCGCTACGATAACCGGGCAGAATGATCGAGACCTCGACGTCGAGGGCCGCGAGTGCTTCCGGCAGCGCGGCGAGCACGTCGGCGAGCCCGCCGGTCTTGGCATAGGGGAACGCCTCGGAGGCGAGCATGCACACGCGCATTGGGCGTCCTACTCGCCTGGTTCCCGCAGGAAGCGCGCGGCGTCCTCCGGCGGCAGCGGATTGACCCAGAAGCCACTGCTCCGGTGGGATCCGGCGGGCGGCGGAAGTAGTGGGGCGATCTCGACGTGCCAGTGGTAGTAGGGGCTCTCGCCGTCGGCGAATGGCGCGCTGTGGAGCGTGAGGTCGATGGGAGGGTCTCCGAGCGTGCGGTCGAAGCGCCGCAAGACGTCGCGCAGGACGCGGGCGAGATCCCGCAACTCCGCGGCAGAGCTGTGCTCGAACGCCGGCAGGTGGCGGCGCGGCAGCAGCCAGCTCTCGAAGGGGGTCCGCGACGCAAAGGGCGCGAACGCCACGACATGGTCGCCATCGACGACCAGGCGGGACCGTTCCTCGATTTCCTGGTGGAGGATGTCGCAGAAGAGGCAGCGCTCGCGATAGTCATGGTATGTCCGGGCATGGTGCAGCTCGTCGTTGACGAGCTGCGACGGGGTCGGCGTGGCGAGGAGTTGCGAGACCGCGTGTGTATCCGTGGACGATTTGAAGACGACGATCGAGCGGAATCGCTGATCGCGCTTGAGGTCCACGATGCGATCCCGCCAGGCGCGCACGACGTCTTCGACGGCAGCGAGGGGGAGGCGACCGAGGGTGTCCTCGTGACGCGGCGATTCCACGACGACCTCGTGCGCCCCGATGCCGTTCATGAGGTCGTAGAGCCCGTGTCCCCGCCGTTCGAGGTCGCCCTCGACGCGGAGCGCCGGAAAGCGGCTGGGGACCACCCGCACGCGCCAGCTCCCACCGTCGGTGCTGTCCCGGAAGGTCAACAGCTCGGGCGGGGTCTCGCGCTCGCGGCCGGTGCAGAACACGCAGCTGCCCGCGCGCGGCAGTAGGGTGGGGCGGTGGAAGTCCGCGGGTCGTCGGACTCGTTCGGTGCCGACGATGACCCAGCGACCCAGCAGGGGATCCTTGCGCAGCTCGGGCATCGGAACGGGAGCGGGTGCGCGCGCTCAGCCGCCGTGTGCGATCTGGGCGCCCCATTGCGCCGGCTGTTCGGCGAGGGCGTGCCGGAGGACCTCATCCATCGTTTCCACGAAGGCGAACCGCATCGATTCGCGGACACCCGCCGGGACGTCTTCCAGATCCTTCTCGTTGCGCCGCGGCAGGATCACCATCTCGATACCGGCGCGACGTGCCGCCAGCACCTTCTCCTTGACGCCGCCCACCGGCAGCACCTTGCCCCGCAACGTGATCTCGCCGGTCATTGCGACCGCATGCCGCGTCGGGCGGCCCGTCAACAGCGAGGTCATCGCCGTTGCCATGGTGACGCCGGCCGACGGTCCGTCCTTCGGGATGGCACCAGCGGGAACATGGAGGTGGATGTCCGAGTTCTCGAAGAAATCCGGCTCGACGCCGAGCTGGGCAGCGCGAGACCGGATCCAGCTCAACGCGGCCTGCGCGGACTCCTTCATCACCTCGCCCAGGGACCCGGTGAGGGTCAGCCCCTTTCGCCCGCTCATGCGGGTGGCCTCGATGAAGAGGATGTCGCCACCGTTCGGCGTCCAGGCCAGGCCCACCGCCACGCCGGGCTCGTCGGTGCGCTCGGCGATGTCAGAGAAGAACCGCTCGGGGCCGAGCAGTTCGCGCACCTTCTCCGCCGTGCAGGTGACGGGAGCCGTCTGGCCCTCCGTGATCGCGCGGGCCACCTTGCGGCAGACCCGGCCGATCTCGCGCTCCAGATTCCGCAAGCCGGCCTCGCGGGTGTAGGCGCGAATGATCTGTACGAGCGCGGTGTCCTCGAACGTCAGGTTCGCGGGCGTGAGGCCGTTCTCCGCCAGCTGCTTCGGCACCACGTGGCGCTTCGCGATTTCGAGCTTCTCCTCCTCCGTGTACCCTGCAAGCTCGATCACCTCCATGCGGTCCCGGAGCGGCGGCGGGATGGTGTCGAGCAGATTGGCGGTGGTCACGAACATCGCCTTCCGGAGGTCGAACGGCACGTCGAGGTAGTGGTCCTGGAAGCTGAAGTTTTGCTCCGGGTCGAGGACCTCGAGGAGCGCCGACGCCGGGTCGCCGCGGAAGTCCATCCCGAGCTTGTCGATCTCGTCGAGCATGATCAGCGGGTTGTTCGAGCCCGACTGCCGGAGGTTCTGGATGATCCGACCGGGGAGCGCGCCGATGTACGTGCGGCGGTGCCCGCGAATCTCGGCCTCGTCGCGGATGCCTCCGAGCGACAAACGAACGAACTTGCGCCCCATGGCGCGCGCGATGGACCGGCCGAGCGACGTCTTCCCAACGCCTGGCGGCCCCGCGAAGCAGAGGATCGGGCTGCGGGGATCCCGTTTCAGCTTGCGGACGGCCAGGTATTCGAGGATGCGTTCCTTGATCTTTTCGAGATCGTAGTGGTCCTCGTCCAGTACCTGGCGAGCGTGGTGGAGGTCGAGGTTGTCCTCGGTCGAAACCGACCAGGGTAGCGCGATGAGCCATTCGAGGTAGGTGCGGACGACGCTGTGCTCCGCGGATTCGGGCGGGATCATCCCCAGACGGTCGAGTTCACGCTCCGCCGCCTTGAGGGCTTCCGGCGGGAGATTGCCCTCGTCGATCTTCCGGCGCAGTTCGTCGAGCTCGGCGCCGCGGGCATCGCCTTCGCCGAGTTCGCGCTGGATCGCCTTCATCTGCTGGCGCAGGTAGAAGTCCTTCTGGTTCTTGTTGAGCTCGGACTGCACCTGGGACTGGATTTTGTGCCCCAGCTCGAGCAACTCGATCTCCCGTCCGAGGATGTTCGAGAGACGCTCCAGGCGGGCACGCACGTCGAGCGTCGAAACCAGCTCCTGCTTCTCCTCCAGCGAGATGTTCAGATTCGACGAGATCAGGTCCGAGACCTTGCCCGGATCCTTGATGTTCATCACGACCACCTGCAGCTCGTCCGGGAGGTACGGAATCATCGAGACGAACTTCGCGAACTGGTTCACGACCGCGATCTGGATCGCCTCGACGTCCTGTGACGGCTCGAGTACGTCGCGCAGGTGCTGCACGCGGGCGGCAAGGTAGGGCTGGCGCTGCGTGTACGACTGCACCTCGATGCGCCGGAGCCCCTGGACCAGGATGCGCACACTGCCGTCCGGGTACTTGAGCATCTTGAGGATGCGTCCGGCCGTGCCGCGCGAGTAGAGACCTTCCGGCTCCGGCGCCTCGTCTTCCGGGTTCTTCTGGGACACCAGGCCGAGCGTCCGGTCGTCCTGCAGCCGGTCCTCGACCAGCTTGAGCGACGTGCCGCGCGAGATCAGGAGCGGCACGATGGCCGACGGGAAGATGACCAACCCGCGCAGCGGCAGGATGGGCAAGACGTCGGGGACGGAGACGTCGCTGACGTCCTCGTCGAACCCGTAGAAGCGGCGTGGACCTTCGTCGCCGCCGGTGGCGCGTTCGCTCGGATCCTCGTCAGCCATCGAGCCGCGGACTCTAGACTACCCCTCCCGGTCGGACAAGGCGACTTTCGCGCCTCGACTCCCCGGCGCCGACTGGCTAAGTTCCCGGGCGGTGACCAGGCGCTTCACCATCGAGCAAGCCAATGCCGCGCTGCCCCGTCTGACGATGCTGCTCGAGCGGTTGCAGCGGTGCGCCCTGCAGCTCGACGCCGAACGTCGGGCCGAGGCGACCGCGCGGGGCGTGGCGCCGGAAGCGGTTGCGGCGCCGGTGCTGGCGCGTAGCAGGCCTGCGGCGCGCGTCCTGATCGAGGAACTGTCCGGCCTTGTACAGGAGATCGACGAGTCGGGTGTGCGGCTGCGCGACATTCGGCTCGGATTGGTGGACTTTCCGGCGCATCTCGATGGTGAACCCGTGTTTCTGTGCTGGCAGTTCGGCGAGACGGCCGTGGCCTTCTGGCACCGCGAGGGCGATGGCTTCGCGGGCCGGCAAGCGCTGGCCGGCGCCGCCGCGTGCCGGGTCCTGCAGTGACGCGGATGTCGAGCGATCGGGGGCTTCTGCTCGACCTCTTCGGGACGCTCATCCTGCCGGACGCCGAGCGCCTGCCCGTGCTGCGGGTCGGCGACGCCAGCGTGCATTGTACGGTCCCGCCGTTGGGCTCCCTCATCGAGCGGTATGCGCCCGGGGTGGCGCTCGACGACTTCTGGCGGGCCATGGTCGGCGTGAGCGAAGAGATGGCGCTTCAGCGAGCGCAGGATCAGGTGGAGCAGCCGTCACGGGTGCGGTTCCGGCGGGTCCTCGCCCGCCTCGGGGTAGGGGAGCGGACGTGTGACGAGGGCGGCGCGGCGCTGGCCCGCGCCCACCACCGCGCGCTGGGGGCCGCCACCGTCCTGCCGCCGGAGCATGCGACCCTGTTGGCCGAGTTGCGGGATGTGTACCGGATCGCGGTGGTGAGCAATTTCGACGACACGGGCGGTGCCTACGACATCCTGCACCGCCATGGGATCCTCGCCTCGGTCGACGCGGTGGTCGTCTCGGAGTCGCTCGGGGTACGTAAGCCGCACCCGCTGATGGTGGAGACTGCGCTGCACCTGCTCGGCGTCCCGGCGGACACGGCGCTGCTGGTGGGCGACACATTCGCCGAGGACGTCGAAGCCGCGCATGCGGCGAGGGTCGCCGCGGCCTGGATCGACAGGGCCGGGACCGGAGTCCCGGGTGGGGCGGTGCCGCCGCGTTTCGTGCTGCGTGCGCTGCCGGAATTGCGGAACGTGCTGCACGGCCCGACGCCGGCGTGAGCGGCGCCAGGAGCCCTAGAGGCGGCGCGGCGACGGGGTGCCGCTCGCGCTGCGCCTGAGGCGTTTGCGGAGCAGCGGAATGGCGTTGATCTTGAGGGTTCGCAGCAGGTCCCAGTAAATGCCGCGGGGCCGGGGGTGCGCGGGCCGCGTCGCGATGACCTCGGTGGGGGTCACGAGGAAATCGACCGGCAGGTCGTGCGGCAGCATCGGGATGCGCTCGGTGACCAGTTGCAGCGGATGCGCGGTGGTGAGGATGGGGGTGGATTCGCGTACCTTGCCCTCCTCTCGGAGGAGGCCGTACTCGAGGTCGCAGTACCCGCCGCCCTTGCCGAGGCGGGCACCGTCGCGGCCGACGCCAACGGACCCGCACACGACTAGATCGATCGGGCGCATCTCGCGTGGCGACACCGCGCGCCCATAGCGGCAGGCGCCGGTGACGCTCGCGGCGAGCGCCGCGCGCGAACCGAAGCGCTGCGGGTCGATCTCGATGAAGCACTTCTCGGCCCGCAGCTGCGGGACTGCCAGGTAGACGATCTTGCCCTCCTGGAGCGCGAGACGCCGGACCGGCAATTGTGGCGCATCCGGATTGACCTTGACCACGAGTGCGCGGCGCCAGACCGCCATCTCCCGGAGCAGGCTGGCAGCGTCCGCGGCGCCAGCGAAGTTCGGAACGCGTCCGGCGCCGAAGGGGAAACGGCCGACGCGCTCCCGCTCAATCGTCTTCCATATCCTCTGGCGGATCTCCGCCTTCGTCATCGTGCCTGGACCCTGCGATGCGGGACTGCGCGTCGTCATCCCCGCTACTATAGGGTCCGGGGGGAGTCAATTCTGCGCCGTCGGCGAGGCGGCGCGCGACGATCAGGAATCCGGTGTGTGCGACCATGCGATGCTCGGGGCGTATGCTCCGCGGTCCCACGTGCCAGAAGCGCTGCAGCACCTCGAAGCTCTCGACGGCCCCGAAGCGCGCGTCGGCGACGAGTGCATCGACGTACTGCTTCACTTGCAGCACCGTGGGAACGAAAGCCGTGAGCACCGCACCGGGACGCAACGCCTCGGCCGCTTGCTCCAGGAGGCGCCACGGCTCCGCCAGGTCGACGACCATGCGGTCGACGTTGCGCTCCACGATGCCCGCGAGCGCGTCGCCGATGCGCAGGGTCCAATTCGACGCCAGGCCGTGGAAGCGGGCAACGTTGTCGCGGGCCGTGTCGCCGAAATCGGGTCGGATCTCGTACGACACGACACGCCCGGTTGGGCCGACCGCGCGCAGCAAGGCGAGGGTGACCGCGGCGGGACCCGTGCCGACTTCGACCACCAGGTGCCCTGGGGCGATGTCCCCCCACAGCAGGAGCGGGCCGATGTCCTTCGGGTAGATCGGTTGCGCCTGGCGGGGGAGGCTCGGGATCAGCTGGGCGTACGTCGGTCGCAGGATCAGCACCCGTTCTCCGGTGGCGGTGGCGATGGTCGTGCCCTCGGGGCGGCCGATGACGTCGTCGCAAGCAATGGGGGCGCCGCGCAGGCTCATGCGACCCCCCTGCTTCAAGGTGCGCAGGTAGCTGCGGCCCTTCCGGTCGAGCAGGATCACGGGCTCGCGGTCGACCAGAGGCCCGCGTCGCGGCCCCTCAACCCGCGTGTCGGGTGAGCTCACGCCGGCGGCCCGCTCGGGGCATGGGCCCGCTTCGTCTCGATCTCGGCGACGAGCTTGCAGAAAGCGCAGACCGTGTCCCATGCGGGCATGCCACAACGCGTGCAGGTGCCCACGGCCTGCTCCAGGCCGGTCGCGGGTGCGCCTGCGGCGAACGCAGGCTGTCCGATGCGGTAGAACTGCCGGACGAAGGTGAGTTTCGTGCCCGGGCTCGCGGCCTCGAGGCGGTTGAGCGCGTCCTTGTAGGTCAGTTGTGTGGCCCCCGCGGCGTTCGGACACTCCTCGACCACGTAGTCGATGCCCCGCAGGAACGCGTAGACCGCAGTCTCGTATTCGCCGAGGAGGTAGAGGGGCTTCACCTTGCGGACGAAGCGCGGGTGAGTCGGTGCCAGCACCGGGTGCTGGCGCGCCAGGTGGTCCACCTGCCAGTGGAGCAGGTTGCCCAGTAGCCGGGCCGCCTCGTCGTCGAGGTTGTGGCCGGTCGCGAGGACGTCGAACTCGCCTGCGAAGGCCGCGGTGTCGAAGTAGTGCCGTTTGAGGAGCCCGCAGGCGGAGCAGGCCGAGCGCCGGGTCGCGGCGGCGACGTCGGGTACGGTGAGGCCGGGACCCTCGTCCGCCAGGTCGACGATGCGCAGCGGCAGATCGCGCGCACCCGCAAAGGCTTCCACCGTCTGCTGCGAACGGGTCGAGTAGTCGCCGATCCCCTGCGCCACGTAGAGACCGGTGGTCCGGTAACCGAGTCCTGCCAGGACGTCCCAGAGCGCGAGGCTGTCCTTGCCCCCGGACACCGCGACGAGCACGTGCTCCTGCGGGGTGCACATGCGCTCCTTGGCGATGGCTCGCTCGACCTGGCGCTGGAAGAAGCCGAGATAGCAGGGCCGGCAGAAGCCGGCGTTGTGGGCGCGGAGGTGGACCTCCGCCTTCGCACGACAGCGCGTGCACTTCATGCAGCGCCCCCCGAGATGACGGCGCGCAGTTCGAGCTCGTCGCCGTCCTCCACCATTTCGCGCTCGAGGAGGAGGAGGCCATCGCGGATGACCATGACGGTCCCCGGAAGGATATGCAGCTCTTGCAGCAGGCGCGCCACCGAGCGCCGGCCCGCAAGCTCGACGGTGCGCCCCTGCGGATGCAGGTGCACGCGCATCAGGGTGGGGTCGCTAGCACGGGACCCGCGCGCTCTCAAGCCGTGACCGCAGCTTGACACCTCATTGGTCCGCCCGTATACGCACCGGTCGAGGACGCCCCTCACCGGGACGCTGCAACACGAATGGCCGACAAGAAGGCGAAGACGGCAGAGAAGGGCGCCGACGCGGTTCGAAAGCAGTTCTGCCCGTCGTGCGCCACCGAGATCCGCGTGGTGCAATACGCTGGTGCTGGCCCGCGCGGATTCTTTTGGGTCTGCGACAAGCCTGGCTGCGGTTACACGCGGCGCACCCGCTGACGAGCCCCTCCGAAAGGAGGCGAGCCCCCATGGCACGCGCGCGCAAGAGCGAAAAGACCTCCAAGGCGAAGGGATCCGCGGCGCCCGACGACGACGAGCAGACGACGGAGGACAGCGAAGAGGAGCTTCCCAAGGACGAGGCGGGCCGGCGGAAGATCAAACGGCAGTACGAAGAACTGCTGGGGATCCGCATCGAGAAGCTGAAGGGCCGAATCCTCAACCGCGAGCGGATCAACAAGACCATCGAGGGCATCTATTTCATCTGCGCCTCGTGCAAGAAGATCTGCCACAACATCGACGACGGCCTAGTCGAGGATCCGAACAACGTGAACAACCTCTGCACGCCCTGCGCGACGGCCAAGGAGCCCCGGGGCGGCAAGGGTAAGAGCGCGGCCTGACCTGACTGACCCCGCCGCCCGCGACCTCAGGACCCGTCGAGCAGCGCGGCGAGGTCGGCCGGCAGGGGACTGTCCAACGCGGGCAGGTCGGCGATGCCGGCGACGGGGGCGATGCCGGCGGCATGGAGCGCATGGCGGGCCTCCGGCAGGCTCGCCGGCGGGCCACCGTAGAGCCGATCGCCCAGCACGGGGTGGCCGTGTATCGCCAGATGCACGCGCACTTGATGCATGACGCCCGTGTGGATCGTGGCCTCCACCAGCGCGAGCTTGCCCGCGACCGCGCGGCGCACGAACTCCGTACGCGCCGGCCACGCTCGCCGTCCGGGGCTGGCCGCGGTCATGCGCCGGCGATCGCGCCGGTCGTGCGCCAGCGGCATGTCGACCACGAGATGAGGGGGCGGGACGCCGGCCACGATCGCGAGATAGCGCTTGCTCACCTTGCCCGCCTGGAATGCTGCGCGACACCGGGCGAACGCCTCGGGTGTGCGAGCGGCGATCTGCAGACCGGACGTACCCGTGTCGAGGCGGTGGACGAGACCGCTCCCGAACGGGTCACCGACTGCGGCAAGGTCGGGAAAGCGGGCGAGCAGGAAGGCTGCGAGCGTGCCGCGCTGGCGAGGATCGAGTGCGTGCCCGGGCATGCCGCCGGGTTTGTCGACGACCACGATCTGTCGATCGACATGCACGATGGGCACGGGCAGGTCGGGCTCGGGCGCCAGGGCGAGCTGTGGGAGGCTGACGTGGTCGCCTGGAAGGACGCGGGCGCCGCGCGCAACTCGACGGCCGTTGACCCGCACCATGCCCTGGTCGATCAAACGGCGCAGGAGGCGGCGCGAGAGGTCGGGCCGCATGCCGCGCACGATGACGTCGAGACGCGCGGCGTGCGGCACCACCACGCTCGCGTCGCCGGGGGGCCCGGAGTCACCCGGCATGGTCGGCGACCGCGGGCAGCGACACATCCGCCAGGTTCTCTGCGACGATCTCCCGCACGGTCGCCGACACGAGCAGGAACAGGTGGCCGTGCCCGGCGACGGAGACCTTGCAAGCGTCTCGCCACCGCGCGCGTTCGGCGGGCACCAGCATGGCATCCGCCGGCGATGTGATCGCCAGGGCCTCGACGCCCGCGGGCAGGCGGCTCGTTCGCAGGGCACACATCGTGGCAGAGTCCGGACGCACGTCGCGGCGAAACGGGCCGACGCGGAGCGTCGCGCAAGCCTCGGTGCCTTCGTGGGGGGTGCCCAGGGTGATGACGAGTCGCAGGCCGCGAGCGAGCCACGGGGCCCGGGCGAGCGCCAGCCGGGTTGCCAGACCGCCGAGCCCGTGCGCGACGATGACGAGGTCCCCCGCGGTGCGGTGGCGCTGGATGCGATCGAGCTGTTCGGCGAGCCGCGCCGCCGCGCGATCCAGGTCGGGCCACCACACGCCGAGCGAGGGCGCGATGACGGCCCAACCGTCGCGGCGCAGACGACGGCCGAGCGGCCACAAACACGCCGGCGACGCGGCGAAACCGTGGACCAGGACGGCGAGGCGGGTGTCGGGCGGGATCTCGGCGACCGCCTGTCCGAAGGGCCAACCGAGCGCGAGCCACGGGGTGAGGACGGTTTCGCGCAGGATGTTGCGGAGCCGGTCGGCGGGTTCCCGGAGGGGCTCGTCGGGGTCGTCGGGCACCCCGCGATGCAGCAGCAGCTGACCGCCGAGTGCGGCGACGAGAATCGCCGCAGCGACCGTGACGGCGACGAGCCACGCCGACCCCATCGGTCGAGCACGCCCATCGCCGGCGGCAGCTGTCAAGTCGGTCGTGTCTTGCTTTTCCGGGCCGGCGTGCCTAACACGGCGGCCGGCGAAGGCTCGCCGAGACCGTAGTCGTGTCGCGCGCTTCCCGCACCGCCGCCGCCGCACTCGACGAGGGGCCGCGGCGTCCCGCGCACCGCTCGAGCATGCTCGAGCGGTTTGGCCCGCTCGCGCGCCTACTGATCTGGCTCGCCTTCCCCCGTGTCTTCGTCCGTCCGGAACTCGTCGAGCGCGTGCGGCAGCTGGCGGCGCAAGGGACGGTCGTCTACGTGATGCGGTACCGCTCGACGATCGACTACCTCCTGGTCAACGCGGTCCTGCTGCGCGAGGGGCTGCCCCTCGCGCGCTTCGCACCCGGCGTGTCGACGTTCTGGTGGCGACCCATGGGGGAGATCCTGCGCCGACTGGTCCGCCGCGCGCCCCGCCCAACCGAGACGGACCCGGCCACCTGCGGCGAGCTGGTGGCGGCCGGGGAGTCGGTTCTGCTCTTCATGCGCAGCCACACGGTGGCCGCGCGTCGGCGACGGGCGCTTGCAGCCGCGCGGTTGGGCCCCCGGTACTTGCGCGCGGTGATTCAGGCGGCCGGGACGACGAATCGCCCGGTCTTCCTCATACCGACGGCGATCTTCTGCGGACGGGGCTTTCACCGCCGCGAGTGGCGGTTCGCGACGCTCCTCTACAGCGTCCAGGACACGCCGAGTCAGGCCAAGCGGCTGTTCACCTACATGTGGTACGCCGCCGAGACGCAGCTGGCCCTCGGGCGCGAGATCACCTTGCAGCGGTTCGTCGACGAGCACCGGCGCGAGGGGGAAGACCGGATTGCACGACGGCTGGCCCGGGCGCTGCAGATCTACCTCTATCGCGAGGAGCGGCTGGTGCTTGGTCCGACCCTCCTGCCGCATCGGATGGTGCGTGAGACCATCCTGCGCGACCCGGAGCTGATCCGCCTCACGCGGCGCCTGGCCGCGGAGCGGGGCGTGCCGCGCCGGAAGGTCGTGACCGAGGCGGCCGGCTACGTCGACGAGATGGCGGCGCGGCTGAACGGCCTGTACTTCCGGATTCTCGAGTTCCTCTTCTACCGCATCTTTCCTCGGGTCTTCTCGGGACTGGAAACGGTCGGGCTTGCCAGCGTCATGGACACCATGCGCGAGCACCCGATCGTCCTCGTGCCATGTCACCGCAGCCACTTCGACTATTTGATCCTCACCTACATCTTTCACAGCAATTATCTGTCGCCTCCCCACATCGCGGCGGGAATCAACCTGAGCTTCTGGCCGCTCGGGCCGTTGTTCCGGGGCGGCGGCGCCTACTTCATCCGACGGAGCTTCGAGGACAACGAGCTCTACAAGATGGTGTTTCGGAAGTATCTCACGTTCTTGATGCGCGAGGGCTACACGCAGGAGTTCTTCATAGAGGGCGGCCGCACGAGGACGGGCAAGATGCTGCAGCCGAAGCTCGGGATGCTGACCGCCATCGTGAACGCCTTCGTCCAGGGCGTGCGGCGCGACGTATTTCTGGTGCCCGTGTCGATCCACTATGGCCGCATTCCGGAGGAGGAGGCGTATACCCGGGAGGTCGCAGGCGAGATCAAGCAGCGCGAGTCGTTGCGCGCGTTGCTGCGCGCCCGCAGCATCCTGTCGAAGCGATTCGGCACGGCGTATGTCAGCTACGGGACGCCGATCTCCCTGCACGATACGATCGGGGATCGGCGGGAGCGGTTCCATCTCGGCGTCGGGGAGCCCGCCGTCGAAGAGGACAAGCGACGGTTCGTGCAACGGCTCGGCTTCCGCATCCTCCGCGATGTCAACGCGGCGGCGGTCGCTGGGGCGACCTCGGTGAGCGCGACCGCACTGCTGGGAGCGCCGCGCCCGGCGTGTCGCCTCCCCGACTTCCTGGCCGTCTCGCATGCCCTGGTGGCGCTGTTGCGGGTGCAAGGCGTGCGCTTGACGGCCTCGCTGGTGCGCAACGAAGCGACCGCGTTTCGGGAGAGCCTCGGCTGGCTGGAGGGCGGGGGCCTGGTCGCTCGCTTGGTCGATGCCGAGGGGGCGGTGCTGCACGTCCCGCCGGCGAAGCGGATGAACCTCGACTTCTACAAGAACAACACGATCCACTTCTTCCTGGTCCCCGCCCTGTTGACGCGCGCCCTCACGCGCGGTGTGGCGGCGGCGGAGCTGGCCGATCGGGTGGCATGGTGGCTCGATCTCTACCGGTGGGAATTCCCGCTGCCCGAACGAGCGCGTCTGCCGGCCGACGTCGCCTGGTGGCTTGCGCGGTACCGCGAGGCGGGTTGCCTGACGGACGCTGGAATCGACGTCACGCACCCGATCGCCAAGGCGACGGCCGGCATCCTCGAGAGCTTTCGCGAGGCCTACCTGATCGTGGCGCGCGTGCTGGCGGGGCGCCGGGAATGGCCCGTGAAGCAGTCGGACCTGTTGCAGCAGGTTCGTACGGAGTTCGCGTCCGCTCTCCTGCTCGGAGACGTGCACAAACCGGAGGGCGGCTCGATGGTCACCTTCGGGAACGCCCTCGCGCGGTACCGGGAGCTGGGACAGGTCGTCGAGACGCGGGTTCCAGGGGCCCGCGATCGGTGGCTCGAGCGGGGCCCAGCATTCGACGACCAGTTGCCGGCCCTGATGGCGCAGTTGCAGCCTTGAGGGCAGGTTGTCGTGCGCGAGTGCACGACAAGGCGTCCCGGTCCGCTCCGAGCCAGGCTGGTGGGTAGGCGGCATCGACGGGTTGTTGGCATTGGAATTGCCCCGTATGTCTCGACCGTGTTCGGACGTCTTCCCGCCATCGTCCTGTTCCTCGCCTTGGGGGCTGCAGCCGGAGCAAGCGCGGCGGCCATCCCGCTCCTCTCGACCGGTATGCCGTCGCCGCTCGGCTTGCCACTGTCCAGTTTCGGGGACGTTGCGCTGGCGGCCGACGGCCGGGTCGCCTTCTTCGGCAGCTCGACCGGCAGCTTCCGGCGTACCGAGGAAGGGCTGGCGCATCTGGTTGCGGCCGGGGACGAGCTGCCGGGCGGGGGCATCGTGGCGGGCGTGAGTGCGCCGGCGCTGGGGCCCGGAGGCTGCAGCGCCATCCGCGCGTTCCTGGTCGGTGGGGGCAGCCGCATCCTACGCCAGTGCGGGGCTGCGCCGGTCGAAACGCTGGTCGCCACCGGAGACGCCGCCCCGGAGGGCGGACGCTTCGCGGAGTTGACTGGCGGGACGGCCTACGGGGCGGGCGGCGAGATCGCGTTCGCCGCCATCCTCGAGGACGGTAGTAGCGGCATTTTCGCGAGCGGCGGCGGCGCGGCTCGCCTCGTCGTCCGCACCAGGGCGGCGGATGGAAGCGGCACGGCGTTCAGCGCGGTGCGCCTCATCGGCGTGGCCGGTGACGGTCGCGTCGGGTTCCGCGGCGGTCTCCCCAACGGCCGAGACGGTCTCTTCCTCGCGGACGGCGCGCGGCTGCACCAAGTCGTCGGGGTCGGTGACGTGACGCCGCTCGGCGGGACCTTCCGCACCATCGACGGTGCTGCCATGAACGACGGCGGACAGTTCGCGTTCCGCGCCGAGCTGACCGACGGGACCGCGGGCATCTTCCGCGTCGACGGGGGGCAGGCGACACGGCCCATCCGGGCGCTGGTGCGCGAGGGGGACGTCGTCGAAGCGGACGGCGCGGGGGTGCGAACGCTCCCGTCCTCGCTCGTCCCCAGCGTCAACGCCGGCGGCGCAGTCGGGTTCCGCGCCACCCTGACCGGCGGCGGGTCGGCGGTGTTCGTGCGGGAGGACGACGGGACGCTCGTCCGCATCGTCGGCGCGCGCGAGCAGACCGCGGCGGGCGTCCTGGTGCGGTTTCGGGACGTCGCCCTGGCTGACGACGGCAGCCTGGTCATTCCGGCGTCCGTGCCGCGCGGCGGACCGTCACTGTTCGTCTACCGGGCTGGGGCCGTGCTCCGCGCTGGCGCGCATCGGCGAGCGCACGGACCTCGACAACGGGCTCGAGCGTTTCCGGTTCAGTCAGCCCAGCGTGCGGGGGGCGGCCGAGGATGCGGTGTTCGCCGGCAGTCGCGACGGCATCTTCGTCGCCGGGCGCGATGGCGGGCTCGAGGCGGTCGCCTTCGTGGGCGGGCCGACGCCGTTGGGCGGGACGTTCGCCGGCTTCGATCCGCCCGCGGCCGACGTCGCCGGCGTCGTCGCCTTCGGGGCCGAGATCAGGGGCAGCAGCCGCGCCAGCCGGGCCATCTTCGATCGGCGCGGGAACGCCTTGCGGGTAACGGCCCGTTCGTCGCAGCGGGTGCGGGGAGGCGAGATCGTGGATTTCTTCAGCGGCGGCCTTGACCCGCTCACCCGCCCCGCCGTCGGGCCGGGCGGGGCGATCGCCTTCGAGGCGACGCTCGAGGGCAAGAGCCCGCGAGCGATTCTGATCCGCCGCAAGGGCCGTCCGAGTACGGTGGTCCGGACGAAGCGGCGGGCATTGGGCGGCGGGCGCTTCGAGAGCTTCGGCACGCCCTCGTTCCTGCGCGGTTCGCGGATGGCGTTCGTCGCGCAGGTCGGCAGCGGCGAGGGGTCGCGCCGGAAGCTCTTTCTGACGCGGGGCGGGCGGCCGCGACCAGTGGTGGCGGAAGGGAGCGGGGCGCCCGGTCGCCTTGGCGGGCGGTTCGAACGCTTCGACCCGCCCGACGCGAACGACGGGCTGATCGCCTTTCGTGCCCGCCTCGATCAGGCCGGACGGGAAGGGCTGTTCCTGGCCAGCGACCGTGCCGTGGGGCTCCTGGTGGGCACGGGCGACCCGGTGCCCGGTGATGGGGCGTTCCGGTCGTTCACGGCGCCGGCGCTCGGCCGGACGAGCGCCGTGTTTCTGGGGCGCGTGAGCGGTTCGCCATCGCCCCCCGGACTCTATCGCGTGGGGGCAGGCGCAGTGCCGGCTGCCGATGCCGCTGCCCCCGCGATCGAGGTCGTGGGCACGATCGGGGGCGCCTCGCCGATCGGGGGGACGATCGAGGAGTTCGGCGCCTTCGACGTCAACCGCAGCGACGGCCTCGCGGTCGTCGCCGATCTGGTGGGCGCGAGCGCCCGGTCGGTCCTGCTGCTCGTCGACCCGGGCGGCGCGATCCTTCCTTGACCGCCTGCCCGCCAACCAGTAACACGCCGTGGATTTCGAGCACGCGAAGCATGGCCGACGACCACGAGCAGATCGTGGTCAGGCGGCGGAAGCTCGCCGCCCTGCGCGAGCAGGGTGGGCCCGCCTTTCCGAACGACTTCCGCCCTGACCAGAGCGCCGCGGAGGTGCACGCCCGCTTCGGCGGGCTGGCCGACGGCGACTTCGAGTCGGCGCCGGCCGTCGCGGTCGCCGGCCGGGTGATCGCGCGGCGCGACTTCGGCAAGGCCGGCTTCATCAAACTGCAGGATCGCAGCGGGACCGTGCAGATCCACTGCCGGCGGGACGCACTCGGCGACGCGGTGTTCGACCAGTACCGGTCCCTCGATCTGGGTGACATGGTCGGCGTGGTCGGGCGGCCGTTCCGCACGCGCACCGGGGAACTGACGATCGCCGCCACGGACTTCCGGCTCCTGGTGAAGTCATTGCGGCCGCTGCCGGAGAAGTGGCACGGGCTGCAGGACGTCGAGGCCCGCTACCGCCAGCGCTATGTCGATCTGATCGCGAACCCCGAGAGCCGCCAGGTGTTCGAGCGGCGGACGGCCGTCATTCGCTATCTGCGTGACTTCCTGGCCGCCCGAGGGTTTCTCGAGGTCGAGACCCCGACCATGCAGCCCCTCTACGGGGGGGCCGCGGCGCGGCCATTCGTGACCCATCACAACGCCCTCGATGTCGAGCTGTTCCTCCGGATCTCGCCCGAGCTCTACCTGAAGCGTCTCGTTGTCGGGGGCTTCGAGCGGGTGTTCGAAGTCAGCCGGAACTTCCGCAACGAGGGCATCGACACGACCCACTTCCCCGAGTTCACCATGCTCGAGTTCTATCAGGCGTACGCGACCTACGCCGATCTGATGGACCTTACCGAAGAGATGGTGGTCGGGGTGGCGCGCGAGGTCGTGGGCACGCTGCAACTCGCCTGGCGCGGCATGGAGATCGATCTGACGCCCCCCTGGCCGCGCCGGACGATGGCCGACCTCGTGGCCGAGCGGGCGGGGATCGACCTCGAGGCGCTGCGCGATCCGGCGGCGCTGCGGGCCCTGGCGGAACGCACGGGCGAGCTCGAGCGGGCCGATCTTTCTCCCGGCGAACTGCTGGGCGTGTGCTTCGAACGCCTGGTGGAGCCCACGTTGGTGCAGCCGACGTTCGTCACCCGGTTCCCCGTCGAGATGTCGCCTCTGGCGCGCCGCAACGACGGCGACCCGACCGTGGTCGACCGGTTCGAACTGATCGTGGGGCGCATCGAGCTGGCCAACGCGTTCTCGGAGCTGAACGACCCCGAAGACCAGCGCGGGCGGTTCGAGGCCCAACGGGCGGCCCGGGCCGCTGGAGACGAGGAAGCGCATCCGATGGACGAGGACTACGTGCGCGCGCTCGAGTACGGATTGCCACCGACGGCGGGAGAGGGCATCGGCATCGACCGCCTGGTGATGCTCCTCACCGGTGTTTCCGCCATTCGCGACGTACTGCTGTTCCCCCACTTGCGGCCGGAACAGCGCGTGTGAGGGTGGCGTCATGAACTGGGAGCTCCTGGTCGGCGTCCGCTACCTCCGGTCCCGCCGCCGCGCGTTCCTGTCGCTCATCTCCGCGTTATCGCTGGCGGGAGTGACCATCGGGGTCGCCACGCTGCTGATCGTCCTGGCCGTCATGACAGGCCTGGAGCACGAGCTGCGCAACAAGATCCTCGGTTTCAATCCGCACGTCACGGTCGCGAGCTTCGGGGGCGGGCTGGACGATTGGCGACAGGCACTCGGCCGGGTTCGCCAGGTTCCGGGGGTCGAAGCCGCGTCGCCGGTGGTCTACGGGCAGGCGATGCTCGGGATGGGGCGCAGCGTGTCCGGGGTCGTGGTCCGCGGCATCGACCCGCTCGAGACCGAGGCGGTGGTCGACATCGCCAGCCACGTGCGCGAGGGGCGGTTCGACATGCTGGCCCAACCGCAGGAGGTCACGCTGCCCGCGGAGGACGGGGGCGGCGTCACCGAGCTGCCGGGCATCCTGATCGGGCAGGAGCTGGCGCGGTCGCTCGCGGTGGCGCCAGGTGACATCCTCAACGTCATTTCGCCGCTCGGCACCCCGGGCCCCACCGGGATGGTGCCGCGCATGAAACGGTTCGTCCTGATCGGCGTGTTCGACTCGGGTATGTACGAGTACGACACCACGCTCGCCTACATGAGCCTCGCCGACGCCCAGCGGTTCTTCGACCAAGGGGACACCGTCACCGCCATCGAGGTCCGGGTCGGCGACGTCTACGCCGCCCGAGAGACGGCGCGCGGCGTCGAGCGTGCGCTCGGCGGCTTTCCGTTCCGGGCGCGCGACTGGATGGAGGTGAACCGCAACCTGTTCTCGGCCCTCAAGCTGGAGAAGGTGGTCTACGGGATCGTCCTCACGCTGATCGTCGTCGTCGCCGCGTTCAACATCCTCGCCTCGCTCACCATGGTGGTGAAGGAGAAGCGGCGCGACATCGCCATTCTCAAGTCCATGGGCGCCTCCAGCGCCGCGATCGCTCGCATCTTCGTCCTCAACGGCGCGGTCATCGGGCTCGCGGGGACCCTCTTGGGCACACTGCTCGGCCTCGCCGGGTGCTGGCTCCTGGCGCACTATCAGTTCGTCGATCTGCCGAAGGACGTGTTTCTCGTGAACACCCTGCCGGTCCGAATCGATCCCGTGAATTTCCTGGTGGTTGCGCTCGCCTCGATCGCCATCTGCCTGGTTGCGGCCCTGTCGCCGGCCCGCCGGGCGGCGAGCCTGGTCCCCGTCGAGGTGATCCGCTATGAGTAGCGGCGCATGTCGGTGGGGGTGACGCCGCTGGTCGCGGCGCGGGGCCTGGTGAAGCACTACGTTGACGGTCCGGCCGTCGTCGAGGTGCTGCGGGGTCTCGACCTCGATATCCAGGTGGGAGAGCGGCTGGCGATCATCGGCGAGTCGGGGGTGGGCAAGAGCACGCTGCTCCACCTGCTGGGCTGCCTCGACACCCCATCGGCAGGCACGCTGCTGCTCGACGGCGTCGATGTCTTCGCCGGGTCCGAAGCCGAGGTCGCCGCGCTCCGCAACCGGAACGTCGGGTTCGTCTTCCAGTTCCACCACCTGCTGCCGGACTTCACGGCGCTCGAGAACGTCATGCTGCCGGCCTTGATCGCTCGGCACTCCCCACGCCAGGCGCGGGCACGAGGCGCCGACCTCCTCGAGCGGGTCGGCCTGGGCGCACGGCTGGAGCACCGGCCCGGCGAGCTCTCGGGGGGCGAGCAGCAGCGCGTCGCCGTGGCGCGGGCGGTGATGCTCCGTCCCCGCCTGCTGCTGGCCGACGAGCCGACCGGCAACCTGGACCCTGCCACCGGCGAGCGGGTCCATGAACTGCTCCTCGAGCTGAACGCGGAGAGCGGGTCGGCGCTGGTCGTCGCCACGCACAACTACGCGCTGGCCGCCGCGTTGGGGCGAGTGGTGCGGCTGGTCGGGGGACGGATCGAGCCGGCGGTGCTGGAGCCGGCGCCGCAGCGGGTCGTGGGATGAGGCGGACGTCGCGGGCCGTGCGCGCCGGGCGGATCGGGGCGCTGTGCGTCCTGGCGGCGGTCCTCTCCTGGGGCGAGCCGCCGCCGGCGTCCGGGCAATCGCGGGGCAGGTCGCTGTTCGACGACGTGCTGGGGAGGACGCCCGACGACACGGTTTCCGCGGTCCGCATCGTCGGCAACGTTCGCGTGGAGGAGGAGGCCATCCGTGTCTACCTCCAGAGCCGAGAGGGCCGGCCGTTCGACCAGAACGCGGTCGATGCCGACGTGAAGGCCATCTACGGCACGGGTTTCTTCGACCAGGTGAACGCGGACGTGACGCGTGGCAAGGGGGGCGTCGTCGTGACGTTCCGCCTGCAGGAGCGCCCGCTGGTGCGGAACGTGACCGTCGAGGGCAACGACAAGCTCAAGAAGGAGGAGCTCGAGGGCGCGCTGCGCATCCGGCCGCGCAGTATCCTCGACCCCGAAAAGGCGCGGCAGGGCATCGAGGCCGCCAGGAAGTTATACGCCGACAAGGGCTTCCTCGACGCCGTCATCGACTACGAAGCCGTGTCGGTGGGCGACAACGAGGTCGACCTCCGGTACCGGGTGACGGAGTCCGGTGCGGTTCGCGTCAAGGAGATCGTCTTCGAGGGCAACGAGGCGTTCTCCAGCCGGAAGCTCCGGAGCTTGCTGCAGACGAAGAAGGCCTGGCTGCTGACGCCCATCACGGGCGCCGGCACGCTCAACAAGGACGTGCTGCGGACCGACGTCGAACGCCTGACCGCGTGGTACTACGACAACGGATTCGTCACTGCCCGCATCGAGGAGCCGCGCGTCGAGCGTCGCGGGAACGGCCTCGTCGTGGTGATCAAGATCGACGAGGGCGAACAGTTCCGTATCGGCGCCGTCGAGATCGAGGGCGAGGACATCCCGGAGGGCCTGGCCCAGTTGCCGGCTGACATGGCCACCCGGACCGGTGAGGTGTTCAGTACGAGTGCGCTGCGCGACGACGTGCAGCGCCTCACCGAGAAGCTCTCGGAGGGCGGATTCGCCTTCGCGAACATCGAGCCGGCGACCGAGGTGGAGACCGTCGACAAGCTCGTCAACATCACCTTCCAGGTCGAACGTGGCGCGCCGGTCACCGTCGACCGGATCGAGGTCACCGGCAACACCAAGACCCGCGACTTCGTGATCCGCCGCGAGATGCGACTCCAGGAGCAGGAGCTCTTCTCCGCCACCAAGCTGCGCAAGAGCCGCGAGGCCCTGCAGCGCGTCGGGTTCTTCCAGTCGGTGAACGTCACGACGCGCAAGAGCCCAGTCGCGGACGACCGCATGGACGTGGTGGTCGAGGTGAAAGAGGGTCAGACGGGCTCGTTCAGTGCGGGCGCCGGGTTCAGCTCGGCCGACAACCTGCTCTTCAACGTGCGCATCCAGGAGAACAACCTGTTCGGGCGCGGCCAGCGGCTGGTGGCCAACGTCGACATCGGGTCCATCCGCCGGAACGTCATCCTGTCGTTCACCGAGCCGTACTTCCGCGGCACGCCCCTCACCGTCGGTTTCGACGCCTTCAGCTGGCGGCTCGCGTTCGAGGACTTCGACCGGACGGGGACGGGAGCCAGCATCCAGGCGACGTATCCGGTGACGGCGTTCGGTTGGACCTCGCTCTGGGGCTTCCCGCTCGACGAGGTCCGGGTCGGGGCCGACTACCGCATCGAGCAGGCGGAGATCGGCGACGTCGGTGGCGATGCCCCCGTGGACATTCGGGAGGCCGAAGGGACGAACCTGATCAGCAGCATCACGCCGCGCATTTCCCGCAACACGCTCAACCACTTCTTCGACCCCACGGCGGGATCCGCGCAGGACCTCTCGGTGGAGGTGGCGGGGCTCGGCGGGACGCAGTTCCTGAAGGCGGAGGCGCGGTCGCGCTGGTACTACACCTTCCTGCGGTCGAAGCGGTTCGGCGACTTCACCTACTCCCTGGGCGTCCTGGGTGGGTACGGGGTCGGGGACCAGGGCGTCGATGGCGACGAGCTGCCGCTGTTCGAGCGGTATTTCCCGGGCGGCATCAACACCATCCGCGGCTTCGAACCCAGAACGCTCGGGCCGCGGCAGTTCCGCAAGAACACGCGCGGCGTGCCGTACACGAGTGCCCCCGTGGGCGGCAGCTCGCAGCTCATCGTGAACAACGAACTCATCTTTCCCCTGGTGCAAGGCATCGGCCTGAAGGGCGTCGTGTTCTTCGATGCCGGCAACGCATACGGGGGGAACCAGGACGACCTGATCAACGACGCCCGCTATGCGGCCGGCGGTGGCATGCGGTGGTTGTCGCCCTTGGGTCCGCTGCGCGTCGAGCTGGGCTTCCCGTTCAACACGAAGACCGGCGACCAGACTCAACTGCTGCTGTTCTCGTTCGGGGGCCCCTTCCAGTTCTGAGCAGGCGACAATGAAAGGTGTATGCATGGGCAACGTACGATTTGACACGATCCGGCGCGCGGGGCGCATGGCCGCGGGCGGTATGCTCGTCTCGTTGGCCCTCACGGCGGTGGTACAGGCGGAGCAGCTGCGGATCGCCGTGGTGGATCTGCAGCGGGCCCTCAACGAGTGCGACGCGGGCAAGCGGGCCAAGGAATCCGTCAAGGGCAAGTTCGAAAAGGCGCAGAACGAGTTGCGCAAGGAGCGCGAGGACCTCGACAAGCAGCGGGACGAGCTCGAGAAGCGCGCGACCCTGCTGAAGGAGGACGAGCGGCGAGATCGCGAGCGCGAACTCGAGAATCGCACGCTCGACTTCAAGCGGAAGTACGAGGACTTGCAGCGCGACCTGAAGCGCACCGACGCCGAGTTGACGTCCGGCATCGTGGAGCAGTTGTACGGGATCGTGAACGACTACGGGCGGCAGCAGGGATACACGTTGGTGCTCGAGTCGAGCAGCGGACTGCTCTACGCCGACAAGGCGCTCGACATCACGGACGCGATCGTCAAGATACACAACTCCGGTCCGAAGACCGGGGCGAAGCCACCCGCCGCCGGGACGGCCGCTCCGGCGAAGGAGTAGAGCCCCATCGACCGCCCCTGGCAACGATTGGACGACGGGCGCTTCCCGTATCCCTTGGTGGACCGAGTGCTCGAGCTGGAGCCCGGCGTGCGCGGCGTCGGCCTCAAGCTGGTGAGCGCGAACGAGCCGTACTTCGCGGGCCACTTTCCAGGCGCGCCGGTGGTGCCCGGCGTGCTCCTGTGCGAGGCGCTCGCGCAGCTCGGGATCGCGACGGCGGACCCGGCGGAGGAGCTCGGCCTGGCGCTCGAGGACGTCCATCGGGCGCGGTTCCGGCGACCGGTGGTGCCCGGCGACGAACTCCGCCTGGAGGTCTCGGTGGTGGCACGGGGGCCGCGCTGGCGGTTGCGGGGCGCCGTCGCGCTGGGGGACGCCGTGGTGGCGGAGGTCGACTTCGGGCTCGCGACGGGGACGGGCCCCCGGATCCATCCGACCGCTCGGGTCGCCCGGGGCGCGGAGCTGGCGGACGGGGTCGTGGTGGGCCCGCATGCCGTGATCGGGCCGCGGGTGCGGGTAGGCGCCGAGACGCGCGTCGCGGCGCACGCCGTGCTCGACGGGCGGACCACCGTCGGGGCGCGCAACCGCATTTTTCCGTTCGCCAGCGTCGGCGCGATGCCCCAGGACCTCAAGTACCGGGGAGAACCGAGCACGCTGGCCATCGGCGACTCGAACATCGTGCGCGAGTACGTGTCGATCAACCCGGGTACGGAAGGCGGCGGCATGGCGACGGTGATCGGCAGCGGCTGCCTCTTCATGGTGTCATCGCACGTGGCGCATGACTGCCGACTCGGCAATTCGGTCATCCTGGCCAACGGCGTGGCCCTCGCCGGCCACGTGACGGTGGAGGATCACGCGATCGTGGGCGGGCTCGCCGGCGTCCACCAGTTCGTGCGGCTGGGCGAGTCCGCGCTGTGTGCGGCCGGGTCGATGGTGTCGAAGGACGTGCCGCCGTTCTGCACCGTCGCGGGCGATCGGGCGCGCCTGTTCGGGCTGAACGTCATCGGGCTCCGGCGCCGCGGCTTTCCCGACGACACCATCCGCGCGCTTCGGCGGGCGTATCGGCTGCTCTTTCAGTCGCCCGGCAGCCGTCGCGAGCACATGGCGGCGGTGCGCGCCGAGTGCGGCGGAGTGGCGGAAGTGGAGCGGCTGGTCGCCTTCGTGGCGGACTCGACCCGGGGGGTCTGCCGGTGATGACCGAACGAGTCGGACTGATCGCCGGCAGCGGCCGCTTCCCCGTCCTGTTCGCGGAGACGGCGCGGCGGCGCGGCGTCGGGGTGGTGGCGGTGGCGCACGTGGGCGAGACCGACGAGGGACTCGGCGGCGTGGTGGAGGCCATCACCTGGGTGCACGCGGGCCAGCTCGAAGCCATCATCGCCGCGCTCAAGCAGGCTGGAGTCTCGCGCGCGGTGATGGTCGGCGGCATCGCCAAGCCGCGCCTCTTCCGCGAGTTCAAGCCGGACGCGCGGGCGCTGTCGGTGATCGCTCGCTGCGGCACGCTCCGCGACGACGTGCTGCTGCGGGCGCTCGCCCGCGAGCTCGAGAACGAGGGTATCCAGATCGTCGAGTCGACCCTCTACCTGCAGGACATCGTGCCGGTGGCAGGGGTATTGTCGGCTCGCCAGCCGACGCCGGAGGAGTGGGCCGACATCCATGTCGGCTTTCGCGCCGCCAAGGTGATCGGCCAGTTCGACATCGGGCAGAGTGTGGTGGTGCGTGGTGGCGCAGTGGTCGCGGTGGAGGGCATCGAAGGCACCGACGCGACGATCCGGCGCGCCGGCCAGCTGGTGAACGGCGATATCGTCGTGGTGAAGGCGTGCAAGCCGACACAGGATCTCCGCTTCGATCTCCCGGCGGTGGGGCCGGAGACCGTGCGGACGATCGCGGAAGTGAAGGGCCGGGCGCTCGCCATGGAGGCGGGACGCACGATCCTCCTCGATCGGGACGAGATGGTGGCGCTCGCCGACGCGACGGGGATGGCGATCGTGGCGGTCGACGTGGACGCCAAGGGAGGCACGGGGTGAGCGGACGCTTGCGCGCGGCGGTGGTGGGCGTGGGGCACCTCGGGCGTTTTCACGCCGAGAAGTACGCCGCCAACGCCGACGTCGACCTCGCCGCCGTGGTCGATATCGACCCGGCGCGGGCCCGAGCGGTGGGGGAGGCGCTCCGGGTGGCGACCTTCACCGACCACCATGACCTGGTCGGCCGCGTCGATTGCGCCAGCGTCGCGGTGCCGACGCCGAGCCACTACGCGGTGACCCGCGACCTCCTGGCCGCCGGGATCGACGTGTTGGTCGAGAAGCCTCTCACCACGTCGGTCGACGAGGGGAAGGAGTTGCTCGAGCTGGCGGCGCGAGGCCGGCGGGTCCTCCAGGTCGGGCACCTGGAGCGCTTCAATCCGGCCATCCGGGCCCTCGGCGGCCGGGTGATCACCCCACGATTCATCGAATGCCAGCGGCTCGCGCCCTTCGGCGAACGCGGGACGGACGTCGATGTCGTTCTCGACTTGATGATCCATGACCTCGATTTGATCCTGACGATGGTGAAGTCGCCCGTGCGCGCGGTCGAGGCGGTGGGCGTGCCCGTGCTCACCCCATCGGTCGACATCGCGAACGCGCGCATCCGCTTCGCGAACGGCTGCATCGCCAATCTGACGGCCAGCCGTGTCTCGCTCCGGCGCGAGCGCAAGCTCCGCATCTTCCAGGCCGACGCGTACTTCTCGATCGATTTCGACGAGCGCCGCGGGAGGGTGGTGCGCCGCGAGCCTGACGAGGCCGGCCACCCCTCGCTCGCCTTCGAGGAGCTCGAGGTGCGCGAAGGCGATGCGCTCGAAGACGAGATCGATGCCTTCGTCCAGGCGGTCCGTGCGCGCGAGACGCCGCCCGTGACCGGATGGGATGGTCTCCGGGCACTCGAGGTGGCGCACGTCATCCGGGAGAGCGTGGAGACGGAGGTGCGCGCGGCGCAGGCCGTTGGGGTCGCATGAGTCGGCCCGGCGAAGCATCGCGAGTCCCGGACACCGCGGCACGACCGCGCCGCGTCCTGCTTGTCGCCGGCGAGGCGTCGGGCGATCTCCACGGCGCCGATCTCCTTCGGGCTCTGCGGGCGCGCGCTCCGGACGTGGAGGTGTTCGGGCTGGGGGGCGAACAGCTGCGCGCGGCCGGCATGCGGACGGTGGCCGACTCGGCCGAGGTGGCCACCGTCGGTGTGGTGGAAGGTATCGGCCGGCTGCGTGCGCTGGTCCGCGTGTATCGCACGCTGGCCCGGAGCCTGCGGACACAGCCGCCGGACCTCTGCGTGCTGATCGATTTCCCGGAGTTCAACCTCCGGCTGGCGCGCGTGGCCCGTCGGGAAGGCGTCCCGGTGCTCTACTACATCGGGCCGCAAGTGTGGGCGTGGCGCCGCGGACGGGTGCGCAAGATCGCGCGGTTGGTCGATCGCCTCGCCGTCGTGTTCCCGTTCGAACCGAGCCTCTACGAGCAGTGGCTGCCCGGTGTCGAGTTCGTGGGGCATCCGCTCCTCGACCGGGTGGGCGCGACGCGCGGGCGTGACGACACGCTTCGCCGCTACGGCCTCGACCCGCGGCGCCGCACGGTGTTGCTCCTGCCCGGCAGTCGGCAGAAGGAGATCGACTACCTCCTGCCCCGACTGCTCGACGCCACGGACCACCTGGCGCCTCAGGGGGACTACCAGTTCGTTCTGGCGGTGGCGCACACTCTCGATCGCGGCGATATCGAGGCACGCATCCGGGCCAGCGGGCTCCCGGTGTCTTTGGTCGCCGACGATCTCTACAATCTTGTCGCGGCGTCGGACATCGCACTGGTCACGTCGGGGACGGCCACGCTGGAGTGCGCGCTGCTCGAGTGCCCCATGGTCATCGTCTACCGCCTCTCGCCCGCCACCTTCGCCCTCGGGCGCCTGCTCGTGCGCGGCGTGCAACACGTGGGGATGCCCAACATCGTCGCGGGGCGCACCGTGGTGCCCGAGCTCCTGCAGGGCGAGGCGACCGGCCCGCGCATAGCGGCCGAGGCGCAGGCAATCCTGGCGGACCCCGCGCGCCGCGCGCGGATCGTCGAGGGGCTGCGCGAGGTGCGACGGGAGCTCGGCCGTGGCGGGGCCGCGGATCGTGCTGCCGGGATGGCCGTCGAGATGATGCGGGCGGTCGACGCGTCATGATGACCTATCGCCGCATGCTCGGCTACCTGCGGCCGTACCTGTGGCCGCAGGTGGTGCTCGCCGTCGGGTTCATGCTGGCGTTCAGCGCCATCGAGAGCAGCGTGCCGTTCCTGATCAAGTTCACGTTCGATCAGGTCTTCAGCCGCCAGCGACCGGAGCAGCTGCGCCTCGCCGTCGGACTGGCGCTCGGCCTGGCGCTGGTGCGCGGCGCCTTCGGCTTCGTCGCCGGCTACCTGAACGACTGGATCGGGCAGCGGGTGATCACCGACGTGCGCAACGAGGTGACGCACCATCTGCAGTCCCTCGATCTCGCGTTCTACAACCGCCACCGGGCGGGCCAGATCGTCTCGCGGGTCACCGCCGACGTGACCTTGATGCGCGGAGCGGTCACCGACGCGGTGCGGTCCGTCTTCCAGGACACCACGTCGTTGATCGGGCTCGTATCCGTGGCCTTCTACATGGATTGGGTGCTGGCCCTGATCGCGGTGGTGCTGTTCCCGGTGGCGGCGCTCCCGCTGCGCATGTTCTCGCAGCAGCTGCGGCAGAACAGTCGCCGCCAGCAGGAGGCGACGGCCCGCCTGAACGCGATGCTCCACGAGAACGTCCAAGGCAACCGGGTCGTCAAGCTGTTCGGGCAGGAAGAGCGGGAGGCGGAGCGGTTCCACGACCAGGACGAGAAGATATTCCGGCTGTTCATGCGCAGCAGCCGCGTCCGGTCGCTGCCGCTGACGGAGGTGATCGCCGGCTTCGCGGTGGCCGGAATCATCTGGTACGGCGGTGCCAGTGTCATGGCCGGCACGCGGACGCAGGGGAGTTTCTTCGCGTTCCTCGCTACCGTCGCGTTTCTGTTCGAGCCGTTCAAGAAGCTGGTGCGGACGAACTACACGATCCAGCAGGGTATCGCGGGGGCGGAGCGGGTGTTCGCGCTCCTGGACACCGAGACGGCGCTGCGGGATCGTCCCGGGGCGGTGCCGTTCACGGGCCTCCGCGAAGGGATCGAGTTTCACGACGTCTGGTTCGAGTACGAGCCGGGCCGGCCGGTGTTGCGGGGCATCGACCTGCGTATTCCGGCGGGGCAGATCGTGGCGCTGGTGGGCATGAGCGGTGGCGGCAAGAGCACCGTCGCGGATCTGATCCCCCGGCTGTACGACGTCACCGGCGGGCGCATCACGATCGATGGCGTCGACGTGCGGGACCTGACGCTGCACAGCCTCCGGGCGCACATCGCGGTCGTCGCCCAATTCACCTTCCTCTTCAACGATACGGTGCGGGCGAACATCGCCTACGGCGTGGAGGGGGCGGATGGCGACGCGATCGTCGCCGCGGCCCGGGCGGCAAACGCGCATGACTTCATCGTGGGGCTGGCCGAGGGCTATGAAACGCACATCGGTGACCTGGGGGTACGGCTGTCGGGCGGGCAGCGCCAGCGCCTGGCCATCGCGCGCGCCATCCTGAAGAATGCGCCGATCCTGGTGTTGGACGAGGCCACGTCCGCGCTCGACACCGAGTCCGAGGGGCTCGTCCAGGAGGCCCTCGAGCGGCTCATGGCGGAGCGCACCACGCTGGTGGTCGCGCACCGGCTGTCGACGGTGCGGCGGGCGGACCGCATCGTGGTGGTGGCGAACGGTGAGATCGTCGAGAGTGGGACGCACGAGGAGCTCATGGCGCGGGCACGCGAATACCGGAAGCTCTACGAACTACAGTTCGGTGACGGGGAGGTGGCGCTGGCGGGCGTGGGGGGCTCCGCATGAGCGGGGGCGCCGGGGCCCCGGCCCGGTCGCCGGAGCGGGCGGCGGCCCGCGATGCGACCACGCCTGTGGAGTCCGTCTTCCGGCGGCACTGGACGCTCCGCGACCGCGTGCTGGTTGCGGTCGGAGCGGCAGCGATCTGGGGTGTGCTCCGGCTCGTCTATGCGACGTTGCGGGTCCGCTGCAGCGATCCACATGGGGTGCTCGCGGCGCACGCGCGTGGCGCGCGAGTGGTCTGGGCCACGTGGCACGACGGCATCGCCCTGCTTCCCCTCATGGTGGTCCGCGTGCATCGCATGTTTCGCCCGCGCGTCGCGCTCAGTTGGCACCGCGATGCGGAGATCGCGGCGCAGGTGGTTCGGCGCTTCGGGGTGGCGGTGACGCGCGGCTCGGCCACGCGGGGATGGCTCGGCGCCGTGCGGGGTCTCCTCGCCGCCCACGCCCGCGGCGAAGATCTCGTGGTGATCCCGGACGGCCCGCGGGGACCACGCCACGAGGCCAAGCCGGGTGTGGCGCAGCTGGCGCGTGCCACCGGCCTGCCGGTGGTGGCGATCGGGCTTGCGGCGACGCCGGTCCGTTGCCTGCCGACGTGGGACCGCTTGCAGCTGCCCGTCCCCTTCGGCCGCGTGGCGCTGGTGGTGAGCGCGCCCATCCCGAGCCAGTCGCCCGAGGGGGGGCTCGCGGCCGTGCAGCATGCCCTGGACGACACGGCGTGCGCGGCGCGGACGTTGTTGGAGCGCCAGTCGGCATGATCGCGGCGGCGGCGGGGAGCGCCTACCGCCTGGCTGGAGACGTGGCGGCGGCGGTGGCCGGGCGGGCGACGCGGCGCGGGGCGTTGCCCCTACGCTGGCGGGGCGTGGCCGATCGACTCGGGGAGGTGCCGTCGGACGCGCGACGGCTCCTGCAGCGCGGACCGGTGCTGTGGGTGCACGCCGCCTCCGTCGGCGAGCTGCGGGGCGCCCGGCCCCTGGTGGGGGCGCTGCGGGCGCGCCGCCCCGACGTGATCGTGCTCGGCACCACCCTCACGCGCACGGGGTTGGCGCTGGCGCGCGAGCTGCCCGAGATCGACGTCGCGTCGCTGCTGCCGCTGGATGCGGTGGCGCCGATGCGCCGCCTGCTCGACGGAGTCCGCCTCGAGGGCTTCTGCTTCACCGAGACGGAGATCTGGCCGACGCTGCTCGACGAGCTGGCGCGGCGCGACGTCCCGGCGTGGATGGTGAGCGGGCGCGTGAGCGCGCGCACGGCGGCCCGCGCGACGTGGTTGCGCCCGCTGTTCGGCCCGGTCCTGCGCGGGGTGACGTGCTGCATGCAGACGCCGGAGGACGCGGCGCGGATCGTCGCGCTCGGCGCCGACCCGGCGCGGGTCCATGTGGCGGGCAGCCTCAAGGGCGATGCCGTCGCCGGCGAGCCCCCCGCGAGCGTGCGGGTGTTGGGCGCGCGGCTCGCGGGCCGCCCGCTGCTGGTCGCGGGGAGCACGCACGCGGGCGAGGACGAGGTGTTGCTCGAGGCCCACCGCCGTTTGTGCGAGCGTGAGCCTCGCCTCGTGCTGCTGCTCGCGCCGCGCCACCCCGAGCGCCTGGCGGACGTGGCACGGACCGTCGCCGCCCGCGGCGGGGCCGCGGTCTCGTATGCGGCGCTGACGGCGAACGCCGCGGCGCTGCCGGAGCGGGCCGCGGTCGTGCTGCTCGACCTGATGGGACCGCTCGCACACTGCTACGCGTTGGGGGTGGCGGCGTTCGTCGGCGGCACGCTCGTCCCCGTGGGCGGCCACAATGTGCTCGAGCCGGCGCGTGCGGCGTGCGCCGTCCTCGTGGGACCGCACACGGCCACGGTCGAGGACCTCGTCGCTCGTATCCTGGCGGAGGGGGGCGGAGCCCGCGTGCGCGACGCAGACGACTTGGTGCGTGTGGTCGCGGGGTTCTTCGACGACCCGCCGGCGGCGCGGGCGATGGGTGACCGGGCGCGCGCGGCGATCGCGACGGGGGAGGGCGCTCTCGCCCGGCATCTGGCGGTGCTCGATGCCCGATTCGGCGCGGCGGCGGCCACGCAGCGCGTGGCGGGATGATGGCGGCGGTCGCCGCGGCGGTCGAGCGCGCGTGGACGCCGCGCACGGCGCGCGATCACGCGCTGCTCACGGTCCTGCTGCCGGCCTCCGCGCTCTACGGGGCGGCGGTTCGGCTGCGGGGAGCCCTGTACGATAGCGGAGTGTTCGCCGCCGCGCGGGTGCCTGCCCGCGTGATCAGCGTCGGGAACCTCACTGTGGGGGGCACCGGCAAGACGCCGGCGGCACTCTGGCTGGCCGGCGCGCTGCGGCGCCGCGGGCGCCGGGTCGCCATCGTCGCGCGCGGCTACCGCAAACGTCGGCCCGGCGTGGTGGTGGTCGGCGTGGATGGTCGCGCGCTCGTGTCGCCCGAGGAGGGCGGCGACGAGGCGGTGATGCTCGCGGAGCGGTTCGCGGGTCCGGTGCTGACCGGGGAACGACGCGTTGCGGCCGCGCAGGCGGCGTGTGCCCGGTTCGGTGCGGACACCATCGTCCTCGACGACGGCTTCCAGCATCGGGCGCTCGCGCGCGACGCCGACCTCGTCCTCGTGTCGGACGACGCGGCGGCGCGGCGGCTGCTGCCGGCCGGATCGCGCCGGGAGCCCACGGCGGCCCTGGGGAGGGCGGACGCGATCCTCACCGTGGGCAATGCGCCGCCGGCCTGGTTGCCGCTGCCGCACACGTTGCCCGCGTTCCACGGGCGGCTGCGGCCCGAGGCGCTGGTGCGGCGCGAGCAGGCCGGATGGACGCTGGAGCCGGTCGAGGCGCTCGCCGGCCGCGCGGTGGTGGCGGTGGCCGGCGTGGCCCGCCCGGATCGGGTCCGCGCGACACTGGAGGGCTGCGGCGCCCGGGTGGTGCGACTCCTCGGCTTTCCCGATCACCATGCCTACGATGACGCGGACACGGCGGCCATCGCCGCGGCGGCCGGCGACGGCCTGCTCGTCGCCACGGAGAAGGACTACGTGAAGCTCGCGGGGCGAAGCGGACTGGAGTCGTTGCGCGCCCTGCGGGTGTCGCTCGACGTCTCGGACGAGGCGCGGCTGCTCGACGTGCTGGAGACGGCGTGATCGCGGGCGCGACGAACGAGCGCACGCCGGACGAGCCTGCCCTGCTGGTTGCGCAGACGAGCTTCCTTGGCGACGTGGTGCTGACGACGCCGCTGCTCACGGCGTTGCGGGCGGCGCTCCGCCCGCGACGGCTCGCGGTGCTGGTGCGGCCCGAAGCGGCGCCGCTCCTGGACGGTCATCCTGCCGTGGACGAGGTGCTCGTCGACGACAAGCGCGGCGCCGATCGGGGGCTGCGCGGCATCGCGCGCGTCGCGGGACGCCTGCGGGCGGCCGGATTCGATCTCGCGGTGTCGCCGCACCGCTCGCTGCGGACCGCCGCGGTGTTGACCCTGGCGGGCATCCCGTACCGCGTCGGCTTCGCCGACAGTCGCGGTGCCCACTGCTTCCATGTTCGCGTACCCCGCGACCGGCGACGCCACGACGTCGAGCGGAACCTGGCCTTGCTCGCGCCCTTTGGCGGCTGTCCGGACCCACCGCCGCTGTTCGTGCCGGTGCAGCCGGCGGCGGCGACGCGGGCGGCGGCGCTGTTGCCCGCGGGGGCTGGACCGCTGATCGGCCTGGCGCCCGGATCGGTCTGGCCGACGAAGCGGTGGGATCCGGAGGGTTTCGCCGGGGTCCTGCGGACCTTCCGGGACCGTGGCGCGCGCGTCGTCGTGCTGGGAACTCCGGGCGAACGGGCGATCGCGGACGACGTCGTCCGCCGCGCGGGCGGTGGCGCCAGCGTGCTCGCCGGCGCCACCGACCTCGCGACCCTGGTGGCGGTGATCGACCGCCTCGCGCTGCTGGTGGCCAACGACAGCGCGCCGATGCACCTGGCATGCGCACGGCAGGTGCCGGTGGTCGCGGTCTTCTGCGCCACCACGCCCGCCTTGGGATACGGGCCGTGGGGCGGGCGCGGGGTGGTCGTCGAGGCCGACCTGGCCTGCCGGCCGTGCGGGCGGCACGGCGGCCGTCAGTGTCCGCGGGGGACTGAGGACTGCATGCGGCTGGTGGGGAGCGCGGCGGTGGTGGCGGCCGCCGACGCGCTGCTGGCGACGTCCGGCGCGGCGGGGAGCGCGGCATGACGGGCGGGTCGCTGCCGGTATGTGCGGTCGTGGTGGCGACCCGCGGCGGTCGGCACGTCCAGACCGCCCTGGATGCGGTCACGTGGGCTGCCGAGCGCGTCGTGGTGGATCCGCTCGGGGCGCTCCGTGCCGGGGATCTGCCGGACGGGGTCGCGCTCGGACGCGACGTCACGGCGCTCGGGGCGCTCGCGGCCGCGCCGTGGCTCCTGGTGCAGAGCGAGCACGAGGCGTGGCTGCCGGGGGCGGCCGACGCGGTGGCCAGGGCGATAGCGGGGGGCGCGGCGGCATACCGGCCGGTGGTGGAACTCGTGACCTTGGGGATGCGTCTGCGGCTGCGCGCGGCGCCGCGCCTCGCGCCGCGTGCTGCGTGCCGGATCGTTTTCGACCGCGGGCTCGACCTGGGAGTCGCCGCGCCGCATCCGACGCGCTGGTTCGACGCGACGCTCGAGGCGCGCGGGGGCGATTCGGTCGCCGACGCCTTCGCCGCGCTCGAGGCGGAGGAGGCGCTGTCGATCCTCCTGGCGCAGGTGGGCGGGATGCCGGGCGGCCTGGTCGGTGGACCGTTGACGGCGTTGCGGCGGGTGCTCGCGGGGCGGGCAGAGCGGCCGGCCGGACTGGCGCGCTGGGTGGCGGCCGTGTTCGCCGCCTACCGGGTCGTGCTGGCGCAGGCGCGGTGGTGGGAGTGGCGGCATGCCCAACCGGCGCACGTGGAGGAGGTCGGATGAGGATGCCCCGGGGCTACGTCGCCCTCGCGGCCCACGGCGTGCGCGTGGTGGTGCGGGCCGATCTCGCGCATTCGCTCGGGGTCTGGTTGGTCGCGACGCCGTTGGCGCTGCCCCCGGAGAGCGAGCTGGTCACGAGCGGGCGTGGGGCAGCCTGGCGGATGCCGTTGCCGGGCGGGCTGCGCGGCGTGCTGCGCCGGTACCGGCGGGGCGGGGCGGTGGCGCGGCTCGTGCGGGAGACGTACCTGGGCGTGGTGACACGACCCTTTCGCGAGCTCGCGGTGACGGCGGCAGCCAGGCGGCGCGGCGTCGCCGCGCCCGAGGTGCTGGGTGCGCGGGTCGAGGGGTGGCTCGTGTATCGCGGCGCCATCGTGACGGCGGAGGTGCCGTGCGCCACCACGCTGCTGGACGCGCTGCGCACTGCGGGCGACGGCCCGCGCCGGCGCGCCCTCGCGGCGGCGGCCGGCCGCGTCGTCGGGCGGATGCACCGCGCGGGTGTCTGGCACGCCGACCTCAATCTCACCAATCTGCTTGCCACCGCTGGTGACGATGCGGAGATCACGCTCCTCGACTTCGACCGCGCGCGCCTCGCACGCGGGCCGCTCGGGCCGCGCGCGCGGCGCCGGAATCTCGAACGCCTGGCGCGGTCGGTGCGGAAGCTCGATCCCGGCGGCGGCCTCGTGGCGCGCGAGGACGTCGGGGCGTTCCACGCGGCCTACGCGGCGGCCCTGGAGGGACGATGCGCGTCCTGATCGTCCTGCCGGGGGCGATCGGCGACGTGGTGCGCGCGCTGCCGCTGCTGGGCCGCCTGCGGCGCGGTCTGCCGGCGGCGCACCTCGGATGGGTCGTCGAGCCCCCGTCCGCACCGGTGCTGGACGGGCATCCGTGGCTCGACGAGATGCTGGTGCTGCGCCGCCGCGACGGGGTCGCGGCCGTCGCGGCGTTGGTGGCGCGGCTGCGACGTGCGCGTTGGGACGTGGCGCTCGATCTCGGCCGTGGGGCAAAGAGCGCCCTGCTGACGTATGCCAGCGGTGCACCCGAACGGCTCGGCTTCGCCCGCACCGACGCGCGCGAGGGAGCGTGGTTGGTATCGACGCGGCGGCTGCCCCCGCAGGGCGTGTCCCGTGCGAAGCTCGAGCAGTTTCTCGCCTTCGGGGACCTCCTCGACTGCCCCCCCGCGCCGGTGGAGTTCGGCCTGGCACCCACGGCGGCCGAGGGCGCGCAGGGGGAGTCGTTGCTCTCCGGGCTGCGCCGGCCGATCATCGCCGCGTGCGTGGGCTCGTCGTGCCCGGCACGGCGCTGGTTTCCGGATCGAACCGCCGCGGTGGTGGATGGACTCGCCGCGTCCACCGGCGGCAGCGCCGTGCTGCTCGGCACCGGCGGTGATGCGGCGTTCGGGGCGGCGGCGGCCCGCGCCTGTCGGACGCCCGTGCGCGATCTGATCGGCCGCACGTCGCTGCGGCAGTTGCTGGCCGTGCTCGATCGCTGCGCCCTCGCGTTCGGTCCGGACTCCGGCGCGCTGCATCTGGCCGCCGCGCTCGGCACTCCGGTGGTCTCATTGTGGGGGGCCACCAGCGCCGAGCGTTCGGCGCCGTTCGGCTGGGAGCGGTTGGCGCTCCAAGGGGCGTCCGCATGCGTCCCGTGCTTCTTGCACGATTGCCCCATCGGCCGCGTCTGCATGGAGGGCATCAGCGTCCAGCAGGTGCTGGCGGCGGCGGTGCCGGAGGTGGCGGCGTGACCTACCAGGCCTGGCGCGAAGCCGGCTGGCGCGGATGGCGGGTGCACGGGCCGCTCGACGTCGCGGCCTGCCTGGCGGCGGATGCGAGCGGGGCGGGGCGGCGGTCCCGCCATGCGCGCAGTCAACGTCTCGAGACGCCCGACGGGGCGCTCTTCGTGAAGAGCTATCCACCCCCGGCGTGCCGGCGCGCGCGGCGGGCATTCGCCATGGGGCGCGCGCTCGAGGCCGCCGGCTTCGGGGCGCCCCGGGCGCTGCTGGTCGGCTGTCGCGCCGGTGCCGGACTGCTGGTGACCGCGGACGCCGGCGGTGAGGACCTGCTCGGCCTGGTCGCGCGCCTGGCGAGCGCCGGGGGCGAGGAGCGGCAGGCGAAGCGCGCGGTCCTCCACGCGCTGGGCGCGGAGGTCGCCCGGCTGCACCGGGCGGGGTTCGTGCACGGCGACCTCGCCCCACCGAACCTGCGGCGCACGGAGGGAGGATTCGTCTTTCTCGACAACGACCGCACGCACCGCACCCACTTGCCGCTGCAGACGCGCCGCAACCTGGTGCAGCTCGGCCGCTTCGTCGTCCCGGGACTGACGGCGACGGATCGCGCGCGGGTGTTGTGGTCGTATGCCCGCGGCCGTGGTTGGTCGCGACGCCGGCGCCACCTCCTCGCGGGCTGGTTGCTCCGCAAGATCACGGCGCGCCGGTGCGCCATCGACGGCATCGCGCCCGAGGCGGCGGCGCGGGCAGGATTCCGGACGCTCATGCGCAGCGGCGGACCGTTCGATCCGGCGTGTGCCCTCCGGGGCGCCATGGGCGGCGAGGGGCCCGAGTGATGCGCCGAGCCCTCGTCACGCTGGCCCACCCGCAACACGCGGGCATGCTGCGTGCCCTGCGTGTCCTCGACGACGCCGCCCCGGCCCACGGCTGGGAGCTGCGCTACGCCTTCCCGCGCCTCGTGCCGCTGCTCGAGGAGATCGGCATTCCGGCCGGGCGAACGGCCGTCGTGCCGGGGCTGGCGCGCTGGCGGCGGATGGGCGGCCTGGCGGCCCCCGGCGACGCGCTCCGGCTGGCGCGGCTCGCGCGCGGTGCGGACGTCCTCTACTCGACGACGCTTTCGACGTTCCCGCTGACGCATCTGGCGGGCCGCATCGTGCGCGTGCCGCAGGTGGTGCACGTGTATTCGAGCTATGGCGAGGCACGCCCTTACCGCAAGCACTGGCTCGGTCGGGCGCGACACGTCATCGCGCCGTCGGCGGACTCCCTGGCGCTGGCGTCGCGAGCGGTCGGCGGGTTCCGCGAGGGCGTTCGGGCCCGCGTGGTCTATAACGGGATGGACGTGCCGCGGATCGTGCGGGAGGCCGAGGCGGCGCCACCGGCGGGCTTTGCGCCGGGAGGCGGACCGCTGATCGGGATGGTGGGGAACCTCGACTGGCGAAAGAACCCGGCGCTGCTGGTCGAGGCGACGCCGGCCATCCGGGCGGCCGTGCCGGGGGTGCGGGTCCTCTTGGTCGGCGCGTTTCCCGACGCCGCCAGTGAAGCGGCGGTGCGGGGGCGGATCGCCGCGCTCGGGCTCGACGACGTCGTTGCGGTGACGGGCTTCCTGTCGAATCCGTTTCCCGTGGTGCGTGCGCTGGACGTCCTCGTGCACCCGGCCCTGCGCGACCCGTTTCCGCTCGCGCTGCTCGAGGGGCTGGCGCTCGCCCGGCCGATCGTGGCCTCGGCGGTGGGCGGCATCCCCGAAATGCTGGTGGACGGGGAGAGCGGCGTCCTGGTGCCGGCGAACGACGCGCCGGCACTGGCGGACGCGGTGACGGGGCTGCTGCGGAACGAATCCCGGCGCCGGGCGATCGGCGCCGCTGGGTTCGCGCGGCTCCAGACTGCGTTCACCCTCCCGGGGTTCGCGCGGGCGATGTTCGGGGCGTTCGACGACGCGGTGGAGGACGGCGCGAGATGACGCCGGAGATCGCGGTAGTGGTGCCCACCTTCAATCGGGCCCACACGTTGGGGGCGAGCCTCGAGAGTCTGCTCGCGCAGCAAGGCGTGCGCTTCGAGGTCGTGGTCGTCGACGACGGCTCGACGGACGACACCAGTGCGCTCCTCGCATCGCTGCGCGATCCGCGCCTTCGCGTGTTGCGGGTGCCGCACGGGGGCATCGCGGCGGCGCGCAACGCGGGCATCGCGCTGGGAGGTACGCCGTACGTCGCCTTTCACGACTCGGACGATCTGGCACTGCCGGACCGGCTGGCCGCGCCCGTCGCGCTGCTGGCGGCGCGGCCCGAGGTCGCGCTGGTGATCCAGAACGGGCGGATGCTGCCGCCGGAGGACGATCCGCAGGGCCGCGAGGAGCCGTGGATCCGGCCGGCGGTGGCGGCGGCCCTGCGCTCGCGGCCGATCGGAGTGGCCGAGGTCTTTCGCTGGAACCTGGGACAGCTCCAGGGCATGACGTTCCGCCGGACCGCGCTCGATGCGGTGGGTCCCCTCGACGGGTCCTTCCGGATTCTCGACGATCTGGACCTCGTGCTCCGGGTCGCCACGGGGCACCGCGCCATCTTTCTCGACACGCCGGCGTTCGTCTACCGCCGGCATGCGGGCGGGGTCGCCCGGGACCGGACACGCGTGCGCGAGGAGTCCATCCGCCTCGCGGACAAACTGGTGGCCGAGCATCCGGCGGTCCTGACGGAACTGGGCGCGGCGGCGTTTCGCCGCCGGCAGGCCCGCCGCTGGGCCAGCCTGGCAGCGCTCCAGGCAACCGCGGGCGACGGCGCGGCGGCGCGTGCAGCGCTCGGGCGCGCTTGCCGGCTCGACCCGACCAACGTCCGCTACCGCCTGCGCGCGCTGTGGTGGCGCCTGCGGACCGCCGGCTGATGCGGATTGCGTTCATGCATCGCCAGCTCGCGGGCGGCGGCACCGAGGCCGACCTGCGGCGCATGGCGGCGGGGCTCGTGACGCGCGGTCACGAGGTGCACGTGTTCTGCGCGCGTGGGCGTGATGCGCCGCCGGGTGTCATGGTGCGCCCGGTCCGCATCGTACGCGGCAGTCGCCTGTTGCGCTTGCTCTCGTTCGCCGTGGCGGCGCCCCGGGCGGTGGCGCGGGAGTCGTGGGACGTGGTGGTGGGCTTCGGACGAACGCCCCGGCAGGACGTGATCCGGGTCGGCGGCGGAACCCACCGATCGTACCTCGCCCGCATGGAGGCCGCGGGGCTGCGGCGATCGCTGCGGGGGCCGTATCACCGCGCCATCCTGCGGCTCGAGCGGCGCATGTTCGCACCCGCAGGGCATCGCCGCGTGCTCGCGGTGTCGCAGCTCGCGGAGGCCGAGGTGCGGGGCGACTACGGCGTGTCGGGGGAGCGCATCACCGTGCTCTACAACGGCGTCGACGCGGAGCGCTTCAACCCTGGCCGGCGCCCCGAGCTGGGGCCCCCGTTTCGGGCGGCGCTCGGGATCGCCCCGGAGGTGCCGCTCTGTGCGGCGGTCGGATCGGGGTTTCGCCGCAAGGGGTTCGATCTGTTGCTCGCGCTCTGGCGGAGATCGCCGCCGGAGAATGCGGTGCTGGTGCTGGTCGGCGACGACGAACGCCTCGCGGGCTGGCGGCGGGAAGCGGCCGAGCCGGCGCTCGGTGGACGCGTCGTGGTCACCGGACCTCGGGGTGATGTCGAAGCGGTGCTGGCGGCGGCGGACGTGGTCTGCGTACCGTCTCGCCAGGAGGCCTTCGGCAATGTCGTCCTGGAAGCGTGCGCCGCCGGCGTGCCGGTGGTGACGAGTCGCCGTACGGGGGCGGCGGAGCTGCTCGGCGGCGAACTCGGCGCCCTCGTCGTCGACGACCCCGAGGACATCGACGCGCTTGCCGCCGGGCTTGGCCGCGCGCTCGGCCCCGGGTGGGCGACGTTCGGCGCGGCCGGCCGGCGGCTGGCCGAGACACTGCCCTGGGACCTCCATCTCGATGCCCTCGAGGCGGAGCTGGAGGACGTCGCCCGTGGTCGGTGACGCCGGGGGCGTTCGGGCGGTGCGGATCGGTGCGTTGCGGGCGTGGTTGGCTCCGGGCATCGATCCCGTGCAGGCGATCGCTCCGGACGGCGATCCGGATCGCCTGCTCACGCGGCCGGACTGCGTCATCGTGAAGCTGCAGCGGAAAGTCGCCGTGGGCCGCGTCACGACGGCGATCGGTCCGGTCTACGTGAAGCGCTATACCGTCCATGCGGCACGGATCGCCCTGGGCAGCCTGTTTCTGCGGTCACCCGCGCGGCAGGCGTTCGAGACCGCCCGGACGCTCGCTGCGCTGGGTTTCGGCGTGCCCCAGCCGGTCGCGGCGGTCGAGGAACGGCGCGTCGGGTCGCTGCGGCGCAGCTTCTTCTTGACCCGCGAGGTGCCCGGCGCGCTCACCGCCGACCGCTTCTGGGACGCCGCGCGGGATCGGCCGGCGGCCCGGCGTCGCGTGGCGCGTGCGCTGGGCGGGCTGTTCCGTCGCCTGCACGCCGCGGGCGTGTACCACAACGACCTGAAGGACGTGAACATCCTGGTCCGAGACGGCGGGGGCGAGGCCGAGCTGATCCTGCTCGATCTGGAGCGGGTGCACCTGGGACCGGTCGCCATCCGCCGCCGTACCAAGAACCTCGTGCAGCTCGAGCGTACCCTCGGCCGGCGGGCAAACGCGGCGGCGCGGCTGCGCACGCTGGCGAGCTATCTCGGGCCCGGCGCCGGGCGCGCCGAACGGCGGGCGTGGGTGGCGCGGATCGCGACGGCGGCGGATCGCAAGGACCGGCGGGCAGCGCCGCCCACCGTCCCGGCGCGGCCGGGGGTCGCCTGCGCGATCGTCTGCCAGGACGAGGCGGCGCAGATCGGCTCATGTCTCGAGAGCGTCGCGTGGTGCGACGAGGTGGTGGTCGTCGACGGCGGTTCACGGGACGGGACGGTCGCCATCGCGCAACGCCATACCCCGCGCGTGATCCGCAATCCGTGGCCCGGCTACCGCGCGCAGAAGCAGGTGGCGCTGGAGGCGGCCACGCAGCCATGGGTGTTGAGCCTCGACGCCGACGAGCGGGTCACGCCGGAGCTGGCAAGCGAGATCGCCCGCGCGCTCGCGAGCGTGCCGGAGGGCGTCGCCGGCTTCACCGTCCCACGCTTGGTGCCCTACCTCGGTCGGTGGTGGTACCGCGGGGGCTGGTGGCCGCGCCCGGTGATGCGGCTCGTGCGGCGCGAGCGGGCGGTCTGGGGCGGTGTCGATCCGCACGATCGCCTCGAGGTCGATGGCGACAGGCGGGTCCTGTCGGCTCCGATTCTGCACTACACGTATCCCGACATCGCCGGGCATCTCCGGAGCGTGGGAAAGCTGACCGCGGTCGCCGCCGCGCAGATCCCGCTGGGCCGACGGGTCGGGCTCGGACGTCTGGCGGTGGAGCCGTTGTGGCGCTTCGTGCGGGCGGCGCTCCTGCGCCGCGCGCTTCTCGAAGGGCATCCGGGTTTCTTCGTCGCGGCCACGGACGCGTTCTACGTGTTCCTGCGCTGGGCCCGCGTGTGGGACCGGAGCCGGTGCGTGTGCTAGAGGCGGCGCGAAAGACGTGCGGGCATCGGTGGTCATCGTCAACTGGAACGCCGGGGCGGGGCTCCGGCGCTGCGTCGAGAGTCTGGAGGACGACGCGCACCGGGGCTGCGCGGTGATCGTGGTCGACAATGCGTCGTCCGACGGCAGCGCCGCGGCGGTGCGCACGGCCTTCCCGTGGGTCACGGTCATCGATGCGGGGCGCAATCTCGGCTTCGCGGCGGGGGCGAACTTGGGGGCGGTGCAGGCGGTGGGCGACGCCGTCGTGTTCCTCAACCCCGACGCGCGCGTGTTGCCCGGCGCCGTCGCCGGATTGTTGCAGCCGTTCGCCGGCGCGCCCGCGGTGGGGATCGCGGGCGGGGGGTTGGTGGACGAGGCGGGATGCTGGCAGCCGGGTGCGGCCCGGTTCGGTCCGGTGGGACACCTGGTCCTCGACACGACACTCGGCAGGCTCCCGGCGCGACTGCGCCGCCGGCCCTACCTCGTCGACTGGGTGTACGGCACGTTCATGGCAGTGCGCCGCGACCTCTTCGCTCGTCTCGGCGGCTTCGATCCGGCGTTCTTCCTGTACGGCGAGGACATGGATCTCTGTGATCGGGCCCGCCAGGTCGGCGCCCGCACCCTGCACGTGCCGGGCGCTCGCGCGGTGCACGGTCGGAACGTGAGCGCGGTCCAACGCTTCGGCATCGGGCGCGACGCGGAGGCGGTGAAAGGTGAGCTGCGCTTCTACCGGCGGCGACGCGCGCCGTTGCAGCTGGAGGTCTTCCGGGGGCTGGCGGCGGCGAAGTTCGGCGCCAAGGCGGCACTCGCGGGCGTGCTCGGATACCGGCGGACCGCGGCCACCTCGTGGCGCGTGGTCCGCGCGTGCCTCGAGGGACCCCCGTGACCGCAGCGCTGGTGACCCTGGCCGTGCCCTGCCGCACCGACGAGCCGGCGCTGCGCCGCGCGCTCGAGACCGCCTGGGCGAGCTGGTCCGCCGGTCCGGCGGCCACCAGGGGACTCGAGGTGCTGGTGTGCCTGAACGGAGACCTGACCACGGGCCGCGCCCTCGATGACGTCCGCAGCTTCGCGCGCGCGCGGAATGTCGCGGCCGGCGTCGTAGACGCGGACGCGGGCGTCTGGGCCGACCCACCGCCCGCCGGGGGGGTGATCGTCGCGGCGCTTTGCAGCGCGCGGGCCGGCAAGGCACTGGCGTGGAACGTCCTCCGGCGGGCGGCCCGCGGCGACACGACGATCTTCATGGACGCCGACGTGTGGTTCCCGGCCGACACCGTCGGACGGCTCGTGTCGGCGCTGGCGGAATCGCCCGACGCGGTGTTGGCGTCCGCGCGAACGCGCTGCACGACGCGGGGGTCGTGGTTCGAGTCGGTGATGGCGGCGCCGTACGGGGTCGAGTTTCCGAACCTGTCGCCCCAGCTCTACGCCGCGCGCACGGATCGGCTGCCGGCCGCGATGCCCGAGAATCTGTTGGATCCGGAGCGCTGGCTCGAGCTCACCATTGGCGCGGCGGAGATCGTGCGCGCGTCGGGCGCCGAAGTGGTGGTACGGCTGCCGGCCACGCTGCGGGATTTTTTCCGGCAACGCGTCCGCATCGAGATGGGTCGGGTGCAGCTCGGCGCGGAGTATCCGCGGCTGCTCGGGCGGGGGGCCGCGCAGCCCGACGCGCGCGACGTGTTGCGCCAGCTCGGCGCGGCGGATCTCGCGCGGCTCGGGGTGTACCTGGCGCTGCGCCGCACGGTGCATGCGGTCGCACGCCGCTGGTACGCGCGCGGCCGCACGCGCGACGTCTGGGCGCAGCCGACTTCGACCAAGGAGTGGGATGCGGCATGAGGGTGCTCATGCTGGTCACCCGGCTCCCGGTGCCGCCCTGGCGCGGCGACCAGGTGCGCGCCTACCACCACCTCCGTCACCTGGGGCCGCGGCACCAGATCACGTGCTGCGCGTTGCTGACGCACGCGCCGGGGACCGCGGTGCGGCGCGCGGTGGAGGCCTTGGGCGTCCGGCTCGAAGTCGTGCCGCTCGGGCTGGTGGGGGCGCTGCCGGCGCTCGCCCGCGCGGTCACCGGCGACCCACGACCGCTGCAGGTGCTGCTCTACGACCGGCCGCACGCGCGCCGCCGAGTGGCGGCGCTGCTCGCCGCCGAACGCTTCGACGTCGTGCACGCGCAGCTCGTGCGGACGGCCGCGTACCTGCCGGCGCCGGCCGGCCCGCCCTTCGTCATGGACCTGATCGATGCGCTGTCGAGCAGCATGGCGCGGCGGGCGGCACGCGAGCGGGGACCACTCGGGCCGGTCTCGGCCTGCGAGGCCCGCCGGCTGTTGCGGTGCGAACGCGCCCTCATGGCGCGGGCCGCCCGCACGCTGGTGGTGTCGGCGACGGAACGGCAGGAACTCGGGGGCGGGGAGCGCATCGTCGTCGTGCCGAACGGCGTGGACCTCGAGGCATTCCCTGCACGCGCTGCGCCACCCGAGGGGTCATCGATCCTGTTCTTTGGCAACCTCGGCTACTTCCCGAACGTCGATGCGGCCTCCTGGCTCGCATACGACATCTTCCCCCAGGTGCGTGCCGCCGTACCGGACGCGACGCTGCGGCTTGCGGGGGCCCGCCCGTCGCGGCTGGTGCGTATACTGGGCGGCCGGCCCGGGGTCAGCCTCGCCGCCGACGTCCCGGACATGGCGGCCGAGATCGCCGCCGCCGCGGTCGTCGTCGCGCCCATGCGCGCCGGGGGCGGCCTGCAGAACAAGGTGCTCGAAGCGATGGCGGTGGGGGCGCCGGTGGTGACGACTCCGCGGGTGGCGGCGGCGCTGGAAGTGGAACCCGGGGAGCACCTGCTGGTGGCCGACGACGCGGCCGGCCTGGCGGACGCCACGGTGGCGTTGCTGCGCGATCCGGCTCGGGCGCGGGCCGTCGCGGCTGCTGGACGGGCGCTGGTGGAGCGGCGATACCAGTGGGCGGTGTCGGCTCGCAGCGTCGAGGCGGCCTGGGAAGCGGCGGTGGCGGCGGGACCTGCGACGGGTGTCTGACGGCGCATTCCGCTGGGGATGCGGCGCCTTGCGCGGCATCCGGCGTCTGATATGCCGCCCGTGTGCGCCGGCGAGATCGGGGGTGGCGGCTTCGCTGGGGAGTCCTGGCCACCGGGGACGTGCTGGCGGCCGTGCTGGCCTACCTGCTGGCCTTCGTCCTCCGGGTTTTGGTGCCGCTGCCGCTCACGCAGGGCTTCCTCCCGGCGCTCCGCTTCGCCGAGGTGCACCACCATTGGGCCGCGATGGCGCTGGCGCAGCTCGGCGTCCTCTATTTCGTGGGCCTCTACGACGCGCGGGCGGTCCTGGCGCCGCGGCCCCACCTCGCCGCCCTGGTCGCGGCCGCGGGCCTGCAGGCCTTGTTGCTGATCGCCGTCTACTTCTTCCGGCAGGACCTCGCGTTTCCGCGGTCGATCTTCGTGGTGTTCGCCGCGCTGAACGCGACGTTCCTGATCGTGTGGCGCGTCGGCTGCTCCAAGCTGTTCGGCGGAGTGCCCGTACGCCGCGTGCTGGTGGTGGGCACGAACGCCTCGGCGGCCGAAGTGGTGGCGGCCATCCGCGGCCAGCAGTGGCTCGGGCTCGACGTCGTCGGCATCGCCGAGAGCGGTCGCAACGGTCGCCGCGCGCCGGCGCTCGACGCCCTGCCGGTGCTGGGGCGCCGCGACGAGCTGCCCGACCTGTGCGACCGCTACGCAATCGACGAGGTGATCATCGCCTCCGACACGTCGTGGCAGGACGAATTGCTCGACGCCTTCAGCCGCGCGCCCTTGCGGGCGCGCGTTTCGGTCGTCCCGTCACCCTTCGAGATCCTCATCGGCCGCCGCGAAACCCTGCGCTTGCACGACATCCCGCTCATTCACGTGCTCGACGACGCGCCGGAGGGCGCCGGCTGGGGCACCAAGCGTTGCTTCGACGCCGTCGCGGCCTGCGTGCTGTTGGTCCTCCTCGCGCCCCTGATGGCGCTGGTGGGGCTCGCGATTCGTCTGACGTCGCCGGGGCCGGTGATCTATCGCCAGCAACGTGTGGGGCGCGCGGGTGCGGCCTTCACCATCTACAAGTTCCGCACGATGCGCGAGGAAGCGGAAAGCGAGACGGGCCCGGTGATGGCCCGGCGCGGAGACCCGCGGGTGACGCGGCTCGGCCGCGTGTTGCGGGCAAGCCGGCTCGACGAGCTGCCGCAATTGTGGAACGTGCTGCGCGGCGACATGAGCTTCGTGGGCCCACGACCCGAGCGCCCCGAGTTCGTCGATGGCTACGAGGGCAGCATCCAGGGGTACCGGGAGCGGTACCGCGTGCGGCCCGGCCTGACGGGCTATGCCCAGGTGAACGGCGAGTACGACACGTCGGCGGCCACCAAGCTCAAGTACGACCTGGCCTACATCCACAACCGCTCGCTCTGGCTCGACCTCCGCATCCTCTCCGAGACCATGAAGGTGATCCTCACGAGCCGGGGCGTGTAGGGCGTGGGGCGCCCGGATACGATGCCGCCGGCGGTGCGCCGCCTCGCCGACGGCCTGCTCTGGCTGCTCGCCGCCTCCGCGCCGTTGTCGATCAGCGGCATGCAGGTGGCGATGGGCTCGCTTGCGGCGCTCGCGCTGGCAGGCGCGCCGCTCGGCTGGGGCGTCATCCGGCGCACGCCGCTCGACGCGCCGCTGGCGCTCTTCTTCGGCGTGTGTGCACTCAGCACGATCGCCAGCGGCCACCTCCTGGACGCCGGCGGATGGCTTCGCCCGGTCTGGTTGCTGTCGGCGTATTTCGCCGTCTTTTGGTGGGTGCGCGATGTCGATCACGCCTGCCGGCTGGCGCGCGTGGTCGTCATGGCTGGCGCGATCGCCGGCGCGTACGGGGTGTGGCAGCACTACACGGGCGCCGACTGGTACCGCGCAATGCTCGGGCGGCCGACGCGCGTGAAGCCGCGGCTGCCGGGCGTCGAAGGCTTCGCGGTGGTGGGTTTCTTCCGCAACTACCTCACCTTCGCCCATGCGATGGTGTTTCCGCTGGCGTGGGGGGCGGCCTACGCAGTGCGCGGGTACGTGTTCGGGATGGTGGCGTGCGTCTGCCTGGTGGCGGCGATCGCCTTCTCGACCGCGCGGAGCGTGTGGATCGGCGCTTCGATCGGGGCGATGGGGCTCGCCCTGCTCGCGGGGGGCCGGCGGGGCATCCGCCTGGTCGGACTGGGCGCGCTCGTGGCGGCGTGCGCTGTGGTCGCGTCGCCCGGGCTCCGCGGCCAGGCCGCACCGCTCCTGACGCTCGGGGGCGCCAACGCCGGGCGCCTCGCCATCTATCGGGCCAATCTCGACATCGTGCGCGAACACCCGGTGTTGGGGCTGGGCTTCGGGCGCTACAAGCAGGCCGCACGCGCGTACTACGATCCATACCCGGCCGCCGACCGGCGGTCGCATGCCCACAGCAACGTCCTGCAGATCGCGGCCGAGGCAGGGCTCGCCGGGCTGGCGGCGTTCAGCCTGCTCTTCGCGACGATGCTGCGTCGGGGGGTGGACGCCTTGGGGCGGGTGGCCTCGGACGAGGGCTGGGCGACCGTGGCGGGGGCGGTGGTGGGTATCGCCACGTTCTTCGTCGCGGGGTTGACCCAGTACAGTTTCGGCGACGCCGAGGTCGTGATCGGCCTGTGGCTGGCGACGGCGATCCTCATGCGCTGCACCGAGACCAGCGGCTGATGGACATCCTCCACGTCGACCCCGAGCGCGGCTGGGGCGGCGGCGAGGTGCAGGTCGTGTCGCTCATCCGGGAGCTCGACCGTCGCGGCCATCGCTCGCGGCTTGCGGCCGACCCACGTGGCCGCCTGAGTCGGGACGCGGCGGCGGCCGGTGCGATGGTGGTGCCGTTGTCGATCCGCAACGCAGTGGACGTGGCGGCGGGTCTCCGGCTCCGTCGACTCGTGGCCGGGCACGATGTCGTCCATTTCCACACCGCGCGTGCGCATGCCCTGGCGCCCTGGTGCCGTGGCCGGGGCGCGCGGCTCGTGGTGACCCGCCGGATGGACTACGTGCCGCGCGGCGGTCCCTACGCGCGGTGGCTCTACAACCATTCGGTCGACGCCGTGATCGCAATCTCGGAGGGGGTGCGTGCCGCGCTGCTGCGCGCCGGCGTGCAGGGGACGCGAATCCGGGTCGTGCCGAGCGGCATCGACCTGGACCTCGTGGAGGCGGACTCGGCGGACCGCCTGGCGGTCCGGCAGGAATGGGGCGCCACCCCGTCCGACGTGGTGGTGCTCGTGCTGGGGGCACTCGAGCGGCGCAAGGGGCATGCCGTGCTCCTCGATGCCGCGCAGCGGCTCGAGGCGACGGCGCTACCGATCCGGTACGTGTTCTGCGGCGACGGGAGCGAGCGCGGGGCGCTGGTCGAAGCGTCGCGGCCGCTGGGCGGGCGCGTGCATTTCGCGGGCTTCCGCCGTGACGTGGCGGCGTGCCTGGCGGCCGCGGACGTGGTGGCGCTGCCATCCCTGCACGAGGGGCTGGGCGTCGCGGCGCTGGAGGCGATGGCGAGCGGGGCGGGCGGTGGTGGCGTCCGCGGTCGGGGGCTTGCCGGAAGTGGTGCTGCCGGGTGAGACGGGGCTGTTGGTGCCGCCGGGCGACGCCGCCGCGCTGGCCGAGGCGCATCCGGGCGCTGGCGGCGGACGCGGCGCTGCGCGACCGGCTGGGCGACAGCGGGCAGCGCACGCGTCCTGCGCGCGCTACACCGCGGCGCGGATGGCGGATGGGACGCTGGCCTGCTACTCGGAGGCGCCATGCGGGGTCTGAGGGGGCGGCGGCTGGCGGCGCTGGTTCGACGGTTGCGCGGCGTGCGGGTGCTCGTCGTCGGCGATCTGATGCTCGACCAGTTCGTCTGGGGGCGCGTCGAGCGCATCTCGCCCGAGGCGCCGGTGCCGGTCGTGCACGTGACCCGCGAGGAGCGGCGGCCGGGCGGTGCGGGCAACGTGGTCGGCAACGTCGCGGCGTTGGGCGGCCGTGTGCCTGGTCGCGGGCGTGGTGGGCCGCGACGCTGCCGGCGCGCTCGCTGCGGCATGCCCTCGCCGGCCTCGGCGCCGACATCAGCGGCGTTCGAACGGTCCGTGACGCGCCGACCATCCGGAAGACGCGGATCATCGCGCATCACCAGCAGGTGGTGCGGCTCGACCGGGAAGCGCCGCCCGCGTGGGACGGGCCCGCTGCGCGCCACCTGCGGGACTGGGTCCTGCGCCGGCTCCCGCGGGCCGACGTGGTCGTGGTGTCGGACTACGGCAAGGGAGTGGTGGGGCCGGCACTGCTCGAGGCGCTGGCGGCGGCGCACGTGCGCCGGCCGTTCACCTGGGTGGTGGATCCGAAGGGCGTGAACTTCGCGCGCTACCGCCGGGCGTCGCTGGTGAAGCCGAACCTGCACGAGGCTGCCCGCGCGGCCGGCGTCGAGATCCGGGACGCCGCATCGCTGCAGGTGGCGGGGGCGCGGCTGCTCGAGCAGTGGGAGACGGAGGCGGTGCTGATCTCGCGGGGCGAGCACGGGATGTCGCTGTTCCGCCGGGGCCACGCGGTGCGCGAGTTTCCGACGGTCGCGCAGGAGGTGTTCGACGTGACCGGCGCGGGCGACACGGTGGTGGCGACCTGCGCCCTCGCGCTCGGTGCCGGTGCGACCCTCGAGGATGCGACCCTCCTCGCCAACCACGCCGCGGGGCTGGTGGTCGCGAAGGTCGGTACCGCCCACGTCACGGCCGCCGAGCTGGCGGCGGCCGTGCGGGCGTGAGCGCGGAGGAGGCGGGGATGCGCTCGATGACGGGATTCGGGGCGGGGACGGCGGAAGGGGCGGGCGTTCGCGTCACGGTCGAGATCCGCGGCGTGAACCAGCGCCATCTCGACGTGCGGATCGCCGCGCCGCGCGAGTACGCGTGCTGGGAAGGCGACCTGCGCGACCGCGTGCGAGCGCAGGCGGAGCGCGGGCGCGTGGACGTGACCGTCGTGCGCACGGCCGCTGGCGACCACGCGGCGCTATCGCGTCGCGGTGCGCGAGGAGCTGGCGGCGGCCTACGTCGAGGCGGCGCGCGCCCTCGGCCGCCGGCTCCGCCTCCCAGGCGAGGTCGCGCTGGCCGACGTGCTGCGGCTGCCCGAGCTCTTCGAGTTGGCCGAGCGTCCACCGGACCTGCGCCCGGGAGCTGCCGATCGTGCGCCGCGCGCTGGCGCGCGGCGCTGGTCGCGTTCACCCGCGAGCGGGTGCGCGAGGGCGCGCACGTGCAGCGGGACATGCGCCGCCGCGCCGCGACCGCTGCGCGGGCTGGTCCGCCGCATGCGGGGCCGCGTGCCGGCGCTCCAGGAGGCGCTGCAGCGCCGGCTGGGGACGCGGATCGCCCGGCTGGCGGCGGGCATCGAGGTGGATCCGGCGCGCCTGGCCCAGGAGCTCGCCGCGCTGGTGGAGCGCAGCGACGTCACCGAGGAGCTGGTCCGCCTCGACAGCCATCTCGTCGCCCTCGACGCCGCCATCCGGGACCGGGCGGCGGCGGGCAAGCGGATCGAGTTCCTCCTCCAGGAGATCCTCCGCGAGCTCAACACCACGGGGGCGAAGACCGCCGACGTCGAGACCAACGGATGGGTGCTCGCCGGCAAGGCCGAAGTGGAAAAGCTGCGCGAGCAGGTGCAGAACGTCGAGTGAGGCGCCGTCGATGCTGATCACGATCTCCGGGCTGCCGGGCAGCGGCAAGACCACCGTGGCGCGGCTGGTGGCGCGGGAACTGGGGCTGGAGCACGTGTATGCCGGCAACATCTTCCGCCAACAGGCGCGAGGCCCAAGGACTCCGACTCGAGGAATACTTGCGGCGCGCCGAGAGACGACCCGTCGATCGATCGCGAGCTCGACCGCCAGATGGAGGTGCGCGCCGGCGCGCGGGCGAGGCGGTGCTCGAGGGGCGGCTCGCGGCGTTCATGGCGGATCGGGCGGGGGCGGCGGCCCTGAAGGTCTTCCTGGATGCGTCGGAGGCGGTGCGGGCGGCCCGCATCAGCGGCCGCGAGGGCGGGGCCGCGACCGAGCGCCTGCGGGAGATCCAGGCGCGCGAGGCGTCGGACCGTCGCCGCTACCGCGAACTCTATGGGGTCGATTACCACGATCTCGCACGCTACGATCTGGTCATGGAGACCGATCGGCGGACGCCCGAGGAGATCGCGCGCGGCCATCGTCGAGCGGGCGCGGGAGCGCTTCGGCTCCGGTGGCGAATGACCCTCGACGAGCTACTCGACAAGGTGCGGGCCTACAGTCCCGACTGCGGCGGTGGACGTCGTCGAACGGGCCTACGAGTTCTCCGCCCGGGTCCACGAAGGCCAGCGCCGGCAGTCCGGCGAGCCGTACCTGATCGCACCCGCTGGAGGTGGCGAGCATCATCGCCGACCTGCGGCTCGACGTGCCGAGCGTCGCCACCGGCCTGCTGCACGACACGGTCGAGGACACGCTCGCGACGCTCGAGCAGATCGAGGAGCTCTTCGGCGCAGGAGATCGCCGACCTGGTCGACGGCGTCACCAAGATCGGCCAGATCAGCTTCACGTCGCGCGAGGAGAAGCAGGCGGAGAACTTCCGCAAGATGCTCCTGGCGATGGCGCGGACATCCGCGTCATCCTGATCAAGCTGGCCGACCGCACGCACAACATGCGGACGCTCGGATCACCTGCCGGCCGGAGAAGCAGGCGGAGATCGCGCAGGAGACGATCGACATCTACGCGCCGCTCGCGCATCGCCTCGGCATCTACTGGCTCAAGAGCGAGCTCGAGGACAGCGCGCTCCGCTTCCTGCACCCGGAGGTGTACTACCAGCTGAAGCGCGACGTCGCGAAGAAGAGCGCCGAGCGCGAGAAGTACATCCGCGAGGTGATCTCGCGTGCTCGGAGCGCAAGCTCGACGGAAGCGGGCCTCGAGGGCGCGGACGTGCACGGGCGGCCGAAGCACTTCTACTCGATCTACCAGAAGATGCAGGCGCAGAACCTGCTCTACGACCAGATCTACGACCTGATCGCGTTCCGCATCATCGTCGACTACGGTGAGCGAGTGCTACGAGGCGCTCGGCGTCGTGCACGCGAGCTGGAGGCCGGTGCCGGGTCGGTTCAAGGACTACATCGCCCTGCCGAAGACGAACATGTACCAGTCGCTGCACACGACGGTGATCGGGCCGTACGGCGAGCGGATCGAGATCCAGATCCGGACCCGCGAGATGCACCGCGTGGCGGAGTACGGCATCGCGGCGCACTGGCGGTACAAGAGCCGGCAGACGGCGCGGCCGCTCGACACCGACCAACGCTTCGCCTGGCTCCGGCAGATGCTCGAGTGGCAGCACAACCTCTCCGATCCCGACGAGTTCCTCCGCATCGGTCAAGGAGGACCTGTTCAGCGACGAGGTCTTCGTGTTCACGCCGAAGGGCGATCTGCTGAACTTCCCCGGGGCGCCACGGTCATCGACTTCGCCTATCGCATCCACTCGGAGGTCGGCCGACACTGTGCCGGCGCGCGCGTCAACGGCAAGCTCGTGCCGCTGCGCTACCAGCTGCAGAGCGGCGACACCGTCGAGATCATCACCACCGCGAACCAGATACCGACGAAGGACTGGCTCAAGCTGGTGAAGACGTCGCGCGCCAAGGGACGCATCCGCGGCTACATGAAGGACCAGCAGAGCCAGCGCGTCGATCGCGGTCGGGCGCGAGATCCTCGAACGCGACCTCGCGCGGCACCACCTCGACCTGGCGCGGCTGCGCCAGGACGGCCGACTCGAGCGCGTGCTCGGCGAGCTCGAACTGGCGGACGAGGAAGGCGCTGCTCGCCGACGTCGGGTACGGCAAGCTGACGACCCAGCAGGTGCTGGCGCGTACTCTTCCCGGAGGCGGAACTCGAGCGGCGACGGGAGCGCGGGAGGGCGCGCTCCAGCGGCTCATGCGGCTCGTCAGCCGTCAGCCGAAGAGCGGGGTGCGTGTCTCGGGCGTCGAGGACATGCTGGTGCGGTTCGGCAAGTGCTGCCAGCCGCTCCCGGGCGAGCGGATCGCCGGGTTCATCACGCGTGGCCGCGGCGTGACCGTGCACGCCTTCGACTGCCCGAAAGTGCTGGAGACCGACCCGCAGCGGCGGATCGACGTCCAGTGGGAGAACGGCAAAGGCATGCCCCGCGCGGTGCGCCTGGAGGTGACGTGCATCGACCGGCCCGGCCTGCTGGCGGCCATGTCGAAGGCGATCAGCTCGACGGGGACGAACATCGCGCGCGCCCAGGTGCACGCGGCGGGCGACCGGCAGGCCACCAACACGTTCGAGCTCATGGTGGGGAGCCTGGAGGAACTGAATGCGGTCATGCGGAACCTGGGCCGGGTGCGCGGCGTGATCGGGGTGCACCGGGTGCGGACGTGAAGACGGCGGTGGAGACGACGGCCGCGCCGGCGCCTGTCGGCCCCTACAGCCAGGCCATCCGGAGCGGTGCCCTGGTGTTCGTCGCCGGGCAGGTCGGCCTCGACCCGGCCACCGGCCGGCTGGTCGAGGGAGGTACGGAGGCGGAACTCGTGCAGGTCCTGGCGAACCTCGGCGCGGTGCTCGAGGCGGCGGGCCTCACGATGGACGCGGTCGTGAAGACGACGGTCTACCTGACGGACCTGGGGGACATGCCGCTGGTGAACGCATCCTACGCGCAGGCGTTCCCGACGCCGCTCCCGGCGCGGGCGACGGTCCAGGTATCGGCGTTGCCGGCAGGCGCTCGCGTGGAGATCGAGGCCGTGGCCGTCGGCGAGTCCTAGACGGCCTTCTGGACCCGGCCGCTGCGCAGGCAGCGGGTGCAGACCAGCAGGTGCCGTGACGCTCCACCGATTCGTGCTCGCACACGCTGGAGGTTCGGCCGCCACGTGCGTTTGGACTTGTTGTTCGCGTGGCTCACGGTATTGCCGACCGAGCGCTGCTTGCTGCAGTACTCACATGCGCGCGCCATAAGGGCCGGGGACCTACCATGTGACGCGTCGCCTGGCAAACGACGCGGCGTGGTCAGTCGCTCGCCCGGATGCGCCGGACGATCTCGGTCGTCGACACGCCGGGCACGATGTCGATCCGCTCGACGCGCCCGCCCCGGGCGAGCACGAGCTCGCTCCCGACGATCGCGTCAGGCGCCCAGTCAGCGCCCTTGACCAGGACGTCGGGTGCGAGGGCCTCGATGAGACGGCGTGGGGTGTCGTCGGTAAAGGGGACCACGTGGTCCACCGCCGCGAGTCCCGCGACCACTTCCGCACGTTCCGCGAGGCGGAGAATGGGGCGCCCGGGCCCCTTCAGGCGGCGGACCGAGGCATCGGCGTTCAGCCCGACGACCAGCAGGTCCCCCAGCGCCCGGGCGGCCTCGAGATAGCGGACGTGCCCCGGGTGGAGGAGGTCGAAGCAGCCGTTCGTGAACACCATACGGGCGCCCGCTGCGCGGCGGGGAGCGAGCGCGGCCCGCAGCGCCGTCGCATCGGGCGCGATCTTCGCGAGCGCCATGGCCCTGGCAACATAGCGCGCGGGCGGGGCGGTGGGCTACCGCGCGCGCGGGAGGGCGACCTTGACCGCCTCGGGGGTGCGGGCTACACCCCGCCCAGCATGCCGAACCATCGGCGCCGCCGGTGGCGCGAGGCCATGTCGGTCCAGGTGGACGTGAATGGCCTCCTCGCGCAGTCGGTGGGCGCCGACGGCCTCACGCTCGACGAACTCGACGCCCTGGCCCCGGAACTGGACCGGGTGCGGCGGGAGCTCGCCGAGCGCCGGACTGCGGGCGCCCTGGCGGTCGCCGACCTGCCGTATCGGCGAGCGGAGGTCCAACGCGTCGAAGAGGCGGCGGCGGAAGCGCGGGAGGCGTTCGACACGCTCGTGGTCGTGGGTATCGGCGGCTCGGCACTCGGGGCGTATGCGTTGGATCAGGCGCTGGCCGATGACGGCGGGATGCGGGTGGTCGTGTCCGATTCGGTGGATCCGGGGCGCTGCGGGCGGTGCTGCGTTCGGTCGATCTCAAGCGCACCCTGTTCAACATCGTCAGCAAGTCGGGCGACACCGCCGAGACGCTGGCGCGGTTCCTGATCATTCGCGACCGCCTGATGCGCGAGTTCGGCGCGGTCGACTACAAGGAGCACCTGATCGTCACCACCGAGGCGGACCGCGGCTCGCTGCGGCAGATCGTCAACGACGAGGGCTTCCGCTCGCTCGCCGTCCCGCCCGACGTCGATGGGCGGTTCTCGGCGCTCACCGCGGCGGATCTCTTCCCCGCGGCGGCGGCGGGGATCGACGTCGAGCTGCTGCTGGCGGGCGCGGCCATGATGGACGAGCGGATGCGAGCGGCTGAATCTCCGCTCGCGGATCCGGCGCTCGTCCTGGCGGGGGCGCTGCGCACCCTCGCTCGCACCCGGAATGCGCGCATCGTCGTCCTCATGAGCTACGCGGAGCGCCTGGTGGCGGTCGGCGACTGGTTCTGCCAGCTCTGGGGCGAGAGCCTCGGCAAGGCGCAAGATCGGACCGGCCGCATGGTCGAGCATGGGCAGACGGCCGTGCGGGCGCGCGGCAGCGCCGACCAGCATTCCCATCTGCAGCTCTACCTGGAGGGACCGCGCGACAAGGTCGTGCTCTTCCTGCGGGTCGACGACCATGGCGAACCGCTCGAGGTGCCGACGGCCTACCAGGATATCGAGGAGGTGGGGTGCCTCGGCGGCAGCTCGCTCGACGGCCCTGCTGAACGGCTCGGAGCGCGCGACCGAGTTCGCATTGGCCCGGCGCGGCCGGCCGAGCGCCACCATCGGCGTGCCGGCGGTGAACGCCTTCACGGTCGGGCAATTGGTGTATCTGCTCGAGATGGCGACCATCGCCTCGGGTTGGCTCGCGGGCATCGATCCGTTCGGCCAGCCGGCCATCGAGCAAGCGAAGGAGCTCACTAGCGGGCTCATCGGACGGCCCGGATTCGAGGTCCATCGGGCCGAGATCGAGGCGTGGCTGGCGCGCAAGGATGCGCGCCTGGTCCTCTGAGGCGGGCGCGCCGTGGGTCGAGTCGCCATTCTTCCGCCGCTGTGCAGGGCCAGATCGCCGCCGGCGAGGTGATCGAACGCCCCGCGTCGGTCGTCAAGGAGCTGATCGAGAACGCGCTCGACGCCGGCGCGCGACACGTCGACGTGACGCTCCGCCACGGCGGCATCGACCGCATCGTCGTGCGCGACGACGGCGAGGGCATGACGGCGGACGACGCCGTCTCGCGTTCGCGCGACATGCAACCAGCAAGCTCACCGCCGGGGACGACCTCGATCGCGTCGCGACCCTGGGCTTCCGCGGCGAAGCGCTGCCCAGCATCGCCGCGGCGGGCGCGGTGCGGCTGGTGACGCGGCGGGCGGAGGACGCCGACGCCGTCGCGATCGAGGCGGACGGCGGCGGGGCGCGGCCTGCGGGCCGGCGGGCGCCCCCGTCGGCACCAGCGTGGAGGTCCGCGACCTCTTCGCCACCACCCCCGCGCGGCGGAAGTTCCTGCGCGCGACGACTACCGAGGTGGGCCACGTCGTCGACCTCCTCACGCGTCTCGCGGTCGCGTGTCCGGCAACCGGATTCCGTCTCGAGCACGACGGGCGCGAGGTCGTGGCATATCCGCCCGCTCGCGACGTGCGGGAGCGCCTGGCCCAGGTGCTGGGCAGCCGAGCGGGCGGCGCGATGCTGGAGTGCGAGGCGGCGGAGGCGGGCGGCATGCGGGTCGTCGCCTTCCTGGGGCCGCCGCGCGAATCGCTGTCGACGGCACGTCTGGTGTGGACGTACGTCAGCCCGCGGCTCAGGCGATCGCCCCGCGGCGCGCCGCTGGGTGCGCGATCGCCTCCTCTGCGCGCCGCGCTCGACGGCTACGAATCGCTGCTGATGCGCGGACGCTACCCGATCGCGATGCTGTTCCTCGGACGGCGCCCGGGCGAGGTCGACGTCAACGTCCACCCGGCCAAGCTCGAGGTGCGCTTCCGCCGCCCGCAGGCGGTGCATCAGCTGATCGTGACGACGTTGCGGACGCCGCCTCGGGGGCGCTCGGGCCGCCGGTCGGCCAGAACGCGAGCCAGACCGGCATCCGGAGGCGGGCGCCGCCACCGGTCAGGTCGCGGCCGCTACGCCTGGTGGCCCCTCGACGGCCGCATCGCTGGAGCGCGGCGCCCTCGAGGCCCGACGGACGCACGCCGATCCCCGCCGCGAGCGACGGGCATCCGCCCGCCTCGGCGTCCGGGGGACAGGGCGCGCTCTGGCAGCCGGCTCCGGAAGGCTTCGCGCGCCTGCGCTTCGTCGGACAGGTGCTCGACGGATACCTGCTCTGCGAGGGCGGTGACCGCGTGGTGCTGGTCGACCAGCACGCGGCGCACGAACGGGTCCGGTTCGAGCGACTGCGGAGCGAGCAGGCCTCGGCGACCGTGGCGCGCGACGCACTCCTGGTGCCCGGAAGACGATCACCCTGCCGCCGGTGCAGGTGAGCGCCCTCCTCGAACACGGGCGATTGCTGGCGGAGGCGGGGCTCGAGGGCGAGGCATTCGGCGCGGACACCTTCCTCCTCCGCACGGTGCCGCGACTGCTGCACGGGCGGGACGTGGGCGCCGTGGTTCGCGCCGTGGCGCAGGACCTGGCGCGGGACGGCGCCAGCCTGGCGGTGGAGCGTGCCACCGACGCCGTGCTGGCGACGATCGCGTGCCACAGCGCCGTACGGGTCGGGCAGCAGCTGGGGACGGAGCAGGTGCGCGCGCTCCTCGAGTCCATGGACTCGGTAGACGTGAATGCGCACTGTCCGCACGGTCGGCCGGTGGCGGTCACGCTCAGCCGCGCCCGGGTCGAGTCGCTGTTCGGCCGATGATGCGGCCGCGGCTCGTTTGTCTGGTGGGACCGACCGCGGCGGGGAAGACCGCATGCGCGCTGGAGGTGGCTGCCGGGATCGGCGGAGAGGTGGTCTCGGTCGATTCCCGCCAGGTCTATCGGGGCATGGACGTCGGGACGGCGAAACCGATCCCGACGAGCGGGCGCGGGTGCCGCACCACTGCCTGGACCTTGTCGATCCGGCCGAGGACTTTGACGTTGCGCGCTATCGGCTGGCGGCGAGGGCCGCGCTGGCGGACATCCACGCGCGGGGCAGGCCCGCGCTGGTCGTCGGCGGGACCGGGTTGTGGCTGCGGGTCCTCCTGCGCGGCCTCTGCCCGGCGCCGCCGCGGGCGCCGGCGGTGCGCGCGGCGTTGCGCGTCGTCGCCGCGCGGGAGGGCGCCGGCGCGCTCCATCGCCGGCTGGCGGTGCTCGACCCACCGGCGGCGGCACGCATCCACCCGCACGATACGGTCCGCCTCGAACGGGCGCTGGAGGTGGTGGTCACGAGCGGACGCCGGCTGTCCGATTGGCAGGCGGCGCACGGGTTCGCGGACGCGCCCTACGACGCCCTGGTGTTCGGCCTCATGGTCGAGCCGGCCGTCCTGGCCGCCCGTATCGCGGCGCGCGCGGAGGGCATGATCGCGCGCGGCTTCGTCGACGAGGTGCGGGCGCTGGTGGCGCGCGGGATACCTGCGGGCGCCGCCGCGTGGCGGGCGGTCGGCTATCGCGAGCTGCGCGCGTATGTCGAAGGCGCATGCGATCTCCCGACGGCGCTCGCAGCGGCAACGGCGGCCACCCGGCGCTTCGCCAGGCGCCAGCGGACGTGGTTCCGCGCCGAACCGGACGTGGTGTGGCGCGACCCGCAAGCCGATCGCACGCGCCTGCTCGCCGAGGCCACGGCGTTCCTGGCGCGGGGCGTGCGGCCGGCCGTCGCCACACCGGCGCCGCGCATTGCAAAGGTCCCGGGCCCACGATAGAGCCTCCTCGGTCTGCACATGCCGCGCCCGGGCTCGATTCCCGCGATCCGCCGTGCGATCGACCGCATCGACGATCAGCTTCTCCGCCTCCTGAACCGTCGAGCGCGGCTCGCGCTGGCGATCGCGGCGCAGAAACACCGCCACCAGCGGGCGATCTACGCCCCGGGGCGAGAGTCGGGCGTGCTCGCGCGGATCGCGCGGCAGAACGACGGCCCGCTCGGCGCTGCGAGCGTCCGCACGATCTTCCGCGAGATCATCTCGGCGTCGCGGGGCCTCGAGGCGCGGCTGCGCGTGGCATACCTGGGTCCGGCGGCCACCTGGACGCACCTTGCAGCCATGCGCCAGTTCGGAGCGGGCGCGGAGTATCTGTCGAGCGCCACGATCGCGGAGGTGTTCGGCGACGTCGAGGGCGAGCGCGCCGATTTCGGCGTGGTGCCGGTGGAGAACTCGACGGAAGGGATGGTCGCCCATACCCTCGATCGTCTGGTCGAGTCGCCGCTCCGGATCTGCGCGGAGGTGGCCCTCCCCGTGCGGCACTGTCTGCTGGCGCGGCCGGGCACGACCCTGGCGCAGGTGCGTCGGGTCGTGGCGCACCCGCAGGCGCTGGCGCAGTGCCGGCAATGGCTCGCGACGCATCTGCCCGGCGTCGAAACCGGGCAGGAGGCCAGCAACGCACGGGCCGCCGAGCGCGCCGGTGCCCACGCGCGCACCGCCGCCATCGCCGCGGAAGCGGCGGCCGCCCCGTATCGCCTCGATGTGCTCGAGCGGGGCATCCAGGACGAGCCGGGCAACGTCACCCGTTTCCTCGTGCTCGGGCGCCGCGACAGCGACGATCCGACGGGCGACGACAAGACGTCCCTCGTGGTGAGCGTGCATGACGACGTCGGGGTGCTCGCACGCCTGCTGCGCCCGTTCGCTGCCCACGGCGTCGACCTGATCAAGATCGAATCGCGCCCGCTCCGGGCCCGGCCTTGGGAGTACTACTTCTTTCTCGACCTGAAGGGACACCGGCGCGAGGCGCGTGTCGCCCGGGCGCTGGCGGCGGTGCGCCGGCGAGCCTTGCGGCTCGAGATCCTCGGATCCTATCCGGCCGCGCCGGAGGCGGACGCATGAGCGACATTCGCCACCTCGTGCCGGAGTGGGTGCGCACCCTCACGCCGTATCCGCCGGGCAAGCCCGTCGAGGAGGTCGAACGCGAACTGGGCATCCACGACTCCATCAAGCTCGCCTCGAACGAGAACCCGCTCGGGCCGTCTCCGAAGGCGGTGACGGCGGTCGCCGCCGCGCTGCGCAGCCTGCATCTCTATCCGGACGGCTCCGCGTTCTACCTGCGGCGCCGACTGGCGGAGCGCCACGGCGTTTCGCCCGACGACATCCTGGTCGGCAACGGATCGAACGAGCTCATCGAACTGATCGCGCGTACGTTCCTGCGGCCGCGCGACGAAGCGGTGATGGCGGATCAGGCGTTCGTCATCTATCGCATGGTCGTCCAGGCCATGGGGGCGACGCCGCGACCGGTGCCGCTCCGTCACTTCACCCACGACCTCGAGGCGATCGCCGAGGCGGTGACACCGCGGACGCGGCTGGTCTTCCTGGCCAACCCGAACAACCCCACCGGCACCATCTTCCGGCGTGCCGAGTGGGAGGCCTTTCTCCGGGCGCTGCCGGCCGGCCAGCTGATCGTGGTGGCGGACGACGCGTACGCCGATTACGTCGAAGACCCCGAGTACCCGGACACGATCGCGGCCCGCGGCGACGGCACGGTGCCGGTGGTGACGCTGCGGACGTTCTCGAAGCTCTACGGCCTGGCGGGGCTCCGGATCGGCTACGCGGTGGCGCCGGGGCAGGTAATCGATGCGTTGCAACGCATCCGGCAACCCTTCAACGTGAATGCGCTCGCCCTGGTGGGCGCGCTCGCGGCGCTCGACGATCGCGAACACGTCCGCCGCACGCTCGAGGTGAATCGGCAGGGCATGCGCGCCCTGAGCGAGGGCTTCGAGCGGCTCGGCGTGTCCTTCGTGCCGAGCGCGGCGAACTTTCTGCTGGTGCGGGTCGGGCAGGGGCTGTCCGTGTATCAGGCGCTGCTGCGACAAGGGGTGATCGTGCGCCCGATGGATGGCTACGGCCTGCCCGAATACCTGCGGGTGACGATCGGCCTGCCGGACGAGAACCGGCGCATGCTGGAGGCCCTGGGCGCGGTGCTGCGCGGGGCGTCATGAGCCGTCTCTTCGAGCGCATGGCGATCGCCGGCGTCGGTTTGATCGGCGGCTCGCTCGCGCTCGCTGCGCGCGAGGCGGGTCTGGTGGGCGAAGTGGTCGGTCTCGGCCGGACCGCGGCCAACCTCGCGCTGGCGCACGAGCGCGGCATCATCGACCGGATCGCCACGGACCCAGCCGATGCCGCCCGCGGCGCCGACGTCGTCGTGCTGGCCGTTCCGGTCGGCGCGTGCGCGGCGCTCGCGGACGCCTTCCGGCCGCACGTCGCGTCCGGAACGCTGCTGACCGATGCGGGGAGCGTGAAGGCGTCGGTGGTCGCCGCGCTCGAAGCCCGGTGGCCCGATCCGGGGGCGGTGGTCGGCGCGCACCCCGTGGCGGGCAGCGAGGCCGCGGGGGCCGGGGCGGCGCGCGCAGATCTCTTTCGCGGGCGGGCGTGCATCGTCACGCCGACGCCGCGCACGCGCACCGATGCGCTCGCGCGCGTGCGGGCGCTCTGGACGGGCGTCGGCGCGCGCGTCGAAATGATGGATGCGGCCGTCCACGACGAGATTCTCGCGCGGGTGTCGCATCTGCCGCACATGGTCGCCTTCGCGTTGATGGAGGCGCTGGGCGCCGCCCGCGTCGCCGGACGTCCCGTGCTCCCCTACGGCGGCAGCGGATTGCGCGACACGACGCGGATCGCCGGCAGCCTGCCGGAGCTCTGGCGGGACATCGCCCTGGCCAACGTCCCGGCGTTGCGCGCTGCCATCGGCGAGTTCCGCCACGCCCTCGACCGGCTCGACGCCCTGGTGGCGGCGGGGGATGCGGATGGTCTGCTGGCCGCGCTGGCCGCCGCGCGGGCGCTGCGGGAGCGCCTGGCGCCGGGGGTGGAATGAGCGTCCGCCGGGTGGGCGACGGCGGCGTGCCGCTACGGGGCGACGTGACCGTCCCCGGGGACAAGTCGATCGGACACCGCGCGTTGCTGCTCGGTGCCCTCGCCGACGGCCTCACGACGGTGCGTGGCTTCTCGGGGGGGGCCGACGTGCGCGCGACCGCGGAGGCGATCCGGCGGCTCGGCGCCGGCGTCGCCATCGATGGCGACACGGTGCGGGTGACGGGCGCCGGTCTCGAACTCGGCGACGAACGACACACCGAACTGGATTGCGCGAACTCCGGCACCACGATGCGGCTTGGGATGGGTGTCGTGGCCGGGGCGAGGGGCTCGTCCGTGCTCGACGGGGACGCCTCGCTCCGCCGGCGTCCAATGGAACGGGTGGCGGAACCCCTGCGCGCCATGGGTGCGGAGATCGACACCAGCGACGGGCGGCCGCCGGTGCGGGTGCGCGGCGGGCGGTTGACGGCGATTTCATGGACCTTGCCGGTGGCCAGCGCGCAGGTGAAGTCGGCCATTCTGCTGGCCGGTCTGCGAGCGCGGGGCATGACACGCGTGCGCGAGCCGTTCGCGAGCCGGGACCACACCGAGCGCATGCTCGGCCACATGGGCGCGTGCCTCGAGTACGCGGGAGGGACGGTCGGGATCGCCGGCGGGCAGCGACTGCGCGCAGTCGACCTGCCCATCCCGGGCGATCCGTCGTCGGCGGCGTTTCTCGTCGTGGCGGCGCTCGCCTGCCCGGGCTCGGAAGTGCGGATTCTCGATGTCGGGCTCAATCCCACGCGGACCGGAGGGTTGGAGATTCTCCGGCGTATGGGAGCGGACATTCGCACCGAGCGGATGCGGATCGAGGCGGGAGAACCCCGGGGGGACCTCGTGGTGCGGGCGGGTGCGCTCGTCGGCACGACGATCGTCCCTGCCGAGGTTCCAGCGGCGATCGACGAGTTGCCCATCCTGGCCGTCGCCGGCGCCTTCGCGACGGGCGAGACGCGCATCACGGGGGCGTCCGAATTGCGGGTGAAGGAGAGCGATCGGGTCGCGGCGCTGGAGCAGCTGGGGCTCCTCGGTGTCCGGGTGCACACCGCCGCCGACGGGCTCGTCGTCGAGGGACTCGGCGGAGGACCGCTGCGCGGCGCGCGGATCGAGGCGCATGGCGACCACCGCATCGCCATGGCGTTCGCGGTGGCGGGTCTGCGCGCGGCGGGAGGTGTGGAAATCGCCGATGCGGGGTGCGTCGCCGTCTCGTATCCGGGATTCTTCGAAACACTGGCCGCTCTCGGAGCTGCAGTGGAGGGTGGTTGATGCGGCGTCTGGTGGTCGCGGTCGACGGCCCGGCGGGTGCCGGCAAGAGCACTGCCAGCCGAGCCCTGGCCCAGCGGCTCGATTATGCCCACGTCGATACGGGCGCCATGTATCGGGCGGTCGGCGTCCTGGCGGCGGAGCGCGGCATCGGGCTCGACGACGACCACGCCCTCGTTGGCCTGCTGGGCGGGATCTGCTTCGGACTGCTCCCAGGCGGGGACCTCGTGGTCGACGGCCGCGACGTGTCGCTGGCCATCCGCCGCCCGGATGCGGCGGAACTGGCGTCGCGGGTGTCGACCCGCCCGGTGGTGCGTGACCGCCTGACGGCCTTCCAACGTGTGCTCGGCGCGAGCGGCGGCGTGGTGATGGAGGGCCGGGACATCGGGACGGTGGTCTTTCCGGAGGCCGCGGTGAAGTTCTATTTGACGGCGACGGCGGCGGAGCGAGCCCGCCGGCGCGCCGCCGACCTTCGCGGTCTCGGCGAGGACGTCGACGAGGCGGCCCTGGCGGCGGACCTGGCGGCCCGCGATCGGCGGGACAGCACGCGGCCTGTCGCGCCCCTGCGTCCAGCCGCCGACGCGGCGCTGCTCGATACCACGCGGCTCACGCTGGACGAGGTCGTGGCGACGATGGAGCGTGCGGTGCGCGCCCGGATGGAGGACTGAACTCTTGCAAGCCTACTCGAACAACGCTATGGGTCCTCGGTTGCGCACGCGTCCGCAGCCGACCGATTTCCGCCCACAGGGGGTACCCGCTTGATGTCCGTTTCGCCGGAGAAGCCCGGTCTCGAGACCGGAGCCGAAGAGGATTTTGCCGCCCTCTTCGAGCAGAGCCTGAAGAGCCCGAAAACAGGAGATATCGTCTCCGGACGGGTCGTTCGGGTGGGGCGCGACAGCGTCACGGTCGACATCGGATACAAATGCGAAGGCACCGTCCCGCTCCACGAGTTCATGACCCGTGAGGGCGAATGCCTGGTGCACGAGGGTGATACGGTCGAGGTCTACCTCGAGTCCACCGACACCGAGAGCGGCAGCGTGCAGCTCTCGCGCCAGAAGGCGCTCCAGCTGGTGGTCTGGCGCGACATCGAACAAGCCTTCGAGCAGAACGGCGTGATCGAAGGCACCATCGTCGGCAAGGTGAAGGGTGGGCTCAAGGTCGACATCGGCGTGGCGGCCTTCCTGCCGGGGTCGCACGCCGACATCCGGCCGGCGCGGAACCTCGACCGCTACATCGGCCAGCGCGGGCGGTTCGCCATCCTCAAGTTCAACCGCTCCCGCGGCAACGTCGTGGTGTCCCGTCGAGCCGTGCTCGAGCGGGAGCGGACGCAGCTCAAGGAAGAGACCCTCAAGGTGCTCGAGGAGGGCGTGATCCTCGAGGGCACGGTGAAGAACATCACGGACTACGGAGCCTTCGTCGACCTCGGCGGGATCGACGGCCTGCTGCACGTCACCGACATGTCGTGGGCGCGGGTCGGACATCCATCCGAAGCGGTGAACGTCGGCGACAGCGTCAAGGTCGTCGTCCTCAAGTACGACCCGGAGCGCGAGCGGGTGTCCCTCGGCATGAAGCAGATCATGCCGGACCCCTGGTCGACGGTCGGCGAGCGTCTCCCCACCGGCGCGCGGGTGCGCGGGAAGGTGCAGAGCATCACGGACTACGGCGCGTTCGTCGAGCTGGAGCCGGGCCTCGAAGGCCTGGTCCACGTCTCGGAGATGTCCTGGACCAAGCGGGTGACGCACCCCTCGAAAGTGCTGGAGCCGGGCCAGGAGGTCGAGGTCCAGGTTCTCGACATCGACCCGGCGAGTCGGCGCATCTCGCTCGGGCTCAAGCAGACCGAACCCAACCCCTGGGAGCTGGTCCGCGTGAACCATCCGCTCGGCAGCCGGATCACGGGCAAGGTGAAGAGCATCACCGACTTCGGCGTCTTCGTCGAACTCGAGGAAGGGATCGACGGGCTGGTGCACGTCTCCGACCTGCACTGGACGAAGAAGGTGAAGCACCCCTCCGAGTTCTTCAAGAAGGGCGACGACGTCGAGGCAGTCGTGCTGGGTATCGACGTCGACAACGAACGCATCTCGCTGGGCGTGAAGCAGCTCACCGAGGACCCCTGGGCGGCGGTGCCGCAGCGGTATCCGGTCGGCGCGCGGGTGCGGGGCACCGTCTCGAGCGTCACGGACTTCGGCGTCTTCGTGGAGATCGAAGAGGGCGTCGAGGGGCTGGTCCACGTCTCGCAGCTCTCCACCGAACGGGTGGACCGCCCGGCGGCGCTCTACAAGGTCGGCGACGAGCTGGAGGCCGAGGTGACGCAGGTCGACGCGCGGGAGAAGCGGATCGGGCTTTCGGTCAAGGCGTTGCGGCGCAGCGAGGAGCGCGACGAGGTCGATGCCTACATGCGGCGCGAGAACGAAGGGGCGAAGTTCTCGTTCGCCGACGTCATGACGGACGATCTCGAGAGCCGCGACAAGACCAAGGCCTGAAGGCGGGCCCCGCCGCGCTGGGCGGCGAGCGAGGAAGACACGGCGATGACGAAGCGCGATCTCATCGACGAAGTGGTGAAGCTCTTTCCACGCTTCTCGCGGCGGGATGCCGAGGCGATCGTGAACGAGCTCTTCGACAGCCTCACCAGGGCGTTGGTGCGCGGCGAGCGCATCGAGATTCGCGGCTTCGGGAGCTTCGTGGTGAAGCAGCGCCGGGCGCGGGAAGGGCGGAACCCGAAGACCGGCGCGGTCGTCCCGGTGCATGCCAAGCGGGTGCCCTTCTTCAAGGTGGGCAAGGAGCTGCGGCTGCGAGTCGACGGCAAGCCCTATACGGCCGAAGACTCCGCGGCCGTCGACTGACGCGCCAATGCGGGTGCTCTGGGCCCCGTGGCGGATGGCGTACGTCGGGGCCCCGAAGGAGGCCGGCTGCCTGTTCTGTGGGGCGCCCGAGCGCGATGCCCGCGACGCGCTGCTGCTCGGCGTGACGCCCGCGAGCCTCGTGATGCTGAATCGTTATCCGTACGCCAGCGCGCATGTGATGGTCGCCCCCCGCCGCCATACGGCGTCGCTCCCCGACCTGCCGGCGGCGGAGCATGTGCGATTTGGGGGACACGCTGCGCCGGACGCTGGCGACGCTGGGCGAGGTCCTCCAGCCGCAGGGCTTCAACGTGGGGATGAACCTGGGGGCTTGTGCCGGGGCCGGCATCGTCGACCACCTGCACTGGCACGTCGTGCCGCGCTGGACGGGCGACACGAACTTCATGCCGCTGCTGGCGGAGGTACGCGTCATGCCGGAGCACCTCCTCGCCACCTTCGACAACCTCCGACCCGCGTTCGGCTGGCTTCAGCGCTGACCACGGCGCCCTGCGGCCGCCCGCGGGCGGTCTTGGTTGTCTCGCGCGCGACCCCCTGTATATGATCGCCCTCCCAACGCAGGGGAGGCGGCAAACGTGCAGGAGTCCGTTCGGCCGGGTACGCTCGGCGAGCTGAAGGCAACCGGCTACGTCGTGCGGCCGGTACGCGAGGAGATGCGGCGCAACGTGCTCGCCCATCTGGCGAGCGGCGAGCCCTTGCTCCCCGGCATCGTCGGCTACGACGACACGGTCATCCCGGAGATCGAGAACGCCATCCTCGCGGGGCACCACATGGTGTTCCTCGGCGAACGCGGCCAGGGCAAGAGCCGCATCATCCGGACCCTGCAACGGTTCCTCGACCCGGTCATTCCGGTCGTCGCAGGCTGCGCGATCAACGACGATCCGTTCGCCCCGATCTGCGCGGCGTGCCGGCGGCGGGTGGACGGCGGAAGGCGACGCGCTGCGCGATCGCCTGGATCGGGCCCGCGGCAACGCTACGGCGAGAAGCTCGCGACGCCCGGACGTCTCGATGGCGGATCTGGTCGGCGAGATCGATCCGGTGAAGGTGGCCGAGGGGCGCTACCTCGCCGACGAGGAGACCATCCACTACGGCCTCATCCCGCGCAGCAACCGCGGCATCTTCGCCATCAACGAGCTGCCCGACCTGACCGAGAAGGTGCAGGTCGGCCTCTTCAACCTGATGGAGGAGCGCGACGTCCAGATCAAGGGCTACCGCATCCGCCTGCCGCTCGACGTGGTGATCGTCGCCAGCGCGAATCCCGAGGACTACACGAGCCGCGGGCGCATCATCACGCCGCTGAAGGACCGCTTCGACGTCCAGATCCGCACCCACTACCCGCGCCGGCTGGAGGACGAGATCGCCATCATGGAGCAGGAGCTGGCGCCGATCGACCGCGATGGGCGCGCGCTCCGCGTCCCGGACTTCCTGCGCGAAGTCGTGGCGCAGGTCACCTTCGAGGCGCGTGCGTCGAACGAGATCAGCCAGGCGTCGGGCGTCAGCGTGCGCGTCACGCATCAACAACTACGAGACCATCATCTCGCAACGCCGAGAAACGGGCGGTGCGCACCGGGGAGCGCGAGATCGTGCCGCGTCTGACCGACCTGCACGCCGTCCTCGCCTCGACGGCCGGCAAGATCGAGCTGGAGTACGCCGGCGAGGACAAGAAGGCCGATGAGCTCGTCGATCGGCTGATCGAGCGCGCCGTGCTGGCGGTGTGGAATCGGCGCCTCGCGTTGGAGCCGTTGGCCCGGGTGGTGGCGCACTTCGAGGAGGGCTGGGGCGTCGAGGTATCAGAACGCATGGCGGCGGCGGAGTACCGCGAGGGGGTACAGCAGATTCCCGGCCTGCGCGAGGCGGTCGCCGCGCTCGGTCCGTCGGAGAGCCCGGGGCTGATGGCGGCGGCGATCGAGTTCGTGCTCGAGGGGCTCCATCTGCACCAGAAACTCAACAAGGACCGCTCGGGCGGTCGCTGGGCCTACCGGGCATAGGGGATCGCTGCCGCCCGCCATGCTCGTCGTGCGGTACACGGCCTGGGACGGCACCCAGGAGGTGCGACTCAGCGCCGAGCAAGCCTTCGACAAGCTCTCGGAGCTGCTGTCGTTCACCGACGACGTCCAGCAGGCGCTCGACTGGCTCCTCCATCAGGGGCTCGACGCCGACGGCCTGCGGGTGCTCGGTCTCGACGAGTTGCTGGAACAGCTGCGCGAGGCCATGCGGGCGCGCTACCGTGACGTCAACCTGCGGGGCGCGCTGGCCGAGATGCGGCAACGTCTCGAGGACGTGCTCGAGCAAGAGCGCGAAACCCTCGATGCGCTCGAGGGTGGGATGGCCAGCGAGCGGGCGGCGGCCAGGCGCGCGCAGCTCGACCGGCTCGCCGCGCGGCTCTCCGGGGCGATCGCGGAGCTGGCGGAGGGCGACTTCGAGGACCCGGGGGCGGGCGCGGCGTTCGACACGCTCCGTGACGAGCTCGAGAACATCCGGGCGCTCGAGGAGTTCGAGCGTCGCTACGGCGACCTGTTCCACGGGCCGCGCAGCCTCGGGTACGAGGAGGCGCTCGACCTGATGCGGGAAATGGAGGGCTGGCGGCGCCTCGAGGAGCAGCTGTTGGCGGGCGACCTCGACGCCCTCGACCCCGAGCAGCTGCGTGCGCTGCTCGGGGCTGATGCGCTCCGCAGCGTGCAGCTGCTCCAGGGCATGATGCGGGCGATCACCGAGGCGGGCTACCTCGCGCAGCGGGAGGGGCGCATGGCGTTGTCGCCGAAGGGCGTGCGACGCATCGGTCATCTGGCGCTGCGCGACATCTACCAGGGGCTCCTGCGTGATCGCCCGGGCGGGCACGCCACCGACGCCCGCGGGCAGACCGTGCTGCGGCCGGACGAGACGCGCGCGTACCGGTTCGGCGATCCGCTGGCGCTCCACCTGGTGAACACCCTCAAGAAGGCGGTGGCCCGCCGGCCCGGCACCCCGCTCGCACTCGCGCCCGAGGATTTCGAAGTCTACGCCGCGGACCAGACGACCACCAGCTCCACGGTGCTGCTGCTCGACATGAGCTGGTCGATGTCGTGGGAGGGGCGGTTCGCGGCGGCCAAGAAGGTGGCCCTGGCGCTCGAGAGTCTGGTCCGGTCGCGCTATCCGCGGGACTATTTCGGGATCGTGGGCTTCTTCACGCGCGCCGTCGAACTCCGTCTCCGCGATCTGCCGGAAGCGAGCTGGAACATGGGCGATCCGTTCACGAATCTCCAGGATGGCCTGCGGCTGGGCGCGGACCTGCTGGCGCGTCACCCGAGCACCAACCAGCACATCATCGTGATCACCGACGGGCAGCCGACCGCATACTTCTCGAAGGGACGGCTCCACTGCGAGTGGCCGTTGTCCTTCGGCGGAATCAGCATGCGGGCCGCGCAGGAGACCTTGCGGGAAGTCGAGCGCCTCACGCGTCGCGGCATCACGATCAACACCTTCATGCTCGACGACAGCCCGAGTCTCCGGGCGTTCGTCGAGCGCATGACCCGCATCAACCGCGGCCGGGCGCTCTACACCCGGCCGGACAAGCTGGGGCAGTACCTCCTGGTCGACTACCTCGCCAAGAAGCGCAAGCGCGTGTGAGAGGCGCGCTGCTCGCACAGTACCTGCGCGTCAAGGCGCAGCACCCGGACGCCGTGTTGCTGTTCCGGCTCGGCGATTTCTACGAGATGTTCTTCGACGATGCTCGGGCCGCGTCGCAGACCCTCGACCTCACGCTCACGGCGCGCAACCGGGGCGAGCCGGACGAAGTGCCGCTGTGCGGCTTCCCGGCGCACGCGGCGCAACCGCTACGTGGCACGGTTGCTGGCGGCGGGCCATGCGGTCGCCATCTGTGAGCAGGGCGAGCCGGAGCGCGGGAAGAAGCTCCTCGAGCGGACGGTGGTGCGGGTCATCACGCCGGGCACCATCCTGGAAGAGGAGAGCCTCGACCCGGGTGCGCCCAGCCTGCTCGCGGCGTTGGCGTACGACGGGGCGGGGCGGTTCGGCATCGCCGTGGTGGATTTCGCGAGCGGCGGGGTGCGCGTGGCGGAGGCGGACGACTGGACCGTCGCGCGCGAGGAGCTGGAGCGCCTGGCGCCGCGCGAGCTCTTGCTGCCCGCGGACCTGCCACCCGAGGTCGCGGCGGCGGTCGGGCCGCCGCGCACGTGGGCGCGGGGCGCGCTGCCGGAGCCCGTGCCGGTGGAGGTCCCGCTCGCGCCGCTGGCGGCACGGGCGGCCGGGGGGGCGCTCGCCTACGTGGACGCGGTCTATCGCGCGCGGCCGGCGCATCTGCGGGCGCCCGAAGCCTACGCACTCGACGGCCTGCTCACGCTGGACGCCGCGACTCGTCGCAACCTCGAGCTGCTGGAAACGCTGCGTGGCGAGCGGCGGGGCTCGCTGCTCTGGGTACTGGACGACACGTGCACTCCGATGGGACTGCGGCAGTTGCGCGAATGGCTCCTGGCGCCGCTGCTCGACCCCGTGCAGATCGGCGAGCGGCTCGATGCCGTCGAGGCGCTCGCCGAAGACCTCATCGCGCGCGGCGCGGTGCGGGAGGCCCTCGCGGGCATGGGCGACCTCGAGCGGCTCGTCGGCCGGGTCGGGGCGCGGGTCGCCGGCCCGCGCGATCTCGTCGGCCTTGCCAACGCGCTGGGGCGGATCGAGGCCGTGCGGGCGGGGATCGGCGCGCGACGCGACGGGCTGCTCGCCCGGTTGGCGACGGCGGCGGAGCCGCTGCCGGAGGTGGCCGCGCGCATCGGGGCCACCCTGGTGGACGCGCCGCCCCCGCACACGCGGATCGCCGGCTATATCCGGTCCGGTTGCCACCCCGAGGTGGATGCGCTGCGGGCCCTGGCCAGCGACGGCAAGGGGTGGCTGGCGCGGTTCGAGAGCGAGGAACGGCAGCGCACCGGGATCGCGTCGCTGAAGGTCCGGTACAACAAGGTCTTCGGCTACTACGTCGAAGTGACCAAGCCGAACCTGCCGCAGGTGCCCGCGGACTACGAACGCAAGCAGACGCTGGTGGGGGCGGAGCGCTTCGTCACGCCGGCCCTGAAGGAGCACGAGGCGCGGCTGCTGGGCGCCGAGGAGCGGCTGCGCACCCTCGAGCAGCACTGCTTCGCGACCCTGCTGGACGACGTCGCGGCATGGCAGCCGACACTCGCCCGGACGGCCGAAGCGCTCGCGACCCTCGACGTCGTGGCGTCGCTGGCCGAGGTGGCGCATCGCCGCGGCTGGACCCGCCCGCGCCTCACGCGCGAGCCCGCGCTCGCCATCCGGGGCGGCCGGCACCCCGTGGTCGAGGCGGTGGCCGACGAGCCGTTCGTCCCCAACGACACACGGCTCGACGCCGACGAGGTGCAGCTGGTCATCCTCACGGGCCCGAACATGGGCGGCAAGTCGACGTACCTGCGGCAGGTCGCCCTCATCACGATCCTCGCGCAGGTGGGAAGCTTCGTCCCGGCCACGGAGGCCGACGTGGGGTTGGTCGACCGCATTTTCACGCGTGTCGGCGCGAGCGACAACCTGGTGGGCGGCGAGTCGACGTTCATGGTCGAGATGCGGGAGACGGCGAGCATCCTGTCCGGTCTCAGCTCGCGCAGTCTCGTGATCCTCGACGAGATCGGGCGTGGCACCAGTACGTTCGACGGCATCTCGATCGCCTGGGCCGTGGCGGAGCACCTCCACGACGCGCCGCAACGCCCCCGGACGCTCTTCGCCACCCACTACCACGAGCTGACCGCGCTTGCGGCCGAGCGGCCGCGCGTGCGGAATCTCTCGGTGGCGGTTGCGGAGTGGCAGGGCACGATCGTGTTTCTCCGCCAGATCGTGCCGGGGCCGGCGCCACGTAGCTACGGGGTCGAGGTGGCGGCGCTCGCCGGCGTGCCGGCGGCGGTGGTGCAGCGAGCGCGGCACCTGCTGGCGCAGCTCGAAGCGGGCGAGTCGCTCGGCACGCCAGCCTCGGGGGGGCCGCGCGCCGCCACGGCTCCGAACGGGCAGCTCTCGTTGTTCGGGTCGATCGACGCCCGTCTGCGGCACGAGATCGAGGCGCTCGACCCCGAGCGACTCACGCCGCTCGACGCCCTCGCGATCCTGGCCCGCCTAGTCGAAACGGCCCGGCGCGGGGTTTGATTGCGGTCGGGCAGTCCCCTAAAGCTTCGACGCGCGCATGCTGCTCGCCACCCTGCCGCCGTTCGACCCGCTGTCGCGGATCGCCGCCCTGCCGGACGTGGACACCCCGGTCTCGGACGCCGGCGTCGTCGCGCGTGAGTTCGTGGCGGCCTGCCGGTCGGAATGCCGCACCCGTCACGAGGCGGGGGCGGGCGGCCGGGCAGTCGTCGCCGCATATACCGACGCCATTGATCATCTGATCGGGTGGCTGTTCGTGAGCGCGACGCACCACTATCAGTCGAAGAATCCGCGAGTGAATCAGCGTTGCACCATCGTCGCGCAAGGAGGCTACGGGCGGGGCGAGCTGAACATGCAGTCGGACATCGACCTGCTGTTCCTCTATCCGTGGAAGGTGAACCCCTATGCCGAGACGGTGGCGGAGATCGTGATCCCCGCATTGTTCGACGCGGGGCTGCAGGTCGGCGCCGCCATGCGCAACGTGCGCGAGTGTACGCGGCTGGCGGCGCGGGATTTGAAGGTCAAGACGGCCCTGCTCGACGCGCGCTATCTCTGCGGGGACCCGGAGCCGTACGCCGAGTTCGACGACCGCGTGATCGACGAGGTCTGGACGCCGAACCAGCAAGCGTTCTTCCGCGACAAGGCGCGCGCGAGCGAGGAGCGCCACGCCAAGCACGGCGCCAGCGTGTACCTGCTGCAGCCGCAGCTGAAGGATGGCCTCGGCGGTCTCCGTGATCTCCACACCGCCCTCTGGGCGGCGAAGATCCGCTTCAAGGTGCGGAGCTTCCGGGAGCTGATCCCGCTCGGGGTGCTCGGCGAGCAGGACGTGGCCGATCTGGACCAGGCGCTCGATTTCCTCTGGGGGGTCCGCAACGCGATGCACTTCGCGACCGACCGCCACCAGGACCTGCTCAGCTACGAGATGCAGGACGTGTTGGCGCCCGGCCTCGGCTTCGGCGCCGGGCGCGAGGGGGTGAAGGCCTTCATGCGCCGATACTACGCAGAGGCCACGACGGTGCACCGGCTGGTCGAGGCGATCAGCGCGCGATGCCTCCAGGCGACGCAGCCCGTGCGGTACACGGTGCCGGCCGCCCGCGTGATCCGTCCGGGCATGCGGATCCAGGGCGGCGCCCTCGCGGTGACGGGTCGCGAAGTCTTCGTCGAGGCGCCGGCGACGATGATCGAGGTATTTGCGGAGGCGCAGCGCCACGGCGTCCCGCTGGCGCTCGGTACCACGCAGTTGCTGCGGGAGCATGTCGATGTCCTGGCGGCGGCGCGCGCCGACCCGGCGGTGGGGGTTGCCTTCCTGGGAGTGCTCCGGGCGCGTGTCCGCATCGCGGATACGCTGCTCCAGATGCACGCCCTGGGGGTTCTCGGGGCGGTATTCCCGGAGTTTCGGCATCTCGAGTGGCTCATCACGCACGACCCGTTCCACATCTACACGGTGGATCACCATTCACTGCTCGGCGTGCGGGAGCTCGAACTGGTGCGCGAGGGCCGGGTCGCGGACGCGGTGCCCCAGGTGACCGAGGTCGCGCGCGAGCTGCCCCAGCCGGAGCTGCTGTTTCTCGGGATGATGTTCCACGATGCAGGCAAGGGGCACGGCGACGACCACTCCGGGCGTGGGGCGCGCATGATGGCGGAGGTGGGGAGCCGGCTCGGGCTCAATGAGGACGAACGCGCGGCCTGCGTCTTCCTCGTCGAGCACCATCTGCTGTTGTCGCGCCTGGCGCAGCAGCGCGACATCGCGGACGATCAGCTGGTGATCGACTTCTGCCGGACCTGTGGCACCGTGCAGAACCTGCAGCGCCTCTACGTCCTCACGTATGCGGACATGCGCGCCGTGGCGCCGGGCATCTGGAACAACTGGCGTGGGATGTTGGTGACCGAACTCTATCGACGCGCCTTCGAGTTCTTCGAGAAGGACGTGTTCGAACCCGAGGACCGGGGCGCGCGGGCAGCGCGGTCGCGGCGGCGCGTACTCGAGGCCGCGCCGCCGTCCAGCCGCCTGGTGATGCAGCGCTTCGTCGACGCGATGCCGGACAGCTACTTTCTGTCGACGCCCGAGGAGGTCATGCAAAGCCACGGCGAGCTGCGCCGACGGCTCGAACAGGCGGAAGCGGCGGGCGAGCGCCTGGCGCTCGCCACGCAGGTCCAGGCGTATCCGGCGCGCGAGTTCACCGAGTACGCCGTCTGCACGCGGGATCGCCCCGGGTTGTTCTCGATGTTGTCGGGCGTGCTGGCGGCCCACGGAATGAACATCCTGGCGGCCCGGATCGACACCAGCCGCGACGGCGTCGCCCTCGATGCGTTTCGCGTGTCGCACGAAGGGGCCGATGCGACGCTGGACCGCGAGCGGTGGGAGCGGGTCGAAGGGACCCTCCGGGCCGTCCTCGCGGGGGAGCAGGATGTGGAAGCGCTGGTGAACCGCACGCGGAAGCCGTCGTTGCTGGACCGCAAGCGCCGGCCCGTGGCGACGCGCGTCGAGATCGACGACGCCGCGTCGAGTCAGTACACGGTGCTCGACGTCTATGCGGCCGACCGAGTGGGGCTGCTCTTTACGATCACGAACTGTCTGTTCCACCTGGGGGTGCGGATCCACCTGGCGAAGATCACCACCATGGTGGACGAGGTGCTCGACGTCTTCTACTTGACGGATCGCGAGGGGCGGAAGATCGAGGAGCCGCAGCGGCTGGCGCTCATCCGCGAGGGCGTGCTGCACGCGCTGGCGCCCGCGCGGCATGGCGATCCAGCCCCGGCGGCGGCAACCGGCTGAGCGGCGGAGGGAAGGATGGGGGGGAGCGGGGCGACCGGGGTGGATCGGAGCATCGACTCCTATCTGGACCATCTGGCGACCGAGCGCGGGCTCGCGCGCCGGACGGTCGAGGCTTATGGGCGCGATCTGGCGGCCTTTGCGCGGACGATGGCCGCGCGGCACGTGGTCGCGCCGACCGCCGTGCGCACGGCCGACGTCCGGGCGCATCTCGTCGCGTTGTCGACCCGAGGGCTGTCGCCGCGGAGCCAGGCACGCGCGCTGGCCGCGCTCCGGAGCTACCTCCGTTGGGTGGGGCGAGCGCACCGGGTGTCCGCGGACCCGGTCGCCGAGGTGTCGATCCGCCGCCCGCCGGGACGGCTGCCGGGGGCACTCGGGCGCGGCGAGATCGCGCAGCTGGTCACGGTGACGGTGCCGGGCGGGAGGCGGCCGGCGCGTGACCGCGCGCTGCTCGAGCTGCTCTACGCCTGCGGGCTGCGCGTCTCGGAGGCGACCACGCTCGAGGTGACGCAGGTGAACCTGGAGGCGGGCTTCGTGACCGTCCTCGGGAAGGGCGGGAAGGAGCGCGTCGTGCCGCTCGGGCAGCATGCGCGGGAGGCCGTTCAGGAGTACCTGGCGGGGGAACGCCCGCAGCTGTTGCGGGGGCGTGCGAGCCGGTGGCTCTTCGTTCGCGCCGGGGGGAAGCCGTTGTCCCGGCAGTCGGTCTGGAAGCTGGTCAAGACCCGGGCGCGGGCAGCGGCAATCGAGAGCACGGTGTCGCCGCACACGGTGCGGCATACGTTCGCCACGCATCTCCTCGGCGGCGGCGCCGATCTCCGAGTGGTGCAGGCGCTGCTTGGTCACGCGGATATCGGGACCACCCAGATATACACCCATGTGGCGCCGGAGCGGCTGCGGGCGGTGCATCGGCGGCACCATCCACGTGCCTGAGGCAGAGCGGTTCCTTGCGCGGCTGCGGGCAGGCCGATAGAGTAGGGCGCGGATGGAGGTGAGCGCCCTGATCGCCCGCATTGCGATCGTGGCCGTGCCCCTCCTGGCCGCGGTCGTGCTGCACGAGGTCGCCCACGGCGTGGTCGCGTATCGTTGCGGCGACGCGACCGCCGCACGCGCCGGGCGCCTGACCCTGAATCCCATCGCTCACATCGATCCCGTGGGCACGCTGCTCGTCCCCGGCATGCTGCTGCTCATGCCACTCCTGTTCGGCACCGCCCCGTTCGTCTTCGGATGGGCGAAGCCCGTACCCATCGATCCACGGCGGTTCCGCCGGCCGCGGCTGGACGACGTGCTGGTGGCGCTCGCCGGTCCTGGGACCAACCTGCTCCTCGCAGGGCTCAGCGCGGTGGCGCTGGGGTGGCTGGCGGCCTCGGGGAGCGCCAGCGGTGGCATCGGCCGGTTCGGGGCGTCCCTCGCGAGCCAGTCGATCGTCATCAATTGCGTGCTGGCGGTGTTCAACCTGCTGCCGGTGCCGCCCCTCGACGGCGGACGCGTGCTGACGGCCATTCTGCCCGGCGGCGCGGCCCGGCTGGTGGCGCAGCTCGAACAGGTGGGGATCGTCCTGGTGCTGTTGGTGGTGATGAACACTGGCCTCCTGGGCCGCCTGGTGCGCCCTGTGGTCGCCGTATGCTATGCGCTGGCGCGGCAGGTGAGCGGCAGCTGACGCGGAGGACGAGGGTGGCGGGTGCTGAGACACGGCAAGTGGTGGTGAGCGGGGCCCGGCCGACGGGGCGCCTCCACCTGGGCAACTGGCACGGCGCTCTCAAGAACTGGGTCCAGCTGCAGCACGAGCACGAGTGCCTCTTCTTCGTTGCGGACTGGCACGCCCTCACCACCGCGTGGGAGGAGCCGGAGGGCATCGAGGCAGCCACCATCGACATGGTGCTCGACTGGCTTGCGGTGGGGCTGGACCCGTCCCGCTGCACGATCTTCCAGCAGTCGGCCGTGAAGGAGCATGCCGAATTGTTCGTGATCCTTGCCATGGTCACTCCGGTGCCGTGGCTCGAGCGCAACCCGACCTACAAGGAGCAGCGCGAGGCCCTCAGCGACCGCGACCTGTCCACGCTCGGGTTTCTCGGCTACCCGGTGCTGCAGGCGGCGGATGTGCTGATGTACCGGGCGACCGCCGTCCCCGTCGGCATCGACCAGGCGCCGCACATCGAGCTGGCCCGCGAGATCGCCCGCCGCTTCAACACGACCTACCGGCCGCTCTTTCCGGAGCCGCGAACGCTGCTCACCGACACGCCGAAGATCGTGGGGACCGACGGCCGCAAGATGAGCAAGAGCTACGGCAACGCCATCTATCTCACGGAGGCGCCGGCGGAGGTCGATCGCAAGCTGTCCCGCATGGTGACCGATCCGCGTCGGGCCCGCCGCACCGATCCGGGCGACCCCGCCGACTGCCCGGCCTTCCAGTCGTTCCATCGCAGCTACTGCACCGCGGAGGAGTTGGCCTGGCAGGAGCAGGGATGCCGTACCGCCGGCATCGGGTGCCTCGAGTGCAAGAAGGTCATGATCGCGCACGTGTTGGCCGAGCTGGAGCCGTTCCGCGAGCGCCGCGAGCGGCTCCGGCCCGACGACGCCCGCGCTGCGCTCGCCGCCGGCAACGCCAGGGCGCGCGCGATCGCGACGGACACCATGCAGGCCGTGCGCGGGGCGTTGGGGCTGGCATGAGCGGCGCGCCGTGCACGGTCAAGCTCGAGGTCTTCGAGGGGCCCCTCGACCTCCTGCTCCACCTCATCAAGAAGAACGAGGTGCAGATCACCGACATCCCCATCTCCACGATCACCGACCAGTACCTGGCGCTGCTCGAAGAGATCCCCGAGCTCAACCTGGACGGCGCGGGCGAGTACCTGGTGATGGCGGCGACGCTCACGTTCATCAAGAGCCGACTTCTCCTCCCGCCCGACCCGGACGACGAAGGCGAGCCCGAGACCGATCCGCGCGCGGAGCTCGTCCAGCAATTGCTGGAGTACCAGCGTTACCGCGAGGCGGCCGCCGATCTCGCCGACCGGCGAATCCTGGACCGCGACGTCTTCGCCGGGGTGGGCGAACCGGAGCCGGCCGACGACCCGAGCGACCCGCGGCCACGCGTGCGCGACGCCAGCCTGGCCGACCTGCTCGACGCGCTGCGCGGGGTGCTGGCGCGCCTGAAGCCCCCGACGGCGCATTCCATCTTCGCCCCGGGGCTGTCGGTGGCGGATTGCGTGCAGCGCATCCTCGAGCGCTTCACGCTCGGTCCGCGAGTGGATTTTGCGGAAGTGTTCTCGTCCGACGCAGCGCGCGGCGAGGTCATCGTGACCTTCCTTGCGCTCCTCGAGCTGATCCGGCTTAAGGTGGTGCGGGCCGTGCAGCACGACCGCTTCGGACCCATTCAGCTCGACCTCGCCGTCGCCGACGTGGCGGAGGCGCGGGAACGGGCGAGGGATATGGGCGAGGCGGGCGGCTGGCGAGGCGTGGAGGTGGTGGATGGCGGAGAATCTGGCGGTCGAGCCTGAGCAGCCGAAGCGGGTGAACGGCAAGAAGCGGGCTGGCGTGCTCGTGGAGACGGTGGTGGCCGGCAGCGAGGTAGCCCTGGTGGCCGACGTGGCCGCGCTGGGTGATCTGGAGGACCCGGCCGTGGCAGCTCAAGTGGCCGCGGCGGCCGAGGGAGGCGTCATCGGAATCGAGACCGGGCCGGGCGAGGACGCCGGCACCGCCACGGATGGCGTGGCGGCATGCAGTGCGGAGGAGATCCCCGAGGGGTCGCCAGGCGACCAAGCGTCCGGGGACGCCGCGCTCGACGAGGAAACCGTCCGGCTCGTGGGTATCGTCGAGAGTCTCCTGCTGGCCTCGGGCGCTCCGGTGCCCCTGACGCGGCTGGTCGACGCGCTCGGCGGCCCGGGCCGCCGCGAGATCGTAGCTGCCCTGCGTGCCCTCGGCGCTGCCTACGAGCGCGATGGGCGTGGCCTGCGGCTGGTCTTCGTCGCCGGTGGGTATCAGCTGCGCTCGGCGCCGGAGCATGCCCACTGGGTGCGCCGCTTGATGGGTGGGCGGCCGCCGCGACTCTCGCGGCCCATGCTCGAGACGCTGGCGATCGTCGCGTACCGCCAGCCGGTGACCCGTCCGGAGATCGAGGCCATCCGCGGCGTCGACGCCGACGCCGTCCTCTCGACGCTCCTCGAGCGCCGCCTGGTGAAGATCCAGGGCCGGAAAGATGCGCCTGGCCGACCGATACTCTACGGCACCACGAGGGATTTCCTCGAGGTGTTCGGGCTCCCCGATCTCCAAGCCCTCCCGCCGCTCGCGGAATTGGCCGACGGGGCCGAGTCACTGATGGCGCGGGCGGAGCAGGCGGGCGAGGCGGCCGCGTCCTCCGGCGACGTGGCGGAGTTGGCCGCTGCAGACGCGGCGGGCTCGACCGGGGACGAATCGGGACCCCCGGAGTCGACCGGCTGACCGAGCGACTGCAAAAGGTTCTGAGCGCACTCGGCGTGGCGTCGCGGCGCCAGGCCGAGACGCTGATCCTCGCGGGGCGCGTCAGCGTGAACGGCGAGGTCGTCCGCGAGCTGGGAGCGCGCGCCGACCCGGTGCGCGACGCCATCGAACTGGACGGCGAGCGGATCGGCCGCCGGGCGCACGTGCGCACGGTCGTGCTGCACAAGCCGCGCGGCGTGGTGAGCACCATGGCCGATCCCGAAGGGCGGCCCACGGTGCGCGACCTGCTGGCCGGTGTCGGCGGGCGCCTGTATCCGGTCGGCCGTCTCGATCTCCAGAGCACCGGCGTCCTGCTGCTCACCAACGACGGCGCGCTGGCCCAGGGCCTGCTGCACCCGAAGCGCGCCGTGGAACGCGTGTATCACGTCAAGGTCCACGGTCGCCCGGATGGCCGGGTGCTCGGACGCCTGCGGAGGGGCGTGCGGTTGGACGACGGGCTGGCGCTGCCGACGCACGTCCGGGTGGTGAAGGCCTCGGCCACCAAGACCTGGCTGGAGTTCGTGGTTCAGGAAGGACGCACGCACCTCGTGCGCCGGCTCTGCGCCGCCGTCGGACTCCCAGTCGACAAGCTGCTGCGGATACGGCTCGGTCCGGTGACGCTGGCCGAGCTGCCGCCGGGTGCGTGGCGCGATCTCTTGCCGAAGGAGCTGGCCGCCCTGCGCCGCTTGGCTGGGCTCAAGCCGACGCCGGCCGACGGCGGCGCAACGACGGCAGCGCGACGCCCAAGGCCCGGCACGCCACCCAGAACGATACCGCCGCCACGGGGACGACGGTCGCCACCCGCAGGCCGTGGCGGACGAACGGCAGCGCCGTCGTCGGCTGGAAGCGGCCGAGGAGCGCGTCCGCGGCCAGGGCGGGGCCGAGCATGAGCGCCGTCGCCGCGAGGATGCGCCCGAGGGTGCCGACGAAACCGCCCCCGAGCGGGCCGACGCGGCGGCGCAGCACGTAGAACAAGATGCCGAAGTTCGCCAGCGCGACCGCGGACGTCGACAGCGCCAGGCCGGTGGCGCCGAAGCCCAGCACGCGCACGAACAGCCAGTTGAGTGCGACATTGACGCCGATCGACAGCACGCTGACGCGCATCGGGGTGGCCACGTCGTCGAGCGCGTAGAACGCCGGCGCGACCACCTTGATGCCGGCATAGCCGGCAAGGCCGATGGCGTAGCCGGCCAGGGCCTGGGCGGAGGCTACGGTGTCGGCGGCGGTGAACCGCCCGTGCTCGTAGATGAGCCCGATCACCGGCAGGCCGAACCAGGCGAGACCGGCCGCGGCGGGCAGGCACAGCAGGGCCACCATTTCGAGCGCCTGGCGAAGCGCGCGGCGCATCGCCTCGTCGTCGCCGCGGGCCACGTGACGAGACACCAGGGGCAGTGTCACCGTGCCGATGGCGACGCCGAAGAGGCCGATCGGCAACTGCATGAGGCGGAATGCGACGTTCAGCCACGAGACCGGGCCGTTGCCCAGGAACGACGCGAAGTTGCTGTTGACGAACACGTTGATCTGCACGGCCGCGGCGCCGATGGTGGCGGGCGCCATCAGCCGCATGACTTGCCGCAGTCCCGGGTCGCGAAACGCGAGCAAGGGACGATACCGGAATCCCACCCGCCACAGCGACGGTAGCTGGATGCCCAGCTGCAGCAGGCCTCCCACTAGCGTGCCGATCGCCATGCCCGTGATCGCGCGCGTGGTGAGCGCGGGATCGGCGTCGACTGCGCCCGCGCCCTTCTGCAGGGTGGCTAGCACGGTGGCGAGGTAGCCCGGGGCGAGCCACTGTACGCAGGCGAGCCCACCCACGATGGACCCGACGTTGAAGAACGCGGAGGCGGCGGCCGGGACGCCGAAGCGGTTCCAGGTGTTCAGGATCCCCATCGCCACGGCCGCGACCGCGACCAAGAGGAGGAATGGGAACATGATCCGGGTGAGGTGGGTCGTCAGCTCGAGCTTCCCCGGCACCTCGGCGAAGCCCGGCGCGATGGCGTATGCGATCGCGGGCGCGAACCAGATGCCCAAGAGGCAGAGTCCACCCACGACCACGGCGAGGGCGTTGACGACCAGGTTCGCGAGTCGCCATGCGGCGTCTTCGCCGTTGCGCTCGAGTTCCTGCGTGAAGGTGGTGACGAATGCTGCCGAGAGGGCCCCTTCGGCAAAGAGGTCGCGGAGCAGGTTCGGGATCCGGAAGGCGGTGATGAAGGCGTCGAGCGCCTTGCCGGCGCCGAAGGACGCAGCGAACACCTGCTCGCGCACGAGCCCGAGGACCCGGCTGGCGAAGACCGCGGCGCTGACCACCCCGGCTCGCCGCGCCAGCTGTCCGCGGCTTCCCGCCTCCGCCGTCATCGGAGGGCGGTCGATACGCGATGGCCGGTCGGGGCGCAAGGTGGCCTGGCGACGGCCGCAGGCGACGACGCCCGTGCACCTGCCGGTACACGGGCGTCGTCATGGAACGCGGGCCGCCCCCGGACCGCGCGGAACTAGAGGGACTCGGGCTGGGAATCGATCACGAGCTCGAACGGAGCCGTCACGCCGGGCGCCGGCGTGCTGCCGTCGGCAAAGGCACCCCGGAGGGCGACGACGATGTGGTCGTGGTCGACGTGGCGGGTTCCGTCGGCGTGCCACTCGGCGGCATCGTCGTGCCGGGCGTGTGCCGTGCCCGATTCGACGTCCTTGTAGGTGGCAAACTCGTGGCGCCAATAGGAGAGCGAGGTGCTCCGATCGAGATCGCCGCCCTTCAAGTCGAACAGCTTCGGCGACGTCGGGTCGAGGAGCTGCATCAGGTACCCTTGGCCGTTGTACATGGCCACGTTCTTGGCTTCGAACTGCAGCGGCAGGCCGAGCGCGGTGCCCGAGAAGCGGGTCGCATCGGTGACCGCGCTCACATCGACCGGGATGTAGACCGTGCCGTCGGCGCCGACCGCGGCCCGGTACGTGCGATCCACCGTGCCCGCGGTGTCGCGGAGCGCGATGGGCGCGGCGGCGACCGTGAATTCGGCGGCGGCGACGTCGAAGTGGCGGGTGCCGTCTCGCCACACGGAGACGGCGCACGGACCAAGCGGGAGGTCGGGTAGGGCGACACGCAGGTGCTCGCGGACCGTGCCGTCGGCCACGTCCTTGTCGCGCGTGGCCGTGGCGCGACTCCACTGGGTGCTTCCCGCGGCCGCCTCGAAGGAGACGTCGTAGGTCGCCCCGTTCTCCAGCGCCGGGTTGAAGAGCGTGACGGTCTGTGTCGCGCTCGCGACGAAGGGTCGAATGGCCGCCCTCGGCGGCGCGGGCTTGTCGCACCCGCATCCAGCCCACGCGGGCGTCGTGAGGGCGGCGGCGAGGGCGGCGGCGGTGCCGAGAACGATCGAGGTCCTTCGAATCATGGCGCGTCTCCTTCCGACGGTGTGCGGCGTCGGGACAGAAGCAACGCGCGTTCCAGCGCGCGGAACGCGGATTTCCGAGGGTTCGAATGATCCAAGAGGGCCCAGTGGCACAGATGGCACACGGGGCGATCATGTGATGGCACACGGAGGGCGCGAGAGTGTGCCATCGGCGGCACACGTGGGCACAGACAGGCCGTTTGCTTGACAACCTCGGAGCCGACCGATAGCAGGCACGTGCGGGGTGGAGCAGTCTGGTAGCTCGCGAGGCTCATAACCTCGAGGTCGGTGGTTCAAATCCACCCCCCGCAACTTCCCGCGCCTGCCTGCTGCGGTCCATCGGCGCAGCTGGATCGCATCACGCAACCCGGCGTTGACGATGGCGGAAGCCGTCGTCTAGCATGCCGCCTCGCGATGCAGACCGGTGGGTGTCACTGCGGGCGGGTGCGGTTCGAGGTCGACGGCGACCCGGGCGAAGTGGTCGAGTGCAATTGCTCGATCTGCGCGCGCAAGGGCTATCTCCATTGGATCGTGCCTCGCGCCGCCTTCCGGCTCTTGGCGGGCGAAGAGGCCTTGCTCACCTACCGCTTCGGGACGGGGATCGCGCAGCATCGCTTCTGTGGCCGGTGCGGAGTGGCCAGCTTCTACGTGCCGCGCTCCCACCCCGACGGCATCGACGTCAACGCCCGCTGTCTCGACGGCATCGACGCGGCGGCGCTCCCGCGCCGCTCCTTCGACGGCCGGAACTGGGAAGATGCCATCGACGGTCTGCGGCACGCGGGGACAGGCCGATGAGCGCGCGCGTGGCGCTGATTCTCGGCGCGTCCCTGGTGTTGGCGGCGGTGCTGCACGGGGGCTTCTACGCCGCCGGACACGATTTCGTGATGAATCGCTTCACCGGGGGGTTCGTGTTCGTGCCGAGCGAGGACGACACCTGGGACGAGGAGGCTGACATCGACGATGCGCTCTGCCGTACCTTGACCTCCCGAAAGGCCCCGGATAGGGTCCAAGGGCTGTATCGCCGGAGGTGACGTCAATGGCGGGTGGACGGGCCTTCAAGAGCAACGTCCGTGAGCGGCGCGAAGCTGAGCGTCGCATGAAGGCGCTGGAGAAGCGCCAGAAAAAGGAAGAGAAGCGCCGGGAGGGCGAGAAGGGTCCCGAAGAGGGCACCGGAGAAGCCAACCCGTCGTCGTGACGTGATTCCGACGCGCTGGCGGCGTACCCAAGTGGCTAAGGGAGAGGTCTGCAAAACCTCCATTCACCGGTTCGAATCCGGTCGCCGCCTCTTGAACGTGTCGGTCAGGACTCTTCCGCCAGGGGCGCGATCTTCGCGGCCAGAATGAAGTCGTTCTCCGACAGGCCGCCGATAGCGTGGGTCCAGATCACGACCTCCACGTCGCGGTAGTGCACCGTGAAATCCGGGTGGTGGCCCTCATCTTCAGCGACCTCGGCCATCCGGTTCACGAAGCGCATCGCGGTGACGAAGTCCCGGAAGCGGAAGTGGCGGTGCAACCGATCGTTGCGGGCGTTCCATCCGGGTATCTGAGGGAGCAGGGCCGCGACGGCGGCGGCGTCGAGTCGGGGCACTCCCCCTTCACAGGGAAGGCAGCGCCTCTCGCGGAGCTCGGGCATCAGCCCTTGAACGTGTCGCAGCGGTCGACGTCGCCGTACTGGAGCCCGCGGCGGAACCACTCGACCCGCTGCGCCGAGGACCCGTGCGTGAAGGATTCCGGCGACACCCAGCCCTGGGTCTGGCGCTGGATGCGGTCGTCGCCGATGGCGGCGGCGGCGCGCAGCCCCTCTTCCATGTCGCCGCGTTCGAGAAGCTGCCGCTGCGCGGTGGAGTGGCCCCAGACGCCGGCCAGGCAATCGGCCTGCAACTCGAGGCGGATCGACAGCTCGTTGCGGAGGTCGGGCCGCTGCTGCATGGCGCGTCGCACGGACGGCTCGATGCCGAGGACGTGCTGGAGATGGTGGCCCATTTCGTGCGCCAGCACGTAGGCCTGCGCGAAGTCGCCGGAGGCGCCGAAGCGGTCGTGCAGTTCATCGAAGAAGCCGAGGTCGATGTAGACCTTCTGATCCACCGGGCAATAGAACGGGCCTGTGGCGGCCTGGCCGAAGCCGCAGGCCGTGGGCGTAGAGCCGCGGAACACGACCAGCTTGGCGTCGCGGTAGCGATCACCGAGCAGCCGGCGCCAGGTGTTCTGGGTGTCGTCCAGCACGAAGGAGACGAACGCGACCTGCTCCTCTTCCTGCGGGGTGGACTGCACGGGGCCGGCCTCCTCGCGCATCGGCGTGTTGCGGATGACGTCGGGGGCGAGGACCAGGAAATTGCGACCCGTGAGCAACGTGAGCAGGCCGAGGATCAGCATGCCGAGGATGCCCATGCCCCAGCTCGGCCGCAGTCTCCGGCCGCGTCGATCCTCGAGGTTCTCGCTTCGCTGCCCAGGTTCCCAGCGCATCGTATCGGGGTCTCCCGTGGAATAGGGGGTGATCTCAGCCCCGAGCACCCCTAAACCGAACGCACTGCCGGGTCCAGCCAACCTGGCTGCCCGGCGGGAGCAGGGGCTATGGCGCGACTGCCGGATTCTCGATGGCCGGGGCCAGGGGGCAGAGCAGGCCCCGATCGCTGGGGAAGCAGCCGGCGCCCGTGATCGTTCCGCCGTCGTTCGCCGGCCGGTAGAAGAAGCCGATCGCGAAGCACATCTCGTCGGTGGTCTCGGGGCCGAAGCGCACCTCCCGCTCTCCCGGGTTGCGCCAGGTGCAGGTGATCCGGAGCCGACGCCCCGCCGCGAGGGGCAAACCGTCGGTCCACCAGCGGGTCACCGGATGCTTCCAGTCCCGGCTCTCGACCAGGGACCGGACGGTGACGCCGTCCGGCTCCACGAGGTGGATGCGGGCGAACGTGCCGAGCTGGTGCTGGTGGGTGCTCAGGCTGACGATGGTGAGGTCGGCCGGCACCGTCCATTCGGCCGTGATGGTCTGCTCGCCGCGCGGGGGAATGCGGATCGCGGTCATGTTGCCGAAGGTGAGGCCCTCCGCGTAGTGGCGCACCGTTCCCCGCTTCGCCTTCACGAAGTTGAAGCGGATGTCTGGCGCCAGCGGCGTGCCGTCGAAGTTCTTCATGTGCGGGTTGAGGAGCACCTGCTGGCGGGCATCCAGCCGCAGCGCGACGCCCGGCGGGAAGCGCAGCGCGGTGTTCGGGTTCTGGGTGGGGATCAGGAGCCGTGGAAAGGGATCGTCGGCAGCCATGCCCGTGCAGCCGACGTTCTCGACGGGTCCGGAGGGGAACGCGTCGTCCCCGAGGCTGCCCCCATACCCCCACAGCGCGAAGTGATGCGCCCCGGGCGGCATCCGCAGGGTGAACGCCGCGACGTCCATGCGGCGCCTGATTGGCAGCCGGCGATACTCGCAAACCTCCACGTCGGCGCCCGGCGGGATCACGTACCGGCCCACCCGCATCTGGAAGCCGCGGGCCGGCTTGCGGAGCGGTGTGCGGGCATCGGCGGGAGCGGCCAGGAGAAGCGCCGCGAGGACCAGCAACAGTGCCCGCATGCCCGGCCCTACCTGACGTCGCGATCGCCGTCAACGCGCACGCATCTAACGCCTGCCAGTGGGGTATGGCATCGCGAAGGAGCTGCCGACCCAGCGCGGGATCGCTCGGCTAGACGCGGGCGGCTCCGATTCCGCTGAGGCGGAGGAGAATGGCATCGGAGAGACGGGTCGGCAGCATCGTGCGGAGCCGCATCAGCCACGCGGCCCGGCCGGGCGCGTAGTAGCGATCACGCGGAGGCGTATCCGTCAGCGCACGCTCGATGGCCTGGGCCACGCACTCGGGGCCGGGCGCGGTCGGATGAAACCCGGCATGCCAGCGCATGAAGGGCTCCATGAGCGGCGCATAGGGGCTGTCGTTCCCCGCATGACGGCGGAGGCCTTCCTTTTCGGTCTCGCCGAACTCGGTATTGATGGCGCCCGGTTTCACGAGGACGACATGAACACCGAACGGCCGTAGCTCGAGGCGCAGGGCGTCCGATAGTCCCTCGAGTGCGTGTTTGGTCGACGCGTACGCCCCCAGGAACGGCAGGGCGATGTGACCGGCAATGCTCCCGACGTTGACGATTCGCCCGCTCCGGCGCTCGCGCATGCCCGGCAGGAACGCCCGTGTGACGCTGAGGAGGCCGAAGACGTTCGTCTCGTACTGGGCCCGCATCTCCTGATCGGAAAGCAGCTCCAGCGGCCCGCCCTGGCCGTAGCCCGCGTTGTTGACCAACGCGTCCACCCCGCGGCCTTCCGTGCGGCGAGCGATGTCGTCCCGGGCCTGTGCGATCGCGGACTCGTCGGTGACGTCCATGCGGACGGGCTCGATGGCGCCGCTCGACTCGCCCGCCAGGGCCGCCAGCGCTTCGGCGGTGCGGCCCGCGGCGAAGACTCGAAAGCCGCGCTCCGACAGGTGCCGTGCCGTGACGCGGCCGATGCCCCGCGTCGCGCCGGTGATCAACACCGTTCGCTTCGTCGTCATGCCAACCCTCTCCTGGGCCGGCCCGTTGGTTCGGGCGAAGAGTCCGGCCGCTTGACATGACTGAATGATCATTCATTACGGGCATTGCAACCCCTCGACCGACGCGGGAGGCGAAGCCCATGGCGTGGACGACGAAGGACATTCCCGACCTGACCGGGCGCACGGCCGTCGTCACCGGCGCCAACGGCGGGCTCGGCCTCGAGACGGCGCGGGCGCTCGCCGGCGCGGGCGCGTTCGTGGTGATGGCCGCGCGCGATCGGCCGAAGGCCGCCGCGGCCGCCGAGGACATCCGGCGAAGCCATCCGAACGCGTCGCTCGAGATCGTGCCGCTCGACCTGGCCTCCCTCGCCTCCGTGCGCGGGGCGGCGGAGGCGATAGCCGCGGCGCATCCGACGATCGACATCCTGGTCAACAACGCCGGTGTGATGGCGTGTCCCGAGCGACGCACCGAGGACGGCTTCGAGATGCAGTTCGGCGACAACCACCTCGGTCACTGGGCCCTCACCGCCTTGCTGCTCGTGCCGCTGCTGCGCGCCGACGCCGCTCGCGTCGTCACGGTGACGAGCACCGCGCATCACATGGGCCGCGCGGTCGATCCGGAGAATCCGCACCTGGTGGGCGCGTACGGCCCGTGGACGGCCTACGGGCAGTCGAAGCTCGCGAACTTCCACTTCGCGATCGGGCTGCAGCGGGAGTTCGAGGCGGCCGGGGCCCGGGCCCGCAGCCTCGTCGCCCATCCGGGCCTCTCCGACACCGACCTGCAGGCCACCAGCGTCGAGGCGACGGACGGGGGCGCGATCCAGCGTTTCTTCCACATGCTTGCCCGCCGCACCGGCATGACCGCCATGGAGGGCGCCCTGCCCCAGCTGCGCGCCGCCTGCGACCCAGCGGCGCGCGGGGGGGAGTTCTATGCGCCCCGCTTCGGCAACAGCGGCCCGGCGGTCCGCCGGCCGATCCTGCGGCCGGGGATCGCGAACGCCGTCGAGCGTCTGTGGCGGGTGTCCGCGCGGGAAACCGGCATCAAGCTCGACGTCGGCGCGGCGCTCGCTGCCGCCGCGGCATGAAGGCCCGCATCGACCGGGCGGCCGCCGTGCGGGCCGCGCTCCGCCGGCTCGTCGCGCGCAACGGCTTCCACGGCGCCTCGATGAGCGCGGTGGCGGCCGAAGCCGGCGTGGCCGCCGGCACGGCGTACGTCCACTATGACGGCAAGGACGACCTGGTGCTCGCTGCGTATCTCGAGGTGAAGCGCGAGCTGGGCGCCGCCGCCGTCGCCGACCTGGATCGCTCGTCTACGGCAGAAGAGCGATTCCTGCACATGTGGCGTCGCATCCACCAGCATCTCGCCGCCGATCCCGATCGCGCGCGGTTCCTCGTCCAGGTGAACGGATCGCCCTATGCACGCGCCGCCCGCGAGATGGCGATGGCGGCGGACGGGGATCCGATGCTGGCCGAGGCGACGAGATCGGACATGGCACGGCGCCTGGCGCCGCTGCCGCCCGACGTGCTCTACGACCTCGGCTTCGGGCCGGCGGTCCGGCTTGCCGCCGACGGCACCCGCGTCTCCGTTGCCATGCTGGACACCCTGGCGCGCGCCTGCTGGCGGGCCATCACGACGCCGGGGGCGGCGGCGCGGGCGCGGGTGCTCGCCATGAGGACGACGTTGATCCTCGCCGCGATGCTCGCCGCCGCGCTCGCGACCGGTGTGCTCGCGGCGGAGGTCGCTGTCGAGCCGTTCCGGCACGATCGATTCGACGCCGTGTTGCGCCGTGTCGTCGACGATCGGGGCTGCGTCGACTACGCTGCGCTCGTCGCCGATCCGACCGACCTCCAGGTGTACGTCGCCACGTTGGTCGCAGTCAGCCCGGATAGCCACCCGGCGCGGTTCCCCACCGGCGACGATCGGCTGGCGTACTGGCTGAACGCCTACAACGCCTCGGTGATCGACCGGGTAGTCCGCCGATATCCGATCGACAGCGTGAAGGACGTCTTCCCGCCGCTGGTGGGCTTCTTCTATCTCCAGCGCGTGTTGCTCGGCGGCGAGTACGTCAGTCTGTACGGGCTGGAGAACGGCGTGGTGCGCAAGCGATTCTCCGATCCGCGCGTGCACTTCGCGCTGAATTGCGCCTCGCGCGGTTGTCCCCGGCTGGCCGCCCGTGCCTTCACGGGCGATGGTCTGCAGGCCGAGCTGGAGCGCGAGGCGCGGCGTTTCGTGGGTGAGCCGCGCAACGCCGTCGTCGACCCGCTGACACACACGGTGTGGCTCTCATCGATCTTCTCCTGGTACGAGCGGGACTTCACGAACTGGATGCGGGTCCATCATCCGGACGAGCCGGCCACGCTGGTGGGCTACGTGGGGCGGCTTGCCGAGCCGGAGCGTCGGGCCGCGCTCGACTCCTGCACCGGCTGCGCCGTGAAGTTCGTGCCCTACGATTGGCGATTGAACGACCGGGCGGCAGGCTGCTGAAGCCGCCGCCTCGGACAGGGGGTGTTGCCGGGCCGTCGAGATGCCCCCGCGGCGGCGCCCCTAGTCGCGGGGCTCGATCATGGCGAGCGGGCCATGAGCAGTCCGGGTGCCGATGGGGATGGAGGGCGCTAGATAGCGATCTGAGCAGTTGCAGCGCGCACCGATCCCGGGCTAAGGCAGCTGCACACGGGGGGCGTTCCATGAAGTCACATCGACTGGTGGCGTGGTGTTGGGCACTGGTGCTGCTCGCGGTGCAGGCGCTGGGGGGGCAGGGGGACCTCGACCCACGCTTCGGCAACGGCGGCATCGTCACGACCGGGCTGTCCCGAAGCTGCGACGAGGTGGTTCTACAGAACGACGGCAAGATCCTCGTGCGGAGCGGCGCCGAGCTGCGACGCTTCGACGCCGAGGGGCTCGACGGGACCTTCGGCGGTGCCGGGCGCGGTGTCCTCTCGCGGTTGGGGGATGTGGATTCGGTCGTCGCGTCGGGTGGGACGATTCACGTGCTGAGCCACGTCCCCGCCTGGGCGATAGGAGGCGGCGTAGAGTTCAAGAACCCGATTTACCGCATCGACTCGTACGACTTCACTGGAACCCACGTTGGAGGAGAACGCCTTCTCGAATGGACGTCTTTTGGTCACATTGGCGCGGTGGCGGCCCCGGGCGACGCGGTCGTGGTGGGGGTCGTGTTGGGCTTCCGGGTAAGCCACCCCAGCCTCCTGCTGTGGCGGTTCGACGTCGAGAAGGGTAGCTTGCGGATCCACTACCCGCCCCCGGCGCGGGATTTCTTTAACGGGATGATGTCCGCGGTGACCGTGGCCGGATCTGATGCTTTTGTGCTCGCCGGCCTTGGCCCTACCTTTGACGGGGCGGATCCGTCGGGGGGGCTCTTCCTCGCCCGGCTGGCCGGTGGAGAGGGCCGTCCGCCGTTCGGCAACGAGCCGGAAGGACTCCTCCTCTGGGCGGATGAAGGCGGACGCGGCGCACTGGAAAAAGCGGGCGCAAACTCGCCGCCCATTGGATCAAAATTGGTGGTCGGGTTGCCTGACGGCTCCGTGTTGATGCCCGTTTGGATGTTCGTCGGCCGGCCGTTGCCGTTCGACCAGGACGGGGGTGCCATCTTCCGGGTGGATTCGAGCGGGCTCGTGACCCGCTGGAGCGGTATTCTCGAAAAGCCCCTGTTCGAGCCGATGACTGCGCTTCCCGATGGGCGGGTCGTCGCCGCCGGGGGATCCGGTGATCTCATCTCCTTGTGGCGGTTCCTGTCCGACGGAAGTCTGGACTCCGGTTTCGGTAGTGCGGGGCACGCGACGCAGCCGCTGGCGCCGTTCGCGGCACTGCCGCGGCTGGCGGTCGCGCGGAACGGCGACGTCATCGGCTGCGGTGAGGACGCCAGCGGGACGTTGCTGCTCGCGCGCTGGGTGGGTCAACCCTGCGGCGACGGCGTGCGCGGAACCGACGAGGCGTGCGATCCATCGGCCGACGGCTTCGCCTGCTGCACCAGCGAGTGCGCTGCTCTCCCGGCTGGGACTGGTTGCGACAACGGGGGAGTATGCGACGGTGGCGGCACCTGCGGCCCCTCCCTCTGCGGCGACGGGTACACGACCGGCGCCGAGGAGTGCGATCCCGCCGACCCGCGCTTCGCCAGCGTCTGTTGCCACCCAAGCTCATGCCGCCTCCTCGGCAGCGCGCAGCCCTGTCGCCCGGCCGAGCCGGGCGGGTGCGACTTCGCGGAGTTCTGCACCAACGCCGGGACCTGCCCCGCAGATCTCAAGAAGGGGAAGGACGAAACGTGCGGGGCTGGCCAAGCCTGTGACGGGGCCGGCGCTTGCGTGCCCATTCCATCCACCTGCGGCAACGGCGTGGTCGAGGGTCTCGAGCAGTGCGACGACGCGAATCGTCGCGATGGGGATTGTTGCTCCGCGACCTGTGTGATCGAGGGAGCGAGCCAGGTGTGCGGGCGGTCGAACAACCCGTGCGTGAATGACTCGTACTGTGACGGCAACGCGGCGGTGTGCCGTGTGGGAACCCCGAAGGCCCCCGGCTTGCCCGCATGCAGTGATGACGACGGTTGCACGATCACCGATACGTGCGATGGAGCGGGAGGGTGCGTACCCGGCCAGCGCATCTGCTCGGTGTCGCAGCCGGACGTCCGGAAAAACGGCAGTCCCAAGGTGAACGTGGGGCTGACATGTCTAGCGACCGCCCCGGGGGAATGTCGTGCCGAAGCGCGGGAGGTCGTGTCCGGGCAGGCGGGAAGCCTGGCGTCGCTGCGCGCCGAGGGAACCGCCGCCGTCATCGCCGCCGCCCCATCGAAGCCGCTGCGCTGCAAGCGCGGTAGACGCGAGGGGGCTGGTGGGCAGTTGACGTGCAAAGCCAAGCTGGTGCTCCGACTCACTCGAGCAGGGCGGGAGAGGCTCGCGCGCACCGCCACGGACACGATACTCGAGGCGACGGTTCAGCCCGAGAACAAACCGGCGGTGCCGGTATACTCCCGGATCGCGTTCCTGAAGTTCTTGCGCTCCCGGAGGTAGCCTGAGGGAACCACCCTAGAAGGGGACCTCCAGCACCCCCGTCGGGGGGAGCGGCGCGAGTGGGCCCGCGCGGCGGCACCGTGGGCGTGTCCCGTTATCCTGGACCCGGGTGCGCGTGTCCGGCGCTCGCCGTCAGCCCGGCCCGAAGGGCAGGACGATCGTCGCAGCCTGGCCGGTCGTGCCGAAGATCGCGGTGTCGGCGGTCACCGGTGCGGCGGGTGGCGTGCCCGGTGCGGCGCTTCCGACGAAGACGGCGCCCGTGTAGGTGACGCGAGCGCCGTCGAGCGTGACGGCGTGCAGCGTGACATCGTACTCGCCGCTCTCGAACTGTCGGCCGTCGGTCCGGCGGAAGTAGCTGTACCCGTCGGCGATGTAGTTGGCGTAGGGCGCGCTGACCTCCGCAGACGCTTCGGTGGGCTGCCGCTGCAGCTCCACCTCCTCGAGGACGACCGGCGCCGCGAAGTGATGCTGCAGAATGAGATGAACGTCGGCCGCGAGCGATGTCGACGCCCACTGGGTGGCGTGCGTCACGAAGGCCTCGGGGGCTTCGGGGATGCTGCTGGCGAGCGGAGGCACCGCCGGTCGCTCGGGATCGACGGGATAGGCAACCGCCGCAAATAGCTGGGTCTTCACGAACGTTTCATACGACCAGAAGGCCCGACCCGGCGCCGCGATCGACCCTGAGCCCCTGGGAGGCCACCCGGTTCCAAAGCTGTTCTGCACAAGAAACGCCCCCAACCCGAGGTCGGGCCTGCCGACCGTGTCGTCGTAGCCCACGATGATCTGGCCGTGTCCCGACCCCGGAATCGTCTCCTGCTCGTAGAGGACGCCGTCGATGAAGGTGGGGGTATCGTAGCTCTCGGGTACGAGGCCGCTGAACGCCACCACTTGCCCGTTCCACAGATACTGCTTGATGCGCTCGACCACGTTCGGGTCGTTCGCGATGTTGAACGTGGCGAAGCTCCCGATGCGAAAGCGCGTTGCCTCGGGATAGGGCCGATCGAGGTCGATCGAATCCAGATGGCAACAGTCCGCCCGGTAGGGCACCTCGGCGCGGCTCGGAGCCCCGGAGGCGATCAGTCGCTCCAGATACGGCGTCGCCAGGGAACCGTTCGGGCACCTGCACGGCGCTCCGGAGCAGCCCAGGCCAGCGTCCCGTTGCTGGCGCTGGATCAACTCATAGAGGAACGCGGCGCTCAGCGAGTGCTCGGCTTCCGCGGGATCCCATTTGATGCTGCCGTCCGGTCGCCGTGCCGCGGTGTAGGATCCCAGGCCGTAGCCAAACGACTGTGCCTCACACGACCCGGGACTACCCGGGTTCGCGGCGGTCCCCTGCTGGGCCACTTCTGGCAGGTTGCCGAGCACCACGACCGTGGGGAGGCTTGCCGGCGTGCTGCGAAACGCTTCGACGGGCAGGGCCTGGGGCGCATCCGCGAACTCGGCGGCGTCGAGCAGCGCGCCGAACTGGCCGGGGCCGAGGATGGGGCTCAGCGGCGCGCAGACGGCGAGGGTGGTCGTCGTGGTCGTGGTCGTCGTCGTCGTGACGCAGGCGCCGGCTTCGGTGCACCCCGCGCCGACGCTCTGGGGCGCGCCGCTGCAGACCTGGCCATTTCTGCACCGCCCGGCCCTCACCACCTTGCTGACGTCCTTGCCGTTCGCCTTGCCCCGACAGCATACCTCGAAGCGCCCCGCGGGACGGCCGCAGAGGGAACGCTTGGCGAAGCGCTCGACGAACGCCTTGCGGCACGGTCCACGGAGTGCAGTGGCTCTCAGCGCCCGCTTGGCGTCCTTGACGTACTTGCCATGCCGCACGGTGCTGTCGCACGGCACGGCAGCCTCCACCGCAGTCGCCGCTGCCGCAAAGCCCGAGGTGTCGGGGCAGCGGGCGGCGTGCGCCACGGGCAGCCCAACGACGAGTCCCAGGAGCGGGAGAATACCCAGGACGGATCTCGCCGTGGCTCTGCGGGGAGAGGAGGGTGACACGGGAGTGGGTGGCGACATCGCTGGCGATGGGCCTCCCCCTGTCGTGGGGCGTTGTCAAGCTTGTCGGGTGGTTCGTCCCGGCGAGAACGCTCCGTCGCCCACGGCCGCGCATGTACGCGACGAGCGCGGTCGGGTAGCGCTCGCGCACGCGGCGCCGGCTCGACTCGACCGCGTGGGTCGTCAGCCCATCGGTAGTGCTTGATGCCGGGAGGGAGGCTCGAACTCCCACGGGCTTTCACCCAGCGGATTTTAAGTCCGCCGCGTCTGCCAGTTCCGCCATCCCGGCGCGAGAGTCCGGCGGCAGCTTACGGGCGTGTCCCCGCCCGGCGCAACGGGCGTCAGCCCCCCAGGCCGCTCGCCACACTGGCCGCCGCCCGCTCGAGGTCGGCGGCACACGGGGCGGACAGCGTCGGCCGCTTGCCCTTCGTGGCGCGGGTTGCCTTCGCGTCGGCCCGTTTGAGCGCCGCGCGCGCTTGCCGGAGCAGCTTGCGCCTCCGCTTCGCGGGGCTGGACTCCGTCTTCGCGATGAGGCTGATGGCCCGGTCGAGCTGCTTCGTGATGGCCGCTGGAATCGACCGGCCGACGCAGGCCGGGCTCGTTAGAGCGGCATCCAGCAGGCAGCGGGGCGTCGCGCAGCGCAGGGTGGTCGTCGTGGTCGACCCCTGGACCGGGGGGCGTGTCGTCGTGGTGGACGTGCCCCCGCCCGGCATCGTCGTGGTCGTGGTGGTCCCGCCCGGCGTGGGCAGGGTTGCCACGAAGACGTCTGGGCTGCTGGCGGTATCGGTTACGCCGGGAACCAGGTCCGGGGCGGTGCTGATGAAGAGGGCCTCGCCGCCGCTCGGGACCGCGGCGAAGGAAAACGATTCGACGCCGCCCATCCCGGGCCCGGTCCCGGCGGCGTTGATCGAGACCAGGTGCAGCGCGCCGCTCGCTACGTCGAAGGCGTAGAGGTTCATCGTGCCGAAGAAGCCGAGCGGATCGCCGATCGGCGCGAGGAGGCCGTCATCGGTAAAGAGCAGGAACGAGCCGTCGGGAGTGAACTCCGCGTCTCGGGTCCCTCCTTGATCGTACCCGGCCCCGCTGCCGTTGGGCGCTACGCTCGCGAGGCGCGTGACGCCCGCGACGAGGTCGCGCACGAAGAGGTCGCGGGTGGAGAGCGACGAGAAGCCCGGTACCAGGTCGTGGGCGTCGCTCACGAAGGACACGTAGCGCCCGTCCGGGCTCAGCACCGTGTCGTCATGGTTCGTGCTGCCGGAGCCCGCCGTCGCCGTCCCGGCGGCATTCACCGTGACCCCGGTCTTGGCCCCGGTGAAGAGGTCGTAGGTGAAGAGATCGGCGACCCCGTTGGCGTCCGCCAGTCCGGGCACGACGTCCGCTGCTTGCGTTTCGAAGAGCAGGTGGACCCGGTCGGGACTGAATTGCGCCAGGCCGAAGCGCACGCTGCTCGACTCGTTGCGCGCCACGTAGGTCGTGGTGTCGGTCTGCAGGTCGCGGACGTACAGGTCGTCCCTGACGTCGCCGCCGGCGCTGGCGCCGGTCAGGTTCGTGCTGGCGCTGGCGAAGGCCACGAAGCGGCTGTCGGGACTGACCCCGATGAAGCGCGACGGCCCGTTGCCCGCCGCGGTCCCCGCCGTGGTGACGCTCAGCATCCGGATCGCCCCGGTGGCCGCGTCCCACGTGAAGACGTCGAGGCCGTTGTTGCCGTCGGCGATCCCGGCGACGAGGTTGGTGCCGGGGGTCGAGAACACGATGCCCTGACCGTCCGGGGTCCATGTATAGGTCGAGGAGAACGTGACCGCGTGGCCGGTGACGTCTCGCGTCACGAGTCGGGTCGTTCCGGCCTGGAGGTCGCGCACGAACAGATCGGTGAAGTTGTTGCTGTCAGTCACGCCGGCCACCAGATTGCTTCCCAGGTCGAGGAACGCCAGATGCCGACCGTCGGGGCTGAACTGTGGCGGGTTGTCCGTCGTGAGGCCGCTCGGAGCACCGTTGAGCTGGACGCTCACCAGTGACGTCGTGCCGGTCGCCAGGTCCTTGAGAAACAGGTCCCGCCCCGCCGGGTCGACCACCCCGGCGACGAGATCGCCGGCGAGGCTGACGAAGGCGAGCCGCCCGCCGTCGGGGCTGAACACCGGGGGCTCCTGGGTGAAGCTGGTGGAGTTGCCGGTCGCGGTGCCCGCGGCGTTTGCGGTGAGGCAGGAGGTGGTCCCGGTCAGGAGGTCGCGCACGAACCAGTCGGGGGCGTTGTTGGTATCGGCCAGCCCCGCGACGATGTTCGGCGCCTGGGTGCGGAAGACCAGCCGCGTGGAATCGGGACTGAACGCCAGCCCCCCGAGGGCCGTCGCACGCAGCGCCTGCCCGCTGGCGTCCACACTGACGATCGCGGTCGTGCCGGCCTGCCGGTCCCGGAGGAAGAGGTCGGCCGCAGCGTTCGTGTCGGTCACGCCCGCGACGAGATCCGTCGCCGTGCTGGTGAAGAGGACGAAGCGCCCGTTGGGGCTGATGTCCGCCGGCGATGCGGGATTGCGGTTCAGGCCGGCGCCGCCCGCGGCGGCGCCCGACAGGTCGATGCTCAGCAGCGTGGTCGCCCCTGGCGTCGCCGGGGCCGTCGTTTCGAGGACGACGAGGAGCGCGGCCAGGATGAGGGCGGACCGAGGCGGTGACCGGACCGTGCGTCGTGTGCCCATGGTGCGCGCGGTCCTATCAGGGGAAGCGTTGGGCCGTAATGACGCAAGGCGCAAGATCGGCCGGCGGTTGTCGGGACCCGATGCCTCATCTATCGTCCGCCCGCCGCGCGTGCCCATGAATCAGGCTCTGCTTCGCCCCTTGCCCGAGAGCGCCGCGTCGCCGGCGCTCGACGGCACTCCCGTCGCGGTCGCCGGGAAGTTCTTCTTCGTGGGCGACCGCAAGCTGTACCTCCGCGGCGTGTCCTACGGGCCGTTCGGGGTGGCGGAGCACGGCTTCCCATTCCCGGCGGACGACCTGCTGGCGACCGATCTGCGGCTCATGGCGGAGCTCGGAGCCAACACGCTCCGCACCTTCACCGTCCCGCCCCGTTGGCTCCTCGACCGGGCGGCGGAGCAGGGCCTCCGGGTCCTCGTCACGATCCCGTGGGCGCAGCACGTCTGCTTTCTCGACCGCAAGGAGCTGGTGGCGGAGATCCGCGGCACGGTTCGCGCCGCCGCGCAGAACCTGGGCGGACATCCGGCGCTCCTCGGCCTGCTGGTCGGCAACGAGATCCCGCCGGATATCGTCCGCTGGTATGGCCCGGAGCGGGTGCGGGAGTTTCTCCGCACTCTGGTGGACGAGATCAAGCAACAAGCGCCGTCGGCGCTGGTGAGCTACGCCAACTTCCCGTCCACCGAGTATCTCGACCTGGCCGAATTTCTCGATTTTCTCTCCTTCAACGTCTACCTGCACCGCGAGGAGGCGTTGCGGCGGTATCTCAGCCGCCTGCAGAACGTGGCCGGCGACAAGCCGCTGGTCCTGACCGAGTTCGGGGCGGATTCCATCCGCGAGGGGGAAGCGCACCAGGCCGAGCTGCTCGCCATGATGGTGCGGACCGGCTTCGAGGCGGGCGCGGCGGGGTGCTTCGTCTTCTCCTGGACCGACGACTGGTTCACCGGTGGCTTCCAGGTGGCCGACTGGGCCTTCGGCCTGGTCGACGCGCAGCGCGGGCCGAAAGCGTCGTACCGGAGCATTCAGGCGGTGTACGGCGGCACGTTGCCGCCTCCGCTCGATCGGCCGCCGCGCGTGTCCATCGTGGTCTGCGCCTACAACGCGGACCGGACGATGGACGCCTGCCTCGCGTCGCTGCGGACCCTCAACTATCCCGACTACGAGGTGGTCGTCGTGAACGACGGCTCCACCGACACCACGCTCGCCATCAGCCAGGCGCATCAGGCGGCATACCAGGCCGACCCAACGGCGCCGCCGTTCGTGCTGGTCGACCAACCCAACAAGGGCCTCAGCGTCGCTCGCAACGTCGGCGCCGCGGCGTCGAGCGGGGCGATCATCGCCTACACCGACTCTGACTGCGTGCCGGATCCGGACTGGCTCGCGTTTCTGGTCTACCGCTTCGTGCGGAGCGGCTTCGTCGCCGTGGGCGGGCCGAACTTCCCGCCCCCGGAGCCCAGCCTGGTGCCCGCGGCGGTGGCGGTGTCGCCGGGGGGCCCGACGCACGTGCTCCTGGACGACGAAGTCGCCGAGCACATCCCGGGCTGCAACATGGCTTTCACCCGTGAGGCGCTCGAGTCGATCGGCGGCTTCGAGCCCATCTTCGCGGCCGCGGGCGACGACGTGGACCTCTGCTGGCGGCTGCAGAACAGCGGCCATCCGTGGGCTTCAGCGCGGCCGCGACGGTCTGGCACTACCGCCGCAACACCGTGCAGGCGTACCTGAAGCAGCAGATGGGATACGGCAAGGCGGAGGCGTTGCTCTACTTCCAGCATCCGTACCGCTTCAATCTGCTCGGGCAGTCGCGCTGGCTCGGCCGCATCTACGGCGAGCTCACGACCGCGGTGCTCTCGCGCCGGCCGGTCATCTACTTCGGGGCTTTCGGGCGGGGCTTGTTCCAGTCGATGTACGAGGCGCCGTCGTCGCTGCTCAGCTATCTGCCCTTCACGCTCGAATGGAACGCCATCGGCATCCTGTTGTTCCTGGCCGGGCTGGTGTCGCCGCGCATTCTACCGATCGCCGCGCTGCCGCTGGCGGTGTCGGTCGCCTGGGCCATCGGCACCGCCGCGACGGCGCGCATCGACCCGCGCTTCAGCGGCGTCCGGGCGCGAGCGCTCGTCGCCCTGCTCACGTATCTGGGACCGCTCGTGCGGGGCCTGCAGCGCTACCTGTGGCGGCTCCGTGGGGTGACGGTCATCGAACAAGTCCACGCGGTGGGGACACGGCCATCGCCACGGGTGGACCTCCCGGCCGCGGACGTTCGTGCAGCGGTACTGGAGCGAGAAGTCCCACGAGAAGGAGGCGTTTCTCGGCGCCGTGATGGACTTCCTCATTCCGCGGAAGTACCTCATCGCGGTCGATCCGGGCTGGAACCGGTGGGACCTGGAGATCTTCCGCGGCATCTGGTCGAAGGCGCGGGTGACCGTGGCGAGCGAGAACCATGGCGGCACGAAGCGCCTCCTGAACGTGCGGTCGCAGATCCGCGTGACCCGCGTGGCCCAGCTCAGTCTGGGGCTGTTCGCCGTCCTCACCGCGGTGGCGGACCTTCTTCGCGATTCCGGAGGTGATCGGCGTCGCGGCGGCGCTGGGCATCGTGAACCTCGGCGTGATCGTCTCGGAGAACGTGCGACTCGCGCGCATCCTGCGCGACACCTACGACATCACCGCCGACGGGCTCGGGCTGCGCGGGGTGAACGGCAAGACGCCCGAGGACGGCAAGGCGGCGTGACGGGGGCGGTGTGGGCGGCACGCTCCGGGTGATCCGGAAGGTCCTGCGACGGCTCGCGCCCTATCGCCTGGCGTTCACCGGCGCCATCCTGCAGGTGCTGCTGATCGGGGCGCTCGAGCTGGCCAAGCCGTGGCCGCTCAAGATCGTGGTCGACAACGTCCTCGGCGGGAAGCCGCTTCCCGGCGCCTGGGGCACGGGGTGGGACTCGAAGCAGGTCCTGACGCGGCGCCTGCATGCTCCTGGTGCTGATCTACGCGCTCCTCGGGCTGCTCAGCGTCACCAGCAACTACGCCACGATCAGCGTCGGGCAACGGTTGGTGGACGACTTCCGTGGCGAGCTCTACGCGCACCTCACGCGACTGTCGCTGGCGTTCCACAGCCGCCGGCAGGTGGGCGACCTGCTGTACCGCCTGACGGCGGACACGTTCGCCATCCAGACCCTCACCATGAACGGCTTCTTCCCGATCCTCACCTCGGTGGTGCTGCTCGTGGGGATGGTGGTCGTGATGCTGCGCATGGACCCCTGGCTCACGCTCGTGTCCCTGGCCGTCGTGCCGATGCTCTTCCTCGCGATCCTTCGCATGTCGAATCGCATCAGCAGCCTCTCGACCGACGCCCGGGTGAAAGAGAGCGCATTCTGGTCGGTGGCGCAGCGGACCATGGGGGCCATCCGGGTGATCCAGGCGTTCACCACCGAGGAGCAGGAGCATCGCGGCTTCGTCGAGCGGAGCCGGGAGAGCCTGGCGGCGAACCTCCGGCTCTACACGTTCCAGTCGGTCTACTCGGCGTTCGTGAACGTGCTGATCGCGGCGGGCACCGCCCTGGTGCTGTGGGTCGGCGCGAACCGGGTGCTCGAGGGTGCCCTGACGCTGGGGGAGATCCTGATTTTCACCAGTTACCTGGCGTCATTGTACGCGCCTATCAACAGTCTCACACAGACCTGGGGCCTCATCCAGGGGGCGAAGGTCGGAGCGGAGCGGGTCTTCGAGATCCTGGAGACGCAGCCCGATCTGCACGAGGGCGCGCGCGACCTGGCGCGGGCCGAGGTGCAGGGGGCCATCACCTTCGACGGGGTGCGCTTCGGGTACGATGCCAGCCGCGAGGTGTTGTCCGGCGTCGACTTCCACGCGCGGGCCGGCGAGATGGTGGCCCTCGTCGGCGCCACCGGCGCGGGCAAGAGTACCCTGGTCAGCCTGATCCCACGCTTCTACGATCCGACGGCCGGGCGCGTCCTTCTCGACGGCGAGGACGTGCGCACCTTCCGGTTGCGCGCCCTGCGGCGGCACGTGGCGATCGTGTTGCAGCAGCCGCTGGTGTTCCCGACCACCGTGCGGGAGAATATCGCCTACGGCCGGCCGGACGCGACCGCCGCGGAGATCGCCGCCGCCGCCGAGTTGGCGCAGCTCGACGATTTCCTGGCCCGCTTGCCCGAGGGGCTGGAGACGGTGGTGGGGGAGGCGGGGGCCACGTTGTCGGGCGGCGAGCAGCTGCGCATCACCATCGCCCGCGCCATCCTACGCGACGCGCCCATCCTGATCCTCGACGAGCCCACCGCCGCGCTCGACGCGAACACGGAAGCGCGCGTCCTGGCCGGCCTGGAGCGGCTCATGGAGGGCCGGACCACGTTCGTGATCGCGCATCGGCTGTCCACCATCCGTCGCGCCGACACCATTCTGGTGCTGGCGAACGGGCGGATCGCGGAGCAGGGGCCATTCGCGGCGCTGGTGGCGCGCGACGGCCTGTTTGCCGAGTTGCACCGGACGCAGTTCGGGGGCGAGGAGGTCGAGCGAGATGCCGCCTCGTCGTGACCCGCTGATCCTCCTCCACATGGTCGGGCAGTACCCGCTGGCCGGGCTTGCCTGGCAGGCGCTGCATTACCTGCTGGGCTTCCGCGCGCTCGGTTGGGACGTGTACTACGTCGAGGATTCCGGCGCGCCGCCGTACGATCCCAGCGCCGGCGGCGTCACGGGCGAGTGCGACTACGCCGTCCGCTACGTCGGCGACGTCATGGGACGGAGCGGCTTCGCCGACCGCTGGGCATACGTCGACGTGATGCACGACCGGACCCACGGTCTTTCGCGCCGGCGCCTCGACGAGCTGTATCGCAGCGCGGCCGGCATCGTGAATCTCTGCGGCGCCACACGCCCGCGCCCGGAGCACCGGCACACCGGCAAGCTGATCTACGTCGAGACGGATCCGGTGTACGAGCAGTTCCGGTACGACAACGGCGACGCGTCGACGCGGGAGTTCCTGGAGCAGCACGACGTGCTCTTCACCTACGGCGAGAACCTGGGCGAGCCGGACTGTCCGGTGCCGCTGGGGCCGTTCACCTGGCACAAGACGCGGCCGCCGGTGGTGCCCGACTGCTGGGACGGGCCGGCCGACCCGACGGCGAGGTATTTCACGACCGTCGCCTCCTTCCAGAACAAGGGGAAGAACGTGACCTGGCGGGGCAACACCTATCAGTGGTCGAAGGAGGGCAATTTCCTGGCGTTCCTCGATCTCCCGACGCGGACGCCCCAGCCGTTCCAGATGGCGATGAAGCCGGAGAACGCGGGGATCGCCGCGCGGGTCCGGGCGGCGGGCTGGAACCTCATCGACCCGGACGAGACGTCGCAGGATCTCGACCGCTACCGGGCGTTCATCCGGGGCTCGCGTGGGGAGTTCACGGTGGCGAAGGACATCTACGTGCGGCCGCGCAGCGGGTGGTTCAGCGACCGCAGCGTCTGCTATCTGGCGGCCGGCCGGCCGGTGGTCACCCAGGACACCGGCTTCGGCAAGTTCGTGCCGACCGGGAGCGGGTTGTTTGCGTACGCGACGCGCGACGAGGCCGTCGACGCGCTCGCGCGGGTCAACGCCGACTATGCCGCGCATAGCGCCGGAGCGCGGGCGGTGGCGCGCGAGCACTTCGACGCGACGCGGGTGCTCGGGCGCCTGCTGGCCGACGCCGGTCTCTGATGTCTCGTCGGCGCGCGCGTCAGATCTTGTAGCGCTGCACCAGGCTCCGGGCGATCACCAGCCGTTGGATCTCGTTCGTGCCCTCGCCGATGATCATGAGGGGCGCGTCGCGATAGTAGCGTTCGACGGGAAACTCCTTGGTGTAGCCGTACCCGCCCAGGACGCGCATGGCCTCGAGCGACACCTCCTGGCACGTCTCCGAGGCGAACAGCTTCGCCATGCCGGCCTCCAGGTCGCACCGCTCGCCGCGGTCCTTCATGGACGCCGCCTGACGCACCAGAAGCCGCGCCGCCTCGATCTTCGTGGCCATGTCGGCCAGCTTCAGCTGGATGGCCTGGTGCTCGCAGATCGGCTTGCCGAAGGTCCGGCGCTCCTGCGCATAGCGGATGGCCGATTCGAACGCCGCCTGCGCCACGCCGACGGCTCGCGCCGCGATGTTGATGCGGCCGACCTCGAGCCCGGACAGCACCATCTGGAGGCCGCGTCCCTCCTGGCCGCCGATCACGTTGGCCATCGGCACGCGGTAATCCTCGAAGCTGACTTCGCAGGTCTCGATGCCCTTGTACCCGAGCTTCTCGATGTCGCGGCTGACGGTGATGCCGGGGCCGCGCTCGGCGGCGAACAACGTCATGCCCTTGTGCGGGGGGGTCGCCGTGGGGTCCGTCTTGGCCAGCAGCGAATAGATGGTGGCGGTGCGCGCGTTCGTGATGAACATCTTGGAGCCGTTCACGACGTAGTGGTCGCCGTCGCGCCGCGCGACGGTGCGAATCTGCTGCGTGTCGCTGCCCGCATGCGCCTCCGTGAGGCAGAGCGCGGCCCGATGCTCGCCGCGCGCCATCGCGGGCAGCCAGCGTTCCTGCTGCGCCGCACTGCCGAAGTGCTGCAGCACGTAGGCGAACATCAGGTGGGTGTTCAGCACCCCGGACAGGCTCATCCACCCGCGGCAGAGCTCCTCCACGATGCGCGTGTACGTGGAGTAGTCGAGGCCGAGGCCCCCCCATTCGGGTGCGATGGTGGCGCCGAAGAGGCCGAGCTCCTTCATCCGCTCCACCAGCGCGGTCGGGTATTCGTCGGCGTGCTCGAGCGTGCTGGCGACGGGGATGACTTCGCGATCGACGAACCGCCGGACGGTATCGAGAAGCTGTGCCGTGAGTGCGGCGTGCTCTGCGGGAATCGGGTGGGCGGACATGAGGCAGACCCACCATGTTTGACGCGGCAGTTCAACCTGAGCCGCGCGCGCCGGCGTCAGGGCAGGAGCGCGCGCAGTCGCGGTGCCGCGGACCACAGCGCGGCGGCGGCCGCGCCCGCGACGACGCCGGCCACCACCCAGGCGAGTGCGCGCCTGCGCCGGGGCGCCGGGGCGATCGCATCGGCACCGGCCATGGGCACGGTGACCGGGTCGACCGGTGCCGGGGTGGGGCCGTCACTGGGCGTGGACGGCGGCGCGTCGTCCGGCACGGGGTGTCCCGCACCGCCGGTGGCCTCGGGTGTCGCCGCCGGTGGCGCCAGGTGGGCGTAGTCGGCCCAGGCGTCGTCTACCACGTCGCGGGTGATGCGTTGGGCGCCGGCGGCGAAGCCCGTCACCAGCGCGGCGTCGCAGAGCACGTTGATCACGCGGGGGACCCCCGCGGTCACCTCGGCGATCCGGGCGAGGGCGTCGGGCTGGAAGAGCGCGGGCTCGCGGGCGCCGGCGCGCTCCAGCCGAGCGCGGACGTAGTCGCCCACCTCCGCGGGCGAGAAGGCGCGCAAGCGCACGTGGAGCGCGATGCGCTGCCGGAGTTGCCGGAGTTCGGGCTGGGCGAGCTTGCGCTCGAGTTCGGGCTGGCCCGCCAGCAGGATCTGCAGGATCTTCTCCGTGCCGGTCTCCAGATTCGAGAGCAGACGCAACTCCTCGAGGACCGCCGGGTCGAGGTCCTGCGCCTCGTCGATGACGATCAGCGTGTTCCCGCCGCCGCGCGTATGGTCCAGGAGGAACTCATGCAGGCGCTGGAGCTTGACGAGCTTGCCGGCGCTCTCCGAGGGGATGCCGAGTTCGTGGAGGATGTGCTCCAGCATCTCCTCGAACTGGACGGTGGGATGGAGGATCAGGACGGTCCGTGTGGTGGCGGGCACGGCGTCGAGCAGGTGTCGCAGGAGCGTGGTTTTGCCGGTGCCGACCTCGCCGACGAGCGACAGGAATCCCTTGCGCTGTTCCACCCCGTAGCCGAGCGCCGCGACGGCTTCCTCGACGGCGGGCGTGCGATAGAGGAAGCGCGGGTCCGGCGTGACCCGGAACGGCGGCTCGCCGAGTCCGTAGAACGCCTCGTACATGGGCTCAGCGGAAGAGATCGAACTCCGGCTTGCGCACCAGCGCCGGCGCCGCGCCGCCGGGTCCGGGCGTGTAGCGGACGCCGCGCACGATGGCGACGGCGACCCCGCTATCCTTCTCCATCACCAGACCAGCGGCCGCCGCGACCTCGTCCGCGATCGCCACCACGGTGTGGTGGAGCACCTTGCCGTAGAGGTCGGGGCGGCCGCGCAGGTCGAGCAGCGGCTCCATGCCGGCGCAGCCGATCGCCACCTCGACCAGGCCTTCCCGCCACGGCCGGCCGAAGGTGTCCGTGACGACGACGGCGACGTCGGTCGCGAAGCGCTCGAGCAGCCGGCTGCGGATGGCGGCAGCCGAGGCGTCCGCATCCACCGGCAGGAGCGTGAGGGTGCCAGGCCCCAGGCCGTTCGACTCGTCGACGCCGGCGTTGGCGCAGACCCAGCCGTGACGGGTTTCGGTGATGACATGGCCACGGTCCATCCGCACGATCCGGGCCGCCTCGCGGAGCACGACTTCGTAGGCGCGCGGGTCCTTGCCGGCCTCGGTGCGGGCCGACAACTGGCGGGCGAAGGCCGAGGGCTCGACCTCGTCGAGTCGCACGACGGCGCCCTCCGCCTTCGACACCACCTTCTGGCATACGACCACGGCGTCGTGCGCCTTGAGTCCGACGCGGGACGATTCGATCGCATCGCCGAGGAGCGCGGGCAGGTCGTCGCCCGGTTCGATCATCGGGAGGCCGGGGATGGGGATGACGGCGACGGTCATGATGCCGCTACGCCTAGCGTGCGCAGGATGGCTGCGGCAAGCCGCCCGGCGTGCGCTGGCGTGTGCATCACGGTGTCGGTGATCAGCACGCGCATGCCGAGCGCGCGGACCGCCGGCGCCCAGCGCGCGTCCGCGCCGTCGAGCACGAAGAGGTCGATGATTCCGGCATACAACCGGGCGATCCCGCGCGGGGATACCTCGTGTCCCAGGCCGCGCAACATCCGGTGGAGGGGGCCGCGGATGGGACGCCCGTCCACCAACGGGCAGACGGCGGCGGCTGGCGCGCGGCGCCGCGCCAGTGCGCGGCGGATGGCGGGCACCGCCAGGATGGGTCCGATCGACACCAGCGGGTTCGAGGGGGCGATCAGGACGGCGCCACTGCGCCCGAACGCGGTCAACACGCCCGGGGCAGGCTGCGCTGCCGCGGCGCCGGCGATCTCGATCCGTCGCACGCGGCCACGCGCGCGGCCGCCGACGAGGTAGTTCTGGAACGCCAACCGGCCGCGTTCGGTATGGATGAAGGTGCGCACGCGGGCGTCGGTCATCGGGAGCAGCGCGCAGCGCAGCCCGTGGCGCCGCGCCAGCTCGCGGGTGACGCGCGACAGCGGCCAGCCCGCCCGCAGGCGTGCCGTGCGCCAGAGGTGCGTGGCCAGGTCGCGATCGCCCAGCTGGAACCACGTGGGCTCACCCAGCCGCCCGAGCGCGTCGAGGCAGGCGAACGTCTCGCCGGCGAGACCCCAGCCCCGGCCCGGATCCGCGCGGCCCGTCAGGGTGTAGAGGACGGTATCGAGGTCGGGCGCGACGTGGAGCCCGAAGAACTCGTCGTCGTCGGCGGTGTTCCCGACGACGACGATCCGAGCCGGGTCAATGCGTCGCGACAGGCCCCGCAGAAAGCGGGCGCCGCCCACCCCACCGGCCAGCACCGTGATGCTCGTGCGCGCCACCGTCCTCCCCGATCCGACCGTAGAGGGTCGTCCGCTGCGCCGGAACGCGGCCGATGCCGCGCACCAGCGCTTCGATCTCGGCCGGTGAGGTGTACTCGCCGGCGTCTGCACCCGCCTCGCGCGAGATGCTCTCTTCCATCAAGGTGCCGCCGAAGTCGTTGCACCCGGCGCGCAGCGACAACTGCGCCAGCCGGTGACCCAATTTCACCCAGGACGTCTGCAGATTATCGATCGCGCCCCGGAAGAACAGTCGGCTGGCAGCATAGACACGCAGGTCGCGCAGCCCCTTCGGCTGCGGCGTGACGCGCCCCTCTCGATAGAGCTCGGTTTCCTCCCAGATGAAGCCCAGGGGCACGAACTCGGTGAAGCCGCGGGTCTCGTGCTGGAGGGTCCGAATGAGCTCCATGTGGCGCGCGACGTGGCCCGCGGTTTCGATGTGCCCGTACATCACGGTGGAGGTGGTCGGCACCCCGAGCCGGTGCGCCGTGGTGATGATCTCCACCCACGTGGCGACGGACACCTTCTTGTGCGACAGGATCTCGCGCACCTCGTCGTCGAGTATCTCGGCGGCCGTTCCGGGAATCGAGCCGAGGCCGCCGTCGCGCAGCATGGCGATGTACTCCGGGTAGGCGAGCCCGGTGCGACGCGAGCCGTACATGATCTCCATGGGCGAGAAGGCGTGCACGTGCAAGGCCGGATGGCGTTGCTTGATGGCGAGCAGCACGTCCCGGTAGGTGAACGGCGACATGTCGGGGTTGATGCCGCCCTGCATACACACTTCGGTGGCGCCCCGGGCGATCGCTTCGTCCACCTTGCCCAGGACGATATCCAGTCCGTGGGTGTACGCGTCGTCTTCCCAGCGCTGGCGCTTGAACGCGCAGAACTTGCAGTTGACGAAGCAGACGTTGGTGAAGTTGATGTTGCGGTTGATCACGTAGGTGACGGTGTCGCCGACATCGGCCGCCCGCACGGCATCGGCGGTGCGGATCAGTGCGACCAGGTCGGCGTCGGCGGCGCCCAGCAAGGTTTCGCATGCGTCGGTCGATAGCGGCCGTCCGGCGAGGGCGCCGTCCAGGATGGTGCGAATGGGCGGCGTCGCGCGCGCCACGGCGCGCTCGACCGGGTCGTCGCAGAGGACGGCCGCCTCGATGGTGTCCCAAGGATCGAACCAGCTCATGAGGATGCCGCCTCCAGCGCGGCGGGATCGGCGGAAGCGCGGAGCGCGGCGACGCGAGGTTGCAGCGCGGGGTCGAGCCAGCCGGGCTCGGCGACGAACCGGGGATAGACGGGGAGCCGGGGCGCGAGCGTGTAGCCCGCCGCGGCACAGGTGGCCGCGAGGGCGGTGAGGTGCGGCCACGGCGCCTCGGGGTTCACGTAGTCCGGAGTGAGCGGCGAGATGCCGCCCCAGTCGTTCAGCCCGGCGCGCAGCAGGAGGGCGTGGTCGTCGGGGGAGAGATTGGGCGGGGCCTGCACGCTCACGTCGTCGTCGAGCACCAGACGGGCGACGGCGACGGTGGCGGCGAGCTCCAGCGCGCCGGGCTCCGGGGCGTCGGCCAGCGGGATGGTGGGCTTCGCCCGGAAGTTCTGGACGATCACTTCCTGGATATGCCCGTGTGCCCGGTGCAGGTCGCGGATGGCGAACAGGGTGTCGACGCGCTCCTCGATCGACTCGCCGATCCCGAGCAGCAGGCCCGTGGTGAACGGGATGCGGAGTTCACCGGCCTCGGCCAGCATCCGCAACCGCACGGCGGGCTCCTTGTCCGGCGCCCAGTGATGAACCTGGCCACGGCCCCGCAGCCGCGGCGATACCGTCTCCAACATGAGCCCGAGGCTCACGTTCACGGGGCGGAGACGCGCCATCTCCTCGCGCGACAGGATGCCGGCGTTGGTGTGCGGCAAGAGGCCGCACTCGAGGGCGATGCGGCATGCCCGCTCCACGTACTCGACCGTGCTGCGGTGACCGAGCGCGGCGAGCGTTGCGCGGTGGCTCTGGAAGGCCACCTCGGGCTTGTCGCCGAGGCACATGAGCGCCTCGATGCAGCCGAGCGCCCGTCCGCGGCGCGACCATGTCCGGACATCCTCGGGCAGCATGGTCCACGCGTCGGGATCGTCCGGGTCCTTCCGGAACGTGCAGTAGGTGCAGCGATCCCGGCAGAGGTTGGTGACCGGCAGGAACACCTTCGGAGAATAGGTGACGGTCCGGCCCCAGGCGGCGTCGCGCCGGGCGCCGGCGGCGGCGAACAGCGCCGGCGCGCAGGTCGGGTCGGCCAACAGCGCACGCGCGCCGGCCCGGTCCAGCGGCACGCCGCTCGCCGCCCGGTCGAGCACCGCGAGCGGTTCGACACGAGCAGCACGTGCGCTGCCGGGCGCGGTCGACCGCATGTGCGCCGGCTATAGGAGGGGGTTTCACCTGTCAAGCTGGAGGCGTGATCCGTTGCCGTGCAGGTCGTGGACGCGCTGGCCGATGTTGCGCACGGGCAGGGCGTCGTCGGGCAGGGGCGCCCGATCGAGGGACTCGATGCCCAGTTTGTCCATGCGGTATTTCAGGATGCGCCGGGTCGTGCCCAGACGCTCCGCGGCACGTGTTTGGTTGAAGTCGGTCCGATGCAGCGCCGCGAGGATGAGGTCGCGTTCGAACTCGTCCACGGCGTCCCCGATCGACTTGCGGCCGCCCAGGACCGCCTCGCGGACGGACGCCGGCGTCCAGCCGTCGTTCTGCCGCACCGACGAGGGCAGGTCGTCCACGGTCACGATGGGGCCGTCGGTCAGCGCAAGCGCGCGCTCGATGACGTTCTCGAGCTCGCGCACGTTGCCTGGCCAGGCATAACGCAGCAGCACCTCGACCGCGTCGACGGCCACGGACTTCTCGGCGACCGCAAGCTCGCGCGACTTCGTGGTGACGAAGTGCCGGAGGAGGGGAGCCAGATCGTCGTGCCGCTCGCGGAGCGGAGGCAGATGCACCGTCACGACGTTCAGCCGATAGTACAAGTCGGCGCGAAACGCCCCGTCGTTGATGGCGGCGGCAAGATCCCGGTTGGTGGCCGCGACGATCCGCACGTCGACCCGGACGGGTCGCTGGCCCCCGACCCGCAGGAACTCGCCGGTCTCGAGGACGCGCAGCAGTTTCGCCTGCGTCGCCAAGCCCATTTCACCGATCTCGTCGAGAAAGAGCGTGCCGCCGTGCGCCAGCTCGAACTGCCCGAGCTTCTTCGCATGCGCGTCGGTGAAGGCGCCCCGCTCGTGGCCGAACAACTCGGTCTCGAGGAGGGAGTCCGGGATGGCGGCGCAGTTGAGCGTGACCAGCGGCTTGCGCGCCCGCGGGCTGCCGTAGTGGAGGGCGCGAGCGATCAGCTCCTTCCCCGTGCCGCTCTCGCCCGTCACGAGCACCGTGGTGCGCAGCGGCGCCACCGATGCAACGGTCTTGAACGCCGCCTGCATGCCCGGGGACCGGCCGATCATATTGTCGACGTGGTAGCGCTGGCCCACCTCGGTGCGGAGCGCCTCGACCTCGCGCACGAGGGCCGCGTTCTCGGTGGCCTTGTCGAGCACGAGGCGCAATTCGTCGACGTCGAACGGCTTGGTGATGTACTCGAACGCGCCGCGCTTCATCGCCTCCACCGCCGTCTTCACCGTTTTGGTGGCGGTGAGCATCACCACCGCGAGGGTCGGGTGCCGGCCGCGCAGGGCGTCGAGCAGCTCAAGGCCGTCCATCCCGGGCATGACCACGTCGAGCAGCACGACGTCGAACGGCCCGGTGTCGAGGGCATGCAGCGCCTCGGGCGCGGACCCGACGGCGATGGGGTCCCAGGTGTCCTTCAACAGCATCCGCAGGGCTTCGCGGACGCCCGGTTCGTCATCGACGATCAGGACCCGCTTACGGGGTTTCTCGATCTCCTCCACCACCACGTCCTCATCCTCCTCCCTCCCCTCGAACCGCGGGGAGTCTCACCTCGACCACAGCACGTCCGTCCGCTTGCGGCGCCACCTCGAGGGCGCCGCCGTTGCGCTCCAATACCGCCCGCGCCAACAGCAACCCGAGGGGCAGGGGCGGCGCCTCTCCGCCGTCTGGATCGCCGTCCGACGTCACGATGCGGCGCAGCCGCTCGGCCGTGCCGCCGCGCGGATCGTACGCGATCCGAATCCGCCCAGGCGTCGCCGCATCGACCCGCACGGCGTCGTTCGCCGGCGCCTCGCGCACCACGCCCTCGAGGAGCGTCCGCAGCGCGTACCCGAGCTGGTGCGCGTCCGCCGTGCAGCGAGCGCCGTTCGGTGAGGCGTAGTCGAGCGCGATGGCCCGCGCGGCGGCGTCGGGCCGCGCGCTCGCCACCAGGCCATCGAGCAGCGGGCCCAGCTCGATCGTGCCCGGCACTGGGGCACCCAGCCCGGCGAATGCGCTGGCCGTCTCGAGTAGGCTGTCCATGCGCGCGATCGCGTCGTCGGTGAGCGCCAGGAACCGGGCGCGCAGCTCCGGATCGTCGCCGAGCCCGGGCAACTGCCCGAAGGTCTTGACCGTGGCGAGCGGGTTGCGCAGCTCGTGGGCCAGCTGCGCCACGAGGTACTCGAGCTGGTGGTCGGGTCGGGCCGGCGACCCGGCCCGACCCGCGAGGGGGTCGGCCAGGTGGGTCGCGGTGATGCCGTCACCGCCGGCGCGCAGGAACGCGCGCGCGAGCGTGGCATCGAGTTCGGCGATGTCGCCGGCCCATGGTTGGGCAGCCAGGTGGGCGAGCGCGTCGGCGGCGAGCCGTGGCGTCGGGAGCCCGGCCCGGGCGGCGAAGCCCGCGAGCAGGTGCGCGGCGAGCGCCGGCAACTCGGCCTGCCGGTCGCGCAGCGCGGGCACATGGAGCGTGACGGCCCCGAGCCGCGGGATCAGCGCCGGCGGCAGGCGGTCGCCGGGCGCCGTGGCGACCAGGACCCAAGCGCCCCCGTCGTCCAGCGCGGCCTCGAGCGCCGCGGCCGCGGGGGCGGTGAGGGTGGTCGCATCGACGAGCAGGGTGGCGCCCGCGGGGAGCCCGTCGAGGCCGCGCGCCCGGCCGTCCACGGCGAGCAACGGGCCTGAGCGGTCCGCGTGCGCGTGGAGGGCCCGAGCCACCAGCGTGCGTCCGGCGGCGACCGGCATGTCGAGCCGCACGGCAAGGTTCAATCGTGCGGCGTCCCGCGCGAGGGCGACGTCGGCGACGCTGGCAGCCGGCAGGCGTGGGGCGGCGAGCACGCCACGCGCACGATCCGCGGGCAGTGGTGGCAGGGTCGCGCGCCCCCGCGGCTCAACCGGCGCCGGCATCGGACTCCGTCTCGACGGCGGGGAGGAGTACGGTGAAGGCGGTGCCGCCCCCCCGGCGGGCCTGCACGGCCAGTGTGCCCCCGTGCTCGGTCACGATCCGGTGGGCGACGTACAGGCCGAGCCCGCTCCCGGTCTCCTTGTCGGTCACGAAGGGTTGGAAGAGCCGCGCCAGTATGTCCGGGGCGATCCCAGGGCCGCGATCGCGGACTTCGAGTCGTGTCCAGGCGCCGCCTTCGGCCGCGCTGGCCGCGATATCGACGGTGCCGCGGTGCGAAGTGGCGTCGAGCGCGTTCAGGACCAGATTCATCAGGACCTGTTTCAGCCGGCCCGCCTCGACGGCGACCGACGGGACGTCGCCGGTGCAGGATACCACGAGGGACGCGCCGCGCTTGCGTGCTTCCGGTTCGAGCAGCCGGACCGTCTGGGCGACCAACTCGCGCGGATCGCTCGGGTCTGCGTCGGCGGGGAAGGGCCGGGCGAACGACAGGAGGTCGTTCAGCAGCTCGCAGATCCGTTCGATCTCGCTCAGCGCAAGCTCTCGAAACTGGGTGCGGAATTCCTCATCCTCGAGCCGCTCGGGCAGCAACTCGATGAACGTGCGGACGGACACCAGGGGGTTGCGGATCTCGTGTGCGATGCCCGCCGCGAGCGTGCCGAGGGCAGCCAACCGGTCGGCGCGCGCCAGCAGCGTGCGGGCGTAGTCGCCGTCGCGGTCCTGCTGCGCGCGCGCAAGACCAGCGGCCAGGTCGCCCACGACCCCGGCCTCCTCACCATCCGCGCGACTCCGGCGTCGTGCGTTGAACGCCTGCCTGCCCGCCAAACCCAACCGCCACCCCTCGCCGGAGCCCATGCACTCCGCCGTTCAACCTTGTGCGGGCTTGTAGACGCGGGCTGGCTGGAAGTCAATGCAACCGCAGACTTGCCGGCGCGTCCCGGATCGCGCGCTGGCGCTGCTGCATCACGCCGATGCCCACCAGCAACACGCCCGCGGTGGCGAGGAGCTGACCCGCCAGAAAGAGCAGCTCGTAGAAGGCGAGTTTCGCTTCTGCCACGGCCCGCCGCTCCTGGGCCTCGCTGGCCTTGGGGAAGAGGGCCGCGGGGTCGCGTGCCTCCCGGGGCGGCACCTCGGCCAGGAGGCTCCGGTATTCGTTGAGCTTCGCCCGCCCCGCCAGCATGTCGCCGATGCCGATGGCGAGCAGCAGCACCCCGGCGACGACAAAACTGTTGCGCACGGCTTGCTGCAGCAACGTCGGGGGGGCGAGCGCGGACATGGTGGGCATCTGACCGGACTCGGGCGGCCCGTCAAGCCGGCGTCCCGGCTTGACGGGCCTGGGGCTGGGCTCTATCCGTGCGGCGTGGCGCGCGAGCGTGCGGGCGAGCTGGTGGATCGCCTCCTGGAGGGCGACCGTCTGGCGCTGGCCCGCCTGATGACGGTGGTCGAGAACCGGAGCGCCGAGCTGCCGAGCGTCATGAGTCGGGTGGCCTCGCGCACGGGGCGTGCCCACGTCGTCGGGGTGACGGGTCCGCCCGGCGCCGGGAAGAGCACGCTGGTCGATGCACTCATCGGCCGCGTGCGTGCCACCGGCCGGCGGGTGGGGGTGGTCGCGGTCGATCCGTCCAGCCCGTTCTCCGGTGGCGCCGTGCTGGGCGATCGCATCCGCATGCAGGCGCACTTCCTCGACCCCGGCGTCTTCATCCGCAGCCTCGCCACCCGCGGCAGCCACGGCGGCTTGCCGCGCGCCGCCCGCGACGTCGTCCGGCTGCTCGACGCATTCGGGGTGGACGTCATCCTGGTCGAGACGGTCGGGGTGGGGCAGACCGAGCTCGATGTCATGCGGCTCGCGGACTCCATCGTCGTGGTGCTGGTGCCCGAGGCAGGCGACACCGTGCAGGTGATGAAGGCGGGGCTCCTCGAGATCGCCGATGTGTTCGTGGTGAACAAGGCCGATCGCGACGGTGCGCTCCGGATGGTGTCGGAGCTCGAGCAGATGCTCCATTTGCGCCCGCCGTCCGCGTGGACGATCCCGGTGCTCGCGACCACCGCCTCGGCGGGGCTGGGGATCGACGAGGTGATGGCAGCGCTCGAGCGCCACCGGGCGTTCGCGGCCGGCGACCCCGAGCGGGCCGGGCGCGCGGCGGCGCGCCGGGGTGGCGATCTGCTCGACATCCTCGACGAGGAGATGCGCCGGCGTTTGGAGTCGGGCCTCGTGGCCGACGCGAACGGCGTCGGTGCGCTGCTGGCGTCGGTGCGCCGCGGGGAGGTGGACCCGTACAGTGCCGCGCTCCGTATCCTGGCCGACGGCGATGCGCTCGCGGCGCTCGTCCGGGAGCCGGCATCGTGAGCCGGGGCCGTCTCTTCGCCGTCGGCGACATCCACGGCTGCCCGGCGGAGTTGACCACCTTGCTCGACGCCCTCGGCCTCGCCGCCGGCGACACGGTCTGCTTCGTCGGCGACTATCTGGACCGCGGCCCGGATTCGAAAGGCGTGATCGATCTCCTGCTCGACCGGCGCACGGCCGCGTCCGAGGTGTCCTGGGTCTTCCTGAAGGGCAACCACGAGGACATGGCGCTCGCGTTCCTGGGGCGGCCTGGGCGCTGGGGCGAGTCGTGGATGATGAACGGGGGCGCCGCCGCGGTCCGCAGCTACGGGGTCGATGCCCGCGCGGAGCCGGCGGTGGTCGAGTCCGCCATGCCGGAGTCTCACCTGGCCTTCCTCGACGGTCTGGAACGCACCTTCACCTGGGGCGGCTACCGCTTCGTGCATGCCGGCATCCGCCCCGGGGTGCCGTGGGCCGAGCAGTCCGACGAGGACCTCCTCTGGATTCGTGAGGACTTCCTGCTCCATCCGCACGGGCTCCCCGAGACGGTGGTCTTCGGCCATACCCCGCATCGCGAGGTGCTGGTGCAACTGCCCTACAAGATCGGCATCGACACCGGCCTGGTGTACGGGGGCGCGCTGACGGCCCTCGAGCTGCCGGACCGCGCGCTGCACCAGGTGCGCAAGGGGGAGACCCGGGTGCGCCGCGCCGATCTCCCGGCAGGTCGTCGCTGACGAGCGGAGAACGAGCGCCCGGCGCTTGATTTCCACGTCGCGCCCGGCAATGTCTGGCGGCTCGGGCGGCGTAGCTCAGTTGGCTAGAGCGAGGGTCTCATAATCCCTAGGTCCGGTGTTCGATCCACCGCGCCGCCACTTTGTTTCTCGCGTGCTTACGTCCGCTTTGCGGTGACCGTGACGGGCCTCTCCAGGCCGATTGTGCGGGTTCTCGGAGCGGTTGCACCTTCGGAGCTTCGGTCGCGCGCGCGGTGACGTAGGCGGTCACCCGTTCCAGGGCCTGCGCCAGGTCGCGCTCGCTGACGACGTTGTACCGGTTACCGAGGTGGAATGGCCGTACCTGGTATACGATCGCATCGCGCGAGTCGTCGCCCGCGCCAGTCAGAACGTTGCGTAATAGTCATTGACTAGGCGCGTGATCCGGCGCCCTTCAGGCGTGTTCTTATAAGCGAACAGGAACGTCATCGCCGCGTTCCGATCGACCACGGAGAGGAATGCGAGGTAATGCTCGCCGTCCTGCACCCGGAGTTGTTGGCGCGTCGGGTAGCGGCAAATCTGGGTGCCGGGATTCCTGGTGAAGTGGTCCGTGGGGCCGGTCTCCCGAACGACTTCATTGATCATCCTGCCGTATTGTCCAGATTTGAGCCGTTCGAATTCCTGTTTCAGCCCGCTATGCGCATGCACGCCCATCACCTGTCCGGACGGGGTTCGGTAGAGATAGAAGACGCAGCCGGAGAACTCGTCTGCGTAGATGTAGCCCGGGGGAGTGATAGGGCCCATGATGCAGCGGATTTCCTCGGTCCGGATATCGACGCCGTTCCATTCCGTCGCGGCGTTCGCCAGGCGCGTAGTGTCATCGCGGTTGCCTCCTCTTCGGCACTTGTAGGCGCCCGCGGCGTGTACGGCGGGAGCGCACGGTGGCGCCGCACGTTGACCTGGGTCAAGGCGCACCGCAGCTTCGCCCGCGAGCGATCGGGTGCCGGCCCGGACGCCGAGGAGACGCTGGCCCGGGTCGATGCGCTGCACGACGAGCTGCCGATCGGCGGCTGGGGACCACGCCCGCCGCTGGACGAGCAAGAGCCGCCGCGGCGCCGCAGGCGATTCCGCGGGCTCGGGTCACGCACGCCCGCGGCGCCGCAGCCGCACGTTGCCCGGTCGACGTCTCACGTGTCGACCGGTAGGCTGAGCCATCCGACGACCGGAGCGGGAGCGGTCCGATCGCCATGAACGACGAGCATCTACAGCGGAAGCCGGCGGCGCTCGATGCGATCCTGGTCGACACGGTCGCGCTCGGCTTCGGCATGGCGTCCGAGCCGCGGGTCGGCGCGCTCCTCGCAGTGCTCGCCGCGTCCAAGCCCGGTGGCCGCATCCTGGAGCTCGGAACCGGCACGGGACACGGAACGGCCTGGCTCCTTGCCGGCATGGACCCATCGGCCCACCTGGATACCGTGGATGCCGACCCTGCGGCCGTGGCGATCGCCCGGCGTCATCTGGGCGGTGACGCGCGCGTCACCTTTCACGTCGTCGACGGCGCCGACTTCCTGGGCGGGGCCTCGCCGGGCTCGTTCGACCTGATCTTCGCCGATGCCTGGCCCGGCAAGTTCAGCCACCTCGATGCGGCGCTCGGGTTGCTCCGCACCGGCGGTCTGTACGTCGTCGACGACTTGCTGCCGCAGCCGAACTGGCCGGAGGGCCATGGCGGGAAGGTCGAGCCTCTTCTCGACCGCCTGGATAGCGACCACGGACTGGTCACCGCGCGGCTGGCCTGGGCCTCCGGGCTGATGGTCGTGGCGCGGGCCGGCTGAAGGCCTGCGGGCCCCCTCCGCTCCGCCCATCCCCGATCCTGGGGTCCCAGGGGGCCGGTTGGCGCCCTGGGACCGGTGTGGTCTAGAAGCGTCCGGTGATGCAGGCAGCCGTGATCGACGCAGCGGGTGCCGTCGAGCGGTTCGAGCGCTCGACCCGTGTGTTCCTCGACGTGCTCGATGGTGTGTCGGAGCAGGCGTGGAGACTCCGGCCGGCCGGCGAGGAATGGTCGGTGGCAGAGACGGTGGAGCATGTCGTCCTCACGAATCGATCGGTGTGCGCCCGCCTTCGGCAATTGGTCGCGGCTCCTCTGCCCGACGGCGCACCGCGTTTCGCGGACGGAGCGATCTCCGCCCACATGTTCGAGATCGCGGGCCCCGCGCCGCCTGGGCTCGCCGAGCCCACGGGCCGCTTCCCGACGCGTGCCGAGGGGATCGCGGCGCTCCACGAGGTCCGCGACGAGCTCGTCGCGTGGACGCGCGCCACGCAGGCGGACCTCCGGGCGCACGGCTTGCCGCATCCCGTCTTCGGCCTCCTCGATGGCGTGCAGTGGATCTGCTTCGCCGCGGCGCATACCGACAACCACCTGCCGCAGGTCCGTCTGCTGCAAGCCCATTCCGCCCTCGCCCGGCAGCACCCGGACAGGTGAACCGGCTACCCTGACCGGCGGGCCGGGGCGCGGCGTCGGCTGGGCGCGGCGCCCCTCTTCAGGCCGGCCAGGAAGCGGGTCAGGGGCCGCGTGTTCAGCACATCGGCCGCCGTCACCCAGCCGCGGCGGGCCTGATCGATCCCGAACCGCTCGGGATAGACGAGGTGCCGCACGCTGTGGGCGTCGGAGTCGATCACCAGCTTGACCCCGGCGGCGACGGCGCGGCGGAGGTGGTCGTCGCGCAGATCGAGGCGGTCGGGGAGGGCGTCCAGCTCGAGCACGGTGCCGGTCTCCCGGGCGGTCGCGATGACCGTGTCGAAGTCGAGGTCGTAGGGCTCGCGCCGCTGCAGGATGCGGCCGGTGGGGTGGAAGAGGATGTCGGCGTGGGGATTGCGCATCGCCCGGGTGATGCGCGCGGTCTGCTCGGCGCGCGACAGGTGGAAGTGGGAGTGGACGGCGATGCCGACCACGTCGAGGGCGGCGAGGGTGTCGTCGTCGATGTCGAGGCTGCCGTCGCGAGCGATGTTCACCTCGGCGCCCGCCAGGATGCGGATGCCGTCGAGGCGGCGGTCGAGGTCGCGGATGGCGCGCAGCTGGCGGCGCAGCGTGCGGGCGTCGGCGCCACCGGTCATGGCGAGGCCGCGCGTGTGATCGGTGATGGCGATGTACTCGAGGCCCAGGTCGCGCGCCGCGCGGGCCATGGCCTCCAGGGAGTCCTGGCCATCGGTCCAGTCGGTTTGGATCTGCAGATCGCCGCGCAGGCAGCCGTGCTCGATCAGCGCGGGCAGGGCGCCGCTGGCCGCGGCCGCGATCTCGCCTTGGTCCTCGCGCAGCTCGGGCGCGACGAAGGCCAGACCGAGTCGGGCGTAGAGCTCCTCCTCGGTCCGTCCCGCCACGCGGCGCGTCCCGTTGAAGAGGCCATACTCGTTCAGCTTGAGGCCGTGTTCGATGGCGCGCTGGCGGAGCGCCACGTTGTGCGCCTTGCTGCCGGTGAAGTAGAGCCAGGCGGCCCCGAAGCTCTGGGCCGGCACGACGCGCAAGTCGACCTGGAAGCCGGACGCCAGCCGGACGCTGGCGCGGGTGGTCCCGCGCCCGAGCACGTGGGCGACCTCCGGCAGACCGGTGAACGCGTCCATGACGGCGGCCGGGCGCCGCGCGACCACCAGCAGGTCGGCGTCGCCGATCGTCTCGCGGCGGCGGCGGATCGAGCCGGCCACCTCGATGCGGTCGACGCCGGCCACGGCGCCCAGACGACGAGCCAGGTCGTCGACCATGGGCAGCACCGCGGCCAAGAGGTGGCGGCCGGCGGCAGCCGCGACGGTGCCCACCGCGCGAAGGATGTTCCGCTCGCTGCGTTCGCCGAAGTGGGGGAGCGCGCGCACCTTGCCGGCGCGGGCGGCCTTGGCGAGGTCCGCGACGGTGCGCACGCGCAGCTCGTCATAGAGCGCCTTGACGGCCTTCGGGCCGATGCCCTCGAGCGCGGTGAGCCCCGCCACGTCGACGGGCATGTTGCGACGGTACTCGTCGTGCAGCGCGCAGCGGCCGGTAGCCAAGAGCTCCTCGAGCTTGTCGGCCATCGACGCGCCGATGCCGGCAATGGCGCGCAGCCCCTTCACGCCCTGCGCCCGGTAGAGATCGGCCAGCGGGCGATCCTGGGACTCGATCGCCTGCGCTGCCTTCTCGTACGCCCGCGGCTTGAACGGGACGCCGTCCATCTCGAGATAGGCGGCGAGGTCACGGAAGACGCGGCCGAGCTGGCGGTTGTCCATTGGCCTATGCCGGCGCTGCGGGCGGGCGCCGTTGGCGCGGGCCCTGCGGTGCTTGCCGCGCATCCCCGGTCGACTAGGAGGGGGGGCACCGGCTGTCAAACGCTCGCACGCCGCGGTATCGGATCGGGATGACGCTCGAGTTCGTTCGCTCCGAGGCGCGCGACCGCGTCGCGCGCGTGACGGTCGCCCAGAAGCGGGGGCCACGCTGGACTGGTTGCTGAGGCGCGTCGATCCTCCGCGCGCGACCCGCGTGCCCCGGTCCCCGCCGCGGGACGGGGGCCGATCCGCGGATGACGCTCCCCGGGGACGGGGCGAGATGCGAGGGCTCCGGCGGGGCGTGGCGGCGGTCGTCCTGGGCCTCATGGCGAGCGCGGCGCAGGTGTCCGCAGCGGTCGTCCTCGAGGTGTTCACCCGCGCCGGCTGCCCCCACTGCGAGCGGGCGGGCCGATTCCTCGAGAGTCTGCGGGCGGAGACTCCCCAACTCCGGATCGACGTCCGGAGAGTCGATCAGGATGCCGCGGCGCTCGCCCGGCTGCGGGCGCTTTGTCAGGAGGCCGGCGTGACCACGCCCGGGGTGCCGGCGTTTCGCGTCGGGTCCCACTTGGTGGTGGGGTTCGCCGACGAGGAGACGACCGGCGGGCGGCTGCGCGCCTTGGTGGCGGGGGACGGCGGGGTTTCGGCTGGTGCCGAGGTCTGCACGGCCGAGCGGGGTGCCGGCTGCGTCGTCCCACTCGATGCGCCCGATGCCGTCCGGACGCGCCTCTTCGGGACCCTGAACGTACAGGACCTGGGCCTTCCCGCGTTCACGGTCGCCCTCGGGCTGCTCGACGGGTTCAACCCCTGCGCCATGTGGGTGCTCCTGCTGCTGCTGTCGTTGCTCGTGAATCTCCACGACCGGCGCCGCATGGCGGTCGTGGCGACCACCTTCGTGGCGGTGAGCGGGCTGATGTACTTCGCCTTCATGGCGGCGTGGCTGAACGTGTTCCTGTTGGTCGGCGTATCGCGCACGGCGCAGGTGACGCTGGGGCTCATTGCGCTTGCGGTCGGCGCGTTGAACGTGAAGGACGCGGCGGCCCTCGGCCGCGGTCCATCGCTGGCGATCCCCGCCGGGGCGAAGCCCGGCATCTACGCGCGGATGCGCCTCGTGCTGGCGGCGGAGAACCTGGCGCCGGCCCTCGTCTGGGTCGTCGTCCTGGCGGTCTTGGTGAACGTCATCGAGCTGCTCTGCACGGCCGGCTTCCCGGCGGTCTACACGGCGATCCTCGCCGCCCAACCGGTGTCGCGCCCCGTCCATTACGCCTACCTGGCGCTCTACACACTGGCCTACGTCACCGACGACGCGCTCATGGTCGTGGTGGCGGTGGTGACGCTCGGTCGCCACAAGCTCGCGGAGCACGAGGGGCGCTGGCTCAAGCTGGTGAGTGGCCTCGTCATGCTGGCCCTGGGCGGGGCGCTGGTGTTGGCCCCGGAACTCCTCGTCGTCTGACGGGCGCTTGGGCACGTCGCGTGTCCGGAGCGCGCGCCCGGCGGCGGCCTCGGGCACGGCCGGGCCGGCCCGGCGACGAGGATCGCCAGGCTCCGGCCAGGCCGTGTGCTGCGGTCAGGCGACCTTGGCGGCGGCGAGCGCATGCACGTCGGCCGCGGCGAGTCGCTTGCCTCCGATGGCCCAATCGCCACCCTCGAACTCCTGGATACGGACCCAGGTGACGGGGCGCATGGCTTCGCCCTCGACCTCGATCATCGCCGCGGTGACCCGCTCGATGAGGTCGCTCTTCTGCTGCGGTGTGAACACGTCCTTGATCACGTCGATGGTGACGAGCGGCATCGGTCATTCCTCCTCGGGGTGCAACGCCGCCGTGCTCCGGCGGCGGGCCGTGGGGTGAGCTCCATGCTCATCGCAGGAGTTCGATACGGCATGGCCGCGGTCCATGCTTGCAGATCGCGTGGAGACCGCGTGGAGGTTTGCCGGACATCGCCAGGCGGGCCCTCGCCACGCCCGCGAGGCGGCGCGCAGCCGACGGGCAGCTCGCCCGCCGGCCCGCGCGCTCAGGCGCTCACGCCATCACGCGATCACGCTACGGATCACCTCGCCGGACTCCATCGCCTTGAAGGCGTCGTTCACGCCTTCGAGCTTGATGGTCTTCGACACCATGGACGAAATGTCGAGGCGGCCCGTCTCGATCAGTTCGACGAAGCGGGGGAAGTCGCGCCGCACCTGCGCCGAGCCGTACTTGGACCCGCGGATCGTCTTCTGCTCGAAGAAGATGCCGAAGGCGGGCACCGTGAACTGCGCGTCGAAGCGCGCCATGCCGACCACGATGACCTCGCCGCCACGGCGGGCCAGGGCATAGGTGGTCGCGATGGTCTCGGGGAGCCCGATCACCTCGAAGGCGTAGTCGACGCCGCGCCCCCCGGTGAGCGCCTTGACCTGGTCCACCGGGTCGCTGGCCTTCGGGTCGACGACGTCGGTGGCGCCGAGCTGCTTCGCCATCTTCTGCTTGAGCGGTTGGGGGTCGATGGCGATGATGCGGCCGGCGCCTGCGATGCGCGCGCCCTGGATCACGGCCTGGCCGACGCCGCCGCAGCCGAGCACGGCCACCGTCGCGCCCGGTCGGACCTTCGCGGTGTTGAGGGCCGCGCCGACGCCCGTGGTCACGCCGCAGCCGATCAGCGCCAGCTGTGTGTCGGGAAGGTCCGTCTCGACCTTCACCACCGAGGCTTCGCTCACGGTCATGACGCTCGAGAAGGTGCCGAGCCCGGTCATGCAGAAATAGGGGTTGCCGTCCGGCCGGGTGCCCCGCATCTGCGCGCTCACCTCGTTCTCGGCCTCGCACAGCTCGGACTCGTGGCGCAGGCAGTGCCAGCACGCGCCGCAGGCCGGCACGAACGAGGCCACCACGCGGTCGCCCTTCTGGACGCGCGTCACTTCGGCGCCGATCTCGACCACGCGGCCGGCGCCCTCGTGCCCGAGGACCATGCCCGGGGGTACCGGCACATAGCCTCGCATGATCGACAGGTCCGAGTGGCAGACGCCGCTGGCGCCGATCTCGACGACGACATCGCGCGGTCCCGGTGGGTTCGGCTTGAGCTCTTCGATGGCGAGGGTCGTCGCGTCTCCAACGTATACGGCAGCCTTCATTCGTCGTCCTCCAGTCGTGTCGACACGGTCTTCAGTTGTCCACGAGTTTGATTGCGGCGCGCGGGCAGCGCTTCACGGCCAGTTCCACCTTCGCCCGCAGCTCCTCGCCGGGGCGCTCGATGAGCACCTGGGACTTGTCGTCTTCGCTCACCTTGAACACCTCGGGGGCGTGGTGCTCGCACACCGCGTTCCCCTCGCACAAATCCTGATCCACGATCACTCGCATGGCAATCTCCTCTCGCCGCCGGGTTTAGGCGGGCCGGAGCTTGAGCCGGAGCGGCATACGCTTCGGGCCGCCGACGAAGCTCGCGTGCAGCAGGTCCACCGGGCCGTTGAACTCGACGTCGACCAGACGTTCGCCGAGCTGGCGGAAGAAGACCTTGAGGTCGAGGCGAGCGAGGTGGGCGCCGAGACAGAAGTGCTCGCCGATGCCGAAGCCGAGGTGCGGGTTCGGGTCGCGGTCGAGGCGGAAGGTCCAGGGGTCGTCGAAGACCTCTTCGTCGCGGTTCGCCGAGGCGTAGAACAGCGCGACCGAGTCGCCCTGCTTGATCCGCCGCCCGCGGAGCACGTAGTCCGCCGTGGCCGTGCGCGAGAAATGGTTGACGGGCGTGGTCCAGCGCACGATCTCGTCGGCACCCAGCTCGATGGCGCCGGGGTTGCGCTGCAGCAGCGCGAGCTGGTCGCGGTGTTCCATCAGCGCGCGCATCCCGCCCGAGATGGAGTTCCGGGTGGTGTCGTGCCCGGCGACCATGACCAGGAACCAGAGCGAGAACAGCTCGAACACCGGCACCGGCTGGCCATTGAGGGTGGCTTGCGCAAGCACGGTGGAGAGGTCGTTCCGCGGGTGGCGGCGGCGCTCCTCCATGAACTCGCTCATGTAGGCGAACGCCTCCTGGAGGAACGCGAGGCGCTCCTGCGGCGTCTCGCCGGCACGCTGGAACTCGGGGTCCTCGATGCCGAAGTTCTCGTTGGTGATCCGCAGCACGAACTCTTCGCGCTCGCGCGGGATCCCGAGCAGTTCGGTGATCATGCGGAGCGGCTGGAGCGCGGCGACGTCGCGGACGAACTCGATGTCGACCCAGCCCCCGTCGCCTGCCAGCTCGTCGAAGATCTCCTTCGTGATGACCTCGAGACGGTCCTTGAGCCGCTGGATGGCCCGGGGCGTGAACCAGCCGCTCACCAGCTTGCGGTAGTCGCGGTGCTCCGGCGGATCCATGTTCACCAGCATGCGCAGCGGCGGGTTCTCCTCCAGCGTGAAGCCCTCCTGCTCGGCGGCGGTGGGGAAGAGGATGAAGCGGCCCGCGCTGCGGAACGCCTCGGGCTGGGTCGAGACCTCGGTGATGTCGGCGTGCTTGGTGATCGCCCAGAACGGACGGTAGCCCTCGGGGCGCATGAAGGTGACTGGGGATTCGCGCCGCAGACGCGTCCAGGCCTCGTGCGGGTAGCCGACTTCGCCGTAGGTCCTGGCGCTGATCACGTCCAGCTGGTCCAGAGGAGAAGATGCGATACTGCTCACGTGGTGCCTCCGAGTGGGGTCGCGTGCACGTAACCCGTCGCCGTCGGCGGTGCAAGCTACACGGGGTCAGCGCCCGCTGCGCGCCAGCGGGACCGTGATGGGCGGCGTCGGCACGCCACCCAGCGGCGTGTCCAGGATCGGCACGAGCCGGAGCGCGACGTCGACCGGCGAGCGCCCGACGCCGGTGAGCGCGAGGGCCAGGGCAAGCATGCTCCCGGTCTGTCGCTCGAGAACGTCGGTGAGATCGATCCACAGGGGGAGCGGCACCTCGACCGACCGGCCGGGGGGGATCGCGTAGCGGCGACCCACGACGCCGCCGGCGACGGCGCGGCCGTCGAGTCGCAGTGTCCAACGGGTCCGGAGCACGTGCGCGGTGGTCCGGTTCGTTGCGGGGTTGTCGAGACGGACGACGGCGGTGGCTGCGAGCGGCAGGCGGCCGGCCAGCGAGCCCGCCGCGAGCTCCGCGAGATCGGCGGGTGTCAAGCCGCGACCCCGGACGTCGTCGAGGCGCAGGCTGCCGAGACGGACGTCGACCACGCGGTCGAGTGTGGCGTCCACGTCGCGCAGTGCGCGCACGCCCCGGAGCGTGCCGCACGCGCCGATCAGCGCGAGGGCCAGCGCACAGCCGAGACGAAGCCGAGCGGGCACGCGTGGACCGGGCACGCGCCGGGGCACCGAGCGGCGCGTTATTCGAGCACGACCCGCTGTCCGTCTTCGGCGACGTCGGCACGCCAGCCGAGCCGGTGCCGGATGAGCGCGGCCAGCGTGTCGGCCGGCTGCGGTTCGCCGTGGACGGCGAGCGTGCGACGGGGCGGGCGGCGGAAGCCGCCCAGCCAGCGCAGCAGTTCGTGTTGGTCGGCGTGGGCGGAGAAGCCGTCGAGCTTCACGATGCGCGCCCGCACCGTGATCTCCTGGTTGAAGATGCGAACGGTCGACGCCCCCTCCTGCAACGCGCGGCCGCGCGTGCCCGCGGCCTGGTAGCCGACCAGGAGCACGGTGGTGCCCGGATCGGGCAGGCGACGCATCAGATGGTGCAGCACGCGCCCGCCGGTGACCATGCCGCTGGCGGAGATCACGATGGCGGGTCCGGGGCGGTCGTTGAGCGATTTCGACTGCTCCGGAGTCCGCAAGACCTCGAGGTGGTGCGTCGCCAGCGGTGACGCTCCCGCGTCGGCCAGGCGCCGCATGTCGAGGTCGTGGTCCTGCGGGTGGCGGGCATAGATCTCCGTGACGTCGATCGCCATCGGGCTGTCGAGGAAGACCGGCACGCGGGGGATGCGGCCCGCATCCTCCAGCGTGCGCAGCGTCCAGAGCAACTCCTGGGTGCGGTCCACGGCGAACGCCGGGACCACGAGGAACTCGTCGCGGGCCGCCGTGTCGCTGACGATGCGCGCCAGCTCGTCGAGATGTTCGGTCGGGTGGAGGCGATCGCCGTAGGTCGACTCGACCAGCAGCAGGTCGGCCTCCGGAACGGGCTCGGGGTCGTGCAGGATCGGGCGGCCATAGCGGCCAAGATCGCCGGAGAACACCAGCGTGCGGCGGTCGCGCCGGCCGCACGTGAGGGTGACCGTTGCGGAACCCAGGATGTGGCCAGCCGGGCGGAAGGTGACGGCGAGCTCGTCGCCGAGGTCGACGGGCGAGCCGTACGCGTGCGGCACCACCAGCCCCAGCGCCGCCTCGGCATCCGCGGTGGTGTAGAGCGGCATCGCCGGCGCATGCTTCGACGTGCGGTGGCGATTCGCGAAGGCGGCTTCCTCCTCCTGCAGGTGCGCCGAATCGAGGAGCAGCACGCGCAGGAGCTCGGCCGTGGCCTCCGTGCAGTGGATCGGCGCGCGGAAACCGCGGCGGACGAGGAGCGGGAGTGCGCCCGAGTGGTCGATGTGGGCGTGCGACAAGACCACGGCGTCGAGGTGCGCCGGGTCGAAGGGGAAGGGCCGCCAGTTGCGCTGGCGCAGCGCCTTGAGACCCTGGAAGAGTCCGCAGTCGAGCAGGATGCGGCGCGAGCCCACGGTGACCAGGTGCTTCGACCCGGTGACGGTGCCGGCTGCACCGAAGCACTCGACGGCGAGCCGCTCCATCATGCCGCGCTTACCAGCCGCGCGCGTGGCATGCCAGCGCCCGGGGTGCTACGGACGGACGCATGCAGACCTCGACGCGTCCACTCGACGGCAAGACCGCCCTCGTCACGGGCGGCGGCAGCGGCATCGGTCTGGCCTGCGCCCGGGCACTGCTGCGCGACGGAGCCGTGGTGACGGTCGTCGGCCGCTCCGCCGACAAGCTCGCGGCGGCGGCGGCGGCGCTCGCGGCGGAGACCGGCGAGCCGGCGCGGGTCCGCACCGCCGTCTGCGACGTGACCGACGAGACGGCCATGGCGGCCGCCGTCGCCACGGCGGCGGCCGGCAGCGGCGGCCTCGACATCGCGGTCGCGAACGCGGGCGGCGGCGCGGCCGGGAGCGTCCTGACCACTTCCGCGGAGGAGTTCCGCTTCGCGCTCGAGGTCAACGTGATCGGAACGTTCCTCACCATCAAGCATGCGGGGCGTGCGATGGCGGGGCGACACGGGGCGATCGCGGCCATCTCGTCCATCGCCGGCATTCTCACGCACCGGTTCATGTCGGCGTATTGCGCCAGCAAGGCCGGGCTCGAGATGCTCGTGCGCTGTGCGGCGGACGAGCTGGGCCCGCTCGGGATCCGTGTGAACGCGGTGCGTCCGGGCCTGGTCCCGACGGACCTCGCCGTCCCCCTCACCGCGGACACCACCGTCGTGGAGGATTACCTCGACCAGATCCCGCTCGCCAGGCTGGGCACGCCCGAAGACATCGCGGCCGCGGTGCGCTTCCTGGTGGGTCCCGAGTCGGCGCTGATCACTGGCCAGGTGTTCGCGGTGGACGGCGGTCACACGCTCCGGCGTGGGCCGCGCATCGACACGATGGTGGAGACGTTTTTCGGCGCCGAGGCGGTCTCGGTGATCACGCCTGCTCGGGGCTAGGGCAGCGCGGCGCGCTGCAGCGCCAACAGTTCCAGCACTTGGGCGAAGCGGCGGCGGCCGAGGTCGCCTTCGGGCGGGACGGAGGCGCCGTGGGGGTCGCGGATGGCGAGCTCACGGGGGTAGCGCGCGCCGATGCCGAAGGTGACGGACCCCGCGGCGTCGTGGATGGCGCACTCGTTCAAATTGCACGCGAACACCATCGCCGCGGGCCCGCCGTCGAAGAGGGGACGCCCGATGCCGGCGGCGGGCGAGGGCAGGCGGGCGCCCAGCGCGGCGAGCACGGTCGCGGGCAGGTCGTGGTGGGTGGTCGCGTGCGTCACGACGCCGGGATCGCGGCCCGGGACGTGAAGCGCCAGCGGGACGTGCAGCTGCGGCATCGTGAACCCCGCAGCATGCCCGAACACGCCGTCTTCGCCGAACGCCTCGCCGTGGTCCGCCGTGAGGATGACGATGGTGTCGGCGAGCGATACGCGGCGGAGCGCGCGAGCCACCAGGCGGTCGGCGCAGCGGACGGCGCGCTCGTAGCGCGCGCGGCGGCCCCGCACCGGGTGTGGCAGGCGGCAGGCCGGGTCGTAGCCGAAATGCGTGGACAGCAGATGGACGAAGGCGAAGAACGGCCGGCCGTCGGCCGGTGCGTCGAGAAAGCGCTCGAGCGCGCGGATGGTGGCGCGGTCCTTCAGCCCGAGGCGGGCGGGCGGCGCCACCACGCGGGTCGCGGGCGGAACGTCCCCGAAGACGCCCGCGAGGATGTCGGGCATGTCGACCGAGGTGAAGAGTCCGAGCCGCCAGCCGCGAGCCGCGAGCGTCGCCAGCAGCGGCGGCGTGCGGCGCTCGAGTTGCAGGCGCGACCAGGATGACGCGGGCAGCCCGTAGAGCATGCTCACCAGCCCGTAGCGTGTCGCGTCGCCGCCGCTGGTGTGCGCCCGGTACACCGTTGACCGCCGTCCCAGCGCCTCGGCCACGGGGGTGAGCGCGGGCGTCATGGCGTCCCCGCGCCAGCTGTCGAGAACCACCCAGAGGACGTTCCAGCGCGGCGCGTCCGCCGCGAACTCGACGGGGGGCGGCGGAGCGGTCGGGGTGCCCGCCGTGGGTGACCAGCGCCGCGCCAGGTCGACTCCGACCAGGACCGGATAGAAGGGAACGACCTGCATGGCCCGCACGACCTCGCGCCGCCCGGTGTGCGCGGCGGCGGTGAAGGAGAGCCGTTCGGCGGCCAGCGCCACGGCCGTCGCCGCGAGCAGTGCGGTCCAGCCGGGTGAGAACGATCGACCGGTTTCGTGGCGGCGCCGCACGCAGCGGGCGAGCCACCACAGCATCACCGCCTGCAAGACGGCCACGGCTGCCGTCGCGGCGATGAACCAGCCGGGCGCCGCGGGCCAGACGCCGAGTTCGCCGAGCGCCCCCGGCATCCGGAGCGTGCTCCAGGCGAGGCCGCCGACGTGGAAGCGATAGAGGGCGAAGGCGGCGCGATCCACCCAGAGGAACGCGAGCCAGGTGGCCGCCCCTGCTGCCCCGGTCGCGAGCGCGAGGACCCAGCCCGCGGGAAGAAACGTGAGCGCGGCGACCGCCGCCCCGCCGGCGGAGGCTAGCGCGAGGAACGCGGCCCCCAGCGCCAGGACGGCATAGGACTGCGCCGTCCAGCCGGGTCCGGCGCCGCTCGTGACGTACCCGAGCCCGATCGCCAGCGAGAGGGCGACGTTCGACAGGAGCCAGGCGGGGAGCGCCCGGCGCAGCGAGGCGGCGTGCACGGACACGGCGAGCCGGGCCCGTGTAGCACACGCCGCGGCAGGTTGCCCTGGCGGCCCGGCACCCCGTCGCGTGCCTGCGCGTTGTCGCTGCGCGCCGCCCCATGGTAGGGCCTGGCACAGCGAGAGCAATGCCGGTTCTGCGTCCCCTGCGGTTCGTCCTGTGCGACGTCTTCACGGACCGGCCGCTTGCCGGGAACCAGCTCGCAGTCTTTACGGACGCGCGTGGCCTCGACGACGGGTTGCTGCAGGCACTGGCATGCGAGATCGGATTCTCCGAAAGCGTGTTCGTGCTGCCGGCCACCGCAGGCGGGCACGCCCGCATCCGCATCTTCACCCCGCGCCACGAGTTGCCGTTCGCCGGGCACCCGACGCTCGGCACCGCCTTCGTGGTCGGCGAGGCGACGCAGCTGCGCGAGGTGGTGATCGAGACGGCGGGCGGACTCGTGCCGGTGCGGCTCGAGCGCGAGGGGGCGCATGTGGTCTTCGGGTGGATGACGCAGCCCGTGCCGCGGGTCGGGGCATTCGAGGCGCAGGGCGAGTTGCTCGCCGCCCTCGGGGTCGAACGGTCGGAGTCGCCGATCGAGCGCTACGACAACGGCGTCGCGCACGTGTATGTCCACCTCGCGTCGCCGCAGGCGGTGGCTGCCGTACGGCCGGACTCGGCGCGGCTGGCCATGCTGATGGCGGGCGGCGTGAACGTGTTCGCGGGCGCGGCGCACGCGTGGAAGACCCGCATGTTCGCGCCGGCCAGCGGGGTGGCGGAGGACGCGGCGACCGGGTCCGCCGCCGGTCCGCTGGCGCTTCACTTGGTCCGTCACGGTCGCCTCGCTGTCGGCGACGCCATCCGCATCGAGCAGGGCGCGGAGATCGGGCGCCCATCGGTGCTCCACGCGCGAATCACCGAGGCGGGCGGGACACCGCGGATCGAGGTGGGGGGCGGCGCGGTGATCGTGGCGCGCGGAGAGTTTCGCCTCCACCGCACGGCATGACGTCAGCGCTGGACGGCGCGCCCCGCGACGGTGAAGGTCCTCGCGGGATTGACCGGCGTGCCGACCCCGAGACTCCGGTTCGCCGGGTACACGCGGACCTGGAAGTGCAGATGGGGAGCCCGCGCCTTCGCGTTGCCGGTGGACCCCACGTACCCGATGACGTCGCCGCGCCGCACGGCGCGGCCGGGGACGGCCCGCGGGTGGTAGCCACTGAGATGGGCGTAGAAATAGACGAAGCGCCGACCTGGATCCGTGGTGTAGAGGACTTTGCCGCCCAGCCGGTTCGTGTGGACCGCCACGACGACGCCGTCGTCCGCCGCCAGGACGGGCGTGCCGTGCGGCGCCATGATGTCGACGGCGTTGTGCCGGCGGCGCCCACCGTCGCGCGGCGCCGCGAACGTGTCCTTCACGTCGGCAGGCGTGACACCGGCGACCGGCACCATGAGCCGGCGGGCCCGCAATTCGCTCTCGAGCGATCCCCCGCGTCGCTTCGCCGCACAACCGGCGAACACCACCATCGCCATCAGCGCCCCGAGGGCCAACCGCCAGGCCCTCTCCCGCGACCCCACAGCTCCCACCACCACGTCCCATGGTAGCGAACTCGCCGCCCGGCGCCAGCCGCCACTCGCCTTGACGGCAAACGGTCGTTTGGGTACGCGAGCCCATGCTTGCCGCCCCGCCGCCCGGTCCGTTCGGGGACGACCTCTCGTCGCCGGACACCTTCGCCCACGGAGTGCCCCACGAAACGTTCCGCCGCCTGCGCGAGACGGCGCCGGTCGCCTGGCATCCGGACAGCGTCCACGGGGGGGCTTCTGGGCGGTGACGCGCTACGACGACGTCTGGCGCGTGTCGCTCGATCCGAAGACGTTCTCGTCGGCCCGCGGCAGCGCGCTCATCCGCCCGTTCACGGAGGAGGAGCTGATCCCGCAGCGCGAGATCATGCTCAACATGGACCCGCCGCGACACACCAAGTACCGCCGGCTCGTGAACCTGGGCTTCTCGCCGAAGGTGCTGAACCGCGCCGAGACCCACATCCGAGCGCTGGCACGGGCCATCGTCGACGACGTCGCCGGCCGCGGGCGCTGCGACTTCGTCACCGATGTCGCTGCGGAGCTGCCGCTGCAGGTCATCGTCGAGATGCTCGGCGTCCCGCAGGAGGATCGCCACCAGTTCTTCGAATGGAGCAACACGATGGTCGGCTCGGACGATCCCGAGTACGCCACCGCGCCCGAAGTGGGGCAGATGGCGATGATGCAGCTGTTCGCCTACGCGAACGAGTTGGCGGCCGACCGCCGGCGCCGGCCGCGCGAGGATTTGAGCAGTCTCCTCCTCGAAGCGGAGGTCGACGGGGAGCGTCTCAGCGAGTCCGAGTACGACTCGTTCGTGATGCTACTGGCCGTGGCCGGCAACGAAACCACGCGGAACCTGATCTCCGGCGGCATGCTGGCGCTGATCGAGCACCCCGAGCAGCGGCAACGGCTCCTTGCCGATCCGTCGCTGATCGCCACGGCCGTCGAGGAATTGCTCCGGTGGGTGTCGCCGGTCATGGCGTTTCGGCGCACGGCGCAGCGCGACGTCGAACTGGGCGGGCAGCAGGTGCGCGAAGGCGATCGCGTCGTCATCTGGTACGTATCGGCGAACCGGGACGAGGCCAAGTTCCCGGCCGCGCATCGCTTCGACGTGGGCCGCCAGCCGAACGACCACCTCGCCTTCGGCATCGGGCCGCACTTTTGCCTGGGCTCGCACCTCGCCCGACTCGAGATCCGGATCATGTTCGAGGAACTGCTGCGCCGCCTACCCGATATCGAACTCGACGGGCCGGTCGAGCGACTCCGCTCGGACTTCTTGAGCGGCGTCAAACACATGCCCGTGCGGTTCAGCGGGTGTTAAGGCGGTCGCCACGCGGCACCCCCGTACGCGGCCAGCGTACGGGGGAATGCCGCGATGCAACGGCGCCGTCGGGGCTCAGCGCGGTCGCGAGGCGAATATGCGCTGCGTCACCTCGGCGCCCTGGGAGAACGCCACGGCCTCGCTCATGTCGGCCACGCGATCGAAGGCGCTGGCCACGTCGTCGACGGTGGCGTTCGGACCCAGGTGGACGCCTCGGCCTTCCATCACCTGCACCTTCGCGAAGTAGCCGGCCCCCGCTTCGATGATCGTCCCGGTGGGGGCGTCGTCGCTGCACAGGAAGAGGACCGCGGGGGTCACCAGCTCCGGCTTGAGGGCCTGGAACACCTCCTCGGGCATCCCGAGGTCGGCGGTCATGCGGGTGGCGGCCACCGGGGCGATGGTGTTCACCCGGATCCCCTTGCGCTCGCCCTCCAGCTTGAGGGTGTTCATCAGTCCGACCAGCGCCATCTTCGCCGCGCCGTAGTTCGACTGCCCGAAGTTGCCGTAGAGGCCGCTCGACGACGTCGTCATGACGATGCGCCCGGCCCCCTTGTCGGCCATGATCGGCCACACGGCCTGCGTGCAGTAGACGCTGCCGAGGAGGTGCACCTTGACCACCAGCTCGAAGTCGTCGAGCGACATCTTCACGAAGGACTTGTCGCGCAGGATGCCCGCGTTGTTGATCAGGATGTCCACGGTGCCGAAGGCGTCCAGCGTGTCCTTGACGATGCTCTTGGCGCCCGCGCGGTCGCTCACCGAGCCGCCGTTGGCGATCGCCTCGCCACCGAGGGCCTTGATCTCGTCGACGACCTGTCTGGCCGCCTCGCTGGAGCCGCCGCTGCCGTCGACGGCGCCCCCGAGGTCGTTCACGACCACCTTGGCGCCGCGGCGGGCCAGTTCGAGCGCGTGGGCGCGGCCGAGTCCGCCTCCTGCCCCGGTGACGATCGCAACCTTGCCGTCGAAACGAATGGCCATCTGCCTGATCCTCCCGCCGCTCCCGTAGCGCGGATCGGCCGTCCGGTCGAGCCCGGGCGGTGTGGGGCTTTGTGTTCGATTCAGGGATGCTCTAGCGTTCGGACGCGGCGACACTCACGATGAACGTCCTCCTGGTGACAACCGACCAGCACAAGGCGACGACGATCGGCGCCTACGGCGACCCGCTGGGCGCCACGCCGCGGCTCGACGCCTTGGCCGCGGCGGGGACGCGCTTCGCGCAGTGCCGGACGCAGAACCCGTTTTGCCAGCCGGCCCGCGCGACCATGCTCACCGGGCAGCACCCGAGCACGCATGGCGTCATCCGGAACGGCATCGACCTCCCGGACGACGCGGTCGCCGACTCGTTGGCGACGCGCTTCGGTCTGGCGGGCTTCGCCACCGCCCTGTTCGGCAAGGCGCATTTCGCCTCGTACTTCCCGGACTTTCCCACCGGCCGGATCGAGTCGGTACCCGACTCCGCCTCGGTGGCCCCGGACTGGTGCGGGCCGTACTTCGGCTTCCAGCACGTCGAATTGGTGACCGACGTCCACAACATCCGGCTCGCGCCCCAGACCGGGCGCTGGAATTGGGGGTTCGGGCCGCCGCCCATGGGACTGCACTATGCCCGTCACCTCTTTCGCGACGGTCGCGACCGCGGACTCGAGCGCCTGCGGCTGATGCAGCCGGAGGCTGCGGGGCGCTCATGGGACGCCACGCAATGCTGGAAGAACCAGCTGCCGGAGGAGGATCACCCCACGGCGTGGATCGCGGACCGCGCCATTGACTGGCTGGGGCGTGTCCGCCCACCGTTTTTCGCCTGGGTGAGCTTGCCGGACCCCCACCATCCGTTCGACCCGCCGCGGCCCTGGTGCGACCGCTACGACCCCGCCGACATGCTGGCGGTGCTGCCGCGGGTCCATCCCGGCGACCTCGACGGCAAACCCGACTTCCATCGCGTCTGGAGCGCCGGATTCCGGGGGACCGAGTGGGAGTGGGTGAACCCGGGGTGGTCACTGTTCACGGACCGAGAGCGCTGCACGATCCTTGCTCACTACTACGGCATGATCGCACAGCTGGACCATCATATCGGTCGGCTCCTCGACGCGCTCGCCGCCGCGGGTCTCGCCGATGACACACTCGTCATCTTCACGGGCGACCACGGCGACTTCATGGGCGACCATGGGATGATGCTGAAGGCTCCCATCCACTATGAGGCGCTGCTGCGGGTGCCGCTGATCGTGCGCGGGCCGGGGGTCCCCGCGGGCGGCGTCATCGACGATCCGGTTGGCACCATCGACCTGATGCCGACGGCGCTCGCGGCCTGCGGATTGCCCGTTCCACCGCAAGCGGAGGGGCGGGCACTGCTGCGGGACCCGCGGGAGTGGGTCCTCACGGAAGACGACATGCTGCGCGGGTGCTTCGCGTTCCGGACCCTCACGACACGGCGCTGGCGGCTGACGCGCGATGAGATCGTCTCGGAGCGCGGCGAGCTCTACGATCTGCAAGAAGATCCCGGGGAAGTCGTGAACCGCTGGAACGATCCCGCGCTGCGCGCCGTCCGCTCCGATCTGCTGGCGCTCCTGGTCGACGTCATGCGCCACGACCTCGGCCGCGAGCTGCCGCTCGTCTGTCAGGCGGGCTGACGCCTCACCGGCACACCAGCTTCGAGCCCGCACCGAACAGACGGCAGCCGAGCCCTGCCGTATCGACGAACCGGACCTCGCCACATTGGCCTGCCGGGGAGCCAGGGGCGTCGAGAACCAGCGTCGCCGTCAGGACGCTGCCGAAGGGACGCTGGTACGCCCCTTCGCGGCCGATGACGACGAACTTGAACTCCCCGGGGGCGCGGCTCTTGAGCGCGATCTTCGAGATACCGGCTGCCGATCCCGTCTTGTCCCGATAGAGCCAGACTCCCTTGCCGTTGTCGCGCCACCCGGGACCGCCCGGCACCGTGGCATCCAACAAGGTGGTCGCGGCATTGTCGGTGACGACGAACCGGACGCCGTTAACGACCGGATCCACGGCGGGGGCAACCGGCACCCCGGTGAGCACGCCCTTGAACTTCACCCGGTCGTCGCCCGACGGGGCCAGCAGCCGGCTCATGGTCAGCTTGGGCCGGTCCGCCGTCGTCGGCGCGACGTTGGTGCAGGGGTCGCAGGCGTCGGCGACGGTGTCGCTGTCGGTGTCCGTGAAGGGCGGATCCGGTGGACACGTCGCGCTTCCCCCGGTGCAGATCTCGGGCGCATCGCACGGGTTCGTCGATGGCCGGCAGACGGTGCCTGCGGCGGCGAGCGTGTCGCCTGGGCAGGTGTCGGCGACGCCGTCGCACGCCTCGGCCTGGTCGCAGGCGTCCGCGGCAGCGCGGCATTCCGCAGTGCTCTTGGCGTCGGCGGGGCAGGTCGGGGCCGCACCGGTGCAGGTTTCGGGCAGATCGCAGATGCCGGCCGCGGCGCGGCACGACGCACCGGCCGCAGCGAACCCATCGCTGGGGCAGGTCGCGGCGGTCCCCGTGCAGTACTCCGCGACATCGCAGACGCCGGCCGCGACCCGACAGACCGTGCCGGCGACCTGCCAGCCGTCCGCCGGGCAGCTCGCCGCCGCCCCGGTGCAGCTCTCGGCGACGTCGCACGGCCCCGCTGCGGCGCGACAGGTGGCGCCAGCGGGCAAGAGCGCATCGGGCGGGCAGGTGTCGCTCACGCCGTCACAGCGCTCGGCGGCGTCGCAGGCATCGGCCGCGCCGCGACATTGGGCGCTGCTCTTCGCGTCGGCCGGGCAGGCTGCGCCCGCGCCCGAGCAGGTTTCGGCGATATCGCAGGCACCGGCGGCGCTCCGACAGGTCGTGGACGCGGGCATGAAGGCATCGGCCGGGCAGGTCGGCCCGGCGCCGGTGCATGTCTCGGCAAGGTCGCAGACGCCGGCGCTCGCACGGCAGGGTGTGCCGGCGGGCCGGAATGCGTCTGCCGGGCAGCTGACGGACGATCCGCCGCACGTCTCGGTGACGTCACACGTGCCGAGGGCGCCACGGCACACCGATCCGGCGGGGCGGAGGCCATCGGTCGGACAGGCGGCGCTCGCGCCGGTGCAGGATTCGACGGCATCGCAGGGCCCTGCGGCGGGGCGGCAGACGGTCCCTGCGGAGGCCAGCGCGTCGGTTGGGCAGCCATCGGTCGTGCCGTTGCAGGATTCGGCGGCGTCGCAGGCGTCGACGGCCGGCCGGCAGACGGCCGTACTCTTGGCGTCCGCCGGGCACAGCGCACCGGAACCGGTGCAGAGTTCCGCCACGTCGCAGACGCCAGCGGCGGCGCGACAGACGGTCGTGTTGGGCAGGAAGCCGTCGGTTGGACACGTGGCGCTCGTGCCCGTGCAGGTCTCGGCGACGTCGCAGGCGCCAGCCGCCCCCCGACACGTGACGCTTGCGGGCCGGAAGGCGTCGGGGGGACAGACGGTGCTGGCGCCATCGCAGCTCTCAACCAGGTCGCACACGGCGACCGCCGCGCGGCAGGTGGCGCCGGCTGGTTGAACCAGGTCCGCAGGGCAGTCGACACCGGCGCCATTGCAGAACTCGGGCGCATCGCACGAGCCGGCGGCCGGCCGGCAGAGCGCCGTGCTGCGCAGGTCCGGGGGACAGACGGCGCTGGCGCCCGTGCAGGTTTCGGCCAAGTCACACGCGCCAGCGGACCCGCGACACACGACCGTGGCGGGCTGCACGACGTCGGCCGGGCAGGCGCCGCTGGCACCCGTGCACGTCTCCACGACGTCGCAGGGGCCGGCCGAGGCGCGACAGGTGGTGCCGCTCGGGCGAACGGCGTCAGCCGGGCAGGCGGCGGCGAAGCCGGTGCAGACTTCGGCCAGGTCGCACGTGCCGGTGGCGGCGCGACATGTCGTCCCCGCGGACTTCACGAGATCGGGCGGGCAAGCGACGGATGCGCCCGAGCAGACTTCGGCGATGTCGCAAGCGCCGGCCGCGGCGCGGCAGACCGTGCCGGTTGCGGATACGACGTCGACGGGGCAAGTCGGGCTCGCACCGGTGCATGCTTCCGGGCGGTCGCACGCGCCAGCCGCCGGACGGCAGACGGTGCCTGCCGGCTCGATCCGGCACGTGGGCGAGCAGCAATCGTTGGCCAGGGTGTTCGCGTCGTCGCAGGTCTCCCCGGCGTCGAGCACGCCGTCGCCGCATGCCGCCCAGACCGCCGGCGTCGCCGTGAGACAGAAGACCGTCGCCAGCGCGATGCCGGTGCGGCGTGCTGCCAGAAGGGGGCGCAGCGTTCCCCGAAAGCCGTAGCGTGCGATCACTTTTCGTGCCCCCCTTGTGCAGACGCCGGACGACGAGGGGGCTACCACAACGACGGCGGCGGCTGTCAAGGACGATTCGCGCGGCGCGCCGTCACTCGCGACGGCGGCTGCCGTAGTCGCCGAACGGATCGTCGCGCTCGCGGACCGCCTGGCGGAACCCCACCTCTTGGGAGCGGCTGACGAAGTCGAGGCCCTCCTGAGTGTGGCGGGCGATGCCGTCGAACATGGTGCCGAGCAATCGCGTCTGCGCCAGGCCGAGATGCTCGGCGGTCTGGTTGCACAAGAGCTTCAGCATGATGAGCTGATTGAGCGGCAGGCATGCCATGCGACGGGCCAGGGCGAATGCGTGGGGGAGCAGCTGGTCGTCCGGAACGGCTTCCAGGATGAGCCCGATCTCGGCCGCGCGACGAGCCGGGATCTCGTCGCCGGTGAGCAGGTATCGCTTCGCGCGCTCCAGGCCCATGCGGTACACCCACATGGCCGTGGTCGGCGTGCCCCAGACCCGTGCTGGCGGGTAGCCGAAGCGCGCACCGTCGCCGGCGACGATCAGGTCGGTGCAGAGGACCATGTCGGTGCCGCCGCCGATGCACCACCCCTGGACGGCGGCGATCGTGGGCTTCTGGGCGTACCAGAGCTTCATATAGACGTCGACGAATCGCCGCATGAACCGCCAGTCGGCGACGGAATCCCAGACGCGCGTCGCCCCAGGGGCCGACTCGCTCCCCCCCGTGTCCGGTGCCGTCTCGGCGGCCTGAGCCTGCGTGGACCAGTCGAGGCCGTAGCCGGCGCAGAAGGCCGGTCCCTCGGCGCGCAGCAGGATGACGCGCGCGGCGGGATCGGCGTCGGCCTGATCGATCGCGGCGGCCAGCTCGTCGCGCAGGGTCGGTGTGATGGTGTTGTACTCGCGCGGCCGACTGAGAACGATCGAGCAAACGCCCTCGGCCACTTCGATTCGGAGGGTTTCCATGGGACCAAGGCTCGCCTGGCGGAGCGGGGTGGGTCAACGGGCGCTTTTTCAGGTACAGTGCGCCGGATTGCCCGATGCATGCCCCTCGCCTCCTCATCGCCCTCGCGCTCGTGACCCCGCTACGCGTCGCCGCCGCGTTCGCCGGCCCACCTCGTGACGCCGAGGTGCTGGCGGAGGGCCCGCACGCGGCCGGTCGTGCCGAGACGGACGCGGGCGTGATCGCCGGCGATGACGAGAAGCTCGAGAGCCGCTTGCGACGGCCTGGAGCCCGAGGGGGGCGGACTTCTTGGCAGCGCGCAGGGTGGGTGCGCGTCGCCGTCCGGGTCGATCGCCTGGACGACGCCGTGCGCGCGGAGCTGCATCGCGCCGGGCTCGCCATCGAGCGCGCCCACACCGGTCACCGGCTCGTCGAGGGCTGGGCGCCCGCCGAAGCGGTGTCCGCCCTGGCCCTGCTCGACGTCGTGCAGACGGTGCATCCGGTCGAACGGGGCCGGACCCGGACGGGTCGCGTCGTCACGGGTGGCGACGCCGCGTCTCGCGCCGATCTCGTACGCGTCCTCGAGGGCGTCGAGGGCCGCGGGGTGCGCGTCGGAGTGATTTCCGATGGCATCGACGGTCTCGGCGTGTCGCAGAACGCCGGGGAGTTGCCCGCCGTGCGCGTGCCGGCGGGGTGCAGTCCGGGCGACGGCGCCGAGGGACGCGCCATGCTCGAAATCATTCACGATCTGGCGCCAGGGGCCGAACTCCTGTTCGCGAGCGGCATCGACAGCGCGCTCGCTTTCGTGGACGCGGTCGAGTGCCTGCAAGCCGCCGGTGCCCAGGTCATCGTCGACGACCTGGGCTTCTTCGGCGAACCCTACTTCGAGGAGGGCGTGATCGCGGCGGCCGTGCGCCAGGCGGTCGCGGCGGGGGTGTCGTTCCACACCGCCGCAGGCAACTCCGCGCAGCTCCACTACCAGGGCGTGTTCCGGACCTCGAAGGCCTCGCGCTTCCATGATTTCGGCCAGGGCGCCGGCGTCGACAACGTAAACGGCATCGACGTCTCGACGGGCGGGACGGTGCTCTGCGTGCTCCAGTGGGACAACCCCTTCGGCGCCGCGGGCGACGACTACGACCTGGTCCTCCTCGACCGGAACATGCGAGAGGTCGACGCCAGCCGGACACGGCAGCGCGGTCGGGGTGACCCGATCGAGGTGGTGAGCGGCGGTGCGGATGCCGTCGGCGTGGCGATCGAGCGGAGGCAGGGCGTGGCCCGCACGCTGGAACTGTTCTGCGTGAGCGACGTCAGGGGCATGGAGCACGTCACGCCCGATTCGAGTATTTTCGGCCATGCGGCGGTCGGCGAAGCCATGACGGTCGCGGCCATCGACGTCGACGACCCGGGGCGGGACACGGTTGAGCGCTTCAGCTCGCGGGGGCCGGTGGAGCTGGCGTTCCCGCAGCGCGAGACGCGTGCGAAGCCGAACGTCGCGGCGTTCGACGGCGTCGCCACGGCCGTGCCCGGCTTCCAGGCGTTCTTCGGCACCTCGGCCGCAGCGCCGCACACGGCGGCGATCGCGGCGCTGCTCCTGGAGCGGAACCCGTTCCTGTCGCCGGCCGATATCCGCGCCACGCTGATGGCCACCGCCGTCGACGTCGGCCCGCCAGGGTTCGATTTCGGCGCCGGTGCTGGACGCGTCGACGCGCTGGCCGCCGTCCAGGCCACGGCGCGGCCCGAGTGCTTCGACGACGGCGCGTGCGACGACGGCGACGCCTGCACGATCGATCAGTGCCTGCGCGGCCGGTGCGTTCCCAGCCCCGCCCCGTGTGACGACGGCGATCCATGCAATGGCCTCGAACGCTGCGAGCCCGCGAGCGGGACATGTGTGGCCGGGGTGTCCCTGCCGGATGGCTCGCCGTGCCCGGATGGCAACGTGTGCAACGGAGACGAGCGTTGCCGGGGCGGGACGTGCGCGGCGGCGACGTCGCTCGTCTGTTCCGACGGCGACACGTGCACGGGCGATTCGTGCGACGCCGCGACCGGTTGTCGCTTCACACCGCTCGGCGGCGTCGGGTCGATCGCCTGCGTGCTGGAGCGTGGGCTCCCCGACTGTCCCGGCGTGACGCTGCCACGTGGGGTCGAGCGCCGCTTCGCGCGGGCCCAGAAGTTGATCGCGCGTAGCCGCCCGCCGACGCCGGTGCGGCGGCAGCGCATGCTGGTGCGGCGCGCGGCGGCGACGCTCCGACGCGCGTCGCAGGTCTTGGCGCGGCGGCGCGCGGCGCTGCCGGCCGAGTGCGTCGAGGCGCTCGGAGCCGTCTTGGGAGACGCGCGGACACGTGCCCGGGCGCTCGCCCGCGGGCGATCGTGAGCGGGCGGGGCTCGCCGCTGCTCCGCCTGCTCGCGGACGCCATGGCGGGGGCACCGCCGATCGGCGCCGGGGCGCACCTGTTGGTGGCGGTGTCCGGCGGGCCCGATTCGACGGCGCTGCTCCTGGGCCTTGCCGCGCTCGCGCCGACGGCGGGCTGGCGGCTGACGGCCGGGCACGTGGACCACGGCTTGCGCGGCGCGGCGGCGGGCGCCGACCGGGCGCTGGTCGAGGCGCTGGCGCGGGCGCTGGGCGTGCCATGCGTGGTCCAGCGGCTCGCGCTCGTGGCGGGTTCGGGCCTCGAGGCACGCGCCCGGCGCGGGCGGCTGCGCGCCCTCGCGACGCTGGCGGTGCGTGCGGAAGCCTCGCACGTCGTGCTCGGCCACACCGCCGACGATCAGGCGGAGACGGTGCTGCTGCGATTGTTGCGAGGGGCTGGACGGGGGGGACTGGCGGGCATGCGCCGGCGGCGAGGCCGCTTCGTGCGTCCGCTGCTCGACGCGACGCGGGCCGACGTGCGTCGCTATCTTGCCGAGTGCGACACGGGGGGGGCCGTCGACCGGTCGAACGCCGACTTGCGCCACGTCCGCAATCGCGTGCGACGGCTGGTCGTGCCGCTTCTCGCGGCCGAGTTCAATCCCCGCCTCGTGCGGGCGCTGGGAGGGCTCGCGGGACGGCTGCGCGACGAGGACGACCTGTTGCGCGCCCTCGCGCGCGCGCGCCGGGTGGCGCTCGAGCGCGACGGCGCCCTCGATGTCGCGGTCGCGCTGGAGCCCCCGGCGCTCGGGCGCCGGGTCATCCGCGCGTGGTTGGAAGCGGGCGTGCGCCGCGGCGTGTACGCCGGCCATGTCGACCGCGTCCTGGCGCTCGCGGCCCCCGGCCGACGAGGGAGCGTGGGGCTCCCGGGCGGCTGGCGGGTCGTTCGCACGGGGGGGCACCTGGCGCGCGAACGCGACCCGGTGCCGGCCCGGTCGGCCTTCCGGCGACCGATCATGCCGGGCGGGTCGGTCGAGGACGAGATGGGTCGGTGGCGCGTCACCTTGTCGGCGCCCGAGGCGGCGAGCGCCGGACGCCGCCTCCCGGCGGACGCCTGGGAGGCGGTCTTCGATGCCGACGCCTTGGTGGCCGGGGCAGTGCTGCGCTCGCGGCGGCCGGGCGACCGTGTGCAACTTCCGGGGATTGGCACGCGGAAGCTGCAGGACGTGCTGGTCGATGCCAAGGTGCCGCGCCTCACCCGCGACCACCTCCCGCTCTTCGAGCTGGCCGGAGTCATCGCGTGGGTGCCGGGGGTGGCGCGGGCGGCGGTGGCGCGGGTCGGCCCGGCGACGCGGCAAGTCGTGCGAGGTCGCTTCGAGGCGGCCACCCGGACCGGCTGAACCGTCGTGCATTGCCCGCGCAGAGTCAGCATGGTACGAGATTCCGCAAACTTTTCGAGGTGTATTTGAACCCTTTGTCGCGGAACGTTGGACTCTGGCTGGTGCTGCTCGTGATGTGCGGCGTCGTCTATGTCGTCACGAACACCAATCAGCAGCCCCGCACACCGGAGATCACCTTCAGCCGCTTCATGCAGGCGGTCGAGGAGGGGCGTGTCGGGGAGGTCGTCATCCAGGACCAGAACATCCGCGGACGCTACAAGGCGGAGCGCGGAGAGGCCGGCGCGGGGTTCAAGACCTTCGCCCCGCAGGATCCCGAGCTGGTTCGGACGCTGCGCGACAAGGGCGTCGAGATCGAGGCGAAGCCGCCCGACGCCGAGCCCTTCTACTACACGGCATTCACCTACTGGGCGCCGTTCCTCCTGCTCATCGGCGTCTGGGTGTTCTTCATGCGGCAGATGCAGGTTGGTGGCGGGAAGGCCATGTCGTTCGGAAAGAGCCGCGCCAAGCTTCTGTCGGAGAACCAGCACAAGGTCACGTTCGCCGACGTCGCCGGCGTGGATGAAGCCAAGGATGAACTCGAAGAGATCATCGCCTTCCTGAAGGACCCGAAGAAGTTCACGAAGCTGGGCGGCCGCATCCCGAAGGGCGTCCTGCTGGTCGGACCGCCCGGCACGGGCAAGACGCTGCTCGCGCGCGGCGTCGCCGGGGAAGCCGGAGTGCCGTTCTTCTCCATCTCCGGCTCCGACTTCGTGGAGATGTTCGTCGGCGTTGGCGCGTCGCGCGTCCGCGATCTCTTCGTGCAGGGCAAGAAGAACGCGCCCTGCATCATCTTCATCGACGAGATCGACGCGGTCGGACGCCACCGGGGCGCCGGCCTCGGTGGCGGGCACGACGAGCGTGAGCAGACGCTGAACCAGCTTCTGGTGGAGATGGACGGATTCGAGACCAACGAGGGCGTGATCCTCGTCGCGGCCACCAATCGGCCCGACGTCTTGGACCCCGCACTGCTCCGACCCGGCCGCTTCGATCGCCGCGTCGTGGTCCCGCGTCCGGACGTCAAGGGGCGCGAGGGTATCCTGCGCGTCCACACGCGCCGCGTCCCGACCAGCGACGACGTCGACATCGAGCTGCTGGCCCGCCAGACGCCCGGGTTCGCCGGTGCGGACCTCGAGAACCTGGTCAACGAGGCCGCGCTCCTGGCCGCCAGGGAGAATCGCGAGCGCGTCGGCATGGCCGAGCTCGAGATCGCGAAGGACAAAGTCCTCATGGGTCCGGAGCGGCGATCGATGATCGTCAGCCTGGAGGAACGCCGCAGCACCGCCTACCATGAGGCTGGGCACGCGCTCGTGGCGAAGCTGCTTGCCGGGGGCCGACCCCGTCCACAAGGTCACCATCGTCCCGCGTGGCATGGCGCTCGGCCTGACCCAGCAGGTACCGATCGACGACCGCCACAGCGTCACCAAGGAGTGGGTGCTCGCCCGGTCGACCATCCTGTTCGGGGGCCGCGCGGCCGAAGAGCTGATTCTCTCGCAGCTCAGCACCGGGGCGGGCGACGACATCGAGCGCGCCACGGAGCTGGCCCGCAAGATGGTCTGCGAGTGGGGCATGAGCGACAAGCTGGGTCCCATGACCTTCGGCAAGAAGGAAGAGGAGATCTTCCTGGGCCGCGATTTCACGCAGCGGGTGGACTACTCGGAGAGCACTGCGGTCCAGATCGACGCCGAGGTGCGACGGATCATCCTCGAAGCGTACGAGCGCGCCAAGATGTTGCTCCGCCGGAACCTGGCGGTCCTGCACCGCATGGCGGAGGCGCTGCTCGAGCGCGAGTCACTCGATGGCTCCGACATCGATGAGATCGTCCGCCAGGTCGGCGGCGAGAACGCCGCCGTCGCCTCGGCCTGACGCGCCCGCGCCCGGAGCGCGGGTTCTCGCCACCCGATCCGGTCCGGTGTCGCTTGCGCGGCCGGTGCTCGTCGGGGTGTTGAACGCCACCCCGGACTCCTTCAGCGATGGGGGCCTGCACCTCGACCCGGGCCGCGCTGCCCGGCGCGCGGTCGCCATGGTGCGGGCCGGCGCAGGCATGCTCGATCTCGGTGGCGAGTCGACCCGACCCGGGGCGCGGCCGGTGCCGGCGGCCGAGGAGCGGCGGCGCCTGCTGCCGGTGCTGTCCGCCGTCCGGCGCGCGGTGCCAGTGCCGCTCTCCGTCGACACCATGAAGGCCGAGGTGGCGACCGCGGCGCTCGATGCCGGCGCAGACGTCGTGAACGACATCTCGGCCGGGCGGTTCGACCGCGGGATGCTGCGGCTGTGCGCACGGGCGGGCGTGCCGATGGTTCTCATGCACATGCGTGGTGCGCCGGCGACGATGCAGCATCGCCCGGCGTACCGGGACGTCGTGGGTGACGTGGTGGGCTTCCTCGCGCGCCGGATCGCGGCGGCGCAGCGGGCTGGCATCGAGCGGGGGGCGATCATCGTCGATCCGGGCATCGGGTTCGGCAAGACGCTGGCGCACAACCTGGCGCTCCTCGCCCATCTCGACGCGGTGAACGCCCTCGGCTATCCCGTCATGGTGGGCGTCTCCCGGAAGGGATTCATCGGCACGCTCTGCGGCGGCGCGCCGCCAGCGGAGCGACTGATCGGCACGGCGGCCGCCGTGGCCCTGGCAGTCGCCCGTGGGGCGCTACTGCTTCGGGTGCACGACGTGGCGGCGATGCGCGACGCGGTGGCGATCGCCGCCGCCGTGGCGAGCGCATGAACGATCTCCTGTACGGGTTCCGCTGGCAGGACGGCGTCGACATCTTCCTCATTGCCGTCGGCATCTACTCGGGGATCAATCTGATCCGCGGCACGCGGGCAGTACCCATGCTGATCGGCCTGGCCATGGTCTACGCCCTCTACTTCCTGTCGGCCCAGTTCGAGATCTACACCGTCAACGTCTTGCTCAACTACGTGCTCGGCTGGTCACTGGTCCTCTTCTTCATCGTCTTCCAGAACGACATCCGCCGCATGTTGACGCAGGTCGGCACCGGACCGTTGTTTTCGGGCCGCGATCGGGCGGTGCAGAACCAGGCGGTGGAGGAACTGGTGAAGGCCGTCACTCACCTGGCGAGCCGTCGGGTCGGCGCGCTCATCGTGCTCCAGCACGAGGTCGGCCTGAACGAGTACATCGACGTCGGCACGCGCCTGGATGCGCGCGTGTCGCGCGAGCTGGTGACCAGCATCTTCCTGCCGGATTCACCGATCCACGACGGCGCGCTCATCGTGCAGAACGGGCGCATCACGGCGGCGGGATGCTTCCTGCCGCTCACGGCCAACCCGAACGTGTCGAAGACCTTGGGCACGCGGCATCGGGCGGCCATCGGGCTCACCGAGGAAACCGACGCCGTGGCGATCGTCGTGTCCGAGGAAGACGGGACCATCTCGTTGGCCCGGGAAGGCCGGATCACACGCGACGTCGACGGTGCGATGCTGCGCACGACGCTGCAACGGTTGCTGGTGGAATGAAGTTCCCCGCCGTCACACTGCGTCGGGCCGCAGCGGACAAGGCCGTGCCGCCGGCCGGCGAGCCGCCCCGGCGCCGGCGTCGCTGGGTTCGCGGGTGGCGTCGCGGGGTTCCGTTGCGCCGCCGGCTCTGGAATCTCCTGCGGCGCGACAGTTGGCTGAAGGTGCTCTCCGTCGTCCTGGCATGCTTCGTCTGGTACTCGATCAACGAGCTGGAGCGCGACGCCGAGCGGTTGGTGGAACTGCCCGTCGCGATCCGCAAGGTGCCGTCGGATCTGATCGTGACGGATCTGTCGCCCGCCAAGGGCGTCACGGTGACGCTGCGGGGCCCGCGCACCATTCTCGACAGCGTGGACGAGGACAAGACACGCCTCGTGGTCGATTTGTCGCGCGCCGGAGCGGGGCGCACCAGCGTGGACCTGAATCGCGCCGTCCTGGCGCCCGAACTGCCGCGTCGTCTCAAGGCCGTGCGGATGTCGCCCATCCGGCTGCACGTCAAGCTCGAGCGACTGGCAAAGCGCCGGCTGCCGGTCGTGGCACCGCTGGCGGGTGCGGCGGCCGTCGGCTATACGGCTCAGATCACGGTCACGCCGGATCACGTCGAGGTGACGGGGCCTGCCAGCACGCTCAGGTCGCTGACCGACGTCAGCACGCGCCGCGTGGACGTCAGCGGGCTCTCCAGCGCCTTCGAACGCAGCATCCTGCTCGAGCCGGCCGGCGACTTCGTCTCGCTGGTGCCGGACCGGGTACAGGTTGCCGTCCGGTTCACCGAGAAGGTGGCGTCACGGACCTTCGAGCGGGTGCCCATCGCGTTGCGCAACGGACGCGCGTCACGGATCGAGCCGTCCGGCGTGACGCTGACGGTCCGTGGTCCGGAGCTAGCACTGTCGGAGTGGAAGCCGCCGGAAGGCGCCGTGTTCGTCGACGCCGCGGGATTGCAGGCGGGTGCACACGACTTGCCCGTGCAGGTGGACCTGCCGGCCCCGCTGGAGATCACGAAGCGCGCCCCAGAGAGCGTCCGCGTCGTCGTGGTGCAGCCGAGCGAAGGGGGAGGCGAGTGATGGCGGAGTCCCGTCGCCTGTTCGGCACGGACGGTGTCCGTGGAACGGCGAACATCGAACCCATGACCTCGGAGACCGCCCTCCGGCTCGGGCGAGCCTTGGCGCACGTGAGCAAGCGGCGGCCGCACCGGCACAAGATCCTGATCGGCAAGGACACCCGGTTGTCCGGGTACATGCTCGAGACCGCCATGGCATCGGGGATCTGCTCGGCCGGCGTCGACGTGTTGCTGGTGGGACCGCTGCCGACCCCGGGCATCGCGTTTCTCACCCGATCGCTCCGGGCCGACGCCGGGGTGGTCATCTCGGCGTCGCACAACCCGTTCCAGGACAACGGGATCAAGCTGTTCAGCCGCAGCGGCTTCAAGCTCCCCGACGACGTGGAGGCGGAGATCGAAGCCTTGGTGCTCGGCGACTCCATCGACGCGCTGCGACCGACCCGCGAAGAGATCGGCAAGGCGTATCGCATCGACGACGCAATCGGGCGCTACAATGTCTTCGCCAAGCTCACCTTTCCGCGCCATCTCACCCTCGACGACCTCACGGTCGCCCTCGATTGCGCCCACGGCGCGGCCTACAAGGTGGCGCCCGAGGTGTTCGAGGAGCTGGGGGCACGGGTGATCGCGCGTGGCGTCGAACCCGACGGTCACAACATCAATCGAGACGCGGGGGCGCTGCATCCCGAGCAGCTCCAGGCACTGGTGCGTAGCACCGGGGCTCACGTCGGCATCGCGCTGGACGGCGACGCCGATCGGGCGATCCTGGTCGACGAGCAGGGAGAGGTGGTCGACGGCGATGCGGTGATGGCGCTGCTGGCCACCCAGCTGCGCGAGCGTGACCAGCTTCGGCAGGGCACCCTGGTGGCGACGGTGATGAGCAACCTCGGCCTGCATGTCGCCATGCGGGACCGCGGCATCAATGTCGTGACGACGCCGGTCGGCGACCGCTACGTCGTCGAAGAGATGCTGCGCGGCGGCTTCAACCTTGGGCGGAGAACAGTCGGGCCACGTCGTCTTCCTCGACCACAACACCACGGGCGATGGCCTCATTACGGCCCTGGCGGTGCTGGCCCTCATGACGGAGACGGGGCGGCCGCTGTCCGAGCTGCGCCGCGTGATGCAGCGTTTTCCGCAGGTGCTCGTGAATCTGCGCGTGCGCAGCAAAGCGGACCTGAAGACACTGCCAGGGGTCGCGAAGGCCATCCGACACGCCGAGGGGGAGCTGGGCGATCGGGGCCGGGTACTCGTCCGGTACTCGGGCACCGAGCCGCTCCTGCGGGTGATGGTCGAGGGTGAGCGGGAAGCGGTGATCGCGCGCCTGGCGGACGACATCCTCGAAGCCGCGCGCGCAGCGATTGGCGCCTGAGGCGGGCCGCGGGTGATCATCGTCTCTGCGGCTGAGATGCGGGCGCTCGACCGCTGGACGATCGCGCATCACACGCCCGGCGCGGACCTGATGGAGCGCGCCGGGGCGGGCGCGGCCGGGGTGTTGCGGGCACACTGGCCGCAGCTGCGGGGCCCGGTCGTCGTGTGCTGCGGCACGGGGAACAACGGCGGCGACGGCTTCGTCCTGGCACGGCACCTCCGGCGTGCCCGGGTTGGCGCCGAGGTCTGGCTGGTTGGCCGTCGCGAGCGGGTAGGGGGCGACGCGGCTGCGATGCTCGAGCGCTGGGAGGGGGCGGTGACGACGGTCGAGACGCCGGAGCAGCTGGGACCGCTCGAGGAGCGCTTCCGACACGCGGGCGTGATCGTGGACGCCCTGCTGGGAACCGGCCTCAACGCCCCGGTGGAGGGCACTTTCGCCGCCGTGATCGAGGCCATCAACCAGGCGGGCCGGCCCGTCCTGGCAATCGACGTTCCGTCCGGCTTGTCGTCCGATACCGGCCGGCCGCTCGGAGCGACGGTGCGGGCGACGGTCACGGCAACGTTCGCGTTCCCGAAGGTCGGGCAGGTGCTGCAGCCGGGCGCCGAACTCTGCGGCGCGCTCGAGGTGGTGGACATCGGCATCCCGACCGACGCGCTGAACGCGGTGCCACCGACGATGCGCCTGCTGGAGGCGGCCTCGGTGGGGCGGCTGCTGCCGCGGCGCGCGCGGGAGGCTCACAAGGGCACGTGCGGGCACGTGCTGGTGGTGGCCGGCTCGCGCGGCAAGCTCGGGGCGGCGCTCCTGGCGTCGCAGGCTGCAGCGCGGGCCGGGGCTGGGCTGACGACACTGGCGACGGGCGGCGCCCTGCTCCCGACTCTCGAGGGCCGTGTGCCGGAGATCATGAGCGAACCGTTGCCGGACGGTCCCGACGGCACCGCGGGGCCGGGCGACGGCAGCGGCGTCGAGCAGTTGCTCGCGGGGAAGACCGCGGTGGTGTGCGGACCGGGGCTGGGAACGAGCGAAAGCGCCCGGGCGCTGGTGGCCCGGCTGGTGCGGTCGGTGCCGGTGCCGCTGGTACTCGACGCCGACGGGCTCAACGCGGTGGCCGGCACGGACCTGCTGCACGCGCGCGGCGATCCCACGATCGTGACGCCCCATCCCGGCGAGATGGCGCGCCTGCTCGGCCTGACGACCGCTGCGGTGCAAGCCGACCGGATCGCCGTTGCTCGTCGCTGCGCAGCGGAACACAGGGTGGTGGCCGTCTTGAAGGGTGCACGCACGGTCGTGGCGACGCCCGACGGCACGGTGGCCGTTTCGCCCACCGGCAACCCGGGCATGGGGAGCGGCGGGATGGGCGATGTCCTCTCCGGCGTCCTCGGCGCGCTCCTGGCCCAGGGGCTCACGCCGTTCGAAGCGGCCAGTTTCGGCGTGTTCGTTCACGGGGCCGCAGCGGACTCGGTGGCGGCGCGGCGCGGGGAGGTCGGGCTCCTGGCGGGCGACGTCATTGCCGAACTGCCACCCGCCATCGCGGCGGTGCAGGGTGCCGCGGAGCAAGGGTGAGCGACGGCGACACCCGCGAGGTGGTCACCGACGCCCCCGAGGACACGGAGCGCGTCGGGGCGCGGCTCGGCCGGGCGGCACGGGGGGGGGAGCTGCTCGGGCTCGTCGGGGATCTCGGCGCCGGGAAGACGTGTCTGGTGCGGGGCTTGGCCGAAGGCCTCGGGGCAGACCCGGAGTCGGTCCACAGCCCCACGTTCGTGATCGCCACGGAGTATCGGGGGGGCCGGCTCCCCCTGCAGCACGTCGACCTCTACCGGCTCGACGGTGCGCCGGCCGATCCGACGTTCTTGCGGGAGGAGCTGTACGGTCCGGGAGTGGCGGCGGTGGAGTGGTTCGATCGCCTCCGGCCGGATGTGGACGAGGAGTACTTGCTTGTCACGTTGCGGAGCGGCGTCGGAAACCGGCGGGTCATCCGGCTCGAGGCGCATGGTGCGCGGCACGCCGCCTGGTTGCGCGCCGCACTCGATGGTCTGGCCGCGCCGACCGCGGCACCTTGAGCCGCCGTCGCCCCCCGGCTATCCTTTAGGGCTTCCGCGGTGTCGCGCGGGGCTGGGCGGTTCGAGCGGCTGCTTCCCGCAGTCGGTGACGAAGGCGCGGGGGCGGGAATCAGCCGGTCGGTCCGACCCGGGAGAAACTCCGCTCCGCCCCCCACCCGGGCGCGGCGGCCGGGGCACCGGGTAGAGGACGGACGTTGGCACTGATCGTACAGAAGTTTGGCGGGACGTCGGTCGCCGACGTCGATCGCATCCGCATAGTGGCGGACCGGGTGGCCCGGACCCGCGCCGCCGGGCATCGAGTGGCCGTGGTGGTGTCGGCGATGGCGGGTGAAACGAACCGCCTGCTCGCGCTGGCGAAGGCGGCGCACCCGCGCCCCGACGATCGCGAGAGCGACGTTCTGGCGTCCACCGGCGAGCAGGTGACCGCGGCGCTGACGGCCCTCGTGCTCCACGGGCTGGGGGTGCCGGCCCGTTCGTTCCTAGGGCACCAGGTGCGGATCGAGACGGACAGCGCGTTCGGCCGCGCCCGGATCGTCCGCATCGACGCGGATCGCCTGCGCCGGACTCTGGCGGACGGGGCGGTGGTCGTCGTCGCCGGGTTCCAGGGAGTCGACCCAAACGGCAGCATCACGACACTCGGCCGTGGCGGTTCCGATACCAGCGCGGTGGCGCTCGCGGCCGCGCTTGCCGCGGACGTGTGCGAGATCTACACCGACGTCGACGGGGTCTACACCAGCGACCCGCGCGTGGTGCCGCGCGCCCGGAAGCTCGAGCGCATCTCGTACGACGAGATGCTCGAGCTCGCCAGCCTCGGAGCGAAGGTGCTCCAGATCCGCTCCGTCGAGTTCGCCAAGCGTTATCACGTCCCCGTCCATGTGCGTTCCTCGTTCAACGAGAACGAGGGCACCTGGGTGGTCGAGGAGGATCCCAGCATGGAGGAGGTGTCGGTCGCCGGGGTGGCGTCGGACCAGAACGAGGCCAAGCTCACTGTACGCGGCGTGCCCGATCGACCGGGCCTGGCGGCCCGGCTGTTCGGGCCCGTCGCCGCGGCCGGCGTCGTCGTCGACATGATCATCCAGAATGCCAGCGCCGATGGCACCACCGACATGACGTTCACCGTTCCCCGCAACGACTACGACACGGCGCTCGGCCTCGTGCAGGAGATCGCGCGCGAGATCGGGGCCCGGGACGTGCTGGGCGATCTCGACGTCGCGAAGGTGTCTATCGTCGGCGTCGGCATGCGGACCCATGCCGGCATCGCAGCGAAGATGTTCGAGGTGCTCGCGCGCGAGGGCATCAACATCCAGATGATCTCCACGTCGGAGATCAAGATTTCCGTCGTGGTCGACGCCAAGTACGCGGAGCTGGCCGTACGGGCGCTTCATGACGCCTTCATCACGCCCATCGTGATGCGTCAGGTACAATTGTATGACACCACGCTGCGCGACGGCGCGCAGTCGGAGGACGTGAGCTTCACGCTCGACGACAAGCTCCGGATCACGGCGGCGCTGGACGAGCTCGGCATCCATTACGTCGAGGGTGGGTGGCCCGGATCGAACCCGCGCGACGCGGAGTACTTCCGGGCCGTGCGCGGACTGCGGCTGCGACACGCTCGCGTGGCGGCGTTCGGCGCGACCCGCCGTGCGGGGGTGCGGGCGGCCGAGGATCGGCAGCTGCAGGCGCTCGTGGAAGCGGACACCCCGGTAGTGACCATCGTGGGGAAGACCTGGGATCTTCACGTCCGCGAGGACCTGCGGATCCCGCTCGAGGAGAACCTCGACGTCATCCGCGACTCGATCGCCTTCCTGCGTGGGCGGGTCGACGAGGTCATCTTCGACGCCGAGCATTTCTTCGATGGCTGGCTCCGGAACCCGGAGTATGCGCTCGCGGCCGTCGTGGCTGCGGCCGAGGCGGGCGCGGCACTCGTCTGCCTGTGCGACACCCGCGGCGGCTCGCTGCCCTCGCAGGTGGGGGCGGCGGTCGACGCGGCGCAGGGCGCGGCGCCCGGTACGCCGCTCGGCATCCATTGCCACAACGATGCCGAGCTGGCGGTCGCGAACTCCCTCGAGGCACTCGCGCGGGGGTGCGCGCAGGTCCAGGGGACCATGAACGGGCTGCGGGAGCGTTGCGGCAACGCGAACCTCGTCTCGCTCATCCCCACCCTGCAGTTGAAGACAGGGCTGGTCGTGCGTCGACCCGGCACAACTGGCACGGCTCGCGGAGGCTCTCGCGGCTGGTCTACGAGCTGGCGAACCTGGAGCCGCAGAAGCGGCAGCCCTACGTCGGACAGAGCGCCTTCGCGCACAAGGGCGGGCTGCATGTCTCGGCCGTGCAGAAGAACTCGGAGACCTACGAACACGTCGATCCCGAGCCTGGTGGGGAACGCGCAGCGCGTGCTCGTCTCGGACCTCTCCGGACGGGCGAACCTGCTCGCCAAGGCGGCGGAGTTCGGCATCGACGCTCGAGGGGAGCGCTGGCGGCGTGCCGCAGCGGCTGTTGCGGGAGCTGAAGGAGCTCGAGTCCCGTGGCTACGCCTTCGAAGGTGCCGACGCGTCCCTCGAGCTGCTGATGCGCAAGGCGCTCGACGGCGACCAGCCTCGCTTCTACCGCTTGATCGGCTTCCGCGTGATCGACGAGAAGCGACACGAGGACGAGGCGCCGATCGCCGAGGCGACGATCATGCTGGAGGGCCCCGACGGCGCGATCGAACACACGGCGGCGCAGGGCAACGGCCCAGTGAATGCCCTCGACTCGGCGCTGCGGAAGGCGCTCGGCAAGTTCTATCCGGAGATCCAGACGGTGCGCTTGCACGACTACAAGGTGCGGGTACTCGGCAGCGCCGTCGGAACGGAGGCCATCGTCCGGGTCCTGATCGAAGTCGGGCGACGAGCACGAGCGCTGGAACACGGTCGGCGTGTCGCACAACGTGATCGAGGCGAGCTGGCAGGCGCTGGTGGACAGCATGGACTACAAGCTGCACAAGCATCGCCGAGCCGCGGCGCCCTGAGGAGCGACGGGAGGTGCGAATCCAACTCGACGCCAACGCCGGGGCGCCGCTACGGGCCGAGGCGCGGACGGCGTTCCTTGCGGTGCTCGACGCCGGCGCCGCCAATCCGTCGAGCGCGCACCGCGAAGGCGCACGGGCGCGCGGCGTGCTCGAGGAGGCGCGGGGGACGATCGCCAGCGCCCTCGGGGCGCAGCCGGCGGAGATCGTCTTCACCAGCGGGGCAACGGAGGCGAACAATCTGGCCCTGCTGGGCGCGATGCGCGCCGGCCCTGCTGGCGGCGGGATCGTCGTGACGGCGGTCGAGCATGCCTCGGTGCTGGAACCCGCGCGCGCCCTGGCGGCGGATGGCGTGGCGGTGCGGGTGGTGTCCGTCGACGGCGCCGGGCGGGTCGACGTGGCGGCGGTCGCGGCCGCCTGCGAGGACGCGCGGCCGGCGCTCGCAAGCGTGGGGCTTGCAAACGGCGAGATCGGGACGGTCGCCCCGGTGTCCGAGATCGCGGCCCACGTGCACGCCCGAGGCGGCCTGGTCCATACCGACGCGGCGCAGGCCGTCGGACGCATCCCGGTCGACGTCGAGCGCCTGGGAGTCGATCTGATGTCGGTATCGAGCCACAAGCTCGGCGGACCAGCAGGTGTCGGAGCGCTGTGGGTGCGGGGGGGTACCCCGCTGCGGGCGATCGTCACCGGCGGACCGCAGGAGCGCGGGCGGCGCGCCGGTACCGAGCCGGTGGCAGCGATAGCGGCTTTTGCGGCCGCGCTCGCCGCGGCGGTGCGCGATCTCGACGCGACGGCGGCGTACATGACCCAGCTGCGCGATCGCCTCTGGAACGGCCTGAGCGCACGCGTGCCCGATGCGGCATTGTACGGGCCGGCGACGGGGCCGCGCCTGCCGAACACGTTGAACGTCGGCTTTCCCGGGTGCGCTGGCGAGAGCCTGCTCGTCCTGCTGGACCTGGCGGGGGTCGCCGCCTCGCTCGGCTCGGCCTGCGCGGCTGGGTCGCCCGAGCCGTCACACGTCCTCCGCGCGATGGGGCTCGACGACGAGGCGGCGCGGGGGGGGCTACGGCTCAGCCTCGGGCCTGCGACGACTGTGGCCGAGATCGACGCCGTCGTCGATCTGCTGCCGCGCCTCGTGGCGCAGGTCCGGCAGGCGGCCGCATGAGGGTGGTCGTGGCGATGAGCGGCGGCGTGGACAGCGCGGTGGCGGCGGCACGATGCGTGGACGCCGGCCACGACGTCATCGGCATCTCGCTGCGGCTCGCCGGGGGCGGGGCCGGGAGCTGTTGCTCGCTCGACGACTTCCACGACGCGCGGCGTGTGGCGGACCGGCTCGGCATCCCGCATTACGTCTTCGACTTCCGCGACGCGTTCGCGGCGGCGGTCATCCGGCCGTTCGTCGCGGACTACCTCGCGGGCCGGACGCCGAACCCGTGCGCCCGGTGCAACGAGCACGTGAAGTTCGACCTGCTGTGGCGCCGGGCCCGGGAGCTCGGCGCCGAGCGGCTCGCCACGGGGCATTACGCACGCATCGTCGACGACCCGATGACCGGGGGCCTTGCGCTGGCCGTCGCGGCCGACCGTGCCAAGGACCAGACATACTTCCTGTTCGGCCTGGACCGGCAGGTGCTCGCGCGGACGCTGTTTCCCGTTGGCGAGCTGACCAAGGCGGCCGTGCGGGCGGAGGCGCGGGCACGCGGGCTCGCGGTTGCCGAGAAGGCAGAGAGCATGGAGGTCTGCTTCGTGCCGGATGGCGACTCGGGTGGTTTCGTGGAGCGTGCCGCCGAGCCCGGCGCGTTGCGTCCGGGGCGGATACTCGACGAAGCGGGACGTGTGATCGGCACCCACGCCGGCGTGCACAGATTCACGGTCGGACAGCGCCGGGGGCTCGGGCTCGGCGGCGGGCCCCGGCGGTACGTGCGGGGAATCGACTTCGCGAGCGCGACGGTCATGGTGTGCGACTCGAGCGGGCTCGCGGCGGCGGGCCTGGTGACCCGCGACACCCGCTGGGCGGCGGGGCAGGCGCCCCCGCCCGACGCGCCGCTGGCGGTGCGGCTCCGTCACCGGCATCCGCCGGTCGCCGCGCGTCTCGAGGCCGTGTCGGGCGATCGGACCGCCATCCGGTACGCCGAACCGGGCCCGCTGCCTACCCCTGGGCAGGCAGCGGTGTTCTACCGCGGAGACGTCGTGGTGGGCGGGGGATGGATTGCGGAGGCGCTGGCATGACGCCGACGCGCGTGGCGATCGCCACACTCGGGTGCAAGGTCAACGCCTACGACACGGCGACGATCGCTGATCGCCTGCGCGCCGCCGGATGCGTCGTCGTGGCGGACGACACGGCGGCGGACGTCGTGATCGTCAATTCGTGCACCGTCACCGATGCCGCGGATGCGGAGAGTCGCCGGTTGGCGCGTCGGGCGCGGCGGACGAATCCGGCGGCACGGGTGATCGTGACCGGCTGCTGGGCTCAGACGCGGCCCGAGGCGGCGGCGCAACTTGATGCGATCGACTGGGTCATCGGGCTGAACCGCCTCGAGGCGCTGGTGGAGGCGGCGACGGCGCCGCGACCGGCGATCGCCCGGGTCGAAGTCGGCAACAGCCGCAAGGAAGCCAAGGTCGCGACGGTCGGCGCACGCTCCTTCGACGGGCAAACGCGTGCCTTCCTGAAGGTGCAGGAAGGGTGTGATCTGTTCTGTACCTTCTGCATCGTGCCGATGGCCCGTGGGCGGAGTCGCAGTCTGCCGCCTCGGGCGGTCCTCCGGGAGGCCGAAGCCCTGGCCGCCGCCGGTTTCCGGGAGCTGGTGTTGACGGGGGTACACCTGGGCGGGTGGGGACACGACCTCGACCCGCCGCTCGATCTGGTGTGGCTCCTCGATGCGCTCATCGAGCAGGGCCGGTTCGACCGCATTCGCCTGTCGTCGATCGATCCCCATGAGATCAGCGAGCGACTGGTGCGGCGCATGGCGGGCTCCTCGCGGGTCTGCCCGCATCTCCACGTGCCGCTCCAGGCCGCGGACGATGGGGTGCTCGCGCGCATGCGGCGGCGCAACGACGTCGCACTCGCCGGCGAGCGGCTCGCGATGATTCGCGAGCTACTGCCCGATGCGGCGATCGGCACCGATCTCATCGCCGGGTTTCCGGGGGAAGACGAGGACGCGTTCGCCCGCACGCTGGCGTTCGTCGAGGCGAGCCCGATCACCTACGGCCACGTGTTTCCGTTCGCCGTGCGGCAAGGCACCACCGCGGCGAAGCTCGACGGTCGCCCCCCCCGTGCCGCGATCGCGGAACGAGCCCGCCGCTTGCGTGCGGCGTGCGACCGTAAGCGGAACGCGTTCGCCGCTCGGTTCGATGGTGCCGCCGCGGAGGTGCTGGTGGAGACGACGCGCGATCGGCGGTCCGGGCGCCTTCGCGGATACACGCGGAACTATCTTCGTGTGCAGCTCGACGGACCGGATGCGTGGATGGGGGCGACGATTCCGGTGCGCTTGCGGGTGGCGGGTCAGGTGATCGACGGCGAGGCGCTGGCATGAGCGACCTGCACGAGGCGATGGCGGCGGCGCTGACCTATCGTTTCCAGCGCCCGCAGTACCTGGAGGTGGCAGTCACCCACCGCTCGTTCAACCCGGAAGTCCCGAACAACGAGACCCTCGAGTTTCTCGGTGACGCGGTTCTGGCGCTGGCGATGGCCGACGTCTTGATGCGCCGATTCCCGACCGCCCGCGAGGGCGATCTCTCGAAGTTGCGAGCCGGCCTCGTGAACGCCGAGAGCCTTGCGCAGCGTGCGCGGGCGCTCGATCTGGGCCGCTGGCTGCGGCTCGGCAAGGGCGAGGAGAAGAGCGGGGGACGGGAGAAGGAATCGATCCTGGCCGCCGTCTACGAGGCCGTGCTCGGTGCCGTGTATCTCGATGCGGGGTACGAGCCCGCGCGGCTCCTGGTGGAGGCGCACTTCGGGCCGGACCTGACGTCGGCGGAAGTGGCCGGGCAGCGCGACTACAAGACGCGCCTCCAGGAACTGACCCAGCGGATGTTCCGGGCGACGCCCGCATACCACCTCGTCGAGGAAAGCGGCCCGGATCACGCCAAACGGTTCGTGTCCGAGCTGAGTATCGAAGGCAAGGCGTGGGGGCGCGGCGTGGGGCACAGCAAGAAGACGGCCGAGCAAGCCGCGGCCATGCAGGCGCTCGCCGCGCTCGAGGACACGCGGCTGGAACGAGACGGCAATGGCTGAGCCGGGCACGCCGGGGGGCGCTCGCGCGGGGACCGCCGTCATCGTCGGCCGGCCCAACGTCGGCAAGTCGACCCTGTTGAACGCCCTGGTCGGGACGAAGGTCGCCATCGTCACCCCGAAGCCCCAGACCACACGGACGCGCGTGGTGGGCATCCGCACGGCGCCGGGTGGGCAGGTGGCCTTCGTCGACACCCCAGGCATCCACGCGGCGCGCTCCACCCTCAACCGCCGGATGGTCGAGACCGCCCGCGCGGCGATCGAGGGGGCCGACCTCGCGCTGTTCGTCATCGACGCCGCCGCCGGCCTGCTGCCCGGGGACCGCACACTGGCGGCCGAACTCGGCGGCATGCCGACCGTAGTGGTCTTGAACAAGATGGACCGGTTGCCGCGGGCCGGCCTGCTGCCCCTGATGGGTGAGACGGGGAGGCTGCTCCCCGGGCGAGATGTCGTGCCGGCGAGCGCCTCGCGCGGCGAGAACGTGGCCTCGGTGCTGGCGGTGGTCCTGGGCGCCTTGCCCGAGGGGCCGCCGCTCTATCCGGATGACGAGTTCACCACCGAGCCCGCGCGGGTCCTCGCGCAGGAGCTGGTGCGCGAGCAGGTGTTTCTCGCCACGCGGGACGAGGTGCCATATGGGACGGCGACGGTGGTCGAACGGTTCGAGGAGAAGCCGGAGCAGGGGTTGACCGTCATCGCGGCGACCATCCTCGTCGAACGGCCGAGCCACAAGGGGATGATCATAGGCACCGGGGGATCGCAGCTGCGGGAGATCGGCACCCGGGCGCGTCTTGGGCTCGAGACTTTGCTCGGGACACGCGTGTTCCTAGAGCTGTTCGTGCGGGTCGAACCCGGCTGGGCGACGAACCCGCGCCGCCTGGCGGAGTTGGGGCTGTAGCGCGTGGCGGCGCGAATCGAAGTGACGCCCTCGGACTTGCCGGTGGTGGTGATCGTCGGGCGGCCGAACGTCGGCAAGTCGACCCTGTTCAACCGGATCGTGCGGTCGCGGCGAGCGATCGTGGACGACGTGGCCGGGGTGACGCGGGATCGGGTCCTGGCGCCCGCGGAACACGCGGGCCGGGCCTTCACGTGTGTCGACACGGGCGGGTTCCTCGCCGACGTGCCGCGCGACCCGGCGGCGTTGCACGCGCAGGTGCGTGCCCAGGCGCTCGCGGCGGTGACCGAGGCGGACTGCGTGATCTGCGTTCTCGACGGCGCGGCCGGCCTGGCGCCGGCTGATCGCGATACCGTGCGGCTCCTCGCCCGCTCGGGGAAGCCCGTCGTGTTCGCGGTCAACAAGACCGACACCCCGGGTCACGAAGCGCGCGTGGCCGAGTTCCACCGGGCGGGGGTCGATCGGCTGCTCCCGGTGTCCGCCGCACACGGTCGGGGGATGGACGAACTGCTCGACGCAGTGGTCGCGCACTTGCCGCCTGTCGCGGGGGCGGGGACGACGGACGCGCCCGCCACCCGGCTCGCGCTCGTCGGCCGGCCGAACGTGGGCAAGTCGTCGCTGCTGAACCGCTTGCTGGGCGCGGAGCGCGCGCTCGTGGCGGCGGAAGCTGGCACGACCCGCGACACCACCGACACAGCAGTCCGGATCGATGGCCGTCCCTGGATCTTGATAGACACCGCAGGCATCCGCCGCCGTGGCCGGGTGAGCGACGACGTGGAGCGGCATGGCGCGGTTCGAGCGCTCGGCGTGCTCGAGCGGACCGATCTGGTGTGTATCGTTCTCGACGCAAGCCAGGGAATGACGGACCAGGACGCCCGTCTGGTGGGTCGAGCCTGGGAGGCGGGCCGGGGCGTCATCCTGCTCGCCAACAAGTGGGACCTCTTGAGCGGGCCGACGCGAGACGTGGCGGCGTTCCGCCGGGCGATCGCCGTGGCGCATCCCGCGTTCGCCACCCTCCCGATCGTGTGCGTGTCCGCCCACACGGGGGAGGGACTCGCTGGACTCTTCGGAGTCCTCGCCCGGGTCGAGCGTAGCTACCGCGCCGCCTTGCCGACACCGGAATTGAATCGCGTCCTGCGGGCGGCGGTCGAGGCGCACGTCCCGCCCGGACGCGCCGGGCGCCCGGTCCGCCTGTTCTACGTCACGCAGACCGGAGCGGCGCCACCCGAGGTCAGCGTGTTCGCGAGCGCTCCGGCGGGGATCCCGGTCGCCTACCAGCGCTACCTGCGGACGCGGTTCGTGGAGGCCTTCGATCTGGTGGGTGTGCCGCTGCGCGTCCGGTTCCGTGCCCGTCGGGCCGCCGCCGTCACCGGCCCGCGTACCGGCGGGCGAGGACGACGTAGTTCTCAGCCGCGGTCCGCAGGCGCGCGCGATCGGCGTCGGTGACCGCGCGCAGCCGCCGGCCGGGATTGCCGAGGACCACGGAGCCCGCCGGGACGACCATGCCGGGCGGCACGACTGCGCCCGCGCCCACGAGGCTGCCAGCGCCGACGACCGCCCCATCGAGGACGATGGCGCCCATCCCCACGAGCGCGCCGTCCTCGACCGTGCAGCCGTGGAGGACGGCGTTGTGCCCGACGGTCACGCCGTCGCCCACGATGGTCGAGAACCTTCCGCCGACGACGTGGATCGTGGCGTTGTCCTGGATGTTGCTCCGCGCGCCGATGCGGATCGGGTGGATGTCGCCGCGGACGACGGCGTGGAACCAGACGCTGGACTCCGGGCCGAGGTGGACCGCGCCGATGACGACCGCCTGCTCGCAGACGTAGGCCGTCGCATCGATGACGGGGTGGAGGTCGCCGAACGGTGCGATCATGTCCTCAGCCTACTCTGCTGGACGCTGGCCCGCGAGGTACGATACCAACGGATCGATCGATTGACCGAGGGGGTCGGGCGTATGGCAGTCGACGGATATCGCGTCGCGGACAGCGACATGCACGTCTTCGAGCCGGCGGATCTGTGGGAGCGATACATCGATCCGGCATGGCGCCACGTCGCCCCCGTGGGGCTGGCCGAGATGCGTCGTGACATGCGGGTCAAGGTGAAGTCGCACGTCATCCTCCGGCTGGGCGCCGTGCACCCGCAAGGCGAACGAAGCGCCTGGAAGGAGGAGAGCGAGGGCCCGTACACCGACGCCGAACGACACGGCTGGAACCCGGCATCGCAGCGGCGGGCCATGGACAGCGAAGGGCTGGATATGGCGGTTTTGTTCCCGACGCGCGGGCTCTTCGTGCTGGGCCTGGACGTACCGGAGCAGGCGGGGGCCGACGGGCTCGAGCCCGAGTTCGCCGCGGCGATCGCCCGCGCCTACAACGATTGGCTGTCCGATTTTTGTCGTGTGCATCCCGACCGGATGTTCGGCGCGGGCATGCTCGCACCGCACGACGTGCCCGGTTCGGTCCGGGAGGCACGGCGGTGCGTCGAAGAGCTCGGCTTCAAAGCGGTCTTCCTGTGCCCCGGCACCGTGAACCGCCGCCCCTGGCATCATCCCGCCTACGATCCGTTGTGGGCGGAGTGCGAGCGGCTCGGTGTCGCCGTCGGGTTCCATGGGGGTGGGCAGAACCACCTTCGGCCGGACTTCTCGCTCGAAGTGTTCGACAAGTTGATGATGTGGCACACCTTCAGCCAACCGCTGGGCATCATGGCGACGGCGGTGAGCCTCACGGCCGGCGGGGTGTGTGAACGGTTTCCGAGCCTGCGCTTCGCCTTGCTCGAGGGCAATTGCTCATGGGCGCCCTGGCTCTTCTACCGACTGGACGAGCACTACGAGTGGGTCGGGGCGGTGGAGGCCCCCGACCTGCGCATGAAGCCGTCGGAGTATTTTCGCCGCAATTGCTGGTTGTCGGTGGAGGCCGACGAGGCGATCGCCCGGCAATACGTCGACGTGTTCGGGGACGACAACCTGGTGTTCTCCACCGACTACCCGCACGCGGATTCGAAATATCCGCATGCGGTGCGGAGCTTTCTCGGCCTGCCCCTGCCGGAGGCGTCGAAACGCAAGATCCTCTGGGAGAATTGGCGCCGCCTGTACGACATCGCCGAGGCGCCGGCGGCGATCTGAGACAATTGCGCAACAGATTCCGTTGCGCTATGGCTGGCGTGATGGCCGTCGCGACCGCCACCAAGATCCGTGCCCTGAAGCGTGACTTCCGGAGTGGCTCCGCCATCGCGGACCTCCTCGGAGTGAACCGCTCGCAGATCACGCGCTGGTTGCGTGGCGCGGGGATCGATCCGCTGAACGCCGAACGGATCGACCTCCTGGAGCTGGTGTGGGCCAACCTCCTGCGGCTCTATGAGCCGGAGGCGGCGCGGGCGTGGCTCTTCGGCCTCAATCCCCATCTGGGGGACCGGCGCCCGGTGGATGTCATCCGGGCGGGCCGGGCCGAGGAGTTGATGCGGGCGATCCGTGCCGAACGCGCGGAATCGTTCGCGTGACGCTCCATCGGTGCTTCGCCTGGGATCGCCGGGCGAAGGCGGCAGAGCAGGGTGGCGCGCTCTGGGTGCCGCGCGCGCTCCAGGGAGGGGGCCGACACGACAATCCGGACCGCTACGGGTGCCTGTATCTGGCGATGCAAGCGACCTCGGCCGTGGTCGAGCAGCTGGCGCAGTTCCGGGGCAACGTCCTCGTGCCGGGGATGCTTCGGCGGGCGGGGCTGCCCCTCGGCCTCGCCACCCTCGAGCTGGATGCGAGCAGCCGCCTGGTCGACTTCGATGACCCACCGGTCCTGACCGAACACGGATTGCGCCCGTCACAGGTCGCGACCCGCCGGCGCGCGGTGACACAGCCGCAGGCACTGGCCATTCAGGCCTCCGGCGCGGACGGCATCCGCTGGTGGTCCGTCTTCGAAGCCGCGTGGACGAACGTGACCTTGTTCGACCACGCGGTCTCGCGCCTCCGGGTCGAGGGGGTGACGGCATTGGAGGCCGGACACCTGGCGCTCGCCGACGCGCTCGACGTGCTCGGCATCGCGTCGGCCTGACGGGCTGGTCCGGCTTGCCCGTGTGCCGCGTGCCTGCTACTGAGCGGCATGGCGCCGGATGAGCACGGGGAACGGTCGCGATGTTGAGCGACGAGCTGCGTGACGGCCTGACGTTCGAGGATGTGCTGCTGGTGCCCGCCGCGTCGGAGATACTCCCGCGCGATACCGACATCAGCTCCCAGGTGAGCCGCCGCGTCCGACTCAACATCCCGGTGTTGAGTGCCGCGATGGACACGGTGACCGAATCCCGGACGGCGATCGCCATGGCGCAGGAGGGCGGTCTCGGCATCATCCATCGTAACCTCACGATCGTCGAGCAGGCGCTCGAGGTCGAGAAGGTGAAGAAGTCCGAGAGCGGGATGATCGTCGACCCGGTGACGGTCAGCCCGGAGCAGCCCATCGCCGCGGCGCTCGAGGTCATGCAGCGGTTCCGCATCTCGGGCTTGCCCGTGACGCGGGAGGGCAAGCTGGTCGGGATCCTCACCAATCGTGACCTTCGCTTCGAGAAGCGACTCGACGACCGGACCGTGGCCGACGTGATGACCAAGGAGCGGCTCGTGACGGCGCAGCCTGGCATCACCCTCGACGAGGCGAAGGAGATCCTGCATCGCTACCGGATCGAGAAGCTTCCCGTGGTCGACGAACGCAACACGCTTCGTGGACTCATCACGGTGAAGGACATCGAGAAAGCCATCCGGTACCCGAATGCCGCCAAGGACGATCTCGGTCGCTTGCGGGTGGGCGCGGCGATCGGGACGGGGGCGGATCGGGAGGAACGGGCCGAGGCGCTCGTGCGGGCGGGCGTCGACGTCTTGGTGATCGACACTGCCCACGGACACACGAAGTCCGTGGTGGAGACCGTGGAGGCCGTGAAGCGGCTGTTTCCGGGGGTGGATCTCGTGGCGGGCAACGTGGCCACCGCGGAAGGGGCCGAGGCCCTGGTGCAGGCAGGGGCTGACGGCATCAAGGTGGGAATGGGGCCAGCGTCGATCTGCACCACGCGGGTGGTGTCCGGCGTGGGCGTGCCGCAACTCACGGCCATTCTGGATGCGGTGGGACCATCGTCGCGAGCCGGGGTGCCGGTGATCGCGGACGGCGGCATCAAGTTCTCCGGCGACATCACGAAGGCGCTTGCGGCAGGGGCACGAACGGTGATGATCGGGGGCTTGCTCGCCGGCACCGAGGAGAGTCCGGGCGAGACCATTCTGTATCAGGGGCGCACCTACAAGCTGTATCGGGGCATGGGATCCCTCGAGGCCATGCGCGAACGCGAGGGCAGCCGGAATCGGTACATGCAGGACGAGGAGCCGGACAGCGTCCCGGGGATGAAGCTGGTCCCCGAGGGGATCGAGGGGCGCGTCCCGTACAAGGGAGCGCTCTCCTTCATCGTCCAGCAGCTGGTGGGTGGTCTCCGGGCGGGAATGGGCTACTTGGGCGCCCAGGACCTCGAAGAGCTTCGACGCAACGCGCGCTTCATGAAAGTCACGCAGGCGGGGCTGCGCGAGAGCCACGTACACGACGTGTACATCACCAAAGAGGCGCCGAACTACCGGCTCGAGTAGTGATACTGATCCTCGATTTCGGCTCGCAGTACACGCAGCTGATCGCGCGGCGGGTGCGCGAGGCCCACGTCTACAGCGAGATCCACCCCTTCGACATCTCGCTCGACGTCGTCCGTCGTTTGGCTCCGGAGGGGATCATCCTCTCGGGCGGGCCAGCGAGCGTGTACGACGCGGATGCGCCCATGCCAAGGCCAGAGGTCCTCGAATGGTTGCGCACCGGAACGCCGCCGGTGCTCGGCATCTGCTACGGCATGAACGTGCTCAACCTGGCGTTCGGCGGCAGCGTGGATCGGGCGGCGCTCAAGGAGTTCGGCCCCGCGGATGTGCGCATCGCGCGCGTCGACCCACTCTTCGCCATCGGGGGGCGCAGTACGCGGGTCTGGATGAGTCACGGGGACCGCGTGACGGCGCTCGGGGCGGAATTCGAGGCACTGGCGAGCAGCCCCAATTCGCCGTACGCCGCCTTTCGCCATCGCGAGCGGCCGATCTATGGGTTGCAGTTCCACCCCGAGGTCACGCACAGCGTCGACGGGCGCGAAATCCTCCGCAACTTCGTGCTTCGAGTCTGCGGCGCCTCGCCGGACTGGACGATGGAGCACTTCGTCGACATCTGGATACCACGCATCCGGGAGCGGGTCGCCTCGCGGCGCGTCTTGTGCGGGCTCTCGGGGGGCGTCGATTCGACGGTCGTCGCGGCGCTGGTCCACGAGGCGATCGGCGATCGCCTCACCTGCATCTTCGTGGACAACGGCCTGCTCCGCGGCGGTGAGTCGGACGAGGTGATGGCGCTCTTCCGCGAGCACATGTCGCTGGACGTGCGACGGGCGGACGCAGCGGAGCGCTTCCTGGAGAACCTTCGTGGCGTGGAGGATCCCGAGCGCAAGCGGCGAATCATCGGCGGGACTTTCATCGAGGTGTTCGAGGAGGCGGCTGCCGCATTCCCCGACGCGACGTTCCTCGCCCAGGGCACGCTGTACCCTGATGTCATCGAGTCGACCTCGGTGCGCGGGCCATCGGCCACGATCAAGAGCCACCACAACGTGGGGGGCCTGCCCGAGCGCATGAAGCTCGAGCTGCTCGAGCCGCTGCGCGAGTTGTTCAAGGACGAAGTTCGCGCGCTCGGCCGCGTGCTCGGGGTGCCCGAGGAGATCATCACCCGCCAGCCGTTCCCCGGGCCCGGCCTTGCGGTACGCATCCTGGGGCCCGTCGATGAGGAGCGGCTCGTCATACTGCGTGGCGCCGATGCCATCGTCCAGCAGGAGATCGCGCGCGCCGACCTCACGACGTCGCTGTGGCAGTCGTTCGCGGTGTTGCTCCCGATCCGGACGGTGGGAGTCATGGGCGACGAGCGCACGTACGAGAACGTGATCGCCATCCGCGCGGTTCGCTCGACGGACGGCATGACGGCTGATTGGGCCCGCCTGCCGGACGATCTGTTGGCCCGACTGTCGAGTCGCATCATCAACGAGGTGCGCGGTGTGAACCGGGTCGTCTACGACATTTCATCGAAACCGCCCGCGACGATCGAATGGGAGTGAGCGCGCGCCTGCGCGGCGCGTGCCCCCGGTTGACCCTCGCGGCGCCCCCAGGCTACCGTTCCGGGGCGCTCCAGAGCAGGCGAGAGGAGAGGGGCTGAGGCGGCGATGTCGTTCGTGCACTTGCACCTGCACACCCAGTACTCGCTGCTCGATGGCGCGAACAAGGTGAAGGAGCTCCTGCCGCGCGTGCGTGCGGCGGGCATGGATGCGTGCGCCATCACCGACCACGGCAACCTGTTCGGGGGCGTGCAGTTCTTCACGGAGGCCAAGAAGGCCGGCGTGAAACCGATCCTGGGGTGTGAGCTCTACGTCGCCCCGAGCAGCCGGTTCGAGAAGCAGGGGCGCATCGACGACTACGAAGCCGGCGGCAACTACCACATGGTGGTCCTCGCGATGAACCGGACCGGCTATCGGAACCTCTGCCGACTGGTGAGCGCCGGCTATCGCGAGGGATTCCACTACAAGCCACGGGTCGACAAGGAACTCCTGCGCGAGTTGAACGAGGGGCTGATCGCGTTCTCCGGGTGCTTGCGCGGCGAGGTGCCGCACGCGCTGCTCCAGGGGCAGTTCGACAAGGCGCGCGGCGCGGCGGCGGAGCTGGCCGGGATATTCGATGGCCGCTACTACATCGAGGTCCAGGACAACCGCCTGGCCAAGCAGGAGCAGGTGAACGTGGAGTTGAAGGCGCTCGCCGCGCGCCTGGGGCTCCCTTTGATCGGCACGAACGATTGCCACTATCTCCAACCCGCGGACGCGGCGGCGCACGAGGTGCTGCTGTGCATCCAGACCGGGAAGACGTTCTCGGACGAGCGCCGCTGGAAGTTCGAAACCGACCAGCTCTACGTGAAGGAGCCGGCCGAGATGGCCGCGGCCTTCGCGGACGTGCCGGAGGCAGTGGCCAACACGGTGGAGGTTGCGCGGCGGTGCGAGTTCGAGTTCGAGCAGCAGTGGCGCTTCCCGGTGTACCAGACGTCCGCCGCGGAGACGCTGGAGGGGGCCCTCGAGCGGACGGCCCGAGCTGGGCTCGACGAGCGACTGAACGCCCGGCGACTGCTGGGCCGGGAGACCGTCGACGAATCACGATACGAGGAGCGGCTGGCCTACGAACTCGGGGTCATCAAGCAGATGGGGTTCGCCGGCTACTTCCTGATCGTCGCCGACTTCATCAACTGGGCGAAGGCGCAGGGCATCCCGGTGGGGCCGGGGCGTGGTTCGGCGGCTGGCAGCTTGGTGGCGTGGTCTCTGCGGATCACCGATCTCGATCCGATCGAGCACGGGTTGCTCTTCGAGCGGTTCCTCAACCCGGAGCGGCGCTCGATGCCCGATATCGACGTCGACTTCTGCTTCGTACGGCGGGACGAGGTGATCCGGTACGTGCGCGAGAAGTATGGTGCGGATCGCGTAGCGCAGATCATCACCTTCGGCACCCTCAAGGGGAAGCAGGCCATCAAGGACGTTGGTCGGGTGCTGGGGTTCAGCTTCCAGGACACCGATCGGATCACGAAGCTCTACCCCGAAGCCAAGCAGGGCCGAGATCATCCGCTGGCCGAGGCGCTGGCCATGGAGCCGCGCTTGCAGGAGATGCGGCAAAGCGGCGAACGCGAGGGGAGACTTTTCGATCTCGCGCTGCGACTCGAGGGCCTGTTGCGCAACGCCTCCAAGCACGCAGCTGGCGTGGTGATCGCACCGCGGCCGCTCACCGACGACCTACCGCTCTGGGTGGACAAGGATGGCGCCGAAGTCACGCAGTTCACCTACAAGGACGTGGAGGCCATCGGTCTCATCAAGTTCGACTTCCTCGGCCTGAAGACCCTGACGCTGATCGAGGGCATCGTGCGGCGGATTCGGGAGGGACGCGAGGTTTCGATCGACGTCGGCCGGCTTCCGCTGGACGACGAAGCGACCTACCGGCTCCTGGCGGCGGCGGACACCATCGGCGTGTTCCAGCTGGAATCCGGCGGCATCCGGCGAATGCTGACACAGATCCGGCCCACCTGCTTCGCCGATCTGGTGGCGGTGCTGGCGCTCTACCGTCCGGGACCGCTCGATGCGAAGCTGGACGACGGGCGGACCATGGTCGACGTGTTCATTGCACGCAAGCACGGGAAGGAGCCCATCCGTTACGCGCATCCGGCGTTGGAGCCGATCCTGCGGGAGACCTACGGGGTCATCGTCTACCAGGAACAGGTGATGCAGATCGCGCAGGCTCTCGCCGGGTACTCGCTCGGTGATGCCGACAACTTGCGACGGGCGATGGGCAAGAAGGACGTCGCGGTGATGGCGAAGGAACGCGAGGCGTTCCTCGGCGGAGTTCAGGAGCAGGGAACGGCGACGCCGAAGGTGGCGGAGGATATCTTCGGCCAAATGGAGACGTTCGCGGCCTATGGCTTCAACAAGAGCCATTCCGCCGCCTACGCCGTGATCACCTACCAGACCGCGTACCTGAAGGCGCACTACCCGACGGAATTCATGGCCGGCCTGCTCTCCCTCGAGGCGGCGGACACCGATTCGACGTACAAGAACATTGCGGAGTGCCGAGCCAGCGGGATCGCCATCCTGCCGCCCGACGTGAACGAAAGCCGTGAGGACTTCACCGCCGGAGCGAACAATACGATCCGCTTCGGGCTCGGGGCCGTCAAGGGAATCGGCTCCAAGGCGATCGATGCGGTTCTGCAGGCGCGGGCGGAGGGTCCGTTCGTCGGCATGCACGACTTTTGCGCGCGCGTCCGCTCGCAGCAGGTGAATCGCCGTGCGATCGAGAGCTTGATCGCCTGTGGGGCCTTCGACTCGGTCGAACGCAATCGCGCGCGACTGCTCGCCGCCCTGGACGACGTCCTCCGCTGGGCGGCGCTGCGGGCGGAGGAGCGTGACAGCCTGCAGATCGGCTTGTTCCAGGGAGCGTCCGGCAGCGCCGCGGCAGCGCCGCCGCCCCTCGCGGACTGCCCGGCGTGGTCGCCGCAGGAGGAGTTGCGCCGCGAGCGCGAGACCCTCGGGTTCTTCATCACCGGCCATCCGCTCGATCGCTACGAACACGACTTGCGGCGATTCACCAATGTGACGGTCGGAACGCTGCGTACCCGTGGGCCGCAGCTGCCTACCGGCCCGTCGCGACCCGGGCGCCCCGATCCGCGGCCGCGAGTCCGCTTGGGCGGGGTGATCCACACGGTGCGGCTGCGGAACTCGAAGAAGGGCGAGCGGTACGCCACCTTCCTGCTCGAGGACAAAGAGGGGGTCGTGGAGGTGATCGCATGGCCGGACACGTACCGGCGGCACGAAGCGCTGCTGGCGGCGGGCACGCCGGTGGTCGTGACGGGCGGACTCGACGTCGGCAGTGACCGCTGCCAGATCATCTCGGAAACCGTGCTGGAACTCGAGGCGGCCCGCGCCGAGGCCATCAAGCAGGTCCACGTCCACGTGCCGCTGGCGCAGGTGGGTCGGGAGGAGTTGGAGCGCCTGCGATCCGTGTTGGCGGAACATCCGGGGCCGTGCGAAGCGTTTCTGCACCTCATGCGCGCCGATGCCACCGAGACCATCCTGGCGCTCCCGCAAACCATCCGGGTTGCCGCCAACGCCGAGGTGCTCGACGCCGTGGAGCGCGTGCTCGGGGCGGGGGTGCTGTCGTTTCGTTGAGCACGCGGTCCCAGCGGCCGAACGGGGGGTCGGAACGGGCGGTCCTCGTCGGCATCGACCGCCCGCGCACCGCGGCGGCGAGCGCCGACTCGCTGGTGGAGCTCGAGCAGCTCGCGGATACCGCCGGCCTGACGACGGTGGGACGGCTTGCTCAGGTCGTCCGCCGACCCCATCCGGCCACGCTGGTCGGCGGCGGCAAGGTGGCGGAGATCCACAGCCTGGCGACGGCGGAACGCGCCGACGTGGTCATCTTCGACGATCCGTTGACGCCCGCGCAGCAGCGAAATCTGGAGCGGACGCTGGGGTGCAAGGTGCTAGACCGCAGCGCGCTCATTCTCGACATCTTCGCCCAGCGGGCCCGCAGTCTGGAGGGGAAGCTGCAAGTCGAGCTCGCGCAGCTCCAGTACCTGTTGCCTCGGCTCACGCGCCAGTGGACCCATCTGTCCCGCCAGCGGGGCGGGGGAGTCGGCACCCGAGGTCCCGGGGAGACGCAGCTCGAAGTCGACCGCCGGCGGGTCCGGGAGCGTATCGCCCAGCTGCGCCGTCGCCTCGCCGGCGTCGAACGCACGCGGGGCTTGCATCGTGCGGAGCGCCGAGCGACACCAGCTCCGGTGGTCGCGCTGGTGGGCTACACCAACGCGGGAAAATCCACGCTCATGAACGCGCTCACGCAGGCCGGTGTGCTCGTCGAGGATCGGCTCTTCGCCACGCTGGATCCGACAGTGCGGCGGCTGCGGCTGCGGGAAGGGCTGACGGTTCTGCTCGCGGATACCGTGGGCTTCATCCACAAACTGCCGCACCAGCTTGTGGAGGCCTTCAAGAGCACGCTGGAACAGGTACGGACGGCCGACCTGTTGCTGCATGTGGTCGACGGGTCGCAGCCCGGCTGGGTCGAGCAGATGCGCGTGACGGACGAGGTCCTGGCGGACATCGGGGCAGGCGCGGTGCCGCGGATCGTCGTGATGAACAAGGCGGACCGCGTCCCGGCGGGCGACCGGGCAGGGGTGGGGACGAGCGACTGCATCTGGGTGTCGGCGGCGACGGGGACCGGCCTGTCGGTGCTGTTGGGACGCATCGAGACGATCATGGGTGCGCGCCTGACCCGCGTGCGTTGCGAGCTGCCGGCGGCGCGGGGCGACCTCCTGGCGTTGCTCCGCCGCACGGGCAGCATCCTCGAGGAATCCTACCACGACGGCATGGTGCGGGTGTCGGCCGTCGTGCCCTCGAACGTCGCCGGCCGCTTGCTCAAGGAGTTTCCCGACTCCACGCGCGGGGCGTGACGTGGCCGACGTCCTCACGATCCCGAACATCCTGACGTTGCTCCGGTTGATCGCCATTCCGATCTTCCTGATTCTGCTCGTGGACTTCCGCTATCCGGAAGCGCTCGGCCTCTTCGTCGCGGCCGGGATCACCGACGCTCTCGACGGGGCGATCGCGCGGCTGACCCACACCAAGACCACGCTGGGGGCGTACCTGGATCCGGCAGCGGACAAGCTCCTGCTCGTGTCGGCGTTCGTGGCACTCGCGTTCATGCGGGAGGTGCCCCGATGGCTGGCGGTCGTCGTCTTGTCGCGGGACGTGATCCAGGTGCTCGGCTACTTCCTGCTCTTCACCATGACGCAGCACGCGATGGAGGTCCGTCCGTCGGTGGCCGGCAAGGTGAGTACGTTCCTCCAGATCACGGCGGTCACGCTCGTTCTCGTCTCGCTCGTGTACCCCGGTGCGGTGCCGCCGGCCGTCGAACGGGTGCTGTTCCCGGTGACGGGCGTCGTCACGGCCGGCGCCGGGCTTCAGTACATGGTGCGCGGGCTCGTTTGGCTCCAGGGCCAAGGCCGGGCAGGGCCGGCCTGACGAGCCGCAACTTGCGAAGGAGTCTCCCGCTGGGAGATGGTGCGCCATGCGAAGCGGTCGAGTCCTGACGACACTGCTCCTTCTGGTCGCGTTTCTCGTCCCAGCGCTTGGGGCGGAGACGGCGCGGCAGATACTGGATCGCCGCAAGGCGCTCGACGACACCACCCGCAAATGGACGGATCGCCAGGAGCGGCTCCGGATGACGATCACCGGCGCGCGCGGCGGCGATCGGCGCCGGGAGCTGATGCTCTACGAGCGTCGCTTCCCGGGGGACGAGCGCAAGACGATCGTCTTCTTCGATTCCCCGGCCGAAGTGAAGGGGACGGGGTTCCTCGCGTTCACGCACCCGGGGCGACCAGCGGAGCAATGGCTCTACCTTCCGGAACTCCAGCGGGTGAGGCAGATCACGCCGCGAAGCCGGACCGAGAGTTTCGTGGGCAGCGATCTCAGCTATCAGGATCTCGACATCATCCAGGAGATGGGCAGCTGGTCGGAGGCCGATGCGACCTCGTCACTGCGAGGGGAGGTGGCTGTGGACGGGATCCCCACATACGTGATCGAGCTGCAGCCGAAACGGGAGGATATCGGCTATCGCCGAATCGTGATCTGGCTGGGCCGTGACGACCTGGTGCCGCGTCGGCTCGAGTTCTTCGGGGACGGCGCGGAGCCACTGAAACGCGTCGAGCAGCGGGACATCACCATGATCGGGCCCATTCCGGTGGCGCGGCGGATGGGGGTGGAGACGCTGGCCAGAGGCAGCCGGACCGTGATCGAATCGTCCGACGCCGCCTTCGATGCCGGACTCGAGGAGGAGCTCTTCACCCAACGGGCCCTGGAGCGAGGCCAGCGCTGACGTTGCGTTGGACGGAGGGCACGGCTGTGTTAGCGTGGCCCGAACCATGTTCGACAGCATCGATGACGTGATCGCTCGGCTCGCCGACCAGCGGTACATTGCCAGCCGTACCATCGGAACGGTCGTCTACCTGGCGAGCCGGCTCGAGAAGCCGATTCTGGTGGAGGGACCGGCCGGGGTGGGGAAGACGGAGTTGGCAAAGGTGGTGGCTGCCGCCCTCGGTCGCGAACTCATCCGGCTGCAGTGTTATGAGGGCTTGGACGAGGCGAAGGCGCTCTACGAGTGGGAGTACGCCAAACAGCTGCTGTACACCCAGATACTCCGCGACAAGATTGGTGAGGTCGTCGGTGATGCGCCTTCGCTCCGCGAGGCGGTTCAGCGGATCGCGAACGAGGACGACGTATTCTTCAGCGATCAATTCCTGCTTCCCCGTCCCTTGCTACGGGCCATCACGTCGCCGGCGGCGTGCGTGCTGCTGATCGACGAGATCGATAAATCCGACACCGAGTTCGAAGCGTTCCTGCTGGAGGTACTGTCCGATTTCCAGGTGAGTGTGCCGGAGTTGGGAACCCTCCAGGCGCGCCACCGCCCGATCGTCGTCCTGACGAGCAACAACGCCCGTGAGATGTCGGACGCCCTCAAACGGCGGTGCCTGCACCTCTACGTCGACTTCCCCGACAAGGGCCAGGAGCTGGAGATCGTCCGACTCAAGGTGCCCGGTGTGGGTGAGCATCTGGCCGCCGAGGTCGTGTCGGTCATCCAGCGCATCCGCAAGCTCGACCTGAAGAAGACCCCGAGCATCAGCGAAACACTCGATTGGGCGAAGGCGCTGACGTTGCTGAACATCGAGAGTCTGGAGGATGAGCTGGTTCAGGACACCCTCTCCGTTGTCCTCAAGTACGAAGGGGACATTCGCAAGGCCCAGCAGGAGCTCAAGGAACACCTGGAGCTGCAGCGCGCCAAGGTACAGCGCGCGGCTGCCGACAAGGACGGCCTGCACTAGGCAAGCAGCGATGGACGCAAGGCTCGTCGAGTTCACGACGCTGCTGCGGCGCAACGGCGTGCGCGTCTCTCTGGCCGAGACCATGGACGCCTTTCGTGCGCTCGACCTGGTCGGGCTCGAGGATCGGGATACGGTCCGGGCTGCGCTGCGCGCGGCGGCAGTCAAGCGGTCCATCGACGTGCCGACCTTCGATCGACTCTTTGATCTGTTCTTCTCGGGGCTGAGCGACGCCATCCGGGAGGCCACGGCGGCGACCCAAGCGGCGATCGGCCTCGACGCCGAGGATTTCGACCAGTTCCTCGCCGAGTTGGAACGTGCCCTCGAGGAGCAAGGGCTCGACCTCTCGCCGCTGGCCCAAGCGCTGTTGCGCGGCGATACGGGCCGCCTCGAACAGTTGCTTCAGGAGGCGGCCCGCCAGGCACGCGTGGATCAGATCGAGCACGGGTTTCAGGAGGGACGTTTCAGTCATGCCATGGCGGCCGCGCTCGGCCTGGGCGAGGTAGGCGCTGAATTCGATCGCCTCCGACGGGACCTGGCCGGGTCGGCGCCAGAGGTTGCGCGTCGCCTCGACGAGTATCTGGCGCGCCGCCTGCGCGATCTCCAGGACCTGATCAAGGCAGCGGTCCGGCAGGAACTCGACCGACAGGATGTACAACGCCAGGATCGGCATGGCCTCCAGACTCTCGCGGAGAAGAGCTTCTTCTACCTCACGGAAGACGAGATCCGTCGCATGGAGGAGGCGGTGACCCGACTCGCGCGGCGTCTCAAGAACGTCGTGGCGGTCCGGCGCAGGCGGGCGAAGCGCGGGCGCTTCGATTCGAGCAAGACGCTGCGCCACAATCTCCAGTACGGCGGCGTGCCGTTCCGGATCATTTTCGACCGCAAGCGGAAGGACAAGCCGCAGGTCATGGTGCTGTGCGACGTATCGGACTCCGTCCGAAACGTATCTCGGTTCATGCTGCAGTTCGTCTATGCGCTCCAAGACCTGTATTCGAAGGTCAGAAGCTTCATCTTCGTCGCGGACATCGGCGAGGTGACGCAGCTTTTCGCCGAGTACGATGCGGGACAGGCGCTCGAGGCGGCTCTGCACGGGAACCTGATCAATGTCTATGCCCATTCGGATTTCGGTCGGGCCTTCCGGGGGTTCCACCGGGATCACCTCGCCGCTGTGAACAAGCGCACAACCGTGATCATCCTGGGAGACGCCCGGAACAACTACAACTTGCCACACGAATGGGTGTTGCGGGACGTGCAGCAGCGCGCGAAGCAGGTCATCTGGCTGAACCCGGAGAACCGCATGACGTGGGGCTTCGGGGATAGCGAGATGGACCGCTACGCACCGTATTGTACGGTCGTCGAGGAGTGCCGGAACCTGGCACAGCTCTACCGGGTCATCGATCGCCTTGTCGCGGTCTGATTGACCTCCGAGGGGGCCTGCTTCATGATCCCGTCGACATGAATCGTGAGGACTTCATCTTGATGACGGTCGGGGGGCTCACGCTGGACCCGGTCACCAAGACACCGATCGTCATCCTTCGCGATCCAGACAACAAGCTGAACCTGCCCATCTGGATCGGGCTCCTCGAGGCGACGTCGATGGCAACGGAGCTCGAAGGGATCAAGATGGCCCGCCCCATGACACATGATCTGCTGCGCACGGTCCTCGACGAGTTGCAGGCAGCCGTCGAGTGGGTCGAGGTGACCGAGCTGAAAGAGAATACCTACTTCGCCGTGATCTATCTGCGCATTGGTGACCGGCAGCTGCAGATTGACGCCCGGCCATCGGATGCCATCAGCTTGGCGCTGCGGACCAAAAGCCCGATCTACGTCGCGAAGGCGGTGCTGGAGGCGTCGAGTGTCCTGCAGCAGCTGGACGACAGCAAAGAGCAGGACTTGTCGAACGTATCGCGCGACAAGTGGGCGGACATCCTCGAGAAAATGTCCCCCGATGATTTCAAGTACAAGATGTGACCCACATGGCGCCACCAGTACAACGCATCAAGCTCGATCGGCGAACGCTTCGTGAGCCGGACGAATTTCAGACCCTGACGGGGCAGTTGGCCGATTGGGGGCGCCGGCATCGGACGACCCTAACGTCCATAGCCGCCGCCGTCGTCGTGCTGTCACTGCTCGCGGCGGGGGTCGGCTGGTGGCGATCCCGTCAAGCCGCGGCTGCGGCGGTCCGTTTCCAGTCGGCCTATGGCGATTTTCAAGCCAAGCGCTATGCCGAGGCGGCCGAAGGGTTCGCAAGCGTCGAGCGGGATTACGGCAGCACACCGTCCGGGCGCCTGGCGGCCCTGTATGAAGGCCATGCCTTGGCGCAGAAGCCCGATCCAACTGCCGCGGCGGTTGCGTACGAGCGCTACCTCGACTCCGGCGTCCAGGCAGACTACCTGCGCCAAGAGGCGCTCCTTCGCCTAGGGGCCGTGCGAGAGGCCGCTGGCGACGCCACCGGCGCGCTCAAGGCGTATGAAGAGGCCGTCGGTTTGGCCGGGCCGTTCACCGTGGAAGGGCGCATGTCGATGGCTCGCATGCTCGAGGCGGCAGGCCAGACCGACAAAGCGCGTGACCTGTATCTGACCGTGCTCAAGGAATCGCCGAGCGGCTCCGTGCGTGCGCTGCTCGAGACGAAGATTCCGGCCGACGTGGCGGCGGCGGTCGACACGCCCCGATAGTGCTCGCACCCCAGGACCGGACTCGGGCGTTCGGCACGCAACGGATTCCGGTGCCAACGCTCTCGGCGACCATCAGGCTGTGGGGGCGACGGACGCCTGGCGCCAGCCAGCTGCGGCGCGCTCCGACGAGCGAGGCCGCGCGGCACCACCCGACGCTGGATCAGCCACCGCTCGGCCAGCCGGGTAAAGAGCTGCAGCCGGTCCAGTTTCCCCATGGTCAGCCGGAGCATGTCCCCGATGGGGCCACCACTGGGGGGTCCAGGCGGACATTTGCACTTGGGGCCTACAGGCCAACGTCTGATAAGATACGTTATGTTAACTTTTGCCTCGCGCTCCTGGCGGGCCTTCTGGTCCCTGGCGGGACCGCCCTTGCGGCCCAGGACACGCGGGACGCGCCCCCGCCGTCGGTGGTATTCCTCCTCCTCGACACCACCCGGGCCGACCGCCTCGGCGCATGGGGTGGACCGAACGCCACCAGCCCGATTCTGGATGCCCTGGCGGCGGATGGAGTGCGGTTCGCCCGGCACTTTGCGAATTCCCACGCGACCAGGCCGTCGATGCCGCAGCTGATGAGCGGCCGGTACTACCACCAGAACATCCTGCGCACGTTTCGCCCGAACGACCACCCCCGAGAGTTTCCGTTCTCGAGGCCTGACCCAACCGCCATTCTCTTGCCGGCTATTTTGCATCGCGCTGGGTTCCGCACGCTGGCCGTCAGCGCTCATCCGTGGGTGAGCCGCGAGAGTCAGTTCGGGGCTGGGTTCGACGCATTCGAGCTCCTTGAGGCGCCTGCGGAGCGCGGGCATGCCGCCGCCGATCGGATCACGGAGCGAGCCATCGCCCTCTGGCAGAATCGGGATCGGTCTCGACCCACCTTCTTGTACGTCCACTTCATGGATGCGCACATGCCGCGGTTTCTTCCTCCCGGAGGCCTGCGCTTCGGCGTCCCGGGTTTCGACTGGGAGGATCGCTTTCGCCCGGACGGGGAAGCGGCTTTCGACCGTGCACGCCGCGCCTGGAGGCGCACCGATGCCCGCGACTTCACGAGCGACGACCGGCGGCACTTCGCTGCGGTGTACGATACCCTGCTCGCCTGGCTCGACGCGCAGATCGGCCGACTGCTCGCCGTGGTCAGGACCGATGATCCCCGACTCGAAAGAACGCTGATCGTGGTGACGGCCGATCACGGCGAGGAGCTCGGCGAAGGCGGTCGGATCGACCATGGCGATTCGCTCGGGGACGGCGTGCAGCATGTGCCCTGGATCATGGCCGGCGCGGGTATCCGTTCTGGGCACGTCGTCCGGCGTTTCAGCGAGCACGTGGACGTCGTGCCCACGGTGCTCGAGCGGCTCGGCATCCCCCTCCCGCCCGGAACGCATGTGGACGGGCGAGCGCAGCTGGCGTCCGATGGGGGGCCGTGCGAGGGCTGCGCCAAAACGGCGGCGTACTTTGCATGGGAGGACTACCGGGGCATCCGTCGTCGTCGGCACCTGTTGCGGCGCAACGTCGCCGGGTCCCTGCGAGGCCGCTGCGAAGGTGAAATCGCCGCGCTCCTCGTCGCGCCGAACGGTGATCGCAATCCCATGTCGCCTGGTGGGCCGGTACCTGCCGCCCTCAGTCGCCGCCTTGATCACCGGCTCGATCACCTCGAGCGAGCCTTCCGTGGGATGCGATACGGCCCCGCGGATCGGCCCGTCGTCCTCCGGTCGGAGTTCTGGCGTTTGGACGATCCCGTCGACCTCGCGTGCGTTCCGTTGGATGGAGAGACTCCTCGCTCCGCCCTTCACCGGACGGGATGGCTGGCGACCGGACGGGGCCCTACCCTGCTCGACCTTCGCGGCGCGACGGAGCTGACGGCACGGTTCGACGTTCCCGATGGGCGCTACCACGTGGAGTTGCTGACGGTGGTGATCCCGCGGATGCCGAGGCTCTTCGGCTTCACGGCCTGGCGCAAGGCCGGATTCATGCATGATCATCCCGTCGCCGCGGTGCCCGCGGGCTCGGGCGAAGCAACGGGCGGCAGCCTCGCGGTGAAGATTGCTGCTGAGGGATCGACCGGGCGGCGGGTTTTCGCGGTGCGCGTCGTGCCGGAAGGAGCTGCGCCCTCAGAGCCGGCAGCCCCGGATGACCCTGAGCAGATCCGCCGCCTCCGTGCGCTCGGCTACATCCAGTGACCCACGGCCGATCGATTCCCTCAAACCCGTTCGTAGGGATCGAAGAGCTTCTTGTATTCTTCGAGCGCGAAGCGGTCCGTCATGCCAGCGATGTAGTCGGCAACCACCCGGGCGACCGGCTCGCCGTCGGCGTGCGTCCGCTGCAGGACGTGGGGTGGAAGCTGTCGGGGTTCGTGCATGTAGACCTCGAACAGCGCGCTCATGATCCGGTCGGCCTTCTGCGTCATGCGGGTGACACGGTGATGCATGTATAAGTTGTCGTACAGGAAGAGCTTGATCTCGCGCTGGCGGGCGCCCATCGCTGGCGAGAACTCGACCAGACGCGGCTTGACGGCGCGAACGGCATCGAGGTCGTCGATTCCCTCTGCGTGGATACGTCCGAGGATGGAGTGAACGAGATCCGACGCCATGGCGTCGATCAGCCACCGGATCGCCTGGTAACCCCGCACCGCCGCGGATGCGTCAGGCGCGGCAGCACGCGCTGTGTCCAGGGCTTCCGCCCAGAGAGGAACGGTGGCAAGCGCCTCTCCATCCAGCATGCCGGACTTGAGCCCGTCGTCGACGTCGTGCGCGGTGTAGGCGATCTCGTCCGCGAAGTCGACGATCTGCGCCTCGAGGCACGGCGCCAGGGTCGGCGTCGTACTCGGCCACCTGCGGGCGATCGTAGCGCGTCGAGTGCTTGACGATGCCCTCGCGAACCTCCCACGACAGGTTCAGGCCACGGAAGCGTCGGGTACCGGTCCTCGAGGAGTTCGACGATGCGCAGACTCTGCGCATTGTGCTCGAAACCGCCATAGGGCTGCATCAAACGGTCGAGCGTCCGCTCTCCCGCATGCCCGAACGGCGTGTGCCCGAGGTCGTGCGCAAGCGCGACGGCCTCCGCCAGGTCTTCGTTGAGGCCGAGCGTGCGCGCCAGGGTGCGAGTCACCTGCGCGGCCTCCATCGTGTGGGTCAGCCGCGTCCGGTAGTAGTCGCCTTCGTGATTGACGAAGACCTGGGTCTTGTACTCGAGGCGGCGGAAGGCCGTCGAGTGGATGATGCGGTCCCGATCCCGCTGGAAGACCATGCGGAACGGGTGTTCCTCCTCTGGGTGCCGGCGACCACGCGATGCGCGGCTGGGCATCGCGTACGGCGCGAGCGCTGCGCCCTCGCGGTCCTCGAGTGCCTGCCGGCTCACCACCACCGCGAGTCCTCCGTCGCCTATGCGGTCTCGGACTCGCCCGCCTCCACGACGATCTGCACGGTCGCACGAATGTCACGGCCCACCTGGATCACGACGGGATACGTGCCGAGTTGCTTGATTGGCTCGTCCAGCGCGATCTTCCGACGATCCACGGTGATCCCGCGGGCAGCAAGCAGTCGCTCGATGTCGAGATTCGTCACGGATCCGAAGAGCCGACCCTCTTCGCCGGCCCGAGCCTGGATGCGAAGCTCGATCCCGTCGATTTGCTTGGCATGGACCTCGGCGCCCTTGCGCTCCCGCTCGGCCTTGACTGCGATGATCCGCTTCTGGTGCTCGAGCACACGCAGATTCTTGCCATTGGCCTCGATGGCCAGGCCTCTCGGCAGGAGGTAGTTGCGCGCGTATCCGGGTTTGACGCGAACGACCTCACCGATCCGGCCCAGGTTCGGCACGTCGTCGCGGAGGATGACCTCTGTGGGCATGTGGGGATTCTCCTCAGGGATAGACGCTGGTGTAGGGCAGTAGAGCGACGGTTCTCGCCTGCTTCACGGCAACGGTCAGCCGGCGCTGGTGGCGTGCGCACGTCCCGGTGATCCGGGCGGGAATGATCTTCCCTCGCTCCGACAGAAACGTTCCCAGCGTGCGGGAGTCCTTGTAGTCGATGAGCATCGTCTTGTCGGCGCAGAATCGACAGACCTTGCGACGCCCCATGCCCCGGCGCCGGGGCGGCCGGGATCCTCCCGTACGTTCACGTGCCATGTTCAGATCTTTCCTCGTCACCGGGCTCCTCGACCCCGTCCCCGTCCTCGCGATCCGGTCGTCGGGTGGCCCGCAGCGGGGGCGCCGGTGGGGCGTTCTCGGCCTGCCGCACCGAGACATACCGCAAGACCGGGTCCATGAGGGTGAGGTTGCGCTCGACTTCCTGGAGCGCCTTGGGGCTCGCGCGGAACTCGAACAGGGAGTAGAACGCGCGGCGCTGCTTCGCGACGAGATACGCGAGATCGCGCTGGCCCCATTCCTGTACCTGACTCACCGACCCGCCCTGCTCCTCGATCAGTGTGCGAATGCGGGCGACCAGTTCGGTCGATCCCGCCTCCCCCTGCTCCGGATGGATCAGGACGAGGGTTTCATAGCGGCGATCCGCCATGCATAGCCTCCAGTTCGTTAGTCATGCGTTTCGTGGGGTAGGATCCTCTGGCCGGTCAACCCTCGCCGCCCTTTTCCTTCTTGCCGGCCGCGTCGGCGCCGCCTTCGCCCGCTGCTCCCTCGGCTACGGCTTCTGCTGTTTCTCCGGGCCGACTCTCGACGGTAGGAGGCAGTACGGTGACGATGGTCTGTGTCGGCTCACCGACCGCGGTAACTCCCTCGGGCAGCTTCAGCTCCGAGACGTGTACGGCATCGTGAATGCTCAAGCCTGTGACGTCGACCTCCAGGAATTCCGGTATCTCCGTCGGCAGGCATTCGACCTCCACCTCACGCAGGATGGGCTGGAGGATGCCGCCCGCCACGACGCCAGCCGCCTTTCCGGTGAAATGCAGGGGCACCGCTACCACCAGGCGCTCCGCTAGGTCGACCTCGTAGAAGTCGGCGTGCAGCACGCGCCCGGAGACGGGGTGGCGTTGCATTTCACGGAGGAGGACCATCCGCTCGTGCAGTTCGGCATCGCTGCCGTCCGCGTGCTTCAAGCGCAATAGCGGCGAGCCCTCGAGCTTGGCGAGACGTCGTTCCAACTCATCGCTGTCGACGGTCACGTGGGCCACCGAGCGCTTCGGACCGTATACGACTCCGGGCACCCCCCCGGCTCTTCTGAGCCTGCGCGCTTCTCCCTTGCCCGAACCGACGCGGCGGGCAACGACGATCTCGACGGTTTCCATTCAGGCCTCTCTCTGCAACGAGCAATTCAGACGAACAAGGAGCTGATCGACGCCTCATCGTGGGTACGTCGAATCGCTTCGGCCAGCAGGGGCGCGACGGGGAGCACGGTGATTTTTCCGGTCCGCGTCTCCCGCTGTCCGGCCGGGATCGTATCCGTGACGACGAGTTCGTCCAGCGTGGACTCCTGCAGCCGCCGGATCGCCGGCCCCGACAGCACCGCATGCGTGGCGCACGCCAGGATGAGCGGGGATCCCGCCGCTCGAACGGCCTCGGCCGCCGTACAAAGGGTTCCAGCCGTATCGACCATATCGTCGACGATTACGGCAGCGCGGTCGTCGATGTCCCCGATGATTTGCATCTCGCCGACAACGTTGGCGCGGATACGGCGTTTGTCGATGATCGCGAGGTTTGCGTCCAGACGCTTCGCAAACGCACGGGCACGCTCCACACCGCCGGCGTCCGGGGCGATCACCGTCACCTCCCTGTTTCCGAGCCGCTCGCGAAGGTACTGGAGCAGCACCGGCGTTGCGTAGACGTTGTCCACCGGTACGTTGAAGAAGCCCTGTATCTGGCCGGCGTGAAGGTCGACGGTGAGGACGCGGGAAGCGCCAGCTGTGGTGATGAGGTCGGCAACGAGCTTTGCGCTAATGGGCACACGGGGAGCCACCTTCCGATCCTGCCGCGCGTACCCGTAGTACGGAATGACCGCGGTGATCCGCTTGGCGGAGGCGCGCTTCAGCGCGTCCAGCATCAACAGGAGTTCCATCAGGTTGTCGTTCGTCGGCATCGACGTCGACTGGATGACGAACACGTCACCGCCTCGAACGTTGTCGGTGATCTCGACTTGAACCTCTCCGTCACTGAAGCGACCGATCTCGGCTCCACCCATCGGGACGCCCAAGTGAAGGCTAATGGCCTCCGCAAGCGGACGATTGGAGTTTCCCGTAAAGAGTTTGATCTCGCCTTTCACGGAGCGTGCACCGTCTCCCGTCTCCTCAAGTTGGGCGGGAAGGAATCGAACCTTCGCTGCCGGATCCAAAGTCCGGTGCCTTGCCAGCTTGGCTACCGCCCAAGGCCAAGTTCTTCAGCTCAAGACCGATCCTCAAGAAACGACGCAGGATATTTTCGCCCTGGCACGATGTCAACACGCGATTTCCGCGGCGCCGTTGGTGCCCAGCAACAAGGAGGTGCCGCCCTGTCTCGGAAATCGATGGCACCCCCTGCGACCGGGTGGGCTCAACGGCCGGCCACCGAGTTGGACCTCCATGCCCCTATGTGCTACCCGCGTCCTCTGCGGTCCAGCCCCCGTGGTGAAATGGATATCACACAGGCCTCCGGAGCCTGGGGTAGAGGTTCGATTCCTCTCGGGGGCATTCGAACAACGCTGAGTGCCCCCTTGCGTTGTGCGCTCTCTTTTGTTTACTTTCCGACCCTTGGCGACAAACTTGGCAGGCAGCTGACGGAGCGGGCCGGCTTTGGCGTGAGGAGTGGTTGATGGAGTTTCCCAAGTGCCAGAAGTGTCGCGACGGGGTCTTGATCCCGCTCTCCGATTACGGGCAGGAAGGTGCCGCCGTGATCTTCAAGGCGTGGGCCTGTACCGACCCGGATTGCGGTTTCTCACTTCGCGTCGATAAGGGCGAAGTGAGCTACGGCAAGAAGATCGATTACAAGCGCTAGCTAACAGCTCCCCCATTGTCGGGGTCAGACCGTACCCTTCTTGGCTCGATCTCGGCTCAGCCCTTGGGGGGATGGCTGATCCGAGGAGGACACATGCGATCGACCGGACGCTTAGGGGTACTAGCGATTTACGCCGCCGTGCTGTCCGCTCCCCTTGCTGCCCGAGGGGAGTCGTTCGAGGAGCTGTCGGCCGGCCGCCGAAGCTACTACACGGCTCGCGCAGTGGCGGCGAATGTCGTTCCTGGCGTCTCGGCAACTATCGAGCCCAAGTGCATCCAAGGCTACATCCTCTGCAAAGCCTCGTTTGCGATATTCAGCGTCGCCGCAGCCCTCGAGTCCGTGGTCCTCTCCGGCGGCTCAGACATGGAGCAGCCACGGGGCATTCTCGCCAAGGGCTTCACTGGCGACTGGGTCGTGACGCCGCGAGACGTTGCCAAGGAGACCAAGCCCGAGCTGCTGCCAACCGTCGCGTCCCCATCGCCTGCGAGCAAGGATGAGGAGGGGAGCGGCTTCGTCCCGCCCCCGCTCTGATCGACTCGAGAGTCTGCTCAGCTAGTCAAGAGCTTGATCGACTTGATCACCACCGCCTCGATGGGGACGTTCTGGTGCATCCCCTTGGTGGTGGTCTTCACCTGCTCGATCTTCTTCATCACGTCCGCACCAGAAACCACCTTGCCGAACACGGCGTAGCCAACGCCGTCCTGCGCCGATTCCTTGTTGAGGAAGTCGTTGTTCTTCACGTTGATGAAGAACTGCGACGTCGCGCTGTCAGGCGCCGACGTCCTGGCCATGGCTACGGTACCGGTCTCGTTCTTGAGCCCGTTGGCGGATTCGTTCTTGATCGGCGGCCGCTGGCCTTCCCGCTTGTCCTTCATGTCCACCGTGAGCCCCCCGCCTTGGATCATGAAATCCGGGATCACGCGGTGGAAGATGGTGTTGTCGTAGTATCCAGCTTCGACATACGCTAAAAAGTTTTTTACCGTCTCGGGCGCTTTATCGGCGAACAGCTCCAGCTTGAGATCGCCGAGCGATGTGGTGATCAGGACCATCGGATTTCCTTTCGCGGCCGCATGGCGCGGCGTTCCCAGTCCAAGTGCAGACATTGCCAGGGCGAGACCTATAATCAACGTTTGAATCATCGCAGGTACCTCCATTTCGGGCGATGGCGAAGTCGCATGGGCGCCAAGACCCCTGCAAGCAGCGGCCCGCGTGGCGCAAGCTCACTGGTGATGGGCGTGATGCCCGTTCGCTGGTACGTACACTACGGGGATGGTCCGGACGAGATCCGCGCGGGCCGTAACGCAGACTCGGTGGGCGAATCCGACCGACGTGATGCTGGTCAGCAGCCGGAGGTCGAGCAGTGCGTTTGCCTCTGGGTCGAGCCGTCGCAGTA
>CAWKPA010000013.1:0-417500 GCA_963851365.1 uncultured delta proteobacterium | reverse complement strand
GCTTGACGCGGGCAGTCCCCCTAGAGTGCCCAACTTAAATGCTGGCAACTAGAGGCAGGGGTTGCGCTCGTTGCGGGACTTAACCCAACATCTCACGACACGAGCTGACGACAGCCATGCAGCACCTGAACCGACGGTCCCCGAAGGGAAACCCCCATCTCTGGGGGGAGCCGTCGTTGTCTAGCCCAGGTAAGGTTCTTCGCGTTGCGTCGAATTGAACCACATGCTCCACCGCTTGTGCGGGCCCCCGTCAATTCCTTTGAGTTTTAACCTTGCGGCCGTAGTCCCCAGGCGGAGCACTTAATGCGTTAGCGGCGGCACCGCAGGGGTCAATACCCGCGACACCTAGTGCTCATCGTTTACGGCGTGGACTACCAGGGTATCTAATCCTGTTTGCTCCCCACGCTTTCGCGTCTCAGCGTCAGTCACCGTCCAGAGGGCCGCCTTCGCCACCGGTGTTCCTCCTGATATCTACGCATTTCACCGCTACACCAGGAATTCCACCCTCCTCTCCGGGACTCCAGTCTGTCAGTTTCCAATGCACTTCCGAGGGTGAGCCCCGGGCTTTCACATCAGACTTAACAGACCGCCTACACGCGCTTTACGCCCAGTGATTCCGAACAACGCTTGCACCCTCCGTATTACCGCGGCTGCTGGCACGGAGTTAGCCGGTGCTTCCTTTAGGGGTACCGTCAGGGCCCCGACCTGTTCGATCGCGGCTGTTTCGTCCCCCTCGACAGGGCTTTACGACCCGAAGGCCTTCATCACCCACGCGGCGTCGCTGCGTCAGGCTTTCGCCCATTGCGCAATATTCCCCACTGCTGCCTCCCGTAGGAGTCTGGGCCGTGTTTCAGTCCCAGTGTGGCTGGTCATCCTCTCAGACCAGCTAGCCATCATAGCCTTGGTGGGCCATTACCCCGCCAACTAGCTAATGGCGCGCAGGCCCCTCCACGAGTGGTAGCTTGCAAGCAGAGGCCACCTTTCACCGCAGGAGCCGTGACTCCCGTGGTCATATCCGGTATTAGCCCACCTTTCGGTAGGTTATCCCGGACTCGAGGGCAGGTTACCTACGTGTTACTCACCCGTGCGCCGCTTTACTCAGGGGGTTGCCCCCCTTTTCTCGCTCGACTTGCATGTGTTAGGCACGCCGCCAGCGTTCGTTCTGAGCCAGGATCAAACTCTCCAGTTTAGACTCTGGAGCGTCCGGCGCCTTTGCGGCGACGGACATTGGGACGTATCGAAACGCCCTGACCTGATCAGCACGAAAATTCGCGCTGTCCGTACGATCACGCTTGGATCCCTCTCCGTCGAACTGCGACGAAGAGGAGCGCTACTATTTAGTTCTCAAAGACCGGGTGGAACTTCGGCAAGACCGAGGTGTATAGGCTAGCGCCGATTGGTTGTCAAGCATTCGCCAGGCGATTGCGATGGAGCCCTCAGACTTCGCCGGGAAGCACCAGCTCCACGGAGGCCAGACGCCTGCGCCCGATGGCGATGAGATACGTCCCCCCCCGGGCCAATTGGTGCTCGGTGCCCACGGGCTGCCCGTCCACGCGTACGGCGCCTTGGCCGACGAGGCGCCGCGCATCAGAGGTGGAGCTTGCGAAGCCGATCTGCCGTAGGAGATGCGCTATCCAGATGTGTGGCGTCTCGACCACGATCCGAATGGGGGTCGGGTCGTTCGCGACCCGTCGCTGAAACCGCTCCTCGAAGAAATGGGCCGCCTCGTCCGCTTCTCGCTCCGAGTGGAACCGGGCGACCAACCCACGCGCGAGGCGCTTCTTGACCTCCATCGGATGTTCTGGCCGCCCCCCCGCTGGCTGTACCGGTATCCCGCCCCCGAGCAGCTCAGCATAGCGCTTCATCAAGTCGTCGGAGATGGACATCAGCTTCCCATACATCTCCGTGGCGGATTCCGAGACGCCGACATGATTCCCTAGGCTCTTCGACATCTTATGATATCCGTCCAGCCCTTCGAGAAGCGGCATGACCAAGGCGACCTGACCTGCGCCACCCGCATCTCGCTGCAGGTCCCGACCCACTAGGAGATTAAACGTCTGATCGGTTCCGCCCAACTCGACGTCTGCCCGGACGACGACGGAATCCCACCCCTGCATGAGAGGATAGAGCAATTCATGCAGTCCGATCGGAGCCCCGGATCGGTAGCGCTGCTGGAAATCGTCGCGCTCGAGGGTGCGCGCGAGGGTCATTTTTCCGCTCAAGCGGATGACATCTTCGAAGGAGAACGCCCCGAACCATTTGCTATTGTAGTGAATCTCGAGTCGGCCGCGATCCAGTATCTTTCCGACCTGCTCTATGTACGTTTCGGCGTTGGCAACAACCGCCTCACCCGTCAGTTGCGGTCTCGTCGCAGACCGGCCGCTCGGGTCGCCGATCCGCGCCGTGAAGTCGCCGATAATCAGCACCGCGTCATGCCCCAAGTCCTGAAATTCACGGAGCTTAGAGAGAACGACCGTATGGCCGAGGTGGATGTCAGGGGCGGTCGGGTCGACGCCGAGCTTCACGCGCAGCGGCCGGTTCTCCGCTAGTCGCGCTCTCAGAACCTCTGGCGTGTACACCTGGACGGCGTTCCGGGTGAGCCACTCGAATTGCTCGCTCGGTGTCACGGCGTGACCCGCTCCCGTACTCGAGTCACCGCGGTGGCGTGCCCGCTGGTGTCGTCGATGTCCAGCAGTGCCCCCTGCACAAGAACTGGCCCCCCCGCAACGTCGAAACGGACCGGCATTTGCGTTCGGAAGCGGTACAAAACCTGCTCCGTTCGCACGCCAAGAACCGAATGTTCCGGACCGCACATCCCCGCATCCGTGAGATAGGCGGTGCCACCGGGCAGCAGGCTTTCGTCGGCGGTCTGCACGTGCGTGTGACTCCCGACGACGGCAGACACGCGACCGTCAAGGAACCAACCCATAGCGACCTTCTCGGACGTGGCCTCCCCGTGCATGTCGACAATGATCACGGCCGCCTCCCGACGGATATCGGGAAGCGCCGCCTCGACCGCCAGGAAGGGGCACGCAGCAGGGGGCATGAACGTCCGCCCGATGAGGTTGATCACGGCAACCGGCATGCCCCCCCGTGACGGCCGAACGGTCCAGCCGCGCCCCGGCACCTCCGGCGCGTAGTTGAGGGGGCGCAACAGCCGGGCATTCTCTTTCATGTACGGGATGATGTCGCGACTCTGCCAGATGTGATTGCCCGACGTGATGACATCGACTCCCGCATCCCGCAGCTCCTCCGCCCCACGGGGATTGATCCCTTTGCCGTTCGAGGCATTCTCTCCGTTCGCGATCACGAAGTGGACGCCGGATTCGCGGCGCAGTCTCGGCAGCACGGTGCCAACGGCCCGACGGCCCGGCCGGCCGACGACGTCTCCCAGGAAGAGTACCCGCATGGCTCAGTGCGCGATCTCGCTCGCCCGGGTCTCACGAATGACCGTGACCTTGATCTGCCCCGGATAGGTCATCTCCTGCTCGATCTTCGTGCGACGTCACGGGCCAACATGGCGGTCTCGTCGTCCGGAATGGACCCAGGATCGACGATGACCCGAATCTCACGCCCCGCCTGCACGGCGAACGAGCGTTCGACCCCCTTGAACGAGTTGCTGATTCGCTCGAGATCCTCCAGGCGCTTCGCATAGCTCTCGAGCACCTCGCGGCGTGCGCCGGGACGTGCCCCCGACAGGGCGTCGGCTGCGTCGACCAGCGGCGCGAGGATGGTCTCCGCCTTGACCTCCTCGTGGTGTGCGGCAATCGCGTTCACGACCTTCGCCGACTCCCCGTACTTGCGCGCAATCTCACCGCCGACGATCGCATGCGAGCCCTCGACCTCGTGGGTCAGCGCTTTCCCGATGTCGTGCAGCAACCCAGCACGCCGTGCTTGCTTCACGTTCAGATCCCGAGCTCGGCCGCCAGGGCGCCCGCGATGTAGGCCGTCTCGATCGAGTGCCCGAGCACGTTCTGGGCATAGCTGAAGCGATACTTCAGCATCCCGACGAGACGAATCAGCTCCGGGTGGATACCATGGAGGCCGAGCTCGATCACGGCCCGCTGGCCGGCTTCGCGGATGTCTTCCTCGAGTTCCTGCTCCGCCTTGCGCACCACTTCCTCGATTCGGCCCGGGTGGATGCGCCCGTCCGAGATCAGGCGCTCCAGTGCCAGGCGCGCGAGCTCTCGTCGAATCGGATTATGACAGGACACGACGACCGCCTCCGGCGTGTCGTCGATAATCAGGTCGACCCCGTGGCCGCCTCGATCGCGCGGATGTTCCGCCCTTCCCGGCCGATGATGCGCCCCTTCATGTCGTCGCTCGGCAGCTGGACGACCGACACGGTCCGATCGGCGACGAACTCACCCGCCAACCGCTCGATCGCGATCGAGATGATCTTCTTGGCTCGCCGATCGGCCTCCTCTCGGGCTTCAGCCTCAACCTGACGGATGTGCTTGGCCGCCTCCCCCCGCGCCTCATCGACCATCTGCTCGACCAGCGACCGCTTGGCCTCCTCGCGAGTCATGGCCGCCGTTTCCTCGAGCTGCTTGCGAACAGCATCGACAAGCGCCGTGGCGTCGGCGTGCCGGCGTTCGATCTCCACCTCCTTCGCCCGGCGGACTTCTTCCCGCTCCGCCAGTTGCCGCTCGCGCGCATCGAGCCCTTCGGCTCGGCGTTCCACGGTCTCCTCCCGTTGAGCCAGTCGCTTCTCGAGGGCGACCCCCTCTAGTCGCAGTTCGCGCGCGGCCTGCTCGGCCTCGGCCTTAGCCTGTATGAGGGTGTCTTTGGCACGCAGTTCGGTTTCTGTGCGGATCGCGGCAGCCTGGGTCTTGGCCTCTTCGAGCAGCCGGGCGGCCTGCGCCGCCGCCGCGCTCGTGTCGGCTGCGGTTCGGACCCGACGACTTCGGTCGAGAACGAAAAACGCAATCGCGCCGAGGGCGAGCCCGAGAAGAACCCCGAACGGGGTGATGGTCATCGTTAGTCTCCTTGCATGGGTCGGGCAGCGGCCCACATCACCCGCTGTCCGGTGACGACGCCGTCCATTGCCTGATCCCACTTGTCGTGAGGAAGCCGCGGTGCGACGTCCCGTTCCGCCGCCAGTCCAAAACGCACAGCGGAAGGATGTGCCGCGAGCGCGCGGTCGTAATGCCCGCCGCCTCGCCCCAAGCGCGTACCCTGGGGATCGAAGGCCACGCCAGGCACGAGGAACAACGTAGATGCCCCGTCCGGGACAGGTGCGCCCCCGTTGGGCTCCAGGATTCCATAGGCCCCTGGCGAGAGTGCCGACGGCTCGGCCGTGAGAAACTCCAGCCCTTTCTGGCCGACCCGGGGAAAGTATACCGCCTTGTGCCCCCTAAGCGCCGCGGCGACGATGAGCGACGGGTCGATCTCTCCGGGCAGGGGGACGTACGCCGCGATATGCCTCGCATCGCGGAACCACCGGGTCCGTACCACGCGAGCGCAAACCGCACGCGAGTCTGCAGCGACGTCCGCAGCGTCACGCCGCCCGCGTTCGGCGAGGAACCGTCGACGCAGGTCCGTTTTCTCCTGACTTGGGTGTCCCCCCATTGTAGTATCCGGCGGGAGGACGGATGAATGGCGCGTGAACGAGTGAATCTTCGCCGCTACAACGTCCTCGATGACCGCTTCCCGCGGCTGCCGACGGCGGGGCCACGTCCCGTCATGGATGTCAGGTGGCTCGGACTCATTGGTCCACACGCCTCAGCGGGCGTCAGTCTTGTTGCTGAACCCCTCACCCGTCCCGTCCCCTCCGCACGGCGTCGTCGCTGCCATGAATCGCCGCGACCCGATGCGCGAAGGTAGGTGCTCCTCGTGATGTCGGTCTCGCGCCGGCCGCCCATCGTCCATCAGCGGGCGTTCGACGAAAACCAGCGCGGCGGCGGGAATTTAGTCGATCGGCCCCGCCGCCGCAACGATCCGGCTCAGGGGGCAGCGCTCGGCGCGTCCTCGGGGTCTGCCTCGAACAGCGCTGCGGCGAAATCCGCGGCATCGAAGGGGCGGAGGTCTTCCACGCCCTCGCCCACCCCGACGTACCGGATGGGCAGGCCCAATTCGTGGCGAATGGCCACGAGGACCCCACCGCGGGCCGTCCCATCGAGTTTCGTCAACACCACGCCGGTGAGCGGGACAACGCCGGCGAAGGTGCGGGCTTGGTTGAGCGCGTTCTGACCGGTGGTGGCGTCCACCACGAGCAGGGTCTCATGGGGGGCTCCGGGGACCTCGCGGCCGATCACCCGGGTGATCTTCGCCAGTTCTTCCATGAGCGGTGTCCGGGTATGGAGTCGGCCCGCAGTGTCGATCAAGACCACATCGACGCGCCGCGCAAGGGCCGCTTGCAACCCGTCGAACACCACGGCGGACGGGTCCCCCCCGGGCGCATGCCGTACGACGTCCGACCCCGTCCGCTCAGCCCACACGCTCAATTGCTCGATCGCCCCGGCGCGAAAGGTATCGGCGGCGACCATCAGGACCCGTCGCCCCGCTGCGGCGTGAAGCGCCGCCAGCTTCCCGATCGTGGTCGTCTTACCGACGCCGTTGATACCCGTCACCAGAATCACCCAAGGCTGCGCCGACGGTTCGCCCATCGCCGGTGCGGTCAGTATCGCCTCGAGGGTCTCCCGCAAAACGGCCCGCAGGGCCGTGGGCGACGGATCGACCCGCGCCTGTGCCCGCAGCGGCTCGAGCAACGCCCCGGTGGTCCGGATGCCTACGTCCGCGCCGATCAAGGCCTCTTCCATGTCGCGCAGAACGACCTCGGCCGGCCGCGGTCCTCGCCCCAACGCGGCGTCGATCTGGGCGGCCAGGTGCCGGCGCGTCGCGCTCAAGCCCCGCCGCAGTCGGGACGCCGCGGTCGCTCCCCTTTCGACCCGAGGCGGGGAGACCCCTGCACCCTGTCGGCGCCGTCGGGCACGAAGCCACGCCAGTAGCGCCACGACGCCCGCCACGGCGGCGACCGCCGCGGCCAGGATCGTTGGCTGATCCATCTCGACGGCCGTCAGGCCGCTTCGCTCAGGCGGACCGAGACCACCTTGGAGACGCCGGCCTGCTCCATCGTGATGCCGTAGAGGGTATCCGCCACCTCCATGGTGCGCCGGTTGTGCGTTATGAGGACGAACTGCGAGCGTTGCGCCATCTCGGACACCATCCCGTTGAACCGACCGATGTTAGCCTCGTCGAGCGGAGCGTCCACCTCGTCGAGTAGACAGAAAGGCGTCGGACGGATGAGGAACAACGAGAACACCAGCGCCGTCGCCGTGAGGGCCTTCTCTCCGCCGGACAGCAAGCTGAGCGACTGGAGTTTCTTGCCGGGAAGGGCGACGACGATCTCGAGTCCGCCCTCCGCGCCCTCTTCGGCCTCGGTATGCTGAAGCCGCGCGGTCCCGCCCGGAAACAGCTTCGGAAAGACCTCGGCTAGCCGTTCGTTGGCTGCTTCGTAGGTTTCCTCGAAGCGGCGGCGCGACGTGCGCGCCAGTTTGCCAATCGTCTGCCTCAGGTCCTCCAGTGACCGCTCGAGATCGGCGCGCTGCGCATCGAGAAACTCGTGCCGGCCACGGATCTCCTCCAGCTCGGTCAGCGCAGCAGGGTTCACGTCGCCCAGCCGAACCAGGCGAGATCGCAACTCCTCGGCCCGGTGCGCATCGTCGTCAGCGGGCTCCTCCTCTACGGCGTCGAGCGCGTCGAGGGACAGGTCGTAACGTTCCGCCAGACGTTCGCCGAGTTGCTCGGTCGCCATCCGACGTTCGGCCAGCAAGAGGTCGATCTCGCTCCTCCGGCTCCGCAAGGCCTCGAGCGCTTCCGCCACCTCTCGCTGCTTGCGATCGTCCTCGGATAACGCCGTCTCGGCAGCGGCAACTTCGGCTTCCAGCTGGTGGCGTTCACTGGTGAGAACGGCCACTCGCTCCTCGGCGAGGACGCGCGCCCGCTCGACCGAGACCGCGTCCTCGGCCGCGGCAGCCGCGCCAGCGCGCGCGTCCGCTGCGGTCCGCTCGACGTCGTGTACGCGGGATGTCAGCTCGGCGGCGGTCACCGCGAGGCGGGCACGCTCCGCCTCGGCGGAGCGCCGCCGCTCCGCCACCGCCGTCGCGCGAATCGCTGCAGCGGTGCGGGCTGCCTCGGCATCCGCATACTCCGACCGCCAGGTCGTGAACGCGTCCTGTCGGCTCACAAGCAACGCGCGGCGCTCCGCCAGCGCCTGCGCTGCGGCCGCAAGCGACGTGTCGAGGGCTGCAAGCTCGCCCGCCACCTGCCCGTCGGCCCCCGCGAGGCCGCTCGCCTCCAAGGCTGCGACCTCGAGGTCCGCGGCGATCCGAGCCCGCTCCGCCTCCAGGCGTTCGCGGTCCTTGTCGCCGGCCAGCAGGTCCAGGCGTAGGGCCTGGAGCCGCTCTTCCGACCGAGCGACTTCCCCCTCGAGCGCGCGGGCGCGGTTGCGTGCCTCCTCCAGCACTTGCTGCGCAGACTGTAGTTGCTCTTCCGCCGCTGCCACGCCATGACTCAATTCGCGGAGCTCGCGGGCCCTCGCCAGCAGCGTCTCCTCGAGCGGCGGCTCGCTCCCACCCGTAATGGCTCCGAACACGTCTACCGCGTCGCCGTCGGCGGTGACGACCGTGACCGGATGTGGCGCCTCCCGGGAGATGCGAAGCGCCTCTTCGAGATCGTTGGCCACCAGGACCTGCCCGAGGACCGCCTCCGCCAACGACCAATGGGTAGGGTCTACCTCGATCTGATCCAACAAACGACGTCCGGCTGGTACGATCACCGTCGCGCGCCGCTCCGGAGCGTCCGGAATCACCGTTGCGCTGCCGGCACCCTGCTGCCGCAACCAACGGATCGCATCGACGGCTCGCGCGGTATCCGGCATCACCAGGTGGCCGAGACGCGGGCCCAAGACTGCCGCCACCGCCCGTTCGAGGTGCGCGGGCACCCGGAGAATGCCGGCGAGCATCGCGGTGCCCTCCGGGTCCCGTGCAAGCAGACTGCCCACGCCGCGCGCACAGCCTTCATAACGCGCGTCCAATTCGCGGAGCGACTCGACACGCGACCGGAGCCTGGTGACCCGCTCTCGGGCATCCGCGCAGACCTGCTCGTCGCGCACCGCGTCCTCGGCGACCCGTTGCGCCGCCGCCACTGACCCTTCCCGGGCCGCCTCGACGGCCTCCCGCTCGGCCACCAGCCCATCGAGCCGGGCGCGGAGATTCTCCCGGGCTCGGGCGTTCTCATCCAGCCGCGCGCCGAGTGCCCGCTGCTCCTCATCGAGCTGGCGCCGCTGCCCCTCGATCTCCGTGCGACGCCGGTAGAGCGCCTCGGCAAGGTTCCGCAACCGAGCCTCCTCGCCCACCGCATCGATGACCGCGTCCTTGGCGCTTTCGACCTCACGCTCGAGAGGGGTGCCGTTCAGGCTGAGCACGTCGAGGCGCTCCTGCGTAGCAGTGCGATCGCGCTCGGCGGTCCCCTCCTCCCCGAGCAACTCCTCGAGCGCGCTCGCGACCTCGTCCAACTCCACCTGACCGGCGGTCAAGCGCTCCTGCAAGATGACGCGCTCGGCGTCCACCTGCACAGCGCGCTCCGCCAGTTCGCGCCGGCGCGCAGCCAAGGCCTCGAGTCGGGCCGCCGCATCAGTGGCCGCGACGCGTTGTTCCGTCAGCTCCGCGTCTCCCGCTCGCAGCCGGCTCTCGCAGTCGTGCCGTCGTCGCCGGGCGTCATCCCCCGCCTCCCGCGTGAGATGTAGGTCGGCTTGCAGGCGCTGCTCCCCGTCGTACAAGCGCGCCAGCTCGGCTGCGGCCAGCTCCGTGTCCCGCGCCCAGGCACGTCGGCGGGCCGCCATGACGCGCAGGTCGAGATCGCGGAGCGCTCCCTTGATGCGATGGTATTCCTCAGCCCGCTTGGCCTGCCGCTGCAGCGAACCCATTTGCCGATCGAGTTCGCCGAGGACATCGTGCACGCGCAAGAGGTTGTCGCGGGTGCGCTCCATCTTCCGCTCCGCCGCGATCTTGCGCGCGCGGAACCGCGTGACCCCCGCTGCTTCCTCGAGGAAGAGGCGCATGTCCTCCGGCTTTGCGTTGACGATCTGCTCGACGCGGCCCTGCTCGATGATGGCATACGCCCGCGTGCCGATACCCGTACCGAGAAACAGCTCGGTGATGTCCTTGAGGCGGCAGGCGACCTTGTTGATCGAGTATTCGGATTCGCCGGATCGGAAGAGGCGGCGGGTGACGAGAACTTCGGACGCCCGAGCCAGCTCGGGTGGCAGCGCTTCGGGGCCGACCGGTAGTTCGTCCGGGGCGACATCAGCCTGACGGAGGTCCTCCTCGCTACGTTCGAGCAGCAGCGAGACCTCCGCCATCCCGAGCGGCCCCTGCTCCGCGTTCCCGGCAAAAATAACGTCTTCCATGGCGCCGCCACGCAGGTGCTTCGGGCTCTGCTCGCCCAGCACCCAGCGGATGGCGTCGACGACATTGGACTTGCCGCACCCGTTGGGTCCGACAATGGCCGTGACCCCGGCCCGCAGTTCGAGGACGGTTCGGCTCATGAACGACTTGAAGCCGTTCAGCTCGATCTGCTTGATCCGCATCCCACCCCCCCTCGCCCCATCACGTGCTCAATCCTGCTGCAATTCCGTGTTCCAGTAGGCTGCGTCCACGCCACTCAGGAACGGCAACCACTCGCGGTGCCGACGCGGGCTGAAGGCCTCGATCATGAACGGCGTCCACTGCGGGCGGAACGGCTGGCGGATGAGCTTCATTCCCGCCTGGGCCGGCGTCCGTCCGCCCTTGAGCCGGTTGCAGCGATGGCACGAGCACACCACGTTCTCCCACATCGACGTTCCCCCTTGGGAGCGGGGAATCACATGATCGAGGTTGAGTTCCGGTCGTGGAAAACGCCGGCCACAGTACTGGCAGCGATTGTGGTCGCGGGCGTAGATATTGAATCGACTGAACCGGACGTGGCGACGCGGTACGCGATCGTACGCCACCAGCAAGACGACGCGCGGCACACGGATGGCTCGGCCGACCAGACCGATTGCATCCTGTTCGACCGCCAGATCTGCCCAGCTGCTGAAATCGAACGTGCGGTATTGTTCGTCGACCGCCCGCGCCACATCCTGGTACAGGAGCGTGACGGCGCGTCGGACCGAGGTGATGTTGACCGGCATGTACGACCGGTTCAGCACCAGGGCCTTCGTGTTGAGCACGGCGGGTTGCACGTCGCCGCGGACGCTACACGGGCTCCCGGCCGGTGTCAATTTTGCTAGCACGTCAGCCGGCGGAGGACGGGCGCCAACGCAGGATCGGGCGTCTGGCCGCACGGGTTTCGTCGAGTCGTTCGAGCCGGGTCCGATGTGGGGCCGTTCGGACCGTCGCAGGGTCGGTCCGGGCTTCCTCCGCGATCTCCAGCATGGCCGCAACGAACTGGTCGAGTGTCGCCCGGCTCTCCGCTTCGGTCGGCTCGATCATGATCGCCCCCTTGACCACCAACGGGAAATAAATGGTCGGAGCATAGAAGCCAAAATCGAGGAGTCGTTTCGCGAGATCGAGGGTCTGCACGCCGTGGCGCGTGAGGGTCTTGTCGGAAAAAACGCACTCGTGCATCGAGGGGCCGTCGAACGGCAACTCGAACGCGCCTCGCAGGCGGTTGCGCAGATAATTGGCGTTCAGGATGGCCAGGCGAGTGGCTTCCTCCAGCCCGGGACCGCCAAGCCGCTCGATGTAGCCGAGAGCTCGCACCAGGATGCCGAAGTTCCCGTAGAAGGATCGAACGCGGCCCACGCTCTTCGGGAAATCGCTCGACCATTCCAGCCGATCGTGTCGGCGCACCAACCGCGGAATCGGCAGGTAGTCCGCAAGGCAGGCCCGCACCGCGACGGGTCCAGCTCCAGGACCGCCTCCGCCGTGCGGCGTCGAGAACGTCTTGTGGAGGTTGAACTGCATCACGTCGACGCCCATGTCGCCCGGCTTCGCAACGCCGACGAGCGCGTTCATGTTGGCACCGTCCATGTAGAGCAGGCCCCCGCGCGCATGCACCGCCGCAGCGATCCCTTCGATCTCCTCTTCGAACAGACCGAGCGTGTTCGGATTGGTCACCATGAGCGCGGCGACAGTCTCGTCCATCACGGCCGCGACGCTACGCGCCTCGATGGTGCCCCGCTCGCTGACCGGCACCTCGGCGACCTCGTACCCGCACAGGGCGGAGCTGGCGGCGTTGGTCCCGTGCGCGCTGGCCGGGATCAGCACCCGCCGGCGCGTGTTGCCCCGTTCGGCGTGGTATTCTCGTATCAGGAGCATCCCGAGCAGCTCGCCCTGTGCGCCCGCCGCGGGCTGCAGGCAAATGGCGTCCAGCCCGCACACGGCCAGCAAGGCCTGCTCGAGGGCCTCGCAGACCTCGAGCGCACCCTGCGCCAGTTCGGGCGGCACGAGCGGATGCAGCGCGGCGAACCCGGGGAGTCTCGCCAGCAGTTCGTTCACGACCGGGTTGTACTTCATGGTGCACGACCCGAGCGGGTAGAAGGTGGTGGCGGCGCTGAAGTTCCACTGCGAGAGGCGCAGGAAATGGCGCAGCACTTCGAGTTCGCCCACTTCGGGGAAGCCGGCAAGGTCGTCTTCGCGGCGCAGCGCCGCCGGGAGATCGTCGTCGTCCGGATGCTCGCCCGGCACCTCCCAGCCGGGATGTCCAGGCGATCCACGCTCAAAGATGAGGGGTTCGTCGAGCAGCATGTTGTGGTTCCTCGGCCGGTTTCTATGCGGCGCCGGCACGCCGCGCGCGCCCCGCGGGAGCCAGTCCCTTCACCAGGGCATCGATTTGCTCCGGGGTGTGGACCTCGGTCACACAGAGTAGCAGGCAATCCGCCAGCTCGGGATACCAGAGGCCCAGGGGGTAGCCGGCGACCACACCCGTGCGTGTTGCCAGGTCGCGCCACCGTGTCTCGGCGTCAGGCACCTCGACCACGAATTCGTTGAAGAAGACGCCGTCGAAGCGCCTGCGGATGCCCGCGTCCTGCAGGCGCGCCGCCACCTGCCGGGCCGCATGATGGTTCACCCGGGCCACCCGGGCCAGTCCAGCACGACCGAGCATCGCCAGGTGCACGGTGACCGCCAGAGCGCAAAGCCCCTGATTGGTGCAGATGTTCGATGTCGCGCGTTCCCGGCGGATGTGCTGCTCGCGGGTAGCGAGGGTGAGCACAAACCCGCGGCGGCCCTGGGTGTCGACGGTCTCGCCCACGATGCGACCGGGCATGGCGCGCACGTGACGGTCGTGGGTGGCAAACAGGCCCACGCCCGGGCCGCCGTACGACATCGGCAACCCGAAGCTCTGCCCCTCCGCGACCGCGATATCGACACCGCAGGCACCCGGCGATCGCAGGGCCGCAAGCGCCAGAGCTTCCGCCGTGGCACTCACCAGCAACGCCCCGGCCGCCTGAATCCGCGGCGCGAGGGCAGCCAGGTCCTCGATCACCCCGAAGGCATTGGGCTGCCCCAGGACGACGCAGAGCGTGTCCGGTCCGAGCGCCGCAGTCAGCGCGGTCGCGTCGGTACGACCATCGGCTCCGGGCGGGATTTCCCGCATCGTGAGGTCCCCCAAGCCCCGCAGATACGTCGCGACCACTTCCCGGTAGTGGGGATGCAGCGCGCGGGCGACGAGGACCGTCCGGCGTTCGGGCAACAGTCGATGCGCCATCAACACCGCCTCGGCCGTCGCCGACGCACCGTCGTACATACTGGCGTTCGCGACCGCGAGTCCCAGCAACATGGCGCTGAATGTCTGGAACTCGAAAATCGCCTGCAGCGTCCCCTGGCTCACCTCGGGCTGATACGGGGTGTATGCGGTGGCGAACTCGGAGCGCAGGAGGATCTGGTCGACCACCGCCGGTACGTGATGTGGGTAGGCGCCGCCCCCCACGAAGACGCCGGCCGACTGCGCGTTGCGCGCGGCGCGCTCCGCAAAGCGCTCCCGCAGCTCCGGCTCGCTCAGGCCCGGCGGAAGCTCCACGCCGGCGCGGGCCCGCAGGCCCGGCGGCACCTGGGCGATCAGGTCGTCGAGCGAATCGAGCCCGAGCGATGCCAGCATGGCCGCGACGTCCGCGGGCGTATGAGGGCTGTAGGGGGTCACCTGCCCTGCTCGCTCTCGACGAAGCCGCGGTACTGGGCCGCGTCGAGCAAGTGCCCGAGTTGCTCGGGCGCCGCGAGCGCGATCCGGATCAGCCACCCGTCGCCGTAGGGATCGCGGTTCACGGCCTCCGGGTCGGCGGCCAGGGCGGTGTTCACGGCGACTACCCGCCCGCTCACCGGCGCGAACAGATCCGAGACGCTCTTGTTGGATTCGACGACGCCGAACGGCTTGCCCGCCACCAGCTCGGTGCCGGCGGCCGGCAGCTCGACGAACACGACATCCCCCAGGGACTCCTGGGCGAAGTCGGTGATGCCGACGACGGCCTCCGTCCCTTCGAGCCGGAGCCACTCGTGCTCCTTCGTGTAGTGGAGACCCTCAGGCTGTTGCATGCGATACTCCCGATTGCGGCCGGCGATAGAAGGGGCGGTCGATGACGCGAGCCGGCACTTGCCGCTGCCGGATCTCGACCGACACCGCCGTCCCCGGCTCCGCCAGCGTGCTGTGGACATACGCCATCCCGATGAACGCGCCGAGGGTCGGTGACTTGGTGCCGCTGGTGACCACACCGACTGGCGCTCCCGCGTGCGAGACCACGTACCCGTGCCGGGGAATGCCTGGCTCTTCCATGAGGAGCCCGACCAGGCGCCGGGTCAGCCCTTGCCCTGCCTGCCGCATCAAGGCATCGCGGCCAACAAACGCCGGTTTGCGCAGCTTCACGACCCACCCGATCCCAGCCTCGAGCGGTGTCGTCGCGCCGTCCATGTCGGTCCCGCAGAGCGGCAGGCCGGCTTCGAGTCGCAAGGTATCGCGCGCGGCCAGCCCGCACGGCTGCCCACCGCAGCGACGCACGGCTGCCAGCAGGGCATCCCACACGGGCTGCGCGCCACCCGCCGGCACGAACAGCTCGAATCCGTCCTCGCCCGTGTAACCCGTCCGTGACACGAAGCCGTCCACCCCGGCAACGGGGCCGGCGCGAAGCGTGAAGGGCGACATGGCAGGCAGGTCGATCGCGGTGAGGGTCCGAAGCGCCCGCTCGGCCAGGGGGCCTTGCAGCGCGAAGAGCGCCGTGTCGGCGCTGCGGTCGTCGACCACCACGTCGGCGCCGGCATGCCGCCCGATCCAGGCCAGATCGGCCTCGGTGTTGGCAGCGTTCACCACGAGCAGCCAACGGTCGGACGCCAGCCGGAAGAGGACCAGGTCGTCGATGACGCCGCCCTGGTCGTTGCACAGCACGGAGTACTGCCCGTCCCCGTCCTGGAGGCGCGTGACGTCGTTTACGGTGAGTGCCTGACAAAGCGCGAGCGCCCCGGGCCCTCGAATCTCGACCTCACCCATGTGACTGACGTCGAACAACCCGCAGTGCCCGCGAACCGCGGCGTGCTCGTCGACCGCGCCCGCGTACGACACGGGCATGTCCCAGCCGGCAAACTCGACCATGCGGGCGCCGAGCTGTCGATGGGCCGCGTCGAGGGCGATCCGCCGTCCCATGCCTTCAGCCACCCGCCATCTGTTCGGCGGCAGTTGCCGTGTTGGACAGAAGCATCGCTACCGTCATCGGTCCGACGCCGCCGGGCACCGGGCTGATGTGTGCTGCACGCTCCGCCGCGGACGCGAACTCGACGTCGCCCCGCAGCTTGCCATCGCTCCCGCGATTGATGCCGACGTCGATGACGATCGCCCCCGGCTTGATCCATTCGCCACGCACGAGTTCGGCCTGCCCCACCGCAGCGACGAGGATATCCGCTCGACCGATCTCCCCGGGCAGGTCCGCCGTTCGCGAGTGGCAGACGGTGACGGTGGCATGCCGTTCCAGCAGCAGGAGGGCCACCGGCTTACCGACGAGGACGCTCCGCCCGACCACGACGGCTTGCGCCCCCCGGAGCGGCACACCGACCTCGTCGAGCAGCCGCATCACTCCGAGCGGCGTACATGGTCGCAGCCCTGGTTGCCCGGCAAGCAGGCGCCCTTGGCTCACCGGGTGGAGGCCGTCCACGTCCTTCTCCGGCGGTATGGCTTCGATCACCCGCTGCGCGTCCAGCCCTGATGGCAGCGGCAGTTGCACCAGGATGCCGTGGACGCGCGGGTCCCGCCCGAGCTGTTGGACGAGCGCGAGCACGGCGTCCTGGGGGGTCGCTGCCGCCAGACGGTGGCCGTAGGATTCCATGCCGACCTCGCGACAAGTCCGCTCTTTGTTGCCCACGTACAGCGCGGACGCGGGGTCGTCCCCGACGAGCACCGTGGCGAGCCCCGGCACGCATCCCCGAGCCGCCAGTCGAGCAACCCGCTCCCGGACTTCCCCCCGCACCGCCGCCGCTACCGCCTTGCCGTCGATCGTCCGTCCCACGAGGAGCTTTCTTCTCGTTTTTTAGCGGGCGCGCACCAGGCGAGGCAAGTGCGGCGCGGAGCGTGCTAAGCTTGCCGCATGATCGTCGGCGTTCCGAAAGAGATCAAGGAAGAAGAGGGCCGGGTAGCGCTCACCCCGAGTGGCGTCGGCGCCCTAGTCGCCCACGGCCACCGCGTGCTGGTGGAGCACGACGCCGGCGCCGCATCGAGCCTCCCGGACGCGGGCTATCTCGCCGCCGGCGCCGAGCTTCTCGGCGCCGACGCCGTCTGGGCCACCGCGGATCTCGTCCTGAAGGTAAAGGAGCCGCAGCCGGTCGAGTATCCCCGGCTCCGCGCCGGGCTCGTCCTCTTCACCTATCTCCACCTTGCAGCCAACCCCGATCTGGTCGCGGTCTTGCGGGCGAGCGGAGTCATGGCCCTCGGCTACGAAACGCTCCAGCGCCCTGACGGATCGCTTCCGCTGCTCGCGCCGATGAGCGAAGTCGCGGGTCGCCTTGCCGTCCAGGTGGGCGCGTGGTGCCTGCAAGCGCAGAACGGAGGCCGGGGCGTTCTGCTCTCGGGCGCAGCAGGTGTTCGGCCAGGGAAGGTCGTCATTCTGGGCGCCGGGATTGCTGGCACGAGTGCTTGCCAGGTCGCGGTGGGCACCGGGGCACACGTCTCGATCCTCGATGTCGATCCCGCGAGACTCCGCTACGTCCACGACATCCTCGGGGGCCACCTGACGACCGTCATGTCGAACCGCGCCAACATCGAAGAGGAGGCGGTCTCGGCTGACCTGGTCATCGGCTCGGTGCTGATTCCCGGAGCGAAGGCGCCGAAGCTCCTCCCGCGCGGCCTGGTGGCAGCGATGAAACCCGGGGCGGCCCTCGTGGACATCTCGATCGACCAGGGCGGCGCCGCCGACACTTCGCGGCCAACGACCCATGCGAAACCGATCTACGCGGACGAGGGCGTGGTGCACTACTGCGTCACCAACATGCCTGGCATCGTTCCACATACCTCGACCTACGCGCTCACCAATGCCACGCTGTCCTACGCCCTCGAGATCGCTGACCGAGGGCTGCGCGGGGCTCTGGCCGCCCGCCCGGAGCTGCGCTCCGCATGCAACGTTCTCGCTGGCCGCGTGACTCATGCCAACGTGGCAGCCGCGGTCGGAGCCGACGTGACGCCGCCCGATTCCCTCGTGTGAGCCGCCGCGCGGGCGTCAGTCGGCCAGGCGGATGCCGAGCTCGCGTAGTTGCCCAGCATCGACCGGCCCCGGCGCGTCGGTCAGCGGACACGTGGCCCGCTGGGTCTTCGGGAACGCGATCACGTCCCGGATGGACTCGGTCCCTGCCAAGAGCATCACCAGCCGGTCGAGCCCAAGCGCAAGCCCACCGTGCGGCGGCGCGCCATACGACAATGCATCCAGGAGGAAGCCGAAGCGGGCGTGCGCCTCCTCCGCCGGCATGCCGAGCAGGGCGAGCACCCGCTGCTGAACCTCGGGACGATGGATCCGGATGCTGCCGCCGCCGAGTTCCACCCCGTTCAGCACGAGGTCATAGGCCTGTGACCGCACCGACGTCGGGTCGCTTTCGAGGCGCGGCAGGTCGTCTTCCCGCGGGGCCGTGAACGGATGATGCACCGCCAGGAGCCGTCCGGTTGCATCGTCGCGGGCGACCAACGGGAAGTCCACAACCCAGAGGAAGCGATCCCCTCCTCCCACCCGGCCAAGCCGCTCCCCGAGGCGCACGCGCAATTGCGAGAGAATCGCCGCCGCGCGGGCATCCGGCTCCGCGAGCAGCACGAGAAGATCCCCCGTTTCGAGGGGCCCTGCCGCGGTGAGTCGCTCGCGCTCCGTATCGCCAAGGAACTTCACGGCCGGCGACTGCCAGCCGTCGGTGCCGATACGGATCCACGTCAGGCCCCCCGCCCCCTCGCTCGTCGCGAACCCGACCAGGTCGTCCAGCTCGCGGCGCGATAGCGCCGCGCCGCCGCCAGGCGCGACCAGCCCCCGGACACGTCGGCCCTGCGCAAGTGCGTCCGCGAACACGCGGAAGGCGGTGCCATCGAAACACGCGGAGAAGTCGGCGAGTTCCAGCTCCACCCGGAGATCCGGCCGATCGGTCCCGTAGCGCAGCATGGCATCCGCATACGACAGAACCGGGAAGGGTCGCGGCGTCGGTACGCCGCGCACCATCGAGAATAGGCCGGCGATCATCGGCTCGACCACGCCCATGACGTCCTCAGCCGTGACGAACGACAGCTCGACATCGATCTGAGTGAACTCCGGTTGCCGGTCCGCGCGGAGATCTTCGTCGCGGAAGCATCGCGCGATCTGGTAGTAGCGATCCACGCCGCCGATCATCAGTATCTGCTTGAACAGCTGCGGTGATTGCGGCAACGCGAAGAACGCCCCGCGCTGCACCCGGCTCGGCACCAGGTAATCCCGCGCGCCCTCCGGCGTCGACCGCGTGAGGACCGGCGTCTCGACCTCGATGAAGCTCTCGGCGTTGAGGTGCTCGCGGACGCGGCGCACCACGTCGTGCCGCAGCCGGAGCCGCTCCTGCATGATCGGGCGGCGCAGGTCGAGATACCGATACTTGAGGCGGTTCGCCTCGCTGACCTCCGTGGTGTCGTCGACGGGGAACGGCGTGGCACGCGACGTGTTGAGCACGCCGACCTCCAGGGCCGCGACTTCGAGAGTCCCCGTCGGCAGATCCGGATTGACCGTGTCGGCCGGTCTCGGTCGCACGGTGCCGCGGACCGCCACCACGAACTCGAGCCGGACCGCCGCAGCGACGGCGTGGGCGGCCACGCTGGCGGACGGGTCACAAACCACCTGCACGATCCCCGCCCGGTCACGGACGTCGAGGAAGACGATCCCGCCATGGTCGCGCCGGCTGTGCACCCAGCCGCAGACCGTGACCGCGCGGCCGACGTCGAGGTCGCGCAGAGCGCCGGCCAGATCAGTCCGCGCCCACGCGGCCATCCCGGCTTCGCCCTGCATGCTGTCCGGCTCGCTCATCGGAACGGGCACCCCTAGCAGAGCGCTCACACAAGGTTCAAATCGCGTGTCGATTGGTCGTCGATTGCCAAACCCTGCGCGGCACCGCACAATTCCTCATACGCGAGGGTCCGTGTGATGGTGCAGACAGGCTCGCTGACCGCTCTCTTTCACGAGTTGGTGCGTGGGGCGATGAGCGCCCAGGGGGTCGCCTCGTCCGAGACCACCGAATTCTACCTGGTCCAGCTTCTGGAAGGATTCGCCCGGCCGGGCCGCAGCGATCTATTCGACCCCCCGCTCGGCCTCGACTACCTCGAGGCGCTCCACCTCCCGCCCCGCCAACGGCACGGCAAACTTCGGCGCGTCGGCGACACGGCGCTCTTCGTCTCGGGCGTGTTCTTCGATAGCCTCGATCGCCGCCTGGTTGGCGCGCGGTACTACACCGCCCTCGGGCGCGCCGCCTACGCCCGCCTCTCAGACGATCCGGGCCAGGCCGCGTTGGCAGAACCCTTCGAGGAACTCGCTGGTCGCTTTCCGCAATTCGTGAACGTCCTGGCCGAGATCAGCGACGGCGACATCTTCCGCCAACAGCAGGATACCGTCCGGCTGTACAAGCGGTGGCTTCACACCCGAAGCGCCCGCGAGGCCGATCGGCTGGTCCGGCGCGGCGTGATCCCCACCGCCCCCGATCCCCGCCGCCGTCACTGACCGCGCGCCGACGCCACGGCACCGGGCGTCGCCGCATGGACGGCTTTCGCGTTCCGCGCGACGACGATCGTGAACAGTGAATGCGGCGACGTCTTCCACTGCCGCTCGACATGCAGCGTCTCACGATCGAGGATGTCAGGCAGCCGAAGCTGGGTGGTCCAGCCCAGGCGTCGGGTAAAGGGATCCAGACGGCGCTGGACCCGCGCCACCGCCGGATGCGCACTCCGGAAGTGGTTGATGATGGTAATCAGCCCGCCGGGTCGGCAGACGCGCCGGACTTCGTCCATCATGCGCCGAGCATCCGGCACCACGCTGACGACGTGGAAGGCCATCACGTAGTCGAAGCTGTCGTCCGGGAACGCGAGGTTCAGGGCATCGCCTTGCTGCAGCGTGATGTGGCGCCAGCCATGCCGCTGCACCCGCTCCTGCGCGCGCTCCAACATGTCCGGCGCGAGGTCAATGCCCGTGAGGCGGCAGTGCGCGGGATAGGCCCCCAAGGCCAATCCAGTGCCCACACCGATTTCGAGAACACGCGCTCCGGGCTCGATCCCGAGCGACCGAATCACCCGCACGATGCGCGGATAGAATACGCGACCGAAGAAGACGTCGTAGAAGTGGGACAGCTCGCCGTAGATGGAACTTTCGTGCGGCTGGGCCTTCTGCAGCGCCATCGGAGCTACCTCCCCGGAATCCACGCCAGGCCGCACGTTGGTGCGGACAGCCGACTCCCGGCCGTCATGCAGCGCTTCTGCCTCGATCGTCCCGCGTGAAGGAGAGGATGTCGCGCCGGCGGAAGCGCCACTGCCTTCCCCTCTTGAAGGCCGGCAGCACGCTCTTGCGGGCGAGCTCGTTCACGGTGTCGGGGCTGAGGTCCAGAATCTGGGCGACCTCTCTGCTGTTGAGCAGCGCGTCTTCTTTGTCCACCATGCCCGGGCCTTGTTGCGACGCCCACGGTGGTACCAGGCGCGTTCCCGGGGGTCAAGGAAAGAACCATTCTCAAGCAATATCAGGATGTTGCTGCCGTTCTCCGGCCCCCGCGACCGAGCCACCGAGAGGCGTACAGAACGATCGGGCTAGCGATGAAGATCGACGAATACGTCCCCACGATGAAGCCCACTAGCAGGGCGAACGCGAAGCTGTGGATCACCGGCCCGCCCAAGAAGTAGAGTGCGGTCACCACCAACACCGCCGTGCCGCTGTTGATGACCGTTCGGGAGAGCGTTTCGTTGATCGACAGGTTGAGGAGGCCAGCCAGGCCCATGCCGCGGTGCTTGTGCATGTTCTCTCTGATTCGGTCCGAGATGATCACCGTGTCGTTGACCGAGAACCCGACGACCGTCAGTAGCGCTGCGACCGACGTGAGGTCGAATTCGATATTGGCCAAAGCCATCGCGGCCAGCGTGAACAGCACGTCATGGATGAGGGCCACCGCCGCGCCGAGGCCGAACGCCAGATCGAACCGAAAGGCGATGTAGAGGCCCATCAGGAGGGTGGCGAGCAGGACGGCCAGCGTCGCCTGGCGCCAGAGATCCTTGCCTACCGTGGGGCCGACCGACTCGACCCGCAGGACGTCGAACGAGCCCTCGCCGAAGCGCTCCTGCAGGCCGGTCTTCACGGCATCCGCGTCGCGGGACCCGCTCTCCTCGCTGCTGCCCTGCACGCGGATCTGGTATTCGGCGCCCGCTGCTCCGCCCACCTCCTGCACGACCGCGGCCCGCAGTTCTGGCCGCACCAACGCGTCGCGCACTGCGCCGATCGACTCCGGCTTGGCGAACCGGACCATCACCGAGGTGCCTCCGGCGAAGTCGATACCGTAGTTGAGTCCTCCGCGCAGCCAGATCGCGGCCAGGCCTGCCCCAATGAGGCACCACGAGAGGACGATCATGAGCGGTGCCCAACGTACGAAATCGATCCCGAGATTCGGGGGGATCAACTCCAGGAACTTGGGTGGAGCCTGCGGCGGGCGCTCGCCCCGCCTCGCGCCAGAGGTCGACGCCGCCGTGGTGCGAGTCTGCTTCATACGCTCACCGTCTCGACGCGCTTTCCGACGACCAGCCAGTCGTAGATGACCCGCGTCAGGTACACGGCCGTGATCAGCGTGGTGATGATGCCCAGCATCAGGGTGACCGCGAAGCCGCGGACCGGTCCGGTGCCGAACTGGAACAGGATGAGGCCGGCGAGGAACGTGGTCAGGTTGGAGTCGAATATCGCCGCCCAGGCCCGTCCGTACCCGGCTTCCACCGCGGCGCGCACGCTCTTGCCCGCCCGCAGTTCTTCGCGCATCCGCTCGAGGATCAGCACGTTTGCGTCCACCGCCATCCCAACCGTGAGGACGATACCCGCGATGCCCGGCAGGGTCAGCGTGAAGCCGAACGCGGCGAAGGCGCCGAGGATGAGCAGCACGTTGACCAGCAGCGCGAGGTCGGCGATGGCGCCACCGCCCCGATAGTAGAGCAGCATGAACAGGATGATGCCCACGCTGCCGACCACGAACGAGAAGCTGCCGGCCCGGACCGAGTCTTTGCCGAGCGAGGGTCCGACCGTGCGCTCTTCGAGCAGCGTCAGCGGTGCTGGCAGCGAACCGTTCCGCAGCACGTTGGCGAGGTCCTGGGCCTCCCGGAGATCGAACCGGCCGGTGATCTGCCCACGCCCGCCGGTGATGGGTTCGCGGATCTGGGGGGCCGATTGCACGATCCCGTCGAGGACGATCGCCAGGTTGCGTCCGACGCTGCGGGTGGTCGCTTCGCCGAACTGCGCGGCCCCCCGCGAGTCGAACACGAAATCGACCGCGTATCCCTCCATCGCGCTGCCGGGCCGCACCTGCGCATCGGTCAGCATGTCCCCGGTGACGATCGGGCGCTTCTCCAGCAGGTACTGGCCGCGCTCGCCGGGTCGTCCGGGCAGGACCTGCACGCCGGGCCCGGGACTCTGCGGGGTCCCCGCCTCCGGGCCCTGGGCCTGCAGCTTGAATTCGAGCAGTGCCGTCCGCCCGATCAGGTCCTTGGCGCGTTGCGGGTCCTGAATGCCGGGTAGCTGGACCGCGATCTGATCGGCCCCTTGCGCCTGGATCGTTGGTTCGGCGACGCCAAACTGATCGATGCGATTGCGGAGAATCTGGAGCCCCTGCTCCACGAAGCGCTGCCGCGCCGCCTGCTCTTCCCGCGGCGTCATCGCGAGCGTGAAATCGGCGGCGTCGGCGGCGGCCGAATCGCTCAATGCCAGCGCCGGGAACTGCTCCTGTAGGATCGCCTTGACGTCGGCGCGCCGTTCCCGGTTCGCCAGCCGGACCTGCAGCGCCTTGCCCTGCCGATCGACCGTGAAGGCGCCCACCTGCTTCTCGCGCAGGCTAGCCTCGACGTCGCGTCCGATCTGGTCGAGGCGGTTCTCGATCCCCTTCTCGACCTGGACCTGATAGAGCAAGTAGGTGCCGCCTTGCAGGTCGAGGCCCAGCCGAACGGGCTCCTGCCAAGGCCACCAACCGGGCACCGGACTCACGAACGTCGGCAGCACGCAGACGAGGGCGGCCAACACCAACGCCGCGAACAGCAGCCCCCGGTAACCGATCGATCCCATCTTAGCCCTTCCCCCGCTCCCCGCCGTCGCCGGCATCCAGGCCAGCGACGCTCTGGATCGCCTCCCGATCGAACTGCGCATGAACCTTCGGGGCGATCTCGACGGTCACGAGCTTCTCGGTGAGTCCGACCACGCGCCCGTGGAGCCCGCAGTTGAGCACCACCTGGTCGTTGCGCTTCACCCCGGCGATCAACTGTTCGTGCTGACGGCGCCTCCGCTGCTCCGGCCGCAGCAGTAGGAAATAGAAGATTCCGAACATCAGCAAGATGAAGCCGATGTTGTAGAACGCTGGCGGCCCCGTCGGGTCGCCCGTCTGCGCCCAGGCCGTGCCCACGTCAGGCCCAGGCGCCCGCGGCGGCGCGTGCCTGCCGCGGGAAGGTGCCCGCCGCGAGATCGCCGCGAATCGCCCGCATGAGCTCGAGATAGAAGTGCAGGTTGTGGAGCGTCGCCAGCTGGGCCCCGAGCATTTCCTTCGCCAGCGCCAGATGCCGCAGGGCGCCCCGACTGAAACGCCCGCACGTATAGCACGCGCAGCTTTCGTCGACGGGGCGCGGGTCGCGCGCGTGCCGTGCGTTGCGGATCATCAACCGTCCTTCGCGTGTGAAGAGCATTCCGTTACGCGCGTTGCGGGTGGGTAGCACACAATCGAACAGGTCATACCCCAGGCCCGCGAACGTTAGCAAATCCCGGGGCGTTCCCATGCCCATGAGGTACCGCGGGCGCGCCGCCGGCAACCACGTCACCGCCTCGGCTGCGACCCGTGCGGTCTCCGCGGGCGGCTCGCCGACCGAGAGGCCGCCCACGGCATAGCCCTCGAAGGGCAGCTCGAGGAGCGCGGCGGCGCTGGCCGCGCGCTGCACCGGGTCCAGCCCCCCCTGCAAGATCCCGAACAACGCCATGTCGGGTCGGCGGCGGGCGGCAAGTCCGCGCGCGGCCCAGGCCGTCGTCCGACTCACGGCACGTGCCACGGCCGCCGCCGGGGCCCCGGCGCCCACGCACTCGTCGAGGGACATCGCGATGTCGACGCCCAGCCCTTCCTGCACGGCGATCGCGTCCTCCGGCCGCAGGAATCCCCGGCGTCCGTCGACGTGCGACCGATACTGCACTCCCTCGTCCTCCACCCGCACCAGCCCCGCCAGGCTCATGACCTGGAACCCTCCGCTGTCGGTCAGGATCGGCCGATCCCATCCCATGAGGCGGTGAATCCCGCCGAGGGCGGTCACGACGTCGAGCCCGGGGCGTTGAGCCAGGTGGTAGGCGTTCGACAAGACGATGGTCGCCCCGAGCGTCTCGAGCTGAGCCGGCGTCATGCCCTTCACCGAGCCGTGCGTCGCGACCGGCATGAAGGCGGGCGTCTCCACGACCCCGTGCGCCAGGGTGAGGCGTCCCAGGCGGGCACCGCAGGGATCGGCCCGCACGACCTCGAAGTGCGGGACGTTCATGTGAGCAGCATGGCGTCGCCGAAACTGTAGAAGCGGTAGCGTCTGCGCACCGCCTCGGCATAGGCCGCGCGCAGCAGGTCCCAACCCGCGAATGCGGCAACCAGCGCGAGCAATGGGCTCCGCGGCAGGTGGAAGTTCGTGAGCAACGCATCCACCACCTGGAAGCGGTGTCCCGGCCGGATGAACAGGTCCGCCACGCCCGGGCCGGGCCGCAGCCGCCCGCCCGCCCCGGCGGACTCCAGCGTCCGCACCGTCGTGGTACCCACTGCGACGACTCGGCCACCGGCCGCCCGTGCCGCCGCCAGTCGCCCCACCGTCGCCGGCGGCAGCTCGTAGCGCTCCGGGGCCATGCGATGGCTCGCGAGGTCGCCGCCACGGATCGGCAGGAAGGTGCCCGGGCCGACGTGGAGGGTGAGCGTGACGTGGTCGATGCCGGCCCCGGCCGCAGCCGCAAGCAATTGCGGTGTGAAGTGCAGCCCCGCCGTGGGGGCTGCAACCGAGCCAGGCGTGCGGGCGAACGTCGTCTGGTAGCGCTCGCGGTCGGCTGCCGTAAGGCCAGCCGGGCGTCGGATGTACGGCGGCAGCGGGAGCTCCCCCGCCCGCTCGAGCCACGCCAGGACGTCGTCCCCGACATCCAGGCGCAAGCACCATCGGCCATCTCCCAGATTCGCCGTCCACTCCCCGGTCCCATCAGGCAGGTGGACGGGTTCGCCCACCCGTGGGGCGCCCCGCACCAGCGCCTCCCACTCCCCGCCTCGACGCGGCTCGAGCAAGAGCAGCTCGACCCGGCCGCCGCTCGGCCGCCGGCCGTGGACGCGCGCCGGAATCACGCGCGCATCGTTCAGGACCAGCAGGTCGCCGGCCCGCAGGAGACCCGGCAACTCGAACACGCGATGATGCGCCATGCACGCGTCGGCACGCGTGACGGCAAGCAACCGCGCGGCGGTTCGCTCGGCCGCCGGTTCCTGCGCAATCAGGTCGCCGGGAAGCTCGTAGTCGAGGTCCTCGAGCCTCACGTCCCGCCGCGGTCGCCGGCCGGCTTCCGATCCTCCCCGAGCAACGGCCGGAGGAGATCGATCGGTACCGGGAAGATCGTCGTGGAATTGTTCTCGGTCGCGATCTCGGCGAGCGTCTGCAGATAGCGGAGCTGCAGCGTCATCGGCTCCCGCGCCATGATTGCTGCCGCCTCAGCCAGTCGCTCGGACGCCTGGAACTCGCCCTCGGCGGCGATCACCTTGGCCCGGCGCTCGCGCTCCGCCTCCGCTTGGCGAGCCATGGCGCGGCGCATTTCGTCCGGGAGGTCGATGTGCTTGATGGCCACCTGCACCACCTTGATCCCCCACGGCGCGGTGTGCGTATCGATGATGCCCTGAAGCCGGCTGTTGATCTTGTCGCGCTCCCCGAGGAGTTCATCCAGTTCCTCTTCGCCGCAGACGCTGCGCAAGGTCGTCTGGGCGTTCTGCGACGTGGCGAACAGAAAGTTCTCCACCTCGACCACGCTCCGGTTCGGGTCGATCACTCGGAAGTACAGCACCGCGTTCACCTTGACGGACACGTTGTCCTTGGTGATGACGTCCTGCGCGGGGATGTCCATCGTGATGGTGCGCAGGTCGATCCGCATGGCCTTCTCGAGGCCGGGGATGACGAACGTGAGTCCTGGCCCTCGCGGACCGACCAATCGGCCGAGGCGAAAGACCACCAACCGCTCGTACTCCCGCACCACCTTGATCCCGCTCGCGACGAACGCGAGCAGGACGAGAATCAGCATGATGCTACCCGGCATGTGACACCTCCCTCGTACGTCAATCCGCCCGGGCCGCTGGCCGCACCCGCAGCCGGAGCCCCTCGACGGCCAGCACCTCGATGGACTCGCCCGCCTCGACCGGCACGTCACTGTGGGCGGTCCAGTATTCTCCGCGTACGATGACCATGCCTTCCGGCGCAAGGCGGTCCCGCGCGAGGCCGACGGCGCCAAGCATTCCCTCGGCCCCACCGCGGGGGGGCTGTCGCTGCGCGCGTACCACCAGCGACCCCACCACCAGACCGACCAGCGCGAGTGCGGCCGCCGCGCCGGCGATCAGACTGCGCGCCACCGTCACCCCGGTCCGCTCGACGTCGAAGAGAAACAACGATCCGAGCACGAAGGCGACGAGGCCGCCGACGCCGAGCACGCCGAAAGTGGGCAGGAAAGCCTCCGCCACGAGCAACGCGACACCCAGCATCGCCAGCGCGAGGCCGCCGTAATCGACCGACAGCACGTGCATCGCCGTCAGTCCGAGGACGAGGCTGATCGCCCCCGCTACGCCGGGCAGGACCACGCCGGGGTTGGTGAGCTCGACGTAGAGCCCGAGCACCCCGGCCATCAGGAGCAGGTACGCAATGTTCGGGTCCGCGAGAACGTCGAGCACGCGCTGCGACAACCGCATCGGGATGTCCTGCACCCGGGCGTGTCCGTCGGCCGCGAGAGCGGGGACCAGGTCGAGGACCCGGCGCACGCCGGCCACGTCGACCGCCCGTCCCGACGCCTGCCGCACCAGATCGTCGAGATCCCGCGCGACGAAATCCACCACCCGCAACTGCGCCGCCGCGTCGGCGCCCAGGGACTTGCTGTCCCGCACCGCCTGCCCGGCCCACTCCACGTTGCGGCCGCGCCGCTTGGCAATGGACTCGCTGAACGCCGCCGTGGCGCTCTCGACCTTGTCCCCCATCGGGCCCGGGATGTCCTCGCCCCGTCCGCCGACGGGATGCGCCGCGCCGATGGTGGTGCCAGGCGCCATGGCCGCCACGTGCGCCGCCATGGTCACGAACACCCCGGCAGAGATCGCGCCCGCCCCGCCGGGCGCGACGTACACCAGCACCGGCAGGGGCGCCGCAAGGAGGTCTTTCACGATCGCCTTCGCGGACTGCAGCAGCCCGCCGGGTGTATCGAGCTGGATCACCAGGGCGACAGCGCCCTCGGCGTGAGCGCGGACGATCGCGTCGCGCACGTAGTCGGCGACGGCCGGGTTGATGGTGCCGTCGATCGAGATGCGGGCGAGCGAGGGGCTGGCGGCGGCCATCCCGCGCCCACCCAGCGCCAGCAGGACGGCCAGCGCCACCGCGACGCGTCTCACGAGCGCGCCACCGCGATGCCGAGCGCGGCCATCACCTGCTGAACGTCCTGCCAGACGAGGCGTTTCTCGCCGGGGTTCCGCAGCAAGTAGGCCGGGTGAAACGTCGGCATCAGCTTGATGCCGCGATAGTCGAACCAGCGCCCCCGGAGCTGGGTGATCGGGGTCTTCGTCCGGAGGAGCGTTTGGGCGGCGAACTTGCCCAGGGCCACGATCACCTCAGGGGCGATCAGCTCCACCTGCCGAATCAGGAAGGGCTCGCACGACCCCACCTCGTCGGGCTCTGGGTTGCGGTTTCCTGGCGGGCGGCACTTGACGACGTTCGCGATGTAGACGTCGTCGCGGCGGAGCCGCATCCCCTTCGTGATGATCTCGGTGAGGAGCTGTCCGGCACGCCCGACGAACGGCTCGCCGCGCGCATCCTCCTCCGCCCCTGGGCCCTCGCCCACGAACAGGAGACGGGCTGTCGGGTTGCCCACTCCGAAGACCAGCTTGGTCCGATGGCCGGCCAGCTTGCACCGCTGGCAGTCGCCGATCGCGGCCAGCAGCGCCTCGAGCGTGCCGGCCCCAAGCACCGCGCCTTCGCCGCTGCGTAGCGCGGCTCCCGGCGGGCCCTCGGCCGCCGTCGAGCTGACGGAGGCGACGGACGTGGACGACGCGGGCACCGCCGATCGCAGTGCCCGCGTGTCGCACCCGGCGGGATACCCGCAAACGCCCAGCCGGCGATGATGCTGCAACTGCGCCCGGATGGGAGCAATCGCGTGCTCGAGGGCATCTTGAGCAGCCGGGTCGGTGCATGTACGCTCGTCCCGCAATGTGGGTTCTCGCCCTGGTCGCGATCGCAGTATTCGCCTGGCCTGCGGACGCTCATGCCTGGGGCCCCGTCACCCACCTCGTCCACGGCTCGCGCGTCCTCGACAGCCTTAGCAGCCTGGCTCCGGCCCTTCAACAAATCCTGGGCCGTCATCGCCTGCCCTACCTCTACGGGTGCATCGCGGCGGACATCATGCACGCGAAGAAGTACACCCGAAGCCTGTACACGCATTGTCACTGCTGGCCGGTGGGCTGGCAGATCGTCGAGGCCGCGCGGGACGAGCGAGAGGAGGCCTTCGCCTACGGCTACCTCTCGCACCTGGCGGCCGACGTCCTCTCGCACAACCACTTCGTGCCGGTCCAGATGGTCGTCAGCTACGAGGCACGGGCCACGCGGCACCTCTATTGGGAGGCGCGTTTCGACGCGGCCCAGGCCCGCGACCGCTGGCGCCTCCTTCGCAGCGTCCTCACGCATCGGTTCGTCGATTGCGATCGCCTGGTCGAGCGCGTGGTCGAGCGCACCCTGTTCTCCTTCAAGACCAACAAGCGTATCTTCAATTCGGTGATGGCCCTCCAGCAGGCGGAGCAATGGCAGTCGATGGTCCGCGGCCTGGGCGAGCGCTCGCGGTACCCGCTGGCCTCGGGCGAAGTCGACCGCTTCAACGGTCTCTGCACGGACGCCATCACCGACCTGCTCCACCGCGGCCGCGGCAGCGCTTGCCAGGGGGCCGACCCGACTGGGCGTGAAATGCTCGCGCGGGCCAGCGCGCTTCGGCGTAAGCTCCGTCGCCTACACAGCCGCGGCCAAGTACCAACCAGCGTCGCCTCGCGGCTGCGCGCGCTGCACGCGCCGGCCGCCTGAAGCGCATCAGCGCGCGCGGCGGCGGCGGTGGAGGTCCCGCCGGCGCACGACCCAATCGAGGATGCGGCCGGCGACCTCGTCCTTCGACAGCAACGGCAACGCCTCCGGCGGACCCGCCTTGGCGACGAGCGTCACCAGATTCGTGTCCGACCCGAACCCCGCACCCGCGGCCGTGACGTCGTTGGCCACGACCAGGTCGAGGTGCTTCTCGCGAAGCTTCCGCGTCGCCTCGGCGACCGGGTGCTGCGTCTCGGCGGCGAACCCGATCACGAGCCGACGCCCTTTCCGCCCTGCGAGTTGGCGCAGAATGTCGCTCGTCCGCTCGAGCGGCAGCGCGAAGGCGGGGCGTGCCTTCTTCAGCTTCTGCGTGGCCGAGACGCGCGGTCGATAGTCGGCCACGGCGGCCGCCATGACGAGCACCGTGGCGTTGCGAAACTCCGTCTCCAGAGCTCGCTGCATGTCGGCCGCCGTCGTCACGGAGACGCGCCGCACGCCCGGCGGCGCGGGCAGCTCGGTGGGTCCGCTCACCAGCACGACCTCGGCGCCGCGCCGCCGCGCCACGCGCGCCACCGCGTGGCCCATCTTGCCGCTCGAATGGTTGGAGAGGTAGCGGACGGGATCGACCGCCTCCCGCGTGGGGCCGGACGACACGAGCACCCGCTCGCCCCGGAGGTCCTTCGGCGACAGCGCCGCGGCCACCGCCTCGACGATCTCGGCAGGCTCGGCGAGACGCCCGGGTCCTTCATAGCCGCACGCGAGCGCCCCGGAATCCGGGCCGACCGTCTCGGCCCCCCGCGCGCGGAGTAGCCCCAGGTTGGCCTGTGTCGCCGGGTGCTCCCACATGTGGACGTTCATGGCCGGCGCGAGGAGCAACGGCGCGCGCGTGGCCAGCATGACGGTCGACAGGAGGTCGTCGGCAAAGCCGTGCGCCAGCTTGGCGATCAGGTGTGCCGACGCCGGGGCGATCACGATCGCCTCGGCATCGGCGGCCAGCCGAATGTGCCCGATCTGCGACTCCTGGTCGAGATCGAAGGTATCGGTCGCGACCGGCCGGCCGGACAGGGCCTGCAGCGTCAGCGGCGTGACGAACTGCCGCGCGCCCGCGGTCATCACGACCTGGACCTCGGCCCCGCCCCGTACCAGCAGGCGAACCGCCTCGCAGGCCTTGTAGCAGGCAATGCCGCCGCTCAGTCCAACCAGGACGCGTCTTCCCGCGAGGCTCATCCGGGCGCTCCTGGCACGGGCGGTATTATCGCGACTCGTCGCCGGGAACGAAAGGGTGGCCGGCCGCCGGGCGGAGCGACGCCACGCCGAGGGCCACCGCGGCGAGCAGCAGCAGATTGGCGGTTGCGTCCCAGGCCGTGTCGAGCCGGAGACCGATGCCTACCATGGCGATGAAGAACGCCGCCGGCCGAAGAGCGCGTCCTGTCACGCGGGCTCCCGCCCCCGCAGCGCCGCGGCTGCCTCCCGCGTGCGCTCGAGCGCCGTCCAGAGGGCCAGCACGGTCAGGAGCACGACGGCCGCCCCCAGCACGGCGTGGCTCTGCCGTCCGAGCAGCGGGCACAGGAGATGCGACACCAGGCCCGAGATCCAGGCGCCAAACCCCAGCAGCACATAGCGCTCGGGGCGCTGCGCGCGGCCCCCCGTCAGCGCGATGCCGAGCCCCTCCGCGCGCGCCCGGACGTAGCTCACCATCTGCGAGGCGATGGCCGCGAGCGCGACGACGAGCAGCATCCACCCGTCACGGAAGAACACCCCCAGACCGAGAAACGTGGCGAACTCCGCCCAGCGGTCGGTCACCGAGTCCACGAAGGCACCGCGCGCGCTGGCGACGCCGGTGCGGCGGGCCAGTCCGCCGTCGAGAATGTCGAGCGTGCCGGCCAAGATCGTCAGCCAGCCGGCTAGGAACACGGCGCCGCCGGCAAAGGCGAAACCCGCGAGCACGCTCACCAGCAGCTGCGCGTAGGTGAGGTGGTCCGGTTGCACCCCGAGCGCCGCCAGCTGCGCCTCGGTCGGGCCGAACAGACCGCGGTACCAGGCCCGCACTTGCGGGCCCAAGAGCGGTCCGTTGCCGCCCGCAGGCGCCGGGCCGGCGTCCGTGGCCCGCACGCCGCGGAGGGCGAGCACGACAGTCGCGCCGATCAAGAGCGTGGCGACGGCCGCCGTGCCGGCTCGACAGTCCATGGTCGCGGCCGTCAGCGCGGCAGCTCGCCGCGCAGGAACCGCTCGACGTCGTCGCGGGCCTGGTCGTCCGTCAGCTGTTGCGGCGGGTGTTTCATCAGGTACGAGGACACGCTGAACAACGGACCGCCAATGCCCCGCTCGCGCGCCACGCGACAGCACCGGATGGCGTCGATCACGCAGCCCGCCGAGTTCGGGCTGTCCTGGACGGACAGGCGCAGCTCGATCTCGATCGGCGAGTCGCCAAAGCCCCGGCCTTCCATGCGCAGAAAGCACACCTTGTTGTCGCGGTGGAAGGCGACGTAGTCGCTGGGGCCGATGTGGATGTCCTCTTCGGCCAGGCGCTGCGGCAGCACGCTCTGCACCGCCTCCGTTTTCGAGATGCGCTTCGACGTGGTGCGCGCGCGATTCAGCATATTGAGGAAGTCGGTATTGCCCCCGACGTTCAACTGATACGTGTGGTCGAGCGACACTCCCCGGTCCGCGAACAATTGGGACAGCACCCGGTGCACGATGGTGGCGCCGAGCTGCGACTTGACGTCGTCACCGACGATCGGGAGGCGCCGCCGCTCGAACTCCGCGGCCCACTCCGGGTTGGACGCGATGAACACCGGAATGCAATTGACGAAAGCAACACCCGCCTCGAGGCACGCGCGCACGTAGTGCTCGGTGGCGCGCTGGCTGCCCACCGGCAGGAAGTTGATGACGACCTCCGCCCCGCTCCGGCGCAGCACGTCGACGACGTCGACCGGCCGCTGATCGGCCACCACGAACGTCCGCTCCTCGGGATAGTCCTGCATGTGCTCGCCCACGCCGTCGAGCACATGCCCCATCTCGACCGTCACCGAGGATCGCGACAGCGTCGGGTGGATCGGGCGAGTATTGTTGGGCGGTGCCATCGCTGCCCGATCGAGCGTGGTACCTACCTTCCGGCGATCGATGTCGAAGGCGCAGACCACCTCGATGTCGCTGGGCCCATAGCCGCCAATCGCGCGATGCATGAGCCCGACCGGTTCGTGGTCTCCCGCGCGGTAAAACTCGATCCCTTGCAGGAGGCTGCTGGCACAGTTGCCCACCCCCACGATGCCAACGGGAATCTTCCCCATTATCCTCCCCTTGCGCTGCCAGACGGCCCGAGCCGGCGCGGAGCGCCGCTCATATACTCAACGGGGAGGAGGCAGGCAACGGGATCGCGCCCCCTGGAACCAACCCGCTAGCTCTTCCGGAAGCGGGACTTGATCTCGCCGTCGAAGACCTGGTCGGGATGAATGACCCGGGCCTTGGCGAGCAACTGCTCCTCGGTCTCGGGATCGTCCGGGTTCGGCACGCAACAATCGACGGGGCACACCGCGGCACACTGCTCCTGATCGTGGAAGCCGACGCACTCGGTGCACTTCTCCGGGACGATGTAATACACGTCCTGAGCCAGTGCGGGGTGTGATTCGCCCTTGTTCTCCCAGGGCGCGCCGCCTTCGTAGATCGCGGTGTTGGGGCATTCCGGCTCGCACGCGCCGCAGTTGATGCACTCTTCGGTGATCATCGTGGACATGGCGGCGGGAACCTACCTCGCGACCCGTCCGATGACAACCACACCGGGGCCGTCAACGCTGGGCGAGCACCGCGTCATGCCCCCCGCGGACCACCTCGGCCAGGCGCGCCGCCAAGGCCCGGAACGCCAGAGACGCAGGGTGCCCCGGCTCCGCCGCGACGATCGGACGCCCCAGGTCCCCGCCTTCGCGAATCGCCGGCAGGAGGGGGATGCTCGCCAGGAGCGGGACCGCGAAGTGGCTGGCCAGCCGCTCGGCGCCGCCCGTGCCGAACACCGCGTCCTCGGTGCCGCAGGACGGGCACACGTAGCCGGCCATGTTCTCGACCACGCCCAGCACCGGGGTGCTCACCTGGCGGAACATCGCGATCCCCCGCCCCACGTCCAACAACGCCACATCCTGCGGGGTCGTCACGACCACGCCCCCTGCCAACGGGACCTGCTGCACCAGTGTGAGGACGGCGTCGCCGGTTCCGGGAGGCAGGTCGACCACCAGGAACTCGATCGGCGCCCAGTCGACGTCCTGGAGGAACTGGCGCACGATCCCCATCACGATCGGCCCCCGCCAGATCACCGGCGATCGCTCGTCGAGGAAGAGCCCCATCGACATCGCCTTGACGCCGTATCGCTCGACTGGCCGGATGCGCCGGTCCGGCGTCACCGGGGGCCGTTCCGTCACGCCCAGCATGAGGGGAAGACTGGGGCCGTAGACGTCCATGTCGGCCAGGCCGACCCCAGCGGCCGTCTCCGCGAGTGCCAGCGCCAGGTTGGTCGCCACGGTGGATTTGCCCACGCCGCCCTTCGTGCTGGAGACGGCGATCACGTGCTTTACGCCCGGCAGCGGCGCGCGACTCGCGAACGGATTCCGGCCGCGCCCCTCGGTGGCCGCCGCCACCTCCACCCGGACCGCGGACACCCCCGGCACCCGGCGGACCACCTCGTCGACGCGCCGGCGCAGGTCGGCGAGCACCTCGGCCTTGTCGGTCCCGGGCCGGATCTGGACGGTCGCCTCCCCTCCGCGCACCTGCACCCCGGCCACCATGCCGAGCGCGACGATGTCGCGGCGGAAGTTCGGGAACAGCACCGCTCGCAACGCTTCCTGCACCTGCTCCGGGGTCACGACCGACATGGTGCGACACTAGCGACGCGGTCCATGCGAGGCAACGCGCGCCTTGACTTTGCTTCGGACTCGCTCTTGAGTCCGTCCGTGTCCGGAACCCCCCTCGCGCGCCCCGTGCAGACCGCCGTGATGCCCGAGATTCCCGCGGCCGTCCTCGAGGACATGGCACGCGTGGAGGCACGGCTCCGCGCCGAACTCACCTCCCGGGAGCCGCGCCTGGAAGAGATCGCCAGCCATCTGGTCCTCGCCGGTGGCAAACGGGTTCGCCCGCTGGTCGTCCTCCTCGTCTTCCACGCGGTCGCGGCGCCCGGCCGGGCACGCCGCGAAGACGCCGTCGAAGCGGCGGTGGCGCTCGAGCTGATCCACTCGGCCACCCTGCTCCACGACGACATCATCGACGGCGGCGAAACTCGCCGCGGTCGGCCGTCAGCGCTCCAGCGGTACGGCAAAGCCGACACCCTGGTGGCGGGCGATTTCCTCTTCTGCCGCGCCTTCGCGTTGTGCGCCCGATTCGAACCCGAGGTCGTGCGTTGGGCGGCCGAGGCGTGCGTACAGCTCACCGAGGGCGAGATGCTGCAGGGACGCCGGCGACGCGACCCGGCCGTCACCGTCGCCGACTACGACGAGATCATCCTGCGCAAGACCGCGTCGCTCTTCGCGGTCGGGGCGCGCACCGCGGCCCACCTGGCCGGCGCGGACCCAGCCACGGTGGAGCGCATGGCGGCCTGCGGCCAGCGGGTGGGCCTCGCGTTCCAGATGCGCGACGACCTGCTCGATGTGGAGGGGGACCCCGACGCCACGGGCAAGCCGCACGGCATCGACCTGCGCGACGGCAATCCGTCGCTGCCGATCGTGCTGGCGTTGGAGCGCGACGCCGAAGTCCGGCGGATCTTCATGGACCAGACGGCCACGCAGAGTGACATCGAGCAGGGCATCGCCAGGATCCGCCGGACCGGAGTCCTCGAGCTGGTCGCAGAACGGGCCGACGCCCAGATGGATGGCGCGCTCGCCCTGCTCGATGCGCTGCCCGACTCCCCGGCCCGCCTGGCCCTGCGGGTCCTCGCCGTGTCGGTCGTCGACCGGCGCGCCTGATCCCCTTCGCTTCGTTGACTTCGCTCCGGCTGGCGCCAAGGATGCCGGCCAGATGCCGCGTGACGGGTACGGGCGCGAGATCGATTACCTCCGAATCTCGCTGACCGATCACTGCAACCTCCGTTGCATCTATTGCATGCCGGAAACGGGCCTACAGTTCATCCCTTCCGCCGACCTGCTGACGGCCGCCGAGATCGAGCAGGTGGGTCGTGCGGCAGTGGCCGTGGGCTTCCGGAAGTTCCGCCTGACCGGCGGCGAGCCGACGTTGCGGGTCGACCTCCCCGAGATCGTCGCGCGCGTGTCCGGCGTGCCGGGCGTGGCCGATCTGTCGATGACCACCAACGGCATCCTGCTGCCACGCCTGGCGTCGGAGCTCCGGCGCGCCGGCCTGCGCCGCGTCAACGTCCACGTCGACAGCCTCGACCCCACCCGTCTCGCCCGGGTGATGCGCTGGGGATCGCTCGCCGACATCCTCGCCGGGCTCGACGCCGCTGAGGCGGCGGGGTTCTCGCCCATCAAGGTGAACGCGGTCGTCGTCCGGGGCTTCAACGAGGACGACGTGGTGCCCCTCGCGGCCCTCACCCGCACGCGCCCTTGGCACGTGCGCTTCATCGAAACCATGCCCTTCGGAACCGGCGAGACCGAGCGCGTCGCGCGTGCGGGCCTGGTGCGCAGCGCCGAGGTGCGCGCACGGATCGAGGCCGCGCTCGGCCCCGTCATCCCCATACCGAACGCCGACCCTGCAGACGAAGCCCGCAACCACCGCCTCGCAGGCGCGCCGGGCGTGATCGGCTTCATCAGCCCGGTATCCGAGCCGTACTGCGGCGCCTGCAACCGCATGCGTCTCACGGCCGACGGTCGCTTCCACCTTTGTCTGCTCAACGACGACGAGGTCGACATTCGCGCCACGCTCCGGCGCGGGGGCGGGCTCGACGACGTCGCCGCCATCCTGCTGCGCGCAGTAGCGCACAAGCCATCCGGCCACCACCTCGCCACTGGGCAATCCGCCGAGGCGCGACAGATGTTCCAGATCGGCGGGTAGCGGGACGACGCCCTACTCCCCGACGAACGCCCGACGGGGTGAAGCCGACTGGCGCCGCCGGGGCGGGCTGGGCTAGAACGCGGCCGCCATGACCACGATGATTGCTGGCCTCGATGCCGCCACCACCGCGCTCGCGGGCGCCGTCCTGGGTCCGGCGGAGATCGCGGCCGCCCTGGGCAGCGACCCGCTGGCGGCGCTCACGGCCGACGAGCGCGCCGCCGTCTCCGAGATACCCTTCTCCCAGGCCGACCTCGCTGCCGGGCGCGCCGCGGGCGAGTTCTTGGTACTGCGAGTGCCCCGCGACACCGCCGGCCCGCTCACCATGATGCGATTGGGCGAACGAGTGGCCGGCGGCCTCGACCCGCGCGTCCACACGGGCGTCGGCTACTCGCTGCGCGACGAGTGGACGATCGACACGCAGACCTTCGCCACCGCCGACACCTGCGGGGCCGGCTGGTATCTGGTCCGCCGCGCCGTCTTGCCCGCCACGACGAACCGAGGCTATCGCGAGCAGGACATGGTCCTCGAGGGGCTGGGCGCCGTCCGCGCGGGCGTCGCCCGGCGGCGCAGCGCGGTCGAGATCGCCTGGGACACCCTGCTGTGGGAGCGCGCCCGCGGCGAGCGCCTACTCGCCGGCACCTGGGACTGGTCGCGCAGCCCGAGCCACGATGGCGGATTGGCCGCCCTCGGCGAGTTCGGAGCGCAGGGGCTCGGCGTCATCGCATACTCCCGCGCCGTCCGCTTCGGCACCCTCGGCGTCTGCCCCCAGCGGTGACGTCCCGGCGCGTCGAGAGCGCTGCGCGCGAGGAATTGCCTCGGCGGCGGCGGCTCTGGTAGGACCGCCCCGCGTGTACTTCGTCACGATCAAGCACCCCGGCTATGCGCTGTTCTCCACCACCCCGAGCGAGCGGGCGGCAATCGGCTTGACCCAGGATCAGCAGCAGGTTCACCTCTGCGAGCGCCGGGGCGGCCAGTGGAGCGTGGTGCGCGAGTGGCCGGTCGGCGAGCTGTCCCACACGGACATCATGGTGCGCCTCGGCCGGGTTCCCGAGCCCGCCGGCATCGACGAGCTCGTCCGCCTCGCCGCCGGGGCCTGACCGTGCCCGGCGCCCTCGACGGCATTCGCGTCCTCGAGGTCGGCGACCTGGTCGGCGCGGCCTACGCCACCAAGCTGCTGGCCGACCTCGGGGCCGACGTCATCAAGGTCGAGCCGCCCGCGGGCGACGGCGCCCGGCGGCGCGGCCCGTTCGCGGGCGGCGTCGCGCACCCCGAACGAAGCGGTCTCTTCCTGTACCTCAACGCCAACAAGCGCGGCATCGCGCTCGACATCCGCGACCGGCGCGGTCGCGACGCCTTCGACCGGCTCGTGGCCGGCGCCGATCTGTTGATCCACGACGTTCCGCCGCCGGCGATGGCGTCGCTGGGCCTCGAGTGGGGGCGATTGCAGGTCGTGAACCCGGCGCTCGTGATGACTTCGATCGCGCCGTTCGGTGTCAGCGGCCCGCGGGCGCACTGGAAGGCCACGGATCTGGTCGCATGGTGCGCCGGCGGCCTCGCCACCCTCAACGGCGATCCGGCGCACCCGGAGCTGCCCCCGTTGCGCGCGTTCGGATCGCAGGCCGGATTCCAGGCCGGCCTGAACGCCGCCATTCCCTCGCTGGCCGCCCTCTTCGCCCGCCTCGCGACCGGCCGCGGCGAGCACATCGAGGTCTCGGTCCAGGAATCGGTGGCGGCGATCCTCGAGCTCACGTTCGAATACTGGCCCTATTGCGGGCTGGTGGCCTCCCGCCTGGGCGCGAAGCCCATCCAGCCGCTCTGCTTCATGGAGTGCCGCGACGGCTGGATCTTCGTCTGCTGTGTCGAGGAGCACCAGTGGCGGGCCTTCGTCGAGATGATGGGCGACCCCGAGTGGGCGGGGCTGGAACTGTTCGAGAACCGCCTGGCCCGCGGCAAGAACTTCGACGCCCTGCAGGCACTGCTCCAGGACTGGTGTCGCGAGCAGTCGGTGCAGGAACTCTACGAGGCCGCGCAACGCCGGCGCGTCCCATTCGCCCCGGTGTCCACCATGGGCGACCTGCTCGACTCGCCGCATCTTCGGGCGCGTGGTTTCTTCGCCACCATCACTCATCCGGTGGCGGGTGACCTGCTCATGCCGGGCGCCCCCTATCGGCTCTCCGCCACACCGTGGACGCTACGCCGCCCGGCCCCATGCCTCGGGCAGCACACCGCCGAGGTGCTGGGCGAGGTCGGCGTCGACGTCGCGCCGCTGACGCAGGCGGGAGTCGCACGATGACTCCTCGAGGGCCGCTCGCCGGCGTCCGGGTAGCCGACTTCACCTGGGTCTGGGCCGGACCCTTCTGCACCCTCCAGCTGGCGCACCTGGGCGCGGAAGTGATCCGCGTCGAAACCGCGACGCGGCTCTGCGTCACCCGTCAGCTGCCCCCGTTCTTCGAGTTTCGCCCGGGACCGAACCGCAGCGGCTACTTCAACCAGTACAACCAGGGCAAGCAGAGCATCACGCTCGACATCAAGCGGCCCGAGGGCCTCGCGGTGGCGAAACGGCTGTGCGCCGCGAGCGACATCGTCGTCGAGAATTTCGCCGCCGGCGTCATGGACCGCATGGGCCTCGGCTGCGAGGTTCTGCGCGCCCTGCGACCCGACCTCATCATGATCGCCCTGTCCGGGTACGGCGCCACCGGCCCCGATGCCGACAAGGTCTCCTACGGTCCGGCCCAGGTGCCGCTTTCCGGCTTCTCGGCCGTCACCGGCTACCGCGATCATCCGCCCATGCACATCGGCGTTTCGTACGGCGATCCCACCGGGGGCCTGCACGGCGCCGTGGCGGTGCTCGCCGCCCTGCTCCATCGTGCCCGCACCGGGACCGGTCAGTTCATCGATCTCTCGCAGTGGGAGACGACCATGGCGGTCCTGCCCGAGGCGATCATGGCCTGGACGCTCGACGGCACGAGCCCCCCGCGCGACGGGAACCGCGACCCGCACATGGCGCCGCACGGCGTCTTCCGGGGGGGCGGCGACGATCGCTGGCTCGCCATCGCGATCGAAGACGACGACGGCTGGCGGCGGTTCGCCCACGCGGTCGGCCGCCCGGAGCTGGCCCACGACCAGCGCTTCGCGACGCTCGCCGCCCGCAAGGCGCACGAGGACGACCTGGAGGCGCTGGTGACCGCATGGACAATCGAGCGCGACGTCGACGCGGCGGCGGCCACCTTGCAGGAGGCGGGGATTGCGGCGTTCGCCGCCGCGCGCAACTGCGATCTGGCGAACGACCCACACCTCGCGGCCCGCGGCTTCCACGTCGCCCCCGATCATGCGGAGCTCGGACCCGTGCAGCACCTGGGCACCCCGTGGCGGCTCTCCGAGCACGAGGGTGGCCTCCGCCGGGGGGCGCCGTGCCTTGGCGAGCACACCGAGCGGGTGTTGCGCGACGTCTGCGGCTACGACGATGCCGAGATCGCCCGCCTCCGCAATGCGGGAGTCCTCACGTGAACCCACGCCCGCCGGTCAGCCGGCGGCACGCAGGTCGTCGTGCGACGTGCGGAAGCCGTCGCGCAGGAGCGCCGGCAGCCGCCGGCGGTCCTGCACCAGGATCACCGCGGCGAGCACCAGGTACACGACGGCGATCGCGACCCGCTCCGTCCCCTGCCAGGCGGGCGGCGCCATCCCGCCCAGGATGAACTGGGCGAAGAAGAGTCCCATCAAGAAGCCCGCCTCGCGCAGCGAGATCGAGAGCGAGGCCAGCGTCGCGACGGCGAACACGGACTGCGCGGCCGTCAGCAGGAGTTCTTCCCGCTGCCGCGGTTCGACCGGCAGGCCGGAGACGCCGCCGGATGCGAGTGCGAACACGATCGGGAGGGTGCCAACCAGCAGCGTCCATTGGTTCACCTTCGACGACACCAGGGTGCCGAGCCCGGCGTTGGTGTTCAGCCGCCAGGCGTAGAGCCCGGCCACCAGCAACTCGGGCGCCTCGGATGCCAGCGGCGCCAGCCACTGCACCAGGAGGAACTCGCTGATCTGGAGGTCGCGTCCTGTGGCGACCAGCGCCTCCGCGAAGTGTTCCGCCATCAGCAGGATCACCAACGCGGCGAACAGGAACAGCCCAGCCACGGTGGCGCGCCGGGGGCCGTCCGCGAAGGTCCCGAGGTAGCGCGCCGGCCCCACCAGGTGAGGCTCCTCCGCCGGCGCCGAGGCAATGCGGATGGTGTAGGCCACGAAGATGGACACCAGCACCGCGGCGTCCATCAGGGTGATGGTGGCCTTGAGCGGCAGGGTCAACGAGTAGGCCGTGGCGACCGCGAGGTACGACAGCTCCACGGCATGGCTGCGGTCGAGCACCACCTCCGTCAGCGGCCTGGGCGTGCGTCGCGTCCGGTACCAGGCGACGAAGACCACCATCGACCAGCCGATCCCGATCAGCAATCGATTGGCGCCGGTCATGTTGGCGAGCGCGAGGGAGCACGGTGACTCGCCGAGCCCGCCCGGCGGGCGGCACGCCGGCCCGAATTCGCCGACCGCGCTGCCCGCCTTGAAGGCGAAGACGAGATCGACGGCATACTCCGGCAAGACGGCGATGAACGCGAGCACGGCGATCGCGAGTCCGGCCGAGATGTCGAGCTGCGCCACCTCGGCCGCCCACGACAGCATGAACGCGGCGCCGACGATCGCCAAGCCGAAGAGGAGCGCGGCGACCGGGTGCGCCAGGTCGGGGTGGGTCATGCGGACGACGAGGCCGGGGACGGTGGCCGCCACGGCCAGGCCGAGCGACACCAGCTGCCGGCCGGGGTGGACATCGCGCAGATCGTCCGCGGTACTCATGGGCGGCCCGCCGGATACCAGATGGGACCGACCCTCGAAAGCGGTCATACCGCCCGGCGGCGCGGCACCCGCGCGCATTGTCATCGCCATCGGAGAGCGCTAGACGATCCGGCGAGAATGATCCGTGCCCGGCTCGACCAGCAGCTCATCGCCGTCTCTCCCGGATGGCGCGGCTTCGGTGAGACCGTCCGCGGACTGGTCCACCTGTCGATCGGCGCGGCGCTGGTCGCGGCGGATCGGGAGGAGGATGCGGTGCGGGCAGTCATCGCACGCGAGCGGGAGGGCTCGACGGCGATGCTCGAGATCGGCGTCGGCGTGCCGCATGCCCGCCTCCCCGGCCTACGCGACACGGTCGTGGCGTTCGCGGCGGCGCGAGCGGGCCTCTACGAACCCGTGCCGACCGTCGTCGTCCGGATCGTCGGCCTCGTGCTGTCACCGCCCGAGGCCACGGAAGCGCACCTGCACACTCTTGCCGGCATTGCCACGCTGCTGCGCTCGCCCGCCCTGCGGGAGGCGCTGCTGGCCGCCCCGGACACGCAGGCGGCGTTCGCCGCGCTCGATCGTCACGCGCGATCGGCGCCGGCGTAGCCATAGGGCTCCCCGCATTGCCGCGGGGCGTTACGGGCGCTATGAGACGGCTTGTGCGGATGACGAATGCGTGGGGCGTGGGCGCGGCGGCGCTCCGTGCCGTTGAATCGTTGGTGCGCACGGGTGTGGATATGGCCCGGAAGCATCTCGAGGGGCTGTTGGGCGGCGGCGAGCCCGCGACCCCTCTGACTGCGGGCGCCGGCCGGCCGGTCGACCGGCCCGGAACGAACTCCCGCTCCAATGCCGGCCGGGTCACCTGGGCAGCCAGTTCCTCCCCGCGCTCCGGGGCAATCACCTGTCACCCCCGCCTCGCCAACCGCGTCGAGCTGGGTGTCGCCCCAGAATCGCGCCGTGCTGCTGGCCCGCGACCCGCGCGCCTTGTTCGTGCATTGGGAGATCCAACCGGTCCGTCGCATCGAGGCGCTCCGCGCGATGGGAGCGGATGGCGAAACCGCGCGCGAAGTCCTGCGGTACTTCGAACTCGACACCATGCCACCGTTCTGGCAGGACATCGAGATCGAGGCCGGCGCCGAGCGTGCGTACGCCACGGTCGAACCAGCTCGCTCGTACCGCGTGGAGATCGGGCTTCGCACCGCGGGCGGCCGTTTCATCCCGCTCGCGGTGTCGAACACCGTGACGACGCCAGCCGCGGAGCCATCGCCCGACACCGCGGTCCACTGGGTGGTACTCGAGACGGGCCGGCCGCCGCGACCCGTCGCGGCACCGTCCGGCTGGGAAGGACAGCGCATACCCGTGGCGGCAACGGCAACGACGCTCGCCGCCGAGCCGGCACCCGCTGCGCCGCAGACCTCCGCGGAGGCCGAAGAGCGGCTCGGGTCGAGCGACCAGATGCCGAAGACCAGGCCGGTGTCGCCGGCACCAATAGCGAAACCGGCTGGGCCACGAGCCAGCGACGCGCTGCCGCTTCGGCCCCGGGCCAGCGACGCGCTGCCGTTGCGCTGACCGCCCTCCCCGACCATGGCGTCCGGTCGCGTGGCGATCGTGCTGCATGCGCACCTGCCTTTCGTGCGCCATCCGGAGGCGACCGAGAGCCTGGAGGAGCGCTGGCTCTTCGAGGCGATCACGGAGACGTATCTCCCGCTTCTCGACGTCCTCGATGGGCTGGCCCGGGATCGCGTCCCGGCCGGCCTCACCGTGTCGCTCAGCCCGACGCTGCTCGCCATGTTCGGCGACCCCCTCTTGGGCGCACGCTACCGCCGCCACGTGGACGACCTGCTCCAGCTCGCCGACCGCGAGGTGCGACGGACCCGGGACGATCCCGCGCTCGGCGGCTGCGCCCGCCTGTACGCCGACCGCTTGACGCACGCCCGGAGTCGCTACGTGGGGCACTGGCGGGGCGATCTCGTGGCCGCCTTCCGGGGTTACGCGGAGGCGCGCCGGATCGAGCTCGCGACCACGTCGGCGACGCACGCGGTCCTGCCGTTGCTGGCACCAACGCCGGCGTACGTGCGGGCGCAGATCGGCATCGGGGTTGCCGAGGCCCGACGCTGGCTCGGCACGGCCCCGGGCGGATTCTGGCTGCCCGAGTGCGCCTTCGAACCCGGATTGGACGACGAGTTGGCGCGCGCCGGCGTGCGCTGGTGCATCCTCGACACCCACGGCGTGACCCACGCGTCGCCCCAGCCCGTCTACGGCGTCTACGCGCCGATCGCCTGCCCATCCGGCGTGGTGGCCTACGGGCGCGACCCGGACAGCGCCACGCAGGTGTGGAGCGCGGAATCGGGCTACCCGGCCGACCCCTGGTACCGCGATTTCCATCGCGACATCGGCTTCGATCTCCCGCTCGAGGCCCTCGGCTCCTTCGGCGCCGGGGGGCTGCGCAGCCCGACCGGCCTCAAGTACTACCGCGTCACGGGCGACACCGCCGAGAAGGCCCCGTACGACCCGGTGCGCGCTGGCGAGCGGGTCGCCGCGCACGCCGATCACTTCGTGGCCTCTCGCCTGGCGCAGGTCGCGGCGCTGCGCACGCGCATGGACCGTCCGCCCGTGCTCGTCTGTCCCTACGACGCCGAGCTCTTCGGCCACTGGTGGTTCGAAGGCCCCGAGTGGCTCGACGCGACCCTGCGGCGCATCGCCGCAACGCCCGGCCTCGACGCGGTGAGCCTGTCGGCGGACCTGGACAGCAATCCGCTGTTGCAGCGCGCCATGCCCGCAGCCAGCACGTGGGGCTGGCATGGGCATCACGGGGTCTGGCTCCAGCCCGAAAACGACTGGATCTACCCCCGCCTGCACCAGGCGGCCCGCACGCTGCTCGCCCTCCGCACCGCCGCGCCCCTGGCGGGATCCTGGCAGCGCCGCTCCCTCGTCCAAGCGCTGCGGGACCTGCTCCTGGCGCAGTCGAGCGATTGGGCCTTCATGATGGCGCGCGGCACCACCGTCGACTATGCCCGGGTCCGCACGCTCGGGCACCTCGACGCCTGCACGCGTCTCTGCGACTCGGTGGCGCAGGGGGTGTGCGACGAGGCGTTTCTCGCCGGCCGCGAAGCGCAGACGCCGATCTTTCCCACCCTCGGTCTCGACGCCCTCGACTGACGCGGCTCCCCTTGTCAGCGAACAGGGGTTGCCGTAAGACTGCGTGCCGTCGATGTCCACCGCGCTCGTCGCGCTCGTGCTTCTCCCGATGGCGCTCACCCTGGTGGTGGGGCTGTCGTTGCTGATCGCGCAACCCCTGCTGCGTCCGGCGCTGGGGGCCGTCGAACGGGCTCGGCTCCGCCGCTGCGCCGCGCGGGTCGCCCGGGGTGACGCCGCGTCGCGGGCGCGTCAAGTCGAAGCGGCACTGCGCGAGTACGAGGCGGGCTTCTGCCTCATGATCGTGCGCGCCGACCCCAAGGTCGCCGAGGAAGTGAACCGCCACCACGTCGGCCTGATGTCCCGCCTGCTCACCGTCGCCGACAGCTCGCCGCAGCCGCGCGTGCGGCTCTTGGCGCTGGCCAAGGTCGATCGCCTGCTCGACCGTCGGATGGAGATGCAGCGTGCGCACATTCAGCTGCGCAACCGCTCGGTGCGCGACGGGCGCCGCATCCAGCTCGAACGCGAGCTGCGGCGCAACGCCAAGCAGACGCGCGCCGCCGTCCGCGAACTCATCGCGGACATTCAGGTCCTCACCGGGCGCAAGGTCGCCGCGCAGTAGCGGGCCGGCGCGGCCGCGGCCCTTCCGCGACCTCCCGGCTCGGTTATACTGCGGCCTCCGCGCATGCCTGTCCCGTCCCTGCCGTCGACCGAGCACATCGTCGTCGTCGGCGCCCGCGAGCACAACCTCCAAGGCGTCGACGTGCGCATTCCGGTCGGCCGCCTGACTGTCGTCACGGGCGTGTCCGGCTCGGGGAAGTCGAGCCTGGCCTTCGACGTCCTCTATGCGGAGGGGCAGCGGCGCTACGTCGAAAGCTTCTCCACCTACGCGCGCCAGTTTCTCGACCGCATGGAACGCCCGCGGGTCGAGCGCATCGACGGCATCCTCCCCGCCATCGCGATCGACCAGCGGCGTCCCGTCAAGACGTCCCGCTCCACGGTCGGGACGATGACGGAGCTGCACGACTACCTGAAGCTCTTGTTCGCGAAGGTCGGCGTGCCGATGTGTCGCGCGTGCGAAGCTCCGATTGCCCGCGACACACCGGAGAGCGCGGCCACCGCCTGCCTGGACGCACACCCGGACGCGCGGGCCCTCGTCACGTTCGACCTGCCGCTGCCCGCCGGTCTGCCGTGGGAGGACGCACGCGAGGGGTTGCTCGGAGCGGGCTTCGCCCGCCTGCTGCTTGGCGACCGGGTGGTGCGTCTCGACGCCTGCGACGCCGCGCCCGGCGCCAGCGCGCGCGTCGTCCAGGACCGCCTGACGCTGCGCCGGCCGGCACGCGGGCGGCTCGTCGAATCGCTGGAGCAGGCGCTTGGCCACGGGCGGGGGCGGGCCACGGTGGTGCTCGCGGACGGCGACGGCGCGCCGCTCCGCTTCTCGACGGCGCTCGACTGCAGTCGCTGCGGCTTCACGGTGCGGGACCCGACGCCGAACCTGTTTTCCTTCAACAGCCCCCTCGGAGCCTGCGAGACCTGCCGGGGCTTCGGTCGCACCATCGCGCTGGACCTCGATCTGGTGGTCCCCGACCCGACGAAGTCCCTGGCGGCGAACGCCATCAAGCCCTGGTCGACCAAGGCCACCGCCTGGGAACGCGGCGCGCTGCTCGCCTTTTGCAAGCGCCACGCGATTCCGTCCGATGTCCCGTGGGACACCCTGTCCGCGGCACAGCGGGACCTCGTCCTCGACGGCGACGGCCGGAGCGACTACCCGGGGGTGCGCCCGTGGTTCCGCTGGCTCGAGGGGCGGACGTATCGGATGCACGTGCGCGTCTTCCTCGCGCGCTATCGCGACTACCGGCTCTGCACGGCATGTCACGGCGCGCGGGTACGTCCCGAGGCGCTCGACTTCCATGTCGCGGGCCGCACGATCGCCGAGGTCAACGCGCTGCCCATTGCCACCGCCGAACGCCTGTTCGCCGAGCTGGCGCTGCCGAGCGGACAGGCGGAGGCGGTCGCCGCGCTCATCTTGGGCGAAGTCCGCAGCCGACTTCGCTATCTGGTCGAGGTCGGCCTCGGCTACCTCGCGCTCGACCGCCAGTCGCGCACCCTGTCCGGGGGCGAGCTCGAGCGGGTGGACCTCACCACCGCCGTCGGGTCGTCGCTCGTGAATACGCTCTACGTGCTCGACGAGCCGTCGGTGGGACTCCATCCGCGGGACACCGAGCGACTCGTGCGCCTGCTCTACCGCCTGCGCGACCAAGGCAACACCGTCGTCGTGGTGGAGCACGAGCCAGCGATCATCCGCGCGGCGGACCATGTGATCGATCTCGGACCTGGTCCGGGCGAACGCGGCGGTCGTGTCGTGTTCGCCGGGTCCGTCGCGGACCTCCCCGCGGCCCGCGGCTCGCTCACCGGGGCGTACCTGGGCGGCCGGCGCTCCGTTGCCCGGCCGGCGAGGCGGCGCCAGCCGATCCGCGGTCTCGGCATCGGCATCCGCGGCGCATCCGCCAACAACCTCGCCGAGCTCGACGTCGACGTCCCTCTCGCCTGCTTCGTGGCGGTGACCGGCGTGTCCGGATCCGGCAAATCGACGCTGGTGGAGGACGTGCTGTACCGCGCGCTGCGCAAGCGGTTGGGGAAACCGGACGGCGTGCCGGGCGCGCATCGCGCGATCGAGGGCGCAGAGCGCATTGCCGACGTCGTGCTCGTCGACCAGAGCCCGATCGGCTCGACGCCACGCGCGAACGCCGCGACCTATCTCCGCGCCTGGAGCGGCATCCGGGCGTGCTTCGCCGCCACCGACACGGCGCGCCTCCGCGGCTACACCGCGGCCACCTTTTCGTTCAACGTGGCGGGCGGTCGCTGCGAGACCTGCAGCGGCGACGGCTTCGAGCGCGTCGAGATGCAGTTCCTGTCCGACGTGTACGTGCCCTGTGCCGACTGCGCCGGGGCGCGCTTCCAGGCCGAGGTCCTCGAGGTGCACTGGGGCGGCCGCTCGATTCGCGAGGTGCTCGACCTGACCGTGGCGGAGGCACTCGCCGCGTTCGCGGACGTGAAGGATATCCATCAGCGCCTCCAGCCGCTGGCCGACGTGGGTCTCGAGTACCTGCGCCTCGGCCAACCGCTCTCCACCTTGTCCGGCGGCGAAGCGCAACGGATCAAGCTGGCGGCACACCTCGGCCGCGATACCCGCGCCCACACGCTCTTCCTGTTCGACGAGCCCACGACCGGACTGCATCCCGCCGATGTCGACCGGCTGCTCGGGTGTCTCGCGCGCCTCGTCGAGCACGGGGATTCGCTGGTGGTCATCGAGCACAACCTCGACGTCATCGCCTGCGCCGATTGGGTGATCGAGCTGGGCCCGGAGGGTGGCGACGCCGGCGGGCGGGTGGTTGCCCAGGGGCCGCCGGAACACCTGGTCGAGCGTGCGACGGCGACGGGGGCCTACCTGGCCGCCGTCCTGGCGCCACGCCCGGCGCAGGCGGCCGATGCCGAGCCGTCCTGGCGTGCGGCTCCCCGCGTGGGCCTGCCAACCATCCGGGTGAGCGGCGCGCGCGAGCACAACCTGCAGGACATCGCTCTCGAGCTGCCGCGCGACCGGTTGATCGTCTTCACCGGCTTGTCCGGCTCCGGGAAGTCCTCGCTCGCCTTCGACGTCCTGTACGCGGAGGGGCAGCGCCGCTACCTCGACAGCCTGTCCGCCTATGCCAGGCAGTTCCTGCAGGTCATGGCGAAGCCGGACGTCGACGTCATCACCGGGCTGCCGCCGACGGTGGCGATCGAGCAACGACTGTCGCGCGGCGGCCGGACGTCGACCGTCGCCACGGTCACCGAAGTGGCGCACTACCTGCGCCTGCTCTACGCGAAGCTCGGCGTGCAGCACTGTCCGCAGTGCGAGACCCCGATCCGCTCGCAGACGCCGCGACAGATTCTGGAGCGCGTGCGCCGCGAGCATCGGGGCGAGCCGGTGAGCCTGTTCGCGCCGGTCGTCCGGGGCCGCAAAGGCTACCACAAGGAGGTGCTCGCCGCGGCGCGCAAGCTCCGCCTGCGCGAGGCGCGCATCGACGGCGCCCACGTCTCCCTGACCGAAGTCGGGCTCCTCGATCGCTACCGCGAGCACGACATCGACCTGGTCGTCGCGGCGGGCGTCCGTGCCGGGACGTCGGCGTTCGAGGACGCGCTGGCCCGTGCCCTCCGGCTCGGCAACGGTACGGTGGCGGTCGCCGCGGCCGGCGGCGAGCGACTGTACTCGGAGCGGCTGTTCTGCCCGGCCTGCGGCCTCGGCTTTCCGCCGCTCGACCCGCGACTGTTCTCCTTCAACAGCCGGCAAGGCGCCTGCCCCGACTGCGCGGGCTCCGGCGTGCGCCGCGACCCCGACCCTGGGGCGGCGGTAGCCCCGGGCCAGGCGCTCGAGACGGGCGGACTGCTGCTGTTCGCCGGACCCGATCACCGGCCCGCCCGCCGGCGATTGGTCCAGGCGCTGCGGCGCGCGCGGGTCCCCGTCGACCGGGCGGTGGAGCGCCTGACCGCGACACAGCGCCGGGCTCTCGACACCGCGGTCCGTACCGCGCTGGCAGCCGCCGCCGCGGACGATGCCGCCGGGCTCGACGAGTTCTTCGCCGAGGTGCCATGCGGCGGCTGCTTGGGAAGCCGACTCAACGCGCGCGCCCGGTCCGTGCGGCTGCACGGCGCGCCGCTCACGGCGTTCACGGGCCTCCCGATCCGCGACGCGGCCCGGGCGGTGGCGAAGTTGCGTTTCGGGGTGCGGGAACACGCCATCGCCGACGGTCCGTTGCGCGAGATCGGGCCTCGCCTGGCGTTCCTGGAGCGCGTCGGCCTCGGCTACCTGGGCCTCGACCGCCGGGCCGATACGCTCTCCGGCGGCGAGAGCCAGCGCATCCGCCTGGCGGCGCAACTCGGGTCGAACCTGCGCGGCGTGTGCTACGTCCTGGACGAGCCGACCATCGGGCTCCACGCACGCGACAATGCCATGCTGCTCGATGCGCTCGACGAGTTGCGGGCGCGGGGGAACACGGTGCTCGTGGTCGAGCACGACGAAGCGACCATTCGCCGGGCCGATCTGGTGGTCGACATGGGACCCGGCGCGGGCGCCCAGGGTGGGCACGTCATCGCCGCCGCACCGCCGGAGCAGCTCGCGCGCCTGCCCGCATCCGTCACCGGCCGCTACTTGGCCGCCCCCCGCGCGCGCCTCGTACCCGGGCGCAGTCTGGAGGGTCGGGAGTGGCTGGGCGTCCGCGGCGCGCGGGCGCACAACTTGCGGAACGTCGACGTGCGCCTCCCGCTCGGCGCATGGACCTGCGTGACGGGCGTGTCCGGGTCCGGCAAGTCGACGCTGATCCACGACGTCCTGCTGCGGGGCGTGCGCCGGGTCCTCGGGCTGCCTGCGGGGCGCGTCGGTGCACACGACGGCCTCGACGGCGTTGCCCACCTGACCAGGGCCGTGGAGGTCGACCAGAGCCCGATCGGCCGCACACCGCGCTCGACGCCGGCTTCGTACGTCGGTTGCTACGACGACATCCGCCGGCTCTTCGCGCAGGTCCCCGACGCCCGGCTGCGCGGGTGGACCGCCAGCCGCTTCTCCTTCAACGTCGCGGGCGGCCGGTGTGAGGCATGCGCCGGTCAAGGTCGCGTGCGCATGGAGATGAGTTTCCTGCCCGACGTCTATGTCGACTGCGACGTCTGCAGTGGCCGGCGATTCACCGAAGAGACCCTGACCATTCGCTATGCAGGACGCAGCATCGCCGACGTGCTGGCGATGACCGTCGCCGAGGCGGCAACCGTGTTCGCGCCGCATCCGCCGGTGGCCCGCGCACTTCGGTTGCTCGACGACATCGGCCTCGGCTACCTCACGCTCGGCCAACCCAGCAATACGCTGTCCGGCGGCGAAGCTCAACGCGTCAAACTGGCCTACGAGCTGGCGAAGGAATCCCGCGGCCGCACGCTCTACGTGCTCGACGAGCCGACCACCGGACTCCACTTCGCCGACATCGAGCGCCTGGTCGCGGTGCTCCACCGGCTGGTCGATCTCGGGAACTCGGTGGTGACCATCGAGCACAATCTCGACATCGTCAGGCAGGCGGACTGGGTGGTCGACCTGGGGCCCGAAGGGGGCACAGGCGGCGGCCGCGTGGTGGCCTGCGGCCCGCCCGCCGAGATCGCGCGCTGCGCCACTTCGCACACCGGCCGTTTCCTGCGCGATGTGTCGTCTGCAGCCTGACGCCGCTCAGACCAGGAACCGCCGCACGGCCTCGCGGGTGGGCGTCCAGGCGGCGGTGCGCGGATCGATCACCTCGGCGTGGCCAACGCCGGGCAGCGTCACCAACTGCGCGTCGTCGCCGCGCGCCCTGGCCTCGCGCTGGAAGTCCTGGCTCATGCTGACCGGCACCACGCGGTCCGCCACGCCATGGACGAGCAGCTGGGGCACGCCGATCGGGACGAGGGATGCCGGATCGCCCGTCGCGAAGCGATCCGGAACGAGTTCTGGGGAGCCGCCCATCAGCTCGGCCACCCCCGGCAACCCGAGCGCATAGGCCCGCCGCAGATCGACGACGCCGGCTAGCGCCACGGCGCCCCGCAGGCGGAGCGGTCGTGGCGTGCGCAGGTCGCCGCCGCGAATCCACCGGCGGCCGGCGCCCCAGACGGCGAGCTGTCCGCCGGCCGAATGGCCCAGGATGGCGACGCGGCGCAGATTCAGCCCCCGCTGAGGACCGATGGTCTTCAGGTGATCGATCGCCGCGCCGACGTCGAGAAACGTGCCCGGCCAGCCGCCGCCCGGGTCGCCGACACGGCGGTACTCGATGTTCCAGGTGACGAAGCCGTCGCGGGCCAGCGCCTCCGCCGCCGCCACCATCGTCCCGAGGCCCCCGTCCTGGCTCCGCCAGAAGCCACCGTGGATGACGACGACCACCCCCAGGGCGGGACCGGCGGGTGGCCGGCGCAGCTCGCCGAACTGCTGGGGCGCCGCGCCATAGGCGATGCGTTCGAAGGGCATGGTGGTCTCGGCTTCGACCGCCTGATCGCCAGGTCGCCTGCGGGTCACCGGCGCGCAGCCGGGGGCCGCGTGCGCAGCCGCCAGCGTCAGGGCCGCCTTGAGAACCGTGCGTCTCGTCCATCTCACGGGCCTTCCTGATAGTCGCAAGGCCGCGCCGCCCGCAACCCACGCCTCGGCGGGGGATCGGCGACCCGAATCGTTTCCCCCGAGCGTCTAGCCTCGTCGAGGGACTCATGCGAACGTCGATCGCCAGCGGGAGACTGCTCGCTACCGCGGTGCTCGGCCTCGGCGTGTCCACCGTCGGGGCGCTTGCACAGAGCCGGTCGATCGACTCCTACGTGCTCCTCGCCCGTGACGGGATCAACACCACCCGGCTCGCCATCGAGGCGGGTGACGTGGTGGTCCTCGACGGCTCCGTCACGGCGACGCGCGAGTTCGTGGCCCCCGCGAGCACGGTGGCCGCCCCGATGGTTCGGATGCCGGGCAGCGCGACGTGTGCCGGCGTCCGCGCTGCCACCCTGCGGGGAAGCGGAGCGGCCTGCGCGACCGCGGCGCGCTTCGAGCGTCCCTTCGGTACCGTCGAGGAGGCGTGCGGCTTCCCCGATCCCTTTCCCGCCTGCGACGCCACCTCGCCGCCGATCGTCGTCCCGCACGGCGCCACGTTGGCGCTCCCGCCCGGCACCTACGGGGATGTCCGCCTCGAGGGCGGCGCCGGTGGGCCGGGCACGCTGGTGCTGGCCGGCACCTATCGCCTGTGTACGTTGCGCGCGGCGCGAGAGGCCGTGGTGCGGGCGGCCGGCCCGACCACGTTGTACGTCGAAGGGGCGCTCACCGGCGGCAACGCGACGCGCCTCGCACCGCAGGTCGGTGTCGGGGTCGACGAGCTCCACGTTTTCGTCGCGGGATCGCTGGTACGCTTCACCCGGCGCGCGGGGGTCGCCGCCATGCTCTGCGCACCGCGGGCGTCGATCCGCTTCGGGAGCGGCGTCAGCCTGCAGGGACGGATCGCGGGGGCGGACATCCGGATGCGCCAGGCCGACCTCCGCCCGGCGGGCGCTCCAACGAGCACGACCACGACCACTCTCCCCGCCGAGGCCCGCTGCGGCGACGGTGTCGTGCAACCGGGCGAGGTCTGCGACGGCGATATCGCCTGCACTTCGCCCGGGGGATCGTTTCTCGATTGCAGCGCCTGCACCGCCTTCACCTCTGGACCATGCACCCCATCGGGCGGAACCCGCTGTGGCGACGGGACGCTCGACCCGGGCGAGGCGTGCGACGATGGCAACACCGCCGACTGCGACGGCTGCTCCGCGGAGTGCAGCGTCGAGGCGATGGGCAACGGCCGGATCGACTGTGACGAGGAGTGCGACGACGGCAACCTGGTCGACTGCGACGGGTGTGACGCCGAGGGAATCGTCGAGTGCGGCAACGGGACGATCGACGTCGAGTGCGGCGAGGTGTGCGACGGCGCCAACGTCGCCGGGCAGGTCTGTGGCGCGGGCAGGGTCGCCTGCCGCCCGGATTGTCGCGCCGTCGACCGGACGGGCTGCCCCGCGGACGCCGGGGTGCCGCAGGAAGTTTGCGGCAATTGCATCGACGACGACCTGAATGGCCTGATCGACTTCGAGGACCCCGTCTGCTGCGGCGGCGCCGCGCTCTCCGGCGCCCGTCTCGACAAAGTGCGGCTGGCGCCGCGCCGCCACGGAACATCGCAGCTGCGATTACGGGCCACGCTGCGTGGGGATGCAGCCCGGCCCCTTCCGTCCACCCGCCAGTTGATCCTCCAGGCCCGGAGCGCCGGGGGGCCTGGACTGCTGTGCGCACGCCTGCCCGCCGGCGCGCTCCGGCCGCGGCGCGCGTTCTTTCGGTTTCGCGATCGCCAGCGCCAGATAGCGAGCGCGCAGTCGCTCGACGTCGTGAAGCTGCGGCGCACGCGCAGCGGCCTCCTGCGCCTCAAGGCGCTCGGCCGGCGCATGCCGCTCGCGCTGCCGGCTCCGGGCCCGTTCCGAGTGACCGTCGCCCTGGTGGATCCGACGGGCGACGCATCCACCGCGCGGTGCGCGGAACTGCGAACGACCCTCCGTCCGGGCCGCCGCAAGGCGCTCCGCGGCCCCTGAACGGATCGGGTTCCCTTCAGCCCAGCCGACCCGAGGCGGCGACGCGCGCGCGCAGCTGCGCCGCCAGGCGTGCGCCGCCTTCGCCACGCAGCTCTTCGATCGTCCACGGGGAGCGGTAGGTCCAGTTGCCGGGACCGACCGTGCCGGGGACGTTGATCCGCTCGTGACCGCCGTAGGCGTCCATGAACGGCAGAATCACCAGTCGGGACTCGGCGCGATACAGACCGTCGAGAAGCTGGGCGTGCGCCAGCGGGGTGAAACGATCGCCGGAGTCCGCGAGCCCCGCAAACGCTGGGACCGCCGCCACCGCGGCACGGCCCGCCGGGCCGAGCTCTTCCTCCCACCAGGTCGCCAGGGCGGAGGTGTCGTGCGTGCCTGTCGTCGCCACGGACAGCGCACCGTAGCGCTCGGGATCGCGGTACACGCCCTCGTCGTGCTCCCATCGCAGGACGCGGAATCCCGGCACGCCCAGCCGGGTGAGTGACACCCGCACGGCGTCCGGCACCGAACCCAGATCTTCGCCGATCAGGTCGAGGGTGCCGCCCGCCTCACGGGCCGCTTCGAGGAGCCGCTCTCCCTGGGCCAGCTGCGCCGCCTCGCTCTCCGGGTGAAAGCCCGGCGCCCCGATGAGCGGCCGCTCGTACACCCGGTAGTAGCCGACGACATGGTCCAGCCGAATGCCGGCGAACAATGCTGCGGCGCGCCGGCACCGCGCCCGCCACCAGGCGTAGTCGCCGGCCGCCATGACCTCCCAGCGGATCGCCGGGAGGCCCCAATCCTGACCGTCTTCCGTAAAGGCATCGGGAGGTGCTCCCACGGTCGCGTCGAGCCGGAACTCGGCCTGCCGCGCCCACACGTCGGCGCTTTGCGCGGAGACCATGAACGGGGCGTCGCCGTACAGCGCGACGCCGGCGGCCGCTGCCTCCCGCCGCGCGGTTGTCCATTGCTCGGTCAGGAGCCATTGCAGCCAGGCGTGGTAACGGCGCCCGCGTGCCGCGGACGCGGGGAGGTTCCCCACGCCTGCTCCGGGCGTGCGCCAGGCGGGCTCCCATGACGTCCACGGGCGGTGGTCGTGCATGTCGAGGAGTGCCCGATACGCCACGAAATCGTGCAGCCACCAGCCCTCCGCCTCGATGAACGCACCGAGCGCGGCGGCGCGCCTCGAGCCTCCACGCACCTCGACCGCTTCGAAGCGATCGAAGGCGGCCGCCAGGGCTTCGCCCTTGACGCGACGGATGCGCGCGTAAGCGAGGCCGGGCTCGCTGCGGGCCCGATCGAGGTCGTCACGCCGCGCTGGCGACAGGGCGGAGATGCCGCCCAGAGCCGCGAAGTCCTCCACCGCGTCGAGGTCGAGATAGAGCGGGTCGAGCCCGAAAGCCGTGAGCGCGCCGTAGGGGCTCCTCTCGCCCGGGGCCAGCTCGCAAATCGGCAGGAGCTGCAGCACGCCGTGCCCCGCGGTGGCAAGCCACCGGCAGAAGCCCGGCAGAGCACCCAGGTCGCCCACCCCCCAATCCCGCGCGCTACGCAGGCTGAAAAGCGGCAGGAGGATGCCCGCCTCTCGCGGCGCCACTGCACCCCCCACCGCCCTACCCCCTCGCCGTCACGCCCGGCAGCAGCGCCCGGCGCTGAGGGCCACGGACCACGTTCCCCCGCTCCATCGGCGGCTCGTGATCCTACTCACGAGGCTTCGCACCATGCTCCCCGGGTATCACACGGGATGCCCCCGCCCAATCGCACCGCTGGCGCTCGCGGCTGAAAGGTCCTAGAGCCGCGGCATGGACCCCGCCATTGCGTTTCAGATCGCCAATTTTCTGCCGATGCCGATCTGGCTGATCTGGATGGCGGCCCCGCGCTCGCACCTCGCGCGGACGCTTGCACGCAGCACCTGGCCCTGGGTCGCCCTCGCGACGGTCTACACCGCGGTCATGGCGGCCGTCGTGGCGCGCCACGGGCTGGCAGCCGACGCCTTCAGCAGCCTTGCCGGCGTGATACAGGCCTTCTCCTCGCCGTGGGTCGCGCTCGCCGGGTGGGTGCACTACCTGTGCTTCGACCTCTTCGTCGCCCGCTGGATCATGAACGACGCGCCCGACGCCGGCCATCGACTGTCGCCGATCCTGCTGCTCACCCTGCTCTTCGGGCCGGCTGGCCTGCTCTGCTACCTGGCGTTCCGGTCGTCTCTGCAAGCGGTGGACCTGGCGTAATCGCCGTCTGAGGTGGTCCCCCTCGAGGACCCGCACTCGCGGCTGGGCTCCCTCACGCCGCAGGCGTATGGGAGAAGCTTGAACGAATGGCGTCGTGACCCGTACGGAAACCAGGGGGACACCACCGGGCTACGTTCCTCGGGGGTGGTGACGGCGAGGCCGTGCGGCGTGTCCCTGAAGACAGCGTGGCCCCCGGGCATGGCGATCGCGCCCATCAGGCGCGGTCATGCCGGCGAAGCGGGAGCGGGGCAAGTCCCTCGCCGACACACAGCCCGTTCTACTACCGTGCCGGCGGCGACAGGTCGAAGGTGATCCGCTCGATCTCGCCGTTGAACGGGAACGCGCCCTGGCTGGCGTACTTGCGCGTGACCGGCGTGATGGAATCGCGCCCGACCTCGAACGGCTCGAGTCCGCAGCTCCGGAAACCCACCCGCGCGATCTTCCCTTCGCCGGCAGGTTTGCCGTTCACCAGCAGGCGCAGCGTACCGCCCTGCTCCATCGGGCCGGCGGCCGAATACTCCGTCTTGATGGTCACGTTGCCTTCCGGCAGCGCGGTGGTCCCGTCGACCTGGGAATTCGCCAGATCGAAGAACGTGTAGGCGAAGTGCGGCTTGCCATCCTGGACGTACAGCGTCCACCCGCTGGAATAGCCGCCGCACGCAGCGATCACGCCCTTGGCGCCGCCCTTCGGCACGACCACCTCCGTCGTGATCGAGTGCGACCGCGGGAAGATGAGCGGGCTGACCGGCTCTGGCAGCCGCACGTCGTTGCCGTAGTAGGTCCAGCTCGTGCGGGGCGCGCCCGCGAGCCGGTTGCGCGGATCCATGCGCTCGGACATGCGCGGATCCAGGGGCAGGACGTCGTACTTCTCGGCCTCGCCGAGGAACTGCTCCTGAAGCTCCTTCAGCTTGTCGGGCTCCTTGGCCGCGAGGTTGTCGGCCTGACTGAAGTCCGCGTCGAGGTGATACAGCTCCCACGGCACGTTCTGGAAGTCGCCTTCCTTGCCCGCGGTGGTCCAGGGCACGCCAAAGCGGGCGCTCGCCATCCAGCCGTCCTTGTAGATGGCGCGGTTGGTCATCATCTCGAAGTACTGCGTCGTCCGCGCCCCTGGGGCGGCTGCGGCATCGAAGGTGTATGCCATGCTCACGCCCTCGATGGGTTTCTGCTTGATGCCGTTCACGCTCTCCGGCGCGGGAACCTTGCAGGCCTCGAGGATGGTCGGCACGACGTCGATCACATGATGGAACTGCGAGCGCATCTCGCCCTTCGCCTTGATGCCCTTGGGCCAGTGCACGACCATCGGATTGCGCGTGCCGCCGAGGTGCGAGGCGACCTGCTTGGTCCACTGGAACGGCGTGTCCATCGCCCAGGCCCAGCCGACCGGCACGTGGGGCTCGCTGGTCGGCCCACCGATCTCATCGAGCCGCTCGATGGTGCTCTGCAGGCCGAGCTGCACGCCGAGCAGGCTCGCGATCTCGCTGAACGTGCCTTCGAGCCCGCCTTCGGCGCTCGCCCCGTTGTCGCCGACGACGTAGAAAATCAACGTGTTGTCCAGCTCGCCCGACTGTGCGAGGCTGTCGATCAACCGGCCGATATGGTGATCCGTGTGCGCCATGTAGCCGGCGTAATTCTCCATCAGGCGTTCGTAGACCTTCTTGGCGTCGGCCGACTGCGTGTCCCACGCCGGAATCTCCGCGGGCCGCGGCGTGAGCTTGGTGTCGGCGGGGATGATGCCCATCTCCTTCTGCTTCGCGAAGGTCCGCTCGCGCTGCGCGTCCCAGCCGTGATCGAACTTGCCCGCGAACCGTTCCCGCCACTCCTTCGGCACCTGGTGCGGGGCGTGCACGGCGCCCGTCGAGAAGTAGGCGAACCACGGTTTCTTCGGGTCCCCGGCACGCACGTTCCGCGTCCAGCCGATCGCTTCATCCGTCATGTCTTCGGTGAAGTGGTAGCCCTGCTCCGGCGTCTTCGGCGGTGCAACGGGCGTCGTGTTGCGGTAGAGCGTCGGGTGATACTGGTCCGCTTCGCCCTGATTGAAGCCGTAGAAGTAATCGAAGCCGAGGCCGGTGGGCCACCGATCGAAGGGCCCGGCCGGGCCGATCTCCATCTCGGGCGTGTTGTGCCACTTGCCGAACATGGCCGTGGCGTAGCCGTTGTCACCCAGGATGGCGGGGATGAGCGCGGTGCTCTGTGGGATGATGCCCGTGTAGCCCGGGTAGCCGGTGCCCATCTCGATGATCACGCCCGTGCCGACGCTGTGATGGTTGCGGCCCGCCAGCAGCGCCGCGCGCGTCGGTGAGCAGAGCGCGGTGGTGTGGAACCGGTTGTACTTGAGCCCCCCGGACGCGAGCTTGTCGAGATGCGGCGTCGGAACCGGTCCACCGAAGGTTCCGACCATCCCGAAGCCGACGTCGTCGAGCAGGATGACCAACACGTTCGGCGCGTCCGCTGGTGCCGTCACCGGCTGCGGGTAGCTCGGCGTCGAGGTCTTGAATGTCTCCTCGATCTTCCCGGTGAAGGCCGGGTCCGGTTTCGGCAGCACATCCTGGGAGGCTGCTAGCGCTGCCGCCATGAGAACGATCCCGACACCGATGGCCGCTCGCCCACGAGTCATTCGCGCCTCCACAGGTCGTCACGATCCACCCCGGATCAGTCGCGCTGGTGGACAGCGATCGCCGACAGGTTCCCCTCGTATTCGACTGGGATAACGATGTCGACGGCTGAACGGCGCCGCCGTCGCCAGGCTCATCGCCGCCTTCCGCGCCGGCGCATGCGCGGCGGACTCTCATGATGAGTGGCCGAGGTTGGGGGCACGTCCAACCGGCACCAAACCGGCACCGGATCGGGGAAGGCGCGAGGGACGACCCGCCAAGTCCCTGGAAAATCGAGAGCGGGTGACCGGGGTCGAACCGGCGACCTTGTGCTTGGCAAGCACACGCTCTAGCCAACTGAGCTACACCCGCAAGAGCGATCGTGGTGATACCACGGGCCCGCGACGAGTCAACCGTGCGAGCCCGGTCACCCCAGCTCGAGCCGGCGCATGATCCGGCCGCAGTAGTCCACGCCGGACCACACGGTCAGGACGAGCGCTATCCAGAGGAAGCGCATGCCGGCCGCATGGAAATCGACGCTCAGCCCGGTGCCGGGGATGCCCCACGTATAGTGGACGAGCAACCCCACGACGGCGAACATCTGGTAGATCATCTTGTACTTGCCAAGCGCCTCGGCGGCCATGACGATGCCCTGTTGCGCCGCGACACCCCGCAGCCCCGTGACGGCCAGTTCGCGGCCGGCGATCACGACGGCCATCCATGCAGGAACCCGCGGCTCGGGGGGCATCGCCGCGAGCATGATCAACGCGGCAACCACGATCAGCTTGTCCGCCAGCGGGTCGAGGAACGTGCCCAGCGTGGTCACGCCGCTGCGGCGCGCCAACCAGCCGTCGAAGAAATCCGTCAGGCTGGCGATCACGAAGAGCGCGCCGGCGATCGCGCGCGCCGTGCGTCCCGGCCAGAACAGCACCACGACGAGGACCGGCACGAGGCCGATCCGGCCCAGGCTCAGCAGATTCGGCAGCGAGGCGACGCGGCTGCGGCGCCGCGCCTCGTCAGCGACGGGCCTGCCGGACACCCGCGCCCTCCCGCAGGTAGCCCAGTCGATAGCGCAGGACCTTGGCGACATACTCGCGCGTCTCCGCGATGTTCGGAATACCGCCCGACTCCTCCACCCGGGTCGGGCCTGCGTTGTACGCCGCCGCCGCAAGCGCGATGTTGCCGGCGAAACGATCGAGCATCTGCCGCAGGTACCTCACGCCGCCCGCGATGTTGTCCTGCGGGGAGAACGTGTCCTGGACGTGCACTTCCGCAGCCGTCTGCGGCATCAGTTGCATGAGCCCCTGGGCTCCCTTCGGCGAGACCGCCAACGGGTTGAAGCCGGACTCCGCCTTGATCACCGCCTTGACGAAGGCGTACTCCACATCGTGCCGATCGGCGATGAGTCGAATGGCCTCGTCGTAGGGTGTCGGCGCGCTCGGCGAAGCGGGCGGTAGGGAGGGCTGCCGCGGCCCGACGGCCAGCACGCGGGGCAGCACCGCCAGCGGCGTCAGGCCGGGGTCGATCAGCGGCAGGACAATACGATTGCCGTTCTTGCCGCGACCCACCACCTGCGGCCGCGCAACCGGGGGCGGCTCGCGCACGCGCAGGGCGCTGCCGGGATCGATCGGAGCGTTGGTGATGTGAAGGACGCCACGCCCGTCACGCTTCAGGTAGATGTCGGCAGCGGCCGGGATCGCCGCGCCGGCGACCAGCCCGAGCACCACCGCCCCCCCAACCGCGGCCCGCATGGCGCGCGGAGCATACGGACGCGCCGGGGGGAGGTCAACCGCTTGACCGGCACCATCCCCGGCGCGCATGGTCCCCCTCCAGAGTGCTCGACGCCGACTTCCTGGTCGTGGGCACCGGCATCGCCGGGCTCACCTGCGCCCTCCGGAGTGCCACGACGGGGAGCGTCCTCCTCGTCACCAAGGACCGCCTGCCCGAGAGCTCCAGTCAGTACGCCCAGGGCGGGATCGCATCGGTCTGGAGTTCCGAGGATTCGTTCGAATCGCACATCGAGGACACCCTGGTCGCGGGTGCCGGCCTGTGCCACCGGGACATCGTGGACATCGTGGTTCGCGAGGGCCCCAGCCGGGTGCGCGACCTCATCGGGCGCGGCGTCCGCTTCGACGGCCGCGAGGACCCCGAGGGCTGGTCCTACGACCTGGGCCAGGAGGGTGGCCACTCGCAACGCCGCATCCTCCACGCACTCGACGCCACGGGCCACGAGATCATCCGTGCGCTCAGCGAGGCGGTGCGCGCCGAGCCGCGCATCCGCATCCTCGAGAACCACCTCGCCGTCGACCTCCTGCTCGACCAGTCCGGCGCGTCGCCACAGTGCTGGGGCGCCTACGTGCTCGACCGCGGGACCAGCGAGGTCCACCGCATGATCGCCCGCGCGACGTTCCTGTGCGCCGGAGGCGCGGGCAAGGTGTACCTCTATACGTCGAACCCCGACGTCGCGACGGGCGATGGCATCGCCATGGCGTACCGCGCGGGCGTGCCGATCGCGAACATGGAGTTCGTCCAGTTCCACCCGACCTGCCTCTACCATCCGGCCGCCAAGTCCTTCCTGCTCACCGAGGCGCTGCGCGGCGAAGGGGCGGTGTTGCGCACTCCGGACGGCGAGCGTTTCATGCCCCGCTACCACCCGCGCGCGGAGCTGGCGCCGCGCGATGTCGTCGCCCGCGCGATCGACAACGAGATGAAGGTGCATGGCTGGGACTCCGTCCTGCTCGACATCAGCCATCGCGACCCGGACTGGGTTCGCGCGCGCTTTCCCACCGTCTCCGAGCGCTGCTTGAGTTTCGGGTTCGACCTGACACGCGGCCCCGTGCCCGTCGTTCCGGCCGCGCACTACTGCTGCGGAGGCATCGTCAGCCGACCGTGCCGGCCGGACGGCCCTGCCCCGCCTCTATGCGTGCGGCGAGAACGCTTGCACGGGCCTCCACGGCGCCAACCGGCTCGCGTCGAACTCGCTGCTCGAAGCGCTCGTGTTCGCCGAGCGCGCCGCTGCCGACGCCTGCGCCGCCGTGGCGGCAGACCGGACGGCACCCCCGTCGATCCGCGCCTGGAACCCCGGCACCGCCACCGACAGCGACGAGGCGGTCGTCGTGACCCAGAACTGGGACGAGATTCGCCGCTTCATGTGGAACTACGTCGGCATCGTGCGGAGCGACCGCCGGCTCGCCCGGGCGCGCGAACGCATCGCACTGCTCCAGGAAGAGATCCGCCAGTACTACTGGCATGTGCTGCTCACCAGCGACCTCGCCGAACTGCGCAACATCGCCGCCGTCGCCGCGTGCATCATCGCCTGCGCCCAGCAGCGGGCCGAGAGCCGAGGGCTCCACTACACCATCGACCACCCGGCACCCGACCCGGCATGGCTCCGAGACACCGTGATCCGCCGGGGTCCAGCCGGCGCCCCCCTGACGGTGGCCACGCCGCCGCTCGACTGATTCGCGCGCTACCGCTGCTGGCCCGGGCGCTCCCGGGCCTCGAAGAGATGCAACTGCCGGACGCCGCGGTGCTCCTCGTCGAGCGCCACCGGATACCGCCCGCTGAAGCAAGCGTCGCAGAATCCGTTGCTACGGCCTCCCGCGAAGGCGTAGAGGCCGGACGGGCTGAGATAGGACAGCGAGTCGGCGCCCAGGAACTCGCGCGTCTGCTCCACCGAATGCGTCGACGCGATCAGCTCCTCGCGGGTCGGTGTGTCGATGCCGTAGTAGCACGGATTCGTCGTCGGGGGCGAGCTGATGCGCATGTGGACCTCGAGCGCGCCCGCCTGTCGCACCATGTGCACGAGCTTCCGGCTGGTGGTGCCACGCACGATCGAGTCGTCGACGACGATCACCCGTTTGCCGCCGAGCACCTCGGGCAGCGCATTCAGTTTCACCTTGACCCCGAAGTGGCGGATCGAGTTGCTGGGCTCGATGAAGGTGCGCCCGACGTAGTGGTTGCGGATCAACCCCATCTCGAAGGGGAGGCCCGCCTCCTCGGCATACCCGATCGCGGCCGGCACGCCGGAGTCCGGCACCGGGATGACGATGTCGGCCGGCACGCCGCTCTCGCGAGCCAGCTGGCGACCCAACTCCTTGCGGACCGCGTAGACGTTGCGCCCGAACACCTGGCTGTCCGGACGTGCGAAGTAGACGTACTCGAACACGCACTGGTGGCGCGGCGACGTCGGGAACGGCCGCAGCGACGTGATGCCGCCCTCGTCGACCACGACGATCTCTCCTGGCTCGATCTCGCGCTCGTAGGTGGCATCGACGAGATCGAGAGCACACGTCTCGGAGGCGATCACCACGGCGTCGCCGATCCGCCCGAGCACGAGCGGCCGGAAGCCGCCGGGGTCCCGCGCGGCGATCAGCTGCGTCTCGCTCAGGAACACCAGCGAGTAGGCGCCGCGCACCTGCGACAACGCGTCGACGATCCGGTCGACCAACAGCGTGCCCGCCGACGCCGCGATCAGGTGGATCACCACCTCCGTGTCCGACGTCGACTGGAAGATCGAGCCGCGCGCCTCGAGCTGCCGGCGCAGCGCGTCGGCGTTCACGATGTTGCCGTTGTGCGCGATGGCCAGCGCACCCTGCGCCCATTCCACGACGAAGGGTTGGCAGTTCTTGAGGACCGTGGACCCCGTGGTGGAGTACCGGTTGTGGCCGATGGCGAGCCGCCCGTCGAGTTGCTCGAGGATCTCCTCCGTGAAGATGTCGGCCACCAGGCCCATCCCCCGATGGGCAATGAGGGCGTCGCCATTCGACGCCACGATCCCCGCGGATTCCTGGCCCCGGTGCTGCAGGGCATAGAGCGACAGGTAGGCGAGCGTCGCCGCCTCCGGATGACCGTAGACACCGACGACGCCGCACTCCTCGTGGAATTCGTCCGTCATTTCCCGCGCTCAACCACCCACGCGCCGCTCGAGCGCCCGTCGCCAGCGCTCCCGCAGCGGCTCCACCGCCAGATCGATCAGCCCCTCCACGACGAGCGCGTGTCCGCGCACCTCGCCCAGAACCTGAAAGGGAACGTCTTCCCGCTGCGCCAGATCGCGCAGCCGCGTCAGGTTCCGGCGCCGCACCGAGACGAGCATGCGGGACTGGCTCTCGCCGAACAACACCGCATCGCGTCGCAGGCCCTCCTCGACGGCCACCCGCACGCCGAGGCGCGGGCCGCCGAAGCAACACTCCGCGAGGGCAACCGCAAGGCCGCCGTCCCCGACGTCGTGGGCCGATCGGAGGAGGCGTTCCTGCGCCGCCTCGAGCACGACCACGTGCAGGCGCTTCTCCGCCTCGAGGTCGATCCAGGGCGGCGCTCCCCGCATCTGCCGGTGCAGCACCGAGAGGTACTCGCTTCCGCCGAGCTCCTCCCGCGTGCGCCCGAGCAGAGCGATGACGTCACCCTCCGACTTCCACCATGGCGTCACCAGCGTTTCGACGTCATCGAGCAGTCCCACCATGGCGATCAGCGGCGTGGGCGGAATGTTCTCGCCCTCGGTCTCGTTGTAGAAGCTCACGTTCCCGCTCACCACCGGGGTGCCGAACGCGAGGCACGCGTCACGGATGCCCGCGATGCCCTGCTGGAACTCCCACATCACCTCGGGGCGCTCGGGGTTGCCGTAGTTGAGGCAATCGCTCACGGCGAGCGGACGGGCGCCGACCGCCACGCAGTTCCTGGCCGCCTCCGTCACCGCCAGCACCGCACCGAGGTAGGGATCGAGCAGGCCGTAGCGGTGCGTGCAATCGAGCGTGAGCGCCAGGGCCCGACGCGTGCCTTCGATGCGCACCACCGCGGCGTCGCCGCCGGGTCGGAGCAGCGTCTGCCCGCCGACGAACTGATCGTACTGGCGGTAGACCCACTCGCGCGAGCAGAGATTCGGACTCTCGAGGAGCGTCAGCAACGCCGCGCCGTAGTCGGCCGGTTCCCGCACCGCGCCGAGATCCAGGCGTTGCAGTTCCTCGATCCGCGCCGGCTCCTCCGCCGGCCGGCGATAGACCGGCGCCGCGTCAGTGAGTTCGGCCACCGGGAGCGCGCACACCTCCTCGCCGCGCCAGCGTGCGCGGAACACGCCGTCGTCCGTGACGCGGCCGATGACCTCCGCCTGCAGGTCCCAGCGGGCGAAGATTGCCTTCACGGCGTCCTCGCTCCCCGCGCGCGCCACCAGCAGCATGCGCTCCTGCGACTCGGAGAGCAGGATCTCGTACGGCGTCATCCCTTCCTCGCGTAGGGGCACCGCATCGAGGTCGATCACGATCCCCGCGCCGCCACGCCCAGCCATCTCGAGCGAGCTGCTGGTCAGGCCCGCCGCGCCCATGTCCTGGATGGCCACGACATGGTCGGTCTTCATCAGCTCGAGACAGGCTTCGAGCAGCAGTTTCTCGGCGAAGGGGTCGCCCACCTGCACCGCAGGACGCTTCTCCGGCGCCGATGCGTCCAATGCAGCCGACGCCAGGAGGCTCGCGCCGTGGATTCCGTCGCGCCCGGTCCGCGACCCGACGTAGATCATGGGGTTGCCGGGCCCGGCAGCCTGGGCGCGGAACAGGCGATCGGCCGGGGCGATCCCGATCGTAAACGCGTTCACCAGGATGTTCCGGTCGTATCCGGGATCGAACACGACCTCCCCGCCCAAGGTCGGAACGCCGATACAGTTGCCGTAGTGACCGACGCCCCCCACCACGCCACGCACCAGGAACGGCGTCCGCGGGTGATCGATCGCGCCGAACCGCAGCGAGTCCAGGATGGCGACGGGCCGGGCGCCCATCGTGAAGATGTCCCGCAGGATGCCGCCCACCCCAGTCGCGGCGCCCTGGAACGGCTCGACGAACGACGGGTGGTTGTGGCTTTCGACCTTGAAGACCGCCGCGAGCCCGTCGCCGATGTCGACCGCTCCGGCATTCTCGCCTGGGCCCTGCAGGACGCAGTCACCGGTGGTGGGCAGCTGGCGCAGCCAGGCCCGCGAGCTCTTGTAGGAGCAGTGCTCCGACCACATGACGCCGAACACGCCGAGCTCTTCGAACGTGGGCGTGCGGCCGAGCGCACGAACGATCCGCTCGTACTCGTCCGGGGTGAGCCCCTGCTCCTCGGCGACCTGCACGGTCACGACGGGTCCAGGGGCGCCCATCAGGGTCCCGGCACCACCGTCGGTTCGCGTCGCATCCCCTCCCGGGAGCCCAGCCAGGCATGGACGGACCGGAAGAGCTTCAGCCCGTCTTCGCCGCCAACCCCGCGGTCGGCCGCGTGCTCGGGGTGAGGCATCAGGCCGACCACGTTGCGGGTCGCGTTACACACGCCGGCGACGTTGCCGACCGAACCGTTCGGGTTCGCCTCCGGGGTCGAGCGGCCCGCCCGGTCCGCGTACCGGAAGACCACCTGCTCGTTCCGCTCGAGCTCGGCCAGCGTGTCCTCGTCGGCCACGTAACACCCCTCACCGTGCTTGATGGGCAGCTCGAGCAGCTCGCCACGCCGGCAGCCGTACGTGAAGGGCGTGTCCGATGTTTCGACGCGCACCGTGGCGAGGTCGCACACGAAGCGCCGGCCGCGGTTTCGCACCAACGCGCCCGGCAGCAGACCCGCCTCGCACAGGATCTGAAAACCGTTGCAGATGCCGAGCACCAGACCGCCACGCGCGGCATGCCTGGCCACCGCGCGCATCACGGGGGAAAACCGTGCGATCGCGCCGCAACGAAGGTAATCGCCGTAGGAGAATCCCCCAGGCAGGATCACGCAGTCGACGTCGCGCACGTCGTCGTCCTTGTGCCACAGCGCGACCGTGTCGTCGCCGAGCACGCGGTCCGCCATCCGGAGGGTGTCCCGATCGTCGTTCGACCCCGGGAACGTCACCACGCCCCACCGCACTACGTCCCACCCTCCACGATCTCGAGGGCGAAGTCCTCGATCACACCGTTGGCGAGTAACTGCTCGCACATGGCCCGTACCCGGCTCGTGGCGGCGGCGCGGTCGAGGTCGCGAAGCTTCAGCTCGACGAACTTGCCGACGCGAACGTCTCCGACCTCGGGAAACCCGAGCGCGTGCAACGACTGCTGCACCGCCTTGCCCTGGGGGTCCAGGATGCCGCGCTTCGGCGTCACCGTGACCCGTGCCACCATCCCTCGCTCCGCCATCACGCCGCCATCCCGCATATGCGCCGCGCGACTTCCTCGTACGCCTCTTCGACAGCGCCCAGGTCGCGGCGGAAACGATCCTTGTCGAGCTTGCGCCCACTGCTCTTGTCCCACAAGCGGCACGTATCGGGCCCGATCTCGTCGGCCAGCAGCAGCCGCCCCTGGTGCCGTCCGAATTCCAGCTTGAAGTCGACCAGCACGATATTGCGCGCGTCGAGATAGTCCCGGATGAGCTCGTTCACGCGGAGCGCGGTCGCGTTGATGCTCACCAGCTCTTCGGGCGCGGCAAGGTGCAGGAAGCGGACGTGCCAGTCGTTCACCAGCGGGTCCCCGAGCGCGTCGTCCTTCAGATAATGCTCGACGATCGGGTCCGGGATGGGTTCGCCTTCCGGTCGGCCGAGCCGGGTGGCGAGACTGCCGGCCACGACGTTGCGGACCACGACCTCGATCTTCACGATCTCGCAGGCGCGCACGAGCATGTCACGCTCGGAGAGGAGTCGCACGAAATGCGTCTCGACACCGGCCCGCTCCAACAGCTCGAAGAGGACCGCGGAGACCCGGTTGTTCACCACACCCTTGCCGGCGATGGTGCCCCGCTTCTGAGCATTGAACGCCGTGGCGTCGTCCTTGAAATGCTGAATCAGGAGGACGGGGTCGCTCGTGCGATAGACGCGTTTGGCTTTGCCTTCGTAGAGCAGCTCACCGCGATCCATCGCCGTCCTCCAGCGCCCGTGAGAACAGTTCGTCGATATGCCGCAGGGCGTGGCGGATGTCAAAAAGCGCCGTCAGCTCTGCCGCGGGGACGTGCCGGGTCACGGCAGGATCGCCGACGAGCTTGGCGTGCAGGTCGCCCCCGTCGAGGGCATGGCGCTGCACCAAACGGTAGGCGTCGTCGCGCCGGAGCCCGCTGCGCACCAACGCGAGCAGCACGTGCTCGGAGAACACCGCGTTGCCTAGAAGCGTCAGGTTGCGCGCCATGACCTCGGGGCGCACGTCGAGCGAGCCCACCACGCCCGCGAGGCGCGCGAGCATGAAGTCGAGCACGATGGTCGCGTCCGGAGCGATCACCCGCTCGACCGACGAATGGCTGATGTCCCGCTCGTGCCACAGGGCCATGTTCTCGAGGGCCGCCATGGCATAGCTGCGCACCAGGCGGGCCAGCCCGCAGAGGTTCTCGGTCAAGATGGGGTTCCGCTTGTGCGGCATCGCCGAGGAGCCCTTCTGACCGCGGCCGAAGGGCTCCAGCGTCTCGCCCACCTCCGTGCGCTGGAGGTGACGTATCTCCGTGGCAATGCGCTCGCACGTGCCGGCGAGCACGGCCAGCCGGGTGAAGAAGTGCGCGTGTCGGTCGCGCGGCACCACCTGCGTCGCCAGCGGCTCCGGCGTGAGGCCGAGCCGCCGACAGACGCCCGCCTCGACTGCCGGCGGGTTCGCCCCGAACGTCCCCACCGCCCCCGACAGCTTGCCGTGGGCGATCAGCGTCCGGGCCTCGGCCAGGGCGCGTCGCCCGCGACCCAGCTCCGCGTACCACCCGGCGCACTTGAGCCCGAACGTGATCGGTTCAGCGTGGATGCCGTGGGTGCGGCCGATCATCGCGGTGTGTTTGTGGGTCTCGGCTTGCGTGCGAACCGCGGCGCGGAGGCGGTCGACCCCGGCCAAGAGGACCTCCGCCGCATCCCGCAGCTGCATCGCGAACGCCGTGTCCACGACGTCGCTCGAGGTGAGCCCGAGGTGCAGGAACCGGCTCTCGTCCCCCAGGCGCTCGGCGACCGACGAGACGAAGGCGATCACGTCGTGCTTCACTTCGGCCTCGATCGCGTGCATGCGGCTCACGTCGACGCGCGCGTCGCGCCGCAGCACCTCGGCCGCGGCGACGGGCACCTCGCCTCGGGCGGCGAGCTCGTCCACCAGCGCCAGCTCGACGTCGAGCCAGCGTTGCAGGCGTGCCTCCTCGGTCCAAATGCCCGCCATCTCTGGCCGCGTGTAGCGCTCGATCATCCCGTTCCTCCCCGTCCGGTGCTTCCGAACCCGCCGGCGCCCCGGGCGCTGGGTGGCAACGCCCCCGCCTCGTCCCAGACGATGCGTTCGACGCGCCCCACCACCAGTTGGGCAATCCGCTCGCCCCGCACGAGCGTCACCGGCTGTCGGCCCAGGTTCACCAGGAGGACCTGGACCTCCCCGCGATAGTCCGCGTCGATCGTGCCGGGCGCGTTCAGGATGGTCACCCCCGTGCGCAGCGCGAGGCCGCTGCGCGGACGCACCTGCGCCTCATGGCCAGGCGGCAGCGCGATGGCGATGCCGGTCGGAACCAGCGCGCGGTCCCCTGGCGCGAGTTCGAGGCTGTGGTCGATGTCCGCCAGGAGATCGAGCCCCGCGGCGTCCGGGGTCTGGTACGCCGGAAGGGCGAGCGCGGCCGGACCGGAGCGCAGGCGGACCACGCCGACCCGCACCGGGGCGGTCACGAAGCCAGGACCCCCTCGTCCAGCTGCGCCTCCGTGATGTCGCCGAGCACCGTGATCGCGAGCGCCTCCGGCCGCAGGAGCCGCCGTGCTGCCGCCAGCACGGCCTCACCGTCGACCCGATCGACGGCCGCCGCGATCTCGGCAAGCGGGACGTCGCGGCGGAAGTAGATCTCGTTGCGGGCCAGCCGGCCCATGCGGTTGCCGCTGGTCTCGAGCGACAACAGCATGCTGCCCTTGATCTGTGCCTTGGTGCGCGCGAGCTCGTCCGGTCGCAGCCCATCCGCCGCGAGCCGCCGGAACTCCTCCTGGACCAATTCCACCACCTCGCGCGCCCAGGCCGCGCTCGTGGCCACATACACGCCGAGGTAGCCGCCATCGCGGAAGCTGGGCAGGAACGCGAACACGCTGTAGGCCTTGCCGCGCCGCTCGCGAATCTCCTGAAACAGCCGCGAGCTCATGCCGCCGCCCAACGCCTGGGTGAGCAGATGCGCGGCGTACCGGTCCGGATGATCCTCGGGGATGCCAGGGACCCCCAAACAGATATGCACCTGCTCGAGCCCCTTCTGATGCACCGTGAGGCCGGAACGTGGCACCGGCGGCGTCGGGACGTCGGGCTTCGACAGTCCCTGCAAGCCGCCGAACGCCTTCTCGGCCACGGCCACGAGTTCGTCGTGTGCGAGGCACCCCGCAGCCACCAGCAGGACCCGATCGGGGCGGTATCGGGCCTCCAGGAAGCGGACGAAATCGTCGCGCACCAGAGGTGTCACCGTCTCCGCCGAGCCCGCAACCGGGCGAGCGAGCGGATGCCCTGCCCAGAAGGCTTGGCCGAACAAGTCGTGGACGTGGTCGTCCGGGGTGTCCTCTGCCATGGAGATTTCCTGCAGGATCACCGAACGCTCGCGTTCGATCTCCTCGGCGGGGAATCGCGAATGCAGAAAGATGTCGCCCAGCAGATCGAGCGCCACGCCGAGGTGCTCCGGCAGCACCCGAGCGTGGTAGCAGGTGTATTCCTTGTTGGTGAAGGCGTTCAGGTATCCCCCGACCGCGTCGATCTCCTCGGCGATCTGCGCCGCGGTCCGCCGCTCGGTCCCCTTGAAGAACAGGTGCTCCAGGAAGTGCGAGATGCCGGCCTGTTCGCCGGCCTCGTGCCGCGACCCGCTCTCCACCCAGAGCCCCACGGACACCGACGGCAGATCCGGCAGCTCCTCGGACAGGACGCGAACGCCGTTCGGGAGACGCGTGGCGTGCATACGATTAGTGCGCCGCCTCCGGCTCCCGCATCGCCTCTTTCCGGGACAACCGGATCTTCCCGGACTTGTCGACCTCCAACACCTTGACGTCGATCACGTCGCCTTCCTTCACGACGTCTGTGACCTGCCGCACCCGCTCGTTCGCCAGCTGCGAAATATGCACCAGTCCGTCGGTACCCGGCATGATCTCCACGAAGGCGCCGAAGTCGACCACGCGCCGGACGGTGCCGCGATAGATCTTGCCCACCTCGGCCTCCGCAGTCAGACCCCGGATCCGGTCGATGGCCCGCTGCATCGACGTGCCGTCCGACGACGCCACCAGGACCGTCCCGTCGTCCTCGACGTCGATCTTGCAGCCCGTCTCCTCGACGATGCTGCGAATGGTCTTACCCCCCGGTCCGATGAGGTCGCGGATCCGATCGACTTTGATCCGGATCGTGACGATGCGCGGGGCATGCTGTGACAACTCCGTGCGGGGCTTCGCGATCGCCTCGTCCATCTTGTCGAGGATGTGGAGGCGCGCCGCCCGCGCCTGATCGAGCGCTTGCTGCATCACCGCCCGCGTCACGCCGCCGATCTTGATGTCCATCTGAACGGCGGTGATGCCGTCCCGGGTGCCGGCGACTTTGAAGTCCATGTCTCCAAGGTGGTCCTCGTCCCCCAGGATGTCCGACAGGACGCGGACCTCGTCGCCTTCCTTGATGAGCCCCATCGCCACGCCGGCGACCCCGGACTTGATCGGAACTCCGGCCTGCATCAACGAGAGCGATCCGCCGCAGACCGTGGCCATGGACGAGGAGCCGTTCGACTCGAGCACCTCCGAGACGATGCGCACCGTGTAGGGAAAGTCCGACTCGCCGGGGAGCACGCGGGCGAGGGCCCGCTCGGCGAGCGCGCCGTGACCGATCTCGCGCCGCCCGGGGCTGCGCAGGAACTTCACCTCGCCGGTGCTGAACGGCGGGAAGTTATAGTGCAACATGAACTTCTTGTAGTGCTCCCCGATCAGGGCGTCGATCTTCTGCTCGTCCGACGACGTCCCGAGCGTGGTCACCACCAGCGCCTGCGTCTCACCGCGCGTGAACAGGGCCGATCCATGGGTCCGGGGGAGGACATCGACCTCGCAGCTGATCGGCCGCACATCGGCCAGCCCGCGCCCGTCGATGCGCCGCCCGTCGCGGACGATCGCCTCGCGGACGACTTGCTTGGTGACCTTGCCCACGAGGTCGCCAACCGCCTTGCGTCGCGCGGAGTCGTCGCCGCCGAGCGTCGCCGCCGCTTCGTCGTGCACTTGATCGAGCGCGGCGTAGCGGTCCTGCTTGGACGACTTCGCGAGCGCGGCGCGGAGCCGCGGCGCGGCGAACTCCTGCACCGCTTCCTCCAGCGCGGCGTCGCGTGCCGGCGCCTCGACCTCCCGCTTCGGCTTGCCCACCGCGCGGCGCAACTCCTCCTGCATGTCGAGCAGCGGCTGCACCGCTTCGTGAGCCGAATAGAGGGCCTCGAGGAGATCGGCTTCGGGCATGGCGCTCGCGCCGCCCTCCACCATGACCAGCGCGTCGCGACCGGCCGCGACGATCAGGCTGAGGTCGCTGTTCTCGAGATCGGAGGTGATCGGGTTGATCACGAACCGACCGCCGATCCGCCCAACGCGCACCGCGGCGATCGGCCCGTGCCACGGGATGTCCGACAACGTGAGCGCGGTCGACGCGCCCAGGATCGCAACCATGTCGGGGTCGTTCTCCCGGTCGTGAGACAGCACGGTGGCGATGACCTGCGTCTCGCATCGAAAGCCCTTCGGGAACAAGGGTCGCACCGGCCGGTCGATCAGCCGGGACGTGAGTATCTCCTTCTCGGCCGGCCGCCCCTCGCGCTTGAAGAAGCCACCGGGGATCTTGCCCGCCGCGAAGGTCTTCTCGACGTAGTCGCAGGTCAGCGGGAAGAAATCGATTCCCTCCCGAGGGCTCCGACTAGCGGTGGCGGTCACCAGGACCACCGTCTCGCCGAGCTGGACCAAGACCGCCCCTCCGGCCTGCTTGGCCATCCGGCCGGTTTCGAGACTCAGACGCCGGCCGTGAAAGTCGGCCTCAACTTTTTGAAACATTGCACTCTCCCCGCGGCGGATACGCCGCTACGATGATTGAGGCGAGGCGTGACGGGGAGAAAGGGAGGGTGCTTCGGGAGCAGGGTGCTTTATCTGCGGATGCCGAGGCGTTCGATGACGGCCTTGTACACCGGGAAGTCACTCCGCTTGAGGTAGTCGAGGAGGCGCCGGCGCTGGCCGACGAGCTTCAGCAAACCGCGACGGGAATGGTGATCCTTGCGATGTACCTTGAAATGCTCAGTGAGATACTGGATCCGATTGGTCAGGAGCGCGACCTGCACTTCCGGTGACCCCGTGTCGGTGTCATGCCGTCGATTCGACTGCATGATCTCCCGTGTGCGCTCCTGGAGCACTGCCATCCCGCCCTCTCTATTTCCGTTTTCTCTCGCTTATTCTGTAACCCGGGCCGTGTAACATGCGGCCCTGAGCTTGTAAAGCCGAACGTCCGCGGGATGCCGCTCGGCAAGCGCCCGCAGGCCTCATGTGAGGAGGAGCCTGGCGAGTCGCCACCCGCGGGGGCCACTCTCCAGGAGTGCCGTGACCGCGCCGGCACCGTCGAGAACCAGGGCTGCCTCGTCCCGCCCGGGTGCCGGCAGGTCCCGCAGAGCCTCCTGCTGGCCGCGGCGGAGCGCGGTCAGGCCGGCCGGGTCGAGCTCGAACGCTCGCAACCCGCCGAGCGCCTCGCGCACCGCGATCAGGGGCAGCGCCGGGAGAGCGCCTAGCGCCTCGGGCGTCCGGGCGTCCTCGACGCGAAACGCGCCGACCATGGTCCGCCGCAGCCGCTCCAAGTGGGCCACAGTGCCGAGCGCGCGCCCGATGTCCGCTGCGAGCACTCGCACATAGGTACCCTTGGAGCACGTCACCGTGAAGTCGACCCTGGATTCGTCGGCGGGAGAGAGCTCAAGCTGCTCGATTTCGATCTCCCGCGCCTCGCGCTCCACCACCACGCCCTTACGCGCCAGGGCATAGAGCGGCGTACCGCCCCGCTTCAGGGCCGAAAACATGGGTGGGATCTGGCACTGGCGTCCCACGAACCGCCCCGCCACCTCGTCCAGGCGCCGCATCGTGTCCGCAGGCACGGGCGCCATCGTGAGGACGGCCCCCGTGCGGTCGAGGGTGTCAGTCTCGACGCCCAGGCGAATCGTGCCGGTGTAGGCCTTGCGCTCGAGCAGGAGATGGCGAGCCACCTTCGTGGCCTCGCCGATGCAGAGCGGCAGCAGGCCGCTCGCGAACGGATCGAGCGTGCCGAGGTGCCCTACCTTGGCGCCGCCCAGCCGCGGCTTCAGGAGCCGAATCACGCCCGCCGAGGAGATGTCTTGCGGTTTGTCGACCAACAGGAGCCCGGTCACTCGTGCTCCTCGTCCCCTGGCGACGGACGCGTCTCGTCGAGGAGCGCGTCCACCCGCCGGGCGGTATCGGGCGTGGTGTCGTACTCGAACCGCAGCTCCGGCGTGACGCGCAGGCCGAGGGACCGGCCGAGGGCCGTCCGGAGGAAGTGCGCTGCTCGCCCGAGTGCCGCCTGCGCCGCGGCAGGCTCCGCCTCCTGCGTCAGGGTGCGGAAGTAGACCCGGGCCACCCGCAGGTCCGGGCTCACCCGGACGTCCGTGATGGTCACCGTCCGGAGCCGGGGGTCCGCGACGTCGCGCAGCAGCAGCCCGGCCAGCTCGCTGCGAATGCGGTGCCCGACGCGATCAACCCGATGCTGCGCTGCCACGACCCTCTCGTCTCAATAGTGGAGGAACTCGACGCGCTCCTCGCCGAGCTGCGCGAGCTCGAGTCCATCGATGAACTGCACCACCCGCCGCAAGCAAGCGTCGACGTGGCCCTGATCCGCCCCGACCTGGCTGACGCCCAAGACGGTCCGCTGCCAGTGGTCGTGATCGGCGCACTCCGCGATCGACACGTTGAAGGTGTTCTGGACCCGCGCCTTGATGGTCCGCAACACGCTGCGCTTCCCCTTCAGGGAGTGGTTCTCGGGAAGGAAGAGCTCGAGCCGGAGTACGCCGACCACCATGGGACGGCCTCACCGCACTCAGGCCGACCGGTCGGCGGCCTGCGAGCTACGCCCCGAGGGCACCGCCAGGCGCCGGGCGAGTTCTTCCACCTCGTAGCACTCGATGACGTCGCCCACCTTGATGTCCTGAAAATTCTCCAGGGCGATCCCGCACTCGTACCCGCTGGCGACGTCTCGGACGTCCTCCTTGAAGCGGCGGAGGCCGCCGACACGGCCGTCGTGGACGACGATGTTGTCGCGCAGCAGACGCGCCTGGCTGCCCCGGTGCACCTTCCCGTCGGTGACGAACGACCCGGCGATGACCCCCTGGCCCGACACCGAGAAGACCTGACGCACTTCGGCACGCCCGAGCGTCTTTTCTTGGCGCGTCGGTTCCAGAAGCCCTTCCAGGGCGTCGCGCAGATCGTTCAGCGCCTCGTAGATGATGGTGTACAGGCGGATATCGAGTCCTTCGCGCTCGGCCAGCGCCGCCGCCTTCGGCTCCGGCCGGACGTTGAAACCGATGATCACCGCATTGGACGCTGTTGCGAGCAGGACATCGGACTCGGTAATGCCCCCCACGGAGCCATGGATGACATTCAGCCTCACGTCATCGGTGGAGAGCCGTCTCAACGAGTCGCTGACCGCCTCAAGCGAGCCCTGCACGTCGGTCTTCACGACCACCTTGAGCTCGCGCACTTCGCCGCTCTGGACCTTCTGATAGAGATCGTCGAGGGAGACTTTGGCCGTCTTGGCCATCTCGGCGTCGCGCTGCTTGGCGCGGCGGTGCTCCGCGATCTGGCGCGCCTTGGCATCGTCTTGCACGGCGACGAAAACATCGCCGGCCTCGGGTACGCCACCCAGGCCGAGAATCTCGACCGGGATCGACGGGCCGGCCGCCTCGATCCGCTTCGCTTTGTCGTCCATCATCGCGCGGATGCGGCCGTTCTCGACGCCGCAGACGAAGGGGTCGCCGACCTTGAGCACGCCTTCCTGTACCAGCACCGTGGCCACCGGACCGCGGCCGCGATCGAGCCGCGCCTCGATGATGGTACCCTTCGCGAGACGTGTCGAGTTGGCCTTGAGGTCGAGCACATCGGCCTGGAGGAGAATCATCTCGAGCAGTTGTTCGATGCCCTGCTTGGTCTTGGCCGACACCGGAACGACGATGGTGTCGCCGCCCCACTCCTCCGGAGCCAGACCGTGGTTGCCGAGTTCCTGCTTGACCCGCTCGGCGTTCGCGCCCGGCTTGTCGATCTTGTTGATCGCAACGATGATCGGCACCTCGGCCGCCCGCGCGTGATCGATAGCCTCCCGGGTCTGCGGCATGATGCCGTCGTCGGCAGCGACCACCAGAATGACGATGTCCGTCACCTTGGCGCCACGGGCGCGCATGGCGGTGAACGCCTCGTGGCCGGGCGTGTCGAGGAACGTGACCGGCCGCCCGTGCACGTCGACCGTATAGGCGCCGATGTGCTGCGTGATGCCGCCCGCCTCGCCTTCGGCGACGTTGCTCGCTCGAATCGCGTCGAGCAGCGACGTCTTCCCGTGATCGACGTGCCCCATCATGGTGATGACCGGGGCGCGACTCTGGACGTCGGCGGAGACCCCCTCCTGTTCGACCTCCAGCGCCTGCTCGACGTCGAACGCGACGTTCTCGACCTGATACTCGAACTCGCTCGCAAGCAGCACCGCCGTGTCGTGATCGAGCATCTGGTTGATGGTGGCCATCTGACCGAGGTCGATCAGCTTCTTGAGGACCTCGCCGGCCTTGACGCCCATCGCCCGAGCGAGGTCTCCGACGGTGATCATCTCGGAGATACGCACGATACGCTTCGAAGCGCGCGGGACCGTGATCTCGGTCTTCTTGATCTCCTTGCCGGGGAGCGCCCGCCGTTTCTGAGGGCGCTTGCCACCGCGATGGAAATCGCGTTCGAACCCGCCGCCCATCTCCGGCTTCTTGATGACCTTCCGGCCCTTTTTCTTTTTCGCGGCGTCGCCGCCAGGCGCCTCTCCCGGTGCCGCCGAGGGACCAGGTGCCGAGCGCCACGGCTGCGCCGCGCCCGGCGGCGGCACCGTCTTGCGCAGGTCGATCTTGCCGAGGACCTTGACCCCCCGCATCTCCTCGAAGCCGGGCGCGGGAGGGGGGGCATCGGGCCGCGACGGCCGCACGGCCGCTGGCGATCGCACTTCGGGGGAGGCGATGGGCGGGGCCGGCGGCGTCTCCGACGCGGCGACCACCGGCTGGGCCTCCGGGCGCGGGGCCGGCTCCACCGACGAGGGGGCCTCGGCGGGGCGCGGCTCCTCCTGCGCGGGCGAAGGCACCGCGCCCGCCGCCGCAGCTTCGGGCTCCGGGGCCGGCGGCGGCAAGTCTGGGAGGGGTGGCGGCAAGTCCGGGAGGGGCGGCGGCACTTCGGCCTCCACGAAGTCGAGCGGCGGAGGAATGTCTCCGGCAACCGGCTCGGCCCCTGGCACGGGCTGGGGCACTTCCTCGCGCTTGAGCACTTCCCGGGCGGTCCGACGCCGGATCACGTTCACCTTGAGCCGCGTCTCGGTCGTTTGCTCGATGGCGGTCACCAGCTGATCGGCACCGCTGTCGTGCTGCGTCACCACGCGCTCCGACACGACGCGTTCGGAGCCGACCGTGACCTTCGCCTTCGGCGTGAGTCCGAGACCGTCGCGCAGGCGGGTGACCTCCTCCTCGGTGACGGCACTCTGCGCCCGCTTACCCCGAATGCCCACCCGCTCGGCCACCGCGAGGAGATCCTTCGGGTTTTGCCCCCACTCCTTTGCCAGTTCGTGGATCCGCTTCAGCATCGTGCGTCCTCGGCTTGCGTCAGTCCGAGCTCGGCGCACAAGGCGGCCCGCGCGGCGCGCGACGGTGTAGTGCGCAGCGACCGTACGGACCCGCGCCGGCCAGCGAATGTCCCCCAGCACGAAGGCTCGCGGTGCAGCCATGCCCCTCGTCCGGGTAGGCGGCGCCGCCTGTCCAGCAGCAAGCGGCCCTCCCGATCGGCGACGAAGCGCACCAGCCCATCGCGGCACGCCCGCGCGCCGCAGCCCACGCAGGTACGGATGGCCATCGCGCGCCTCATCCGGCGCTTTCCTCGTCGGCGGCTGCCGCTGGCGATGCCGCCAGGGTCGCGGAGGCTTCGGAGAACGCCTCGGCGGCCGCCGCTTCGGCCGCCGCGGCTTCGGCCGCCGCCGCCTCGAGTGCCGCTGCTTCCGCCGCGGCCGCCTCTTCCGCAGCGTGCTCTTCGGCGGCCTGGAGGATGGCCCGGGCGCGCTCGGGATCGATCCCTTCGATCTCGGTCAAGGTGTCGACATCGGACGCGGCGACCTCGGCTGCCGACTTGAAGCCGAACTGGTAGAGCAGCTCGGCCGTCACTTCGCCCAGCCCCCGGATAGCCAACAGCGAGACCCGCGCCCGGCGCGCCTCGTCCTCGGCTTCCGATTCGCTCCGGACGTCGAGCTTCCAGCCCGTCAGCCGCGAGGCCAGTCGGACGTTCTGCCCCTTCTTCCCGATGGCGAGCGACAGCTGGTCGTCGGGGACGATCACCTCCATCGCCCGCTCGTCTTCGTCGAGAATGATGCGCGACACCTTGGCCGGAGCGAGAGCACGGCAGACGTACTCGGCTTGGTCGGCCGTCCACTCGACGATGTCGATCTTCTCGTTGCGCAACTCCTGGACGACGGCCTGCACGCGGGTGCCGCGCATGCCCACGCACGCGCCGACGGGATCGACGTCGCTGTCGTGCGAGGTGACTGCGAACTTTGCCCGCCCGCCCGGCTCGCGCGCCGCACCCTTTACCTCGACGATGCCCTCGTAGATCTCGGGCACCTCTTGGCGGAACAGCTCGACCAGGAGGCCCGGATGCGTGCGCGACAGGATGATCTGCGGCCCGCGGCTCGAGAGCTCGACATCGGCGATGTAGGCGCGGATGCGATCGCCCTGCCGGTAGCGCTCGCGCGGGATCTGTTCCTTCTCGGGCAGGATGGCGTCCGCACGACCCAGGTTGACGATGAGGTTTTTCTTCTCGAAGCGCTGCACCGTCCCGGTGGCCAGCTCGCCCTTGCGGGTCTTGAACTCCTTGAAGATGCTGTCGCGCTCGGCGTCGCGCACCCGCTGGATGATGTTCTGTTTGGCGGCCTGCGCCGCAATGCGCCCGAACTTCTCCGACGGCAACTTCGCCAGCAGCTCGTCACCGACCTCGGCCTCCGGGTCGATGGTGCGGTGAGCGTCTTCGAGCGTGACCTCGTTCTCCGAATCCTGCACGACGTCGACGACCGTGCGGATCTCGAAGAGCTCGACTTCACCGATTTCGGCGTTCCACTGCGCCTCGATCTTCTTCTCGGGGCCGTACGTACGCTTCGCCGCCGACAGCATGGCGTCCTTCAGGGCATCGACGATGACCTGGCGGTCGATGCCCTTCTCCTTGCTCACCTGTTCGATGACGCGGTTCAGATCCGGCAGCATTCACGATCTCCCATCTCATCTCACGCGTGCGCATGCCCGGGGCGGACCGGACGGGTGAACTGGAACTCGGTGCTGGCGCGCTCGACGGCCGACAGCGGGATGGACACGACCCCGGCATCCGGATCGTGCACCGTGATCGTGGTGTCGGCCACGGCGTCGAGGGTGCCGTGGAACTGGCGGCGCCCCGCAACCGGGTCCTGGGTGCGGATCCGGACCCGCTGGCCAATCGCCCGCACGAAGTGCCCCGGGCGCACCAGGGGACGATTCACTCCGGGCGACGAACACTCGAGGTGATAACGGCCCGGAATCGTGTCGTGTGCGTCGAGCACGTCGCCGAGCTGCCGCGACATCGCCGTGAGCTCGTCGAGCGTCACCCGCTCACCCGAGCGGCCGTCGGGTGGCGCATCGACCCGATCGAGCAGGAGGCGCAGGATGGCCCGGCCCCCTTCGGGACGGAACTGCACGTCCACCAGCTCGAGCCCCGCCGCGAGGGCGAGGGGCTCGACCAAGTCCCAGACGCGCTGGGTGACCGCTGCACGATCCATCGAAATTACCGCTCCCAAAATGAAAGAGTGGGCGGAGGCCCACTCTCGTCGACCAGTGAAGTGAGGTCTATAACACGCGGGTTTTCGACCCGCAACGCGCCGCAACGTCGGGGAATTCTTCACCCTGGCGCGCCACGCGCCGAGTCGCTACAAGCATGCCCGGCGGTGGTGCGGTGACGTTCCAGAGCGATGCGTCCGAACTGCGACGCGACCCCATCCTGCGACGCTGGGTGATCGTCGCCCCAGAGCGGACGGGCGACCTCGCGCCTCGCCGTGCCGCCTTCCCCACCGACGCCTCGGGACCTTGCCCATTCTGCCCCGGGAACGAGCACGTCAACCCGATCGAGATCGCACGAGTCGACCACGGCGGGGCTTGGCGGGTCCGCGTCACACCCGACAAACACCCCCTGCTGCGCATCGAGGGCCAGCTGGGGCGCCGCGGGGCCGGCATGTGCGATGTCATGAACGCAATCGGGGCCCACGAACTCGTCACCGACACCCCCGAACACGACAAGACCTGGGCCGACCTTCCCCTGGCGCAGATGGCCCGACTCCTGCAGACCTACCGAGACCGAATCCGGGACCTGCGCCGCGACCCACGCTTCCGGCATGTACTCGTGCTGAAGAATCGCGGGGCCGTCTGGAGCCGGTACCAGCACCCCCACTCCCACGTGATCGCCACGCCGTTCATGCCCAAGCGCATCGAGGATGAGCTCGCCGGAGCGCGCGAGTATTACCGGCACAAGGAGCGCTGCGTCTTCTGTGACAGCGTGGTCGACACGCTGCGCACGCGGGAGCGGCTGGTGGACCAGCGCGGCGACTTCGTCGCGTTCACGCCGTTCGCTTCACCGCACCCGTTCGAGACCTGGGTGTGCGCCGCCACGCACGAGTCGGACTTCGCCGCCGTGCCGGACGACGCCTTGACCACCTTGGCGGGGCTCACTGATCGGCCTGCTCGCTCGCGTCCGCGCAACATGCGACGACCCCGCCTACAGTATCGCGCTCCACACGGGCGCTCTCGACGCGAGCGACCGCGCGGAGTTCCATTGGCACTGGGAGATCGTGCCGCATCTGGGGCACGAACTCGGCATGGAGTGGGGTACCGGGATCTTCGCCAATCCCGTGCCCCCGGAAGCAGCGGCCAGGCGCCTGCGCGACGCGCTGCTCGGCTGAGACCTCGCTCAGTCGCCTCCCTCGCGTTCGTGGAAGGTCACGAGTTCGACGATCTGGTAGGTGCGCCGCCCCGCCGGGCTCTGCACCTCGACCTCGTCGCCCACCGTCTTGTTCACGAGAGCACGACCGATCGGAGAGGACAACGAGATCTGTCCGCGGGCGGCGTCGACCTCCTCCGGGAAGACAATCTCGTACGCGAGGATCGCGTCCAGGTCGCCGTCCGCATCGATCACCTTGACCCGGCTCCCGTACGCGACGACGTCGCGGGGGATCGAGGCCACCGTGTACATCGACAGCTCCCGTATCCGACCCTCGAGCTGCGCGATCCGGGACCGCACGAAATCCTGGCGATGCTTCGCGGCTTCGTACTCGGCGTTTTCCGAGAGGTCGCCGTGCGCCGCCGCCGCCGCCAGGTCCTTCGGCAGCTGGAAGGTGAGTTCGTATTTGAGGTCCGCCAGGTCCTTCTTGAGCTTGGCGAGGACCGGAAGCTCCGTCATCATGCCCTCGGTTCAACCGCCGGTGGATTCGGCGAGCACCTTGCGCGCGAGCTCGCTCGCGCTCTTGCCGTCGAGGCGCCCTGGAAAGCGTTCCCGAAGCGCCGCCATCACTGCCCCCATCTGCCGCGCCACACCTCCGGCCAGCGCGTCCCGGATGGCTCGCTCGATCTCCTCGGCCGCCAGAGGCGGAGGGGCGTAGGCCTCGAGGAGCCGTCGTTCGGCGCGATTCTGCGCCGCCAGGTCCTCGCGGCCGGCTTGGCGGGCGAACTCCTCCGCCTCCTCCCGCTGCCGCATCTCGCGACGGACCACCTGCACCAGCGCCGCGTCATCGAGCGCCGCGACCCGCCGCTCGACTTTGAGATGCTTGGCCGCGGCGATCACGCTCCGCAACACGGCCACCCGCTGCGCGTCACGGGCCTTCATCGCCGCGGTGAGATCGCGCGCGATCTGCTCCTCGGTCACAAGCACGCGGTCGCAGCGTAGAAGGACAGCCAGGGGTTGTAAAGCCCGCACCGCTCCGCTCGGACCCTTGCGACAGGTCGCGCCCCGGCCCACCGTCCCGGGCTGCCCGCCCCGGAAGACGAGGTTCCACCATGCAGGCCTGGCTCGACGCGGCTCTCGATCTGCTGCTTCCCCGCCGGTGCCCGCCCTGCGGCGGGGCACTCGCGCTCGGCGCATCAGACACTTTGTGCGGCGACTGCCTGGCCGCCATGCGGGAGGCGCCTCGCGACGGGTGCCCCCGCTGCGGGCTGCCGTCCGCGCCCCTCGCGGTACCCTGTGGGGCATGCTGGACGCGGCCACCGGCGTTCTCCAGCGCGCGCGCACTCGGACCCTACCGCGCCGACGAACCGCCGAACGTCTTGGCCCGCACGATCCAGCACCTCAAGTACCGCGGCGGGCGCGAGGTCGCCGCACCCCTGGCCGCCCTGCTCGCCACCGGCTATCCCTTCGCCCCGGACGCCCTGGTGACGCCCGTGCCCTTGCATCGTTCGCGCCTGCGCGCCCGCGGATACAATCAGGCACTTCTGCTGGCGCGCGGGTTGGCCCGCCGACGGGGCCTCGACCTGGCGCCCCGCCTGCTCGAGCGGACACGCCCCACGGAAGAACACGCGCGCCTCGACGCGGCGGCCCGCCGGCGCAGCGTGCGTGGAGCGTTTCGGGTGCGTTCCCCGGAGCTGGCGCGTGGTCGCGTCGTCGTCCTGGTCGATGACGTCCTCACCACCGGCGCCACTGCGGATGCATGCGCTCGCGTCCTCCTCGCCGCCGGCGCACGCGCGGTTCACGTCTACACCGTCGGCCGGACCCCATGAGTCGCAACGCGCTGCCCTTGTCGGGGGGCCGCTTCATCGATTAGGTGATGCGCCGTGCTCACCGTCGGCGTCCTGATCTCGGGCAGCGGGACGAACCTGCAGGCCATCCTCGACCAGGTCGCCCGCGGCACGCTGGCTTGCCGCGTGGCTATCGTCATCTCGAACCGCCCGACAGCCCCCGGTCTGGAGCGTGCCCGGAGCGCCGGCGTTCCGGTGCGCATTCTCGCGCACCGCGACCACCCGTCGCGCGAGGCCTACGACGCGGCCCTGGTCGAGGCCCTGCGGGCGGCCGGCGTCGAGCTGGTCGTCCTGGCCGGCTTCGATCGCATCGTCACCCCCGTCTTGCTCGATGCCTTTCCGGGGCGGGTCATGAACATCCACCCCGCCCTGCTGCCGGCCTTTCCCGGTCTGCACGCGCAGCGGCAGGCGCTCGAGCACGGGGTGCGTGTCGCCGGCGCGACGGTCCACTTCGTCGACGAGCTGACCGACCACGGGCCCATCATTTTGCAAGGCGCGGTCGCCGTCCACGACGACGACACCGAAGAAACCCTGGCGCGACGCATCCTCGGTGTGGAGCACGTCATCTACCCCATGGCGATTCGGCTCTTTGCCGAGGGACGCCTCAAGGTCGACGGGCGGCACGTCCGCATCGCCGGTGCGGCCAGCGACGCTCCGCCCCTCCTTCCGGTCCTTTGACAAGCGAAGACCCGTTGAAAGCTTGGGATATCGCTGGTAATGACAGCCGCGTAACGATGGTCTGACGAAAGCAATACATCACACACGCGCCGTCAGTCGGATTGGAGGGTCCGCCGACGGGGTATTTGACTGGCTGGGGGGCCGGCTGGGGTGAGGGGACGCCCAATGGGCGATGTGGAGGCGATCCTGTCAGAGGTGCGCTCCCTGGCCGCGCGCGGTGAACATCAGTTGATCCTCGCTCGGTACGGGGGCCTCGAGGACGAAGCTGGCGGCGACCTGTGGCAGTCAGCCGACCTGCTGTACGAGATCGGCCGGGCCTACGGCATGCTCGGCCATGAGGACAAGGTCGAGCGGTACTTGCTCAGGTGTGCCGACCTGGCGCCGCACCGTGCGGCCGTGTTCCACTGTGCCATCGGTTGGTTCTTCCAGCGCAAAAAGAAGTGGACCAAGGCGTTGCGCTGGTACGATCGGGCGCTCGAATCCTTCCCGACCTATCATCTCTGCCTCTTCCGGCGCGGCTACTGCCTCGAAAAGCTGCACCGCCCCCGCGAGGCCGTCGAAGCGCTGCAGCGGGCCCGGCACGGCTGGCAGCAGGCCGGTTCGGAACAGCGCGATCGCGGGCGCGGCGTGCAAGTGCAGGTGCTGTTCCATCTCTCGCGCTCGCTCCGCGACCTGGGCGAGCTCGACGCCTCGGAGGAATCCCTCGAGGCCTGCCGCGCGCTTGACGCGGAGTGTCAGCCACCCACCATCCGGTGCGAGCACATCCTGGCGAGCCAGGGCGAGCTGTCCATCCGGAGAGGAGACCTCGATGGCGCCCTCGCCATCTTCGAGAGGGCTCGCGAAATCGACCCGGAGTCGAGCTACCTCTGGGAGCGCGTCGGACGCGTATGCGAACTCCGCGGCGATCTCGAGCGTGCCCGCGAAGCGTACCGCCACGCTGCGTCGCTACCCCGGGGGGCGTTCGCCTTCCTGTCGCTCGGTCGGCTTCACACCGAGCGGACCCACGACCACCAGGCAGCCGCCACCGCGCTGGCCGAGGCGCTGCGGCAGGTACAGAGCGCGGAGCCCCTGGTCCGACTCGAACTGGCACGCCTGCAGCTCGCGCTCGGTCGCCCGCGGGCGGCGTTGGCGGAAACCGAACAGGCGCTCGCCTGCCGCCGCGAGGGCAGCTTCGTCGAAGCACTGCGGTTGGCCGCGGAACTGTCCGATCGGCTGGGCGATCCCGCGAAAGCCGTCACCTATCTGAGCAAGCTCTCCCGCGTCGCACCGGAAGATGCGCTCCTCTCCCAGCGCATCGCGAACCTGGAGCAACTCGGTCTCCGTCCGGCCGAGCCTCCGGCCGACCCGCCCTTGCCGCCGGGTTTCGAGATCCTGGCGAAAGCCGACGTCCAGGCCCCCGGCCGTAGCCGCGTCCAAGGGGTGGTGGACCGCTTCTTCGTCGAAAAGGGCTACGGCTTCGTGCGCTACGGCGAGGGGCAAAAGATGTTCTTCCACGTCACGCAATGCCAGGACGGCGCAAGCGGGATCGCACCCGGGGCAACCGTGTCTTTCGTCCCGGGGCACAACCCGAAGAAGGGCAAGCCCCAGGCCGAAGGCGTTCGCCTGCACTGTTAGGAACAACCGGCGGGCGGCGACATCACGATCGTGCGGAGGGCGAGCGCCGTGTGCGGGAGATGCACGGCGCCGCTCTCGACGATCGCGCGCAGCGCCGCGAGCCCAGCGGCGTCGTCCACGTCGAACGTGGGGCTCAGGAGCCGCACCCGACGGTCGCCCGCACGCGTCAGCGTCGCCTGCAGGACCCTATCCGTTCCCCATGGCACCCCGGTAAAGAGGCTCGTCACCGGAGTGCGCACGCCGAGCAGGTAGTACCCCCCGTCGAGCGCCGGTCCCACGACCACGTCCACCCCGTCCGCAAGCGCCCCTGCGGCCTCGTCCAGGCATCGCAGGTCGAGCTGCGGCGAATCGGCCCCGAGCACGATCACGGGTAGCGGCCGGCGATCGAAGCACTGGCGGATGGCCGCATCCAGGCGATTGCCGAGGTCGCCCGCCACCTGCGCGACACACGGCGCCGGCGCGACCAGGTCCGCGAACGGCGCCTCCGGCGGCCAGAATGCCCACGTCACCGGTAGTCCGGTGCTTCCGAGTCGCGCCGCGAGATCGATGACGAAGGCCCGATGGAGACGGCACGCGGCATCGGCGCCAATGGCCGCGGCCAGCCGCGTTTTCACCGCACCGGGGGTTGGATACTTGGCGAGTACGACCACCTGTGCGCGCGCCGCTTCCCGCCTGCGCCGCTGGGACGCGGCCGGTGCGCGCGTCACGCCCCGTCCGACAGCCCGGCCAGCCCCCCATCTGCCTCGAGGGCCGCCAGCTCCTCGAACCCGCCGATGGATCGCCCGTCGATGAAGATCTGGGGCACGGTACGCCGCCCGGTCCGTTCCACGAGCTCCGCCCGTAGCGCGTCGTCCTCCGCGACGTCGATCTCGCGGAACGCGATCCCACGCGCGTCCAACAAACGCTTGGCGCGCACGCAGAACGGACAGCTGGGGGTCGTATACACGTCGACTCGCGGCACGGGAGTCGGTTAAGTCGCGCGTCGGGGCAAAGCAACCACGCACGTTGACAGCCGCCCGCTCGGCCGTTAGCCGGACCCTCATGGCAGATGCCGACACGCTCGACAGCCTCGCCCGCCTGGTCGACATCATGGCTCGCCTGCGGGCGCCGGGGGGCTGCCCCTGGGATCGCGCCCAGACCCACGAGAGCCTCCGGCCATATGTCGTCGAGGAGGCCTACGAAGTCGTCGAGGCGATCGAGCACGGCTCCCCGGGAGCCCTGTGCGACGAATTGGGTGATCTGCTGCTGCAAGTCCTCTTCCATGCCGAGATCGCCGCCGAATCCGGGCATTTCGCGTTGGCTGACGTCGCCCGCGCCATCGCTGACAAGCTCGAGCGGCGCCACCCTCACGTCTTCGGCAACGTCGAGGTACGGGATGCCGACGAGGTCGCCCGCAATTGGCGTCGCATCAAGGCGGAAGAACGACAGGCGGCCGGTGGCGAACCGCCGCGTGGCGTGCTCGCCGCGGTGCCGGACGCCCTGCCGGCCCTCACCCGCGCCCAGAAGATGGGCGCCCAGCTCGCGCACGTCGGGTTCGACTGGCCCGATGTCTCACGCGTGCTCGCCAAGGCCGACGAGGAGCGCCGCGAGCTCGGCGACGCGATCGCGGCTGGGGAGACCGACCGCGCCGCCGAAGAGCTGGGCGACCTGCTCCTGACACTCGCCAGCGTGGCCCGCCACCTGGGTGCCGACGCAGAGATGGCCCTGCGCGACGCGAGCGGTCGCCTCGCGCGGCGTGTCGCCCACGTGGAGGCCGCCGTGGCAGCCGACGGCGCCGCCCTGGAGGCCCTCGACGACGCCGCGCGGGAACGCCTCTGGCAAGCCGCAAAGGCCGCCGGGCTCGACGGGATCGCCCCCCTGGCACGCCAGGTTTGACCAGCCCCGGAGCGCGTGGTAACCCCCACTTCCCGTGGCGAACCATGCCTCGGCGCTAAAGCGCCACCGTCAGACCGTCAAGCGCACCAAGCGTAACAAGGCGCTTCGCTCTCGCCTGCATCACGCGGTGCGGGCCGTGCGCCGGGCCGTGGCCGGCGGCGACCTCAGCGCCGCGGAAGACACGCTGCGTCGGGCCACCCGCGAGCTGGACAAGGCCGTCACGAAGGGGCTGATCCACCGCAACAACGCCGCCCGCCGCATCTCGCGCCTGGCGCGCGCCGTTGGTCAGCTCAAGACCGGCGCTGCTGCGTAGGCGCCCCGAGCGTCTGCAGCGCCGCGTGGAACGCGGCAGCCGGTGGCACTGACCGCTTGAGTCTGAGGTCGAGTGTGCGCAGGGCGTCGAGTGAGCATTCGAGCTCGGCCGCCGCTCGCGACGTCCGGACCCGGCGAATCAGCCAGGGCGGCATGCCGAGCCGCGCCGCAATGGCATCCTCGGCCACGCCCCGCTCGCGCAGTTCCGCCACGTGCAACGCGCGGCGCAGGTTCGCGGCCAGAAAGGCCACGAGGCGAATCGGCGGCTCGCCGGCCTCCAGCAACGCCGCGACGGCCCCATGCGCGCCCTCGCCGCGTGCCAAGGCATCCGTCACCGCCTCCACCGCAGCCTGCTGCCCGAGGCAGGCGACCGTTTCCACGTGTGACCGCTCGATCGTCGTCCCGGCGCCGGCGTAGAGCGAGACCTTGTCCAACTCGGATGCGAGCCCGGCGAGGTCGAGGCTCGTCCGCGTGAGCAGGAGATCGAGCGCCGCCGGACGAATGGCGTGCCCGCGCTCGCGCGCCAGCCGCTCGCCCCAGCTGCGCAACGCCCGCTGGTCCGTCACCCGGGGGCAGGCCACCACGGCGCCTTGCCGGTCGAATGCCGTCCGCAGCGTCCGCCGGGCGTCGAGTGCGCGCGCCACGAGGACCAGACACGCCGGCGGTCTGATGCGACCGGCCGTCTGGAGCACGTGCGCCTCTTCGGCGCCACCGAGCGCCTCGGCTCGACGGATCACCAACGCCGGAGCCCCGCCAAAGAGCAGCGGCGATTCGAGGTCGCCGAGCGCGTCGGCCAGCGCCCCCGCGTCGTCGTCCGCCCAGCGGGTCCGCACCTCCCCCACTCCGGCTCGCCGCAGTCGATCCCGCAGCACCGCCAGTGCCCGCTCGACCAGGAGCGTTTCCTCCCCGACCAGCAGCCATGCGCCCCGATCCGGCGCTTTCGCCAGCGCCTCGGCGGGGTCGGCGGCGGCCGCCGCCGCCTCGAAACGCCGCGCGGCGGGGCTCAGAACGCCTCCATCGCGTAGAGATAGACGTCGCGCGCCGTCTGACCCAGGAGGTCCCGCAGCGCGGTCCGCCGGCGCGACTCGCCGAGCTGCACGTTGGTGAAGTTGACCAGATCGCGGGCGTCGATGGTCTCGTCCTGGAATCGCGGGGACGCCGTCACCACGGTACCGCTCTGGGCGGCGAAATCGGTGCTCTCGAGCAGCGCCGCGTTCTGATACAGGACGCGCCCGGTCGCCCGTTCGACCAGCTTCAGCGACACGAGCAGGTTGCTCTGGAACTCCACGGCATCGAGCGTCCCGCTGAACGCCACCGGCACGTTCCAGAAGCGGCGGATGGCACCCGTCAGGACCAGGTCGCCGGCACCCTCGTCGACCACCGCCAACGTCCCACGGCGACGGAACTCCTGTTCGATCGCCTGCTGGAGCTCCACCTCCAGCCCGCGCTCGCGCGAGCTGTTGCGGAAGAGTTCGATCGAAACGGTCCGGGCCGTCTCCGGCACATTCGTACCGGTTCCGGCGACGCGATAGCCGCAGCCGCCCAGGAGGGCGACGCCCAACGCCAGCAGGACCCCGGTTCGCACGCGTGTCGTCATACGACGAGACTCACCATCCGGCCCGGCACCACCACCTGCTTGCGAACCGGCCGGTCACCGAGGTGGGCTCGCACCCGGTCGTCCGACAAGGCAACGGCGAGGACATCGGCCTCGGTGGCGTCGGCCGGCACCGTCACCCGCGCCCGCACCTTACCGTTGACCTGCACCGGGAGCTCCACGGTCGACGCGACCAGCGCATCCGGGTCCGCGGTCGGCCAAGCGGCCAGGTGCAGTGGGGTGGCATGGCCGGCCACCTCCCAGAGCTCGCTCGCGACGTGGGGCACGAACGGCGCGAGCAACAGCAGGATGGTGTCCACCGCTTCCCGCACGGTCGACGGGCGCACGGCATCCGCCGCAGTGACCGTTGCCGTCACGAGTTCCATCACCGCCGCGATCGCCGTGTTGAAGTGCAGGCGCTCGACCGTGTCGTCGGTCACCCGCCGGATCGTCCGATGCGTAAGGCGATGCAGCTCCCGATCGGCATCCGCCTCGCCGGTCGCTCCGGGCCCGTCCGACGCCACGCGCGCCGCGACCGCGTGCACCAGGCGCCACAGGCGGCCGAGGAAGCGACTCATCCCCTCCACGCCCTGGTCGCTCCACTCGAGATCCCGCTCGGGCGGCGACGCGAACAGGCAGAACAACCGGGCCGTGTCGGCCCCGAAGCGCTCGATCAGCGAGTCGGGATCGACGACGTTGCCCTTCGACTTGCTCATCTTCGCGCCGTCCTTGATGACCATGCCCTGCGTGAGAAGACGGCAGAACGGCTCGTCGAGGTCGACGAAACCGAGATCGCGCAACACCTTCGTGAAGAACCGCGCGTAGAGCAGGTGCAGCACCGCGTGCTCGATGCCGCCGACGTACTGATCGACGCCCCGATCCCCGAACCAGTAGGCCAGCTCCCCCGCGTCGAAGGGTGCCGCGTCGTGGCGCGCGGAGGTATAGCGCGCGAAGTACCACGACGAGTCCACGAACGTGTCCATGGTGTCGGTCTCGCGCCGGGCCGCACCCCCACAGCGCGGGCAGCGCGCGTGCACGAAGCCCTCGTGGGCGGCGAGCGGCGAGCCGCCCTGTCCGCTGAACACCAGGTCGCTTGGCAGGACGACCGGCAGCGCTTCTTCCGGGACGGGCACGGTGCCGTCCCGCTCGCAGTAGACGACCGGGATCGGCGTCCCCCAGGAGCGCTGCCGCGACACGCCCCAATCGCGCAGCCGGTAGGTCACTCGCGCCGCGCCGGCGTTCCGTTCGACGAGCGCCTCGGTGATCCGCCGCTTTCCGGTCTCGTTGTCCAGCGTATCGAACACGCCCGACCCGACGAGCCTGCCGGGGCCTTCCCAGGCGGCGCTCATCGTGGCCGGGTCGAGCGGCGCACCCTCCGGCTGCACCACGACGCGGATGGGAAGACCGTACTGCCGGGCGAAGTCGAAATCGCGCTGGTCGTGCGCCGGGACCCCCATCACCGCCCCTGTGCCGTAATCCATCAGCACGAAATTGGCGACCCAGATCGGCAGGCGTTCGCCCGTGAGCGGATGGCGGCACCAGGCGCCCGTTGCCACCCCCTCCTTGCCAGCCGCTCGCTGGGTCCGGTCGAGCGTGCGCACCCGGGCGGCGAACGCCGCCACTTCCGCCTCGGCCGGCGTCTCCGCCGCCAGCACCGGCACCAACGGGTGCTCGACCGCGAGGCTGAGGAACGTGACGCCATGGAGCGTGTCGGGCCGCGTCGTGAAGACGCGCACCTCGCCCTCCCGCCCGTCGAGCGGGAACACGATCTCGGCGCCCTCGCTGCGCCCGATCCAGTTGCGCTGCATGGTGAGTACGCGCTCCGGCCAGCCCGTCAGGCGGTCGAGATCGGCGAGCAACTCGTCGGCGTAGGCCGTGATGCGGAAGAACCACTGCTCGAGCTCGCGATCCTGCACCGCCCCGTCGCAGCGCCAGCAGGCTCCGTCGACGACCTGTTCGTTCGCGAGCACCGTCTCGCACCGTGCGCACCAGTTCACGACGGCCCTTCGTTTGTAGGCCAGGCCGCGCTCCAGCATGCGAACGAAGAAGAGCTGCTCCCAGCGATAGTAGTCGGGGCGACAGGTGGCCAGTTCGCGGTCCCAGTCGTAGGAGAGCCCCAGGCGGCGCAGCTGCGCACGCATGTGTGCGATGTTGGATTCCGTCCAGCTCGACGGTTCCGTGCCGTGCTGGATGGCCGCGTTCTCCGCCGGCAGCCCGAATGCGTCCCAGCCGATGGGATGCAGCACGCGGTAGCCCGCCATGCGGCGCTGGCGCGCGATCACGTCCCCGATGGTGTAGTTGCGGACGTGCCCCATGTGAATGCGTCCGGACGGATAGGGGAACATCTCGAGTACGTAGTAGCGCGGCATGGCCGGATCGGCGACCGCCGCGAACGCGCCGCTCTCGTCCCAGCGTCGCTGCCACTTCGCTTCGATCGCATGCGGATCATAGCGCGGCGTGCGGTCCTCCCCCCCCATGGCCGGCTCCTAGGTCGGTCGCCGCGCCAGGCCCGGTGCGTCGAGCTGATGGGCGATGTGGTCCAGCACACCGTTGACGAACGACGCCGATTCCTCGCTCCCGAACCGCCGTGCGATCTCCACTGCTTCGTTCAGGCTCACGGAGGCTGGAATCTCCGGTCGGTCCAGCAGCTCGTACACGCCGAGCCGAAGCAGATTCAGGTCGACGCGCGAGAGGCGAGGCAACCGCCAGTGTTCCGCCGCTGTGGCGATCAACCCGTCTATCCGCTCGTGCGCCGCGCGGACACCGTCCACCAACTCGCGTGCGAACTCCCGCGTCTCGTCGTCGGCATCGGCGTCGAAGTGTTCCCAGAAGCCGCCCAGGCCGGCATCCGCGCGCGCCAGATCGCCGAGGAGATCGAGCTGGTAGAGCGCCTGCAACGCCAGCTCGCGGGCCGCCCGCCGGATCCCATGGCTCAGAACTTCTGGATCACGCGCAGGATCTGCGCCATCTCGAGAGCCGTCACCGCGGCATCGTATCCCTTGTTGCCCATCTCGCCGCCCGCGCGTGCCATCGCCTGCGCCATGGTGTCGGTGGTGAGGACACCGAAGGCGATCGGCAAGTCGAGGCGCCGTGCGACCTCGCCGATGCCGTTCGCCGCCGCCGTGGCGACGAAATCGAAATGCGGCGTCTCGCCGCGAACCACGGCGCCCAGGCAGACGATCGCATCGTACCGTCCGGTCATCGCGAGCCGCTGCGCACAGAGCGGCAGCTCGAACGCGCCCGCCACCGTGGCCAGGTCGATGGCGTCGTCCGGTACGCCGTGGGCGGCGAGCGCCTCGAGCGCGCCGGAGAGCAGCCGATCGGTCACGGCGCGGTTGAAGCGGGCAAGCGCGATGGCGACGCGCATACCCTCTCCCGTCGGCGTGGCGGTGAATTGTCGCGGCATTGGCGACGGCTCACCGTGGAAGCCCGGACAGGAGATGTCCGAGCTTCGCTTGCTTGGTGCGCAGGTAGTCGATGTTGCCAGCGTGCGGGGTCGCCTCGAGCGGCGCCCGCGCCACCACGGTGATGCCGTACGCCTGCAGCCCGGCGATCTTCTGCGGGTTGTTGGTGAGGAGCCGCGCCCGTTCCACGCCCAGATCACGCAGTATCTGCGCGCCGATGCCGTAGTCCCGCAGGTCCTCCTCGAAGCCGAGTTCGAGATTCGCCTCGACGGTGTCGCGGCCCCGGTCCTGGAGGGCATACGCCCGGATCTTGTTGGCGAGTCCGATGCCACGGCCTTCCTGGTGGAGATAGACCAGCACCCCGCGACCGGACGTCGCGATGACATGCAGCGCCTGGGCCAGCTGATCGCCGCAATCGCACCGCTCGGAGCCGAACACGTCGCCGGTCAGACACTCCGAGTGCAGCCGGACGAGCACATCGCCCTCGCCGTGCGGTTCGCCGAGCACCAGCGCGACGTGCTGCTGTTGGTCGATGCTGTTGTCGTACACGATCGCCCGGTAGGTCGGTCCTCCCCGAATCGGGAGCGGCACCTCGGCGCGGCGCCGCACGAGCGTGTCCGAGCGCAGCCGCATGGTGACGACCTCGGTGACCGTCACGATCGGCAGGCGGTGCTTGCGGGCGAGCGTCTCCAACTCGCGCACGCTCGCCAGATTCCCCTCGTTTCCCAACACTTCGCAGAGGACCGTCTCGAACCCCATACCCGCCAGCCGCATCACGTCGCTGGCCGCCTCGGGCAGGGCCGCCCGCACCAGGCAGCCGCCCGGCGTCAGCTGGATCGGCGTCACGTGGCCCGGCATCACCACGTCGGACGCCGTCGCGCCGGGCGCCGCCGCCGCCAGGATGGTCGTGGCGCGGTCGGAGGCGCTGATCCCCGTCGAGACCCCACGGCGCGCCTCGATCGAGGCCCCGTACGCCGGCAGCCCCGCCTCGGGGACGGCGGCCATGAGGGGGATACCCAGGGCCCGCATCCGCTCCACGGGCAACGCAAGACAGACGAGGCCGCGACCGTGTGTCGCCATGAAGTTGACCGCCGCCGGGGTGATCCGACCGGCGGCGCACATCAACATGGCTTCGGGCGGGTCCAGCGCGTCATCCACCACCACCGCAAGCCCGCCGCTCCTCAACTGATCGGCGAGCGCTCGCACGCGATCCGGTCCCTTCATCCGGCCTTCCCAGTAGCGCGCGCCCCGGCACGAGGCAAAGGGGTGCGCCGCCATCGCGGGGCCCCCTCCACCACGAAATCCTCGCCCACACGGCGCCACGAGACGTCGAGGAGGCGCAGCGCCCCCGCAGCCCGGCGGATGCCGAGTGGGCCGATCGCCGGTATCCCGTCGCCACCCAGGACGGACGGGGACACGTACAGGATGACCCGATCCACGACGCGCGCCGCGAGGGCCGCCGCCGCCACGGTAGCGCCGCCCTCGACCAGCAACCGGGTGAGACCCCGCCGACCGAGGGCCGCCGCGACGGTACCGAACGGCACGCGCCCGCCGCGGGCAGGCAAGAGTTCCACCTCGATCCCACGCGCCCGCAGCCCAGCTACGCGGCGGGATGGGGCGCTGGCCGGCGCCAGGACGAGCGTTGGAGGTCCGCCGGGCATGAGCACCCGCGCCCCGGACGGCAGGTCGAGGGTCGTCCCCGCCAGCACGATCCGAAGCGGGTCGTGTCCGCCGGCAACGCGGCAGGTCAGGCGCGGGTCGTCGGCGCGAACGGTGCCGGCACCCACCAGGACAGCATCCGACACCCCCCGCAGGACATGCGCCTCGCGGCGGGACGCTGGTCCAGTGATCCACCGGCCGTCGCCGCCGTGCGCGGCGATCCGCCCGTCCAACGTCGCCGCGAGCTTGAGGGTCACCAGCGGGCGCCCCCGCAGGATGCGCGAGCGGAACCCTGCGAGCAGATCGTCCGCTGCCGCACCTTCCACGCCGATGACGACCGGGATGCCGCTCTGCCGCAGCCGTCGGATGCCACGCCCACGCACCTGGGGGTTCGGATCGGGGGCGCCCACCACCACGCGGGTGAGGCCGAGGGGCAGGAGTGCCTCGACGCACGGGGGGGTACGACCGTGATGGGTGCACGGTTCCAGCGTCACGAAGAGCTCGGCGCCACGCGCATACCGCCCGGCCGCTCGGATCGCCTCGATCTCGGCGTGCGCCGCCCCGACGCGTCGATGGAACCCTTCGCCGACGACGCGCCCATCGCGGACCAGCACCGCGCCCACTGGCGGATTCGGCCAGGTGCGGCCGAGCCCGCGCGCCGCCAGCGCCAGCGCCCGTCGCATGAGCTCGCCGTCATCCGGGGGAGCGCCGCGAGCTGCCATCAGGCCTGCCGCCGTCTCCGCCCGCCGGCCGGACCGCCCTGCCGCCGGGGCTCCGCCCGTCGCTGGGCGATCAGTTCCTCGAGCTCATGCATGAACTCGTGCACGTCGCCGAACGACCGGTACACCGAAGCGAACCGGACGTAGGCCACCGCGTCCAGTTCGTGGAGTTCGCGCATCAGGGCCTCGCCGATCACGGAACTCAGCACCTCCCGCTCGCCGCGCTCCTGAACCGCCCGCTCGATGCGATCCGCGACCGCCTCGATCGTATCCACCGAGACAGGACGCTTCTCGCACGCACGCAGCAACCCGTTGACGATCTTCTGGCGATCGAACGGCTCACGCCGGCCGTCCTTCTTCACCACCAGCGGCAGCGTCGCGTCCAGCCGCTCGAAGGTGGTGAAGCGCCGTCCGCACTGATCGCAATGGCGGCGCCGGCGGATGCTGTCGCCTTCCTTGCCGAGCCGCGAATCGACGACCCGGCTGTCGGCCGCCCGGCAAAACGGGCACCGCATCGGCCGGTCCTACCCGAGCCGGGTGCGACAGACGGGAAAACGCGCACAGAGCGAGCGGACATCGTCCGCGACCTGCGCGAGCCCCCGCTCGTCCCCGACCCGTTCGAGCGCCCGGTGGATCAGCTCGGCGATCTGGTCCATCTCCGGCTCGCCCATCCCCCGCGTGGTGACGGCGGGCGTACCGACCCGGACGCCGCTGGTCACGAACGGCGGCCGCGGATCGAACGGGATGGCGTTCTTGTTCACCGTGATACGGGCGCGGTCGAGCGTTTCCTCGGCAACCTTGCCCGTGAGCTCGGTGCCGCGGAGGTCGATCAGCATCAGATGATTGTCGGTCCCGCCCGAGCACAGCCGGAACCCCCGCTTCGTCAGTCCGGCCGCCAGCGCGGCCGCATTGGCGACGATCTGCTGCTGATACGACCGGAACTCGGGACGCAGCGCCTCCCCGAACGCTACCGCCTTGGCCGCGATCACGTGCATCAGCGGGCCGCCCTGATTGCCCGGGAACACCGAGGAGTTGAGCGACTTTGCCCGCGCCGCACTGCTCAGGATCAGTCCACCGCGCGGCCCCCGCAGCGTCTTGTGCGTGGTGGTGGTCACGAAGTCGCAATGCCCGATGGGAGACGGGTGCACGCCGGCCGCCACCAGGCCCGCGAAGTGGGCGATGTCTGCGAGCAGCAGGGCCCCGACCTCGTCGGCGATCGCCCGGAACGGCGCGAAGTCGATCTCGCGCGGATACGCCGTGTACCCCACCACGATCATCTTGGGCGACTCCGCCCGGGCGAGTGCCCGCACCTGATCCAGATCGATCCGCCCGTCGCTCTCCCGCACGCCGTAGGGCACGATGCGGAAGAACTTGCCGGAGAAATTGACCGGGCTGCCGTGGGTCAGGTGCCCGCCGTGCGACAGGTTCATCGCAAGGATCGTATCTCCGGGCTTGAGCAGCGAGAAATACACGGCCATGTTGGCTTGCGAGCCCGAGTGGGGCTGGACGTTCGCCGCCTCGGCCCCGAAGAGCTGGCACGCCCGCTCGATGGCCAACCGTTCGACGACGTCGACGTACTCGCACCCGCCGTAGTAGCGTTTACCGGGATACCCTTCGGCGTACTTGTTGGTGAGGACCGACCCCTGCGCCTCGAGCACCGCCTCGCTGACGAAGTTCTCCGACGCGATGAGCTCCAGGTTGTACTCCTGGCGAAGGGCTTCCTGCCGGATCGCGTCGAAGACGGCAGGATCGGATTGCGCGAGCGGCGAGCTCATGGGGTGCACGTCCTCAACGATGGCTCTCGATGTAGTTCACGACATCTTGCACCGTGCGGATCTTCTCCGCTTCCTCATCCGATATCTCCATGTCGTACTCTTCCTCGAGGGCCATCACCAGCTCTACGATGTCGAGCGAGTCGGCCCCGAGGTCTTCGATGAACGACGCCTGCGGGGTGACCTGGTCCTCGCTGACGCCGAGCTGCTCGCAGATGATCTCCTTGACCCGCTGCTCCACACTCGCTCCCATTTCCTTCCTCCTTGCGATCGCGCTCTGCCGCGCGCAGCTCACATGTAGAGTCCGCCGTTCACGTGCAAGACCTGGCCGGTGATGTATCCCGCCGCTGGGGAACTCAGGAAGAGCGCCGCCTCGGCGACGTCATCGGCGTTGGCCACCCGCCCCAGCGGGACCAGGGCCGTGTAGGCGTCGCGTTGGCCTGTCGTGAGACCGGCCGCCATCTCGGTCTCGACGAGCCCGGGCGCCAAGGCGTTGACGGTGATACCCCGCGACGCGACTTCCCGGGCCAACGACCGGGTGAGGCCCATGACACCCGCCTTTGCCGCGGCGTAGGCGACCTGCCCCGCGTTGCCCATCGAGGCCACCACCGAGGTCAGGTTGACGATTCGTCCGTACCGGGCGCGCACCATCCCCCGGACCGCTGCCCGTGTGCAGTAGAAGACACCGGTCAGGTTCGTCTGCAGCACGCGGTTCCAGTCGTCGTCCTTGAGCCGCAGCAGAAGGCCATCGACGGCCAACCCTGCATTGTTGATGAGGATATCAACTCTGCCCTCGCGGTCAATTATGTCGTCGAACGCCGCGCGGACCGCGGTCGAATCGCCAACGTCGAAGCGCAGTGCCCGCGCCTGGCCGCCGCACCCCACGATCGCGGCGACGGCCTCCGCCGCCGCCGGCTCGTTGGCCACGAAGGTAATGACCACGGCGGCGCCGGCACCCGCCAGCCGCGCTGCGATCGCCCGCCCGATGCCGCGCGAGCCGCCCGTGACGACGGCGACCTGCCCCCGCAGCGGCGCGTCGTTCATGCCAGCTCCGCCGCGACCGCGGCGATGCCGGCCGCATCCCCGACCGGGTGGCAAGGTAATTCCGGCCAGATGCGGCGCGCCAGGCCACTCAAGACGCGGCCGGGCCCGACCTCCACCGCGAGAGCCGGCTCGAAGGCGCGCAGCGCCGCCATCGTGTCCGCCCACCGCACCGGTGCGGTCACCTGCGCCACCAGCAGGGGGACGACCTCGTCACGACCCGTGATCGCCCTCGCCTCGACGCTCGTCACCACCGAGCACCGCGGCTCGCCCACCGCCACTTCGGCCAGGAAGCGCGCGACGCCGTCGGCCGCTGGCGCCATGAGGGCACAGTGGAACGGCGCGCTGACGTCGAGTCGTGTGCATCGCGCCTGCCGCGTCGCCGCCCGCTCGATCAATCGATCGACCGCGGTGGCGTGTCCCGCGACCACGGTCTGGCCCGCTCCATTCAGATTGGCGGCCGCCAGCACCTCGCCCTCCGCCACTTCCTGGCACAGCGCCACGACCTCTCGCGACTCGAGCCCCATCACGGCGGCCATTGCCCCAACGCCAGGCGGTACCGCGGCCTGCATGAGCCGTCCGCGTTCGCGGACGCCCCGGACCGCATCCTCGAACCTGAGGACCCCAGCGGCGACCAGGGCCGACCACTCGCCGAGGCTGTGGCCCGCAACCACGCGCGGCTCGAAAGAAGCCAACTCTCCAAGCACGCGGAGTGCGGCGACGCTGGCCGTCAGGATGGCCGGCTGTTGATGCTCGGTGCGCCCGAGAACATCGCCGGGCCCCTCGAAGCAAAGCCCCGACAGGCGCATCCCAAGGGCCTCGTCGGCCTCCTCGAACGTGCGCCGGGCGATCGGGAAGGCCTCCGCGAGGTCGCGGCCCATCCCGACACGCTGGGATCCTTGCCCCGGGAACAGACAGGCGACGTGGCGTGGAATCAGTCTTCCCCGACCTCGACCACGGTCCGGCCGCGATAGGTGCCACAGTGGGGGCACGCGCGATGACGAAGGGTCCGTTCACCACACTGCGGGCAGGCGATCACGTGGGGCGCTTGCAGGCCATCGTGGGCGCGCCGCTTGTCGCGCTTCGATGCCGACGTGCGGCGCTTGGGAACTGCCATGGTTCACTCCTCCTCTGGTTGCCAGGATTCTTCGACTGGTCGTCGGACGCGGCCGATCATCGCGGGCGCAAGATACTCTGCAGCCCGGCCAGGGGGCCCGCGGACTCCGCGGCGGGGCACCCGCAGGGGCCGGCGTTCAGGTTACCCCCGCAGCGGGCACAGAGACCCCGGCACGCCTCGCTGCAGAGCACCCGGGTGGGCAGCGCGAGCAGCGCCCGCTCCTGCACCAGCGGGGTCAGGTCGATCTCATCGCCTTCGTACCAGGCGAGCCCGATTTCGTCCTCGCGCAGCGCACCGCCATGCTGACCGCCGGCAGCGGCCGGCGCGAGGACCAGATCGAGGGATGCTTCGAGCGGAAAGGCCGTCTCGCCGAGACACCGCGCACACGTGCCGTGCACCTCGCCGCGGACCATGCCGTCCAGAAACACGTCGAGGCCGGCCCGACGGTACGACACGTCGACCGCGAGGCCGTCGATCAGCTCCACGTCGCCGGCCCCGCGCGCGAGTTCGACGTTCAGCGGACCGGCGGGCTCGACGTAGACGAGTTCGCGGGGCTCCTCGCGGATGTCATCCAGGGCGATCTTCATGCACATGCTGGCGCCGCGGCGCGGCGGCGGAGTATAGCGGCTCGACGCCAGCCGGCGAAAGGGGCGCGGTTGCGGTTCGAGGGTCAGCGATCGCCTCCGTTGTCCCCGTCGATACCGAGCGCCCGCTCCAGTCGGCGGATGCGCCGAAACAGCGCGGGGAGGCGCGAGAGGCTGGAGGTGATGCGCCGCCAGGCCCGAATCTCGACGGCCGGGTACCCGCCATAGATCGCGCCAGGCGGCACCGCGCCATGGACGCCCGACTGCGCCGCCACCTGCGCGCCATCCCCGATGTGCAGATGTCCGGCGGCCCCGACCTGGCCGCCCAGCATGACCCCGGTGCCTAGCTGCGTGCCGCCGGCCAGGCCCACCTGCGCAGCCAGCAGGCACCCCGGGCCGATGCGGCAGCCGTGCCCGACCATCACGAGATTGTCGATCTTGCTGCCCCGCCCGATGACCGTGGCCCCGAGGGTGGCTCGATCGACCGTGGCATTGGCCCCGATCTCGACGTCGTCCTCGACGATCACGGTCCCAACCTGCGGAATCTTGCGGTGCCCGTCCGGACGCGGCACGTATCCAAACCCGTCGCTCCCGATCACGGCCCCCGGGTGCACCCTGACGCGATCGCCGATCGTGACACCGGCCCGGACAACGACGCCGGCATGGGCGGTGAAGTCGTCACCGATCCGGGCGCCCGCTTCGATCGTCACGCCGGCCTCCAGCACGGCGTTGGAGCCGATCCGGACATCGGCGGCGACCACCACATGCGGGCCGATCGCCGCCCCTGCGCCCAGTGCGGCCCCCGGCGCGATCACTGCCGTCGCGTGCACGCCCGCTGCCGGGCGGCGCGCCGGATGAAAGAGCTCCATCACGTCCACGAAGGCCAAGTAGGGGTGTGCGACCCGCAGCACCGGCATCGGCGCCGCCGGCGCCCCGTGCGCAAGGAGCACCGCCGAGGCCCGGGTGGTGCCGAGATAGGGCCGGTGACGGGCATCGGCCACGAAGGTGACCGTCCCGGGCGTCGCGTCCTCGATGGCGGCGACGTCCACGATGTCCAGGTCGGGATCCCCCCCTCCAGGGTCGCCCCGAGCCTCCGCGCGAGTTCGCCGAGCGTCATCCGGCCCCTCTATCCAAGCCTACTCGGGGCGTCCAACCGCCGCCCTCGCGTTGCGCTCGCGCTCATGCTAGCTCCCTCCCCGCCCGTCATGCGCGTGCTCCAACTCGGCATTCCGAAAGGCAGCCTGGAAGGCGCGACCATCGAGCTGTTTCGACGCTCGGGGTGGAAGATCACCACCGGGTCGCGCAGCTACTTCCCGAGCGTCGACGACCCCGAACTGCGCTGCCTGCTGGTCCGCGCCCAGGAGATGGCCCGGTACGTCGAGAGCGGCAGCCTCGATGCCGGCATTACCGGGCGCGATTGGGTGCTCGAGTACGACGCCACCGTGGTGGTCGCAGAGGAACTGGTCTACTCGAAGGCCAGCCTCCGGCCGACCCGCTGGGTCCTGGCGGTCGGCTCACGACTCGCCGGTGCGCCGCCCCGAGGACCTCCGCGGCAAACGCGTGGCCACCGAGTTGGTCGGGTACACACGACGCTGGTTCGCCGAACGCGGCATCGACGTCCACCTCGAGTTCTCGTGGGGTGCCACCGAGGCGAAGGTGGCGGAGGGCCTCGTCGACGCCATCGTCGAGGTGACGGAGACGGGGTCGACCATCAAGGCCCACGGCCTCCGTATCGTCTGCGACCTCTTCGAATCGAACCCGCAGCTCATCGCCAACCCGACCGCGTGGGACGACCCCTGGAAGCGCGAGAAGATCCAGCAGATCGCGCTGCTCCTCTCGGGCGCGCTGCGCGCCGAGGCCCAGGTGGGCCTGAAGATGAACGTCGCCACGGCGCGCCTCCAGGAGGTGATCGACCTGCTCCCGGCCATCACGTCGCCGACGGTGTCGAACCTCTATGGCACCGAGTGGTGCGCCGTCGAGAGCGTGATCGCGGAAGCCACGGTTCGCGACCTCATCCCGCGCCTGTTGCGAGCCGGCGCGGTCGGCATCATCGAGTACCCGCTCAACAAGATCGTCGGCTGACGCCGACTATGGCGCTGTTGCCGCGTCGGGACTCAGCGCGTCCAGGAACTGCTCCTTCTCGCGCCCGGGCATGATGTAGATGCCTTCCCAGCCGCACACTTCTTCGCAGAGCTTGCACCCCACGCATGTCTTCTCGTTGACCTCGACGCGCCCGAGATACCCCGCGAGGTTCTCCGCCGACGGCGAGATGCAATCGAACGGGCAGACGTCGATGCACACTCCGCAGCCGTTGCAGTTGTCCGGGTGGACCACCGCGATCGGCCGCTCTTGGCGCTTCAGCACCTTCGTGACGTTGCCCCACGTGTCGAGAATCGCTTCGTCGGGGCAGATCACGCCGCATGCCCCGCAATCGATGCAGAGCGTCGGCTCGATGAAGAAGGCCTTCTTGGGGTCACCGCTGATCGCCTGGGTCGGACAGCGCTTCTCGCACGCCGTGCACCCGGTGCAGTTTTCCGCGACGATGACGAAGGGCATGGACGTCTTCCTCTCAGGCCGAGGTCAGCGCTGCATCTCCCGCAGCACTTCGTCTTCGCGCCCCTGCTCGATCAACCGGTCGTTCCGCAACGCCTGCTTCAATCCGACCCAGGTGAAGAACAACACCAGGACCAGCATGAACACGATGGGAATGTTGTCCGGTTTGGTGAGGATATCGAGGAACTGGCGCAGTGCCTCCATGCCGTCCGCTACTCCGCCCTCCGGAGCCTGTCAACCGCCGCACGCGCCAGCTTGATCGGACCGAGTCTTCGCGTTATGCACCCGACGCTTCTCCGTATCATGACTCCAGCCGTCGTGCCGTGGACCGGTGCTGCCGCCCGCCAACGGGCGGCGGACTACCTCGCTCTCACCAAGCCGCGCGTGGTGACGATGGTCCTCGTGACGACGGCGGTCGGCTGGCACCTCGGCACGACGGGGGCCGCCAATGGAGCGCTGCTCTTCCACACGCTGTTTGGCACGGCCCTCGCGGCGGGCGGCACGATGGCGCTCAACCAGTACATGGAGCGCGACCTGGACCGCCAGATGCAGCGGACGCGGCTTCGCCCGCTCCCCGACGGGCGGCTCCGCCCTGCGGAGGCCCTTCTCCTCGGTCTGACGCTGCTCGGCGCCGGCCTCGCCTGGTTGGAGGCCACGGTCAACACCCCGGCGGCCGCCATTACGACGGTCATCGCCGCCACCTATCTTCTGCTGTACACTCCGCTGAAGTCCGTGACGTCGCTGTGCTCGCTCGTGGGCGCCGTGCCGGGAGCCCTCCCGCCGGTGGCCGGCTGGGCGGCAGCGCGGGGCGAGATCGGGCCCGAGGCCTCGGTCCTCTTCGCGATCATGTACCTCTGGCAGATCCCGCACACCCTCGCGATCGGTCGCCTGTATCGCGACGACTATGCTCGCGCAGGCATCCGGGTGCTGCCGGTGATCGACCGCGACGGCACCAGCACCGCGATCCACTCGCTCATCAACTGCCTCGCGCTCCTCCCGGTCGCACTCCTACCGACCCTGCTCGGCATGGCCGGCTCGTTCTACTTCACCACCGCCCTGCTCCTGGGACTCTGGTTTCTCTGGGCCGCCGTCGGTCTGGCCCGGACGCGGTCGTTGGGCGATGCCCGACGCCTCCTGCTCGTGTCGCTGGTGTACCTGCCCGTCGTCCTGGGCACGATGGCGCTCGACCGATTGCCCCTGGATCGATGACCCGCGTGCGGCGGGCGGGTCGGTTCGCGCCGGCGGCCGGAGCGGCCCTACTCCTCGGCGTCCTCGGGACGACCGCCTGCCGTCGCGCCGTCCCCTTGCCGGTGCTGGGCATCATCCCCGCCTTCACCCTCGCCGAGCGCAGCGGTCGGACCGTCACCGCCGACGATCTGCGCGGCCAGGTCTGGGTGGCTGGCTTCATCTTCACGCGGTGCCCCGACGTTTGCCCGGCACTCACGGCGCGGATGCGCGGCCTGCAGGGCCCGCTCGCCGCCGCGCCGACCCCCGTCCGACTGGTCGCCCTCAGCGTCGATCCGGTCCACGACACGCCGGAGGTCTTGCGTGACTACGCGGTCGAGCACGGGGCGGGACCGGACTGGTGGTTTCTGACGGGGGCGCGCGCCACCGTCGCCCAATTGTTGCGCGACGGCTTCCGGGTCGCCTTCGCTGATGACGGCCCGCCGGCCGCGCCCATCACCCACAGCGATCGCTTCGTCCTGGTCGATTCGCGCCTACAAGTGCGAGGCTACTACCACGGCAACGACCCCGCCGACCTGGCCCGGCTGGTCACGGACGCTCGGCTGGTCGCAGGCGAGCCGCCCGCCTGACCAGGCCGTTACGCCCTAGCGCCTTCGCCGGTCAACAGCGCCACGATCCGCCGCGCGTTGCGGTCCTGGTCGTGTTGCCGCTCCACCAGCGCCCGTCCTTGCGCGCCGAGCCGCGCCCGCAGCGCCGGCTCCGCGGCCAGGCGCCCGATCGCGTCGGCGAGCGCGGCAGGGTCGTTCGGGGGAACGATCAGGCCGGTCTCCCCATCCCGCACCAGCTCCGGGATGCCCGACACCGCGCAACTCACCACCGGCCGTCCCGTCGCCAGCGCCTCCATGAAAACCGTCGGAATGCCGTCCATGTCACCGGTCCGATCCCGCCGGCACGGCATCACGCAGCAGTGCGCCGCCGCCATCGCCCGCGCGACGGCCTCCTGCGGCATCGGGCCCGGGAGGGACACGATTTCGTGCAGATCGAGCCGCGCCAGCTGCGCCTCCAGGGCCGGCTTCTCGGGGCCGTTCCCGATCAGCGTGAGGTGGCACCGCACGCCGCGCTCGCGGAGCAGCGCGCACGCGTCGAGCAGCGTGTCCAGCCCCTTCTTTTCCTGAAACCGCGCGACGCAGATCAGCTCGAGCGGGCCGTCGTCCGCGGGCTGCGACTCGAGCCGAAACAAATCGATGGGAATGCCGACGTACACCGTCGCGATACGCTCCCGGAGCGCCTCCGGTAGCCGCGCCCCCAGCAGCGAGCGGCCGTAGTCGCTCACCGTGAACACGCGCGCTGCGTGGGCGAGCTTCCAGTCGAGGGTGGCGTTCCGCTGCCGCGGTGCCTGCGAATAGATGTCGTAGGCGTGCGCGGTGAACGAGAACGGTAGGCCCGCAACCTGGCCGGCGATTCCGGCACAGTCCGCCGTCTGGTTCGCGAACTGCGCGTGGATGCGCTCGACGCCGAGTCGGGGCAGGCGCCACGCTGCGGCCAGCGCCTTCGGCGCCACCGCCAGCAGCCGCAGATGCGACCACAGGCTCCGGCCGGCGGCACGGTGCATTCCACCGAGGGCGCGTAGCGCCCGCCACGGATGCCGGAGCAGCACCCACGCGGCCAAGGCCAGCGTGCGGGGATCACCGAGCGCCGGTGGCAGGACCGCCGCGGGCCGGAGCCGTGCAAACGTACCGTGCCGCACGCCTCCCGCGGGCCCGGCATAGAGGGGCACCACGACGACCTCATGCCCCGCCTCCTGCAAGGCGACCATTTCGTTCACCACGAAGGGCTGCGACGCCAGAGGCGGATAGGCCGGGATGACGTAGGCGATGCGCATGCCCGCTCACACGTTCGCGCGGCGTCCGCCGCCCCGCAGGCACGCCTCGTACACGGCGCTGGTCTTCGCCACCATGGCGCCGACCGCGAACTCGTTCTCGACCCGCCGGCGCGCCGCCACAGCGAGCCGCCCCGCCAGCGCAGGGGTCTGGAGCACCTCGAGGGTCGCCCGCGCGACGGCGCCCGCTTCTCCCGCGGGGACCAGATATCCGGTCTCGCCGGGGATGATCAGTTCGCGGCATCCGCCAACGTCGGTCGCCACGGCCACCGCCCCGGTCGCCATCGCCTCCAGCACCACGTTCGGCAACCCCTCCCAGCGGGACGTAAGCGCCAGCACGTCGACCCCGGCGAGGAGCGCCGGCACGTCATGACGCAAGCCGAGGAATCGCACCCGACCGCTCAACCCGAGTCGGGCCGTCGTGGCAACCAATTCGGCCTGCAGCGCGCCGGCGCCCGCGATCAGGAAATCGACGTCGGACAACTCTGCCGCCACCCGGCGCGCGGCCTCGAGAAACGTCGGGTAGTCCTTCTGGGGTTCGAGCCGTCCTACCTGCGCCACCAGGCGGCGCCCCGGCTCGAACCCGAGAGCGGCCCTGGCGGCCGCCCGGTCGAGGGAGAATGCCGGGACACCCGCGAGGTCGATGCCGTTATGCACGACCCGCATCTTGGCGCCCGGCAACCCTTGCTGCCGGACCAACCGATCGGCGATCGACTGCGAGTTGACCAGATAGCAGTCGGTGCCCCGATCGAGCAGCCGCTCGACACGCACCTGCCACGGCGGCCGCGCGATCAGATTCCGCTCCGCCGCGATGACCACCGGGATGCCGAGTCCGATGGCCGCGAGCCGGCCGTAGCAGTTTCCCGACCACAGGATCGTGTGCAGGACGTGCGGACGGGTTGCGCGCAACACGCGGCGAAGCCGTCGCAGTCGACTCGGGTCCGCGGACCGCGTGCCAGCGAGTTCCGTCACCTCGATGCCCAGCGCCCGGATCCGTTCCGCCCAGTACCCGCGCGCCGCCAACACGCACACCCTGGGCTCGAAGCGCATCCGGTCCAGGCCGCGCAGCAACTCGTACAATTGATACTCGGCGCCGCCCTTCTCCAACTCGCCGATCACGTAGGCGACCCGCCAGGGTGCGCCTGCGCCGCCTGACATCGTCGAGGCGTCCCCTGCCGGTTGGATTAGGACGCCGCCGTGCCGGCGCCGAAGCGCTGTACGAAGTACTCGCACGTCCGGCGGATCCCGTCCGCGAAGTTCACCTCGGGCCGGAACCCCAAGCGCTCTTGCGCTTTCGTGATGTCCGCGAGCGTGTGCCGAACGTCGCCGGCACGCGAGGGGGTGTGGCGGCGGGGCAGTTCGCGCCCGAGAAACGCCCCGATGGCGTCGGCGATCGCCAACAGCGAGTGTCGGGTGCCGCAGGCGACATTGAACACCTCGCCGGATACTCCCGGCGTGTCCATGGCTAGGAGGTTCCCCTGGACCACGTTGTCGATGTACGTGAAGTCGCGCGACTGCTCGCCGTCTCCGTGGATCTCGAGCGGCTCGTTCTCCAACGCCAACTGGAGAAACCGCGGGATGACCGCCGAGTACTTGGATTCCGGGTTTTGGCGGGGGCCAAAGACGTTGAAGTACCGGAGGCTCACGGTCTCGAGGCCGTAGAGCCGTGCGAAGGTTCGACAGTAGTGCTCGGCCGCCAGCTTCGACACGGCGTACGGCGAGATCGGATTCGCCGGGAGCGTCTCCACCTTGGGAAGCGTCGGGTCGTCGCCGTACGCCGACGACGACGACGCGTACACCACCCGACGCACCTTCGCTTCGCGACACGCCATCAGCAGGTGCAGCGTACCGCCGACGTTGACGTCGTTGGTGCTCATCGGGTCGTCCACGGACCTCGGCACCGAGCGCAGGGCCGCCTCGTGGAACACGCCCTCGACGCCATCCACCGCTCGTCCAACCGCCGCCGGATCACGAAGGTCGCCTTCGACCACCTCCACGTCGAGGTTGGCCAGGTTCTCCCGGCGGCCGGTGGAGAAATTGTCGAAGACCCGCACGCGGTCTCCCCGCCGCAGCAGCCCCTCGGCGATGTTCGAGCCAATGAAGCCCGCGCCGCCGGTCACCAGGTAGAGTTTGCCCGATCGAGTCACGGCCGGACTCTACGAGAGCCCGTTGCCGGCTTCAAGCATGGCGCCGCCGAAACGGGTCCGGTGGCATCCCGAGGCAGCCCCGTCACGCGCGTCCACGCCGCTCCTCGTCGGCCGTCGGTGGGCGCACCCCGACGACCGTCACGGTGGCGCGCAGCGCGCGACCCGCGTTGGGCGAGTTGAAGTCGGCCTGCACCTCGGCGTCGCCGATCGCCTGCAGGCGAAAGCGCAGCACCTTGCCGTCCGGGCTCTTGAGGCGATAGGCCGCCCCCACTGCGAGCTGCAGATCGAGTGGAAGCCGGTCCCGGGGCATGGCGCGCACCAACTCCGGCCGCCACGCCCCGTAGGCGTCGGCCGGGGGATCTCGAACTCCCGCGTTTCCCCCGCCCGCATGCCAACGATCCGATCCTCCAGGGCCGGGTAGAGCTGTCCCGACCCGATCATGATCGCCAGCGGCCCGCATGTGCCGGTCGAGTCCAGCAGTTCGCCGTCGTCGAACCGGACCGTGTATTCCAGACTGACCACCAATCCCTCGGCCACCTGCATCACCCACCCACCTCGCTGCCCCCTCGCAACAATCTGTCGAGCAACGTCACGTCGCCGGACGAGCCACCCTTGGTGATCACGGGCAGCCCAGCGAGGCGGCCAGCTCCAACCGATGCCCGAACGGCGAGCGGCGCAACCGGCGCCTCGACCACGAGTGCCGGATGACCGAGGCCTGCCAGCACGGCGTAGGCGGTCTCGCCCCCCACGAGCACCAGCGCGGCCGGCGCGCCGGACGTGAGCGCCGCGACCGCCGCTTCCCGCAGAGCCCACAGCACCCGTACCTCGTCCCCTGGCACCACCGCCTCCGGTGCGAGCAGCGCCACGTTCGCGTGCGCCCCCAGCAGCGCCGCGGCCTGTCGCCCGACGGCGGCCCCGTTCGGCGTCCCGACGTCCAACAAGGTTCCGATCGTGCCCGCACGCCAGGCCTCCCGGCACTGCGCGCGCGCCGCCGGATGGGCGCTACCCACGACCACGAGGATGCCCCGCGCGGGCCACGGGGCCACGCGGGGCGCCACGCCGGACGGCTCCCGCACCGTCCGTAGCGCGCGGGCCAGCCCCGTGGATCCAGCCAGGATCAGCGGGCGCGGCTGGGCGAGCAACGCGCGAACGCTCTTCACCAGATCGGCGTCGGTTTCCGCGTCGAGCACCACGACGTCTGCGGTGGACGCATCGACGGCAGCCCCCGGCCCATCGGTGGCGCGAACCGCCCGCAACCAGACCGAGCCAACGGACCGCCGGCTCGTGCGCGCGATCACCGCCGCCACCCCGGCCTCGCGGACGGGGTTCTGGGGATCCGCGGCGAAAGCGGTCCGGTGCACCGGCACGCCGTCGATCAATTGCTCGCCGCCTACGGTGGTGCGCCCGACTTCCGGAATCGCCGGCAGCACGAAGGCCCGAACGGCGCCCGTCGCGTCCATCGCCGCGTCGATCTCCGCCCCGAGCGCCCCGCGCAGGCCGGTGTCGATCTTCTTGAGCAGGATGCCTGGGCCCGCGGGCTCGAGGAGCGCGCGCACACGCTCTGCGGCCCGCGCCGGCGGCAGCGTGCGGCTCTGCGAGTTCCGCACCGCCAGCTCGTCGCGGGCCACACTGCCACGGCCGTCGGGGAGGACCACCAAGCGTTGGCGCCAGGGGATGAGCGCGGCCGCCACATCGCACGCGCCCGTCAGGTCGTCGGCGATGACCTGCAGTTCATCCATGGGGGGGCCTCAGGCCAGTAGCACGGCGCGGGCCGGCGCGCCGTCGAGGCCGGGAAACTTGAGCGGAAGGCACACCAGCGTGTACCGCCCCGGGGCGACCTCCCGGAGGTCGAGCCCCTCGATCACGAACACCCCCGCGCCGAGCAGCCGGTGATGCACCGGAAACTCGGCACTGCCGAACTCCTCGATCGACAGGTAGTCGATGCCGACCGCGCGAACGCGTCGATCGACCAACAAGGACGCGGCGTCGAGCGTGAGGTGGGTGAAATCGGTCTGGAAGGCGTCGGCGGCCCAACGCTCCGAGTTGTCCGTGCGGCAGAGCACGATGTCACCCGGCTGCAGGCGGGCATCCGCCAGCGCAGCCGCGTCGACCGCGGACCGCCCCCGCACGTCGATCACGAGGGCCTCGCCCACCATGCGGTCGAGGGGCACCTCGCCCAGACGCGGCCCACCATCGATGAAGTGATACGGCGCATCGACATGCGTGCCCGTATGCGAACCCATGGTGAGCAGGGACACGTTGCAGACGTCGCCGCGCGCGATCGCCTTCACCTGCTCCACCCGCGGCGGCGGGTCGCCCGGATACACGTGCTGGCCGGGGCCGTTCGGCACCGAAATGTCGATGACCCGCATGGCGCTCATGCAGCGCGACCGAACGCCGCCGCGAGACCGCGCTCGGACGACCCCTGCTTACCACGCGCCACCTCCGCCGCGACACGCACGGCTTCGAGGAGGTTCACGTGGTCGGCCACGTTACGGCCCGCGATGTCGAAGGCGGTCCCGTGCCCGGTGGACGTGCGGATCAGGGGCAGGCCGATCAACAGCGTCACGACGCGGCCGAAGCCCACGAGCTTGACCGCCATCAGCCCCTGGTCGTGGTAGAGCGCGAGCGTCATGTCGTAGACGCCGTCGCGCGCTTTCAGGAACACGGTGTCGGCCGGGAACGGACCCCGCGCGTCGATGCCACGCGCACGCGCGGCCTCGATGGCCGGCGCAATTGCGTCGAGTTCCTCGCGGCCAAAGGCGCCTCGCTCGCCCGCGTGCGGATTGAGCCCGGCAACGGCGATCGACGGGCTGGCGATGCCCATATCGCGCAACGCCGCATCCGCGAGCAGGAGCCGTTCCAGCACTCGGTCGGTGCGCAAGTACTCACAGACGGTTCGCAACGCCATGTGATTGGTGAACAGCATGAGCCGCATCCGGTCCACCACCATCACCATTGCCGGCTTGCTCCCGGTCATCTCACCGAGGATCTCCGTCTGGCCCTCGTAGCGATGCCCGGCGGCGTGCATCGCCTCTTTGTTGAGTGGCGCCGACACGATGGCGTCGACCGCCCCGGTCATGGCCAGCTCCCCCGCCTGCTTGGTCCAGCGGACGGCGGCATCGCCGTACCGCGGGTCGAGCTCGCCCCACCGGTGGGTTGCGGGATCGATCATCGGATCATCGAGCACATCGATGGTCCCTGCCGTGCCCATGGCCGCGGCGACGTCCTGTACGCGTCGGACCGCCAGCCGGGTGCCGGTGACCGCCATCGCCTTTTCCAGCACCCGCGCGTCACCCAAGACGACGGGGACACACCACTCGGTGGCCCGCGGGTCGGCGAGCGACTTGACGGTGATCTCGGGGCCGATGCCGGCGGCGTCGCCCATGGTAATCGCTACTCGAGGTCGGTTCATGCCGTGGCTCACTCCGTGGACGTGACAGCTACCCGACGCAGCGGCGGTCCGCCAGCCCGTCCGGTCCGTGCCGCGGGCGGCCGCACCAGCCGCGCATGGAGCGTCTCGACGCGCTCGAGGCTCGTCTGCCAGGCCGTCCCGTCCGCCACGCGTCGACGCGCCGCCCGCCCGAGCGTCTCCCGGGCCGTTGCATCCCGCAGCAAGGCCACGACGGCCGTCGCGAACCCATCCGGGCAGCCGTCGGGGACGATCCGGGCGGTGACATCCCCCGCCAGTCCCTTCGCCGAGCCGGCCGACGCCACGATCGCCTTGCCGAGGGCCATGTAGGTGAGGACCTTCATCGGGAAGCCAGACCCCTCGGTCCGCGGCGAGACGACCACCGCCGCGCGCGCCAGCTCCGCCCGTGCCTCGGCATACGAACGAGCCAGTACGAATTCGACACCGTGGCCGAGCCCCCGAGCCGCGAGGCGGGCCGCATTGGCATGCGCGTCGGGATGGATAACCAGTCGCAGGCGTGCCCCGGGCTCGGCGACCCGCACACGCGCGAACGCTTCCAGCAGCTGCGCCACGTCCTGATACGCGTCGAGGTTGCCCGCGTAGCACACCAGGCCGTCTTCGCCGTGCGCCGCCGCCTCGGCCTCGAGTTCGGCCGGCGGCACGGCGGGCTCGATCACGTCGAGCCGATCTGCCGGGAGCCCGGCGGCCCGCAAGTGAACGCCCAACTCGCTCGTGACCGCGATGACCGCATCGGCTCGCCGCGGCACCTGGCGATCGAGCCACTGTCCGAGGCGCTGCAGCCAGCGTCGCGCCGTCGGGCTGGATGCGTATCGCGGCAACTCCTGGGCGTGCGCGCTGTGGCCATGGTACACGACCGGGATCCGCGCGAAGCGGCCGACCAGGAGTGCGGCGATGGCGGCCTCGTAGTTGTGGGCGTGCAGCAGTTCGACGCGCTCCCGCCGTACCGCGCGCCAGAGACGCGCGACCAGCGCCGCATCGTACGCGATACGGGCCGGACGCGGGCCGGGACGTTCCACGCGTCGCGGGCCGTAGCTCACCACCACCACCGCATGTCCCCGTTGCCGCAACCCCGTTTCCAGATGCGACACGAGCACCTGCGAGCCCCGCAGCGCGGGATACGGCCCAGCGATCACGAGGGCCAGCCGCATCAGCGCACGCGCTCGAGATACCCGAGACTCTGGAGGCGCGCCGCGACCTGCCAGCTCTCCTCGTCGTCATACGGCCGCAGGGGGCCGTCGCGTTCCGGCAGCCCGTCGGGCGCCCAGCGGGGCGCCGCCTCGAGCAACGCGTCCAGCGGCCGTCCATCGAGCCCGAGCGGCACCGCCATTCCGAGCAGGGCCATCGCCGTCGGCAGGACGTCGATGATGTCCGCCGCCGGCAACTCGCCCGCGCGACGCACTCCGCAGCCCGAGAACAGGAACATGCCGTCGCGTCGATGGGCGCCGTTCAACCCCGCCCCTTTCCCCGCCCCCCACTCGCGGCGCGCGAGACGCCGCACCGACGGCCCCGGACCGCCGCTCCGGAGGCAGGATGGGGTGTACCCGTCGACCACCGTCAGCTCGAGCAGCAGATCCGGCGCCTGCTCCGTCGCCGGCCCATGGTAGAGTTCCTCCCGACGCCACACGCGGTCGACGACCGGCCTGCCGTGATCGTCCTGCCAGGCCGCCAGCATCGCCGCGACAGCATCGCGCGTGGCGTCGTAGTCCGCCGGCCGCACCTGCCCCTCCGGCTCCCGTCCCCGCACGTTGAGCCAGACGCTCGGGTGGTAGTCGAGTTCCTCGGAGAAGGCCGTCGTACTGGTCCAGTCGATGCCGCCGAACCGGGCGCCGCCCTCCAAGCGACCCGCTACGCCCGGCGCGGCGCGCAGCAACCTGCCCTGCAGGCGGTGGGGCACCGCCCGCAGCGCCAGACCCCGGAGGGCCCCCCCCACGCCGCCGGTCCGGGGGCGGAAACGCAGCATCCCGTGTTCCGCCAGCCGGCGGTTCACATGGATGGCGCGCGCGCTCGCGCCGCCGCTCCCGTGATCCGACACCACCGCCACCGCAGCGCCGGCCGCCGCCTCTACGAGGCGGCCGACCGCGTCATCGAGGGCGCGGTACACGCGCCGGAGGGCATCCCCGTATGGCCCCGGCTCGTATCGAGGCGATCCGGGGTCGTGGAACCGCCAGAAATGGTGCGCGACCGTGTCCGACTCCCCGAAGACGACCATCAGCGTGTCCCAGGACTCGCGGCGCAACAGCGCTTCGCACAGCCGCGCCCTGCGCTGGACCCCGTCGAGCAGACTGCGGAGCGCTCGGTCGTGCCACCCTGGCCCGGTGCGCACTTCCTGGAAATCGGCGAACGGGAGGCGACCCACCAGGCGGCCCATCTCGGCGTGGAACGCCCGCGGGAACACGAACGAGCCATCGACGGCCGTCGTGACCGGGCTGTCGAAGCCGCTCACCATGACACCGTTCACGGGTTCGGGTGGATACGTCGCGGGCACCGTGATCGCGGCCACGCGGCGGTTCTCCGCCGACAACCGCGTCCACAGCGCCGGGGTCCGTCGGCGGCTCCCGTTCACGAATCGCACCCGGAAGGTGCCGGGAACCCGTTCGACGAAATCGAGAACGCCGTGGCGACCCGGATTGACCCCGGTCACGAGCGACGTCCACGCCGGAAACGTGGCCGCCGGAACGGTCGACCGCAGCCGCCCCCAGGCGCCTGCGTCCATCAGCGCGGCGAGCTGCGGCAGTTCGCCGGCGGCAGCCCACGGACCGATCAGGTCGAGCGTGGCGCCGTCGAGCCCAATGACGAGCAGCCGCGCGCCCACTGCCCCCCCTCAGTCCAGGTACCCGAGCGCGCGCAGCCGATCCTTCGTGACGCTGTCGACGTCGGTCTGCGCGCCGGCCCCGGCATGTGCGCGCGCCTCGAGATAGGACCGCCCGAGCGCAGCGCGCATCTCTTCGAGCAGCACCGGGTCTCGGGCGACCAGGCTCCGCTGCTCGCCCGGGTCGCGGGCCAAATCGTAGAGTTCCTCGGGTTGGAGACCTCGCGGATTCCCCGGGTTCGCGGTGATCAACTTGGAGGTGGGCGTGCGCACCGCCTGCAGGACGTTGCCCTCCAGGTCCTCTTCGGCGAACACGCTCGTGCGGGCCGGCGCCGGCCCGTCGCCGAGCGGCAACGCGTGCCCCTGCATCACCGGCGGGATCGCCGCCCCCGCCGCGCCGAGCACCGTCGGCGCGATGTCGAGGCTCGTGGCCAACTCCTCGACGACCCGCCCGCGGGCGCCGCCCGCCGGAGGCTTCATGACCAACGGGACGAAGATCTGCTCGTCGTACAGCGTGGTCCCATGCCACCACCCCCCGTGTTCATGGAACTCCTCGCCGTGATCGGCCGTCACCACGATGAGCGTCTGGTCGTAGAGGCCGCGCTCCTTCAGCCCGGCCACGAGTCGACCGATGTGCGTGTCGAGGTACGCAATCTCGCCATCGTAGAGTCGAGAATAGCGTTCCGCCACGGCTGCCGGGGGATTCGGGTTGGCCACCCGCGCGTACCCCTCGCCGTCGTAGGGGTGCGCGAAGTACGGATCGTGCGGGTCCATGTAGTGGCCAAAGACGAAGAACGGACGGTCCTTTGCCGTCGGCGTATCCAGCCACCCGAGGATCGTGTCGGTCACGGTCTCGGCGGGCTGATAGTAGTTGCGGACGTCGACACGGCGGGCGAGGAACCGTTCCCGCACCAGCCGGAGCCCGTTGTAGAGCGTGAGGCGCGCAGCAGCCTCATCGGCCCAGAAGAAGAGGTCTGGCGCCAGGTAGCGGTACTCCGCGAAGCCTTGGCCGAAGTTGAACCCGGGCGACACGTTCACGTTATTGGGGAAGCCGACCGTGTAGTACCCGGCGGCCGACAACAGCTCGGCCAAGGTTTCGACGCGGTCGGGCAGGATGTCCGCCTTGTGGATTGCGCCGTGCGACGATGGATACAGTCCCGTCAGGATGGTGGCGACCGACGGGCGCGTCCACGACGCCTGCGCGTACGTGTGGGCGAACCGCACGCCGTCTGCGCTCAAGCCGTCGATATGGGGGGTGCGAGCCGCGCGATGGCCGTAGGCGCCGAGCCGGTCCGCACGCAGCGTGTCGACCATCAGCAGGATGACGTTCGGGCTCCCCGCCGGCGCCGGCGCCGTTCGATCAGGCGGGGCCGCAATCGGCGGCGCCGCGAAGAGACGGCTGATCCCCGCCCAGCCGGTGGCCAGCGCGGCGACGAGCGCCGCCGCGGCCGCCGGCCTCGTCAGCCAGCCGCGCCGTGCATCCGCCCCGCGCAGCCAGCGCCAGACCAGGACCCCCAGCACGGCCGTCCCCAGAAGCCCGACCAGCTGGACGACCGTCGTCAGGGCGCCGGACGGGAGCTGCTCCAGGAACACGTCCCGAATGATGCGGAACCGCGCGACCACGAAGCCGAGCGCCCCGCCGGTCCCGGCCAGCGCCAGGCCGAATCCGTCCGTTCGAAACAGCGCCGCCAGCACGCCGGCGCCGAGCCCCATCACCGCCCCCACGCCGCCATAGACCACCATCGCCCAGGCGATCGATGGCACCTCGCCCGTACCATGGGCTCCCCACCAGGAGGCGAGGGCCTCGATGGCGCCTACCGCGGCCCCAGCCAGCAGGCCGCCGGCGATCCCTGCCCACACGGGCCGTAGAGTCATGCTGGCACAGTCCCCTTTCCGCTATGTCTCTGACGGGGCGCAGCGGCGGAACGCAACCGACCCCTCCGGGGCCGACCGGCTCACGACTCCGGGAACTCGAGATCGAGCTCGCTCTGGTTCCCGGTGACCCGGATGCCGCGGGGCGACAGCTTGTAGAGGTCCTGCGCCTTCCAATGGAGGAAGCGGTTCTGCTCGAGGTCCTTGACCTCCGCCGAGATGTCCTCGAAGGACATGCCGAGGCGCGCAGGCAGCATGTCGCGGGCGTGCATGTACGGCGCGTCCGGGGCGGCATCGTACACCTTGCGATACTCGAGCAGGATTCGTCGCTTCAGGTTCACGGTGGGCTCTCCCGGGCGCGCCGGCGGTCGCCATTTCGACCGGCAACCGCGCCCGGCGGAAGAGTGCCACAGGACGCGGCGAACCGCCACACCCGGTCTCCCCACGCGCCGGTTCCCAGGTCGCCGAGCGGCGCTCCCCTTCCGCGCCCGCGGCGGTCAACGCACTACGGGCATTGGCCGCAGCACCGTCCCACGTTGTTCAGGTCCGCGGTCAAGGAGTTCGCTACGAATTGCCCGATCAGGACGTTGCTGTGGCCAAGCGAGACCTTCGTCTCGGGAGCGCAGAGCTTCGCTGCCACCAGCCCGGAGCGACCGAATGCGACGCTCGACGCCTGGCCGTCGACGAGAATCCGGAAGTCCCCGCACCCTTCCCCGAGCTCGGTCCCGTTGCTGGCCCGGAACGCGCCGCCGGCCGGCACCATGATGGTGGTGTTCGACCCGGTGGCCTTCGACCGCCGTCCGGTCCGGAACCGGCAAAAGACGTAGTTGCCGGTGGAGAAGTTTGTCCAGCCGGCGTTCTGCATGCTGAACGACCCGTAGGTGCCCGGCGGCAGGTCACACTGCTGGTTGCCCAACTTGGTGTCCCACGGCGGACAGTCCTGATTGCGCTGCGCCCGAACGGACTTGGCTGGGTTGCACGCCGGGAAGGGACTCGGGAAACCGCAGGCCGCCTTCACGGCCGGTATGCTCGGGGTGCAGGTATCGTCACACGTGCCCGGGAGGATCGGCGGCTCGAACGTGTCCGGATTCGGCGCAGGCGCCACCAGGGTCACGTTGTCGAGCGGGGAGTCGTTGTTGCGGAACGACTGCCACACGCGCCCCCCCGCCTTGCGATAGAAGCTCTGGTCGCCGGCCACCTGGCTGTAGTCCGCCATGGTCAGGCTTCCCGTGGAGAGCACGCCGCATTCGTTGCGGTTCGCGTTCTTCGCCCCGCAGTTGACCCCGATGTTGCACGCCGAACCCAGGCTCAGGTTCTTCAGCGCGGCCCGCTGCATCGCGAGGATGAAGTAGGCATCGAGCGTGCGCCGCAGCGCCCGCCCCGTGGGTGGCGGAGGCTCGATGCATGCCTCGCTGCAGCAGAAGGCGCGGTTGTTCGAGTCCGCACTCACCTCGTCGCCGTAGAATCGCCCGCTGAGGTTGTTGTTGTGCCCCAGGCGGATCGTGCGCTCGGGCGCGCAGAAGTATCCGTTGATGGTGTTGTTGCGGCCGAAGGCGAACCCGCCGGGTCCCATGACGTTGACTTTGATCCGTCCGCACCCCGTGCCGACGGGGGGACCGAACAGCGATCCCCCGTTGATGCCCACGTCGCCGTGCACATTCACGGTCGTCGGCGCGTCCGCGATGGTCTCCGTGTCGCGGCCGAATCGGAACCCACAGACGGTGTAGGTGCCGCCCGTGAACGTGAGCTTGCCGTCGTTCCGCAGCTCGAGGTCGCCGTAGGTGCCCGGCGGCAGGTCGCACCGGCCGTTCCCTGTGGCCGCATCCGGCGCCCCCTGGCAATCGGCACCCGGTAGCGCCGTCACGTTCTGGCCGAGTGCACAGGCGGGAAAGGGCGTGGGGAACCCGCAGGCCGCGGCCAGGTCGCCCGCATCGACCACGCACTGGCCTCCCTGAATCCGGCAGCTCGGCGCACCGTCCAGGTCGATGTCGCCCAGCAGGGGCAACGGGTTCGGGGAGCCGACGGGCGGTTCGTTGATGAAGACGTTCTCCAGCCCGTTCGGCTTGTTGCTGAAGAGCTGATAGACGATCCCCCCGCCGCGGCTGAAGCGCGCCACGTCGCCGACGATCTGAGAGCCTTCGCCGTACAGCGGGTTCTCGTGGGTGATGACCCCGCATGCGCTGTTGCTGTTGGGCTGCGCACAGCTGACGCCCGCGTTGCAGGCGCCGTTCACGGTCATGTTCTTGAGCCCGACGTCCCGCAGGCCAAAGATGATGTAGCCGTCCAGATCCCGCCGCAGCGGCGGCCCGGCCGAAGCGGCTGGCCCTACCAACGCCGCACACAGCAGTGCGGCCCCAACGCTCCGGCCCCGTGCCCCCATCTGACGTCCTCCTTCGCGGGGAGGACCGGCCCGAGACCGCGCTTCCCCCCGGGACGGACCATTGCAAGGCACGTACCCCGGGGGCGTCGGTCAACCCATCGAGAACGAGCCGGGAATTACAGCCGGATCACGTGCGGTTCGTGGCAATCACGCAAGGCATTGCGCGTGTCCACGATCAAACGGGCCTGTCGGGCAACCGCCGCGTAGTCGATCTCGGGGTGCGCCGTCAACACCACCGCGCAGTCGCATTCGCTCAGCGTCCGCGCGTCCGCGGCTACGGATTCGAGATCGAACCCCTCCTCGCGGACGCCCGGGACGTAGGGATCGGTGTACGACAGCACCGCACCCTTGTCCGCCAGGATCTTCATCACGGTCAGCGCGGGCGATTCCCGGATGTCGTTGACGCCGGCCTTGTAGGCTACGCCGAGGACATGGATCCGCGACCCGCGCACGCTCTTGCGGTGGGCGTTGAGCGCGTCCGTGATCCGCTCCACGACGAACCGCGGCATGCTCTCGTTGATGGCTCCCGCAAGTTCGATGAACCGGGCATCGAACCCGTTCATCTTCGCCTTCCAGGACAAGTAGAAGGGGTCGATCGGGATACAGTGCCCGCCGAGGCCCGGACCCGGGTAGAACGCCATGAACCCGAACGGCTTCGTCCGGGCGGCGTCGATCACCTCCCACACGTTGATCCCGAGCGCGCTGCACATCAGCGCGATTTCGTTCACCAAACCGATGTTCACGCTCCGGAAGGTGTTCTCGAGCAGCTTCACCATCTCGGCGACCTGCGTCGAGGACACGGGAACGACGGTTTCCACCGACGCTTCGTACAGTCGCTTCGCCACCTGCGTGCACGCCGGCGTGATGCCGCCGACCACCTTCGGGATGTTGCGAGTGTTGAACGTCGGGTTCCCGGGATCGATGCGCTCGGGCGAGAACGCCAGCGCGAAGTCCTTGCCCACCTCGAGGCCGGAGGCTTCGAGGGCTGGGCGAACGACCTCCTCGGTGGTGCCGGGGTAGGTGGTGCTCTCGAGGATCACCAACTGCCCCCGTCGCAGGTACTTGCGGATTTCGTTGACCGCCGAGACCACATACGTCAGATCGGGGTCCTTGGTCTTGCGGAGCGGCGTCGGCACGCAGATGTTGATCGTGTCCAGCTCCTGGATGACCGAGAAATCGGTCGTCGGGGTGAACCGCCCTCCCCGCACGGGCTCCGCGATCTCCTCGTCCTTCACGTCGACGATGTACGAACGGCCGGCGGCGATCTGCTCCACCTTGCCTTCGTCGAGATCGATGCCCGTCACGTGGAACCCCGCCTTCGCGAACTCGAGGGCCAGCGGCAATCCCACGTACCCGAGGCCGATGACACCGCACCGGGCGTCACGGCGCTCGATCTTCTCGATCAGTCCCTGCATCTGCATCTCCACTCTCGGCCCAACCTGCCGCTATTCGACGTAGCCGAGGTCCTCGAGGCGTTTCCGCACCTCGGCCTCCTCCTCGTCGGTGTACGCCTCGGGCGGCGTCGGCTCCGCCTCCGGCGGCGGTGTCCCCTCCGGACGTTCAGCCATGGCTCTGCCTCCTGTCGGCCGTTGCTTCGCAACGCGCGAGGCCGGCACGTACCCCTGCCTCATGCTGCGCCAGGTTCCGACCGATGAATACGGCCTGGTTTTCCTGCACGGCCGGGAGCTTCACCCAGCTCAGCTCCACGCGCCCGCAGGTGACGCTGAACAAACACTGCCAGTCGCGCTGCGCGAAGCGCACGATGCCCTTGGCGCGAATCACGTCGGCCGGCAGTCGGCTCAGCAGGTGCTCGAAGCGTCGCTGGTCGAGGCTCCCGTCGGAGCGGTACACGAAGCTCGTGAACCCGTCAACGTGCAGATGGTCGGCGGACCGCTCTACCGCCTGCTGGCGATACGCCGCCACGCCGGTGGCAAAGAGCACCTCGCTGTCGATCGCTCCGCGCACGGTGCCGAATCGCAGGGCACGCGGATTGACACGCGCCAGGCGTCGCTCGAGCCGCGCGGCCGTCGCCTCGTCCACGAGGTCGAGTTTGTTGAGCACCAGGAAGTCCGCCGCCTCGATCTGGCGGCGGGCGATGACCGTCTCCCGCAGGTGCTGTGGCGCGTGGGCCGCGTCGACCACCGTGATGACGGCGTCCAACCCGAGCCCGGCGGCCTTCACACGCTCGATCAGTGGCTCGGGATCCGCCAGGCCCGTGGACTCGATGACGATCAGGTGCGGCCGCGTCGTCTCGATGATCTCCTGCACGGCGAGATCGAAACGGTAGTCGTCGATGGTGCAGCAGATACAGCCGCTCGACAACTCGACCATCTGCTCCACCGCGGACAGACCCGTCACGACGCGCCCGTCGATGCCGATCTCGCCGATCTCGTTCATGATCACGGCAACGGGCTTGCCGCGCAACCCGTGATCGAGCACGTGGCGCAGCAGCGTGGTCTTTCCGCTCCCGAGGAAGCCCGTCAGAATGTCGACCGCGACCGTGTGCATGTCGAGGGTCCGATCACCTATCGGAGTTCGTTCCAGGCCGCAACGCTGGCGAGGCCGCGCCGGTTTCAGAAGACGAACGGGACGACGCGCTTGGTCTTCGCCGCCCAGCGGGCATGCTCCGGGTACGTGCGCGCCAGCGCCGCGTCCTCGAGGAATGCGCGGATGACCAGGATCGCGACGGCCGGAATCGCCAACCAGAGCACCCAGCGACAGCCGAGTGTCAACGGAGCCCCGACCGCGATGGCCGCTTGCCCGACGTACATCGGGTGCCGCAGGCGTCGATACGGGCCGTCCGTGACCAGAGAGCCCCCCAGGCGCGCGCTCACCAACGGCGAGAGCGAGTCGCCCAGCGCACGGCCCGCGGCGCGATACAGGCCGACGCCACCCGCGAAGAGCAGTACCCCGAGGGGGCGACCATCCGTCATGCCGCCACGCACGGCTGCCTCCACCGGGGCGCCAAGCAAAATCGCATAGAACAGGGCGTGATGGAGCCCGATCAGCCGCAGCGGTTCGCCGGGCTCGGGGCGAGCGGGCGGCCGGCCTCCGACCACCTCGTCGCTCTGCACCCGCACGAACAACAGGACGAGGAGCACGAGGTAGCAGACCCACCAGATCATAGGCGCTCCGGCTCCTCCGCCATGCCTCCGCGTCTCCGATCAGGGCGCCTGCGAGACCCGGCGTTCCTCCACTGCGGGCTCCGCGTTCGCCAATGGAGTCACCGTGCCCATCCGGCGCCGGCGCCGGAGACTCATCCGCAACTTGCCCAGCGCCAGCAGGTTCCCGAAACCGTCCCGCCACAGGTTCAGCTTACTCTCGCCGACCCGGTCGCCGTAGTAGATCGGCATCTCGAGACACCGGATGTCCGGGTGGGTGAAGGCGAGGATCTTGATCTCCTGCGACAGAGCCATCCCGTCGCTCTCCGGTCGAATGCGCTGCAGAATGTCTCGCCGGAATATCCACATCCCGGATTGTGAATCGATCAGGAAGCGCCGGAAGAGCAGCATGGTGCCCGTCGAGAGCACCGCGTTGCCGATCAGCCGGAGGGGGCTCTTCGATTTGTCGTTTTTCGATCGCCACCGGCGCGCGCTCATGAAATCGATCCGTTCCTCCAGCAACACATGGAGCAGGAGCGGAATGGAGTTCGGCGGATACGTGCCGTCACCGTCCATGGTGACGATGATGTCGCCCCGCGCGTTCTCGAACCCGGTCTTGTAGGCCCGCCCGTACCCCTTCCGCGACTCGGGGATGACGCGGGCGCCAAGCGCACGAGCCACCTCGGCGGTGCGGTCCGTGGAGGCGTTGTCGACCACCACCACCTCGTCCACGATCGCTGGCATCTGCTCGATCGTGGCCCGGACCCCCTCCTCCTCGTTGTGACACGGAATGACGACGGAGATGCGCTTGCCTCGGAACATGGGTCCCCCAGGGGTTGTCGGTTGTGCCGCCGGACTCAGGCGTCCGCCACGGCGGTGGCCGGCTTGTTGGCGCCGGTGCCGCAGGTCTCGAGGGTGGCCTTGGCCGGCTGCTGGCCGGTCAGCTTCCGCCACGCCTTGCGCAGCTTGAGGCTCGACCACTCCTTGAGGACCGCGGGCATCATGCGCGGGTTGAAGAGGATGTTGATGGTGAGGAAGCACTCGTAGGTGCAGAAGCACTTCGACTCGCGGATGAAGCGTCGCGCCGACTCCGCCTGGTCGCTGAACCAGACTTCCTTGAAGTCGTAGTTCGCGTCGCGGACGTTCCCCAGCTTGCGGTCGATCAACAGCTCGCACGGATAGATGTCACCGTTGGCGAACATCGCACCGCCCAGATTCCCCGCATAACACGGTATCTGATACTCGTTGGTGCGAGCGATCTTGGCGATCAGATTGTGACGCACGATTCGCTTCGCGTTGATGAAATCCGCGAACGGGAAGTGATCGTAGCCGCTGAGCGAGCCGCTCTTGTACTCGCGCTCCATGTGGTCGGCATACTCCTGGTACTTCTCGACGTCGAAGAACTTGGCCAGCGGCTCCTTGGGGCTGCCGCGCGTGAGCAGCGTGAACACCGTATCGACATCCAGATTCTTCCGGAACCATTCGTAGTTCTCGATCAGCACGTCTTCGTTGTGCTTCGAGACCGTCGTCTCGACTTGCACGCTGAAGTTCTTGTAGTGCCGCTCAACCTCGCGCAGCGCCTTGTACGTCTCGATCGACCGCTTGAAGAGTCCCGGGAACACGCGAATTTCGTCGTGCAGCTCGCCCACGCCGTCCAGGGACACGTCGATGTGCAGGTCCAGATCCGGGCAGCTCTCGCACGAGATCCTTGACGATGGACACGGTCCGCGCCGTGGTGCTGCCGTTCGTCGGGATGCCGACGTTCCGGACCCCCGTGTTCTTATGGAAGATCTTGATGATCTCTCCAATGTCCTTGCGCAGAAAAGGTTCGCCGCCCGTGGGCAGGAGGAACATCAAACTCCCTTTCCCCATGCTGGAGCTGACCTTGTCGATCTCCTCCAGGGACAGCTCCTGCTTGCGGTAGGTCATCGACGGCTCCTCCCACCCGGGGTGGGCGCCGTCGGCGAGCAGGCAGTGCTTGCACTTCGCGTTGCAGGCATCGGTGATGAAGTACACCAGGTACACCGGCAGCTCGCCCTTCTTGAAGAACATCTTCCTGCCGTGCTTGAGGTAATCGAAGTATCCCATTCCGTGCACTCTCCTTTGAGATGATCCAGTCTAGTAACGCCGCCCGAACGGGAACGAGAGCAGGCCCACCGCGGTGCCGACGCCCACGACCAGCAGCTCCAGCCAGAGCACCGGCACGGAAGCCAGGGCCCGGCCCCACCCATCGCTGCGACGAATGGCGTCGAGGAATCCCGCGTTGAGCAACGTCACCCCCGCCAGTCCGGCGACCCCGAGCGCCATGGCCGCCGGCCAGCCGAAGGCCACCCCCAGCACCAGCGCCAGCGCGGTCAGGCCCGCGAGCGGCACGCTCGCCATGTAGCTCGCGGGCACCGAGGTGTTGTTGTCGCCAAGCTCGTTGCGGTGGCGGAGCTTGAGGCGGGTCAGCGAGACGGCCCGCATGTAGTCGGTCTGCAGCAAACCGCGCAACGAGTAGCGCTTCACGTGCTCCACTTCGAGATCGGGATGCACCCGGATCCGCACGCCGAGACGCTGCAGTTTCTGCCCGAACGCCGTATCCTCGACGTTCGGCGTGGCGTAGCCCGCGTCGAAGCCGCCGACGCGTTCGAACGCGTCGCGCCGGATCGCTGCCGCGGTGGTGTAGAACAGCGGAACGTCGCCGCGCAGCCGGAGATACGTCCACCGCATCCAGATATTCTTGTACTGACTCACGAGGTCGTCGTGGCGCATGTCGTCGTCCTGCACGCCGCAGAATCCGTCGACGCCCTCGCGCGCGAAGCCGTCGACCAACCGCTGCAGGGTGTCCGCATGCACCATGACGTCCGAATCGATGAAGAACAGGTACTCGCCCCGGGCCGCCTCGGCCCCGAGGTTGCGCGCCACGGCGGGACCGACCCGCCCTGACGTCCGCACCACACGTACCGGATATCGGCTCATGATCTCGACCGAGCGATCCGTACAGCCGTCGTCGACGACGATGACCTCGAAGTCCGCGAAGCGCGAGCCGGCAAGTCGTCCGAGACACTCGTCGAGCGTCGCTTCGGCATTGTAGACCGGCATCACGACCGACACGGCCGGGGCGGCCGTCCTGGCGCGCCCCTCCGTCTCGACCGACGCACCGCGGCGACCGACCGCGACGCCGTGGTCACCCGCGGCGACGGCGTGCAGCGCCATGGCCGGCCGCTCGTGTCCGTTCGGCTCCACGACTCAGTCGCTCCGGCCCGGCGCTCCGCTCGCGGCCACCTTGGTGTTCATCGTGGCCTCCAGCCGCTGCGCCAGCTCCTGCACCCGTGCTGGCTCTGCGGCGGCCAGGTCGGTTGCCTCCTCCGGGTCGCGCAAGAGATCGAAGAGCATGCGGTCACCCCTCGACGTGGTGATGAGCTTCCAGCGACCGTCCATGAACACGCGCACGGCGCGATTGTAGGCATCACCGTAGTCGGCGACGAGAAACGGGTTGATGTCCTCCTCCGCCAAGCTGGGCCGGGTGACCTCCCGCAGATGCTGCCCCTGGAGCCCCGGCGGCACTGCCGCTCCGGCCTCGCGCAACACTGTCGGGGTGACGTCGAGGTTCTGTACCGGCGTATCGATCCGGCCCCGCGGCCGCTCCGCGCCCGGGAACTTCGCCACCATCGGCACGTGCAACAAGGGCTCGTAGAGCATGCGGCCCATATGCCCCACGAAGCCGTGCTCACCCAGCAGTTCCCCGTGGTCTGAGGTCACGATGATGAGCGCGTTCTCGTAGCGGCCCCGCTGCTTGAGTGCGCCGATCAGCTCTCCAAGGGCGGCATCCATCGCGGCCACCTGGCCATCGTAGTTGGCCTGGATGAATTCGAGCTCCTCCGGGGCGAAGTCCTTCACCTCGTGGGTGTAGAGGTCCCGGTTCGCCAGCCGCCTGGCCTGTGGCAGATCCCACACCCACTGGTCATGCGGCGGGGGCGCGAGCCATGGCTGGTGAGGCTCCATGTAGTTCAGGAACGCGAACACCGGACGACCCGCCGGGGCCCGGTCGACCCAGTCGAGCGCGAGGCCGTTGATCTCCTGGGCGGTCCTGAACGGCTTCAGACAGAACCCGGGGTCGAACGAATGCTGGGCGAACCGAACCACCGGCGGCCGGACCCGCAACAGCAGGCCTGGCGCGTCCTCGTATACCTGGAACCCCTGGGCGAGGCCGAAGTCGCGGTAGAGATACGAGAAGTTCGCCACGAAGGCGCCGGTCGAGTACGCCGCGGTCACGCAGCGCTTCGGCAAGCGTCGTCTTGTCGGCTGCCAGCGGAAACGCGACGTTCCGGCGACCGTCGATCGACTGTCCTGGCAACCAGCCCCTGCCAGATGCGCACCGTGCCGGCTCGGATAGAGGCCGGTGAGCATCGATGCGTGCCCCGGCAACGTCCAGCCGGCCGTCGATCGGGCCTGCGTGAACGTGAGCGCGTCGCTCGCGAAGGCTTCCAGCTGCGGCGTGGTGGGTCGTCCGTAACCGTACAGCGAAAGCCGGTCGGCCCGCGTGGTGTCCAAGGAGATCACGAAGACGTCCGGCGTCCCCCTCGGCGGGGGCACGGCCGTAACGACGCGGCTGTCGAGCGGCGCCGTCGAGAGCGGCCCCCCGAGCGCGACCAGGGCGAGACCTGCAGCGGCCGTCTGGAGTCCGAGACGAAGGCCGCGGCGTCGGACGACGACCCCGAGCACCCGGTCGACCACGACCGCCAGCAGGGGCAGGGCTGCGATCACCACCGGCAGGCGCAGGCCGCGAAGCCCGCTCGCGTGCAGCCCATCGAGCACGACGTCGATCGCCAGGACGGCCCCGGACCCGAGCAGCACGGCGTGGATGAATCCGAGCAGGCCAGACCCCTCGGCGTCCTCGAGCCGGCGACTGATCGCGACCGCCGCGATGGAGAGGCCCACGAAGAGGGCCTCTGCTCCGAGCCCGGGCGGCGCATACACCCGCAGCAGTCCGTACACGCCGACCATGGCGACCCCGAGCGGCACGCCGCCGCGGGGGATCAGACCGCCGAGCAGCAGCCCGGCCCCCCCTCCGATGGCGAGGTCGAGCGCCGCGATCCGCTCGAGCGTCGCCGCCGCCGCGACGCCGCCCGCCGCCCAGTTCCCGATCACCTCGAGCGCGAACCAGAGCGTGCCAGCGAGGAGGCCGCAGCCGGCGCCTCGAAGCGCCCCGCGCGGTCGGTGGTGCATGACGTCGCTCATTCGCCCTGACCGAAGCGGTAGATCACGTTGAAGCGCGGTCGCCGGCCGGCGAAGTGCGTCGCGATGGCCGTCCCCATGCCGAGCAGGCCCCAGAACATGATCTGGATGGTTGGATTGTAGAAGGCGTTGAAGTTGCCCATGGAGATCAGGAAGCCCAGGCCGGACGAGAAGATCGCCCACAGTGTGAGCGCCAGCCGGCGGTCGTTGACCGCGCCGGTCGCACGGAAGATTCCCGCGAGCGCGGCGCCGATCACCCACATGATGAGGGCCCAGCCGATCAAGCCTGTCCGCACCAGGAGGGTGAGGTGCATGTTCTCCGCATGCGCCAGCACCGGCTCGCCCTGCGGGCCTCGGCTCACCTCAACGAGCGTGACCGCCCCCTTGCCCGGATCCGTTCCGATCAGCCCCCGAATGCCCGCGACGCTCTCGTGCAGCGTCGCGGCCGTGACCTCGAGGCGGCGCGAGAATTCCTCCCCCATGGCCGCCGGCGACAGCCGGAGCGCCCCCACCAGCACCAGCGCCGCGGCGAGGCCGAGCGCAGCACCGATCGTCAATCGGAACACGCGCCAGGACACGCGCCATGCGAACACGGCGCCAGTCAGCCAGAGTGCGATCAGCGACAGTCGGGTTTGCGTAAGGGCCACCGCGACGAGGACGAGCGTAGTGCAGATCAGCCAGAAATCGCGCTCCTCCCGCCGCTCGGCGCACACCAATTCGACCAGGACGAGGGGGACCCCCAGCACGAGATAGGCTGCCAGTACGATGGGGCTACCCAGCGTCGACGTGAGGCGGGGAAGCCCTTGGGCCGCCACCGCGCCCGGGCTGGCCGCGTGCGCTTGCACGACCAGCTCGAAGAGACCCACGACCGACACCAGCACGGCCGCGAGCGCCACGAGGCGCGTGGCTCGGCGCGCGAAGCCCGGCGTCACGTCGCCGCTCACTACCAGGAAGAAGAGCAGGAACCCGGACGCCGTGAAGTAGGCGACATCTCGGAGTCGCGGCCCGAGGTCGCCCGCAACGAGACCAGCCATGATCGAGAACAAGACGAAGCACGCGATCGGCAGGTTCGTGGGGGTTCGGTAGAGATAGAGCCGGTGGGCGGGAATCTGCCGCGCGAGGGCCGCCGCCGCCAGCAACAAGCCGAACGCCTCGAACGGCGACAGGTGGAAGCCGCCCACCTCGACCTCGAACGGCGACTGAAAGACCGCCGGCACGAACGAGGCGCACAGGAACACGAGCGCCAGCAGCAGACCGAGCGTGAGCCAGCGGTTGAGCAGCTTCACGAAGGTGGCCAGCACCAGCTTCACGTCGAGCCAGGATTTCCGGTTCTGGATGTAGAGGACGTCGTACCGCAGCTTGTCGCGCGGGTGCGTGAAGTAGCCGCCGCGCAGCTGGGCCAAGCCGGTCATGCCCGGCCGGACGACGAACCGTGCCGCGTAGTTGCGGATTTCGCGCATCGACGTGGCCAGGAAGACTGGCCGGATGGGTCGGGGACCCACCAGGTTCATGTCGCCACGGACGACGTTCCAGAGCTGCGGGATCTCGTCGAGCTTGGTCCGCTTCAGGAATCGGCCCACCGGCGTGTAGAGCGGATCTCCCGGGGTCAACAAACGCGCCCCGATGCGTTGTTCGGCGTCGACCAGGAGGGTGCGGAACTTGAAGATCTGGAACGGCTCCATGTTCCGACCGATGCGCGTGCCCTTGTAGAGCACCGGTCCGCGACTGGTGAGTTTGGTGGCGATGGCGATGGCCAACGACACCGGGCAAGAGCACCAGCAATCCGAGCCCCGCCATCAGGACCTGCCACACGCGGCTCCATGCCGTATCCGGCCGGAGGCCGAGGTCGTGGTAGTCGTCCTGTGGTGCGGCGACCTTGAACTCCTTCGCTTCCAGGGCGATCACGTATCTCTCCGCTCGATCGAGTGCAGTCTCGTCATGGGGGCGTCACACCGATGAGCCAACCGCTCGCCGAGAGGTGGCCGGCACATCGCGCAGCATCTCGTCCTGCCACACGGATAGCACGAGGAGGGTCCAAATTGCTCGACTAAAATCCCTCCGCCGGGCCTGGTGGTCGGCGACGATCCGCTCGACCGCCGCCGGCTTGAACAGCCCCTGACGGCGCACCCGCTGGGGCGATAGCACGTCGCGGGTGAAATCCCGCAAGTTTCCCGCCAGCCACGAGGGCATGGGGACGTTGAAGCCCCGCTTGCGTCCGTTCACGACGGCGGGCGGGAGGCGATCCGCCATGGCACGCCGCAACAGGAACTTCGAAGTCATGCCGCGCAGGCGTAACCCGGGCGGGATGCGGCGCGTGAACTCCAGCATGCTGCGGTCCAGGAAAGGCACGCGCGCCTCCAGGGAGTGCAGCATGCTCATGCGGTCGACCTTAACCAGAATATCGGCTGGCAGGTAAAGCTTCGCGTCGATGTACTGCAGACGGTCCAGCTCGCCGCCGTCGGACTCGGCGAACAACGCGTCGAACAGGCGTTCCGTCGGTTCGACGCTGCGCGCCACCCCGTCGGCATAGAGCCCCGCCTTCACGTCGTCCTCGATGATCGTCTTCCACCACAGGTGCCCTGCCGCCGGCCTCAGGTACGCACCGCTGACGAACCGCTTGGCTTTGTAGTCGAAGCTGACTTTGGCGTGCGAGACGGGCAAACGCTCCACCACGGCTCGAACGAGTCGGTCACCGATCACCGGCGGGAGGCGCGCGTACAATGCCGCGACGCGCCGGGCGCGGTAGGTCTCGTACCCGGCCAGCACCTCGTCCCCGCCCTCGCCAGACAGCACCACCTTCACATGGCGCCGGGCGAGTTCCGAGACGTGATACACCGGGATCGCCGAGGAGTCCGCGAACGGCTCGTCGAAGCTGCGCACCAGCCGGGGCAGCAGCGCGACCGCGTCCGGCCGGACGATCAGCTCGTGATGCTCCGTCCCATAACGCTGCGCGACCGCCCGGGCCTCGGCGGCCTCGCTGAAGCTCTTCTCCTCGAAACCGATGGTGAAGGTCCGGATGGGGTGCACGCCCAGCTCGTGCATCAGCGCGACGATACTTCCGGAATCGAGCCCGCCGGAGAGGAACACGCCGAGGGGGACGTCGCTCATCAGATGGCTCTCGACGGCGCCGCGCAGCGTGCGGACGAGCTCGTCGCGCCACTCCGCTTCGCTGCGCCGTTCATCGGGGGCGACATGTCCGACGAGCGTCCAGTATTGCCGCGTCTCGGGCTGCCTTCCCGGGTTCGGCGACGAGCACGTGCCCGGGGGCGAGCTGCTGCACGCCGGTGAAGATCGAGGCGGGGCCTGGGACGTAGCCGAGCGTCAGATAATCGTGCAGGGCCTGGACGTCGATCTGCGGATCGAGCCCGCCCGCCAGCAGGCACTTCGCTTCCGAGCCCCACACCAGGCGGTCGCCCAGGCGCGTGACGTACAGGGGCTTGATGCCGATGCGATCGCGACCCAGCACCAGACGGCGCGCCTTCGCATCCCACAGCGCGAAGGCGAACATCCCGTCCAGCTTCGACGCGAGGTCGACGCCCTCCTCTTCGTAGAGGTGCGCGATCACCTCCACGTCGGAGCGGGTGCGCAAGTGATGGCCACGCGCCGCGAGATCGCGCGCGAGGGCGGGCGCGTTGTAGATCTCCCCGTTGCACACCACCTGGACGGACCCGTCCTCGTTGCCGAGCGGCTGCTGGCCGCCCGCGACGTCGACGATGGCGAGCCGGCGCATGCCGAGAGCCACTTCGCCCTGGGTGAAGTGGCCGAACGAGTCGGGGCCGCGGTGCGCCATGACGTCGCACATGGCACGCACCCGCTCGGCGCTTGCCCGTTCCCCGGACACGAGTCGAAGCTCACCAGCGATGCCGCACATGCGAAGATCGTTCTCCTGGTCAGGCCGCCAGTCGTTGCCGCTCCAGTGCCGCGGCAAGTGCACTCACAGAACCAAGACGCGGGCTCACGCCCAATCGGGGCAACGCGAAGCGGTCGCTGTCCGGACGGAGCGCGCCGGGGCGGGACGTGGTGGCAGAACGGAAGCCGTGGCGTCGGAGCACATCGGCGATATCCGGCGAGAAATATCGGTGCTGCCCACCCGTGTTGGGGTAGCAGAAATGCTGCACCGGGCACCCGATGGCCGCGGCGAGCGCATCCCGGGACGTCAGGATTTCCCGCTCCGCCTCGCCGATCGGGACAAGCGCCACGTTCGAATGGGTCACGGTGTGCGCGCCGATGGTCCATCCGGCCGCGTGCAGGGCCCTGATTTCGTCCCAGGTGAGCATGGTGCCCGCCAGCAGCGCATGCAGGTCGATGCCCGCGCGAGCCGCCGTGACGGCCAGCAGCTCCGCCCGCGCCGGCGCCGGCACGGCCACGAGCCGGCGAGTGAGCTCCTTCACCGCTCCTGCCCGGTCGCCGTCGAGCGCGACCAGCGACCCGTCGCTCAGCTCGAGCACGGGCCCGGCGGCGGCGAGCACGAGCGCGCGGACGGCGCCCACCCAGAACGGCGCCCCGCCCGCGACGCTGCCCGTGGCAATGTACACCGTGGCCGACAGACCGAGCCCTGCCAGCACCGGCAGTCCGAGCCGATGGTTGTCGGCGTAGCCGTCGTCGAAGGTGATCGCGAGCGCCCGCTTCGGGAGCCGGTCCCCGCGCTCGAGCACGTCCACCAGCGCGTCGAGGGACACCACCGAGTAGGCGCGTTGCACGAACGCCATCTGCAACCGAAACAGCCGCACCGGGAGGCAGATGTCCGGCGCGGCGTACGGGACCGGGGCTTCCCCCTCGGTGAGCGCATGGTAGCGCAGCAGCACGCCCCGATGGCGCTGCCGCGCGAGCCGCGCCAACGACAACAGCCCGGAGCGGAAGAGCGCGCGCTTGAACAAGGGCGGGTCGTCCTGCGCGACGCTCATCGACCGGTCTCCCAGACCACCTTGCGCTCGCCCCGTGCCAGCCAGGCGAGGGCGAGCAGTGGCGCCAGATTCACGACGCAAAAATACAGCGGGATGAAAGCGCCAGGCACGTTGACCCGTGCCCGCTCGAGCAGGAACGCCAGCAGCCCCGCGCCGTAGACCGCGAGTTGTGCGGCGAGTGCCAGCGCGTAGAAGCCCCCCCGCCCCGCGAGCACCACACTGGCGGCCAGCAGGATCAGGAGGAACACGGGCACCAGCCAGCGGAGGACGCGATGCGACCACAGCAGGGTGGCAAACCAGGGGTGGCGGACGGGATTCAGCAACGCCGGCATGCGGAACGCCCCGCGGAGTCCGCGCGTGATCACCGGGCGCGCCGGTGCAGCTCTTCCCCCAGGGTATGGGATTCGACCGGCTCGAACGCCAGCGCCTCGGGTTCGAGGACGGTTCGCCACCCGCGCTCGGTCACCAGGCCGGGCTGGACGAAATCGCTGATCGCGCCCGGGTCGAGGGGTTCGTACAGCTCGCGCCGCATGGCGTAGACGCAGCCCGCCACCCCCACGATGGAATGCACTCGGCTCTCCCAGATCCGGAGCTGCCGTTCGTAGCTCCAGAACAGCGCACGCCCCTGGGCCGACGGATTGTGCGGGTCCTTTTCGTAGTGGAGATCGCCGCCCACGCACCCGACCCGCGGGTCCGCGAAGTTCTCGACCATGGCCCGGATGGTCCCGGCCGCGTACACCGTCGTGACGTCCGAGAACACCAGGATGTCTCCTGTGGCCGCAGCGGCCGCCGCGTTCTGCGCGACCGTCTTCCCGCCCCGCCCCTCGACCCGGAGCAGCCGCACCCGCGGCGCGAACTCCCGCACGATGTCGTCCGTCCGGTCGGTGGAGCCGTCGGACGCGACGATGACCTCGAGCTTGTCGGCCGGGTAGTCGCAGGCGAGCGTTTCGTCGAGCTTCCGCCGGATGTCCCGCTCCTCGTTGTAGGCGCAGATGACGAGCGAGACCGCCGGCTCGATCGGCCGACGGTGCACCGGCTTGCGCCGCACCGTCGCCGCGATCCCGAGGACGATCGGATATCCGAGGTACACCCACACGATGACGCCGACGGCGCTCCAGAACGCGAGCACGGCCATCAGAGTCGCTCCCGCCACGCCAGCAGGGGCGCCCGCAAGCGCTGCCAGCCGGCGTGCCCCAGGCAGGCCTTGGCCGCGTTCTTCGCCGTTTCGACGGCCAGCCGACCCCACAAGGCCCGTGGCGTCCCGGCCGCGATCGCGGCGAACTCTTCGGGCTCCATTCCCCGCCGCACCGCGACGCGCGGCATCGCCAGGGGCCGATCGCCCGGGTGCCACCACCCCACCCTGCTCGTACAGAAGACGCGATAGCCCAGCTCGTCGAGCACGGCCTCGAAATCGGGCGGCTCCCAGCCGCGCGGGAGGGACGCACTCCGCACCGGTGCGCCCAGTCGATCTTCCAGGATCCGCTTCGATTCGCCGAACTCGTGGCGCACGCCGGCCGCGTCGAGCTCGTGGAGGAAGGGGTGGGTCAGGGAGTGGCTGCCGACCTCCATGCCGGCCGCCACCATCTCGCGCAGCTGCACCCACGTGACGTATCCCGGGGTGTCCACCAAGGTGGGCACGACGAAGAAGGTCGCCCGCATATCGAGCTCGCGCAGGGCCGGGAACACCTGCTCGTAGTCGCTCGCGCAGCCATCGTCGAAGGTGAGGCAGAAGAAGCCCTCGCCCAATTCCGTGGGCACCTGCCCGACCGGCACCGTGCGCAAGCCCCCGACGTGCGCCGCCATCAGCAGGGCCCGCAATTCCGCGGGCGTCAATGCATACGGGCGATGTGTCACCGCGACATCGGCGAGCCGCTCGACGGGTACGACGTCGTGCAGGCAAAAGACGGCCGCCCGGGCCCTCATACGTAGCCCAATCCCTCCAGCATGTCCTGGATGCGCTTCTCGTCGTCGTCCGAGTACCGGAACGAGCTCTCGGGCAACGCATACGGCTCCTCGGCAACGGCGATCGGCCGCGCCGCCAATCGCTCGGGCAGGAGCGCCTCGGCCAGCACGCGCCCGTCCATGTCGGCATCGGCGGGGATGCCGAGCAGATAGAGCACGGTGGGCGCGACGTCCTCGATCGCCGCGAGCGGCAACGTCTCGCCACGGCGCACCTCCGGTCCGTGGACCAGGAGGATGCCGTCGCGGGCATGATTCCCGGTCCGCTCGTCCGGGCTGCGACCGGCCGGCATCAGGGACCGCTGGCCCAGCCCCTCCACCATGCAGACGGTGCGCGCGGTCTCGATCAGCAGGTCCGGTCCGCCATCGGCGCACGGCCCGTGGTAGATGTCGTCTCGCCGGTGCACGGCCGCCACGATGGGTTCGCCGGTCTTCGGATCGCGCGCCGCCAGGAGTTGCTCCCGCAGCTGCGCGACGACCCGCTCGTACTCGGCACCGGGTTCGACGATACCTTCCGGCTCGCGCCCGCGCAGGTTGATCCACAATCCGCTTCCCGGTGCCGAGGGGCAGTAGGCGCGCGTACGGTTCCAGTCGATCCGGTCCGCAACCTTGTTGAAGGAGGTCAGCGCTTGCGGCACCGCGCGCTTCAACCGCCGCGGTACGAGCCGAGGCACCCAACCGAGACCAGCGCGGCGCAGCCCCCGCACCAGCGCGCGCGCGTCCACCCCCATCGCGCCGAGGCCCCGCCGCGCCGTGCTGTCGTCACGTAGCGCGAGAAATCCCGCGTCCGCTAGCCAGTTCATCACGCAGAAATAGGTGTGCAGCGGGGCGGAGCCATGGTCGGACAGCAGCACAACGGGTGTCCCCGGCGGCGCAGCCTCGATCAAGCGGGCCAGCGACTGGTCGAAGGCGACGTGGAAGTCCCGGATGACGTGCTCGAACTCCCCGGGTCCGGGATAGGCGGGATGCCCCGGGTCCATGTAGCGCCAGAAAAAATGCTGGAGCTTGTCCAAGGTGTGCGTCATCACCCAGCACAGGTCCCAGTCCTCGTGCGCCATCAGGTAGAGCGCCTCCTCGGTCTGGACCCGCTGCAGGTCGAACGCGTCGCGCCGGAACGCCTCGAGGTCGCCGCGCTTGAGCGGGCTCGCGTCCACTTCCATACGGTACCCGGGAATGTGTGCGGCAAGCACCTCCTTCAGTGCGGCAGGCGCCACGAAGTCCTCGGCTCCCTTCGGCGTCATGATCCCCGAGATCATCACGCCGATGCGATCCTCCGGCGGGTACGTGAGCGGCATGTGGAGCACGAGGCTGCGACGACCGAGCTGCGCCGCGATGTCCCAGACGCGAGGGCTGCGCAGGTCCCCCGGCGTCACCGGGGCGGGACTCAGCCCGCCAGCCCGGCCGCGGTAGAAATTGAACACATTGTGCTTGCCAGGATTGCGACCCGTCGCCGCCGAGGTCCATCCCGGAGGCGTCAGCGCAGGCAGCGTGGACCGCAGCGGGGCGCGCACCCCCTCACGCATGAGACGCGCGATCGTCGGGAGCGTGCCCGACTCCGCCCAGGGCAGGACCAGATCCCACGTCGCGGCGTCCAGGCCCACCACCAGCACACGCCGTCGATCGCTGCCGTTGCCCACGCTCACGCCGCCCTCCTCGATCGGAGCGCCAGGCGCTCCAGGTACAATCGTTCCAGCTCCGCGATCCGTGCCCGCGCCCCGTAGCGCTCGGCGACCCTTGTCTGCGCGGCGGCGGCCAGCTCGTGCGCCAGGCCCTCGTCCCGCAACAGGGTCTGAACGGCATCCGCGATTCCCGCCGCGTCGCCGGGCGCCACCAGCAGGCCCGTCCTCCGGTGTGCGATCAGCTCGGGATTGCCCCCGACCGCGGTTGCCACCACGGGTCGGGCCGCGGCCATCGCCTCCATCAAGGCGTTCGACATGCCTTCGGCCAACGACGGGAGCACGAACACGTCCATGGCGGCGAGAAAGGGGCGCACGTCCCGCACGGTACCGGCGAACCGCACGTCGTCGCCGAGCCCGAGTTCGCGCGCCTGGGCCTCCAGCCGCCCGCGGAGCGGACCATCACCGACGAACAGGCCTTGCGGCCGCTGCGCATCCACGCCGGTCGCGAACCGCTGGAGGGCCAGCAGGAGCTGATCGTGGCCCTTGCGCTCCTCGAGGCGGCCCACGGTCCCGATCGCCGGCCGGTTCGGATCTAGCCCCACCGCGCTGCGCGCCGCCGCGCCCCCGGGCCCCACGCGGAACGCCTCCGCATCGATACCGTTCTGGAGCAGCGCCCAGCGGCACCTCATGCCGAGGCGCTCGCCCTCCACCCGCAGGGCATCCGCATTCACGAGGACGGTGTCCACCTGCCGCGCGATGCGTCGCCACGCCCGTCGTGCTCGACCGTCGTCTCCCGTCAGGCTGCGCTTGCTGGCCAGGCGCACCGGCACCCCGGCCAGTCGCCCGACCACTGCCCCGATCAGCGCGGGTCGCCACTGATACCCGTGCACGATGTCGACCTTCGCCCGGCGCAGCGCGCGGGCGGTACTCAGGATGGCCCGAATCGACCGCGGGCCAGCGAGGCCCCCCCCCACCGCGAGCGACGTCACCGGCACACCGGCAGCGCGCAGCTCGTCCTCGACCTCGCCTCCCGGTCGCAGAGTGTACACGTGCGTCCGGAACCGCACGGAGTCGAGGTGCGCCACCACCTGCTGGAGATGCCGCTGCGTACCACCGGTGGTGAGCCAGGGTGCGAACACGGCCACCCGCACCGTCATGCCGCGTTCCCCAGGCGTCGCGCCCTTCCCGGGAGCACGATCGGCGGCGCCAACTCCGGGAGCGTCTCGACGTACTGCCGCGTGGTGATGACCAAACCCAGCAAGACGTACATGAGCGGGTTCAGCCACAGATCGGCGAACAGCGAGTAGAAGAAGAAGAGCAGGAAGACGACGCGGATGGCGGACGCCCAGACTTCGATGTCCGGGTCACGGTAGGCCAACCGTCGGATATGCTGGAGGTCGCGCCACGTGACCCAGAAGAGCAGCGCGTAACCCGCCAATACGAAGATGCCCCCCTCGGACATGGCCCACAGGTAGGAGTTGTGCGGGGGACGGTAGTAATCGTCCTGGTAGATCTGCCGGGACACATCCCGGAAGTTGCCCAGGCCAATGCCGAACAGCGGATAGTCCCGCGCGATTTGCCAGGCGCGTTCGAGCGTCTCCTCGCGCATCTGCGTGGAGCTGGCGCCCACCTCGCCCTTCTCCGCGTCGAAGCGGACCATTCGCTCCCAGGCTTCCGCCGGCACCAGGGTGGCGACCGACAGCGCGGCGGCGCCGAGCATCAAGCCGATCTGCGTCGCCGGCACGCGGAACTTCGGCGCGCCGGTCTGCAACACCACGCCCAAGACGGCGAGGCCGAGGAGGCCGCTGCGCGAGCCCGTCGCCATCAGGACCATCATCGACGCCGCCATCGCCACCGTCGCGACGATCTGCCGGGGCAGCCCCGGTCGGAGCCGCGCCCAATGCCAGAAAAGCGCGATCTCGATCAGGCAGATCATGCCGAGTCGATTCGGGTTGTGGCCGGATGTCAGACTCGAGGCGGCCCGGAAGCCGCGCAGCAGCTGGCCCGACATCCAATTGTAGAGCGCCGAGGGGACGGCGGCGAACAATGCCAGCATGAAGACCACGAACATCGCCTTCACGTCCCCCCGGGTGCGCACGAAGACGCAGAAGAAAATCAGGAAGACCAGCCGGTTCAGAAAATCCTTCCCCATGTCTGCCGTCTTGTCGAGGATGTGGAGCTTCCCGCGGCTGGCCTCCATCAGCGGGAACTGCCACTCCGAGACCAGGGTCCCGATGAACAGCAGGGCGCCGATTCCCATCAGGATCTGCACCTGCTTGATGCGGAGGAAGGAAAAGTCGCGCGTCTCCAGAATACGGGCCGCCAGCAGGCCGAGCAGCCCCACCCCTAGCAGGTTGTTCAACGTCAGGACGCCGAGCGCCTGGAAGAGCGTCGGATAGGCCGCCAGCAGGAACGCGATCGTCATGATCGCGACGCCCACGACCGGCCGGACGAGCAGGATGCCGACCAAGCTGAGCGCCAGGAAGCCGGCGGTGACGATCACCTCGTTGCCCGTGTACGTCCCCGCCACCGTCGCCGCACCGATCAGCGGCAACGCGAGCACGATGGCGAGTCGCTTCAGGCGGGGCGTATCGCTGGTCGACTGGATCGCGGGAGAGGTGGGAGGCATGGGGATGGAAGCAGGCGGGGACCGCGGAACCTCAGAGCATCTCCTCGACGAAGCCGGGGATGTAGTTGCGGCGGCGGTTGAGCACCGACCCCATGCATCGGACCCCGCCACGCTCGAGCGTCCGCCGCGCCCGCTCGACCTCCGAGACGCGCGTGGCGTCGGCCTCGATGACGATGACGGCGGCATCGAGACGCTGGCCCAGGATCAGGGCATCGCCGTAGACGTTGATGGGCGGGAGATCGAGGATCACGAACTCGAACTGTTGGCGCAGCGCCTCGAGCGCTGCCGGCAGGCCCGGCGAGTCGAACAGCGTGGCGGGGCCCAAGGCGGTCTCGCCGCCCGTGATGGCGAAGAGGTCGTGGACCTTGGTCGGCTGCGCCGCATCGGCCAGCGGGGCCCGGCCCTCGATTACCTCGGCGAACCCCGGTGCCGGGCGGATACCGAACGCAGTGTCGAACGACGGCGTGCGCAGGTTGCACTCGACCACCGCCACGCGCCCGCCGCGACGGCGCACCAGTATGGACGCGAACACGGCGGCGGTCGTCGTCGTGCCCTCGCCATGCCGGGACGCCACGACCCCGAGGAGCTTCGCCTGATCCGCTTGCGCCTGTCCCGCCGGAGCGAGCACGCTCGTCCCGAGCCGCTGGTAGGCTTCCTCGACTTCCGGACCGACGTCGAAGTTCACCGGCGCCCCCATCGCGGACTTCGCGCGCCCCATCCCGGCCAGGAGCCATTGCCAGCCGCGGCGTCCGTTGCCGCCCCCGTTCGCGGCATGCCCGTTCGTCCCGGCGTGGCCGTTCGACTTGCCGGCGGCACGCTCCGCTTCGAGCTTCTTGAGCGCGTCGTGGATGCGACTCATCTGCTGGCCCTCCCCCGTCTCATGCGCGGGCGAAGTCCGGCGCCTGCGCGAGGTCCGGAATAACCGCCAGGACCGGCAGTTCGAGGTAGCGCTCGACCTCTTCCTCGAACCGCAGCCGGCGGTTCAGGTACTCGACCCCCACCGCCATCGCCGTCGCGAGGCCCAGGCCGCTGACGAGGCCGAGCAGCAACGGCGTCAGCCGGCTGCTCTGCGGGCTGGTGGGGGCCGACGCCCGCTGCACCACGCTCACGCTCACCATGCTCTGCTGCGGCGCCAGCGCCTCGACGGCCCGCGCCTCCTCGTGCTTCTTGAAGTACAGATCGTAGGCGTACTTCTTCTGCTCAGCCTCCTGCTCCAGGTTGGCGATGGCGAACCGCTGGTCGCGCATCTTGCGGAGCCGCTTCTGCGTCGCACGGAGGCGACGCTGGAGCGCCGGCTTGCGCGCCCGCGCATCGGCCAGCAGCGCCTCGATGGAATACACGTTGCGCTGCAACTCGGTGTGGAGCTCGTTCCGGCGCACGCTCTGCTTGCTGAGAATGCGGTCCTGCTCGCGCGACTGCTCGCGACGCACGTCGGCGATCTGGGCGTCGAGGTCGCGCACGTGACGATCGGTCGGCAGATACCGCTGGGCCACGTTGGCTCGCTCGATCTCCAATTCGGCCAGCTTGCCCTTGTACGTCTGGATCACCGGGTTGGTCTGGTACTCCTCGGAGTAGGCAACCCGCTCCGGCGTCTGCTGGAGCTGCCCGCGGACATGCTCCAGCTTCCGGGACAACGCCGAGATCTTCGCCAGGTGGGCGCGCAGCCCCTTCTCCTGCTCGATTTCGTCCTCGGCGAGCAGTTTCATCTGCTCGTTGACATCGACCACTTCACTGCGCGCCATGTAGTTCCGCAGCCGAAGCTGGGCGCTCTTCATCTGCGCGTCGAGGATGCGCAGCTGCTCGTTGTAGAAATCGAACATCCCCTCGCGCCGATACACCCGGTTGTGATGGTCCAGGTAGACGCTCGTGATTTCGTTCACGGTGCGCGCTGCCCCGTCCGGATTCTTCCCGAGAAAATTGATCTGGAGGATATTCGTGCCCGGCGTCTGGGACACGCTGAGCCCACGCTGCAGGCCGTCGATCAGTCGGTCGAGGCTGCTCCCCTCCTCGGGTTGCAGACCGAGTCGACGCACGGCCTCCGCTATGACCTCCCGGCTCTTCACGATATCGGCTTCGGTCTTCACCACCTCCTGATTCATCGGCATGGCGACCGACCGCGACGGGGCCTCAGCGGGCGCCAGCTGAACGGTTTCGCCCAGCTTCACCAGCACTTTACTGGTGGCCAGCCACTTGGGCTCCCGCAGCATGGCCGCGATCGCCGACCCCAAGAAGACCAGCGAAAACACCCCGAGCACGAGCCACCGGTGCTTGAAGATGGCATACAGGAAGCTGCGGATGGCCAGCGGCGTCGTGGCCGTATGCGGAGCCCCCGCGGGCAGCACGGTGGTCGCGTCCGGCAATGTTTGTAGGGTTGCCATGTCGTCCTCGGAAATCGACTCGATCTCAGTTGTTGCTCAGCGAATAGCCGACGCCAACGCGCGGCAGCACCGGGATCAGGCCCCGGACATACAGATTGACCACCTCGTTCATGTCGCCGATCCAGCTCTTCGGCACGTACACGATCTCGTTCGGCCGGAGACGAACCCGCTCCGGCACGCCGTCCTCCAGCACCTGCTCCATGTTCACCCGCGATGCCGCGAACTTGCCGTCGGCGGCCGGCGTGATCAGCACCACGCTGTCCCGCTTCGCGGTGTCCCGGAAGCCGCCGGTCTGCATGACCGCTTGCAGCGGCGTCATGCCCGGTTGCAGCGTGACCACGCCAGGACGCGCCACTTCGCCGCCAACGTAGACGGTCTGCGGACCGATCTTGGTCACCACGACGCTCACCTCGGGATCGCGCAGCCGTGACGAGGACCGCTCCTCGACAATGCGCTCCAGCTCACTCGGTGTGAGACCCACCGCGTCGATCTGTCCGGTGCTCGCGAGCGAAATGCGGCCGTCCGGGCGCACCGGGAGCTGCTCGTTCTGATCGGGCTGGTACGCGAACCGGATATGGAGTTCGTCGCCGATGCCGATGCGGTAGTCCGGCCCGGCCGTCTGCGGCTCGACGGGCGCGAGAGCGGCGGCATACACGGCCGGGTCGAGCGGCGGCTGGCGCTTTCCGCACGCGAGGCCCGCCACCAGCAGCACGGCGGCCACCATTACCAACCCCACTCGGGTCGCTTGACCGCCGAGCGCCGGGGCTCCGGCACTCGAGCCGTATGCATGTCGTCGATCTTCCACGTCGGTATCTTCTTTGTGCCCCGCTGAGCTCCGAGGAATCCGTTTGCGCTTGCGCCGCCACGAGGGGCCCGCGGCGCGCCGACGGTGCCGCCTAACTGTGCCTGATCACCTCCGCGTCGCCCCCGGTCTTGGCGCGGAACCGGTACTCCTCCCGCCGGAGGCCGTGCAACTTCATTTTGCGATGCAACGTCGCCGCGTCGACCAGCGCGTGCTTCGCAGACAGGTTGATTCCGCCCCGATACTTGCGCAGCACTCGGGCCAGGTAATCCTTCTCCGCCCGTCGGAGGTATTCCTTCAGCGGCACCTCGTAATCATACCCCGCGTTACGCGCATGACCGTTGCTCTGCTCCCGCCCGACGCTCGCGTGCCCGGGCAGGTCGACCTCGCGAATGACCGGACCGCTGGTCCGCAGGATGGCGCGCTCGATGACGTTGCCGAGCTCCCGGACGTTTCCCGGCCACCCGTAGCTCATCAGCTGCGACAAGGCCTTGTTCGAGAGGCGATTGATCCCCTTCTCGCGTGCCATCTCGCTATTTCGCAGGAACTCCCCGACGAGCAGCGGAATATCCTCGATGCGCTCCCGCAGCGGCGGAATGCGGATCGGCACCACGTTGATCCGGTAGTAGAAGTCTTCCCGCATGCGCCCTTCGGCGACCGCCGCGGCGAGGTCCATGTTCGTGGCGCAGATGATGCGCATGTTCAGTTTGATCCGGCGATTCGAGCCGAGCTTCTCCACCTCGCGCTCCTCGAGGACGCGCAGGAGCTTCAGCTGCATGTTGAGGGAGATGCTCTCGATTTCGTCGAGGAACAGCGTCCCGCCGCTCGCGAGCTCCACCTTGCCGACCCGGTCGTGGATCGCTCCGGTGAACGCGCCACGTTCGTAGCCGAACAGCTCGCTCTCGAGCAGCGTGTCGGGGAACGCGGCGCAGTTGATGGCGACGAAGCGCCCCGCCTTCCGCTTACCCTGGTAGTGGATCGCCCGCGCGGCGAGCTCCTTGCCCGTGCCCGACTCGCCGTAGATCAGCACCGTGGCGTCGTTTTGCGCCAGGACACTGATGGTCTCGAAGATCTCGTGCATCACCCGGTTGCGGCTCACCATGTTCGCAAAGGAGCAGCGATCCGACAGTTGGCTACGGAGGTAGTTGATCTCGTCGAGCAGACGCCGCTTCTCGAGGATCTTCTCCGTCGCCAGCAGGATTTCCTCCTTCTGGAATGGCTTCGTGATGTAGTCACTCGCGCCTTGTTTGATCGCCTCCACGGCCCCCTTGATGCTCGCGTAGCCGGTGATCATGATGACGTCGAGGTCTGGCCAGCGATCGCGAATCTCGCGCGTCAGGCCGATACCGTCGGTGCCCGGAATCTTGAGATCGACGACGGCCAGCGAGAACTCGTGCTCGCCCAACAGCCGCAACCCTTCCGCCGCGTTCTGCGCGGTGGAGACCGCATAGCGCTGGGAGGCATAGAGTTCCTGCAGTTGCCCGCAGATGAACGGATCGTCGTCTACGATGAGAATTCGCGTTTCCATCCTCCGACCTCTCGGGACCTTTCAGTGATCGAACGGCAAGAAGAGCACCAGCGCCGTCGCGCCCTCCGCGACCCGGCGCTCCGAGAGCCGGCCACGATGCAGCGCCACCACGCGCTCGGCAAGCGCCCATTCGACGCAGGCCGGGGCGCTGTGGAATTCGGAGGTCCCGAACCCGCCCTCCGGACTGAACACGACCTCGACACCGTCGCCGCGGCCCTCTAGACTGAGGACAACGCCGCCGCCGGCCGGCATCCTATCGCGCAGCCGCCGTCCGATGGCACCGAGCACGGCATGCATGCGGGCCGGATCGAGCACGAGATGGCGGTGACCGAAGGGCGCAGGATCACCCACGCGGAGCGGCCAGCCCTGTAGGTGTGCGCGGAGGCGGACCACCATCGCGGCAACGGCTTCGGGCACCGGCACGCGGACCGGCGCGAGGGTGAGCGGACGGAAGTACTCCAGGACACCCTTCAGGAACCCTTCCAGGTTCTCGATGGTGCCTGCCAGCATCCGAGCGGCAGCCGGATCCCCAGAACGGTCTGTCCGCTCTTCCTGCAGGAACTCGGCCCAGAAGTAGAGCTTGTGGAAGTAGTTGCCCAGCTCGTGCCCGATCTCGCCAATCAGCCGCTCGCCCGTCGAGATGCGGGAATCCTCACTCGGCGCGGGGGCAGGCCCCTTGGCGCCCCGAGGCGTCTGACTTCTCGACCCGTGGACGCGCATCTCCCCTTCGACCCTCGTGGCTCCGTGCTGTCGATCGGCCGAACCAGCCGGATGCGCCGTGCCGCTGGGCCGCGGCTCTTCGAGCGGAGCGATCATGGCAATCCGGCTGCTCCGTCGGCTCGAGGGATTCTACGGGGAGGCGTCGCAAGGCTGCAAGACCGGCCCGGGGACCCGCCGCCGGCGAGCCACGGCTCAACGGTCGCCACCGCCACCTCCCTGGTGGCGCGCGTCGAACGCCAGTTTGAGGTTGTTCACCCGCCGCAGGTCGTAGTCCATCTTGAGGAGTACTTCGATGAGGCCTCGAATCTCGCTGGTCATGCGATCGATCTCTTCGTAGGACACACGCTCCAGTTCGCGTTGCATCTGCTCGTACAGCGTCAACAGTCGCCCGAAGCCGCCAACCGCGGTGAAGCGCGTGTCGATCTCCTGATAAGACGCGAGCACGCGATCGAGCATGTCGCGGACGCCATCCCGAGTTCTTGGCAACACCGTGTGCACTCTTGCAGACCCCCCGCCTCCTGGCAATTCTGCAAGCCTGGTGCCACCAAGCCCCTTAAAATCCGATGGAATTCCACCTGCATCGATCTGGACGCAGATGGGCGGTTCTGATCGAAATGCACTATCCTCGCATTGGCGCGGAGTCCTTCGGCCGAACGTCGGACCCGTGTGGCCTGCCGGGGACCTGACCGCCCGTCGGCGAACCAGGGAGCCGCCCACGCGGCCTGGCTCCCCTGGCCTACGACTCCACGGCCGAGCGCCAGGGGCGCCCGAGGTCCTGCGCACAGGAAAGCGACGCGAAGCGCTCGGCGAACGCCTTTGCGCTCGGCCGTCACGCGCACGCCCCGCGAGGCCGCCACCCCTGCGAGGCGTCTGCTCCTTTATCGGCGCGGTTTTCTTGACACCCGCCAGGCGAGTACCGTAAATGGGCGCGTTTCTTTTCGGGACGACTCTGTCGATCCAGCCAGGGATGGAGGTGCTGCGATGACGAAAGCGCAGTTGGTGACGAAGCTCGCCGACGCAGGTGGTGTGAGCCGGAAGCAGGCTGATCTCATACTCGACAGCCTGACCGAGATGGTCGTGAAGAGTGTGAAGAAGGGCGAGTCAGTCAAGATCCCCGGGCTGGGCATCTTCCGACTCCGCAAGATGAAGGCCCGCATGGGCCGTAATCCCCAGACCGGAGAACCGATCAAGATTCCAGCACGCAAGAAGGTCGGATTTTCCGTCGCGAAGACCTTCAAGGAGACCGTGCTCGGCAAGGCCAAGTAGGCCGCGTAGCCCCTAGGCTCAGGGGCAACACACAGTCCGTCGGGCCAGAGCGCCCGGCTGTCCTCCCCGCAGCCGTGCGCTCTGGCTCAAGCGGACCCGCGGTCGGGAATGCCCCATCCAAGGCACCCGCCCCGGCTATCCGAAAGGGGGGAAGTGCATGATCCGGGAGGCGACGTTCCTCGCGACGGCCTTTGCCGCGCTCACTGGGTGCGCCACGCTCGTGCATGGGCCGAGCCAGGACGTGCTCATCGACTCGAACCCCTCGGGGGCGCAGGTGACGATCGCGGCCCAGCTCTCCGAGCGCGGCCCAAACTTCGTCGACAAGGAGAAGCAGGTGGTGACCACCCCTGCGACGGTCCGGCTGCAGCGCGACAACAGCTACCGTGTAGAGGTGCAACTCGAGGGGTACAAGATCGGCAACAGCCAGCTTGTCAGTCAATACAACTGGCTCCTCTCCCCGCTCTGGTGCGGGCCGTGCGAAGCAATCGGATCGCTCCCTCCTCACGACATGAGCGACCGCCCCGTGCCTGCACGGTTCGGCGAGGCGGCCTTCTACTCGTATCCGGTCGGCATGTTCCGCGCCTTCGGCAAGGCGCTCCGGCTCATCAATCCCGAGGCCCTGATCGGCACGTCCTTCATGCTCAAGCCCAAGGACGCCGGGTTCTGGGATTACTGGACCGGCGTCGGCACACCCACGCTGGTCGTGCCGCTGGAACCGATCAGCTAGTCACGCGAGAGCGCGCGGGCCTGCTCGCCCGCATCAGGGGGCGAGCAGGCCGCAGCTGAACGTCAGACCACTCGGAGGCAGCGGACCGTTCTTGCGGCGAAGCCCGCAACCGACCACTTCAACGCCGGCGCGCTCACCTTGCCGAATGGCGTCGAAGATTTCGCTGTTGACGCTCGTACGCAACTTGCAGCTCCCGTTGGTCACGAGGCAGCATGCGGTGTCGGAGATGTTGGTCAACTCGATCACCGGAGTAGTGCACGGCAAGCCACTGGTACAGCGATGGGTGGTCACGCGCACCTGGACCACCCCGCAGAGCTGCCACCCCTCGCAGCCGTTGCCGAGCCCCTTGGCCGTGACCTTCAGCTCGATGTCGCCGTCGCGGACGACCCCGGTGGCCTTGCCTGAGCCGAACTGTCCGAACGAAGATCCGAAGCCGCACACGGCATCGCTGCGAACGGGAGGCGAGCATGCCGGCTGGGGCAGCCCCCCGGACGTGGTCGTGTTCGGGCTCGTGCAGCTCTCGTAAGACGTGATCAGCGCGCCACGCAACGCCCGGCCGCGCCCAGGCTCGTCATGAGTTGCCCACGCCAGGCATGGGATGGTGGCCAAAGCAAGGGCAACGAGGCTCAAGTACCTGGTGGCGTTCGGCGTCATACAGTTCCGTCCTTCCACAGGTGAATAGCCAAATTCGCCCCCAAATCACAAGAGAAGATCCCAGATCCCCTGGCCCCGAGCCATCATCGCTCGCGGCAACTGATGCCGCTCCGCTTGGCGCCGCAGTCGTTGATTTCCCCCACGCGGTCGATCGCTCGAGCCACTTCCGTCAGCGTCACGACCACCGGCGCCTGGAACGGCGGCGGTTCGCTCCTGCGCCCGAACTTCACGGTGAACCGATAGGTCTGGTCGCTGGGTCCCGAGGATCGCGGGAGCGGCTTCACCCTGATCTTGATCTGGGGCGCCCCTGAGGCCTTCACATCGCAGCGACTGCCCTTGGACGTGGTCAGACAGACCGGCGCCGTCATCTCGTAGTCGGTTTCGAGACGTTCCTTCACGCGAACCGTGAGGCCGGCCGATGGGTCGAACCCGACCGCCGTCGACACGACGAAGTCGCCCTTGATGCTCGCACGCCCCCCCTGCCCCGCGGCAGAGGCCCCCTTCATGAGCAGCTTCGTCACGTTCAGGCAGTAAGGATGCGCGACATCGCAATCGTTCGGGTCGCAAACATCGCCGACCCCGTCGCCGTCGATGTCCGACTGATCCGGATTGGCGTTCTCCGGGCAATTATCGACGCAGTCGATCTGTCCGTCCCCATCGGTATCGAGCCCCCCGCTTCCGACCGTGCATACGCCGGCCTGGCACGTGTTGGGGCCGCCACAGATCGGTGATGCACCGCACGTCACCCCGTTCGGCTCGAACTGGCAGTCGGCCCGGCAGCAGTCCCCGGGGATGTTGCCTCCCGGATCGCACTCTTCGCCCGGATCTACGTCGCCATCTCCGCACTGCGACGCGACCACCAGCGTCACGGAGCACAGGGCCTGCTGCGACGCCTGATCGGTCGCGGAGAACGTCACGATGAAGCTGCCGACCTGCGTCACCAGCGGTGTCCAACTGAAGACGCTGCTGACGGGATTCCCCGCCGTCGGGAGCGGCGGCACCATCGTTGCGCCGGCCGGTAGACCAGCGACGTTGAGGGTCACGATATCACCTGCATCCGCGTCGGTAGCCTGCACCGTGAACCCGACTGGAGCCCCTGCGAGCGCATGCACCGTCCCATTGCAGGCCGGCAGATTGAACACCGGCGCGTCGTTCACGTCCGGCACGAGCTGGATGAAGAAATCCACTGCCACCTGACCCTTCAGATTGCCCCCGGTATCCCGTTCTTCGATGATCACCTGCGTCGAGTACAGGGTGTTGAGGTTCACGGGACCGAGCGTAGCCCCCACCGTGTTCCAGGAATAGACACCCGTGACCGGATCGATCGTGGCCCCCGCCGGCGCATGCGGCGGACCCGGTTGCTTGAACGTCGTCCCGTCGGCCTCAGCCGCCGTGGCGAGTCGGAAACGCAGCGTGTCCCCGTCTGGGTCGGTGGCCGGCACCAAGAATGAGCAGACGCCATTCTGTGGGCACGTGACGATCGGTGGGAGCGCGGTCGTCGCCGAAGCGTTGTTGCTGGCAACCGAGACCAGGGCCTGCACCTTGTAGCCCTCATCCGGATTGTTGATATGCGCGTTCGGCGCCGCGGCAGGCGATATCCGACAACACGAATCGACCCGCGCGGTATACGTGCCAGGGGCGTAGGTGTGTTCGATGGACGTGTCGAGGGTCGGCAGGCTGGTGGTGTCCAGTGCGAGCCCGAAGAGCCAGTCGTTCGCCGGGTCGACCGAGGTTACGAGATAGAAGAGTCCGCCCGATGCTCCCGATCCGATACTCGGGCTCCCGTCGCCGAAGAAGAATCGGGTGTCGCCGATGTCTTCCCGGATGACGTCGCCCGGGGCCGGTAGCCCACCGCTTCCCGTGCAGGGTACCACGGTATTGCTGGCGGGGTTGACGCACGGGTTGAAACTCGGCGTGTTGCTACGGCGCCAGCTGCTCTGCACGGTGAACTGGACTGTCGAGCCGCTCACCACCGACCAGCTGATGTGGCTGTATCGGAAGTGCGTGGCCTCGGCTACCGGCGCACCCGCCAGGACGAGCGCCGCCGCACACATCCCCAGGCGCAGCATGCAACGCCCCCGCACCTTCATGGTGCCTCCCCCGCCCGGCCGCTCACAGCTCGCGGCATCGCAGTTGTCCGTTGCTGGCCGAACAATCGTGGATCACGCCCACCCGGCCGATCCCACTGCCGAGATCACTCAGCGTGACCGTGACCGGCTCGCTGAAGGCCATTCCCCCGAGCGGCAGCCTGAGAATCTTCACACTGACCTTCACCACACGACTCGATGCGACCGAAGTGCCGGACAGGGTAAACTTCGCCACCACCTGCGCCGTCGCCGGCTGCGCAGCCTGTCGGCAACGCACGCTCCTGCCCGACACCGAAGCCGTACAGCCCACCGCAGCGGCACCTGCCGCCGGAGCCACCTGATCCAGGAGCAGGCCGTCGACCACGCGCCCGCTGATCGCGGACGGCGCAAACGTCTCGCCGGGCAGAAGGACGAAATCCCCCTTGATGGTGATCTTGCCTTTCGGCTGCGGCGTCCCGGTAGGACCGCCACGGATCTTCATCTTCACGATGTTGACTTCGCCGTCGATCGTCTCGCACGCGTCGCCGAAGGCGCCGGCCGGCGACCCCATGCCACCGTACGTGTCTCGCTGATCGGGATTGGCGACGGTCAGACAGTTATCGACCGGGTCGCAGACGCCGTCCCCGTCGGTATCCGGAACGGGCGCACAGGCGGCCCAGCCCCGCTCCACGGTGCCCGCGAGCAGGGCGAGAAACAGGAACGCTCTCAGCGTGGCGACCGAACGCCACGATCGAACGCTCCCGAGGGGGCGCAGCGTCATACGTGTTGTCCCTTCCCAGTGGCGTAGCCAGCGGGAGTAATGATCCCCTCGCGCGGCTCGCGTTGGAGCTACCGCGCCAGCGGCGGAGCGGTCAAGCGGAAAAACCCGAGGAGAAACTCAAGACGACGCAGACGCCCGGGCTCTGCGCATCCCGTGCAACCCACCGGTCACGAGCACACGCCGCCAAGGCACAGCCCCACCCCGCCGCCACAACTCGTCCCATCCGGACGCGGGGGATACTGACAGCCCAGCGTCGGGTTGCACACCAGGTCTTGCGTACACTCGAGCCCGTCGACGCAGACCAGAGGCGTCCCCGCCTGGCAGACGCCCGCCAGACACACCTCCGCACCGTTGCAAACCGTCGCATCGGCGCAGGACGTAAAATTCGGCACGCTGGCCACCGCACACGCACCGGTGGCGACGGCACACGTGTCCACCGTGCAGGGGTTGCCGTCATCGCACTGGCTGCTCGCCGCGCACCGGAGCGTGAACGGATCGGCCGTGTCTTCGTTCAGCGTGCGCAGCTCGCCCACCCGCTCCCGGAATGGGACGTCGATGAAGTCGATCCCTCGTGCGAGGTTCCGGTCGCCGGCGAAGAACCAGACCCCGACCGGCATGCGCGAGATCGTCCCCCCGCGCACGATGTTGCGATCGCCGTCGATGAACACGCCGGACACGCTCGACACGTCGAGGTCGTTGCTGAATGCCCGGTTCTTGTCGCCCAGGAAGATGAGCCCGTCGGAAGTAATGTCGCCGAACTGCCCATCCAGCACGCGCGTGGCGTCGCCAACGACGAAGACGCCCGCCTGCACGTTGGTCATGGTTGGGCGGCGCAGCCGCACCTTGCCACCGCGAAACACGAGCACTCCGGCAGACAGTTTTCCAGGGACCGCACTCCGGAGGTTGCGCACCGCGAAGTCCTGAAGTCTGGCCCGGACTCCGTTGCTGAGCTCGATGCCGTTCGGCGTCCCGACCCCCAACGAGCCGTCGCCGGCGACGCTGCTGGCCCGTACCTTGATCACTGTCCCCGTGCCGAGGGCGACGATTCCGCCCTTCTGGTTGTTGTTGAACTCGCTGGAGCGAATCGACACGACCGCCTTGCGGAACACTGGCCTGCCGAAGTCGCTGCCAAGTTGACCGCCCTCCACGAACAGCCCGACACCGGTATCGCACCCCGGGGCCGCAGATGCCCGCGCCCCGACCACCCGGACGTTCTCGATCGACCCGCTTGCGTTCCGCAGGTAGATGCCTGCAACCGCGGGGGCGCACCCGACGAGTGGCGTGAAGCGCAGATCGACGTCCAGGCCCTCGATCCCGACACGCTGTGCATCGACCAGCACGGCGGCACGAATGGCGACGCCGCCCTGCGTGCTCGGCCGGCTCACCGGCAGCGCCGGCGGCATGATCACCGGACGCAGGCTTCCCTGCGGAATCCCACGGAGGGTGAGCGACTTGGTGAGAACCACCTGCTCGGCGTACACGCCCGGACAGATCTTGATTTCGTCCTCCGCGTTCGCCACCGCGACCGCGTCATTGATCCGGTGGAACGCCGTCCCGGTAATGCAGGGCACGTTGTCGTCATCGACCACGAGGGTGACCGCCCCGGCGTACCTCGCGAGGCCGATCACGGCGATTGCCGCGAGGGCACTCGTCCGGCTCGTTCTCCGCATCATGTTCGTCCCCCCCGGTACTGTCATCGTCCGTCCGTTTCAGCGTAGGTTCGCTTGCAGCGCTTGGATCATCGAGCGAGCCGACCGGCCGCGTTCGGTCAGCCGATGCATCATGTCTTCGCTGATCCGCTGCCGGCCGAAGCCCTTGGTCGTCATCAGGACCAGTCGCTGCAGCTTCTTGTCCGCCGCCCTGAGGAACTTCTGCGTCTTCGGGTTGCTCGCTCGACTTGCGAACTCCACCTTCACGCGCGAGCGGAGTACGATGCGCGAGAGCCGGCGCGGCAATCGCTTGCCTTCGATCGATCCGAAGGGTCTCCCCTGGATGTCATCGAGGATCGCGTCGATCTCGCAGAAGATGCCGTCGTAGCCGGGGAGCCCCTCATGAGCGCAGCCCGTGATCGCGTCACAGCTGTCGGTGGTGCACGCGTTGCCGTCGTCGCAGGCCAGCGCGGTCCCACCGAGGCAGATGCCGGTACCCGGATCGCACGTCTCCAGACCGTTGCACACGTCCGAATCGCCGCAGGTGAGCGCCGCCGGCGTGGGTGCCCCGAGGCACTGGCCGTTCACGCAGGTGTCCCCCACGGTGCAGGCGTTCCCATCGTCGCAGAGGCCGGCCAGCTGGACGTACTGGCAGCCGAGGCCCGGGTCACACGAGTCGGTCGTGCAGGCGTTCGCGTCGTCGCAGTTGAGCGGCGTCGCCTCGCAGGCACCCGTGGTCGGATTGCACTGCTCGATGCCGTCGCAGGCATCGCCATTGCCCACGTTGCAGGTCGCCGCCGCCAGGCTCAACGTGCCGGCACACTGACCCGCCCCGCACACGTCGCCCTCGGTACACGCGTTCTGGTCATCGCAGGCCGCCGTGTTCGGGATGTGCACGCAGGCCGAGACGGCGGAGGTGGCAGTCGAATCGCACGAGTCGTCGGTGCACGGATTCAGATCGTCGCAGTCGAGCGCCGACGCTTCGCACACACCCGACAAGGGGTTGCAGATCTCGATCCCGTTGCAGAAATCTCCATCGCCCGGACATTCCACCGTGCTGCCGACGCAGCGCCGCTGACCGTCACAGGCGTCAGCGGTGGTGCAGAGGTTGCCGTCGTCACAGGCCGTGCCCGCCGCACTCGGCGGATTGCAGCCCAACACCGGATCGCACACGTCGTCGGTGCACGGGTTGCTGTCCGGTGCGCAGGTGAGTGCCGGAATCGTCTCCACGCAACTCGTGCCGGTGGTGGGATCACACGCAAAGACGCCGTCACACCGGTTGTTGTTTTCGCAGGCCGTCGCGGCGCCCGGCTGCCCCGGCGTCACGTTCGTGGGGCCACCCGTGCAGACGCCGTTCTGACAGGCATCGCAGTTGTTGGTGGCACAGACCCCGCCCGTCACCGGGTCGGCGCCGGTGCACAGATCTCCATCGTCGCAGGACTTGCCGTTCGGCTCGTCGGTATACGTACAGAGGAAGTCCGGACGGCAGGTACCCGTGCTGCAGGGATTGTCGTCGTCGCAGGCCACGCCGTTCGACGGATCGCACAAGCCAGAGTTCTCGTTGCATGCCTCGAGGCCGTTGCATGCGTTCCCGTCGTCACAACTGACGGGAACACCGGGCTGGCAGTTGCCGAGATAACAGAACTCGCGGCCGTTACAGGGATCGCCGTCGCTACACTGTCCGTCGCTGCTGCAGGGCTGCGGGCAGGTCCCGCCCACGCAGGCCAGGCTGTCACCCTGGAATCGGAAGGTGAGGATGGTGTCGTGGCGAAGCGGAACGTTCGGCAGGTTGAGGAACGTGACCGCGCCAACCAGTCGCCCGCCGGCCAAGTTGTTGTTGATCTGCCACTCATCGCAGTTGAACGGCGCGCCCTCTTCGGAGGCACCCAGGGTATCGCCCTGCCGGTAGTCCACGTCGGCGATGGTCGCGGTGGCCTTGCCCGTCGTGAGCCGCAGCAATGCGTCCGTCCCGATGCCACTCAGCGCATAGGTGTCGTCAGCGGTGCAGTAGAGACCGTCCGGGCCCACGTTGGTCGCGAACTTCACGGTCATCGGAACCCGAATCTCGAGGTCGCCCGCCTCATAGGGGCCGCTCTGGGAGAACACGGGGGGCCCCTGGCAGGTGGCGAGCCGGCCGTCGTCGGCGCAGAGCTCTTGGGTATGGCAGTCCTGGTGGCTGTCGCAGACGGCTCCCGCGTTGGGACCGCCGTCACACACCTGCTCCGCGAGGCAGTTACTGGGGCAATCGCTGTCGAGGTCGCACCAGAGGCCTTCGCGGGGACTGCCCACGCCCAAACACGTGCCGAGGTGGGCTGTGCCGAGATTGTCGGTCCGCGGCCGCGTGAGATCGCAGGCGCCGGCGACGAGGACCGCCCCCGTCACGGGATCGCGCACGGTCTCCTTCCCCGGGCACTCGGCGTCGGAGGTGCAGACCTGTCCCACCTGCAGACCGTCCGCGCATACGCCCGGCTGCGCCTCGCACCGCGGGCACTCCTGCCCTGGCGGCGCCGGCAGCGGCCCGGGGCACGTTTCACCCTCGAGACAGCCGAAGGTGCAGGTCGGGTCCTCATACGGCCCCGAGGCATTGTTGGTCACGTGGTCCTGAAGCGTCCGGTAATCGATCAGGTCGGGCTGCGTTTCCCCCGCATCACCGTTGCAATCGATGGTGCCCCGGCCGGGTGCCGTCTGCTGGAAACAGACCGCGCCGAAGCTCGGCACCGGGACCGGTGGAATCACGACGCGCGAGACCGTCACCGCGCCTTCCTGGTCGATGTTGCGCCCGAGGATCGCCATGCCGATTTCGCCCGCGCCCGTCGCGGGGTTGCCGATCGGCGCCACGATGAAGCTCGTAGCCGGGTTGGCGCCATCGGTCGATCGTGTGACGATCCGCACCGAACTGCCGCTCACCACGCCGGGCGCGATCTCGCGGCCGGGGAGCAACCGCATCTTCGCCGCCCCCAGCGCCCGCGGCGGCACCTGCTGATAGAGGTTCATCGCATAGACCTGGCGACCGGGGATTGGGCCCGCACCGTCGGGATCGAGCGGCTCGTCAGAGTCGAAGAAGAAGATCGTGTCGGCGGTTGCGACCGGATTGCCGGCGCTACCGGGCCCCGAGGGCGTGGCCTGGTAGATCACCTCTTCGATCAGGTCGTAGATGTACAGATGCGGCCCGCCGGCGAGACCAGAGCCCGCTGCGAAGTTCGAGGTGGACAGGAAGATGATGAAGCGCCCCCCGCCGCCCATCGACGGCATGGTGCTGTCCCCGTCGCCGTTGGTCAGCTGCCGCAGCAGTCCGGTGTTCCGATTCAACAGGAACAGCTCCCAGCCCGTCGAGCCCGTGCCCAGCAGGTCCGCCTGCGACTGGAACACCACCAAGGACCCGTCCTGGTTCATCGACGGATTGGTGCTGTCGCCGGTCCCGTTGGTCAGGCGCTGCGGTAGCGGAAACGGCGCGCGCCCCGCGATGTCGTAGACCCAGATCTGCTGGAACCCGTTGCTCGCGCCGTCGATAGCCTGAGCCGAGTTGAACACGATCTGGTTCGCCTGCAGGTTCATCTCCGCGTTGCCGGCGCTCCCGAGGCCTTTGGGCGTGATCTGCTGCGCCTTGCTACACGGCGGGATCGCCAGCGGATCGCATACATCCTTGCTGTCACGGAACAGGAAGATGTGGGACCCGCTCGAGCCATTGCGCCGCAGGTCGCCGGTGCATTGGAACACGATCTTGAAGCCGTCGACCGAAATGCGCGGATTGGTGCAATCGCCGGAGAGGTTGTTGGTGAGCTGTTCGAAGCTCACCTGCCCCTGCTTCACGGTGGCCCGCATGATCTGCCGTCTGGGCAGCAGCGCCCTGCAGCGCTGGCTCGGCGATTTGGCGAGATCGCTCGTGGAGTCGAAGACGATCGTCTTGCCATTCGAGATCGTCGACGCGTTCGCGCTGTTCCCGAGGACACAGTTCGTGATCTGCGCGGTGGACCGCGGGGGTTCGTTGTCGAACAGGAATACTTCGTTCCCACTGCTGCCGTTGTTCAGCAGGTCGCTGGCGGAATGAAAGGCGATGAACCGCGCCGCTTCGCCTTGGGCGAACGGTGCGAAGCTCTGCCCATCGGGCAGTCGGGTGATCTGCATCTGGAAGGGCGTCTGGCGGTGGAGCGCCCGGGCTTGGCCCGCGGTCATGGCGACGACGCTGAGCGCGACGGCCCCAATGGTGGTGCGCATGGCAATCCTGGACATGACCTTCACTTGTTCCCCTTGGTGGTTCTCAGGTCGGCCAGCAGATCGGCGATCTGGGCCAGCAGTCCGTAGAGCTTCTCGACCAGGTCGCTCTTCACCTCGCGCGGCAGCGACGGATCGTTGCCGATGGCGCTGGTGGCTCCCTCGAACAGCCGCGAGGCCTGCTTCAGCTTGCGGGCCTGGGCCTTCCGGCCCTTGCTCTTGGCTCGCTCGACGAGCCGCTGCGCCCGGCGGAGGCTCCGCAGCACCTTGCGGTTCGCGTTGGCTGGCGGCCCCACCTGACCGGCCTGGCACGTGATCCCCTCCATGGCGGGCAGCGGCGTGTTGGCGCAGCCGGTGGCCGCCTCGCAGGTGTCAATCGTGCAGGGGTTGTCGTCTTCGCAAGCGACCGGCGTGTGACCGCATCCGGTATCCGGGTCGCAGACGTCGTCGGTGCACTTGTTGCGGTCGTCGCAATCGAGCGGCGGCTGGATCACGCAGTTCCCGACCTGACAGGTCCCGGTTCCCGTCGAGCACGGATCGCCGCCGAAACAGGCGAACCCTTCGGGCTGCTGGGCGTGCACACAGACCTGGCCGCCCAGACAGGTGTCGGCAGTGCAGCCGTCACCGTCGGCACAGCCGGCATTCGCGTTGCCGGGGAACGGCTCGCCAGGCCTGCGACCGAGCTCGACGGCCGGGATACGCACGTGCCCTGCCTCGGTGTAATGCGTCGGATCGAACGTCGTGATCCAGACCTGACGGCCGCAGATACCATAGCCGCCGACGTCGTCGTCCGAATCGAACGACAGGAACCAGGCCCCCAGGCTCGCGCCCAGCCGGTCGCCGATCCGCCCCCGCCCGGTCACCTGATAGAGCACGCGGGCGGCCGGGTCACGGAAATCCTGGACGAAGATCCGCGGGCCGCTGGTGCCGTTCTCCAAGAGATCGCCATCGCTGATGAACGCCACCTTCCCGCCATTGGGTTCGATGGCCGGCATCCAGGAGTTGCCAGGCCCGAAGGTGAACTGCTCGGCGAACGGGAAGTCACCTGACGTGTCCTTGATCTCCGCCCGGAAGAATCTGCCGGCCGCCGCTCGACTGCGTGCCCTGGATGTCGGTGGCCGTCGAATCGAAGAAGATGCTGCCCGGCCGCTTTTCCTCGACGTACGGGTTCCGGCTATCGCCGTTCCCGTTGGTGATCTGGAACAGGCGCTCGAGCGCCCGATCGAACCAGAAGATGTTCCAGCGACCCGAATCACTGCCGTCGCCCAAGAGATTGGCCCGAGACTCGAACACCACGTGGGTCCCGAGCTTGTTCAGCATCGGCGCACCGCTGGGCGCAGCACCGACCGCGAATCGCCCGTACGTCACCGGGGTGATCTGCCCGACCCGCCGTGGATCGGGGTTCGTGTACTGATAGATATAGACTTGGGGAAGGCCGCCCGGGGCCCCGGTGAACCTCGAGGTGGAGAGGAACACGACGGCGCCGCCCGCGTCGTTCAGCGACGGGTAATAGCTGTCGCCGTCCGGGTTGCAGGTGATGGCGACGGTTTCCTTCGTTGCGAGGTTCTCGATGAATACCTGTCGACGGCTGGCCGCGCCCGGGACCCCTGAGCATTTGCCCCGGTACGACCCGAATGCCTCGAAGGCGACAATGGCGCCCGAACTGCTGACGCTCGGGTTCGAGATATTGTCAGCAGCGGTCCCGTTGGTGGCGCGAACGAGATACGGCTGGGGGGGGCTCGGGCAGAGGAGCGGCTCTTCCGTCGGGAGCTGCAACTCCGGGCGGCCGAACTGACACGTATACTGCTCCAGGCCGAAGATGTACGCCTGGGATCCCGTGGCACCGCCACCCGTCAGATCTATCGGGGACGCATATGCCAGGTACCGTCCCCATGACCGTCCGGTCGAATGCTGATGCGACGCGCCGGAGGTGACCCGGATCGCTTGGGGAGTGGCCCGCTGGATGGCGGAGGCCTGCCCCGGCAGCACCAGGGTGGACGCGGCGACCAGTGCGACGACGAGACCCGCCCGGAGCTCCGACAGCATGGGCGCCCGGACGAGCACGAAATGTGCCACCGAGATGGCGAAAAAACCCGCGTGTATCCGCATAGTTTCGGTACTTTGTCGGTTGTCTGTGTGGGTCATCGACCGTGCATTTAGGGCGGCCTTGCAGCATCGCCACACGAATTGGTCCGTTGGTCGCGCGGGTGCCAGTGGCACGTTTCGTTCCTGCACGGAGATTGCCCCTGCCCTTTGTTCTACGTTAGACGCTTCCGCGGTCATGTCTGAGTTGCGGGAAGCCTTCCTTGCCGGATACGTGCGCACCCCCTTCGGCCGCGCCGATCCTGCCCGCGGGGTGTTCCGGAACGTCCGATCCGACGATCTGGCGGTGACCGTGCTCCACGAAGTCCTGCGTCGCACGGCTCTCACACCCGGCGATGTCGACGGCATCATCCTCGGCGCCGTCGAGATGATGGGTGAACAGGCGCATCCGGGGACCGCCATCCCCTTCCTGGCAGGGTTTCCCGAGCATGTCGTGGGCCTCAGCGTAGAGCGGGCCTGCACCACCGCCATGATGTCCGTTCACATCGCCACCATGCAGGTGCAATGCGGGCTCGGCGACGTCTTCTTGGCCGGTGGGCTCGACAGCATGACGCACTTCCGCATCCCGACCATCACGGACGGCATGGACATGGAGGACGTCATCAAGCAGGGCGGCCACATGCTCGCAGCCATGAACCCCAACCCGAAACTGTTCGAGCTCGTCAACCCGATCGAGCTGAACGGCGGCCAAGGCGCCGAGCGCCTGGCCGACCGCTACGGCATCAGCCGCGAGGACATGGACCGCTGGGCGCTGCGGAGCCATCAGCGGGCCATCGCCGCCCGCGACCGCCTGCGGGAGGAAATCGTGCCCGTGGACGGCCTGGACCTCGACGGTCGCACGATCCGCATCGACGACGACCAGGGACCCCGCGCAGACACCAGCTACGAGAAGATCGCGGTGTTGCCTCCGGTGTACCGGCCGGACGGCCGCATCACGGCCGCCACCTCGTCCGGTCAGGCCGATGGCGCCGCGGTCTGCGTGATCATGTCCCGCAGCGAGGCCGAGCGTCGGGGAATCGAGCCGCTCGCGCGCATCCACACCATCGCGACGGCCGCCTGCGCGCCGACCGACCTCATCCGCTCGGCCATCCCGGCAACGGCGCGTGCCTTCGAGCGCGCCGGCCTCGGACAGCGCGACATGCACGTCATCGAGGTGAACGAAGCGTTCGCGTCCGCCCCCCTCGCCCTGATGCGCGAGTTCGCCATCCCGGACGATGGCCGCGTCAATCCGAACGGGGGGGCGTGCGCGCTCGGCCATCCGGTTGGCGCATCGGGCGCGCGCCTCCTCGGCACCGCCGCGTTCGAATTGCGGCGGCGCGGGGGGCGCTATGCCCTGGCGACCATCTGCGGTGGCATGGGCCAAGGCGCGGCCACGATCCTCGAAGCCGTCTGACGCAGTCGTATGCATGCGAGCGCTCGACCGTAGCATGACGTCTTCTTCCGCCGCGAGCGAAATGGGGATCGCTTGACCCCCCGCCCGCCCCTTCACTAACACTCGCTCGTGCCAGCGCCGCGCCCCATCGCCGCCGGGCTCTTCGAGATGGCCACCGGGGCGCCGTGTCTGCGGGTCGCCCGCTGCCGGACCTGCGACCGGCTGCATTTCCCGGCGTCCCCGACCTGCCCGTATTGCAGTGCCACCGGTTGCGCTCCGACCTTGGTCGGACCGGCAGGCACCCTGCGTCTGTTCACCGCCGTCGCTACACGCCCGCCGGGGTACCGCGGCGCCGTGCCCTTCGGGTTCGGCGTGGTCGAGCTGGTCGGGACCGGCCTGCAGGTGATCACGCGGCTCACCGAGAGCGATCCATCTCAGCTGCGGGTCGGTCAGCCCGTCACCCTCGTGATCGAGCCGCTGTGCCACGATGACGACGGCACCCCGGTGCTCAGCTACGCGTTCAGCCCGACGGGGATGGCGTGAGACCGGTGCACGTCCGCGGCGTCGGGCTACATCCGTTCGGCCGCTTCCCTGACCAGTCCCTGACGACCCTCGGCGTCGAGGCCGTCCGCGACGCCCTTGTGGACGCGGGTGTCACCCGGGGCGAATTTCAGGCGGCCTTCTGCGGCACCGTCTACGGCGGCGTCGCCACGGGTCACAAGATACTGACGGCGCTCGGGCTCTCCGGTGTTCCCATCGTGAACGTCGAGGCCGGCTGCGCGAGTGGCGGCGCCGCGCTCGCGCTCGCCGCCGCGCAGGTATCGAGCGGCCAGCATGACACCGTCGTCGTGTTCGGAGTCGAGAAGATGCCCCGCGGCATGATCCGATCCAGCTTCTTCGATCCGTGGCGCGAGGAGGCGGGACTCGCCGCTACGCCGGCATACTTCGCCCTGCGGGCGCAGCGCCTCATGCTGGAAAGCGACGTCACGCCGCACGACCTCGCCGCCGTGTCCGTGAAGAACCACCTCCACGGCGTCCACAACCCGCATGCCATGTATCGCAAGGCCCTGACCGTCGACGACGTGCTGCAGTCGCCCGTCGTGTGCGAGCCGCTGCGCCTCCTCATGCTGTGCGCGCCAAACGAGGGCGCGGCGGCGGTGGTGCTCTCGGCCGCCCCGCATGCCGCCACCCCGGTCCGCCTCGTTGCTGCCGCCCTGCGCTCGCACCTTGCCGGCTCCGTGCTCGGCGAGCACACACCGCTGAGCGGCCTGGCCGAGGCTACCGTGCCGACACCAACCGAGTTGGCAGCCCGCGCGGCCTACGAGACGGCGGGACTCGGGCCCGAGGATTGCCACCTGGCCGAAGTCCAGGACACCGACGCAGCGCGGGAGATTCTCTCGGTCGAGGAACTGGGCTTCTGCCCGCGCGGCGCCGGCGGGCGCTGGGTGCGAGACGGCGGCGGCACGATGGGCTCGCGCCTGCCGGTCAACGCCAGCGGTGGCCTGCTGTCGAAGGGTGAACCGCTCGGCGCCTCGGCCCTCGGACAGGTCGTGGAACTCGTCTGGCAGCTGCGCGGCACGGCCGGCGCGCGCCAGGTCGCCGGCGCGCGGGTGGGTCTGGCCCATACCGTCGGCCGGGGCGCGAACGCCTGCGTCGCGATCCTGCAGCGCTGACGCCGTCAGCAGGCCTGCAGCGCGGCCTCCGCGAACCACCGCCGCGGGTTGTCTGCCAGCATCGCCCGGATCTTGTCCTCCGCTACGCCCGCGGCCCGCAGACGTGGCACCACGGTGCGCAGCACGTACGTGGGCTCCCAGTGCGGCAGCGCCTCGGGCGGCAACGTCGGCGCCCGGCCCCGCCAGCACCAGACCGTGTCGTGCGACAGGACGAGCTGGCGCTCGAAGCCGAGACCGAGCAGTCCGATCAGCACGGCGAGGCGCTCGCGGTCCGGGTGGATCAGCTCCAGGCCGAAGCGATCGAAGCCGAGATAGGCGCCCTGGTCGAGGAGGCGGAGATGGTACGAGACGTCGCTCTGCCCGCAGCTATGGCCGATCACCACCGCCCGGGGGTCGACCTGTTCCTCGATGAGGAGAGCGAGTTGCTCGGGTCCCATCGTACCCTCCTCGGTATGGGTCGTGATGGGGACACCGGTGGCGCGGTGGGCGCGCGCAGCCGCGCGCAGCACCTGTTCCTCGTAGGGCGTGATCCGACCCGCACCGGTCGCAACCTTGATCACCCCTGCCCGGATGCCGCTGTCGCCGATACCCTCCGTCACCTCGCGGACGAACACCTCTTGCATCTCGCCGAGGGCGTCGCCGAACTGGCGGCGGAACTTGAAGTACGCCGGCGCACCCATCTCCTCCTTGTACAGCCCGGTCGCGCAGACGATGCGGACGCGGCTCCGCGCGGCCACCTCGCCCATGAACGTCACGTCGCGACCGAGATCGATCGGGCACGGATCGACCAACGTCCGCACGCCCAAGTCATGGAGCTCGGCCAGCCGATCCACGCAGCGCGCGACATGCTCGCGCCGGGCGGCGCGGTCGGCCGGCGCCTCGGCTTCCCACCCGGGCCAGCCCACCATCAGGTGCTCGTGGACCAGTGTGACGCCGAGTTCCTCCGGCGCGCATGGCCCCGTGACCGTCTGGACGTCCGCCATCGGCCGGAGCAGAGCCCCAGACGCCCCGACGGGTCAAGCATGCCACCGGTCTTGCTCCCGAGCGCGCGCATCCGTAGCCTGCCGAGTCGCATGCGGCCGGCGCGCCTGCTCCTCCCCGCGGGACTGCTCGCGGCGGCCACCATCGTGGCCGCTCGTCACGCCGCGAGCTTCCTGGTGGTGACCGACCCGCTGCCCGACCGTGCCGACGCGATCGTCATGCTGGCCGGGTCCGTCTCGGACCGGGCACTCGAAGCCGCGCGCCTCTACGAGGCCGGTCGCGCGCCCCTGGTCGTGGTGACCCGCGAAGGCCTGCGGCGCGGCGCCCCGGCCCTTCGCACACGCGGTGTCCACCTTCCCGAAGGGCACGACCTCGCACGACAAGCGCTCGAGGCGCTCGGCGTTCCCGCGACGGCGATCCGGGTGCGCGGCCGCCGGGCGAGCAGCACGCGAACCGAGTCGGAAACCATCGCTCGGTGGGCCTGCCGGCGCCGGGTGCGCCGGCTCATCGCCGTCACCTCGCCACATCATACCCGACGGGCTCGGCTGATCCTTCGGCGGGCCCTCGGCCCGAGTATCGCCCTGGCCGTCAGGCCGGCCCCCGGAGCCATGTTCCCGGCGCGCCGGTGGTGGCGGCACCGCCGTGCCATCAAGGAGGTGCTCGGCGAATACCAGAAGCTCGTTGTCTTCTGGGCAGTCGAGCGGCGGATGATCAAGCCGTGCGGCGGGCTCGACGCCCACCGCGGCGGCGCCCGTCAGGCCCTGTCTACCGCCTTGCGGATCAGGGCCTCGAGCTCACCCTTCGCGTGCAGTTCGCGCACGATGTCGCAGCCCCCGATGAACTCGCCGCCCACGAACACCTGGGGAATCGTCGGCCAGTTGGTATAGGCTTTGACGCCCTCGCGCTTGTCGCCCTCCGCGAGAATGTCGACGGCCTTGAAAGGCACCCCGATCTCGCTGAGGACCTCCACGGTGGCTGCGGAGAACCCGCACATGGGGAAACGTGGCGTCCCCTTCATGTAGACCACCACCGGGCTCCCCTTCACTTCCTGCTCAATCTCCGCCAGCACATCGCTCATCGGGACTCCTCCGGGTCGATTTCGGTCCGAAGCTGCAGCGCATGGATGTTCGGCATCAGGTCGCCGAGCGCGGCGTAAACCATGCGGTGCTGCTCCACCAGGCCACGACCCGCGAAGGTCTTGGACGCCACCCACACCTCGATGTGTTCGCCATCCCCGGCGGGGTTGGCCACCTCGACGCGAGCGCCGGGGAATTCGCGCACCAACCGACGCTGAACCTCTGCAGGATCGACCATTCCCATCGTGGCTACCTGCCCCGGTGGGGTGGAGCAAGGGTCCGTATCGGATATCCCTGGACCCCGCAGCCGCCAACGCAGTTGACGATCGCCTGGATTTCCGGTCCGTGCCGGCGAGTGACACTTTCGGTCGTGGTCCGCGGCACGTCCGCCCGAGCGTTGCACTCCTGCACGCCAGCAGGCATCAATCCCTCAAGATCACGGCGCCCTACTTTCGGGGCACGAACGTTGCTAATCGGCGGTACCCAGATGCGCAGCCTCCTTCTCGTCGCCCTCCTCGTGTCCCTCGGCATCCCCCTGTCGGCCCGCGCCACCACGGTGGACGATCTCTGCGCCGCACCCGGCGTCGCGCAGGGGAACAAGCCCTGCTTCTGCGCCTCGTCGCCGGCCCGCTGCCGCTTCACCAAGTCGCCGGGCTTCGTCCTGACTCCGAACTCCGTGCTGGACTTCGGGACGCGGCGCCTCGAGCTGGCGCCGGGCGCCAAGATCGACGCCGGGGTCCGCGGGACCCTTGACGTCCGTGCCGCCGACGTCGAGATGGAGGCCACGACGTCGACCAGCGCGTTCACGGCGGCGGGCGGGCGCATCCGGGTCTTGTCGTCCGGCAGCGTCAACATCCGGGCGGCCGGCGCCAACCGCTCGCGCATCGACGTCGCGGGGGCGGACTCGAGCGATATCACCATCGAGGCGGCGAACGGCGTCCTCGTCGAGGGCCTCATCAGCGCCTCGGCCACCGTCATCGACCAGTTTGCCGGCGACGTCACCATCAACGCCCGTACCGTGACGGTGACCGGCCTGATCGAGGTCAAGGGCAACGCCACCGGGTCTGCAGGCATCGTGACGATCGACACCACGCTCATCCCGCCGGCGGTCGGGGGCGACATCAACCTCACCAGCGGTTCCCGGATCGACGCGACCAGCGGCGACAGCTTCGGGTCCGGCATCGACCTGACCGCCGACGGCGACGTGTTCGCCAACGGCACGCTCGACTTGCAAGGCACGCGGGCGGGCGGCGGCGGCGGGTTCCTCGCCATCGACGCCGCGGGTTCCGTCACCGTCGGCGGCACCGTGCGGGCCGGGGGCGAATCCTCCACCACCGAGGCGGGCGACGCGGGCGACGTCCAGGTGGATGCCGGCGGCAGCATCAGCCTGACCGGGTTCATCGACCTCGGCGGCCCGCCGGCCGGCAGCGGCGGCTCCGCGGCCTTCACGGCCGGCATGGACATCACGCAGACCGGCCGGGTGGATTGCCTCGGGCGCGGCAGCAACGGCTTCGGCGGCGAAGCGGTGTACGCCGCCGACCGCGCGATCACGCTCGGCGCCATCGACTGCTCGGCCGACCCCACCTCCACCAACAGCTCGGGCGGGGTGGTCGACGCCACCGCCTGGTGCAGCCTGACGGTGCCGGCGGGCCGGCTCATCGACACGCGCGGCCCCGACGGCAGCACCACGCTGGCCAGCGGCGGCACCATGACCATCGCCGGCACGCTCCGATCCACGGCTGGCAACGCGCTCCAGTACCGGGACACCCCCCCCACCATCGCCCCGACGGCCGTGATCGCCCCGCCCCTGCCCGGCCCGCAGCAGATCAGCGGCCTGATCCCATGTGGCGGCAATCCGCGTCCGGGATGTGGCAACGGGACCACCGATCCCGGCGAGACGTGCGACGACGGCAACGCCACGCCGTGCGACGGTTGTTCGGCGAGCTGTCAGGTCGAGGGCTGCGGCAACGGCACCACCGAGTGCGCCGAGGCATGCGACGACGGCAACACGACCTCCTGCGATGGCTGCCGGTCCGACTGCAGCCGCAGCGACGACATGTGCGGCGACGGCATCCCGGAGTGCGGCGAGCAGGCCGACGACGGGAACAACCAGTCCTGCGACGGCGTCTCGGCAGACTGCCGCCAGGAGACGTGCGGCAATGGTGTCCGCGAGTGCGGCGAGCAGTGCGACGGCGGCCCAGGCGGATCGAGCACCTGCTCGCCCCAGTGCACCGCCATCATCGTCCCGGGGAACTGCGGCAACGGCACGCTCGACCCCAACGAGGACTGCGACGACGGCAACACCACCCCCTGCGACGGCTGTTCGGCCACGTGCACGACCGACGGCTGCGGCAGCGGCAGCCTGGAAGCCGCCTGCGGCGAGCAGTGCGACGACTTCAACACCACCTCGGGCGATGGCTGCTCGGCCACTTGCCAGGATGAGGTGTGCGGCAACGGCGTCGCCGACGCCGGCGAAGCGTGCGACGACGGCAACCAGAACAATTGCGACGGCTGCGCCAACGATTGTACGATCCCCACCTCGGCCTGCCCCGTCTGTGCCGCGGGCTCCACGGAGGACTGCGTGCCGTGCGCCGCCACCATCGACTGCGATCCGCTGCGCGCCTGCGGCTCCTCCGCCTGCGTGGCCGGCGTCTGCACGCCCGTCAGTCCGCCGAGCTGCGACGACGGCAACCTCTGCACCACCGACCGTTGCGATCCCTCCACCGGATGCGTGAGCACGGTGGTGACGTGTCAGGACACCTGCGCCGGCACGCAGTCCTGCGATCCGGGCACCGGCCAGTGCCTGGCCGGCCCGGCGCCCGACTGCGATGACGAGGATGCCTGCACCGTAGACACCTGCAGATGACGCCGGGCCCGGGCCACGCTGCACGAACGCCCCCTTGCTCGGCCTCGACGGGGCCCGCTGCCGCCTCGACGGGTTCAGCGGGTTGATCGACACGGTCGACATGCCGAAGGGAACGCGCCGCAAGCTCCGCAAGCAGACGCGCGTCGTCGGCAAGCGCCTGCCGGCGGCAGCCGGCACGGGCAAGAAGGCCGTCAAGGCGAAGCGCCAGGTGAACAAGGGCCTCAAGGCGCTCGACCGCACGCTCCGGAAGGCGCAGCGCAAGCTCGCCCCCGACGCCCTCGTCCAGCTGACGACGGAGCTCGCCCGGATGAACGCGGCGGTCGGCGCGCTGTAGGCCTTCCAGACATCGATCCCCGCGCGCATTCGCCGTATTGCGGCGCGCCGAGAGATCGGGCGTTCGCTTGATCGCGCCGACCACACCACGCTAAAGCGTCGACAACCCCCTCACGCAGGAGGAGTTGTCGATGAGCACCGAACGCATCGTCTCGGCCGACTCGCACGTCAATCCGCCGAAGGACCTCTGGACACGGAACGCGCCCGGGCACTGAAAGACCGCGTCCCGCGCGTCGAATCGACCGAGATGGGCGACTTCTGGATCGTCGACTCGCAGATCAGCGGCGCCATCGGCCTCGACTCCGTGGCGGGCAAGAAGCCGGAGGAGTTCAAGGCCTTCGGCCTCGGCTACAAGGACATGCGCCCCGGCTCGTACGATCCGAAGGCGCGCCTCGAGGACATGGACATCGACGGCGTGGACGCCGAGGTGCTCTACTTCGGCGGCCCGGTCACGCAGTACCCGAAGGACGCGGAGCTGCGGCGCTACGTCGTCCAGCGGTACAACGACTGGATGGTCGAGTTCTCGAAGGCGGCTCCCACCCGCCTGGTCGGTCTCGCACACATCCCGCTCGTGGACCTCGACGAAGGCATCGCGGAGCTCGGGCCGCATCGCGAAGATGGGCCTGCGCGGGTTCCACTGCGATCCCTTCCCGGACGAGCGCGGCGGCAAGCCGCTCTGGGATCCCGCGTACGAGACCGTTCTGGTCGCTCATCGAGGAGACGGGGCTGCCCCTCAGCTTCCATATCGTCGGCCCCCGCAACGCCAACGTGCAGGCCACCTTCCAGAACCCCACCCCCGGCATCAAGGAAACCTTCATCGCCATCGCGCCCCTGTCGATCATCGAGACCGTCTCCACGCTGATCTTCACCGGCATCCTCGAGCGCCACCCGAAGCTCAAGTTCGTCCTGGTCGAATGCGGCATCGGCTGGATTCCGTACTTCCTCGAACGCATGGACCAGACCTTCAACAAGCATCGCTTCTGGACCAGGTCGATCATCACCGAGAAGCCGAGCCACTACTGGCAGCGCCAAGGCCAGGCGACGTTCATCCAGGACCTGTCGGGCGTCGCGCAGCGGCACCGCGCCGGGATCCGCAACATCATGTGGTCGACCGACTATCCCCACTCCGACACGACGTGGCCCAAGTCGCGCGAAGTACTGGCGGAGCATTTCAAAGACGTGCCGTCCGACGAGCGCCAGCTGATCGCCGGCGGCAACGCCGCCGCCCTGTACGGGCTCGGGTGAGGCCATGCGCGACGTCCTTGCCGGCGTCCGGGTGATCGAGGTCGCCGACTGGGGCTTCGTCCCATCGGCGGGCACGGTACTCGGCGATTGGGGCGCCGAGGTCATCAAGGTGGAGCACCCCCGGTTCGGGGACCCGATCCGCGGGTTGGTGACCTCGGGGCTCATCCCCGGCGCGTCGGGGCGCAATTTCTTCGTCGAGCACCTCGGTCGCAACAAGCGCAGTGTCGGCGTCGACCTCGGCACACCGGACGGGCGCGCCCTGCTCGACCGCCTGCTCGCGGGGGCCGACGTCTTCCTGACCAGCTTCCTCGACGACGCGCGCGAACGGCTTCGCCTCACATGGACCGACCTGCGCGCGGTCAACCCTCGCCTGATCTACGCCCGCGGGTCTGGCCAAGGACGCCGTGGGCCGGACGCCCGGCGAGGCGGCTACGATGCCGTCTCGTTCTGGGCGCGCGGGGGCATCGCCGACCGGTACTCCGCGACCGGCCAGCCGCCACTGCAGCAGCGGCCGGCTTTCGGCGACGTCATCGGCGGCATGGCGATCGCGGGTGGGGTCGCTGCCGCGCTCTTCCAACGCGAACGCACCGGCGAGGGTCTCGAGGTCGACGTCTCGCTGCTCGGGACGGCCATGTGGGTCCTCGCGCCGGACATCACCGCCTCCCTCATGTACGGATTCATGCTTCCGTCGGCGGGCGACATGCCGAGCGCCCCGAACCCGCTCGTCGGCACCTATTTCTGCGCCGACGGCAAGGGGCTGGTCCTGATGATGTTGCAGGCCGAGCGCTTCTGGCCGCTCTTCGCCCAGACCGTCGAGCGCCTCGACCTGCTGGAGCGCTGGCCGACCGCCGATGCGCGCCGGGAGCACGCCGCCGCGATCCGCGACGAGTTGGCGGCGTACTTCGCCACCCGTCCGCGGGCGGCGTGGGAGGCGCGCCTGCGGGCCACCGAATGCATCTGGGGTCCCCTGCAAACGGCCCTCGATCTCCCCGACGATCCGCAGGTGCAAGCCAACGGCTTCCTGCTGGAGTCGCCGACGACGGACGGCCCGCTTCGAGTCTGTGCCAACCCGGTGCAGTTCGGCGGCGAGCCCCCGGCCGTGCGCAGCCCGGCACAGGACACGGGGGCGCAGACCGAGGAGGTCCTCCTCGAACTCGGCTGCACCTGGGACGACATCGGCCGTCTCAAGGACGCGCGGGTGATCTCCTGACCGCCATGAGCCGCGCGCCGCTCCTGCAGGCGCACCCGTGGCACGGCATCGACCCCGGCGACGGGGCCCCAGCGGTGGTGAACGTCTTCATCGAGCTGGTTCCCACCGACACGGTCAAGTACGAGGTCGACAAGGTGTCGGGGCACCTGAAGCTCGACCGCCCCCAGCGCTTCTCGAACCTCTGCCCCACCCCGTACGGCTTCGTCCCGCGCACGTGGTGCCAGTCCCGCGTCGCCGCGCTCGCCATGGAGGCGACGGGCCGCCAGGGCGTCGTCGGCGACGGCGATCCCGTGGATATCTGCGTCCTCACGGAGCGGCCGATCAATCACGGCAGCGTCATCCTGCGCGCACGCCCAATCGGCGGCCTCCGGCTCTTCGATCGCCAGGAGGCCGACGACAAGCTGGTCGGCGTGCTGATCGACGACCCCGCCTACGGCGACTGCACCGAGCTGGCGCAGGTGCCGACCGCCCTCGTCGATCGTCTCCGGCACTACTTCCTCACCTACAAGCAGATTCCGGGGGCACGCGACGGGACGCCGCTGTGCGAGATCACCGACGTCTACGACGCCGGCGTGGCGCGCGAGGTCATCCGGCGTGCCATCGCCGACTACGACGCCGGCTTTGCCACCCCCCCGTCGCCACCGCGCTGACTCGGACCGGCGGCACCCCGTTGCCGGGGCACCTGCGTTGCACCTGCTGCGATTCGCGCAAGGTCACCGGCGCAGGTACGAAGCCCCGCTCCGACCATGCACCCCGGCGTCCCATCTTGGCGCTCGACGTCCGTACTGTTACGACTGCCGCCCGTGCGGTCTGCGGTGGCGGCGCTCGTGCCAGTCGCGCTCCTCCTCGCGCCCCTCGCCCTCCTGGCCGCCTCCCTCGACGACCTCGACGCGACCCGCCCGCTGCGACTTGGCGCCGTCCGCTTCGAGGGCAACCAGGCGATCGCCGCGCGCGCGCTGCGAGAAGCCTTCCTGATGCGACCGCGGCGCTGGTTCGCGGTGTGGCGGGAGCACCCGGCGTTCGATCCGTCGATGCTCCGGACGGATCTTCGCCGGGTGCAGGCGCTCTACCGCAGCCGCGGTTTCTACCACGCGGTCGTCGCCGCCGACCTGGCGACGCCGCGCGGCGACCTGGTCGACGTCACGGTGAAGATCGACGAAGGCGCCCCGATCGTCGTGCAGCGCATCGACCTCGCGGTGGAGGGCGACGTGCTCACGCCGGAGCAGGAGCGCCAACTCCATGCCGACCTGCCGTTGGCGCCCGGCGACGTGTTCGACGAGGACCGGTACATCCGCGGCCGCACCACCCTGCTCGCCTGGTTTCGCCAGCGGGGCTGGGCTCGGGTCGTCGTCGAGCGGGCGGCCCGCGTCGACGTCCGCGACGACACCGCGACCGTCCGGTACACCGTCGACCCCGGCCCCCTGTGCGTTTTCGGCACCGTCACGGTCACGGGACTGGACGACGTGGCGCCCCAGGTGGTGCGGCGCGAGGTGGCCTTCCGCCCCGGCGAGCCTTTCCGGCAGAGCCTACTCGACAAGACGCGCCAGCAGATCGACGCGCTCCGCCTGTTCCGCAGCGTTCGACTCGTGGAGGACGATTCCCGCGAAGACACGGTCAATGTGGAGATCGCGGTGGCGGAGATGGAGAGCCGCGAGATCCGGCTGGGTCTCGGCTACGACACCGTCGACGGCATCCGCGGCACCATCGGCTGGCGCGACTACGACTTCCGCGGCGGTGGCCGCCAGCTCGGCGTGTCGGCGCGCGTCTCCCAGATCGCCCGCAACATCACCGCCGACTTCCTGCAGCCCCACTTTCCGAGCCAGACCAGCCGCGTGCGCGTCCTCTTCCTGCAGGAACAGACCTCGCTCGATCCGTTCGACCTCCTCGAAACCAAACTGCTGCCCCGCATCGAGTGGTCGGTGACGCCGCGGCTCGCCACCTATGCCTTCTACCGCGCGTCCATCGACCTGTTGTCGAACGTCAAACGTGCCGTCCAGGTCGCGCTCCCGGACGCAGACCCGGATACCTCGGTGGTGTCCGGTCTCGGCTTCGGCATCGACCTGAACGGCACCGACGACCTCGTGAACCCGACTCGCGGCGGCGTCGCCCGCGTCAGCATCGAGCCGGTCGGCATGGTCCTCGGCGGCGACGTCGACCTGCTGCGGACCATCTGGGAAGGCCGCCTCTACGTCCCGCTCGTCGGTCGGCTCGGCACGGCCAGCCGATTTCGCCTCGGCAGCCAGGCTCCCACCGCCGGCTCGACCGATATCCCCCTGTTCGAGCGGTTCTACGCCGGGGGTATCGGATCGGTGCGCGGCTACAGTCGCCGGCGCGTTGGACCGTTGGCCCGGGACCGCCTGGGCGGCGCCAAGTGTACGTTCCTCGACTGCGACCAGCCGCTCGGGGGCCGCTCCCTGATCGAGCTGTCGGCGGAACTGCGGCATCCGATCACCGAGCGGTTCGACCTCGCCGGCTTCGTCGACGCCGGGCAGGTGTCGCTGGCCAGCTGGGACTTTCCGATGCGCGATCTGCAGTACGGCGCCGGCATCGGCGTGCGCTTCCGGTCGGTCATCGGCCCGCTGCGCGTCGACCTGGCATTCCCCTTCGACCGCCGCGGCGACGATGCCTCATGGCAAGTGTACCTGGCGGTGGGAGACACCTTCTAGATGCGGCGCCTGCGACCGGTCGTCCTGGGTTTCACCGCGCTGGCGCTTTTGCCGGCGCTGGCCGCGTTTCTGGTCGCCGTCGCGCTCCGGACGCCATGGGTCCAGACGGAGCTCCGAAGCCGTCTCGCCGGAGCGCTCGCCGACGCCCTCGGCGCGCGCGTGTCGATCGGCCGCCTGCGGGGCACGCTGCTCGCAGGTGCGCGTGCCACCGACGTACGCATCGCCCTGCCGAACGGCGCCCGGCTCGTGGTCGATGATCTCTCCGCCACCTACGCCCTGCCTGCCCTGCTGGCGGGTCGCTTCCAGATCGGGACGCTGCGGCTCCGTGGAGTCGACGCCCGTCTCATACACACTGCCGACGGCTGGGGGCTCGCCGGATCGCCGGACACGCCGGAGTCCGCTCCCGCGCCAGCGTCGACCGTGGTCATCCGGCGTATCGTCCTGGAGGACGGACGGATCGCCATCGCCGATCTCCACGCCGCACCGCCCCGTCGACTCGCGTTGACGCACGTCGGACTCGACGCCTCCTTCTCCCTCACCGGCTCCGGGGTCGTGGCCAAGATCGTCCGGCTCGATGCCACGCCACGCGGCGTCGCGGTGACACCGTTCACTCTCCACGGCACCATCGCCGCATCACCCGATGGCACCGTCGTCCGGCTCGCCGATGTCGAGCTGAAGACCCGCCGTATGCTCCTCGCCACCGCCGGTCGGATCGCCGGCGGGCGGATCGCGGCGCACCTGCAAGCGGCACCACTCTCGGCGCGCGAGCTGCATGCCATCGTCCCGGAGGTGTCGCTCGCCAGCGACGTCAGCGGGACGATCACGGCGCGCGGCCGCTGGCGGCGACTCGGAATCCGGGCGGCGCTCCACACGGCGACTGCGGGCCGCCTCCGCCTGTTCGGCGTCGTCGATGCCGGGCGCGACGCCGCCGCGTTGGACAGCCACCGCCCGCACCCGGCAGCTCGATCTCGCCGGCGTCGTATCGACCCTGCCCGCGACGCGGCTCACGGGCCGCTTGCGCGGGCGCGGCGCCCTCACGGCGCTCGATCCCCCCTTGCGCCTGCGAGTGCAACTGACGCCATCCACCGTGACCGGCGTCGCACTCGACGCCACGAGAGTGCTCGCCCGGGTGGGACCCGACGGCCTTGCGGCCCGCGGGACCGTGGCGACCGCCGCCGGACGCGCGGCGATCGACGGCACACTGTCGTGGGCGGCCGATCCGGTCGCCTATCAGGCGAATACGCGCGCTCGCATCGTCACCCTCGCGGCGCTCGCGCCCGGCCTCTCCGGCGACGGCCGCATCGTGCTTCGCGTCGACGGCCGCGGGGTGGACGCCGTCGCGCGGAGCGCGACGGCCCGGATCCAGTTCCGCGATGGCCACCTCGCCGGCACTCCCGTCGACGAGGCCGCGGCCGACCTCACCCTGCGCGGGAACACGCTGCAGATCGTCGCGGGGAACGCATCGGTGCGCGGCCTTGCCCTGACCACCACCGGAACGATCGGCCTGGCCGACGCCACGATCGACGGCGCCGCCACCGTGACCGGCGACGTGGCTGGCGTGGCCGCCGCCCGCGGGATCGACGCCGCGGGTCGCACGACGGCACGCGCCACTGCGCGCGGGCCGCTGACCGGTCTGGCCGTCGACGCGACGGCCGCCTTCGACGGACTCCGGATCGGGACCCGCACGCTCCGGCATGGCGGTGTCACGGCCGCGCTGAACGGCCTCGGCGGCTCCGCACCGGCCGGGCGCGCCACCGTCGACCTCGACGCGCTCGCCGTCAGCGGTGCCGCGCCGTGGACCGGATCCGTCGGCCTCGATTGGCGGCGCGCGGCCGGCGCGGACGTCGCCGCCGTGACCCTGCAGGGCCGGAGCGCGGACGGCGCCCGGCTCGTCACCCGCGGCACCGTGACGCGTCAGCCCGCGTCGGGCGCGCTCGAGGCGCAACTCGCGGAGCTGGCCTTCGCGCCGCGCGACCAACCGGCGTGGCGGCTGGAATCGCCCGCACGCGTCGCCCTGACACCCGACGGGACGGTCGCCACCGAGGGACTCGTCCTCGTGGCAGGCAGCCAGCGCCTCCGTGCCGCCGGGCGCGCCGGACGAACCGGCCCGGCCGACGCCGCCCTGGCGTGGGAGTCCCTCGATCTCGCTGCGGCCTGCCGGCTCCGCGGCCTCGCCTGCAGCGGCCGCAGCGGCGGCACCATCCGACTCACCGGGACGGCGGCCGCGCCCCGACTCGCGATCGGCGCCCGCGCCGATGGCCTGGCGGTGGCGGGCTCGCCGGCCGCGACACTCCGCGTAACGGGCGACTACAGCGAGCGCACGCTGCGCGCGCGGGGCACCATCGCGCAAGCCGACGCGGGCTCGCTGGACCTCGCCGCGATCCTGCCCATCGACCTCGCCTGGGACGGCCCGCAGGGCGTCGGCGGGAGCCGGCCACTCGAGCTGGCGCTCGAGACCGACGGCCTCGACCTCCGCATGCTCCGCCTCCTCGCCCCCGACGCCGTTCGGCGCAGCGCGGGGCGGCTCACGGCCACGCTGCGCGTGACCGGACCCTGGCCCGACGTACGCGCCGATGGCGTGGTGCGCGTGGCCGGTGGCCAGCTCGCGCTGGCCGCCACCGGTGTCACGTGGGAAGGCATCGAGCTGCGCGCCGTCGCCCGCGGCGACCGGCTGGTCCTCGAAACGCTCGCGGCGCGTGGCGGCAACGGCACGCTCGAAGGCAGGGGCACGATGGCGCTCGCGGCCTCGCGCACGACGCCGTTCGCCGTGCAGCTCGCGTTCCGGGACTTCCTCGCGATCTCCCGGCCGGCCTACGAGGCCGCCACCGACGGAACGCTCACCGTCGAGGGTGCGCTCGCGTATCCCGTCATCCGCGGCGCGTTGACCCTGACCCGGCTCCTCGTCCGCCCCGCGTTGCTCGAACAGGAATCCGCGGTACGGCTCGAGCCCGACCCGACCATCACGGTCGTCGGCCTGCCCGACGCGCCGGCCACCGAGGGCGCCCCCCCCATCCCCCTCGCCGACGCGCTGTCCCTCGACGTCCGGGTGGGGATCACGCGTGACGCGTGGCTCCGGCGCGCGGACGCCGACGTCGAGCTGCGCGGCGACCTGCACCTCGCCAAGGCCGCGTACAATCCGCTGTACGTGCTCGGCGAGATCCGGCTGGTGCGCGGCTGGTACGCCTTCCAGGGTCGCCGGTTCGCCGTCGAGGACAGCCGGATCACCTTCGGCGGCGAGAGTCCCCCGGATCCCCAGCTGGACATCAGGGCGCTGCATCGCACCCGCGATTACGAGGTCACCGTCCGGATCACGGGTCGGGCGACGCAGCCCGCGCTCGCCCTGTCGTCGCAACCCGCGCTCGCGCAGGCCGACATTCTGGCGCTGCTCGTGTTCGGCCGCCCCGCCCGCGAGCTGGGCGCCGAACAAGGTGTCGACCTGCAACGACAGGCACTCTCCCTCGCATCCGGCTATGTCGCGCCCGAGCTGCGCGAGTCGGTCATGGAGGCGCTCAATCTCGACACCTTCGAGCTGAGCGATCAAACCGTGAGCGCGGGGCGTTACATCACGCGGGACGTGTTCGTCACCCTGGCGCAGGATCTGACCGGCCGGGCCGGGCAGCTGGTCGGCGTCGAGTATGCGATCACCCCGCGGCTCAGCGTGAAGATGTCCACGTCGACCCAGGGCAATAGCGCCGTCGACGTCCTCTGGCGCCGGCGTTACTGATCCGCTGGCCGCGCGCCCTGCAGCAGCGGCTCGGCCGCGGCACGGTCCACGAACCACGCGACCCGCGGCGACGGGAGGATGGCCTGGGCCGGTCGACGGCGGGGGTCCTGAGGCTCGCGCAGCGTGGCGGCCAGGAGGGCACCCTTGCCGGCGCCGGTCACGGTCATCACCACCTGCCGCGCGGCCGCCAGCACGCCGGCGGTCAGCGTGACACGATCGGCTCGCGGCTCGCCGCCGGCCAGCGCGGCCGGCGTCACCGTTGCGGCGCCTGCGGCGGTCGCCGCCTCGCTCTCCGGAACGATGCCGGCCACCTCACCGGCCCCACCCAACTCGACCAGGACCACGTCGAGCACCGGCGGCGCGCCGAGCAGCCGGACCAACTCGACCTCGTAGGCGGCGGCCGCCGCCGCTGGGGACCCGCCGTCGACGTCGATCGCGTGCACCCGTCCCGCCGGAATCCCACGCGGCGAAAGCAGGGTCTCCTGCGCAACGTGCAGACTGCGGTGACTCTCGGCCGCCGGCGGACAGATCTCGTCCGTGAAGAACACCTCCACGCGGTCCCATGGCACATCCGCGCGTGCCGCGAGCGCTACCAGCATCGCCCGCCCGGCTCGGCCCCCAGGCACGGCCAGGCTCGCCCGGCCAGCCGCGGCCGCCGATACCAGCGCGGCCGCCACGCACGCGGCGGCCGCCTCGTAGACTTCGCCGTCGGTCTGATACACCTCGAGCTGCATGGTGACCGACGCTAGCGCAGGTACCGCCTCCCGGCCACCCTTCCCCGTCGTGCTGACCATCGCCGGTTCCGACCCGAGCGGCGGGGCGGGGATCCAAGCCGACCTGAAGACCTTCCAGGCATTCGGCGTCTACGGCGCCGCCGTCATCACGGCGCTCACGGTGCAGAATACCCGCGGGGTGCGCGCCGTGCATGCCATCGATCCCGCGCTCACGATCGCGCAACTCGACGCCGTCGCCGACGACCTTCCCATCGCGGCCGCCAAGGTTGGCCTGCTTCCGACCCCGGGGACGGCCGCCGCCCTCGCCACGCGCCTCGCGCGCGCGCCCCTCCCCGCCCTCGTCCTCGACCCCGTCCTCGTCGCCGGCAGCGGTGACTTGCTCGGCGCGGACGGCACGGCCGCCGCCCTGGCGGCGCTGCTGCCGTTCGCCGCGGTGGTGACCCCGAACCTCGCCGAGGCGGGCGCCCTCACGGGCCGCGCGGTGCGCGACGTCGGCGACATGATCGGAGCGGCGGAGACCCTGCTGGCCGCCGGTGCGCGCGCCGTCCTAGTGAAGGGCGGCCATCTCGCCGGCCCGCCGGTGGATGTCCTTCTCGCCGGCGGCGCCGTGCGACGCTTCGACGGCCAACGGATCACGCTGCCCCGCACCCACGGGACGGGTTGCACGTTGTCGGCCGCCATCGCCGCCGGCCTCGCCCTCGGACTCGACCTCCCGGAGGCGGTCGCGCGCGCGCGCCGTTTCGTGCACGCCGCCCTCGCCGCCGCTCCCGCGCTTGGCGGCGGCGCCCGCCCACTCGACCACCGCGTCCCGACGGGTTGACAAACCCGCACGCCGCGGTGAAGTCATCCGCCATGGGAGACGGCACCCTGAGTCCGTCGTTGCTGCTCGCGATGCCGCAGCTACGCGACCCCAATTTCAATCGCACCGTCGTCCTGCTCTGTGAGCACGGGCCGGACGGGGCGCTCGGCTTCGTCGTCAACCGTCCGACCGACATCCACGCGGCAAACGCCGTGGCGCTCGACCCGCCGCCGCTGCGCGACAGCGGGTTGCGCCTCTGGAGCGGCGGCCCAGTCGAGACGACCCGCGGTTTCCTCCTGCTCGGCGACGACCCCGCGGTCGACCAGAGCCAGCGCGTGGGCGACGGCTTCTACCTCACGTCCTCCATGGATGTCCTCCGACCGCTCCTCGAGGCCGATCCGGTCGACATGCCGGGCCGGCGCTGCCGCCTGCTGCTCGGCTATGCCGGGTGGGGCCCCGGACAGCTCGACCAGGAGTTGGCCGCCTCGGCATGGCTCGACCGCGCCCCCCGATCCGGATCTCGTGTTCGGCACCCCTGCCGACGAGATGTGGGAGCGCGCAATCCGTGGCCTCGGCGTGGATCCGCTGGCGCTCCAGCCCGCGCCGGGTATCCAGTAGCGCAAGCGCTCAGACGCGGCGCGCGGGCCGCATCGAGCCCGGGAGCAGGCGGCGGACCCAGCCGTGGAGTCGTCGCAGGACCCCGACGCGCCCGAGGTCGTCGAACAGCGAGTAGGCGACCGGCGTGATCAGCAGCGTGATGACCAGCGACAGCACCTGACCGCCGACGATCACCTTCGCGATCGAGCTGCGCGAGCCCGCGCCCGGTCCCTGCCCGAGTGCGAGCGGGATCATGCCGAGCACCAGCATCACCGTGGTCATCAGGATCGGTCGGAGCCGCACGCGGTTCGCCTCGATGATCGCGGCATCGCGGTCCATGCCGCGGCTGCGCAGCGTATTGGTGTAGTCGACCTGGAGGATGCCGTTCTTCTTCACCACGCCGAGGAGCATGAAGAGGCCGAGCGTGCTGTAGATGTTGAGCGGCTCGCCGAGGACGATCAGCGAGAGCAGGGCGAAGGGGACCACGAGCGGCAGCGCCAGCAGGATGGTGACCGGATGCAGGAAGCTCTCGAACTGGGCCGCCAGCACCATGTACATGAAGAGAAAGCTGAGCGCGAAGGCGAGCGCGAAGTTGGCATTGGTCTCCCGCAGCCCCTTCGCCCGTCCGCCCCACTGGATGTCGTAGAGCGCCGGCATGTCGAGGCCGGCCGCCACCCGTTCGGTGTGCGCCATGGCGTCCCCGAGCGGCACCCCCTCTCGCAGGTTGGCCACGATGGTGACGGAGCGCTGCCGGTCGAGGCGGTCGATCTGCGCCGGCCCAATGGATTCCTGGAGGCGCACGACGTTGCCGAGCCGGACCAATTGCCCCGTGCGCGACGGCACCGTCAGGTCCGCGATGTCCTGCGGGGTGCGCCGTCGGCCCGGTTCGGCGCGCAACCAGATGTCGTACTGCTGATCGTCCTCCTTGAACTTCGACACCGGCAATCCCGCGATGAACGTCTGCACGGTGGACGCCACATCCTGCACGTTGAGGCCCAGGTCGGACGCCTTCTCCCGGTCGATGGCGAGCCGCAGCTCGGGCGTCCGGACGGCGAGTGTGGTGTCGACGTCGACCAGGCCGGGCATCTCCCGCATTCCCGCCATCAGCCGACCCGCATACTCCTGGAGTCGCTCCAGGTCGGGGCCGCGCAGGTTGAGCTCGACGTCCGCGATCCGCGCACCGCCGCTCGCCAACGGGTTGATGCCCTGCACGCTCGTCCGCAGGTCGGGATAGTCCCGCAGGATGCGCCTGGCCTCGTCCATGACCGTCGAACTGCGAGAAGTCGCGGTCGCCCAGATCGACCATCTGCACGTAGATCGACCCCGAGGTGACGTCGCCCTCGCCAGCCCGGACACGGCCGCTCTGGTCGCCGATCGTGCCGAGCACGTTGCGGACCCCGCGTAAGGCGCGCACCCGTTGCTCGATGTCCGCCATCACCCGCGAGGTCTCACCCAGCGTGAACCCGCCCGGCGCTGCGGATGGATATCTCGAACTCGCTCTGGTCATCGACGGCGAGGAACGTCTTGCCCACCATGCCGAAGAGCGGGACCGCGGACCCGACCAACCCCGCCGCGATGAGCACGATCGCCCACCGATGCCGCAGCGACCACCGGAGCAGGGCGTCGTAGGCACGTTCCAACACCCGATACAGGCGGCCCCCGTGCGCCCCATGCGACCGCCGCCGCAGCATGCGCGCGCTCAAGGCCGGCGTGAGAGTGAAGGAGACGAAGAGGGACACCATGATCGCCGCGGCCGTGGTGATCCCGAAGCTGTGGAAGAACCGGCCGACCCGCCCCTCCATGAACGCCACCGGCAGAAAGATGATCACCAGCGACAGCGTGGTGGCCGTCACCGCCAGGGCGATCTCCGCCGTGCCCCGCGACGCCGCCGTCATCGGGATCCTCGCCCTCGTCCTGGATGCGCCGGAAGATGTTCTCGAGCACCACCACGGCGTCGTCGATCACGATCCCGACGGCCAGCACGAGCGCGAGCATCGTCAGGTTGTTCAGCGTGAAGCCGAACGCCCGCATCAGGGTGAAGGTGGCGATGATCGAGGTGGGAATCGCCAGGCCGGCCACGATGGTGCTCCGCCAGTCGCGCATGAACAGCAGCACCGTGAAGGCGACCAGGAGACCGCCCAGCCACAGATGCTCCCGGACGGTGTCGATCGAGCTGGTGATGAAGCGCGATTGATCCCGCACCGCCTGCAGCTCGATGTCGGGTGGCAGGATCGTGCGCAACTTCGCCAGCTGCGTCTTGACCCCGGCGATCACCTGCACCGTGTTGGTGCCCGACTGCTTGCGCACGACGAGCTGTACGGCGTGCTCGCCGTTCAGCCGCGTGAGGCTGCGCGACTCGACGATCCCGTCCTCGGCATACCCCAGGTCCCGAACGTGCAGGGGACGTTCGCCAACGTGGGCGACGATCAGATCGTTGAAGTCCCGGACCGTTTCGAGCCGCCCCATGGTGCGAACCGACAACTCACGCCGGGTCTGGTCGAGCCGTCCGCCGGGCAACTCCACGTTCTGGCGTGCGATGGCCTCGCGCACCTGGCCGACCGAGAGACCTTGGGCCGTCAGGCGGTCGGGGTCGACGAAAATGTTGATGGCCCGCTCCTGCCCGCCCAGCAGGATTACCTGCCCCACGCCCGGAAGCGTTTCGATCACCTCCTTGACCTGTCGCCGCGCGAGCTCCGTCACCTCCCGCAGGCTCCGGCGACCCGACACGGCGATGGTCATGACGGGAACGGCGTCGACGTCGAACTTGTCTATCACCGGCGAGTCCGTGCCGGTCGGGAGCTGCGCCAGCACCGAGGCCACCTTGTCGCGGACGTCCTGCGCCGCCACCTCACGCGATTTCTCCAGGACGAAACTGACGACGATGACGGAGACGCCTTCGCGCGTCGTGCTGCGCAACTCCTCGATGCCCTCGATGGTGTTGATGGCCTCTTCGAGCACCTTGGTGACGCCCGTCTCCGTCTCCTCGACCCCGGCTCCCTTCAGGGTGGTGGTCACGGTGACGATCGGGAAATCGACGTTCGGGAAGAGGTCCACCCCGAGCGTCCGGTAGGAGAAGAGCCCGAGCACCACGGCCGCCGCCACCAGCATGGTGGCGAACACCGGGCGGCGGATGAAGAGATCGGCGATGCGCATGACTGCTCAGGCGTCCGGCGTCGTGTCCTCACGCACGACGACCGGCGTGCCGTCCGCGAGACGCGACAGCCCGCTAGTCACCACCGGCATGCCGCGCGACACGCCCTGCGTCACTTCGACCCAGCCGTCTCCGAGATCGACGCCCAGGACCACCTCCCGCTCGCGGGCGATCCCGTCCTCCACGACGAACACCTTGGTGACCCCCGCGAAGGTGGTGATCCCGTTGCGCGGAACGGCGACCGCCCGCGCCTCCCGCCGCACGACCACCTCCCCATGCCCGAAGAAGCCGGGACGAAGCCGGTGATCCTCGTTCCGGACCGCCGCTTCGAACGCCAGCGACCGGGCTGCCGGATCCGAGGCCACGCCCACTCGGGCGACGGCGCCGGCGAACGACTCCCCTGGATACGGGTCGACGGTGACACGGATCTCCTGGCCGGCCTTCAAGGTCGGTACGTCGCGCTCCGGGACTTCCCCACGAAACTTGAGCGGGTCGTCCTGCACCAGGCGAAACACCACGGTCCCCGGACGGACGTAGTCGCCCACGTCGGTCAGCCGTGCCGACACCGAGCCGTCGAAGGGGGCGCGCACGGATGCCCGCTCGCGCTCGATGCGCAGCCGATCGCGGCGGGCCCGGGCGACCCGCTGCTCGGTCCGTACCTTCTCGTACTCCTGGTCGGCGATGATGCCCTGCGCGCGGAGCGGCGCCGCGCGCGCCTCGTCGGCGACCGCCTTCTCGAGACTCGCCTCGGCTTCCTGGAGCTGGGCCGCGATCACGTCGCTGCGAACCTCCAGCAGAACCTGGTCCCTCGTCACGCGGTCGCCCAGGTCCGCCCGCACCGCCATCACCTGTCCCTCGGTTTCGCTCGCAAGCTCCGCCTGCTGATTGGCCTCGAGGGTGCCGACGACCGACACCGTCCGCTCCACCGCGCGGACCGCCGCCGGCGCGACCGTCACCACCACGGCGTCGGAGGGCGGCGCTTCTGCCTGGGCGACCCTCGCCCCCGGCGCCCGGTGATCCGCCTCCGACGACGTGCCGCATGCCCACGGCACGAGCGCCAAGGCCAGGATACCGGCGGCCCGGCCGCGGCCGCCGGTCACGCCGCCGCCCCCCGACACCGCCGCGACGCGCGCTGCCGCGGCGCAAGCCCGTGCAGGTAGAGCTGCACGATCCAGCGTGCGGTGTCCTCCGGACGGTCGCTTCCGGCGTGCTCCAGGATGGCGGCCCGGGCCAAGCCGAGGAGGAATGCCGCCGCCAGGTGCCCCGCGCCGTGTCCTCCCGTCAGTCGATGCCGTGCGAGCACTCCTTCCACCGCGATCAGCACGCGATGTCCGCGCGGTCCCGCGCGCCGCCCACGCCGCTGCTCATGCCGCTGGACGAGGGTGAGCAGATGCTGCCGGCGCCAAAAGAATCGCAGGATACAGAGGACGATCGCCTCCAGCGTCGTGTCGACCGGCCCCGGGGAGGCGGCAGCGGCCTCGACGTCCGCCGCCAACCGCTCCAGGCTCCCCTGCAAGGCCGCCCGCTGGAGGTCGTCTTTGGTGGGGAAATACAGGTACACCGTCCCCTTACCGACGCCCGCACGGCTCGCCACCTCGCTCATCTGGACGCGATGGAAGTCGCGGTCGGCGAAGACCGCGGTGGCGGCGGCGAGGATACGCGCGCGTTTGTCGTCTTGCGGCATGAGTTCCAGAACTGACCGGTCAGTTCTGCAGTACCCGATCGCCGGCGACGAAAAAAGGGCGCACCGCATCCCGGGCGCTTGATTCCCCGGTCGAAGGCGCGTACCCAAAGGCCGTTCAAGGGGGGCGATCCCGCGTGGACGCGCGCCCCGGAGGCTTCGAGGGATGGTGGGTGAGCTCGTAGCGCCGCGGTTTCTGCTGGTCTACGCCTGGGCGGCGTGCGCACTCTACGTCCACTTCCGCGGGCGGGTGCGGCATGGCTTCAACCGCCAGCTGACCGACCACTCGTCGATCTTCGCGCCCCTCAACGTGCTCATGTACGCAGCGTCGGCGGTGCCGCGAACGCCCCTACTCGATCCGCGGAGCTTCCCCGAGCTGGCACCGCTCCGGGAACACTGGCGCGAGATCCGCGACGAGGCGCAGGCGCTGCTCGACGCCGAGCAGGTCCGGCCGTCGGAGGGACATCGCGACGTCGCCTTCAACACCTTCTTCGAACGCGGCTGGAAGCGCTTCTATCTCAAGTGGTACGACGACTTCCTGCCGTCCGCGCAAACGCTCTGCCCCGGCACCGTCGCCTTGCTCCGGTCGATTCCGAGCGTGCACGCCGCACTCTTCGCGCTGCTACCGCCGGGGGGCAAGCTGGCCGAGCACCGGGACCCCTACGCCGGATCCCTGCGCTACCACCTGGGCCTGATCACCCCGAATTCCGACGCGTGTCGCATCCTGGTCGACGGCGAGCCCTACGCGTGGCGCGACGGTGACGACGTCGTCTTCGACGAGACCTACATCCATCGCGCGGACAATCGCACCGATCAGCCCCGCCTCATCTTGTTCTGCGACGTCGAACGCCCCCTCCGCACACCGGTCATGCGCGGCCTGAACCGCTTCCTGGCGCACCACGTCCTGCGCGTCACCTCGAGCCGTAATGCGCCCGACGAGCGACTCGGGCTGGTGAATCGAGTGTCGGGAGTCGCCTACCAGATCCGGAAGTTCTCCCGCCGCGCCAAGAAGAGGAACCGCACGCTGTACTACGTGGTCAAATACGCCCTGTATGCCGTTGCCGTCTGGGCGCTCCTCGTGCGCGGGATGCGATCGTGAGCGCCACCAAGCGGGCGCTGCTATGGCTCATGGCAGGCTTCTACATCCTGGCGGGCGTCCTCCATTTCAGCGCCACCGACGCCTACCTGCCCCTCATGCCTCCCTGGTTGCCGGCCCACCGCGCGCTGATCCTGTTGTCGGGCGCGGCGGAAGTGCTGCTCGGCGTGCTGGTGCTGCTGCCGGGCACCCGTCGGGTCGCCGCCTGGGGCATCGTGCTGCTGCTCGTCGCCGTGTTCCCGGCCAACCTGCACGTGGCGGTGCACGACGTGCCGCTCTTCGGCGCAACCGAGGGCCTGGGCATCTGGAATTGGGTCCGCCTGCCCTTCCAGCTGGTGCTGATCCTATGGGCGTGGTGGTACGCCTGAACCGCCCCTGCTCGTCAGCCGCGGCGGCGGGCCACGATGCCCGACCGGTAGGCTGGGCTCCCGGCCTCCTCCACCCGGCCCTCGCGCTCGGCCAACACCTCGCAGCGATCGGCGAACCGCGCACGCAACTCGCCACGCTCGAGCAGCCAGTCCGGGTTGCGGGGACGGCCAATGGCGGCCTGCTCGCGCAAGAACGTGTCCCAGAGCAGCACGCCTCCGGGCCGGAGCCAGTCGACCGCGACATCGAGCAGCCGGCGGTCGAGGAAGCTGACCACCACGACGGCATCGCACGATCCGGACCGGATCGCCGGCGCGTCGAGGTCCATCTGAACGCAGCCGACCTCGGGCGCGACGGTGCGCAACCGCGCCAGGGCGACGCCCGACACGTCCGCGACCACCACGCGGTGCCCGCACGCGACCAGGAACCGCGCGTTGCGGCCGATGCCGCCCGCAACGTCCAGCGTGCGGCCCACCGGCAGCCGCCCCACGGACGCCACCAGGAACGGCGAGGCCGTCGGATCGCTGGTCATCTGCCGCCGATAGGTCGCATCCCAATGCTCACGATCCTCGCGCGCCATGCCGGCGACATCCTAGCCCCGATGGGGCGCGCAGTCCCGAGGCGCATCGCGTGACCGCCGACACCCGCCCGCTCGCCGGCCTGGTGGTGGTGGATCTCACCCGGGTGCTCGCCGGGCCCTACTGCACGCTGGTGCTCTCGCAGCTGGGCGCGCGCGTCATCAAGGTCGAGCGCCCGCCCCGCGGCGACGACGCCCGCGCCATTGGTCCGTTCGCGGGCGGGACCAGCCTCTACTTCGCCGCCCTCAACCACGGCAAGGAGTCCATCGCGCTCGACTTGCGCCGCCCCGAGCACCGCGTGGTGTTCGAGCGCCTGCTCGATGTCGCGGACGTGCTGGTGGAGAATTACCGCCCCGGCGTCCTCGATCGCCTGGGGTACGGCTGGGAGGCGGTGCACGCGCGCTGGCCGCGGCTGGTCTACGCAGCCATCTCCGGATTCGGATGGACCGGGCCGCTGCGCGACCGGCCGGCCTTCGACATGGTGGCGCAGGCGATGGGCGGCATCATGAGCCTCACCGGCTATCCCGACGGACCCCCGGCCCGCGTCGGCATTTCCATCGGCGACATCGCCGCGGGGCTGTTCACCGCCGCCGGCATCGCGTCCGCCCTCGTCCGCCGCGGCGTCGACGGACCCGGCACATTCATCGACGTGGCCATGCTCGACTGCCAGCTCGCCATCCTCGAGAACGCGCTCACGACGCACCTCGTGGCGGGCGAGGAGCCCCGGCGCCTCGGGACGCGGCATCCGAGCATCGCCCCGTTCCAGGCGTTTCCCGCCGCCGACGATCGGCTGGTGGTCGTGTGCGCGGGTCATGATGCCCAGTTCGCCACCCTCTGCGACGTCATCGGGGAACCCGCGCTGGCCCGCGACCCGCGGTTCCGCTCTGCCGACGGCCGGCGCCGTCAGGTCGATGCGCTGGCCGACCGGCTCGGCCGCGTCTTCGCCACTCGGCCGGCGACGGACTGGCTCGAGCGACTCGAGGCCGCCGGGGTTCCGTGCGCGCCGGTCCATACCGTCGGCGAGGCCGTGCGATCGCCGCAGGCGGTCGCCCGCCACATGGTGGTCGGTATCGACGACCCGGCCATCGGGCGCCTCGTCGTCTCCGGCAACCCGATCAAGATGCCCGAGATTCCCGACCCACCGGTGCGCCGGCCGCCGCCCGGACTGGACGCGGATCGGACCGCCATCCTCGCTTGGCTCGACCGGGGCTGACCGTCACCGGCTTCGGGGGCCGTCCACGCTCCAGATGCCGGGCCCCCGCGCAGCGATGAACAGGAACACGAAGCAGTACAGCGCCGCCAGCTCGCCGCGGTTCAGGAGCGGCAGGGGATGCTGCGTGCCGTGCGCCATCCAGTAGCCGGCGGCCATGAGCCCGCTGCAGAGAAACGCCGCCCAGCGGGTCTGCAGGCCGACCATCACGAGCAGGCCGCCAACCAGCTCGATGGGCCCGGCGATGAACCGCACGAAGGCGGGCATCTCGGGGGCTTCGCCCGGGAAGCCGAAGAGCTTCTGGAGGCCGTGCCAGAGGAACAGGAACCCCGCCACGATGCGCAGCAAGGCGTAGGCCTGGGCTTCGTACTCGCGCATGAATGTCGCCATCCCGGCGTTGTCTGCGACAGCGCACGTCACGTCAACGACCCCGCGCCCAGTCGCCGCGCCAGGAAGACCCAGGCCAGCAGCGGGGCGGCCGCAGCGACCAGCAACGCCGTCTGCGGCCCCAAAGGCTGGGCGATGGCGCCCAACACGAGGCTGCCGACCGGGGCCATGCCCATGAACATCACCGTGTGCAGGCCCATCACCCGCCCACGGAACGCATCGTCCACCAGCAGCTGGATCAGCGTGTTGGTGGTGGCGGTGAAGCGGAGCATGCCGAGCCCCGCCACCACCTGCGCCGCCACGGCCACGGGATACGACGGGCTCGCGGCGACGCCGAGGAGCCCCGCGCCGAACAGGAGCAGCCCTTGCCCCAGCGTCCGGCGATGCTCGGCAACCGTCCAGCGCCGCGATGCCAGGCGCAGTGCGGACACGACCGCGCCCACGCCGTACGCCGTGAGCAGTAGGCCGTAGCCGGTCGGCCCGCGCCCGAAGGTGCGCTGCGCGAGCGACGGCATGAGCACGTTCGCCTGCAGCCCGAGCGCGGACACGAGCCCGAGCGCCAGGAGCAACGCCGCCTGGGCCGGCTGCGTGCGGACGTAGCGCAGCCCCGACCGAACGTCCCGCCCTGCGGGACGGGCAACGCCGTGGCGCCGTCCCGCGAGCCGCATCCCCGCCAGCGCCCAGAGCACGGCGAGATAGCTGGCGGCGTTCAGGAAGAAGCACGCCGCCTCGCCCACCGTCGCGACCAACACGCCGGCGATCGCCGGACCCACCACGCGCGCGGTGTTGAAGATCGACGCGTTCATCGCGATGGCGCCGGGAAGGTCCTCGGGCCCCACCATCTCGACGAGGAACGCCTGGCGGGTCGGCAGGTCGAACGCCCCCACCGTGCCGAGCGCGCAGGCGAGAGCGGCCACCAGCGGGACGGTCACCAGCTCGCGCGCGACCAGCACGCCGAGCGCGATCGCCAGCACGAGGGCGAGGGCCTGCGTGCACACGATGAGCCGCCACTTGTCCACGCGGTCGGCCAGGGCGCCCGCGAGGGGCGCGAACACGAGCACCGGCGCATACCCGGCGAACGACACGGCGCCCAGCGCCAGCTCGGACCCCGAGAGCCGGTAGACCAACCAGCCCTGCGCGACCACCTGCATCCAGAAGCCGACGAGCGAGACGCTCTGGCCGAGGACGTAGCGCCGGAAGTCGGGGTGGCCCAGCGCCGGGAAGCGGCCCACGCCGGGCGACGACGCCGTCAGGTGGTCGCGCGCCACGGCGCGACGAGGGCGTCCAGATGCGCCGTCCGGGTGCCGAAGCAGTGCTCGAGGAGCCGCGCGCGCTTGAGATGGAGATGCGCGTCCGACTCCCAGGTGTAGCCCATGCCGCCGTGGTTCTGGACGTTCTCCGTCGCGTTGGTGATCGCCGCGCCGGTGGCCAGCACCTTCGCCATCGCGACGTGTCGCTCGACGCCTGCGACGCCCTCCTCGAGCGCGACCGCCGCGTACGTCACGCTCGAGCGCGCCACCTCGGCGCGGACCGCCATGTCCGCGCAGCGGTGCTTGATGGCCTGGAAGCTGCCGATGGGCTTACCGAACTGCTGGCGGACCTTGGCGTACTCGACGGACATCTCGACGGTACGCTCCGCGACGCCGAGCGCCTCGGCCGCGGCCAGCGTGGCGCCCTCGAGCCGGATACGACGGGCGTCCGCGTCGAGCGCGACGCCGCACGCGCCGGCGAACGCCACGCGCGCGATGCGCCGAGTGGGGTCCATGCAGGGCGTGGCGGCAACACGCACGCCGCCGTCCGCCACGTCCACCAATCGGACGCGCGACCCGCCGATCACCAGCAGCACGTCGGCGCAGCTCGCGTCGAGCACCAGCGGCGCCTCGCCGGAGAGGGACTCGCCGTCGCCGAGCGCGCCCTCCGGGTCGTCGACCACGGCCGCGCGACGGCGCCCAGCCACCACGTCGTCGAGCAGCGCGCGCGCCACAGGCGCCGCCGCCAGCGCCCTCGCCGCCAGCACGGTGCCGAGCCAGGGCCCCGGGGCGACGGCGCGACCGAGCTCCTGGAACAGCAGCATCGCCTCCGCGAGCCCGTACCCCGCACCGCCCGCCGCGTCCGGCAGCGCCAGGCCGAACCAGCCGAGGCCGGCCGCCTCGCCCCAGAGCGCGTCGTCGACCGGCGGCTCCGCCGTCATCACCTGCCGCACGCGGGCCGAGGGCTGGCGATCGGCGAGCACGCCGCGGATGGCGTCGCGGACGGCTTCCTGCTCGGGTCCGAGCGTCAGGTCCATCGCCGGCCCCTCACCGCGGCAGGCCGAGCACGCGCTCGCCGATGATGTTCCGTTGGATCTCTTTGGTGCCACCGCCGATGGTCTGCGACAGGCCGGTGAGGTAGCGCTCGCCCCACGGCCCGGTGGGCGCGCCGGCCGCGTCGAAGCCCCCGAGGCCCTCGGGGCCGACGATGTCGAGCGCGAGCGTGTCGATGCGCTGCACCAGCTCCGAGAAGAAGAGCCGGATCATCGACGCCTCGGCGCCGGGCATCCCGGTGCGGGCCGCCACGCTCAGGCTCCGGTAGGTCATCGCGCGCATCGCCTCGACCTCGGCGGCGGCGAGCGCCAGGCGCCGCCCGATCTCGTCGTCGTCCACCGCGCGGCCCCGGCCGCCCGGGCCGGGCACGCTGCGCGCCGCGGCGATCAGCTCGTCGAGACGGCGGGCCTGCCGGACCTGCTCCGACATGAAGGCCGTGCCGCGCTCGAAGCTGAGCGTGGCCATCGCGACCCGCCAGCCGTCGTTCAGAGCGCCGACCACGTTGGCGAGCGGGATGCGGACGTTGTCGTAGAAGACCTCGCAGAAGTCGCTGTTGCCGGCCAGCGTCTTGATGGGGCGGATGTCGAGACCCGGCGTGTCCATCGAACAGATCACCCAGGTGATGCCCTTGTGTTTCGGCGCCGCCGGATCGGTGCGCACCAGCAGCTCCTGGAATTCGGCGATGTGGCCGAAGCTGGTCCAGATCTTCTGGCCGTTCACCACCAGGTGGTCGCCCTCGATGTCCGCGCGGGTCTGGAGCGCGGCCAGGTCGGAGCCCGCGTTCGGCTCGGAGAAGCCCTGGCACCACACCACGTCGCCGCGCAGGATGCGCGGGAGGTGGTAGGCCTTCTGCGCCGCGCTGCCGCACGCGATCAGCGTGGGGCCCGCGTGCTTCAGCCCGACGAAACCGGTGTTCACTTCCGGCGCGCCGACGCGGGCGTACTCCTCGTACCAGATCACCTGCTCCATCAGGCTGGCGCCACGGCCGCCGAACTCCTTCGGCCAGTTGATCCCCGCCCAGCCGGCGTCGAACATGGTGCGCTGCCAGGCCATGTCGTAGGCGCGACGCCCGCGGAGGTCGGCGATTTCCGGCCGCGGGCCGCGCGGCACGTTGGCCTCGAGCCACGCCCGTGCCTCGGCGCGGAACGCCTCCTCTTCGTCGGTGAACCGGATCTCCACGGCGGCGGGAGTTGAACACCAGCTCTCATTGCGGTGCAAGCCGGCGCACCCCCTCCCCCGCCGTGCCGCGGGTCCGCCGGGGTTTGACTGGCGGGGAAGGCGGGGCTATCTCGCCGGTGCACCCGTCGCGGGCGCGCGTCCCCGTCGTCTAGTCCGGCCTAGGACGTCGGCCTTTCACGCCGAGAACACCGGTTCGAATCCGGTCGGGGACACTCACACAAGCCGGCTCCAGCGAATCAGTCGCCGGTCTCGAACGCCCCGCCGCGGAGCAGCGGGCCATCGCCTCGATCGCAGTCTGCCGTGCCTCGATGCGGTCAGAGCATCTCGCCGGTTCGTTCTCTGATCGACTGGCCGCTCGACATCTGCGTCTCCTCCGAGCCGACCGATGGCCGGCCTGGAGTGCTCCCCCTTGGTCAAGCCACACGTTGAAGTTATCGCGCCCGATACTGACGCGGGCTGAAGTAGCCGAGCGCTTGGTGCGGCCGCTCGGCGTTGTACCAGCTGAGCCACTGCCGCACGCTCGCGGCGCCTCGCCGAGGTTCGGGAAGCGGTGCTGCCAGACGCACTCCTCCTCGAGGCTCCGGAAGAAGCGCTCGATCATGCTGTTCTGCTCGGGCGTGTACGGCGTGATGGACTCCTGGCGCAGCCGGTAGTCCTTGCAGGCGGCGCGGAACCGCCGGCTCTGGAAGATCAAATGTGCCCAGCCGTGAGGTCGTCCCCCTCCGGGACTGGACAGGGCATAGTGTCCGAGTCCAGAGGGAGAGGGAATGGAGAAGGACTTTCAACGGTGGACGGCGCGACGGAAGGTCGAGCTGCTCCTGGAGCTGATCAAGGGGAACGCGAAGCTCGTCGACGTGTGCCGTGAGCACGACCTCAAGCAGTCGGAGGTCGAGGCCTGGATGGACACGTTCGTGAAGGCGGGCGAGCGCGGGTTGAAAGCGCGGGCGGAAGACGAGCAGGCCACCCACGACCGCGAGGTGCGGGAGCTACGCGCCAAGGTCGGCGAACTCGTGCTGGAGCTCGACGCCCGAAAAAAACTGGACGCCCTCACCGGGAAACCCGAGAAAGCCTTCTGACGGTGCAGGGCCTGATGCATGAAGAAGGGAAGCCCGTGTCGATCGCGCAGCTCTGCCGGTGGTTCGGCGTGCCGCGGTCGACCTTCTACTACCGCCCGCCGGCGGATGCGGTGCCGACGCCGCCGGTGGTCGACCGGGCGCTCGAGGCGAAGATCCGAGCGATCATCGACGAGGAGCCGGCGGCTGGCCTGCGCATGATCACCGCCCGCATCCGACGCGCGGCGGACGCGCCCGTGAACAAGAAGAAGATTCACCGCATCCTCAAGCTGAACCAGTGGCAGTGTCAGCGGCGGCCGCAGGGCCATCGCCCGCGGGCCCAGGGCTGGGTCTCCCGCGCGAGCCGGCCGAACGAACGCTGGGCGATCGACACCACGCATCTCTTCTGTGGCCGCGACGGCTGGTGCCACCTGACGGCGATCATCGACTGCTATGACCGCGCGATCGTCGGCTGGCGGCTGGCGCGCTCCGGCATCGCGGACGTGGCCGCCGCCGCCCTTGAGGAGGCCCTGCGGAGCCGGCGGATCGACCTGACGACCCCGGACCTCGTCCTGCGGAGCGACAACGGGCTTGTGTTCGGCGCGAAGGCCTTCGTGAGAGTGGCCCGGCGCTACGGGCTGACCCAAGAGTACATCACCCCGTACACGCCGCAGCAGAACGGGATGATCGAGCGCTTCTTCCTGACGTTGAAGCAGGAGTGCGTGTGGTTGCATCGCTTCGAGAGCCGAGATCACGCGTTCCGGGTGGTGGCGGAGTGGCTGGATCGCTACGACACCGACCGCCCGCACTCGGCGCTGGGCTACCGGACACCGAAGGAGTATCGCGAGCAAGTAGCGGCCTGAGCTGTACGGAAACGAGGGGGACACCACAGCCGTTCGCCCCGCAGTCGATGTGGGTGACGTCCATGGCCCACCGCTCGTTGCTGCGACTCGCGCGACTCCGCCGTCCCTGTACCCGTGGCCGCGGCGTCGTCGCCCGCTGGGTGACGAACCGACCCTTCACCGCGAGCACGCGGTACGGGGTCTTGCGGCCTTCGTGCTCCCTATCTGCTCTTGGAGCATTGCCTGGGCTCACCTGCCCCAGGTGTTTCTTTGCGACGCTGAGACGGCAAAAGACCTTCACCTCCCGGGCCGCCCCCCCCTGGCCAGGATCGCGCCGATTCGGCTCCTGCCAACGCCCCTAGAGGCCAGGGCGGTGCCGAGAACGTCCCCATTGTTCTTTACTGGGAGGAGAACGCAGCCGGGTCATTGGAATGGTGCTCCCATTCGCCTGAATCGACTTGGACCGCCCAGTGGGTATACGCATAGCCCGGCCCCGCGGGCGTACACGTTAGCTCAACACGTACCCGTGACCCGCGATCCACGTTCATGCGCTTTGTCAGCGGAAGCCGGGCGACACCCCAATGCGTCGCCGCTGAGCCAGGAGCATTCGTCAGGACCACAGTTGGAGTCAGGTCGGCCGTGAACCATGCGGCGAAACAATTTATTCGGTTTGGCTCTTCAATTTCAAAGCTTACGGATGCCTGAAAGGGTTCTCTCGCGCGCTGTTCGGGGAAGTTGTAAGCGTCTATGTCCCAGATGCGGCACGGGCGAGCACGACAGCTTTGTTCCGCCAGACACGATTCTGACTCGTCGAATTCCACCATTACCGCGTTGACAGCCCTGTCAACGCAAGGGCTGAGGTCAACACCGTAAGGGCGGCTACGCCAGAACTGTATCCGCTCATCGAGTCGTTCATCCCAGACGGGGGCTAGGTAGATCGCGACACCACTCGGCACGATTCGGCCATGCGGCTTAAGCCAGCGATCGCGCGCGACCAGGAGCGGCTGCAGGAGATTCTCTTCGATCGCATACGATCCCATCCACTCCGAAACAATGACGTCCACGCTCTCAGGGAGCATCACATTACGGATGTCGAGCTCAATCACCGTGATCCGTTCGGACAGCCCGTTGGTGTTGATTAGCTGCTTGGCGATATCTGCGATGCTCGTGCGCTCGACGGCGAATACGTGTTGAGCACCCGCTCGTGCGGCGAAGATGCTGAGAATTCCTGTCCCAGCACCCATATCCAACACGACGTCTCCAGGTTTCACTGTCTGGGCGATGGCTTGACGATAGGCCTCCGTCCGAATCCTATCTCTCAGCAGGCGTTCATGGAGCTCTAGATTCCCATAGCAGATGTCCGCGATCACGATATCAGTCGAATCCACAGTTCCAGTTCCCATTACGGCCCCACCCCTTTGGGGGTCACGTTCGCTCGATCGCGTTTGCCACGCTTCGCCCCCCCACCACCCCGGCGCGCAGCTAGCACGTCTTGTAGTTGGCGTCCTTCTCGAACGAGGGCAGGCGTTCCACGCCCCGGTTCAAGGGGTGGCGGACGAAGCTTCCGGGCGCGACGCGGTGGCTGTCGAGGCATCACCCCACCCCAACGCACCTGACAGGGCGCCTAAAGAACACGAAAGGGCCGCGCCCCTCCAGGCTGTGCCCATTTTCTTTCCTTCGGCGGCGCCTTGACCCGGCGTAGCGACGCGCCGCGCCGCTCTATCACGGATAACTCTTGCGACAGCAATCTTCGGGGAAGCCAAATTCCCTGACGACGGGGTGCTCGTGTGTTGTGATGTTGTCCATCTCCAGGGCCTGCATCGCCCCATTGTATCGAAAGTCAAAGGCTTCAGCGGCCGCCTTCCTCGCAGCCTGGATTTGCCCCGCGCTAACCGGAGAGGCCTGCCCACGGGGCCTGGGAGCCTTTGATTGCATTATCAGCGCTTTAACATCCGGGTGATCTTCTGCAAACGCGGTCTTCTTCTTATCATATTTCCCGGCCCCAGCCCACTTTTTCTGCTTGACTATATTGTCAAACATAGTTTTGTACCAGTCGGGCTTCTCCATATACTGCTTGGCGTGCCCCAGCTCGTGGATCAAACTGATCCCGAGGGGAAGGGTATACCCCGCGATACTCATCGGATTGTTGATGTTCACGACGGCGATACCGCCGCTAAATGCAGAGGTTTCAGAGTTCACAATGTGGCTCGAGTCCGAACCGTCCGCGATGAGCAGAAGACCCACTTCTTTGGTGTTTCCGTCAACAAACTTGACAATTTGCTGGGCGGTAGAGCTTTTCTGCAATTCAACAAGAAGCGTCTGATAGATGCCCTCTAAGCCAATTGCGATCGGGTCGGGAAGGTCTTGATGACATTTGTTGCGGATGAGTGTAATCGCCATGTTGGTCTCCGTTCTGTGGCAGTGTGTCCTTCCCAGATGCACGCCAACCGAAAAGTCGAAGTCGAGATCGAGCGGATATCGCCCCTCGGGGAATCAAGTCAAGGAATTTCCAGGATCGGCGACCCGCGGGTCGTGCGGTACATTCTGCCGCTCGTGGCCTCGATCGTGATCGGCGTGCCGCTGGCCTCCACCGGTCAGTGCGGTGAAGCGACGTTCATGCGGCCTATCCGCTGAAGCCGAGTTGCGTCTCCGCGAGCAGCGGCAACGGCGAACCCCTTTCCGATCAATCCGGCGCTGGCGATGCGAAGCGCATCGCCGGGACGGTCGCCGGCCAGCAGGCCCGGGTCAGGTGAGGCATCCGGGGGCTGATCGGGCGTCTGGGGGAGGTTTCGAACCACGACGTGGCCCACGCGCTCCGGGTCTCGGCCGCTACCAGCCACCGGCTGCTGCGGGCCCTCGTGGACGGGGGGGCCTCGAGCGCCACGGGCGAGGGCCGGCCGCGCGATATCGGCTTCGCCCCATACGGCGCCGGTTCCGGCTGGCCGGGCTGGAAGAGGATTGCGCGTGGGAGCAGGTCGCGACGGAGATCGCCCGGATTCGACGCCCGCACCCGACGAGTCACAGAGCTTGCGCTACGCCGCCACCGAGATGCTCAACAACGCCATCGGGCACTCGCGTGGCACCGCCGTCCGGGTGGGTGTGACGCTCGAGGCACGAACCACCGTCGTCACGATCGAAGACGACGGGATCGGCGTGGCATGGATCGTCGACAATCTCGCACCCGACACCGCGATCGGCCCAAGCGACGTGCGCCGGGGAACCCGCGTGAGGTGGTCGGTCAGGGATTCTGCGACGAGGTCTTCCGGGATTTCGCGCGCCGACATCCAGAGATCACGCTCGAGCCGGTGGGCATGACCGAGGCCGTGGCGTTCACGGTCGCGCGCGCGGGCGGGGTGACAGGGCCGCTCGGCGGTTGACGTCGGCCGGCGCTTCGGTGAGCGCCTGCGCGATGGGGCACATCATCCCACTGGCACTCGGCAGGATGTTGGAGTCCGGGGATGGCCACTCGGGCTGTCAGCGGCGAGGATGGACCGCACTGCCCCGGGCGGGGGGAACAGGTCGGGGCCACGCGCATCCGGAGCCTGCCGCAAGGTCAGAGCGACTTCCCGCTCAGCGCCCCTTCCACACCGGCTGCCGCTTGTCCTTGAACGCGGCGATACCCTCCTTGGCGTCGTCGCTCATGAAGACGCTGGCCGAGAAGCTCATCTCGTTCTCGAGCGCCTCCTTGAGGGGCAGGAAGGTGCTTTCCTTCGCCGACTGCTTGCACGCGCGGACAGCGAGCGGGCCGTTCAGGCAGATGGTGTCGGCCATCCGTCGCGCCTCCGCCATCACCTGGTCCTTCGGCACCACGCGGTTCACCAGCCCCATGTCGTGCGCGCGCTCGGCCGAGATGCGGTCGGCCAACAACACCACCTCCATGGCGTGGCACCATGACAGCTGCCGGGCGCTGTGGACGGTGGAGCCGCCACCCGGGAAGAGTCCGCGGCGGGGTTCGGCCAGCTGGAACCAGGCGTCCTCGGCACAGACGCGCAGGTCGGTGTTCCACATCATCTCGAGCCCGCCCGCGGCACAGATGCCGTTGATGGCGGCGATCACCGGCTTGTAGAGCTTGAACTCCTCGCCCGTCTCGGGGAGCACGGCGCCATCGCGCAGCACGGCCACCAGCGAGTGCGCCATCGAGTACCGCGACTCGCCCACCTGCTGCATCGCCTCGCCCGCCGCCAGCTTGTCCGCACGCTCCGTCACGATCGGGACGAAGCGCTTCAGGTCGGCGCCGACGCAGTAGACGTCGCCCACACCGGTGAGGATTGCGACGTAGGCGTCCGCGTCGTCGCGGAAACGCACCCAGCAATCGGCGAGCTGGCCAAAGTGCTCGATGTCGAGCGAGTTGCGGGCCTCGGGCCGATCGATCGTGATGGTGACGACGTGGCCGTCCTTCGTATAGTGGATCGCCATTGCGGCGTCTCCTACACCAGGGCGCCCGGCCGCTGCCAGAACCCGGAGACAGGTTCGCGGCCAAGCTCGCACCAGTGCCGGCACGCTGCTACACCCGACCCCGATGGCCAAGGTGATCGTCCACTTCGAGAGCGGCGAACCGGACCGGGTGATCGAGTTCGACCCGGCCCGCGCGCCCTTCCAGCACGACGGCCTCCCCGCTTCCCTCTTGGACGTCCTGCTGGGCCACGGCGTCCCCCTCGAGCACGCCTGCGGCGGGAGCTGCGCCTGCACCACCTGTCACGTCGTCGTGAAGGGTGGCGCCGCCCACCTCTCCGAAGCGACCGAGGACGAGGAGGACATGCTCGACAAGGCCCCGGGACTCACGGCCACGTCGCGTCTCGGCTGTCAGGCGGTGGTCGAGTCTCCGGACGCCGTCATCGAGATCGTCATCCCGCGCCACACCATCAACCTGATCTCGGGGCATGGCTGAGGAACGGACCGCCATCCTCGACGCGGTGGTCGACCACGGGGGCGACGTGCGCTCGCTCTTCTTCCGCGTCGCCGGCGGTGTCGCGTTCCGGCCCGGACAGTTCCTCTCCTGCCTGCTGCCGGTCGGCGGCGAGCGGCTCACCCGCCCCTACTCCATCGCGTCCGACCCGGAGGAACCGGAGCGCGTCGAGCTGCTCCTCAACCTGGTGCCCGACGGCCCCGGCTCGCGCCACCTCTTCGAGCTGCCGATCGGCGGCTCGCTCACGTTCACGGGCCCTTGGGGCACCTTCGTACTCGACCGGGCGCCGGACGCGGAGGTCGTTTTCGTCGCGATCGAGACCGGGATCGCCCCCATCCGCCCCATGGTGCGCCGCGCGCTCGCCACCGGCGCGCCCAGGGCCACCCTGCTCTACGCCGCGCTCCACCCGGTCTACCGCGACGAGCTGGCTGCGCTCCCCGGCCTCGCCCTCGAGGTACGCGACCCGGCGCGGATCGAGGAGGCCATCCGCCTCCGCTTCCTCGACGCCGACGGCGACCGGTCGCGGCATTTCTTCATCTGCGGCGTCGGCGACCCGGTACGCCGCCTGCGCGACGCGTTGCGGGCCGGCGGCTATGCCCGGCGCGCCGTGCAGTACGAGCGCTGGTAGGCCTCGCCTTGTCGGTGGCGCACCGCTGTGCGATGCAGCGCCCGATGCGCCTCGCCGCCAGCCTACCCGTCCCGCCCGATCTCTCGATGTGTCGCCGCGTCGCCGAGCGCGTCGAGGCGCTGGGATACGACAGCGTCTGGATCGCCGACACGGGCGCGGGCCCCGACGCCTTCGTCGTGGGCGCCGCGGTGGCAACGTGCACGTCACGGCTGCGCGTCGGCACCGCCGTGGTCCCCGTCTACACGCGCACGCCGTCGGTCATGGCAGCGAGCGCCGGCTCGCTGGCGCAACTCGCGCCGGGACGAACGGTCCTCGGGATCGGCGCGTCCAGCGAGACGATCGTGCAGTCGTGGGGCGGGGTTGCCTTCGAGCGGCCGCTGCAGCGCATCCGCGAGACCGTCGGCGTGCTGCGGCAGATGTTGGCAGGCGACCGCGTCACGTTCACCGGTGCGACGATCGCGACCCGCGGCTTCAGGTTGGTGTCCCTGCCGCCGGCGCCGGTGCCCATCTACCTCGCCGCGTTGATGCCGCCGATGCTGGAGTTGGCGGGAGAGATCGCGGACGGCGTCATCCTCAACTTCATGCCGGTGGAAGCCGTTCCGCGCATGCTGGAGCACGTGCGACGAGGCGCGACGCGGGCCGGGCGCGACCCCGGGCAGATCGAGGTGGTGAGTCGCTTCCAGACGATCGTCACCGACGACATCCCGGCGGCCCGCACCGCGCTCCGTCACATGTTGGGCCCCTACTTCGCCACCACGGTCTACAACCGGTTCGTGGCCTGGTGCGGCTTCCCGGACGAGGCGGCCGCAATCCTCGCCGGGTGGCAGGCCAAGGATCGTGCCCGCAACCTCGCCGGCGTCACGGACGACCTGATCGACCGGCTCGCGATCATCGGGCCCGCCGCGTACTGCAAGGCACGGCTGGCCGCCTTTGCGGCGGCCGGCGTCACCACCCCGATGATCCATCCCTTCCTGTTCGACGAGGCAGCCGTCTGGGCGGCGTTCGAGCAGTTGGCGCCTGGGTGAAATCGATGAAAAGCGCTGGCCCCGGCGGGGCCCTTGTGCTCTAAGGGCGCCGGATGGTCGTCATCGCCGAGCGCCCGATTCTCGCCCTGCGCACCGAAAGGCGCAGCGCGCGTTGGCCGCGTCCCACCTGCCCGACATGCTGAATAGCCACCTAGACGACCTCGCTCGCGTCCCTCCACGGCACGAAACGCCGGCGCTGCTCGACCGCGACGCCGCGGGGCGGAGCATGGGAGATCTCGCGTGGATGCGCCGCAGGGGCGGGCTCGCCGTAGTTGCCGACGGAATGCGCGCGGGCAACAGCCGCTGCTCAACCGAGCTCGAGTGACGCTCGTGGCTCGACGAACCGGGGACCGAGCTGCTATGGTTCCTTCACATTCTGGTCGGGAGGAGGAGTCCCATTTCGTCCACGATTTTCATTGGTAATCTTAGTTTCGAGACGACCGAAGACGAGCTTCGATCGCTCCTCGGCGATGTCGACCCGCGCGTCCGTGTGCGTCTCGGCATCGACCGGGCCACGGGCCGCTCGCGCGGTTTCGCGTTCGCCGAGTTCGCCGACGCCGCCATGGCGGCCGACGCCATCCGCCGGTTCGACAGCCTGGAGCATCGCGGGCGCCGCCTGCGCGTGAACGACGCCGACGACAAGCCTCCGGCGCGCCCGGGGCCTCGTCCCGGGCCTCGCCCCATGGGCGGCGCGCCATCGTTCCGGGCCACCGAGGCGCCGCGCGAGCTGCCGCCCGACATGACCGACTTCCCCCCACTCAAGAAGAGCGGCGGAAGCCGGCGCGGGCTCAGGGCGAGGAAGCGCAGCCTGCGCTACTAGCCAGTCCGTTGACCGGCGGGCACCACGGGTCTCGCCGCCGGTCCAGTCGCTCGAGAGACCCGGTCGAGCAGCCGAGGGGAGGCAACCATGGGCAAAAAGCTCTTCGTGGGCAATCTCCCGTTCTCCACCACTAGCGAGGAGCTCGCGGAACTGTTTGCGCGCGTCGGAACCTGCGCATCCGCCACCGTCGTCACCAGTCGCGACACCGGGCAGTCGCGCGGCTTCGGTTTCGTCGAGATGCAGACCGACGAGGACGCCGCGCGTGCCGTCGCCGAGATGAACGGCACAGAGTTCGGCGGCCGCAAGCTGACCGTCAACGAGGCCCACGACCGTCCCGGCGGCGACGCCGGGGGACGCGGCCAGCGGCACGGCTGACCCCGGCACGCCAATGCCCGAATCCGCGGCCCGCGCCCGCAGCGTTTGGGGATGGGGCTGGGAAGGCGCCGGCCCGACCCCGGAGCACCGCGAACAGATCGGTCGCGCGCTCCAGGCACGCTTCGATCTCCCGCCGCTCGAGCCACGCGATCCCCCTCCCCTCGATCGGCTCGTCGTCCCGCCGCCGCGCCGTCACCCGCCCGCCGCCCTGGCAGCCGTCTGCACCCTCGACGATCGCGAACGTGCCCGGCATGCCTACGGGCGTTCCTTTCGCGATCTCGTGCGGGGCTTGGCGGGCGAGTACCCGAACCCGCCAGACCTCGTCGCTTTTCCCCGCTCCGAAGACGATGTCGTCGCACTGCTCGACTGGGGTGCGGCCACGGGCACCGCGATCGTACCGTACGGCGGGGGCTCCAGCGTGGTGGGCGGCGTCGAGCCTCCGCCGCGGGAGCGCTACCCGGCGGTCGTCTGCATGGACCTCACCGCACTCGACCGGGTCCTCGAAGTCGACCGCGTGTCGCGGGCCGCCCGCATCCAGGGCGGCGCGCTCGGCCCGACGCTGGAGGACCAGCTTCGCCCCCATCAGCTGACGCTCCGCCACTTCCCGCAGTCCTTCGAATTCTCGACGCTGGGTGGCTGGATCGCTACCAGGTCGGGGGGCCACTACGCCACCCTCCACACCCACATCGACGATTTCGTGCAGGCGGTGCGCGTCGTCACCCCGAGCGGCGTCGTCCAGACCCGGCGCTTGCCCGGCTCGGGCGCCGGGCCCGCACCGGAACGGTTGTTCATCGGCTCCGAAGGCACGCTCGGCGTCATCGTCGAGGCGTGGATGCGGCTGCAGGACCGCCCGCGCTTTCGCGCGGCGGCCAGCGTCACGTTCCGCGAATTCGCGCGCGGTGCCGAGGCGGCACGGGCGATCGCGCAGACGGGGCTCCATCCTGCGAACTGCCGTCTCCTCGACCCGGGCGAGGCGCTGCTGTCGGGCGCAGGCCCCGGCGACGAATCGGTCCTGCTCCTCGCCTTCGAGTCCGCCGATCATCCCCTCGACGCGTGGATGCGCAGGGCGCTCGAGTGCGCGCGGGATCACGGTGGCACGGCTCCGGAGGGTGCGGGCGCCACCCGGACCACCGATGAAGGCGCACGCGACGGCGCGGCCGGGGCGTGGCGACGCGCCTTCCTCGACGCCCCCTACCTCCGGAACGCGATCGTCACCCTCGGCATGGTCAGCGAGACCTTCGAAACGGCCGTCACGTGGGATCGCTTCCCCGCCTTCCATGACGCCGTCATCGCGGCCACCACGGATGCCATGCGACGCGTCTGCGGTCGCGGCGCCGTCACCTGTCGCTTCACACACGTCTATCCGGACGGACCAGCGCCCTACTACACCGTGATCGCACCGGGGCGCCGGGGCGCCGAGTTGGCACAGTGGGACGCCATCAAGCAGGCCGCGGCCGAGACGATCCTCCGCGAAGGCGGCACCATCACCCACCACCACGCCGTCGGCCGCGATCACCGGCCCTGGTACGATCGCGAGCGCCCGGAACAGTTCGCCCGGGCCCTCGAGGCCGCCAAGCGCGCCCTGGATCCCGCCGGCATCCTCAACCCCGGTATCCTCGTCGACGCGTGAGCACGCCGCTGCTGATCTTCGGCGGCCACCACCGCTGCGCCAGCACATGGATGGACGACATCTTCCGTGCCGTAGCGCGCGAGCTGCGCCTCCCCTATGCCTCGTTCCACAATGCCGAGTTGTTCGGCCATGATCTAGGCGCCCATGCGCGGCGCCACGGGCTCGCCTGCGTGGCCTACACGAACGCGGCCTACCCGCACGTCGCCGCTGCCGCGCCCTATCGCGCCCTCCACATGATCCGCGACCCGCGCGACATCGTGGTGTCGTGCTATTTCTCGCACCGCTACAGCCATGCGGTGGACAACCGCTGGCCCGAGCTGGCCGCGCGCCGCGCCCTCCTCGAGCGTCTCGAGACCGAGGCAGGCCTTCTCCACGAGCTCGACGCGCTGGCCTGGCAGTTCGACTGCATGCGAACGTGGCGCTACGACGACCCCGCGATCCTGGAGGTGCGCATGGAGGCACTCACCGCCGACCCCTACCAGCAGCTCCTCCGGGCCTTCCGTTTCCTGGGCCTCGTCGACGAGCGGCGCCTCACCCTCGCACGGCGAGCCGCCGGAGTGGTCGCCAAGGGCCTGCGGACCGCGGAGGGACTAGTGGGCGACCGCATCGTGTTCCCCCTCGGTCCCCGCCAGCTGCCCGCCGAGCGGCTCCTCGGTATCGCCTGGGACCACGACTTCGAGAAGCTGTCGGGTGGCCGCACCCGCGGCAGCGAAGACACGCGGAGCCACTACCGCAAGGGCACGGCCGGCGACTGGCGGGGCCACTTCACGCCGCGGCTGGTTGCGGCCTTCAAGGACCGCTATCCAGGCCTGCTGGCCGACCTGGGCTACGAGCCGGACGACGCCTGGTGCCTCGAGCGGCGCCCAGAGTCGCCGCCCGCGGTGACCGCTGCCCGCTGACGTGTCTCGCTACATGGCCGCCGCGACGCTGTCGTCTGCCGGCGTGACGCGGATGACCCCTATCCACGCGAGCACGCGCAGCAGCTGGTAGGTGGGGTCGAGCTCGAAGCGGCGCCAGGCGAAGTTCAGCCGGCCGGCGGCGCGGTGGTGGTTGTTCTGGAACAACTCGCCCATGGTGATGAAGTCGATGGGGAGGGAGTTCCGCGAGGCGTCCCGAGTCGAGAAGTTCCGATACCCGTAGCGATGGCCGCACCAATTGACGATGGCGCCCTGTACCGGGCCCATCATCCAGTGGATCGGCAGGAACAGGAACTGCCACCACGCGGTGGCCAGCCAGACATAGACCAGCACCCACCCGATGCCGATCGCGATGCGACCCGACCACGACGACCCGAGCCGGTCGACGACCGGCCATTCTGGCGCCGCACCGAGGAACCGGGCCTCTGGGTTCGAGCGACCGTCGACGTGTGCACTGAACCGCGTGGCGGTGGCCCACATCATGGCGAGAACGTTCGGATAGAACCCCGGCGCATGGGGGTCGCGCTCCGTGTCGCTGTAGGCGTGGTGTTCGCGGTGCAGGATGGCATAGGCACGGGGCGGCAGGTAGGAGGGCCCTTGCACCAACCACGCCAGCAGGTGGGTGAAGCGCTCCGCCGGCTTCGACATCGTGAACATCCGATGCGACGCGTAGCGGTGGTGGAAGCCGGACTGGATGAAGACCGCCACCACCCAGTGGGTGAGGACCAGCGCAACGATCACCATGCCGGGCCGGTGTTACCAGCGGCCTCCCGCAGTGGCAACGATGGCACCACCGCACCGCCACCTTTTCCGGCAGGCGTCACCGCGCTATAGCACCGCGGCATGTCCGAGCTGATCCTGCTCCGCCATGGCCAGTCCCAATGGAATCTCGAGAACCGCTTCACCGGTTGGGTCGACGTCCCGCTCTCTCCGAAGGGAGAGGACGAGGCGCGAGCCGCCGGAGCGAAGCTGCGAGGACACCGGATCGACAAGCTGTACACCTCGGTCCTGCGGCGTGCGATCGACACCGCCACCCTGGCCCTCACCGCCGCCGGCATCGCCGCGCCGCCTACCGAGCGCGATGCAGCCCTCAACGAGCGCATGTACGGCGACCTGCAGGGCCTCAACAAGGCCGAGGCCGCGAAGAAGTGGGGGGACGCGCAGATCAAACAATGGCGCCGCAGTTTCGACGTCAAGCCGCCGGGCGGAGAGAGCCTCGCCGACACGGCCGCCCGCGTCCTGCCGTACTGGCAGAGTCACCTCCTTCCCGACCTGCAAGCCGGGCGCAATCTGCTGGTGGTCGCCCATGGCAATTCGCTGCGCGCGCTCGTGATGCACCTCGATCAGCTCTCTCGAGAGCAAGTGCTGGAGCTGGAGATACCCACGGGGGCCCCGCTGCTCTACGACATGGACGCCAGCGGGGCAGTCCAGGCGAAGCGTTATCTCTGACGCGGCGGGCCCGCCGCCGCATAGACGGCGTCGATCGCCCGCATGTTCGCGACAGCATCCGACGGATCGGTCGGGAAGGGTGCCCCCTCCCGCACGGCGGCGACGAAGGCCCGCAGCTGCCCGTCGTAGCTGGGCTCGCCGGCGAGGCGCTCCACCCGCCTCCCCGCCGTCGTGACCACTCGGAGCCGGTGAAAGAACTGCGGCGCCACCCAGTTGATGACCCCGAGCCGCCCGCGCTCACCCGTCACGCTCGCGGAGACCCGCACGCCGACCGCCGACAGGAGCGCGCAGGTCAGCCGCGCCGTCCGGTCGCCGGGGAACCGAAGCGACGCGGTCAACCAGCGATCCACACCACCGCGGGTCCAGACCGCCTGGGCGGACACCACCTCTGGTTCCGCCTCGCTCAGATGTCGGAGCAGGTGTAGGGCATAGCAGCCGGTGTCCATCAGCGCGCCACCCGCCAGGTCGGAACGCCACCGGATATCGTCGCGTCGCACGAGCGGGATGCAGAAGTTCGCCTCGAGATGCCGCACCGCGCCCAGCTCGCCACTACGCACGATCTGCCGCATGCGCGCGAAGAGCGCGTGGTACCGATAGTGGAACGCCTCCATGAGCACCCGCCCGCTGCGTGCGCCCGCCGCCGCCATCGCCTCCGCCTCGCCCGCATCCGCGGCGAAGGGCTTCTCGCACAGCACGTGTTTGCCGGCCTCCAGCGCTCGCACCGTCCAGGTCGCGTGGAGCGAATTCGGCAGCGGATTGTAGATCGCGTCGACGTCCGGATCCGCCAGCAGCGCCTCGTAACTGCCGAGGACGCGCGGCACGCCGTGCTTCACGGCGAAGGCCACGGCCCGGGCGGCGTCACGGGCCGCCACCGCGGTGACCGTCGCGCCCGGGACACGCCGTGCTGGTTGGACGAGCGCCATCGGGGCGATCCGCGCCGCGCCCAGGATACCGAACCGGATCGCACCGCCCCCCATCACACCCGCCGCCGGAGGCGGCGCCGCCTGCTCTGATGCGCCAGCGGATCGCGCGCGTCCATGCTAGGCCGCTAGCGATCCGGCGGCCGTGCTGTCAAGCGCCGGCCGCCGCGAGCAGCTCCGGGAGCACCACCCGCGTGGAGAAGACCTCCTCCGCCAGGACACGCGCCGCGCGGGCTGCCTGCGCCCAGTCCCCCTCGACCGCCCGCAGTGCGTCCGCGGCCTCGTCGAGTGTGGCGAAGAAGCGCAGTCCGGCGCTGGGCGGCAGGTGCGACAACGCCCCCGTATCCTCCAGCACGCACGGCCGTCCACTGGCCAGGTAGCAGACGGTCCGATCGCTGATCCAGCCGGCCCGCGCCTTCACATACGCCGGCTTGGTGGCGCTGCACTCCCCACGCGAGGCCTGCACGTAGCGCCGGAAGGACGGTCCGGAGCCGGCCACCAGGTCCGGATCGACCAGCCGCCAGCCGTGCTCCGCGAGCAGGGCGCGATCTTCGGCCTCACCCGGGTGCAGATTCGCCGCGATCTCGAGTTCGAGCCCGACGCGCCCGGGGAGGGACAGGATCGGCATGAACCCCGAACGCTTGTTGCAGTCGTAGCAATCACCATCGAGGAACGCATAGTGGTCGTTCCACCACTGCGTGACCGTGGTGTAGCGCGCGCCTGGCGCGGGCGGCGGCTGCACCGGCCACGACGCCAGATGGACCGCCGGCCAGACCCGCCGCCACGGCACGCCCACCAGCGGGATCGGGGAATCCGGCTCGCCCAGGTTCATTCCGATGGTGAGATGCGCGTCGTGGGTCGCGATTCCCATGTCCCATTCGCGAGCCCAGAGCTGGAACGCCCCAGGGTCGATGTCGAACAGCGCCGTCCGCCCGAAGCCGGCGCGCAGCGCCGGACCGACCGCATTCGCCATGTTGAGCAGCAGCGACCCGCCCGCCCGCGCGCGGAACTCGCCGGCCGCCATGCCAAAGAGGATCGGCTCGCTCCGCGGCTCGTTGGGCACGCCGTCGGGGTAGTACGCCAGCACCGTATGTTCGCGAACGCCGAGGTCGCTCGCGTTCTGCCAGAACCGGTCGATCAGCTCCCGATCGACCGCCGGATCCCCGCGCGTCCAGAGCACCTCCAGCCACCGGGCCTCATGCCCCAACTCGCGGAGCCCGAGCACGTACTGGACGGGCAGCCACAGCAACCCGCCGCCGTTCGGGTACTGCGCGATGAAGCCCGAGCCGATGAACACGGAGGTGGCCACGATCGGGTCCGCTTCGTAGTCGAGTGCAACGCCGGAGTCGAGCGGCTGGGCTTGAGCGGATGCGCCCGGGCGCATAGGCAGGCAGAGCGATGAAGTGGACATCCTGGGTCACCGCGGCCGCGCTCGCGGCAGTCGGCGGCTTCGTGGTGTGGTCGAGCCTGCACATCGGGCGCGTCCGCTGCGAGGTCTGCATCGACTTCGGGGGCCGCCAGGCATGCCGGAGCGTCGACGGGAGCACCGCAGCCGAGGCGCGGGCGTCCGCCGTCAACAACGCCTGCGCGTTCCTGGCCTCCGGAGTTACGCAGGTGATGGCCTGCGAACGCACCCCGCCCACGCGCGAGCACTGCGGCGCCTGATTCAGCCGTCGCGGGTCCGGAGCGTTGCGATCGCGGCCTTGCCGAGGTTGAAGACGCGACGGCCCACGGCGTCGCCCAGCCGGCGGCGTCCCTGCCGGGCCCGGCGCACGAAGCGGCGGAGTTCGGCCCGCGCTTTGCCGCGGGCCGCCCGTGCTCGCGCCCGGGTGCGCGCCCGATCGGCGCGCTCCATCCACCGCGCCGCCCGGACCGCCGACGCCCCGAGTCGCCGCCCGAGCCGACCGCCGTCCTCCGGGAGCCCTTGCAGCACCGCGACCGCCTCGTCGAGCAGGCACGTCGTCCGGCGCGCACCGACGACGGCACGGTACTGACAGCCGCCCGCCGGGTCGCACGCATCGTCGGTGCAGCCGTTGCCGTCGTCGCACGAGAGGGCCGCCCCCCCCTCGCACACGCCAGCGCGACAGCGCTCCTGCCCGATGCACCGATCACCGGAAGTGCACGCCGCGCCGTCTTCCAACGGGACCGACTGGCAGGCGCCGCGACCCACGCAGCGGTCGTCGGTGCACGAATTCCCGTCGTCGCAACTCGGGTCGACGGCCGCGACCTCGCACCCCCGCTCCGGATCGCAGACACCCGTGAGACACGTCCCCGTGCAGGATGCGACCTCCGCGGGCACGCAGTCGCCCTGGCCGTCACAGCGTTCCCCCACCGTGCAGACGTTGCCGTCGTCGCACGGGTCGCCGGCGGGTCGATCGGCACACGTGCGCGCATCGCACAGCCGCACCGGCGGACTCGCCGCATCGATCCCCCGACTCACCACCAGCGTCGCCGGCGCGAAGCAATCCACTGGCATGCGGAACACGAGCATGGTCGGCGTCACGGCGTGGACGTCGGCGGAGACCTGCTGGTCGCCAATGGCGATCGCCACCCGGTTGCCCGCCGCCGCGGTCCGGTTCTGCGCGGCGATCTCCGGATTCTCGGGCGAGCACGGATCGCCGGGCAGCCCCACGGGAGCCGCGCCCGGCGCGCTACACACCGTCCCGTCGATCGCGTTGAAGGTACCGCCGATCCCGTCGAGGCTTCCATTGTAGACGCGGACGAACTCGCCGGCGCGCGGGCGCGCCGGGACGATCCGCGTGATCACGGGCGCGGGGCCCGCGCGTGCCCCGGTTGGGGTGCCGATGTCGGCTGCGAGCGGTTGGCGCGCCGGCTGGATGTCGAGCGCCTGGACGGCGCCGACGTTGCAGCGCGCCTCGGGCCCGCAGCTCTCCCACTGGTTGCCGAGGGCCGGCACGGTGCGGAGCGTGAACACCTGATTGGCCAGGTTCGTCCCGGCCCCGACGGGGCGAGCCGGGTTGGCGTTTTGCGTGAACACGTTGCGCCCCGCGTCGCGACCGCCGCCCCCGAGATCGACGGTGGGTGCCTGCAGCGCGGTCGCCGGGCCGATCGCAACCCCGACCCCGTTCGAGCTCGGGAAGGCGCATCCCTGACTGCAGTCGGCATCGCCGAGGCACGCGACTTGTGTGTCCTCGACGCAGGCCCCGACCACGGCCTTGTAGTTGCACGACACCGCAACGCCGCGGAGCTCGGCCGACGGGACCACGCCGGGCTGCGTCGCCTCGACCCGGATCCCGGCCGCCTGGTTCTCACTCACCACATCGTGCCGGAGCACGGCGGTCGCCGCATTCACGATCGAGATGCCCCGCGCCGCGGAGAACCGCACCACGTTGCCGTCGGTGACGAGGGTGTTCCGCGGCACGACATCGTTCGGCACGCCGACGAGGAGGCCGTTCTGCGCGGTGCCGCCGCGCTGCAATTGGAGGACGTTGCGGACCGCCATGACCGTGCCGCCGCCCGTGGCCTGCACGCCGCCGTCGACGTTGTCGTGGATGCAGCTGTCCACAATGGAGGCGAACCCCCCGGTGGTCACTTTGACGCCCTTGTCGCTGGCTCCCGTGATCTCGCTTCGGACGATGGCGATGTCCCGGTCCGGCCCGCCCGGACTGCCCCCCCCCGCCTCGACACTCACGGCGTCGCCGCGCGTGGGCCCACGCACGATGCACTGCTCGAGCCGGTTGCCGTGCGAACTGCTACCCGAGAAGGCGACCGTGTCGACGGCGATCCGCGGATCGATTTTCCCGCTGCCGCGCAGCTCGAGCCCCCGCAGCACGTTGTTGGCGCCGGTGACACGGAAGATCGACCTGGCGCATTTGCCGATCGAAATGGCCAGCCCGCCCGGCCGACCACGCGCGTCGAGCGCGTCCACCACGATGCGCGATCCAGAGAAGCAATAGGTGGTGGGGCGCCCCGCCCCGCACGTCGCGTCGGGCTCGCAGACATCGCCGGTGGCCGTTCTCGTCGTGAAGCCGAGCGGGATCACCGGGGGGAGGTCGGCATCCGGCGCCGCGCCGTCCGCGAAAATCACCAGCGCCCGCCCCGGCCTCGTCGCGGTGAAGACGGCGGCCGCGTCGAGCGCAGCGCGGAGCGCCGCACCAGTCGCCTGCCGGACCACGAACGTCCTGGGGTAGACCGTCCAGGCGACGACGTTGCCGATGTCCGACACTCCAGCCAAGACGACGGACCGCATGCGCTGCACCTGCGCTTCCGAGCCCGCCACCTGTAGGCGGACGCGATGCACCCAGGCCCCGGGTCGCAGGCCGGTGATACGCCCGCAGGTGCTGGCGCCAGCACCCTGGCACGACACGCGGGTCGCGTACGTGGTGACGCCAGCTCCCTCGCAGGTGGCATCCGGGGCCAGGAGCTGCCCCTCGACCTCCAGCGTGACCCCGGGGTCGGCGCTCGTGTTCTCGGCCACCACCGTCAGGGTCGCCGCCTCCGGACAGGGCCCCGCCCAGGCCGGGGCGAGTCCCATGCCAACGAGGAGGATCACCCCCAACCAGCGGGTCATGGACACCATACGGAACATACGGGGGCCGCCCGCGGCTGAAAAGGCCACGGCGCTGCCGGGAGTCCGCGTGACATCGACCCACCCCGGGGATACAAGCACCCGATATGCCTCGTACCGAACCGACCGCGAACGGCATCGACTGGGCCACCTGGATGCGCGACTTGGGCGAGCAGGTGGCCCGGACCCGCGAAGTACTCGGCCTGTCGCAAGACCAACTCGCGAGGCTCGCTGGGGTCAGCCAGGGCTCGGTGAGCCGCCTGGAGAACGGGCGGGGCGTTTCTACTCCCCTCGTGGTGGTCACCAAGATCTGCAGCGCGCTACGGCTGGGTTTGTCGTACCTCGACCCGGCCATCCTGTCGCCCGACGCGCGTCGGATCGTCGAGTCGGGCATGCAGCTGCCGGACCCCCGCCGCGACGCGATGATGGGATCGAGTCCCACCCGTGATCCGGGGATCTCGGAGCTGCTGCGGGTCTACCACCGCCTGGGCGACCGCCAGCGCCGGCAGCTGCTGACCGTGCTCCATGCCACGGCCATCGCGCTAGCCGATACGCCGGAGCCCGGCGTCGCCGCTGTGCCCGCCAACGCCGACGGCCACGCCGGTTGACCGGAAGGGCAGCGGAGCCCGCCATGCGCCAGGACGAGCGGTTGGTGATGAGCAGCGTCGTACGCGGCACCCATCACCTCGGATGGTTTCTCATCGCCCTGGGGGTCATCGCGGCCGTGGCGCCAGTGGCTTTCGGCGAGGCCATCCTCCTCCTGACCGGGCTGTTGCTGCTCGCCGCCGGCGTCCTACTCGCGATGTTCTGGGGACGGCTGCGGGAGTTCGGTCTGGGGCACACCATGCTGCTCCTCGCCATTCTCGCCGGGTTGGCGGGGCTCATGCTGGTGCTCCGGCCGACGGGCGCCGTGTCGATGGTCCGGATGCTGCTCATCGGATATTTCCTACTGAGCGGCATCTCCGAGGTGATCAGTGCGTGGGAGCTGCGCCGCGACGGGGACGCCCCGCCCATGCTCGTCGCCGCAGGCGTCTCGCTGCTGGCCGCACTGTCGCTGTGGACCAACTGGCCGATCTCGGGGGCGCGTGCGGTGGGGTTGCTGCTCGGCTGCAAGCTCGCGACGATCGGGTGGGCCATCGCCCGCATCGCCCGGCGCATCGACACCGCCGGCGCGCGCCTCGGCGAGCTGCGAACTCGCCTGCGATAGTCGCCCTGGGCGCCTTGCATCGCTGCTCCGCGATGGGTAGATGCCCCTCGCCTCGCCACTGGGGTTGCTGCGGGGACTTCGACCGTCCTGGGGGATTCGGATGATGCACGAGGCAACGCGCCGAGCCGGCGCACCCATATTCTTCGCCGCGGTCTGCATGCTGTTGGGCCTGGCCGGCGCGGTGCCGGCGCAGGTCCCCGTGGAGCCGACACTGGCGCCGCGGCCGGCGGTCGATCCGCCGGTGCTCCCGACGCCCCGCCGACCGATGGGCGTTCTCGGCGTGATCACCGATTCGCTCGCGGGTCCGGTCTACGAGCCCGGACGCTGGAAGCCGCTGCCCGCCGGGACCTTCTTCTCGGAGGGCTGGGACGAGCCCTGGGCCGGCGCCCCGAATGGCCAGGGCGGCGGCGGCGCGCCCCGGCAAGGCTGGCTGAACGCGGGCGAGGGCGTGTTCTACCGCCTGGGCATCGCCACCGTCGGCTACGCGGACGACACCGGCAACGGCAGCCGCTGGACGAGCGCCGTCAGCATCTGGACGCCGCTCAACCGCCGCTTCGAGCTGCGGTGGGATATCCCGCTGGTCCTCTCCTCTCGGGGGGTCAACCCTCCGGGGTCGCCGTACGAGATCACGAGCCCGGACTTCCAGCTCGCGCCGCGGTTCGCGATCTCCGAAACCGAGAGCTCGGCGCAGTCGTTCGACATCACGTTCCGCATGCCGACGGGCGACGTCTACAACGGCCAGGGCCAGGCGGCGGTCACTCCGTTCTACAACTTCTGGGTGAATCCCTGGGAGCGCCTCGTGCTCCGCGGCGGGCTCGGCTTCGGCGTCCCGTTCGGCAACCAGTCGGTCAACGTGTTGAACGCGCGCAGCACGTTCCTCGGCAACTTCGCCTTCGGCTACTACTTCACCGACCACGACCTGACACCGATCGGCGACATGGTGTGGTACGTCGCCACCAACCTGACCCAGGCGATCGACCACCGCGGACCGAACACCGCCACGCTCACCTTTACCCCAGGGTTCCGCACCCATCTGGGCCGCGACTGGTACCTGCTCGGCGGCACCGAGATCCCCGTGACGAGTCCGGATCCGTTCGACTACCAGGTGCTCGGCGGCCTGATGAAAGTGTGGTGACGGCCGGGACTGGACAACCACCCCGGCGGGCGTCATGAGGGCGCGCCATGCAGACGGTGCGAAGCATCCTCCTCTCGGCCCTCGTGCTGACGTGCGCATCGGACGCCGGCGCCTTCTCTCTTTCCGACGTCTCGCGCACGGCGCAGGAGATCGCGCGCGAGCCGTACCGGAACCGCCAGACAAAGGTCCCGCCGTGGATGCGCGCGGGCGCCATGACCTACGACCAGTGGCGGGACATCCGCTTCCGCCCCGACCGCGCGCTCTGGCGCGACGACGATTCCCGCTTCCAGGTCCAGCTCTTCCACCCCGGGCTCTACTTCGACCGCAGTGTGCAAATCCACGTCGTCGAGGACGGCAGCGCCCATCCCCTGCCCTTCGCGACACGCTTCTTCGACTACGGCAAGAACACCTTCGCGGATCGCATTCCCCCCGACATCGGCTTCGCCGGCATCCGGATTCACTACCCGCTCAAGAACCCCGCGTACCATGACGAGCTGATCGTATTCCTCGGCGCGAGCTACTTCCGTGCGCTGGGCCGCGACAACGTCTACGGCCTCTCCGCACGCGGCCTGGCCATCGACACCGTCGAACCGGGCGGCGAGGAGTTCCCCCACTTCACCGACTTCTGGCTCGTGAAACCGGCGCCGAACGCGACCAGCCTCGAACTGTTCGCCCTGCTCGACAGCCCGAGCGTCGCCGGCGCGTACCGGTTCGTGGTGACCCCGGGCGTCTCCACGCGGGTCGACGTGGAGGCTACGCTCTTCGCGCGCCGCACGCCGAAGACTTTGGGTCTGGCGCCGCTCACGAGCATGTTCTTCTTCGGCGAGAACTCGACGCGGCGCTTCGACGATTTCCGGCCCGAGGTGCACGACTCGGACGGCCTTCTCGTGCACTTCGCATCGGGGGAGTGGCTGTGGCGGCCGCTCGACAACCCGCGCCGCATCGACGTGGCCACCCTCGCCGCCGCCACCCCCCGCGGCTTCGGTCTCATGCAGCGCGACCGGGACTTCGGCCACTTCGAAGACATCGAAACGCGCCAGGAGCTGCGGCCGAGCGTCTGGGTCGAGCCACGCGGCGACTGGGGCGCCGGCGCCGTGCGTCTGGTCGAGATTCCGACCGACAGCGAGTTGGTCGACAACATCGTCGCGTTCTGGGTGCCCGCCGAGCCGCCGGCGCCCGGCGGAGCCCTCTCGTTCGCGTACACCCTCTGGTGGTACATGGACGACCCGGCGCGTCCGCCGGCGGGCCGGGTCACCGCCACGCGACGCGACCGTGGCGGCGTCGACACCGACCGCCGCGGCTGCCGCTACGTCATCGACTTCGCGGGCCCGGCGCTGAGCGCCCTACCCGCGGAGTCACCGCCCCGCGCGAACGTCACCGCAACCGGCGGCGCCAAGATCTTCGACCAGCACGTCTACAAGAACCCGGTCACCGGCGGCTGGCGCCTCACCTTCCAGGTGAAGCCGAAGTCGACCGACCCCGTCGAACTGCGTGCGTACCTGACGCGCGGCGAGGATGTGCTGACGGAGACCTGGTCCGCGGCATGGCTCGAGTGACCGCGCGCGCCGAACGCTCACCCCGTGCGCGGGCCAGCGAGCGTCGCCTCTGCGTCGGCACCGCGCTCGTCAGGGCACTCGCAGGCCGTCCGCGCGCACGCAGCCGATCCGCCCGCGATACACTCCGTCGCGCACGAGCACCTTGGCCAACCCCGCCCCACATTCACCCGGCGGAGGTTGCAGCTCGACACCGGTCCCGTGTTTCAACCCGACGACGCCCCGGCAGGCGTCCCGCACGCCATCGCCCCCGACCGCCGCACCGCCCCGACGCCGCAGAGCGTCCCCGGCGCCAACACCCGGCGCGCGCTCGGCGGCGAGTCCCTGAAGCACCGCCTCCTGGCAGGCCTTCGCCGATGCAGTGGTGGGCAGGAGTCCCAACTCGGGCCGGATGCCACCCGCCTCGGGAGCCATCCACACCATTCGGCGCGCTCCCGCATCGACCTGCGCAACGAGGCCGCTCAGCAGGACGAATGCGACGCGCAACGAAGAGGCCATGTGCGCAAGACAGCAGAACCCGCTTGCCACGCAAGCGGCTGCACCGGCGACGAGGCGAGTGAGCCGTGCTGGGATCGAACCAGCGACCCGCTGCTTAAAAGGCAGCTGCTCTACCGACTGAGCTAACGGCTCGGTGACGCAGAATCGCGGAGTTACACCCCCACCCGGTGCGGTGCAAGGCGAAGCGTGCCCCCCGCCGGCCCCGGCCCTTCGGGGTCGCCACCGGGCAGCCGCTGCTGCGCGCCGAGGGAGCGTGCGTCTCACCAGGCACGGCCCCCCGGAGTATCATCGTCAGCCGTTTGCGGTCGCGTGGCGCGCACGAAGCGCAGCGCCCACCGCATCCGGCAACCGTCCCCGGCGTCGTCGAATCCAAGTTGCTCGGCGATGCCCCGCCGTATCTCCGCCGGCGTGGCGCGATCGAGGCCGAAGAGCTCCCGTACGAAGTCCACCATCTCCTCGGGCGAGCGAAACCGCCAGGGGACGGCGACCTCGGCGGCGCGGTCGATGCGAAACCCCGCGCCTTCGAGGTCGCCGGCGGTTTCGGGCCCGATGAAGCGGCCCTCGTGCCCCATCGAGTTGTGCGCGTGGACGAACCCGTTCAAGAAGCCCGCGACCGCCGAGCCGGCGCCCGCATCACCGATGCACAGGGCGCCGCCCGGTCGCAGCATCCGAAAGGCTTCGCGGTAGAACAGGCGCTTGTCGGCGACGTGGTGGAGTGCGGCCACGCTCAGCACGCGATCGGCGCTGCCGGTCCGCAGTGGAACATCGTACATCGTCCCGAGCGCCACGGGCACCCCCTGCGCGCGGGCGAGGCGTGCAAAGACGGCGGACGTCTCGACGTGCACCACCGTGACCCGCGGGTCGACGAAGCGCCGGAGATACCCGGCCCCCGAGGGCACGTCGCATAGCACCTGCCCCGCGCGGGGGTCGCTCCACGCCACCGCCGCTTCCAGCTCCGCGTCCCGCGCGTGCGGGCACGCGCACATGGCCGCGTGGTAGCGGTGGCCGCGTTGCTCGAAGATGTCGTGGTACTCCTCGAAACGATTCGACACCCCGCAGGGCCTACCAGGACCGGGGCCGCTCCGCACCGCCATCGGTCGCCGTCAGGTCGGGTGTCACCCCTGGGGTGCCGTGTGCTCGGCCCTACGGGCCTGCCCTCAGGCCAGCAGGTCGCCCATCGACTGTAGCATCTGCACCACGTCGGCCGGCAGCGCGGGCGGGGTCTTCCCAACCGCATAGCACCCGAGGATGACCTCCGCGCTCCGGTCGACGATCTCGACCATGTCGGCGGCCCGGCGCAGGCTCCGGCCGGCGACGATGAGGCCGTGGTTCTGCATCAGCACGGCCCAGCTCGCGCGCGCCGCCTCGCCCACCGCTCGGGCCAGCTCGTCCGTACCCGGCATGATGAACGGCACGCGGGGGATGTCGCCGAAGAACGCGGCTTCCGTGGACACCGGAAGGAACGGCAAGCCGGCGTTCACCAGGATGGTGGCGTGGGGTGCATGGGCGTGGATCACGGCCGCGGCTTCCGGGCGCGCCTGGTAGATCGCGCAGTGCATCTGGCGTTCGCTCGACGGCGACGGCGCACCGTCGTCGAGCGGCGTCCCGTCGAGGTCGATCCGCACCAGCGACTCGACACGCAACTCGCCCTTGAAGGACTGGCTCGGCGTGATCCAGCACTGCTCGACGCCCGGGATGCGGACGCTGACGTTCCCGCCGGTCGCGGTGATGAGCTGCGTCGCGTAGAGCTCCTTCACCACCGCGACCAGCTCGCCACGAAGATCGGCCCCCGCCACCGGGACGGGCGCCGCGACCGGGCGCGCGGCCCCAGGCTGCGCGAGCGACGCCAGATCGCCCGGGTCGCCGATCGTCTCGCGCGCCGCGAGCCACGACCGTGAGAGGTCGGCCTGCAGCTGCTGCAGCGCCATCGCCTTCATGGTGTCGCCGCGAAATGCGATGCGGCCGCTCGTCGCGGCCTGCATGGCGTTCAGCGTGCCGCGCAGCATGCCGTCGAGCGTCTCGGTGCTCATGCGGAGCTCGACGTCCGCCGCCGCGTCGGGCTCGCCGAGATCGGCGGTGACGACGCCGCCGCGCAGCCGGATGAAGAAGACGCGCTCCAGGTCTGGCAACGTGAAGCGCAGCGTGACGGCGTGTCCGCCGGCGAAGGCGCGCAGGTTCTGGTCCGCATGCAGGCGCGTGAAGAACTCCCGCAGCAGTCGCTCCAGGCGCGCGACCAGCTCGGACGGCGGGGCGACCGCCGCGGGCCTCCCGGGCGCGGCCGGAGGCGCCGGCGCGACCACGGCCGGCCCCCGCGCCAGCTGGTCACGCTCCAGATCCGACACCGTGGGGCCGCGCCCGCTCCCGAGCGCGGCGAGCTTCGCCGCGTCAGGCGCCCGCCGCGGCCCGTGCCACTCGAAGCCCTCGAGGGCCGAGGGGTCCAACACATGGTGCGGGCGCTCGCCTGCAAGCAACCGGCCCAGGTCGGCCGCCACGATCTCGCCCTGGTGCGTACCCACCTCGACCGTGTTGCCGCCGACATGCGGCGTCGCGATGACCCCCGGCAACGCCAGGAGCGGATGATCGGAACCCGGCGGCTCCGTGGCGAAGACATCGAGCGCGGCGCCGCCGAGTCGCCCGCTGCGTAGCGCGTCGATCAGCGCCTGCTCGTCCACCAACGCCGCCCGTGCCGTGTTCACCAGAAACGCGCCCGCCTTCATGCGTGCGAAAGCCTGAGCGCCCATCAGGCCGCGCGTGTCGTCCGTCACCGGCGCATGCAGGCTCACGAAATCGCTGTCTGCGAGCAGGGAGTTCAGGTCCACCGCGTCCACGCCGTCGGGTAGCGCGGGGGCGGCGGGCAGGTACGGGTCGTGCACGATGATGCGACATCCGAAGCCGGCAAGCCGCCGCGCAACGCCACGGCCGACGGCACCAAAGCCGATCAACCCGACCGTCTTCCGCCACAGCTCGTGGCCCTGGAGCGTGGTGAAGGCCTGCCCAAGCCGGCCCATGTCGCCCGCCTCGATGTCCGACTGCCGCAAGAAGGCCATCGCCACCGGGAGCCTGCGGGCCAGCATGAGGAGGAAGGCGAGCGTCAGGTCGGCGACGGCGTCGGCGTTGCGCCCGGGGGCGTTCAGCACCGGGATGCCATACGCGGCGCAGGCGGCGGCATCGACGTTGACCGCGTCGCCGCGACACGAGACCACCACCCGCAGGTCCGGCAGGCGCGGCAGGCTGGCCGCGTCGACCAGGTCGACCTCGGTGACGAATACCTGGACACCGTCCAGCGCCCGGACCAGGTCGTCGCCAGAGAGCAGCCGGAGTTGCTGCCGGAAGCCCGCGTACTCGACGTCCCCCAGCTGCCGCAATGCATCGAGGGCGTCGCCGGTCATGTCCGCGGTAACGAGGATGCGCGGACGCGAGGGGCCGGTGGGGGAGAGCGCCTGTGCCACGTCGCCTTTTCCCGCGCCGCGCGCCCGGGCGTCAATAGGGCGATCGACCGAACGCCTCGCCGCACGGGAAGGGGAGGCCCATCCGTTCTCGCTCTTGCGAAGCGCGTCCCGTCGTAGGGCGCGATTCCGCCCCGGCACGACCCCTGCAATCGGGGCATGCGTTGCGCCACCCTGTTGGTCCTTGCGCTGGCTACCAGCGCGGTGGCTGCCCCGGCCGCCCTGCAGGACGGTGCGCTGCTGGGACGCGAGACATGGCAGGCCGCCCAGGGCCTCCTCCCGGACGAGATCCTCGACCACTACCGGCGCGGCGAGTACGCGAACCGCATCCTCGAGCTCGGTCGCCCGGGGCAGCGCGCACTCGAGAACCCGCCGGACTTCCGCCAGGCCTCGGAAAGGAACCGCGGGCGGTTCACCCTCGGTCCCGCGGGCACGATCCTGGCGAAGGACACCGGCAGACAACCCGCGTTCGTGATCGGCCTGCCGTTCCCGGACATCGACCCCGCCGACTCCCAGGCTGGGACGAAGATCGTGTGGAACCATTTCTATGCCATGTGGTACCGCGGGGACTACCACTTCCTGACCGAGCTGGTGATGCTCGGCCGGCGGGGCGTCGAGCGTCACATCACGACCGACGTGCTCCAGCGCATGTACGACGGTTCGCCCGAGGCGCGCGGCCGCCCGAACCCCCAGAACCTCTTCTTGCAGAACCTCGCTCGCGTGGTCGAACCGACCGACCTGGCAGGCACGTTGTCGCTGACCTGGCGGTATCGCGCACCGGATCGCCAGGACTCGTACTGGTCGTACGTGCCGGGACTCCGCCGGGCGCGGCAGGTGAGCCCCCTCAATCGCTCGGATGGCTTCCTGGGCTCGGACCTCAGCATCGATGACGGTCCCTTCTTCGACGGCAAGGTCGAAGATTTCACCTTCCGACTCATCGGCCGCCAGGACCAACTCGTCCTCGTCGATCCCTTCACCATCCGCAACGAGGCCGAGGTGATTCCGGTGTCTGGGGGAGGCTGGCGGATGGTGTGGAAGGCCGTGCCCCGCATCGGCGTCGACGACCCCGCCTGGACGGGTTTGCCATGGGCTCCCGTCAGCGCCGTGCTGGTGCGCCGGCCGGTCTGGGCCGTCGAGGCGATCCCGAAGGACCCGAAGTACCTCTTCGGACGGCTCGTGCTGCGCTTCGAAGCCGACACCTTCTTCGGCTCGTGGGCCAGCAAGTACGATCGTGCCGGCACACTCCTCATCAGCTACCAGGTCTCCATGGGCCCGTACGCGAGCCCCGACGGCCGCACCTGGGTCGCCGCCGGCGGGGTCGCCGTCCAGACCGCGGAGAACCCGGTCCAGCAAAGGGCCACGGCCGTCCTGTTCCCGCCGCGCAATCCGGGGAATCCGGCCGACTGGCGCGTCGAGACCAGACCGTCGCAGTTCGACCTCGACGAGCTCGTGAAGAAGGGACGCTGACCACGCGCGCCCCGGTCACCCTTGCCGTCGCGGCCATCACCACCGTGGCGTTGCTCGTCACTTGGCCGCGGCTGGCGAGAAGCCCCATCGCGCTGGTTCCCGCGAACGATCCCTGGGTGCGGCTCGACGCGGAGATCACCGAGCAGTTCGGGATGGCGCTGCCCGTGGTCTGGCTGGTGGAGGCGCGGGGCGACACCATCTGGACGGGCCCGGCGCTGGCCCGGGTGGATGCCATCACGCAAGCGGTACTGCGCATCCCGGGCGTGATCGCCACCGACGTGACGAGCATCGCGTCACCGAACCTCCGCGACCTGCGCGTCGTCGACGACGCGCTGGCGCCCGTCTATCTGATGCCGGCGGTGCCCACGACCGACGCGGAGATCGCGGCGCTCCGCCGGCGCGTCGAGGGCGACCCCATGCTGCACGGCGCGCTCGTCAGTCGTGACGGCAGGGCAGCATTGGTGGTCGGGAGCTTCCAGGCGAGCGCCGACCCCGCGGCGGTGGCGCGCGCGGCACTCGCGGTGCGCGAGCGCGCCCGGGACGACACGGTCGATGTCTGGGTCGTGGGCGCGCCGGTGCAGGCCACCCTGGCCCCGGCGGCGCTTCGGCGGCTGGCCCTTCCCGCGGGGCTGTGGGTCGCAGCGATCGCGGCGGCGCTCGCCTGGACGCTCGGCTGGGCGGCCGTCTGCAGCGCGGCAGGGGCCGGCCTCCTGGCCGCGGTCTGGGGCGCGGTACTCGCTGTCTGGGCGGGCACCTTCGTCCTACCCTGGGGCGCCTTCGCGCTGGTGGCCGTTGCCCTCGCCACCGCGGCGGCGCGCGGGGCGCGAGGCCCACGCCCGTGGGCGGTCCCACTCGCACTCGCCGCTGGCGGAGCGGCGCTCGGGCTCGCAGTGGGTCAGCCCGCGGGATCATTCGGGTGGACGCTCGCGTGTGGACTGACCGTAGGGGCCGCCTGGACGACCGTTGGCCAGCGCCCCGCCGACGTCGACCCCGACCCCACGGTTGGCGGCGGCCGACTCCGGACCGGCTTGCTCGCCGCCGCGGCGATGGCGAGCGCCGGCGTCCTCTGGCTCCGACCCGGCTTCGGGCTCGCCGGTTACGCCGAGCGCTGGCTCCCGCCGCCCGCCGCCAACGATGTGCAGGCGCTGCGGCGGCACTTCCCCCCACCGTCGCAACTCGCCATCCGCCTGCGCGGTGAGCCGGGCTTCGTCGCGGAACCGGCCGTCCTGCACGCCCTCGACCGGGCCACAGCGGCGGCGCGGGCCGACCCGGCCACGACGAGCGCCATGTCGGTCGCCGATCTGGTCGCGCTCGTCCACCGGGCGCTCGCCGGTGACGAGGCCACTACCCGTCTCCCCGACGACCGTGGACTCGTGGCCCGTTACCTTGCCCTGGCCTACTCGCCCGGCTTCCGTCGCGTCCTGGATCGCGGCCTCCGCGATACGGCCCTCTGGGTGCAACTCGGCGACGACGACCCACGCGCCCTGACCCGCGTGCTCGCTGCAGTCTCGAGCCCACTCCGGACGCCGCCGCCCCCCGGCGTCACGATCGACGTTGCGGGCGGCGACGGCGCCGTCGTCCTCGTCGCTGCACGTGTGGCGCGACGTGTTGCGGCCGCGACGGCGCTCCTCCTGGCCGTGGCGAGCGCCACCCTCTGGTTCTGCGCTGGGGGTGTCTCCGCCGCCCGGTCACTGGCCGGCGGGACACTGGCCGCCGCGGTGGCGGCCGGCCTGCTCGGCTGGTGTGGCCTGCGGATCGACCTGATCACCGTCGCTGCCGTCGCCACCGCCGCCGTGGCCGGCGCCGGCGTCGCCGGAGGCCGCGCGCGCACCGGTTTGGCCCTCGTCGTCGCCGCGGCGCTCCCTCTGCTGGCACCCGCCGCGGTCGGCCGCCTCCTGGGCATCCTCCTGGCTGCCCCCGCCCTGGCCGGGGCGGCGCTCCGGCGCAGCCGGGCGGACTAGAAGGTCCCCTCGACCGACGCCAGCGGGCTCCAACCGGCGCGCACGCCCTGGCTGTTGATCGGCTTGAACACCCCGAGGCTCAGCACGATCGTCTCGAACAGGCGCGCACGGATACCGAGCGTCGTGTCCACGTAGTCGTGGCGGTCGGCGTCCGCGCAGAGGTACGGCTGCGAAACGACCCCGTTCGGCGTGACGTGCGGCCCCGAGTACGAGGTCCGCTCTCGCAGCGCGCTGAACTCGCTTCGTCCGAGCACGCTCCACGAGAACGCCACGTCCGTCCACCACGCGTCGCCCCGGGGCGCGTGCAGGTCGAGTGCCCATGCATAGTGGCCGGAATTCCGACGGGAATCGCCGATGGCGAAGTCGACGCCGGCGGCCCATGTCGAGTCGAGCCAGCCGTCGAGCAGCGCGGTCGACAGCGCTGCGTAGGGTCCGATCTCGCCGTAGCCGGTGCCGAGTCCGCGCGAGGCCTGCCCGGTGGGGATCCGGAGCCGAAGTCCTCCCGCGCCCGTGGCGGTGCCGAGGTTCCCCGCCGTGTCGAACATGCGGTACTTCACGCGCAACAGGCTGTCGGCCATGTTGAAGGAACCGAGCGACTGCGACGCCGTCACCACGGGCGCCGTCGGGTTGTCCTGCCGCGCGACCGTGAAGTCGGCGTCGAGCGTGGCCAGCGGTAGGGCGATGTTCACGTCCAGGTCGTCGGTGACGCCGTAGGTCACGTTCAGCGTGGCGACCGTGTAGAGCAGGTCGGTCGGCGCCTGGTAGTCGATGGCCGCCGCGCTGACCGCCAGCGGATCGGGGTCCGTCCCGATCCGGCAACCGCTCGAGCACTGGACGTCGAAGTACCCGAAGGTCAACCCGACGTTGAGCAGCCCCTCGCCGAGCGTGGGGCCGCGCTCGACGTACCAGGGCGACACGGCGTCCGTCGCGCGCTCCCACGCACCGGTGTCGGCGTTGCGCCGCCATGCGAACGCTGGCGATGCAGCCGGGAAGAGCGGAAGATTTCGGATGCCCGAGTCGAGGATGATGTCCGCCGCATTGCGATAACGACCGTCGGACGCCAGTCCGGGCAGGCCCACCAGCGCCGGAGCGCGGCGGTAGGCGCGTCGCACGTCGCTCGCGCCCGCACCCGTCGCGGCGCCCAGCGCCGCCACGATCCCCACGATGATCCCGTACCGCCCGACGACTCTCATCACCGTCCCCCCCGCTCCGACGGCCGCGATACCGGCCCTCCTCACGGCGCCCTAGCACCTCTGCCGGCCACCTGCCAGAACCCCCGCGTGGCGGCGCACCGTCACCCGATCTCGCCGAACAAGCGGTCGAGCTTCCGGCGCACGGCCGCGAGATCGACCACGGGCTTTGCCAAATAGTCATCGCACCCGACCTCGAGCGCACGCTCCTGGTCGCCGCTCATGGCGTGGGCCGTCAGCGCCACGATGCGCACCGCGGCTCCATCCGGCATCGCACGGATGCGCCGGGTGGCCTCCCAGCCGTCGAGTACGGGCATCGTGAGGTCCATGAAGATCAGGTCCGGCCGATCGCGCGCCACCGCGTCGATCGCCTCGCGGCCGTTGGCGGCCTCGCGGATCTCGAAGTCGCCGATCCGGGCCAGGCGGTGGACGAGGATGCGCCGATTGTCCTCGTTGTCCTCGACCACGAGTATCTTCCTGCGCTGCATCCTTCGCTCGCCGACTTCCTTGAACTATGCGCCGCGAGGGCGCTCGGAACAACACGCCAAGTTTGACTCCCGCAGACCCGCCAGTTAGGTCGCCGCCATGTCGGTGCGGACGCGCTTTCCCCCGAGCCCTACGGGCCACCTGCACATCGGCAGCGCGCGGACCGCGCTGTTCAACTGGCTGTTCGCCCGCCACCATGGCGGCACCTTCGTCCTGCGGTTCGAGGACACCGACCGAGACCGGTCCACGCAGGAATCCGTCGACGAGATCCTCGCGGCGATGCGCTGGCTCGGTCTCGACTGGGACGAAGGCCCCTTTTATCAGACCGAGCGCTATCCCCTGTACGCGGAATATGCTCGGCGGCTGCTGGAGGCGGGGCGCGCCTACCGGTGCTGGTGCACCCCCGAGGAGCTCGAAGCCCGGCGCAGCAGCGCCCTCGAGGCCGGCCAGCGGCCCGCCTACGACCGGACCTGCCGCGATCGCACCGAGCCCCCGGCGGGCCGCACCGGCCATACGCTGCGGTTCCGCACCCCGGTGGACGGCGAAACGGTCATCGACGACCTGGTGAAGGGGCCGATCCGCTTCCAGAACGCCGACCTCGACGACTTCATCATCCAGCGCTCCGACGGCTCACCCGTCTACAATTTCTGCGTCGTGGTCGACGACGTCGACATGCGCATCACCCATGTCATTCGCGGCGACGACCACGTCGCCAACACACCGCGCCAGATGCTCCTCTACCAGGCACTGGACGTCCCGTTGCCCGCCTTCGCTCACGCGCCGATGATCCTCGGCGCCGACAAGGCGCGCTTGTCGAAGCGGCACGGCGCCACGTCGGTCTTCCAGTATCGCGACGAAGGCTATCTGCCGGACGCCGTGGTGAACTTCCTCGCCCGACTCGGCTGGGCCCACGGGGATCAGGAGATCTTCACCCGCGAGGAGCTGGTCCGACACTTCTCCCTCGAGCACGTCGGCACGGCGGCCGCGGTCTTCAACGCCGAGAAGCTGCTCTGGCTCAACTTTCAGTACATGAAGGCCACTGCCGACCGCCGAGCTCGCCGAGCTGGTGTGCCCGTTTCTGCAGCAGATCGACCTGCCGGTGCCCACCGATCGAGCGTGGCTGAAGCGTGCCGTCGCCACGCTGCAGGAGCGTGCGAAGACCCTGCGGGAGCTTGCCGAGTTCCTTCGCTTCTACGTCAGTGACGAGATCGTACCGGCGCCGAAGGCCGCGGCGCAGCATCTGACCCCCGGCGTTGCCCCGGTCCTGGCGGAACTCACCGACCGGCTCGAGCGACTCGCCACCTGGGACGTCGCCGCGCTCGAGTCCGCATTCCGCGAGACCATCACGGCCCACGGCATGGCACTCGGCAAGCTGGCGCAGCCCGTGCGCGTCGCGGTCACGGGCGGAACCGTGAGTCCGGGGATATTCGAAGTGCTCGACGTCCTCGGACGCGGACGGAGCCTCGCGCGGTTGCACGCCGCCCTTGATCGCCTGCCAGCTGCGACGACCTCGTCTTGACTCCCTGAGGGCCTTTGTCTACCGTTTCGCGCCTCTGGTGAGGAGTGGGCTAATTGGTAAGCCACCTGACTCTGGATCAGGCGATTGGAGGTTCGAGTCCTCCCTCCTCAGCTCCGCTCTGCGGTCCCATCGTCTAGCGGTTAGGACACCGGCCTCTCACGTCGGTAGCGGGGGTTCGATTCCCCCTGGGACCATTCAGCGACCCCGCGGTGCGCGCACGACGACGCGCTGCCGAAGTCCCAGGACCGTGCGACCAACCTTGACAGTATCGGGGGCCGACGGTAGGACCAAATACGCCTTGGTCACGCAGGCGACTCGTAGGCGACCGATCGAACGTCTGAGGTGGGTGTGGGAGTCGGGCGCGGCGCGAACATGCGAGACGTCCAGATCAGGCGAGGAACGCCGACGCGTTCTGGTCCCCGCTACGGGGATTCTCTGAGAACATGGGGCCGGTCATCTCGCCACAGGCCCCGACGTCCCAGACTCGGCATACGGCTTGCTCGTCTACGTCATCGGTGCACCCATCGATGCGCAGCAGCCGGAGAGCGGCACGTCACCACGCGAGCACGCTCCGCACGGTCGGGATCGCCGGCCGAGCCGGTCCCTGAGCGTCGCAAACCAATCACGGCGAGCCGACAGGAGCTCACGCCATGGACAAGCCTTCCTTCGAGCAGTTGATCCGCGAAGACCGCGCGGCGCGCGAATCGAAGCGCTGGCGGGGGACCTTCCTCGAATACCTGGAGATGGTCCGCCAGAACCCCGGTCTGCCGAAGCTGTCCCACGCTCGCGCTCTACGACATGATGATGCGGGACGGCACGCAGGACATCCTCGACTCCGACGACCCACGGGTGAAGCGACTCTACAAGGACGAGTCGCTCAAGGTCTACAACTTCTTCCGCGACGAGTTCTTCGGCATCGAGAAGACGATCGCCAGATCGTCCGCTACTTCCACTCCGCCTCGCTGAAGGGCGAGGAGAGCCGGCAGGTCCTCTACCTGATGGGGCCGGTCGGCTCCGGCAAGAGCTCGCTCGTCGAGAAGCTGCAGCGCGGCCTCGAGCGCAGTCGGAGCCCTTCTACGCCATCGAAGGCTGCCCGATGTACGAGGAGCCGCTGCATCTCATCCCCCGCCACCTGCGCAAGGAGTTCGAGAAGATGCTCGGGCGTCCACATCGAGGGCGACCTCTGTCCGGTCTGCCGCTTCCGCCTGAAGGAGGAGTTCGGCGGCCGCTACGAGGACTTCCCGGTCGTCACGCCGCGAGTTCTCGAAGCGCAACCGCGTCGGCATCGGCGTCGTGCCGCCCGTCGACCCGAACAACCAGGACACCTCGGTGCTGATCGGCAGCGAGGACATCTCGAAGCTCGACCTCTACTCCGAGGGCGACCCGCGCGTGCTCGACCTGAACGGCGCGCTCAACGTCGGCAACCGCGGCATGGTCGAGTTCATCGAGGTCTTCAAGAACGAGACCGAGTACCTCCACGCCATGATCACGGCGACCCAGGAGAAGGTCATCCCCGCGCCCGGCCGCCACGGCATGGTCTACGTCGACACCGTGCATCGTCGCCCACTCGAACGAGGCGGAGTGGCAGAAGTTCAAGGCCGACCACACCAACGAGGCGATCCTCGACCGCATCGTCGTCGTCAAGGTGCCGTACAACCTGCGCCTGTCCGAAGAGGTGAAGATCTACCAGAAGATCATCCGCAACTCGGATTTCCGCGCCCACGTCGCGCCGCACACCCTCGAGATGGCCTCCATGTTCGCGATCCTGTCGCGGCTCGAGCCGACGCGCGAAGTGCGACCTCATGACCAAGCTCAAGCTCTACAACGGCGAAGAGGTCGTCGAGAAGGGCCAGACGAAGAAGATCGACGTCCAGGAGCTCCGCGACGACACCAAGCGCGAGGGCATGAGCGGCATCTCGACACGCTTCATCATGAAGGCGCTCGACAACGCGCTGTCGGACAACGTCGAGGGCAACTGCATCAACCCGATCAACGTCCGCGAGGCGCTGATCAACATGGTCAAGGAAGCCGACCTTCCCGACGACACCCGCAAGCAGTACCTCGAGTTCCTCCAGGACATCATCCACAAGGAGTACCTCGAGATCCTCGAGAAGGAGATCACCAAGGCCTTCGTCTACTCCTACCAGGAGCAGGCGGAGTCGCTCTTCCAGAACTACCTCGATCACGCCGAGGCCTTCGTGAACAAGACCAAGGTGAAGGACCGCAACACCAAGGAGGAGCTCCAGCCCGACGAGGGCTTCCTCAAGTCCATCGAGGAGCAGATCGCGATCATCGGCTCGGCCGCCGAGGGCTTCCGCCAGGAGGTCATCGCCTACCTCTGGGCCGCCAGCCGTCGCGGCGAGACGCATCGCCTACCGTAGCTACGAGCCGCTCAAGGAGGCCATCGAGAAGAAGCTCATGACCTCGGTGCGCGACATCAGCCGCATCATCACCAAGGCGCGCACCCGCGACGAGGAGCAGACCGCGAAGTACGACGCCATGGTGACGAACCTGCTCGAGAACGGCTACTGCGAGAGCTGCGTCGACGTCGTCCTCAAGTACGCCGCCAACAACCTCTGGAAGGACTGACGCCCGGGCGGCGTCGCATGGGCGACACCATCTTCCGGCCGCTACGTCGCCCTCGGACGCCGAGCGGAGCGACCGCTCGCGCCGGCGACCGTGCGCGTCACCGGCAGAAGGTCCGCGAGTCGATTCGCGAGAACATCGCCGACATCATCGCCGAGGAGTCGATCATCGGACAGAACCGCGATCGCGATCATCAAGGTCCCGATCCGCGGCATCAAGGAGTACCGCTTCGTCTTCGGCGAGAACGCGCCGGGCGTCGGGCAGGGCGACGGCGACTCGGCGAGCCGGCCAGGTGATCGGCAAGGCCGAGCGGCGAGGGCGAGGGCGCACGGACAAGGCCGGCGATCAGGCCGGGCGTCGACTACTACGAGACCGACGTCACCCTCGAGGAGCTGATCGACATCATGTTCGAGGACCTGGAGCTGCCGGACCTCGAGCGCAAGGCGCTGCGACAGATCGAAGCCTTCCGGATGTCGAAGCGCAAGGGCTATCGTCCGGTCGGCATCCGCATCCGCCTCGACAAGCGCCGCACCGTCCGCGAACGAGCCCGCCGCAAGATGGCCGCCCTGCAGCACGCGACCCGAGCCGCGCTGGTCGATTCGCCCGCCGCCGGCGAACCGCGCCGCGCGGTTCCCGTTCCACGACGACGACCTGCTCTACCGCCACATGGTGACCGACACCCGCAAGGAGTCGAACGCCGTCGTGCTCTGCATCATGGACACCTCGGGGTCCATGGACACCATGAAGAAGTACCTGGCGCGGAGCTTCTTCTTCCTCCTCTACCAGTTCATCTGCACGAAGTACCGCAACGTGGAGATCGTCTTCATCGCCCACCACACCGAGGCCCAGGAAGTCACCGAAGAGGAATTCTTCCACAAGGGCGAGTCCGGCGGGACGTTCATCTCCTCCGGCTACCAGAAGGCGCTCGAGATCATCGCAGGAGCGCTACCACCCGTCGCTCTGGAACGTCTACGCCTTCCACTGCTCCGACGGCGACAACTTCGACTCGGACAACCCCGCAGGCCCTCAAGGCGGCCAAAGAGCTGGCGGACGTCTGCAACCTGTTCGGCTACGGCGAGATCAAGCCCCTCGGCTCGCGGTACTACGAGAGCTCCATGCTCAACATCTTCCGCCGCCTCGACGCCGAGAACTTCCAGACCGTCCTGATCGAGCGCAAGGAGGACGTCTGGCCGACCTTCAAGACGTTCCTCGCCAAGGACCGCGGCGCCCGTGACGTTGCCAGCGCATGAGCATCGGACCATGGCGGACTTCAGCTGAAGACCTCGAGTACTGGGACGCCCGCATCCGCGAGAAGGTCGCTCGAGTTCGGACTGGACTGCTACCCGCAGGAGTTCGAGCTCTGCGACCACAACCAGATGCTCGGCTACATGGCGTACTCCGGCATGCCGTCGCACTATCCGCACTGGTCGTACGGCAAGGCCTACGAGAAGCTGAAGACCCTCTACGACCACGGCGTCTCCGGGCCTGCCGTACGAGATGGTCATCAACTCGAACCCGGCGCTCGCGTACCTGATGCGCGACAACACGCTGTGCCTGCAGATCCTGACCATCGCCCACGTGTACGGCCACAACGACTTCTTCAAGAACAACTTCACCTTCCAGAGCACCCGCGCCGAGTTCACCATCGGCACGTTCAAGTCGCACGCCGACCGGGTCCGTTCCTACATCGAGGACCCGAGCATCGGCGTCGACAGGGTCGAGGCGGTCCTGGACGCGGCGCACGCCCTCTCGCTGCAGTGCCGGCGCAACCTCGCGGTTCGCAAGCTCTCGCCCGAGCGAGGAGCGCGCGCGCTCGCGAGGCCGCCATGCCCGCGCCCGGACCCCTTCCGGAAGATCCACCGGCGCGCCGGAGCACGCCGAGCCCGACCTCGAAACGCATGCCCCTCGCGCCCGAAGACGGACCTGCTGCTCTTCATCCGCGACCACAATCCGTTACCTGACCGAACTGGGAGACGGACCTGCTCACGATCGTCCACGAGGAGGCGCAGTACTTCATCCCGCAGATCGAGACCAAGATCATGAACGAGGGCTGGGCCTCGTTCTGGCACAAGCGCATCCTGGACGCGCTCGACCTGCCCCAGGCGCTGCACCTCGAGTTCCTGGTCCGCCACAACCAGGTGGTGCGGCCGGCGCCGGGCGGCATCAACCCCTACCACCTGGGCCTCCGGATCTGGGAGGACATCGAACGCTGCGGCGACGACCCCACACCGCGACGAACGCGAGCGCATTCCGCCGGGCAAGACCGGTCGCGACCTGCTCTTCGAGACGCGCGAGGTCGATCGCGACGTCTCGTTCCTCCGTCGCTGGCTCCACGAGACGCCTGATGCGGGAGCTCGACCTCATTCGAGTACGAGCCCCGGGGCGACGACCTCGTCATCAGCGACGTCGTCCGACGAGGACGGCTGGCGACCGGTCAAGGAACTGCTGCTCCAGAGCGTCGGCATGGGCTGCGTCCCCGTGATCCAGGTCGAGGACGCCGACTTCGGCGGCAACCGCACCCTGCTCCTCTCGCACGATCACGACGGCCGGGACCTCCAGCTCGAGAATGCGGAACGGACCTTGGCCTACGTTCACCGACTGTGGGGGCGCGACGTCGTCCTCGAGACCGTCATGAACGGCAAGAAGGCCGTCCTCACTTACGGCGAGAAGGGCTTCGCCGGCAAAGCCGCGAGCTAGCCCCTTGCCCCCGGACCGCGGGCTGGCGGCAGGGCGCCGTGCCGCTATAATCCGCTGCGCATGCCGATCTACGAATACCGCTGCGCGGACTGCGGTCGCACGACGACCATCCTGACCCTCCGCGTTTCGGAAGAGACCTCTCCCCGCTGCGAGCGGTGCGGGGGCAATCGGCTCGCCCGGCTCATGTCGCGTTTCGCGATGCTCCGCTCGGACGACCAACGACTCGACGCCCTCACCGACAACGCCGGCGGGGTGGACGAGGACGATCCCAGGAGCGTGTCCCGCTGGATGCGTTCGATGGGCCAGGAGCTCGGCGAGGATGCTGGGGAGGACTTCGAGGAGCTGGTCGACGATCTGGAACACGGCGGCACGGACGACGTGACCGGCGCCGAGCCGGGCGACGGAGACGAGCGCTAGCGTGCCGGCCGCCCCCGCCCCCGCTCCGTTCCCATCGTCTGCCCTGGCGGCCGACCGGCTCCGGTGGCAGGATGTTCTCAACAGCCTCTCGGACGGCGTCATCGTGATCGACACGGCGGGCACGTTGATCGACCTCAACCCGGCGGCGGAACAGCTGCTGGCCCTCGGCGCTTCGCAGGTGGTCGGGGCCCCCCTCGATCGCCTGGCCGACGGCCGCCCGGGAAACCAGTGGTTGGCCGAGCTCGGCCACGCCACGCTCGCCACGGGCGTCGACCGCCGGCATGCGGACGGCCGCTTGCGCGCTCGCGGCCGGGAAGTGCCGGTGAGCGCGTCCTGCGCCCCGGTGCACGGGGAGGACGGCGTGCGGCGCGGCGCCGTCATCGTGCTCCACGACCTCACCCTCGAGCAGGCGCTCGACCGCGCCACTCGACGCGCCGAGCAGTTGGCCTCCTTCGGCATTCTCGCCCTCGGCTTGGCCCACGAGATCCGGAATCCGCTGAGTGGTATCAAGGGCGCGGCCCAGCTCCTGCGTGCCGGGCTCGCCGAGCCGTCGGAGATTCGGGCCACCGACGTGATCATCCGTGAAGTCGATCGGCTCGACGGACTGCTCGAGCAGCTCCGCGGGCTGGGGACCCCCGCCCGGCTCCAGCTGACGCCGCTCAACATCCACCGCATCCTGAACGACGTCCTGTCCTTGCAGCGCCAGGCGCCAGAGTGGGGCAGGATCGTGCTGCGCAAGGAATTCGACCCGAGCCTTCCGCCGATCTCCGGCGACGCGGCCCAGCTGACGCAGGTGCTGCTCAACCTCGTCAAGAACGCCGTCGAATCCCTCGGCGGGCGCGGCACCCTGACCGTCACCACCCGCATGGAGACGAACTATCGCGTGCAGAGCCGGACGCAGCGCCGCCAGTTCCTCTCCGTGTTCATCGCCGACGACGGTCCCGGCGTACCCGACCACGCGCAGCCGCAGCTCTTCTCCCCTTTCTTCACCACCAAGGCCCGTGGCACCGGCCTCGGACTGGCGGTGTGCCACCGCATCGTGACGGAGCACGGGGGCACCATCGCCCACGAACCACAGCCGGGCGGCGGGGCGCGCTTTCGCGTGACCTTGCCCGTGAGCGAGTGACCCATGTCCGCGCCGGACGCTGAGCTGCACGGTGACATTCTGGTCGCCGACGATGAGGAATCCATCCGTTGGGTCCTGGAGCGCGCCTGCGCCCAGGCCGGACATACGGTGAAGACGGTGGCCACCGGCGCTCAGGCCCTCGCAGCGCTCGAATCGGCCCGACTTCGACCTGGCCCTGGTCGACATCCGCATGCCGGACCTGTCCGGCCTCGACGTGCTGTCGCGCGCGCGCGAGGCCGACATCGACACGCTCTTCATCGTGATGACGGCACAGAACACGATGGCGAACGCCATCGAGGCCACCAAGCGCGGCGCCTACGACTACCTGACCAAGCCGTTCGATCTCGAGCAGGTGGCGGCCTTGGTGAGCCGCGCACTCTCGCTCCGTCGGCTCACCAAGGACATCGAGCGCCTGCGCGGCGAACTCAAACAGCGTCACGAGCTGGTGATCGGGCGCAGCCCCGCCATGCAGGAGGTCTACAAGGTGATCGGCCGTGTCGCGCCCACCGACGCGACCGTGCTCATCCAGGGCGAAACCGGGACCGGCAAAGAACTGGTGGCCAACACGCTCCACTACCATTCCGACCGGCGCGGCCCGTTCGTCGCCATCAACTGCTCGGCGATCCCCAACGAACTGCTCGAGAGCGAGCTCTTCGGCTACGAACGCGGCGCCTTCACCGGCGCGACGGAGCGACGGACCGGCAAGTTCGAGGCAGCCGCAGGCGGCACGCTGTTTCTCGACGAGATTGCGGACATGCCGCTCGGTCTGCAGGCCAAGGTGCTCCGAGTGCTCCAGGAACGCGAGTTCACGCGCGTCGGCGGGCGCGACGCCATCCGGGCCGACGTCCGCATCGTCGCGGCCACCAACCAGGACCTGGAAGCCGCCGTTCGCGCCGGGCGTTTTCGCGAGGACCTCTTCTTCCGCCTCAACGTCGTCCGCATACTCGCTGCCGCCGCTGCGGGAACGACGCGGCGACATCCCGGAGCTGATCGAATTCTTCCTCGACAAGGTGAACCGCGAACTCGGCACGAACATCGTCGGGGTCACCGACGACGTCCGCGACGCCCTGACACGCCATCACTGGCCCGGGAACGTCCGCGAGCTCGAGAACACGCTGCTGCGCGCCGCCGTCCTGGCGCGCGGGCGCACCGTGCTCCTCGAAGACCTCGCGCTCTCGGGGCGGGCCGGTCCGCAGGGATCCGAAGCCCTTCCCCTGGAAGATGCCGTCCGGCGGCGGCTCGGCGAGCTGCTCGACGGCGGGGGCAAGAAGGCCCAGGATCTCTACAGTGCAGTGATCGGGGCCGTGGAACGCCCGCTGATCGAACTCGTTCTCGAACGGGCCGGCGGCAACCAGGTGAAGGCCGCCGATATGCTCGGCATCAATCGCAACACGCTGCGGAAGAAGATCACCGAGCTCAATATCCCCATCCGGCGGGTCGTCGGCGGGCCGCTGGGGTGACGCCACTCGGCCTGCCCCCGCTCTGCGCCATCGTCGACCCCCTCGACACCGGGCGATCGCCGGTGGAGCTGGCTCTGGCCATGCTCGCAGGAGGAGCTCGCCTCCTCCAGCTCCGACTGAAAGGGGAGAACGCCGGCGAGATGCTCGCCGTCGCGCGAGCGGTCCGCCCGCACGCCAGGCGCGTCGCCGCGCTGTTGGTGGTGAACGACCGTCCCGATGTCGCCCGGGCCGCAGACGCCGATGGCGTACACCTGGGTCAGGACGACGTCCCGGTGGCGGCGGCGCGGGCGGTGTTGGGCCCGGGCAGGCTCGTCGGGCTGACGGCCCACGACCTCGCGGAGGCGTGCGCCGGCGCCGCGGCCGGCGCCGATTACCTGGGAGTGGGGCCCGTCTTCGCGACGACGTCGAAGGCCGACGCGCTGTCACCGCGCGGGCTGGACCTCGTGCGAGCCGTCCGCACTGCCACGCGGCTCCCGCTCATCGCCATCGGGGGCATCACCGCCGAGACGGCCCCCGACGTCCTGGGCGCCGGCGCGGATGGGGTCGCGATGATCGGGGCGCTGGTGCGGGCACCCGACGTCGCAGCCGGGGTCCGCGCGACGCTCGCGCGCCTCGGCACCGCCTGACGCGGCCTACGCGCCCCGTTCCGCGGCCGGCTCGTCGTCCGGCAAGACCTCGCGGTTCTCGAAACGCGTGTACTCCCGCAGGAAGGTCAGCTCGACGCTGCCGATCGGCCCGTTGCGCTGCTTGGCCACGATGATCTCGGCCACACCCTGCTTGTCGCTGTCCTCGACGTAGACCTCTTCCCGATAGATGAACATGATCACGTCCGCATCCTGCTCGATGGCCCCGGACTCCCGCAGGTCGGCCAGCCGGGGCTTGCCGCGATCGCGGCTCTCGACCTGCCGGTTGAGCTGGGAGAGCGCCACCACGGGGACGTGCAGTTCCTTGGCCAGCGCCTTGAGCGAGCGCGAAATCTCCGAGATCTCTTGCTCGCGGCTGTCCTTCCCCTCGCTGCTCCGCATGAGCTGCAGGTAGTCGACGATCACCAGCTTGAGCTTCGCCTGGGGATCGCGGTGCAGCCGGCGCGCCTTGGCCCGCAGTTCGCTCACGGACATGGCGGGTGAATCGTCCACGTAGACCGGGGCATACGACAGGCGCGCCGCCGCCTCCGCCAGCTCCCGGAACTCGCGGTCGTTCAGGTGCCCGGTTCGCACCTTGGAGAGATCGACCCGCGCCTCGGAACAGAGCATGCGCATCGCCAATTGCTCTTTCGACATCTCGAGGGAGAAGACCGCCACACCGCTGTCCGCGCGCAGCGCCGCATGCTCCGCGATGTTCAGGCAGAACGCCGTCTTCCCCATACTGGGGCGACCGCCGATGATGACGAGATCGGAGGGCTGCAGCCCCGCCGTCAGCTTGTCGAGATCGGTGAACCCAGTCGCCACGCCGGTGACGGCCGAACGATGCTCGTGCAGCGTGTCGATCTTCTTGAACGCGTCATGCAACAGGCTGTCGATCCGCACGAACGCCGGGCGCACCTCGCGGTCGGAGATCGCGAACACCTCCTGTTCCGCCCGCTCCACCAGCTCCTTGACGTCGTGCGACGGCTCGTAGGCCCGCGCCGCAATCGCCGTGGCGGTGGTAATCAGGCTCCGGAGTATGGCCTTCTCACGGACGATCCGCGCGTACTGCAGGATGTTCGCCGCGGTAGGCACGCGTTCCGCCAACTCCGCGAGATAGGCTGCGCCGCCGACGTCGGCCAGCTCGCCGCGCGCGCGCAGTTCCTCGGACAGTGTAATCAGGTCGACGGCCTCGCTTCGGTCGGAGAGTCGCTGCGTCCCACGGAAGATCTTGCGATGAGCCTCCCGGTAGAAATCGTCCGGCCGCAGGACTTCGGCCAGTCGGTCGAGCGCCGTGTTGTCGAGCAGGATGCCGCCCAGGACCGACTGCTCGGCATCCAGGCTCTGCGGCGGCACGCGCCGCAGGCTGTCTTCGATGCTCGCCATCGGTCAGCGCGCGACCAGGTCGATTCTCTCGCTCGCGGGCCCCGCCGGCATGGCGTCGCTCCGCGCCGTCCATGGTCGCCGGCCATCGTCCGCCATGAGCAGGAACCACATGGCGATCCCCGCCGCGATCCCGACAGCGAGCATCGCCAGCGGCCGGACGAAGACCCGCACCGAACCGAGGGACCCGCCCCCGCTTGCCCCACCTACGCTGCCCATCATCCCTCCGCCTTTCTCCCCCTCGCGCACCGCTGCCGGTATCTCCTCAGTCGAAGGAGGCCTCGGCATCGACCGCGTCGTCGAGACGGGGTCTGAGCACTTGCCATCCTCGCTGCTGGGCGAGACGCCGGAGCCGCGGATCGGGGTGTACCACACGCGGGTGCCCCACGCGATCCAGAACCGGGAGGTCCGTGATGGAGTCCGTGTAGAAATAGCTGCGGGAAAGATCCACGCCGGTGGCCCCCGCGAACCGCTCCGCCCAATGAACCTTTCCATGGCCATAGCAAACCGGCCGCACCACCTCCCCGGTGAACCGGCCGTTCCGCACGACCAACTGGGTCACCAACAGGTCCTCCACGCCGAGGTCCGCGCCGAGCGGCTCGGCGAGGTATCGGGTCGCGCTGGTGAGCAGCGCCACCCGGTGCCCCGCCCGACGATGGGCCCGCACCCGGGCGGCCATCCCGGGAAAGAGCCACTGTCGCATCGCCGCCTGATACCAGGCCACGCAGTCCGCCCGCATCGCCTCCTCGTCGCGTCCCCGGACGAATTCCATCGACACCTCCAGGGTGCGACGCACGTCCAGGAGCCCGAGCTTGTACCAGCACAGATAGTACAGCGTCCGCGCGACGTCCCGGCGGCGGGCCTGGCCCGTCCGCCGGAGATGTCGCATGTACAGCGGCGCCGAGTTGCGCGCGAGCAGCGTGCCGTCGATGTCGAAGAAGGCCGCGATGCCCATGCGGGTCGCTCACCCCCGCTCGACCACCATGGCAATGCCCTGTCCGCCACCGATGCACAGTGACGCCAGGCCGAGCCGTGCATCCCGCGCCGCCATCGCGTGCAGGAGGGTGACGAGGATCCGCGCCCCGCTCGCGCCGATCGGATGGCCGAGCGCGATGGCGCCACCATTCACGTTCACCCGGTTCCTGGGAAGCTTCAGCTCGCGCAGAACGCCGAGCGACTGCGCCGCGAACGCCTCGTTCAGCTCCCAGAGGTCGATCTCTTCCTTGCGGAGACCAGCCCGCTCCAGGGCCTTCTCGGAGGCCGGCCAGGGGCCCATGCCCATGATCGACGGATCCACGCCGGCCGAGGCGTAACTTCGGATCGTGGCCAGCGGCGTCAGCCCCAGCGCCTTCGCCCGTTCGTCGGTCATGATCACGACTGCAGCCCCTCCGTCGTTGATGCCCGACGCATTGCCCGCCGTCACCGACCCGCCGTCCGGCTTGAAGGCCGGTCGCAGCGGCTTCAGCTTGTCCACCGTGGTGCCGGCGCGCGGGTGCTCATCGACGGCGAACTGGAACACTTCGCCCTTCTTTGCGCCGGGCACCTCGACCGGCACGACTTCCGCTTTGAACCTGCCGGCCTCGATCGCCGCGATGGCCTTCTGCTGGCTCTCCGCGGCGAATTCATCCTGCTCTTCGCGCGAGATGCCGTACTTGGCTGCGACGTTCTCCGCCGTGATCCCCATGTGGACGTGTGTGATCGGACAGGTGAGTCCGTCGGCGATCATCGAGTCGAGCAACTGCTCGTGACCCATGCGGAGGCCGAAGCGCGCCTTCTTGGTGATGTAGGGCGCACCGCTCATGCTCTCCATGCCCCCCGCCACCACCACGTCGGCATCGCCCAGCACGATGGCCTGCGCGGCCAGGACCGCCGCCTTGAGGCCAGAGCCGCAGGCTTTGTTGAGGGTGAACGCGGTCTTCTCCTTCGGCAGACCCGCCTCGAGCGCCGCCACCCGGGCGGGGTTCAAGCCGAGCCCGGCCGGCAGCACGTGCCCCAGGATGACCTCGTCGACCTGCTCGGGGGCGAGCTTGGCCCGCTGAATCGCCTCGCGGACCGCGATCGCGCCGAGTTTGGTGGCGGGCTGCTGGGCGAGCGCGCCCCCCAGAGTGCCGACGGCGGTGCGCGCGGCGCTCACGATGACTGCCTTGGCCATTGCGGAGAACCTCCTTCGAGTTCATTTGGCGGCGCGTGACGCACGCGTCCGCCCAGATGGCCGCACGGTAGCACACGCCATGCGGGCCATGCCACGGCCCCATGCGACGGGACAGGCTTGGCACATTGGTCCCGCTCCGGTAACAGCAAGCTTGGTTGTGATGCTTCGGCCGCCGCCTTTCCTGCTGCATGTCATGGCGGTGCTCGCCGCCTGCAGCCTCGTTGCGCGCCCGACCACCGCCGCGGCGGCGCGCACCAAGTGCTGGGGGGCCTTGCGCTCGAGCGCCCCAAACTCCGGGGCCACCACGCTCGACTGCCAGGACGGCGACCCGGACTGCGACCTCGACCGCGCCGCCAACGGCACCTGCGCGATCCCGGTGGCCGCGTGCCTCTATCGCGACGATGTCCCGCGCTGCACCCCGCGCCCGGTCGAACGTGTCTCCCTCCGGGCGCGGCCCGGCCGCCTCGCACGGGACCTCGCGGTGACGCTGCCGAGGCCGCCGCCATTGCCCGTCACGGCGCCGACCTGCGGCGATGACGTCGTGATCAACTTGCCACTACGCCAGGATGCGATCCGCCGCCAGAAACCCTCCGCCCGGCTCACCCTCCGCATGCGCACCCACGTTCGGGGTAGCCGGCGCCGCGACTCCGACACCCTGCGCGTGCGCTGCCTCCCGAACCAGGGTGCCGGGCGCTGCCCGCCCAATCCGGACGGCGGTCCGTCCGAACTGCGCGCTGCCCTCGGGGGCATCGGCACCGACGTCGACGTCGGCTGGACGGGCATGGCGCACAATCTCCGCGTCGTAGCGAGCGCCGACCTCCGCCTCTGCTTGTCGGGCTGCGGCTCCATCACCAGACCGCTCTGCAGGGATCGCCCTGCCGAGACGCGCGCCGTCAACCGACCGCTGTTCGGCGCGCCGTACCCGGCCGTCGTCAGTGGGTTCCCGCTATGCATCCTGAGTCGATTCGGCCCGGAGCCCATCAGCAACGCCACCGCCGACCTCGAGCGTGGCAGCTTCGCGGGCGTGCTCTCCGTCCGCTCCGAGGTGCATCAGACGAACCTGACGCAGGTCTGTCCCCGCTGCAGCGGCGCAGCGCCAGGCTCCGTCGGGGTCTGCGACTCCGGCGCCAGGCAGGGTCGCGCCTGCGTGACCGCTACCGTCCTGCAGGTCACGGAGGCGCGCGGCGATCCCGCGCATGCGCTCTCGCCGGACTGCCCCCCCGCCGGCAAGCCGCTGGCGACCCTGCCGCTCGACCTCGCGCTCGCCACCGGCACCGTCGCGCTCGCCGGGCCGCGTCCGTGCGGCGAAAGTCAGGACGACGCGTGTGGCGGGGGCATCTGCAACGCCGGCTGCACGGGCGCGGCATGCGTCGACCGTATCGACGGCCAGTGCCTGCACAGTCGCGGCGGCATCGCGCAGGTTTGCTGCGCCACCGACACGACTCGCCCGTGCTTTCCGACCGCGAGCGGCGCTCCCATCCTTCGAGTCGGGAACGCCACGCCTCCGACGCCAGCCTTCGGCAATCCGATCTATCCGAAGTTCGGCGCCGCTACCCCGGTAGGTACGGCATGCCTCACCAGCTCCGGGCTGCCGCTGGTGGATTCCTTGGTGGGGCTGCCGGGTCCGGCGGTGACCGTGCTCCCGATGACCACCGTCTGGCTACCCTGACCCCGCCTCACGACCGCGGATCACCTGGCACAGGCGGGTACCCGTCTGGCCGCACGTAACGCGGCGACCGCCCGGGGGGCACGGGCACCCGGTCGCGTTGCTTCTTGGTGAGCCGGAGCATCACCTTCATGGAGGTCTCGAACTCTTCCATGGGTCGCGTCTCGAGCAGCCCGCGCCCCACCATGTCGTCGAACAGCGCCTCGCCGCGGGCCGAACGCAGCACCGTGATCGTCCAATCCATGCACGCAACCCCACCGCACGAGATGTCCGCGAGCTCCGCCGTGAAGTCGCCGCAATGGTGGCACTCCGGACGCGCGTACTCCTGCGCCTTGTGGAGACTCATCTCCACGACCTCGCCGTCCCTCTTGTAGACCAGCACCTTGCCCTTGACGTTGAACTTCCGGACCTCGGTCAGCGGGATGCCCATTTCCCGCTCGATCTTCTGCACCATCAGCCCCTCGTAGGTGAACACCTCGGTGCAGAGCAAACCCACCGTGAAGTCGACGATGCTGCCGAAGCCCTTCAGAAACTTGGTCTGTCGCTCGATGTGCTTCGGCTTCTTGCGCCCGTTGTCCAGGAAGGCGGGATCGGCCAGCTGGATCTTGCGCACGGGCGTGATCTGACAGGGTACGCCGACGAAGCAGACCCGTTGCAGACCCATGCGCTCCGCGTCCGCCAGCGCCAGGTCGTTCGGACAGTACGTGTACCACGAGCCGGCGCTGGCGATCGCATCGGCGACGGTCGTGACGACCTTCGGTCGGGGCGCGGCGGGCATGCTCTCGTCGGCGGCGGACACGCAGGCGCCGTCGAACAGCCCTTCACGCAGCCCATGACTGAGAATGGCCGTGACGACACCCCCGTCCTGGCACCGCGACAGGATCTCCGGGTCGGTGCAACGCGCGGCCACGACACGCCGATACCGGCCGAACATCCCCTCGTACACCCCCCGCTCCACCGGGTGCACCTGGTCCCGCATGTCGAATTCGCGAACGCCGAGTCGCGGACAGACTTGCGCGCAGACATCGCAGCCGATGCCCTCGCTCATCCCGCAGTAGTCGAACGCGGCCGAGGCTTTGGCAACCTGCTTCGGCTTGCCGTCGATGTAGTCGATGACGTTGTGGGGGCAGACCAGCACGCAGGTGCCGCACTCGCAGCAGCTGCCGAAAGCGACCACTTCGTTCATCATCTGCTTGAAGGTGACGTGCGCCATGGCGGGCGAACCCTAGCGCAGCCGCTGCCCCGGCGAAAGTCGCCACTCGGCGGCGCATGCGTGCGCGTCCCCGCGCCGCACAGACGAAATCGGGTTCTCACAATCGTTCCCGCTCGCCATACAGGTGGTGGCCCAGGAGGTGCCTCGCATGCTCGCCCCCCGTTCGGTGTGGATGCGCGGACCCGTCGTCGGTGGAACCGCGCTCGTCCTGGCTCTCGTCATACCCTGCTCGCTTCGGGCAGCCACGTGTCTGGAGGCGAAACACTTCGCCGCCGGTCGCACGACAGTGGCAACGCTCGCGTGCCACGCCGCCGCCGTCAAACGCGGACGACCGGTTGCCACGCGCTGCACCGATCGGGCCGCGCGTCGCTTCACCGAGCAGTTCGGAAAGGCCGAAGCGAAGAGCGGGTGCCCGACGACAGGCAACATGGCGGACGTCGGCACCGCCGTCGCCACGTGCATCGGCTCCACGCTCGCGGGATTCGGCGGCGATGGCTCCCCGCCTCCTCCGTGCGTGCACGCCAAGATCCGGGCCACCGGCGTCGGCACGGCGAACAGCCTCGGCTGCTGGGCGGCTGCGACCTCCGTCGATCCGCTCTGCCTCGCGAAGGCCGACATGAAGCTCGCGGCCGCCTTCACGAAAGCCGAGATCAAGGCCGGCTGCACCGCGGGCGGCGACGCTGCCACCGCCCGCGCAACGGTCGACACCTGTGTCGACGGGATCCGCGAGGCCCTGCTCGCGGGAACACCCGAACCACCGCCCCCGCCACCTCCACCGCCGCCGCCACCACCCTCCACGTGCGCCGGAGAGGAGCCCGTCGAGTTGGCTGGCATCACCGCGGCGCACAACGTGGTGCGAGCGACGGCCGCACCAGCTCCCGTCCCGCCGCTCGCCGATGTCTGCTGGAGCTCCGCGGCGGCCCAGATCGCGCGGGACTGGGCTGCGACGTGCACCTGGGCGCACAACTCGCAGCGCGGCGCGCTGGGGGAAAACCTCTACGCGGTCGGCTATTCGGGAGCGATCCCGTCCAACGACATCGGAGCGGCTGCCGTCTCCGCCTGGGCTGCGGAGGCCGCCGACTACGACTACTCGCGGAACACCTGCTCCGGCGTCTGCGGGCACTACACGCAACTCGTCTGGCGCAACACGCGCGCGGTCGGCTGCGCGATCCAGCATTGCACCAGCGGCTCGCCCTTCGGCTCTCGGCTGCCCAACTGGACGATCGTGGTGTGCGACTACGACCCCCCGGGGAACTACGTCGGGCAGCGGCCCTACTGACTCCGACTCCGGGTCAGACCGCGAACCGGAAGTGCACGATGTCGCCGTCCTGCACCACGTACTCCTTGCCCTCGAGACGCAGCTTCCCCGCCTCTCGGCACTTCGCCTCGCTCCGGTGCTGAACGAAATCGTCGTACGCCATGACCTCGGCGCGGATGAAGCCACGCTCGATGTCGCTGTGGATCCGACCGGCGGCCTTGCGCGCGACGGTGCCGCGACGGATGGGCCACGCGCGACACTCGTCCTCGCCCGCGGTGAGAAAGCCGATCAGGTCGAGCAGACCGTAGCTGGCGCGGATGAATCGGTCACGCGCACCTTCGGTGAGCCCGAGGTCCGCGAGAAACGCGGTCCGGTCGGCGGCATCGAGTTCCGCCACCTCCGCCTCGACCTTCGCCGACAGCGCCATCGCCTCACCGCCCGCGGCGCGCGCACGTTCCGCGACCGCGTCCGGAAGCGCCGCCGCCGCGTCCTCCTCCGCGACGTTCAGCACGACCAGCAACGGCCGCAGCGACAGGAACGCGAAGCCCGCCATGTCGGCCCGCTCCTCCGGGGTCAGCGTCATCAGGCCGCAGCGGCGTGCCGGCCTCGAGGTGGTCCTGCAGCCGCTGCAGCAACGCCTGCTCGCGCTCCTTCCCCTTCTCCTTCTTGACGCGCTCCAGACGCTTCTCCACCTGGCCCGAGATCGGCCAGGATCAACTCGCCGTCGAAAGCGTCGATGTCCTCGAGCGGGCGTGCCGGATCGCCGGTGACGTCCGGAAACCCTCGCACGACCTCGACCAGCGCCTCGGCGTCGCGCAGGCCCGTGACGGTCTCCTGATCCAGGACCGCGCGCGGCTGCGCCGATCGCGTCGGCGGGAAGTCGACGAAGGTCACTTCGGAATACGTTGCTTTCTTCGGCGAGTAGACGGTCGCCAGGAAGTCGATGCGCGGATCGGGCACCTTGATGGTGCCGACGTGCGCCTTCCGATCGGCCGGATCGGGTGTCAGCCCGGTGAGCGCCGAGAACACCGTCGTCTTCCCCGCGCCCGCGAATCCAGTGAGCCCGACCTTCACGCGGTCACCCCCAACACTGCGGCGGCCATGTGCAGGCCGCAGATCGTCTTCGCGTCCACGATCGCTCCTCGTCGAATCATGCCGAGCGCCTCACCCAGCGGCATCCTGGCCACCTCGGCAATGATCTCGTCGGCATCGGGAGCGGACGCCTCCTCGCGCAAGTCCTGCGCCAGGTAGAGATGAATACGCTCGTCGGCGAAGCCCGGGCTGGTGAAGATGGTGGTCAGGTGGGTGAGGCGTCCCGCGCGCAGGCCCGCCTCTTCGCGCAGTTCGCGGCGGGCGCACTCGGCGGGCGACTCGCCCGCGTGATCGAGCACGCCGGCCGGCAGCTCCCAGAGAAAGCCGCCGGTCGCATGCCGGAACTGGTGGATCAGCGCCACCCGGCCCGCGTCGTCGACGGCCGTCACCGCCGCTGCGCCGCTGTGGCGCACGATCTCGAGCTCGACCGCCTTGCCCCCCGGCAACGTCACCTGTTCGATCCCCAGGTCGACGATGCGACCGCGATAGACCTGCCGACGCATGACCGCCGGTGTCTAGCGGCTCGGCGACTGGAAAAAAAGGGCGGCCCGGAGTACCCCCCTCCCCCATGAGCCGACGCCAGCAGATCGCCCTGACCCCCGAGGAGCAACGCGCCTACCTGGCGCAGTCGCACACGATCATCCTGGTGAGCAACGACGGGCACGGCTATCCCCACCCGGTGGCGATGTGGTACCTGACGGAGGCCGACGGCGCGGTGATCATGACGACGTTCCGGAAGTCCCAGAAGTCGGTCAACCTCCGGCGCGACCCCCGCTGCACGCTGCTCGTCGAGAGCGGCCGCACCTACCCCGAACTGAAGGGGCTCATCATCCGGGGCCGGGCGGAAATCGACGACGACACCGAGCACGTCCTCGACGTGCTCGAAGCCGTCCAGCGCAAGTACAATCCCGGCCTGTCGCTCGAAGGCCTGCGGGACGCCATGCGCGGTCAGGCCAGCAAGCGGTGTCTGATCCGTGTGCGACCGGAGCGGGTGTCGAGCTGGGACCACGCCAAGCTCGGACCCGGCGTGTACTGACCTGTCGGTCACGCAGGCCATCGTCCTCTTTCTCGGGGCCGCCACCGCCGGAGGGGTGAACGCCGTCGCGGGGGGCGGGTCTCTGATCACCTTCCCGCTGCTGGTCCTGCTCGGCCGCGACCCGATCCTCGCCAACGCGACCAACACCGTCTCGCTCTCACCAGGCTCGCTGGCCGCCCTCTGGGGGTTCCGCGGCGAGCTCGTGGGACTGCGCGCCTGGGCGGTGCGCGGCAGCATCCCGTCGCTCCTGGGCGGCCTCTTCGGGGCGTGGCTGCTCCTGCGCACGCCGGCCCCAGTCTTCGACCGCCTGGTGCCGTGGCTGATCGCCTCGGCCACCCTGCTCTTCGCACTGTCGGAGTCGATCACGCGCGCCGTGCGGCGCGACCCCGACGGGCACGGCGGCGCGCCCCTCCGGCCACGCTGGGGTCCATCGCTGCTCTACCAGTTCGTCGTCTCGACCTATGGGGGCTACTTCGGCGCCGGCATGGGCATCATGATGCTGGCCGGCCTCGGGTTGATGGGCTTCACGAGCATCCATCGCATGATCGCACTCCGGAACTTGTGGGCGATCTGGATCAACGCGGTCGCGGCAGCCTACTTCATCGCCCACGGGACCGTCAGCTGGCCCGACGCCGTCGTCCTCACCGCCGGACAGGTCGTCGGGGCGTGGCTCAGCGCGGCCGGGGTCCGCCGCCTGCGACCCGCGACGGTTCGCGCCATCGTCATCGCCGCAGGTCTCGCGATGACGGCCGCGATCCTCATCGGGCACTAGCGGGAACCACGGCCGGCGATCAGGTGCGCGCCCGGCCTCAACGCCCACCCCGCAGGACCCGGCCGGGACGCCGTGCGGTCGGCACGCCATGTTCCACCACCGCCACGCCGTTCACCAGGACGTGCTCGATGCCCTCCGCCCCCTGGAGCAACCGGCGCTGGCCGCGCGGGAGGTCGTGCACCATCGTCGTCGGTCTCGTTCCGATGCGCGACGGGTCAAACAGCACCACGTCGGCCGCCATGCCCGGCGCAAGCCGCCCGCGACCGGCCAGGCCGTAGCGCTCTGCCGGCACGCTGGTGAGCAGGCGGACCGCTGCCTCCGGAGACAGCGCCCCCAGCTCGCGCACCCAGTGCCCAAGCAGATACGTGGTGAAACCCTGATCGCACAGCGTATCCATGTGCGCGCCGGCATCCGACAGCGCGAGCACGCCGGCCGGATGCCGCAGCGCTTCGCCAACCGCAGCCTCGTCGTAGTTGAGCATCAGAGCCCCCCACTGCCCCTCGAGGTCGTCGTCGAGCACCGTGTCGCAGAAGGCGGCGAGCGCATCCGACCCCCGGTCGCGCGCGATGTCCAGGACGTTCCGATCCTGCCACGCGCTGGTGCGCTCCGACGCCGGCAGCCGGAGCACCAGCCGCTCCCAGCCGTGCGCCAGGCCCGCGACGAAGGGGCCCGGCATCGCACGCAGCTCGTCGCGGAATGCCGGATCGGCGAAGCGGCGGCGACGCTCGGTGCGCGGGAGCGCCATGATGGGCCGCCAGATCGGATTGTTGTCGAGCCCGAACGCCGGAGCTGCGAAGTCGAACCGCAGCTCCAACGGCCGGCAACCCACCTGGGGCACGACGCACACGCCGTCGCGCTGGAACGCCGCGGCGGCGTCGAGCGCCCGGCGCTCGATACCGGGCTGAAAGGGGCTCTGGAAGAGCGGCGCCCAGACGACCGTCTTTCCACTCGCCCGCGCGAGCTCCGCGAAGAACTCCTGCTCGGCGAGCTTGTCGTCCGGCGACCCGATGATGGTGGCAGGCGCGACCTCGATGACGCCACGGTCGCAGTCGGCCAGCGCGGCGGCCAGCGCCCGCAATTCGTGACGCTCCGCTACACGGCTGGGCGCTGGTTTGCCGTCGTCCCCGAAGAAATGCGTCGGCGCCAGCGACGTCGACCAGCCGATCGCCCCCGCCCGCATGCCGTCACGCACCAGTGACGCCATGGCGGCGATTTCTGCGTGCGTGGCGGGGCGCTCGACCGCCGCAAGACCCATCACGCGCACCCGCACGGCCGAATGCCCGATGAACGACGCGACGTTGACCCCCACGCCCTGTCGCTCGAGCGCGTCGAGGTAGTCGGGGTAATCCTCCCAGCTCCACGGTAAGCCGGCGCGCAGGGCATCGAGGGGCATGCCCTCGACGAACTGGAGCAGGCGCATCAGCGTCTCCCGGTGCTCGGGAAGGCACGGGGCGACAGTGAAGCCGCAGTTGCCCATGACGATGGTCGTGACGCCGTGCCAGGGCGACGGGCTGGCCGAGGGATCCCAGAACAGCTGACAGTCGTAGTGCGTGTGGAGATCGATGAACCCCGGCGCAACGATCAATCCCGCCGCATCGATTTCGCGGGCGCCACGCCCCGCCACCTGGCCGACGCCGACGATCCGACCATCCGCGATCGCCACGTCGCCCAGCACGGACTCCCGGCCGCTCCCGTCACAGACGCGTCCCCCTCGGATCACCAGGTCCGTCATGGTCACCGGTCTCTAGCCGAGTCGCCGCCCAGGGGCCACGCCCGCACGTTACCGGATGATGGCGGGCCCGCGCCATTCGAAGACGGAGGTTTCGCGTCCGTATACGGTCTGCGCATTGACGAGTCACCGCGAGATACCTAGGAAAGAGCGCCCATGCCCACTGCCGTCACGGAGGGAGTCCGCGTCACCGTCGAATCCACCTATCTGGCTGATCGCTCCGCGCCCGAAGAGGCCAGCTATGCGTTCGCCTACCACGTCACGATCGCCAACGAAGGCCGCGAGCGGGTGCAGCTGCTCCGCCGGCATTGGATCATCACCGACGGCAACGGACGCGTGGAGGAGGTGGAGGGCCCCGGCGTGGTCGGGCAACAACCGGTGCTCGAGCCCGGGTCCCAACATCGCTACACCAGTGGCGCCGTCCTCACGACACCCGTCGGCACGATGGAGGGCACCTACGAGATGGTCGATACGACCGGCCGCTCGTTCAAGGCACGCGTCCCGCGATTCGGTCTACAGGTGCCGGGGGTCCTGCATTGAGCTGCGTGGCACGCCGCCAGCGCGGCATCGTGAACACGGGGCGTCGATGCCCCCGGCAGGAATCGAACCTGCGACCCCCTGCTTAGGAGGCAGGTGCTCTATCCACTGAGCTACGAGGGCGCGAGAGCGCGAGCGTAGCGGAGCCTTCCCTGCGCGTCCAGCCGGACGTCCGAACCGCCGCGCCGCGTCGGTGCTCGACACCGAAACCCGTGCTACAGAGACAACGACGCGCGGGAGCCGCGCGGCAGCAGGGAGCAGGTGGGTATGCGGAGCGTCGTGGAACCGCGCGTGCGGAAACTTGTCGCGCATCATTTGGGTGTCGCCGAGATCGACCTCACGGCCGACCTCTCGTTGATCGACGATCTGGCCGCCGACTCGTTGGATCTCGCAGAGCTCGCCGTCGCCGTGGAGGAGGACCTCGACGTCCACATTCCCGACGGCGAACTGCGCCAGGTGCGGACGTATTGTGATCTGGTCGATGTGGCGCTCGAACGCATCCGCGTGCGGCTGACGGCGAGCATGCCCGCGGTGCCGGTCGTCGCCCACGTGCGCCGGCCGACCGCTGGGGCGGACGGCCACCTCCTCGAGCGCGCGGGGCTGCTCACGCCCTATCTGGCCGAGACGCTCGCCGACGACGTCTTGCGCGCAGGACACGGGGCCGGCATCGACCTCGTACTGCCGGATGGCGTGGACACGAACACCGTGCAAGCGGTGCACGCCGCCTTCGCGTCGATCGCCGGGCACGGCGTCGAGATCTGCGTCTCGACGGCGCGCGAGGAGGCCGCTCGGCGCCCGGCACGCATCGCCGCCAAACGCGCCGCCGGCGGCTCAACCCGACCGCTGTTCCAGTAGCTGCTCGAGGTAGCGGCCGTAGGCCGTCTGCCGCAGGCCGGCCGCGATGCGCCCCACCCCCTCCGCGTCGATCCACCCCATGCGGAGCGCGATCTCTTCGACGCATGCCACCTTGAGTCCCTGCCGCTCCTCGATGGCCTGGATGAAGCTCGAGGCCTGCGCCAGGGCCTCCGGCGTTCCGGTGTCCAGCCAGGCGACGCCCCGGCCGAGCTTCTCGACGCACAGCTGACCGAGCTGCAGATAGCGCAGGTTGACGTCGGTGATCTCGAGCTCGCCCCGCCGCGACGGCCGGAGGCCCGCGGCGATGTCGACGACGCCCGCGTCGTAGAAATAGAGACCCGTCACCGCGTACGACGACCGCGGGCCGCGCGGGCTTCTCCTCCAGCGAGACCGCGCGTCCCTCTGCGTCGAACTCCACGACGCCGTATCGCTCCGGGTCGCGCACATGGTACGCGAACACCGTCGCTCCGCGATCGCGCGCGGCCGCGCGCCGGAGGCTGTCGGTGAAACCCTGGCCGTAGAACACGTTGTCCCCGAGCGCGAGCGCGACCGCATCGCCGGCGAGAAAGTGCCGGCCGATCAGGAACGCCTGTGCCAATCCGTCGGGGTGCGGCTGAACCGCCCAGTCGATCGACAGGCCGAGGTGTTCTCCGTGTCCGAGAAGCCGCCGAAACGCCTCCTGGTCGTGCGGGGTCGTGATGACCAGGATTTCGCGGATGCCCGCCAGCATCAGCGTCGACAGCGGGTAGTAGATCATCGGCTTGTCGTACACCGGGAGGAGCTGCTTGCTCACCGCGAGGGTGAGCGGATGCATGCGCGTCCCGGAGCCGCCCGCCAGGATGATTCCCTTCATCGCCGCCCCGCCCTGGGTACCACCGTTCGCGGCGGGCGCGCCAGCAGGGCGTTCGCACGCGCGAAGACCGCATCGAGCATCGGCCGCGTCAGCCGCCCGGTGAAGGTATTCTGCTGGCTCGGGTGATACGAACAGAGCAGAACCACACCGGATGGCAGGCGGTGCTCCGCACCATGCGCGAAGGCCGGCCGCGGCCGCGGCACCGGCACGCCGCGAGCGCGCTCAGCCGCCAAGACGGCATCGTGCGCGACGCGACCCAACGCCAGCACCACCCGCACGGCGGTCAGCAGCGCGAGTTCGGCCAGGAGCCAGCGGCGGCAAGCTGTCAGTTCCCCGACGGTCGGACGGTTCGCGGGCGGGGCACAGCGGGCCGCGGCGGTGATCCAAACGTCGCGCAGTACGAGACCATCGTCCCGATGCTCTGAGGTGCTTCGGTTGGCGAAGCCAGCCCGATGCAGCGCGGCGAACAGCCAGTTGCCACTCTCGTCGCCGGTGAACATTCGACCGGTCCGATTACCGCCGTGGGCGGCTGGAGCGAGCCCGACGACGAGCAGGCGGGCCGCCGGATCGCCGAAGCCTGGCACGGGACGCGCCCAGTACGTCTGGTCACGGAAGCGGGCGACGCGCTCGCGGCCGACGCGCAGTCCGGTGCGCCACCAGGCGCGGGCACGCTTGGCAGTCGACGAGACGGCGGGCGAGCCGGCCGAGCGCGGCGCTACTCGCCACAGAGGACGCCGGCCGCGAGGAAGAGGACGTGCGTATCGCGCACCGTTCCCGTCATCACCTCGCCCTCACCGGCAGGGTCGACCCGGACGACCGACACCGATGCGGCGCCTCCCGCACCCGGCGGAAGGTCTGGAGGCAGATAGCCCTCCGGATACTGGTACGCCGTCTCGAGTCGATCGCCAGGCGAGAGGCGCGCCGCCGGCACCGGCTCCATCCCGGCGCGATAGAAGGGATGCGCGCTCGCCGCGACCACCTCGTGACCGGTGCTCAGCACCACCCGCACGAGCGGCACTGGTCCCCGGGTCGCGAGCTTGATCAGTTGGCGGAACCCGAGCTGACCCGACGGCAGGCGGGTCAGCACCGCGAAACCCTTGTTCGGTGTCTCCGCCATCGTCACTGGCCCTTCCGCCGTCTCCACATGGGCGCCCGGCACGAGGCCGCGCTCGTCACTCGTCTCACTCGGCATTCGCATTCGTCCTCTCGGCCCCAATGGGCAGCGTAAGCTGGCGTCGATCCCGCGGCCGGCCGCGCATCGGGCGCGCGGGGCCGTTGCGCCTGCCCGTGCGCAGCATACGCGCAGCCTCGTCGACCGGGATACCCGTGGCCCGCGAGTAGCGTTGCAGGGCGGCGCCGAGCGCCAACAGCTCGGCGCTGCCCCCCCACAACGCGGTCATCGTCCGGACGCGCGGCCACGACGGTACCAGGCTGCCACGGGCCCACCGCCTGAGCACCGACGGATTGACGCGCAACGCCCGCGCCATCTCCGAGGCACCGAGACCATGCAGGTGACGCACGGCCGCTAGGTAGGACGGCACCGTGACGAGCGCCGGCTGGCGGCGCTCCCCTGCCCGGCGACGTCTCACGGCGACTGCACCCATCGGGTCACGATGCGGCCGGATGCGGGCCGCGGCGCCTGGTCGGCGTGGCAGTCCGGCGGCCCTCCAAGCCGCCCAGATGTCGCTCGATCAGGGCATCCGCCCGGGCCAAGAGCGCCTCGTTCTTGGTGTAGCGCTCGACCATGTAGGAGAGGTCGCCCAGGTCGTGGAGCAACAGTTTGATGGCCCGCTCGCGCCATTTGCGGGCTGCGCACCACGCTCAGCATCTCGACCACCACGTCCTCCAGTTCCGACGCCTCGAGGTCGATCGCCATCTCGAGCGCGCGCTCGAGCGTCACGGAGCCGCCGCGCGCTTCCCGGAGGTAGGCGGTCGAGCAGCGCCCGGAGCCGCACGACCGTCGCCTCGTCGAACCAGACCCGGGCGTCGCGGGTCGGATCGGACTCCACGATGGCCTCGACCAGCGCCAGGGCCCCGCAATGGCCTGCTTCGTGACGAGCCATCGAAAACCAGAAGTTCCGGACCTCTTCCGGCCGCTGGAACGCCTGCACGAAGGCGACGTACAGCGCCATCGTCTTCTTCTCGAGTTCGATGGCGATGTCGAGGACCTCGCGAATGGTCGCGCGGCGGGCCTTCCGCGACCGGATCGGCATGGGCGCCTTCTTAGCAAAGCCCGCCTCGGGTTGTAAGAACTCGGCCATGGAGACGCCCCCCAGCCTGGAGCAGGCCCTCGCGGACTGCGGGCTGGCGCTGGTCGAGCTCGAAAAGTTCCGCGCTGCCCAGCGCGGCGCCGTGCCGGCGCTGCGCGCCCGGGCGCTCACGATCGGCCACCACGCCCGCCGGCTCCACCGGGACCGGCGACTCGACGACCGGACCGTGGCAGCCAACCTCGTCGACGACGCCCTGACGGTCCGCACCCGTTTGCGGGAGGCCGCACACCGCCTCCGGGCGACGCCAACCTACCGCGCGGCAGTCGAGGCGCATCGCGCCGGGCGCCATGGCGACCTCGCCGCCCTCCTGCCGGCGCTCTTCGAAGGCCTCGAGTTCGTCCCCGCCCCGCCGCCCCTCTTTCACCCGATCCCGTGGCTACGCCGTAATCGCCCCAGGCCCCCCGCCGACATCGCAGCCGACCTCGTGCACCTCCGGCAGCACGGCGTCGAGGCGGACAGTGACGCCCTCGCGCCAGGCCTCGATCCGGACCTGCCCGCCGTACCGCTGACCATGGAGCCTGGCGGTGGCAATCCGGTGCTCATCCGCTTCCAGCCCGGACGTCTACCGCCAGCCGTCTTCCGGTTGCGACCGGCGGCGCGGTTCTTGGTGCATGTGGCGCACCTCACGGCCCCCTTCACGGTGATCGCGCCAAAGACCCTCGACCCCGAGGAACTCGGCGAGGTCTCGATCGACCACCCCCGGTACCGCGAACGTCTACTCGAAGCCTTCGCGGCCCGCGGCATTGCTGCCGGCGCCGCCTAGGTGCCCGCGGCATCCTTCGGATACCGCGGGCACCTCGCGGCGCCGTCCCTGGCACCGCCACCACCGCACCACCCCCCCCACCACGCTCAACCACCCAGCCGTGCTTCCAGCAACGACACGGTGGCTCGGAGCTCCGCGTCCTGGCGGAGTCGAGTCTCGATCGCCCCAAGGGCGTGGACCACCGTCGAGTGATCCCGCCCGCCGAACTCTCTGCCGATCACGTTGAGCGGGGCATCCGTGTGCCTCCGGCAGAGATACATCGCCACGTGACGCGGCAGGGTGACCCGCGCCGCCCGTGCCGGCGACGTCAACTCGGTGCGCGTCACCTGAAACTGCCGGCACACCTCGCCCACGATCCGCCCGAGGGACTTCCGGCCCTCCACAGCAGGACGAAAGGGCGCCAACGCCTCCCGGACCAGCCCGAGCGTCACCGGCCTGCTGGCGAGTTGGCTGTACGCCTCGATCCGACGCAGCACCCCTTCGAGCTGCCGGCCATTCTGACACCAGCGCTCCGCCAGGTACGAGGCCACGTCGTCGTCGACCGAGAGCCCGCCATCGGCGGCCTTGCGCTGCACGAGCGCCAGACGGAGGGCGGCGTCGGGCGGCTGGATGTCGGCCAACAGGCCCGACGAGAATCGGTTCCGGAGCGTCTCCTCGAACCCCGGCAGGGCGTGCGGAGGTCGGTCGGAGGCGATGACGATCTGTTTGCGCCCGTCGTGCAGCGCGTTGAACGTATGCGTGAACTCCTCTTGCGACCGCTTCTTGTCGCCCAGGAACTGGATGTCGTCGATGATGAGCGTGCCGATCCGCCGGAAGCGCTGCCGGAACCGCTCCATCTGATGCCGTTTGAGCGCGCCGATCAGCTCGTTCACGAAGGACTCCGCCGTCACATAGAGGACGCCGGCGCGCGGCCCGGCGTTGCCGGTGGACGCATTGGCCGTCGCGGTGAGGAGATGGGTCTTACCGAGCCCCGTGCCCCCATAGACGAAGAGCGGGTTGTAACGTCGGCCCGGTTCCTGCACGACTGCGCGCGCCGCCTCGTACGCCACCCGGTTGGTCTCGCCCACGACGAAGGTGTCGAAACGACACCGTGCCCCGCTGGCGTCCTGCTCGGGGGCGCGCACCGCCACCGGGTCCGCGCGGCGCGTAGGCCGGCGCACCGGCGCCGGCGCCCCGAGGCCGCGGTTCACGACCAGCTTCAGCGCGACCGGGGTGCCGGCAGCCTCCGCCACGGTGGTCGTGAGTCGGTCCCAGAGATGCGCGCGGATCCACTCCAGACCGAACGTGCTCGGCACTTCGAGTGTGATCTGCTCGCGGTTCCCCGGCGCCGCCCGGAGCGGCCCGATCCAGGTATCGTAGTCCTTCGCGGGCAGGCATTCGCGTAGCCGCCGCCGCGCGTCCTCCCAGATGGCGTCATGCATCCACCGACCTCTCGCCGTCCCAGCCTAGAGCTCTCGAGGTGTCGCCCAACGACGTTATCCCCATCTGCGGAGAACTCCCGTAATCCTCCGCCAGATAAGTCGTCGACGACTGCGGTCGCCATCGCCACCCATCCACCACGCCGCACCCGCCCAGCACGGAGCGAGAGAGACCGAGTCCAACCCTTCACTTGCGCCATGTTCAAGAAATATATTTCCTCGGGAGGGCGCTGTGTACCGCGACCCCGAGAGTATTTCAAGATGAAATCGTCGCGGTGCTCATGCTCGCGCGCGTAACGTGGCGCGCGTCTTCGAGAAAAAACTTTTCTCGGAGCGTCGCTCAGCGCGACGATACACCGCTCGACACGAGTCGCGCATTCGGCGCGTGCGGCGTGCTCTGGTAAACCCGCGTCGCGTCAGGCATCCACGCCTCGAGCTGCCGTAGTCGCGTGGCTCCGCTCGGATGCGTCGACAGGAACTCCGGCGGCTTCGCGCGGTCGACACGTTCCATCCGCTGCCAGAACGCGATCGCTGTGCGTGGATCGTAACCGGCCTTCGCCATCAGGAGCAGTCCGATGCGATCCGCTTCCGATTCTTGCGTGCGACCGTACGGCAGCAAGACGCCGTACTGTGCGCCGAGGCCGTAGGCGGAGAGTACCATGCCTGCCTCGGGCCTGCCGCCGAAACCGACGGCAAGCACCTGCCCTGCGAGTTGGGCCAGTTGTGCCTGACTCATGCGCTCCGCGCCGTGACGCGCGATCGCGTGAGCGATCTCGTGCCCCATCACGACCGCCAGCCCCGCCTGATTCTCCGCGACCGGCAGGATCCCCGTGTAGATGCCGACTTTCCCACCCGGGAGGCAGAAGGCGTTCACCTGCTTGTCGTCGTCCAGCACGACGAACTGCCATTTGAAATCCGGGCGATTGGCTACGGCAGCGAGCCGCTCACCTACGTCGTCGACCTTGGCGTTGGTCTTCGGGTCCCGATCGACGCGACTTCTCGCGACAACCTGCCGGAAGGCCTGGGCTCCCAGCGCCACTTCTTGCTGGGAGTCGATCAGGATCAACTGCGAACGGTTGGTGTACGGAGCACGCACGCAGCCCGGCAGCAGCGCGAGCACCACTGCGAGCAAGCGGAGCACGTCCATGCGCGGCTTTTCAGCCAGCGGTCGGGGTCTTGCCCAGCGATGCCTCGATCATCTGCTTGAAGCCGTCGAAGGAGCGGTTCATCAGCCGCTTCCCGTTCACGAAGAGGGTAGGCGTACCGGTGACGTCCGCGGCCTTGGCTTCCTGCATCTCGCGGGTGATCTGCGCCATGATCTCCGGCGATTCCATGTCCTTCTGGAATTGTGGCACGTCGAGGCTCAACTGCTCCGCGAACTCGACGAACTTCTCGGGACCGAGCGCCCGCTGGTTCTCGAAGATCAACCGGTGCATCTCCCAGAACTTGCCCTGCCGGCCGGCCGCGAGGGCGGCTTTGGAGGCAGGCATCGCCTGGGGATGGATCGACGTCAGCGGGAACTGCTTGAAGACCAGGCGGACATCGTCGGGGTATGCCTCGAGCACCTGCGAGACCAGACTCTCCGCCTGCCCGCAGAAGGGGCACTGGTAATCGGAGAACTCCACGATGGTCACCTTGGCGCTGTCGCGTCCCCGGGCGGGCGAGGTGCCGACTGGGATGTTGTAGACCTTGTTGGGATCGATCTGCGGCCGGGCTGGCGCCGCGGGCGGCGCCGTCTTGATCTGCTGCACGTTCTTTTCGAGCGCCGCGAGCTTGTCGAGAATGTCCTTCTGGCCCTTCCGGAGTTCTTCGATGTCCGCCGGGTTGCTCTGGCACGCAACCAGACCAGTGACGAGCACGAGGCCGGCAATCACCCGCTCGATTCGCATGGAGCGGATTAAATTGGCGCATCGAGTTCCTGTCAAGTTGTACCCCGACTGCCGAAGCCTTGACTCCCCGGGGCCTTTTCGGTTACCGACCGCTCGTTCCGAGGGATCGGACGGACCGGGAGGAGGCGATCATGCGGAGAACGGCTCTGGTCGTTGGGGGATTCGTGGCGCTCCTCGCGGTGGGCGGTTGCGCGCTGGCGGATCGCGAGTGGGGCTCATGCGGAACCGGCGGAGCCATCGTCGGCGGCCTGATGGGCGGCGTCGCCGGTGGCGCCGCGCTGAACAACACGGGCGACCCCTCGGGAGGCGCCATGGCGGGCACGATCATCGGCAGCGCCATCGGCGGCGCGGCACTGGGCGGGATCCTGGGTCACGCGGTCTGCGATCCCAAGCGGGAAGAGACGCCGCCGCCTGCACCTGAGTCCTGAGCGACCCGGCGACGCGTGTCGCGATTCAGCGACTGCTTCCTGCTCCTCTTCGGGCAGATCGCCGTGGGAGGCGTCGCGGGGTTGGCCGTTCCCCCGTTCGCGGCGATAGACCGTGGATTCTATCGCTCCAGCGCCGGCCTGTTCCTGGCCTTCGCCTGCCTCTTCCTCGCCGGGAAGGCCACCCTGCTCCTCCGCGGCGACGCCGGCACCGGGGCGTGGTCGGAGTTGGTGGTGTGGGCGTTGTTCGCCGTCGCGCTGACCAGCTACACGGTCTCGCTCTGGGGGGATTCCGCCGCGCTCCGCGCCCGTTCCTTCGCCGCAGCGCTTCTGCTCGGGGTCGCCGCGCTCACCGTCAGCGCTTTGCGGTTTCGCCTGGGCCCGGTATTCGGGCCCGGCACTCTCGTCTATCCGCTCGCGTTTCTCGCGAGCGCGCTCGCACTCGGCGCCGTTGTGACCGGGATGCTGCTCGGCCATTGGTACTTGATCGACATCGGACTCTCGCTCGAGCCGCTCGAGCGCGTCTACCGGTTCTTCCTCGGCGCGCTGCTCGCCCAGATCATCATTGGCATCGCGACCGTCCTGCTGCTCTCCGCCACCGGCGACGGCGCGGCCGCCGCGGCCGGCCTGTGGCGAGATCAGCGCCCGCTGGTGCTCACCCGCATCGTGCTCGGCCCGGTCGCCGCCCTTGGGGTAGCCTGGTTGATCCACCGCACGTTGCGGATTCCCCAGACCATGGCCGCAACCGGGCTCTTCTACATCGCCATCCTCGCCGTCCTGGTGGGCGAGATGCTCGGGCGGCTGATCCTGCTGCGAACGTCGCTCCCGCTCTGAGGCGGTTCCGTCAGTCGAAGATACGGATCACCGTCACCAGCGGCCCGCGCGAGGTCCGGCCCAGGTCGAAGCCGACCACCATGCCCTCGCGCAAGCCGTCGACGCGGGGGATCGGTCCGCGGATCTCGACGAACGGCGCCCGGAACGGGTACTCTCGGCGTGTGTCCTGGCTGCGGAGCAACCCGCTGTCACTGCCGTAATAGACCCGGGTGATGACGCCCCGGTAGTAACGGTCGCGCTCCGGGTCGGCCGCGCCCGCGGCCCCCGGTTCGCGCTCGGCGCTCACGCGGGCCGTGCCTCGAGGGCGCCGGTCGCGACGGCGAGCAGGGCTTTGTGCCCGACCCGCTCGACGAAGTCCGCGAACGCCTCGCCGGGCTGCCGGCCGGCCTCGTAGTGCCGCGCCAGCGCCGCGATGGCCACCGGCGTGTCCTCTTCGCGGAACCGGCCAAGGCGCTTGCCGACCCGGCCCCGGTCTTCCCCGACGGAGCCACCCACCAGAATGGAGTAATAGGGGCGCTCCACGCCGTCTGCATCGGCGACCGAGTGGCCGGTCAGGCCGATGTCACCGATGTGGTGCTGGCCGCACGAATTCGGGCAGCCGCTCACCTTGACGGCGAATCGCCCCAGCCGGGCGGCGAAGCCGTTGCCGGTGGCGGGATGGTCGAGCAGGTGCGCCCGCACGCGCTCGGCCACGCCCATGGAACGCGTGATCGCGAGCGAGCAATAGTCCATCCCGGGGCACGACACCACGTCGAGGATGGTCCCCGCGCCGTCGTTGCCGAGGTCGAGGCCCAAAAGCGCCGTGTGCACGGCCGGGAGGGCCGCCTCCGGGATGGAGGGTAGCACCAGGTTCTGGTCGTTCGTCATCCGAAGGGTCCCGTCACCGTGGGCGCGCACGAGCTGCGCGATCGCCCGCATCTGCTGGGCGGTGACGTCCCCGAGCGGGAGCTGCACCACGACCGCCGCGTAGCCCGACTGCCGCTGCGGCCGGACATTGGTCTGCCGCCACGTCGAGAACCCCGGCCCGGGGGCGGCCGGCGTCGCGGGCGGCTGCGGCAGCGCAGGGGTCCGGTACTGCCCCACGTGCTCGCGGACCTCGTCGCGCAGTTCCCCGCCGCGCTCGGCCTCGACCCGGCGGACCTCCTCCTCCACGACCTTCCGGAAGCCGTCCAGGCCCATCCTCTTCACGACGTACTTCATGCGGGCGCGGCTGCGGTTGGCGCGCTCACCGTGGCGGTGCTGCACGCGCACGATGGCCTCGCACCAGATCAGCAGGTCGTCCGCGGGGATGAACTCCGCCAACGCCTTCGCCAGGAACGGCTGGGCGCCCAGGCCTCCCCCCGCCCAGACCGAGAACCCCCGCTGACCGTCGCGCACCCGGGCGTACACGCCGATGTCGTTCACCGGCACCTGCGCGCAATCCTCCGGACAGCCTTCGACCGCAATCTTGAACTTGCGGGGCAGCGTCAAATTGAGGGGGTTGAACAGGAAGTAGTCGTGGATCGCGAGGCAGTAGGGCTCGACGTCGAAGGGCTCGTCCGGGTGGATGCCGGCGTACGGGCAGGCCGTGACGTTGCGGACGCTGTCCGCGCAGGCGCCCCGGGTCGTGATGTCGACGGCGAGCAGGCGCTCGTACATCTCGATGACCTGCTCGACCGGCACCCAGTGGATCTGCAGGTCCTGCCGCGTGGTGACATGCCCGATACTGCGACCGTAGCGCTCGGCCACGTCGGCCAGGACCTCGAGCTGCGCCGCCGTGAGGAATCCGCCCGGGGCCTTGATGCGCTGCATGTGGCTCGTATGGTCGAGCTGGTAATACAGGCCGTAGGACAGGCGGATCGGCCGCCACGACTCCTTAGCGACCTCCCCACGCAAGAAGCGCGCCAGGCGATCGGCGTGCGCAGCTAGGGCTTCGCGGTGCTGGTCCAGCGTGGTGGGCATGGTCGACTCATGCGAGTATGGGCGTGCCGTTCCAGGGAAGTCAACGTCGGGCGGTGGTGGACCGATGTCGATCGAACGGACAGAGATCGTGTTGCCGGCGCGGGGCGGCGTCGACCTGCGGGCCGCGGTCCTCTGCCGGGGCCATCGCGTCTTGCCACCGTGGAGTTGGCAGACCGGCACCGATCCGTGTCTGGAGCGTGCGGAGGCGTTGCCCGACGGCACCGTCCATCTGCTCCGCATCCGGTCGCATCCGCGCGGCATCGTGCTCGGCGTGGCGGGTCGTCATGCGCGCCAGATCGAGATGCTCGCGCCACTGGCCGTCCGGGTTCGCCGCAGCCTCGGCCTCGACGCCGACCCGACCGCTTTCCGGCGTCACTGCCGTCGCGACCCGCTCCTCCGCTCGGCCGTCGGCCTGCGACTCGGCCCGGTCCTGCGTGCTACGACGGCGTTCGAGGACGTGGTCCGCCTGCTGGCCGCCCGCTCAGTCGCCGGAGCGACGCCCGACCGCGCGATCAACGGACTGCTGCGGCTCGGCCGTCGTTGCCCCGCCGACCCACGCCGTCGAGCCTTCCCCTCGCCCGCGGCACTCGCCCGGCTGCCGGTGGCGACCCTCCGGCGGCGGACCGGCCTTGGTCAAGAGGCCGCGTGGCTGAGCACCCTCGCTCGGCGTGTCGACAGTGGCAGACTCGACCTTCGAATCCTCGACGACCTGTCCTGCTCCGAGGCGGCGCGGTTGCTCGCCACGATCCGCGGACTCGACGCCCCGGCCCGCGCCCGCATGCTGCTGCTGCTCGGGCATCACGATACGGTCGCCCTCGACCGCATGGGACGGGCCATTCTCCGGGGCGCTCTTGGCGGGGACGCGCAGCGGCTGTCGGCGTGGCTGCGCGCGCAGCGGCCGTGGGCTGGCCTGGCGTCCTGGATCGCCGTCCGGCTGCACGCGGCGGACAGCCGTGCGGTGGGCGCCCAGCGACCCGTCAGGCGGACGCGGGCAACCCCTGTGCGCCGAGCCCCTCGTAGCTGAGCTGGCGGAACGCACCGCCCTCGGCGGCAAGGCCGGCGAACACCGCTTCCGCAGTCGCGAACGGCTCGGCTCCCGTGATCCGGACCAGGAGGTCGCTGAGCACGCTCCAGCCGCTGCGCACATCACCGGGTAGCGCGACGGCTTGCCGAAAGCGCTGGACCCGACCGGCGTGGTTCGCGAAGGTGCCCTCGCTCTCCGCATGGCTCCCGACCGGCAGGACGGCGCTCGCGAACTCGACCACTTCACGCCGATCCGCGTCGAGCACCACCACATAGGGGACGCGCTCCAGCGCCGCTTGCGCCACGGCCGGGTCGCACCAGGTGGTGAGATCGCCCCGGCAGATCACCAGCGCCTGCAACGATCCCGCGGCCGCTGCGGCAAGCAGGCCGTCCACCGCGATCCGGTCGGCCGTGACACCTTGCAGGACGAGCCCCTGGGTATTGGGATTCTTGTCCGCCTTGATGAGCAACGTATCGTGGTCGGCGTCCGCCGGGGACCAGGCGATACCGGTCACCGTGGCGCCGAGCGCGGTGGCGATCGCCCGCAGGAGATAGATCTCCTCGTTGGGCGCCTGCGCGGAGACGAGGATACCGACGGCCGCCCCCCCATGCGCGCGAGCCACGTCGGTCAGCCGCGTCGCCACGCTCGCCGTGGCCCGGTCCCAATCGACATCCTCGAACGTGTCGTCACCGCGCAGAATCGGCCGCAGCAGCCTGCCCTCGCCCTGCAGTCGATACGCCGTCATGCGGCCCGCATCACACATCCAGTACTGGTTCACGTCCGGGTTGTAGCGCGGCATGTAGCGGTAGATCCGGTTCTCGCGGTGGTACAACTCAACGTTGCACCCGTTGGCGCAGCCGGTGCACACCGAGTCCGTCCGCTCGAGGTACCAGACGCGGGCGCGAAACCGGAAATCCCGATTCGTGAGCGCGCCAACCGGGCAGATGTCGGCGACATTGGTCGAATACGGATTGTCGAGGGTCTTGCCCGGCGCAAGCGCCAGCACGTTGTGATCGCCGCGTTCGTAGAATGCCAGCTCGTGTGTCTTCGTGACCTCGTCGAGGAACCGGATGCAACGCGAGCAGAGCACGCACCGCTCTTGGTCGAGCATCACGTGCGGACCGATCGGGATCGCCTTGCCCTTCTTGACCTTCGCCGCCAGCGGCACGCGACTGCGCTGGCGATCGTAGTCCATGTAGTATTCCTGCAGCTTGCACTCGCCTGCCTGGTCGCAGATCGGACAGTCGATCGGGTGGTTGATCAGCAGGAACTCGAGCACAGCCTTCTGCGCGGCCTGGGTCTTCTCGCTCTTGGTGTGGACGACCATGCCGTCGGTGACGCGGGTGTTGCAGGCGATCTGCAGCTTCGGCGCCTTCTCGATCTCGACCAGGCACATGCGGCAGTTGCCCGCGATCGACAGCCCCGGGTGCCAGCAGTAGTGCGGGATCTCGATGCCGAGGCGATCGGCCGCCTGGATGACGGTCAACCCGTCTTCCACCTCGATGCTGCGTCCATCGATCTCCACTCTAGGCATGGGCGCGCACCGCCTCCGGCTCGCTCCGCAGGGGACAATGCCCGAGAGCGGCGTGCGCCTCGAACTCGGCCCGGAACTTGGTCGTGAACGTACGGGTCGGCATGGCGGCTCCGTCGGCCAGGGCGCAAATGGTGTTGCCCTGCACGTTGTTGGCCACGGCGAGCAGCAGGTCGACGTCGCGCGCCGATGCGCCCCCGTACTCCAGCCCGCGCAGGACGCGTTCGAGCCAACCCGTGCCTTCGCGACACGGCGTGCACTGGCCGCACGATTCGTGGTGGAAGAAACTGATGAGGTTGAGGAGGGCCCACACCATGCAGGTGGAGTCGTCCATCACCATGATGCCGGCGGATCCGAGGAACGATCCCGCCTTCTGCACCGAGTCCATGTCCATCGGGACGTCGATCTCCGCCGCCGTGAAAGGCGGCATCGAGGCGCCCCCGGGGATAACGGCCTTCAGCTGCCGTCCGTTCGGGATGCCGCCCGCGTGCTCGAAAATGATCTCGCGTAGCGGTGTCCCCATCGGGAGCTCGTAAACGCCGGGGCGAACGACGTGGCCGGACACGCAGTAGAGCTTCGGCCCCGGACTCTTCTCGGGCCCGATCCCACGAAACCAATCCGCCCCGCGGAGCACGATGTGCGGCACGCAGCAGAGCGTTTCCACGTTGTTCACGATGGTGGGGCACCCGAAGAGCCCATGCGTGGCGGGGAAGGGAGGCTTGATGCGCGGGTATCCCCGCTTGCCCTCGAGCGACTCGAGCAGGCCGGTTTCCTCGCCGCAGATGTACGCCCCGGCGCCGCGGTGGATGACCACCTCGAGGTCGAAGCCCGTACCGAGGATGTTCTGCCCGACGAACCCTTTCGCGCGCGCTTCCGCCACCGCGTCGACCAAACGCTGGTAGCCCAGCGCCATCTCGCCGCGGATGTAGATGTACGCGCGATGGCAGCCAATGGCATAGGCCGTGATGATGACCCCCTCGAGCAACTGGTGCGGGTCGTTCTCGATGATGAGACGGTCCTTGAACGTGCCAGGTTCGCTCTCGTCGGCATTGACCGCGAGGTAGACGGGTTTCTCGGTCTGCTTCGGCAGGAAGCCCCACTTCATGCCCGTGGGAAAGCCCGCGCCGCCGCGGCCGCGCAGGTTGGAGGCCTTCACCAACTCCACGAGCTCTTCGGGCTTGTGCCCCGTCAGCGCGCTCCGCACGGCCTCGTAGCCGCCGTGTTGCAGGTAGACCTCTATCGCCCGGAGGCCGGGGATGTCCCGGCAACGACTGAGCAAACGCTCGGACATCGGAGCGGTCAGGGCGCGACTGCGACCGGGTCGGTCGACCGCAACGCCTGCTTCTGGCCCTGAATCTTGCGCTGCAAAGCCATCAACCCATCGAGCACCGCTTCCGGACGCGGCGGGCAACCGGGCACGTAGATGTCGACCGGCACGATACGGTCGATGCCGGGCATCGTCGTGTAGTTGTCGTAGAAGCCGCCGGTGGAGGCGCATGCCCCGAACGCCATCACCCACTTGGGGTCGCCCATCTGGTCGTACACGCGCTTCAGGATCGGCGCCTGGCGAACCGTCACCGTGCCGACCACCATCAGGAGATCGGCCTGCCGTGGCGTGAAGCGCGGCAGCAGCGCCCCGAAGCGGTCGATGTCGTACGGCGACATGGACAGCGACATGAATTCCATGGCGCAGCAGGCGGTGGCGAAAGGGTACGGGAAGATCGAATACTTGCGTGCCCAACCGATGGCACGATCCAGCTGCGTCACGACGACGGTGTCGGCGAGCAGCGATTCCTCCCCCGACACGACGCGGAGGGAGCGCGGCGGCTCCAAGCGCTTCGGCATGATTTTCCCTAGCGTTCGGACTCGAATCTGTCAAAGTCCGGTTGCACGACGCCCGTTGAGGCAGCATACCCGCGCGCGATGAACCAGCTCACCCGCCTGACGCACCTCCTCGCGCTCGGGACCTATCTTGGCACGACGCTCGCTCTCGCCGTGATGCTGCTGCCCGCGGCGTCGGCCGTCGACGACCCGGGCCTCCAGCGGCGCTTCCTGGCCCGGGGCCTCCGGCCCTATAACGTCCTCAGCGTCGGGGCGCTCGGCGTACTCATCATGACCGGGGCCTCGTCCCTGACCGAGTGGAAACGCGTGCTGGGCCCGGCCTACGGCCACCTGCTGTGGCCGATCGCCGGAAAGCTGGCCCTCACGTTCGCCCTCACCATGGTCGGGACGTGGCTGTCGTTCGGCCTCGCACATCGGCTCGTCCGGGCGGAAATGGGCCAGCTTCCCATCGATCCGGCCGGCCAACGCTCGATGCTCCGCCGGCTCACCGCCGGTGCCTGGCTGGCCATCGCGCTCGCCGTCTGGACCACCTGGGCGGGCCTGTCCCTCGGCCCCCGCACGCCGTAGCCGCGGCTTGCGCCATCCGCCTCGCCCCGACAGGTAGGCCGCATGGACCACGTTCTGCACGTGCCCGACTGGCTCGCCTTCTCACCCGAGAAGATGAAGAAGGTCGGTCTGGTCGACACCGCCAGCCTGTTCTGCGATGCGTACTGCTTCGAGCCAGGCCAGGAGCAAGCAGGCCACCGCCATGCCGTCGGTGACAAGCTCTACTTCGTCGTCTCGGGGACCGGCCACATCCGGGTCGGCGCGCTTGAGCACGAGGTCGGGCCCGGCGACCTCGCCTGTGCCCCCGCGGGCGAGGAGCATGCCGTCCGCAACTCCGGTCCGGGACGCCTCGTGTTGCTCGTCATCATGGCGCCGAAGCCCGGATGAGCGGCGGCGCTCAGCGCCGCGGCGGCACCGGGTGGTCGCGGTGCACTTCGGCCATGCCATTGGCGAGGAAGCGGCTCACGACCTCGGCGTGAGCCTTGATCAGATCGGCCACCCACGGATCACGAGACGTCTCTGTCACGCGGACCCCGTGGGGGGTTTCCTCGATGCGCATCGTGATCGCATGCGCATGCCGGAAGATGGCGGCAAAGAGCGGGTCGCGTGCATGGATGGGCCGCCCGTCCTCGAGGCGGGCCTGCATCGCCCGCACATGCGTGCGAATGCCGTCGCCCACGGCCGGCTCGGCCGACTCGGTGACCGTCTCGACGCCGTCCGGAAGCTGGGTCACCGCGCGCCGGATCTGATGCCGATGAGCCAGCAGGAAGTGGAACCCCATGTGGTCGGCCTGATCCCCGCCCATGCCCATCGCCCCGCCCCCGCGGCACCCCACCCCGCCCCGCCCGGCACACGGCCGCGCCGAGAGCGCCGGCGGAAACGCTGCCGCAACGGCAACGAGGAGGAACGCGACGTGCCACGGCTTCCACACGGGTTGACCCTCAAGACGAAGTGACTCGCGCCACCGCCATCCCCACCAGCATCGCGGGAACGAACACCGCAGCGGCCTGCATCCCGGCGCCGAGCGCGGTGACGGCTGGGCCGGGGCAGAACCCGCCGAGCGCCCACCCGACGCCGAACAGAGCCGCCCCGGCGATCAGCCGCACATCCAGGTCGGTGCGGGTCGGCAGGGCGAAGGCGGGGGCGAACCATGGCCGGTCGCGCCGCAGGACCCACCTGATGGTCGTCGCATGTACCCCGATGGCGCCCAGCATGACGAATGCCAGGCTCGGGTCCCAGTCCCCGGTCACGTCGAGGAAACGGAACACCTTCGCGGGCTGCGTCATCCCGCCCACGCCGAGCCCGACGGCGAACACCAGCCCGGAGAGGAAGGCCGACAGCCGCTGCATCATGGCCGCCCCCCGAACACGCTCCCCACCACCCAGGCGGTCAGGATTCCTGTCGTCATGAAGGTCACGGTGGCGACGATCGAACGGGCGGAGCCGCGGCTGATGCCGCAGACCCCATGACCGCTGGTACAGCCATTGCCGAGTCGCGTCCCGAAGCCGACCAGCAGGCCGGCTGCCACGAGCGCCGACACCGACCGATCGAGATCCATCCGCACCAACGCCGGGTCCGCGTACCGGAGCCCGAAACCGCCCAACAGCATCCCGGCGACGAACAACGCGCGCCAGGCCGTGTCGCCAGCCGTCGGCGTCAGCAACCCTCCGACGATGCCGCTGATCCCGGCGATGCGACCATCGGCGAGCAGCAGCAGCGACGCCGCGAGGCCGATCAGCGCGCCGCCCAGCAAGGATGCGAGCGGGGTAAAATGCTCCATCGAATCCTCCCTCCCGCCTGACGAGCACAGCCCGTGCCACAGCCTGGCGCATGCTCACGGGCGAACGCCGATTCCCGCCGCTGCTCGATCGCGCCGCGTCGGCTTCGCGCCGCTGCGAACAGTGGTCGCGGACGAAGGCGCCGGAGGCTCCTACCGGCCCGTCCAACGGGGTTTGCGCTTCTGCGCGAAGGCCATCGGCCCCTCTTTCGCGTCGTCGCTGGCCCACAGCCTCCCCACCGCGTCGTACGGCGAGACGATCGCCTCGGACAGCGGCTTGTCGAGCCCCTGCATGGCCGCCTGCTTGGTGGCCTGGACCGACAAGGGCGAGCACTCGGCGATCTCGCGGGCCCAGCGCTCCGCCGTCGGCATCAGTTGGGCGGACGGGACAACCTCGTTCACGAGCCCCAGTCTCCCCGCCTGCGCCGCGGTAATCGGCTTGCCGGTGAGCATCATCCCCATGGCGATCTTGAGGGGAACGTGGCGCGGCAAACGGTGCACGCCGCCCGCTGCCGCCATCAGTCCGACCCGGGGTTCGGGCAGTCCGAGCGTCGCGTGCTCGGCCGCCACGATGACGTCGCACGCGAGGGCGAGTTCGAGTCCGCCCCCGAGCGCGAAGCCGTTCACCGCCGCGATGATTGGCTTCCACAAGTCGAACCGCGCCGTGATGCCGCCGAACCCGTGCTTCGAAAGGCGCGGCATCCCGTGTTGCGCCGTCCACTTGAGGTCGTTGCCCGCCGAGAAAGCCTTCTCCCCGGCACCCGTGAGGATGGCGACCCAGCACTCGGGGTCCGCGCCGAAATCGTCCCACACCTGATCGAGCTCCGCGTTGGCGTCCGGGTGGAGGGAGTTCATCACCTCGGGGCGGTCGATGGTCACGAAGGCGACATGGTCACGCTTCTCGTAGCGAACGAATGCGAGCGTCATGACGCTCCCATAGCGCACGCCACGGGCGTTTGACAGGCGACGGAGCCGCCCCGTATCGACGGTCGATGACGGTGGAGCACCGGCGCATCGAAACCAACGGCATCCGCCTCCACTGCGCCGTCGCCGGCGACGGCCCCCTCGTGATCCTGCTGCACGGCTTCCCCGAGTGCTGGTACTCGTGGCGCCATCAGATTCCCGCGCTGGCGACGCGCTTTCGCGTCGTCGCCCCGGACCTGCGCGGTTACAACGAGAGCGACAAGCCCACGGCCGTCGCAGCCTACGCCATGCCCGAGCTGATCGCCGACGTCGAGGGCCTGATCGACGCATTCGGCGCGCACGACGCCGCCGTCGTCGGGCACGACTGGGGCGGCGGCATCGCCTGGTCGTTCGCAATGGAACGTCCGGCCCGCACCCGACGCCTCGCCGTGCTCAACTGTCCCCACCCCGCGATGCTGGCGCTCCACCTCCGCGCCAATCCCCGCCAGCTGGCGCGCAGCTGGTACATGTTCTTCTTCCAGATTCCGCGTCTACCCGAGTTTCTGCTGAGCCGCGATCACGCCCGCCCCGTCGCCCGGGCCATCCTCGACTCGGCCGTACGACGCGACGCCTTCACCGAGGACGATCTCCGCCACCTGCGCGACGCCGCGGCCCAGCCCGGCGCGCTGCACAGCGCGCTCAACTACTACCGGGCCGCCTTCCGCGACCCCGCCCTGCTCCCCCCCACGCTCCGCCGCTTCCTCCTCGGGGACCGCCCCCTTCCGCCCCCTCGCCGGACGCTGGCGGACTGGCCGCCGATCACAGCGCCGACGCTGCTCATCTGGGGCGAGCAGGACGTGGCGCTCGATCGCTCGCTGACCGAAGGCATGGGGCCTCTCGTGGAGGGGCCCTTCGCCGTGCGGTACATTTCGGACTCGGGGCACTGGGTGCAACAGGAGCAGGCCGCCCTCGTGAGCGAGTGGCTGCTGGAGTTCCTGGCGAACGACCTCCCGGGCGCCGGGCCGGCCGCCTGACGGGGCATGGATGACATCTGGCGAGCCACCTTCGGAAACGCGCGTCCCGTCGAGGTGGAGATCGGCCCGGGGCGCGGCGACGTCGTCCTCGCGTTCGCCGCGGCCCGTCCCCACCGCAACTTCTTCGCCATCGAACACGGCCGCGGGATGGCGGATGCCCTTGCCACGACGGCCGCGGCGCGCGGCTTGTCGAACCTTCGCGCGATCGCGGGGGACGCCCGGTGCATTCTTACCACCCTGGTACCAAGGGGATCGGTCGCCGCGGTGCACGTCTATTTCCCCGACCCGTGGCCGAAGACGCGCCACCGCCACCGCCGCCTCTTCGAGACGCCGGACCTCGCGCGGGCCATCGTCCGTGCCCTCGCGCCCCAGGGCCGCGTCCACGTGGCCAGCGACCTGCCATGGTTGTTCCGGCGCATGTGCGATCGGCTGATCGAGGCCGGGCTATGCCTCGACGCCACTCCCCTTCCGGACCGCCCACTGTCGAAGTTCGAACGCAAATACGCCACCGCCGGGACGTGGGCGGCGACGTTCGTCGAAGCACCCGACTAGGCCGCGTGTTCGCGCGCCGATCCCTCGGCATTGCCGAAGCCGCAGAACACTTCGTAGTCGATCAGCGCCTTCACCGTCGGGTTTTCGCCGCACACCTTGCACGCCGGATCGCGACGCAGCTTCAGGATGCGGACCTCGCCCGAGAGGGTGTCGAAGTGCATCATCCTGCCGAGCAACGGCTTGCCCTGCTCGAGGATCAGCTTGATCGCCTCGAGCGCTTGCACGCACCCGACCAGGCCGGGGAGCACGCCGAGCACGCCAGCCTCCGCGCATGACGGCACCGCGCCCGGCGGCGGCGGCTCGGGGAACATGCAGCGGTAGCAGGGCCCGGCCGGTGGGTTGAAGACCGTGGCCTGCCCTTCGAACTGCCAGATGGCGCCATCGACCAACGGCTTCCCGAGCAGCACGCACGCGTCGTTCGCCAGGTAGCGCGTCGGAAAATTGTCGCATCCGTTCACGACGACGTCGAACTGTTCCATGATGCGGAACGCGTTTTCAGACGAGAGACGCTCGCGGAACTCGACCACGCGCACGTCGGGGTTGAGCGCCTGAAGCGTCATCCGCGCCGACTCGACCTTCGGCATGCCGATCCGATCGTTGGTGTGCAGGATCTGCCGCTGCAGGTTCGAGAGGTCGACGATGTCCATATCGACGATCCCGATGGTGCCCACGCCCGCGGCCGCCAGATAGAACGCGGCCGGTGAGCCGAGGCCGCCGGCGCCGATGCAGAGGACTTTCGCGTCGAGCAGCTTCGCTTGCCCCGCCTCGCCCACCTCGGGCAACAGGAAATGCCGGCTGTAGCGAACTTGCTGGTCGCCCGTGAACTGGCGGTCCTCGGCGATGGGCAACCCCTGATTCTTCCACGCCGTGAAACCGCCGCGCATCGAAACGACGTCCTGGTAGCCCAATTCCTTCAGCATGCGCCCGGCGAGCAGCGAGCGCGTGCCGCCCGCGCAGTATGCGACGATCGGCGTGGTCTTGTCCGGAACCGCGTCCTCGATGCGCATCTCGAGAAACCCGCGCGGCAGCGACACCGCCCCCGGCAGATACCCCTGGCGGAATTCCTCCTTCTCGCGCACGTCGAGCACGACGGGCGGACGCGGTGCCGTTGCGCGCACCTGGACGTCGTCGGGCGACACCTCGGGCACCTGCTGCCGCGCGTCGCTCATGATCTCCTGGTAGGTCTTGGCCATCGTCTATCCCTCGGTCCCGTCGAAGAGGTTCATCCGGTATTCCATCCAGCGGGCGACGCTCGCCGCGTACGCCGGCGACAGCAGCATGCGCACGATCCCCAGCCGCCTCCAAAGCGGATACCGCCGCGACAGCTCGAGCGGGTCGGCGCCCCGGCCAAGGAAAAACGCCAGCTTTTCCCCGTCGACGCGAGCGAAGAGGCGGCGCCGCCAGAGTTCCCAGAGGATCACCGGCCCTCCGCCGCCACCGCCTCCGCCTCACGGTACCCCTCGAGCATGTCCTCCATCAACGCATCACGGCCGCGGGTTTCCAATACGCGGGAACGCTCCATCAACACCTGCTTGGTCTCGATGAAATCCTCGCGGCCGTAGCCCCAGATGCGCGGGTGCACGTAGGTGTCCATCCGGATGGCGTCACACGGGCACGCCTCGACGCACATGCCACAATAGATGCACTGCAGGGTGTCGATCTCATATCGTACGGGATACTTCTCGACGGCCGGGTCGGGGTGCTCGCCGGCCTCGATATGAATGCACTTGGCCGGGCACGCCGTGGCGCACAGGAAGCACGAGGTGCACCGCACCGACCCATCCGGCTTGAGCGTCAATCGATGCGAGCCCCGGTAACCTTCCGAGTACACCTTGCGCTGCTCGGGGTACTGCACGGTCACCATGGCCGGCTGATCCTTCGCGATGCCAAACAGGTGCAGCGTGTGCAGCCAGAGGTTGCGCGCGAAGTGGCCCGTGGTGACAGCCACACCGCGAAAGATCTCGGGCAGATAGAGGCGTTCGAAAACCGTGAGTCGGGGCGAATCCAGTTTCATGGATGTCGCGGAGGGTAGCACCCCGCCTGCGCTCTCGCCAATGGCCACGACCGTGTCAATGCGGGCGTCGCGAGGCCTGCCCTTCCGGATCGAGCCGCAGTTCCTCCAGCCGGAATTCGAGCACATCGGTAAGGCGGCTGGCCCGTTCGAGCAGCGTGCCCGCCTCCAGCAATGCCTGCTTCTCCACCATCCCGAGGTCGAGGTGCTGTGCCAGGAAGTTCACGAAGGTCTCGTCGTCGACCCCGGCGCCTTCGAGCACGCTGTTGCGGTCGACCCGCCCGATGCGCTGCAGGTATCGCTGGACGAGGCCACCGACTCCGCTCCGGACGGCGACCGGCAAGGCGTCGGCAGGCGCCTCGCGCCAGCTCACCACTGCCTCCCGGTAGTCGGCCCGGGTCAACTCGCGATGGATCACGAACTCCCGGAGGCCCCGCAGAACGATATTGAACCGCCCGTCGGGCAGCTCCTCGACGCGCACCAGCTCACCGACCGTCCCCTGGCCGAATACCTCGGCGCCCCCCGGCTCCTGGTCCCGCAGCAACACCATGCCGATCAGGCGGGCCCCCCGCATCGCGTCCCGCACCATCGCCCGGTAGCGCGGCTCGAAGATGTGCAGGGGAAGCGGCATCCCCGGAAACAAGACCACGTTCGGCAGCGGAAAGATCGGAATGATGTCCGGCAGCTTCATGAGCACTCCATTCTCCGTCGGCGTGTCAGCCGTCGCGAACCCATTCCATAGCCGTCCCTCCCGCGCTGGCATCGCCCAGGTCCGACGCGAGGCTGAGCCGCACCGCCTCCGGAATCATCGCCCGACACCGGTAGGCGGGATGATCGACGACGATTGCCAGCTGCGCACCGCCCAGCAGGCGATCGCGCACGCCTGCCGCGAGTGGGAACCGGACATACTGCACCGCGGATAGCTTCGTCTCGTGCTCACGACCCGCCTCGAACACACCAGCCACCCGATCTCCCGCAACATCCAACCGGACGTGACGATGCAAGCCCCGCAGCCGCTGCAGCTCGTCGCGCACCTGCGCCGGGTCGGTGAACTCCAGGAGCAGGGTCGCCGAGAGTTCGTCCGGTGCCGGGAGCAGCATGGCGTAGGCCTCCAACTCGTCCCGCATGGCGTCCAGGTCGGTGATGTGCTCCACCCACAGCATCTCCTGCGTCTGGAACCACACCGTGGCTCGGTCTTCGAACAGCAGGCTCATGTGCGCGCCCACCCGCACCCGGCGGCGCCCCTTGTGCTCCATCACGCGCCGCCGGACGTCGGCACGCGAGGCGCCATACCGATCGCGGCCGAGGAGGTCGTCGAGACCGATGCGTGCCGTCGTCGCCATGACCATCAACTCGTCCCGAGGGGGCGCCCATCGTAGGCCGCGTCCAGTGCTTCCACGGGATGATAGACCCGCTGCCCGCGCTGCTGTTCGAGTTGCAGGGCGGCCAGGGGACAGTCCGATACGACCAGCGCTGGCGCGAGCGCGTCCACTTGGTCCACTAGCGGCTGCGCCACCCGGATCGACTCGTCGTAGAACTCGCGCTTGAAGCCCCAGGTGCCGTCCATCCCGGAGCACCGCTCCAGCACCTCGACCGAGGTGTCGGGCACCAGACGCAGCAGGTCGCGCGCCTTGAAGCCCATCTCCTGAACGCGCAGGTGGCATGGGGCGTGGTAGGCGATCCGCCCGAGGCCGCGGCGGAAATCCCGCTTCAGCCGACCGCCCGCGTGGAGCCGCACGAGGTACTCCGCGAGATCGAACACGCGGCTCGCCACCCGCTCGGCGGCGGTACCCGGGACGAGGCGCGGGTACTCCTGCTTCAGCATGCGGCTGCAGGTGGGTCCCGGCACCACGACGTCGCGACCGGCGTCCACCTCGCGCGCCAACGACTCCACGTTGCGGCGGGCGCGCCGCGTGGCGCCCGCGACGTCGCCGGCATCGAGCGCCGGCATCCCGCAGCACACCTGCTCAGGCCAGTGCACCGCGATGCCGTTTCGCCACAACACGCGCACGGCCGCACGCCCGGTCGCCGTGGCGTTGTACTCCACGGGCGTGGTCACGAACAGCGCGACGGCACCGTTGCGCCCCGCGTCTGCGGGCGGACGCTGACGCCGGAACCACACGCTGCACCGCCCCTCGTAGCGCGGCAGGAGGCGCCGGCGGTCGATCCCGAACCAGCGCTCGCCCAACGCGCGGAGTGGGCGATTCCGTGCCGCCCAGTTGGCGACTCCCGGCATGCGCGACGCCAACGCCCCCAGGCGCTCCGGATTCGCCAGCCAGCGCTCGCGGCGCGGGATGCCTTCGGCCGCCACGCGCGCGACGCGCGCCTGCTGCATCAATCGGGGAAAATCGACGGCCCACCGGTGCGGTGGCGTGTACGGGCAATGCGGGAAGCAGAGCTGGCACGAGAAGCACAGCGTCTCCGTGCGTCGCTGCTCGGCGGGCGCGAGGGCTCCTTCCCCCTCGTGCTGCTCGTCGATGGTATCGAGCAGGTAGGTGAACGACGGGCAGAGATTGTAGCACCTGCGGCAGCCGGCGCAGATGTCGTAGACGCGATGGGATTCAGCCGCGACGCCTGCGGCGTCCGGCCATGACGGCTCCGCAATCTCTCGGCCAGTGCCCACTCACCCGAGGCTCAGCGTCTGGAGTCCCTTGGTGAACCGCCCGGCGTGGGACTTCTCGGCTTTCGCCAGCGTCTCGAACCATTCTGCGATTTCCTCGAAGCCTTCGTCGCGTGCGACACGCGCGAAACCCGGGTACATCTCCGTGAATTCGTACGTTTCGCCTTCGATGGCCGACTTGAGGTTCTGCTCCGTCGATCCGATCGCGAGCCCGGTGACCGGGTCGCCCGCGTCCTTCAGGAAGTCCAGGTGGCCGAAGGCGTGCCCCGTCTCGGCTTCCGAGGTGTCGCGAAACAAGCCGCCGACGTCGGGATAGCCCTCGATGTCTGCTCGCCGCGCGAAATAGAGGTAGCGGCGGTTCGCCTGCGATTCGCCGGCGAACGCCGTCTTCAGGTTGTCGTGCGTCTTCGAGCCCTTGAGTGTCTTGGCCATACGGCCTCCTCGGAACACCGGTTTCGCCGTCCACCCTGAAGGGCAGCGCGGCTAGTCACCGTTTGCGTGCGTCACAGCCCCAGACCGCGAACGCTGGGGCGGGCCCGGATCCGTTCGAGCCATGCCTGCACCGAGGCCAGGGCCGGCTCGAACTCGAACCCGAGCCGACCGATCACCATCATTCGCGGGGCGAACGCTGCATCGGCCAGGGTAAACTCGGGCCCGACCAGATAATCGCTGCCATCGAGTCGATCCCGCAGGAAGAACAGACATCGCCGAAGCTCGTCGCGTGCCTGCTCGACGCGCTGCGCGTCGCGTTCCCCCTCTGGCTTGCGCAGCTGGGTGAGCAACATAGTGGTCGGTGGGATGAAGGAGTTGTCGCAGTAGTCCTCGAGCAGGCGAACCTGGGCGCGCCCCTGGGAGTCTTCGGGCATCAGCCGCGGCAGCGGGTATTCGTCTTCCAGGTACTCGTTGATGATGGTGGAGTCGTAGATGACCTCATCCTCGTCTTCGAGCACCGGCACCTTGCCGTAGGGATTCAACCGCAGAAACTCGGCAGCCTTCTGCTCCTGCTTGCGCAGATCCACGAGGACCTTCTCGTACTCGAGGTCCTTCTCCGCCAGCACCACGCGCACTTTCTGGCAGAACGGACAATCGGGATAATCATACAACTTCAGCATGGGAACGCCTCCTCAGAGCGACGCGCACGGTATGCGAAAACCCGCGAACGCGCAATGTTCCGGCAGCGAAAAGTCGTCAATTTTACGCAGTTTCCTGCGGAACGTGCGCCCATGCGTGATACGAGCTCCGGACCAGCGGACCGGACTCCACATGGCGGAAACCCGCGGCGAGCGCCCGTGCCCGCAGGTGGTCGAACTCCTCCGGCGGCAGATAGCGTTCGACAGGCAGGTGTTCCCGGGACGGACGCAAGTACTGGCCCAGCGTCAGAATGTCGCACGTGACGTCGCGCAAGTCGCGGAATACGCAATCGATCTCGTCCGACGTCTCCCCCAACCCCAGCATCAACCCCGCCTTCGTGAGACAGTCGGGCCGGGCACGACGCGCCTCGTCCAACAAGCCCAGCGATCGGGCGTACTGCGCCCCGGGGCGCACGCGTTTGTACAGCCGGGGGACCGTTTCGACGTTGTGGTTCAAGATATCGATCGGGGACGCGACCACCGTGCGCACGGCCTCCAGGTTTCCCTGGAAGTCCGGGACCAGCACCTCGACCCGCGCGCTGGGGACCAGCGCCTTGATCGCCTTGGCGGTGCAGGCGAAGTGCGCAGCTCCGCCATCCGCCAAGTCGTCGCGGTTGACCGACGTCACCACCACGTGGTGAAGGCCGAGACGCGCGACCGCTTCGGCGACTCGTTGCGGCTCCATCGAATCCACCGGCTTCGGGCGCCCATGCCCGACCGCACAGAACCCACAGTTCCGCGTGCAGATGTCACCCAGCAGCATGACCGTGGCCGTGCGGTGGCTCCAGCACTCGCCGATGTTCGGGCAGTGCGCCTCCTCGCACACGGTGTGCAGGCCGAGCGACTGCACCGTCGCACGCGTCTCCAGGTACGTCGGGCCACCGGGTGCCCGCACCTTCAGCCAGGGCGGGTGCCGAGGGAACGCGACCGCGGGTGTATCGCTCACGGGCGCGCCTCCTCGGGCTCCGCGAGCGGCAGCACCATCCGATGGCCGAACCGCGCGAGAAAGCGGTCGAGGACGATCTCCGCCATGGCATCGGCGTCCGCCGGCCCGCCCTCGCGCGCCACCGACGTCATGCGGACGCCCGCGATGCCGCACGGCGTAATGGCTTCGAAACCGGTGAGATCCGGGCCGACATTCAACGCGAAGCCGTGGCAGGTGACCCAGCGCCGGATGCCGATCCCAATGGAGGCGATCTTCCGGGACTCGACCCAGACCCCAGCCAGCCCGTCGCGGCGGCCGGCCGCGATCCCGACGTCACCCAGCGCATCGATCAGCACCTGCTCGAGGCTGCGCACGTACCAGCGCACGTCCTGCCGGTGCGCCCGGAGGTCGAGGATGGGATAGCCCACCAACTGTCCCGGGCCATGCCAGGTGACCTGTCCGCCGCGACCGACCCGGACCACCGGGACGCCCCCCCCGGCCGCCACCCCGAGGAAGCCCGCGTCGGCCCCGCGACCGAGCGTGTAGACAGGGTCGTGCTCCAACAGAAGCAGGGCATCGTTGCCGCCGTCGAGCCGGCGCACCTGCAGCGCCTCCTGCCAGGCGAGCGCCGTGCCGTACGCGACCCGCCCGCAACGGGCCACCTCCAGGTCCATACGGGTATCTTGATCGCCGTGCCCGCCGCTGCAAGTGCGGTCTCCACCCCGCGGGTCCCGTGCCGCTGACCGTCTACACCAGGGCCGGTTGCCGGCGCCATCCGCCGCTCGCCGCCGCCACCGGTGCGAACGAGCGGCGATGGATCGGCGACGGGCCGTACGCCCGCAATGCCGCCAAGTGCTCGCGTGTGGCGTAGCCCATGTGGCGCCCGAAGCCGTACACGGGATACTGCGCGTCCAGGTCGCGCATCAGCGCATCGCGCCGGCACTTGGCGACGATGGATGCCGCGGCGATACTCGAGACGAAGGCATCGCCCTTCGGGTAGGCGCTCTGCGGCATGCCGAGGCCGGGAATCTCGCGACCGTCCACCAAGACGAAGCCGGGCACGAGCGGTTGCAGCGCATCGACGGCGCGTCGCAGCGCGAGCAGTCCCGCCTGGTAGATGTTGACGCGATCGATCTCCTCCGGCGAGGCCACCCCGAGTCCGATCCCGAGCGCGCGACGTTCGATCTCGCCCGCGAGCCGCTCGCGCACGGCGGGCGTGAGCGCCTTCGAGTCGGCGACACCGTGCACGTGGGTCTCCGCTGGGAGCACCACCGCCGCCGCCACCACCGGGCCAGCGAGGGGCCCCATGCCCACTTCGTCGACGCCCGCTACGAGCCGAATCCCCACGCGCCAGAGCAGCCGCTCGAGATGTGGCGCGGCGGACGGAACTGCCCGCCCCGACCGCGCGCCGCGCGTCACACGTGCCGCCATACACCCGGCCGCGCCAGGGCCCAGAGCAGCGCCCACCGCCCGCGCGCGTCCCAACCGTCGACACCGTTGTACCAGGCGAGGCCGAGGCGCTGCGCCCGCCCGCTGATTCGCGCCAGTCGGAACCAGCGCGGCCAGTGCGGGCCATAGAAGCGGCCCGCAGCCCACTCGAGGCGGGCAAGCTTCCGGCCGAGCCCGCCGCCGCGCACCGCCCGGGTGTAATGGGCCGCGGGATCGTTTCGCTCGCGGCGCCCGGCGGCGACGGCCGCCGCGGCGAGCAGGCCGTACTCGAGCGCGTAGGAGATGCCCTCCCCCATGAGCGGATCGCAGCCCGCGGCGTCCCCCACCAGCAACGCGCCTGGCGCCGCGACCGGGGCGCCGCGGACCGCCGTCCGGATGGGAAACGCCTGCCACCGCCGCGGCGTCCCGCCGACGTCGGCCACCGCGCGGGCCAGCTCTTCCTGCAGGCGAACGCCCGAGATCGGCGGCAGGCCATAGACGCCGACGTTGACGTGCGGAACGCCGTCGAGCCAGCACGGGAACGCCCAGGCGTAGCCGCGGACCCCCCGGGCGATCGAACGGAAGTCGAAGTCGTAGAGCCGCGCGGCGTGGCCGTCCCAGGCCGTTCCGGCGACCGGAACGTCGCACATGACGCCCCGCCCGACGCGCCCCGCGTCCGTCGACACGAGGCGCCGCCGCACCAGGCTGCCGCTGCCGTCCGCCCCGATGACCACGGGTGCCCAATGGCTCTCCCGGTCGGTGTCCACCCGAACGCCGCCGGCGTGGCGAGTGACCTCGCGCACACGCGCGTCCTCGCGGAGCGCGATGCCGCGGTCCCGCGCCGCCCAGGCAAGTCGCGCGTCCAGGTCGCGGCGGCGCACCACCCGGCAGACGTCGGTGTCCCGGATCGCGACCGACGCCCCGGGCAGGGTCACCCGTGCCCCATCCACCCGCGCCTGCGGCACGTCGAGCGGCACGCCGAGCGCCGCCATCACGGCGCGCGCCTTGGGAATCACGCCGCCGGCGCACACCTTGTCGCGCGGGTGGCGGCCTTTCTCGAGCAGCAGCGTCCCCGCCGCCAGCGCCGGATCGTGCGCGGCCAGGGCGAGCGCCGCCGCCGCACCCGCCGGGCCCGCTCCGACGATGATCGCCTCCCACCGCTGCACGGGTCCGTGGTGTAGCGAAGCGCCGGCGATCCCGCCAGCCGCTCACTCACGCGCCGAGCAGCCCACGTCCCGGCACGTGGTTCACCTCGAGTCGGATGCCGTCGGGGTCTTCGAAGAGGACCGAATAATACCCGGGCGCCCAGGCCCCTTCCTCGGGCGGATGCACGATGGCGGCGCCCAGCCCCTGCACCAGCGCGTACACGGTGTCGACGTCGGCTCGCGTACGCGCCCGGAAGCAGAGATGGTGCAATCCCACCCGGCGCTGCACGAAGCGCTCGCCCCGGTGCTCGGGGTCGGCCGGCGCGATGCCCAGGGCGGTGCGCCCCCCGACGCAGTAGAAGAACTCCTCCACGTCGAGAACCGGCACGAGCCCCAGCGCCGGCAGCAGCACACCGTAGAAAGACCGTGCCGCAGCGAAATCACCGACGGTCAGGACGACGTGGGCCATGCCGTTGATCTCCATGCAGCGCGGATCGCATGCGAGCGCCGCACGGGTCAACCGCCTGGCGCCTGCGCGAACCCTTTGGTACAGCGGCCGCGTGCTCGTCGACAGGACTCCCGGGCTCCCCGATGCCGACGATCGCATCCGCATGCGCGCCGGCCTGCTCTCGCTGGTGATCGCCATCGCGCTCCTCGCGGTGAAGTGGCTCGCCTACCGGCTGACCGGCTCGGCCGCCATCCTCTCGGACGCCCTCGAGTCGATCGCCAACGTCGGGGCCGCGCTCTTCGCCGTCGGCGTGCTCGTTTTCGCACGACGCCCCGCCGACCGCCGGCACCCCTACGGTCACGGCAAGGTGGAGTTCTTCAGCGCCGTATTCGAAGGGGGACTGATCACCTTCGCCGCCGTCATGATCGTGTGGCAGGCGGTGCAGGATCTCCTCGCTGGCCCCGCCATCCGCGCGGTCGAGCTCGGCATCCTCCTCACCGTGGGCGCCGGGCTCGTGAACGCGGCCTTGGGCTGGTACCTCATCCGCACGGGGACACGCACCCATTCGATCACGCTGGTCGCGGATGGACAGCACGTGCTGTCGGACTTCTGGACCACCGTCGGCGTCGTGATCGGCCTCCTCATGGTGCGCCTCACCGGGGCCCCCTGGCTCGACCCGATCGCCGCGCTGCTCGTGGCGCTCAATCTGGCATGGACGGGCGCCCGCCTGGTGCGCAGCGCGGCCGCCGCCCTCCTCGACGCCGAGGACGTCGGCCTCATTGCCGAGCTCATCGCGGCGTTCGAGCGGAGCCTCCGACCGGGCATCATCCGCATCCACCGCCTGCGCGCCCGGCGTGCCGGCCCCTTCACCCACGTCGACGCGCACGTGATCGTGCCGGAGTATTGGACGGTCATGCAGGCGCACGAAGCCCTCGACGCCTTTGCCGGCCGCGTCATCGACGCCCTGCCGATCGACGGCGAGATCATCTTCCACGATGACCCCTGCCGGCGCGCGCTGTGCGCCATTTGCGATCTGCCCGACTGCCCCGAGCGCGGCGAGTCGTTCGTCGCGCGCCCGCCGATCACGGTGGACGAGGCGACGGCCACCGACGAGGCGTTCTGGGGCGGGCAGCATCGCCCCCTGGCCGACGCGTCACCGCGTCCGGCCGTGTCCTGAGCATGCCGGCCCCCGGCCCGCCGCCCGACGGACGGACGATGGGTCGCATCCTCACGCGCCTGCGGCGCGCCGCGCCCGACTGGGATACCACCGCGCTCGCCGCGGTCGCCGCCCAGACGTCGCGAGACCCCTTTCGCATTCTGGTCTCGTGCCTGCTGTCGCTCCGCACCAAGGACGAGACGACGGGCCCCGCGTCGGCGCGGTTGTTCGCGCTGGCGGATACCCCGGCCGGCATCCTCGCCCTGCCCGCGCGCACCATCGAGCGCGCCATCTTTCCCGTCGGCTTCTATCGCACCAAGGCACGCGTCCTGCACCGGGTCTGCCGCGATCTCCTCGACCGGTTCGCCGGCCGCGTGCCGGCGGACCTCGACGAGCTGCTCACCCTGCACGGCGTCGGCCGCAAGACCGCCAACCTCGTCGTGACGTTCGCCTTCGCCCTCCCCGGCATCTGCGTCGACACGCACGTGCATCGGATCGCGAACCGCCTCGGCTGGGTGCGCGCCAGGACGCCGGAGCAGACCGAGGCCGCGCTGCGGGCCTGCCTGCCGCGCCGCCACTGGATCGGCCTCAACGACCTCCTCGTTTCCTTCGGCCAGAACACGTGCCGGCCGACCTCGCCGCACTGTTCGCGCTGTCCGGTGCGCACCCTCTGCCCCCGCATCGGGGTCCGGCGGAGCCGTTGAACAGCGACCGCCTCAGACGCCACGCGGACGGAGCCGCTCCCGGGCCCAATCGACGATGTCCTGCGTGCTCGCGCCGGGCGTGAAGATGGCCGCGACGCCGGCTGCCGCGAGGGCCGGGCGGTCGTCGTCCGGAATGATGCCGCCGCCGAACAGCGGGATGTCGCCCCCTCCCCGCTCACGGAGCGCGTCGAGCACCGCGGGGAACAGGGTGAGGTGCGCCCCAGAGAGGATCGACAGGCCGACCGCGTCCACGTCCTCCTGGATGGCCGCTTCGGCGATCATCTCGGGGGTCTGGTGCAACCCGGTATAGATCACCTCGAAGCCCGCGTCCCGCAGGGCGCGGGCGATGATCTTCACGCCGCGATCGTGCCCGTCGAGGCCAGGCTTGGCGACGAGGATGCGCACCGGCCGCACGGACGTCACACCCACGCCGGATCGCGGTACTCCCCGAACGTCTCGCGGTAGACGTCGGAGATCTCGCCCAGGGTCACCATCGCCTTCACCGCCGCGACCAGCGCCGGCATCAGATTCTCCCCCGCCGTCGCCGCCTCCCGCACCCGTGCCAGCGCCTCGCGCGCCGCGCGCCCGTTGCGCTCCTGCTTCACCCGCCGCACGCGCTCCGCCTGCTGCGCCTCGACCTCGAGCGGCACCCGCAGGAGCTCCATCGGATGCTCCCCCTCGACCTGATAGCGGTTCACGCCCACGACCGTCTTTTCGCCACGGTCGACCTGCTGCTGGTAGACCCAGGCCGCCTCGGCAATCTCGCGCTGCGGGTAGCCGAGCTCGATGGCGCGAATCATCCCGCCCAGTTCGTCGATCCGCTCGATGTAGGCCCGCGCCTCGCGTTCCATACGGTCGGTCAGCGCCTCGATCGCACAGCTGCCACCGAGCGGATCGATCATGTTCGTGACCCCGCTCTCCTCGGCGAGGATCTGCTGCGTCCGCAGGGCCACCATGACCGCCTGCTCGCTCGGCAGGGCCAGCGTCTCGTCGAGGGAGTTCGTGTGCAGCGACTGCACCCCGCCCAGCACGCCCGCCAGCGCCTGCACGGCGACGCGCACGACGTTGTTCAGCGGCTGCTGCGCGGTGAGCGACGCGCCGGCGGTCTGCGCATGCGTCCGGAGCATCCAGCGACCGGGGTTCGCGCGCGCCGAACCGCTCGCGCATGTAGGTGGCCCACATGCGGCGCGCCGCGCGGAGCTTCGCGATCTCTTCGAGGAAATCGTTGTGCAGGTTGAAGAAGAACGAGAGGCGCGGCGCGAAGTCGTCCACCGGCAAGCCCACGCTCCACGCCGGCTTGGACGTAGGCGATGCCGTCGGCCAGCGTGAAGGCCAGCTCCTGGACCGCCGTCGAGCCCGCCTCGCGAATGTGGTACCCGCTGATCGACACCGGATGCCAGCGCGGCGCGTGCTGCGCGCAGAACTCGATCATGTCCACCACGATCCGCATCGACGGTTCGGGCGGACAGATCCACTCCTTCTGCGCGATGAACTCCTTCAGCATGTCGTTCTGGATCGTGCCGCCCAGCCGGCTCCACGGCACGCCATGCTCGTCGGCGACGGCGAGGTACATGGCAAGCAGCACACTTGCCGTGCAATTCACGGTCATCGACGTGGTGACGTCCGACAGGTCGATGCCGTCGAACAGCGCACGCACGTCGTCCAGGGTCGACACCGCCACGCCCTCGCGGCCGACCTCCCCCCGGGCGCGCGGGTGGTCGGCGTCGTACCCCATGAGCGTGGGCATGTCGAAAGCGGTCGACAAGCCATGCTGCCCGTGCTCGAGCAGGAAGTGAAACCGCGCGTTGGTGTCGGCGGCGCTGCCGAAGCCGGCGAATTGCCGCATCGTCCAGAGGCGACCACGGTACATGCTGGGATAGGGCCCCCGGGTGTACGGATACTCCCCGGGCAGTCCGATGCGCGCGTCCGGACCGGCCGCGTCCTCCGCCGTGTAGAGTGGTTCCACCACCATGTCCGACACGGTCGAGAACCGTGCCGGGCGCTCCGGCGTCTCGCCGTACCGCCGCTCCAGCCAGTCGCGTTTCGTCATGCCGTCAGCGTCCCTGCCACCGCGGCGAGCGCTTCTCGAGGAACGCGCGCAGGCCTTCCACCCGATCCTCGCTGGCGAAGGTGGCCGCGAACGCCTCCACCTCGAGCCGCAACCCCGCGTCCAGCGACGTCTCGACGGCCGCACGCGTCGCGCGCTTGGCCTGGCGAAGCGCCACCGGCGCCCGCGTCGACAGTTCGCGGGCGAAGGCCTCCGCCTCCTCGGCCAGCCGCTCACCAGGCACCACGCGGTCGACGATGCCGAGCGCGAGCGCCTCGGCCGCGCCGATCACGGCCCCGAGGTAGACGAGCCGGCGAGCCGGCGCCAAGCCGATGCGACGCACCAGCCGCTGCGTCCCGCCGAACCCGGGAATGAGCCCGAGCGTGATCTCCGGCAGACCGAGCTTGGCGCGCTCGGACGCCAGGACGAAATCGCAGGCCAGCGCCAGCTCGAGCCCGCCGCCGAGCGCCGCGCCGTTCACCGCGGCCACGACGGGCACGCGGAGGTCCGCGACGCGGCCGAGGACCTCGTGGCCCAGGCGGCAGTAGGGGTGGCCCTCGGTCGGCCCCATCGCCGCCATCGCCGCAATGTCGGCACCGGCACAGAAGGACCGGTCACCGGCGCCCGTGATCACGACGGCGCGAACGCCCGGATCCCCGTCGATCTGACGGAGCGCCGCGTCGAGCGCGCGCAGGGTGTCCGGATCGAGCGCATTCAGCGCCTTCGGACGATTCAACCGGAGGGTCGCCACCCCATCGAGAGATTCCACCAGTACGAGATTTGAGGCCTGGTTCATGACCTGGGCGGTCCATAACCCGTTCCCGCCCGTCATGCCACACGCCGGGCCCCCTCGTCCCGGGCTCGATTTCGCTTGGCGGGCAGGCCCTTGCTCTGCTATGCGCTTGGCGTGACGTCGTGGACGAGGGCGCGCCCGGAGCGGCGCCCCGCCTTCGGATGGCTCGCCGGTGCCGTGCTCGCGGTCTGTGGGCTGGCCGTGCTGGCCGCGCCGGCCGGCGCCGCCAAGCGCACGCAGCCGGCCGCCCCACCCCCGCCCCCCGTGCTGCGTTTTCCCGAGACCGTCTCCAGCACCCTCCTGCGGGACCTGCTGCACGCCGGCCTCATCACCATGGCGCTGCCGGACGAGCCGGAGGGCTGGCGCCGGTGGGGTCGCGCCGCGCCGGATGATCAGGAGCTGGCGGTTCGCGCAATCACCGATGCGCTGGCGCAGGCACGGGTCCCGATCGACCTCGCCGCCATGATCCTCACGATCGCGCGGGTAGAATCCGGTTTCAACCCGTTCTCCGAGCACCCGGTCTCCACCGCCTGCGGCCTGTTCCAGTTCATCGAGGCCACCTGGCAGGCCTACCAGCCCACACGGGAGAGCTGCCTCGATCCCTACCTCAACGCTTGGGCCGGCGTGCGACATCTCACCCTGCTCGAGCAGCGACGGCTGCGGGAAGCGCGCGCCCTGCTGGCGGGTGTGCCGGACGAGCTGCAACGCACGGAGTACCTCTATCGCCTGCTCTACGCCTACCACTTCCACGGCGCGCGGTCCGTGCAGGCGGCGGTCGGCGGCTCCCTCACCGCTCAGCAGGCGGCCGATGGCGGCGTGCCGTACCTGCGGCGCTACTACGCGATCCTCAAGAAGGCGACCTACGTCCCTCCGCCGGCACCCGCCGTGCGGGCGACACGTCCCGCGCCGACGCGGCGCGGTCGGCGAAACCGCAAAGCCACCTGACCGCCGTGGGGTCGCGCCGGCGAGACGGGCACGGACGAAACCGTCCGGCCGCTCGCCGACTCGCCGTCCCCGTCAGGCCTTCGCAACACCCAGGGCGGCCGCCGTGTCGGCCAGCGCCTGCTGTTCCTTGTCCGTCACCAGCGTTCCGCCGATGCCGAAGAAGCCGCCCTCTTTCGAAGCCTGGGCCACCCGACTGGCAACTTCCTGCAGCCACACCTTGAAGCCGGCGGCGTCCCCCGAGGCCTTCCGATCGACCAGCTCGCTCACCTTCTTGAGCTCGGCCACCGCATGGGCCCGCGCATCGTCCGGCGACTTGCCCCGGATCTCCTCCGGGCGCGCCGCCGTCGCGCCCTCGCGGGTGGACAGTTCGGCGACCAGGTCCGTCACCACGGCGTTGCCGCCGCCTTTCGTCTTCGTCTCGGCCACGAACTTCGCCACCGAGAACATCTCCTTCATCACGCCGAGCGGGCCGTTCGGCTCTGCCGCCACGATCGCCAGCGTCGCGTACATTGGGCTCTTCAGTATCTGCGCCCACTCGTCGGGCGCGAAGTCGACCTTTCCAGCCATGAGTCACCTCCGTGTCGGCCGAAAAGACTCGCCCGTCATCGGCGAGTCAACCGGGGCCCGGGACGCTCAGTATTCGGGCGACCGGTCGAAGTGGTGATGCGCCTGGATGAACCGCACGGTCCGGGTCGCCGACCGCATGACGACCGAGTTCGTCACCGCCCCGCCCCGCACGTAGCGGACGCCGGCCAGGTAATCGCCCGCCGTCACGCCGGTGGCCGCGCACATCACCATGCCCGCGGCGAGGTCCTCCAGCCGGTACTTCCGTTGGACGTCGAAGAGACCAAGGGCCCGGCACTGCCCGGCCTCGAACTCGTTGCGCGGCCGCAACCGCGCCTGCATGTCACCGCCCAGACAGGTGAGCGCGGCGGCCGAGATGATGCCCTGCGGAGCCCGCCCGATCCCGAGCAGCAAGTCGATGCCCGCCTCGGGCATGGTCGTGGCCAGGGCGGCCGACACGTCGCCGTCGGCGATCAGCTTGATGCGGGCGCCCGTGCGCCGCACCTCGTTCACCAGCCCGGCGTGGCGCGGCCGGTCGAGGATCACCACGGTGATGTCCTCGACGTACACCCCCTTGGCCTCGGCCAGCGCGCGCAGATTCTCGCTCGGGCTCCGATCGAGATCGATGACCCCGCGGCCCTCGGGCCCGCAGGCGATCTTCTCCATGTAGGTGTCCGGCACGCGCAACAGAGAGCCTGCATCGGCGATCGCGATGACGGAGAGGGCATTGTACGAGCCGGTGGCGCAGCTGGTGGCGCCCTCGATGGCGTCGAGCGCGACGTCGACACGCGCCCCCTGCCCCATCCCGACACGCTCGCCGACGTAGAGCTTCGGCATGGCATCTTCGGGCCCCTCGCCGATCGCCACCGTGCCGTCGATGGCGATCGCGTCGAACGCCTGCCGCATCGCCTCGACGGCGGCGCTATCCGCGGCCACGTCGTCGCCGCGGCCCATGTGGCGGGCCGACGCCAGCGCGGCCGCCTCGGTCACCCGGACCAGGTCCATCGCGAGGTTTCGGTCCATGCCTCCGCTCCTTCAGACCCGCAGCAGGCGGTCCAACAGCCCGTGCCCTTCGGGCAGGAAGATGCCGTACTCCCGGGCCTCGCGTTCCGAGAAGCCCCTTTTCGCGGTGCCTGCCCGCTGCTCGTGCGCCGCGACGTAGATCACGAACGGCACCGGCTCGGCCGTGTGCGTCCGCCGGCCGCAGGGGGTGGCATGCCCCGGCAGCACCATGATTCGCCACTCGCCGCCGCGGGCCCTCAGGCCGTCGAGCATCGGTGCCACCACCTCTCCGTCGAATCGCTCGAGCACGCCAACCTTCTCCGCCGCGTCGCCGCGGTGACCGCACTCGTCGGCCGCGGCAACGTGCAGCAGCACGACATCCACGTCGTCGAGCGCCCGCAACGCATGCGCGGCTTTGCCGCGGTAGTCGGTATCCGTTCCGCCGGTGGCGCCCGGCACTTCCATCACACGCAGGCCGGCGGCCAGGCCGATGCCACGCGCCAGGGCGGTGCCCGCGACCACCGCGCCCTCGACCCCGTATCGGTCCCGCAACGACGGCAGCTCGCGCCGCGCGCCTTGCCCCCAGAGCCAGACCGCATTCGGCGCGCCTTCGCCGCGGCTCCGCCGCGCTTCGCACACCCGATGCCCACGCAGGACGTCGCCCGCCCGCTCCATCAGGGCACGCACCCGATCGGCGCCCTTCCCGGTGGGGAGCGCGGCCTGAACAGGTTGATCCGCGATGGCGTGCGGCGGCACGGTGCGGAGCGCCACGTCGCCGCCGCGCCAGACCAGCAGATGGCGATGTCCCCGGCCGACGTGCACCTCGATCCCCTCGCCGTCGAGGACGGCGGCGAGATCTTCAGCGAGCGCCCGCCCCTCATCGGGCGACGGCCAGCCGCCCGCGAAGTCGGCCATCACCAGCGCGCCATCGTCCCGCCGTGCGAGGCTGACTAGGTCGAGGCGAAACGGGAGGTCGCCGGGCGCGAGCGGCACGCCGAGCCCCGCCGCCTCGAAGACCGCGCAGCCGGTGCCGTAGCGGGCGACGTCGTAACCGAGGATGGCGAGTCCCGAGAGGTCGCCCGCGTGCAGCAAGGACGCCGGTTGCAACCGCGTGAGGCCGAGGATGCCCCGTGCGGCCATGTGATCCAGATGCGGCACGCGGGCCGCGTCGAGCGGCGTCTTGCCCCCCAACTCGCCGACGGGCTCGTCCGCCATCCCATCGCCAACGATGACGACGCGCTTCATCGCCACCGCGACACGTCAGTCCAGCTCGAGCGCCGCCGCCAGCCGGCCGAGGTCTGCCGGGATCGAGATGGCCGCCTCCGAGTTGGCGATGGCGGTGTCCGGATCCTTGAGCCCGTGGCCGGTGAGCGTCAGCACCAGCACGTCGCCCGGCCGCAACTGCGCTCGCGCCCCCATGCGGAGCGCGCCCGCGAGGCTGATGGCGGACGCCGGTTCGGCGAACACGCCTTCGGTGCGGGCCAACAACCGGTAGGCGGCGAGGATGTCTTCATCATCGACCGCCTCGATCGCCCCGCCCGACTCGTCGCGCGCGGCGATCGCGCCGTCCCAGCTGGCAGGATTGCCGATGCGGATCGCGGTGGCGATCGTGCGCGGTTCCGTGACCACACGGCCGTGCACCAGAGGCGCCGCGCCGGCCGCCTCGAAGCCCATCATCCGCGGCCGGGTCGTGATCACGCCCGCCGCGTGGTACTCACAGTAGCCCTTCCAGTACGCCGTGATGTTGCCGGCGTTCCCGACCGGCAGGAGGTGGTAGTCCGGGGCTCGCCCGAGCGCGTCGCAGATCTCGAACGACGCCGTCTTCTGCCCCTGAATGCGGTCCGGGTTGACCGAGTTCACGAGCGCCAGACGCGTGGGATGTCGCTCCTTGACGTCGCGAACCAGTGTGAGGGCCTGGTCGAAGTTGCCTTCGATCTGGATGACCCGTGCGCCGTGCATGACCGCCTGGGACAACTTGCCCAGCGCGATCTTTCCCTGCGGCACCACGACGTACGCGCGGACCCCCGCGCGGGCCGCGAAGGCCGCGGCCGAGGCCGAAGTGTTGCCGGTGGAGGCGCAGATGATCGCCTCGGCGCCGTCGGCCAGCGCGCGGGTCACCGCCACCGTCATGCCTCGGTCCTTGAACGACCCGGTGGGATTCTGCCCCTCGCACTTGAGCCACAGCTCCACGCCCGGCGCGACGGCCGCCGCCAGTCGGTCGGCCCGGACCAGCGGCGTGTTGCCCTCGTTCAGGGTCACCACGCGGTCGGTGGGCTTGATGGGCAGGTGCGCGCGGTAATGCGCGATCAACCCCCCCCACGCGGCGCTGACCGTCACCCGAGCTGCTCCTCGATCCGGATCCGCGACTGGCGCCCCGCGGACTGCCGCGAGGCGGCCGATCGCGGCCAGCGCGCGGTCGAGGTTCCGCTCGCGTGCGCGGTGCGTCCGGATCACCACCGGTACCGTGGTTCCGGCGCGCCGCTCCTGCTGGATCACGGCGGCGATACTAATATCGAACCGCCCCAGGACACCAGCGATGCGCGCGAGCACGCCGGGACGATCCATGGCCATGAAGCGCAGATAGGACTCGCCCTCGAGATCCGCCAACGGCTGGACGCGCGCCGCGCGAAGCGCCGACTGGGGGACGCCCCACGGCGGCACGCGCACCGCCGCGCCCACCGCGCGATCGCGCGCGGCGGCGATCAGGTCGGCCACCACCGCCGTCGCCGTCGGCGACGCACCGGCCCCCTGTCCGTAGTACATGGTCGGCCCGAGGGCCGCGCCGCGGACGAAGATGGCATTGAAGTTTCCCCCCACGTCGGCCAGCAGATGGCTCTGCGGAATCATCGTGGGATGCACGCGCGCCTCGATCGACCGCCCGTGGTCCTTGGCGATCGCCAGGAGCTTGATGACGTAGCCGAGCTCGCGCGCGAACGCGATGTCGATCGCGTCGATGTGCCGGATGCCCTCGGTCGGGATGTCCGCGAACCGCGGCCGCGTCCCGAACGCCAGCGCCGTGAGGATCGCCAGCTTGTGCGCCGAGTCGATGCCGTCGACGTCGGTGGCCGGATTCGCCTCGGCGAGCCCCAGCCGCTGCGCCTCGGCGAGGACGTCGTCGAAGCGCCGCCCCTCGCGGGTCATCGTCGTGAGGATGTGGTTGCAGGTCCCGTTGACGATGCCGTAGACCGCCGCGGTCCGGTCTCCCGCCAGTCCCTCCGTCAGCGTCCGGAGGATCGGGATGCCGCCGCCGACGCTGGCTTCGAACCCGAGTCGCACGCCCGCGCGTTCCGCCGCCGCCACGATCTCCTCGCCGTGCACCGCCAGCAGCGCCTTGTTGGCGGTGACGACGTCCTTCCCCTGGCGGATGGCCTCGAGCACGAAACGCCGCGCCGGCTCGTACCCGCCGATCAGCTCGAGCACCAGATCGATCTCGGGATCGGCGAGAACGCTGGCGGCCTGCTTCGTCAGCCGGATGCCGGCGGTGGAGACGCCACGGTCGGTGGTCAGGTCCAGATCGGCGATGGCGGCGAGCACCACGGGCCGGCCCGCCCGGCGCGTGATCTCCACGCGGTGTGCGCGCAGCAGCTTCACCACCCCGGCGCCGATCGTGCCGAAGCCGATCAGCCCGACGCGAAGGGGTCGGACCGCGGGCACGCTCCCTCAACCGGCCTGCGCGCGCGCGGTCGCCGTTGCGAGCGACGCCCCCAGCGCGCGCTTGACGCCACGGATGGCCTGCCGCGTGCGGTGTTCGTTCTCGATCAGCGCGAAGCGCACGAACTGGTCCCCGTACTCGCCGAACCCGATCCCCGGCGACACCGCCACCTTGGCCTCCTGCAGCAGGAACTTGCAGAACTCGAGCGAGCCCATCGGCTTGTACTCGTCCGGGATCTCCGCCCAGACGAACATCGTGGCCTTGGGCTTCGGGACGTTCCAGCCCGAGCGCTGCAACCCCTCGCACAGGACGTCGCGTCGCTTGCAGTAGGTGTCGCGGATCTCGTCGACGTAGTGTTGCGGGCCGTTCAGCGCGTGGGTCGCCGCGATCTGCAGCGGCTGGAACGTGCCGTAGTCGAGATAGCTCTTGATGCGCGCGAGCGCCCCGACCAGCTCCCGGTTGCCGACGGCGAAGCCGATCCGCCAGCCCGGCATGTTGTAGCTCTTCGACAACGTGAAAAACTCGACCCCGACGTCGCGTGCGCCCGGCACCTGCATGAACGACGGCGCCTGGTACCCGTCGAAACACAGGTCCGCGTAGGCGAGGTCGTGCACGACGAAGCACTCGTGCTCACGCGCGAACTCGACGATGCCTTCGAAGAAGGCCAGGTCGACCACCTCCGTGGTGGGATTGGCGGGAAAGTTCAAGATCAGGAGCTTCGGCTTCGGCCAGGTGGTGCGCACGGCCTCCCGCAGGAGGCCCAGGAAATCGCCACCGGGCATGAGCGGGATGGACCGCAGGTCGCCACCCGCGATCACCACCGAGTACTGGTGGATCGGGTAGGTGGGGCTCGGCACGAAGACCACGTCGCCCGGGCCGAGCACGGCCAGGCTCAGGTGCCCGATGCCTTCCTTGGAGCCGATGGTGACGATGGCCTCCGAGTCCGGATCCAGCTCGACCCCGAAGCGGCGCTCGTACCAGTCGCAGATGGCGACCCGCAGCTTGTAGATGCCGCGCGACACCGAATAGCGGTGGTTCTGCGGCTTCTGCGCGGACTCCACCAGACTCTGCACGATGTGCGGCGGCGTGGGGCCGTCCGGATTGCCCATCGAGAAATCGATGACGTCCTCCCCGGCCCGCCGGGCGGCCTGCTTGAGGTCGCCGACGACGTTGAAGACGTACGGCGGCAGGCGCTTGATCCGGGGAAATTCCATCGTGCCTCGCTCGGCGCTCCATAGGAGATCACGGCTGGAGCGTCAAACCAGGCGGCCCGCGCCGGCCGCTCAGGACGCGTCGAGGTGGCGGCGCAGGAAGGCGACCGCGCGCGGCCAGGCGACGGCCGCCACGGCGGGGCGATACGCGTCGGGACGGGCGTCATTGAAGAAGGCGTGCCCTGCCCCCGGATAGGTGACGATCTCGAACGGCGTGCCCGACTCGACCAGTCCCGCGCGCAGTTCGTCGATGTCGGCCTGCGGAATGAGCGTGTCGTCCTCGCCGAAGAGCCCCAGATACGGGCACGCGAGGCGCGGGGCGAGGTCGAGTGGGCTGGCCGGCTTGCGTTCCGTGCGCGCCGCATAGCGCAGCATGCCGTACCAGGAGACGCACGCCGCCAGTCCAGGCACGCTGCACGCGGCCATCAGGGCGTACTGCCCGCCGAGGCAGAAGCCCGTGATGCCGATCCGCCGGCCGGCGGTCTCCGCACGACCGGCGAGATGGGCGACCGCAGCGTGCAGGTCGCCGAGCACGCGCGGATCCGACAGCTCCGCGATCCACTGGAAGACTGCGGCCATGTCCGGCAGATCGGGAGCGCCCTCGCGGCTGTACAGGTCGACGACCAGGACGCAGAAGCCCTCGGCGGCGAAGCGCCGCGCGACATCCCGGTAGTGGTCGGAGAGCCCGCGAACATCCGGCACGAGCACGAGCCCCGGCAGTCGCATATCCCCCGCCGGTCTCGCCAGGTACCCGCGGAGCGTATCGCCGCCGCACCCCCAGGTTACGTCGTCGCCGATCACCATGCGTTCCCTCCGCCGAGCAGCACGCGCACGAGCGCCGGCATGCCGGCGCTCCGCGGGCAGTCCAGATCGTCGTCCCAGTCGCCGAACGGATCGAGCAACACCGCATGGAGGCCCGCGCGACGCGCCCCCACCACGTCGACGGCGTAGAGGTCGCCGACGTGCAGCGCCCGCTCCGGCCGGACTCCGGCGCGGTCGAGCGCGTGCCGGAAGATCGCCGCGTCCGGCTTCTCCACCCCCACCACCGCCGAGTCCACGACCGCGTCGAGGAACGGCCGGAGCCCGAGCCGCTCGAGCTGGCGTTCGACCGTGCCGTCGGAGTTGCTGACCACGATCAGCGCCAGCCCGGCGGCGCGCAGGGCGCGCAGCGCGTCGGGCACGCCAGGCAGGAGCTGCGACCAGAGCCGCATCGTGCCCACCTCGTGGCGCAGCGTCGCCACCAGCCGGTCGGCGACGGCGTCGCGCCGCGCCGCCGCCAGCCCCAGGCCCGCCAGGATGCGGCGGACCTGGAACGTGAAGGCATCCCGTGTCTCGCTCGACCCGCCACCGGCGACGAAGCGCGACAGCGCCGGGCGCGCCGCCGCCTCGGCCCGTGCCAAGGCCTCGGGGGACACGGCGACGCCATCGGCGGCCAGCAGGTCGGCGACCAGCGCGTGATCGATCGTCACCAGCGTATTGCCGGCGTCGAGGAACACGGCGTCCAGGTCGTCGCGGCGGGGCGGACGCATCGGCGGCATCGCTACCTCGCCGGCCGGGCCCCGGCAACCTGGGCGACACCATGCCGGGACTTGCCCGCCCCGGCATGCGCATGCTTGGACGTCCGTATGGCGGATCTCCTCTACGAGCTGCACGACGGCATCGGCGTCCTCACGCTCAACCGGCCCGAGCGCCTGAACGCGATCAGCGTCGAGATGCTGGAGGCCCTCACCCGCACGCTCGCCGATGCCGACCGCGACCCCCGGGTGCGCTGCCTGGTCCTCACCGGCGCCGGTAAGGGCTTCTGCAGCGGGCTCGACATCAAGGATGCCATGGAGGGGAAGGGCGTCGGAGGCGCACTCGCGGGCGGCGGCGTCAGCCACGTCGGCACCCGCGAGCTGCCCACCGTCGTGCTGCACGAACTGGACACCCCCGTCGTATGCGCCATCAACGGCGCCGCCGCCGGCTACGGGCTCGACCTGGCCCTCGGGTGCGACATGCGGCTGATGAGCGACCGGGCGACGCTCATCCCCGGCTTCGCGAAGCGCGGCATCCTGCCCGAGAGCGGCGGCACCTGGTACCTGCCCCGCCTGGTCGGCTGGGCCCGCGCCTGCGAGGTGGGTTTCCTGGGCGACGATCTCGACGCCGCGCGCGCCGCCGCGTTGGGCCTGGTGAACGCCGTGGTCCCGGCGGAGTCGCTGCGCGACGAGGCGATGCGCTGGGCCGGCAAGATCGCCGCCAACGCGCCGCTCGCCATCCGCGCCATGAAACGGCTCTATCGCCACGGCCTCACCGAGGACTTCGCCTCCCACTCCCATCACGTCCTGATGCAGCTGATGCTCCTGTTCCGCTCACACGACTTCCAGGAAGGCATGCAGGCGTTCATGGAGCGCCGCCCGCCGACGTTCAGCGGCCGCTGACGCCGATGCGGGATCCCGCGCCCGACGACCACGTCGCCATCCACGCCTTGCTGCTCCGGTACACCCGCGGCGTCGACGGGCGCGACCTCGCCCTGGTGGCGTCCTGCTTCGCGCCGGGCGCGGCATACCGCGGCGCGCTCGCCGTCGGCACCGCCGCCGACGCCCTGGCCGCGTTGCCGGCCGCGATGGCGCGGTACCGGGCAACGCAGCACGCGATCGGCGCGCACCACGCCGAAATCGACGGCGACCAGGCCCGCAGCGTCACCGACTGTACCGCACGGCACTGGCTGCCCGCCGGCGGGTGCCGCGCGGTGGGCGTCCGGTATCGGGATCGGCTCGGGCGCGGCCCCACAGGGTGGCAGATCACGGCGCGCGAGGTCGACTCGCTCTGGACCCGGGACGAGGAGGACGGCGATGCCTGACCGCAAGGTGGCGTTCGTCACCGGCGCCAGCCGCGGCATCGGCCGGGCCTGCGCCGTCGAGCTCGCCCGCCGCGGGTTCGACCTGGTGCTGGCGGCCCGCACGGTGACTGGCGCCGAGCGGCTGGACCATTCGCCGACCGTCCACCGCGCGGACGTCGATCCACTGCCCGGCACGCTCGCCGACACCGCGCACGCGGTGGAGGCTCTCGGCGCGACGGCGCTGGTCACCCCGCTCGACCTCGCCGATCCGGGCGCGCCACCCGTTGCGGTGGACGCGGCGCTCGCGCGCTTCGGCCGCATCGACGTGCTCGTGAACAACGGGCGCTATGTCGGCCCGGGCCACATGGACCCCTTCGAGGACACGCCGCTCCCGCTCATCGAGCGCATGTTCCGCTGCAACGTCTTCGCGCCGCTGGCATTGATCCAACACTGCCTGCCGGCCTGGAAGCGGCAGGGCGGCGGGATCGTCATCAACATCACCTCGAGCGCGGCGCAGATCGAGACCCCCGCCCCGATCGGCCAGGGGGGCTGGGGGCTCGGCTACTCCATCACGAAGGCCGCGTTCGGCCGCATGATCCCCGGGTTGGCCAAGGAGCTGCGTGCCCACCGTGTCGCGGTCATCGGCCTCATGCCCGGCTTCGTCGCCACCGAGCGGCTCGTCGCCGGGCGCGGCGGCTCCGGCTTCGATCCGTCGTCGGGGCTGCCGCCGTCGCATCCGGGTCGCGTCTGCGCCATGCTGGCGACGGCGGACGATCCGATGTGGTTCTCGGGTCGGGACGTCCACGGTCCGACCTTCCACGCCGAGCACGCCATCGTGCACTTCGCCTGACCCACGCCGGACTTGAATGCCCCGGGCCGAGGCCCTAAACCCGTCGCATGGCGGAACGTGCCCGCGTCGCAGACACCGCACATGCGCCCGCGGGCTCCGGCCTCGCGGGGCTCGCCGACAATTGGCGGCTGATCCTCGAACAAGGGAACCTCCCGCCCGGCCGCACCATCGACGTCGTGTCGCGCTGGCTACTCATCACCCGCGCGTGCGTATTCTCGATGACCGCGACGTCGGCGCTGATCGGGGGGCTCCTCGCCGCCCTCACCGCCGAGGCGCCGCACTGGGGCTACTTCGGCCTCGCCCTGCTCGGCCTGATCCTCGCCCACGCGGCGAACAACATGATCAACGACTGGTTCGACACCTCCGGCGGCGTCGACACGGGAGAGTATACCCGCGCCCTCTATGCGCCGCACCCGCTGCTGTCCGGGCTGATCTCGAAGAGCGGGCTGCTCGCGGCCATCGCTGCCGCGAACCTCGCCGACCTCGCCATCCTGGTCCGCCTCGCCGAGGCGCGCGGCTGGCCGGTGGTGGCGTTCGCGTTCGCCGGCCTGTTCATCAGCGTGTTCTACGTTGCCCCGCCGCTCAAGCTGAAGCACCGCGGGCTCGGCGAGCCCGGCGTCTTCGTGGTGTGGGGTCCGCTCATGATCGGCGGTACCTACTACGTCACGGCGGGCACGCTACCCGCCTGGGTGTGGGTGGCCACGCTGCCCTATGCCATCAGCGTCACCACGGTGCTGATCGGCAAGCACGTGGACAAGTACGAGCAGGACTCCGCCAAAGGCATCCGCACCCTCCCCGTCATCCTCGGCAAGGAGACCTCGCTGCGGCTCAACCAGGCGCTGATGATCGCCTTCTACCCGATCGTCGCCGGGTTGGTGTGGTTCGGCTACCTGGGCCCCGGCGTTCTCCTGGTGGTCTTCGCCCTGCCCCGTCTCCGGCGGGTGCTGAAGATGTACTCCGAACCCAAGCCCGCCGCGCCGCCGGACGGCTTCCGCATCTGGCCACTCTGGTACGTCGCACTCGCGTTCCACCACAACAAGCTCGCCGGAGGGCTCTTCGTCCTCGGGCTGGTGGTGAACCTGGTCTTCGGGCTCTGAACGGCTCGCGGACCGGTCAGCGGCGCGGGAGCCCCAGGACCCGCTGCGCCACGATGTTGCGCTGCACTTCGCTGGTACCGCCGGCGATCGTCATCGAGCGGTCGTAGAGATACTGCCGGGCCCAGCGTCCCTGCGCCGGCGCGCGGTCGTCCTGCAGGGCCGCGTACGGCCCGAGCACCTCCATCGCCGTCTCGGAGAATTGCTGCACCAGCGACGTGCCCATCAGCTTCATCGCCGCCGACAAGTGCGGGTTCAGCCGGCCGTTGAGCGAGTCGCTCAACGAGCGCAAGCCGGCGTACTTCATGATGGCGCCCTTCACCGCGAGGTCGGCGATCTGTTGCCGCACCGTCGGGTCGTCCGTCTTGTGACGCTCGCGGGCCGTGGCGACCAACCATTCCAGCGCCTGCTCGGACTTGATGCTCCCGGCGATGCCCGACCGCTCGTTGACGAGCGCGCTCGACACGACCTCCCATCCCTGACCCTCGGCGCCGAGCAGGTTCTCGACCGGCACCTTGACGTCGGTCATGAAGACCTCGTTGAACTCGGAGCCGCCATCGATCTGCCGGATGGGTCGGATCTCCACGCCCGGACTGCGCATGTCCATCAACAGCAGCGACAGGCCGCCCCACTTCGATTCGTTCGACGTCCGGACGAGCACGAAGTACCAATCGGAGATGTGCGCCAGGGTGGTCCAGATCTTCTGCCCGTTCACCAGGTAGTAGTCGCCTTGGCGCTCCGCGCGCGTCTTGGCCGCGGCCATGTCCGAACCGGACGACGGCTCGGAATAGCCGGTGGCCCAGATCTCCTCCGCGGTCAGGATCTTCGGGATGAAGCGCTGCTTCTGGGCATCCGTGCCGTACTTCATGATGGCCGGGCCGACCCACCAGATCGCCATGGCGTTCACCACGCCGGGTGCACGCACGCGGGCCAGTTCCTCGTTCAGGATGGCCTGCTCCATCGGCGACAGGCCGGCGCCGCCGTACTCGACCGGCCAGGACACCGCGAGCAGCCCCGCCTCGTGCAGCTTCCGCTGCCAGGCCCGCATCGCCTCGAGGTCCTCGGTGAGGGACCCTGGCGGCGGGACGTTGGCTTCGAGCCACGTGCGGACGCGGGTGCGGAAGGCTTCCTCGGCGGGCGAGTAGGACATATCCATGAGGCAATAGTAGCCAAGTGCGTCCGGCCGACGCCAGCCGGCGCGCATTGACTCTCGGGCTGGCCAGCGGCAGTCTCGCGGCCCATGCCGGTTCCAGCCCGCTTCCGCATCGGCCTCGTGCAGATGCGCATGGGTTCCGACGCGGCGGGGAACGTCGACGCTGCCGTGGCGGGCATCCGCGACGCCGCCGCCCAGGGGGCCCAGGCGATCTGCCTGCCGGAGCTCTTCCGCACGCCGTACTTCTGCCAGCGCGAGGACGCGTCGCTGTTCGACCTGGCGGAGCCCATCCCCGGTCCCACCACCGACGTACTCGGCCGCGTCGCCCGCGAACTGCGCGTGGTGCTCGTCGTGTCGCTGTTCGAGCGGCGCGCGGCCGGCGTCTACCACAACACCGCCGTCATCCTGGACGCCGACGGCAGCGAACGTGGCCGCTACCGCAAGATGCACATCCCGGACGACCCGCTGTTCTACGAGAAGTTCTACTTCACCCCCGGCGATCTCGGCTTCGCGGCGTTCGACACCGCGGTGGGCCGCATCGGCACGCTGGTGTGCTGGGACCAGTGGTATCCGGAGGCCGCACGCCTCACCGCGCTCTCCGGCGCCGACGTGCTCTTCTACCCGACCGCCATCGGTTGGCATCCCAGCGAGAAGGCCCAGTACGGCGAGGCCCAGGCGACCGCCTGGCAGGTGATGCAGCGGGCGCATGCGATCGCGAACGGCGTCTACGTCGCGGCGGTCAACCGCATCGGCCACGAGGGCGCCCCGGACGGCGGGATCGAGTTCTGGGGCGGCTCCTTCGTCAGCGATCCGTTCGGGGTCGTGCTGGCCGAAGCCCCGCGCGACCGGCCGGCCGTCCTGGTGGTCGAGTGCGACCGCGTCCATCAGGAGGAGGTTCGCCGCCACTGGCCGTTCCTGCGCGACCGCCGGATCGACGCCTACGCGCCGATCACCAAGCGCTTGCTCGACACATGAACCCCGGCCCGGGCACGCCCGCGGCGCAGGGATTCCGCATGCCGGCGGAGTGGGAGCCCCATGCGGCCACCTGGCTCGCATGGCCGCACGAACGGAGCGACTGGCCGGGCCCCGGCAAACTCGAGGCGGTGCGATGGGTCTACACGGAGATCATCCGCCACCTCGTCATCGGCGAGCGCGTCCGCCTCATCGTGCCGGACGAGACCGCCGAACGGCGGAGCCGGAGCCTGCTCGGCCGATCCGGCGTGGACGTCAGCCGCGTCGACTGGGTCCGCATTCCGACCGACCGCTCCTGGATGCGGGACACCAGCCCCACCTTCGTGCGCGGCGCGGATGGCGCGGCCGGCCTGGTGGGCTGGCGGTTCAACGGCTGGGCCAAGTACCCGAACCACACCCGCGACGCCGCCGTGCCGCGCCGCCTCGCCCGCCGACTCCGCCTGCCGCTCTGGGTGCCCACCGGCGCGACGGGTGCCCGCGTCGTGCTGGAGGGCGGCGCCATCGACGTGAACGGCCGCGGGACGCTGCTCACCACCGAGGAGTGCCTGCTGAGCCCGGTCCAGGCGCGGAACCCGGGCCTCCCCAGGGAGGCGCTCGAGCAGGTGCTCGCCGACCACCTCGGCATCCGCAAGGTGCTCTGGCTGGGCGAGGGCATCGTCGGGGACGACACCCATGGCCACGTCGACGATCTGGCGCGTTTCGTCGACGCGCGCACCGTCGCCATCGCCACGTGCGACGACCCGCACGACGACAATGCGGCGCGCCTGCGCGACAACCGCGACCGCCTGCGCGACATGACCGACCAGGACGACGTGCCGCTGCGCGTCGTCGAATTGCCCATGCCGGCACCCGTGACCTTCGACGGGGATCGCCTCCCGGCCAGCTACGCCAACTTCTACGTCGGCAACGGCGTCGTCCTGGTCCCGACGTTCAACGACCCGGCGGACCGCCTGGCGCTCGCCGTCCTCGCCGACCTTTTTCCCGACCGGCGCGTCGTCGGCATCCACGCGGTCGACCTCGTCCTCGGGCTCGGCACGCTCCACTGCCTCACGCAGCAGGAGCCGGCCGCGGATGACCGCTAGGACGCCGGCGGCGGCTGGGGTCCGATCACCACCACGTAGTCCTGCCCCGCCTCCAGCCCGATGCCCGGCCAGTTCGCGTCGGCCTGCTTCCGCTCCGCGTAGTACGCACCGTATCCGCTGCCGGTCTTGAACTCGAAGCTGGTCGCGCCGAGCGCCTGCTGCGCCACCCCAACGTACGGGGGCGCCTCCTCGGCCGCGATCAGAATGCTCAGCCCCGGCTTGAGCACCATGCCAGTCACCGGCTGCGTCTGCGTCGTCCACCCCGCCTGCTTGAACACCGCTTCGAAAGCGTCCTTCAGCGCCACCGCTTCGCCGTCGCTGGGCGCGACCGCGAACCAGACCTTGCGCGTCGGCCCCTGCTCCCCGCCGAGCACGGCCAGCATGGCGGCCCGCTCCCCTTCGCTGAGCCGTCGGCCCGCGCGCGGCGCGGCCGCCTTCGGCGCGGTCGCGGCCGCCGAGGGCACCTCCCGCGTATCGCGTTCCGGCGTGCCGCAAGCGGAAACCAGCGGCAGCACCATCAGGCCGGCAAGGACGCGTGTCATTGCAAGCTCCTGTAGCGGAAGGGCCGCCGGAGACCAAGGCCGCCCCGGAACCCGGCGCGGTCACGGCTTCGGGATGCGCAGGCTCGCGCTCACCATGAAAGCGCCGCTGAGCGCGTACACCGCCACCAGCGGATGGAACCGGGCGGGGCCGATCTTGAAGCCGCCGAGCCAGAGCGCGTCGCCGACGGCTCCCCTGTGCCACGCGACCCACAGCAGCAGCACGATGGCGAGGCTCGTCGGAATCGGCGTCCCCTCGTAGTACCGAACCTTCCCACTGCCCCCCGAGAGTTCCCCGGCCGTCACGTTGTAGCGCGCCAGCCGGCTCACGCCGCAACAGACGAAGGCGCAGAGCACGAGGGCGTCCCAGCCGCCCCGCATGCCGAGCGTGAAGCCCAGCACCGCCGGCGCCACGCCGAACGATACGATATCCGCGAGCGAGTCGAGATCCGCGCCGAAGGGCGAATGCCGGCGACCGCGGGCGACGATGCCGTCGCCCAGATCGAGGAGGAGCGCCAGCGGCAAGAGCAGGAAGGCGCCGAGCAGGTACGGGTCGTGCCGCCCGGCTTCGAGGTAGTTGAGACAGAAAAGGATGGCGCCGGTACCGCAGGCCGCGTTGCCGAGCGTCATGAAGTCGGCGGGTGCGAAGGAGCGCAGCAGCGCGCGGGGACGCCCCCGGCCGTCCGACATGGCGAGGGTGTAGCCGCGTCGGGGTGGAATTGCGAGGCCGGGCGCCCCTGCCCGGCTCACCCGACCTTCGCCAGGTCGAGCCGCCCCGCCCAGCGGTGGCGCAGCACGACCCGCAGGCTCGCCGACTCCGGGCGCGACAGGTCGGGGTCGTGGGCGAGGCACGCCGCGGCCTCGTCGCGCGCTGCCCGCAGGAGATCGGTGTCGCGCAGCAGGTTCGCCACCCGGAACGGGGGCAACCCGGCTTGGCGCGTGCCCAGGAAATCGCCCGGCCCCCGCAGCGCGAGGTCGGCCTCCGCGATGGCGAACCCGTCCGTGGTCCGCTCGAGGACCTGCAAGCGCTGGAAGGACTCCGCCGCCATCCAATCGGGCGCGACCAGGAAACAATGGCCCGGGTGGCGCCCGCGGCCGACCCGCCCGCGCAGCTGGTGGAGCTGCGCCAGCCCGAAGCGCTCGGCGTGCTCGACCACGATGACGGTGGCGTTCGGCACGTCGATGCCGACCTCGATCACGGTGGTCGACACCAGCACGTCGAACTCGCCGGCCTTGAAGCGCCGCATGACGGCGTCCTTCTCCTCGGCCTTCATCCGGCCGTGGACGACGTCGAGCCGGAGCCCCGCCAGCGGGCCGGCCGCCAGCTCCCGCACCATGGTGGTGGCGGCCCGCAGGTCGCTCTTCTCCGACTCCTCCACCAGCGGGTAGACGACGTAGGCCTGCCGCCCCGCCGCCACCTCCGCCCGCAACCGCTCGACCAGCCGGTCACGCCGCGATTCGCGGCACAACACGGTCGCGATCGGGGTGCGGCCGGGCGGAAGCTCGTCGAGCGTCGAGACCGCGAGGTCACCATACAGCGTGAGCGCGAGGGTGCGGGGAATCGGCGTGGCGCTCATCACCAGCACATCGACGGCGCCGGTCGAGCCGCCCCGGCGCTGCAACGCCGCCCGCTGCAGCACTCCGAACCGATGCTGCTCGTCGACGATGGCGAGGCCGAGTCTCGCGAATTCGACCGCCTCCTGGATGAGCGCATGCGTCCCCACCGCCAGCCCGACGCGGCCGGCGGCGAGACCGTCCAGAGCCGCCCGCCTCGCCCGCCCCTTCACCGCGCCGGTGAGCAGGACCGCCTCCACGCCGAGCGGCGCCAGCATGGGCGCGACCGTGCCGAGGTGCTGCTCCGCCAGCAGCTCGGTCGGGGCCATCAGCGCCACCTGCCAACCCGCGTCGATCACGGCCAGCGCCGCGAGCAGCGCCACCAGCGTCTTCCCGCTGCCGACGTCGCCCTGCAGCAAGCGGCGCATCGGGTGCGGACGCGCGAGGTCGGCGGCGATCTCCGCCCCGGCGCGCTCTTGCGCCCCGGTGAGCGGGAAGGGCAGGCGCTCACGGAGCGCGCGCGGCAGGCGACCGCCCGTGGGAAACGCCGTTCCCGGCTCCTCCACCGTCGCGTGCCGGCGCAACGCCAACCCCAGCTGGAGGAAGAACAGCTCGTCGAAGATGAGCGCGCGGTGCGCCAGCGACGTGCCGGCGGCGAGTGACGCCAGGTCGGCCTCTGGCGCCGGATGGTGCACCCCGGCGAGCGCACGCGCCGGGTCGACCAGCCGCTGCCGCCGGGCGATCTCGGCCGGCACGACCGCCGGCACCCGTCCACCGGCGGTTTCGAGCGCTGCCTGCACGACGCGGCGCATGACCCCGACCGGCATCGCCGTCGGCTTCTCGTACACCGGCACCACTGGCGGTAGCCGCTCGAGGTCCTCCTCGTTGGCGAGGGGCGTGACGTCCGGGTGCACCAGCCGCGCCGGCCCGACCCCGAGCCCCGGCTCGACGCGGCCGTGCACCAGCAGGCGCTGGCCGGGGCGGAATCGACCGGCGAAGAACTGCACCTGGTTGAACCAGACCAGCACGGCCGACCCGGTCGCATCGCGCACGACCACCTCGAGGATGCGACGCGCGCGGCGCCCCGCGATGCCCGCGTGCACCGTCGCCACCTCGCCCACCGCCGTCGCCTCGGCGCCGGGGCGCAGCGCCCCGAGCGCCGTCCGGGTGCGCCAGTCCTCGTAGCGGAACGGCAGGTGCCAGAGCACGTCCTCCACCGTCGCCAGGCCGAAACGCGCCAGCTCGGCGCCGCGCTTCGGCCCGACGGCGCGCAGCGATTCGACCGGCTGCCGCAGGGTGGCGAGCGCCGCCTCGACGTCCCCATCCGTCGCCCGGTACTCGGCCCAGTCGCGCGCCGACCTCGCCGGCAACGCCGGCGGTCCACCCGTCCGGAGCGCCCGCAGCAGGCCGTGCGCCTCCCGGAGCAGCGCCGCGCGGGCCGCGCCTTCCGCCTCGCGCAGTCGCTCCACCACCACCGCCAACGCCGCGAGCGGCGCCGCCAACGCCGCCGGCGCCTCGCCCCGCGCACGGGCGAGCCGCTCGGCGATCGCGTCGAGCGGCAGGCCGGTGCGCGACGCGCCGGCGAAGTCCGCCGACGCCAGATACTCGAGAGGCGGCGCCAACACCGCCAGCAGATCGGCGAGCGGCGCGCCGCCGTCGCTCATCGGCCGCGATGGTGGTCCTGCAGCGGCCGGACGCACACCGGGCCGCGCGCCATGGCCTCGATGCCTTCGACCGCCGCCATCGCGGCCGCGATGGTGGTGACGTACGGCACGCGGCACTCGAGCGCGGTGCGCCGAATCGGGAACGAGTCCCGGAACGACTGCGCGCCCGCCGGCGTGTTGATCACCAGCGCCACCTCGCCGCGGCGGAGCGCGTCGACCACGTGCGGCGGCCCCTCCTGCACCTTGTTGAGCACGGTCACCGCGAGACCGGCCGCCGCGAGTCGAGCGCCGGTGCCGGCCGTGGCCAGCAGCCGGAACCCGGCGCGGGCCAGCCGGGTCCCGATCGGGACGGCGGCCTCGTAGTGCTGCGGCGGCACCGACAGGAAGACGCTGCCCTCCATGGGCAGGAAGGTCCCCGCCGCACTCTGCGCTTTGACGAACGCCGCGCCGAACGTGGCGTCGATACCCATCACTTCGCCGGTCGACTTCATCTCGGGCCCGAGGACGGTGTCGACGCCGGGGAACTTGATGAAGGGGAAGACGGCCTCCTTGACGCTCACGTGCTCCGGGACGATCTCCCGGGTGAATCCCTGGTCGCGCAACGACCGGCCGACCATGCACCGCGCCGCGATCTTCGCCAACGGCACCCCGATGGCCTTCGACACGAAGGGCACCGTGCGACTGGCCCGCGGGTTCACCTCGAGCACGTACACCACCCGGTCCTTCACCGCGTACTGCACGTTCATCAGCCCCACCACGCCGAGCTCGCGCGCCAGCGAGACGGTCTGCCGGCGGATGTCGGCCTGCACGTCGGCGTCGATGGAGTACGGCGGCAGCGAGCAGGCGCTGTCCCCGGAGTGTACCCCGGCGCGCTCGATGTGTTCCATGATGCCGCCGATCACGACGTCGGCCCCGTCGCTCACCGCATCGACGTCGACCTCGATGGCGTCCTCCAGGAACTGATCGATCAGCACCGGGTGTTCCGGCGACGCGCGGACGGCGTGCCGCATGTAGCGGCCGAGGCTGGCGCGGTCGTAGACGATCTCCATCGCTCGCCCGCCGAGCACATAGGACGGCCGGACCAGGACCGGGTACCCGATCGCCTCCGCTACCCGCTCCGCTTCCACGTCGCTGCGCGCGATGCCGTTGGGCGGCCGCTTCAGGTCGAGCGTGGCGAGGACCTGCTCGAAGCGCTCGCGGTCCTCCGCCCGGTCGATCGAATCGGGCGACGTGCCGACGATCGGCACGCCCGCCCGCTCGAGCGGCACCGCCAGCCGCAGCGGCGTCTGGCCGCCGAACTGCACGATGACGCCCTCCGGCCGTTCCCGCCGGATCAAGGCTAGGGCATCCTCCAGCGTGAGCGGCTCGAAGTAGAGCTTGTCCGAGGTGTCGTAGTCGGTGCTGACGGTCTCCGGGTTGCAGTTGACCATGATGGTCTCGAAGCCGTCCTCCCGGAGCGCCAGGGCGGCATGCACGCAGCAGTAGTCGAACTCGATGCCCTGCCCGATCCGGTTCGGCCCCCCGCCGAGGATGACGATCTTCCGCCGCCCCGTCGGTCGTGACTCGTCGTCGCCCGGCTCGTAGCTGGAGTACAGGTAGGGCGTGAAGGCTTCGAACTCGGCGCCGCAGGTGTCGACGGTCTTGTAGACCGGCACGCAGCCGTCCGCTTCCCGCCGCGCCCGCAGCGCCGCCTCGTCCTGCTCGAGCAGCCGCGCCAGTCGGACGTCCGCGAAGCCCATCTGCTTGAGCGCGCGCAGCCGTGCGGCTGGGAGTGCATCGAGCGTCAGGCCCGCGAGGCCTCGCTCCTCGGCGATCAGTTCGTCGACGTGGCGCAGGAACCAGGGATCGATCCCGGTGGCGGCGGCCACACGATCCACCGACCAGCCACGCCGGAAGGCCTCCCCCAGATGCCAGAGTCGATCCGGGTTCGGGCGCCGCAGCCGGTCGTCGAGCGTGTCGTCGTCCGCGTCCGCGCGCGGCTCGAACCCGTGACTGCCGATCTCGAGCGACCGCATGGCCTTCTGCAGCGACTCCTTGAACGTGCGGCCGATGGCCATTGCCTCGCCCACCGACTTCATCTGCGGGCCGAGCGTGTCGTTCGCCTGCGGAAACTTCTCGAATGTGAAGCGCGGAATCTTGGTCACCACGTAGTCGATGGTGGGCTCGAAGCACGCGGGCGTCTCGCGGGTGATGTCGTTCCGCAGCTCGTCGAGCGTGTAGCCGACGGCCAGCTTCGCGGCGATCTTCGCGATCGGGAACCCGGTGGCCTTCGACGCCAGCGCCGAGCTCCGCGACACCCGCGGGTTCATCTCGATGACCACCTGCCGCCCGGTCCGGGGGTCGACCGCGAACTGGATGTTCGAGCCCCCCGTGTCGACGCCGATGGCGCGAATGATGCGCACCGAGGCGTCGCGCATCAGCTGATACTCCTTGTCGGTCAGGGTCTGCGCGGGGGCCACGGTGATGGAGTCGCCGGTGTGCACGCCCATCGGGTCGAAGTTCTCGATGGAACACACGATGACGACGTTGTCCTGGCCGTCGCGCATGACTTCGAGCTCGTACTCCTTCCACCCCGCGATCGACTCCTCGATCAGCAGCTCGCTGATCGGCGACGCCTCGAGTCCCCAGACCACGGCCGCGCGGAACTCCTCCTCGGTGGACGCGAACCCGCCGCCCGTCCCGCCGAGCGTGCGAGACGGCCGCAGAATGACCGGCAGGCCGAGCTCGGCCTTCACCCGCTCCGCCTCCTCGACGGTGTGCGCGATACCGCTGCGCGGCAGATCGAGGCCGATCGAGCGGATCACGTCCTTGAAGAGTTCGCGATCCTCGGCCCGCTTGATGGCGTCCACCTTGGCGCCGATCAGCTCCACGCCGAAGCGCTCGAGCACCCCGGCGTTGGCGAGGTCGAGCGCCAGATTGAGGCCGGTCTGGCCGCCGATGGTGGGCAGCAACGCGTCCGGCCGCTCGGCGTCGATGATCCGGGTCAGGACCTCGACGGTGAGCGGCTCGACGTACGTGCGGTCGGCGACCTCCGGATCCGTCATGATGGTGGCCGGATTCGAGTTCGCGAGGACGATCCGGTAGCCCTCTTCCCGCAGCGCCTTGCACGCCTGGGTGCCGGAGTAGTCGAACTCGCAGGCCTGTCCAATCACGATGGGGCCCGAGCCGATCAGCAGGATCGACCGGATGTCGGTGCGTTTCGGCATCAGCGGTGTCGCTCCATCAGGTCCACGAACCGCTGGAAGAGATAGCGCGAGTCGTGCGGCCCCGGCGACGCCTCGGGATGGTACTGCACCGAGAACGTGGGTTGCCCCGTCACCGCCAACCCTTCCACGGTCCGGTCGTTCAGGTTCAGGTGCGTGACCGTGGCGCGATCGCCCAGCGACTCCATGTCGACCACGAAGCCGTGGTTCTGGGAGGTGATCTCCACCTTCCGCGTGGCGAGATCCTGCACCGGCTGGTTGCCCCCATGGTGGCCGAACTTGAGCTTCGACGTCGTGCCGCCGAGCGCGAGGCCGAGGATCTGATGCCCGAGGCAGATGCCGAAGACCGGCACGCGGCCGAGCAGCGCGGCCACGTTGGCCGGGGCGCCCGCCACCGCGCCCGGGTCGCCCGGCCCGTTCGACAGGAACACCCCGTCCGGCCGGAGCGCGAGGACATCCGCCGCCGGTGTGAGCGCCGGCACCACCCGGACCGCGCAGCCCGCGCCGACCAGGTTGCGCAGAATGTTGTACTTCACGCCGAAGTCGTACGCGACCACCTTGAACGGCGGCCGTCCCATGACGGCGGCGATCTCGTCGGCGGTGAGGTAGCCGCCGAGCTTCCAGGGGCCCTGCTCCCAGCCGTAGGGTTCCGCGCAGGTGACGCGGCGGACCAGATCCTGGCCCACCATGCTCGGGGTGTCGCGGGCCTTGCGCACCAGGCGCTCCGCGTCGAGGTCGACGCTCGAGAGCACGGCTTCTTGCGCCCCGCGGTCGCGCAGATGGCGCACCAGCGCGCGCGTGTCGATGCCCTCGATGCCGGGGATCCGCCAGTGCTCGAGATACGCGCCCAAGCTCTGCTCCGCCCGCCACGACGACGGCACGTCGCAGTACTCGCGCACGACGAAGCCGCGGAGGAACGGCCGCCGCGACTCCACGTCCTCGCGGTTGACCCCGACGTTGCCGATCTCCGGGTAGGTCATGGCGACCAGCTGCCCCTCGTAGGAGGGGTCGGTGAGAATCTCCTGATAGCCGGTCATGCTGGTGTTGAAGACCAGCTCGCCCGCCGTCTCGCCGCGCGCGCCGAAGGCGCGCCCGCGGAAGACCGTGCCGTCGGCGAGGGCCAGGACGGCGTCCCGGGTGGGCTGTGCCATCAGGAGGCCACCCGCAGGGTCGGCGTCGCCGGACGGTCGTCGTAGACCAGGCGCCCGCCGACCAGGACGGCCACCGCGCGGCCGACGAGCTCCCAGCCCTCGAAGGGCGTGTTGCGGCTCTTCGACTTGAAACTGCGCGCCGCCACCTTCCAGCGCCGTTCCGGATCCACCAGTGTCACGTCGGCCGCAACGCCGACGTCGAGCGTACCGCCCGGCACGCGGAGGATGCCGGCCGGCCCAGTCGAGAGCCGCGCGGCCAATTGCGGCAGATCGAGCACGCCGTCCGCCACCAGCTTGAGCCCGAGACCCAGGATCGTCTCCACCCCGACGATGCCGAACGCCGCTTGGTCGAATTCGACGTCCTTCTCGTCCTGGTGGTGCGGTGCGTGATCCGACGCGATGGCTTCGATCGTGCCGTCCGCCACGCCGGCCCGCAGCGCCGCGACGTCGGCCGCGGTCCGCAGCGGGGGAGCCATTTTCGCGTTCGTGTCGTAGTCACCGACTGCCTCCTCGGTGAGAAACAAGTGGTGCGGCGTGGCCTCGGCGGTGACCCGCACGCCGCGCGCCCGCGCGCCCCGGATCAGCTCCACGGTGCGCGCCGTGCTCGCGTGGGCCACGTGCAGCGCGCCGCCGGTGGCCTCCGCCAACGCGATGTCCCGCGCCACCATCACTTCCTCGGCGACGGCGGGTCGGCCGCGCAGTCCGAGCCGCAGCGACGTCACCCCCTCGTTCATCACACCCCCGCAGCAGAGCCCCTCATCCTCCTCGTGCGCGATCACCGGCAGGTCGAAGAGGCGGGTGTACTCGAGGGCGCGTCGCATCAGCCCGGCGTCCATCACCGGCTTGCCGTCGTCCGACACGGCGACGATGCCCGCCCGGTGCATCTCGCCGATCTCCGCCAGCCGCTCGCCCGCCAGGCCGACCGACACGGCGCCGATGGGATGCACCCGGGCGCCGCCCGCCATCACGGCGCGCTCCAGGATGAACCGTGTGACCGCCCCGCTGTCGTTCACCGGGCTGGTGTTCGCCATGCAGGCGACCGCGGCGAAGCCACCGGCGAGCGCCGCCGCGACGCCGGTGGCGACGGTCTCCTTGTACTCCTGACCCGGCTCGCGGAGGTGCACGTGCATGTCGAGCAAGCCCGGGAACACCAGCAACCCGCGGGCGTCGAGGACCGCGGCCTCGACGTCGATCGAACCGCCGGGCCCCCGCGCGGCGATCCGTCCCGCTTCCAGCAGGAGGTCTTCCGGCGCCACCGTTCCGGCCCGCGGGTCGACCACGCGGCCTCCCGCCACCAGCGTCCGTTCGCTCATGCTCGCGCCCCTCCGCGTCCGCGTGCCGGCGCCGCCGGGACCGCCACCGGGTCCGTCTCGGCGGCCTCCTCGCTCTTGGTGCGCGCAATGAGCAGATAGAGGATCGCCATCCGGACCGCGAGCCCGTTGGTCACTTGCTGCATGATCACCGAGTACGGCCCGTCGGCCACCCCGCTCGCGATCTCGAGACCGCGATTCAGCGGCCCGGGGTGCATGATGATGACGTCCGGCCGCGCCAGGCGGACGACGTCCTCGGTGAGGCAGTAGTACTGCGCGTACTCCTCGAGTGACGGGAAGTAGTTCCCGGTCTGGCGCTCGCGCTGAATCCGCAGCATCATCACGACATCGGCGTCACGCACGCCGTCGGCGAGGCGGGTGTACAGCTCCACTCCGGGCGCGGCGAACTCGGGCGGCAGCATGGTCGGCGGTCCCACCAGCCGGACCCGTGCCCCCAGCGCCCGCAACGCGTGCACGTTCGACCGCCCGACGCGGCTGTGCAGGAGGTCGCCCACGATCGCCACGGTGAGGCCCGCGATGGTCCCGCGGTGCTGCTGGATGGTGAGGCAGTCCAGCAGCGCCTGTGTCGGGTGCTCGTGGCAGCCGTCGCCCGCATTCACGATGGGGCAGCCGACGTGCCGGGCGAGCACGCTGCACGCACCGGACGACGGATGCCGAAGCACGATCGCGTCGGGCCGCATCGCCTCGAGATTGCGCGCCGTGTCGGCCAGCGTCTCGCCCTTGCTCGTACTCGAGCTGGCGGCGCTAATGTTGATGGTGTCGGCGGAGAGCCGCTTCGCGGCGATCTCGAACGATGTCCGGGTGCGCGTGCTCGGCTCGTAGAACAGATTCACCACCGTCTTGCCGCGCAGGGTGGGCACCTTCTTGATGTCGCGCTCGGAGATCTCCTTGAACGAGGCGGCCGTCTCGAGGATGGCCTCGATCTCCTCCCGGGGAACGCCTTCGAGTCCGAGCAGGTGACGCTGCGTGAACGCCATGGTCCCTCCCTCAGCTCTCGATCACGACCTCGTCCACCCCGTCGGACTCCGCGAGTCGAACCGATACCCGCTCCGCGCGGTTGGTGGGGAGGTTCTTGCCGACGTAATCCGCCCGGATGGGCAGCTCCCGATGCCCGCGATCGACCAGCACGGCGAGTTGGATCGACTGCGGGCGCCCGAAATCCACCAGCGCGTCCATGGCGGCCCGGACCGTGCGCCCGGTGAAAAGCACGTCGTCCACCAGGAGGATCCGGCGGCCCTCCACCGGAAAGGCGATGTCCGTGCCGCGGACCATGGGCGACTGCGCGCCCCGATCCAGGTCGTCGCGGTAGAGCGTGATGTCCACCACGCCGAACGGGGCCAGCGGACCGCCCGCGATCTCCTGCAACGCCCGGCGCAGCCGCTGCCCGAGATGCACGCCGCGCGACCGCACGCCGATCAGCGCGAGGTCCTCGATCCCCTTGTTGCGTTCGACGACCTCGTGGGCGATGCGCACCAGCGCCCGCTGGACCGCCTGCCCGTCCATCACCTGCCGCGCGCCGTTCTCGGTCACGCCGGTCACCCTTCCCCCCCGCACCCGCGGGCGAAAAAAACGCCTCCGCGGCGGAGCCGGAAGGCGATCGACATGCGCGCGAGCGGGCAGAGCATCGAGACCCTTTCTGACCTCGCCGGGTCAGGTTAAAAGGTACCGGGGTGTCGGGGCGGAAGTGGCGCTGTGATACGCGCCGCCCGTCGCGCTGTCAAGGAAGGGCAGCCAGCCGGACCCGCTCGCCGGCGCCACTCGGTACACGGACGGCACCAAGCGCCAGGGCGTGAGGCGCAGAGAGTCGCGGTTCCCCGCATCGCGCGAGAGAAAGGCTTCCTCGGCGCGCGTGCGGACACCTGTACCTGGCCGCACGGCCAGATCCACAGGCCTTCGCCGGGCTCCAGCGCGCGCGTGCCGAGCAGGCCGCGACGTCGCGTCCAGTACGTACCCGCGACCCGCAGGCGGGCGGCGAGCACGACGTCGAGCGCGACGGCGCGGAGCGCGACCGCCCCCCGCGTCAGCGCTTCGCCATGAAGGTCGTCAGTTCCCCCAGCTTGATCAACGCCGGCCCCAAGGTGACCGTGAAGAGCGCGGGCAGGATGCAGAGGGCGAGCGGGAAGAGCACCTTGATCGGCAGCTTCCGGGCAGCCTCCTCGGCGCGCTGGCGCCGGCGGGTCCGGAGCAGATCGGCATGGGTGCGAAGCGTCTTCGACATGCTCGCGCCCAGCTTGTCGCTCTGCACGACAATGCCGACCAGCGCCTTCAGATCGTCGGACCCGTTGCGCGCGCCAAGCGCCCGCAGCGCGTCGGCCCGGGGGCGCCCGTTGCGGAGATCGCTGCTGACCTCGGCGAACTCCGCGCCCAGCACGTCGTCGACGGTCGAGCGCTCGTCGCCCACCTTCTGGACGGTGGCGTTGAGCCCCAGGCCCGACTCGAGGCACACTACCATGAGGTCGAGCGCGTCGGGCAGCGCCCGGGTGATCTGCCGCTCGCGCTGTCGCATGCGGCGGCTGAGCCAGAGATTGGCGAGCAGTTGGCCGGCCAGGAAGACCGCCGCCGCCAGGAGAACCGTCCGGCCGAGCGGTCGCCCCGCCAGCACCGCGGGCACCAGCACCAGCAGCGCGGGGCCCAGGCTCATGAGCATGCGGGCGCCGATGAAGAGCGCGGCCGCGTTCGCCCCCCGGAACCCTGCCACCGAGAGTCGGTGCGTGATCGACCGATCGCCGTCGGAGCCGTAGCGGCCGATGGCCGCGACGAAGCGGCCCAGCAGACTCCCGGGGGCGCGCCGCCGTGGCGCCGCCGCGCCGCTCTCCCGCGCCAACTGGCGCATGCGGGCCGCCACCGGCGCCTCCGGGCGCAGTGCGGTGCCCAGCGCGAGCACCGTGGCGGCAATGACGGCGAAGGTGCACAAGGTGACGAGCGCGATCGGCATGGCGACTCCTCAGACGTCGAGGTTCACGAGGCGGCGGATCATCAGGTGGCCGACCAGGACGCTGCCCAGCGCGTACGCCAGCAGGTAATGGCCCGTCTGGCTGGACAGCATCGGCGTGAAGTAGCCGGGGCTGAACAGCATGAAGCCCACTGCGGCCAGAAACGGCATGGCGGTAAGCACGGCGCCCGACAGACGGCCCTGGGCGGTCATCACCTGCACCTCGCGTTGCAGCTTGAACCGCTCGCGCATGGTGTAGCTGACCTTGTCGAGGACGTCGGCCAGGTTGCCGCCGACATCCTGGGCCGTGAGCATGCCGATCTGGAGCAGGCGCACGTCGGCCAAGCCGACCCGTTCCGTCAGGTTGTCGAGCGCCTCTCTGAGCGGACGTCCCAGGCGCACCTCCTCGACCACGTCCCGGAACTCCTGGGCGACGGGGTCGGGAAACTCGTCGGCCACCACGCTCATCGCGGCCATCAGGCCGTGTCCGGCCTGCAGCGCGGCGCGCACCAGGTCCAGCGCGTCGGGGAGCTGATCGGCGAACGCCGCCATCCGCCTGCGCGCCATGCGCCGCACCACCAGCACGGGCAGGAGCACGCCGGCCAGGCCCGCGGCCAGGCCGAACGCCGAGTTGCCGGTGGCGCTGGTGACCACCACGTACGTCAGGCCGCCGACCAACGGCATGTACAGGAGGATCTCGCCGACCCGACGCGTGAGCCCCGCACGCAGCGTGAGCCGCTGCAGCGGCCCCACCAGGCTGACCCGCGCGAGCAGGCGATCGACGACCGCGATGCTCGAGAGCCGCCGGTCGCGCAGGATGGCAGGCCGCTCGCCGCGTCCGCCCCCGCCCGCCATGGTCGCCAGGCGACGGTCGAGCAGTCGGCGCTTGGCCTGGCGGGCGCTCAGCAGCCCGGCGAGGCCGTACCCCGCCCCGACGGCGGAGGCGAATAGCAGGAGCGCAAGAACGGCGAAGGTCATCCGCTCACCCCCGCAGGTACTCGAGCACCGCCGGGTCGACGTCGTGGCTCGACGCCTTCATCTTCTCGATGAAGTGCGGTCGCAGCCCGGTGGAGACGATCCGGCCGACCGGGTGTCCGTCCTCCATCCCGTCGCGCTCGTAGACGAACAGCTCCTGCAGCGTGATGGTGTCGCCTTCCATGCCGACGACCTCGGTGACGCTGACGACGCGCCGCGAGCCGTCCGGCAGGCGCGCCGTCTGCAGCACGACGTCGAGCGCCTGGCCGATCTGCTGGCGCATCGCCCGCGACGGCAGTTCGAAGCCGGACAGCTGGATCATCGTTTCCAGCCGCGCCAACGCGTCGCGCGGCGAGTTGGCGTGCACCGTCGAGATGGACCCGTCGTGGCCAGTGTTCATGGCCTGCAGCATGTCGAGCGCCTCGTCGCTGCGGCACTCGCCCACGATGATCCGGTCCGGCCGCATCCGCAGCGCGTTCCGCAGGAGGTCGCGCTGGGTGATCTCCCCGCGGCCCTCGACGTTCGGGGGCCGCGTCTCGAGCCGGCAGACATGCGGTTGCTGGAGCTGCAGCTCGGCGGAGTCTTCGATGGTCACGATCCGCTCGGTGTCGGGGATGAATGCCGAAAGACAGTTGAGCAGCGTCGTCTTCCCCGAACCCGTGCCGCCGGACACCAGGATGTTGAGCCGGGCACGCACCATCGCGCGCAGCACCATCGCCAGATCCGCCGTGAGCGACCCCAGCGCGATCAGGTCGGAGACCGTCAGCGGCTCGCGCCCGAAGCGCCGGATGGACAGCAACGGACCGTCGAGCGCCAGCGGCGGGATGATGGCGTTGACCCGCGAGCCGTCCGGCAGGCGGGCGTCCACCATGGGGGACGACTCGTCGATGCGCCGTCCGATGCGGGACACGATCCGGTCGATGATCTGCAGGAGGTGGGCGTCGTCGCGGAAGACCACCGGTGTCAGCTCGAGCTTGCCCGCCCGCTCGACGTAGACCTGCCGCGCGCCGTTCACCAGGACGTCGCAGACGTCGCCGTCGCGCATCAGCGGCTCGATCGGCCCCAGCCCGTGGACCTCGTTCAGGATCTCCTCGGCCAGCCGGTCGCGATCCCGCTGGCTGAGCGGCAAGGCCTGTTCGTCGATCAGCTGGACGATGGCCGACCGGAGCTCGGCGTTGGCGGCCGCGAGGTCGGTGCGTGCCATCTTGGCGAGATCGAGCCGGTCGATGAGCTCGCGATGGATACGCAGCTTGAGCTCCTGGTAGTTGCGATCTGCCGGCGTCGTCTTCGTGACGACGCGCAGCACGGGGGACGCGGCCGGTGCCGCGTGCGCGGGCCCGGAGGCCAGGCCGAAGCGGTCGCGGAATTTCATGGAATCACCTCGTGCGAACGGTTGAAGAGTCGTCGGAGGAACTGGTTCGAGCGCTGCTTCGGGGCGGCGGCCTCGCCCGCGATCCTGGCCGCCAGGTCGTCGATCGCCACGGCCAGGCGGGTCGGCTTGCCGTTGAGCGGGGCTCCCTGGTTCATGGCGTCGCCGGCGGCGGCCTCGTCGCGCGGAATCACGCAGACGGGCTGCGTGCCGATCACGCGCGCCGCCTCGGCGAGGCGCACCGGGCCGGGGACCGCCTCGGTGACCACGACCTCGACGTGCTCCGCCTGGACGCCCAGGTGGGCCAGGAGCTCGAGCAACCGCCGTGTGGAACGGACACCGGGCACGGATAGATTGGTGACCACCAGGATCCGCCGGCTCGTTTCGAGCGCGGCGACGGTCGCGCCGGTGATGGTGCGTGCGGTGTCCACGATCGTGTAGCGGAACCGCGCGCGCATGAGATCCAGCGCGCTCTTCACCTCCGCATGGCCGATCGCATCGGCCTCCTCGATGTCGGGTGGCGCGGGCAACACGCACACGCCGTCCCCGTGGCGCACCAGGCTGCTCGCCAGGAGCATCTCCTCGGCATGCACGCGGGTCGCGGCGAAGTCGGCAATGGAGTGGAGCGGCGCGAGGTTCAGGAAGGCGGCGACGTCGCCGCGCTGGAGATCGAGGTCCGCCAGGCCGACATCGCCCCCCGTGCGTGCCGCCAGCCGCGTGGCCAGGTTGACGGCCAACGTGGTGACGCCGAGGCCACCTCGCGCCCCGCACAGCGTGATCACCTCGCCGATCGCCTCCGGCGCCGGTGCGGTCCGCGCGGCCGTCCGGAGGGCCCGCAGCACGGACTTGTGCAGCTCGGCGGGCCGGAGGGGCAGCGACAGGACGTCGCTGGCTCCCGCCTCGAGCGCCGCCTGCAGGAAGGCGAGGTCACCGTCGGACGACGCGACGATGATACTGGCGCGCGGCAGCCGCGCGTGCAGTTCGCCCACCAGGACGAGAGCCCGCGCGGCGTCGGCGCCGGCCTCCAAGCCGACCACGCGGGGACGGCCGTTGGCCGCTCGCGCCACGATCTCGCGCGACGGGCAATGCTCCACCGTCAGGCCGAGTGCGGGCGCGATGGCCGCGAGGACGTCGCGGCTCGCGCCGCCGTCGTCCGCGGCCCAGAGCATCGTGTCGGCGCCGGTCATGCGGTTGTCGCTCCCGTCGCGTCCCGCTACACGATCAGCCGGACCGTATAGGTTCCGTAGGCGCCGCCGCCCCCGGGCCCGACGACGTCTTCGAAGATGGCGTGCAGGTCGAGTCCCTTCGGACTCCCCTGGGTGATCACGCGATCGACGATGATGGTCGCGAAGCCGGTCACGGCGGCGCCCTGGTTGAAGTTGCTGCTGCACGCGACCACCGGGACCGTGAACTTGTTGATCCCTTGATCCACGCAATTCTGCACATCATTCAGGACGGATGTGATCTGCCCGTTGTTGAGGCTGATCACCGTGCCGATGCCGATCGGCGGCGGAACCTGGCTCCCCCCGCAAGCCGCCGGCATGTACTGGCTGATGTTCGGGTTGCTGGTCGCGCTGTCCAGGAACGCCGTCCACCCGGTGTTGTTGGTCGTGTTCGGCACCTGGGTGAGACTCGGCAGGCAGGTGGGATCATCGAAGCAGGCGGAGAGCGTCGGGAAGTGGCAGGCGCCGATCGCGAGCGGGAGCGTCGCCTGCCCGCTGCTGAGGCCACTGAACGCCGCGGTCGCGGTCTTGGTCACCGCCGTGTTGCCGAACTGCCCGCCGAAGATGGCGGCAAAGAGATTCTGGACCGTGCTGCTGGGCGTCGCCCGCACCGCATTGGCCGGCACGGCGCCGTTCGCGAACACTCCCGTCTGCGGGTCGTAGCTGCCCACCTCGAGCTGCGCGGCGTCGATGGTGGCCGTCGTCCCGTTCACGCGATTCTGGCCCACCACCGCCTGCGCCTGACTCCGTGCCGTCGCGGGCGTACCGCCGTCGAGCAACGCCTTCGCGCCGGCCGTGGCGGCGGCGTCCGCCACCGCCTGGACCTCGTTGGCGACGAGCCCGAGCCGGCCCGTATCGACCCCCACCGCGGCCAACGCGAACAAGGCGGTGGAGGCGAGGACGAAAGCGGTCAGGGCGGCGCCCCGCTGCCGCGTACGCACGCCGGGGCCGGTCGGGATGATCTGCGGGTCGTGCATCGGTGTTCTCCTCAACGACCCTCGTCGCGGAAGGTCACCGCACGGTTCACGGTGAAGCTGCCGCCAACGAGGTTGAACAGGTACGGCACGGTGGCGGTCACCGTCACCTGCACCATCGGAATGCCTCCCACGGTCGGCTGGGCGACGGTGACGTTGAAGCCGGTAGTCGGGATCGCGTTGCGGATGCTGTTCAGGACGTTGGTCTGGATGGCCGCGGTGTTGGTGAGAGTCCCGCCCGTGCCGCGGCCGGCGTTCGGCGTGACCGCGGCGGCGCGGGCGCCGTCGCGCGCGGCGTGCGTGATCATGTTCCCGATCATCCACGCCCGGCCGAACTCGATGACGCCCATGGTCAGCGTGACGAACAGGACGACGATCATCGCCGTCTCGATCAGGGCTTGTCCGCCCTGCCGCCGCATGTCGGGTGCGCGCATCATCTTCCTGGGAATAACGACGCTCCCAAGGCGCCGAATGGGCCGCGGGCCAGGAGAACCCTGTCGGGCAGCGCGGTCACGCCGATTGCGAACGGCGAGGCCGGGCACGCCCACGGCCATGGGCCTGTGATCATCTCAGCGATCTGACCCGCCGACGCCACGAGGGGAGCAGGAGCTGGGCCCCCGATCCCCTCCCGACGTGGCGCGTGGGCGAGTTACAGTGCGGCCGCGATGGCGGTCTGCGCGTTGGTCCAGAGCGTCTGCACGTTGCCCGAGATCGCCAGAGCCACTGCGCCGGCGCCCACTGCGATCACCGCAAGGGCGATGCCGTATTCCGCGAGGTCCTGGCCCCGCTCGTCCCGTGCCAACTTCTCGATCAGCTGCATCATGTCCATCATCTCCTGTGTGTTCAGCGTGTGAGCCGCCCGCGGGGCTCGTTACAGCGCGGCCGCGATGGCGGTCTGCGCGTTGGTCCAGAGGGTGTTCACGTTCCCGGCGATTGCCACGGCGACCGCGCCAGCGCCGACGGCGATCACCGCGAGGGCGATCCCGTACTCGGCGAGGTCCTGGCCCTGCTCGTCACGCAGGAGCTGCTGCATCAGATTTGTCATGTTCCATCTCCTTCTGCATTCCGTCTTCGTGAGGTCCGGCATGTGGTAGCGAATGAGTCGCACCATCTACTATCCAGGGAGTACCTGGATGTTATGCCGTGGGTCAATAGCTTTGTTGGTATATCCTGAAGCCGCTGCCGGTCAGATGCATCGGCGTCGTCCATGGACAGTGCCATGATCCGGGGGCGGCGCATTGACGCCTGCCAGCCACGCGTGCATGAATTCGCGCCGCCATGAGCAGACTCGGTCGGATCGTCGCCGTCGCCGCGCTCGCCTTCGCCGGATGTCGCGGCGAGCTGGAAGGGCCGGGCACGCCGACCAGCGCTCGCGTGCCCGCCGCGGACCTGACCGCGCGGGCGGATGCCCAGCGCGGAACGGTGGCCACCCTCGGTGCCGCGGCCGACGCCGGCACCAAGCAGATCCTCTTCGGCGATCTCCACGTCCACACCACCTTCTCCGCCGACGCCTTCGTGCGCAGCCTCCCCATGCTCCAGGGCGACGGAGCACATCCGCCGGCCGACGCCTGTGACTTCGCCCGCTTCTGCTCGGAGTTGGACTTCTGGAGCATCAACGACCACGCCGAGGCCATCTCGCCGCGCCACTGGCAGGAGACGAAGGATTCCATCCGGCAGTGCAACGCCCTGGCCGGCGACCCCAGGAACCCCGACATCGTCGCCTTCCTGGGCTGGGAATGGACGCAGGTGGGCGTGACCCCCGACACCCACTTCGGGCACAAGAACGTGATCTTCCGCGAGACCGCCGACGACCACGTGCCGCCGCGGCCCATCAGCGCCCTCGACGCCAACCTGGTCGGCGCCCTGCGCCGGCCGCCCCCGCTGCTGCAGCGGATCCAGTTTCCCCTCCTCGACTGGGAGCACCGCCAGCGCTACTTCGACTTCGGCGCCTATCAGGAGGCGCTCGCCGAGACGCCGATCTGCCCGGAAGGCGTCGATACCCGCCAGCTCCCGACGAATTGCAGCGAGACGGCGCACACGCCGCAGATCCTGTTCGAGAAGCTCGGCCAGTGGGGCTTCGACGCCATCGTCATCCCGCACGGCAACACGTGGGGCTTCTACACCCCGCCGGGCTCGAGCTGGGACAAGCAGCTCGTCGGGGCCCAGCACGATCCCGCCCGCCAGACGCTGATCGAGGTCTTTTCGGGCCACGGCAACTCCGAGGAGTTCCGCAGCTTCACCGAGGGCACGGTGGCGGCCGACGGGACCGTCCAGTGTCCCGAGCCGACCGCCACCTTCCTGCCCTGCTGCTGGCAGGCCGGCGAGATCGTTCGCGCCCGCTGCGGCGACGACCTGCCCGCCGCCGAGTGCGACCGGCGCGTGGCCGACGCCCGTGCCCACTATGTCCGGGCCGGCGCGGCCGGTCGCGCCACGCTCCCGTGGGCCACGCCGGCGGACTGGCAGGACTGCGGGCAATGTCGCGACTGCTTCCTGCCCGCCTTCAACTACCGCCCCAAGGGCTCCGAGCCAGTACGCGCTCGCCATCTCGAACTTCGACGACCCGGCGGCCCCGCGCCGCTTCCGCTTCGGTTTCATCGCCTCGAGCGACAACCACAGCGCCCGGCCCGGCACGGGCTACAAGGAGTTCGCGCGCCGCCACATGACCGAGGCGGCGGGCGCGCGCGACGAGGCGTGGCGACTGCGGCTCCTCGCCGGCCCGAAGGTGCCGGAGGGACAATCCGTCGCGTTCGACCCCACGCACCCGCCGGAGGGCACCCAGAATTTCCAGATCCTCGACTTCGAGCGACAGGCGTCGTTCTTTCTGACCGGCGGCCTGGTGGCGGTCCACAGCGGCGGCCGCGACCGCGACAGCATCTGGGACGCCATGGACCGCCGCGAGGTGTACGGCACCAGCGGCGAACGCATCCTGCTCTGGTTCGACCTCCTGAACGCGCCGGGCGGGCCCGCGCCGATGGGCGCCGAGGTGCAGCTCGCGACCGCGCCGCGCTTCCGGGTCCGCGCGGCCGGCGCGTTCGAGCAGCAGCCGGGGTGTCCGGACTGGGCGCGCGCCGCCCTCGGCGACCAGCGGGTCGAGCACCTCTGTCGCGGCGAGTGCTACCACCCCGGCGACCGCCGCCATCAGATCGCCTACATCGACGTCGTCCGCATCCGCCCGCAGGTCCGCCCCGGCGAGCCCGTCGCGTCCCTGATCGACGATCCGTGGAAGCGCCTCCCCTGCCCGCCCGGGCGCGACGGCTGCGTCGTCGAGTTCGAGGACCCGGAGTTCGCCCAGGCCGATCGCGAGGCGATCTACTACGTGCGCGCCGTCCAGGAGCCGACGCCGGCGGTCAACGCCGCCAACCTGCGCTGCCGCTACGACGACGCCGGGCGCTGCACCGAGATGGACGTCTGCTACGGCGACTACCGCACCCCGTTCGACGACGACTGCCTCGCCCCCAACACGGAACGCGCCTGGTCCTCGCCCATCTTCGTCCGGCGGTGACCCCGTGACGGGCCTCCACCGCGGCGACGTGCTGCTGGGCGTGGGCACCGCGGCCGGCCTCGTGCTCGCTGCCGCCGGCCTGCTGGGCTCGGGCCGCGCCGCCAGCAGCGCGCTGCCCGCGGACGCCGTCGCCCGGGTGAACGGTGTCCCCATCCGCGCGGACGACTACCGCCGGACGCTCGACGCGGTGGCCCAGGATCGACGCGAGCCCCCCGACGAGGCGCTGCGCCGCCACGTCCTCGACCGATTGATCGACGAGGAGCTCCTGGTGCAGCGCGGTCTCGAGCTCGGGCTGGTGCGCGTCGATCCGCGCGTGCGGCGCGAGCTGGCCGCGGCCGTGACCGCCGCCGCCGTCGCCGCCACCGATGCGCGCGAGCCGACGCCGGACGAACTGGCGGCCTTCTATGCCGAGGAGGGCGCGTTCTTCGCCAGCAATGGTCGACTGCACGTCGCGCAGGTCTTCGTGGCGGCGGAGACGCCGGATGCCGAGGACCGCGCGCATCGCGCCGCCGGCCGCCTGCGGCACGGCGAATCGCTGGCCCGCGTCCGCGACGAGCTCGGCGACCGGGAGGTCGCCCCGCTGCCCGCCGGACCGGTGCCCGTCGCGAAGCTGGCCGACTACCTCGGACCGACGCCGTTGCGCGCCGCGCTCACGCTCGCGCCCGGGACCGTCGGCGACCCGGTCCGGTCGGACGCCGGCTGGCACGTGCTCGTCGTGCTCGCGCGCGACGGCGCCGCGGTCCCGCCGCTCGCGGCGATCGAGCCGCAGGTGCGGGCCGAATGGCGCCGGCGGGCCGGCGAGCGCGCGTTGCGCGCCGCGCTCGAGGGATTGCGCTCGCGCGCCGACGTCGAGGTGACCGACCGGCCGTGACGTTCGCGCGCGCCGCCCTGCTCGCGCTGTTCGCCGCCGCGCCCCTGCGCGCCCACGAACGGAGCGCGTCGTACTCCAGCTGGGTGCTGGGTGACGGCGACGCCCACGTCACGGTCCGGCTCGCGGCACTGGAGGCGACGCGCCTGCCCTGGCCGCCCGACGACATGGCACGGCTCGGCGACTACCTGACACGCACCCTGCGCCTCGAAGCCCGCGGCATGCGGTGCCGGCCGGCCGGCCCTCCCCAGCGGCTCGATGCGCCGGCCGGCGAAGTGGCGATCGGTTGGAGTCTGCAATGCCCCGAACCTGGCCCGCTCGCGATCGAGAGCGACCTGCTGCTCGACGTCGCCCCGTCGCACCTGCACTTCGCCCACGTCCGGCGGCGCGACGGCCTCGCGGTGGACGCCGTGCTCTCCGACGGGTCCCGCCGATTCGCCGTCGATGCGCCCGAACCCCCGTCGCTGGCGGGCGCTGCGCGCCTCGGCGTCGAGCACATCCTCTCGGGGTGGGACCACCTGGCCTTCGTCGCCGCCCTGCTGCTGCTCGGTGGCACGTTGGCCGACATCGCGCGCACGGTGACGGGGTTCACCCTCGCCCACAGCCTGACGCTGGCACTCGCCGTCGGGGGATGGGTACGTCCCGCGCAGGCGCCGGTGGAGGCGTTGATCGGCCTCACCATCGCGCTGGTCGCCGCGGAGAACTGCTGGCTCATCGGCCGGCGCAGCGCGCTCCTGCCGTGGGCGTTGGCCGCCGTCCTGGCGGCGCTGGCGCTGGGCGCCGCGGGCGGGCTGGGGAGCGTCCCCGCGCTCACGCTTCTCGGCCTCGCGCTCTTCACCGGGTGCCACATGACGCGTCTCGGCCGCGCCCCGGATCCGCTGCGGCTGCGGTGGCAGGCCGCGTTCGCCTTCGGCCTGCTCCACGGCTTCGGCTTCGCCTCCGCCCTGCTGGACGGCCAGTTCGGCACGGTCGCCCTGGCGCGCACCCTCCTCGGCTTCAACGTGGGCGTCGAGCTCGGCCAGCTCGCCGTGGTCGCCGCTGGCCTGCCGCTGGTCGCGCTCGCCGGCGCGCGGCGCCCCGCGCTCCTCGACGCGGGCTCCGCCGCCCTCGCGGGTGTCGGCGTCTTCTGGTTCGTCACGCGGGCGTACGGCTGACGCCCGCGCGCGGGCGTTCAAAACCGATAGCCGACGCCGAAGACGAGGGGCAGGTACCGCACGTCGGCGACCGGTCCGGTCGGCAACACCACCGAGAACTCGACGTCGACGACCAGATCGGGCCGCAGGTAGACATCGGCCCCGGCGCCGACGCGTCCGGCGAAGCCGGTGCCGTCGCCCGAAAAGCCGGCGATGGTGGCGTCGGCGTTCGCGTGCAGGAAGCCCACCCCGCCCAGCAGATACGGCTGGAAGGTGTCCTCGAGCAGGAAGTACTTGCCGTTCAGCGACAAGGCGTGCGCGGTCAGGTCGACCAGCGTGCCGGCGCCGCCGCGATCGACCTGGAACCCGGGCAGGAACTGGTAGTTGCCCTCGACGGCGAACCGCGGCCGGAGCCGGTAGCCGGCACGGACGTCGAGTCCGAAGGTGTTGTTGCTGTCGAGCGAAGTGCCCGCAGTCCGGCTCGGCGGCAGCTGCCCCTCGGCGTGATCCAGCTTGAACGCCCCTGGCGCGTAGATGAGCCCGATCCCGCCGTACCAGCCGCGCCGGACGTACTCCAACTCCTCGGCGACCGGCGGCGGCGCCGCCGAGGCGGTCGGCGCGGGCGCCGCCGGTTCGGGCACGTCACTGGGGGCCGGCGCCGGCTCCGCTGCCCCGCTCGGCGTCGGCGCCGGTTCGGTGGCGCCTGTCTGCGCATCGGCCGTCCGCGCGCCCGCGACGCAGAGCACCGCAAGCACCACCCCCAGCACCGTTCCCACCCGTCGGTCCATCGGCCCCTCCTCCCGCATTGCGCTCCGACGTCGCGAGACGCGCGGAGCAGCCGAGCGCTGCGCAGTCGGGCGGTCCATACTGCGCCGCTCGGCGACCGGTCAAGACGCGCGCGGGGCCGCCGGACCCGCGCAACCGTCGAGCGCCGCCTGCCGGCACACCGCGGCGCGCAGGACCTCGGCCAGCACGGCATGGCCCTGGGCGTTCCAGTGCGGGTCGAGCGGCAAGCGCAGCCGGATCCCCCGGCTGCGCGGCTCCCCGAGCGCGCGCTCCGCATCGGCGAACGTGATCCTCAGCTCGGCGGCGAGGCGCCCCAGGGGGTCCGACAACCACGGCGCGTCCTCGTCGATGTTGAGCAGAATCATCTGCGCCCCGGCACGGTGCACGGTATCGGCGAAGCGACGGATCATGGCGACGGTGACGTCCCACGCCGGGCCGTCGGCCCGATACAGCGCCGCATCGCGACGGCGCAGCTCGCGGCTCCACAGCCACCGCAAGAGGACGCTGTGATCCGCCAGCGGCCACGGCGGCGCGTCCGCCACCGACACCGCGAGCGCCTCGGGGGTGGGCACGGGCACGCCGACCAGCTCGAGCGCCCCGCCCGGCCCGAGCACGAAGCGCGGTTTGGCGAAGAAGCGGAACCCGCTGACGTTGCGGTCGAGGTGGTAGTACGCGAAGGCGAGCACCACGATGTCCGGCGCGTAGCGCGCGCCTTCGCGTTCCCACCGCAGCAACATCTGGTCGGTGCCGAAACCGTGTACGCCGAAGTTGAGCACCTCGACCCCGGGCAGCGCCGCGGCCAGCCGCGCGCTGAAGGTCTCCTCGTCCTCGACGCCGCTGCCGAAGGTCTGCGAGCAACCGAAGACCGCGATGCGCGTCACGCCCGGGGTCTTCGCGAGCGCCACGGGCGTCCGCCCGCGCAGCCCCTGCGCGTTGATGCTGACCGCCACGTCGAAGGCGCCCGGCCGCGCGCTCCGCGTCTGGAATCCGGGGCGCGGGCGCCAGCCGAGCACGGGGTCCGGCACGTCGATGGCCCACGCCTCGCGCCGCTCGCCCGCCCGCGCACGCCATTCGAGACGCCGTTGCAACTCCGCGTCGGCGCCCACGTGCGGCAGGCCGTCGCGGTCCACGGGCGTCAGGCGGAGCCGCGCGACACCCTCGAGCACGAGGACCGTCACCAGGACCGCCCCCACGGCCACGAGCGGCCCCGCGATACGCGCGCCGCGGCTCACCCGACGTCGTGCCAGCGATCGCCGCACGCCGCCGGCTCGGCCCGCCGCCGGCTCTCGTGCTCGACCTGAATGGTGGTGTGGTCGATGCCGAATTCCGCCCGGCAGACCTCGGTCATGGCGGCCAGCAACGCGTCGTCCCCGACGCGATCGCGGGCGACGACGTGGGCCGACAGCGCGTAGCGGCCCGTCGTCAGCGTCCATACGTGCAGGTCGTGGACCTCTTCCACCCCGGGCACCCCCCCCAACGCCTGCGCGAGGCGCTCGAGGTCGACGTGCCGGGGCACCGCTTCCATCAGCACGTCGACCGCCTCGCGCACCAGCTTCCCCGACGAGAACAGGATCAGCGCCGCGATCAACAGGCTGACCAGGGAGTCGACGGCATCCCATCCCGTGGCGAGTATGACGGCCGCGGCGATGATGGCGCCGATCGAGCCCAGCAGATCGGACAGGACGTGGAGGTAGGCGCCACGCAGATTCAGGCTGCGCTGCTGATGCTCGTGGAGCCGGGCGGCGACGAACACGTTGACCGCGAGCCCCGCCACCGCGATCCCGAGCATGCCCCCGGCACGCACCGGTGGCGGCGCCTGCAGCCGCGACCAGGCCTCCCAGACGATCAGGACCACCAGCACCCACAGGATGACGCCGTTCAGGAGCGCCGCCAGGATCTCGGCGCGGACGTACCCGAAGGTCTTGCTCTCGCTCGCGGGCCGCGCCGCCACCCACAGTGCGAACAGCGTCAACGCGAGGGCGCCGACGTCCGTGAACATGTGCGCCGCGTCCGTCAGCAACGCCAGGCTATTGGTGAGCCACCCGCCGACCAGCTCCACCACGCACAGCACGGAGCTGACCGCCAGCCCGGTCTGCACGGCGCCGCGCTCGGCGATGCGATCCCGGTCTCCCACGCCGGCCTCCGTCAGTACTGCACGAGGGCGTGCACCTCGTGTCCCCGGAGGCGAGCGCGACCGCCCAGGAAGCCGAGCTCGACGAGGAACGCGCACGCCACCAGGGTGCCGCCGCAGCGACTCACCAGCTCGACGGCGGCACTCGCGGTGCCGCCGGTTGCCAGCAGGTCGTCCACGATCAGGACACGATGGCCGGCGCCGACGGCGTCGTGGTGGATCTCGAGGGTGTCGCTGCCGTACTCGAGCTCGTAGCTCACGCGATGGGTTTGCCACGGCAACTTGCCCGGCTTGCGCACGAGCGCGAAGCCGGTGCCCAGCGCGTACGCCGCCGCCGCCCCGACGATGAACCCTCGCGACTCGATGCCCAGCACCGTGTCGACGCGGCCGCGGTACGGCGCCACCACGCCGTCCACGGCGGCGCGGAAGGCCTCCGCATCGGCGAGCAGCGGCGTGATGTCCTTGAACACGATCCCCGGCTTCGGAAAGTCCGGGATGTCGCGAATCCATCGCGTGAGGTCGATCATCAGGCTTGCTCCTCCCGGCTCCTCGCGTTCGCAGGACACCCACTCCGCTGCCGCGTCAGGACCACGAGCCGACCAGCGGGCGCAGGGCATCGAAGGACGCGTAGTTGGTCAGGTCGAGGTGGAACGGCGTCACCGAGATGTAGCCGCCCTCACGGCGGCTGAAATCGGTTCCTTCCGTCGTCGACGAACGACAGCTCCTCGCCGCCGATCCAGTAGTACTTCCTGCCGCGCGGATCGACCTTCTCGACGATGGCGTCGCCGTAACGACGCTTGCCCTGCCGCGTGAGCGCGACAGCCGCACGAGTCGTTCGTCCTCCGGCGAATGCCGGCACGTTCACGTTCAGCAGCGTGTCGGGCGGCAGGCCGTTGCGAAGGACCGCTCGACCAGTTCGCGCCGCGAAGACGCGCCGCCGGTCGCGAAGTCCGTACTGGTCCGCGGCCGATCAGCGACACCGCGATCGACGGAACGCCGAGCAACGTCCCCTCCATCGCGGCGCTGACACCGTGCCCGAGTAGGTGACGTCGTCGCCCAGGTTGGCCCCCTTGTTGATGCCCGGACACGACCAGGTCCGGGCGCTCGCGGCAGGATCCCGTTGATCGCCAGGTTGACGCAGTCCGTCGGGCGTGCCGTCGACGGTGTAGCGGTCCGGACGCCACCTGCTCGACACGCAGCGGGCGGTGCAGGGTGAGCGCGTGGCTGACCGCGCTCTGCTCGCGGTCGGGGGCGACGACCACACCTCGCCCGAGAGGCGCGAGGGCTGCCGCCAGCGCCTGAATCCCATCGGAATGAATGCCGTCGTCGTTCGAAACGAGGATGAGCGGCGGACGTGACATCGGCGCGGCGGGAGCGTGCCACCAAGGCGGCGACGCTGCAAGCCGGCGTCGCCGCCCCGGTCGACACGGCAGTCGGGGCGAGCCGATTTGAACGGCCGACCACTCGCACCCCAAGCGAGTGCGCTACCTGGCTGCGCCACGCCCCGCTACGGAGGCGAGTCTTAGGGACTCGACCGCCGGGGGTCAAGGCGGGCTCACTCGGCGGGCGTGTCGTCCTCCGCCACCACCGGCGACGGCGCGTCCTCCGCCGGCGACGCGCCGTCGTTCATGGTCTTCTTGAGGACCTGGCTCGCCTTGAAGGTGAGCACGCGCCGGCCCGTGATGACGATCTCTTCGCCGGTCTGCGGGTTCCGGCCCTTACGGGGCCGCTTCTCGTTGACCACGAAGTTGCCGAAGCCGGAGACCTTCACCTTCTCGCCCTGCTCGAGCCGGCGCTTCACCACTTCGAAGATCGACTCGACGATCTCCGTCGCTTCCTTCTTCGAGTAGCCCACCTTGTCGTAGATGCGCTCGACGATGTCGGCCTTGGTCATCGTCATGGGTCGGTCAGCTCCGTAGAGTGAGGGGGAGACGGGCAGTCAGGTGGACGCGCACCCGCTCGTGCGCGGCGTTCGCCTCCTCGTCCGTGAGCGTCCGGTCCGCCGCCCGGTAGGCGATGCCGTACGCGAGGCTCTTGCGACCCTCGGGGATCGGCGCCCCCCGATAACAATCGAAGAGCGTGACGGATTCCACCAAGGGGTCGCCCAATGCCCGGATCTCCTCGACGATGGTTTCGGCCAGGAAGACATCGTCGACGACCACGGCGATGTCGCGTGTGACTGCCGGGAATCGGGGGAGCGCCCGGACGCCGACGCGGCGCGGACCATAGTGGGCCAGGTCCTCGAAGTCAAGTTCCAGAACCCACACTTCCCCTGCAAGATCGAGGGCCTGTGCCACCCGCGGGTGCAGCGCTCCAGCGACCCCGAGGCGACGGCCCCGGACCTCGATGCTAGCGGCCTTGCCCGGGTGGAGTAGCGTCACGTCGGACACTGGCGCCCAGCGCGCATCGGCTTCCGGCGCGACCGTGGCGAGCAGATTCTGCACGACCCCTTTTACGTCGCCGAACTCGACGGGGGGCCCACTGCGCTCCAGGCCGTACGGCGGCCACTCGCCCTGCAGCACGCCGGCCACCAGCCGCCGCTCGTGCACGGGCCCGTCGCCGGCGCGGCCGAAGCCGGTTCCCACCTCGAAGGCGCCGACGAAGGACGCACCATGGCTGCGGTTGAGACGCGTCGCACGGAGCAGGCCGACGAGCGGGGACCGCCGCAGCTCGCTCAGCTCCGACGACAGGGGATTGACCAGCACCACCGGATCGAGCCCCGTCATCACTGCGCTCCCGACGAGGCGATTCGACGCCGGGTCGACGAGGGACAGGGTCACCATTTCCGCCAGCCCGTCCGCCGCCAGCGCCCGCCGGACGCGACGCACCAACGCTCGCGCCCCCCCCTCGTCGGCACCTGCCGCCGGGACGAGCGGCAGCGCCGCCGGAATGACGTCGTAGCCACCGAGCCGCGCGACCTCCTCGGCGAGGTCTTCCTCGATCTCGACGTCGCTCCGCCATGACGGCGGCGTCACGAGCATGCCGTCGGTCGCGCGTTCGACCGTCATCCCGAGCGCGCGCAGGCGGCGCCGCACCGTCGCCCGCGCCAGCGAGACGCCGAGCACGCCGTCGATGCGCGCCGGGCGCAGCCGCACGGGACGCGCGGCGAGCGCGCCGGCCCCCGGCGCCTGGTCCACCTGCCCCGGGGCCACGCGCCCGCCGGCATGGGTCGCGATGGTCGCGGCGACCGCGTCGAGCGCGGCGGACACCCCGGCGGGGTCGACCCGGCGTTCGAAGCGGTAGGCGGCCTGTGACGACAACCCGAGTCGCCGCGCCGTGCGCCGTACGGCCGCGGGCAGGAAGAACGCGCTCTCCAGCAACACGTCCCGGGTGGCGTCGGTGACCTCGCTCGCCGCCCCGCCCATGACGCCGGCCACCGCCAGCGGCCCCCGCGCGTCGGCGATGACGAGATCATCCGGACCGAGCGCGCGCTCGAGCCCGTCGAGCGTCACGAGGAGTTCTCCCGCCCGCGCGCGCCGGACGACGACGAGGCCATCGGCCACGCGGGCCGCGTCGAAGGCGTGGAGGGGCTGGCCTCGCTCCAGCATCACCAGGTTGGTCGCATCCACGACGGCGTTGATGGGACGCATGCCGGCCCGCAGGAGTCGCAGCCGCGCCGCCAGCGGCGACGGTCCGACCCGAACGCCGCGCACCAGGCGGGCGGCGTAGCGCGGGCAGAGGTCCGGCGCCTCGATCCGGACCCGTACCGCATCCGCGGCGGGCTCACCCCGCTCGACGAGCCGCCGGCGCGGCGCGCGCAGCCGAGCGCCGAGCACCGCCGCCAGGTCGCGCGCCACGCCGCGCACCGAGAGCAGGTCGCCGCGGTTGGCGGTGATCTCGAGTTCGACGACGGTGTCCCGCACGCCCGGCACCTCGCGCAACGGAGTCCCGGATGCCGCCCCGGGCAGCAGCAGCACCCGGCCCGTTTCGTCCCCCAGGGCGAGATCGGCCTCGGCGCACAGGACGCCGTCCGAGCGGACGCCCCGCACGTCCGCCGCCTCGATCCGGCGCCCGTCCGGCAGGATCGCGCCCGCCAGCGCGACCGCCACGCGGAGCCCCGGGCCGAGCCCGGGGGCCGCCGATACGACGGTCTGCCGCTCGTCGCCCAGCTCGAGGCGACACACGCGCAAGCCGTCGCCCACGGGATGGGGCTCGACGCCTCCAACCACGGCGACCCGGACGTGGCGGTCGACATCCCCCACCTCGTCGATCGCCTCCACCTTGAGGCCCGCCATCGTCATGCGCTCGGCGAGCGCCTGCGTCGACTCCTCCCAGGAGACGAACTCGGCCAGCCAGCTCAACGGGACACGCATCAGAACTGCTCGAGGAAGCGCAGGTCGTTGTCGTAGAGGAGCCGGAGGTCGTCCAGGTCGTGGCGCAGCAGCGTGAGGCGGTCGATGCCCATGCCGAAGGCGAATCCGCGGACGCGCTCGGGGTCCTGCCCGCCGGCCCGCAGCACGTTGGGGTGGACCATCCCGGCGCCGAGCACTTCGAGCCAGCCGCTGCCTTTGCAGATTCGACACTCCGGTCGGGGCGCGACCCGCGGACAGCGGATGCAGCTGACGTCGACCTCGGCGCTGGGCTCGGTGAAAGGGAAGAAGCTGGCGCGGAATCGCACGGCGGTGTCCGGCCCGAAGAAGCGGCGGGCGAAGGCGCCCAGCACGCCCTTCAGCTCGGCGAAGCTGGCCTGCTCGTCGACGAGCAAGCCCTCGATCTGCTGAAACATCGGCGAGTGCGTCGGGTCGGGATCGTCGCGGCGGTAGCAGGTGCCGGGGATCACCACCCGGATCGGCGCCGGCGTCGTGCGCATCACCCGCAGCTGCACCGGCGAGGTGTGCGTTCGCAGCAGCAGGTCGCTCCCGTCGACGAAAAACGTGTCCTGCGCATCACGCGCGGGGTGGTCCGGCGGGAAGTTGAGGCCGCCGAAGTTGTGGAAGTCGTCTTCCACCTGCGGCCCTTCGGCCACCGAGAACCCCATCGAGACGAAGATGTCGATCAGGTCGTCCTCGGTTTGCCGCAGCGGATGGAGATGCCCCCGGGGTCGCCGACGGCCCGGCAGCGTGACGTCGATGCGCTCGTGGGTGAGCGCGCGCACGAGATCGGCGTCCGCCAGGGCGGCCGCCTTCGCGTCGAGCGCCACCGACACGTCTTCCTTGACCGCGTTGGCGAGCGCCCCCATGACGGGGCGCTGCTCGGGCGGCAGCTGACCCAGGCCGCGCAGGACCGCGTTCAGCGATCCCTTGCGGCCGAGGTACTGCACGCGGATCGCCTCGAGAGCTTCCGCCGTGCCGGCCGCCGCGATCTCTTCCGTCGCCGCCGCCCGGAGCCGTTCCAGCTCCGCCTGCAAGCTAGGCAGGCACGGGAGCCGGAAGCTGGCTCTTGGCGAGCGTGGCCAGCTCCGCGAAAGCCCGCGAATCGTCGAGCGCGAGGGCGGCCAGGATCTTGCGGTCGACCGTGACGCCGGCCGCCTTCAATCCCGCGATCAGGCGGCTGTACGATAGCCCGTGCTCGCGAGCGGCTGCGTTGATGCGGGTGATCCACAGGCTGCGGAAGTCGCGCTTGCGCTGCTTGCGGTCGCGGTAGGCGTAGGTCAGGCCGCGCTCTACGGTCTCGCGGGCCTGCCGATACGTCTTGCGGCGTCCGCCGACGTAGCCCTTCGCGGCCTTCATGATCTTCTTGTGGCGGCGGCGTGTCTTCGGGCCGCCTTTCGCGCGTGGCATGTGCGTCTCCTTCGGGGCGGCCGGCTCTACCCGTAGGGCAGCAGGCGCTTGATGTTCCGCTCGTCCGCCTTGTGCACCACCGTCGACTGCCGCAGTTGGCGCTTCCGTTTGGTGGTCATGTGCGTGTTGATGTGCCGCAGGTAGCCCCGGCGGCGCTTCACCTTTCCCGTGGCGGTGAACTTGAAGCGTTTCGCCGCCGCCCGGTTCGTCTTCATCTTCGGCATCGTCGTTCGTCCTCTATCTGCCGACCAGCATCATCGACATCTGGCGGCCTTCCATCCGCGGCTGTTGTTCCACTTGGGCGACATCGTTCACGATCCCGGCGATCCGGTCCAGCATCGCCCGGCCTAGCTCGGGATGCGTGATGGACCGCCCCCGAAAGAAGACCGTGACCTTCACCCGGTGGCCCTCGCCGAGGAACTCCCGGATATGGCCCACCTTGAAGTCCACGTCGTGACCGCTGGTCTGCGAGCCCAGCTTCACTTCCTTCAGCTGACTCGCGGCCGTTTTCTTCCGCGACTGCTGCGCCTTTTTCTTCTCGGCGTACTTGAACTTACCGTAGTCCATGATCCGGCAGACCGGCGGGTTGGCGGTGGGCGCGACCTCGACCAGGTCGAGCTCCTTGCCGTCTGCGACGCGCTGGGCGTCGCCGAGCGCCATGACGCCGAGCTGCGATCCGTCGCTGTCGATAACCCGGACCTCGCGGGCGCGAATCTGCTGGTTGATCCGGACCCTCTCCTCGACTTTGGCTATGGGGCACCTCCTGGCATGCGCGCCGCGCGCCATGTATCGGTCACGAAGGCCTCGAGCGCTTCGGCCGGACGATTCTCGCCGCCGATCCGCGGCGCCACCGTCCCGTCGGTCCGTTCGCGCTCACCGACCACGGCCAGCACGGGGATCTTCTCGAGTTGCGCCTCGCGAATCTTGTAGTTGAGCTTCTCGCTGCGGATGTCGGCTTCGGCGCGAAGGCCGGTCGCCGTGCACGCCTGCGCCACCCGCTGGGCGTACGCCTCCACCTTCTCACTGACTGGCAACACCCGCACCTGTACCGGGGCGAGCCACAACGGGAGCTTGCCCGCCGTGTGCTCGAGCAGGATGGCGATGAAGCGCTCCAGCGATCCCAGCACCGCGCGATGGAGCATCGCCGGCGTGGCCTCGCTGCCGTCCGGCGCCACGTAGCCGAGCGCGAAGCGCTCGGGCATGGCGCAATCGATCTGCACCGTGGCGAGGGTCCAGCTGCGCTCGAGGACATCCCGGAAATCGAAGCCGATCTTGGGCCCGTAGAACGCCCCTTCGCCCGGGAGCACGGTCACGTCGTACCCGGCCGCGCGCACGGCCCGGTCGAGCGCCGCCTCCGCCGCGTCCCACAGCTCGCGGCGACCGAGGAACGGCTCGGGACGGGTCTGGAGCGTGACCTCGACGCGGTCGAAGCCGAACGCGTCGTAGACCTCGCGCACCATCGCGATGAACGACGCCAACTCGCCATCGACCTGCTCCGGGGTGCAGTAGATGTGGGCGTCGTCCTGCGCCATCGAGCGAACGCGGGTGAGCCCCGCGAGCGTTCCCGAGGCCTCGAACCGGTGCAGGCGGCTGAAGTCGGCGTAGCGGATCGGCAGGTCACGGTAGGAATGCTTGCGGGTGCCGAAGAGGTAGCAGTGCCCCGGACAATTCATCGGCTTCACGCCGTACTCGTCCTCGTCGACGGTGATGAGGAACATGTCGTCCCGAAAGCTCTCGTAATGTCCGGAGGTCTTCCAGAGCTCGGTCTTGTAGATGAGCGGCGTGATGACCTCGGTGTACCCGTAGCGCCGATAGAGGCTGCGCATCCAGTCGACCAGCGCGTTGTAGACGATGGCGCCCTTCGGATGGAAGAACGGCGAGCCCGGGGCCACCGGATGGAGCGAGAACAGGTCGAGCTGTTGCCCCAGCTTGCGATGGTCCCGCTGCTTCGCCTCTTCGACACGCTTGAGATACGCATCGAGGTCGGCGGGCGTGGCCCATGCGGTGCCGTAGATGCGCTGGAGCATCTCGTTGCGGGAATCGCCTCGCCAGTACGCGCCGGCGACGCTGGTCAGCCGGAAGGCCCCCAGGTGTCCCGTGGCCGGCACGTGCGGCCCGCGGCAGAGATCGACGAACTCGCCCTGCCGGTAGAGCGACACCGTCTCTTCCGCGATGCCGCGGATGATCTCCACCTTGTAATGCTGCCCCATGCCGGCGAAGAGCCCGATCGCCGTCTCGCGCGACACGTCCTCGCGGCTGACGGGCAGGTTCTCCCGCACGATCGTCCGCATGGTCTCTTCGATCTGCTGCAGATCGTCCGGCGTGAAGCCCTGCGGCCGCTTGAAGTCGTAGTAGAAGCCGTGCTCGATCACCGGGCCGATCGTGATCTCGGTCCCCGGGAAGCGGCGTTGGACCGCCTGCGCCATCAGGTGCGCGCACGAGTGCCGCAGCACCTCGAGCCCGTCCGGGGAATCGGGCGCCACCACGCCGAGCCGGCAGTCGGCCTCCAGCGGCCGACTCAGATCGACGATGCGGGCGGCGTCGGTTTCCACGCGCGCTGCGACCGCGCGCCGGACGTCCTTGCGGCCGGTGCCGGTGCGCTCCGCGTGCAACCGGAGCGCATCGCCCGCCGTGGTCCCGGCGGGTAGACGCTCCTGCGCCCCGTCGGCGAAGGTCACGACGATCTCGGCCATCCGGGGCTACACGACGATTACGGGTGAAGGGCGTCTACGTGGGTGGAGAGTAGGCACGGGCGGGATTGAACCGCCGGCCTCTTCCGTGTCAAGGAAGCGCTCTAGCCACTGAGCTACGTGCCTGCGTAAGTGCTCGATAAGGGGGCATTTGGTACCAACGCGTGTCTTCGGTGTCAAGGCGCGGCCAGCGCTTGTGCGCCCCGCCCGCGGCCGATAGAGTCCGCCCCGTGTCGCGCGAGCGGCTGTTCGCGGCCTTCTTCTTCGTCGTCCTCGCACTCCTGCTCCACCAATTTTTCCTGTTCCTGGCCCCGTTCTTCCGGCCGCTCGGCTGGGCCGCCATCCTGGCACTCACCTTTTACCCGCTCACCACCTGGCTCGTGCGCGCGTTCCGGGGCTCGCGGGGGGCGGCCGCTTCGGTGCTGGTCGCCGGGATCCTCGCCGTGGCGATCATCCCCTCGATCATTCTCGGGTCGCTGCTCGTCAGCGAGGCCGCCGGCGCCTACGAGCGGGTGCGGGAAATGGTGCAGACCGGCGAGCTGAACGCCCTCGTCGAAACCGCGCGAACTTCCCGGCCGGGCGTGCTGGTCGACCGCCTCGCCTCGCCCGTGATCGACGCGCTCCATCTCGACGTCTCGAACCTGCTCCTCGGGGCGGCCAGCTGGGTCTCACAGCAGATCGCCAGCCAGACCGGCGCCATCGCCCGGAACGTGCTCGAGAGCCTGGTGAGTGGCTCGCTGATGCTCCTGGCCCTGTTCTTCTTCTTCCGCGACGGCGACCGGATGTCGGCCATGCTCCGCGAGCTGCTGCCGATGGACCCGGAGCATACGGACGAAGTCTTCGCCCGAGTCTACCACACGCTCACGGCGGTCGTGCAGAGCATGGTGGTGTTGGCCGTGGTCCAAGGCGTGCTCGGCGGCGTCGGCTACTGGGGTATCGGTGGGCTCCCCTTCGCGGTCTTTCTCGGCTTCCTCACCGGGATCGCGTCGTTCCTGCCGCCCTTCGGGGCGGCGTTCGTCTGGGTGCCGGCTGGCGTGTACCTGCTTGCGATCGGCGAGACGGCCCGTGGGGTCCTGCTGCTGCTCTGGGGGTTGCTGGCGGTGAGCATGGCGGACAACGTCATCCGGCCACTCATCATCGGCGGCCGCGCCCGCCTGCCGACGTTCCTGCTGCTGTTCGCCATCCTCGGCGGGATGACCGTGTACGGCTTCCTCGGCATCTTCCTCGCGCCCGTGATCCTGGCCGCCCTGCTGTCGTTCCTCGACATCTACCGCGATCTCTACGCCGCTCCGGCGGCGGCCGCGGCGCCGGCGCCCCCCGTGCCCGGCCCCGAGCACGGCTGACCCGCCGCTACCGCCCGACAACGCCGCGTTGCAGGATGGCTGCAGCCTGCGCGACGACAGCGTGCAGGACTTCGCCCGCCGGCGCGACTTCGCGAAAGCTCCCGACGCCCTGGCCCGCCGGCATGCAACTCCGCGCCGGGTCGACCTCCGGGTTCCAGTACGCCATCACGTCGCGCTGGATGGACAGCATGAGCTGCTCGGGGAACCGCTTCACTGCCGCGGGCGTGGCGTCGCACTCGTCGACATAGGCGTTCCGGAGCGTGCGCAGCGGTTTGCCCGAATAGCACCGGGTACGGACGGTGTCGTCCTGGCTGGCCCGCACCAGCGCGTCGCGGTACTGGCGCGCCGCGGTCGCCTCCGGCGTGGCGATGAACCGCGTCCCCATCACCACGCCCTGCGCACCCAGGGCGAGCGCCGCAACCACGCCCCGGCCGTCGGTGATGCCGCCCGCCGCCAGCACCGGGATCCGCACCGCGTCCACCACCTGCGGCACCAAGGCCAGCGTGCCGATCTCGCCCGTATGGCCGCCCGCTTCCGTCCCCTGCGCCACGACGACGTCCGCCCCGGCGGCCTCGGCGCGGACTGCGTGCTGCACCTTGCCCGTCATGACCACCACGGTCATCCCGCGGCGCTTCATCTCGGCCACGTGCCGCTCCGGCACGGCGAGCCCAGCCACGAAGATGCGGACGTCCTCGTCGAACAGCACCGGCAGATAGGGCTCGATCATTTCGGGCAACGGCGCCAGCAGATCGACGGCGAACGGCCTGCTGGTCAGCTGGCGCGTGCGCCGGATCTCCTCGCGCAGGCCCTCCGGCGACAGGTTGGCCGCCCCCATGATGCCGAGGCCACCGGCGTTCGAGACCGCCGCGACGAGCGGCGCCATGGAGACGCCGCCCATACCGGCGAGACAGATCGGCACGGCGATGCCCAACCGATCGCAGATTTCGGTCCGCAGCAGCGACGTCTCGGTTGACGCGGGGACGGTGTGCATGGAACGACTTTCGACGCCGCTCGCCGGGCAGTCAAGGCGGGCCGGCGCCCCATGACACGCCCCGCTCCCGTGCTGATCGGCGCCGGCCAGATGACCGACCGACCCTCCGATGATCCGCCCGCGTCGAGTCGATCGCGGCGCAGCGGGCCGAGCTGGGCGCAGTCGCGGCCCGCTGCGCCCCGGGTCAGCACCGACGATCCGGGCTGACGCCGACTATGCCCGCCCCCAGGCCAGCTGCGCCTGCGCCGGGATGCGGAGCACCTCGCCCGCGCGGTGGCGCTCGAGGCGCGCGGCGACGTCGGCGGCGACCGCTCCCGCCTCCACCGGCGACAGGCGCTCGATGAGCGGGCCCAGCGGGCCGCCCGTATCGGTCATCATGCGCCAGAACTCGGCGCTGTCGTGCACCAGTTGCGACAGGACCACCCGCTCCTGCCCGACGGTCTGGAAGCCCGCGCCGACGAGCGCCCGCGCCAGCGCCCCGTCGGTGGACAGGTGGAAGAGCCCCGGCGCGCCGACATCGAGCGGCGGAACCGGGCCGACCCGGGCGAGCGCCTCGTGAGGCACGAGAAACCACGGATTCGCTTCGGGCGGCGCCCACGCCGTGACGGCGATTCGGCCACCGGGCACGAGTGCGCGGCGGAGGCGGGCGAGCACGCCGGCGACATCGTCGAGATAGATCAGGCTCCACCGCCCGAGGACGATGTCGAACCCGCCTTCGGGCAGATTCGCCGCTGTCACGTCGTCGACGCGGAACTCCGCATGCGCCAGGCCCAGCGCCGCCGCGCGCTCGCGGGCGATCGCGATCATGCCATCGGCGATGTCGATGCCGAGCACCCGGCCATGCGGGCCGGCCAGGACCGCCACCTGGAGGGTCGGGTCGCCGATGCCGCAGCCGACGTCGAGCACGCGCTGGCCGCTTCCCACTTCCGCCACCGCCGCCATGCGCAGCGCCAGCGGCCACCCGAACGACTGGAACATCGGCTCCCAGCGCCGCCATCCCTGGGCGACCGCCTGCCACTCGTCGCGCACCCGCTCGTGCGTCACGTCACCGTCCCACCGGCGCCGGCGCCCCGCTCAGTCCACCAGCTTGCCGAGGCGCTCCCAGCGCACCCAGCGGTCAGGGCCGTTCCACGACCAGTAGATGACGAGCGCCTGGCCCTTGATGTCGGCGATCGGCACGAAACCCCAGAAGCGCGAGTCATAGCTCTGGTCGCGGTTGTCGCCCATCACGAAGACGTGGTCCTTCGGCACCGTGGTGGCCGGGTAGTCGTCGCCGGCCCCGCCAGTGCCGACCCCGCGCTGCTGCGCCAGCCAGGTGGCATGCGGATCGTCCCATGGCTTGCCGTCGATGTAGACCTGGCGATTGCGGACCTCGACCGTCTGGCCCTCCACCGCGATCACTCGCTTGATGAAGTCCTTGGAGCGGTCCTTGGGCCAGATGAACACGACCACATCACCGGCCCGCGGCTTCCGGAACCCCGGCAGCTGCCCGAGCGACGTCTGGGTCAACGGGACCTCGAGCCGCGGCCCGTAGACGAACTTGTTGACCAGAATATGGTCCCCGATCTGGAGGGTCGGCAGCATCGAGCCCGAGGGGATCTTGAAGGCCTGCACGACGAAGGTGCGGATGGCCAGCGCCAGGAGGAGCGCCACCCCCAGGGCTTCGGCATACTCGCGGAGCTGCGACTTGCGCTTCGGCACCGCCACCTGCATCCGGGCCGCGACGTCGGCGCGTCTCGCCTCGAGCTCAGCCATGGCGGGGCATCATAGACGAGGCCCCCATCAGTCGCCACCCTTCAGCACGGCCAGGAAGGCCTCCTGCGGAATCTCGACCCGCCCCACCTGCTTCATCCGCTTCTTGCCTTCCTTCTGGCGCTCCAACAGCTTGCGCTTGCGGGTGATGTCCCCCCCGTAGCATTTCGCGGTGACGTTCTTCCGGATGGCCTTGACGGTCTCGCGCGCGATGATCTTCGCGCCGATCGCGGCCTGGATCGCCACCTCGAACATCTGACGGGGGATCAGCTCGCGCAGCCGCTGGCAGAGGTCGCGTCCCCGCACGTAGGCGGCGTCCCGATGCACGATGATCGAGAGCGCGTCGACCGGCTCCCCGTTGATGAGCAGCTCGAGCTTGACCAGGTTCGACGGCCGAAAGTCGAGGTACTCGTAGTCCATCGAGGCGTAGCCGCGGGTGAACGACTTCAGCTTGTCGTAGAAATCGAGCACGACCTCCGCGAGCGGCAGCTCGTACGTCACCATGGCTCTGGACTCGCCGAGGAACTTGATCTCCTTCTGCTCGCCCCGCCGCTCCTGACACAACCCCAGGACGTTGCCCAGGTACTCCGTGGGGAGGTGGACGGTGGCGCGAATGTACGGCTCCTCGATGTGTTCGATCCGCCCGGGCGGCGGCAGCTTCGCGGGGCTGTCGATGACCGTCGTCCGGCCGTCGGTCTCCACCACCCGGTACGCCACCGTGGGCGCCGTCGTGATCAGGGACAGGTGGAACTCGCGCTCCAGCCGCTCCTGCACGATCTCCATGTGGAGCAGACCGAGGAAGCCGCAGCGGAAGCCGAACCCGAGCGCCAGCGACGTCTCCGGCTCGTAGCTGAACGACGCGTCGTTCAGCCGCAGCTTCTCGACGGCGTCCCGCAGGGCGTCGTAGTCCGCGGAATCGGCCGGGTAGAGGCCGCTGAACACCATCGGCTTCACCGGGCGGAACCCTGGCAGGGGCTCGGTGGCGGGCCGCTCGGCGTCGGTGACGGTGTCGCCGATCCGCGTATCCGCGACTTCCTTGATCGCTGCCGAGAGGATGCCCACCTCGCCCACACCGAGCTCCGCAACTTCGAGCGGACGAGGCGCCAGGACGCAGAGCCGGGTCACCAGGAACTCCTTGCCCACCGCCATCAGGCGGATGCGCTGCCCCTTGCGCAGCGTCCCGTCGACCACGCGGATCAGGACCACGGCGCCGTGGTACGGATCGAACCACGAGTCGAAGATCAGCGCGCGGGGCGGCGCGGCGGCATCGCCCCGCGGCGGCGGAATGCGCCGGACGATCGCCTCCAGGATCTCGTCGGTCCCGATGCCCTCCTTCGCGCTCGCCAGGATGGCGTCGGATGCGTCCAGACCAATCGCCTCCTCGATCTCGTGGCGCACCCGATCCGGTTCGGCGCTCGGCAGGTCGATCTTGTTCAGCACCGCGACGATCTCGTGGTCGTGCTCGAGAGCCAGGTAGACGTTCGCCATCGTCTGCGCCTGCACGCCCTGCGACGCATCGACGACGAGGACCGCCCCCTCGCACGCGGCCAGGCTCCGCGACACCTCGTAGGTGAAGTCGACGTGCCCCGGTGTGTCGATCAGATTGAGCACGTAGTCCGTGCCGTCGCGCGCCCGGTAGGCGAGCCGCACGGCGCGCGCCTTGATGGTGATGCCCCGCTCGCGCTCGAGGTCCATGTCGTCGAGGAACTGCGACGACATCTCGCGCTTCGACACGGCACCGGTGCGTTCGAGCAGGCGATCCGCCAGCGTCGACTTGCCATGGTCGATGTGCGCGATGATCGAGAAGTTGCGGATGCGCGTGCTGTCCAGGGCGGCCTCCTGCGTGTGGGCCGGCGCCGCGCCTCAGCGCGCGGACCGCCGCGCCCGGAAAAACTCGACCGTGCGGCCCAGCCCCTCGCGGAGCGGGACGTTGGGTTGCCAGCCGAACACCTCGCGTGCCCGCCGGATGTCGACGACGCTGCGCCGCTGCTCGCCACCCTTCGCCGGTCCGTGGCGGATCTCGCTCCGGCTGCCCGACACCTCCAGCAGCGTCTGGGCCAGCACGTTGACGTCGGTCTCGACGCCGGTGCCGACGTTCACCGGCCCGCTCTCGTCGCACTGGAGCGCAAGCAGACTCATGCGCGCCACGTCGCCGACGTAGACGTAGTCCCGCGTCTGCATCCCGTCGCCGTTGACGGTGATCGGCTCGTCGCCCAGCATCTTGCCACTGAAGATGGCGACGACGCCCGCCTCGCCGTGAGGATCCTGGCGCGGTCCGTAGACGTTCGCGTAACGGAAGGCGACGAAGGGCAGGCCGTACTCCGCCCGATAGAAATTGCAGTACAGCTCGCCGGCGCGCTTGCTCACGCCGTAGGGGCTGACCGGCCAGGTCGGATGGGTCTCCGGCGCGGGGAACGCCTCCTGTTCCCCGTAGACGGCGCCCCCCGACGACACGAAAAGCACTTTCTTCACGCCCGCCTGCCGGGCGGCCTCGAGCAGCGCCAGGGTGCCGAGGACGTTGGTGCGGGCGTCGAGCGCCGGGTCGGCCACCGAGCGCCGGACGTCGATCTGCGCGGCATGGTGGTTCAGGACGTCCGGCCGTTCATCCCGGATCAACTGCGCCGTCGCCGGGTCGAGGATGTCCCGTTCGACGAAGCGCGCTCGCGGATTCAGGTTCTCGCGCTTTCCGCTCGACAGGTTGTCGACGACGAGCACCTCGTGCCCCGCGCCAACGTAACCGTCCACCACGTGCGACCCGATGAACCCGGCGCCGCCAGTGACCAGGACCTTCATACCTTGTCCCGGAAGTAGTCGATCGTCTGGCGAAGGCCATCCTCGAGCCCGACCGTGGGCTCCCAGCCGAGCAGCGTCCGCGCGCGCGTGATGTCGGGCTGGCGCTGTTTCGGGTCGTCCTCGGGGAGCGGCCGGGAGACGATCTCGCTGCGCGAGCCCGTCAGGTCCCGGATGACCTCGGCGAACCGGCGGATGGTGACCTCGGTGGGATTGCCACAGTTCACGGGGCCGCTGTAGTCCGAGTGCAGCAGGCGCACGATGCCGTCGACCAGGTCGGAGACGAAGCAGAAGCTGCGCGTCTGGGATCCGTCGCCGTACACCGTCATCGGTTCGTTCCGCAGGGCCTGCGCGATGAAGTTCGGCACCACCCGCCCGTCGCGCAGCCGCATGCGCGGTCCGTAGGTGTTGAAGATGCGGACGATGCGCGTCTCGACGCCGTGGGTGCGGTGATAGGCCATCGTCATGGCCTCGGCGAAGCGCTTCGCCTCGTCGTACACCCCGCGCGGACCGATCGGGTTCACGTTGCCCCAGTAGTCTTCGGTCTGGGGATGGACGAGGGGATCGCCGTAGCACCTCCGACGTCGCGGCGAGCAGGAATCGCGCGCCCTTCTCCTTGGCGAGCCCGAGCGCCTTGTGCGTGCCGAGCGAGCCGACCTTGAGGGTCTGGATCGGCAGCTCGAGGTAGTCGACCGGGCTGGCGGGCGACGCGAAGTGCAGGATCGCGTCGAGGGGACCCTTCACGTAGATGTAGTTGGTCACGTCCTGCTGGATGAACATGAACTTCGGGTTCGCGAACAGATGGGCGATGTTGTCCGGCGACCCGGTGAGGAAGTTGTCCATGCAGATGACGTCGTTGCCGTCGGCCAGGAACCGCTCGCAGAGGTGCGACCCGATGAAGCCCGCCCCGCCCGTGATCAATACCCGCGTCATGATCGCGGCTCAGCCTCCGTCCGCACGACCGTGCGGCCGATCGGCAGATAGGTGAACCCGTGCTCGCGCATCACCTCGGGTTCGTAGAGGTTCCGCCCGTCGAAGATCAACGGCCGGCGCATGAGCTCCTTCATGCGCGCGAAGTCCGGGCGCCGGAACTCGTTCCACTCGGTCACGATGAGCAGCGCGTCCGCGCCCTCGAGAGCGTCGTAGTTGACCCGATGGTAGGTGACGCGGTCGCCGAGCACCGAGCGCGCGACGCCCAGCGCCTCGGGGTCGTGCACCGCCACGGTGGCGCCACGCTCCAGCAGCCCCTCGATGACGGTCAAGGAGGGCGCCTCGCGCATGTCGTCCGTCTTCGGCTTGAACGCGAGCCCCCACACCGCGAAGCGGCGCCCGGCGAGCTCCGCGCCGAATTCGCTCACCACCTTCTCCACCAGGCGACGCTTCTGGCCGTCGTTGACCTCCTCCACCGCGTTCAGCAGCGGGAACTTCATGCCGTGTTCGTGCGCCGTGTGGATCACCGCCTGCACGTCTTTCGGGAAGCACGAGCCCCCGTAGCCGACTCCCGGGAAGAGGAAGTGATGGCCGATTCGGCGATCGTACCCGACGCCGCGCCGCACCAGCTCGACATCCGCCCCGACGCGCTCGCAGAGATTCGCGATCTCGTTCATGAACGAGATCCGCGTGGCGAGCAGCGCGTTGGCCGCGTACTTCGTCATCTCCGCACTCGAGTTGTCCATCTCGAGGATGGGCGCCCCCGTGCGACAGAAGGGCTCGTACAGCTCGCGCATGACCTTGAACGCTTCCGGGCGGGAGGCGCCGATCACCACCCGATCGGGCTTCATGAAGTCGTCGATGGCCGCGCCTTCCTTCATGAACTCCGGGTTCGAGACCACGTCGAAGGGGTGCTGGGCCACCGGACGCATCACCTCCCGCACGCGCCCGTGCGTGCCCACCGGGACGGTGCTCTTGGTGACCACGACGCGATACCCGGTCATGTGGGTGGCGACGGCCTTGGCCACCGCCAGCACGGCACTCAGGTCGGCCGAGCCGTCCGGCCGCTCGGGCGTGCCCACCGCGATGAAACACACGGGGCTCTGGCGCACGGGCTCGACCAAATCGGTCGTGAAGGTGAGCCGGCCCTCGGCGACGTTGCGCCGAATGAGTTCCTCGAGCCCCGGTTCGTAAATCGGGACGAGCCCCTGCCGCAGCGCCTCGACCTTTGTCGGCACGTTGTCGACGCAGACGACGTCGTTGCCACTCTCCGCGAAGCAGGTCCCGGCCACGAGCCCCACGTAGCCGGTGCCGACCACGCAGATTTTCATAAGTGGGCAGGATTAGCGGCGGGTCTGGACGATGTCAATTCAGGCGGCGGCGTCTCCACGATCTCGCGGATGCGATAGATCGGCTTCCCCTGCGACTCGAAATACGTGCGCACGACCAACTCGCCCAGGAGCCCGATCGACACGAACTGCACGCCGAGCACGATCAGCAGGATCGCCAGCAGCACGATCGGCCGGTCCGCGAGCGGACGACCGAACACCAGGCGCTCGAAGCCGAGTTCACCCAGGAGGACCAACCCGGGCACGGCCAGCCCGAGCCCCACCAGCCCGAACAGATGGATCGGCCGCGTCGCGAACCCGGAGAGGAACTTCACCGTGAGGAGGTCGAGCACCACCCGCACGGTGCGTGAAATGCCGTACTTCGAGCGTCCGAGCGTCCGGGGCCGGTGCGACACGGGCAGCTCCACCACCCGCGCGCCGAGCTCCGCGGCCAGCGCCGGAATGAACCGGTGCAGCTCGCCATAGAGCCGGAGTTCCTTGGCCACCGAGGCGCGCATGACGCGCAGCGTGCAGCCGTAGTCGTGCAGGTGCGTGCCCGTCACACCGGAGATGATGCGGTTCGCGATCTGCGACGGCAGCCGGCGGCTGAACCACGCGTCCTGCCGTTCGCGCCGCCAGCCGTTCACCACATCGACGTCGTCGTCGAGCGCCGCCAACAGCATCGGAATGTCGCGCGGGTCGTTTTGCAGGTCGGCGTCGAGCGACAGGATCAGCTCGCCCCGCGCGGCTTCGATCCCGGCGGCGAGCGCCGCCGTCTGACCGTAATTGCGCTGGAGGCGCAGCACGCGCAGCCGCGGCTCGCCGGCAGCCAGCGCGCGCAGCCGCTGGAAGCTGCCGTCGGTGCTGCCGTCGTCCACCATGACGATCTCAGCGGACATCGCGAGGCCGTCGAGCACGGCAGCGAGCTCCTCGAGGAGCCGCGGCAGGCATTCGACCTCGTCGAACACCGGCACCACGACCGACAAGCGGGGCGACGGTCGCCGGCCGGATCTACCCGCGCCGGGCTCCAGCTCAGCCTCCGAGGCGCGCGAGCGCCGCGGCGTCGTCCGGGCCGAAGCTGTCCGCGTAGCGCGCCCGGAACTCGGCCAGCGAGTACGGCGCCGGCTGCGGCCCGATGGTTTCCAGCGCGTAGACCGCCGCGACGCTCCCCACGCGCCCGGCGACCTCCCAGGGCAACCCCGCCAACCGCGCCGCCAGCAGCCCCGCGCGGTACGCGTCGCCCACGCCCGTCGGGTCGAGTTCCGCGGCGTGCACCGCGGCGGCCGGCACGCGGATGGTGCGCGCGCCGTCGGGATTCTCCGGCGTGCCTCCCCGCAGTGCGATCGTCGAGCCGTCGCCGCCGCGCGTGATGATGAGGACGGGCACCCGGCTCAGCAGCTCCGCCTCCCCGAACCCGGTCTTCTTTTCGATGATGCCGAACTCGTACTCGTTGCCGATGAAGATGGTGGCGCCCTCCACCCCCGCCAGCAGCTCCTCGCCCGACAGCTGCGCCACCTGCTGGCTCGGGTCGTACATGAACGGGATGTTCCGCTCCCGGCACTCGCGCGTGTAGCGCGCCATCGCTTGCGGGTCGTTCGGGGCGATGATCGCGAGGGCCACCATGGCCGGATCGACCTCGGCGAAACTCAGCTCGCGCGCCCGGTCCATCGCGCCCGAGTAGAACGTCCCCAGCTGGTTCTGGTCGCGATCGGTGGTGACGAAGAACGACGCGGTGAAGAGATCCTCGTGGAGCCGCAACAGCGAGACGTCGACACCCGACGCCGCCAGCCAGTCCCGGTATTCCCGCGCATCGCTCCCGGCGGTGGCCATGAGCATCGGCGTGGCGCCGAGACGGGCCAGGCTGTAGGCGATGTTCGGGGCACAGCCGCCACGCACGCGGCGCATGGCGTCGACGCGAAAGGAGACCGACAGCCGGTGCATGCGGTCCGGGACGAGGACGTCCAGAAAGCGATCACCGAACGTCATCAGGTAGTCGAAGGCGACCGACCCGGTGACGACGACGCGGCGGTCCGGCGAGGGAACGGTCACAGGTATCTCCCGGCAATCGGCGCCAGGTCCCGCTTGACGTCGGCGGGAATGGCGGCCCGATCGGTGATGATGGCGTGTTCGAGGGCATGGGCGCACGCGCACCCGTCGCGGGTGGGGAGCGCCGGAACCAGCGCGGCGACGGTGCGGCGGGCCAGCTCGACGTTGGCGGCGATGACCTGGAGGATGTCGTCGATCCGGACGTCGTCGTGGGCGTCGTGCCAGCAGTCGTAGTCGGTGGCGAGCGCGAGGGTGGCGAAGCACAGCTCGGCCTCGCGGGCCAGCTTCGCCTCCTGGAGATTCGTCATGCCGATCACGTGCGCGCCCCACGTGCGGTAGAGGTTGGATTCGGCGCGTGTCGAGAACGCGGGGCCTTCCATGCAGAGGTACGTGCCGCCCGCATGGACCGTGGCGCCAGCGCCGCGGGCCGCATCCGCCAGCGCGCGCGACAGCGGCGCGCAAAACGGGTCCGCGAACTGCACGTGCGCGACGATGCCGCGGCCGAAGAACGTGCTCTCCTCCTGCCGCCCGCGCGTGCGGTCGATGAACTGGTCGGGCACCACCACGTGTCCCGGCGCGATCTCCGCACGCAGGCTCCCGACTGCGCTGACCGCCAGCACGGCATCCGCACCGAGCGACTTGAGCGCCCAGCAGTTCGCGCGAAACGGGAGCTCGGATGGGAGCAGTCGATGCCCGCGGCCGTGCCGCGGCAGAAAGAGGAGGCGCGTGCCGCCGAGCCGCCCCGTGACGACGTCGTCCGAGGGGGTCCCGAACGGCGTCTGCACGGCGATCCGCTCGACGCCGTCCAGGCCGGGGAGCTCGTAGAGCCCGCTGCCGCCGATCACTCCGAGGATTCGCTCCGCCATGCCCACCCCGCCTCGCGGCGGCCGGCGTATCCTAGGGGAAATCGACCCGAGTGCAAGGCGCGCTTGCGTCGCCGCCTCCGCTCTCGGAGAACCCCCGCCGTGCCTCCGGCCGTCGCCTCAGCCGCCCGGCCCTCCCCGGCCCGCATCTGGACCGCGCTGGGAGTCGTGTACCTGGTGTGGGGCTCCACCTACCTCGCGATCCGCGTCGCCGTCGGCACCCTGCCCCCCTTGTCGATGGCCGCCGTCCGATTCCTCGTCGCGGGAGCGTTGCTCGCGGCGGTCACGGGCGTGCGGGGGGACTGGGCCGACGGCCCGGTCGGGCTCAGGGAGTGGCGCGCGGCGGCCATCGTCGGCGCCGCGCTGCTGCTGGGCGGCAACGGCGCGGTGGTCACGGCCGAACGGCGCATCCCGTCGGGCGTGGCCGCGCTCCTGGTGGCGGTCCTGCCGTTCTGGGTCGCCCTGATCGACCGCGTCTGGTTCGGCCGCCGGCTTGGCCGCCGCGCCACGCTGGGGCTCGGACTCGGCTTCGCGGGCGTTGCGCTCCTGCTGGGAGACCCCGGCGCGGGCGGCGTGGACCTGCGCGGGGCCCTGCTCTGCCTCGGCGCGTCGGCCTCGTGGGCGGCGGGCTCGGTCTACGCGCGCACCGCCCCGCTCCCTCGCCGCCCCCTGGTCGCGACCAGCATGGAAATGCTGGCCGGCGGCGCCTTCCTCGCCCTTGCCGGCGCGGTGAGCGGCGAGCTGGCGGCGGTGCGCCCGGCGGCGTTCTCCACCTCGTCGCTCTTCGCCCTCGCCTACCTCGTCGTCTTCGGCTCGTTGCTCGCGTTCTCGACCTTCGTCTGGCTGTTGCACAACGCGCCGCTGCCGCTCGTGTCCACGTACGCGTACGTGAATCCGGTGGTCGCCGTGCTCCTCGGCTGGGCGCTGATCGGCGAGCCGCTCACGCCGCGCATGGCGCTCGCCGCGGCCATCGTGGTGCTGGGCGTCGCACTGGTGGCAGGCGGCGTCCCGGCGGCGAGCGGCGCGACCGATCGCGAGACGGCCGACTGACCGGCGCGCGAGCTCGCCGGCCGGGGTGACACGGGCGGTCCAGCCGGACGGGCCGATCAGCTCCGGATCAGCTCGACCCGCAGCGGGACGTCCACTTCGATGCGCTCGGTGGGTTCGAGGATGTCGCCATCCAACATGATGTGCGTCGGCCGCGCGAAGCGGATCGCGAGACGCTGGCCCACCGTGTCATAGAGCGCCGGGTCGTTGGTGGGGACACCGCGGTAGACCTTCCGGGCGTGCCGGATCAGCCGGCGCGCCGGGATCGGGCCGCCGAGCACGTGGAAGAACCCGCGCTTGCGGTTGCCGAGATAGGTCGGCTGGAAGCCCAGCGCGATGCGCTCGATCGTCCCGGCGAAGAACAGGGTGAACAGCCGGAACGGCAGCACCTCGCCGTCGCACTCGACATCCGCCTCCACCGCCTGGAACACGCCGCGCGACAGGTGGGTTCCGGCCAGCGCCGAGGCGATCAGCCGGCCGAGCAGCTTCGCCGCCGGCCAGGGGCCCTGACGGTCCAGGGCGTAGTAGGCGCGAAGGTAGTTCACCGCCGTCCCGAAGCTCAGGAGAAACCCGACTTCGCGGCCGTTGACCCGGATCAGATCACGCTCCGTGGTCACGTGGCTCAGGCCGCGGCGGTAGTCCCGCACCACCCGCGCCAGCACCTGCTCGGGAGCGCCCCGCTGCCCTCCGGTGGCGTCCGCCACATAGTTGATGGTTCCGGCGCGCAGCGGCAGGAGCCGCGGCAGCGGGTCCCGGCCCCAGACGCGGTGGAACGCGGTGAGCGTGCAGTGGTCGCTCCCGTCGCCGCCGCAGATCGCGAGCAGGTCGACGCCGCGTGCCCGGAACTCACGCGCCACCTCGTCGATCGCGTCGACGGTCGGCGTGACGCGCACCCACCCGCACGAACCCACCACCTCGGTCATGCGCCGCTCGCGCGCCGCCGCGTCGGCCCGGTTCCCGCTGGCGTACGGGTTGATGATGACGCCGATGCCCGCCATGCGTCCTCAGGCCGCCGGCCGCGCCGTCGCCAGCTGGCCGCAGGCGGCCTGGATGTCGCCGCCGCGGCTCTCGCGGATGCTGGTCGAGACCCCGTGCTGGCGCAGCAGCGCCTGGAAGCGCGCGACACGCGCCGGCGGGCTCGGGGTGAAGGCGGCGCCCGGGAACGGGTTCCAGGGAATCAGGTTCACCTTGGCCTGCAATCCGTGGAGGAGGCGCACCAGGGCGCGCGCGTCCGCGTCGCTGTCGTTCTCGCCGGCCAACATGACGTACTCGAACGTGATCCGCTTGCGCCGGGGCAGCGGCACGGCCCGGCAGGCATCGAGGAGCGCCGCCAGCGGATAGCGGCGGTTCACGGGCACCAGCCGGTCGCGCTGGCGGTCGGTGGGCGCATGCAGCGAGACCGCGAGGTTGACGCGCGTCTCCGCAATGAAGCGCGGGATCTCGGGCGCCAGCCCGACGGTCGACACGGTGATGCGACGCGGCGAGATGGCGTAGCCCCACTCCGCCGTCAGGATCTCCACCGCCGTCAGGACGGCGTCGTAGTTCGCCAGCGGTTCGCCCATGCCCATGAGGACGACGTTGGTGAGTCGCTCCGGCGCCGCGAGCGCCTGCGCCACCCGCACCTGCCCGACGATCTCCGCCGGCCGCAGGTTGCGCACCAGCCCCATCGCCGCCGTGGCGCAGAAGCCGCAGCCCATTCCGCACCCCGCTTGGCTCGAGATGCAGAGCGTGAGGCGATCGCGGGCGCCCTCGGGCCGCTCGACCTGCGGGATCAGCACGCTCTCGATGGCCGCCGGGCGTCCCTCCGGACCAGGCGGCAGCCTGAACAACAGCTTGCGGGTGCCGTCCGCCGCCTCGGCGACGGTCGTCGGGACGAGCCGGCCGACCGTGAACCCCTCCGCCAGGCGTGCCCGGAAGCGCGCCGGGAGGTTCGTCATCTCCCCGAATGTCATCACGTCTCGACGGTGCACCCAGGCCATCACCTGTCGCGCCCGATACGCGGACTCCCCCTGCGCCACACACCACTCCTCCAGGGCCGCCTGCCCCAGGTCCTGGATGTCTCTCGCGCTCATGGGCGGCGCATCGTAGCGGGACGACCGGCCGCCCGCCACGGCGTCCCGGCCGGCCGCTCACCCCAGTTCCTCGGGCACCTCGCCCGCCGCCACCGCGACGCCGCGATCGTGGGCCAATGCCACCGCCGCCAGCATCAGCACGCCCCCGGCGACGACGCCCCGGCTCGGCCAGCCCCCGAGCACTGCGGCCTCCAGCGTCGCGGCGTCAGCAGCGCCCCGATGGCCATGAACCAGATGGTCACCAAGGAGGCGCTCTCGCTCCGCCGGAGCTGGCTTGCCGTCGCCACCGCGCCGCCAGCCAGCATGCCGCCCAGCAACGCCACGAGCGCCCCCCCGAGCGCGCCCCCGCCGGCCACGGATGGCGTGCCGAGCACGATGGCCGCCCCGAGCAGATTGAGCCCCAGCGCCACCGCCAGTCGGCCGGAGAAGCGGTCGCCCAGGGCGAAGGTGGCGCAGAGCGCGGTGAACACCGGGTACGTCGAGTGCAGCAGCGTCGCGAGCCCCGCGCCCGCCCATCCGATCCCCACGAAGTAACAGCTGATCGCGGCGGCGCCGAGGAGCCCCCGGAGGGCCAGCCGCGGGACGGTGGCGGCGCGCGGCCTGAGCGCGCGGCCGCGCGTCGCGAGCAGGAGGACGACGAACGCGCCCGCGAAGCGCACGCACGCCACCTGCATCGCCGGCATGTCGCGAGCCGCGAGGCGCACGCACAGCGCCATCGCGCCGAAGCAGAGCGACGCGACGAAGAAGGCGGCGATGCGACGGGCCTTACGGCGCCGCGGTGGCGCCCGGCAGTTCGGCCCCGGGAAAGAAGAAGGCAATCTCCGCCCGCGCCGTCTCCGGCGCATCGGAGCCGTGCGAGGCGTTCTGCTCGACGTCCGTGCCGAACTCGCCGCGCACGGTGCCCTTCGGCGCCTTCTTGGAGTCGGTGGGCCCCATCAGGTCGCGCCAGCGCTTGATCGCGCCCTCGCCTTCCAGCACCCCGGTGAACACCGGCCCCGAGGTCATGAACGCGACCAGGTCGCCGAAAAACGGCCGCTCCGCGTGAACCGCGTAGAAGCGCCGCGCGTCGTCGACGCTCAGATGGCGGATGCGGCCCGCCACGATGGCGAGGCCGCTCGCCTCGATCATCGCGAGGATCTTGCCGAGCGTCCGGGCGCGCATCGCGTCCGGCTTGACCATGAAGAAAGTGCGTTCCGTCACTGGAGCTTCCCTGCCTTTCGAAGCGCGTCGCGCATGGTGACCCCGAGTCGCGCCGGGCTGGCCGACATCGTCACGCCGGCGGCCTCGAGCGCCGCGATCTTTTCGGCCGCCGTGCCCTTGCCGCCGGAGATGATGGCGCCCGCGTGCCCCATGCGCTTGCCCTTGGGCGCGGTCTGGCCGGCGATGAAGCTCACCACCGGCTTGGTGACATGCTGGGTGATGAAGGCGGCCGCCTCCTCTTCCGCGCTCCCGCCGATCTCGCCGATCATGATGACCGCGTCGGTGCCGGCATCGCCCTGGAAGAGGCGGAGCGCATCGATGAAGCCGGTGCCGACGATCGGGTCACCGCCGATCCCGATGCACGTCGACTGGCCGATGCCGAGCTGACTCAGCTGGTAGACCGCTTCATAGGTCAGGGTGCCGCTGCGCGACACCACGCCGACGCGGCCCGGGGTGTGGATGTAGCCCGGCATGATGCCGATCTTGCATTGCCCGGGCGTGATGACGCCGGGGCAGTTCGGGCCGATCAGCCGGGTGGACCGGCCCTCGAGCCACCGCGCGACCCGGACCATGTCGAGGACCGGGACCCCCTCGGTGATGCAGACCACCAGTGGAATGCCCGCGTCCGCGGCCTCGAGGATGGCGTCCGCCGCACCCGCGGGCGGCACGTAGATCACCGACGCGTCGGCCCCGGTCTCGCGCACCGCCTGCGCGACGGTGTCGAAGATCGGGATGCCCTCGAAGTCGGTGCCGCCGCGGCCCGGCGTGACGCCGGCCACCATCTGCGAGCCGTACTCGCGGCAGAGGCGCGTGTGCAGCTGCCCCGTGGCGCCGGTGATGCCCTGCGTGAGCACGCGGGTGTTCCCGGACACGAGCACGCTCATCGGCCCGTCCTCGCCGCGGCCGCGACCGCCTTCTGCGCGCCGTCGAGCATGTCGGTGGCCGTGATGATGTCCAACCGCGACTCGGCGAGAATCTGCTTGCCCTGTTCCACGTTCGTGCCTTCCATCCGGACGACCAGCGGCACCGCGAGCCCCACCTCCCGTGCCGCCGCGACCACCCCCTCGGCCAGCACGTCGCACCGCAGGATGCCGCCGAAGATGTTGATGAAGATCGCCTGCACCGCGGGGTCGGACAGAATGATCTTGAAGGCGGCCTTGACCTTCTCGGTGTTGGCGCCGCCGCCGACGTCGAGGAAGTTGGCGGGCTCGCCCCCCGCCGCCTTGACCGAGTCCATCGTCGCCATGGCCAGGCCGGCGCCATTCACCATGCAGCCGATGTTGCCCGCCAGCGCGATATAGCTGAGCTCGTACTTCGCGGCCTCGAGCTCGCGCGGGTCCTGTTCGTTGGGGTCGCGCAGCTCCTTGAGGTCCGGGTGGCGGAACAGCGCGTTGTCGTCGAAGCCGATCTTGGCGTCGAGAGCCACGACGTCGCCCGCCTGCGTCACCACCAGCGGATTGATCTCGGCCAGCGAGCAGTCGCAGTCGACGAACGCCCGCGCCAGCGCCTGCAGGAAAGCCACCGCTTTGCCCATCTGCTCCTTCGCCAGCCCCAGCCCGAACGCGACCCGGCGCGCCTGGTACCCGGCGAGACCGACCACCGGGTCGATGGTCTCGCGGAGGATCTTCTCCGGCGTGCGCGCCGCGACCTCCTCGATCTCGACGCCGCCCTCCGTGGACGCCATCAGCGTTGCGCGGCCCGTGCCGCGATCGACGACCATCCCCACGTAGAGCTCGCGGGCGATCTGGCAGCCCTCCTCGACCAGCAGCCGGCGCACGACCCGGCCGTCCGGCCCGGTCTGGTGGGTCACCAGCGTCTTGCCGAGCAGCTCCGTGGCGGCGGCCTTCGCCGCGGCCTCGTCGCGCACCAGCTTCACCCCGCCCGCCTTGCCACGGCCGCCGGCATGGATCTGCGCCTTGACCACGCACGGGAAGCCCATGTCGTGGGCTGCCGTCACGGCCTCTTCCACCGTGAAGCAGGCGGTGCCCCGCGGCACCGCGACGCCGTAACGCCGCAGCACGTCCTTCCCTTGGTGCTCGTGGATGTTCATGCCGGGCTCAGCACGCGACCGGTGGCCTCCACCAGCTCGCGGACGTGTGACGCGGACACCGCGAGCGCGTCCTGCTCCTCGGACGTGAGCGCGATCTCGAAGACCTTCTCGACGCCGCCGGCGCCGATCCGCACCGGCACCCCGACGTACAGGCCGCTCAGGCCGTACTCGCCTTCCAGGTAGGCCGCCGCCGGCAACACCGTCTTGCGGTCGTGCAGGTACGCCTCCGCCATCTGCAGCGCCGACGACGCGGGCGAGTAGAACGCCGACCCGGTCTTCAGCAGATTCACCACCTCGGCGCCCGCGTTGCGCACGCGCTTCTCGATCGCCTCCAGGCGGTCCGCCGCGATCAGCTTGCCGACCGGGATGCCCAGCACCGTCGTGTGGCTCCGGATCGGCACCATGTCGTCGCCGTGGCCGCCCAGCACCATCGCCTGCACGCTGGATACCGACACTCCCAGCTCCCAGGCGAGGAAGCGACGGTAGCGCGCGGAGTCGAGGACGCCAGCCATGCCGACCACCTGGTGCTTCGGCAGGCCGGTCACCTGCTTCATCAACGTGACCATGGCGTCGAGCGGGTTCGACACCACGATGACGAACGCCCGCGGCGCGTGCGCCTTGATGGCCTCGGCGACGGTCTTGATGATCTTGGCGTTGATCCCGATCAGGTCGTCGCGGCTCATGCCGGGCTTGCGGGCGACCCCGGCGGTGACGATGCAGACGTCGGCCCCGGCGAGGTCCGCGTAGTCGTTGCTGCCCTTGACGTCGACGTCCCAACCCTCGACCGGTCCGGCGGCGGCCAGGTCCAGCGCCTTGCCCTGCGGCAGGCCCTCCACGACGTCGAGGAGCACGACGTCGCCGAGGCCCTTCAGGGCGCAGAGGTGTGCCAGGGTGCCGCCGATCATGCCTGCGCCGACCAGCGCGATCTTCTTGCGTGCCATGTTGCGGGGTCCTCCTGAGGTGTCGCCGTGGGCGGAGCCCGGCGCGGACGCATTCTCAAACAAGAATTCGCAGGAGGTGCAAGCCGGCCGGGCGCCACGCCTCAGCGCAAGCGCGCCCGGCGCGCGCGCCGCACCCGCAGGCCGCCGAGCGACTCCCCGGGCTCGGGACGGAGGAACACCGCCACGCCGGGGAGGCGCAGGCGCAGCACGCGATTGCGCACCCGGAGCGTCTGCGTGTTCCCCATCAGGTCGATCGCCGTCACGCGACGCACGCCGCGCGGCACCGCCAGCCAGAGGCGCACCCCCTTGCCGACCGACCAGGTGTCACCGATCTCGTTGTCGTCGGCCACGGCGACGATCTCGCCGTCGGGACGAGCGAAGGTATAGGCGACGTACCCCAGGCCAGCCGGCGAGGCACCCGTCAGGTCCGCGCTCCCGACCTGGTCGCTCAGTGTCCGCACCGCGATGGCGTCGAAGCGCGGGGTGTAATCGACGTTGACCGGGTAGCGTCCGAACCGGCGGAACGTGTAGACCCCGTCGTCGTCGCGGGGGGTGTGCCAGATGAAGGTGAAGATGCGGTCGATCCCGTTGCCACGCTCCGAGAGCCAGCGGGACACGTTCCGTCGCGGCGCGCCCCACCCCTCGGTATTCCAGAACCGGGTGCCCGGGGGCAGCCGTGCCGCCACGCGGCCGACGTCGCGGCGTCCATAGTGGAACCCGAAGACGTCGAGCGCGTCGCTCGCCCCGTCGAGGACGGTGTCGAGGAAGTCCCGCCCGTACTGCGACTCGAAGTCGCCGAGCAGGTTGACGACGAGGCGGGCCTCGGGATCGGCGGCGCGCAGCTCGGCGGCGGTTGAGCGCACCAGGTCGACGTAGAACTCCGCCGGCGCGGCCCAGTAGAGCTGCGTGTCCGCTTCGTTCCAGACCTCCCAGGCCGCGACGCGCCCGCGCAGCCGTGTCGCGATCGTGCGCACGAAGAACGCCCAGTCCGGCGAGCCGGGCTCCGGGACCAGCGCCCACGCCCCGACGTCGGGCCGGGGGTCGAAGGCGTACTGCTGCCAGCGGGCCCATCGCGCGGCGCCGAAGAGCACTCCCATCACTTCGATGCCGTTGGCCTGGAAGGCGTCGACCCAGCGTTCGAACACGGCCGTGTCGAGCCACTCCGGACGCGAGAGATCCGGTCGCACGGCGCGGTTGTCGAGCCACCAGTCGAAATTCAGCCGGACCCAGCGCACGCCGAGTCGCCGCGCCTGGGCGGCGATCTCGTCGGCCAGCGGCAGCTCGGCGGCGGAGGGCAGGACGAAGTAGCCGACGCCGGAGCGTTCCGCGTCCGACGCGTCGATCGGCGGCACCAGGCCGGCCGTCGCGGCGCCGCGCGCCTGAATATTGTCCCCGGCGTCGCGCAGCGTGGCCGTCACCGTGAAGTGCCCCAGGCGCCTGCTCTCGATCCGGAAGTCCTCGGACACGCTCGCCCCGGGCTCGAGACGGACCCGGACCCGCCGGCGCCCGGCGGCGCGGCCATACGCGTCGCGGGCCCGCAATTCGAGCACGCCGCGAAAATCGCTCGCCGCGTCCCCCACGACGGTCACCCGCAGGGTCGGCTCCTCCCCGAGGACGAACGTATTCCCGAAGCGCGCCGACCCGATGGTCATCGTCGGCGCCGCCGCGGCGCCCGGCGCCAACGCCAGCAGCGCCGCGAGAACCGTCAGGCGGGACCAGACCCCCGCCGCGGCCCTCCGTGTCACGCTCCACGCGGCCATGCGGCCCTACATGTGGGCGATGATCGCCTCGCCGAAGCCGGAACAGGACGTGAGCGTGGCGCCCTCCATCAGGCGATGGAAGTCGTACGTCACCGTCCGCGCGCCGATCGCGCCCTCCATGCCCTTGATGACGAGCGCGGCCGCCTCGTCCCACCCGAGATGCCGCAGCATCATTTCGCCCGAGAGGATCACCGACCCCGGGTTCACCTTGTCGAGGTTGGCGTACTTCGGGGCCGTCCCGTGCGTCGCCTCGAAGATCGCATGCCCGGTCGCGTAGTTGATGTTCCCGCCGGGCGCGATGCCGATGCCGCCGACCTGCGCCGCCAGGGCGTCGGAGAGGTAGTCGCCGTTCAAGTTGGGTGTCGCGATGACGTCGAAGTCGCGCGGACGGGTGAGCACCTGCTGCAGCGTGATGTCCGCGATGGCGTCACGGACGAGCAACGCCTTCTTCCACTTGCCGCCGCCGTGCATGGGCGCGAGCGCCAGCGCGGCCTCGACGTCGCGCCGCACCGCCGCCTGCTGGTCGGCCGTCATCATGTCGTAGCCGGGATCGACTGCGCGGGCGTTCTCCTCGACGGAGATCGCGGGCGTGCGTTCCTTGTTGTCGAGGATCCAGCTCTCGCGCTCGGTCACCACGCGGTCGCGGTATTCGCGGGCGGCGAGCGCATAGCCCCAGTCGCGGAACGCGCCCTCCGTGAACTTCATGATGTTGCCCTTGTGGACGAAGGTGACGCTCCGGCGGCCGTGGCGGAGGGCGTAGTCGATGGCCGCCCGCGCCAGCCGCTCCGTGCCCTCTCGCGAGATCGGCTTCACCCCGATGCCGCTGGTCTCGGGGAAGCGGATCTTCTTCACGCCCATCTCGTCGCGCAGGAACGCGATCAGCCGCCGGGCCTCCGGCGTCTCCGCCGCCCATTCCACGCCGGCATAGATGTCCTCCGTGTTCTCGCGGAAGATCACCATGTCGACGTCTTCGGGCCGCTTCACCGGGCTCGGGACGCCGGCGAAATAGCGCACCGGCCGCAGGCACACGTAGAGGTCGAGCAGCTGCCGCAGCGTCACGTTGAGCGACCGGATGCCGCCGCCCACCGGCGTCGTCAGCGGCCCCTTGATGCCCACCAGGAACTCGCGGAAGGCGGTGACGCTCTCCTCCGGGAGCCAGTCCTGGAAGCGGTTGAAGGCCTTCTCGCCGGCGTAGACCTCCATCCACGCGATGCGCTTGCGGCCGCCGTACGCCTTCAGGACCGCGGCGTCGAACACCGCCTGGCTCGCGCGCCAGATGTCGGGGCCCGTGCCGTCCCCCTCGATGAAGGGAATGATCGGCCGGTCGGGCACCTCGAGCGCGCCGTCGCGGAGACGGATGGGATCGCCTGCGGGAACCGTGAGGAGCGAGTAGCCGGGCATCCGGTGGACAAACCCGAATCGCCCGGGCGGTGCAAGCCGCGCCTTGCGGAGCGCACGCCGACGTGGTTTCGGGAGCGCATCGAGGAGCCGAGCGTGCCGGAAGCCAGGACCGCCGACGCCCCGCCGCCCGAGGCCGTGCGCGAGGAGTTTCGTCACGCCTTCGCCCGCACGCCGATCGTCTGGTACGTCGAGGGCGCCGGGGACGCCGTGGCCGCCGCCGTCGCCGGCCGCATCCGGCGCTGCGTCGTGGAGGCCGGACACCTGCTCGGGGCGCGTCCGATGCCGCCGGCGGAGCAGCTGCCCGGGCCCTTCTGCCCACTCGCGCAGGTCACGATCGCGCCGCGCGCACATGGCTCCGCCGTGACGGACCATACGATCCCCTCCGCGCCGCGCGTCCTGCGCCACGACCTGCCGCTGACCGGCGACGTCGGCCCCTGGCTGGCGCCACTCGCCGACGACATCCGACGCCAGGCGCTGGCGGCGATCCTGGCCGACGCCGATCGCCCGGCGCCGGCCGCGTTCGCCGTCTCGGCCGTCGTCTGCACGTACCGCCGCGCCGCGGCACTCGCCGACGCACTCGCCAGCCTGGCCACCCAGACGCTGGACCCCGCCCACTTCGAGGTCCTGGTGGTCAACAACGACCCGAGCGACCAGCGTACCGTCGCCACCGTGGACGCGGTGCGCAGCCGGCACTTCGCCGGGCGCCCCGAGCGCCTGCGACTCATCACCTGCCCGCACCCCGGCCTCTCGTTCGCGCGCAACGCCGCGGTCGCGCGCGCGCGCGGCGATATCCTCAGCTTCCTCGACGACGACGCCGTCGCGCGGCCGGAGTGGCTCGCGCGCGTGCGAGACGCCTTCGCCGGCCACCCGCACGCCGGGGTCGTGGGCGGGCGCATCACCCTCGCGCCGCCCGCCCCGCGCCCGCGCTGGGCGCTGCCCGCGTGGGGCCGGTACTGGAGCGAGCACGCCACCGACTTCGACGACGTCCGGATCGCCAATCACTGGTGGCACTACCCGTTCGGCGCGAACTGGAGCGCGCCGCGCGGCGTGCTGCTCGCCGTCGGCGGGTTCCGGACCGCCTACGGCCGCACCGGCCAGGGCGCCGCCGGCGGCGAGGAGATCGTCGCCGCGGCGCTGATCCACCGGCTCGGCTTCGCGGTGGTGGTCGATCCGGCGGCGGAGGTGCTGCACCGCCCGGAGGGGACGCGATTCACCCTGGGCCACGTGTGGCGGCGCATCCAGTCGGCCAAGCGCGAGGAACTCGCGCAGGAGCGCGCCGGGTACATCCCCCGCACGATGACGCCCGCCACCGTCGCGCGGCGCAGCCTCGCGCGGGTGCGGCTCGCCGCCGCGCGAGGGCGCGTGCCGGCCGCCACGCGGCTGGAGCACCTGCTGCACGCCTGCGCCGACGCGCGCCTGCTGCCCGACCTGCTGCACGGGGCCCCGCCGCGGCGCCCGGAGTAGGCGACACGCTACGGTGATACGAGCGCCCGCCAGAGCGGGTCGAACGCGACGTCGGGTGCGAAGCGGCGCCGCGCGTGCGCCGTCGCGGCGGTGACCGCCGCGCGCCACGCGGGGGGATGCGCGAGCAGGCGCCGGACCTGCTCCGCGAAGGCGTCGGCCGTCGCGCCGAGGAAGACACCCGCCGCAGCCCCGGTGGCGACACCCGCCGCCCCCGCCGGCGTCGCCACCACCGGCCGACCGTGACAGAGCGCCTCGACGAGCTTCACCTTGAGCCCCGTGCCGCTCGGCACCGCCACCAGGACGACCCGCGCGGCGGCGTATTCGGCGTCGAGCGCCGGCACGACGCCGCGGAACGCGACACCCGCCGGCCGCGCCGTCATCTTCTCGACCACGTTCCCGCAGACGACCAGCTCCGCGTCCGGCACCGCGCGACGCATCTGTGGCCACACCGCGTCGAGCAGCCAGCGCAGCCCGACGACGTTCAGATCGTTGTACGAGGCGACCAGCAGCAGCCGATGCGGTCGCGCCGCCTCGGGCGGCGCCGGCGTCACCGGTTGGGCATGCGGTACCGTCAGCACGGACCGCCCCGGCACCAGCCCGCGGAGCACCGCCGCATCGTCGTCCTGGATCGCGAGCACGAGGTCGGCGCGGGCGAGTCCGCGCCGTTCGCGGGCGCGCGTGGTGTGGAACCACTGCGCCGGAAGGCCCGCCGCCGCGTAGGCGGCCCGGCGGCGGTGCATGAGATCCTGCGTGTCGATGACGGTGCGCAGCGGGCCGGCGGCCGCGCGCCGCACCTCCGGCAGCGCCGCCGAGAGGTACACGTACACGGCGAGCACGACGTCGGCGGACCAGTCCGCCGCCAGCTGCGCCGCGCGGGCCCGGAAGGCGGGCGGACACCAGGCGTCGAGAGGCAGCGGCAGGGCGGGCACGAGGCGGCGGACGAGCCCGGGACCGGCTGGGCGGATCGGGAGGTCATCGGCGATCTCGAGATGGTCGAGCGCGGCCCGCATCGCCGGCACGTCCCACTCCGCCCGGTCCGCCGCCGGCAGCAGCAGCATGCCGACCGTCGCGCCCCGGGCGCGCAGGAACGCGATCATGTCGTGCACGCGCCGGCGGTTGCCGGCGGTGGGCGGGGCGAAGGGCGTATCGGCGAGAACGAGCAGACGCATGGGCGGCCGGCGGCGGGCCCTGCTTCGCACCTCCGGAGAGACCGGTCCAGCGCCGGGTTGCACCGCGCTCCGATGCCCCCTATTGCGACGGCCCGCAGCGTGGCCGTCGTGCGTGCAGCCGCCCATCCACCCGCGCGACCGGTTCGTGCCGCGTGCGCGCTCCTTGCCCTCGTGGCGCTGCCGCTCGTGCGCCGGGTCGTCGGCCCCGAGGATACCCTGGTCCTGCGGGTGGCGGCCGACGGCGAGCTGCGCCGCCCCGTGCTGCGACTGCGCCGGGACTGGTCGTCATCGACCCGCGAGCGCCCGATCGCGGCGGCACTCGTGACGCGCCGGCCCGGCGCGACGGTCGAGGTCGAGATCGCGCCGCTGCCCCGACGCGACGGCACCTTCCCTCGCGTGGTCAAGCTGCGCGGCGTCTCGTCGCCATGCGGACGGCCGTTCGAGCCGACGCGCGTGACACCCGCCGCGCTGGTGTGGCGCGACGCCGCCGGCGCGCGCACCGTGCTCTGGACGAACGACGGCCAGGCCTTCCGGTACCGCGGGCGCCTCTGCAGCCCCGTCGAGGTCACCTTGGTCGCCCAGCCGTACGGCGGCCAGGCCCGCGTGCGCCTGCGGCGCGGCCACACCGTCCTGGGCGAACGGGTCGCCCGCCTCGGCGCAATTCCCGCGCCACGCACCGCGGCCGTTCCACTCCGCTTCGCGTGGCCGCAGCCGGCCAGCCGCGCGCGGCTCGTCGTCCGCGTGCCGTCCGACGCGCGCGACGTGCGCGTGCTGCTCCCCGGTGCGACGGCGGCCACGGTCCGCGCCGGGCCGTGGACCTCGAGCGGCCGCGGAGCCGCCCCCACGGTGCGGGCCGCCCCCGGGGGCCTCGAGGTCGCCATTCCGCGGTCACCGGCCGCTGCGGGCGCGACGGACGTCGCGGTCGCCCTCGCCCTCTGGCTCTTCGCCTGGCTGCTGCTCGAAGCGCGCGGGGCCGACAGTGGGCTCGGCGTCGCCGCGCGCCATGCCTGGCGGTGGGGCCGCTTCGGCGCACCCGCCCTCGTCGTCTGGCTTCTCTACTGGCTTGCCTTCTTCCCGGGCGTGGTCTCGCCGGACCCGGTCGCCCAGTGGACCGAGATCCTCCTCGGCCGCTACACGAGTTGGCACCCGGCCGCGCACACGGCGCTGCTGCGGCTGCTCGGCTGGCCGCTGGGCTCGGTCGCGCCGGTGGCGGCGCTGCAAATCGTGCTCGGCGCCGCCCTGATTGCACGCTGGCTTGCCCTGGCGCATCGGCTGGGCGCGCCGGGGTGGCTCGTCTGGGCAAGCGCCGGCTGGCTCGCCGCGGCGCCCCCGTACGGCTGGAACATGATGGCCGTGTGGAAGGACACCCCGTACGGCCTGGCCATCGTCTGGGCAACGCTGCTCGTGCTTCTCGCCGTCGAGCGCGGCAGGCTCGGCGTCCGCCGCGGGCTGTGGCTCGGCGTGGCGCTCGCCGCCGTCTGGCTCCTCCGGCACAATGGCCCGCTGGTGGCGCTCGCCCTGCTGGCCATGAGCGCGTGGCAGTTCCGCCGCGCGACGGCCGCGGGTGTGTTCGCCGCGGCAGCCACGTGCGCGGTGCTCGTCATCGGCGTGCTGGGCGTGGGCTATCGCCTCGCGGGCGTCGCGGCGCCGTCGCCGGTGCTCCGCCTGGCGCCTGCCATCCACCAGGTCGGCGCCTTCGTGCACGCCGGCGTTCCGGTGCCCCCCGCCGACCGGGCCTTCCTCGAGCGCGTGTTGCCGTGGACGGAGTGGCGCACGCGATACGACTGCGCCTCCAGCTTCGACATGATCTTCGCGAGCGACCTGCTCGTCGACCCGGTCGCCACCGACCGGCTCCGCGCGGAGCCGTTGCGCCTACCCGCCATCTGGGCGCGCCTCGCCGCCACCCGCCCCGACGTCCTCGCACGACACCTCGCCTGCGCGAGCCGCTTCGTGTGGTGGCCGGACTCGGCCCTCTACATCGGGCCGCTCGACGCGGCGGGCAACACGGTGGCGCCGAACGCCGTCGGCCTACGCGCCCGGTCGTTGGCGCCGGCCCTGCGCGACGCGCTGCTCGGCGTGATCCTGCATACCATGGAGCCCGGCACGCTGTGGCGCGCGCTGCTCTGGCAGCCCGCGACCGCGCTCTGGGTGCTCTGCGTCGCCGTTGCCGTCGCGCTGACGCGCAGGCGTTCCCCCGCCGCCCTGATCCCGCTCGTCCCCGCGCTGGCGAACACCATCGTCTGGCTCGTCATCCCGCTCGGACCCGACTGGCGGTTCCAGTGGCCGGTGATACTCCTCGCGCCGCTGACCCTGGCGCTGGCGGCGGCCCCCCCTCAGCGCACCTTCACCACCAGTCCGAGCCCGCCGCCGTCCAGGTAGACCTGCTGCCACCCGGCGAGGATCGCCGGCGGAAACGCCAGGCTCATGGCCGGCGTCCGGCGCCACCGCCGCCACGCCGCGAAGGCCCGCTCGACCCCGCCCTTGCCGGTCGCGTCCAGCGACGCCGCAAACCGCGACGTGCCGTTCACGACGACCATGCCCCCCGGCGCCAGCGCGTCGAACCAGCAATCGAGCTCGCGGCGCGTCTGGGCGTACTCGTGGGAGGAGTCGATGAACACGAGGCCCGGCGAGCCGCCCAGGTAATCGACCGCTTCCGCCCTCACGGCCGGCGCCGCGGCGTCGCCCACCACGAGCGCCACCTGGTCGTCGAGGCCGGCGCGCCGGACCCAGTCGGCGGCGAACGCCGTGACGCCGGCGTCACGGTCCACGGTGACCAGAGCATGGCGCTTGCCCGCGCGCCGCAAGGCCCACCCGAGGAGCAACGTGGAATACCCGGCGTAGGTCCCGAGCTGGACCACCCGCGCGACGTCGTTCGCCGTGACGAACGACGTCAGCCAGGACACGGCCGGGATCGAGCACTCGCCGGCGAGACCCCGCGCGTCGGTCTCCTCGAACCACGCCCGCAGGATCTGCCATTCCTCGTCCTGCAGCAGCGCATACACGTCCGGGAGGCGCGCATTCATCGTCCGCTGCTGCCACCAGTAGCGATCGCCGGCGCGGCCGTGGAAGAAGTGCCGGCGCGGCTCCAGGTCCTCGCGCACCCGGAGGCGCGTCGTGATCTCGCGCCGGCGCGTGCGGTTGAACCCGACTGCCGCTTGCCGCTCGGCCGGCGCCGCCGGTTTGTGCAGGATCACGTTGAGCACCGCGCGGGCGAAGCCGATCGGCCGGTCGGGCACGCGCGCGGCGAAGAAGCGGGTGAGCAGCTCCTCGTCGAGATCGACCGGGAAGAAGTCGGTCATCTCGCGTTCGAATCCGTCGGCCACGACCACTTCGTCGAGCGGCTCGCCGAGGGCCAATTCGAACTCGTGGAAGCTAGCGCCGAGGCCCCAGCGGATCCGACGCTCGGCCGCCACCGCCGGGGCGGCGTCGCGCACCGGCGCCATCGCGATGCGGAAGCCCTCCCGCCGCACCCGGTCGAGGTAGCGGAAGGCGAGCGCGTCCGGCAGCAAATGGTAGAAGTCCGTGTCGGTCGAGTGCTTGTCGCAGTAGACGAGCCGGTTCGGCGTCTCCACCACCACCAGCTGCCGGCCCGGCCGCAGCAGGCCCCAGAGCGTCCCGAGGGTGTCCAGTCGCTCGCTCCAGGTCTGGTGCTCGAGCACCGCGTAGAGGACATAGACGTCGTCCGGCGTGGCGTCGGCGCGGATGCGGCCCAGCAACGCCTCCGGCTCGCAGGCGTGCAGCGCGACGTTCGCCTGGCCGTAGGCCCGGCAGCGTGCCGTGGCCGCCCGCACGGCGGCGGCGTCGATGTCGTAGCCGACGACCTCCCGGGCGTGCTGCGCCAACGCCGCGGTGCTCGAGCCCGAACCGCAGCCGATCTCGACCACGCGCGCCGTCGCCAGGTCGACCGAGCGGGCGAGCCACGGGATCGTGAAGCGCAGCGCGTTCTCGTACCGCGCGACCAGCACCTCGTGCTTGCCGCGCTGCCCCTCCGGGGTCTGCAGGAAGTCCTGGTCCCAGGCGGAGAAGACGTGCTCGGTGAGGGCCTCCTCGAGTCCGGGCGGCACGGGCGACGCGGCGAACGTGGACACGCCGGTCACCACCGGTGCGTCCGGAACCAGACGTCGGACAGATCGTAGCCGAGCTGTGCCGCGCCAAGGCCCATGCGCCGCAGCATACCCGCCGGCCACACGGCGCACCGCACGCGCAAATAGAGCTCCTTGGCGGTGCGGCGCGGCGAGCGCGACAGCGCGCCGCGCAGGTCGAGTCCCTCGTCGCCCCAATGGCGGATGGCCGGCTCGCCGAAGCTCTCGTGGTGACTGGTGCGCATGAACGAGCGCACCTCGCCGCGGGTCGGGTAGACCACCACGCGGCGGAGCGCGTCGCGCAGGAACGGCCGCCAGTCGGTCACGCCCCCGTCCTGGTATGCCTCCAACAGGGGGCGATACCGCACGTAGCTCGCGAACACGGCGCGGATCGCGCGCCGCCCCTCGGCCATGAACCGATCGTACGTGTCCTTCTCCGCCGGGTGATGATCGAGCACCGGCCGGACGGTGCCCGTCTCGTCCTCCTCATAGGCGATCGTCGTGCCCTGGTTCTCGGTCGCGTGCATCTCGAAGAGCGGCACGTTCATGAGCGGCGCCTCGGCCAACAGGTCGCGATCGGGCCCGTGGAAGAAATAGCCGTACTTGCGCACGACGTCCTGCCGCGCATCCTCCCGGCATCCGAACAGCACCGCCAGGGCCTCCGGGCGATCCCGGCGGTCCCGCATCGCCAGCAGGACGTTGTCGATGATGCTCCCCTGCCACCCGATGTCGACGAACAGCACCCGCCGGTGCGTGAAGAACCCCCGGGCCGCCAGGTACCGCGCCAGGAGGTCCCGACTGCGCGCCTGATGGCGGGCGAACGCGGCGCGCACCTCGGCGTCGAGACAGAAGCGATGGAGCGCCTGCTGCTGCGGGAAGTCCGCGTACTCGGTGTCCAGGTCCGGAAACCCGGCCCGCAGCGCGAGCGGCCCGAACTCCTCCGCCGGGAGGCTCAGGTTCCACAGGAACGTCCGCATCGACGAGCGCCCGTACTGCCGGAACAGCGGCGCGAGGTCGTCCGGCTCGAGGCCGCCCACCGCGGCGAGGAACGTCGCCCGGCGGCTGACGTGGAGGTAGTGCAGCGCGGGAGCTGGTCGCTCGGCGGTCGCCCGGCGCGCCAGCGTCCGAACCATGCGGTGGAACAGCCGCCCCTCGCGCGCGCAGAAGTAGACGGCGGTGGCCCCCTCCTCCCGCGCCTTCTGCAGGATGTACTCCGCGAACACACAGTAGGCCGGGGCGATCGCCGCGCCGAGGCGCTCGGCGTCGGTGGCAAGCACCCGCCCGCGGTGCGGCAGCGTCGTGAGCGTCTCGAGCATGGCGGCCCCGTGCCAGAACCGGTTCTTCGCGGCACCGCGCGCCAGCGTCTCGAGGACGACCGTCCGGCGCGCTTCCCGCGGATCGCGCACCAGCAGCGTGCGGATCCCGAGCGCGCGGGGCTGGACCTGGTCGGCGTGCACGTTGTCGCCGACGAACAGAAGCTGCTCGGGACGCAGGCCCTCGGCGGCGAGCACGTGGCCGAACAGCCGGCCCGATGCCTTGCGGAGGAGCACGTCGCCCGAGGAGTACCCGGCGGCGAACGCGGCCCCCAGCCCGCTCGCCCGCAGGAAATCCCACAGGACGTCGGTCGCGAGGTAGAAGTCCGAGACGAAAATCAGCCGCTTACCGTCTGCCCGCAGGGCCGCCAGCGCCTCGGCGACGTGCGGGGCCGGGGCCTGCGCCAGCCGCTCGATGCGCCGCTCGTGGTTCGCCAGCGCGATCACCAGCACCGGCGCGACGTCGTCGCCGACGCCGCACCCCGCCACCCAGAGCGCCAGCATGCGCTCGTACTCGAACTCGTCGTCCAACCCCGTGGCCTGGTTGTGGAGGCAGAGCTCACGCTCGATGCGGTGACGGTCCTCCAGCAGCGTCGTCCAACTCCGCCCGCAGCCCAGACGCTCGAGGCGCCCCGCCAGCTCCCGCGCGACGAGCTCCTTGACCACATCGGGCAGCACGCGTCGCAGCAGCAGCGTATTGAAGACGTCGAAGCCCACCACGGGCACGCCAGCCGCCAGCCGGCGCACGACCGCGGGCAGCTGCCCGAAGGTCGTGGTCGCGCCGCGCGCCCCGCCCGCGCCGCTACGCCCGCCCGCCATGTGCTCCCGTCGCCCGGACCGGCGGACCGTTCGCGGCCCCCGCCGCCGTGTCGACCCCGCGGACGCTGCCTCGTTCGTGCAGCGCAGCCACCAGCGCCTCGAACTGCCGATAGGCGAGCGCGTTGGGCCGGCCGCGCATCATCTCCAGCGCGGCCGCAACCTGGCGCTCGCGCGCCTCCCGATCGGTCAGCAAGGCCGCCATCGCGCGGGCGAGCGCCTCGGGGGACGGCTCCGCCAGGCAGATCGCGCCGGGGTCGTAGTCGCACCCGTTGTTCTCGCGGTCGAGGTCGACGACGGCACAGCCCGCCGCCATCATCTCGAACGGGATGCGCGAGGGGTTGCTCGAGCTGAGACACAACCCCACCTGCACGCGGCGATAGAGGTCGGCGCAGCCCCTGGGGCTCAGCAGCCCGAGGTTGATGTGGGGAAAGCTCAGATGCGCGGTCGAGGCGGTCGATCCGTAGAGGTAGATCGTCACCTCGGGGCAGAGCTGCTTCAGCTGCGCCAGCGCCGCCGTGCCGATCAACGGGCAGCGGCGCGGCTTCTCCGGCTGATGGAGAAACGCGACCGCCAGCGATCCCCGGTGGGGTTCCGGCGCCGGGTGATACGTGGTGTCGTCGACCGTGAAGTCGATGGCGTTCGCGCTCCCACCGTAGCGGGTCGTGATCAGGTGGGTCAGCCAACGGCCGATGGTGATGCACTCGAAGCCGAACCGGTAGGTCTGCTCCGCATTGAGGTACCCATCCCCCATGGGGCAGAACCAGGCCTCGAAATCCTGCACGAAGTACGCGCGGCACCGCGTCGACAACGTGCCGCGGACCGCGAACGCCGTGTCCCACGCGGTGGCGAACAACACGTCGCTCGGCTCGAGCCGATCCCAGCCCGCGACGACCCGGGCGCCCGTCGGGAAGAACAGCGTGTCCAGGCGCTCCTCGAGTTCCCGGGCCGACTGGGGGCGGCTGCCGGGCGTGTGCGGATCGGCCGGCTGCACGTACAGCACCGACTCGTATCCCCGACTCGCCAGGTGCCGCACGTGGTCGAGGATCGTGCGGTGCCCGCCGGAGCCCGGGATCGGGTATGGCACGAGCCAGTGCACGCGCACCCGCCGGCCGCCGGCCTCGCGCCGCCCGGCGCCCTGGTCGATGGTACCGAGTTCGATGACCCCGTTGCCGGCGCCGTCGGCGGGCAGCGCCTTCCAGGTGGTCGTCTCCTGGACCCCAACCCGCAGCGTGTAGGCGCCCGCAGGCACGCCGGCGATCGGCACGCTGGTCACGAAGACCCGGTCGAGCGGCCAGCGGTCGAACGGCACCGCCGGCCGGTGGTCGAACGCAAAGAACCCGAACGCCCGCAGATGCGGCGGCAGCACGGCCGGGTCGTCCGGGATCAACGTGACGAAGAACCGGTGGTTCGGCCCGAGGGGCGTGTCCGCCTCCCCACGCCGGAAGTAGAACCGCAGTGCACCGTCCCGGCGCTCGTGGCCGAGGAAGACCACGTGCGGCCCGATCCGGATCGGGTGCGCCTCCGCCGGCGCGCCGGCCACGAAGTGCGCCGCCTCCGCGTCGGTCAGCCCGCCCGGGACGGCGGGGCGCGCCACCAGGCGGCGCGCCCGCCGGGCCGCTCCAACCGCGACACGACCGGCGACCCGCCCCGTGCGCGCGACCGACTCGGCGAGCCGCGTCACGCCCGCCGCCCCGAGTCGCGCCACCACCGGGGCCGGCAACGCGCGCGTCAGCCACAGCGCGAGGCTGTCGGCGAACTCCGGGTAGGTCGGATCGACCGACAGGCCACGCCGCCCGGCCCACCGACGATAGAGCCGGTAGGCCACATGCCGTCCCACCACCGACGGCAGCGACGGCCTCACGCCGGCTTCTGGATGATCCCCAACCCGCATCCGTCTTTGTAGACCTGGGAAGGCGTCCCGTGGCTCGCGTTGCTGTTGCAGATGTTGAGCGCGTGGAACGACTCGTGCCGGCCGAGCCACTCCGTGAAGGCGCGGTGCACGCCGCCCTCATTAGTGGAATCGAAGGTGGCGGCGAACTCGCTCGTGTCGTGCAGGAACATGAAGCCCCCGGGGTTGAGCGCCTCCGTCCAGAGATCCAGTTCCGCGAGGGTGTGGCGATACTGGTGCGACGAATCGAGAAACACGAGGTTGATCGGCCCGCCGAAGTACTCGCGCGCCATCCCGGGGAACTTCGGATCGGCGGAATCGCCCTGCTCGACCCGCACGAACTCCTGGAGCCCGGCGCGCTGCATCCACTCGCGACAGTAGGCCACGCACGAGGCGTCGATGTCGACCGCGAACATCGCCTGCGACATGCCCATGCGGCGCATCATGAAGCCGACCAGCAGCAACGAGTACCCGGCGTAGACGCCGAGCTGCACGACGTTGCGGCACATGTTGCCCATCACCAGCCCCTGCAGCATCGACAGCGCCGGAACCGCCGCCTCGCCGACCAGATTCTTGGCGTTGGTGTCCTGGTACCACGCCTCGAGCACCGCCCACTCGTCGTCGCTCAGCGCCGCGTAGAGCGGCGGCACGAAGGCGCTGGACGGCAGGCGATGCCACCAGAAGCGGTTCTCCTCGCGGCCGCTGAACACCAGCGACCGCACCACGTCGCCGTTCGTGGCGAAGCGGCCCGCCGCCACCGCCGCGAGCCCGGGCGGCGCATCCGCCCGTCCGCCCAGCCGGCCCCGGACCGCTCCGGCCAGCCGCCGCGCCAGGACGCGCGGGCTCCGCAGTTGCGCGGCGAAGGCGTCGCGCTCGGCGGCGGCCAGCCGGAGATCGGCGCGGAGGGACTCGAGCCCGGCGCGCTGGCCATCCAGCGCGGCCTGCAGCGTCGTCGTGACCTCCGTGCGATCCGCCAGCGCCCGGCGCAACTCGACCACTTCCCGCTCGAGATCCTCGAGCCGCTCGCCCCGCTCCTGCGCCTGCTGTCTCTCTCGTGCGATCACCTGTTCCGCCTCCTCGATCTGCCGCCGGCGCGTCTCGTCGCACTGCTGCAGCGCGCGCTCGAGCTCGCCCATGCGTCGAATCGCCACTTCGTGCCGGTCTTCGAACACCGTTGCCAGCCGTTCGAGCTGCCCCAGTCGATCCGGACGCCCGTCGTCCCCGACGGCGGCCCCGTCGCGGGCCGGCACCGCGCCGGGCGCGCGTTCGAACGCCGCCGCGACGAAGGCGTTCCCGAGGTCGTAGTCGATCTGCCGCACCGTGAAGCCCGTGTCGCGTGCGAGCACCCGGATGGCGGGCTCCGTCAAGAGGAAGAGATGCTCGGAGTAGAGCCACTGCCGCGCGAGCAGCGGCGACTGGAAGATCACCAGCCCTCCCGGTTCCAACACTTCGGCGGCCTCCCGCAGCACGCTGCCAGGGTCGCAGAGATGCTCCAGCACGTGCCAGAGGAAGAACGCGCGCACGCGGTCGCCGCGCGCCCGCAGGCGGGCGAAGAGCTCGCTCGCGGTGACCGTGAGCAGCTCGTCCGGCCCGAATCCGTAGGCCCGGGTCGCGAGCTCCGAGAGGTGGGCCGAGGCGTCGCAGCCGAGCACCCGGTACCCGGCACGCCGGAGCGCCGCCAGCAGCGCGCCGCGACCGACCCCGAGCTCGCAGACGAGCCCCACCTCCCCGGGCGGCCCGAGCAGCGGCCGGAAGAACTCCACCACGTGCCCGTAGTCGACGGCCAACTGCTCGGCCTCGTCCTCGGCCAGCGACGGCCACTGGGCGTCGTGCACCTCCACCTGCCGCGCCAGCGAGGCGTCCTCCAGCTCCGCGAACCGCGGCAGGATCACGGAGCACCGCAGGCACTGGTACACGCGCGTGCGCTCGTCGTCGCGCCCGGCGAGGTCGAACACCGGCTCCACCAGCGTGGACCCGCAGAGCCGGCACCGCCCGAGCGTCAGGCCGGACATCGCGCCGCCTCCGCATCCGCGCCGGCCAGCTCCAGCAGGAAGAGCCCCGAGATCGGCACGCCCTGGTGCACGGCCGTCACCGCCACCGCGTTGTGCACCCAACACTGCACGACGTGCTGGAACACGTCGTCGCCTTCGCCGAGACCCAGCGTCATCGTGTACTCCCCCGGCGCCACCGCCGGCCAGACGAAGCGCAACGACACCACCCATGATCCGGCGCCCGGCACCGTGATGTGCCGCCCGAGCGACAGCGAATTCTGGCCGCAGACCATCTGACCCAGCCGGTCGTGGATGATGACGCCCGCGATGAGCCGGTCGGTGCCCCGGCGCGCCTCGACCATCAGCGCGACGTCGAGGACGTCGCCGCTCTCGACCATGGCGGCGAGGGGCTCGCCGCGGCGGGTGATGGCGAAACGCGCGATCCGGAACTCGCCCCGGCCGCTGGTCGTGTTCTGCCCGGCCGCCGGCACCCAGGTCCGCTCGGCCTCGCCGTCCTCGCCGGCGCGGGGCGGCGGCGCCGCCGCGGCGGCGCCCGCGCGCTCGTGGTCGCCGTGGTGCAACCGGAAGTAGACCTCGAAGGCGCGCTTCGGCTCGCCCTCGTAGACGAGACGGCCCGCGTCGAGCACCAGCGCGCGCCGGCACACGCTGGCGATCGCGGACAGGTCGTGCGAGACGAGGATCTTGGTGGTGTCCCGCAGGTGCTCGCGCAGATACGTGAAGCACTTCTGCTGGAAGAAGACATCCCCGACCGCCAGCGCCTCGTCCACGATCAGGATGTCCGGCGACACGAAGATCTGCACCGAGAACGCCAGTCGGGCCATCATGCCCGTGCTGTAGTGCTTCACGGGCTGATCCATGAACTCGCCGATGTCGGCGAACGCCGCGATCTCGTCGAAGCGACGGAGCATCTCCTCGCGCGGGACGCCGAGGATCGCTCCGTTCAGGAGCACGTTGTCGCGCCCGGTGAACTCCGGATTGAACCCGCTGCCGAGTTCCAGCAACGCGGCCACCCGGCCGTCCACCCGCACGGCGCCCTCCGTGGGCGCCAGCGTGCCGGCCAGGATCTGGAGCAGCGTGCTCTTGCCCGAGCCGTTGCGCCCGAGAATACCCACCGATTCCCCGCGGTCGACGCGAAAGGACACGCCGCGCAGCGCCCAGAACTCGGCATAGTACTGGCGCCGTCCACGCCACAGCGCCTGCTTCAGCCGATCCTGCGGGGCGCGGTAGATACGGTAGCACTTGCCGACGTGGTCGACCGAGACGGCCGGGCCGTCAGAGGACATCGGCGAATCCCCGTTTGCTGCGCATGAACCACGCGTAGCCGAGCTGCATCACGACGGCGGAGAGCACCGTCACACGGAGGATCGCCGGCCAGTCCGGGCTGCGCCCCCAGATGAGCGAGCCGCGGGCCTCCTCGACGATGACGGCCAGCGGGTTCGCCGCGATCAACCAGCGCAGTCGCTCGGGCACCGCAGACAGGGGATAGATCACCGGCGTCAGGAAGAAGAGCAGCTGCGAGAAGAGGATCGCCGCGATCTGCCGCACGTCCCGGACGAACACGCCGAGCGAGGCGAGGAACCAGCTCACCCCGAGGGTCAGCATCACCAGCGGCACCAGGACGACCGGCAGGTAGAGCGCATGCCAGGACGGCCCGCTCCCCGTCAGCACCAGACCGGCCACGAGGATGGCGAGGCCGAGCAAGGCATTGAAGAGCGTGCCGCCGAGCACCGCCACCGGCAGCACCTCCAGCGGGAACACGACCTTCTTCACGTAGTTCGGGTTGTCCACGATCAGCGATGGCGCCCGCACCGCCCCCTCCGAGAAGACGCCGAACACGATCATGCCGCAGAAGAGCGTGAGCGCGAACTGCGCGTGCGACGGCGCGGCCTCGGACCATCGCGCCTTCAGGATCACGCCGAAGACGACCGTGTACACGAGCAGGGTGAGCAGCGGCTGGATCACCGCCCACGACAACCCGAGCTGCGAGCCCTGGTACCGCCCCACCACCTCCCGATGCATGAACTGCGCGGACAGTTCCCGGGACTTCCACAGATGACGCAGGGTCGCGAGCGGATTGAGGTAGTGCGCGGTGGTCACTTGGGGGACGACGCGCCGTGGCGCGGCCGCTCGATTACCACACTGCTCCGCCGCTGCAACCCGTCGCGTCGCGGAATACGACGCTCTCCCGCGGGTTTGACCGCCCGACGCGGCGCTGATACGCGAACCGGCCCGGGTCGCCGGATGCCCATTCCACCACGCCGCCACCGCGCGCTCATCGGTCTGCCGCTGCTGGTGGCCGTCGCCGTCGCGGGGGGCGCGTGCTCGCATCCGCACGACGGTGTGCGCGCCGAACCAGTCGTCCACGACCTGGTGGCCACCCTGCACCCCGACGGCTTCGAGCCGCGGTTGCGGGGCGTCGAGTTCCGGGACGCGTCCGATCGCCGCTACGCCACGGGCGGGTGGGGCTACTTCCCCCTCGACCCCGCCGGCGGCGGCGCGGCGGACACCATCCGGGCCCGCGCGGTGCTCGACGTGCCGCTGCCGCAACCGATCCCCATGGCCGTCGTTCTCGACATGGCCCCGACGACGGCCACTCCCGTCCGGCAGTTGGTCCATCTCTTCTGGAACGACCGGTTGCTCACGCCGGCCCCGCTGGCACTCGACCCCGAGCGCCGGACCTACACCGTGCCCGTGCCGGAACAGATGCAGCGCGTGGGGCCGAACCGGCTGGAGATCCGGCCTCTGGTCCGCGTCACCCCGCCGCCCCCGACCAATCCCGATGGCGTCGCGCTCGGGGTGCGGGTCTGGCGCGTCGAGTTCGAGGCCGAGGCCGGCGCGGTGGGCGCGCCGCCGCCAGCCGGCGCCGTGTCGGACGGATGGGCACTGCAGCCGCCAGGCACGGTGGTCAGCCGGGCCCTCGTGTTGCCGGAGGAACCGGTCCTCGAACTCACCGCGATCGCCGAGGGGCTGGATGCAGTGCCGGCTGCGGCGGCCGGCGGCCTCGTCGTCTCGCTCCTCGGGGAGGACGGCACGGCGGAGTTCGAGGTGCGACGCACCGTCACCGAGCTGGCGCAGGCGCCCCGCATCGACCTGCGGCATCGGGTTGCCGCGGAGGGCGGCACCGCACTCGCCTTGAGCGTGGCCTTCAACGCGCCGGCGCCGGCCGCGGGGGCGGCCGCGCCGCGGCTCCGCTGGCAGGGCCGCGTGACGGGGCACGTCACCCGCGCCGCGAGCGCGCCCTCCCGCCGCCCCGCGACGCCGTGCAACGTCGTCGTCGTGCTGTTCGACACCATGCGACCCGATCACATCGGGCCATACGACGCCGCGCGGCCGACGCCGGCCATGAGCCGGCTGGCCGCCTCGGGCGTCACGTTCCTGAACGCCTTCTCGACGTCCTCGTGGACGCGGCCGGCGATCGGCTCGCTGCTGACGGGCGTCCGGCCCCTGGTCCATGGCGCCGAGACGCCGGCCGACGGCGTCCGGGCCGACATGGTCAGCCTGCCCGCGGTCCTGCAGGCGCACGGCTATCGCACGTTCGCGCTGAGCCACAACGGCAACTTCGCACGCGAGGTCGGGCTGGACCGGGGTTTCGACGGGTTCGTCGAAGTGTTCCTCGACCCGGCCCGCTACCTGACCGCACGCGCCGCCGGACCCGAGGCGCTCGCCGCCTACTACTGGGACGTCCACGTGGCCCCCTTCCTCGACAGCGCGGGCGACCAGCCGTTTCTCGTCTGGCTGCACGACATCGACCCCCACTCCCCGTACGCCCCGCCACCGCCCTACGACGGCGGGCGCCTGCTGTGGCGCCAGGATCCTGCGGCGGCGAGCGGTGAGGAGGCGCGATCCGCCACCGCGATGCTCGAGCTCGTCAACAGCGGGCTCATGCGGCTCGAGCGCGAGGAGCTCGAAACGCTGGTCGCCCTGTACGACGGCGAGATCGCCTACCAGGATCGCGTGCTCGCGACGCTGCTGGCGCGCCTGGCCGCCCGGCGAACGCCGCGGAACACGCTCGTCGTCCTGGTCTCCGACCACGGCGAGGAATTCCTCGGGCACGACCGGGTGGGCCACGGCAACAGCCTCTACGACAACACGCTGCGCGTCCCGCTCGTCCTCGCGCTCCCGGGCGTGCTCCCCGCCGGGCGGCGGCCGGCAGCCACCGCGCAGCTCCTCGACGTCGCCCCGACCATCCTGGACATCCTCGGCGTGGCGGCGCCGGCCCCGTGGCAGGGACGCAGCCTCGTCCCCGCGATCTTCGGTCCCGCCACGCTCCGCCCGCCCGACCCCGCCTTCGCCCGGCTGGTGACGCGGGAGGGATTGCCCACGGAGGTCGAGAGCGTGGTGCAGGGCCGCTGGAAACTCCACCGGCAGTCGCATCCCGACCGAGCCGCGGGCTACGAGCTCTACGACCTCGAGACCGACCCTGGCGAGACGCGCGACGTCTGGTCGCGCCATCACGTGCGGGGCCGTGCGCTCGCCGACCTGCTGGCGGCGCAGCACGCGGCGGACGCAGCACGCACCCCGAATCGACATGACACCCCGGCCGTCTCGCCGCTCCGCCCGGCGACCCGCGAGCACCTCCAGGCGCTCGGCTACATCGACTGACGGCGACCCCAGCTTGCCCTCCGGTGTGACGTCGGATACCTCGTCGGAGCCGATGCAGCGCCTGCGTCTCCTGTGGGTGACGCCCGACCTTCCCCGGCGCGGCGTCTCGGCGGCCCGCGCCTACTGGTGGGCGCTCCTCGCCCGCCTGGCACCCCGGCACGACATCACACTGCTCGCGCTGGTAGATCCGGCCGAGGCGACGGCGCGGGACGCGTTGCCTGCCGGACTCGCCGACGTGCACCTGGTGCCGCGGCGCCGCTACACGCCCGATGACCCGTACGCGCTGCTGCCGCAGGCGGTCGCCGGCGGATCGTGCGACCCCGGGCTGCGCGACGCGATCGCGGCGCGCCTCGCGGCCGCGCGCTTCGATCTGGCGCAGTACGAATTCACCGAGACCGCCTACCTGATCCCGCCCTCCGCGACGCCCGCGGTCCTCGCGGTCCATCAGCTCGGCTTCGCCAGCCAGTGGCCCCGCTGGCGCGCGGAGGGCGGCGGACCACGCCGCGCCGCCGTGCTGCTCCACCGCTACCTCCGCGAGCTCGACTTCGAGCTCCGCGCGGTCGCGCGTGCCGATCACGTGCTGACGGTCTCGCCGGAGGATGCGGCCCGCCTCCGCCGCTTCGTGCCCGACCTGCCCGTATCCGTCGTCCCGGTCGGCGCCGACACGACCGCGCTGCGACCGGCCCCGCCGCCGGAGGGGTGCCGCAGCGATCTCCTGTTCGTCGGCAACTTCATCCACCCGCCCAACGGCGATGCGGTGCGGTTCCTGGCGCGCGAGGTCGTCCCGCGTCTGGACGACGGCGTGCGGGTGCACGTCATCGGGCACGGTGGGGAGGCGGCCGTCGCCGCCCTCGGCGCGCGGACGGTCACGGCGGTCGGGCCCGTCGACGACCTGCGGCCCTGGCTGGCGGGCGCAACGGTGGTGGTCGCCCCGGTGCGCTTCGGTACCGGCATGCGGGGCAAAGTGCTCGAAGCGCTCGCCATGGGGCGGCCCGTGGTGACGACGGCGCTCGGCGCGGAGGGGCTCGGCGCCGTCGACGGCCGGCACCTGCTCGTCGCGGACGACGCCGCCGGGTTCGCCGCCGCCGTCCGGCGTGTTCTCACCGACTCCGCGTTGGCGGCGCGACTCGGCGTCGAGGGGCGCCGCCTCGTCGAGACGCGCTTCGACTGGGACATCGTCGCCCGCACCATCGAGGACGTGCACCAGCGTGTGGCGCGGGCCGCGCGCGCCGCCCCGGCGGCCCGCGCCTTCACCATTCCCGCGCGACCATGGCTGCGCGGGCCGCTCGCCCTCGGCGCCGGCGGCCTGCGCCTGGTCTGGCGGGCCGGCGGCTGGCACGCCCGGCGGCTGCGACGCCCGCGCCCCGCCGCGGCCGATCGTCCGATGGCGCTGGCCGGATGATTCCCGCGAGCGTCGTCGTCTGCACGCACGATCGCGCGGCGGTCGTCGCCGGCGCCGTGGCGGCAGCCGCCGCGCAGGCGCGCGCCGCCGGCGCCGAGGTGCTCGTCGTCGACAACGCCTCCACCGACGACACGCCGCGCGTGGTGGCGGCTGCCGCCCGCGACGCGGGCGACGTCGTCCGGGTGCTCCGCGAGCCGCGGCTCGGTCTCTCCGCCGCGCGCAACCGCGGACTCGCGGAGGCCCGCGGCGCGGTCGTCGTCTACCTCGACGACGACGCCCTCCCCCACCCCGGCTGGCTCGCCGCCCTGCTCGAGCCGTACGGCGACCCCCGCGTCGCGTGCGTCGGCGGACGCATCCTGCTGCGCTTTCCAGACGCACCGCCCCCGTGGCTGACGCCCGCGCTCCACCCCGCGTTCAGCGCCTACGACGAGGGCCCCGTCGCGAAGCGCCTCCGCTACCGCCGGGACACCTATCCGTTCGGCGCCAACATCTCCTTCCGGACGGGGGCGGCGCGGGCCGCCGGCGGCTTCTCCACCGCGGTCGGTCCGCTCGGCCGCCACCAGCTCGTCTTCGACGAGACCGATCTCTGCTTCCGGCTCGACCAGGCGGGCTGGGAGATCCGCTATGCCCCCGCCGCCGTCGTCGACCATCAGGTGTTGCCCGAGCGCCTCACCCCCGAGTGGGTGCTGCGCCGCCACCACACGGGCGGCCAGTCGGAAGCCGTCTTCGTGCTGCGCAACCGGCGGCTGGGACGCGCCCTCTGGCGCGTCTGGTGGCGCTATCGCGCCGCATTGGCCCAGCGCCCGTACCGGCCGCGCGCGCCGATCGACCCCGAGCGTTTCGCCGCGGAGTGCCGCCGGCGCGAGGCGCTCGGCTATCTGGCGGGGCTGCTGCGCGCCGCGCCGCGCGCCCGGACGCTCCGCCGGGACCTGACGCCGTGAGCACGCCCCGCGTCTCGGTCATCATGCCGGTGTTCGACGCCGGCCGCGACCTGGACCGCGCCGTCCGTAGCGTCGCGGCGCAGACGTTCACCGACCACGAGCTGGTGATCGTCGACGACGGCTCGCGCGATCCCCTCACCCTCGACCGCTTGGCGGCGGCGGCGCGGACGCCCGGCGTGACGGTGCATCGGACGGAGAACCGCGGCCCGTCGGCGGCCCGCAACCTCGCCATCGAGCGTGCGCGCGCCTCGTACATCCTGCCCCTCGACGCCGACGACTGGCTGGCGCCACGGTTCCTCGAACGCACCGTGCCGGTGCTCGATGCCGAACCGGCGGTGGGCGTCGTCCACACCTGGGTGGACCTGGTGGGCGAGCACCACGGCACCTGGCGTACCGGCCCGTTCGCCATCCCGGCGCTGCTCGCGCAGTGCACGCTCCACGTCACCTCCCTCTTCCGGCGCGCGGTCTGGAGCGGCGCGGGCGGGTACGACCCGCAGTTCGTGGATTCCTCGGAGGACTGGGACCTCTGGCTCGGCGCCGTCGAGCAGGGCTGGGAGGGACGCTGCGTGCCGGAGGCGCTCGCCTACTACCATCGTGGGCCGCGGAGCCGGGAGCGCCGCGCGCGCGCGCCGGGCATCCCGCGGCGGCGGATGGAATTGCTGGTCGCCAAGCATCGTGCCCTGTACGAGCGACATCTGGAAGGCGCGCTGGGAGCCATGTACGAGGAACTGATGCAGGCCGGCGCCAGCCTGGAGCGCATCTACCACCATCCGGCCGTGCGACTGGCGGTGGCGGTGCGCGGACTCCTGCGCAGGTGGCCAGGAGGCGCCCCGTGAGGCGACGCCTGCCCGCCGTCCTGGCGGGCGCCGCGCTCGGCAGCGCCGCGCTCGCCGCGGGCGCCGGCGCGCTGCGCGAAGCGCGCGCGCAGGGCTGGCTCGCCGATGGCCTGCGACGCCTGGCGCTGGACGCCTTCTGGGAGCGGTTCGACCCCTGGGCCGCCATCGCGCTCGGCGTCGCCACGGTCGCGCTCCTGGTCGCCCGCCTGGTCGGGCGCTGGCGGCCGGGCGCGGGCGGGCTCGGCGCGGCGCTGGCGCTGGTGGCCGGCGTCGGCTCAATCCGGCTCGCGGCGCTCGGGCTCGACGCGCGCGGACCCGGTACGCCGAACCTCGTCCTCATCTCCATCGACACCCTGCGCGCCGACCGCCTGGGCGCCTACGGCTTCGCCCTGCCGACCAGCCCGACCTTCGACCGCCGCCTGGCGGCCGACAGCGTCGTGTTCGAGAACGCCATCAGCCAGTCGCCGAAGACGACGCCGTCGCATCTAACGCTCCTCACCTCGCTCTACCCGAGCACCCACGGGATCGCGCTGTGGGACGGCAAGACGGCCGGGCCGTCGTTGAGCCCGCGCGTCACCACCTTGGCCGAGGTGCTGCGCAACGCGGGCTACGCCACCGCCGCGTTCACCGGCGGCGCCCACATGCACCGGGCCCGGGGCTTCGGCCAGGGCTTTCAGCGCTACCGCCACTCGGATCAGCTCCGCCGGGCCCGCGCCTGGCTGCGCGCCAAGGCGGGGCGCTCGTTCTTCCTCTTCTTCCACACCTACCAGGTGCACGATCCCTATGCGCCGCCCCCCGCGCTCATTCCGCTGTTCGACCAGGAGTACGGCGACGGCCCGATCCTCGACGTGGTCCGCCGCCTCCGCGCCGGCGGCGCGGGCGGCTGGGAGCACGGCCACCGCGCCTTCTGGGAGGCCGTCGACGAGTCGAATCCCCGCGACGTCCGGTTCATCTCCCACCTCTACGACGCCGGGATCCGCCACATGGACGACGGCACGCTGACGACGCTCCTCCAGGACCTCGATGCGCTCGACCTGACGCACGACACGCTGGTGGTGCTCACCTCCGACCACGGTGAGGCGTTCGGCGAGCACGGGCGCTTCCTGCACAACGACCTGAACGCCGTCACGCTGCACGTTCCGCTCGTGTTCCGGTTCCCGGGTCGCCTGCCCGGCGGCACGCGCGTCGCCCAGCGCGTCGGACTGGTCGACGTCATGCCGACCATCCTCGAGCTCCTCCACCTCCCGGCGCCGCCCGACCTCCAGGGCACGAGTCTGGTCGGCCTCATGCGCGGGGACGGCCGCGGCGACGACACGGCGATCAGCGAGTTCAACGACCCCGCCACCGGCCGCATCTTCGAAAGCATCCGCCAGGGTCCGCACGCGCTCATCCGCGACCGCGACCGCGTCCAGCTCTTCGACCTCGCCACGGACCCGGCGGAGCAGCGCGACCGCGCCGCCGCCGAGCCCGCCCGCGTGGCCAGCTTGCGCGGCGCCCTGGACGCGTGGCGGGCCCGCTGCGCAGCCCTGGCGGCACGCTACGGCCCGCGCGACGGCGGCGCCGACGGACCCGACGCCGAGACGCTGCGCCGGCTGCGGGCTCTCGGCTACGTCGAGTGAGTTCGGACCCCGCCGCGCCGCGGGTCAGCGTCGTCCTGGCCACGCACGACGACGCGCCCTGGCTCGCCGGCGCGCTCGAGACCGTGCGCGCACAGCGGCTCGCCGACTGGGAGCTGCTCGTGGTCGACGACGGCTCCACCGACGACACCGCCGCCGTGGTGGCCCGCGCGAGCGGCGACCCCCGGATCCGCTACCTGCCCGGTCCCCACGCCGAGCGGTGCGTGGCGCGCAACCGCGGTCTCGCCGCCGCCCGCGCCCCGCTGGTCGCGTTCCTCGACGCCGACGACCGCTGGCACCCGGACAAGCTGGCGCGCCAGGTGGCGGCGCTCGAGGCGGCCCCCGAAGCGGGGCTCTGCTACACGCCGGCACGTTTCATCGATGCCGCCGATCGCCCGCTCGCCGTGCGCAAACCGCCGGTGGCGCATGCGGGCTGGCTCTTCCCGGAGCTGATGCGCGGCAACTGCATCATCCTGGCCTCGGTGGTAGCGCGGCGCGAGGCGGTCGCCGAGGCCGGCGGGTTCGACGAGTCGCTGCCGGCCTGCGGCTGCGAGGACTGGGACCTGTGGCTGCGGATCGCCCGGCGCCGCCCCGTCGTCGTCGTCGACGAAGAGTTCACGCGCTACCGCCAGCACCCCGGCAACACGCCAGTGGCCGCGCTGCTCGCGAGCGGGCTCGCCGTCATCGAGCGCCGCTACGCAGAGCCCGGCACCGCCGCCGCGGCCGGCCTGTCGCGCCGCGCGGCCCGCGCCCGGTTGCGCTGGTACCTGGCCGGCGCGGCCGCCGCGCAGCGCCGCGCCGCCGGCCTGCCCATGCTGCTGCGCGCCTTCGGCGAGGCGCCGGCGACGGTGCTCGACCGCCCCGCGCTCGGCGCGCTCGCGGCGGTGCTGCTGCCGCGCCCCCTCGAGCGGGCGCTCCGGAGGATCGCCGGATGACCCGCCGGCGGGCGGCGCTCGCGGCAGCCGCGGCGGCCGCGTGCGCGGCGGCGGGCTGGTGGCTCGCCGGGCGCGCGACGAGCCACGCGCTGCCCGACGCGGTCGTGATCGCGGACACCGTGGCGGAGCTGTCGCGCACGCTCGACCCCGCCGCCGTCGTCGCCGAGGACGCCGCCGACCCGGTGCGGGCGGGCATCGTCCGGCCGGGGAACCGCCTCGCCGGCGAAGGGGAGCGCGAGGGCCTGATCGCGCCGCCGGCGTCGCGGTTGCGCTTCGCGCTCGACGTGCCGCCGGACGGCGTGCTCGAGCTGGCCGTCGGCGTCCAGGGCGACGGGACGCGCGACCGCACGCGCAGCGGCGTGCGCTTCGCCGTCGTGCTCGACGGCCGCGAGCGCTGGAGCCGGAGCGTGAACCCCGCCGGCGCGAAGCGCGACCGACGCTGGCACCCGGCCCGCATCGACCTGGGTCCCGCCGCCGGCCGGCGCGCCACGGTGGAGTTGGTCACCACGGCCGACCGGCCCGGGCAGCCGCTGGCCGGCGTGCCGGCGTGGAGCGGGGTGCGGCTGGTCCGCGAGACGCGCCGGCCGCGTCAGGCCGCCGCACCTGGCTCGCCGAACGTGGTCGTGCTGCTGGTCGACACGCTGCGCGCGGATCGCGTCGGGGTCTACGGCGCGCGCCCGAGCCCGACGCCGGCCCTCGATGGGCTCGCCGCGTCGGGCCTCGTCTTCGGCCAGGCCGTCGCGCAGTCGTCGTGGACGCTGCCGTCGGTCTCCTCGCTGTTCACCGGGCTCCATCCGCGGAGCCACGGCGCCATCGGCGATGCGGGCGGCGACGGCGACGCCGCCTGGGGCTTTCTAAGCGACGACGTCGTCACCTGGGCGGAGGTCGCCACGCGCGCCGGCATCACCACGGTCGGCGTGTCCGCCAATCCGCTCGTGTCCCGCGGCACGAATCTGGCGCAAGGCTTCGAGACCTTCGTCGAGCTGCCATGGGATCCCGAGGCGAAACGCTGGGGGAGCGCGCCGGTGGTGAACCGCACGTTCCTCGACTGGCTCGCCGCGAACCGCCGCCACCGCTTCGTCGCTTGGCTGCACTACATGGAGCCGCACGATCCCTACGCGCCGCCGGAGGCGCTGCGCCCGCCGGCGCCGCCCGGCACGCCCGCCGACGTTGCGCGCGGCTGGGCGCTGGAGGTCTCGCGCCGGCTCGGCCGTCCGGGCGCCCCGCCGCTCCCGCCCGAGCAGCTGGCCTACCTGCGCGCGCTCTACGATGGCGACGTGCGCGCCTGGGACGCCGAGCTGCCGCATCTGCTCGACGGGCTCCGGCGCTACGGCGTGGCGGACCGGACGGTCGTCATCGTCACCGCCGACCACGGCGAGGAGTTCCTCGAGCACGGGCTGCTGCTGCACCGCGCCCACCTGTTCGACGAGCTGCTCCGCGTGCCGTTGATCGTCGCCGGGCCTGGCATCCCGGCCGGGCGGCGCGACGACCAGGTGCAGGGCATCGACCTGTTCCCCACACTCAGCGCGCGGCTCGGCCTGACGCCGCCCGCCGGCCTCCCCGGCCGCGATCTGCTCGCCGGACCGGCGGACCGGACGGCGTTCGCCGAAACCGACGGCCAGGCGAACGACGGCGCACGCCGCGCGCTGATCGCCGCACGCCGGCCCGACGCCAAGCTCATCCTCGCGCCCGGCGACGGCGCCCCGGCGCTCTACGACCTGGCGCGCGATCCCGGCGAGCTGACGCCGCTGTCCCCGGAGACGGGGATGGGCCCGCCGTTGCGCACCGCGCTCGACGGCTTCGTGCGCGACGCGCCGCCGCCCCCGGCGCCCACCGGGCGCGACCCTGGGCTGCTGGACCGGCTGCGCGCCCTGGGCTACGCCCAATGAGCAGGTGGCGCCGGATGCCGGGACGCAGCCGCCACGCCCGCAGCGAAGCATGCGGGGCGGCCTTACGCGAGCGGCCCCCGGCACCGAGCGCGTGCAACCGCGCGTTGCGGGTCGGGTTGCACGGGACGCGGCACCGGACGGCGCCGTCTCGGCGACGTGCACGGCACGACCTTCGCTGGTGGCGCCGTGCTGCCGTGCGATGCCTGTCGCTTCGAGCGCCTGGTCCCGTTCTCGTGCAAGGCCCGGGCGATCTGTCCGAGCTGCGGCGGGCGCCGCATGGCGGAGCAGGCGGCGCATCTGGTCGATGCGGTCCTCCCGTGGGTGCCGGTCCGGCAGTGGGTGCTCACCGTGCCGCACCGGCTGCGGTACCGGTTGGCGTTCCACCATCCGCTGTGTCGCGCCGTCCTGGGCGTCTTCGTCCGCACCGTGCTCGGCTGGTACCGCCGGCGGGCGCGGCGCGCCGGCATCGCCGACGGGCGCAGCGACACCGTCACCGTGGTGCAGCGCTTCGGGTCGGGGCTGGAACTCAATGTCCACTTCCACGTGCTCGCTCTCGACGGCGTGTTCGCGCCGGCGGCGGACGGGCCCGTGCGCTTCCATCGCCTCGCTGCGCCCGCGGACGCGGACGTCGCCCGGCGCATCGGGCGGCTGCTGGTGCGCCGCGGGCTGGCCATGGACGCCGACGCGGCCGACCCGTTGGCCGCCGAATCGGTCGCGCTGGCCGGGCTCACGAGTGCCGCCGTGCAGGGCCTGCTCGCCCTCGGACCGCGGGCCGGCGCGCGGGTCGAGCGGCTCGGGACCGAGCCCGACGCGCCTTGGGTCGAGTCCAGGCGCCCGCTCCAGGCGCGCTCCGACGGCTGCGACCTGCACGCGGGCGTCACCGTGGCGGGCGAGGACCGCGACCGGCTCGAGCAGCTCTGTCGCTACCTGCTGCGGCCGCCCATCGCGCAGGATCGCCTGGCGCTGCAGCCGGACGGACACGTCCTGGTGACGCTCAAGACGCCCTGGCGCGACGGCACCACCCACCTGCGCTTCGAGCCGCTCACCCTGCTGGAGCGGTTGGCGGCCTTGACGCCGCGCCCGCGCATCAACGTCGTCATCTACCACGGCATTCTGGCGCCACACGCCGCAGGCCGCGCCGCGGCGGTGGGGTATGGGGGGGCCGACGATGGCGATCGCTCGCACGAGCGGGCCGCGCCGGGCGCGGGCGCGCCCTCCCCGCCCCTTCCGGCCCCGCCACCAGCCCACACGATGGCTCCCCCGCCCAGTCCGGCGGCCGTCTCGGCGCCCGACCCAATCCCGCCTTCCGCGATGCCGCCCACCGACCCACCCTGCCCGACAGTGGCCCCGGGAACTTCACCCGCGTCGCGGTGGCGGTGGGCCGATCTTCTCCATCGCATCTTCGCGGTGGACGCTCTCGCCTGCCCGCGCTGCGGCGGCCGCATGCGGGTGCTTGCCACGATCGACGACCCCTGGGTCGTGCGGCGCATCCTGAGTCACCTCGGCCTCCTCGCCGACCCCGGACCTCCGCCGGAGCCACCCGCCCACCGAGCAGCCTGAGGCCCCGCGCGACGCAGGCACGGCGCGTCCGCGCGGCCCCGCCGCACCGGTCAGCGTGGCCGTGCACCCGCCGGCCCAGGCCGGCCTGCCGCCCCGGTCAGCACCACTGGGCCATGTTGCCTCGCCGGGCTCGCGACGCACCGACGCCGCGCGCGGGTGCTTTGACACCCCCGTCCTTCCGGAGCCAGTGAGGGCCCGCGACGCCTGTCAACACAAAGTAGAAATGTCCGCCTTTGCCCCAAGTAGAGATGTCCGGTTTCACTCCGTGGGGGAGGCCGGGACACGCAGCGGCCGGCCCGCGCGCAGCCGCTGCTTCTCGCGCCCGCTGAGCTGGGGATTGGCGAGCCGCGCCTGGTCGCGCTCGCGCTGCTGCGCCGCGATCCAGGTCAAGGCGCCGGCGAGATGCGGGTACGCGACGACGGCTCCCGGAGCGATCTGCGCGTGATCTTTCGGGAAGAGGCGGGCCGCCAGCGGACGCCCCTGGGCGTGCAACGTGACGCTGCCGTCCTCCGCCTCGCGGACCTCCACGGTGAGCACGTAGAGATCGCGCTTGTAGTGCACGGTGAGCTGGCGGCTGATCCGGCGCGTTGTCTGCAACGTGAAGACCTGGTCGAGGTCGTCCTCCGGGCGCAGCGGCCGATGCGCGTCGTAGGCGACGGCGGGCGGCTTCGCGAAGCGGCGATTGTAGTCCGCCATGAACGTGGGGAGGAACGGCGTGGCCGCGACGGGATCGTTGAGCCCCCGCAGCCGCAGCTCCTTCACGAGCCGGTCCTGCAAGGTGCCATTGGCCCGTTCGACGCGCCCCTTGGCTTCCGGGCTGTTGGCGCACAGCAGGTCGATGTTGAGGGCCCGACACGCCCGGCCGAACTGCGACAGCCCGAGCCCGCCCTGGGCGCGGTCGCGCGCGTGGACGTGGAAGACGCTCAGCCGGTCGCTATAGAAGGCCATTGGCTTCCCGTGTCGTTCGAGGTAGTGGCGCGTCGCACGGAAGTAGTCGAACGTCGACTCGACCTCGGCGAAGCACAGCTCCATCAGCCGGCTGGTGGCGTCGTCCACGTACACGAGCAGCGTGCGGGCCGGCCCGCGGTCTTCGAACCAGGCGTGCTCCGAGCCGTCGATCTGGACGAGCTCGCCGGGACACGCGCGGCGCGGCCGCGGCGGGTAGCTGCGGCGGGCGCGCTGGGCGCGGGGCAGCCAGAGCCCGGCGGCGATGAGCCAGCCGCGCAGCGTCTCGACCGACAGGACGAGGCCGTGGTCCTCGGTGAGCTTCTGGTGCGCGAAGGTCGGCCCGAAGTCGGCGTAGCGCGCGCGGACCAGGCGCAGTGCCCGGTCGCGGACGCGCGCGGGCAGCCGCCGATTGCTCGAGCGACCCCGCCGGCGCGAGGCCAGCGCCGCGGCGCCGTCGTCCTGGAAGGCACGATAGAGCCGCCGCACCTGGCGCGTGCTCAGCGCGAGCAACGCGGCCGCCCGGCGCTGCGTCAGCCGCCGCTCGGCCAGCCGGGTCAGGATCTGCAAGCGGTCCAGTTCCCCCATGGTCAGCCCCACGGTCGTCGCCATGGCACCACCACTGTGGGGTCCAGGCGGACATCTCTACTTTGGGGAAAGCGGACATTTGCACTTGGGGCCTACAACGCCACGTCTGATAACGCCTTTTCGGTCACCCATGAAGACGGGCTGTCCAGGTGTGGGGGGAGTTCGCTCCGGTCATCACCTCCTTCGGTGCTTCGCTGGTCCCGTCGATCGTCGACGCTCTCCATTCACCCATGCGGGGTCGCGAGCGCCCCATGTTTCGCTGCGGGGAGGCAGGCCCCAGACAACTTTCCGGGTTCGTTCGTGGCCCATTGACCGAACCGGGGTCACTGCCTCACGCGTGAGCGTGCGAGGACGGAAGGTCGTGGTGGGAGCATGCGGGGTCTACGCGCGGCGGCGGGCGGCGGCCTTGCGGCGATAGAGCGCGACCCGCTTGCGCTCGAAGGGGCCGTGTTCCACCGCAAGCTGGGTGACGTCGAACTCGGTCTCGTGCCGGAGCATCGCGACCATGATGCGACAGAGGCGATGGGCGACGGCGACCACCGCCAGCTTGTAGCCCCGCCGCGCGCACAGCGCCGCGAAGTAGGGATGGAGCGGGTGAGTGGGCCGGCTGGCGTGGTGGGCCGCCTGGCAGAGCATCGCGCGTAGCTCCGGCGCGCCCTTCTTGGTGATGCGCCCGTGGGCGTCCCGGTCGCCCGACTGGTAGGTGGCGGGCACCAGGCCGGCGTAGCTGGCCGCGTGCTTCACGTCGGGGAAGCGACGGACATCCGCGAACACCGCGAGCGCGGTGGCCGCGACGACGGAGCCGACGCCAGGGATGGTCTGCAGCCGGCGCATCGGCGTCGCAAAGCTCGCCTGCTGGAGCGCCGCGAGCATCGCGTCGAGGGCCGCGACCTGCTCGCGGGCGCAGCGCCACAGGGCGCGGTGCTGCGCGACGTAGGTCGCGAGGTCGTCGTGGCCAGCGACGGCCACGAGCACCTTGGCCCACCCGATCTCGGTGCCGAGGCTGCGGCTCAACGCCCCGAGCCCCGCAGCGCGGAGCAACGCCTTCACGGCCGTCACTTCCGCGGTCTGCAGACGCACGAAGTGGCGCCGGCGGGCCAGGGTCGCTCGCAGCCGTAACACCGCAGCGTTGGGCACGTGGACGATCGCCCGATAGATCCCCCGCCGAATGCCCTCGCAGAGTTCCGCGGCGTCCCGCCGGTCGCTCTTCTGCGTCGGCCGGTGCGCCTTGAGGCGGACCTCATGAGCGTCCACGACCACGGGGCGAAGCTCGAGCGCGGCGAGCTGCCGCGCCACGAAGAACGCGACCGTCCCGGTTTCCAACGCCACGGGCGTGCCCGCGGGGAGCTGATGATGCGCCCGCCACGCCGCGAACGCGGCGCGTGTGGTGGGGATCTCGCCCTGCGCAACGCGGCACCCCGCCGCGTCCTGGATCACAAAGGCGCTCTGCCGGCTGTGCACGTCCAGACCTACGTAGTACGATTCCATCGGGCTGTCCCTCCTCGTCTGCAGTGGGGCTCCGTGCTCGGATGACCCCGTGGTGTGCCGCGAACCTAGCGATCGCGGCGGCGGGGAGGACAGCCCGTCTTCATCGATACAACACTCGCGAAAGGGGCGTTTGTAGCGCCTATCTTCTCGCTGGGGAGACAGGGCGGGCCAGGGCCGCCAACGTCCGGGTTCGGACGTTCTGTCACCCTTCGCAGCACTCGTAGGCCAACAGTATGGATGGTCACCTTTGTTGGGTCTGCGTCCTCCGGGTACCCCGCCGTTTCATGGAGACCCGGTCAATATGACTTGCAGCCGGTCCTCGAAGGCGTGGGCGCAGAATGTCCAGTACGCGATCGACGTGATGGGCGGACCGGTGGCCATCGGTACCGACTTCAACGGCGGCGCCGGACACCTCACCCCTCGCTTCGGCGACGATGCCTGCTTCGACAACGACTTCCAGCGGACGCTCGAGCTGGCCGAGAACAAGCGCCTCGCCTATCCCTTCACGATCGGCGGGTTCGGGACCTTCGACCGCAGCAGACGGGGCTGAAGACGTTCGACTTCAACGTCGACGGGCTCGCGTACGTCGGGCTCTTGCCGGACCTCGTGGCCGACCTCGAGCTGGTAGGCATTGGCGAGTACTACATGGACAAGCTCCTCGGCTCCGCCGACGCCTACGCCTACATGTGGGCGACGCAAGTGGGGTGTGGGGATGGTCGACGCGCCGCCGGAGTAGAGGAGTGCGACGACGGAAAGAGAATGAATGGCGATGGTTGCTCGGACGTGTGCGCCATCGAGCGGGGGCACGCCTGCACCGGCGAGCCGTCCATTTGCGGCCTGGTCTGCGGCGACGGGTTGATCGTCGGCGCCGAGACCTGCGACGACAGCAACACTGTTGGCGGCGACGGCTGCTCGGCCCCGTGTGCCGCTGAGCCGGGCTACACATGCGCCGGAGAGCCGTCCCTCTGCACACGGGTCTGCGGCGACGGCCAGATCGGCGGCACGGAGACCTGCGACGACAGCAATACCGTCGGCGGTGATGGCTGCTCGGCCCAGTGCGCCATCGAGCCCGGCTACGCCTGCTTGGGCCAGCCATCGGCCTGCGCGGCGATCTGCGGTGATGGCCGCATCCTCGGTCGAGAGACCTGCGACGATGGGAACACCGTCGGCGGCGACTGCTGCTCGGCGGTCTGCCAGCGCCAGGCCTGCAGCCTGGCGAGCGAGAAGGACGCGTTCCTCGGAATCCGGCGGCCTCACGAGAATTGGGGCGCCAACCCCTGGCTGGAGGTGCGGGGGGCGCAGTCGGTCAACGGTTCAGACCTGAGACGGACAATGATCGGGTTCGATCTGGCTGGCGTCGAGGGCACCGCCGTGACCGGAGCGCGACTAATCCTCACCGTGACACGTAACCGCCGCGACTGGGGCTCCGGAGGGAGATTCGTTGGGGCGTATGCGCTTCTCGAGGACTTCGTCGAGGGCAACAGGCGGAAGGTGGCCCCTCGGACGCGGGGCAGCGGCGCCGGTGTTACGTTCGCCTGCGCATCCGACACGAACATCGCGAACTCGCGCATCGACTGCGCGTCCTCATGGCAGGGTGGAAGCCATGCGGCGGTGGCGACCGGGACCGCGCCGCACACAAACGCGCTGGCTCCCGGGGACACGGTGAGCTTCGACGTGACGGCCGACGTGCAGCGCGGCGCGGGCGCGTGGGTGATCCGGCTCGAGCCAGAGACGCTGGGCGGGCGCGTCCGCTACCACTCCCGCGAGGCGAGCGATCCTTCGCTTCGGCCGAGGCTCGAGATCGAGTACTGACCGCGGCGGTTGAAGCGATCGAAGCCGAGGGAAGCGGTGCTGTTCCATGTCGCCGATGCCGATCGCGTCACGACAAGATAACGACGCCGCTGAATCTGTCGATCTGACGGCCACCTACCTGGGCGGCCACGTCCACAGCGACATCGAGCGTGGATTCATCCGCGCCGAGGTGATGGCGGACGAAGACTTCGTCCAGTACCCGAGCGAGGCGAAGTGCGCGAGGCCGGGAAGCTCCGCCTCGAGGGCAAGGACTACGTGGTGCAGGACGGCGACATCGTCCACTTCAGGTTCGCCGTGTAGCGAACTGGGGTCCGGAGCCGCTGCGGCTATCGCTTGCCCGTCTACGACTGGTTCTTCGCGACGTCGCGCGAGCACGACATCCACCACGCGAGTCGGGAGCCGCGTAACGTCTCGGTGATGCTCTCGGTCTGCGATCGGATGTTCGGAACCTTCCAGAAGGCTCACTGAGCGCGGCGGTCGCCGGCCCTCGGGCGGTGCTTCAGCCAGGCGGCGATGCTCCAGCGGTCGCTGATCGCAGGGAGCACCTCGTGCGCGATCGTGTCGCTCCGCATCGCGACCAGGGTTCCGCCGTTGGGGAGTTGCTCCCAGGTCGGTGTGGTCGCGTCGTGCGTCGCGTAGATGCGGAGCGCTCCACCGTCGGCGTCACGCCGGTCGTCGTTCAGGTAGAGCACCAGCGAGATCACGCGCGCGGCATCGTCGCGGAAGCGATCGACGTGGCGCACGTAGCCCGCCCCGGGCGGATAGCAGGCGTAGTGCGCCTCGAACTCCGAGATGCCGAGGAAGAGGGCGCCGTTCAGCGCGACGCACAGCGCTTCGAGGTGCGCGAACCGGGCGCACTCGGGAGCGGTCGACGTCCGGTCGCTGAGCCAATAGATCGAGTCGCCGCGAAGGGACGCGTCGCCTTCAGTGGGGCCGGCACGTCCGACGCGCGCGGCATGGAATTCGCCCGCGGCGCGCCGGCGCATGACCTCGCCGCGGAGCGCGGTCACGGACTCGCGGTCGAGGAAGCCGGCGACGATCACGAATCCGCGATCGGCGAGCCCGTTCGTGATCGTGTCGTGCCGCGCGTCGCTCAAGGGCGCGTGCTCAGCCGCTCCATCCGCGCCATGATTGGGGGCTCACGTTCCGACCACCGAGACGTATGCAGGCGTATCGCGTCGAGCCGGCGCCTGGCAACAGGCATGAGAGCGGCCTTGCCCCATCGACTGCGCCTGTGGTTGTCTGGTTCGCATGGGTCGCCGCAGATCGATGTCGTTCCTCCCTGCTGTGTTCGCCGTGGTGGCGCTGGTGCCTGCCGCGTTGGCGCAGCCTTCCGTTCCGGGCTTCGAGGTCGCGATCTACGCGTCGGTGCCCGATCCAGTCTCGCTGTCGTTCGACGCGGCGACCGGTATCCTCTACGTGGGACGAGACAACGACGGGTCTGGGGGTACCAATGCCGACGCGGTGCGGATTCACCGCGTCGGGGCGGGTGGCGCCGGCGTGACCGAGTACGGCGCCGCGGCGATCGACGACCCGGACGCGGTCCTCTTCGATGCCGCCGGCACGGCGTCGGAAGGCGCCCCGGGCTCCGTGATCGTCGGTGGCGTCAACGCGGGGCGGAGCCAGGGGCAACTCGTCGCGATCCGGCCGGACGAGTCGGTCGAGCCCATCGACGGGCCGACGACCGATTACGACAACCCGACCTCGCTGGTCGTCGACGGAACGGGTCGCGTGCTCATGAGCGATCTCCGCACCAACGGCTCCGGACAAGTGCTGGTCGTGACGGGGGCCGGCGCGCCGACACCGCTCATCGCCATCGCGGGCGTCGGCGCGCTCTTTCTCGCCGTGGATGCGCAGGACCGCATCTTCGTGTCGAAGACGGATGGCACTGTCGCGCAGTACGATGCCGCCGGGGCGCTGCTCGACGCGAGCTACGCGACGGGTCTGGGCGGCGGACCCGCGATCGCGGTTGCGCGCGGCGGCGGATTCGGTTCCGCGCTCTACGCGATCGATCGCACCGCGGGGTCGCTCGTACGTGTCGATGCTCTCGGAACGCAGACGACGATCGGCACGGGGTTCCAGGACGTGCGGGGGATGACCTTCGGCCCGGACGGTGCGCTCTACGTCTCGGAGTTCGGTAACGACCGCGTGTTGCGCATCGAGCCGGCCTTTTCCGCCGAGTGGCGCGGCGCATCGGGCAGCACGCCGGACCAGGTATGCCCCGCCTGGACCCTGACCGACACGGCCGAGCCGGAAGACCCCGTGCTCGGCGCCGGTGTGCTCGCGATCTCCACGTCGGAGAACGGGGAGAACGTCTACTACGGCCAAGTGGCCCCCGTCGTCTCGATCCCCGATCAGCTCGTCATCGAGACGCGGGCGCGATTCGTCGAGGGCTCGAGCGCCACTCCCGCCCGCGCGACCGGGTTCGTGGGGTGGTCCACCCAGCCGATCGTCGGCAACGCGCTGTTCATCGACCGGGACGAGATCTTCCTGCTGGCGGCGAACGATGCCCGCGGCGCGAGCGCCACGGTGGATACGGACGACGCGCCCCACACGTATCGGATCGTCGTCGACGGCACCGTGGACGGGAGTCTCGTGACCGTGTTCTACGACGGCGCGCCGACTCTCACCGGGGTGCTGTTCACCTCTGGGGACGCGTTCGCCCCGACACCGCGGATCATCTGGGGCGAGGCCTCGCTCGTCGCGTCGGGCGCCCTCGAGTTCGAGTCGTTCCGCCACAACGCCGCGATCTGCACGACTACCTCGACCACCACGACGAGCACGTCGTCGACCGTGATCACGACCACCACGATCGTCGCGTCCACGACGACGACGTCGATGGCGCCGACCACCACGACCACCACGAGTACGGTGACGTCCTCGTCGACGACCGTCCCGAGCACGACGACGTCGACCACGATCGCCGGCACCGGACGGCTGCTACCAGGGAGGAAGCTGCTGGTGAAGCAAAAGAAGTCCGGCGCTCAGCGGCTGCAGATGCTGGTGAAAGACGCGGGCATCACGGCAGCCCAGCCCTGCGAGACCGACGGCGAGCTGCGGATTCAAGCCGCCGGCGCGCCGGTCACGTCGTTCTCGCTCGATGCGGCGCTCTGGAAACCAATCAATGCGAAGAAGCCCGAGCGAGGCTGCAAGTACCGCAAGGGGCCCGTGGTCGCGACGGTCCAGATCAAGACCGGTAAGGCGCTCAAGATCGTGGCCAACGCCGACGAGCTCGGCATCCAGCTCGCGATCGACCCGCGGCCCGTGTGGATCGAGCTTCGCCACGGCGCCGTCCGTCACTGTCTCGAGTTTGGAGGGCAGGGCGCGCACAAGGTCGAAAAGAAACTTCTCGCGAGGAAGGCGCCGCAAGCGTCGCGCTGTCCGGGGACGCCGTAGCGCGCACGGTGGTCACGACCTTCGGTCGACGAAGAGCACATTCCGCTGCAGGCCGCGGATCGGTGTGTTGCGACGGATCACGTCCACGAAGCGGGTGCGTTCGACGCGGTGCAGTTCGGCGCCGCGTGGGACGCGCGTGTACTAGAAGCGGTCGCCCGCACGCAGGCGCGTGAACTGGTCGACCAGGATGGCTATCATCGTCTTGCCGACCATGGCGTCATCGACGTGTATCTCGGCGAGCATGCCGGCGAAGGCGTCGATGTCGTCGATGGTTCCGTGGAGCGTTTCGAGCTGGGCGGCGACCGCAGTGTCGCTGGTGATGTCGGAGAAGCGCGCGGAAGGCGGCAAGCCGTAGTCGGTGCGGACCGTGGCGAAGTCGGCGAGACCGTGGTCGCGGCCGCGCTGGAGGTTCAGCGCCACGAGATCGAGGCCACCGGCTCCCGGAGGACCGAAGAGGAAGTGCGGGGCCCCGGCGGACGCTCCGTTGCCCACGTCGGCGCGGCGAGAAGGGTCAGCAGACAGAGGAGGGCTGGGACCCGGCGCACGCCATGCCTTCTGCCCGGTCTCCATGTTCTCTCATGCAGCGCCCCATCATACTAGAAACGACAGCCCACTGTTCGGCAAGAGCGAAGGTTGCATGGTAGGGTCTCCGAAGTGCGAGGCGACCTGCTTCTCTCGAGAGGCCTCGCCGCTCGCGAAGGAGAGGGGCATCTCATGGAGTTCGTGGCAGTGCGCCGGCAACTCATGGCCGACATGGCCGGGCTCTTGCGGCGCAGCGCAAAGATCGAAGGGAACCTGCGTCGGGAACGCACGCCGCTCGAGGGTGACTGGGTCGAGGATGCTGTCATCCGCGAGAACGACGAGGTGCTCGATGCCCTGGACACCGAAACGCGCGCTCACGTCGAACGCCTGCGTGCGGCAGTCGCTCGCATCGACGCAGGCGTCTACGGGAGCTGCGCCACGTGCGACCAGCCCATCGCCCCGGTGCGCCTCGCGGCGCTGCCCGAGATCACGACCTGCATCGACTGCGCGACCGAAGCCGAGCGGGCAGGCCGCTAGCTCGTCGTCGGTGCATCCCGCCCGTGTCGGGACGCACGACCTCAGTTCTGTCGCAGCGCTGGCATCGGAACCGGGATGTCGAGCACGTCAGCCGCGACCCCCATGCCACCTTCGCAACTGTTGGGCGGCACGGTGCCGACGTAGTGTCTGCGCGCTGAGGGGAACTCGGCGGCCCAGAACATGAATCCCAACATCCCGCTCGTCGTCCCGGCACCGTTGGGCGCAACCGACGTGACGTAGTCCGCATACTGGTACTGCTCGGAACCGGAGAAGTCGGTGCAGTTGTCGAGGTCGCCCTTGAGATGGAGGCTCCCGGAGAAGCGGTGGGGGGCTTTGGGAGGAATCGGCGGATCGTATTGCGACTTCCCGTCGACGTGTTCCTGCCACGTGGTCGGGGTGCCCGAGGAACGAGCAACCATCGCGTTGGCGTAGTCGAGGACGGGGCTCGCATTGTCGAGCCAATGCAGTGTCGCGTGCCGGTTGAGGCCTTGGAGGTAGCGGCCCCCCGCGGCGAGGTCGATCGTCAGACGCGCCGCCGGATGCGTGCCGGTCGCATCGTAGGGATGCACCGATCGGTATGCGGCGACGAAGGCATCGAGCCCTGCGAGGTCGGGGTTCTGCGCCTCTTCGTAGTCGATCTCGATCCCGACGCCCATGCGTGAGGCGATGGCGGCGGCGTTCAACCCGAGCTGCACGGCGTCCGTCGCCAGCGCTGAAGATAGGCGCTACAAACGCCCCTTTCGCGAGTGTTGTATCGATGAAGACGGGCTGTCCTCCCCGCCGCCGCGATCGCTAGGTTCGCGGCACACCACGGGGTCATCCGAGCACGGAGCCCCACTGCAGACGAGGAGGGACAGCCCGATGGAATCGTACTACGTAGGTCTGGACGTGCACAGCCGGCAGAGCGCCTTTGTGATCCAGGACGCGGCGGGGTGCCGCGTTGCGCAGGGCGAGATCCCCACCACACGCGCCGCGTTCGCGGCGTGGCGGGCGCATCATCAGCTCCCCGCGGGCACGCCCGTGGCGTTGGAAACCGGGACGGTCGCGTTCTTCGTGGCGCGGCAGCTCGCCGCGCTCGAGCTTCGCCCCGTGGTCGTGGACGCTCATGAGGTCCGCCTCAAGGCGCACCGGCCGACGCAGAAGAGCGACCGGCGGGACGCCGCGGAACTCTGCGAGGGCATTCGGCGGGGGATCTATCGGGCGATCGTCCACGTGCCCAACGCTGCGGTGTTACGGCTGCGAGCGACCCTGGCCCGCCGGCGCCACTTCGTGCGTCTGCAGACCGCGGAAGTGACGGCCGTGAAGGCGTTGCTCCGCGCTGCGGGGCTCGGGGCGTTGAGCCGCAGCCTCGGCACCGAGATCGGGTGGGCCAAGGTGCTCGTGGCCGTCGCTGGCCACGACGACCTCGCGACCTACGTCGCGCAGCACCGCGCCCTGTGGCGCTGCGCCCGCGAGCAGGTCGCGGCCCTCGACGCGATGCTCGCGGCGCTCCAGCAGGCGAGCTTTGCGACGCCGATGCGCCGGCTGCAGACCATCCCTGGCGTCGGCTCCGTCGTCGCGGCCACCGCGCTCGCGGTGTTCGCGGATGTCCGTCGCTTCCCCGACGTGAAGCACGCGGCCAGCTACGCCGGCCTGGTGCCCGCCACCTACCAGTCGGGCGACCGGGACGCCCACGGGCGCATCACCAAGAAGGGCGCGCCGGAGCTACGCGCGATGCTCTGCCAGGCGGCCCACCACGCCAGCCGGCCCACTCACCCGCTCCATCCCTACTTCGCGGCGCTGTGCGCGCGGCGGGGCTACAAGCTGGCGGTGGTCGCCGTCGCCCATCGCCTCTGTCGCATCATGGTCGCGATGCTCCGGCACGAGACCGAGTTCGACGTCACCCAGCTTGCGGTGGAACACGGCCCCTTCGAGCGCAAGCGGGTCGCGCTCTATCGCCGCAAGGCCGCCGCCCGCCGCCGCGCGTAGACCCCGCATGCTCCCACCACGACCTTCCGTCCTCGCACGCTCACGCGTGAGGCAGTGACCCCGGTTCGGTCAATGGGCCACGAACGAACCCGGAAAGTTGTCTGGGGCCTGCCTCCCCGCAGCGAAACATGGGGCGCTCGCGACCCCGCATGGGTGAATGGAGAGCGTCGACGATCGACGGGACCAGCGAAGCACCGAAGGAGGTGATGACCGGAGCGAACTCCCCCCACACCTGGACAGCCCGTCTTCATGGGTGACCGAAAAGGCGTTATCAGACGTGGCGTCGCGGGTTCTCACTGGCTGCGGAAGGAGGATCGGTTGCACGACGCTGCGCCCGGAGGTAGCCGTTGCCCGCGAGCACATCCGCCGATGCGCGCCCGCTTCGCACGATTCCTGAACGACACCGTGCCGCACCCGGCGCTCGCGTACGCCGTGGTGCGGGGGTGGGTGTCGCGGCACCCGCTGCCGCCGGGAGACCTGGCGCCCATCGAACGGCTCGAGCCGGCGGACCGGTGCTTCCTGCTCGAGCGGCACGCGGCGCTCGGGCCGGTCTTCAAGGCTACGGTGTGGAAGCGCCTGTGCGTGTGCGTCGTCGGCCTTCCGCTCGGCCGCCGCCTGCTGCGTGAGCACGGGTCGGCGCTCCAGCCCTTGACCATAGACGCCGGAGCGCTCTTCCCGCACGGGCTCATGCGCCAGATGACGGGCGACACGCACCGGCGCTACCGCAGGGAACTCGTGCGCGCGATCAAACCCGTCCATCTGGCGGCCTGCCGCCCCCGCCTCGAGGCGATCGCCGCGGCTGGGCTCGCCGGCTACGCGGCCGACCAGCCGAGGAACGGCCACGCGCCCGAAGCGTACGTCGCCGCCCTCCGCGCCATCGCGACCGGCATGCTCGTCCAGACGTTCTTCGGCGCGGACTTCGGGTCGGCGCCGTTCGAGCGGCTCATGCGTGGCTACCACGCGCTCGGGCCGGACGGCTGCAGCTGGGTCGTCGGTCCCGCGCAGCGGGAGGCCTTCACCGGAATCCGCGACCTCCTGCTCGCGGAGATCGCCGGGCCGCCCGGGGGCCCCGCGGGCCTGTCCCCGCGCAGCGTCGCCGGCGAGATGCACGCCGAAGGCGTCCTCGACGCGACCGCGCTCGGCAACCTCGTCTACATGGTCGAGACGGGTCGCTACGACATGTACTCGTTCTTCCGCTGGTTGACGAAGCATGCCGCGGACCGTCCCGATTTGCTCGAGCGCATCGCGCGCGAAGACGCGGGGCCGCCCGTGGCGGGGCGGTCGCTCGCCGGCGCCTTCGTGCAGGAGACCTTGCGCACCGACCAGAGCGAGCGCCTCATGCGGCTCGCGACGCGCGACATCGTCTTCGACGGCTATCTGATCCCGCAGGGGACGATCGTGCGAGTGTGCCTCTGGGAGGCGCACAACTCGGCGGACGCCTTCCCCGATGCGCTGCGTTTCGATCCCGAACGCTTCCTGGAGTGCGATCCGTCCGGAGATCGGTTTTCGCCGTTCGGATTGGATCAGCACCACTGCCCGCTCTCCGAGGTGACGGTGGAGCTGGGCGCGATCTTCCTGCGCGCCCTCGCGCGCGCCTGTACGGTGGCGCCGATCGGCGACGGCCCGCCCGTGCGCGGCCGGCATCACTGGGAGCCGGCCAGCCGGTTCTCCGTGCGGCTCGAGTGCCGGCGATCGTCGTCACCGCAAGGATGACGAGGAATCGGCAGTGTCCGTCACTCGAAGGTGTACGCCTGCGGCGGCGGATCCCGATAGCCCTCGGCGTACGGGTTCCGCCCGTAGTACGCCGGGTTGGTGAGGTCGCCGTACGGGCCGGTGCCGGCGGTGGACGGCGGGGGCATCGGCGGCGCGAGGGACGGATAGTAGACGTACGGACCGTACGCGTAGGTGTACGGCTGCACGAGGCCCGGCCGCTCGACGAGCGGGAACGGCGCGCCCAGGCGGCCGACCGGGTCGATGAAGAGCGACGCTCCTTCCGGAGCCAGTGAGGGTCCGCGACGCCACGTCTGATAACGCCTTTTCGGTGAACTTTCACTGTAGGCCCCAAGTGCAAATGTCCGCTTTCCCCAAAGTAGAGATGTCCGCCTGGACCCCACAGTGGTGGTGCCATGGCGACGACCGTGGGGCTGACCATGGGGGAACTGGACCGCTTGCAGATCCTGACCCGGCTGGCCGAGCGGCGGCTGACGCAGCGCCGGGCGGCCGCGTTGCTCGCGCTGAGCACGCGCCAGGTGCGGCGGCTCTATCGTGCCTTCCAGGACGACGGCGCCGCGGCGCTGGCCTCGCGCCGGCGGGGTCGCTCGAGCAATCGGCGGCTGCCCGCGCGCGTCCGCGACCGGGCACTGCGCCTGGTCCGCGCGCGCTACGCCGACTTCGGGCCGACCTTCGCGCACCAGAAGCTCACCGAGGACCACGGCCTCGTCCTGTCGGTCGAGACGCTGCGCGGCTGGCTCATCGCCGCCGGGCTCTGGCTGCCCCGCGCCCAGCGCGCCCGCCGCAGCTACCCGCCGCGGCCGCGCCGCGCGTGTCCCGGCGAGCTCGTCCAGATCGACGGCTCGGAGCACGCCTGGTTCGAAGACCGCGGGCCGGCCCGCACGCTGCTCGTGTACGTGGACGACGCCACCAGCCGGCTGATGGAGCTGTGCTTCGCCGAGGTCGAGTCGACGTTCGACTACTTCCGTGCGACGCGCCACTACCTCGAACGACACGGGAAGCCAATGGCCTTCTATAGCGACCGGCTGAGCGTCTTCCACGTCCACGCGCGCGACCGCGCCCAGGGCGGGCTCGGGCTGTCGCAGTTCGGCCGGGCGTGTCGGGCCCTCAACATCGACCTGCTGTGCGCCAACAGCCCGGAAGCCAAGGGGCGCGTCGAACGGGCCAATGGCACCTTGCAGGACCGGCTCGTGAAGGAGCTGCGGCTGCGGGGGCTCAACGATTCCGTCGCGGCCACGCCGTTCCTCCCCGCGTTCATGGCCGACTACAATCGCCGCTTCGCCAAGCCGCCCGCCGTCGCCTACGACGCGCATCGGCCGCTGCGCCCGGAGGACGACCTCGACCAGGTCTTCACGTTGCAGACAACGCGCCGGATCAGCCGCCAGCTCACCGTGCACTACAAGCGCGACCTCCCGCCTGCGTGGGGCCACCGTGGACGTCCGCGAGGCGGAGGACGGCACCGTCACGTTGCACGCCCAGGGGCGTCCGCTGGCGGCCCGCCTCTTCCCGAAAGATCACGCGCAGATCGCTCCGGGAGCCCTCGTCGCGTACCCGCATCTCGCCGGCGCCTTGACCTGGATCGCGGCGCAGCAGCGCGAGCGCGACCAGGCGCGGCTCGCCAATCCCAAGCTCAGCGGGCGCGAGAAGCAGCGGCTGCGCGCGGGCCGGCCCCTGCGTGTCCCGGCCTCCCCCACGGAGTGAAACCGGACATCTCTACTTGGGGCAAAGGCGGACATTTCTACTTTGTGTTGACATTCACGAACGGGCCGTTCATAGCCGCTATCTTCCCACGACGAAGACCGTGCCCCCGGCGACGCTCAATGGGGGGGCCGCGTGCCCGCCGCTCTCCACGCCCGACTTTCTGTGTGGGCAGTTCCTGAGCAGCGCCGAGCTGAACGGCCGCGGGCTCACGCTGCGGAGCAGGGCCCACCTGATTCGTCACGACGGCGCGGCTGGCTTCGGGGTCGGTCAGCTCGTGTACGCAGCCACCGCGATCGAGGCGTTCGGAGTGACCGGCAGTGTTCTGCCGCCGGTTGGATTCGCCGTGTTCAACTTCGCACTACACGGCACCGCCTCCACGACGCAGTCTGATCCGGACATTCAGGCCGTGGCCATCGGCCGCGCAACGCTCACTACGGACAGGCAGTACGACGTCCAGTGCATCGGCACCTTCTGTCCGCCGATCGCGGTGCCGATCACGTCTGATCCGAGCGACGCGACGGCGTGGCATCCCGAAGGCGGCACCTTCCTGCTCGATCTTCGTGCCGACGTGGGCATCGTCGCGCCCGCCGGCCTCGCCGGTTGGGATGCCGAGGCCCTCGCCGCCTTCGAGGACACGTTCACCCTGGACGCCATCCAGATCCAGGATGCCGACCACCAGCCCGTCGCGGGCGCCTCGTTGACGATCCCGGACGCCGACGGGCTCGGGAACGCCCTGGAGTATCCCGAACGTCGTCGCGAGCAGCACGACGACCACGACGACCGCCGGCGGGCCGTCGACCACCAGCACGACGACGCTGCCCGACATTGCCACGCATGCGGTGGCCGGGAAGACGCTCGCGCTGAAGGACAAGGCGAACCCGAGGAAGCGGACCGGCGTGTTCGTCACCAGGGATCTGGCGCCCGGCATCATCGGCCTCGACCCGCTGGTGGGCGGGGCAGAGATGCGGCTGTTCGGCATGCGCACCAACGAGCGCGATACGTGGCCGATGACGGCGAGCGGGTGGTCCAGGACCAAGAAGGGCTTCAGATACGCCGACAAGACGGGCGCGAACGGCCCGGTCACCGCGGCGACGCTCGCCAGGGGCAAGCTCGCGGTAATGGCCAAGGGAGCGGGCCTCGGCTACGCCCTGCTCGGCGCGATGCCGCAGCAGGGGATCGCCGTCGCGGTGGTGTTCCCGGGCGGCTCCACGGCGGTCTGTGCGGCGTTCCCCGGTGCGGCCGGCGTCCTCAAGAAGGACAATCCCGTCAAGGGCGTCTTCGTTGCGAAGAACGCGGAGGCGCCCGGGACCTGCGACGCGCTGTAAGGCGGCCCCGGGCAGGCATCCGCGCCGGAGTGTCACACAAGCTTGCTAATGCAAAAGGGTGGGACGTGCACTGTTCGTGGCTCCGACGGTTGGCATGATGCAACGGTTGCTCAGCCGCTCGTCGTCTTCCTGGCAGCTTGCGTGCCCAGCGTGTCTCCTGTACGCTTCACTGCGAGCCCGTTCATAGCCCGCAGCGCGATCTCGGCTAGACGCGTCGTTTCCAAGCACGTGTGCCTGGCGCGGACTCCGGAAGGAGATTCATGCCATGCCCGAGGACCACGCCGATGATCTCGTGGCGTTCGCCAACGTCAGGGTGATCCGGGCTACCGAGCCAGCCCTGTTCTGCGCGATCGGAGGCAAGCGCGTCTGGATCCCGCGCCGACACCTCAACGGCAGGCTCCTGCGGCGGGGGGATCGCGGCTCGCTGCTGATCCGACGCTGGGTCGCTCGCGACCGATCGCTGTTCGACTCATCCGGATCGCCATCCGTCGCCGTCCCGTCGGCCCCCCTGGCGAGCCGGCGCTTGGCGAGTTCGCTGCAGATGGTGGTGCGGAGAGAGCGGGTACCCTCCCTTGCCAACTGAGGGCAGCGCGTGTCGCGCCGAGGCGAACGCAGCCGGACGAAAGACCGTCTTCCCGTGGGTGAACTGATGGGACGCCGTTTACGGATGCTGAGGGCGGTCGGGCGCTGGCTCCGGCGTCGGCGGGCTCCCGGCGGTGGGCGGCCGCTCGACATGACGGACGGGGAGAGACATGCCCTCGCGCGCGCGCGCTTCTGGGCCGCGCTGCACGAGGGGCAGCGCGAGGCGGCCGCGCGCGCGTCACGGCCGGCATCGTGATCGCTTCCGACGTCCTGGGGGAACGAGTCCCCGCGAGTGCTTCGCTGGCGTCGCCCGCAATCGATCGGCCGCTCAGGATTCTCCACGTCGCGACGCTGAACAAGCCGATCACGCCCCATCTCGGATACGGTCCGATCGAAACCGTCGTTGGGAACATCCACAAAGGCCTCACCGCCCTCGGTCATGAGTCGATCGTTGCATGCTCCGCCGATTCCATCGTTGCCGGCCGCACGCACACGACGGTCGCCAGGAGCCTGGGCGGCTACTGCCGCGCGGACACGCCGGACGGGCAGGCCACGGTCGCCCGCCACCTCTCGAGTGTCCTCGGGCGAGCCGCAATGGGCGACATCGACGTCGTGCACATGCACGAATGGCTGGAGCACGTGGACGACGGCACCTTCAACCCTCCGCTGCCCATCGTGATGACCCTCCACGTCCCCGCATCCGACAGCGGGCTCCCGCGCCGGATTCGGACGACGCTAGCGCCGCCCCCCGTCCACTTCACGGCGATCAGCGACTACCAGCGGCGGCAGTACGCCGATCTCCTCGCGATCGCGAAGGTCGTCCCACACGGCCTCGACCTTGCGGAGTATCCTTTCGAGGACGCGGTCGATGCCGCCAGTTACCTGTTCTCGATCGCCCGGATTACGCGGGTAAAGGGACAGGATACGGCCATTGAAGTCGCACGCGCCTCGGGCGCGAAGCTGATCCTCGCAGGGTGCGTCCAGGACAAGATGGACGACAGAGTGTTCTTCGAGGAGCTGAAGCGGTCCGTCGACCTCGTGGTCGATGTGAGCCGCCACCCCGCGGACGATGCGTACTACGAAGAAGTGATGAAGCCGATCCTGTCGTGCGACCGGCAGATCATCTACATCGGCGAGGTCGACACTGAGGCCAAGAAGCGCTGGTATCGTCATGCGAAGGCGACGCTGTTCCCGATCCGTTGGGGTGAGCCCTTCGGGATGGTCCTCATCGAGTCCATGGCGTGCGGAACGCCCGTCCTCGCATTCGGTGCAGGCGCCGTCCCGGAGATCGTGACGGACGGGGAGACGGGTTTCGTCGTCGCATCGTGCGCCGGCATGGTCGCGGCAGTGGCGCTCGTCGGCCAGATCGATCGCCGGACGTGCCGTGCGAACGTCGCAGCGCGGTTCTCCATCGGGAGGATGGCGAGGCGCTACGCGGGGCTGTATCAGTCACTGGCCCGGAGAACCCCGCACTTCGGCGCATCGCGCCTCGTGCGTTCGCCTCATGCGGCCGGCCGTGGCGTAAGCGCGTCCTGAGAACCGGAAGGACCCATGCCCAAGGACATCCCGGTAGGCAACGGCAACCTGCTTCTCAACTTCGACCTCCACTACCGCATCCGGGACGTCTACTTCCCGTGGGTTGGCCAGGAGAACCATGCTGGCGGGCACGAATTTCGTTTCGGCATCTGGGCAGACCGCCGATTCTCCTGGATGGGGCCGGACTGGGACATCGACCTTCGATACCGCGATGACACCCTCGTCACGCAGGTGAGCCTCAGAAACATGGCGCTGGGACTGGAGCTGCGGTGCCAGGACGCGGTCGACGTCAATTTGAACGTCTATGTGAGGCTCGTCGAGGTCATCGATCTGGAGGGCAGGCCGCGAGACGTCCGCCTGTTCTTCGGTCACGATTTCCGCCTCTACGGGAACGAGGTCGGCGACACGGCGTATTTCGACCCGCGCAGTCACTGCATCGTGCACTACAAGATCAACCGGTATTTTCTCGTCGGCTGCAGCGATCCCGATGGCACGGTGACCGAGGCGTTCACCTGCGGCGCCAGGGCGACACCCGGGCGGGAGCCATCGTGGAAGGACGCGGAGGACGGCGAGCTCAGCGGGAGCCCGATCGCGTGGGGCTTTGCGGAATCCACCGTCGGGGTTCACCTCCGTCTCCCTCCCGGTGGACGGGCAGTCGCCTCCTACTGGTTGGCCGCGGGCACGCGTTACGAGGAAGTGGCGCAGCTCAACCGGATCGTAGCCGAGAAGACTCCGGCCGGGCTGGTCGAGCGCACGGCGGATTTCTGGCGCGCGTGGGTCAGCAAGGAAGCGAGAACCTTCGCGGACCTACCAGAGGTCGTCACCAACGTCTTCAACCGGAGCCTCCTGGTGCTCAGGAGCCAGATCGACAATCGGGGCGCGATCATCGCGGCAAACGACTCGGACATCATTCGGTTCGGTGGCGACACCTACTCCTACATGTGGGGTCGTGACGGTGCGTTCGTCGCTGCCGCGCTGGAGCAGGCGGGATACTCGGCGCTGTGCCGGACGTTCTTCGAGTTCTGCAACAAGGTGCTTTCGGAGGACGGATACCTCTTCCAGCACTACAACCCGGATGGATCGCTGGCCAGCAACTGGCACCCGTGGCTGCTGGACGGAAAGCAGGTTCTGCCCATCCAGGAAGACTCGACCGCGCTGATCCTGTGGGCGCTCTGGATCAACTACGAGTGCGCTCGGGACGTGGAGTTCATACGGCCCCTGTACGAGCCCCTCATCCTGAGGGTAGCCGACTTTCTGGTGGCGCATCGCGATCCTGAGACGCTCATGCCCCTGCCCTCCTACGACCTGTGGGAGGAGCGCTACGGTGTCCACGCATACACGGTGGCGTCCGTCGTGGCGGGGCTTCGTGGCGCCGCACGGTTCGCACGCCTCTTTCACGACACGGCTCGGGCTGAGACGTACGAGACGGCGGCGAGCCAGATGGTGCTCGGCATCGAGACGCATCTCTATCACCCCACGCTCCGTCGGTACGCGCGCTCGGGGTACCGCACGGAGGGAGGATACCACCTCGACGAGGTGATCGACGTCAGCCTGCTTGGGCTGGCGACCCTCGGGGCCTTGCCGCTGAACGATGCGCGGATCGTGGAGACCGTGGAGGCCGTGCGCACGGAGCTGTCCGTCGGGACCGTTGTCGGCGGTCTCGCCAGATATCGGGGCGATCGCTATCAACGGGCCGAGGACGTTCCGGAGGATGTCCCCGGCAATCCGTGGTTCATCGCGACGCTGTGGTTGGCGGAGTATCTCATCGCGCGCGCGGAGACGGTTGCGGAGCTCCACGGCGTCCTGCCTCATCTCGAGTGGTGCGCGCGGAACGCGCTGCCCTCGGGCGTGCTGGCGGAGCAGGTGCACCCGATCACCGCAGCCCCGTTGTCGGTGTCACCGCTCACCTGGAGCCACTCCGCCCTCGTGCGTGTGGTGTTGCAGTACGTGGAGAAGCGCGAAGCGCTAGCCGAGGGACGCTCCGGGGAGGCGTCGTGGCCCATCGCTCGAAGTCACACTCGGCACGGGTCGGCGGCTCCCGTCGGTCGTTGAACGTCTCCACGTCCACCCGCCGAGCACCTTGAAGGCCAGCACGCTCGCGGCGCGTTCGTGTCCGGGCCGGAGTTGGTGCGCGGCTGAGCGACTGTGCAGCGCCATTTGACGCCGACCCAGCCGGGGCGTAAGTGTCGGACTGAGTCGTCTTGGCGACCTCGACCAGAGTCGGAGATCCAGGTCAGGCGCGAGAGAAGACCCCACCGCCCCGCGGGCAGCGCCTCCGTGTCGTCGGCTTCTGAATCAGGCTGCGACGAGGTGACGTACGATGTCGATGGCTCGCGGATGCGCGCTGATGGCGCGCCGATCGGAGCGCGTGCGACCGTGACGGCGCTCGTCGGCACCGACCGTGCTGCCGGGTGTGGCCACCGAGTTGGAGACGAAAGGGAAGAAGGCGCGCCCCGGGTGGAGCGAACTTCGAGGAACCAGGATTGATATGAAGCGATCGGCAACGTTCACCAGCAGGGACGGTATTCGGACGTCTCAGGGAATCGCGACCACGGAACTCATGGATCATCCAGGACGGGTTATGTACCTGTCGCGTGGAGTGGCGTTCACGCCTGACGATCTCGGGTCCGGAACGCTCGGCATTCTCTCGGACCGCTACGGAGATCCGAGGGAGGGGGCTCCGGAGCTGCTCGCGGCGGCGCGGGCGGGGGGATGGCACGTGACCTTGATGTCCATGGCCACGGCCTTCTCCTGATCTCCTGCGTGTCGCGCAAGTACGGTGGACGACCCTTCCGGAGCCAGTGAGGGCCCGCGACGCCACGTCCGATAACGCCTGCGCATTCAACCCGTCATCGCAGCGCAGCCGCCAGTGTATCTGCCGGCGTTCTGAAGCCCAAGGTCTTGCGCGGGCGCCGGTTCAGGCGCAGGGCGATCCGGTTCAGGTGAGCCTGGGCATGCCCGGACAGGTCAGTGCGCTTGGGGAAGTACTGGCGTAGCAGGCGAGTGGTGTTCTCGTTGGTGCCGCGTTGCCACGGGCTGCGCGGGTCGCAGAAGTAGACCGCGACATCCGGGGCGACCGTGAATGCCTTGTGGTGCGCCATCTCGTGTCCGCGGTCCCACGTCAGGCTGCGACGCAGCTCGGCCGGCAGCTTGCGGACCTGCCGGGCCAGCGCGGTCGTGACGCCCGTGGTGTCCTTGCCCCGCGGTCAACACTCTCGAAAAGGGCGTTTGTAGCGCCTATCTTCCGCCTATCTTCCTGCATCGGTCAGGATCTTGTTCACGTGAACCCCCTTCGCGATGAAGGACACGGCATGACCGGAGTCGATGCAAGCGAGTTCCGCGCCACGCCGGCCGGCCGCGCACCCGCTGCGCGCGGCGCTCATCCCCGTTCCAGCATCGGCCGTCGCCAACGCCAGGGTACGGCGTCCACCTACACCGCGCGGCTGCGCCGCGAAGCGTTCGAACGTGATGCACGGCTTCGCACGACGCCAGCCAGCCCGCTCGTTCGTTTGCTCTGGCGCAACCGTCCCCATAGCCATGTACGGGAGGCTTTTCATGTTCAAACGCAGCGACTATTTCATCCTCGCCGCAGCATTCATCTCATTCCTCCTCTCAGTCGGGTTGTGGTTCGGAGGGCAGCGCGACGAAGGGTTGTTCGTCGGCCTATGGGTGCCGTCGATCCTGTCCTTCGGAGCCTTCGTGCGACAATCGATCGGCCCTCGGGAGCATTGAGATGCCGACCAACTGGATCTTCGCGATCGGCACCTTCGTCTCCGGCCTATGCCTGGCGTTCGTCGTCTTGTCCACGGTCGAATTGCGTCGGCTCGGTCGTGAAGCAGACGAGCGACGGGCCAACATGCGATCGCCCAATCGATCTCCGAACCCTGACTGACGGTCGGGACCGTCGCGTGACACGCACGGACGAGCCCCCGACACCCAGGGCTGGGGCATCGCTAGCCAGGCTCCACCGAGCCAGGGCTCACCGCAGCAGTAGGATGGACACGCTCATCAACAGCATCAGGAACGCGGGCAGGGACTTGATCAACGGATCTTTGACCTTCGCATGCATCGACAGGGCCCCGACCATCAGTACCGCGACGGTCGCTGCCGCCGGCGCAACGACCTCCGGGACCCAGATGCCGACGATCAGCAACACCGCCGACCCGATCTTCAGAGCGCCGATCAACAAGAAGAACCAGTGGGGAAGACCGTAGGCGGCGAACTCTTCACTCAGCGACTGCGCCGAACCTCCACGAAACGCCGTCGAAGATTTCGCCCGCACCAGCCAGACGTTTAGGAGCCCGAGTCCAACGGCGAGTTGGAGCATGGTCGAGACCGAGAACGATTGCATCCGCTACCTCACTGGCGAGTTGCGTTGCGGTGATGCAGGAAAGCTGATCGACCCAACGAGCCCATGGACGCGATCTACCAAGTATCCAAAGCCCTGTCGATTCTGCTGTTCTTGTACTACGGTCTGAGTGTCCTCGTCTCCAATGCCATGGTGGCGGAGTTCGAGCGTTTCGGACTCAGTCGATTTCGGCGACTCACCGGCAGCCTCGAGGTGCTCGGTGCGATCGGGCTGATGCTCGGCTACTTCGCCCCGATCCTCGTCATCGCCGCGTCGGGTGGCTTGACCGTCCTGATGCTCCTGGGCCTCGTCACGCGCTACCGCGCGCGCGATCCATTGGTCGAGGCTCTGCCCGCGCTCGTTCTGACGCTCATGAACCTGTACATCTTCGCATACGCGCTTGGACTAGCCGCGTAGCCTGGTCTGCGTTCATCTCGCGCAACGCCGGATGCGCCCGCGCGCGGCGCATCGAAGAGGTCGGCGCGCGCGGCGGCGCGTGCGTTCCAAGGGCACCCCGTAAGCGGCTGCCACAGGTCCCCCCGCCTGATAGAGTGGGCGGCACCATGAGACAGGCACACGGTCCGCGCGTCGTCGTGGTGGGAGCGGGCTTCGCCGGTGTCGCTGCCGCACAAGCGTTGCGCCGGACCCTCGGCGTCACGGTGGTCGACCCCGGTGCCTGGTTCGAGTTCCTGCCGAACGTCCACGAGCTGGTCTCGGGGGTCAAGCAGCCCGCGATGTTGCGTCTCGACCGGCAAGCGCTGGTCGAGCGCGTGGGCCACCGCTTTTGCCGCGCGCACGTCGAGCAGATCGACCCGCACGCCCGGCGCGTGCACCTCGCCGACGGCGGCACACTCGACTACGACGCGCTGATCGTCGCCGTCGGCGCCGAGAGCGCCACGTACGGCATCCCGGGCGTTCACGAGCACGCTCTCGTCTTTCGGGATGTCGCACAGTGCGCACGGATCGGTCGCCGCCTCGAGGAGCTCGCATCGACAGCCCGGCCTAGGCACGTCGTCATCGTAGGGGGTGGGCTGGAAGGCATCGAGGCGCTCGGCGAGATGCTCCGACGATATCGCGAGCATTCCGCGCTGCACCTGACCCTCGTCGAGAGCCGCGAGCGGCTCCTGCCCGAGGGCCCCGCGGCCGTCGACGGGGCCATCCAGCGACTGTGCGCCCAGCACGGGGTCGCGATCGCAACCGGCGCTCGCGTCACGGCCGTAGAGTCCAGAGCGGTCGTGCTGGCCGACGGCACGCGGCTGCCCATGGATGCGACGATCTGGACCGGAGGCCCGGTCCCGGTGCCGCTGCTGGTGCGCAGCGGGTTGGCACCCTCGGCCGAGGCGTGGGTAGAGGTCGACGCCACGTTGCAACATCGCATCCATAGCGACGTCTTCGTCGCCGGCGATGCCGCGGGGTTCCCCGTACGGCTTGCGAAGCAGGCGTACCACGCGCTCGACATGGGCGCACATGCGGCGGCAAACGTCGAACGGCATCTGGCGGGGGAGCGACTGAAGGCGTTCCGGCCCTCGCCCAAACCGATCCTGGTTTCGTTCGGCGACCTCACGACCTTTCTCATCGCCGGCAACGTCGCCATCGCCGCTCCGGCGCTGGCAGCCGGCAAGGAGGCGGTGTTTCAACTCGTCATGGCACAGCTCGAAGGTGCCGGCCGCCTGGACTCGGTCCTGCATCTCGGGGAGCGGCTCTGCGGTGCCGCGCGGAACCTGATCTGGCCCGTGGTGAGCTCTCCGCGCGCGTGGCGCAGCCAGGCGACCCTGCAGGTGCTGGCTATCGCGTAGCCCTGCTCACATGTCGCCGCGCTGGCTGGGCGGGTTCCGCTGCGCCGCGAATACGGCGAGCCCGCGCGTCTCGGCGAAGTAGTCTAGTGCCCAGCGAACGCTGGGGAACGCGATCTCGTCCCACGGGATACGGTCCCAGGTGAACAGCCCGACCTCCCGGCTCTCCGGACCCGCTGCAATCCCGGGCGCCGCCAGGCGAGCCCGGAAGATGAGTTGCACCTGGCTGATGCGCGGGATGCCGAAAACGGCCAGCAGTGCATCGATCTCGATTCGCGCGCAAGCCTCCTCGCGGGCCTCGCGGATCGCGCCCTCTTCGGGCGTTTCCCCGAGCTCGAGGTAGCCGGCCGGGAGGGTCCAGAACCCCGCACGGGGCTCGATGCCTCGGCGACACATGAGGATCGCGTCATCGGCCTGCACCACCGACCCGACGATCACTTTCGGGTTCTCGTACTCGATGAAGCCGCATTCCCTGCAGACGAGGCGCGGTCGCTCGTCGCTCGATGAGGTGCGGCGTTCGAACGACGGGGCGCGGCGGTGCTGGTGCGATTCCGACACAGTGCCAACCTGAAGCACCTGGCGACATCCGGCAAGGCGCGCGGGCCCGGAGAGCAGGAGCCACGAACGGGTTTTCGCAGAACGTGATGCATGGCTGCGCACGCCGCTATTCGGCCCGCTAGTCCGTTTGCTCTGGCGGAGCCGTCCCCGTAGGGATCGGTGTGGCTGCGATCAATGTTCGACCGCCGCAACTATTTCATTCTCGCTGGTGCATCGACTCTCGAGTCGAGCGACGGACCGTCGAGGCGCGGCCGCGGCCGGTGCTTCATCGCACCCGACTGACACACGCCCCCAGCATCGGGGATCCGCAGGGTTGGGCGGGGCCAACTGCGGAAACATCCTTTCCCCCGGGTACGCGGCTCACAGCCGCACTACGCTTGATTGAGGGATGATCAATGGCGACCTCGTTCGAAAACCTTCTCGCCGGTAAAGACGCGAGCCTGGCACTCCTGCAGGTCTTGGCAGAGAACAGTTTCGACTCCATTTTGATGACCGATGCTTCCCCGGCGGGGAAGATCATCTACGCCAACAAGGCGTTCAAGAAGTTGACCGGCTACGACCCGGTCGCGGTTCTCGGGCAGACCCCGCGGATCCTCCAGGGGCCAGGCACGGACAAGAAAGTGATCGGACGCCTTGCGAGCGCGCTGAAGTCCGGTGGCCGATTCGAAGGCAAGGCGATCAATTACAAGAAGGACGGCACCCCGTTCATCATGTTGTGGCGAGTCCTGCCCATCAAGGTCGGTCGGAACATTGTGGCCTGGGTCGCCATCCAGCGAGAGGGGTCCGTCATCTAACGATCGGCTGGTGTCGGCGGGGTCGCAGCTTGCGCGGGCAGCGACTGGTTTGCCTCGTCCCCCCCCCATCGCTGGTGCAGAACGGGGCACGTGTCGAATCCGCCCCTCTCGCTCCTCGACCCCGCCGTCGGCAACGACCCCTACCCGTTATACGCCCACCTGCGGCGCGAGGCGCCCGTCGCCCCGTTGGGCGTGATAAATCTGTGGGGGATTGCCCGCTACAACGACGTGGTGCGCGTGCTCCGCGACCCCGAGACGTTCTCGTCGGCGGTCGGGACGCGGCGGTTGGCCGGCGAGGACCTGCCACCCAGCATGCTGTTCGACGACCCGTGCACACGCGGCTGCGCGGGCTGATCGCCAAGGCGTTCACGCTCCGCGTGGTCGAGCAGCAGCGCGACGAGATCGCGGCGCGGTGCCGCGAGCTGGACGGCGCAATGCTCGCCAAGCCCGCGCCCGACATCGTCCTCGACCTGGCCTACCCGCTGCCGGTGATGGTGATCTCCCACATGCTGGGCGTCGCCGACGGCGACCAAACGACCTTCAAGCGCTGGTCCGACGCCATCATCCAGAACGTCGCACCGATCCTGCTGACCGGCGACGACAGCATGCTGACCGACGTCAACCGCGAGTTCGACGCCTACTTCTCGATGCGCCTGGCGACGCTGCGACGCGAACCGGAGGACAATCTGCTGAGCGAGCTGGTGCACGTCGAGACCGACGAGGGCCGCCTGACGGAGCTCGAGCTCCTGATGTTCTGCCGCCTCCTGCTGGTCGCCGGCAACGAGACGACCACCGGGCTCGTCGTCAATGCGACCCGTGCGCTCTCCGAGTACCCCGACGTCCTGGCGCGCGTGCGCGGTGACCTGACGCTGCTGCCCGCCGCCATCGAAGAGGCGCTGCGCTAGTACGCGCCCTTTCAGGCGACGTTCCGGCGCACGACGCGCGAGGTAACGCCGAGCGGCCGGACGATCCCCGCCGGCACCCGGCTCCTCGCCTTCCTCGGCTCGGCCAACCGTGACGAAACGGCCTCTCCGCGCCCCGACGAATTCCTGCTCGATCGCGGCACCAACCGCCACGTCGCCTTCGGCATGGGCATCCACTACTGCGTCGGCGCGCCGCTGGCGCGGTTGGAGGCCGGAATCGCGCTGCGCGAGCTGCTGCCGCGCATCGCCGGCCTCGCGATCGAACCAGGCCAGGACGCGGCGCTGCTGCGCCCGGGCGGGCCGAAGTCGCTGCGCGTGCGGTTCGCGATGCCGCAGCCGTCCCGCCCAGGCGGGCGCGCTCCTTCTGAGCGGCCGCTCCGCAGAACCCGTCTGGAGCCGTGCGCAGCCGGGGCGCTGGGGACTGCCCGATCTGCAGCATCCGATCGATCTGACCCCGGGCTGCGCGCTGGTCGCGTTGCGCCTCCGGCTCCGGTTCCTGCACTTTGCGCCCGCGACCGTCGCCGCCATCCACGCGCCCGTGATCCATCCGTGGAACGCCGCCCCAGAGCTGCGCCCATGGTCGATCGGCGGCTCCTACGACAAGCCGATCGCCCGCCGGATCGCGGAGGAAGCCGGCGTCCCTCGCCACCTCTTCGGCCAGGAGAAGAAGGGCGGGCCCAATCCGGCCAAAGACCCGGCGTCGGCCCGCAGCGGGTGGTTCCACCGCCGGCACGAGCAAGCGATGCGCCGACGGCGTTCGCGCGCGATCATCTTGCGATTGCTCGGCAATCGTCTCTACCCCCATTGGCGGCAAGGCGCGACAGAGATGGAGGTCGCCGTGGACCGGATGATCGAGCGCTACCGCGAAGCGCTGACGACCTGAGCCGGCACCGGCGCCGGCGGACGACGGCATGATCGGCTATTCGAAAATCGCGATGCTCTTCGGCTCCGTGTAACTCGCGATTCCCTCAGGGCCGAACTCACGCCCGATCCCGGACGCCTTGAAGCCGCCGAACGGCGCACAGAAGTCGATGGTGAATCCGTTGACGTTGTAGGTCCCGGTTCGCACCTTGCGGGCGATCGCCAGGCCCCGCTCGACGTCGGCGGTCCACACCGATCCGGACAATCCGTAGTCGTTGTCGTTGGCGATCCGGATCGCGTCGCTCTCGGTGTCGTACGGGATCGCCACGAGCACGGGGCCGAAGATCTCTTCCCGCGCGACGCGCATGGCGTTGTCGACATCGGCGAGCAGCGTAGCCTCGACGTACCAGCCTTTCGGGAGGTCCTTCGGACGTCCCCCGCCCACGGCGACGCGCGCGCCTTCCGACGTGCCGATGCCGATATAGCCGAGCACGCGCTCGCGCTGCCGCTCGGCGACCAGCGGCCCGACTTGCGTGGACGGGTCCATCGGGTCGCCGCAGGGCATGGCGCCGATGATTCCGGCGAGCGCGTCGACGTACTCGGCGTAGCGCGTCTTCGGGATCAGCAGGCGAGTCTGGGCGGCGCACGCCTGGCCCGCGTTCAGCAGGCCCGCCTGAACCAACCCGGGCGCGACCACGGACGGGTTCGCGTCCTCGAGGACGATGGCCGCGGATTTTCCCCCCAGCTCCAGCGAGCATCGCTTGAGTTGCTGTCCGCAGAGGCTGGCGATGTGACGTCCCACCTGCGAGTTGCCGGTGAACGAGATCTTGTCCACGCCGGGGTGGCGGACCAGGTGTTCGCTCTCCGCGCGGTGTGCGGCGACGACGTTGATCACGCCCTTGGGGAATCCGATCTCCTCGCAGACTTCGGCGAGCAGGTAGGCATCCAGAGGGGTTTCCGGCGCGGCTTTGATGACGTTCGTACAGCCGGCGGCGAGCGCGGCGCCGAGCTTGAAAGCGATGATCGAGATCGGGAAGTTCCAGGGAACGATCAGCCCGCAGACACCCACGGGCTCCTTGCGAACCAGGACCCGCCCCATCATCCCGTTGCGGGTCTCTTCGAAGGGGAACGCTTCGGCGAGCTCGGCGTACTTGTCGAGCACCAGAGTCGGCGGAAACGCCTGCGTCACCATCGACGCCGAGATCGGACAGCCGAGCTCGGTGGTGATCGTCAGCGTCAGCTCGTCCCGTCGGGCGCCCAGCCCCTGGGAGAGCTTGCGAATCCAGTCGACGCGCTCGGCGACGGGCAGGTTCGGCCACGGCCCCGAATCGAAGGCCTCTCGCGCGGCCGCGACGGCCCGGTCGATGTCGGCTTCTTTCGCGGCCGGCACATGCGCGCAGACGTCCTCGGTGGCCGGATTCACCACCGCGATCTTCTCGCTCGTGCTCGGCGCGACCCATTCTCCGCCGATGAAAACGCGATCGTAGCTCTTGGACACGGCGGCCGGCGTATCACACCGGCCCCTCGCGGGTGAAGCGCGCGGAGATGACCTACTTGCGCAGCTTCACCGAGAGCTTGACGGTCTTCGGCTGCACGCCGGCCCCGTCGACCGTGAGCGTCAGCCGCTTCGTCCGCTTGGTCACGGCGAGCGGCAGGCTCGCGACTCCGTCGCCGCTCGTCAGCGTCTCGGCCTCGAGGTCTGCACCGCTGGCGCGGACCCGCGCTCCGGGGATGCAGTTCCCGAACGGGCTCTCCACGCGAACCGTGCGCAAGGCGGCGAAGCTCCTTTCGGGCGCGAGCGGTGCGGCGGCCCGGGCGGGTTGCCGCAAGAAGGACCCGCTCTCGCGCGCCTGCGCCACCGGCCGCGCCGGTGTCCTGGCCTCGGTGGACACCCAAACCCGGCCATACGTCGACACCTGAAAACCGGCCATAGGGCGACGGCTCAGACGTTGAGCAGGCGCAGCGGACTGCGGTCCGCTCGCCAGGATGGCCAACGTCTTGAGCGACTCGAAACGTGAGCAGGTGATCGTCCTGGGGCGACTGGGGTGGTCGCTCCGGCAGATTGAAGACCGGACAGGCGTGCGTCGGGAGACGGCGAGCGCCTACTTGAAGGCCGCCGGGCTCGCGGTGCGCCCGCCGGGCTGGGGCCGACCGGCAAACCCGGCCATGCAGGTGTCCACCCGACTCGGGTGCGGTCCCGGAACCAAACCCGGCCATACAGGTGTCGACCGACTCGGGGCCGGCGCCGTGGCCGCCACCGCCCGGTCGCAGCCCCAGGCGAGTGCGTGCGAGCCGCACCGCGAGGTGATCGTCGAGGCGCTCGGCCGCGGCCGCAACGCGATGGCGATCTGGCAGGACCTCGTTGACGGTCACGGCTTCACCGCGCGCTACGCGAGTGTCCGCCGTTTCGTACGGGCCCTTCGCGGAGCGCACCCGCCCGAGGCCCACCCCGTCATCCGCACCGCCCCCGGCGAGGAGGCGCAGGTCGACTACGGTGACGGCGCCATGGTCCGCCATCCGCAGAGTGGGAAGTATCGGCGCACGCGGCTCTTCATCTTCACCCTGGGCTACAGCCGCAAGACCGTCCGCCTCCTCACCTGGAAATCGAGCAGTCGGATCTGGGCCGAGCTGCACGAGCAGGCGTTTCGGCGGCTCGGCGGCACGGTGCGGGTCGTCGTCCTCGACAACCTCAAGGAAGGCGTCCTCGCGCCGGACGTCTACGACCCGACGCTCAATCCGCTCTACCGCGACGTGCTCGCGCACTACGGTGTCGTCGCCCTCCCGTGTCGGATTCGCCATCCCGATCGCAAGGGCAAGGCGGAATCGAGCGTCGGGCACACGCAACGCACGCCGCTGCGCGGGATGCGCTTCGAGAGTCTCGAGGAGGGCCAGGCCTACCTGGACCACTGGGACACGCGGTGGGCCGACACGCGCATTCACGGCACGACCAAGCGCCAGGTCGCGGCCATGTTTGCCGAGGAGCAGCCCACGCTCCAGCCGCTGCCGCTTACCCCGTTTCGCTACTACCAGTACGGCACGCGCACCGTGCACTTGAACGGCTGTGTCGAGGTCGACGGCGCCTACTACAGCGCGCCACCGGGGCATGTCGGCGAGCGCCTCCCGGTCCAGTGGGACGGGCAGACCGTGCGCCTCCTCGATGCGAAGACGGGCGCGCTGCTGCGCGAGCATCGCTGGCAAGCGCGCGGCCACTACCGCATCCCGCCCGCGGATCGGCCGGCGCGCACACCGCCGGAGGTGAGCGCCCTGCTCGCCCGCGCGGCGCGGGCCGGCCGGGCCATCGGCACGCTCTGCACCACGATCCACCACCACGACGGGCCGGCCGGCGTCCGGCGCATCCTCGGCGTCCTCGCACTCGCCAAGCGCCACGGCGTTCCGACCGTCGAAGCCGCCTGCACGACCGCGCTCGAATGCGGTGTCATCACCTATCGCTTCGTGCGGCGGTATTGCGAGCGGCAGCCGCCGGCGCCGCTCTCCCTGCGCCAGATCGATCCCCTCATCCGCCAGCTCACCCTCTACCGCGATCTCATCGATCGCGAGACCGAGAAGGAGATCCCCGAATGACGCTCGCCGAACTCGACCGCGCCCTCCGCCAACTCCGCCTCTCCGGCATGGCCACCGCCCTCGAGGCGCGGCTTCGCCAAGCGCAGGCCGACCGGATGGCCCCGCTCGACCTCGTCGCGACGCTCGTCACCGACGAGCTCGTCCGCCGCCAGGATCGCCTCCTCGAACGCCGGCGCACCCAGGCCCGCTTTCGCGACCCGGGCAAGACCCTCGACAGCTTCGACTTCGACTTCAACAAGAAGCTCGATCGTGCCCGCCTCTTCGAGCTCGCCACCGGCCGCTTCATCGCCGCGCGCGAGGATGCGCTCTTCCTCGGGCCCCCGGGCACCGGCAAGAGCCATCTCGCGCAGGCGATCGGGCATGCCGCCATCCAGCAGGGCTACCGCGTCCGCTACACCGAAGCGCACGGGCTCCTCGACGAGCTCGCCGAGGCGAGCGTCGACGGCACGCGCCGGGAGACGATGACCGAGCTCGCCACCGTGCCGCTCCTCATCATCGACGACCTCGGGATGCGGAAGCTGCCGGCCACCGCCGCCGAAGACCTGCTCGAGCTCGTCATGCGGCGCTACGAACGGGCGAGCACGCTGCTGACGTCGAATCGGCCGGTCGACGATTGGGGGAAGCTGCTCGGCGACACCGCCGCCGTCGCCGCGCTCCTCGACCGCCTCCTCCACCACGGCCATCTCCTCAAGTGTGGCCCGCGGAGCTGGCGGATGCGCCACCATGCCTTGCCGGCGGAGGGCCCGACGCAGTAAGAGCGATCAGGACGTCTGGGCCGTCGTCATCATGGCCGGTTTTGCGCCGTCGACACATGGCCGGTTTTCAGGTGTCCACCGAGGGTCCTGGGCGTGGCCGAAGCCCGTGCGCAGAACCTGACGACATCCTGACCGCCCCGGAGCGGGGCCGCGCTCGGGTTGGTGGGGAGTACATTGGGCACCCGATGGACCGCCGTTTGACCCCCAAGGCGCGGGAGCCTAGTCCTGCCCGCAGTGGCCTCCGCCTACGAACGCCTAGCCGACGTCCTGCGGGCGCTCGACGCCGAGTCGGTCTCCTATGTCCTCTTCGGGGGGCAGGCCGTGAATGCGCACGGCATCATCCGGTTCACCGGCGATATCGACCTGTTCGTCAATCCCGATCCGGACAACATCGAACGGCTGCGGCGGGCACTCCGGCGCGTGTGGAACGACCCGGAGATCGACGACATCCGCGCCGAAGATCTCGCCGGCGAGTACGCGGTCGTGCGCTACGGCACGCCGGACGATTTCGTCATCGACCTCACGTCCCGCATCGGTGACGCCTTCCACTTCGGTGACGTGGAATGGGATACCGTGGTCGTCGCCGGGGTCGCGGCCCGCGTCGCTACACCGCGGATGCTGTACCGCATGAAGAAGGACACCGTTCGGCCCCATGATCGCGCCGACGCGGCCGAGCTCAAGCGCAAGTTCGAGCTCGAGGACGAATAGATGGCGGTGCGGAAGTACCGGACCTTCGACGAAGCGCGCCGCGACCTGTGGCTGCCGAGCGGCGATCCGCGCATCCTGTCCCGGCTCCGCCGCCTCGCCGCGCTCGCCCGGCCCGCGCCCGCCGTGCGCGGTGTGACGCGCTTTCGCTCGATCGCCGAAGCGAAGGCCGACAAGTGGGTTTCGGATCCGGGGCTGGCGCCGCCGGGTTAACCGTTTGCCTTCGAGGTGCCGGCTGATCGCGGAGGGTGATCGGCGGCGTCAGTCGCGCACGAGGATGTGCGCGGCGCACACGCTGCCGCCGCCCATCATGTGGCACAGCCCGGCGCGCGCGTTCGGGACCTGCCGCTTGCCGCGACGCCACGTCTGATAGCGCCTTTCCGGTCAACACTCGCGAAAGGGGCGTTTGTAGCGGTGCATTCAACCGGTCGTCGCAACATCATGCGCTTTCACACGCGCGCGGGAGGCACGGATGCGGCGACGACGATGGCGGGGGCACCTGAGCCCGGCGGAGCGGGACGAGCCGTGGCGCCGCTGGCGCCACGGCGATGCGATCAACGCGATCGCGCGCGCTCTCGATCGCCGGCACTCGGTGGTGGAGCGCGTCCTGGCCGGGACTGGCGGCTTCAGCCCGGTCCCCCGTCAGCGCAGTCCGCGGGTGCTGTCGCTGGCGGAGCGCGAGGAGATCTCGCGCGGCGTGGCGGGCGGACACAGCGTGCGCCAGATCGCCGCGCGGCTCGGGCGCGCGCCGTCGACCGTGTGCCGCGAGCTTGGCCGGCACGGGGGCCGCGCCCACTACCGCGCGGCGACCGCCGATGCCGCCGCTTGGCAGCTGGCCCGGCGCCCGAAGCGGTGTAAGCTCGCCGCGGTCCCGCGGTTGCGCACCTTGGTCACCGAGCGGCTTCGGCAGGACTGGTCGCCGGAGCAGATCGCCGGCTGGCTTCGGCACACGTATCCGGAGGACGAGCGGCTGCACGTGTCCCACGAGACGATCTACCGGAGCCTGTTCATCCAGGCGCGCGGGGTGCTGAAGCAGGAGCTGCTGCGGCACTTGCGCTCGAAACGGACCGTGCGGCGGGCGCGAACGGCGACGCGCACCGGGCAGCGCCGCGGCCAGATCGTCAACGCGGTGTCGATCCGCGAACGCCCCGCCGAGGTAGCCGATCGCGCGGTGCCCGGCCACTGGGAGGGCGACTTGCTCGCCGGGGGGCACCACCGCCACATCGCCACCCTGGTCGAACGCCACTCGCGGTTCACGCTGCTGGTCAAGGTGCCGGGCGGAGGCAAGGACACGGCCAGCGTCATTCCGGCATTGGCGCGCCAGATGCGGACGCTCCCGACGGCGCTGCGCCGCTCGCTCACCTGGGACCGCGGCCTCGAACTGGCGCAGCACGCCGCGTTCACCGTGGCCACCGACGTGCAGGTCTACTTCTGCGATCCGCAGAGCCCCTGGCAGCGGGGCACCAACGAGAACACGAACGGCCTGCTGCGCCAGTACCTCCCCAAGGGGACCGATCTGACCGTGCACTCCCAGGCCGCGCTCAACCGCATCGCTCACCGCCTCAATACGCGCCCCCGCAAGACCTTGGGCTACCAGACACCAGCAGCTATATTCGCAAAAAGCGTTGCGATGACCGGTTGAAGCCGCGGCGCCTATCTTCCCCGAACCGGCCGTCGACCCAAGCCTGGCGTTCGGCGTCGAGTGCTTGGACCAGTTCCTGAATCTCCGAGTTGGCGACTTCCACCTTGTTCGCCGTCGCTCTACGGGGCCCAGCCCAAGACCCAGCGACAGTTGCCGCAGCGAGCGCCGCCACAGATCGGAGCACACCACGCCTCGAGCATGTAGATGACACTACTTCGGCCCTCCATTTCGCACCGCTTCCCGCCTCCGTTCTCGCCGCCCAACGCCTTGGCGGTTCAGCGGCGGCGCGCAGCGCCGTCCGCTGCAGGCGCGAGTTGGGCGGCCGCCTCACCGAGGTGCCAGGAACTCGTCGACCGTAAGCCGGACGTCTCTCGCGATCTTGCGTACGAGGGTTGGCGAGATGTCGCGTCCCACGTGAAACGGAACGGTGGTCGAACGGCCGTCGGCGTGCCGGAACTGCTTGTGCGAACCGCGCTGCCGAACCTCGGAGAACCCGTGAGCCTGCAGAAGGGCAATCACTTCCCGCGGTTTGAGGACGGGGACCCTGCCCACCGTCAGGCAACCTGAATGGTCCGCACGTCAACGAACTCGGACTCCAGCGTCGGTTCGCCATCCTCCAAGAGCATCTCGATCACCTCTCGAAGGTTCTGTTGAAGCTCATCGATATCTCCGCCTTGTGTGTGCGCCCCGGGCCATCCCGGAACGTATCCGACCAAGACGCCGGTCTCCGGATCACGCTCCACGACGAACTTGTAGGTCTTCATTGGTCGCTCCTCTCGCCTACTACGCTAGCACAGCCCGGGTCGGGATGCTCCCCACACATCCCCCTCCGCATGCTGCGCTGCAGTCGACCGGCGGGCAGGTGACTCCGCGGCAGCGAGGGGAGAGGGAAAAGGAGGCCGGCAACGTGCGCCTTCGGGCGTTACGTTAGCGTTCGCCGCATTATCGCGACTACGCTCTGCCCTTCCGCAGCCAGTGAGGGCCCGCGACGCCACGTCTGATAACGCCTGCGGATTCAACCCGTCATCTGTAGGCCCCAAGTGCAAATGTCCGCTTTCCCCAAAGTAGAGATGTCCGCCTGGACCCCACAGTGGTGGTGCCATGGCGACGACCGTGGGGCTGACCATGGGGGAACTGGACCGCTTGCAGATCCTGACCCGGCTGGCCGAGCGGCGGCTGACGCAGCGCCGGGCGGCCGCGTTGCTCGCGCTGAGCACGCGCCAGGTGCGGCGGCTCTATCGTGCCTTCCAGGACGACGGCGCCGCGGCGCTGGCCTCGCGCCGGCGGGGTCGCTCGAGCAATCGGCGGCTGCCCGCGCGCGTCCGCGACCGGGCACTGCGCCTGGTCCGCGCGCGCTACGCCGACTTCGGGCCGACCTTCGCGCACCAGAAGCTCACCGAGGACCACGGCCTCGTCCTGTCGGTCGAGACGCTGCGCGGCTGGCTCATCGCCGCCGGGCTCTGGCTGCCCCGCGCCCAGCGCGCCCGCCGCAGCTACCCGCCGCGGCCGCGCCGCGCGTGTCCCGGCGAGCTCGTCCAGATCGACGGCTCGGCGCACGCCTGGTTCGAAGACCGCGGGCCGGCCCGCACGCTGCTCGTGTACGTGGACGACGCCACGAGCCGGCTGATGGAGCTGTGCTTCGCCGAGGTCGAGTCGACGTTCGACTACTTCCGTGCGACGCGCCACTACCTCGAACGACACGGGAAGCCAATGGCCTTCTATAGCGACCGGCTGAGCGTCTTCCACGTCCACGCGCGCGACCGCGCCCAGGGCGGGCCCGGGCTGTCGCAGTTCGGCCGGGCGTGTCGGGCCCTCAACATCGACCTGCTGTGCGCCAACAGCCCGGAAGCCAAGGGGCGCGTCGAACGGGCCAATGGCACCTTGCAGGACCGGCTCGTGAAGGAGCTGCGGCTGCGGGGGCTCAACGATCCCGTCGCGGCCACGCCGTTCCTCCCCGCGTTCATGGCCGACTACAATCGCCGCTTCGCCAAGCCGCCCGCCGTCGCCTACGACGCGCATCGGCCGCTGCGCCCGGCGGACGACCTCGACCAGGTCTTCACGTTGCAGACAACGCGCCGGATCAGCCGCCAGCTCACCGTGCACTACAAGCGCGACCTCTACGTGCTCACCGACACGCTCGCGACCCGCCGCCTGCGTGGGGCCACCGTGGACGTCCGCGAGGCGGAGGACGGCACCGTCACGTTGCACGCCCAGGGGCGTCCGCTGGCGGCCCGCCTCTTCCCGAAAGATCACGCGCAGATCGCTCCGGGAGCCATCGTCGCGTACCCGCATCTCGCCGGCGCCTTGACCTGGATCGCGGCGCAGCAGCGCGAGCGCGACCAGGCGCGGCTCGCCAATCCCAAGCTCAGCGGGCGCGAGAAGCAGCGGCTGCGCGCGGGCCGGCCGCTGCGTGTCCCGGCCTCCCCCACGGAGTGAAACCGGACATCTCTACTTGGGGCAAAGGCGGACATTTCTACTTTGTGTTGACATCATCGCAATGCAGCCGCCAGTGTATCCGCCGGCGTTCTGAAACCCAAGGTCTTGCGCGGGCGCGGGTTCAGGCGCCGGGCGATCCTGTTCAGGTGAGCCTGGGCATGCCCGGACAGGTCGGTGCGCTTGGGGAAGTACTGGCGTAGCAGGCGAGTTGGTGTTCTCGTTGGTGCCGCGTTGCCACGGACTGCTCGGGTCGCAGAAGTAGACCGCGACGTCCGTGGCGACCGTGAACGCCTTGTGGTGCGCCATCTCGTGTCCGCGGTCCCACGTCAGGCTGCGACGCAGCTCGGCCGGCAGCTTGCGGACCTGCCGGGCCAGCGCGGTCGTGACGCCCGTGGTGTCCTTGCCCCGCACTTTGACCAGCATCGTGAAGCGCGACTGCCGCTCCACGAGCGTCGCGATGGCCGTGCCGCGGGAGCCCTCGAGCACATCCCCTTCCCAGTGCCCCGGCACCGACCGGTCCTCGACCTGCGGTGACCGCTCGCTGATGGTGACCGCATCCGCGATCTGTCCGCGGTGCTGGCCGTTGATCGTGGCGTGGCGGGCATGCCGCATCACCCGCCTCGTGCACAGGTGCGCGAGCAGTTCTTGTTTCAGTACGCCCCGGGCCTGGACGAACAAGCTGCGGTAGATCGTTGCGTGCGAGACCTGCATGCGCTCGTCATCCGGGAAGGTGGTCCGCAGCCAGCCGGAGATCTGCGCCGGGGACCACTGCAGGCACAGCTTGGCCGCGACCGCGCACCGCAGTTGCCCGCTGACGGACAGCTTGCAGGCCTGGGGGCGCGCCGCCCGGTCCCATGCGTGGGAGGCGGCCACATTGGCGCGATAGGCGCGCGCCCCGCCGTTGCGCCCAACCTCCCGGCACACCGTCGAGACGGACCGGCCGAGGACGGCGGCGATCCGGGTCAGGGTGTGTCCAGCGCCCAGGCCTCGCGAGATCTCCTCACGCTCGGCCAGGGACCGAGGCAGGGCGTTTCGCTTGCGCTCCGGCGGCGGAAAGCCGCCCCGGGAGCGCACCTCCCGGTGCAGGGTCGTCGGGCACCTGATCGAGCGCGCGTCCGATCGCGCACCGGGACTCGCCGTGCCGCCATCGCCGCCCCAACTCGCCGCGCTCGACCGCACTCAGTCGCGCCCGCCACGGCCTTCGCATCGTCATCGCCCTCCTGTAGGCTCGAGAAGCCTCGAGTTTTGCGATGACGCTTTGAATCCACCCCTTTTCGGTCAAGACTCGCGAAAGGGGCGTTTGTAGCGCCTATCTTCGTCCGCACGCTGCGGCCGGTACTGCATCGTCGAGCGCGCCACGCTCTGGACGCGACATGCTCGGCATTGGCTCACGCCGAACCCGTCTCCGAGCATGCCCACGGCCTGACGGCGGGCCATGGGCGTCACCACTTTCGCTGGACAACCGCCTTGAGCATCTGATTGTCCAGCGTGAGATCGGCCACGAGCGTCTTCAGCCGGCGATTCTCGTCCTCCAGGGCCTTGAGTCGCCGCGCCTCGCTCACGTCGAGGCCCCCGTACTTCGCCTTCCAACGAGAGAGCGTCTGCTCGCTGATGCCGTGCTTGCGGCAGAGTTCCTGCACCTTCCACCCCGCATCGGCCTCCTTGAGCACGCCCACGATCTGCTCTTCCGTGAACCGGCTCTTGCGCATGTCGTCCTCCTTCGCGCCCGGAGGACTCTCATTTCAAGTGGCCCAGGTTTCGGGGGGCACGTCCATCGCCAAGGCCGGCTAGACCGCCGCCATGGGCAACCGCTTCGCCGAGATCGCCTTCACGCCGGCGGTCCAGGCCAAGCAGGCGGCGCGCCGGGGGGACAGGCCGGGCTGCGACGACGCGCACTGCCGGCGCCGTCTCATGGTAGTTGACCGGCTTCTGGTTGGTCACCTAAGATGACCAACGATGACGAAGGTGAACATCGCGGAGGCGAAGGCGCAGTTCTCCCGTCTCGTCCAGAAGGCCATGATGGGCGAGGAAGTGATCATCGCACGGGACAACAAGCCGGTCCTGAGGCTTGTTCCCGTCGGGCCTCCGTCGAAACCGCGCAAACCCGGGACGGCCAAGGGTCGCATCTGGATCTCTCCCGACTTCGACGAGACTCCCGAGGACTTCGGCGACTATCGCTAGATGAGGCTTCTGCTCGATACGCAAGCTTTCCTCTGGTGGGTTGACGGCTCCTCGAGGCTGTCGCGGAAGGCACGGAGCACCATCGCAGATTCCGGCAGCGAGTGTCTCGTCAGCCTGGCGAGCTGCTGGGAACTGGCGATCAAGCTGAGCCTGGGTAAGCTTCGGCTCGACGAGCCGCTCGACTCGTTCGTCCCTGCGCAACTCTCGGCGAACCGGTTCTCCCTTCTCGAAATCGAGTTTCGCCACACCGCGCGAGTAGCGAAGTTGCCGTTCCATCATCGCGATCCGTTCGATCGTCTGCTGGTCGCTCAAGCCCTCGAGGAAGGGCTCGCCGTCGTCACCTCCGACGCGGTCTTTCCGAAGTACGGCGTCAAGCGACTCTGGTAGGGCGTCGGCGTTGATGGGATGACCGTCGACGAGCTGCCGAAGCACCTGCTCATCGCATGGCGATCCCGAGCCAAGCCCGGCCCGGACGTTCCGGCCGGGACGGTGCATCGTGGGGGGGCGTGTTGGCATGTCGCGCCATCGCCCCGTCCGGGTTCGGGCGTCACGTCGCCTTTCGCCGCGTTATCGCGCCCTCTGTGAAGCGGCCCCCGGTGTCAACGGGATCATTCGTCGTCCTGATTCTTGTACAGTCGCGCCCCTCCGTCGTGTTCGTGTGGGGTCCGCGGCCGTGCCGAACGGTCCGAGATCGGGCATCCTTCTATTCGCGCTCGTGAGTGGGGCGACGATGGGCCCCGGCGCACGGTGGGGTACGGGTGGGGCCCCGCCGCAATCTACCGAACGGGGACGGTGATTCCCCAAGGCGCGATGCGCGGTGCAGGGCCCCAACACCTCGGTCGCGACTCGTGATCAGCGTGCCATCTCCTGGTCGGACGGTAGCGCGGGATGAGCCGTCAGGCGGTCGCCACCGCGGGGCCCTGGCCGACGCGCGCGCTGTCGAAGGTGTTGCCGTCGCGCCAGAGGGCAAAGAGGATGCCGGCGAGCCGACGCGCGAGGGCGACGATGGCGATGCGTTTGCCCCGGCGTGCCGCGAGCCGTTCCGCCCACGCGTAGCGGTGCGGAGGCGGGATGCCGATCGCGCCAGACGCCCCACGCCGCTTGCACGAGCATCGCCCGCGCGCGACGGTCGCCGGTCTTCGTGATGCCGCCGCGCAGTTGCTTCTCGCCCGGAACTCCACTCGCGTGAGCGCCAAGCCGGCCTATGCGCCCGGGCGCACCGTCTTCACCTACAGGGGCCAGCTGACGAACGTGCCGTTTCCCGGGGTCGACGGCGCACCGAACGTGCTGAACAAGTCCTACACGATCACGGCCGAGATCGACGTGCCGCGGGGCGGCGCCGAGGGCATGCTGGTCACCGACGGCGGCCGCTTCGGCGGCTATGGCCTCTACCTGCTCGGGGGAAGCCCGTCTTCACCTGGAATCTGATCCAGCTCGAGCGGGTGAAGTGGCAGGGCACGGAGGCGCTCACCCCGGGCAAGCACACGGTCGTCTTCGACTGGAAGTACGACGGCCCCGGCCTGGGCAAGGGCGGCACCGGCACGCTGAAGGTGGATGGCAAGGTGGCCGAAGCCCATCCGATGCCGCGCACCCTGCCGGTCGGGATCGAGTGGACCGACACGTTCGACGTCGGCGTCGACACCGGCACGCCCCTGGACGACGCGGACTACCAGGTCCCGTTCGCCTTCACCGGCAAGATCGATAAGCTGACGATCGCGGTCGGGGCGGAAGAGCTGACTCCCGCGGAGCGGGAGATGATCTACGGGATGTACCGCGCGAGACAGTAGCCGCGAACGCGCATTGGCATCTGGCGGGCATGCGCCGTCTCGCCCGTGTAACCCGTCCTTCCGGAGCCAGTGAGGGCCCGCGACGCCACGTCTGATAACGCCTTGTCGGTCAACACTCGTGTAGGCCCCAAGTGCAAATGTCCGCTTTCCCCAAAGTAGAGATGTCCGCCTGGACCCCACAGTGGTGGTGCCATGGCGACGACCGTGGGGCTGACCATGGGGGAACTGGACCGCTTGCAGATCCTGACCCGGCTGGCCGAGCGGCGGCTGACGCAGCGCCGGGCGGCCGCGTTGCTCGCGCTGAGCACGCGCCAGGTGCGGCGGCTCTATCGTGCCTTCCAGGACGACGGCGCCGCGGCGCTGGCCTCGCGCCGGCGGGGTCGCTCGAGCAATCGGCGGCTGCCCGCGCGCGTCCGCGACCGGGCACTGCGCCTGGTCCGCGCGCGCTACGCCGACTTCGGGCCGACCTTCGCGCACCAGAAGCTCACCGAGGACCACGGCCTCGTCCTGTCGGTCGAGACGCTGCGCGGCTGGCTCATCGCCGCCGGGCTCTGGCTGCCCCGCGCCCAGCGCGCCCGCCGCAGCTACCCGCCGCGGCCGCGCCGCGCGTGTCCCGGCGAGCTCGTCCAGATCGACGGCTCGGAGCACGCCTGGTTCGAAGACCGCGGGCCGGCCCGCACGCTGCTCGTGTACGTGGACGACGCCACCAGCCGGCTGATGGAGCTGTGCTTCGCCGAGGTCGAGTCGACGTTCGACTACTTCCGTGCGACGCGCCACTACCTCGAACGACACGGGAAGCCAATGGCCTTCTATAGCGACCGGCTGAGCGTCTTCCACGTCCACGCGCGCGACCGCGCCCAGGGCGGGCTCGGGCTGTCGCAGTTCGGCCGGGCGTGTCGGGCCCTCAACATCGACCTGCTGTGCGCCAACAGCCCGGAAGCCAAGGGGCGCGTCGAACGGGCCAATGGCACCTTGCAGGACCGGCTCGTGAAGGAGCTGCGGCTGCGGGGCTCAACGATTCCGTCGCGGCCACGCCGTTCCTCCCCGCGTTCATGGCCGACTACAATCGCCGCTTCGCCAAGCCGCCCGCCGTCGCCTACGACGCGCATCGGCCGCTGCGCCCGGAGGACGACCTCGACCAGGTCTTCACGTTGCAGACAACGCGCCGGATCAGCCGCCAGCTCACCGTGCACTACAAGCGCGATCTCTACGTGCTCACCGTGGAGGTCCGCGAGGCGGAGGACGGCAGCGTCACGTTGCACGCCCAGGGGCGTCCGCTGGCGGCCCGCCTCTTCCCGAAAGATCACGCGCAGATCGCTCCGGGAGCCGTCGTCGCGTACCCGCATCTCGCCGGCGCCTTGACCTGGATCGCGGCGCAGCAGCGCGAGCGCGACCAGGCGCGGCTCGCCAATCCCAAGCTCAGCGGGCGCGAGAAGCAGCGGCTGCGCGCGGGCCGGCCGCTGCGTGTCCCGGCCTCCCCCACGGAGTGAAACCGGACATCTCTACTTGGGGCAAAGGCGCACATTTCTACATTCTGTGTCGACACTCGCGAAAAGGGCGTTCGTAGTGGTGCATTCAACCGGTCGTCGCAACATCATGCGCTTTCACACGCGCGCGGGAGGCACGGATGCGGCGACGACGATGGCGGCGGCACCCAGCCGGCGGAGCGGGACGAGCCGTGGCGCCGCTGGCGCCACGGCGATGCGATCAACGCGATCGCGCGCGCTCTCGATCGCCGGCACTCGGTGGTGGAGCGCGTCCTGGCCGGGACTGGCGGC
>CAWKPA010000012.1:0-77960 GCA_963851365.1 uncultured delta proteobacterium | reverse complement strand
TACCTCATGAAGCGCAGGATCAGCGCGTCGCGCACCCGATCGGGCAGAAAGCGCGTGAGCAGCGCCTGGACCTTGGCGTCGGTTCCCACCACGTAGCGGGGACACGGTCGCGCCGTGGTGAGCGCCTTCTCGACCACCTTCGCGACCGCCTCGGGGCCGACCGCTCGGCGCTCCAGCCGAGTCGTGACCGCCTTGAGTGCGTCGAAGGCCGGGCTGTAGAGCGCGAGCTCCCGTGCGCTCTTGCGTTCGATCCGGATCGCGGCCGCCTCCAGACCCTTCTCCCAGATGGGGGTAGCGATGGCGCCGGGCTCGATCACGATCACGTCGATGCCCCACACCTGCAGCTCCCGGCGCTGGGCCTCGCCGATCATCGCCATCGCGCTCTTGGTGGCGGCGTAGGGTCCGAGCATCGGCGCGGCCTGGCGACCGCCGATCGAGCCGATGTGCACGATTCGACCGCGATCCGCCTTGCGGATCAGTGGCAGCGCCGCCTGCGTGGTCGCGACCACGCCGAAGAAGTTCACTTCGAACAGCTCCCGCAGATCGTGCATCGAAATGAACTCCATCGGGCCGTTCATCGTGATCCCGGCGTTGTTGATCAGTGCGTCGAGCCCCGACTCGGTCACGACCTCGGCCACCCGCTCGATCGCGGCGTGGATCGACGCCGGATCGGTGACATCGAGCATCAAGGTGTGCAGCTCGGGCGAGGCGTCTTTCCGCAGGCGCTCGGCATCGATCTCCTTGCGCACGCCGGCGAACACCCGCCAGCCGAGCCGGTCGAGATGCAACGCGATCTCACGCCCGATCCCTGTCGAAGCTCCAGTGATGAGTACGTTCTTCATGGCAATTCCTCCGGTGTCCTACGGGTCGGGCCGGCCTCGTCCGCGACCTCGTCCTTCCGCGCGCGCGCGGCCGCGAAGAGCAGCACCGCCATCACCACCTCGGGCACCATGAACTGAGGCGCGAACGGGGCATGACCGGCGAGGAAGACGAAGGTCCGCATGGCGGCGGCGCACCCCACCATGATCGCCGGAGCCAGCAAGAGCCCCGCCTGCCCCGGCCGTTGCGCCAGGCCGACGAGGACGGCCACGGCCAGGAACAACGCGCCGAGGTCTCCGAGCTGTGTACTGGCGGCGACCCCCTCGAGCACCGGCATGCCGAGCCTCTCCGCCACGCGGGACGGCATGAAGACGAATTGCATCGCGGTGACGAAGGACAGCACCCCGATCACGATCGAGATGATGCGCAGGGCTTTCTTCATGACAGAGCTCCTTCCACCGAGTTCAACCCTCCTCGACCCCAGAGGCCGCTACCACGGTTCCTTCCAGGGGCGCAGCACGACCTCGAAGGCCCACGTCGAGCGGTGTTGGCGGTGGAGGTGCAGGTAGGTCTCGGCGATGTGGTCCGGGTCGGCCATGTTGTCGTCTTCGGTCGGTCCGCCGAGCCTGTGGGCGCGGCTGCCGTCCGCCTGGGTGTTGCCGATCGCTGCGTCGATCGGGATCTGCGCGACGTGAATGCCCCGCGGTCCGAGCTCTCGCGCCATGCTCTGAGCGAGCCCGTCCTTCGCGTGGCATGCCATCGCGAATGCGGCGCTGAGCGGGAAGCCCTTCAAGGCCGCACTCGCGTTCGTGTAGAGGATCGTGCCACGATGTCCGTTTTCCGGCATCGGCCGCTCGAGCATGCGGCGTGCGGCCTGCTGGCCGACGAGGAAAGCGCTGAGGGCCGAGTTCGAGAAGACTTTCGCAACATCTGCAGGCTCGGCCTCGGTGATCTCCCGGCGGAAGATTTCCGCGAAACGTCCGTCGATGTTGTGGACGACGAGGCGCGGCGTACCGAGCAGCTCCTCCACCGTGTCGAACAGCGCGGCGACCGACTGGGCGTCGGACGCGTCGCAGGGGAGGCGATGGACACCATGCTCCTTCTCGAGCTCCACGAGCACTCGCTTGTCGGGTTTGCGGGCTGCGACGGCGACCCGCATTCCCTCGCGACTGAACCGCCTCGCGCAGCTCGAGCTGATGCCTGGCCCGCCGCCGACGATCAGGACCACCTCGCCCTCGTTTTCTCCCGCGTTCATGCCACCTCCTGACTGCGTTGCACTCACGACTCCAGCGCGAAGCCCGTTCGCGGGAAGTGCGTCACGACCACACCCGTCTCGGCCGTCGTTCTCCGCACGGCGAACTCCTGCGCGTCCGCTCGCACGAGCTCCCCCTCGACGGGGATGCGACCGTAGTCCGTCGGTGTCACGCGCACGGTGTCGCCGGGCTTCGCGTCGACCCCGATGACCGCAGGCTCGAGCGAGCGCGGTTCCGTCGCCTTCGCCTCTGCGAGAGCCGCCTCGCCGTCGGACTCGATCACGCGACCGTGCCCAAACGCCTGCATTCGCTCGAACCAGCGCATCACATTGGTATACGCCTCGACCAGCGGCGCGTTGTAGGGGTTGTTCCGCAGGAACCAGAGCGGGTGGTAGAGGGAGAAGTCGGCGATCGACGGCTTCTCGCCGAAGAGGAACCCCGACGCGACCGAGCTGTCGAGCTCGGTCAGCCAGTGAAGGAGGGCGCCCTCGGCAACGCCCGGCGCCATGCCCGCAATGTTGGCCCCGCCGTCGAGCTCCGCCCGGTCCTTCATGAAGTCCCGCATCGTCGCGCCGCCGCCACGGCCGATCCTCTGCGGTATGCCTCTGATTGCCTCCGGCCGGAACGAGAGCGCGGCCATGATGCGAAACAGGTCGGTGTCGGCAGCATCCGCGACTCGCGTCGCCGCGAAGCCGGGTGCGTACAACGTGTCGTCCCCTGCGTGCTCGGCAAGTGCTGGGGCGATGATCTTCGTGTCGCAGTAGACGTCCGCGCCGATCTGAGCGACCGGAATCCTGCGATAGCCCCCCGAGAGCGGCATGAGGAGCGGGCGCGGCATGATGACCGAGGTCTCGACCGAGTGCCACTCGAGGTCGAGATACCCGAGCAGTGCGCGGATCTTCTCGCTGAACGGAGATGCGGGATAGTGGTGGAGATAGCAGTTCGCCATGGTGCGGGGATCTTTCAGATCGTGGCACAGACGTTCGGTGACTGCGTTCCCATGTCGGTGGTCTTGGAATCGATCATGCCGCGAACGCCTCGGCGCAGGCAGGCCGAGCCAGTAGTCGATCCGCATAGGCGCTCAGGTTCGGCATATCGTCGGTTACTGCGCCGAGCCGTTTCGACATGATGCAGGAGTGCCCGAGCATGACGTCCGCAGCTGAGAACTCACCAATCAGGTAGTCCTTGCCTTCCAGAGTCTGCTCGACCGGCACCAGAGCTTTGCCGAGAAGCCGCTGCGCCTGGCCGAGAGCCGTCTCGTCGCGCCGATCCGGCGGCAGCAGGAGCGTGTGCACGACGATGGTGTTGATCGGCGGCATCACCATCCCTTCACAGTAGTGGAACCACTGAAGGTAAGCGGGAAACTGCGGGCTATCGACAGCGGGCTTGAGCTGCCCCGGCGCGTGCCGCGCCAGGATGTACTCGACGATGGCGCCGGATTCGAAGATCCGAACGTCGCCGTCGTCCAGCACCGGCACCCGCCCCAGCGGGTGGCGAGCGCGGTGCTCTTCCGACTTCAGATGCTTTGGGTGAAAGTCCATGCGATTGAGCTCGAAGGGCAGATCGAGCTCCTTGAGCAGCCAGTAGATGCGGCTCGCACGGGAGTTGGGCGCAAAGTGCAGTGTCAGCATGGGTCCACGCTCCTGACGGTTGTGGCGTAGCGCCGATCGCGCCGCCTCGTTTCGACGTGAGGGCTCACGAGTCGAGGTACTTCTGCAGCGCAGCGAGAACCACATCGGGGCCCGAGCGCCGTTGATAGTTTTCGGCAACGTCCATCCAGAGGACCTTCCCGTCCCGGTTGACCAGCAGCGTGGCGGGTACGGGAAGGGCCTCCTGCTCGTCTCCGGGCGGCGCCGAGTGGTACAGTGTGTTCCGCAGCCCGAAGGCGTCGGTGACTTTCAGGTGGAAGTCCGACAGCATGATCGCCTGCAGGCCGTGCGCGTCACGTCCGTTTTGCAGCTCTTCGACCGAGTCGGTGCTGACGGTCACGATCTTCACATCTCGTCGGTCGAGCTCGGGCCTCAAATCTTGTTCCCATCGCCGCAACTCGGCGACACAGTAGGGTCACCAATGAGCGCGGAAGAACTTGATCAGTACCAGATGGCCGTGAAGGCTCGCCGAGTCGAAGCGCTCGCCGAACTCGTCGACCGCCTCGAAATGCGGAATCGTGTCGCCCACCTGGATTGCCCCGGCGGCCACCTTCTGCGGGCTTACCGCCATGGTCAAAGGCAGGAAGATACCGATCAAGAGCGCGAATACGGCCGCCAGGCCGCCGTACCATCTGGTGCCCCGCACGAACGCCGCGATTCCGAGGGCAGCGGCCGCGAGGAAGCCGATGACGAAGACCGTTCGGTCTTCCGGGATGCCCACCTGCCGGTTCATGACGAACCATGCCACAGCGAACGCCACGCCGGTGCCGAGCGCCGCGAGGCCGAGCTTCGTTCCGCGTTTCTCTTTCATTTCGTCGATTCCTATCGCATCTCGGTGAGGCCGGCTTCTTCCACGTGGCCGCCGGGCGCTAGTTCATGTCGATCGCGGTTTCGAAGGCGGGCCGTGATTCGATGCGCTTCACGTAGGCACGCAGGTTCGGCATGTCCTCGCCGGCGCAGCCGAACTTGTGGGACATGGAGATCGAGTGCCCGAGCATGATGTCCGCGGCTGAGAAGGCACCGATCAGGTACTCCCGCCCTTCGTCGCCGGCGGTGCTCATCAGATTTCGGGTCCTTCGGGTGAAACGCCATCCTGTTGACCTCGTATTCGAGCCCGCGCTTCTCGAGGAGCCAGACGAGTCTTCCCGCCCGCGACATCGGCGCAAGTGCAACTTGAGCATTTGTCTCATGCGTGCCCACGCGGCGCCCTCACGTCTGAAGGGATTTGCGCGCGTTCTCCGCGAACCGCGTCTCCGCCTCCGGGTCGGCCCCGACCTTCGGCATGGCGAAGGGCACCTCGACGCCCCGTCGGCAGGCGGGCCGCTCCTTGATGGCGTCCATCCAGCGCCTGAGATGCGGCAGGCCATCGCGGGAGATCCCGGACCATCGGAAGGTCCGTACCCAGCACCAGTTGGCGATGTCGGCGATCGTGAAGGTCTCGCCCGCGAGCCATTCCACCTCCGACAGACGGCGGTCGAGCACCTCGAACAGTCTTCGTCCCTCGTTCTGGTAACGCGAGATGGCGGCCGGGATCTTCTCCGGGAAGTAGCGGAAGAAGACGTTCGCCTGGCCCATCATCGGCCCGATGCCGCCCATCTGGAACATCAACCACTGGATCGCGGCGAAGCGACCGGCCTGCGATTTCGGAAGCAGGCGCCCGGTCTTCTCGGCCAGATACAGCATGATCGCACCGCTCTCGAAGATGACGAGATCATCCGCGTCGCGATCCACGATCACGGGAATCCGACCGTTCGGATTCAGGCGCAGGAACCACTCTTCCCGCTGCACGTTGTTCGAGAGGTCGATCGGGTGGGTCTCGTAGGGGAGCTCGAGCTCTTCGAGAGTGACGGATGCCTTCCAGCCGTTGGGGGTGGGTGCCGTGTAGAGGTCGATCATCGGGTCGACTCCTTCCTATCGCTTCACCGGGGCGCGCACGGCTCAGTCGCGGGAAAGATCCGCCTGCATGATCGCGATCGATTCCTTGCGCGTGACGAGCTTGTTCATCCCGTAGGCCTTCCCCGGCAGCCCGGCGAGCTCGGCCGCGATCGCGCGTGCGCGTTCGACTGCCTGGCCGGCGGGCATCACCTCGTCGAGGAATCCTGCCTCGAGCGCTCCGTCGGGGTCGTAGACCCGCGCCTGCACGATCGACGCGACCCAGAGCCGCTTCGAGAGCCGCGCCTTGAGCGGCTCGAGGGCCCAGCCGCTGAGCCCCATGCCCATGCGGGTCTCCGTCATGCCGATCTTGAAGTCGCCCCGCTCGCCGATGCGCGTGTCGCACGCGCACAGCCAGATGCCCCCGATCGTGAACGCGTGCCCCGTGCAGGCGGCAACCAGCGGCATCGGGAACGACCAGAGCCGGAGCGCGAGCCTCCCGCCGCCCTCGCCGAGCGCCATGATCGCCTGTACGTCGCCGCCGGTCATCGTCGCGAGATCGAAGCCCGCACAGAACGACCCGGGTCGTCCCGCGAGCACGACGGCCTTCGCGCCGGCCTCCGCCTCGTCGAACGCCGCGTTCAGGTCGACCAGGGCCTGCTGCGTGATCGCGTTCTTCTTGCCGTCGTCCATCGTGATGAGGGCGACGTCGTCCTGTCGGTCGATCGAAATGTCCATCGGGGTTCTCCTCGGCAGTCGAGCTCGGCCTTCGACGCCACGCGTCCCTTGTTTTGTCACTTATGCTGACATATGTTGGCGTCGATTTCAATCGGAAAGCTGCCCCATCCAGGGAGGCCGAGAGGGTGAGATGTCATCGGACTGCGAAATGGAGCGGTCGCGTTCCTCGTGCCGGTCGGGAGGATGGCAATCCTCCGGCGAGCGCGAAGATGTTCGTAGCTGACGATGCGGGCGCATCGAAAGGAGCCGCCGATGAGAGCGAACCGTCCCGTAGCGTTGATCACCGGCGTCGGCCCCGGCACCGGAGCGGCGATGGCGCGCCGCTTCGCACGCGGTGGCTACTCCGTCGCCATGCTCGCCCGCAGCCGCGAGAGGATGAGGGAGCTGGAGCGCGAAGTCGAACACTCGCGCGGCTACGCGTGCGACGTGACCGAGGAGGCGCAGCTCGACGCCACGATCGAGCGGGTGCGCTCGGACCTGGGCGTGCCAAAGGTCCTGATCCACAACGCCGTGGGCGGCGCGTTCGGTACCTTCCTCGAGATCGAGCCCGAGGTGCTGAATCGGAACTTCCAGGTCAACACGATGGCGCTGCTCCATCTAGCCCGGCGACTCGCGCCCGGGATGATCGAGGCTGGAGAGGGAGCGATCGTCGTCACCGGGAACACATCGGCCCTCCGGGGCAAGCCGAAGTTCGCAGGCTTTGCGCCGAGCAAGGCGGCGCAACGCATCCTCGCCGAGGCGATCGCTCGCGAGGTTTCCAACGAGCGGGCCCGCCGAGGTGCGCTCGCAAGAAGCGGCCTCTCGCCGATTCTCGACCAGATGGGAAACGACGCCGCCTACCGGCCGGCATTCGCGCATTTCGATAGACTACGCCGGCATCCTGCCTTCGTGCCCGACGTCGAGCCATACCTGGAAAAGCTCGACCGGATGCCGTCATGAGCAGGGTCGCGGTCGTGGACCCGCGGGCGAACACACGACCGCCGGTCGGAGGGGGCATGACCGAGGTGGCACTCATCGTGGGCGGCGGCCCCGGCATTGAGCGCGAGCTGCGCGAGGCTGTTCACGGCGCACGGCATGCGAGTCGGCGTCGCCGCGAGGAATCGTCAGCCCGCTCCAGCACGCAGCACTGCGCCAACCGCGGCGACCACGGGGCGCACGCGAGACGCAAGAGCGTTTCGCGCGGATAGTGCTCACGACTGATTCGTCGGCTTCGCGGAGGCGTATCGCGTGCCGCCTGAAGCGCAGTCTCTTCAGACTGGACTTCGCGCGGGTTCATTTCTGGGCAGCGAGGAAAAGATTCGCTTCGTCGTGCGCTTACGAGAGAGCGGGCGACCGGGGTCGAACCGGCGACGTCCAGCTTGGGAAGCGGAATAAAGGGAACGCGGAAGACGTTGATTTAGAAGGGAAAACGGAGTGAATACAACGGCTTGGCGTGCGTCTCGGTTTCACTGAGGTTCACCGGCTCTCGCTCTGTTTCGCTGCTCAACCGGCACCACTACCGGCACCAAGGTTCAAAGGCGGCCGCGAGCGCCCGACACTTACCCCATCGCCTTCGACAACCTATCCACTTGCACCGTCGCGCCCATCGCGGCGTACAGCCGTCGCACCTCCGCGATCTCGCCGTCCGCGGCACGCGAGTCGCCGCGCGCCCGGGCGAGGCGCGCGCGGGACGCGTGCACCTCCGGCCCCGGTTGACAGGGCCCGCCCGCACCGACTACGACAAGATGCATATTTTGTCGTAGGTCCGCGAGAGCCTGCGCCGTCCGGGCGCACGGGGAAGGTTGGCAGGCCATGCAAACCGAGAAGCCGAGCACATCCGCCGAGAACTCGTGCCCGTTTCGGCAGGCGTCGGGCGCCGCCGGGCGAGGCACGGGCAGCGGCCGGCGCCCTCCGTTGATCAAGGCAACGCCGCTGCTCGGTCCGGTCCGGCAGTTCACCGGTGACGTCCTGCCGTTCCTCCACGAAACCCGTCGGACCTACGGCGACGCCTTTCGCATGCGCATCCTGGGCATCGAGATGACCTGCCTGTGCGGCCCCGACGCGCTGGCCCTGATGGAAGACGACGAGCTCCTGTGCACCACCAAGGCCATGCAAGTGCTCGAGAAGATTACGAGGAGCACCCTTACGAGGACTTTCGATGGCCCCCATCACAAGATGTACCGGAAAATCCACACCCACTACCTCAACCGGAGCCTCGAGAGCGAGAAACGGGACCAGATCCTCGGCTGCCTGCGGAAGCACACGGCCGGGTGGCATCCCGGCCGGAGGCTCGACGTACTCAACGTCGCGCAGACGCAGACCGTGGACGTGCTGTCGCTCATCCTCAACGGTGAGCCGCTTCCGTTCGACAGCCGGGACGTTTCGACGGTCGTCCACACGCTGATCTTCGCCTCCTACGGACACGTCCCGACGTGGCTCGCGCTCGCGAATCCCGTCTTCCGGTCCGCCTACCGGCGCATGCACGCCCATTTCCTCGACCTCGTGGCCCGGGTGCGCTCAAACCCCGACCTCGCGGACAACACGCTGATCGGGCAGTACCTGGACTTCCCGCCGCCGGAACACGTGGGCCGTTGGGAGAACTCGGACCTGGTCATCGTGCCCTTCGCCGCCTACCTGGCGGGCTTCGACACGGTGGCCTCGGCGGCGTCGTTCCTGCTCTACCAGTTGCTCAGACACCCGGAATGCCTCGAGAGAGTCAGGCAGGAGCACCGGGAGCTGCCGCGGGACGTGGCCGGCCACGTCGATCCGATGCAGCAGGACTACCTGCGCGCGGCATTCCAGGAAACCATGCGGATCAACCCACCGGGTGCCCTTGTGATCCGCCACGCCACTCGGGACTTCGAGTTCGGGGGCTTCACGATCTGCAAGGGCGACGAGATTCTCGTGCAAATCTCGGTCGACCACCTCGACGAGACCCTCTTTCCGGATCCGTACAGGTTCGACCCGACCCGGTTTCTCGGGCCCGACGTCACCAACCTGAAGCGGCACGTCCTGCCCTTCGGAAGCGGCGCCCACCGTTGCACGGGGGCGCTCGTCGGCCAGCTGTTCGCCGAGGAGATGGTGTCCTACTGGGTCAATCACTTCGATCTGAAGTTGATGCCGGAAAGTCGCGAGATCCGCGTCGCGGCGCGCCCGTTCACGCAGCCGGTGGGCCTGCACGTCGAGGTCGTCGGCCCCCGTTCCTCCTGGAACTGAGTTGCTCGGGCCGGCCACGGGAGATGGAGCCGTCTCGAACGCGGACGAAACAGCTTCGCGCCGAGACGAGCGGGGGGACTCCTCTTGAAATCCCTCCCCCTGCCGCTTAGGGCGTACCATTCCGGCCGGGACTGAGCATGGCGAACGCACCCAGCAACCAGCGCAAGGCCAAGGCCGGCACCCCGGCCTACGCCGAAGCCAGGCGGCGCATCGTCGACGCCGCGATCGAGTTGATGGCCGAAGGTGGATTCGGGAGGTTCCGCTTCGAGATGCTCGCCGACCACGTCGGTTGCAGCCGCGCCACGGTCTATCGTTACTTCGATGGCAAGCAGGAACTCATGACCGAGGTCATGTTGACCCTGATGCACGAGATCACGGAGAACGTGCTCTCGAAGACGGCAAGCGCCCGCAAGGTCACGCGCGCGCGGTTTTCCGAGGCGCTCCACGAGATCATCCTCGACCTTCGTCACGACCGTCGCTACGCGATCGTGATGGATACATGCAACGTCGAGACCTTCGCGCGGCTGTCCCACGAACGCTTCTCCGCGATCACGACCGCGATGCTGGAGAAGTTCATGACCGATGGCCCCTCCGGACGGGTGCTGAAGCAAGGCCTCCGCGTCCCCGAGGTGGTGCACTGGCTCATGCACCAAATCGTCTCCTACGGATTCTTCGGTCTCCACGGCGAGACCGACAGGCAGCAGAGGGACTACCTGAACAAGATGGTGGCGTCGGTCATCCTCGAATGACGCCGGTCGTCCGTTGCGGTCCCATGCGTCGAGCGATTCCCCGTCAGTCCCCCATCTCAAGCGCGAAACCCGAATGCGCCGGGAGAGGCTTGACGAACCGACGCCCCATCGCCGAGGCCGGGGTCCAGAGTCCGCCGTCGTGACCTGACCAGACGACGCCTCGCCGACGCGTTCGTGCAGCGACTCGCGGATCCGTTCGCTGATGCGTCTGCTCGGCAGCGAATCCGCCGCCGATGCACGGCGCGACTGCGATTACGAGAGAGCGGGCGACCGGGGTCGAACCGGCGACGTCCAGCTTGGGAAGCTGGCATTCTACCACTGAATTACGCCCGCGACGACTCTGTGACTATCGCAGGGCGCGCCTCCTGGCAACGGTTCGGGGCCGGCGGGGACGGCGCGGAGGGCCGGATTGACGCGTTCACCCGGCGGCGGGTACGACGGGCGGCGTGAAGGGGCACGCCCGGAACATGATGACGGAGCGCGTGGTCACCGTCGGTCCGGACACGCCCCTGGTCGCCGTCGCCGCCACGCTGGTGGCCGAGCGCGTCAGCGGGGTGCCGGTGGTGGAGCCGAACGGGGCGCTCGTGGGATTCGTCAGCCAGACGGATGTCGTGCAGGGGCTGCTGCACACCGATCCGGCCGCCGTCGAGGCGCGTGAAGTGATGTCGCAGCCGAGCATCGCGATCGACGAGTTCGCGCCGGCCGACGAGGTGATCGAGACGCTGCGGTCGCTCCGCATCCACCACCTCCCGGTCGCCCGGGCCGGAAAGCTCGTCGGCATCATCACCCCGCTCGACGTGTTGCGCTGGTTCGTCGACACCCTCCAGCCCGTGCCCGACGACGCCGGCTGAGTGATGGCACCGGACACCCCCGGCTACGACGTCGCCGTCATCGGCGGGGGCATCGTCGGCATCGCGACGGCCCGGGCGCTGGGCAATCGGCTGCGGGGGCGGCTGGCGGTGCTCGAGGCCGAGGCCGAGCTGGGCAGCCACCAGAGCGGCCACAACAGCGGGGTGATCCACTCGGGCCTCTACTACCGGCCGGGGTCGTTGAAGGCGCGCAACTGCGTCGAGGGCCGCGAGTTGCTCTACCGTTTCTGCGCCGAGCACGGCGTGCCGCACGAACGCTGTGGCAAGGTGGTCGTGGCCACCGCCGAGCGCGAGCTGCCGGCGCTGGACGAGCTCGAGCGCCGCGGGCGCGCGAACGGCCTCCAGGGTCTCCGCCGCCTCGGCCCCGAGCAGATCCGGGAGCTGGAGCCGCACATCGCCGGCATCGGCGGGCTCCATGTCGAGGAGACCGGCATCGTCGACTACCCCCGCGTGATCGCCGTGCAGGCGGAGCTGGTGCGACGGCTGGACGGCGACATCCTGCTGGGCGCGCGCGTCGGGCGCGTGCGGCGGATGGGGGGCGAGATCGTGCTGGAGACGCCGCGCGGCGCGGTCCGCACGCGCGCGCTGGTCAATTGCGCCGGGCTCCAGTCGGACCGGGTGGCCCGGCTCTGCGGCGTCGAGCCGGGGCTCCAGATCGTCCCCTTCCGCGGCGAGTACTACGAGTTGCGACCCGAGCGGCACCACCTGGTGCGCAATCTGGTCTACCCGGTGCCCGACCCGGAGTTCCCCTTTCTGGGAGTCCACTTCACCCGCATGGTGCACGGCGGCGTCGAGGCCGGTCCCAACGCCGTGCTGGCGTGGAAGCGCGAGGGTTACCGTCACCGCGACGTCTCGCTGCGCGACCTGGCCCAGATGGCAACGTACGACGGCTTCTGGCGAATGGCGCGCCGCTACTGGCGCACCGGGCTGGGGGAAATGCACCGCTCGGTGTCCACGCGCGCCTTCGTCGCCGCGCTGCGGAGGCTACTGCCGGAACTGCGCGCGGACGACGTGGTCCGCAGCGGCGCGGGTGTGCGCGCGCAGGCGGTGGAGCCGACCGGCGTGCTCTGCGACGACTTCCGCATCGTCGAGGCCTCCGGCATGGTCCACGTGCTGAACGCCCCGTCGCCGGCTGCCACGGCGTCGATCAGCATCGGGGAACACATCGCCGGCCTCGCCGTCGCCCGCTTCGGGCTGCCGGAGCGCGGCTGATCGCCGCTTGACCCGCCCCGGAGCCGCCGCCTACCATCGCCGCGGTGTCCCGCACGCAGGAGGTCATCCGCGCCCTGTTCGACGACAGCCTGCAGGCGAAGCGGGTCTTCCTGGCCGAGCACGCCGCCGACCTCGAGCGCGCCGTCGAGCTGGTGACCGCCTCGCTGGCGGCGGGCCACAAGCTGCTGCTCTTCGGCAACGGCGGCAGCGCGGCCGATGCCCAGCACATCGCCGCCGAGCTGGTCGGGCGCCTCCAGGGAGACCGCCGCCCCTTTCCCGCCATCGCGCTCACCACCGACACCTCCGCGCTGACCGCCATCACGAACGACTACGGCTTCGACGAAGTGTTCGCGCGACAGGTGCGCGCCCTCGGCCAGTCGGGCGACGCCGCGCTGGCGCTCTCCACCAGCGGGAACTCGCCCAACGTGCTCCGGGCGGCGGCGGTCTGTCGCGAGCTCGGGATCGGCACGGTCGGGCTCACCGGCGGCACCGGCGGCGCGCTCGGGGACCTGGTGGACGTCCACCTCCGCGTGTCGGCCAGCACGCTGTCGTCGCGCATCCAGGAAACCCACATCCTGATCGGCCACGTCCTCTGTGAGCTGCTGGAACGCCGGCTCTGCGGAGAGCTTGCGTGACACGGCGACGCGGGGCTCCCCGGCCGCCGGCGGCGATCGATCCGCGCCGCGTGCGCACCGTCCCCCTGGGGCGCCGGCCCAGCAAGGTGGCCGCCGCCGCACTCGGCCGGCCGGTGCGCGCGGGCCTCGGCATGCGCGCCTGGCTCGACGGCCTGCCCGACATCCTGGCGGCGCACGACCTCCGCGACGCGGCCGCGCGCATCGCGCGCGCCGTCCGCGCCCGCAAGCCCGTGGTGCTGGGCATGGGAGCGCACGGCATCAAGGTGGGGCTCGGACCGCTCATCGTCGATCTGATCGAGCGCGGGCGGCTCGGCGCCGTGGCGATGAACGGCGCCTGCCTGGTGCATGACTTCGAGCTGGCATGGGGCGGCCGCACGTCGGAAGACGTCGGGCCGGGGCTCGACCGCGGACTCTTCGGCATGGCGCGCGAGACCGGCGAGTTCCTGAACGAGGCCACGCGCGAAGGCGTCGCCGCCGGCCTCGGGCTCGGCCGCGCCATCGGCGACGCCATCGAGGCGGCGCGCCTCCCGCACCGCGGCACCAGCATTCTCGCCGCCTGCACGCGTGCCGGCATCCCGGCCACGGTGCATGTGGCCATCGGGACCGACATCATCCACATGCACCCCTCGGCCGACGGCGCTGCCATCGGCGAGGGCAGCCTGCGCGATTTCCACCTGCTGGCCGGTGTCGTCGGCAACCTCGACGGCGGCGTGTACCTGAACCTGGGATCGGCGGTGATCTTGCCCGAGGTCTTCGTGAAGGCGCTCAACCTGGCCCGCAATCTGGGACGGCCGGTGCGCCGCCTCACCACCGTCGACATGGACTTCATCCGGCACTACCGGCCGGGCGTGAACGTCGTCGCGCGGCCAACGGCCATCGGCGGGCGGGGCATCCGGCTCACCGGGCACCATGAGATCATGTTCCCGCTGCTCTGGGCGGCGGCGGAAGAGGCATTGCGCTGATCGCGCTCACCACCGACTTCGGGCTCACCGATCCCTGGGTCGGCATCATGAAGGGGGTGATCGCCACCCGGGCGCCCGGCGTCCCGGTGGTGGACGTCTCCCACGGCGTGCCGCCGCAGGACGTGCTCGCCGGTGCGCTGGTGCTGCGACACGCGGTGCCCTGGTTCCCGGCCCGCACGGTGCACGTGGCGGTGGTCGATCCGGGCGTGGGCGGCGCCCGCCGCGCGCTCTGCGTCGAGATCGACCGGGCGTTGCTGGTCGGCCCCGACAACGGCCTCCTCTCGCTGGCGGCACCGCGCATGGCCGTCCGGCGCATCGTCGAGCTGACCGACGAGCGGTTCTTCCTCTCGCCGCGCAGCCGGACGTTCCACGGGCGCGACGTCTTCGCGCCGGTGGCGGCGGCGCTGGCCACGGGCACCGACCCGGATGCACTCGGCCCGCGACGAGAGGACCTGGTGCGGCTGGCGCTGCCGGAGCCGTCGCGACACGGGAACGCCGTCCACGGCGAGGTCATCTACGTCGACCGGTTCGGCAATCTCGTCACCAACGTCCCACCCGACGCGTTCCCTTCGGCGACGGCTTGCATTACGATCGCCGGCGCGCGCATCGCCGGGGTGGGCTGGACCTACTCCGCCGGCGCGCCTGGAGACCTGGTGGCCGTGGTGAACAGCTGGAATCTGCTCGAGATCGCCGTCCGCGACGGCTCCGCGCGCGAGCGCCTGGGCGCCCGGGTGGGCGCGCCGCTGGTGCTGGAGCCGGCGTGAGACTCGATCCGGATTCCCCGCCGCCCGAGGTCTGGCGGGCGGGGTCGCCGCCCGTGCGCGATCGACCGGTCCTGCATCTGGTGCTCCTGCTGGCCACGTTCGTCACCACCACGTTGGCGGGCGTGCGCATCGCCGGGGTCGAACCCACCTCGGCGACGTCGGTCGCCGCCGGTCTGCCGTTCTCCGTCACGCTCCTCGCCATCCTGCTCACGCACGAGGCTGGGCACTACTTCATGTGCCGTCGCCATCACATCGCCGCCTCGATGCCCTACGTGCTGCCGGCGCCGCCGTTCTTCATCCTGGGCACGTTCGGCGCGGTCATCCGGGTGCGGTCGCGCTTTCCCGACCGCCGCGCGCTCTTCGACATGGGCGCGGCGGGGCCCTGGGCCGGCTTCGCCGTCGCGCTCCCCGCCATGATCCTTGGACTCCGGCTCTCGCGGATCAGTGCGGAGCCGATCGTGGGCCCAGCCTTCATGCTGGGCGACTCGCTGCTCACGGGGACGCTCGCGCGGCTCGTCCTGGGTGCCGATCCCGATACCGTGGTGCTGCACCCGGTCGCCTTCGCGGCGTGGGCCGGCCTGTTGGTCACCTCGCTGAACCTCCTCCCCGCGGGGCAACTCGACGGGGGCCACGTCCTCTATGCCGCGCGTGGGCGTCGCACCTGGCTGCTCCCCGTCACGTTGGTGGGCATGCTGGTCTGGCTCGCCGCCACCGGATCGGGGTTCTGGGTGGTGTGGGCCGTCGTGGCCACGGCGATGCTGTTCATGGGACACCCCGCCACCATCGACGACAGCCTCCCGCTGGGGACGGCCCGCAGGGCCGGTGCTATCGCCAGCCTGCTGCTGTTCGTCCTCACCTTCGTCCCAGAGCCGATCAGGATCGTACCATGACGAATCGTCCAAGTTGGCATCAGTACTTCATGACGATCACGCGGCAGGTTGCCGAGCGCTCGACCTGCACGCGCGCCAAGGTTGGCGCCGTCATCGTGCGCGACAAGAACATCCTCGCCACCGGCTACAACGGATCTCCGGCCGGACTCCCCCACTGTCACGAGGTGGGATGCCTCATCTACCGCTCGACCACGCCCGCAGGCGAGGTCGAGGAAAACTGCTTCCGCACGATCCACGCCGAGATCAACGCCATCGCACAGGCGGCGAAGAACGGCGCCGGTATCCGCGACGCCGACATCTACATCACGCACACCCCGTGCATCCATTGCTTCAAAGTGCTCATCAACACCGGCATCACGCGTGTGTTCTACGAGAAGCCGTACAAGCTGCACACGCTCGACGAGCTGCTGCGCTACACCGACGTGACGCTCGAGGAGGTCCCCCCCTGCTGACGGCGCCGGCCTGGACGGCACACGCGGGGCTGCGCCACGGCTTCCTCGACCGTGGCGAGAGCGCCGCGGGGGCCGACGGCAATTGGACGAACGCCCTCCGTGCCGCGGGCGTCGGGGGGTCGCTCGACACCGTTCGCCAGGTGCACGGCATCGCGGTGGTGACGGCGAGCGGCGGCCCGCCGGTGGAGGCGGACGGCATCGTGACGGCCCGGCGGGGCGCGGCGGTGGGTGTGATCACCGCCGACTGCGTACCGGCGTTGCTCGTCGCCCCTGGGGCCGGCGTGGTCGCCGCGGTGCATGCCGGCTGGCGCGGTGCCGCCGCCGGCGTGCTGGAAGCGGCGCTCGACCACCTGCGGCGCCACTTCGGCGTGGCGCCGGCCGACGTGGAGGCGGCGATCGGCCCGGCGATCGGCCCGTGCTGCTACGAGGTCGGACCGGAGGTGCGCGCCGCGTTCGCCGCACGCAGTGGCGATCTCACGGCCCCGGCGTGGCAGCCGCACAACGGTAGCCTGCGGCTCGATCTCCGGCAGGCGGTGCGCCTCTTGCTGGACGCGGCCGGGGTCCGCGACCTTGCCGAGGTCGGCCCCTGTACGGCCTGCACGCCGTCGCTGGCCTCGTATCGCCGGGACGGCACCGGGGCAGGCCGCCAGCTGAGCTTCATCGGCTGGGCTGACGCCGCCTGAGGCGCCCCCCCCCCCGGCGTCAGTCGCCGCCCGCCGCCACGAACGCCTGCGGCGCCTCGATCGCGTCCCGGTCGGGGTTCTGCAGGTAGTCGCGCGTGATCCGCGCCATCTCGCCGCCGTGGTAGCCGTCCATGAAACGATGGTCGAGCGTCACGCACAGAGTCATCATCTGCCGCACCACCGGGCGGCCGTTCTCGGCCACCACCCGGTCCTCGACCGCGCCCATGAGCACGACCATTGGCGTCCGGCTGAACGGGACGATCGGCCCGAACGCGGCGCGGATGCCGAACACGCCCACGTTGGACACCATTGCCGTGCCGAACTCGTCCTTCACGATCCCGAACCGCGACAGGTCGAGATCGCGATCGTAGGTGAGGTAGGCGATCGCCCGCATCATCGGCCCGAGCAGCCGCGCCGGCACCCGGTCGAGCACGGACTTGGTTCGCTCCACCTGCCGATCGCGCCGCGCCCGGATGCGCGCCACCCGCTCTTCGGCAGCGAGCGCGATCTCCAGCGGCGTCTTGTGGTCGGCGTCGGTGACCTTGAAGCCCGAGAGCTCGGTGCCACCGCTGGTGGCCACCTGCATGAAGATGTCGACCGAGTCGCGCAGCATGATCCGCCCGCGCGCCACGATCCCGTTCATCTGGGGGAACTGCTTCAAGGCCAGCGCCACGCCGTGCACCGTGAGGTGGGTCACCGTGACGCGCACGCCGGTTTCGCGGCGCAGCCGTTCGCAGTAGGCTAGCGCCGCATCCATCCGGACGTCGACCAGGGCGTAGGTGCTGGGATCGCGCGGGGGGCTCCAGGTGTGGACGGCGAGCTTCCTCCACCCCCGCAACGGCTCCAACGGCGTGAACACCCCACCCATGGCGCGGCTCTAGCGGCGACCTCGCCACCTGTCAATTTGTCCCTCGGGTTGTGGCACCCGGTCGGCGCTGGTAGGGGTCTCCCCAAGCGCCGTACACGGCGCCGGAGGTCCACCAATGAGGCCGATCACACTGTCGTTCGCCGCTCTCGCCCTCGCCGCCGGCTTCGTCGCCCAGCCGGCGCGGGCGCACGACGCCTACTCCGACGCCGAGTCGCATCCGCTCAAGATCGCGAGCTACCCGGTCGCCGTCGCCGGCTTCGCCCTCGAGTGGCTGTTCACCCGCCCGGTCCACTTCTTGGCCTCGCAGCCGCCGTTGCAACGGCCGCTCAACTACGCCCCCACGTTCAACGCCTTCGACGAGCCCGATCCCTACCTTCCCGCGCGGGGCGCGGGCGGTCCCCCCCTTCCGGCGGACGCCCAGATCCTCACTCCGCCGGGTGGCGGCTACTACTACCCGGAAGCCGCGCCCACGGGCCGGTGATCTCGGGATCGGCGCCGCGGACGTGAGCCCGTGTCGAGGCGCCAGTCCCGCCAGCCGGGGTACGACCGGAAAGACGCCCACTACCGCCGAGCGCGGGCGGAGGGCTATCGCGCCCGCAGCGCGTACAAGCTGATCGAGCTCGACGATCGTGCGCGCATCCTCCGGCACGGAGACGCCGTCGTCGATCTCGGGGCATGGCCCGGCGCGTGGCTGCAGGTCGCCGCCGAGCGGGTCGGCCCGACTGGGCGGGTCGTCGGCATCGACCTGACGCCGATCGAACCACTTGGCTCGCCCCGGGTGGCTGTCGTGACCGGCGACGTCCGGGATCCTGCCTCCATCGCGGAAGTGCGCCGGCTCTTGAACGGCACGGCGGGCGTCGTGTTGTGCGATCTGGCGCCCAAACTGACTGGCATTCGCGATACCGACGAGGCTCGCGCGAGCGAGCTGGCGTGTGGCGCGATCACGCTCCTGGACGATCTCCTCCAGCCGGGTGGCCGCCTGGTCCTCAAGCTCTTCATGAACGCCGAGCTCCCGGCCCTGGTGCGGTCGTTGAACGCACGTTTCGAGCAGGTGAAGACGACTCGGCCGGAAACGACCCGACGTGGCTCGTCCGAACTCTACGCGGTTGCTTTCGGGCACAGGGCCCCCTGTGGAAAAGCTGGGGGATTGTGAGAAGACCCGACTTCGCTGGCGAAGACGGCCCCGCGGATCGGCATCCACTCACCGAGATCGAGAAAGCCTTTGTTCTGGCAGGGTTAGGTTGTTCGAGGCCCCACCAATTCCCCCATCCCCATCGGTGCTTCCCAGAGCCCGCGGACGAGAAAACTCGCGCCCGGTGCGGTGTTGATAAACAGCCTCGGGCTGGGGGCCTGGTAGGGAGGGCTTTCCGGTGACGACGCAGCGATGCGCATTGTGACAGTAGGACTACAGCCCCAAAGCGAGTTTGAACCCTTGGGCTGCACGCGCTTCCGAGTCCGCATACCGGGAAAGCCAAGAGACGCAAGGGCGCGAGACAGAGTCGCGCCGCCCCGGAGAGGCCTTGCACTAGTGGCCTGGCCGGGTCATCCCGGGCGCCATGATGGACGTCGTGACGATTCCGCAGTTGAGCGACAACTACGCGTACCTGATCGTCGACCCATCGACCGGCGAGGCGGGCGTCGTCGACTGCGCCGAGGCCGCGCCGGTCCTCGCGGAGGTTGCAGCGCGCGGGGTGCGCCTGACCGCGATCCTCGCGACCCACCACCACTTCGATCACGTCGGCGGCAACGCCGACCTCCTCGCGCGCTGCTCGAATCTCCGAGTCTACGGCTCCAGCGACGACGCGCCCAGGATTCCCGGCATAACGGATCGCGTGCGCGACGGCGATGCGGTCGAGGTCGGGGCGCTGCGTGGCCAGGTCGTGCTCATCCCGGCGCACACCAGCGGGCATGTGGCCTACTGGTTCCCGGAGGAGCGCGCCGTGTTCACCGGCGACACGCTCTTCGCGGGCGGCTGCGGTAGGCTGTTCGAAGGCGACGCGGCGCAGATGATGACTTCCCTTGGCAAGCTCGCCGCGCTCCCCGATGACACGCGCGTCTATTGTGGACACGAGTACACCGAGAGGAATCTCGAGTTCGCCCTCGGACTCGAACCCGGCAATGCCGCCCTGCGCGCCCGGATGGCCGCCGTCCTGGAACTCCGGCAGGCTGGTCGGCCGTCGATCCCCGGCACCATCGCCGACGAGAAGGCCACCAATCCGTTTCTGCGGACGGCCAGCGCCGAACTAGCCGACTCGGTGCGGGCACGCGGAGCCGACGTGCCGCCGGGCGATGCGGTCGCCCTGTTCGCCGCCGTCCGGGCGTTGAAGGACCGCTTCTGAACCCGGCGCGCTAGGCGAGGAGCGCCGCCAGCTCGTCCGGGGTGTGCACCGGTCGCGAGCAGGCGAAGTGACGGCACACGTACGCGGTCGCACGGCCGTCCACCTCCGGGCGCTCACGCGCGACCGCCGGGACTTCGGCGGTGCCGGACGACACGCGAACCAGTGTGCGATGTGGGATCCAACGGCTCGCCGCGACCCGCCAGAGGGCGACGGCGTCGGGAGCTGCGGCGTCGCCCACGACGACGACCTCGGTCGCGCCTTCCGACCACCGCTCCAAGGCCTCGAGCCACGTCGTGAACCCGAACGGGTTCTGCGCCGCCGCGGCGTGGTAGAGGCGAAGTATCTCTTCCGCGCGGGCGCGGAAACGCTCCTCTCCGGTCAGAACGTGGAGCCGCAGCAAGACGACAGCCGCGACGCCATTGCCCGACGGGACCGATCCGTCGCTGCCTGATTTCGTCCGGACGATCAGGGATTCGGCGTCGTGCGGCGCGAAGAAATACCCACCCTCGCCCTCGTCATGAAACCGCGCGTCGAGCACCCGGACCAGCTCCAGGGCCCGCGCCAGGTGACTCGGGTCTGCGGTGGCCTCGTGGAGATCGAGGCAGGCAGCGGCGAGAAAGGCGTGGTCGTCGAGGAAGGCGTCCTGTCTGGCTCGCCCCTTGGCCCAACCGTGGAGCAGGCGGCCGTCTCGCCGTACGTGGGTCCAGAGGAAATCCGCAGCCTCGACGGCAGCCACGACATAGCCGGGCTCGTCGAGGACGCGGCCCGCGTCGGCCAGCGTGCCGATCAGCAGGGCGTTCCAGCTGGTGAGGATCTTGTCGTCGCAGCCCGGCGGCACGCGCCGGCTACGTGCCTCGTACAGGTGCTGCCGCGCGTCGGCGAGAGCGCGCGCCACGCCATCCGCCGAGCGGTCGAACAGCCCCGCGGTCTGGTCCAACGAGAGCGTCACGTGCGCGATGCTCTTGCCTTCGAAATTCCCGCCCTCGCTGATGTCCCAGTAGCGACACACCAACTCGACGTCGCCGGGTTCGACCACCGCAGCCACCTCTGCGGGCGTCCACACGAAGAACTTGCCCTCTTCGCCCTCGCTGTCGGCGTCGGTGGCCGCAGAAGAACCCTCCCCCTCGTGTCGCATCTCGCGCAGGAGGTAATCGAGGGTTTCGACCACGACGCGGCGAGGCGCGGGATCGCCGGTGGCTTGGTACAGCTCCAGGTAGAGCCGCGGCAACTCGGCGTTGTCGTAGAGCATCTTCTCGAAGTGCGGCACGAGCCAGCGCGCGTCGACCGAGTAGCGGTGGAAGCCGCCGCCGATCTGGTCGTACATGCCGCCGGCCGCCATGCGACGAGCCGTGAGCTCGACCGCCTCGAGCAGTTGCCTGGTTGCCGGTGACACGCCATTGCCGCAGCAGCAGCTGGAAGGCGCGCGCATGCGGGAACTTGGGCGCGCCGCCGAGGCCGCCATGGTCCGGGTCGACGTGACGCAGCAGCGCCTCCGCCGCGCGCCGCGGCAGGGTTGGGTCGATCGCACCGTCGGACGCCGCGGGACCGTCGGCGCGTCGCACGCCATCGAGCAGCTTTGCCACGGCATCGGCGACGTCCTGCGGGCGCTCGCGATAGGCGCGTGCGATCGCCTCCAGCACCCGCGGAAATCCGGGCATGCCGTGGCGATCCACCGGCGGGAAATAGGTGCCCCCGTGGAACGGCTTCCCGTCTGGCGTGAGGAACACCGTCAGCGGCCAGCCGCCTCGGCCGATCAGGAGCTGCACCGCCCGCATGTACACGTCGTCGACATCGGGGCGCTCCTCGCGATCGACCTTGACGTTGACGAAGTGGCGATTCATCAGGTCCGCAATGGCCGGGTCCTCGAAGCTCTCCCGCTCCATGACATGGCACCAGTGACACGCCGAGTAGCCGATCGAGAGAAGAATGGGTCGGTTCTCGGCACGCGCACGCGCGAATGCCTCGTCGCCCCACGGATACCAATCCACCGGGTTGTGGGCGTGCTGCAGCAGATACGGGCTGCTCTCATGCGCCAGGCGATTGGCGGGAGGCATATCGGTGTGCATGCTGACACTCCGTTTCCACCACGGCAAATGTCGCGACAAAGCACGTAAATTTCGGATCGTGTCCTAGTTCGGTGCGACGCGCGCTTGACAAGGTACCCTGCGTTCACTAAACGGCGCGCCCAACACATACGCCGAATCTCTGCGAAGCGGAGAACGGAGGACCCAGCACTTGGGGTTAATCCCGGACGCCAGCGCGTCCGGGACGGGCAAGCTCTTTGACCCGAACCCGTCAGCTAACTTCGTAGGCGAACAAGGAGCGGGATTATGCGTACCGAGCCCAATTGGGCCGGGGGAGCGATCCCCCGGCCCTTTGTTTTTGCGATCGCCGCGGCGTTGCTCAGCGCTGGCGTCGTTTTGCATCCGATGCCGGCCTGCGCGGACCTTGGATCCATCGACGACTACCCCGAGCCCATCACCGGCCGAGCGTCGTTCTACGGTCCTGGCTTCGCCGGACGGAAGACGGCCAGCGGAGCGATTTTCCGGCCCGAGGAGCTGACCGCCGCGCACCGCTTCCTGCCACTGGGGACGCGGGTGCGCGTCACGAACCTGACCAACGGACGTTCCGTCCTAGTCACGATCAACGACCGCGGGCCGTACATTCGCGGACGCCACATCGACCTTTCAGTGGCGGCAGCGCGAGCCATCGGGATGCTCAACCGGGGCGTCGCCGAAGTCATGATCGGAGTCTTGTAGCGGTTTTCGACGTTCGGCAGGCCCGAGCACGACAGCGTCTGGGGAAGCCGTCGTGCTCGGGTTTGCCGGCGATATTCGCTCGCGGTCGCCGCGGTCCAGCCGGCCCCTGAGCGTTTCCCCGATCCGTCAGGGCCGCGCGAAGCGTCCGTCGCGACCGACGAGCCCGAACGGGCGCAGCGTGACCGTACGCCGCCGATCGAGCACGGCGCGGCCCAGGACGTGACTCGTGAACCCGTGTCGAGCGAGCACCGATCCCGCCTGCTCGGCGGCCTCGGGGGCCACAACCAGGCAGAAGCCGATCCCCATGTTGAAGGCACGGAACATCTCGTCGTCCGCGACGTGGCCCAGCCGTTGCACGAGTCCGAAAATCGGGGGTGGGGCCGGCCAGCGCTCGATCTCGAAGCCCAGCTCAGCCGAGGTGCGTACGAGATTGAACAGACCGTCACCCGTGATGTGTGCAAGCGCGTGCACTGGGAGGCCCGCCGCAAGGACGTCCAGCACGGCCTTCACATAGATGCGCGTTGGCCGCAGCAGCTCGTCCGCGAGGGTGCAGCCCAGCTCCGGCAGGTGCTCCTCCAGCGCGAGGCCACCCTGCTCGAGAAGCGCTCGGCGGGCCAGCGTGAAGCCGTTCGAATGCAGGCCGCTGCTTTCCAGACCAAGCAGGGCGTCGCCCTCTTGGACCGCCGATCCATCGAGCACGCGATCGAGCGCAACGGTGCCGATGGCGGTCCCGACCAAATCGAAAGCACGCCCTGGCTGCACGCCTCGTATCATCTCGCGTACCTGCGCCAGCTCGCCGCCGGGGCAGCTCACACCCGCTTGCTCGCAGCCTCGGGCGATACCTTCGCCCAACGGCCCGAGTAGCGTCCCGTCAGCGTCTTCCACGGCCAGGTAGTCGACAAGAGCGATCGGGCGGGCCCCGACGCAGATGATGTCATTGACGTTCATCGCGACGCAGTCGATCCCGACGGTGTCGTAGCGGCCTGCGGCCTGCGCCACCAGCAGCTTCGTCCCGACGCCGTCGGTCGAGATCGCGATGCCGAGGTTGTCGGCGACCGGTACGACGTTGGCGAAGTAGCCGATGTCGAGGACCGGTCGGTTGGCGCCTGCATACTCGAACGTCGGACGGATGGAACGCAGCAAGGCTCCAAGCCCGCCCCCGACCGCTCCGACCCCTACGGACTCCTCGCTGAGCCGCGCCGCCATCACCCCGCCGCCGTGTGGTCCGGCATCACGCCCCCCATATCGCAGGAAGGGTTGTCGCCGTAAAGACCGGAGCCACCTGCGGTGGCGGAACGGTTACGCGGTGTGCTTGAGGCCGCTGGCCCGCCCCGTGATCATGTGGCGCGAGCCGTTTACGCGACGGAACGGAAACCGGACCACCGTGCCGCCCGAAGTCGCCCCGCTACCGCGCTGGCCATCGCGCCAGCGAGCGAGACCGCGCCGCATGTACGAGACATCGAGGCCGAGCGCGTTACTCACGTTGACGAAGGAATAGGGCCACTCCAGGTCGTCCGATTCGAACCATTCCTCGACATCGGCGAACAAGCGCTGGCCGTTCCGCTCGTTGGCGTTCGCATACTTCTGGAAGGTCCCGACAGCATCCTCGAGCACCGCCAGCATGAGCCGCTTCTCGGGTTGCAGGGAGGAATCTACCCCGCCCTGGCTGTAGTACTGGGAGGGAAGCATCACCTCGGGCTCGAGTTCGGCTCCCGTGCCACTACGCAGACCAACGTTGTTGTCCACCGAGATCGCACTCGCTGCCGTTGCCATGCTGCCCAGCTGCGAAGCGCGTGCCACTGTCCGCGTTGGGCGTTCAGCCCTGCGAAATCGTGGTCGAGACTCAGGTCAGGCTGGAACGGCGTAACAAAACGTGACGGGAGCCGTTGCGGAGCGAGACAGGGCGGTCTGGCTCGGAAGAGCACCGCGCCGGGGGGGACCGCTCGACCCCGCCCGGCGCGGTTACAGGCCTACTGGATCTTCAAGAACGCGATGACGAAGGGGTACAGCGCGAGTGCTTCCATCAGCGCCAGACCCAAGAGCAGTGGCGTGAACAGCCGATCGGCCGAGTTCGGGTTGCGCCCGATCGACTCCATGGCCGCGGCTGTGGCCCGACCCTGCCCGAGTGCCGCGCCGAAGGCAGCGATACCAAGGCCCAGGGCAGCCGCCAGGCCGATCAGGCCGCGGTCGATGCTACCGCCGGCTGCCGCTTCTTCGGCCATGGCCGGGCTGGCCACCACCAACAGCATCACGAACAGTCCGAGAATCCGTCCAAGCTTCATGTGTTCCTCCCTCCGGGCCGCCAGACGTGAAACGCCCAGCCTCTCTTCATCCTCTACCGCTCCGATTACGGGCGGGCGGCCCGAGCCTTGAAAGTGGATCAGTGGTCGTGGCTCACCGCGAGCGAAATGTAGACCGCGGTCAGCATCGTGAACACGAAGGCCTGCACGACGCAGACGAGCAGACCCAGGAAATAAAAGATCACCGGCACGCCCACCTTGGTGAGACCCGTGAAAATGGAGATCAGCTCGTGGTCGGCGAACATGTTGGCGAAGAGACGAATACCGAGCGACAAAGGCCGAAAGGCATGGCTCATCAGCTCGATCAGAAGCATGAGCGGGGCCAGCAGAAGCATGGGGCCCAGGAAGTGCTTCAGGTATTTCAGACCGCCTTCGCGGAGGCCGTAGTACTGGTACGCCAGAAAGGACACGAGGCCCAGCCCGAACGTGGTGTTGATGTTCGAAGTGGGAGGCGAGAACCCGGGGATGAGTCCAAGCAGGTTCGACACCAGGATGAACACGAAGAAGGCCGCCAGCAGCGGAACGTAACGCTCGTAGTGGTGCCCGATCACACCTTCCGCGATGCCGCTGATCATCTCGACCAGCATCTCCCCGATGTTGCGCGCCGAGACCCCGTCCTCTGGCTGTACCGCTCGCTCGGTGTTCGCCAGCCGCGACCGCATCAGGAATGCGAACCCGAGCAATAGCAGCGTGACTAGGATCGCGGTTGCCGCGTTCTCCGGCACCATGTGGTCGCGGACGAAGGGAAGTGTCGAGAACCAGGTGAAGGGATGTTCCATCACGTACTCCGTGCTCGTAGCGCTTCGCAGACAGCCGCGACCGGCAGGCAAGTCACCCCGAGAGCGAATCCCAAGGGGTCCGGGCGGAGGTCACCCGCCGAGAACGCCAGCCATGCCAACCCCAGCGAGGCGGCGAATTTAACAGCTACGATCAGGACTGCAAGGCGGTTGCTGCCCCGCCGCAGCATCACAGTGAGCGCCCCGGCGTGAATCAGCGTCAGCACCCCGACCACCCCACCCCCCACCAGGATGCCCCAGACCCATGGCCGGCCTGCGGCCCATGCCGCCGTCGCCGTCAGGCACACCAGCCCCCAGTGGGTCAGTTGAAATCGGCGAGCGCTCCCGGCCATCGCCGTCATCGGTTCTGTCGGTCGATCTGCTGAAACCGTCTGATCATCTGCAGCAGCCGGACGAAACCGACCAGCGTGCCGAGGAGCGTCATGCCGAGCGCGCCATAGGGCGCGGTCCCGAGCCAGCGATCGAGAAGCCAACCGCCGAGCGCGCCGCCGACGATCGACCCGGTGAATTCGAAGGCGATCCCGACCCCGCGGGCATAGCGCGACAACGATGCCGGCGACGGCATGGTCAGCCTGCTCGCAGCACGCGATGGGAGGCGTCTATGAGGTGGTCGATGTCCGCCTCGGTATGCGCAAGCGACACGAACAGGGCCTCGAACTGCGATGGCGGCAGGTAGACGCCTTCCGCCAGCATCCCCTTGAAATAGCGGGCAAACCGTCCCACATCTGCCTCGGTTGCCGAGGGCAGATCCCGCACCGTATCGACACCGAAGAAGAGCGTCATCATGGACCCGACGCGGTTGACGCATCCTCGCACCCCGGTCGCGGCAAGCACCTCCCCGAGGCCGGCTTCGGCGCGGGCGCCCAGGGATTCCAGGCGGTCGTACGCCTCCGCCGTTCCCTCGAGCGTTCCAAGGGTGGCGAGCCCAGCGGTGACGGCCATTGGATTCCCCGACAACGTGCCCGCCTGGTACACGGGTCCCGCCGGGGCGATCCACTGCATCAGGTCGCGACGACCGCCGAACGCCGCCAGCGGCATGCCGCCCCCAACGATCTTCCCCAGGCACGTCAGGTCCGGGGTCACACCGTAGCGTTGCTGCGCCCCTCCCCAAGCGAGCCGGAAGCCGGTCATCACTTCGTCGAAGATCAGCAGACAACCGGCGCGGGCGGTTTCCTCACGCAGCGTCTCGAGGAACCCGGGTTCCGGCGCCACCACCCCCATGTTTCCAGCTACCGGCTCGACGACCACGGCGGCGATCTCCGCCCCCCGCGTGCGCAGGAGCGACCGCACTCCGGCCGTGTCGTTGTATTCCGCTACCAGCGTCAGCGCGGCCAGTGCGGCCGGGATACCCGGGCTGTCCGGCACGCCCATGGTCAGCGCGCCGGATCCGGCACGGACCAGCAACGCATCGACATGGCCATGGTAACAGCCGTTGAACTTGACCACAGCCTCTCGCCCTGTGGCCGCCCGTGCCAATCGCAAGGTCGACATGGTGGCCTCGGTCCCAGAGCTGACGAGCCGCACCGATTCGACCGACGGCACGGCGCGGGTCACCAACTCGGCCAACTCGACCTCGAGGGCCGTCGGTGCACCGAAGCTCAGTCCCGCGGCGGTCTGGGCAGCGACGGCGGCGACGACCCGCGGGTGGCCGTGCCCGAGGATCATCGGGCCCCACGACCCGACGAAGTCGAGGTAGGTGCGGCCGTCGGCATCGACAACGGACGACCCCTGCGCGCGGGCGATGAACACCGGATGGCCGCCGACGGCCCGCCAGGAGCGCACGGGACTGTTGACTCCGCCCGGGACGACGGCGCACGCCCGATCGAAGAGTTCCTCGGACGTACCCATGGCGCCGGCGCACGGGTAACATGCAGGCAGCGGCCCCGCAAACCTTCGCGGGCAGTCTTGCTTGCGCCGCTGCGCACCTTGTCCTAGGGGTGCGCGACATCGCCTCCGGGACCAGCGTGGAAAAGGCCGTGCGCAGCCCCACCACACCCGGCCTCCAGCGGGTGTGGCAGTCCGTTCTCGACCGGTTGGCCGAGCGCGTGGATCCTCGGGAGCTGCGCGAGCTGATTCGTCCGCTCCAGCCCGTCGCACTCACGCCGACGATGTTTCGCCTCCAGGCGCCCAGTCGCATGGTGCTGGCGTGCGTCACCGAGAGCCAGCTGCCCGCTCTGCGGCAGGCCGTGGCGGACGTCGTTGGCCCCCGACAACTCCTGGTCGACATCGCCGAGCGGGAGCAAGGCGAGCTCTTCCCAGAGACCCTGCGGCGACGCGTCGATCACCGGGCGCTCGCCCTGCGCGCGTCGTTGAATCCTCGCTACACGTTCTCGACGTTCGTCGTCGGCGCGGCGAACCAGTTCGCCCATGCCGCCAGCCGGGCTGTCGCGACCCAGCCGGGCACCCAGTACAACCCGCTCTTTTTGTACGGCGGCGCCGGGCTTGGGAAGACCCACCTCGCCAACGCCATCGGTCACGCCGTCCTCGAGCGGCAGCCCGAGGCGCGCGTTGCCTACATCCAAACCGATACCTTCATGAGCGACTTGATCTCGAGCCTGCGGCGAGATCGGATGGAGGAGTTCAAGCGGCGGCTCCGGGGCGTACACCTGCTCATCCTGGACGACGTGCACGCACTGGCCGGCCGCGAACGCACCCAGGAGGAATTTTTCCACACGTTCAACACACTACATGCTCAGGGAGCCCAGATCGTCCTGACCTCCGACAAGGTGCCCAAGGACATCCCGGGCCTCGAGGAGCGCATGCGAAGCCGCTTCGAATGGGGGCTCATCGCCGATCTGCAGCCACCGGACCTCGAGACCCGAGTCGCCATCCTCGAGAGGAAGGCGGAGTTGGATGGCATTCCACTCAACAAGGACGTCGCGCTCTTCCTGGCTGGCCAATTGGTCTCCAACGTCCGAGAACTCGAAGGGGCACTGACCCGGTTGGGCGCCCATTCGTCCCTGCATCGCTACGAGGTCACCGTCGAGGCCGCCCGGGAGGTGCTCGAGACGCTGCGCCCAGCATTCGAACCTGCACACGTCACGCACGAAAAGATCGTGGCAACCGTCTGCGAGCGCTTTGGCCTGCGACCCCAGGACCTGAACTCGCCCCGCCGGAGCCGCCACATCACCCTACCGCGCCACGTCGCGATGTACCTTTGCCGCAGGCTGATGGGAGCGTCCTTCCCCCACCTGGGACAGCTCTTCCAGCGCGACCACACCACTGTCATGCACGGGGTCTCCTCCATTGAGCAACGCGTCAAGCAGGACGCTGCCTTTCAGCTCACGGTGCAACAGATCGAAGAGAGCATCAGGCAAGCACAGCGATAACCAACAACCCACGGGGCGGTGTGGACAACTCCTGGGTGATGCACTAGGGATTTCGCGCGTTGCGAGCGTCCTTTCACATCGTCCACAGGCCCTACGACGACGACGTGATTCTTCTCCTAGTGACCACGGATAGAGTAAGGCGCGGGGAAAACCGGGGAACACCGGTAGCTCCGGAGGTGTGAGCGATGGAGGTGAGTGTCAGGCGGGAGGACTTGCTGCGGGGCCTCTACCTCGTCCAAGGGGTCGTGGAGCGACGGACGACCCAACCGATTCTCGCCCATGTCCTCGTCGAGCCAACCGACGAGGGGATCGCACTGTCGGCCACCGACATGGAAGTCGGTCTGCGCTGCCAGCTTCCCGCCCAGACGAAGAAGAAAGGCTCCACCACGCTGAATGCGCGTAAGCTGTACGAAATTGTACGCGAAGTGACATCGGATGACGTCACGCTGCGCAGCAGCTCCGAGGGGTGGGTCGACGTCGTGGCCGGCCGATCCCGGTTCAAGGTCGTGAGCTTTCCCCCGAAGGACTTTCCCGAGCTCCCGCTCGGCGCAGGGGTCGGCGGAGGGACGCAGGTTCGAATCGCTTCGGGGACCCTCCGCGAGATGATCGACAAGACGCTCTTCGCCGTGTCGAGTGACGAAACGCGCTTCAACCTGTCCGGGGTCTACGTCGAAACTCCGGAGGCCGGGACCCTCCGCATGGTGGCGACGGACGGGCACCGTTTGGCGTTGATCGACCGATCCGTGGCGGAGGCCAGGATGCCTCGTGGGGTCATCACCTCGCGCAAGGGATTGGCCGAAGTGCGGAAACTCCTCGAGGAAACGGGTGAGGAGGAACTGACGTTGGTCGTGGCCGAAAGGGATGTTCGCATCCACACGCCGGCGGTGTCGTTCTTCATGCGGCTGGTGGAAGGGGATTTTCCCGACTACAAGCAAGTGATCCCGTCCGAAACGCGGCTCCGCGCCCGACTGGGCCGGGACGATTTTCTGGCTGCCATGCGGCGAGCGGCTCTCATGGCGAGTGAACGCTCGCACGGGGTGAAGCTCCGGCTCGAGCAGGGAGTGCTGGAGCTGTCGGCGAGCAATCCCGAAGCAGGGGAATCGAGCGAAGAGCTCGAAGTCGCCTACACGGGTGATCCGCTGGCCGTCGGCTTCAACGGCAAGTACCTGATCGATGTGTTGTCCGTGCACGCGCCCGGGGACACGATCGAGCTGGGACTGACCGACGAGGTCGGCCCGGGCATTGTGCACGGCTCGCAGGATCCAACCTATACCTACGTGCTGATGCCGATGCGGCTGTGAGCCGCGCCGAAGCGTCGACATCACCCCTTGGCCGCAGGTGGCGACCTGCGGGCTCAGCAGGGTATATTTTCACGCTTTCTCGTCGGGAGAACATGAGTACGTCCGACCTCCAACCCCAGTCCGACTACGGCGCGCAGAACATCAAGGTCCTCGAGGGCCTGGAAGCGGTGCGCAAGCGGCCGGGCATGTACATCGGTGATACCGCGGAACGCGGGCTGCACCACCTGGTGTTCGAGGTCGTCGACAACTCGATCGACGAAGCGCTCGCCGGCTTCTGCAGCCGGGTGACTGTCACCATCCACATCGACTCGAGCGTGACCGTCGAGGACGATGGCCGTGGCATCCCGGTGGAGATCCACCCCACGGAAGGCGTCTCGGCGGCGCAGGTCGTGCTCACCAAGCTTCACGCCGGCGGCAAGTTCGATCACGGCGCCTACAAGGTGTCCGGAGGACTGCACGGGGTCGGCGTCTCGGTGGTGAACGCCTTGTCGGAGACCCTCGAGGTCGAGATCCGCCGGGACGGCAAGGTTTACGCGCAGCGCTACCGTCGCGGCGACCCGGAATCCGATATTCACGAAACCGGCGTCACCGAAGAACGCGGCACCCGGGTCACCTTCAAGCCCGATTCGCTCATCTTCGAGAGCACCGAGTTCAGCTTCGACATCCTGTCGCAGCGGCTGCGCGAGCTGGCCTTCCTCAATCGCGGCGTCCACATCACGATCACTGACGAACGCAGCGGCGAGTCACGCGAATTCGTGTACGAAGGCGGCATCGTCTCCTTTGTCGGGCATCTGAATCGGGCCAAGTCTCCGATCCATCAGGACGTCGTTTATCTGCAGGGCGCACGCGACGGCGTCGAGGTCGAGATCGCCCTGCAGTGGAACGACGGCTACGCCGAAAATGTCTATGCCTTCGCCAACAACATCAACACGGTGGAGGGCGGGACACATCTGATCGGCCTGCGCTCGGCACTGACACGCACGATCAACGCCTATGCGGTTGCCAACGGGATTCTGAAGAAGGACGACGAAAGCCTGCAGGGTGACGACGTCCGTGAGGGCCTCACTGCGGTCATCAGCGTCAAAGTGCCCGAGCCGCAGTTCGAGGGGCAGACCAAGACGAAACTCGGCAACAGTGAGGTCAAGGGCATCGTCGAAGCGCTGGTGAACGACCGGCTGTCCATGTACTTCGAGGAACATCCGGCGGAAGCGCGACGCATAGTTGCCAAGGGCGTCGAAGCGGCGCGCGTGCGGGAAGCCACGCGCAAGGCAAAGGACCTCGCCCGTCGCAAAGGTGCGCTCGACAGCGGCTCGTTGCCGGGCAAACTGGCCGATTGCCAGGAACGCGATCCGGCGCTGTCCGAGCTGTTCATCGTGGAAGGTGATTCGGCGGGTGGCTCCGCGAAGCAAGGCCGAGACCGCAAGAACCAGGCGATACTCCCGCTCCGCGGCAAGATCCTGAACGTCGAGAAGGCACGTTTCGACAAAATGTTGTCGTCGCAGGAGATCAAGCTGCTCATCACGGCGCTAGGCGCCGGCATCGGGCGTGACGACAAGGACCTCGCGAAGCTCCGCTACCACACCGTCATTCTGATGTGCGACGCCGACGTCGACGGCGCGCATATCCGGACACTGTTGCTGACGTTCTTCTATCGCCATTTCCAGGACCTCATCGAACAAGGACACCTCTTCATCGCCCAGCCGCCGCTCTACCGCGTGAAGCGCGGCAAGAAGGAGCAGTACCTGAAGGACGAGGCCGCGATGGAGGATTACCTGATCGAGCTGGGCGCGGGCGACGTGCTGCTGCGCGGGCAGGGCGGTCCCGCGATCACGGGCGCGCCGCTGAAGCAGCTGGTCAAGCGGGTGATCCGACTCGAGAAGGTGCTGGATGTCCTCGAGCGCAAGGGACGCAATCGACATCTGGTCGTGGCGCTAGCGCGCCAGCTGCGCTTCGACGCCGCCGCGCTGGCGGATGAGGGGGCGCTGCGCGAGGCTGTGGCCGATGCGGAGCGCTACCTCGGGGCAGCGGCTCCAGATCTCCTGCCTGTCGGTTTCAGCTTCGAGGACGATCGCGAACATGCCTGTTCGCGCTTGGTGGCCTCGACGCGCAGCAACGGGACGTCGCGTCGCAACGTGTTCGACCGGGAGCTGCTCGCGTCGGCCGAGTTCGAGGAGGCGCGGCGCCTCGCGCGCGAACTCGCGAATGCGGGCGAGCCGCCGTACACCTTGGGCGAAGGCGAGGCGGCGCAGGCCGTTCCCAACCTGCAGCATGCGCTCGGCCGCATCATGACCGAGGCGCGCAAGGGGTTGGACATCCAGCGGTACAAGGGTCTGGGCGAGATGAATCCCACGCAGCTGTGGCAGACCACGATGGATCCGTCGCTGCGAACGTTGCTGCAGGTCAAGATCGAGGACGCCTACCAGGCCGACGAGATCTTCTCCACGTTGATGGGCGACGAGGTCGAACCGCGTCGCAAGTTCATCGAGGCGAACGCACTGAACGTGCGCAACCTCGACGTCTGAAGCGGGAGCGACCATGGAGGAAAGCCGACAGCGCGTTCCCGTCAACATCGAAGACCAGATGCGCGAGTCCTTCATGGACTACGCGATGTCGGTCATCGTGGCGCGCGCCCTGCCCGATGCCCGCGACGGCCTGAAGCCGGTCCACCGCCGCATTCTGTACGCCATGTTCAACGAGGGGCTGCTCCACAACCGCCGGTACTCGAAGTGCGCCGGCGTCGTGGGCGAGGTGCTCAAACGGTATCACCCGCATGGAGACAACGCGGTCTACGACGCGTTGGTGCGGATGGCCCAGCCCTGGAACTTGCGCTACCCGTTGATCGACGGGCAGGGCAACTTCGGCTCCGTCGACGGCGACCCGCCCGCGGCCTATCGCTACACAGAGTCCCGACTCACCGAACTGGCGGAAGAACTCCTCGCCGACATCGAAGCCGAGACCGTCGAGTTCGTCCCGAACTTCGACGACTCGACGACCGAGCCGGCGGTGCTGCCCAGCCGCATCCCGAATATGCTGGTGAACGGCGCGTCGGGCATCGCCGTCGGCATGGCCACCAACATCCCGCCCCACAACCTGCGTGAGGTCTGCGACGCATTGATCGCTTTGGTGGAAGCGCCCGAGCTGACCGTCGCCGAGCTAATGCGCTTCATACCCGGCCCGGACTTCCCGACGGCGGGGTACATCTGCGGACAGGGGCCGATCCGCGACGCCTACCACGACGGCCGCGGTATCCTCACCCTGCGCGCAAAAGCCGAAATCGAGACCGACGAAAAGAGCGGCCGTTCGTCGATCATCGTGACCGAGATCCCGTTCCAGGTGAACAAGTCGCGTCTGGTCGAGCGCATCGCGGAACTGGTGAACGAGCGCAAGCTCGACGGCATTTCCGATCTGCGTGACGAGTCCGACCGCGAAGGCATGCGGATCGTCATCGACTTGAAGCGCGATGCGGTGGCCGAAGTGCTGCTGAACCAACTCTACAAGCACACCCCGCTGCAGGAGTCGTTCGGCGTGAACATGCTGGCCATTGTCGATGGCCGGCCGAAGCTGCTCAACCTGCGCGATGCGCTGGTAATCTTCCTCAAGCACCGGCGCGAGGTCGTGGTCCGACGTACGGTATTCGAGCTGCGCAAAGCCGAGGAGCGGCTGCATGTTCTCGCCGGGCTCAAGATCGCGGTCGAAAACATCGATCGCGCCATCGCCATCATCCGCAGTGCGGTCGATCCGCCCGAGGCGCGCGAAAACCTGATGACCGAGCTGGGGCTGACGCAGGTGCAGGCCCAGGCGGTGCTCGACATGCGCCTCCAGCGCCTCACGGGTCTCGAACGCGAGAAGATCCTGGCCGAGTACGCCGAGGTAGAGCAGCAGATCGCACGCTATCGCCAGATCCTGAGCGACGAGCGCGAGGTCTCGGCCATCATCGTCGAGGAACTTCGCGGCATCCGCGACAAGTACGGGGACGACCGCCGCACCAGGATCGTCGACGAAGCCGCTGCCATTTCCGTCGAGGACCTCATCGTCGAAGAGGACATGGTGGTGACGATCTCGAACCAGGGCTACGTGAAGCGCAACCCGGTCAGTCTGTATCGGGCGCAGCGTCGGGGCGGGCGAGGCAAGATCGGCGCGGGTACGCGTGACGAGGACTTCGTCGAGCATCTCTTCGTCGCCTCGACGCATTCGTATCTCCTGTTCTTCACCACGAGCGGCAAGGTCTACTGGCTGAAGGTGCACGAGATCCCGCAGGCGGGCCGCGCGGCGCGCGGGCGGAGCGTCACCAACCTGCTCGCGCTCAAGCCCGAGGAGAAGCTGTCGGCCTTCCTGCCGGTGCGTGAGTTCCAGAACGATCGATACCTGGTGTTCGCCACCCGCCGTGGCCTCATCAAGAAGACCGACCTCATGCAGTACTCGTCGCCGCGGACTTCCGGGCTGATCGCGATCGCGCTCGAGGATGGCGACGAGGTCGTCGGCGTTCGGCTCACCGACGGATCCAACGAGATCATCCTGTCGACCGCGGAGGGCCAGGCGATCCGCTTCGAGGAGTCGGAGGTGCGACCGATGGGCCGTGGCACCTATGGGGTCATCGGGATGAAACTCGACGAAGGCGATCAGTTGGTGGCGATCGATCTTGTCGAGGCGGGTGGCACGCTGCTGGCCGTCTCGGAGAACGGCTACGGCAAGCGGACCGCGATGGACGAGTATCGCCGGACCCACCGGGGTGGGAAGGGCATCATCACCATGAAGACCACCGAGAAGACTGGTCGGGTCATCGGCGTGCGCATGGTAACCGGCGAGGGTGAGGTCATGCTGGTGGCCAGCGGCGGGAAGGTGATCCGTCTGCGCACGAACGAGATTCGAGTCATCGGCCGCAATACGCAGGGTGTTCGCCTCATCGAGCTCGAAGAGGGTGAGCGCCTCGCGGCAGTCGCTCGCGTCGCCGACCGGGAGGACGAGGCCGAGGTGGTCGAGACCATTGCCGGAGAAGACGCCGACATCGAGAGCGAGGCCGTCAGCCCGGAGCCGGAACCGGACGGTTCGGAGGGCTGAGATCACGGGGGCGGAGTCGGCGCCCTTGATCCCTTCCACGCGGTCTGCAGAAAGCCCGGCGGCCCCGAACGAAATTGACTTTCCATGGGTCGCGTGGTTTGACCCACGGTTCGCGATGAAGAGGACCTACCAGCCGAGCAATCGTCGGCGGAAGCGTACCCACGGTTTTCGGGCCCGTATGGCGACGCCGACCGGGCGTGCCGTGCTGAAGCGGCGGCGCGCCAAGGGTCGGAAGCAGCTCACCGTCTCGATTCCGCCGAAGCAGCCCGGGTGAGCCCCGTGCCGGGCTCCCAAGCTTTACCCAAGTCCGTCCGGTTGCGGAGGCGGAGGGAGTTCCTGCAGCTGCAACGTCACGGACGTCGGCGTCACACCCCGAGTTTCGTGCTCGTCCAGGCTCGTGGAGCGGGCCCCATGAGCCGCCTCGGAGTGACGGTCAGCTCGAAGGTGGGCAATGCGGTGGTGCGGAACCGGGTCAAGCGGCTGGTGCGCGAGGTATTCCGAGCCGGGCGGACGGCCTTGCCCGCGATCGTCGACGTCGTCGTGATCGCCAAGCCAGCCGCCGCACAGATCACCCATGCCCAGGCGGCCTCCGAACTCGAATCGGCACTCGGTCTCGCCGCGCGCGCCTGATCGACCGCGTCTGCCGGCCGCCGTTCTGGTGGCTGCCGTACGCGGCTACCAGCTGCTGCTGCGTCCCCTATGGCCGCGGAGCTGTCGGTTCCACCCGAGTTGTTCCGAATATGCCCGCGAAGCCGTGACCCGGCACGGCGCGGTCCAGGGGTCCGCCCTGGCGCTTCGGCGGCTGGGGCGCTGCCACCCTTGGAACCCGGGCGGATGGGATCCCGTCCCGTTCCGGAAGGCGTGATTCAATGGATCAGAGACGTTTCTTGTTAGCTCTCGTGTTGTCCTTCCTCTTGCTTCTTGCCTACGAGCAATTGGTGGTTCGCCCGTACCGCCAGGCTGGGAAGGCGCCCGCGCCGCAGGGTCCTCAGGTGCCTCAACCTGGATCGCCGCCGGCGGGCATGCCACCGGCGACAGGCGTTGGCGAAGGCGCAGCGGAGGGGAAACCGGCGCCACAGGATGGCCTCGCGGTCCCAGCCGGGGACGCAGCCACCGTGACCGTGGAAACCGATCTGGTCCGGGCCACCATCACGAAGCTCGGTGCCCGGCTGAAATCTCTCGAACTCAAGAAGTTCCGGCAGACCGTGCAGCGGGAAAGCCCGCCGTTGGACCTCGTGACGGCCTCACCGGTCCTCCCTGTGACAATCGAATTCGGCGGCGGAGTCAACGATGCTGGGATCCTCTACTCCGCGAGTGCCGAGGCGCTCTCGGTCACGGGAGAGGACCAGCAGGAACTGGTCTTCACGGGGACGACGCCGGAAGGGCGGACCGTCGAGAAGCGATATCGTTTCCCAGGAAACTCGTATCTTTTCGACGTCCTCGTTTCTGGTCCTGCCGCACAGGGAACGATTGGACTGGTGCTGACGCCGATTTCCGAGCTGGGAGCGAGCGGCGGGCAACAACCAGGCCATGAACTCGCGATAGCATTCGCCAATTCGAAAGTAACCGAAAAGCCGACCACCAAGCTCGAGAAGCCGATCGAGGTGCCCGGATCCTTCTGGACCGGCTTCAGTGCTCAATACTTCGCGGCGTTGGTCATGCCGGAGGCTGGGACCGGAACCTCATGGTTGGCTCGCTCGGACACCCTGCCGATCACCCGTCTCGACGTGCCCGTGCGGGACGGCAAGGTACGATTTCAAGTATTCATGGGCCCGAAGGAGCGCGAAGTTCTCTCGGCCGTCGGGCACCAACTGGATAGGGCGCTCGACTTCGGCTGGTTCTGGTTCATCGCCGTTCCGCTGCTCTGGGGCCTGCGGACGCTCTATTCGATCATCCCGAACTACGGGGTTGCGATCATCCTCCTGACCGCGATCGTCAAGCTGGCGACTGCGCCCCTCATGCGCTCGTCCTTCAAGAGCATGAAGGCGATGCAGAAGCTCCAGCCGGAGCTGCAGCGGCTTCGGGAGCGCAACAAGGACGATCAAGTCGCTATGCAGCGGGACATGATGGAACTCTACAAGAGGCACCGGGTGAACCCGATCTCAGGTTGCCTCCCTATGCTGCTCCAGCTTCCGATCTTCGTCGGTCTATACAACGCGCTGATGCACTCGATCGAGCTGCGCCATGCCCCATTCGTGTGGTGGATCAATGACCTCTCGGCCCCGGACCGCTTGTCCGTGTTCGGGATTGGTGTCCCCGTCCTGGTCTTGCTCATGGGGGCCAGCATGATGGTTCAGCAGTGGATGACGCCGCAGCAGGGCGATCCGATGCAGCAACGGATGATGCTCATCATGCCGGTTGTGTTCACCTTCATCTCGATCAACTTCCCCTCCGGTTTGGTCCTGTATTGGCTGGTCAACAACCTCATGAGCATGGCACAGCAATGGTACATGCTCCGTCTCGAGGGCGGCTCCACGACGTGATGTCTTGCACGGCGGCGGGCGGGTGTCTTGGGGGTTTCCCGGGAAACGCTCGCCTGATGGCCCCTACCCTGGCGTCGCTGCGGTGAGTTTCCGGGACGAAGCCGATCGTCTTCGAGAGGAGGCGGCTCGACTCGGCGTCCTGATAGACAACAGCACAATCGGGAGACTCGGTCGCTTCCTCGATGTACTCGACATCTGGAATCGGCGGTTTCGCCTCACCGGAGACCGGGATCGTGAAGTCCTCGTACTCAAGCATGTCCTGGACTGTCTCGCGGTAACTCCAGAGCTTCCGCAGGCAGGCTTGGTTGTCGATATCGGTAGCGGAGCTGGGTTCCCGGGGCTCGTCCTGGGATGCGCCAGGCCCATGCTACCGTTGCGCCTCGTGGAGCCGCGGCGACGGCCGGCAAGTTTCCTGGCCGAGGCGATCGGCTCGATTCCCCTGCCGTGCGCCCGAGTCATTGAGCGCCGAGCGGAGACTGCTTCCACCGACCCTTCGCTGGAGCACGCGGCGAGCCTTGTTGTTTCAAGGGCGGTTCGGCTGGACGTCTTGTTAGGGCTTTCCGCCCCATTCCTTGCGCCAGAAGGGTTGGTCGTCGCGATGCAGACCCCGGGCGTAAGTCTGGTCCATGCCGCCTCGGTGGCCAAGTCGTCGGGGCTGGAGCTGCTTCGCTCCCGTGACTACAGACTCCCGGGCGGGCAAGGCCGCCGGCTGCTCGTATTCAGACTACACTGAAGCCACGATAATCCCACGCGGGGTTTCCCGGGAAACGCCCGTGTGGTAACCAGCGTCGGGGAGGTGGAGGTGGCGCGCACGATCGCAGTGGCGAACCAGAAGGGCGGGGTCGGCAAGACGACGACCTCCGTGAACCTTGGGGCGGCTCTCGCTCTAGCCGGACATCGCGTGCTGGTGGTCGATATCGACCCACAAGCAAGCGCAACGACCGGTTTGGGGCACCAACGCCTCGGGCCGGAATCGACGGTGTACGAGCTGTTGCTCGGAGAGCGTTCAGCTCGCGAACTCGTCAAGAACACGGCTATCGACGGGCTGGACCTCATCCCGTCAACGCGTGAACTCGTCGGCGCCGAGATCGAGCTGGTCAACGTGCCGGACCGCGAGCAGCGTCTGTTTTCGGCACTTCGCGACGTGAAGGATGACTACGCCTTCGTCCTGATAGATTGCCCTCCCTCTCTCAGCCTCCTGACGGTGAACGCTTTGAGGGCCGCCGACGGCGTGTTGGTTCCGTTGCAGGCCGAATACTATGCGCTCGAGGGCCTTTCTGCGCTGGTCGACACGATTTCTCGGGTGCGGGAGGTATTGAACCCGAACCTCGTCATCGACGGGCTCGTCCTGACCATGTTCGACGGGCGCACGAGTCTGGCACGGCAAGTACAGGATGAAGTTCGCGCGCATTTCGGCACGCAAGTATTCCAGACGGTTGTGCCGCGGAATGTTCGCTTGTCCGAAAGCCCGAGCCACGGGCTGCCAGTCCTCCTCTATGATCCGGCATCGCGCGGTGCGATGGCGTACCGGGCGCTGGCCCAGGAGATTCTCGGGCTGCCGCTGGCGGCGGAAGCGGTCGGGGACACGCCTGGCGAATCACTAGCTATATGACTTACTCCATAACTTTGGAGACTTGCTAATGCGAAGAGCTCTTGGTAGGGGTCTCGAGGCGCTGCTCCCGGGTGCGCCGGCCCGCCCCGAGGCTGCGCCGGCTAGCGTGGCGCGGCCGGAGTCCGTCGCGCCGGCGGCGCCCCAGCGGTCCGAGCCGGTGCCGGCGGCAACGCCGATGGCACGCTTGTCCGACATCACGACGAACCCGGACCAACCGCGACGGCACTTCGATCCCCAAGCCCTGGACGGGTTGGCCGACTCCATCCGCCGGCATGGCCTGCTCCAGCCGCTGGTCGTCTGCCGGACGGTGACGGGATACCAGCTCATCGCGGGCGAGCGCCGCTTGCGGGCTGCCCGGGCCGCCGGCCTGGAGGAAGTCCCGGTCATCGTGCGCGAGGCCGACCCGCCCGACCGCCTCGAGCTGGCGTTGATCGAGAACCTACAACGCGAGGAGCTGACGCCGCTCGAAGAAGCGGAGGCGTATCGCCAGCTGATCGAGGTGTACGGCTTGACCCAGGAGGAGATCGCCGGGCGGGTCGGCAAGAGTCGGCCGGCCATCGCGAATGCCCTGCGGCTGCTCGCCCTCCCAGACAGCGTCAAGGCACAGCTCGAAGGGGGAGAGCTGAGTGCGGGGCACGCGCGAGCCGTCCTCTCCGTCGACGGCGACGAGGCGCGGGTATCATTCGGCCGCGAGATCGCGGCGAAACGCTTGCCCAAGAGCGAGGCCGAGCGCCTCGCCCGTGCGAGGCGTGCGGGCGCGCCGAACGCTGGTGTCCACTGGAAGGCGCTTGCCGAGGACCTGACGCGGGCCTTGGGCACGCGGGTTCGGCTGCTTCCCAAGACGCGCGGCGGGGCGATCGAAATCGAGTTCTATTCGGACGCAGAACTGGAGCGGCTGGTGGCACATCTCCAGAAACGTGCGGTGGCCACCGCCGCGTTTTGACACTCTGCGCTGGGCGGTGCTAGAAGCCTCGCGGCTCGGTGGCCGGGCTGCTCGCACCGTCCGGCCCCAACACGCTCGGAGTCTTTCTGATGGCGATATTCGGTAAGGATCGGGAGCGAACTGACCGGGGCTCGGTGCTGCCACCGTCCTTCGGCAACACGGCGAACACTGGCAGCGGCGGCGCTGGCGCTGGGGAATGGGAGAGGAGTGGATCGATGCCCAATGAGTCCACTGGTGGTGGAGGAGGCAGCGAGGCCTTTCTCGGTAAGGGCAGCCGCGTCGTAGGAAAGCTCAGCTTCGAGGGCCCTGTTCGCATCGAGGGCCACGTCGAGGGCGAGATTGCGGCGCAGGATTCGCTGATCATCGGAGAAAGCGCCGTCATAGACGCGCAGGTCGTCGGCAACTCGGTCGTGGTACAAGGCCGCGTCACCGGCGACGTCACGGCGCGCAAACGGCTCGAGATCCGCGCCCCAGGCAAGCTCTACGGCAACATCACCGCGCCGAGCCTCGTCATCCAGGAAGGCGTTGTGTTCGAAGGGCAATGCAACATGAGTGCGGCGGACGGTCAACGCGCGGACAAAGACCGCCAGAGTGCGCCCAAGGTGACACCCTTCCCGTCCGAGGGGTCGCCGCTCAAGGCGCACTCCGAAGGAAACAAGTAGCCTCCCGGCGCCCCCACTCCCGCCCGCCCGCCATCAATCACATGCTCGAACTGAACTATAGCCTCGCCTTGCAGGTCGTCCTGTTCCTGGTCCTGTGGGCCGTTCTGAAGCGCTTCTGGTTCGAGCCGGCCATGCGCGTGATCAAGGAACGGGCACGCCGGTCCGAGGGGGAGATCGAGAAGGCTCGTGCGCTCGAGGCGGAGGTGGCGCGCCTGCGGCAAGAACACGAGGGCGCGGTCCAGCGGGCACGGAACGAGGCGCAGCGGGAAGTGGCGGAGATCATGCGCCGCGCCGAGGCTGAGCAGAAGCAACTCATCGCGGAAGCGAATCAGGATGCCCAGCGTACGCTGACCGATGTGCGCTCGCGGGTGGCGGAGGACATTGCCGCCGCCCGGAAGTCGCTGAGCGACGACGTGGGGTCCTTGGCTGGCGAAATCGCCCGGCGGGTCCTGGGACGGACAGTGTAGGCAGATGGTCGAACACGTCGAACACGCCGCCCATCATCCGGGCATCGGCGATCTGCTCTTCCCGGCCATCAACTTCGCCCTGTTCGCGTTTTTGTTGCTGCGCTTCTTCGGTGGCCCGATCCGCGAATACTTCCGCGAGCGAACCGAACGCCTTCGCGACGGCCTGGAGGCGGGTCTGCGTGCCCATCAGCAAGCAGAGGCGCTACGGGCCGACCTCGACCGTGAAATGCAGGCGCTCCCCGGAGTCCAGGCGCAGCTCAGGGGCGATCTCCTGGCGACGGCCGAAGAAGCGCGCGCGACGCTGGTCGAGCAGGGCCGAGCGGCCGCGGCGCGGATCCGGGCCGACGCGGCGTTGGTGGCTGATCAGGAGGCCGCCGCGGCCCAGCGGGCGCTCCGGGCGGACATCGCAGAGGAGGCCACCAGGCAGGCGACGGTCCTCGTGCGCCAGCACCTCACCAGCGACGACCAGGCACGTTTCGTCCGCGAGTTCGTGGCGACGGCAGGGCAGGCATCGTGACCGGCAGTCTGGCCAGACGGTACGCGCGCGCCCTGCTGCAGCTCGCGCGCGAAGCGGATACGCTCGACACCACCGGCGCCGAGCTGACCTCCGTCGCGGCCGTCTTCGCCGAGCCCAGCCTGCGGGCGGTCGTCCTCAACCCGGCGATCGAGGCCGGGGCGCGACACCGGGTGACCGGCGACGTCGTCGGAGCGCTCGGCGTCTCGCGCGCGGTCGGTAATCTGGCGCGGTTGCTCGCCGACCGGGATCGGCTCGCGATCCTGCAGCAGGTGGCGCAGGCGTACGATGCGCTGGTCGACATCGAGGTGGGGCGCACCCGGGTGCGTATCCGTTCGGCGGCGCCTATTGGTCCGGCCGAAAAGCAGGAACTCACGGAGCTGGCCCGACGCCTCGTCGGCGGGGGCGACGTCGTCATCTCGGCCGAGGTCGATCCCGAGCTGTTGGGCGGGGTCGTGGTCGACGTCGGTGGCACGGTCTGGGACGGCAGCGTGCGCACGCAGTTGGAACACATCAGCAAGGACATGGCCGGAAGCGGCGCGTAGCTTTCGGCCGGGGGGAACAGCGTCATGCAGATCCGCGCGGCGGAGATCAGCGACATCATCCGCGAGCAGATCCGGGACTATGAGAAACAGCTCGAGGTCCGCGAGACGGGCGTCGTGCTGTCGGCGGGCGACGGGATCGCCCGCGTCTACGGTCTCGACAAGGTGGAGGCCGGCGAGCTCATCGAGTTCCCGCACGGCGTCTACGGTCTGGCGCTGAACCTCGAAGAGGACAACGTCGGCGCCGCCATCATGGGCGAAGCCCAGGCCATCAAGGAGGGCGACGAGGCCCGCCGGACTGGGCGCATCGCCGAGGTGCCGGTCGGGGAGGCACTTCTCGGTCGTGTCGTGAACGCACTCGGTCAGCCGGTCGACGGCAAGGGCCCCATCGAGACGGAGCACAGGCGCCGCATCGAGCTGAAGGCGCCCGGCATCATCGAGCGCGAGCCCGTGAAGATGCCGCTGCAGACCGGCATCAAGGCGATCGACGCCATGATCCCGATCGGCCGTGGCCAGCGCGAGCTGATCATCGGTGACCGGCAGACCGGCAAGACCGCGGTCGCCATCGACACCATCTTGAACCAGCGTGGCGGCGACATGCACTGCTTCTACGTGGCCATCGGCCAGAAGCAGTCCACCGTCGCACAGGTGGTCGATCGGCTCACCAAATCCGGCGCCATGGACTACACCACCGTGGTTCTGGCCGGCGCGTCTGATCCAGCGCCGATGCAGTTCATCGCGCCGTACAGCGGCTGCAGCATGGGCGAGTACTTCCGCGACACGGGCCGCCACGCCCTGGTGATCTACGACGACCTCTCCAAGCAGGCCGCCGCCTACCGCCAGCTCTCGCTGCTGCTCCGCCGGCCGCCGGGGCGCGAGGCATACCCGGGCGACGTCTTCTACCTGCACTCCCGCCTGCTCGAGCGCGCCGCCAAGATGAGCCCCGAACGCGGCGGCGGGTCCCTGACCGCCCTGCCCGTGATCGAGACCCAGGCGGGCGACGTGTCGGCCTACATCCCCACGAACGTCATCTCGATCACCGACGGCCAGATATTCCTGGAGACCGACCTCTTCTACTCGGGCGTCCGCCCGGCGGTGAACGTCGGCATCTCGGTGTCGCGCGTGGGCGGCAACGCGCAGGTGAAGGCCATGAAGAAGGTGGCCGGTCCGCTGCGCCTCGAGCTGGCGCAGTATCGCGCCATGGCGGCCTTCGCACAGTTCGCGTCCGACCTCGACGTCGCCACGAAGAAGCAGCTCGATCGAGGTGAACGGTTGGTCGAGGTGATGAAGCAGGGGCAGTATGCGCCGTTGCCGGTCGAGAAGCAGATCGCCGTCATCTACGCCGCGGTGAATGGCCACCTCGACACCGTCCCCACCGCGGCCGTGCAGCAGTGGGAACGCGAGTTCTACGCCTTCCTGGAGGCGAAGCACGCCGACGTGCTCCACCTCATCCGGGAGAAGAACGAGCTCACGGACGACGTCGTCGAGAAACTCGGCGGCGCCCTCAAGGAGTTCGCCAACCTCTTCGCGGCCTGATGCCCAATCTGAAGGACCTCCGGAAGCGGATCGGTTCGGTCCGCTCCACGCAGCAGATCACGAAGGCCATGAAGATGGTCGCCGCCGCACGCCTGCGTCGTGCGCAGGAGGCGGCGGAGCGCGCGCGACCCTTCGCGGCGAAGCTCACGGAGATGTTCACGGCGGTGGTGGCGGGTCTGTCGGACGAGGCGCATCCGCTCCTCGCGCGACGCGACGAGCGCCGCGTCGATTTCGTGCTGCTCACCAGCGACCGGGGACTCTGCGGCGGGTACAATGCCAACCTGATCCGACGCGCGGAGGGATTCCGTCGCGAGCACGCCGACAAGCACCTGGAGATGCTGCTGGTGGGTCGCAAGGGCCTCGATCACTTCCGCCGCCGCGACGTCACGCCGCTGGCCGATCACACGGGCGTGCAGCAGACGCCGCTCACCGAGGTCGCCGCCGCGCTGGCCGAACGCGTCACCGCCCGCTTCGCCGAGGGCGAGACGGACGCGGTGTACTTGCTCTACAGCCGGTTCCAGTCGGCCATCTCCCAGGTGCCGACGGTAGTCCGCCTCCTGCCGGTCGAGCCGCCGGCCGATGCCGCGCCACAGGTCGAATACCTGTTCGAGCCGCCGCGGACGGAATTGTTGGGCACCCTGCTGCCGCGCTACATCAAGACCCAGCTGTTGCAGGCGCTGCTCGAGTCGATCGCCAGCGAGTTCGGCGCCCGCATGACGGCGATGGACAACGCCACCCGCAACGCCGCGGAGATGATCGACCGGCTCACACTGTCGATGAACCGCGCCCGACAGGCGCAGATCACCACGGAGCTCATGGAGATCGTGTCGGGCGCCGAAGCGCTCAAGGGGTAGTCGCTCACCATGCCAAGCAATGGACGCATCACGCAGGTCATCGGTCCGGTCGTCGATGTCGAGTTTCCGGACGGCAAGCTGCCGCCGATCTTCAACGCCCTCACGGTGACCAACCGGGCGATCAGCGACGAGCAGTGGAATCTGGTCCTCGAGGTCGCGCAGCACCTGGGCGAGAACACGGTGCGCACGGTCGCCATGGATTCGACCGACGGCCTCGTGCGCGGCGCCGACGTGCGCGACAGCGGGGGCGGCATCGAGGTGCCGGTCGGCGAAGCCACGTTGGGTCGCATCATGAACGTCATCGGCGAGGCGGTGGACCAGAAGGGCCCCATTCCGGCGACGACCCGGTCGCCGATCCATCGCGAGGCGCCGAAGTTCACGGATCAGGAGACGCAGGTCCAGGCGTTCGAAACCGGCATCAAGGTGGTCGATCTCCTGGCCCCGTATCAGCGCGGCGGGAAGATCGGTCTCTTCGGGGGCGCCGGCGTCGGCAAGACCGTCATCATCATGGAACTCATCAACAACGTCGCCAAGCAGCACGGCGGCGTGTCGGTGTTCGGCGGTGTCGGCGAGCGGACGCGAGAGGGCAACGACCTCTACAACGAGATGCAGGAGTCGAAGCTTTCCGACGGCAATCCCGTCATCTCGCGTGCGGCGCTGGTGTATGGCCAGATGAACGAACCGCCGGGCGCGCGCGCGCGTGTCGGTCTGACGGCGCTCACCGTCGCCGAACACTTCCGCGACGAAGAGGGCAAGGACGTGCTCCTCTTCATCGACAACATCTTCCGGTTCGTGCAAGCCAACTCCGAGGTGTCGGCGTTGCTCGGACGTATGCCGTCGGCGGTGGGCTACCAGCCCACGCTGGGAAGCGACATCGGCGAGCTACAGGAGCGCATCACCACGACGAAGCGCGGGTCCATCACGTCCGTGCAGGCCATCTACGTGCCCGCCGACGACCTGACCGACCCGGCGCCGGCCACCACCTTCGCCCACCTCGACGCCACCACGGTGCTCAGCCGCTCGATCGCGGAGAAAGGCATCTACCCGGCCGTCGATCCGCTCGACTCCACGTCGCGCATCCTCGATCCGAACGTCGTGGGCGACGAACACTACAAGGTGGCGCGGCAGGTGCAGGCGGTGTTGCAACGCTACAAAGACCTGCAGGACATCATCGCCATCCTGGGCATGGACGAACTCTCGGAGGACGACAAGCTCTCCGTGGCGCGGGCCCGCAAGATCGAGCGCTTCCTGTCGCAGCCGTTCCACGTCGCCGAGCAGTTCACCGGCTTCAAGGGCGTGTACGTCCCGCTGCCGGAGACGATCCGCGGCTTCCGGAGATCGTCGAAGGCAAGCACGACGATCTACCGGAGCAGGCGTTCTACATGGTGGGCACCATCGACGACGTTGTCGAGAAGGCCCGCAAACTGGCCGCGTGAGCCGGGAGCCTCCTGAATGGCCGACTCGCTGCGCCTGCGTATCTACTCGCCCGAACGAGAATTGTTCGACGACCGCGTGCGCGAAGTGACGGCGCCGGCCTCGTGGGGGCAGATCGGCGTCCTGCCGAACCACGCCGCGCTGGTGACCACGCTCGAGGCTGGCGAGCTGTCGTACAAGCAGGACGGTGGCACAGGCCGATTCCGGATCGGCGGCGGGTTCGCCGAGGTACGGGACGACGTCGTCACGATCCTGGCCGAATCGGCCGAGCCGGTTTCGTAGCGACCTCCCCATGCCCGTCACGCAGCTGCCCGCGACCGCCACCGGAGAGGACGTCGCGGCGGTGCTGGCGCGCGACGGCGTCGTCGTCGTGGACCGACTGGTGGCAACGGAGATCATGGAGCGTGCTCGCGTCGAGCTGCAGCCGTACCTCGACGCGACCGCCGCCGGCACCGACGAGTTCTCGGGTCGCCGGACCCGCCGCACTGGCGGGCTGATCGCCCGGTCAGCCACCTGCCGGGACCTCGTCATGCATCCGCTCGTGCTCGACGCGGTGCGCATCGTGATGCGTCACGTCAGCAGCTTCCAGCTGCACCTCACGCAGGTGATCGCCATCGGCCCGGGCGAGCCCGCGCAGATGATCCACCGCGACCAGTGGGCCTACGACTTCTTCCCGTTCCCGAAGGGCTGGGAGGCCCAGTGCAACACCATCTGGGCGATGACCGACTTCACCGCCGACAACGGCGCTACGCGGGTGATCCCAGGCAGCAACCACTTCGACGACCGGCTCGAGTTCGCCGAGGGCGACACGATTTGCGCCGAGATGCGCGCGGGCTCCGTCCTGTTCTATACCGGTAGCCTCTACCACGGCGGGGGCGCCAACCGATCCGGGAGCGTCCGCTACGGCGTCAACATCACCTACAACGCGTCGTGGCTTCGGCAGGAGGAGAATCAGTACCTCTCGGTGCCCCTCGAGATCGCGCGGACCCTGCCGGTCGATCTGCTGCGGCTGATGGGTTACGCGCGCGGTGCCTACGCGCTTGGTTACGTCGACGATCTGCGGGACCCGCTCGAGGTCGTGCGACCGGACCTCGGGACCACCGGCCTCGGCGACCTCGCCGCATCGACGCGACGGCTTCGCGGGGAGCCAGACCGCGACGGGGGCTGAAGCGCGCTCGGCCCGATCCCTCTGGAGACCCGTTGACCGGTCGGTGGGCTGAGGTCACCGAACCTGGTAGATTCGCGACCCACGATCGTATGGCAGCCGGCACCCGACTGACCATGGGCCAGATGTTCGCCCTGCTCCGCGAGGACCGTGGCTTCCTCTGGCTCACCCTCGTCTACAGTCTCGCGATCGGGGTCTTGAGCCTGGCCGTCCCCCTGTGCGTCCAGACGCTGGTCAACAGCATCGCCAATATCGCCCTCTTTCGACCCGTCGCGATCCTGGGCACCGTGCTGTTCATCCTGCTGACGGCTTCGTCGGTGTTGGTGGCGCTCCAGGTCTACCTGATGGAGATCTTCCGGCGGCGGTTTTTCGCGCGCGTCACCGCCGACATCGTCCTCCGGACGATCTGGGGCCGACACGACTACTTCGACAGCATCAATCGCGAAGAACTCTTCAATCGCTACTTCGAGATCCCGACCATCCAGAAGAACGTGCCGCGGCTGCTGGTGGGCGGGCTCGCGGCGGTCCTGAACGCGGTGATCGGCTTCATCGTGGTAAGCTTCTATCATCCAATGTTTCTGGCCTTCAATGCCGTCCTCATTTTCCTGCTGTACCTGGTGATTCGCGGCCTCGGCCCCGGGGCGGTGCGAACGATGGTGGAGCTGTCCAACGCCAAGTATCGGTTCGCCAGTTGGCTGGAGGAGATGGCCCGCGCCAACATCGTCTTCAAGGCGTCACGCTACGTCGACGTCGCGCTCGAGAAGTCGGAAGCGCTCACGGCGTCGTACGTGGAGAAACATGCGGCGCATTTTCGCTACCGCTTCCTCCAGATCGTCGTCCTGCTCGTCATCTACGTGCTCGCCAGCAGTTCGCTGCTCGTACTGGGTGGTTGGCTCGTGATCGGCGGGCAGCTGACGCTCGGTCAGCTGGTCGCCGCGGAGCTGATCTTGGGGGGCATCTTCTCCAGCATCGCCGGGTTCGGCGCCTACCTCGAATCCTATTACGAGAGCGCGGCCGCCCTCGACAAACTCGCGTATTTCTACCGCATCCCGCTGGAGGACGCGGGCGGCCGGCTCGCCGCCCCGCCTGGCCCAGCCCACATCGTCTTCGACCGGGTGCAGGCCGGGACGCACCGTGGCGAGTGCACGCTCGGTTTCGAAGTGCCGCCGGGCGCCGTGGTGATGGCAGTCGCGGAGTCGGGCAGTATCCAGAAGACCGTGATCGACCTGCTCGAGCGGCATCGCGACCCGGAAGCGGGCAGTATCCGCTATTCGGGCGCGGACCTGGCGGATTGCACCCGGCAGTCGGTCCGTGACCGGATCGGACTGATCGACAGCCTGGATGTCGTCGAGTGCACCGTGCTCGAATACCTCTCGCTGGGCTGTCCCGAGCTGACGCAGGCCGAGGCGCGGGAGATGCTGCGCCTGGTCGGTCTGGAGGAGACGCTCGATACCCTGCCGGAGCGCTTCGACACCCAGCTCCGGCCCCTCGGCTATCCGTTGTCGCGGTCGGAGACGCTCCGGCTGAAGGTCGCGGCCGCCTTGCTCGCCCGGCCGGGGTTGTTGATCATCACCGATATCTTCGATTCCGTGAACCGATCGGATCGGCTTCGCGTCGTGAACCGCCTGAGTGCCCTGCGCGACGTGACCGTGCTCTACTTCTCCAACCGGCGGGATGGCGGCGCGTTCACGCACTATCTCCACATCGGGGCGCACGAGCACCGGCTGTTCACCTCGCTGCCCGAGCTGGCCGAGTATGAGGAACGTCGCCCGCGCGGGGGGTTCGCGGCGGCTTGAGCTCCGCGGACAGCCGCATGGCGTATCAGGTTGAAACCCCCGTGTTCGACGCCGCCGTCCGCGAGCGGTTCGTCACGCTGCAAGGGCTGCGCATCCCGCGCGTGTCGCGGAGCATCGCCTGGCTCATCCTGTTGGGCTTGGCGCTCGGCGGCTCGTTGCTCTACTACACGCCGTGGATCCAGACCGCCGGCGGCTTCGGCAAGGTCGTGGATCTGAGTCCGTCCGGTCGGCCGCAGAAGGTCACAGCGCTCGTCACGGGGCGGATCAAGCAGTGGTTCGTGCGGGACGGCGACAGGGTGCGCGAAGGCGATCCGCTCGTCGAGCTCGAGGACAACGACCCGCAGCTGGTCGAGCGCCTGCGCGCCGAGGTGGCGTCGCTGCGGGCCGAAGCGGACGCCGCCCGGCTGGCGGCCGAGACGTCGCGGCTCGACGCCGATCGTCAGGAGCGTCTCTTCGCCAAGGGCCTCGCCGCCCGGCGCGACATGGAGGCGGCCCGGGTCCGGTACCGGGAGTACCTCTCCAAGCAGGCGGCAGCCGAGTCCAAGATCGCCCCCAAGGAGATCGGCCTCACCCGGCTGTCGCGCCAGATCGTTCGGGCCCCGCTCGACGGCGTGGTGCTGAACCTCGTCGGTTCCGACAAGGCGACGTTGGTGAAGGAAGGCGAGGTGCTGGCGACGCTCGCCCCGGTGCACATCCGGCGCGCGGTCGAGATCTACGTGGTAGGCCTGGATGCGGCGCTGATCACCCCCGGCCGGCCCGCCCGCCTGGTCTTCGAGGGCTGGCCCGCCGTGCAGTTCAGCGGCTGGCCGGCGATCGCCATCGGGACGTTCCCCGGCGTGGTGAAGTCGATCGACCCCGTCGTCTCCCCCGACGGCAGTTTCCGGGTGCTCATCGTCGAGACGCCCGATGAGCCCTGGCCGTCCAGCCAGTTTCTCAGGCTGGGCGGGAAAGCGCGGGCCTGGGTGCTGCTCGGCGAAGTGCGGCTCGGCTACGAGGTCTGGCGGCGGCTCAACAACTTCCCGCCGGAACCGGTGACGGTGTCGGCGAAGCCCGACGGCGACACGGTCAAGATGGGGAAGTGATGCGGGCGGGCGTCACGAACCGGCGCGGGACCGCCTGGCTCGTCTTCATCGTCGCGATCAGTCGGGTGACGGAAGCCCTGGCCGTGGCGCCGCTCTCCCTGGAGTCGGTGCTGCTGTCCGCCAGGAGCCACTATCCCCAGATCCTGTCCGCGCTCGAGACGACGCGCGCGCGCGAAGCCGGGGTGCAAGCCGCGCAAGGCGCGTTCGATCTGCGGCTCGATCAGTTCGGCCAGCTGCGGCCGGCGGGCTACTACGACGGCAACACGCTGGCATCGCGCCTCGTGAAGCCGATCGGCAACCTCGGCGCCGAGATCTACGGCGGCTACCGCATCTCCGACGGCCAGTTCCCGATCTACGAGAACAAGCTCCGGACCCGCGATGGCGGCGAGTTCAGCGCGGGCTTCGTCCTGTCCCTATGGCGCGACCGCGGCTTCGATCAGCGGCGATTCGAGTTGGCACGAACCCGCAACGAGCTGCGCAAGGCGGAGTTCGAGCTGGAACTCCGCCGGATCCTGATCCAGCGCGATGCCGCCGGCGCCTACCTCGACTGGGTGGCCGCGGGCCGCGAATTGGCCATCTATCGGGAGCTTCTCCGCCTCGCGGATCTGCGGCAGAGTCAATTCGCCGACCTGGTCAAGGAGGGCGGCCTGGCGCAGATCACGTTGACGGAGAATCTGCAGGCCGTGCTACGGCGCCGTGCGCTGGTGGCGGACGCGGAGCGCATGCTGGTCCGGCGGGCCAACACGCTCTCGCTCTTTTTCCGCGACGGCGACGGCAAGCCGCGGGTGCCCACGGAGCCCGAGTTGCCGGCGGCCTTTCCGCACCTGCCCGCGGTCGATGCCGTCGGCGTCGAGACGGCGGTGGCCGACGCGCTGCAGGTCAGACCAGATGCGGCGATGCTCGCCGTCGACAGCCAGGTCGAGGCCGACCGCGTGCGGTTGGGGGAGAACCTGCTCAAGCCCCGCGTGAACCTCAACGTGGAAGCGGCCCGCGACGTCGGAAACGGCGCCAAGAACCTGTCGGGGGTGGATACGCTGGTGCGGCTCGACGTCAGTATCCCGATCGAGCGGCGACTCGGCGAGGGCCGTCGCGCCGAGGCACAGGCCAACCTGAACCGCATCCGGCAGGAGCAGCGCCTGCTGGACGACCGCATCGCCACCGAGATCCGCAACGTCGGCAACGACATCGACGCGAACCTGCGCCTGATGACCATCACCGCCGACGAACTCCGGCAGGCCACGACCATGGAGGACGCCGAACGCACGCGTCTCGCGGAAGGACAGAGCAATTTTTTCCTACTCAATGCGCGCGAGGAGACGACCGCCGACGTGCGGATCCGGAACGTCCGGGCGGAGCGGGTATACGCGCAGTCGCTGGCCGACTTCTACGCCGCCACCGTGCAGTGGGACCGGCTGATCCCATGACGGCCTGGGGAGGGGGGCGACGATCCCGCGTGCCCCCGAATCCTTCCCTTTTGATTCGCGGCCTGCCAATGAGTTCGCGCATGAGGAGCGGATCTCTCGGGCGCTGCGCTTCCCTGCCGGTGCTCTTGCTGTTGGTCCTGTGGGGTACCGCGGCGGCCTCGGACGATCCGCTCCTCGACGTGTTGCTGAGGAACGGGGTGATCACCCGAGGCCAGTACGGTTCCCTGACCAAGAAGGCGGGAGCCCCGGCGCGCGACGAGCTGATCGAGGTCCTGCGCAGGAACGGTGCGATCACCGCGAAGCAGTACGACGATCTCACCAGAAAACAGGCGGTTGCCGCGGGCGCCATGCCCGCCCCTGGCGGCGATCAGCATGCCGTCGGAGCCCCCCCTGCCCCGGTGAAGGCCGACGACAAACACCCGGCCAGCCAGCCTGCCAAGGTCGAAACCAAGGGTCGACTCGAATGGACCTCGGCCGACGGCCACTTCACCTGGCGCCTGGGGGGCCGGCTCCACCTCGACGGGACCTTCTACGACAACCAGGGCGGCTCCGACGAGACGTCGGGCGTCGACGTGCGCCGCGCCCGCATCGAGCTGCAGGGCACGATGTACGAACACTGGATGTGGAAGCTCGACTACGAATTCGCGCAAACCGAGCAGGTCAAGCAGGGGTTCCGCGACGTCTACATCCGCTACCTCTTCAAGGGCGATATCCCCGATCACCCGACGACGATCACGGTGGGACAGTTCAAGGAGTACTTCGGGCTCGAGAGCCTGAACAGCTCCAACCATATGCCGTTCGTCGAACGGGCCCTGGTGTCGCGCGTATTCCTCGACCAGACCGAGTCGTCGGACGGCCGCCGCATCGGCGTGGGTGGACAGACGGCGGGCGACAACTTCTGGACCGGGGCCCTGGGTGTCTTCGGCAAGAACACGGCCGGTGACAGCACCGACGGGATCGCGGATCCGATCGCGATCGAGGGCCGCACCACGATATCGCCGGTGCACACGCCCGGCAGGGCCATCCACGTGGGCGCCGCGGCCAACTGGATCGAGGTGTTCTCGACGGACCAGATCCGGCTCGCCCAGCGTCCGGAAGCCCGCATCGGTGCCCAACGCTTCCTGGATACCGGGATCATCGAAGGTGGGAACGGTGCGGCGCGTTGGGGGCTCGAGCTGGGCGGCATCTACGGACCGCTCTGGTTGCAGAGCGAGTACCTGGCCGCGGACGTGCATCGTCAGGATCAGAGCAGCCTGTGGTTCCAGGGTTGGCACGTGGACATCGGCTGGGTGCTGACGGGGGAATCCCGGGGGTACGACTGGATCAACGGCGTGTTCCTCAATCCGACGCCCCGCAAGAACTTCACCATCGGCGGCGACGGATGGGGTGCGATCGAGTGGGCAGCCCGGTACAGCGTCCTCGATCTGAACGACCAGGACATCGAGGGTGGGAAGGAAACCAACTGGACGACCGGTATCCATTGGTACTTCAATCCCAACTACGCGCTGAAGTTCGACTATACGAAGGTGGCCCAGGTGAGAGGCGGGGAGTTCGCCGGAGTGACTCCGAACGAATTCCTGATGCGCGCGCAAGCGTTCTGGTGAGGTAATGATGTCGAAGCACGCGATCCGATTTCTGGGGATGGCAGTGCTCGTGTTGTCGGCGGGGATTCTCTGCGCTTCGCCAGCGCGGGCCGCCGAGGACGGCCAGGTCTGGGTGCCGATCTGGGCCCGGATCAAGTTGAACGATCGGCTCAAGCTCTGGCTCGAAGGGCAGCAGCGCATCGGGGGCAACGGCATGCGCCAGGAGCTGGTCCGGTCGGCGATCGGGTACTACCCGACGCCGCACTGGGGGCTGTATCTCGGGTACGGCTGGACCCCCAGCTTCAACGACTTCCGGAACGAGAACCGGATCTACCAGGAGTCGCTGGTCGACAACCGCTTGGGTGAGCTCCGCATCTTCAACCGCACGCGCCTCGAGGAGCGGTTCATCGAAGACGTGCCGGGGGTTTCGATGCGGATGCGCCACATGCTCCGGATGGTGTACCCGCTGGCGCATTCGCAGCACTGGTACGTCGCCGCGTACGACGAGCCGTTCGTCACCTTCAACGACCGCGCCAACGGACCGATCGGCGGCTTCGACCAGAACCGCGCCTACGCCGGAATCCGGTACCAGCTGACGCCGGCCGTCGCCTTCGAGCTCGGCTACATGAACCAGTACATCAACAAGGCGCCCGGCAGCGAGAACGTCTCCAGTAACAACGCCGTGGTCACGCTCGATTTGTCGCTCTGACCGCTTCTCCCCGGCTTGGACACCGCGGCGTGGCGGTGCTACGCGACCCTGATGGAACGTCTCACCGACAAGGTCGCGCTGGTCACCGGAGGAGGGCGGGGAATCGGCCGCGGCATCGTGCTCGAGCTGGCGCGCGCCGGGGCCGACGTGGCGATCAACTACCGCCGCGGGCGCGAGGCCGCCGACGAGACCGCGCGCGAGGTCGAGGCGCTCGGCCGCCGCGCGATGGTCGTCCAGGCCGACGTGACCGACGTCGTCGCCGTCGACCGCATGGTGGACGAAGTGGGGCAGGCCTTCGGGCGCATCGACATCGGGGTTGCGAACTCGGGGGTCGCCAGTCGGGTGTCGGCGGTGCAGGAGATGAACCCGGCCGAATGGCGGCGCGTGCTGGCCACCGACCTCGACGGCGCGTTCTATACCGCCCGCGCGCTCCTGCCGTCGCTGGTGGAGAGCCGCGGCGTTCTGCTCTTCATCTCGTCGATCGGTGCAGACCATGCAGGGCCCGGGGGCGCCCCGTACCACGTGGCCAAGGCGGGCGTGAATACGCTCATGCGGGTCGTCGCCAAGGAGGTCGCGGGCGCGGGGGTGCGGGTCAACTGCATCGCGCCCGGGCTGGTCCACTCCGACATGGGCGACCGGCTGATCAAGTTCTTCGGCGACGGCATCACGCAAACCATCCCCCTCGGCCGTGTGGGTGAACCGGCCGACATCGGCAAAGCCGCCGTCTTCCTGGCGTCGGACGACGCATCGTGGGTCACCGGCAAGGTGCTGCGAGTCGACGGCGGCGCGTACATGTGAACGTCCGAAAACCGCGAGCCCGCATCGCTGCGCCGTGGGACAGTCGTGGCCGATGGATCGTCTCGATCATGCCGCCTGCTACCGGGCGCTCCAGATCCGTGACGCACGGTTCGACGGCCGGCTCTTCGTCGGGGTTCGATCGACGGGCGTCTACTGCCGGCCGGTGTGCCCCGCCCGGACGCCGAAGCGCGAGCACTGCCGCTTCTTCCGGTCGGCGGCCTCGGCGCAACAGGCGGGCTTCCGGCCCTGCCTGCGCTGCCGGCCGGAGACCGCACCGGGTGGCGGCGCCTGGCGTGGCAGCGGCGGCACGGTGTCGCGGGCCCTGGCGCTGATCGCCGACGGCGGACTCGACGGAGCCGCCGGCGTCGAAACCCTGGCCCTGCGGCTCGGCATGGGCGACCGCCAGCTGCGGCGGCTGTTTCGCCGGCACCTGGGCGCCTCGCCGATCGCGGTCGCGCAGACGCGCCGCGTGCTCCTCGCCAAGCAACTGATCCACGAGACGCGTTTGCCCCTCACCGACGTCGCGTTCGCGGCCGGCTACGGGAGCGTCCGGCGCTTCAACGAGAGCTTCCAGCGTCTGTTCGGGAGGCCACCGGGTGCGCTGCGCCGTGCCGGCATGGCGCCGGCAGCATCGCGCGACGCCGCCGTCACGCTGCGGCTGCGCCATCGGCCGCCCTACGACTGGGCGGCGATGCTGGCGCACCTGGGCGCGCGGGCGATCGCTGGAGTCGAGGAGGTGGCCGGCGGCGTGTACCGGCGCACGGTCGCGCTCGATGGAGCCTCCGGCACGGTCGAGGTCCGGCACGAGCCCGCGGCCTGCACCCTGGCAATCACCGCGCGCCTCGCCTCCGTGCGCGCCCTGCCCGCGTTGCTGGAGCGCGTCCGCCGGCTCTTCGACATCGAGGCCGACATCGAGACCATCGCGACCCACCTCGGCGGCGACGCGTTGCTGGCGCCGCTCGTCGTAGCCCGGCCCGGTCTGCGCGTGCCCGGCGCCTGGGATGGGTTCGAGCTCGCGGTGCGCGCCGTCCTGGGCCAGCAGGTCACCGTCGAGGCGGCGCGCGGACTCGCGGGCAGACTGGTCGCCCTGTGTGGCGACCAGTTGCCCGCCGCCGTCCGCCGTGGGCCGTCGTTGACCCATGCGTTCCCGACACCCGAGCGCCTCGCCCGCGCCGATCTGGGCTCGCTCGGGATGCCGGCGAGCCGGCGCGCGACGCTCGTTCGGCTGGCGCGGGCGGTGCTCGAGGATGCCGACCTGCTCCGGCCGGGCACCGCCATCCCGACCGCCATGGCCCGCCTGGCCGCGATTCCCGGCATCGGCGACTGGACCGCGCAATACGTGGCGCTGCGGGCCCTGCAGGACCCCGACGCCTTCCCCGCTGCGGACATCGGCTTGCTCCGCGCCGCATCCGCTGGCGGCGGGGCGCGTCCCACGCCGGCGGCGCTGCTGAGACGGGCCGAGCGATGGCGGCCGTGGCGTGCCTACGCCGCGCAGCACCTCTGGACCGCGCGGGCGGCGCCGGATGTGGTGCACGACGACCGGACCGAGGACGAGGTGGCTCATGGCTGAAGCGGCGAGACTCTTTCTCGACAGGATTCCGAGTCCGGTGGGCGAGTTCCTGGTCGTCACCGATGGCGCGGGGAGGTTGCGCGCCACGCAGTGGATCGACCACGAATCGCAACTGCTGCGGCGGCTGCACCGCGATGCCGGCGGCTCGGCAGGGGCGCTGGTGCCTTGCCGGCGGCGCAGCGACGCCGCGACGGCGCTCGTCGCGTACTTCGACGGCGAGGTGCGCGCCATCGACGATCTCCCCGTCGAGACGGCCGGCACGCCGTTTCAACGTGCCGTGTGGACCGCGTTGCGCGGCATCCCCTGCTCGACCACCGTGTCCTACGGCGAGATCGCCCGGCGCATCGGGCGGCCGGCGGCGACACGCGCCGTGGGAATGGCCAACAACGCCAATCCCGTCGGGGTCGTCGTCCCCTGCCACCGGGTGGTTGGGGCGAGCGGGGACCTGACTGGCTACGGCGGCGGGCTCGAGCGCAAGCGCTGGTTGCTCGCGCACGAGTCCCGCCACGCGCGCTAGCGTTGCGACTTGAGGAGGTCCCGGATCTCCGCGAGCAGCTTTTCCTCCGCCGGCGGTTCGGGCGGGGCGGTCACCTCGGCGGCCATCCGCCGCTTGAGGGTATTCATCGGTTTCACGATGAAGAGGAACACCGCCCATGCCACGATCAGGAACTGGATCAGGGCGTTGATGAACGAACCGATGTTCCAGGTGGCTGCGCCGGCTGCCCGCGCCGCGGCGAGGGTCTCGTAGTCGCCGCTGCTCAGGTTGATGAACCAGTTCGAGAAATCCATGCCCCCCATCAGGAGACCGAGCGGTGGCATCAACAGGTCCTCGACGATCGACGCGACGATCTTGCCGAAGGCGGCGCCGATGATGACGCCGACGGCGAGATCGATCGCATTGCCCTTGAGGGCGAACTCCTTGAACTCCTTCCACATGGAAAGGCGGACTAACAGGCCGCCCCGCCCCCCACAAGCCGTTGCTTCCCAGCTTTCGCAGGCGGTCCGCTCCGGCTAGGGTACCGGCGCGCCGCGGTACGCGGCGGGAGCCGAAGGATGAACGACAAACTGCTCGCGGCCTGTCGAGTCGCGTTCGAGAGCGCGGGTGACGCAGTCACGCTCGGCGCCCCGATCGACGGGATGGCAAGCGCGCCGGAACCACTGGTACGCATTCCGCTCTCGATGATGAACCGCCATGGCCTCATTGCCGGAGCCACCGGCACTGGCAAGACCAAGACGCTCCAGCTCATGGCCGAGCAGCTCTCGGCCGCCGGGGTGCCGGTGTTCCTCGCCGACCTCAAGGGAGACCTCTCCGGCCTGGCTGTGTCCGGCGAGCCCAACGAGCGCGTGCAGCAACGCGCCCGCGATACCGGCTGGACGTGGCGCCCGGCGGGCGTGCCGGTCGAATTCCTGAGCCTCACGGGCGCGCGGGGCGCGCAGCTCCGTGCCACGGTGTCGTCGTTCGGCCCGCTCCTGCTGGCCAAGGTGCTCGGCCTGAACGAAACCCAGACCAGCGTTCTTACCCTGGTCTTCAAGCTCTGCGACGAACGTCAGCTCGAGCTGCTCGACTTCGCCGATCTGCGCGCCGTGCTGCAGTACCTCACCGGCGCCGGGGCGGCGGAGCTCAAGAGCTACGGCGGCATGTCGAAGCAGACGGTCGGCGTGCTGCTGCGCAAGATGGTCGAACTGGAAGCGCAGGGCGGCCACGTGTTCTTCGGCGAGCCGGAATTCGACCTCGACGACCTCCTGCAGGTCGATCGCGACGGCCGTGGCGTCGTGAGCGTACTCGAGCTGTCCGACACGCAGGACAAGCCCGCCCTGTTCTCCACCTTCATGCTGTGGATGCTGGCCCGCCTCTACAACGATCTGCCCGAAGTGGGCGACCTCGATCGGCCGAAGCTGGTCTTCTTCTTCGACGAGGCCCACCTGCTCTTCTCCGGGGCAAGCAAGGCGCTGCTCGCGCAGGTGGAGCAGGTGGCGCGGCTCATCCGTTCGAAAGGCGTCGGCGTGTTCTTCGTCACCCAGACGCCGAAGGACGTGCCGGAGGACGTCCTGGCGCAGCTCGGCCACCGCATCCAGCACGCGCTGCGCGCCTTCACGCCGAACGACCAGAAGGCGCTCCGCGCCACGGTCAAGACGTTCCCGAACAGCGATTTCTACGATCTGGAGGAATCGCTCACCACACTCGGGATCGGCGAGGCGATGGTCACCGTGCTGTCGCCGCGGGGCATCCCCTCCCAGCCGTTCGCCACCCGCATGATTCCACCGGCGTCGCGCATGGGGCCGCTCGCCGACGCGGAGGTCCAGGAACAGCTCGCGCGCTCGCCCCAGGTCCGTCGCTACCGCGACGCCGTCGATCGCCTGAGCGCAGCGGAGAAGCTGGCGGCGCAGGCGGACGTGGCCGGTGCCGCGGAGGCGCCCCCGGGCCGGCGGCCGGAACCCGGGACGCTGGAGAAGGTGCTGCGCTCGCCCGTCGCGCGCAGCGTCGCGGTCACCGTCGCGGGCGCCATCACGCGGGGCATCCTGGGAGCGCTGCGTGGCTCACGCCGTCGTCTGCGCTGACGGCCCAGACGCTCGGCTGCCTCAGTCCCTCGCCAGGAGGCTCGCCGCCTCGGCATCGAGGAGCAGGAGCGACGGCGGTCCCGCGCGGAGCGCGCGGGCGACCGGCAGCGCGGAGTCGCGTTCGGCGACGGCGTCGCGAACCGCCGCCGCCTTCGATGCGCCGAACGCCACGACCCAGATGGCGCGGGCGCCGGCCAGGGCCGCCATGGTCAGGGTGAGTCGCACCGGCGGTGGTTTCGGCGAGTCGCGCACGACGGCGACCAGGCCGCCGGGCAGCGGGCGACCCGGGAAGAGCGAGCAGACGTGCCCGTCCGGCCCCATCCCGAGCAGGGCCAGGTCGAGGCGGGGCGGGTCCCCGAGCGTCGCGCGCAGGTCGGTGGCGTAGGCCGCGGCGGCGACCTCGAGGTCGCCGCCCGTTGGCATCGGATGCACGACCGCCGGGACGGCGTCGAGCCAGAGGCGGCGGGCCAGGCCGACGTTCGAATCGGGATGGTCCGGCGGCACGGCGCGCTCGTCGCCGAAAAAGGCGTGCACCTGCCGCCAAGGGAGGTCGAGCCGCGCCAGCGACGGAAACAGCCGTTCTGCGACCGACCCACCGGGAAGCGCACACGCAAACCGGCTGCGGATGCCGACCGCGTCGCGGGCCAGTCGGTCGAACCGAGCCGTGACGTCCTCGACCAGGGCCTCCGGTGCTGCAACGACGACGCTGGGCTCCACGCGCCCTCCCTACGGCGGGGCGGGTCCCTTGTCACGCGTATCGCACGGGACTACGCAGGACTGGTGAGGCCGCCGCGGGCTCGGCTGTTCCCCGCCATCGGGATGATCGTCCTAGCCAGCGTCGCCTGGGGGGGACCTTCCGGCACCACGGGCTACGCTGCGGGGCTGACCGGAAAACCCGCCAAGGGGAAACTGCTGATCGCGGCCCGCCAGATCGGCGACCCCAACTTCAGGAAGAGCGTGATCCTGTTGGTGGCATACGAGGCCGGCGGCGGCGCCATGGGCGTCATCGTCAACCGGCCGACGCCTATCCCGCTCGCCAAGGTTCTCCCGCAGTTCGACGCGCTGGCGAGGCATCGCGACCAGGTGTGGTTGGGCGGTCCCATGCTGCCGACGTCGCTCATGGTCCTGCAGAAATCCCCCAAGCCCGTCCGCGCGGCCGAAGCCGTGTTCGACGACGTCTACGTGCTCACCAGCCGCGAGAGTGTCGAAGGCCTGCTCGGGAGCCGGCAGCGTCCGGAAGCGTTCCGCGCGTATGCCGGTCACGCCGGCTGGGGGCCGGGGCAGCTCGAGGAGGAGATCGCGCGCGGCGACTGGCTGGTCGTAGCGGGTCGCCCGGACGTGGTGTTTTCCGAACGCCCCGGCGACGTCTGGGAGCAGCTGCTGGAAGGCAGCGAGGGCGAGTGGACGATGCGATCTGGCCCCCTGCTCACGAGATGCCTCCAGGTACGGCGGGTTCCGGGTGTGCGAAGCGCACGTGGTTGAAGGCCCAGAGGACGAGGAAGCCGAACGCACCGACGACGTGCCACAGGGCGTGGTACGACACCCAGCGCCAGTGCACGGTGTCCCCCGACGCGGTTGCCAGGCCGAGGCCCGCCAGGAACGTGACCGTCACCACGTGGAGCAACGGGCGGGCGGCGTTTGGCACGAGCCGGCGCCGCGCGTAGATCAGGGCCACGACCAGGACGGCGTCCAGGATCAGCATCAGCTCGCCCGGATAGAAGCCCCCGAAACCGCCGAACTCGACGGCCAGCTTGTCGCGACCGCTCATCGCGTCGCCGATCATCCAGAGCACCACGAGCCCGTTGGCGACGCCCGACGCCACGCCAACGCGCCAGCGCGTCGCGGGCGGGTAGAAATCGCCCAGCACGGCCCACTGCAGCGCCCACGCCAGCAGCAGGTTCGAGCCGATGTCGAGCACTTGTAGGAGCGGCGTGCCGAAGCCGTGCCAGCCGAAGGTCGGCAGTCCGGTCAGAAAGATACAGCCGTAGGCAAAGACCCACCGGCTCGGCTGCGCGCCGACGAAGCGGCAGAAGAGCAGCGCCGTGGCCCCGGCCAGAATGGTGCAGAAACTGGTGACCGTGTTGGCCAGGTCGGGTGGCGACAGCGGGCCGTTGGTCATCGAGCGCGGTACAACTCGTTCAGATACTCCACGAGCAGGCGCTCGCGAAAGGCGACGGGGAGCGCGTTCAGGGTCTCGTTGATGCCAGCCATGCGCGCCGGCAGCTTCGTTCCCTCCACCCCCACCGCGCCCAGCAGCCCGGCGAAGGTCGCCGGGCTCACGTCCTCCGTGCCGAGCGCCGCCACGGCCTCGCGGATCTGCGCGGCAGTCCCGTCGGATGGACGTGCCGAAGCGGCCTCGACGCACGCGCGCAAGTCGCCTACCAGCGCATCCACCCAGCGCACACTCGCCGGGTTGACCGAGAGGTGGATGTTCTCCTTCGAGTCGCCGAATGCGAGCTGCGGCTGCACGTACCAACCGCGCGCCTTCATTTCGTCGGCGATCTCGAACACGCTCACGGTGTCCGACGTGAAGGCGACCAGGTTCATCTCGGGCGCGCCGAGCAATCGCAGGCCGGGCGTGCTCTCCACGGCGGCGGCGATGCGGCGGGTGGCGTCCAGCACCTGGCGCGCGATCTCGAGGTAGCCATCGTCGCCGATGAAGTTGAGCGCGGCCCAGGCGGCGGCCAACGGGCCGCCCGACTTGGTGCTCTGCACCGTCGGGTTGATCACCGTGTAGCCGGTCCAGTTGGAGCAGGCGTACATCTGGTGCCGGCGCAGGTCGGGCGAGCGGTGCAGGATGACCGACGCGCCTTTGGCCGCGAAGGCATACTTGTGGAAGTCCATCGAGATCGAAGTCACGCCCGGCACGTTGAACTCGAAGTCCGGCACCGGCGCGCCGAGCCGCCGGAAGTACGGCAGCAGGAAGCCGCCCATGCAGCCGTCGACGTGCAGCAGGAGCCCGTGCTCGAGCGCCAGCTGGCCGATGTCGCGGATCGGATCCACCACCCCGTGCGCGTAGGACACTGCCGAGCCGACCAGCAAGGCGGTATTCGGCCCGATGGCGCGGCGCATGGCGGCGGGGTCGGCCTTGAAGGTGCGCGGGTCCACGGGCACCAGGACGGCCTTCACGTCGAGGTAGTGCGCGGCCTTCTGGAACGACGCATGGGCCGTCGCCGGCAGCACGATCTCCGGTTCGGCGATGCCGCGCACGGTGCGCGCATGGTCGCGGGCCGTCTTGACGGCCAGGATGATGCTCTCGGTCCCGCCGCTGGTGAAGTTGCCGACCACCTGCTGGTCGCCCTGGAGGTGCGTGGCGGCCATCGCCACCAGCTCGGTCTCGAGGCGGAGCGTGCTCGGGAACACGGTGGGGTCGAGCGCGTTCTCGGTGAGGTACATGGAGAAGGCCTGTTTGATGACCTCCTCGGCTTCCGGCCCCGGATCGTAGACGTAGGCCCAGGTGCGGCCGTCGCGCCACGGCATGTCGCCGGCGCGGAACTCCTCGAGCTTCCGGAAGATGTCGTCGCGCCCGAGGCCGTGGGCGGGGATGCGCATGCGGTCGTCTCCTAACGCGGGCAGGGCGTGCCGAGCGGCGCCGGGGCGGGTACCACGGCCGTGCCGCCGTTCAGCAGCGAGTCGAAGAAGCAGGCGTACTGGAATTGGACGGCGTCGAGTTGGGTGAAGATGTGGTGGCCGTCGATGACGCCGTCGCTCTGGTACTGCGCGACGACGCCGGTGTAGGGCGTACCCGCCGCGCTGGCGCGATTCGCGCGCACCGGGTACGCGGCGAGGCCGTCGCGGCCGGCCGTCGCCAGCGCGGTCTGCAGGCCGGGAAAGAGCACGTCGCCCGCCTGCTGCGTTCCCGACGCCAGCGCCATCAGCGTGTAGATCGAGTTGGGAAAACCGGGATCGTCGATCGCCACGGGCTGGTACATCGAGCGGCCCGCCGGCATGCCGGGCAGCGGGTCGAGCACGAGCCGCGGCGCGAAGACGACGGTTTCTGCCCCTTCCCACGCGGTCTCGAGCAGGCCGAACGCCGGGTGGAGGGCGCTCAATGGCGTGGCCGCGTCGATCAGACCGGGGATGAGCGGCCGCACGTCGATCGGCTCGGGGCCGAGCCCGTCGACCTCCTCGGCCTCGAGCACCACCAGGCCGAAGAAGCCGCCCGAGCCCGTCGGTACCACGCCGGCGACCCGCGGCTCCACGGCGCCCACCATGTTGGTGTACTGCCCGCCCATCGACTGGCCCATGATACCGATGCGGTCGGTCCGGAGGCGGAATGCCGTCTCGCCCGTCGGCAGCGTGGGGCCGTCGCAGCCCGCCAGCACCGCGGGGTCGATGGCGAGGCGGGCGAGTGCGTCGAGGAGCAGGCGTTGCTCGATCGTGCCCTGCTGGAATGTCCAACGGTAGGCCGACAGGTTGTTCAAGTTGAGGTAGGCGCGGAGTGCGGCACCCGCGAGACGCTCCGGGTTGGTGGGCAATCCGCTGCCGACGGCGGCCATGCCGTGCGCGGCGACGACGTGTCCGGGTCCCTCGCCGGGCGTCGGGTTGGTGCCGCCGTTCGGCCCCGGAGTCACGGTGCGCCCGCGGTCGATCACCTGCGCCGCGCGGCCGGCCGAACCGTGGAAGTAGAGCATCATCGGGTAGCCGCCCGGCGGCATCGGCGTGCGGGGCAGCGTGATCACCACCGGCGTGACGTCGTCGCGCTGCGCGACCGGGAGGCCGTCGGCGCCGAGCTCGAAGTCGCCCTCTGTGTCGTACGGCGGGACGCCGCGCTGGAACTGCGGGACGCGGAGCGCGCCCCGCAGCTCGCAGACGCGCGGCAGGGCCTCGTCGAGAACGAGGTTCTCGACGGTGCTGGGGTGGCGCGCGAGCAGCCGCGACGACACGTCCGCCAGCTCGGCCACGACGTCGCCGACGCTGAAGACCGTGGCGGCGGCGACGCTGCCCCGCGCGACGCCGATCTCGTCGAGCGTACTCCAGAGCGGCTCGTAGAGCCGGCGGAGCTCGGCGCCGCGCGGTCCGAGCGGGGTACCGCCCATCCGCAGGCGCAGCAGGTCGAGGTCCGCGCCGAGCCGCGCGCCCGTGGCGTCGGCCGCGGCGTCGCGGACCACCACAGCATAGCGATGCCCCGGCGGGAGCACGACGCCGGGCATCGGGCCGACAGCGAGGAGATTCGCCGGCACCCAGGAATCCGCTGCCGGGGTCTGTGACACCACCGGATAGAGGCGGCCGCGCAGCGCCGACGGCGCGTCGTCGACGTTCACCAAGAGGATCGGCGACGCCGGATCGGCCGGGAGCACGATGTCGTCCGCGCGCGCGGCCGGCGGCGCGGTGAACCGGAAGTAGGAGCTCGCGATGGCGGGGAAGCCCGGCCGCCGCGCCGCCGCGTCGCGCAGCCCGCGCAGCGAGGCCGCGAACGCCGAGCGGTCGGTGACCGGGTATGCCGCCACATCCGGCGCGCCGTCGGGACCAAGGCGCAAGTCGGACGGGTAGGGGAAGTCGTAGAACGTGGCCTCCGTGAACGGCTCGCGGAGGGTGAACGACGCCGTCGTCCCGGTGGGGCCGGGGTAGGCGTATGCGCTCGCGACGGCGACCCGGCCGGTGGTGGTCGCTGCGTCGACGACGCAGCCCGGCAACGGCTCGCAGCCGCCGGCGGCGGCGCCGGTGATCCCGCGGCAGGCGCGCGACACGAGGCGCGCCGCGCGCGTTGCCGCCGGGCTCTGGTCGTCGAGACACTCGCCGGCCAGGCCGGCGCTCGTGCCGGCGCGCCGGTCGGCGGCGCGCTGACAGCGGATGGCGGCCCGCATCACGTCGATCGCCACCAGGGTGCGCGCCCTGCCGATGCCCGCCCGGCAGCGACGTGTCGCCCGATCGTTGGCCGGCGCGGGCCCGGTCCGGACGGCCGCCTCGCTGTCGTCGATGTCGAGCGCCCACATCGCGGCAGGCCCGTTGGCCTGCCAGAGGGCGGGATCGGCCTGCGGGCAGCGTCGCCGCAGCGCACGCAGCGGAGCGGCAATGGCGCTCGCATCGGTTGGCGTGCAGCGGTCGCGGCCGGAGGTCTGACAGCGATCGAGCCGCCGGAACCCCTTGGCCACCGCCCGCGTGGCCTGTTTGGCCGTTGCGCCGCGGCACCGGCGCTCGGCGTCCGTCGCCCCGGCCGGATGGGCAAGCGGCAGGGCGGTCACCAGCAGCAGCGCGAGACGGAGGGCGGCCATGGGGCGTGGGTCGTGATCTACGGGCGCCCCGCCGCCGCGGTCAAGGCGCGGTGTCCCCGGGTGAGCAACCAGGAGGCCGTCAACAGCGGGCTTTAGCGGGCGCTGGCGAGCTTGGTGCGCAGGATCACCACGTTGACGACGACGAACGTCGCCGTCAGGAGCGTCGTGTTCACCAGCATCCACCCGACGTACTTCTCCGGCGGGACGCCGGGGTGGCGGTAGAGATACACGTTCACGCCCAGCATGAAGAGGAGGTTCCCGACGAAGTAGCCGAGGCTCCACAGCGGTCGGTTCGGGAGCTTGAAGGCTGGGTGATCGACCACCCCGCGCGCAGCGTCGGCGGCAATGATCCGCTGGTTGACCCACACGATCGTGAAGAAGGTCAGGACCCAGCCCAGGTAATTGGAGAGCGGCACGTCGAAGTGCCACCTCGGTCGCAGGTGATCGTAGAGGGGGGCGACCCAGCCGAAGTCGCCAGCCTTGTACAGGTATATCTTTCCGAGGAACCAGTACTCGCCGAGATGGGTGATCGGATCCATGACGAGGTCCGACCACGTGACGAGCACGGCGGTGGCTAGCGCCACGACGATCGATCCCGCGAGACGGGAATCCTCCACGCGTTCGATGCCGTCAGGACCGCGTCGTAGGCGCGCGAAGAGCGTATACGTCCACGACCAGCCGAGATAGCTGATGGCCGCGAAGCTCAACGATGCGAACAACGGCACGTTCGAGACCCAGAGCTCGTCGGTGAAGGATGCGGGGAAGTAGTCGTAGAAGCCGAACGGGAATCCGGTGCGCGTGCTGGCGTACTCGGAGAGCCAGCCGATGAACGCCCCGACCCCGAGCCAGATGGCCATGCGCCGCCACCCGCGTTCGGCTGCGGCCACGATGGCGAACGTGAGCACGAGGGCGATCACGTAGGGACGCTTCAGCACCATCGCGACGAGATAGGTCATCGACTCTCCTGCGGCGCCCGGTGCGTGTGGACACGCAAGCGAGCGCGGCCGCTTCTATCCGGTGCCGACTGCCGGGGCCACCCCCGAGCGGGTGAGTGCCCGAGCCGCCTTCCCGGAGGGTGCCGCGCCTTCGGACACCGGCCTTATGCGGGCGAGCGCGTCTCGTGGTCGTCGCCGGTGATGAAGAAGCCGTCCGCCGTCGCGACGGGGCTCGACAGCGGGCGTCCCGAGCCGCTACCAAATCGGCATGCCCTGGTTCGGTCGGGTCGGCCCTGTGGCGGTCGCTGTCGTGCTCGCCGCCGTCCCCGCCGCCGTCCCCGGGCGGGCGGCGCCTGTGGGCGACGTCGTGCTCAACATCGGGCATCGCGGCGCGTCGGGACACGCCCCCGAGCACACGATCCCCGCCTACGACCTGGCCATCGAGCTGGGAGCCGACTACCTCGAGCAGGACCTCCAGCTCACGCAGGACGGAGTGCTCGTGGTGCTGCACGACACGACCCTCGACCGCACCGCGCGTGGTCCCGCCGAGGACTGCACCGGTCCAGTCGGCACGAAGACGCTCGCGCAGATCAAGCGCTGCGACGTGGGGAGCTGGTTCAACGAGGCGAATCCGGAGCGCGGGCGACCGGAGTTCGTCGGGCTCGCGATTCCCACGCTCGACGAGGTGTTCAGCCGCTATCGGCGGCGGGTCAACTACTACATCGAGACGAAGACCCCCGAAGCCGCGGATCGGATGGAGGAGCGATTGCTCGCGTTGCTGGCGAAGCACCGGCTCCTCGGGCCTGCGCGGCGATGGAAGGTGCTGATCCAGTCGTTCAGCGCCGCGAGCCTCGAGAAGATGCACGGGCTCGAGCCGTCGCTGCCACTGGTTCAGCTCGGATTCTTCCCCGCTCCGGGGCCAGCCTTCGACGCGGCGCTCGACGCCGTGGCCGCGTACGCCGTCGGCATCGGGCCGCCGGCCGGGCTCGTCGAGCCATCGCTCGTCGATGGCGCGCACGCCCGGTGTCTCGACGTGCATCCGTGGACTGTGAACGACTCGACCGCAATGACGATGCTCGTCGCCGCCGGGGTGGACGGCCTATTCACGAACTTCCCGGATCGGCTCGACGAGACGCTCGGGGCGAACGCGCTCCGCGCCAAGAAGGCGGCGCGCCGGGCGGCGCGCGCCCGCAAGCGCTGCGTGCGAGGGAAGTGAGGCAGGCCGGGTCGCCGAGCGGGACACATCGTCCCGCGCCGATGCATACACGGGCTGCCGCGGGCCGCCTCAGGTGGCCGGCGCGGCCGTCACGTCCTCCGGCGGCGCGGTCAGATCGGCGACCGCCCCCAACTCGATGTCGACGGTTGGCACCGGGTCGTCCGCGATCGCCGCCGGCGCCGCGCGCCGCACGATGCGCCCGGGTCCCACGCCATGCGTGTCCCGCAGCGCCCGCTCGACGGCGGCGAGGCGGTCCTGGGCCAGCGCGCGCAGGCGCTCCGGGGTCGGCTGGGGTTTCTCGGCCAGCCATTCGTCGAGCGCCTTCTGGTCATCGGGATCGAGTGAGCCCGGGTTACCCTCGGCGCGTTCGGCGAGCGCCTGGCGAATCCGCTCGCGCCGCCCGCGCCCCACGAGATTGCGAAGGCGGCCGAACACACCCGGCGGCGCTCCCAGTTCCTTCACCACCTCGTGCTCGTGCAGCCAGCGCGCGTCGGCCGCGGTGGGCGCGGTCCCGATTGCAATGCCCATGGCGGGGCGGTCCGCGAGGAACTTCGCGATCTGCGCGATCTGCTTCGCGCCGTCGTCGGTCAGCTCCGTGCGCCCGAGGCGAAAGGTGATGGGCTCCGGAGCGGCCTGGACCTTGTCGCCGGAGAACACGGCGCCGACCAGCTTGAGCGGTGACGCCAAGGCGCCCACCAGCGCGCTGCGCAGCGCGCCGCCGATGATCGAGCGGTATCCGACCTGCATCCCGGCCTCGTCGCCTGCGACGGGGACCTGGAGCTTGATGTCGCCGTTCAGGTCGCGCAGGAGGGCCAGGGCCATCGAGAGCGGGATGCCGAACTGCTCCTTGAAGAGCGAGTCGCCGGCTCGGCCGCCCACGTCGAAGTCCTCGAGCGTGATGGCGGTGGTCGAATCGTACTTGCGGCTGTCGAAGGTGGCCTTCGTGGTGACGGAAAGACGCCCGCGCCGGATACTGTACGGAGACATGCCGGCGGCATACGGATTGAATTGGCGGAGCGGGATCTCCGTGCCGGTGACGTCGAGCTTGCCGCCGCTCGGGGTCAGCGAACCGCTGATGACCACCTTCCCGGCCTGTGTCGTCGACGCTTCGATGCGGAGGCGGTCGGCCGAGCGTTCCGGCCACCGCACGTCGTCGGCCTCGATACGCAGATCGGTCAGTCCGCCCGTGAACGGGGGTTTCACGGTGCGGTCACTGACGGAGACACGCCCGTCCGAGAGGCGGAACGTTGCGATGGCGAGGTCGAGTCCGGGGCCGGGCGGTGGGGTGGCGGCGGGCTCGGGCGCGGCCACCGGCTCCGAACCCGGTCGGGGGACTTCCTGGCCCGGCAATCGGAGTCCGGCGCTCGTGCGCAGCAGTTGCACGCGCGGTCCCGTCAGTGTGACGGCCCGCAACCGTACCTGACCGGGTGCATCGGCGGCGAGGGCGATCGCGTCGGCGTCGACACCCACGGCACGCGCAGCCACCAGGAACTCGCGCGGGTCGGGGCCCGCCGCCGACGGCTCCACGAGCCGCAGCCTGGCGCCTCGCACGAGGGTGGTCGCCGTGCCGGGTCCCTCGAGGTCGTCCGCGCCGAGATCCACCTTGCGTGCCCGCAGGCGGAAGCCGTCGCCGGGATCGTCGAGGCGGGGCTCGATCACGCTGAGACTGGAGGATCGCGCGCGGATCCGGGACTCGGGCGGGCTCGCAGGCCCGGGGAGCCATAGCGCGCCGGCGGCGACGCCGACGGTCCGCGCGGAGAAGTCGAGCGGGACCAGACTAGGCTCGGACAGGCTCGGTTGGGCGAGGTCGAGCCGCGCGCCGCGCACCTCGATCTGGCCCGGCGGTCCGCCCAGGGCTCCGGGTACGACCATGTTCTCCGCCGCGAGCGCGATGGTGTCCGCCGCCGCGGCCCGCCCGCCGGTCCCGCGCTTCGTCACGGCGGGCGCGGTGAGCGTCAGCGTCGCCTTGCTCACCTGGACGGGCGCCGTCACCGCGGCGCGATCGGCGGCGCGGATCCCGGGCGCCAGCAGCTCGCCCAGGGTGAGCGCGGCGCCGCCCAGGGCGAGGTCGAAGCCGCTGCCGCCCGCATCCGCGACGGCGACGCCCCCCACCGTGACGCCGCCACGCAGCCGCAACGCGCCGCCGTCGGCGGGCGCAGGTCCGGCGCCGGGCGCGGTGACCTCCTCGAGCGACAGGTCGAACGAGGCCAATCGCACGTCGAGCGGCGTCGGGTCCGTCCGGACGACCCAGAGCTCCTGGGCCGACACCGTTCCGCCGGTCAGTCGAGCATCCGCGGCGACCACTGTGGGCTCCTCGGTCAGCGCGCCCGGGACCAGCAGCTCGCCGATGCCGACGGTGATCCGTGAGGCGCCCAGCTCCGTGGTTGGACCGCCTGCCCCCCGAAGGTAGGGCTCGAGCAGCGAGATGCTGCCGGCGACGCGCGCGTCGCCGGCCGTGGGCGCCAAGACGCCGACGGCCAGGTCGAGGTCGGTCTCGAGATGCGCCCGCTGCAGGACGCCGGGCGGAAACACGCCGGCCGTGGTGAGGACATTCGGCAGCGGCAGCGCGGTCGTCTTGATGCTGCCCGCGAACCCGAGCGGTCGCACCCGCAGCGCGCCTTCGGTCGTCACCGTCCCGCCCTCGACCCCGAGCGTCAGGGACACCGGGGCCACGTCGCCTTCGTCGCCGTGCAGCCGGCGGATGGTGAGATCGACGCCGGCATCGAAGGCCGTGTCCGGGCTGATGACGTGGACGAGCGATTCGTAGACCCGGAGTATGCCGATCGACCACCGCCACGGATCGCCTGCGGCGGGCGTTGCGGGCGCGCTCGCCGGAGGCGCCGCCGGCGCCGCGGGGTCGTCGTCGGTCGGCTTGCCGGTGAGCAGCGCCTCCAGGAAGGGCAGCACGATGCCGCCCCGTGCGCGTGCCACCAGCCACATCCCGCTGAGGTCGATGAACTTGACGGTCGCGCGGTGGCCGGCCAGGTCCACCGGGTCCACGCGGACGGCGAGCCGTTTCCAGGCCAGTCCGGGCTCCTCGAGCTGCGACACGTGCACGATGAGGCCGTCCACCGTCAGGTGGCCGCGCAGCTCGTTGCGGCCGCCGGTTTCGAGCACGTACTCGAACACGCCGCCGCCCTCGCCCTCGAGCTCGCTCCAGCCCACCTCGGGCACGTAGACCCTCGTCCGATTGAGCGGCAGTCGGCGGGCCTTCACCCGAGAGGTGACCACGAAGCCGCCATCGCGGCGCGGCAGGAACCCGGCCTCGATGTCGAATCGGCCGTCGTCGACCCGGCCCCGAAGGCGCAACCGCGCGGGCTCGCTGTAGACGCCGGGGCTGAGGGCGATGTCTTCGACCTCGAAGCTGCCGAGCGACAATTCGATGGGCTCCGTGCGCTCGAACATGAGATCGCGGAAGCGGACGCCGCCGTCGTTGAGGATCACCCGGTCGATGCCGAAGCGCCATGTCGAGCCGCCGGTCGACTCGGCCTCGTCTTCCGCGGCCGGCTCGCTCTCGGGGACCAGGGCCGCGACGTTCAAGCCGCCGTCCTGCAGGCGATCGATCGCCACCCGCGGTGAGTCCAGAAGCAGCTCGCGGAGCTGGACGGTCTTGCGGAAGAGGGGCAGCCATTGCACGGCCACCGCCAGCCGCCGCCAGGCGATGAGCGGCGGTTCGTCCGGAGAGGACCCGGGCGTCCACGACGCGGGCCGCACCGCAACGTCGTCGAGTGCGATGCCCGCCCGGTAGAGCGCGAGGTCGACGTCGCCGATCGTCACCTGCGCGTTGATTGCCTGCGATGCCTGGCGCTCGAGGAGCGGGCGCAGCACCCAGGGCAGCGCCGCGCGCAGCAGCACGAGGATGCCCAGCCCGAGGGCCAGGCGGTGGCGAGACACGAACGCGATCACCGATCGACCGATACCCTCCGGGCTATGTGAGCCTCCCGGACCGGTCAATCGGGGCGCCGAGACCAACGCCTTTTCAGTCACTTGCGAATATTCGGTTGCAAGGACGGCGGGCCAATTGTACTGAACGGTCGGTATGTCTCTCCCCCGGCAGCGCCGCGTCTCCGGCACGGCCGTGTCCACGGCACCGCGCAAGCAGGTGCTCGCGGCGGCCATCGACTGCTTCGCCCGCCACGGCTACCGGGGAACGTCCATCGACCGCATCGCGCGCGAGGCGGGCGTCACCAAGGGCGCGCTCTACTACCACTTCCGCGACAAGGAAGACCTCCTGTTCGCCGCCGTCACGGAACGCGTCGGCGAGTTCGAGCGCAAGGTGGTGCGCGACGTCGAGCCGGCGCGCGACGCGTTCGCCGCGCTCCGGCAGGTCGTCGACACCTGCTTCTTCCACGCCACGGTGTCGAACCACCGCCGCTTCATCATCACGCTCATGGTGGAGGCGCTCGACACCAATCCGCGCCTGTCGGCGGAGTTCCGCGGCATCCTGCGCGGCATGCGCGCGTTCCTGGCGCAGGTGGTGCGGCGCGGGCAGCGCGCGGGCACCATCCGGCGCGATGTCGACCCCGAGGCCGTCGCGGCCACGATCGCGGGCGGCATCATGGGCGCCGAAATCCAGCACTACCAGGACCCCGCGCAGATCGACCTGCGCGCGGTCCTCGACACCCTGCTCGAACAACTTGCCGATTGGCTCGCGACCCGGGGGCGGCGCGAAGCGCCGGGGCCCCCGCACACACGCGGCGCGAAGCCGGCGGCCTGAGGAGGCGACATAGATGGTCAACTTCGGTCCCAGTGAGGAGCAGGAGCTGCTCCGCCAGACGCTCGCGAACTTCTCGCGCGAAGTCCTGCGCCCGCATCTGCGCGAAGCCGACGAGAAGAACTTCGTGCCCCCTGAGATTCCCCCGAAGGCCTGGGAGCTCGGACTGGTGCAGGAGAGCATCCCCGAGCCGTTCGGCGGCTTCGGCGGCGAGCGTTCGGCGGTGAGCGGTGTGCTCGTGCTGGAAGAGCTGGCCTACGGCGGACTGGCCCTCGGTCTGCATGCGGTGGCGCCGCGGCTCGTCACGGTGCCGTTGCTGGCGGCTGGCACCGACGCGCAGCGGAAACAGTGGCTGCCCCGGTTCGCCGGGACGGAGTACGTCCCCGGCACCGCGGCCATGGTGGAGCCGCGCTGGGACTTCGACGCCGCCAGTCCGGCCACCAAGGCCGAGCGCACCGGTGGCGACTGGGTGTTGAACGGCGTCAAGTGCTTCGTGCCGCTCGCCAGGGACGCGGCGGTGATCCTGGTCTACGCCAGCACGCCGGAAGGGTTGGGGGCGTTCCTCGTGGAACCGGGGACCAAGGGCCTCACCATCGGCGACCGCGAAAAAACGATGGGCGTGAAGGCGCTCGACACCTACCGCGTGACGCTCGAGCAGGTGCGCGTGCCGGCGACGGCGCGGCTCGGCGGCGACGGCGCCGACCTCCAGCCGCTGCTCGACGCGAGCCGTGTGGCGAGCGCGGCGGCCGCCGTCGGGGTGGGTCGTGCGGCGTTCGACTACGCTCGCGAATACGCCAAGGAGCGCAAGGCGTTCGGCGTGGCGATCGCGCAGAAGCAGGCGATCGCGTTCATGCTCTCCAACATGGCGATCGAGATCGACGCCATGCGGCTCCTGGTCTGGGAAGCGGCCTGGCGGCTCGACAAGGGCCTCCCAGCCACCCGCGAAGCCTGCCTGGCGCGGCAGTACGCCGCCGACCAGGTGCTCAAGATCGCCGACAACGCGCTGCAGGTGCTGGGGGGCCACGGGTACATCCGCGACCACCTGGTGGAACTCTTCCTGCGAGACGCCCGCGGCTTTGCCGTCATCGACGGTCTCGCCATCGTCTGAACCAAGGAGACGGAATCATGATCGACTTCGAACTGTCCGACGCCACCCGCAACGCCCGCAAGATGACCCACATGGTGGCCGAGCAGATGATGCGGCCCATCTCGCGGCACTGCGACGAGAACGAGCACGAGAAGCCCTGGGACTTCCTCAACGCGATGTGGAACGTGTCGAAGACCACGTCGATGACCGGCAGCAGCCATGACGGCAAGGGCAAGGCAGCCAAGGAGGAGAAGAAGGCCGAGGGCCGCACGCTGGCCATGGTGATCGCGGTCGAAGAGCTGTGCTGGGGCGACGTCGGCCTCTATCTGTCCATCCCGAACCCCGGTCTGGGCGGTGCGGCCGTGTCGGCCGCCGGCACGCCGGAGCAGAAGGAGCGCTTCCTCGCGCGCTTCAAGGGCGACAAGCCCACCTGGGGCGCCATGGCCATCACCGAGCCCAGCGCGGGCTCCGACTCGGCGGCCATCCAGGCCACCGCGAAGCGCGACGGCGACCACTGGGTGCTGAACGGCACCAAGATCTTCTGCACCAGCGGTCTGATGGCCGCCGAGAAGTCGGACGGCTTCGTGGTGGTGTGGGCGTCGCTCGACCGCTCGGCGGGCCGCGCCGGTATCCGCGCCTTCGTGGTCGACGCCGGCACGCCCGGCATGTTCGTCACCAAGGTGGAAGAGAAGCTCGGCATCCGGGCGTCGGACACCGCCACCATCGTGCTGGAAGACTGCAAGATTCCGCTCGACAACATCCTGGGCAGCGCCGAGATTCCGAAGGAGAAGAGCAGCCAGGGCTTCAAGGGCGTGATGGCGACGTTCGACGCGACGCGACCGATCGTGGCGGCGAGCGCGCTGGGCGTGGCGCGGGCGGCGCTGGACTTCACGCGCGACACGCTCGCGGAGCACGGCGTGGAGGTGCGCTACGGGGCGCCGCCGCAGACGCTGACGGCGCTGGAGCGCGACTTCATGGAGATGGAGGCGCAGGTGCAGGCGGCGCGGCTGCTGACGTGGCGGGCGGCGTGGATGATCGACCAGGGGATCAAGAACAACCTGGAAGCGTCGATGTGCAAGGCGAAGGCCGGCCTGGTGGTGACGTGGGTGACGCAGAAGGCGGTGGAGCTGCTGGGCCCGCTGGGCTACTCGCGCGAGCACCTGGTGGAGAAGTGGATGCGCGACGCCAAGATCAGCGACATCTACGAGGGCACGCAGCAGATCAACCAGCTGATCATCGCGCGGCGGATTCTGGGGTACTCGTCGGAGGCGCTGCGGTAGCGAGCACGGGATGGTGCGGGCCGGCGCCGGCCGACCCGCACCAGCCCGCGGGAAAGCGCGAAGCGAGCTGCCTACCGGGCTAGTTTCTTCGCGACGTAGTCGGACATGGTCTGGCCCGCACGCTTCGCGTTGCGTCTGACCGCCGCGATCAACTTCGGCGGCAAACGAAGCGTGACGGGCTGATTCCCCGACGGTGGACGACCAGCACCGCTGCGCGCTCCGGCATGCCCGGGGAGGATGCTCCGGTCCGCACAACGCGACTGCCGTGATGTGACGGACCGGCGGTCTCAGGCGGTCATCGCGAGAGTCCGGGCGAACACTTCGGAGGGTGTCAGCCAGCCGAGGGTCTGTCGAGGGCGGCCGTTCAGTTCGGCGGCGACCGCGTCGAGATGCGCCGCGGAGTGCTGTGAGAGATCGGTGCCCTTCGGAAAGTACTGGCGCAGCAGCCCGTTCGCATTCTCGTTGGAGCCGCGTTGCCACGGACTGTGCGGGTCGCAGAAGTAGACCTGCACGCCGGTCTCGATCGAGAGCTGGACGTGCTCGGCCATTTCCTTGCCGCGATCCCACGTCAACGAACGCCGCAGTTGTGCGGGCAGCTCCTGGATCTTGGCGGCAAGGGCCGTCCGCACGTGCTCCGCGAAGCGTGCGTCAGGTAAGTTGAGGAGCATGACGTAGCGGCTCTGCCGCTCGATCAGCGTGCCGATGGCAGAGCTGCCGGTCTTGCCGATGATTGAGGTCGCCCTCCCAGTGGCCGGGGACCGCGCGATCGGCCACCTCCGCGGGGCGATCCTGGATGAGCACCATGTCCGGCATGTGTCCTCGGCGCGAGGGCGTCTGGCGCCGCGACCGGCGCTGCGACCGTCCCGTGCGAAGACACCGCGCCAGCTCGAGCCGCAAGGCACCGCGGGCCTGGACGAACAGGGATTGGTAAATCGTCTCGTGTGAGACCCGCATCTGCGCATCGTCAGGATAGTCGACCACCAGGCGCGCGGCGATCTGCTGCGGGGACCACCGGAGCGTCAGCCGGCGTTCCACTTCCTGGCGCAGCGGGAGACAGCGCACCAGCTTCGGCACCTTCGGGCGTTGGCTGCGGCGCACCGCCGCCGCGTCGGCCCGCCAGGCGCGATAGTGCCGCCGCCCACCGTTGCCCGCGATATCCCGCGCCACCGTCGATGGCGCCCGCCCCAACCGCTGGGCAAGGGCCCGGCACGACTGGGCGGTGCCCACCCCGCGCGAGATCTCCTCGCGCGCTGCCGCCGACAATCGCAAGGCCGCCCGCGGCGTGGTCCGCCGCTTGGGGACGTGGCTCCCGGTCAGCAGCCGGTAGATCGATTTCGTCGAGCACCGCACGGCTGCGCCCGCGCAAACGTCTCGCCGGCCGCCAGTCGTCGCCGGAGTTCCGTCCGCTCGGTCTCGGTCAGTCGCTTCCCCTGTCGCATCCCAGACCCTCCGATCGCGAAACCGGTCTTTCCCAGTTCGCCGGGTCCGTTGCGATGACCGCCTGAGACCGCCCTCCGTGGGGGAGGCCGGGACACGCAGGGGCCGGCCCGCGCGCAGCCGCTGCTTCTCGCGCCCGCTGAGCTTGGGATTGGCGAGCCGCGCCTGGTCGCGCTCGCGCTGCTGCGCCGCGATCCAGGTCAAGGCGCCGGCGAGATGCGGGTACGCGACGACGGCTCCGGGAGCGAGCTGCGCGTGATCTTTCGGGAAGAGGCGGGCCGCCAGCGGACGCCCCTGGGCGTGCAACGTGACGCTGCCGTCCTCCGCCTCGCGGACGTCCACGGTGGCCCCACGCAGGCGGCGGGTCGCGAGCGTGTCGGTGAGCAGGTAGAGGTCGCGCTTGTAGTGCACGGTGAGCTGGCGGCTGATCCGGCGCGTCGTCTGCAGCGTGAAGACCTGGTCGAGGTCGTCCGCCGGGCGCAGCGGCCGATGCGCGTCGTAGGCGACGGCCGGGGGCTTGGCGAAGCGGCGATTGTAGTCGGCCATGAAGGCGGGGAGGAACGGCGTGGCCGCGACGGGATCGTTGAGCCCCCGCAGCCGCAGTTCCTTCACGAGCCGGTCCTGCAGGGTGCCGTTGGCGCGTTCGACGCGGCCCTTATACAGGATACAGTCCGCAAGAAGTTTGCCCTCAACACAAAGGCCCACTGGTTGGCACGTCTTCAAGAGCAGGGTATACTTTGTGCCCCGGTGCGGTCATTGGGTGAAGCACTAGATGACCCGCAAACAGCGATTAACAATATGTCACTCGAAATGAATCACCCAGTTCTTGGCAAACTGACGGTCGTCGGTTCCCCCGTTCATCTCAGTGACGCCCCTGTTATTGTGCGGCGCACGCCGCCTCGGCTCGGTGAGCACACCGAAGAGATACTTCGCGAATTTGGTGTGGCCGCAGATGATGGCAAGGTCGCCGGATGAGTGTCCCGAGGCGAAAGCGAGGAAGATATGACTACTACTCATGGAACAATCAATGCATTTGCAAAGGATAATATTTTTTACTTGGAAGTAAACAGGCCCGACAAGCTAAATGCATTGAATCAACCGGTCTTAGATGCATTGCTCAATGCGATAAAAAACATCGATGTGTCACAATACAGCGGCGTTATTCTAACAAGTGCCGGCGACAAAGCTTTTATCGCAGGTGCAGATGTGACTGCTATGTCCGCAATGACTCCGCAAGAAACAAAAGTCTTTGCTGAAGTAGGACAATCCGTCACCTTGGCTATGGAAGAGTTGCCCCTGCCTATTATTGCCTGTGTTCATGGCTTTGCACTTGGAGGTGGATGTGAAATGGCAATGGCTTGCGACTTCATTTTCGCATCGAAGCAAGCAGTGTTTGGACAGCCTGAGGTTAAGTGGGGTCTGATACCTGCCTTTGGTGGAACCCAAAGACTTTCAAAGTACATCGGTCGAAACCGAGCCAAAGAGCTTATCTATTCTGGCAATTTCATCGATGTTGATAAAGCCTACCAGTGGGGATTGGTCAATAGAGTATCAGATGATAAAGCCAGCTGCTTACAATCAGCAGTTGAATACTTACAAACTCTAAAAGACCGTGGTCCACTCGCTATTGCCAGTGCGAAAGAAGTTATGAATGCCGGAAATGATTTACCAAATAAAGACGGTCTGCAAAAGGAGGCAACAGTTTTCGGTGTAATTTCTAAGTCTCATGATAAGGCGGAGGGGACAAGGGCATTTGTAGAGAAGAGAAAACCGGAATTTAAAGGAAATTAAAATGATTCGTGGGTAGGCGATTCAAGCCTCGTCCCGGGCTCCAAGTCCGATAAGCACTC
>CAWKPA010000011.1:0-183864 GCA_963851365.1 uncultured delta proteobacterium | reverse complement strand
CGGCGGTGTGCCGCCGCCCGCGCGGGTCGCGGTGGCCACCTGCCTGGAAATGCTCGTGTGGTGTGCGATGGACATCTGTGGCGTGGCGGCGGACGGGGGGTAGGGAGGTCGCGGGGATGGAACAGACCGCACGTGTTGGGTTGGGGCCGGTGGATCGCCTGATGCTGGTTGCGGCGTGGCTGGTGAGCTGTGCCGCCGTGTACGGCATCGGCTTCTATACGGGCAGCTACACCCAGGATCGCATGGGCGGCGACGAAGAGCGCGTCGTCCGCCTCCCCGTCACGTCCGCTCCACCGCCGGCCGGACAACGCCCAAAGACCGAGAACGAGCTCACCTTCTGGGAGTGGGTGGAATCCGATGGATCGCCGCGGACGAAGCCCGGCGACGCCATTCCGGCGCGCCCTGCGGCTGCACCCCCGCAGCCCGCGACGGCCAAGGGGACGAAAGCGGCGGGGCAGGGCGCGGTGGCGAGCAAGCGTGCGGCGGCCCAGGCCGGCCCGCGGGGCGCCACCGCCGCACCGACCAAGACCGCTCGCAAGTCGACGCCCGCCGCGACCCCGCCGGCGAGCACGAAGCGCCCCGCGACGGCACCTCCCTCGAAGTCGCCGACCAAGGGGGCCGCCCCCGTGGCGTCGAAGTCCGCGGGGCAGTCGTCCAAGTCCGTCACCGCTCCCTCCAAGGCAGCGACGCCCCCCGCGAAGGCCGCAGCCCCCGCCAAGTCGGCGGCGCCCGCGGCGAAGGCCGCGACTGCCGCCAAGACCGCGCCGCCGCGCAAGGCAGCAGTGCCCACGAGCCGGACGGTGCAGGCGGCAGGAGATTGATGCAGTCGCTCCGTGCCGTGCCGGCCGGCCTCCCTTGGCCGTCGCGGGAAGACGTGCGCACCCTCGCGGAGCACGGGAACCTGATTCCCGTCAGCCGGCAGATCCTGGCCGACCTGGAGACGCCCGTGTCGGCGTTCCTCAAGATCCATCGTGGGCCGTATGGATTCCTCCTCGAGAGCGTCCAGGGCGGGGAGCGTTGGGGGCGCTTCAGCTTCCTCGGCACCGAGCCGGCTCGCGTCCTGCGCGTACGCGACGGGATGGTGGAGCTCGAGACGCCGGGCCACGGCGTCGAGCGGCGGACCACCGGCGATCCGCTGGCCGAGCTCCAGGGGCTGCTCGCGGAATACCGGCCGGTGGTCGTGCCGGGGCTGCCGCGCTTCGTCGGCGGCGCCGTGGGCTATCTCGGCTACGACGTCGTGCGGGCGTTCGAGCGGCTGCCGGTGCGCACCGAGGACGATCTCCACCTGCCCGATCTGACCATGCTCCTCGTGCAGACCGTCCTGGTATTCGACAACGTGTCGCAGACGATTCGGGTCGTGTCGCACGTCGACCTGCGCGATGGCGCAGATCCGGGCGCGGCCTACGATGCGGCGGTTGCCCGCATCGACGACCTGCTCCGGCGCTTGGAGGAACGGGCGGTGGTGCCGACGACCGCCCGGGTCGAAACCGCCCCTCCGCAACCCAACCTGACGCCCGAGGCGTATCAGGCGCTCGTCGAGCGGGCCAAGGAATACATTCGCGCCGGCGACGTCATTCAGGTGGTCCTGGCGCAACGGTTCGAGATGCCGCTCGCGGCGGCGCCGTTCAACGTCTATCGCTGCCTGCGGACCACCGAGCCGTCGCCGTACATGTTCTACCTGGCGCTCGGCCCGCTGGCCCTGGCCGGGGCCTCGCCCGAGGTGATGGCCCGCGTGGAGGAGGGCGAGCTCACCGTCCGGCCGATCGCCGGCACGCGTCCGCGGGGAGGCAGCGAGCGGGACGACGCCGCGCTGGCCGCCGAACTCGCGGCGGATCCGAAGGAGCTGGCCGAGCATGTGATGTTGCTCGACCTCGGGCGCAACGACGTCGGCCGCGTCGCGGCCGTGGGGAGCGTCGAGGTCACCGAGCGCTTCACCATCGAGCGCTATGCCCACGTGATGCATCTCGTGTCGAACGTGCGGGGGACGCTCGCGCCCGGCCGCGACTGCTTCGATGCGTTCCGCGCCACCTTTCCCGCCGGGACGCTCACCGGCGCGCCCAAGATTCGCGCGATGGAGATCATCGAGGAACTCGAGCCGACGCGGCGTGGGGTCTACGGCGGTGCGGTCGGGTACTTCGGGTACGGCGGCGCCATGGACACCGCCATCGCCATCCGCTCGGTGGTGATGCGGGAGGGGCGCGCCTTCATCCAGGCCGGCGCGGGGATCGTCGCCGATTCGGACCCGGAAGCCGAGCACCGCGAGTGTCTCAACAAGGCTCGCGCGGCGCTCCAGGCGGTGCGCGCGGCGGAGCGGTTGTGATGGCACGGCTCCTGATGATCGACAACTACGACTCGTTCACCTACAACCTCGTCCAGTATCTGGCCGAGCTCGGCGCCACCGTGGACGTGCGTCGCAACGACGCGATCAGCGTCGAGGAGGCGGAGGCGTTGCGGCCGGATGCCGTGGTCGTCTCGCCCGGACCGTGCACGCCGCGCGAGGCGGGCATTTCGGTGCCGCTCATCCAACGCGTCGCGGGGCGCATTCCGCTCCTCGGCGTCTGCCTCGGGCACCAGGCGATCGGGGCGGCGTTCGGCGGCAAGATCGTGCGCGCGTCGCGCATCATGCACGGCAAGACGTCGCCGATCCACCACGACGGCAGGGGCGTGTTCGCCGAAGTGCCCGACCCGTTCGACGCCACCCGCTACCACTCGCTCGTGATCGAGCCGGAGACGCTGCCCGCCGTGCTGGAGCGGACCGCCTGGACCGACGCGGGCGAGATCATGGGCGTCCGGCATCGCACGGCGCTGATCGAGGGCGTGCAGTTCCATCCCGAGTCGATCTTGACCCTCGCCGGGAAGCGTCTCCTGGCGAACTTCCTGGCCATGCTCCCGGGGACGCCGGGGCCATGAATCGCCCCGCGGTACGGGACGCCATCGCGCGGCTCGCGGACGGGCGCGATCTCGACGAGGCCGCGACGATGGCGGTCGTCGAAGCGGTGCTCGCGGGGGAGGCAACCGCGGCACAGGTGGGCGCGATCCTCCTCGGGCTGCGGCAGAAGGGCGAGCGCGCCCCCGAGCTGGTGGGTGCCGCGCGTGTCCTGCGCGCGCTCGCCACGGTGCTGCCGGATGTCCCGCCGGGGGCGGTGGACACCTGCGGCACGGGCGGCGATGGCGCGGGGACGTTCAACGTCTCGACGGCGGCGGCGCTGGTGGTGGCAGGGGCTGGCGTGCCGGTGGCGAAGCACGGGAACCGCGCGGTGTCCGGCAGCGCGGGCAGCGCGGACGTGCTGGAGGAGCTGGGGGTGCCGATCGAGCTGCCGGTGGCTGTCCAGGCGGCGTGCCTGCGCGAGGTTGGCCTGGTGTTCCTGTTCGCCCCGGCGTTTCATCCGGTCCTGCGGCGCGTGGCGGCGATCCGTCGCGAGCTCGGCGTGCGCACCCTGTTCAATCTCGTTGGGCCGCTGGTCAATCCCGCCGGCGTCCGGCGCCAGGTCGTGGGCGTGGGCGATGCGCGATACCTGGAACCGGTCGCCGAAGCGCTGGCGACCCTCGGCGCGGAGCGCGCATGGGTGGTGCATGGCGCCGGGGGGCTCGACGAGCTCGGGCTCGAAGGCGAGTCCGACGTGGTCGAGGTCGTGGCCGGCGCGCGACGACGCTTCCGCGTCCGAGCCGGTGACGCCGGACTGACCGAGGCGCCGATCACCGCGTTGCGGGTGGCTTCGGCCGCCGAGTCGGCGGAGCGCATCCGGGGCGTGCTGGCGGGGGTGCCCGGGCCGTCGCGCGACATCGTGGTGCTGAACGCCGCGGCGGCCTTGGTCGTGGCGGGCGCCGCCCCCAACCTGGAGACGGGCGCCAGGCATGCCGCCGCCGCCATCGACGGCGGTGCTGCGGCCCGTGTCCTGGCGGACTTGGGCCGGTTCTGCTGCGCGCACGCGACCGAGGCGGCGGGATGATCCTCGACGAGATCGTCGCCCACACCCGCGACGTCGTGGCGGCGTCGCGGCGGGCCATGCCGCCGTCGGCGCTCCGGGAGCGGGCCGGTTGGCACGAGCCGCGCCGTCGCTTCCGGGCCGCGCTGGCTGCGGCCCCGGCGCTGCCGGCGGTGATTGCGGAGATCAAGCGCGCCTCTCCTTCGCGCGGTGTGATCCGCCAGCAGTTCGACCCACCGGCGCACGGGCGGAGCTATGCCGCGGGCGGCGCCACGGCGCTCTCGGTGCTCACCGAGGCACGCTGGTTCCAGGGCAGCCTGGAGGATCTGGCCGCGGTGCGGGCTGCCGTCACGCTGCCGCTCCTGCGGAAGGACTTTCTGGTCGACGTCTACCAGGTGGAGGAGGCGCGTGCCTGGGGCGCCGATGCCGTCCTGGTCATCGCGGCCGTGGGCGACCCGGCGCTGCGCGCCGACCTGCTCGCGGCGGCCGCGGAGCACGGCCTCGACGCGCTCGTGGAGGTGCACGATACCCGCGAGCTCGAGTGGGCGGCGGCCGCGGGCGCCGTGCTGATCGGGGTGAACAACCGTGACCTGCGCACCTTCGAGACCACGCTGGCGACCACCGAGCGACTCGCCGCCGGCGTCCCGCCGGGCGCGCTGCTGGTCGCGGAGAGCGGCATCCACACCGCCGCCGATCTGCGCAGGATGGCCGCGGCCGGCGCCCGGGCGGTGTTGATCGGCGAGGCGTTCATGAGGGCGCCCGAGCCGGGCGCGGCGCTGCGCGAGTTGCTCGCGTGCCGGTGAGAGTCAAGATTTGCGGCGTCCGCACCGTGGAGGACGCCGTGGCGGCCGTGCGACTGGGCGCGGACTTCGTCGGAGTCAACTTCCATCCGGCGAGCCCGCGATGCGTGTCGATCGAGGAGGCGGCCGCCATCGTGACGGCCGTGGCGGGGACTCCGGTCGTGGGCGTATTCGTGGACGCGCCCCGCGCGCGGGTCGCAGAGGCCGCGCGGCGCGCGGGGCTGTGGGGGCTGCAGTTCCACGGCGACGAGTCGCCGGCGTGGTGTCGCGGCTGGGACCGTCCCACCATCAAGGCCATTCGGGCCAGCCCCGCCGCGGACATGCCGGGGCTGGCCGCAGCATTCGACACGGACTACATTCTCGTCGACTCCTTCGTCCTGGGACAGATGGGCGGCACGGGTGTACCGCTCGATCCGAGCCGCGCGCAGGGCCTCCAAGCGGACCGGCTCTTCGTCGCGGGCGGATTGCGGGCGGACACGGTCGCCGCGGTGGTGCGGCGGCTGCATCCGTTCGCGGTCGACGTGGCGTCGGGGGTCGAACGGGCTCCGGGGATCAAAGATCATGACGAGATCGCACGCTTCATCGACTGCGCCAAGGCTGCCTGACGCCGGCGGCCACTTCGGCGTCTATGGCGGTCGGTACGTCGCCGAGACACTGATGCCCGCGCTCCTCGAGCTCGAGGCCGCGTGGGATCGACTGCGTCGCGACCGCGAGTTCACCCGCGAATTCCATGGTTGGCTCCGCGATTACGCCGGACGCCCGACCCGGCTGTACCTCGCGCAGCGATTGTCCGACCGGCTCGGCGGAGCGCGCATCTACCTCAAACGCGAAGACCTGCTGCACACTGGCGCCCACAAGGTGAACAACACCATCGGGCAGGCGCTGGTCGCGCGCCGGCTCGGCAAGGCCCGGTTGATTGCCGAGACGGGGGCGGGCCAGCATGGCGTGGCCACCGCCACGGTCGCGGCGCTGTTCGGGCTGCGCTGCGAGGTGTTCATGGGGGCGGAGGACGTCCAGCGCCAGAGTCTGAACGTCTTCCGCATGAAGCTGCTCGGGGCCGACGTCCGCGTGGTGGACGCGGGATCGCAGACGCTGAAGGACGCCATGAACGAGGCGCTGCGTGATTGGATCGCCACCGTCCGCGACACGTTCTACGTCATCGGCACCGTCGCGGGGCCGCACCCGTACCCCATGATGGTACGCGACTTCCAATCCGTGATCGGCACCGAGGCACGGCGGCAGATTCGACGGGCGACGGGCCGGTTGCCCGACGCGTGCATCGCCTGCGTCGGCGGCGGCAGCAACGCCATCGGGCTGTTCCACGCCTTCCGCAACGATCGCGACGTCCAGCTGATCGGCGTCGAGGCGGCGGGGCACGGCATCGCCACCGGCGCGCATGCGGCGTCCCTGTCGGCGGGACAGGTGGGGGTGCTGCACGGCAACAAGACCTACCTCTTGCAGGACGAAACCGGGCAGATCCGCAACGCCCACTCGATCTCGGCGGGACTCGACTATCCCGGAGTGGGCCCGGAGCACGCCTGGCTGCGTGACAGCGGCCGCGCCAGCTACGTGGCCGTGACGGACGACGAAGCCGTCGAGGCGCTGCGCGTGCTCACCGCCACGGAAGGCATCATCCCGGCCCTGGAGAGCGCGCACGCCATTGCGCACGCGATCCGCCTGGCGCCCACCCTCGACCGCGACCGCACGTTGCTCGTGAACCTCTCGGGACGCGGCGACAAGGACATGGGGACGGTCGCGGCGCACCTGGGCTACGACCTCGGAGTGGCGCGGGCGTGAGCCGCATCGCAGGGGTGCTCGCGGCCTGTCGGGCGCGCGGGCGGGCCGCCCTGGTCCCGTACCTGACGGCCGGCGACCCGTCGCTCGCGGTCACGCCGGCATTGGTGCGAGCGGCGGTCGATGGCGGAGCAGACCTGATCGAGCTCGGCGTGCCGTTCTCCGACCCGATGGCCGACGGCCCGGTGCTGCAGCGGTCGGCGGGTCGTGCTCTCGCCGCGGGGACGTCGCTGCCGCGGGTGCTCGAGATCGTGGCGGAGCTGCGACGAACTCTCGACACGCCGGTCGTGCTGTTCGGCTACTTCAATCCGTTCTTCCGCTACGGCATCGAGGCGCTGGCGCGGGACGCGGCCGCCGTTGGCGTCGATGGCATCCTGTGCGTCGATCTGCCGGCGGAAGAGGCGGGGGAGATGCGGGGCGCGGTGTGCGCGGCGGGGCTGGACCTGATCGCCTTGCTGGCGCCCACCACGCCGCCGGAACGCACGCGCCGCATCGCCGCCAGCGCCAGCGGGTTTCTCTACCTCGTCTCCGTGCTCGGCGTGACCGGCGGGCGGTCGCAGCTGCCCGACGAGCTGCCGGCGCTGGTGGCCGCGGTGCGCGCGGTCACAGAGCTGCCGGTGGGAGTCGGCTTCGGCGTGCAGACGCCGGCGCAGGCGGCCTGGGTCGCAGGCTTCGCCGACGCGGTCATCGTCGGGAGCGCGCTCGCACGTGTGGTCGAGGACGCGCCGCCGGACCAGGCCCCCGCCCGGGTGGCGGCGTTCGTGGGCGGGCTCGCTGCGGCGATGCGCGCCGCCGGGCGCTGAGCGGCGCGCGAGCGGGTCTCGTGCGGTCGTATGACGAGACCGTCGCCTGGCTGCAGCAGCTCGAGGTGACGGCCGGGTGGGACTTGAAGCTCGAGCGCATGCGCGCCGCGCTCGCGCTGCGGGGGCATCCGGAGCGGGCGTACCCGGCCGTCCACATCGCCGGCACGAACGGCAAGGGCTCGACGGCCGCGATGGTGGAGGCGGCGCTCCGGGCCGCGGGGCGGCGGACTGGCCTCTACACCTCGCCCCACCTCGTGGACTTCGCCGAGCGCATCCGGGCCGGCGGCCGGACGATTCCTCACGCGGCCGTGATCGAGGTGGTCGCGGAGCTGCGCGCCGCGCTCGACGGTCGGGCGCTCGCCCTCACGCATTTCGAGTTCGTGACATTGCTCGCCTTCGAGTGGTTCGCGCGGATCGGCGTCGACGCGGCGGTCGTGGAGGTCGGGCTCGGCGGCCGGCTTGATGCGACCAACACCGTCTCCCCGGTCGCGACCGCGGTGACGTCGATCGCCCACGATCACGAAGCATGGCTGGGGCACGAGCTGGCCCAGATCGCCCGCGAGAAGGCGGGGATCGCCAAGCCCGGCGTGCCGCTCGCGCTCGGCCGCCTGCCGCCGGAGGCGGAGTCGGTGATCCGCGCGCACGCCATGGCGGTCGGGGCGCCGGTGGTGCAGGCCGGCCGCGACGGCTGGCTCGAGGCGGGGGGGTTCCGCGCGCCCGACGGCACCGTGACCGGGGATCTCGCGGTGGGCCTCGCGGGGGCGTTCCAGGTCCGCAACGCGGAAGTCGCGCTGCTGCTCTGCTGGCTGCTCCGCGAACGCTTCGGGGTTGCGCCGGCCGCCGTGCGGGCCGGGCTCTCCGGGGTGTCATGGCCGGGACGGCTGGCGCTGGTGTCGGAGGCGCCGCGCGTGGTCATTGACGGCGCCCACAACCCGGCCAGCGCGGCGGTGCTGGCGGCGGAGTTGCCGTGGCTGGTCGGCGAGCGCCGGCGGGTGCTCCTGTTCGCCGTGATGGCGGACAAGGCCTGGCGGGCGATGCTGGAGTCGCTGTTGCCCGGCGTCGCGCAAGTGGTGGTGACGCGCGTCGGGGGGCGTGGTCTCGACCCGGCGGTGGTGGCGGAGGCGGTGTCCGGCCGCGTGCCCGTGCACCTGGTGCCGGACCCGCGGGACGCCGTCGGGGACGCGTGCGCGCGGGCGGGCGGCGACGGCGCCGTCGTCGTCGCCGGGTCGCTCTTCCTCGCCGGGATCGCGTATGCCGAACTGCTGCCGGAGGCGCGGCTGTTCGAGCCCTGGCGGGGCTGGTCGGAGTGATGCTACAGCACCGGGCGGGATGGCCCGGGTGGGGGCATGGGGAGGACCGTGGATCGTGGGGCTTGCGGTGTTGGCCGCGCGTCTCGCGTCCGCCATGGAACCAATGCCCGCCGAGGTGCGTGTGCTGTCCACCGGCGTGCCCGGGCCGACCACGACGATCACCGTGCGGTCCGCGCCGGACGCCGTGGTCGAAGACCAGACCGTCGGCGCGCGGCCGGCGGCGCCGGGGCAGGGGCCCGCCAGCATGGGTGACACGTTTCGCGACGAGCTGCGGCTGCTGTTGCGGGGAACGGAGACCCCCCGCCCGACCGCGGTCGAGGTCTCCGACGACCTGGTCAGCTCGGTGCGCGTGCAGCCCGAGGCCATGGGCACCAGTGTCGTCATCTTCGTGCGCCAGCCGGTGTCCTACGTGATCGCCCGCCCGAACGCGGGTGGGGACGTCGTCATCACGCTGCGCCCGCGGGCGATCCAGGCGGCGGGGAAGGGCAAGCGGGGCGCGGCGTCGCGCTTGCCGGCGGACGACCAGACCGCGATCGACGCCGCCGAGATCGACTACGATCAGGACGCCGACGTGGTCGTGGCGCGCGGGGGAGTGTCGATCACGCGCGGCGGGGCCACGTTGCGCGCGGACGAGGTGCGATACGATCGGCGCAGCGGCATCGCCGAGGCCACGGGCAACGTCGTTCTGGTCGATCCGAACGGGACGATCACGGGCTCCGCCGGGCGGCTCGACATGAACGACGAGGCCGGCTGGATGAACGACGCGGGGGCCGATTTTCCCGCTACGGGCTACAACCTCCAGTGTCGCCGGGTCGAGAAGGGGGTCGGGCCACAATACGCCGTCGACGACGGCGCCTTCACCACCTGCCGTTGCGGCGGACTCGAGAAGCCGTCGTGGAGTGTCGGCGGACGGCGCGCCGACGTCGAGCTGAACGGGATCGGCACGGTGGAGGGCGCCACGTTCCGGGTGAAGGACGTCCCGGTCCTGTGGTTCCCGAAGCTGGCGTTCCCCGCCCTCACCGATCGCGCGAGTGGATTCTTGATGCCGCAGGTGGGGTACTCGCAGCGGCGCGGCTTCATGTACCAGCAGCCGTACTACTGGGCCATCAGCAAGAGCCAGGACGCCACGTTCGCGACCGACATCGAGACCAACGCCCGGGCGGGCGTCCTGGCCGAGTATCGCTATGCGCTCTCGAAGCGATCGCGGGGTGCGGTGGCGGGGGGGTACTGGAACGAGAGCTTCCGCACGGCCGAGGCGGACCAGATCCGCTCCTCGCTCGGCCCGTCGCCGGTCGCGCCGGAGAACCGCTGGCTCGTCCTGGGCCACGCCCGCCACATGTTCACCAGGCGCCAGGAGCTCTATACCGACATCTTCACCGTGAGCGACGACACCCTGTTGCGCGAGATCCGCAACTTCGGCTCGACCCTCGACACGGATCTGCGCCTGCGCGCGGCGCGCCTCACGAAGTCGCGCGCCGGTGCGATCGAGACGTGGCAGCGCGGGCTGTGGCAGGCCGAGGCGGACTACTACCAGGACCTGATCGATCCGCAGGACCTGGCGGCCCAGCGCGCGCCCGACCTGCGCGCCGAGCAGGCCTGGCCGCTCCTGGGCAATCGGCTGATCGCCCGGCTCGGGGGACAGGCGACCAACTTCCAGCGCAACGAGGGGTTCGACGGGTTCCGCGGTGACCTGAGCCCCGAGCTCTTCTATCCGTTTCAGTTGCTGCGGTATTTGCAGGGCTCGTTCACCGGCCGCCTCCACGGCACGCTCTATCGCCTCGGGGACGATCGACAGGTGGCGCTGGTGGTGCCCGACAACGAGTTCATCGCGCCGACGTTCCGCGCCATCGGCGACCGCGCGGTGCTGCCACGCCTCGACCCGACGCATCTCCGGGGCGTCGCGGTGGTGCGCGGTCAACTCGGCACGGAGTTCACGCGCGCGTACGACGTCTCGCGGTTCGGGGTCGACCGCCTCCGCCATTCCATCATGCCCGAGCTGCGCTACCTCTTCGTGCCCGACGTCGGGACCGACTACTTCCAGCAGCAGCTGCGCGGTGACGCGGCGCCGATCCCGCCCGCCGGAGTCGACTGCAACCGGCGCGCGAACCGCTCGACGCGGGAGTGCCGCCGCTACCGCGCGCAGCTCCAGCAGTTCAACACCTTGAACGGGCGCTTCGTGAACGCCTCGGTGTACAGCCGCGGCTACCTCTTCGACGAGCTCGACGCCATCAACCGGCGCAACTTCATCTCGTACGGGTTCACGACGCGGCTCCTCGGACGCCTCGGCGGCGGCGTCACGGCCACCGCCGAGCCCGTGGTGCGTGAGGACGATGAGGAGAGCGACTGGGACGACGAGTTCGACGCTGACAGGCCGCCGGCGGTCGGCACGCCGGCGCTCGCCACCCGCGAGCTGTTGCGCTTCGGGATCCGGCACGGGATCGACCCCACGCGGACGATCAACGGGCCGGCCCCGGGAGGCAGCTTCCAGAACCGCCACCTGGCCAACCTCGATCTCGGGCTGCGCGCCAATCCGCTGACGAACCTGGCCCTGACCTACGGCGCCTCGCTCAACGTGTCCAGTGGCGACATCGCAGCGCAGAACGCGGCGGTCAGCCTGGTCGAGCCGAACTGGGTCCCCGGGGTCACGGGGAGCCGCTTCCAGTCGCCGGGCGCCGTCTCGCTCGGGTACCGCTTCGTTCGGGAGAACGTGAACCAGGGGACGACGCCGGCGATCGGCACGGAGTTCAACAACGCGGGCGTGCGCAACCTCGTCGGCTCGGCGTACCTCCGGCTCGGGAGTCGGGCCGGCTTCGCCTTCGGGGCGCTCTACGACTTCAACGACGGGTTCGTCTTCGACGGCAATCAGAAGAAGTCGAAGCAGGTGGGCGCGCACTTCGTGCTCCGCCAGTACCTGCTGCGGTATATCTCGCCGTGCGATTGCTGGGCGGCGGAGGTCGGCATGACCGACAACTTCCAGACTGACGAGCGGCTCTTCCGCTTCCAGCTGACGCTGTTCGGGTTGGGGTCGTTCGGCCAGGGGCGTCAGGGGCTGAACTACACGGGTCTCTCGGTGCTGCCGCGCGCCACCGGGCCGCGTCCGACGAGCGGCGGGGTCCTGGGGGGAGGGCTGTTCTGAGAGCGGGCACCCGCGCCGTGGCGCCTCGCAACGCGATCGGCTAGGCTGCGCGGGTGCGTCTCCTGGTGACTGGCGCGGCGGGATTCATCGGCACGAACTTCGTGCGCGATGCCCTCGGCGCCGACGGGCGGCCCGGGCGCAACGTCGACCGGCTGGTGGCGGTCGATCTGCTCACCTACGCGGGGAACTGGGCCAACCTGGCCGACCTGGTCGGCGACCCGCGCCTGCGCTTCGAGCGCTTCGACATCGCGGCGCGCGAAGCGATGCTCGCCCTGGTACGCGAGGAGCGCATCGACGTCGTGATCAACTTCGCCGCCGAATCCCACGTCGACCGCAGCATCGTCGATCAGGCGCCGTTCCTGCACACCAACGTGTCGGGCGCGCTGTCCCTGCTCGACGCGGTACGGGGCGCCGGCAGTGTCCGGCGCTTCCTGCAGGTCTCCACCGACGAAGTGTACGGCAGCATCGCCGCCGGGCATGCCACGGAGGACTGGCCGGTGCGGCCGTCGAGCCCGTACGCGGCAAGCAAGGCTGCGGCGGACGCCTTCACGCAGGCCTACGCCGCCACCTTCGGCGTGCCGGCGGTGATTACGCGCTGCTCGAACAATTATGGGCCCTGGCAGTTTCCGGAGAAGCTGATTCCGCTTTTCGTCACCAACGCGCTCGACGGCGAACCGCTGCCGCTGTACGGCGATGGGCAGCAGGTGCGCGACTGGATCCACGTCGACGACCACTGCGCCGCGCTGTGGCACGTCCTCGCCTTGCCGGAGGCCGACGGCCGGGTGTGGCACGTGAGCGCCGGGGGCGAACGGCCCAACGAGGCCGTGACCCAGGCCATTCTGGCGCATACGGGTCGGCCGGCCGGCCTGGTGCGCCACGTCACCGACCGATTGGGGCACGATCGGCGCTACGCGCTCGATTCCAGCCGCCTCCGGGCCACCGGTTGGGCGCCGCGCTGGACATTCGAGGACGGTCTCGCCGCCACCGTCGCGTGGTATCGCGAGCGCCGCGCGTGGTGGGAAGCCGTGAAAAGCGGGGCATACCGCGATTACTACCGGGCCATGTACGGCGACCGGCTGCGCACCGCCAGCGCGCCGCCACGATAGCGCCGTCGATGGCGATGCGCGTATTCGTGACCGGCGTGTCGGGGTTCGCCGGCCTGGTCCTGGCCCGGGCCCTCGTCGCGGCCGGGCATGCCGTGCACGGCTTCGGACGGCACCCGCCGGACCCGGCGCGACTCGTCGGGGCGCCGGTCGAGTTCCATCCCGGCGACGTGCGCGACCAGGCGGCCGTCGCGCGGGCGGTGGGCGCGGTGGTGCCCGATGCGATCGTCCACCTCGCGGCGGTGGCCGAGCCGGGCGCGGCCGAAGCCGACCCCGCGGCGGCGTACGCGGTCAACGTCGGCGGAACGATCGCCGTGCTGGCGGCCGCGCGCGCGTCGGCGGCACATGCGCGGACGCTGCTGGTCAGCAGCGCCGCGGTCTATGGCGCCGTCGATCCGGCGGCAGGTCCGGTCGACGAGGAGACGCCACTCCGCCCGCTGACGGTGTACGGCGCCAGCAAGGCGGCCGCGGAGTTGGCGGCGCTGCAGTGGGGACGCGCCTACGGGCTCGACGTCGTCGTGGCGCGTCCGTTCAACCACACGGGGCCGGGGCAGGCGCGCGCGTACGTCTGCGCGGCGCTGGCGAGCCAGGTGGCGGCGATCGAACGCGGGCAGCAGGCGCCGGTGCTGGCCGTCGGCAATCTCGCCCCGATTCGCGACGTCTCCGATGTGCGTGACGTCGTGGCCGGCTACGTCGCGTTGCTCGAACGCGGGCGGCCGGGGACCGTCTACAACTTGTGTGCGGGCGCGGGCGTGAGCGTCGGCGAGATCGTCGCCGCGTTCCAGACCCTGGCGCGGGCGCCGCTGGACGTTCGCAGTGAACCGGGCCGGCGCCGCCGGCACGACGTCCCCCGTCTCGTCGGCAGTCATGCGCGCGCGACGGCGGACACGGGCTGGGCGCCGCGGATCCCTCTCCGGGACACGCTCGTGGCCGTGCTGGAGGACTGGCGGGCCGCCCCCGCACTTGCCGCTCCGGCAGGCCGCGAGTATCCTGTCCGGTGATTCATGGAGCTGAGCCACCGCACCCTCGAGCAGATGCTCCTCGATCAGGGGCGCGTCAGCCCGGAGGACCTCCGGAAGGTGCGGAAGCTCCAGCAAGAGCGCGGCGAACGCATCGAACGGCTGCTGCTCGACTTGGGGTTCCTGTCCGAAGAGGATCTACAGCCCATCCTGTCGAGCTACCTCGAGGTGCCGATGGTGACGGCACGCGAGTTTCCGGCCGAGGCGGTGCCGCTCGGCAAGCTGAGCCTCAAGTACCTCCGGCGCGCCAAGGTACTGCCCCTCGAGCAGACCAACGGCACATTGCGCGTGGCGATGGCCGATCCGGGCGACCAGTACGCCCTCCAGGGGCTCGAGGTGGCCACTGGCCTGCACATCGAGCCGCGACTCGCGCGCGAGCGGGACATTCTCGAGCGGCTGGAGGCGGCGTACGGCACCGGAACGTCCGATGGCGGCGGCGCCGAGGGCGACGGCGACCTCGAGTTCCTCGGCGACGACGAGGAGGACGTCGACCACCTGCGCGATCTGGCCAGCGAGGCGCCGGTCATCCGGCTGGTGAACGTCATCATCAACCGCGCGGTCGAGCAGCGCGCCTCCGACATCCACATCGAGCCCTTCGAGAACGAACTCAAGGTGCGCTACCGCATCGACGGCGTGCTGCACGACGTCGAGGCGCCGCCGCGGCGGCTGACCGCGGCGATCGTCTCGCGCATCAAGATCATGGCGAAGCTGAACATCGCCGAGCGGCGGCTGCCGCAGGACGGGCGCATCAAGCTGCGGATGATGGGGCGGGAGATCGACCTCCGCGTCTCCACCCTGCCCACGCTGTTCGGCGAGAGCGTCGTGCTGCGCATCCTCGACCGCTCGAGCATCGTCGTGAACCTCGAGAAGCTCGGCTTCCCGGAGGAGGTCCTGCGCGACTTCGGGGAGCTGATCCAGCGTCCCTACGGCATGATCCTGGTGACCGGCCCGACCGGCAGCGGCAAGACCACGACGCTCTACGGCGCGCTCGACAAGATCAACTCGCCCGACAAGAAGATCATCACCATCGAGGACCCGGTCGAGTACCAGCTCTCCGGCGTGAACCAGATCCACGTGAAGCCCGCCATCGGGCTCACCTTCGCCAGCGGCCTGCGCTCGATCGTGCGTCAGGACCCGGACGTCATCATGGTCGGCGAGATCCGCGACGCCGAGACCGCCGAGATCGCCATCCAGGCCGCGCTCACCGGCCACCTGGTGTTCTCGACGCTGCACACGAACGACGCGTCCGGGGCGGTCTCGCGTCTGCTCGACATGGGCATCGAGAGCTACCTCCTGGCGTCGGCGCTGCTCGGCGTGCTGGCGCAGCGGCTGGTGCGGCAGGTGTGCCGGCAGTGTGCTCGCCCGGTCGAGCTGGGCATCGAAGTGCTACGCGAGGTCGGGGGCCATCGCGAGGACGTGCACGCGGTCGAGGGCGCCGGTTGCGAGGCGTGCGCCCACACCGGCTACCGGGGTCGCTCGGGCATCTACGAGCTGCTGCCGGTGACGGACGAGGTGAAGCAACTCATTCTCGACCGCGCCTCGGCCGGCCAGATCAAGGACCTCGCGGTCAAGCAGGGCATGCGCTCGCTGCGGGACGATGGCTGGCGCAACGTGCGCATCGGCGTCACGACGGTTGCCGAGGTCGTTCGGGTCACACAGGAGGAGGTGTAGGACGTGGGGTGGCTCGATCGACTGCGCCGCGGCCGCGGCGCCGGGGACGAGGAACGTCCGGCGGGAGACGGCACGCCCGTCCCGGAACCGGTCGCGGGCAAAGTCGCGGTGATCGGCCTCGATGGGGTCGGGCTCCCGCTGGTGCAGGACCTGATCGCGCGGGGGCTCATGCCGGTGCTGGGCCGCCTCGTCGCGGAGGGCACCGCGGCACCCATGCGATCGTCCATCCCGACCATCTCGAGCGTCTCCTGGACGGGCTTCATGACCGGCAAGAACCCGGGCAAACACGGCGTCTACGGGTTCACCGATCTGAAGCCCGGCACCATGACGATGTTCTTCCCGAACTTCGGCAATGTCCATGGGGACACGCTCTGGGACGTCGCCGGGCGTGCGGGCAAGCGTTCGATCGTCCTCAACATCCCGAACACCTATCCGGCGCGAGCGCTCGAGGGGATGCTCGTGTCGGGGTTCGTCGCCGTGAACCTGCAGCGGGCGGTATACCCCGCCACCCTGCTGCCGGCGCTCGAGGCCGACGGCTACAAGATCGACGTCGATTACGTCAACGCCGATCAGCGGCCGGATCACTTCTTCACCGATCTCACGGCGACGCTGGAGGGGCGGCGGCGGACCTATCTGCGGCTGTTGCGCGAGGAGTCGTGGGACCTGTTCGTCGGCGTGATCACCGAGTGCGATCGCCTGCACCACTACTTCTGGAACCAGTACGTCGATCCCGCCGCGCCGCACCACCAGCGCTTCCTCGACTTCTACCGCCGGTTGGACGACGTGCTCGGCGAACTGGTCGCCGCGCTGCCCGCCGGCATCCCGCTGTTCGTGGTCGCGGACCACGGGCATACGCTGATCCACCAGGAGTTCTTCCCGAACGCGTGGCTCCGGCAGGAGGGGCTGTTGCGGTTCACGAGCGACAAGCCCAAGGGGCCGGCGGACATCGACCCGTCGTCGAAGGCGTTCGTCCTCGACCCCGGCCGCGTGTACCTCCACCGGGCGGGGCGCTACCCGCTGGGCACGGTCGGCGACGCGGAAGCCGCGGAACTGCTCGCGCGGCTGACCGACGGGCTGCTCGCGCTGCGCGACCCCACGCCCGGGGCGCCTGCGGACGGCCGACCGGTGCCGCGGGTCTTCCGGCGCGACGAGCTGTACCATGGCCCGTGCCTCGAGGGGGCGCCGGACCTGGTGATCCACTTCAACGACGGGTACGATCCCGAAGGGGCGATGGCGCGCCCGGAGGTGTTCGGCCGCAGCGCCCTGACCGGGCATGCACACCTACGCGGACTCGCTGTTCTTCCTGAACCGCCGCGGGGTGCCGGTCGACGGCCTCGACATCGTCGACCTCGCGCCGACCATCCTGACGCTGCTCGGGGTGACCCCGCCTGCGGACATGGACGGGCGCGTGCGGCTGCCTGATTGAACACGGGCCCGCCGGGCGCCGTCAAAGGCGGCGTGCAGGCACTCTTCCGCCCGTCCAGATTGCGGCCCAGGTCGTCGTCGCGTATGAATTTATGGTGAGTTTCCAGCCAGTTGAGGGTGTCGGTCGGAGCGGGGCCGGGCAGCCGAGGGGATGATCGTTGGCGCAATTCCAGTACCGCGCGGCTGATCCGGAAGGGAAGGTGGTCGAGGGTACCATCGAAGCCGCGGAGGCCGCGGCGGTGGTGGCGCGCCTGCAGGACCGCGGGCTCATTCCCATCCGGGTCGGCGCCGCCGCGACCGACGCCAAGGGCAAGACCGGCGCCGCGGCGTCCCGGCTCGCGCTGCCCAGCATGCCCGCCCTCGGCCGCCGGCTCGGGCAGAAGGACCTGCTGGTCGTCACGCAGGAGCTGTCGACGATGCTGGAGGCCGGGCTCCCGCTCGATCGCAGCCTCGGGACGCTGGTCGAACTCGCCGACAAACCGGAACTCAAGGCCGTGCTCGGCGACGTGCTGCAGGCGGTCCGGGGCGGGAAGTCGCTCGCCGAGGCCATGGCGAAGCACCCGTTCTTCCCCGGCCTGTACGTCAACATGGTGCGGGCGGGCGAGGTGGGCGGCTTTCTCGACATCGTGCTGGCGCGGCTGCTCGAATACCTGGAGCGTTCGCAGGAGGTGCGGGACGAGGCGCGGGCGGCGCTCGCCTATCCGGTCGTCCTCACGGCCGCCATGGGCATGTCGATCCTCGTGCTGCTCGTCTACGTCCTGCCGAAGTTCTCGGTGATGTTCGACGACATGGGCAAGACGCTGCCGACCTCGGCGCGGGTGGTGATGGCCGTCTCTGATGGGCTGCGTCACTACTGGTGGGCCGGGCTCGTTGCGATCGCGTTGCTGGTCTTCGGCCTGCGGTACTGGCGCCACACGCCAAAGGGATCGCTCGCCTGGGATCAGCTGAAGTTGCGTCTCCCGTTGGTGGGGGACGTCGTCCGGAAGATGGAAGTGGCCAAGATCGCGCGCACCCTGGGCACGTTGCTCAAGAGCGGCGTGCCGATGGTGCAGGCGCTCGGAATCGTGAAGGAGATCACGGGCAACCAGATCGTCGGCCGCTCCCTGGCGGAGGTCGAGGTCGGGGTGCGCGAAGGCGCCGGTGTGTCGGAGCCGCTCGCGCGGTCGGGCGTGTTTCCGCCGCTCGCCATCCAGATGATCTCGGTCGGCGAGGACACCGGCAAGCTCGACGACATGCTGCTCAAGGTGGCCTTGTACTTCGATCGCGAAGTGCAGGTGCGCGTCCAGCAGTTCACGCGCCTGCTGGAGCCCGTGCTCATCCTCGTCATGGGACTCGCCGTCGGCTTCATCGTCGTGTCGATGTTGTCGGCGATCTTCAGCGTCAACGATCTGCCAATCTGAGAGGGGACACATGGAACGACGACGAGAACGGCGGCGGCAGCGGGGGTTCACGCTCATCGAGATCATGGTCGTGATGGTCATCATCGGCCTGCTCATGGCGCTGGTGGGCCCGAACCTGATCGGCCGGTCCGAGAAGGCGAAAGTCCAGGCCGCGGCGATGCAGATCGAGCGGCTGGGCACGGTGCTCGACACCTATCGCCTCGACACGGGCCGCTATCCCTCGAGCCAGGAGGGCCTCGCGGCGCTGGTGCAGAAGCCGTCGAGCGCGGAACGATGGGACGGTCCGTACCTCACCAAGGGCATCCCGAAGGATCCGTGGAACCGCCCGTACGTCTATCGCAGTCCCGGCGACCAGGGACGGCCGTACGACCTCTACTCGCTCGGCGCCGACGGCGCGCCCGGCGGGCAAGGCGACAATCGCGACGTCACGAACTTCGGAGGCGACACGGGGTGAGACGCCGTCCGGCCGCGCGGGGCTTCACGCTGATCGAGATGATGGTGGTGATGATGATCATCGCCATCGGGATCACCCTGGCCGTGCCGATGATCGAGGGGGGCCTCGACGCCCGCGAGGTGCGGCGGGCGGCGCGCCAGATCGCCGCCAGCATGCTGCACTGTCGCGGCGAGGCCATGGCGCGCTCCGTCCCGCAGGGTATGGTCATCGACCCACAGCACAACATGATCGCCACCACCGACTGGGGCCGCTGGGTGCAGCTCACCGATCGTGCCGTCATCGAAGACGTGCAGGGCGGTGTGGATGTCGGCAGCGGCGTACGGCAGCTCCTGTGCTTCCCGAACGGCAGCACCAGCGGCGCCAGCCTGACCGTGGCCAGCCGGCGCGACCGGGACGGAACGCGGGTGAGTATCCGGTTCGACCCGCTCATCGGTCGAGTCGATGTCCAGTGACGCCGCGTCCATGACGGCCCGGCGTCGCGTGGCCGGCTTCACGCTGATCGAGATCGCGGTCTCGCTGGCGATCCTGGGGGTCGGCATGGTGGCGATCATGCAGACGTTCGGGGGCGGGCTGCGGCTGCAGGGGCGGGCGTCGCGCCAGGACCGGGCGGTGGAGTTGGCGCGCTCGGCCATGGACGGGCTGATCTTGAAGCCCAAGACGTCGTCCGGTTCCGATGACGCCGGCGATGGGTACCGGGTGGCCTGGTCCACCCGCACCGCCGCCGCCGCCGACGGCATCGAGCAGGACGACGACGACGACGTCGTGATGCGGTACCTGGAGGTCGAGGTCAGCTGGCGGGACGGCGCCGGGGAGAAGAGCTACGTGCTCCGGTCGCTGCAGCCGACGATGCAGGACGACTGATGGGCGCATCGGATCGCCGCGGGGGCGGGCATGCGGGCTTTACGCTGCTCGAAGTGATCCTCGCCATGACGCTCCTGACCATGGTCACCGGCATCGTCTATGCCGCGTTCCACCTGGGCATCCGGTCCGTCGAGAAGGGGCAGGTGGCCGTGGTCGGTGCCCAGCGGGCGCGCGCGGCGAGCGACGTGATCCGCCGGCAGATCAAGTCCATGTTTCCCTATCCGTGTCGGCTCGACGACGGCGAGGACCCGGTGCCGTACTTCGAGGTCAAGTCGAGCCCGCCCACGCTCGCGTTCGTCACCGCCGCGGGCCTGCACGGTGGCGGCGGGCTCGAGCACGTGCGGTACCAGGTGGTCGGCGACCCGCCACAGCTGGTCCTGACCGTCAGCCCGGTCTTCTGGTTCGACGACGGCCAGTGCGACAAGGTCGTGACCCGGGGAAGCACCGAAGCGGTCCTGCTCGACGGCTTCCGCACGCTCGAGTTCGAACCCCAGGTCTACGAGGACGGCGACACCTGGCGGAGCGGCGACGGCGTGGTCGAGTTCGGCCTCCCGCGCAGCATCCACGTCGTGATCGGCGGCCTGGCCGGTGCCGCGGTCACCGGCGAGGTCCGGTGGCGCGTGCCGGTCGTGGCCAACCTGGAGTCCGAGGACGGGTGGCGTGTCTTCGCCCAGATGTTCGAGGAGGGCGACGAGGGGATCACGGTTCCCGGAGACTCGCCCAAAGCGGGGGGGGGCGAGGATGGCACCGGGGCGGACGAGGGCGGCGACGGGGACGATGCGGACGCGTCCGACGACGCCGACAGCGATCCGGACTTCGCGGGGGACGATTGAGCGCACGGGGGCATGGCCAGCGCGGGATCGCCCTCCTGCTGGTCCTCTGGTCCTTCATGGTGCTCGGCGTCCTGGCCCTCGACTTCGGGCGCTGGATGCGCGAGGACAGCGCGGGCAGCGCCAATTTCGCGGAGGAAACGCAGGGCTACTATGCCGCCTGGGCCGGGATGCAGACGGCGCTCCACAAGGCGCGCCGGCGGCTCGCGGATCCGACCGGCAGCGACGTGAACGGGGACGGCGAGGGCGAGGAGGACGAGGATCTGGTGCAGTCGGAGTCGGGCACGTTCCACGGCATCGCCTACACGGTCGAGGTGCGGCCGGAATGCGGGCGCATCCCGATCAACCGGATCGCCACGCGCGCGGGCAAGGGCGACGCGGACGACCGGGAATTCTTGAAGCGGTTGATCTCGAACCTGGTGCTCGGCGGGAATGCGGCCCAGGGGGTCGACAGCCGTTCCGCCGGGCAGGTCGACGAGATCGTGGACTCCATCATCGACTGGATCGATGTCGACAACACGCAGCGCGCCAACGGCGCGGAGACGAAATGGTACCGGGCGAACCGGGAGTATCCTGCTCGCAACGGGCCGGTCGTCAGCGTGGAGGAACTGCTGCAGATTCGGGGCATCACCTCGGACTTGTTCTATGGTGCCGAGGGGAGACCGGGTCTCCGCGACGTCGTGTCCGTGTTCTGCGGCTTCACCGACGCGGGCGCGTTCCAGGAGGGCATGATCGACGGCAGCCTGGTCGACCCGAGGGTGGTGCAGGCGCTGCTGCCGGACCTACCGCCCGAGGACCTGGAGCAGATGGAGGAGCTGCGCAAGTCGGGTGATCGGATCGGGTTCGCCGCGATGCTGCAGAGCAAGCTGGGCGCCGACCCCGTCTTGGCGGACCGTTTCGAGTTCGAGCCGGAGCGCGCCACGCTGGTCGCGGTCACCGCGCGTGCGGACACTTCGAAGGAGCGCAACCAATCGGCCGTGTCCGGCGTGTTCGTCCTCGAGGCGAACGACACCCCCGAGCCCGTGATGTGGTACGATCGCGCGCCCTTCGCGGGCATGCTGCCGAGTGGCGAAATCACGGAGTCCGAGCCGTGAACCTGAGCGACCTCTCGCAGCGGCTCAAGCGTGCCGACTTCCTCGATGGCGTGGGCATCTTCGTCGGCGCGCGCGAGGTGGGGCTCGCGCACGTGCGGAAGCGGTTGTTCCAGGTCACCGTGCGCGGGACGAGGACCGTCGCGCTGCCAGGGACCGCCCAGCCGGCCGAGCGGCGCCAGGCGCTGACCCGTGCCGTGGCCGAGTTCACGGCGTCGGGTGTCGATGCGCGGCGCACGGTGCTCTGCCTGTCGCGGGACGAGGCGGCGTTCAACCGGGTGCTGCTGCCGGCGGCAGCCCAGGAGAACCTGGCCCAGGTGCTCGAGTACGAGATCGAGAACCTGATCCCGCTGCCGCGCGACGAGGTCTTCTACGACTGGTCGATGCGATCACATGGCGACGAGCGCGTCGAGGTGCTGCTCATGTGCGTGCCGCGCCAGACGGTGCAGGGGTACCTCGACGCGTTGGAGGAGGCGGCGGTGCGGCCGCGCAGCATCGTGCTCGCGTCGACCGCCATCGCCGACTACCTGGCGTTCTGTCGCGGTGATGGCGCCGCGCCGCTCGGGCTGCTGGTCACCCTGCACGACGCGATGGAGATCGCCTTGCTCGACGACGGCCGGCTGGTGTCGAGCCAGTTGCTGCCGGCCCGGCGCGTCCCGGACGCGGCGGCGGTCGAGCGCTCCGTCGCGCGGCAGTTGGCCGAAACCGCGTTGTTGGCCGAGGACGTGCCCCTCTATCGCTGGGCGCTCGCCAACGGCGCCGGGCCTGCCATGGAGCTGCCTGGCGAGTCGGATCTCCTGGCGCTCGCGCGGGGCCGGCTCGAGGCGCCGGAGGAGTTCTTCGCGGCCGAACCGCCGGTGCTGCCGGCCCTCGGCGCCGCGCTCGACGCTATCCGCGAAGGCACCGTGCCGCTGAATCTCCTGCCGACCGAGCAGCGGAAGGGCTACGACGAGGGCCTGTCCCTCGCCACCGTCGTCCTCACGGCGCTGAGCGCCCTCCTGTTGCTCGTATGGGGAGGCAGCGTGCTGGTGAAGGACGCCATGCTGCGGCGGCAGATCCAGGCGCAGATCGAGGCCATCGAGCCGCAGATGCACGCGGTGAAGAAATTGCAGGCCGAGGTCGATCAGCTGCAGAGGGAACTCGACGTGCTGGGCGAGGCGCAGGAGCCCCGCGTCACGCCGCTCCTGCGGGAGCTCACCGAGCTGATCCCGACCGACGCCTACCTGCGAAGCCTCAACCTCCGCGGGGAGCGGCTCGCCATCGAGGGGCTGGCCCGCTCAGCCTCCGAGATCATCACGTCGCTCGGCAAGTCGAAGCGCTTCAAGAACGTGAGTTTCGCGTCGTCCACCACCAAGGAGGGTGACAAGGAGCGCTTCTCGATCACCGCGGAGGTGGTGCGGTGAACGCCGTGCGCGCGCGGCTGCAGGCGCTCTGGGACGGGGCGCAGCGCTGGTACGCGGGACACTCGCAGCGCGACCAGCGGATCATCCTCGGCGTGCTCGCCTTCGCGGTGGTCTGCCTCCTCTATCTCTACGGGTGGGTGCCGGTGCGCGACTACCGGGCGCGCGTGGCGGACGAGATCGGCGAGGGGGAGGAACAGCTGCGCCGGGCGGTGCGCATCGTCGGAGCCTCGGATTCCCTGCGCGTCGAGCGGGAGAGCTTGCAGAAGAAGCTCAAGACGGCGCGTGAGCGCCTGCTGCCGGGGCGCGGCGCGACGCTCGGCGCGGCGGCGCTGCAGGACCGCGCCAACGCGCTCGCGGCCGAGAAGGGTATCGCCGTCCAGAGCACGCAGGTCATGAAGGACGAGGCGCTCCCCCCCTACCGCAAGGTCGCGATCCGCCTGGTCCTGTCGGGCGAGCTTCAGCCGCTGGCGGAGCTCGTCTCCGGCCTCGAGTTCGGGCAGCAGCTCGCGGTGCCCTTTCTGGAGGTGAACCGGCGTGGCGCGGCCCCGGGGGCGAAGGGACCGCGCACGCTGTCGTCGACGCTCGAGGTGGCCGGCTTCGTGCTGGCGGAGGATGCCAAGGGCGACGACACCGGTGGGGCTGAGCCGGCAGCGGCGGACGGTTCGGCACCCGGCGGCGCCCCGGCTCCGCCGACGACCGTCGCGCCGGTGGGCGCGCCCGCGAGCCCACCGGCGCCCCCGGCGGCGGTCGTTCCGCCGCCTCCGGGCGCACCAGCGGGCGCGCCGCCGCCGGTGGTGGCTCCGGCGCCGCCGGGTGCGAACCCGCCGACGCCGGTCACGACGGTGCCGCGGCCGGTCGTGGCGACCACCAGCACCACCCGGCCGAAGCGGCCGGCCACGACGACCACCACGCGGCCGGTGGCGACGCTGCCGCCGATCGTGCCGCGGCCGGCGCCGGTCGCGCCGCCCGCGCCGGCAGCGGCAAAGGAGGAGAGCTGACCGTGGGGCGCTGGGCGATCGTCAACGGAGTGCTGGTGGCCCTCGTGCTCCTGCTGGGGCTCCAGATCTACTTCACCTGGGACCGGTCGCTGCCGACGATCGAGGTGTCGGCCAGGCAACCCGAGTCCAGCTCGCCCGGCGAGGGCAAGCCCGAGGGCAAGAGCGGGGGAAGCCGCCGCGGCAAGCGCGGACCGGCGGAGAAGCAGGAACAGCCAGCCCAACTCGTCGCCATGATCGTCGACAAGGACCTCTTCGACGCGAGTCGACAGCGGCCCACCGAGGAGGTGAAGGCGCCGCCGCCAAAGGAGATCGGCCCCCCGCCCAACCTCACGTTGGTCGGCGTGCGCATGATCGGTCGCGACCGCGAGGCGCTGGTGACGGATGCGGCGCAAGGCAACCAGCAGCGGCGGTTGCGCATCGGCGACGAGATCGGCGGCTACACCCTCAAGGGCATCCGTCCCAGCCGGGTGACGCTGGCCTCGGCGGCCGGGGAGACGCTCACGCTCACGCTGAGCCTCGAAAAGGCCGGGGGCGCCGGGGCGCCGCGGCCACCCGGCGCACCCGGGACCCCCGGGGCGCCGGCGCGACCGGGGCAGCCAGCTCTCCCCCCGGGCGGCGTCCCGTCGCCGGCCGCGGGTGTCCAACCGGCGGCGGCCGTCGCCGTGCCGCCGTCCGTGGGCACACAGCCGCGCCAGCCGCGTGCCGCGATGCCGCGACGCCCCGGCGTGCCGCCGCAGGCGGCGGCGCCCGGCGTGGCGCCGCCACCCGCTGCCGGGGTGGCGCCGACTGGGGTGCAGGCCGTCGCGCCCCCCAACCCGAACCTGCCCGCGGCCGTGCGGGAGAAACTCGAACAGCTCCGAGGTAACTGATAGGACGCGTCCCGGATGCTCATCATGGAGAGGAGGATGTCGTGAAGGGGCAACGCACGCTGGCGCTCGTGAGCATCGCCGCCTTGCTGGCGGGCACGCCGCTCCTGGCGCAAGCGCCCCCGCCGCCCGGCGGTGGGGCGGACGATGCGGCCGCTCCCGAGGCCGAGCGCCCCCTCGGCGACGACGAGGCGATGGTGCTCAACTTCGAGCGCGCCGACATCCGCGAGGTCATCCACAGCCTCGCGACGGCCCTCGGCATCAGCTACACGCTCGATCCCCGCATCGAAGGACAGGTCACCATCCGGACCACCGGGCGCATCTCGCGCGGCGACCTCTTCCCGCTCTTCAATCAGATCCTCCGCCAGAACGGCATCGCCGCCGTGCGAGGACGCGATGGGGTCTATCAGGTGCTGCCAGTCGCGGAGGCGAAGACCCGCGCCATCGTGCCGCGCGGCGCCGCCGCCGGCGCCGCGCGCCGCGACGACAGCTTCGTCATCGAGATCTTCCAGGTCCGCCACGTCCTGGCGGACGAGATGGCCAACATCCTGCAGCCCTTCGTGACTCCGGGCGGAGACGTGCTCTCCTACCCGCGGGCGAACGCGGTCGTGGTCACCGACCTCGAGTCCAACGTCGAGCGGCTCCGTCAGCTCGCCGCCACCTTCGACATCGACGGCTTCCGCAATCTCCACGCCCGGGTCTTCCAGATGAAGGAGGGAGATCCCGAGGAGCTGGCCAACGAACTCCTCACGCTGCTCGCACCGTACGGGGTCACTGCCACCGGCGAGGGCGAGGGCGGGGTCTTCATGGTGCCGCTGCAGCGCCTCAACGCCATCGTGGCCTTCGCGGTGGATCAGTCCGCGTTCAGCGAGATCGACCGCTGGCTGATGATGCTGGACATCCCGCCGGACAAGGGCGCCGGCCGGCAGACCTTCGTCTACAACGTCGAGAACGCCAAGGCAGCAGACCTGGCCGCGGTCCTGAACGAGTTGTTCGGCGGCGGCGACGGCGGCGGGGGCGGCGGGGCGGGCCGCCAGGGGGCGGGCGTTCCGGCCGGAGCCGGGCTGTTCGGCGCTGGCGGCGCGTCGGGCGGTGCCGCAGGGGCCTTCGGGCAGCGCGGCGCCGGTGGCGCGGGCCGGACCTCCAGCCGCCGCAGCGGCATCGGTGGCGCGGCGGGCGGGGTCGGCGGCGCGGCCGGTCAGTTCGGTGGCGCAGGGGCGGGCGGCGTTGGCGGCGCCGGTGGCGGCGGGCTGGGCGGGGGCGCCGGCGGCCTGGGTGGTGCGCGAGGCGGGAGCGGGTCGCGGCGGGGCGGGCTCGGGACGGCCGGCGGCGCGGTCGGGGGCGCAGTGTCGGGACAGCCCGGGCAGCAGGTGGGTGGTGCGGCCGGCGTGTCGCTCCCCGGGGGACCTGCGCCGGCGCCCGGTCCAGCCGGGACGATCTCCGGGCCGCTGCCCGTGTTCCGCGAAGAAGTCCGCATCGTCGCCGACGAAGTGACCAACTCGCTGGTGGTGCTCGCCACCAAGCGCGACTATCAGCTCATCCTGGACGTCATCCGCCGGGTCGACGTCGTGCCGCGGCAGGTGGTGCTCGAGGTGATGATCGCCGAGGTGGTGTTGAACAAGCGGCTCGAGTTCGGCGTCGCGTACGCCATCTCGTCGGGCAACCTGTCCACCGCGCTTCCCGAAGGGTCGACCTCGATCTTCGACATCGGACGCACGGTGGGCGGTCTGGTGGGAGGCGCGTCGCAGGTGCCGACGGGTCCGCGCGGAGGCGCCTTCGCGGTGATCAGCAACCAGGACAACTTCAACATGTTCATCAACGCGCTGCAGGTCCTCACGCGCGTGAAGATGCTGTCCGCGCCGCACATCATCGCGGCCGACAACCGGGAAGCGCACATCCTGGTCGGCCAGTCGGTGCCCATCCTCACCTCTACCAGCACCTTCCTGCAGAGCAGCGGCATCGCGCCGACTACGGCCAACACGGTGCAGTACCGGGATGTCGGCAAGATTCTCACCGTGCTCCCGCAGGTCAACTCGAAGGGGCTCGTGAACCTGCAGGTGCGGCAGGAGGTCAGCTCGGTCGAGTCCGAAACCTTCGGCAACACGAATTCGCCCTCCTTCAACACGCGCGAGGCGGAGACCACGCTGGTCGTCCAGGACGGCGACACGGTGGTGATCGGCGGCATCATCGACGATCTGATCGGTAGCGATCGGAGCGGAGTGCCGTACCTGATGGACGTCCCGGTGCTCGGCCGCCTCTTCCGCAGCGACCAGGATCGCACGGTGCGTACCGAGCTGCTGATCACGATCACGCCCTCGGTGATCCGCAATCGCGACGAGTCGCGGAACGTTACCGAGGACTTCAGCTCGCGCATCGAAGGACTGGCGGATCTGCGGCGCGCCATGGAGAGCCGGCGACGGCGGGGACGTCGCAACGCTGCGCGGGTCCTGCGGCCCGGCGACGAGGCGCTCATGGGGGGCGCGCCGCTGGTCGAGGAAGCGCTCCCCTGAGCCGGGGGGGCGTTGGTTTGACGGTGTGGCGGAACTCGGCTAGCTCGCCTCGAGCACGGACCGGGAGGGATTCGCGTTCATGGCGACGATGATCACCAGCGAGTGCATCAACTGCGGCGCGTGCGAGCCGGAGTGCCCGAACACGGCCATCTATCAGGGGGCGGTCGAGTGGGAGGCGCCCGACGGGTCGATGCACCCGGCGATCTCGGACGAGATTTTCTACATCGTCCCCGAGAAGTGCACCGAGTGCGTCGGCTTCCACGATCACGAGGCTTGTGCGGCCGTCTGCCCGGTCGACTGCTGCGTGCCCAACCCCGACATCCCCGAGACCCACGACGTGCTGTTGCTCCGCGCTCGTGCACTCCATCCGGAGCAAACCATCCCCGATGACGCCCCGTCGCGATTCGCCAAGGCGGAGACGGGTGCCGGTGCCTCGGCGCCCGCAGCGGCCGCCACGCCTCCCCCGCCACCGGCGGCGAGTGCTGCGAGCGACGCCCCGGCGCCTCGCGCGGAGGCCGCCTCGGTCCAGCCCCCCGCCGCACCGCCAGCGGCGAAGGCCGCCCCGATCGAGCGAAAGATCGACAAGCCGGCGGCCAGGGCACCGGCGGCGCCCAAGGTGTTCGCGGGCGAGTTTCCGGGTGACTTCGACCAGATCGTCGGCGCGCTCGGCGCGCCGCGTCGGCAGGCACTGTCGTGGCGGTCCACCGTCGCCCTCGGCCTCCTGGCGGCAGGACAGGGCGTGTTCGGGGCTCTGGGCGATGGGGCGAAGCGGCGCATCGAGGCGGCGGTGGGCGATCGCCGGTTCTTCAACGCCGAGCTCGCCACGGCGGCCAACGTCTTCCTGAACCTGCTCCTCTACCCGACGGCCTGCGTGGTTCTCGGCACGGTGCTCGGCCGCGCGGGGTTGTTCACGTCCGCCACCCACTGGTGGATCGTCCTCGGCGTGCTGCTCGCGGTCGGGGAGGCGGCGTGGCGGTTGCACGAGAATTTCTTCCGGGGGCGGCCGATCACCGAGACGCCGCTCCGCGGCGCCGCATACGGACCACTGCTGCTGCCGGCCGGTGCGCTGGTGACGGCGCTGGCCGGTCGGACCGGGGCCAGCAGCGGGGTGGGCTTCGACGGCTTCCATGGTGACCAGCACCATTTCGACGACAAGCTCGAGCGCGCCCGACGCTACGGTGAGGTGTTCCGTCTGGTCGACCGCGGCGACGCGTATCTCCTGCAGGTGGAGTTCCCCCGCGTCGTGCCGCCCTCGACGATCGGGGCGAGCATGCAACTTCCCACGGTCATGCCAGACTACGATTACGAGCTGACCCTCGAGAACGGCGCGTTCGTCGTCCATGCGCGCGTGGACGACCCGCACGTGCGGAGCGTCACCGGCGCGGCGCCGGCGTTCCCGTCCGAGTTCACGACGCGCGTGCCGTTGGCCCAGCCGGTCGCCGGGTTCCGGCATCGCTATCGGGACAAGACCCTCGATGTCGTGCTCCCGAAGGTGAGCACCGCGGCCTGAACGCGATCGTATTGCGCCGGATGCGCCGCGAGGATTTGCCCGCGGTGCTGGAGATCGAGCGGCGGGCGTTCCCGCAGCCGTGGTCCCGAGCGTTCTTCGAGCAGGAGTTGGTCACGCCCTTGGCCCGGCTCACGGTCGCGATCGACGGATCGGATGCACGTGCGCCGGTCGTGGGATACACCTGCCGCTGGCGCGTCACCGATGAGGTCCACCTCTTGAACGTCGCGGTTCAGCCGGGCTGCCGCCGCTCCGGGATCGGGCGCACGCTCGTCGAGGCGGTGATCGCCGAGGCCCGCGCGACGAGCGCGCGGACGATGTTCCTCGAGGTGCGAGCGGGCAACGTGGCGGCTCGCCGCCTCTATCGCCGTCTCGGCTTCCACGACCTCGGCGTCCGGCGCGGCTACTACGGCCCGGGGCAGGATGCGATCGTCATGGAACTGCGGCTGGATCGCCCATGACGGACGCCGTCGACCTGCGTGCCACCATCGGCCCGGTGACCCTGCCGACGCCGGTGATCGCGGCGTCCGGCACGTTCGGGTACGGGCTCGAGTTCGCCGGCATGGTCGATCTCGCGTCGATCGGGGCGATCGCCGTGAAGGGGCTGTCGCTCGCGCCGTACCCGGGCAAACCGCCGCCGAGGCTGCTCGAGAGCCCGGCCGGGATGTTGAACGCCATCGGGCTCCAGAACGTGGGTGTCGAGGCGTTCCTGCGCGATCGCCTCCCCGAGTTGGTCCGCCTCGGTGCCCGCGTGGTGGCCAATTTCTGGGGCGACAGCCCCGAGGAATTCGCAGAGTGCGCGGCGCGACTCGACGGCGCGCCCGGTGTCGTTGCGCTCGAACTGAACGCCGCCAGCCCGAACCGGCCGGAATGGGGGGGGATCATCGCGTCCGACCCGCGCGCGCTGGCCGAGATCGTGCGTGCGGTGCGCCGCCGGGTGCGGATGCCGCTCTGGGTCAAGCTGTCGCCGAACGTGACCGACATCACGGCCGTGGGTCGTGCGGTCGAAGCCGAGGGCGCGGACGCGGTATGCGCCATCAATACGCTGCGCGGGCTCGCGGTCGACATCGCGGCGCGGCGGCCACGGCTGCACAGCGTCACCGGCGGTCTCTCGGGTCCGGCCATCAAGCCGGTCGCGCTTGCAATGGTGTGGGCGCTCAGCCGCAGCCTGCGCATTCCGGTGGTCGGGATCGGCGGCATCCGGAGCGGTGCCGACGCGCTCGAGTTCATGTGCTGCGGCGCGCAGGCCGTCCAGGTGGGGACCGCGACGTTCTACGACCCCCGGGCGCCACATCGGGTGGCGCAGGAGATGGTGTCCTGGTGTCGCCGCCATGGCGTGGCGACGGTGGGGGACATGGTCGGGACGCTCACCGCCGGGTGAGCGCCCCTGGCATGCCAGACGATGCTACTGGACGTCGATCTCGAGGTAGTCGGAGTCGGAGTCGCCGGCGGCGTCCTTGACCTCGAGGTCGGCCCGATACTTGCCGGGCTTCTCGTACGTGTGCTTCGGGTTCGCCTCGGTCGAATCGGGGGTGCCGTCCCCGAACTTCCAGACGAAGCTCAGCGGAGGAGTGCCACCCTCGATGTCCGCCTTGAACTGGATGGCGAGGGGCGCCTTGCCCTCGTCGGTGTCGGAGTCGGCCCACGCCAACAGCGGTGCGGCCATGTCCTCGTCGTCTTCGTCCCCGGTCTTCGCGCCCGCCGCGGTGGTGGGCGGCGAGGCCGGGGCAACTGGCGCGACCGTGGTGGGCGTCGGCTTGGGGGTCTCGCCGGTCGGCGCGCCGCCCCCGCAGCCTGCGAGGGTGAGTGCGACGATCATGCCGAGCGAGGCTGAACAGCCGAGTATCCGCATCGTGAGTCCTCCTGGTCCGGAAGTGCGCAAGCGGCCGCGGATTGTCACAGACACCCCCGGGGCTGTCAACGTCGGCAGGGCCAGGCTGGCGCGCGCGCTCGCCCTGTGCCTTTTCGCGCTCGCCCTGTGCCTTTTCGCGCTCGCCGGTGCCGCCCGCGGCGCCCCGACCACCGGCACCACCGGTGACCTCCCGATCCTGGTGGTGCTGGCCGACTTCCAGGATCGACCCCTGACGCACGACCGAGCGCACTTCGTCTCCCTGATGGACCGCCTGGTCGCGTACTACAGGGAGGTCTCATCGGGACGGCTGCGCGTCGTGCCGCACATCGGCGGCCCGGTCGTGACGCTGCCCGAACCTCGCGCCTTCTACGTGCAGCGCGCGACCGAACTGGCGCGCGATGCCCTGCGGGAGTTCGCGGCCCAGGCGCGCGCGCCGGACGATCTCCGTGCGCTCGCCGAAGCGCGGGGCGTGATCGTGTTCTTCGCGGGCACGGGCAAGGAGTCGCACATCGGAGGAGGCGAGGCCGACGACCCGTGGTCGAACTACACCTCGCTCGCCCCGCCGACCGGTCACATCCGCGACGCGTGCGTGATCGCGGAGACGGCGGCGGCGCCGCTCGGCACCTTCGGGGTGCTGTGCCACGAGTTCGGCCACCTGCTCGGGCTTCCGGAACTGTACGCTCCCGGCGGCGCGACGCACGAGGGCATCGGCGTCTGGGGCCTGATGGGGCAGGGCACGTGGCTCGGCCGAGGCGAGCAGCCGCCGCATCCGGACGCATGGTCCAAGGCGAAGCTCGGGTGGCTCGACGTCGAGACGATCGACCGGACGACCACGGGGGTGCGTCTCCCGGCGGTTACGCGCGAGCCGCGGGCGGTGCGCATCCCGGTGTCGCCGGGCAACCGGCACGAGTACTATCTCCTCGAGAACCGGCTCCGCGAGGGCGCCGACGCTAAGCTCCCTGGCGACGGCCTGCTCGTCTGGCACGTCGACGAGCGGCGATACGGCTTCCGCACCGGTCAGCGGGACCCGGAGCGCAAGTTGCTGCATCTGGTCGAAGCCGACGGCCGGGACGATCTCGACCGCGGGCATGCGGCGGGAGGCAACCGCGGCGACGCCACCGACCCCTGGTACGGGCCGCCGGCGTGGCGGCGCCCGCTGGGAGCCGCCCTCGGGCTCGCGGGCGCCGCCGCCTTGGCCCTGGCGCTCTATCGCCTGGGACGCGCCCAGGCGTTCGTGCCGGTCCTGCTGCGCGTCGTGCTCGGCGCGGTCCTCCTTGCCGGCGGGGCGGTTCTGCGGCGGGGCCCGGTCATCGGGCCCGACACGCCGGGCATGGCGCCGTACGACGGCGGCCCCGCCCGCGTGGTGATTCGCAATCTGTCGCCGCCGGGTCCGGAGATGCGGTTCGATGTGCTGGTCGCGCCGGAGCCCGGCGCCGAGCCGGGTGCTGGTGCCCAGGGTGGCTGACGGGTTAAGCTCGCCGCGGCAGCGCATGCGCAAGCTCATCGTCCAGATCCCCTGCTTCAACGAGGAGGCCACCCTCGCCGAAACCCTGGCCGACGTGCCGCGCGCCGTGCCGGGGATCGACGTGGTCGAGACGCTCGTGATCGACGACGGCTCCACCGACCGCACGGCCGAGGTCGCGCGCGAGGCCGGCGCCACCTACCTCCTCCGGCTGCCGGTACACGCGGGACTCGCGCGGGCCTTCTCGGCCGGCCTCGACGCCGCGCTCAAGCTCGGCGCCGACGTGATCGTCAACACCGACGCCGACCACCAGTACCCCGGCGCCGAGATCCCGCGCCTGGTCGCGCCGATCCTCGGCGGGCACGCCGACATCGTGATCGGCGACCGGGCGCCGACGCGGTCGCGCACTTCGGCATCGTGAAGCGCTGCTGCAGGGGATCGGCAGCTGGGTGGTCCGCCGCCTCTCGGGGACCACCGTGCCCGACGCCACGAGCGGCTTTCGCGCCTTCTCCCGGCGTGCGGCGCTGCGCATGAACGTGGTGACCAAGTTCACCTACACGCTCGAGACCATCATCCAGGCGGGCAAGAAGCAGCATCCCGATCGGCCATTTCCCGATCCCCACCAACGAGGTGGAGCCGTCCCTCGCGCCTCTTCGGGTCGATCGCGCTCTACCTGCGGCGATCTCGTCGGCCACCATGGTGCGCATCTACGCGCTCTACGAGCCGCTCACCGTGTTCGTCGGCTTGGGCGCGATCGGCCGTGCTGACCGGCATGGTGGTCGGCTGCCGCTTCATGATCGACTACTTCACGGCGGCGGCGCAGGGGCACATCCAGAGCCTGATCCTCGCCGCGGTCCTGGTCATCGTCGGCTTCCAGACCATGCTGATCGGCCTGGTGGCGGACCTGATCGCGAGCAGCCGTTCGCTGATCGAGGAGACGCTGCTGCGGGTGCGCGAGCTCGAGCTCGCGGCCGGGCAGGAGGCCGACGTCGAGCGGCTCGCAGGGCGGCCCAGCGCCGCCGGTGCGGAGCGAGCCTGGCCGTCTGGCCCGATGAGGGCGTGTCTCTTCGGGACGTACGACCGCGGGCACAGCGCGAACCGCCTGCTGGTCCGGGCGCTCGCCGGCGCCGGCTTCGCCGTCGAGGAGCTGCACCAGCCGCTCTGGGAAGCCACGCGTCACAAGGACGCGCGCTACTTCGGCGCGCGTTCGCTCGTCGGGCTCGCGCGGGGCTGGGCCGCCGCGGCGCGGCGCCTCGCGCTGGCGTGGCGGCAGCGCCGCGGCGAGCCGCCGCTGGTCGTCGTCGGCTTCGGCGGTCAGCTCGACGTCCTGCTCGCGCACCGCATCTGCCGGCCGCGGGTGGCGCTCGTCTTCGCGCCGCTGGTGAGTCTCACCGAGACGCTCGTGGAAGACCGCGCGGTGTTCCCCGCGGGAAGCGTGCGCGCACGCGCCGTCGGCGGGCTCGATCGTGTCACGCTTCGCGCGGCGGATCTCGTCCTGGCCGACACCGAGGTGCACGCGGCGTACCTGCGCGAGCTGGGCGGGCCGGCGACACGGGTGGCCCCCTGGCACTTCGGCGTCGAGCCGGAGTTCATCGTGCCGGTCACGGCCGTCGTGGCCCCGCGCCGCGTCCTCTTCACCGGCCGGTACCTGCCCCTTCACGGCGTCGAGACGATTCTGGCCGCCGCGGCGCGGCTCGGGGATCGCGCCGAGGTGGTGTTGCTGGGCGACGGTCCCGAGCGCGGGCGCATGGAGGCGCTCGCCGCGCGCCTGCGGGCCCCGGTCGCATGGCGCGACGAAGTGCCGCTGGAAGCGCTGCCCCGCGAGCTGGCGTCGGCCGCGGTCGTGCTGGGCGTGTTCGGCGCCGGGCGGAAAGCGGCGATGGTGGTGCCGAACAAGGTGTACCAGGCGGCGGCGGTTGGGCGGCCGCTGGTGACGCGCGACGGGCCCGCGTTGCGTGAGGTCCTCCGACCCGGCTCGCACTGCCTCGCGTGCCCGCCGGCGGATGCCGCGGCGCTCGCCGCCGCCGTCCTCCGCCTGCTGGACGACCCGGTGTCGGCGGCACGGCTGGGCGCTGCCGCGCGCACCCACGTGCTGGAGCGCTTCGGCGCCGCGGCGGTGGCAGGCGCGGCTGGGGGACGTGCTCGCGGCGACGCTCGGCGTGCGGACGGAGGCGGCGTGACGCGCACCGCGGCGGTCGTGGTCACGTGGGAGGGCGGCTTGGCCACCGAGCGGTGCGTCGAATCGCTGCTGACGCAGACGCTGCGGCCCGAGCCGGTCGTGGTGGTGGACAACGCGTCCGGCGACGCCGAGCAGGCGAGCCTGGAGGCCGGTGTGGGCACGCGCCCGGGCGTCCGGCTGCTGCGCCTGGACGAGAACCGGCATTTTGCCGGCGGGCTGAACGCCGGGGCGCGGGCTGCGTTCGCCGCGGGCGCCGACGCGGTCCTCCTGCTCAACAACGACACCGTGCTGGCGCCCGACGCGCTGGCGCTCCTGCGGGCGACGCTCGACGCGACGCCCGGCGCGGGCATCGCGGGCCCGCGGGTGCTCGATCTGCAGCATCCCGACGCGCGTGCTGTCGGCCGGCGAGCGGCACTCGCTGGGGCTGCTCTGCGTGCCGCGCACGCTGCTCCGCTACCGGAGGCCCGCGCGACCGGCCGTATGCCGTGACCGGCGTCATGGGCTGCGCGTTGCTGGTGAGCCGGGCCTGTTTCGAGGCGGTGGGGGGCTTCAGCGAGGAGATCGCCGTCTACTACGAGGACGTCGACTTCTGCCTGAGCGCGCGTGCACGCGGGTTCGGCGCGGTGATCGACCCGCGCGCCGTGGTCCGTCACGACGGGCTGCGCGGCTTCGCCAGCGGGCTCACGCCCTGGGCAGCGTACCTGAAGGCCCGGAACCCCTGGCTGGTGGTGCGCCGGCACGGCGGCGCCGCCGCGCTGGCGGCGTTCGTGCCCGTGTACACGGCGATGATCGCCGCCAGCGCGGCGGGCTACGCCGTCCGCGGGCGGCGTGACGTCGTGGCGGCGCTTCGCCGCGGTGCGATGGCGGGGGTGGCGGTCGCCGCGGGCGGTGTGCCGGAACCCGCGCCCACGCCGGGCGGCCGGGGCTGAACGGTGCGGATCGGCATCGGCGCGCTCGTGGGTATCGTCGGTGGGCCGGCGACCTACGCGCGCGAGTTGGTGGCGGCGCTCGCCCGGGCGGGTGGGCACGACTACGTGGTCTTCACCGACCGGCCGGACGGCTTCGCCGGCGTCGAGTGCGTGCACGTGCCGCTGGCATCCACCTGGCATCAGGTGACGTGGGATCACGCGCGGCTGCCCGACCTCCTGGCGCGCCACGGCGTGCAGCTCTACCACGGTACGAAGAACGTCCTGCCGTGGCGGCTGAGCGTGCCGGCCGTGGTCACCGTGCACGACCTGGCGGTGTACGCGTGCCCCGAGACGTTCGCGCGCGCGCAGCGGCTGCACTTTCGCCTCACGACGCCACGAAGCGTGCGGCGCGCCGCGCGCGTCATCGCCGACTCGACGCATGCGCGGGACGATCTGGTGGCACGCTTCGGCCTCGACCCGGCGCGCGTGCCGGTGGTGCCGCTGGCGGTGCCGGCGTCGTTCGGCGTCGCGCCGCCGCGCGGCGCGGTCGAGGCGGTGCGCGCGCGCTACGATCTCGGCCACCGCGTCATCGCGTGCGTGGGGACGGTGCAGCCTCGCAAGCGCGTCGAGCGCGTGGTCGAGAGCTTCGTGCGCGCGGAGGCCGCCGCACGCGGCTGGCGGCTCGCGATCGCGGGTCGGCTGCGGCCCGGCTACACACCGTCGTGGCTCGGCGCGCTGCCGCCGGGCGTGCGCTGGCTCGGTCCGCTCGACGACGCCGACCTGCGCGCGCTCTACGCGGCGGCGGAGATCGCGGTGAGCGCGTCGGAGTACGAGGGCTTCGGGCTGACGGTGCTGGAGGCGATGGCGAGTGGCTGCGCCGTGATCGCTCCGGGGCTCACGTCGATCCCCGAGGTGGCGGGCGAGGGCGCGCTGTTGGTGGCGCGCTCGGACGCGGCGCTGCTCGCCGACGCGCTCGTGGGGCTGCTCGACGACGCCGGTGCCCGCGCGGCGTGGTCGGCCCGGGCGCGGGGGCGGGCCGCGCAGTTCAGCTGGGATGCGACCGCGCGCGGCACGCGGCGGGTGTACGAGGAGGTGGCGGGGTGAGCATTCCGGTGGTGGCCGTGATCGTGCACTGGCAGGACCCGGAGGACACGCTCGGCTGCGTCGCGGCGGTCGACGGGCGACCGGACGTTCCGATCGTCGTCGTCGACAACGGGTCGCGAGAACCGGTGGGCGCGCTGCTGGCGCGTCGGGCTCCGGACGTGGACTGCATTCGCGTCCCCGAGAACCGGGGCTATGCGGGCGGCGCCAACGTCGGCATCCAGGCCGCGCTGGCGCGCGGGGCCGAGACGGTCCTGCTGCTCAACAACGACGTGCGCATGCGGCCCGGCGCGACGGCGGCGGCGCGCCGTGTGCTCGACGCCGACTCCCACGTGGCCGTCGTCGGGCCCAAGGTGCTGGCGCGCGAGGACCCGACGCGGCTGTGGCTCGCCTGGGGGCGCGTCACGTGGCGGCAGAGCCTGGTGGCGCTCGCGGGCGCGGACGTGCCGGACGGACCCGCGTGGTCGGTCCAGCGGGATGTCGATTGGATCGCGGGGTGCACGATGTGGCTCCGTGCTGCGGCGCTCGACGCGCTCGGCGGCTTCGACGAGACGTTCTTCGCGTACCACGAGGAGGTGGACTGGTGCACCCGCGCGCGCCGCGCCGGCTGGCGCGTGGTGTATGCGCCCGACGCCATCGTCACCCACACGGGCCGCGGCACGGCGGGCGGGTCGCGGTCGGTCCGCATCCGGAAGTACTTCGGCGCGCGCAACTCGATCCTCTTCGCCCGGAAGCACGCCGGCCCGCAGGAGTGGGCGAAGCTGGCGTCGTTCCTCGCCGTCGCGCTGCCCGCGCAGCTCCTCTGGCACTCGCTGCGCGGCGACGCCGGCGACGTCTGGCTCAAGGTGCGCGGCGTGCGCGACGCGTTGGCGAACCGCCCGCCACCGCTGGCGGAGCTGGGCCTGCGCTGAGCCGGCTCACCCGCCGAACCGGAAGCGCTGCGACCTGGGGTCGCGCAGCCAGTCCGCGAGCCTGGGCGCCGCCTGGTCCTTCGGCGACACGATCGGCGGCAGGGTCGGCCAGGCGATGCCGAGCGCGGGATCGTCCCAGCGGATGCCGCCCTCGCCGTGGGGGCCCCACTCGGTGGTACACTCGTAGAGGAGGATGGCGTCGTCCTCCAGCACGCAGAACCCGTGCGCCAGCCCGGGGGGCACCCAGAGCGCCAGGTGGTTGCGGTCCGAGAGTTCGAGGGCCACGTGGTCGCCCAGCCGCGGCGAGCCGTGGCGCACGTCGACCACCACGTCGAGGACGGCGCCGCGGAGACACCGCACGTACTTTCCCTGCGGCGGCTCCCATTGGAAGTGGAGACCGCGCACCACGCCACGGTGGGACACGGTCTGGATCGCCTGCGCGAAGGTCGACGGGATGCCGCGGGCCTCGAGGTCGCTCTTGACCCACGACTGGACGAGGTACCCCCGGTCGTCCGGGAAGGTCCGCGAGGTCACGACCACCAGGCCGGGCATCTGAGCGGGCTCGACGCGCATCGCGTCTGTGCGTAGTCGGGGGTCCGGCGTAGAGTCAAACCGGCGGGTCATTCGGGGCGCGGTCGGCCGCCCGCCGGGGATGTGCTACTCGGGGTCGGCCATGAGCACGGTCGTCGTCACCGGCGCAGCGGGGCAGCTCGGCGCGGATCTCGTGGACGCGTTCGCCGGGGAGCGTGTCCACGGCCTCGGCCGCGCCGATCTCGACGTCGGCGACGCCGGCGCGGTGCGCCGGGTGCTGGGCGCACTCGCGCCCGACGTCGTCGTCAACGCCGCGGCGTTCACCGACGTGCCACGCTGCGAGGACGAGCCGGCGATGGCCTACGCGATCAACGCGATCGCGCCGCGCACGCTGGCCCGCGTCTGTCGCGAGCTGGGCGCGCGGCTGGTCCATGTGAGCACCGACTACGTCTTCGACGGGACGAAGGGGTCCCCCTACGTCGAGGCGGACCGGCCGCGGCCGCTCAACGCGTACGGCGTCACCAAGCTGGCGGGCGAGTACGAGGTGCTGGCGGCGGGCGGGCGCCATCAAGTGGTGCGGTCGTCCGGGCTCTACGGCGTGCGGCCGTGTCGCGGCAAGGGCGGCAACTTCGTCGACGCCATGCTGCGGGCGGCAGCGGAGCGGCCCGAGGTGCGCGTGGTCGCCGACGAGGTGCTGACGCCCACCTGTACGGCCGACCTGGCCGCACAGCTCCGCACGCTGGCGCTCGACGGGCCGCCGGGTCTGTATCACGCCACGAACGCGGGCAGCTGCTCGTGGTACGAGTTCGCACAGGCCGTCTTCGCGCTCGGCGGGCTCCGGACGCCGCTCCGCCCGATCACGGCGGCAGAGTTCGCTGCGCCGGTCGTGCGCCCGAGGTACTCGGTGCTGGCCAACGCGGCGCTCGCCGGACTCGGCCTCGATCGCATGCGACCGTGGCGCGATGCGCTGGCCGACTGCTTGCGGCGACGGGCGGCGGAGCAGTAAACCCCGCCGTCGCGTGTCGCAATCGTTCCGCACCGCCCTCGTCGGCGCTGTCGCGCTGCTGGTCGTCGGGGAACTGGTGGCCCGGCTCCAGGGCGATCGCCTCTGCTCGGAGCAGCCGGGCGTGATCTACGAGCGCGACGACGTGCTCGGGTGGCGGCACGTTCCCAACCTCTCGGGCTGGCTCGGCGCGTGTACGGACGACGGGGTGCCGCCGACGCCTGCGCGCACCGACGCCGACGGGTTGGTCGGCCAGCCACGGTCGGCCGAGAAGCCGCCGGGCACGGTGCGGCTGCTGGTCCTCGGCGGCAATGCGGCGGAAGGGTTCGGGGTGGTCGAGGACGAGTCGCTGGCACGCAGCCTCGAGCTCCGCGCCGACCAACGGCGCGGCGCGCGGGTCGAGGTGCTGAACGGCGCCACCGGCGGGTGGGCGCTGGACCAGAGCCTGATCTTCTTCCGCCGGTATGGCGCGACCCGGCGGCCCGATGTGGTGATCCTCGTGCTGGACCCCGTCGCCGACCTGGCGACCCTCTCGCCGGGACACTTGGCGGCGCTCGGCAAACGCGTGCCGGCGAAACCCTTCTTCACGCTGCGTGATGATGGCGGGCTCGAGCCGACGCCGCCGTTCGCGTTGGCGCCGCTGACGGCGGCTGCGCCGGCGGCGTCGGGGCCGCTCGCGTGGTCGCAGCTCTACCGGCAGTTGCGGCGCTTGCCGCCGCGGGCCGGCCAGCCGATGGCCTGGGCGATGTCCGGGACGTTCCCGCACGGGACGCCGGACGAAGAACGGGAGCGGAGCCTGGCGCTCGCCGGAGCGCTGCTCGGCACGCTGCGGGACGAGGTGGCGGCGGCCGGCGGTCGTCTGGTCGCGATGATCGCGCCGCTGCCCGGGGCGAGCGCGCCGGACGCGGTCGGCGGCGTCGAGCGCGAGCGCCTCGCCGCCGTCGCCGAAGCAGCCGGCGTGCCGGTCCTCGACCCGACTCCGGTGTTCGCCAGCTTCGAACGGCTCGGGCCGCTGCATCAGGCGGGATCGGTGCGGCTGAACGGCCGGGGGCAGGCGCTCGCCGCGGGTGAGCTGTGGAACTTCCTCCGCGACCGTGCGCTCCTGCCGCCTGGGGTCGTGGCGGCCCGTTACCCCGGGAGCGGCCGGGCGCGGCCGACGCTGGCGATGCTCCCCGCGGCCGTGCGGGAGACGCTGTGGTCGTCGCGCGATTGGCTGGTGGGGCGACTATTGCAATTCGGACTGCTGGCGGTCTGCGTGGTGTGGCTGACGGCGCCGCTCCCCGTCGCGATGCGCGATTGGGTGCTGGCAGGGCTGGGGCTCGCATTGCTGGCCGTCGTGGGCGGCTCGCGCGCCGCGGCCGTCGGCGGCGGGCTCGGACTCGCCTGGTACGCCGCGGTCGAGCTGTTGCCGCCGCAGCCCGCCACCGTCCTGACCGCGGGGCTCGGCGTCACGTTGGTCGCGGTCTGCTTCGGAGCCAACACGCTCGTCGCGCCAGGCGAGTCGTTGGTGGCGCCCGCGTTCCTGGCGTTCGCGAGCAACGTCGCGCTGCTCAGGCTGATCGCCTACGCCGTCGATCGCCGGCGCGGCGCGCCGCGCCTGCCGCTGCGGCGGTTTCTCGCCGGCATGCTCTGCTTCCCCACGCTGCCGGCAGGCCCGATCGAAACGCCGCACGCGTTTGCCGCCGCGCGCGAGACCACGTCCGGGACGCCGCCGTCGCTGCGCGCGGCCCTGCCGGCCCTGGGTCGTGTCGGGCGCGGCTGGCTGCTGTTCACGCTGCCGTTCGCCTTCCTCGTCCTCGACGCGGTCGACGTCTTCACGTCGCGCGGCGACGCCGTGAGCCGCGGCCGGCTCTGGGCGCTCGCGGGGGAGCTGGCGCTCTTCTTCACCCTGCTGCTGGCGGGGTGGAGCGACATTGCGATCGGGCTCGGTCGCCTGGCCGGGGCACCGCCGCCCGAGAACATGCGCCGCCCCTGGGCCGCCCTCGACGTGGCCGACTTCTGGCGGCGCTGGCACGCGACCCTGTCGGCGTGGTGGCGGGACTACGTCTACCTGCCGCTCGGCGGCGAGCGCGCGGCGACGCGCAACGTCCTTGCGGTCTTCCTGGCGAGCGCCCTCTGGCACGGGTGGGCGCTCAGCAAGACCTTCGGGTGGATGGGGTTCCCGCCCCGGGCCTGGCAAGGCGTGGTGATATCCGGGCTCCTCAACGGCGCTGGGGTGCTCGGCGCGCAGGCGCTCGCGCGCCGGCTCGGCCGGCGCGCGGGGCCACTCGGCCGCCCGGTGCGGGCTCTCGGCACCTGGCTCTTCGTGGCGCTCGCATGGCTCCCGATGCTGATGCTGCAGACCACGAGCCTGGCGGATCTGGGGCCATCTATCTACGGCTCGTTGGACTGCGCTGAGTCGTCCCGGCGGCGATTGCGTCGGCTCGGCACGCGTCGCTACTAAGGAGCCCGATGTCCCGCCTGTGGCGCTACCTCGTCCGCTATCGGCTGCGCCTCCTGGCCGGGGTGGCGTGCCTGATCGCCGCCACCAGCCTCACCATGGCGGTGCCCTGGCTGGTGAAGACCATTGTCGATGGCATCGCCGCGGGCCGCGGCCGGGCGGACGTCGCGCCGACGGTGGCGCTCATCGTGGGGATCGCGCTGGTGCAGGCGGTGGCGCGGACGGCGTCGCGATCCCTCATCTTCAACGTCGGACGCGACGTCGAGTTCGACCTGCGGAACGATCTCTTCGCGCACCTCGAGCGCCTGCCCGTCGCCTTCTACCAGACGTGGCGGACCGGAGACCTGATGTCGCGGCTGGTGAACGACGTCGCCGCGGTCCGCATGCTGCTCGGACCAGGCATCCTGAACATCATCAACACCCCGGTCTACTATGCCTACGGGCTCGCCATCATGCTGTCGCTCGACGCCCCGCTCACCGTGGCGGCGCTGGCGGTCTACCCGCTCGCGCTGCTGTTCGTGAAGCGGACGAGCCGCATCCTGATGGAGCGCACGGTGCGGGTGCAGGAGGGGCTCGGCGAGCTGTCGAGCCGCGTGCAGCAGAACCTCGCGGGCATGCACGTCGTCAAGGCGTACGCCTGCGAGGAGCACGAGGTGGCGGCGTTCGGCGCGCTGAACGCCCGCTTCCGGGAGGCGAACCTGCGGCTCGCGCGCGTGCGGGGCATCATCGGTCCGGTGATGAACGCGGTCGGCGGCGTGGGCGCGCTGGTGGTGCTCTGGCTGGGCGGGCGCCACGTGATCGCCGGGCGGCTGTCGGTCGGCGACCTCGTCGCCTTCACCGGCTACCTGGCGCTGCTCGCATGGCCGACGGCGGCGCTCGGCTGGATGTTGTCGGTGATTCAGCGCGGGCGGGCGGCGCTCACGCGGCTCGACGCACTCTTCGCGGTTCCGCCCGCCATCGTGAGCCCGCCGGACGCGGTGGCCCCCGACGTCGTGCGCGGCGAGATCGCGCTCCGGGGCGTGACGTTCCGGTATCCCGGGCAGTCGCGCGATGCCCTCGCGGGCGTCGACCTGACCGTGCCGGCGGGGCGCACCGTGGCCCTCGTCGGCCGCACCGGCGCGGGTAAGAGCACCCTCGTCCAGCTGCTGCCGAGGCTCTTCGACATCGACCAGGGCCAGGTCCTGCTCGACGGCCGCGATGTCCGGACGCTGCCGCTGGCCTGGTTGCGGCGCACCGTCGGGCTGGTGCCGCAAGACCCGTTTCTGTTTTCCCGCACCATCGGCGAGAACGTCGCGTTCGCCCGCGACGGCGCCGCGGCCGGCAACGGACATGCCGATGCCGTGGGGTGGGCCGTCGCGGCGGCGGGTCTCGGGCAGGACCTGGCGGACATGCCCCGCGGGCTCGACACCGTGGTCGGCGAGCGCGGCATCACGCTGTCGGGCGGGCAGAAGCAGCGGGTGACGCTGGCGCGGGTGCTGGCTGCGCAGCCGCAGGTGGTGGTGCTCGATGACGCGCTCTCGAGCGTCGATGCGGCCACGGAGCGTGACATTCTCGAGCGGTTGCGCACCTTCGTGCGGGACCGGACCACGATCCTGGTGGCGCACCGGCTGACCACCGTCCAGGAGGCCGATCTGATCGTCGTGCTCGACGACGGCCGGGTGGTGGAGCTGGGGGACCACGAGACGCTGCTCGCCCGCGGGGGCGTGTACACCGACCTCTTCCGGCAGCAGGCCCTCGAAGGCGAGCTGGAGGCCATCTGAGCGACGGCGACGAGCAACTCGGGCGGGCCTACGACGCGCGGCTGCTGCAGCGCCTGTGGGCCTTCGTCCGGCCGTACCGCGGCGTCGCCTGGTTGACGCTCTCGCTGTCGGTCGTCCAACAAGCGTTCAGCCTGGTGCAGCCCTATCTGCTGAAGCTGGGCGTCGACCGATACGTCGAGCGGGGGGACGCCGGAGGGCTCGATCGGCTGGCGGGGCTCTTCGCGGCCGCCGTCGCGGGCGAGTTCATCGCCTACTACCTCCAGCAATACTGCACGATGGTGGTCGCCCAAGGGAGCCTCGCCGAGCTGCGCGCCACCGCCTTCGCGCACCTCCAGCGGCTGCCGATGCGCTGGTTCGACCGCAACCCGGTCGGCCGCGTGGTGTCGCGGGTCACCACCGACGTCGACGTGCTGAGCGAGATGTTCGCCGCCGGCGCCATGACGATCGCCCTCGACCTGCTGAAGCTGGTCGGGATCGTCGCCTTCATGCTCTGGATCGACTGGCGGCTCGCGGTGGCCAGCCTGGTGCTGCTGCCGCCCATGGTGTTCGCCATCGACTTCTTCCGTCGCATGGCGCGCCAGACCTACCGCGCCGTGCGCGAGCGGATCGCGCGCATCAACGCATACCTGCAGGAGTCCATTTCGGGCATGGCCGTGATCGCGCTCTCCGGGCAGGAGGTGCGCGCGTTCGCCGAGTTCACCGATCTGAACGCCGCCCATCGCGACGCCAACCAGCAGTCGAACCGCTTCGAGGCCGCGCTGTTCTCGGTGGTGGAGGCGGTGAGCACGGTCTCGGTCGCGCTGATGCTGTTGACCGCGGCGGGGCTCGACCGCACGGCGGTGCAGGTGGGCACCGTCTGGGCGTTCATCCAGTACATCAACCAATTCTTCGTTCCGATCCGCGACTTCAGCGCCAAGTACGCCGTCATGCAATCGTCCATGACCGCCGCCGAACGCATCTTCGCGTTGCTCGACGTCGAGCCGGAGGCCGTGCCGGCGCGGCCGGCGGCGACGCCCCCGCCGCGCGGAGAGATCGTGTTCGAGCACGTCTGGTTCGCCTACCGGGGCGAGGACTGGGTGCTGCGGGACGTGTCGTTCCGCATCGCGCCGGGCGAGCGGGTGGCCATCGTCGGGGCTACTGGGTCCGGCAAGACCACGATCATCAAGCTGCTCGACAGACTCTACGACGTGCAGCGCGGCCAGATCCTGGTGGACGGAGTCGATGTCCGCGCGTGGGCGCCGGGCGCGCTCCGCCGCCGCACGGCGGTGGTGCTGCAGGACGTCTTCCTCTTCAACGGCACGGTGGCCGACAACGTGACCCTCGGCCGGCGGGACATCCCGCGCGCGCGGGTCGAGGCGGCGGCGCGGGCGGTCAACGCCGACGGCTTCATCCGGAACCTGGGCGGCTACGACGCCGAGGTGCGGGAGCGGGGCAGCAATCTCTCGGGCGGCCAGCGCCAGCTGCTCGCGTTCGCGCGCGCCCTGGCCCACGATCCGACGATCTTGATCCTCGACGAGGCGACATCGAGCGTGGACCCGGAGACCGAGTGGCTCATCCAGGATGCCCTCGAGACCTTGCTGGCCGGGCGCACCGCCGTCGTGATCGCGCACCGGTTGTCCACCATCGAATCGGCGGACCGCATCCTCGTGGTGCACAAGAACGAGCTGCGCGAGGCCGGGACGCATGCCGAGTTGCTCGCTCGCGGGGGCATCTACGCGCGCCTCTATCGCTTGCAATACGCGGGGCGCGACCGGACGCCCGTGCTCGAGGCGGTGCGCCCGTCGTGAGCGCCGGCGCCTGGCGCCGGTGTCTCGGGGCGGCGCTGCTCCTGGGGGGGGTCGGCGGGGGCTGCGGCCAGCCGCACTACGTGGCCCGGCTGGGCTGGACGGAGGCGAAGATCCTGTGGCGCCGCGAGCCCATCCCGTCGCTGCTGGCGCGGCCGGACCTCGAGACGGCATTGCGCGAGCGCCTCGAACTGGTGCTGGCGGCGCGCGCCTTCGCCCGCGCCGACCTGGGCTTTCGGGTGGGGGAGTCGTACGGGAGCCTCTCGCGGGTCGGCCCCGACGAGGCGACGGTGCACGTGGTGTCGGCCGCCCGCCGCGATCGCTTGGAGCGGAAGACCTGGTGGTACCCGATCGCGGGGCGCGTGCCATACCGCGGGTACTTCGACCCGGCGGGGGCCCGTGCCGAAGCGGCCCGCCTCGAGCGCAGGGGTTTCGACACCGACGTTCGGCCCGCGGCGGCGTTCAGTACGCTCGGCTGGTTCGCGGACCCGCTGCTCTCGACGCTTGCCGACGAGGAGCCCGTGTTGCTCGTGACGACGGTGTTGCACGAGTTGTTCCACCAGACGGTCTACGTGCCGGGCGCGTCCGCCTTCAACGAATCCGCGGCCACCTGGGCAGGGCATCGTGGCGCGATGGCGTTCTTTTGTGCCGGTCCCGGTCGGTCTGCTGCCCGCTGCGCCGACGCCACCGCGTCGTGGACGGCGACACGCCGGCGGGCGCGTATTCTCGAGCGACTGGCCGGTCGGCTCCGTCGTCTGTACGCCACGGACCCGCCGCCCGCGGCGCGCGAGCGCGCCCGGCAGGCGCTGGCGAGCGCCGCGGCGCGCGCGCTGAGGCGCCGGCAGCTCTCGGGGGCCGCCGAGATCGACCCGCCGAACAACGCTCGCCTGCTCGGGATGCTGCTCTATGCCACCCGGCTCGAGGAGTTCGAGGCGCTGGCGCCCGGGTCGAGCGACCCCGGGCCGGCGTTGCGTTGCGTGGCGGCCCGGGCGCGGGACACCCGTGACCCGTTCCACGTCCTGGCGCCGGGTGTGTGCGCCCACGCGATCGCCGGCAAATTGCGCAACCACCCCGCATCGCCGTAGACTGCTCCAGCCATGGCGGAGCGGATGGGAACGACGACGCCGCTGCCGGCCTTCGCGGTCGACAAGATGCTCGGGCGTCTGGCGCGCTGGCTGCGCATCCTCGGCCATGACGTCTGCTGGCGGCCGGAACTCCGCGGCCGGGCGCTGGCCGCGCGGGCGCGGCGCGAGCATCGGCTGCTCCTCACCCGCGACACGCGGCTCGTGCGCCGCCACGACGTCCCGCCGTATGTCTTCGTCACCAGCGACGACTTCCGCGCCCAGCTGCGGCAGGTGGCGGCCATCGTGCCGCTGGGGGGGGGCTTCCTGGAGCGCTGCGTGGAGTGCAACACCCCGGTCGTGGACACTCCGTCCGAGACGGCGGCGCCGCGGGTGCCGTCGGCGGTCCTCGCCGCGCACGAGCGTCTCCAGGCGTGTCCGCGCTGCCGGCGCGTCTACTGGGCGGGCAGCCATCGTGACCGGATCCGGGAGGAACTGGCGCGGATCGGATTGCCCGCGACGGCGGGAGGGCTGGCATGACGGGGCTGCTTGACGGGGACTTTCCGGTGGGGCATTGCGCCCGCTGCGACAAGGACGTGCTGGTCGGTGCGACGCTCGATCCGCACGGCGCAGTCCGACGACGCTGTGTGCACTGTGACGCAGAGCTCGACCCCGCGCTGCTCAGCTGGGTGTCGGAGTCCGAGCTGGAACGGGTAGGCTACGTGGCCTGGCTCGAGCGCGAGCACTGCGGCCGTCCCGATTGCGGGGGCGGGCGCTGCGGGCGCGGCCAGGCGGGGGCCGAAGGCAACGACGAAACGGAGGAATCGCCATGAACGAGCGAGTACGGGAAATCTTGAGCTGGTACGGGAGCGACAATCCCGGCGTGCTGACCAATCTGGCGCGTATGCTGAACCAGGGTCGCCTCGGCGGGACCGGGAAGATGGTGATCCTTCCGGTGGACCAGGGCTTCGAGCACGGTCCGGCGCGGTCCTTCGCCCCGAACCCCGCGGGGTACGACCCGCGCTACCACTTCGAGCTCGGCGTCGACGCGGGCTGCAACGCCTACGCAGCGCCGCTCGGCTTCCTCGAGGCCGGGGCGGCGGAGTTCGCGGGCGACATTCCACTCATCCTGAAGCTGAACAACTCGGACTCGCTGGCGAAGGGCGAGCCGTGTTCGGCCCTCACCGGCAGCGTCGACGAGGCGTTGCGCCTCGGGTGCTCGGCGATCGGCTTCACCATCTATCCGGCGTCGTCGCTGCGGAACGTGATGTACGAGGAGCTCCGCGACCTGACCGAAGAGGCGAAGCGGAAGGGCCTGGCCGTCGTCGTGTGGTCCTACCCGCGCGGCACCGGGCTCTCGAAGGAGGGCGAGACGGCCATCGACGTCGTCGCCTACGCGGCGCAGATCGCGGCCCAGCTCGGCGCCCACGTCATCAAGGTGAAGCCGCCGACGGCCCACATCGAGCAGGACGCCGCCCGCAAGGTCTACGAGAAGGAGAAGATTCCCGTCGGGACGCTGGCCGAGCGCGTGCGCCACGTCGTGCAGAGCGCCTTCGGCGGGCGCCGCATCGTCATCTTCTCGGGCGGCGAGGCGAAGGAGACGTCGGCCATCATGGACGAGATCCGGGCCATCCGCGACGGCGGCGGCTTCGGGTCGATCATCGGCCGCAACTCCTTCCAGCGCAAGAAGCCGGAGGCGCTCGACTTCCTGCGCGGCGTCATGGACATCTACGCCGGGGTGGCACAGTGAGCCTCGAGACCCTCTCGCGCGAGTTCCTCCGGGTGGCCGAGTTGGCGGCTGTCGACTCGGCGCGGAGCATGGGGCAGGGGAAGCGGAAGTATTCCGACCACCTCGCCGTCGAGGCGATGCGCAAGGCCATGGATCCGATCCCCATGCGCGGCACCGTGGTGATCGGAGAGGGCGAGCGCGACGAAGCGCCGATGCTGTTCATCGGCGAGCACGTTGGTCGGTGGAGCGACGGCGACCTGGAGGTCGACATCGCGGTCGACCCGCTGGAGGGCACCAACCTCTGCGCCACCGGGGCGCCGGGCGCCATCGCGGTGCTGGCCGCGTCGAACAAGGGCGGCCTGCTGCACGCCCCCGATTGCTACATGGAGAAAATCATCGTGGGCCCGGCGGCCCGCGACGTGATCGACCTCGACGCGCCGGTGGAGACGAACCTGAAGGCCATCGCGAAGAGTCTGGGCCGGGACGTCGAGGACTTGGTGGTCATGGTGCTCGATCGCGAGCGGCACGAGCAGCTGATTTCCGACATCCGGGCGGCCGGCGCCCGCATCAAGCTGATCGGCGACGGCGACCTGTCGGCCGGCATCTCGGCGGCCGTCCGCGGCACCAACGTGCACGCGGTCATGGGTGTCGGCGGGGCGCCGGAGGGCGTGCTTTCGGCGGCGGCGCTCCGCTGTCTGAACGGCGGCATGCGTGGCCGGCTCGTTCCCACCAAGCCCGGTCAGGAGGAGCGCATGCGCAAGATGGGGATCGCCGACCCCAAGCGCGTCTACACCGAGGTCGACCTGGCACCTGGCCCGGAACTCCTCTTCGTCGCCACCGGGGTGACCGACGGCGCGCTCCTGCGCGGCGTGCGCTTCTTCGGCGGCGGGCTGCGCACCAGTTCGGTGATCATGTCGTACGGCGAACGGCTGATCCGGTTCGCCGATTCGGTGCGCCTCGAAGGCGAGTCGCGCATCGCTGTCGAGTTCTGAGGCGGTGGCGCCGGCCCCGGGGTCCGCACGGACCGGAGGCCGGCGCCCGGGCGCTCAGTTCGACTTCGCGGTGCCCTTCTTCCCCTGCGTTGCCGTGTAGCTCAAGCTCTGGGCGTCGGCGTACGTGCGGGCGGCGCTGAACGACACCGGCACCGTCACCGGCGCCTTCTTCACCGAGGCATCGGCCAGGCCGTAGTCCGCCATGATGGCCTTGAAGTCGCCCTTCAGTTGGAAGGAGAACTTCACGTCGCCGGCCTTCGTTACGCCGTTGTTGAGCTTCGGCTGAAGGTTGAACTTGTTGCCCCCGCCATTGTTGCCCTTGCCCTGCTTGTTGAGGACGAACGTCTGCGTCGCGCCGCCGACGTCGACCGTGACCGGAAGGCCTTTCAGCGAGATCCCGGCACCGATGGTGATGGTGCCGTTCCACTTGATCACGTCGGCCGCCGCCTTCTTGAAGTTGAGCGCAATGGACGCCTTCTTGGTGATGGGCGGGGTGATCGGCGCGAAATTCGCGACCGCGCGCAGTTCTTGCTGGCTCATGCAGAAGATGCCCTTCGCGGGCAGGTCGATCAGGTTCTTCACCGTGTTCTTCGCCTGCTTGGTGTTCCCCTGCACGGTGACGTAGGTGAGGATGATGGCCGATCGGCCGGGCTCGATGGTCGGCCGGTAGGTGAGGATCGTCTGACCGGCGCTGCCGAGCGCCACCTGCGGCAGCGGAGCCCCCGGACCCTGGACGACGAAGCCGAGCTTCGGCTGGGTGGAGAAGGTGTTCTTCGGAGTCTGCTGCGCGGTCGTGAACCAGAGCGCGTTCGACGACAGGCCGGCGTCGCCGGTGGACGTCGCGGTGACGCGGGTGGCGGTGCCGGAGCCGAGCAGGCCGCGGAGCGTGACGGACGCGTTGACGGGGACGGAGCCGGTGTTCGTGACGATGTTCATCCAGCGCAGGAACTCGCCGTTGCTCGGCACGAAGACCTTGCGCGTGAGCGTGAGGTTCCGCGCGGGGAACGCCTGCGTCTGGAACACGAGCTGCCGGTTCTTACCGTTCTGGGGGCATTCCTCGGCGGCCAGGCCCTCGCCAGGGTTGAAGAGGAGCGGCACCGGCAGCGGCACGCCGTTCAGCGCCGTGACGGTCAGCCCGTTGAAACCGGCGAACGCGTTGCGCAGCGGGATGTCGACCTGCCGCTGCACCGTGTAGACGGTGGTGAAGCCCCAGAAGGTGAAACCGACGAAGTAGCTCGTGACGGTCACCGGCTTCTGGAAGGTGGCGTCGGTGATGGCGCCGGACGCGAGCGATGTGGACGTCGGAAGAGAGACGTCGCTGTTGACGTTGTAGCGCGTGCCGTTCGAATCGCGCAGGACGATGGGGGCGGCGGCGGCCGTCCCGACCAGCGTCACCAGGCCGAACGCGGTGAGCGCGAAGATGGAGCGCGGATGGCGCATGACGATGTCCCCCCGGTGGTTGTCGGATCGAACGGGGACCGGTAGCAGACGAAGGGAAATGCGACAACGGGGCGGCGGCCTTGCGATGAGCATCCTGGCGCTGCTGGCCAGCGGTGGCGCGTGCGGGCGTGAGGCGCGGGAGCGCCCGCCGAACGTGTTGCTGGTGACGATCGACACGCTTCGCGCCGATCGTCTCGGCTGCTACGGATTCGGCCTGGCGAATACGCCGGCGATCGATCGCCTGGCGCGCGAAGGGGTGCGTGTCGCCGACGCGATCAGCGCCGCCCCGATCACGCTGCCCGCGCACGCGTCGTTGATGACCGGCCTCTACCCCCCTGCGCACGGCGTCCGCGACAACGGCAATTACGCGCTCGGCCCGGAGGCGGAAACGTTGGCGAAGCGGCTGCACGGGGCGGGATACCGGACGGGCGCCTTCGTGTCGGCGGCGGTCCTGACGCGCCGCTATGGACTGGATCAGGGCTTCGAGGCGTACGACGATGAACTGTGGGCGGAGGATGAGCCGCAGCTCTTCATGATTCGCGAACGGCCGTCGCCGCGGACGATCGACCGTGCGCTCGGGTGGCTCGAACGCTGGCGCCGCGAGGAACCGACCCGCCCGTTCTTCCTGTGGGTGCATCTGTTCGACCCCCACCAGCCGTACGACATCCAGTCGGTCGAACTGGCGGCGATGGCGCCGACGGCGTACGATGCGGAGATCGCGCAGGCTGATCGAGGCGTGGGGCGGCTCGTCGAATGGCTCGAGCGGCAGGGCGAGCTGGACCGCACGGTCACCGTGGTCACCGCCGACCACGGTGAGAGCCTCGGCGAGCACGGCGAGCCCACGCACGGCATCTTCATCTACGACGCTACCGTGCGGGTGCCACTCCTGCTGCGCCATCCGGCAGCCCTGCCGGGCGGGACGACGTACGACGGGCCGGTGCGACACATCGACGTCGTGCCGACCCTGCTCGCGCTGCTGGGGCTTCCCGGCGGCGAGGCGACACAGGGCGTCGACTTGCTGCCGGCGCTGCAGCGGCGGGCGGCGCCACCAGCATTGTCGCAATACTCGGAGGCGCGCCTGGCGGAGGAGGGTTTCGGCATGGCCCCTCTGTGCGGGCTGCGCGACCGGGGGTGGAAGTACATCCAGGCGCCGCGCCCCGAGCTGTACGATCTCCGCGCCGACCCCCGCGAACTCCAGGACCGTGCGGCGGCCGATCCCGGGGCGGCCGCGCCGCTGGACGCTGCGCTCGAGACCGTGGTGACCGAGAGCGCGCGGCGCGGGTTGCAGGCGCCCACGCGCGAGATCGATCGGGAGACCGAAGAAATGCTGCGGGCGCTCGGCTATCTGGCGCCGCCCGAGGACCGGGCCGGGATGGCTGGCATGGATCCGAAGGACGGCATCGTCCTCTACGCCAAGCTCCAGGAGGCGCGGCAAGCGGCGCAGGCGGACCAGTGGTCACGCGCTCGCGCGCTGCTGGAGGAGGTGCTCGCGGCGGCGCCCGGCAACGTCACGGCGCACAATGTTCTCGCGCTGGCGGCGGTGCGGCGCGGCGACCTGGCGGAGGCCGAGCGCCAGTACCTGGTCTCGCTCGCCATGCAGCCGAAGCAGCACCGCGTGGTGGGCGCGCTCGGGACGATCGCGCTCCGCCGGAACGATCTGGCGGGCGCGCGGCGGCGGTTCGAAGAGGCCCTGGCCCTGGCGCCGACCTACGTCGAGGCGATGGGCAACCTCGGCTTCATCGCGGCGGTCGAGGGCGACGAGGCGGGCGCCCGCGGGTGGTACGAGCGCGCTCTCGCGCTCGACCCGAGCTATCCGCACGTCCACCGCCGGCTGGCCGACCTCTTCTACGACCGGGGCGAGTACGATCGTGCGCTCGAGAACTATCGCAGTGCGCTTGCGGTTCTGCCCGGCGGCTTCGAGTTGCTGGTGCAGGCAGGCAACAGCGCGCGCTACGCGGGGGACCCGCGCGCCGCCGCGGAGTATTATGCGCAGGCGGATCGCATCCGCCCCGATTCGTGGATCCCACCCTACAATACGGCCTGCCTGCAGGCGGTCACGGGCGCGCCGGACACCGCGCTCGCGTCCCTTGGGCATGCGGTGGACCGCGGGTTCGCCGTGCCGTCGCTGCTCGACGGCAACGAGGACTTCGACGGCCTGCGCCCGCTGGCCGGGTGGGGCGCCCTGGTGCAACGGGTGGAGGAGGCGGCGCTTCGGGCCGCCACGGGCGCCGCGCGGCCGGGGTGATCGTCAGGGCTTGGCGTAGTGCCAGCTCTCACCCGGCTCCAGCACGACGAGCCGGGCGGCGAGGCCCTGCGCGTCCATGGCCGTTCGCATCTCGGCCACCGTGTCGGCCGGGGTGCCGGCGAACGGCCCGCCGCCCTGGCCGTAGGCGCTCGGCACGACCCGGGTGACCTGCGCCGTGCCCGCGGCGCGCGCCGCCTGTGCCGGCGTCATCTCGGGCGGTCCGCCGATGGGCAGCAGCGCGACGTCGAACGGGCCCAGGAGGCGCGCCACGTCGGCCACTTGCGGGAACGCCGACGTGGCGCCCGCAACCCACACGCGGGCCTCGCCCGCAGCGACGACGTAGCCGTTGGCGGCGGTCCCGCCACTGGTGGGCACCGCGGTCACGGTGACCCCGTCGATCGTCACCGACTGCCACCAGGCCAGCGCGGTGACGTCGCGGAATCCGAGGCGCAGCAGGCGCGCGCGCAGTGCGGCGGGTGCGACTGCGCGGGGGGTCCGCTCGGCCAGATCGCGCAGGGCGCGCTCGTCGAAGTGGTCGGGCGCATCGCTCGTCAGCAGGATCGCCGCCAGCGCGGGCAGCCGCGCCGGCGTGAGGCCGAGCGGCTCGGCCTGGCGGGTAACGTAGCCCGAGTGGAACCAGGGATCGACGAGGAGGCGGGTGCTGCCCAGCTCCAGCACGAACGTGCCGTGGACCACCCGCGTGATCCCGAGTCCGGCGTCCGACGGATGGAACAGCGCGGTGCGAGGCGGCGGCGGCGTGGCGCAGGCGCCCAGCACGAGCAGCGCGAGGAAGGTCGGGCCGGCGGGGCGGCGGGTGCGCGTTGTCATACGCGCCCCAGCTGGCGCAAGGCCTCGAACAGCACGATGGCGACGGCGGTGGCGAGGTTCAGGCTCCGGACGTGGGGGCTTGCGATCGGGATGCCGTAGAGCGTGTCGGCGTGACGCCGGCGGATGTCGTCGGGCAGCCCGCGGCTCTCGCCACCGAAGACCAGCAGATCGTCGTCGCGGTAGGCGACGGTGGTGTAGGAGCGGGCGGCGTGGGCCGTGTAGCAGAGCAGCCGGCCGGGGCGCCGGCCGGTCGTCGAAGGCCGTCCAGTCCGGCCACTGGCGCAGCGCGACGTGCGGCCAGTAGTCGAGCCCGGCGCGCCGCAGATGCTTGTCGTCGATGACGAAACCGAGTGGCTCGATGACGTGCAGCGGCGTTCCGGTGGCCACGCAGAGCCGGCCGATCGAGCCGGTGTTGGGGGGAATCTCGGGCGCGACGAGCACGACGTCCACGGAAGGCTCAGGTGGTGGAACCCAGCACGATGCGCCGCCCGCGGATCCGCAGCAGACACGTTCCCTCGGGCCCCGGCTCGGCATGGCGCGCGAGCTCGTTCCAGGCCTTGCGCAGCAGCCGCACGTCCACGGTGCCACCTTTCCCGCGGCAATACGGCACGTGGTCGGCGCCGAGACGCAGCGAGTCGGGGTCGAGCGGCTCGCGCGTCCCGTCGTTCAGGACCGTGGTCAAGCCGCGGTCGGGATCGCCCTCGATGCGGGTGACCACCCAGGGCGTGTCCTCGATCTCCACCTCGGCACGGTCCTCGCCGAGTTCGAGACGGCCCCGACCGTCCGGCCCCACCGTCATGGCGCGGGCGTAGAGCCGACAGATGGCGGCGTTCGCGATCGGCTCGCCGTCGCAGTACCAGACCCCGTCCTTCCCGAAGCGGATGCGGCCACTGTGGATGGCCGTGAAGCCGGCGCGTGCCATCACGCGGCTCGCAACTCGGTGGTGTCGAGGAGGATCGTCACCGGCCCGTCGTTCACCAGGGAGAGGAGCATGTGGGCCTGGAAACGCCCGGTCTCCACCGGCGCGCCGCCCGCCCGCGCGGCCGTGACGAAGCGATCGTACAGCGCCTGCGCCTGCTCGGCCGGGGCGGCGGCGCCGAACGCGGGTCGCCGGCCGCGCCGGCAGTCGGCATGGAGGGTGAACTGGGAGACCACCAGGAGCGCGCCGCCGACGTCGTCGAGCCCGCGGTTCATCTGGCCGGCTTCGTCGTCGAAGACTCGCAGCGCGATCACCTTACGGCTCAGCAGATCGGCCTCGGCCGCCGAGTCGCCAGCGGCGACGCCGAGCAGCACGCACAGACCGCGGCCGATGGCACCCACCACCTCGCCGTCCACCGTCACGCGCGCCTCGCGCACGCGTTGCACCACGGCACGCACGCCCGCATTCAAGCACGATCGTCGCGAGGGTGCGAGCCGGCTGGCGCGGCGAGAGGCCGTCGGATAGGCTCGCGCCCGCGGATGATTCCGGACACCCTGCGCATCGGCCCGATCCCGATCCACCTCTTCGGCCTCATGCTCGCTCTCGCGTTCCTGGCCGCGGGGCACGTGCTCGGTCGGGAGTTCGCGCGCAAGGGGTACGAGGAGGATCTCGCATCCTCCGGGCTGCTGTGGGCCGCAGCGGGCAGCCTGATCGGCGCGCGGCTCTGGCTGGTCGTCGAGGATGTCTCCGCCTTCCTCCGCGACCCGTGGCTCTTGCTGACCGGCAGCGGGTTCGTCTTCTACGGCGGCCTGCTCGGCGGTACCCTGGCGCTGACGTGGTTCTTCCGCCGGCACGGCATTCCGTGGCTGCGTGGGGCCGACGCCGCGGCGCCGGCCCTCGCGCTTGGGCAGGCGATCGGTCGTGTGGGCTGCCAGCTCTCCGGCGACGGTGACTGGGGTGCCGTCACGACGGTCCCCTGGGGAATGGCGTATCCGCACGCCGTGGTGGGGTGGCCGCATGCGCCGGGCGTGCGCGTGCATCCCACCCCGATCTACGAGGCGCTCGCCTACCTCGGCGTGTTCCTGCTGCTCTGGCGTTGGCGCCGCGTGCCGCACCGGGACGGCGCCATGTTCTTCTGGTACCTGGTGCTGGCCTCGGGGGCGCGGTTCGTGGTGGAGTTCTGGCGTATCAACCCGATCGTCGCGGGTGGCCTCACCGCGGCGCAGGTGACCAGCCTGATCCTCGTGGCGGTCGGGGTCGCCGGCCTGGTGGCGCAACGGCGATGGCGGACCGTCGCGGCCTGAGGATCGCCCTCGCGGTCGGCTCCCTGGGCGTGGCGGCGGCGCTAGGCCTGCTGGCGCTGCGGTCGCGGACCCCGGACCTGGCGCCGGACTTCGCGGTGCCGGATCTTGCCGGCCAGGCCGTTCGGCTCTCCGGCCTGCGCGGGCGGGTGGTGCTGCTCAACCTCTGGACCACGTGGTGCCCGCCCTGCCGCGAGGAGATGCCTTCGATGGAGCGCCTCTACCAGCGCTTCAAGGACCGCGGGTTCGTGCTGCTGGCCGCGAGTCAGGACGAGGGAGGATCGGCGGTCGTGGAACCGTTCGTCCAGCAACTGGGGCTCACGTTCCCGGTGCTGATCGATCCCGAGCACCAGATCGGGGACAAGTTCCGCGTCTGGGGATACCCGGAATCGTTCCTGATCGATCGGGAGGGCCGGGTGGTCGAGCGGATCGTCGGGCCGCGGGACTGGTCCGCCCCGGAACAGGTGGCGGCGGTGGAGCGCCTCCTCGCCCTGCCGGCCCCCGGCGGGACGGGGCCGTGACGGATATTTCCCTCCGCATCTCCGGCCAGGTATGGTGCAGCGCAACGAGGAGCGCATGAAGGGCAATCGGCGCACTGGCTTGGCGTTGGCGATCCCCCTCGGGGTCCTGGTCGCTGTCGTCCTCTCCGGGGGGCGAGGAGGGGGTCGGGTCGGTGCCGCGCCGGCCACCTCCTACGAGGACCTGGAGACCTTCACCAACGTCCTGGCGATCGTCCAGAAGAACTACGTCGAGGACGTCGACAGCAAACGGCTGGTCGAGGGCGCCATCAACGGCATGCTGACGGCGCTCGATCCCGCACAGCGCGTATCTCACCCCCGAGCTCTTCAAGGAGCTGCAGGTCGAGACCAAGGGCAGCTTCGGCGGCCTGGGCATCGAGATCACCAACCGCAACGGGATGCTGACCGTGGTCGCGCCGATCGAGGACACGCCCGCGTATCGCGCGGGCATCAAGGCGCAGGACGTCATCCTGAAGATCGACGGCGAATTCACCAAGGACATGAGTCTGGTCGAGGCCGTGAAGAAGATGCGCGGGCCGAAGAACACCAAGGTGAAGCTCACCATCAAGCGCGAGCGCCCCACCAAGCTGCTCGACGTCGTGCTGACACGCGAGGTCATCAAGATCCAGAGCGTCAAGTCGAAGATGCTGCCCGGCGGCTACGGCTACCTGCGGGTCACCCAGTTCCAGGAGCACTCCGACGACGACGTGGAGCGGGCGCTCCGCCAGCTGGAGGCCGAATCCGGCGGGCTGAAGGGGCTCGTGCTCGACCTGCGGAACAATCCCGGCGGCCTACTGACCCAGGCGGTCAAGATCGGCGATATCTTCCTCGACTCCGGCATGATCGTCTACACGGACGGACGGCTGGAGAATCAGAAGCAGAAGTACTTCGCGCACAAGTCGAACACGTGGTCCGATTTCCCGATGGTCGTGCTGGTCAACGGCGGCAGTGCGAGCGCGTCCGAGATCGTCGCCGGCGCGCTGCAGGACCACAAGCGGGCCACGGTGATCGGCACCCAGACCTTCGGCAAGGGGTCGGTGCAGACGATCCTGCCGCTGGACGAGAACTCCGCGCTCCGGCTGACCACGGCGCGCTACTACACGCCGAACGGGCGCTCCATCCAGGCGAAGGGCATCGAGCCCGACATCACCGTGGAGCAGGGCAAGGCCTCGGCGAAGGCCGGCAAGGGTGACGTCGGGCCGTTGCTGCGGGAGTCCAATCTCCCGCGACACCTCCAGCACCCCGACGGGGAGGCGACGGACGACGTCGAAGCCGAGGAGATCAGCAGCGGCGGGGAATACGTTCCGCCGGACGTGAAGGAAGGCGAACCCGGGCACGACCCGCAGCTCGACCGCGCCATCGAGTTGCTGAAGAGCGGCCGGGCGCAGCCGACGACGGTCGCCAAGCGCCCGCAGTGACCCGCGGATGAGCGGCGGGCGTTCGGCCTCCGGCGCCACCGGCCGGCCGCGCATCCTCACGGTCACCGAGCTGGGCCGCGTGCTGCGAGGCCTCTGCGACGACGTCGTCGGCCCGGTCTGGGTGGCGGGCGAGCTCTCCGGGCGTGCGCCGCAGCGCCAATCGGCATCTCTACTGCACCCTCAAGGACGACCAGACGCAGGTGGGAGCAGTGGTCTTCTGGCGGGTCCTGCAGACCTTGCCGTTCGAGCCGGCAGAGGGTCTCGACGTCGTCGTCTGCGGGCGCCTCGATTTCTACCCCCCCCGCGGCACACTGCAACTGGTCGTCGACCGGATGGAACCGCAGGGGTTCGGCGCGTTGCGGCTCGCCTTCGAGCAGTTGCGGGCGCGCCTCGAGGCGGAAGGTCTGTTCGCGCGCGGATCGCAAGCGGCCGCTCCCGCCTGCGCCGCGCATCGTGGGGATCGTCACGGCGCTGGCCGGCGCCGCGGTCCACGACATGCTGACGATGCTCCGTCGCCGCTGGCCTGCCGCGCGCGTCGTGATCCGTCCAGTTCGCGTGCAGGGCGCCGGCGCGGCGGCGGACATCGCGGCGGGGATCGCCGATCTGAACCGGGCGGGCGGTATCGACGTGCTCCTCGTCGGCCGCGGCGGCGGGTCGCTCGAAGATCTCTGGGCGTTCAACGAAGAGGCGGTCGCGCGCGCGATCGCGGGTTCCGCGATCCCGGTGGTGAGCGGCAGTCGGACACGAGATCGACGTGACCATCGCCGACCTCGTGGCCGACCGCCGGGCCGCCACACCGACGGCCGCGGCGGCGGAGGCGGTCCCGGATCGTGATCGCCTCCGGGCCGGTGGTCGAGCGGTCTCCGCGACGGGCTGGCCGGCGCGCTCGGCCGGCGCGTCGCGCAGGCTCGCGTGCGCCTCCACGGGCTCCAGGATCGGTTGCCGACTCCGCGGCGCCGGGTGGAACAGCTCGCCGTCCGTCTCGACGAACTGCACGGGCGCGCTGCTGGGCGCTGACCGGGCGCCGGGTGGTGTGGGAGCGGCGCGAGGTTGCGACCCTGGCCCGCCGTCTCGGCGTCGCGGGACCGGCAGCGGCGGTGGCGCGCGCTCGGGACCGCCTCGCGGCGCTCGCCGACCGCCTCGGGCGGGCCGCGGGCGCGCGGCTCGCCGATGCGCGGCAGGCAGTGGCGCGCGCTCGGCGCGACCTGGCGACGCTGTCGCCGCTCGCCTGCCTGGCGCGCGGCTACGCGATCGTGCGCAAGGACGATGACGACGGACCGATCGTTCGCGACGCGGCGGCGCTACGCCGCGGGGACCCCGTGGCCCTGATCCTCGGCGCGCGGCCGGGCGTTCGGACGTGTCGAGCGGGTTCTCGCCGGCGATGGGGAGGAGAAGAGGTGAGCGAGGACGATCGCCCGTTCGAGGAGACCCTGGCCGAGCTCGAGGCGCTCGTGCGGCGGCTCGAGGACGGCGCGCTTGCCGCTGGAGGAGTCGCTGGCCGCGTTCGAGCGTGGCATGGCGCTGGTCCGGCTTCTCGGCACCCGGCTCGACGACGTCGCGCAGCGGGTCGAGGTCCTGCTGCGCACTGCGGACGGCGCGCTCGCGACCCGTCCCCTCGTCGACGACGAGGACGGCGACGCGTGACGGCCGCGGGGCTCGAGCGTCACCTCGCCAGCCGCCGGCGTCTCGTCGAGGCGGGCGCTCGGCCCGCCGGTTCCCGATGCGGTCGCGGCGTGCTGCGCCGGGCGATCCGTCACAGCCTGCTGGCGCGGCGGCAAACGCCTGCGGCCGATCCTCACCCTCGCGGCGGCCGAGGTGTCCGGCGGCCGACTCGCGACCGCGCTGCCCTTCGCCTGTGCGCTCGAACTCGTCCATACCTACTCGCTGGTGCACGACGATCTGCCGGCCATGGACGACGACGACATGCGGCGCGGGCGCCCGACCAGCCACAAGGTGTACGGCGAGGGCATCGCCATTCTCGCCGGCGATGCGCTGCTGACCGAGGCCTTCGGCATGATGGCGGAGGCCCCCGACGTGTCGCCGGCGCGGGCGGTGGCGGCGATCGCGGAGTTGGCGCGCGCCGCCGGTGAAGTGGGTATGGCGGGCGGACAGGCACTCGATCTGGCGGCGACCGGCGGCCCGGCCACGCTTGGCCGCTTGCGCGACATCCACCGCCGCAAGACCGGTGCGCTCTTCACGGCGGCGGTGCGCATCGGCGGGGTCGTGGCCGGCGCGCGCCGTCCGACGCTGGCGCGATTGACCACCTACGGCGAGCAGCTCGGCCTCTGCTTCCAGATCGTCGACGACATCGCCGACGCCGAGCAGGCGGGTGACGGCCGGACCGACGCCGCCCTCGGCAAGGCCACGTATCCGGCGACTGCTGGGTGCGGCGGGCGCGCGGCGGCATGCCGAGGCGGCCCGCGATGCGGCGCTCGCGGCCCTCGGGCCGCTCGGCGCGGAGGCGGTGATTCTGCGCGCGATCGCCACGTACGTCGTTGATCAGCTGGGCCCGCCGGCGGTGCAGGGCCGCTGACCGTGCCGGCGCCGCGCGCGCGGCTCGACCGCCTGCTGGTCGAGCGGGGCCTGGTGCCCACCCGCGAGCGGGCGCAACGGCTCATCCTGGCCGGCGAGGTCCTCGCAGCCGACCGGCCCGCGACCAAGCCAGGCACGCTGGTCGCGTCCGATACGCCGCTGCGGCTGCGCGATGCCGGCCCGGGCTGGGCCAGTAGAGGCGGGGAGAAGCTGGCCGGCGCTCTCGACGCGTTCGCGCTCGACGTGACGGCGCGGGTCGCCCTCGACGTGGGTGCGTCCACCGGGGGCTTCACCGACTGCCTGCTTCGGCGGGGTGCGCGGCGTGTGATCGCGCTCGACGTGGGCTACGGGCAGCTCGCCTGGTCGCTGCGGCAAGATCCGCGGGTCGCCGTGTTGGAGCGAACCAACGTGCGGCACATCGAGCGGGATGCCCTGCCGGACCGGCCCGACCTCGCCACCGTCGACGTGTCGTTCATTTCTCTCACCCTGGTGCTCCCCGCCGTGGCGAGGGTCGTCTGCGCCGGCAGCCCCGTCGTCGCTCTGGTCAAGCCGCAGTTCGAAGCCGGGCGGGGGCAGGTCGGCAAGGGCGGCGTGGTGCGAGACGACGCCGTTCGGGCCGCCGCGGTGGCCCGGGTTCGCGCGGCCGCCGAGGCGCTCGATCTCGAGGTCCGAGGCCAGTCGGAGTCGGTCCTGCCGGGCCCGAAGGGGAATCGCGAGGTGTTCCTGTGGCTGCAGGCCCGTTGACGATTCTCCCAGGACTGGGAAGGGCCTGGTCGATTCCTCCCAGCACTGGTACGGTTCCGATGTCGACTGGCAAGGCGAGATGGCACGCGCCTGGCTATTCCCCTTTCGGGTGATGAGTTCCTTTCGCGAGCGGTTCCTGGGCGGGGCCAAGCCGGTCCCGATCGACGGGTTCGTGCAGCCCGACTTCCTCGCCGTCGCGGATGCCCTGCGCGCGCAGCTGGCGAACCACGCGGGCGGTGCCGCGGCGTGCGTCTACCATCGCGGCCGCTGTGTGGTGGACATGTGGGGCGGCTATCGCAACCAAGCCGGGGCGCTGTGGCAGCGCGAGACCATGTCGCCGAGCTTTTCCACCACGAAGGGCGTGGCGTCGACGGTGGTCCATGTCATGGTCGATCGCGGCCTGCTCGACTACGACGCCTGCGTCGCCCGCTATTGGCCCGAGTTCGGCCAGGCGGGGAAGGCGGGCATCACGGTGCGCCAGGTGCTGGCGCACCAGTCCGGGCTCTACCACATCCGACAGATGATCGACCGTGCCGACCGCATGCTCGACTGGGAGTACATGGTGCGGGCCATCGAGCGCGCCACCCCCATCCACGAACCGGGGGCGCGCACGGGGTATCATGGGCTCACCTACGGTTATCTGGTCGGCGAACTGGTCCAGCGTGTCACGGGGCGACCCTTCGCGCAGGTGGTCCGCGAGGCGGTCGCCGAACCCCTTGGACTCGACGGCCTCTACATCGGCGCGCCGGCGGATCAACTGTGGCGCGCGGCGCAGCTCATCTGGCCACGGCGGGGTGTCCTGGCGTTCAACGACGGGCTCCACGGGCGCGTGGCGGGCCACGAGATGACGGAATGGCTCGCCGGACCCGCTGCACTGCTGCGCCGCACGCTCGGCGTGTTCGGGGTAGAGCTCGATCTGCCGAGCATCCTCGATGCGCTGGCCCCGCGGGGTATCGGGCGGTTCGAGTTCGGCGCGGAGGAGACGCTCCAGGCGACCATCCCGGCGGCGAACGGATTGTTCACCGCCCGCTCGCTGGCGCGGCTGTACGCGGCGCTCGCCAACGACGGCGAACTCGACGGCGCTCGCATCCTCTCGCCGCGCACCGTCGCTCGCGCCACGGAAGTGCAGTCGCCGCCGGCCGGCCGCGCCGTGATTCCCTTCGACATGCGATGGCGCCTCGGCTACCACGGCGTGCTGACCACGGTCGGCGTGCCCCGCCACGCGTTCGGCCACTTCGGCTTCGGCGGCTCCGGCGCGTTCGCCGACCCCACGCGCAGCCTCGCCGTCGCGCTCATCGTCAACAGCGGCATGGGTACGCCCTTCGGCGACCTCCGTATCGCGCGGATCGGCGCCGCCGCGCTGTCGAGCGCCAACGCACGGCGCGATCGTGACCGGCGTCTGGGGATTCAGACCCCGGTGATCGCCGACGCTTCCGCGTCGACCGCCGCGACGAGGTCGTGGAGGTCGGGTAGGGCGTCCCAATCGGCGTTGAACCCCCAGTAGAGCCGCCCGTCGTAGCTGAACAACGCAACGCCGAGGGCCTGGTTCCGGAACAGCGGCACCAGCGGGTAGCAGGCCAGCATCCTGGCGCCTTCGATGTAGACAGGGAACTGCGGCCCAGGGACGTTCGTCACCACCAGATTGAACGGCTGCGCATAGGAGGCGAGCCGCCCGAATTCGGTGAAGAGTCCGGTGAACAGCTGATTGCTGAACTCCTCCAGCGTGCGGACGCCCAGCGCCTGGTGCGAACGCTTCATCCGCTGCGTCTCCTCGACGACGCGCGCGAGGCGATCTCGGGGATCGGCTTCGTCGAGGGGCAGGCGGACCACCAGCATGGCGACCCGATTGCCGATCTCCCGCTGCTCCGCCGACGTGCGGACGTTGACGGGGATCATGGTCCGGAAGTCGAGCCCGTCCACGGCGGCGCCGCGCCGGTAGAGGAAGCGCCGCAGCGCGCCAGTCAGGATCGCGAGGACGACGTCGTTCACCGTTGCGCTTCCGGTGCCCTTCTTTGCGCGGATCGGCTCGAGATCCATCGCCGTCCAGTCGAAGCGGCGGTGGGGCCCGATGTCGACGTTGAGCGGCGAAGGGGGGGCGGGGCTCAGACCCCGGCGATGGCCTCGGCGATGCCGCGGGCCGTGCCGGTCGCCGTCTCCCAGGCGCGTCCGGGGGCGCTGAGCACGCCGCGGAGCGCGGCCGCGGCGCCGAACGGCGCCCGGGCGCGGTGGGTCAACTCGCGCCGCAGCAGGCTGGACGATGGCGGCGCCGGACGCGGCACCCAGCGCGGCGTCGGTTCGTCGAGCCGTGGATCGTGGTCGGGCGTCGGGCGCATGACCGACCCGGTGAGTTCCACGCTCCCGATGCCGTCGATCATGCAGTGGTGGACCTTCGTCACGATCGCGAAGCGTCCCTCGGCCAGCCCTTCGATCACCCACATCTCCCAGAGTGGCTTGCCGCGATCGAGCTGCTGCGACATCAACCGGCCCACGAGTCGCTTGAGCTGCCGGTCGTCGCCGGGCAGCGGCAGATGCGTGTGCCGCACATGATAGGCGAGGTTGAAGCGGTCGTCGTCCACCCAGACCGGGTGCCCGAGCACCGGAATCCAGGCGAGACGCTGGCGGTACCGCGGGATGCGGTACATGCCGCGCTCCATCAGGGTGCGGATGCGGTCGATGTCGATCCCGCCCTCCGGGGTCGACAACGGCGCGGCGTCGAAGATCGCGCAGGCGCCGATGTGCATGTGGCAGTTCGCGTCCTCCAGGGCGAGGAAGCTGGCGTCGAGGGCGGACAGGCGTTCGGCGTGGGTGAACTCCATGAGAACTCGAAAAGCAAGAAGCGCTCCCCCCGCGCAAGTCCGTAGCCCCGGGGCGACCGCGAGCCGGATTCCCAGGGATGCGATCGGCTCCGGCGCTCAGCGGGGGCGGTCGCCGGGGAGCGCGCCGGCCAGCCACTCCGATGCGGCGCGCGCCCAATGCACGATGCCGTCGGCGACGCCGGGCGCCAGCGCCGCCAGCTTCTCCAGGGTGGCGGCGCCGGGCGGCACCGAGATCTCTCGCAGTCGGAATCTCGCCGCCGCGAACACGGCCCAGACCACCCACGACGCGGGCATGCTGAGGGCGGTCGGCCAGAACTCGAGGAACTCGGTGTCGGCGGCGTCCACCATCGGGGTGTCGACCACGCCGGGGAGCACCAAGGCCACGTGCACGGGGTCGTCGTGGAGCTCGCTGCGCAGCGCCTCGGTGAGCCCGACCAGCGCGAATTTGGTGGCGGAGTAGCCGCCCAGCTGCGCGGCGCCGCGCCGACTCGCCAGCGATCCCATGTTGACCACGCACCCCTCTCCGCGTGCCCGCATCCGCCGCAGGGACTCCTGCATGACGAAGAGCGCGCCGAAGACGTTGACCCGCACCATACGCTCGAAGTCGGCCGGGTCGATGTCTTGGACGGGGGCGGGAATGAGGAGTCCGGCGTTGTTGACGACGACGTCCGGGCAGCCGAAGGCGTCGTCGATGGCCGCGAAGGCGGCGCCCACCTGCTCGCGGACGGCGACATCGGCGGGGACCACGAGTGCGTCGCCCCCCTCCGCCCGGCAGGTCGCCGCAACCTCTTCGAGGCGGTCGCGCCGGCGCGCCAGCAGGGCCACCCGGGCGCCCGTGGCCGCGAACGCCACGGCAGTGGCCCGTCCGATGCCGCTCGACGCGCCCGTCACCACGACCACCTTCCCGCCGAACCCGTCGAGCCACGGCATGGGAACGCGTCAGTCGAGCGCGTGGGGATCGGCGCGCATGACGATCCGTTCGTAGACGTCGAGAGACGCGGAGTCGTCCGCCTCGATGTGGCGGAGGAGCGCGACGTCGTCGGCGTGCTCGGGGTCCCAGCGAGCGATCAGCTCGACCAGCCGCCGCCGCTTCTGCTGCGCTTCGCGGCGCGCGGCCACGGCCCGAGCCCACTGGTTGTGCGCGACGGGCGGCGTCGGGGCCACCGGCGGGACGCCGCCGCCGAGCGCGAGGATCCGGTCGCGCAGCCGCTCGGCATGCGTGTCCTCCGCCCGGGCCAGTCGCTCGTACGCGTCGGCCACCTGAGGGTAGCGCGCGCGCGCCGCGTGGTGGCGCAGGTGCGCCGCGTGTTCGGCTTCCGCCCGGTAGGCCTCCAGCAGATCGTCGACCAGGTCGCGACGCCCGCCGGGGGTGCCGAGGATGCGCGACAGGAGACCCATCCGGGGCGCAGCTAGCGGCACCACCGTGCGCAAGTCAAGCGCGCGGTGAACGTCCGTTGCGGACATCGCACCCGCGGGCCGGATGGGCTATGCGGGGGCATGGGGCGATTGGCGGGCAAGGTGGCGATCGTGACGGGCGGCGCATCGGGCATCGGCGAGGCGACGCTGCGGCGGTTCGCTGCCGAGGGGGCCGCGGTGGTCTGTGCCGATATCGACGTCGACGGCGGCCGGCGCGTCGTCGGGGCGATCGAGGCAGACGGCGGCCAGGCCGCGTTCCACCGCACCGACGTCGGGGTCCTTGCCGACCTCGAGGCTGCGGTCGCGTGCGCCGCCGAGCGGTTCGGCGGGCTCGATGTGATGCACAACAACGCGGTCTGGACCGGCGGGGGGTACGTGCACGAGATCGCCCCCGAGGTCTGGGACCGCAGCATGCAGGTGGCGCTGACCGGGGTGTTCTACGGCATGCGGGCCGCGATCCCGGCGCTGCTCGCGCGGGGCGGCGGGTCGATCATCACCACGTCGTCGGTCGACGGGCTGTTCGGCGAGATCATGGCGGCGCCCTATGCCACGGCGAAGGCCGCCGTGATCAACCTGACCCGGACCGTCGCGATCGAGTACGGTCGGCGTCACATTCGGGCGAACTGCATCTGCCCCGGGGCGGTGGAGACGCCGCTGCTCGAGATGCTGGGGCAGCTGGCCCCGAAACCGCGAGCGCAACTCGCCGCCGAGCACGCCATCGGTCGCTGCCTGCGCCCGGAGGAGATCGCCAACGTAGCGTTGTTCCTGGCCAGCGACGAGTCGTCGGCCGTCACCGGTGCCGCCATCGTGGCGGACGGTGGGCTCACCGCCGGACTCGGCGTCACCGGGTTCCCGCCGTTCGGCTCGACCTGACGCCGGGCCCCGGGGACAGGGTTCCCTTCGGGGGCGGTTTGGGTTACGTCTACGAGCGAATGGCAAGAATCACCGTCGAGGATTGTCTCGAGCAAGTGCCCAACCGCTTCGAACTGGTTCTGCTGGGCGCCCGGCGCGCCAAGCAGCTCCTGAAGGGCGCGCGGCCGCTCGTCGAGTCCGACAACAAGGAAGTGGTCACGGCGCTCCGCGAGGTGGCAGGGTCCAAGGTGCGACTGCACTACGCGGACTGATCGGTCCGCCCCCGACCGACGATGGCGAAAGAGAAGGACCTATACGCCATCCTCGGGCTCGCCAAGGGTGCCTCGGCTGACGAGATCCGCAAGGCGTACCGCAAGCTCGCTCGGAAGTACCACCCCGATCTCAATCCGGGCGACAAGCAGGCCGAGGACCGGTTCAAGGACCTGTCGTTGGCGAACGACGTCTTGTCCGATACCGCCAAGCGCGCGCTCTACGACGAGTTCGGGATGGAGGGCCTGCAGGCCGGATTCGACCCGGCGCGAGCGCGAGAATACAAGCGATGGGCCGACAGCGGCCATGGGTTCTCGTTCCGCCGGGGCGCCGGCGGCGCCGCGCCCGAGGGCTTCGAATTCGGCTTCGAGATGCCGCGCGGTCGCCGGCGCGGCGGTGGTCGCCAGAGCGCCGACGAGCGGAACTTCGCGGACATCCTGAACGAGATGTTCGGCGGCGCGGCCGGCGAGGAGCCGGCGCGACGCGCGGGGCAGGACATCGAGCATCCGATCGAGGTCGACCTTCTCGATGCGCTTCGCGGCACCCGCACCGCGGTGACGGTGCGCCGCCCCGGGGCCTGCGGGATCTGCCGCGGCACCGGGCGCGCGGGCCGCCGGCCCTGCGCGACATGCGGCGGCAGTGGCGTCGTCGAGACCACCGAGAAGCTGAGCGTCAAGATCCCGGCGGGTGTCGGGGACGGCTCGCGCGTCCGCGTCGCCGGCAAGGGCGGGGGCGGAGGGGAGGGGGGCAAGCCGGGCGACCTCTACTTCGTGGTGCGCGTCCGCCCGCACGCGCGCATCCACCGCGAGGGGAAGGACCTCACCCTCGACGTCCCGGTCACCGTCGTCGAGGCCATTCGTGGCGCCACCATCACGGTGCCGACCCTGACCGGGGAGGTGAAGCTGAAGGTGCCGCCGGGCAGCCAGAGCGGTCAGCGGATGCGACTGCGCGGGCGGGGCGCGCCCGATCCGAAGGGCGGGGAACCGGGCGATCTCTATGTCCGGCTCATGGTCCAGGTGCCCACGGCCGCGACGCCGGAGGAGCTGCAGGACGCGTTGGCGGCCCTCGAGCGGGCCTACCGCGGCGACGACCCGCGGGCCGACCTGAGTCTGTAGGGCGCCGTGGCGAAGCACAGCGACACCCGGAGGCCCGAGCCGGTCGAATCCGCCGAGGTGGCCAAGCCCGATGCGGTGTTCCCCACGCCCGGCGAGGCTGGAGGGGAGGAGACGGTCGGCGCCGTGCCCGAAGAGCCGGAGGTTCCCACGCTTCCCGTCCCGACCGCGGACACGCTGCAGCGGTATCTCTCCGAGATCCGCCGTATCCCGGTGCTGTCGCGGGAGGACGAGCATGTCCTGGCGGTCCGGTGGCACGAGCACCAGGACCGGGCGGCAGCAGTCAAGCTCGTCACCTCCAACCTACGGCTCGTGGTGCTGATCGCGCGCGAGTACCAGCGCGCGGTGCACAACCTGCTCGACCTGGTCCAGGAGGGGAACATCGGCCTCCTCGAGGCGATCAAGAACTTCGACCCGTATCGCGGCGTGCGCTTCCCGTCGTACGCCGTCTGGTGGATGCGCGCCTACATCATCCGCTACATCATGAACAACTGGCGCATGGTGAAGGTCGGCACCACGCAGGCGCAGCGCAAGCTGTTCTTCAATCTGCAGAAGGAACGCGAGCGCCTCGAGCGCGAGGGCTTCAGCGCGGAGCCACGGCTGATCGCGCAGCGGCTCGGCGTGAAGGAGAAGGAGGTCGTCGAGATGGAGCAGCGTCTCGCGGCGCGCGACCTCTCGGTGAACGCGCCGCTCGACGGCAGTGACGACGCCACGCTGCTTGATTTTCTGCCGGGGGCCGCCCAGACTGCCGAGGACCGTCGCGGACGAGGAGTTCCACCGCCTCGTCCGGCGGAAGGCGCGCGGACTTCGAGAAGACCCTGACGGGGAAGGACCTGGTGATCTTCGAGCGACGCCTGGAGGCGTTGATGCGCGACGAGGAGCCGATCACGCTGCAGGAGATCGGCGACGAGTACGGCATCACGCGCGAGCGCGTGCGGCAGATCGAGGCCCGCCTCAAGAAGCGGCTCGGCGCGTACCTGCGCGAGCAGATTCCCGACATCAAAGAGATCGAGTTCGGCGCCTGAGCCGCACCCGACCGAGGAGACCACGTCATGCCGATGCACGGAGGCCGGATCGTTGCGCGCGCGCTCAAGCAGGAGGGCGTACCGTACGTGTTCACGCTCTGCGGCGGGACACGTCATGTCGATCTACGACGGGTGTCTCGACGAGGGCATCGGCGTCGTCGACGTGCGCCACGAGCAGACGGCCGCGCACGCCGCCGACGGCTGGGCGCGCGTCACCGGGCAGCCCGGCGTCGCGATCGTCACGGCCGGTCCGGGCCTCACGGACGCGGTCACCGGCGTGGCCACCGCGTGGCGCGCCAACATTCCGATGGTGATCATCGGCGGCCAGGCGCCGCGAGTCCTTCCAGGACATGGGCGGCCTCCAGGACATGAACCACGTCGACCTGATGCGGCCGATCACCAAGTGGGCGGTGTCGGTGCCGAGTGCGCGGCGGCTGGGCGAGTACGTGTCGACGGCGTTCCGCATTGCGACCACGAACGTGCCGGGGCCGGTCTTCCTCGAGATGCCGCTCGATCTGCTGTTCGACACGGTGAACGACGACGACGTGATCGTGTCGGCGCAATACTCGCACGGAGGCCGGCGTCGGCGCCGATCCGCGGTACGTCGAGCGCGCCTTCGAGCTGCTGCGCGGCGCGGAACGGCCCGGTCTGCCTGGTGGGCAGCCAGCTGTTCTGGTCGCGGCGCCGCGAGGCCTACCCGGAGTTCGTCGCGCGCCTTCGGCATGCCGGTCTACGTCAACGGCCAGGCGCGCGGCAGCCTCGATCCGGACGACCCGCACTGGTTTCTCCAGACCCGTAAGGACGCGCTCAAGAAGGCCGACGTCGTCTTGATCTTCGGCACACCGCTCGATTTCCGGATCGGCTACGGGCGCGAGCTCGCACATCAACCCGGAGGCCAAGCTGATCCACGTCGATCTCGACGGCAAAGAGCTCGGCAAGAACCGGGGCTGCGAGGTCGGCATCATCGGCGATACGGGCCTGGTGATGGAAGCGCTGACCGCATGTGCGCGCGCCGAGCGCTGGACCCCCACGCTGTCGGCGGCGTGGCTGAAGGAGTTGCGGGCGCTCGAGGGCGAGAAGTGGGCGAAGATGCAGCCCCAGCTGGTGTCGGACGAGGCGCCGTGCAATCCGCTGCGCGTGTGCGCCGAGGTCGACAAACTGGTCACGCGCGACACCATCCTGATCGGCGACGGAGGCGACTTCGTTGGCTCGGCGGCCAACGTGCTACGGCCGCGCGGCTTCGGGCGGTGGCTGGACGCGGGCCCGCTCGGCACGCTCGGCGCCGGGCCGGGGTACGCCATGGCGGCCAAGCTGGCCAGCCCCAAGAGCGACGTCATCGTGATGTACGGCGACGGCGCGTTCGGGCTCAACATGATGGAATTCGAGGCGTGCATCCGCCAGAAGATCAACATCGTGGGTGTGATCGGGAACGACGCGGCCTGGATGCAGATTCTGCGCGGTCAGGAGCAGATGTACGGCCCCGACCGGACGCCGGCTTGCAAGCTCTCCTACAGCCGCTACGACCTGATGATCGAGGCGTTGGGCGGTCACGGCGAGTGGGTCGAACGCCGGACCAGATCCGGCCGGCGCTCGAACGCGCCCTCGGGGCGGGGAAGCCTGCCGTCGTCAACGTGAAGATCGGGCGAAGCGACTTCCGGAAGGACGCCATCTCGGTCTAGAGTCGGGGCATGGCGCGCGACCTGACCGCCGGGATCATCGTCATCGGCAACGAGATCCTTTCCGGCAAGGTGACGGACACCAACACGCCGTTCCTCGCCCGGGAGCTGCGTGCTCTTGGCGTCGAGCTGCAGCGCATCCTCACCATCCCCGACGACCTCGATGAGATCGCGGCGGCCGTCCGCGAATTTCGTCCGCGGTTCGGGGTCGTCTTCACCTCGGGCGGCGTCGGGCCCACCCATGACGATGTCACCATGGAAGGCATCGCCCGCGGGCTCGGGAGGAGGCTGATCCGCCATCCCTCGATCGAAGGGCGTCTGCGCGAGTTCTATCGGGAGCACGTCAACGAGGCGCGTCTCAAGATGTCCGAGGTGCCAGAGGGGGCGGAGCTGCTGGTGGACGGGCGGCTCGGCTTCCCCACCGTCAAGTGCGAGAACTTCTACATTCTTCCGGGCATTCCGCAGCTCTTCGAACAGAAGTTCGAGACCCTGAAGGACCGGTTCCGCGCGACGCCCTATGTGCTGCGATGCGTGTACACGCGAGAAGGCGAGGGCAGCATCGCCGAGCACCTGAACGCCACGCTGGCGCAGTTCCCCGAACTGCTCATGGGATCGTATCCGAAGATGGGGCACCCGGACTACGCGGTGAAGCTGACGCTGGAATCGAAGGATGCCGACTACGTCGAGCGGGCGCTGGCCCACCTGCTCGCCCTGCTGCCGGCGGAGTCGGTGGTCCGGACGGAGTAGCGTCCCGCCCGAGATTCGGCTAGGGGGGGAGTGGGCCACTGGCTCCTGAGGAGGATCGGGATGATGGGGTGGAGGTTCAGGACGATGGCGATGGCCGCGGTCGCGGCTGCGTTGTGCGTGGCACCAACGGCCGCGCGAGCCCAATACGGCTACGAACAGCCCGCGCTGGCGCCGATGGAGCCGCCAGAGGCGCACGACGCGGGCGGCGGCGGCGATACCTGGTCGCAGGTGGGGTGGGGCGCCCTCGCGGTGGCGGGCAACTTGCTCTACGTACCGGCCAAGTTGGCGTACGCCGGGATCGGCGGCGTGACCGGCGGGCTGGCGTACGGACTCACCGGCGGTGATGGTGCGACGGCGCGGCAGATCTGGGAGCCCTCGCTCGGGGGCGACTACTTCCTGACGCCCGATATGATCCAGGGCCAGGAGGGGGTATCGTTCGCGGGTGCCCCCGCCGAGCTGACGGCGCCAGCGCCGAAGCCCGAGGCGGTACCCGCGTCGGGCTACGACGCGCCGCCACCCACGGGCTACGAGACGCCGTCGTCAGGCTACGACCCGCCCCCTGCCGAATACGGCGCGGGCGACTCCGACTACGGCAACTGACCCGGGCGGCGCGTCGCCGCGTGCACACGTGCCGGCCGTGGGCTACGGTCGGCACGTGCGGCAGAATCCGGCGTGCGTCGTCGTCACGGGTTGCGGTGTGGTCTCGCCGTTCGGCGCCGGGGTCGGGCCCTTCTGGGACGGGCTCGTGGCGGGTCACTCCGCAGTGGGGCCGATTCGCCGCTTCCGTGCCGACGATCTCCTCCCCGCCATGGCGGCAGAGGTTCCCTGCGACGTCCCTGACGCCGACCGGGCGGGGGCGTTCGCCTTGCGGGCGGCCGCCGCCGCGTGTGAGGCGGCCGGGTTCCGGCCGCGCGACGCCGCAGCCGAGCGGCTCGGTGTGGTGCTCGGCACCACGCTGGGCGGCATGGAGATCTTCGAGTCCTGGCTGACCGCGGCGGGGGGAGAGGAGCCGCACCTGGCCCTGGGCCGGGTGCCGTACTTCGCACCGGCGGCCCGGGTCGCCGTGGCGGTCGGCGCGCGGGGGCCGGTGGCGACCACGCAGCTGGCGTGCGCCTCCGGAACCCAGGCGGTAGCCATGGCGGCAGACTGGATCCGCCATGGTCGTGCCGATGTCGTACTTGCCGGGGGTACAGATCTGCTGTGCCGGTTCGTCGTCACGGGGTTCAATTGTCTGCGCGCCACCGCCGACGCCGCCCGGCCCTTCGACCGGGATCGGCGCGGCCTGGTGCTGGGCGAAGGCGCCGCGGTCCTCGTGTTGGAGGATGCGGCCCATGCGCGTCGCCGTGGGGCGGCGCCGCGGGCGCGCGTGCTGGGCACGGGCGCGGCTGCGGATGCGGCCCATATGACAGCGCCCGATCGGGACGGCGCAGGCGTCGTGCGGGCGGTTCGTGCGGCGTTGGCCCATGCTGGCCTTGCGGCATCGGCTGTCGACTTCGTGTCGGCGCATGGCACGGGCACCGTGTTCAACGACGCCATGGAAGCGCGGGCGCTCGTCACCCTCTTCGGCGAACGGGCGGTCCCGGTGAACTCGATCAAGGGTGCGATCGGGCACGCGCTTGGCGCTGCCGGCGCGCTCGAGGCCGTGCTGTGCGTCGAGACCATGGCGCGAGGGACGATTCCGCCGACGGCCGGTCTGGAAACACCGGACCCCGCATGTGTCGGCCTCGATCTGGTGCGACACGCGCCGCGGCGGCGCGACGTAACCGTCGCGCTCTCCACCTCGTCCGGCTTCGCGGGCGCAAACGCCGCCGTGCTCTTCGGGAGCGCATGAGGCGGGTGGCGATTACGGCGACTGCCACGATCGCGGGCGGTGCGCTGCCGGACGCGCTCGACCGGCTCCCGGCGGTGGTCCGCCAGCGTGCACAGCGTGCGGAGCGCCTGAGTCAGCTGGCGGTGGCGGCGGCGGGGCAAGCCCTGGTCGCCGCGGATCGACTCGGCGACCCCGACGCCTCGCCGCGGCCCGCGTTCGGCGTCGCGCTCGGCACCGCCTTCGGGTGCTTCCTCACCAATGCGGCCTACCAACGCCGCCTGGTGCTCGACGGCGTGCGCACGGCGAGCCCGCGGCTGTTCGCCGGCACCGTGTCCAACGCCGCGGCCGGGGAGGTCGGCATCGCGTTTCGCCTGGGCGGGCCCGCCGTCACGGTGACGGCGGGCACGGCGGCGGGTCTGGTCGCCATCGGACATGCGATGGACCTCGTTGCGGACGGGCGCGCTGAAGTGATGGTGGCGGGTGGCGTGGATGCGCAGGGACCCGATCTCGCGCGCTGGCTGGGCGATGGCGGCCTGCCGGGAGTGGATCCGGCACTGCGCGAGGGCGCTGCCGTGCTGGTGCTCGAAGCAGCGCCGCCCGGGCCGCCCCATGGTTGGCTCGCGGGATACGCCGCCGGCTTCGTGCCACCCGGCGAGCCCGAGGCCGCGGTCGGGCTGGCCGAGCGCGCGCTTGCCGACGCGGGGGCCGCTGCGTCGGCGATCGGACTGACGGTGCTCGTCGGCCCGGCTGCGCTGGTGCCGGCGGCCGAGCGCGTCTTGCGCCCGGTCCTCGGTGGCGCCATCCACCGCACCGGTGGCGACGGCGCGGCGGCGGGTGGCCCAATGGCGGTAGTCGCGACCCTGGCCGACGCCCGCGCGACGGGACTGGGGCTCGTGCTCCAGCTGTGTGCCAGTGGACATGCGGTAGCGCTGGTGATGGCGGCGGGAGGGGAATCATGAGTGGCCTGGCGGGCCGGCGCGTCCTGGTCACCGGTGGCTCACGAGGCATCGGCCGCGCCACGGCGCTCGCCTGTGCGACAGCCGGCGCGGCCGTGGCCTTCAACTGGTCGCGGGATGAGGATCGCGACGAAGCCGAGGAGACCTGGGCGGCGCTGCGCGCGACCGGTGTCGCGGCGCACGGGGTGCAGGCGGACGTGGCCGATCCGGACGCCGTCACGGGGTTGTTCACCCAGGTGCGTGACGCCCTGGGCGGTGCACCCGACATACTGGTCAACAACGCCGCGGTGACGCACGACGGGCTCGTGATGCTGCTGCCGGACGCCGGCTGGCAGCGCGTGCTGGACGTCGACCTCGGCGGCGCCTTCCGGTGCAGCCGGGCGGCGTTGCGGGGCATGATCGGCGCGCGCTGGGGGCGCATCGTCAACGTGGTGTCCCCTGCCGCGTTCTTCGGCAAGGAAGGCGCCGCAGCGTACGCCGCCGCCAAGGGCGGCCTGGTGTCGTTCACCAAATCGCTGGCCCGCGAGGTGGCGCGCTATGGCGTCACCGTCAACGCCGTGTCGCCGGGGTTCGTCGAGACTCGGCTGCTGGCCGACGCCGATCGGGCGCGGCGCGATGAGCTGCTCCGCCAGATCCCGCTGGGGCGATTCGCCGACCCGGCCGAGGTGGCGGCAGTCATCGTGTTCCTCGCCTCGCCTGCGGCGTCCTATCTGACCGGCACCACGGTCCATGTGGACGGTGGGCTCGGGATGCACTAGGGGTGCCCCTCGACATGGATCGTGCGGCCGTGCTGGCGGAGGTGAGGGAGTTGCTGGTGTCGGGGTTGCGGCTCGATCGCCGGCCCGAGGATATTCCCGACGATTCCCCGATCTTCGGGGAAGGGCTCGGGCTGGACTCGATCGACGCGCTCGAGCTGGTGGTATTGGTGGAGGACCGCTTCCGCGTGTCGATCCCCGATGAGGAGGTTGGCAAGCGGGCCTTCGCGTCGGTGCAGGCGCTGGTGGACTTCGTCCTCGCGGAGCAGGGGACGGCCTAGGGCCGCGCGCGGTGCCGGCGACGGCGGTGACCGGGCTGGGCGCCGTCACGGCGCTCGGCGTCGACGTGGCGGCGCTGCGCGCCGGCTTGGCGGCGGGCCGCCCGGGCGTCGGAGCGCTCACCCGCTTCGCCTATGCCGGCCGCTGTCGCGTCGCGGCCGAGGCGCCGGATGTGGAGCCGGTGGCGGCTGCCCGCAGCCTGCTGCCGCCCGCGGACGGCCGGCGGCTGTCGCGCCCGGACCGCCTCGCGCTCGCAGCGGCCGACGAGGCGTTGCGCCAGGCGGGACTCGACGCGCGGGATCGCCTGGGCGCCGCGCTCTGCGTGGGTGCAACGGTCGGGGGTATGGGCGACAGCGAGACCGAGTACCTCCGGCGGCGCGCGCGGCCCGGCGCCCCGTACCGCTTGTCGCGTCTCTTGGGCTCGCCGCTGTCCACCAGCGCGGCGGTACTGTCGCAGAGCTTCGGCCTCCAGGGTCCGCGCGCGACCTACTCGACGGCGTGCTCCTCGAGCGCGCTGGCCCTTGCCGACGCCGCGGCCCTGGTGGATGCGGGCCGGGTGACCGTGGCGGTGGTGGTGGGCGTGGATGCGCTCTGCCGCGTCACCTTCGCCGGCTTCGACGCGCTGCAGGCCATGGACCCGCGGGGCTGCCGGCCGTTCGACCGCGAGCGCGCCGGGCTCACGTTGGGCGAAGCGGCTGCCGTCGTGGTGCTCGAGGACGAAGCGCACGCGCGTGCGCGCGGGGCACCGGTGCTGGCGCGCGTCCTGGGCCACGCGACGACCGGTGACGCCCACCATGTGACGGCGCCGGATCCGGCGGGGCGGAGCGCGGTGGCCGCGGTGCGCGGCGCGCTCGCCGCCGCAAGCGTGCCGCCGGAGGCCGTCGACTACGTCAACGCGCACGGCACCGGGACGCGCCAGAACGACGACACCGAGCTGCGCGTGCTGCGCGAGGTGTTCGGCGCGCGGCTCACGCGCCTGCCGGTCAGCTCGACGAAGGCGCAGTTGGGACACTGCCTCGGAGCCGCGGGGGCGCTCGAGGCGGTGGTGACGGTACTCGCGCTCCGCGAATCGCTTCTGCCGGCGACGATCACACTGCGCGAGCCCGACCCGGGTTGGAGCGACCTCGACCTGGTCCCCCTGCCTGGCCGACGCCAGCCCGTTGGCGTCGCGCTCACGTCGTCCTACGGCTTCGGCGGGCACAACGTGACGCTGGTGCTGGGGCGCGCGTGAGCGGCGTCGCCGCCGTCACCGGGCTCGGCGTCGTGAGTGCGCTCGGCACGGGCGCCGACCGGTTCTGGGCGGGCCTCGCATCGGGCAGGTGCGGCTTCGCGCCCGGACGTCGGGTCAGCACGCCGCCCGGTGTGCTCGTCGCCGAGATCGAGGACCTCGACGCCCGCGCCTGGGTCCGGAGCCCGGCGGGCCGTCGCATCGACCGGACGTCGCTCCTCGCGTTGGCGGCGGCGCGGCTAGCGCTGGCGGACGCCGGACTGGACGCCGCCGACCTCGATCCGGCACGGACCGGGCTCGCGCTCGGCTCGGCGCTCGGCAACGTGGAGGAGACCGGCGTGTTCCTCGACCGTCTGTTCGAACGCGGTGCCGGCCATCCGATGTTGTTCCCGAACCTGGTGATGAACGCGCCCGTGAGCTACGTGGCGATCGAGTTGGGGCTGACCGGCCCCTCGGCGATGCTGACCGAGCAGGAGGCGTCGGGCGAGGCGGCGATCGCCTGGGGAGTGCGGCAGGTGGTGGACGGTGCCGTCGAGGTCTGCCTGGCGGGTGGAAGCGACGAGCTCGCGAGCGAACTGGTGGCGCTGCGAGCGGAGACGCGCACGCTCGCCAGCGGCGCGCCGCGACCGTTCGATCCCACCGCGGACGGGCCGGGACTGGGCGAAGGGGGCGCGGTGGTGCTGCTCGAGTCGCCCGCCCGCGCGGCGCGGCGCGGGGCGCGCGTCTACGCGCTCGTGGCGCCGCACGACGGCGCTGGCGTGCCGGCGCCGATTCACGGCTGGCCGCGCGACGGCGCCGCCACGGCCCGCGTCCTGGCGCCGATCCTGGCCGGCGTCGATGGCGTCTTTGCCGCCGCCAGCGGCGACCCGCGCCTGGATGCGTTCGAAGCGGATGCGCTCCGGCGCGGCACGGCCGGCCGATCGGTCCCGGTCACGGCGCCCCGCGGCGGGTTCGGCGCCTTCGGCGCGGCGGGCGCGCTGGCGGTGGCGGCGGCGGCGCTCTCGATCCACTACGGCATCGTCCCGCCCACGGTAGGCGGCGAAGCCGCCGCGGACAACGGCCTCGATGTGGTCGTCGGCCACGCCCGGGAGGCGCCGCTCCGCGCGGTGCTCGTCGACGGCTTTGCGCGGGGTGGCGTGTGTCGTCCCCTCGCGCTAAAGGCAGCGCCGTGAGCGTCGAATCCGATCCGTTCCCGCGGTTGCCGCACCGCGCACCGTTCCTCCTGCTCGACCGGGTGCTCGAGATCGACGCGCGCCGTGGTGCGTTCGCGAAGCACGTGGCGGCGGCGGACCCGTGCGTGGCGTCGGACGGCTCCTTGCCGGCGGCGTTCGTGCTGGAGGCGCTGGCGCAGGGCGGAGGGGCGCTGTTGTCGGCGATCCAGGACGACCGCGTTCCGCAGCCCGGATATCTTGCGGCAGTCGACGACTTCCGGATGCTGGCGCCGCTGCGCGTGGGCGACACCGTCCGGATCGAGGTGGAGGTCCTTCGTCACTTCCAGGGCGCCACGCTGCTGCGCGGTCGCGCCCTGGTGGACGGCCGCCTGTGCGCCGAAGGTCGGTTGACCCTGGCGCTGCCCCGCTGACTCTCGGGCAGCGGGTCGAGATGGCGCGATTGGTGTCGATGCGCAGGCCCGGCGCGGGGCGACGGCGGCCGGGCACCCGCGATCCGGTCGCCGGATACCTGACGGCGGCGCCGACTGGTTCGTCGACTTCGCCTTCCCGGTCTCCACGTTGATCGCCAAGGGCGTCGTCGCGGCGCCGGGTGACCTGGCGTGGGCGCTCTTCTTCCCGGCCACCTCGACCAACCCGAACAACTTCAACAAGAGCTTCCTCAATTGCCCGTTCCAGCCGGTGGCCGGGCTGCAGTTCTCCAAGCAGGTGTCGCCGACGGTGGCGCTGCCGAACCAGACCACGCCGATCACCTACACGATCGACGTGCAGAACCCAGGGGCGACGCCCGCGAGCGGCGTGGTGGTGGAGCACATCCCGTTCCCCGCCTTCCTCGGCAACGTCGGGGTCGAGGGGGCATCGGACGATCCCGCCGCCGTCTGGGAAGTGGTGTCGGCGAACCCGGCTCGTGCGCTGCCCGACGCTGGCGGCGGGACGCCGCCTGGTCGTGACCATCACCGCCGACGCCGCGCCCCGTGCGGCGCGGCCGATTTCGTCAACACGGCATCGGGTCGGGCGACGAACACGCTCGCGCTCGCGGCGAGCGCCATCGTGGGCTCCGACGCGTGCGACGGCATCGACAATGACTGTGATGGTCGGATCGACGACGGCCCGAGCCTGTGCGACGACCACGACGCCTGCACCACCGATACCTGCGGCGGCGCCGGCGGCTGCGCCCACGAGCCGATCCCGGGCTGCGCGCTCTGCACGACGGCGTCCGACTGCGACGACGGCGACGCCTGCTCGCTGGATTCCTGCTCCGCCGGGGCCTGCGCGCACGCGCCCAGCCCGACCTGCACGGTCGCCTGCGACACGGCGGCGGACTGCACCGACGGCGACATCTGCACGATCGAGACCTGCATCGGCGGCGTCTGTGGCCTGCAGCCGTCGCCCCGCCCACCTGTCTGCCGTGCGACGCGGCCGCGTGCGACGACGGCAACGCCTGCACGGCCGACGTGTGTGGCACGTCGGGCAGCTGCGAGCTGACCGGTCCGGCGGACTGCCGGCCGTGCGTGCCGAGGTGAGAGTGTATCACCCCGCGGCGAGTGGTGGAACGCGGCGCCCGGCTGGCGGTCGCCGGAGCGTCCTCTCAAGCAGCGGGCTCGAGCGTCACCAGAATCCCATTCAGCACGGCGTTGCCCGAGAGCGGGTCCAGCGCGAGTTCGTCGGCCAGCAGGTTGCTGTTGGCGCCGGCGTGCGCCGCGGCCACCCGGAGCGCGGTTCCGGGGGCGTCGTGGCCCCAGCCGTGGGGGACGCTGACCACGCCCGGCATGACGGCGTCGGTCACCTCGACCGGAAGCTCGATGCGCCCGACCCGGGAGCTGAGCCGCGCCGGTACCCCGTCCGCCAGCCCGAGCCGGGCGGCGTCGGCCGGGTGCACCTGCACGGTGCAGCGGTTCGGCGGGCGGACGAGCGACGGGATGTTGTGCATCCAGGAGTTGTTCGAGCGGAGGTCGCGGCGGCCGACGAGTGTCATGGCGCCGTCCGGCCGGGTCAGGCGAGCCCGCAGGCGTGGAACGTCTCCAGTGATGTCCGCGGGCGCCAGCTCGATCATCCCCGATGGCGTGCGCAGGACCTCGGGAATCCGCGGCGCCAGCGGGCCGAGATCGACGCCGTGGATCTCGCGTTCGAGGGTGTCGAGCGACAGCCCGTCCGGCGTGGCGCCGAAGCCGTCGCCGTAGGGGCCGGTGCGCAGCATGATGTCGAGGAGCCGCTCCGGGCCGCGGCGACCGCCGAGGGCGGCCAGAAGCGTGGCGGGCTCCCGGCCGGCGACGGGCGAGCCCGCCACCGCGACGGCGCTCTCGAGCTGCTGCAGCGCGATGAAGTCGTCGAGCGCCGCGGGGTCGGCGTCGGCGCCCTGGCCCATCACGATGCCGGTCACGCGGAGGATGGCCTCCCAGTCGCTCGGGCGGTCGGCTGGCGGGGCGAACACCGGCGGCGAGTACTTGGCATAGTTGCGGACGGCGAGCTGCCAGAGCGCGACGTCGTAGTGCGGAGACTCGAGCGGCGACAGCCCCGGCAGGATCAGGTGCGCGTGGCGCGTGGTTTCGTTCAGGTAGATGTCGAAGCTCACCATGAAGTCGAGCCCCGCGCACGCGCGGGCCAGTCGCGCGCCGTTCGGCGTACTGAGCACGGGATTGCCGGCGATGGTGACGAGCGCTCGGACCTGCCCGGCGCCGGGCGTCTCGATCTCCTCCGCCAGACATCCCACCGGCAGCTCGCCGAAGATCTCGGGGGCGCCCCGCACGCGGCTCACGCGGCGCCCGAAGCGCACGCCCTTGCCCCGTCCGGGCTCGCCGCGGGTGTTGGCGGCGCCCGCGGCCGCCTTGGTGAACATCGCGCCGCCCGGGCGATCGAGGTTGCCGGTGACGACGTTGAGGACGTCGACGAGCCAGCTCGCCGTGGTGCCGAACTCCTGCTGGCAGGTGCCCACGCGGCCGTACACCGCGGCCGACTCGGCCTCCCCGAGGCTCCGCGCCAGGGCCCGGATCGTGCCGGCGGGAATCCCGCACACCGCCGCCACGGCCTCGGGAGTGAAGTCGCGCGCCAGCTGCTCGACCTCGTCCAGTCCCGCGACGTGCTGCGCGAGCCGGCCCGGTCGGACGAGGCCGGTGACGAACAGCTCGTGCACGAGGGCGAACAGCAGGAGCGCATCGGTCCCCGGTCGGATGAAGTGATGCGCGTCCGCCTCGGCCGCCGTGCGCGACCGCCGTGGGTCGACGACCACGATCCGGCCGCCGCGCGTGCGAATCGCCCGCAACCGGCCCTTGACGTCCGGAGCGGTCATCAAGCTGCCGTTCGAAACCACCGGATCGGCGCCGAGGATGAGCAGGAACGACGTGCGATCGAGGTCGGGGACCGGGATCGAGAGCGCGGTGCCGAACATGAGCCCGCAACTCACCTGCTTCGGCATCTGGTCCACGGTGCTCGCCGAATACACGTTGCGCGTGCCGAGCGCGCGCAGGAGCGCGCGCGGATACAGCATGAGCGGCAGAAGGTGCGCCGACGGGTTGCCGAGGTAGACGGCCACGGCATCGCGCCCGTGCTCGCGGATGAGCGGCGGCAGTCGGCGCTCGATCTCGGCGAAGGCGTCGTCCCACGCGATACGCTCCCAGACGTTGCCGCGGCGGAGCATGGGATGCTGCAGGCGGTCCGGGTCCTCGTGCAGGTGCTTCAGCGCGGGACCCTTCGGACACAGGTACCCGCGGCTGAAGGGGTCCTCGTCGTCCCCCCGGATGCCCACCACCGCCTCGCCGCGTGTCGTGATCGCGAGGCCGCAGGTGGCCTCACAGAGCGAGCAGGTCCGGAAATGGGTCGCGGTGGCGTCCATGCCCGGCGTGTATGCCGGGCGTCCCCAGCATGCAACGGACGGTGCGCCGGCGGCCCTTGCGGTCCGCCAGGTGGTTGCGTACCAGGGTGCCCCGAATGGACACGGCCCGCGTGCGCGCGTCGCTGCGCTTCGACGGAGCCGCCTGGCGGCGGTTCGCGGAACTCGGCTGCGTCTACGGGCCGGAGTGGTGGAAGCGGGCGTCGCCGCCTGCGATCGCCGCCATCCTGTTCGGCATCGCCGGCGCCCATCGCGCCGCCGTGCTCAGGAACCAGCGACAGGTGCAGGGCGCACGGCCCTGGCTCCGCGAGCGGTGGGACGCCTATCGCGTGTTCGCCGAGATGGCGCGCTCGCTCACCGAGGGTATGGAGCAGTGGGGCCCGCGACCGCGGCCGATCGAGATCGACATCACGGGGCGCGAGTTGTTCGAAGGGGCGCTCGCCGAGGGCCGCGGCCTCGTGGTCCTCACCGGGCATTTCGGCTCCTGGGAAGTCGGCGCCCGGGTGCTGACCGCGCTCGGCCGGCCGGTCAACATGGTGACCGCCCACGAGGCGAACCCGACGGTGCATGACTTCCTGCACCGCATGCGCACGCGGCATGGCTTCACCGTGCTCTACTCGGACCGGTCGTTGTTCGCGGGGCTGGCCGTGTTGCACGCGCTGCGACGCCACGAGATCGTCGGCATGCAGATCGAGCCGTGGGGCCCGAAGCGCGGCAGCCACGAGGTGGCGTTTTGCGGGCGCCGGGCCCGGTTTCAGCTGGGGCCGTTCGCCGTGGCACGGGTGGCGCGGGCGCCCATCGTGCCGGTGTTCGCGATCCGCCGGGGTATCCGGCGCTACGAGCTGCGCGTCGCGGGACGGTTCGACCCGCGCACGCCGGCCGACGACGTCGCCGCCCTGGCGGCCACGGTGGCACTCTACGAACGGGTCGTGCTCGAACGGCCGGCGCAGTGGCTCATGTTCGAAGAGGTCTGGCCGCCCGAGCCGGCGGTCGCGGCCGGCCTGCCGGCCGGCGATCAGGAGATCGTGCCCCAGGCTTCGGGGCTCCGGCGCAGGTAGCCGTGCACCTTGGCGTTTGCGACCAGCATCGCCATCGACTCGAGCAGGTTGCGCCGCGGCGGTGGTACGAAGCGGCGGAGCATGCTGCGTACCGAGTAGAACCCCGAGTAGACGTACTTGAAGCCGTCGACCATCTGCTCCGGCGTCATGTTCCGCGGGCGCACCGTGGGGCTGCCGTAGTCGTAGCGGCCCCAATCGTCGCTCAGCAGCCGGCCGGCGGCGGCCATGTCGGCGTGGAACCTGGTGCCGGGGTAGGGGGCGGGAGTGAAGAGCTTCAAGAAGCTGATCTTGTTCTCGTCGAGCCACCGCAGCATGGCGGGGAAGGTCTCGAGCGTGTCGCCGTCGAGGCCGACCATCAGGAGCGCGATCACCTGGATGCCGCGTGCCCGCAGCTTGGCGATGTCCTCCTTGAAGCGGCTCGGGCGGTTGAACTGCTTCGACACCGACGCGAGGCTCTCCTCGCCGAGACTCTCGAAGCCGATGGACAGCACGCGCGCGCCCGACCGCGCCACCAGGTCGAGCAGTTCCGGGTCGCGTGCGACGTTGATCGTGGCCTGGCTGACCCACTGCACGCGTTCCGGCACCAGCGCGCGCAACATGGCCTTGCCTTCCTCGGGATGGGCGAAGGGGTTGTCGTCCATGAGGAGCAAGCGACGCGCGCCGAACGCCCCCATGCGGCGGACCTCGTCGATGAACTCCTCGACCGGGCGGGTGCGGTAGCTGCGCCGGTAGTAGGTCTGGACGGCGCAGTAATCGCAGGGGTGCGGACAGCCTCGCGAGAAGAAGATCGGCCAGAAGAAGTACATCCGGTAGAGCCAGCTCGAACGGAAGGCGTCGGGCTTCAAGAGCGGCAGCGTCCAGTGGTCGATCGCCGGGAGGTTGCGGAGGTCGTGCCAGCGCTCGGCGCGGTAGATGCCCTGGGAACGACCGGCCTCCAGATCGGCCAGCACCTGCGGCCAGACGTATTCGGCTTCGCCGGCCACCACGGCGTCGGCGTGCGCCAGCGACGCCTCGGGCACGAGGCTCACCCAGGTGCCGCCCAGCACGACTCGTGTGCCGCGGGCGCGGAAGTGATCCGCCAGATCGTACGCGCGGCGGATCTGCGGCCCCATGGCGGTGAGCCCGACGACGTCGGCCTCGCGCTCGATGCGGGCGACGTCGAGCGGCTGCATGAGCTCGTCGGTGAACTGGACGTCGTGATCCGGCGGCGTGAGCGCTTTCAGGTACGGGAGGGTGGTGCCGCTGGTCCAGTAGCGCGTCGTCGTGTGTAGCGAGCCGTCGCGGAGGTAGTGCGTCGGCGAGATCAGATGGATACGCATGCCGGGCCGGGCGGATGATGGTGGGGGCACGGGCGGGTGTCAATGCGCGGCCTTGACTCGCAGCACGGTTCGGCGAACCCTGCCGCGCAGTGTCCTCCGGTCCCGCCGCATCGCCGGATTCCCCGGACGCCGTCCTGACGGCGCTCGAAGCCACCGTCGCCCGCGCGCGGGGCAGTGCGCTCTACGCCGACCGACTGGCCGGCATCCGACTCCGGACGGTCGACGACCTGCGAGCGCTGCCGCGGACGACGCGCGCCGACCTGCAGGACGCCGGCGTGCACGGCACGCGCGCCGTGCCGCTCGCGCGCGTGTCGCACTACGGCGAGTCGTCGGGAACCAGCGGCGGGGCGCCCACCGGCACGTGGCTCACCGCCGGCGACCTGGCGCGCGCCGCCCGCGCGTTGCAGGCCCGGCATCCGGACGTGTTCGCCCCCGGCCGGGTCTTGCTCAACCGCTTCCCCTTCATGGCGGCGCCGGCCCATTTGATCCAGCTGATCGCACAGCAGGGGGGCGGGGTGGCGATCCCGGCGGGCAACATCAATTGGGACGTCCCGTTCCCGCGCGCCCTCGAGCTGGCCCAGCGCACTGGTGCGCACGTGTTGGCGGGGATGCCGCTCGAGCCGGTCGTCCTGGGCGAGATCGCCCGGCTGCGCGGGCTCGATCCCGCGCGGGACCTCGCCGTCGACACGCTCTTCCTGGGCGGCTCGTCGCTGCCGCCGGCGCTGCAGCGCCGGCTGACCCGCACCTGGGGCGCACGGGTGCTCGAGCTCTACGGCTCGACCGAAACCATGCTGCTCGGCACGTCGTGCGGCCGCGGTACCCTCCATCTCGAACCCGAGCTGGCGTTCTGCGAGATCGTCCACCCGGTCACGGGTGCCCCGGTCGGACCCGGCGAGGAGGGCCTGCTGCTCGTGACCACCCTGGGCGTCGAAGGCAGCCCGCTGGTGCGCTTCGACACCGGCGATGTGGTGCGCCGGCTCGGCCCGTGCCCGTGCGGTGATCCGCGCCCGGCAATCGTGGTCCTCGGCCGTGCGGCCGAGGACGTCCGGGTGGCTGGACGCACGCTCCACGCGCACGCCGTGCTCGAGGCCGCGGCCGGCGCCGCGGACGCGCTCGACAGCGGCGTGTTCTTCGTGGTGGCGCTCCCCGATCGGCTGCTGGTGCGGATCGAGGCGGATCCGAGCCAGGGCGGGGGCGATCCCCTCCCGGTGTTGCGGGCGGGCCTCGGCGATCTCCCCGTCGAGATCGAGACGGTGGCACGGGGCGACCTGCTGGACGTCGAGATGCTGTGCCGCAGCCCGCGCGTCTACAAGCCGGTGGTGCTGAGCGACTGGACGGGGAGCGGCAGGCGCATCCTCACCGTCGTCGAGGGGATGATCGAATGGCCGCGACCCTCAATGGCGCAGGGAGGTCGCATGGTCGGACGCATGTGGCGCCGGCTGCGCCGCGCGCGGCAGTTGCGTCGCGATCTGCGTGCGGTGGAGCGGGCGCCGACACGATGATAGGACACCGGCCGGGTATGGAGGCATTCCGGCTGGACCTCGACGGCGTCGGGGCCGCCCGCGCGCTCGCCGCGACGCGGGCAGATGCGGGACACGGCTCGTCCCTGGTCGATGCCGTGCGGCAGGGTGCCGCCCTCGACGATACGGACCTGGCGACGCTGTTCCTGTCCGGTGACGTGTCCACGGACACCATGCTTGCGCTGGCGTGCGCGACGCGGTCCGCCGGCGGTATCCGGCTCGAAACCTTCTCCCCCCTCTATCTCACCAACGAATGCGACGCGGAGTGTCGCATGTGCGGCATGCGACGGCCCAACACCGCGCTGCTCCGCGAGACGGCGGACGCGGCGACCGTCGCCGCACAGCTCGCGCTGTTGCACCGGCGAGGGTTGCGCGCGGTCGCGCTGCTCACGGGCGAGTACCGTCACGGTGCGCGCCGTGCGGCGATGATCGACCGCGCCGCCGCCGCGCTGCGTACGGCGTTGGACCTCGGGTATCGCCACGTCCTGGTGAACATCGGCGCGCTGGACGGGCCGGAGTACCCGCGCCTGCTCGACGGAGTGGCGAGGGGATCCGACGGCCGTCTCGTTCCCCGGGTCACGATGTGCACGTTCCAGGAATCCTACCAGCCCGTGGTCTACCGGCGCTTCATGGGAACCCGCCGGGACAATCCGCGCGCCGACTATCGGCGCCGGCTCGAGAATTTCGACCGGGCGGCCGATGCCGGCTTCCGGGTGGCGAATCCCGGCGTGTTGGTCGGGCTCAATCCCGACCTGGGTTGGGAGCTGCTGGCCGTGCTGGCGCATGTGCGGCACCTCGAGCGCCGTGGCATGGAGGTCTACCTGAGCGTGCCTCGCCTGCGCCGGGCGACGGGCGCCCCGCGTCCGGCCGGGGTGGACGACGACACGCTGTGCCGGCTGGTGGCCGTGCTGAGCCTCGGCGCGCCGGCGGCGAAGGTGGTGGTGTCCACCCGGGAGCCGGTCGCCATCCAGCGCCGGTTGGCGCCGGTGATCGGCGTGCTCACGCCGGGGTCGCCGGGGGTCGCGCCGTACACGGCGACCGGGGCGCGATTCGAGCTCGCGGCGAGTCAGTTCGAGGTGCTCGATCACCGGCCTATCGAGGCGATCCTCGGCGAGTACCTCGCGGCGGGCGCCACCATCGATTGTTTCGAGCCTGCCGGCGCGGCCTGAGTGCGGGCCGCCGTCATTCTCGGCACCAACCTGGCGATCGCGACCGTCGCGCTCGCCTGGATGCTCTGGCGCCATGGCGCCGCAGCGCTGGCGTTGCTCGCGGCTTCGCCCTCGGGCCCTCGTCTGGCCACCTTCGCGGCCGCCACGGCGGCGGGTTTCGTGGTCTTCGCCTGGCGCTGGCGGGTGCTCCTCGTCGGACTGGGCGTGCGGCCCGGGTTCGCGCCGCTCACCGCCGCGCGCGCGGCGGGCCACAGTCTCTCGGCGCTGATCCCGAGCGCGCGGCTGGGCGGCGAGCCACTGCGGGCCTGGCTCCTCGCGCAGCGAGGCGTGGCGGCCTCGGACGCCATCGCCAGCGTGGCGGCCGACCGCACGCTCGAGATCGGGGCCAGCGCCATGTTCGCCGCCGTCTACGGCACCGTGCTGGCGCAGCAGGGCGTCCCGGCGCTCCGCGGGGCCCAGGTGACGGCGGCGGTGGCCGGGCTCGGTCTGGTGGCCGGCATTGCCCTCACGGCGCGCCGTCTCCGCCACGGGCGCGGGCTCCTGACCGACGTGGCGCGCGGCGCCGGGCTCGCCCGGTTCGCGCTGGTGCGCAACAACCTGGGCACGCTCGCCGCGGCCGAACGCGCGCTCGCCACGCTGGTCGGGCAGCCGCGCCGTTTGGTCGCGGCATTCGGGATCGGATTCGGGGCGAACGTGGTCGTGATCCTCGAGTACTGGCTGTTGTTGCGCGCGTTCGGCCTGCCCTCCGGGCCGGTGCCGGTGGTGGCGGCGATGTTCGCGGCCGGGGCGGCGCACTCGATGCCCGTGCCGGCGGGTATCGGGGTGCTCGAGGGCGGGCAGGCCTGGCTGTTCTCGGTGCTCGGCTACCCGGCCGACGTCGGCTTGGCGGTGGGGTTGGCGGTGCGGCTGCGGGAACTCGTGTGCACCGTGCCGGGGATCGTCTATCTCGGGCTCCGGCTGGCGCGTACGCCGCGCGGCTGAGCGGTCACGGGCGACGGCCGCAGAAGGCTGCCCCGAGGAATCCCGGGTAGTGGGGTCGCAGTCGCCCCAGGTCTGGCACCACCTCGAGCGGCGTGAAGCCGGCGCGGCGAAGCGCGGCCTGCCAACAGTCGGCGGTGAGGAAGCCGGCGGTCGGACGGGTGACCGGATCGAGCACGATGTCGTGGAAGCTCTCCAGCAGCTGGAAGGGCAGCTCGGCGCCGACCGGCTCGCCGGGGGTCGGCCGCACGCCCTCGCCGACCACGAGCCAGCCGCCGGGGGCGAGCGCCTGGCGCGCCTGCGCCAGGACGTCATCCAGCCGGCGCGCCAGGTGGAACACGTTGACGCCCCAGACCAGTCCGCACGAGCCCGGGACGACTCCCTGCGCGGCCCATGGTCGATCGATGTCGAGGTCGTCGAGCACGAGGCGGTCCGGGGGCCAGGTGCCGGCCAGTGCGCGCTCGGCGCGACGGCGGAAAAAGGGCACGGGCTCCGTGGCGCGGTACTGCGTGACGGTATCGCGCCGGCCGGCGGCACGCAGCGCGTCGGCCAGCGCCGCGGTCGCGCTGCCGAGCCCGGTGCCGACCTCGAGGATGCGGCCGCCCGGGAACCGCGCCGCCGCGGCGCGCGCCGCCACCACGTTGTTGAGCGCGTAGTAGGCGTTGTCGTTGCTGAAGTAGGCCACCCAGAGGCCCACCCGGAGGAACAGCGCGCGCTCGGCCCGGACTTCGCCACGTGCGACGCGCGGATACAGCTCCGCGGCGACGTCGAGCAGATCGTACGCCGGCGCATAGGCGGGGTCGGCGGCCAGTCCCGCGGCGCGGACGGCGGATCGCGCCGGCGCGGGCGCCGATCCCGTGCGGAGAACATACTCGCCGGTGCGTGCCACGTGGCCCGCCAGCTCGAGGCGCGCGAGGAGCCACGCGAGCGGCCGGGCGAATGCGGGCACGAGGTGGCAGGCCTCCAGGAGGGCGGGGATGGTGCGCGGGATGTCGAGCCGGTCGAGCACGCCCAGGTCCGCACACACCGCGAGGGTGACCTCGAGGGCGTAGCGCTCCACCAGCATGCAGCTACGGTGCTGTGCGGGGTTGAAGGGGTCCGGACCGAAGCCCGCGTCCGCCAGCAGGGCGTAGGCGACAGGGTCCGGCGCCGGCACGTCCACGTGCGGGTCGCTCACGGACCGTCTCCGCCGCGCGCCACCGTAACGCGCACCGCGAGGAGCAGCGTGCCGCGCGCGGTCCGCGCTTCGCAGCGGCAGCGCCAGAACTGCGCCAGCCGGCGCTCGAGCCGGGCGGCGAAGCGCACCGCGCCGCGATGCCCCGTCGCGGCGATGACCACATCGCGGAACTCGGCGATCACCGCGCCGGCCCCGGGGCCGTTCGCCTGCAGGCCGGCGAGGAAGCCGGCGGCCTGGGCGCTCCCTTCGAGCAGCCGCGGCCACGGCCACCGCCCGGCGTCGACGCCGCGGCACAGGAGGTGCGCGTCGCCATGGGTGACGACCGGCCCGAGCAGGAGTGCCGGACGGCGATGCCGCAGGAATGCCGCGGGCAGCAGCGCCGTCATGCCGGCGGCCCGTACCGCAGCACCGCCGACGCGGCCAAGCAGCCGCCGTGCTCGACGACGCCCCGCACGACCTCGCCGTCGCGGCGCACGGCGACTGCGATCGCCGCATCCGGCGTCACGCGGCGCCGGAACGTGGCCCGTTCCACACCGGCGAGCCGGACGCCGGGCCCGGCCAGTTCGGCGCCGAGAGCGGCCATCAGGGCCACCAGCTGGGCACCCGGCACGAGGGGCTCGCCGGGAAAGTGGCCTGCGCAGAGCGTGCGGGCCCGCGCCGGGTCGACCGTGGCCGACAGGCCCGCCGGCGTGTGGTGCCGGTCGCGGAAGGGCGAGCCGGCGGGCGGCGGCTGCTCAGGCGTCGACGACCTCGTTGGCCCAGACCTGTTCGAGCGTCTGCCGGCGCCGGACGAGGCGCAGGCTGCCGTCCAGATCGCGCAGCACCTCGGGCGCCTGCGGGTAGGAGTTGTAGTTGATCGTCGACATGGCGGCGCAGTAGGCGCCCGCGCCGCCGATCACCACGAGGTCGCCGATCGCCGGCACCGGCATGAGCCTCGGCGCCAGCGCCTCGGGATCGCCGGGCGCCGGGGTCAGGATGTCGCCCGATTCGCAGCAGGGGCCGACGAATACCACCGGTGCCGCCGCGCGCTCGGCAAGGACGTCGATCGGGTGTTGTGCGCCGTAGAGCGAGGGGCGGGTGATCTCCGTCATGCCGGTGTCGAGCTTCGCGAAGCGATAGCCCTCGCCGCCGGTGTCGACCACGTCGACGCAGCTGGCGACCACACAGCCGGCGTTCGCGACCAGGAAGGTGCCGGGTTCGAGCTCCAGGTGCAGCGCGCGCCCCGTGCGGTCGCGGAACTCGAGCAGCTCCTGGCGCACGTGCCGGCCGATGTCGGCCAGGTCCGCCGCGTGTTCCCCGGGGACGCGCGCGACCTTGAAGCCTCCGCCCAGGTTGACGGTGGTCACGTCCGGCAGCCGCACTGCGATCTCGAGGCTCAGCCGGGCGACGCGCTTCCACACGGCCGGGTCGGAGCCGGACCCGATGTGCGTGTGGAGCTGGGCGATGGTGACGCCGTGGCGCGCCGCGAGCGCGAGCGCCTCGTCCAGGCGCTCGTGCCAGATCCCGAAGCTCGATCCCGGGCCACCGGTGTTGGTCCGGTTGGTCGAACCGCTGCCGAGACCCGGGTTGACGCGGATCGACACCATCCCGCCGGGGCACGCGGCGCCGAAGCGATCGAGCTGGTGGAGCGAGCAGGCGTTGTACCGCACGCCCTGGGCGATCAGGCGCTCGAGCTGCCGGGACGGCATCTGCGACGTGAGCTGGATCTTCTCGGGCGCGATGCCGGCCCAGTCGAGCGCGCGCGCCGCCTCGTGGTCGCTCGAGGCGTCGAAGTGCAGGCCCAGACCGTCGAACACCCGCAGCACGGCCCGGCATGGGTTCGCTTTCATGGCGTAGCGGAGCGTGAAGCCGAACGGGGCGGGGAAGGCGAGCGCGGTGCGCGCCGCGGCCTCGAGGCGCGCGCGATCGTAGACGTAGCAGGGGGTGCCGAAGCGCTCCCGCACGGCGGCGGCCTCAGCCGGACTCAGGAACATGGCTCGACGGTATTCCGCGAAGCGCTGGCGAATGCAAAGCCGCGCGACCTCAGCCGGCCGCCAGCGAGCGGCCGAGACCGAGGCGCGTGACGTACCGCCACAGGTCGCCCTTGATGCCGCGACCCCGCAACGTCGCGAAGAGCTGTTCCTCGTCGTTCACGCGGTGGCCCGGCAGCAGCCAGTTGCCACGCTCGCGCGCCGCCGCGGCCACGACCTCCGCGAGGCCGTCGCGCACTCCGGGCGCGAAGAAGAACCAGGGCTCGTAGAGCGCGTCGACGGACGGCACGTCGCCGCGGGCGAGCAGCGTCGCGGCAAAAGGCGTCTCGGGATAGACGCGCACGCCGCACATGGCGTTCACCGCGGTCGGTCGGGCGGCGTCCATCACCGCGATGGTCTCCGCGACCGTCTCCCAGGTCTCCCCGTCGCCGCCGAAGACCAGACTGTGGCAGAACGGGAGCCGGCGCTCGCGGCAGAGAGCCGACGCGGCCAGGATGTCGTCCACGGTGAAGCTCTTGCGGAAGCCGCGCAGGGTCGCGGGCGATGCGGCGTCGGTCCCGAAGTCGACCGACTGACATCCCGCCGCGAGGAAGAGGTCCGCCAGCTCGGGCGTGAAGTTGGCGGGGCTCACGAAGCACGACCAGCGGATCTGCCGGCCCAGCGGGCGCAACGCCTCCGCCACCCGCTCGGCGTAGCCGCGGGGCGCGTTGAACACGCTGTCGACGATGAAGAACTGGCGCACGCCGTGCGTCTCGACCAGGCCCTGGACCTCCGCTGCCACGAGCGCGGGATCGCGGGTGCGCATGCCGCGGCCCTCGATGACAGGGTAGGCGCAGTACGTGCATTTGTAGTGACAGCCGCGTTTCGTCTGCACGTTCGCCATCCCGCCGCGCTCGTAGTACGCGCGCACGTCCATCCATCGGCGGTCCGCGCGGACCGCGTCGACGTCGGGGAGCCAGGCCGCGGGGTTGACCCGGACCTGCGCGCCGTCCCGCCAGGCGAGCCCGGGCAGGTCCTCGGTGGGAGCGCGGGCGGCGAGCCGCGCGAGGAGGGCGGGGAAGGTGCCCTCGCCCTCGCCGACGACACCGAAGGGCACGTCGAGCGCCGGAAGGTAGTACGCGGGCATCGTCGTGAAGGCGGAGCCGCCCAGGACGATCGGGGCGGCGGTTGTCGCCCGGCATGCCTGCGCCACGCGCCGGTAGTGGGGCAGGTACGACACGGTGTCCGGATAGGCGCAGTTGTCGACGTTTCGGAGCGACAGGCCGATCACCTCCGGACGGAGCGCTCCCACCGCGTCGGCGACGGCCGGCTCGACGTCGGATCGGAAGCAGAGGTCGAGCAGCGCGACCTCGTGGCCTGCGTCGGCGGTGGCGGTGGCGACGTAACACAGGCCGATCGGGGCCACCGGATCGGGACTGCGTTCCTGGTTGGCCGAAATGAGGAGCACCCGCACTGCCGCGCCCCTAGTCGTCGATCAGCCGTGTCGTGGTGCGTACCCGGAGCATGTCGCCGTCCGGGGCGACGGCGACCCGACCGCGGCGGGCGGCGGCGTCCCAGCGCGTCTGGGCCTGGGCCACCACCCCGGGAAGCGCGTCCCAGTCGCTGCCGCCCGACATGAGGCGGACGAACGCCGTGCGCGCGTCGAGCCTGGCGGGCGTGTGCGTCAAGAGCCGGCGCGCGGTCCAGAAGTAGGAATCGGTGTCCGTGTTGTGGTCGTAGAAAAAGTAGAGAAAGCGGAGGTAGCGGTCGAAGGCGCCGCGGTACCCGGCTTCGTAGGCGGCGAGCGACTCCTCGGGCGGCGCGCCGTCCCGGATGACCGTGGTCACGGCACGCGCCGCGAGCAGCCCGGCTAGCGAGGCCAGGTGCACGCCGGTGGAGAAGACGGGGTCGACGAAGCACGCGGCGTCACCGGCCAACAGCCAGCCGCGCCCGGTGAACGCGGTGGAGTCGTACGAGTAGTCCCGGATGATGCGGACCGGGGAGACGAGCGTTGCGCCCGCGAGGCGGGTGCGCATGGCGGGGCAGCGGGCCACGAGCGCGCGGTAGGTCTCCTCCGGGCTGGCCTCGGCGAGCGTGCGCCATCGCCGGACGTCGACCACGGCGCCTACGCTCATGGTGCCGTCGTGCAGGGGGATGTACCAGAACCAGCCGTCGTCGAACGCGGCCGACAGGATGTGGTTCGCGAGTTCGCCCGGCAGCCGCTCGGCGTCGCGCCAGTAGCCGAAGATCGCCAGGTTCTTGAAGAAATCGTTGAACCGGCGGAGTCCGTGGCGGCGTCCGATCAGCGCCCGCTGGCCACTGGCGTCGATCAGGAAGCGGGGCCGCAGCGTGAATGCGCGACCGCCCGCGTCGACCCCGCGGACGACGGGCGTCGGGCCGTCGTCGTCGACCGTCTCGACCGCGTGCTCCTCATGCACCTCGGCGCCGCGGTCGCGCGCGTTCTCGAGCAGCAACTGGTCGAACTCGGCGCGCACGACCTGGAAGGCATGCGGCCGGCCGCCCGGGTCCTCGCGGAACCAGAAGCTCCAGGGCTCGGCCTGCCGTCCCCACTGGAACGTGCCGCCCGGCTTGCGCAGAAAGCCGTGCGCCTCGATGCGGGGCAGGGCGCCGATGGCCTCCAGGATGGGCATGGTGGCCGAGAGCAGGGACTCGCCGATGTGGTAGCGCGGGAAGCGCTCCCGCTCGAGCACCGCGACGCGGAGTCCGGCCCCGGCCAACACTGCTGCCGCCACGGATCCGGCGGGTCCCCCGCCGACGATCGCGACGTCGAGCGACGGCGTCGGTCCGGACGGCGACATGGACAGAGCCGCTAGCAAAGGCCCCAGCCTGGTTCAAACCGCGCCGTTGGGCTATGCCTCCGGCGTGCGCCCCCGGACGATCGTCTTCGTCGAGCCGCCGTACGTCTGTTGGGACCGGCGAATGGATCGGGTGCGGGAGGGCGAGGAGGAGATGCCGGGGGTCGGCACCCTCACCCTGGCGGCGGTGGCGCGAGCCGCCGGCCATCGGGTCCACCTGGTCGACGGCAAGCGCTCCGGTACGGCGGTCGCCGCGGTGGCGGATGCCGTGGCGGCGTACGCGCCGGACCACGTCGGCATCTCCGCCACCACGGTGTCGATCGCCAACGCCGGGCGTATCGCCGCGCTCCTGAAGGAACGCCTGCCACACGCCATCGTCACGGTCGGCGGCCCGCACGCGAGCGCGGTGCCGGCGCGTACGCTCGATGCCAACCCGGGCTTCGATTTCGCGATCGCCGGCGAGGGGGAACGGAGCTATCTGGCGTTGATCGATCGCCTCGCGGCCGGCGGCGACCCGTCCGACGTGCCTGGGCTGGCGTGGCGCACGGCGGGTGGCGTGCGCGTGAATCCGCGTGCGCCATACCTGGAGGGCGACGAGCTCGATCGCCTGCCGCTCCCCGCCTGGGACCTGCTGCCCGAGTTTCCGCTCCGCTTCCAGCCGAACGTGTTCAACTACCGCCAGACGCCGGTGGCGAGCCTGGTGACGTCGCGGGGGTGCCCGTTCTCGTGCACCTTCTGCGATCGCTCCACCTCCGGCCGCCGCGGACGGTTGCACGGCGTCGACAACGTGATCGCGTCGTGCCGGGCCCTGAGCGACCGCGGCGTGCGGCACGTGTTGTTCTACGACGATCTCTTCACGGTCAACCGGGCTCGCGTGGTCGAGCTGTGTGACCGCTTCCTGACCGAAGGCTTCCGGTTCACCTGGAGCTGCAACAGCCACCCCAACCTGCTCGACGCGCCGACCCTGCGCCTCATGCGACGGGCGGGTTGCTGGCAGATCGCCTACGGCATCGAGTCGGGGTCGCAACGCGTGCTCGACGTCGTGAAGCACGAGGTGAAGCTGCCGCGCATGCTCGAGACGCTGCGCGCGACGCGTGCGGCCGGCATCCGGGTGAAGGGCCTCCTCATGATGGCGCATCCGACGGAGGACGAGCGGAGTCTGGCCGAGACGGTCGCGTTTCTGCGCACGGCCCCGCTCGACCTCGCGCAGATCACCAAGTTCACCCCGTACCCCGGCACGCCCGCCTACGCGACGATCGGCGAGTACGGGCGCTTCGAGGAGGAGTGGGAGCGGATGAACGCGATGCAGTGGCTCTTCGTGCCGCACGGGCTCACGCGCGAGATCCTGGAACGCTGGTTCCGGCGGGCCTACCGCACCTTCTACACGCGGCCCGACGTGCTCTGGGGGCTGGCGCGCACGCTGGCGCGCGAGCCGCGCTATCTCCGCCGCGTGGCGACCTACGTGCGCATCGGCGCCCGGGACTGGCTGGGGACGCCGCCGGCGCCGGCGGAAGCGTGAGGGCGCCGCGGACCGTGGCCGTCGTGCCGGCCTACCAGGCGGCGGCCAGCATCGAGGCGGTGGTGCGCGGCACCCTGCCGGTGCTGGCGCCCGTGGTTGTCGTGGACGACGGCTCGCGCGACGACACGGCGGCGCGCGCCGAGGCGGCGGGTGCGGAGGTCCTGCGCCATGCCGTGAATCAGGGCAAGGGAGCCGCGCTGCTGACGGCGTTCAGCCACCTGGCGGCGGCCGGTGTCGAGCGCGCCGTTACGCTCGATGCCGATGGGCAGCACCTGCCGCATCAGATCCCGGTGCTCCTGGCTGCGGCCGAGGAGACTCCCGGGGCCATCGTCGTGGGCGTACGGCGGAAGGAAGGGTTCGCAATCAAGCGGTCGGCCCGGTTCGGCAACTGGGCGGCCGACCGGTTGATGCGCTGGGTGGCGGGGCGCGCGCTGCCCGACACGCAATCCGGCTTCCGCGTCTACCCGGTGACGGCGACGCTGGCGCTGGGTACGCGCGGCACCCGCTACGACTTCGAGACCGAAGTCCTGCTGCGCGCCGCGCGCGCGGGCATGCCGGTGCGCGGTGTGCCCGTCGAGGTCTACTATCCGCCGGTGGCGGAACGCGTCAGCCACTACCGGCCATGGGTGGACACCATGCGGATCGTGCGATCGGTGGGGCGCGTGCTGGCGGGACGCGACGGGGCGGGGCGCTAGTCGCCCCTTGTGCCGCGCGGGGCGGTTCCGCTAAGAGCCGCCCATGACGCGCGTTCACACCGTGTTGCTGTTCGTGCTGGCGCTCGGGTTCGCCGGGTGCGGCGGCTGCGGGTCCACGACCCAGAAGGCCAGCACGATCAAAGAGATCACCACCGAGAGCATCGAGAAGACGGGCGACACCTGGATGGTGAAAATCACCAGCCGCGTCGATGCGCCGGTCGACAAAGTCTATGACGCATGGACGCAACCGGAGCGGGCGAAGGAGCTGGCGCCGGCCAACGTGCTCAAGTCCGAGCTGGTCAGCGAGGATGGCAACACCAAGGTGGTGGACCTGGTCGGCAAGCTCGACGTCCTGCCGCCCGGATTCAAGGTGCAGAACCTGCGCAACGAGTGGAAGTTCTTCCCCGACGAGAAGCGCATCACGTCGCGCTCGGTCGACTTCAAAATGGCGGACCTGAACGCGGAGTACCGCTTCAAGCCCACCCCGGACGGCCAGGGCACGATCGTCGAGTTCACCCAGACCAGCAAGGACAAGTCGCCGATGCTGGTCGATTCGCTCCAGGAGGGCGCTCTGCGCGAGACCTACGTGCGCCAGGTGCAGATGGTGAACAAGGCGCTCGGGCTCGCGCAGCCGGCCGCCAAGCCCGCCAGCTGAACCGGGCAGCCGGGGTGAAGATCACCGCGGCCCGGTTCTTGGGCGCCGCGGCCGCGCCGGGCGGTGAGCCGCCGGCGCGTCTTCCCGAGGTGGCGGTTGCCGGGCGGTCGAACGTCGGGAAATCGTCGCTGCTGAACGCGCTGCTGGGCCGCCACGGCCTCGCCCGCACCAGTGCGACGCCGGGGCGCACCCGGCAGGTCAATTTCTTCGTCGTGAACGAGCGATTCGTGATCGTCGACCTGCCGGGGTACGGGTTCGCGGTCGGTTCGGCCGACGAGCGCCGCAGTTGGGGGCCGCTCGTGGAAGGCTATCTCCGCACCCGCCAGACGCTGCGGGGCGTGGTGCTGCTGGTCGACCTGCGGCGCGGAATGGAGGACGAGGAGCGCGAGCTGCTGGGGTTCTTCGCCGAGGTCGGCCTGCCGGCGGTGGTGGTGGCAACCAAGGTCGACAAGCTCGGCCGCGGCGCGCGTGGCAGGGCCCTGGCGGCGCTGCAGGCGGCGGTCGGGCCGGGTGCGGCGGTGCTGGGGTTCTCGGCGCGGACGGGTGAGGGGCGGGACGCGCTCTGGCGGGTGGTGCGGGGCTGGCTCGACTCCCGGGCGCGGCGGTCGTGAAGCCCTGCTTGTGGGCCAGCCGGCCGTTTGGCATCAGGACGGCTTCCGCATGAACCGCGACGCCGCCATCGGCATCTTCGACTCGGGAGTCGGCGGACTCACCGTACTGCACGCGATCCTCGGCGTGCTGCCGGACGAGCACCTGATCTACCTGGGGGACACGGGTCGCACGCCCTACGGCAACAAGTCGGCCGAGATCATCGCCCGGTATGCCGTCGAGGCGGCGGACTTCCTGCTGGAGCGCACGCTCAAGCTGCTCGTGGTGGCGTGCAACGCGGCGACCGCGACCGCGCTCGACGTGCTCCGGGCGCATGCGCCGGTGCCGGTGATCGGCGTGGTCGAGCCCGGCGTCCGCGCCGCCCTGCGGGCGACCCGCGCCGGCCGGATCGGGGTGATCGGCACGGAGGCGACGATCGGCTCGGGGGCCTACACGCGGGCGCTGCGTGCCCAGGCGCCGACGGTCGAGGTCTTCACCCGCGCCTGCCCGTTGTTCGTGCCCCTGGCGGAGGAGGGCTGGACGGATGGCCCGGTGGCCCGCGCGGTGGCCGAGACGTACCTGTCCAGCCTCGCGCGCAGCGGGATCGACACGCTCGTTCTCGGCTGCACGCACTACCCGCTGCTCAAGCCCCTGATCGCGGAGGTGATGGGCCCGCGGGTGACGCTGGTCGACTCGGCCGAGGAGACGGCGCGCGAGGTGGTCGCCCGGCTCGGAGCCGACGGGAGCGCGCGGCCGGCCGGGCCGGGCTCCACGAGTTTCTTCGTCACGGATGCCCCGGATCGCTTCGTGCGCATCGGCCAGCGCTTCCTGGGCGCCCGCGTCGAGTCCGCGGTTCGCATCGAACGCTGACGCCGCCCCGGCCGCCGCCCTTGAAGGGACCCGCCCCATGCGGCATAGAGCCGCAGGTGATCACCCCCGCCGGGACGACGTGCGTCCGATGACGGACCTGCCGCTGCTCAGCCTGATTCTCTTCAGTCCGCTCGTGGCGGCCCTCGTCGTGCTGGCGTTGCCGGGCGAGCCGGTGCGGGTCCCCCGCTGGGCGGCGTTCCTGCTCTCCCTGGTGCCGTTCGCGCTGTCGCTGGTGATGCTGCGGCGCTTCGACCCCGAGCTGGGAACGTTGCAGATGACCGAATCGGTGCCGTGGATTCCCTCGCTGGGGGTGCACTACGGGCTGGGCGTCGACGGCTTCTCGCTGTGGCTGGTGGTCCTGGCCACGTTCCTCACGCCGCTGATCGTCCTGGAGGCCTGGAGCGACGTCGAGACGCGCGTCCGTTCCTATCTCGCGCTCACGCTGTTGCTCGAGTTCAGCATGCTGGGCGCGCTGCTGGCCACCGACCTGCTCCTGTTCTTCTTCTTCTGGGAGTTCATGCTGATCCCGATGATTTTCATCATCGGGCTGTGGGGCGGCGCGCAGCGGCGCTACGCGGCCATCAAGTTCACACTGTATACGCTCGCCGGCAGCGCTTTCATGCTGGTCGGCCTCATCTGGCTGGTGCTCCGCCATGCGCAGCAGACGGGGGTGCCCAGCTTCGACATCGCCACGCTCTATGGGACGGACCTCACCGACGCCGAGCAGTTCTGGCTGTTTGCCGCCTTCGCCATCAGCTTCATGATCAAGGTGCCGATGGTGCCCTTCCACACCTGGCTGCCCGACGCCCATACGGAGGCGCCCACCGGTGGTTCGGTGAACCTGGCGGGCGTGCTGCTCAAGATGGGGTGTTACGGCTTCCTGCGCTTCGCCATCCCGATGTTTCCGCTGGCGGCGCAGAACGCGTTCCCGGTCATCATCGCGCTCTCGGTGGTCGGTATCCTCTACGGAGCGCTGGTCGCCTATCCGCAGCCGGACATGAAGCGGCTGGTGGCGTACTCCTCGGTGAGCCACCTGGGCTTCGTCATGTTGGGCATTTACGCCTTCAACCTCGCTGGCGTGACCGGCGGCGTGCTGCAGATGGTGAACCACGGGTTGTCCACCGGCGCGCTGTTCTTCCTGGTCGGCCTCATCTACCACCGGCGGCACACCCGTGAGATCAGCCGCTACGGTGGCCTCTGGGGGATCGTCCCGGTGTTCTCGGTGCTCTTCCTCGTGGTGACCCTGTCGTCGATCGGGCTGCCGGGCACCAACGGGTTCGTGGGGGAGTTCCTGATCCTGAGCGGCGCCTTCCGGGCGCACCCGCTCGCCGGCGCGCTCGCCACCGGCGGCGTGGTGCTGGGCGCCCTCTACATGCTGACGATGTACCAGCGTGTCTTCTTCGGGCCCGTGACCAACGACGAGAACCGGGCGCTCACCGACCTGAACGCCCGCGAGGTCTTCGTGGTGGCGGCGCTGGTGGTCGGCATCCTGTGGATCGGGATCTATCCGCAGCCCTTCCTCCGCCGGATCGAGCCCACGGCCACGGCGTTCCTCCAGCGTCTCGAGCAGCGGGGCGCCACGCGCTATCTCGAGCCGGGCCCCGGATCCTGGCAGGCGCGGGTCGACTGACGGGGACGACCCGCGGCACTTGACCCCCGCAGGGGCCGCGGAAACAATACGCCGGTTTCCATGGCGAACTTTCTCACCCGCATCTTCGGGAGCGCGAACGAGCGTACGATCAAGCGGCTGCACCCGATCGTGCGCCAGATCGGGGCGCTGGAGGAGGCGTACCAGGCGCTGCCCGACGCGGCCTTTCGGGCCAAGACGGAGGAGTGGAAGGAGCGGCTCGCCGCGGAGGAGATGTCGCTGGACGACCTGCTGCCGGAGGCGTTCGCGGCGGTGCGCGAGGCGTCGCGCCGGACGATCGGGCTGCGGCACTACGACGTCCAGTGTCTGGGGGGCATCGTGCTCCATCAGGGGCGCATCGCCGAGATGAAGACCGGCGAGGGTAAGACGCTCGTCGCCACCCTGCCGCTTTACCTCAACGCGCTCGCCGGCAAGGGCGCTCACCTCGTCACGGTGAACGACTACCTCGCCCGGCGCGACGTGCAGTGGATGGGGCCCATCTACCACTTCCTCGGCCTCAGTGTGGCGTCGATCATCCACGACACCAGCGTGTTGTTCGACCCGACCTACATCCCGAACGACTACCGGTTCCTGCACCTGAGACCGGTCGAGCGGCGCGATGCCTACCGCGCCGACATCACCTACGGCACCAACAACGAGTTCGGCTTCGACTATCTGCGCGACAACATGAAATTCTCGCTCGACGAGTACGCGCAGCGCGACCTCCATTACGCCATCGTCGACGAGGTGGACAACATCCTGATCGACGAGGCGCGCACCCCGCTGATCATCTCGGGCCAGGCCGAGCAGTCGAGCCGCCTCTACGCCTCGGTGAACCGCATCATCCCGCGCCTGACGCGGGAGATCGACTACACCATCGACGAGAAACACCGGAACGCCATGCTCACCGAGGAGGGCGTGGCCAAGTGCGAGCGGTTGCTGGGCGTGGCCAACCTCTATGACCCGAGCCAGATCGACATCCTCCACCACGTCACGCAGGCGCTCAAGGCGCACACGCTCTTCAAGCGCGATGTCGACTACGTGGTGAAGGACGGCGAGGTCATCATCGTCGACGAGTTCACCGGACGCCTCATGCCGGGCCGGCGATGGTCCGACGGCCTGCATCAGGCGGTCGAGGCCAAGGAGGGCGCCCGCATCGAGAGCGAGAACCAGACGCTCGCCACCATCACCATCCAGAACTACTTTCGCATGTACACGAAGCTGGCGGGCATGACCGGCACCGCCGACACGGAATCGGTCGAGTTCCAGAAGACCTACAAGCTCGATGTCGTGGTGATGCCCCCGAACAAGACCGCCCGCCGCACCGACCAGCCCGACGTCGTCTACCGCACGGCGCGGGAGAAGTTCGATGCCGTGGTGCAGGAGATCGCCGAGTGCCACGAGCGGGGGCAGCCGGTGCTGGTGGGGACCACGTCGGTCGAGAAGTCCGAGCACGTCTCGAAGCTCCTCAAGAAGAAGGGCGTCCGGCACAACGTGCTGAACGCCATCAACCACGAGGCGGAGGCCAACATCATCGCGCAGGCGGGGCGCTTCGGCCAGGTGACGATCGCGACCAACATGGCGGGGCGCGGGACCGACATCCTGCTCGGCGGCAATCCGGAGTTCCTCGCGCGGGCCGAGATGGAGAACGAGTGGATCCGGTCCTCGACCAAGTTGACCGGATCGACGAGCGGCGTGGCCCGCTACGAGGACACGCTGCGGGCGCTGCGCGAGGAGTACGACGACGCCGTGCAGGCGCTCCGCGAGCGCCACGGGACGGCGCTCGCGGACCTGGAGCGGCGCCGGTCGGAGGCGCTCGCCCGGCTCACGGAAGCCGACCGGAAGGTGCGGGAACTGTCGCCGTACCGGGCGGTGCGGAGCCGCTACGAGCAGATCAGCTCGGTGGAGCTGATCCCCGCCATCCGCGACGGCGACCCGATCCCGGCGCGCTACGTCGCGGTGAAGGAGGAGATGGAAGCGTCGTTGCTCGGCGAGGCCGGCGCCGGAGCTGTTGACGCGCCCGCGGAGCGCGAGCAGCTCGAGGAGAGCCGCCTCAAGTACGATGCCGCCCTCCGCCTCTGGACCGAGGGCGGGCGCACCCAACGGGTGGCGCAGGAGCTGGACGAACGCCGGTCGGAGTATGAGCGCGGCCTCGGCCAGCTCGAAGTGGCGCTGTTGGTGCGCGGGCCCGTCGCGGGCAACGGGGAACTCGAGGGCTGGCGCCAAGCGCACCAGGAGGCGGAGCGCGAGTTCGTCGAGATCGAGCGCGCGCACGAGGCGGAGCAGCAGCCCTACGAGGACGGCTTGCGGGCGGCGGAGCGGCGTTATGAAGACCAGCGGCTCCAGTACGTGTCGGCGGTCGAGGAGATCCGCGAGGAGCTGCAGAAGGCGCCGCAGCAGTACGAGGAGCGCTTCAAGGAACTGCAGCAGCGCTTCCAGGAGCAGTGCGCGCGGGAACGCGAGCAGGTGGCGGAGGCGGGCGGGCTGCACATCCTCGGGACCGAGCGGCACGAGGCACGCCGGATCGACAACCAGCTGCGGGGTCGTGCCGGCCGGCAGGGAGACCCGGGGTCGTCGCGCTTCTACTTGTGCCTGGAAGACGACCTGCTGCGTATCTTCGGCGCCGACCGGATGCAGAACATGATGCAGCGGCTCGGCATGGAAGAAGGCGTGCCGATCGAGCACCGCTTCGTCACCCGGGCCATCCGCAACGCGCAGGAGAAGGTCGAGGCGCACAACTTCGACATGCGCAAGCACCTCCTCGAGTACGACGACGTCCTCAACAAGCAGCGCGAGGTGGTCTACGCCCGCCGCCGCGAGCTGCTGTCGCGCGACGATCTGCGCGACGAGATCGTCGAGATGCTCGAGGGGGTGGCCACCGACCTGGTCGCGAGCCACGTCAGCGACGAGGTGCCGGCCGACGACTGGGACTTGAAGACCCTCGACGGCGCGCTCTTCGCGCAGTTCAACCTGCGGCTGAACCTGCCGGAGGTCGCGGCGACCATGACACGCGCCGGGGAGATCGAAGAGCTGGTGCTCGACCGGGTGCGGCAGGCGTACGAGGAGCGGGAACAGGCCTTCACGGCGCCGGTGACGCGGCACCTCGAGCGCCTCATCAGCCTGCAGACGCTCGATACGCTCTGGAAGGACCACCTCCTCAGCATGGACCATCTGAAGGAGGGGATCGGCCTCCGCGGGTACGGGCAGAAGAATCCGCTGCAGGAGTACCAGAAGGAAGGCTACGACCTCTTCGAGGCGCTGATCCGTCGCATGGAGGCGGACGTCGTCGAAAAGCTGATGAGCGTGCAGGTGCAGACGCAGCCCGCCGCGCTCCAGGCGTCCCTCCCCGACACGGAGTACGCGGAGCCCGCCGCGGCGGCAGCGCCGCTGTCCGCCGCCATCGCCGACATGGAGCGGCGGCAGCAGCGGGCGCCGGGGCGCGTCCAGCTGTCGCACGGCGATGCCCCGGTCGGACAGCACAAGGTCGAGAGCGTGCGCCGCGAGACGCAGAAGGTCGGGCGAAACGATCCGTGCCCCTGCGGGAGCGGCAAGAAGTACAAGAAGTGCCACGGCGCGGCTGCCTGACAGGGGTGCCGGCGTGAAGCTCCCGCGGCGCGCGCACCGGGTCCGCGTTCCGGGCTTTCGCTTTGCCGGCGTGCGGACGGGACTGAAGCGCACGGGGCCGGACGTCGCCCTGATCGCACTCGATGAGCCGGGCACGGCGGCGGGGGTGCTCACGACCAACCGTGTCCCGGCTGCGCCGGTCGTGGTGACCCGTGACCGCCTGCGCGCAGGCGCGGCATCCGCGGTCCTGGTGCATGCGGGCAATGCGAACGCATGCACGGGGCGTGACGGTGAACGGACCGTGCTGCGCTCGACCGCGCTCGCCGCCGAGCTGCTGGGCGTGCCGCCGGCCGGCGTGCTGGCGTGCGCCACGGGGCGCATCGGCGTGCCGGTTCCGGAGCGGCGGCTCCTCGTGGGCGTGCGGCACGCGCACGCCGCGCTGGGGGCGGACGGCTTTCCCGACGCGGCACGGGCCATCACCACCACCGACGCGTTTCCGAAGACCGCCGTGCGGCGCGTCCGGGTGGGTGGCCGCCCGGTCGTCGTCGCCGCCATGGGCAAAGGCGCCGGCATGATCGCCCCGGAGATGGCGACGCTGCTGGTCTTCGTCTGCACCGATGCCCGATTGCGCCCGGCGGTCGCGCGCCGCCTCTTGCGCGAGGGCGTCGCCAGCACCTTCAACGCGGCAAGCGTCGACGGGGACATGAGCACCAACGACACGGTGCTCCTGTTGGCGAGCGGCGCCGCGGGCAATCCGCCGGTGCGGCCGGGGACGCCGGCCTACCGGGCGCTGGCGGGCGCCGTGGCCAATGCGCTCGAGGAGCTCGCCCGCCTGGTCGTGCTCGACGGCGAGGGGGCGTCCCGCCTGGTCGAGGTGGTGGTGACCGGGGCGCCCTCCGACGGCGCGGCCCGTCGGATTGCGCGCGCCATCGCCACCTCCACGCTCTGCAAGGCCGCCTTCGCCGGTGGCGATCCCAACTGGGGACGCTTCGTCTGCGCCGCCGGCACGGCCCGGGTGCCGCTCGACCCCAACCGCATCGACGTCGTGATCGACGGCGTGACGGTCTCGCGGCGGGGCCGTCCGCTGCCCGGCGTGTTGGGACGCGCGCGCCGCCGCATGCGGCGCCGGGAATTCAGGGTCGAGCTGGCGCTCGGGCAGGGGCGGGGCCGGGCCCGCATGCTGACGTCGGACCTGACCGTCGCCTACGTCCACTTCAACGCCGCGTACACCACCTGAGGCGCCTCGCGGCTGGCCCTCCGGCCGGGTCCGGTCACTGGAGGTACCCGAGTGCACGCAGCGCGTCCTCCACATCGCGGGACGCGCGCCCATGCGTCGTGGTGTTGGCCCGATCGGACACCGCGATCCAGGCATCGAGCGCGCTCTCGAGGCCAGCCTCGGCCGCAGGACGGGTGGGTGCCAGGTCGGTTCGCTCTCCCGGGTCGGCGAGGAGATCGAACATGCGCACCGTGCCCGACTGAACGTCGCGGATGAGCTTCCAACGTTCGTCGTTGATGCTCCGGAGGGAGCCCTGGGCGCTGAACGCCGCTCGGCGCCGGTGTTCGCCCTCGATCAGCGGGCGCAGGCTCGACCCCTCCGCCTGCCAGTCGTTCGTGCCGACGCGCAGGTAGTCCAGGATGGTCGGGAGGATGTCGAGATTCTGCACCGGTTCGGCAATTCGGCGGCCGGGGCGACCGGGAACCCACAGGACGAGGGGCACATGGGTGACGGAGTCCCAGAGTTGGCGGCAGTGCTTGATGTCGCCGTGCTCGAGGAACATCTCTCCATGATCGGCCGCCAGCACGACGAGCGTGTCGTCGCGCAGGCCACGGCGCTCGAGTTCGGCGAAGAGCTGCTGGAACTCGGTGTCCCAGTAGGCGATCTCGTCATCGTAGAGGTCGACGAGCGTCCGAAGGTCCTCCTCGGTGACCGGCGGCGGATCGCCCGCCGCGAGGGCCTTCTCGATCGGGTCCGGATTGCCCGCGAGGACCCAGGCGGGCCCGGTGCGCCGGCGTGCGAAGCGCCGTCGAAACGTGGGGGGGGGGGCGTAATTGTGGTGGGGATCCATGTAGTGGAGATAGGCGAAGAAGCGGTCGGGACGTTCCCGATCGAGGAAGTCGAGAAAACGCGTGTTCAGGCAGGACGCCGGTCGATTGAAGCAGGTCTCGTCGAACGTCTCGAAGCCGCGACCGAAGCCACCGCGGGGATTGACGTTGGACGGTGTGGCGCGCACGACGCCGCTGGCGGAGGCTGCGAACGTTCGGAACCCCCGTCTGCCGAGCAGCTCGCCGGCGGTGGCAAAGCGATCCGGGATCAGGAAATTGGCCCAGCCCTGGCCGAGGAAATGCCCCGGGGAGCGAGAGGTCAGGAGCGAGTTGACCGACGGGAAGGTGCAGGCGGCTTGACTCCGCGCACGCTCGAAGACGATCCCATCGGCAGCGTGTCGGTCGAGGTGCGGACTGGTCGGCCGGGAGTAGCCGTAGACGCCGAGGTGGTCGGCTCGGAGGGTGTCGACGAGGAGGACGAGCACGTGACGTGGCGGCCGGCCTGCGAGGAGGGCAAAGGCACCGAGCGCGACGAGCCCAGCCAGCGTCAGGGATCGTAACCACGAGATGGGCATTCGATGTCGAGCGTACGAGACGCCTCGCTCGTGGGCAACCGCCGGCAGGCGGGCGTAACGTTTGACGGGAGCCGCAGGGCGGAGAAGAGTGGGATGAAGGGAGGGCGTGTCGTGTGGACCAACACTCCGGGGGCGGCCGATCTCCGACAGGCTGCCGATCAACTCGCTGCGCGGCTGCCGACCCTGCTCGCGCCGATGGCGCGCATCGCGTTCAACTACGCGTGGTCGTGGATGCAGGACGGCGATGAGCTCTTCGAGGCGATCGACCCGCACCGCTGGAGACTCTGCCAGCGCAACCCGGTGCGGCTCCTGCAGGAGACACCCACCGCCAGCCTCGACCGGGCCGCGGCAGACCCGGAATTGCGGCGGCGGGCCCGGAGCCTCGAGGAGCGGCTGCTGAGCGCGTCGCCGGTTGCGGCCGTCGGCACGGTGACGCCGGAGCATCCGGTCGCGTTCCTGTGCGCGGAGTACGGCATCCACCCGTCGCTGCCGATCTACTCGGGCGGGCTCGGCGTGCTGGCCGGCGACATGCTGAAGGCGGCGTCGAGCACCGGCTTCCCGATGGTCGGCGTCGGGCTGATGTACCGCTACGGCTATTTCCGCCAGCGCATCGACGTCTCGGGGTGGCAGCACGAGTACTGGGTCGAGACGGACCCCGAGCGCCTCCCGGCCGCCTTGGTGACGGCGGATGGTATCGACCCGCTGACCATCACCGTGCCGATCCGTGGCCGCGACGTGGTGGCGCAGATCTGGCGGGTGGACGTCGGTCGCATCCCCCTCTACCTGCTCGATGCCGATCGGGGGGAGAACGCGATGATCGACCGGTGGATCACGGGACGCCTCTACGTCGGCGATCGGGAAACCCGCCTCGCGCAGTACACCCTGCTCGGCCTGGGCGCCATCCGCGCCTTGCGCGCAATGGGTATCGCGCCGAGCGTCGTGCACCTGAACGAGGGTCATGCGGTGCTGGCGCCGTTGGAGCTGGCCGCCGAGGCGGTGGCGGCAGGGACGCCGTTCGCCGCAGCGCTGGAACGCGCCCGGGCCCGCACGGTGTTCACCACCCATACCCCGGTGCCAGCCGGCAACGAAGCCTATGCGCCGGAGGAGATCCGCCACGTCGCTACGGGCCTGCCGGCGCTGCTGCACACGGATTGGGAGACGTTGCACCGGCTCGGGCGCGTGAACCAGGACGACGCCGGCGAGGCCCTCGGCTTGACGCAGAGCGGATTGCGCCTCGCCCGCGCTGCCAACGGCGTCAGTCGGCGGCACGGCGCGACGGCGCGCGAGATGTGGCGGGGCATGTACCCCGGGCGCGCCGTGGATGCGGTGCCCATCGGGCACGTCACCAACGGCGTGCACGTGCAGACCTGGATGGCCACCCCCATGCGGGATCTGCTCGATCGCTACCTGGTCGACGGTTGGACGAAGCGCCTGGCCGAACCGGGCACGTGGGCGCGACTCGACGCCATTCCCGACGCCGAGCTGTGGGCGGTGCGGCGCGCTCTGCGTGCGCGGCTGGTGGCATACGCGCGCGAGCGCGCCACGGCCGATCGACTGGCGCGTGGCGAGGCGCCGGACTACGTCGGCATGGCGTCGCGCGCCTTCGATCCGGACGTCCTGACGGTCGGCTTTGCGCGCCGGCTCGCCACCTACAAGCGCCTGCACATCGTCACCTACGACCTGCAGCGCACACTCCACCTGCTTGCCGCCGAACGGCCCCTCCAGCTGCTGCTGGCGGGCAAGGCGCACCCGATGGACGACACGGCCAAGAGCATCGTGAAGCTGCTGTTCGACGCGCGCCGTCTGCCGAACGTGGGCGAGCGCGTCGCCTACCTGCACGACTACGACATGGAGCTGGCCAGATACCTGGTCGCGGGGTGCGACGTCTGGGTGAACCTGCCGCGGCCCCCCTTCGAAGCGAGCGGCACCAGCGGCATGAAGGCGGCGCTGAACGGCGGACTCAACCTGAGCGTCCTCGACGGCTGGTGGGCCGAGGCATACGAGGGCACCAACGGTTGGGCCATTGACGGCGATGTGGACGCCGACGAGCACGCCCAGGACCAGCGCCACGCCGCTACGTTGCTGCGGCTCCTCGAGGAGGAGATCGTCCCGCGCTTCTACGAGCGGGACGGGGAGGGCGTGCCGCGGGCGTGGCTGGCGATGGTCCGGGCGTCGATCCGGACCGGCGGCATGCGATTCTCGGCGCAGCGCATGCTGGCCGACTACACGTCCAGCGTCTACCTGGCGGATGGCCCATCGGGAGCGACACCATGACCACGCCCCATGCGTCGTCGCTCTCCGGCGACGGCTCGCCGGCGATCAGCCCAGAGCGTGCGGCGGCGCTGGACGACGTCGTCGCGCGGGCGCGACGGGCGGCCGACGCCTTCCGTCGCCTCGACCAGGAGGCGGTCGACCGGATCGTGTGGGCGATGGTCGTCGCCGGGCTCGGCAAGGCCGTCGAGCTGGCGCAGGTCGCGATCGAGGAGACGCACTTCGGGGTCTTCGAGGACAAGGTGGTCAAGAACTACGTGGCCACCGAGTTCCTGTACGACTACCTGAAGGACAAGAAGACGGTCGGCGTCATCGACGAGGACGTCGAGCGCAACATCCGATACGTCGCCGAGCCGATCGGGGTGGTGATGGCCATCCTGCCCGTGACGAACCCCACGTCCACGGTCCTGTTCAAAGCCATCGTCGCTGCGAAGACGCGCAACGCGATCCTCTTCCGACCGTCGCCGCACGCTATCCGCTGCGCGCTGCGCACGGCGGAGGTGTTGCGCGAGGCGGGGGAGGCGGCGGGCTTGCCGGCCGACGCGCTGCAGGTGGTGCCGGACGCGCCGCGGGAAGTGACGCACTACCTGTTCCACCACCCGGGCATCGACCTGATCTGGACGACGGGAGGGCCGAAGATCGTCGAGCTGTCGAACCAGGCTGGCAAGCCGGTGATCAGCGTCGGGCCGGGCAACGCGCCGGTCTACCTGCATCGCACGGCCGAGTTGCGCGGCGCGGTGGTGGACATCTTGATCTCGAAGACGTTCGACGCGTCCGTGATCTGCCCGGCCGAGCAGACGTGCGTGATCGACGATGCCATCTGGGACGATGCCTTGGCGGAGTTCACCCGCATGGGGGCGCGGGTCCTCACGCCGGAGGAGGTCGAGCGGTTGGGGCGGATCGCGTTCCGCGATGGTGGGGAGCCGGACCTCCAGGCGGTCGGGCAATCGCCCGAGCGCCTGGGCGAACTCGCCGGCTTCTCGGTCGCGCCAGACACGAAGGTGCTGCTCGCTCCGCTGCCGAGCGACCTCGACGCGCTCGGCGCGCACCCGCTGGTGCGCGAGAAACTCATGCCGGTGCTCGGTGTCGTGCGGTCGCCGAGCGTGGACCACGGCCTCGCCGCGTGTGACCTCGTCACGACCCGCGGCGGCCTGGGCCACACGTCGGCGGTCTACGCGCGCGACCAGTCGGTGATCGACCGCTACGCGGTCACCGTGCGCACGGGTCGCATCCTGGTGAATGCGCCGACGGCGGTCGGTGCGTTGGGAGGTGTCTACAACTCGCTCACGCCGACGTTCTCGCTCGGCTGCGGCACGTGGGGCGGCTCGATGACGACGGACAATGTCAACTATCGCAACCTGCTGAACGTGAAGACGGTGTCGCGCCGGCTGACGCCGCCGCAGTGGTTCCGCGTGCCGAGTGACACGTACTTCAACGCCGGCGCGCTCGAGAATCTCCGCCAAGTCGACGCCCGGGTCGCGGTCGTGGTGACCGACGGCGGCCTCGAGAAGCAAGGCGTGGCGGAAGAGGTGCGCCGGCATCTGCCCCCGACGGCGACCGTCCACGTGTTTTCCGAGATCGAGCCCGAGCCCAGCGAGGCGGCGATTCGCTCCGGGGTCGACCTGTTGCGGCGCATGCGGCCCGACCTGTTGGTGGCCGTGGGCGGTGGCTCCGTGCTCGACGCGGCCAAGGCGATGCGGCTCTTCTTCGAGTCACCGCAGCTGACGGTGCAGGAGCTGTCGTTTCCCTTCCTCGACGCCCGCAAACGCGTGGCGCGGTGGCCCCGTGTCGCGCACGGGCTGCGGTTGGTCGCCATCCCGACCACGAGCGGGACGGGCTCGGAAGTCTCGCCCGCCTCGGTGCTCAGCGTCGGCGATCGGAAGGTGACGCTGGTCGACTATTCGCTCGTCCCGGACATGGCGATCGTGGATCCATTGCTCACGCTGTCGCTGCCGCCGGGAGCGACCGCGGACACCGGCGTGGACGCGCTGACCCACGCGCTCGAGGCGGGGGTGTCGATCTTCGCCTCACCGTACACCGACGCGTTCTGCATGCAGGCGATCCGGCTCGTCCTCGACGCTCTGCCGCGGGCGGTGGCGGACGGGACGGACCTCGAGTCGCGCACGGCGATGGCCAACGCGGCGACGCTGGCGGGGCTGGCGTTCTCCAACGCCTTCGTCGGGGTGAACCATGCGCTGGCCCATGCCGTGGGCGGACGGTTCGGCATCTCCCACGGGCGCGCCAACGGCATTTTCCTGTCGCACGTCTTGCGGTACAACGCGGCAATCCCGACCAAGTTCATGCCCGCCCCGGGCTATTCGGCGTACGTCGCGCCGGAGAAGTACGCACAAGTGGCGTGGGTCCTCGGACTCGGCGGCGGCAGCGAAGCGGAGCGGCGGGACCGGCTCTTCGGCGCCGTCGACGACCTGCTGGACACGGTGGGGATCCCGCGGTCGCTCGAGGCGGCGGGCGTTTCGCGGGAGGCGTTCGAGGCCGCGCTTCCCGATCTGATACGCCTGGCGTTCGAAGATCCGAGCATGCGGACCAACCCGCGCATGCCGCTCATGGGTGAGATCGCGGGGCTGCTCCAAGCGGCGTGGCGGGGTCGCTGAGTCTCTGCGTGCGGACGCTTCGCCTCCTCGGGCTCGTCCTCGGCCTGCTCGCGGTCACGGCCATCGCCAGTCCGTGGATCGCTACGGGACTCGGGGCGCTCGGCTTCGACTTCAAGTTCTCGCGTGTCTACAACCGGGTGTTCGAAGTCCTGCTGGTGCTGGCGATCGTGCTCGGCTGGCGGCGCCTCGATCTCGGCAGCGCTACCGACATCGGGTTGCGCCGGCCCGATTGGCTTCGTGACCTCGGCGCGGGGCTCCTCATGGGTGCCGCCGGCGTCCTGGTGGGCGTGTTCGCCTGCTGGCTCGGGGACGCCATGATCCCCGCGTTGCGCTACGACCCGGGCAAGACGGTGCTCAAGGCGGTGGGCGGGGTACTCGGGGCCGTGCTGGTCGGCGTCGGCGAAGAGGCCCTGTTTCGCGGAGTCCTGCAGCGGCGCTTCTCGGCCGACATGGGGCGGACCGGCGGGGTGCTGCTCGCCACCGTGATCTATGCGGTGGTGCACGCGCTGCGGCCCGGCGGGTCCAAGGCCGTGTATCCGATGGCCGGCATCGACCGCACCATCGGGCTGTTCGCACCGCTTGCCGACACGATCGTGCTGCCGAGCATCGTCGGGCTCTTCGCGCTCGGGTTGGTCCTGGCGTGGGCGCGGCTCCGGACCGGCAGTCTCTGGGTATCGATCGGGATCCACGCGGCGTACGTGGCCGTATTCCGCGTCGGCCGCCTGCTGTTCGACATCGAAAAGACCCCGGCATGGCTCATTGGACCGGGATGGCCGCCGTTGATCGGCGGAGCGGCGGGGCTGCTCGCCGTCGCAGTTACGGCGGGGCTGCTGCGCGCGCTGCTGCGGCGCCGCGCCTCGTTGCCCGACGCGGAGGTCGCGCCTACGCGCGCGCGCTGATCCATGCGCCACGTGACCGTGTTCACCGACGGGGCCTGCTCCGGGAATCCCGGGCCGGGCGGCTGGGCCGCCGTCATCCTCGACGGTGATCGGCGCCGAGAGCTCTCCGGCTACGAGCCGGACACGACGAACAACCGCATGGAGCTGTCGGCCGCCATCGAGGCGCTGGAGGCCCTGCCGGAGACGGTCACCGTCGACTTGCACACCGATTCACAATACCTGCGGAACGGCATGTCCACCTGGCTCGCGCGCTGGAAGCGCAACGGCTGGCGCACGGCGGACCGCAAGCCGGTGAAGAACGAAGACCTGTGGCGGCAGCTCGACGAGCTGGCGCGCCGTCATCATGTCCGCTGGCACTGGGTGCGCGGGCACGACGGCCACCCGGAGAACGAGCGCTGCGACGCGCTCGCCAACGCGGCCATCCGCGCCCGCCGGGGCGGCGACAGCGGGCCGCCCCCGCCTGCATGAGCCGCCCCGCGCCGCTCTCCGCCGCGCGGGTGGCGTCGGCGAGCGTCGGGCTGGCCGGCCTCGCCGTCGATGGCGACGCAGTGGTCTGGCTCGAGTCGCGGCCAGCCGAGGGCGGGCGCTCCGTGCTGGTGCGCTGGTTGCCGGGGGAGGGCGCGACCGACCTCATTCCACCGCCCTGGAACGTTCGTACGCGGGTCCACGAGTACGGGGGGGGCGCCTTCATGGTCGCTGGCGGGGTCGTGTGCTTCAGCCACCTGAACGACCAACGCTTGTATCGGGTCGATCCCGGCAGCCGGCCGTGGCCCCTGACGCCCGAAGGGGCATGGCGGTTCGCCGATGGCGTACTCGAGCGCCGCCGCGGGGCGATCTACTGCGTCGGCGAGCATCATGGCCCGGGCGAGCCGGAGAACTGCCTGGTGCGGGTCGATCTTGCCCGCGGCGGCGATCCGGTGGTCGTGGCGCGCGGTCACGACTTCTACGCTGCGCCGCGCCCGAGTCCCGACGGCGCCTCCCTGGCGTGGCTCGCCTGGCGGCATCCGGACATGCCGTGGGACGGGACCGAGTTGTGGCTGGCGCGCATCGCGGCCGACGGCACGCTGCACGACGCCCGGGCCGTGGCGGGCGGGCGCGAGGAATCCATCCTGGAGCCGCTCTGGACCCCGGACGGCGCCTTGCATGTGGTGTCGGACCGCACCGGGTGGTGGAATCTCCATCGCCTGGAACCGGGCGGCCTCCGAGCCCTCTGCCCGCTGGATGCCGAGTTCGCCCGCCCGCCATGGGTGTTCGGGCTCGCCCACCATGCCGTGCTCGAGGACGGGACGGTGCTGTGTGCCCTCAGACGTGCCGGACGGTGGCGACTCGGCTGCCTCGTGCCCGGGCAAGAGAGGCTCGAGGAGATCGAGACCCCGTATACGGACATCGGCTTCGTCCATGCCGCGCCGGGAGGGGCCGTGTTCGTGGGGGCGTCTTCAATGGCGGGGCCCGCCGTGGTCCGGTTCGAGATGCGCACCCGCCGGTGCACCGAATTGCGCCCGCCGGAGGGGGGCATCGACCCGGCGCTGGTGTCGGCGCCCGAGCCCGTGGCGTTTGCGAGCACCGGCGGACGGGTCGCCCATGGCCTCCTCCATCGGCCGGCCGGGGCGAGCCCCGGCGGCGGGCCCCCCCGCTGATCGTGCGCTGCCACGGCGGCCCCACGGCCGCCGCCCCGCTGGCGCTCGACCCGGTGGTGCCGTTCTGGACCAGTCGGGGGTTCGCGGTCCTCGACGTCGACTACGCCGGGAGCAGCGGCTACGGCCGCGCCTACCGGCGGGGGCTCGACGGCGCCTGGGGCCTGGCCGACGTGGAGGACTGCGTGGCGGCGGCACGCCATGCCGTGGAGCGGGGCTGGGCCGATGGCGCGCGGCTGGTGGTCCGGGGCTCCAGCGCCGGGGGCTTCACCGTGCTCTGCGCGCTGGCGTTCCATGACGTCTTCATGGCCGGGGCCAGCTACTACGGGATCGGCGATCTCGAGGCGCTGCGTCGCGATACGCACAAGTTCGAGTCGTACTACGATCAACGGCTGATCGGGCCGTATCCGGCATGTCGCGACCTGTACCGGGCGCGTTCGCCGCTCCACGCGGCGGAGCGCATCCGGCGCCCGGTGATTTTCCTGCAGGGGTTGGACGACCGCGTCGTGCCGCCGGGGCAGTCCGCGGCCATGGCCGCGGCGCTTCGCGCCCGCGGTATCCGGACGGAGCTGGTCACGTTCGAGGGGGAGAGCCATGGCTTCCGCCGGGCCGACACCATCGTCCGGGCGCTCGAGGCGGAGCTCGGCTTCTACCGCGAGGTGCTGGGGCTCGGGCCGGAAAATGCTTGAGAATGCACGGGGATTCGTGGTGTAACCTCCATCCGCAGAGGGGGGCACTGCATGCTCGACTGGTTTCGGAACGCTGTCGTCGTCTCGTCTCGCTGGCGTGCTCAGCCTCGCCGCCATCGCCCGGGGGCAATCCCCAGGTGGCGCCTTCGTCAACTTCGAGAGCGGCCACGTCCGCCCGCTGGCGCTGTCGCCCGACGGGAGCCTGCTGTTCGCCGTCAACACTCCCGACAACCGCCTGGCGATCTACGCCGTGGGCGCCGGTGGCTTGACCCTCGCCGCCGAGGTGCCGGTCGGGCTCGAGCCGGTTGCGGTCGCGGCGCGCAGCAACACCGAGGTCTGGGTGGTGAACCACCTCTCGGACAGTGTGAGCATCGTCACGGTGGTGCCGGGCAACCTGCCCGCGTCGCGGGTGACACGCACGCTGCTCACCTGTGACGAGCCGCGCGACATCGTGTTCGCCGGATCTGGCAACACGCGGGCGTTCATCACCATGGCGCGGCGTGGCCAGAACTGCTCCGTGGCCGCCAATCTGACTACGGCGGGTACGGCGCGCGCCGTGGTGCAGGTCTACGACGCGACGAGCCTGGGAGCCGCACTGGAAGGCACGCCGCTCGCCACGCTGGCGCTCTTCGCCGACACCCCCCGTGCGCTCGCTCGCACGCCGGACGGTTCGCGGGTCTATGCGGCCGCGTTCCACTCCGGCAATCGCACGGCGGTGGTGCCGGAGCCCAATGTCAGCAGCAACGGCGGCCTGCCGCCGGCGCCGCCCGGGTCGACGCCGGGTAACCCACCTACGGGGTTGATCGTCCGTTTCAACGGCAGCAACTGGGTCGACGAGATCAACCGCAGCTGGAACGCTCAGGTCCCGTTCAACCTGCCGGACCGCGACGCTTTCATCATCGACGCCAACGCCAACCCACCCGCGCTGGTGTCCGGCACCAGCAGCGTGACCGGGGTGGGGACGGTGCTCTTCAACATGGCGGTCCGGCCGAACGCGGCGAACCAGCTGTACGTCGCCAACATCGAGTCTCGAAACCACGTTCGCTTCGAGCCCCGCGTGATCGGCGACCCGCTCGGGCGCGGCGTCCAGGGCCACATCGCCGAGAGTCGCATCACGGTGGTGAACGGCACGACCCCCACACCGCGGCATCTGAACCCGCACATCGACTACCTCTGCACGCCGCCAGGCTGTGTGCCGGCGCCGAGCGAGCGCGAAGCCAGCCTGGCCTTCCCGATGGGCATGGCCTTCTCCGGCGACGGCCAGCGGCTCTACGTCGCGGGGTTCGGCTCGGGGAAGGTCGGCATCTTCGACGCCGCGGCGCTCGAGGCCGGCACGATCACCAGCGGCACGAAGACCCTGGTCGAGGTCGGGGGCGGGCCGACCGGATTGGCGTTGGACGAGGCGCGTGACCGCCTCTACGTGATGAACCGCTTCACCCACGACATTTCGATCGTGAGCAATGCGAGCACCCCGGCGCTGGCGATCGAGACGGCCGTGGCGCCGCTGCGGTTCAATCCCGAGCCGGCCGCCGTGCGCGATGGCAGGCCGTTCCTCTACGACGCGCGCGCCACCTCGGGGCATGGCGATTCCGCGTGCGCCAGCTGCCACATCTTCGGTGACCTCGACAGCCTGGCATGGGACCTGGGAGATCCTTTCGGCCCGGTCGAGCCGAACGACAATCCGTTCCGCCTGGTCGCCGCCAGCGGACCGATCAGCGGGGGTGGCGACGGCGTCGGCATTCTCTGTCCGACCTGCGAATTCCACCCGATGAAGGGACCAATGGCCACCCAGACCCTGCGCGGGATGGCCGGCGCGGGCCCGATGCACTGGCGGGGCGACCGCACCGGCTCGACCACGGGGCAGAATCCGCTCGACGAAGACCTGGCGTTCAAGGCGTTCAACCCCGCGTTCGTCGGATTGCTCGGGCGCGCGTCCCAACTCACGGCCAGCGAGATGCAGGCCTTCACCGACTTCGTCCTCACGATCGTCCTGCCGCCGAACCCCGTGAGCGCGCTGGACGATACGCTGACCGCGCAACAGAGCGCCGGTCGGAACCTCTTCCTGAATCGCCAGACCGACGGCGGAGTGCTCACCTGCGTGTTCTGTCACCGCCTGCCGTTCGGGACGGACGGCCTCTCCACGTTCGAGGGTGAACCGCAGGAGTTCAAGATCGCCCACCTGCGCAACCTCTACCAGAAAGTGGGCCGGTTCGGCCTCGCCGGGGGGGCGTCGGTCGGTGACCAGATCCGCGGTTTCGGGTTCCTGCACGACGGCGCGGTGTCCACCATCCAGAACTTCGTATCGGCCGGCGTCTTCCAGAACCTGAACCTCACCGAGGAACGGAATCTCGAGCAGTTCATGCTGGCCTTCGACAGTGGCCAGGATCAGGCGGTGGGCCAGCAGGTGTCGATCGACGCCGGCACCTTCGCCACGACGGCCTTCGTGAACCGGATCAACCTGCTGGCGGCGCGCGACGACGCGGGTCAATGCGATCTGGTGGTGAAGGGCACCATCGGGGGCGAGGCACGCGGCGGCGTCTACATCGGGGGCAATGCGTTCCAGCTCGATCGCCATGCGGACGCCCCGCTCACCAGCACGGCGGTGCGGAACCTCGCGGCGACGGCGGGGCAGGAACTCACGTTCACCTGCGTGCCGCCGGGGACCGGGGTACGGATCGGCGTCGACCGCGACCTCGATGGCGTCTTCGACCGCCGTGAACTCGACTGTGGGGCCGATCCGGCCAACGCGGCCAGCTTCCCGTCGACCTTGACCGGCCCCTGCGGGGGCGTCACCACGAGCACGACGACGACCACGACGACGGCGCCGACCACCACCAGCACGAGCGCCCCGCCCACGACGACGACCACCACCACGGTCGTCGTCACCACGACCACGACCACGACGGCGCCCACGAGCACCACGGCGACGTCCACGACCAGCACCACGACGTCGACGACGGGCCCGACCAGCACCACGACGACGATCACGGCCACGACGACGACCACGACCCTGCCGGCGGCGGTGCCAATCGGCATCCAGAGCACATCGCTCAGCCTGCGCGATCGAACCGACCCGCCGTCGCCAGCGGCCCGCAAGCTGAGCTTCAAGTCGAAGACGCGGAATGATCCGCCGGCGAACCGGGTGGTGCTCCCGGCGCCGGGCAGCGCGGGCGACCCGACGGTCAACGGTGCCGTGGTGACGGTCTACAACGCCGCGGGCAGCGGCGAACGGGTCAGTGTGGTGTTGCCGGCGAGCGGGTGGCGACTGCTCGGGACTCCCAGTGCGCCGAAGGGCTATCGCTTTGGCGGCTCTGATGCCCTCTTCCCGATCGCACGGGTGATCGTCAAGTCCGATCAGCTCAAGGTGAAGGGCGGGGGCGAGAACTGGGCCTATAGTCTGGACGAGCTGTCGCAGGGTCGGATCGCGGTGCGCGTGCAGCTCGGCGGCGCTCCGGCGTGGTGCGCCGATGCCCCGGCCCGCGCGTCCGGCAACCCTCCGTCGACCACGGGCGCGGATCGCGTGGATCGCTTCCGCGGCCAGCCGAAGGCGCCTCCGCCTGGCGTGTGTCCGGCCTTGCCGTGAGCACGGCTCCTGCCGGGTCTGTGACCGATCCGGCGTGGCCTAGGCGTGGGGCGCGCCGGCCGCGCGCAAGCGCGCAGGCGGCGCCTGCGGCATGCGGAACGGTACGACGCGTGGGCGGGGGTGCGATAGGAGCCCGGGGGCGCCCAGCGCCGCCAGCTCCCGGCGGAACGCGGCGAGCAGGTCCGCGGGGTCGAGGCCGAGCGCGCGGCAGATGCTCCCGAAGGACAGCCGCCAGCCCGCATCCGGGACCGTGAACCACCGTACCGTGCCGGCGATCAGGTCGGGCCGATGGGGGCGGATGCCGGTGGCGTGCTCGCGCAGCACGGCGACTGCGTCCAGCAGGACCGCCAAGCCCAGGCGATCTTCGCCGGCCGCTGGCGGCTCCACCCGGAGAAGCATCTCCGAGGCCGGAGCGGGCGGAACGGGGCGGGGTCGCAACACAGCCATGAGGCGCATCGCATACCACCCTGCAAGGCACGTTGTCTAGGTGACTTGCGAAGAATCAACGATCGGGCCGCGAATGATTGGCTAGGCCGTGCCGGCGAGGGCGGCCCGGAGCAGCTCCTGCACGAGCTGGGGATTCGCCTTGCCGCCGGTGCTCTTCATCACCTGCCCGACCAGGAATCCGATGACCCGGTCCTTGCCCGCCCGGAACTGCGCCGCCTGGTCGGGATGCCGGGCCAGGACGTCGGCCACGGCCCGCTCGAGGGCGCCGCGGTCGCTCACCTGCGCCAGGCCCTCCGTTTCCACCAACGCCCCCGGATCGGCGTCGGTCCGGATCAAGCGCGGCAAGAGGTTCTTGGCCGTGTTGCGGTTGATGGTGCCCTGGGCGACCAGACGCGACAGGGCGGCCAGTTGGGCGGGCGTCACGGGCCAGTCGCGGATGACCAGCGCGTCGTCGAGCTTCTCGTCGCGGACGAGGCGGAGGAGCTCCGTGGACACCCAGTTCGCCATCTCCTTCGGGGCGGCGCCGGCGGCGACGCCCGCTTCGAAGAAGTCGGCGACATCCTTGCGCTGCGTGAGCACATCGGCGTCGTAGGGGGTGAGTCCGTGGTCCCGTTCGAACCGGTGGCGGCGGGGTCCAGGGAGCTCCGGCATCCCGGCCCGCACCTCGTCGATCCAGGCCTGGTCGACCACGAGCGGCAGCAGGTCCGGCTCCGGAAAGTAGCGGTAGTCGTGGGCCTCTTCCTTGCTGCGCATCGGGCGGGTCTCTTCCCGCTCCGCGTCCCAGAGTCGGGTCTCCTGGACGAGGCGCTCGCTCGCGGCGACATGCCCGCACCTGGCGGCCGAGTCTCGTAGGCGATCGCTCGCTCGACGTTGCGGAAGGAGTTCATGTTCTTGATCTCGACCTTGGTGCCGAGCGTCGTGGCCCCGACGGGCCGGACCGATACGTTGGCGTCGCAACGGAAGCTGCCTTCCTCCATGTTGCCGTCGCAGATCTCGAGGTACTGGAGCGTGGAACGGAGCGCACGCAGGTAGGCGCCGGCCTCGGCGGGGCTCCGGACGTCGGGTTCGCTGACGATCTCGAGGAGCGGCACGCCGCCGCGGTTGAAATCGACCAGGCTGCCGCCCCCGTGTGCGTCGTGGATGTTCTTCCCCGTGTCCTCCTCCATGTGGATGCGGGTCAGGCCCGCACCCGGGTCGTCACGCCGTCCGTCACGACTTCCACCCAGCCGTCGGTGCACAGCGGCTGCTCGTACATGCTGATCTGGTAGCCCTTGGGCAGGTCGGGGTAGAAGTAGTTCTTGCGGGCGAACCGCGAGTGGGGGGCGATGGCGCAGCCGGTGGCCAGGCCGGCGCGGATGGCGAACTCCACCACGTGTCGGTTGAGGACGGGCAGCACGCCGGGCATGCCGAGGCAGACCGGGCACACGTTCGTGTTGGGCGCCGCCCCGAATGCGGCTGAGCAGCCGCAGAAGATCTTCGAGCGCGTGAGCAGCTCGGCATGCACCTCGAGGCCGATCACGGCCTCCCAACCGTCCTGCGTCCACGTCATGCGGATCGGGTTCCGGCGGTGCCAGTCGCTGGCCTGCTCGTAGGCGGCTCCCACGCGCAACACGGTGGCTTCGTCGAACGGCTGCCCGATGACCTGGAGGCCGACGGGCAGTCCGGCGCCGTCGACGCCGCAGGGCAGGGCGAGCGCGGGCAGACCCGCGAGGTTCACGGAGATCGTGAAGATGTCGGACAGGTACATGGTGAGGGGGTCGGCCGTCTTCTCGCCCAGGCGGAACGCCGTGGTGGGGGCGACGGGTGTCACCAGCGCGTCGCAGCGCGCGAAGGCGGCTTCGAAATCCCGCCGGATCAGCGTGCGCACCTGCTGCGCCTTCAGGTAGTACGCGTCGTAGTATCCCGCCGACAAAGCGTACGTGCCGAGCATGATGCGGCGCGTGACCTCGGGGCCGAAGCCGGCGGCGCGCGTGCGTTCGTACATCTCGCCGAGGCTGCCGTCTGGGCCGGTCTCGCGGAGCCCGAAGCGCACGCCGTCGTAGCGTGCGAGGTTGGACGATGCCTCCGCGGTGGCGATCAGGTAGTACGTGGCGATCGCGTACTCGTTGTGCGGCAGCGACACGGGCTCGACCACCGCACCGAGCCGCTCGAGTTCTGCGACCGCGGCGCGCACGGCCTGCTCGACCTCGGGCTGCATGCCGTCGACGAAGTACTCGCGCGGGAGACCGAGGCGCAGGCCGCGGACGCCGCTGGCAAGGACGTCGCCGTAGGCGGGGACCGGCCGGGGTGACGCGGTCGAATCGGCCGGATCGTGGCCGGCGATGGCCTCGAGGACGAGCGCGGCGTCGCCGACGTCGCGGGCGAGCGGGCCGACCTGGTCGAGCGACGACGCGTAGGCGATGACGCCGTAGCGTGACACCCGGCCGTAGGTGGGTTTCATGCCGACCACGCCGCAGAACGCGGCAGGAAGGCGGATGGAGCCGCCGGTGTCGGTGCCGAGCGACGCAGGAACTTCGCGCGCCGCCACCGCGGCGCCCGACCCGCCGGACGAGCCACCCGGCACGCGAGCGGGATCCCAGGGGTTGCGGGTGGGCCCGAACGCCGAGTTCTCGTTGGACGAACCCATGGCGAACTCGTCGCAGTTGAGCTTGCCGACGATGACGGCACCCGCCTGTCGGAGGCGGGCCACCACCGTCGCGTCGTACGACGGCACGAAGGCGCCCAGGATGCGCGACCCGGCGGTGGTGGGGACGCCTGCCGTGCAGATGACGTCCTTGACGCCGATCGGCACGCCGCCCAGCGGTCCGACGTCGTCACCTGCCGCGATCCGCCGGTCGACCACCTCGGCGGCGGCGAGCGCCTCCGCATCTGCCACGTGCAGGAAGGCGTGCACCGCCGGCTCGACGGTGGCGATCCGATCGAGCGCGGCGCGCGTCAGCTCGACGGCCGAGCACTCGCGACGACGAACCCGGCCGGCGGCTTCGCGGACGCCGAGGGCATGGAGCGCGCTCGACATCGAGCCGCCTATTCGATGATCCGCGGCACGCGGAAATGGCGGCCGTCGCGTGCGGGGGCGTTGGCCAGCAGCGCCTCGTCGGCATGCGGGTTCTCGACGGCGTCGGGGCGTAGCCGGGCGCCGAAGTCGTCGATGTGGGCTGTGGGGGGCACGGCCGAGGTGTCCACCGCCTGCAGGCGCTGGAACGATTCCAGAATGTGGTCCAGATCCGCGGTCAGGCGCTCTTCGTCGGCCGGAGCAAGCCGCAGCCGCGCCAGCGCAGCCACTCGGCGGACGTCGTCGCGCGTGATCGCCACGGCGCTGTTCCTAGCCCAGGGGTGCCGCGAGGGCAACGCGGCGGTAGTGCTTGCGCGCGCGACGGCACGCGCGTACTCTCGCGCGCCGTGGACGGGCGGGGGGAGCTCGGGCGGCGTGGCGAGGCGCTCGCGGCCGAGGCGCTCCGCGCCCGGGGACTCACTATCGTGGAGCGCAATTTCCGCTGCCGGGCCGGCGAAATCGACCTGGTCGCCCTCGACGGCGACACGCTGGTGTTCGTCGAGGTACGGAGCCGCCGCGGCGCCAGCGCCGGGACGCCGCTCGAGTCCGTCGACGGCCGCAAGCAGGCGCGGGTGACGCGGGTGGCCCGCCATTGGCTGGCGGCGCGGGGCGGCGGCGACCGTGACGTTCGCTTCGACGTCGTCGGCGTGCGCTTCGACGCCGAGCCGCCCGCGGTCGAGCACGTGCGCGGCGCGTTCGAGGCGGTTGGCTGAGGCGCCATGCTCGACATCCGCATCATCCGGGCCGAACCCGATCGCGTGAAGGCGGAACTGGCCAAAGTCGGGGTCGAGGCCGCCCAGGTCGACGCCGTCCTCGAGGCCGATCGGCAGCGCCGCGAGGCCTTGCACGTGGTGGAGACGCTGCGGGCCGAGCGCACGGTGGCATCGAAGCGGATCGGCGCGCTGGGCGACCCCGACGAGCGAGCGCGGGCGATTGCGGCGCAGCGTGAGGTGAACACGCGGCTCGCCGCTGCCGAGGCGGCGGTGGAGCCGGCCGAGCGGGCGTTCGAGCGGTGCATGCTCGAGCTGCCGAACCTGCCGCATCCCGACGTGCCGGTCGGTCCGGACGAAACCGCGAACGACGTGCTCCGCTCCGAGGGCGAGCCCCGCACGTTCGACTTCGAGCCCCGACCGCATTGGGACCTCGGCCCGCAGCTCGGCATCATCGACTTCGAGCGCGGGGTGAAGATCTCCGGTACCCGGTTCTACGTCCTGCGCGGCATGGGGGCACGGCTGCAACGGGCGCTGATCGCCTGGATGCTCGATCTGCACACCCGCGAGCACGGCTACGTCGAGGTGTATCCGCCGGCGATGGTGCGGGGCGAGTGCCTCGTCGGCACCGGGAATCTGCCGAAGTTCGCCGACACCCTGTACCGCGACGTCGAAGGCGACTTCTGGTGGGTGCCCACCGCCGAGGTGCCGGTGACGAACCTCTATCGCGAGGAGATACTCGACGTCGCCGCGCTCCCCATCCGTCACGTCGCCTATACGCCGTGCTTCCGGCGGGAGAAGATGTCCGCCGGCCGCGACGTCCGCGGCATCAAGCGCGGGCACCAGTTCGACAAGGTCGAGCTGGTGAAGTTCGTGCGTCCGGAGACGTCGGACGCCGAGCTGCTGACGTTGCTCGATGACGCCGAAACCGTGTGCCGACGCCTCGGGCTGCCGCACCGGGTGGTGCGCATGTGCACCGGCGATCTCGCGTTCGCGGCTGCCATGAAGTACGACGTCGAAATCTGGGCGCCGGGGTGCGGAGAATGGCTCGAGGTCAGCTCGTGCTCGAACTTCCGCGATTTCCAGGCGCGGCGCGCCGGCATCCGCTACCGCCCGGCGCCTGGCGCCAAGCCGGAACTGGTGCACACGCTGAACGGCTCGGGACTGGCGCTCCCGCGCGTGCTGCTGACGGTGCTCGAAACCTATCAGCGGGCCGACGGCAGCGTCGAGGTGCCTGCGGTGCTTCGCCCGTACGTCGGGGCGGACGTCATTGCGCGGGGCGACCCGCACTGACGGCTCCCCCGCGTCGCGTCACATGATCCGCGGCAGCCAGGGGCCGCGCGTGCCAGAGATCTCGTCCGCGGCGAGGAGGTCGTACAGCGTGGCATCGCCGACACGGGCTTCGGGGACGAGTACGCCCCGCGCCTGGACCCAGTCGCCGACGGCGGCGGTCACCGGAGCGGTCGTGCGGACGAGCAAGCGATTCCCGTTCTGGTCGGCGATCTCGACCAGCGTGTCGGCGCCCACCACTTGCGTGCGGGTGATGCGGCCCTTCACGGTGATCTTGTCCTGGTAGTACTTGTCCGGGCGGAGCGTGAGGTCTCGCAGGCGGGTCGGCCCGCAGGCCGCCAGCATGGTGCCCGTCAGCAGGGCACAGAGGACGCCCGGGACCCGCCGACGCAGTCGCATCACTGCGAGCGGCGGCTAGCATGCGTCCGGCGGAATTGCAAAACCGCGGGCGAACAGCGGGCTGTTGACCGCGCCAGCGGATGCCAATTAGGAGGGGGCATGCGGAGAATCCTCCTGGCGGTCGCGGTGTGCGCGCTGCCCGTTCTGGGTCTGGCGGAGACGGTGGCCACCGTCGGCGACGTGACGATCACGCGCGAGACGCTCGAGAAGCACGTCAAGCCCCGGCTCATCGAGATCGAGAGCCAGCGCTATGAGGTGTTGAGTGACGGGCTCGATGACCTCGTGAGCGAGCAGCTCATCGAGATCGAGGCCAAGGGCAAGGGGGTCACTCCCGACCAGCTGGTGGCCACCGAGATCACGGCGAAGGTGGCCGAGCCCAGCGACGCCGAGATCCAGAAGGTCTACGACGACAACAAGGCGCAGCTGCAGGGACAGACCCTCGAGCAGGTGAAGCCGCGCATCGTCGAGTTTCTGAAGCAGTCGAAGGCGGGCGAGCGTCAACAAGCGTACATCAACGAGCTGAAGGCGAAGCACAAGACCACGGTGGCACTGAAACCGCCGAAGATCGATGTCTCGACAGCCGGCCGTCCGGCGCGCGGCCCCGAGACTGCTCCGGTCACGATCATCGAGTTTTCGGACTACGAGTGCCCGTTCTGCAAGCGCGCCGAGCCCACGGTGGCCCAGGTCCTCAAGACCTATGGTGATAAGGTGCGCTTCGTCTATCGCCATTATCCGCTCGAATTCCATGCGAAGGCGCGACCGGCGGCCGAGGCAGCCGCCTGCGCGGCAGCGCAAGGCAAGTTCTGGGAGTACCACGACAAGGTCTTCGCCTCCGATGACCTGGGAGAAACCAAGCTGAAGGCCATTGCGGGCGAGCTCGGGTTGGATCAGGCGAAGTTCGACGCTTGCCTCGCGAACCACGAGCGGAAGAGTGAGGTCGACCAGGACATGGCCGACGCCTCGGCGGTGGGCGTCACCGGGACGCCGGCGTTCTTCATCAACGGTCGAATGATCTCCGGTGCGCAGCCCTTCGAGAAATTCAAGGAGATCATCGACGAGGAGCTCGCCCGCTCCTCGACCTCCTGAGGTGACATCCGCCCTCGCTCCGTTGCTGGCGCTCGCCGGCGTGTGGACGGCGGCGGCGCTTTGGGTCCACGCGCGTGGCCGCGAGCGGCTGTCGTTCATGCGACAGATCGCCGATCATTCCACCTTCCTCGCCCCGTACAACGCGTTCGTCTACTTGCGCTCGGCGGTGCCGAACCGGCCGATGCTGCGGACCGGCGACCTGCCGCAGCTCGCCCGGCTTCAGGAGCACTGGCAGATCATTCGCGACGAGGCGTTGGCGCTGTGGGAAGCGGGCGACATTCGGCGCGCGGAGCGGCACGACGACCTCGCCTTCAACTCCTTCTACAAGCGCGACTGGCGCCGCTTCTATCTCAAGTGGTACGGCGATTTCCTGCCCTCGGCGCTGGCCCGCTGTCCGCGGACAGTCGCGCTGCTGCGCGAGGTTCCGGCGATTCACGCGGCGATGTTCACGGTGTTGGCGCCGCGCAGCCATCTCGTCCGGCACCGCGATCCGTTTGCGGGCTCATTGCGCTATCACCTGGGGCTGTGCACGCCGAACAGCGATGACTGCCGCATCCTGGTGGACGGCATCCCGTACTCCTGGCGGGACGGGGAGGGCGTCCTGTTCGACGAGACGTACATCCACCGTGCCGAGAATCGCACCGACCTGCCGCGGATCATCCTGTTTTGCGACGTCGAGCGGCCGCTGCGAGGCCGCGTCGCCACGGCCATCAACCGCTTCGCGATCCACCGCGTGATGCCGGTGACGCAGACGGCGAACACGTCGGAAGACCGGGTGGGGGTTGCCAACGTCGTCTTCGAGCGACTCTACACCGTCCGCCTGGCGATGAAGCGGCTCAAGAAGCGGTGCCGTCCTGCGTACTATGCGCTCAGCTGGGGGGCGAAGCTGTCGCCGCTCCTGCTGGTACTCTGGCTGTTGCTGCGGCGCTGACCGCCGTCAGCGACGGCGGCGCGCGCGCTTTTTGGGCTGTGCCGCTTGTGCCTGTCGTTCCGCGGCCTGGCGCTCGGCCTCCTCGAGGGCGAGGCGGAGGCCCGTATCGACCTCGGCCAGCGCGGTGTTCACCAGCTCGAGGGCCAGGTGACGGTGGTCGCCGTAGAGCTCGGTCTTCCCGGTTGCCGCGAGCCGGAGCTGCTCCTGGGCGATCACCAGGGCGTCGCGAGCGGTTGCCAGATGGACGTGGGGCGTCGGGGCCGGCGGATCGGCGGCACGGCCGAGCGCGGCAAACGCGAGCGTGACCGCCAGAAGGGACATGGCGCGAAACATGCTGCGGAGACAACCACGCTCCGGCGCCGTTGTCACTCGTGTCGCGCCTCCGTAGAGTCGCGGCAGGCGCATGGCGAAACTCGGACTCCTGGTGCAGCGGTCGACGGCGCCTGGGGCGGGCCGGGCTGCCGACAGAGCGCTGCTCGCGCGGGCCGTCGCGCGGGGGCAGGGGGCGGTACGCGTCTCGACCTGCGACGACGACGTCGTGGCGCTCGGGCGCTGGCATCTGGCCCTTTCGGGCACCCCCGACCTGGTGGTCGAGCGCCGGCTCACCGGCGGGCGGGTCGTCGCGGCGGGGCGGGGCTTCGTGCGCGTTTCGATCGTGCTGCCGCACCGCTCCGCGCTGGTGTCGGAGGACCCGCTGGCGCTGGCGCCGGAGCAGGTGCTGAATCGTGCGGTGCGCGGGCTCCTCGGGACGTTCGAGGCGGCCGGGCTGCCGGCGCTCTACCCCGGCCGTGACCTCGTGACGGTGGCGAACCGGCCGATCGCCGTCCTCGGGCTCGAAGTCGACGACGAGGGTGGGACGCTGGTCGAAGCGGTGGTGGCGGTCGAGCGAGATCAGAGCGTGCTGCCGCATTTCCTCGACCGCGTCGATCCGGAGGGCGTGGTCGCGGCGCCGATGATCCTGCCCGACCAGGTGACGGCGATGGCCCGGGAGCTCGGCTGGACGCCGTCGCTGGACGAACTGACGGCGTGGCTCACGATCGGGTTCAAGACGCGGCTCGGGGTGGACCTGACGGACGAACCCATGCCGGCGGTCGCGGGGGAGGACGAGGCGGCGTTCCTCGAGGCGCGGGTGCGCGGGCCGGAGCTGGATTGCAGCGCCCGCACGGCTACCATGCTCGGCGTCTTGGACGTCCATGGCGCGCGCTCGGCGGATGGGAAGATCGCGACGGTCGTGCTGGCGGGCGATCTGCTGGCGCCGTCGGGGACCGTTGCGCGGCTCGAGGCGGCCCTTCGGGGCGGGCCGACAGACGCCGTAGCCCTCGACGCCCTGCTCAAAGGCGCGCTGCAGCCGCCCCACGACTTTCTCCTCGGGGTCGGCCCGGTCCGAACCGTAGCCGACACGATCGCGCGGGCGTTCGCATGACCGTGCGGGAACGGCTGGCGGCGATCGCCGCCCGGGGTGCGGCCGACGGGGAAGACACGAAGCTGTGCTGGGAGGCGCTCGGCTCCGCGCACAAGGCGGACCAACGGGCGGCGGCGGATGCGCTCGTTGCCGTGGCGCGGCGTGGGCGTGACCTCGAAGCGCTACTTGATCGGGCCCTCGCGGACCGGAGCCCGCGTCGCCGTTGGGGTGCCGCCTACGTGTGCGCGCAGCTCGGGCCGGTGCCGGTGCGCTGCCTGCCGGTCCTGCTCGACACGCTCGCGGAGCCCGATGGGGACCTGCGCTGGGCGTCGCTCGCGATCCTCCGGGAGCAGCGGGGGCTGCCCGGGCTCCGCGACGCGTTGCATGCGCTCGCGCGGGGGCAGCGCGCCTTGCAGCGGAAGATGGCGCTGTACTGCTTGCGCGACCTGGGGCAGCGCGACGCGACGCTCGAGGGGGAGCTGGTCGCGGCACTCGACGACGGCGACGCGGGCGTGCGGCTGGCGGCGATGTCGGCGCTGGTCGCGCTCGCCGATGACGGGCAGGGAGCGGCGGCGGCGCTCACCAGGCGGCTGGAGGACAGCGACGCCGGTGTGCGGCGCGCGGCCGCCGCGTCGCTCGGGCGGCTCGGTGTTGCCGGGCCGCTGGTGGAAGCCGCGCTCGAGCGCGCAGGTCTGGCGTCCGACCGTTCCCTTGCCCGCGCCGCGGCGGCCGCGCTTGGGGCACTTCGTGGCCGGGCCGGCGGGCGTTAGGACGACGGTGCCGCGTCCGGCGCGTCGCCGCCGGTGACTTCGAACGAGAGGCCGCCCCCAGCCGTGGCGTCGACACGGATGGCGGCGCCGTCGCGCACTGTCCCGGTGACGATTTGATGGGCCAACGGGGTTTCGACTTCCTGCTGGATGGCACGTTTGAGCGGGCGCGCGCCGTAGACGGGATCGTACCCGCGGTTGGCCAGGTAGTCGCGCGCCGCGTCGGTGAAGTCGAACGTCAGGTTGCGATCGGCCAACCGCTGCTCGAGGCGGCGCAGCTGGATGTCGACGATCTGGCGCACTTCGTCGCGGTCGAGCGCATGGAACACGACGATGTCGTCGACGCGGTTGAGAAACTCGGGCCGGAAGTGCTGCCGCAGCGCCTGCATCACTTCCTCGCGGATCGTGTCGTACGACCCGCGTGCCGCGGTGATCGCCTGGCTCCCCAAGTTCGACGTCATGATCACGACGGTGTTCTTGAAATCGACCGTCCGGCCCTGGCCGTCGGTCAGGCGCCCGTCGTCGAGCAGCTGCAGCAAGACGTTGAAGACGTCGTGGTGCGCTTTCTCGATCTCGTCGAACAGCAGGACGCAGTACGGCCGCCGGCGCACCGCCTCGGTGAGCTGGCCGCCTTCTTCGTACCCGACGTAGCCTGGGGGCGCACCGATCAGCCGGGCGACGGTGTGCTTCTCCATATACTCGGACATGTCGATGCGGACCATCGCCTGCTCGCTGTCGAACAGGAACTCGGCAAGTGCGCGGGCGAGCTCGGTCTTCCCGACGCCCGTTGGGCCGAGGAAGATGAACGACCCGATGGGCCGGTTTGGATCCTTGATGCCGGCGCGCGCGCGGATGACGGCGTTGGCGACTGCCTGCACCGCCTCCTCTTGGCCAATGACCCGTTGGTGAAGGTGCTCGCCGAGGTGGACGAGCTTTTCGCGCTCTCCTTCGACCAGTTTGGCTACCGGCACGCCGGTCCAACGGGAGACCACCTCGGCGATGTCTTCCTCGTCGACTTCTTCCTTCAGCAAGCGCTTGCCGCCCGGCCGATCATGGAGCGCGGTCTCCTGGGCGGCGAGCCGCCGCTCGAGCTCGGCCAGCTGGCCGTACTTGAGCTCGGCGACCTTGTTGAGATCGTACTGCCGTTCCGCCTGCTCGATGGCACGCTTGGTGTCTTCGATCTGCTGCTGCAGGTCGCGTAGCGAGCCGATGCCGCCTTTCTCCGCCTCCCACTGGGTGCGGAGCGCATCGGAGCTGGCCTTGAGATCGGCCAGTTCCTCTTCGAGGCGCGCGAGCCGGTCTTTGGAGGCGGCGTCGGTCTCCTTCTTGAGGGCCTCGCGCTCGATCTCGAGCTGCATCACCTTGCGGTCGACCTCGTCGAGCTCCTCGGGCTTGGAGTCGATCTCGGTGCGCAGCCGCGCCGCCGCCTCGTCGACCAGGTCGATGGCCTTGTCCGGCAGGAAGCGATCCGAGATGTAACGGTTCGACAGCACCGCCGCGCCTACGAGGGCGCTGTCCTTGATGCGGACGCCGTGATGCAGCTCGTAGCGCTCGCGCAGCCCGCGCAGGATGGAGATGGTGTCCTCGACCGAAGGTTGGGGGACCAGGACCGGCTGGAAGCGTCGCTCGAGCGCGGCGTCCTTTTCGATGTGCTTGCGGTACTCGTTCAGCGTCGTGGCGCCGATGCAGTGGAGTTCGCCACGCGCCAGCATGGGCTTCAGCAGGTTGGACGCGTCCATGGCCCCCTCCGCTGCCCCCGCGCCGACGACCGTGTGCAGCTCGTCGATGAAGAGCATGATCTCGCCTTCGGACGATTGCACCTCCTTCAGCACCGCCTTGAGCCGCTCTTCGAACTCGCCGCGGTACTTCGCGCCGGCCACCAGCGCACCCATGTCGAGCGCGATGATGCGCTTGTCCTTCAAACCCTCGGGCACGTCGCCGTTGACGATGCGGATGGCGAGACCCTCGACGATCGCGGTCTTGCCCACGCCGGGCTCGCCGATCAGAACGGGGTTGTTCTTCGTGCGTCGCGACAGCACCTGTACGACGCGACGAATCTCCTCGTCGCGGCCGATCACCGGATCGAGCTTACCCTTGCGCGCCAGGTCGGTAAGGTCCCGGCCGTATTTCTCGAGCGACTCGTAGGTGGCCTCCGGGTCCTGCGAGGTGACACGCTGGCTGCCGCGCACCTTTTGCAGCGCCTCCATCAGCTTGTTGCGGTGGAGCCCCGCGGCGCGGACCACCGCGCCGTTCTCCTCGACCATGGCGAGGAGTGCGTGCTCGACGCTCAAGTACTCGTCCTTGAGGCCGCGCATCTCGTCCTCGGCCTTGTCGAGGACGCCGGCGAGACGCTGCGTGAGGTAGGCCTGCGACGGACCGGCAGCGGGACCCTTTACCTGGGGCTTACGGTTGAGCTCCTGCTCGACCGCGTCCTGCACGGCCCGTGGTGCGACCCCAGCTGCTTCGAGCAGGCTGGGCGCGAGGCCGCCATCCTGGGCCAAGAGTGCGAGCAGGAGGTGCTCTACGTCGATGCCCTGATGGTTGCGGCGCGCGGCGATCCCGCCGGCCTGCTGGAGCGCCTCCTGGAGCTTGTGGGTCATGCGGTTGACGTCGGCCATCGGGGTCGCAAGCTGCGTCCGATGGAGCGGAGCGTCAACCCCGGTTGGCGGCGGCGCGGAGGATCTCGAACAGTCGAGGCGCCGCGTCGCGCAGGGCCTCGGCGAGCTTGTCGGCGGCGATGCCGGCCTCGGTGCGCAGCATCGACGCCACCTGGGTGATCGACTCGCTCATCGGGTCCGGCTGCGGCGGCCGAGGTGCCCGCGCACACCCGCCCAGACCGAGGGCGACATGGGCGTCGATCGCGTGTCCCTCTTCCACGCACAGTTTGAGGAACATGCCCGATGGGCGGCGCTCGGGCTCGATGGTGAAGGGGATTCCAGCTAGCTCGAGACAGCGCTCCCGACGCTTCAGGGCCGGCCCGGGACGGGACGTCACGAACACGACGGAGCGTGCGATGCGGCCCGGAGCGGACGCCATGACCCGGTCTCCCTATCGGTCTCCGGTGGTCGTCGCAATGGATCGGTGGTAGGCCCGCCCGCATGGCGCAGGCGCGCATGGCAAACACGCTGGTCGACGTCGTGCGCGGCGACATCACGCAGGAGGCTGTCGACGCCATCGTGAATGCCGCCAATAGCACCCTGCTGGGGGGAGGCGGGGTCGATGGAGCCATCCACCGTGCTGGCGGACCGGCGATCCTCGCCGAATGCCGCGGGCTTGGCGGGTGCCCGACCGGAGACGCTCGCATCACGACCGGCGGGCGCTTGCCGGCGCGCCATGTGATCCACACCGTCGGACCGGTGTATCGGGACGGGAGGAGTGGCGAAGCTGCGCTGCTCGCGAGCGCCTACCGCCGGAGCCTGACGGTCGCGGTCGAGAACGGGGTTCGCTCCGTCGCCTTCCCGTCGATCTCGACCGGCGCCTATCGCTTCCCGATTGCCGAGGCTGCGCCGATCGCGCTCGAGAGCGTATCGGCGTTCCTCCACGAACAACCCGCACGACTCGATCTGGTGCGGTTCGTGCTCTTCAGCGCCGGCGACCTGGCCGTATACACGGCGACCGTGGCACGTCGCTGGCCGGGGTGATTGCGGCGTCGCATCGCCCATGGCAGGAGCACATCATGCGAAACCGCGCGATCGCAGCCGCCCTGTTCGGCATTGGCGTGCTGGCAGGCCCGGCCTCTGTTCGGGCGACGACGCAGGCCGAGGAGGCGGCCATGGCTGTCGGCGCCACCTGGGTGAACATCTTCTACGTGCCGGCCAAGGTGGCGGTCGCGATCGGGTCGATCCCGGTTGGCGGGATCGCGGGGCTGTTCGCTGGCGGCGACATGCGGACGGCGTACGGCATCTGGGTTCCCGCCATGGGAGGCACGTACTTCATCACCAACGGCCATCTCGACGGCACGAAGGCGGTCGAGTTTTTCGGCGCCGACTACGCTGACGCGCCGGCCTCCGGGCGGCGGCGGCGGTACGAGCGCGGTCTCATCTACGGTGCGCCCTATGAGGAGGTGTATGCCCCTACCGAGGCTGCACCGGCGCCCGTAGACGGTGATCAAGGTCCCTATCGGGACCCCTACCAGCCGGTGCGTTGAGCGTGGTGCCGCGGCGATTGGCGTGCGGCGGCCGACATGGTACATGCCCGCTCTCGGCTCCGGAGAGGTGACCGAGTGGTCGAAGGTGCACGCCTGCTAAGCGTGTGTAGGGGTAACACCCTACCGAGGGTTCGAATCCCTCCCTCTCCGCTTCCCAGCTGACACTGTCACATGATGCCGCGTGAGGTCCGAATCCGCTCGGCCGCGTCCCCGACGTAGAGGCTGAAGCATCCTGGTGGCCCTTCGAGCAGGAAGGGCTGTGGACACGTCCGGCTGTTGACCTGCTCGACCAAGCGGCGCAGGACGCTCACTTCATCGGCGGACTTCGGCACGAGCTGCAGGCACTGCTCGTCTATGCGGACCCTGGTGTGCCCTGGCGTCTCGTCGCTCGCCGGTTGCGAACCGTTCGCCTCGAGGGGGTTCCCTGCCGCGCGCGAGCGTGCCATGAAATAGCGTATATGCAGATCGCGTGCCGTGCTCACCCTTGACGAATGCAAGACCTTCGTCGAAGTGAATTCCTGCAAAGCTGCGCGGCATGGCGAGATGGCAACGAGATGACTGAGCGGTTGCGAACGCATGAGCATAAGGAGAGAGGCCGATGAGTCAGGTGCGCATAAAGGCGGTCAAGAACGGTCCCCTCGAGGTGGCGGGCGCGGTGGAGTTGATGGACTCCACGGGTGCGCCGCGCGTCACCACCGAGGACCCCATCTACCTTTGCCGGTGCGGCCACTCGGCCGACAAGCCCTTTTGTGACGGCAGCCACAAGCGGGTGGGGTTCCAGGGCTGAGCGCGCTCACTCGTAGAGCTGGCGGTCGGGGGACCGGTAGGGCCGCGTCTTGATCCCCGGCGAGACCGTCAGCCCGCTCTCCCCGATGGAGCCTGCGAGGTAGACCGGAAGATACCGCTCGAAGCGTCCGACGTCCGGGGCGCGCTCTTCGGCGGTGAGGCGCTTCGTATAGAGGATGTCCTGGGCTGCGGCACGCGCCCTGGCCGCTCCGGCATCGCTCAGCGGGCGGGTTTCCTCCACGTCCGCGTCCGCGCCGGCACGCTTGACGAAGAGTCGGAGCTGCCGTTCGCCGAGCCAGACGCCGCGCTCGCCCAATTCGCCGTTGGCCAGGTCTCCGTCGAGCAATCCGGGCTCCAGGTCGAGGGCGGTGGGCCCGAGCAGGGCGGGATGGTCGCGCAGCAGGTCGCGGTCGAGGGCGATGCCGTCCACCGGCGGGTTCTTGTCGAGGAGCTTCCGGGCGTCCTTCCCGGCGTCGGTGCCCTTGAAGTTGTCGGCAATGGCGGCGAGGAGGAGCGGCGCCGCGGGCGATTGCTTGGCGTCCTCGAGCAATTTCTTGGCGAGCTTGCCTTCCAGTTTTGCCGTCCGCTTGGGGTCCGCAGCGCCGGTCGCGTTCTGGTGCATCAACGCACGCTCGTAGTTGCCCGCGCGCTCGTACGCGGCGGAGAGACGCTGGTGGACGTCGCTCGCCTCGGGGTCGTCCGGCGCGCGTGCCAGGAACTCCTCGCCGCGGTCGATGATCTCCTGGTTCGACGCCGGATCCTTCCGCCACGCTTGCCAGGCCCGGGTGGCGACGCCGAGCAGGTTTACGATCCCCAGCGACTGCGCCGCCTGCGCGCCGCTCGCGCCCAGCTGCGCCGCCGTGTAGAGCGCCGTGCGCCCGCTCGTGCCCCCGAGTACGACGTACCGGATGACTTCGCGGCCGTGGCGACGCTCGGCCGCGCGGATGGCGTCGATCTGACCGAAGTCGGGTCCGTCGAGAATCGTTCGCGCGGCCAACCCGGCGCTCGTGTCGTCGCCCGCTAGGCGCTCGAACGCGGTGCGCGCCTCCGGACGCCGTCCGACCAGGTCGTGGGACATGGCCGCGACCAGAAGCGCCCCGGGCGCCAAGCGACTGTCTGGGTGTGCGGTGGTGAAGCGCTGCGCGGTGGTGATCATGCCGCCTGGCTCGCCCGCGACGGTGGCTCGCGCCAGAGCCTCCCAGTCGAGCGCTTCGAGGCGGTTGGTGGGCTCGACGAGGTCGTCGGCGGGCCACCTGGACGCCTCGGCGGCGGCGCCTCGCTTGGCGAGGGCGCCCGCGAGCCGGCGCTCCGGCTTGGCCGCGCGCTCGCTGCAGGTCGGGAGCTGCTGGGCGCGGCCGATCCAGTAGCGGGCGGAGTCGAGATCGTCGTCGTCCATCGCGGTATCGCCGCGATCGAGCAGGTCCTTGCAGATGGCCTCCGCCCGCTTGCGGCCGAGTGCCTGCACCTCGCGGACGATCTGCGGAGCGTCTTCGGTGCGACCGTCCCGCTGGATGAGCGTGCGGTAGTGAACCAGGGCCTCTCGTTCGCGTGGCGAGAGGCGGTTGTAGTTCCACAGATTGACCGCGGTGGTGGCGACGCTGTCGAGCGCGCTGCCCGCCAGCAGGAAGGGATTGAGTGCGGCCAGGAACACCGTTCCCGAGAACACGCCGAGCGGCCGAATGGCGTCGTTGACGAGGTTGGCACGACGGTTGTGCCGATCGTCGGCCAGGAGCCGATCCGCCGCGGCGGCGTCGTCGGTCTCGAGCGCATGCCGCACGATCCGCTTGACGACGTCATCCGGCTCGTCGTCGAGCAGGCGCTCGAGCGCGACGCGACGCCGATCGCGATCGGTCTCGAGCCCGGCAGCGAGCAGTCGCATGTCGTCGCTCAATCCCGAGGGGCGCTGGCCACGCGCGGCGCGGTCGTGGTCGAGGGCGTCGATGGCGGCGACGGCACCGGCCGCATCGCCGTCGAGCGCGCGGACGAGCGCGCCGTGGACGTGCCGCTGGAGGGCAGCGTCGGCGAGGGCCGCGTCGCCGACCAGGTCGTCGGCAGCCGCCAGTGCCGGGAGGAGGGCGCAGAGCGCGCCCAGAAACAGCGCCGGACGCATCAACGATACCGTGTCAGGGTCTCGCCCTTCCAGGCCTCGAGGGCTGCGAAGCGCGCTTGCCCCTCGGGCTTCTCGCGCGCGCCGTCCCACGTGGCGACCTTGTGGTAGGTGTCGAGCGCGCGGTCGGCGAGCATGAGGAAGTCGTCTTCGTCGAATGCGAGAGGGCGATCATGGGCGGCGACGTAGTCACGCGCCAGGTCCGCGTAAAAATCCCCCAGCCGGAGCACGTGTGCCGGCAGGTTCTTCGAGTCGGCGTGCTTCTGGATCAGGAAGCGAAGCGCCTGTTCGGCGGTCTCGTTGCCGCGTTGAAGGTCGCGCCGGTAATCCACTACCAACCGCGTAGTGAGCCGCTCGAGCCGCTCCTCTTCGACGAGGGCCATCGCGCCGTACGGGGTGCCCTTGTACTGTTCCACCAGCGCGCCCCACGCGTCGAGCTTCCGGCGGAGCGCGCCCAGCTGTGCCTCGACGTCCTCGCCCGACTCGGGGAGCCCGGCGGCGGCGGCGAAGGCGTCGGCGCGGGAGGCGCCCTCGGTGCCCTTGCGGGCCAGCGGCGAGTCGGTCATGCCGGCGACGTTGCGGTACGCCACCGCGGCGCGCCGAAACTCGCCCAGCCGTTCGAGCGCCTGCGCCCGCCCGAGCGTCGTCACGTCGCGCAGTCGATCCGGAAAGCGCTTCTCCCAGCTGTCGAGGCGGGCCAGAGACAGCTTGTAGAGGTCCCGGCCGGTCGGATCCCTCGGCGCCGGGAAGCGATAGGCGTCGTCGCGCAGGTGCCAGGTGAGGGTGGCCAGTACCTCCATCAGGTCTTCATAGGGCGCAGTGGCGCCGGAGGCCGCCCCGCCGCGAGCCGGGCCGGGCGCGGCGAACAGGGTCAGGACCACCGCGGCGCAGAGCACTCGCAGGCACATGGTCTGGCGTCTAGCACACCGGCGCACCGACGTCGCCACCGTGTTTCTTGCCGTGTCAGCGCGCCTCGGCTACACGAAGCGGCTCTGCGCGTGACGGCCATCATGGCGCTCGTCGCCGTGTTCGCTGGCGGCCCAGCCGGGCTGAGGGCGGCGGCCGGCGACGGGCTCGAGCACGTGCGCGCGGCTGGCGTGCTGCGCTGGGGCGGCGATCTCCAGGGTGGTGAGCCCTTCGTGTTCCAGGACCCCCACGACCCCACTCGTCTCGTCGGTTTCGAGGTCGAGATCGCCGACGCACTGGCCCGCCGCCTGGGCGTCCGCGCCGCCTTCGTGCAAAACGACTGGCAGCTGCTGGTACCCGCGCTCGAGCGCGGCGACGTCGACATCATCCTGAACGGGCTCGAGGTGACGTCCGCTCGCCGACGGCGGGTCGCCTTCACGCGGCCGTACTTCGGCTTCGATGTCACCCTCGTCGTGCGCCGCGATGCCGCGCGCCCCGACGGTCTGGCTGGCCTCCACGGCCGGCGGGTGGGGACGCTCGGCGGCTCGCTGTCGCACGACGTCGTCGCGGCCGAGCCGGGGCTCGACGTCGTGCTCTACGAGGGGACCGAGGAGCCGTACCTGGATCTCGAGTACGGCCGGCTCGATGCCGTCGCGCTCGACGACGTCATCGCCGAGCGCTTCGGGCTGGTACGGCCAACGCTGCAGCCCGCGGGTGTCGTCGGGCGGGGGACGTATGCCGTCGGGGTGCGGCCTGCCGAGCCGGCGCTGCGCGAGGCGCTGGACGACGCGCTCGGCGAGATCACGCGGACTGGCGAGCTGCGCGCGATCCTGGAGCGCTGGCGCCTGTGGACGCCGCGCCAGGCGGCGGCGCTCGCCGCGGGTACGCCGCCGGCGGAGCCCGCCGGTGCGGAGGCCGCGCTCACCGAGGGGCAAGTGAGGCTCTTCGTGCGCGCCGCGGGCGTCACGGTGGTGATCTCGATCTTGGCGATGGCGCTCGCGGTGGTGGGCGGACTCCTCCTGAGCCTGGCGCGTCGCTATGGCAGCGCGGTCGCGCGCGGGGCCGCCGGCGCGTACGTCGAGCTCTTCCGGGGCACGCCCGTGCTGCTGCAGCTCTATGTCATCTATTTCGGCCTGGCGCCGCTGGTGGCGTTCGACGCCTTCACCGCCGCGGTCCTCGGACTCGGCCTCAACTACGCTGCCTACGAGTCCGAGCTGTACCGAGCCGGTCTCGACGCCGTGCCGCCGGGCCAGACCGAAGCGGCGCTGGCCCTGGGCATGTCGCGCCGTCAGGCGCTCGGTCGCGTCGTGCTGCCGCAGGCCTTCCGCGTTGCGCTCCCAGGGATCGCGAACGATTTCATCGCGCTCTTGAAGGACACGTCGCTGGTGTCGGTCATTACCGTCGTCGAGCTGACCAAACAGATGACCATCACCGCGGTGCAGCTGCAGAGCTGGCTGGTGCCCGGGTTGCTCTGCGGCGCGCTGTATCTGGGGCTCAGCCTGCCGCTTGGCCGGCTGGCCCGTCGCCTCGAGCGGCGGCTGGCGCCGGCGACGTGATGGGCGAGGTCGTCTTGTCCGCCCGCGGCCTCAGGACACGCCGGGGCGATGTGGACATCCTGCGCGGCATCGATCTGGCTGTCGCGCGTGGCGAGGTGCTGGCGCTGGTCGGGCCCTCGGGCGGTGGCAAGACCACGCTGCTCCGCGCGTTCAACTACCTGACCCCGTTCGACGCCGGGCAGGTCGACGTGGCGGGCCTCACGCTCGGCCCCGGCCTTTGCGAGCGGCAGGATGCGGCGCTCCTGCGCGCGGTGCGCCAGCGCCTTGGGATGGTGTTCCAGCAGTTCCACCTCTTCCCGCACCTGAGCGCGCTCGACAACGTCGCCGAGGCGCCGCGTCGGGTGCTGGGGCTGTCGCGCCACGCGGCGCACGAACGCGCCCACGCGCTGCTGGCGCGCATGGGGCTCGCCGATCGGGCGCACGCCGCCCCGCATACGTTGTCGGGTGGCCAGCAACAGCGGGTCGCGATCGCGCGCGCGTTGGCGATGGAGCCAATAGCCTTGCTGCTCGACGAGCCGACGTCGGCGCTCGACCCGCGGGCGACGGGCGACGTGCTCGGTGTGGTGCGGGACCTGGCGGCGGCCGGGCAGACCATGGTGGTCGTCACGCACGCGCTCGGCTTCGCCCGCCAGGTCGCGAGCCGTACGGCGGTGCTGGTGGACGGGTTGGTGGTGGAGGAGGGCCCAGCGGTCGACGTCCTGAGCGCGCCCCGGCATGCGGCGACGCGGGAGTTCCTGGCGAAGGAGGAGGCGACATGACCTACGAACGACTCACGGTGCAACACGACGGTCCGATTGCCCGCATCTGGCTCGACCGTCCGGCGAAGCTGAACGCCCTCGACGCCCAAGCGCTGGAGGAGCTGATTGCGGTATTCGACGAGATGCAGCGGGCGTTCGACACCCCGGTGGTGGTGCTGGGCGGGCGCGGGCGTGCGTTCTGCGCCGGCGCCGATCGCGCGTCGCCGCCGGGGCGGCTGGGCCGGGGATCGGGCGCGAGCGCGCGCGAGCGCCGCTGGACGGCGCAGCTCGGTCGCCGGGCCACGGAAGCCATCGAGCGTTGCGAGGCGATCACCGTCGCACGGCTGCACGGCCACGTGGTCGGCGGCGGCGTGGTGCTGGCTCTGGCCTGCGATTTCCGGATCGCCGCCGCAGACACCATCGTGTGGATACCCGAGGTCGACCTCGGCATCCCGCTCAGCTGGGGCGCGGTGCCGCGACTCGCCCGCGAGGTGGGCCCGGCGAAAGCAAAGGAGTTGATCCTCATGTGCGACCGCATCGACGCCGCCACCGCGGCATCGATCGGGCTGGTGAATCGGGTCGTGCCGGACGAGGCGCTCGACGCCGAGGTCGATGCCTGGGCATCGCGGCTGGCCGCCAAGGCGCCATGGGCGCTCCACATGACGAAGAGCCAGTTCCAGGCTTACGGACGCAGCGCGGTGCAGGGAGACGTTACGACGCTGGACGGCGACCTGCTGGCGGCGGCCACCGCGGAGGACCCGACCCGCTTCGCGTGGACGAAGGCGTGAGGCCGCGCGGTGAGCCACGGAGCTGGCTTCGGCCGGCGGGTGCGGGACCGCATGCCGGTCGCCGCGTAGGAGGCAGGGAGGCAACGATGAGGGAGGCCGAAGCTCGGCGCGGGGGCGCCGGCGCAGGCCCTGGCGCCATTGCGCCGGGGGCCGCAGAGCGACTCATCGCCGTGGTGGCGTCGCGTCTGGTCAATCGCACCCTAGCAACGCCGGGAGTCGACTTCGCGACGCCCCCTGGGGAGCCGGCCTTGTCGCCCGCCGACGGCGTAGCGTGGCAGGTGTTCAAGAACCCGGTTGCGCTCTTCGTTGGCGGCGTGACGGCGGTGCTGCTCGAGCTGGCCGAGCCGCGTGTCCGCTCCGGCGTGTGGGACCACACCACGTTCCGCACGGACCCCCTGGCGCGGATGGAGCGGACCGGGCTGGCCGCTATGGTGACGGTGTACGGCGCCCGCAGCGCCGCCGAACGCATGATCGCCGGCATATGCCGGATGCACGAGCGGGTGCGGGGCACCACGCCCGCCGGCGTGCCGTACCGGGCCAACGATCCCGAACTGCTCGACTGGGTACACGCGACGGCCAGCTTCGGCTTCTTGGAAGCATACGCCACCTACGTGCGCCCGCTCGGCCCCGCCGAGCGCGACCGCTACTATGCCGAGGGCGTCCCGGCCGCGCGTCTCTACGGCGCCACCGGCGCGCCGGCGTCGAGCGCCGGGCTGGACGCGCTCTTCGCCGCCATGGCGCCCAGGCTCGAACGCTCGGACATCGTGTTCGAGTTCCTGGACATCATGCGCCGCACGCCGATCGCGCCGTGGCCCTTCGGCTGGCTGCAGTGGATGCTGGTGCGCGCCGGCGTCGAGCTCGTGCCGGCCGCCGTGCGCGAGACCCTCGGACTCGACGCGCGCTTCGGCCTCGGCCCCCTCGAGCGCCCGCTGGTCGGCCTGCTCGGACGGGCGGCGGATCGGCTCGCGATTCCGAACAGTCCGGGCGTGCAGGCATGCCGCCGTCTCGGGCTACCGGCGGACTACCTCTACCGCCCGCTGCCGGTGCGGCGGTGACGCGGCGCTCGGGCCGCTCGCGCTCGGCCCTGTACCGCGGGTGCGTCCGTCGTCAGGGCGCCAGGGCGTCGCACTCGGCCTGCTTCCTGGGGTTGACGGTCGCGGGGGGTAGGCGAGGAGGCTTCGCGAAGGGTGGGGCGGCGAAGTCGAAGAGATCGAGCAGGGGGTCGGCGTTGGCGTCGCGCCGGGTGAGCGCGGGCAGGTCGAAGCGCGTCTCGATGAACCGCAGGATCGAGGTGTGATCGGTCGGCGTGTGTGAGACGTGCCGTTTGCGCGCGTAGGGCGAGACCACGACGAAGGGCACACGGATGCCGAGGCGGTCGAACTGCGCCTGGACGTCGCCGGGTCTGAGGATCGGCGCAACGTCGTCGGGCGTGCAGGCGGCGGGTGGGGGCACGTGGTCCCAGAAGCCGCCATGCTCGTCGTAGGTGAGGAAGAGGGCGGTCCGGTTCCACAGCGGGCTCGTCATGACGGCGTCGATGACACTTGCGGCCAGCGCCTGCCCGAGTTGGATGTTGCTGGGGGGATGCTCGTCGTTCTCCGTCTCGCCCAGGAAGGTCGGGTCGACGAAGGCCACCTGCGGAAGCGTCCCGTCGGCCGCGTCGGCGGCGAACTGCGCGATGGGGGCCGTATTGGTGGCGAGGCGGTCGCGCACGTAGCCGAAGATGGCGCCGAAGGGCAGGTCGGAATAGTAGATCTTCCACGACACCGGCGGCTGCGCCTCGTCGAGCAGGTTGAAGATGGTGCGCTGGCTCCATTCGCCGGCGGCGAACTCCGGGAAGGCGTTGTTGACGCGGCCGAACGACGTCGCGGCCAGCAGATAATACCGATTCGGGTAGGTGGGGCCGAGCACCGAACAGAAGTGCCGGTCGCTCATCGCGAACGTCTTGTAGAGCTTGTAGTAGTAGCGCAGGTCCTTCCTGGTGTAGAACCCCATTGTCCGGCTGCCGGTCGGGTCGGAGGGGTCGACGTTCTCGGCCGTGAAGCCGTCCATGGCGCCCCCGTTCCATTCGCGGTGGGAGCCGCTCCAGCCGTGGTCGAGATCGGCCGTTTCGCAGTAGCGCTTCTGGCGGAAGGGCCGGATGGGGTCGCCCCCGAGGGGATTCGGATTGGAGGCGCGCCGGGGCGTACCGTCGGACCGCGGCAGCTTGCCGAAGTAGTGGTCGAAGGAGCGGTTCTCCTGCATCAACACGACGACGTGGTCGATCGGGATCTGGGCGCCATGCGGCGCTCCCGGCGGCAGCGTCTCGGACGGCAGGGCGCCGGGCCCGAACGCGCAGCTCGGGGTCTGGGCGGCGGCGCCCGGAAGCCGGGCCGGGAGCGAGAGGAGGAGCGCGAGGCCAGCAACTGCGAACCGGCGCATGCCAGGGGGCATAGGGTTCCAGCACACGGCCCGTCAAGTGATTTCGACCCCTGACAGGGATCGGCACTGCCTTCGCCCCGACAACACGCGGCCCTCTTGCAGGCCCGATGTGCCCCGTATAGGAACGCGTGGTTCCTGCTCGGCGCCCATAGCTCAGTTGGATAGAGCGTCTGACTACGAATCAGAAGGTCGCATGTTCGAATCATGCTGGGCGCACTGAGTAACCGTTGGATTGGCTGTCAACACGGTCCCTCTCTTTCGGCCCAGACGGGGGCGGTGTCCATGCGGATGTCCGCGTTGCGCTCATCGTGACCCGGTAGGGCGGAGCGCGATCGCCGTGGGCGGCTTCCGGCAGAGCTGATTGGGGTAGTCAGTCACGCGGCGGAGCGCGTCGCGAGTCCGTGTCTCGATCCCGATCGGGTGGCGGTCAGACACACAGCGGGTCCCGTTGCCGGTGACCGCCATCACCTGGTGGACGGGGACGCGCGCGTTCGCCAAGTTGGTGTCGCAAGTGCGCCGGGTGTCGTGTGAGAGGTTCGCGGACGCCGAGCGGCCTGGCGTGGCTGGCTCGATTCCGGTCGATCGGCCACGCGCGGATGCCGAGAGGCGGCGCTTCTTGCTTGCGGCGATCCCGGCACTTCGCGCCAGAGGCGCCTGGGCTGTCGGCGGGACCACTCGCCAGGGCCTTCGCCCCCAGAGGCAGAAGGTCCGCCCTCGCGCGGGTCAGTTCGCGGTGCCAAAGTAACCGGACCAGGCGAGCCCGATGGTGTCCTGCGTGAGGGTCGCGGGGAGGCCGCGATACGCGCAGATGTCGCGCGCGCGCTCGATGAGATCGCGAGGTTCGCAGGCATGCAGCGGACGGTCTTCGGCGCGATACCGGGCGAGCAGCCAGGTCACCAGGTCGCGTGGCACATCGAGCCCTCGCCCTGCAGCGTACCGCGTGAAGATGTCGCTGTAGCGCTGGGGCGACGGATTCTCCAGGCTCACCCGGTATCCCATGCGTCGCAGGAGGCCCGGAGCCATGACCTGCTGCACGTCGAGATTGGTGGACACCACCAGCATGTTCCGGAAGGGTACCTGGAGTTGCTGTCCCGTCGCGAGGGTCAGGAAATCGACTTGCTGCTCCAGCGGGATGATCCAGCGATTCAGCAGCGCAGTGGGCGCGGTCTTCTGACAGCCGAAGTCGTCCAGCAAGAACAGGCCGCCGTTGGCCTTCAGGTGCAGGGGGGCTTCGTAGTACCGCCGCGTGGAATCGTAGATCAGGTCCAGGTCCGCCAGGGTCAGTTCGCCGCCGACGACGACGAGCGGCCGCCGGATGCGTACCCACCGCTGATCGTATCGCTGCCGGCAGTCGCCCGGCAGGGGGTCGTCGACGATCTTGTGGCAGTGTCGATCGAAGATGCGGACGATTTGGTTTTCGATACCTATGCAGTATGGAATCCAGAGATCGCCGCGCAGGGCGTGATGGAGCAACCGGCCCAGCGTCGTCTTGCCGTTGCCGGGCGGTCCGTACAAGAAGAGGCTCCGTCCGGACGAGGCGGCCAGGCCGGCCAGTTCGACGGTGTCTTCGGTCAACACCAGACCGGCGACCGCGGCGAGCACGTCCCTACGCGTGACCGGTGGCAGGCGCGCCGCCTGCTGCTCGATCAACTCAGTATACGCCTGCACCGACACGGGCGCCGGGCCCACGTACCCGCTGATCGCCATCAACCACTCGGCGCGCGCTCGTCCTTGCTGCGTGATGCGAAACCGATAGCTGAACGGTCCGGCGCCGCCGAGCACCTCGATCATCTTGTCGAGCCGCAGTTGCTCCAACAGCGTCACGATCAGCGACATCGGTAGGTGCAGGCGGCGTGCCACCAAGCCCGTGTCGAATTGCGCGGTGGTGAGGGCGAATTTCAGCGTCAGATTGAGGAGGACGTCGGGGTCGATGCCGGTGTTGGCGAGGTTGGTCGGGGCTTCGGGAAAGAACTGGCCGGCCACCTCGACGGCATGGACATCCTCTCGGGGTTCGTCCTCGCCGAGCAGGTCGTCGATGGGAAGGACGGGCTCGTCGCGTTCAGCCGCCGCAGTGAAGGTGTCGTGCATGTCGTCCATTCTGTCGTCCCTCTCGCCGGTGACTATAAACCACCGGCGCTGCGGCGGAACGTACCCAATCGGGCATGCGTGATTGGCGCAACCGGCAGGCGAGTCGCCCATGTGGTGCGCCCCGGGGCGTTGGCGCGTGGGCACACGGTGGCGTAGACGATGCGCAGGTTCATGCGCACCGCGGTCGAGCACGTTGCCGTTGTCGGAGCTGGCGTCGCCGGGCTGGCGGCGGGCTGGGCACTGGCACGGGCGGGCGCTCGGGTGACGGTGATCGAACGCACCCGGCGCGTCGGCGGCCTGGTCGAAAGCGAACGGCCCGGGCCCGGCCTGTTGATCGAGCATGGGGCGGACGGCTTGCTGCTCGGCAAGCCGGGTGGGTTGCCCATGCTGCGGGAGCTCGGGCTGGACGGGCGGCTCGTGCGTGGGGGCCGGGCGCCGCGGCGAGCGCTGGTGCTCACCGGCGACGGGCTCACGGTGATGCCGCAGGGCTTGTTCGCGTTTCAGCGACGCGCACTGCCGGCGATGCTGCGCACCCCGCTGCTGTCACGCGGGGCCAAACTGCGCCTCCTCCTCGAGCCCCTCGCTCCGCGTGCGCGGGGAGAGGAGACCGTTGCCCAGTTCTTCGACCGGCGATTCGGGAAGGCTGTCCGCGAGCGACTGGTGGCCCCCATGCTGCGTGGCCTGTACGGGGTGGCGCCCGACGCCATCGCGATGCGTGCCGTGTTCCCGGCGCTGGCGGACTACGAGGACCGCTACCGCAGCCTGGCGCTGGCGTTGCTGGTCGCGCCGCGGGCAACCGCCGATCAGGCGCTCGCCACGCTCGCCGGCGGTATGGCGATGCTGCCGGAGACGTTCGCCGCCGCGCTCGGCGACCGCGTGCGACGGGGTGTCGCGGTGCGCCGCCTCGATCGGCGGAGCGGGGGGGTGCGTCTCGCGCTCGCGGACGGCGCGACGGTCGACGTCGACGCGGTCGTGCTCGCCACACCCGTCCGCAGTGCCGCCGCGTTGCTCGAATCGATTGATGGTGCGGCGGCCGAAGCGCTGTCCGCGACCAGCACGAGCGACGCGGATGTGGTCACGTTGGGTTACGCCCGCGCGCAGGTCGGCCATCCGCTCGATGCGACCGGCTTCGTGGTCGGCGCGCCCGACCGCTTCACCATGGCCTGCACCTTCGCCAGCGAGAAATGGCACGGGCGCGCGCCGGACGACACGGTGGTACTGCGCGCCGTGCTGGCAGGTTGCGATGCAGACGACCCCGAGCTCGTGAAGATCGCGACCGGAGAGCTGTGTGAGGTCCTGGGGCTGCGCGGCGTGCCGGCCTGGTGGCGGGTGCGCCGACACCGTGCGGCCCTGCCGGTGCTGGCACCGGGGCGGTTCGAAGCGGTGCGATCCGCGGTCCAAGCAGTGGCGGCGGACGCCCCGATCGCCCTGGCGGGCAATTACCTCGGCGGAGTGGGCGTCCCGGACGCCATAGCCAGCGGACTTGCGGCGGCCTGCCGAGTGTTGCGGAACGGGTACGATCGGCCGCCCCCACGCAGTTCAGCCGTACGGCGCCGCGGGAGGGTGCATGTCGATGGTTGAGCGCGGCCGGCATCACCCGGCGCGGGACTACACACGGACCCCGCTCAACGTGTATTGGGAAATGACGCAAGCCTGTGCGCTGGCATGTCGGCACTGCCGGGCCGGCGCGATCCCGGACCGGCACCCACGTGAGCTCACGTGCGACGAGAGTCTGGGCCTCCTGCGCCAGATCGCCAGCTTCGGCAACCCATTGCCCCAATTGGTCTTGACCGGCGGCGATCCGCTACTCCGACGGGATCTCTACCTGGTGATCGACGAGGCGCGCAGACTGGGGATCGACGTCGCGGTGACACCCGCGGCGACGCGGTTGCTCACGCGGGAGGCGCTCGCGCGCTTCGTCGCGCTCGGGGTCGCCGCACTCGGGCTCAGCCTCGACGGATCGACGGCAGCGCGGCACGACGGCATCCGGCGCGTCGAGGGGTGCTGGGACATCACCCTGCAGGCCATCCGCTGGGCGGGCGAGCTTGGTTTGCCGCTCCAGGTCAACACACTGGTCGGCGCGGAAACTGCCGACGACCTGCCGGCTATTTTCGCGTTGCTGCGGGACCTGCCAGTGACCCGCTGGAGCTTGTTCTTCCTCATCTCCGTCGGGCGGGGGCGCGTGCTGGAGCCGGTCCCGCCGGCTACGGGCGAGACGCTGATGCACTGGATCTGGGACACCTCGCGCGGGGCGCCGTTCGCAGTCGCCACCACCGAGGCCCCGTCGTACCGGCGGGTGGCCCTCGAACGCATGCGAGCGGACGGCGTCGGACCCGCCGAGTCCTTGGGAACGCCGGTGGCGCGGGGGTTCGGCATCCGCGACGGTAATGGCATCGTGTTCGTATCGAATACGGGTGACATCTGTCCCGCCGGGTTTCTCCCGCTGCCAGCCGGCAACGTCCGCACGCATGACCTCGTGGGTATCTACCGCGACGCGCCGCTGTTCCGGCTGTTGCGTGCGCCCGAACACTTCACTGGGAAGTGCGGCCGTTGCGAATACCAAGTGATCTGCGGTGGGTCGCGCGCGCGGGCATTCGCCGCCACCGGCGATGCCTGTGGCAGCGATCCGTTCTGCCCCTACGAACCCGGCGCCGTCGTGTGAGCGGCGAGGTTCAACGCGCCTGGCGGGGGACGCGCCGAGTCCGGACGATCGACCCGATCACCGCACCGACGGTGCGATGTGCCTCCAGCGGATGACGCAGCGGCAGGTCCGGGTTCACCCGGTAGCGGTTGCGACGTCCGGTCCGCTCCCGCACCAGATAACCCGCCTCCTCCAGCTCCGCGATGATCCGCTGAACGGCGCGTTCGGTGATGCCAACCTGCGCAGCGACGTCGCGCAACCGTGCCTCCCGGTCGGCGGTGAGGCAGACGAGCACATGGGCGTGATTGGTGAAGAATGTCCAGCCCGCGGTCTGGACATCCGAGGGGGCTGTCATGAAGACGGCTATCGCACGGGTAAATACGGCATACAATACACGATATAGAAAACGTATGATGACTGGCGTGCGGGCCGCGCGTCGACGCGGCGCTCAGGGGGCCGGTGGAATTCCAAACCATCATCGCGAACGTCTTGAGCCCGGCTGTGCTCTTCTTCTTCCTGGGCTTCCTGGCCGTCATCCTGCGGTCGGACCTGGAGTATCCCGAACCTGCTGCCGAAGCTCTTCTCGCTCTACCTGCTCTTGTCGATCGGCTACACCGGTGGCGCCAAGCTGGCGCGTGCCGGCATCTCGTCGAGCGTTGTGCTCTACATCATGGCCGGGATGCTGATGGCGTTGCTCGTGGCATTCTACACCTTGAGTCGCCGGCCGTGGTCGCCTTCAAGGGCGTGGTGATCTTCTTTCTGCTGGACACGGGCATGCTGGCGGCTCGGCGCGCATCGAAGTTGCTCGGCGTCGGTCCCTCCCTGATCGCGTTCGGGGTGCTGGCGCCGGTGGTGAACGCGGCGTTCGGGATCGGGCTCGCGTGGGTGTCGGGATGAGTGCGGGTGACGCACTGCTCTTTACGATCCTGTGCGCCAGCTCGTCATGCATCGTCGTCCCCGCGGCCATGCGGACTGCGGTGCCGGAAGCCAATCCGGGACTGTTCGAGTTGCTCCCGCTGACCGTCACCTTTCCATTCAACATCAGCGTCGGCATACCGACCTACTGGTCGGTGATCAGCTCCCTGTGGGGAGGCATGGGGTGAGAGCGGGATCGGGTGTCGACAGCGTGGGCCCCCGAGCTTCGAGGCTGCGTCAGCCCGGGGGAGGTTCGTTGCCGGCGCGCAGGTAACGCGTCTCGATCGCGAGGAGAAGCGCGGCTCGGGTCGCCTCGACGCCGTCGGTGCGGTCGACGGCCTGTTCGAGCTCCCGTGTGGCCGCCGCCAGGACAGTGTCCGAGAACACATCCTCGAACCACTGCGAGAAGTCATGGTGTCGTGCGTGGTGCCGGATCACGTCACGCGTGCAGCGCGCAAGGCCGCGATGAAACTCTGCGAGGTTGGCGGCCACCGTCCCCGTCTCAGCGCCGCCGGCCGCGCGGAACCGGAACCGTCGCTCCGGTGGCAGCAGGGCGGCGAGGTACTTGTGGCGGTGGCGGACATGACGTGTCTCTCGCGGACCGAGGCGCGCGACCTGCAATCTCGGTTTTCCGTCGTCCAGGCCAGGGCGCCGGACGACCACGACATGGCCCGGCGGGAGCGCGGTGAGGGCTTGGTCCAAGGCGTCGCCGGGCCAGCCCGCCAACTCGCGCACGTATGCGGACACCGTCGTGCCTGGGAGGAGGAGTCCGATGTCGACCGTTGCCAGGACTTCGTCGCACAGCAGGTCCGGTGTGTACGTGACGACGCAGAAGCTGTGCCCGGGCGTATAGAAGGGGCTCGAGGGGCCGGTCCACCCCAACGGTTGGTGGGCCTCATCGATCAGCACCCAGTGAGGGACCCCGGTAGCGGCGCGAAACGCTTCGATGACGGGGGGCAGGTGCGCGAAGTGCTCCTCCCGGGTCGCCGAGTCGATGCCGGTGAAGTCGAGCACGACGCCGCCGGCCCGGTGGCTCATCAGGGCGACGAGCCGTTCCGGCGAGAAGGGCTCTCGGGCGTCGACCCGAACGACGCCCGGCAGGTCGTCGAGGCGTAGATGGTCCCCCTCGGGATCGGCCACCAGCAGGGTGTATTCGAGGCGGATCAGCTGCTCGGCGATCAATCCGGCCAGGTAGGATTTTCCGCTGCCGCTGGGCCCTGCGATGAGCACGTCCAATCCATAGCTCGGGATGCGGACCGGGTGCCCCGCGTCATCGGCTCCGAGCTCGACGTGCCAGCGCGGCGGATGCAGGACGCGGGCGCCAGACACCACGTCTCCGCTCAGCAGTTCGAGTATACCCTGACCGTTCGGTTGCACGGTGACCAGGTCGGCTCGTTCTCGGACGTGGGAGACGGCGTTGGCCACCGCGACACCGACCTCGCCGGCGGCGAGCAGCGAATAGTCGTTCTCCGCATCCCCGACGGTCAGTGTGTTGTGGGGCGAGATGCCGGCTTCGGCGAGGGCGTGGGTCAGGCCCCAGCCCTTGTTGACGCCGGACGGGAGCACCATCAGCTCGTTGCGGTTGCGGACGAGTTGGCATTCGAGGCCCAGTCGCTGCTGAACCGCGGCGACGGTGCCCCCGTGCTCCGTGCTGGTCGCGAGCAGCACTTGACCACGTCGGAACGGCACGCCCTCCTCGGCGAGACCCTGATCGAGCAGCGGGTCGACCGGCTCCGAGATCGGGCGTGGGCCGCCATGGTGGAAGAGTACGGCGCCGTTCTCGGCGACGATCAGGTCGAAGTGGCCGGCGACGTCGGGAAACACCTCGATGAGCTCGCGCCAGATGCGCCCGGTGACGAGCACGGTGCGCCTGCCCGTTGCACGGAACCCCGCCAGGGCGCTCAGCACCTCGTCCGCGGGTCGGCCGCCGCCGTCGGTCAGTGTGCCGTCGAAATCGACCGCGATGGCTCGGAGGTGGGTGGCGATTCGCATGTCCGTTCGGGGGATCAAGCCCCGCCGTTCGTGCTGCGTAGCACGCGGCCGGGGTGCGCGCCCGTCGGCACGCCGTCGCGCATGACGACGGACCCGTTCACGACGGTGGCGCGGTACCCGCGAGCGCTCTGGTAGAGGTTGACGGCGCCTCCCGGCAGCTCGTGGCGAATCTCGACCGGACCGAGGTCGAGCGCGCCGAGGTCGACGACGTTCAGGTCCGCGTACCAGCCTGCGTTGCACCAGACCGCGCTCTCGGATGCCCCAGATGCTCGCCGGCTCGAACGTGAGCTTCCGCACGGCGGCCTCCAGCGCCATCGCTCGACGGGTGCGGACCCAGTAAGCGAGCAAGAAGGTCGGCACGCCGACGTCGCACGTCTGGCTGGTGTGCGCGCCGGCATCGCCCAGGCCGGGCACGCTCGACGGATGCGACAGCACCGTAAGAGCGGCGTCGAGATCGAAGTTGTAGACCGCGACCAGGAACAGCGCCCGCAGGTCGGATTCCACCAGTGTGTCGACGATGACCTCACCCGCCGACCGGCCGGTCGCCTCCGCGATGCCGGCGACGCTGCGCGCGCGCGTGCGTCTCGTAGGACAGGACCCCGGTCTCGACCAGCGGGAAGAGCTGGTCGAGCGACGCCAGTCCGGCCATGATCTCGCCGGCCGGGTCGACGCTGGCGGCAAGGCGGGCGCGCACGGCGGGGTCGCGCAGACGGTTGCGCAGTACGTCGCGTGGCAGGTCCAGGAGATCGCCGGCCGCGGGCAGGAGGAGAAGCGGCGAAAGGGTGTCGAGCGACAGTAGCAGGCCGACGCTGCGTGGCGCGGCCTGCGGTACGATGCGCGTGCCACCGCGCACCGCGCTGGCGATGCGGTCGAGCGAATCGCGCCAGCCCGTCCGGGTACTGCCGGGCCTGGGTGAGCGCCACGCTGAGCGGTCGGCCGGCGGCGTGGGCGATCGCCGACGAGGTCGTCGAAGTCGCGGGCAAAGCCATCGGCGGCTTCGCCTGCCGCGCCGTAGGGCACCACCTGGAAGACGCCGGCGCCGCGGCGACCGAGCGGTTCGACCAGAGCCTCGAGCTCGCGGCGATCGGCGAACGTGCCCGGCACCGGATCGCCGGCCGGCGTCCGGTGCATCGTCGTTCGACCGGTCGAGAACGCCGAGGGCGCCAGCGTCCATGGCCTCGTCGACGGCGGCGCGCATCGTCGCCAACTCGGTGTCGGTGGGCGCCTCTTCGGTGGAACGGCGCGGTCGCCCATGGCGAAGACTCGCAGCGCGGCGTGACCGACGTACCCGCCGACGTTCGGGCCGAGTCCGCGGCGTCCGAGCGCGTCGAGATATTCGCCGAAGCCTTCCACTCCCACCGCATGCCGGCGGCCATGGCGCTGCGCGGGATGTCCTCGACGCCCTCCATGAGGAACATGAGGTAGTCACGATCGGCTGGCCGACAGGGCGCGAAGCCGACGCCGCAGTTGCCGACGATCGGCCGATGGTGATCGCCGTGGCGGGTCACCAGGCTGGCGGCCGGATCCCAGGTGAGCTGGGCGTCGAGGTGGGTGTGGACGTCGACGAACCCGGGCGTGACCAGGAGCCGCGTGCGTCGATCACCTCGCCGGCCGGACCGTCGTGGCGGCCGACGGCGGCGATGCGGTCGCTCCGTGTACCACGACGTCGGCCTCGAAGGGCGGTCGGCCGCTGCCGTCGACGACGGTGCCGCCGCGATCACGAGGTCCGGCTCGCGCTCCATGTGATCGGCCTCCCCGATGCCTCTCCGTCGATGGCCGCAGGCCGCCTCGACGGATCAAGCGCGGCGCGGGAGGAGCCATGGCAGAACGATCGCGCGTGAGTTCGCGCCGGTCAAGGTGGGATGGCTTGGGCGCATGCCTCGACGGCGAGGGCGGCGGCTACGACAAGATCCACCGGATGGCGTTCGACGAGGCCCGGGCAGGCCGGCGTGGTGGAGCGTGCGGTCGAACACGTGCTGCATCCGGAGCAAGGGCTGCCGAACGGGTCGGCGAAGAACGCGATCGACGGCTACCGCTGGCTGGTCGATCAGGGGTGCCTGGTCGTCGCGGGCGCCTACAGCTCGGACAACGCGATCGCCGTCGGTGCCGGTCGCGAACGAGGCGCGGGTGCCGCTCATCAGCTGGTGTGGCACGGAGCGCTTCGCCGGCGAGTACTGCTTCCAGCTCGGCAACGGCGACTGCGGCGGCGACGCGGCGCTGATGGCGGCGTGGCTCGCGCGCCGTGGGCACGACGTATCGCGGTCCTGAACGAGGTGTCGCCGAACGGCGAGGAGTACTTCCGGTTCTTCCGCCAGGAGTGCCGGCGCCTCGGCCTGCGCATCGGTGCGGTCGAAACCGTCACGCAGACGCCCGCGCACCTGGCCGACGATCTGCGCAGCCTGCAGCGCGCTGGACTGCGACGCGCTCGCGTTCCTGGGCTACGGCATGCTGTTCGCACAGGGTCTGATGCGCCCGGCGCTGGAGGAGATCGGCTGGGACCCGCCCCGCATCATGACGACCGCGTTCATGTTCTATCTGGTCGGCTTCCCGAATTTCGAGGGGTGGGTCGGCATCGATCAGTACTGTCCCGACAACCCGAGGGTCGATCGATTCCGGAGGGGTTTCGAGATGCGGTGCGGCACGCTGCCACCGATGTGGCCGAATGCCATCCCGTTGCTGGCATACGACACGGCGCGCGTTATGGCTGAGGCGTTACACCGGGCGCCCGTGCTCACGGGGCAGGGTGTGAAGGAGGGGCTCGAGCGCCTCCGTTTCCTGCCGAGCACCATTGGCGGGCCTCGGACCCACATCGCCTGCGGTCCGGGCGACCACAAACTCTTCAAGGGCGACTGGCTTCTCTACGGCAAAGTGATCCACGGCCGTCTCGAGTTCGAGGGGCTCTACGAACCGGCCCCGGACGCCGACTGAGGGGCCGTGCGGCCATTTGCGCGAGTGCACCACTTGACAAGGCGCGCCGCGTCGCACGTGATAGCTCCATGCGGTATGCTGGTGCGGCAGGCGTGGCACTCGCCTCGGTGATCGTTGCGTCGGGTTGTGCGCGGCGCATCGCCATTCCCGAGTTGACGCTTCCGAGTAGGCCCGCAAGGCCATCCCACAGCGCCATCCCCATGCTCAACGAGGAGGCGTTCGCGAAGAAGCCGATGCGGGAGTTACCGGATACCCACTCCGAAGCCGGGGCAGCTTCCGGAGCAGACGGTCATTGGCGAGGTGACCACCCATCGCATCCGCCAAGGGGAGACGCTGCTCGACGTCGCACGGTACTTCGACCTCGGCATGAACGAGATCATCGACGCCAACCCTGGAGTCGACATCTGGAATCCGAAAGTCGGCTCGACGGTGTCTGTGCCCACCCAGTGGGTGCTTCCCTGCTGCACGTACGAAGGGATGATCGTGAACGTCCCCGAAATGCGCCTGTACTATTTCCAGAAGGCGCCGGGCGACCCGGGGACGACGATCGTCCGTACTTACCCGCTTGGCCTTGGCCGCGACGATCGGCGAACGCCGAAGGGATCCTTCACCGTCACCGGCAAGACCGTGAACCCCACGTGGGTCATCCCCGAGCGCATTCGACAGGATCACATCCGCGAAACCGGCGACGCCCGGCGCAGCATCCCTGGCGGTGCGCCGGACAATCCGCTCGGCAAGTACCGGTTCGAACTGTCGCTCGAACCGTACCGGATCCACGGGACGAACATCCCGTGGGGCATCGGGATGCTGGTGAGTAACGGCTGCGCGCGCCTGTATCCCGAGGACGTCGAACACCTCTTCCCGCTCGTGAGCGCGGGGACGAAGGGTGGCTTCATCTATCAGCCGGTCAAGGTGGGAACCCGCGGCGGGAACGTGTACGTCGAGTCGCACGCGGACCTCTACAAGCAAGGCGTGGGTATGCCGTCGAACGCGGGCAAGACGCTTGGCCTCGCGGGAGTGACGCCGGCCGACTCGCAAGTATCGCGGGTCGTTCGTGAAGCCCAGGGCGTGCCGAAGCGAATAGGGAGCGCGACGCAACTTTCGAGCGCCGCCGCGCTCTAGCGGCCGGGGGCCGATCCAACCGGGTGCGGGCTTGGCGTTGCGCTGCCGGCGCGGCGGGAGGCAACGGCCTCTCGCGGAGTTGGGAGCGCGGCCGGGCCCGGGGAAGAGCGGGAGATGGGGTAGGCGGGCCCGACCGCGCAGCCGAGAAGAAGATTTCGCTTTCTCGACGCGGTGATCAGCGGGTCTGTGTCGTAGCGGCGATTCGAAGAGCGGGAGGGGGGGCGCCACCGCCCGGCCTCCCGACTGGATGGCCGGGCGGCAGCGCCAGCGGACATGGACAGGTGGACAGACGTTCGTCCGGCGCGTTTATTCGCGGCCTCCTGACGACAGAACGACCAGCAGGTCGTTTGCCAGCTGCGGGGCTGGATCCGGGCACTTCAGATCTCCGGCTCCAGGTGGCAGCGGGGGCGCTTGAGGGCAGCCCGGCGGTCCCCCCGCAAGCGGTAGGCGAGGCGCTCCCGCAGGGCCGGGTCGACCGCGTCTTGGTGCTCGAGCACGAGTCGGAGGGCCCGGGCCAGGTCGTGCCCCCGTGTCCGCGGACGGCTGCGTTCATCGAAGCCCCGCCCGGTGACGGCACGGCCCTCGTGGGTGCCCTCGATGCGCGCGGGTGCGATGCCTCGGGCCGTCCACGGAGTCCAGCGTCGCCGCGAATGCTGCCCCGACGGGGCGGTTCAGCGGTGGCGCGGGGGGGGCGCGGCTACCCTGGCGGCGCGCCATTCCCGCTTGTAGCAGGCATAGCAGCGTCCGCGCGCCTGCAGCAGCTTGCGCTGCCGGCAGCGGGCGCAGAGGCCAGTCCGGAGACGTGCCCGATCCGCGCATGTCGTGCACACCAGGAAGCCGGTCGATCGACTCCGGTGCATCGTAGGCTTGGGTTCCCGGCATACGCTGCAGCGGCGTCGCCGGGTGAGGGCGGTGGCAGTCGCCGGCTGCAGGCGCCGAGTCGGACGCTTGCGGGTTGACATCGGTGAGGCCATCGGGAGGGGATATAGCGAACTCCCATACGCTGGCACAAGGGGTCTAGCTGGGATGGTAGTGGTCTGGGGTATCTCGCCCGCAGTCCACGAATGCCGGGGGCACGTTGACTCTCGGCGGACGTGGCGGCACACTCTGCGGCGATGCAGGTTCGCATGTGTGACATCCCCTTGGCGGCGGCGATGTTGCTGGTCGCGATCGGAGCTGGCCACGCCGAGACGGCGCCGCAAGAGGCGCAGCCGGCGAAGGGTGAGCCGCCGAAGGCGGAGACCATCACGTCGGGATCGTACAGCCTGCGGTTGCCGCTCGGGTTACAGGCGGCTGCTGCCTACCTTCCCGAGGACAATCCCCTTTCGCGGGAAAAGGTGGACCTGGGGAAGACGTTGTACTTCGAGAAGCGGTTGTCGAAGGACAATTCAATGTCTTGCGCGACGTGCCACCACCCATACCATGGCTTTGCGGAGCCGAATCGTACCTCGGAAGGGGTCATCGCGGGCTCAGTGGGGAAGCGGAACGCCCCCACCGTCATCAACCGGTTGTTCTCGAAGGAGCAATTCTGGGATGGGCGCGCTGCCGACCTCGAGGAGCAAGCTCACGGCCCGCTCACCAATCCGGTCGAGATGGCTATGTCGTCGCATGACGAGGTCGTCGCTCGGGTGAAGGGTGTGGCCGGCTATGCTCCGCTGTTCGAGAAGGCCTTCGGAACACCCGAGATCACCATGGATCGGATCGCCCAGGCCATCGCCGCGTACGAGCGCACGGTGGTTTCCGGGAACAGCCCCTATGACCGCTACGTTGCGGGAGACAAGGATGCGCTGAGCCCCTCAGCCGTGCGCGGGCTCGCGCTCTTCAACGGGAAGGGCAACTGTCAAACCTGCCACGCGGGGTTCAACTTCACCGATGAGAGCTACCACAATCTCGGCGTGGGCATGGGAGCCGCCGACCCAGACCTCGGTCGGTTCGGGGTCACAAAGGCGGAAGGCGAGAAGGGGGCGTTCAAGACGCCGACCTTACGGAACGTTGCGCAGACCCCGCCCTACATGCATGACGGGTCGGAGCCGACGCTCCGGGCGGTGGTTGACTTCTACAATCGCGGAGGGCGGCCAAACCAATATTTGGCCAAAGAAATCAGGCCGCTGGGGCTTACCCCACAGGAGATCGTCGACCTGGTGGCGTTCATGGAGGCACTCACCGCCGACGTGCCCAATCTGGTGCCCCCGACGGATTTCCCGAAATAGTTCAACTGCGACCCTTCGCGCGCCCGCCGGTAGAAGCGTGTTGTTCCTGCGATCCTAGCGGCTTGTGGGCCTTCCCGCCGAAGCGGACGAAAGCGCGGCGAGGGCGATCCGAGTGGCTTCTCGGGCGCTGTGCCCCATTGACGGCGCTGTGGGCGTCGGCCTTTCCGGGGGCGCGCCGAACTGCAATTGCGCCCGAATGACATGACGCTTTGCAGCGACGCACGATTCAAGGCGGGTTCGCTACGGCGTCGGGTGGCTTTACCGAGAGGCCTGGTCGGCATATCTATTGCTCAACTTGCGGGGAGTGGGGTCTTGATGCAGGGTACCGAGATTCTGCGATATGGGCGGTTGCTCCCGTGTGCGATGAAGCAGGTCCTCCGATCGGGGCAGCTAGCCTTGATCCTTGGCTTGGCCATAGTGGCGGCCTGCGCCTTCAAGTCCCCGCCTGGGCGCGCGTCGCCCGACATGGCGGTGCCGCCGGTCGGAGCGGAGACGCACTACCGGATCCGAACGGGGGACCTGCTCGACGTTCGGTTCTACAAGACGCCTGAATTGAACGTGGAAAGGGTTCCCGTTCGACAGGACGGCTACATCTCGCTCGAACTGCTCGGTGACGTGCAGGCGGCGGGGTTGGAGCCTGATACGCTGGCGGAGAATCTGACCCGGGACTACTCCCGGGAACTGGCCGACCCGAAGATCACGGTCATTGTTCGCGAGTTCGGTGGGCAGGTGTTCGTTGGCGGGGAGGTGGGCAGGCCCCAGGCAGTCAAGTACGAGGAGGGCATCACCGCGCTCCAAGCGATTCAGGCTGCGGGGGGGTTCAAGGACGAATCCAGTCGGCAGAACGTGGTCCTCATCCGGAAAGGCTCCGCGCAGTACGAAGGGTATCGCCTCTATCTCCAGGACGCCCTGAGCGGCGACGACTACAGCCAGGACGTTGCGTTGCGGCCGAATGACGTACTTTTCGTGCCGAAGAGCCGGGTTGCGAACGTGAACCTCATCGTTCAGCAGTATGTCAGCAAGAATCTCCCTACCATCCCGATCTCGATTCCAGTCTTCTGAGGAGGGGGCGTGACGGCAGAAGAACAACCGCTGTCTTCGCTGCTCGAGGACGCGATCCACGCGCTCTTCCGGCGATGGAAGCTGATCCTCGGGTCGTATCTCGGTATCGTACTCACGACGGCCCTCGGCGTTTTCCTCACCACTCCCACCTATCGTGCTGCAGGGAAAATACTGCTCACGACCGATCGGGCGGAGATATCCACGCACGGTGACCGGGGAACCGAGCTCGTGCGGACCAACCAGGTCGACGACGGCGAGATGAACTCGCAGCTCCAGATACTGCGGAGCCGCGAGCTCGTCGAATCGGTGCTCGCCGAGATGGCGCCGGTTGACGACGGTCCGCCGTCGCAACCCCACGCGGTATCATGGCTGCGGTACACGCTTCGGGCTCCGTTCGAGATGGTGCGCTCGGCATACCGCCGGTTGCATGGACTCGAGGAGGTGCAAGGCGACGATCCTCACTATTGGCAGGTGCGTGGAGTCCTCAAGAGTCTCGAAACCTTCAATCAGCGCCCGTCGAACATCATCGAGGTCGCCTTTGTCAGCCCAGACCCGGGCTGGGCTCAGGATTTTGTGAACCGGCTAATGCAGGCGTATGTCGAGCAGCATGCCCGAATGCAGCAGATTTCGGAGGCGCACGACTTCTTCAACGAGCAGAGCAATCTTCTGCGAGAGAAGCTCGCCGCCTCCGAGGGCGAGTTGCAGAAGGCTCGCGAGCGTGCCGGCTCGTTGGCCGGCCAGCAGGCACAGGTTCGAGAGCGACTGAATGAGTTTAACGCCGACCTCGCTCGCGCGCGTATCGCCCGCGTCGAGCAAGAGGAGCGCGTGCAGTATCTCGAACGATTGCTGGGCGCGAAGGGCGGTCGCGTTGCCACCCCTGAGTTGCTCGAACTCGAGGCGAAGCGTGCGGAGCTGATCGGCAAGTACCGACCCGACAGCGAGCGCATCCGGGACATCGATGACCAGATCGAGCGGCTGCGAAAGGCAATTTCGAACTACGATTCCGTGGCATCCTCCGGCCCGGGCGATGCGGGCACCGACCTCTTCTCCGCGCGGGCAGCGCTTGCCGCCCTGAAGGGGCGGGAGGACGCGCTCGCCACGGCGACGGCCGAGTACCGCCGCCAGGCCGAATTCCTCGACAGCCGGAGCTTCGACCTTGCGCGGTTGGAGCGACAAGTGAAGCTCGACGAGGAAACCTACACGTCGTACGTCCGCTCGGCTGAACAGTCCCGACTGTCCAACGCGATGGACCAGAGCAAGCTCTTGCGGCTTCGGATTCTGGAGCCAGCGACCAGACCCATGGAGGCGGCCGCGCCGCGCAAAGGGCAGATTCTCGTGTTCGCGCTGTTGGGCGGGCTCCTGCTCAGCCTCGGCCTCGGGCTGGCGCGCGATCACTTCGACGCGACAGTGAAAAGCACTGGAGACGTCCGGCGCTACGCCAATCTGGAAACGCTGGCAGTGGTGCCCGATCGGTCCTGATCGCGATGTACTACGAGCACTTCAGCTTGACGGGGGAGCCCTTCAGTCTGACGCCGGACCCGGCGTTTCTTTTCCTGGGAGCCAAGCATCGCGAGGCCATGGCTGCGGTGGAGTACGGGCTCGCGCAGGGTCGGGGTTTCATCACGCTGATCGGAGAGGTCGGAACGGGCAAGACCACGATCCTCTATGGCGTGTTGAGCCAGCTTGGCCCCGAGATCGCGACGGCCTACATTCCCTATGCCGCTCATGGCTTCGAAGACCTGCTGCGTGTAGCCCTCAAGGACCTCGGCGAACAGCCGACGCCGGAGACCTCTCGGCTCGGTCTGCTCGAGATGTTGCAGCGCATGCTCGTGCGGCGCGATGCGGCCGGTCAGCGTACGGCGCTGGTGATCGACGAGGCACAGAGCCTGCCTGATGCGACGTTCGAAGAGCTGCGCCTGCTCTCGAATTTCGAGACGTATACCCACAAGCTGCTGCAGATTGTCTTGGTCGGCCAGCCTGAGCTGCAGGGGCGTCTCCGACAGCAGAATCTGCGCCAACTCCGGGAGCGCGTAAGCGTGCGCGCCGTGATCAATCCCCTCGATGCTGACGAAATGCGCGCGTATGTTGGACATCGGCTGGCGCAGGTGGGGGGTGACAGCCGTTTGTTCCAACCTGCGGCCTTACGATCCCTCGTCCGTCATGCTCGCGGCATCCCGCGGCGAGCTAACATCCTCTGCCATAATGCGCTTCTCTTCGCCTACGGGCGCGGGTTGCCCCAGGTGACGCCCGGGATAGCTGCGGAGGCAATCGCCGAGATGGAGGAACGCAAGCCGGGATGGGCTGGTCTACCGGCGTTGTTTCTTGGGCGCCGCCGTTGGTGGAGGCCGGTAGGATGGGCGGCCGCGAGTCTTGCGGCCCTTGCGGCCGCGAGCGCACTCATGACGCGGCCCGAGTCGACCGGCTCGGCTATCACCGCGACTGAAGCCATCTCGGCGACGCCCCCCACCTTGGCGGGCGAGGCGACTTCCGGCCTTCAGGAGGGGCCTGCCCCACGGGCGGTCCTGGAGACCCGCATGACGGCCGTGCCCGCGGCCCCTTCGAGTCCTGGGCCACCTGACACGCCGGTGCCGCGCGATGGCGCCGGACTGGCGGAGAGGTCCGCGACCAGAATGGTCAGCCTCGATGCCGGGGAGAGCATCCTGAGCGCGGCCCGTGCGGCTTACGGGCGCGCGCTCAGCCACGACGAGGAACGGGATCTGCTCGCGCAGATCCGGCGACTCAACCCTGGGCTGCGGGACGTCAACATGGTGAGGGCGGGGGCCAGGGTGTTTCTCCCGGCGACGCCAGCTGGCCAGCAGGTCCATAGCCGAGACGTCGAATGAGTGCGTACTTCGAGTCCCTCAATCGGCGTGTGTCGGCGACGAAAATTCCTGCGAAGCAGGCGACGGTCCGGATTCCCGCGCCCGACCAGGTTGGGCCGGTACATCCGGTGCCGCCCGCCAGGATCAATCGCCTCGTTCCAGGGGCTGTCCCCGCAGTGTACGCCCGGCTCCGGGAGCGTCTGATCGTCGCTGCGAAGGGGAGGGCCATCAAGGCCATGGTCTTTGCGGGATGCGAGGGAGGTGAAGGATGCACCGAGGTCGTGCGGGACTTCGCCGAGAGCCTTGCGAGTTCAGGGCTGAACGTCCTGCTCGTCGACGGCGACTTGCGCACGGCTAGCCTGACCGCCGGCCTGGTGCCCGGGGGGGCTGACCTGGTCGATGTGGTGCGCAGCCGGAGCGTCCCCGCTGCAGTCCCATGGGGTACAGGCAAGCTGACGGTGGTCGGAAGCTCTGGGGCGGTCGCCGACAAGGAGTCCTTCCTCAGATCGGCTGAGCTCGCTGCGTGGCTGGACGACCAGCGGATGAAGTTCGACTACACCCTGGTCGACTCAGCTCCGATCCTTCGGTATGCAGATGGGGTGTTGGCCGGTGTATTCACTGATGGCTTGGTCCTTGTGGCCCGAGCCGGCGTGACGCGAGGCGTTGACCTCGCACGGGCCCGACAGCAGATCGAACGGGCCGGGGGCGTAGTGCTTGGGGTGGTCCTGAATCAGGCGCAGAACCCGATTCCGCCCTTCCTTCGGCACTACCTGGCGAATACAGACTAACGATAAATAGACCAAGGAGGTGGCGAGACTAGTCCCGGGGAGGGGGCTTATCCCGCCTAGATGAATATGTCGGCCCGAAGCCATTCGTGCTCGTATGGCGGAGCCCCGTTCGCGGGTGAGGATTGGATGGTCGTTCGAACGAAGCGCCACCGGGAGCGCCTAGTTCGCGCGGCACTCATCCGGGAGGGAGTTCCCGTCTACGTGCCGATGATCCATCAGTGGCCACGTCCCGCCGTGGGAAGCGACGTGGTGCCTATGTTCCCCGGGTACGTCTTCTGCCGCCCGTCAGGAGGCCTGCTGCGAACGGTCGCGACGGCGGTCGGCGTAGCGGGGTTTCTCAGTTTTGGTGACGGCCCCGCCCTCGTTCGCGCGGAGGTGGTCGGATACCTCCGGTCGCGTGCGGGCGAGGACGGCATCATCGTGGTCGAGCCGCAATTCCAAGGTCGCGAGGTCACCATCACGGAAGGGCCGCTGCGAGGCCTCCATGCGATTATCGAGCGGCGGATGACGGCGCGCCAGCGAGTGCTCGTGTTGCTCGAGCTGCTCAAGCGCCCGGCTCGGGTCGAGGTGCCCGAGAGGTGGTTGCGCCTCGCATGACGCCCCGATCGACCGATTGAAATCGTCTCCTCACACGGACTCTACCAAAATGGCACCCATGCTCACCCACCACTACCGCTACGTGCTCCTGACCCTCCTCAAGCTCACGGACCTGCTCGTGATCGTGCTGGCGTTCATGCTGGCCGTCTTCGCCGGGTTGCCGGCCGGAGCGCATTGGGCCGACGTGTTGGAGCTCAAGCTTGAGCTCCAGAACTTCCTGTTTCTCCTGGCATTTTTGGCCTTTTGCCATGTGCTGCTGCAGATGTTTGGGCTCTACCGATCGCACCGGCTCACCAGTGTCGCGCGCGAGTGGCACGACCTGGTCTGGGTCCTCATCGTTGCGTCGATCCCGCTCTTCGTCGCCGGGCGGCTATTCCGCTTCGATTACGCCACGCTCGCGTTCCTCCCACGCTTCACCTTTGCCGCATTCGTCGGCCTGGTGTTCGAGCGTCAGCTGTTCCGAAGCGTGGCACGGCATGCGCGACGCCATGGCCACAACATCCGCCACGTCGTGGTCGTCGGTCGGGACGATACTGGGCTCGATTTGGCATCGCGGTTGGCGCGTCGCGCGGACCTCGGATACGCGGTCGAGGGCGTCGTCGATGCGCAGCCCGACGAGGGGGTCGCGCTGTCGCGAGTGACCGAGCTCCTCGAGACGCGTCCCGTGGACGAAGTGTTCGTCAGCCTGCCGCTCGACGCCCATCATGGGCTCATTCGGGACGTCGTGGCGCTGTGTGAGGAACAAGGGGTCACGATCCGGGTCGTCTCCAGCCTGGTCGATCTCGTGCTCGCTCGTGCCCAGCTCGACGAGATCGATGGCCGGCCGGTCATCTCCATCTTCAGCGGCCCCCCGGATTCGCTCCTGCTCGCCGTGAAGCGCCTCATCGACGTCACGGTGGCTGCGCTGGCCGTATTGCTCTCGTCTCCGCTCTGGGCCCTGATCGCCGTCGCGATCAAGCTCGATTCACCGGGGCCTGTGTTCTTCGTCCAGGATCGGGTGGGTATGGGTGGCCGGCGATTCCGCTTCTTCAAGTTCCGGACGATGGTGCCGGACGCTGAGCAACGCCAAGCGGCCATCGAGCACTTGAACGAGTCGAGCGGACCGGTTTTCAAGATTCGGAAAGATCCCCGGGTCACTCGCGTCGGGGAGGTCCTGCGCAAGTTCAGCCTCGACGAGTTGCCGCAGTTTCTCAATGTGCTCAACGGCGACATGAGTCTCGTGGGCCCGCGACCGCTCCCGGTGCGCGACGTGCAGCGTATGGATCGCCGCGCCCACAAGCGGCGGTTCAGCGTCAAGCCCGGAATCACGTGTCTCTGGCAGATCGGCGGGCGAGTTCCGGACTTCGAGAAGTGGATCGAAACCGACATTCAGTACATCGACAACTGGTCGCTCGGACTCGATCTCAAGATCCTCATGAAGACCATTCCCGCGGTGCTCAGCGGCCGCGGCGCCTACTGACCCCCTCCCTCCTCAACCTCCTCACCCTCCTCCTCCCTGGAAGGCTAGCATGAGTGTTCAACAGGCTCGAACTCCGTTTCCTGCCGACGTCTATCGTCGGCCACGCATTCGCATGGTGTCGAGTCCTGCGATGCCACCGGTCAGCGTCATCGTCCCGTGTTTCGATGATGATGACGTCATTCCGTCTTTGCTCAACCGGCTCGAGCCGCTCGGCGAGCTGGGCTGGGAAGTCATCGTGGTCGACGACGGTAGCCGTGATGGCACGTTCGGGGCCTTGCTGAGCGCCTCGCGCACCCGACCCTGGATGCGGGTCGTGCATCATGTTGCGAATCGGGGGGTTGGGGCCGCGCTGCGAACCGGCTTCGAACTCTCACGAGCCCCGATCGTCTGCACCATCGACGGTTATTGCACCTATCCCCCCGAGCGCTTACCTGATCTGGTCCGAACCATTGAAGACGGTGCCGACGTGGTGACCGCGGTGCCGCGTCGGGCCGACAGCACCTCAGTGGGCAGCAGCAGCGTGCGCCAGTTCATGAGTCGCCGGCTGTCCGCACTCTACCGCCGCCTCGTGTCGCCAGAGGTGCGTACGTTCACCTGCCCTTTCCGTGCGTATCGCCGCGAGGTGCTCGACCGGACTTCCTTCCGCAGCCAGGGTTTCGCGGCCGTGACCGAGATCATGGTGCGGAGCATCAGGAAGGGATTCATTGTGCGCGAGGTGCCCATGACGTCCGGAGTGTGGCGTTCCGGCTCGTCGAAGGGTCGGCGGGACCGCGTGGTCCTTGGCCACGTCCGGACGCTGGGGCTGGCGACGGTCCTCGGAGCGGCGAGCCGGGTGCGGAGCATCTTGTGGTGAAGGAGCGGGCGTGAGTTACGCCACCCGGCGGGTCGTTCGCGCTGGGGATATTCGTTGATCCGCGCCCTCATCGGTCGCGGACTCAGTGAATGCGATCGAAGGACCGACGCACCACTGCCTGCGTGGTCCCGGCATATGAATCGGTTGTCCACCGCTCGGGCGGTGTAAGGGACGGCGAACTGGGTCTTCGGGAGGAGTCATGAGCGTAGCGGTAACGCGGCCGGACGGCCGGCCGTCGCTTCGCTTGGTGAGCGGTGGCGCTCGACCCCTGCGCGTGGCCGTTCTCGGAGGCGGTATCTCCGGGCTTGCGGCAGCCCACTTCTTGGCGAAGGCGGGGCATCGGCCGGTGGTGCTCGAGTCGTCATACCAGCTGGGCGGCGTGGAGCTTGACTTCGAACACCTCGGAATCCGGCTCGATCGGCGGCCGAACGTCTTGCGGAGCGGCGATGCGGAGTTGCTCGCGTTGGTCGTCGATCTCGGACTCGCTGACCAGCTTGTGTGGGGCGACACCGCGACGGGAGCCATTATCGGCGGAATGCTCTACGGGTTCGATACCCCCATCGATGTGTTTCGAATTCGAACGGTATCGGCGGCGGATCGGCTGCGGGCCGGGCTCGCCACGCTCTACGTGGCTGCCTTGATGCGAGGCGGTCCCGAACTCGACGATGTGCTCGCCGTCGACTGGTTGCGCGCGCTATTCGGTTCGCGGGTGTTCGAAAGCCTCTGGGTCCCTCTGCTGCGGGCGCGCTTCGGCGTGCGTAGCGGGGAGCTGCCGGCGTACTGGGTGTGGCACCGCCTGCGTAGGGGGTGGCGCGGGGCACGCGACAGCGGAGGAACCCTCCGCTGCGGCCAGCATGGGCTCATGACCGCGTTGCGTGGAGCGATCGTGCGGCGCGGCGGGCAGCTCCGGCTTGGCAGTCCCGTTGACACCGTCGAGGAGACGGCGGCCGGCATGCTCGTCGGAACGAGCGGTGGCAGCGAACGATTCGACGCCGTCTTGTCGACCCTTCGGCCCGCGCGCTTGGCGAACGTGGCGCGAGGCACGCTGATCGGGGCGTTGCCCTGTTCGGATCTCCGGTATCGGGGCGAGGTGAGCGCCCTGGTGGTGACACGGCGTCGTCTGGAGCGATTCTACGGCACGCTGGTCGCGGATCCGCGCTGTGCCTTCCAAAGCGTGGTCGAGACGACGAACGTCATCCCCCCCGACTGGCTGGGGGGGCGCCATCTGGTGTACGTGGCGAGCTACTGTGGCGCCGAGAGCGAGGCCTACGAGCGCTCTGACGACGTGGTTGCCGGGCAGGCGATGGCGGGACTCGGCGCCGTGTACCCTGCATTCCGTCGGCGGGACGTCGAAGGGGTCTATGTATTCCGCGCATCGCACGTCGAACCTGTCTGGACGATGGGCGCTCTGGGGCGTCGCCCCGCGCCGCGGGTTGGGCGATCGTGTCTGTACGTCTGCACTGCGGCGCAGGGCTATCCGCAGGCGAACGGATGGAATACCGGTGTCAGATTGGCGGCCCAAGCCGTCAACGCCTTGCTCGATGACCTTGCCCGGCCACGGGTGGCGGTCGCCTGACCCGTTTCCAGCCTCGTCCTCGTCCTACGGGCCAGGAGAATCGCAACCTCGTCGCTCGTCCCGTCTCCGCTCCCGAACCCGACCTCTTGTAGCCATGACCCTCGTATCGAACCCATCCGAGCCGTTGTTGGCGGCGGTGGTGATCTGCCGCAACGAAGAGCGCTGGATCGCGCAGAGCCTGCGATCCGTCTTGGATGGCGTTCGACCCTATGCGGGCAACGAGGTGCTCCTCGTCGACTCGTGCTCGAGTGACCGCACGGTCGAACGGGCGGCGACATTGCCCGTTCGCATCGTTGAACTGCGTGCGGACGCGCCCTTGTCGCCGGCACTGGGCCGTCTCGTTGGCCAGGCGCTCACCCGCAGTCGGTATGTCCTCTTCGTGGACGGGGACACCCAGATCGAGCCCGACTGGGTTGTTGCCGCAGTACGGTATCTGGAGGACCATCCGGCGGTGGCGGCAGTCGACGGGAAGCTGGCAGAGGTCTGGTACGACGGAGAACGGGTCGTCGGCAGCAGCCCAGACATTTTTCAGACCGGGGATGTCGCGTCCGAGGTGGAGTACCTCGGGGGTAACGCCATGTACCGGCGCGCGGCGCTCGAACGGGCCGGCTCGTTCAACCCTTTCATCGTGTCCTACGAGGAGGCCGAACTGGCGGCGAGGCTACGCCGGCAGGGGATGCCGGTCGTGCGCCTTGCCTGTCCCATGGGTACGCACCATACGCTGCCGCGCGGGAGCCTGCAGGAGCTCGGGCGCCGGTATCGCAATAATCTCATCAAGGGATATGGGCAAGTACTGCGGCTTGCGATCGGGCAGGGCACGTTCGCCGAGCATGCCCGGAGCATGCGTCGCTACCTCCAGTTTCAGACCCTGGTTGCGGCGAGCCTGATGGCGTCCCTTGCGGGCGTGTTCACACGAGACGTGCGCTGGATCACGGTTCCGGCTGCCGTTGGTGTGCTGCTTCTGGTCGCCTTCATGGTGCGGAGCCGGAGCATCGTCAAGCCGTTCCAATTGCTGGCGGACTGGCTCGTGTGGTCGGCGCCGATGGTCAAGGGGTTTCTCGAGACGCCCCGCGATCCGGCCAGCGTCCGTCCGCTCGACGCGATCGCACGCGAGCGCTACGGGCGCGACGATGCGCCAGTGTCTGGGCGCAGCGCGAGGCGGGGCTGATCATGTCGCAGCCCACCCTCACTTCTCCCGCGGCGGCGGCTGCCTCGGCAAGCCGGCCCGCTGGCGACGCAAAGGCGGCGCCGTGTCGCCTGGAGTTGCTTGGCGTCTCCTTGACCCTCTGCGAGTTCACCGAGGCCGTTGCGCGCATCCGCGAGATGATCGGGTCCGGCTCCCCGCACCACGTGGTGCTCGCGAACGTCCACACCCTGAACCACGCGTGTGATGACCCGGCCTACCGCACGATCCTGCAGCGGGCAGACCTCGTCCTCCGCGACGGCGTCGGCGTCGAGATCGCAGCGAAGCTCCGCGGCGCCGATCCTGGATACAACTTCGTCGGTACGGACTTCGTTCCCGATCTGCTGGTCGCGCTCGGTCCGAGGCCCGTACGCGTGTTCTGTTTCGGTGCGGAGCCGGGCGTTGCCGAGCGGGCAGCCAGCGTTCTGGAGCAGCGCGCGCCGCACGTGCGCGTCGTGGGCACCGCCGCTGGATTCGGGGCGTTTGCGCGGGTCGCAACACACGTACGCGCCGCCCGTCCGGATGTCCTCCTGGTGGCGCTCGGCAACCCCCTGCAGGAGGCCTGGCTCGATCGACACCGAGCGATGCTGGGCGTCCCGGTGGCCATCGGAGTCGGCGCCTTGTTCGACTACCTCGCGGGCCGGGTGCGACGAGCACCCCACTGGGTGCAGCGGGCGCGGGGCGAATGGCTCTTCCGACTCATGGTGGAGCCGCGTAGGCTGTGGCGCCGGTACGTCGTGGGCAACCCGCGGTTCTTGTGGCGCGTCGTGGCCACGCGACGAAAGGAACGTTTGTGAGTGCACCCAGAGTAGTGATCACCGCGACGCGGCCCGCTGCGGGCGGTCAGGCTGTGCGCGATCTCGTCGGTCGCATCGCCGCTCTCGGGTGGCTCGATGACGCTGTCGGGCGCGTGGTGCTCCAGGCGGGCGGCTTAGGCAGGCCGTCCTCATCGTCTGGCGCTGCCGAGGGGTTGGCGGAGGCCCTGCGGGGGCGTGTGCCGGCGCTCGAGATCGAGTCGCCCGAGGACGTGCCCGACGCGATCGCGATCCAGGGACTCGGCGGCGCTGTCGTCCGTGTGCCGCGCCGCTGGTTCGAGCCGTTCTTCCTGATCGTTGGGGTAGCTGTCCGGCCGGATCGGCGGTGGCGTATCGGTGGGGCGCTGCAGGCGCAGGCCGCGATGCTGGCCCGACTCAATCCGGATCTCGCGGCTGCAAGAGTGTTGGCGGAAGCGCACCGGCTGAACGCGGCGGACCTGGTCGTCGCCTACGGCGCAGATGGCGGGTGGTGGGCCGCGAGTCAGAGCGCGGTCCAACTCGACGGGGCGCTCGCGCATGCCGCTGGCCTGGACCCGCAGGCGCTGCCGGCGATCCGGGAGATCGCACGACACGAGGTGCTCGAGCCCTTCGAGATGGCCGCGGCCCTGATTCCCGAGCTGACGGATATCGCGGCCGGGGCAGCCGGTGCGTTCTTCGATGCAACCCGCGATCGGGCGGCTGGAGCAGCCCACCGCGCAGTCGAGGATGCGGGTCGCGTATCGCGCAATCTCCGCAAGGTGCCCCAGGCGCTGCGCCGCCGGTTGGCGGCGCGCACCGGAAGGAAATCGGCATGAGCCGCCTCCGATTCGGTGTCGTCGGGTGCGGTGCGATCGTCACGCTGCATCAGCTCCCGGCGTTGATGCGTTGCCCCGCGCTCGAGGTGGTCGCGCTGGTGGATCGCGATCCCGAGTGGGCGGCGACGGTTGCGCGGCGAGCCGGCGTGCCGGCGGCGTTCGGTGACCACCGGCGGCTCGCCGGTGCGGTCGATGCCGTGCTGATCGCGACGCCGAACAGCACGCACGCCGCCATCGCATGCGAGTTTCTCGAGCAGGGGATCCACGTGCTGTGCGAGAAACCACTCGGCACCACGCGTGGCGAGGTGGATCGCATGCTCGCCGCCTCCTCCCGTGGGGGCGGGCGGTTGATGGCCGCCCATTGTCTGCGGTTCAGCCCGAGCCTGGCGATGTTGAAAGAGGTCGTCGATGCGGGATGGCTGGGAGAACTCCGGCAGGTGAGCGCCACCATCGGCGGACCCTACGCCGGCGTTGCCCGTCGTACCGACTTCCGGCGCCAGCGTGCGCTTTCGGGCGGCGGCGTGCTGATGGACCTGGGTATCCACGTTCTCGATCTCACCGTGTGGCTGGCCGGCCAGGCTCCCGCGCAGGTGGACTACGCCGGCTCTGCAGCGGAGGAGGGCTGGGAAGTCGAGACCGATGCGGAAGTGGAGTTGCGCTTCCCTGGCGCCGCGCGTGCCTCGCTGCAGGCCAGCTTCTCCACACCCATGGGCAACAGCTTCACTGTGCGGGGCACCAAGGGCTGGGCCCGCACATCACTCTACGTGACGACGGAGCTGACCGTGTTCGCCGAGGACGCGCGTATATGCCGGCGTGCCGGCTTGCAGAGTCTGCGCCTCCAGGATCGTGACATGTACGACGCCCAGATCGAACACTTCTGCCGAGCGATCGCGATGGGCGAGCCCTTCCGCGTGGGTGACGCCGAGGTGTGTGCCACTATCGACGTCATCGACCATTGCTACGGGAGGATGGCGGCGTGAGCATTCGGTTCGGACGTGCCCTGGTGACCGGGGCGAGCGGCTTCGTCGGGGCCCGCATGGTAGATCGGCTCCACCGCCGGCAGGTGCCTGGTCGTGCCCTGGTGCGGCGGCGCTTGGGCGGTGGCAGCGCGGGGACGGTGGAGCGGGTCTATGGAGATGTCACCAAGCCGGACACGCTGGCCGCGGCAGTCGCGGGGTGCGACGTGGTGTTCCACTGCGCGTGGGGCGGGGACGCACTCGAGGACGCCCGCCGCGTCAACGTCGAGGGGACGCGCCACCTCGTGGAAGCCGCAGCGCAGGCCGGTGTGCGCCGGGTGGTGCACGTGAGTACCATGGCGGTGTACGGTGACGATCTCCCGGCCGAGCTGACGGAGGACGCGCCCTTCGTGATGCAGGGCGATGCGTACGGTGTCAGCAAGGCGGAAGGCGAGTTGCTGGCACGGGAGCTCGGGACGCGACTCGGCGTCGAAATCGTGGTGCTGCGCCCGACGCTGGTCTACGGGCCGGGTGCTCCCTATTGGGTGGTTGGGTACTTCGAGCGCGTGAAGCGCGAAGAGATTGCGCTGGTCGACGGAGGCAGGGGACTTGCCAACCTCATCTTCGTCGAGGACCTGGTGGACGCGATGTGGGCGGCTGCGGAGGCCCCCGGCGCGGCCGGAGGCGCGTGCCTCGTGTCTGGCGAACGGCCCGTCCCGTGGGCCGAGTACCTCGGTCACTTCGCGAAGATGTGCGGAAAGCCGCTGCCACGGTCGGTTCCCCTCTGGCAGGCGAAGCTGGAGATGCAGGTGCTGCGCGTCTACGGTGCGTTGACGCAGCGCCCGCGCCGCCTCCAAGGAATGGACGTCCGTCTCATGTCGCAGCGGACGGCGGTCCGAATCGACCATGCGCGGGAGCTGTTGGGCTGGGCGCCGAGAACGACGCTCGACGCGGGCATGGCGATCTGCGAAGGCTGGCTCCAGCGCGAAGGGTACCTGCCCCGCCGCGAGCGAGCGGTAGCGGCTGAGGTCCGGCGCGTGGCCGGGTGATGAGCCGCGCCGTCTCCAGGAACTTCGCCTTCATCGCCGCGAGCAACGTGCTCGCGCCGATGTTCTCGCTCGTCCTCGTGCTGGCCATCGGACGCCTGCAGGGTGTCGAAGCGCTCGGCAAGTACTCGCTTCTCATGACCGTCTTCATCTTCGGTATGTCGGTGTCGGGTTTCGGCCTCCCGGTCGTGGTGACACGCGAGGTCGCGCAGGAGCCGCGAGCGGCCGGTCGATGGTTCCTCCACGCGACGGCGTTGTCGGTCGGGATGCTGCTGCCGCTGGTCGTCCTCGCATGCGCGGCGTGTCTCTTTGGCGCAGCCGACCGCGAGATGGGACTGGCGCTCGGCATCACCGCGCTCGCGGTCCTGCCCTCGGCCATCACACAGCAGGCCGAGGCCGCCCTGCTCGCGTTGGAGCGGGCGCAGGATTTCGTCGTCATCAATCTCGGGGAGACGGCGTTGCGGGCGGTGGTCGGGACGGCCCTCGTCGTGGGCGGTGCGGGAGTCGTCGGGCTGGCGCTTCTGATCCTCGTCCTGCGGTTCGGCTCGGCGGCGGCCTTCGTGCTGGCGTTGCGGCGGCGCGGCGTGCGGGTGCGCTCGCGGCTGAGTCGAGTCTGCTGTGGAGCCTGGCCGGCTATGTTCCGGTCACCGGGCTCATCCCGGTGGTGAACGCGATGTATGCCAGGGCCGATGTCTTCGTGCTGTCGAGCGTGGGTTCGTGGCGCGACGTCGGCCTCTACAGCGCGGCGCTGCGCCTCGTGGATTTGGCGCGGACCGTCCCGCCGGCTTATGCGCGGGCCGTCTATCCCGTGCTGGCGCGGGTGCGTGCCTATGGCGGGGCGGAGTACGCTGCGGTCGCCCGGCGCACGGTGCGCAATGGGGTGCTGCTGGCGGTGCCGTTGGCCATAGGGTTGTGTGGTCTGGCGGAGCCGATCATCCGGTTGCTCTTCGGGGAAGAGCTGGCGCCGGCGGCGTCGTTGCTGCGCGGACTGTCATGGGTCGTCATCCCGTTCGGGTTGGCGGTCGTCCTGGCTCAGGTGCTGTTCGCGGCGGATCGGCAGGCCATCGATCTGGGTGTCAACCTGATAGGCATGGCGGTGAGCGTTGGCAGCGCGCTTGCCCTGGTCCCCCGGATCGGCGCGGCGGGCGCCGTCGTGGCGACGCTGGCGGCAAACACGTTGTATGCCACGCTGCAATACGGAGGGGTGGTGCGGTGGGTCACGCGGCCCGACGTAGGTGGCGATCTGATGCGGATCGGTGCCGCGACTGCAGGAGCCGTATCGGTGCTCTGGGGATGCGCCGGGACGGGGCCGGTGGTGACAACCGCCCTGTCGCTCGCCGCGTTCCTGGGGCTGTGTGTCGGGTTCGGCGTGCCGCCGCCCCTGCAGCGCTTGCCGCTGCCGTTGCGGTGGCGCCGGGTCGCGCGTGCCCCGGAAGAGGCACAGCCGTGATGACGGCCCGAGCGTACCGTCGTGACCAGCCGGCCAGTGGGGCGCCGCTGGGTATCGTGCTCGGGGTGCTGTTCGGACTCGGGACGTTGTACCTGTTCGGCGAGGAGACGCGCTTCGCCGTCTACGGGCTGTTGGCGCTGGTGGGGCTCGCCTTCGTCCCGACCCTGGTGCGCCGGGCCGGTTCGATCGAGGGACTGCTTTTCGTCGCCCTGCTCTTGTCGCTCCAGATCGATGTCGCGATCGCATACAATTTTCGGACCTTCAAGCCGGCGGGACCGTACGGCATCCTGATCTCGCCGATTCTGCTCGCCGCCATTGCCCTGCTGATCGTCCGGCTCGTGCTGGCCAGCCGCCGGCTTGCGCGTCCCCTCCTGATCGACCGACCCCTGATGGCCGGAGTGTTCCTGATGCTGCTTGCGGGCGCCCTCTCGAGCGTGAACACGCCGGACCGCCAGCTGGTCTCGTTCGGGCTTTTCGAGTTGGTCACCCTCGCTCTGGTCATGACCGCCGTTGTCGACCAGTCGGCCAGCCGCGAAGGCTTGCGGCGAGTGCAGCAGGTCCTGGCCTGGACCCTGGTGATTCAGAGCCTCCTCATCATCGGTAGCTTCGCCACCGGCGTGCAGATCTCGTTGAGCCACGGCATGCGGGGCGAGGACTATGGTTGGGGCGCGACCGGTCGTTTCGCGGGCACGCTGAACACCCCGTCGGCAGCCGGGACGTTCCTCGCGGTGTGCCTCATTTCGGCGCTCACTCGCCTGTTTCAGGAGGTGACGACGCGGCAGCGACACTGGCTTTATCTTCAGTTGGGGCTGGGCGGCTTCGCACTCTTGCTCACCCAGACGCGGACGGCCTGGATCGGTCTGATCCTCGCCGGAGCGGGCGTGCTGGCGGCGGCGCTCAGGCGGAGAGAGATCAGTCAACGCCGTGTGCTCCAGCTGGCGGGGCTCGCGGTGCTCACGTTCGTTGCCGCGTGGCCGTTCATTGCGGGGCGCGTCGAGGAAAGCCATTCGGACGATGCCGAGGTGCGCTGGCGATTGGTCACCATCGCCGCGGAGATGATCAAGGCGCATCCCGTAGTGGGAATCGGCCTCAATACCGCGACCAGTCAGGTCCGCGACTACGCGGGCCGTGCCGGTGCGCAGGGCTGGGTGTTCATCGTGCACAACCAGTTCCTGTTGGTCTGGGCGGAGACGGGCATCTTCGGCATTCTCGGCTTTCTCTGGCTGTTCCGTCTGGGATTCCGCAGCGCGCGGGCGTTGATGCAGTCGGGAGACGTCGAGCTCCGGAACGCCGGGTTATGGCTGTTCTGGTCGTTCGCGATGCTGGTCTGGGCGCTGAGCATGGATCACGTGAGCGGCGCCGCCACATACAAACTCGTGTTCGTGCTCTTCGCCGTGGCCCGCGGCGTGGAGCGGCTCGTGCGATCGCCGGAGGCCGAGATCCCGGCATTGCCGCCGGCGCCAGATGCCTCGTCCGCGGGTGCACGGGCCGCATGATGTCGGGGATGGTTACGCACATGGTAGGCGAAGGGGGCGATCGGACCCCACTGGTTTCGGTGATCGTACCAGCCCTGAACTCGGCCGCGACCATCGGGAAGTGCATGGCGGCGCTTGCTGCCCAGCGCACGAACCATGCGTTCGAAGTGCTGGTGGTCCATTCGGGCGAGGACGACACCTGCGCCGAGGCGGCGCGCATGCTTCCGGAGGTTCGCGCCATTCAGCTCCCGGAGCGAGCGCTCGCCGCGAAGGCGCGGGCGGTCGGCGTCGCGGCCGCCCGCGCCGACATCTTCGCCTTCATCGACAGCGATGCCTATGCGGCGCCGGATTGGATCGATCAAGTCGTGCGGAGCGCCGAGTCGGGCCACGATCTCGTCTGCGGATCGATTGGCAACGCCAACCCGGACAACGCGGTGAGTCGCGCCGAACAGCTCTTCATGTTCAGCGAGTTCCTGGCCGAGACGCCGGAGCGGCCGATGTGGTTCGCTCTGTCGGGCAACCTGGTGATGCGGCGGGCGGCGTACGAACGGTTCGGGCCCTTCGTCGAGATTCGGGCCGCCGAGGACCTGATCTTCTCGCGCCGGCTCAGGATGGCCGGCGGCCAGATTCTGTTCGCGCCGACCATGCAGGTGTTTCACGACAACCGCCGTGCGGTGCGACCCTACCTGCGCAATCAGCTGCTGCTAGGGCGCTACACGGCGATGGCGCGCCGGGTGGTTCCGTTCGCCGATTCCACCTCCCTGGTCCTCTTCTACGCTCTGCTGCCGGTGGCGCCGCTGGTGAAGCTGGCCAAGATCGTCATGCGCCTCGCGCGCTGGTGCCCGGCGAAGCTGGTGGATCTGCTGCGCGCTTCGCCGCTGGTCGTGCTGGCTTCCCTGGCTTACGGCATCGGACAGGTACGTGGCGCGCTCGGGGCCACCGGCTCGCTGGACGACTTCGGGCGCGGCGGCGCTACGACGCCGTCGAGCGCCGACGTCAGAATCTCGCCGAGCCAGCGGGCCTCGGCGCGCACATCGAACTCGCGTTCGATCGTGGACCGGCCCGATGATCCGAACCGCCCTCGCAGCTCGGGGTCGGCCAGCAGCGCGGCGACCGCGTCGACCAGCGCGTCGACATCGGCGGGCGGGACCACGAAGCCCGAGACCCCATCCTCGACCAGCTCGGCGACGCCTGCCACGCGCGTGGCGACGACCGGCACACCCGAAGCCATCGCCTCCATGAGGACAACTGGGACACCTTCCGCGAAGCTTGGTAGCACGAACACATCGGTGTCCTGGAGCAGCTCGCGGACTTGGTCGGAGGACCGATAGCCAAGGAAGCGCACGTGATCCGCCACGCCCAGGCTGGCGGCCTGCGCCTCGAGGGCGGCGCGATCGGGTCCGTCACCGGCCAGGGCCAACTCCAGGCCGGGGTGATGGGCGGCGAGGCGGGCAACGGCTTCGAGGAGGATGGGGAGTCCTTTGACGGCGGCAAGGCGACCGGTGAAGAGCAAGCGCTGCCCCGGTCCCCGATGGCGGCGCGGCCGGAACTCCAACGGGTCAACCCCGCAATGAACGATGTGGACCCGATCCCAGCGCGCGACGGGTGTCCAGATGAGTACCTGGCTGCGGCAGAAATGGCTGATGCATGCCACGAAGAGCGCGCGGGAGAACTTGGCGTCGAGCCGCCACCAGTGCGGCGCGAAGAAAATGTCGGGACCGTGCTCGGAGAGGCTGAAGGTGAAGGCGCCGAGTTCGGCGGCCAGCATGGCCACCGTCCCGCTGGAGCTCGCGAAATGATTGTGCAGGTGCGTGAGCCGGCGCTCCCGCATGCGGTCCGCGACGATGCCGGCCTCGGCGAAGTAGGCCAGCTGGCGGAACGCGGCGGCCCAGCCCGGAGGGCGCGTTGTCCAGGCAAGGCGGAGGGCTCGCCACCAGCGGCCCGGCGCGTCGGCCAGCAGTCTGGCATGGGCGCCGAGCAGGCGTCCGACCGCTGGGGGCAACACGACGAAGGTGGTTTCCCGCTCCTCGCGCTGCGCCTCGTTCACGGCCTCGGCGGCCTGGTCGTCCAGACCGCGGATGGTGAAGGTCTCGACGTGGAAGCCCAGACCGCGCAGGGCGTCCACCTCCCGGTGGATGAACACGAACGGGGACAACCGCAGGTATTCCCCAGTCATGTAAGCGATGCGTGGCGATGCGGGCGTTTGCAAGCTACCACTCGTCCCATGCGGCCATGGGGCCGACGCAAGCCGCGTTTTCGCAACGTCGGTAGGGTCGGAGATGACGGGGCCCTTGGTTAGTTGATCGGCGGGCCCGGGGCAAGGCGGGCCGTCAACCACGAACGTGTCGAGCAGACGTACATTTGGGGCAGCGGAGCCGGCCTTCGAGGAGGTCTACGACCGGCGCAGGAACAACTTCGACGTCCTGCGGTTCGGCTTGGCTACGGCCGTGATCTGGTCGCACTGCTACGCGTTGAGCGGGCGCCCCATGGATCCCGTCTTCGCCTTCACGCGCCAGATCGACGCCGGAAGCCTGGCAGTGGATGGCTTCTTCGTTCTGAGCGGGTTCCTGATCACCCAGAGCTGGTTGGGAGATCCCGACCTGCGCGATTACGCGATCAAACGCGCCCTTCGATTGGTCCCGGCGTTGGTGGCTGCGCTGGCGTTCGGCACGCTCCTGGTCGGGCCGTTGGTGAGCGCCGTCCCAGTGCGGGAGTACTTGGGATCCTGGAGCACCTGGGCCCATTTCGGCTCGGTGGTCCTGCACCGCCACCTCGCGTCTCCCTTGCTCTACCCGGACAATCCGGTGCCGCATCAGCTGAACGCATCACTATGGTCGTTGCGGTACGAAGTCTTCTGCTACGTGCTCGTCGCCTCCTTCGGGCTCGTGCGCGGGGTGCGCTGGCCCATCGTCAGTCCCGTGCTGGCGGCGGGTGCCCTGAGTGGACAGGTCTTGCTGGGTGCTGCTGGGGTAACGGCTGGCGTGCTGGAGACGACGCTCCGTCTCGTCGCCTGTTTTTTCGCCGGGAGCACGCTGTTCGTGTTGCGCGATCGCGTTCCGTTCAGCCCGCGGCTCGCGGCGGCGGCCGCGGCGACGCTCGCCCTGGCGGCCGCGCTGGGCGGGTTCAGGCCGCTCTTCCCGATCGCCGGAAGCTACCTGCTGCTATTTCTGGCATGCTGGACGCGCCTCCCCCTCCAACGCTTCGGGCGGTACGGCGATTTCTCCTACGGCTTGTACGTCTTCGCGTACCCCATTCAGCAGGCGATCGTGCAGGCGATGCCTGCCGTGTCGATCCCGCTGTTCTTTGCCCTCGCGTTTCCGCCCACGCTGGGGCTGGCGATGCTGTCGTGGCGTCTCATCGAGGCGCCGGCCCTGGCCCGCAAGCCCCAACGAGCACCGGGCAAAGCCCGCTCGGCCGTCGCCCGCCCCAGGGGGGCGCCTTGGACCGTCACTCCTACTGAAGGATCCTCATGAAATCGTGTGATTTGTCGATCGTCATCCCCGCGTACAACGAAGCCAAGCGACTCCCGGCTACGCTCATCCGGATCATGGAGTACCTGGAGGCCCGCGGGGCCGATTACGAACTACTGGTCGTGGACGACGGATCGACCGACGGCACGCCGGCCATGGCGGAGGCGGTGCTGGCGCCGCTCGGTGATCGGGCTCGCGTGCTGCGGAATCCGGAGAACCTGGGCAAGGGCGCGAGTGTGCGGCGTGGCATGCTCGCCGCCCGCGGGGCGCGGGTCCTGTTCTCGGATGCCGATCTCTCCACGCCGATCGAAGAGTTGGAGAAACTCGAGCATGCCCTCGAGGCGGGGGCGCGTGTGGCCATCGGCTCGCGCGCCGTCGATCGTGCGCTGGTGGAGGAACGCCAACCGATGTTGCGCGACATGATGGGGCGAGCATTCAACTTCGTCGTGCAACTCTTCGCGGTCCGTGGGATCAGGGATACGCAGTGCGGCTTCAAGCTCTTCGCTGGCGACGCCGTGGCGCCGATCTTCGCGCGCGCGCGGATCGACCGCTTCGGCTTCGACGTCGAACTGCTGACACTGGCGCAGCGCCTGGGCATTCCGATCGCCGAAGTGCCGGTTCGCTGGCGCAACTGCCCAGGCTCGCGCGTGACGCTTGTCCAAGGGGCGAGAGCCTTCCTCGATCCGATCAGGGTTCGGGCTGGGCTGCTCTTCGGTCGGTACCACCTTCGCAGCGCGCCGCACACGGCCGAGCGTGAGCCGCTGCGCCTGCCCGCGCGGGGTCGGTGAGGGCACGTGTCCGGGTGATGTCGGGCTCCCCGATGGCGCACGCCACTCACTCGTGCTCCGCGCCTGTCATGTTGCTTCTCGCGTCCCGGCCTTTGGGGCACGGCAAGGGCTGGGCGGGGGGCGGGCGGGTGACGCGCATGGCAGCCTTGGCGCTGGTTCTGGCGCTGGTGGGGGTGTCGTGGCGAGAGCGGACCGCGCCGCTGCGGGCGTTGGGTGCGGCGCTCGTCCACGAAGATCTCGTCGAGCCCGCTGACGTCGCTGTCGTGTCGATGTCCGCCCCGCGTGCCGCCGCCCTGGACGCTGCGAAGCTCTACCGGCGCGGCCTCGTTCGCGCAGTGTGGCTGCCGCGCTGGCCGGACGAGGCGGCCGATCGGCGTGTCGACGCGCTGGGAGCACCGGCGCCGCGCCATCATGACGTGGCGGGCGCCATTCTCCTGCGGGCAGGGGTGCCGCCAGCGGCGATTCACCGGCTGGCGCAGTCGGTGACTGGTCTCGAAGGCGAAATGGCGACGGTCGGACGTGCTCTGCGGAAGCAACCGACCTTGCGGGCGATCGTCCTGACGCTGCGAAGCCATACGGCTCGGGCACGTCTCCTGCTCCACGAGGCCTACGCGCCCGCTACCCGGGTGCAGATCCGTGCGCCTCACGCGGATGCGTTCGCGACTGCGAGTTGGTGGAGGGAGCGGAGCGCTGTTCGCGAGGTTCTGCTCGAATCCCTCAAGTGGGCGGCGCTGCTCGTCCGCGGGCCCGAAGTTCGATGACATCGGGCAGCTCAGTCGCGCGACAATGGGACGGCTGGATCCTGGCGGCGTGCGGGGCAGCCCTGGTCGTGCGGCTGTTTCGCCTGGGGTCTGCTCCCCTCTGGTTCGACGAGGTGATGACCGCCGATTGGGTGGCGCGATCATGGCGGGACATGCTCGCGGTATGCCTCGCTGACAATCATCCGCCGCTTTATTTCGGACTCGTCAAGGCGGTTAGGGAACTGCTTGGCGATTCGGCTTGGGCCCTGCGCCTCCCGAGCGTGCTGGTGGGGGCCGTCGCCGTGCCCTTCGTGGCCGGTTCGGCCGCGGCTCTCACGGCAGATCGACAGCCTGCGCGCTGGGCAGCGTGGTTTGCTGCGCTGTCGCCGTTCCTGGTGCACCATGGGCAGGAAGCCCGCATGTACGCCGTGGTCGGCACCTTGGCGGCAGCGAACTTGTTCGCGCTGGCCCGGTTTGCGAGCGGTCGTACCGAGTCTCTCGGCCTCCTGTTCGCGGCTACCGCGGTCGGGCTTGTGGGCACCCACTACTACACGGTGTTCTACGTCGGCGGCGCGGTGCTGGCGGCGATCGCGTGTCGACCGCGGTATCTCGGGGCTTGGTTCCCTGCCGCCGCAGTCGCGAGTGTAGCCTCGACGCTCGCGCTTCTCGCGGCGGCGTTCATGGCGCGCCATCAGGCCGGGGGCAGCTACGAACTTGGCTGGTATGCCGTCCCGGGCGCCGTGTGGTCGCTGGTATCCGGCTACGCCCTCATGCCGGACACCTTCGCGCTCCATGCCGAGGGCGGTGGCGCCGCGCTGCGATACGTGCCGATCGCGTTGTTGGCAGCGCCGGCGTTGGTGGCCTGCGCCCTGCTGGGTGTGGCGCGTCTCGATTGGCGAGGCCGACTGGTCTTGTTGCTGCCGATCGCGACAGCGATGTGTGCGCCCTTCGCGATGCGGCTGGTACTCGGGGTAGGGGTGAATCCGCGCTACTTCCAGTCGACCGTGCCCGCGGTGCTGGCGCTCTTGGCGATGGGGGCGACCGTGCCGGGTTTGCGGGCCGCCTTGAGTCGGGTGGCGGGCATAGGGGTCGGGCTTCTTCTCGCCGTGGCATGCGTCCTCCACCTCGTGGAGCCCGGCCACGGCCGCGAGGACATGCGCGCCGCCAGCGCGTGGCTCAACACGCACATCCCGGCGGATCGGCCGCTGCTCGTGACCTCGCGCGAGATGGCCTATCTGGCTCGTTTCCACTGGGCAGGACGTCCCATCATCGACTATCCGGAGCCGCAGGTCGTCGTGGATGCCGCGACCGTCGACACCCAACTCCAGGCGATTCCGTGGCATGATGGCCACGCGGTGTTGGTCTTCGGCCGGACATGGTTGTCCGACCCGTCCGGGGTGCTCGAGCGGACGGTCGTCGGGCGGTACCCGTCGTGCGGACGACTCGTTGCGCGCGGCGTGCGCATCTACTGCCTGGAGCAGCCGGGGTACGGGCCGGCCGAGGGTGCTGCACGGTGAGTCTGCGCGATGCGCTGCTGGCGAAGAGGGGGGATGACGCCGACGTCGCCACCCCGGGGCCGGGCAGGGCGGGCGCTCTCGCCCTCGATCTGTCGACTGGGCTGCGCCTGGCAGATGCGGATGGGTCAAGTGGCCGACCTGCCGCCAGGGGGGCGATGGCGCTCACCTTGGTTGCGCACGATGGGGATGGCAGGCGTCGGCGGCTCGCTCCAGGCGGTGCGGGGGCGACATGACTCGTACCCGGACGTTGGGACGCTGGTGGCCCCGCTTGCGTCCGTCGTCATCGGCGGCATACGCTCGCGTGGCGCTGACACCGGTGCGTGGCGCCGGCGCGACGTATTCACAGTCGGTCTTGGAGGAGGCCAACCTGGGGCGCAAGACGATGCAGGAGGCCGCGTGCCCCGAGCCGGCCTTGGTGCGTCGGACGGTCTCGTCGCTCGGGGGGCACCGGCCCGCGATCACGACGTGGGCTGTGATCGCCGTGCTCGTCTACCTGGCGATGCACGCGGCAACCATTACAGTCTCGCGCTTGCCCTGGTTCGACGACACCTTTTTTGCCAGCATTGCCGACGCCGTCCGGCGAACGGGCCGCTTCACCTTGGAGGTGAGCCCGCTCTGGTTGAGCCAACCCGTCTACTTGTACGGCCCGGTGTATTTCTTGACTCTGGCTGGCGTGTTCGAGACATTTGGCTTCGGCCTGGCGCAGGCGCGGCTGCCGGCGCTGCTCTCCGGCTTCGGCATCATCGCCGTTGGCTACCTGGTGTTGCGCAGGACGCGGGTGCGCCCGCCGCTGGCCTTTGCGGCCTGCGTCGTCTTGGCCCTGGATCCCACGTTCCACCAGAGCATCCACAGTGGACGCACCGACAGCATGGCGTTGTTCCTGCTGCTCGCGAGCTTCGCGCTGCTGCTGGAGGCGCGCGAGCGCAGGAGCGTCTGGTGGGCCGGCCTCTCCGGCCTCGCCGGCGGGCTCGGCGCACTCACCACGCCCCGACCGGGATACCTGCTGATCCCGATGGGATTGATCCTCCTGTGGCGCCTCGGTCGGCACCCTGACCGTCGTCGCCTGCTCGATGCAGCGGTTTGGGGTGGCACAGCCCTCCTGCTGCTCGCCGCCTGGGTGGCCTGGGCATTCGGCGGCCTTGCGGAGATGTTCGCGTACTTCCGTCGCTTCTCGGATACCTATGCCGGCGGGGGTTTCGGCGTCCGGGTGATCCATGCGCCGATTCTCGCACCGCTGCTCGTTCTGCTCGGGGCTCTGCTGATGGTTCGACCCCGCGCGCTGTTACACGAGGTCGTGTTCTTCTGTGCAACCGGCATTCTCGGATTCTATGTCTTCGTGAAAGACAAGGGTTCGTTCGGCGGGCTCTACTCGTTCTTCATGATCCCGCTGGTTTACCTGGCCATCGGGTACTGTCTGGCGCGGATTCGCGACGCCAGGCCGTATGCCCGGGTGGGGAGGTACCTGGAGTATGCGATTTTGGGGGGGCTGCTGGCCTTCAACGGGAGCGTCTTCGCCGCGCGCAGCGCGCTCGAGTTCCTGCAGCGCGACGGGCGGCGTCCGACGCTGGCGGCGGACGTGATCGCGCGAACCATTCCCTCGGGGTCTCGTGTGGTCGGCGATGACAAATTCTACTTCGTGGTTCGCCAGGCTGGTTCGGATTTCCAATACTTCGAGCGCGGCGGGTCGATCGAGGAGCGTGCGCAATTCCATGCCGACGACTACGACGTCCAGTACTTGGTCACCCATGAAAGCGATACCTCGCCGCTGCTGCAGGCGTACCTGCGCGAGATGCCCTTGGTCCAGGTGGCAACCATCGAGGCGCCCCACGAGCCGCCCGTCGCGCGTCTACTCACGCAGATCGCTCAGGCGGTGGGCATCGGGACATCGCTCGAAGGCAGTTATGCGGGACGCATCTTCCGGCGCGCAGAGGGAGCCGCGCCCTGACGGAATCGCGTGTGCCGGGGGGCGTTTGTCGCACTCCTGCGACGTCCGGGTGTCTCCAGTGCATGGTTGCACGGGGGGCCCGTCGCCCGGGAGCGGGCCCTTTCGGCATGTGCTTTGCTTATGTATCTTTCGTGCTCGGATCGGCCGAGAGCCTTGGGGGTATAGCGCCACACCCAGGACAGAGCTAGGGTTTCTGGGGGCGCCGTGAACGACAGGGTCGAGGGAAAAAGAATGCTGATGCGCTCTCGTATTCGGGCCAGGCTGGGTTCAGCATCGCACCAGTCCGGCTCGGGGTCCCGCCATGCGGGATCTCGGCGGATGCTGGCCTGGGGGCTAGCTCTTACGGCCGTGTTGGCCGGGCTCGTCGGTCGGCCTGCTCGGTCGGAGGCTGCGGGTGGCGTGATCAGCTTCATCCCTTCCGGCTTCATCGAAGAAACGATGGTGAGCGGCTTGTCGGTGCCCGTGGGGATCGCCTTCGCCCCGGACGGTCGCATGTTCATCGCGCTCAAGAACGGAACGGTTCGGGTTTACCAGAATGGCGCGCTGCTCCCGACGCCGTTTATCGATATCTCGGCACAAGTCGCGACCTACGGCGATCGTGGACTCCTCGGGATCGCGGTCCACCCGGGCTTCCCTGACACGCCTTACGTCTACCTGCTCTACACCTGGAATCCCCCTGGGTACGCGAACACGGCGATTGGCGCTCGGGTCTCGCGGCTGATTCGCGTCGAAGCCGATCCGGCGCAGGGCTTCAACGTCGCCAGGGCGGGGAGCACCGCCCCCCAGACGACCCCGGGTGGCCCCGGTCACGTGATCATGCTGGGCACCAACAGCACGGCGGCCAACATCGGCAACCCTACCGACGGGCGGGACACGACGAAGGCATCGTGCATGACCGGGCTGTCGCCCACCGGTGCGCCCATCGACGATTGCCTGCCGTCCGACGAGGAGACCCATTCGATTGGCACGGTCATGTTTGGCCGAGACGGGTCTCTCTTCGTCAGCAGCGGTGACGGCGCGAACTACACCGGCCCCGATCCACGGGCATTGCGCTCGATCAACGTGAACAGCCTCGCAGGAAAGGTCATCAGGATCGATCCGCTCACGGGTATGGGCCTGCCAGACAACCCGTTCTTCGACGCCACGTGTCCCCAGTGCAATCGTTCCAAAGTCTATTCGATGGGATTGCGAAACCCGTATCGCTTCACCATCGATCCCCAGACCAACGAGCCGTGGATCGGTGACGTCGGCTGGAGTACGTGGGAGGAGATCAACACTGGCAAGGGCGCCAATTTCGGATGGCCTTGCTACGAGGGAGGCACGGCGGGCTCTCCGGCACCGAGCGAGAGCGGCGACACCACCAACCTCCGACAGATCAGCTACGAGTACAGCGAATCCACTTCCCCGACGTGCGCGGCCCTTTACGCGCAGGGGCCTGCTGGTGTTCGGGCGCCGGTATTCTCGTACTCGCATGAGACCGACGGGTACGGGGGCAGCGGCGGCGCGTCCGCGAACGCCGGGTCCTTCTACACCGGCTCGTCGTATCCGCCCGAGTATCAGAATGCGCTCTTCATCGTCGATTACGACCGGCGGTGGCTGCGATACCTGACGTTCGATGCCCAGGGGCACGCGACGGTCAACAATTTCGCCCGCTGGTCTCCGCCGACCACCCCCACCTCGTGGGACGAATACTACGGTCCGACGCAGGTCCTGCAGGGACCTGACACGAACTTCTACGTCGTCTTGCTGAACGGCACGAACGGCCAGGTCCGCCGGATCCGATACGTCGCGGGAGGGAACACGCCGCCGACCGCCCAGGCGAGCGGAGCGCCCACCATCGGGCAGGAGCCACTGACGGTCACCTTCTCGAGCCAGGGCTCGTTCGACCCTGATGCGCAGCCGCTGTCGTACGGCTGGACCTTCGGCGACGGCGCTACGTCGACGGCGCAGAACCCCACGCACACCTACACGAGCTCGGGCACGTATACCGCAACGCTCACCGTCACCGAATTGACGGCACCCTTCGCGTCGCGGTCTGCCGAGGTGGTCGTCACGGTCGGGAACGTTCCCCCGCTTGCCACCATCACGGCGCCGGTCTCGGGGACGACGTATCGGATCGGCGATGTGATCAACTATGCGGGGTACGGCACGGCCGGTGGCCTGCCGGTCGACCCCTCGCAGCTCCTCTGGGATCTGCGACTCCATCACAACGATCATCTGCACTACACCGCGCTCCCCGGCGGCGCTGGCGGCGTGCTCCAGGTCGTCGAGCACGGCGACAACACCTACTACGATCTGTGCCTGACGGTGAACGTGGGGCCCGGTATCGCCGACACCCAGTGCTCGACGCTCTTGCCGGAGCTCACGGCGGTAACGCTGGCGACCGATCCACCGGGATTGTTTGTCATCTACGAGGACGAGGGCCTGACGCAGGCGTCGCCGATGATCGTCAGTACGGTGGTCGGCTCGAGCCAGACCGTGTCCGTCCCGGCCATCCAGGGCGGGTACTCATTCGCAGGATGGACTGACGGCGTCGCGTCGACGTCGCATCCGTTCATCGTGGGGACCGCGCCGATCACCTTGACGGCCCGGTATGTGAATCAGCCTCCGGTGGCGGTGGCGAGCGTCAACCCGACGAATGGGCCTGCCCCGCTCAGCGTCAGCTTCAACGGATCGAGTTCGTATGATCCCGAGGCCACCACGTTGGCGTATGGCTGGGACTTCGGCGATGGCTCGTCGCTGTCGACGCAGACGAACCCGACCCACACGTACAACACCGCAGGGACATACGAGGCGGTGCTCACGGTCACGGATCAACGTGGGGCATCTGCCGCGCAAGCGGTGACCGTGGTGGTTACGGCCGGTACCGGCACATGTGGAAACGGGATCATCAACGCGGGTGAGGCGTGTGACGGCGGGGCATGCTGTTCCCCCACATGTCAATTCCTCGCGTCGGGCACGGTCTGCCGGGCGGCGGCGGACGCGTGTGACCTGGCGGAAACCTGCTCGGGAGCGAGTGCGACATGTCCTGCCAACGCCTTCAAGACCGCCGGGACCGTGTGTCGAGCCGCGGCTGGTTCCTGCGATCTGGCGGAAACCTGCTCGGGTAGCGCTGCGGCGTGTCCGGCGGATGTGCTCAAGGCAGCGGGGACAGTATGTCGCGCGGCCGTCGACACGTGTGATCTTGCCGAGACTTGCTCGGGCAGCAGCACCAGCTGCCCCGCGAACAGCCTGAAGGCGGCAGGCACGGTGTGTCGCGCGGCGACAGGCGTCTGCGATGTTGCGGAAGCGTGCTCGGGCAGCAGTTCGGCGTGCCCCACGGATGCTTTCGCCGCCAACGGTACGTCGTGCAGCGACGCGAACCTGTGCAACGGCGCCGAGACATGCCAGGGCGGAACCTGCACGGCCGGGACGGCGCTCACATGCGACGACGGCAACGTTTGTACGACGGACACGTGCAATCCGAGCACCGGATGCGTGTTCACCAACAATGCGGCGCCCTGCAGCGATGGTGTGGCCTGCACGACCGACGTCTGCGCGGGGGGCGCGTGTCAGGGGACCCCCGCGTGCACGGGCGGCGGTACATGCAACCTCGTCACCGGCCTGTGCGAGCCACCGGCCAATGGGTATCGTATCTGGCCCAGCGCGCCAGTGCCGACCATCGTCGACCAGGGGCCTGACGCGCCCGTCGAGCTGGGCGTCAAGTTCCAGGCCGACGTGGCGGGTTACGTCACCGGCGTTCGTTTCCACAAGAGCGCCGCGAATGTTGGCACCCATGTCGGCAACCTGTGGTCGAGCTCCGGTAACTTGCTCGGTTCGGCCACCTTCACGAACGAAACAGCGTCGGGCTGGCAGCAAGTCGACTTCAACCCGCCGGTGCTGATTCAGCCCAACACCACGTACGTGGCGTCGTATCACTGCCCAAACGGCCACTACAGTAAGGACCTGAACTTCTTCGGCGCGCAGGGCGTCAGCACTCCGCCGCTGCGCGCGTTGCAAAGTGGTGTGCAGGGCGGAAACGGCCTCTATTCGTATGGCGCGACGAGCACGTTCCCAGCTGCCACCTATCTCACCTCCAACTACTGGGTCGACGTGGTCTTCAGCCCGACGCCGCCGGTGACGCTGACGTCCATCGCGGTGACCCCGGCCACGCCAACCGTGCCGGTCGGGTCCCAGCAGCAGTTCACGGCGGTGGGAATCTACTCTGACGGGACGACGCAGACCGTGACCTCGGAAGTGGCGTGGAGTTCGTCTGCATCCGGAGTCGCTACGATCAACACGACCGGCCGGGCAACCGCGATTGGGGTCGGTACGACGACGATCACGGCCACGCTGGGGACCGTGACCGACTCAACGACGCTCGCCGTGCAAGCGGCGGGCGGCGTGGCGATCACGACGACTTCTCTCGGGGTCGGTGTGGTGGGAGCCGCATACTCGGCGGCTCTGTCGGCGAGCGGGGGAACGCCGCCGTACGTCTGGTCGATCGCCACTGGTACGTTGCCGGCTGGCCTGACGCTGAACGCGAATACCGGCGTGATCTCGGGCACGCCGACCGCCGCGGACGTTACATCGGTGACTATTCAGGTCGCGGCTGGAGCGCAGACAACCACGCGCGCGTTCGCTCTGTCCGTGGCGCAGAACGAGATTGCGGCCGAGAACGCCCTGACCGGGAACCCCGCAAGCGAGTGGGATGTCGTTGGTGCCGGTGACCCGAGCATCCAGGGATTCGCCACCGACATCAGTGTGGATCAGGGCGGCGTCGTCCAGTTCAAGGTGAAAACCGACGCGCTG
>CAWKPA010000010.1:0-566794 GCA_963851365.1 uncultured delta proteobacterium | reverse complement strand
CGCGCTGCGCGGCGGCATCCTGGACGTGTTCCCGGCTGGGCACGTACGCCCGCTGCGGCTCGAGTTCGTCGGGGACGACGTGGAGCAGTTGCGCGAATTCGACCCCGTGTCGCAACGCTCGCTCGCTCGCGTCACGGAGGCGCTGCTGTTGCCCATGCAGGAGCTGGGGCGCTCCCGACTCGGGCCCGCCGCCGCGCGCCTCGTCGACGAACGCGCGGCGGAGTTGGAGCTGGCGCGCCAGGAACGGCGCGACCTCGTCGAAGCGGTCCGCGACGGGCTGGTGGTGCCGGGGATCGAGGGACTGCTGCCGTACCTCTACGATCGGCTCGACACCCTGGCCGACTATCTGCCCGCCGACACGCTCTGCTGGACGCTCGGCGCGGCCGCGGTCGATGGGGCGGTGGAGGCCGCCTGGGCGCAGGTCACGGCGCACGCCGAGGCGGCGCAGCGCGACGGCCGGTTCTTCGCGTCGCCGGAGCGGCTCTACCTCGACCCGGCCGCTTGGCGGGCGCTGCTCGCCGGACGCCCGCGCGTCGACGTGGAGAGCCTGGACGCGCTCGCGGGCGACACGCCCCGCGCGCTCACCTACTCGACCGACGCCCCGGGCGTGCGCGACGCCGCGGCGCCGGAGGGCCCGCTCGCTCACGTCGCGGCGCAGCTCAAGGCCTGGAGCGGTGCGGGCGCCCGCCTGGTGCTCGTGGCGCCGAATCCGCGGCAGGCCGAGCGCCTGCAGGGTCTGCTGGCCGGCCACGGCATCGAGGCCACGCCGAGCACGGCCCCCTTTCCGCAGGCCGTCGCGGCGCCGGGGCGCCGGCCGCTCGTCTTGTTGGGCGAGCTGAGCCGGGGCGTGCGCCTGCCGGCGGACGGACTCGTCGTGGTGACCGAAGCGGAAGTCTTCGGCGAGCGCCGCGCCGTCCGCCGGGGCCGGCGGGCGCAGCCCGGCGACTTCCTCTCGATGCTCGGGCAACTCGCGCCGGACGACTACGTCGTCCACATGGATCACGGCATCGGGCAGTACCGCGGTCTCCGGCACATGCAGGTCGGCGGCACGGAGGGCGACTTCCTGCACCTGGAGTACGCGGGCGGGGATCGGCTCTACGTGCCGGTCGACCGCATCGCCGTGGTGCAGCGCTACGTCAGCGGCGAGAGCGCGGCCCCCGCGCTCGACAAGCTCGGGGGCACCTCGTGGGAGCGCGTCAAGGCGAAGACGAAGGAGTCCATCCTGGCCATGGCGCACGATCTGGTGAAGGTCTACGCCGCGCGCGAGGCCCACGAGCGTCCGCCGCACGAGGCGACCGAAACGCTCTACCAGGAGTTCACGGCGCGGTTCCCCTTCGAGGAGACCCCGGGGCAACAGCGGGCCATCGAAGACGTCCTGGCCGACCTGGGCGGTCCCCGACCGATGGACCGGCTGGTGTGCGGCGACGTCGGCTTCGGCAAGACGGAGGTGGCGATGCGCGCCGCCTTCCTCGCCGTGCTGGGCGGGAAGCAGGTTGCCGTGCTGGTGCCGACCACGCTCCTCGCGCAGCAACATCTGGAGACCTTCCGCGCCCGCTTCGAGGGCTACCCCATCAGCGTCGAGATGCTGTCGCGCTTCCGGACGCCGGCGGAGAACCGCGAGATCCTGGCACGGGTGGAGCAGGGCAAGCTGGACGTCGTCATCGGCACGCACCGGCTGCTGCAGCGGGACGTGGCGTTCCACGAGCTGGGTCTGCTCGTGGTCGACGAAGAGCATCGGTTCGGCGTGAAGGACAAGGAACGCATCCGCGCGCTGCGCGGCGGCGTCGACGTGCTGACGCTCACCGCCACCCCCATCCCGCGCACCCTCAACATGTCGCTGTCCGGCATCCGGGACCTGAGCGTCATCGAGACGCCCCCGGTGGACCGCCTCGCCATCCGCACCTACGTGACGGGGTTCGACGAGCAGGTGATCCGCGACGCCGTGCTGCGCGAGCTGGCCCGGGGCGGGCAGGTGTTCTTCGTCCACAACCGCGTGGACGGCATCGGGCGCATGGCGCAGCGCCTCGGCGAGCTGGTGCCCGAGGCGCGTCTCCTCGTCGCGCACGGCCAGATGCCGGAGGGGGCGCTCGAGAAGACCATGCTCGGGTTCATGCACGGCGACGCGGACGTTCTCGTGACGTCCGCCATCATCGAGTCCGGGCTGGACATCCCGCGCGCCAACACCGTGATCGTCAACCGCGCCGACACCTTCGGCCTGGCGCAGCTCTACCAGATCCGCGGCCGGGTCGGGCGGTCACACCACCGCGCCTACGCCTACCTGATGATCCCGGGCGAGCACCTGATCACCGCCGACGCGCAGAAGCGCCTGCGGGTTCTCCAGGAGCTGGACGACCTCGGGGGCGGGTTCCGGCTGGCGGCGCACGACCTCGAGATCCGCGGTGCGGGCAATCTCCTCGGCAAGCAACAGTCCGGCCACATCACGGCCGTCGGGCTCGAGCTCTACACCCAATTGCTCGACCAGGCGGTGCGCGAGCTGCGCGGCCAGCGGGTGGGCCCCGAGATCGAGCCCGAGATCCAGCTCGGCATCCCGGCCTACGTGCCCGAGAGCTACGTGCCGGACGTGAGCCAGCGGCTCGTGCTCTACAAGCGCCTGGCCGCCATCCGCGGCGTCCCCGACCTGGACGACATCGCCACGGAGCTGGCGGATCGCTATGGGCCGATCCCGCCGCTGGTCGACACGTTGCTGCAGGTGATGGAGCTGCGGCGCTGGTTGAAGGATCTCCGGGTCAGCGCGGCGCGCCGCCGTGGCGACACCATCGTCCTCGAATTCCACGACAGCACGCCGGTATCGGTGGAGACCCTGCTGGAGGCGGTGCGCGGCAGCGCGGGCCGACTGCGTCTGACCAGCGGCTCCGCGCTGGCGATCCGCCCGTCCGCCGCGGACCACGACGGCGTGGTCGCCGAGGTGCGGGCCGTGTGCCAGACTCTTGCAGAGCCGCGGAACGCCGTGATAGCCGGGGGCCCGCCATGAGCCGCGGCCGGCCAGAAGTGCGCGCCGCCGTTGCGATCGTCGTCGCGCTCTCGGTCGCCGGGCTCGCCCGCGCCGAAGTGGTGGACCGGATCATCGCCACGGTCGACGGGGACCCGATCACGTCGCACGAGGTGAAGCGCCAGCGCGAGCTCGCGACGAGCGCCGGCGCACAGGTCACCGACGAGCAGGCCCTCGAGGCGCTGATCACGGAGAGGCTGCTCGACCGGGAGGTCCGCGACAAGGGCATCGAGGTGAAGGCGGAGGAGATCGACCGCTACATCGAGCAGGTGAAGGAACGGAACCGGGTCGACACCTACCGTTTCGAGGCCGCCCTCGAGGCCCAGGGCGTCACCCTCGCCAAGTACCGCGACCGCATCAAGAACGAGCTCGAGCGCTCGCAGCTGGTGAATCGGGAGATTCGTGGTCGGGTGAGCGTCACGGCGGAGGAGATCCAGCGCTACTACGAGGCGAACCGCGAGGAGTTTCTCGCGGGGGAGCGGGTCACCGTGCGCGACATCCTGTTCCGCATCGAGCCGCTCGACAGCGAGGCCGAGGTCGAGCGCATCCGGGCCAAGGCCGACGAGGTGCGTGGGCTCGCGGTCGCCGGGCGGAGCTTCGACGACCTCGCGAAGCAGTTCTCCGAAGGACCGGGGGCGTCCCAGGGCGGGCTGCTCGGCACCTTCACGCGCGACCAGATGGACGACGCGCTCGCCGCGACCGCCTTCGCCCTGCCACCCGGCCGCGTGAGTGACGTGGTCCGCGCCGACCGCGGCTTCCACATCCTGCGCGTCGACAAGGTCGAGCCGGCGGGCTATCGCTCGCTCGACGAGGTGCGCGAGCAGATCCGCGAGACGCTCTACCAGAAGGCGATCGAAGAGCGGTTCCAGGAGTGGATCTCGAAGGACCTGCGCGACCGGCACAACGTCGAGGTGTTCAACTGAACCCCACGATCTTCCGTCAATACGACATCCGTGGCGTGGCCGAGCGCGACTTCGACGCCGACTTCGCCGCACGCCTGGGCCGCGCTTTCGCGACCCTGGCGGCCGAGCACGGCGCCACCGTGCTCGGCGTGGGCCGCGACTGCCGGCTGACCTCCGACGGCTACGCCGCGGCGCTGGCGGCGGGCATGCTGGAGACGGGCATCGACGTCGTCGACCTGGGCGTGTGCCCGACGCCCCTCACCTACTTCGCCATCGCCCACTGGGAGTTGGGGGGCGGGGTGCAGGTGACGGGCAGCCACAACGCGGCCGAGTACAACGGCTTCAAGCTCTGCCTCGGCCCGCATGCTCTCCACGGCGAGCAGATCCAGGATCTGCGCCGTCGCATCGAACGGGACGAGCGCCGCACGGGCGCCGGCCGTCGCACGACGCGCGCGGTGATCCCTGCGTACCAGGACGTCGTCGCCGGCAACGTCGCGCCCCTCGAGCGGCCGATCCACGTGGTCGTCGACGCCGGCAACGGCACCGGCGGGCCCATCGCGCCGGCGCTCTACGAGCGGCTCGGCGCCCGCGTCACGCCGCTGTTCTGCGACCTCGACGGGCGCTTCCCGAACCACCATCCGGATCCCACCGTGGTCGAGAACATGGCGCACCTGGTGGCCCGCGTCCGCGAAACCGGCGCCGAGCTCGGCATCGCGTTCGACGGCGACGCGGACCGGATCGGCGTGGTCGACGCGGACGGGCGGATGATCTGGGGCGACGAGCTGCTGGTGTTGTTCGCCCGCGACATCCTGTCCCGCCACCCCGGCGCGGTGGTCATCTCCGAGGTGAAGTGCTCGCAGCGCCTGTACGACGACATCGCCCGGCACGGCGGGCAGGGCATCATGTGGAAGGCGGGGCACTCCCTGCTGAAGGCCAAGATGCGCGAGACGGGCGCGCTGGTGGGCGGCGAGATGAGCGGCCACATCTTCTTCAAGGAGCGCTGGTACGGCTTCGACGACGGCATCTACGCCGGCGCCCGGCTGCTCGAGATCCTGGGCCGCACCGGCCGCACCGTCTCCGAGCTCCTGGCCGACCTGCCGCCCAGCGAGACGACGCCCGAGATCCGGGTCGACTGCCCCGACGAGGTGAAGTTCGCGGTGGCCGACCGCGTCCGCGACCACCTGCGCGACGCCGGCCGCGAGCTGATCGACATCGACGGCGTGCGGGTGCGGTTCCCCCACGGCTGGGGGTTGCTGCGGGCGTCCAATACCCAGCCGGTGCTCGTCATGCGCTTCGAAGCCGAGACGCCGGCGCAGCTGGCCGAGTACCGTGCCGACCTCGAGCGCGTCGTCGCCGAGGCCCGGCGGGAGCTCGGCTGCGCGTGACGCGGTCGGGGAAGCGCCGAGCCCGGCGGGTTTGCCGTGGTGTCATGACATGGGTTGACGCGTCATGACGCAAGGGTCAGTATCCACGCGCATGGCTTCGGCGGTGAAGTTCAGCTCGAAGATGGACGCCAAGGTGCTGAAGGGGCTCCGCGCGCACGCCGAGCGCGAGGGCCGCACGCTCGCCGCGGTGTTGACGGCGGCCGCCGAGCAGTACCTGGCGCGGGCCGTAACCCGGCCTGCGTTCCGGACGGCGGCGCGCGAGGTGCTCGACGAGCACGCCGAGCTGCTCGAGCGGCTGGCTCGCTGAACGGTGGCGCGGGAAACCCTCTTCCTCACGGTCGAGGAGGCCTTGGAACTCCACCGCCAGTTGATCGAGCGATTCGGGGGCGCCGGGGGAGTGCGCGATCCGGGGCTGCTCGAGAGCGCGCTCGCGCGTCCTCGCTCCGGCTACTACGGCTCCCTCTCCGAGCAGGCGGCGGCGCTGATGCAGAGCCTCGCCGGCAACCATGCCTTCATCGACGGGAACAAGCGGGTCGCATTCGCTGCGACCGCCGTCTTCCTCCGGATGAACGGGTACGCGCTCGCGGTCGGCGCCGATGCGGCCGAGCGGTTCCTGATCGACCAGGTCATCGAGGCGCGCGCGGACGTCCCGGCGATCGCCGGATGGCTCGAACGCCACCTGCGCGCCCGGTGACAGCGGTGTGGCGCGCCGCCGGGGCCCCGAGTGGCCAGACATCGGTGCGGCAGTGAGCCAGGAGCCGTCGCCGTAGCTGGCTGGAATGGTGCCCCGGAGCTGTTCCAGCGCGCACCGCTCGGGGCTCGGGACCGCGCCTATCGCCTGCTGGCGCAGTCGAAGGACAGCCATGGCCAGGCTTCCGGTTCGACGTGCTAAAGGGGGAATCGTGCCGAGGACGGAGCCATCCTAGCGCGAGCGGCCGTGGCCGGAAGCATCGTCATCCGCGGCGCCCGCGGACACAACCTCCAGAACATCGACGTCGAGATTCCGCGCGAGCGGCTGGTCGTCGTCACGGGGCTGTCGGGGTCGGGCAAGTCCACGCTCGCCTTCGACACGCTCTACGCCGAGGGGCAGCGCCGCTATGTCGAGTCCCTCTCGGCCTACGCGCGGCAGTTCCTCGAACAGATGGAGAAGCCCGACTGCGACGCCATCGAGGGGCTGTCGCCCGCGATCGCCATCGAGCAGAAGGGCGTGGGACGCAGTCCGCGTTCGACGGTCGGCACCGTGACCGAGGTCGCCGACTACTTGCGCCTGCTGTTCGCGCGGGTCGGCCGTCCGGTGTGCTTCCAGTGCGGTCGGGAGATCGCGGCGCAGACCGTGCAGCAGGTGGTCGACCGGTTGCTCGCGCTGCCGGCGGAGACGCGGCTCTTCCTGTACGCGCCGGTGGTGCGCGACCGCAAGGGCGAGCACAAGCAGGAGATCGAGGCGCTCCGCCGCGGCGGCTTCGTACGGGTGCGTGTCGACGGTGCGCTGCGCGACCTGGCCGACGACTGGGCCCTGGCGCGGACGGCCCGGCACACCATCGAGGTGCTGGTGGACCGCCTGATCGTGCGGCCGGGCGTCGCGCGGCGGCTGGCGGATTCGCTCGAGGTCGCCTTCCGGCACGGCGGCGGCACGGCGCTGGTCGAAGCGACGGCGCCCGGCGCGGCGGCGCCGGAGCCGCTGGTGTTCAGCGAGCGGCACGCCTGTCCGGTGTGCGGCGTGTCGTATCCGGAGATCGCGCCGCGCTTCTTCTCCTTCAATAGCCCGCACGGGGCCTGCCCGACCTGTGGCGGGCTCGGCGTCCAGCGTCGGCTCGATCCCGGGCTGATCGTGCCGGACCCCGCGAAGCCGGTGCTGGAGGCGCTCGCCCCCGTGGTGCTGCGGGCGCTGCCCGGGTTCGACGACAGCCTGGCGACGCTGGCCGCGCACTACGGGTTCCGGCGCACCGAGCCGTTCGGCTCGCTGCCCGAGGCGACGCGCCGCGCGCTCCTCTATGGATCGGGCGACGAGGAGATCCGGGTGCCGGGGGCGCGCGCCGGGCCCAAGACACGGCCGTTCGCTGGCATCGTGCCCCTGCTGGAGCGCCGGCTGCGCGACACGCGCGCCGCCTGGCTGCGCGACGAGATCGACGGGCTGTTCGCCGAGACGCGCTGCCCGGACTGCGACGGCACGCGGCTGCGCCGCGAGGCGCGCTTCGTGCTGGTGGGCGGCCGCAGCATCGTCCAGGTGTCGGCGCTGCCGATCCGCGAAGCGCTGCGCTTCGTCGACGAACTGGCGCTCGGCCCGCAGGAGGCGGAGATCGCCCGTCCGATCCTGAAGGATCTGCGGGCGCGCTTCGGCTTCCTCATCGATGTCGGACTCGACTACCTCACGACCGACCGCGGCGCGGCCACGCTTTCCGGCGGCGAGGGCCAGCGAATCCGGCTGGCGACCCAGATCGGTTCGCGGCTGACGGGCGTGCTCTATGTCCTCGACGAGCCGTCGATCGGCCTCCACCAGCGTGACAATGCCCGGCTGCTGCGGACACTGCTGGCGCTCCGCGACCTCGGGAACACGGTGGTCGTCGTGGAGCACGATCCGGAGATCATCCGCGCGGCGGATCACGTGATCGACATGGGCCCGGGCGCCGGGGTGCACGGCGGCCGCGTCGTCGCGGCGGGCACGCCGGCGGAGATCGAGGCGAATCCGGCGTCACTCACCGGGCGCTACCTGGCGGGGGTGCTGGCGGTGCCGGTGCCGGCGCAGCGCCGCCGGGGAACGGGCTGGAGTATCGGCGTGCGCGGCGCCCGCGCCAACAACCTGCGCGGGATCGACGTCGCCATTCCACTCGGCGCCATGACGTGCGTCACCGGCGTCTCCGGGTCGGGCAAGAGCACGCTGGTGATCGACACGCTCTATCGGGCGCTCGCCCGGCGGCTCGGCGGCGGCCGGGACGAGCCCGGCGCGCACGACGAGCTGGTTGGCTGGCAGCTCATCGACAAGGTGATCGACATCAGCCAGGCGCCCATCGGTCGCAGCCCGCGATCGAACCCCGCGACCTACACCGGGCTCTTCGGCCCCGTGCGCGAGCTGTTCGCGCAACTGCCGGATGCGCGAGCGCGGGGATTCGGCCCCGGGCGCTTCTCCTTCAACGTGAAGGGCGGCCGCTGCGAGGCGTGCGCCGGCGACGGCATGATCGCCATCGAGATGCACTTCCTCCCCGACGTGTACGTGACCTGCGAGGTGTGCGGCGGCCGGCGGTACGACCGCGAGACCTTGGAGGTGCGGTTCAAGGGCCTCAGCATCGCGGACGTGCTGGACCTGACGGTCGAGGAGGCGCTGGGGGTGCTGGGCGCGGTGCCGGCGGTCCGCACGCGGCTCGACGTGCTGCGGGAGGTGGGACTCGACTACCTGCGGCTCGGGCAGTCGGGCACCACGCTGTCCGGGGGCGAGGCCCAGCGCGTCAAGCTCGCCCGGGAACTGGCGCGGCGAGCGACCGGGCGCACCCTCTATGTGCTCGACGAGCCGACGACCGGGCTCCACTTCGACGACGTGCGCCGCCTGCTGGAGGTCCTCGGACGGCTGGTGGACGCCGGCAACACGGTCCTCCTGATCGAGCACAACCTCGACGTCGTGAAGAGCGCCGACCACGTGATCGATCTCGGGCCGGAGGGCGGGGCCGGTGGGGGGCGGGTGGTCGTCGAGGGCCCCCCCGAGGCCGTCGCCGCCTGCGAAGGCTCACACACGGGGCGCGTCTTGCGTGCGGTCCTCGGCCAAACCTCGCCCGGAATTTCTTGACACGGGCGGTCATGGGGTAATACTAGACCTGTCAGGTCCGGATTGTCTGGAACGGGCTCGGGCGGAGAGCCGAGGGGACATATGGAACGTCACGCGATCTACATGGACAACAACGCCACCACCCCGGTCGATCCGCGGGTGCTCGAGGCGATGCTGCCGTACTTCAGCGAGGCCTTCGGCAACGCCGCCAGCCGCAACCACGGCTTCGGCTGGGAGGCCGAGGAGGCCGTCGAGGCCGGCCGGGAGCAGGTGGCCCGGCTGATCGGCGCCCGCGCGAAGGAGATCATCTTCACCAGCGGCGCCACCGAGTCGGACAACCTCGCCATCAAGGGCGTGGTCGAGTTGTACCGGGACAAGGGCAACCACATCATCACGCAGGTGACCGAGCACAAGGCGATCCTCGACACCTGCCAGGCGCTCGAACGGCAGGGCCTCGCCACGTCACCTACCTGCCCGTCGACCAGTACGGCCGGGTCGATCCCGACGACGTCCGCAAGGCGATCACCGACAAGACGATGCTCGTGTCGATCATGTTCGCCAACAACGAGATCGGCACGATCCAGCCGATCGCCGAGATCGGCGCGATCTCCCGCGAGAAGGGCGTCCTCTTCCACACCGACGCCGTCCAGGGCGTCGGCAAGCTGCCGATCGACGTCGAGGCGATGCACATCGACCTGCTGTCGCTGACCGCGCACAAGATCTACGGCCCGAAGGGCATCGGCGCGCTGTACGTGCGGTCGAAGGAGCCGCGCGTCCGGCTGACGCCCATGATCGACGGCGGCGGCCACGAGCGCGGCATGCGCTCGGGCACGCTGAACGTGCCGGGCATCGTCGGGCTCGGGATGGCCTGCGAGCTGGTGCGCGAGGAGATGGCCGACGAGGCGCAGCGCGAGCTGCGGCTGCGCGAGCGGCTGCGCGAGGGGCTGTTCGCGCAACTCGACGAGGTCTACCTCAACGGCCACCCGACGCACCGTCTGCCGGGCAACATCAACGTCAGCTTCGCCTTCGTCGAGGGCGAGTCGCTGATGATGGGGCTGAACGGTTCGTGCACCCGATCGCGGCGGCGGCGTCGCTGCCGCCCATCGCGGTGTCGTCCGGCTCGGCCTGTACGTCGGCGACGCTCGAGCCGTCCTACGTCCTGAAGGCGCTGGGCGTGGGCGACGACCTGGCGCACACCTCGATCCGCTTCGGCGTCGGGCGGTTCAACACGGAGGAGGACGTCGACTACGTGCTCGACCGCGTGGTATCCGAGGTCCGCCGCCTGCGCGACCTCTCGCCCCTCTACGAGATGGTGAAGGAAGGCATCGACCTGAAGACCGTGGAGTGGCAGCGCGATTGACGCGCGTGCCGAGAGGATGAACCAATGGCCTACAGCGACAAGGTACTCGACCACTACAACAATCCCCGCAACGTCGGCTCGCTGCCGAAGGAAGATCCGAACGTCGGCACCGGCGTCGTGGGCGCTCCCGAGTGCGGCGACGTCATGAAGCTGCAGATCAAGATCTCGGACGAGGGCGTCGTCGAGGACGCCAAGTTCAAGACCTTCGGCTGCGGCAGCGCGATCGCCAGCTCGAGCTCGTGACCGAGTGGTGAAGGGCAAGACCGTCGACGAGGCGATGGAGATCAAGAACACGCACATCGTGCAGGAGCTGTCGCTCCCGCCGGTCAAGATCCACTGCTCCGTGCTGGCCGAGGACGCCATCAAGGCCGCGATCTCGGACTGGAAGAAGAAGCGCGGAGACGGGTCCGAGTCGAAGGTCGCCTGAGGACGCACCCATGATCGGGATGACCGACCAGGCCGCCCAGAAGATACAACAGCTGGTGGCCGAGAAGGGGACGTCCGAGGCCGGCCTGCGCGTGAAGGTCGTCGGCGGCGGGTGCTCGGGCCTCACCTACAAGATGGACCTCGACAGCCCGCGCGAAGGCGACAAGATCTTCGAGCATGCCGGCGCGAAGCTCGTCGTCGACCGCAAGAGCTTCCTCTATTTGAACGGCACCGTCCTCGACTATTCGGAGGAGTTGATGTCGTCCGGGTTCAACCTGCAAAACCCCAACGTCAAGCGGTCGTGCGGGTGCGGGTCGTCGTTCGTCGTGTGAGGCGGCCAGGTGGGTGACGACGCGATGACGGCGGTGGAGACCCGCGACCGGGAATGCTGGCACTGTGCCGGGCGGGCCGGGCTGCACCTGGTGTGTCTCAGCTGCGAGGCACCCCAGCCGCTGCCGCAGACCGCCGATCTGTTCGCCGTGCTGGGCGTGCCGCGCCGGCTGGTGCTCGACCGCGACGGGCTGGAGGCGAGGTTCCACGAGGCGTCGCGCGCGGTCCATCCGGACCGGCACCAGGTCTCCCAGGATCGGAGCCGGAGCCTCAGCCTCGCGGCCAGCGCCACGGTGAATCGCGCCTATCGGACGCTCCGCGACCCGGTGTCGCGCGGGCGCTATTGGCTCGAGCTGCACGGCAGTCCGCTCGGCGAGCGGAACAACCGCGTGCCCGGCGATCTGGCGGCCCTGGTCTTCGAGACCCAGGAGCTGCTGGAAACGCTGCGGGGAACACCCGGCGACGAGCGCGTGCGGGAGGCGGTGGCCGCCGTGCGCGCCCAGCTCGATGCGCGACTGCAGCGGCTCCTCGGCGAGCTCGAGGCCCGCTATGCGGCGTGGGACGCCGCCGACGCCGGCGCGTCGGCGGTGCTCGACGAGCTCAAGCAGCGGCTCTCTGGCATCGCCTACCTGAGCACGCTCCTCGAAGACGTCGAGGACGCCTTGGCGGGGCAGCAGCGCACATGACGGACCACGTCGTCGGGATCGACCTCGGGACCACGAACAGCCTCGTGGCCGTACTGGGCGCCGAGGGGCCGCGCGTGTTGGCGGATCCGGAGACCGGCGCCCGCCTGCTGCCGTCCGCCGTGGCGTTCCTGCCCAGCGGCGAGGTGCGTGTCGGCGCGGCCGCGCGGGACCTCGCCGCGGAACGGCCGTTCGACACCATCCTGTCGGTGAAGCGCTTCATGGGGCTCGGCCTCGACCACGTCACCGACGAGGACCGGCGCCGCTACCGTTTCGTCGAGGGCGGCGCGGGCGTCGTCCGGTTCCAGGCGGGCGGCCGCACGCTCACCGCGCCCGAGGTCTCGGCGTACGTGCTGCGCGAGCTCAAGCGTTGGGCCGAGGCCGCGCTCGGCGGCGCGGTGTCGAAGGCCGTGGTGACGGTGCCGGCGTACTTCAACGACAGCCAGCGCCAGGCGACGAAGGACGCCGGGCGACTGGCGGGGCTCGAGGTGCTTCGCCTGGTGAACGAGCCGACCGCCGCGTCGCTGGCCTACGGCCTCGACGACCGGGCTGACGGCACGATCGCGGTCTACGACCTGGGCGGTGGCACCTTCGACGTCTCCGTGCTGAAGCTCCGCGGGGGCGTCTTCGAGGTGCTCGCGACCGGCGGCGACACGCGGCTCGGCGGCGACGACTTCGACGCCCGCCTGGCCACCGTTCTGCTCGCCGAGCTGCCCGAGACCCTGCGGGATCACCCACAGGTGCGGGCCCAGGTGCTGGCGCTGGCGGAACGGGCGAAACGTGCGCTCTCCGACGCCTCCGAGACAGTCGTCGAACTGACGACACCCGACGGGCAGCCGGTGCGGCGCGTGGTGACGCGCGACGAGTTCGACGTCCTGGCCCGCGACCTCGTCGAGCGCACGGGCCGGCCGTGTCGCCAGGCGCTCAAGGACGCGGGGCTGACGGCGGCGGACATCCACGAAGTGGTCGCGGTGGGTGGCGCCACGCGCATGCCCATGGTGCGGCGCTGCATGACCGAGCTGTTCGGGCGTCCTCCTCTGGTCAGCCTCGATCCCGACGAGGTGGTCGCGCTCGGCGCCGGCATCCAGGCCGGCATCCTGACCGGCGGTCGGCGTGACATGCTGCTGCTCGACGTCATCCCGCTGTCGCTCGGCATCGAGACCATGGGCGGCGTGTTCAGCCGCGTGATCGACCGCAACGTGACCATCCCGGTGAGCCACAAGGAGCACTTCACCACCGCGGTGGACAACCAGACGTCGGTCGACGTCCACGTCCTGCAGGGAGAACGCGAGCTGGCGGCCGACAATCGGAGCCTGGCCCGGTTCTCGGTGCCGATCGAGCCGTTGCCTGCCGGCGTGCCGCGGCTCGAGGTGACCTTCCTGGTGGACGCCAACGGCATCTTGAGCGTCACGGCCACCGATCTGCGGAGCGGCCGCGAGCGGACCGTGGAGGTCAAGCCGTCATACGGTCTGACGGACGAGGAGATCGAGCGTATGCTCGAGGAGTCGTTCGACCACGCCGAGGACGACATCCAGCAGCGGCAGTTGCGCGAGGCCCGCGTCGAGGCCGAGACCATCCTGCATGCGACACGGACCTCCCTGGCCCAACACGCCGACCGACTCGAACCCGGCGAGGCCGACCGTATCGCGGCCGTTGCCGAGGCGCTCACCACGGCGTGCGCCGGACAGGACCATCTCCGCATCCGCGACCTGGCGGACGAACTGAGTCGCGTCACGGAGCCCTTCGCCCAGCGGATCATGGACATGGCGCTCCAAGAGGCGATGATCAGCCGGCCGCTGGAGGAGCTCTGACCGTGGCGCGCGGCTTTGGCTGGGACGATCCCGAGGACATCGTGGAGCGCTTGATCGAGCGGCACCCCGACGTCGACCCGCTGTCGGTGCGCTTCACCGACCTGCACCGCTGGGTGACCGAACTCCCCGACTTCGCCGACGATGCGAAGGCGTCGAGCGAGGGGAAGCTCGAGCGCATCCAGATGGCCTGGGTCGAGGCCCGGGAGGATTGAGGAGGCGACGATGGCGTTTCTCCAGGTGAGCCGGAAGGTCGACTACGCGCTCCGGGCGACGATCCATCTCGCCAACCAGGAAGCGCAGGGGCGCGCCTGCACGGTTGCCGAGATCGCCGACCGCGAGCGCATTCCCCGGCAATTCCTGGAGAAGATCGTCCAGCAGTTGATCCACAAAGGCCTGGTCCGTTCCCGGCGTGGCCCCCACGGGGGCTACGCGCTGGGTCGACTGCCCGACCGGATCACCTTTCGGGACGTCATCGAGGCCGTGGAAGGGCCGATCTCCCTCAACGTCTGCGTCGGAGAACACCCGGACTGCTTCCTGCTGGATGCCTGCGGCATGAACCGGGTCTGGGCCGAGGGCCAGCGGCGGGTCATGGATCTCTTTGAAAACACGACGATTGCGGACGTGAGCCAGCCCGGTGGGGCGACTCCGAGCCGACTCGGGTCAGCTGAATTTCGCCCCCAGGAAGCCGTCTAAGAGCCATGACCGCCGGGCCAAACCGGCGGATCGACACGAGGTTCGAAGGACGAAAGATGAGAGATCGAGACGTCGCATCAGGAGCCGAGGAACGGGTCGGGCAGCTGTTCGTCCCCGATTCCATGCTGCCTTCCCAGTATTTCGACCGGGTCGCACGACGTACGGAGTACGACGGTGAGCGTCGCCTGATGGTTGCGGTGCTCGAGGACGCGGTCGATGTGTACCGCAAGCTCGCCGGCGCGACCGACGCGCGCCGTCAGCAACTCTTCGCGGACGCCGAGGCCTGGATCGAGAGCACGGACCGGAACTGGATCTTCTCGTACCAGAACATCTGCGACGTGCTCGGCATCGAGGCCGAGTATCTGCGTCGCGGCTTGCGCACGATCAAGGAACGAGCGGTTGCTCGCGGCCAGGTGGTGTCCCTGGTTCCTGCCGCCGACGAGGAGCTCGAACCGCACAAGGCCACGGGGTCCTGACCGCACCCGGCGCATGCGCGCCGGTTTTGCCTGAGCGAGGGGGCCGGGTGTAGAGTCCGGCTCCCGATGCCGCTGCGTCTGAAGGTCGACTGCCCGGGGTGCGGCGCTCCGCTGGTGCGAAAGCCCGGGGGGCGCTGCCCGGGCTGCGGCGCCGCGGTTGCCGCGCATGTCCAGGAGGCCCGCTCGCGCGAGGAGCGTATCGAGCGTGTCGTCGCGGTGGTCGGCACCGTCCTGGTTCTGGCGACCTTCACGCTGACTGCCGGCCTGGGTCTCGCCGAGGGCGTGGTGATGTACGCCGTGGCCGGCGCCGTCATGTTCTACCTCGCCCGAAAGACCTTCTGACATGCATACCTCGCCGCCCACCCTGCGCGCTGCCCGCGGCGGCCCGCTCGACATCCCCGCCGATCTGGTCGTCATCCCCGTCGCGGACGGGACCGTCGTCCGGGCGCTCAGGCCCCTCGGCCGTGCGCTGGCGGGAACCCTCGACCGCCGCGCGCGTGCCGCCGACTTCCGTGGTCGACCCGAAGACGTGCTGGGCCACCAGGACGATCGGACGGCGATCGTGCTGTTGGGGGCGGGTGCCGATCCGGGCGACCCCCCGGGCTGGATCCGGATCGGCGCGCGGGCGCGCCGCGAGGCGGAGCGCCTCGGGGCGCGGCGGGTCGTGGCGTACCTGGGCGATCGCGCGGAGCACGACGTGCAGGCGGCGAATCTGGCGCTCGGCTTCCTGCTCGCCGGCTACCGGTTCGACCGCTACCGGTCGGAACGGCGGCCGCCGAAGAGCGAAGCCCTCACGCTGGTGGGCGCGGCCATGCCGTCGCCGGCCGCGGCCCGTGTCATGCTCCGGGACGTCGGGGCGATCGCCGCCGGGGTGTTCGGGGCGCGCGACCTGGTGAACGAGCCGCCGTCGGTGGCGACGCCGCGCTTCCTGGCGGAGCACGCCAAGCGCCTCGCCGCGGCGTGCGCCACGCTCCACGCCGAGGTGTGGGGCCCGGACCGCATGGCGCGCGAGGGCCTGACCGGCGCGCTCGCCGTGTCGCGCGGCAGCGCGGAGGAGCCGCGATTCATCATGCTGCGGCACGCGCCGTCGGAAGTGCGCCGGCGTGTCGCGATCGTCGGCAAGGGGATCACCTTCGATTCGGGCGGGCTGTCGCTCAAACCCGCCAAGTCGATGGAGACCATGAAGTACGACATGGCGGGCGGCGCGGCGGCCCTCCATGCCGTCGCGGTGGCGGCCGCGCTGGCGCTGCCGGTGGGCGTCACGGCATACGTCCCGGCCTCCGAGAACCTCCCGGGTGGGCGGGCGCAGAAGCCCGGCGACGTGATCCGGTACGCCAATGGCAAGACGGTGGAGGTGCTCAACACGGACGCCGAGGGCCGCCTCGTCCTGGCCGATGCGCTCGTGCTGGCGGCGCGCTCCAACCCCGACGCCATCGTCGATCTCGCCACGCTCACCGGCGCCGCGCGCATCGCCCTCGGCCCGCTCTACGCGTGTGTCCTCGGCAGCGACCAGCCCCTGGTCGACGCGCTGCTGGCGGCGTCCCGCGCGACCGGCGAGGGGCTCTGGCAGTTGCCGCTCGTGCGCGAGTACCGCGACGACCTGAAGAGCCCGATCGCCGATCTGAAGAACGTGGGCGGCGACGCCGGCACCATCACGGCCGCGCTCTTCCTGGCCGAGTTCGTCGACGGGGTGCCGTGGGCGCACCTCGACATCGCGGGACCGGCCTTCGCGGACAAGGAGCTGCCGGCGGCGCCGCGCGGCGCCACGGGCTACGGCGTCCGCCTGCTGGTCGAGTACCTGCGCGCACTAGCTGCGGCGTAGCGTCGCGTCGCATCACGCGTCGAGCGGAAATCGCTCGCGGACGAGCGCCGCGGCGGCGGCATGCGTGGCGATCGTGCCGTCGAGCTGCGCGTCCGCGACGGCGCGCAGAATCTCTCCGATGCGCGGGCCGGGCACGTAGCCCATCCCGATCAGGTCGACCCCCCGCAAGAGGGGCGGCGGCCGCAGCGCGGCAGCGCCGAGCTCGGCCTTGCGGTGTTCGCAGAACAGGACGAATCGCAGCTCGCGGGTGGACGCGAGGGCGTCGAACCGGGCCAGGCGGGCGAGCTCGTCGAACCCGTCGTGGGCCAGCATCCGCTTGAGGGTGGCCAGCCGCATCGCGGGAGCGTGCAGGAAGCGCAAGTGGTTGCGCACGAGGTAGTCGACCCGCTCCCAGGTCTCGCGGCTGCGTCGCAGGCGCTGGCAGATCGCCACCGCCATTTCCGCCCCGACCGCCTCGTGGCCGTAGAACGTGACGCGGTTCCCGTCGTGTCGGGCGCAGGTCGCCTTGCCGACGTCGTGCAGGAGCGCGCCCAGCGCGAGGGTGTGGGGCGTTCCGGCCGCGAGCTGGTCCAGCAGGAGCAGCGTGTGCGTCCAGACGTCCCCCTCCGGATGATGCGCGGGGGACTGCTCGACGCCACGCATCGCGGCCACCTCGGGCAGGACGACGGCGAGCAGGCCGGTGTCCGCCAGCAGCGCAAAGCCGCGCCGTGCGCTGCCCTCCGTGAGGATCTTCACGATCTCGTCGCCGATGCGTTCGGCGGCGATGTCGGGGAGCGTGGCCGCCGCGGCGAGAATCGCGGATCGCGTGTCCGGGTCGATCCGGAATCCCAGTCGCGCTGCGAAGCGGACGGCGCGTAGCATGCGCAGCCGATCCTCCGCGATGCGCGCATGCGGGTCGCCGATGGCCCGGATGACGCCGGCGCGGAGATCCGCCTGGCCGCCGACCAGGTCGATGACCGCGCCGGTGGCCGGGTCCTCGTAGAGCGCGTTGATGGTGAAGTCGCGCCGGCCGGCGTCCTCCTCGAGCGAGGCGAAGTGCACCGCGCTCGGCCGGCGACCGTCGATGTAGGCGTCGTCGGACCGGAAGGTAGCCACCTCGACGCGGACGCCGTGTTCGATCACCAGCACGACACCGAACTGCACGCCCACCGGGACGGTGCGGCGGAAGAGCCCCTGCACAACTTCCGGCGGCGCGCTGGTCGCGACGTCGTGGTCGAGCGGCTCCCGCCCGAGCAGCCGGTCCCGAACGCAGCCGCCCGCGAGGTACGCCTCGTGGCCGGCCGCGCGCAGGCGGCCGACGATGTCAGCGGCGCGCCGCCTCCGGTTCGTCATCGGGATAGGTGAAGAGGACCTTCACGGCGCCGGACGTCTGCTGATCGCCGCAGGCCAGGAACGCCTCGCGCCAGGCGTCGAGCGGGAAGCGGTGGCTGATGATCGGGGTGACGTCGATGCGCCGCGTGCGAACGAGGTCCAGGTAGATCTCCATGGCGTGCCGGCGGTGGCCCTCGAACTCCTCGACGCCGAAGGCGTTGGAGCCGATCACGGCGATCTCCTTGAAGTAGAGCGGGGTCCACTCGAACCGCCGGGGCACTTCGACCCCCGTGACCACCACCGCGCCGCGCGACGCCGCGACGCGGAGCGCCACTTCGACGGTCTTCGGGGAGCCGACCGTGTCGTACACCACGTCGACCGCGCCGCCGTGGATCCAGGGGAGCCCGAACCAGGGCTTCAACAGCTCGCCGCCGGTCTCGTGGGCCACGCCGTCGACGATGCCGTCGAGGGGCTCGTGCGGAAACACCGTTGCCGCGCCCATCCGCTTGGCCAGCGCGTGCTGGTGGGAAAACCTGGCCACCGCCAGCACGCGACTGGCGGGGTGGAGCAGACGCAGGATCGCGATGGTGAGGAGCCCGAGGGTGCCGCAGCCGTAGACCAGCACGGGGGCGCCCGCGGCGGGCGGCCGCTTCAGCACCGCGTGGAGCGATACGGAGAACGGGTCCGCCAGGACGGCCTCCTCGTCGCGGACCTCGTCGGGGATCGGGATGCACATCGATTCGTGGGCCGGGACGAATGGGGCGAAGCCGCCGGTCGCGGCGCTGCTGTTGCCCGTGTGGATGCCAGGAGGCAGCACGCCATGCGCGAAGTTCCGGCAGATCGAGTACTGGCCTGCCTGGCACTCCGGGCACGGCGGGTCGATGCCGCGGGGGCCGCACGACAGCCACGGGTTCAGCACCACGCGCTCGCCGACCCGCCGCGTGCGCACCGCCGGGCCGACGCGCTCGATCACCCCCACCACCTCGTGCCCCAGCACCTGGGGAAACGAGATGATCGCCGTCATCGGGTTGTCCAGGCTCCCGTTGAGGAACATCTGCTTGTAGTCGCTGCCGCAGATGCCGCAGAGCCGGGTGCGCAGCACGACCCAGTCCTCGGCCGGAAGCGCCGGCTCGGCCACCTCGCGCAGCGACGCCGGCGAGAACGGCCCCAGGTAGAACCGTTTGTCGATCCGGCCGAGGAGCCCGGAGACGACCTGCCGGGGCACGCTCACGTCGCAGACCAGGGCGCGCATTCGCGGATGGCAAAGCAGTCCCCCGCCCCGGACGCAAGGGCGGCGGCGCCGTGGGCCGGCGCACGGGGTCCGCGGCGGCTGAGCGCGGACGGTTGACCGACCGCCCCCGCTGGGCACCATTGGGCGGGTGGCCGGCCCGTCGCCCCTGCACCGCCGCATTCCTGCGGTCGAGCGGCTGCTCCGCGCGCCCGGCGCGGCCCCGCTGTTGACCCGGTGGCCGCGCGAGCGGGTGGTCGAGACGCTCCGGGCGGTGTTGCGCGAGGTGCGCCGATCACTCGACGGCGGTGGGGCGGTGCCCACGGACGAGGAACTGCTCGCTTCGGTGGCCTCCCGGCTCGACGCCGCGGCCGCGCCGCGACTGGTCCCGGTGGTGAACGCGACGGGCGTCGTGTTGCACACCAACCTCGGCCGCGCGCCGCTTGCCGAGCCGGCGATCCGCGCGGTGGCGGAGGCGGCGCGCGGCGCGGTCAATCTCGAGGTCGACCTGGTGACCGGACGGCGCGGGAGCCGCGACGGGCTCGTGCTGGAGGACCTCCGCGCCCTCACTGGCGCCGAGGCGGCGCTGGTCGTCAACAACAACGCCGCGGCCGTGCTGCTGGCCGTCGCCGCGCTGGCCGGCGGGCGCGAGGTCGTGGTGTCGCGCGGCGAACTGGTCGAGATCGGCGGCAGCTTCCGGATGCCCGAGGTGATGGCGCTCGGCGGGTCTCGGCTGCGCGAGGTGGGCACCACGAACCGGACCCACCCCGACGACTACCGCGCCGCCATCGGGCCGGACACGGGGCTGCTCGTGAAGGCCCACACCAGCAACTACCGCATCGTCGGCTTCACGACGGCGGTCGAGCTGCCGGAGCTGGTCGCGATCGGGCGGGCGGCGGGCGTACCGGTGCTGGAAGACCTGGGCAGCGGTGCGCTGGTCGACCTCGCGGGCTGGGGGCTCCCGCGCGAGCCGCTCGTGCGCGAGCGCGTCGCGACCGGCGTCGACCTGGTGACCTTCAGCGGCGACAAGCTGCTGGGCGGCCCTCAGGCGGGGATCGTCGTCGGACACGCCGCCGTCGTCGACCGGCTGGCGCGCCACCCGCTTCGACGCGCGCTCCGTCCCGACAAGCTGACCTTCGCGGCGCTGGCGGCGACCCTGCGGCTCTATCGTGAGGCGCCCGACCTCGGGGCCGTGCTGCCCGTGCTTCGCTGGCTCGCGCGCCCGATCGTGGAGATGGAGCAGGTCGGCCGCCTGGTCGCGCCGGCGCTGGCGGAGCGGCTGGGTCCGGGCCACGTGGTCACGCTGGTGGAATCGGACGCCGAGGCCGGGTCGGGGGCGTTGCCCGCCGTCGCCCTCGCGAGCCGCGCGCTCGCCGTCGAGCATCCCAGCCGGTCGCCGGACGAGATCGCGGCGCGCTTCCGCGCCGCCCGCCCCGCGGTGCTGGGTCGCATCGCCGGTGGCCGGTTCCTGCTCGACCTGCGTGGCGTCTTCGTGCCGGAGACACTGCTCGTCGACCTGGACCCCGTCGGGCGCTGATGCCGCTCATCGTCGGGACCGCCGGGCACATCGACCACGGGAAGACGGCGCTGGTCCGCGCGCTCACCGGTCAGGACACGGACCGGCTGGCGGAGGAGAAGGCGCGGGGGATCTCGATCGAGCTCGGCTTCGCCTGGCTCGCCGGGCCGGGCGGCGAGCGGGTCGGGTTGGTCGACGTCCCGGGTCACGAGCGTTTCGTCCGCACGATGCTGGCGGGGGCGCACGGCATCGACCTGGTGCTGTTCACGGTGGCGGCCGACGACGGCGTGATGCCGCAGACCGAGGAGCATCTCGACATCCTCCACGTGCTCGGAGTGCGGCGGGGCATCTTCGTCGTCACCAAAGCCGACCTGGTGGACGACGCGCGCATCGCGGCGGTCCGGGAAGACGTCGCCATCCTCGCGCTCGACACCGTACTGGAGGACGCGCCCGTGATCCCCGTCTCCACGGTCACGGGCGCCGGCCTCGACGCGTTGCGCGCGGAGATCGCCGTCCAGCTGGCGGCGGCGGGTACGGCGGCGCCGGCCGGCTACTTCCGGCTGCCCGTGGACCGGGCGTTCGTCATGCGTGGCCATGGCGTCGTGGTCACGGGCACCGCACTGGCGGGCGAGATCGCCGAGGGTGACGCCGTCCGGGTGCTGCCGCGCGGGCTCGCGGCGCGCGTGCGCAGCCTCCAGGTGCACGGTGAACGCGTCGCCCGCGCGGGGCGCGGCCAGCGGGTGGCTGTGAACCTGGGCGGCGTGGCGCTGGAGGACGTCGCCCGCGGCGACGTCGTCTGCGACCCGCGCATCGACCGGGCGACGACCCGGTTCGACGCCCGTGTCGAGGTGCGCCCGGGGGCGCGGCGGGCGCTGGCGACCCACGCACGCGTCCGCGTCCATGTGGGGACCGCCGAGGTGGCGGGGCGGGTCGTCTTCGTCGACGGCGCCGCGGAGCTGCCGCCGGGCCGGTCGGGCTGGGGGCAGGTCGTGTTGCGTGCGCCCGTGGTGGTCGCCCGGGGCGATCGATTCGTCCTACGCGACGAGACCGCACGGTGGACGCTCGGCGGCGGGACGGTGGTGCGTCCCTTCGCACATCGGCACCGCCGCGCCGACCGGGTATCCGTGGAGACGCTGGCGCGGCTCCACGAGGGCAGTGATGCGGACGCCGCGGCCGCGCTCCTCGCCGACACGCGCGAATTCGCCGTCGGCGCGGAGGCGTTGGCGCAGGGGCTCGGCGGCACGGTCGAACGTGCGGCGGCAGCGGTGCGGGCTGTGCCCGACGCGGTGCCGATTCCGGATGCGGCCGCGCCCGAAGCCTGGACCACCGCCGGCACCTGGGACCGCTTCGCCGGGTGCGTGCTCGAGGCGGTGGGCGCCCATCACCGCGCGGAGCCGATGGCGGCGGGCGTCGAGATGGAGAGCCTCCGCACCCGGCTGCCGTGGCCGGTCGGGCCGCGCGTGTTCCGCTGGGGCATCGAGCGTCTCGTGGCGGCCGGGCGGCTCGCGCGGGCGGAGCAGCTCGTGCGCCTGCCGGCGCATCGCGCGGCGCTGGGCGACGTGTCGCGCGAGCACGTGGCCGCGGTGGCGGCCCTGCTGGAGGCGGGCGGTTTCATGCCGCCCGATCTGCGTCAGCTCGGGGAAACGACCGGCCTGCCGCCGAAGGCGCTGCAGGGCGCACTCGCGGTGCTGGAGCAGGAGGGACGGGCGGTGCGCATCGCGCGCGACCTCGCCTTCGCCCGGGAGCCCGCCGAGGACGCGTTGGCGCGGCTCCGGGAGCATTGCCACGCGCATGGCGAGATCACGGCGGCCGCCTTTCGCGATCTCATCGGCGCGAGCCGGAAATTCGCGATCGCCTTCCTCGACTGGACCGACCGCACCGGCGTCACGCTGCGGGTCGGCGACGTGCGCCGCCTCCGGCGCTGACGGCGGCGGCGGCGTGATGGACTGGCGCCGGGCCGCGCGATAGCGTGCCCGCCATGGACGGCGAGAGCGGCTCGCGCACCCGTCGCGAGCTCTTCCGGCTCACCGATCGTGCTCGCACGGCCGGTTGAGCCGGCAAGCTGGGTCCGGCGGACCTGATGGACGTGCTGGGGAGCCTGCCGCAGGCGGCGCACCCGGATCTCCTGGTCGGCACAGCGACGGCCGACGACGCCGGGGTGTTCCGGCTGTCGGCCGAGTGTGCCCTGGTGCAGACCGTCGACTTCTTCGCGCCGATCGTCGACGACGCCGTCCAGTTCGGCGCCATCGCCGCGGCCAATGCGCTGTCCGACGTCTACGCCATGGGCGGCGAGCCGCGCACCGCGCTCAACCTGGTGTGTTTCCCCCAGCAGGGTGTGCCGTTCGACATCCTGCGCGACATCCTGCGCGGCGGCCAGGCCAAGGCGGCCGAGGCGGGCGTGGTGGTGGTGGGCGGCCACTCGGTGACCGATGAGGAGATCAAGTACGGCATGGCCGTGACGGGCATCGTGCACCCCGACCGCATCTGGCGGAACGCCGGCGCGCAGCCTGGCGACGCCCTCGTGCTCACCAAGGCGCTCGGCACGGGCATCGTCACCACCGCGCGCAAGCGCGGCGCGGGTAGCCCGGCCGACGAGGCGGCGGCGATCGCCGGCATGCTGGCGCTCAACGCGGCGGCGGCGCGCGTGTTGCGCGACGTGCCGGTGCACGCGTGCACCGACGTGACCGGCTTCGCGCTGCTCGGCCACGGCTTCGAGATGGCGCATGCCAGCGGCGTGCGCCTCGTCATCGAGGCCGCGCGGCTGCCGCTGCTCCCTGGCGCGCGCGCGCTCGCCGGCGCCGGCCAACTGACCGGCGGTTGCCGTCGCAACCGCGACTGGCTGGCCGATCGCGTCGCCGTCGCCCCCGGCGTCCCGTCCGATCTGGCCGAGGTCGCCTACGACCCCCAGACCTCCGGCGGCCTCCTCGCCGCGATCCCCGCCGCCGTCGCCGAGGCCACCGTCGCGGCCCTCCACGCCGCAGGCGTCACGACCGCCCGCGTGATCGGAGCGGTGGTGCCCCGCGCCGCCGACGGCCCCTGGATCACCCTCCGCTAGCGGCCCTCACTCAGTGCCCGCCCATCGACGGCATCCCGCCAGGCGGCGCCGGGGGGGGCGTCACGCCCGCCAGCACCCCCTCGTCGATCTGCACGTTGGCCGCCTTCTTGAGCCCCTCGAACTTCGCCTGGACATTGTCCTGCAGCTGCTTGTTGCGCAGCGTGGTCTTGATCTGCTCCTTCACCTGGTCGAACGGCTTGCGCTCGCCGTCTTCGCGCTCGCTCACCAGGATCAGGTGCCAGCCGTACTGCGTCTTCACCGGCTCGCTCAGCTCGCCGACCTTGAGCCCGAAGGCGGCCCGTTCGAACTCCGGCACCATGCGTCCCTGGCCGAACTTGCCGAGGTCGCCGCCCTTCGCGCCGCTGGTCTTGTCGATCGACAGCTCCTTCGCCTTGGCGGCGAACTTGCTCTTGTCGGCCGCCAGCTCGGCGTGGAGCTTGCGGGCGGCGTCCTCGTCCTTCACCAGGATGTGGCTTGCCTTGATCTGGGTGGCCGAAAAGAGGCCGGCGTTGTCGTCGTAGTACTTCTTCGCCTCCTCGTCGGAGATGACCGGCGGCTTCTGGTACTCGCGCATCAAGCGCTGGACGACCAGCCGTTTGCGCATCTCCGCCACCTGCTTCTCGATGTCCGGATCCTTGTCGTACCCGGCCTTCTGCGCCTCGCCGAACAGCAGGTCGTTCAGGATGATGTTCTCCACGAACTGCCGCTTGCGATCCGGTGCCGCGAGGTAGCTGCGCGACGGACCGGGCAGTCGCTCGATCTCCTCGATCACGGCCGCGCTGGTGAGCTGCTTGCCGGCATACGTCGCGACCACCGCGGTGGCCGTGTCGGTGGCGGCGGTCGGAGCGGCGGGCGCCGGCGTTGCGGCGGCGGGTGCATCTTGCGCCGCCTCCTTGGTGCCGGGCGCGCAGGCGCTTGCCAGCAGTGCGAGGGACAGGGCGAATCGACAGGCGTTGCGCATCGCGGCGACGCATAGCGCAGCGCCGCCGGGATGGTCAATTGCGTGGCGAGCGCCGGCGCACGGCGAGCGCGACCCCCGCCAGCACGCCCGCCGCGTCCACGCCCACGTCGCGGGGCGAGCCCGTCCGCGTGGCGACGAACGTCTGTCGCAACTCGTCGAGTCCGGCCCAGGCGACGCCGAGCACGAGCGCGGCCCCGGCGAGCGTGGCGCCGCGCAGGCCCTCCTCGCGGAGTGCGCGGACCAGCAACGCGCCGAGCACCAGGTACTCGGCCACGTGGGCCCCTTTGCGGATCGCGGCGTGGAGCGCGCGCAGCGTTTCCGGCGCGGCGCCCGGGGCCAGCGCGCGCAGGAGCGGCAGCAGGAACCCGCCCGTGTGCTCGCCGGAGAAGAGGCCGCCCGACAGCGTGGTGATCACGCCTGCCCACGCTACGACCGCCAGCCAGGCGCGCAGGCGGGCGCCCGGTCGGGCATGTATGTCGCGCGGCGGGATGGTCAGGCGAGCTCGTCGATCGACCGGTTGATCAGGTCGAGCAGCTCCTCGCCGAACTCGGCGTCGATGAAGCTCTCGATCTTCTCGCGCTGGGACGCATAGCGCTTGCCCGCGGCCTCCGCCGCCAGATTGGTGCCGGCCAGCATGTCGAGATACGCGAGCATTGCCGGCTTCGTGCCCGGGTCGGCGTTCGACAGCAGCCGGTCGAAGGCCAGGCGCAACGTCAGGTACGACAACCGGTACTTGGATTCCTCGCTGAGTTCCATGCGTTCCTTCCCGGCGGGAGGTCAGCTCCCGCCGCGCGGCGTCGCGGCCGCGGGCGCCGCGGTGTCCTTCTCGATGGCGAGGGCGGCGTCCCAGTAGGGCCGCTGCAGCGAGCCTTCGACGCGGCGGCCGTTGATGAAGATGGTGGGGGTGGATTCGATGCCGAGCCGCGTCCCGGCATCCACGTCGGCGGCGATGCGGTCGAGCGTGCCCGGGTCGTCCAGGCACGCGCGAAAGGCGGCGATGTCGAGCCCGAGCTCGCGGGCGTACCGGAAGAGCGTGTCGCGGTCGAGGGCCTTCTGGTTGCCGAACACGAGATCGTGGAACTCCCAGAACCGTCCCAACTTGCCGGCACACTCGGCGGCGGCCGCCGCCTGGCATGCCCCCGGATGCACCTGCTGCTCGACCCGCGGGTTGCACGTGCTGTCGAGGGGAAAGTGCCGGAACACCAGCTTGACGTCGGGCCGCGTCTTGAGGAGTTCGTGCAGGTCGCCGAAGGCCTGGCCGCACGCCGGGCAGGCGAAGTCGGAGAACTCCACGATGGTGACGGGTGCGCTCGCCGGGCCCTTCATGTGCGGCGCGGCGCCCATCACCTGCGCGACGTCGAACACCGGCAGCTGGCGATACGCCGCCACGAACTTCGGGTCGAGGTCCTTCACCGCGACGTCGCCGCCCGGCCGCCCGCCGATCTCGCCGATCGCCCCGGCGGCGACGGCGCCGAGGAGTCCGGCCGCGATCGCGGCGCGTGCGGCGGAGCGGCGCTGGATCCACGGTCCGCCGTCGCCGGTGCGGAATCGGCGCACGAGCGGCGCCACGGTGATGAACCAGGCGACGATCACCGCATAGAGCGTCATGCAGAGCAGGCAGGCGGTGTGCAGCACCATGGACGCGATGCCCGCCAGGAAGAGCGCGAAGCCCAACGCCCCGGCCGACAGCGCGATGAGCCCCACGTCCGCCAGGCCTACGGCGGCGACGCCCATGGCCCCCGGCAGGGCCAGCACGGCGCCCAGACCGAACACGCCCATGGACCAGAGCGAGACGGGCAGCCCGAGGAACTTGCCCCACCGGCTGGTCAGCACCGTGTCGCAGTTCACGGCGCCGCCCAGGTTGCAGAAGGTGGTGTACCCGGCGACCGACTCCAGCTGCTGCGTCTCGTAGAGCGTCAAGGCGCTCACCGCCACCCCGACGAGCGCGAGGACGACGGCGACGCGGTGTCGGGTGGGGCTGGGCGGCATCGCGAAAGCGGACGGGAGCCTATCCGGGCCCCTGTCCGCTTTCAACCTTGCGACGGCCTCAGAACTGCCAGGTGAGCCGGAGCGACGTCTCGGTGCGGCCGTTGTTGAGTCCGCCGAGTCCCCAGGTCTCGAAGACGGGGGTACTGGTCCCGCGCGGCGTGATGAAATAGCGCTGCGCCAGGTTCACCACGAAGTCGTCGCGTATCACGTAGTCGACCGCCCAGAAGGCATCCATGTTCCACTGGTTCACCGGGTCGACGGCCATGCCCAGCGTGGGCACGATGCTGCCGCCCCGGTAGAACGAGAAGGCGGCCAGGGTGAAGATGGATTCCCAGTCGCGGATCTTGTCACGGAACGACACCTGCGGCGCGCGCTGCGACGAGGGCAGGTCGAGACCGCCCACCAGACATTCGCCGCGCCGCGCGCGCTGCTCGGCCGACAGGTTGGCGCGGATCTGGCCGCGGCAGCTCGGGTTGTCGATCAGGTAGTGCCAGAAGAGCTGCCCGGTGAGGAACCAGGTGCTCTTCTTGTTGAGCCAGCGGATCCAGGTGGGCCGGTCGAAACCGATCATGCCCTTCCACATGTCCTTCTTGGTGACGCCGGGCAGGGCCGGGTTGTCCACCACGCCGACCTTGCCGACGTCGAAGAAGGGGACGCCGATGTCGTAGATCGTCTCCATCCGGAAGACGGCCTGCGTGTACTTCTCGTCGGAATAGTTGGCCGAGAGCCCGATGGTGTGCACGTAGTCGTTGAAGGCCTCGGCTGGGAAGATGCCCTGGCGATACAATGCGTTCGCGCGGTCCTCGATCTTCTGGTTGCGAGCGGGATTGAGCGGGTCGCGGACGATCGTGCGCAGCGGCGCATAGTTCGTGCCGTCGTCACCCGCAAAGCGCTGGTAGAAGTAGTTGAGCGTGAACTCGAGGCCGAACGGCGCGATGCCGTGGTAGCGGACGCCCACCTGGCTGTTGTCCCAGGCGTTGCGGCTGTAGGCCCCACGGCCGAAGATCTTGGTGTCGTTGATGAGCTTGACGCACTGGTTCTGCCCGCGGCGCGGACCGCTCGGGGTCACGAACGGGGAATTGCCCGCGCAGGCGCCGTCGAAGAACGCGCCGTCGATGGGGTTGGTGAGGGGGTTGTAGAAGGGCAGCCCCCACGGCCGCGGCAGGAACGCCTGCTTGGCCGGAACCCAGTCGCCCGGGTTCCAGTACCACTCCAGGAAGCTCTGCGAGAACTTCCAGACGTTCCCGAGGTCGTACAGGAACTTGAACATCCACATCGGCCGCCGGATCTCGTCCCAGCCGAACGCGGGCGCGGGGATTTCCTGCGTGAAGTGCCAGGTGAGGTTCAGCGGGTTGGCCCGGTCCAGCATCCGGAAGTTGTCGGTCTCGCCCCACACGACCTGCTGGCGGCCGGCGCGGATGCTGAGCGGAAGGCCGCGTAGCTTGAGATCGACGAAGAACTCGCGGAGGTCGTTCTCGAAGCGCAGGGCGTCGAGGCCTTCGTTGCCGAGCGAGTTCAGGTTCTGCTGGTTGATGGTGAGACGCCTGGGAGTGACACCCAGCACGCCGACCTGGGTCGCGTAGTCGAAGCGGTTCCGCCCGCCGGTGGGCTGCCCCGTCTGCGCGTTCAAGGTGGCGCCGTAGGTCCGTCCTTTGATGTCGGTCTTCTGCAGAAAGCCCGGGGTGAAGCTGTAGATGCTGTCGTACACGCCGCGCCAGAGGAGCGTCATGGACGACTTCTCGACGAAGGGGATGTTGTACTTGCCGATGAACTTACCGCCCTCGAACCAGTCGTAATCCAGACGGATGCGGGCGGTGTTGCGGTTCTGGATGAACTCGTAGGTGCTGGCGTCCGGCGAGCGCACGAGGTTCTGAGACTGCATGTTGCCCGAAACCTGCAACGCGCCGAATCGCAACGTGGCCCCTGCGGGCCGGGGCGCTCATTGCGATGCCGGCGACGGCGACCGCCATCACTACAATCCTTGCCCAGAGCCGACGCGTCATCATGCCACCTCCCTGTCCCTGCATGAGCCGTCTCACCGCGCCCCCCTAGCGCAGAAGCGACGAGGATTGCAACGAGCGCCGACCGGTCGTGGGACTCGCTCGTCGTGGCGGAGCGGTCCAAAAGCGAACGGCGGGACCCGGTGTACACCGGGTCCCGCCGTCGGGACGTGGGCGTGCGGCTCGTGGCCGCGCGCCTGGGCTACGGCACGTGGTTCAGCCGGGTGACCGGATCGGCCGGGAGCAGCAGCGCACCCGGACCGGGCAGGCCGGCCGTGGAGTTGATCAGCGACGCGCGCGTCGCCGGGATGCAGAACGCGGTGGCGAAGAGCGCCTTCTCCGTACCCGGGGTACCTGTCCGGACGATGGACCCGCCGGACCGCGTGGGGAAGCACGACCGCCGCGGATCGCTGGCGCAGCACACCTGGGCGATGCCGCCCTTGGGATCGATGCACTCGCCGTTCGGCCCCCTGCTGGCGCAGTCGGTGCAGGCCGCCGTGCAGGCCCCGCCGCCCGGGCACGAGTCCGGCGTGTTCTGGCCGGGGCAGGGGTTCGGTCCCGGCGGGCTGGTGCTGGTCCCCGTGGTGAGACGCAGCGGAATGTCGAGGATGGTCGGGTTCGAGGCGTCCTGCGGTGGCGGGCAGCTGCTCGAGAGCGTGTAGTTGGCGTCGCCCGAGCCGCCGACCACCTTCACGAAGCCGTCGACGACGCACGCCGAACCGGGGTTGCGGGACGTGGACGAGCAGGTTCCCGACTTGCCGAGCGCGCTCGCGTCGCCGGCGCCGGGCACGTTGCAGCGCGGGCACACTTCGTTGCTGTTGCCGATGCGGAGGTACGTGTCCGAGAACAGGTTGACCGGGTTCGGCCCGTTGGCCACGCCGCCCTCGCCGCTGGAGACGTCGAAGGTGCCGGTGATCGGGCCGGGCTGGAAGCGGTTCACGACGCAGACGGGGACGCCGGCGCTCAGCAGCGGCAGCGGGGCGCCGAAGGTCTCGCCGTTGATGGTGCCCGGGCCGGTCTCGCCGGATGCGTCGCAGAGCGTGTCGGAGGTGCCGTCACAGTTGCTGAGGCAGTAACGCAGGGAGGCGCCACCCACGACCGGGAAGTTGTGCGACGTGCCGGTGAAGCCGGTGTCGAGGTCGGAGCCGTTCGAGTTGGTCTGCGGGTCCGCCAGCGGGACCTGCAGGCACAGCTGCTTCGGCTGGCCGGCGATCGAGGAGTCGTTCGGGCAGATCGGATTGCAGCTTGCGGGTTCGGGCGGTGCGATGTTGCTGCAGGGCAGCGCCGTGCACTCCGGATTGGGCACGCACTGCACGATCAGCGTGTTCTTGCCCTTGCCGGACGGCGTGGTCTTGAAGTTGATGAGCACCTTCAGCTTGCTCGAATTCTTCGGCTTCTTGCCGTTCTTGCCCTTCAGCTTGAGTACAGCCTCTCCCCCAGCGCCGCAGTTGGCGAAGGTGGTGTCGGGAAAGCCCAGCCCCTTGAACTTCTTGCGCTTGCCGCCGATCTTGAACTTGCTCAGCTGCTCCGGCGTGCACACGGCGTTCGCCTGCAGGGCGCAGGCGGCGATGCGGACCGAGCACGAGCCGTTCACGAGGCCGTCGGTGTCACACGACGTGTCGCCGTCGGTGCAGGTGAGCGTCCAGGGCTTCTTCAGGTTCCGGTTGGGCGACGCGCTGGCTTCGCCGGTGTTCCACGTCGCCGAGCAGGCGTTGCCCTTCTGGGCCGGCACGTTGATGGCGTTGGCCACCGGCGCGAAGCCGATCGCCGCGGCGAGCGCCGCGAACGCGCTCAATTTCGTTGCGAATGTCATGGAGGGCCTCCTAGTGGGCGCGCCCCCGCGCGCCGGGCGAGTGGATCGACGGGAGGATGCAAGGATGCATCTGATAACACTCGGGTTACCGTCATCCCGCCGAACGGTCAATGACGCGCGGTGCCGACGGCACTGGCTATGTATGATTGGAATAGGAGCATCGGAGGTCACGACCCTGCCGAAGCCAGTGCCTGGTCGATGGCTTGCTTGAAGGCCTCGGGACTCTGCGCTCCCTGGACGCGGCGGCCGTTCACGAAGAAGGTGGGTGTCGAGTTCACGCCCACCGACATCGCCTCGCTCTGGTCCGCCCGGACCGCGGCGACCGTCTTGCGACTGGTCAGGCACTCCCGGAGGCGCGGCGCGTCCAGCCCCCCGGCGGTGGCCAATGCCTCGACCTTGTCCGCCACGTTGTCCTTGGTGATCTGCGCTTGCGCGGCGAACAGCCCGTCATAGAGCTTCCAGAAGGCGTCGTTGCCCTGCTCGAGCGCGCACTCGGTCGCGATCGCCGCGTCCTCCGCCCAGGGGTGGATCTGGGTGAGCGGCATCTGCTTGAAAACGAAGCGCACCTTGTCGCGATAGCCCGGGTAGACCTCCTTCTCGAAAATCTCCCAGGCGCGGGCGCAGTACGGGCACTCGAAGTCCGAGTATTCGACCACCGTCACCTTCGCGTCGGCGGGGCCGCGCGACGGCTCGCCCTCGAGCTTGATCTTGCGCATGAGCGCCACGGCGGGGTCGATCGTCAGGTCGATGGCCTCGCCGCGGAACAGGAAACGCCCGTCGCCCGAGACCCAGATCGGGATGTCCTGGGTCTGCCCGCCGAGCTCCGCCTGCACCACGCCCGTGCGCCAGCCCGGCACCTCGGCAGGGCCCAGGGTCTTCACCGTGAACGAGACCCCCGGGGTTTCGACGGCCTTGCCGAAGTATTCCACGACGCGGGTGCGGATGGTGTCGTCGCTGGCGGTAGGCTCGCCGCGCGAGCCGCAGGCGACCACCTGCAGGAGCGCCAGCGTGGCGACGCCCAGACGCAGCACGCGGTGCAGCATCGCCGGCTTCTATTGCCCGGCCGTCGGGGCGTCAAGCCGAGTCGTCCCGTCCTGGGACGCCGCCTTGAGATTCGCGCGAGGCCCGGCTAACGAGCGCGCTCATGCGAAGCCCCCTCGCGCCCGCCGTCCTGCCGCTCGCCCTGCTCCTGGGCGTCGCCGGGGGCGCCGCGGGTCAGACCCCGACCACGAGTCCGGCTCCTGTCGCCGCGCCCGAGCAGACGACGACCATCCAGGGGACGGTGCCGGACCTCGCCGGTCGCTGGCTGGTGCTGGCGGAGGTGGTGATGGCGCAGGGCGGGCCCGGCGGGCTCGCGATCCCACAGCTCTGGGAGGTGACCGCCGCCGATGGCAAGCCGGCGGTGACCGTGCGCCAGGTGAAGCTGCCGGCGTCGATCCTCGACGCCGTCAACGCCGCCAACAAGGACCGCCGGGGCTGGGAGCCCTCGGTGGCGGACCTGCAGGCGCTCCGCGACGCGTGGTCGACGCTGGCGCCCGAGGATCGGGGCGTCTCCATGGTGGGCACGATCATCTCGGGCCAGGGCGCCTTGCCCGCCGAGGCCAAGGACGACGAGCGGATGCGCGATGCCCGCTTCCTGATCCAGCAGACGCTGGCCTTCCACCCGGCGCAGGCGCGTCCCATCCGCGAGGCGATGCTCTACGGCGTCACCGGCACGCAGCCCTTCGGCTACACCGGCAACTACGCCAGCACGACGCTGGCGGCGGCGCCGTTCCCCATCCCGATCTCCTTCACCGGCACCTTCCGGATGTATCGCCTCGAATCGGTGCCGGAGCGGGGCCTGTTTGATCGCCTGTTCGGCGCCTTTGCCGGCTGCGGCCGATCGGCCCGATAGACGGCCCGGTTACCGCCCGGGAGCCGGCGGCGGCTTGCCGCCGGTGCGCTGGGACTCGAGAAGCTTCTCGATCGCCGGCTGGCCGATCCGGTAGAGTTCCATCCGGACGCCCCGGTGGAAGGGCGCGGCCACGAAGTGCGCCATTGCCCGGCCGGGGGGAATGTCGGCGACGAGGTCGACCCGCAGCTTCGCGGCCTCGAGGTCGGCCAGCATCGCTTCCTTGCCGGGCTGCCCGGCCGGGATGAACAGGTACGGGCGCTTGCCGTGGAGGATCAGGCGCCCGGCGGCGGTCGCCAGCGGTAGGCGCCACCGCTCGAGGTCGGTGAGGTAGAAGGCGGTCGCGTCGTCGCTGTAGTACTCGATGTTCTCCGCTGGGCGACCCACCTCCTCGGTCGTGATGACGACCGCGTTGGGCTCGAGCAGTCGCTGCATGTTGGCGCGGGCTTCCAGCATCTGGGGCTGCTGGAACGGCGCCCGCCGGCTCGCCAGCGCCTGGACCTCGGTCGTCTTGCACCAGACCAGGGCGAGCAGCAGCACGGGCGCCGCGAGCGCGGCGACCCGCCGCCCCGGCCAGGCCGCGGCCAGGGCCGCCGCGACGCCCGCGATCAGCGTGACCGAGAGGAACACGGGCAGCGCCAGCCCACCCTGCACCACGACCGATCGCCACAGGAACGCGGCGAGCAGGAATCCCGCCGCCGCGAAGGCCGCCAGACCGCGAGCCAGCGTCTCGGCGCGTCGACGCCACAGCAGACGCACCAGGTCGAGCGTGCCCATCGTGCCTTCGACCACCAGCATGGGCAGGAACACGAAGACGCCGATCAGGTACCGGAAGTCGGGCCGCGGCCACAGGCTGTAGAACAGGAACGCGAGCACGCAGTAGGGAATGGCGGCCGCCGCCAGCATCGGCCGCAGCACCATCGCGACGACGGCTCCCCAGACCGCCACCCAGAAGAGCGCCGGCGTGTACGCGCGCTGGGCGAGTCGCCAGTTGCCGGGCAGTGTCGTCTGGAGATGCCGCACGCGGAGCCCGCCACCCTGGACGTGCTCGAGCGTGCCGCCGCGCCAGCCCGGCGACGGGTAGCCGACCTTCGGCTCGGCGGGCTCGTCCGTCGCCGGCGGTGCTGGCAGTGGCGTCAACACCCGCGGTTTCGGCGGCGGCAGCTTCGGCAGCAGCGGCAGCTCCATGCCCTGCGTCGGGATCAACGGATTGCCGGTGGCGGCCCAGTTGTACGCCAGGAGGGGAGACGCGCCCAGGAAGAGTCCGCCGGCCAGCGCCGCCGCCAGCGCGAGGGCGCCACCGGCGCGCCGCCGTCGCTCGTGCCGCCAGCGGAGCGCGAGCATCGCCGCGGCCGGCACGAGATAGAGGACGCCGTCGGGTCGGATCGCGACGGTGAAGCCGAGGGCCAGGCCGGCGGCCAGGAGCCGGCGGGGTCCGAGCGCGCGCCCGCGGACCGGCAACAACAGGAAGAGCCCGAGCAACGCGAAGAGGTGCGCCGACAGGTCGCGGGTGAGCGTCAGACCCCAGAGGTGCATCATGGTGGGGAAGAGCGCGATCAGCGCCGTGCCCGCCGCCGCGCGCCACGGCGACCGGAACACGCGCCACTGAAACGCCAGCGCCACCGCCAGGAGCAGCAGGTACAGCGACAGGTTGAGGTAGTGCGCGCGATCGGGGCCCAGCACGCCGATCCAGCTTGCGAGCAGCATCGGAAAGCCCGGCGAGTAGCGACAGTACATGCGGCCGGCGTCGTAGACGTAGGTCTGCACCAGCACGTCGGTGCGCGTGGGCAGGGCGTCCTCGAGCGCTGGCATCGGCGGCCACTGGTGGAACACGCGCCCGCGCAGGAGGTCGTTGGAGAAGGTGAGGTAGCCGAACTGGTCGACCGCCAGGTACCAGGTGATCTGGCGTTCGAGCCATTGGTAGCAGGCGACGAACAGCCAGAGGGTGGCGGCGCCCCAGACGAGCCACTTGACCAGGGCGAACGGCGAGATCGCCCAGCCGGCCGGCGCCGCGGAACCGGTCGGGCCGAGCGGCTGGGGGCGCGTCGCTCCGGCGGGCTGCGCGCCGCGTGTGGGTTGGCGATGCGGGCGCGAGCGGCCGGTCTTGCGAGACACGCGGACGGTATAGCCAAGCCGTCGGTGGAGAGGAAAGCGCGCCGTTGTCGGCCGACCCGAGCCGGTGGTAGGACGCGAGCGGGATGGGGAGCGGAGGCGCGGACGTGCCGTTCTCGCCGCTCGTGCGGCGCTGGTTCGCCGCGCGGTTCGGGTCGCCCACGCCGGCGCAGGAGGCGGGCTGGCCGGCGATCGCCGGCGGCGCCGACACGCTGATCGCGGCGCCCACGGGCTCGGGCAAGACGCTGGCGGCGTTCCTGTGGTCGCTCGACCGCCTGCTCGTCGCCGCGGCGGCCGGCACCCTCGAGGACCGCACGGCGGTGATCTACGTGTCGCCGTTGAAGGCCCTCGGCAACGACGTCCAGAAGAATCTCCAGCAGCCGCTGGCCGAACTGGCCGCCCTCGCGGCGGCGAGCGGCACACCGCCGCCCGCGCTGCGCGTGATGGTGCGCACCGGCGACACGCCGGCCAGCGAGCGCCAGGCCATGACCCGCCGGCCGCCACACGTGCTCATCACCACGCCCGAGTCGCTCTACATCCTGCTCACCGCCGAGCGCAGCCGGCGTTTCCTCGCCGGCGCCGAGACCGTCATCGTGGACGAGATCCACGCCGTCGCGCAGGACAAGCGGGGCGCGCACCTGGCGGTGTCGCTCGAGCGGCTCGACGCCTGCGCCGGGCGGCCGCTCCAACGCATCGGCCTCTCCGCCACGCAACGCCCGGTCGAGGAGGTCGGTCGCCTGCTGGTCGGCGCCGCCCGGCCGCTGCCGGCCATCGTCGACGTCGGCCACCGGCGGACGCTCGACCTCTCCGTGTGGGTGCCGGACCTGCCGCTCGGGCCGATCGCCACCCACGAACAGTGGGCGGAAACCTACGACCGCCTCGCGGAGCTGGTGGCGGCGCACCGCACCACCATCGTGTTCGTCAACACACGCCGGCTGGTGGAACGCGTCGCGCACGCGCTCGCCGAACGGGCCGGCGCCGGTCGCGTCGTGGCGCACCACGGCAGCATGGCGCGCCGCACGCGGCTCGAGGCGGAGGAGCGGCTCAAGGCAGGCGAGGTGCCCGTCGTGGTGGCGACGGCGTCGCTCGAGCTGGGTATCGATGTCGGCGCGGTCGATCTCGTGTGCCACGTGGGTGCGCCGCGGGCGCTGGCCACGCTGATCCAGCGTGTCGGGCGGTCCGGCCACGCGCGCGGCGCGGTGCCGAAAGGCGTCGTGTTGCCGCTGACGCGCGACGACCTGGTGCAGGCGGCGGCGGCAGTCCGTGCCGTGGGGGCGGGTGACCTCGACCGGCTCGCGGTCCCGCCGGGTCCGCGCGACATCCTGGCGCAGCAGTGTGTCGCCGTCGCCGCCGCGGGCGAGATCGGCGTCGACGAGCTGCTGGCGCTGGTGCGCCGCGCGTACCCGTACCGCGGGCTCACGCGCGCCGCGCTCGAGCCCGTGCTCGAGCTGCTGGCCGAGGGCGTCGCGACGCGTCGCGGCCGGCGCTCGGCACACCTCCACTGGGACCGCGTCCATGACCGCCTGCGAGCGCGGCGCGGCGCCCGGCTCGCCGCCATCACCGGCGGAGGCGCCATTCCGGACACCGCCGACTATCAGGTGATCGAGGAACCGCAGGGCACGTTGATCGGCACGGTGCACGAGGATTTCGCGGTCGACAGCATGCGGGGCGACGTCTTCCTGCTGGGTAACCGCTCGTGGCGCATCCGGCGCGTCGAAATGGGACGCATGCGGGTCGAGGACGCCCACGGCGCGCCGCCGACCATCCCCTTCTGGTTCGGCGAGGCGCCGGCGCGCACGCCCGAGCTGTCGGCGGCGGTGTCGCGGCTGCGCGAGGCGGTGGGCGAGGAGGGCGCCGCCGCCGTGCCCTGGCTCGTCGCCGAGTGCGGTCTGCCGCCCGAGGCGGCGGCGCAGCTCGTCGCGTATCTGGGGGAGGCGCGCGCGGCGCTGGGCGGCGTGATGCCGAGCGACGCCGTGGTGGTGGCGGAGCGGTTCTTCGACGAAGCGGGCGGCATGCAGCTCGTGGTGCACGCGCCCTTCGGCGGGCGGATCACGCGTGCGCTCGGGCTGGCGATGCGCAAGCGTTTCTGTGTCAGCTTCAACTTCGAGCTGCAGGCGGCCGCCACCGACGACGGCGTCGTGCTGTCGCTGGGCGCGCAGCACAGCTTCCCGCTGGAGAGCGCATTCACCATGGTGCGGCGCGCCACTCTCGCCGACGACCTGGCGCAGGCGGCGCTGGCGTCGCCGATGTTCACCAACCGCTGGCGCTGGAACGCCAGCCGCGCGCTCGCGATCGCGCGTTTCGCGGCGGGCCGCAAGGTGCCGATGCCGCTCCAGCGCATGCGCGCCGAGGACCTGCTGGCGGCGGTCTTTCCGGAGCAGCTCGGGTGCGCGGAGAACATGGCCGCCGGGCCGATTCCGATCCCGGACCACCCGCTGGTGACCGAGACGGTCGAGAACTGCCTGCGTGAGGCGATGGACGTCGACGGCCTGGACGCCGTCCTGGCGGCGATGGCCGACGGCCGCATCCGCACGGTGGCGATCGACACGGTCGCGCCGTCGCCGCTGTCACACGAGCTGTTGCACTCGAACCCCTACACCTTCCTCGACGATGCGCCGCTCGAGGAACGCCGCGCGCGCGCCGTCACGCTGCGGCAGGCGGTGCCGGAGCTGGCCGGCGGCCTGGGCGCGCTCGACCCGGCGGCGATCGCGGAGGTCGAGCGCCAGGCGTGGCCGGTGGTCCGCGATCCGGATGAGCTGCACGACGTGCTCCTGTCGCTCGGCGTGCTGCCGCGCGGGGAGCTGGATCGCGCCGGGTGGCTCGAGTGGGCCGAGGCGCTGGTGCAGGCGCGCCGCGCCACCTGGACGGGCGGGGCCGGCGGCGCGTTGGTCGCCGCGGAGCGCGTGGCGTGGGTCCGTCTCGCGGTCCCCGGCGCGCGCTGCGACCCGCCCGTGCAGGAGGCGCTGTTCGCGCGGCGTGCGCCCGCCACCGAAGAGGACGCGCTGCGCGCCATCGTCGGCGGGTGGCTCGAGTGCGTCGGCCCGATCACCGTCCCCGCGCTGGCGGCGCGGGCCGGACTCGCGGCGTCGCGCGTCGCGATCGGCCTGGCCCAGCTCGAGCGCGCCGGCGTCGCGCTGCGCGGGCGGTATCGCTCGGGCGCGACCGAGGAGGAATGGTGCGACCGCGCGCTGCTCGCGCGTATCCACCGGCTGACGCTCGGGCGGCTCCGGCGGGAGATCGAACCGGTCAGCGCGGCCGACTTCATGCGGTTCCTCTTCCGCTGGCAGCACGTGCAGCCCGGCACGCGGCTCCACGGGCGCCAGGGGCTGCTCGCCATCCTGGAACAGCTCGAAGGGCTCGAGCTGCCGGCGCGGGCGTGGGAATCGCAGGTGCTGCCGGCGCGCGTGAGCGCGTACCAGCCCGACGATCTCGAGCACCTCTGCCTCGGTGGCGTGATCGCCTGGGGCCGGCTGCGGGCGGCGCCGCCGCCGGAGGACGCCCCGCTGCGCGCTCCGGGCCGCGCCGCGCCGCTCGCGTTCGTGCTGCGCGAGCACCTGGCCTCGCTGCTGCTCCCGGCCGGCCAGCCGGCGGCTCTCGCGGGTGAGGCGGCGGCGGTGCACGAGTTCCTGGCGCGGCGCGGCGCCACCTTCACCGCGGACATCGCACGCGGCACGGGGCTCGGCGCCCCGGCGGTCGAGAACGCGCTCTGGACGCTGGTGGCCCACGGGCTCGTCACCGGCGACGGCGTCGCGGGACTCCGGCGGCTGATCGACCCGCCCGACGACGCGCGCACCGGTCGGCTGCGCATGCTCGATGGCGGCCGCCGCCAGCCGCTGGTGCCGGCCGGTCGCTGGGCGCTGCTGCGCGACCCGACGGCCGACGAGCCGCCGGCGGACGCGGAGCAGGCCGCGCGGCGGTGGATGCGGCGCTGGGGCGTCGTCCTGCGCGAGCTGCTGGCGCGGGAGACCTGCTCGCCGCCGTGGCGCGAGCTGCTGCCGGCGCTGCGGCGTCTGGAGGCGCGCGGCGAGGTGCGTGGCGGCCGCTTCGTCGCCGGGATGGTGGGCGAGCAGTTCGCTCTGCCCGAGGCCGTCGAAGCGCTGCGCGCCGTGCGGCGGCGGCCCGCGCACGTCGAGACCGTGGTCGTCGCGGCCGCTGATCCGCTCAATCTGGTCGGCATCGTCGTCCCCGGCGCGCGTGTCCCGCCGGCGAACCACGAGGTGATCGCCTATCGCGACGGCGAGGCCGTGGAAGTGGGCGACGAGACGACGGTGCGCGCGCGCCTCGAACGCGGCGTGGCCTGAGGGCCCATGGAGCACGGGTTCCTCGCCGATGCCGTCGCGCTCCTCGTGGCCGGCGCCGCGATCGCCTACGTCTGCTTCCGCCTCGGGCTGGTGCCGATCGTCGGCTTCCTCGTCGCCGGCGTCGTGATCGGGCCGAGCGGCCTCGGCCTGGTGCACGACCGCGCGCTGGTCGACGCCGCCGCCGAAGTGGGCGTCATCTTCCTGCTCTTCACCATCGGCATCGAGTTCAGCCTCGAGAAGCTGGCGCAGATGAAGACCGCCATCTTCGCCGGCGGCGGCCTGCAGGTGGCGCTCGCGTCGGTCGGCATGATGGCGCTCCTGCTGCCCGTTCGGCGTCGACTGGCGGAGCGGGCTGTTCACGGGCTTCCTGGTGGCGCTCAGCTCGACCGCGATCGTGCTGAAGCTGCTTGCCGACCGTGGCGAGACCGTCGCGCCGCACGGCCGCATCGGGCTCGGCATCCTGATCTTCCAGGACCTCGCCGTGGTGGTCATGGTGCTGCTGGTGCCGATGCTGGCCGGCACCGGCGGGTCGGCCGCGCAGATCGCCTGGGCACTCGGCAAGGCCGCCGGCATCATCGTGGCGGTGCTGGTGATCGCGCGCCGCCTCATGCCGGCGGTGCTGGAGCAGGTGGCGCGCACCTGCTCGCCCGAGCTGTTCCTCCTCACCGTCATCGCCATCTGCCTCGGCACCGCGTACCTCACCAACCTGGCGGGCGTGAGCCTGTCCCTGGGCGCGTTCCTGGCCGGACTGGTCGTCAGCGAGAGCCGGTTCAGCCAGCATGCGCTCGGCGAGATCCTGCCGCTCCAGATCCTCTTCAGCGCCACGTTCTTCGTATCGGTCGGCATGCTGCTCGACGTGGGATTCCTGCTGACGCACCTGCCGCTGGTGGCTGCTCGGCATCGCGGCGGTGCTCCTGGTGAAGGTCCTCACCACCGGCGCCAGCGTGCTCGCGCTCGGCCAGCGTTGGCCGGTCGCCGCGGCGGCGGCGCTCATGCTGGCGCAGGTGGGCGAGTTCTCGTTCGTGCTCGAGCGGGCGGGCCGCGCGATGGGGCTGTCGCCCGCCGGGCTCGGCGCGGCGGGGTCGCAGGCGTTCATCGCCACCACGGTCGTCCTGATGATCCTGACGCCGTTCCTCGCCGCGGCGGGCGGCGCGGCGGCCCGCCGGACGGCGGCGCCCGCACGCGAGCCGGACGACACGGCGGGCGCGCCGCTGCCAGAGCGGCCGGCGCGCGAGAACCACGTGGTGGTGGCGGGCTACGGTCAGGCGGCGCGCCGGCTCGTCCGCGTGCTCGAGGGCTCCGGCATCCCCTACGTCATCACGACGCTCAGCCCCGAGGGCGCGAACGAGGCCGAGGCGCAGGGCTACCCGGTGCTGCGCGGCGATTCGAGCCGCGCAGCACACGCTGCTGCTCGCCGGCGACGGACCGCGCCAAGGTGCTGGTGGTCGCCGACGACGACCCGGCGATGGCCCACCGCATCGCCGCGGTGGCGCGGATCACGAACCCGACCATGCGGATACTCGTGCGCACCCGCTACATCGCGGAAATGGAGCCGCTCGCCGCGGCGGGCGCCGACCGCGTCATCGCGGAGGAGCTGGAGAGCGTGGTGCAGCTCTTCGCCGACGTGATGCGGAGCTACGACCTCCCGGCCGCGGAGATCGAGCGCCACGAGGAGGCGGTGCGGCGCGGCGGCTACGCCGTGCTGCGCGACGGCGAGCGGCCCGCCGCGCCGGTCGTCGAGTGCGACGTGGGCGACGGACTGCCTGGCACGCCGGACGGTGACGATCCGCGCCGGCGCGCCGGCGGTCGGGGTCGCGACCGGCGCGGCTGCCGCTCGCCGTCGAGGCGGTGCGGCGCGACGGGCGGCCGTGCCGCAGCCGCCGAGGCGATCGTCGAGGCCGGCGACGAGCTGGTGCTCGCCGGCACCGCCAGACGGCTTCGCCCAGGCGGCGCCGCTGTTCCGCGTCGGCGCGCTCGACCACGTTGCGCATGGATCGGGCGATGGCGGACACTCGCGCGGTGGTCGACACCGAAGCGCGTGGTCGAGCTCGCGCCGGCTGCCGGTGTCGCGTGCGACCACCTCGATCGGATCCGCGCGGTCACGCCGAGCGCGCGCGGCTGTGAGGACTGTCTGCGCACCGGGCGACCGCTGGGTGCACCTCCGCATCTGCATGACGTGCGGGCACGTCGGCTGCTGCGACTCGTCGCCCAACAAGCACGCCACCGCGCACCACCGCACCGTCGGGCATCCGATCGTCAAGTCGGTCGAGCCCGGCGAGGATTGGGGCTGGTGCTACCTGGACGAGACCGTGCTCTAGCCGTCGGGCGTCAGAGCCCGACCAGTCGGATCGACGTCTCCACCTTGTGCCGGCGGTTCACGTTCAGCAGCAGCGCCGTCACGTGGTCGAGTAGCGGGGCCACCGCGAGCCCGCCGGCGTCGACGGGCCGCAGATCGGGCATGCGCCGGATCAGGTCGGCCACCGCCGCCTTCGCCGGCTCGTCGTCGCCGCACAACAGCACGTCGCCCTGGAGGCGATGGCCGAGATCGCGCAACTGCGCGGCGCTCTCGTGCTTGAGGCCGCTCACCACCCGTGCCGTCGGCGCGCGCGCCTGGACGCGTCGGGCGGTCGGGCCGTCCGCCTGCTCGGCGACGCGGAAGACTCCCCGGTCGACGCGCAGCGCGTTCACGACGTCGAGGACGATCTTGCCCGCAAGCGCCGCGGCGCACTCGTCGAGGACGCCGTCCACGCCGGCCGCGGGCACCGCCAGGACGACGAGGTCGGCGGCGGCCGCCGCGTCGCCGTTGCGGGCGCCCCGGATACGGCCGCCGGGCACCTCGCGGGCGAGGGTGGCCGCGGCCGCGGCCGCCCGCTCCGCGAGCCGCGACCCGATGACCACGTCCTCGCCGGCCGCGGCCGCCGGGCGGCGATACCGAGCCCTTCGGGTCCCGTGCCGCCCAGCACTGCGATCGTCATGGCTCCGGCATGCCACCCCGGTCGGGCCCCCCGCAAGAACGTGCAAGACGCGCCCCCGGGTTCCGGGGTACACCCACCCCTGGCGGCGCCGGGATTCCCGGCCCAATCCGGGCATGGTCACGGGTCGGGGTCCCTCGCCGCCCGCAGCGTCGCCGTCAGCCGGCGTCGAGCGAGAAGCGGACGGGGAAGGTGACTCGGCTTTCCACCGGCGTTCCGCCGCGACGTGCCGGCGCGAAGCGCCATTTCGCCCGCACCGTCTCGACGGCTGATTCGTCCAGCAACGGCGAGCCGGAGGAGCGCCGGACCCGGACGTCGGCCGGGCTGCCGTCCGGGCGGACGAGCACGTCGAGGGTGACGACCCCTTCGACGCCGAGCCGCCGCGCCGCGAGCGGATAGGGCGGCTTCGGGTTCGTGCCGTGGGCCGGCCGCGCAGAGGCATCGCTCCCGTCGCCCCCCGTGCCGTCGCCGGTGCCCGCGCCACCGCCCCCGGCGCCGCCGGCCGCGCCGTCGCCCGTTCCCCGGCTGGCCACGGCGCCGGCGTCCCCGGTCGGCCGGTTTGCGGCCGCGGCGGCGGCCTCGGGCGCCTCGAGTGCGGCGGGCGCGGCGACCCGCGGTGCGGCCGGGCGCACCGGCTGTGCCGGCCGCGCCAGCGCTCGCAACGCGGCCGTCGGCTCGCCCGTCGGGCACGGCCGCCGGCTCGGGCGGGGGCGGGTTGCGGCGTGGCGGCGGCGCCGCCGCCTGGCGGATCGGCGCCGGCGGCCGGTGGGCGACCCCCGGCAGGTCCGGCGGTCCGGCGGGCGGTGACGGCAGGCCCGGCAGGGCGCCGCCACCCCCGCCGCCCGGTTCGCGACACCAGGCTCACCCGGATCAGCTCGGCCCGCGCCGGAATCTCGGGCGGCTGGTCGAAGAAGTCGCCGGCGGCGACCCGCTGCAGCAGCGCCGCTGCTGCCAGGGCGTGCACGGCGACCGAGGCCGCCATGGCGACCGTCAGGCGCAGCGGCTGCGGCTCGGCTCCCGGCATCGACCCGTCCCAGACATAGGGAGCGGTCAGGCGCGGCCGCAACCCGCCCTGCAGCCTGTCCATGCGGATCGTCAGAAGTACACCGCCACCCCGGCGCGCACCCCGATCGGGTTGCCCGGCGTGTAGTGGATGGCCCCGGGCGGCGTGACGGCGTTCCGGCCCGGCTTGGCGAAGCAGGGTGCGGCGGGGTCGCGCTGCCGGATCTGGCTCCGGACGCAGGAGTTATCGGCGAACTGCGCCTCGCGCCACCGGGTGTTGGTGAGGTTGCAGCAGCTGGATGCCCAGCTCGACGTTCCGCCAGCGGTACTTCGCGAACGCGTCGAGCATGTAGTAGCCCTCGGCGGTGAGCGTGTTCTCCTCGTCCGCCGGCCGGTCGGCGAGCCAGCGGCCGCGCAGCGCGACCGTGAAGCCGTTCTGGAAGTCGGCGGTGAGGCCGCCGTTCATCAGCAGCGGCGGCGCCAGCGGGACGAAGCCGCCGCCGTCGAAGCGGGCGTTCACCCAGCTGAGGTCGTAGTCGGCATAGAGCCACCGGTTGATCTGCCAGCGCGCCTCGAAGTCGACGCCGTAGCGCCGACTCGACGGGCCGGGCTCGGTCGTGCCCGCGTCGCCCGAGAACACGAGCTCGCTGTCGAGGTTCAGCCGCCAGACGGCGGCCGCCATGTCGAGTCGGTCGAACTGGCGGGTGCGCACGCCCAGCTCGTAGCCGAGCGCCGTCGCGAGCGGCGTCGCCTGCGTCACCGTCCGCACGCCGGTGCCGGGTGTCGGGGTGCCGGTGAAGTCGCCGACGATGTTGGCCCGCGCGTCATTCGAGTGAAAGCCGCGCCCGAAGTTCAGATACACGTCGGTGTTCTCGAGCGGGGTCATGATCAAGTTGGCCTTCGGGCTCACGAGCCCGTCGGTCGTGTTGCCGTTCAGGAAGACGCTCTTGAAGTTCGGGTCGCGCCCCTGCCGCGGGAGGCGGTTGGCGACGTCGAAGACGTAGAAGTCGCCCCGCAGTCCGCCCTCGAAGCGCAGCCAGTCGGTGAAGAAGACCTGCTGCGACCAGTAGCCGCCGAACCTCCGCTCCTGCACGCGGACGTCGTTCACCGTGAAGAAGCTGGTGCGGCGCACCTGGCGCTGGAGCGTGACGTGGATGTCGTCGTTGCGCGTCTCCAGCGCGAACCGACTCTGCATCGCCAGGCCTCGCAGAAACCAGTTCCGGGTGTACCGGGCGACGCCGCCGAAGAGCCAGCGGGCGTCGCCCTGATAGATGCCGTCCCCGGGAACGTACTTCGCGTTCGGCCGCACCGCGGCGTCGCCGGTGTCGTCGATGCCGCCGTTCGGGTACTGCACGAAGCGCAGCCCGCTGTTGGCGAAGAACGTGAAGTTCGACCACAGCCGGAGCTTGTAGCGCGACCCGTACCCGTACATTTCCCACGTGTCCTTCGCACTCGGCGTGTATCGCCAGTCGAGCATCACGTTGGTGCGATCGGTGCGGCCGCCTTCGGTCGGATCGACGGAGCCGAAGCGAGGCAGGGCGCCGCTCGCGACCTGCGGTGCCGGAATCTGCCCCGACGCGTCCCAGTCGGCGGCGTACGCCTGCACGGTGCCGGTGAGCTTCGACTCGGGCAGGGGGTCGAGCGTGAAGCGCGCCATGCCGTTGTACCTGGCGAGGTTCTCCGGGTTGATGAACGGGCCGTTGGTGTAGAAGGCCTGGCCGGCGAAGAGCGTCTTGGCCGGACCGATCTGCGGCGAGGCGCCCAGGACGTAGCGCTGGGTGCCGAACGAGCCGCCCTCGGCGAGCGCGAAGTTCTCCTGGAACGTCTCCCTGGTGATCAGCTTGAGCGCGCCCGCGGTGGCGAAGTCGCCGAACTGGGGAAAGTACGGACCCTTGAACAGCTCGACCCGGTCGATGGTCTCGGGGATCAGGAAGTTCGGGTCGGCGTAGCCCTGGCCGTGGGCGTGGGTGACCATGTTGATCGGCATGTCGTCGGCGAAGACGGCGACGTCGGTGCCGTGGTCGGCGTCGAACCCGCGCAGGAACCATTGCGGGGCCTTGGAGCCGCCCTGGTGCTGCGACACGACCAGCCCGGGGACGTTGTTCAGGATCTGGATGAGCGTCGAGTGGGGGCGGATCGCGAAATCGCGCGCGTTCATCTCGCGCGACGACGCGGCGGAGACCGGCCGCTGCGAGCGCACCACCACCTCCTCCAGACGTGTCTCGTCGGACGGCTGGTCGTCGTCTCGCGGGCGTTCCTCGGCCCGCGCCTCGCCGCCGAGCGCGCACGACAGCGCCGCCGCGGCGAGGAGAGCCGTGTTGCTCCTCGGTCGCATGGAACCACCTCCGGCCGGCCTGCGCGCGCTTGGGCGCACGCGCTCGCATCGGCTCGTCGATCTGTTCTGGGGAACGGGGGGGGATCAGATCGACCGGAGTGGTGGGGCGCGCGAGCGGGTCGCGGGTGGCGTCAGGGGGATGCGGACTGGCGCGCGCGTCCGGGCCAGGCGGGCGAGCGGCCGTGGCGGGGCGGGACCCGGGGGCGCGGCCGCCACCGCCTGGTCGAAGTGCGGCAGCGTGTGGAGGTGGGCGCCCTCGCCGCCGGGGCCGAACTCGGGGCCGGTGCCCGGCCTGCGGTCGTCAGGTGCCGCGACGATGGGCCGATCGACGGCGTGCTCGTGAGCGTCGCGGGCGACGTCGGCATGGTGATGTGCGGTGCGGGCGGCCTCGTGGTGGTGGCCGGCGTCGTGGGCGTGCCCGTCGTGATGCGGGTGCCCCGCCAGATCGGCATGGACGTGCGCGTGGTCGCCGCCCGTGTGCCGGTGGATCACGACGCCGGCCGGTGGGGCGATCACGGCGGCCGCGAACACGGCCGCTACCAGCGCTGCGAGGCGGGACGCCACTTCTCCTTCGCGACCTACCACGCCACGCTCCCGCGGGGGAACGGGGGGCGCGGCCTGGATACCGACCTGGGCCGGGGTCCAACGCCGCACCGACCGGGGTCGAACCGGGCTTGTGCACGCGGGACTTTACGCCTTTACTTCCGCGCGCATGGACGCGCGGAGAGGGGCGACTGGGACCGGCGCCGGGCACGGTGCGGAGGTCGCAGCGGACGGGTACGTTCGGCACGCCGACCCCGACGGCGACCGCGCCAGCCTGGAGCGACAACTGGCCTTGGTCTTGGAGGCGTCCTCCGCCGGGGCGTGGAGCTGGAACGCCCGGACCAACGAGAGCACCTGGGACGACCGGTATCACGCCATGTATGGCTTCGCGGCCGGAGAGCCGCGCACGTACGAGGCGTGGCTCGATCGTATCCATCCGGAGGATCGACCGCGCGTCGTCGCGCGGCTGGACGCGGTGATGCAGACCCCGGGCGACGACGCGTGGAACATCGAGTTCCGCGCCGTCGTGCCGACCCTCGGCCTGCGGTGGATGCATGGGCTGGGCCGCGCGCAGCGCGACGCCGGCGGCAACGTCACGGCACTCACCGGCATCAACCTCGACATCACCGCGCGCAAGGAGGCGGACGAGAAGCTGCGCGAGTCGGAGGAGCAACTGCGCTTGTTCTTCGAGAGCGCGCCCGCCGCCGTCGCCATGTTCGACCGGGAGATGCGCTACCTGGCCGTGAGCCGTCGCTGGCTCCGGTACTTCGACTTGCCCGACGACGTCCTCGGCCGGTGCCAGTACGACGTCTTCCCGGACATTCCCCGCCGATGGCGGGAGGCGAACGAGCGGTGCCTCGCGGGCGCCGTAAAGACGTCGGACGGGGATCGCTTCGAGCGCGCCGACGGGACGGTCCAGTGGCTCAAGTGGCAGGTGCTGCCGTGGCGCACCGCTGCCGGCGACGTGGGCGGGATCGTCATCCTTTGCGAGGACACCACCGAGAGCCAGCAGGCGATCGAACGGCAGCAGGTGCTCATCGACGAGCTCCAGCACCGCACGCGGAACCTGATCACGGTCGTGCAGTCCATCGCCGAGCAGACGGTTCGGTCCACGGACTCGACGGACGCGTTCATGACGAAATTCCGCCGCCGCCTCGCCGCCCTGTCCCGGGTCCAGGGCCTCCTGTCGCGCGCGGACCAGGAGCCCATCACGATCGGGACGCTCGTGCGCGTGGAGCTGGACGCACTCGGCGCCGAGCTGGCGGGCGCCCGCATGCACGTGGATGGTCCCGAGGTCCCGCTGCGCAAGCGCGACGTGCAGACGCTGGCGCTGGCGATCCACGAGCTCGCGACCAACGCCTTGAAGCACGGCGCGCTGGCGGCACCTGGCGGGCGGCTCGATGCGACCTGGCGGATCGAGCATGACGCCGCAGGCCGCGGGTGGCTCGCCTTGCGGTGGGTCGAGTCGGACCTCGAGCCACGTCCCGAGCGCGCCGATCCGCGGCCTCCGGGCTACGGCCGGACGCTCATCGAGCGGGCGCTGCCGTACGCGCTGTCGGCGGAGACCTCCTTCCAGTTGGACGCGCGCGAATTTCGCTGCCTGATCCGGCTGCCGCTTGCCGCGGCCGACCGGGGTGAGGATCGCGCCGGATGACGCGACACAATGCCGTGCACGGCTGGCGTGTGCTCGTCGTGGAGGACGATTTCAACGTGGCGGAAGCAACGGCGATGGCGCTCGCGGACGAGGGCGTCGAGGTGCTCGGGCCGGTGCCGACGGCGGCGGCGGCGTTGGAGCTGGTGGCGCGCGTCGACCGCATCGACGGCGCGGTCGTCGACGTCAATCTGCGCGGCGAGTTGGCCTATCCCGTCGCCGAGGCGCTGCGGCAGCGGGGCGTCCGAGTCGTCTTCACGACGGGGTATGACTGTTCCTCCATCACACGGGAGGCGCCCGGCGTCCCGTGCCTGGAAAAGCCGGTGCTGGTCGGCGAGTTGCTCGAGGCGCTCTTCGGGCGCCGCGGCGGCGCTGGCTGACGGCGTCTACCGCCGCGGGGGCGCGGCGCCGACGCGCTGCCATGCGGCGCGGAGCCGTTCCAGGCGGCGGCGATTCGCGCCGAGATCCGAGTAGCCGACCCGGGAGGCCGAGCGCATGCGGATGACCCGCGCGTCGGCGTCGATGACCAGGTCGATGTCGTCGACGAAGCGGAGGAGGCGGCTCGTCGCCTCGGCGCGGATGTGCCGGCCGTCGTCCGCGACGATCCGCAGCCCGGGGATGGACGCCAGCGCGCGCCGCAGGCGGTCCGCCGCGGCGTCGGGCGTGCCGTCGAATGAAATGGGCGCGATGGCATGGCGCGAGTCCGTCGCAGCGGTCGAGACGCAGTTCGGCGACGACGGGCAGGGGGCGAGGGGCGCGACCGCCGCAGTCAGCGGCGTCATGGCGGCGAGGGACAGCACGAGCGCCGCCCGGCCGGCGCGCACGGCGCGAGCTTCGCCTCCCGGCCGAGCCGGCGACATCGTCATGCCGTGGTCCGCAGGATGGAGCCCGGCGCCTACGCCAACGCCGGCAGCACTTCGGCCAGCCGCCGCCGGGCCAGGGCGAGGTGGTCGGTCTGGTCGGGGTGGAAGTCGCGCCGGAAGTAGGCGCGGATGCCCGCGCGGATGCGCTGGACGCCGCGGTAGTCGTCGCGCGCCATCGCGAGGCGGCGTTGCCGCGCCACCTCGGCGCGCGCCACGCCGTCCTGGCCGATCAACATGCGGGTGCCGGCGAACGTCCAGCCGAACAGGCAGACGGTGGCGATCAGGAAGCCCGCGATGCGCAGAAGGTAGCTCGGGTGCGTGGCGCGCAAGACGTCGAAGGCGACCGCCTTGTGCTCGATCTCCTCCGTGGCATGCCAGACGATCAGCTGGCGCATGGTCGGGTGCGCGTCGGCCAGGAGCGCGAACTCCTCGATGGCGCCGGCGCCCAGCACCGCGGTGTAGTGCTCCGCGCCAGCGGTGATGGCGAGGCGCAGCGCTGCCGGCAGGCGGTTGGCGAAGCGGTAGAACTGGTGGAACCGCCGGAGAAAGCCGTCGATCCGATACCCCTGGGCGCGCAGGCGGGCGAAGTACTGCTCGTGCTGGTTGGCGTGCTGGCCCTCCTGGGCCGCGAACTGCTTGGCTTGCCGCAGGAGGACGGGGTCGGTGATGCGGCCCAGATGATCGTGCACCGACTTGACGAAGAACCGCTCGCCGTCGGGGAAGACCAGGTTCAGGCCGTTGAAGAAGTGGGTGGCGAAGACGTTGCCGTTCATCCAGTAGCGCGGGATGGACGCGTCGAACTCGAGGTTCGGCTTGCGCAGCGGGATGTCGTGCTCGAGTCTCACGGATGCCCTCCTGGGGTCCGGACCCTACTGCATGGTGGCGCACTGCGGCAAGAGGATCGCGGCTCGGGGTGCACGCTGCGGCGCAATCAGGCGAACCGCGGCGCCGCGTACCAGAGCACGGCGAAGAAATGGCACGTGCTGCCGCCGAGCACGAAGCAGTGCCACACCGCATGACTGTGCAGGAGGCGCTCCCAGGCGAAGAAGACCACGCCGGTCGTGTAGAGGAGCCCGCCTGCGACCAGCCACGCGATGCCGGCGACCGGCATCTGCGCCGTGATGGGCTGGATCGCGACCACGGCGACCCATCCCATCAGCACGTAGAAGACCGTCGAGCCGCGCGGATAGCGGAACCCCAGCGTCGTCTTGAAGACGATGCCGGCCGCGGCGAGGCTCCACACCAGGCCGAAGAGGGTCCATCCCCACGCGCCCCGCAGGACGCCGAGCGCGAAGGGCGTGTAGGTTCCGGCGATCAGCAGGTAGATCGCGACGTGGTCGAGGAGGCGGAAGAGATGTTTCGCCGGCGATGGCGGCAGCCCGTGGTAGACCGTCGAGGCGGCGTAGAGCGCGACCAGCGTGGCGGCGAACACGCCGCAGGCGACGACGTGGAGGGCGTCGGCGCGTCCCGCGGCGGCGACCACCAGCACCGGCATGCCGAGCAGGCTGGCGACGAGCCCCACCCCGTGGGTGACGCAGTTGGCAACCTCCTCGGCGCGCGACGGGTACGGCATGTGCGGCATGGCGGGGGACCGTATCCCTAACCGAACGCAGGTGCTACCTCGGCGTCGACGGTCAGCCATCCAAGGAGGCACCCCACTGATGTCGACGGAGAAACTCGCCTTCGTATTGCTCAACGTGCTCGGCGGCATCGCCGTGCTCGGCAGCTACGTGCTGTGGATCGGGAACCCGGCACGTGACAGTGGCGTGCTCTGGGGGTCGATCAGCGGCATGGCGCGTGTCGCCTACATCGCCTCGATGCTGGCGGCGGCCGCCGGCTATTTCGCGTTCGCGCCCTGGATCCTGCGCCTCGATCCGGCGCAGGTCGACTTCACGCCCATCAACCTCTGCTTCGCGCTCATCCTGTTCCTCTCGGCGATGTGGATGCCGCTGACGTTCGAGTACCTGGCCGTTCCCGACGCCTGGCGCTGGTGGGCGATGCGGGGCGTCCTGCTGGTGGTCGGGCTCGCGTCGCTCGCGCTGATCGGGCTGATCGCCCAGGTCATGCCGGCGCCGAGCGGCAAGGGCGCGGCGATCGCGGGCGCCGCGGCGTTCACGCTCCAGACGCTGGTGCTCGACGCGCTCATCTGGCCCCGCTACTTCCCGCAGTGACCTCGCGCCGGACGGAATCGCTCGCCGCGCGCTGGCGGCGCCGCGCCATCGTGCTCCCGGCCATCGTGGTCGCACTGGTGGTGGCGGTCTGCCTGCTGCCCGTGCTGCTGCCGCTGGCCATCGTGATCGACCTGGCGCGCGACCGGCGCATGCCCGTGACCCGGCTCGTATTGTTCGCCGTCGCCTATCTCGGCTGCGAAGTCCTGGGCCTGGCGGCCGGCCTGGTGCTCTGGGTGGCGACGCTCGGGAACCGCGAGCGCATGCTGCGCTGGCACTATGCGCTCCAAACCCTCTGGGCGCGGGCGCTCTTCGCCGCGGCCAGCGGGCTCTTCGACCTGCGGATCGAGGCGACGGGCGACGAGGCCGTGGCGCGCGGGCCGTTCCTGCTGTTCCCGCGGCACGCCAGCCTCGCCGATACGCTGTTGCCGGTCCTGCTGATCGCGCACCCGCACGGCATCCGGCTCCGCTGGGTGCTGAAGCGCGAGCTGCTGTGGGATCCGTGCCTCGACGTCGTCGGGCAGCGGCTCCCCAACGTCTTCGTGCGTCGTGGCTCCGACGACAGCGCCGGGGAGATCGCCGCGGTGCGCGCGCTCGCCCATGACTTGGGACCGCGCGACGGGGTCATGATCTATCCCGAGGGGACCCGCTTCACGCCCGCCAAGCAGGCGCGCGCCCGGGACATCGTGGCGCGGAGCGATCCGGCGCGCGCGGCGCGCCTCGACGGGCTGCGCCACGTCCTCCCGCCGCGCACGGGCGGGCCGCTCGCGCTGCTGGACGCACGGCCCGACGTCGACGTGGTCTTCATGGCCCACGTCGGGCTCGACGGCGCCGCCACGCTGAACGACGTGCAGCGCGGCGCCCTGATCGGCCGCACGGTCCACGTGGCCTTCTGGCGGGTGCCGGCGGCCGAGATCCCACGCGATGCGGCCGAGCGTCTCCGTTGGCTCGACGGCCAGTGGCTGCGCATGGACGCGTGGGCCGCGGCGCGGGTCGCCGGCGCCGTGTCCAGCCGAACGGACGCGTGCTGAGCGGTCGCGCTCGGTGCGCCTGGCTTTACAGGTCGGGCGCGATGTGGCGATCTGGCGCGCGTGCGACGTCATCCGATCCGTTCCGTCTCCCTGGTCCTGGTGTGCGCGCTCCTCGCCGGCTGCGGCGAACGGAGGAAGACGCCGGAACCCAGCCCCGCGCGCGCCCGGACTTCGCCGAAATCGGTGCGCATCACCATGGACGCGTTGCACCAGCTGGGCGGCGTTCCGGCCGGCTGGCAGCTGACGCTGCTGTCGGGCGACGTGGCCGCGGGCCGCGCGGCCTTCGAAGAGTTGGGCTGCAACTCGTGCCACAAGGTGGCCGGCGAGAAGTTCTCCGAGCAGGGGACGACCGGCCCGGGGCCGGAGCTGACCGGCATGGGCAGCCACCATCCGCCGGCGTACTTCCTGGAGGCGATCCTCAACCCGGACGCGGTCCTGGTGGACGGCCAGGGCTACGTCAGTCACCAGGGCCGTTCGACGATGCCGGAGTATCCCGACCTGACGGTGACGCAGCTGGAGGACCTGGTCGCCTACCTGTCGTCGCTCAAGTCGGGCGATCCGCACGCCGGGCACCACATGCACGGCGGCCAGGCGGGGCCCGGGGGCGTCGCGGCGGTCCCGAGTCCGTCGGACCGGCCGACGCCGCCCGAGACCGCGGCGCGCATCTTCTTCGCGCAGAGCTACGACGTCGCGCCGGGCAAGGTGAAGGCATTCGAGGAGTGGTTCCGGCGGGAAGGGGCGCAGCGGTTCCTGTCCGTGGACGGCCTGATCAGCATCCAGACCTTCGTCGATGGGACGCGGGCGGCCCACGTGGTGACGAGCGTCTGGGGGTTCCGTGACGAGGCGGCCCTGAATGCGTTCATGTCGGCGCATGATCCGGCCGTGATCGCCGTCGGCACGGAGTTCGACGCGTTCGTCGGACCGCACGACCATCAGGTGTTCCGGATTCCGCCCATGTACCAGGCCCCGGCGCTCTCGGCGCCCTGACGGCGCCGCGCATTCGTTGACATCCGCGCCCCGGCCAGGCTCGATGCGCGGATGCTGCGCCTCTTCGCGTTCCTCCTCGTCTCCATGCTCGCCGCCTGCGGCGGCAATGACGGGCGCGAGGCCGCTCCGCCGCCGCCGGCGGCGTCCGCGCCCGCCTCCGCCACCGCGCCGGCGCCCGCCCCGGCTGCCGCCGGCCCGCGCCGCGACGCGCTCGCCGGCGGCCCGTATCCAGCCCTGCTGGCTGCGCAGGCGCAGTTCGTCGACAAGGTGGGCCCGGACGGCAAGAAGACGTCGGTGCCCGGCCCGGCCAAGCTCACCATCGCGCGCGAGACGCCCGCGGGCTGGACGGCGGCGGTGCTGGAGGATCCGGACAGCAACGTGTTCCACAAGGCGCTGCCGTGGGATGGCGGCCTCCTCACCATCGGCGGCAACCAGGCGTTGCTGCGCACCTGGCGCTTCGCGGACGGTCGCTGGACGGCGGACACGCACTGGAACCCGCGCTTCGGTGGCAAGTTCGACCGCTTGCGCGATATCGAGCAGGGCGACGTCGACGGGGACGGCAAGCCGGAGCTGGTGGTCGCCACGCACGATCAGGGCGTCATCGCCGTGGTCCACCCCGACGAGAACTGGCGCGTCGAGGAGATCGACCGCACCCCGAACACCTTCGTGCACGAGATCGAGATCGGCGACGTCGACGGCGACGGCGTGCCCGAGTTCTTCGCCACGCCGAGCGCGCCGAACAAGCTCGACCAGGAGCAGCCGGGCGAGGTCAGGATGTACCGCAAGACGCCGACGGGCTGGCAGAAGTCGATCGTCGACGCGCCCGGTGACACGCATGCCAAGGAGATCCTCGCCGCCGACGTCGATCGCGACGGGATCGCCGAGCTGTACGTCTCGTGGGAAGGGGCGGTCGGGCCGGGCAACACGCTGGTGCGCCCCGTCACCGTGAAGCAGTACCGCTGGCAGGACGGGAAGCCCGTGGGCACGGTGGTCGGCACGGTGCCCGACCGCCTGATGCGCGCCCTCACGGCCGGTGACCTGAACGGCGACGGCAAGATCGACCTGGTGGCGGGCGCCCTCGCGTCGGGGCTCTGGCTCTTCGAGCAGGGGCCCGATGGCTGGAAGCGCACCCAGATCGACGCCGGCTCGTCCGGCTTCGAGCACCCGGTGCTGGTGGCCGACCTGGACGGCGACGGCGCGCTGGAGCTCTACGTCGCCAGCGAGGACCAGGGCGAGCTGCGGCGGTATCGTTGGCGCAACGGTGCGTTCGAGAAGACGCCTCTGCTGCCGCTCCCCAAGGGCGACATCACCTGGAACCTGCGCGACGCGAAGCTGTAGCGCGTCAGAAGAATCGCCGGAACGCGCGTGGCAGCGCACCCGGGTCGGGCAGGCCGCCGCCGGGGAGCGCCGGTGCGACGCCGCTGAAGGTGTTCCAGAACAGCAGCGGGCGCTCCTGGAGCTCGGGCTCGCCGGCCCGCGCGAGCAGCGCGGCGAGGCACTTCCCGGTATAGGTGGTCTCGAGTGCGATCCCCTCGTGCGTCGCCAGCAGCCGGGTGGCGGTCGAGCCGGCGTCGGTGGGCGCGCCGTACCCGAGCCCCACGAAGCGGCGTTCGATCTCGACGTCGCGGGCCGACAGGGTGATCGGCCGGTCGGCTGCGAACCGCGCCAGGCACGCGCGCGCCATCCGCAGCAGCCGGTGCGGCGACGGCGGCAGGATGTCGGTGACGAGCACGCCGACGAGCCGTGAGGCGAGCCCGCCCAGGCGGAGGCCGGCGAGCAACCCCGCCACCGTCCCGCCGGTGCCGAGGGCGACGAAGACGGCGGCCGGCTCCGGCAGGAGCCCGGCCCGCACCTGCCCGGCCAGCTCGAGTCCGGCGTTCAGGTAGCCGATCGCGCCCGCCACCGACGTGCCGCCGGTGGGGATGAGCGCCATGGGCTCGCCGCGCAGCCGCCCGCGTGCGAGCAGCGCCAGCCCGATGCGCGCGGCGTCGACGGGGCCCCGCGCCAGGTGGAGTTCGGCGCCCAGCCCGTGCAGCGCGAGCAGGCACGCGCGGACGTGCGGCGTCACCGGCTGCGGAATCAGGACCAGCGTCGTGGCCAGACCCGCGGCGCGTCCGCAGACGGCGGTGGCGATCCCATGGTGGGTGCCGATGCCGCCGAACGTCAGCACGTGGCGGCGGCCGTGTGCGCGAGCGGCGCCCAGCAGCAGCTCCAGCTTGCGCGGCTTGTTGCCGCCGTAGAGTGGTCCGCTTCGATCGTCGCGCTTGATCCACAGGTCCGGAATGCCGGTCGCCCGCTCCAGCCGGTCGAGGCGTCCCACGGGCGTCGGCAGGTCGGTGAGCACCACGCGGGGCAGCGTCCGCACGGCCGGCAGCCAGCGGCCCGCTGGCTCGAGCGTCGCGGCGGTGACGAGAGGGAGCGGTGTCATGGGGGGAGGGGCGGCTTCCATGCGTTTCGCGGGTCGACCCGGCGATGGTAGTGCAGCGGGGCCCGATGCGCATCCGCGACGTCGCCCTGCTGGCGCTCCTGTTCATCGCGCTCTTTGGCACGTTGCGGTCCTGGCCCCCCGTCGCGACGCGCGGCGAAGCGCGCGAAGGGCTCGTGGTCCGCGAGCTGATGGCGGGCGGCGATCCGGTGCTGCCCCGGCGCCAGGGCGTGATCGCGTCGAAGCCGCCGTTGTACCACTGGCTCGCCGCGGGGGCCGTGCGCGCCTTCGGCTGGTCGGACACGACGGTGCGCCTGCCGTCGCTGCTCGCAGCGTGCGCGATGCTGGCGACGACCTGCTGGCTCGGTTTGGTGGTGGCCGACCGCGCGACGGGGTGGCTCGCGGTGGGCATCCTCTGCGCCAGCTGGGGGTTCCTCCGCTCGGCGCTCGAAGCCCGCGTCGACATGCTGTTCGCCGCCTGCGTCACCGCCGCGATCGCCGGGCTGGCGGCCTGGGCGTTGGCCGGCCGGTCGTGGGGCCGGACCCTGCTGTGGCTCGGCGCGGCGGCCGCCGTGCTGACCAAGGGGCCCGCGGGCGCGGCGCTGCCGGCGCTGGTGGCGCTCGCGTTCCTCACCGCCGGCGGCGAGCTGGGCCGGCTCGCCGCGCTCTGGTCGTGGCCCGCGGCGACTGTGTCGGTGCTTCTCGTGGGGGGCTGGTACGCCGTCGCCATTGCCCGCGGCGGGCGCGAGTTCATCGTCGTGCAGCTGCTGAAGGAGAACGTCGACCGCTTCGCCGGCCGCGGCGATTTCGATCCGCACGGCCGGTTCGCGTGGCTCCTGATGCCGCGGTTCTTCCTTGGACACCTGGCCCCGTGGCACGTCGCGATCCTGGAGGACGTGCGGCGGTGGTGGCGCGGCGCCCGGCCGACGGCCGTCGACCGGCTGCTGTACGTGTGGTGGCTCGTCGTGCTCGTCGTGTTCACGGTCGCGGCGGGGAAGCGCGCCGTCTACCTGTTGCCGCTCTATCCGGCGATCGCGCTCCTGGCGGCACGGGCGCTGTTGCGCGCGGTGCCGTCGCATCGGGGACGGCGGCTGGTCGCGGCGGCGGTGTGCGTCGTCGCGCTGGTCGATCTCGCGGCCGCCTGGCGGGATCAGCGAGAGGAAGCGCGTGGCGGGCTGCTCGACCTGGCGCGGGAGACGGCGACGCTGGTGCCCCGCGAGACGCCGCTGCGCGCGTCCACGGGATTGCCGGAGAACGACCTGCTGGTCCTCGCGTACGCGCTCCGTCGCGAGCTGCGGCGCGAGCGGGTCACGTGCGCCGATCCCCGGACCCGGTACCTGCGCCCCGTGCCGAGGGGGGCGCCCGCCGTGGCGACGGACCGGCTCGCCCGCGGCCGCGACGTCGAGCTGGTAGGCTGTCCGGGCGCGCGGTGACGGGTCACCAGCCGCGCAGGTCGACCGGCCAGGTGTCGACGACCTGCGCCCCGTCCACGACGTGGAGGCGCTCGTGGTAGGCCACCGTCGGGTCGACGTGGGCAGGCCACAGGCGCACGCGGTCGCCCGGCCGCACGGCGGCGCCCGGCACGAACGTGACGTGCTCGTCCGAACAAAAGAGCACGCTGGCGCCGTCGATCGCCGGATTGCCGTGGTCCATGCCGAGCGCCTTCAAGCCGGCGTCGGCCACCGCGTACCCGGGGGCCACCGAAACGACGGTGGCCAGGACCGACAGCGCCGGGCGAAACGGCAAGCCGAGCGCGGCATAGGCGGTGTCCATCAGCGCGTATGACCCGGCCTGGATCTCGGTTGCCCAGCCGTTGAGGTCCCACGTGCCGGTGCCGCCGGCCGACACGACGTCGCCGCCGACCGCGGCGTGCGCGTCGGCGAGCAACCGCATGGCCTCGGCGGTGCCCGCGGCCCGCGCGGCGCGGTCGCGAAGCAGCATCACCTGACCCTCGTAGCCCATTACGCCGCGCACCGAGAGGCCGCGCGCGCGGGCCAGATCCGCCAGCCGCCCCGCGTCCTCCGGGGCGCAGCCGCACCGGGGCAAGCCGACGTTGACGTCGATCAGCACCTCGCGCACGCCGCCGCGGGCCGCCGCGCCGATGGTGGCCTCGGAGTCGACGGCCAGGGTGACGCGTGCGCGCTCGCGGAGCCGGCCGAGGCGCGTGGCATCGACCACCTCGTTGGCGAGGAGCAGGTCGTCGCCCAGCCCCGCGGCCGCCATGCCCTCGACCTCCCGGATGGTGGCGCAGGTGAACGTCCGGTGCCCGAGGTCGGCCTGCCGGCGGGCGAGCGCCGTGCATTTGTGCGCTTTCACGTGGGGTCGGAGCCGGGGGCCGGGCAGCCGCTCGGCCAGCACCCGGAGGTTCGCGTCCAGCACGGCGGCATCGACCAGGAGGGCCGGAGTCTGCACGTCGTGGATGGTCATGGGTGCGTCTAGCGCACCCGCGGGCCCTCGGCTACACTCGGGCGCCGCGATGGCCCACGAGTTCGTGACGCTGGTGTCGGGACTTCCCCGGTCCGGAACCTCCATGATGATGCGCATGCTCGAAGAGGGCGGCCTGCCGGTGCTGGTCGACCATGTGCGCACGGCCGATGAGGACAACCCCGAGGGCTACTACGAGTTCGAGCGGGTCAAGAAGATCGAGCATGACGCGGCGTGGCTCGACGAGGCGCGCGGCAAGGTCGTCAAAATGATCTCCGCGCTGCTGGCGCACCTGCCGCCCGGCTACCCCTACAAGGTGGTCTTCATGCGCCGGAAGCTGGACGAGGTGCTGGCCTCGCAGCGCCAGATGCTGATTCGCCGCGGGAAGCCCGCCGACGCCACCAGCGACGACAAGATGGCGCAGTTCTTCACGCGGCATCTCGCGAAGGTGGAAGCGTGGATGGCGGCGCAGCCGAACGTCGACGTCTGCTACGTGAGCTACAACGAGCTGATGGAGGACCCGGAGACGCACTGCGCGCGCGTCGCCGCGTTCCTCGGCGCATCGCTCGACCCGGCGCGGATGGCGTCGGTCGCCTCGACACGGCTGTACCGCCAGCGCCGCTGAGCGTTGCGGCGGTGCGGGGCGCGGGTGCACCGCCCCCGCTGCGGTCGGGCGCCTGCGCCATGGCGCGCGGTGTCGCCCGGCGACGCGGGCGACGGGGCCAGTCGCATCCCTGGAGCGACTCGATCGGGTGATGTCAAGACGCACGGCCGCGAGCGACGAGCCGCAGTGCGTCGCCCCCTTTGCATAGCGGGTCGGGTTCGCCTATAGGCCCCAGGTTTTACGCCCATCCCCTTTCGAGGAGGCCCCCCAGACATGCCGTTGCGCTTGGCCCTCGTGGCCGTCACTCAAGTCGTGCTCGCCGCCCTGGGCGGCAGCACCGTCCTCGCGGCCGAGGCCGGTCACCGGAGCGAGATCGATCTGGTCATGCCCGACCTGTCCCAGGTGTCGTTCCTCGGGATCGACGGGCACACGCTGCTGCTGTTCGGGATCGGCATCTGCGTGCTCGGGCTGGCCTTCGGGTTGGTCTTCTACGGCCAGCTCAAGAACATGCCCGTGCACCGCTCGATGCGCGAGATCTCGGAGCTGATCTACGAGACCTGCAAGACCTATCTGATCACCCAGGGGCGCTTCATCCTCATCCTCTGGCTGTTCATCGCCGCGATCATGGTGGTCTACTTCGGCTTCCTGGTCGGGTTGGCGGCGTACAAGGTCGGCACGATCGTGCTCTTCAGCCTGATCGGCATCGCGGGCAGCTACACGGTGGCGTGGTTCGGCATTCGCATCAACACCTTCGCCAACTCGCGCACCGCCTTCGCCGCCCTCGAAGGCAAGCCGTTCCCCTGCTACGCCATCCCGCTGAAGGCGGGCATCAGCATCGGCATGTTGCTGATCTCGATCGAGCTGCTGCTCATGCTGATCATGCTGCTCTTCATCCCGCGCGACCTGGCCGATCCGTGCTTCATCGGCTTCGCCATCGGCGAGTCGCTGGGCGCGTCGGCGCTCCGGATCGCGGGCGGCATCTTCACCAAGATCGCCGACATCGGCTCGGACCTCATGAAGATCGTCTTCAACATCAAGGAGGACGACGCGCGCAACCCGGGCGTGATCGCCGACTGCACCGGCGACAACGCCGGCGACTCGGTCGGCCCCACGGCCGACGGCTTCGAGACCTACGGCGTCACCGGCGTCGCGCTGATCTCCTTCATCCTGCTGGCCGTGCCCAACGAGACGGTGCAGGTGCAGCTCATCGTATGGATCTTCGCCATGCGCATCATGATGATCGTGGCCAGCGGGCTGTCGTACGTCTTGAACGAGTCCGTCCAGGCGGGGCGGCACTCGAACGCCGCCAAGATGGACTTCGAGGCGCCGCTCACGGCGCTGGTGTGGCTCACGTCGCTGGTGTCGGTGGTCATCACCTACGTGGTGTCGTGGCTGCTCATCCGGGATCTCGGCGATGGCACCATGTGGTGGAAACTGGCCAGCATCATCACGTGCGGCACCCTGGCCGGAGCGATCATCCCCGAGGTGGTCAAGGTATTCACGTCCACGAATTCGGGACACGTCCGCGAAGTGGTGCAAGCCTCGGAAGAAGGCGGCGCGTCGCTCAACGTGCTGGCCGGACTCACGGCCGGCAACTTCAGCGCCTTCTGGATGGGCCTGGTGATCACCGGCCTCATGGCGATCGCCTACTTCATCAGTCTGGGCGGCCTGGGCGATGCATTGCCGGGCACCCAGACCCCGATGATGCTCGCGCCGGCGGTGTTCGCCTTTGGCCTCGTGGCGTTCGGCTTTCTCGGCATGGGGCCGGTCACCATCGCGGTCGACTCCTACGGGCCGGTCACGGACAACGCGCAGTCGGTCTACGAACTGTCGCTCATCGAGACGCTCCCGAACATCAAGGGCGACGTCAAGAAGGAGTTCGGCTTCGAGCCCGACTTCGAGCGCGCCAAGGACTTCCTCGAGGAGAACGACGGCGCGGGCAACACCTTCAAAGCCACGGCCAAGCCGGTGCTCATCGGCACCGCGGTGGTGGGCGCCACGACCATGATCTTCTCGATCATCATGGCGCTCACCCACGGTCTGACCCAGAATCAGGACAACCTCTCGATCCTCCATCCCCCGTTCCTGCTGGGCCTGATCATGGGCGGCGCGGTGATCTACTGGTTCACCGGGGCGTCGATCCAGGCGGTGTCCACGGGCGCCTACCGGGCCGTCGAGTTCATCAAGCGCAACATCAAGCTCGAGGGCGTGGAGAAGGCCTCCATCGAGGATTCGAAGAAGGTCGTCGAGATCTGCACGCAGTACGCCCAGCGCGGCATGTTCAACATCTTCCTCACCGTGTTCTTCGCCACGCTCGCCTTCGCCTGCGTCGAGCCGTACTTCTTCATCGGCTACCTGATCTCGATCGCCCTCTTCGGCCTCTTCCAGGCGATCTTCATGGCGAACGCCGGGGGCGCCTGGGACAATGCCAAGAAGGTCGTCGAGACCGAACTGAAGGCGAAGAACACGCCGCTGCACGCGGCGACGGTGGTGGGCGACACGGTGGGTGATCCGTTCAAGGACACCTCGTCGGTCGCGATGAACCCCATCATCAAGTTCACGACGCTGTTCGGTCTGCTGGCGGTCGAGCTCGCGATCACGATGCCGCGTGGCATGAGCACCATGCTCGCCGGGATATTCTTCGCGCTGGCGCTGGTCTTCGTGTACCGCTCGTTCTACCGGATGCGGATCAAGTCGGTCGCCTGAGCGGGGCGACTGCGCGTCGAGGGCGGGGGCCCGCACGGGCCCCCGCGACGGCTCAGGCCGAGTCCTTCTGCTCGTCGGCGGCTTCGCTCTCCGCCTCGGGCTTGTCGGCCGTGACCAGCAGGTGGACGACGCGCCGGCGGTGCACCTTCTCGGCGCGGAAGACGAGATTCTGGAAGCGGACCTCGTCGCCCTCCTTCGGGATGTTGCCGAGCAGGCCGACCATCAAGCCACCGACGGTGTCCCATTCGGTGCTGGGCAGCTCGACGCCCAACAGCTCGCCCAGGTCGTGGACCGTCAGGGTGCCGTCGACGCGGTAGACGCCCTCGGACAACGGGACCAGGTCGGGCTCGTCGGGATCGTACTCGTCCTCGATCTCGCCGACCAACTCCTCGAGCACGTCCTCCAGGGTGACCAATCCGACGACCGAGCCGTACTCGTCGGTCACCATGGCGGCGTGGAACTTGAGGCGCTGCATCTCGCGCAGGAGCTCTGCCACCTTCTTCGAATCCGGCACGAAGTGCGGCGGTCGCATGACCTGTTCGAGGGGCTGGTCGAGCTGTCCATGATGCAGGCAGCGCAGCACGTCCTTCACGTAGACCAGGCCCTCGCAGCGGTCGAGGTCTTCGCGGAACACGGGGATCCGCGAGAACCCGTGCTCGAGCATGATGTCCTGCACGACGCGCAGCGGCCGGGTGATCTCCACGGCCACGATGTCGGGGCGCGGCACCATCACCTCCCGGACGACCGTGTCGCCGAAGGCGAAAATGGAATGGATCAGCTCGCGCTCGTGCGGCTCGATGCTGCCCTCCTCGTGTCCCACCTCCGCCATGGTGCGGATGTCCTCCTCGGACACGAACGGGCCCTGCTTGAGCCCCTTCCCGGGCAGGAGGACGTTCGCCAGGCCGATCAGCCCGCGCGTGGGCAGGCTCAGCATACGGCCGAGGAAGTAGACCACCGGCGACAGGGCGAGCGCCACGCCGTCGGTGTGCAGGATGCCGAACGTCTTCGACATCGCCTCCACGACGACGAAGTACGCGATGGTGAACGCGAGTGACGCGAGCGTGATCCCGAGGTGCCCGAAATAGCTCTCGGCGATGATGGCCACCAGGATGGCCGAGCCGTTCTGGACGAACATCACCGCCAGGTAGACCGCGTTCAGGTAACGCGGCGGATCGGTCTCGAGCTTGACCAAGAGGGCCGCGTTGCGCCGGCCCTCTGCCTCGAGAGCCATGGCGCGGACCTTGGTCATGCGGCTGAGCGAACTCTCGGCCATGGCCAGCACGGTGCCGGCCGACACCAGCACGCCCACCACCCACATGAGTCCGATCATCGCACGGCTCCGGGAGCCCGTGCGGACTGGACCGTGCGAGACGGCCCGTCGGGGTCGCTCATCGGGATGCGGTTCCCGTGGGGACGCGTCGTCCCGCTCTGTCGCCGCCTGGCATCGTCAGAAACGGGGCGCAGTGTAGCACGATGGGGGAGCATGTCAGGAGTGGCGCGCCGGTTGACCGGAGAGGGGGCCTGGGGCTACTGCTCACAGGTCGTGAAGCGGTTGGAATTCAAGCGCGTCCGGGTCTGCAAGCGGTGCGGCCGGGGGCGGGCCGAGCTCGAGAGCCCGGCGGGCGACCGGCTCACCGTGACGCTCGATCCGACCCGCGCCCGGGCCCTCGAGCGGCTGGCGCGGCCCGACGCCGCGGATGCCCAGACGGACCCGCCAGCGCGGGCCGTGGCGGATTTCCTGCTTGCCGAGGTGGCCCGTTCCGGCGCGCGCCCTGGCGACGTCGTGTTCGACCAGGGGCTGGAGGGGCTGCGGGCGTTGCTCACGGTGCACCGCGGCGACGACAGCGAGGTGCTGGCGTGCACCGCCCAGGAAGGGCTCGAGCTGGCAGTCCGCGGGGGCCTCCCGCTGTATGCCGACGACGACGTCCTCGTCGGCGCCGGGCCCGAACCGACGGACGGGCACACCATCCACTGACGAGCGGGGCGCTCACTCCGTCGCGAGCCGGTCGATCCGATAGGCGCGCAGCTCGGGGATGCGCCACGCCACCGTGGCCAGCACCAGCAGACAGCCGATCCCGCCACTGACCACGGCGAAGGGCGGGCTGGTGAGGGCGGCCACGAACCCCGACTCCGCGGCCCCGAGCTGGTTCGAGGCGCCGATGAAGAGGAGGTTGACGGCGCTCACCCGGCCGCGGAGCGCGTCGGGCGTCGAGAGCTGGATGGCGGTGGCGCGCGCCACGACGCTGATCTGATCGGCGGCGCCCACGAGCATGTACGCGGCCACCGACAGCGGGAACCAGCGCGACAACCCGAAGACGATCGTCGCCACGCCGTAGACGCCCACCGCAGTCAGCAGCGCGGCGCCGGTGCGACGGACCGGCGGGCGCACGATCAGCACGAGCGCGGTGGCGAGGGCGCCGAGTTCCATCGACGCGCCGAGCAGCCCGTAGCCGCGCGGCCCGACCCCGAGGGACCTCGGTGGCGTAGATGGGGAGCAGGGCCGTGGCGCCGCCGAAGATCACCGCGAACATGTCGAGCAGCATGCAGCCCAGCACGACGGGGCGCCCGCGGACGAACTGCAGGCCCTCGCGCACCGCCCGCCAGGTGGCCGCGCGCCGCGGGCCCTCGGGGCGGCCGGGCCGCACCAGGGCGAGCAGTGTCACGGACCCGGCGAGCAGGACGCCGTACGCCAGGTAGACGGTGGCGATGCCGGCGGCGGCGATGAGCAGCCCGCACAGCGCCGGCCCGGTGGCGAAGGCCAGCGCCTGGATGGTGGACGCGATGGTGACGGCGCGCGGGAAGTCGTCGCGCGGGACGAGCGTGGGGAGCAGCGCCGCCCGGGCCGGCCCGTCGAAGGCGGTGGCGGCCGAGACCACCAGGATGACGGCGTAGAGGAGCAGCAGGGTCACTGTCTGGCCGGCGGTCGTCGTCCAGAGGAGCAGCGCCCCCGCGAGCGCGACGGTCTGGGCGGCGAGCATGATACGGCGGCGGTCGTGCGCGTCCGCCATCGCGCCCGCCACCAGCACGAGGCCGAGCGCTGGCAGGAACTGCACCACGCCGATCACCCCCAGATGGAACGCCGAGCCGGTGAGGGCGAACACGTGCCAGGCCACCCCGGTGCGCAGCATCGTCATGGCGGTCGCGGCGCAAAAGCGGCTGGCGAGATAGGCGACCAGGCTGCGCGATCGGAGGAGGGGTGGCATTGCGCGCCGCCCTCTTCGCGTACCCGGCGCCCCCACGCAAAGGGTTGACGCCGTCGGAGCGTCGCCACTATTGCGGGCGTCGTGCCGCACGACGAGCCCCTCGTGAATCGCGTCCTGGCGGCGGCGCGCGCCGACGTGCTCGCCGAGCTCGAGCGGGTGTTCGCCCGTCGCCGGCGCACCGGCTACGGGCCGCTCTACGACCTCCTGGCCGACTACCCGTTCCGCGAGGGCAAGGGGCTGCGGCCCGCGATCTGTTTCGCCGCGTGTCGCGCCGTCGGCGGACGGACCGAGCAAGCCCTGCTGTCGGCGACGGCCCTCGAACTCTTCCACAACGCCTTCCTGGTGCACGACGACGTCGAGGACGGATCGCAGTTCCGGCGCGGCAAGGCGACGCTCTTCGAGACCCACGGCGTGCCGGTGGCGGTGAACGTCGGCGACGCCACCAACGTGCTGGCGCTGGACCTGCTGCTCGGCAACACGACGGCGGTCGGCGTGCGCAAGGCGCTGCTGGTCTTTCGTGAAGTCGAGCGCATGGCGCGCGAATCCGTCGAGGGACAGGCGATCGAGCTCGCCTGGATCGCCGAGGCGCGCTTCGACCTCGACGACCGCGACTACGTGCGCATGGCCTACAAGAAGACCTGCTGGTACACGGTCATCGCGCCGCTGCGGGTCGGCGTCCTCTGCGGCAGCCCGCCCGGACCCGAGGCGCCCCTTGACGAGGAGCTGACGCCGCTCGTAGACCTGGGCTTCCTCGCGGGGATCGCATTCCAGATCCACGACGACCTGCTCAACCTCGACGCGGACGAGACGCTGTACGGCAAGGAGATCAGCGGCGATCTCTGGGAGGGCAAACGCACGGTGATGCTGCTCCACTTCCTGCGCACGGCCGGAAAACCGGCGCGGGCACGCGCGCTCGCGCTGCTCACGACGCCGCGCGCGCGCAAGTCACCCACGGAGGTGGCATGGCTGCATCAGGCGATGCGCGAGGCGGGGTCGCTGGCGCACGGGCGCGCGCTCGCGCTCGAGTACTCCGAACGGGCGCTGGAGGTGGACGGACGGTCGCTGTCGTTCTGGCGCGACAACGACGACCGTCGATTCTTGCGCGAAATGCTGCGGTACGTGATCGACCGGATCAAGTGAAACGAGGCGAGGCATGCGTGTGGCGAGTGATCCACCCGACGAGCAGCGGGGCCCATTCGGGGAGTTGCTCCGACTCCAGAGCGAGTTCCAGGCGCGCCTCGCGGACGAGACGCTGCGGTACCTCCGCCGCCTGCAGGGCGCCTTCGCGCCGGCGGCGCCCGGCACGGTCGTGGTGCCGGACGGCGACGCGGCGCTCGCGGCCACCTGCGAGCCGGGCAGCCAGGTCGTGCTCCGGCTCGAGGCCGAGAACCGCCAGCGCGTCCACAGCGTGGTGACGCCCATGCTGACGCCCCTGGTCGATCGCGGCGGCACCACCTGGTTCCCCGCGGGGGACACCGCGCCCGCCTCGATCCTCCTCGGCCCTGGCGAAGTCGGCGTGGTCACGGTCGAGCTGGCGGTGCCGGCCGCCCTGCCACCGGGAACGTACCGCGGGGCGTTGGTCCTCCAGGGTTTCCGCGAGGGGGGGGTACCGGTGGCGGTCGAGGTGACGGGGGGCGGCGCCCCGGCCGGTCGTCGTGGGCGCGGGGCGCGGCCGCGCCCCGCCGGCCGCGGGCGGGGCGGCGGGGCACGCCGCCGGCGGACGTCATGACGGCAACGGGCAGCGGTCGGGTGCGGCTCGTCGACGGGGCGGCCGGACCGGGCCGCACGACGGCGACCCTGGTGGCGTCGCTCGCGGCGCGGCTGGGGACCCTGCACGTGGTGAGCGGTGCGCAAGCGGTGGGCTCGCTGGTCGCCGGGTTCGCGGCGTTGGGTCGCGCCGTCGCGGGCACCGTGGCGGGCGCGCGGCTCAAGCAGGCGATCGAAGCCGGCCGCGCGGGGACCAACGGCGAGGCGCTCTGGTCCGCCCTCGGCATCGACGAGTGGTCGGCGGGCCTGCCGCCCAGCCCGGTGCTCGACCACCTGCGTAACGACCTGGCGCTGCTGCTGGCCGACGACCTCGAGGACACCATCGACCTCCTGCCGATCCCCGGCGAGCTGGCTGGCACGGACGCACCCGACGACGGCGCGGGGCCGACCTTCGCGGACTGCGTCCTCGGGCTCTGGGCGTTCGCCCGCGAGCTCGACGGAGCCGTGGCCGCGGTGGTCCGCGAGACGCTGCCGCCGGCCGGCGCGGTGGTCGCCGGAACCGGCGCCGAACCCCCCGGCCGGCTCCTGCGGTGATCCTGCCCGACGCGCTCCGGCCGCCGACGGCGCTCGACGGGGCGGCGGCGGCGTACAAGGACTGGCTCCACCTGAACGTCTTCGACCACGCGTCGGGGAGCGTCGGGCTGGTGAACGTCTCGCTGCACGGCGCGCCCGATGACCCGCGTGCGCGGGCGATCGGCACGGCGCTGCTGCACGTGCCGGGGCTCGGGTGGATCGGCAACACCGAGGTGTGCGGCCAGGACGAAGCGCGCGTCGGCGTCGGCAGCATCGCGCTCGCGCAGGTCGCATTGGCGGTCGACTACCCGGCGGGCCGCGCGCTCGCGGCGGCGCGCTTGCCGCGCGATGCCTTCACGCTCCGGCTGACCGCCGACGCCGCGTCGCCCGCGCTCGATCTCGAGCAGCGCCTGCCCCTCGGGCCGGGCTGGGTGTCGTGGTACGTGGTGCCGCGCTGGCGGGTGGTATCGGGCGAGGCGACGGTCGGCGAACGCCGCGTCGACCTCGCCGGCGCGAGCGCCTACCACGATCACAACTGGGGCCGCTGGCACTGGGGCGACGATCTCGGCTGGGAGTGGGCGGCGCTGCTCACGCCCGGCACGGGCCCGGCATTCGTGCTGTCGCGCGCCACCGACCGCAGCCATCGCCACGCCGGCAATCCGGTCCTGGTGGTGCAGTCCGGCCGGCGCCGCCGCACCTTCGGGGGGACGACGGTGCGGCTCGTCGCCGGCGGCTCCTTCGACGGCCGGCTGCGACGCCTGCCGGGCGCGCTCGCCGCCCTGCACCAGGACCGCGCCGCTCCGCGCTTGCCGGCCCGCCTCGGCGTGCTCGCCGACGACGGCCGTGATCGCGTCGAGATCGAGTTCGTGGCCGAGGCGGCGGCGCAGCTCATCGCGGGCGACCCGGCGGTGCGCGGCTACGGCTTTCTCCACGAGATGGCCGGCCGTTTCACGGCGACGGGCCGGATCGGCGACCTCGACGTGGCCGGCGCCGGGCTCGGGGTGCTCGAGTATGTCGACTGAGGGCCGGACCCTCGCCGGGTGGATCGTCGCACTGGTGGGCGCCCTCGGCGCCGCCGACCCGCCGGCGCTGGCGCGGCTCCGCCGGCTGGTCGGTCCGCGCCGGGCCCGCATCGGCCTCGACGGCGAACGCGTGGACGTCGCGTTCGTGCGGGGCGGACTCGTGGCGGTCGCGGCGGGGCCGCGCCGGCACGTGCACGGCGCGGGCGAGACCGATCGCGACACCGTGCTCGACCTGCTCGACGGACACTGCGAGGTGCTCGACGCCATCCTCGACGGCCGGCTGCGCATCCATGGCGCCACGGACGCGATCGGCCGTATCCTCGGTGCGATCGAGATCGTGCTCGACGCCGCGCCGCGCGCGCCGGCATTGCAGGCGCTGGCGGCGGAATTCCGCCGCGCGGCCGTGCGCCCGGCGCGCACGCGCGCGGTCGCCGGCGCTCCGGTCCGCCTCACGGCGTGGTTTCCCACCGAGCGGCCGGCGGCCGAGGACGCGTTGCTCGCGCGTCACGACCTTCTGCCTTGACGTCCAGCAAGGCCGGTGCGATGATCCGGCTCCTCAGGAGGCGCGATGGGAGTCCCTTCGACCTTCCATGTCGACGTCACGCATCTGCCGTCGACGTCGGTCAGCAGCATCGGTCCGGTCGGTCCGGTGACGGTGTCTGGCATCCCCGATCACTTCACCATCGACATCGGCCGGCTGCCGAAGATCCAGCTGGGCGTCGACCCGCTCGAAGTGAAGCCGCTGTCGATCTCCATGGCGCTGACGGAGATCCCGAACATCCGCGGCCACCTTCCTGCCGACTTCAGTGTGGGCGTGTCGGTGCTGGGCATGGAGCTGCTCTGCGTCCGTCTTTGCGGCGAGGCGCAGATCATCACCGAGCCGTATCGGCCGAATCCGTGCGAGCGCTGCGGCGACACGCTCCGACCCGTGCCAACGCCCGGGCCGACGCTGCCGGACCGCCCGCCAGTGGTCACGCCGGTGAAGGTGGCGCCGAAGGCGGGAGGCCGGGGCCGTCGCCGGCGGGCGTAGTATGGCGACGGCAGCCGATCGCAGCCCGCTCCGCATGCGGGGCGCGCCCGGGATGGTCGGAGGCACGCTGGTGCTGCCGGCGCTCGACGCGCCGCCAGTGGTCGCGGTCAGGCTGACCCTCGAGGGCAAGACCGCCACCGCGATTCCTGCGCAGGTGGAGCGCATCGGCGCCAAGGGCCTGTCGCGGGTCCGTCTCGACATGCCGCGCTGGACGCCGCCCGGGACTTACGAAGGGACCGTCACGATCGGCGATCAGCAACGGCGGATCGCCGTCGAGGTCGAGCCGGTGCAGCTGGTCCGGGTCGAGCCGCGGCGCCTCGTCGTCCGCGGCGGGCCCAAGGAGGTGGTCGCCGCGGAGGTCACGTTGGCGAACGTCGGGAATGCCCCCTATGACGTCCGGGGCGCGGCCATGTTCGCGCTCTACGACCCGTCGTCGCTCGAACGCGCCACCGCGCAGGCCTTCCAGGCGACTGCGCGCGGCAAGGAACGCTTCGTCGATCGACTCGCGACGGCCCTGGGTGACGGGTACGGCGGCAACGTCCGCCTCAAGGTGGAGGCCGGCGCCGGCCGGCTCGATCCGGGCGAGAGCCGGGCCGTGCGCGTCAGCCTGCACCTGCCCGAGGGCCTGCAGCGCGGGCGGGTATACGAAGGGGTGTGGCGCATCGCCGACCTGGGCTACAACGTAGCCGTGGACACGGGCGCCGGCCGCACCGTCGGGGAGAGGGTCGCATGAAGGCAACGCAGGACGAGAATCCGCTGGCCGGTCTGTCGCGCGTCATGACCGAGCTGATCGACGAAGGCATGCGGGTCGGCATGGACGTGATGGAGACCCTGGGTCGCAGTCGATTCGGCGAGCTGGCGAGCGCGCTGCCGCGGCTCGGAGCCGGCGGTCGCGGGTGCGGTTGCGACATCCCGCCGCCGTGCTGGATGCCGAAGGCGCTCGGCGAGCTGCGCAGCCACGTCTGCCCGGGCGGCGCGGCCACGGTACGGCTGGTCGTCACCAACTGCAGCATGGCCGCGCGGGCGGTCGAGGTGCGAGCCACCGGCGCCGACGCCGCCGCCGTGAAGATCGATCCGGGAACGGTCACCATCGGCCCGATGGACCGCGCCACCTTCGTCGCCACGCTCGCCGTGCCGGCGAACGCGCCCGAGTGCGGCAGCCGGACCGCGCTGCTCTGGGTGGCGGGTTGCCACCTGCACTGGATGCGCTGGACCGTCGAGACGCACGGCCGGGGCGGTCATGCCTGCCATGAGGTGGCGGTCGACGACTGCCCGGATCTCGTGCACCACTGGTACGACCACTTCTACTGCCAGCGTCCGTGTCCGCATCAGCAGCGCGCTGCGGGAGCCGTCGATGGCTGACCGGCCCGCCATGGACCAGATCTGGCGGCGTGCCATGGAGGCCAACACGCGCTACTACGAAGCGCTCGGCCAGGTCACCGCCGACTACCTGAAGGCGCTGGTGGGCGTGCTGAGCGACGTCCGCGCGCCGGCCGGAGCCGGCGGGAGCCAGCCGCAGCCCTCGGCGCCGCCGCCCGAGGCGCCGCCGGCGGCGATGGTACTGGAAGCGCCCGCGGGCAAGTCGGCGGTCGGCGCGTTCATGGTGCAGAACCGGCTGTCGCAGCGGGTCACCGCTCCAGTCGTCGTGTCGACGTTTCTCGACGACGCGGGCGTCGAGCACCGGCCGGCGCTGTCGTTCGAACCCGACGTTGTCGAGCTCGAGCCGGGCGAACAGATCCTGGTGCGGGTGATCGCCGCCGTCGACGAGCGGCTCGAGCCGGGAGGCACGTACCGGGGGGATGTGACCATTCCCGGACTCTCGGGCGATCGCGTCCCGCTCGTCGTGCGCCGCCAGGCCGCTCGCGCCACGACGCGGACGCGCCGGCGTCCCGCCGGCGGGCGCAGCCGCCGCTGATGGCGCACCCGACGGGGCGCGACCCGGCGCAGGGCGTGCTCGTGTCGGCCATGTGGTCGTACGCGGCGAACGTGCTGCAGCCGGCGCAGGCGCTCAAGCGTGCCGGATTGTCCACTGGCGCGGAACGCCTGGGGGCGCTCCCGATGGCGCTCGCGCGCCCGGGCCTCGGTCCCCGCTTCTCCCGCCTCCACGCCGCGCCCGTGCTGCTCGGCCGCGCCACGGCCCACGATCACCTGGTGGACGAGTTCGACCGCATGGCGGAGGTGTACGACGCCTGGGTCCAGCCGTTCTCGCGTCCCATCTTCGACGAGGCACTGCGCGAAATGCAGCCATGGCTGCCGCCCGACGCGCGGGTGCTCGACGCGGGCTGCGGCGCGGGCCGGGAATCCATGCGCGTCGCCCGCCAGGTGCCGCAGGGCGAGGTGGTGGGGATCGACCTGGCCGCGGGCATGGTGCAGGCGGCGTTCCGGGCGGCCCGCGCGGCGGGTCTCGATCACACCGCCTTCGTGCAGGCGGACGTCGCCGACCTGCCGGCGGCTTTCCGGGGCGCCTTCGACGTCGTCTACAATTCGCTCGCGCACCACCACTACCCCGACCCGCCAGCCGCCGCGGCGGCCATCCTGCGCGCGCTCCGGCCAGGGGGCGTCTACTGCGTGGTCGACCCGGGCCCCGAGTGGTACACCCGGCTCAGCGCGCCGCTGGCCAAGTGGGCCGACCCGGGCTGGATCGGCTTCCACACCCCCGAGGGGTTCATGGCGCTGTTCCGCTCGGCCGGGTTCGCCCGCGCCGGCTGGATCGACCTGCTGCCGGGCTTCGGCTTGGCGGTCGGCCAGAAGGCGGGTCCCGGCGTCACGCCAGCCGCGGCTTGAGCCGCCAACGAATGGCGGCCAGCAGGACGGCGAAGATCACCAGGAGCGCGGCGCACGGCACGAGCACCTCGCCCACCGTCGCCCCGCGGGTGAAGAGGGCGCGCAGCGCGATCTGGTACCAGCGCAGCGGCAGCGCCATGCCGACGGCGCGCACCGCCGGGGGCATCAGCTCGTAGGGGAACATCACGCCCGAGAGCACGAACGAGGGCATGATGAAGAACACGGTGATGAACACCGCCTGTGCCGAGGTCGACGCGATCGCGGAGACGAAGACGCCGATGGCGAGCGACGCCAGCACGAAGGGCAGGGTGACGAGGCCGAGCGCCAGCCAGCTTCCTTGCGGCCAGATGCCGAAGCAGAGCCCGCTGCCCAGCACCGCCACCGTGAGCAGCGCGTAGCTCACGGCCACGAGCGGGAGCAGCTTGCCGAGCACGATCTCCAGGGTCGAGACGGGAAGCGACAAGGTCTGCTCGAAGGTGCCGCTCTCGCGTTCCCCCACGATGTTGAGAGACGACATGCTCAGACACAGGTTCGTCAGCAGCATGCCCGCGAGAATCGCCATGAAGAAATTGCGGTCGCGGAGCGTCGGGTTGAACCAGAAACGCTGCCGGACGTCGACCGGCCCGCGCGGGCGCGCGACGCCGCCGTCATCGCGAGGCGCGGGCATGACCCGCTGCACGTCCGTGACGGCGGCGATCTGGCTCACATAGGCCAGCAGGCGGGCCGCGGTGATGGGATCGCTGCCATCGACCAGCAGCTGCACCGTCGGCCGGCCGCGCGCGATCTGGCGACGGAAGTCCCGCGGGACGACCAGGAACACGACCGCAGCTCCCCGGCGGAGGAGATCACGACCGTGCGGGTAGTCGTGGACGGCGGTCGGGGCGAGGAAGTAGCCCGTCGCGCCGATCTCCTCGATCAGCCGCCGCGAGGCCGGCGTCTCGCTGCGGTCGAGCACGGCCCAGGGCACGTTGGCGGGCGTGTAGGTCAGGGCGAACCCGTAGAGCAGCAGCATCATCACGGGTTGCGCCACGATGGTGCTGAGAAACCCCTTGTCGTGGCGCAGCACCAGCGTCTCGCGGTAGGCGACGGCGAGGACGTTGGAGAGCATGTGTCGCGCTCGCGTCATGCCCGCGTCTCCAACGTGCGGAGGGCCAGCCGCAGCAGCACGATGCCGAAGAGGCCGAGCAGCAGGAGCTCCGGCAGGAGCGCCAGCGGGCCCTCGCCCCGCAGGTAGATGCCGCGGCTCACGCGAATGTAGTGGGTGGCCGGGAAGAGCTCCGTGAACCACTGCACGGCCACCGGCATGTTGCGCACCGGGAAGGCGAATCCGCTCAGCATGATCAGAGGAATGCTGAAGAGGACGGTCTTCTGCACCGCCTCGGCCGCGGTGTTGGACGTGGCGGAGAAGATCAGCCCGAGCGCGAGCGACACCAGGACGTAGAAGGTCGACACCGTGACGAAGAAGACGGCGCTCCCTGCCGGCCAGACGCCGAGGCCGAACCCGGCGACCAGCATCATGAGCACGACATCGAGCGCGAAGATGGCGCCCAGCGGCAGCAACTTGCCGAGGAGGATCTCGAGCGACGTGGCCGGGGTCACCTGCAATTGGTCGAACGTGCCGGCGAACCGTTCGTTCACGATGGTGACCGCCGTGATGAGCGTGGTGAGGAACGAGAGGACGAAGCCGAACGTCCCGGCCACCATGAACGGCGTGCCGTCGAGCCGCGGGTTGAAGAGGACGCCGGTGACGACGCCGACACCGCCCCCCGCCGTGGTACGGCGGACGAGCTGCGCGCCGCTGGCGGCGACCAGGCTGCGCAAGGCCCCCTCGGCGTTGCCGGCCAGCACGGGCTCCGCGCCGTCGTAGAGGAGCTGCACCTCGGGCCGGTCGCCCTCGCCGAGGCGCCGGGAGAAGTCGGCCGGCACGACCAGCGCGGCCCGGAAGTCGGCGCCGCGCAGCCCGCGCGCGATCTCCTCCTGCGCATCGACGGGGGTCGGCACGAACCAGCCGCTCGCGGCGATGTCGGCCAGGAGCCGGCGACTCTGGGGCGAGCGGTCGCCGTCGAGCACCGCCAGGCGGAGTCCATGCACCTCGCTCGAAATGGTGAAGCTGAACGCGAGCAGCGCCATGATGGGCACCGCGATCAGGATCGACACCGTGAAGGGGTCGCGGAACGTGGCGCGCACCTCCCGCCGGATGAGCGTCCAGAGCCGGCGGGGGTTCACGCGGCCGCCTCCCGGAGCGCTCGGCGGAAGACCTCCGTCATCGGGACGTCGGCGATGCGGGCGTCGGCCCCCGGCACGCGGCGCGCCAGCGCGCCCAGGCGATCGAGGAGGGCGTCGTCGAGCGCCGCCGCGGTGATGACGACGCGGCCGTCCGCCGCGACGGCGGCGGTCGCGTCGAGCCCGAGCGCCTCCAGCACCGTGCCGCGCGCGGCCCGCGGGGCCGTCACCGTGATGCGATAGCCGTCGGAGTAGCGGCCGCGCATCTCCGCCGGCGTCGCGTCGACGACGAGCCGGCCGGCGTCGATCAGCGCCACGCGATCGCAGTAGTCGACCTCCTCCATGAAGTGGGTGGTGACGAAGACGGTGACGCCGCGGTTGGCCTCGTCCTGGATCGCTTCCCAGAACAGGCCGCGGCTGCGCACATCGACGCCGGCGGTGGGCTCGTCGAGGAAGAGCACGCGGGGCTGGTGCAGCATGCTGAGCGCCAGGCCGGCGCGCTGGCGGATGGCGGCGGGCAGGTTCTCCGGCCGCTCGGCCTCCATCGCGGTCAGGTCGAAGCGCTCCCGGAGGCCGCCCCAGCTCCGCTCCAGCGTCGGGCCACCCAAGCCGAAGAGTCCGGCGAAGAACTCGACGTTCTCGCGCAGCGACAGCCCCGTATAGAGACTGACCTTCTGGCCCATGTAGCCGATGTGATCGCGGACGCGGCGCGGGTGGCGGATGACGTCGATGCCGTCGACGGTCATCTCCCCCGCGGTCGGCTCGAGCAGCCCGATCAGCATGCGGATGGTGGTGCTCTTGCCCGAGCCGTTCCCGCCCAGGAACGCGAAGATCGCGCCCGGCTCGACCGTCAGGTCGAGCGCGTCCACCGCGGTGAAATCCCCGAACCGCTTGGTGAGCCCGGCGGCGCGGATGGCGGGCGCGCTCATGCCGTCCCGCCGGCGAGGCCGAGCAGCGTCGCCTCCATGTCGAGCGGCAGCCCCTCGGCGAAGCGCACGCCGCCGGGCAGGCGCGCCAGGTCGTCGAGCACCGCCGCCGGGCCCGGCGACGCGGCACGATGCACCTCGACCCGCGCGCTCGGTCCCATGGCCCGCGCCCCGGCGACGTACGGCAGGGTGCGGGCCGCGGCGGCGATGGCCCGCGTGTCGTCTCCCCAGGCGCGGTACAGCTCGAGGGGCACCCGGTCTTGCAGCTCCGCCGGCGTGCCGCTGGCGACGACCCGGCCGTCGTCGAGGTAGACGAGGCGGTCGCACCGCTCCGCCTCGTCGAGATAGCTGGTGCTGAGGATCACCAGCGCCTGCCCGGCGGCCTCTACCAGCAGCTGCCAGAGCTCGGCGCGCGCCACCACGTCGACACCGGCGGTGGGTTCGTCGAGGACCAGCATGGCGGGGGCGGGGAGGAGGGCGTTGGCCACCGCCAGCTTCTGCTTCATGCCCCCGGAGAGCGCACCGGTCACGCGGTGGGCGAACGGCTCCAGCGCCGTGCGCGCGAGCAACTCCGCCACCCGGCGGCGCGTGTCGTCCGGCGTGAGCCGGTGGAGGCGGGCGGTGAAGGCGAGGTTCTCGGCCACGGTGAGGTCGCGATGCAGGCTGAAGACCTGCGGCACGTAGCCGAGGCGGGCCTTGAGGCCGGTGACGTCGCCGCGGAGATCGTGGCCGAGCACCAGCGCCTCGTCCGCCGTCACGTCGAGGAGGCCGACCAGCGCGCGCAGCAGCGTGCTCTTGCCGGCGCCGTCGGGGCCCACGACGCCCACCATTTCGGGGTCGGCGAGGGTGAGATCGATGCCGGCGAGCGCCGTTCGCCGGCCGTACGACTTGCGCAGGCCCCGCAGGTGGACGCGCGGTGCTGGGGGGGCGGCGCTCACGTCACCCCGGGGCTCCCTGGTCGACCAGGTACACGTTCCCTTCGGCGCCCGGCTGGAAGCGCTCGGCGTCCTCCAGGATGCGCACCTTGGCGCGGAACACCTGCCCCAGGCGATCGCTCCGGGTCTCGATCTTCTCGGGCGTGAAGCTGGCCGAGTCGGCGACGAACGTGACTTCGCCCGGGACCCGACGGTCGGGCGCGCTGTCCAGCTCGATCTCGACGCGGGTCCCGACGCGTACGCGCGCGGTGTCGGCCACCGGGACGTAGACCTGGACATACTTGTCGGCCGGGTCGAGCACCGAAGCGATCGGCGTGCCCGGTTGGGCCAGCTCGCCCGGCCAGATCAGCTGCGTCTGCACCACGGTGGGAACTTGCGGCGCCAGGACGCGGAACTTCGACGCGGTGACCTCCAGTTCGGCCAGCTGCGCCTCGGCTTGCGCGCGTTGCTGGAGCAACACCTCCCGTTGCTGGCGGGCGAGTGCGATGGTCCGTTCCTCCGCCTGGGTCCTGGCGAACAGCTGGCGGGCTCGTTCCAGCGCGCTGCGCGTCTGATCGCGCGCGGCGCGCTGGTCGTCCAGCTGTTGCGCGGTGCTGGCGCCGCTCCGCACCAGTTCCACTTCGCGGGCGTAGGTCCGCTCGGCGCGGTCGGCCGCGGCCTCGGCCTCCTGCACCTCGGCCGCGCGCGCCCGCCGGTCGCGCTGCCAGGTGCTCCCGGTGAGCGCGATCTGCTCGTCCTGGCGCCGGATCTGAGCGTCGATCACCTGGATCTCGGCGCGCTTCGACTGCAGGCGGGCGGCCACGTCCCGATCGTCGATCACCGCCACGACTGCGCCGGGGGCGACCGTGTCGCCCTCCCGCACGAGCACGTCGACCACGCGCCCGGTGACTTCGCTGCGCAGCACGCGCTCCTCGCCTTCGACGAAGCCGGTGTAGTGGGCGGGGGCGCCGTCGCGGCGGCTCCACCAGACGCCGGCAGCGACGGCGGCGAGCGCGAGGATGATGAACGGAAGGCGTCTGGCCATGCGGGGCTACCTCGTGACGGCGGCGAGCGACTCGAGCGGCAGGCCCATCAGTTCCTGCAGCTCGGCCCGGCGGGTGTGGGCCTGGTACAGGGCGACCGCCAGCGTGGCGCGCTGCCGGGTCAGCAGCGCCTGGGCGTCGAGTACGTCCTCGCTGGTGGCGCGGCCGGCGTCGAACTGCTGACGACGGATGCGGAGGTTCTCCTCGGCCTGCACGACGGCGGCGCGCGCGGTGTCGAGCGCGTCGAGTCGCTCGGCGGCGGCGGCGCGCGTGTCGCGGACGGCGGTTTCCAGGTCGCGCAGCTCGCGCTCGATCGCCAGGCGGTTGCGATCGGCCTGGATGCGCGCCTCGGCCTCCTGGGCCGCCCGGCGGCCGTTGGTGCCCAGGTCCCACGCGAAGCCGACGAAGCCGGAGCCGAGCGTGCGGGGCTCCAGGATCCGTTCGCTGGTCCAGTCGAGCCCGCCGCCCCCCTCGATGCGCGGCAGCCGGCTGCGGGCCAGCGCGGACGCGGTGTCCTCGAGGCGTTGCTGTTCCTCGAGCAACGCGGCGAGGACCGGGTTGTTCGCGAACGCGTCGCGCAGCGCGGCGTCCACGGCCGGCAGGTCCGGCCGGGACGCCACGTCGGCCACCCGGGTGTCCGCGTCGACCGGGCGCCCGATGGACTCGTTGAGGGCGCGCCGCGCACGGTCGATCGCGAGGTCGCGCCGCCGCAGCTCCTGCTCGCGGTCCTGCAGCGAGACCTGCACGACCAGGAGCTCGTTCTTCGTGAGCCGCCCGGCGTCGAACCGCCGCTGCGCGTTCGCGAGCTGCTCGCGGTCGAGGGCGATGTTCTCCTCCACCACGGTGCGGAGGCGGTCCGCTTCGAGCAGGTCGAAGTACGCCCGGATCACGGCCACCTTCTGCATCAGCGTCGTCGCCCAGGCGCGCGCCCGCTCGCCGCGGTAGCCGGCCTGCGCGGCGGTGAGCGCCTTCCACACCTGCCCGGTGACGTCGAGCGGGAGGACCGTGGTCGCGTTCACGCGTCCGAACTGCTGCTGTCGGATCACGAAGCTGAAGCGATCCCCGGTGGGGAGATCGACCGCGTTGCTGAGCGGATCGGTGTACCAGTTGTAGCGGCCGGTCCCGATCGTCTCGGGGAGGAGGCGCCCGCGCGCGTCGCGCACCCGCGCGGCGGCGGCGTCGACGCCGCGCTCGGCTTCGCCGATCCGCCGGTTCCCCGTGGTGGCCAGCGCGAGCGCGTCGCCCAGCGACAATGGCAGGTCCACGTCGGCGGGGCCGGGCGGCGGCGCGTCCGGATCCAGAGGAACCGCCGCGGCGGTGGCCCGGCGTGCGAGCTCGTCGCGGCGGCGGGTGCTGGTCCACCCGCCGTTGCCCTCGGGCCGCGTCAGCACGCGGGCGGGCCCGCAGGCGACGCCGGCGAGCAAGACCACCATCAGCAGCCGCGCGTCAGCGCGCACGCGGCCTCCGTCGCTCGCGCGGGCGCTCGGCGCTGGCGAGCCCGGCCAGGCTGAAGGCGGTCACGTGGTCGGCGATCTCGCCCGCCAGCCGGCGCGAGTAGCGCGGCTCGCCCAACACGCGCAACACGGCGGGCTTGGCGAACTGGTAGAACAGCACCTGGCCCACGATGCTCATGGCGCAGCGCATGACGCCGCCCGCGTCGAGATCGGGCGCCAGGCGGGCCACGATGGCCTCGAGCTCGTCCATCATCGGGCGGATGAACTCGCGCACGATCACCGGCAGGGCTTCCGTCGGGTCGGCCATCTCCCGGTGCATCAGCAGCGGCGCGAGCGCTGGCGCCGGGGCCATGACCTCGTCCAGCATGGCGTGGATGCGTTCCCGGAGCACGGCGGCCGCGTCGTCGTCCGACAGGCCGGCAAGCTGCGCCGGGTCCGGGGCGGCGCCGCGGCGGCGGAGCTCCTCGCGCACATGGGCGAAATGCGCCCGGAAGACCTCCAGGTAGAGCTCGCGCTTCGACCCGAAGTGGTAGTGCCCGGCCGCCAGGTTGACCCCGGCGCGTTCCGCGATCTCGCGCACCGTCGTGCCGTGGAACCCCTGGCGGGCGAACAGCTCGGCCGCGGCGTCGAGCAGCCGGGTGCGCGTCTCGTCGGGGGTCCTGGGTGACACGAACAAACGTTTCAAACAAATGTTCGAGTCGAGTCAAGGACGGGGTCCCAGGGTCGGGCGGGATCTGTCACAGCAGCCCCACGCCGTGTGTGAATCGGCTGTGGGCCGTCGCGTCCAAGGCGACGGGGGAGGTGTTCCATGTCGACTGCTCGTCCCGTCTCGTTCGTGCTGGTGATGCTTGCGGGGCTCGCGCTGCCGGTGCACGCCGCGGAGGTGTCAACCGCTGATCCGGTCGACGGCGTCGCCCGCGCGAGTAACGCCTTCGCCTTCGACCTCTATGCGCGGCTGCGTACCCAGGAGACCGGCAACCTCTTCTGTTCGCCGCAGAGCATCGCCACGGCGCTCGCGATGACCTCCCTCGGGGCGCGTGGCGAGACGGCGGCGGAGATGGCGCGTACGCTCCACCTGTCGATGCCACAGGCTGCCCTCCCTGCGGCCTACTCCGCGTTTCTCGCCACCCTCCGTGCCGCCAGGGACCAGCCCTGGGAGCTCGCCGTCGCGAACCGGCTCTGGGGGCAGCGGGGCGCGACCTTCCTCGCGCCGTTCCTCGAGAGCGTGCGCAGCGGGTTCGACGCCGAACTGGGACGCGTGGACTTCACGGCAGAGCCCGACGCCGCGCGCCAGGAGATCAACCAGTGGGTCGAGCGGGCCACCCGCGACAAGATTCGGAACCTGCTGGCGCCCGGCACCGTGACGCCCCTGACGCGCCTCGTCCTCACCAACGCCATCTACTTCCGCGGCGACTGGGCCGAGCAGTTCGACCGCGAGAAGACTCGCGACGAGACGTTCTCCCTGCCCGGCGGCGCGACGCGAACGGTGCCCCTCATGTTCCGGAAGGTGAAGGCGGGATACGGCGAGATTCCGGACGCCCGGGCGAAGCTGCTCGAGTTGCCGTATCGTGGCGACGCGTTGTCGATGATCGTGCTGCTGCCGGACGCCGTCGACGGCCTCGGGGCGCTGGAGGATCAGCTCACGGCCGGGCGACTCGAGCGCTGGCTCGCCGCGGCCTCCCGCCGTGACGTGCTGGTGCACCTGCCCAGGTTCACGGTGGACTCGCGCTTCGGGCTGGCCGACACCCTGGTGGGAATGGGCATGCCGTCGGCGTTCGCCGCGGGGCGCGCGGATTTTTCGGGCATGAACGGCGCGCGGGACCTCGTCATCTCGGCCGTCGTGCACGCGGCCCGCGTCGAGGTGGACGAGCGCGGCACCGAGGCGGCCGCCGCCACCGGCGTGGGGGTGGCCGTGATGGCGGCAGCGCCACGGCCCCCGCCGGAGTTCCGCGCCGATCACCCCTTCGTGTTCGCGATCCGCGACCGGCGTTCCGGTGCCATCCTGTTCCTGGGGCGGCTGGTCGATCCGGGGGCGGCCGGCGAGCGCTGAGACAGAGTCACGATCGCAACTGCATCGCGACGGCCGCGAGCACCATGGCGAGGCAGACGAGGTGGTCTCGGCAGATCGTGCGCGCCAGCCGACTCTGCTCCGCGTGTGGGTCGCTGCGTTGCGCGAGACGCACCGCGTTCGCGAACACCCGGCGCGCGGCCAGTCCGATCGGGATGCCCACCAGCGCCAGCACGGCGGCGTGCGCCCACGACGGCGTGTGGACCAGCTGCCACGCCGCGCAGCCGGCGGCGACGGCCATGGCGGCGCCGACGCCAGCGCCCATCGGCCAGGCGTCGGTCGTCACCCGCCGATAATAGCCGGCGATCGACGCCAGGACGGGTTCGGGCAGTTCGCCCGCGTGCCCCAAGGTCTGCACGTCGAACATCAAGTCCATCCACAGCACGCCGAGGAGCATGCCGGCGCCGGCCATCAGCAGCAGTGTCGTCATCACGTCGATCGCGTAGCGTACCCGCCGCGGCTCGGCCAGCGCGGGTCGCGCCATCTCTCGTCATCGGCCCGGTCGCCGCCGCAGGTGGCACCGGCCGCTGCCCCGGTATACGGACCCCCCGATGCCGGCGCGCCGCGGTTCGACGTGATGGGACAGGGGACGGGACGGACGAGCGAGCTGCTGGCGATGCCGCCGCTCGCGGCGATCGTGCAGCTCGGGGCGCCGATGACGCTCGTGATGGCGGTGGCCGCGGCGTCGAACGTCGCGCTGACCTATTTCGTCAGTCGGCTCGGGACCGATGCGATCGGGTCGGTGTCTCTCGTCTTTCCCGTGTCGCTGCTCGCCACCACCGCCATGGCGGGTGGGCTCGGCGCCGGTGCGTCGTCGGCGCTGGCGCGGGCGCTCGGAGGGGGGAAGGTCGGCGAGGCGCGCGCCATCGCCGGCCACGCCCTCGTGATGGCGGTCGCGATCGGCGTCGCGTTCGGGCTGGCCACCTGGGTGGGGGTCGAACCGCTCTTCCGCCTGATGGGCGCCGAGGGTGCGGTGTTGGCCGGTGCGACCGGGTTCGCGCACATCCTGTTCGGCGGCGCCGCGATCACGTTCTCGGGGGGCATGCTCGACAGCGTGCTCCGTGGCGAGGGCAACGTGCGCGTGCCGGCGACCTGGTCCAGCGCCTCGCTGCTCGGGCAGATCGCGCTCACACCGCTGCTGATGTTCGGCGCCGGACTCGGACTCATGGGGGCGCCGGTGGCCATGCTCACGTGCCAACTGGCCGCGCTGGCGCCGCGCATCCGCTGGGTCTTCGGCGGCCGGGCGGCGATCGCGCCGGCGCTCGATCCGCACCGCGGACTCGGGCCGACGCTCGCGATCCTGCGCGTCGGCGTCCCGGCGGCGCTCGCCACCTCGCTCGCCAACCTGGGCATCATGGTGCTCACCGGCGTGTTCACGCGGTTGGGGCCTGACGCGCTCGCCGCCTACGGGCTCGCCACGCGGCTCGACTTCGTGCTCCTGTCGCTGGCGTACGGCGTCGGGTCGGCCGTGCTCACGCTGGTGGCGATGGCGGCGGGGGCGGGGCGGGTGGACCGGGTCCATGCCGTCGTGGTGCGGGGCGGGGCGATGATCGTGGCGCTGCTGGCCGTGCCGGCGGCGCTACTGGCGTGGCGCCCATCGCTGTGGCTCGGGCTCTTCACCGACGATCCCGCGGTGCACGCCGTCGGCTCGGGCTACTTCCGCATTGCCGGGCCGACCTATCCGCTGGTGGGCATCAACATGGTGGTCTCGTTCGCCTTCCAGGGGCTCGGGCGCGCGGGCATCCCGACGGTCTTCATGGCGGTGCGCGTCGCGGCCGTGCTGGTTGCGGCGATTGCCGCGACGAATCGGTTCGGGATGGGTCCGAATGCGGTGTTCGGGGTGATCGCGGCGGGCAACGTGGCGTCGGTGGTCGCCATGCTTCTCCTCTACCGCTGGCTCTTCCGGCACCGGCTGCGCGACGCGCCCGCCGGGTGAGCCCCGTCCGCCCCGGAGCTTGTCAGCACGGTTGGCCGCACGCTATGCCAGGCGCCATGCGGACATTCCTCGTCGCCCTCACGCTCGTCGCCGGACTGGTTCGTGCCGGCGGCGCCGCCGATCCACCCGACGTCGCGACGCTGGTCGAGCGTATGAAGGCCGCCATGGAACCGGCCCGCTCGAGCCTGCGTCAGGTGCAACTGTCGATCAGCGGCCAGGACGGCGGCACCACGCAGTGGTCCATGGTCCAGGCCCGCAAGGTGATCGACGGCCAGGGCCGCATCCTGAACGTGCTGCTGGCCCCCGCCAGCTCGCGCGGCATCGCCAGCCTGATGGTGGACGGAAACCCGGCGGAGACGATGCTCTGGGTGCCGTCGATCCGGCGCGTCCGCACGCTGGTGCCGCGAGACGGCTACGAGACGTTCCTGGGGTCGGACTTCACCTACTTCGACGTCGGCTTCGTGCGGCGGCAGGACAAGTACACCTATCTTGGCGCCGAGCAGCGCAACGGGCGCGCCGTGTGGCGCATCCAGCAGGTGCCGAGCAGCTCCTGGTACTACTCGCAGATCGTCTCCTGGATCGACCAGGAGCACCTGCTGCCGATCGAGCGCGACTTCTACAGCCCCGCCGGCGATCTCTGGAAGGTGCAGACGTTCGACAACGTGGTCACCATCGACGGCCAACCGGCCGCGCTCCGCATCGCGATGGACGACCGGCAGACCAACGGCAAGAGCGTGATGACGGTCAGCAACCTGCGCTTCGGCGTCGAGCTGCCCGACTCCATCTTCGAGCGGCGCGGCCTGCCGCTGGCGGCGCAAGCGCCGGTCTGGAAGCGGCTGGACTGAGCGGCTGCGCGCGTCAGAGCGGGAGCAGCCAGGGCACGAGCAGCACGCTCACCGCCAGCACCACCAGCGCGAACGGGGCGCCCACCTTCACGAAGTCGCCGAAGGCGTAGTTTCCGGGCGCCACCACCAGCGTATTCACCGGCGACGAGATCGGCGTCATGAACGCCGTGGACGCGGCGAGCGCCACGATCATGGCGAAGGGATAGGGCGACGCGCCCAGGTCGTTCGCCATCGCGAGCGCGACCGGCGCCATCAGCACGGCGGTGGCCGTGTTCGAGATGAAGAGCCCGAGCAGCGCCGTGATGGCGAAGAGCGCCCCCAGCACGCCGTAGGGGCCCGCGCCCGCCGTGAGGGCCGTCAGACCGTCCGCCGCCAACTCCACGCCACCGGTCTTCTGGAGCGCGATCGAAAACGGCAGCATGCCGACGATGAGCACCAGGCTCTTCCAGTGGATCGCGCGGTAGGCGCTGTCGAGGTCGATGCAGCCCAGCGCGCCCATCAACAGGCACGCGATCAGGGCGGCCAGGACGTTCGGCACGACGCCGGTCACCATGAGCGCCACCATCAGCACCAGGCAGCTCAGCGCCGGGAGCGCCTTGCCCGGGGCCGGCAGGATCTCGTCGGCCTCGGCGGGCAGGTTGAGCACCAGCAGGTCCGGGTGGTCGGCACGGAGTCGCTCGATGGCTCTCCAGGGGGCGATCACCAGCAGCGTGTCGCCGATGCGCAGCGGCTCGTCGCGCAGCGAGCCCTGCACCGCCGCCTGCCCGCGCCGCAACCCGATCACGCTCAGGCGGTAGCGGTCGCGGACGTCCGCCTCGACCACCGTCTTGCCGACCAGCTCGGAGTCGGCGCCGATCATGACTTCCGCCATGCCGATGTCCTGCGATCGGTCGCTGAAGTACCCCCCGGTGAGCGGCAGCGCCTCCAGCGCGAACTGCTGCCGAAACGCTTCCGCCGTCTCTTGCGGCGCGGAGAGGTCCACCAGGAGAATGTCGCCGGCCAGGAGCGCCGTCTTCCTGGTGGGGGCGATGACGTCCGTGGCGTAGCCGCGCTTGCGCTCGATGGCGACGAGGTGCGCCCCGGTCACGCTGCGGAGGGCCAGCTCGCCGAGCGTCTTGCCGACGAGGGGCGATCGCTCGGTGACGCGCAGGCGGTACTCGCGGGCGGCCAGGTCGTAGCGCTCGATCCACTCGGCGATGCTGGGGCGCTCCCGGCTGGCGCCGCTCCGGCCGCCGGCCGCGAGCCAGCCGCGGGCGAACAGCATGTAGGCGATGCCGAGCACCAGGATCGGCAGGCCGAAGGGCGTGAAGCTGAAGAAGTGGAACCCCTCGAACCCCTGGCGCACCAGCTCGCTGTTCACCACCAGGTTTGGCGCCGTCGCGACCAGCGTCATCATGCCGCTGATCAGCGCCGCGACGGACAACGGCATCATCAGACGGCTGGGCGCGGTGCCCGTGGTCTGGCCGATCCGCAGCGCGATCGGGATGAAGATCGCCACCACCCCGGTCGAGCTCATGAAGGCTCCGAGCCCGGCGACGGCGGCCATCAGCAGGACGACCAGCCGGGTCGGGCTCTCTCCCGCCGTCCGGATCAGCCAGTCGCCGATGTTCTGCGCCACGCCGGTCCGCACGAGGGCTTCGCCGATCACGAACAGGGCGCCCAGCAGGACGATGTTCGGGTCGCTGAAGCCGGCCAGCGTCTCGCCGACGGTGATGATGCCGGTCAGGGGCAGCAGCGTCAGCATGAGGAGCGCGACCGCGTCCATGCGCGGCCGGTTCAGGACGAACATGCCGACGGCGGCCGCCAGGAGCCCGAGGACGATGACGAGCTGGGTGTTCACGAGTACCTCGATCCGGCGCCAGCCGGCGTGCGTTGGGTCACCCGGTGCGCTTTACTCACGCCGACCGTCTTGAGACAAGCGAAGTTCTCGACCCAGGAGGGGCACCCGATGGACATGACGACGAGGTCCGGCAGCGCGGAGAAGATCCGGACCGGTACGGTGGTGGTGGGCGCGTTCGCCGAGGGCGTGCTCGCCCCGGCGGCGCAGGTGATCGACAAGGCGTCGAAGCGCCGGGTGTCGGCGGTCCTGAAGCGCGGCGATCTCGACGCCAAGGCCGGCAGCAGCATCCTGCTGCACGACGTGCCGGGCGTGACGGCCGCGCGCGTGCTGGTGGTGAGCCTCGGCGCCCGCGCCGCCTTCGGCGACCAGGCGTTCCGCGACGCCGTTGCCGGCGCCGCGAAGGCGCTCGCCGGCGGCGCCGCCAAGGACGCCGCCGTGACGCTGGCCGACATCGACGTCCCCGGCCGGTCCCTCGCGTGGCGGCTGCGGCAGGCGAGTCGCCTGCTCGCGGACGGCGCCTACGCGTTCGATGCGCCGCGGGCGAAGAAGCCGCCGGTCAAGGGGGCGAGCGCGATCACGCTGCTCGTCGCGGGCAAGTTCGGCCCGGAGCACGCCGAGGCCGTGCGCCAGGGGCTCGCGACCGCCGAGGGCATGGCGCTGGCGAAGGACCTCGGCAACCTCGGCGGCAACGTCTGCACGCCGGCGCATCTGGCCAAGGTGGCCCGGAGCATCGGCAAGGAGTTCAAGTTCAAGGTCGAAGTGCTCGAGCGGGCGGACATGGAGAAGCTCGGCATGGGATCGGCGCTGTCGGTGGGCCGGGCGTCCTACGAGCCGTGCAAGTTCATCGTCATGCACTACCGGGGCGGCGGCCCGAAGGACAAGCCGATCGTCCTGGTGGGCAAGGGCCTCACGTTCGACACCGGCGGCATCTCGCTCAAGCCCGGCGACGACCTCGACATGATGAAGTACGACATGGCCGGCGGCGCCAGCGTGCTCGGCACGATGAAGACGGTCGCCCGGCTCGGGCTGCCTCTCAACGTGGTCGGGATCGTCGGCGCGGTCGAGAACATGCCCGGGGGCAACGCCAGCCGTCCCGGCGACGTCGTCACGTCCATGTCGGGGCAGACGATCGAGATCCTGAACACCGACGCCGAGGGGCGGTTGGTGCTCTGCGACGCGCTCACCTACGCCGAGCGCTTCGAGCCGGCGTGCGTCGTCGACGTCGCCACGCTGACCGGCGCCTGCATCATCGCGCTCGGGACCCAGACCAGCGGCCTCTTCGCCAACGACGACGCCCTGGCCGAGGAACTCCTCGAGAGCGGCGACGACGCCGGGGACCGGGCCTGGCAGCTGCCGCTGTGGGATGTCTACCAGGCCCAGCTCAAGACCAACTTCGCCGACATGAGCAACCTGGGTGGGCGCCCCGCCGGGGCGGTCACGGCGGCATGCTTCCTGGCGCGCTTCGCGGGGGCCTACAAGTGGGCCCACCTCGACATCGCCGGCACCGCGTCGGTGTCGGGCGATGCCAAGGGGGCGACCGGTCGCCCCGTGCCGCTGCTCTCGGAATTCCTGCTGGGGCGCGCGTACAACGTCGCGGACTGACGAGCCGGCCCAGGCGACGACCGCCCCGGCCGCGACGGACGTGCTGCTCGAGTTCCTGTTCCGGCTCGGCCAGTCCTATCTCGCCTGCGGTGAACAGACGGCGGAAGTCGAGCGCCTGTTGCGGGAGACGGCGACGGCGCATGGGGCGCGCCGCGTGCGCGTCGTGGCGTTTCCGACCGCGGTGTTCGTCGCGCTCGACGACGGGGGCGGCGAGCGGGTCACGCTGGCCGAGGGGCCGACACAGACCCTACGACTCGATCAGATCGCCGACGTCTACGTGCTCGGCGACGCGGCGCGCGCCGGGGTGGTGACGCCGGGGGAGGGCCTCGCGCGGCTGGCGGCCATCCTGCGGCAGCCGCCGCGCTTCGGCCACGCGGGCAGCGTCCTGGGTCACGTCGTGCTCACCGTCGGCCTGGCCCTCGTGCTCCTGCCGACGCCGACGAGCCTGGCGGCCGCCGTGGTCCTCGGGGCGATCGTCGGGGTGCTCAAGGTGGTCAACCAGGGCCGAGCCATGCTCGCGGTGCCGCTCCCCGTGGTCGCGGCCACCATCGTGGCGGCGCTGGTGCTGCTCGCCGAGAAGCAGGGGCTGTCCGTGAGTCCGCTCCAGGCGGTCGTGCCGCCGCTGGTCACGTTCCTCCCGGGCGTCATGCTCACGCTCGGCATGAAGGAGCTGGCCTATGGCGACATGGTGAGCGGCTCGAGCCGTCTCATCACCGGGTTCGTGCAGCTGGTCCTCCTGGCCTTCGGCCTGGCGGCGGGCGCGATACTGGTGGGCGAGCAACGCGCAGGCCTGCTCGAGGCGGCCCGGCCGCTCGCGCCGTCGCCGTGGCTCGCGGTGGCGGGCGTCGTGGTGTTCGGGCTCGGGGTCCATCTCCATTTCTCCGCGCCGCGGCGGTCGCTCGGGTGGCTGCTGCTCGTCATGCTCGCCGCGTTCGGCGCCCAGCGCCTGGGCGCGGGCCTGTCCGGCAGCCTGCTGAGCGGGTTCTTCGGCACGCTGGTGGCCACCCCGCTGGCCTACCTGATCCAGGAGCGCTTCAAGGGACCGCCCGCCACCGTCACCTTCCTGCCGGCCTTCTGGCTGCTGGTGCCCGGCTCGCTCGGTCTGGAGAGCGTGACCCGCATGCTCGGGGACCGGGCGGCAGGGCTCGAGGGCCTGGTGGGCGTCGTGTTCGCGATGGCGGCGATCGCGCTCGGCACGCTGGTCGGCGTGTCGTTCTGGAAGTGGGTCAGCGAGCGGGCGCGCCGCCTGGCGACCCGCCTCGCCCGCTGAGCCCGGCGGCGCCGGCTACCAGCGCTGCGCCGTCTTCAGTTCGCCCACCTGCGCCGCGATCTGCTCGGCGGTGCGGCGCGCGTCGGCGTCGATGGACGCGAACACTTCCCGCACCACGCCGACGCCCGAGGAGATGACCGCCGCCGTCGCCACCGTGCCGCCGACGGCGCCGCCCGCCACGAAGAAGCCCGCGCCGGGGAGCCGCTTCCCTTCCGCGACCGTGTCGAACAACTTGACCGGCCGCCAGCCGCTCTCCGTCACGTGGAACATTTCGACCTGCGTGCGGACCTCGGTGGCGCCGACGCCGAGGCCGATCACGAAGCGCTTCACCGGCGATCCCTGGTTGATGCGCACGAACTGGCCCTGGATCACGAGGTCGCCCGGACCCGGGATCACCGCGCCCGCCGCGCGCTCGGCGCGCAGGCCGAGGGCCTGGACGTCCTCGACGGTCCGGGTGGCGAGCGTGTCGGCGATGGCGGCGGCCAGGACGTCGGATTCCGGCACCGAGAGGCCCACCGCCCGCCGGGCGCTCCGGCGGGGCGAGGTGGCGACGCGCACGTCGCTGGCGCCGGTTTCGAAGTCGAACACCACCACGCGCGCGGGCCGCGGCAGCGTGGCCGCGCGATCCGCTTCGAGGTTCCGGACCCGGGCCCGGGCACACCCTGCGGCGAGCCCGACTACCATCGCCAACCCCATCGCTCCGCACACGCGCCGCACCGTCGTTCCGCTCATGCCAATACCTCCGCGAAAGCGTTTGCGCGCCCACGCGAGGCGCGTCAAGTCGGGACCCCGCCCGGCTCGGGCGGCAGGCCGGCGCAGGCGGCGCGAAAGGCCTCGGTCGCCGCCCGCTGGTCCGCGAACAGGGGGATGCCGGCGAGCACCTCGCGGGCGTCGCCGGTGGCGACTCGCGCGCTCCACTCGTCCTGGCGACCGGCCAGGCCGACGCCGACCCCGCGCGCGTCGAGCGCATCGCGCACGTCGCGAATCGCGAGCACGCCCGTGGCGTCGACCAGGTTCACCGGCTCCATGTCCAGCACGAACCAGCGCAACGCGGCCCCGGCCCGCCCCGCGGCCGCGAGCGCTTCGCGTTTGAAGTGGGGAGCGCTGAAGAAGACGATCGGGCCGTCGAAGCGGAACACGGCACATCCCGGCGGCCCCGGCGCGAGGACCGACACGGCGGGCCGTGCGATCAAGCGGATGAAGCGCAGGAGCGACAGCACGACGACCAACAGGATCGCGTCGATCGCCCCGACGATGACCACGCCGATGGTCGCCACGAGCGAGAGCCAGAATTCCGACGGGTCGATCCGTCGAATGGTGGCGAGGCTCTGCAGGTCGACCAGCGACAGGGCGGCGTGAATCAGGACCGCCGCCAGCGCGGCGATGGGGACGTACGCGAGCGGCGCCGTGAGCCGGAGGAGCACCAGCGCCACCGCGACGGCCGAGACGAGGCCGGTGAGTTGGGTGCGGCCGCCGGCCGCGTCGGCGATCGCGGTGCGCGAATTGGTGCCGCTCACCACGAAACCCTGGGAGAGGGCCGCCGCGACATTGGCGGCCCCGAGCGCGGCGACCTCGCGCTCGGCGTCGACGTCGTAGCGATGCCGGGCGGCGAATGCGCGCGCGGCCATCATCATGTTCGAGAAGCTCACGAGCGCGATGCCGCCCGCTTCGGCGAGGAGGAGCGGCAGCAGGTCCAGGGGGGCCGTCGGCAGGCGCAGGGGGAGCGTCCCCCCCTGGACGTGACCGATGGTCGCGACGCCCGCACCCTCCAGCCCGAGCGCCCACACGGCGGCGCTGGTGGCGAGCATGGCGACCAGCGGAGCGGGCACCCGGGGCAGGAGGCGCGGCGACGCCCAGAGCACCGCGACGGTGCCGAGGCCGACGGCGAGCGTGGGCCCGTGGGTTCTGGGCAGCGCCTGGACGAGTTCGAACAGCCGCGGGACGATGCCGCCCGCCTCGAGCGTGACGCCGAACACCGCGCCGATCTGACTGAGCACGATCGAGAGGGCGACGCCGTGCATGAAGCCCACCAGGAGCGGCTTCGAGAGGAAATCGGCGATCGCGCCCAGCCGGAGCACGCTGGCGGCGAGGCACAGGATCCCGACCAGGCCGGCGAGCGTGGCAGCCAGCGACTGCGCGACCGAAGGATCCCCGCCGGCGAGGGGGCCGACGGCGGCCGCGATCAATGCCGTCGTCGCGGCGCTCGGCCCGACCACCAGGTGGCGCGAGGTGCCGACCAGTGCATACGCCACCAGCGGCAGAATGCTCGCGGCGAGCCCGCTGGCGGGGCTCAACCCCGCGAGCCGTGCGTACGCGATGCCGGTCGGCACGGCGACGGCGGCGACCGTCAGCCCGGCGAGGAGGTCGTGGGCGAGATCGTCGCGCCGGTAGCGCAGGAGCGTCCCGAGGCTCACAGCGCGACGACTTGCACCGACACTTCCATGCGCTCGAAGGCGTTCGCCGGGCCCGACCAGCTGCCGGCCAGCGGGGCTGCCTTCTGCTGCTCGCGGGCCACGGCGACCGAGATGTGTTCCGCTCCGGCCAGCTTGTTGTTGGTCGGGTCGAAGCCGTGCCACCCGGCCCCCGGCAGGTAGACCTCGGTCCAGGCGTGGGTGGCGCCGTGCTGGCCCTCGCCCATCTGGATGTAGCCGGTGACGAACCGCGCGCCGAACCCCCAGTGCCGCGCCGCTTCCATCATGAGGACCGCATAGTCGCGGCACGACCCGCTGCCCAGCGCGAGGGTCTCATGCGGCAGTTGCACGCCCGGGTCGTCGCGCGCGGCATAGCGGAGCGCCTCGAAGATACGGGTGTTGAGGGCCTGCAGCAGCGCGAAGGTCTCGATGGTCTGGCCGGGACGGTAGAGATCCTGCAGCCAGCGCTGCAGGGCAGGGCCGTCGTAGGGGTAGCTCGGCAGCCGATACGGCACCAGCTCCACCTGCTCCTCGGGGGCATACTGGAACGGGAAGAGCCGGGCGCCGGGGTCGATGAGGCACTCGATGGGGCGATCGTCGTAGAGGTCGACGTCCATCTCGGCCATGACCCGCAGCTTCCGCCCCGGCTCCGCGAAGGTGAGCAGCGCGGCGGAGTTGCCCTCGACGTCGCGCAGCCAGCGGACGGTGGCGGTCGGCTCGATCTCGATCCGCCCGCCGGCGATGCGGAGGTCGTGCCCCTCGCGCGGACGCATGAGCGCGCGATGGGGCCCGAAGGTGACCGGCTCGCGGTAGTGGTAGGCGGTGTCGTGCGTGATGCGGATGCGCTTCATGATGGCGCCGCCCGCGCCCCGGCGACGTCGTGCTCGAAGCCGGCGTCGATCTGCTCGTCGGTCAGCCGCCGTGGCTGGGGTGGCGGGTCCGGGATCTCGCCGGGCCGGTAGTCGGGCAGTCGGCTCGCCGGCAGGATCGTGAGCAGGGCGAGGCAGGCCATGAGGAGCAAGCCGACCTTCAGCGCACGGAGGCGCGCCTCCGTGTTCACCGCCACCGCCGCCGCGACCTGCTCGGGCGAGGCGGTCGTCCGTTCCATGATGGTGCGGAGTCCGTCGTTGCTCACGAAATTGATGTTGTCGAGATCGAGCTGCGCCTGGACCTCGGGCGGCAGTTGCGGGTGGTCGGCGATCGCCCGCATGACGTTGCCGGCGAGGAGTCCGACCAGCAGCGCGCCCGCCACCGCCGTGCCGACGCCGGCCGCGAGATTCTGGGTGGTGCCACGCAGGCTGCCGACGTCGCCTGCGAGCTCCTTCGGCGCGGCGCTCACGAGGACGTTGAACACCAGCGTCACCAGGGCGCCCTGGCCGAGCCCGAACAGCACCAGGCCGGTCATCACCACGGGCGCGCCCCAGTCGTTGCGGATCACCCAGGCGAGCCACAGCAGGGCGAGGGTGCAGAGCGCGAAGCCCGCCATGCCGATCACCCGCGGCGAGAAGATCGGGAAGAGCCGGACCACCAGCATGGCGGTGAAGAACACCGTCAGGTTGAAGGGCAGCATGGCGATCGCGGTCGCGATCGGCGTCCGGCCCTGGATGATCTGGATGTAGAGCGGGACCGAGAAGTTCAGCATCGCCTCGAGCGCCACCACCGAGAACATGGTGATGATGGCGGCGCGCTCGCGGTTCGAGGTGATGACCCGCAGGTCGAGGAGCGGGGTGCCGCCGGAGGTCTGCACCCGCCGCGTCCACGCGATGAAGCTCTGCAGCAGGACGATGCCGAACACGATCATCAAGGGCGCCGGCGACAGGCCGAACACGTCGAAGGGGGCGCCGGGGCGAGCCGTGCCCAGGCCCCAGCGGTTCAGATTGTTGAACCCCATGGTGATGAGGATGATGGCGGCGCCGGCCAGCACCACGCCCGCGACGTCGATCTTCACCTCGGGGCGGGGCGTGTCCGGCTTGAGGCGCGTGCTGAGCGAGAAGACCAGCGCCGACACCCCGACCAGGATGCCGAACACCGGCCGCCAGCCGATGAAGGTGCCCAGCATGCCGCCGACGAGGAAGGCGAGCACCCCCGCGGCGGCGCGGGCGGAGCCGAGCGCGCCGACCGCCGTCGCCTGCTGCTGCCCCGTGTAGTGGTGGGCGATCAAGGCGACGAGCGCCGGCACGATCACCGCGGCGGCGAGTCCGATGAGCAACTGCGCGGTGAGCATCGTGGTGGCGTTCGGGCTGAGGGTCATCAGGATCTGTCCGATGCCGAAGACCGCCACGACGATGCGGAACACCTGGGTCGAGCCGAAGCGCTGCACGAGCTTGGCCCCGAGCATCACGAAGCCGGCCACGGCGAGCGAGTACATCACGATGCCGGTGGCGACGGTGGTCGGGGGCACCTGGAAGCTCTTCACCATGCCGCCCATCGCGACCGGCAGCGAGGCGACGTTGAACGACATGATCGCCTGCCCGAGCGCGATGGCGATCATCGGGGTCCAGGGCTCTCGGGTGTCGGCGTTCGCCGCGGCGGTGGTCGTGGTCGTCGTCATGGTGATCTCCAGGCCCTCAGGCTTCCGGTTGCGAGACGAAGAGGTCCATACCCAGGCGTTGGGACAGGAAGCGTGCCACCAGCTGGCCCTTGACGCTGTTTCCCGCGGCGTCGAGCGGCGGGGCGAACGTCCCGAGCCCACCCTTGCCTGGCGACACCGTGACGATGCCGCCGCCAATGCCGCTCTTGCCGGGCAGGCCGATGTCGAAGAGCCAGTCGCCGGAGGTCTCGTACAGACCGGCGGTGGCCATCACGGCGAGCGCGTAGTGGCAGACGCCCGCGTCCACCACGCGCGTCTTCGTGACCGGGTTCATCCCGCCATCGGCCAGGGTGGCGCCCATCACCGCCAGATCCGTGCGCTCACGTCGAGCGCGCACTGCTTGGTGTAGAGGTCCACCGCGTCGGCTGGATTCATGTAGATCCGCCCGTAGCTTTGCAGCAGGCGGGCGATGCTCTGGTTGCGGAAGTTGGTCTCCGACGCGGAGGCGTAGACCTCGTCGTTGAGCGGGAGGGTGCGGCCCGCGAAGCGCGACAGGCCATCGTGGATGAACCGCCACTTGTCGTCGAGCGTCGCGCCCGGCACCAGGCTGGTGGTCGCAATGGCGCCGGAGTTCACCATCGGATTGGTGCGGCCGTCGGGATTCCGCTCGACGCCCTCGAGCGAATTGAAGGCGAGGCCGGTGGCGTTCACCCCCACCTTCTGCCGCACCTGCTCGATGCCCAGCGCCTCGCACACCAGGGCGAAGACGAACGGCTTGGACACGCTCATGATCGTGAACGGGTGCTCGACGTCGCCGGCCGGGTACACGCGGCCGCTGGTGCCGACGATGCAGACGCCGAACAGATCGCGTGGCACGCGGGCCAGCGCCGGGTAGACCGTCGAGTTCGCGCCGTCGTCGTTCGACCGGAAGCGTTCCCAGGCCTCGGTCACCAGCGCCTGCACCGTGTCCGGCGCGGGCAGGTGCCCGGTCGAGACGTAGGTCGATTCATCGAGGCCCATCGGGTGTCTCCTGTCGAGTGGCTGGCACGCGATGCGCCGGCGGGTGCACCCGGTCGCTCGGGTGGGGGGCATCGGTTCCCGCCGTCGTCGGGCGCGTCCGCGGAGTGTTCTCGGGCGGCGCCGGCTCGTCGAGGGTGGTGCCGTACGGGATCGCCTCGTCGAGTGGTGCGGCCCGGTTGAGGAATCCGTCGCCTGCGAGACCGCGCGACGGCGCGAGCAGAAGGAGATGGACGGCGAGCAGGCGCCTACGGGCGATCCAGGACATACGACAGCACCAAGCGCAGGCGAATGAACTCGAAATTACCGCCGTCGACGATGAACTCCGCCCAGGGCAGGAACTGGTAGGCCAGGAACATGCCCCAGTCGGGTGTGAAGTCCACGCGGTTGTAGAGTTCGTAGAATCCACCGAAACGGACGCCTGCCCCGAAGTTGTACGAGGCGCCGAAGGATCCGACCCCGGCGTCGAGCACGTCGCCGCCGACGAGGTAGCGCCGCCGCCAGATGCCGTTGGCGGTGAGGGACAGCCGCTTCCCGATCACCTGGGTGAGGGCCAACCCGGTCTCCCAGGTCCGGAACGTGCCGTTCTGGTTCTGGAAGAAGCCGGTGAAGGACATGGCCGTCCCCTCCCACCGGCTCCGCCGACGCCAGAACTGCGCGTTGGTCGCGACGCGCACGCGCCGGCGATTGCGGTCCTCGTCGAGCCGCTTGAGGCGCACCCACGTGCCTTCGACGCTGGCCTGGAACGGCAACAGCGGCCACATGTTGTTGACGTAGGCGACGGCGCCGCCGAGCTCGGTGCGGAACTTCTGGTTGCGGTAGGACGGTCCCACGATCAGGGTCTGGCGCGCGGGGGTCGTGGCAAGCAGGCTGAAGGGCCCGGGCATGGCCCAGCGCTCGTCGGGCTCGGTGTCGGGCACGAAGACGTCGAGCGGGTCGGTTTCCTCCGCGCTCGATTCCTCGCCGCCGTCGCTGTACGGGTACATGTACGCCGCGGTGACGCCGCCGTCGCGCTCGAGAAAGTTCTCGGCCGCGCCGGCGGACGCCGCGCACGCAGCAAGTGCTGCCAGGGCGAGCCAGGACGCGCGCATCGGTCTCAGCCTCCCTGCGGCGGGGCGAGCCGGACGCCCAGGACATCGTCGCTCCAGAGCTTCCAGACGCTGCCTTCCTTGTGAAACAGCATGACGCTCTCGGTGACGTTGTCCTGGAACCCGCTCCCGGCGGGCCCGACGAGCTGCGTCTTGACGCGCGCCACCGCGAATTCGTCGTCGTGCCCCATGTACTTGAAGTCGACCAGCTTGACGGCGAGGTCCATGGCGCGGAACTGGTCCGGCAGCGCCTTCCGTGTCCGGTCGTATTCCGGCGACCGCGTGTGCATGGTGCGCAGGACGCCGTCGATGTCCTCTGCGTCGTACGCGCGGACGTTCTCCTCGGCGACGACGCGCAGGGAGTCGCCGACTCCGTTGCCGCCGGCATGCGCCGGCGCGGCGGCGGCGAGCAGCAGAGCCGCCGCCGGGAGGATCGAACGGCTCGTCGGCGTCACGTCAGCACCATGTGGCCGCGGTTGCGCATGCACTGGTTGAAGGCGCGCTGGAACGCCGCGTTCGACTGCGCCCCCCGCACCGCCCCGCCGCCAACGCCGCCCGTCGCCGCACCGATCGCCGCGCCACGGCCGGCATTGCCGGCGGCTGCGCCGATGGCGGCGCCGGCCGCCGCGCCGAGGAGCCCGCCGCCGATCGCGCCCTGCGCGGTCTGTCCGGCAGTGGAGCCGGATACCTGCATCGCGAGCTGCCGGCATTCCTGCTGGTCGCGTGTGACGAACTGGGCGCGGGAGCTGCCGTACGTGTCGACCGTCGGCGTCCACTGGGACTGGGACACGCACGCGGACGCCATCGAGAGGCAGACCACGAGCGTACCGAGCTTCTTCACCATGAGCGTGTCCTCCAGGGTCTTCGAGATTGTCGGTTCTGTGCAGATGGGAATGCCGCCAGTGGCGCGAGCACGCAAGCGGCTCAGCCGAGCCCCCAGGGCAGGCCGAAGAGGTACCAAAGGGCCAGCAGGATCGTCCACAGTACGGCGATGATGGCGACGTAGGGGAGCATCAGCGCGACCACGGTGCCCACGCCCGCGTCCTTCTGGTAGCGCTGCGCGAACGCCACGATCATGGCGAAGTAGGCGTTCAGCGGGCTGATGGCGTTCACCGGGGAGTCGCCGACCCGGTACGCGGCCAGCACGGCCTCCGGGGCGACGTTCAGCTTCATCAGGAGGGGCACGAAGATGGGGGCGAAGATGGCCCACTTCGGAATCGCGCCGGTGATGATGAGATCGAGCAGGAGCACGACGACGACGAACCCGAGCAGCAGCAGGAGCGGGGGCAGGTTCGCGCTTTTGAGCACGTTGGCCAGCTTCACCGCGGCGAGCGTCGCCATGTTGGAGTAGTTGAAGTAGGCCAGGAACTGACTGATGATCAGGAGCAGGAAGATCAAGCCGGCGAGGCTGCCGATGGTCTTCACGATGGCGTTGATCACGTCGGTGCTGCCGTGCAGCGTGCCCGCGCCGTAGCCGTAGGCGGCGCCCATGGCCAGGAAGAGGGCGGCGATCACGACGATCAGGCCGTTCATGAACGGCGAGTTGCCGACGATGGCGCCGGTCTCCGGATGCCGCAGGGGCGCGCCGGGCGGCAACGTCAGGACGGCGAACAGCAGCAGCGTGGCGAGCAGCGCCCAGTTGGCCCAGCGGAGCCCGCGCGTTTCCGCGTCGGTCATCGCAGCCCCCTCTTCGACCGGCGCCTCGCCCTGATAGGGACCGAGCCGCGGTTCGATGATGCGTTCGGTGATGAGCGCGATGACGACGGTCAAGAGCAGCACCGAGGCCGCCCGAGAACCAGAAGTTCGCCGCGAGGTCGATGGAGATGGACGGGTTCAGCAGGTGGATGGCGTCGTTGGTGATCTCCGTGAGGATGCCGTCGAGCGGCTTGATCAGCACGTTGACGCCGAAGGCCGCGGCGACGCCGGCGAAGGAGGCGGCGAGGCCGGCGAGCGGATGGCGTCCCACGCTGATGAACGCCGCCGCGGCGAGCGGGATCAGCACCAGGTAGCCGGCGTCGGCGGCGATGCTCGACACGATGCCGACGAACACCAGGATGTAGGTGAGCGCCGCCCGCGGGGACACCAGCACGAGCTTCTTGATGAGCGTCTTGACCAGCCCCGATTCCTCCGCGACGCCGACGCCCACCATGGCCACGATGATGACGCCGACCGCGTTGAAGCTCATGAAGTTCTGCACCACCGAGGTGAACATGAAGCGGACGCCGTCGGCGGTGAGCAGGCTGCGCGCGGTGCTGGTCGCCTGCTCCACCTGGTCGGTGTCCGGGTTCACCACCTGGTAGGTGACGCTGGTCCCCATCAGGTACAGCAGGTGGGAGAGCGCCACGACGATGCCGATCAAGGCCAGGAAGATGACGGCAGGGTGCGGCACCTTGTTGCCCGCCACCTCGACGGCGTCCAGCAGCCGCTGCATGAACGTCTTGGTCGGAACGGTCGGCTTCGCGGCGCTCATCGGGTACGCTCCTTCTCCGTTTGCAGGCCTTTAGGTGGGTCGGATATTCGTTGCAAGCCGACAACGGCCGCCGCGGGATTGCCAGAGGCGCCGTTTCGCGCTTAGGGTTCGCCCCCAGCATCGGCGATGAGCGATCTCTTCCACCTCTGGGGGCTGTTCCTCGGCACCTTCGTCGGCCTGCTGCCCATCGTCGACCCGCTGACCGCCGCGCCGGCGTTTCTCGCCCTGACCGAGGGCCACAGCCCGGAGCGTCGCCGCGAGCAGGCGCGCCGGGGCTGCGTGTACATGGTGGTCATCCTGGTCAGTTTCCTCGTGGGCGGGCGGTTCATCATGGGCTTCTTCGGCATCTCCATCCCGGGGCTGCGCATCGCGGGCGGTATCCTCCTGACCGGCCTCGGCATGGAGATGCTGGCCGCGCGCCAGCAGGACATCCTGGCCGATCACGGCGAACGCAAGGCGGCGCGGCGCACGGACGACGTGTCGTTTTCGCCGCTCGCGATGCCGATGCTGAGCGGCCCCGGCTCGATCGCCGTCACCATCGGCTTCACGTCGCTCGCGACCGCCTGGCTCGAGTACGTCGCGATCATCGCCGGCATCGCGGCCATGGCCGGCCTGACCTACGCGACGCTGCGCCTCGCCAGCCGCGGCGTGCAGCTGGTCGGGCCGGTCGGCGTGGACGCCCTGACCCGCATCATGGGATTCCTCACCATGTGCATCGGTGTGCAGTTCGTGGTGAACGGCGTCCTCGATCCCGAGCTGCTCGGACGCGTGCGGGCGGGGCTCGCCAGCCGGTGACACCGTGAGTGACGTTGCGCTCACGTTCGCGATCGTCGCGGCCATCGTCGTCTTGTTCGTCTGGGACCGCGTGCCGGTCGTGCTGGTCGCGTTGGGGACCGCCCTGGCGCTCTGGGCGACCGGTGTGCTCGATCTGCACCAGGCCCTGGGCGGGCTCGGCGACCCCGCGGTCATCTTCATCGCGTCGCTCTTCGTCGTGAGCGGCGCCCTCGACGCCACGGGCGTGACGGCTTGGGCCGGGCAGCTGCTCGTGGCGCGCGCGGGGGAGAGCCGGACGCGGCAGCTGGTGCTCGTCATGCTGCTGGTGGCGTTCCTGACGGCGCTGATCAGCGTCAACGGCGCGGTGGCGGCGCTCCTGCCGGTGGTGGTGGTGATGGCGGTGCGACTCGGCCGGCCGGCGTCCCAGCTCCTCATGCCGCTGGTGTTCGCGGCGCACGCCGGGTCGATGCTGGCCTTCACGGGCACGCCGGTGAACGTGCTGGTGTCCGAGGCGGCGGCGGATGCCGGGGTCGGGCCGTTCGGTTTCTTCGAGTTCGCCCTGGTGGGCGTGCCGTTGCTGCTGGGCATCGTCGCCATCGTGGTGCTCGTCGGCGATCGCCTGCTGCCGAGGCGCAGCGGCCAGACGATGCCGGTCGATCTGAGCCGACACGCTCGCACGTTGATCGAGCACTACCGGCTCGACAGCGACGTGGCCGAGCTCCGGATCCGGGACGGCTCGCCGTGGGTGGGGGCGTCGCGCGACGCCCTCGAGCTGGGCGCCTGGCCGGGGCTGAGACTCGTGTCCGTGCAGTCCGGGGATGACGGGCGTCCCGTGCACGGCCGCCCGCTCGCTGCCGGCGACCGGGTCATCGTGCGGGGCGACGCGGAGGCGGTCGCGCGCCTGGCTGCCGACCGACTGCTCGCGTTGCGGGCGGACGCCGCGGCCGACGGCGTCGCGGAGACGTTCTTCAACCGCGCGTCCGGGCTCGCCGAAGTGGTGATCCCGCCTCGTTCCGGCTTGATCGACACGGTGATGTTCCCGGGCATGATCACGCCCAGCGGGGACCTGGTCGTGCTTGCGGTGCAGCGGCGGGGGGAGGACCTGCCACCGCACGAGCCGGTGGCGGCCGGTGACACGCTGCTGCTCCAGGGCACCTGGAAGGCGCTCGACACGCACCTCGCCGATCCGGACGTCGTGGTGGTGGATTCCCCCGAGATGGTTCGCCGCCAGGCCGTGTCGCTGGGGGCCGGGTCGACCGTGGCCATCGTCGTGCTGCTCGGCATGGTGGCGGCGCTGGCCACCGGCGCGCTGCCGCCGGTGATCGCAGGGCTCCTCGCGGCGTGCGCGCTGGTGTTGCTGGGCGTCGTCACGGTCGAGCAGGCCTACCGCTCGATCAACTGGACCACGGTGATCCTGGTCGGCGCCATGACACCGCTCTCGACGGCCATGACCCAGACCGGCGCCGCCCAGCTGCTGGCTGACCGGTTGATCGGCGTGGTCGGGGCCGCCGGACCGTACGCGTTGCTGGCGGGCCTCTTCCTGTTGACCGCCGTGCTGGGCCAACTGATCAGCAACATGGCGACCGCGCTCATCATCATCCCGATCGCGGTGGCGGCGGCGCGCGAGCTCGGTATCTCGCCCCGGGCGGTGCTGATGAGCGTCAACATTGCCGCCGCGGCGGCGTTCCTGACGCCCGTCGCGACCCCCGTGAACCTGATGGTGATGGCCCCGGCCGGCTACCAGTTCGGTGACTACTGGAAGCTCGGGTCGCTCTGCATGGCGTGGTTCTTCCTGGTGGCGGTTTTTCTGGTGCCCGTGTTCTGGCCGTTGTGAGCCGATGCGCCGCATGACGGTCGCTTGCGTTCAACAGCGAAATGGCATTCTACATGGGTCAAGAGGAGGGCTCGCATGGCGAATCCTGGTGAAGTGGCGGTGACACGGCCGCGGCGGGGATGGGCGATCGCGGCAGGGCTGCTGTTGATCTTCGTCGGTCTGGAGGCGCTTGCGGCGCCGTACATAGCGGCGCTCTTCGCGACGCTGTGGGTCGCGTGGGGCCTCGTCTTCGGCGGCATCGCCGAGCTGATCTCGGCCTACAGCGCGGAGGACAACCGGCTCTGGAAGGTCCTCATCGGCGCGCTCTACGCCCTGACGGGCTTCTACATGCTGGTGAACCCGGGGCCGGGCCTGCTCGCCGTGGCGCTCATGCTGGCGTGGATGTTCCTGGTGAAGGGGGCGTTCACCCTCTTCGGGGCGTTCCAGCTCCGCCCGTTGCCGGGCTGGGGCTGGTGGCTCTTCGACGGCATCGTCACCCTGCTGCTGGCCTTCCTGATCTTCTCGGGTTGGCCGCAGGACTCGGTGCGCATCGTCGCGCTCCTGGTCGGCATCAGCTTGATCATCAGCGGCGCGAATCGCCTGGCGCTGGCCTTCGCGCGCTGACGAGTGCCGTCAGCGTGCGGGCGCGGCCGCGACGGTCGCCCCCGTCGTCCACTGCCGCAGGAGATCGCGTTCCAACGCCTTCGCGCGGGCCGTCCACTCCCGGGCGCCCGGCGGAGGCGTTGCCACGCGGAGATCGCGGCCGGTGTCGAGGTCCCGGCGTTTCCTCGTGTCGGTGAGCAGGATCACGAAGCCGCGCTCCTCGTCGCCGGCGGTGCGGAGCAGGCCGACCAGGCCGTCGGCGTAGTGCATCGTCCCGGACTTGGCGCGTACCGCCGGTTCGCCGGCGCCGCCGTCGGGATCATGCGCTTCGAGCAGCGCCGGCAGGATCGCTGCCGGCGCGACCAGGCCGTGGCGGAGGATGGCGCCGAGTTGCCGGGGCGTGGTGCGCGTGGTCGCGCTCAGGCCGGAGTGGTTGGCGGCGACGAAGCCCCGGAACGACGTTCCGGGCAGTTGCTCCTCCCACCAGCGCGTCAGCCGTTCAGCCGACGCCGACAGCGCGAGCCCTTGGCCCGTGAGGGCGCGAGACGTGGCCAAACCGACGAGCTCGGCCGTCAGGTTGTTGCTGTAGTCGAGCATCTTCTCGATGACGTCGGCGAGCGGCGCGCTCTCGACCCGGGCGATCTCGCGGGCATCCGCCGGCAGCACGTCGGTTTGCGCCGCCGGCAGCGAGATGCCCGCGCGTGTCGCCAGTGTCGTGAAGAGCTCGCCCGCCAACAGCGCCGGCGCCGTCTTGACCGGCAGGAAGACGCGGCCGCGCACGGGCAGGTCCGGCGAGAGCAGCCAGCGGGGACTCGGCGTGGCGGCGAAGACGAAATCGATGCGCGGAGCGGACGGGGTGTCGAGCACGTCCGTGCCGACACCGCTCACCGCGAGCTCGCCGCCGGCCGCCGGCGACAGGATCGAGGCGACGATGCGCCGCGGGTCGGCCGCCTCCCGCCGCCAGCGCAGCTCGATGCGGTTGTAGTTGACGGAGAGGGCGCTGACCGCCGGGTTGTAGGTAGCCGCCTCCGGCTGCCCGGGGTCGATCTCCGCGGCGCGGGGATACAGTGAGTCGTCGACCCGGAAGCGTCCGTCGACTCGCGTGACTCCCGCGCCGGTCAGGCCCGCCACCAGCGTGCGCAGCGCGTTGGTGTCGAGGGTCGGGTCGCCGCCGCCGCGCAGCACGAGATCGCCGTCGAGCACGCCGTCGCGCACCGGGCCGGTGGCGTGGAGCGTAGTGGTGAAGCGGAACCCGGGCCCCAGCGTATCGAGCGCGGCGAGCGCCGTGCCCACCTTCTCGGTCGAGGCCGGGATGAACGGAGCGTCGGCACGGTGCTCGACGAGCACGCGACCGCTGGCCGGATCGAACAGCAGGACGCCCAGATCGTGGGCGCGGAACCCGTGCCGCGCCGCGACCTCGGCGGGGTCGAGCGGCGCGGCGTCCTGGGCACGGGCGAGCGGCGCCGTGCCGGCAAAGACGAGCGCCAGAGCGAGCCGGAGCAGCATGGCCGCGACCTGTTCTAGCAGTGCGCGGCATGGAGTCGAAGCGGGGTCCGATTCCGGCGGAGGCCGCCTACCGGTCGTCCTCCTGCCGGACCAGCTGCGCACACAGCGCGGCCTCCGTCCGCGAGAGGATGAGACGCTGCACCACGACCAGCTCGTCGGTGTCGAAATCCCGTCCGATCGCGGGCCCCGCCTCCACCAGCGCCGCCACGACGTCGCCCTCCCGCAGGCGCGCGGCCACCGCGGCCGGCAGCCCAGCCCGGTCCACGAGATGCGGGTGCTCGCGGCGCACCGCCCGGCCGATCGCCAGCAATCCGGCATCCGGCGCCGCGGGACGCGGCCCCGGCGCCGTCGCAACCGCGCGGGGGGTGGCCAGCACGAAGGGCAGCAGGGCCGAGCCACGCAGCCCGGCGGCGAGCACCGCCCGGCGCGACGGGTGGCGCCGCTCAGCCATGCGACCGCTCGGCGAGGTGGTGCGCGAGCCGCGCCGCGAGCGCCACGATGGTCAGCGTCGGGTTGCTGGCGCCGCCGCTCGGAAAGAGGGCCGATCCCGCGACGTAGAGATTGTCCACGGAATGCAGGCGACCGGTGCGATCGGCCACGCTGGAGGCCGGGTCGTCGCCCATCCGGCAGGTGCCGAGGTGATGCGACGCCACCTGCCGCGTGCCCCACTCGGGCAGCGGCGCCGCCACGGTGACGACGCGCCCCGCTCGCCGCCGTCCCGCTTCGCGCGCGACCAGCCGGACGGCGCGGTCGAGCGTCCGGTCGTCGAGCGTACCCGTGCTCACCGTGAGGTGCGCGCGCGGCAGCCCGAGCGCGTCGCGCTCGTCGAGGAGGGTGACGCGGTTCGCCGCGCGCGGGGCCATCTCCAGGCTGACGTACAACGCCTCCCACGAGCGATCCCCGCCGGACACGGTGCACAGCGGCTCGGGATCGAGATACCCGGTGCCCAGCCGTTCGAGGTGCGCCGCGATCGGCTCCGCGTCTGGCAGCGCGTTTCCCATGACGTAGAAGTTGCCGATCTGCTGCCGCCGTTGGGTGTCGTCGCTCGGCCCGAGCACCACCTTGGCGGGGCGGCCGGGTCGTCCCGCGCCCTCGTCGCCCTCGAGGGTGAAGGCGGCGAAGCGTGTCGGGGCGAGCGGCGAGACGAGATAGCCCGCCAGGCCCCACGGGTGGTCCATGAAGTACCGGCCGACCGCGTCCGACTCGTTGCCGATGCCGGTGGGGCGGTCCTCCCGGTTCGCGAGCAGCAGCCGGGCGTTCTCGATCGCCCCCATCGCCAGGACGACCACGCCCGCCCGCACTGCCAGCTCGCGCCCTCCGGGCAGCACCGCGCCCAGCGCCGAAACGCGACGATCGCGCAGGCGTACGGAGCGGAGGACGCAATCGGTCACGACCCGCACCGACGCGGCCTCGGCGAGGTCCGCACGGTACGTCTGACCGAACCGCACCGCGCTGCGGTGGAAGAATTTCGGCCGCAGGAGCGCGCCGGCGAGCGCGGTCTGCGGCGGCTCGAGCCGGGTCAATCGTGCCGCGTCGTCGAACGTGAAGCGGTCCACCTGACAGTAATCCGCCGCGTCGCGGTACCACGGGGCCAGCTCCGCCCAGGCGAGGGGCCAGGCCGGGGCGTCCAGCCACGGGCGCGCCTGCAGGTCGAAGGGATCGAGCGGCCGGCAGTGTCCGCTCCAGTGGTTCGTCGTGCCGCCGAAGAAGCCCAAGCGGGTCCGGTGCAGGTACGCCGGGTCCGCCAGGTTGCCGGACACGGCGCCGCGATAGCGGGCGGCATCCGCGGGCCGGAACTCGAGGCCGCCGGCCTCCAGCAGGAGCACGGATCGGCCGGCGCCGCGCAGGCGGTGCGCCAACGTGATGCCCGCCGCGCCGGCGCCGACGACGCAGATGTCCGCCTCGAGCCCGTCGCGCGCGCCACCGTCGCGCGCCAGCTGCTCTCCGTCGATCAGCACCGGCGGGTCGATCTGGCATGGGGATCCGGGGCGATCAACCGCCGGCGGCGCGGGGCCGCCAGCGCGGGGGTCCGCCAGGTCAGCAGGTCGTCGGCGCGGTCGTTCCGAGCTCCGTGGCCAAGCGGTCGATGGACGGACGCACGACGGCCACCACCCGGTCGGCCGCGGCCGCGGGCGCCACGACGTCGTCCGCCACCCACGACACGCCGAGCATCGCGAAACGCCGCCCGTCACCCAGTATGGTGCCTTCGACCCGCAGGCGGCCGGCATCCGCGCGCGCGAGTGGCGTGCCGTCCGCCGTCAGCTCGAACAGCACCCGGGGCCCGGCGGCGGCCGGTGCCCGGACGCCGGTCGGCAGGGCCCCACAGACGATCGTCCGCTCCATCCCGGCGGCCTTGTGGACGTGCCGGGCCTGGAAGTCGCCGCGGCTCTGCATGGCGATGAAGGACCGGCGCGTCGGGTAGCGGACGATGCCGACACGATCCCAGTCTCCGGCGGGCTCGACATCACCGAAAAAGACCACCAGGGCGCCGATGTCCGCCAGGATGTCGAGGGGCGCATACTGGTCGTCTGCCTCCCGACCCGTCATGCCGCGGTCGCCGCCGGCGTCGTACGTGGCGCGGGCGCGGTACTTCATGAAGTTGACCATGAAGATCGGGCCGTCCTGCTCTTCGGGGCAGGAGGCCAGGTGCGCGGCGTAGGTGGGATCGATGCGTCCGTACGAGGGCATGGCGCCCAGCATGGCTACCTCTCGTGCGGCGCGCCAGTCGCCCGGTCGCGGGCTCGGCCGACACGCGGCCCCCCGGGCCGACGTCGAGCCGCCGGCGATGCCGATGGGCCCGGTTCGGGCCGGACGTCGTGGTAGACGATCACGTCGGCGGACACCGCATAGACCTGCCGGAACCACAGCCCGAGCGCGTTCCAGCGGACGACGTCGTCGACGGTGATGTTCACGTACTGCGCCGCCTGTCCGTCCACGTTCGCCTGCCGGGTCATGTCGTTCCACGCCCGGGTGGCGATGCTCTGGTTCGCGCAGAGGGGGACCATGAAGAGGACGTAGTCACAGCTCGCGGTACCCACCGCGTGCACGACGGCGGTTTCGAAGTTCGGGCTGCGCAGGATGATCTCGGTTTCGGCATCCCAAGGCGAGCGGCTCGCGGTTCGAACCGCGCATCCGCCGGCGCCGAACAGGGTCGCCGCGAAGGCGAACGCCGTTGCCCGTCGCGCGATGCGCCGCAGCGCCGGGCGCACGCGGATCACGTGCCCGGCCTCCGTGTGAACTCGATGACATCCGCGGAGATGCTGACACGCACCACGGCGTACAGGCCAAAGTAGTTGGCGACGCTCCATTCTTCGACCACGTTGTTCAGCAGTTGCGGCTTGCCTCGGAGGTCGTGCTGGCGGTGCAGGTCCGCCATGGCCCGTTGCCTGAGCCGGGGGTCGTCCAGAGCGATCGTGAGCACCGGGAGCGGGTTCACGAGGTTGGAAAACACCGCCCGCTGTATCGCATCCGGGATGTCGATCCAGAGGAGGAACGGGGTCGTGGCCTCGCCGGTGACCCGGCGCACCAGGCGGAAGTTCTCCCCGGACAGCTCCACCTTCGGCTTCATGCGAGCGACCTCGAGGGCGCCCGAGTGGTACGTCGTGCAGCCCGCCAGGGACAGGAGGCCCAGCATCGCGAGCCCGGAGGCCCACCGGGAAGTGGCGCGGCCGCGGCGCCCGCGGGGCGACTCCGCGGCCGGCGCGTGCCGTCGGGCCCGCCGTCCCACGACCGCGGCGTCTAGTATGGTCCGGTCCGGGCGGTCAAGGTCGACCGGTTCTTCGTCAGAGTCCGCCGAGGTACAGCTCGGCGATCTTCACGGCTGGGTCTTGCGTCAGGAAATCCTGGATCAGCTGCGCGAGTCGTTCGGTCGGCGTAGGCATGCGCCCTCCTGCGTCGTCGCGTCAAAGCGGCAAAGGGTTCGTGGGTCGAGGCGACGTCGCGGCCGCGAGCAGCAGCGTCGCCACCACCAGCTCGATGGCGATGAACCACCAGGCGAAGGCGGCCCCGTGCAGCGCCCAGGCGAGCGTTCGGCCCACCGCCGCGGCGGTGAGAAGTCCGGCGGGCACGAACAGCAACCGCTCGCGCCCGGGACGGCAGCCGAGCAGGATCGTGACCCCGGCGGTCAGGAAGAACGCCGCGAAGTCGCCGACCTGGGTGCTGCGGCCGACGCCGTCGAGCAGCGGCATTCCGAGTCCGGCGGCGGCGCGAGCGGGGGCCGCGATCCAGGCAAGGGCCTGGAGTGCGAAGCCCGCTCCCGCGAGCAGGACGGCGAGGCGGAGTGCTGGACGCATCGCGGCTGCATAGTCCTGCGGCGTCCGCCTGGCAACGCGCGGCGCGTTCCCGGCGCCCGTCTCCGCGGCCGCCCGCCGCGCGCCGCCTTCCGCCCCGCCGGCCGATGTGACACGATCGAACGACCCCGGATGACAGCTTGTTCGGACACGGTGGCGCTGCTGCGGCCCCGCTGAGAGATGGTGTGCTCGCCGACCATGACGCCGACTCCCTGACCGCGCTGCTGCGGCAGGCGGGGGGATCACCCTCGGCGGCGCGCGCGGCGGCCGGCAGGGCGCTGCACCATGTGTTCGGCGCACGGCGCCACGCGCGGGCCGTGCAGTGGGACGCCGAGATCCTCACCGGACTGGGCATCGGCGCCTGGGCGCACGCGACCCTGTTGGCGTTCGACCCGACCCCGTCGCTCGTGCTCCGCGCGCGCGTCCCGGCGGCCGATGGCACGCTCCGACTCGCCCTGCGCACCCGCGACGGGGGGCTCGTCGAATCGGTTCTCATCCCCGGCGCCACGCGCACGACCTTGTGCCTCTCGAGCCAGGTCGGGTGCGCGCGAGCCTGCGTCTTCTGCGAGACCGGTCGCCTGGGTCTGGTGCGCCAACTCACGGCCGCCGAGATCGTGGATCAGGCGCGCCTCGCGCAGGCGGTGCTCGACGAGGAGACGAGCGGCGCCGTGCGGGCGCCGCTACGGAACCTGGTGTTCATGGGCATGGGCGAGCCGTTCGACAATCTCCCGGCCGTGCTGCGCGCGATCGCGCTGCTCACCGATGCCCGGACCTTCCGCTTCGCGCCGTCACGCGTGACCGTGAGCACCGTCGGCGTGGCGGACCGGATCGCGGCGTTCTTCCGCGGCACGCGAGCGCAGCTCGCCGTCAGCCTGAACGCGCCGGACGACGCGCGGCGGCTGCCGATCATGCCCATCACCGCGCGCTTTCCCATGGCCGCGCTGAAGCGGGCGATCGTGGACGCGCTTCCTCCCCGCCGGCGTGTGTTCTTCGAGTACGTCCTGTTCGACGGCTACAACGACGCGCCGCGGGACGCGGAAATCCTGGCGGAATACGTCGCCGGGGTGCGCTGTCGGGTGAACGTCATCCCGGCGAATCCGGGACCCACCCCGGGTCTGCGGCCGCCGCGTCCGGCGCGCGTCGCCGCGTTCGTCGGGCGGCTCTCGGCCCTCGGGGTCGTCACGTTGGTGCGGCAGCCGCGCGGCCGCGACGTGGGCGGGGCCTGCGGGCAGCTCGCAGGGGCCGCTCGCGATCTCGCCACCTGAGCACCAGGTCGCCCTTGACCCGCCTGGCGCGCCGGATGGTAGTCTCCGCCCGCCGCGGCGCGATACCCGCGCGCGAGGGGGGATCGATGACATACGGCCTGCTGGCTCTGGCGTTGCTCGTCCTGCCGATCGCTTCCGCCGCCCAGGCGGCCGAGCAGACCGTCCGGGGAAGCACGCTGATCATCCAGGACGGCGGCACGCCCGCCAGACGCCGGATCACCGTCAAGGCGAAAGAGACCGCGAGCGACGACACGCTGGTCGGCGATCCGACCACCGGCGGGGCGACCGTCACGATCACCGGCAACGGTGGCATGCCGAGCAGCCAGACGTTCACGCTGCCGGCCGGCCTGAGCGCCACGAAACTGAAGCCGTTCTGGACGGGCGATGCGGTCAAGGGCTTCAAGTACAGAGATTCGAAGGGCGAGAATGGCCCCGTGAAGAGCGCGCAGGTCAGGCTCAAGGGGGGGACGTTCCAGATCAAGATCGTGATCGACGGCAAGGGTGGGACGGTCGACGTCGTGCCGCCGAATCCCGGCTCGGCGGGGTGCGCGTTTCTCGCCATCGCAGGGGGAGACGGGTACGGCGTCCAGTTCGCGACCGGCCAGGTGATCAACAAGGGCGCCAGTCTCTTCAAGGTGACGAAGCCGACCGCCGAGGGTTCCTGCGCCCCGACCACCACGACGACCACCCTCGGGCTGCCGTTCATCCCCCCGCCCGGGCCTGCGCCGATGCGCTATCGCGATCCGGTGTTCGCCACGGTGAGCACGACCAGCAACGTCACCTACGGCAGTGCGATGAACCTGTCGGGGCAAACGGTCACGCTGCGTCTCGATCTCTATGAGCCCGCCGGGGACGCGGCGACGGCGCGGCCCGCAATCGTCTGGGTCCACGGCGGCTCGTTCTCCTCGGGCGACAAGACCTCGGCGGAACTGGTCGACCAGGCGAACGTGTTTTCCAGGAAGGGCTACGTGAACGCCTCGATCAACTACCGCCTCGAACCCGGGGGATGCTCCGCCTCGGCGCCGACCTCGACATGCGTTGCGGCGATCCAGGAGGCGCTGGAGGATGCCCAGGCCGCGGTGCGCTTCCTGCGCACCAACGCGACGACCTACGCGATCGATCCGACCCGCATCGCCATCGGCGGCTCGAGCGCCGGCGCGATCACCGCACTCAACGTGGGCTTCCGCACCAGCGAGGATCCCACGGCGGGCGTCGGCGCCGCGGTGTCTCTCTCGGGCGCGAATCTGCTGACCACGATCGATGCGGGCGACGCGCCGACTCTCCTGTTCCATGGCACGGCGGACGTGATCGTGCCCTATCAATGGGCCGTAGGCACCAACGGCGCGGCCCTCGCCGCGGGCCTCGATTCCTTCCTTACGTCGTGGGCCGGCGCCGGGCATGTGCCGTATGGGCAACATCGCACCGAGATACTCGATCAGACCACGAACTTCCTGTATTGGGAGCTTGATCTGCCCAACGCACCGCCGTGACGGGGCGCGACGACGCGCGTCGGACGGCGATCGACCGCTCGTGCCGCCGACGACGGGGGGTGATGGGTGCGGTTGGCATCCTGTGTGCGGTCGTCGTCGCCGATCTGCCGGGGTGCGGGGGGTCGTCCGGCGAGTACCGCGTGGAGCGGGACGTTGGTGCCGACATTCGCGCGCTCGGCAATGCAGACCTGGAGACGAGCGAGCCCGCGGCCGATCGGCTGGTCGCGCTGGGGCCGGATGTGGTCCCGGCGCTCGCGCGGGCGCTTCGGCGCGAGCCCCCGCCCGTCCGGATCGGTGTCGTAGAAGTCCTGGGACACATCGACCACCCCGACGCGCGTGCGGCATTGGTGGGGGTCGCGGCCCGTGACGGCGATCCGGAGGTGCGCGGCACGGCGATCCGTGGGCTGGGAACCGAGGGAGAATCCGAAGGGGCCAGGGCCGTCGTCGAGGCGGCGCTCGCGGATCCGGCGCCGTCCGTCCGACTCGCAGGCGCGGGGGCGTGCGCCGCGCTGTGCAGCTCGCCCGCGGCGCTGGCGCGCCTGGTGACGCTCGCCATCGAAGACGAGCCGCTGGCGAATGGTATCGCAGCCCGCGCGGCGGTGGTGCAGATACTGGCCGGCGGCGATCGGGCGCGCGCCGACGAGGTGCGCTCGGCGATCCGTGCCCGCGCGCCGCGTTCGCTGTCCGGCGATGATCGTGGGGCCGCGCTGCGCGCCGCGCTGCTGGCCAGCGACGTGGGCGATCCCGGCGGGCGCGACGCTCTCGAGCATGCGGTGCGCGGCGACGCGCCGCCGCTGTTGCGCCTGCAGGCAGTCTACGCGCTGGGGCTCGTCGGCGATGCCCGTGCCGTCCCGGCCCTCGCGGCGCTCGACGGTCAGCCGGAGCTCGCCGAGTACGGGTACGATGCGCTCCGCCGTCTCGCGGCTCGCGACGTGGGCGGGGCGCGGGAGGCGCTCGACCGCTGGGGCGGGAGCAGGCCTCCTGGCGAGCTGCCGCCCCCGCCGGGCGCCCGATGACCGGGCGCCCGGCGGGCGGCGATCAGACGGCGCTCACGGCGCGAAGTTCAGGCCTTGTGTCGCGATCATCGCCGAAGCCGGCCGCGGCGCGAACCCGAGCGGGTAGACGCCCTGGGTTGGATCGCTCGTGAAGGGAAGCGGGGGGGCGGGGTAGCCTGGGTCCGCTTCGTAGCAGGTGATCCGGCCATCGTACTGCGCGAGCCCGGGTCCGCCCTTCTTCGCCGGCACGCAGCCGGTCCCCTCGGCGGCGAGGTCGGCCTTGATCTTGACCTTGCCGGACTTGATTTCCCCGCGGAGCACGGCCGTGGTGCTGATGGGGGCGGCATACCCCAGCGAGATGTTGGAGTCGGCGGTGCAGATGACCTCGTCCCCCGTCCCCGAGGTCTGATCGCTGTCGGGCAGGGCCAGGCCGCTCAGCTGCAGCTGCACCTTGCACTTGTCGTCGCCCTTGGTCTTGCCCTTGCTGGAGCCGTTGGTCCAGGCGGCGCCGATGGGGGGTACCAGCGCCGGCACCCCCACCCCGGTCACCACGACCGGGTTCACCAGCGTGGACTGCGATTTGTCCCCCGCCAGGGCCGTCGTCGCGATCGCCAGACAGGCGCCGCCCGCCAGGACTCCCACGAACGTCGTGCTGCGCATGACCGTCCCTCCTTCTGAGAACTCGGATGGATGATGAGGCAGAGGTCTGGAAGATAGACGTATCCCGCGCTCGTCGTCAACGAAAATTCCTTGCCGCGTCGTTCATGGTGCGGCTTCCAAGCGCCGCCAGTCGATCGTATGGTCGCACCATGGCCGAGTATCCCCTCCCGCTCCCGCATGCGTCGCTGCGACAGATCTTTCCGGGTGTCTGGTTCGCGCCGAGCACGATCAGGATGCGCCGGCCGCCGATCACGTTCAGCCGCAACATGGTGGTCGTGCGCGGCGCCGATGGTCTCGTGGCGCTCAACCCCGTCCGCTTGAGCGCGGCTGGCGAGGCCGAGCTCCTCGCGCTCGGGCCGGTCAAGCACGTGCTCCGACTCGGCACCTATCACGGCCGCGACGACGCCTACTACGTTCATGAGCTCGGAGCCGCGCTCTGGGGCGTGCCTGGCGAGTACACCTACCCCACGCCCCCCCTCGCTCACGCGATCACCGCCGGCGGCCCGCTGCCGATCCCCGGCGCCCGGGCGGTCGTCTTCGAGCAGGCCACGCTTCCCGAATGCGTCGTGTGCCTGCCCGAGCATCGACTGCTCGTCACGTGCGACAGCGTGCAACACTACGAGAGGGACGATCGGCTCTCGTTGCTCGCGAGAATCGTCATGTTCCCGATGGGTTTCTTCGCGCCGTGCGTCATCGGACCGATCTGGTTGAAGGCCGTCACGCCGCCCGGCGGGAGCCTCGCGGCCGATTTCGAGCGGATCCTCTCGCTCGACTTCGACAACCTCGTCTCCGCCCACGGCACGCCGAAGCTCGGTGGCGCGAAGGACGCGCTGCGCGCCCAGGTGGCTCGCCTGAAGGCGTAGCAGGCCGTCGCGGTGGCTGCCCGCGGGATCACGCGTAGTCGTGCCCCGCCGGCATGCGTTCGGGGGCGGCGAGCCGCGCCAGACGCAGCGCCCGCACGTGGGTCACCCCGTCGCGGTGCTCGAGCAATCCCTGCACCTCGATCAGGGGCGATGTGTTCAGCAGGAGACGCCAACGCTGGAAGAGCGGCGGCGTCAGAAACGCGTTCGCCGTGCCCGTCTCGTCCTCCAGCGTGAGGAAGCACATCCCCTTGGCCGTGCCGGGCCGCTGCCGGACGATGACGTGACCGGCGACGCGTACCGCCGCGCCGTCGCGCATGCGCGGCAGGTCGGTCGTGGCGAGGACGCCGCGCGCCGCCAGCGCGGGACGCAGGTAGGTCATGATGTGCGGCCCGACGGTGAGACCCGTGGCGGTGTAGTCGGCCGCGGTCTCCTCCCAGGCGGTCATCTCCGGCAGCGGCGACGGCACGGCAGGCGGGCGGACGTGGGCCAGCAGGCTCGTGGCGTCGCGCTCGACGGCGGCGGCCTGCCAGAGCGCGTCACGCCGCGCGAGGCCGAACGCCGCCAGCGCGCCCGCATGCGCCAGGGCGTCGAGCTCGTCGCGCCGCAGGCCGCCCCGCTGCGCCGCCTGCGCCACCGACTCGAACGGGCGCGCGGCGACGAGCCGCTCGGCCGCCTCGCGCCGTAGCCCGGCCACGTAGCGCAGCCCGATGCGCACCGCATTGCCTTGCGCGGTGGCCTCGATGGTGCACGACCACGCGGAGCGCGTGACGTCGGCGGGCAGAAAACGGACGCCGTGGCGCTGCGCGTCCTGCACCAGGGTGGCCGGATGGTAGAAGCCCATGGGATAGGCGTTCAGCAGCCCGCACGTGAAGGCGGCGGGGTGGTGCGCCTTCAGGTATGCGGACGCGTACGCAATCAGCGCGAAGCTGGCCGCGTGCGACTCCGGGAAACCGTACAGCGCGAATGACGTGATCGACGCGACGATGTCGTCCTGCACCCGGCCGGCGATGCCGCGCGCCGCCATGCCGGCGCGCAGCCGGTCCTCGATGGTGCGCATGCGCGCGACCGAACGCTTGAAGCCCATCGCCCGGCGCAGTTCCTCGGCCTCGCCCGCGGTGAACCCGGCGACGGCCATCGCCATGCGCAGCAGTTGTTCCTGGAAGAGCGGGACGCCCAGGGTGCGCGCCAGAATGGGCTCGAGCGCCGGGTGTGCGTAGGTCACCGGCTCACGGCCGGCGCGGCGGCGGAGGTAGGGATGCACCATCTTTCCCACGATCGGCCCGGGGCGGATGATCGCCACCTCGACGACGAGGTCGTAGAAGCGTTCGGGTCGCATGCGTGGCAGCGTCGCCATCTGGGCGCGGCTCTCCACCTGGAAGACCCCGACGGTGTCGGCCCGCTGGAGCATCGCATACGTGCGTGGGTCGTCGGGCGGCAGATGGGCCAGGTCGAGATCGACGCCGTCGTGGTCCCGCACCAGGGGGATCGCCTCCTCGATGGCGCGCAGCATGCCCAACCCCAGCAGGTCGACCTTGATGAGACCCAGGTCGGCGCAGTCGTCCTTGTCCCATTGGATGACGGTGCGTCCGGGCATGGACGCGGGCTCGAGCGGGACGACGTCGTCGAGGCGGCCGGCGGCGATCACCATGCCGCCGGTATGCTGGCCCAGATGCCGCGGCAGACCCTGGAGCTGTTGCACCAGCTCGACCAGCAACGCGATGCGCGGCGCCGTGGGGTCGACGCCGCCGGCGCGCAACTGCGCGCGCAGCTCGTCGTGGTGATCGGACCAGCCGTGTGCGCGCAGCAGTTTGGCCAAGCGGTCCACCTGTTGGAGCGACAGGCCGAGCGCTTTTCCCACCTCGCGCACCGCGCTGCGGGTGCGATAGCTGATCACGGTCGCCGTCATGCCGGCGCCGCGCGCGCCGTAGCGCCGGTAGACGTACTGGATGACCGCCTCCCGCTGGTCGCCCGACGGCAGGTCGAGATCGATGTCCGGCCACTCGCCGCGCTCTTCCGAGAGGAAGCGCTCGAACAGCAGGTCCATGGCGACGGCGTCGACCGCCGTGATGCCGAGCGCGTAACACACCGCACTGTTGGCGGCCGAGCCGCGCCCCTGACACAGGATGTGCTGCTCGCGGGCGAAGCGGACGAGATCCCAGACGATCAGGAAGTAGCCGGCCAGGTCGAGCTTCCCGATGAGCGTGAGCTCGTGATCGAGCTGGGCGCGGATGCGCGGCGTGATCCTGCCCCAGCGTCCGCGCGCGCCGCGATCGGTGAGCGCGCGCAGATGGCCGATCGGCGTCTCGCCCGGCGGCAGCGGGAAGTCCGGGAACCGGTAGGGGAGATCGGCGAGCGTGAAGGCGCAGCGCTCGGCGATGCGGCGGCTCTGCCGCACGGCCTCGGGCCAGTCGGCGAAGAGCGCCGCCATCTCGGCGGGTGACTTCAGATGCCGCTCGGCGTTCGCCGGTAGCTGGCGGCCGGCGCGGTCGAGCGTGGTGCCGTGCCGGACGGCGGTGAGGACGTCGAGCAGCGAGCGGCGGTCGGGCGTGGCGTGGCGGACGTCGTTGGTGGCGACGACCGGCACGCCGTGCGCGGCGGCCAGGTCGGTCAGCCGGCGCGCCAGTCGCTCGCCGTCACGCTCGAGGTGGCGATGGACGTCCACCGCCAGGCGGTCGGCGAAGAGACCCTGAAGCCGGTCGAGATGTGCGGCGGCGTCGGCGCCGGAGCCCGCCAGCGGTCCCTCCGCGCCGCCGGCGAGGCAGTGTAGTCCCGCCGCGTGCTCCTCGATCTGCTCCCAGGTCGCCTGCGCCTCGCCCTTCGGGCGGTCCACGGCGGCGGCGGTGAGGAGGCGGCAGAGGTTCGAGTAGCCGATGCGGTTCTCGACCAGGAGCCAGAGCGCGCCGGCGTCCTCGACCACCACCTCCGCCCCCACCAGCGCCCGCACGCCGGCACGGCGCGCGGCGGTGAAGAAGCGCGGGGCGCCGTAGACCCCGTGGCGGTCGCCGAGCGCCAGCGCGTCGTGTCCAATTGCGGCCGCCCGCTCGACCAGGTCTTCCGGCGCCGAGGCGCCACGGAGGAAGCTGAAGGCGCTGCGGCAGCGCAGCTCGACGTAGTCGGCGGCCCCAGGCATATTCGCCTTTGTTTCGCTTCCCGGGGTGCCGCGTCAAGAACCCCCGGGGGACCGCCGCCGCGTCGCGGCCGACCCGGGCGTGCCGGATCGACCGCGACGGCGGAATCGCGCGGAATGACGTCAGCCCTGCGAGTCGAACTCGAGGACCTGCTGGAACGTCGGGCGGTTCGTGGACGGGAACCGGTTGGGAAGGAGCCCCGGAACGAATCCCGTGGTGGCCGCGGTCCGCCGCCACAGCGACGGCTCCATCTCGCCCAGCTGCGCGGCGGTGGCGTCGGCAGCGTCGTGGATCGCCTGCCAGAGCGAGTCGCGGCAGGCCGCGAGGTCGCCGCCGCCGCAGTAGGAAAGGTTGAAGGGCCCGACCACGGGATCGCCCAGCAGGGTGCGGAGGTCCTTGTCGACGTAGGACTCGCCCTCCAGGCCGTCGAGGTTGCGGACGTTGTCCAGGTCGCCGACGAGAGGGCCGAACACCGGCGCCATCACCGCGTTCGCGATCGGGCGCCAGATCGCGTCCATGATCACCGGCCCGGCTTCGTCGTAGAAGGTGTCGTTGTCGGCGTCGAGGCGCGGAGCGTCGCGGCCGACCCAGTCGTCGACCAGGTCGAGGATCTCCTGATCACGTGGGTCGGGCGCCGGGCCGGGGCTGCGCAGGACGCGACTCACGATGGGCCAGACGGGGGATCGCACGTCTTCGGTGGCGGCACGGTTCATGATCCCGACGACGTCCGTGAGCTCGGGCTGCGTCGGCCATTGGTCGAAGTTCTCCACTCGCTGCACCGAGCCGTACGGTTCGTCGTCGCCGTGCATGAAGCCCGGAGCGGACTGGTTGTTCCAGTTGAGGAGCAGGCCGCCGGGCCCGGATACGGCATGCGGATGCTTGCTCTTGCCGAGGAATCGCTTCCACTCGAAAGATCCCGTTGCCCAGCGTGGGCAATCTGCGGTCCAGCCCGCGCGGGCGGCGGGGGAGGTAGCCGGAGGAGAAGTAGGCCGTCTTCCGAGTGCGTGAGACCCAGCCCCAGTTGAAGGTGAAGCCGAACTGGTTCGCCGTCTTCCAGAAACGCCCCGGCGTTCTCGCCTGCCCTTCCGTCATGCGCTTGAGCGCCACCAGGTTGAGGCCGTCGCGCCCGAATGTGGAGCGGCGTCGCGAGAGGGCATAGGGCTTCCCGCCAATGGTGGCCGTCGCGAACACGGAGCCGTGTTCCGACACGTTGTAGACGAGCGGCGTGGTCCCGAGCACCCCGGCGTTGAAGCTGGTGAACGGCCGGCACTGTCCCTTGAAGACGTAGTGGGCCGAGGCGCGGGTGGGCGCCGCGCCGTTCGGCTCGCACAGCTCCTCCGCGTACACGTCACGCACGTCGTGCCCTGCCGACGTCAGGCTCCACGCGTAGTCGGGCGTGCGCCCGATCAGCAGGTACATGGCGAGGCCCGGCACGGCGATGCCTTGCGCGGTGTAATCCGGGCCGTGGAGGTCCATCTGCTGCACGATCTCCGGGTAGTAGTAGCCGAGTTGCGGGCCCATCACCGCGAGCGAATTCCCTGACGCCGACCGCGAGGGGTCGGCGATGAGGAAGTTCGACGCTCGCAGCCGGGCCGGCGCCGCGGCCGCCAGCGCGGCGGGCTGGCGCGGGTCGATGCTCTGGATGGACCCTGCGTCGAGGATCACCGACCCCTTCACCGGGCCGCCCGTGAGCGGGCCGTACTTGAAGCGCCGCGTGATCGTGGTGGGAGCCTCCGGATCCTCGGCCAGCATCACGTCGGACCAGGCCTTGTAGCCCTGGTCGGCGCCCAGCTGCTGCTGGAGCTTGGCCAGCAGGTCCGCGTTGGCCGCTTCGCCGCCGCCGCCGGCTCCGAAGATCGAGCCGATGAACGCCGTCACCGCGATGACGTCGTTGACCGTGAAGGGGGGCTGCGGAGCGACGGCCGCGTTGATGCCGTCGGCGTAGGCCTGCGCCTCGGCGACGATCTGCTCGCCCTCCTTGCGGTACTCTTTCTTCAGCAACTCCACCTGCGCCGTCACCAGCGCTTCGGCCTCGGCGCTCGGCGTGAACGGCTGCGCGCTGGTCACCAGTGAGAAGGCGTTGATGTTCGGCACGTCGGCGACGGCGACCCGGGCCGGCCCGCGCCCGATCGCGAGCAGCAGGCTGCGATCGCGTGCCGAGGCCCACCCCGCGCCGAACGCGACGTCCTCCCGCGTCTGCCCGTAGATGTGCGGGATGCCGTAGGAGTCGTAGATCAGCTGGAGTCCCGGACGGCCGGTGTTGATCACGGTGGTGGCCCCGATCGGCTGGAAATCCTCGGGGAGGAAGAACTGGTCGATGTCGGCCGGTGTGATGTTGTCGCGCAGCGGCGTGAGGCCCGCATACAGCGGCAGCTGATCCGTCGAGTTCACGGTGAACGGGATGCCGCCGAAATTGCCGGGCGGCAGGATATAGCGCGCGGTGTCCGCGGCTCGAACGGGGACCGAGGCGAGCGTCGTGAGCAGTAGTGCGCAGGCGATGGGTTTCACGTGTGGACTCCCTTCCGACGGTTCCGGGCAAACGACGCCCAGCCTGAGGCAAGTCTCTACTGGCCTTCGGCGTCGCAGCACAAGCCTTTTCCGGGCGGACGTGCGGCTGGCCCCCGAAACGCCTTATCACGTGGCAGCAGGCCCGGTGGGGCTGGCATCGTCGCGAGCGCGCCCTGATACTCCCGCGCCAGTGCGTACGTGTGGATCGCGGCAGGGTGGGTGGCGGGCGTGAGCGTCGGCCTGATCGCCCTCCTGGACGACATCGCGGCGCTCGCCAAGGCGGCCGCGGCGTCACTCGACGACGTGATGGGGCAGGCCGCACGGACGGCGGCCGCGTCGTTCGACGACATGGCCGGTCAGGCGATGAAGGCGGGCACGAAATCCGCCGGGGTCGTGATCGACGATGCCGCCGTGACGCCGCGATACGTGGTGGGCCTCTCCCCGGCGCGCGAGCTGCCGATCGTCGCGAAGATCGCCCGCGGCTCGCTCTTCAACAAGCTCGTCATCCTGTTGCCCATCGCGCTTGTCTTGTCGGCCGTCGCGCCCTGGGCCATCACGCCGCTGCTCATGCTGGGCGGCGCGTATCTCTGTTACGAAGGCGCCGAGAAGCTCGTCGAAGTCCTCGTGCCGCACGCCGCCCACGCGGTGCCCGCCGACCGCCTCGAGAAGACCGCAGACCCGACGGCGCTCGAGGCGCAGACGGTGGCCGGCGCCATCCGGACGGACTTCATCCTCTCCGCCGAGATCACCGCGATCGCGCTGGCGGCGATCCCGGGGACCAGCAGCGTCTGGATGCGGGCCGTCGTGCTGGCGCTCGTCGCCGTCGGCATCACGGCGCTGGTGTACGGCGGGGTCGCGCTCATCGTGAAGGCCGACGACGTCGGCGTGGCCCTGGCGCGCCGCCCGTCGCGCGGTGTGTCTGGACGGATCGGCCGCGCGGTCGGTCGCGGGCTCGTGCGCGCGATGCCGGGATTCCTGGCCGTGCTCTCCGCGGCTGGGACTGCCGCGATGCTCTGGGTGGGCGGCGGGATCATCCTGCACGGGCTCGAGGCGTTCGGGCTCGGCGTGCTCGGGCACGCCGTTCACGATCTGGCGCATGCCGTGGGTGGCGCGTCGCCCGTGCTGCCCGGCGCGGCCGAGTGGCTGGCCGGCGCCCTGGGCTCGGGGCTCCTGGGCCTCGGGGTCGGGCTCGTGCTCGTCCCCCTGGTGTCCTGGCTGATCGCCCCGGTGTGGCGCGGGCTCGCCCGCCAGCGCGGCGCCGCCTGAGGGCGGCGGCGCCGGCTGGCGATGGCCTCAGGCGTAGGCTTCCTGCGGGCGAAAGGACATGATCCGGCGGATGAACTGCGCCGGCTTCGCCTTCGGTGCGGCGTCGATCCCGGCGATCTTCGCCGCCAGCCCGGTGATGGCGGTCGCGAGCTTGCTCGGCTTGCCGTCGAGGGGCACGCCGAGGTTCATGGCCTCGGCCGCCGCGGCGTGGTCGCGGGGCACGATGCAGTAAGGCTGCTTGCCGATCGCGTCGACGGCCTCCTGCAGGTTGATCGGGCCGCGGGCGGCTTCCGCGATCACCAGCCGGACCCGCTCGGGCGAGATGCCCAGGCGGGCGACGAGGTCGACCAGGCGACGGGCGGCGCGGACGCCGGGAACCGAGAGATCCGCCAGCACCAGGACGTGACGGCTGGCCTCGAGGGCGGCCGCGGTGCTGCCGGTGATGGTGCGGGCGGTGTCGACCACGGTGTAGCGGCACCGCGCGCGCAGGACATCGAGCGCGCGCTTCGTCTCGTCGTGGCCGATCAGCTCGGCGTCTTCGATCTCCGTCGGCGCCGGCAAGACGAACATGCCGTTCGGGTGGCGGATGAGGCTGCTCGTGAGGGACACGTCGTCCTGCTGCCCTGATGCGTCGCTGAAATCGGCGATCGAGTTGCGGGGCTTCAGGTTCAGGAAGGCGGTGACGTCGCCGCGCTGCAGGTCGAGGTCGACCAGTGCGACGTCGCCGTCGGCGACGTCGACGAGGCGCGCAGCGAGGTTGACGGCCAGCGTGGTGGCCCCGAGGCCGCCGCGCGCGCCGCACACCGTGATCACCTCGCCGCTCGCTTCTGGTGCCCGCGCCGCCGCGAGCGCGGCGCTCCGGGCGCTGGCCTGGATGGCGCGTGCCAGCGTCTTGTGGAGCTCGGCGGTGTCGAGGGGCAGGGCGATCACGTCGCCGGCCCCCGCCTCGAGGGCGGACCGCACGAAGGCGAGGTCGCTCTCGCGCGAGGCCAACAGGATGGTGGCCTGAGGCAGACGCTTGTGCAGCTCGCCGACGAGGGCGAGGGCGCGGGCCTTGTCGTTGCCGGCCTCGAGCCCGATCACCTGCGCTTCCCTCTCGGCGGCTCGCCTGGCGGCATCGCGGGGGGCGCAGCGCGTGACGGTGAGGCCGAAGGTGCCGGCGGTGGCGTCGAGGACGTTCTGGCTCGACGTGCTGTCGTCGGCCGCCCAGATCATGGTGTCGTTCGTCATGGTCTTCGCTCCTCCTCGGGTCGGGTCGCTCAGCTCATCAGGCGGACCGTGTAGGTCCCGTAGTTGCCGCCCCCGGGCGGGCCGACGATCTCCTCGAAGACCGCGTGCAGGTCGAGGCCCTTGGGGCTGCCCTGGCTGTTCACGCGGTCGACGATGACCGTGGCGAAGCCGGTGACGGGCGCGGACTGGTTGAAATTGCTGTTGCAGGCCACGATCGGGATCACGAACTGGTTGATGCCCCGATTCACGCATTCCTCGACATCCCGCAGCACCGACGTGATCTGGCCGTTGTTCAGGCTGATCGAGTCGCCGACCCTGACGGCGGGCGGCGCCGTCGTGCCCCCGCACGCGGACGGCATGTACTGGCCGACCGTCGTGTTGCTGGCCGACCCGTCGAAGAACGATGTCCAGCCGGAGTTGTTGGTGGTGTTGGGCACCTGGGTCAGGCTCGGCAGGCAGCTCGGGTCGTCGAAGCAGCTCGAGAGGCTCGGGAAATGGCAGTCGCCGAGCACGAGTGGCAGAGTTGGCTGCCCGCCGCCCACGCCGGTGAAGGCCGCCATCGCGGTCTTGGTCACCGTCGTGCTGGCGAAGCTCGGTCCGAAGATGCCCGCGAAGACGTTGTTGACGGTGGTGGCGGGTGTCGCCCGCACCGCGTTGGCCGGCACCGCGCCGTTGGCGAAGGCGCGCGTCGTGGGATCGTAGCTCCCGACTTCGAGCTGCCCCGTCTGGATCACGCCCGCTGCGCCGTTCACCCGGTTCTGCGCCGCGACGGTCTGGGCCTGGCCGCGCGCCGCGGCCGACGTGCCGCCGTCGAGCAGCGCGCGGGCGCCGGCGGTGGCGGCGGAATCGGCGATGGTCTGCACCTCGTTGGCGATGAACGCCAGCCGACCGCTGTCGATCCCGACGGCGGCCATCGCGAACAACGCGGCCGATGTCAGGATGAACGCGGTCAGGGCGGCGCCGCGCTGATTCTTCTTCCTGTTTGGCTTCATGGGGTGATCCTCCTCCGCAGGTCGTGCTCTCACGGTTCTCTGACGTCCGGAGCCGCGCGAATGGGCCGCACGCCGTAAGGCAGGCCGAAACGGCGCGGCGGCCGCGGCGAGCTTGCCCGGCGCGGCTGAACGTGGGCACCTGCCCCCGAATGGAGACGCGTGGACCGTTCGCGGCGGACTTCGAATCGGGGCAATGCTCGCGCCGCGCGCTCGCCATCCTGGCGCGGGAGTATCAACTCGCGGCGCACCTCCAGGACCGCGCCGCGATGCCCCAGATCAGGCTACGTTGGGGCGGCACCGCGATGCGGGAGATCGCCATCGCGGAATGGATGGCCGCCAGCCCCGTCTATACGCGCCGCATCCAGCGGACGCTCGGCTTCGCGGGCGCCGATGTCGCCACCATCTTCAAGGGCATGCAATTCGACGTCGGCGCGCCGCACGGCTTCCTCGACTTTCGCTTCCGCCTGCACCCCGACGGCAGCGGCGAGTTCTGGCTGCCGTACTGCGGCGCGCTGATGGACGTCGAGCCGCTGGGCGAAAGGGAGATCGTGGGGATGTGCCATCACATCGAGGACCCGACCTTCGATGCGACCGCCGGCGCCACCAACCCGCGGGCCCAGGTGCGCCCGATCCACCGGCCCCCACGCGTGCCCGCCGACCGGGAGCCGCATTGTCACTGGCGGGTTCGGGTCGAGGCCGATGCCGCCCCGGTCACGGAGACCGCGCTGGCGGGCCTGGTGGGCGCGTCACGCCTGGCGCAGCTGCCTACCGCACTGCCGCCGAGCGCCGGCGAAGCCGGCGGCCGCGCCGACTACGCGGGCCCGTTCGACCCGGACCTGGAATTCGAGGACCTTTCGCATGGGGCGCTGCTCGCGGTGTGCCGCGAGTTCTGCCTCCAGGGACACCTGCTGGTGCGCGCGCTCATGCTGGCGATCGCCGAGCGGTCTGGCGAAGCCGCGGCGCGCGAGGTGGCCTCGGCGCAGTGGATCGGCGTCGGCGCAGTCGCCGCGGAACGCATCGCGCGGGCGACTGGGGTCGCCGGCGACGACCTCGACGCGATCGCGCGGGTGTTCCAGCTCCATCCCGCCTTCCACCCGCGCGAGTACGTCGCGTTCGGGGTCGAGCGCCGGGACGACGCGGTGGTGTGCCGGATCGACGAGTGTGCCGCGCTCGCGGAGGGCGATCCGTGGTCGTGGATCGCCCTCCTCGACGGTGGCGTCCATCCCGCGCTCGACGCCATTGCGCGGGCGGTGAACCCGCGTGCCCGTTGCCGTCCGTGCGACGTCCCCGGAGCGCGCGTGGGCTGGGCGGTGACCATCGACGCGGACGCCGAGCCGGCCCCCGAGCCGCCCGAGGTGATGATCACCAAGCTCAGCAAGGGCGTGACGTTCCGGTGGGCGTCACGCCGCGGAGCCTCGGGCGGGGCGTCCTGACGGTCAGGCCGGGGCGGCCGCGTCGGCCGGGCAGCTCACGCCGCGGCTCATCGTCTTGACGTCCAGACGGAGGCCGTCGACCACCGAGCGGAGGAGGTCGCGGTCCGGCACGCTCTTCGACGCCTTCGACGCGAGCAGCTTGCGGAGCGACGACAGCGAGCGGAACGCCTTCTTGAGCTGCTTGCCCGCGGCCTTTCCGTTTCCGCCGAGACATGTCGCGCGTGCCTGCTGGAAGGGTCCAGCGGCGCGGTTCAGCTTGGCGCGCAATTTGGGCGCGCGCGGCGTGACGCCGTCGAGGGCGTCCATCGCCTCGCTCAGGGCCGCGAATCGGCAGTCGGCGGATTCGAAGGTGGCCGCACGCGGCACCCCCGCGCACCGGGCGCCGCCAGGGACCGTCGTGGTGGTCGGTCCGCCCGGGGACGTGGTGGTGGTGGTGACACCCGGCGGGAGGGACGAGGTGGTGGTCACGCCGGGCGGCGTGGTCGTCGTCGTGCCGCCGCCCGGCAGGGTGGTCGTCGTGGCGATCGTGATCGTGCTCGTCGTGGTGGTGGTCGTCGTGGTGACGGTCGGGTCCGAGGCCGACACCTCGACCGCGCCGACGTCGCACGCGGGGCCGAACGGACGGGCGCGGCCGCGCTGGTCCTTCGCCGGGCAGTTCGGGCCGGTGGCGGCGTCGAGCACGGGACTCCCGGTCTGCGGCAGGCAGACCGGCGTGAAGAGCTCGTTCGTCTGCCCGCTGTCCCCGACGAAATCGAGGGTGGCGAGCGACGGGTTGGTCGTCTGGTCGCCCGTGGCGCCGAAGGCGCACGTCGGATCGGCGACGACGTTGTAGCCCGCGGAAGTGACGCTCCCCACACAGGCGGTGCCGGTGGCGGGCGCGACGGCGGAACTGCGCACCGTGAGGGTGCCCCCGCTCCGCGCGATCGCGCCGCCCGCGTCGTCGCACATCGTGACGTGGACCAACGACACGGTGCCGTTCCGGGTGAGGAGGGCGCCGCCGCTGCCCGCCTGGTTCTCGCTGAAGGTGGTGTTCGTCAGGGTGGCGCCGCCCGCGTTGTCGAGGCCGCCGCCGTCGGCGCTGGCCGCGTTTCGCGTCAGCGCCACGTTGTTGGCGATCAGGCTGCCCGTCGTGCCGTTTGCCACGCCCGCGCCGTTGGCGGCGGTGTTGCGCGTGATCCAGACGGCGGTGAGCGTGGTCGTGCCGTCGTTGTGCAGTCCCCCACCCGTCGTTCCGGCGACGTTGGCATCGCCGTCGCCGGCATTCCGGCTGCCCACTTCGCAGGGGAGTTCCCCGGCGCGCAGCGTGAGCGTGGCCCCCGGCGCGTTGTGGACACCGCCGCCTTCGAGCGTCGCGGTATTGCCGCGGATCACGGCGCTTTCGATCGTCGCCGTGCCCGTGTTGCGCAGCCCGCCCCCTCGGCTCGCGGCGTTGCGGCCGATCACCATGTCCACGGCCGCGAGCGTCCCGGCGTTGCGAATACCCCCGCCGTTTCCCCCGGCGGTGTTGCGACGCACCGTGGCGATCGAGATGTTGAGCGTGCCGGTGTTGTCGATGGCGCCGCCGTTGCCGGTGGCGGCGCAGTCCTGGACGGTCAGGCTGTTGAGCGTGAGGGTGCCGCTGTTGGCGATACACCCGCCGTCCCCCGTCCTCGCGCCGTTCCGGACCGTGGCGTTCTCGAGGGTGAGATTGCCCGCGGCTCCGACGGTGAAGAGGCCCACGGCATTGCCGCCCGACAGCGCGATCCTGAAGCCGCCGTCGATTCTGACCGGGCCGGGTCCGTTGATCGCCTTCGGCGTCGTGAACGTGATGGTGACGGGCGCGACGCTGCTCCCGCCGCAGTTGAACGTGATGGTCCCGCCCCCGGCCAGCTGGCTGTCGAACGCGGCCTCGGTGCAACTGCCCGCCGTTCCGTTCCCCACGACCCCCGCGAGGGCCGTCCGCCCAGGCGCCAGCGTTCCGAGGAGCGCGCCGCAGATCGCGAGCGCACGAGACATGCTATTGGGCAAGCAACGTAGCACCGGCCCGGTTGTACCACGGTCGCCGAGGTGTGCCAGTATGCGTTCACGCGGCGGCGCACGCGCTGGCGCTGCACGTCATCTCGCCGCGGATGTCGTGCGCGACCGTATCGGACGGGTGACGGTCAGGCCGCGCCACCGAGGGCGTCGTACCCGACGCCCGTGAGGCGCTCGGACAGCGCCCACAGCCGTGTCGCCGCGTCGCGGTCGAGCGAACGCGCGTTCGAGGTGACGCGCGTCGGGTGTCCCCACATCTCGCCCACGCCGTCCGGTCCGTAGTACTCGCCACCCCGCACGGCAGGGGCGGTGGCGGCATAGAGCTGCGGTAGGGCGCCCTGGGCGGCGCTTTGGGCGAAGAGCGCGTTGCCGACGTTGGTCAGGCGCTCGAGCAGGGCGGAACCCTGCATGCGCGGGCCGGTCGCCTGCAGGTTGGTGGCGGCGTAGCCGGGGTGGGCGGCGACGCTGCGCACGTCGGCGCCGGCGGCATCGAGGCGGCGTTGCAGCTCGTAGGCGAAGAGCAGGTTGGCGAGCTTGCTCTGGCCGTATGCGGGCCACCGGCGATAGCCGCGCTGCCAGTTCGGATCGTCGAAGCGGATGGCGCCCAAGCGGTGGAAGCCGCTGCTCACGGTCACCACCCGTGCCCCGGGTGTGGCCAGCAGTGGTTCGAGCAGAAGACCGGTGAGCGCGAAGTGGCCCAGGTGGTTGGTGCCGAACTGCATCTCGAAGCCGTCGGCGGTCTGGCGGAAGGGGAGCGCCATCACGCCCGCGTTGTTGAGGAGCACGTCGAGGCGCGGATGCGCGGCGCGCAGCGCCGCGGCGGCCCGCCGGATGTCCGCCAGGCTCGCGAGGTCCAGCGGCACCAGCTCCGTCGATGCTCGTGGGTGGGCGGCGCGGATCCGCTGTTCGGCGGCGCGCCCCTTGTCCTGATCGCGGCATGCGAGCACGACGTGCGCGCCGGCGCCCGCGAGCGCCCGCGCCGATTCCCAGCCGAGCCCGCTGTTGGCCCCGGTGACGACGATCGTCTTGCCGGAGAGGTCGGGAAGGTCGGCGGCGGTCCAGTGCTGCATGGGTGGGTCTCCTTCGTCTGGCGTCAGCGGCACGCGCCCATGTCCTCGTGTTCGAGGCCGAAATGGTGGGCGATTTCGTGGAGCACGGTCCGACGCACCTCGTCGCGCAACTCGCTCGCGTTGGCGGCGTCGATCTCGTGGGCGCGCTTGAAGATCACGATGTGGTCGAGGTGGTCGGCGGTATCGGGCGTGCGGTCGGGGCGCGCGACGCCGACGTAGACCCCCATCAGGAACGGGTCGTCCCCGGGCTCGGGGTAGTCGCGCACCCGCACCACCACCTGCCCGAGCAGGCGGGCGAACTCGTCGGGCACGGCGTCGAGCGCGTCCGCGACCAGCGCCTCGAACGCTGCGTCGTCGAGTCGGAGGGGCGCCGGAAAGTCGTGCGGCGCGAGTGTGGCGGCGCGGCGAAACGCGTCGTCGGCGGCTCGCGGGTCGCCGAGGCGGTCGAGACAGAGCGCCATCTCGTAGACGACGCTGGCGCGTCCGACGGGGTCGCCGGCCCGCGGCAGGCGCCGCAGCTCCGACAGCGCCTCGTCGAAGCGGCCGAGCTCGATCAGCACGCCGGCCCGCTCGCGCCGCGCCCAGGGGCGGTTCGGATCGGTCGCGAGCACGTCGTCGAGGATGGCGCGGGCGTCATCGAGCCGTTCGTCGTCGGCGGCGAGCGCCGCTTCCCACTCCCGCAGCGCCGGCGCCCCGGGGAACGCCGCGAGCGCGGCGGCCAGCGTCTTGCGGACGCCGTCGTCGTCCCCGCGCTCGTCGAGGTCGTCGAGCCGCCGGAGCACGGCGTCGAGATCGTCGCCCGGCTCCATCGTCACACCACGGCGAAGCGCGTGCCGGCGATGGTGACGGCGCCGTCGCCCGCGGGCAGGCCGCGCGCCCGCGCCGCGGCGAGGACGGCGGCGGGATCGGCGGCGGCGATCTCGTATCCGACGAGGGACGGCGCGGCCGCACGGTCGTCGCGGACGAAACGCAGGCGCCCCTGATCGAGTCCGATGTCGAGGCGGTGGGCATCGACCTGGACGGGCGGCAGGTCGAGCACGGCGCCCCAGCGCCGGGCGAGCGCCTCGGGGTCCCGTGCGGCGAGGTCGACGGCAGTGATCGCACGCGCAACGTCGGTGCGGACGTGTCGGGGCCATTCCGGGCCGCCCCAGCGCCAGGACGACGGCGGCCGCGCGTCGTCGAGCGCCAGGATGGCCCCGCCGACGTCGGCGGGGTGGAGGTGCGTGTCGCGGATGTCGTCGAGGTCGAGTTGCCAGACCACGCGCACGCCGAGCGCCGCTATGCGCGCCCGATCGGCGTCGAGCCGGTCTGACTGCAGCATCACCATGTAGGCGCCGTCGCCGCCGCGGCGGTCGAGAAAGCGCCGGGCCGGCGCCGTGGCGGCGACCGGCGACACCACCTCGAGGAACGTGTCTCCGACGGGCATGACGGCGTTCACCAGACCGAACTCGGCGACGCCGGGATCGCGGTACGCGACCTCGATGCCGAAGACGGCGGTCAGGTGTGCGACCGTCGTTGCGAGATCGCGTGCGGCGATCACCACCTGGCGGAGACGCATCCCGTGAGGAAGGCCGAGTCGTGGCCGCCTGTCAACGGGCAGGGCCGCGCGGAGGGGATCGGCTGGCCCTCCGGCGTGGCGTCAGTCGTAGACGCCGTCCGCGAACCAACCGCCCGCCGCGTCGTCGCGGTAGCAGCGATAGAGCCCGCCGTCGCTCAATTCGAGGTCGTAATAGTCGCGCCGCCAGGGCGCATCGCTCCACCATTCCCCAGCGATTCGCCATGGACCGGCGACGGCGACGACCCGCCCACCGAGTCCCAGTCCGCGTACGAAGCAGGGCGCGTCGCGGTCGGAGAACACTTCCAGCGGCCGCGGCGGGCGCAGCGCACGCACCACGAGCCGGCCCGCAGTGGGCGTGGGGTCGGGGAGCGCCGCGGCCGGCGGCGCGAACGGGGCGACGGCGGCCGCGCCCGGGCGGTGCGTGTCCGGTGCCACCGGGGTGCCGACGCGCCCCGGGCCGCAGAGCGCTCCCAGGCGGGCGAGCGTGGCGGCGAGCCGCTCCGGCGCGGGGCCGGGCGGCGCGAACAGGCCGAGCTGCGCGGGACGCACCCGGTCCGGCACGGCGCGAACGGTGAGCGTCGTGACGGCGGCGCGCGGTGGCCGCGATTCGAGCGCGGCGCGCAGGCACCCGAGCAGCGCCTTCGGTTCCCGCGTGGGGGCGGGCAGGTCGAGCGTGCGCAGATCGCGGCTGCGGTCGTCGAGACCGAGGGTCAGGCCGAGCCGCGCGCAGCCGATGCCGTCGAGTCCCAACCGGGCCACGACGCGATCCAGCACTGCGCGCAGAACGAAGAACAGCGGCTCGAGGGTGTCGAGCGCCCACTCGAGGCTGATGGCTTCCTCGACATCACCACCCGGCGGCATGGGAGCCAGCGGCCGTGGATCGTCGCCGCGCGCGGCGTGTACCAGCGCCACGCCCGCGGAGCCCAGCCGCGTGGCCACCTCGGCGACCGGCAGGCGCGCGAGGTCGCCGAGCCGATGTACGCCCCAGCGTGCGAGCGTAGCGGTGATGTCAGGCGGCGGCGCGAGGCAGGCGATCGGCAGCGGGGCCAGGAAGCCTCGCTCGGCGCCGGGCGGGACGACCTCGCAGCCGTCGCCGTGGAGGGCGGCCAAGCGCGAGACGGTCATGCTGGCGCCGATGCCGACCCGGATGGCAAGACCGACCCGCTCCGCCCGGGCCGCCAGCGCGCTCGCGAGCCCGCGCTCGCCGCCGGCGACGTGGGCGGCGCCGGTGGCGTCCAGATGAATGCACCGTGCGCCGGTCCGCTCGATGCGGCTGGCGAGCGACGCGGCGACGTCGAGGAGCGCGCGGACGGCGGACTCCTCCGCCGCCGGGTCGCGGCGGTGGACGAGCAGCGTGGTGTCCAGGGCCTGCGCCTGCGCGACGCTGTGGACGCCGGGGCGCACACCGCGGGCCCGCGCCGGCGGCGCGGCCGCGACGATCCGCGCCTGCGCGCCGTCGCCGTCGGCGACGATCAGCGGGCGGTCGATCAGCTCCGGATCGGCCCGGCACAACGCGGCGACGGGCAGATCAGGGACGAGCAGGCAGGCAATGCGGGGCACCTAGGCGCAAGCCTGCCGCAGCACGATGCTGCGGCCGCTGCCCGCGCCGCGGTGCCGTGCGACGGTGAGCGACGCGCTGACGCCGTCGAGCAGGGTGCGCCGACCCGGCCCGCCGCTCCACCGCGCGCGATGCGCCGCCAGCTCCAGCCCCAGCGCAGCGCAGGCGCCGGCCTGTCGGGTTCGGGCGAGCACGAGCAGCGTCGAGCGGGTGCGCTCCGCGGCGTGGGCCAGTCGGATCCAGACCGAGCGGCCGGGCAGGCGATCGCGGTAGCCGCTCCCGCGCTCCGCCGGCGCGAGGTGCATGCCCAGATCGAGAACGATCAACCCGAACCCGCCGGCGCCGAGCAGCATCTCGGCGGCGTGCAGCGCGTCGCCGGCGGTGCGCGGACGCACCCAGAGCAGACGGGGGAGGGGTACACCGGCGCTCCGCAGCGCGTCGGGCTCGAGCGCATCCTCGAGGTCGATCCAGGCGACGGTCTCGCCTTGTCGGGCGGTGCCGGCGACGATCCGACAGGCGAGGCCGGTTCGGCCCGCGCTGCGGGGCCCGACCAACTCGGTCAGTCGGCCGCGAGGCAGGCCGCCGCCCAGGGCCTCGTCCAGGACCGGCAGCGCCGTGGCGAGGCATGCCGGGCGGTCGATGAGGCTCCCCCCGAGCCGGACGGCGCCGGGACGTCCGAGCCTGTCGAGCAGGGCGGCGGCGGCCGACATGACGGCAGTTTCGTCTTTATTTCGTCTCCGGGCAAGTGGTTTCTGCAGGCGATTGGAACTCTGCCGGTGTCACTTCGTGGTGCGTATTCGCACGCCATATCGCCAAGTCGGCTAGCGACGTCCGGCGGACCGGGTACAGTCCATGGCGTTGGGGCTGCGGTGGTGCGGGCTATCTAACGCTTCATCTATGCCCTTCTGGCTACAGCGGCTCGTCGTGTTGGCCTCGGTCATGGCCGTCGCACTCCCTGCGTCGGCCGAGACTGGTCGGGACCCGCGATCGTGCTACGTGTTCTCGGACACCTTCCTGCCGATCGCGTCCGATGCGCCCACGCCCGACTTCGTTCCCATCGCCGGGCTCTCGACGCCGCTCGCTCTCGACGACGACACGCCGAGCGCGCCCCTCGCGCTGCCCTTCGTCTTCGAGTTCTTCGGCAAGCCGTACACCTCCGTGTCCGTGTCGCCCAACGGCTTCCTGCGGTTCGGGACGTCCGAGGTGGCGATGGCAGGCTGGCCGCGCGGCACGCCGATGCCGGATGCCCGCAGTCCCAACGGTGTCCTCGCCGCGCTCTGGAAGGACATCGATCCCTCGCGCGGTGGCACGGTGGTCCGTGCGGTGATCGGCTCGCCGCCCGATCGCCGGTTCGTGGTGCAGTTCACCAACGTCCCGGATCGGGATCGACCCGCCGTGTTGAACTCGTTCCAGATCGAACTGGCCGAAACTAGCAACGACATCATCGTGCGCTATGCCGGCGCGTCGGGCAGCGAACTCGGCGCGGTCGCGGGGGTCGAGAGCGAAACCGGTTCCGTGGGCCTCACCTGGCGCGAGGGAGTCTTCTCCCTGGAGCGTGCCGCCGTGCGATACTCCCCGCTGCGCCTGGACAGCGATGGGGACGGCTGGAGCGACTGCATCGACACCTGCCGGCTGGTGCCGAACATCACCCAGCTCGACAGCGACCTCGACGGCACGGGCGACGCTTGCGAACGCAGCAGTCCGTCCGTCGCCGTCGGCACCGGCGCGCTGCGGGACGAGACGGATCGGAACATCGACTCGGCACGGCCGGATGTCGCGGTCGATGCGGCGGGGAACGCCATCGTCGTGTGGGACGGTCCCATCGACGGCGACGACCGCGGCATCGCCGGTCGCTGGTTCGATGCCGCCGGCGCGCCGCGCGCCGGGCCGTTCCGCGTCAACGCGGACGTCTCGCAGCTGCAGATCGCGCCTCGGGTGGCGCTGGCGCCCGACGGCGGATTCGCCGTGACCTGGGGCCGGAGCGACGGCGTGAGCAAGACGTCGACGGTCCGGCTGCAGCGGTACGCGGCCGACGGCTCGCCGGCGAGCGGCGAGCAGACGCTCACCGCTTCCGCCAGCACGTTCTCGACGACGCAGCCGGCGATCGCGATCGGCGCGACGGGGGCGTCGACGGTCGTGTGGGGAGCCCGCTACGAGGGTCCGCGCGTCCGCCCGGTGGAGCTGCAGCGCTTCGACGGTCTCGGCTCGGCCGTGGGGCCGATCGTGCGAGCAGGCGAGATCGGCTCGGGGAGCGCGCCCGCGCTGCCCGACGTGGTGGCCGATGCCGGCGGCAATCTCACCGTCGCCTGGCGCACCGACACCGGCAGCGTCCAATTGCGCCGGTTCGACCCCAACGGGGTGCCGTTCGCCGCGGTGCCACTGGTCGTCGCGTTGGTGGACCCGACGTCTCCCAACCGTGGGCCTGATCTGTTCGACACCGGGACGAGCGCCTTCCTCACCTGGATTGGCCTGTTGTCCGAAGGGTCCCAGGTATTCGTGCAACGCTTCGACGGGGGCGTCCCGGTGTTCCCCGCGCCGCAGGCCCTCGATACCGGCACTGCGGCGGCGTCCAATCCCGCGATCGCCGGGACGGGGGATCGCCTGCTGGTCGTCTGGGAGCAGGGGAACCGGATTCTCGGCCAGCGCATCGCACTCGACGGGCGCGCGCTCGAGCGGCCGTTCGGGATCAGCCCCTCGAGCGACCCCACCGTGATGCAGGCGATGCCGGCGATCGCGGGGACCACGGATGGGCAGGTGGCCGTCGTCTGGCGCGAGAGCCGCGTTGGCGTGGTGACCGTCCTCCTGCGCCAGCTCCACCAGTGCGGCAACGGGAACATCGACCCTGGCGAGCAGTGCGACGACGGCAACACGACGGACGGGGACTGCTGCTCGGCGACGTGCGCCTTCGAGCTCGACGGCCAGATTTGCGACGATGGCAGGTTCTGCACGCTCGGCGACTCGTGTCGCCAAGGGGTGTGCGCCGCGGGTCCGCCGCGCGAGTGCAACGACGGGAACGTGTGCACGGCCGACCGCTGCGACGAGCCCACCGCGAGCTGCGTCTTCGACCCGAGTCTGTTGGCCGGCGCGGCATGCGATGACGGGAACGCCTGCACGCAGCAGGACGCCTGCGGCGGGGGCACGTGCGGCGGGCAGCCCGTCGTGTGCGACGACGACAACGGCTGCACGGCGGAGACCTGCGATCCCGCGATCGGATGCCTGATCAGCAACCTCGACGGCGTCGCCTGTGACGATGGTGACGGGTGCACCGACGCGGATACATGCAGCGCCGGTGCCTGCGCCGGTTCGCGCGTCTGCGGCGTGGTGCTGCCGCCGGGTGGCGGGTCCGGTGGCGGGGGGGGCGCTGGCGGGTCCGGCGGGGGCACCGATACCCTGCCGACACTCTCCCTGACCGCCAAGGACGTGGTGACGGTGCAGTGTCAGAGCCAGCGTCGGGGCGCCTGCCGCGGGGCGCTGTTCATTCTGGGGGGCACCGCGCCGGACGGCGGCCCGCTGCGCGGCGCGAAGATATCGAAGGGCAAGGCCCGGATCGGTAAGCGTGGCGTCGGGAAGCTGAAGATGAAGCTCAATAAAACCGGTCGGAAGGCGGTGACCGAGGCCGGCGGGCGCCTCGTGTCCGTCCTCGAGATGGCGATCATCGACCCCGCGGCCGGCACGCGCACCACTACCGCGCTCGCGACCCTCGTGCGCGCGGCGCGCCCGTAGCGCCGTCGACCACCCGGCTCAGGCGAACGGACGCGGCGGCCACCACGGCCAAGTGGACGGCAGGTCGGCACTGGCCCGCAGCGGAAAGCGCGCGGGCCGCTTCTCGAGGAACGCCGAGACGCCCTCGGCAGCATCGGCGGCGCGCCCGAGTTCGTAGATCAGCCGGGAGTCCACCTTGTGGGCCTCCATCGGGTGGTCGGCCCCGAGCATCCGCCAGAGGAGCGCCCGGGTCACGGCGACCGAGACCGCCGAGGTGTGGTCGGCGATCTCGCGCGCCAGCGTCCGGGCGGCGTCCATCAGCGCCTCGGGAGCGACGACGCGACTCACCAGCCGGCCGGCGAGCGCTTCATCGGCCGGGAAGACGCGGCCGGTGTAGCACCACTCCGCCGCTTGGCTCACACCGACCAGGCGCGGCAGAAACCAGCTGGACGCCGCCTCGGGGACGATGCCGCGCCTCGCGAAGACGAAACCGAAGCGGGCCGTGCTCGCCGCGATCCGGACGTCCATCGGGAGCGTCATCGTGACCCCCACGCCGACGGCGGGGCCGTTGATCGCGGCGATGACCGGCTTCTTCGACTCGAAGATACGCAGGGTGACCTGGCCGCCGCCGTCGCGGATCGCAGCAACGTCGCGCTGCTCGCCGTAGTCGAACGTGCGTCCGCCGCCGCCCAGATCGGCGCCGGCGCAGAAAGCGCGCCCCGCCCCGGTGACGATCACCACCCGCACCGCGTCGTCGGCGTCGGTCTGATCGAACGCCGCCACGAGTTCGCGCATCATCGTGTTGGTGAACGCGTTCAGCCGTTCGGGCCGGTCGAGCGTGATGGTGCAGATGCCGTCGTCGATGTCGGTGCGGATCTCGGTGAACGCCACGGTATCTCAGCCCTCGGCCAGCGCCCGGAGCTCGAAGTCGAGGTGCTCCACGGTGTCGCCGTCGGCGAGTTCCACCGTGTACTTGCAGGCGCCGTTCGATCCGATCAGCCGCTCCTTGACGACGCGGCCGCGCCGGCCGCCGGGTACCACCACGCGGTCGCCGACGTGGACGCGGCCTTCCGGAGGCTTCACGGCCCGGCCTCAGGCGGCGATCTCGGCCGCGGCGCCAGTCAGCACGGCCTGGCCGCGCTCGGTCTTGGCCGTGAGGACGATCTTGCCCGGCTCCACCTGCCACATGTCGGTGGTGATGGTCTCTCCGGGAAACACGACGCCAGAGAAGCGTACCTCGAACGACTTGAGTCGCGCCGGGTCGTTGCCGCAGTAGGCGCTCAGCACCGCCCGGCCGGCGTGGCCGTAGGTGCACAGGCCGTGGAGGATCGGCCGGTCGAAGCCGCCCATGGCCGCGAACTGGGGGTCGGCGTGCAGCGGGTTCATGTCGCCGGAGAGCCGGTAGATGAGCGCTTGCTGCGGCAGCGTCGTGTACGAAACCGACTTGTCGGGCGCGCGATCCGGCGGGACGTTCTTCTCGCCACTCGGCCCCCGATCGCCACCGAAGCCGCCCTCGCCACGCACGAAGATGGATGACTGCGAGCGGAAGAGCACCTTGCCCTTCTCGTCGAGAGACTCCGTGGCCACCACCACGACCGCGCCCTTGCCCTTGTCGTACACCGCCTTGATGGTCGGGGTGGTCACGACGGTGCCTTCGGTGGGAATCGGGGCCGGCACCTCGATGGCCTGCTCGCCGTGCAGCACCATGGCGGGGTTCACCTGCATGGCGCCGCCCAGATTCAGCATGGCCGGGAACGACGGTACCACCGCGAACGTCGGCAGGACCTGCAACTCGCGCTCGTAGGTGAACGAGAGGTCGTCCGTGCCGCAGCCCACGCCGAGCGCGTAGAGCATGACGTCGCGCTGCGTGTAGGTATGGGTGACGGCGCCGAGCTTCTTGCCGATGGCGGTGAGATCGATGGGCATGACTGTCCTCCTCGGAGGGCGCGAAGGTCACCCCATTTGCCGCCCAAGGTCAAGTCACCCGAGGCGCCGCCGCCACGGCGCTCGTGGTCAGGCCGCCAGACGCCGCCGTTCGACCTGGCGCTGCAAGGCCGCTCGCACGGCATGCCGGTCGAGCCCCAACGCGTCGCACAGGTTGGCGAACGAGTATGGCCATGACGGGTCGTCGGTCTCGAACCAGGTTCGCGTCTCGCGGGCCGACGGCAGGCCGCGCAGCACGCTCACCACCGCGTCTTCCATGACGGCCAGCATGAGCCGCTTCTCGGGCTGGAGCGCTCCCCGCCGATGGGGATTGTAGAGCTGCGCCGGGAGCAGCGTCTCGAACTCGTATTGGGCCAGTGCTTCGTTCTTCGGGATGCGCTTGCGGGGCATGCGGGGCGGAATTGCAAGCCGCCTGCCAGCGCTCCCGGCCCGCCGGCCGGTCAATCCGGGGCGGGAGCCGTCGCGCGCCCGCCCGTCCTCGCGGCACCGCTGCCTCCCGATCGGGCAGGCGCTTTCGTCGCGCCGCGCGGCGCGCGCTCGGCGGCTGCGGCCGGGTTGCCTGCCTTGGCGGGCCGCTTGGTCTTCGACCGTGCTTTCGGGGGTACGTCGTCGACCACGTCCGTGTCGCTGCGCCGGCGTCCGCGGCCCCGCCGCCGTCCCTGCGCCTCCTCCTCGATCGCCCCGTCGTCGCGCTCCCGGCGCCCGGCCCGCTCAGACCTCATCCGGCTGCCGGTGGTGAGGCGCAGCAGGTCGCGAACGGTGCTGGGCGACATCGAGGAGGATGGGTTCGCGGAGACGTACGGATCCGCGAGCGACCCGCTGACGGAGAAGTCGAGCGCCGTGATCCGCTCGCCGCCGAGGGCGGTCACGGTGGGGGAATCCTGCAGCAAGCGCTCGAGGCCCTCGTGGTTGGGGACCAGCGAACCTTCGAGCGACAAGTCGTCGGCCGGCCGGTCGATGCTGCCGCGGAGGGTGAGGGCCAGGCCGGGGCCGGCGGCGACCGCCTCCGGCACGGTGATGACTCCTGCGCGCTGGTTGAACGAGGCCACCAGCTGGGAGAACGGGAGGCCGCCGGCCGTGAGCAGGTCGACGACGCTGGGCACGGGACCCATTGCGGCGATCTTGGCGATCATGGGCGAACGCCTCACGACGAAGCGATCGGCCTCGAGGGTGCCGGTGAACGGCATGCCGGGGACGCCGAAGCGGATCTCGCCAGTGAGGCGCAGGCGGCCGCCGGTCGCATCGGCGTAGGCGTCGACCGCCTGCACCACGGCGCCGGCATCGTCGGCGGACACGGTCAGCTGGGTACCGGAACCGGCGCCCGCGGCGAGCGTCGCCACCGCGCGGGTCGGCAGGCTGCCCTGGCTGCGCGGCGCCATGATGAAGGTCGCCTCGCCGGAGCGCCAGGTCTCCCTGGGGCCGAGCAGCGCCCGCCCGTCGATCGCCGACCCGGCGGCCCGGAGCCGGAATTCGTCGACCGCCGACAAGTAGCCGTTCGCGACGACGAGTCGCGCGTCGGCGAACCCGGGCGCGCCCGCGTCCTTCACGATGTTGACGAGCGGGAGGTCGATCGACGCCGGCCCCAGGTCGACGCGGACGGTCATCCCGGTCGTCGCGGGGCCCTTGGGCGCGAGCCGCGCCCGCAGGTCGATCGGCCCCTGGACCCAGTCGCCGAGGTCGAAGCCCAGGGCCCGGCGCTCGTCGGCGTCGAGGCGGGCCTTGATGTCGATGCGGCGGTCGCCGCGGGCGCCTTCGCCGAGCCGCTGCCGCCAGCGTAGCGCGAGCGGCGCGCGCCCGACCGTGACCGCGCCGCGCATATGGAACGCCGCCGGCGACAGCATGAACCGCATGCGGCGTGCGTTGACGTTGCGATTCCGGAATGCCCGCCGCAGCGACACGCTGCGGAGTTCGCCCGTCGCGCGCAGCTTCGGCCGGCCCCCGCTGCGCGGGACGTCCATCAGGACGTGGGCGGACATACCGCCGGAGATCTCGCCCGGCCGGAACGGGACGTTGGCGGCCGCGCGCAGCTGCGGGCGCCCGACCAGCGTGAGCACCTTCGAGAGCGGCGCCCGGACCAGGGCGTCGAAGCGGATGTCGGCCAGCTCGCTCGCACCCGGCGTCACGGTGGCGCGGACCAGATCGAGCCCCTCGACCTCGCCGCGCGCCAGGCGGATCTGCCAGCCACCGCGGGCCATCTCGGCGATGCCGCCCAGGTTCCGGAGCGGCGGCATGTCGGCCAGCCAGTCGACCTCGAGCCCGCCGAAGACGATGCGTGCCGCGCCGACGTCGAGCGCGAGGCGCGGCGCGGGCGGGCCGCCCGTCACCGTGCCGGTGACGCGGGCGCGGGCGGCGGTGACGAGGCCGCCCGACACGTGACGCAGCACCCAGTCGCGGAGGGCCGGGGCGGCGGTGGCGGGCCACCATTGCGCCAGGAGCCGCGTCGGCAACCCGTCGACGACGACGTCCAGGTCCGCGGCACCACCGCGGACTTGCCCGGTGACCGTGACCGTCGCCGGTGCGACGTCGAACGTGAGTCGCTCGATGGCGAGGCCGCCTTTCGTGCGGCGCGCGGTGCCCGCGAGGCTCGTCGCCCGCCACGAAGTGCCCGTCGCCCGGTCCTCGAGGACGAGCGATCCGTCGCGGACCCGCAGCAACGTCCCCTCGGTCGCGCCACCGCTCCCCGGGGCCGGCAGCGCCGCGCCGAACAGATCCGCCGCCCCGCCCGCCGGACCGCCGCCGATGCCCGCCGCCACCCGGCCGTCGACGTCCCGCACCACGCGGATGGTGGGCGCGATCGCTTCCAGCGTGCGCGGCACCACGGAGCCCACCAGCAGCGGGGCGGGGGCGATGCCGACGGCGAGCGCGGGCACGGAGGCGCGCAGCGAGCCGCCCGGACCGACGACGCGCACGTCGCGCGCGCGGACGTCGAGGCCGTGGTCGGCGCGATCCCATTCGAGCGCGGTGGAGCCGATCTCGACGGTCGCGGAGCCGTCCGCGGGCGCGAGCGCCTGCTCGAGCCGCGGCGTCAGGAAGTCGAGCCCGATCGGACCGCGCTCGAGCCGCCACGCCAGCGCGCCGCCGACCAGCACCCCGCCGACCAGCACTCCGACGGCCACCGCCGCCACCGTCCTCGCCACATTCCCCATCTGCGGGGGCGGATTCTGCCCGCCCGGACGCGCGATGTCAGCCCACCTCGGGGCTCATAGCCCCTCGATGTGCGCCACCCGCTCGCGATGGAGAGACGGGTCGCCGAACAGGGCCTCATTGGTATGCGCGCGCTTGAACCAGAGCTGGAGGTCGAATTCCCAGGTGAATCCGATCCCGCCGTGCATCTCGACGGACCGCCGGGCCGTCCGGCTGTAGACATCGCCGAGGCTGGCCTTCGCCATCGCCGCGGCGCGCGCGGCGTCGCGCGGGCGTTTGTCCCATGCCCAGGCGGCGTACCACACCAGCGAGCGCGCCGGCTCGACGTCGGCCAGCATCTCGGCCGCGAGGTGCTTGAGGGCCTGAAAGGAGCCGATCTTGCGACCGAACTGCTCGCGCACCCGCGAGTACTCGACCGCCATCTCGAGCGCCCGGTGCGCGCCGCCCAGGCTGTCGGCGGCGATGCCGATCGCCGCCAGATCGAGCAGGCGGGCCAGGACCGGCCACCCCTGTCCCTCGGCGCCGACCATCGCGGTCTTGGGGACGGTGACGTCCTTCAGGACCAGCTCGCCGAACCGGCGGCTCAGGTCCACATGGTGATGCGGCTTGACGCGGACGCCCTTGGCGGTACGGTCGACCAGAAAGAGCGAGATGCCGCTCTCGCCGACGCCGGGGCGGCTGCGCGCGGCCACCAGGAACACGTTCGCGCTCGGCGCTTCGGGCACGAACAGCTTGGTGCCCGAGAGCACGAACCCGGTGTAGGTCTTGCGCGCGCGGGCGTGGATGCCATCCGGCTCGTGGTGGTCGCTCTGTTCCAGGTGGGCGAGCGTGCCGAACGCCTCGCCGGCGAGTAGCAGCGGCAGCCAAGCGGCGCGCTGGGCCGCGGTGCCGGCGCGCAGCAGGGCGGCGACGACGAGCTGTGTCGCCAGGAACGGGCCCGGCGCCACGACGCGGCCCAGCTCCTCCAGGATCAGGGCCAGGTCGAGCACCTGGAGACCAAGCCCGCCCTGCTTCTCGGGCACGAGCAGCCCCATCCAGCCGAGTTCGGCCATCCGCCGGTACAGGTCCCGCGGGAGGCCGTCGTCCGACGCGGCCGTCTCGCGCACCAGCGCGGGCGGGCATTCGCGCGCCAAGAATTCGCGCGCCGCCCGCTGCAAGGCCTCCTGCTCCTCGGACAGGCCGAAATCGATCATCGCGCCCGGCGACGTAGCACGGCTCGGCTTGCGGGGCCATGCGGCCGGCTCACCCGGGCCCGGGATCGAGCGTGTCCAGCGCCGCGGGCAACTCGTGGAGCGCACGCACCGCCCGTGGGCTCCAGCCGCCGGCGCCGATCGCCACGAACGCGACGCCCGCCGCGCGTGCCGCCGCCAGGTCGGTCTCGGCGTCGCCAACATAGACGGCCGCCGCCGGCCGGACGTCGAGACGAGCCAGGCACTCCTCGATGACGTCCGGATGCGGCTTCGGTCGCGCGACGTCGAGCACGCCCACCGCCGCGTCGAGCCACCGGTCGAGCCCGAACCGCTGCATGACGCCCGCGACGGTGCTGCCCCGGTTGGTCGCCATCCCGAGCCGCCAGGTGGGGCGGAGGGCGGCGAGCACGTCGAACAGGCCCGGCATGGGCGTCATCAGGTCGTAGAAGGGCGCGTAGTCGAGCGTGCTGGCGATGCGGCGCGCCGCGGCGAGCGTCGCCGCCTCGTGGCCGAACATCTCGTCGATCACCTGCGAGCCGGCGAGGAAGTGGGCGCGCTCCTGCCAGTCGTCGTCCATGGGCGGCAGGCCGAGCCGCGTCCGGATGGCGTCGTAGTAGGCGACGTTCGCGCGCCAGGAGTCGAACAGCACGCCGTCGCAGTCGAACACGACCGCCCGGCGACTCACAGGCGCGCGATCACGGCGTCCGCGAACGCATCGGTCCCGGCAGTGCCGCCGAGGTCGCGCGTCCGGACGGCGCCGGCGGCGAGCACCGCATCGTACGCGGTCTTGATGCGCTCGCCGAGCGTCTCCTCGTGGACGTGGTTCAGCAGCATGACGCTGCTCATGATGCACGCGAGCGGATTCGCGACGCCCGTGCCGGCGATGTCGGGAGCCGAGCCGTGCACCGCCTCGAACACCGCCGCGTCGTCGCCGATGTTGGCGCCTGGCACCACGCCGAGGCCGCCGACCAGTCCGGCGCAGAGGTCGCTCACCAGGTCGCCGTAGAGGTTCTCCATCAGCAGCACGTCGAAGCGCGTCGGGTCCTGGACGAGCTTCATGCAGCCGGCGTCGATGATGGTCTCCTCGTAGGCGATGTTCGGGTACTCCTCCTCCTGGATCTTGCGCGCGCAGCTCAGGAAGAGCCCGTCGGTCAGCTTCATGATGTTCGCCTTGTGGAAGACGGTGATCTTCGCGCGGTGGCGCCGCGTGGCATAGCGGAAGGCCCACCGCGCGATCCGCATGCAGCCCTTCTCCGTGGCGACCTTGAGCGACGTGACGACGCCCGGCACCACCGCGTTCTCGATGCCGCTGTAGAGCCCCTCCGTATTCTCGCGCACGATCACCAGGTCGACGTCGTCGAAGCGGGTGGCGACGCCGGGCAGGTTTCGCACCGGGCGGACGGCGGCATAGAGGTCGAGCGCCTGGCGAAGCTGCACGTTGACGCTGCGGAAGCCCTTGCCGACCGGCGTGGTGACCGGTCCCTTGAGCGCGACCTTGTGGGTCCGGATGGCGGCGAGCGTCTCGGCCGGCAGGACGTCGCCGTAGCCTTGCTCGACCGCGGTCGCGCCCGCGGGGAGGACGACCCACTCGACGTCCAACCCCGCCGCTTCGAGAACGCGGCGGGTGGCGCCGGTCACCTCGGGACCGATACCGTCGCCGGGAATCAGAACGATCGTGTGCTTGGCCATGACGTCACCCGAGGAGCCGGCGGTGCTCGACCATGAGACAGCGGTCCTGCACCACGGCGATGCCGGCGGCGTCCAGGCGGTCGGCGAAGGCGTCGTTGCGGATGCCGGACTGCAGCCAGACGAGTCGCGGCTGGACGGCGAGGACGTCGCCCAGGTGGGCGTCGAGCTGGTCGCTGCGGCGAAAAACGTCGACGACGTCGACCGGCGGCGCGAGTTCGCCGAGCGTCGCCATCACCGGTTCGTCCCACAACGTGCGGCCGGCGTAGACCGGGTTGGCGGGCAGGATCGTGTAGCCGCGGCGGAACAGGTACTCCGGCACGTAGTGCGCCGGCCGGGCGGGATCGGTGTGCGCGCCCAGCACCGCGATGCGGCGGGCGGCGGACAGCCTGGCCTGCAGGTCGTCGTCGGCAAGCATGCGAGGTAGGCCTACAGGATCGACGGTACCCGAACCAGGGGGCGCGCCACCCGGTCGCTCACGTGGCGGCGCGCGCGGGGCCGTCCGCGGGGCGCTCGCCGCGCGGCGCCGGCGCCGCGAGCAGCAGGCGCACCAGGGCGTCGATCTCGCGTGGGGCCGCGCGCGTCGTTGCGAACACGCGGACCTCGGGCGTGGCGAGGCGAAGGTTCGGCGAGTCGGCGGACACCGCCTGCCACGACCGTTCCAGGGTGGCGTGCAGGAACGGTTCGTCGGTGGTGCCATCGATCAGGAAGAGGACGCGCGCGAGCGGCACCGCGTCGAGCAGGGCGCCGATCTCATAGACGCAGCCGGCGTTGTCGGGCCGGAAACCGCGCAGGTCCATCAACACGGCGTCGCACCGGCGGGCGAGCCCGCGCATGGTCTCCTGCCAGGTGTCGGCGTGACAGAAGAACTCGGTGGTGCGGAACCGGCCGTCGCGGTCCGGCGTGGCGTCCAGCGCGGCGAGCCGGCGGTCGAGGTCGGGTCCACCGCGGACGAAGCGGCGCGACAGCGCCCCCGACACGAACTCGAGGAACTCGTGGGGCTCGACCGTCGTGGTGGCGAGGTCGGGGCCGGCGATCAACGCGATGCTGCCGCTGCGGAGCCAACGCGTGGCGAGCGCGTCGAAGAGCCGTTCGCTGCGGCGGCCGAGCGCGAACACGCGCAGCAGCAGCAGGGCGGGGCCGCCCGTCGTGCCGGCTGCCGCCCGGTCGAGGCCGAGGCGTGCGACGACGCGCCACGCTGCGGCGGCCACCGCGCCGGTCCCGATCAGCGGCCACGCCGTGAAGACGAGCCCGACCGATTGGGCGATCCCGAAGAGCAACACGACCGCCCAGGCGAGGATGGTCTGATCGCTCAGCAGCTTCCGCTGGTAGCGTGCCGCGAGTCGCCGGAGCGCCCACCAGCCGAGCACCGCGAAGAGGGTGAAGCCGAGGACGTGCAACGCGACGAAGACCTGACGGCCGCTCAACCCGGCCGCGAAGCCGAGCTCGGCGATGCGCCGCAGGACCCCGTCGTCCAGGCCCGCGATCTGGACCAGCGCGGTGGCGCCGACCACGCCCGCCGTCACGAACGCGAGCACGAGCGGCCCGACCGCCCGGATCCGACGGGCGAGGAAGGCGAACAGGAGAACGGTTTCCGGTCCGTTGGCGGTGAGCCAGAAGACGAGCAGGTGTTGCGGCGCGAGCGTCGGGTTGCGCGCCAGCAGGGAGAGCGCCAGGACCGTCAGGGCGAGCGCGTAGACGCCGGCGACGGCGAGGCGCCCGCCCCGGCCCGTCGCCGCGACCAGGCCGATCACGATGACCGATGGCCACCAGTACGTGGCCAGCAGCCACAGCGCCCGACCCGGCAGGAAGCCGTCCGGCGTCACCCATACCATCCACACGGTCGTGAAGACCGCGGCATAGGCGAGACCGGCGAGCCCGTAGGCGAGCGCCAGTCGGCGGCGCGCCCGGCGTCCTCGCCGGTAGGCCTCGGACGGCGCCACGGGCGCACGGGCTTCGAACGTGCGAACGGTCAGCGCCGGCCGCGCGTTGCCTGCGACCGGTGGCGGCGCTGCCGGCGTGGCCCCGGCGGTCGCCGCCATCGACCGCAGGACCGCGCGCCGATAGAGCCACAGCAGGAACGCGGCGAGGGGCGCCGTGATGGCCGCGCTCGCGAGCAGAATGAACGGCAGCGCGCCGGTGAGCCAGAGGGTGCGCGACATCGGCGACCTCCATGGACCCGTCGCCCGGGAGCGGGCGTGGATCGGCTGTTACGTGTGCCGCCCCCGGCCGTCAACCCGTCGAGGCACCGCCAGTGCCAGACCGCTGCCGTTTGACCTCGCGGCGCCGCGTTCGGCAGATCCCGCGCATGTCTCCTGGCCGCCGGCGCGCGCTCGGCTCGTCGCTCGTCCTGCTCCTCGTCGCGGCGGCACCGGCGGGCGCGCGGCGGGGAGGCCGGCCGCGCGCGCCGGCGCCGCCGCGCGCCGCGCCGCCGCGCGCGGCGCCGCAACGCACGGTGCCCCCGGTGCCGCCGGGGTTCGGTCACCGGACGACGGGTGGGGCCGGGCGCCCGACCTTCACCGTGACGACGCTGGCCGACGCCGGCAAGGGGTCGTTGCGGGACGCGCTCGCGAGAGCCGTCCCCGGCGGCGGCACGATCCGCTTCGCCGTCGGCGGCGGCATCCGCCTCGCGGCGGGGCTGGACGTGCCGGGACGCACGACGATCGACGGCACGTCCGCGCCCGCGCCCGGCATCACGCTCTGGGGCGAACGCACCGGTGCACGCGGCACCGGGGTGCTGAACATCGCCGAGAGCAACGTCGTGCTGCGCGGTCTGCGCATCCGGGACGCCGGCAACGACGGCGTGCACATCGCCCCGCGGCGCCGGGCCGTCGCGAACGTCGTCGTCGACCACTGCTCCGTCACGAACAGCCGCGACGGCGGGATCGACATCACCGGGCGCGACGGCCTGCCGGTGGCCGATGTCACCGTGGTGGCCAGCTACCTCGCCGGCAACGGCGGCCCGTGCCCCAAGGGCCTCTGCGGCGGCGGCACCCTGGCCAGCAACGGCGCCACCCGGCTCAGCTGGTATTTCAACGTCTGGGACGAAAACCTCCGCCGCACGCCGTCGGTGACCGGCCCGGCCGCCGTCGCCGACATCCGCTGGAACGTCGTGCGCGCGACCGTCCAGGGTGGCATTCAGATCCGGGACGGCGCCCGGGCGAACCTCGTCGGCAACACGCTCGAGGGCTCGAGTGGGCGCACGGCCGCCGTCGCGCTCTGGGGCGGCCGTGCGTACGTCGAGGGAACGCCCAGTGACGTGACCGCCGCGGACACCATCCCGGCGCTCCCGGTGCCGCAGGTGCCGAAGGCGAGGGCGGCCTCCGTCGTGCTGCGGGAGGCCGGCGCCCTGCCGCGCGACGCCGTGGATTCGGGTCTGCTGGAACGTGCGGCCGCGCGCGTCGGTGCCCGCTGACCGCGCGGCGTGCGCGCATCCGGGCGGCGCCGGTCAGCGCGCCGTCCGGTCGTTCAGCCGCCAGCCGTAACGGGAGAACCGAACGGCGCACCCGGCGCACGCGTCGAATGCGGCGCGCGCCTGCGGGTCGACGAGCCGGCGAACGTAGCCGGTGAGCGTCGCCGGTTCGGCGGGGTGGTGCCGGCGCATCCAGCCCGTGAAGTCGCGTTCGTACCACTTGAAGATCGCCGACAGCCGGATCGTCCGCGCCCCGGGATCGACCGTGACGTTGCGGGGCTCGGCGACGAACCGGCGCGCTTCGCGGTCGAGCTCGCCCTGGAGACCCTCCGCCGTGAAGGCAGGAAGTCGTCACCGAGCAGGACGCGCTCCAGGTAGAAGAAGTCGATCAGCGGCGGGCATACGTCCCGGACGCTGGCGATCGGATAGTGGCGAACCACGGCGGCGCCGCCGCCGCAGAGCAGCGCGAGGCACGTCAACGCGCCTGGCAGGAGGCGCGTCACGGCGCCCCTGCCGGGCGGTGGCGCGCGGCATCCCGGAGCGACAGTCGAGCCGTCGGGGCACTGCCGGCGGGGTTCACCGCACCGGCTTGCACGTGGGCCCGCGCGGGGTCGCCTTGCAGGCGAGCCCGGCGCTGAAGCACACCGACCCCCAGCGGATGCGGAAGGTCGCCGCAGACTCCGTGAAGTTCGAGAGATCCTGCCCGACCGCTCGTCCCTTGAAGGTCAGCTTGTCGAGTGGCGGCTCGCTGAAGACGGACTTCTCTTTCAGCAGGAACACGTCGATGCCCTTGTCGAGCTCGCCCTCGAGGTAGGGGAGGTGCCAGATGCCGCCGTTGTTCGTCGCGCGCAGGTTGCTGAGGGACGGAACCCGCTCCGCCATGACGGTGCCGGAAGCGGTGGTGACCTGCAGCAAAGGCTCGTCGCTCGCCGACACCCCGGCGTCGTCGCTCTCGAGCAGCTGAGCGCCGCCCTTGAACTCGAGCACGTCGTCGGCCCCGCCCGCGCCGAGCCGGCTCTTGAGCGTGATCTTCCGCAGCTTGCTCACCTTCTGCCGGCGCGTCACCGGCGTGAGGGCGAAATCGTCGAGACAGAACGGCGCGTCGTAGCGGAGGCCCCGATCGTTGCCCGCGTCGCCCACGAACAGTTCGTTGCCGCTGCGGGTCGTGAACACCGACACCGGCGCGCAGAGCGACGCCGCCGAGCGTCCTCCGCTGTTGCAGCCGACGGCCTCGAGGGACGGCTGGCCGAACACCCGATCCGCGAGCGCATCGCCAGGCGTGTCCTCGTACACCACGACCCGGTCGTTGCCCGTGTCCGCCACCAGCACGTTGCCGCCGCGGTCGACGTCGACGCCGGACGGCGCGCACAACCCGCCGGCGCCCGCCCCACAGGCGGCGGTCTCGAAATCCGGCTGCCCGTAGACGGCGTCGGCGCCCCCGCCGTTCAGGAACGGGTCGTCGTAGCGCAGGACGCGATGGTTGCCCCGATCGGCGACAAAGAGATTGCCGTCGTCATCGTAGGCGAGGGCCTGCGGGTCGCAGAGCCGATCTGCTCCGCCCGCGGCAGCATTGCACGAGGCGCCGGCGAACGTCGCCTGACCGAAGACCAGATCGGCGTGAACATCGGCCAGCGGGTTGACGTGGTACACGATGCGGTGGTTGCCCCCGTCACTGATGGCGATCCGCGATCCCGCGTCGATTGCGACGCCCGCGGGCGCGCACAGGCCGTCGGTCCCCGCTGCGCACTCGGCGGCCGCGAACGTCGCCTGGCCGTAGACGGCGTCCGCCGCCGACTTCGTGACGTAGCGCTTCTGGGCGACGTCGTACGCAAACCACGGGGCGTCGTAGCGGAGCACGCGGTTGTTGCCCGTGTCCGCGACCCAGAGGTTTCCGGGGCCGTCGATGGACGCCGCGGTGGGGTTGCACAACGACGCCGCCGAGCGCCCTCCGCTGTTGCAGCCGGTGGTGGCGAAGTCGGGCTGCCCGATGACGCCGAGCGGCACGTCGAAGCCGCCGCCCAGGCTCGGGTAGATCAGCAGACGGCTCGCGCCCCGATCCACCACCACCGCGGTGAAGCGGGAGTCGTCGATCGCCACCGAGGGGCCGGTGGCCGTGACGACCGGCTTGCGCACGTCGGTCGCGTCCGTGTGGCCGAGCACGAGCCCGGCGACCTGGCTCGAAAGCGGGGTGTCGTAGCGCAGGACGCGATGATTGAGGCCGTCGGCGACGTAGAGCCGCCCCGTCGCGTCGAGCTCGAGGTCGGCGGCCTGGGCATACGTCCCGCCCAGGGTGAGCAGCTGGACCTTGCGCAGGCACAGGCTCGTGGCGCTCGGGCCGCCCTTGTTGCACTCGTCCACGAACAGGGTGCTCGCGCCGGTGAAACCGTTCTGCCCGAAGACCCGTGCCGCCTGCGGAACCACCGCGGGCGTGTCGAATCCCAGGACGCGGTTGTTGCCGGCATCCGCGACGTAGAGGCGGTCGCCAGCGTCGGTGGCGACCGCGACGGGGCCGCAGGTGGTGGACGAGCTTTCGCCGCCCGCGTTGCATTGCGCGGTGCCGAGCTGGCGGTCCCAGCCGGGGTCGGACGTGAGGGCGGCGTCGAACTGGAAGACCGTCGAGGGCGTGCCGACGAACAGCCGCCCGGTGGAATCGAGCGCCAGGCCCTCGGGGAACTGGAAGGTGGAGCAGGTGCGGGTGGTGAAGTTCGGCTGTCCGAACACGCGATCGGGGTCGGTGCCGGTCGACGACACCGGGCCGTCGTACTCGAGCACGCGACAGTTGAAGGTGTCCGCCACCCAGAGGTTGTCGGACGCGTCGACCATGACTCCGCGTGGCAGGAAGAGCCGGCCCGGTTCGGCGACGGTGCCGTTGCAGGCGCCCGCGGTGGTGCCGATCACCAGATCCGCATCGGCGTCGGTGCCGAACGGGTCGTCGAAGACGAGAACGCGGCAGTTGTTCGTGTCGGCGACGTAGAGCCGTCCCGCGCTGTCGACCGCGAGGCCGGCGGGCTCGCACAACGACGAGGGCGTGGCGCTCGCGGTGCCGATCGACCCAGACGGGTTGCGGTTGCACCCGAAGGAAGAGAAGTCGGCCTGCCCGATCACCAGGTCCGCGGGCGCGCCGTTCACGAGCGCGTCGACGTCGGCCCATCCGAGGATGCGGTGATAGGCGCCGTCCGAGACGAAGGCGCGGTTCGGCGTCACGCTGCGGTCGATGGCCACGCCTCGTGGCATCGCGAACGTGGCGGGTCCGATGCCCAGCCCGGGCGCCGTCTCGAAGTCCGAATGACCGAGCACGCCGTCCGCCACGGCGTCGGCGATCTCGGCGCTCGCACGCCGGGACACGGCGGGGAACGCCAACACGGGAACCAGCAGCACCCGAACGAGTATCCAGGGCCCGCGTCGCGGCATGGCGGCTCCTTCCAGGCGAGCCGACGTTCTCCGTCGGGCTCGGTTGTCCCGAGCGTAGGCGGGCGGCCCGGTGGGAGTCAACGAGAAATGCGTCGCGGCCCGAGATCGCCGGCCGGGATGGAGCTCTGCATGACCGTTCGGCACGGTTTTTCGCCGTCCCGGGCATAATCGCGGGCGAGGCGCGCGGCGCCTGGCTGACGGGGGACGGCACGTTCCAGCTCGACCGCGCCGGCGATGCCCCGCTGGCCGACGGCGAACTGCGGGCACTGGCGGTCCCGCCGGGCCAGGAGCTGACGTACACCTGCGCGCCCTACGGGTCGGGCCGGCGCATGGGCATCGATCGCGACGAGGACGGTCACTTCGATCGCGACGAGCTCGACGCGGGGAGCGACCCGGCGGACGCCGCCAGCGTCCCCGTGCCGCCGACGCCCATTCGTGCCGGCACGCTGCGCGTGCGCGACGACGACACGCCTCCGGTCGGCGGCGACCGGCGCAGGCTGTCGTTCAAGTCGTCGAAGCACCAGGGCGTCCCGAGCGGGGTGGTGGTGCCGCCCTTCGGCAGCGCGGGCGATCCGACCGCGAGCGGCGCCATCCTGCGCGTGTACGGCGGTGGCGCTGGCGCTCCGGTGGCGCTGGCGCTGCCGGCGGCGGGCTGGCGGCGAACCGGGTCGGACGCCAGGCAGCTCCAGCTCGGGCGCGGGGTGGTATTCTGCGCCGTTGCGCCCGCCAAGGACCCGGCGCCGTCGAACGATACGACCGCGCGGTTCAACGGCGCACGGCATACGCCACCGCCGGTCACCTGTCCCCGGGTCCCGAGCCCCTGACCGGCCGCGGCCCCGCGGCCCGCAGACCGACATTCCGGCCCCGCTGCCGCGCCGGCGCGCGGCCGTGCTACGATGCCCGGCATGACCGGCCGCTACGCGCCCATCGGGGAGTACGGGGTCATCGGCGACCTCTACACGGTCGCCCTGGTGGGCATGGACGCCTCGATCGATTTTCTCTGCCTGCCGTCGTTCGATTCCCCGTCCGTCTTCGCGGCCCTGCTCGATGCCGAACGCGGCGGCCGGTTTCAGCTCGCCCCGGTGCTCGACGGCGCCGTGCGCAGGCAGCTCTACCTGCCCGATACCGCCGTGCTGCTGACCCGCTTCCTCGACGATGCCGGCGTCGGGGAGGTGTCCGACTTCATGCCGGTCGAGGATGCGGGGGTGGCGCACAACCTGGTCCGGCGCGCGAAGTGCGTCCGCGGGGAGGTCCACTTTCGCATGCGGTGCGCGCCGCGCTTCGACTACGCGCGCGCGACGCACACGGTGGAGCGTCGCGGCGACGCGGAGGCCCTCTTCGTCGGCCGGTCGGGCGGCGGGGAGCTCGCGCTGCGGCTGCGCGCTTCGGTGCCGCTGCGGCTCGACGGCGCAGACGCCGTCGCCGAGTTCACGCTGCATGCGAACGAGTCGGCGTGGTTCGTGCTGGACGTGGTGCACGCGGGGCAGCCGTCGCCAGGCGAACAGCAGGACTACGAGAGCCGGGCGTTCAAGGACACGGTCAACTTCTGGCGTCGCTGGATCGATCGCAGCACGTATCGCGGCCGCTGGCGCGAGATGGTGAACCGCTCGGCGTTGACGCTGAAGCTGCTGACGTCGAGCGAGCACGGCTCCATCGTCGCGGCGCCGACCTTCGGGTTGCCCGAGACCTTGGGCGGCGAGCGCAACTGGGACTACCGCTACACCTGGCTGCGCGATTCGTCCTTCACGCTCTACGGGCTGATGCGACTCGGCTACACGGGCGAAGCCCAGCGGTTCATGCGCTGGCTGATGGCCCGCTGCGACGAGCTCGCGCCCGACGGATCGCTCCAGATCATGTACGGTCTCGACGGTCGCCATGCCCTGCCCGAGGAGATCCTCCCGCACCTGGAGGGCTATCTCGGCTCGCGCCCCGTGCGGGTCGGGAACGCCGCGTACACCCACCTCCAGCTCGACATCTACGGCGAGCTGATGGACTCCGTGTATCTCTTCGACAAGTACGGCTCGCCCATCCCGCACGATGCGTGGGTGAACATCGTGCGGCTCATGGAGTGGGTGTGCGCCAACTGGCGGCAGCCCGACGAGAGCATCTGGGAGGTCCGGGGCGGCCGGCAAGAGTTCCTGTTCTCGCGGGTCATGTGCTGGGTGGCGTTGGACCGCGCCATCCGTCTCGCCCTCAAGCGCTCGTTCCCCGCGCCGCTGGCGCGCTGGTACGAGGTGCGGGACACGATCTATCACGACGTCTTCACGCGCTTCTGGGATCGGGGGCGACAGGCCTTCGTGCAGCACGTCGGCGCCACGACGCTGGACGCCGCATCCCTGCTCATGCCCTTGGTACGCTTCGTCTCTCCCACCGACCCACGCTGGCTTGCCACGCTCGCTGCCATCGAGCGCGAGCTCGTGAGCGATTCTCTGGTGTACCGCTACCACCTGGCCGACGGGTTCTCCGACGGGCTCACCGGCCAGGAGGGCACGTTCTCCATGTGCTCGTTCTGGTACGTCGAGTGCCTGTCGCGGCGGGGCGACCTCCAGCAGGCGCGTTTCTTGTTCGAGAAGATGCTGGGCTACGCGAACCACGTGGGCCTCTACGGCGAGGAACTCGGCCCGCAGGCCCAGCACCTCGGCAATTTTCCGCAAGCATTCACGCACCTCGCCCTGATCAGCGCCGCCTTCGACCTCGACCGGCGCTTGTCGGCGGCGGGCAGCACGAGCTGACGCGCGCCGTCGCACCCCGTTGACCGCTGCGGACACGGCGGGTACGGTCGACACTGGTTCACCGGAGGGCCGCCTGAGCGATGCACCGCCGTGCGGAGCCGCCGCGCCGCGGGCCTGCGCCGCTCCCCCCGGCCCTCGCACTCCGAAGGAGGTGTCACGTGAAGAACCTGATGATCGGCATGTTGGCCCTGGCCCTGTCGGGAATCGGCACGGTATCCGACGTCGCGGCCGCTCCGGTGCTGTGCCGGAAGGGCAAGAAGGCGGTGTTCGTGCGCGACGACGCCTGCCGCAAGCGGGAGCGGCAGGTGAGCCTCACCGACTTCCCCGATGGAGGCACGCTGGGCGCGATTCGTCGGATCGGGCTCGTGCGTCTGGGCGACGGGCAGACGCAGACGTTGCTCGAGGCCGGCCCCTTGTCGCTCACCGCGCGGTGCCGCATCGACGACGCGGGAGACGACGTCGCGGAGATCCTGATCGCGACGACCCAGAACGGCGCGGCGTTCGATGGCGACGAGTCCAGCACGAACCTGACGACGGCGACGCCGGCCGAGGACCGGCAGTTCGCGGCGGTCAGCACCGGGACCGGCAACCCGGCGTTCGATGCCGAGACGGACGGCTCGGCGGTCGCGCCCGACGGGACGCAGTTCTCCGGCCTCCTGTTCGTCGGCGTGAACGTGCTGAACGCGCCACAGCAGTGCGTGTTCGGCGGGCACGTCATCGTGTCCGCGGGGCAGAGCTGACGGCCGGTCGAAGCGCTTGCACGACACCTCCGCGTCGCTAGAGTGCGGTGCCCGTGCCGACCCGTTGCGTTGATCGGCGGCGAGATCGATCGTCGCGGTACTGCCGTCGCCTGGCCGGGCTGCTCGCCGGTGCCATCATCGCGCTGATCGGTTGCGGCCGGCCGGCCCCGCGTCCCCCCGGGGACGTGGTGCTGATCCTGCTCGACACCCTGCGTGTCGACCACCTCGGCTTCCTCGGGCACGAGGTCGAGCGGGCGCCGTTCCTGGCCTCCCAGGCGCGTGCCGGGGTCGTCTTCGACCGGGCCTACTCGACCAGCTCGTGGACGGCGCCATCGACCGCCTCGGTCTTCACCGGGCTCTATCCCCTGCGCCACGGGGTGACCGAGGGCTTCTTCGCGCACCAGCAGCGGATGCAGACGCTGAGCAAGGAGGGCCATGCCACGCTTCCGCTCAACCGGCTGCCCCTCGACGTCCAGACACTGGCGGAGCGGTTTCGTGCCGGCGGGTATCGCACGTTCGGCGCCGCCACGAACATCAACATCGGCGCCGCGCTGGGCTTCGACCGCGGCTTCGACCGCTTCCGGCACGCTCATCACGAGTCGGCGGGCGACCTGTTCCGCCAGCTCCGGCCGTGGATCGAGGAGATGCGCGCATCGCCGCAGCCCTTCTTCCTCTATCTGCATCTGAACGACCTGCACGGGCCCTACGAGAAGCGGAAGCCGTGGTACCGGCCGCAAGCGGATCCGCAGGCCGATCTCATCGCCGCCTACGACAGCCAGATCCCCTATGTCGACGCCGAGCTCCAGCGATTCGCCGCCCGCGCCGGGTGGGGCGCCGGCACGATCGTGGCGATCGTCTCGGACCACGGCGAGGCCTTCGGCGAGCACGGGTTCCAGCGCCACGACGGCGGGCTCAATCAGGAGCTGACCCATGTGCTGTTCTCCGTCCGCGGTCCCGGCATCGCGCCGCGCCGGATCCCGGAGAACGTCTCGCTGGTCGACGTGATGCCCACCCTGCTGGCGCTGGCGGGTCTACCCGTCCCGGCCGGCGGGGACGGCGTGAGCCTTGCGAGTCTGATCCGCGGAGACGATGCGGACCTCGCGTCGCATCTCGCCGCGCGCACCCTCTTTGGCCATCGCGTCGCGACGCTCGACGGCCGGGAGCGGCGCTGGTGGGCGGCCATGCACGGCCCCTGGAAGCTGATCGAGGACGGGGCCGCCCGCACGTTGTTCGACCTCGACGCCGACGTCGCGGAGCGCGATGATCGCTCGGCGAGCGAGCCGGAACGGACGGCCGCCCTGTCGGCGTCGCTCGACGAGTTCCGCCGGACCGCGTCGCGGCAGGACGGCCCGAACGTCGACGTGCCCTTGGATCGCCGGCTGCTCGAGCAGCTCCGCGAGCTCGGGTACGTCGAGGGGCCCGCGTCCGCACCATGAGCAGCGTCGGCGCCCGGCTGATGGGACCGATGATCCGGATGATGGGCCGGCAGCTTCGCGCCGCCGCGACCCCGGAGCAGGCGCGAGCGGTGAGCGTGCGCTGGACGAGCGGGTTGCCGCCGGCGTTCGGCGTCCCGACGGAGCGCACCTCGCTCGGCGGGGTCCCGGCGCTCCGCGCAGACGGCCGCGGCGGCCGGCAGACCGCGCGGGCCATTCTGTTGTTGCACGGAGGCGGCTACGTGTTCGGCTCGGCACGCACCTACCGGGCTCTCGCAACGCGGCTGGCCAAGATGGCGGAGGCCTCTGTCTGGGCGATCGACTACCGGCTCGCCCCCGAGCACCCGTACCCCGCGGCGGTCGAGGACGCCCTGGCCGCGTACCGCGCCTTGCTCGAGCGACATGGGCCCGAGCACATTGCACTGATCGGCGATTCGGCGGGCGGCGGACTGGCGGTCGCGACCCTGCACCGGGCGCGCGACTCGGGTCTGCCACGGCCGGGGTGCGCCGTGCTCCTGAGTCCGTGGCTGGACCTGACGGGCGGCGGAGCGAGCATGCGGACCAACGCGTCCCGAGAGATGCTGATTCCCCATCCGGTCCCCGAACGGATGGCGCGATGGTACGCCGCAGCCGCCGAGCTGGACGATCCAGGGGTCTCGCCGCTGTTCGGCCGCCATGACGACCTGCCGCCCGTGCAGGTCCAGGCGTCGGCGAGCGAGCTGCTCTTCAGCGATTCCGAGCGCTTCGTCGAGCGCGCGCGCGCGGCGGGTGTCGCTGTCACGTTCTGGGTGGAGCCGGACATGTGGCACGTCTGGCCGCTCATGGCCCCACTGGTCGCCGAGGCGCGCCATGCGCTGGCCGCCGCCGCTCGCTTCATCATGGCGCACACCAGGGCCTGAGGGGCGGCACGCCACTCCGGCGGTGCCCCTCATCTAGGAGACCGCCGGCGTGTCGAAAATCGCTGCGGTTGCACGATCTTCCGCATCGTCGGGCCGAGCCCGACGGGGTGCCTCGCCTCGAGGGCCCGCAAGCGCTCGACCAGGTCGCGGAACGGCGGAGGGCCGGACCCGTCCGCGACGGCGAAGGCCACATGGTTGGCGCTGCCGTCGGCCCCGATCACCGGGATGCGCGTGCCGAACGTCGCCCGGAGGCGCTCGACGCAGGGGTCGTGGAGGGGATGGGCGACGTGCAGGTTCACGACGAGCACCCCGTCGGGCGCGAGGCGGTCGCGGCACGCGTCGTAGAAGGCCGCGCTGCAGAGCTGGTCGGGTTGTCCGAAGCGGTCGAACCCGTCCACCAGCAGCACGTCCAGCGGAGCGCCGTCGCGGCGGACGAAGGCCGCTCCGTCGTCGCACAGCACGCGAAACCGGGGCCCGTCGGGGGGCAGGCCGAAGGCGTCGCGCAACGCGACCACCTCCCGCGAGATGTCGATGGCGGTGAAGTCCGCGCCCGGGAGCTTCATCGCACAATAGCGGGCGAGCGCGCCGCCGCCGAGACCGATCATCGCGATCCTGGTCGGGGCGGGCTGAAACAGCAGGAACCCCATCATGAGCCGCGTGTACTCGAGCGCCAGCCGTGTCGGGTCCGCCGGAAACAGCCGACTCTGGACCATCCCGTCCTCGAAGGTGAGCGACAGCGCGCCGTCGTCCTCGCGCAGGATCGGGTGTGCCGTGGGCGGCGCCGGCACGTTCAGCCCGGTTTCGGTTCGCGCGGCATGCCGAGCCCCCGCTCGGCGATGATGTTCTTCTGCACCTGCGCGGTGCCGCCCCCGATGATGAGCCCGAGGGCGAACATGTAGTCGTTCGGCCAGGTGCCGGCGTCGGCGACGCGCGGGTCCTTCTTGCCGAGCCAGCCGTAGTCGCCGAGGATCTCGAGCGCGGCGCGCGCGAGTTGATGGTTCAGCTCGCAAGTGACGAGCTTGTTGACCGAGGCGTTGATGCCGGGGGGCCGCTTGCGGAGCGTGTCGGTGAGCTGGCGGAACGCCTCGAGCTTCATGGTCTCCACGCGGATCGCGAGGTCGGCCAGGCGCTGCCGAATCAGGGGATCGGCCGCCGCGGGTTTGCCGTTGCGCGTCCGGGTGCGCGCGACGCGCAGCAGATTCTGGAGGAGCATCTGCGTGCGGGTGGTCGAGGCCAGCATGTTGCGCTCGTGGAGCAGGGTCGCGTTGGCGACCGTCCAGCCGTCGTGGAGCTGCCCGACCAGGTTGGCCCGCGGCACCCGCACGTCCTCGAAGAACACCTCGTTGAACCCGGGGTCGCCCGTCATCTGCACGAGCGGGCGCACGGTCACCCCCGGGCTCTTCATGTCGATCAGGAGGTAGGAGATGCCCCGGTGCTTGGGCGCGTCGGGGTCGGTGCGCACCAGGCAGAACATGCGGTCCGCGTACTGCGCGCCGGACGTCCAGATCTTCTGCCCGTTCACCACGAAGTCGTCGCCGTCGATCTCGGCGCGCGTGCGCAGCGACGCCAGGTCCGAGCCGGAGCCGGGCTCCGAGTAGCCCTGGCACCAGATCTCCTCGGCCCGCAGGATCGCCGGCAGATACGTCTGCTTCTGCGCGTCCGTGCCGTGCGCGATGAGCGTCGGGCCGACCATCTGCATGCCCATGGCGCCGATGAATTGTGGCGCCCGCGCCCGGACCAGCTCCTCGTTGACGATGGTCTGCCGCATGACGTCGGCGCCTTGGCCGCCGTACTCGCGCGGCCACCCCAGGGCGAGGTAGCCGGCCTCGTAGACCTTGCGCTGCCAGGACTTGGCGCGTGCGATTCGCGCGGGGTCGGGAGCGCCCTCGATGATGTTCTCGGCGCGCGCGCGCTTCGGGACGTTCGCCTTCAGCCAGGCCCGCACCTCGCGCTGGAACGCCAGCTCCTCGGGGGAGTACGTCAGGTCCATGCGCGGCGGCTACCACGCCCGGGGGTGTCGTCGCCACCGGCGGCGGCCGGCGGGGCCCGCGCTGGTCAGCGGAACAGCGCCTTCGCCAGCTCGGCGCGGTACCGCTCGGTGAGCGGGTCGTCCGCGCCGAGCACCGCGAACAGGTCGAGCATGGCCTTGCGCGCCCCGTCGTCGGCGAAGTGCGGATCGCGCTGCACGACGGCGAGCAGCGCCGCGAGCGCGTCTTCGTGCCGGCCGTGCGCCGCCAGCGTGCGTCCGAGCGCGAGGCGCGCGTCGAGGTCGTCCGGCGCCGCCGCGATCCGTGCGCGCAGCGCGGCCTCGTCGCCCGCGCCGTCGCTCCGCGTGCGCAGCGTGGCGGCCAGCCGTTCCGCCTCGCTCACGAGCGGCGACGGTGGCGCCACCAGGTCGAGGAGGCGCAGCGCCTCCTCGAGGTCGCCCCGTTCGGCCAGCAACCGCGCCAGGGCCACGAGCGCGCGCGCATGGCGCGGTTCGAGCGCGAGGGCGTCGCGGAGCCGCGTCTCCGCCGTCTCGACCGGCAGCGCGGCGGCCTCCGCCACGAGCCGGTCGGCGGCCGTGGGCAGCACGGCCTCCAGCAGGGCGCGCACCGTCGACTCGGGCTGGGCTCCGACGAACTCGGCCACCAGCATGCCGTCGCGGAATCCCTTGACTGCCGGAATGCTCTGAATGCCGAACGCCTGCGAGATCTCCGCGGCCTCGTCGACGTTCACCTTGGCCAGCACGAATGCGCCCTGGTGCTCCTCGGCGAGCCGTTCGAGGAGCGGCCCGAGGGCGCGGCACGGCCCGCACCACGGAGCCCAGAAGTCGACCACCACCGGCGTGGTGTGCGACCGTTGCAGGACGGCGGTCTCGAAGTCTGCGTCGCCGACGTCGACGACCCACTGGCTCTGGCTCATGGCGCCCAACCCTGCGCACTTGGTCGCGGGAAGACAAGAGCCCCGCCGTCAGCGCTCCACCACCACCTCGTAGCGCGTGCGGAGCCGATCGAGGCGGGCGCGGGCGCGCGCCCGTCCACGCCCGTCGAGCAGGCGGTGGGTGAGTTGGGCCCGCACCGCCTCGACGGTCGGTAGGCCTGGGGCCGTGCGCTCGTGCACCCACACCAGGTGCATCCCGTAGGTCGATCGCACCGGCCCGACCCATCGGGCTGCGGGCGCATCCCGCAGCGCGCCGGCGAAGCCGGGCCCGAACAGACGGTCGAGGTCGCCGGGCGTGACGCCGTCCAGGTGCGCCCCGTGGAGGAACGGTTCGCCCGCGTCGCCGGCGGGCGCGGGCTCCGCGCGGGTCCGGCGCAGCTCGTCGAGGAGTGCCTGCGCGTCGCGCTCGAGCGCGGGGCCGTGTCGATCGCGGCTCAAGTAGACGTGCGTGAGGCGCCAGCGCGGCGGCTGTTCGAACTCCGCCGCGTGGTCGGCGAGGAAGCGCGCGAGCGCGGCGTCGTCCGGAGCGTCGGTCGCGTCGGGCCGGGAGAGCGCGAGGCGCATCAGCGACACGAGGTGGCGGCGGATCACCACGTCCTGCGCGGCGAGCCCGCGGGCGGGATCGCCGCCGCCTTCGCCGGATTCGCCGAGAAACCGGCGCAGATCGTCCAGGCGGGTGCGGGCGAGCCCGTCCCCCCGTTCCAGGCCCGCCGCCAGCGCCTCCCGGAACAACACCTGCTCGTCGACCAGCCGATCGACCAGCGCCGCGTCGTCGTGCGGGCCGGGGGCATGGCCGGTGACGCCGGCCCACTCCTCGCGCGCGCGGCGGACGTCCTCGGCCGCGACGACCAGGCGCGGGCGGGCGCGCGGCGCGCGCACCGGTTCCCACCACGTCCGCGCGGCGAACAGGGCGCCCCCCAGCAACACGAAGTGCAGGAGCGGGTGGCGCAGCGCCCCGATCATCGCGCGCGGCCTGTCGGATTGGTCGCCAGCGTGTCGCCGCGGGCGAGCCAGAGCCGGGTGTGCGCGGCGCGGTAGTCGCCCGTCGCCACGTGCACGGTCACCATGTGGTCCGCCCGGTCCGCACGACCCAGGTCGCGGCGCGCGGCGCGCACCGCGAGCAGCACCTCGCCGCTGGGGCGCGGCCGCACGGCCACCCGCGCGCCGTCCGCCGCGCGCCGTCGTGCCCCGACGCGGCGGCTTCCCGCCGGCACGGTCACGGCCGCGATCTCGTCGTCGTCGGTGACGCGGATCGCCAGGTCGTGGCGATCGAGATCGAGCAGCGCCGAGGCGCCGAGCCGGATGCGGAGCGACAGCGTGTCGTTGCGGGCCCGTTTGCCGAAGCGCACCCGGCCTCGGACCTGCGCGATCCCTTCCGGCCGGTACCAGACGGGCGACGTCCAGGCGCGTTCCTGGATCAGCGGTTCGGCCGTCGCATCGTCGGTCGGTCCGCGGCAACAGTCGGCGAAGGCCGGCGGCGCCGCGGCGGCCTGCGCCGCGCAGTCCGGTGACAGCGGGTCCACCCCGGCGGCCTTGCACACCCGCGTGCTCCAGCGGCAGGTGGGATTCTCGAGCACGCGCGCGTAGTAGAAGGCGCGTTCGGCGCGTCGAAGGTCGGGATCTCGCCAGAGCGTGCAGAGCTCGCCGGCGCCCCGGCCGGTCGGCTCGCACGTGGCGGGGTCGACACCGGCGCCGGTGCGCGCATCCCCGGCGACGTCGAAGACGCGCTCGTGCGTCGCGCCGCTCGCGTCGACCCAGCCCTTGACGATCTGCACGCGCTGCAGGTCGGTGCCCGGGCCGCGCCGCGCTGCCGGGATCCTTGAGCGCGCAGCACCGCGAAGGTCGGGCTGCGCGTCGTCCCGCGCCGGCGCCGAGCTCGCCGCCCATCGGCGTGCCGCTGCGCGTAGGCCGTGGCGACGAAATCGGCCGTCGCCGCAGCGCACGTCCGCGCAGGTCCCCGGCGAAGAAGCGCACCACCGGCCGGGTGCCGCTGGTGGCGTAGGTCTCGCGCCGCCGAAGCGCTGCGAAGATCGCGTCGCGCGAGTTCTCCTCCGCCCACACGACGGCCAGGCCGCCGGGGTTGTCGCGGAATGCCGTCGCCGATGCTGTCGCGCCGGGGTCGCGTCGTCGTTGCCCTGGCGCACCGTCCCAGTCGGTCTCGTCGGCGTCGCCGGCGGTCGCGTTGTGCGTGTCGGTGCTGCCGATGAAGCCCATCCGGAACGGGTTGACGCCGAGCGTCTGCTCGAGGAGCAGGCCGTCCTTCAGGACGTTGCGCACCAGATTGCGGCGCGGGTAGCGCGTCGATCGGCGGCGGCACCGCTCGTCGGGCACCTCGTGTGCGACGCGGCAGCTGCTCGAAGGTGCAGAGCTCGTCCTCGGTGCCGACCCCGGTGCCGGCGAGGCGGTCGAAGCGGCATTCCGAGTCGCCCTTGTGCTGGAAGATCTCGACCAGCGGCTCGAGGTCCTGGCGCGCGTTGCGCCTCGGCGGCGTCGGCCGGATCCATGCCACTGCTCGCCGCCGCTCAGGTTCGAGTTGTGCGGGATGATGAGCGCGTCGCAGCCGGTGCCGGCGTCGAGGCAATCGCGTCTCGATGGCCGACCAGAGGCCCTGCGGGACGCCGCCGCCGTCGGTCTCGAGCTGGCTGGCCGGCCGTCGCCGGCACGCGCTCGTTGCGGAAGATGACGTTGCGATGGAGGTGGCGGCCGAACGGGCTCGCGGTGTGCTCGTAGCCGACGAAGCTCGTGAAGGCGCACGCCGCCGTGCGGTCGTATGCCTCCTCGGCCGCGGCCTGGATCTCCCGCCAGACCGACACCGCGGCGCCGTCGCAGTCGACGCCGGGCAGGAAACAGAACGCGTGCGACCGCGGAGGATCGGGAATGCCGGCCGGAAAAAGCCAGCGACACCGTCGTTTCGAACCGATTGGAGAGGTCGGGTTCGGGCTGACGCAGGAGCGCGCACAAGTCGGTCGTCGAAGACCGGCGAGCCGGCGTGCGCGCACAGCGAACCTCGCCGAAGAACTCCGCGTGGTCGGTGACGGCGGCGAAATCGAGCGGCCGATCGATCGGCCGCGACACGCGCGTCTGGGCCTCCGTCGTCGTCGGCCAGCCGGAGCGTCGTTCGCCCGCGCGCGAAATCATAGGCGTCGCGCGGGCCCGACGCGCGTCCCGAAGATGTAGGCGTCGGCCGAGAACCGGGTGTGGACGTGGAGGTCGCCGAAGAACGGCCGCCGCAGCGGGTCGGTCCGCGCGCATGGCTGGCGGGACTCGGTGCGCTGCCAGGGCGGCGCGGCGGCCGCCTGCCCCGGCAGCTGCAGCACGACGAGGAGGATCGCGCCCCATCCGCGCATCGTCCTTCACCCTACGAGGGTTGCACGCCGCTTGTCGAGGATCTTGGTATGGTGTGCCCATCCCATGCCGTGTCGACTCGCGCTCCTGTCGTTCGCGCTGGTCGTCCTGCGGGGCGCTGCCGCGGCGCACCCCTTGGCGCCGGTCCTGCTCGAGCTGCGGGATTTGGGGGGCGGCCGAGTGGCCGTCACCTGGAAGACGCCCCTGCGGCAGCCGCGCGGCGGCGAGGCCGTGCCCGTGCTGCCGACCGCGTGCACGGGGCTCGATGCGCCGACAACCAGCCGTGAGACCGCCGGGATCGTGACCCGCTGGACGGCGCGGTGCGACGACCTGATCGGCGCCCGGGTCGGGATCGACGGCCTGACCCCGCCGCTGACGGGCCTCGTCCGGGTCGAGCTGCTCGACGGCCGCACGGTGCGCGCGGTGGTCGCCGCCGGCCGTGAGTTCGTGACCGTGCCCGCGCGTCCGCGGCGCCGCGACGTCGCGGGCGGGTACCTGCGCGTGGGCATCGAGCACATCCTCGGGGGCCCCGATCACTTGTTGTTCGTCGCCGGCCTGGTGCTGCTGGCCGGGACCGGTCGCCGCATCCTCGGCATGGTGAGCGCCTTCACCGTCGGGCACAGCCTGACGTTGACGGCCGCGGTGCTCGGCCTGCTCGTCGCACCCGCTCGGGTCGTCGAGCTGGCCATCGCCGGGAGCGTGCTGGCCCTGGCCGTCGAGCTCGCCCGCCCGACCGCCGGGCGGTCGATGCTGCGGGCGCGGCCCTGGACGATCGCGTGCGGCTTCGGCCTCCTCCACGGACTGGGTTTCGCCGGCGCCCTGCGCGATGCGGGCCTGCCGGCGGGCGAGGTGCCGCTGGCGCTGCTCGCGTTCAATGGGGGCATCGAGCTCGGCCAACTCGCCTTCGTGGCCGGGCTCCTCATCATCGGGCGAGGCGTCTCCCCGCTGGCGAAGCTGTCGCCCACCTGGAGCCGGATGGCCCCGGCCTACGTCCTGGGCGCCTGCGCGGCCTACTGGTGTTTCGAGCGTGCGGCGGCCTGGTGGCGCTGATTGCGCCGGCGCCGGCGGATTCCCTCTGGTCCCACCGTCTCCACCCGTGATAACGGCTCTCCGGCGTGCCGTGAACCCGTGTGGTGCGCAGGGGGGCAGGGGTGAGAGCGGGACCGACGCGATTGCGATGTGGGGCTCCGGGTATCACGCTCGTCGTGGTGGCCGCGTGCGCCCTGGCGGGTGCGAGCGCTGCGCATGCTCAGAGTGGCACCGAGCTGGTCAACGAGACCTTCGCGGGCCCGGCGGTGCTGGACCCGAACTTTCGGGTCCAGGGCGCCACCTGTCTCACCGGGCGCGCGATCGGCGCGCCGCTGCCGCCCGGGGCGGCCAACATTCCCGACTGTGGCGCCAGCCAGGGCGGCCCGGTGCCGGTACCCGGCGCGCTGCCCGGCTACCTGCAATTGACCGACGCCGTCACCAACAAGACCGGTTCCATCCTCTACAACCGCCCGATCCCGTCGAGCGCTGGGCTGGTCGCCACCTTCGACCAGTGGCAGTACGGCGGGACCGGCGCCGACGGCATCGCGTTCTTCCTGGTCGACGGCGCCACGAACCTGACACAGCCAGGCGGCTTCGGCGGGAGCCTGGGCTACGCGCAGCGCAGCGGGTTCGATGGCATCGCTGGCGGCTATGTCGGCGTCGGTCTCGACGCCTTCGGCAACTTCTACAACGACAACGAGGGCCGCGGTCGGGGATGCTCGGCGAATCAGCGGCCCCCGTTCCCGAGCGCGAAGGTCCCCGGGGCCATCGTGGTGCGCGGCCCCGGGAACCAGATGCGCGGGTACTGCTATCTCGACGCCACGGCGACGAAGACGAATCCGCCGATGACCACTCTCCCGGGATCGCTGCGCGGGCCGACCCTGGCGGTGTCGCGCCGGCGGATCTCCGTCACCGTGACGCCGGGACCGGCGCCGCGTGTCGCCGTGTCGATCGATTTCTTCGACGGCAACGGCCCCCGGCAAGTGCTCGACATCCCCGCGCCGCCGAATCCGCCCGCCACCTACAAGTTCGGTTGGACCGGCTCGACGGGCTCGTCCACCGACGTGCACCTGCTCCGGAACGTGGTGGTGCGGACGGTGAACCCGCTCGCGCAGCTGACCCTGGACAAGCAGGTCGACGTGACGACGCTGCCGAACCCGCTCGTGCTGGGCAGCGTGATTCCCTACCAGTTCGTCGTCACCAACAGCGGGCTCGAAACGCTGACGAACCTCACCGTGACCGATCCGCGCGTGCCCGGCGTCGTGTGCCCGCGCACCTCCATCGATCCGGCCCCCGCCGACACGTCGACCGTCGTGTGCACCGGCTCGTACACGGTGACGCAGGCCGACGTCGATGCCGGCCAGATCGTCAACACCGCCGCCGCGCAAGCCGTCGACCCCGGTGGCCGGCCGGTGGCGTCGAACCCCTCGACTCTCACGCTGGCCGTCGGCAGCACGCCGCGGATCACGCTGCGGAAGTTCATCGTGACGCCGCCCCCGTACGGGCTCGGCCAGACGCTGACGTACCGCTACGACGTCACCAACACGGGCTCGGTGTCGGTGACCCTGCAATCCATGTCCGCGATCGTCGACGACCTGGTGCCGGCGATCATCTGCCAGGCGCCGCTCGCGCTGCTGCCCCAACCCCAGTTCCCGTCGTCGACCAGCTGCACCGGGACGTACGTCGTCCAGGCGCCCGACCTCGACGCCAATGGCTTCCTCACCAACACCGCGACGGCGACCGCGCGCCCCGCCACGGGCGGTTCCGTGACCTCGCCGCCGGCCATGCTGACGTTGCCCGTCGGCGTGGACATCGGCGTGTCGAAGACGGTCGACGTCGCCACGCCAAGGGTCGGCGACGTCGTCACGTTCACGGTCACGGTCGCGAACGCCGGCCCGGCCAACGCCACCGGGGTGCGGATCACCGATCCCATCGGGCCGGGCGTCGCCTTCGTCGGCGCCGTCGCGCCGCCTGGCACGACCTACGACCCCGCCACCGGCGTCTGGAACGTCGGCAACGTGCCGGCCGGCGGCTCCGTGCAACTGCAGCTCTCCGTGCAGGTGACGTCGGTGGACCCGTACACCAACGTCGCCACGCTCACGGCCGTCAACGAACCCGACATCAACCCGAACAACGACCAGGGCCGGGCGACCATCACGCCGGTCCGCGACGCCGACGTCGGCATGGCGAAGGCCGTCAACGACCCCACGCCGGCCGTGGGGGAGACGATCACGTTCAGCGTGACGGCGAGCAATCTCGGTCCCAGCCCGGCCACGGGCGTGGTGGTGGTCGACCTGCTGCCGGCGGGTCTCGCGCTGTCGTCGGCGACGCCGTCACAGGGCGCCTACGCCGCAGGCACGGGGACCTGGTCCGTCGGGTCGCTCGCGGTGGGCGGCTCGGCGACGCTCAGCCTGACGGCGGTGGTCACGGCTCCGGGGACCATTACGAACACCGCGACGAAGACGGCGCAGAACGAGCCGGACCCGAACCCGAACAACAACACCGCCAGCAGCACGATCACCGCCACCCGCGTCGCCGACCTGTCGGTGTCGAAGACCGACGGCCTGACGACGGTGCTGGCGGGCAACCAGGTGACCTACACCATCGCCGTCTTCAACGCCGGCCCGAGCGACGTCGTCGGCGCCGCCGTGGCCGACACCTTCCCGCCGGCGCTGACGGGCGTCACCTGGACATGCGCCGCCGACGGCGGGGCCGCGTGCGGCGCGGCGAGCGGCGCCGGGGCCATCGCGACCACGGCGAACCTGCCGGTCGGGCGCGCCGTCGTCTTCACGGCCACCGGAACCGTGTCGCCGTCGGCGCTCGGCACGCTGACCAACACGGCCACCGTCATGCCCCCCGCCGGCACGACGGACCCGAATCCGGGCAACGACAGCAGCACCGACACCACCACGATCCTGGCGTCCGCCGACCTGGCCGCCGACAAGGACGGGCCGCCCGGGTTCATCGTCGCCGGGACGCCGGTCTCGTTCACGATCACCGTGACCAACGCGGGCCCCTCCACCGCCACGGGCGTGGTCCTCGCCGATCCGACGCCGCCAGGCCTGACGTTCGTGTCGAATGCGGGGGCGTGCACCACGGCGTTCCCGTGCGCGCTGGGTACGCTGGCCCCGGGCGCCACGGCGGTGGTGACCACCACCTTCTTCGTGCCGCCGGGCTACACCATGCCCGACCCGATCGTGAACGTCGCGACCGTCTCGAGTCCCACGCCCGACCCCGTGCCGGGCAACAACACGGGCACGGGATCGGCCAGCCTGGGCGCGCCCGTGGCCAACCTGCTGGTGACGAAGACCGACGGCCTGTCCCAGGTCGTTGCCGGCGGCCCGGTCACCTATACCATCACGATCCTCAACCGGGGCCCGAGCAACGTGACGAACGTCGCCGTCGCCGACACGCCCCCGCCGGCGTTGCAGGGCGCGAGTTGGACCTGCACCAGCGCCGGAGGGAGCTGCGGCGCGGCCAGTGGGACCGGGGCCATCGCCACCACCGTGTCGCTGCCGGTGAACGCGACGGCGACCTTCCTGCTCGCGGGCACCGTCGCCCCCGACGCGCAGGGGCAATTGGTGAACACCGTCCAGACGACCAATCCGCCGGGCTTCGGCGAGCCGTCGACCGCGACGGCCACCGACGTGACCGACATCGTCGCCATCGCCGACCTGCGGATCGCCAAGACCGGTCCGGCCGTCGTGGTGCCGGGCAACCAGGTCGCCTACACGATCGTGGTGACGAACGAGCAGGGGCGGTCGACCGCCCGGAACGTGGTCGTCACCGACCAGACACCGCCAGGGCTGACGTTCGTGTCGAACGCCGGCGCGTGCACGACGGCCTTCCCTTGCGCCCTCGGCGATCTGGGTCCCGGGGAATCGCGCACCATCATCGCGACCTTCGCGGTGCCGGAAGGATACGCGGCGCCGAACCCGATCGTGAACCGCACGCAGGTGACGAGCGACACGACCGATGCGAATCCCTCCGACAACACGGCCGAAGCGCAGACGACGGTGAACCGCTCCGCGGACATCGGCCTGTCGAAACAGGTCGCGCCCGCGACGGCGCTGGTGGGCGCCACCGTGGTGTTCACGGTGGAGGCGGTCAACAACGGGCCGAGCGTCGCGACCAACGTGACCGTGGTCGATCTGCTGCCGGCCGGCCTCAGTCTGACCGGCTCGACGGCCTCGCAGGGCGTGTACCTCGCGTCGCCCGCCGGCGAGTGGTCGGTCGGCCGGCTCGGGGTGGGCGAGCGCGCACAGCTCACGCTGACCGCGGTCGTGACCCAGTCGGGCACCATCACCAACATCGCCACCAACACCACCGGCAACGAGCCCGACCCCGACACCAGCAACGATACCGCGACGGCGACGCTCAACGCCGGCGTCCTGGCCGACGTCGGCGTGGCGAAGTCGGTGGACGTCCCGAACCCGGCCCTCGGCGAAACCGTCACCTTTACCGTGCGGGTCACCAACTTCGGCCCGAGCGCCGCCACCGGCGTGGTCGTCGAGGACGCACTGCCGGCCGACCTCGGCTTCGCGGGCGCCAGCGCGTCGCAGGGTACCTACGACCAGGGCACGGGCGTGTGGACCGTCGGGGCGCTGGCCCCGGGGGCGTCGGCCATCCTCACGCTGCAAGCGACGGCCCTGGTGCCGTACGCCGTCGTCAATACGGCGCGGAAGACCGCGCAGGCGGAGCCGGACCCGAATCCCGTCAACGACCAGGCGAGCGTCACCCTGAACGGGGCGGGCACCGCGGACGTCGCCGTGGCGAAGGCGGTCAGCAACCCCGCGCCGGCGGTGGGCGAGCTGGTGACGTTCACCGTCGTCGCCACGAACCTCGGGCCGGAACAGGCGACGGGCGTGGTCGTGCGCGACGTCCTGCCCGCCGGGCTCGAGCTGGTCGGGGCGGTGCCGGCGGCGGAGTTCGACGCGATGACCGGCGACTGGACGGTCGGCGCCCTCGAGGCGTCGCAGTTGCGCGTCCTGACCCTGACCGTCCGGCCAACGGCGGCGGGCACGCTCACGAACACGGCGACCAAGACCGCGCCGCCCACTTGCCCCCTGCCGCCGACGCCGCCGGCGGGGCTGTGTGACCCCAACCCCACCAACGACACCGGTGTCGCCACCGTGACGGCAGGCCTCGTGGCGGACCTGTCGATCATCAAGACGGACGGCCTCACCGTCGCCGTCGCCGGGCAGGCGGTCACCTACACGATCACGGTGCAGAACGCGGGCCCGAGCCCGGTTACGAACGCCCGCGTGATGGATGCCTTCCCCGCGCTGCTGGGCGGGGTCACGTGGACCTGCACGCCGGACACCGGATCGTTCTGCGAATCGCCCTCGCCGGCGAATCCCACCGGGACCGGCTCCGGCGCGGGGGATATCGACCTCCCGGTCGCCCTCCTGCCGCCTGGCGGCCGCGTCGTGTTCGTCGTCAGCACGGCGCTCCGCTCCGACGCCTCGGGGACGCTCGCCAACACGGCCACGGTGACGCCGCCGCCGGGGGTGATCGACCCGGACCCCGCGAACAACAGCGCCACCGACCAGACGCCGATCGAGCAGGCGGCGAACCTCGAAGTGGTGAAGACCGGGCCGCCGGCGGTCGCGTCGGGCCAGACGCTGATCTACGTCGTCGAAGTGCTCAACGCGGGCCCGTCGACCGCCATGGACGTCGCGGTGACCGACCCGACGCCGCCCGACCTCGTGTTCGTCTCCAACGCCGGCGACTGCGTGACGGCGTTCCCGTGTGCGCTCGGCCTCCTCGCGCCGGGCGCGCGGCGCGTGATCACCTCCACGTACACCGTCCGGCCCGGCGCGGGCGGGGCGCGCGTGGCGGTCAACACCGCGACGGTGTCGAGCCCCACCCCCGACCCGAACCCGCAGAACAACACCAGCACCGTCCAGACCGCGATCACGGCCAGCGCCGACCTGGCGATCGTCAAGACCGCGGGTGGGACGGGCCTCATCGGCCAGCCGCTGGTCTACGAGCTGCAGATCGCCAACGACGGACCCGACGGCGCGCTGGCGGTGACCATCCAGGATCCCCTGCCGGCCGGCGTCGATCTGGTTTCGGTCACCGCCACCCAAGGGGCCTGCAGCGGGACGACCGTGCTCGCCTGCTCGCTGGGGAACCTGTCGTCCGGCGGCACCGCCAGCGTGACGGTGACGGTCCTGCCGCGGGTCACGGGGGCGCTGAGCAACACCGCCACCGTCGCGAGCGACACGCCGGATCCCGATCCGGGGAACAACACCTCCACGGTGACGGTCACGGTGCAACCCGCGGCCGATCTGGCGCTGTCGAAGGCGGTCATGCCGGCGATGGCGGCGGTGGGCGAGACGCTCACCTATACCCTCGTCGTCACCAACCGCGGGCCCTCGACCGCCACGTCGGTGACGCTCACCGACGACCTGCCGCAGCAGGTGACGCCGGGCACGGCATCGGCGAGTCAGGGCACCTGCACGCTGGGGGGCCGTACGCTCAGCTGCGCGCTGGGCACGCTGGCGCCGGATGGCACCGCCACGGTCACCGTCACCGCCACCCGTGACGCGGCGCAACCGTTCACCAATCAAGCGAGCGTCACCGCCACCGAGCCGGACCCGACCCCGGACGACAACACCGCCTCGGCGAGCACGGACGCCTCGTCGGGGGAGATCTGCGACAACTGTATCGACGATGACGGCGACGGGCAGATCGACTGGGACGACGCCGACTGCTGTACGGAGATCGGCACGCTGACCGTCACCAAGGTTCGGGCCACGCCGCGGAACGGCAACCCGTCGCGCTCCCGGCTGTTCGTCCGCGGGACGCTGGGCGGTGCGGAGTTCTCGACGCTCGATCCGCGCACCGAGGACGTGTCGGTGGCGATCGGCGACGGTATGCTGCTCGCCTGTTGCACCATTCCGCAGCAGAAGTGGATGAAGCTCTACCGCAAGCACTTCGGCTTCTGGGACCAGAAGTCGCGCGTGTGCCCCCCCATCGTCGACATGTCGCTGCGGCGGTCCTCGACGGGCGGCGGTTTCACCGTCGTCGGGCGGCGTGTCGACGTCACACAGCTCGCGTCGCCCGACCTGCGGGTGACGGTGCGGGTGGGCGGCAGCTGCGCCACCGGCACCGCCACGCTGCGCCGCAAGAACTCCGGGGCGCTGGTCTTCCCGTGACGGCGGCGCGCGTTGACAGACCCGCGAGGCGACTCCTATAGTCGCGGTCCGTAGCCAGTCCCGGAGATACGGCGCGCCCGCGCCGTGACCTGGTCGAAGACCGCCCAGGGTTCCGCGACTGCGCTACGGTTTTTCGTTCATGCTCCCGGTGACGGTCGCCATCATCCCTGCTCGCTATCGCTCGACCCGGCTCCCCGGGAAGGCGCTGGCGATCATCGCGGGGCGGCCGATGGTGTGGCACGTCGCCGAGCGCACGAGGCGGGCCCGCGGTATCGCGCGGGTGATCGTCGCCACCGACGACGAGCGCATCCGCGCCGCTGTCGCGGGTCTCGACGTCGACGCGGTGCTGACGAGTCCGCACCACCCGAGCGGGACCGACCGCCTGGCCGAGGTGGCGGAGCAGGTCCCGGGCGACGTGTTCCTCAACGTGCAGGGTGACCTGCCGGTGCTCGACCCGGCGATGATCGAGGCGTTGGCCGCCCGCATGGTGGACGAGCCGGCGCTGCCCATGGCGACGCTGGCCACCCCGCTCGCCGACGAGGCGGCCTGGCGGTCGCCGCATGTGGTCAAGGTGGTGGTCGACGGGGCGGGCCGGGCGCTGTATTTCTCCCGCAGCCCGATCCCCTTCGATCGCGACGGGGTGCGGCGGGGGGACGAGCCGTTCGGGTGGCGGCACGTGGGCGTGTACGCCTACCGGCGCGACGTCCTCCTGCGGCTGGCCGCGCTGCCCGCGTCGCCGCTCGAACGCTGCGAGTCGCTCGAGCAGCTCCGCGCGCTCGAGCACGGCATCGGGATCGGCGTCGTGACGTGGCACGGCGCCGCGCCGCTGGTCGAAGTGGATACGCCGGACGACCTGGAACGGGCGCGCCGCGCGCTCGAGGCCGATGCGCACGAGCGCGCCGGTCCTCGGCTGCCGTGCGCGGAGCCATGACGGGGGTGGCATGACGAAACACGGGTCGAAGACCAAGTTCATCTTCGTGACGGGCGGGGTGGTCTCCTCGCTCGGCAAGGGCGTCGCGTCGGCGTCGATCGGGCGCGCTGCTCGAGAGCCGCGGCCTGCAGGTGACGCATCCTGAAGATGGATCCGTACATCAACGTCGATCCCGGGACGATGAGCCCGTTCCAGCACGGCGAGGTCTTCGTCACCGACGACGGCGCCGAGACCGATCTCGATCTCGGGCACTACGAGCGCTTCGTCTCGACGCCGCATGAGCCAGAAGAACAACTTCACCACCGGCCAGGTCTACGACACGGTCATCAGCAGGAGCGCCGCGGCGACTATCTGGGCGGCACGGTGCAGGTGATTCCGCACATCACCGACGAGATCAAGCGGCGCATCCTGCGAAGCCGCCGAGGGCGTCGACGTCTGCATCGGCGAGGTCGGCGGCACGGTCGGCGACATCGAGAGCCTGCCGTTCCTCGAGGCGATCCGCCAGCTCGGCTGGGACGTCGGCCGCGAGAACGTCCTCTACGTCCACCTCACGCTGGTGCCCGTACATCGCGGCGGCCGGCGAGCTCAAGACCAAGCCGACCCAGCACAGCGTCAAGGAGCTGACCGGCCTCGGCATCCAGCCCGACATCCTGCTCTGCCGCACGGACCGCGCCGCTCGAGCAGAAGGTGAAGGCGAAGATCGCGCTCTTCTGCAACGTCGACGAGAGCGCGGTCATCACCGCGCAGGACGTCGAGCTGCATCTACGAGGTGCCGCTCGTGTTCCACGAGGAGGGGCTCGACGAGCGCATCGTCGAGAAGCTCAACATGTGGACCGGCGTCGCCGAACCTGGCGCGCTGGCGAGCGCATCGTGTCGCACGGCGAAGAACGCCGAAGGACACGCGTCCGGATCGCGATGGTCGGCAAGTACGTCGACCTGACCGATTCCTACAAGAGCCTGAACGAGGCGCTGGTCCACGGCGGCATCGCCAACGAGTGCCGGGTCGAGCTCGACCTACGTCGACTCCGAGGAGATCGAGCAGGAGGGACTGCCCGACAGCGTGCTGACCGCCGACGGCGGTGCTCTGGTGCCGATGGGCTTCGGCCCGCGCGGCACCGAGGGCAAGATCGCGGCGGTGCGCTACGCGCGCGAGAACAAGGTGCCGTTCTTCGGCATCTGCTTCGGCATGCAGATGGCGGTCATCGAGTTCGCGCGCACACGTCTGCGGCCTCGAGCGGGCGAACTCGACCGAGGTCGACCCGAACGACCGCCGCATCCGGTCATCGACCTCATGCCCGAGCAGCGCGGGGTCACCAAGAAGGGCGGCACCATGCGGCTCGGCGCCTACCCCTGCGTGCTCGCGGAAGGCACGCTGGCGCGCCGCCTGTACGGCAAGCGGCAAGATCGCACGAGCGCCATCGCCACCGCTACGAGTTCAACAACGACTACCGCGAGCAGCTCGAGCGGCGCCGGGCTGGTTCTGCGCGGGCGTCTCGCCGGACGGCGCGCTGGTCGAGATCGTCGAGATTGCCCGACCACCCGTGGTTCGTCGGCCTGCCAGTTCCATCCCGAGTTCAAGTCGCGGCCCACCGACTGCCATCCGCTGTTCAAGGGCTTCATCCGCGCCGCGCTCCAGCACAAGGCGGCGCGCCAGGGCGCGCCGCTCCTGGGTGGTCTCAAGGTGGTGAAGCGGTAGTGACCATGCGGCGACGCGCACGGATCGGCGCCGGCTCGACGATCGGTGGCGGGCGCGCCGCTGGCCGTTCATCGCGGGCCCCTGCGTGATCGAGGGGCGCGACAGCGGCGCTGCGGCACGCCGCGCGCGCTCGCGGCGATCGCGCGCGCGGCCGGGCATGCCGTTCGTCTACAAATCGTCCTTCGACAAGGCGAACCGGACGTCGCTCGACGCGTTCCGCGGCGTCGGGCTCGACGAGGGGCTGCGCATCCTCGCCGAGGTGCGACGCGAGATCGGCGTGCCGGTGCTCACCGACGTCCACGAGCCCGGACAGATCGCCGCGGTCGCGGAGGTCGTCGACGTGCTGCAGACCCCGGCGTTCCTCTGCCGCCAGACCGACTTCCTCGCTCGCCGTCGCCGCGGCGGGCAAGCCGGTGAACATCAAGAAGGGACAGTTCCTGGCGCCGTGGGACATGCACCGCGTGGTCGAGAAGGTCGCGGCGACCGGCAATCCACGACCTGCTCGTCACCGAGCGCGGCTTCAGCTTCGGTTACAACAACCTGGTCGTCGACATGCGCGCGCTCGCCGTGCTCGCGGCGAGTCGGCTGCCCCGTCGTGTTCGACGCCACGCACAGCGTGCAGCTGCCGGGCGGGCAGGGCACGGCGTCGGGCGGAGACCGCACGCTCGTGCCGACCCTGGCGCGGGCCGCGGTCGCGGTCGGCGTCGACGCGGTGTTCCTGGAGGTGCACGAGGATCCGGACCGCGCGCTCTGCGACGGCGCCACCAGCATGCGGCTCGACGACGTCCCCGCCCTCTTGCACACGCTCGCCGCGTTGGCGCGGGTGGTGCGCCCCGGGGCCGGCGGGTGACCACCGAACGCCAGCAGCGCGCCCGCCGGGTGCTCGACGCTCGAGCTGGCGGGCTTGACCGCGCTGCGGGCGCGTGTCGGTCGCGCCGTTCGACCGCGCCGTCGACGTCCTGCTGGGGTGCCGGGGGAAGGTCGTCGTCACCGGCATCGGGAAATCCGGTATCGTCTGCCGCAAGATCGCCGCCACGTTGGCGAGCACGGGCACGCCCGCGTTCTTTCTGCACGCCGCCGAGGGCAGCCACGGCGACCTCGGCATGCTGATGCGCGGGGATGTCGTGCTCGCGCTCTCCTACAGCGGCGAGACCGACGAAGTGGTTCGCCTGCTGCCGCTGGTGCGCCGGCTGGGCGGACCGCTCGTCGCAATGACCGGTGCGCCCGGGTCGACGCTCGGCCGTGCCGCCGACGTCATGCTCGACACCAGCGTGCCGGAAGAAGCCTGTCCGCTGGGGCTGGCGCCGACGGCCAGCACCACCGTGATGATGGCGCTCGGCGACGCGCTGGCGGTGGCGCTGCTGGAGGAGCGCGGCTTCTCGACGGAGGACTTCGCCGTGCTGCACCCCGGCGGGTCGCTCGGCCGGCGGCTGCTGCGCGTGGAGGACATCATGCACCGGGGCGCGCAAGTGCCGGTGGTCGGGGTGGACGCCTCGCTCGCGGACACCATCGCGGAGATCTCCGGCAAGCGCCTCGGGGTGACGGCCGTCGTCGACGCCGATGGGGTCGTCATGGGCGTCGTCACCGACGGCGACCTGCGGCGTGGCCTCGCGCGCGCCGCCGACATCCGCGTACTGCGTGCCGGCGACTTGATGACGCGCGATCCGAAGACGATCGCGGGGGAGGCGCTCGCCGGCCAGGCCATCGCGGTCATGGAGCGACACGCCATCACCGCGCTCCTGGTGCTCGAGCCGGCGACGCGCCGTCCCGTGGGGGTCATCCACCTGCACGACCTGTTGCGAGCGAACGTCGTGTGACGCGCGTGGAGTCGTCGGGCATGCCTCCGCGCCGGCGCTCGCTGTGGAAGCGGGTGCGCCGCGCCACCCGCGGGCCCCGCAACGCGGCCCTCGCCCGGGGCATCTGGCTCGCGGCCCGGGGCATCGGCGTCCTGCCGGTGCCCGCGGCCCTCGGCGTCGGCCGCGCGCTCGGGCGCGGCGCACACGCGGTGCTCGGCACGCCGCGCCGGCTCGCGCGTGAACATCTGGGAGTCGCCTTTCCGGAGCTCGACGCCACGGCGCGCGACCGCCTCGTGCGCGCCACCTTCGAGCATGCCGGGCAGAGCTTCGCGGAGCTCGGCCTCTGGCCCACCATCGCCCGCGATCCTTCGTACGTGCAGGGGAACTTCGAGATCCTCGACGCCGCCCTGGCGGCTGGCCGCGGGGCGCTCGCGATCACGGGTCACAGCGGCAACTGGGAACTCCTGGCGGCCACCGTCGCGGCACGGGGGTACGGCCTGTCGGTGGTCGCGCGTCGCGTGCACGACGACCGCTTCGACGCCCTGATCCGTGGTTTTCGCGGAGCGCGCGGCATGGACGTCCTGCTGCGCGACGCGCCGGACTTCCTGGCGCAGGTGCGGGCGGCGCTGGGACAGAACCGCATCGTCGCCATCCTGATGGACCAGGACAGCCGGGGCGCCGGCGTGTTCGTCCCCTTCTTCGGCCGCCCGGCCCATACCCCGCCGGGCGCCGCCGTGCTGGCGCTGCGGATGCGCGCGCCCGTCGTGAGCGTGTTCATCCGGCGGCGTCCGGAAGGGGGCCATCTGATCACGTTCGAGCACATGCCGATCGACCGCGCCCCCGGCACCGGGCAGATCGTCGACCTGACGGCGCGCTTCACCGGGGCGATCGAAGGGGCGATCCGACGTGCGCCGGCGGAGTGGGTCTGGTGGCACGAGCGCTGGCGGCGGCAGCCGCCGGCAACCTTTACTCCCCCGGGACCCCGTGGTAACCGGGCCACCGGGGAGTGATATGCGACGTGCTCGGCTGCGCGCCGGTTTGTTGTTGGTGGTAGCCGTGGGCATCGCGGGCATCGCCGTGCAGGTGTGGCGGAACGTGGCGGCCCGCGCCCCGCGCACGCTCGAACAACTCGGCGAGGAATTCGTCCCCGAAGCGGAACAGCACATCCGGAATTTTCACCGGGTGAAGGTGCGGAACGGGCGCATGGAGTGGCAGATCGAGGCCGAGGACGCCCGGTACTTCGCCAAGGACGACGCGGTCGTGGTGCGGAAGCCCAAGGTGAGCCTGTACACCGACGAGGGCGGTCTCCGGGCGTGGATCACGGGCGACGAGGGACGACTGCAGCTGGCCGGCCAGGAGGAGCTCCGCTCGATCGTGCTCACGGGTGCGGTCGTGCTGTGGCTCGACGATCTCGAATTGCACACCGACGCCGCGAGCTACGATCGTCCGCGGGACCTCATCACGGCGCCCGGCGTGGTCGACATCAAGGGACGCGACATGGACGTGCGTGCGGTCGGCATGGAGGTCGACGTCGCGCCGCAGCGCCTGCGCCTGCTCGACGACGTCCATACGGTGATCCAATCCGATGCGGCTCGTTCGTAGTGTGCTGGCGGTGCTCGCGCTCGCCGCCGTGGCGCGCGCGCAGGAGGGGCGACCGGCGCCCCAGCCCAGCCCGTTCGGGTTCGCCAAGCTGGGGGACAGCAAAGAGCCGATCACCGTCACGTCCGACAGCCTCGAGTACGACTACCGGGGCAACGTGGTGCAGTATCGCGGCACGGTCGAGGTCACACAGGGGAACCTCAAGATCGCCAGCGACCTCCTGACGATCACGCTCGAGGACGCGAAGCGCGCCGGTCCGGCGGCCGGCGCGCCCGACGACACGCCTCCCGAGCGGCCCGCAGCCGCGCCGGCGTCCCGGTCGAAGAAGGACGCGGGACGGGTGCGCGAGATCGTCGCCGCCGGCAACGTGCGGATCGACCAGGGGCCGCGCTGGGCCGTCGGCGGGCGCGCCGTGTTCGACCAGACGCGGCGCACGCTGGTGTTGACCGAGAACCCGGTGCTGCACGACGGGCCGAACCAGGTCGCGGGCGACCGGGTCGTCGTCTTTCTCGACGAGGATCGAAGCGTGGTCGAAGGGGGGCAGCAACGTGTGAAGGCGGTGCTCTATCCCGACCAGCAGCCCACCGGCGGCCAGGCGGGCGCCGCGAAATCGCCCGGGACGAAGGGGCCGCGCGCGGCCGCCGGGAAGCAGGCCCGATGAACGGCAGCGGCGCTGCGCTCCTGCGCGCCGACGGGCTCACGAAGTCGTTCGCCGGGCGCACGGTGGTGAAGGGGGTTCGCTTCGAGTTGCGCGCGGGGGAAGTGGTGGGTCTCCTCGGGCCGAACGGCGCGGGCAAGACCACCAGTTTCCACATGCTGGTGGGACTGCAGCAACCGGATGCGGGGACGGTCTACCTCAACGGCGAGGACATCACGGGCCGGCCGATGTACGAGCGCGCGCGGTTGGGCATCGGCTACCTGCCGCAGGAGCCGTCCATTTTCCGGAAGCTCACGGTGGAGCAGAACATCCTCGCGATCCTCGAAACCCTGGAGCTCGGCGCCGAAGAACGCCGGACGCGCCTCGCGGTGCTGCTCGACGAGCTCGGCCTTGCGCGTCTGGCGCGCAGCAAGGCCCACCAGCTGTCGGGGGGCGAACGGCGCCGGCTCGAGATCACCCGCGCGCTCGTGACCTCCCCGTCGTTCATGCTCCTGGACGAACCATTCGCGGGCATCGACCCGATCGCCGTGGTTGACATTCAACAGATAGTCACGCAGTTGAAGAAGCGAGGCATCGGGGTGCTGATCACCGACCACAACGTGCGAGAGACGCTCAAGATCTGTGACCGTGCGTACATCGTCAACGAGGGAGCGGTGTTCATCGAGGGCACCCCGGAGCTCATCGCGCAGAGCCCCGAAGCGAAGGCGATCTACCTCGGTGAAGAGTTCCAGCTGTAGTACGCGTTCGCGCGCGGTCGCGTGATGGCGGAGACCCGACTCGTCCAGCAGCTGCGTATGTCGCAGCAGCTGATCATGACCCCGCAGCTGCGGCAGGCCATCAAGATCCTCCAGGTCTCGCGCGCGGAACTCGAAACCCTGGTCGACCAGGAGCTCATCCAGAATCCGGTGCTGGAAGAGCAGGCGTCGGACGAAAAGCCAGAGTCCGAAGTGCCCACCGTCGACGGCGACGCCGGTGCCGAGGAGTGGCGGACCGAGGAGCCTTCCGGCGGCGACGACGTCCCGCAGGCGTCGACGATCGACCAGATCGACTGGAAGGATTTCGCCGAGAACTACTCGAACGACATGCACGGATCGGGCGGTGGGTCGGCGCCGGGCGACGACGATGACCGGCGCCCCGCACTCGAGAACACCATGGAGCGCGGGACGCGTCTGTCGGACCACCTCGTCTGGCAGCTGCGCCTTTCCGATCTGTCCGTCGAGGAGAAGGAGCTCGGAGCGCTGATCATCGGCAGCCTCGACGCCGACGGCTATCTCACGCTCTCCACGGAGGAGATCGCGTTCCTGGCCGACGTGTGGCCGCACACCGAGGTGGTCGACCGCGTGCTGCGGCGCCTCCAGGACTTCGATCCGCCGGGCGTGGCCGCGCGCGATCTTCCCGAATGCCTGATCATCCAGCTGCGCCAGCTCGGGTTCGCGGACGACGCGCTCCCGATCCGCATCGTGCGTGACCACCTGCTGTTGCTCGAGAACCGGCGCTTCGATCGGCTCGCGAAAGACCTCGGCGTGCCGCTCGAGGAGGTCGCCGCCGCGGCGAAAGTCATCTCCGTGCTCGAGCCCAAGCCCGCCCGCGACTACGGGGACGGCGAGACCCGCTACGTGACGCCCGACGTGTTCATCCAGAAGGTGGGAGACGAATTCGTCGTGACGCTGAACGAGGACGGCATGCCCAGGCTGCGCGTGTCGCCCTTCTACCGCCAGATGCTCGGGCACAACGGTTCGCCGGAGGCCCGGGGTTACATCCAGGAGAAGATGCGAGCCGCCGCCTGGCTCATCAAGTCCATCCATCAGCGGCAGCGGACGCTGTACATGGTCACGTCGAGCATCGCCAAGTTCCAGCAGGACTTCCTCGAGCACGGGGTGTCGCAACTGCGGCCGCTGGTGCTGAAGGACGTCGCGAACGACATCGGCATGCACGAGTCCACCGTGAGCCGCGCCACCGCCGGCAAGTACGTGCACACCCCGCAAGGTACCTTCGAGCTCAAGTACTTCTTCACGTCCAGCCTGCGGAGCGGCCACGGCGAGGAAGTGTCCGCGGAGAGCGTGAAGGAACGGATCAAGCACATCATCGCCGAGGAAGACGGCCGCAAGCCGTTGAGCGACCAGTACATCGCCGAGGTGCTCGCCAAGGAGCAGGTCGACATCGCACGCCGCACGGTGGCGAAGTATCGCGAGCAGATGGGCATTCTGCCGTCGTCGAAGCGCAAGCAGGTGTATTGAAACCGCTCACCGCGGGGAGGCGCTGATGCAGATCACCGTGACGTTCCGGCACGTCGACCCCACCCCGGCGCTGCGACGCTACGCCGAGGACAAGGTCGCCAGGATGGTTCGCAAGTATCTCAAGCGGCCGGGCGACGCGCATGTCATCCTGAGCGTGTCGAAACAGCGGCACGTGGCCGAGATCACGCTGCAGGCCGACCACGCGCCGCTGTTCGCGAAGGAGACCACGCAGGACCTGTACTCGGCCATCGACCTGGCGGTCGAAAAGGTCGAGCACCAGGCGCAGAAGCTGAAGGCACGGCGGAGCGACCGCAAAGGCGCGGGAACCCTGCGGGCGCCCCGTGAGGCGCCGCCCGACCTCGAGGCGTCGCCGCAGGTGCAGACCCGGCGCGTATCGCCACGCCTCATGTCGATCGACGACGCCGTGGCGCGGCTCGAGCGGTCGGCCGACGAGGTGGTCGTGTTCACCGACCCGGACGATCGGGGGCTGGCGGTCGTGTATCGGCGGAAGGACGGGCGGGTGGGTCTGCTGCGGGTGGCCGCACGCCCGGGGCGGCCGGTATGAAGATCGAGGACATTCTCTCCGAGGAACTCGTGCTGCCGGACCTCGCCGCGCGGAGCAAGACCGACGTCCTGCTCGAGCTGGCGACCGCGGTGTCGGCGGTGCACCCGGAGCTGGAGCGCGAGCGGCTGGTGCAGGCCCTGGAGGACCGGGAGCGGTTGAACAGTACCGCGCTGGGTGACGGCGTTGCGATTCCGCACGGCAAGTTGCCCGGGATCAAGCGGGTGTTCGCGGCCTTCGCGCGCAGCCGCCAGGGGGTCGACTTCCACTCGCTCGACGGTGGACCGACGAACCTCTTCTTCCTGCTGGTTGCGCCCGAAGATTCTGCGGGTGCGCACCTGAAGGCCCTCGCGCGCATTTCGCGCCTCCTGAAGGACGCGAGCTTCCGCCAGCGGCTACTCGACGCGCCCGATGCGGCCGCCTTGTACGAGATCATCCGCAACGAGGACGCGCGGTACTGATGGTGTCGGTCCGCGAGCTGCTCGAGGCGCGCACGCTCGGCGTGTCCCTCGAGCTGGTCGCGGGCGCTCGCGGACTGGCGCGGCTCATCACCAGTCCGCGCCTGCAGCAGCCCGGGCTGGCGCTGGCGGGGTACCTGCCGCAACTGCACCCCGATCGCGTGCAGGTGCTCGGGAACCCCGAAGCGGGCTATCTTGCCAGTCTCCCCGAAGACGACGCGCGGCGCGCCGCGGGCACGGTGGCGGCGGCGGGCGTGGCCTGCTTCGTCGTCACCAACGGGACGCCGCCGCCGGCCGTCCTGGTGGAGGCGGCGGAGGCCGCGGGAGTCGCAGTGCTCGGCACCCGGGCGGCCACCGGCGACTTCATCCGGGTGGCGACCAACTGGCTCGAGGAGCGGTTGGCGCCGGAGCACACGCTGCACGGCGGGCTTGTCGAAGTGCACGGGCTCGGCGTGCTCATCGTCGGGAGCAGCGGCATCGGCAAGAGCGAGACCGCGCTGGAACTGGTCGCGCGTGGACACCGCTTCGTGGCCGACGACGCGGTGCTCGTCCGGCGCATCTCGCCGACGGAGCTCCGGGGGCGCACGGCCGAGCTGCTGGCGCACCACCTCGAAATCCGCGGGCTGGGCGTGGTGGACGTCGGCGCCCTGTTCGGCACCTTGTCGACCATGGAGGAGCGACAGATCGACCTGGTCGTCGAGCTCACCGACTGGGGCGAGGAGTCGGATCGCCTGGGGCTGGACCACGAGACGTACAGGCTGCTCGATGTGTCGTTGCCGCTGGTGCGCATCCCGGTCACCGCTGGACGCAACCTCGGGCTGCTGATCGAGACGGCCGCCCGCAATCAGCTGCTGCGGTGGCGGGGCCGCGACAGCGCCGCGGAGTTCGTGGCGCGGGTCGACCGGCAGGCTGCCGGCGGCCGTGGGCCGCGATGAGGTCCCGCGCCCCATGACCCAGCGGCTGCGCGCCGTCGTGGTGACCGGCTTATCCGGGTCGGGCAAGAGCACCGCGCTCAAGGTGCTCGAGGACCTCGGCTTCTACTGCATCGACAACTTGCCGGTAGCCTTGATGCCGCGGTTCCTCGAGCTGTGGCAAAGTTCGCGGGAGGACGTGGGGCGGGTGGCGCTCGGCGTCGACGTGCGCGAGCGGCGATTCCCGCAGGACTTCCCGCGCGTCTTCGACGAACTGCGCGGCGCGGGCGTCGCGCTCGAGGTGATCTACCTCGAGGCGAGCGACAGCGTGATCGTGCGGCGGTTCAGCGAGACGCGCCGGCCCCACCCGGCAGCCGACGGCGGCAGCGTTGCCGACGGCATTCGCCGCGAGCGGGCCGCGTTGCGGGAGGTCCGGGAACTGGCGGATCGGATCGTCGACACGAGCGCGCTCACCGTGCACGAGCTGCGGGCCGCGCTGCGGGAGCTGCTCGAGACCACGGATGCGGGCACGATGACCGTGTCGCTCGTTTCGTTCGGCTACAAGTACGGCCTGCCGACCGACGCCGACATCGTGCTCGACTGCCGCTTCCTGCCGAACCCGTTTTTCGTCGAGGAGCTGCGACTCAAGACCGGGACCGACCCGGAGGTGGCCGCCTACGTGCTCGAGCGGCCGGACGCGCAGGAGCTCCTCGGCCACATCCTGGGCATGCTCGACTTCGCGCTGCCTCGCTTCCAGCGGGAGGGCAAGAGCTATCTCACCATCTCGGTCGGCTGCACCGGCGGGCGACACCGGTCCGTGGCCCTCGTCGAAGTGCTGCGGGACCGTCTCACCGGCCGCGGGCATCGCGTGCTGGTCCGCCACCGCGACGTCGAGCGTTGAGTGCGGTGCGGTCTCGTCCGGTTTGCCTCGGGTCGGGGCCGGAGGTTAGGATCGAACGGTAATGGTCGGGCTCGTCGTGGTCGGTCACGGTCGCCTCAGCGAGGCCATGGTGGAGACCCTGGAGAGCGTGGTCGGTCGGCAAGAAGCGGTCGAGGCGGTCGCGAGCGGGCCCGATGAGGGCCCCCGGGAGATCCGCGAACGGATCGCCGGGGCGGTGCGCCGGGTCGATCGCGGGGCGGGCGTCCTCATCGTGACCGACATGCTGGGCGACACGCAGACCAACCTGAGCCTGGCGGTGGCGCGCGAAACCGGCGCTCAGGTGGTGGCCGGCGTCAACATGCCGATGCTGATCAAGCTGAGCAGCGTGCGGCAGGAGATGCCGCTCGGTGCCCTGGCGCAGTTCATCCGACGCTATGGCCAGGACCACATCTTCTGCGTCACGGCCCCCTGAGCGCGATGTCGGACGAGGCATTCCCGCCCGCGGGCGAGCGGCACGCCTCCCTGGAGATCAGGAATCGCCTGGGCCTGCATGCCCGGGCGGCGGGCCTCCTGGTCCAGACGGCCAAGCAGTTCGACGCGTGCGTGACGGTCTCGAAGGACGGCCATAGCGTCAACGGGCGCAGCATCATGGGCATCATGATGCTGGCCGCGGAGCAGGGGAGCACCATCGACGTCACCACCAGCGGGCCGCAGGCCGCCGACGCGCTCGACGCCATCCGCGACCTGGTGGAGGCGCGCTTCAACGAGCCCGAATGACCCGGGGCCCGGACCGCCGGCGTCCGGGCCGTGCGGCTTGCCCCGCCCAACGGCGTTCGGCTAAGGTCCGCCGCCATGCTCAAGGACTACGTCTTCACGTCCGAGTCGGTGAACGAGGGCCATCCCGACAAGGTCTGCGACCAGATCTCGGATGCCATCGTCGACGCGTTGTTGACCCAGGACGCCGACAGCCGCATCGCCTGCGAGGCGCTCATCAAGACCGGCCTGGTGGTGGTGGCCGGCGAGATCACGAGCCGCGCCAAGGTGGAATTCGGCGAGATCGCGAAGGACGTGATCCGCGACATCGGCTACACCTCGCCGGAAACGGGCTTCAACGTCGACAGCTGTGCGGTGGTGACGGCGGTCGAGAAGCAGTCCGCCGACATCTCGCAGGGAGTCACCGCGGGCGAGGGCCTCTTCAAGGAGCAGGGTGCCGGCGATCAGGGCATGATGTTCGGCTATGCCTGTGACGAGACGCGGGAATACATGCCCTTCGCCATCTACGCCGCGCACCGCATCGGCCAGCAGCTGGCGGAGGCGCGGAAGTCCGGGCAGCTGCCCTTCCTGCTGCCCGACGGCAAGTGCCAGGTGTCGGTCGAGTACCGCGACGGCCGGCCCATGCACGCGAAGGCGGTCGTGGTGTCGTCGCAGCACCGCGCCGACGTCTCGCACGGGACGCTGAAGGAGGCGATCATCGAGGAGGTGGTGAAGAAGGTCGTGCCGCCGGAGTTCCTCGACAAGGAGACCGTCTACTACATCAATCCCACCGGCAAGTTCGTCGTCGGCGGGCCGCAGGGCGACTGCGGCCTCACCGGGCGCAAGATCATCGTCGATACCTACGGCGGCTATGGCCGTCACGGCGGCGGCGCCTTCAGCGGCAAGGATCCCAGCAAGGTCGATCGCAGCGCGGCCTATTTCGCGCGGTACGTCGCCAAGAATATCGTCGCGGCCGAGTTGGCTCGGCGGTGCGAGGTGCAGGTGGCGTACGCCATCGGCGTCGCGGATCCGGTGTCCGTGCTGGTCGACACCTTCGGCACGGGCGCGGTGCCCGACGACACGATCGCGACGCTCGTGCGCGACGCCTTCGACTTCAAGCCGGCGGCGCTCATCAACACGCTCGGCCTGAAGCGTCCCATCTATCGGCGCACGGCGGCCTACGGCCACTTCGGCCGCGTTCCCGAGGGGCCATACTTCACCTGGGAGCGCACCGACCGGGTGGACGACCTCCGCAGCGCCGCGGGTCTCGGCAAGCGGTCCTAGGTCCGCGCGCGGCGCCGCTACTCGTCGTCCGGTACCCAGTTGCCGTGGAACCCGAACGGCACGCGGTCGGGGAGGTGGATCGTCGCCACCGGATCGCCCGCGAAGTCCTGGGCGTGGAGAATGACCACGTCGCTGCGATCCGTCGTCCCGTCGTAGACGTACGACACGACCCAACCGTCGTCCTCGGCGCTCTCCGGCGTGCGGGGCACGAACACGGGCTCGAGCGTGACGCGGTCGCGCCCGTAGTCGTGCACCTCGGCGGTGTGGCGCTCGAGGTCGTATTTGAAGGCAGGGCCGTGGCGCAGGTCGTCGAACGTGGCGGCGTAGCCGAAGCGGTGGCGACGGCCGAGGCGCCGCTCGTCGTGCCGCGGGAATTCGATGCCGCGGTCGTCGAGGCGTTCCTCATGCGCGCGGCCCGTGCCGGGGTCGAGCGTCCACCGGGTGAGGACCGGAGCGCCCTCGTTCGGTCCCGCGAGGTCGTGGTCGAACATGCGGGGGTGGCGCACGACGTCCACCACGACGCGCCCGTCCGGGCAGTCGTAGGCGTTGAGCGGATGGAAGACGTAGCAGGGTTCCACGGCGACCCAGCGGATGTCCTCGGCCGCTCCCTCGCGGGGCAGTAGCCCGACGCGGGCGGGGTGTTCGGGGTTCCACTTGTAGGGCAGACGAGCCCCGCCAAGCGCCAGTTCGGGGCTGAAGGTGACCGGCAGGTCGAACACGAGCATGTAGCGCTCCGTGATGGCGCAATCGTGGATCATCGGGCCGTCGGCCACCGGCACGGCGACCGTCCGGCGCACGCGGCCGTCGACGCCGACGACGACGTACCGCACGTGGTCCCACTCCCAGTAGTACGTCATCGCATGCAACTCGCCGGTGACCGGGTCGCGCTTCGGATGGGCGGTGAACGACCCGCCGAGCGTCCCGTCGAAGTCCGCGCGCCGGATCGTGTCGAGGTCGGTCGTCAGCTCGATCGGTAGCCCGCCCGCCTCGACGATGGCGTACGTCCGACCCGCGTGGCCGATGACGTTGGTGTTGGCGGTGTTGTCGCCGACGCCATGGCGCGGGCCGGGGGTCTCGGGCCACCCGTGCCACTGCGTCACCTGGTCGGAGCGGACCCAGCGGCGCCGATACCACTCCGCGCGTCCGTCACGCAGGCGGACGCCGTGCACCATCCCGGGGCCGGTGAACCAGTGATAACCGTCGCCGGTCTCGTCGGGCAGCGGGTTGGGGCCGATGCGGAGCAAGCGGCCGCGCAACTCCGCGGGGATCGTACCGGTCACCTGGAGGTCGTGGGCCGTCACCTCGTCGCGGACGGGGGCGAAGTTGTCGGCGAGATAGCGATTGGACGTGTCGGTCATCGTGATCTCCTCGTGGGGTTCGTGTCGAAGAGCAGCTCGTTCAGGAGGGTCAGTGTGGGCTCGAGCTCCTCGCCGGCGGCGCCCTGGAGCGCGCCATGCAGGGAAAGCTGGGACAGGCCGTGGACCGCGGCCCAGATGGCCGCGGCCAAGCGGATGGCGGGAGCGTCGGCGCGGAAGCCGTCTCGCTGGGCCGCCTCCACGAGCCCGACCAGCCGGCCGAAGGCCGTGGCGCCGGCCTCCCGGTACTCCTGGGCGTCGCGGTCGATCCGGTCGGGATGGAACATGAGCGCGAACACGCCCGGGCTCGCGGTGGCGAACCGCACGTAGCCGCGGCTGGCGGCGGCGAGCCGATCGATCGCGGTCGCCCCGGGGCCCGCGTCGGCAACCGCGCCGTCCACCGCCGCGGTCAGGTCGTGGAAGCCCACCGCGGCCACCGCGGCCATGAGCGCCGACAGCGACGGGAAGTGCCGCAGCGGGGCGCCGTGCGACAGTCCGCCGCGGCGGGCGATCTCCCGCAGCGTGAGCGGCTCGAGCCCTTCGGCATCGAGGAGCAGTCTCGCCGTGGCGATCAGGTGCTGGCGTGTCGGTAGGGCCGCGGCCTCCATGTAGACGCCGTCTACCCCGGGGCAGTAGACAGTGTCAACACGTGTTCGGGATTGACTCGCCCCCGATGGCCATTGATATTGCGCCATCCGGATGAACGGATCTACAGGAGGAGGATCTCGATGAGTCAGCCAGCCAAGGCAGTCGCCGCCACCGCTCCGCGCCCGGCCTTCAAGGTGAAGGACATCGGCCTCGCCGACCTCGGCCGCAAGGAGATCCGACTCGCCGAGCAGGAGATGCCCGGACTGATGGCGCTCCGCGAGCGCCACGCAGCCGCCAAGCCCCTCTCGGGTGCCCGCATCATGGGTTCTCTGCACATGACGGTGCAGACCGCGGTCCTGATCGAAACGCTGATGGATCTGGGAGCCGACGTGCGCTGGGTGTCCTGCAACATTTTCAGCACGCAGGACCACGCGGCTGCGGCGGTCGCGGTGGGACGCGACGGCACGGTGCAGGCTCCGCGCGGCGCCGCCGTCTTCGCCTGGAAGGGCGAGACCCTCGAAGAGTACTGGTGGTGCACCAACGAGGCGCTGGTGTGGCCGGACGGCGGCGGCCCGGACCTGATCGTCGACGACGGCGGGGACGCGACGCTGCTGGTCCACAAGGGTCTGGAGTGCGAGCGGGCCGGCCGCGTTCCCGACTTCGATGCGGCGTCCGAACCCGAGGAGTGGGGCATCATTCTCGACCTCCTGCGGCGCCTGCAGCGCGAGGCGCCGGGCCAGTGGGAGCGCATCTCCACCAAGGTACGCGGCGTCAGCGAGGAGACCACCACCGGCGTGCATCGGCTGTACGAGATGGCGAAGCAGGGCGCCTTGCTGTTCCCGGCCATCAACGTGAACGACTCGGTCACCAAGTCGAAGTTCGACAACATCTACGGTTGCCGGCACTCGCTGATCGACGGCTTGAACCGCGCCAGCGACGTGATGCTGGGCGGCAAGATCGCCGTGGTCTGCGGCTTCGGCGAGGTCGGGAAAGGGTGTGCCGAGTCGCTCCGCGGCCAGGGCTGCCGCGTGATCATCACGGAGATCGACCCCATCTGCGCGCTCCAGGCGGCGATGCAGGGCTACGAGGTCGCGACGCTCGAGGACTACCTGGAGCGGGCCGACGTCTTCGTCACCGCCACCGGCAACTACGGCATCATCACCGCGGAGCACATGGCGCGCATGAAGGACAAGGCCATCGTCGGCAATATCGGCCATTTCGACAACGAGATCGATATGGCCGGGTTGGCGAAACTCTCCGGCGTCGAGCGCGTCGAGATCAAGCCGCAGTACGACGAGTGGGTCTTCCCCGACGGTCACTCGGTATTGATCCTCGCCGAGGGCCGACTGCTCAACCTGGGCTGCGCCACGGGCCACCCGTCATTCGTCATGAGCGCGTCGTTCACCAACCAGGTCCTGGCGCAGCTCGAACTCTGGCAGAACCAGAAGGCCTATCAGCGGCAGGTCTACATGCTGCCGAAGAAGCTCGACGAAGAAGTGGCGCGCCTGCACCTGGGCAAGCTCGGCGTGAAGCTCACCACGCTGACGCCGAAGCAGGCCGAGTACATCGGCGTGCCGGTGGACGGCCCCTACAAGCCGGACCACTACCGCTACTGAGCGATTCCGCCGCGCGGACGGCCCCGCCTACACCAGCATCGCGCCTACGGTGTCGGCGAAGCGCAGGCCGCGGGGCGTCAGCCGGACGCGGTCGTCGTCGACGAGCACCAGCCCGTCGGCGGCGAGCGCGTCGAGCTGCGGGAAGGCTGCCCGCGGCGACGGCCCGAAGCGCCGGGCAAATTCGCGTGCGTCCGCCCCGGCGATGCGCCGCAGTCCGGTGACCAGGAAGTCGGTGCGCGCTTGGTCCGGCGTGAGGCGCTCTTCGCCGTCCACCGCATCGCCGCCCGCGTCGACTGCGGCGCGCCACCGTGCGGGATGCCGCAGGTTCCACCAGCGGCGCGCGGGCGGGCCGGCATGGAAGGAATGTGCGCCCGGACCGAGGCCGAGGTAGTCGACGCCGGTCCAGTAGGCCTGGTTGTGGCGCGACGCGAAGCCGGGCCGCGCCCAGCTGGAGATCTCGTAGCGCGCATAGCCGGCATCGGTGAGCCGCGTGTCGGCGAGATCGCCCATGGCGGCCTCGAGGTCGTCGGCGACGGGCGCCAGCCGCCCGGTCCGCCGCCAGACGTCGAACGGCGTGCGCGCCTCCCAGGTGAGCGCATAGGCCGACACCTGGTCGGGCCCGAGCGCGACCGCTCGCGTCAGGTCGTCGGCCCAGCAGGCCAGGGATTGCCCGGGTACCGCGAAGATCATGTCGAGGCTGATGTTCGGGATGCCGGCGGCGCGGGCGGCGGCGACCGCCCGATGGGTGTCGTCCGGGGTGTGGTCGCGGCCCAGCGTGCGGAGCGTGTGCGTGTCGAACGACTGCGCGCCGAGCGAGAGCCGCGTGACGCCGGCGGCGTGCAGGGCGCGCGCCTGCGGTGGGTCGAGCGTACCCGGATTGGCCTCGAGCGCGATCTCGGCATCGGGTCGAAGCCCGTGGCGGCGTGCCGCCTCGATCATCGCGGCGATGGCGTCGGGCGACAACAGTGACGGGGTGCCGCCGCCCATCGACAGTGTGCTGATGGGCCTGCCGGCGAACGCCGGTCTCGCTGCCCACGCCGCCAACTCGGCGCGGTAGGTGCGCAGGTCGTCGGCTTCCGGCACCACGGTGGTCCGGTAGACGTTGAAGTCGCAGTACGGGCACACGTGCCGGCACCACGGCACGTGCATGTAGAGCGCGTAGGGGCGCATGTGGTCAGCGGTAGCGGCGCAGGAGGCCGACGACGACGCCGCGCACCCGCACATCGGCCGGATTCGCGACGATGGGCTGATGGCGCTCGTTGGCGGGCACCAGGTGCACCTTGCCCCGGCGGCGGTAGAAGCGCTTCACCGTGGCCTCGCCGTCGACGAGCGCGACGACCGTGGCGCCGTTGCGTGCGTCGTCGCACGCTTCGACCACGACGATGTCGCCGTCGAGAATACCGTCGCCGACCATGGAGTCGCCCACCACCCGCAGCGCGAAGGTTTCGCCGCGGCCGAGCAATTCGTCGGGCAGCGACACCGTCTCGCGCGTCTCGAGGACCTCGATGGGCCGGCCCGCGGCGACGCGCCCGAGCAGCGGCACCGCCGTGCCGCCGCCGCCCGCGCGTTCGACGACCTCGACCGACCGGCCATGATGCGCCAGGCGACGGATCACGCCGCGGCGCTCCAGTCCCTGGAGGTGCTTGTGCACCGTGGCCGTCGAGGTGACGCCGAGGTGCCGCCCGATCTCCGCGATGGACGGCGCATAGCCACGGCGGCCGACGTAGCTCTGGATGTAGTCGACCACCTGCTTCTGCCGGCGCGTGATCACCGCCGTCACCATAGGCGAACAAAAGCCGAAGCTCAAGAAACGCCCTCCGGGGCCAGATCTTGCTCTCGAGGTCGCGGCACCGCAGACTCGCGCCACGATGTGGGGGCGACTCCTGCTGGCTGTGGTGATCGCGGCGGGCACGACGGCGGCGTTCGCCGGCGAGCCGACGCCGCCCGGGCGCGCGCGCCCCGCGCCTCCGGCAGCGCCGCGCCCCGTCCCCAAGGCGCCCGCCAGCGCGGCAACGGCCAGCCGGCCCGCGCAGCTGGCGCCCGCCGCGCCGGTCCCCCCGCCATCCGCCGGCGCCCCCCCCGCCGACGAGAAAGTCGTTGCGCTCCGCAACGATCGCCTCACCGTCAGGGTCACCGCCACGTCGCTCGACGAAATCCTCGAGCGCATCGTGGAGCCGAGCCAGGCGGAGATCCGGGGCGCCCTGCAGGCGCCGCGCACCGTGACTGCGGACTTTGCGGACGTGCCGCTGCAGGACGGACTGACCCGGCTGCTCGGGGCGCAGAATTTCCTCCTCACCTTCCGCGACGACGGCAGGCTGCGCAGCCTCACCCTGCTCGGGGGGGCGGTCGAAGCGGCCGGGGCCACGCGGGTGGCGAAGACCACCCCGGAGACCGTGCCCCCGCCCGCGGTCGCCAACCCGGACCTCATGCAGCGCACCGTGCCGGTCACGGGCAGGATCCGGGACCTGGTCGGCGACGACACCGCCACGCTCCAGCAGCTGATGGACCTCGCGCTGCGCCAGGAGGACCCGATGGTCCGGTACGAGGCGCTCAGCGCCGGGTTGAACGGAATCGACGGCCAGGCCGACCTGCGCGGCCGCGTGATCGCGTCGCTCCAGCAGACCGACGACCAGGCGCTCGAGAGCCTGCTGCGCTCCATCGCGCAGGAACGAGCCACCGAGATCGCCAGACAGGTGGCGGCCATCAGTCGCGTTCCGGAGATCCGCACGCGGGTCATCCAGCTGTCGCGGCAGATGGCCGCCCACGACGGCCAGCCCATGGTCGGCGAAGAGTGACCCTGGCGCGCACGGCCCCGCCGCGCTAGCAGTCGCGGGGATGTCGTCGCCGCAACGCGCACTGGTCCTCGTGGTCGTGACCCTCCTGGCCGCGGCCGTCGCCGGCGGCGCGGATGACACGCTCCGCGTCGAGTATCGCGACGAACGCCTCGCGGTCCGGGCCGCCGATGTGCCCGTGCAGGAAGTGCTCGCCGCGGTCGCGACCGCCACGGGCGCGACGGTGCAGGGGGCACCGATCGAGACGCGAGCCGTCTCGATCGAGCTCGAGGCGCTGCCGCTCGACGACGTGCTCCACCGCCTGCTGGGCGCCCAGAACTTCGCGGTGCGCTACCGCGGCGACGGTCGTCCGAGCGCGATCGTCCTTCTCGGCGGTCCCGAGGCCGCGCCGGCGCCGGGCGACCGGCCGACGGCCGCGGGCGTTGCGGTGGTGCCGAGCGCCCCGCTCCCGGCAAGCGGGGGCTTCCCTCTCACCCTGGCGCGCGCGCTGCAGCGGGCGCGCCCGGTGCCGCTGCAGGAGCCGCTGGCCACGGCGCTGGGCACCGACCGCGCCACGTTGCCCCAGCTGCTCGACCTCGCCACCGACGATGGCGACGGGTTGCGCCGCGCGGAGGCGACGCAGGCCGTGCTGAGCGCGCTCGAGCGGCAGAGCCGTCTGCGCCGGGCCTTCCTGCGGACGCTGCACGGGCTCGACGACGCGAGCCTGGAGGCCATCGTCGCGGCCGAGGGTGGCCCGCGCTTCATCGGGGTGCTCGACTACCTGCAGGCCCACTCGCGCGAGCCCGCGCTGCAGAAGAAGGCGACCGTGCTGCTCGATCGTGTCCGGCCGGCCCCGCCCCCGCCGGCGAGCGAGTAGCGACGGTTCAGTCGCGCTGCGCGCGCTCGATCCGCCGCAGCCGTGCCACCGCTTGGTTGTGCGCTCGCAGATCGACGTTGAACTCGTGCGATCCGTCGCCTCGTGCGACGAAGTACAGGTATGGCACGTCGGCGGGCGCCGCGGCCGCTTCGAGCGCAGCCCGACCTGGATTGGAGATCGGCGTCGGCGGCAGGCCCGGGCGGGCGTAGGTGTTGTGCGAAGTGGGCCGGGCGAGATCGGCGCGCGTGATGCGCCGGTCGTCCGTCCCACGCCCGTAGAGCACCGTGGGATCGGCCTGGAGCGGCATTCCCTTCTTGAGTCGATTCACGAACACCGCGGCGACGAGCGGACGTTCGTCGGGGCGCGCCGTCTCCTCTTCCACCAACGAAGCCAGGGTCACCACCTGCTGGCCGTCGAGCCCGACGCGCGCCGCCTGCTCGATCAGCGCCGGCGTCAGCACGCCACGGAAGCGCTGGATCATCGTCCGGAGCACCCGTTCGGGCGGGGTCGTCGTCTCGAAGGCGTACGTGTCCGGGAAGAGGTAGCCTTCCGGCCCCTCGGGTGGCAGCCCCTCGGCCGCGAGGAACTGGCGGTCGGCCAGGAGAGCGTGGAAGCGCTCCTCCGTCCCCAATCCGGCCGCCGCGAGTCGCTGTACCACCTCCCGTACGGTGAGCCCTTCGGGGATGGTGACGACGTTGAGCGCGTCGGGTGCCGAGGTGAGTCGCGCCAGCGTCTCCAGCGGAGAGAGCGGCGCGGTGATGCGGAAGTCTCCCGAGCGGATGTCGCGGTCGCGGCCGGTGAGGCGCGCCCACAGCAGGAACGGGCTGGCCGACCGCAGCACGCCCTGGTCGACGAGCCGTCGCGCGACGTCGGTGGGCCGCTCGCCCGGCGCCACGGTGAAGGTGACCGGCGCCGCGAGGGGCGGCCCCGGGCGGCCGAGGAGCCACGCGGCGACGCCGGCCAGGACGACCAGCAGCGCGGCGATCGCGCCGCCGATCCGGATGAGGCGAGGGCGGGTCACGTCGGCCGGGCGAGGTAGGACTCGAGGATGATGGCGGCGGCCTCCTGATCGATCAGCGCACGGCGCCGGCCGCGTGACAGGCCGGCATCGCGCAGGGTCTCTTCGGCCGCGAACGTCGTCAGGCGCTCGTCCCAGAACTCGACGGGCAGCCCCACGTGGCGCGCCACGCGCTCGCCGAACGCTCGCACGCGGCTGGCCTGCTTGCCCTCGCTGCCATCCATGTTGAGCGGCAGGCCCACCACGAGGCGCTCCGGCTCGAGCGGCCGGAGCACGGCGGCGAGGGCGTCGAGATCGCGCTGGCCGCCCACGCGTCGCACGATGCCCGCGCCACGGACCGTCAGACCGAGCTCGTCGCACACCGCGACGCCGACGCGCGCATCGCCCACGTCGAGGGCAGCCACCCGCATGAAGTCGCTCGTAACATCGCCCCGGCGGCGCGGCAATCGCCGTCAAATGGGGCTGTTCGGCGGTTGACTTCCAGGGTTCACGCAGGCAAGGTGCGCCGCGATTCGAAGCGCCACATAGGCCAAGTCGCCTACTAGCGCGTCGCGTTCCCCAGCGCGGCGGGTCGGAGGACCGACAGTATGTCGAGACGCCGCAGCCTCGTCGGGGGAGTTCTATCCGGAGCATTTGTGCTCCTCTGCTGTTCCACAGGGATTGCCGCCGCTGCATCGGCGCGTCTCGCCGCGGTGGACCAGGGGGGGGGCATGTCGACCTACGGGTCGTCGGACGGGTACGACGTGCACGTCCATGTCCGGCGTGGTGAATCCCTCGAATACATCCTGGCGATGAAGGGGCTCGGCCCGGCCGAGGTCGCGCCGTGGGTCTACGCCGCCCGCGGAGTCTATGACCTCCGCCAGGTACGTCCCAGGCGTGGGTTCACGCTCCGATTCGATCGCGACAGCGGCCAGCTCGAGGCGGTGCGCTACGAGATCGACGATCGGACGTTGCTCACCCTGGAGCGCCGGCCCGACGGTCTGATCGACGCGCGGCGCGAGGCGCTGCCGTACTTCGTCCAGACCAGGGCGATCGCCGGCCGCATCGACCAGGGCTTGAAAGCCGACTCGGCGGCGGCGGGGCTCCCGGAGCAGCTGGTTTCAGAGTTGGTCGACATCTTCGGCTGGGACCTGGATGTCGGCGCCAACCTCTCGCCGGGTGACGAGTTCCGCGTCATCTACGAGGCGATGTGGGAGCCCGGGCGGGCCGCTCCGATGGGCGGCAAGATCCTCGGCGCCCAGATCGTCGCGCGCGGCTACCCGTTTACGGCGGTGCTGTTCGAACGCCAGGACGGAACGGGTGGCTATTACCGTCCGGATGGCCAGGCGTGGTCGCGTGACTTCCTGCGGTATCCGGTCGAGTTCCGCGCCATCAGCTCGGAATTCTCCGGGTCGCGCTATCATCCGATCCTCCACCGCTGGCGGCCGCACCGGGGCGTCGACCTGGCCGCGCCGCGCGGGACGCCCGTGCGCGCCGCCGCCGACGGTTGGGTGAAGGAGGCGCGGTTCATGGGGGGGCTCGGCCGCGCCGTTCGGCTCGAGCATGTGGGTGATCGCGTCACCACCTACGGACACCTGAACGAGATCGCACCGGGCATTGCGCCGGGGTCGCAGGTCGAGCGCGGCCAGGTGATCGGCTACGTCGGCGCAACTGGCCATGCGACCGGGCCGCACCTCCACTACGAGGTGGAGCAGGGCGGGGTGCACCTGGACCCGATGGAGTTCGAGGCCCAGCGGGACCAGCCGGTGTCGCCGCCCGCGCGCCGGGAGTTCGACAAGGTGCGGGTGGCCGTGACCACCCAGCTGGCGAAGTTGCCGGCCACGGATCGGCCCTCGACGGTCTCGCTGTCGTCCGTGGCGAAATCCCTCAGGGCGGAGTAAGGCGACGCGATACCTCGAGGGACCACGGCCGCGGTTGTTCGCGCACCGCGGGTCCTCGGGGACGCACCCGGAGAACACGATCGAGGCGTTTGCCGCCGGCCTCGCGGCGGGCGCCGATCGTCTGGAACTCGACGTCCACGCGACGGCCGACGGCCACGTGGTGGTGCTGCACGACGAGGCGCTCGACCGCACGACCAACGGTTCGGGCCCGGTGCGGTTGCAGACGTTGGCTGCGGTGCAGGCGCTCGACGCCGGGTTTCGATTCGCCGACTCCGGTGGCGGTCATTCCTGGCGCGGGCGCGGGCTGCGCATCCCGACGCTCGATGCGCTCCTGGCCGCCTACCCGGACGTACCCCTCAACATCGAGGTGAAGCAGCAGGATCCGCCGATCGAAAGCGCGGTGCTCGCCGTGCTCGACCGGCACGCGGCGCGCGACCGGACGCTACTGGCCGCAGAGCACGCCTCGATCATGGCCCGTATCCGCGCCGTGGCGCCGGACGTGCTGACGAGCTGCTCGGCTGCGGAGGCGGCCGAGTTCGTCTTCCGTCTCCGTGACGGGACCCTCGACGCGTGGACGTCGCCCGCGGCGGCGCTGCAGGTGCCGCCACGCTACCAGGACATCGAGATCGTGACGCGCGAATTCGTCGCGGCGGCCCAGCAGCTGGGCCTCGAGGTCCATGTCTGGACCATCAACGACCCCGAAGAGATGGCCAGACTTCTCGACCTCGGTGTCGACGCGCTGATGACCGATCTGCCGGCGATCGCACGGGAGGTGCTGCACCGCCGCGGGCTGCGCTGAGCGTGCGGCGGTCAGTCGTCCTCGTCGTGCCCCTCGGTCTTGGCGTCGCCCGGGGCGGCGTCGCCGGCGTAGGCCCCCGCGGCGCCGTGGGTATAGACCAGCTCGCCGCCCAGGTGGCCCGTCGACATCACGGCGCCGGCGGCCACGCTGCTCAGCAGCACGGCGCCGGCTGTGGCGCCGCCCGCCAGGGCGCCCCCGGGTAGCCACCAGGCGCCTACCCCGGCCGCCAGCGCCGCGCCCGCCACCCACACGAAGAGCTCTGCCCGTTCCTCGTGTTCCTCGATGCGGTGCTCGCCGACGAGATCTTCGACGCGCTCCTCCTCGTTCTCGCCGGTCTTCATGGCGATCAGTCCACCGACGAAGGCGAGCGCCTGGAGGGCGACCACGATGGCCCAGGCGCGCCGCGCGAGGGCGCCCCGGCGCACGGCGAGCGCGACGCCGAGGGCGACGAGGGGCGCCACCATGCCGATGCCGATCGGCAGGTGCACGACGGCGGGATGCCACGGCAGTCCGTTCATCGACCGATCCTCCCTGGTCCTGTCACCGCCGGCGCGGCGGCGCCTTCGGCACCTGGTCGCCCAGCTCGGCGATCAGCGCCATCAGGCCGTCGTGCAGGACGCCGTTGGACGCCACCATGCCCGGTCGCAGCGGTGACGGTTGGTTGAACTGGAGCGGCTTGCCGTCGAGCCCGGTGACGCGCCCGCCCGCCTCCTCGACCAGGAGCGAGCCGGCGCAGATGTCCCACTCGTTCTTGGGCGTGAGGGTGAAGGTGGCATCGCCGCGGCCGGCGGACATCTCGGCCAGTTTGAAGGCGACGCTGCCCGTCAGCACGACCCGACAGCGCGGCTTGAAGACGTCCCACTCGCCGCGCTTGTCCTCCGAGCGGCTTGCGAGTACCTGCGCCTGCGCGACGTCGGCCTGCCGACTGACCCGAGCCGGCACCCCGTCCACCGTGGTGCCCTGGCCGCGTACGGCGCAGAACAGCTGGTCGACGGCGGGATTGATTTCGACGGCCACGATGGGTCGCCCGTCCTCCACCAGCGCGATGCAGACGCAGAACTCGGGGATGTGCTGGGTGAACTCCTTGGTGCCGTCCAGCGGGTCGACGATCCACACGCGCCGCTTGGCCAGCCGGTCGCTCGAGTCGGCGGTCTCTTCGGAGAGCCACCCGTCGTCGGGGAAGGCTGCCGCGATCAGCTCCTGGATACATGCGTTCGACTCGCGGTCGGCGGCGGTGAGGGGGTCGTCGTGGCCCTTCATCTCCACGTGCAGGTCGGTCTTGTAGTATCGGCGGATGATCGCGGCCGCGGCGCGAGCCGCCTCCACCGCCACGTCGCGTTCGCGAGCCAGGGGGGTCATGGCGCGGGTCGTATCAAGCCGCTCGCGCGATGAGAAGCACGGGGCGGCCCGCACGCTTGACCCGCCACGGGCGAGCCACTACGCCATCCGGCGTGCGGACGCTGGCCATCGTGCTCGCCACCGTGGGCGGCGTGGGATACCTGCCCGTCGCGCCGGGCACGGCGGGGTCGGTGGCGGCGGTGCCGTTACTGCCGGTGTTGGCCGCGCTGCGCGATCGTGCCCCGCTGGCGGGATGGCTCGCGGTCGCCGCGGTGCTCGCGGTGGCGGTGTGGGCGGCCGGCCGCGCCGACGAGATCTTCCCGGGGCACGACCACGGGCGCATCGTGATCGACGAGCTGGCCGGCATGGTGGTGGCGGGGCTGTTCGTCCCCGGCACCTGGGCGGCGGCGTGGCTCGCGTTCGTGCTGTTTCGCGTCTTCGACGTCGTGAAGCCGTGGCCCGCGGGCGTGATCGACCGTCGCGTCCCGTGGGGCATCGGCGTGGTGGGCGACGACCTGGTGGCCGGCGTCTATGCCGGCGCCGCCGCGCGCCTGCTGCTGGAGGTCCTGTGATCGAACGTGCCGCCATCGTCTCCACCGGCGACGAGCTCACCACCGGTCGCATCGTCGACTCGAACGCCGCTTGGATCGCCGACAAGTTGTTCGAGCTCGGCGTCGACGTGACCTGCGTGGTTACGGTGGGCGACTACCCCGACCGCCTCGAATGGGCCTGGCGCCAGGCGCTCGAGCGCGCGCAGCTGGTGATCTCCACCGGCGGCATCGGTCCGACCGCCGACGACCTCACCAGCGAGACCGTGGCGCGGGTGGTCGGCGTGCCGCTGGTGCAGGACAAGGACTCCGCCGACCGCATCATCGGCTTCTTCCAGGCCGCCGGCCGCGACATGCCCGTCAACAATCTGAAGCAGGCGCTGATGCCGCAGGGCGCCGTGGTGGTGCCGAACCCGCTCGGCACCGCGCCCGGCTATCGCGTCGCGTTCGGCGACCGCCACATCGTCGTCCTGCCCGGCGTGCCGCGTGAAATGAAGCCGATGGTGGAGGACACGGTGCTGCCTTGGCTGCGCGCGCAGCGCGGCGGCGAGGTGTACCTGGCGCGCACGTTCCAGACCTTCGGCATCACCGAGTCGGGACTCGACGAAGCCGTCGCGGGCGTGGTCGACTCCGCCGAGGGCCGGGTGTCGTTCCGCGCCAGCTTCCCGGAGGTGTCGGTGCGGGTGGTGGTGCACGGCCAGCCCGACACCGCGGCCGAGCGGCTGCGCGTGGTGGGCGACCGGCTGCGCACCGCCATCGGCCCGTACTGCTACGCGGAGGGCGCGGTGACGCTCGAGCAGGCCGTCGGCGAGCTGCTGCGCAAGCAGGGGCTGACGGTGGCGACCGCGGAGTCGTGCACGGGCGGCCTGGTGACGCACCGGCTGACCGGTGTGCCCGGCAGCTCGGCATACGTGAAGGGCGGCGTCATGGCGTACGCCAACACCGCGAAACACGAGCTCCTCGGCGTCGCGGCCGCAACGCTCGAGACGCACGGCGCGGTGAGCGAGGAGACGGCGGCGGAGATGGCGGCGGGGGCGCGCCGCGCGCTCGGCGCCGACGTCGCGGTGTCGACCACCGGCATCGCCGGCCCGGACGGCGGCACGGCGGACAAGCCCGTCGGCACCGTGTGCTTCGGCCTCGCGACGGCGACCGAGACGGTGGCGTCGCGCTACCAGCTCTGGGGCACGCGCGATTGGGTGAAGTTGCTGGCGTCGCAGGTGGCGCTGGAGTGGATCCGCCGGCATGCGCTCGGGATGCCGGTGCGCGAGCTGGTGCTCTTCCGCGGCCGGCGGTGAGGGCATACGGGCTCGGACCGTGCTGGCACAGCCGGCCGTGATGCCGGTAGAGAGGGTGGCGGTATGTTGAAACTGCTCTCCGCCGCGGCGCTCGGCGTGTTTCTGGGGGCGAACATCACCGAGGGGTTCGTGCTCGTGCCGTACTGGCGATCCCTCTCACCGGGAGAGTTCTTCGCCTGGTACGCGGCGAACGACCGGCGCTTGCTCGCCTTCTTCGGCCCGCTCACCGCCACCACCGCGCTGCTCGTGCTGGCGGCGGCGGTTGTCGCGTTCTGGACGCGCGATGCCGGACGCTGGCCCGCGGTCGCGGCCGCCGCCTTGATGGTCGTCGCCGTGCTCATGTTCCCGGCGTACTTCCAGCAGGCCAACGCGCGCTTCGCGGTGGCCACCGTCGCGCCGGCCGACCTCCCCGCCGAGCTGGCGCGATGGGCGACGTGGCATTGGGTGCGCACGGTGATCAGCGCGGGCGCGCTGGTGACGGCGATGATCGCCCTGCGACGGGGCTGAGAGATGGGCGCGCCTCGACCGCCGGACGTGGTGCCCACGCCCGAGGCACGGTGAAATTCCACAAGTACCAGGCGCTCGGGAACGACTACCTCGTGCTCGAGACCGATCCGGAGAGACTCACGGCGGCGCTGGCGCGCCGCATCTGCGACCGCCATTTCGGCGTCGGCTCCGACGGCATACTGGTGGAGACGCCGTCGGACGCCGGCGTCGGCTTGCGCATCCTCAACCCGGACGGCTCGGAGGCGGAGAAGAGCGGCAACGGGCTCCGGATCTTCGCGCGCTACCTCTGGGATGCCGGCCGGGTCGGCGGCGAGACCTTCGCGGTGGAGACCCGGGGGGGCGTCGTGCGCTGCCAGGTGCGCGACGGGGGCGGTAGCGTCTTCGTCGAGATGGGGCGCGCCAGCTTCGACAGCGCGCGCATCCCGGTGGCGGGGCCGCGCCGCGAGGTGCTCGACGAGGCGATCGAGATCGGTTCCGTGCGCCTGCGGTTCACGGGCGTCACCGTGGGCAATCCGCACTGCGTCGTCCACGTTCCGGAGACGTCGGCCGACCTCGTGCGGCGGCTCGGCCCGCAGCTCGAGACGCACCCGGCGTTCCCGAACCGCGCGAACGTCCAGTTCGTCCAGGTGCTGGCGCCCGACCGAATCCGGATCGAGATCTGGGAGCGTGGCGCCGGCTACACGCTGGCGTCGGGGAGCAGCAGCTGCGCGGCCGCGGCGGCGTCGGTGCGCCTCGGCCGGTGCGTTGCGGGCGAGGTGGTCGTCGAGATGCCGGGCGGGCTGCTCGTCATCGGCGTCGCGGACGACTTCGCGCTCACCTTGGTCGGTCCAGCCCGCAAGGTCGCCTACGGCGTGGTGTCGGCGGAGCTGCTCGCCGACGTGGAGGGCCCGTGAACCCGGCGCGGCGCGCGGTTCCCGGCGGGCGCGTCGCCGACATCGCGAGCGCGGTCGAGACGCTGCCCCGCAAGGGAGTGGAATGTGGGGAGTGAACCGTTGCGCGGGTTCGAAATCGGGTCCGACCTCGCGGCGGATGCCACCGCGGTCTGGCGGCACGCGGTCAGCCCGGCCGGCATCAACCGCGAGTTCCGCCCGCTCCTTCGCATGATCTTCCCGTCGGGTGTGACCGACGTCGTCGCCTCGTGGCGGCCGGGCGCGCCGCCCGTTCGTTGCTGGCTGTTGCTCGGCGGCGTCCTGCCGGTGGAGTACGACGACCTCGCGTTCGCGGCCGTCGAGCCCGGGCGCCGCTTCGTCGAGCGCTCGACCCTGCTTTCGCAGCGCGTCTGGGAACACGAACGACTGATCGAGCCGATTGCCGGAGGGTGCCGCGTCACCGATCGGCTGCGGTTCGAGCCCCGGGGGGCGGTTCCGGCCTCCGTATCCACTGCCGTTGCCATGGCCGTGTTCCGGCTCCGGCACCGCAACCTGCGCCGCCTGTTCGGTGCAGTGACCTGAGTCGCGTGCGCTGCTTCGTGGCGATCGACCTGCCCGGCGACGTCCGCGCCGCGCTCGGCGCGGCGCAGGCACGCCTGCGTGCGGCGGCGCCGCGGGCGGATGTCCGGTGGGTGGATCCGGCGGCGATGCATCTCACGCTGCAGTTTCTGGGCACCGTGCCGGACGAGCGGGTGGACAGCGTGCGCGCCGCACTCGCGGCGGCGGTGGCACCCCACGCGCCCATCCCGCTCGTCTGCGCCGGACTCGGGGTCTTCCCGGGACCCGGGCGCCCGCGGGTGTTCTGGGCGGGGGTGACGGCAGGTCTGGCGGCGCTGGGACGGTTGGTGGCGACGGTCGCGCGAGCCCTGGAACCGCTCGGGTTTCCCCGCGAGCCGCGGCCGTTCGCGGGGCATGTCACCCTGGGCCGCGTGCGGTCGCCCCGCGGCGCGTCGCGTGTCGTTGCGTCCCTGGCCGGGGCGGGCGCCGGTGAATTCGGCGCCTGGACCGCCACGGAGGTGGTGCTGTTCCAGAGCCACCTCGGAGCCGGGGGTGCCAGGTACGAGGCGGTGGCGCGGCTGTTGCTCGACGGTGCCTGAAGAAAAGCATCCGGCCACTGGAGCCATGGCGGCGCGCGAGGTACAGTGCGCGATCATTTGCGACGGCACCTGGGGTGCGGGGAGGAAGTGACATGGGCATCGACGTGAACCGCGAGCGGGCCATCGATCTCGCCGTCAGTCAGATCGAGAAGCAGTTCGGCAAGGGCGCGATCATGAAGCTGGGAGAGGGGAACGCCCCCCAGGACATCGCCGCGCTCCCGACCGGCTCGCTCGGGCTCGATCTGGCGCTCGGCATCGGCGGCGTCCCGCGCGGCCGTGTCATCGAGATCTACGGACCGGAGTCGTCGGGCAAGACCACGTTGGCGCTGCACCTGGTGGCCGAGGCACAGAAGCGCGGCGGCATCTGCGCCTTCGTCGACGCCGAGCACGCGCTCGACGTCGGCTACGCCCACAAGCTCGGCGTCAAGACCGAAGATCTGCTCATCTCGCAGCCCGACCACGGCGAGCAGGCCCTCGAGATCGCCGACACCCTGGTGCGGTCCGGCGCCATCGACGTCCTGGTGATCGACTCCGTGGCCGCGCTGGTGCCGCGGGCCGAGATCGAGGGCGACATGGGCGACCCGCAGATGGGCCTCCAGGCCCGCCTCATGTCGCAGGCGCTTCGCAAGCTCACCGGCACCATCTCGAAGTCGAAGACCATCGTCATCTTCATCAACCAGATCCGCATGAAGATCGGCGTGATGTTCGGCAACCCGGAAACCACCACCGGCGGCAACGCCCTCAAGTTCTATGCCTCCGTCCGGCTCGACATCCGGCGGGTCGGGGCCATCAAGCACGGCGACGAGGTCATCGGGAACCGGACGAAGGTGAAGGTGGTGAAGAACAAGGTCGCGCCGCCGTTCCGCGAGGTGGAGTTCGACATCCTCTACGGCGCCGGCATCTCCAAGGAAGGCGAGCTGCTCGACATCGCGGCCGAGCACGGCATCATCGAGAAGACCGGCGCGTGGTACGCCTACGAGAGCGAACGCATCGGTCAGGGACGCGAGAATGCCCGCGATTTCCTGCGCGAGCATCCGCAGATCGCGAGCACCATCGAGGCGCGGGTCCGGGAGAAGTTCGGCCTGAAGAGCGACAACGCGACGGCGACCGCCGCGCCGGTTGCCGCACCCGTCGAAGAGGGGCTTCGGGTTGCCGAAGGCGGCCGGAAGGCGCGCGCCGGGCGCGACTGACGCTCCCGCGCGTCGTCGTGCCGGCCGGCCGTGATCCCACTCCGCTCGACGTGGCCGCGCGCCTGCTGGCGCGCGCGCCGCTCAGCGAAGCCGCGCTGCGCGACCGGATGGTCGCGAAGGGGTATCAACCCGAAACCGCAGCGCGCACGGTGGCACGCTGTCGGGAACTCGGTTACGTGAGCGACGAGCGCCTGGCGGCCGATCGCGCCCGGGCCCTGCGCGCGCGCGGCGCGGGCAGCCTCAAGATCGCCGACGACCTGCGGGCGCGGGGCGTCCCGGACCCGGTGGCAGTGGCGGCGGTCGACGACTCCCGCGACGGGCAGCCCGAAACGGTCTGGGCGCGGCGTGCGCTCGATGCCGCGGGTGCCGCTGGGGGGCCGCGTGCCTGGCGGCTCCTGGTGTCGCGGGGTTTCGCCCCAGACGTCGTCGAGTCCCTGCTGGACCCGGCCGACTGACGACCTATCGCCTCTGCTTGACCACTTGGCCAACCGGGGGCCCGGTTGCGACCCAGTCGCGTGGCCACCCGAGTGGAACGCCGCCGTACCAGTAGTTGTCGACCTGGGTCCAGTAGCGGCCCGTGTTGGCGAGCTGCGGGTTCTTCTTCACCGCGTACTGGTAGGTGAGCTGCATCTGGCTGATCAGCGACGGTGGCATGCCGACGGCACGCAGGTCGCGGACCTGTTGGGTGGTCAGGTTGTAGACGGTGCCCGACCGTTGCATCTCGGCGTAGATGACCGACGGGGATGTGCCCATCTGCACCATCCGCTCGATGGCGGGCACGGTGAGGATCTTTCGGCCGCCCGGAACGGGGCGCGCGGTGCGTTTTGGCGCGCATCCTCCGAGGAGGACGGCCATCGCAACTGCGACGACGACGAGGAAGCGGGCGTGAGGGCTCCCGCCGCGAATCGTCATGGCTGGCGTCGTTACCGGCGTCGTCATGGCGACACCGCCTTCGATCATGAAGTGCCGCAAGCGTCAACAACGACGATCGCCCACGCGCCTCATGCCGCGCGCATCGGATCGGCGTGACCGCGACCACCGAGCGGGAGCGCCCCGCACCTGCCTCCGGTGGACACCGGCGTACCGCGATGGTACCCGCCCCGCATGGCGAGAAAGACACGACGCGCCGCCAAGCGGGGGCCTGCACCGCGCCCCGCGGCTCGCGCCGCCGACCCGCTGTCTGCGCGCGAGCTGGCCGCTGTCGATGCCTGGTGGCGCGCCGCGAACTATCTCTCCGTCGGGCAGATCTACCTCTACGACAACCCGCTGCTGCGGAGCCGCTGACGCAAGGAACACATCAAGCCCCGCCTGCTCGGCCACTGGGGCACGACGCCGGGTCTGAACTTCATCTACGTCCACCTGAACCGCGTGATCAAGCGACACGACCTGAACATGATCTACGTCACCGGCCCGGGCCACGGCGGCCCGGGTCTGGTCGCGAACACCTAGCTCGAGGGCACCTACAGCGAGGTCTATCCGAACGTCTCGCAGGACGAGGCGGGCATGAAGCGCCTCTTCAAGCAGTTCTCGTTCCCGGGCGGCATCCCGAGCCACGTCGCGCCCGAGACGCCCGGGTCGATCCACGAGGGCGGCGAACTCGGCTACGCGCTCTCCCACGCCTACGGCGCCGCGTTCGACAATCCGGACCTGATCGTGGCCTGCGTCGTCGGCGACGGCGAAGCCGAGACCGGCCCGCTCGCCACCAGCTGGCACTCGAACAAGTTCCTCAATCCGGTGCGCGACGGCGCCGTGCTGCCGATCCTGCACCTGAACGGCTACAAGATCGCGAACCCGACCGTGCTGGCGCGCATCAGTCACGAGGAGCTCGATCAGCTGCTGCGCGGCTACGGGTACACGCCCTAGTTCGTCGAGGGTGACGACCCGGTGAGGATGCACCAGATCGATGGCGGCCACGCTCGACGCGGTGGTGCACGAGATCCGACGCATCCAAGCGGCAGCCCGCGCGGTGCGCGCGACGGAGCGCCCGCGCTGGCCGATGATCGTGCTGCGCACGCCGAAGGGCTGGACCTGCCCGAAGACGATCGACGGCAAGCGGACGGAGGACTCCTGGCGCGCGCACCAGGTGCCGATGGGCGACATGCACGAGAACCCGGAGCACGTCCGGATGCTCGAGCGCTGGATGAAGAGCTACCGGCCCGAGGAGCTGTTCGACGCCGCCGGGCGACTCGACGCCCGAAATCGCCGGCGCTGGCGCCCGGGGGCGAACGGCGCATGAGCGCCAATCCGCATGCCAACGGCGGCCTGCTGCTACGCGAGCTCCGACTGCCCGACTTCCGCGAGTACGCGGTCGAAGTGCCGCACCCGGGCGGCGCCACTGCCGAAGCGACGCGCGTCATGGGGGCGTTCCTGCGCGACGTGATGAAGGTCAACCTCGAGGCGCGCAACTTCCGCCTCTTCAGTCCGGACGAGAACAACTCGAACCGCTGGCAGGACGTGCTCGAAGTGACGCCACGCGCCTGGAACGCCGAGCGGCTGCCGTGGGACGACCATCTGGCGCCGGACGGGCGGGTGATGGAGATGCTCTGCGAGCACCAGTGCCAGGGCTGGCTCGAAGGCTACCTGCTGACCGGCCGGCACGGCTTCTTCTCCTGCTACGAGGCGTTCATCCACATCATCGACTCGATGTTCAACCAGCACGCCAAGTGGCTCAAGGTGTGCAACGACATCCCGTGGCGGCGGCCGATCGCGTCGCTCAACTACCTGCTCTCGAGCCACGTCTGGCGGCAGGATCACAACGGCTTCAGCCATCAGGATCCCGGGTTTCATCGACCACGTCGTCAACAAGAAGGCCGAGGTGATCCGCGTCTACCTGCCGCCGGACGCCAACTCTCTGCTCTCGCGTCACCGACCACTGCCTGCGCAGCCGCAACTACGTGAACGTCATCGTGGCGGGCAAGCAGCCGGCGCCGCAGTGGCTCGACATGGACCAGGCGATCAAGCACTGCACGGCCGGCATCGGCATCTGGGAGTGGGCGAGCAACGACCGGGCGGCGAGCCCGACGTCGTGATGGCCTGCTGCGGCGACGTGCCGACGCTGGAAACGCTGGCGGCGGTCGACCTGCTGCGGCGCTACCTGCCGGAGCTCAAGGTCCGGGTCATCAACGTCGTCAACCTGATGAAGCTGCAGCCCGCACGAGGAACATCCGCACGGGCTCAGCCGACAAGGAGTTCGATGCCCTCTTCACGACGGACAAGCCGATCATCTTCGCCTTCCACGGCTACCCCTGGCTGATCCACCGCCTGACCTATCGGCGCACCAACCACGAGAACCTGCACGTGCGCGGCTACAAGGAGGAGGGCACGACCACCACGCCGTTCGACATGGCCGTGCTGAACGAGATCGACCGCTTTCACCTGGTGGGCGACGTGATCGACCGCGTGCCGCACGCTCGGGGCGCGGGCGGCCTACGCCAAGCAGGCGATCCGCGACAGACTGATCGAGCACAAGCAGTACATCCACCGCATGGGGCGAGGACATGCCGGAGATCAGAAACTGGACCTGGGACGCTGGCCCTGCCGGCCCGCCGCGGTCGCGCCGCGCGGCCAGCGTGGTGCGCGGCCGGCACCGGTCCACGGGGGCCGACAACGTCTGACGTCGGCCCGCCTGGGGCGCCGGCCGTGACGCCGCGCCAGCGTGCCTGGCTGCGGGGCCGCGCGCATGCCCTGGACCCGGTGACGCACGTCGGCACGGCGGGTGTCACCGCCGCGGTCCTGCGCGCCGTGGACCAGGCGCTCCTCGCGCACGAGCTCATCAAGGTCCGGTTGCACGAACCCGAGAACAAGAAAGCGGACGCGAGTCTGTTGGCCGAGGGGACGGGCGCTGCGCTTTGCGGCCTGGTGGGCCACACCGTCATCCTCTATCGCCCACATCCGGAGAAACCGAGGATCGTGCTGCCATGACCATGACCGTGGTCCTGTGGGTCCTCGGTGTCGCTCTGGTGGGGCTCGGGTTGGCCGGGCTGGTCATGCCCGCGCTGCCCGGCGCGCCGCTCATCGTCGTCGGGCTCGTCCTCGCGGCGTGGGCCAACGGGTTCGCCTACGTCGGCTTCTGGTCGCTCGCCGTCATTGCGGCGCTGGGTGCGGTCGCGCTCGTGGCCGACTTCGTGGCTGGCGCGGTGGGCGCCCGCGGCTTCGGCGCCTCGAATCGGGCCCTCGCCGGGGCGGCAATGGGTGGAACGTTCGGGATCGCGCTCGGCCCGCTCGGGATCATCCTCGGGCCGTTCGTGGGCGCCGTCCTCGGCGAGTTGTCCACGCAGCGTGGTCTCCGACAAGCCGGGAAGGCGGGCATCGGGGCGACGCTCGGCCTCGCGCTCGGCATCGCCCTCAAAGTCGCTGTCGGCGTCTCGATGGTGGCGTTGTTCCTGGTCGATCGGTTCTGGTGGAATTGACGCCCGCCGTGCCGGACATCGGACCCGTCGCCGCGCGGCGCGTACTCTTTCTCGCGGCCGTCGCGTTCGTGCCCGTGGCGTACTGGGCGGTCGAGATCGAACGCGCCCCGGTCCTTCGGCTCCTCCTCGTGGCGGGCATGACGGGTGCTGCGGCGATCGGGGAGCCCGGGGGGGTCGTGTCGATCCTCGCCGTCGCCCTGGCGACGCAGAGTCTGCTCTGGCTCGGCCTGTTCGCGGCGCTGGCGCGGCTGGCGGTGCGCCGCCTGCCGCCGCCGCGGCGCGGCCTGGCCGTCGCCGGCGCGGTGATCGCGCTCGGGACGCTCGCGCTGTTTCCGATCTACCGCACCCCGTTCGCACGCGCGGGTGCGCGGACCAACATCTTCGGAGTGCTGCGGTGATCGCGGTGCTGCTCGCCGCCGCGCTGTCGGCGGCGCCGCCGGTCGAGCGCGCCGAGCCTCGCGCGCCCTGCGCGGCCGTAGACCCGTTGCGCCGCCCGTTCTTCGGCGACCTCCACGTCCACACCGGTCTCTCCCTCGACGCGAGCACGCAGGGCGTCCGGACCAGACCCGACGACGCCTACCGGTTCGCACGCGGCGAGCCGATCGGCTTGCCCCCCTACGACGCGAACGGCGCCGCGCTGCGGACGCTCCGGCTCCGCCGTCCGCTCGACTTTGCGGCCGTCACCGATCACGCCGAGCTGTTCGGCGAGCGCACGATCTGCGACACACCTGGACTGGCCGGCTACGACACCTACGTCTGTCGCATCTATCGGCGCTGGCCGCGGCTGGCGTTCTTCTTCATGAACGGCCGCAGCACGCGCGATGTCGGCCTCGGACGCTACCGCTTCTGCGGCCCGGCGGGCGCCGCCTGCCTGGATGCCGCCCGTACGCCGTGGCGCGAGATCCAGGAGGCGGCCGAGACCCACTACGACCGCTCGGCGGCGTGCCGGTTCACGACCTTCGTCGGATACGAGTGGACCGGTTCGATCAGCGCGAAGAACCTGCACCGCAACGTGCTCTTTCGCACGGCCGCCGTTCCGCCCTTGCCGGCCAGCTACTTCGAGGCGTCGAGTCCCGAAGCGCTGTGGCAGGCGCTGCGCGTCGGCTGCGCGCAGGGCGTGCCGGGGTGCGACGTCCTCACCATCCCCCACAACTCGAACCTGAGCGGGGGCCTCATGTTCCAGGCCGCGCGCGAGGACGGCGCGCCGGCGGACGGCCACTGGGCCGAGACCCGCCAGCACCTCGAGCCGCTGGTCGAGGTGATGCAGCACAAGGGCGATTCCGAGTGCATCCCGGGCGCGGGCGTCACCGACGAGCAGTGCGCCTTCGAGAAGCTCCCCTACGACAGCTTCGGCGGCAAGTTTTCGCGCTTCATGTACGAGGCGCCCACCGCATCGAATTTCGTGCGCGACGCGCTGAAGCAAGGCCTCGCCCTCGGCCGTCGGTTGGGCGCCAACCCGTTCAAATACGGCATCGTCGCCAGCACGGACACGCACCTGGCGGCGGCGGGCTTCACCGACGAGCGGGCGCACCCGGGCCACGGCGGCGCGGGCGCCACCGCGGTGGGCGAATTGCCGCCCGGGTTGCCCGACGATGCCGAGTTCAACCCGGGCGGGCTCGCCGTGCTCTGGGCCGAGGAGAACTCGCGCGACGCGTTGTTCGCCGCGATGCGCCGGCGCGAAGCCTACGGGACCAGTGGCCCGCGGCTGACGGTGCGCTTCTTCGGGGGATGGGACTACCCGGCGTCGCTATGCGCCGCGTCCGACCTGGCGGCGCGGGGCTATGCGGGCGGCGTGCCGATGGGGGGCGATCTGCCTGCGCGCGGGACGTCGGCGGCGCCGGTCTTCGTGGTGTCCGCGCTGCGCGACCCCGACGAGGAGGGCGCGCCGCTCCAGCGCCTGCAGGTCGTGAAGGGCTGGCTGGGCCCCGACGGCGAACCGGAGGAGCGCGTCTGGGACGTCGCCGGCGACCCCGCAGCCGGCTCCGGCGTCGATCTCCGGACCTGCGCCGTCGGGGATGGGGGGGCCGCCGCCTTGTGCACGGTGTGGCGCGATCCCGATTTCGATCCGGCCGTGCCGGCGTTCTGGTACGTCCGGGCGCTGCAGGTGCCCACATGTCGCTGGACGCAATGGGCGTGCAACGCGCGTGGCGTCGAGTGCGCGCGGCCGGAGACGGTGGGGGCGGGCCTGGCCCCGTGCTGCGATCCCGAGACGCCACGCACGATCCAGGAACGTGCCTGGACGTCGCCCATCTGGTACACGCCATGAGGCGTCGACGTCGTGCGCTGCGGAGAGGGGGGTCGTCAACATGCGTGGTCTGCTGATCCGTTGGGGCGTGAGTGCCGGGGCGCTCTGGCTCACGAGCCTCGTCGTGCGCGGCATCGAGATCCGCAGCGCCGCGTCGCTGGTGTTCGCGGCGCTCACGATCGGCGTGCTGAACGCCTTCATCCGCCCCGTCCTCCTGCTGCTCACCCTGCCGCTCACCGTGTTGACGCTGGGGCTGTTCGCCGTCGTGATCAACGCCGCGATGTTGAAGCTGGCCAGCGAAGTCGTCCGGGGCTTCGAGGTGGACGGCTTCTGGTCGGCGGTGGGCGGCACGCTGCTCATGTCGCTGTTCACGTTCTTCATCAATCTGCTCATCGGCGACAATGGCCGGGTGGAGACCGTGCACGTCCGTCGGATCGTGCGGTTCTGACGGCTGGCAGCCAGGTCCGGTTCCCGCCAGCGGCGACTACTCGTCCGGTGCCCGATGGGCTAGGGTGCCCCCATGAGCGTGCCGAAGACGCGCTACGCCCGGTGCGGCGACCTGAGCATCGCTTATCAGGTCGCGGGCGATGGCCCCGCCGACATCGTGTTCGTCCCCGGGTTCGTCTCGCACGTCGAGTTGTTCTGGGAGCTGCCCGGATTTGGCCCGGTGCTGCGCCGCCTGGCGCAATTCAGCCGGCTGATCGTGCTGGACAAGCGCGGCACCGGCCTCTCCGACCGCGTTGCCAATATCCCCACGCTCGAGGAGCGGATGGACGACATGCGCGCCGTGATGGACGCCGTCGGGTCCGAGCGCGCGACGTTGCTCGGCATCTCCGAGGGCGGCCCGATGTCGATTCTGTTCGCCGCCTCGCATCCCGAGCGCACGTCGGCGCTGGTGCTGTGGGGGGGCTTCGCGCGCACCGTACAGGCGGCCGACTATCCCATCGGTGTTCCGTCCGAGCTGATCGAGCACACCTATGAGCTGGCGGAGCAGACCTGGGGCGAGGGGACCATGCTGGCCCGCATCGCGCTGCAGGACGTGCCGCGCGATCCCGCGCTGCTCGAGGTGCTCGGCCGGGCGGAACGCAACGCGGCCACGCCGAAGAGTGCGGTCGCGGCACTGCGCTTCGCCAACGAAACCGACGTACGGCACGTCCTGCCGGCGGTCACGGTGCCCACGCTCGTGGTGCATCGCACCGGCGACCGCCTGATCCCGGTGGCGCTGGGGCGGTATGTGGCCGACCACATCCCGGGGGCCCGCTGGGTCGAGCTACCCGGCGATTTCCATATCGGCGGGCAGCCCGGGGCCAACGATGATCTCCTGGGCGAGGTGGAGGAGTTTCTCACCGGTGCGCGCGTGCACGCGCAGCCGGACGTCGATCGGATTCTCGCCACCCTGCTGTTCACCGACATCGTGGGTTCCACCGAGCACGCCGCCGAGCTCGGCGATCGGCGATGGCGGGATCTCTTGAACGCCCATGACGCCGCGGTTCGGCGCGAGCTCGAGCGGGCTCGCGGGCGTGAGATCAAGACCACGGGAGACGGGTTCCTGGCGGCGTTCGACGGCCCGGCGCGCGCCATCCGGTGCGCGCAGGGGATCGTCGCTGCGGCCACCGGGCTCGGTCTGTCGGTTCGCGTCGGGGTGCACACAGGCGAGTGCGAGATGCGTGGCGACGATCTCGCGGGCATCGCGCTGCACATCGGCGCGCGGCTGGCGGCGCTGGCGGCACCGGGGGAGATCCTGGCGACCGGCACGGTCCGCGACCTCGTCGTCGGCTCGGGCCTCGGCTTCGTCGAGCGCGGCGAGCGGACCCTGCGAGGCGTCCCGGGTGCCTGGCGCGTGTTCGCCGTCGCGGCGTAGAGGAGGTGCCATGAAGCTGATTCAGGAGTGCTCGTACACGGCGACCTTGAAGCCCCCGCTTCCGGTCGGCGCCGGCCCGATCGGGACACGCATGTACTATGAGGTCTCGGGCGGCGAGATGGTGGGCGAGCGGCTGCGCGGGAAGATCATCGGCGGCGGCGAGTGGGCGCTCATCGGCCCCGACGGCTTCCTGCGGGTCGATGTCCGGGCGCAGGTGGAAACCCATGACGGCGCCCACATCTACGTGCAGTACACGGGGCTTCTCGGATTGAACGACGCCGTGCGCCGCGCGCTCGAGACCGGCGGCGGAACGGCCTACGGCGACCAGTATTTCTTCACCAATCCGCGCATGGAGACGGGCGATCCGCGCTATGCATGGGTGAACACCACCTTCTTCGTGGGGGAGGGCCGCGCTGCGCCGGGACTCGGGGTCGAGTATCGCGTCTGGCGCCCGGCGTAGGCGCGGGACGTGCGCGCGGTCCGGCAGGACGCCGCATCCTCGACGGGCCGATCCGGGAGCGCGCCGGCTGCGCCCGGACGCGGCGTCGCCCTCGCTGGCGGCTGTCGGTGGTCACCCGCCAGCGACGGCGACACCGTTGCGCTGCCGGCGCTTCACATCGTACATCGCCGCGTCGGCGGCACGGAACAGACCATCGGGGTCGCTCGCATGGCGTGGCGCCGTCGCCACGCCTAGGCTGGCGGTGACGGCGGCGATGTCCACGGCGAGACCGTCGGGCACGGCGCACGCAGCGACAGCCGTGCGGATCCGCTCGGCAACGGCGCATGCGGGGGCGGTGTCCGTCGACGGCAGCACCGCCACGAACTCGTCGCCGCCGAAGCGCGCCGCGACGTCGCCGGGGCGCATCTGCTCGCCGATCAAGCGGCCGACGGTGGCGATCGTGCGCGCGCCAACCAGATGACCGTGGGTGTCCACGACCGCCTTCAGGTGATCGAGGTCCAGCACGACGAGGGAAACGGGGCTGGCCTGCTCGAGCAGCCGGGGCAGTACCCGGTGGAAGCGGCGCGTGTTGCCCAGCCCGGTGAGGTCATCCGTCAGCGACGCCTGCTCGACGTCACGATAGAGCTGCGCGTGGGCAATGCCGACGGCGGCGTAATCGGCGAGGCTCTGGACCAGCCGTTGCTCGTCCGCGGTGAAGGGCCGGCCGTCGAGCCGGTTGATGACCTGGACGACGCCCAGCAGGCGGTCGCGGTGGATGAGCGGCACGCAAATCATGCCGCGGGGCACCAGACCCGCCGCGCGCGCCATGCCCGGATCGTGGCGCGGGTCGAGGCTGGCGTCGTCGAGCCGCACCGCCTGGCGTTCGCGGGCGACCCAGCCTGCGATCCCTTGACCGAGGCGCAGGCGGACTCCATCGACGACGCCCGGCTCCAGCACCGCGTCCTCGCGGAGCAGTTCGGTGGCGGCGAACACCAACTCGTCACGGGTGCGATCGTACAGCAACAGCGAGAGGCCCTGTGGCTCCAGCAACGTGCGCATGTGGGTCAGGACGGTCTGCAGCAACTCGCGGAGATCCAGCGTGGCGGTCAGCGCCCGCAGGCTCTCGTGGAGCGCCTCGAGCTCGCGCAGGCGCTGTGCCAGCCCCCCGTCGGCTTCTGCCGCGGATCGCGCTCTCCCTGGCGGTTGCACTGGGCTAGATGATCCGGGACGCGTGGCCCTTCCAGTACCGGTCGCGCAGCAGCCGCTTGTAGAGCTTGCCCGTCGGGTGCCGCGGCAGCTCGGCCTCGAAGTCGATCGACCGCGGGCATTTTACATGCGACAGGTTGGCGCGGCAGAACTCGATCAGCTCGTCCGCCAGCGCGGGGCCGGCCTCTGCCATGTCGACCGGCTGCACGACGGCCTTCACCTCCTCTCCGAAGTCCTCGTTCGGCACGCCGATCACCGCGCAGTCGGCCACCTTGGGGTGGGTGGCGAGCAGGTTCTCGCACTCCTGCGGGTAGATGTTCACGCCGCCGGAGATGATCATGTGCGCTTTGCGGTCGGTGAGGTAGAGGTAGCCGTCCGCGTCGAGGTACCCGATGTCGCCGAGGGTGGTCCAGCCTTGCGGGCTTCTGGTCGAGGCGGTCTTCTCCGGGTCCTTGTGGTACGAGAAGGCGTTTCCTCCCTCGACGTAGATCGTCCCCGATTCGCCGGGCGGCAGCTCCTGGAAATCCTCGTCGAGGATGTGGGGAGTGCCCATCAGCCCGCGCCCGACCGAGCCTTTGTGCTGCAACCACTCCTCGGACGTGATGGCGAAGAAGCCGTTGCCCTCGGTGCCCGCGTAGTACTCCATGATCTTCGGACCCCACCACGCGATCATCTGTTCCTTCACCGGAATGGGGCAGGGAGCGGCGGCGTGGATGGCGACCCGTAGCGACGAGAGATCGTAGCGCAGGCGGTCGGCCGCGGGGAGCTTCAGCATGCGGATGAACATCGTCGGCACCACTTGCGTGGCGGTGACGCGATAGTTCTCGATCAGACGGAGGAACTCCGTGGCGTCGAAGTGTTCCATGATGACGCAGGTTCCGCCGAGCCGCTGCACCGTCAGATTGAAGCGCAGCGGTGCCGCGTGGTACAGCGGCGCCGGCGACAGGTAGACCGTGTCCGCCCCGAACCCATAGAGCACCTTCGTCAACATGACGAACCGGTTCTCCTTGCCGAGGGGGTCACCGCGCAGCGGGATCTTGACGCCCTTCGGCCGGCCGGTCGTCCCCGACGAGTAGAGCAGGTCGACGCCCTCCGACTCGTCGGCGATCGGCTTCGCCGGCTGGGTGGCCACCGCGTCCTCCCAAGCCTCGAAACCCGGGATGACGCCGTCCAGCATCAGCCGTGTCCGCACGTTCGGCATCCGGTCGCGCAGTGCCTCCGCCGTGGCGCGCATGGCCGTCGAGGTGATCAGCACCTTGGCGTCGCAGTCGCCGACGATATACTCGGCCTCGCTGGGCGTCAGCCGTGTGCTCATCGGCGTGTAGTACAGGCCGGAGCGCTGCGCACCCCAGGCCACCTCGTAGAAACGCGGGTGGTTCTCGAGCAGCATGGCGATCCCGTCGCCGGCCCGGAGCCCCAGCGACCGGAACAACTGCGCGGCGCGGTTCGAGCCCTCGTCGAGAGCGCGGTAGGTGATGGTGACGTCCCGGCTCGGGATGACGATCGCGGCCTGGTCGGGATGGGCCTGGGCATGGATGCCTGGGTGCATGGCCCGCAGGATGCCACGACACGGCAGCGCGGAGCTACCCGTCGGGGGGTGTGGCGTCCCGCCCGCCGTCCGCGCTAGAAGGCCGCCGTGTCTGGGATCGTCCGCTACGGAAGCTATGTTCCCTACTTTCGCCTCGAGCGTGCGGCGCTCGGCGCCGGCAAGGGCGAGCGCGCCGTCGCCAGCTTCGACGAGGACGCGGTGTCGATGGCGGTGGAAGCGGCGCGCGACGCCGTCCGCGGCGGGGTAGGGCTGGACGCCCTGCTATTCGCCACCCTGAGCCCGCCCTACGCGGAGAAGCTCAACACCGCCACCATCCAGGCGGCCCTCGACCTGCCGGAGCAGATCGCCTCGGTCGAGCTGGGTGGCTCGTCGCGCATGGGTATCGCAGGCCTGCTCCTCGGTCTCGATCTCGCGGCCGGCGGGCGCCGAGCTCTCGTGTGTGCGGGCGACGTCGTGGTGGGCGCGCCGGGCGGAGCCCGCGAAAGCCAGGGCGGCGATGCCGCGGTGGCCTTCGTCACCGGCGGCGACGGCGACGCCATCGCGACGCTGATCGGCCGCGCCTCCGCCACGATCGAGATTCTCGACGTGTGGCGGCTGCCCGAGGAACGCTTCGGGCGGCAGTGGGAGGAGCGCTTCACCGCCGACACCCTGGCGCCGGCCGTGACCGACACCGCGAGGCGCGCGCTGGCGAGCGCGGGAATCGCGCCGAGCGCGCTCTCGACCGTGATCCTCGACGGCACGAGCCCGCGCAGCATGGCCGGGCTGCCCAAGGCGCTCGGGCTCGCGCCCGGGCAGCTCGCCGACCCGCTGGCTGCGACCGTCGGCCGTGCCGGCACGGCGCATGCCGGCCTCCTGCTCGCCCGCGCACTCGACTCGGCGAAGCCCGGCGATCGCATCCTGGTGGTCTGCGAAGCCGACGGCGCGGATGCCCTCGTGTTCGAGGTGACGCCGGCCATCAAGGACAAGCCGCCCGTGCGGGCGGTCGACCGGTGGATCGGCTCCAAACGGACCGATCTCGCCTACAACACCTACCTCAAGTGGCGCGGGGTCCTGCCGTTCGAGCCGCCGCGCCGCCCCGACCCGGAGCGCCCAGCGGCACCGCCCATGCGCCGCCACGAGCGCTGGAAGCTCGCGTTCGTCGGGTCGCGGTGTACGGCCTGCCAGGCGGGCCATCTCCCGCCGCAGCGCGTGTGCGTCAAGTGCGGCGCCGTCGACCACATGCGTGACGAGCGTTTCGCCGACACCTCGTGCCGCGTTGCCACGTACACGCTCGATCACCTGGCCTATTCGTTGCAGCCGCCAGTGGTCGCGGCGTTCGTCGACTACGAAGGGGGCGGTCGCTTTTCTTGCGAGCTGACCGACGTCGATCCCAAGGAGGTCGCCATCGGCAATCACCTGGAGATGACGTTTCGGCGGCTCTTCACCGCCCAGGGGGTTCACAACTACTTCTGGAAGGCCCGGCCGGGCCGCTGAACCCCCGCCCCGGCCCGATTCCGTGGACGCGGGGCGCCGTCAATGGGGGCGATGGACACGCTCGTGCAGCGCGGGTGAACACTCCCGCAGGCGATGCGTCGATCGAGCGCCCTCCGGGCATCTGCTCCGTCGGTCCCCTGGGACCTCCGCGCATGGTTGGCCGCCGCGTGTGCCCGCACGGGGGCGCTCTTGGCACGGGCGCCGCGCGATCCCGCGCTCGAGGCGATCGCGCGCCACCTCGCGGCCGCCCAGCGTTCATTGGACGGCGACGCGGCGGTGCCGGTCGAGGCAGCCCCGGACGGGGCGCCCTGGATCGACGCGCTGGATGACGCGTTGGCCACGGGCGTCCTGGCGCTGGCGCAACTGGCCGCGGCCGACGTCGTCGCGCAGCGCCGGTCACATCCACCCCGGCGCCGCGGCGGCGGGCGGCGGCCCCGGGCCGCGCGTGGCGGTCAGAGCATGGGCTCCAGAACCACGGACACGGGCGACGGTGCGCCGCGGCTCAACGCCACCGGGTAGGGCGTTCGGTTGCCGAACCGCACCCCGCCGCGCGCCTCGATCCGGGCGGTGATCTCGTAGCGGGCATCCGGATCGACCCGGGCGGGGTCGTAGGAAAGCGAGAACCGCACCGGCGTCGCCCCCAGCCTGCCGAAGCCCTGCTCCGCCAGCACGGCGCCGGGTCCGTCTCCGCCCGCGGCGTCCGCGAGGCGCACGGTCAGCACGGCGTCGGGGGGGATGGGGAACGCCGTCCGCCACGTGACGGTGCCGGTGACCGTCCCCTCGGCTTCCTCGCCCGCTGGCCCGCCCTGTCGCCGGCCGATCCGGGTGAACCGGAGCGGGCGCTCCATGCCGTCGACGTGGACCACCAGGAACGGTTCGGTCCATTCGAGCCGGTTCGCCCGCTCGATCGCCTCGAGGAAGCGCGCCTCCTGATCCATCAGGGCGGCCCCGCAGGCCCGGCGCGTGGCGGCCAGCCGGCCTACCGCGATGCGGTCGTCCTCGATGGTGGCCTCGCCGGCGTAGCGGTTGCAGCCGCCGTTGCCGGCGATGCGACCGGCTTCCGGGAAGGCCAGGATGGCTTGGGCTCGATCACTCACCCCGCGGCCACCGAGGTCCTCCAGCAGCCACTCGCTGCCGAGTAGGTTGGGTGGCGGGGCGGCGACACTCGACGCACGAGTCAGGAGGATCGCCCCGAACGCCAAGGCCCCGAGTCGCGAGGTCACGCTTCGTCTCTGACGAGATCCCGGCGCGCTGTCCAGGGGGGTCCGCGATGGCATCGGACGCGCGGGCCGGGCTATACCGGCTCCTGGAGAGGAGACACGCATGGCCAGCAACGGCATCAAGGACCGCGTCGCAATCGTCGGTATGGGCTGCACGGCCTTTGGGGAACACTGGGACAAGGGGCCCGACGACCTGCTCGTCGATGCCGCTACGGAGGCGTATCGGTCGGCGGGCGTCACGTCCGACCAGGTCGACGCCTACTGGCTCGGGACGATGGCCAGCGGCACCTCGGGTCTGGTGCTCTCGGAGGCGCTCAAGATTCCGTACAAGCCCGTCACGCGGCTCGAGAACATGTGCGCCACCGGCAGCGAGGCCATCCGCAACGCGGCCTACGCCGTCGCCAGCGGCGCCTACGATCTCGTGATGGCCATCGGTGTCGAGAAGCTGAAGGACTCGGGCTACTCGGGCCTCATCATCTCGAACCCGCCGAACGACGGTACGCTCTCGAACATGACGGCGCCGGCCACCTTCTCGCTGCTGGCGCCGGCCTATGCCAAGAAATACGGCGTCGACGAGGCCGAGCTGAAGCAGGTGCTGGCGCGCATCGCGTGGAAGAACCACAAGAACGGCGCCAAGAATCCGAAGGCGCAGTTCCGCAAAGAAGTGCCGATCGAGACCATCGCCAAGTCGGCGCCCGTGGCCGGCATGCTCGGCATCTTCGACTGTTCGGGCGTGAGCGACGGCGCGGCGGCAGCCATCCTCTGCCGCGCCGAGGATGCGCACAAGTATTCGGCGCACCCGATCTTCATCAAGGCATTGTCGTTCGCCGCGGGGCCGGCCCACGGCTACTACAGTCAGGATTACGACTTCACGACCTTCCCCGAGGTGGTCGAGAGCTCGCGGGACGCCTACGCGCAGGCCGGCGTCGCCGACCCGCGCAGCGAGATCAGCATGGCCGAGGTGCATGACTGCTTCACGCCAACCGAACTCGTGCTGATGGAGGACATGGGGTTCTCGCCGCGCGGCCAGGCCTGGAAGGACGTCCTCGACGGCCGCTTCGACGGCGACGGGCCCCAGCCGATCAACCCCGACGGCGGGCTCAAGAGCTTCGGCCACCCGATCGGGGCGAGCGGGCTGCGGATGATGTACGAGATGTGGCTGCAGCTCCGCGGCGAGGCGGGGCCGCGGCAGATCGAAAACCCCAAGCTGGGCATGACGCACAATCTGGGCGGCGCGCCCGGCCGGTGCGTGAGCTTCGTGTCGATCGTGGGGGCGTGAGCCGGGCGGGTCTTCGCCCGCCCCGGCTCGCGTCGCCGGATTACGGCGCCGTGCAGGGCACTCCGCTGCACACGTCGGTCACCATGCCGCCCGTCTGAAGGAAATCCGACTTCTGCTGGCGCGCGACCGGCGAGTTGCGCGGGTCCGAGTGCGGGTCGGCGCCGGTGGTGGGCGGAAGGTTGCTCGTCGGCGGGGTCGCCGCGCCGCTGTCCCAGATGATCAAGGCGGACCCGTCGAACGGGTAGCTGGCGATGGCCGGGATGCCGTAGTACGGATTCACGTCCGAGTGCCGGCCGCCCGCGATGGCTGGTTGGTGGATCGACGCGCCGATGGTCCGGGCCTCGATCTCCGTCGCCACGTTCGCGACCTGGTGGTCGCCGAACGCGACGTGCAGGAGCACTTTGTGCGGCGGCGTGTTGGGGAGGGGATCGGTCGTCATGTGCCGCGCATAGCCGTTCGGTTCCGAACGGTCCCACAGCATCTGCGCCAGCCCGAGCGCAAGCGGGCGTTGCAGCTGGTTCGGATACGCCGGATTCATGACGGCCGCATAGAGCGTGAAATCGATGCTGCGCGTGAGGAGCAGCGAGTAGTTCATGCCCGGTACGCCGAGCACGCCCCGCGTGATGTCCTGCGCCACCGCCATCACCGTGCCGCCGAAGATGCCGCCCTGGCTGTTGCCGTCGTAGAAGACGTCGCTGGTGTCGATCACCGGGCTGGCGGAGGCATCCTGGAAGGCCGGGTGGGCGACGAACCCCCCGGCGGCGATCATCAGGCGCGCGAGGACGAGCTGGTTCAGCATGGCCTGTTGCAGCCGGTCGGTCAGCGTCGGGAAGTTCGAGAACTCGCCGAGGATGGTGATCGCATTGGGAACGTCGTCGTTCGACATGCCGATCCACTTGGTCGCACAGAAGACGAAGTTGTGCTCGTTCGCCATGGCCCGGACATTGCCGGCGCTCACCTCGGTGTGGGAGCCGAGGAGGCCATGGCCGTAGATCGACGCTCGGGCCGGTACGGCCGGGCCGATGGCGTTCGGCAACGCCGCGCGCGGGATGTTGCAGACGAACGGCGCGGGCTGCGGCGTCCCTTGCAGGATCGGCAGGCCGTTCGCATCGAGGACGAACCGCGCGGGCGGCGTCGTGCTGTCGACGTAGCGGTCGACGAAGTACGTGCCGACGACGCGCCGGAAGATGTTCGACGCGACCCCGTCCGAGGCCAGGTCGCAGACGCCCCCGGCGCCGCAGTCCGCGTCCGTGCTGCAGCCGCCGGCCGGATTCGGGTTGGTGCCCACCGTCGAGCACGAGTGCTCGAACACGTTCGTCACGACGAAGGCCGGCGATGCCGAATCGAGCCGGCCGAATGCGTCATCGCGCATCGCGAGCAGTCGCTCGGTCATGCTGCGCGAGCTCGCCACGGTGAAGTCCCAGGCCAGGTAGAGCTCGTCCCGATCGATGCCGGCGTCCTCGAGGGTGTCGAGGACGTCGTCCATGTGCCCGCGCCGCGCTTCCTGCTCGGCGTCCGCGAGCGGCGTGCCGTCGCGATAGGCGACGAACTCCGGGGTGGGCGTGAGCGGCGCGCCGCCGGCATCCTTCAGATTGCGCAGCGCGACGATGTAGCGGGCGCCTTCGTCCAGACTGACCGCCGGATGGATGATCACGGCCTGTTGGCTGGGGTCGGTGGCATTGGCATCGAGCTCCGCCCAGATGAGGTGACGCGCAAGGGTCGTCGCGTTGATCACGACGATCGGGGCGTCGACGTCCAGCGAGCGTTCGATGTCGGTGATGGGCGCCGCGCCGGTCATCGCGAGGTCGATGTTCGGGATGCGGGTCAGCATCGTCGCGCCCGGGCTGAAGCCGTCGTTCCAGTTGTAGTCGCCGGCCTCGATCGGGACGCCGGTGTTGTTGCGCGGCATGCTGGCCGTCCGGAAGCGGACGCGTCGACCCGTATCGGTGCCCGGATCGGCAACGCTGAAGTAGTCGCTCGGGAAGGGGTACAGGCAGTCGCTCGGGTCGAGGAAGTCGCACGGCGTACAGGTGCCCTGGAGCGTGGGCTTCTTCACCTTGAATTGCTTCTCCGCCTTGTTGGTGACGACGCCGCTGGCGAACCGCACGTGGTAGGCGTCGCCGGCGCCGATCGCGAGCTGCGCGCACCCGAACGTGCCCGCATTCGGGGGGATCACGGAGACCGGTCCGCGCTTCGCGTCGACCACCGCCTTGATCTGGAACACGCCGCGCGACGTCTTCTTGATCTGCGCCAACTTCACGGGCCCGTTGTCGCCCCGCGGGTCCTTGTACTTGTAGCCTTTGACTGCATCCCCGCTCCAGAACGGCTTGCCGGTCGACGGACTGGCGCCCGCCGGGAGATCGAAGGACTGACTCGTCGAGGTGGCGCCGTCCGCGGACACGGTCAGGGAGGCGCCGCTGGTCGTCGGGTCGCCGACGATCGCGTTGTCCGTGCTCGCCTCCTTCGCCTTGAGGATGATCTTGCGTTTGTCGGGCGTGTCCCCCGACTTCACGCTCAACTGGTTGCCGAGCACGGTCTGGTCCGCGGCCCGGGCGACGGCCGGGAGCATCCAGGGGAGGGCGAACAACAGGGCGGCGAGGAGCGGATGGCGCATGGGGTGGTGTCTCCGGCTGGTGCGGCGCCGTTGCCGGCGCGTGGACGGTGCGAGGGACGGGCGACCGCTCGACCGTACCGGCGCGTGGTCGAGATTGTCAATCGTCGAATTGCCCACTGGCAAGCCGCCGGCAAGCCCCGTACACGGTGGGCCATGCCCGTCGTCACCATCCGCCACAGCACCGTCTACCGCTACGCCAATCCGGTGCGGTTCGGTGAGCACCGGCTGATGTTCCGGCCGCGTGACAGCCACGACCTTCGGCTGCTCGGCACCGGGCTCGAGATCAGCCCGGCGGCGACGGTGCGCTGGCTCCACGACGTGTTCGGCAACTCGATCGCGGTCGCGACCTTCGCGGACGCCGCGGCGGAGCTCCGGCTGGTCAGCACCATCCGCCTCGAGCACTTCCCCGCCGACGAGATCGAGTTCCCGATCGAGCCGTACGCGCGGCGTCATCCGTTCGCCTACGCGTCGGAGGACATCCCCGACCTGGGGCGCACCATCGAGCGCCACTACCCCGACCCCGACCGCCTGGTCGACGGCTGGGCCAGGCGCTTCATCCTGTCGTCCGGCGAAACCGACACGCAGGCGCTGCTGGTCTCCATGACGCGCGCCATCCGCGAGGGATTCCGCTACGAAGCCCGCGCGTCGGAAGGCACCCAGCTGCCCGTCGAGACGCTGCGCCGGAACGCGGGCACGTGCCGGGACTTCGCCCTCTTCATGATGGAGGCGGCGCGCAGTCTCGGTTTCGCGGCGCGCTTCGCCTCGGGGTACCTCTACGACGACCAGGCGGTCGGCGGCGGCGCGACCCACGCCTGGGTGCAGATCTACCTGCCGGGGTGCGGCTGGATGGAGTTCGACCCCACCAACGCGTACGTTGGCGGGCAGAAGCTGGTCCGGGTCGCCGTGGCGCGCGACCCGAGCCAGGCCATCCCGGTGGCGGGCACCTTCGTCGGCGCGCCGGGCGACTATCTCGGGATGACGGTCGAGGTCGAAGCAGTCCCGTCCTGATCGGCGGCCAGTCGCACGATCCCGCCGTGGTGGGGTAGGAAGTCGCCATGGAGTCCCTGGACGCCCACCGCGACCGTATCGCGCGCGAGGGCTACACGATTCTCGAGCGCGCGATCGAGCCCGAGCTGGTGGCGGCGCTGGGGCACGATCTCCAGCGGCTCGAGGAGGAATACGAGGTCAAGCCGGCCCGCAATCCCTTCGAAGGGACGCGTACGGTGCGCATCTACAACCTGCTCGTGCACGGAAGACTCTACGAACAGATACCCGTCCATCCGCAGGTGCTTCCCCTGGTCGACGCCGTGCTCGACGCGGGCTGTCTGGTTTCGTCGCTGTCGTCGATCAGCATCGATCCCGGCGAGCGCGCGCAGCCGATCCACGCCGACGACCAGCTCCTGCCGCTGCCGAAGCCCCACGTCCCCCTGGTCTGCAACACCATGTGGGCGATCACCGACTTCACCGAAGCGAACGGCGCCACTCGCGTGATCCCCGGATCCCATCTGCGCGACCGCTCTCCGGTGTTCGGAACCCACTACGACAGCATCCCCGCCGAGATGCCCCGGGGCAGCGTCCTCGTCTGGCACGGCAGCCTCTGGCACGGCGGCGGCGAGAATCGCACCGGCCAGCGCCGGGTCGGCGTCGCCATGAACTACTGCGCCGGCTGGGTGCGCCAGCAGGAGAATCAGCAGCTCGGCATCCCGCGCGAGGTCGCGCGCGGCTTCGCGCCGCGGCTGCGCCAGCTGGTGGGCTACGGCATCTACAACGGGCTGGTGGGCCACATCGACAAGCGCGACCCCGCGTTCCTGCTCGATGACGGCGCGACGCCCCGCGGCGTCGGCTGGGATCGCTACACGGGCGATGCGTGACGCCGTGGAGGCGTTCCGCCACGATCCAAGTCGTGCGGTCGCGCCCGCTGCGGTTCGGGGCGGCCTGCGAGGTCAGGGGGGAGGAGAGACGTGGTAGAGGCGCTCGAACGGCTCAGCAGCTTGGTCTGGGGTCCGCCGATGCTCGTGCTGCTCGTCGGCACGCACGTATTCCTCACGGTCCGGCTCCGCTTCATCCAGCGGCATCTCGGGACGGCGCTGCGCCTGTCCGTCGCGCGCGATGCTGGCGCCGGCGAGGTCTCGCCCTTCGGCGCGCTGACCACCGCGCTCGCGGCCACGATCGGGACCGGCAACATCGTCGGCGTCGCCACCGCCATCGCCGCAGGCGGACCGGGCGCGGTGTTGTGGATGTGGCTCACGGGCGTATTCGGCATCGCCACCAAGTACGCCGAGGCGTTGCTGTCGGTGCGCTACCGCGTCCGTATGCCGGACGGCGAGATCGTCGGCGGGCCGATGTTCGTGCTCGAGCGCGGATTGGGGTGGCCGGTGCTCGGGGTGGCGTTTGCCGCCTTCACCGCCGTCAGCGCGTTCGGCATCGGCAACGCCGTGCAGGCGAACTCGATCGCTTCGCTCGTGGCGGAGCACACCGACGTGCCGCGCTGGGTCACGGGGCTCGTCCTCGCCGTCATGACCGGGGCGGTGATCCTGGGCGGCATCCGCTCGATCGCCTCGGTGTGCGAGTACCTGGTGCCGTTCATGGCGGGCGCCTACGTCCTCGGGTGCGCCGTGCTCCTGCTGCGCGACATGGCCACGCTGCCCGACACGGTCGTGCTCATCGTCCGGTCGGCGTTCTCGGGCCACGCGGCCGTCGGGGGTTTTCTCGGCGCCGGGATGCGCGAGGCGATGCGCTTCGGCATCTCGCGCGGGCTCTTCTCGAACGAATCCGGGCTCGGCAGCGCGCCCATCGTGGCGGCGGCGGCGCGGTCGAAGAACCCGGTGCGGCAGGCGCTCGTGTCGTCGACGGGGACCTTCTGGGACACGGTGGTCGTCTGCCTGATGACGGGCCTGGTGCTGGTCAACTCCGGGCACTGGCGGGACGGCGTCACCGGCACGGCGCTGTCCGCCGCCGCCTTCGGCACGCTGCCGGTGGTCGGCCCGATCGTCCTGACGGTCGGGCTCCTCACCTTCGTCTTCTCCACCCTGCTGGGATGGTCGTACTACGGCGAGAAGGCGTGCGAGTATCTCTTCGGCGTGCACGCCGTCCGGCCGTATCGCTGGCTTTGGGTCGCCGTCGTGTTCCTGGGCGCGCTACTGCCGCTGCCCGCCGTGTGGGCCGCCGCCGACATCACCAATGCGCTCATGGCGATTCCGAACCTGATCGGGCTGCTGGCACTCAGCGGCGTGGTGGTGCAGGAGACCCGGACGTACCTCTGGGAGCACCGCCTCGACGACGAGGCACCGGTCGACTGAGCGCTCCCGCATGTCGTTGGCACGGCCAGGCGAACGTCGTAAGCACCGGCCATGAGTGCGCACGTCAAACCGTCCTTGACGCTGACCCACGCCGGCGCCTTCGCGGTGTTGAAAGGGGCGATCGCGATGGCCGCCGAGCTCCAGGTCCCGCAGTGCATCGCGGTGGTCGATGCCGGCGGCAACCTGCTGGCGTTTCTGCGCATGGACGGCGCCAAGGTGCCCAGCCAGCACACGGCGATCCGGAAGGCGGTGACGGCGGCGACCACGCGCAGCCCCACGGGACATGCCCCGGACGACCTCGCCCTCGAGCTGAGCCTGGGATCAGGACTGCGGCTCACGAACCTGAAGGGCGGCCTCCCCATCGTGGTCAACGGCCAGGTGATCGGCGGTATCGGGGTTGGCTCCGGCACCGGCGACGAGGACGTGGCGGTGGCCGAGGCGGGGGTCGCATGCCTGCAGACGGATGACCTGCGATGAGCGCCGCACCGAGGGTCCACGGCCCCCCGGACCGGCGGGTCGGGATTGCCAGGCGGGTCGATCGCAAGATGGTCATCAACGCGCTCGATTCCGACGACTGGGCCGAGTGTCCGACCCTGTCGGCGTTCGATCTGTTGCCGTGACCCCGCTCGACGACCTGGCGGGGGCCTGGCGCGGGGCGCGCCGCGTCGTCGTGCTCACCGGCGCGGGGCTGTCGACCGCCTCCGGAATTCCGGATTTCCGGTCGCCGGGCGGCCGGTGGTCGCAGTACCGCCCGGTGACGATCCAGGAGTTCCTCGCGGCCGAGGAGCACCGGGTCCGCTACTGGCGCTACAAGGGCGAGACCTGGGACGTCATCGGCGCGGCGCAGCCGAACCCGGCGCACCGGGCGCTCGCTCGACTCGCGCACCGCGAGCGCATCGAGCTCCTCGTCACCCAGAACGTCGACGGTCTGCACGAGCGCAGCGGCTTTCCCGCCGACCGGCTGGTGAACATCCACGGCACGGACTCGGTGGTCGCGTGCGTCCGGTGCGGGCGGAGCGCGCCACGGGCGGAAGCGCAGCGGGCCTGGGCGGCCGGGGAGGCCGTCCCGCGGTGCGAATGCGGCGGCGCCTGGAAGCCGGCCACCGTCTCCTTCGGGCAAGCGTTGGTGCAGGAGGACCTGGACCGCGCGCTGCATGCGGCGGCGGCGTGCGATCTGCTCGTTGCCGCGGGCACCTCGCTGGTCGTGGGGCCGATCAACCAGATGGTGCCGATGGCGCGGCGCGGGCGAGCGCGCATCGCCATCCTGACGGCCTCGGAGACACCCTACGACGGCGCGGCGGACTGGAAGCTCACCGGCGCGGTCGAGACGGTCCTGCCAGCGATCGCCGCGCGGGTCGCGCCCGACGCGCAGCGGGCGGGCTGACCGTCAGGGATCGAGCAGACGCCTGCGTAGTTGCGCGAGGACGTCCGCGCCCAGCCCCGCCTCGCGGGCGTAGTGCTGCATGGTGCCGTGGCGGCTTCGCATCCGGTCGAGGAACTCGGTCATGGTCTCGGGGTTGGCGTGCATGGTGTCCGGGGGCAGGGCGGCCAGCATCGTGCGGTACCCTTCGAGGGAGTTCAGCCGCTCCACGATGGCGTCCAGGTTGTCCTGCGTCGCCACGTAATCGGCGACGATGACGTCATCCGGCACGCCCAGCAGCCCAAGCATGATGGCGGAGATGACGCCGGTGCGGTCCTTGCCCGCGGCGCAGTGGAACACCGCGCCCGCGTCGGCGGCGGCGATGGTGCCGATCACGCGGCCGATGCGATCCTGGGCGAGCTCGGCGAGGAAGATGTAGCGGTCGACCAGCGACACCTGCGCCGCGCGCTCCCGGTCCTCGGCGCGCACCTCGCCGTCGAACAGCGGGAGGTGATGGAAGCGGATGTCCTCCGCCGCGAGCGGCCCCTGGCCCTCGCTCGCGACTTCCGCGCTCGACCGCAGGTCGATGACATCGCGGACGCGTAGCTCGTCCCGGACCATGGCGATGTCCGCGGCGGTGAGCAGGTGCAGGGCGTCGCTGCGGAAGACCTGGCGCCACCGCACGGTGCGGCCCTCGACGGTCGGATAGCCGCCGAGGTCGCGGAAGTTGAGGCAGCCCTCGAGTGGGATGGCGCGGCGGGACCGGGTCATGACGGCACTCTACCCCCGCTGTGGCCGGGACGCACGGGGCGGGTGCAGCGTCGGCCCGCGCGTCACGCGTCCTGCGTGGTGGAGGAGCCCGCCGCCGCCATGCGGTCCGCACGCTCTGCGAAGCGCACCCGCTGCGCCTCGAGAATCTCGAGCCTGGCGTCGAAGTGCGCCCGCTGATCGGCGGGGGCGGCGTCACGGGCTTTTCGCGTCGCGGCGATCTCCGCGGCCACACGGCTCACCTGATGACGCGCCTGCTCGATCGACTCGGCCTCTTCCGCCTTGTCGAACATGAGGGCCTCCGGGATATCATCCGGACCCGCCGCGCGCGTGGCGGCCCTCTCCGGCTCCACCGGCGGCACGAAGCGTCGGTCGTCGGGGATGCGACGTTGGTTCATGAAGGTCGGAGAGACGATCTCCACGCCGCCGTCGTGGAGCTCGTCGAGCATCATCGCGCGGAGGCGGGACCGGGCGGTGATGAGCTGCTTCACCTCGCCGAGGAAGCCGGCGACACGGTACGTCACGGCGAAGTCGCCCAGCTCGAGGACGTATACGAACGGCTCGGCCAGTTCCGCCCGTTCGGCCGCCCGCTTGAGCAGCGCCTCGATCCGGCGGCGCGGCACGTCGTAGCCCAGTGACACCGTGGCCGACACGATCGTGCCGGACGAGCGGACCACCGTGACCGGGTTGGTGGCCAGGTAGAGGTTCGGCAGCGTGGTCAGATCGCGCTCCTCGGTCTGAATCTCGGTGTGCAGAAATCCTTGCTCCGAGACACGCCCGAAGTACTCCCCGACCTTGAGGAAGTCCCCCGCCCGGAAGTTGTTCAGGGCGCGGAGCATGAGGCCGGCCATGGCGTTGCCGATGAACGTGGTCGAGGAGAGGGCGATGGTGGCGGTCACCGCCAGGCCGATCAGGCTCAAGATCTCCCCGCGCGTCGTCTCGCCGATCGGCAGGGCGAGGATCAGGCTGGTCGCCGCGATCGCCGTCAACACGAGCATGACGAACTCGCGCACGGTCGTCCCGGCTTCTCGCAGCACCCGCCGTCGGACGATGATGACCCGGCGCGCCACCGCCAGCACGACGATCGTCGTGGCGAGCGCGATCGCAAAGGGAATCCAGGCCCGCGCGACGGCCTGCAGGTCCTTCAGCATGTCCATGCGGTGCGGCCCTTCTAGAGGAGTCGGCCCGCGCGGGAAACCAGGCCCACCGCCGTCGCCTGCGCGGCATTGCAGTGCGCGCCGATGATTGCTTTACTGGCAATGAACGGCATTGAGAGTCGATCGCGCCGCGCGAGGTGGCGGTCGGCAGGTGTGACGTGTCCAAGGCTCGCATGCGACCAGCCAAGAGCCCGGGGACCCGTCGGTACGACGTATCCCCGGAACCTCATCGCCATCTGCTGGTGGACCTGGCGGACTGCCCGCCGGAGCGCTTGCGTGACGAGCCCCTGATCCGTGAGAGCATGCTGGCGGCGGCGCACGAGGCGGGCGCCACGGTCGTCGACCATACGTTCCATCGGTTCGCGGGCGGCGGGGTCACCGGCGTCGTAGCGGTCCAGGAATCCCACCTCACGATCCACACCTGGCCGGAGCACGGGTATGCCGCGGTGGATGCCTTTCTCTGCGGAGCGGCCATGCGCCCGCGCGCGGCCGCCGAGCTGTTGGCGCGGCGGCTGGAAGCCGGACGCGTGCACGTGACCGAACAGTTGCGCGGCACGCACGCCGCCCGGCGCGTGGCCGCCGCGGCGCCGGTCGTCCCGGCACAGTCCGCACGGCGCCTGATGCCGTGCCTCTATGCCATCACGGTGGTGGTCGCGCTTTGCAGCCTGGTGTACGAGCTGCTGCTGGCGCAAACCCTGTCGGCGATTCTCGGCAACACGGTCCTACGCTACAGCATCACCATCGGCTGCTATCTCGGGGCGCTCGGGCTGGGGGCGCTGCTCTGCGGCAGCGATCCGCGCGAACCCGCACGGCGCCTGGTGCGCGTCGAGCTCGCGCTCAGCGCCATCGGCGGCATTGCCGTTCCGCTCTTCTATTTCCTCGACGCCGGGCAACGCCTCCTCTACGTGACGTCGCCCATCGGCTCGCTGTGGGACTGGGCGGCGCCCATGGGCTTCCTGGTCCTGACGCACACGGTGATCATCGCTATCGGCCTGCTCTCCGGTTTCGAGGTGCCGCTGCTGCTCCGTCTGGGCGAAGAGCTGCGGCCTCGTTCCGCGAACCGTGTGCTGGGCGTGGACTACTTCGGCGCGCTCCTGGGGTCCGTGCTCTTTCCGCTCTTTTTCCTGCGGACGCTCGGACTGCTCGCCACCGGGTTCGTCGTGGCCCTGCTCAATGCCGTCGCCGCGGCGCTCCTCATCGCCTCGTGGCGGCCGTTGCGGGCGATCCGCTCCTCCGCGGTCCTGGCGGCGATCGCAGTCGCCCTCACGCTGGGGCTCGGCCATGCCGAGCAACTCGAGCAGTACTTTCTCGAGAAGTTCTACTTCTCCGACCAGCTGACGAGCGTGGGCGACCTGCTCGGGAGGCGGGACGATCTCCCGCCCGTCGAACGGTATCGCTCGCCCTATCAGACGATCGACATCGTCCGCTCCGCGCAAGCGGATCAGTGGATCTTCGACGCCGTCACGCGCCGGACGGACGGTGCGACGGCCTATCCCGACAACGTCTGGTTGTATCTGGACCGCGACTACCAGGTGTACTCGGGATCGGACCAGATCTACCACGAATGGTTCGTGCACGTGCCGATCCAGGTCGCTGGCCACCCTCCCCGGGATGTCGCGGTGATCGGGGGTGGCGACGGGCTCGCGATGCGCGAGTTGCTCGAGTATCCGCAGGTGGAGCGGCTGGTGCACGTCGAACTGGACCCGGAGATGCTGCGGCTGGCGCGAGAGCATCCCGTCCTGTCCGTCATGAACGGCCACGTCGATCGCGATCCGCGGGTCGAGACGGTGCTGGGCGACGCCTTCCAGTGGCTTCGCAACAGCCGGGACCGTTTCGACGCGATCTTCGTCGATGTGCCGCGCGCCCGCGACTACAATCTCGCGATGCTCTACAGCCGCGAGTTCTACGCCATGATCCGCACGCATCTCGCGCCGGGCGGGTACCTGGTGTTCGACGCGCCGGGTGGCTCGTGCACCGTGGAGGACGAAGGCTGGCGTATCTACTACAGCACGCTCCGGAGCGCGGGGTTCGAGACGATCGCACCGCTGGTGAGCCGCTTCGACGAAGCGACCCGCGCCATCGCCGACACGGCGGCGGCCATGGCCGAGGAGGTGGCCTTCACGGTCACCCTGCCGAGTGGCGCCTCCATGCCCATGACGCACGCGCAGCAGCGCGAATACGTGGCCGACACGATGCTCACCGCGCTGGACGGCAGCGTCCAGGAGTTCGTCATCGCGTTCCCGGACGCACGGGAGATCGCCCCGAGCTGGACGGATTTCGGCGTGTCGCATCAGGCCCTCACGCCGCACCTGCTCACGCTCGCGTTTCCCGACGACTGCCCGCAGGAGTTCACGCCAAAGCTGGTGAATTCGATCTTCCGTCCGACCCTGCCGCGTCTCTGGTGGCTGTACGTACCTACGGCGTGACCGTGTCGGCGGCGGCGCTGCAACCCATCGCGCGCGACGTCTGGGTCGCGGACGGCCCCACGGTATCGTTCGTGGGGATGCCGTATCCCACGCGCATGGTCGTCGTGCGGCTGGCCGAGGGGGGCCTGTGGGTGTGGTCACCGATCGCGCTGGCGGCGCCGCTGGCGGAGGACCTCGATGCGCTCGGACCCGTGCGGCATCTGGTGTCGCCCAACAAACTCCACCACCTGTTCCTCGGAGCGTGGCAAGCGCGCTGGCCGGCCGCTCGCCTGCACGCCCCGCCGGGCCTCCGGCGCCGCCGTCGCGATCTCGTCGTCGACGCGGACCTCGGCGACGCCCCCGACCCCGCCTGGGCCGGCGAGATCGACCAGGTGGTGTTCCGCGGCAGCCCCGTGCTGGAGGAGGTCGTCTTCTTCCATCGCGTCTCGCGGACTGCGATCGTGGGCGATCTCGTGCAACGGTTCGACCCGGCGACGCTGCACGGTTGGCGCGCACTCGTCATGCGCCTCGACGGGCTCGTCGGCGATCGCGGCAGCACCCCCCGCGAGTGGCGACTGACGTTCCTGAAGCGCGGGCCGGCCCGTGCGGCGCGGCGGACGGTGCTCGGCTGGGGTGCGGAGCGGCTCGTCGTCGCGCACGGCGTCTGGGCCGAGCGCGATGGCGGGCGGGCGTTGGCCGACGGGTTGCGCTGGCTCGCGTGACCGCCGCCGGGAGCGGAACTCGCCACTATGCCCGGGGCGGGCGTTCCGCCCACGAGCGCCCGCCGCGCGTCCACGTGGGGCCAGCTCCCCAGTTCCAGCGCGTCTTCTTGGCGGCGTGGTCGGGGTCGACCTGCGCGCACGCCTCCTGCCACCCTCGCATCGCGACCTCGCGCTGCGACCAGGCCCAGAAATCCTCCTCGCGTTTCCACCGCCCGTCACCCGCGTATTCGAGCAGCGACACGCCGGGGAAATCGAAGGTGCCCGTGCCGCCGGGGTGGTCGCGGCGGTTCTGCATGTAGAAGATTACGCGCCCGCGCTCGACGTCGATCGTGTGCCACTCGTAGACCGTGTAGATCTCGCCGTACTTCGCCATGATCGGCTTGATCCACGCGCGCACCGTCTCGCGCCCCTCCATGAGGCCGTAGTAGTGCTCGAAGTAGGTGCAGTCCTCGGTGAAGAGATCGGCCCACGCGTCCCAGTCTTCACCCACGGCGCCGGTGCGCCAGTAGGTACGGAACGCGTCATCGAGCTCCTGGTGCGAGTATGCCGGCATGCCGGGCCTCCTTCGCCGCGTCGTGCGGGTGATACGGTCATGGCCCACCCACCTATTCGCTGTCCAGGGGCGCCGATCCCGGGCTGCCCTCACGCTCGCGGGGTCGCCGCCGCCGACCCCGCGGGCGGATACGGCAGGGTGTCGTCGATGCGCTCGATGACCGCCTGCGGGAAACGCGGCACGCACAGCTCGTGCTGCTCGCGCCAGCGCGCCACCTGTTCCTCGGCCGCCCTGGTCCGCTCGGCATCGATGCCCGTTCCGCTCTCGAGATAGGTGGTCTGAGACGGGAACGCGAAGCCGGTGCCCGCGTCTGCCACGATGCCGATGATCCGCAGGTTCAGGTCCTCCGCCACCTCGAGGTACTCGGACCAATCGGCGGCATGCACGTAGGCGAAGACGCCCAGATCGAGCGAGTACGCTCCGAGCTGCTCGAAGCGCACCCGGGCGGGCTCGGGATCGACACGCGGGTGGGCGTGCAGCAGCTTGCCGACCTCCACCAGCACGTAGCGCATCTGATCGGGCGTGGTTTCATAGCGCAGCTGGAGGGTGGGGTGGTACCAGAACTTCTCGCGCCGGGAGAGATTGTCGAGCTGCAGGCTCGAGAACTCGGCGTTGGGGATCGTCACGACCGATCGCTCGAGGGTCCGGACGCGCGTGGCGTAGAGGCCGATCTCCTCGACCGTCCCGACCGTGTCGCCGAAGCGACAGAAGTCACCCACCCGGACCGGCTGGCTGCCCAGCAGAGCGAGGCCTCCGACGAAGTTCTCCAAGGTCTTCTGTGCGGCCAGCGCGACGGCGATACCGCCCACGCCGAGGCCGGCGACGAGCGCGGTGACGTTGATGCCGAACTCGGCCAGCAGGTTGACGCCGGCCAGGAGAATCACCAGCCCCTTCGCCAGCCGGCCGAGCGTCGGGACGGAGGCCACCAGGCTCGGCCGGCCGGTGGCGACCAGGCGCGTGATGGCTCGTTGCCCGTAGAGGTCGACGAGACGGACGCCGAGCCAGGCGAGGGCGACGATGAACGCACTGTGCTCGACCGCCGCCAGCAGGGTGTCGGCCTTGATGCTGAGACGGAGAGGCTGCTCGGCGCCGCGCACGACGCCGATCATCGCGATGAGTCGCACGGGCCCGCTCACCAGCGGTCGCAGCACGGCGGCGAGCTGCGAATCGCGCGCGCGCAGCAGGTAGAGCACCGGTCCGGTCGCCAGCCAGGCGATCGCCCAGGCCAGCGGCGCCAGGACGAGCAGCGCGAGCCATTGCCAGAGCCGGATGCCGGCGACCTCGAGCTCGAAGAACACCCGCGGCAGGATCTTGGTCAGCGGGCCATAGCCGAACACATCCCACAGGTCGTCGAGCCGCGCCACCGTGGCGGACGCGAACTTCCAGACGTCGACGCCGTTCGCGCTCCGCACCCGCTGCAGGAGAACGTCCACGGTGCGCCCGTCGGGCAACGTGATCTGTCCCACCCGGTCGCGCGAGGGAAGCAGGCCGTCGTTGTCCTGCCCACGCGGCTCGTCGCTCAGCGTCTCGAGATCGATCCAGAGCGCTTGATCCAGGATGACCTTCAATGCCCACGCGGACTGCGCGCCGCGATCCTGCCGCCCCTCAGGCAAGCCGCCGAGGTCGAGGTACTTCGCGGCGCGCTCGTACTCGCGTGCGTTGGCGGCGCGCAGGAAAGCGGCGACGCTGCGTCGCGGCGTGCCCCGGTCGAACTGGTCCTGGGGCACGTCGGGACGTTCGGCGGGCTGCTCGGCGGCCGGTGTCTTGGCGCTTCCGCCGGGTGCCTCGAGCACCTGCTTCAGCGATGGCGCCTGCTGCGCTGTGGCGCGCGCGGCCGCCAGAAGCACCAGCGCCACCGCGAGCGACACTGCGGAGAATCGACATCGTCCCATGATCCGGACACCTCCTCGAGAGTCTCCCGCAGCGTTAGCGTGGATGGTCGCGGCAATCCAAGCCGGCGGCTGTCGACGCGGCCCCGTGATTTCTGCAGGCATCGCGGCTAGCATGTCGGGGTGGGGGAGAGGACACGCTCGCCGGGCCGCGCCGTGGCGGCCCTTCTCGCCCTGATGGCCCATGCCTGCGGCGGCCCGGTCGCCGGGCCGGTCGTCGTCACCTGGTACGTGAACCCCGACAACGGCGGACAGCGGCGGCTCGCCGAGCAGTGCACGGCAGCGGCGGGCGGTGCGTTCCGGCTCGAGGTCCAGGTGCTGCCGGCGTCCGCCGACGCGCAGCGGGAGCAGCTGGTGCGCCGCCTGGCGAGCCGCGATCGCTCGATCGACCTGATGAGCCTGGACGCGCCGTTCGTGGCGGAGTTCGCGAACGCGGGCTTCCTGCGGCCGATCGAAGCCGCCGCCGACGTCGCATACTTCACCGACGGCGTGCTCGACGCGCCACGGCGCGGGTCGGAGTGGGCCGGCGCGTTGGTGGCGCCGCCGCTCTGGGCGAACACGCAGCTGCTGTGGTTCCGCAAGTCCGTGGCGCGGGCGGCGGGTGTCGACCCGACCCGCGCCGACCTCACGTGGGCCCAGCTGATCGCCGCGGCCGAGCGGCAGGGGACGCTGATCGGCGTCCCGGGCGGACGGTACGAAGGCTACGTGGTGTGGATCAATGCGCTGGTCGAGTCGGCTGGCGGGCGACTGCTCGACGACCCGACGGCGGGCGTGGCGGCGCGGCCGGCCATCGCGTCGCCCGCCGGCGACCGCGCGGCGGACATCGTCGGCAACCTGGCCCGATCCGGCGCCGCGCCGCCGGACCTGACCACGGCGACCGAAGAGGAGGTGCGGGCGACCTTCCAGTCGGAGCGGGGCGCCTTCATGGTGAACTGGCCCTATGTCTGGGCGGCGATGCGCGACGCGGTCGGGACGGGGGCGCTCGCGCCGGCGGTGCTCGACGACGTGGGCTGGGCGCGCTACCCATCGGTAGACGCCGGCGCGACGAGCCGGCCGCCGCTCGGCGGCATCCACCTCGCCATCGGGGCGTTCTCGGAGCACGCGGACCATGCGCTGCAGGCCGCCCGGTGCCTCACCTCGCTCGAGAGTCAGGTCGCGTACATGCTCGACGCCGGCAACCCGGCCGCGCGCGCCGCGGCATACGACGATCCCGCGATCCGCGCGCGCTTCCCGATGGCGGCGCTGATCCGCGCATCGCTGGCCGACGCCGCCCCGCGGCCGCAGACGCCGTACTGGGTCGATGTGTCGGGCGCCATCCAGCGCACCTGGCATCCGCCTGCATCCGTCCACGCGCCGCAGACCCCCGCGGCGGCCGCGCGCCTCATGCAGGCTGTCCTCGCCGGGCGGGCGCTCCTGTGACCCGCGCCGCCGCGGATCGGCGCCTCGGCGCCTGGTTGATCGCCCCGGCGTTCGTGGTCATGGGCGCCGTGACCGCGTACCCGCTGCTGCGCGCCGGGTGGCTGAGTCTGTTCCGCGATCGGCTCACCGATCCCCGCGGGCGCGTCTTTGTCGGCCTGGACAACTACCGCACGATCCTGACGGATCCGCTGTGGTGGCAGGACGTCGCCACCACAGCCACCATCACGGCGACCAGCGTGGCGCTCGAGCTGGCGCTCGGCTTCGTGGTCGCGTTCGCGATGCTGCGCCTGCGGCGCGGGCGCGCGGCGTTGCGCACCGCCGTGCTCGTGCCGTACGGCGTCGTGACGGTGGTCGCCGCGTTCGCGTGGCGCGCGGCGTTCGCGCTCGACACGGGCTTCGTCAACGGGTGGCTCGGGCTCGGCGACTTCGCCTGGTTCGGCGCGCGCTGGTCCTCGCTGGTGGCGATCGTCCTCGCGGAGGTGTGGAAGACCACACCGTTCGTCGCGCTCCTGCTCCTGGCCGGGCTGGTCCAGATTCCCGACGAGCTGTACGAGGCCGCGGCGCTGGACGGCGCCACCGCCTGGCAAGGCTTCCGGCGGATCACCCTGCCCAACATGAAGACGGCCGTCCTGGTCGCGGTTCTGTTCCGGACGCTCGACGCCTGGCGGATCTTCGACACCATTTTCGTGATGACGGCCGGCGCGCACGCGACCGAGACGCTGTCGTTTCTGGCCTATCGGCAGACGGTCACCCTGCTGAATCTCGGCCTCGGCTCCGCCGTGTCCGTGCTCCTGTTCGCCAGCGTGGTGTTGATCGCCCTGGTGTTCCTGGCGGTCTTCCGCCCGGAGCTGTCGGGCGCGGGGCAGGAGCGATGAGGCGGGCCGCGCAGGGGTGGTGGGCCGTCGCCGGACTCGCCGTGGGCGCCTGGGCCGTCCTCCCGACGCTCTGGGTCGTGTCGCTGTCGTTCACGCCGCCGGCGGCACTGGGCGTCGTGCGCGGCTTTCTGCCGGGGGCCCCGACCTGGGACAACTATCGCGCCGTCTTCGGCACCACCCTCTTCGTGGCGGCGCTGCGCAACTCGGTCGTGGTGGCGTGCCTCGCCACGTCCCTCGCCGTCGGGATCGCCGCCCTCGCGGCCTGGGCCGTCGCGCGTCTCGGCGCTCCCGGGTCGCGGCTGCTCCTCGTCCTCGCGCTCGCCATCGCCATGTTCCCGCAGGCCGCGCTGGTCGGGCCGCTCTTCGACCTCTGGCGCCGCATCGGCCTCTACGACACCTGGGCCGGCCTCGTCGTGCCGTATCTGACGTTCGCCCTGCCGCTCGCGATCTGGACGCTCACGGGCTTCTTCCGCCAGTTGCCGTGGGAGTTGACCGAAGCGGCGCAGCTCGACGGCGCCACGCGCTGGCAGACCTTCCGGCGCGTCGTCGCGCCGCTGGCCGCGCCGGGGCTGGCGACGACCGCGATTCTCACGTTTTTCTTCTGTTGGAACGACTTCCTCTTCGCGATCGCGCTCACTTCGACCGACCGGGCGCGGACCGTTCCCGCCGCGCTCGCGTTCTTCACCGGGGCGTCGCAGTATCAGTCGCCGGTGACGGCGATCGCCGCGGCGTCGGTCGTGGTGACCATCCCGGTCGCGATGCTGGTCTTGGCGTTCCAGCGCCGCATCATGGCCGGCCTCACCGCGGGCGCCGTGAAGGGGTGACGCCGGTGGCGACGATCACACTGCGGCAGGTGACCAAGCGCTTCGGCGCCGGGGCGCCGGTGGTGGACGGCGTGAGCCTCGAGATCGCGGACGGCGAGCTGGTGATCCTCGTCGGACCGTCCGGCTGCGGCAAGTCGACGCTGCTGCGCCTGATCGCCGGGCTGGAGGATGTGACGTCCGGCGACATCCTGGTGGGCGGGCGGCGCGTCACCGACACGCCGCCGCGCGATCGCAACCTCGCGATGGTCTTTCAAAGCTACGCGCTCTATCCGCATCTCTCGGTGTTCGAGAACATCGCGTTCCCGCTGCGGGTCCGGCAGGTGCCGGCGGCGGAGGTGCGGGAGCGGGTCGGCGAGGCGGCGCGCATGCTCGAGCTGACGGACCAGCTGTCGCGGCGGCCGGGCCAGCTGTCCGGCGGGCAACGTCAGCGGGTGGCGATGGGGCGGGCCATCGTGCGCCATGCCGCCGCGTTCTTGTTCGACGAGCCGCTGTCGAACCTCGACGCCGCGCTCCGCGGCCAGATGCGCCTCGAGCTGCTCCAGCTCCAGCGGCGCCTCGGAACGACCACGCTCTACGTCACCCACGACCAGACCGAGGCCATGACGCTCGGCGATCGCGTGGCGGTCCTGCACCGCGGGGCGCTCCAGCAGGTGGCCACGCCGCGCCAGCTCTACGACGAACCGGCGAATCTGTTCGTCGCCGGGTTCATCGGCTCCCCGCACATGAATGTGCTGCCGGCGGTGGTCGAGGACGGGCGCCTCCGGCTGCCCTTCGTGTCCCTCGAGCTGCCGGCAGATCGCCGCGGCGCGGTCGGCAGCCGCCGCGACATGGTGGTGGGTGTCCGGCCGGAAGGGTTCGGCGACGGCGAGGCCCCAGACCCTGGGGCGGTCTTCACGGCGCGGGTCGAGGTGACGGAGTGGCTCGGCAACCAGCACTACGCGCATTGCGCGGCGGAGGGGATCGACGGCGCGCGGCTCGTCGTGGCGCTCGATCCGGCCCGTCGCATCGCCCGCGGCGATCGCCTTGCGCTGCGCCTCGATCCCGCGCGCCTGCATCTCTTCGACCCGGACTCCGGCCAGCGTCTCGGCTGAGGCTCACCGGCGCCAGACGAGTGGCAGGCATGCGACCGGCAGCGCGACGCCGCCGTACAGCAGCGCGACGAAGAACATCCCATCGGCGATCGCTCCGCCCGTGCCTCCGGGAAAGAGCGACGTCTGCACCAGCAAGGCCAGGTTCGCGTTGCGGATCGTCGCCTCGATGGCGATCGCGAGGACGTCCCTGCGGGGCAGCCCGCCCAGCCGCGCCGCCGCCGTCGCCACGCCCTGGGCCGCCAGCGCGAGCAGGACGACGCCGCCGATGCCCCAGGCCCCGTACGCCCGCGGATCGAGCGTGCCCCCGGCGCCGCCCAACACCGCAAGCCCGACGATGCAGGCGAGGCTGACGCGCACCGCCTGGCGCGCGATCACCTCGCGCCGCGCCCGGAAGCGCGCGCCCGCCGCCATGCCCGCCCCGAGCGGCAGGAGGAGCGTGAGGAGGATGTCGCGCGCCACCCGCTCGGCCGGGATCGTCGCGCCCGCCCCGATCGCCGGCCCCATGAGGAGCCCGAGGAGCGCGGGCGTGGTGACGAGCGCGCCGAGCGTGGTGACGAGCGCGCCGAGCGTGGTGACGCCGGTCAGCGAGACCGAAAGCGCCACGTTGCCGCCCACGAGGTAGGTGAAGACGTTCGACAGCGTGCCGCCCGGCACCGCCGCGACCAGCAGCAGCCCGGCCGCGACGCCCGACGGAATCGGGAGGCCGCGTCCCAGACCCCACGCCAGGAGCGGCACGGCCACCAGCTGGATCCCCAGGCCGATCCCGAGGGCCCGCGGCTCCCGGAACACGGCCACGAAGTCGCGCGGGCCGAGGACCGCGCCCATCCCGAACATGGCCAGTCCGAGCTGCGCCGCGGCCAGCAGCCGCTCGGCGTCGGGGACGGCCATGGACGGCGCGGGTCAGCCGTCGTCGCGGAGGCCGAGCTGCCGGCGCACCGTCGCCTCGAATTCCTCCATCATCGGTCCGGCATGCAGCGCGCGCAGCTCCCGCAGGCGTGGATGTCCCGCCCGGCTCTCGGCGTCCCACTCGTCGGCGAACCGGCCGGACGCGATGTCGTCGACCAGCTCCCGCATGCGGGAGAGGACGTCGAGGTGGTCGAAGCGGCCGCGGCGCGAGAGTTGCCCGTACTGGCTGGTGGGCGAATGGAAGTCCAGCTGTTTCACGAAGCCGATCTCGCGCAGCAACCGATAATTCCGCTCCACCTCGCCCGAGAGGTAGAGCTCGGTCAGGATCGCCTCCATCGGGATGTCGCGCTCGAGCAGCGCGGCCACGAACGCGCCGTTCGCGTGGGTGAGTATCGGCGACAGCACCTGTTCGACCGCGAGGTCGAGCACCGCCTCCTGGTGTGGGGTCATCTCGATGGCGCCCTGGCGCAGTCCGCCGATCGCCTTGGCGACGGCGAGCGTGCGCGCCAGCGCCCGGCCCGTGCGGTCGGCGTGGACGCCGAGAGCGGTGATGAAGCCGACGCCCTCCTCGTAGCAGCGGCGCACCTCGGGCCCGAGCATGCGCGGGGCCACCATGCCGACGTCGCCCGCCGGCGCGAAGCGGTCGAATGCCAGCGTGTAGCCGCTGGCGACGATCGTGAGCCCGTCGGGCGGGCGCGTCAGCGGAAGCCCCGGGATCGCGTCGTCGGGGACGAGGACGCAGGCCACCTCCGCCGCGCTGGCCGCCGCGACGTCCGCTACCGCGAAACCGTCGTCGCACGCACGGTTCCGGGTTTCGTCGTGGCGGACGCAGACGCGCACCTCGCAGCCAGAATCGCGCAAATTGAGGGCCCACGAGCGCCCCTGGTTGCCGTACCCGACGACGGCGACGGAGGCCCCGGCGAGCAGCCCGACGTCCCCGTGCTCGTCGCGATAGATGGTGGTCATACGATCGATCATCATACGCCGCGCGCCGCCGGGTCAATCGTCGGCTGCCTGTGAGGCGCGGTCGGGCCGCGTCACCGGGTGGGCATCCAGCTCGCGTCGGGCTCGTAGGCGGTCATCCCCTTCACCACCTCGGCGGTCTGGGGACCGAGATCCTTCTGATGGACGATCCCCGCCTGGTTGACCTGGAAGGTCATGATGCCGCTCTGCCCGTACTCCGCGGGCCAGGCGACGAGCGCGAACCCGCGGGTCATCTTGCCGTCGGCGAGGTAGCTCTTCGCACCGCCCGGCGCCTTCGCCCCCTGGCCCGTGAGGATGCGGAAGCGGTAGCCGTGGAAGGTTCGCGGGCCGCCGGTCTGGTCGGCGAGGTCGTAGCCCTCCGCCGCCGCATCGGCGAACAGCGGGCCGAGCGGGCTCGGATCGGTGCCGTCTGGGTCGTCCCATGAGAGCCCGTCGTGCTGCCCGGGCGTGCTGCGGAGCTTCTGCGCATAGACGCGTGCGCCGCTCCCCATCGGATCGGTGCGCGCGTAGTCCTCCTGGGCGGCGACATAGGCGCGCATGGCGGAGATGGTCAGCAGCTCGTTGCGGCCGATGCGCCGGTTGAGCAGCTCCTCGCGCCCGGCAGCGGAGTCGAAGCGCCACTGCCCGCCGTCCGGCACCATCGGAATGGCGAACGGCGTGTCTTCCCGCCCGATGTGCGCGATGACGGCGCCGTCGGGCAGCGTTTCGAACGTCGTCCGTTCCGCCGCCTTGGCGGCGAAGCGGCGGCGTTCGCCCGCCTCCTCCACCTCGTCACCCGAAGAGACGACGGCCTCGCCCTCCGGACCAAGGATGGCCAGCAGCTGGGCGCGATCGTCTTTCCGCGCCGCGGCCACCAGCGCGCCAAACGCGGCCGACGCGCTCTCGAAGCGCGCCTGCGGAGCCGCATCCTGCGCGCGCGCCCCGAGCGGGCAAAGCAGCAGCAGGGCGCCCATGGCAGCGGCGGTGGTCATGTGTCGGATTGCCATCACTTCTTCCCCCGTCGGCCGCCGCCATGTCCGCCGCCCCCGCCGCGCCTGCCGCCCCCCCCATGGCCCCCACCGCCGCGGCCGCGGCCACCAGCGCCACCGCCGTGGCCAAGGCCACCGGCACCGCCGCGGGGGCCGGCGCCCTTCGCCTTGGCGACGGCGCCGCTGCCGGCGCGCGACTGCACGCCACGGCTGGCCGCTCCGCGCCGGCTCGCCTCGCGGGCCCGGGCGCCACCCGCCGCGTCGCCGAACGCCCCGCTCGGCTTGTTTGCCGGTCGCGCCTCCGGCCGCGCGGTGGGCCGAGCGTCTTTGCGCGGGCCGTCCGGGCGCTGCGGTCGATCCGGCCGTCCGCCGCTCGGACGCCCGTCCGGTTTGTCGCCGCCGGGCCGCCGGCCCTCCAGCCGCCCGCCGTCCGGACGCTTGCCGGCGCCCGCGCCCCCCAGCCTCTGGCCGTCGCCCCCGCGATCCGGTCGCTTCGGCTCGAAGCCGCGGGCGGTCTTCCGGTCCGGCTGGTTGGCGGCCGCCAGGCGGTCACGCCCGCCGAAACGCTTCTCGGTGGCCTGGTCGCGATAGCCGACGCCCCGGCGATGGCTGCCGTCGTGGTTCCACTTCTGGCGGTTGGTGCGTACGTTGGCCCGGTTCACGTCCGCGTTCACTTTGACGTTCCGGTTGACCACGACGTCGCCGCCGCCGCCGTACCGGTAGGCCCCGCCACCGGCGTAGTAGGGCGGGATGTAGACGTCGTTGTCGTTCCAGTCGAACAGCGAGCCGATGAGCGCGGTCGTCGCGATCCCCGCGCCGAATCCGAGCACGCCCGCCGTGGCCGAGCCCGTGGGGGAGCCCCAGAAGCTCGGGTAGGTCGGGGTGGCCGGGGCGGTGTAGGTGGGGCCGTATACCGTTCCCGGGGCGTACGAGGGGACGTAGACCGTCTGCGGGTCGGTGGGCTGGATGGCGATCTTCTCCGTGTCGTCCTTGACGACGGTCTGCTGCGGTGTCGTCTTGAGCGTGCCCGCCTCGTATGCCTTGCCGCGCAGCCGCTGGGCGGCGTCCATCAGTTCGCTGCGTTGCGCCAGGAACGCGTCCCCGAGGTCCTTCGTCCAGTCGAGGTCGTCCGACATGCGGTCCAGGACGTCGGGAAGGCTGGTGAGCGACTTGACGCTCGCGTCCCAGTCCTCCGTGGCGAGCGCCTGCTCGAGCGCGGTGCCCTGGAGTGCCGCGTTCTTGTCCCGCCAGCGATCCGCTTCGACCACCTCGAGCGGATAGGTGGCGGCGATGCAGACCGTCGAGAGCACGTCGTCGGGGTAGAGGGCGATCGGAGCGATCATCTCCTCGAGCTGCGCCTGCGAGAACTTGGGTTGGTCGGCCGCGCCCGCCGGGCCGGCGAGCAGGGTCAGGGCGGCCGTCAGGACCGCGAACAGTCTCGTCATCCGTTCCTCCGCGCCGCCGGCCGTATGGCCGATCCAGCAGGCGCCCGTGGCGCCTCAAACCATCCCGCGGCAGCGGTGTCCAGTATCGTTCGCCGGCTTGACTCCATGCCGCCACCGCCGGATGGTCGTCGGATGGAGCGCATCGGAGTGGTCCCCTTCTGGAAGAACTACGACCGCAAGACCATTCTGCGCACGGCGCAGCTCGCGGACGATCTCGGATACGACTCGGTCTGGATTCCGGAGGCCTGGGCCTACGAGCAGTTCCAGCTGCTGGCCGAGATCGCGGTGCACACCAAGCGGCTCAAACTGGCCACCGGCATCGCCAACGCGTTCAGCCGCTCGGCGGGGCTGCTCGCCATGAGCGTTGCCACACTCGACGAGATCTCCGAGGGGCGCGCCATTCTGGGCCTCGGCACCAGCGGGAAGCTGGTGATCGAGAACTTCCATGGCGTGCCGTATCGCAAACCGCTCACCCGCTTGAAGGAAACCATCGGCATCTGCCGCGCGCTCTGGCGCGGCGAGCGGCTGCGCCCGGAGCTGAGCACCCTGTTCGACGCCCGGCACTTCAAGCTCGAAATGACGCCGCTGCGATCCGAAATCCCGGTCTACGTCGCGTCGTTGCAGGAGAAGGCCGTCCGCGAGGTGGTGGGCGGCTGCGCCGACGGCTGGGTGCCCACGTTCTGGCCGTACAAGCACCTGGGCGACGGCCGGGCGATGATCGACGCCGGGGCCCGCGCCGCCGGCCGCGACCCGGCGTCGATCGAGATCGCGCCGTTCATGGCGATCGTGCCGCTCCCCGACGTGACCGCCGCGCGCGCGATGATCAAGCCGCTGGTGTCCTTCTACATCGGCGGCATGGGCGCCTACTATCACGCGCTGTTCTGTCGCTACGGCTTCGAGGAGAACGCCAATCTGGTGCGCGACCTCTACAATGCCGGCGACCGCAAGCAGGCCGCCGCGGCGGTGAGCGACGACCTGGTCGACGCCATCGCCATCTGTGGCCCGCCGGAGCATTGTCGCGAGCAGTTGGTCGAGTGGCGGCGTCATGGCGTCGGGCTGCCGTTGATGAGCCTGCCTGCCGGCGTGCCGTTCGAGATGGCGGAGATGCTGCTGCGTACGATGGCGCCGGCGCGCTGAGGATGGCCGGGCACTCGTCAGGCCAGTTCCCGTCGCCTGCCGATGGGCGCCAGGCTCGGCCATGCCGCACATCGACGGATTGACGTGGTCACCGTGCGCGCTTATTCGTGACCACATGAGAAACCCGGACGCCGTCGTCGGCGTGCGCGAGCTCAAGACGCACCTGAGCGCATACCTGCGCGCCGTGGCGGCCGGTGCGCTCCTCGTTGCCGAGGCGGGTTCTGTTCGGGACGTTCGACGGCGGGTTGGCTGAGGCCGCGCGCATCCGCGCGGGTTGCCGCTTCCGGGCCCACCCGATAAGTCTCCGCCGGTGACCGGAAACCAGATCCGCAGCGACTTTCTCGAGTTCTTCCGCGCCCGTGGGCACGCCATCGTGCCCAGCGCCTCGCTGGTGCCGGCCGACGATCCGAGCCTGCTGTTCACCAACGCGGGCATGGTGCAGTTCAAGCACGTCTTCCTCGGCACCGAGACGCCGGCGCACCCGCGCATCGCCGACAGTCAGAAGTGCCTGCGCGTCAGTGGCAAGCACAACGATCTCGAAGATGTCGGGCGTGACGGCCGTCACCACACCTTCTTCGAGATGCTGGGCAACTGGTCGTTCGGCGACTACTACAAGCGCGAGGCCATCGCGTGGGCCTGGGAGCTGCTGACCGACGTCTGGCGGCTGCCGAAGGACGATCTCTACGCCACCGTCTACACCACCGACGACGAGGCCGACGCGCTGTGGCGCGAAGTGACGGACATCCCCCGCGACCACATCAGCCGCTTCGAGGACGAGAACTTCTGGGAGATGGGCGAAACCGGGCCCTGTGGGCCGTGCTCCGAGATCCACATCGACCGGGGGCCAGCGGCGTGCAACAAGGCGGGCGTGGCCCACGCGTGCGCCGTCAACGGCGACTGCGATCGTTACGTCGAGATCTGGAACCTCGTCTTCATCCAGCACAACCGGGACGCTTCGGGCGCGCTCTCCGACCTGCCCGCGCGGCACGTCGATACCGGCATGGGGTTCGAGCGCATCGCCGCCGTCCTGCAGGGGGTGCCGTCGAACTACCAGATCGACGTCTTCCAGGAGATCATCGCGACGGCGGCCCGGATCGCGGGAACGCGTTACGGCGACGACGCCAGCACGGACGTTTCGCTCAACGTCATCGGGGATCACAGCCGGGCCGTCACGTTCCTCGTCGCGGAGGGCATCGTCCCTTCCAACGAGGGGCGTGGCTACGTGCTCCGCCGGCTGCTGCGGCGCGCGGCGCGCCACGGCAAGCTGCTCGGGATTCAGCGGCCGTTCCTGCACGAGGTGGTGGGCGCCGTCGTGGCCACCATGGGCGCCGCCTATCCGGAGATCGTCCGGGCCGAGGCCACCATCCGCGAGGCGGTGCGGCTCGAGGAGGAGCGCTTCGCGCTGACTCTCGACCGGGGGCTGGCGGTCCTCGAGGAGGCCATGGCGACGGCGCGTCGATCCGGCAGCACCGTGCTGCCGGGTGAGGTCGCCTTCAAGCTCTCCGACACCTACGGCTTCCCGCTCGACCTGACCGAGGACATCCTGCGCGGTGACGGGATGACGGTCGCCCGCGCGGGATTCGAGGCGGCGATGGACGCGCAGCGGCGCCGCTCGCACGGCGCCCAGCGGTTCGTCGATGTCGCGGCGGGGCCCGAGGTGCTGGCCGGCGCCGCCGTCGCCACCCGCTTCGCTGGCGACCGCGTCGCCGTCCTGGAGTCCGAGGTGCTCGCGCTCGTCGAGGATGGCGCCGCGACGCGGGGGCCGGCGCGCGAGGGGGCGCATGTCGACGTCGTCACGGCGGAGACACCCTTCTACGCGGAGTCCGGTGGGCAGATCGGTGACCGCGGGTGGATCGAGACCGACGCAGGCACCCGCGTCGAAGTACTCGACACGCAGAAGCTGGGCGGAGCCGTCGTGGCCCATCGCGGTGTCGTGCGGCAGGGGGCGCTCGCCGTCGGCGACCGCGTCCGGCTCGCCATCGACACCGACCGGCGCGAGGCGGCGCGGCTCAACCACTCGGCCACGCACCTGGTGCACGCCGCGCTGCGGGCGCGTCTCGGGGCGCACGTGAAGCAGGCCGGGTCCCTCGTCGAGCCGGAGCGGCTGCGCTTCGACTTCAACCACCACAAGCCGGTATCCGCCGGCGAGTTGCGGGCCGTCGAGGACGACGTGAACGCGTGGGTGCGCGCCAACGTCGAGGTCACGGGCGAGGAGATGGCCTACGACGACGCCATGCGCGCCGGCGCGCTCGCGTTCTTCGGGGACAAATACGGCGACCGGGTGCGGGTGGTGCGGATGGGGGACTTCTCCGCCGAGCTGTGCGGTGGCACGCACGTGGCGCGCACGGGCGACATCGGCTTCGTCCGTCTCGAGCGCGAGAGCGGCGTCGCTGCAGGCGTGCGCCGGCTCGAGGCGGTCACCGGCGAGGGCGCGATCGCCGAGGTGCGCCGCGAACAGGACCTCCTGGACGACCTGGCGCAGCTGCTGCGGTCAAGCGGGTCGGACGCACGCGGCAAGCTCGAGAAGGTGCTGGGGCAACTCCGCGAGCAGGAGCGGCGCATCGCCGAACTGCAGGGCAAGCTCGCGGGCGGCGCCACCCGCGATCTCCTGGCCGACGCGCGACAGGTGGACGGCGCCCTGGTCCTGGCCACCCGTGTCGAGGGACTCGACGACAAGGGCTTGCGGGAAATGGCCGACCGCCTGCGCGACCGCATCAAGTCGGGCGTCGTCGTGCTCGGCGCCACGCTCGGCGATCGCGCGGTCCTGCTCGCTGCCGTGACGAAGGACCTCACCGGGCGCTACCATGCGGGCAACATCATCAAGCAGCTGGCGCCGCTGGTGGGCGGTGGAGGCGGCGGGCGGCCCGATTTCGCGCAGGCGGGCGGGAAGGACCCGGGGCGGATCGATGCCGCCCTCGCCGCGGCGTACGAATTGCTCGGCGCGGGCAGCGAGCGGGCCTCGTGAGCACCGCTACCGCCCCGCCACCGGAGATGCTCCGCTTCGGGAACCCGACGCTGTTCCGGGAGCTGCTGGGGCAGCACGACGAGCACGTGAAGCTGCTCGAGCACGAGCTGGGCGTGCGGATCGAGGTGGGCGACGGGCAGCTCGCCCTCTCCGGCGACCCGGTCGAGACCGAGTTGGTGAGTCGCACGCTCGGCCAACTCTACGGTCTGCTCGAACAGGGCTATCCGATCTACGCCGCCGACGTGGAGTATGCGCTGCGCATTCTCTCCGGCGATCGCGCCGCGCGCCTGAAGGACATCTTCCTGGACACCGTCTTCATCTCGGCACACAAGCGCACCATCACGCCGAAGAGCGTGAACCAGAAGACGTACATCGACTCCATCCGCAACTACGACATCGTCTTCGGCATCGGTCCGGCCGGCACCGGCAAGACGTATCTCGCGATGGCGATGGCCGTTGCGGAGCTGATGAAGAACACCTTCGCGCGCATCGTCCTGACGCGGCCTGCCGTCGAGGCTGGCGAGAAGCTCGGGTTCCTGCCCGGCGACCTGGCCGAGAAGGTGAACCCATACCTGCGCCCGCTCTATGACGCGCTCCATGACATGGTCGACTTCGATCGGGCCCGGAAGCTGATCGAGCGGGGAACGATCGAAGTGGCGCCGCTGGCCTTCATGCGCGGGCGCACCCTGAACGACTCGTTCGTGATCCTCGACGAGGCGCAGAACACCACCACGGAGCAGATGAAAATGTTCCTGACGCGCCTGGGGTACGGATCGAAGGCGATCATCACGGGCGACATCACGCAGGTGGACCTGCCCGCGGGCAAGGTGTCGGGCCTGCGCGAGGCGCAGCAGGTCCTGCGCGGCATCGAGGGCATCCGGTTCGTCACGTTCACGGAGCGCGACGTGGTCCGCCATCCGCTGGTGCAGGAGATCATCGCTGCCTACGATCGTGACTGAGCGGCGGCGCGCCTCGACGCGCCCTCGCCGCGCCTCGGTCGGCGTGGCCATGCGCGGGCGGCGTGTCCCGGCGCTCGCCGCCCGGCTCGGGCGGCGCGCGCGCCGCTTGCTCGCGTTGCTCCGATTGCCGGGGGCGGAGCTGTCCCTGGTGCTGGTGTCGGACCCTGTGATGCGCGAGCTCAATCGGGCGTGGCGCGGGGTCGATCGGTCGACCGACGTCCTGGCCTTCGCCCAGCGGGAAGCCCCGGGCGGCGCACCCGACGGACTGCTGGGCGACGTGGTGATCTCGGTGGACATGGCCCGCCGGCAGGCCGCCGAACGCGCCACGCCGCTCGGCATCGAACTCGACCGGCTGCTGATCCACGGTGTCCTGCATCTGGTTGGCTACGATCACGAGCGGTCGCCGGCCGAGGCGCGGCGGATGCGGCGGCGCGAGCACCTGCTGGCCGCCCGCCTCGCGGAGTGAGCGGAGGAGGGGGGATGGGGAGTCCGGCGCTGGTGGGAGCGAACGGAGCGGGCGAAACGCTGGCGGTGGTGGCGGACGAGCCGCGGCGGCGTTTCGGACTCGCACTCGCGGTCGCGAGCGGGCTCTGCCTCGCGGTCTCCTTTCCGTCGCCGGGGATCGCCCCCTTGGCGTGGATCGGCCTGGTGCCGCTCCTCTTCGCCATCCGGGGCCGCTCGCCCCGTCACGCCTTCGGGCTCGGCTGGGTGACCGGCACCGTGTTCTTCCTGGCCACCTGCTACTGGATCGTCCACACGATCGGCAGCTACACCGAGCTGCCGGTGCCGCTCGCGGCGCTCGTGTTGCTCCTCATGTCGAGCGTGCTCGGCTGCTACGCCGGCGCCTTCGCCGCCACGCTGCGATGGCTCGAGGGGCGCGACCTGTCTGCGGTCTGGCTGGCGGCCCCGGTGTGGGTGGTGCTCGAGTGGCTGCGGGGATGGTTCTTCATCGGGTTCCCCTGGGCCGCTCTCGGCTATTCGCAGTACCGGTTCCACGCGTTGGCGCAGATGGCCGAGGTGACGGGGGTGTACGGCGTGTCGGCGATCCTCGTGCTGTTCAACGCGGTGGTGGCGGCGGTGCTGAGTGCGCGTGGCCCGGCCGCTCGGCGCCATCTCGGTGCGCTCGCCGCGCTGACGGCCCTCGTCGTCGCCCTGGTCGGGTTCGGCCAGTGGCGCCTCGCGGCGATCGCGGCCATGCCCGACGTGGGGCGGCTGCGCATCGGGCTGGCGCAGGGCAACGTCGCGCAGGAGCAGAAGTGGGACCCCGCCTTCCAGGACGAGACCATGAGTCGCTACCGGCAGCTCACGCTCGACGCCGCCCGCCAGCACCCCGATCTCATGGTGTGGCCCGAGACGGCCACGCCGTTCTTCTTCCAGGAGCCGGGTCCGCGGCGCGAGGAGGTGCTCGCGCTGGCCCGCGAGGCGGGGATGCCCCTCTTGTTCGGCAGCCCGGCCTTCCGCCGCCTGGGCGACGGGCGTTTCGAGCAGCTCAATCGGGCCTACCTCGTCCTGGCGGACGGCCGCGAGGCGGCCACCTACGACAAGATCGAGCTGGTGCCTTTCGGCGAGTACGTGCCGTTCCAGTCCGTGTTCTTCTTCGTCCAGCAGGTCGTGACCGCCGTCGGCAACATCGGCGCGGGCGCGGTGCCCACGGTCTTCGAGCTGCCGGCCGCCCGGTTCGGGACGCTGATCTGCTATGAGGGCGTGTTTCCGGCGCTGACGCGGCGCTTCGTGCGGGACGGCGCCCAGTTCCTGGTGAACGTGACGAACGATGCCTGGTTCGGCCGCACCTCCGCGCCGCACCAGCATCTGGCGCAGGACACCTTCCGCGCCATCGAGAACCGGGTGCCCTTCGTCCGGGCCGCCAACACGGGAATCAGCGCGGTGATCGATGCCGACGGGCGCATCCGCTGGCAGGGGCCGCTGTACGAGATGCTGTGGCACGTCGACGCCATCCGCTGGACGGGCATCCGGACCCTCTACACCCGTTTCGGCGACGTCTTCGTCTGGGCCTGCGTCGCGGTGACGCTCGCCGCGGTCGGCCTCGGTCTGGCGCGGCGCCAGCCCGGGTGAGCGGCGGCCGCACGCGACTCGCCAGGCGGGGCGCGGTCGGCTATCGTCCGGCCCATGGAACAGGGCAAGGCCGCGGATCCTGCCACGCTGCTCGCCGGTTTGCGCGAGCGGGTGCGCGAGCTCGACGAGCGCGTCGGCGAGCTCGGGAGGCATCTTTGACCTCGCCGGCCTCGAGCGGCGGGCGGCCGAGCTGAGCGAGCAGGCGGCCTCGCCCGACCTGTGGAACGATCCAGAACGGGCGCAGGCGGTGCGGCGGGAGAACTCGCGTATCCAGGCCACCGTCGATTCCTGGCGGCGGCAGCGCGAAGGGGTCGACGAGGCGCAGGTGTATCTGGAGCTCGCGCAGGAGGGCGATCCGGATGCCCTCGTCGAGCTGGGCGCCAAGGTCGACGGGGTGACGCACAGCCTCGATGCGCTCGAGCTGCAGCAGCTGCTGGGCGGCGAGCACGACGCCGGCAACGCCATCGTCGAGATCCACCCCGGGGCCGGCGGTCTCGAGGCCCAGGACTGGGCGGAGATGTTGCTGCGCATGTACCTCCGGTGGGCCGAGCGGCGCGGCTTCAAGGCCGAGCTGCTCGAGGTGCAGGCGGGCGAGGGGGCGGGCATCAAGAGCGCGACGGTGAGCCTGGAGGGCCCGTACGCGTTCGGGTACGCCAAGGCGGAGTCGGGAGTGCATCGGCTGGTGCGTATCTCGCCGTTCGACGCCAACGCGCGTCGTCAGACGTCCTTCGCCTCCGTGCTGGTGATGCCGGACATCGAGGAGGACATCGAAATCTCCGTCCGCGACGAGGACCTGCGCGTCGATACGTACCGGTCGAGCGGCGCCGGTGGCCAGCACGTGAACAAGACCGACTCCGCAGTGCGCCTGACCCATCTGCCGACGGGGATCGTCGTCGCCTGTCAGAACGAGCGCTCGCAGCACAAGAACAAGGCGCGCGCCATGAAGGTGCTGAAGGCCCGCCTCTACGAGCTCGAACAGCGCAAGCAGCAGGAGAAGATGGCGGCCATCACCAAGGGCAAGACCGACATCGGCTTCGGCCACCAGATCCGGTCGTACGTGTTGCACCCCTACCGGCTGGTGAAGGACCTGCGCACCAACACCGAGATCGGCAACGCCGACGCCGTGCTCGACGGCGACCTGGACCCGTTCGTCGACGCGTGGCTGCGGGCGCAGCTCGCCGCCGGCGGCGCCCAGGCCTCGGCATGACCCCGGGCGCGCGCGCGGCTGCGATCCTCGCGGAGGTGCGGGCGATCCTGACCGGTCGCCACGTGGTGTACACGTCGGGCCGGCATGGCAGCGCGTATGTGAACAAGGACGCGGTCTACCCCCACACCGAACGGGTGTCCGACCTGTGCGGCCTGCTCGCCGAATCGGTGCGTGGACACTACGTCGAGGTGGTGTGCGGGCCGGCGCTGGGAGGCATCATCCTGTCGCAGTGGACCGCACACCATCTCCACGCGCTCGCCGTCTACGCCGAGAAGCTGCCCGGGGGTGGCGAACTGGCGCTGCGCCGTGGCTACGATCGCGTCGTCGCCGGACGGCGGGTGCTGGTGGTCGAGGACGTGCTGAACACCGGCGGGTCGGTGCGGGAGACGGTGGCGGCGGTGCGGGCGGCCGGCGGCGAGGTGGTCGCCGTTGCGGCGCTCTGCAACCGGGGCGCCCTCACCGCGACCGACCTCGACGTGCCGGCCTTGCACGCCCTGATCGAGCTCACCCTCGAATCGTGGGATGCGGCAGCGTGTCCGCTCTGCCGCGACGGCGTGCCGGTGGACACCGACGTCGGCAAGGGCCGGGAGTTCCTGGCCGCCCGCGGCGCCTGACGCCGCTGGCCTGGGCGCCCCGAGCTGCCGTAGACTCGGTCCGTGATCCCCAAGCGTACCGATACGCGTCCCTGGGAGCGGACCCGGCCGCTCCCGGCACGCGATCGGGTGCGCGAGGAGGCAGTCGCCGCCATCCCCCGGTGGTACAACCCGTGGGGTCACCTGGCGTTCCCGTCGCTGGTCGGGCTGGGCCTGATCGCGGCGTCGCTGCGGCTGCTGGAGGCGCCGACGTGGCGGGAGTGGCTCACGGTGCCGATCGTGCTGGTGCTGGTGAACCTCCACGAGTGGAACGTGCACCGCCATGTCCTGCACCGCCGGATGTGGCCGCTGGAGGTCCTCTTCTGGCGCCACACGCCCGAGCACCACGTGATCTTCGTCCGCGACGACATGGCGATGCGCGCGACGCGGGAGTTCCGCCTGGTGCTGATCCCGTTCTACGGCATCCTGGCGATCTTCCTGGTCTCGCTGCCCATCACCGCCGGGTTGTGGGCGCTGGTGTCGCGCAATGTCGCGCTGCTGTGGGTGGCGAGCACCATGGGCTACGTGGTGGCATACGAGTGGCTCCATCTGGCGTACCACCTGCCCGCGTCGAGCCCGATCGGCCGCAGCGGCGTAATCCGCTGGCTCCGCCGCCACCACGCCACGCACCACACGCCGGAGCTCATGCAGCGCTGGAACTTCAACGTGACGGTGCCGCTGGCGGACTGGCTCCTCGGGACCATCTACCGCGGCCGGGCGGGGTAGCGCGGATGCCCTCGAGCGGAGGATCGACGCGCCCGGGACCGCACGCCGTGGCGTCGTTCCGCTGGCATGTGGCGGGGTCGCTCGGGTATGACCCCCGGACGGAGGTGCGCATGCAGGGATCGTGGAGGACCCGGATCGCGGTGATCGGCCTGGTGGCGATGGTCTTCGCCCCGGCCGCGGTGCCCCCGGCGGCGGCGGGTGCCAGATCGTTCGTCTCCGCCCGGATCGACGGCAAGCGGTTCAAGTCGACCTCGAAACGGCTCACCTTCGGGACGCACGGCGATCTGATCCTCCTCGTGTTCGGCTCGAAGCCGGGACGTCTGGTGCGATCGTTGGGCATCGGGTGCGTTCCGGTCGATCTCGCGACGGTGACCTTGCCGTTCACCTGCGAAGGCAACGGGAACTACCAGCAGGTGCGGATCGGGCGCCGGCCGTCCGCGAAAGGCTGGGGCACGGTGCGGGGCCTGCGCGTGACGATCGAGGGGTTCGACGGGGCGCGCGTCCGTGGCACGTTCGCGGGGACGTTCGAATTCGGCAACGAGAACGGCACGACACCGCTCGGGCCGATCACGGTGGAGGACGGCCGGTTCGACGTGCCCCTCCGGTGACCGCTCGCTAGGCCAGCGCGGCGGCGACCCGGGCGACCGCGCCGCCGGCCTCGCCGTCCGTCAGGACGAGTGGAGGCGCCAGGCGCACGACCGTATCGCGGTGGAGCGTCCAGTTGAGGATCAGTCCTTGCTCCCAGGCGCGACGGGTGAAGCGGGCGCACGAGGCGGGATCCGCGAAGTCGAGCCCGATCAGGAGGCCGAGCCCGTGCGCGCCGACCAGGCCGCCGCGGCCTGCCAGGCCGTTCAACTCGGCGACGAGCCGCCGGCCGAGCGTGGCGGCGCGGGCGGCGAGGCGATCCCGCAGCAGCACCTCCAGGGCCGCGAGGCCGGCGGCGCACGACAGCGGATGGCCGCCGAAGGTGGTGACGTGGGCCAGGGGCGGGTCGTGGGCCAGTGTCCGCATGAGCGCCGGGCGCCCGACGAAGGCACCCAGCGGCAACCCACCGCCCAGCGCCTTCGCCAGCACCAGCAGGTCGGGGACGACGTTCTGGTGCTCGAGCGCGAACAGCCGGCCGGTGCGTCCGAACCCCGTCACGACTTCGTCGAACACGAGGAGCGCCCCGACCTCGTCGCAGCGCCGGCGGAGCGCCGGCAGGAAGTCGGGGCCGGGCACGCGGACGCCGCCCTCGGCCTGGATGGGCTCGACGATCACCGCCGCCGTGCGCTCGTCGATGCGACCGAGCGCCGGGACCTCGTCGAACGGCAGGAACGTCACGTCGGGGAGCAGCGGCTCGAACGGCCGGCGATAGACGGGGTTGCCGCCCACCGAGAGCGCCCCCCAGGTGTCGCCGTGGAACCCGCCCGTGAACGCGACGAAGCCGGGGCGGCCCGTTGCCTTGCGGGCCGTCTTGAGGGCGCCGTCGACCGCCTCGGCGCCGCTCGACGTGAAGTACGCGACCGACAGCGACGACGGCAGCATCGCCGCCAGTCGCGCGGCCAGCCGGACCTGCGGCTCCTGCACGAATTCGCCGTAGACCATGACGTGTAGATAGCGCTCCGCCTGCTCCCGTACCGCCGCGATCACCTCCGGATGCGCATGGCCGACGTTGGCGACGCCCATGCCGGCGAGCAGGTCGAGGTACGCGCGCCCTTCGGCGTCGACCACCGTGGCGCCGTGGGCGCGCGTCACCACGAGCCCCATCGGGCCGTCGGAGGTCTGGCAGACGTGGCGCAGGAAGAGCGCGCGCAGGTCGTCGGTCACACCGACTCCAGCGAGCAGGGCGGACTCCGCCGGCAGTCCCAGCAGCGAGCGCAGGGGCGCATGCTGTCCGCGCGGCCACGCGAGCGGCGGGCGCTGCATGCGGCCCGGGGCGCACACGCGCGCGACGCCGGAGCGCCGTAGCGTGGCGGGATCGAGCGCGGTACCGGCGACGCCGACGCATTCGATGCGGCCCGCCGGCACGGCGGCGGCCAACGACGCTGAAGGGCAGCACCCACACGGTGCGGCGGCCCGGCGTCGCGCGGAAGTCCGGGCTCGGGCACACGAGAACGGTGGCGTCGCCGCCCCCCAGCGCGACGGCGCCGTTCCACTCCGCAGCCGCGACGGCGGTGCGATGGGCGGCGCGGTCGGCGTCGGCGCACGGACCTGGCGGAAGCGCTCGCGCGACCGCCGCCAGTGTCGCCGCAAGGCGCTCGGCGACGGCGCGGGTGTCGCCGTCGACGAACACCGCCTGTGGCGACAGGCAGCCCCGTTGATCGTGGAGGGCGACGTCGGCCGCGATCGCGGCGAGGACGTCGTCGTCGGCTGCCGCGCCCGAGCACGACGACACTGGCACGGTCACCGTGGCCGGTCAGGCGCGCGGCGTGGCGTCGCGCCAGGCGCGCGATCGACGCGTCATGCCCGCTGGCCACGATGCGGTCGGCCTGTCCCAGCACGGCGTCCTCCATGGCGTCGTCGCCGCCCACCCAGTAGGAGGTGACGATGCTGGCGGCGAGCGCCGGGTCCTCGGCCGCGAGCGCCCGCCGGAACGCCGGCGCCGAGACGCGGTCGGCACGGCCCGACTTGACCACGACCGCGGCACCGGCGAGGCACCCGAGTGCGATCGCCGGCAGCGCGAGAGCGGGCACGTTCGACGCGAGCACGTGTGCGACCACCCAGGGCGCCGGCGGCCGTGCGCCGCCGAGCTCGCGCTCGACCAGCTCCCGCATGGCGTCGGCGTCGAGCGCGTCGGCCGCGATCGCCCGCCCCGGCGGCCGTGGTGGTGGGGTGCAGCGAGGCCTGCGCGGGCAGCTCGTCGCGGAGCGCCGGGTCGTCACGCCACCGGCGGGCCGCCGCCGCCAGGATCGCCGCGACTTCATGGCGCGGGCGCGTCGCCGCCCGCGCGCCCGCCGCCCGCGCGCGCTCGATCTCGCGCAGCAGCTCGGCGGAGGACGTCACGGCACCAGGTCCGCCAGCAGCATGCCGCAACCGCGCGGCGTCGCGCCCGGCACCCGGCCGAGGACCTCGATGCCGTCGTCGCCGACGGTGCGGCCGAGGTCTTCCGTGAGCACGACCGACACGGAGCCGGCGTTGGCGAGGTCGTGGTGGCAGAGGAGCCCGACGGCGCCCGGCGCGACCGGTTGGAGAGTGTCGGGGTCGAGCACGCGCGTGCGCAGCCACGGCGGGGCGACGAGGCGTCGCGGCGCCAGGCTGTCGCCGGTGAGGCGATCGCGCAAGACGCTGTCGCAGCGCTGCGAGCAGAGCTCGGTCATACCGTACTCGTTGACGCAGAAGTAGCCGGCGATCCCGAGCTGCGTCCAGCAGGCGCGCAGGAAGCCGGGGCGCGACAGCGGGCGCGGCATGCCCTTCGCGCCGCCGGTGTCCATCACGCGGCTGCCCGGGCCCAGGCGGAAGGCGGGACCGGCGTCGAACAGGCGCACGAAGCCGGCGGTCGGGCCGGCGAGCAGCACGGCCTCGCCGCGTCGCCTCCGCCGCGCGCAGGCGCGGCGATCAGGCGTGGAACGTCGAGGCCGTCCGGGCCGGCGAACCACTCGGCGTCGGTCGCCAGCGAGTCGCCGACCCATGCGCACATGCTGGATCAGCGACGAATCGGGCCGGAGCGACGGCGGCGGCAGGAGGAAGAGGGCGGGCAGCCGGGCGCCGTCCGGCAGGACGAAGCGGTCGAAGCCACCGAGCGCCGACGCGCGGTAGAGGTCGAGGTGCGGCACCAGGTGCCGGCCCGCGCGCCTCGGGCCCGCCGGTGGTGCCGCTGGTGCAGAAGACCGTCTCGGCCGGTCCGGTGGCGAGATCGGCCGTGCGGAAGGCCCGCGTGGGCACTGGCGGGACGTCCGTCCACGACGCCACGTCGTCCGGGCCGACGCCGCGTCGTCGGCAGAACGCCGGTACGCGGGGACCCGGGCATGCTGGTGCGCGAAGACCCGCAGCGCCCAGGCCTCGAAGGGGAACGGCTCGGCGTCGCGATGCCCGCGGATCGCCGCTGCCAGCTCGGCCTCGAGAGACACGCGCGACGGTAGGGGGTGGGGTCCCGGGAGTCAACGACGGCGCGCCTTGCCGGTGGCCGGCCAACCAGCTACCCATCCCGCATGGCCGACAAGTACGACCTCTACGACCAGGCCGTCGACCTGGTGGCCGAGGGCGAGCTGGAGCAGGCGGTGGATCGGTATCGCGACGCGATCGCCCTCGATGCAGAATTCGCCGACGGGTGGCAGGGCCTGGCTCTGGCGCTGAACCAGTTGGGCCGACATCCCGAGGCCATCGAGGCGGCCAAGCGCCTTTGCGAGCTGACGCCCGACGACGTCCTGGCGCACACCACGTTGTCGCGCATCTATCAGGCGGCCGACATGATCCCGGAGGCCGAGGCCGCCGGCGCCCAGGCGCGCATCCTCGACTGGAAGCGCCAATTGAAGGAAGGGCAGAGCCAGTGAAGGAGCGCACGCGACGGCGAGATCCTGGGCGGACTGATCGAACGCAGCCGCCTGCTCGATCGCCTTGTCGGAGGACATCCCCGTCGAGACGAAGCTCGAGACGCAGCCGCTGCTGAAGCAACTCGAGCAGTTGGTCGGAGGCGACGCCTCGGACCCGGATCTGGATCGCATCGCGGCCACCCACGCGCTGCTCTGCGACACCCTGGCGGAGTATCCCGACCTCGACGCGCTGTTGGGCGCGATGCGACACTTTCTCCCGCGATGAGCGCGCTGCAGGGCATCCGCGTCCTCGATCTGACGCGGTTCCTCGCGGGACCCTTCTGCACGTCCATCCTCGCCGATCTCGGCGCCGAGGTCATCAAGGTGGAAGCGCCGAAGGGCGGCGACGAAGGCCGGTACGGCTATCCGGCCGTCGAGGGCGTGCCGGTGTTCTTTCTGGCCCTCAATCGCGGCAAGCAGGGGGTCACCCTCGATCTGCGGCTGGAGGAGGGGCGAGCGATCCTGCGGCGCATGCTGCCCCACGTCGACGTGCTGGTGGAGAATTTCGCGGGCGGGACGCTCGCACGCTGGGGCCTGGCGCCGGCGGACCTCTGCCGCGAGCATCCGCGGCTCGTCGTCGCCAGCCTCTCGGGATTCGGCCAGACCGGCCCGTGGGCGGAGCGGCCCTCCTACGACATCATCACGCAGGCGGCGAGCGGCTTCATGTCGCTCACCGGCTTTCCGGGCAACCCGCCGACCCGCGGCGGCGGGTCGCTGGGCGACTACGTGCAAGGGCTGTTCGGCGCCGTCGGCGTGCTCGCCGCACTGTGCGCGCGCGCTCGGACGGGACGCGGCCAGGCGGTCGACGTTTCGAGCCAGGACGCCATGTTCTCGCTGCTCGACGGCTGGCCGGCGATCTTCGCCGCATCGGGACGGCTGCCCGAGCAGGTGGGCAACCGCCATCTCGGAACCGCGCCGTACGACTGCTATCGGGCCCGCGACGGCTGGGTGGTGATCGCCGTGGCCAGCAACAAGCTGTTCCGCACCCTCGCCGGGGCCATCGGCCGCCCCGAGTTGGGCGAGGATCCGCGCTTCCGGGGCGTCACGGGCCGGGTGGCGCGCAGCGAAGAGATCAACGGTCTCGTCGGCGCGTGGGTGGGGGAACGCACCGTCGACGAGGTGGTGCGGGCCCTCGGACCGGACGGCGCGGGGGTCCCCTGCTCCCCGGTCTACACGGTCGACCAGCTCCTGGCGCACCCCCAGCTGCAGGCGCGCGAGATGATCCAACGCCTCCCGCACGACAAGCTGGGCACGGTGGTCGCGCCGGGCGTGGTCGTCAAGCTGTCCGACACCCCCGGCGCGATCCGCCGGCTCGGGCCCGAGATCGGCGAACACACGGCCACCGTCTACGGTGAGTTGCTCGGGCTCACCGACGCGGAGCTGGACGTGCTACGCGCGCGGCAAGTGATCTAGCAGCCGCAGCCGCCGCGCGCGCTCAGGGCTTCGGGGCGTTGCGCGCCTTCTGCAGGTCGTTCTGGCACTGTGTGAGCCGGCCCTCCGCCACGGTGAGCTTGCCCTCGACGTCGACGCGCTTGTTCTTGCACTCGACCATCGCCTCGTCCTGCTTCACGGTCTGCACTCGCAGCGCGGGGGCCCCCTCAGGGCCGTAGCCGTAGAGCACCCACGCAGTGAAGAACCCGAAACCGAACGTCGTGCCGAGGACGAGCAGCCGTTGCATCCACGACCACACGGCTTCCTTGACGCGTTGTTTTGCTTCTTCTTCTTCCTGGTTGGTCACGGCATCACCCCCTTGCGTTGCGGCGTGCATATCCCCCTTTCCCCAGGGGGTAAAGGGCCGGATCAGCTGATCGGCGCGCCGCGCGTGGTGGTCAGATACTCGCGAATCAGGCGCGGCGCCCGCCGGAGTGCGTCGTCGGCGTTGCGGAACGACAGCTCTCGCACCCATTCGCCGCCTACCCACGCGTCGAAAGAGGATTCCACCCCGATGCGCACCTCGACGAGCCGGTCCCCGAGCGGGGTTCCGGTGACGATGGCTCGCAGCGCTTCGCCGGAGTCGACCAGCACACCATGGCATCCAGGCGGCACGGGCAGGAGCCCCTGCACTTTGCGGAGCCGGGGTTCGGGCACGCGCTGGTTCTCGAGCGTCCTGACCAGCGCCCACGAGCCCGGGCGGGTCTCCACCTCGTTGAACCACTTGAGGTTCAGGTCCGTGAGCCGGCGCTGCGCGGCATCCTGGTCGAAGCCGGCGGCCGACCGAAAGAAGCGCAGGGGAATCCGGGGGCGATCGATCAGATACCCCTGGGCGTCGCGCTGCTGGTCGACCCACCAGCGGTTCTCGAGCCCAGCGGGCCGGTCGCCCTTGCCACCCATGTGGCGAGAGGCTAGCCGAGCATTGCCGGGCCCACAACCATTCGTTACATCTGCGCGGCGATGGCGGACTGGCGGCCGTTCGAAGGCGAGTGGGGGATCGTGCTGGGGGCGTCGAGCGGCTTTGGGGCCGCGACGGCGCGGGCGCTGGCGCGCCACGGGATGAACGTCGTCGGGGTCCACCTCGATCGCAAGGCCACGCTGCCGCTCGCCGATGCGGTGGCCGGGGATGTGCGAGCGGCCGGGGGCGAGGCGCACTTCTTCAACGTCAACGCCGCCGACGCCGACAAGCGCGCGCAGGTCTGCGACCGCGCGCGTGAATTGAGCGGCGGTCGGCCGGTGCGCGTTCTCTTGCACTCGCTCGCCTTCGGCACGCTGCGGCCGTTCGTCGACGCCGCGCCGGCGCAGCAGACCACCAAGGCGCAGCTCGAGATGACGCTCGACGTGATGGCGCACAGCCTCGTCTACTGGGTGCAGGACCTGCACGACCGCCGACTGCTCGGCGACGGCAGTCGCGTGTTCGCGATGACGAGCTCCGGGGGCACGCGCGTGATGCCGTTCTACGGCGCGGTGTCGGCGGCGAAGGCCGCGCTGGAATCGCACGTTCGCCAGCTGGCGCTCGAGCTCGGCGCGCAGCGAATCGCGGTGAACGCCATCCGGGCGGGCGTCACCGACACGCCCGCCTCGCGCAAGATCCCGGTCGCGGAACTGCTCTTCCAGGAGGCCCGCCGCCGCAATCCGGGCGGCCGGCTGACGCAGCCGGAGGACGTCGCGGAGGCGCTGGTGGCCCTGTCGCTTCCAGGCGCCGGCTGGATCAGCGGGAACGTGATCGGGGTCGACGGCGGTGAGGACGTGACGGCTTGAGGCCGGCGCTCGCCACCATTGCGCGCCGCTGGCCGTTGGCCGACACGCCGCGGACGAACCGGCATGCGAAGGTGTCGGCTTTCCGCTCGGCATCCGCCCAAAGCACGTAGTGCCCCAGCTCGTGGTAGACCGCCTGGATCCACTTGCGCTCCGAGTTGTACTTCCGGCCTTTCTTCCAGTTCTCGGGGTGGACCAGGTGGATCTTGCCGTCCTCGTAGCAGCGACCGGCGCTTCGCCCCCAGTCGAGGTATTCGAACCATTCCACGCGCGGCGCGCGCAGATGGTAGAAGCGACTGACCGAGCGAATGGCGCGGAGAAACGCCGGTTCGCGGTGCTCGCGGAAGAAGTCTGTCAGATGCCGATCGATGGCCGTCCGTTCCCGGACACCGGGCAGAATCATGCGCATGGTCAACGTCTCTCGGGAGGGACCCGGGATCGGGGAGGTCATCCCGGGCGCATCCTGCGGAGACGGACTCTAGCGGCGGCCGAAGACCGGTGTCAACGCCCAGTTTCGAGGAAAGATACCTAGCAGCAAAACGGCGTTACCGCGGCCGCGGGGGGTCGCGGCGTCGCGCGCGACTACTCCGGCATGGCGGCTTTGGCTTTCTTGAAGGTGTCGGCCGCTTCTTCGTTCAGGCCGTCCTTCAGGAGCTTGTCGCCCTCGTTGTAGAGTTCCTGCGCTTGACCGAGATCCTTGCCTTCCGCCTGCGCCTTCTTGATCTTCGGCAGCAGTTCCTTCTTGAGCTCGATCGCGGTTTGGGCCAGCACCGGCGTCGCGGCGAGCGCGGTCGCGAGGACGGCGAGGATGGTGAAACGACGCATCGGACGATACCTCCTTGGTCCGGAGGCACTTACCCGGACGTCGCCCGAACGTGCAAGAGGGGTCGTTGCCGGAGGGCATGCGTCGTGCGAGGGATGTGGTGAGTGAAGCGCACCACGCTCAACGCGGTCGTCGACGCCTTGGCGTTCGCCGGGTTCGTGTTGCTGGTGGCGACCGGCGTGCTGATGCGCTGGACGCTGCCGCCGGGCAGCGGCCGGCACCTGACCGTGTGGGGGCTCGGCCGCCACGAGTGGGGCGTCGTGCACTTCTGGGTGTCCGTGGCGTTGCTGGCAGCGCTTGCCGCTCACGTCGCGCTGCACTGGAGATGGATTGTGGCGGTGGCGCGCCGCGGGGACGACCACGAGGTGTCGCGGGTCCGCGTGGCGCTCGGTCTGGTCGCGCTTGCCGCCTTACTCGCTCTCGCGATGGCGCCGTTCCTGAGTCCGGTGGAGCGGGGCGCGCGACATGGCGGGCCACCAGGTCGGCACCGGGTCGAGTGACGTTCGCGGGTCAGGCGCGGATGAGCTTGGCCACCAGGCCGACGATCGCGCCGATCGCGAGCCACACCTGCACGCCGGCGGTGAGGAACGCGCCGGCCGCGCGCCTGCGAGGGTCCCGCACATACCCCACGGCGTAGATGATCCGGGCGACCAAGTAGACCAGGCCGAGGAGCAGCCCGGTGCGAACTGCGGTGTTGAACACATAGGCGAGAAACAGCGGGACGAACAGCACCAGCTGTTCCAGGCTGTTCTGGTGAGCTCGGTTGAGCCGCTCCCAGGTGGGGTGGCCGGAGGTCGCCGGCGCCGGCACGCCGTAGGTGTCGCGGCCGCGGCCGACCAGGAAGCCGAGGACCATGACCTCGACGACGGCCAAGACCACGATCAGCCCCGTCAACGGATACAGGATGTTCTCCATGCGTGTCCTCCCCTGCGGTCAGTGGTCGTCCAGGTGGCGGTACGCGCCCTGGAAGTAGAGCAAGGGGCGTCCGCCGCGGACCTCCGCGCGCTGCACCTCGCCGATGTGGATGACGTGGTCGCCGCCCTCGAACGTCTCCACGATGCGGCACTCGAGGTGGGCGAGCGTGCCCTCGAGGATCGGCACGCCGTCGAGGTTCGTGCTGCAGGGCAGGCTGCCGAACTTGTCGCCGCCGGACTTCGCGAAGTGGGTGGAGATGCCCTCCTGGTCCTCGGCGAGGATGTTGACGACGAAGCAGCGCGAGGTGAGGAAGTGCGGATGCGTCTCCGCCTTCTTGTCGATGCAGATGAGCAACAGCGGGGGCGTGAGCGACAGCGACGTCACCGCGTTCGCGGTGAGGCCGAACGGGCGCCCGTCGGCGTCGCGTGTGGTGAGCACGGTCACTCCCGTGGCGAAGAGACCCATCACGCGCCGGAGCTCCTTGGGGTCGAACATGGGGGCTCCGAGTAGTGTGGGGCGGGCCCCGGAGTCAATCCTGGCGGATACGGGGCGGTCCCAGGACCCAGCCGCCGCCCGGGTCGCGGTACCAGCCGCCGGCGGCATGGGTGCCGCCGTCGACGTGCAGCGTGACCCCGGTCACGTAGCGTGACAGGTCCGACGCCAGGAATACCGCCGCCCCGGCCACGTCGTCGGGCTCTCCCGCGCGGCCGAGCGGGACGATGTCCGCCCAGCGGTCGCGCTCCTCGGCCGGCACCATCGCCTCGAGCCCCTCGGTGAGGCAGATGTCTGGTGCGATCGCATTCACGCGGATCCCGTGCGGAGCCAACTCGAGCGCGAGGGTCCGAGTGAGACTGATGGCGCCGGCTTTCGCGGCGGCGTAGGCGGCGTACAGCGGCGCCGCGCGAACCCCTTCGATCGACACCACCGTGATCACGCTGCCGTTGCGCCGCGCGGCGACGAGCCGCCGTCCGAACTGCTGGGTGCAATGCAGCACCGATTCCAGGTTGGCGCGCCACAGCGCGTGCCAGCCCTTCGGCGCGCTCTCCAGGAACGGGGCTGGGAACGTTCCGCCCGCGTTGTTCACCAATACGTCGACCGGGCCGAAGCGCTGGGCAGCCCGCTCGAGCGCCTGCCCGACGGCGTCCGGATCGCGGGCGTCGGCGTGAAGCGCCATGGCTTCGCCGCCGGCGTCCGCGATCTCGCCTGCGGTGCGCTCGGCCGTGTCCGGGTTGAGATCGAGCACGGCCACCCGCCCGCCGAAGCTGGCCATGGTGCGCGCAACGCCGCGCCCGATGCCGGCACCCGCCCCCGTGACCACGATGGTACGGCCGGCGAGGGACGCGCTGCGCGGATCCATGACGGCGCTCAACGCGGCGTGTACGCGACCAGCACGCGTTCGCCGTTCTGGAAGCCGGTGCGGAAGCCCTCGGCATACCGGGCCCAGCCGTCAGGATACTTGGCGGCGAAGGCGGTCATCAGCTTGGCTTCGATGGCGGGGTCGCGCAGGATGCGGCCGGTGGCTTCGAAGCTGGGTCCGCCGGGCGAGCCGACGGCGATCCGCGCCTTGGTGCGGCCTGCCCGGATGCGCTTCACCCGCCACGACGCCGGCCGCGTGCCGACGTAGAGCGTGTCGTCGTGGACGAAGAACCAGATTTCGGCGGATTTCCCGAACGTGCCGTCCTTGCGCTCCGACTGGATGTAGACGTAGCGCGCCCCGGCCAGCGCGTCGCGCAATTCGGGGGCGAGGGTGGGCCGGGCGGCCGCGAACGCCGCGACGAGCAGCAGGCAACCCACCCAGGCGCGCCGGACCACGGCACGACCCTAGCCAGAGCGCGCGGGAACGCGCAAGACCGCACGGCTTGACGCCTGCGGGAAACGTCGGCAGCGTTGGCGGTCAACGTCCGATCACAAGGGGGTACTGCATGCTGAAACGTCTCGCTCTGCTCGCCGTCGCGATCGCCGCCACCGGCCCGGTCTACGCGCAGGATTTCAATACCGACCAGTTGATCAAGTTCTTCCGCAAGAAGAACAACGTGCCACCTGCGGCGCAGGTGAGCGTCACGGGACTCAAGGACTCGCCGATCAAGGGTGCCAAGGAGGGTGTTCTCGAGGTGGCGGGCCCGCAGACCAGGAAGGTGCCGTTCACGGCATCGGCCGACGGGAAGTACGCGCTGTTCGCCGAGACCGTCGACGTCACGGTCGATCCGTCGAAAGCGGTCATGGCGAAGATCAAGCTGGACGGCGCGTCCTGCCGCGGGCCCAAGGACGCCAAGGTGACGATCGTCAAGTACTCCGACTACCAGTGCCCCTTTTGCGCCAAAGGTTACGCCACGATGGAACAAGTGCAGAAGGAGTTCGGCGACAAGGTGCGCTTCTGCTTCAAGGACTTTCCGCTGGCGTTCCACCCCTGGGCGGAGCCGGGCGCGATCGCGGCGAAGTGCATCGGGCAACAGAAACCCGACGTGTACTGGAAGGTCTACGACGGCTTCTTCCAGAACCAGAAGGACGTCAACCCCGCCAACGTGAAGGAGAAGGCGTGGGCGTTCGTCGAGAGCGAAGGGCTCGACAAGGCGAAGTTCGACGCCTGTGTCGACAGCAAGCAGACCCAGGCGGCGGTGAAGGCGGAGATGGCCGAGGGCCAGTCGCTCGGCATCACCGGCACGCCGTCGTTCGTCGTGAACGGCCGCCTGCTGGTCGGCGCGAAGCCGTTCGAGGAATTCAAGGCCGTGATCCAGGACGAGCTGGGAGCGGCCAGCTGAGTCGGCGCGCATCGTGACGGCGGACGTCGTGGTCATCGGCAGCGGCGCGGGCGGTGCGCCGGTGGCCGCGGCGCTCGCCGAAGCCGGCCTCTCGGTCGTCGTCCTCGAGGCCGGCCCGCGGGTCGAGACCCGGGACTTCACGGGCGACGAGGCGGAGATGACCCGCCGGCTGTGGCGGATGGCCGCCGCGCAGCCTGGCCTGTCGCTCTACGCCGGGGCCTGCGTCGGTGGCTCCACGGTGGTGAACGACGCCTTGTGCTTCCGCCCGCCTTCCGCGCTGCTCGCCGCGTGGCGGCAGGAGCACGGTCTCGGCGGGTTCACCGACGAAGCGCTGGCACCCTTCGTCGACCGGGTCTGGACCGACATCGGCGCGTCGCCGACCGGCCCCGCGCACACCAGTCGCAACGCGGAACGCCTCGCCGCCGGCGCGGCGCGGCTCGGGTGGCGGGCCGCCAGCACGCCGCGGAGCGTCCGGGGGTGCGCCAACCTGGGGCTCTGCAACCTCGGGTGTCCGATCGGCGCCAAGCAGTCGACGCTCCTCACCTACGTGCCGCGCGCCGAGCGGGCCGGCGCACGGGTGCTGGCGCGAACGCGGGTGGAGCGCATTCGCATCGGCGACGGTCGCGCGCATGGGGTGGACGCGGTGACCCTGGCCCCCGACGGCCGTGGGCCCGGGGAGCGCCTCAGGGTGGACGCCCCGGTCGTCTGTGTGGCGGCCGGTGTGCTCGACACCGCCCCGCTGCTGCTGCGCAGTGGCATACCCGGGGTCACCGGCGCGGGCGTCGCCTGCCATACCTCCACGCATGTCCTGGCGCGCTTCGCCGACCCGGTCCACGGGTACTACGGCCCGACGATGGGGTTTGCGATCTCGGAGTTCGCTGACCAGGCCGGCGTCATGATCGAGAACACCTCGGTGCATCCGATGACCACCGCCGCTGCCGTCCCGGGCACGGGCGCCGAGCACGCGGCGCGGATGACACAGCTGCCCTTTCTCGCCAAGGCGCTGGTGCTGGTGCAGGACCGCACGCGCGGGCGCGCCGCCGCCGACGGTGGGATCCGGTACGCGCACGTGGCGGAGGATTTCGAGCGGCTGCGGGCCGGCATGCGTGCGGCGGCGCGAGCCTACCTCGCCGCCGGCGCCCGCGAGGTCTGGCTGCCGCTCCACGGGGCGGCCCCGGTGCGGCGCGAGGCGGATTTGGCCGTGCTCGACACGATGCCGCTCGACGCCACGCGATTCACCCTTCTCTACGCGGTGCACCTCTTCGGCGGTGCGGCGATGGGACGGTCGGGTCCCTGCGATGAGTCCGGCCGGTGCGCCGGGATCCGCGGCCTCTACGTGACCGACGCCGCCGCGCTCCCGAGCAACACCGGCGTCAATCCGCAGGTGACCATCATGGCGAACGCGCTGCGCGTCGCGGACGGTATCATGGCCGCCGGAGGAGGCGCGTGACCGGCGACAGGGGGCTTGCGCAGGCGGCCGGCGCACTGGATCGGCGTGGCTTCCTCCGCCTCGCCGGCGCCGCGGCCGCGGTCGGCCTGGTGCCGAGCGGCTGTGGCGGCGTGCCGACCGCGTTCGCTCCCTCGTCGAACGCCCCGTTGGCGGCGCTCTCGCCGCGGCAGTATGCCACTCTCACGGCGGCGGCGACGCAGCTGATCGGTCCGCCCGGCGACGCGTTGATCACCCGGCGGGACGTGGACGTCGGCCGCCTGGCCGATGCGCTGCTGGCGGTGAACCCCGCGCTCGCGGCGCCCATCGGTCAGGCGCTGACGGTGCTCGAGTTCGGCGTCTGGCCGCTCCTGCCGAAGGGGCGCCCCTTCACCGGGCTCGATCCCGCCGGCCGCGATGCGGTCCTGGCCGATCTGGCCGCGTCGCGCCTGTCCCTCAAGCGAGCGCTCCTCGGTGGCGTGCGGGCGCTCGCTTTGACCGCCTTCTACGGCGCGCCCGCCACGCGCCGGATCACCGGGTACCCTGGCCCGTTCGGCGGCGGTACCGGCGCGATCGCCGATGCCATGGCGGCGTCGCGCGCGGCTACGGAAACGTCCCGGTGATCCGCTCGCCGCGGCGGTCGACGATCGGCAGCGCGCGGTCGCGGCGCGCGTACAGCAGGTAGGCGTCGTCCTGGTAGACGAGTAGCCACGACGGTTCGGCGGCCAGCAGCGAGGTGACCGGCGCGTTCCGAGGCACCAGGATCAGGTCGTGCGGGTACCGCGACAGCATGTCGCGCCACCCGGGTGCGGCGCCCAGGAAGGCGAGGTGCTCCGCCAGCAGGCTGGGCTGGTAGGCCGCTTCGAAGCGACTGTCGAGGCTGACCTTGATGCGGCCGTCCGTCTTCCAGCTGACGTATGCCCCGACTTCGAAGGGAACGAGCAGGTTGCCCGTCACGTGTGCCCGCTCGAGGTAGTCGACGGGGCCGACCGGGTAGGTGACCGGTTGCCGCGGATCGCCGACACCGTCCACCAGCGTGTCCCAGGGCCGCATGCGGAAACCGAATGCCAGCCCGGCGGTGAGGACGACCGACCACAAGAGAATTCCCCACCGGTGCTGCACGCGATCGAGGAGATCGCCGAGCCGCGTGCGCGACACGAGACCCGGGACCTGCGTCAGCCATACCAGGGCGTAGATCGACACATGCCGCTCGGATCGCACCGCCGCCGCGGCCGCGAGTGCGAGCAGTGGCCAGCCGGGCGTTTCGCGCAGTCCCACGCGCCGCACGGCGACCGCGGCCACCGTCATCGACACCAGCACCAGCGCGACGGCGGGGGGCCGTGCCGCCCACAGCGGCGTCCACTCGGCGATCAGGCTGCGATCCGCCGTCAGCGAACGGACGACGTGCGCATAGTAACGCAACCCGTAGGGATTGACCGCGATCAGCGCGGCCATGACCGCGAGCGTCGCGAGCAGGTGACGCACCGGCTGCCGGCGCCACCATTGCTCGGCCGTGTGGGCTCCGAGGAACACGGCGCCGACGACGAAGCCGGCGTGCAGATTCACCCAGCACACCCACAGGACCAGCCACGGCCCCACCCAGCGGCGCCCGCCGCGGCGGTCCGCTTCCAGACAGGCGAGCAGCACTGCCAGGCCCAGCACGGTGTAGAGCTGCGCCCGCACGAGCGTGCAGGTGATCCACGCCATGGGGATGGCGAGCACGGCCAGTGCCTGGAGCACGGTCGGTCGCGCGCCGCGCAGCAGCGCGACGCGCGTCGCGATGGCGGCAGTTGCCGCGACCAAGGCCAGCCGCAGCAGGTGCAGGCCGGCCAGCCCCAAGGTTTCAGCGATGGCGTACGCCACGGCGCCGGCGCCCCATTCGTGGTGCAGGCTCGGGGTGACGGTCGGCGTGTACGCGAAGCGGTCCTGATCCGGTACCCAGCCTGCCCGGAGCGCATCGCGGAAGAGCGACATGGCGTGCCACACGTCGAGATCGACGAACGGTGCCATGCCAGCCGCGAGAAGCACGACCAGTGCCGCCGCCGCCAGCCCGTTCCGCGCCACGCGGAGCGTCTAGCCTAGCGGAGCGGGGGCCGCCACCGCGGATCGCTGCCGACTAGCGGCAGGTGATGGCTGCGCCCCTCGACCCGGCCAGGCAGCCCGTCGGCCAACTCGTGCGCTCGATGCAGAGCCCGGTGGCGGCTGCCGGCGGGTCGAGCACCACCGTCAGGTTCCCCGGCGTCCGGGGGGGATCGAGTGGGTAGGTGCTCCGCCGGCCCGTCACACGGACGGTGAGGCGGCCGGAATTCCGCGACAGCCGGAGCGTGGCGCGGGCGATGCCCCCCGGCTTGCTGTCGCCGGGCTGGTAGCGCCAGTTCCCGGCGCCGACCGTCTTCCAGGCACTACCGGCGGGCAAGGTCGCGTCGAGCACCGTTGCACCGACGTCGTCGTGCAGGACGAGCCTCATCCCGTGCACGGACGGGTCGACGAAGGCGGCGGCTTCCGGCGGCAGGGTCGCCGACCCCCACAATCGGAGCCGGTCGTTGCCCGGGCGCGTGCCGAGTCCGCGGAGCCCCAGTCGCGTGGTGCGGAAGGGTACACCGCCCGTACACGGGTCCACCGCCGTACAGAGACCATCGCCGTCCGGATCCCCGGCCGTCACGTCGGCGGGACACGACGCGGTCATGCCGGTGCATCGCTCGGCCGGGTCGCATGCATCCGCCGCCGGGCGGCATTCCTGCGTGGGCGGGGCGTACGCATCGGCGGGACACGTGGCGACGACGCCGTCGCAGGTCTCGGCGACGTCGCAGGGTCCCGCGGCGGCGCGGCATGCCGTGCCGGCGGGGGTGAGCGTGCACGCGGCCGTGCAGCAGTCTCCATCCTGGAGGTTGCCGTCGTCGCACGTCTCACCGGCTTCGCGCACTCCGTTGCCGCAGGCGCCACCGGCGTAGGTGGCGGCCCACGAGCCGCCGCCCGCGTCCGCCAGCACGTTGTGCGCTTGGGGCCCGCCGTCGGACCACGACGCGAAGCTGTAGGGGATCCCTGCCAGCGTCTGCGGCGAGGGTGCCGCGACCGAGTTCTGGGAGCCGACGATGACGTCGCGGGCGAACGGCGTGACGTTGGCCGTGGAGCCTACTGCGAGTGTGAGACCGCTCGGTGTCGAGTCGAACCACAGACTCGTGGTGTTGGGCTGGAGCTGGACGCTCGTGGTGTGGCTGAGCCCGCCCGCATCGACGGCGGTCAGGACGATCTCCAGAAACGACGGGTACTCGTGGTCGGGCGCCACGAAGACCGCCTGGCCGCCGCCGCCCAACTCCTGCACCAGGTGGACGTGGCAGTCGAAGCCGGGGCAATGGAGCATCACGATCTGCCAGCGCAGTGCGGAGTCGGGTAGCGTCCCCTGCTCGGCGTCGAGGGCGCTGCCGCTGAGCGCGATCGCTTGGCCGACGCTCCACTGGAGCGATGGAGCCGGTGACGAGATGATCGCCGTCGGGGGGGTGTTGTCCACGTTCACGGTCAGGGTAGCCGTGTCGCTGGCGCCCGCACCGTCGGTGACGCGCAGCCGAACGTGCCAGGTCCCGGTGTCGTACGTGTAGCCCGGCGCCGGGCCGTCGGCGTCGTCGAATTCGCCGTCGCCGTCGAGATCCCAGGCGAACGCGAGCACGTCCCCCTCGTCGGGGTCGCTCGAGGCGGAGCCGTCGAACCGTACGGTCAGCGGCGAGGTCCCGCTGGCGACGTCGGCCGTGGCGATGGCGACGGGCGGATGGTTCGACCCGAGGTACCGGATGCGATGCACCTTGCCGTCGAGCCAGCCGAGACCTCCGACTTCGACGTAGAAGAGATCGCCGCCCGGGCCGCGCTCGAGCATGACCGGCCCCGGCAGTCCGGAGGCGACGGTCACGATCGCGGTCGGGTCCGGCACCCCGCGCTCGTCCGGCAGCATGGCCCACAGGCAGTTGCGGCCGAAGTCGGTGAAGAAGAGCGCGTTCGTGTACTCGGGGGGGTAGGTGCCGCCGTCGTAGAAGGCGAGCCCGGTGATCGAGGACGATGCGCTGGTGCAGGCGTCGTCGCCGAGTGGGTCGCCGTGGCGCGATGCCAGGAACGGCTTGGTGTCGGTGCCGTCCGCGTACAGGGATTCGCAGATCGCCAGGCCGGCGCTCGCGAAGGCAGGCTGGCGGATACCACCTTCCCAGCACGGCCAGCCGAAGTTGGCGAGATGCAGACCGGTGGGATCGACCACGCGGTTGATCTCCTCCCAGATGTCCCACCCGACGTCGCCGATCCAGAGTTCGGACGTGCCGGGGCGGACCGTGAAGCGATAGGGGTTGCGCAGCCCGTAGGCCACCACGCGGTCGTCCTCCGGCGTCGCGCCGCCCCATAAAGGATTGTCGGGCAGCGCCGCGCCGGTCTCCGGATCGACGCGCAGGACGGTACCGCCGTAGGACACCGGATCGCCCGGCGTGCGGAGGTCCTGCGCGCGGAGGGCGCCGCCTTCGGCGGTCGGTGGGGTCATCGCATCGCCGGGCGGGTCGCCGCACGGATTGCGGGGGATCGGGGCCAGGATGGGGTCCGGGGTGGAACCGCCGTACTGGCCCCAGTCGGCGGCACCGAAGTTGGCGCCCTCTCCCGCGCTCACGTAGAGCGCCCCGTCGGGTCCGAAGGCCAGGTCGCCGACCGAATGACTCGGGTACTGTTGGCACCAGTTGTCCTCGATCAGCACGTGCTCGGTCACCTGAGTGGGACCATCCACGGCGAGGCGAGAGAGACGCCCGGTGACGACGCACCCGTCGACCATCCCGCCGGGTGGATCGGGGCAGTAGTCGAAGGTCAGCTCGGGATCGGTCGCCGGCCACTGGGGGGCGGCGCCGCCCGGCAGGGCGTTGTGGGTGTAGAGGACGTAGACCCAGGGCGTGCTCGGAAAATCGGGGTGCAAGACGAAGCCGAGCAGCCCCCGGTCCCAGGCGTTGAACACCTGGCGTCGCAGGTCTGCGAACACGGTCGGGGTCGGATCCCCAAGTCCGTCGAAGACCTGGATGAGCCCACTCTTCTCCGCCACGAACACGCGGCCGTCGGGCGAGAAGCGCACGGCGGTCGGGAACTGGAGCCCGCTGAGGACGGTCTCGTGTTGGAAGCCGGGCGGCACGGTGATGCCGGACGCCGGAGGCACAAGGCACAGCCAGAGCCCGAACGTGATGAGCAACCGCGACACCGATCGACCTTTCTCCAACCGCCCCACGACACGGGCGTGCACGACGCCCCCCGATGCCTAGACGAACTACACAACGCGTGCGAGTCGTTGAAGCAAGTGACGTACCGTCGGAAGACGGCCGGCATCGCGACGATCACTCGCCGTCAGATGACACGTTCGGCGACCCACTCGACCGCGCGATCCACCGCGACCCGGATCTGCGAGCCGGTGTCGCGATCGCGCACGGTGATGGTCTGGTCGTCCAGCGTCTGGCCGTCGACGGTGAGGCAGAAGGGCGTGCCCGCTTCGTCCATGCGGGCGTAGCGCTTCCCGATGCTCTGCTTGGCGTCGTACTGGCACGGGCCCACGCGACGGCGGAGGTCCTGGTAGAGGCGCTCGGCGATCTCGGGCATGCCCTCCTTGTTGACCAGCGGGAACACGCCGGCCTTGACGGGGGCCAGCCGCGGGTGGAACCGCATCAGCTCCGGCGACGGCCGTGCGTCGTCGACCGTGTACGCCTCGCAGAGGACCGCCAGCACGCCCCGGGTGAGGCCTGCCGCCGGTTCGATCACGTGCGGGAGGTAGCGCTCGTTGCGATCGGCGTCGAAGTACTCGAGCTTCACGCCGCTCATCCGCTGGTGCTGGGTCAGGTCGTAGTTGCTCCGGTACGCGATGCCCTCGAGCTCGGTGAATCCTTTTTCGCCGGCGAACGGGAAGGCGTACTCGACGTCGCAACAGCCGCCCGCATCCTTGGCGTAGTGCGCCAGTTCGTCCGCCTCGTGGTCGCGCAGGCGGAGGTTCTTGCCTTGGAGGCCCAGGCCGCACCACCAGTCGTAGCGGGCCTGCCGCCAGTATCGGTACCAACGGTCGGCCTCGCTCGGGTGCACGAAGAACTCGATCTCCATCTGCTCGAACTCGCGCGAGCGGAAGATGTAGTTCCGCGGCGTCACTTCGTTGCGGAAGCTGCGCCCGACCTGGCAGATGCCGAACGGCACCTTCACGCGCGTCGAGTCGAGGACGTTCTTGAAGTTGTAGAACATACCCTGGGCGGTCTCGGGGCGAAGATACGCCTTCGCCTCGTCGTCGCGCACCGCGCCCACGCAGGTCTCGAACATCAGGTTGAACTGCCGCGGCTCGGTGAGATCGCCGCCGCACACCGGGGCAGGGCGGTCGCACCTCGCTCGCGTTCGCCGACGCGCTCGACAAGATGGTCAGCAGGGTGGGCACGTCGTGCTCGTCCTCCGCGACGGTGGCGAGCAACGCCGGCTCCGGACGACCGCGAGCCCCGGCGCGATCTTCCGCCCCTTCGTCTTGGCCCAGCGTTCCAGCTCGCTGCGGCGCGGTACGAAGGTGTTCGGCACGGCGCCGGGTTCGCAGAGCTCGAGCACCGCCGCCACCCACTCGCTCTCGGCCAGCGACTCGGCCACGTGGTCGGCGCGGAAGAGCTTCTTGCACTGCCGGCAGGTCTGCATCGGGTCCGCAAAGCCGCCGACATGGCCGCTGGCCTCCCAAACGCGCGGATGGCTGATGATCGAGCAGTCGAGGCCGACGATCTCGATCTGCCGTCCGTCCGGGCCGACCGGCGGGTTCCGCACCATGACGTCCCACCAGGCGTCGCGCAGGTTGTTCTTGAGCTCCACGCCGAGGGGGCCATAGTCCCAGAAGCCGTTGATGCCTCCGTAGATTTCGGAGCACTGGAAGATGAACCCCCGCCGCTTGCAGAGCGCCACGAGGCGCTCCATCAGCGCGGACCCGGTCGGAGTCGACATGGCGCGGATTCATCCCCGATGCGTCGCGCGGGTGCAAACGGCGACGACGGCCGCGCCGGGCTCAGTAGAGGTAGGGCAGGAAGCGCCAGGGCGTGCCGCGCAGGTACGCGCGGTAGGCCGGGTCGCGACCCAGGAAGCGCTCCTCCGCGACGGCGCGGGCGACCAAGGCGAACAGCGTGCCGGCGAGCAGCAGGCCGTTGCGCAGCGTGGGCCAGCAGAGCAGGTAGCCGGCGTAGCCCACGAGGTAGCCGGTATACGCCGGGTGCCGCACCAGGCGGTACAGGCCCTCCGTCTTGACGCCGCGGTTCGCGGCCACGACGCCCACGCTACGTCCCAGAGACGCCAGCGCGAGCGCCGCCGCGGCGACGCCGACGAATTGCAGCGCCTCGCCGAGACCGGCCAGTTGCCCGGGGGTGTCGCCCGGGCGCACGCACAGCGGCAGGAACGTGCCCGCGATCGCGATGGCCCAATCGAATGGCCGCGTCGAGGTGGCCGTGCTGCGCCGTCGGGTGAGGAAGAGGACGACCAGCAGCGTCTCCTGCGCGACCAGCGGCATGGTGGTGAGCCATTGCCCCGTCTTCAGCGCTGCCGCGACGTGCGCGGCGGCGAAGAAGCCAAAGAACGCGGCGACCGCCACGTTGGTCAGCGCGGCGCGTACCGCATCGACCCGCGCCGCGGGCGCAACGGCGGCGCCGGCGTCGTCGGTGACGTCGACGCGCGCCCCGACCGTGAGTCCAGTGGGCGCGATCGTGCCCGCCGGCAATTCGAGCACGCTCGTGGCGCCGGGCACCCGCGGCGAGACGCGGTTCGGCTGGAGGGCGTGCACCACCTGCAGCACCTGACTGGCATCGTCGAGGAACACGAGGTCGATCGGGTAGCGCATGCCGAACATGTGCACCTGGTTGCACGGACGGATCCACAGACCCTCGCCCTGCGCGAGCCCCGTCGTGCCCAGCAGGCCGCGGAGCCTCGTCCAGAACGTGTCCGCGACGCGCAGCCGGTCGGCCAGGACCGTGTCGTGCGCGCTGGCGCGGTGCACCCGTCCGCTCCGCCTCATTTCTTCTCCATCATGGACGACAGATCGCCGATCTTCAGTACGGCAGGGCCCACCGTGATGGCGAACAGCGCGGGGAGGATGCAGAAGGCGAGCGGGAAGAGCACCTTGATGGGCAGCTTGCGGGCGGCTTCCTCGGCGCGCTGGCGACGGCGGGTGCGGAGCAGGTCGGCATGCGTCCGCAGCGTCTTGGCCATGCTGGCTCCCAGCTTGTCGCTCTGGATGATGAGACCGACCAGCGCCTTCAGATCGTCGCACCCGTTGCGGGTGGCGAGCGCGCGCAGCGAATCGGCGCGGGGCCGCCCGTCCCGGAGATCCGAGGCCACGTTCGCGAACTCTTGGCCGAGCGTGTCCTTGACGGTGCCGCGCTCGTCGCCGATCCGCTGGATCGTCGCGTTCAAGCCGAGACCCGACTCGAGGCACACCACCATGAGATCGAGGGCGTCCGGCAGGGCCTTGGTGACCACTTTCTGCCGGTTCGCCATCCGTCGCTTCAGCCAGAAGTTCGCGAGGAAATGCCCGCCCAGGAAGAAGCCGCCGGCGGTGAGCAACGCCTTGCCCAACGGGCTGCCGGATGAGACGGCGGGCACGAGCACGACGAGCGCCGGGACGAGGCTGAGGATCGTGCGGGTGCCGAGGAACAGCGCCGCGGAGTTCGGACCGCGAATCCCGGCCACCGTCAGCCGGTGCGAGATGGAGCGGTCGCCGCCGATGCCGTAGCGGCCGATGCTGGCGACCACCTGGCCCAGGAGACTCGGGCGCGCCGCCCGCGGCGCCTTGGGCGTCTTCTCGGCGACCAGTTGGCGCACGCGCTCCGCCACCGGCACGTCGCGGCGCAGCGCGGACCCCCCGGCCAGGATCATGCCGGTGATGACGGCGAAGGTGAGCAGCGGGATGAGCATGGTCGGCATGGTCGTTCTCCTCAGACTTCGATCTTCACGATGCGCCGGATCAGGATGTGCCCCAGCATGACGCCGCACAGGGCGAAGGCGAGAAGTTTGTGACCCTGCGGCGTCTGCAGCATCGGCGTGAAGTAGCTCGGGCTGAACGCCATCATGCCGGCGCCGGCCAGGAACGGCATCACGGTGAGCACGCCGCCCGACATGCGACCCTGCGCGGTCATGACGTCGACCTCGCGCAGCAGTTTGAAGCGCTCGCGGATGGTGTAGCTCACCTTGTCGAGCACCTCGGCGAGGTTGCCTCCCACGTCTTGCGCGGTGAGGATGCCCACCTGCAGCAGGCGGACATCGTCGTTGCCGACCCGTTCGGCGAGGTTGTCGAGCGCCTCGCGCAGCGGCAGGCCGAGGCGCACTTCCTCGACGACATCGCGGAACTCCTGCGCCACGGGGTCGGGATACTCGTCCGCCACCACGCCCATTGCCGGCATCAGACCGTGTCCGGCCTGCAGGGCAGAGCGCACCAGGTCGAGCGCGTCGGGCAGCTGATCGGCGAAGGTCGCGGTGCGCTTCTTGGCCATCCGTTTCACGACCAGCACCGGGAGCATGGCGCCGAACGCGGCCGCGGGGAATCCGAACACGGTCTGGCCGCTGAAGCCGGCCGCGACGAGAAAGCCGCCGCCGGCCGCGAGAGCGGCGTACATCACGAGTTCGCCGACCCGCTTCTTGAGGCCGGCCCGCGCCAGCAATCCCGTCAGGGGACGGACCAGGCTCAGCCGCCCCAGCATCGTGTTGAGGAAGCCGATGGTCGACAGGCGCTGGTCCTTCAGGAGGGTGCGCCGGCGGTCGGTGGTCGTCGTGCCCACCATGTTGTTGAGCCGGCGCTGGAGTTTGTCGCGCTGCGCTTCCTGCGCCGTCAGCAAACCCGCGAGGGCGTAGCCGGCGAGGACCAACGAGCCGAAGATGAGGAGAGCCAGCAGAGCGAACATCGTCCCATCACTCCCGCAGGTAGTCGAAGACGGCCGGGTCCACGTCGTGGCTGCACGCCTTCAGTCGTTCGACGAAATGCGGCCGGATGCCCGTCGGACCGATCTTCCCGACGATCCGCCCGTCCTCTTGCACGCCTTCGCGCTGGAAGGCGAAGAGCTCCTGCAACATGATCGTGTCGCCCTCCATGCCGACCACCTCGGATACGCTGATCACGCGACGCGAGCCGTCGGCCAGGCGGGCCGTCTGCACGATCAGGTCGATGGCCTGGCTGATCTGCTGGCGCATCGCCTTCGACGGCAGCTCGAAGCCCGAGAGCTGAATCATGGTCTCGAGGCGCGCCAGCGCGTCGCGTGGCGAGTTGGCGTGCACGGTCGAGATCGAGCCGTCGTGGCCGGTGTTCATCGCCTGCAGCATGTCGAGCGCCTCGGCGGCTCGGCACTCGCCGACGATGATGCGGTCGGGCCGCATACGCAGGGTGTTCCGCAGGAGGTCGCGCTGGGTGATCTCGCCGCGCCCTTCCACGTTCGGGGGGCGGGTCTCCAGCCGGCACACGTGGGGCTGCTGCAGCTGCAACTCGGCCGAGTCCTCGATGGTCACGATGCGTTCGTTGTCCGGGATGAACGAGGACAGGCAGTTGAGCAGCGTCGTCTTGCCGGACCCGGTGCCGCCCGAAACCAGCACGTTCAGCCGGGCGCGCACCATCGCGCGGAGCACGGCGGCCAGCTCGGGCGTGAGCGAACCGATCTGGATCAGGCTCGAGACGGTGAGCGGGTCGCGGCCGAAACGCCGGATCGACAGCAGCGAGCCGTCGAGCGCCAAGGGCGGGATGATGGCGTTGACGCGCGACCCGTCGGGCAGCCGTGCGTCCACCATCGGGGACGACTCGTCGACCCGGCGGCCGACGCGCGACACGATCCGGTCGATGATCTGCAGGAGGTGCGTGTCGTCGCGGAAGACGACCGGCGTCAGCTCGAGCTTACCGGCACGCTCGACGTACACCTGCTTCGGGCCATTGACCAGGATGTCGCAAATCTCGCTGTCGTGCATCAGCGGCTCGATCGGCCCGAGTCCGTGCACCTCGTGCAGGATCTCCTCGGCGAGCCGCTCCCGGTCCCGCTGGCTGAGCGGGAGGGCCTGCTCGCCGAGCAGCTGCAGGATCGCCAGACGCAGCTCCGAGTTGGCCTCGTTCAGGTCGGTGCGGGCGATGTTGTTGAGGTCGATGCGGTCGATGAGCTCCCGGTGGATCCGGAGCTTGAGATCCTGGGCCGCGTGGTCGGCGGTGGTCGGCTTCGGCACCGCGCGGAGCGCCGGGGCCTCTGGCGGCGCGGGTGTCGGCGCCGGGGCGGGCTGGGCCGCGGGGGCTGGCTTGGCGGCCAGGCCGAGACGGTCGCGAAGATTCATCAGTGCACCTCCTGTCCGCGAGTGAAGAAGCGCCGAAAGAGCTGGCTCGGCTTCGGTTTCTGGGCGGGCTGCGTGCCGGCGATCTTCGCCGCGAGGTCGGTCATGGCGGTCGCCAGCTTGCTGGGTTTCCCGTTGAGCGGTGCGCCATGGTTCATGGCTTCGGCGGCGGTGGCTTCGTCCCGCGGCACGACGAAGTAGGGCGCCCTGCCGATCGCCTGTACGGCGTCCTGCAGGCCGACCGGGCCGGGGACGGCTTCCGTGATGACGAGGTCGAGCGACTCCGCCGCCACGCCCAACCGGCCGATCAGATCGAACAGCCGTCGGGCGGCGCGCACGCCCGGCACCGACAGGTCGGTCAGCACCAGGACGTGCCGGCTCACTTCGAAGGCCGCGGCGGTGACGCCGGTGATCGTCCGCGCGGTGTCAATGACGGTGTAGCGGCATCGCAGACGTAGCAGGTCGAGCGCGCGCTTCACCTCGTCGTGTCCGACGAGGTCGGCGTCCTCGATCTCGGTCGGGGCCGGCAGTACGAACACGCCGTTCGCATGGCGGGTCAGGCTTTTCGAGAGGAAGAGATCGTCGGCCTGGCCCGCCGCGGCGCCGAAGTTGGCGATGGAGTTGAGCGGCTGGAGGTTCAGGAACGAAGCGATGTCGCCGCGCTGGAGATCCAGGTCCACCAGGGCGACGTCGCTGCTCGTGATCTCCACGAGCCGCGCGGCGAGGTTCACCGCGAGCGTCGTCGCGCCGAGACCTCCCCGGACGCCGCATACCGTCACGGCCTCTCCGGTCGTCTCCGGTGCCCGCGTCACCGTCGCCGCGACGCGATTGGACGCTTGCAGGGCGCGCAGCAAGGCCTTGTGGACCTCGGCGTTCTGGAGCGGCAACGACAGTACGTCGCCGGCGCCAGCTTCGATGGCGGCCCGGACGAAGTTGAGGTCGCCGTCGCGCGACGCCACCAAGAGGGTGACGTTCGGCGCCCGGGTGTGCAGATCGGCCACCAGAGCCAGCGTCTGCGCGGCGTCCGGGCCCGCCTCGATGCCGATCACTGCCGCGCGGGTCATGGCCGCCCGATCGGCGGCCTCTCGGAGTGCGCACTGCTCGACCGTCAGCCCCAGGGCCGTGGCGGTCGCGGCCAGAACCTCGCGCCCGGCCGGGTCTTCGGCTGCCCAGATGATTGTTCCGACCGTCGACATCTATCGCGGGGGTCCCTGGAGTGCTGTCTGGCTAGTCCGCACGGCCCGCTCAGCGGCCTTCGTCGCGGAAGGTCACCGTGCGGTTGACCGTGAAGCTGGGGCCCACGAGGTTGAACAGGTAGGGCACCGTGGCGGTCACCGTCACCTGCACCATCGGGATCCCGCCGACGGTCGGCTGCGAGACGGCGACGTTGAAGCCGCTGGTCGGGACGGCGTTGCGGATGCTGTTCAGGACGTTGGTCTGGATGGCCGCCGTGTTGGTGATGGTGCCGCCGGTGCCGCGGCTCGAACTCGGGGTGACCGCGGCCGCGCGCGCGCCGTCCCGCGCCGCGTGCGTGATCATGTTGCCGATCATCCACGCGCGACCGAACTCGATCACGCCCATGGTGAGTGTGACGAACATCACGACGACGAAGCCCATCTCGATCAGGGCTTGGCCGCGCTGGTGGCCGCTATTGTTTCGTTGCGTCATGGTCCCATCCTCCAAGAGACCGCGAGCGCCAGGAGGGTGCCCAGGCAGAGCGGCACGCTGTAGGGGAGCGTGATCGCGCCCGGGGCCCCAGGCGACACGCGCAGCGGCTCGAGCGAGCCGGTGAGCGCGCTGGTGGCCGCCATCGTGCCGATGGTCCGCAGCGTGTGCCGCAATCGCCCCAGGCGCAGCAGGTGGACGCTCATGACGACGCCTCCGAGCGCGAGCCCGGCGCCGAGCGCGACGAGCGTGACCCACGGGCCGAGGAGCGTGCCCATGGCGGCCATCATCTTGACGTCGCCGCCGCCGATTCCGCCCAGGGCGAAGGGCAGCAGCAAGAGCAGCAGCGCGACGGAGAACCCGGCCCCACTCGTGACCAGCCCACCGACGCCGAAATGTAGGACGTTGAGCGCGACCCCGGCGAGCATGCCGCACCCGGACAGTGCGTTCGGGATGCGGCGGCTCCGCAGGTCGCTGGCGACGCAGAGCGCGCCGAAGACGCATGCGATGACGACGATGGGTGTGGGCATCATGTTGGGCTCCGCCGCACAGATCGAACGAGGGGAGCGGGTCGCCCCGCTCCCCTCGCCCGCCGTTGGGGTGCGTGGGAGCCGGTTACACCGCGCTGGCGATGGCCGTCTGCGCGTTGGCCCACAGCGTCGACACGTTACCGGAGATCGCCACGGCGATCGCGCCGGCGCCGACCGCGACGACTGCGAGGGCAATGCCGTACTCGGCCAGGTCCTGGCCCCGGTCGTCCCGCACCAGCTTCTTGATCAACTTCGTCATCGTTCTCTCCACCCGGAGGTTGCACCTACTGCCGCCCCGCTTCCGCTACCAGCCGTCGTCTTCGACTGACGGTTGCTCGATCCGGTATGGCGCATTGTAGCGCGCGCGATATTTGTAACTACTAACCTTTCAGTCGCCCTCGACTCCCCCACCGGGGCGGATCAACTGGCATGACCCGCCGGCTCGCGGCGCTGCGGGCGGCTGACCCGTGCGGCGGCCCAAACGCGCACGGGGGGAGCGGCCGCGGCCGCTCCCCCCGTGCGATGCCTGACGTCTGGCGGGTTACGCTAGACCGCGGCGGCGATGGCGGTCTGCGCGTTGGCCCACAGCGTCGACACGTTACCGGAGATCGCCACGGCGATCGCGCCGGCGCCGACCGCGACGACCGCGAGGGCAATGCCGTACTCGGCCAGGTCCTGGCCCCGGTCGTCCCGCGCCAGCTTCTTGAGCAACTTCGTCATCGTTCTCTCCACCCGGAGGTTGCACCTACCGCCGCCCCGCGTCCGCTACCAGCCGTCGCCTTCGACCGACGGTTGCTCGATCCGGTATGGCGCATTGTAGCGGACGCGATATTTGTAACTACTAACCTTTCAGTCGTCTGCGACTCCCGCGGTGGGCGGTATCAACTGACGCGACGCACCGACTCGGGACGCCGCGGGCGGCTGGAGTGTGCGGCGGCCCAAACGTGCACGGGGGGAGCGGTTGCGGCCGCTCCCCCCGTGCCATGCCTGACGTCTGGCGGGTTGCGCTAGACCGCGCTCGCAATGGCGGTCTGCGCGTTGCTCCAGAGCGTGGTGACGCTTCCCGAGATCGCGACGGCGATGGCGCCCGCGCCCACGGCGACCACCGCGAGGGCGATCCCGTACTCGGCGAGGTCCTGGCCGCGTTCGTTGCGCACCAACTTCGTGATCAGCGTCGTCATCTCGTCTCTCCCACCGGAGGGTGTACCCACGTGCCGCTCTCCCGCTCCCGCTACCAGCCGCCGCGACGGCGGATGCATGCTTCCGGCGTACGAGATTGTAGCGCCCGCAGCGCACGAGACTACGGGAGTTTCAATCACCCGTCGGTGCGGCGTTGTCGCCGGGAATCGGCGCCGCGGCCCCGGTCGCCGTCTGGGCGAACGGCGACGAGGGACGCGGCCGTTTCCGCGTCCCTCGCCTGCAGCCGTTGGGCGTGACGGTCACAGCGCGGCGGCGATGGCCGTCTGGGCGTTGGTCCACAGCGTCTGGACGTTGCCCGCGATCGCGACCGCGACGGCGCCCGCGCCGACGGCGATCACCGCGAGGGCGATCCCGTACTCGGCGAGGTCCTGGCCCCGCTCGTCCCGCACCAGCTTCGTGATCAAGTTCGTCATCGTATGCTCCTGTGTTCGGGTTGCCACCTCGTTCATCCGTTCACCTCCGCTACCGAGTGTCGTGTGGGGAGACGCTGGCGCGGCGCGAGGTGTGTCGGCCCGGCAGCAGGAAGTGCCTACGCCAGGACACCGCTATTCGTCTGCGAATGCAGGGGGTTGCATAATGGACCTAAATAAGATTGAAATGCCTGGAAAGCTAAAATGCACCTTGTGCCCAAGGGGGGCGGCCTGGTAAGGGGCAATCGGCTGAGGAGGTGGCGGCGGTGTACGAGCAGTACTTCGGGCTCTCAGACGAGCCGTTCCGGCTGACGCCGGACCCGCGGTATCTGTTTTTGTCCGCCAAGCACGCGGAGGCCCTGGCCCATCTGCGGCTCGGGCTCACGGAGTCGAGCGGGTTCGTCTGCATCACGGGCGACGTCGGGACGGGCAAGACGACGCTCCTGCGCGCGTTCTTGGGCGAGCTGGGTCCGCGGGTGACGGCCGCGTACGCCCTGACGCCCCCGCTGTCGGCGCTCGAGCTGCTGCGGCGTATCTGCCGCGAGTTCGGGCTACCGGTGGGCGACGAGACGGGCGCCGAGCTGCTCGAGCGCATTCACGCCTATCTCATGGCGCAGAGCGACGCCGGGCGGACGACCGTGCTGGTGCTCGACGAGGCGCAAGCGCTGTCGATCGAACTGCTCGAGCAAGTGCGCCTGCTGCTCAACCTCGAGACGGAGACGCGCAAGCTGCTCCGGATCGTGTTGGTGGGGCAGCCGCAGCTGCGGAAGCTGCTGCTGGATCCGGATCTCGCGCAGCTGAATCAGCGGATCACATTGCGCTGGCATCTGGGCCCGCTCTCGCGCCGGGAGACGGCGGCGTACGTGCGCCATCGCCTGGCCGTCGCAAGCGACGGCAAGGCCGAGCGCGTGTTCACGCGTCCGGCGTTGCGACTGCTGCACTCGGTGTCGGGGGGTATCCCACGGCTGATCAACATGCTCGGCCACCGCGCGCTCCTGGCCGCGTTCGTGGCGCGCGAGCGACAGGTGACGCGCCGATTCGTGGCGCGGGCGTATCGTGAGATCCAGACCGTTCCGCTGCCCGGCACGCTCACGGTCGGCCGCAGGGCGGCCCTCGCGGGGACCGGCCTGACCATCGGCGCGGCGCTGGTGGCGGTCGGCCTGCCGATCCTCGAGCATCTGCTGCCGCCCCCGTCGGCCGCGGTCGCGTCCGCGCCGGGGGGCGAGGAGGCGGCGCCGCCGCCGCCGGTGGCCGTCACGGCGCCACCCGCGCCGGCGCCGGCGCCGGCGCCGGTGCCGGCCGCCGCGGAGGCCATCTTCTCCTCGCCGCCGTCGCTCACGCAGGACGAGGTCGCGCAGCGCCTCGCCGGAGGCGATCTCGCCGCGAGCGCACGCGCGGCGACGGCGGCGTTGCTCGCGGCATGGGGCGAGCGGCCGTTGGCGGACGGCGAGACGCGGCTGCCCGACGACCTCGAAGCGGTGGCGTGGCGCCGCGGCCTGCACCAACTCCAGCTGACCGGCAACCAGAGCATGCTCCGGCTGCTCGACCTTCCCGCGCTCCTGATCCTCCGGCTTCCGGGGACGGGCGAGCCACGGTACGCGGCGCTCACCGGGCTCGACGGCTCGCGCGCCCTGCTGGCCGTGGACGGCGCCGTCGTCGCCGTGGCGCCGGATACACTCGCGGCGCTCTGGACTGGGCAGGCGCATGTCCTCTGGCGCGACTTCGCGGGGCTGGGGCCGTCGTTGCATCCCGGGGAGCGCGGCCTCGCCGTCGCACAACTCCAGGCGCTCCTGCGACGCGCCGGCGCCTCGAACGTCGAGCCGAACGGCACCTTCGACGCAGCGACCGCGCGCGCCGTCGTCGAGTTCCAGCAACGCCACCTGCTCGAGCCGGACGGGATCGTCGGCCCGCTCACGCGCATCGTGCTGTACGGCGCGGAGGCGGATCGTCGCGGCCCCGGCCTGGTGAGCGGGGCCGGAGGTCGATCATGAGCACGGTGCTCGAGGCGGTCCGGGTGCGCGACGGCCTGGTGCCTCCCGTATCGCTCGATGACGCCGTCGACGGTCCGCGCCGGCCCTGGACCAGGCCGGCGGTCGTGTTGGCATGTGCGCTCGTGGCGGCGATCCCGGCCGCGGTACTGCTGCCGATGCCCCGCGGGCGCTGGCATGCCGGGCATGCGTCACCGGCTTCGCCCGTCGCGTCGGTCGAGCCGGTTGCGCCGCTGCGCGAGGCCGTCGCCGCGCCGCCTGTCCCAGCGGCCCCGGGGCGGGAGCGACCCGTGCCGGCGATGGGGGAGCCGCCGCGCGCCCGGGTCGGCCGCTGGGATCCGATCCTCCAGCCCGCGGCTGTGTCCGTGCCGGGGGCCGTGGCCGTGTCGGCCGCGCCGCCTGCCGGACCCGCCGCCGCCGCAGCGAGCAGCGCCTCGAGGGCGGTCCGCCTCGAGTCCGTCCACTACGGCGAATCGTTGGGTGCGCGCACCGTCACGCTGGCGGTCGACGGCGCCGCTCCGGTGAGCCTGCGACAAGGCGAGTCTGTCGGCGACGTCGAGGTGCAGCTCGTCCTGCCCGGCGGCGCCTACGTGCGCCGGGGGGCGGATATCTTCGCCGTCGGGGATGTCCGGTGAGGCCACATTCCCTTCGCACCTGGCTCCTGGTCGGCTGGGTGCTGTCGTTCAATCCGGCGGCGGATGGTCTGAGCGCGGGGCGGGACGGCTGGCGGTGGGTCGAGCGCTACGACACGGCCTGGGCGTGCGAGCAGGGACGGCGCGAAGCGGCGCTCGAGGCGGCCGCGAAAGAACCGATCCGGCGCCGGGCGGTTGCCGCCAACGACAGCAATACGGCGCTCCGCACGTTGTTGCAGTATCGATGCGAACACGAGAGCCGTGCGCCGAAGCGGCAGCGCGGGTGGATGCCGTGGACGTGGTGGCGATGAACGCCGAGGTACGGCGGGGTGACCCGCAGCCGATGGCGGACTCGGGCGGAGCCCGGTTCGCCGCGACGGCGGCGGGGCGCCCGCATGGCGAGAGGAGTGGATGATGAGAAGGCCCGGGACTCTGCTGCTGCTGGCCATCGTGCTCGGGGCGTTCGGCGCCGCCCTGGTCTACCGCCAGCTCCAGGCGCTGCGCAGCGAGATCGACGCCGCCAAGAAACCCGAGACGCCGACGGTCGACGTCGTCGTGGCGGCGCAGGAGATTCCGCTCGGCACCCGCCTCGAGCCGGGCATGGTGAAGGTGGTTCCGTGGCCGGAGAACATCGTGCCGCAAGGGGCCCTCACCGACCCGGCGAAGACCGAGGAATCCGTTGCCCGCGTCACGATCTACAAGGATCAGCCGCTCACCAGCTCGCAGATCCTGACGGGCTCGGGCGGGCTGCTGCCGATGATGATCCCGGATGGCATGCGGGCCATGTCGGTGCGAGTCGACGACGTCACCGGGGTGAGCGGCTTCATCACCCCGAACAGCCGCGTCGACGTCCTGGTCGCGGGGCAGACGGGTGACGAGGAAAGCGGACGCGACCAGCGCAGCAAGCTGGTGCTGCAGAACATCCGCGTGCTCGCCATCGGCAAGAGCATCGAGCAACGTGAGGACAAGCCGGTCGAGGTGCCTACCGTGACGCTGCTGGTCACGCCGGACGAGGCGGAGAAGCTGACGTTGGCGGCGCGCTACGAGCCGGTGCGGTTGGCGCTCCGGAACTACGGGGATTCGACGGTGGTCGGGACGCCGGGCGTGTCGACCGGGAGCCTGTTCCAGGTGCGCACCAAGCCGCCCGCGCCGCCGCCGGCGCCGGTCCAGCAGGTGGCGCGACCGGTCGAGCCAAAGCCGCGCGAGGCGGCGCCGACGCGCCAGCCGCGCCATTCCGTCGAGGTGCTCCTCGGCGAGAAGGTGACGCGGCAGGAGCTCTACTGAGCGGCCGTGCGGAATCCGAATCGTCGGCGTCGAGGGGATATGGAGGGAGCGGGGATGGGCGTGTTCCGTGGGCGTGCGTACGCAGGAGTCGTGCTCGCGTCGATGCTGGTGTTGGGGTGTGCCACCACGTCGGGGGGGCCGGGCCCCGAGGATGGCGTCGCGGCGGGCGATCAATGGGGCGACGGCCTGCCGGCGTGTGATCTCGTGCCGCCCGGGAGACCGTGCGGGGACGGGCCACGGCCTTCGCAGGAATGGGGGCCCAACGAGTTGCGAGGGGATCGCGCGGTCCAGGACGCGATCAACCGCCAGACGATCACGTCGGGTGCGGACTACGGCAGCCGCGGCAGCGCACCCGATTTCCTGCCGCCGTCGGGTGAGCCGATCTGGATCCAGAGCGGCAAGAGCCGCATCCTCCAGTTCACCAGCCCGGTCCAGCGCGTGTCGATCGGCAACCCGGACGTCGCGGGCGTCGTCGTGCTGGGACCGCGTACCGTCATGGTGAACGCCAAAGTGCTGCCGCGGCCGCAGGGCGGGGGGGACGCCGACTCCGTGGCGCTGCGCCTCGCCACCGTGTCGAATCGACCGTTCACGGCGGAGCCCGTGATGGCCGAGACCACCCTCGCCGTCTGGGAGGCGGGGGCGCCGCAGCCCGCTGTCCGCACCATCGTCGTGGCGGATTCGACGAACAAGCAGGTGCTGCTGGAGGTGACGGTCGCGGAGATCAACCGCACCGCGCTGGAGGACCACGGCATCGACGTGCGGCAGCTCGGCGAGAAGTTCGCATCCGCGTACTTCCTGGGCGGCGGGTTGATCCCGTTGGGGGCTTCTTTCCCGCCGCAGGCGGCCCAGCCTCTGCTCCCCGTGGGCATTGGCCCCGACGGACCGAACTTCATCTTCCGCATCCCCGAATACGACATCACCGGCTTCATTACGGTGCTGCAACGCGAAGGCCTCGCTTCGATCCTCGCCCAGCCGAAGATCCTCGCCATGAGCGGCCAGCCTGCGGTCTTCCAGGTGGGTGGTGAGATCCCGATCCGCATCATCTCGGGCTTCGCGGCCGACGTGCAGTTCAAACCCTTCGGCACGCTGGTGAACTTCGTGCCGCGCGTCTCCGACGAGGGCGACATCGTCCTCACGGTGACGCCGGAGGTGAGCCAGCCCGACTACGCCAACAAGGTGGAGGACGTGCCGTCGTTCATCACCCGCCGGGCGTCCACCAGCGCCCGGCTCCGGACGGGGGAGACGCTCGTGGTGGGTGGGCTGCTCCAGGACCGCCGCGTCGAGCGCGTCCGCGGGATCCCGTACTTGATGAACATCCCGCTACTCGGCTACATCTTCCGGAACACCTCGTACGACCGGGAGAAGACCGAATTGCTGATCATCGTCACGCCGAAACTGGCGACTCCGTTGCCCCCGGGCACGGAGCTGGCGCTCCCGACGGATCGCCCGCCGCTCCAGTACGGCGAGATCAAGACGCAGCCCAACCCGGCGGAAGTCACGCGCCCGCGCGTCCCGGGCGAGCTCTTCAAGCCTGCGCCGCCGTGGTGAGAATCGTCGCGCTCGTGCTGAGCGGCGTCGTCGTGGGCGCCGCGCTCGCCGCTCCGCGATCGCGGAGCGGCGGGCGGACCGGGCGCGGCGATCCAGCGGTGTCGGCGGAGCCCGGTGAGGTCGAGGCCTCGGAGCGCCGCCGGGGCCGGCGCAAAGGCCGCGCGTCGCGCGGCGAGGGACCGGCGCAGATCGAGCCGGAGGCGAAATCACCGAAGGCCGCTCCCACCCCGCTCGACGGCACGAAGTGGATTCTCCAGTCGTATCGGGGGGGGGACGGTCAGATGGTCGCCCCGATCGAGGGTAGCCTGGTGACGGGGCAATTCCGGTCCGGCCGCATCGTGACAGGGTCCGGGGGCTGCAACGACTTCACCGCGGGCTACACCTACGATGCGGGTGCGCTCACCGTGAGCCGGGCCGCGACCACCCACAAGGCCTGCGAGTCGCTGATGATGGATCAGGAGAAGGCCTACCTGGCGGCGCTGCACCGGGCCGCCCGGTTCGTCCGGGCGGACGACTGGCTGACCCTGCAGGGGCGCGACGGCGCGGCCCTGCTGGTCTACCAGCCAGAACCGCCCCCGGTGATCTCCGGCGCCGAGTGGCGGATGACCGCCTTCAACGCGGGCAAGGCCGGATTCGTGTCGGGGCGGCGCGACGTCTCGGTGACCGCGGTGTTCGGCGCCGATGGCCAGGTCACCGGCTCGGGCGGCTGCAACGACTACAAGGCGAAGTTCACCCAGGCGGGCGACCGCCTGATCATGGGGCCGATCATCCTGCTGTCGCGCAAGCCCTGCGCCGCCGAGGTGCTGGCCCAGGAGCGCGCATTCCTCGCGGCGCTGCGGTCGGCCACCCGTGTCGATCGCGACGGCGGCCAACTGCTCCTCACCCGGGGCGACGACACGCAGGTCGCCAGCTTCAGCGCCGCCCCGGCGCCCGCGCGGCCGGCCGAGCAGGCGGCGGCGACGTCGTAGGCGATTCCGGCGGCGGCTCTCCGGCGGCGCGGACCGCGGCGTAGCCCGCAGCCAGCGTGCCGAACACGCGGTCCCAGATGGGGAAGAAGCCCGCGTAGTTCCCGCGTACGCGCGCGTGGTGCCAGTCGTGGTGCCGCGCGCCGTCGCTGCCGGGAAACCAGTTGGTCGGCGTCCAGCGGAAGTGGTAGCCGCAATGGCCCTCGGCCGCTTCCCACTGCCGCAGCCCGAACCAGATCCACAAGACCACCACGTGCGCGCCCAGCAGGAGCGGGCCCAGGAGCGCGATCGTGCCGGTGAGGAGGTACTCCAGCGGGTGCATGTAGTGTCCCGTGACGGCCCACGGCGTGACGATGCGGTGATGCCAGCCGTGGATCCGCTTGTAGAGCCAGCGCGTGTGCATGCCGCGGTGGAACCAGTAGTAGAGGAAGTCGTCCAGGTAGACGAAGCACACGACCTGTGCGGCGATCACCCACCACGGCGGCAGCGGTCCGAGATGCACGCCGGTGCGCTGCAGGAGCGGCCAGGACGCGATGGTGGCGACCGCGAGGAATGTGTTGTTGGCGAGCCACCAACCGATCGACGGCCCGACCAACTGCTGCGCACGGGGCGGCCGGCTCTGGAGGCGGTAGGGGCGCGCCCAGGCGGGATCGCGCGCCGCGATCCACGTGAGTGGAGCGGCGAACGCGATGAAGGCGCCGGCGCTGACGACGATGCTGCCGATCGCAAAGGGGACGAAGCGCGGATCGGCCCAGCTGGCGGCGAGTCCGTACACGCGACCTCTTCTAGCCGAGGGGGGCCGGTCAGGCGACCCGGTGCTGGGGGCGTTGATCCCCGGGCGGTCCCTTGCCTATTGAGGAGGCCATGACCGCTGCCTCGACGCCGCGCCTCGCCGGCGAGGACCTCACGTTCTGGTGGGCCGATTCGCCCATGCAGCCGACGACCATGGCGATGCTGCTGGTGCTCGATCGGACGCCCGAGTGGACCTCGCTGCGGCACGCGATCGGCCGGGCCGTCGCGGCGGTGCCCCGGATGCGCCAGCGAGTGGTGGAGGCACCGCTCGACGTCACCCTGCCGCACTGGGCTGACGATCCCACGTTCGACCTCGACTACCACGTGCGCCGGCACGCGGTGAGCGGCGCCCGCGATCTGGACGAGCTGTTCCGGGAACTGGCCCCCGCGTACGAGACGCCCTTCGACCGGTCGCGGCCGCTGTGGGAAGCACGGCTCTTCGAGGGGCTCGCGGACGGCCGGTCGGCGCTCTTCTTCAAACTGCACCACGCGGTCGCCGACGGCGTCGGCGGCAACGCCATCTTCGGCGCCATGACCGACTGGGGCGTCGAGTCCCCGGCTCCCCCCGCCGAGCCGATGCCGGGCGAACAGAAGGGCCCCTGGCGGGAGCCCGGTCTGGCGGCCCGATTGGTCGACGCGCTCCGCGATCGCGTGGAACTGGACCTGGGCCGTGCCCGGAACGTGGCACAGGTGGTGGCGGACACGGTCCTCCACCCTTCGCGGGTGCCCCAGGCCCTCGCGGTGCTCCGGTCGCTGAGCGAATCCTTCGCGTTCGACAGCCATTCGCCGCTCAAGGCGCGCGCCGCGTTCGGCCGCGCGCGCCGGCTGGCCGGCATGGACTTGCCGTTCGAGGACGTGCGGCGCATCCGCCACGCGCTCGGTGGGTCGATGATCGACGTCATCTTGTCGATCATGGCGCTCGCGATGGGAGCCTGGTACCGGGAGCAAGGGATGCCGCAGGTCGAGGAGCTCATGACCCTCGTCCCCGTGAACCTGCGCCGCCCCGAAGAGTGGACGGAGCAGGCGAACGTCGGCAACGTAGCCACGGGTCTCTTGGTGCCGCTGCCGATCGGACTGGTCGACCCGGTGGCGACCTTCCGCGAGGTCCGGGGCCGCGTCGAGGCGAAGAAGGCCGACCCGGCCTCCGGTGCGACGCCCGTCCTGGCCGAGATGCTGGCGGTGCTCGGCCGTCAACTCGTCACCTGGATGGGCGAGGTCACTTTTGGCGCGGTCGACTTCATCGTGACGAACGTGCCCGGCATCCTCGCCACACGGTACCTCGCGGGCACCGAGATCCTCGCCGCGTACCCGTTCGCACCCGTGGCGCTGAAGAGCCCGGCCAGCATCGCGCTCTACGGCTACCGCGATCGCCTCTTCGTCGGCATCGACGCCGACGAGACGGTCATGCCGGACGTCGAGGCGTTCCAGCGTATGATCGCCGACGCCTTCACGGCGCTCGCCGCCGCCGCCGGGGTCGGGCGCTCGTGAGCCAGCCGCCCATTTTCATCAGCTACTCCCGGCAAGACGCCGACTTCGCGCTCCAGCTCGGCCGCGACCTGCGGGAGGCGGGCGTCCATCTCTGGATCGACCAGCTCGACATCCCGCCCGGCGGGCGCTGGGACCGTGAGGTCGAGAACGCGCTCAAGGCCTGCCGCACCTTGATCGTCGTGTTGTCGCCGGAGGCGGTGGCCTCGGAGAACGTGATGGACGAGGTGGGCTACGCCCTCAGCGAATCGAAGCGCGTCGTGCCCGTCATGTGCCGCCCCTGCGAGCTGCCGCTCCGACTGCAGCGCGTCCAGTACGTCGACCTGTCCGCCGATTACCGCCCTGGTCTCGAGCGGCTGGTCGCCACGCTGGCCGCCCCGGAGCCCCAGGCGGGCGGTCGCGTGTCGCGCGTCGTTGCTCCACACGCCACCCGCGGCTGGCGGCCGGTCGCCGGGGCGGCCGCGCTCGTGGCCCTGGTGGTCGGGGCCGGCCTGTTCTGGGCGACCCGGGCGCCGCACCGGTCCGCCCCGCCGCCCGCCGCCGCGCCGGCGCCGCCGCGGGACGCTCCCGCGCGTGGGCCGCTGCCGGACTTCATGACGACACCGCTCACCGAGGCCGCGTTGGCCGACCTGAGCACCCGCGACCTCGACCTCATGCGGAACGAGATCTACGCCCGGCACGGCCGGCGCTTCGCGCGCGGTGACCTGCAGGCCTACTTCGAGTCTCAACCCTGGTACCGCCCGCTCTATGCGCCGGACGAGTTCCCGACCAGCCTCTTGAGCGCCGTGCAGAAGCGGAACGTCGACGTCATTCAGCGTGTGCAGCAGCGTCGGGCGACTTCGGCCAAGGACTGAACGCACGCGATGGCGCTTCCTGCGCAGCCTGGGGCCGGGCCCGCGGCGGATGTCGCCGTCGTGCTCGGCGCCGCGGTGCTGGCGGGCGGGACGCCAAGCGCTTCGCTGGCCCGCCGCGTGCGTCACGCCGTCCGGCTCTGGCACGACGGCGCGGTGGCGTACTTGCTGCTGACCGGCGGGGTCGGCCTGCATCCTCCGGCTGAGGCCGAGGTGATGCGGCGTCTGGCGGAGCGGGATGGCGTCGACCCGTCACGCATCATACTGGAGGACCGCGCGACGACGACGCTCGAGAGCGCCCTGCACTGCGCGCCGATCATCGCGGCCCGTGGTTGGGGCCGCGTGGTGCTCGTGACCGATCGCTACCACCTGCCGCGGGCGCTCCTGGTCTTCCGCCGCTACGGGGTGGACGCGGCGGGTAGCGCGCCCACCGACGGACGCGCCGGGACGTCGCGCTGGCGCTGGGCGCTGATGCACGCGCGCGAGCTGATCGCGCTGCCGTGGTACGTGGCAAAGATGCGCCGCCGGACGCCGGGTGGAGAGGCGTGACGGGCCGTTCCCGTTACCGCCAGTCGGCGGCGACGAGCGCCCGCAGCCGGGTCACCACCTCTTCGAGCGCCGCCATGCTTTCGGGATCACGCCAGGTCCAGGCGTCGAGCGCCAGGCGCAAGAGGTCTCCCCACAGCGGATCCGTCGTCACCTCGCCCGCTGGGATCGCGAGACAGCTGAGGTAGGGCAGGATATCGATCACCTTGGCGGTTCGGTGCGGCGCGGCGCCCGGGACGTCCCCCTCGATCGGGGCGCGCATCGTTTTCATGGGCTCATGGAGCTACCCTCAGCCCCCGGCTGGCGGTCAAGCGGGGGATTTCCCGCATATGACTACCGGGATTCCCCGGTATCCGGGTCGTCGTCGACGAGTAGCTTGATGCGCATCAGATCGGGCACCGAGTGGGCTTCCAGCTTTCGCATGAGGGCGGCGCGGTAACCCTCCACGGTCTTGGTGGATACCCCGAGTTCGGCCCCGATCCACTTGTTGGGCTTTCCGTCGGTGACGAACCCGAACACCTGCTTCTCGCGGGGGCTCAGCGTGGCGAAGGACTCGGCCGCGGCGCGTCGCAGGTACCGCGCCGCTCGGGTTCGCCGGTCGAGGTCGATCGCCTGCTGCACCCGCTCGATCAGGAGCTGGTCATCGACCGGCTTCTCCAGGACGTCGATGGCGCCCCCCCGCATGGCGCGGACGGTGCTGCGGACGTCGCCGAACGCCGTCACCACGATCGCGGGCAGGGTGCAATCGCGGTTCCTCAGCGTATTGAGGAGCTCGAGGCCGCTCATCCCCGGCAGCCGCACGTCGACCACGAGGCAGCCGGGGCGGTCGGGGTCGTAGGTGGCCAGGAAATCGCGCGCCCGCTCGTACGCGTCCACGGTGAGCCCGACGGATCGCAGCAGCCACGCGAGCGAGTCTCGCACGCCCGGGTCGTCGTCGATCACGGACACGGTCGCAGGCGCATCGGCGCCCGATCGTCGCGAAGGGGGACCCACGGTCAATGCGATAGATAGTCAGACTCAGGTGGATCAGTCAAGCTTCGTGGTACGGCATGGCGGCCGGCCCGCCCCAAGGGGGTTGCCGTGCGTGCGGCGGGGCGTGCTATGCGACTCGCCCATGCCGCGACGACGCTCGACCGCAGACCGCCGGGCCGCAGCGCCGCAGGGCGGCAGCCGGATCGTCGACAAGGTTCTGGGCCCCCAGCCGGCCGATCTGCAGGCCCTGATCGACTCGATCCCGGCCTTGATCTGGTACAAGGACAGCCACAACCGCGTCCTCCGACTCAATGTCTTGGCGGCGAAATCCATGGGGAAAACCGTCGAGGAGCTGGAGGGCCGCTCGACATTCGACCTCTATCCCGGCGAGGCGGCCCAGTACCACCAAGACGACCTGGAGGTCATCCGCTCGGGGGAGCCGAAGCTCGGCATCGTCGAACCCTTCACGAACGCATCCGGGGAAAGGCTCTGGATGCGTACGGATAAGATCCCCTACCGCAACGAGACGGGGGATGTCGTTGGGGTCATCGTCGTCGCGGTGGATGTGACCGAACGGGTGCGGACCGACGAAGCCCTGCGCCGGACGCAAGAGGAACTCGAGCGGCGTGTCGACGAGCGCACACGGCAGCTGGCCGCCGCGGTGCAGATCCTGAACGCGGAGACGGCCGAGCGCCGGCGCGCCGAGGCGCGGGTGCACGAGCAGCAGGCCGAGTTGGCGCACGTGCTGCGCTTGCACACGCTGGAGGGCCTGGCCGCCAACCTCGCCCACGAGATCAACCAGCCGCTGGCGGCGATCGTCAACTTTGCGCGCGGGCTCGAGCGCCGTCTCGCGGCGCCGGCTCCCGACCTCGCCGCGGCCCGGCAGGTGGCCGGCCGGATCGGCGGCGAGGCGTTGCGCGCGGCGGAGGTGGTCCGGCGCTTGCGGGCCTCGGTGCGGAAGGACGCGCCGAATCGGCAGCGCTGCGACCTGGGTGCTCTTCTGCGGGCGGCGGCATCCCTGATCGCCACCGAGGCGAGCCGGGCCGACGTCGCGCTGCGCTTCGATCTCGACCCGGAACTCCCGAAGATCCAGGTGGACCGCGTCCAGATCGAGCAGGTCGTGCTGAACCTCCTGCAGAACGCCGTGGACGCCGTGCGTGGCGGCGGCCCCGCCCCGCACGTGGTCCGGGTCGAGGCGGCCGCGACGGCGGGTGGGGGGGCGGAGGTCCGCGTGTGCGACGACGGCCCGGGACTCCCGCCGGGAGGCCTGGCCCAGCTCCTCGAGCCTTTCTTCACCACCAAGGCCGAGGGCCTGGGTATGGGCCTCTCGATCAGCCAGCGCATCGTGGAAGCGCACGGGGGGGCGCTGCGCGCGTGGACCAACCCCGAAGGCGGTGCGACGTTCGCGTTCACCCTGCCGGGTCGCCTCGGTGCGGTCATCGGCGCCGCACCCGAGGCGCCGGTCCGCCCGCCGGACAAGCACGGTCGGCGGCGCGCCCGCTCGCGTCCGGGCGCCGCATGATCGAGGCGCCCGGCGGGGTGGCCATCACCGTGGCTCGGCCGTCACGCCCTTCGGAGCCCGCTGCGTCATGAAGCCGAACATGTAGCCCGCCACCCGGCGCATCTGGATCTCCTCCGTGCCTTCGGTGATGCGGTAGCGCCGGTGGTGGCGGTAGATGTGCTCGAACGGCTTGTGGCGCGAGTAGCCCAGCCCACCGTGCACCTGCATGGCGCGGTCGGCGGCTTCGCAGCACAGGCGATTCGCCCAGAAGTTGCACATCGACACCTTGTCGGAGGCGGCGAAGGTTCCCTCGACGTCCATCAGCCACGACGTCTTGTGGATCAACGCCCGCAGCATCTCGCACTGCGTCTGCAGCTCGACCAGGGGGAACTGGATGGCCTGGTTGGTCGCCAGCGGTTTGCCGAAGGGCTTGCGCGCCTTCGCGTACTCGACCGACTGGTCGATGCAGTACTGCGCCGCGCCCAGGCTCGACGCTGCTTGCCGGATGCGATTCTCGTTGAAGAAGTGCTGCACCACCTGAAGGCCGCGGCCCTCGCCGCCGAAGACGGCGTCCGGCGGTACCCGGACGTCGGTGAGCGAGACCCGCGCATGATCCGTCGGCATGTTGAAGGTCCAGAGAAACTCCTCGACCTTGAAGCCCGGACTGTTCGTCGGGACCAGGAAGGCGGTGATGCCGGCGCCGTCGCCCTGGCGACCGCTGGTGCGGGCCAGGATCAGGTCGTACGGAGCGCTGTGGATGCCGGTGTTCCACGTCTTCTCTCCGGTGATGCGCCAGCCGTCGCCGTCGCGGACTGCGGAGGTCTCCATCCAGGTGGCGTCGGACCCGTGCTCGGGCTCGGTGATGCCGAAGGCGAAGCCGATCGAGCCGTCGAGCAGGCCGTCGAGGAAGCGCGCCTGCTGGGCGTCCGTGCCGTACTCGATCATGAGGAGCAGGCCCACGTGGTTGCTCACGATCGCGTGCTCGTTCTGCAGGTCGCAGTGGAGCCCGAGCCCCTTGGCGGCCAGGTGCTCGCGGATGATCGCCATCCCGAGGTTCGTCCCGTCGCGGCCGCCGTAGCGTGCCGGGAGGGGATAGCGGTAGAGCCCGGCCTGGTCGGCCATGCGGCGCACCCGGTGGAGCAGCGCCTCCCATTCCGTGTTCGGCAGGCCGCCGCGATGCCAGTCGGTTCGCGCGTCCTCGCGCCGGTGGTCGAAGAACCGGATGTTGTCGTCCTGCTGCTCGAGCGGGCGCAGCTCGCGCGCGATGAAGGCGTCGAGCTCGGTCAGGAAGGCGGCGACGTCCCGGGGGATCTCGAAGTCCATGCTGGAGTTGATCGCGTCCGGGCGCCCTCATCAAGAGCCACGCGTGCGCTTCAGAAGATCGCCGAGCGTTCCGAAGCCGGCGGTCTGCTCGGGTTTCGCGAGGAACGTCTCCGTGTCGCGCCGCTCCTCGGCGTCGGTCGCCTCCTGCGCCTGTCGGGCCCGTTCGACCATCGAGAGTCCGATGCGGCGCTTGGCGGGATCGACGTCGACCACCGTCACGTCGACTTCGTCGCCGATCGAGACCGCCTGCCGGGGGTGGGCCACGCGCCGATCGAGGGCCAGACGCGAGACGTGGACCAGTCCGTCGAGACCCGGCGCCAGCTCGACGAACGCGCCGAACTGCTCGAGCCGGCGCACCGTCCCGCGGCAATTCGTCCCCACCGGGAAGCGCTCGCGCACGGTCGCCCATGGATCGGGGGCGAGCGCGCGTAGCGACAGGCCCACGCGCCGATTGCCCTTGGCATCGGTGTCGAGCTTCACCACCTGCACGTCGACCTGCTGGCCCACCTGGAGCACGTCGGCGGGGTTGGTGACGCGGCCGTGGCCGAGTTCGCTGATGTGGACCAGACCTTCGACGCCGCCCACGTCGACGAAGGCGCCGAAGTCGCGCAGCGACGTCACCGTGCCCGTCACGACCGCCCCCTCGCGGAGCCGCGTCCACGTTTCGGCCGCGCGCACAGCCGCCTCTTCCTCGAGGAGCTGGCGGCGCGACACGACGACGTTGCGCCCCCCGCCTTCGAGCTTGGTGATCCGGAACTGCAGGCGCTCGCCGACGTATGTCCGACCTGCCGTCCGCCGCCGGTCGATCTGCGAGCCCGGACAGAACGCGCGCACGCCGCCGAGCTGCACCTCGTAGCCGCCCTTGATCTCGGCGGTGACCAACGCCTCCACGGGGATGCCGCTCGTGAAGGCCTGTTCGAGCTCGCCCGGCACGTGGCCCCCTCGGCCGGCGACGCGTTTCAGCTTGATGGAGCCCGAGCGGGCGCCGTCGTCGACCACCGTGGCCTCGATCTCGTCGCCCTCCCGCAAGGCGACGTCGCCAGTCGCCGGATCGCGGAACTCGCCCAGGTCGATCGCCGCCTCGGCCTTGCCGCCGATCGCCACGAAGGCGGTGGTGGCGCCGACCGAGATCACCCGTCCGCGTACCACGTCACCCGCGGCGAGCCGCCGCTCGCGCGGCGGGGCGCCCGCTTCGCTCGCGGCGAACAGCGCCGCGAAGTCCTCGTCCTCCGTCTGACCCATGCCATCTTCTTACCGCCGTTGCCGTGGGCAACGCGAGGGTAGGTGGCTCTGCGCCGGCGGGCGCGCTATGCGCGCTCCTACGGGCACCGCGCGAATGCTTGCTGCGAACCGACTATGGACCGTCGCCGGGCTCCTGATGCCGTTGCTGTCGTCGCCACCGGCTCCCGCGGCGGTGTTCCACCCGATCGACACCGCCCGCGAGGACCCCGTTGGTGCGGATCCCACGCGCCCGCGGCCGGAACTGCTCCTCAAGTACGGCTACCTGAACGCGCCGGGACCGTCCCCGGACCACGTCAGCCTGTTCACGCTCGAGGGCATCCAGCGCGTGCCGGTGAGCGACCGCTGGGCCGGTCGCCTGCGGTTCGAACTACCGCTCGGGCTGACGAACGTCCCCCGCCCGGACGACACCGGCGATTCCTGGCGGTTCGGGACCGGTGATCTGCTCACGGAGGCCGCCGCGATCCACTACCCGAACGACCGTTGGGCGCTGGGGGCGGGTGGGCAGGTCGTGTTCCCCACGGCGTCGCGCGATGTCGTGGGCGACGACGCCTGGGTCCTCGGCGCCGGGGGGGTCGTCCGAGCCATGCTCCCCGAGATCAGTGCCGACAGCTTCGTCGCGCCGCAGCTCGTCTACGCCTTCGACGTCGGCGGCACGCGCCGCGGCGAGCGGGTGAACGCGCTGCTGCTCCAGCCGACGCTCCATTGGGCGGTGACGCATGCCGTCTTCCTGGAGCTCTTTCCGAGCGGCGACATCGCCATCAACCTGGATGCCCCCGACCGTCGGCGGCGCCTCTTCTTCCCGATCACCGCGATGGCGGGTGTGCTGCTGGCGCCCCGGCTGGTCACGATGCTCGAGATCGGCGTGCCACTGGTGAAGGACTACCCGGTCTACGACTTCAAACTCCAGGCGACGATCGGGTTCCTGTTCGACTGAGCCGCGGGTGCAGTCCGGCAGTCATCCCCGCGGCCCCGGGGCGAACAGCGCGTCGCACTCGGCGCTCAGCACGCCTCCGACCACGACGCAGGGACGCCCCGGCGCGCGCGCCGCGACGTCGGCCGCGCGCAGGTCGATCTGCCACCACCCGCGGGCGGCCAGGAACGGGATCGAAGTGCCGTAGACGACGCGCGGGATGCCAGCCCACAGGATCGCGCCCTGGCACATCGGGCACGGCTCGGCCGTGGTGTAGAGCGTCAGATCGTCACGGCCGGTCCGCGGGTGGCGCGCGTCGAGGCGAGCGATGGCGTCCACCTCCCCGTGCCAGATCGCCGACTCCTCGTGGCGGTTCACGCCCTCCGCCAGCACGAGGCCGCGGGCCGGGGCGGCAATCACCGCGGTGAACGGGTGGCCATGCGCCGCGTGCGCCCGGTCGAGCGCAAGGCGCATGAAGCGCACGTCGGCTGCCGTCGCCCCGGGTACCGTCATCGGACGGCCAGCCAGACGCACGCGCCCCGCAGGGTCCACGCGGCCGTGCGGGTCCAGTTGGTGGCGACGAGCCGGGCGTGCGCGTCCGCGTCGAAGCCGCGCGATAGTTGGTCGTGGAGCGGCACCTGCACGAGCCAGGTCGAGAGCCAGACAACGGCGAGCGGGACCAGGCTGGCGAGCAGCCAGGGACTCCGCGTCCCGCGCGCGACCAGGAGGCCGGCAGTGGCCAACTCGGTCAGCATGAGCGGGCCCACCACCCAGGTGATCTGCCGCGCGTGCCGCGCGTGGAACGCCGGGAACGCGTCGGTGCCGACGTTCGCAAAGAGCGGGTACTGGACGAGCTGCACGGTCCAGACGAGGCCGACCAGCGCCCAGGTGGCCGAGGCGTGTGTCGCCAGCAGCGGCGTCATCTCGCGCCGCCGTCCGCCCGTGTCGCCCTGTTCCGCGGCGGGTGCATCGGTGTGGGTTCCGGCGGAGATGTCAGGGAGCGCATGCGGTTCGGGGTACAAGGACGCGCGTGCCAGGTCGAGGCCCGAGTCCCCTCCTTGTGCGGCTGCGGCGCTGCGACCTTCGGACGGCTTGTCGGCCGCCCGCGAGACGCGCTACACGCGAGAGCGGAATGCGATTCGCCGTCGTGCTCGCGGTGCTGATGTCGGCCCGGCTTGCCGCGGGGGCGTGCCTGGACGACTGTCGCGCCGAGTGGGGCGGCGGCGGAGAGGACTGGGAAGAGTGCGTGGACGACTGCGGCGTCTGCGGCAACGGCGACGTCGAGGGCGACGAGGCGTGTGACGACGGCAACACGGTGGCCGGCGATTGCTGCGACGCCGTGTGTCAGCCCGAGCCCGCGGGCTCCCCCTGTCGCGGCGACGAAGAGGCGACCGCCGACGACCTGTGCTCCACTCCGATCTGCGATGGCGACGGCGAATGCGCGCGCGAGGACGTCCCCGCGCCGGACTGTCGCTGGCCCGTGGCCGCGGGCGCCAGCACGCTGGTCGTGCGGGACGCGGACGACGATGCGAAGGACCTGCTGGCCTGGCGGTGGCGGCGGGGCGCGGCTACGGCGAAGGTCGAGCTGGGCGACCCGACGACTGAGACGGCCTTCGCGCTCTGCCTCTATGACCGGACGGGGCTGCTGACGAGCGTCACGCTGCCTCCCGGCGGCACGTGCGGGACGCACGACTGTTGGCGCGAGACGTCCAGTGGCTTCCGCTACCGCAACGGGGCCGGCGAGCCGGACGGCGCGGTGGCGGGGAAGCTGAAGCAGGGCCGGCGGCCCGGCCGCACCAAGGTGTCGATCGACGCGGCGGGCGGGAACCTCGACCTGCCGGATCTGAGCGCGCTCGAGTCGCCGCTGGTCGTGCAGCTCCGGCGCAGCGGCAGCACCGCCTGCTGGGCGGCGCAGTTCGGGTTCCCGCGCGCGAAGCGCAACGACGCGCGCCGCTTCCGCGACCGCTCCGACGCGCCGCCCGGACCGCCGACGACCTCGACGACGACGACCAGTACGTCGACGTCGCTGGCGCCGCCGCCCACGACGACGACCAGCACGACGACCGCAACGACCCCGCCCGTCGCGCTCGTCGAGGTGACGGTGCTCGACGCCGGCGGCGCGCCGGTGATCGACGCGGACGTGACGATCGACTACGCGGGAGCCGCCGTCGACGCCTTCGATTTCACCGACGAGACGGGCGTCGCGGTCTTTCCGGACGAGCCGATCGGTCTGCCGGCGACCATCACCGTCGAAGACGACGCCGAACGGACGGGCTCGGCGTCGTCACCGGGTTTCGCGGCGGGGACGAACCGCCTCACGGTGACGGTGCGGTAGGCGCGGGCCGCACTCGACCAGCGGGTCGCCGGCGGTCCGGAGTAACGGGGCGGGCCGGTACCGCCGGGAAACGGGCATGTGTTCCCACGAGCGTGGCTGTCCGGTGCGCACGATGCAACGAGTGCCGGGCCGGCCTTGGAGCACTGGACATCCTGTCGCGGTTCGGAGAAGGTCTCCGGCTCGACGGGGAGCCATGCGGATACGCGTGCGAACGATCGTGTGGGGGACGGCGCTGCTGGGCCTCACGGCGTGCGGCCCGCCCATTCGGGTGTCCCGCGTCAGCGGCCCCGCGGCCTACCGGTCGATCACGGCGAACGCACTGTCGAGCGATCGCGCGAGCGAGTGGACCCGCAGTGCCGCGAACCAATGGGGACTCCTCGAGACCTTCGATCAGCAGCCGCAACGGGCGCTCGCCGAGTTGCATGGCATCGTGACGAGCGGGCGCGGCGGACCAAAGGATCTGTTCGCGCTGGCGGAGCTGTCGTTCCTGCACGGCGAGGAGACGGGCCAGCGGCCGTACCAGCTGGCGGCAGCTGTCTACGCGTACGCCTATCTCTTCCCCCTGGCGTCCAGCACGCCCCCTGATCCGCTCGACCCTCGCACGCGGGTCGCCGCCGATCTCTACAACCGCGCCATCACGACGGCGTTCGCGTCGCGTGACGGTCGCACCGTGACGTTCGCGCCGGGGGTGTACCCGCTGCCGTTCGGCGTCCTCGAGGTCACCATGGACCCGACGCAGCTGGACTGGGGGGATCGCCGGCTCACCGACTTCACGCCGGTGGCGGAACTCGAGGTCCGTGGCATGCGCAACCGGCACCGGATCCCCGGGCTGGGCGCCGCGCTCACGGCCCGTGCCGCCCCCCGGGCGGATGTCGATGCCGCCAAGAGCTTGATCGCTGCCCGGGCGCAGGTGGCCGTGACGGCGCTCCTCAAGTTGCCCGGGGTCCACGAAGGGATCGCGACGGGGCGCCTCTACGGGTCGCTCCAGCTCTACACGTCGGACATGGCCGAGACGGCCGCGCTGGAGGGTCGGGAGGTCCCGCTCGAGATCGACGGGACGACGCCGCTCGCCGTCATGCTCGCCGGCTCGCCGGTCTGGAAGCAGGAGCTGTGGGGATTCTTCGGACGCAGTGCGGCGGGCGTGGACCTGCCGGTCCTGGTCTCGCTCGAGCCCTACCGCCCCGGGCGGATTCCGGTGGTCTTCATCCACGGCACCGAGTCGAGCCCCGCCCGGTGGGCGGACATGGCCAACGACCTGCTGTCCGATCCCTCTATCCGGCGGCACTTTCAGTTCTGGTATTTCCTGTACGACTCGGGGAACCCGATCCCGTACTCGGGCATGCTGCTGCGCGACAAGCTCGCCGCGGCGATCACGCGCATGGACCCGGCGGGGCGCGACGCATGCCTGCGCCAGATGGTGGTGATCGGCCACAGCCAGGGCGGGCTGCTGACGAAACTGATGGCGGTCGACACCGGCGACCGGCTCTGGAATGCCATCGCGACAGTGCCTCCGGAACAGGTCCGCGCATCGCCGAGGTTCCGGGACCTGCTCCGCCGCACGATGTTCGTGAAGCCGCTGCCGTTCGTGCGCCGGGTGGTCTTCATCTCCACGCCGCACCGCGGGAGCTTCCTCACCGGCCGGCGGCTCAACGCCCTGCTGCGCCGGCTCATCCGTCTTCCCCGCAATCTGGTGGCGCTGTCGGTCGCGACCGTCACCCAGGGCGCGGACGCCTTCCGCGCGGCGGCCACGCTGCGCAGCCTCCCGACGGCCGTGGACAACATGACCCCGGGCAATCCCTGGCTGGAGGGCTTCGCCGTCATTCCGGTGGCGGACGGGGTGCCCTATCACTCCATCATCTCGGTGAAAGAGGAGTTCCCGATCGTCGACGAGGGAGACGACGGCGTGGTGAAGTATCGAAGCGCGCACCTCGAGGGGGCGGCGTCCGAGCTGGTCGTGCGGTCGCCACACTCGTGCCAGGCGAATCCGCACACGATCCAGGAGGTACGTCGCATCCTGCATCTGCACGGAGAAGCGCTGCGCGCCGCGGGGCTGGCATGCGGCGTCGAAGCGGCCCCGACGGCGCCCCGCATCCGGCGGCCACCCGCGAGGCGACGAAGTCCCGCGACCAGGGCGAGCACGGCGGCCAGGTGATGGGCTGCGCCGCCGGTCACCGGGTGGCGCACTGGTTGGTGATGGCGGCAACGTTGATCCTGCCGTCGCTGGCAGGTGCGCAGGATCTCGAGCCCCGCCTCTACACCAACACGCCCGTCGGTCTGAATTTCGTGATCTTGGGGTACGGCTACCAGACTGGCGACGTGCTGACCGATGCGTCATTGCCCATCGAGGACGCACAGGTGGAGCTCCACAGCGCCGTCGCCGCCTACGCCCGGTCCTTCGGGCTGCTCGGCACGTCCGCCAAGTGCGACGTCGCGTTCCCCTACGCCTGGGTGTCGGGCACGGCGAAGCTACAGGGTCAGCCGCGGCAGCGCGAGGTCGACGGCTTCGCGGACTCGCGCTTCCGGGTTTCGGTCAACCTGCTGGGCGCTCCCGCCTTGTCGGTCGAGGAGTTCGCCGGCTACCGGCAGGACCTGATCGTCGGCGTGAGCCTGAGCATGTGGGCGCCCATCGGCCAGTACGATGCCGACCGGCTGCTCAACCTGGGCACCAACCGGTGGGCCTTCAAGCCCGAGATCGGCGTATCCAAGGCGTTCGGGAGGCTGAGTCTCGAGGTGGCACCCTCCGGCGTGTTCTTCACCGAGAACCCGGAGTTCTTCGGCGGCACGGTACGCCAGCAGAAGCCTCTCTACGCGGTGCAGGGACACGCCGTCTACCGATTCAGCGAGGCACTCTGGGCGGCGTTCGACACGACCTACTACGGGGGAGGCGCCACGACGATCGACGGCGTGGCGCGCCGGGACCGGCAGTCGAGCGTTCGTCTCGGCGGCACCATCGCGCTGTCGTTGAATCGACACAACGGGCTGAAGCTGTATGCCAGCTCCAACGTGGTGACCCGCTTCGGGGGCGACTTCGACACGGTCGGCATGGCGTGGCAGTACCGCTGGGGCGGCGGGCTGTAGCGCCCGGCCGTGACGGGAGTGGACTACGCCGTGATGCGCATGCTCGTGACCGCCGTGCTGATCGCGTCGATCGCGATCGACGGGTTTCTGGCGCCGTCGCCGAGCCGCGCGGCGCCGGCGGCCGACCCCGACCCGGCGCGGATGCTTGCGCCGCCAGCCGGCGAGAAACCCGTCGTCGTCCGGGCGAGCTTCGCGTTGCGCGACGTGGACGACATCGACGACCGCGCGGAGACCTTCCAGTTCAGCGGCATCCTGCGACTCACGTGGGTCGATCCCCGGCAAGCGTTCGACCCGATCGAGGCTGGGGTGTCCGAGAAGTTCTACCAGGGCGAGTTTCAGTTCAACGAGGTGTCGCCGGGCTGGTACCCCCAGGTCGTGCTCGCGAACGAGTCCGGCCTGTTCGAGAAGACCGCCGTGCTCCTCCGGGTGCGTCCGGACGGCACGCAGACGCTGTACGAGTCGGTGCAGGCGATCGCGGAGACCGATCTCGACCTCCGCCGCATCCCGTTCGATGCGCAAACGCTCCATGCCATGTTCGAGGTGTTCGGCATGGACGTGTCGGAAGTGCGCCTTCAGGTCGAACCGGACGACCGCGAGGCGATCATGCCCGACATCCTCGTCCCTCAGTGGCGGATGCTGGGCGCCACGGCGCGTGCGGGCGACCGGACGGCCCCCGAGCTGGGCCCGGGCCGGCGCGTCTCGCAATTCGTGCTGAGCGTCGACGTGGCCCGGCAGCCCCTGTTCATGTTTCGACTCGTCGTGCTGCCGCTCGCACTCATCGTGGCGCTCTCCTGGGTCGTCTTCTGGATGGACCGGTCGTCGCTCGGCGATCGCATCAGCGTCTCGTTCGTCGGCATTCTCACCGCCGTCGCGTACCAACTCGTGGTGGCCGACCTGATGCCGGAGGTCTCGGAGTTCACGCTGATTCACGCATTCCTGAATGTGAGCTTCCTGCTCATGTGCGCCAGCGTCGTGATCAATCTGATCGTCGGCGCCCATGACCAGGCCGGGCGTACGGAAGTGGGCGACCGGATCGACGCGCGATGCCGCTGGGTGTTCCCGCTCGCTTACGCCGTGTTGCTGGTGTTGGCGGGGGTGGCGTCGCGGTTGCTGCCGTAGGCGTGCGGCGTCGTCCACGAGCGCCTGGCCCGCGCCTGCGGCTGACGTACGGCCGCCACTGCTCCAGGCGTACCTCCGGGAGGGTCCACTCTCTCGCCGTGGCGCTGCCGGTCAGGCTGGTTCACGGCGGAGGCAGGCATATGGGGGCACACGCCGGCGCGCCCGGCATATGCGCGTAGACCGCGGTCTGGACTCCCATGTTGTCGAGCTGCAGGATTTGTGGAGTCTCGGCCAGCGACCAGACGGCGATGATTTGACCGCCGGTGTTGAGGTTCAGGGTGAGGTGGAAGCTTCCAGGGCCGTTCATGCTGGACGTGTCGATGATGTCGTAGCTCCCGGCGTCCCCGAAGTCGGCCTTGCGGACGGGAGTGGAGCCTTCGAATCGCAGGAAGTACCAGTTCCCGTCTTCGGTGAATTCTATGCCGGCGGCGGCCTCACCGCCGAACGGCGTCCGTGATGACGGCCGCTTGCAGTCGTACCAGAGGCCGAGAAGACGGCGGCGCAGCTCGGCGGCCGAGCCAACCGTCGATGTGACGTTGGTCGCCCTCAGGGAGCAGGCGGCGGCGCCAAGGCACGCGCCCGATGGAAGGGGAGCCGTACAGATATCCCGACCCAGACGACACAGCGCCCGGACCTCGCGCGTGCAGAACCGCTTCCGGTAGCCCTGCTGGCACACGGCGATCGCCTCGTCGCAGCTCGACCGGCATTCCTTCGCGCGCCTGCTCGCCCCGTCGGCTGGCGCAGTCGCCATCAGAACGAGCAGCACCATGCCGTAGCCGCGTGCCCATGCCCGTGCCTTTGCGTGTTTCATCGCACGACCTCCTCGGCCTTGGCTCGTCCCCCGTGCTCCATGGCGAAGCATGCGGCATGCCGGCCGCCGTCTGGCGCTCGCATGCTGGCGCGGAGCAACGGTCATTCCCGAGCGTGCGAAACGGCCGGTGTGGATCAACCACCACTTCGCAGGTGGGAGAACAGCGAAGTCGCCGCGAGACCGAGGTGTCGAGATGCTCCGGCGGCGGGCGGGTCGCGCCCCGCGACCGATCACTGCGGCGCGAGCCCCCGCCAGGACCGCCGGGCCGGCGCGCGATGGATGTTACCGGGCTGGGGCACCGCTCCCGGCGGGGCCGTCACCGGTGAAGATGCGTACGATCCGGAGCAGCAGCTCGTGCCCGCCCCAGCCCCCCATCAGCCCGACGAGAAAGGCGTTGACCGACGGTACGTCGTGGAACGACGGCAAGGGGACGATCCCGGCGAGCGCCGTCTCGCGCCCCCACGATGAGATGACGAAGAGTGCGACGCCGGTGGCGGCGGCGGTGAGGAGCCGCAGTGGCCACCGCAGCGTGGCCGGCCGGCCGGCGCCCAGCAGGCAGCCTGCGAGAGCGCCGAGGATCGCGAGCGGGTAGTCCCAGGTCCAGCGCACCGTGAAACGCGGGCCGCTCGGCACGTGCACGGCGCCGGTGAAGAGCCGATACGGTCCGGTGCGCGACGGGTAGTAGACGAGCGTGCCCTTCCCGCCGGTCACCCGCACGTCCTCGGTAGCGACCCGGTCGCCGCGCCCGTTCAGCACCTGCACGGCGACGGTGTCGTCACCGGCCGGGAAGCGCTCGATGCTCGCGCGCAGCGGCTCTTGCATGAACCGCGTCTCGCGCGGCACGCGGAAGACGAACCACGGCGGCGGCTCCATCCGGTCGAGTCGCTGCGCGGCCCGCGACAGCTTCAAGATGGGGGTCGCCGGCGGATCCTGCAGCGCTCCGTCGACGAAGCGGATCGTGCGCCACGGGACGAGGGAATTGAACGCCTGATGGTCGAGCACCTCGCGCAGGCGCTGGCGGAACGCCGCGGGATCGTCCGGCGATCCGCCATCGGCGAGCACCCGCTCGATGGCGGCGGGCAGGACGAACCGGGCCGCCTCGAAAGAGGTGACCATGAATTTCGCCCGCTCGTCCCGCAGTACCCGCAGCGTGCTCGGCTCGGCGACGAATTGCTCGGCGGTCTCGTCGACCGCCGGCTCGCCGATCGTCACCGAGCCGTCCGGCGCGCCGGCGAGAAACAGCTGCTCGCCGCCGACGAAGAAGAAGCGCAGCCCCGATCCCCGGCTGGCACGCAGGCGGCGATCGAGGCCGCGGCCGACGGCGTTGGCTCCCTCGTCGGTACCGAGGACGAAGACATCGAGCGGCCCCTCCGGCATCCGGGCCAGCACGGCGTCGGCGATACCCATCCCGTCGGAGAGCCGCATCCACCCGTCGGAGGTTCCGTCCGCCCCGAGCTCGGTCCAGGTCACGCTCATCACCGGGGCTGGGAGGAGGTGGTCGCGTAGCGCGTCCGCCAGGCCGCCGCCGTAGGCATCGTCCTCGTACACGAGGATGGCCGCGCCGCGCGCGCCGAGGTGCTCGTCGATGTACTCGGCGTAGCGGCGCATCCGATCGCGGTCGTTGATGGTCGCGCGGAAGAACCAGGGATCGCGCGGGGCCGTGAGCGCGGGCGCGGTCGACAGCGGCGACAACACCGGGACGTCGAGCCCGGGGGCGGCGAGCACGGCCATGGTGCTCGCGCTGTTCACCGGGCCGAGGATCGCGATCGCGCCGTCCCCGTGGACGAGCGCGGTGGCCTCGCGCACCGCCACCTCCGGATCGCTCGCGTCGTCGCGGGGGATGAGCCTGAGCACGACGGGCCCCGCGGGGCCCTCCACCATGTATTGCAACTCGGCCAGGGCCCATTCGGTGCTGCTCTTGTGCGCGGCGCCGGCCCGGGCCGAGCGCCCCACCAGCGGCGCGATCAGGCCGATCGTGACCGAGGGGGTCTCGGCCCGCCCCGGACCGGGCCAGAGCAGCAGGACGAGCACGACGCCACGGATCCGCGACATGGTGGCAGCCTCCCACGGCATGCCCATCATGTCGATCGGCTCGCACGCCGAATGCAAGCCGCGCGCAGGTGACCACCGCGTCGATCTACCGGCTGACGTACGGCTGCAACTGTGCCAGGCGTTCCTCCACCTGGTCGAGCGTCATGGCCCGGTACTTCGGTGGCAGGAAGCGGCTGTCGGTGCATTCCTTCACGGCGACCAGGTCCATGTACTCGAGCTCGCGCGTGTGGGCGGACGGCCGGAAGCCCGCCACGACCTCGGCGACGATCTCGGTCAGCGGGGGGCGTGCGGCCGGGTCCGCGAGCAGGAAGCGGCGGCGGGCCTGCACGAGGATGACCTCCATCTCGTTGCCGCCGATCTCCAGGTGCTCGGGAAGCGGGGGCAGGGCGCCGTCCTCGATCCGGAAGCCGACCTTGCGGGCCATGGACTGGAAGAGCGCCTCCCGCTCGGCGGCGTTCTGCGGCGGGAAGAGCGGGATGTGCACGTCGAGCCGGCCGGCCCGCTTGAGGTCGACCTCCAGCAGATCTGGGCGGCTGGTGGCGAAGACCCACAGGATGCGGCCGCGGTTGCGCGTGTCGGACATCTCGGCGGCGAGCATGCCGTAGATGCGGCCCGACACGCCGTTGTCGCTGTCGCCGCCGTTGCGCGATCCGGTGGCCTGGTCGGCCTCGTCGACGAACACCATCACCTGGCCCAGCGCGTGCAGCACCGAGAAGATCTTCTCGAGGTTGCCCTCCGTGGAGCCGAGCCACCGGTCGCGGAAGTTCTTCAGCACCACGCAGGGAATGCCGATTTCCCCGGCCCAGCACATGGTGAGGTACGTCTTGCCCGTACCGATGCGCCCGGCCAGCAGGTAGCCCATGGGCAGCGCCTCCGTCTCGCCGCGCCGAAGCAGCTCCGCGTCCTGTCGCAGCCACGCCTTGGCCTCCTCGTGGCCGCTGACGTCGTCCAGCGTGCGGGTGGACTCCAGGAACTCGAGCAGCCCGAAGCACTCCTTCTCGATCAGCTCGCGCTTGGTGCGGCTCAGATAATCGCCGTCGATCGGCTTCCCGTTCTGCACCGCCAGCGTCACCAGGTTGCGCAGGTTGATGCGCGACAGACCGACGGCGCGTTCCGCCATCGCATCGGGCGACAGCTTCGCCAGCGAGGCGAACGCCGGCAGCTCGTGCGCCAGCGTCTGGAGGTACGCGAGGGCGTCGTCCCGTCCCGGCAGGTCGATCTCGATCTTGGAGACGTAGGGCGACTCGACGATCATGCGGTGGAGGTCGCGGAGGCTCTCCGAGATCAGCACGACGGCGATGTTCGCGCCGAGAATGGCGGGATCGGCAGCCCAATCGAGGAGGCGGATGACCGATTCGCCGATCTCCGATGCCAGCTGGATCGCCTCGCCCTGGGGCGCCACGAACTCCGCGTGCTCGACCACGATGGCGGTGCGGACGGGCGCGGGGGCCGTCGTGGCGCCGCGCGCCTCCAGGCGGTGTAGCGCATACAGGAGGAAGCGGTCGAGCAGCTCGAGCGCGCGCCGCGGGTCCTTCGGCATCGACAGCGGCACCGTGGCGTAGGTGGTCTGGTTGAAGCGGTCGAAGCCGGCGAGGAACTCCTGGAAGACCTTCTCCCCCTTGGCGCAACGGATGCCCTTGCCCCGGTTGTAGAATAGGACCACGTCGAAGGGCTCGAAGAGCACGTCGGTCAGGAAGCGGGTCAAGGGAACGAACCGCGTCGCCGTCTCGTCGCGCAGCGGGACGACGTCGAACACGTTGCCGTGCAACGAGGAACTGGCTGACCGTTCCGCCGCGGAAGACCTCGCGCATGGTTTCCGCCCACGGGGGCAGCGTCGCGCCGCTGTCTGCCATCGCAAGTCCTCCTGGTCAGGCGGGTTCGCGGGTCCGGGTGGGGATGCCCGGCACGGTAGTCGGATCGGCCGCGGGCCCGAGCGAACCCAGCAGCGCCTCGTTGGCCTGCAGGAAGCGGTTCGCCTCGCCCATCATCGACGCCACGGCGTCGATGCGCGCCGTGAGGGCGGTGGGGTCGCGGTTCACCAGCAGCTCCTCGCGGATCAGGTCCACCTGGTTCTCGATGCGGTCCAGCTCGGCATCGACCACCTGGAGGTTGTCCACCGCGCTGTGGGCATGCGCGATGCGCTTGCGGAGAATCTCGATGCTCGCCTCGATCGACCGTCTGGCGGCGTCCGACGTAGCGCGCTGCGCGCGGGCCGTGGCGTCCTCGATCTTGCGCTCGAGCTCGTACCGCGTCTCGCCGTCCATCGCCGTCTCCAGGGCCTCCCGCGACGCCAGCAGCCGGCCATGGATCATCAGCAGCGAATCGAGCCCGCTCTTCACCGGGTCGCCGGCGGACTCGATGCCGGGGGCGAGCGCGGCCGACGTCTCGCGGATCTGCCGGCAGCGCTGCTGCAGGCGCTTCCAGCGCGCCTGCGACTCGGGCGACAGGCTGGTGATCACGGCCTCGATCTGCGCGTCGGCGGTGCGGGCGTGGCGGCGCAGGTGCTCGCCGCGCACCAGCGCCCGGAAGCGCTCGTTGTGGCTGAGCCAGGTGAGATAGGCCAGCTCGACACCGGCCCCCAGCAGCCAGATGCCGGGGTTGAGCAACCCCGCCACACCCGTTCCGAGCAGAAACAGCACGTTCAGCGGCACGCCGCCCAGGCCCGTCACGCGCCGGCGGGCGAAGAACGCAGCCCGCAGGTAGTCCCACTGCGTCGGTTCGGTCATGCCGGAACCGGGGCGGTCGAGACCGCCTTGAAGCGGGCCGCCACGGACGCCACGGCGTCGAGGAACTCGGGGCGGCGCTGGGTCTCTTCGGCGGGCACGTCGCGCGGCGGCAGTTCGGTGATGACCTCTCCGATGGTGCCGGGCCCGCGGGTGAAGAGCCAGATGCGGTCGGCGAGGTACGTGGCTTCGACGACGCTGTGCGTGATCAGGAACACCGTGGCCTGGAGATGCGTCCACAGCTCGACGATCAACTCCTGCATCTCGAGCCGCGTCGGCTCGTCGAGCGCGCTGAACGGTTCGTCCATCAGGATGATGCGCGGCTTGAGCGCCAGCGTGCGGGCGATGGCCACCCGCTGCTGCATGCCGCCCGAGAGCTGGTGCGGGTACTTTCGCTCGCTGCCGGTCAGGTGGACCTGCCGCACCCAGTCCATCGCGTAGTCGGTCATGCCGGAGCCTCCGTCGGGCACTCCGATGGCGTGACGCTCCTCCGGGGAGAGCAGCTCCAGCCCGAAGAGCACGTTGCCGAGCACCGTGCGGTTCGGAAACGACGAGTACTGCTGGAAGATCATGCCGCGGTCGCGGCCCGGTCCCAGCACCGGGACGCCGCGGACCAGCACCTCGCCCGTCGTCTGCGGGAAGTGCGGCTCGAGGCCGGCGAGGATGTTCAGCAGCGTCGACTTCCCGCAGCCCGACGGGCCCAGGATGGAGACGAACTCGCCCCGTTCCGGGAGGTCGGAGACCGTGAAGTCGATGTCGCGCAGCACCGTGTTGGCGCGGGGCGTCCCGGCGCCGAACGTCTTGCTGACGCCGCGGCAGACGACGACGTCATGCAGCGGCTCCGTCACGCCTGGTCCTCGCGGTAGGGAAAGAGCCAACGCGACGTCGCCACGAAGGCGCGGTCGATCAGGAACGCCAGCGCCATGATGACCAGCAGCACCAGGTAGATGTGTTCGCGCGGCCCGCGGCGCTGCGAGATGATGATGAGCGATCCGAGCCCTCGTTCGGCGTCGACGATCTCGGCCAGGATGATGTAGGTCCAGCCGATCCCGACGGTCAGGCGGAGGGCGTCGAACAACGCCGGCGCCGCCACGCCGAGTAGCACCTTCGTCACCGCCTGCCAGGTGTTCGCGCCCAGCGTGTAGGCGGTGTTCAGGTAGACCGCGTCGACGTCGTCGATGGCTTTCACCACCAGGGGCAGCAGAACCACGAACCCCGCGATGGCGAGGAACATCACTTTCTGCAGCTCGCCGGTGCCGAACCACGACATGGTGAGCGGCACGATGGCCGCGATGGGCAGGTAGCTGCCCATGACCGCCAGCGGGTTGAAGAGCGCGCGGACCTTGCTGAAGGCGCCCATCGCGATGCCGAGCGGCAGCGCCAGCGCCGCCGCGACGGCGAAGCCCGCGAACACGCGGCCGAGGCTCACCACGACCGACCGCGACAACGCGCGGTCGTACCAGAGCGACGTGAACGACGCGACGACCTCGCCGGGACTCGGCAGGATGACCGGCGAGACGATGCGCTCCTCGACGATGGCCCCGCGCGTGATCGCCCACCAGACCAGCAAGGCGACTGCGAGCGGGATCAGGCCGAGTAGCGCCGCGGTGGCTCGCCGCTCGGTGCCGCGGATCCGGAAGAGCTCGTTCACCCCGCCTCGGGCTGGTACACGGAGATCTCGACCCGCCGGTTCTTGGCGTGGTCGTTCGGTCGCATGGGGTCCGCCGGCTCGTTCCACCCCTTGCCGTCGACGACGAACTTGTTCGGGTCGAAGCGGCCTGGGTACTTGGCCAGCAGCGCCTGCTTCACCGCCTCCGCCCGCGCGAGCGACAGCGCCCGCACGTCCTCGAACGGCACCTGGCCCTTCCGCGATGCGTCGCTATGGCCGACGATGGCGATGCGCGCATTGGTGAACTGGCCGGACACGCGGAACACTCGCTCCAGCGTGACGTCGACGTTGGGGTCGTAGAGCTTGCCCGGGATCGGGGTGCCGAACTCGTCCCGCGCGACCTCCTTCAGGTTGGCGCTGTTCGGGAAGAAGTTGATGTGGATGGTCTGGGTGAGGATGGGCGCCTCGCCCGACAGCTTCTTGAAGTCGGTGGCGACGAACGGCTTGGTGGGCGCCTCGATCTGGTCGGGGAAGGCCTTCGCTGCGTCCAGCGCCTGGATGACGCTGAAGTCCATCACCTGGTCGAAGGGGACGGGCGAGCCGATGATGCCGAGTTCCCGGTAGACCGCGGTGACGTTCTTCCATGTCCGTTCGAAGTTGGTCGGGTTGTTGGCGTTCAGGAAGAACTGCCGGTTCTCCCCGAAGTTGGTCGAGTAGGCGTCGGTGCGCATCTTCTCGACCTCCTCGACCGGCAGGGCGAAGCCTTCCGCGAGCTGCTTCATCGCTGGGCTGGGGTCCTTCGCCACCTCGGCCATGCCCTCGAAGATGCCGGCCACCAGGCCCTTCACGACATCGGGGTGGTCTTTCGCGAAGTCGGCGCGGACCGCGTAGACGTCGGTGATGAGCCGGTTGGCGTCCTGCGTGGTGGAGAGGATGCGCGTACCCGCCACCTTCTCCGGGATGTTGTAGATGTCGGGCGCCCACGAGACGCAGGCGTCGATCGACTTGTCGGCGACGAACGCCGCCGCCGCCTCGAAGGCGCTGGCGGTGTACTTGTGGCGCACCGACGACGGCGGGATGCCGGCCGAGATCAGCAGCGAGTTGATGTAGTACTGCGAGGGGCTGTTCTGGGCGTAGACGATCGTCTTGCCCTTGAGGTCGCGCACCGACTTGATGGCGTCGCGGGCGACGATGCCGTCGCCGCCGCTCGACCAGTCGACCTGCTGGAAGACGCGGGGGGCCGTGCGCGAGTCGCGCATCAGGCTCTCGGCGAACAGCACCATCATGTCGAGGGTGCCCCAGAGGACGTGCGATTCGCCTGCGGCGTAGGCGTCGCGCGCCGCCACCGGGTCGTCGATGAGCTTGAGATTCACGCGAAAGCCGTACTTCTTGTAGAAGATGCTCTCGTCGTTCGGCTTGAAGCCGCGGTTGGCGGCGACGATCGGCAGCCACCCGATCCACATGTTGATCGGGAAGACGACGGTGTCGTTGACGTACTTGTAGCTGGAGACGCCCTTGACCGGCGGCAGTCGCTCGGCGGGAACGTAGGTGTACTCCTTGGCGGTGGTGATCCCGGCGGCGTCCTTCGCTTCGGGGCCGGGCGCCGCGCTCTCCGCGGCGGGCGCGGCTGCGGGGGCCGGCGCCGGTTTCGTCTGGTCGGCCGCGGCGGGCGGGTTCCGGGCCACGCCGGGATCGGCAGGGCGGGGGAAGAGCTGCTCGCGCAGCAACCAGCCGCCCGCGCCGATCAGCCCGAGCACCAGCAGCGAGACGACGAACTTGCCGAGTCCGGTGAGTCCGGCCTGCGGCGTCTGTTGATCGGCCATGATCCCTCGTCCTCCCTACGCCTTTTGCCCCGGGCCCATGGTCTTCTCGACCACTGCGGGACGCTCGCCCGCCGGCTCCGCCGGGATGCCCATGGTGGACGCGAATTCGGCGAGGGCCTGCTCGGCGAGCGCCTTGCGTTCCGCGTCCTTCATCTTGAGGTCCTCGCCGAGGACCGAGTCCTTGGCGACCCGCACCGTGCCGGCCGCCTTCTCGTAGCGCTCCTGCAGCCCCTCTTCGACCCGCTTCAGCGTGTCGCCGGCATCGCCGATGCTCATCGGCGTGCTGGTCGCGATGCGCGACAGCTCGGCCTGCGCCTCCTTCAACTCCACCTGCGAGATCTGCCGGGCCAGCGACTGAAGCTTCTCCTGCGCCTCGCGAATGACGATGTCGCGCTGCTGGAGATAGCTCTGGTACATCTCCTCGGCTTCCGTCTCCTGCCGCATGTTCTCCTGGAGTTGCTCGTTGAGCCGCTTCAGGTCGAGGGCGAGATTGGCCGCCACCTCGCGGTTGCCCGCCTTCAGGTTGGCCGTGGTCGAGGCGGTCAGCTCGGACACCTGCCGCTTCAGCACCGCGATCTGCGCCCGCAGGCGCTCGACGAAGCCCGCCTGCTTGGCCAGGTTCTGGTTGTACAGCGCGACCGCCTTGCGCAGCCGCTCCCGCTCCGCCTCCAGCAGCGCCTCGGGGTTGCTGACCTCGAGCCCGCGGATGAACAGGCTCATGAACCCGACGATCAGGTTCTTCAGTCGATCGAACATCGCCGTTCCTCCTCGCTGGTCCCCGGGGCTGCCCTGGGGCGGGCGGGAAGGGTAGCGTCGTGGCACCGCGGTCGCAAGAACGCCCGCGTGGACACCCGGCTTGGCGCGGTGGTACGTCCCTCGCATGCGCTTCACGTTGGTGGGGCTCTGCCTCGTCGCCACGACCGCCCTGGCCCAAACCCCCAAGCCCTTCCCGCCCGCTCCCCGGACCGCGTGGGCGCCGGTCGGCTGTCGCACGCCCGACCCCGTCGGGGCGCCGCTGGCGTCGCGCGCCACGTGGCGGAGCCTGCACGGAGACGAGGTCAACACCGACGAGGTCGGGTTGGCCTATGCACCGTCCTTCGTGGCGGACTGGGTGGCCGAGCCCGCCACCTGGAACCCGACGGGCCCGGTGTTCGACGACGCCGGCAACCTCTACTTCGTCCCGCTCTTCCCCTATGAGCCCGTCGCGCTGATCTCGCTGGATCCCACGACGGGCGCGCGCCGCTGGAGCGTCCCGCGGACGACTCCCGCGCCGGTCGGCAGTGGCGCGCCGCTGGTGCTCGACGACCCGGACAACCCCGGCGAGCCGATCGTCTACGTCGGCCTGTACGACCGGGCGTTTGCGGTGCGGCGGGACGGCAGCCTCGTGTGGGACGTGGCGACGGGGCTTCCCGGCGCCCCCGTCGGCGTGTTCGGCGTCAACTACCATCCGGGCGCGGACGCCATCGTCGGGCTTGCGGGCGACGGCTGGCTCTACGCGCTCGACCGCCGGACGGGGGCGTCGATCCTGACCGCGCCATTCCAGCTGCCGGGCGCCGTGTCCCCGCCCGGGCCCCCGCTGGCCGCGCCGCCCGCGGTCCAGACCTGCGCGCAAGCCGAGTTGGAGGCGTTCGCCGACACCGGCGGCCGGCCCATCTCCCAGATCGTCGATACGCTGCTCGGCAACGGCGTCGAGGTGGCGAACTACTTCTCCATTGCTGCCCCGACCGGTCGGCTGTGGGTCGCTGCGACAGCGCCCGACGGTGAGGACGGCGCGGTCGACGGCGTGTCACAGCTGGGGGCCCTGTACGGTATCGACCTGGTGCCGACCGGCCCGCTGTGGACCGTCACCGAGGTGTGCCATCGCTCCTTCGCTGGCGGCTCGGCGTCGACACCCGCGCTGCGACGCGACGGCTCCCGCGTCTATGTCGGCGACAACGTCGGCAACCTGATCGCCCTCGACGACGCCTGCCACGACGTCTGGTCGCTGCCGGTGGGCGGCCAGATCACCGGCTCCATCGCCGTCGCCGCCGACAACGGCGAGGTGTACGCGTCGACCGCCACGACCATCCATCAAGTGATCGACGCCGGAGCGACCGCGTCGATCGCGTGGAGCGCCGCCCTGGACGTCTTCGACCTGAATCCTGGCCAACTCGTCTTCAACCAGAACCTGGCGGGCATCGGCGCGAACGGCATCGCGTTCCAGGCCGGCGCCGGCATCCTGCTGGGTCCGACGCGCCTCACCATCACCACGGGTATGGGCATCCTGGATCGCCTCACGGGCCAGGTGCGTCACTTCGCGGGCGGCCTCGACGAAACCGTCGCCGTGATGAGCAGCGGCCCCGATGGCGCGCTCTACATCGGCAACTCGCCGATCCGCCGGCCGTTCACGAAGTGTCTGGTCGACCAGGGTCTGCTGCCCGGGCCCATCGAGCCGCTCGTGGGCGGCATTCGGAAGTGGAAGCCGACGCGGCTCGACCTGCTCCTGCGCGACGCCGCCTGCGCCGGCGCCGACCGGGCCAAGAACGCGCGCCGGCACCAGCGGGCGTGTCCGGCGTCGGTGGCCGGCGACCGGGTACAGCTGGCCCAGCTGGCGACGCAGAGCCGCGACGCGGCGGCCAGCGCGCTGGCCGGCGGCGACATCACCGCCGACGAAAAGGCGCGTGTCGACCGCTGGCTCGATCGCATCGACGCCAAGCTCTCGCTGGGCAAGATTCCCGGCAGCCCGTTCAAGCGGATGTGCCGGTACTTCGAGCGAACGCGGTCGTAGGGAGCCAGCGCCGAGCCGGTGACAACCGCCCCTGACTACTCCGCCCGGCTCCGGAATGCGGCCGCGTCGTTGCGCAACGCCCGCGTGAACCGAGCGGCCCAGCACGCGGGTGCGTCGCGTCGGACGAGCACGGCGGTCACCGGCAAGGTGAGCGGAGTCCGCCGCAGGCCGAGCCTCCTGCCGCGCCCCCGGATGCGCACCGTCGTGACGTCCTCCGCGCTTGCGCGCAGGGTCACGCGACGGATGCCATCCGGCATCCGGTCGGGCGAGGAGTAGCCCAGGCCCGAGCCGGTGGCGCGCCAGCAGGGTTTCCCGGCGCAGATGCCCGCCGGGGGGATCGTGGCGCCGAGGTGCAGGTTCCCGACCCCATCCGTGAGGCACAGGGCGAGCGCGGAGGCGTGGTGCGGGTCGCCGAGGTCCGTGCGACTGCCAGCGCCCCTCCAGTTCCACGCGAGCCTGTAGGACCCGTCACCGTCCGGATCCGTGATGGCCAGGCTGGAAGCGCGCGGTGCGTTTTCATGGCAATCGGCGCTCGTGGGGATGCGGTGCGAGCAGACGCCGGCTCCGTCGCAGCGGTCGAGCGTGCAGGGCTCGTCGTCATCCGGGCACGCGCCACCCTCGACGTCGAATCGGCAGCTCGTGGAGCAGCAGTCGCCGTCGCCCGGCGTGCCGTCGTCGCAGTCCTCCCCGCGGTCGACGACGCCGTTGCCGCAGGTGGACTCGACGGCGCCTGCGTCGCAGGCCGCCCCCTGCGGGCGAGGCACGCCGCGCTGGTCGGTGCCGCTGCACGCGCCGGTCGCGTCGACGGCCGGACTGCCGAAGAGCGGGGCGTGGGTCGGGGTGGGGCCGCCGTTGTCGGCCAGCGCGCCGAGCAGCGGGTCCACGCCGACGAGGTTGTCCGTGGCGTCGCCGAGCGAGCAGCCCGTGCTCGACCCGACGAGGCTGCGGGTCGCCGAGATGGCTCCGGCGCAGTCGGGCGCTTCGCCGCCCGCGTCCGAGTTGGAGGCGAGGATGGACGCGGTCACGGAGACGACGCGTGCGAAGGCGGTCGCGTCGATGCCGCCCCCGTCACCGGCGCCGTCGCCGTCACTGTCGGCGCGGTTCCCGACGATGGTCGAGCGGACGATGGTCAACGGCAGGTATGCCGCGGCGATGCCGCCACCGCTGTCCGGCGTGGCGTTGCCCGAGATCGTGCAGTCCTCGACCCAGAGTGGACCGCCGGAGACGGCGTTGGGACTGTGGCGCAGCCCGCCGCCGCGGTTGCCCCGGATGGTGGTGCGGCGGAAACGTCCGGCCGGCACGCTCGCGCCCACCCCCGCGCTGTCCTCGATGATCGAATCCTGGACGAACAGGTCGGTCGTGGTCGGCTGGATCTGTGACGAGCTCACCCAGAGGCCGCCGCCCGACACGCGCGATCGAATCAGTGATGCGCCGGCCATGTCATGGCTCCCGATGCTCCGCACGGCGCTGTCGACGATGCCCCACCCGCCGCCTTCGGCCACCGAGACGTCGCCCACGGTGGACCGCGCGACGCCGAGCAGGCCGACGCGCTCCGCCCGGATCTCGCCCGCCACGACCACGTCCGCGAGCGATGCCGTGCCGCCGTTCACGACATGCAGGTTGCCGGCCATGCGCAGCCCCTGCAGCGTGACCGCCACATCCACTTCGCAGAGGCCGCAGATCTCGCGCGGACCCGGGATGTAGCCCTGGGCATAGAAGTCGCCGCCGAGCGTGAGGACGTCGTGTCCCGGGCCGATGATCGACAGCGTGGGATTGCGGCACGGGTTGCTCGGCGGGAAGACGTACTGCAGGTCGCCGTCGATCCGCCCGGAGACCGTGAAGTCGACCGTGGTGGGCTGGCAGCTCTGGTCGGCGTTGGCTTCGTGAACCGCGGCCGAGAGCGTGCACGCGCCCGTTCCGTCGTCGCAGATGCCGTCGCCGGGCACGGCATCGGGCGTGCCGGCGGTGCTGGTCACCGTGAAGGTCAGGGCGGGCGCGTTCCCGGCGAGCCCGAGCAGGACGATTCCCGCGAGGGTGATCAGGACGGGCCACGGCGTGGCACGGGCATCGGACGATTTCCCGCTGCGGTGCATGGCTGACCTCCTCCGCCTGGACGTGGACCTCCCGGTGCCAGCAAGCTGGGCGTCGGTCAACCGGCCGCGGATGGCGCGGCCGCCCCCTGACTCATTTCGCCTGGAAGCGATCGGGCGCCCGCTTCGTCACCTCCGTGAACGTTCGCGAGAAGCAGTCTGCGTCCGACGTGGCGAGCTGGACCGTGACGCCTCCCGAGCTCGACGCGAGCGCTGCCGCGACGCCGGTGGGCAACGCGCCCGATTGGTTCGACGCGACCAGCCGGACCTGCGTCTTGCCCGCCTTCCCTCCCGCGAGCTTGAGCAGCTTCGTGCCGCCGGCGCTCGCGGCCTTGTCCTTCAGCAGAAAACCCTTCCCGTCGGGCGGCGCGCCGCCGATCGGTTTCCAGCAGGGCTTGCCGCCGCACTCGTCGCCCGCCCGGTCGATCGTGATCGAGGCAACCGGCTGTGTCGGGTCGTCGTAGAGGCACAGCCGGTAGCTCGTGCCGCCGGCCGAGAGCGGATCGCCGAAGTCGTGCTGGGTGAGCAGGGGTCCGTTCTTGAGCTGGGCCAGGAGCTTCTCCTTGCCGGCCTTCTTTTCGTCGATCTTGACCGTGCCCTTGGCGAACCCGGTCGTACACGCCGGGTCGGGCGACGGCGGGCAGGCGTCGAGCACGGTGACCGTATGGACGTCGATCGCGCCCAGGTCGGCGGGGCCCGTGATGCCCGCGTCGCGCAGCTCGAGCCGGATGGTCTCCGGGCGCTCGACGGCGACGTCCGGGGTGAGCTCGAACGACACGACGAGCGTCCGCGTGTCGCCGGGCGGCGGCCAGGTGGCCCCGGCGAACACGAGCGGCGGTGATACGGCGAGATCGTAGTCGATCCCGCTGGCCGCCGTGCCGACGATGGCGACGTGCACGGTCGCGCTGGCGCTCGCGACGGTGCCGGCCTCGTTGTTCAAGATCACCTGCACGGCGTGTGGCGTTCCCGCCGACTCGTCCACCGTGGAGGCGGACGTCACGAACCCGACGAGCGGCACGACGACATCCCCATCCCACGCCCCGGCGTCGCAGGCCGCGGGGCGGGGCACGCCGCGTTGGTCGGTCGCCAGCCCGCAGCCCGGGACGGCGTCGATGGCGACGCTGCCGGGGAGGAGGGCATGCGTCGCCGTCGGCCCGCCGTTGTCCGCCAGCGGGCCCAGGTTGATGCTCGGGCTGACGGTGAAGCCGGCGGGGCAGATGGCGTTGGCATCGTTCGTGAAATTGGCCCCCAGGTCGTTGAACAGGGCGGGGAGCCCTCCACAGTTGTGCTGCCGGGCGTTCACCGGATGGTTCGCCGTGTTCCCCGCGATCACCGCGCCCCGGAGGCTCGTGGTGGCGAGCGCATACACGCCGCCTCCCTGCAGGTCGGCCACGTTGCCGGTGATGGTCGTATGCGTCAGGGTCATCTGGCTCGCATTGTTGTTGTAGGTGCCGCCGCCGTTGCTCTGGGCGTGGTTGCCGGAAATGGTGCTGTTCTCCACCGTCACCCGGCTGTTCGTCTGGTTGCTGTAGATGCCGCCACCAAGACCGCTCACGCCGCCCGCGCCGGTCACCTCGTTGTCGACGATGGCGCTGCGGAGGATCGCCAGCCGCCCCTGGGCCTCGTTCGAGATGCCGCCCCCGTCGCCGGTGAGCATCCGGTTGCGGGCGATCGTGCTGTCGCTGACGGTGACCCCCACCGACGGCAGCAGCGACCCGCCTTCGACGGCAAGTCCGCCGCCGTTCTGGCCCTGGCCCACGTTGTCGGAGATCGAGCTCGCCACGATCGAGAGCGGGCTGGCGCCGTTCTTGTAGACGCCGCCGCCGTCACCGCCCGCCGCGTTGGAATCGATCCGGCTGTTCACGATCGTGCTGACGACGGCCTCGTTGACGCTGTCCATGTAGACGCCGCCGCCGTCGTCGGCCGCCGTATTGTCCGACACGACCGAGCTCACGAGCGTGAGCGCGTTGTTCTGGCCACTGTAGATGCCGCCAGCGTCCCCGAAGGTGACGGCCTCGTTCTCCACGACCCGGCTGCCCAGCACCGCCAGGCTGGTGTTGTTGTCGCTCCAGATGCCCCCGCCGGCGCCGAAATTGTTGGTCCGGTTGCCCCGCACCTCGCACTGCACGAGCGTCAGGTCCGACGCGTTGTAGTTGGAGAGCGCCCCGCCCCGGACAGCCTCGTTCCCGGTGAAGCTCGAGCCGGCGACGCGCGCCTGCCCGTTCAGGGTGGTGTTGTGGATCGCGCCTCCGCCGCCACCGAACGGCGGCACGCCGGTGACACGGTTCAGGGCGAAGACCGCATCGACGACGTCGAGCTCGGCCTGGTTGTGGATGGCGCCACCGTCCAGCGTCGATGCGTTGGCTTCGAAGCGCCCTGCGCGCACCAGTATCGTGGCCGGATCGCCAATCAGGCCGCCCGTGTTGTAGAGCGCCCCGCCGCGCTCGGCGGTGTTCGCCAGGAACGTCGGATTCGCGAGGGTCGCGTTCCCGCCGGCGTTGAAGAAGGCACCGCCGCCGAAGGCGGCGTTCCCGGCGAAGACCGTCCCGTTGCGCGCCGTGACGTCGCCGAACAGGCTCAGGAGCGCGCCGCCGCAACCGTCGAGGTCGATGAAGCAATCCGTCGGCACCGCGGAGACGTCGCCGCCGGTGAGCCGCACCCCGTCGAGCGTGAGCGCGCCGTCGCCGAAGAACCCGCCCAGAACGATGAGCAAGCGAAACGCGGGCGCGCCGGTCTCTCGCGAGATCGCGAAACCATGCCCGCGAATGGTGACCGGGGTCACGATCGGCGGCGTGCCGTTCGGGCCGTTCGTCGTGTTGTCGACCGCCGACAGCGTCACGTCGCCGGTGAGGTCGATGCTGTCGTCTTCCGGCGTGGTGTTGGCGTCGGCAATCGCCGCAATCAACCCCGCCGCATCGGCGACCGGGAAGGTTGCCGCCCCGATCTCACCTGGACCGAGCAGGGCGAATGCGAGGACCAGGAGGGCGGATCGGGTTCCGCCGCGGGCGCAAGAGCGGGGCATGGAGTCCTCCAGGGTGGGATGATGGCCGCCGACCGATGCGGGACACCGACATCCTTCGCAAAGTCGACCGCTGGGGGTCAACCCCTTTGGTTGCCTTGTTCGCGGACCACGGGCACGCTCCCGCCGTGGCCCCCGCCGTCGGCGCTCGAGCAAGTATCCGCAACCCATGGCGCCGAGGGCCGGGTCCGCGGGGGCGCGCGACGTGGATCGTCCTCTGGGCGCTGCTCGTCGCGACGACCGCCTGCCGGCCTGCCGGCCCGTCCGCCGTCGTCCCTGCCACGACGACCGCCTACGACGCGATCGTCGCCGCGGCGGATCGCACGCCCGAGGATCGCGCGCTCGACGGCGGCCGCCAGCCTGCCGCCTTGCTTGCCTTCATCGGTGTCCAGCCGGGTTGGACGGTCGCGGAGCTGGCGGCAGGGGGCGGCTACACCACCGAGCTGCTCGCACGCGCCGTCGGTCCCACCGGCCGCGTCTACGGCCAGAACAACCGCTTCGTGCGCGAGCGTTTCGCCGAACGGCCATGGAGCGCCCGCCTCACCCGGCCAGCCATGCGGCGAGTGGTGCGGGTGGACCGCGAGTTGGAAGCGCCGCTGCCGGCGGAGGCCCGCAACCTCGACGCCGTGGTGATCGTCCTCTTCTACCACGACCTCTTCTGGTTCGGGACCGACCGCGAGCGCATGAACCGAGCGGTGTTCGCGCACTTGCGGCCGGGCGGGCTGTACGTCGTCGTCGATCACAGTGGGCGGCAGGGCTCCGGCACGCGCGAGGTCCAGACGCTGCATCGGATCGAGGAACAGGTGGTGCGCGACGAGATCGAGCGCGCGGGCTTCCGGCTCGTGCGCTCGGCCGACTTCCTGCGGAATCCCACCGACCCGCGCGACTGGAACGCGGCCCCGCGCGCGGCGGGGGGTCGCCGCGGCACGAGCGACCGGTTCGTCCTCGCCTTCGTGAAGCCGTGATCCGGTCCCGCTGCGCTCGAAGCGGACCGCTGCGTCTCGCGCGAGCGCCGATTCGGCGAAGACTCGCTGTCCGGGGCCCGGACCGTCGAGCCGCGTGGGATCGCGGGCGGTCCGCGGCCGTGGTGCCGGCCGCGGCGCATTCGATGCCGCGTTGACGGCGAACGCGGTCCATTCGCGTCTCGGCGCGTGGGCCGCTCTGCGCGGGCCGCTCGACATGCTAGAAGGGGCGAGCCCGCGGGCCACGCGCCCCGTTGCGCCGGCCCGGGCCCCGCATCGTTCATCGTGCGCCGAACTTCGAACCACAGAGACCTTCTCCGCCGCGTGGGGCTACCCGCCCTCGTGGCGCTGCTCGCCGGGGCGCCCCTCGGCACCCGCGCCGCGGTCCCGGAGTGCGGGGAGGGACGCTGGGCCGTGGCCGGCGGCGCGCTGGTCGACGGCCCCATGGCGCGAGACCATGACGTGATCGAGCTGGGCGCAGGTCGCGTCGGGATCGCCAGCGGGTGTCCGTCCACGGCGGCGAAAGTGGTGCGGCGAACGCGGCGGACGATCGTGCGGGCCCGCTGGCAGACCTGCGGCGACCTTCGCCGCGTCAGGCTCGTGGCGCGGATCGACGCCGGGTGCGCCTCGATGCGAGGAACCCTCAAGGCAAAGGGTCGCAAGCGCCGTCGATTCTCGGCGGCCCAGTCGGCGTGTGCCGAGGGCGTGTGCAACGGGCCGGAGAGCGATGCCTCCTGTCGGGTCGACTGCGCTTCCGCTCCGCAGCCAGCGTCGCCTGCGCCGCCACCCGCTCCGCCGGCGTGTGGCAACGGCGTGTGCGATGCGACGGAGAGCGACGCGAGCTGTCCCGTCGACTGCCCCGCGCCTGCGCTCGGCTGCGGCAACGGGATGTGCGATCCGGCCGAAAGTTACGAGGTCTGCCCGGCCGACTGCGATCCACCGGGACGCACCTGGATCGTCGACGGCCGGACCGGGAACGACGCGGGCAGCGGCCACGCCGGCGCGCCGTGGGGCACCTGGGGCAGGGTCGTCCTGGCGCTCAATGCCGGCACCATCGCGCCCGGCGATCGGGTGCTCGTCCGTCCTGGACGCTACGCGGCCTGCGAGGGTCAGGACTACTGGCAGAGCCTCAAGGGTCCCGGGGGGACGCCGCGCGCGCCCATCACCATCTCCGTGGACACGAGCGTGCCTGGCGACGTCGAGATCCACGGCTCGAGCGCCGCGGGCCAATGCGGGAACTCGCCCTGGCTGCCCGCCAAGCAATGCGCCGCCGGCGCCCTGTCCGGCGCGGTCTGCGAGACGGACGGCGACTGCCCGGATGGCGGCACCTGCGACACGCTGCCGAACGTGTTCTACACGGTTCTCGGCGAGAGTCAGGCGAATGCCTGGGAAGGCGGCATCGAGGGACCCGGGGTGGCGTTCCAGCCCGCGCTCGCCCCGGTGGGCGGCGCTCCGAAGATCTACGAAATCCTCTACTCGGACGAGCCGCTGCCGGGGGCTCCGCCCACGGTGCCGAGCTTCACGGCGGGTCGGGACCAATACTGGCCCTACCCGGTCATGACGCAGCGGTGCACGGCGGCCAAAGTCCCCTGGTTCTGCTGCACGGGCGCCGGCACCGGGACGTGCGGCAACCCGCGCGGCTACGTGCAGACGGCGTCGGGCGCGCCGCCCGACGCCGTGGGAAACGCGCAGTACGGCGCCGTCGAGTTGCCGAACGCCAAGTACGTGCTGACGCAGGGCAACGGCTCGACCGCGCCGACCGCGCACCTTCGTTTCACCAATCACGTCGCCGGCGTCGACTCGGGACGCACCTTCTACTTCTGGTGGGCGACGACGGGCATCATCCGGCTGGGCAACGCGCACCACGTGTCGTTCGAGGACTTCGACGTCGCCTACAACTCGCGCGCCACGGCCATGCACGACAACGGCTCCGGTTCGACGTTTCCGCGGCTGATCGGCGGCGACACGTATCTGATCAACCCGATCGCCAGCAACTCGAGCTACGGCCCGCGGAACGTCGTCCACGACATCACGTTCCGCCACGGCAAGATCCACGGCAGCCAGGGCAACGAGATGGTCCATTCCAACAGCGGCGCGCTCGATCGCTTCTACCGCCTCGTGTTCGAGCACGTCGAGTTCGCCGACGGCCCGTGGTCCGTCCCCAACGGCTCGTCGAGCACGTCCGGCACGGGCAACGCCAACACCGATCAGGTCAGCAAGATGTGGCCCCCGCCCAACCATCGCCCGAAGTGGAGCGCCACGTATGCCACCCACTGGAGCCCGCTCGGCGGCGGCGGCGTGACCTCGGGCGCCATGATCCTCAACACGCCCAACAACGTGGTGCGCAACTGCTGGTTCCACGACGTAGGCCTGGTCTCCCTTCACGAACACCCGCACAACACCGGCAACCTCTTCGAGAACAACCTCGTCGATTTCGCCCTGTTGCAATACGCCGACGCGAACCCCTGGTACCTGGACGGCGTGCAGATGGCTGGGTTCCACCCGCCCCTGCCGGTCGACTACTGCGTCGGCGAGCCCGGTCGGTGCAGCGGGTACGCCGGCAACTTCGGCGTGACGATGCGGACACGCAGCACGGACCCGAACCGGAACGGCAACATCGTGCGCAACAACGTGTTCGTGAACATGTACGCGCAGGCGCTGCTCTTCAACGACCTGGAGCGGCCCAGTCCCTATCCGCCGGCCACGCCCCACCAGATCGTAAACAACACCTTCATCATCCCCGGCGATGCGGACCACCTCTCGGGGCGGGATTCCTGGGTCCCCGTCACGGTGCTGGGCTCCTGGGCCTCGCCGTCGGTGCGCGCCGTCGTCAAGAACAACATCTTCCATCGCGCGACCGCCTCGGCGACGGGGAGCTCCGTGTTCCAGATCTCCGCGGAGTCGCTCGCCAACACCGACATCGACTACAACAACTGGAGCGGCGCCGGCGTCGCCTGGCTCGTCGGCGCGAGCTACCGGACGAGCTACGCCGACTTCCGCGGTCTCGTGCAGGCGACGGCCGGCGCGGACAACGAAGCGCACTCGCTGGCCGTCGACCCGCAGTTCGTGCTGCCCTTCAGCGATCTGCGCCTGCGAAGCTCGAGCCCGGTGCGCCAGGCGGGGGCCGATCTCGGCGGCGTCGGCTGGGCGCCGTCCGCGTACGACTACCTGTGCGACCTCTCGTCCGTCTCGTCGTGCGCGCCGCGACCCGCCGGGCGGTGGAGCATCGGGGCCTACCAGTAGCGGGGGTCGGGCGCATCCGCACGGCGGCGGACCGGCGCGGCTACTTCGTGAACTTGCGGAAGTCCGGCGCGCGCTTCTCTTTCAACGCGGCCACGCCCTCCTTGGACTCGGCCGTGTCGTAGAAGAGCTTCAGCGCGTACAGTCCCATGCCGGCGATACCGGCGTGGTGGGCGGTGTCCATGTTGAAGCTGCGCTTGGCGATGGCCAGCGCCGTGGGGCTCCGCTCGCACAGTTGCTCGCCCCATTGCTGCACCTCGGCGTCGAGCCGGTCGTGCGGGACGCAAGCGTTGGCCAGACCCATCGCCACCGCCTCGGCGCCCGTGTAGCGGCGGCACAGGTACCACATCTCCCGCGCCTTCTTCTCGCCCACCACCCGCGCGAGATAGGCGGTGCCGTAGCCGGGGTCGACGGAGCCCATCTTCGGGCCCACCTGGCCGAAGACGGCCTTGTCGGAGCAGATGGTGAGGTCGCAGATCGTGGCCAGCACGTTGCCGCCGCCGATGGCGTAGCCCTGGACGCGTGCGATCACGGGCTTGGGCACGTTGCGGATGGCGTCGTGCAGCTCCTCGATCGGCAGCCCGATGGTCCCGCGACCGTCGTACGCGCCGCCGTCGTGCGCCGACTGATCGCCGCCGGTGCAGAACGCGCGCTCGCCGGCGCCGGCCAACACGATGGCGCCGATGCTCGCATCGTACCCGGCCGTGTGGAAGGCCGTGATGAGCTCGTCGCAGGTGACGCCCCGGAAGGCGTTCAGCTTGTCCGGTCGGTTGATGGTGATCCAGGCGACGCCGTTGCGAACGTCGTACAACAGATCCTCGAAGTGCATGTCCGTTCCCTCGGGTGGGTCAGCCCACCATGGTGAGGCCGCCCGAGACGCTGAGCACCTGCCCCGTCACGTAGGCCGCGTCGTCGCTCGCGAAGAAGAGGACGGCGCCGGGGAGGTCTTCGGGCTGGCCGATCCGACCGAGCGGGATCGCGCGCGTGAACGCCTCGAGCAGCTTCCCGGGGTTCCCGGCCCCGCGCGCATACTCCGCGAAGAGCGCGGTGTCGGTGGGCCCGGGGCAGACGACGTTCACCGTGATGCCGTGGCGCGCATGCTCGCGGGCCAGTGTCTTCGAGAGCGCGACGAGTCCGCCCTTGCAGGCGGCGTAGACCGCCTCGCCCGAGGAGCCCACCCGCGCCGCGTCGGAGGCGATGTTGACGATCCGACCGGCCCGGCGCGCCACCATGCCCGGCAGCACGGCGTGGTGCATGTGCAGGGCGCCGGTGAGGTTGGTCGCGATGAGCCGCTCCCATTGCGTCGGATCGGTCTCGACGAAGGGGCGAAACACGTCCCAGCCCGCGTTGTTGATCAGCACCGCGACGGGTCCGAGGGCGACATCGGACGCGGCCACCGCCGCGTCGACGCTGGGCCGGCGGGTGATGTCGCATTCGAAGGCGTCGGCTCGCCCCCCGGCGGCACGGATCGCCTCGGCGACGCGGGTTGCAGCCTCGGCGTTCACGTCGAACACCGCGACACGCGCACCTTCCTGGGCGAAGCGGCGGCAGATCGCGCCACCGATGCCGCCCCCGCCGCCGGTGACGATGACCGTTCTGCCGTCGAAGCGCCCCATGGTCGCCCCCTTCATGCCCGGGGATCGGCGCGGCAGCGCCCGCCCGCCAGAGGGGCGATCAGCGCGTCAGCGGCGCGAAGCTGCCGTTGCAGCCACTCTGCGTGGTGAGTTCGCCATCCGAGTTGAATCCGGGCAGGTAGCACGCGGCGCTCACCCCGAATCTCACCATGGTCCCCAACCGGTAATTGTTGGTACCGTCGAAGCAGACGCAGCCCATCTTGGGCTTTTCGAAGAATCCAACGGCGTACTTGCCCCAGAGCTTGTCGAAGGTGTTCTGGGTGACCGGGCCGGCGAACGCGGACGTGGCCGCCAGCAGGGACACCGCGACCAGGCTTCGTGCCATACGCATTGCGTAGCCTCCTTTTTGTGTCGCTGACATTTGGGTACACCCCGCCTCGCGAGACGGTCAAGGGGAAACTCGTGTGTTCGAAGTTTCGTCGATGCTGTCGTGTTCTTTGGCGCAGATGGACGACCGCTACGACCGCAACCGCCGCTGGGCCAAGGTGAAGCTCGACCGCATTCCGAGCAGCTACGTGAAGACCAACTGGCGCTTCACCTTCGTCATCGATCACTACGGCGTGAAGAACCGCCACGCGGTCGGCGTCGAGAACGTCACGTGGTCGACGGACCACCCGCACCACCGGTGCGACTGGCCGCACTCGCGACGCACTGTCGCCGGGATGTTCGAGGCGCGCTCACCGCGCCGTTCGTGCGCGACGTGACCGACCCGGAGCGCGGACACGACGGAGGCGGCGCGAAGCATGGGACCTACCCGGGCGGGACGTGGGTTGGCCCGGGTGGCCGCCGCGCTCCGGTGTAACGGACGGCGAAGGCGTCGCCGAGCGACGGGGTCGGCATCAACACGGGCTCGTACTCGCGCTCGGGTTCGACCAGCTCGAGGTCGTAGTGGTGAAGCAGCGTGGCGAGCGTCATCGCGAGCTGAACCAGGCTGAAGCTGGCCCCGAGGCACGCGTGCGGCCCCCGGCCGAACGGCGCAAAGACGTTGGGGTCTCGGTGCTCGTTGCGCGGCGCGTGGTAGCGATCGACGTCGAACGTCCCGGGATCGGGAAAATACTCCGGCAGGAAGTGGCAGGCCGTGGTGAACGCCAGGATGTCCTGGCCGCGGCGCACCCGTCGGCCGGCGAACGTGAAGTCGCGACGCGCCGTCCGGCTGATCCCGAAGGCGGTCGGGTGAAGACGGAGTGTTTCGAACACGACGCCCTGCACGCATTCCATCGTGCGCAGGGCAGCGCGCCCGAGCCCGTCCTTCTCGAAGACCGGATCGACCTCGCGCCGCACGCGGGCTAGGAGGTCGGGCCGGCGCAGCACTTCCCACAGCGCGAACGAGAGGGTCTGCCCGACGGTGTCGACCCCGGCGAAGAACGGCAGGATCCCGGCGGCCCGCAGGTCGCCTGGCGTGAACAGGTGCGGTAGCGCCGCCGCCGCGGCCCGGATGTCCGCGACGAAGCTCGCGCCGTCCCCGGTGCTGCGCTCGCTCTGCGCCATCACGTCGTCCGCCACCGCGAAGGTCGTTCGCTTGGCCTGGCGCAACCGCCGCCCGCCGAAGGCGAGCACCGCTCGGGGCAGTCGCCGGAGAGAGAGGTTCACGGACACGGCGTTCAGGTACTCGAGTATCGCGGTGTGCTCCTTGGGCGTCGGGACCCTGCCCGTGAGCAGGTAGCCGACCTGGCGTGAGACCAGGCGCTGCGCGGCCCTGACGAACGGGATCACCGACCCTGGGGTGTGTTCCTCGAAGGCTTCGCGGGTGATCCGGACCAGATCGCCTACGGCCAGCTCGGCGGCGCGCTTCGACATCTGGGGAGCGAAAAGCCTGCGGAGGGCCGCATGATCATCGCCGTCGAGTGCGACGATCGAGTGCGGCGCCTCGATCTCCTCGAGGAACGGCCGCCAGAACCGCTGCGACGAGAAGCAGTCCTTGCCGATATCGTGCACGAACTCGTTGGCCTCACGGCCGCACAGCACCACGTAGTCGAGGTGAAGGGCCCGCACCCGAAACACCGGACCGTGCCGCTGCCGCTGGGTCAGCAGGAAGCGGATCGGGTCGCGGAACAGGTCGAGCGCCGATCCGAGCAGGGGGCGGCCCCGCACGCGGGGAGGAGCCGGCTCCACGTCACTTCCCCCAGCGGGCGAGGGCGTCTTGGGAAAAGGTGTCCGGCTTGAACTTGATCTTGCTGTCGAAGTTCGAGGTCGGCGACGACTTGATGCCCGCGACGGTCGCGCGCTTCAGCTTCACGTTCTCGACCGCCTGGAACGCCTGATTGGACCCAGGCCCCCAGTCCCGCTTGCCGTTCGGACGCGTGAAGACGTGGTTGTCCCAGCCCATGACCTGGAAGCACTGCAGCAGCTCGCCCTTCCAGTCGTACTTGCGGCTCCAGGCGCCCTGGTAGGTGATCGTGTCGATGTAGAACTCGACCTTGCCGAAGAGGTAGTACCGGTCGTTGGGCACCGCTTCGACGACGTAGAAGCGGCGCTTCGCGAGACCACCTGCCGCAGGTGCCCACGCGAGGCCTTTCCACTTCGGATCCATGTATCCGAGGAACGGGATGTCCGGCCAGTTGACCCGCCAGAATCCCCCATCTTTGTCGTGCCACTGGGCGGCCGACTTGCCGGCCAGGTTGAGCGGGTCGACGATGCGCAGCTGATCGACCTCGCGCACCAGCTTCCACGTGAAGTCCTCCGGCTTGCCGTCGAAAAACGGGCCGTCGTCCTGGGACTGGTCGGACCCGAGGAAGCCGTCCGAGCGGTTGGCAGGGCTGACCGCGCGCACGCGCCGGAGCGCGGGCACGTAGGTCCAGGCCGAGTCGCGTTTCACCGGATCCCGGTACCGCCACGTCAGCGCCGCGGTCCCGTGCACGTCGGCCGGATTCTTCACGATGACGAGGTTCTGGTAGAGGAAGTTTAGCGGGTTCGGGACGCGCTCCTCTTCGGGAACGCCGTCGTAGTACATGAAGAGGACGTCGACATCGAGCCGCCGAGTCAGGCCGGTCGTGCTCAGCATGTTGAGCTGTGACTCGGCGCGCAGATTGCCGAAGTAGTACGTGCGGTAGAGGTGGTTCCACATGATCTTGGCGCCGGCCTGCGGATCCTTCGGGTCGATGATCGGGAAGGGGAAGCCGAACACCAGCTCGGGTTGCCGGCCGGTTTTCTTCTCGACGATCGCGCCTTGCGCGTCGATCTCGTACCGCCCCGCGTTGGCCTTGCTCGCCGCCTGGAAGTCCGGGGGCCAGTTGAATCGCTCGGAAGGCCACGCGAGGATCGGGTTCACGTACCCGCCCGACTCGTAGTGCCGCAGTATCTCGGGCGGCAGCAGGCCTTCGGCCTGCCGCCACGTATCGGGGCCGAGGATCGTCCCCGGCGCCGGTTGGGCCCATACGGCGCTGGCGAGCGGCCCCATCAGCGCCGCGAGCACGAGGACGGTTGCGCGGTATCGGTGGCTCATGGGGCTCCTTTCGCGTCAACGAGGCGGCGCACGAGTTCGAGCACGGCCGCACGATGCCGCGCTTGCTGTCGGGGATCCATCTCCTCGACGGCCTGTGCCGTACCGAAGAGCGGAGCCGCCGCCATGAAGAACAGCGTGGCACCGGTCACCGCCGCCATCAGGTGATGGGGATCGATGGGATTGCAGATGCCTGCTGCCGCCGCCTCGTGGAGGAGCTGCACGACCCCGTCGATGAGGGGCGCAAGCTGGCGCGTGAGCGGCGCGGGGTCCGCGATCCCGTAGTTCGCCAGCTCACGCAGCAGGATGCGGGCGAAGCCAGGGTGCTCGACGAGGAAGTCGAAGTAGGCGGCGATCCCGGCTTCGATCCGGTCGATCTCCGTTCCAGACGCGACCACGGCGGCGATGCGCTCGACCAGTGGCTCGGAGAGGTTCTGCAGCGTTGCCTCATAGATCGCGGTCTTGTCCGGGAAGTAATAGAAGATCGAAGCACGGCGGATGCCCGCCTGCTGGGCGATCTGCTCGACGCGCGTGCCCTCGTACCCGTGGCGGGCGAAGAGCGTCTCTGCCGCACGCAGAATACGCTGGCGCGTCTCCAGAGACTTCGCGGTCGCGCCCACGGAGGTGATGTAGGTCACGGATATTTTCTACCGCCTGGTCGGTAAAAAACACAAGGCAATTCCCTGGTGCCCCGCGGCCCGCGTCGAGGTCCAGCCGCCCTCCCTGCTCGACCCGGCCGCGGTCCTCGCCCACAATGCATTGGTGGATTCGCGCCGTGACGCCCTCGGTCCCGAAGACCTCGCCATCCTCCGCCTCGAGTCGCCCACGATCGCCGGGCATTGCTGCAAAGTCCTGACGGTGGACCAGGCCCCGGGGGGCGGCGGAATCACCCTGGACACGCTGCGCGACCATCTCGTCAGCCGGCTCGCGCGCGTCCCGCGGATGACGGCGCGGCTGTCGGACGACTCGGGGCAACCGACGTGGGTGCCGGACCTGCGGTTCGACATCCGCAACCACGTGCGGCGTTGGGCGCAGAGGCGCCCGGCCAGCAGGTCCGAGCTGCTCGACGCCGTCGCCGCGCTGATGACGACTCGCCTCGACCGCGCCCGTCCGCTCTGGTCGATCCACGTCGTCGATCTCGAGGACGAGCGGCTCGCGCTGGTGGCGCTGCTGCACCATTGCATGGTGGACGGCGCCTCGGCGGTGCGGGCTTTGTCCGCGGTTCTGTGGGATCCCGTCGCGCCCTCACCCGCCCTGCCCCCGCCGCCACGGGTGCAGGCGACTGCGGACGCGGCGCTCGACCTCCGCGGTGTCGTCCGCCGCGAGCTGATGCCGACCGGCATGGACACGCCGCTCGACCGCCATCCCTCGCCGCTGCGCCGCGTGGCCATCGCGCAGGCGAGCCTCGAGGCGATGAAGCACGTCGGCAAGACGGTCGGGGGCGGCGCCACCGTGAACGACGTGGTCCTGTGCGCGGTCGCTGGCGGGCTCCGCTGCTGGCTCGAGCGCCACGGCGGCCCGCTGCAGGGTATCCGCGTCAAGGTGCCCGTCAGCCTGCACGCCGCGCACGAGCGCTCCGACGCGCTCGGCAACCACGACTCGTTCATGATCCTCGACCTCGGCACGGACGAGCCCGACCCGGCGGCGCGGCTGCGCGCCATCGCGTCGCGGACGCGGGAGCTGAAGACCCGGCACGATGCTCAATCACTCGACCACCTCTTTCGGAACCTGCGCCGGGTCGCGGGGCTGGCCGCGCAGGCGCTTGCCGCCTGGACGGAGAGCCCGCGCGTGTTCGCGGTCAACGTGTCGAACGTCCCCGGGCCGCGCACGCCGGTGACCGTGATGGGTGGCGCCGTGCCCGAGCTGTGGGCGCTGGCAGAGATCGGCGACCGGCACGCGCTGCGCGTGGCCGCCATCTCGCTGGCCGACGAGCTGAGCTTCGGCTTGTGCGCCGACGCCGTGGCCGTCGCCGACCCCGAGACGATCGCCGCGGGCATCGCCGCGGATCTCGCGGCGCTCGGCGCCTGACCCACCTCCCCGGGCGCTCGCCGACCGGCAAGGTTGCGCCCGCAGGTTCCGCGGCCCGCCCCGGCAAGGTACCATCGACGCATGGAGTTCGGCTTCGCCCCGGTGCAGTCCGAGCCGAGATTCGACGCCATGATCGCGCAGGCGAGCCTGGCCGAGTCGCTCGGCTTCGACGTGCTGTGGGCGCACGAGCATCACTCGCAGGCGATGATGTACCCCGATCCGTTGATGGCGCTGGCGGTGCTGGCGCCCCGCACGCGGACGGCGCGGCTCGGGACGAACATGCTGCTGCTGCCGCAGTGGCACCCGCTGCGCGTCGCCGAGCAGGGCGCCATGGTCGACGTGCTATCCGGCGGCCGCCTTATCCTCGGAGTGGCCGCGGGCTACGCGAACGACGAGCTGGCGGCATTCGGGGTCGCCCCGACGGAACGCGGACGGCGCATGGAGGAGGGCCTCGGTCTCATTCGTGCCGTCTGGAGCGGCGAGCCCGTGCGGCTCGAAACCGCACAGGCGCGGCTCGACGGGTACGTCATCTTCCCGCGCCCGCTCCAGCAACCCGCGCCCCCGATCTACGTCGGGGCGCTCGCCGACGGGGCGATCCGCCGCGCTGCCCGCCTCGGCGACGGCTACGTCCTGAGCGCCGGCTCCACCCTCGAGGAGATTCGCGAACGCATCCCGGTCTACCAGGGGGCGCTGCAGGCGGCCGGGCGGAAGCCGTCCGCCCGCTGCCCCCTGGCGTTGAACCGCGTCGTGCACGTGGTCGGCAGCCGCGCCGAGCGTGCGGCGGCGGTCCGCGCCTTCGCCGAGAGCTTCCTCGCCTTCTACGACCGCTGGGGTCACGCCGACGTGCGCCGCCTCGGGTCCGGGGAGCGTGTCTGGGAGGAGACCGCGCGCGCGCACTTCGTGATCGGGGAGCCGTCGGAGTGCGTCGAGCAGATCCGGTGCTACGAAGCGCTCGGGGTCGGGCATCTCGCCTGCCTCATGAACTTCGGCAAGCCGCCGCTCGAGGTCGTCGAGGCGTCCCTGCGCCGCTTCGGCACGCAGGTGCTGCCGCGGTTTCGCTGAGGCAGCTCTCACGCCATCGGCTCATCGGTCCCTCCCGCTACGACCACGTGCCCGGGACAGGCTCGATCATGAGGTCCGCGCGTGAGGGCGTGGTCCTGGGGCGCGCCGCAGAAGGTGCCGTCTTTCGCGACACTCGTGCCCTGCGGCGACCTCAGCCGCGGAGGCGCTGGCGGAGGAGGTCCTTGCGCACCTTGCCAGTGGCGCAGGGCGGCGGCTCGTCGAGCAGCTCGAGCTGCTCGGGGATCTTCTGCCGCATCACGCCGCGGCCGCAACCACCCGCAACCTCCGACGATCTCGCGGCCGAGCCGGGAGCACGCTAACCGTGCGGAATCGCGAATGGAGCCGGGGGGCTCGAACCCCCGACCTCTAGAGTGCGATCCGATCAACGGGGAGCGACAGCCGACCACGCCCGCCCATAACCGGCGAGAATCTGGAGGAACCGGGGGACTGCAAGGTCGGCCCCGTAGCCTGCCGTTGGCAGGTGTTCACGGAGAGAAGGCGGAGAGCGCATCTGCGCGCGCCGGCGGGTCTGGCGGGTGGTCCACGACTCGACGCAGCTCGCCGGTCGATTGCCTCCTCAAGATGACGTGCGGTCCGCCCACGCCTCGCAGAGCGCCCATAGCCGGTGGCGATCGGCGTCGGACTCGCGGGTGAAGGGGAGCAGGTGGGTTCGGCGCGCCGCGCGGTCGAACCAGAATCGGCCGGTGGGCGCGCGGCCACGCGGCGCGGCGGCGAGCCAGACCGCGGTGTCGGCGCCCTGCGCCGGGGTGCGGAGCACGGCGCGCATGACGCGGTGGAACCCGGGCAGCGACGTGCGCACCGCGGGCGTGTCGGCCCAGCCGGGATGCATCGCGTGCACCGCCACGGACGAGCCGCGCAGGCGGTCCGCCCAGAGTTCGGCCAGCACCACCTGCATGCGCTTGGTCTCGGCGTACGCTGCGACGCCGTCGTATGGCCGCGCGGTCCAGTTCGGATCGGCCAGATCGAGCCGCTTCGTGTACATCCCGCCGGACGACACCCAGATCACGCGCCCGTCGGGAGAGCGCTCGAGCGCCGGCCGCAGTAGGCGCGTCAGGAGATGCGGGCCGACGACGTGGGTTGCGAGCGTCAGCTCGAGTCCGTCGGCGGTCTCGACCCGCCGGTCCGGCAGCACGCCCGCGTTGTGCACGAGAACGTCGACCGGGCCGGCGGCGAGCCGCGCGCCGGCCGCGCGCACCGCCGCCAGGCTGGAAACGTCGAGCACCTCGAGCGTGGCGCGGCGATTCCCGGTCTCCTCGCGCACACGCGCCGCGGCCGCCTCGCCGCGCGCCGGGTCGCGGCACAGCAGCACTACGTCCGCGCCGAGGTCGGCGAGCGCCAACGCGGTCTCGAAGCCGATGCCGGAGTTGGCGCCCGTGACGAGACAACGGCGGCCGGCGAGGTCGACGTCGAGGTCGCGCGGATCGAACCCGAGGGAGTGGACGGCGAACCCGGTGCGGTCGAACGAGAGCACGATGGTGGGGTCGACGAGCAGGCCCAGCGCCCGCCCGACCGTCGGGCCGATGCCGGACCACGCGCCGCCGGTGCCCTCGACGACCGCCGGCGCCTCCGGCGCGAGTGCGGCGATCACGTCGCCGACTGGCTCGTGGTCGCCGGCCTCGCGGCTCAGGTGCCGGTAGGCCAGGTCACCGTCGGGTCGGATCACGAACACGCCTCCGAGCTGCCAGGGATCGCCCTGGACGCCCTGCTGCCGGAAGCCGCGGCCGAGTGCGCGCACGGCGTTCAGCGGGAGCCGCGGCGACAGCACCTCGACCCGTCCCCGCCGGAGCCCGGCGGCGCGGTAGGCCCGCAGCTCCGGGTCGATCAGCAGGAGGCAGTCGAGCCCCATCTCCTCGCGGAAGGCCGCGGCGAAGTTCGCCGCGCCGTTGCCGATGACGACCAGCTCCGCCCCGCGGGTGCGGATATCGTCGATCCGGTCGCGCAACTGCGCGACGTGCTCGCGGCAGAACAGTCAGCCGAAATGGCGCACGAAGGCCAGGACCACGGCGTGGTCCCGCCACAGGCTCCCCAGCCGGACCGGCCTGCCCTGCCAGTCCTGCAGCACGATGCCGGCGAGGCGGGTGGAGGTTCGCATCGGAAACCCTAGGTAGCACCTCCGGAGAGTGAGAGATACGACGCCGCCCCGTGCCTACCGAACGCCACCCTCTGCCGCCCACCTGCGGTCGTGGGTCACGCTGTGCCCGCGGGCGGATGCCACCGAGCCCGCGGCTGAGCGTCACGGCGGCAGCAACGGATCGTAGGTGCCGTCCACCAGCGCTCGCGTGTATCGGCCCGCGTTCGCGAGATACTCATCGGAGGAGCCGACGGGGAAGGCCAGGGTGACGGGCCCCAAGTTGAGGATACGGGCCAGGATGAGCGACCGGGGCGTGGTCATGGGCGCGCTCCATGTCGCGCCATGGCCGCTCCAGCAAAAGCCGCGGCTCGCCGTGGCGAAGCAGGTGGGAACCCAGGCAAGCGTCGCCGATGACAGGACACCGGCGATCGCGGTAGCGTCGGCACGACGAGGAGGTCGCCCATGAGCACAATCGCCAGCCCATCGGACCCGAGCGCGCTCGACATCGTGTCGCCCGCGCACTATCAGCAGCACGGCTATCCACACGCCGAGTGGACCTGGCTCCGCCGGCACGCCCCGGTTTTCTGGTACGAGCGGCCGAACTTCGACCCCTTCTGGGCAGTCACCAAGCACGCCGACATCATCGAGGTCTCGAAGCAGCCGACCCGCTTCCTGAACGCGCCGCGGCTCGCTGTGTTCCCCGCGGACATCCCACCACCGCCCGAGGGTACCATCCGCCACCTCCTCAACATGGACCCACCCGATCACGCCCGCTATCGGCGCGTCGCCAGCGGCTGGTTCACGCCCCGCGCCGTGCGCGGCATGGATGCCAAGGTCGCGCGCGCGACGCGGGAGGTGGTGGACGCCGCGGCGGGGCTGGCCGGGGGGGATTTCGTCCGGGAGATCTCCGCCAGGATCACGATCGCCGTCATTGCCGAGATGCTGGGCGTGCCCCGCGAGGACTGGCAGCTCCTCTTCCGCTGGACGAACGAGATCATCGCGCCGCAGGACGACGAATTTCTGCACGGCACGCCGGAGGAGACGCTGGACCAGGCCCGCACCGATCTCTTCCAGTACTTCAGCGACCTCTCCGACCGCCGACGTGCCGACCCCGCCGACGACATCGTCAGCGTCATCGTGCACGGCACGGTGAACGGCGAGCCGCTCCCCATCGTCGAGTTGCTGTCGTACTACCTGCTGCTCGTCGTCGCCGGGAACGAGACCACGCGCAACGCCATGACCGGTGGGATGCTCGCCTTCCTCGACCACCCCGGCGAGTGGGAGAAGCTCCGGGCCGATGCGGCGCTGATCGATCTGGCGGTCGAGGAGGTCTGCCGATGGACGACGCCCGTGATCCAGTTCTGCCGCACCGCCACCGAGGACTACGAGCTGCGCGGGCAGACCATCCGGGCGGGGCAGCAGGTCTGCCTCTTCTATCCGTCGGCCAACCGCGACGAGGAGGTCTTCGACGACCCCTTCACCTTCCGCATCGATCGCGACCCGAACCCCCACATCGCCTTCGGCCTGGGGGAGCATGTGTGCCTCGGCGCCCACCTCGCCCGCCTCGAGCTCCGGCACGCGTTCGCCGCGCTGCGCGAGCGTTGCGACCACTTCGAGCTGGCGGGACCGGCCGAGCGCGTACGCTCGAGCTTCGTCGGGGGCATCAAGCACGCGCCGATGCGCTGGCGGATTCGCTGATGGCCCGCCGCGGCGGCCGCCTCACGAGCCCCGCTCAGGGCGTACCGAGCCGGCATGGGAAGGGAGCAGCGCGCAGTACGAGGTGCGGAGCGCATCGATCCAGCTCGTCAGACTCGGGAAGCGCGTGGTCGCCTGCTGTGTGGTGTCGACCTGGTTCGAGACGTTCACGATGCGCTGCTCCGGGAACGTGCCGAGGCGATGCGGCGTCATCTGCTCGATCCTCGGCACGATGCTGCAGGCGCTCTCGTCGCAATACGGCGGCAGGAGCGACCGCCCACCCCAGGCGAACTCGCCGGTGGTCAGGAGGCCCAGCCCGCCGGTCCGGGGTGAAGCACCTGATCGGAGCCGGTGTCGATCCCCACACCGTGATGGCGTTCTCAGGGCATCGGACGGCGTCGACGCTCAAACGCTACCACATCATTGCTCTGGACGACCTGCGGGCGGCGGTAGCGAAGAGGAGCGCCTACCAGGGGGGCACCGCGAAGGTCGCGGCGCTCAGAACACGGGGAGAACGCGGAGAGTAGCCCGGTTGTCGGCGGGCGTGGCTGAGCTATGAGAACGCTAACCACGAGGAATCGTGAGTGGAGCCGGGGGGGCTCGAACCCCCGACCTCTAGAGTGCGATTCTAGCGCTCTCCCAGCTGAGCTACGGCCCCACACGGCGCGCCCGAGCGCGCCCGGTCAGAGGGTCGGGTTGTAACCAGGGGTCTCGGCGAAATCAACTCCGGCTCGAGCGAGGGCCGCTCGGGCCTCGGGAGAACGGCCGCCGGACGTCAGCGTCCGGTGCGATCGCGCGAGTGCCGCCGGTGGAAGAAGCGCTTCGCGGCTTCGGCCAGCGCGAGGTGGATCACCACGGGTCCGCCCAGCGTGACGAGGAAGCGCGGGGCCGCGGCTGGAAGCCCGGCCGGGCCGCTAGGCGTGCGTCGGCGCGTACCGCGACGGCGAGGACGCGCAACCCTCGCCCCCAGCGCCGCGACCTGCGCCTCCACGGCCGGGCGGGCGTCGTCGAACGGGATTGGCCGGCCGTCGGCGGTCTGGGCGTGCCTCGCCGGGCCTAGGAAGGCCGCGCTCCTGTGGCCCTCCGCCGCTGTCAACGCGTCTGGGTGCCGGCACGGCGACGCCCGCCGCGGGGCGACGGCACGTTGATGACGACGTCGCCGTCCTGCGCGAGCGCTGCCGCCGGGACCTCGCGCCGCCGCCAACCCGCGCCGCCGTGACGCCAGCCCGTCTCGACGGGTGCCGCGGGGAGTTCGAGGCGGCGTCTCACCTCGTCGGCGAGGCGTTCCGCGCGCAGCAGATCAGTTGCGCGCGGCGTTTCACCACGCGCGGGGTCGGGACCAGTGGCGGCTGCCGAGAGCCCCGTCCATCCGAAGGCCATCGCCAGCAGGATCGTTCGCATGCGGGTGGACGAAGCAGGCGCCGTGCCATGCGTTGACGCCGACCGCGGACACCGCAAAGATCGCGCATGGCCGAGCCCGCGAAGGATGTCGTGTGCGGCATGACGGTCGATCCCGAGCGGACGCCGCATCACCACGTCCACGACGGTGCCACCTACCACTTCTGCGGCGCGCGCTGCCTGGAGCGCTTCCGGGCCGAGCCGGCGCGCTTCCTGGGCGAGGCGCCGGCGCCACCCGCGCGGCCCGGCGCCGAGTACACCTGTCCGATGCACCCGGAGGTCGTAAAAGTGGGCCCGGGCAGCTGTCCCATCTGCGGAATGGCGCTCGAGCCGCGCGACGTCTCGCTCGCCGTCGAGGACGCGAACCCGGAACTCGACGACATGACGCGGCGGTTCTGGATCTGCCTCGCCCTCACCGCACCGCTCTTCCTGCTCGCCATGTCGGACATCGTTCCCGGTCAGCCCGTCCAGCGTGCCGTCGGGCATCGCGCGCTCGCGTGGATCCAGCTGCTCCTCGCGACCCCGGTCGTGCTGTGGGGCGGCTGGCCGTTCTTCGCGCGGGCGGTCGATTCGATACGCACGCGGCCATCTGAACATGTTCACGTTGATCGGGCTTGGGCACCGGGGTGGCCTATGGCTACAGCCTGGTGGCGACGCTGGCGCCGCGGCTGATCCCCGATCGTGCGGTGCCGCATGGCGTGCCGGTCTACTTCGAGGCCGCCGCCGTCATCACCACGCTGGTGCTGCTCGGGCAGGTGCTCGAGCTGCGCGCGCGCAGCCGAACCGGCAGCGCGATCCGCGCGCTGCTCGGCCTGGCGCCGAAGACGGCGCGGCGCCTCGCCGCGGACGGCGCCGAGAGCGACGTGCCGCTCGAGGAGATTCAGCCGGGCGACCGGCTGCGCGTGCGGCCGGGCGAGAAGGTGCCCGTCGACGGCGTGGTCCTCGAGGGCCGGAGCGCGGTCGACGAGTCGATGGTCACCGGCGAGCCGATCCCCGTCGAGAAGGACGTCGGGCGCCCCGGTGACGGGCGGCACCGTCAACGGCACGGGCGGCTTCGTCATGCGCGCCGAGCGCGTCGGGCGCGACACGCTGCTGGCGCAGATCGTCCGCATGGTGGGCGAGGCGCAGCGCAGCCGCGCGCCGATCCAGCGGCTGGCCGACCTGGTCTCCGGGTGGTTCGTGCCCGTAGTGGTGGCGGTGGCGGCGCTCGCGTTCGTCGCCTGGATGCTGTCGGGCCCCGCGCCGCGGCTGGCGTACGCGCTGGTGGCCGCGGTGAGCGTGCTCATCATCGCGTGCCCGTGCGCGCTCGGGCTCGCCACGCCGATGTCGATCATGGTCGGCACCGGCCACGGCGCCGGCGCGGGCGTGCTGGTGCGCGACGCCGAGGCGCTCGAGGTGCTCGAGACGGTGGACACGCTGGTGGTCGACAAGACCGGCACGCTGACCGAGGGCAAGCCCCGGCTGCGTCACCGTGCAGGGCGGCGACGACATGCTGCGGCTCGCCGCGGCGCTCGAGCGGGGCAGCGAGCACCCGCTCGCGGCCGCGGTGGTGGAGGCGCGCGGGATCGCGGGATCGAGGCGCTGCCCGCCGTCGCGGACTTCCGGTCGCTCACCGGGAAGGGTGTGGCCGGCCGTGTCGACGGCCACGCCGTGGCGCTCGGCAACGCCGCGCTGCTCGCCGATGACGGCATCGACCCGGGGGCGCTCGCCGCCGCCGCCGAGACCTTGCGCCGGGACGGCCAGACGGTCGTGTTCGTCGCGGTCGACGGGCGCGCCGCCGGGCTGCTCGGGGTCGCCGACCCCGTGAAGGCGACGACGCCCGAGGCCCTCGCGGCGCTGCGCGCCGACGGCATCCGCATCGTCATGCTCACCGGCGACAGCCGGACGACGGCGGAAGCGGTGGCGCGCCAACTCGGCATCGACGAGCTGGAGGCCGAGGTGCTGCCGGAGCGCAAGGGCGAGGTGGTGGCGCGGCTCGTCGCCGAGGGCCGCACGGTGGCGATGGCCGGCGACGGCGTGAACGACGCGCCGGCGCTGGCGCGCGCGCACGTCGGCATCGCCATGGGCACCGGGACCGACGTCGCCATGGAGAGCGCCGGCATCACGCTCGTGCAGCGGCGACCTGCGCGGCATCGTGCGGGCGCGGCGGCTCTCGCATGCCACGATGCGCAACATCCGCCAGAACCTCTTCCTGGCGTTCGTCTACAACGCGCTCGGCGTGCCGATCGCCGCGGGCGTGCTGTATCCGGTCACCGGTCTCCTGCTGAACCCGATGCTCGCCGCCGCCGCGATGAGCCTGAGCTCGGTGTCGGTGATCGCGAACGCGCTCCGCCTGCGCCGTGCCGTGCTGTAGCCGCGGCTCAGTGGCCCGTCAGGGCTCGGAGGAGGGCGATGAGCGCGATGCCGCCCAGGAACGGCACGTAGATCATCGTGCCCGGCGCGGTGCGATGGTGGTGCACCTGCGGGATCAGGTCCGAGCCGGCGATGTAGATGAACATGCCGGCGGTGGCGGTCATGAACCACGCCAGATAGTGCTCGAGCGTGCCCGCGACGGTCCAGAACAGGAGCGCGCCCAGCATGGCCGTCAGACCGGAGAGGAAGTTCAGCACCAACGCGGTTCGCAGCTGGAACCCGCCGCTGATCAGGATGCTGAAATCGGCGAGCTCCTGCGGCACCTCGTGCACCGTCACGGCGAGGGTGGTCGCGAGCCCCAGCTCGGGGCTCGCGGCGAACGCCGCAGCGATGGCGACCCCGTCGATGAAGTTGTGGACGCCGTCGCCCACCAGGATGAGATAGCGCGACGGCACCGCGTGGCTCTCCTCGTGGACATGAAATCCGTGCAGTACGCGCTCCAGGAAGAAGAAGCCGATCATCGCGGCCAGGGTGGCGATGAAGACGTTGTGCCCGCCGCGGGCCCGTTCCACCGCTTCGGGGAGCAGTTCGAGGAACGTCGTGGCCAGGAGGACGCCGGCCGCGAAGCTGAGCAGCAACGCCTCGCCGCGCGGCCCGGGCTGGCGCCGGAACATGAAGACGACGCCGACGAGGGCGATGGTGCTCACCCAGAAGGTGGCGAGGAGCGACGCGGCGACGGGCGACAAGGCGGGCCACATCTGCCTGCCCGGTCGGTTCTTGGCAACCCGAACGCGGCCCGGGCGCTCAGCCGCCCAGTTCGCGGAACACCGCCCGGGCCACGTCGACGGCGCTACCCGTGCCTTCGACGTCGAGCCGGCAGGCCGGCGGCGCGGCCGCGAGGCGGAAGCCGAGGAACGGCCAGCGGTCGGCCAGCGCGCGCACGACCTGCGCGCACGCGGCGAGGTCGACCAGCTCGAGGTCGAAAGCCAGCCGCACGCCGCGCGGCAAGTCGATCGCCTGCGCGCCGCGCAAGAACGGCCGGAGCGCGCGCGCCTCGTCGGCGAGCGGGAGGTCGACCAGCGCGCGCGCGAGCCGTCCTGGCCGCACGGCGGGCAGGTCGACGATGACGTCCACGCGAGGCCGTCTAGCACACCTTGCCTGGCGCCGCCCGCGCAGCTAGGCGGGAGGCATGGCGCTCACCGAAAACCGCGACGTGCCGCTCGGCACCCCGTGCCCCGATTTCCGCCTGCCGACCGTCGACGGCGGCACGGTTGCGCGCGACGACGCGCCCGAGGCGACGGCGCTCGTCGTGATGTTCATCTGCAACCACTGCCCATACGTGCAGGCCGTCGAGGATCGGCTGGCCGAGCTGGCGCGGGAGTACACGCCGCGCGGCGTGCGCCTCGTGGGCATCTGCGCCAACGACCCCACGGACTACCCGGACGACGCGCCGGTGCGGCTGCTGGCGCGCTGGCGCGAGAAGGCGTTCGGTTTCCCGTACGGGATCGACGCGTCGCAGGACGTCGCGCGCGCGTTCGGGGCCGTGTGTACGCCGGAATTCTTCGTCTACGGGCCCGATCGCCGCTTGGCGTATCACGGCCGGCTCGACGACTCGTGGAACGACCCGCGGCGGGTCAGCCGGCGCGAGCTGGCGGCCGCGCTGGATGCGCTGCTTGCCGGCGATGCGCCCGCGGCGAAGCAGGTGCCGTCGATGGGTTGCTCGATCAAGTGGACGAAGGCGCACTGAAGACGTCGTGCGCCGCGGCGGCCGCGAGCGCCGCCTGGATCACGGCTTTGAGGGGCACCTTCTGCGCGAGCGCGAGGGCACGGCAGTCCTCGAACTCCGGCGCGACGTTCACCGTGCCGTCGGGCGCGCGCGCCAACTTGACCCGCACCGTACCCCACGGCGTGTCGACCTGTCGGTCTTCACGCGGCAGTACCAGGCGGTGCGCGTGTGACCAGCGCAGCCCGATGGTGGTCGTCTCGGCGAACACGATGGCCGCCAGCCGGTCGCGATCCGGCGGGGCGCAGAGCACGCGCAAGGTCACGCCCGGGCGACTCTTCTTCATCACCACCGGCTCGAGGAAGGCGTCGCGCGCGCCGGCCGCCAGCAGCCGCTCGAGCACGTGGTCGAAGAGCTGCGGGCTCGTGTCGTCGATCGTGGCCTCGAGCACCACGACCTCGTCCGTTTCGACGGCCGGTAGCGGCTCGCCCACCAGGATGCGGAGCAGGTTCGGCCGGTCGGCGAGCGTGCGGTCGCCGGCGCCGTAGCCGGCGGCGTCGAGGCGGAAGGCGGGCGCGGGGCCGGGGGTGCCGAGCGCCGCCACGATCGCGGCCCCGGTGGGCGTGACGAGTTCGCCATCGCCGTCGCCGGGGCGAACGGGCCATCCGCGCAGCAGTGCGGTCACCGCCGGGCCGGGGACCGGGAGCGGGCCGTGCGCCGCGTGCACCAGTCCGCCGCCGACGGGCAGCGGCGCGACGTGCACGGCGGCGACATCGAAATGGGCGAAGCCCAACGCCGCGCCGACCACGTCGACGATGGCGTCGAGCGCGCCCACCTCGTGGAACTCGACGCGGTCGGCGGGCACGCCGTGCACGACGCCTTCGGCGTCGGCCATTCGCGCGAAGATGGCGAGCGCGCGGTCACGCACCGCCGGCGCGAGGGCACTCCCCGCGAGCAGCTCGCGAATCTCGCGATACGGCCGATGCCCGCGATGCCGCTGCCGCACGTCGGGCGCGTCCGGGTGCTCGCCGTGCACACGCACGTGGAACTTCGTGGCGACGATACCGGAGCGTTCGACGCGTTCCGTCCACACCTCGACACCGTCGAGTCGCAGGAGCGAAATCGCATCGCGCAGATGATCGATCGGCAGCCCGAGGTGAAGGAACGCACCGACTGTCATGTCACCGCTGATGCCTGAGAAGGTGTCGAGGTATGCAATGCGCAAAATTTCTCACTCCGTCGTTGCGCAGGTCGGGAGCCGATGCTAGGGTCCGCCAGCTCGTGGAACCCGCATGAGACAATCCGACCTTAGCACCTTCCGCACACTCCTACACGAACGACGTCGAGAACTGCTGGACGATGCGCTTCGCACCGTCGGCGGCATGGGCGAAGGCCGCGAGCTCTTCCCAGACCCGACCGATCGCGCCCGACTCGAGTACGACCGGAACCTGACGCTGCGTATCCGCGATCGCGAGCGCAAGCTGCTGTCGAAGATCGACGAAGCACTCGGTCGCATCGACGACGGATCCTACGGCCGGTGCGAAGAATGCGGCGGCGACATCGGCGTCGAGCGTCTCCGCGCGCGGCCGGTCACCACGCTGTGCATCGCCTGCAAGTCGCAGCAGGAAGCCGACGAGCGCCGGCGCAAACTGGGGTGACCGCCGGCGGTCAGCCGTCCGGCGGCCGTATCACTTCGAAGAGCACCGCCTCCGCGGTGTGAGCCGGGTCGATGAACCAGGCGGCGAGCTGGTCGCCGCGCCGGCGGCTCACCTCGCGCAGCACCGCTGCGGGCAGGGGCGGCGGCATCCACGACGGCAGCAGGAGGAACACCCGCCGGTCAGCGGCGAGGGCGCGGCGGGCGACGGCGGCGGGTGTGGTCCGGAGGATGGCGAGCTCGCCGTCGTAGTGCGCGTCGGCATGGGTGTAGTGCGTGACGTTCTCCGCGGGACGTCCGAGCGCTGGCGTCGTGAGCACTAGCGCGCCCGCCGGCAGCAAGCCTTCCAGCGCGGTGCGCGCAGCCGCGACCTGCGGCGATTGGAACGGATCGCGGGCGCCGTGGCTGGTGACGACCCGCGCGAGACCGACACTCGCGAATGCCAGCGCCGGTGCGAGCGCCCCCAGTTTGCGGGCGACCCTGGCCGTCACGGGCACGAGCGCGGCGGCGCCCGCCGCGATCGCCGCGGCACCGGCCGCGAGCTCGACGGGCCGGCGGTGCGGGCGGGGTGGCAGCACCACCGGGGCGAGCAGGAGAACGGTGGCGGTGGCGACGAGCAGCCCCAGCCGCGTCTTGCGCGAGCGGGCAGGGTCCACCAGGATCACGCACCACGCGACGGTGCCGGCGGTGGCAGCGAGCAGGAGCGCGACGACGGCGCCCAGCAGGTAGCGCGGGTCGCTGCGGCCCCAGCAGCTGAAGAACGGCACCGCGAGGATGAGATACGGCAGCAGCGCCGCCGTGAGGAGACGGTGGTCGCGCAGGCCCGCACCGAGCATCCCCGCCGCCGGGAGCAGGAACGGTCCGAGGGCCGCCGCGAGGTGGTGCAGATTTTGCGGCAGGACGTGCGGCAGATGCGCGAGCCGAAACCCGCCGCCGGATACCAGCGGCGGTACGAGGCTCGCCGCCGCCTGCAGGACGGGCAGCGGGCCGCGAGACTGGCGGAGCTCCATGCCTTGCGTGAAGGAGAGGGGGTGTCCCTGCGACAGCGTGTTGTAGGCGAGCAGCGGCGCGACGCCGGCGCAGAAGGCGACCGTGCCGCGCACCACCGCGCCGGGTGGCGGGCGGACGACCAGCGCGACGGCGCCGAGCGAAGCCGCGTAGAGCAACGCGTCGGGCCGGACGGTGCACGCGAGGCCGAGCAGTAGGCCGGCGAGGCCGAAGCGCCGCGTGCAGGCGAAGCCGATCGCCGCGAGGGCCAGCAGATGCGCCGGCAGGTCCCGCGCGATCGTGATGCCCCACAGATGCACCTCGGTCGGCAAGACGAGGAGCGCCCACGGGACGGCCGCGGCGGTGCCCGCCGCGACGGCGCCCCCGCCGAGCAGGACCCTCGGCAGCCAGGCGAGGATCGCCAGCAGGCCCAGGTAGAGGAGCGGGTTCACGAGGTGCGCGGCACGACCGCCGCCGATCGTCGTGGCGCCGGCGAGCAGCAATGGAAAGCCGGGCGGGTAGCGCGACCAGAGCCGGCCGTCACGCCAGAGGTAGGTCTGGTAGTAGGCGTCGGCCGTCTCACCCGGCGGCACGTCCGCCGCCAGCAGCGCCAGCGTGGCGGGGTCGTGGAACACGCGCCCGTGCTGCAGGTCGTCGGCGAAGGTGAGGAAGGCGAACTGGTCGCTCGCGAGATACCAGGTGTTGCGGCGCTCGAGGCCGCGTGCGGCGACCGAGAGCGCCAGCGCCACCAGGACGACGACGATACGCTGCCGGGTCAGGTGCGCGCCGCGGTCAGTCGGTCAGAAAGGCCGAGCTGGGCGAGGATGGGGTCGGGCAGCCCTCGGCTTGCGGTCCGCGCACCTTGAACAACGTGCCGTTCTTGTTGATCACCGTGCCGTCGGCGCCGAAGAGCACACAGTACCGATCGCCGCTGCCCAGCTCGAGCGTCAGCCAGCCGTCGGTGCCCGGATTCGGTGGCAGCACGTTCACCGGACCGTTCTTGCCGATGACCGACACCTTGATCGAGAAGGCGCCGTCGGTGTTCTTCTTGATGAGCACGGTGCGGACGGGGCCCTGTTCGCCCTTGCCGTCCTTGTACCGGTAGCCGGTGCCGGTGCTTTCCCGCCAGAACGACTTGCCGGAGACCGAGGTGCCCTGGGGCAGGGCGAAGGCCTGCACCGTCGGGGTGCCGCCGTTGGCCGCCACGGTGAGCAACGCGCCGCCGGCGCTGCCGGCGAGCGTGGGATCGCCGACGATCACGTTCGCGCTCCCGGTCTCCTTGGCGACGCCGGTGATCTTGCGGCGATCCGGCCCGCTCGGGTCGCGCACGATCAGCGTCTTGCCGAGGATGGTTTGATCCGCGGCGCGCGCCCCGTCCCGCGTGCTGCACAACACGGCGAGGGCGAGGAGGAGAGACAGGGGACCGAGTCCGCGCATGCTGGAGACCTACCCCCCAGTCGTCCGCCCGGTCAAGGCGTGCGGGGCACCGACGCGGCGACCGCGTGCAGCAGCGGCGCGACCGCCTCCGGCGCCGCCGCGTGCGGCAGTTCGGCCAGCACCGGCAGGCGGGTGAGCGACGCGATCGTCTCCGCGTTGCTGTCGGCGGAGAGATCCGCGCTCGGTCCGGGTGGGAGAGCACGATGCCGAGCACGGCAAGCCCGTGGTGCTCGGCTACGCGCGCGGTCAGCGCACAGTGGTTCACCGTCCCCAGCCGATTGGCCGCCACCAGCAGAAGCGGCAACGCGAGCCGCGCGGCCAGGTCGGCCCACGTCACGCTGTCCACGATCGGCACCAGCAGGCCACCGGCCCCTTCGACCAGCAACACGTCGGCTTCGCCGAGGCGGCGTCGGATGAGGGCTTCGAGGCCGGCGAGGTCGATGGTGACGCCCTCGCGCTGCGCCGCCACGCTGGGCGCCAGCGGCGCGCGCAGGCGATACGGACAGACGTCGTCCAGGGGCGCGGGGTCGCCCGGCGGCGGCACGCAGGGCGAGCGCGTCCTCGGGATCGTCGGCAACGCCCGTTTCGACGGGCTTCATCACCGAGACGCGCCGGCCTTGGGCGCGCAGCGCGAGCGTCAGCGCGCGGGCGACGAAGGTCTTGCCGACGCCGGTATCGGTGCCGGTGACGCAGCACCCCGCTCACGCGCCGGTCGCCTCGCGAATGGCGTCGCGCGTGACGTCGCACAGCAGCTCCAAGTCCGCGGGCGCGATCACGAGCGGCGGCATGAGCACCACCACGTTGCCGAGCGGTCGCAGCACGACGCCGCGGGCGCGCGCGGCCCGCACGACGCGCTGGCCGATCCGCGCCGCGGCGGGGTACGGCGCCCGCGTGTCGCGGTCGGCGACCAGCTCGATGCCGACCATCATCGCCCTGCTGGCGCACGTCGCCGACGTGGTGCGAGCGGCGCGACGTCGGCCGCCAGCCGGTCGCGCAGCCGGGCGATCGTCGGCGCCAGCCGCTCGACGGTACGCTCGGCCGCGAACAGCTCGAGGCTCGCGCGCGCCGACCGCGCAGGCCAGCGGGTTGCCGGTGTAGGTGTGGCCGTGGAAGAAGGCCCTGAACTCCTCGTAGGGCCCGAGGAACGCCGCGAAGACCTCCTCGGTGGCGAGGGTCGCCGCGAGCGGCAGGTAGCCGCCGGTGATGCCCTTCGCCAGACACAGCAGGTCGGGCGTGATGCCGGCGTGCTCGCACGCGAACATGCGGCCGGTGCGGCCGAAGCCGGTCGCCACCTCGTCGGCGATGAGGAGCACCCCGTGGCGACGGGCGAGCGCGTGCAGCCCGCGGAGGTACGCCGGGGGATGCACCCACATCCCGGCGGCGCCCTGGACCAGCGGCTCGACGATGAGCGCCGCGAGCGTCGTCCCCGTGCTCGGCGAAGATCTGGCTCGGCCTCCGCCAGGGCCGCGTCGAGCGCCGCCTCCGGGTCCATGCCGCGCTGCCAGCGAAAGACGTGTGGCGGCGCGAGCCGCACGGCGGGCGCCACGGCGCGGGCGACGAAGCGGTGGAAGGTCTCCGAGTAGCCGACGCCGACGGCGCCGAGCGTGTCGCCGTGGTAGGCCTCGACCAGGGAGACGAAGCGCGTCCGCCCGGCGGCGCCGCGCAGCTGCCGGTACTGGAACGCCATCCGCAGAGCGCGACCTCGACCGCGGTGGCGCCCGGCGTCGGAGTAGAAGACGCGCGTCAGGCCGGGCGGCGACGACCTGCGCCAGCGCGTGCGCCAGCTCGATCGCCGGCACGTTGCCGAGCCCGAGCAGCGTCGTGTGCGCGACGCGGTCGAGCTGCTCGCGCATGCGCGGCGTCGAGCGCCGGGTGGCGGTGGCCGTGCACGTTGCACCACAGCGACGACACGCCGTCGAGGTAGCGCCGCCCGTGCGTGTCGACGAGCCAGCAGCCCTCCGCCGCGGCGATGACCAGCGGCTCCTCGCCGAGCCAGTCCGCCATCTGCGTGAAGGGGTGCCAGAGGTGCCGGTGGTCCCAGGCCGCGAGCGTCGCCGGGTCGGTCACGCGGACACTCCGGTGGCGCGGGCGGCGTCGCGCGAAGGCGGCGAGCGCGTGGTCGATCTGCGCGTCGGTGTGCGTCGCCATCGGCGTGACGCGCAGCCGCGCCGTGCCGCGCGGGCACGGTGGGCGGCCGGATGGCCTGCGCCAGCACGCCGCGCTCGAGGAGCGCGGCGGCGAATCGCATCGCCAGCGCGTTGTCGCCGAGCCGCACGGGGATGATGTGCGTATCGCCGTCGACCTGGAGCCCCAACGCGGCCAGACCGGCGCGGAGCCGGTCGGCCGTCCGGAGCAGTGCCAGCCGCCGCTCCGGCTCCGTCGCGACCACCCCCAGCGCCGCGCCCGCCGCCGCCACCGCGGCAGGCGGCAGGCCGGTCGTGTAGACGAAGCTGCGGGCGCGGTTCGCGACCAGGTCGACGAGCGCGCGCGAGCCGGCGATGTACGCGCCCGCGCCGCCGAGCGCCTTGCCGAGCGTCCCCATGTGGACGGCGATCTCCCCGGTGAGCCCCTCGGCGTCGGCGAGCCCGCCGCCCCGCGGGCCCAGCACACCCGCGGCATGGGCCTCGTCGAGCATCAGAGTGCTGTGATACAGGCTTGCCAGCGTGACCAGGTCGCGAAGCGGGGCCCGGTCACCGTCCATGGAAAACACGGAATCGGTGACGATGAGGCGGCGGCCCCCTGGTGGGGTGGAGGCCAGCAGGGCTTCCAGGGCGCGAACGTCGCGATGGGGATAGACGTGGACGGACGCGCGCGACAGCCGGCAGCCGTCGATGATGCTGGCGTGGTTGAGGCCGTCGCTGAAGATGTGGTCGCCGGAACCCGCGAGCGCCGTGATGGTGCCCACGTTGGCCTGGTAACCCGACGGGAAGAGCAGCGCCGCTTCGGTGCCCTTGAAGGCGGCGAGTCGATCCTCCACCTCGGCGTGGAGCGCCAGGTGGCCGCAGATCAGCCGCGACGCGCCACTCCCGCAGCCCCAGCGCCGAACGGCCTCGCATGCCGCGGCCACCACCGCGGGATGGTCGGCGAGGCCGAGGTAGTTGTTGGAGGAGAGCAACAGCACGGACCTGCCGTCGATCAGCACCTCCGCCGCCGAGCCGCTGTCGAGCCGGCGGAGCGCGCGGCGCAGGCCAGCCGCCTCCAGGCGGTCCAACTCGGCCGCGAGTTCGCCGTCGAGCGCGTGCACGGGGCGGAGATGCCGGCGGCGAAGCAGGTTGTCAACCAGGGAGCAGGCAATGGTTGACAAGCTGCGGAAGACCGCCTTCGTCTGCCAGCAGTGCGGGCATATGGCCCCGCGCTGGCTGGGCCAGTGTCCGGGCTGTGCCGCGTGGGGCGCGCTCGCCGAAGAAGAGGTGCCGGACCCGCGGGCCGCGCGGGCTGCCGCCAAGGCGCGGGCGCCGGCCGGCACCGCGCCGCGGTCGCTCGCGGCGCTGCCGGCGCAGGAGTCGATCCGCCGATCCACCGGCCTCGGCGAGCTCGACCGCGTCCTGGGCGGCGGCCTCGTGGCGGGGTCGGTCGTCCTGATCGGCGGCGACCCGGGGATCGGCAAGTCGACGCTCACCATCCAGGCCTGCGGCGCTCTGGCCGGCCAAGGGCTGGCCGTCTTGTACGTCGCCGGGGAGGAATCGCCGGAGCAGGTGCGGCTGCGAGCCGAGCGCCTGGGGCTCGGAGCCGCGCCCGTGCTGATCCTCCCCGAGACCAACGTCGAGGCCGTCCTCGAGCAGCTGGGTGCGCTGCGCCCGGCCGCCGTCGTGGTGGATTCGATCCAGACCATGCATACCGCCACGCTCGGGTCGGCGCCGGGGAGCGTCGGCCAGGTCCGGGAGTCGGCGGCGCTCCTCACGTCGCACGCCAAGGCGAGCGGCACCGCGTGCATCCTGGTCGGCCACGTCACCAAGGAGGGGGCGCTCGCCGGTCCCCGGGTGCTCGAGCACCTGGTCGACACCGTGCTCTATTTCGAGGGCGACGGCGCGCACGCGCTGCGCATCCTGCGGGCGGTGAAGAACCGGTTCGGCTCCACCAACGAGGTGGGCGTGTTCGAGATGGGCGAAGGCGGGTTGGTGGAAGTGCAGAACCCGTCCGCGGCCTTTCTCGCCGAGCGGCCAGCCGGCGCGCCGGGTTCGGCGGTCCTGGCCACGCTCGAAGGCAGTCGCCCGGTGCTGGTCGAGCTCCAGGCGCTGGTGTCCCGGTCCGGCCTCGCCATGCCGCGGCGGACGGCGATCGGCGCGGATGCCGGGCGGGTCGCGCTGCTGCTGGCGGTGCTCGAGAAGCGGTGTCGCATGCAGCTCTACGACCAGGACGTGTTCGTGAACGTGGCCGGGGGCCTGCGGGTGGACGAACCGGCCGCCGACCTCGCGGTGGTGGCGGCGGTCGCGTCGAGCGTGCGGGGCCGTGCACTCGCCGCGGACGTCGTCTGTTGGGGCGAGGTCGGCCTGACCGGCGAGGTGCGGTCGGTCGCCCGCGCGGACGCGCGGATCCGCGAGGCGGCCCGGCAGGGGTTCCGCCGCTGCGTCCTGCCCGCGGGCAACGCGACCGGGCTGCGGGCGCCGGATGGCCTGTGCGTGGAGGGCGTCGCGACCCTGGCGCAATGCTTCGCCGCCCTGGGGCTGACATGACGCCGATCGTCCTCTCGATCCTCAACGTCGTCCTGCTGGGCACGTTCCTGTGGCTGCTGCGGCGGCCGGGGCTTCTCGGCTTCGCGAAAGGGGGCCGGTACTACCTGAGTTGGTTCGCCGTCGGGCTCATCACGCTGATGGACGAGCTGACGTCGATCTTCTACGCCCCGGCCGAGGCGCACCGCTTCATCGGACACCAGGCCATCTTCTTCATCGCGGCGACGTCACTCCTCATGCGGTTCCTCTCGAGCCGCATGGTCGAGATCGCGGAGATTCTCGAGCTCAACAACATCCGTGGTGGTGGCGTGTACTCGTTCTCCTACCTGGTACTCGGGCCGGTGGCGTCGTTCGTCGCGGTGGCCTCCATCATGGTGACCTACATCCTGACCGCCTGCATCTCGACGGTGAGCGCGGTCACCAACGGCACGTTCTTCTTCGCGGTCTCGCCGTTCGTCCAGGTCGCCCTCGTGCTCGGCATCATCTGGGCGGTGGCCGGGCTCAACATCCTCGGCATCCGGGAGAACGCCCGGGTCACGTTCTTCATCTTCGTGATCGCGGCCGTCGTCCTGCTCAACCTGATCGCCCTTGGCGTCCTCAACATGGCCCCGCACAGCCTGTCGATCATGGCCGACAGTGCCAGCGATGCGTTCGCCGACATGGGCAGCGGCGGGCTCGGGCATCTGATCTCGGTGGTCACCATCGGCGTGGCGAGCTGCGTGCTCGCGTATTCCGGCATCGAGTCGGTGATCCAGACGGCCGGGCTGGTCGAGAGCTGGCGGGACATCTCCAAGGCCTACTGGTTCCTGGCGCTCACCGTGGGAATCGTGACCCCGGCGATCTCCGCGCTCGCGCTCTCGGCGCCCATCGATTTCGCCGCGCACGAGGGCGACCTGATGATCGCCTGGGCCAAGCTGGTGTCGAACGAGGGCTTTGCCGCCGCCGTCGGTCTCGTCGGCAGCGTGATCCTGGTGATGGCCGTCAACACGGCCTACGTGGCGTCCAGCGAGCTGCTGGAACGGGTGGCGCACCGCTACAACTTCCTGTGGCTGGCGGCCACCAACCGGCGCGACTCTCTCTATCGGATCCACGTCCTGAACGCGGTGCTCTATACCGCGATCATCCTGCTCACCGCCGGCTCGCAGAAGATCCTGGCCGAGATGTATGCCGTCGGTCTGCTGGCGAGCTTCGTCATCAACATCGGGTGCCTGCTCATTTACCGCTTCTTCCGCGGCACCAAGGAAATCGTGCACTACTACACGTCGCGCGCCGGCACCTTGATCATCTGGTTGCTGATCGTGGGGTGCTTCGGGTACCTGGCCGCTCACCGGCCGTACGGCACCGCGCTGTGGGCCGGCGTGGTCTGCGTCATCCTCGCGGCTGGCGTTCCCCTGTCGCGGCGCTACGGCCCCGAGGTGAAGGAGAAGCGGCGCAGCGACCTGCCGATGGAGATGTTACTGGCGCTCGGCGAGCTCGACGGGCCGCTCCACGTCTGGTTCAAGCGCCCCGGCGAGGCCGATCTGCACGGCCAGCCCGGCACGGTGTTCATCACGTTCTTCTCGCCACGCCAGGCCTGTCCCGAGCGCCTGGCGTCGAACCACTACCGATTTTCCATCCAGGGTGGGAGCGTCTACGCGAGCATCATCGTGGTCCTCGCGCTGCTCGAGGAGGAACTCGACGGGCGCGACGTCACGGTGCACTTCGGCTGGCCGACATCGTCGTGGCTCGACCGCATGGCGACCGGCGTGTTCGTGGCGGCGCTGATGCGTCTGCCCCGCCGGTACCCGCGTATGCGCTTCGCCATCGAGTACGGGCAGCAGCAAGTCGCTGCGGCGCACGCCGCGGCGTGAGGGGCCGCCGGGAGGACGGGATCAGCGCCTCTCCAGGCGCTCCAGGAATGCGATCGTGAGTTGCGCCACGAGGTCGCGTTCGACGTCCTCCGTGACCACGTGCCAGCTGCGTTCGAGGACGTGGCTTTCGACGTGGGGCGAGCCCAACCGCCGGCGGAGCAAGGCGACGTTCGACACCGGGGCGTTGTGGTCATGGCGCCCGTGGAGCAGCAGGGCCGGCTGCATGACGTCGCGGAGCGCGCGCCGTGCCACGCGGCGCAGGGCGAGCAGCTCGAGAACGGCTGGCAGCGGCATCACGTCGTAGGTGCGGCTCGCCGCGCGCGCGACGGGGTCGGAGATGTCGCGACCGCCCTTCGGCAGCACCGCGAAGCGCCGGCGTAGCGGGGGGAGCCACTGCAGCGACCGGAGCAGCGCGGTCCGGCGGTCGGCCAGCCGGAGGGGGGTGCCGGCGCACACGATGCCGGCGACGTGCTGCCGGCGGGCCGCGGCCAGCACGAGCGCCAGCAGACTGCCGAGCGACATGCCGACGACGACGGTCCGGGGCGCAGTCGCCCGCAGCGCCGCGAGGCCGCGCTCGGCGGACGCGAGCCAATCGCGCCAGCCCGTGCGGGCGAGGTCTTCCGGCGTCGTGCCGTGGCCGGCCAGCCTGACCGCGCGCACCGGGAAGCCGGCCGCTCCGAGGGCGCCGGCGAGCGGGCGCAGCTCATCGGGGGTGGCCGTGAAGCCGTGGAGCAGCAGGCAACCCAGCGGCCGCTCGCCCGGCAGGGCGAACCCGCCGGCGTCGGGGTCGTCGCGGTCAGCCCTCGGTGGTGGCGTCGGCGTGCACCGCGAGCGCCTTGGCTTCCTGCGCCCGCTTCTTCAAGTGCGTCATGAAGGCCTGGAGCGCCTCCTGCTGTTTCTCCTGCAGGAGCGTGGTGCGCAGCGTGTCCTTCGTGGCCTCGTCGAGCTGCGCCGGGTCCGCGGCCTTGCGCTCCCGGAGCGCCGCCACCACGGCGTCGCCCCCGCTGTCGTACACTCTGCCGCCGAGCGGCTTCTCGGGGCTGAGCCCGGCGGCGTCGATCCGCAGCTCGGGCATGCTGCCGAGCTTCGGTGTCACCCCCGAACGCAACTCGAACGGGCCCGTCTCCTCGACGCCGAGCTTCTGCTCGGCCGCCGCCTTGTCGAGCCCAACCTCCCGGGCGCGCGCCAGCAGGCTCTCGGCGCGTTCCTTGGCGGCAGTTTGTGCCCGCGTCCGTTTGAGTTCGGTCTTCGGCGCGTCGCCGAGCTCGGCGACGGGGGGCACCGCCGGCTCGATGCGCTCGACAGGCTCGAGCAGGTAGACGGCGTCATCGGTTTCGATGAGATCGCTGGGCTCGTTCGGGGCGAGCGCGAACGCCGCGTCCGTGAACGCCTTGACGCGACCAACCCCGGGCACCGCATCGGTGGCGCCAAAGGGGGGCGTTTCCTTCAGCCTGCCGCCGACGACGTCGGCGAAGGGCTTGCCTTGGACCAGTGCACGCCGGTCGGCATCGGCCTGTTTCCGGGCAAGCTCGAGCCCGCGCTCGGCGGACAGGGTCTGGACGATCTCTCCCCGAACTTCGTCGAGGGGCTTCGGGCCGCCCGGGGTCTTCGCTTCGACCTTGATGACGTGGAAGCCGAAGGGGCTCTCGACGATCTCGCTCAGCTGGCCCGGCGCCAGGTCGAACGCCGCCGTCTCGAAGGCCGGGACCATTTTGCCCCGGGAAAAGGTGCCGAGGTCGCCGCCGCTCTTGGCCGAGCCCGGGTCGTCGGACAGCTTCTCGGCCAGTGTGGCGAAGTCCTCACCCTTCTTCGCGCGGGCGAGGGCGTCCTCCGCCTTCTTGCGCGCCGCGGCGCGTGCCTTCTCGTCGGCCCCCGGCTCCAACTTGATCAGAATGTGGCGGGCGTGAACCGATTCGGGAGCGTCGAACCGATCGGTGCGGTGTTCGTCGTAGTAGGCCGCGATCGCCTCGTCGGAGGGTGCAGCCAGCGCCGCGAACTCCTGCGGCGTGTAGGCGGCATAGCGCACCCGCACGCGGGGGGGCGTGCGGTACCGATCGGGGTTGTCCGCCACCCACTTCGCCACCTCCTCATCGCTCACGGTGACGGTGTCGAGCAGATCCGCCGCAGGGATGCGGACATACGCCAGGTTCACCTGTTCGCGGTCCTGGCGGTAGCGGCCGACGATCTCGTCGTCGCTCACCGTCACCCCGTCGACCACGAGGCCCTGGAGGCGCCGGTTGACCAGGTCCTGGCGCACCTGGCTTTCGAACTCCCCCCGGTCGCGCTGCGCCGCGAGGACGCGCTCGAGGAGGTCCCGGTCGAACCGGCCCTCCTGCTGCAGCTCCGGCATGGAGGTGATGGCGCTGACGACATCCTGGTCGGACACCTGGAGCCCGAGTTGCTCGACCTCGTGCCGCAGCAACGCGTCGTCGATCAGCTGATCGAGCGCCTGGCCGCGCAGCGCGAGCCCCCGGGGCAGGGCGGCGCCACGCAGCAGCTCCTGATAGCGCCGCTGGAGGAGCTGCGTCTGGTCGTCCAACTGCCGGCGCGTGATGCGCTGCCCGTAGACGTCGGCGACGACGTCGAGCCGGTCGCTCCGTGAGACGCCGATGCCCCAGCCGATGAACGACAGGGCCAGGAGCGCATAGAGAATCTTGACGCCGGTGGAGGAGGAGTATTTCCGGAGGTTCTTCAGCACGGCAACAGCGAACTGGACGCTAGCCGAGGCCCCCCGCGTTTGCAATCGTGGCCGCATGCGCCGGAGCGTTCGTTGCCGCTCTCTCGGGATTCTGATAGCAGCCGCGCTCCACCCGCATGATCTTTGATCGCATCCTCGGGCTGTTCTCCAACGATCTCGCCATCGACCTCGGCACGGCCAACACCCTCGTCTACGTGAAGGGCGAGGGGATCGTCTGCAACGAGCCCTCGGTGGTCGCCGTGCAGAAGGACGCGCGCGGCGGGCGGCGCGTCCTCGCCGTGGGCGCGGAGGCCAAGCAGCATGCTCGGGCGCACGCCCGGCAACATCACCGCCATCCGCCCGCTGAAGGACGGCGTCATCGCCGACTTCGAGATCACCGAGGCGATGCTGCGCTACTTCATCCAGCGCATCCACAACCGCAAGACGCTGGTCCGGCCCCGCATCATCATCTGCGTGCCCTTCGGCATCACCGAGGTGGAGAAGCGCGCCGTGCGGGAGTCGGCCGAGTCGGCGGGCGCTCGGGAGGTGTACCTGATCGAGGAGCCGATGGCGGCGGCCATCGGCGCCGGCCTGCCGATCACCGAGCCCGCGGGTAACATGATCGTCGACATCGGCGGCGGCACCACCGAGGTGGCGGTCATCTCGCTGGCCGGCATCGTCTTCTCGCGCTCGGTGCGGGTCGGCGGCGACAAGATGGACGAGGCGATCGTCCAGTACATCAAGCGGAAGTACAACCTGCTGATCGGCGAGCGGACGGCGGAGCTGATCAAGATCACGATCGGCTCGGCGTACCCGGGCAACGAGATCCAGACCATGGAGATCAAGGGGCGCGACCTCGTGGCCGGCGTCCCGAAGACCGTCGAGATCACCGACGAAGAGATCCGCGACTCCCTCCTCGAGCCGATCAATCAGATCGTCGAGGCGGTCCGGATCGGGCTCGAGCGCACGCCGCCCGAGCTGGCCTCCGACATCGTCGACAAGGGCATCGTGCTGGCGGGGGGCGGCGCCCTGCTGCGCAACCTCGACGTGCTGCTGCGCGAGGAGACCGGTCTGCCGGTGATGCTGGCGGACGATCCGCTGACCGCCGTCGTGATGGGGGCGGGTAAGGTGCTGGACGAGCTCTCACTGCTGCGCGACATCGCCGTCCAGTGACCCGCCGCCGTCGGGCGGAGCGTGATGCGCGAGTTCCTGCGACGCAACCGGTTGCTCGCGACGGCGGGGCTGCTGCTCGTTGCAGCCGCGGGACTGCTCGTCCGCTCGGGAGCGAGTCCGCTGCGCGACGATCGCCTGGGGCGGGCGTTGCTCGAGGCCGTGGCGCCGTTGCAGCGAGCAGGGATGGAGGCCAGCCGGGCCGTCGTCGGCGTGGCGGCCGAAGTGGCGGGGCTCTGGTACGCGCGGCGCGAGGTCGACCGACTCCGCGAGCGGGTCCAGGAACTCGAGCGGGCGGCCGCGCTCTTGACCGAAACGGAACTCGAGAACGGGCGCCTGCGCCACGTTGCTGGATTTCCGCCAGTCGCTGACCGGCCCGCTGCTGACCGCCCGCGTGATCGGCCACGACGCCACCACCTTGTCGCGGACCATCACTCTCGACCAGGGGTCCACCGCCGGTCTCGCCAAGGGCGCCGCCGTGCTTGCGCCCGCCGGCCTGGTCGGGCAGGTTTTTCTGGTGAGCCGGCACGCGGCCCGGGTGATGCTGGTGACGGATCACAACAGTGGTGTCGACGCGGTGGTCCAGCGGACCCGCGCGCGCGGCATCGTGGAGGGGACGGCGGATGGGCGTTGTGGGCTCAAGTTCGTCAAGCGCACCGAGGACCTCCAGGTGGGCGACCTGGTGGTGAGTTCCGGGCTGGACGGCATCTTCCCCCGCGGGCTGCCGATCGGACGCATCGCTTCCCTCGACAAGCAAGGGCAGGGCCTGTTCCAGTACGCCCAGATCGACCCTGCGGTCGATGTCGATGCGCTCGAGGAGGTGCTGGTGACGCTCGGCCCGGTGGCGCCGGCCGACCCCGCCACCGAGCAGGCGGGGCCTCCCACTCCGTGAGGAAGCGGTGCGGCGTGGTGTTGCCTTCGTCCTCGCCGTCGTTGCAGCTGTCGTGCTGCAGACGACGGTCTTTCCCGTCCTGGTTCCGAGCTGGTTGGCGCCGAATCTCCTGCTGGTGCTGGTGGTCTACCTCGGCTTCCATCGGTTCGGCGCGACGGGCGCGGCCGGTGCGTTCCTGATGGGGTACGTCCTCGACACGTTCTCCGGGACGCTGCTGGGGCTGCAGGCCCTCGTGTTCACGCTGGTCTACCTGGGCGTGCAGCAGGTAGCGCGCGTTCTCTGGACCGAGAGCGGGGTGCCGGCCGTCCTGATCGTGTTCGTGGCCGCTGCCGCCGACGCGGTCCTGGCACGAAGCGTCGCATCGCTCGTCGCCGGCAGCGGCGGGGCCGCCTGGTCGACGTGGGCAACCAGCGTGCTGCAGGCGCTGGCGGCGGCGGCCGTCACGCCGGCGGTGTTCCGGCTCGTCTCGGGAGAGCGGCGCGTCGTCGCCGTGGCGTAGGGGATGGGGCTACCTGGACGACCCGACGCGCCCTGGCCGGATCTCGACGAGCTCCGGTCGGTGCCGCGCGACGTGCCGCCGGAGTTGGCCCGCCGTATCGGCGTGGCGGCGGTGGTCGTGTTGCTGGCGTTCGGAGTCATCCTCGCGCGGCTGGTGTCCCTGCAGCTGGTGCAGGGGGAGGACCTGCGGGCCGTCTCGGAGCACAACCGCATCCGGCTGGTGCGCGTCCCGGCGGCCCGCGGCGTCGTCTACGATCGCAACGGCGAGCTGCTCATCGACAATCGCGCCGCCTTCGACGTCGTGTTCGTCCCGGAGGACGCCCGGGCCCGGCCGGCGGTTCTGCAGACCCTCGCCCGACACCTGGCCGAACCCGAGGCCGCGGTCGCCGAACGCCTGCGCGCCCCGTCGAAGCGGCCGCCCTACGAGGGCATCGTGGTGCGGCGCGACCTCGAGTGGCCGGGCGTCGTGGCGCTGGAGACGCATCAGCTCGACCTGCCGGGCATCTCGTTGCGCGCCGGGCCGCGCCGGGTCTATCCCCATGGCCCGCTGGCTGCCCACCTGCTGGGCTACGTCGGTGAGGTCAGCGAGAGCGAACTCGCCAGAGCCGGCGATCCCTCGGTCAAACCCGGCGATTTGATCGGCAAGGCGAACCTCGAGCGCGCCTGGGACGCCGAGCTGCGCGGCCGGCCGGGCGGACAGCAGGTGGAGGTGGACGCCCTCGGCCGGCGGGTGCGCGTGATCACCGAGGTGCCGGACGTACCGGGCAACACGCTCGTGCTGACGCTCGATCGCGACCTGCAGGAAACCGCGGAACGGGCGCTGGGCGAACAGAGCGGCGCCGTCGTCGCGCTCGACCCGCGGAACGGCGAGGTGCTCGCGCTGGCGTCACGACCTGCCTACGACCCGAACGTGTTCGCCCGCGGCATCCAGCCCGCCGAGTGGAAGGCCCTCATCCAGGACCCCCTCAAGCCGCTCGCCGACCGCGCCGTCCAGGGCCAATACCCGCCTGGATCGACGTACAAGGTGGTGATGGCCGCGGCGGGTCTGGAGAGCGGCGCCATCGGGCCACGCTCCGGCGTGCGTTGTGGCGGCGGGATGACGTTGGGCGGGCATCGCTTCGGCTGCTGGCGCCGGTCGGGTCACGGCGCGGTGGGTCTCCACCAGGCGCTCGTCCAGTCGTGCGACGTGTTCTTCTACCAGTTGGGCCAAAGACTCGGTGTCGACGTGATGGCGGCCTGGTCGCGCAAGTTCGGGCTGGGCGCGCCGACGGGCATCCGACTGCCGAACGAGAAGGCCGGCCTGATCCCCGACTCGGACTGGAAGCTGCGGCGGTTCAAGCGGCCGTGGATGGCCGGCGAGACCATGTCGGCGTCGATCGGCCAGGGCTACGTCACGACCACGCCGCTCCAGATGGCGATCGTGGCGGCCACCATCGCCAACGGCGGGACGGTCTACCGGCCGCACTACGTGAAGCGTGTGCTCGCGCCGGATGGCTCGTTGCTGGCGGAGATCGAACCGGAGCCGGTGCACGACCAGCCGATCTTCTCGCCGGACACCGGGCAGAAGCTGCGCAGCGCCATGCGCGACGTCGTCATGGCCGGCGGCGGCACGGGCGCCAGGGCCCGCATCCGCGCGGTCGAAGTCGCAGGCAAGACGGGCACCGCGCAGACCGTCGCGCTGCGCGGCTCCAACCGCAAGGCGCGGCACAGCCGCGACCACGCGTGGTTCATCTCGTTCGCGCCGGTCGAGGCGCCGACGATCGCGCTCGCCATCCTGGTCGAGCACGCCGGCGGCGGCGGCGGGAAGTTCGCCGCCCCGATCGCGAAGCAGGTGCTCGATCGGTGGTTCACCCGAGACCTGGGGCCGCAACAGCCGGAGGGGACGGTCGTCGAGGCGGCACGGGCGCCGAAGAGGACGCGGGCGCGCGGGGCCCGGGGCACCAAGGGACGCGGCGCGCGGATACGCAAGGCGCGCGCCGCGCGGCCCTGAGTCGAGGACGAGGACGCGGGATGCGTTTCGCGCGGTTCGATCGCCGGCTGCTGACGCACTTCGAGTGGGCGGTGCCCGTCCTCGCGATCGGCGTGAGCTGCCTCGGCATCCTCACGGTGGGCAGCGCCACCTGGGCGCCCGGCGCCGCGGCCTCGCCGCTGGCGACGCGCCAGTTGCTCTGGTTCGCCGCCGGCGTCGTCGGCATGCTCGGCATGGTCGCGTTCGACTACCGCCGGCTCGAACGGCACGCGTTCGTGGTCTACGGCGTGGTCGTGCTCCTCCTGCTGCTGGTGCCGCTCGTGGGCCAGGTGGGGGGCGGCTCGCGGCGCTGGTTGCGCCTCGGCCCGGTCGCGATCCAGCCGTCGGAGTTCATCAAGCTCGCCATGGTGCTGGTATGCGCGCGTCACTTCGCGCTCGCGCCGCCGGCGCGGCTCGGGCTCCGCGACGCGGCCGTGCCGCTCGCCCTGGTGGCGCCGCCGGCCGCCCTGATCCTGCTCCAGCCCGACCTCGGCTCGGCGACGCTGCTCGTGCTCGTCACGGTGACGATGCTGGTGCTGGGCGGGGTGCAGATACGCTGGCTGGCGTTGCTGGCGTCGCCCATCGTCGTGTTGGCCCCGTTGTTGTGGTCCGGGCTCAAGGAATACCAGCAGAAGCGCATCCTGACGTTCATCGATCCCAGCCAGGATCCGCTCGGCGCCGGCTACCACGTGATCCAGTCGAAGATCGCGGTCGGCTCCGGCATGCTCTGGGGCAAGGGGTTCCTGCAGGGCACCCAGAACCACCTGAGCTTCCTCCCCGAGCAGCACACCGACTTCATCTTCTCGGTCTACTCGGAGGAATGGGGCTTCGCGGGCGCCCTGGTGCTGCTCGGGCTCTACCTGGCGCTGCTGTTGCGGGGCGCCGTGATCGCGGCGCGCGCGCGGAACCGGTTCGGCGCGCTCGTGGTGCTGGGGGTACTGACGATCTTCTTCTGGCAGGTGGTGGTGAACGTCGGCATGGTCACGGGTCTCATGCCCGTCGTGGGCATCCCGCTTCCGCTGTTCAGCTACGGCGGGTCGTCGATGCTCTGCCTGCTCCTCGGCATCGGGCTGGTGATGAACGTCTCGATGCGCCGGTTCCTGGTTTGACCCGGCGCCGGCGCGACCCGACGCCCGTTACGCGACGGCGCTCAGCACGGTGTCGATGGCACTCGCCAGCTTCGCCTTCCCGTGGGCCCCGATCAGCTGCTCCTTCACCTGTCCGCCTTCGATCACCAGCAGGGTCGGGATGCCCCGCACGCCATAGCGCTGCGGGGTGGTCGGATTGTCGTCGACGTTTATCTTGACGACCTTCAGCTTGCCCGCGTAGTCGCGCGCCAACTCGTCGATCACCGGCGCGATCTGTCGGCAGGGGCCGCACCACGGGGCCCAGAAGTCGACCAGCACGGGGGTGGCGCTCTGGAGTACCTCGCGGTCGAAGGTGTCGTCGGTGACGGCCTGCACGTCTGCCATGGGCCGGGACGGTAGCAGAGGCCGGCGCGCGAGGGAAGGACGCGCGGCGTGGCCGTGGGGCGCCGGCGTGCTAGCACCGCGCATGCTGACCCTCACGGATGCCGAGGCCCTGTTCACCCGTCGTCGCGAGGCCTGGTTGCGCGAAGACCTGGACGCCTACCTCGCGTGCTGGGCGGACGACGCGGTCTTCGAATCGCCGGTACACCACGAGCCGATTCGCGGGCGTGCCGCGTACGCGGCCCTCGTCCGTGCGTCGGCGTCCGCCGTGCGCCCCCTGCGGTTCGACGTGGCGCACCTCGCGGTGCGCGGCGACGTGGTGCTGGCGGAGTGGGAGATCGCGGCGGAGCACCGGGCGAGCGGTGCGCTGCTGCGCTGGCGCGGCATGAGCGTCGCCGGCTATCGCGACGGCCTGATCGCGTGGTGGCGGGAGTACTGGAATCCGGCCGCGCTCGGACTGCCGGCCTGAGCGCCGGGGGAAACGGTCGGCGCACCGGGCCGGACGCGGGTCGCGTCAGGTCGCCGGCGCCCCGAGGCGTTCGCACGCCCGCGCGAAGCGCTCCGCGAGGGCGTGCGCCTCGTCGTCCAGCACCGGGCCCAGGTGCGACCAGAGGATGCGAAGGCGCGCCACCTCGGCCGTGCGGCTTTGCTGCGGCCCGCTACTCGCCGCCTTGCCGCCGCCGCTGGCGATGGTGTTGGCGGCGAGCCGCTCCCGCAACGCGAGTGCCATCTCCTGCAGCGACGTTGGTCGCGGCGCCGCGGGCGTCTCGGGGAGCAAGGCCTCGAGGCGCGCGCACAGCTTTTCGCGCCGCCGGCGCGTGGCTGCGGGGTCGAGCCGCGTGCCCTCGAGACTCTCCGGGCGGAGCGCGGCGATCCGCGCGCACGCCGCATGGAGCCTGACGGCAACCGCCCGTGCCTCGTCGTCGTCGCCGGGCTCGAGTCGCACCCACTCGGCCCAGCATCCGTCGAGCGCGTCACGCACCTCGCCAGTGGCCGGCGCCGCGTCCCCGGCGAGTGCGTCCGCCACGGCGTCGAGTCGGTCGCAGAGCGCCTGCCCGGCCCGCAGCGCGTCTTCTCGTGCCAGCTCATCGCGCCGCCGGCTGCGGTCGAAGAAGCGATCGCAGCCCGCACGAAACCGCTGCCAGAGCGCATTGGCTTCGGCGCGGGGCGCAGGGCCGATCTGCCGCCAGTCGGCCTGCAGCCGCTTCACCTTGGCGGCCGTCTCGTCCCAGTCGGTCGAATCGGCGAGCGCCTCGATGCGCTCGCAGAGCGCCGTCTGGCGGCGGGCGTTCTCCGCGCGCTCCGCGTCCAGGCGACCCAGATGCTCCGCCCGCCGCGCGAAGAAGCGGTCGCACGGCTCGCGAAAAGCGGCCCACAACGCCTTCGCGTGTCTGGCCGGCACCGGCCCGATGGCCTTCCACTCCGCCTGCACACGCTTCACGAGCAGGGCGGTCTCGTTCCAGTCGGTCGAGTCGCCGACACCGACGACCTGCTCGCACAGCGCACGCTTCCGCGCCAGGTTCTCGGCGAGATACGCGTCCGTGCGCCGGCGCAGCTCGTTCCGGGCGACGCGGAAGCGCTCCCACAAGGCCTGCGAGCGCTCCGGCATCGCCGTGGCGACCGCAGCCCATTCTTCCTGCAGCCGCCCGAGTTGGCGAGTCACCTCGGCGAGATCCGCCGATTCGCGCAGCGCTTCGGCGCGGCGGATGAGCTCTTCCTGGGCGCCCGTGTTGGCCCAGCGCCGCCAGTGTTCGAGCTCCTCGACCTGGCCCAGGCGCGCGAGCAGTCGGTCGCGCTGCGCCGCCAACCGCTCTCGCCAGGTTGCCCGCCGCTCGCTGGCAGGCAGCGGCCCCGGGTCCGCGAGGGCGGCGTCGGCCGCCTCGACCAGGCGGCGGGCGGCCACCAGCTCGACCGATTCCGCGGCGACGGCCGCGTCGAGCCGTTCCTGCAGGTCCTGGAGACGCCGCAGATTGGCGCGTTGCTGGGCCTGCTGCTGCTCGTCCGCTTCCCGCCGGCGTGCGGCGGCGCGCTCGGCCGCCTGCGCGAACCGCTGCTGCAGGGCCCCGTCCATCGCGTCGGCCTCGCGCGCACGTGCCGCCCAGCGTCGTTCGAGGGCTTGCCAGCGTGCCGCGGGCGGGGGGGGCGTGGCGTCGGCGAGCGCATCGGCCTCCGCGAGCAGCTCCTCGAGCGTCGCGCGCGTGCCATCTTCGGCGCGGCGGCGTTCCAGCCGCGCGCGGGCCTCGTCGCACGCTCGGGCGAACCGGTCGGCCAGCACCACCCCCTCGTCGTCCGGCATGGGGCCGAGACGGCGCCATTCGCCTCGGGCGGTCTCGAGCGCGCGAAGCCCGTCGGCGGCGTCGAGCGCTTCGACCCGAGCGCACAGAGCCGCCGCGGACGCCAGCGTGGCGGCGACGCCCGACCGCACCGCTTCCGCTTCGGCTCGCCGGCGGGCCAGGCTGGCCGCTTCGTCGAGCACGGCGGCGCATGCCGCCTCGAACTGCATGGCGACCTCCTCCCGGGGTTCGGCCACACGTGCGAGCACCTCCCACTCCTCCTGCGCCGCGCGGACCCGATCGGCCGCGCGCATGGGATCGGACGCTCCGCGCAGGCCGGACGCCAGAGCGAAGAGCTCGATCTGCCGGGCGCGCGCCTGCTTCGGGCCGATCGCCGGCGCGTCGCGGAGCTCGGCGGGTAGCATCGCGCGCGCCCGGCGCCGGACCGCCTTCGATGCCGTCCGGGAGTCCGCAACCCCCTGCAGCACCGTCGGATCGGTGATGCGCGCGAGCGCGTGCAACGCCAGCTCGGCAGGGTGGTCGCCGGTTGCGATGTGGCGCAGCTGCGCCGGGTCGGCGATCCGGTCGAGTGCCGAGCGGCGCAGCCAATCGTCCGTGCTCGCCCGCACGAACTCCCGCAACCCCCGATCGGTCGCGACGCGCGCCAGCGCGGCTTCGCGGATCGCCTCGTGCGCAGCCGTCGCTGCCACCGCCACCAGATCGTCCTCGTCGGCGAGCGCCGCGAGCGCCGCCTCGCACGCGGCGACGGGCGCGGCAGAGCGAGCGACCGCGACCCGCACTTCGCGGGCCCGCTCGGTGGCGAGCTGGCGCACCGCTGGGTCGGTGTCCTGCGCCGCGAGTTCGCCGAGCAACGCCGTGTCCTCGATCCGCTTCACGGCGGCCCGCCGAACGGCGGCGTCGGGATCGGTGCGCGCCACGGCGGCGAGACGGTCGCCGTCCTCCCCGGTCATCTCGCGCACCGCCGCCACGCGAATCAGCGGGTCCGGATGACGCCATCTGGGTCGCAAGCGGTCGAGCAGGTCCATGGCGTGCCGAAGGTCACCGCATACCGCCTCTCGGGCGGGCTTGTCGAGACGCAGGGCATGGCGTCTGAAGTGCCGAGGAGGGGAATCGAACCCCTAAGCCCTTGCGGACGGGCGATTTTGAGTCCGTCGAGTGCTGCAACTCCAGCAACTCCAGCCGCCTCCAGCAACAGAAATCGGGCGGTTTTCGGCCCCGCGAGTTGCTGGAGTGGACTGGCGTGGCTGGGGTTCATGTACAGTTCATGTACAGCGCCGGGGTCACCCGTGCTGCCGGAGCGGCACGACGGTGCGCGCGCCCGAGATCTTGAGCGCCTGGTCGATGGCGGCTTGCGCTTTGTCGAGGTCACGGTCATCGACCACGGAGTAGCGGTCGAACATGCTGGTCGTTTTCCAGCCCCCGAGCCGCATGATGGTCGGCGCGTCGATGCCGGCACGGCGGAGCATGCGGGCGGCGGACCGGCGCAGGTCGTGGAACAGGAGGTCGGGCCGGCCGATGGCGGCGGCTGCCTCGCGCCAGGCTCGGTCGAAGCGGACGATGGGGCGGCCGGCGCGGTGGAACACATGGGCGACCTCGGGGTGGCGGCGGCGGTGCTGAAAGCGCCGGTCGATCAGCGAGAGGAGGTCACCCTGGAGCGGCAAGGAGAGGGCTTTGCGGTTTTTCATCTTGGTCCCCGGAATGGTCATCCGCCCCCCGACCACATGCCCGTCCTCGACATCGAGCGTGAACCACGACCACACGGCACCGAGCACGTTCGCCCGGCGGAGCGCGGTGCGGTAGGCGAACGCGGTCGCGTCCGCCACGTCGGCATCGCGGGCGCGGAGTGCCGCCTCGAAGGCCAAGAACTCGGGCGGGTCGAGGAAGCCTTGGCGCACGTTGTCCTCGGGTAGCAGGCTGATGCTGGGCTTACGCGGCAGCAGGGTCTTCTCCACGGCGAGCTGGAACATGCGCTTCAAGGCTGCCAGCTCGCGGTTGATCGTCGCCGGAGCTGCTGGTCGCGCCGGCGAGCCCTGCGCTCCGGCCGCCTGGCGGATCTCGACGTACTCGTCGATTTTCTGGGTGGTGATGGCGAGTGCCTTCCATCCCGCGAAGTGGGCGATCAGGTGACCGAGCCGAAGGCGCGACTTGCGCCGGTTTTTCGCGTAGTCCTTCCGCAAGAGCGCCACCAACTCCTCGAAGGTGAACCGCTCCGCGTCCGGGGCGACGAAGCGGGGCGTGTCGGCATCCTTGAGGAACTTCGCCAGTCGCTTCTGGGCTTTCGACTCCTTCGTCTCGCCCGTGGACCGCTGCACGAGCTTGCCGTTGCTGTAGTAGCGCGCCCACCACAGGCGACCGCGCTTCGTGAGGTTGCCCGTGTAGCGTTCATGAGCCCGCCTCTTTCACCTGCATATAGAGGACACACCGTTGGCGTGGGCCCACCCACATGCAGAAGGCTTCCCCGCCATGCCATTGCACACGCTGCCGCGATTCGCCGCCATCAATGGTCACGGCACGTCGATACGGAACGGTGGTGTGCCGAGGCTCGCGAGATCCCACGGAGACAATCTCCTCGACCGAAGCGAGATACGGAAGGCGACTGCCGCCGCTGCAACAGCATATGTCGGGAGCTGTGAACACGCCGACGGCTCCCTCGAAGCGCCCGCACGCAAAAGACGTGCAGCGCGCTGCGTCACTTCCGTTAGACCGCACCGACGAGACCATCTTATCCGCGACCACACCATTGCCGTAGTAGGCTCGTCCGCCAACCACCGTCGCCTTTTTGACCAAGTCGACAACGCCGCCGAACCGCTCCATGAGCAGCGGGCCACTGCAATCGGTGGACTCGTGCGCGGTGGAAAGAACCCCGTCACTTGGTGCCCCAGATTCCCAGTCCCAATATCCGAAGCCGTTGGCGGTAAACGGGAGCATGATCGGTAGTCCGTCGATCCGTCGAACCGCCGTACCCGCGGCCTATCCTGAATTCGTCGACATCGAACTGAATCCCGGTACCGACCGGCACCCCAGTAGAGTCGACGGCGTTCAGGCCGCCCTGCCCGCTCCCGCCTGATGCGGCGAGTTGCTGCGGGGTGAGCCCCCGAAGCGTGTCCGCATCGAGCCCCGATCCGGGGCCGTCGACCTGCCGAAGGGCCTGCAAGGTCTCCACGGGGGTCGGTGGTGGCACCGACGCTGCGACGTCTGCCGGCGTCATGCCCTGGACGCTGTCCGCGTCCAGTCCTGACCCGGCTCCGTCGACGAGCTTCAGCTTCTCGAGGAGCTTCTGCGCTTGTTTGATCTGGCCCTTGCCCTTGGCAGGCACCAGAGGCGGAGCCCAGGCGAACGCAGCGACGGTGACGAGTGTCACAAGGGCGAGGCGGGGTGATATCTTCATGGCGGGTCCTCCAAGTCGGTTGCAGAGTCGACCTTTCGCAGTCGCACCCCGCCGCGGAGCAAACCGCGCGCCAGTCGCGAGGCACCGGATACTCGGCCTCGGGCGGACGCTCCGGTATGAAGCTGCAGCGACGGGAGGACGTGGCCGTGGTGGAGGAGCCGGTCGAGCAGCGCGGTCACGGCGGCGGTGTCGCCGAGCAGCTTGCCCCAGTCGTCGACGGGGCGGTTCGAGGTGAGCATCGTGCGAGGCGCGCTCGTAGCGACGCATGACCAGCTCGAGCAGGTCCTCGGCGGCGGTGTGCGGCAGCTTGCGCATGCCGAGGTCGTCGATGATGAGCAGCGGCACGGTGGCCAGATTGCGCGAGGTACGTCCTTGCGGGTGCCGTCGAGCGTGGCGTCGGCGAGCTCCTCGATCAGGCGCGTGCGCCTCGCGGTAGAGCACGCGATAGCCCTGCTGGATGGCCGCGCGGCCGATCGCCTGCGCGAGATGGCTCTTGCCGGTGCCTGGCGGGCCGAGGAAGAGCACGTCCTCGCGCTGCGCGACGAAGCGCGCCGGTGGCGAGGTCGAAGACGAGCGCGCGGTTCATCTTCTTGTTGAAGTCGAAGTCGAAGCTGTCGAGCGAGCTGCTCGGGATCGCGGAAGCGGGCCTGCTTGCGTGCGGCGCTCGAAGAGGCGGTCCTGGCGCCGCAGCGAGCTCGTCGGAGACGAGCGTGGAGACGAGGTCGAGCGGGCGCCAGCTGCTCGGCCTGGGCCTGCCGGAGCCGCGGCTTCGAGGACGTCGGCCATGCCGGAGAGGCGCAGCTTCCGCAGCGCGCGGTCGAGTTCGACGAGGTTCATGGCAGGGTCTCCTGTTCGGTGTTGCGATCGATGAGATCGCGGTAGAGGGTGAGCTGGCGGATGAGCGGGTCGACCTGGCGCAGCGTCAGCGGGCACCGGCGGGCTGGCGCTCGAGGTAGCGGCGGACGAAGCGGTAGGTCGGCGACGCCGAGCTCGAGCGCGGCCTGGGCACGCGTCGTCGACGGCGGCGGGCGCCGTGCTTCTTGGCCAGCGCGAGCACGCCGAGGATGCGGCGCACGCCGGGCTCGCCGTCGCTGCTGGTGGATCGTCGCGGCACAGCGTGCCGATGTGCGTGCCCGGCGCGAGCGCGCGCGGCGCAGCAGCTGCCTCGGTCGACCGGCGTGCGCGACGGGCCGGTCCTCGTCCGTGATGCGATGCCAGCCCCGCGGCTGTGCGCAGCGATGCTCGCGCAGCAGCTGGCCCGGTCTTCGGGTCGAGGATCCGCACGTGGCGCGCCGTCCCACTGCACCTGCACGCGCTGCCCGATCCAGCCTGGCGGCGCGCCGTAGTACGCGGCCGTCGACCTCGACGCAGCCGTCGAGGTGCACCGTGCGCTCGCCGTACGGTAGTAGCGAAACGGCTCGAGCGGCAGCGGCCCGAGTGCGGGCTGCTCCTCGGCAAACATCGCCGCGACCTGGCGCTTGGTCGTGCCGTGGATGCGCGTGTCGGCCCAGCGCGTCTCCCAGCGGTCGAGGTAGGCCTGCGCCTGCCTCCAGGCTCTCGAAGCGCAGGCCCTTGCAGCGGCGTCTTCTGCGTGTGGCCGACGCCCGACTCGACCTTGCCCTTGCGATCGGGATCGCCGCACGCGGCACGGCAGCGCGACGACGCCGTAGTGCGCGAGCACGTCGCGGTAGAGCGGGTTGAGCGTCGGGGTCGTAGATGTCGGGCGTGAGCACGCCCTCGCTGAGGTTGTCGAGGACGATCGACCGTCGCCGTGCCGCCGAGCCGCCGGAAGGCCCGCTCGTGCAGCTCGGCCCAGGTCCGCGTGCTCGACTGCCACGTGAGCAGCCGCACCGACTTGCGGCTAGTAGCCGAGCGTCAGGACGAACAGCCGCGTCCGCCGGTACTTGCCCGTCTCCGGGTCGCGGACCATCGGCCCGTCGCCGTAGTCGACCTGCGCCTCCTCGCCCGGGCGCCGTCGTGATCACCGACGCGCGCCTCGGGCGTCGTCGCTGCCGCGCAGCGTCCCGCACGAAGCGCTTGCACGCTCGCGTAGCCCGCCGGGAAGCCGTGGTCGTCGACCAGGTCCTGCCAGATCGCCATCGCGTTGCGGCCGCGGCCGAGCGCCTGCGCGATCACCTCGCGGTACGGCTCGCAGGCGCTCGCCTCGGAGCCCGGCCCGGCCGGCGGCGGCCACGACGGCGGTCGCGAGTCGGTGGACACCTCGTTGGCCGGTTTTGGCGTCGGGGCCGCCGCCGAGTCGGTGGACACCTCGTATGGCCGGTTTTGGCGGCCGCTCGGCGGCCGGCCCCGGGGCCGGCGCACCGCCGATCCCGGCCGCCTTCAGGTAGCCGCTCGCCGTCTCGCGACGGACGCCCGTCGCCTCCTCGATCCGCCGCAGCGACCAGCCCAGCCGGCCCAGCGCCAGATACCTGCTGTCGCTTTCCTGTCGCTCAAGACGTTGCCCATCCCGGCGACGGGACCACAGCTCCTCGCGCCTGCGTCAACGTCTCGGCCGTCGCCTCCTACTGGCCGGTTTTCAGGTGTCCATCACTGGCCGGTTTTGGGTGTCCACCGAGGCGATCGCGGCGGGCAATACTTTGCCGTGCGGTACACGGAGCGCCTGGCGACCGCGGGCATTGCCCCCTCGGTGGGCAGCGTCGGCGACAGTTACGATAACGCCCTCGCTGAGACGGTGATCGGGCTCTTCAAAACCGAAGTCATCCATCGCCAGGGACCATGGCGCGACGTCGAGCAGGTCGAGTTCGCCACGCTGGCGTGGGTCGACTGGTACAACGGCCGCCGGCTGCTCGAGCCGCTTGGCCATGTGCCGCCGGTCGAGTACGAAGCGGCCTACTACCGCCGTGAGGCCGCCTCCACGATGGGGGTCGGCCTCAACTAACCGAGTCTCCGGCAAACCCGGAACGGTTCATCTACCACTGAAAAGCGCCTCCTTCCCCGTCCGTAAACGTGGTTTGAGACCAAATCAAGAGCCGCCATAAAGAAGTCGCACAGATCACCGCTGAAAGCCCGCGCCGCGCCGCTAGCCACCGTCAGGTACCGTTGCCCTTCTCACGTGCTCGCCGACGCAAGACCGCGTTCTTCCTCTGCCTCACGCCGGCAGCAGGTGTTCCAGACATGATGAGCACATCGCACCCAGCTCTGTGCTCGAAGAACGTGCTCGACCCGACCGCCAGGCGTATCGCGGCAGTGCGCCGAGCAGGTCGTGCTCGCGCGCGGATCGTGCTGCTCCGCCTACGCGCCCGCAGCGTGACGGCGAGGAGCTCACGCTGCCGAGCTTGCGTATGCTAGCGCCGCGATCCGCTCATGCGCACACGCTCAAGCGATCGCCGTCGGTCACACGCGAATGTCCGCACCCTGAGCACTTGCCGCCGCCGGTCACCGCGCGGGCGGTGTCGAAGAGCGCGTGTCGCGCGCTTCGTGCGCTCACAGCGCGCGTTGGTCACGTGGCTCACCACACCCTCATGACCTCGACATCCGCGTCGTGCTCATCACGGCTGCACTTCCGCACCACGTGATTCTCCTCCCTTGGCGTGGATGCACAGAACCAAGCACGTCCTGGCGCTGCGCAGGCACACGAGAACGCGACCGTGTGCGAAGCGTGCTCGCCGACCTGCGCAGCGTGGCTCGACCTCACCGCTCCACGCTCTTCATCATCACAGGAGACGGACTGCGAAGGCGATCCGAGACGAGCGGCGCTCGGCTCGTCCACCGCTGCTAGGTCCACAAACGCGCAACGTGCTGAGCATCTGCTCGAGGCTCTGCGGCCGCGGATTCCCGGCGCTCGCCGAGTGTACGGCTGGCCGATGTCGCGCTGGCGAAGCGCCGGCTCACGCAGCTCGCCGACGTCTCGAACACCCATCCCGCGCGGCCGCCTCGCTCCGAAGGCTCGACAGACGCTCACACTGCAGGCTCGTGTCACGCGCGCTCTACCGCACCTGCGCAGCACAACGCGATCAGAACCTCAACGCTCGTCGCCGCTTCGTCGCTGGCGACTGCGGACCAACCGCGCCGTCACGCTGCCACGCGCGCGGCGGGCAACGCCGTTCGTAGAGGTCGTCGTGCCGCCGCCCCTCCGCGAGCCGCCACCGGCCGACCTCGAGATCGTGCTACCCGCCGGGTATCGCGTGCGCGTCGGCGCGGTGGTGAGCCCCAACACGCTCCGCACGGTGCTCGACGTCCTGGAGGCGCGCGGATGATTCCGGCTCACGTCCGGATCTTCGTGTGCACGGAGCCGGTCGACCTCCGCCGGGCCTTCGACGGGCTCGCGCTCGCCGCCCGCGAGCGGCTGGGCGAGGACCCGCGCGCCGGCGGGCTCTTCGTCTTCGCCAATCGCCGCATGAACCGGTGCAAAGTGGTGTGGTTCGATCGCACGGGCGCCTGCCTGCTCTACAAGCGGCTGCACGACGCGCGCTTTCGCCTCCCGGCCGCCGGGGACGCGCCCGGCGTCCGCATCGACGGCGCTGCGCTGGCGCGCCTCCTCGACGGCGTGCCGATCCCGCCGCGGGCCGCACGGACGACATGCATGTAAGCAAGCTGCCTTGACTTGGCGGGGGCGCTCGGCTACACGGCGACGCCGTGGCGGACGCGGCGGCGGAGACGACGAAGCCGGTCGCGCCGCTCGCGGCCGAGGTTACCCGGCTCCAGGCGGCGCTCGCGGCGATGACCGCCGAGCGCGACCGTTATCGGCACCTCTACGAGCAGCTCCGCGAGGCGTACGCGAAGCTCGCGCACGGCCTCCGCGGCCAGCAGGCCGAGCGCCTCCCGCCGGATGACCGCCAGCTCACCCTCAGCCTCCTTGGCACGCTGCTCGGGACCGACGCGACGGCCACGCCCCCGGCGCAGCCGGTGCGTGCCCATGCGCGGCGCCCGTCCACGGGGCGGCAGCCCCTGCCGGCGCACCTGCCGCGCGTCAAGATCGAGCTGATCCCGGACGACGTCCAGCGCCAGGGGCTCGACCACTTCGAGCGCATCGGCGTCGAGGTGAGCGAGGTGCTCGAGCGCCGCCCGGCCTCGGCCGTCGTCGTCGCGGTGATCCGCCCGAAGTTCGTCCCGAAGCAGCGGGACCGCGTCGGGCCGACGCGCGTCCTGATCGCCGAGCCGGCCGAGCTGCCGATCCCGCGCGGCCGGGCGGGGCCCGGGACGGGATGCTCGCCGACACCATCGTGCGGCGCTGGCAGGATCACCAGCCGCTCCACCGCCTCGAACGCATCTACGCCCGCGACGGGCTCAGCCTGAATCGCTCCACCCTGTGCGGGTGGCACGAGCAGCTCGCGGCGCTGGCCACCCCGCTCCTCGACGCCATGCTCGCGGACGCGCTGCGCCAGCCGGTGCTCTGCACCGACGCCACGGGCGTCCTGGTCCAAGCGCCCGAGCGGTGTCGCAGCGGCCACTTCTGGGTGCTGGTCGCGCCCGAGCGGCACGTGCTCTTCCGCTACTCGCGACGGCACGACGGCGCGGCGGTGGATGCGCTCCTGCCCGGCTACGCGGGCTACCTCGTCGCCGACGCGCACAGCGTCTACGACCATCTCTTCGTCGACGGCCGCGTGACCGAGGTCGCCTGCTGGGCCAACGCGCGGCGGTACTTCTTCAAGACGCTCGGGTCGGAGCCCGAGCGGGCGCGCGAAGCCCTGGCATTCATCGGCGCGCTCTTTCGCATCGAGCGCGACATCGCGAGTGCGCCGCGCGCCCATCGCGAGACCGTGCGGCAGGCGAAGTCGGCGCCGGTCGTCGACGCCTTCTTCGCGTGGTGCACCGTGCGGGCGGCCGATGCGCTGCCGGAGACGCCGCTCGCGCCGGCGCTCACCTACGCCACGAATCAGCGCGAGGCCCTCGCGCGCTTCCTCACGGACGGCCGGCTGCCGCTGCATAACAACCGGAGCGAGCTCGAGCTCCGCCGCCAAGTGATCGGCCGGAAGAACTGGCTCTTCGTCGGCACCGACGACGCCGCCACGGTGAACACGACCTTCGTATCGCTGCTCGCGAGCTGCGCGCTGCACCGCCTCGAGCCGTGGGCCTATCTCCGCGATCTCTTCTGTCTCCTGCCGGGCTGGCCCCAGCGGCGCGTCCTGGAGCTCGCGCCGGCCCACTGGGCACAGACCTGCGAGCAGGAGGACACTCAGCAGCGGCTCGTCGCCAACCCCTTCCGGCTCGCGCTCCTCGCTCTCGATCGCCATCCCGACGACGACTCGTAGCGCATTCCCCCAGGGTCGTCAGCGACGCGGTACACCGAACGGATACGGAGGACGGGTACGCGTTCTCGCTCTTCGATGTGAGGGCTAAGACCATGACATGGCATTCGCTGGAGTCTGGCGACACCTTCGACTGCAAGCGCGTCATGTAGAGAAGCTCAGTCGCGCGAGGGGCGCCGAGCGACAATTACATCTCTCCATCGCATTGCCGCAGCTGATTCGTTACCGAGCGCGGGCCGTTGCCTCACGGAATCCGCTACCAGCGGGACCGAGGAGGCCAGCGATGGCCAGGTGCAATCAGTGGGCGGCGCGGCGAGAGCTCATACACGCGGTCGGTGAGCGGTTCCGCGATCCCAGAAATCACTGTCAGCGACGGAACACCGGTGCGCGCGGGTCGATCCGCCAGTCCGCAATGCCCGCTCCGCAGTGCTCGACCCGCTCGGGTTGGACCGCCTCGTCGTAGACGGCGAACTCCACCACGCCGGGCTCCCAGTGCGCGACCAAGACGATGCTGCCGGTGCGCTGCACGACCCGGGTCTCGAGATCGGCTCCCCGCCGGTGCCCTTCGCCGCGAGCTAGGACTGCAAGGCGGGCACCGGCTTCGCCCGGCGTTCCAGCCCGAGATACTTGAGCAGCGATTGCAGGTGCGCGGCGAGCTGCGTCGAGTCGTGGACCACCCGCCAGACCCACCGATGCCGCTCGTCCACGAGACTCGGCATGGTCGCCAAGTAGCGCGCCACGTTCGCGTGCTTCACGGCTGTCGCAACCACTAGGTCGATCAGGATCGACTCCGCCGTGGTGATCGCCTCGGGGCCGCCCTTGTTGGCGACCAGCGATGCGCGCAGCTCCGCCATCGCCTGCGCCACCTCGGGCGGGGGCTCCCCGGGCCTCGCGTACATCCCCGTCGGTCGCCAGGGACGGAGGCAACGCGGCCTCCGGCGAGACGGCCGCCGAGGGGTCGGGCGGCGCTGGGTCGGGCATCAGGACACCCCCAGGAGGCGGACACCGGCACGGACACCGCCCCGGACGCCCATGTGCCACGGGGGGCGGGTTTAGCCATGCCACGTCCCCGAACACTCCGCGCTATGAAGCCCGCTTCACACTTGAGCCCGCCGGTGTGAACGAGATCCCCGGATGAAACGGTGAGTCGCCGTATAGAGCACGTCAAGAGCGGAGTGTTTGGATGTGATGGCGTGGCGCGAACCTTGCTTCGTTGGCCTGCCGACAGAACTTCCATCGGGATGCCGCTGGGGAGGGAAAAGGAGGCCGAGTTGAAAGAATCCTCGCAACGGCTGACGTTGACCGTATCGCAACGTTGGCTCTCACCGAAGCTCTCAGACTTGAGGGGGGATATTATGCGCTCAGTTCTATCTGTGGTGTCTATTGTTGTGCTCTCAACCTCGCTCGCGAATGCCCAGGCGCAGTTTAAGGCCGGAGGCATTTCAAAAGGCTACACGACGTCGAAGACTCTGACGATCGGCCCGGCCTCGTCTGGGCCGATGGACGTGCCGGCCGGTCATGCCGGATATGACATCTTCCTGCTGACACAGGCATGCACCAGTCAACACAACTGTTCGGTGAGGGCGGGCTCGGTGATCCTTCAGGACGACCGGTCTAATCCTGACCAAGCGATGCGGTGTACATCGTACTTCCCGGGACTGAATCTCGGGAGCAGCTTCACATGTCAGCAGAACGACGGCTCGATTCCCTGCACCTGCCATATCGTAGGCGTCTCGACACGCTAGCGGCAGGCGAGAAGGGTCCGTACGTCGGAATCCGGTTGGGCTGCATCGCGCCCCCCACTCGTGGAGGGCGTGGTGCAGCTCGGCGGACGTGCGTCAGGCAGACAGATTCTCCCCGGGCCACCGCACCTTCGCAGCTTATTGTGACTACCGCTCCTCGCAGCGGGACGCGATCCACGGCGCCGACATCGCCCGCGCGACGTTCGGCGTCACGACGCCCCCCCGACCGCAGGCGTCGCGGCGGGCGTAGACCCACACGACAGACGGCGAACTCCACCACGCCGGGAGCCCGGCGCTCGACCAGCACCACCGAGCCGACGCGCTTGGGCAGCCGGGTCACGACGCCCCCTCGCCGGTGCCCTTCGCCGCGAGGTAGGACTGCAAGTTGGGCACCGGCTTCGCCCGGCGTTCCAGCCCGAGATACTTGAGCAGCGATTGCAGGTGCGCGGCGAGCTGCGTCGAGTCGTGGACCACCCGCCACACCCGGCGGTGTCGCTTGTCCACCAAGCTCGGCATGGTCGCCAGGTAGTGCGCCACGTTCGCGTGCTTCACGGCCGCTGGCGTCGCCAAGTCGATCAGGATCGACTCCGCCGTGTTAATCGAGGGGGGATCCCGGAGCCGGTCATGTACAGTTTATGTACAATCGGCCCGTCATCGGGCGACGGGACAAGCACCCGTCCGGGGGCGCGACCGCTGCTAGCGCCTTGATGCGCCTGCGGTTTTTCGAAGTGCCGAGGAGGGGAATCGAACCCCTAAGCCCTTGCGGGCGGGCGATTTTGAGTCGCCTGCGTCTGCCAGTTCCGCCACCTCGGCGCGGGCGGACGGTAGCGGGCGCGCGCCGAGCGTACAAGCCCGTACGCGGTCCCGACGTCGGGCGTGGCACTCAGGAAAGGTAGGGGGGTAGCCTCTTTGCGTGTCGCGTGCTACGTCCCTCCGCCGGAGGACACCGCGACGTGACATCCCCTCGAGCCGGCCAGGCGACCGCCGGCGCATCCGCCACCACGACCGAACCCCTGGTGAACCTGAACGCCCGCGTCCCGAAACACCTCTGGCGCCGCGTGCGGCTGCGGTGTCTCGAAGACGGCAAGCTGCTGCGCGTCTTCATCACCGAAGCATTGCGGGAGCACCTCAAGGAACGCACGCGGCGCGGTTGAACGCGGCGCGCGCGGGGAGGCTCAGGGCGCGCCCGAGCCGCCGCCCGGGGGTCGCGCCCTGAGCCGCTCCTGCGCCAGCGCCGACGGGATGACTTCGGGCGCCGGCTTGTCGCGGATCTTCCGCATGGCGCTCTGCGCGACGCTGCGCAGCGGCGCGTCCTCGGTGTCCTCGGCCAGCTGTCCGAGCGGTGCCAACGCGGCATCGTCGCCGATCTCGCCGAGGGCGAAGACGGCGCTGCCTCGAAGCTGTGGAGTCGTGTCGCGCGCCAGGAAGTCGACCAGGGGCTTCGTGGCCCGCGAGTCGCGGATGCGCCCCAGCGCCACCACGATGTGCTGCATCGTGATGTCGTCGGTGCCTCGCATGAAGAGCTGCTGCACGAGCGGCGCGACCGCGTCCTTCGCCCGCATCTGCCCGAGCGTGTCGATGGCGGCGAGGCGCACGGCGGTGTCGGAATCGTTGACGGCCTCGAGCAGATACGCGGCGGCCTTCTGCTCGTCCTCGACGGTGCCGAGCATCCGGACGCCTTCGAGACGGCTCGCGCGATCCGGTTCCCTGAACTTCCGGAGCGATTCGTCGAGCTTCGCCTTGTCCGGCGCCTTCTGCCCCGGAATGCGGTCGCGTAGCTGGTTGCGGTTCAGGCCCTGGCTGGACGGCGCCGGTTGCGCGTGCGCCAGCACCGGGAGCAGCGCAAGAGCCGTCGATGCGAGCAGCCGGCGAGCGAGCATCACGCGCGAAAGCATTCCCCAAGCAGTCGGTGATTGCAAATCTCCGCGGGGGGCGCGTGCCCGGTGGGCGCCCGTCTGCTAAGCGAAGGCGCCGGAAGACGGATGCCGGGACGGATGGACGTGCTGTGGGCCGTCGGACGGGTGCTCGACGCGGGCAGCCTGGACGAGCTCTTCGACGATGTGGACGCGCGGGCAGCGATCGTGCGGGAGGTCCTCGCCGATCTGGCCGGGGGACGCCGGGGGCGCTGGTACGGGACGCTCGCCCGCGCGGCCCGGCGACGGGGGGTCGCCCCGGTCTGGGCAGTGGGACGGGCGGCGATGTTGCATGCGGCGCTCGAGGCACGCGGCCGGGACGATCTCTACCGCGTCCTCGGCGTCCCCCCGCTGGCCACCCCGGAGGTGCTCGCGGCCCGCTGGCAGGCGATCGAACGCGAGGCGGCCCTCGGAGCGGGGCACGAAACGATCCGTACGCGGGCAGCCCGTGACGCGTGGGAGGTCCTCCGCGAGCCGGGCCGTCGGGTGGCCTACGAACGCTGGTGGCGGCGCGCGCACGCGCCGCTCGACCCGGGTCAGGGCCGCAACGCCAGCGCCGGCGGTTCCGGGAGCGGGCCCCCGGCGGCGGCGAGTGACGCCTCCGCCGCCGCGGTCGCGTCCAGCAACGAGGCGAGATCGAGCGGCGGCGCCGCGTCGGACGGCACCGCGGCCAGCCGCGCGCGACCCTCGCGCAGCAGTCGGCGCGCACCGCGCCGATTGCCGTGAGCCAGGTGGTGCCAGGCGACGGCGATCTGGATCACGCCCTGCAGCGCAAGGCGTCGATCGCCGCGCTCGCGCTGCCATACCGCCTCCAGGACCTCATGCACCTCGAAGAACAGCCCTTCGCGCCACAGGGCCACCGCCTGCGCCGCGGCGCGCGCGACCGGCTCGCCGACGGCGACGGACGTGCCCGCCGCGGCGCGGAGCGCACCCGCCGCGTGTGACCGGATGGCCGCCTCCCAGGGCGCGTGGACGGGCAGGAGCGTCGTGTCGCCCGCGTCGATCAGATGCGCGGCCGTGAGCCGGGCCGCCGCCGGGGGCGGGAGGAGGCTCGTGGGCGCGACGAGCCAGGATAGCGCGTCTCGCGCCGCCTCGTCGTCGAACGCCGCGCACGCGAGCGCGGCGAGCGCGTTGCGCAACGGCAGCGGAAACCCGGCGGCGGTCATGCCGCGATCGGTCGCGGGGCGCGATCGGGTATGGTAGCAGCCTCGGTCACCGTGGAGCAGGTCTACACTGCGGCGGTCCGGGTGCGCCACGACGATCTCGACGCGCTCGGGCGCGCGCACCCGTCGGCGTGCCTCCGGTGGCTGGCTCAGGTGGCCATCGACGCCAGCGCGGCGGTGGGGTTCGATGGTGCCTGGTACGACGCGGCAGGCGCGCGCTGGCTGGTGCGCCGCACGACGTTCGACGTGTTGCGGCCGGCGCGTGCGTCCGAGACGCTGGCCGTCCGGAGCTGGGTGGAGGACTTCCGGCGCGTGCGCTCGCGCCGCCGGTACGAGGCCGCGCTCGTGGATGGCACGCCCGCGTTCGTGGCCGTGACCGACTGGGTGTTCGTCGACCTGGCGACGGGTCGCCCGCGGCGGATCCCGGCCGATCTGGAGGCACGATTCGGCGTGCCCGCGTCGCCCTCGGTGCCGCGCGCGGCCTGGGACGCGCCCGTCGCGCCGGTCGGGGCGTCGCGGAGCATGCATCGCGTCCGGTGGACCGAGGTCGATGCGCTCGGGCACATGAACAACGCGGTCTACCTCGACGTCCTCCTGCAGGGCGCGCTCGACGCGCTCGAGGCGCTCGGCTGGCCGGTGGCGCAGTTGGCCTCCGACGGCGCGGCGCCCTACGTTGCGTTCGGCGACGTCGAGTACCTCGACGAGGTCCGCTACGGCGACCAACTCGAAACCCGCACCTGGTTCACGCCGGCGCGCGACGCGCTCGGGGTGCACCAACAGGCCGTCCGCAGTGGCGACGGGCGGCCGGTGGTGCGCGCGAACACCCGGTGGCGGTGGGTGGTGGCTGCCACGGACGCGCCCGTGCCGGTGCCGGCCGGGCTCGCGGCGGCGGTGGGGGCGGTGCGGGCGGCGTAGGAGCGGCGGGCGATGGAGCAGCCACTGGCGGGTCGTGTCGGCGTGATCACCGGAGCGTCGACGGGAATCGGTGCGGCGACCGCGCGCGCGATGGCGCGTGCCGGGATGGCCGTGATGCTCGGCGCGCGGCGCACCGAGCAGCTCGCGGCGGTCCGCGACGAGATCCGCGCCGCCGGCGGGCAGGCGGAGGCGCGCACCACCGACGTGCGCGAGCCGGCGCAAGTGGAGGCGCTGGTCGAGGGCGCGGTCGCGCGTTTCGGGCGGCTCGACGCGGTGGTCGGCAACGCAGCCGTCGGCGTGCTGCGACCGATCGCCGAGGGGCGCGTGGATGAATGGCGGGCCGTCCTCGAGACCAACCTCATCGGCGCCATGGTGCTCTGCCGCACGGCGCTCACGTATTTCTTGCCGCAACGATGTGGCGACGTGCTGTTGATGGGCTCGGCGGCATCCGCCGGTGCCTGGCCGTACTTCGGCGCCTACGCCGCGTCCAAGGCGGGCGTGCTCGCGTTGGCGCGCGCGCTGCGCGCGGAGGTGGCGGCGCAGGGCATCCGCGTCATGACGATCGACATCCACAACGTCGCCGGCACCGACTTCGCCGCCGGACTCGACCCCGCAACGCTGCCGAGCGCCGTGCAGCGCTGGGCGTCGCTCGGGCTGCTCAACCCGTCGGCGCCCAGCATCGGGCCGGATGACGTGGCGCGTGCCGTGGTCTTTCAGCTGGCCCAGCCGCCCCCCGCCTGCGTGCACGACCTCGTCATCCGGTCGCGCGAAAACTGACGCGCGCGGCATCACGACGCCAGCGTGCCTGGCTGGCGGCCGAGCACCTCGCGACAACGCGCCAACCAGCGGAGGTGCGCCTCGGCATAGGCCAGCACGGCTTCGTGCGCGAGCCGGCGCGCCGTCGACTCGTACCGTTGGGCGGCCTGCTCGTGCATGAACGCGAGGTAGCGCCGGTATTCGGCCTCGTGGCGATCCACCTGGGCGCGAACCGCATCGGCGCCGAGATGCTCGGCGGCGAGGACGCGCACGAAGATCTCGTCGCGCATGGGCGGCGGCCAGCCCGGACGGCGCGCCAGCCAGGCGTGCAGCGCGCGCTCTCCACGCGACGTCAAACGGAAGAGGCGGCGCGCACGCGGTCCGACCGTCTGGTCGCGATGGACGATGAGGCCCCCGCGCTCGAGTTCGTGTAACAGCTGGTAAACCTGGCCGATGTTCGGGTGCCAGAACGGCCCGAGACGGGCGGCGAACTCCTTGACCAATCGATACCCGTGCGCCTCCCCCTCGGCGAGCAACGCCAACAACGCATACCGTAGCGACATCTCCACGACCCTCCGGCGGATGCGCGAAGCGAAAGACGTGCCGGCGCCGCGGGCCGCGACGGCTCGCCGCCGGCCGGACGGCCACGTCGCGGCCGGTTCACGAGGCAGCCCGCGGCATCCACCGGCGGCGGGGCCTGCGGTGGAGGACGCTTCACGGCGAGGGCCCGGCGCGACGTCCTGTAACAGTCAATCACGTTGACCTGGACACAGGCGTCTGTGCTAGACCCCTTCCGCATGCGACGTGGGCGTTCGGGCTGGTTCGCGGCCGCCGTCGTGACCTGCCTGGCGACGGCCACGGCCGGCCATGCGGTGATCTTCGGTGGCGGCGGCGGATCCAGCAAGGATTGTCTCCTGGTGTTCGACGCGCCCGTGAACGAGCCGTCGCGGAAGCCGAAGCGAGTGCGCTGCACTGACGGCGATCCCGCGTGCGACACGGACGGAGCCGTCAACGGCCAGTGTGTCCTCGCGATCGGCGTGTGCGCCAATAGCACGTTCGACGCCGCACGCTGCACGTCGCCCGGCGTAAACGAGATCACCGTCGCGTATGCCGAGGACGACGGGCATCCGAAGTTCGATCCGGACTTCCAGGCGCTGCAAACCCGCATCGACAGCCAGATCCTCGAGAACGCGAGTCAGCCGGATCGCTGCACGACGCCAACCAACATCCGCGTGCCGATCGCCGGCCCGGCGCCCGGCAACCTCTGCAAAGCGGGGAAGAAGCAGATCAAGATCACCACGCTGTTCTTCCAGGGGCCCAAGGCGGTGAAGGACACCGACAAGCTGCGGCTCATGTGCGATCCGCCGGTCCCGTGCGATCCGCGGGTGCTCTTCGGTGGCACCTTCGACCGCATCCAGCGCCAGGTCTTCAACCGCAGCTGCGCGCTGAGCGGCTGCCATGACTCGCAGAGCCAGGCGGGCGGCATGCTGCTCGAAGCGGGCGGCGCCTATTCGAATCTCGCCGACGTGGTGCCGGACAATCCGGCCGCGTCCGGCCTGGGGTGGCGGCGGGTCGACGCCGCCGGCGCCAGCGCCCAGACGAGCTTCCTCTACCACAAGCTCACCGGTGACCTGTCCGATCCGGTCCTCGGCGAGCGGATGCCCTTGGGTCGTCCGCGGCTCGACGGATACCTCGTGGACATCGTGCGGCTCTGGATCGAGGGCGGCGCCCCCCAGGCGGGGTGGGTGCCCGGGACCGACTGACCGCGGCGCGGTTCTCGTGGAGGAGATTGCATGCCAGTGAATCCCGGAGCGACGCTGACCGACGCGCATCGCCGGCACCTGCTCCGGCGCGCGGGCTTCGGCCCCGCGCCGAAGGAGCTACAGCGCCTGTCGCGGGAGAACACGCGGGGTGGGGCGGTGGACGAGTTGCTCGGGTTCCCGGCCAAGCCCTTCCGGCCCGGCGGTCGGGATTTCGACAGGATGCACAACAAGTGGTTCAAGTTCATCCTGAAGACGAGGTTCCCGCTGCACTCGAAGCTGGTCCTGTTCTGGCACGATCACTTCGCCACGGGCTTCTCGAAAGTGAACGACACGAGGCGGATGGCCGAGCACATTCGCCTGCTGCACACCTTCGCGAAAGGCAACTTCAAGACCTTCGTGAAGGAGATGAACCGCAACGCGGCGATGATGGACTGGCTCGACACCGTCCGGAACGAGAAGGACATCCCGAACGAGAATTACGCGCGCGAACTGAAGGAGCTCTTCACGCTCGGCGTGACGGACCTGGCGCCGACGCCCCAGCCCAACTACACGCAGGACGACATCGTGCAGACCGCGCGAGCGTTCACCGGCTGGAAGTTCGACTACCGCGATGACAGCCCGTACCTGTTCGAGGCCGAGCACGACTACCGCGCGGACTTCCCGGCGCGCGGCCCCAAGGCCATCTTCACGACCACCGGCGGGTTCGGACCCGGCGGACGTCGGTTCGACGACCAGGGTGAGGGCCCGCAGGAGATCGATCGCGTCATCGACATCATCTTCGAGCACCGCGATTCGCAGGGGAAGAACACGGTCGCGCGCCGGACGGCGTACCGGCTGTGCCAGTATTTCGCCCACGACTCGCCCTCGGTGACGGACTTCGTCGATCAGGTGGTCGCCGACTCCGGCTTCGCCTCCACCTGGGACATCGGGGCGCTCGTGCGCTCCATCCTGTGCCACGACCACTTCTACCTCGGGGCCGGCGCGGACTACTCGGCGGCGGGCAAGAAGTCCGTCAAGTGGCCGATCGACTACGTCGTCAGCACGATGCGGCTGCTCCGCGTCAAGCCGAAGGGAAAATACTTCCAGCTCCTCGGTGGCAGCTATCGCAGCATGCTCGATCACCTGAGCAACATGGGGCAGGTGCTCGCGGACCCGCCCAGCGTCTTCGGTTGGGATTGGGAAGGGGCATGGGTGAGCAGCGCGTCGATGCTGGCGCGCTACAACTTCGCGCGCGACATCGTGTCGGCTCGCGACGGCGGCGGCGCGTTCAAGCCCGAGAAACTGATGGACATCGGGCTGACGGCGCCGGCGGCGATCATCGACGCGGCCGCCGAGGTGCTCGGGCTGCAGGATCACCTCACGGCGGCCGAGAAGGCCGCCCTGGTTGCCTACCTGACCGACAACGGTGCTCGTTCGAGCCTCGATCTCACCGACTACGACAGACGAAACACCAAGCTGCACGGCTTGTTCGCGCTACTGATGCAGTCGCCGGCGTACCAGCTGCACTGAGGACGGGGGAGAAGGCGCATGGCTATCACGCGACGGCAGTTCATCACCCGGACCGGCATGGCGACGGCCGGCACGCTGCTCGGCCCCCGGCTATTCGAGAATCCCTTCGTCCGGCAGGCGATGGCCGACACCATCGGCAATCGGTACCTGGTGGTGCTGTTCCTCGACGGCGGCAACGATGGGCTCAACACCGTCGTGCCGTACGGGAGCGGCACGCTCCGCACCGCCTACAACAGCTACCGCTCGAACCTCAATCTGTCGCAGAGCGTGTTGTCGAGCCATACGATCGGAACCGATCCGGCAACGGGCACCCAGCTCGCGTTCCATCCCGGCCTCGCGAAGCTGCGGCAATTGTACAACGCCAACAAGGTCGCGGTGATCCAGGGCTGCGGGTATCCGGACTACAGCCTGTCGCACGAGGAGGCGCGGATCATCTGGCAGACGGCGAATCCCGGCGGCGTCTCGTCGCTCGCGGGTACCGGGTGGGTCGGCCGGCACCTCGCCGGCGAGTACGGCGGCAACGCGGCGCCGGCGGTGTGCATCTCGAGCCGCGTCGAGCCGGAGTTCCGGCAGAGCGGCACCAGCGTGCTCGCCATCGAACGGCTCGCCGACTTCGGGTTCCCGTACGACCGCTTCGACGACGGGGATCGCTCCGCGAAGCGCGCGGCCTTCCAGCAGCTCTACGGCCAGGCGGCGGGCAATGCCCAACCCCTACGGAGCTATCTCGGCAACACCGGGCTCGCCACGCTGCAGAGCAGCGAGAACTACCCCGAGGCGCACGACCTGTGGCGGGACGAGCGCCCGCAATCCGTCCAGGACGCGTACGACGCCGTCGACCGCAGCACCGCGCGCGACCTGCGCGAGGTCTCGAAGATCATCTATGCGCAGGAGCGGCCGGGCGGCGCCGTGCCGAACGTGCATGCGCGCTTCTTCCAGGTGAGCAACGGCGGGTACGATACGCACTCGGACCAGGGCGCCGGACAGCCCGACGGACAGCACTACAGCCTGCACGCGGAGGTCGGGGACTCGATCAAGGCGTTCTACGACGACCTGTCGAACATGGGAGTGGCGAACCGGGTCTGCATCGTGGTCTGGAGCGAGTTCTCGCGGCGCATTCCGCAGAACGACAATGGGACCGACCACGGGTCGCAGGGGCCGATGTTCGTCATCGGCGGTGCGGTCAACGGCGGCGTGTACGGGCGCCATCCGAACATCACGAGCCTCGACAACGACGAGAACACCGTCTACTCGCAGGCCGCGGGGCAGTATCGGTCCACCGATTTCCGCGACGTGTACGGCACCGTGCTGAAGCGGTGGGTCAACATGGCGCCGGCGAGCATCCTGAGCAACGTGTTGCCGCTCGACGGTGGCAACCCGGCCGACCACCTGGACGGTGGCGAACTTCGACATGGGCTTCCTGCCGTAGCGCTCGCCGATTACTACTTCGCCGACCCGCGGGTGGTGCTCGTCCCGATCGAGCACCTGTCCGCCCGCGGCGTCAGCCGGGAGTTCGGCCGCCTGGTGCGCGCGCGTGGCGGCTGGTCGGACGCGCGGCTCGCCCTCTTCGATGCCGGATTCTCCCGCTACTGGACCCGCAGCACCGCGCTGGCGCTCCGCACTCCGACGTGGCCGTTCCCGCGCCGCCGTCACGTCGCCGTGGTGCGCGGGCCGCTGGCGGTGCGACCGTACGTCGGACTCCTCAACACGAGCGCTTGGATGCTCTATGACGCCGATCTCGACCCCGACGCGTCCGACCCGGAGCTGGTGGCGTATCTGCTGGCGCACGGCGACTGGGTGGCGGGGACGGGGGAAGTGACGCTGGCCGCGGCCCGCAGCGCGGCCTGGTGGCTGGAGCGCACCGATGACGAGTGCGCCGCCTTTGCCGCCGCCGCCGGTCGCAGCACGCGCCCGGATGCCGAGGCCTGGCGCGCGCTGGCGGCGAGCCTGCCGTGGCTGCGCCAGCTCCATCACGACGTGATCCGCCCGCCCGTGCTGGCGATCCCCGAGCGGCCCATTCCCGGGACCGGGCTGCTCGTTCCGCGGACGCTGGAGGACGAGCCGGCCAGCCTGGCCGAGCGCTGGGCGTCCGTCGCGCAGGCTACCCTGGGCGCCTACCGCGACGCGTGGCGGCGTACGGACCCGACGACTACCGCGGCGCTGTGCGACTGGCTCGCGAGCGCCGCGCCCCCGTTGCTGGTGACCGCCAGCGATGGTGCGGTCGTGTGGGATCCGGAGGCCCCCCGGGCGGTGGATCGCCTGCGGGCCGCGCTCGCGCCGGCGGACGGGGTCGCGGTGGAGGCGATCCTCGCCGATCTGCGAGTCGTCGAACGGCACACCCGCGCATTCTTCGCCGCCGTGGTGCGGCCCGACGCATTGCCCCGCCCGCCGGCGAACACGTTCCAGGAGGGATACACCTACCTCCACGCGGAGCGCCGGCTCATCGCCTACAACCTGCACGAGCCCGGCATGGAGCGGCTGCACGGGCCGCCGCTCCCGTACGAGCGCCAGATGGTCGGGGCGCGGACGGCGCACGAGTGGGCGCACCTCGCCGACGCGGCGGGCTGGGTGCCGCGGACGGTGTCGGGCGAGGTCTATGGCGCGCTGCGGGCGGCGCTCGCGGTCGAGCTGGACGCGGCGATCGCCGCCGCGCCGGCCGCGGTGCGGCGGATGACCGCGGCCGACCTTGCGGCGTTGGCGCGCCCGGGCGTCAGCGCGGGTGTCGCGCTCGCGCAGCTCACCACGACCCGCATGCCGGACTGGCGTGCCAACCTGGTGGCTCGCGCTTTCATGACCACGGCGGAGCGGGAGACCTACGTGCGCCACAACGTGCGGACGTTGCGCGGCGAGTATGCCGCGCCGCACTTCTGGCGGATGTTGATCCGTTACCTCTTCGAATATCAATACGTGTCGCCCGCGCTCGGTCTGACCGCGATCGCCGACCCGCGCGACGCCTTTCTGGCGACCACCGGAGTCGCGGACGACGTCCTGGCGAGCGGCGTCCTCGACGGCGCCTGCTTCGACACGCTGGCCGCCGCGGTCGGTCGGTTGTGCGCCTGCCACGCCGTCGACGCCGGCGCGCTCCGGCTGCCGGGACCGGGCGATGACAGCGAGCCGGCGCCGGGCTAGCATGGCGCCGTGCGACTCGCCGCCATCGACCTCGGCACCAACTCGGTGCACATGGTGGTGGCCAACGTCACGCCCGACGGGCGGATCGAGGTCATCGACCGCGTGAAGGAAATGGTGCGCCTCGGCCGGCGCACCTTCACGACCGGTATGCTCTCGGCCGAGAGCATGGCCATGGCCAGCCGGGCGCTCAAGACCTTCGGCCGACTCGCCCGTGTGCGCCGGGTCCGACGATTGCGCGCCGTCGCGACCAGCGCCGTCCGCGAGGCACGCAACGGCGAGCGCTTCGTCGCCCGGCTGCGGCGTGAGACCGGTTTGCCGATCCAGATCATCTCCGGACCGGAGGAGGCGCGGCTCATCTTCCGGGCCACGCGCCACGCCTTCGGGTTGGACGGCGGGCCGCACCTGCTGGTCGACGTCGGGGGCGGCAGCGTCGAGCTGTCGCTGGTCCAGGACGGCCGCCCGCTGTGGATCCGCAGCCTGCCCCTGGGCGTGGCACGTCTGACCCAGCAGTTCCTCACCAAGGACCCTCCGTCGGCCAGCCAGATCCGGGCGCTCGAGGCGCACCTGGACCACGAGCTCGACGACTTGCTGACGCGTGTCCGCAGGGCGGGCACCGTGCAAGCGGTCGGCACGTCGGGCACGGTCAACACGGTGGTCGGCATGGCGCTCGCGGCCAGGGGCGACGATGCGCCACGGCTGCACGGCGCGAGCGCGTCGGCCGACCAGGTGGCGTGGATCCGCCAGCGCATCTTGGCGCACGACGCCGAGGAACGCGCCGAGCTGCCGGGCATGGACGCCAAGCGCGCCGACCTGATGCCCGCGTCGGTGGTGCTGCTCGACACCATCCTGTCGCAGGCAGGCGGGCTCGACCTCGTGGCGTGTTCCTGGGCGCTGCGGGAAGGGGTGCTGCTCGACCTGGCGCGGGTGTCGAGCGCGCAGGGGCCGGCGACCCCGACCGGGCGGCGGCGGAGCGTACAGGCGCTCGCGGCTCGCTACGCCGGCACCAACACCCACGGGCGCCACGTGGCGATGCTCGCCCAGCAGCTGTTCGAGGCCTTCGGGGCCGACCTCGGCCTCCCTCCCACGGCGCGCGAGCTGCTCGAGTACGCGGCGCTGCTCCACGACATCGGGCACGCGATCGAGCACGACCGTCACCACCGCCATACGTTCTATCTGATCCGGGCGAGCGAACTGCTCGGATTCTCGCCCGTCGAGATCGAGGTCGTCGCGTTGGCGGCGCGCGGGCACCGCAAGCAGGCGCCGCGGCTGTCCGATCCCGAGGTGCAAGGGTTGCCGCCGGCCAGCCGGCGCATGGTGCGCGGGATCGCCGCGCTCTTGCGAGTCGCCGACGCGCTGGACCGCACGCATTTCAGCGTCGTGCGGAGCATCCGGGTCAACCGGAGTCGCGGGCGGCTCGCGATCGTCGCCGAGACGGCCGGCGAGAGCGCCGAGCTCGAGCTGTGGGCGGCCGAGCGACGGGTCGACCTGCTCGGCCGTCTGCTGGACCGTCCGATCGCGCTGCGCGCGTCGGCCGCGAAGCGGACCGCGCCCCAGCGGCGGGTCCGGATCGCCCGCTGAGCGACCATGCCGGGCGCCCGCCTACCGCGGACCGTTCCCCTCGCGCCGGACGAGGATGCGCGTGCCGCCGTGAGCCGGGTGTTGGTCCGGTCAGCTCGAGGCGTTCAGGCGCGAGCTGCCAGGTGCCCGTGCCGGCGACATCGAGGCGGTGCACCAGCTCCGCGTCGCGGCCCGCCGTCTGCGCGCCACCCTGGAGCTGTTCACGCCGCTGTTGCCGCCGGTCACGGTGGCGACGGCGACCGAGGACCTCGCCTGGCTCGGCCGTGCGGTCGGTGCGGTACGCGATCTCGACGTCCTCGCGCTGGCCGTGGCGGCGCGGGCCCGATCGTTGCCGGAGGAGACGCGTGCGGCGCTCGGACCCCTCCACCACGCCGTCGCCGAGCGGCGGGCCGTGGCGCTGGCCGAGATGGGGCGCATGCTCGACATGCCCCGCAGCCGGCGGGTGATGGCTCGTCTCGGACAGCTTGCTGCGCCCCGGGCCCGGGCCGGGCAGCGCCTCGGCGACGTGGCGCGCGATCTCCTGCGCCCGCTCGTCGCCGCCACCCGGCGGGCTGGGCGCGAGTGCGATTCGGACACGCCACCGGCGGGGTGGCACCGCCTGCGCGTGCGGCTGAAGCGCCTGCGCTACGGCTGCGAGACCCTCGAAGCGCTCGCGCCCGACGCCATCCGGCCGCTGGTCAGGCGGCTGGTCGCACTGCAGGACGTCCTCGGGCGAGCACCAGGACGCGATGACGCAGGCCCACTGGCTGCGCGCCCACGCCGGCTCGGCGCAGTTGCGGCCGGCAACGCTTCTCGCCATGGGAGCGCTGGTGGATCGGCTCGAACGACGGGCGGCGAAGCTACGGAGCCGGGCGGCGGCGCGGTGGCGCCGGATCGACCGGCGCCGGCTGCGAAGCGGAGTGCTCGCGGCGCTCGGCCGAAGTCGTGCCCGGGCGCTCCGTCATTCCCGAGGGGAGGCGACGGCATGACGTTCTACGTGGTCAGACACGGTATCGCCGAGGATGCGGCCCCGGGGGGCGACGACGGGGCGCGACGGCTCACCCCGGAGGGGCGTCGCAAGATGCGCGGCGTGGTACGCGGGTTGCGCATTCTCGGCGTCGAGCCGGACGTGCTCCTCACCAGTCCCCTGGTGCGCGCGAAGGAGACGGCGGACATTCTGATCGGCGGCCTGCGCAGCGCGCCCGAACCCCGAACGCTCGAGGCGCTGACCCCCGATGCGTCGCCGGAGGACACGCTGAAGGCGTTACGCCAGTTCGGGCGCAGCCAGCAGGCGATGGTCGTGGGGCACGAGCCGAACCTGAGCGGCCTGGTGGCATTGCTGCTGACCGGAACGCCGGACGGCGTGCCGATCGAACTCAAGAAGGGCGCGTGCGCGGCGATCGAGGTGACCGCCTTCGAGCCGCGCGGCGGGGGCGTGCTGCACTGGCTGCTGCCGCCGCGGACGCTCCGTCGCACCCGGCGGTGAACGGCGACGACGCGCGGATCACGACGCCTTCTCGGAGGATTCCTCGTCCGCCTCGTCGTCGCCGGCGGTCTCGTCGGCCTCGGCCTCGCCGGGCGGCTTCCAGCCGGGGGGCGGCTCGACGCCGACCGCCTGGCTCCAGTCGATGTCGTCGTCGGCCTCACCGGTCGCCGAGCGCTCCTGGCGTTCGCGCTTACGGCTTTCCTTGGCCTCGTGCTTCGCCTTGCGCTGTAGTTCCTTGGCCCGCTTGTTCGAGCGGAATCGCGCCATGCACACCTCCTGCGCTGGATGCGCCGGGAGCGTGTGGGGTCAGGTCCGCTCGCGCCGCATCGCCGCGCCCTGCTGTAGCATGCGTCCCCCAAGGACGGAAACCGCCGGCTGGCCGCGGCGATCTTGACTGGTCTCCGGGGCCATGAAACCCGGACGGGTGCCGCGCGCGCGCACCTTTCACGGGTGGTGGATCGTTCTCACCGCCTTCGTCTGCCACGCGGTCAACGTCGGCCTGATGTTCTACGCGTGGGGCGTGTTCCTGACGCCGCTGGCCGCCGAGTTCGGCGGTCGCGCGCCGGTAGCGTTGGGATACTCCTTCACCCAGTTCGCGTCGGCCGCCTATGGCCTCGCCGTGGGCCGCATCGTCGATCGGCGGGGGGCTCGGCAGGTCGAGCTGTTCGGAGCCTGGTCGATGGCGCTCGGGTTCTTCCTGTTGTCGCGGGCGACGTCGCTGCCGGCCCTTTACGCGTGCCTGGCGGGACCCGTGGCACTCGGGTCGACCTGCATCGGCGCACTCCCGAACAACACGGCGGTGGCGCGCTGGTTCGTCGCCAGACGCGGGCGGGCACTCGGTATCGCGACGGCGGGTATCTCCGCCGGCGGCATCGTCTTTGCCCCGTTGGCGCAGTACCTGATCGCGCACCTCGGCTGGCGGACGGCCTATGCGGTCCTGGCGGGCCTCGTGCTGGTGCTCGTCCTGCCGCCGGTGCTGGCCTTCATGCAGCGCGATCCCGCCGATCTGGGGCTCGTCCCCGACGGCGAGCCGCCGCCGGCGCGGGAACGCGCGCAGGCCGCGCTGGCCGCCGTCACTCGGGAGTTGGAGCACTCCGTCCGCCCCGAGGCGGCAGTGCGCGAGCCGAGCTTCTGGTATCTCGCCGTCGCCTTCGGGCTCACCATGTCCGGCCTGGCGGGCGTGCTGCTGTACCAGATTCCGCTGCTGGTCGATCGAGGCATGCCCGCGACGCAGGCGGCGCTCGTGCTCGGCGCGACGGCGGCCATGGGGGTGATCGGGAAGCTCGGCTTCGGTGCGCTGCTCGACCGCTTCGACCAGCGCCACGTCGCCGCGGGCTGCTTCTGTCTGCAGGCGACGGGCGTGCTGCTGTTGTGGCTGACCAGTGGTCCGCTCCTGTTGGCCTGCTACGTGGTCCTCTACGGCTATGCCATGGGCGGCAACGCGACGTTGCAGGCGAGCCTGGTCGCGGAGGCGTTCGGACGTGGCCACTACGGGGCGATCTCGTCGCGGCTGGTGCCGTTCGTGGTGGCCGCGCAGGCGCTCGGCGTGCCGGCCATCGGCTACCTGCGCGATCGGACCGGCAGTTTCGGGCCGGCGCTCGCGATCATCGCGGCGAGCGCGCTCGTCGCCGCGGTGGTCGTCCTGCGCGTCCGGTTGCCCCCGCGGGCCTGGCGGGCGTGACGCCGCCGTCAGGCGGCGCGGCGGCGCGCGCGGCGTCGCCGCAACACCATGGCCGCCAGCAGGACCGCCAGGGCAGCGGGCCAGACTCGCGTGGCACGTCTCGGGTGGGCGTTCGCGGTGGAGGCGTCGGGCGAACTCGCGCCGCGGTCGGGTGTGCGCGCCGTCGCCTGGGCCGACGGGGGGCGTGAGCCGGGCCGGGAGGGTGGCACGCCCATGGGGGCGGCCGTGCCCGGGCCTGCCGAGAGGCGGTCGCGGTCCACGGCCTCGGAGGATGCGGCGGCCGCGGCGCTCGCGGTCGCCTCCCGCCGCCGGCGCTGCGCGGCGAGCGCGGCTCGGGCCAGCAGGACCCCGTCGCCGTCGAACAGGTCGGCGAAGCGGGCCGGCAGGGAGCGTGCGGGCAGCCGCAGGTCGCGGCGCATGCCCGCGCGCAGCAGGGCGCGGGGATCGAGTGCGATCAGGCCGCGCGGCACTCCTCGGGCTCTCGGCCCCGTGCCGGCGAGCGCCGCGAGGTCGGCGTCCGCCTCGGCGTCGCGCCCGGCGCGGCGCTTCGCCTGCGCCGCGGCGTAGCGCGCATCGTCGGCGAAGCGGCTGTCGGGGCGGGCGGCGGCGAACTCTGCGAAGGCGCCGGCGGCGCCCGCGGCGTCGTCGGCCCAGAGCCGCGCATAGCCCTCGAGCAGCGGCGTGATCTCGCCCCATGCCGGATCCACCGGGCGAGCCGCGGCGGCGGCCAGCAAGGCGGGGCCATCCGGTACGTGGCGCGCCGACGCGACCACCCCGAGCGCCACGTCGGTGATCGGTCGGAAGTCGGGATTCGCGGTTCCCGCCGCGTCGAGATGCCCGAACGCCTCGGGCATGCGCCCGCGTGCGAGCGCCGTCCACGCCAGCATCAGCTCCGCGAATCCGACGAGTCCGGGATTGCTCGTGCTGGCGCGCATCGCGAGGAGGACCTCCCGCGCGACGTCGGGCTGGCCAACGCGGATCGCGGCGTCGCCGAGGAGCAGTGCGTGCAGCGGATTGAGATCCCCGCCGTCGTGGCGGGCGGCCTCCAGGAAGGCGGCCGCCGCGCCGGCAGGATCACGCACGTACGCCACCGCGGCGTCGTGGAGGGCGGAGGCGGCCGGCGCGGCGGACGCCGTCGCCGTCACCAGGCCGAGGAGCAGGCAGGCGGACCGGAGAACGCGCATGGCGTGCGTCTTCGTCCCTACCGTGTGCGGCCCGGGCGGGCAACGCCGCGCCCGTTCCCCGCGTGTCTTGCAGCGTCCGGACGCATCGCGTAGTCCCCGACGTCGGTATGCACTACGCGTACACCACCGAGCAGCTGGCGTGGCGGGACGAAGTGCGGGCCTTTTGCGCGAGCCACGTCTCCGACGCGCTGCGCGCCGAGTTGCGGCAAGCCGGCAACGAAGGAGACGGCCCGCTCGCGAAAGCCTTTCATCGCCAGCTCTTCGAGAAGGGCTGGTGGGGAATCGGATGGCCGACGGAGTTCGGCGGCATGGGGAAGGCGGCCGTCGAGCAGTACATCTTCATCGAGGAGATGCAGCTGGCGGGCGCGCCCGCGATGAACCTGTCGATCACGTCGGTCGCGCCCACCATCCTGCGCGAAGGCACGGAGGAACAGAAGGCCGCGTGGTTGCCCCGCATCCTGCACGGCGACATCGAGTTCGCGGTGGCGTACTCGGAGCCCAACGCGGGCACCGATCTCGCGGCTCTCTCCACCCGTGCCGAGCTCGACGGCGACGAATGGGTCATCAACGGCCAGAAGATCTGGAACACCGGGGCCCATACCGCCACCCACAACTGGGTCGCGGTTCGCACCGAGCCCGACGCCCGCAAACATCAGGGCATCTCGATGATGGTCGTCCCGATGGATCGGCCAGGCATCGAGGTCCAGGGCATCTGGACGATGTCGAACATCCGCACCAACGCCGTCTTCTTCGACAACGTGCGGGTGCCGAAGGATCACCTGATCGGCGCCCGCGGCATGGGTTTCTACTACGCCATGATGGCGCTCGACTTCGAGCGGATCCAGATCGGTTGCGTCGGCATGCTGGCGCGCCTGCTCGGGGAGCTGAAGGACGTGGTGCGCACGACTCGACGCGACGGCCGGCCGCTCGGCGCCGTTCCCTGGGTACGGCGCGCGCTCGCCGATCTCGAGGTGCGCGTCGAGGTGGGCCGCCAGATTGGCCTCTTGAACGCCTGGCTGATCGACCAGGGCGTCGTGCCCACCAAAGAGGGGTCGATCTCGAAGGTCTACGTCACCGAGCTGAACGCGCACTTCGCGAGCGTTGGCCTCGACATCCTCGGGCTCGCCGGCCAGCTGGCGCCGAACGACGACATGGCGCCGCTCCAGGGCAAGCTGCAGTGGCTGTACACCATCGCGCCGATGCAGCGCTTCGGCGGTGGAACGAACGAGATCCAACGCATCATCATCGCGCAGCGCGGGCTCGGCCTGCCGAGGAAGTGACCATGGACCTGGCGCTCGACGACGGGCAGATCGCGATCCAACAGGAGGCGCGCCGCTTCCTCGACGCGGAGATCACGCGCGAGCGGCGGCTGGCGTGGGACCGCGCCGCGGAGGGGTACGACGACGCCTTCTGGCGTGCGGTCGGTGACCTCGGGTGGCTCGGTTTCGCGTTGCCCGAGACGATGGGCGGGCAGGGCGCGTCCCTCGCCGACCTGGGTGTCCTGGTTGAGGCGTGCGGCCACGCGGCGGCGCCCCTCGGCATTTTCGCCGTGATGGCGGGTGGTCTCGCCCTCGAAGCGCTGGGCACCGAGACGCAGCGCCGCGCCTGGCTGCCCGCCATCGCGCGCGGCGAGCGGCAGGTGGCGCTGGCGGTCGCGGAGCGCGACGCCGTGCTGGAACCGGCGGCGCTGCGCACCGTGCTCGGCCGCGCGGACGCCGGCATCCGGCTCGATGGCGAGAAGCGGTACGTCCTGCAGGGGGTCACGGCCGACGCGTTCCTCGTGGCGGCGCGGGACGGGGACGGCGTCTCCGTGGTGTTGGTCCCGGCCGATGCGCCCGGCGTCACGCGCGAGCCGTCGTCCACGCTCGCGAAGGACCGCCAGAGCACGGTGCGGCTCGACGGCGTCCGGCTGCCTGCCGACGCCTGCTGCGGTACGGGGGATGCCTGGTCGCGGCTCGAGACGCTGCGCCGGATGTTCGCCGCGCTCCTGTGCGCAGACTTGATCGGCGGTGCCGACGCCGTGCTCGACATGACGGTGCGCTACGTCGGGGAGCGCGAACAGTTCGGCGCCAAGCTCGGCACGTTCCAGGCGGTCCAGCAGATGGTCGCGGTCATGGCCGTCGAGCTCGAAGGGGCGCGGCACGTCACCCGGCAGGCGCTATGGCGCCTCGCCGCCGACGAGCCCGCCGCGCGCGAGGTCGCGATCGCCAAGGCGTGGACCGGACGGGCATATCGGGAGATCACCCTGCTCGCCCACCAGCTGCACGGCGGGGCGGGGTACGTGGTGGAGCACCCGCTGCACCGCCACACCTTGCGCGCGAAGCAGGCGGAGTTGCTGTTCGGGTCCACCGAGGAGTGGCTCGAGGACCTGGCCGACCGCCTCGACCTCGTCCCGGCGGCGTGACCCGTTGATCGGGGACAGCGGCCGGGTCATGCTGGTGCAGGCGGCCGGACCGGCCGCAGAGAGGGGAAGTCGACATGCGCGTGGGAGTGCTGACGGGCGGCGGAGACTGCCCGGGATTGAATGCGGTGATCCGTGCCGTCGTCCGAAAGGGCATCGGCGCGTACGGCTATGAGTTCATCGGCTTCCGCAACGGCTGGAAGGGGCCGCTCGAGGGAGATGGCTTCGCGCTCGACGTGAAGGCGGTGCGCGGCATCCTCCCGCGGGGCGGCACCATCCTGGGCTCGTCGCGCACCAACCCGATCAAGGTCGACGGCGGCGTCGACCGCATCAACACCAACCTGCGGAACTTCCGGGTCGAGGCGCTGATCGCCATCGGGGGGGAGGACACCCTCGGCGTCGCCGCCAAGCTGCACGAGTTGGGAGTGCAGGTGGTGGGCGTCCCGAAGACGATCGACAACGACCTGAACGCCACCGACTTCACCTTCGGCTTCGACACCGCGGTCAACATCGCGATGGAAGCGATCGACCGGCTGCACACCACCGCGGAGTCACATCGCCGCGTGCTCATCGTCGAGGTCATGGGGCGACACGCCGGGTGGATCGCCTTGCACGCCGGCCTCGCGGGCGGCGCCAACGTCATCCTGATCCCGGAACGCCGGTTCGACGTCGCCCAGGTCTGCGCCTGGATCGAGAACCGCTTCAAGACCAACTTCGCGCCCATCGTCGTCGTCGCCGAGGGGGCGATCCCGCAGGACGGCGACATGGTCCTGAAGGACGCGTCGCGTGACGCGTTCGGGCATGTGAAGCTCTCCGGCATCGGCGACTGGCTGGCGAAGGAGGTCGAGCGGCGGACCGGGAAGGAGTCGCGCTGCACGGTCCTGGGCCACATCCAGCGCGGTGGCACACCGACCGCCTTCGATCGGGTGCTCGCCACCCGCTTCGGGCTCCACGCCGTCGATGCGATCCACGACGGGGACTGGGGCAAGATGGTGGCGCTGCGCGGGACCGACATCGTGCGGGTCCCGCTCGCCGACGCCACGGCGGAGCTCAAGACCGTCGACCCGTCGCGCTACGCGGAAGCCGAGGTGTTCTTCGGGTAGGCGGTCGATGCGTTTCGGCATCCACGCGGGCCCCCAGGACTGCAGCATCGACGACCTTCGCCGCCTGTGGCGGATCGCGGACGAGCGGGGGTTCCACTGGTGCTCGGTGTGGGACCATCTCTTCTCGGTGTCCGACCTCGCCAACCCGGCCAAACCCGCGTTCGAGGGCGTCGCCACCATGGCCGCGCTGGCGGCGCACACCCAAAGGGTCCGGGTGGGATGTCTCGTCTTCTGCGTGGGGTACCGTAACCCCGGCGTCCTGCTCAAGGCCGCGGTCACCATCGACCACCTGAGCGGCGGCCGCTGCGAACTCGGGCTGGGCGCCGGCTGGAACGAGGCGGAGTTCCGCGCCTTCGGCATGCCGTTCCTGCCCATCAAGCACCGGCTCGACCAACTCGAGGAGACCGTCGTGGCGCTCCGCCGGCTGCTCGACGGCGAGCGGGTCACGTTTCACGGCGCGCATGTCCACCTCGACGAGGCGCTCTGCGAGCCGCGTCCGGTGCAGGAGCGGCTGCGGCTCTGGATCGGCGGGCAGGGGGAGAAGCGCCTGCTCCGCATGGTCGCCCGCCACGCCGATGGCTGGAACGTGCCGTTTTTGGCTCCGGAGGTCTGGGCGGCCCGCAACGCGACGCTGAACGTCTGGTGCGAGAAGGAGCGCCGCGATCCGGCGGCGATCGTTCGCACCTGCAACGTCGGGCTGGCGATCGGGGCCGACGACGCCCGTGCGCGGCAGCAGGAGGCGCAGCTCCAGCTCATGTTCGGCGCGTTGACCGAGTGGGTGAAGCCGGGACACCTGATCGGCACGCCCGCTGCCGTGCGCGATCGCATCGGCGCATACGAGCGCGCTGGCGCCGACTGGGTGATCCTCGCGCTGCGCGCGCCCTTCGATTGGGAAGGGCTCGACCTCTTCGTACGCGAGGTGATGCCGGCGTTCCGCTGACGGACCCAGCTGGCACTGCCCGGCTGCGGCATGCTAGCTGGCCCACATGTCTGCCCGGATCACGGTGCGTGCCCTGGTGACGCGATTCGCGTGCGAATCACCCCGTGGGGCCTCACGGGCGGGGGCATGATCGAACTGCGAACCCTGCGATACGTCATCGCGCTGGCCGAGTACCGCAATTTCGCCCGCGCCGCCGACGAGCTTCAGCTGACCCAGCCCGCGCTGTCGCGCAGTATCGCGGCACTCGAGAAGCGATTGGGCGTGCGGCTGTTCGACCGCGGACGCGGCGGCGCGGAGTTGACCGCGTTCGGGCGGCTGCTGCTCGAACGCGGCGAGCGTCTGGTGCTGGAGTCCGAGCAGCTCGAGCGCGCGCTGCGCCTGATGAAGAGCGTCGAGGCCGGCGAACTCGTCGTCGCCTCCGGACCGCGCCCCGCCACGACGTCGCTCGGTGCGGCCGCGGGGCGGTTCGCGCAACGGCATCCCGGCGGCTTCGTCCGCCTGCGGGTGATGGGCTGGCGGCAGGCCCGCCGGGGCCTCCTCGCGGGCGAGATCGACGTGGCCGTGTTCGGCGCGACCGCGGTCCGCCACTCCGACGGCCTGGCGGCGGAGCGCCTGCCGTCCCATGCGGGCGTGTTCTTCGTGCGGGCGGGGCATCCGCTGGCGGCAGAGCCCGCGCTCGCGCTCGAACGCGTGCTCGACTTCCCGCTCGCGGGTCGCGTGCTGCCGGCGCGGATCGCGCGTGGTCTCCGGGGCGAGGCCCCCGGGGGATCGCGCGACGAGGCCACCGGCCGGTTCCTCCCGCGGCTGCGGGTCGACTGGCCGGCGGCACTCGTGCAGGTCGTGCGGCAGAGCGACGCCGTCGGGGTGGCGCTGGCGCACGCGATCGCCCGCGAGGTCGCCGCCGGCGAACTGGTCGCGCTGCCCGTTGACGCATCGTGGCTGCGGGCGGAATACGCGCTCATCACCCGCCGTGGTCAGGAGCCGTCCCCCGCCGCCGCCGCGTTCATGGCGGAGGTGCGTGCGGTCGAGGACGCGCTCCTGGACGCCGGGCGCTCGATCACCGGTGCGCCACCCGGCCGTGCCGCCGCCGGCGTCAGCGGGTGACGATCATCAGGTTCGAGAAGGCGCCGTTGGTGACGAGTCGGATGCGGTTCGGGCCGCTCCGCAAGTTGAGCCGTGCCGGCTTGCCTTTCGCGAACGCGAGCGCGCCGCGCCGCTTCACCCCCGGCCGCTTTGCCAGCACGACGCCGTTGACTTCGAGCCGCGTGCGGCGCCGCACGAAGCCCTCCCCGCGTACTCGGATCGTCCGGCCCCCCCGCTTGAGCGACACGCTCGCGATGGCGGGTCCGCCCGCGTCGGCGGCGGTGAAGTCGGCGCGCGCGGGCGCGCTCTCGAGCCCGCGCTGATCGCGCAACGACAGCGTGGCGGCGACGGCGGTCGGGAACGCGCGCAACCCGGAGAACTGGATGCCCAGGTCGACCAGGCGCTGTCCGCCACGCTGGAAGTCGACCGGACCCGAATCGGCGACGGGCGAGCCGGCGGGGTCGGTCAAGAGCACCCGCAGTTGCGCGACGTCGCCGTCGGCATCGGCGGCGCGTCCGGACAGCGTCAGGACGTCGCCGTCGAGCCGGCCGTGTAGCTCGCTCACCACGGGGGCGCTGCCGCCGAGGGGGAGCGTGGTGGTCGTCGTTCCCGGGGGCGCGGTCGTCGTTGTCGCCCCGGGCAGGGTGGTCGTCGTCGCCACACTGATCGCGGCCGACACGGCCTGGAGCGCCTGGAGGCGGCCGGCGCCGAACGTGAGGTCGAAACCGGGTGCGCCGAGGTCGAGCGCCGTTCCGGCCAGCAGCGCGCGGACGTCGGCGACCGACATCCCGGGCCGCCCGGAGCGCATGAGCGCAGCGATCGCGGCGGCGTGCGGCGCGGCCGCCGAGGTGCCGAAGAAGAGGTTCGGGAACCCCGCCGCGCCCGTGACGGCGACGCCGTCGATCGCCGTCACCTCCGGTTTGGCGCGGACCTCGCGCGCGGGGAAGAAGAGGTCGCACGGGCCACGGCTGCTGTAGCTCGCGGCAGTGTCGTTACCGGGGTCCCCTGCGTTGATCGACGCCACGGTGAGCGCGCCGGACGCGTTCGCGTTGCCCGCGATGCTGCCCGCCGGAGTCGAGGGCCCGATGTTTCGGATGCCGCCGGCGTAATAGAGTTCGAGCCGCTGCGGGGCACCGGAAAAGCGGTCCACCACCACCGACAGGTTCGCCGGACTGCCGGAACCCGAGTTGTCGAGCGTGATCGTCTCGCGTGGTAGGTCGTCGCCGTCCTGCGGGTCGTCGGACCGCGCCACGATGTTGCGGTCCCCGTCGACCACGTACAGGTCGTAGTCGTCGGCCGCCGCGCCAAACGGGTTCGACCACTGCAGAAAGATGCGCCCGACGGCACCGGCCCGAACGGTGATGTCCTGGAACGCCGACCCGGGTGCGAACGCGTGCGCGTGTAGCGCCGGTCCGCCGAGCGATCCGAACTCGACATAGTCCGCTTCGTAGTGCCCGCGATCGCTCGCATTCGACGCGAAGTTGCCGGCGGACGTGACGTAGACCACGCCCGTGGCGGCGAGCCCGTTGATGGCCTGCGCGATCGGGCCCTCCTCGAAATGCGGCTGGTCGAAGAACGTGAGGTCGTCGACGATCACGCCGGCGCCGATCGCCGCCAGCTGCTGGATGCCGGTGATCATGTCGCCGCTGGTGCTCGGCCCATAGAACGCCAGCGCCGCGCCGGGCGCCAGGTCGTGGACGATCTCGAGCATGGCGGTGCCTTCGCCCGAGCCCGGGTCGCTCTTGAGCACCTGCACCGCCGGCGGCAGGTCGCCGCTCGCCTGCGCGCTGGCGAGCCCGTCGACGCTGTCCGAGACGACGCCCACGGTGACGCCGGCCCCGGTGACCCCGAGCTGCGCCCGGACCAGGTTGGCGCCGAGAATGGCATCGCCTTCGGTCGTCACGCTGCCCGTATTGGTGAGCGGCGCGACCGTGGGATGGACCGCCCGCACGAAATCGAGGGCCGCGAGCCGTTCGAGGTCGGTCACCCCGATCCACGCCTCGACGAAGTCGAACGCCGGGTCGTCGAAGGTGAGCTCTGCGCCGAGGCCGGCGAGGGCGCGGCGGTCCGCCGCCGTCAGGCCTGCCACGAGGATCGCCACCTGCACGCGACCGTCGAGGCGGGCGGCGAGGCCGGGGCCGCCCAGCCGGTTCGGCGTCGCGGGCGTCGCGAGCGCGACATCGGCAGCCGCCTCGCGCAGTTGGCGGGACAGCTTTCGCCACCGGGGGGCGAGTCGCTGCTTGCTTCCCAGGGCCGGGTGCTGTTCCAGCCGTTGCAGGGCGGGGGACAAGCCGAGCGGCCCGGGGCGCGGTCTGCCGGCGACCGGGACCGCCATGGCCAGGGCGGCCAGGAGCGTCACGCCGACCGCGTGTGCGTGACGATGGGCGGAAACCATGGAGTGGAGTTACCGGGGCGGCGGCGTCACGGCAATTCGCCGCCCGCCACCGGCGTGCCCTGGGCCGGCACGCCGGTGGGAGGGACGGAAGCTAGCGCGCCTCGTCGGCGGCCTTGTCCAGGGCGCGGCCCGTGGCGTGCGCCGCGTCGGCACCGGCCTTGGCCGCGTCGTGGGCGACGTCGCCAGCGGCCTTGGCGGCATCATGGGCGGCGGCGTCGGCGGCCTTGGCCGCATCCCCGGCGGCGTCTTTCGTCGCCGTTGCCGCGTCCTTGGCGATGTTGGCCGCTCCCGCGGCGGCGTCCTTTGCCGCCGCGCCGGCCGCGGCCGCGGCCTCCTTCGTGGCGTGCGCCGCGTCGCGGGTGGCGTCGGCGGCATCCTTGGCCGCGTCTTTCACCGCGCCGCCCGCCGCGGCCGCCGTGTCCTTGGCCGCCCCCGCGGCCTCGTCGATCTTCTTGCCTGCGGTCTCCGCCGGGCCTCGGCTGCCCTCCGGGCTGCATCCCGCGCCCACCAGCGCGATCGCGCCGGTGAACAGCGCCCCTGCCACCATCCTCGTCATCCTCGTCATGTCCGTTGCCCCTTTCTGCCCGCGCTCCGAAGGTGCAAGGAGCGGCGAGCACTCAGATCATTCTGCTAGTTGGTGAGGTGTTTCATCCCAGGCGCGCGCGTGCAACCGCCCTCCCGATGGACCGCGCCGTAGGCGCCGCGGCACCCGCTCAGGCGTCCGCGCCGAGCTGATCGGCGAGGCGGGCCCGCTGCACCAGCCCGTCGCCCCACAGCGCCTGCGTATGGCGCTGGCGCTTGAACCAGAGGTGGACGTCGCACTCCCAGGTGAACCCGATGCCGCCGTGGAGCTGCACCGAGCGGTCGGCGCAGAACGCCGCCGCGTCGCTGGCCGCCGCCTTGGCCATCCGCGCCAACCGCGGCGCGTCGTCGGGCTCGGTGTCGATGGCGCAGGCCGCCGCATAGAGGATGGAGCGGGCACGGTCGACGGCCATCATCATGTTGACGATCGGGTGCTTGACGGCCTGGAAGAAGCCGATCGGATGGTCGAACTGGGTGCGGACGCGGGCGTACTCGGCCGTGGTCTGCAGCTGCCACTCGGCCGCGCCGCAGGCGTCCGCCGCCAGCACCACCAGGATGGCGGGGAGCGCCGTGTCGAGGGCGGCCGCACCCGCGGTGGACACCGACTCGCCCCGGACCCCGTCGAAGCGGACCCGGGCCTGGTCGCGGGTCAGATCGACGATGCGGTCGGGCGCGATCGTGACCCCGGGCGCGTCGCCCGCCACGACGTGCAGGTGCACGCCGCCCTCGCCGCGCGACGCGACCACGAACAGCTGCGCCTTGCGGGCGTCCTGGACAAACCACGCTTCGCCGCGCAGCGAGCCGTCGGGCAGGCGTTCGATCGGGGTGTCGGCGGCCTCCCAGGACGCGTTGCGCGCCGCGATGGCGAGCGTGGCCGGCGTCCCGGCGGCGATGCGGCCCAGCGCGCCGTGCGCCGCGACGCCGGCAGCGCGCAACACCGCGGTGGCGCAGAGTGTGGCCGGCAGGGGCGAGGGCACGGCGGCGCGCCCGATCTCCTCGGCCAGCGCCGCGACGGTGACCATCGACATCCCGACCCCGCCCGCTTCCTCGGGGACGAAGAGCGCGGGCCAACCGAGCGTCACCATCTCGGCCCACAGTTCGGCGCTCCAGGGCGCGGGCGGAACGTCGCTCTCGTAGGCGACATGGTGGTCCGCCGCCACCAGCGTCCGCAGCCGGTCGACGGGCATCTGCTCCCGGAGCAGCTTGCGCGCTTGATCGCGCACCAGTGCTTCGTCGCTGCCGAATCCGAAATCGCGCGGTTGGGCCACGGGACTCTCCCTCACTTGGACTTGGCGAGCCCGAGCACGCGCTCGCCGAGGATGTTGCGCTGGATCTCGTTCGATCCGGCGGCGATGGTGAAGCCGTACGAGTTCAAGTGTGCGTGCGGCCAGTGCCCGTCGTCGGGCGCATGCGGATCGTCCAGGTACAGTGTGGACAGCATGCCGGCGATGTCACAGCCGACGGCGGCCATGTCCTGCAGCAGCTCGCTCACCAGGACCTTCTGCTGCAACGGGATGCGCATCGGATGGTCGATCAGCGCCTCGACGCGCGCGCGTCGCGCGCCCTGGCGCATACCCTCGGCGCGGATGGCGAGCTGCGCCACGCGGTCACGCAGCACGGGGTCGTCCCACGCGACGCCCGCGCCGCGCGGCGTGGTCTTGGCCAGACGGACGAGGTCGCGAACCTGCTCGTCCAGCGACTTGCCGCCGCCGGAGCCCGCGCCCTCACCGGCGCCGCGCTCGTAGAGCAGCGTCGTCATCGCCACCTGCCAGCCCTTGCCGACCTCGTCGACCCGCAGCGTGTCCGGCACCACGACGTCCTCGAACAGCACCTCGTTGAAGCCGGTTTCGCCGGTCATCTTGATGAGTGGGCGCACCGTGACGCCCGTGGCGCCCTTGATCGGCACGATGAAGTACGACAACCCCTTGTACTTGTCGCTCGTGTCGGTGCGGCAGAGCATGATCATCCACGATGCGAAGTGCGCCAGGCTGGTCCACACCTTGTGCCCGTTGATGACCCAGTGGTCGCCGTCGCGGACCGCGGAGGCCATGACGCCGGCGAGATCGCTGCCCGCCCCGGGCTCGGAAAAGCCCTGGCACCAGATCTCGTCGGCCGCCAGCAGCGGGGGCAGGTAGCGGCGCTTCTGCTCCTCGGTGCCGTGGACCAGGATGGTCGGCGCCGCCATGCCGAGGCCGATCACGTTGATCATGTAGGGCACGCCGGCCCGGCCCAATTCCTGGCTGGCGATGGTCTGGAAACCCTTGTGCCCGCCGCCGCCGTATTCCTTGGGGTAATCGCAGCCCACCAGTCCCGCCTCCCAGCACTTGCGCTGCCAGGCCGACAACCACACCCGCTGTTCCTCGGTCATCACCTCGATCGGGGCGATCGGCATCCGAAAGGGCGGCGGGGCCGGTCGGTTCTCGGCGAGCCACCGGCGGCAGTACTCGCGGAACTCGCGCTGTTCGGGGGAGGCGGCGTGTTCGGCCATCGCGCGTTCTAGCCAGCCCGGGCGAGTTCGGTCAAACCGCCGGCGGCGGTGGTGTCCGGCAGCCGGCGCGTGCTATCCGCCCCGTATCGCGATCCGCCTGCCACCGAAGCGCCGGGGTGCCATGCTCGCGCGTGTCCTGCGCGCGCATCGCCGGTCGCCCCGGCCGCGCACGTTCCCGGCGCTCACCGTGGCGAACCTGCCGCCGGCGCGCGGGCGCCTCGAGATCGTTCGAGACGCGCGCGGCATCCCGCACGTTTACGCCGAAGACATGGTCGACTTGTACGCCGCGCTCGGCTGGCTGCAGGCGGCGGACCGGTTCTTCCTGCTCGACATCCTGCGCCATCTCGGCGCCGGGCGTCTCTGCGAGCTGGCGGGTGACGTGGCCGTCCCGAAGGGCGATCCGATCCTCGGCGGCCGGCGTGTGGCCGACGTCGACCGTTTCGTCCGTCCGCTGGGCTTCGAGGCGCAGAGCCGACTCGACTTCACGCGGCTGGCGCCGGCGGTGGCGGGGCTGCTCGAGGGCTTTGCGGCCGGCGTGAACGCGGCGCTCCAGGCCATGCGCGGGGTCTACCCGCCCGAGTATCTGCTGGTGGGGGCGGTGCGGCCGTGGCACCCGGCGGATTGCCTGCTGGCGGCGCGCACCTGCGCTTTCGTGGTGTCCCTCACCGGCTTCGAGAACGAGCTCACCTTCGATGCGATTCGCGGCGCGCTGGGCGACGACGTCGCCCGGCGCATCTACCCGGACGCCCCGTGGGATGCGGCACCCACCAGCTACAGCCCGCGCGGCGTCGTGCCCGAGCCCGAGCTGCCGATCCACGAGACCGGCAGCGGCAGCAACAACTGGGCGGTCGACGGCGCGCACAGTGCCAGCGGTGCGCCGCTGGTCGCCAACGACCCCCATGTCCCGTTCATGCCCCTGCCCACCTTCTGGCACCATGTGCACGCGGAAGGCCCCGGGGGGCTGCGCGTCCAGGGCGGGGTGTTCCCGGGCTGCCCGGTGTTCGGCTTCGGGCACAACGGCGCCCTCGCGTGGGGCTGCACCACCGGGTTCCGCGACGCGTGGGATCTCGCCCGCGTCCACCGGCTGGCCGACGACCGGGCGCGCTATCGGACGCTCGACGGGAGCGGCGTCATCACGCCCCATCGCGAGACGCTGCGGGCGCGCTTCGGCCGGCGCGTCGAGATCGCCTGGGAATCGTGCGCGCACGGCATCCTGTATCCGGGCTGGCGGCATCACGACGGTGTCGAGCTGGCAGTGCGGCACGTGTCGAGCGATCTGGCGGCGTGGTTCGAGGGCTGCGTGGCGCTGGCGGCGTCGCAGACCGTCGACGAGCACCGCGCCGCGCTGGCCCGGATGCACGAGGGGCCGTTCGACTTCAACCACGTCTACGGTCATCGCGAGGGGCACATCGGGTGGGAGCTCTACGGGCGCGCCCCGCGCCGCCCGCGCGACGGCCTCTTCGTGCGCGACGCGCAGGATCCGGACGGGCAGTGGAACGGCTGGATCGGGTTCGAGGAGATGCCGAAACAGCTGGCGCCCGCACGGGGCTTCGTCGCGACCGCCAACGCGGCTACCGACGCCCAGCATGCGCCGATCTTCACCACCACGCACTGCGAGCCGCGGTACCGGACGACGCGCATCGAAGAGCGACTCGCCGCGGCCGACCGCCACACCAGCGAGAGCCTGGCCGCGCTGCAGGGTGACCTCGCGACCACCTACGCGCCCGCACTCCGCGACGCGCTGCTGGCGCTCTACGGGACCGGGGCGCCGGGGGTCGTCGCCGACGCACGCGTCCTCGACGTCTTGCGCGCCTGGGACGGCAGCTTTCCCACCGATTCCGCCGGTGCCGCGATCTATGCGCTGGTCCAGCACGAGCTGCCGGGCCGCCTGTTCGTGCCGCTGCTGGGGCCCGCGCTGGGGGCGCGCTTCGCGAACGGGCGGCGCGCCATGCCTCGGGTGCATGCGATGCTGCTCGATCCGACAGACCCGCTGCGCGTCGACCTGGAGCGCGCGGCGGGCCGTCCGCTGGCCGACGTCGTGCGCGAGGCGGTCGGCGCCGTCGCGGCGCGCCTCGCGGCGCAACAGGGCGGCGACCCGGCGCGCTGGCGTTGGGGCGAGGTGCATCGCATCTGGCTCGGGACCGTTCTCGGGTTGATGCCCGCGTTCGGCCGCCCGTTCGTCGCGCTCGACGCGCCGTTCCCTGGCGACGAGTACACCGTGAGTCCGTCCCGCGCCCTGCCGTTCCGCAGTCGACTCTACGCGTTCGTCGGGGCCACCAGCCGCTTCGTGTGTGACCTCGCCCGGCCCGACGAAGCCCTGTTCGCGCATTCCGCCGGCCCGAGCGCCGACGCGCGCACGACGTACTTCGCGAGTTGCTCGAGCTCCTGGCTGCGCTTCGAATACTTCCGCGCCGCCTTGTGGCCGGCCGACGCGGTGCCGGACCCGGTGGAGCGTCTGGTCGTCGACCCCGGCGCGTCGGCGCGCACCGCCTGACGCGCGTGCCGAGGCGGGGCGCGCGGGGGATGCCCGCGGGCACTGCGACGCGCTCAGCCCGGCTGCGCTCCCGGTCCTCGGACGACGCGAAGGATCGGGTGGGTCAGCTGGCGCAGGAGCAGCCCCGGCAACGCCGCCATGTCGCGGCCCCGCTCGTTCGGATAGCCGGCGTCGTGGATGCCCGTTGCGGGATAGACGTCGCTGTCTGGACACTGCGTCCCGAAGAGACGGTCCCAGACGCTGAGGATCACCCCGAAGTTCGTGTCCACGTGTGCGCGATCCCGGGAGTGATGCACGCGGTGCGACTGCGGAGTCACCAGCACGTACCGGAGCGGCCCGAGATTCGTCTTGATGTTCGCATGATAGAACTTCGGCAGCAGCCAGGAGACGAACACGTAGGTGAACACCAGGTTGAGCGAATCGGCGATCAGCGCGAGTGGAAGGATCCTGATCTGCGCCACGACGAGAAAATCGATCGGATGGACCCGATAGTCGGTCAACGGGTTCATCTCCTCCTGGGAATGGTGGACCGCGTGGAACTCCCAGAAGAACGGCACCTTGTGCCGAAGCAGGTGGTCGAACCACGCCAGGAGATCTCCGAGGAGGAAGGCGATCGCCACGGCCAAGGCCCAGGGCAGCTCGAGGGGGGACACGATGAGACGCCCGATGGAATGCTCGTACAACTGCTCGAGGTACGTCCGGTACACCGGGAGGAGCAGATCCCAGGCCGCGATCGTCAAGGCCGCGTAGCCCAGGTCGGCGAACAAGCAGGTCGACAGGATGGGGCGGGCGCGCACGGCCGGACGCAACTTCTCGCCGAGCAAGAGGCAGAGGATGGCGACGACATAGAGGATGCTGCGCCCGACGTGCTCGTGCCACGCCTCGCGGAACCAGCCGCCGAGTTCCCGAGTGGGCAACCCCGCTGGCTGCGCCGGCGCGAAGCGCACCACGAGATAGACGACGAAGCCCGTCACGAGGCTGAGCGTCGCGATGCCCGCCCAGGAGTTGAGCGGTTTCTGTCCGGGGCTTCGTGGCATGAGAGGTGTGGGAAGAGGGGCGCGAACGCCTGCCGGCAGTTTCCAGGTTGCCAGTCCGAAGGGTCCGGGTAAAGACACGGCGCGTAGGCGCGCCCACGGCTGCGCGGCGACCGTCCATGGACCACCGGGGGGATCGCAGGCGGGCATCGACGGCTTGACCGGATCGCCGGCACGGCCTACGCATCCGCGGTTACGAAGCAGACCGAGTCACACCCCACCACGCCACCTCCCGTCGTCGCGGAGGAGCGCGCGCTGCTCGCCCGCGTCCGGGAGGTCGTCGATGCCGGCCCGTCGCGTGCCGCGCCGTCGGAGCGGGCCATCGTGGCCGAGCTCGACCACCTGCGCGACACGCTGGTCGACGGGTCCGAGGCCAAGGACGCGGCCGCGAACCTGGAGCGCGTGCATCAGCAGGAAGCGCTCCTGCGGCAGCTCCGCAGTGCCCGCCAGGCGCCGCAGCTCGACCCGCTGTCGCCGTACTTCGCCCACCTGCGACTCCGCGAGGACGGCCGCGAGTGGGACCTGTGCATCGGGAGGGCCACTTTCATCGAGCGCGACGTGAGCGTGATCGACTGGCGCAATGCGCCGATCTCCCGCATCTTCTATCGCTACCGCGAGGGTGAGGAGTACGAAGAGGAGATCGCCGGGCGCCTCCGGTCCGGAACGGTGGCCGCACGCCGGCACGTGACGATCCGCAGCGGAGCGCTCGAGCGGGTGGAGACCCCGGCCGGACGATGGGAGGCCGACCCGCGCGCGCCTGGCGGCTGGCGCCGGGACGCCGCCGAGGTTCCCTCGCTTGCCGGCGGCGAGGGGGCGACGGTCGCGGCGTATGCGGCCGGCGAGGCGGGGCCGCGGCAGCTCGGCTTCGACACGCGCGGGGCGCGGATTCGCCGCTCGAAAGTGTTGCCCGACATCGCCGGGCTCATCGATCCCGCGCAGTTCGAGGTGATCACCCGCCCGGGTTCGGGGCTCGTCGTCGTGCGGGGGACCGCGGGGTCCGGCAAGACGACGGTCGCGCTGCATCGGATCGCGTACCTCGCGTTCGACGATCCCCAGGTGGATAGCGCGCGGACGCTGGTCGTGGTCTTCTCGCCGGCGCTGCGGCGCTACATCGCGCATGTCCTGCCGGCGCTCGACGTCGGCCGGGTGGTCATTCGCACCTTCGCCGAGTGGGCGCGCGAACTCCGGCGGCGTCTCTTCCCCGATCTGCCGCGCGAGCCGCGTGAGGACACGCCGGGCGTCGTGCATCGCTTGAAGCTCCACCCGGCGATGCTGGCGGTGCTCGACGCCCAGCGCCGCCGGCAGCGCGGTGCAGCCGGCTGGCGGCAGGCCGTCGACGACTGGGGCACGGCGCTTGCCGACCGCGGCCTGTTGGGCGAGGTGCTCGGCCGCGTCGCCCCCGGCGCGTTCTCCGCCGGGGAGCTCGATCGCGTCGCGTCGTGGGGATGCGACCGTCATCGCGAGATCGGCGCCTGGCTGGGTGGCGATCGCGATGCCGAGGCCGCCCTGGATTCGCTCGACGACGCGCTCCTCCTGCGGGCGTGGCAGTTGCGTGTCGGCCCTCTCGTGGGCCCGGCGGGTCGCCCCATCCGCTATCGCCATCTCGCGATCGACGAGGTGCAGGATTTCTCGCCGCTCGAGGTGCGGGTCCTGCTGGATTGCACCGACGACCGCCGGAGCGTCACGCTCGCGGGCGACACCCAGCAGCACGTCATGCAGGACGCCGGCTTCACGTCATGGGACGCCTTCTTCGACTGGCTCGGGGTCGAGGGGACGGCGGTCGACACGCTGAAGATCAGTTACCGGTCGACGCATCAGATCGTCGCGTTCGCGCAGGCCGTCCTGGGCCCGCTGCGGGAGGATGCCGAGCCGCCGGTCGCCACACGCCCCGGCCCGCCGGTCGAGTTGTTCCGATTCACCGACCACGGGGCGGCGGTCGCGTTCCTCGCCGACGCGCTCCGCGCGCTCGAGCGGGTGGAGCCGCATGCCTCGGTCGCGGTGCTGGCGCCGACTCTGGACGCCGCGCGGACGTACCATCGCGGCCTCGAGGTGGCCGAGACGGCGCGCGTGCGGCTCGTGGTCGACGGCGAGTTCCCGTTCGTGCCCGGGGTCGACGTGACCGACGTCGCCCAGGCGAAGGGGCTGGAGTTCGACTACGTGGTGCTGGTCGACGTCGGCGCGGACCGCTACCCGGACACGGCGGCGGCGCGCCGCCTGCTGCACGTCGGGGCGACCCGCGCGATCCACCAGCTGTGGCTCACGTCGGTCGGGACGCCCGCGCCGATCGTGCGCGCCGCGCTGGGCGGCGGCCCCTCCTGACGCCGTTCGCCGCGGGAGGTGCGTCTTGCTCGGAAACCGTGGTAGCGTCTGCGCCCATGCATGACCTGGTGATTCGAGGGGGAACGGTCGTCGACGGGACCGGTGCGCCCGCGCGCCGCGCGGATGTGGCCATCGACGGCGATCGCGTCGTCGCCGTCGGCCCGGGGGCCGCGCGCGGACGCCGCGAGATCGATGCCGAGGGACAGCTCGTGACACCCGGGTGGGTGGACATCCACACGCACTACGATGGGCAGGTCACCTGGGATCCGCATCTCACGCCGACCGGCTGGAACGGCGTGACGACCGTCGTGATGGGCAACTGTGGCGTCGGCTTCGCGCCGGTCCGTCGCGGGCAGGAGCAGTTTCTGATCCAGCTCATGGAAGGCGTCGAAGACATCCCAGGGACCGCGCTGACCGACGGCATGCAGTGGGGGTGGGAGAGTTTCGCGGACTACCTCGACGCGCTCGATCGGCTGCCCCGCTCGCTCGACGTCGGCACGCAGGTGCCGCACGGCGCGGTCCGGGCGTACGTCATGGGCGAGCGCGGGGCCAGGAACGCGAAGGCCACCGGCGCGGAGATCGAAGAGATGGGTCGGGTGGTGACCGAGGCCCTGGTCGCCGGGGCGCTCGGCTTCTCGTCGTCGCGGACCATCCTCCATCGCGCGAAGGACGGCGAACTCGTCCCGGGCACCACCGCCGCCGACGACGAGCTCCTCGGCATCGGTCGGGCGATCGCGCGGGCCGGGCACGGCGTCTTCGAGGTCGCCAGCGATCTCAGGCCCGAAGGGCCCGAGCTGGCCTGGATGAAGCGCATCTCGCGCGAGACGAAGCGGCCGGTCACGTTCGCCTGTCTCCAGAACGACCTCGATCCCGACCAGTGGCGCCGCCTGCTGCGGGCCTGTGAACAGGACCGTGCCGAGGGCGGCACGCTCACGCCGCAGGTGGCGCAGCGCCCCGCGGGACTGCTGATGAGCCTCGAGAGCACCGCACATCCATTCATCCTGAGCGCCGCCTTCTGGCAGGTGGCGGGACTCCCGCTGGCCGAGCGCGTGGAGCGTATGCGCGATCCGGCGGTGCGCGCGGAGATCATCGCGGGGCAGCCGACGGGGCTCGAGGGGGCGGTCGCCGTCGTCGTCCACGGGTTCGACAAGATGTTCCGCCTCGGCGACCCGCCCGACTACGAGCCGGCGCCGGAGACGAGCGTGGCGGCCATTGCGCTGCGGGAGAGGCGGGCCCCAGCGGAGGTCGCCTACGACCTGCTGCTCGAGCGCGACGGCCGGGGTTTCATCTATCTTCCGCTCCTCGGCTACACGCACGGCAATCTCGACGCGGTTCGCGAGATGATGCTCCATCCGCAGGCCGTGTTCGGACTCTCGGACGGCGGCGCGCACTGCGGGTTGATCTGCGATGCCAGCATGCCGACGTATCTCCTCACGCACTGGGTGCGTGACCGCACTCGCGGGGCGCGCATCCCGCTCGAGCAGATCGTCCGCTGCCAGACGCGGAACACGGCGGCGCTCTTCGGGCTCGACGACCGCGGCGTCCTCGCGCCCGGCATGAAGGCGGACGCCAACGTGATCGACTTCGACGAGCTCCGCATCCGTGCGCCCGAGATGGTCTACGACCTGCCGGCGAGTGCCCGGCGTCTCATCCAGCAGGTCGACGGCTATCGCTACACCGTCTGCAGCGGGCAGGTGACGTACGAGGGCGGCGAGCCGACCGGGGCGATGCCGGGCGCGCTGCTCCGTGGGCCGCAGGGGCGACGCGCCTGACGCGCGACACGGCGACGACGCCGGGCACGCCGGCTTTCCCGGCTCCGACCGCCGTGACGCTGCCGCCGACCGCGGGCGGGGGCGGTGTCACCCTGTCGGTGCACGAGGCCGGGAGCGGTCCCGCGGTGGTCTTCTGCCACGGGTTTCCCGATCTGGCGTACTCCTGGCGCCATCAGCTCCCGGCGGTCGCGGCGGCGGGGTATCGGGCCATTGCGCCCGACCAACGCGGATACGGGGCGAGCTCTCGGCCGGACGCGGTCGAGGCCTACGGGCTGACGGAGCTGACGGGCGACATGGTGGCGCTCCTCGATACGCTCGGCATCGAGCGCGCGGTGTTCGTCGGACACGACTGGGGCGGGTTCGTCGCCTGGGCGATGCCGGTGCTGCACCCCGAGCGCGTCGCGGGCGTGGTCGGGCTCTGCACCCCGTACCTGGCGTTTCCGCCCGTCGCGGTGCACGCCGCGCTCGTCGGGGGGGAGGTGGAGCGGCAGTACATCGCCTGGTTCCAGGCGCCGGGCGTCGCGGAGGCCGCGATGGATCCGAACGTGGAGACCATCTTCACCCGCATCCTCCGCGGGGGCGTTCCGCCGGAGACGGTGCTGCGCGCCGCGTTCGCAGACGGCCGGCTCGACATGAACCCGTTCCTGCGCCCGGAGCGGCTTCCGCTCCTGGGCGAGCCCGTCGGCGACCCCGGCGACCTGGCGCACTACTGTCGCGTGTTCGGTTCGACCGGTTTCGGCGGGGGGATAAACTGGTATCGCAACATCGACCGGAACGCGCGCGAGCATCCCGCCGTGGGGATCGCCGCGCTGTCGCTGCCGTGTCTGATGCTGACGGCCGAGTGGGATCCCGCGCTCAGCCCGGCCCTGGCCGCGGGGATGCCGGACCGTTGTGTCGACCTCGAGATGCACCTGATCGAGAAGGCCGGGCACTGGGTGCAGCAGGAGTATCCGGCCGCGGTCACGGCGCGATTGATCGCGTGGTTGCCCCGCGCGTTCGGCGCGTAGGTAGGCCGCGCCGGGATCGCGCAGCCGCTCTCCAGACCGCGGGTCCGGCGCGGATGCGAGACCCGCGCGAGATGCCGGCACGCCTCTTGCCGTCGCAGAGGCCCTCACCGGCGTCGCGCTCGCCGCGTGGCGGTGGTAGCCTGCGGATGTGCCACCGACCCCCGACCGCCTTGACGTGTGGACCGACGGCGCCGACGAGGGCGACGACCGCGAGCGGTGGCGGCGCGCCTCGCCCCGCGAGACGGGGGAGACCCTGGCCGACCTCCGCCGGTTGGTCGACGCCATCGGCCCCTACCTGGAGTCTGCGGCGCGCTGGCCCGGATTCCCGGCGCCGCGCGGCCCGTAGCGGCGAGGACGGAAGTCGTTGCGGAGTCTCCCGGATCGGGTGCTCGATCTGTTCTCCTCGAACGGCCCGAGTGCTCGCCGATGATCGAGATGCTCGCTGCCGCTGCGAGGTTCCGCGCCATCGCCCGGGCGGGAACCGACGCCGAGACGTTGCGCCGCTTCCGCACGACGCATCTCCGCCGCGTGGTCGAGCACGCCTACCGGCGGGTGCCGTACTACCGTCGGCTGTTCGACGCGCACGCCATGTCGCCGTCCGACATCCGCGCGCCCGAAGACCTCCGGTGCCTGCCCGTCACGACACGCGAGACGCTCCAGAGCCTGCCGATCGAAGACGTGACTGCGCGCGGTGTCGATCCGGGGCTGCTCAACGCCTACACGACCAGCGGCTCCTCGGGGCGACCCGTCACCGTGCGCCGGACGTGGATCGAGGACCGGCTCCTCGGGGCGCTCCGCGAGCGCGCCATGCGGTCCTACGGATGGTCACGGGGGGACCATGTGGTCGCACTCCTCGGCGCGATGGGTGCCCGCCAGCCTGGACGATCGCGGATGCAGCGCCTGCTCGCACGCCGCCGTGTCCGCGCCGACGTCGTCGACTGTACGGCGCCGATCGACGAGGTGGTCCGGGAGATCGTCCGGCTGCGGCCGACGGTTCTGTCGGGGTACCCTGGTGCCTTGCTGCGGGTCGCGACCGCGGCCGACCCCCAGCGTCTCCGCGCGCTCGGCATCCGGTTCGTGTGCAGCGGGGGGGAGGTGCTGACGCCGGAGATGCGGGAGCGTATCACCGCGGCCTTCGGGGTGCCGCTGTTCGACGTGTATGCCAGCTTCGAGTTCAATCTGCTCGCCGCGCAGTGCCCCACGAGCGCCGCCTACCACGTCTGCGACGCCGGTCTCGTCCTGGAAGTGCTCGACGGAGGACGGGCGGTCGCACCCGGGGAACGAGGCACTGTCGTCGGGACGTGCCTGCACGCGTACGCCATGCCGTTCATCCGCTACGAACTCGGGGACATCGTCATCCGGGGGCAGGACGGATGCGACTGCGGGGCGGGGGGTACGACGCTCCGCGCGGTGACCGGGCGCATGATCGATTTCTTTCCGCTGCCGGACGGCCGGGTGGTGCACCCCTATGCCGTGTTCCTGCCGCTTCGGCAGCGCTCGCCATGGATCCGGCGGTTCCAGGTGACGCAGCGCCGCATCGACCACGTCGTCATGCGCGTCGTCGCGTCCCCGCCCCCCACGGCAGAGCAGGCGGCGTTGGTGCGCGAGATGGCGGCGGCGGGGCTCGGTGCCGGCGTCCGGTTCGATCTCGAGGTCGTATCCGATCTCGCGCTCGAGGCGAGCGGCAAGTTCCGGGTCTACCGCTCCCTCGTGCATTCGGAGTACGAGGGCGCCTGGGCCGGGGAGGGCCGCGCGTGATGCACTCGGACGGTTTCCATCGCGCACTCGAGCACGAGCTGTCCCGCAACGGCGGCCTGTTCAACGCGCACGCGCATGTCGACCGGTACGCGACGCTGCGCTCTCGCTTCCTCGGGACAGGCGACATCCCGCCCCTCACCAGCTACGCGCTGTGGGACAAAGTCGACGTCACTCCGGAACTCCACCGGGGGCCGGCCTACACCCGGTCGTCGCTGCGGGAGCGGATGACGGCGTTCATGTCCGATTGCGAAGCATGCGGCGTGACGCGCGTCGACAGCTTCATCGACGTCACGACCGGAGTGCCGCTCGCCGGCGGCCTCGGGGCCCTGGAGGTCGGGCTCGAGGTCAAGCGGGCCTTCGCCGGACGCGTCGACTTCCGGGTGGGGGCCTTCGCGCCGTTCGGCTTCCGGACGGACGACCAGCAGGAGCGCGAGCTCTTCGAACACGCGATCACCCTCGCCGACTTCATCGCCACGTCGCCGGAGCGGGACGACGATGCCTTCTACGGGGCCGGGCCCGGCCACATCGGGTTCGCGCGGCATCTGGACTGGACCCTCGGCTTGGCGGCGGCGAGCGGCAAGCCGATCCACTACCACCTCGACCAGCAGGTCAATCCCAACGAACGAGGAACCGAAGCGCTCGTCGTCGCCATCGAGCGGACCGGGCTCCGCGACCAGCTCGTCCGCCTCGGCGCGCCCGAGCCCCTGGTGTGGGCGGTGCACTGCATCTCGCCCTCGACGTACCCTCGTCAGCGACTGAAGGAGCTGGCAACGCGCATGGCCGAGCACCGCATCGGGCTCGTGTGCTGCCCTTCGGCGGCGCTCTCGATGCGCACGCTGTCTCTCTTCGACGCGCCGATCCACAAGCGGATCGCCGACGTCCTCGTGATGCTCGACTGCGGCGTGCGGGTGCGCGTCGGCACGGACAACGTCGACGACCTGTTCTTGCCCGCCACACTCCTCGATCCGCGCCACGAGATCGGCACGCTCGCCAACGCCTTGCGCTTCTACCACGTCCCGATCCTGGCGAAGCTCGCGTGCGGGAGGGCGCTCGACGGGGAGGATCTCGCCGTCGTCCGCGATCACTTGTGCCGCGAGCAGGCGTACGTCGAAACGTTCCGGCGCGCGAAGCCCTTCCCGATCTAGTCCGGCCGCTGGGGCATTCGCGACGGCGTGCTAGTCGGTGTGCCGCGCGCGTGCGCGCAGCATGAAATCCGGCGGGAACCAGCGCTCGTGAGCGCGATAGTCGGCGACCAGCGCATCGAGCTGCCGAGCCGTGATCGCTCGGCGGTCGGTCATGTAGTCCACCAGGTCGGTCATGCGGATCAACGCGTGCAGCGCGAGGCCGAACTCGTCCTGCAGCGGGGGGCCGTCGCTGATCCGCTGGAGCTGGCGGTCGATGATGACGACGATGTCCGTCACGACGAGGCCCTGTGCGTGCAGGTGACGGAGCGCGGCACGCTTGCCGTGCCCCCTGAACAGCAGATCGTCGATCAGGACGACGCGGCCATCCGCGGGCGGAATGCCTTCGACCAGGTCGTTGCCGGCGCCGGTCTCGGCCTCCTTGCGGACGTAGAGCATCGGTATCTTGGCCCGTGCCGCCGCCAGCGAGGCCCAGGCGATTCCGGAGCTGGCGAGCCCCACGACGGCCCGCGACGCACAGCGCGCGAGTACGGTGTCGGCGAGCCGTCCCCCGATGTGATCGAGCATCTCCGGCGACGAGAGCAGGCGCCGCGGACGAAAGAGACACGATGGCGAGTCGGTCTTGTTCTTCGTGCTCGCGCCGAAGGAGACGATCTCGAGATCGAGGAGCGCTTGCGCCAACCGTTGGTCCATCAGGGCTTACCCAACCGGTAGTAGGAGTCGTAGTGGTCGCCAGCCGAGACCGCGTTGTAGGTGAAGAAGACGAGTCGCCGCGGCCCGCCGGAGCGGTTTGGGGCGCTCCGATGCGGGCAGAGCGAGTGCAGGATGACCATGTCGCCCGGCTCGACCGAGAGCATCGTGGCGGAAGCCGGGTCGAGCGCGCGCTCGTCGACCAGGAAGCGATCGCCGACGGACGAAGGGAGCAGGCCCCCGTGATGGCCGCCGAAGACCTCGATCGCGCCGTTGCCGGCGCCCGCGGCATCGATGGCGATCGAGACGGCGAGCTGCCGGTCTCCGGGGAACCCGAGAAAAGCGATGTACGCGAAGTCCTGATGAGTCCTATACCCGATCGTCCCCGGCGTCTTGACGATCAGCTTGTCCTTGAAGAGCACCGGCTCCTCGCCGAGGAGCGCGTGCACGATGCGAAGAATGCGCGCATCCCGCGACAGCGTCGCGAAAGCGGGTGATGCGTCGATCACCGGGTCGAGCCGCTCGGGCGTCGCTCCACCCTCCACGGTGGCGCGCAGATCGACGCGGGGGTCGGCCGCGTCGCGCACCCCGGGAAGCGCCCACAGTCGGTCGCATTCGCGTCGCCACCCCTCGATCTCGTCACCGCCGAACGGACTCGCGACGAGCGCGTAGCCCAGGCGACCGTAATCGGCGACGATGGCGGCGAGGTCCGTCGCGGGGTGACGGCTGGGCGGCGGTGGCACGCGCCACAGGGTTAGCAGCCTCCTGGACGGGCGCACCAGCCCACCTCGTCGGCGGGGGCGCACGATGAAGGCTCGCACGTGACATGCCGCCGCGGAGGCGGAGGTCTCTCCGCTGCCGTGCGGGAGTGGCAGGCACCGGGCCGACGGGTCGCCGCCGTCGTCGCACCCGGACCGCCCGTCACCTCCACACGCGGCGTCCGAGCGGCGAGAGCTGCTGCGCCAGCCAGCCCTCGGGGAAGTCCGGGCGCCCCGCGACCCCGAGCGTCGCGTCGAAGGGGCGCGCCGGACGGCGGAACGTCCCGAACACGAGATCCCAGACGATCAGGATCGCCCCGTAGTTGGTGTTGCCCTCGCGCGGATCGACCGAATGGTGCCAGCGGTGGAGCGTCGGCGTGCTGAACACCCAGTCGAGCGCCGACGGCCGCACGCGCACGTTCATGTGCTGGAGCTGGCCGTAGGTGGCCGCGAACAGCGTGTAGGCCAGCAGCGCCTCGCGCCCGACGCCGAGCAGGAGCAGCGGCGTGAACTGCAGCGCGATCAGCGCGAAGATGTCGAGGAAGTGGAACCGGGTCGCGTTGAGCCAGTAGAGTCGCCGGGCGCTGTGGTGCACCGCATGGAGCCGCCAGACCAGCGGCTGCTCGTGCGACAGCCGGTGGAAGGCGTAGTGCCCGAGTTCGGCCAGCGCGACGGCAAGGACGAGTTGGACGGCCAGCGGCGCGCCCGCCGGCCAGAGCGTCAGCCCCCAGCGGGCGGACAGCGCCATCCCGGCATGTAGTGCCGCGACCCCGAGCGTCGCCTGGAACACCCCCTGCGCGAGCGTGCCCGAGAGCAGCAGGTGGACCGCGTCGGTCGTGACGTCGCCGTGCCGCCGGTTCCAGTCCCGCTCGGCGGGGACGAGGCGCTCGAGCAGCGCGATCGCCGGGTAGACGGCGAGCACGGTCGCGAAGAGCAGCAGCCCATCGGCGGCCGGCGCGGCCAGGCCGAGCCATGTCGCGACGTCCAGTCGTGCCGCGACCACGGCCCAGCCGCCCAGCGCCAGGATCAGCGTGGGAAGAAGCCAGCGATCGACCTGGTCGGGTGGAAACCGCATTGGGCGACTCGTCCGTCGACGGACGTGCGACGCAGGCTATCCCGCGTGGCGCGAAGCCGACAAGGCCGCCGCGCCGGCCCGGAGCTGCGGAGCACCGGCGGCGGCGCCGCCGCGCTCACGCGTCCGGGGGCACCGCGAAGCGCTCCAGGTAGAACGCGAAGCGCCGTCGCACCGCGTCCGGATCGACGCCGAAGTCGCGCCGCAGGTCGTAGGCCACGCGGCCGTGCTTGCCGCGCCGGTTGTCGGCCAGGAACGCTGCCAGCGCGGCCCGCGCCTCGTCCGTCGGCGCCAGCCCGGCATGCTCGAAGATGCGCCGGACGGTGCCCAACTCGTCCGCCATGAACTCGTGGAACGGCACGTCCACCGACCGGGCGGCCGGCAGCCGGTCGCGGTCGCGGACGCAGGCGCGCAGCAGGCGCTCGACCCGGTCGATCCAGTAGTCGGCCAGCGTCGGCAGATCGATGCGCGTCCGGCGCATGCGCTCGCCGTACGCCATCATCGTGATCGCCGACTGGATGACGGACACGGGATCGCGGTGGGTGAGCACGATGGTCGCGTCCGGGAACGTCTCGTGGAGCGGCAGCAGCTGTTCGAGGTGCTGCGGCGACTTGAGCACCCAGCGATCCGGGCCGCGCAGCCAGGTGAGCGCCTGCAGGGCCTTCTTCAGGAAGGCGTAGTGCGGGCGCATGTCGAGCCCGAGGTAGTGGTCGCGCCAGCGCGGCGCCAGGCAGACCCACTCGAGCTGGTACGACGCGACGTCCAGGTCGAGCAGCTCGACCTCTTCGTGAACGTGCTCGGGCGGCATGTCGTGCATCGCCCGCAGGTGAGGCAGGCGGGCCGCCGCCTGCTCGTACTGGGCGAGACACCGGAGATACCGCGGATCGCGCCCGTCGCGGCCGGGGCCCTCGCCGCGGGCCGGGATCGGCTCGAGCGCTTCCCAGTAGGGCAGCGACCGGAAGCGCGTGTCGGCGGCGAGCAGGTTCACGAGATGCGTGGTGCCCGAACGCGGCAGCCCGGCGACGACGACGGGCCGGCGGATCTCGACGGCCAGGATCTCGGGGTGGCGCCGCACCAGATCTTCGAGTCGCAGCCGGTTCGACAGGAACCGCACGCACTGCGCCCAGAGTCCCAGGCGCCCGACCGGACCGAGGCGATCGTCTTCGTCGACCGCCCGCAACCAGACGCGCAGCCGTGGTCGGAAGTCGTCGGACCCGAACTCGGACAATCCCGTCTGGCGGACGGCCGCGGCCAGCACCGCCTCCTCCGACAGCGTCACCGGGGCCGCCGCCGCGCGCGCGATGGCCGCGCGCTGCGCCGCGGTGAGCTCCGGCCGGGCCAGGTCCGCGATCCGGATGATCCGGTCGCTCATGGCGCACTCGCGCGGGCCCGCTCGAGCTCGCGGATGCGGTGCTCGAGCCAGCGCACCTCCCAGAAGTTCGTCGCCCGCGCCAGCAGCCCCTGGTGCGCGGCCAGGCTCGCCGCCAGCGCGCCCGGGTGCGACGGCGCGGCGGCGAGCGCCACCTCCGCGAGGTGGATGGCCTCGACCGGCGCCGTCTCCGCCTTCGCCCGCGCCGCCGCGGCGATCGGGTCGGGCCCGCCGGCCAGTCGCACCAGGTCGGGGTGCACCGCGGACGCCGGCACCGGATACAGCTCGGTCGTGGAGACGTGGTGGAACCAACCCCCGTACATCTCCCAGATGGCCCGCACCGACCATGACACCGTGCCGTAGCCTTCCCCCTGCTCCAGCGCGGGCGGCAGGCGGATGTCGCGCATCGCCGTCCAGATGTCGCCGCCGGCGTTCATTGCCGCCACCACGGCGTCATGGACGTAGAGCACGGCGTCGCGCATCCGGGTCAGCTCGACGCGGATCGCCTCGCGTCCGGCGATCGGCCCGCCGTGGCCGACGCACAGCAGCTCGGGCTCCAGGTCGCGCACCAGCGCCAGCGTCTCGGCATAGGGCAGCGGATCGCGGTAGCGGTCGCCGCGGATGGTGGCGAGGTTCGGGAAATGGCCGAACAGGGCGCCGAAGACGTTGCTGGTCACGAGCACGCGGGCGTCGGGGAGCCAGACCAGCAGCGAATCGACCGTCTCCGCACCCGTGCAGGCGATGACCTCTACGCGCACGCCGCCCAGCTCGAAGGCGAACCGGTCCGCGACCAGGATCGTCGGCTCGGGTCGCGACTGCCGCAGCGGCGCCGCGCCCGGGGCGCCCCGCGTGCCGTCGATCGCCGCCGCCCACGCGAAGTAGGCGCGGCGCGACCGGAACGGCTGTACCCGGAGGTCGTCGGCCTGCTGCCACGGATTGCGAGCGTGGGCGACGATCTCCGTGCCCGGCTCGCGGAAGCAGTCCGTGCCGCCGACGTGGTCGACGTGACCCTGCGTCAGGATCACGTAGCGGACCGGCCCGCCGTCGACGGAGTCGAAGTAGGCCTTGTGGATCGGCCCTTCGAACCCGAGCCCCGTGTTGACGACGATGCGCCCGCCGGGCGTGACGACGAGGTAGGCGTTGGTGGTGCCCTCGGAGAGGTGGATGCGCGCGTGGACCTGACGGTGGCGGATCGTCGTGGCCGGCTGGATGTCGAACGCGTCCGGGCGCCCTCGCCACATGGGCTCGTCGGCGGCCATCGCTCAGGTGGCGCTGTAGCCGCCGTCGACGCACAGGGTAGCGCCGGTGACGAAGCGCGCCGCCGCGCTCGCCAGATAGAGGAACGCGGGCGCGACCTCTTCCGGCGCTCCCCACCGGCGCATGGCGGTCCGGGCGAGCTGCGGCCCCTCGACCTCCGCGCGGCCGCGCATGCCCGCCGTCATGCGCGTGAGGATCAGCCCCGGCGCGACGGCGTTGACGCGGATGCCGTCGGCGGCCCACGCCACGGCGAGGTTCTTCGTCATCTGCACCACGCCGGCCTTCGCCGCGCCGTAGCCGGGCACTGGCGGCACGGCGAAGAACGCGCTCATGCTGGCGACGTTCAGCACGCTCGAGCCGCCGTCGAGCGCGCTCGCCGCGAGCAGCGGCCGGCAGGCCGCCGCCACGCGGAACGCGCCCGACAGGTTGATTCGCACCGCCTCCTCGAAGACCGCCGGGTCCCACTCGCCGGGCGGGCGCGCGAAGCTGGCGCCGGCGTTGTTCACCAGGACGTCGAGCGTTCCCAGTCCGGCGGCCAGGCGCGCGATGCCGTCGCCGTCGCGGACGTCGAGCGGCCGGTAGTCGAACGCTGCCAGGTCGTCGGCGTAGTCCGCCGCCGCCGCCCGCGTGCCCGTCGCGATCACCGTGGCGCCGGCCGCGGCGAAGGCCCGGGCGACCGCCAGGCCGATGCCGCTGGTCCCGCCCGTGACGAGCACGCGGGCGCCGGAGAAATCGAACCGGGCGGCGTTCATGCGCGCCCGGCATACCGCCCGGCGCGCCTCGCCGGCAACCCGCGGGTGCCGGGGGCCGCCCGGCGTCGACGCGCCGTGCGTTGCGCGCGCCGCGAGAGCGCGCTAGCGCTCCGCCCCGATGACGACCGGTCTCCGCGTGGCGCTCGTCGGCTGCGGCGCGATCGCCGAGTGGCATCGAACGGCGATCGCCGCGACGGCGCGCACCCGCATCACCGCGTGCGTCGACCCCGATGCGCGACGGGCCGCGGCCATGGCCGACAGGACGGGCGCGACGGCCTATGCCTCGCTCGCGGCAGCGCTCGCCGCCGACGCCGCCGACGCCGTCGCCATCCTGGTGCCGCACCACCTGCACGAGGCGCTGGCGGTGGAGGCGTTCGCGGCGCGGCGGCCGGTCCTGCTCGAGAAGCCGATGGCGCCCGACCTGGACGCCTGCGCGCGTGTCCTCGCCGCGGCGCGCGAGGCGGGCACCGTCTTCATGGTGGCCGAGAACGCCCAGTACTGGCCCGGCGTGGAGCGCGCCGCGGCGCTCCTGGCCGGCGGCGCCATCGGCGCGCTGGTCACCGCGCGGGCCTGGTGCTGCACGCCCTTCATGCCGCAGTTCTATGCACCCGACAGCTGGCGGTTCTCGCTCGCGTCGGCCGGCGGCGGCGTCGCCGTCGACGCCGGCTCGCATTTCCTGCGCCCGCTGCGCATGTGGTGCGGCGAGCTCGCCGAGGTCGTCGCCGTCACCGGGCGCCCGCAGGCGGCGATGGAGGGCGAGTCGCTGTGCCGCGCGCTCTGCCGCTTCGACGGCGGTCTCGTGGCCAGCTTCGATGCCCTGCTCGCCGTCGCCGCCGGCGCCCGCGTGCCCCGCTTCCAGCTGACCGGCACCGCCGGGGAGATCGTCATCGATGCCGCGCACGTCCACCTGCTTCCCGCCGCCGGCGGCACGGGCGAGATCGTCGCCGAGAGCGACTACCTCGGCAGCTACGCGGCGGAGTGGCGGGACTTCGAGGCGGCGGTGCTCGACGGCACGCCGCTGGCGGCCGGCCCCGAGTCGTCCCTGGGCGAGCTGCGCGGGGCGCTCGCGATGTACCGCTCCGCGGCCTCCGGCCGCTGGGAGCGGGTCTGGGACTGAATCCGCTCGCGATCCGGCGGCGCAGCCCCCGCGCATCGCCAGCGACCAGGAACGCGGATCGGGTCGTCGCCGCGCCGGGTGCACCCGTCGCCAGGGCTCGAGCGGTCGGATACACGCCCTCGGATGTCCTTCCCCGTCGCGGCCACCATCACGCTCGCCGGTGCCCGCGCGTGATGGACTGGGCCCCCCTGTACGACGCCGTCAAGGACGCCTGCCGCAGTGGCCTCTGGGCCCAAGGCGTCGGCCTCGCCCGCGACGGCGCGGTCGGCGCGTCCGGACCGGGCGGCGCCGGCACGTGGACGTTCCGCGTCGGCTCCCCCGGCCTGACCGCCCCCGCCACCGTCACGCTGCATCCGGGCCACGCCGAGTGGGACTGCGACTGCGGCAGTCGCATCGACCCGTGCGCGCACGTGGCGGCGGCGGCGATCGCCGTCCGGCAGGACCCCGAGGGGCTGCTCGCGGCGGCGGCCAGACGTCGACACGTGCGCTACGAGTTGTCCGTCGCGGGCGACGTCATCACGCTCCGGAGATCTCTCGCGACGCCGGACGGCGTCGCGGAGCCGTTCACCGATCTCGCCGCCTCGGGCGTCTCGCCGACCGAAGCCGACGTGGTCCTCGACCGCCTGCTGCGCGACAATCGGGCCCGCGCGATCCCCGCCGCGTCGTTCGGATCGTTTCAGCGCGCGCTGGCCGAGGCGGACGACGTGCGCCTCGCCGGCGAGTCCGTGCGCGTGTCGCGTGACCCCGCCTTCCCGACCGCGCGTGTGCAGGATGGCGCGGGCGGTGGCGTGGAGGTCGTCGTCACGGCCGATCCGCGCGTGACGGCCGTCGTCGTCTCGGGCGTCGTGCGCACGGGGGACACACTGCGCCCGATGGGCGTCACCGGCCGCTACGGGGCACGGTGGGAGCGCCTGCCGGCACGACGCGCGTACCCGCCCGCCGCCTTCGCCGAGGTCGTCGGCCGCGTGCTCCCGGAGCTGGAACGCGAGATCGAGGTCGAGGTCGCGACCACGCGCCTGCCGGGACGGACGGCTGCGACGCCGCCGTGGATCCGGTTCCACGTCGAGACCGTCGCGCAGGGGATCGAGGTCCTGCCCGAGCTGGTCTACGGCGATCCGCCGGTGGCCCGCGTCGAGGCGGGGCGCCTCGTGCACGTGGGTGGCGGCGTCCCGCGCCGGGACGAGGCCGCCGAGCGCCGCCTGGAGCTCCGCCTGCGCGACGATCTCAACCTGGCACTCGGGCGGCGGGTGCGGCTCGCCGGCGCAGATGCGGCGCGCCTCCTGTCCGGCATCCGCGCGTTCGACGACGGGCGGCCGGCGGAGGACCGCGCGCGCACCACGGACGTGGCGCTGACGCCGCGCCTGGTCGGCGAGGGCGCGGACGTGGCGGTGGTCTTCGACGCGACGGCCGGCGCGCCGCGTGCCACGGCCGAGGTCGTCCTCGCGGCGTGGCGGGACGGCCTGTCGCTCGTGCCGCTCGACGGCGGCGGCTTCGGCGCCGTGCCGGCCGGGTGGCTGGCGCGGCACGGACACCTCGTCACCGAGCTGCTGTCCGCGCGCGACGCGGCCGGCGGACGCGTGCCGCGCGCGGCGGAGCGCCTCGTCGCGGAGGTGTACGAGGCGTGCGACCAGCCGCCGCCGTTCGACGTCGGCGGGACGGCGGCGCTGCTCGACCGAGCCGAAGCCGACGTCCCTGCCGATTTCACCGGCACGCTGCGGCCCTACCAGCGCGACGGCGTCGGCTGGCTACAGGCTCGTCGCGACGCCGGCCTGGGCGCCGTGCTTGCCGACGACATGGGGCTCGGAAAGACCGTGCAGGCGCTCTGCGCCGTGCGCGGTCGCACGCTGGTGGTGTGCCCGCGCAGCGTGATCCACAACTGGCAAGCCGAGATCGCGCGCTTCCGCCCGGCGCTCCGCGTCGCGCTCTACCACGGCCCGCGTCGCGAGCGTGCCGACGTCGACGTGACGATCACGACGTACGCGACGCTGCGGAACGACGTGGACGTCCTCGCGCGGACGCGCTGGGACACCGTCGTCCTGGACGAGGCGCAGGCGATCAAGAATCCCGACAGCCAGACCGCGTGCGCTGCGTACGCGCTCGAGGCCGGTTTCCGCCTGTCGCTCTCCGGCACGCCGGTGGAGAACCGCCTGGACGAGCTGTGGAGCCAGATGCACTTCGCCAACCGCGGTCTCCTCGGCGGCCGGCGCGACTTCGCGGAGCGCTACGAGGGGCCGATCGCCGAGGGGGACGCACGGGCGGCGGCGCGGCTCCGGCGCCGCATCGGCCCGTTCGTCCTCCGTCGCCTGAAGCGCGAGGTCGCAACGGAGCTGCCTCCGCGCACGGACGCGGTGCTGACGTGCGAGCTCGAGCCGTCGGAGCGCGCCGTCTACGACGCCATCCGCGCCGCCGTGCGCGCCGACGTGGTGAAGCGCCTGGGCGACGGGGGCAACGTCCTCGCCGCGCTGGAGGCGCTGCTGCGCCTGCGCCAAGCCGCCTGCCACTCCGGCCTCGTGCCCGGTCACGACGCGCCGACGTCGTCGAAAGTCGAGGCGCTGCTCGACGCGCTCGGCGACGCGGTCGCCGACGGGCACAAGGCGCTGGTCTTCTCGCAGTGGACGCGCCTGCTCGACCGCATCGAGCCGCATCTCCGCGTGAACGGCATCCCCTTCATCCGCCTGGACGGCAGAACGCGCGATCGTGCCGCGGTGGTCGACGCGTTCCAGCGCGCCGGCGGGCCGCCGGTGATGCTCGTGTCGCTCACCGCGGGCGGCACGGGCCTCAACCTCACCGCCGCCGACCACGTCTTCCTGCTCGACCCGTGGTGGAACCCCGCCGTGGAGGATCAGGCGGCTGACCGCACGCACCGCATCGGGCAGGACCGCCCGGTGCTGGTCTACCGCATGGTCGCGAAGGACACCGTGGAGGAGCGCGTGCTCGCACTCCAGGCGGGCAAGCGACGCATCGCGGAGGCCGCGTTGGGCGGTCCGGGGGGCGGTGGCGGGCCGCTCACCCGGGAGGACATCATGGCGTTGCTCGACTGAGCGACGGCGGGAGCGCGCGTGGCGCCTGGAGCGGCGCGCTTCCGGGCGCGGCGCGGCCCGTGCTACACGGCCGCATGCCGAAGCCGCTCGTCTACCGCGACGGAGAGCCGTTCCCCGGGCGTGTCGGAACCACCTTCGTCGAGTCCACGCCCGCCTGGCCGGTGCCGCGCCGTGCGCGCCGACGGTGCGCCCAACGTGGTGCTGGTGGTGCTCGACGACGTCGGTTTCGCGCAGCTCGGTTGCTTCGGCTCCGACATCGCCACGCCGGCGTTCGACCGGCTCGCCGCCGACGGCCTGCGCTACCGCCGCTTCCACACCACGGCGATGTGCTCGCCGACGCGCGCGTGCCTGCTCAGCGGGCCGCAACCCGCACACCTGCGCCATGGGCGGCATCCCGGACATGGCCATGGGATTCCCCGGCTACCACGGCCGCATCCCGCGGTCGTGCGGCTTCGTGTCCGAGGTGCTGCGCCAGGCGGGGTGGGCCACCTTCGCCGTCGGCAAGTGGCATCTCGCGCCGTCGGACGAGCACCACGCCGCCGCGCCGCGCGACCGCTGGCCGCTGGGGCAGGGCTTCGAACGCTTCTACGGGTTCTTCGGCGGCGAGACCAACCAGTTCGCGCCCGACCTGGTGTGCGACAACACCCCGCTGCGGTTCGCGCCGCCCGCGGGCTACCACCTGACCGAGGACCTCATCGACCACGCCATCGGGCTCGTCACCGACGTGCGCACCGCCGATCCCGACAAGCCGTTCTTCCTCTACCTGGCGCTCGGCGCCTGCCACGCGCCACACCAGGCGCCGCCCGAGTGGATCGCGCGCTATCGGGGCGCGTTCGACGACGGGTGGGACGTCTGGCGGGCGCGGACGCTGGAGCGCCAGATCGCGCTCGGCATCGTGCCGCCCGGGACGACGCTGTCCGCGCGGCCGTCGTGGGTGCAGGAGTGGGCGTCGCTCCCCGCCGACGAGCAGCGGGTCTATGCCCGCATGATGGAGGTGTACGCCGGCTTCCTGTCGCACACCGACCATCACCTGGGCCGCCTGGTCGACTTCCTGGCGGCGAGCGGCGAGCTCGACCGCACGCTGGTGGTGGCGCTCAGCGACAACGGCGCCAGCGCCGAGGGCGGGCCGCACGGCACGTTCAACGAGAATTTCATCTTCAACGGCCTGCCGCACGACGTCGAGACGCACGCGGAAGATGCTCGATCGCCTGGGCGGGCCCGAGACCTACGGCCACTATCCCGTGGGGCTGGGCGCACGCCGGCAACACGCCGTTTCGGCGCTGGAAGCGCGAGACGCACGAGGGCGGCATCGGCGATCCGCTGATCGTGCGCTGGCCCGCGACGCCGGATCGCGGCGCGGTGCGTTCACAGTACGCGCATGCCATCGACGTGCCGGCCACGATCCTCGAGCTGACCGGCACGCCGATGCCCGACGTGCTCCACGGGCGTGCCGCAGGAGCCGCTGGCGGGGCGGAGCTTCGCCGCGTCGCTGGTGGACGGCGCGGCGCCCGAGCACCGCGAGACCCAGTACTACGAGCAGTTCGCCTGCCGCGCGATCTACCACCAGGGCTGGAAGGCCGTCACCTACCACGCGATGCTGGACGGCCTGTACATCGGGGAGGACGACCCGGATCGGCCGTTCGACCAGGACCGCTGGGAACTCTACCACGTGGCCGAGGACCCGTCGGAGGCGCGCGACCTGGCGGCGGCGGAGCCGGAGCGGCTGCGGGCGCTCCAGGAGCTCTGGTGGCACGAGGCGGGCCGGTATGGCGCGCTGCCGCTGCAGGTCGCGGCGCATCTTCGCGCTCGGCCGGCCGCATCCGGTGCGCCCGCGGGAACGCGTCGTGCTGCGGCCGGGCGCGGCACCGCTCCCCGAGGAGCTGGCGCCCAACCTGAAGATGCGCCCGCATCGCATCGTCGCCGACATCGAGATCGGCGCCGGCGGGGCCGAGGGCGTACTGGTGGCGCAGGGCGGGCGCTTCGGCGGGTACAGCCTCTACGTGCACGACGGCCGGCTGCACTACACCACGAACTTCGCCGGCATCGAGCGGACGACGGTGTCCAGCCCGGGGCCGCTCGGGCCCGGCCGCCACGTGGTCGGGGTCGCGCTCGACCCGGCCGGCGGCATGGGCATGCGCGCCGAGCTGTCGGTGGGCGGCGAGATGGTCGCCGCGGCCGAGGCGCCCCGCACGGCGCCGTTCCGCTTCGCGCTGGCGGGCGAGGGCTTGTGCTGCGGCTACGACGACGGCACACCGGTCGCCGAGGTCTACGAGTCGCCGTTCGCCTTCACCGGCACGATCCACGAGGCGGTGGTGGACGTCTCGGGCACGCCCGTGCCGCTGCGCGACCTGGTGGCGGAGGTGCGGCGGGCGTGGATGACGCAGTAGCCGGGGGCCGTGCCGCTCGACCAGTACCGCCGCAAGCGAGATTTCCGCCGTACGCCGGAACCGGCGGGCGGGGCGCCGACGGCGACCGGCCGCTTCTTCTGCGTCCAGCGCCACGCCGCGCGGCGGCTGCACTACGACTTCCGGCTCGAGCTGGACGGCGTGCTCAAGAGCTGGGCGGTGCCGAAGGGACCGAGCCTCGACCCCGCCGAGAAGCGACTGGCGGTCGAAACCGAGGACCACCCGATCGAGTACGGGACGTTCGAGGGCACGATCCCGGCAGGCGAGTACGGCGCGGGCGAGGTGCTGCTATGGGACCGCGGCGAGTGGGAACCCGTGGGCGATCCGGCGGACGGCTATCGCCGCGGCAAGCTCAAGTTCAGGCTGCACGGCAAGAAGCTGCATGGCGGCTGGACGCTGGCGCGCATGGGCGGTCGGGCGGGGGAGGGCGGCAAGAACTGGCTGCTCCTGAAGGAACGCGACGACGAGGCCCGTCCCGACGGCGACAGCGATCTCGTCGCGGAGCGTCCCGAGAGCGTTGCCGAGCAGCCCGAGCGAGCCGCTGCCGGAGCGCCTGGCGCCGCAGCTCGCCACCGTGGCCGACGCGCCGCCGCGCGGCGACGAGTGGCTGCACGAGATCAAGTACGACGGCTACCGCATCGTCTGCCGGGTCGAGGATGGCCGCGTGCGGTGTTTCACCCGCAGCGGCCAGGACTGGGCCGCGCGGCTCGGACCGGTCGCGGCGGCGTGCGCCGCGCTGCCGGCGAAGACCGCCTGGCTGGACGGCGAGGTCGTGGTCTTCGAGGACGGCGGCCGCACGCGCTTCGAGTCCCTGCAGGAGGCGCTGTCGAACCGTGGCGCGGCGAGCATGCTGCGTTACGTCGTCTTCGACCTGCTGCACCACGATGGCGCCGACCTGCGCTGGGTCCCGCTCGAGCGGCGCAAACACCGGCTGGCCGCGCTGCTGCGCCGTGGTCGCGACGACACGCTCGTGTACGGCGACCATGTCGTCGGCCGCGGCGACGCGTTTCTCCGCCAGGCCTGTGCGCACGGCCTCGAAGGGATCGTGTCGAAGCGGCGGGAGTCGCGGTACCGCGCCGGCCGCGGCGCGGACTGGCAGAAGGTCCGCTGCGGGCAGCGCGGCGAGTTCGTGGTGGGCGGCTTCACCGATCCGAGCGGCACGCGCACGGCGCTGGGCGCGCTGCTGCTGGGCGCCTACGACGCGCCCGGGCGCCTGGGGTATGTGGGGCGGGTCGGCACCGGCTTCAGCGAGGCGACGCTGGAGCGTGTGCACCGCATGCTGATGGCGCGGGAGCGGGACGGCTCCCCGTTCCTGCCCTTCGCCGACGTGCCCCCCGGCACCCATTGGGTGCGGCCCGACCTGGTGGCCGAGGTGCGGTTCACCAACTGGACGCGCGACGGCCGCCTGCGGCATCCGGTGTTCGTGGGATTGCGCGAGGACAAGCCCGCCGCCGAGGTGGGTCGGGAGGTGCGGCTGGCGGCGCCGGCCCGGGCGTCGCGGCGGCGCGACGGGGTCGCCGAGCTGGAAGGCGTGCGGCTCACCAACCCGGACCGGGTCCTGTGGCCCGAGGCGGGCATCACCAAGCTCGAGCTCGCGCGCTACTACGTCGAGATCGCGGAGTGGGTCCTGCCGCATGTGGCCCGCCGCCCGCTGGCGGTGGTGCGCGCGCCCCGCGGTCACACCGGCACGACGTTCTTCCAGAAGCACCTGGCGCGCGGCATGCCCGACGCCATCCACGGCGTGACGATCACCGGCGACGACGGTCCGCAGCGAGCACGTCTGGGTCGACTCGGCTCGCGGGTCTGGTCGGGCCTGGTCCAGATGGACGTGCTCGAGGTGCACGCCTGGGGGTCGCGTGTCGACCGGATCGAGCGGCCCGACCGGCTCGTGCTCGATCTCGATCCCGACGAGGCCGTGCCGTGGGCGCGCGTGGTGGAGGCAGCGCGCGTGGCGCGCCTGCGGATCGAGCACCTGGGCCTCGAGTGCGGCGTCAAGACGACGGGCGGGAAGGGGCTCCACGTGGTGATCCCGATCGCGCGCCGGCTGGAGTGGCCGGCCGGCCAAGGCGTTCGCGCGCGGCGTGGCCGCCGACCTGGTGCGGCGCCTGCCCGACGCGTTCACGGTGAGCCCGACCAAGGCCGCCCGCCGCGGCAAGATCTACCTCGACTACCTGCGCAACGGTCGCGGCGCGACGGCGATCGCGGCGTACTCGACGCGCGCGCGCCCCGGCGCGACGGTCTCGACGCCGGTCGCATGGGAGGAACTGGACGCCGGCATCACGACGGGCGCATTCACGCTGCTCACGGTGCCCGAGCGCCTGGCGGCGTTGCGGGAGGACCCGTGGGGCGCCGTCATGGCGTCGAAGCAGGCGATCACGGCGGCGATGCGGCGCGCGGTCGGCGTGCGCGGCTGAGGCATCCGTGCCGGGGGTCGTCTTGACGGAAGCTCGCCAGTGTTCTAGCCGGCCCGTATGCTAGCCCAGCTCCCGGACGCGGCGGCCGGCGATCGGATCGAGATCGTCGGGGTGCCCGAGGTGCCCGGGCTCGAGGTGCTGCGGATCGACGCCAGGGCCCGGCTCTGGCGCTGGTACCACGAGACCTACAGCGTCGTCGTCACGTCCGGCGGCACCTTCCGGACGGCGTGGCGGCACCGGGGCCGCATCCACGACGGCGTGCCGGCGATGCTCGCGTTCCAGGAGCCGGGGGAGGCGCACGCGGAAGTGCGCAAGCGCGAGAAGCGCGACGCCTGGCGGGTGCTGCTGTTCCCCCCCGCGCTGATCGAGGAGGCGGCGGGTGAACTCGGGCTGCCGGCATCCCGGATCCACTGGCGCGCGCCGCTCGTGGTCGACCCCCATCTGCATGCCCATGTCCTCGCAGTGCATCAGGCCCTCGAAGGCGAGGCCACGGCGCTCGAACGGGTCGAGCGCGTGACGGCGCTGCTGCACGACCTGGTGCGCGACCACGCCGCCGTGGGGACGGCAACGCCTCCGCCGGCCGCATCGGCTGCCGGCGTCGCGCGCGCCCGCGACTTGCTGCACGCCCGGTGGGATGATGTCGTTCGCCTCGACGAATTGGTGGCCGTCTCGGGGATGGGCCGGTTCCAGCTGATGCGCGCGTTCCACGCCGCGGTGGGCTTGCCCCCGCACGCCTACCAGCTCCGCCTGCGGATCGCGCGGGCGATGGCGCTGATCCGGTCCGGGGTCCCCCTCACCCAGGTGGCGCTCCAGACCGGGTTCGCCGACCAGAGCCATTTCACGCGTCGCTTCGCGGACGGCGTCGGCATCTCGCCCGCGCGGTTCCGGCGCGCCTTCGCGTGACGGGCGCGCGTCAGCGCAGCGACGCGAGGTAGGCGGCCAGCGGCGGCACGTCGTCGCGCGGGAGGGCGAGCCGCGGCATGTGTGCCATGGGCTGCTGAGCCGCCGGGTCGCGGAGCCAGCGCTCGAGATACCCGACATCGTGGCGCCGGCCGATGCCGGTGAGATCGGGACCGATGGGGGTCCCCAACGCGCCGACGGTGTGGCAGCCGTTGCAGCCGTGGACGGTGAACAGGCGTTCGCCACGCGCGACGCGGTCGTCGTGGCGCATCCGATCGACGACCCCGCACCCGATCGCGAGCGCCATGCCGGCGACGAGCGCTCGGCCCATCATCCGCCTCCAGTCCGCCATGTTCCCGGGGGCGAAGGTACAGACTCGGTGGCGCCTCGTGCAAGGTCCCGCCCGGTCCGCTACCTTCGAGCCGCATGCGCGAGCTGGCCCTGCCACGGAATGACGAGCCGTTCGACTTCCGCCGTCAGGCGGACGACCTACGACCGCTTTCGCCGCGACTACTCGGCCGGGCTCTACGACGCCATCGCCGAGCGCACGGGTCCGGCCGCGGCGCGGCTCGCGCTCGACGTCGGCTGCGGGACCGGATTCGTGACGCGCGAGCTGGCCCGGCGCGGGTGGCGCGCGCTGGGAGTCGATTTCTCCGAGCCGATGCTGGCCGTCGCCCGGGCCGCGCCCGGCGGCGATGTGGGGTTGGTGCGGGCGCGCGGCGAGGCGTTACCGCTCGCCGCGGGGGCCGCCACGCTCGTCACCTGCGGCACGGCTTTCCACTGGCTCGCGCCCGCGCCGGCGCTCGCCGAGTTCGAGCGCGTGCTCGCGCCGGGCGGCTGGGCCTCCCTGTTCTGGCGCTACCCGGCGCCGGGCGAGCCGTCGACCCGGCTGGTCGCCGATCTGCTGCGCGAGGTTGGCGCGCCGCTGCCCGACGACTTCGAGCATCTGGTGGTCCATCCGCCCGAGCCATTCGCCGGCTCCGTGCTCGAGCCGGCACGCCCGCACCTGCTGGCGACGACGGTGGTGTTCACCGCCGGCGAGTTCCACGGGTACGTGGCAACGCTCGAATGGGTCCGCCGCCTCGCGGGGACGCGGCACGGCGAGTTGCTCGAGCGCCTGGGCGAGGCGCTCGAGACGCGTCATCCCGACGGCTTCGCGGAGCGCAGCGAGGAATACCTGTTTCTCGCCCGCAGACCCGGGTAGTTCGGGCGGCGCGGGACTACCGGCGCCGCCCGCTCTTCGTCGCCTGCACGGCCGCGACGGGGAATTCGGCCAGTATGCCGGCGACCGGCAGGGCCACGCTGTCATCGCTGGCGTCGAGCTCCACGGGCGCGCCCCCGATGACGTCGGCCACCGGCTGCCACCCGCCGAGCGGTTGCCAATCGATCGAGGTGTCGCCCCAAGCGCGGGCGGCATACGCCGGCGTGGTGCCGCGGTGCACCGCGGCGGGGAGGTGCGGTAGCACGACGACGACGCAGGCATCGTCGTGGACGCGGGCGAATGCGACCACGCGATCCGCATGCGCGCCGCGGGTCGCCAGCGGCACGTAGGCGCCGTCCCCGAACAGCGCCGGGTGCAACCGCCGGAACGCGAGCAGCCGGGCGGTTGCCAGGAGCTTCGGCGCACCCGATCGCCAGTCCGCGAGCGCCTCGGCGGCCGCCGCCGGATCCGGCCGCGCGGCGCTCCCGCTCCGCGCCGTCAGGAAGTCCAGCAGCCGTGCGCGCACCGCGAAGTCCACCGGCCGGCGGTTGTCCGGGTCGACCAGCGAGAGGTCCCACAGCTCGCTCCCCTGGTACAGGTCCGGCACCCCGGGAGCGGTGAGCTTGGCCACGAGCTGTCCGAGGCTCTTCAAGACCCCCACGACGGCGACCCGCGCCTGAAAGGGCAGAAAATCGGCCAGGAACGGATTGGTGGCCGCGTCGCCGTCGAGCAGGATCCGTACGAACGCGATCGCCGCCTGCTCATGGGCCGCGTTCGGATGCCGCCAACTCGTCGCGCGTTTGGCCTCGCGGAGCGCCTTCACGACGTACGCTTCGACGCGCGCCCGGTAGGCGCCGATGGGGTGGGTCGCGAGGACGCCGACGTCGGTCAGCTCCGCCGGCCAGCTGCCGAGGAGGGTCTGGTAGAGGAAGTAGCGCTCCGACGCATCCGGCGACGCCGGGCTCGCCTCGCACCACGGCGTCGCGATCGCCTCCCAGGCGCGGACCCGGGCATCCCAGGCGTCGGGCAGCTCGGAGAGCACGGACAGGCGCGTCCGGACGTCCTCGCCTCGCTTGGTGTCATGGGTCGCGGTCGCCAGCATCGCATGCGGCCAGTCGCGCGTCCGCTCCGCCATCGCGCCATGGAAGGCGGGTGCCGGGGCGCCGAAGACGCCAGGATCGCAGCCGACTTCGTTGAGCGCCAGCAGCCGTGCGGCGCGATAGCCGGCGGTGTCCTCGACCGCCTTGGCCGCGACCGGCCCGGTGAACTGCTGCACCCGCCTGGCGAAGTGCAGGACGGCGTCGTGCGGGGTGGCATCGCCGTCGAGTGCTCGTTCGAGGAAATCGAAGAGGCTCGTCTCGGGGTCGGCGCTGCGGCGCCGCGCGGCGGCGATGGCCTGCGCGACGATGATGCGGTCGGCATGGCTGGCGCCGCCCGCATCGATGTACGTCCGGTAGACGGGGAAGCAGGCGACGACCTCCTTCAAACCCTCCCGGAGGCTGGTGGTCGTGAAATCCCGCCACTGCCAGGTGACCTCCGACAGGCGGTCGAGGGCGTTGGCGAGCACGTGCAGCTCGCTGGCGAGGAGGAAATTCATCACCAGCTTGCGGCACGCATAGGCGACTTCGTCGAAGGGCAGGGCGTCGCCGGCCACCTCGCGGTACGTGCGCGTGAGGGCCGCCTCCGCAGCAGGGTCGACGAGTAGAGCGGTGATCTGCGCCAGGAAGTCGTACCCCGTCGTGCCGCTCACCGGCCATTCGGGGCGCAGGCGCTCGTCCGGAGCCAGGATCTTCTCGACCACGATCCAGCATCCGGGGCCAACCGCGTCGCGCAGGCGCTCGCAGTACGCGCGCGGATCGAAGAGTCCGTCGACGTGGTCGATCCGCAGACCGTCGAGCCGTCCCTCCCGCACCAGCCGCACGACGAGAGCATGCGTGCGCTCGAAGACCACGGGGTCCTCCACGCGGACGCCCGCCAGGTCGTTCACGTTGAAGAAGCGGCGGTAGTTGATCTCGTCGGCGGCCACGCGCCAGTACGCGAGCCGGTAGTACTGCGCCTCGAGCAGCTGGTGTAGCGCCCGGACGCTGCGCGGCCGGCCCGGAACGCCGTTCACGCGCGCGAGCCGCCGGGCGATCCAGTCCCGGAACGCGGGCTCGCGGGCCGCCAGACCGGCCAGTCGACGCGCGCATCCGTGCGCCGCCACGATGCGCTCCGCGGCGGGCAGCCGCGCCCCGCGTCGGGCGAGGCGCCGGAGGGCGGCGTGCACGCCGTCGAGCTCCCGGGCCGCGGGTGGAGGGAGCCCGCGCCAGCCGGTGACGGGTCCGAGGATCCGTCCCCATGTCGCTGGCGTGATCGGGAAACGGTGCTCGTGATACCAGACGTCGAAGGTTCCGGTCGCCGCGTCGAATCGCAGCTGCAGCTCGCCCCGTTCGAGCACCGCCCCGTAGTGATCGCCGAGGAAGGGCACCAGCACCTTGTTGGCCAGTTCGCGCTTGCTGGGCGCCCAGTCCACGTCGAAGACACGGGCGGCCTCCGCGTCCGGCCCCCACGTGAGCAGGTCCAGCCACCACGCGTTGTCGGCGTAGGCGATGCCCATGTGGTTCGGCACGAAGTCCAGCACGTGCCCCATCCCGTGGGTGCGCAAGGCGGCGACGAAGGCGTCGAAGTCCCCTTCGGTGCCGATCTCCGGATTCCACGTCGTGTGGTCGACGATGTCGTAACCGTGCGGGCTGCCCGTGCGGGCCCGCGTGTACGGCGAGCAGTAGACGTGGCTCACGCCCAGCGCGGCCAGATACGGCACCAGGGCGGTGGCGTCCGCGAACGTGCACGCGCTGCCCAATTGCAGGCGATAGGTCGCCCGCGGGACGGTCGGCGTCACGGTCCGGGCGCTCCGGCCGGCGCGAGCACGCAGGCGACGCTCCACGGCGGGAGCGCTCCGGCCGCCAGCCGGGGCGCCACGGTGCGGCTCGTCGCATGCAACAGCTCGCCGGCCGGCGCCGCTGCGGGCACCGTGCGCCCGCCGAGATTGGCGAGCAGAACCAGGGTGGTCTCGTCCGCGAGCCGCCAGCGAACCTCGAGGCCGCGGTCGCCCAGACGCGCCCAGGTGCCCGCTGCGCCGCCGATTCCCTCGAGCCGCGGGACGATCGCACGATGGCGGACGGCGAGGAGCCGCCGGTAATGGGCCAGCCAGCGACGGTGTCGCGGCTGCGCCGCATCCGCCCAGTCGAGGACCGAACGCGCGAAGGTCTCGGGGTCCCCCGGGTCGGGGATGCGCGCCCGGGCGGCCGCATCCGCGAAGGCGGGGAAGCGGGCGAACTCCCGCCGGCGCCCCTCGCGGACGGCGTCCGCGAGCTCCCCGCCAAAGTCGCAGAAGAACGCGAAGGGCTGGCGCGCTCCCCATTCCTCTCCCATGAAGAGCAGCGGTGGCGACGGGGCCAGCAGCAGGATCGCGACGGCGGCGCGGAGCGCCCGCTCGGGCGCCAGGGTGACGAGCCGCTCGCCGAAGGCGCGGTTTCCCACCTGATCGTGGTTCTGCAGGAAGCCGACGAAGGCGGTCGGCGGAAGAAGCCGGCTCGGCTCGCCTCGCGGCGCCCCGCCGCGATACGGCGACGGATCGCCCTGGTAGGCGAACCCCTCGGCGAGCGCGCGTCCGAGCCGGTCGATCGGGTCGCCGGCGTAGTCCGCGTAGTAGCCGTCGGACTCGCCCGTGAGCAGCACGTGCAGCGCGTGATGGAGGTCGTCGTTCCACTGCGCGGCGTACCAACGCGGCCGTCCGTCGTCGCGCACGAGCCACCGCGCGACGTTGTCGTCGTTCTCGAGGACGAGGTGGATCGCGCGGCCATCGATGCGTCGGTGGACGCGCTCGGCGAGTTCGGCCAGCACGTGGCGGGCCGAGGTGTCGTGGATCGCATGCACCGCGTCGAGGCGCAGGCCGTCGAGATGGAATTCCTCGAGCCAGTAGAGCGCGTTCTCGATCGCGAAGTCGCGGACCGCGCGGCTCTCGGGCCCGTCGAAGTCGATGGCGTCGCCCCAGGGCGTCTGGTGGCGTCGGGTGAAGAAGGTCGGCGCATAGGAGGCGAGGTAGTTCCCCTCCGGGCCGAAGTGGTTGTAGACGACGTCCAGGAACACCATGAGGCCGTGGGCGTGGGCCGTCGCCACGAGGCGCTTCAGGTCGTTCGGGCTCCCGTACCGCGCCTCGGGGGCGAACGGGTAGACGCCGTCGTACCCCCAGTTGCGCGTCCCGGGCGCCGTTGCCAGCGGCATGAGTTCGATCGCCGTCACGCCGAGCGCGGCGAGCCCGGCGAGTCGCTCCGCGGCCGCGCCGAAGGTGCCGGAAGCGGTGAACGCGCCGACGTGCAGCTCGTAGAACACGGCCTCGTGGAAGGGGCGCCCTCGCCAGCGGTCGTCGGGCCAGGCGAACGTGGTGGGGTCCACCACTTCGCTCGCGCCATGCACCCCGTCGGGCTGTCGCCGCGACGCCGGATCCGGCACACAGAGGCCGTCCGGCAAGCGGAAGCGGTAGCGGTCGCCGGCGCGCGCGTCGTCCACGTGCACCGAGAACCAGCCCTCGCCGACTGCCGGCATCGGCAGGTCCCGGGTGCGCCCGCGCTGCTCGAGCACCAGCGCGACGTCGGCGACCGCCGGTGCCCAGAGGCGGAAGCGGACGCCGCCCGCCGGCTCCGCCTCGGCACCGAACGGCATGCGATGGATGCGCCGCACCGGCGGCCTAGCGCCCCGGCTCGACGCGGGGATGGCGGACGTAGAGCTGGAGGGATCGTGCCGCCACGCCGACCTGCGCGCCGTGCGCGTGGACCTCGCCGCGGCCCAGGCCGTCCGCGCGGGCCGTGTCGATCAAGAGCTCCCAGCGCTCGGCGACCGTGGCCGCGGGCAGCGTCCAACTCATCGCGTCGTGATGCGCGCTGAGCACCACCAGGAAGGTGTCGTCGGGCTCCGGCTCGCCGAGCGCGGTCAGATGGTAGCCGTGCGCCTCCCCCGAGAGGACGAAGCCGAGCGCCCGGGCGTACGGCACGTGCCAGTCGTCGGGCTCCATCTCGCCCCCGTCGGGGCGAAGCCAGGTGATGTCCTTCGTGCCGTTGGCGGCGGCGGTTCCAGCGAAGAAGCGGTGGCGATGGAGCGCGATGTGCCGCCGCCGCAGCGCCACGAGCTCCCGCGTGAAAGCGAGCAAGGCAGCCCGGTCCCGTTCCGTGCCCGCCCAATCGATCCACGTGGTGGCGTTGTCCTGGCAATAGGCGTTGTTGTTGCCGGACTGGGTCTGGCCCACCTCGTCTCCGGCCCGCAGCATCGGGACGCCCTGCGACAGGAGCAGCGTCGCGAGGAGATTTCGCTCCTGCCGCAGTCGCAGGGCGCGCACGTCCGCATCGTCGGTCGGACCCTCGCGGCCGCAGTTCCAGCTGTGGTTCGCGTCGGTGCCGTCGCGATTGCCTTCCCCGTTCGCGTCGTTGTGCTTGTGGTCGAAGCTGACGAGGTCGCGCAGCGTGAAGCCGTCGTGCGCCGTGACGAAATTCACGCTCGACCAGGGCCGGCGGCCGCGGTGCCCGAAGACGTCGCTGGAGCCAGTCAGGCGCGAGGCGAGATCGGCGAGCTGCCCCTCGTCGCCTTTCCAGAAGCGGCGCACGGTGTCGCGGTAGCGGTCGTTCCACTCCCCCCAGCCGGCCGGGAACGCTCCCAGCTGATAGCCCCCGAGCCCGAGGTCCCAGGGCTCGGCGATCAGCTTCACTCGCGAGAGCGTCGGGTCCTGGCGTGCGGCGGCGAGGAAGCGCGCGTGCGGCTCGAAGCCGCTCTCCGTCCTGGCGAGCGCCGTCGCGAGATCGAAACGGAAGCCGTCGACGTGCATCTCCTCGACCCAGTAGCGCAGCGCGTCCAGTGCGAGCTGCAACACGCGGGGGTGGTCGAGGTCGAGCGTGTTCCCGCAACCGGTCAGGTTGTCGTAGTAGCGGGGCGAGCCGGGGATCGACCGGTAGTACGTGGCGTTGTCGATGCCCCGGAAACACAACGTTGGGCCGAGGTGGCTGCCCTCGGCGGTATGGTTGAAGACGACGTCGAGGATGACTTCGATGCCGGCGTCGTGGAGGGCGCGGACCAGCGTCTTGAACTCCTTCACCGGGTTGCGGCCGCCGTAGCGGGGTTCCGGAGCGAAGAAGCCGATCGTGTTGTATCCCCAGTAGTTGCGCAGTCCCCGCTCGACCAGCGTGCGGTCGTCGACGAAGGCATGCACGGGGAGCAGCTCGACGGCGGTCACCCCGAGCTCGCGGAGATGCCGGATGACGTTCGGCCACGTGAATCCGGCGAACGTGCCGCGGAGCTGCGGCGGCACGTCCGGGTGCTGCATCGTGTGTCCCCGCGCGTGCGCCTCGTAGATGATCGTGTCGTGCATCTGCACCTGCGGCGCGCGGTCGTCTCCCCAGGTGAACGCGGTGTCGACGACCACGCACTTCGGCATGCCCGCGGCGTTGTTGCGCCGATCGAACGACAGGTCCTCCGCGGGGTGCCCGATACGGTAGCCGAAGTGTGCGTCACTCCACTTGAGTGTCCCGCGCAGCGCCTTCGTGTAGGGGTCGAGCAGGAGCTTGTGCGGGTTGAAGCGGTGCCCCCGCTCCGGATCGTACGGACCGTGCACGCGATATCCGTAGAGCTGCCCCGGCCGGAGGTCGGGAAAGTACCCGTGCCAGACCTCGTCGGTGTACTCGGGCAAGACGAGCCGATGGAGCTCCCGGCGACCGGTGTCGTCGAAGAGGCAGAGCTCGACCTTCTCCGCGTGCAGAGAGAAGACGGCGAAGTTGACGCCACGTCCGTCCCAGGTGGCGCCCCGCGGGTAGGGTTGGCCCGGCCACACCCGAAGACTGCCGTGGCCGCTCACGCCTGACCCGAGCGCTCGCCGTCGCCGGTCGCGCCGGCCGACGATCGCCCTCGCCCGTGGCCACGTGCTCCGGCGCAGGTCCGCATCGGAGTATCCTAGTGTCCCGAAACATGCGCCGCAAATCGCGCCGTGCGGAGGAGCGCATCGGCTCGCCACGCGCGCCGCAGGACGCCGTCACCATCGCGCCGTCGTCGAGCCCGCGCGGGCGATGCCGCGACGGACGGGCACCGAATCCGGGCCCGCAGGGGTTTCCTCGCGCGGAGGGGACTGGTAGGCCTGGAGGTGGAGATGGGAGGGCAGCTGGGGCGCGTGCAGGGCGAAACTCACCAGGCTTCCGGCGGGTTTCCCCTGGGCGACGGTCCCGAGAACGCAAAGCCTCCCAGCCGCGTGGTGATCGAAGACGTGTCGCCGCAGGTCGACGGCGGGCGCCATGCGGCGAAGGCCGTGGTCGGCGCCCCACTCGAGATCGTCGCAACGATCTTCGCCGAGGGGCACGACATCCTGGCCGCTCGCGTGTGCCATCGCCAGGTCGGGGCGCCCGCGTGGCGCCACGCGCCGATGATGCCCCTGGTGAACGACCGCTGGACCGTCGAGATCGTCTTCGAGACCCTCGGCCGCCACGAGTTTGGTATCGAGGCCTGGGTGGATCCGTTCGCGTCGTGGCGGCACGGCCTTTCGCGCAAGGTCGACGCGGGGCAGCAGGTGACGAGCGAGCTGCTCGAGGGCGCGGCCCTGGTGCGGGCGGCGGCGGCACGTGCGGGCGGCGCCGACGGGGGGTGGCTGGCGGAACGCGCAACGGTGCTGGCTGGAGCTAGCGAGCCGCACGCTCGCATCGAGGCGGCGCTGGCGCCCGAGCTCGAGGCGGTCATGGCACGCCATGCCGACCTGGCTGGCGCCGGCTCGCTGCCGCGCCCCCTGCCGGTGCAGGTCGAGGTGGAGCGCGCGGCCTTCGGCGCATGGTACGAATGCTTCCCGCGCTCCATGTCGCCCGACGGCGCCCGGGCAGGCACCCTCCGGGACCTCGCCGAACGGCTCGCCTACGTGGCCGACATGGGCTTCGACATCCTCTACCTCCCGCCGGTACACCCCATTGGCCGGTCGTACCGCAAGGGGCGGAACAACACCCTCGTGCCGGAGCCGGCCGACCCGGGCAGCCCATGGGCCATCGGCGGCGCCGAGGGCGGACACACCGCGGTGGCGCCCGAGCTCGGCACGCTGGCCGACTTCGATGCGCTCGTCCTGCGCGCGAGCGAGTTGGGTCTCGCCGTCGCGCTCGACATCGCGTTTCAATGCTCGCCCGATCATCCGTGGGTGCGCGAGCACCCCGAGTGGTTTCGCCACCGCCCTGACGGCACCATCCAGTACGCGGAGAACCCGCCCAAGAAGTACCAGGACATCTACCCGTTCGAGTTCGAAGGCCGGGCATGGCGTCCGCTCTGGACGGCCCTGCGGGACGTCGTGCTGTTCTGGGTCGGCCACGGTGTGCGGATCTTCCGCGTCGACAATCCGCACACGAAGCCGTTCGCATTCTGGGAATGGCTGATCGCGGAGGTCCGCGCGCGCCATCCCGACACGGTGTTCCTCTCGGAGGCGTTCACCCGCCCGGCCGTCATGCGGCACCTGGGCAAGGTCGGCTTCTCGCAGTCCTACACCTATTTCACCTGGCGCACCGGCAAGGCCGAGCTCACCGAGTACCTCCTCGAGCTCACGCAGACGCCCGTCCGCGAGTACATGCGGCCCAACTTCTTCGCCAACACCCCGGACATCCTCCACGAGTACCTGCAGACCGGCGGGCGCGCCGCGTTCCAGGTCCGACTGGTGCTGGCCGCGACGTTGGTCGGCAGCTACGGCATCTACGGCCCGCCCTTCGAACACTGCGTCGGCGCGGCCGTGCCGGGCACCGAGGAGTATCTCGACTCGGAGAAATACCAGGTGCGTCACTGGGACCTCGACCACCCCGACAGCCTGCGACCGCTCATCCGCACGTTGAACGCGATCCGGCGTGAAAATTCGGCGTTCCGCCACGATCGCCGCCTGCGGTTCTTCGCCGTGGACAACGACACGTTGATCGCCTACGGGAGAACGACGCCGGACCTGTCGAACGTGATGATCGTCGTCGTGAACCTGGACCCGCACCACCCGCAGTCGGGGTTTCTCGAGCTGCCGCTCGAAGAACTCGGAATCGACGCGGCCGAGCCGTTCGAGGTCGACGATCTTCTCACCGGCGCGCGCTACCAGTGGCAGGGGGCGCGCAACTACGTGGCGTTGGATCCGCAGGTGCTGCCGGCGCATGTCCTGCGCGTGCGCCGCCGCGTCGACCCCGGACAGGACGCTCCCTCCTTCGCATGACCGCTCGTACCGCCGGACGTTCTCGCGGGGTTGCGCCGGTCGTCTCCGGCGACGGCGACCCCCTCTGGTACAAGGATGCCGTCATCTACGAGCTGCGCGTCGGCGCGTTCCAGGACAGCGACGGCGACGGCATCGGCGACTTCCCCGGCCTGACCCAGCGGCTCGACTACCTTCGCGACCTCGGCGTCACGGCCCTGTGGCTGCTGCCGTTCTACCCCTCGCCGCTCCGCGACGACGGGTACGACATCGCGGACTACGAAGGCGTCCATCCCGATCTGGGCACGCTGGACGACTTCCGGGTTTGTCTCCGCGAGGCGCATCGCCGCGGCCTGCGGGTCATCACCGAGCTGGTGATCAACCACACCTCCGACCAGCATGCCTGGTTCCAGCGCGCCCGCCGGGCGCCGCCAGGGAGCGCCGCGCGCGACTTCTACGTCTGGAGCGACACGCCGGAGCGTTACGCCGACGCGCGGGTCATCTTCAAGGACTTCGAGCCTTCGAACTGGACCTGGGATCCGGTGGCGAAGGCGTACTACTGGCATCGCTTCTACACGCATCAGCCCGACCTCAACTTCGAGAGTCCGGCGGTGCGGCGCGCGGTGCTGAAGGCCCTCGATTTCTGGCTCGGCCTCGGCGTCGACGGGCTCCGGCTCGACGCCATCCCCTATCTCTTCGAGCGCGACGGTACGAACTGCGAGAACCTTCCCGAGACGCACGCGTTCCTCCGGGAGCTGCGCCGCCACGTCGATCGGCATCACCACGGGCGCATGCTGCTCGCGGAAGCCAACCAGTGGCCCGAGGACGCCGTGGCCTACTTCGGCAAGGGCAACCAGTGCCACATGGCGTTCCACTTTCCGCTCATGCCGCGACTCTTCATGGCGCTGCACATGGAGGATCGCTTCCCGCTCATCGACATCCTGGCGCAGACGCCGTCGATCCCCGACACGTGCCAGTGGGCGCTCTTCCTGCGCAACCATGACGAGCTCACGCTCGAGATGGTGACCGACGAAGAGCGCGACTACATGTACCGGATGTACGCCCACGACGCGCGCGCCCGCATCAATCTCGGCATCCGGCGCCGCCTCGCGCCGCTGCTCGGCAACGACCGCCGGCGGATCGAGCTGATGAACGCGCTCTTGCTCGCGCTGCCCGGCACGCCGGTCCTGTACTACGGCGACGAGATCGGCATGGGCGACAACATCTACCTGGGCGATCGCAACGGCGTGCGCACGCCCATGCAGTGGAGCGCCGATCGCAACGCCGGCTTCTCGCGCGCCAACCCGCAGCGCCTCCACCTCCCCATCATCATCGACCCCGAGTACAACTACGAGAGCGTCAACGTCGAAGCCCAGCAGAACAACCTGCATTCGCTCCTGCTCTGGATGCGACGGCTGCTGGCGCTGCGCCGGCGCTACAAGGCGTTCAGCCGCGGCAGCATCGAGTTCCTGTCCCCCTCGAACTCCCGGGTGCTGGCGTTCCTCCGCCGGTGGGAGGATCAATGCCTGGTCGTCGTGGCCAACTTGTCGCGCTTCGTCCAGTACGTCGAGCTCGATCTGCAGGACTTCGCGGGTCAGGTACCGGTGGAGCTCTTCGGGCAGAATCCGTTTCCGCCGATCGGGGACCTGCCGTATCTCCTGACGCTCGGGCCCCACGCCTTCTACTGGTTCGGTCTGCAGCCGGCCGCCGCGGAGGGGACGACCGCGGCCCTCCTCGAGACGGCGGCGCGGTCGCCGGTGCTGCGGACGAGCGGTGACTGGCGCGCCCTGGTCCTCGGGAGAGAGCGCCCCGCCCTCGAGGCGGCGTTGCAGGCCGCATTGCCGGCGCAACGCTGGTTCTCGACCAAGGGGTCGAGCATCAAGGCGGTTGCCATCACGGACGCCGTTCCGCTGGACGAGGCGTGGCTGGTGCTGGCGCGTGTGATCACCCCGGATGCGGCCGACGCGGCGATCTACGCGCTGCCGCTCATGTTCCTGCGTGGCAACGCCGCCGAGGCCGCCCGCCGCGACCGCCCGGGCACCGTCATCGCCGAGCTGGAGATCGAAGAGCCGGCGGGGCGCGCGACGGGCGTGTGCGTGGACGCGTGCGGCGAGCCGGATTTCGGACGGGCCCTCCTGGCAGCCATCGCGCGCCGGCGGGGAACCGCCGGCGGTGCCGGCGGCCAGCTGATCGGCAGCACCACCCGCGCCTTCGCCACGTTGCGCGGCGACAGCGCAGCGCTCCCCGCAGCGACCTTGCTCGGGGGCGAGCAGAGCAACTCGTCGTTGCGCTATGGCGATCGGCTCATGCTGAAGCTCTTCCGTCGCGTGACGGAGGGTACGAATCCCGAGCTGGAAGTGGGTCGCTACCTGACCGAGCAGGCCCGCTTCCCGCACGTCGCCCCGCTGGCCGGCGCGCTCGAATACGTGCGCCCCCGGGCCGCCCCCGCCACCGTCGTGGTGCTGCAGGGCTTCGTGCCGAACGAGGGCGACGCGTGGCGCTACACCGTCGACCAGGCGGAGCAGTCTTTCGAGGAGGCGTTGCTGCAGACCGAGGCCGCGATCGCGCCGCCGGCGGGGTCGATCTTCGAGCTCATCGAGCAGGAGCCGCCACCGATCGTCCGCGATTTCGCCGGCGGCTACCTGGAGGTCGCCCGCTCGCTCGGGCTGCGTATCGCGGCGATGCACCTCGCGTTGGGCCGTCGGACCGAGGATCCCGACTTCGCACCCGAGCCGTTCACCACCCTCTACCAGCGCTCCAGCTATCAATCGCTCCGCAACCTGGTGGGCCGCGTCTTGCGCACGCTGCAGGAACGCGTCCGACAACGCGCCCTGCCGGCGGCGGTGGGCGACGATGCGGCACGCCTCCTCAAGTCCGAGACGCGCCTGCTGGAAGCTTGCGCGCGCATCAAGAGCCGGCGGCTGAGCGGCATGCGCATCCGCTGCCACGGCGATCTGCATCTGGGGCAGATCCTCCGGACGGGCAACGACTTCGTCATCACCGATTTCGAGGGCGAGCCGGCCCGTCCGCTCGCCGAGCGACGGCTGAAGCGCTCGCCACTGCGCGACGTGGCCGGCATGGTGCGATCATTCGACTATGCCGCTCATGCTGCCGTCGAGAGTCTTCGGGCCCGCGGCCTGGCGAAGCAGGATCCCGATCGCCTCGAGCAGTGGGCGACGGTCTGGTCGCGCTGGGTCGCCTCGGCCTTCCTGCGCGCCTATCGGAGCGAAGCCGGCGACTCTGGCCTCCTGCCGCGCACGCGCGACGAACGCCGGACGTTGTTCGGCGTGCTGCTGCTCGAGAAGTGCGTCTACGAGCTGGGGTACGAACTCGGCAGCCGCCCCGCGTGGGTGGCGATCCCGTTGCACGGCGTGCTCGATCTGCTCGATCAGGCCTGGTGATCCACGCCGCGACTCGTCCCGGCGGAACGGACCTTCGCCGCGGCGGCCGTCGGACCGCGATCAGGGCGGCGAGGCGGGCCGGAGCTGGATTGCCACCGACCGCGACGTGTCGGTGAGCAGGCCGATCCAGCGGTCCGCCCAGCCGTACTTCGCACGCAGGAGGGCGCGGATGGCCCGGTGTCCGTCGTCGCCCGGCACCACCGTGGCATGGAGCGGCAGCACCCGGCTGCCGCGCGCCAACTCGACGTCGGGCCGGGTGGCCAGGTCTTGCAGGAACGGGCGGTCCGGGGTCGCGGACTCGATCCACATGGCGCCGCCTGCGTCCGCCACCCAGGTGCGGGTCGTGCGGATGCTGCCCTCGGGTGTTCGGGTCCGTAGCTGCACCACCTCGACGCCCTCGAGTGCGACAAGCGTGATGACCCCGAACGCGACCGTCGTGCCCGCCATCGCGAGCAGCAGGCGCCGCATCAACGGGCGTGCCGCGCGAGGAACGGCTCGACCGCGGCGAGGAAGGCCGGCGGATTGTCCCCCATGACGGAATGGCCCGCGCCCGGTACGACGGCGAGGGCGCTGCCCACCACCGTCCGCACGAAGCGCTCCGCGCCTTCGGCCGTGAGGATGTTGCTCTCCTCGCCACGCACCAGCAGCGTCGGACACCGGAGCCGGCCGACCTCCCACCACAGCGCCGCGGGATCGCGCCCCGCCGCGCCGCCGATCGCCGGGTCGAACTTGTAGACCCAGCGGCCGTCCGCGTCCGTCCGCATGGCATGGCGCAGGCGCGCGCGGATGTTGGCGACGGTGCGACGGGGGTTGAAGGCGCGCGCGTGCGCGACGGCGTCGTCGAAGGTGTCGAAGGCGTGCACGGCCAGCTGCTTGCCGATCGCCTCCTTGCCGGCGGCCGCCACCGTCGGCACGACGTCGACCACCACCAGACTGCGCACCCGCCCCGGGTGCGCGGCGGCGAACGCGATGGCGTTCAGCCCGCCCAGGCTCATCGCGATCAGCGTCGCCTCGGTCCAGCCGTGCGCATCGAGCACCCGGGCGATGTCGTCCGCGAAGGCGTCGCGGTCGTAGCGTGCCGCCCAGTCCGAGTCGCCGTGACCCCGCTGGTCGAGCGCAACGACGTGGTGGGCGCGAGCCAGCGCCGGCGCGACCTCGTCGAAGCTGTGCGCGGTTTGCGCGGCGCCGTGCAAGAGCAACACGGGTGGGCAGCCGGCCGTGCCCCAGTCGAGGGCGTGCAGGCGGAGCCCTCCGGCGGACAGCGTGCGATCGTCGGGGCGCGACATGGTTCCGCCTAGCCCGTCGCGGGCCGTCGAGTCCAGCGCCGCTGCCGTCAGTCGCGCTCGTAGCGCCAGCCGCTCGCCCGCATGCACAGCCGGTGCCGCGGTCCGGCGCATGCGACGTCGCAGGCGTCGTAACCCGCATCACCGTGCCAGAGGGCCACCGGACCGTCCGGGCTCATGGCGATCCGGGTCTCGAAACGTTCCGGCGCCTGCGCGGCGGCGGCCGCCACCGCGGCGGCAACGTTCGGGTGGGCGCGGAGCCACGCCAGCGTCACCCACGTGGGCGGCGCGAGCTCGATCTCGAGGGCGTCCCGGCGGGCAAGAGCGTCGGCCGGCGGGAGCCAGAGGTGCTCGTGGATCTCGCCGCGGTCGATGGTGACGGCGTCGCTGGTGGCGGGCGCGACGAAGAACCAGGTGAGGAAGCGCTTCGGGGCGACGGCGGGCGGTGTCCAGTGCGACAACGGCACCAGCGCGTCCTCGGCAATCGTGAGGCCCGCCTCCTCGCGGGCCTCGCGGATCGCCGCCCGCCGGGCGGCCTGGAGCGCGTCCGTGTCGGGCGAGCCATGGCGATCGGCAGGATCGATGCGACCGCCGGGGAACACCCACATGCCGCCGAAGGCGAGCGCGGAGTTGCGCCGCAGGAGCAGGGTTTCGAGGCCGCTGTCGCCGTCTCGCACGAGGACGACCGTGGCCGCGGGAATGCCGGTGCTCATGCGGGGACTCTCCCCCGCGGGGCGCGTGACTGGCAAGTGGGCCGGCCGTCGCATTGCGCGGGTATCGGCCGCGCGCTATCCGCTCTCCCGTGATTCCGGTCGGCGAGGCGCTGCGTATCGTGCTGGATGCGACGCCCGTGCTCGGCGCCGAGCGGGTGGCGCTCGCCGCCGCCGCTGGGCGCGTCGCCGCCGCCGACGTCCAGTCGCGCCGGACCGTGCCGGCGTTCCGGAATTCCGCGATGGACGGGTTCGCCGTGCGCGGCGACGACGTGCGGCGCGCGCCGGTGCGGCTCCGACTGATCGGGAGCGCGCCGGCCGGTACGCCGCTCGACGCACCCGTGCTGCCGGGGACGGCGGCCAAGATCTTCACCGGCTCCATGGTGCCGGACGGCGCCGACACCGTCGTCAAGGTCGAGGACACCGACGAGGCGGACGGGGTGGTCACGGTCCGTACCGCCGTCCGAGCCGGAGCCAACGTCCGCTTGCCCGGTGAGGACGTGCGGGAGGGCGTGCGGGTGGTCGAGAGCGGGATGGTGCTGGGCCCCGCCGATCTGGGCGTCCTGGCGTCGATCGGCTGCGCCACCGTGGCGGTGCACTGCCGGCCGCAGGTGGCGATCCTCTCCACGGGCGCTGAGCTGGTCGAGGTCGACGAGCCGCCGGGGCCGGGCCAAGTGGTCAACAGCAACGCCTACGTGCTCGCCGCCGCCGTCACCGAAGCCGGGGGAACGCCCGTCGTGCTGCCGGTCGTCCGCGACCGCCTCGACGACGTCCGGGAGCGGCTCGCCGAGGCGGCGCGCGCCGACGTCGTGCTCTCCACCGGGGGCGTGTCGGTCGGCGAGTTCGACTTCGTGAAGGAGGCTCTCGACGCGCTCGGGGTGCAGCGACGGTTTTCGAAGGTGGCGCAGAAACCCGGCAAGCCCTTCACCTTCGGCACCCGCGGCGACGGCCTCTTCTTCGGCCTGCCGGGCAACCCGGTCTCGGCGCTGGTCTGCTTCGCGATCTACGTGCGTCCCGCCGTGCGGCGGCTCACGGGCCACCGGGCGCTGCACCTCCCGCTGATCGAAGCCGTGCTCGACGCGCCGGTCAGGAAGGCGGCGCGGCTCACCGAGTTCGTCCGGGTATGGCTCGTGCAGAGCGGGGGCGGGTGGATCGCGCGCCCGGCCCCGTCACAAAGTTCCGGCGTCCTGAGTTCGCTGTCGCGCGGCGCCGGGCTGCTCGTCGGCCCGGCGCCGGATACGGAGCTGGCCGCCGGCGCGTCCTACCCGGTCATCGTGTTGTCGCCCGAGGCTCTGGCGAGCGCCAGGCCGGCTCCCGAATTCGATTGACCGAAGTCGTGGGCGTTCCACCCGCGCGTCGAAGCTGCTAGAGCCTGCGGCGCCATGGCAGACCCGCGCTCGGCGGCGGCGGACGCCGCGGTGGACGTCTCCGGCGCGCACTCGCTGCGGGTCGCCCTCTCGCCGTACGTCTTCCGGGGCATGCTGGTCGGGATGGGAGCCGTTGCGGTCGCCCTGCACCGTCTCACGGGCAACCGGGGCCTGGCATGGAGATTCGCCAAAGCGCGGGCCCGGTCGCTCGAGCGGATGCTCGGCGTCCGCGTCACGGTGAGGGGGCTCGAGCACGTCGTGCACGGCGGCCCGTTCGTCTACACGCCGAACCACCAGAGCCACCTCGACATCCTGGCGCTCCTGGGCCATCTGCCGGGCGCCGTGCGGTTCGCAGCCAAGGACAGTCTCTGGCGCCATCCGGTGCTGGGGGCGGTGCTCGACTCCCTCGGGATGGTCCCGATCGCGCGCGAGGACTCCGCGCAGGCGATCGCGACGCTCGAGCGCGTGCGCGACGACGGCCAGTCGTTCGTGGTGTTCCCCGAAGGCACGCGGAGCCGTGATGGGCGGCTCGGCGAGTTCAAGAGGGGCGCCTTCGTCCTGGCCATCCGGCTCGGGCTGCCGGTGGTGCCGGTCGTCTGCCGGGGCACGCGGCGACTCATGCCGAAGGGCAGTCGTATGACCGTGGTCCCGGGCGACATCGAGCTGGTCATCGGGCCGCCGATCTCGACGACGGGGCTGGGGTTCGCGGATCGCGACGCGCTGGCGGCCCGCGTGCGCGCCGCGATCGAGCGCGAGCAGACGGGGAGATGACATGACGACGACGATGCGCGGCGTGCGGGCGAGCGGTCCGGAAGCCGTCGCCCTGGAGGAGATGCCCCGCCCGGCGCCCGGTCCGGGAGAGGTGGTGGTGGCGGTCCGGAGCTGCGGCATCTGTGGATCGGACCTCCACTGGTGGCACGGCGACATGCCGGCGCCCGGCGTGTGCCCCGGTCACGAGATCGCGGGGGTCGTCGCCGACGTCGGTGCCGGTGTCTCGAGCCTGCGCGCCGGCGACCGGGTGGCGCTCGAGGGCATCGCGTCGTGCGGCGTCTGTCGCTGGTGCCTGGCGGGCACCTACAACTACTGCCGGCGGCTCGGTATCGTCGGCATGACGGTGCCCGGCGGCTTCGCCGACTTCGTCGCCGTGCCGGCGCGGCACTGCTTCGCGGTGCCGGATGGGGTGGACTTCGCCACCGCCGCGCTGTCCGAGCCCCTCGGCGTGGCGGTGCACGGCGTGCGCCTGGGTGGACTCGCCTTGGGGCAGCGCGTGCTCGTGCTCGGCGCCGGTACCATCGGCCTCGCGGCGGTCGTTGCGGCCCGCGCGGGTGGCGCCGGCGAGATCCTGGTGACCGCCCGCCGGCCCCAGCAGCGCGCGGCCGCTCGCGCGCTCGGGGCCGACCTCATCCTCGACGATGCCGATCCCGGAGCCGTGCAGGAGGCCGCCTCCGCGTCGCCGGTCGATCTCGTCGTCGAGACGGTCGGGGGCGGTGCCGACACGCTCGACACCGCGGTGATGGCCTGTCGGCCCGGTGGCACGGTCGTCGTGCTCGGCGTGTTCACCCGGTCGGTGACGTTTCCGGCGCTCTTCACCGTTGCGAAGGAGGTCCGGATCCAGGGGTCGATGGTCTACAATCGCGTCGCGGCGCGGGCGGACTTCGAGATCGTCGAGGATCTCCTGGGCCGCGACGGTCGCCGGATCGGCGATGCGCTCATCACCCATCGTTTCCCGCTGGCCGACGTCGACCAGGCGTTTCGGACCGCGGCCGACAAGACCAGCGGCTCGATCAAGGTGACCCTGCTGGGCGAGGATGCCGGATGATCGCGGCCGTGCAGCGCCTGAGCCACATCGGTATCTGCGTGTCCGACCTGGAGCGGTCGCTGCGGTTCTATCGCGATCTCCTGGGGTTTGCCGTGGAGCATCAGCTCGAGATCGCGGGGCAGCCGGTCGATACGCTGCTCCGGCTGCGCGACACCCATCTCGAGGCCGTGTACCTGACGCGGGACGGGGTGCGGATCGAACTGCTGCGATTCTCGAGGCCGTCGCCGCCGCCGCCGCGCGGGCGGGTCATGAACGAGCCGGGCCTCACCCACCTCTCGTTTCGTGTCGGCGACCTCCAGGGCGTAGTCCGCGCCCTGCGGGAGGCGGGCGAGCGGGTGCTCGACGACACGATCCTCGATTTCCCCGACTTCGAGTCCGGGGCCTGCTTCATTGTCGATCCGGACGGTCAGCTCATCGAGCTGGTACAGGCACCGGGAGATCCGTCGGCACCGCCGCGCGCCGGGTGAGGCGGGCCCCACGATCCGCGGCGTCCGCCTCGCGGAGCAGCCAGGAGGCGAGCAGCCGGGCGCGGTCGGCATGCAGGATCACGCCCCCCCAATCGCCTCCTGCCGGACCATGCAGGCTCAGGGCGACCTGGGCGGAGGTGATGAATCGGGTGACACGCAGGCTACCACCGTCACCGATGGCCATCACCAGCGCGTCTGGCGGGTGTAGGGGCACAACTTTGCTCATGCCAAGGCACTCCAATTGCGCCCGGTCCCGTACTCTCCCCGTATGGGAATGCACCATGCGCCTCCATGCAATGTCAAGGTCATTTCGGCAGACCCAGCAAGCGTTGGGCGATGATGTTGGCCTGGACCTCGGATGTGCCGCCGGCGATCGCTCCGACCCGCGACCAGAGGAACGCCTGGGGCCAGCGGCCGTCGTCGAGCGCGTGCGGCGATCCCGCCAGCAACTGCGCCCGCGGGCCCCCGATCTGGAGCGCCAGGTCGTGGAGGCGCTGGGTGAGGCCGGCCCAGAAGAGCTTCACCAGCGACGACTCCGGGCCTGGCTCGTCGCCGCGGGCCAGGCGAGTCAGGGTGCGGGCGTTCATCAGCCGCATCACCTCGACCTCGATCCAGCCGCGGGCCACGTCCTGCCGCACGACCGGATCCTGGGCGTGACCCGTGTCCCGGGCCAGCGCGACGGCCTCCTCGAGCGCGATCCGGGCCAGCACCTGTTCCTTGAACGCGAACCCCGTGCCGCGTTCGTGGGCGAGGGTGGTCATGGCGATGCCCCAGCCCTGGTTCACCCCGCCGATCATGTGGGCGCGTGAGACCGGCACCGCGTCGAGGAACACCTCGCTGAACTCGGTCGAGCCAGTGACCTGTCGGAGCGGGCGGATCGTGATGCCCGGGCTCTCCATGTCGAGGAGGAAGTAGGTGAGTCCCCGGTGTTTCGGCAGCGTCGGGTCGGTCCGGGCGAGCAGGATCGCCCAGCGCGCGAACTGCGCGTAGCTCGTCCAGACCTTCTGGCCCGTTACGCGGAAGTCGTCGCCGTCACGCTCGGCGTGCGTGCGGACCGCCGCGAGATCGCTGCCGGCGTTCGGTTCGCTGAACAGCTGGCACCAGATCTCGTCAGCCGTGAGGATGGGGCGGAGCAGGCGCCGCTTCAAGACGTCGGTGCCGTGCGCGATCAACGTCGGGCCGACGTTGTTGATGCCCACCCGGTTGAGCAGCTGCGGCGCCCGCACCCGGGCCAACTCCGCGTTCAGGATGGCCTGCTGCGTGGGCGGGGCGGCGCGGCCGCCGTACTCGCGCGGCCAGAGCAGTCCGACGTAGCCTGCCTCGAAGAGCCGCTGCTGCCACTCGCGCAGGAACGCGAACTCGTCCGCGAGCGAGGCCTCGTCGTAGGGGATGCGTTCCCCCCGCGCCGGCAGGTTGGCCGCGAGCCAGGCGCGCAGCTCGGCCCGGAACCGCGCGTCGGCCGGGGAGTCGGCGAAGTCCACGCCGCCGTCTACCACCGGCCGCGCGGGCGATGCTAGAAGAGGCGGCGCGATGCGCCTCGGGCTGATCACGCCGGTCGTCACGCGTCATCCCGCGCGCGACGCGGCCTGGACCGAGGACGCCGGTCCCGCGGAGTTGGCGCGGCTTGCCTGGGCGGCGGACCGGCTGGGCTTCCACCATCTCACCTGCAGCGAGCACGTGGCGATCCCGGTTACGGCGGCGGCGACGCGGGGCACGCGCTACTACGATCCCCTGGCCACGTTCGGCTTCCTTGCCGCGCACACCCGCCGCATCAAGTTCGTCACCCATGTGCTGGTGCTCGGCTACCATCACCCGCTGGCCATCGCGAAGCGCTACGGCACGCTCGACCGGTTGTCGGGCGGCCGCGTGGTGCTCGGCGTCGGTGTCGGGACGCTGGCCGAGGAGTTCGCGCTGCTCGGCGCCGAGTTCGCCGGTCGCGGTGCGCGCTACGAAGACGCGCTCCGGGCGCTGCGCGCGAGCTTCGGGCGGCCGGCTCCGTCCTACGCGGGGTCGCACTACCGCTTCGACGGCATGGTGGTCGACCCCTGCGGCGTTCGGGCGGACGTGCCCATCTGGCTGGGCGGCCGGAGCCGCCGCTCGTTGCGCCGAGCCCTCGAGCTGGCCGACGGTTGGGACCCGTTCGGGCTCGATCTCGATCAGCTCGGCGCGCTGCTCGCCGCCGAGCGGTCGCGCGGTGCCTGGCAGGCGCGTACCCGTCCCTTCGACCTCGTCCTCCCGATGGACGTGCTGCTCGATCCGACCGACGCCGCGGAGCGAGACGCGCTGCTCGCCCGCGCGCGCCGTTTCCGTGCGCTCGGCGCCACCGTGCTGAACGTCCGGACGCGTCACCGCAGCCTCGATCACTACCTGGAGCAGCTCGACGCTCTGGCCGCCTACGTGGCGCCGGCGCTCGTCTGACCGCCACGCCGGCGCCGGCTCAGAGGAACGCGGCGACGCGTTCGATGGTCCAGTAGGCGGCGAGGGTGCCGATGCCCCAGGGCGCGACCCGCCAGCCCCACCGTGGCCAGGGCAGCGCGAGGCGTCGTATCAGGGTCCCGATCGCCAGCACCGCGGCGATGAAGAGCAGCTGGCCGACCTCGACGCCCACGTTGAAGAAGAGGAGCGCCAGTGGGATCGCCCGGGGCGGCAGCCCGACGGCGGCGAGGGCGCCCGCGAAACCGAGGCCGTGGAGCAACCCGAAGGCGAAGGCGACGATCCACGGCCGCTGCTCGGTCAGGCTCACCCGGCCCTGCCGGGCGTGGACGATCTCCGCTGCGACGAAGGCGATGCTGAGCGCGATGGTCGCTTCGACCGGCGCGGCCGGCACGTGCAGGAGTCCCAGCGTCGCGGCCGCGAGCGTCAGGCTGTGCGCGACGGTGAACGCGGTCACCGTGCCGACCAGGCGCCGCGTCGGGCCGACCAGGATCAGGAGGGCGAGCACGAACAGCAGGTGATCGAAGCCGAGGAGGATGTGCTCGACGCCGAGCCGCAGGTACGTGACGGCCACCGACGCGCCCCCTGGTGCGGCGGTCAGGACGACCGACGGCGCGGCCGGCGTCAGGCGGCGGGTCAGCGAGGTGCCGTCCTGCCGCTCGACCCGCACCAGCACGTCGGTCAGGGTGGCGGCGAGGCCGTCGACGGCGAGCGTCTGGCCGTCGAGCCCGCCCGGGCATCGTACGACGGTGCGCTCGACGTACGCGTCGTCGGTGAAGGCGCCGCTCGGCGGTGACGCGGGCGTGCATCGCGCCGGCAGGGCCGGGCGGATCCCGAAACGCTGCTCGCCACGGGCGGGCACCTTCCACAGCATCGCGAACTCGTCGGGCGCGGTTTCGCGCAGCTCGAGGTAGCCCGGACGGAGCTCGTGGGCGCCCGCCGCGCCGCCGAGCACCACCAGGGCCAGCGCGCCTGCCAGCGTGCGGTGCGCCCGGGTCATGGGGCCGCGTCCGCCGCGGGGGGATCGGGGCGCTCGATCGTCACCGTGTAGCGGTCGCGGAGCGCACGGTAGGCGGCGTCGACCTGCTCGGAACGCCGGGCGCTGGTCCAGTCGCGGATGACCCGGTCGCGCAGTTCGTCGAGCGCGGGGAGGCACCCGCCTTCGCGGCGGTCGACGAAGACCAGGTGGAGGCCATAGCCGGACTCGATCGGTCCCACCCAACGGCCGGTCGGGCTTTCGGCGAGGGCGGAAGCGAACTCCTCGCCGAACTGGCGTGCGACCTCGCTCTGGGCGACGAGGGGCACGTCGCGGGGCAGCAGCGTGGGGTCGCCGGGTAGCTCGCGGGCGCCGTCCGGCCCGGCCGCGACGAGTCGCGCCAGCAACGCCTCGGCGTCGGCCTCGGTAGCGTCGCCGCGCCGGTCGCGGCTGAGGAGGACCTGCCGGAACGCGAGCCGCGGCTCGATCCGGTACCGCTCGGGATGTCGGGTCACCCAGTCGCGCAGCTCGTCGTCCGTGGGGGCCGGCGGAGCGACGCTCTCCTCGGTCAGGAACTCCATCTTCTGGCGGAGCCGCCGCCGGATCACCGTATCGTCGCGGTCGAGCCCGAGCGCCGCCGCCTCGCGGGCGTAGATCTCTTCGCGGATCGAGTCCTCGATCAAGCCGTCCAGCTCGCGGGCGGTCGGCGCTCGCTGCCACGTGCGGGCGAAGGTGGTCTGCAGGTGCGCGACGCGCCCGGCGTCGATCACGATCTCGGGCGACGCGGCGTAGTCCGGGCTGCGCCCGACCAGTGCGTGCACCGCGAACAGGGCGCCGCCCAGCAGGAAGAACTGCACCAGGGGTTCCCCGAGGAACCGCCGCCCGCGACCGTGCGTCACGAGCGTGCGGGCGTGTACCAGATCGGCGACGTCCACGCGCGTTCCTGCGTGGTCATCGGCACGTCCTTCGACATCTCCACCTTGAAGTAGGCGGCGTCGTACGCCGTCCACCGCGGGGTCGGAATCTCCAGAACACGGGCGTAGTAGAACGCGGAGATGCCCGGATCGAAGTCGGGATCCGTCCAGACGCTGATCAGCTCGGGGTCGCCGATGGTGTTGGTCCAGCGCGCGGCGGCGACGTCCACGGTGCTCCCGACGGCCGGAATCCTGCCGTTCGGCCCTCGCTTGCGCCGTTCGGCATCGCCCCACACGACGTCGAAGATCTTCTCCTGCGGCGTCCCGCTCGCGTCGACCCAGCCCTTGACGATCTGGATGCGATCGAGGTTGCCGCCCAGGGGGTCCTTGAGCGCGGCGACCAGGAACGTGGGCGCCTTGCCGGCGGGCGCGCCGCGCAGGTCGCCACCCATGGCGACGCCCTTGGTGTACCCGGCGATGGCGGGGCTGCGGGTCTGCGCGTCGGCGGGCACGAAGTCGAAGCCGCCGAAGAAGCGCACCACGATGTTGGGGCCGCTGGTGGCGTAGGTCTCCCGGCGCTTCATGGCATCCCAGAGCGCTTCGCGGGTGTTGGCGGTGGCCCACACGGCGGTCCGCCCCGCCGCCGTCATCTCCCAGCCTTTCACCGCCCGTTCGCCGAATCTCATTGCGTCCTCGCGCCAGCGGTCCGGGCGCGGCTCGCCGGAGACGAACTTGCCGAAGAAGTTCTCCTCCTCTTCGGCGGCGAGGCCGTTGTGGGTATCGGTCCCGGCGACCATGCCATACTTGAACGGATTCGCTCCGAACTGCCGTTCGACCCCGAGCCCGGTCTTGAGCGCCTGACGCAGATATTCGCGCTGGATCATACCAGGTTGCTTCGGCACGAGGTTGAGGTTGCCCCGGTCCCACAGCTCGTAGCCCGCGGCGAATTCGTCGGTGGCCGACAGCGAGGGATGCGACTCGCTCTGTCCCTTCATCTGGATGACTTCGAACAGGGGTTCCCAGCGCTGGCGGGTATCCGCCCATTCCGGGGTGAGCGGGCCGCCGGCGAAGGTGGTGAGCTCGAACATGCGGCCGTTGGAGAGGTTGCCGTTGTGCGGGATGGCCAGCAGCTTGCCGCCGGTTTTCTGCTCCCAGGCCGCCATCCATGCCCACAGGTCCTCTGGATTCTCGGAATCGAACGTGGTCATCGGGAGGACCTGGTCGGCCTTGTCCTTGCCGTCGCGGTAGATGACGTTGCGGTGCAGGTTGTCGCCGCCGCCGGCATTGGACGTCCACTCGAACGCGATGAGGGTGGTGAAGCGCCCGGGGTCGTTGTAGCGCTCCATGATCTCGGTGTTCTTCTCCCAGACGGACTTCGCGAACTTGGGGTCCATCACCGCCGCTGGGAGCTGTTTGTTCGACTGCGCGGCGACCAGCTCCATGGTGGCCTGCATGGCGGCGTCGCTGCCCGCGGCCAGCATGTCGTGCCAGCGCTTCAGGGTGGCGTCGGCCATCATCTCGGGATTGCCCGCCTTGATCTCGGAGATGACGCCCATGCCGTCGGAGTGATCGGTGACGGCAACCCAGTCGAGCGGCCGGCCGAGCTTGACCGGCTGGCCGCTGCTGGACGTCAATTGCTCGCCGCGCGCGAAACGGACTGCATCCTCCGGCGTGAGCGTCGCGCCCGCCATCCCGGCGTCGGCCGACCAGCCGGTGTGGACGTGCTCGTCGCCCCAATAGGGGCGATCGGGATACTGTTTGCCGGCGTAGGGCGAGTAGCCGGGCTCCTTGTGGAACTTGGCGGGGTCGGGAGGCGCGACCTCGCCGGCGTCCATCGTTCCCGTTTGCGCGGGGCACCGGGCCGCCAGCGCCATGCCGAGACCCGCGAGGCAGGACAGGGCGATTGCAATTCGGCGTGGGTGGACCATGCAAAGTCTCCTCATCGTGCGTACAGCCGGGCGAAGTAGTCGCGGCACATGCGGTCGGAGGAAAACCGCTCCTGCGCCATGTCGATGCTGGCCTGCATCATGCCGAGCCAGCGCGGGAGGTCGGCGTAGGCCGGGATCACCTCGTGCTCCAGCACGTCGAGCAGGGCGGCCGCGTCGCGGTCGTCCTGCTCGGGCATGCCGGTGGTGGTGTCGCCGATGGCCCAGCCGTTCACGCCGTGCTCGCAGGCCTCCGGCCACCAGCCGTCGAGGATCGAGCAATTCAGCACGCCGTTCATCGCGGCCTTCATGCCGGACGTGCCGCAGGCCTCCAGCGGGCGGATGGGGTTGTTGAGCCAGACGTCGGCGCCGCGGGTGAGCGCGCGGCCGAGCGCCATGTCGTAGTCGGGCACGAAGACGACGGCGTCGGGAAACCGCCGCGCCATCGCCACCAGCTCTCCGATGATGTGGCGACCGACGGCGTCGTCCGGGTGCGCCTTGCCGGCGAAGACGAGCTGGAGCTTCCGGGCGCGGAGCAGCGGCGCGATCCGGTCGGGATCACGGAACACCAGACTGCTGCGCTTGTACGACGCCGCTCGCCGCGCGAAGCCGACGGTGAGGACGTCGTCGGCAAGGCGCGCGTCCGTCCGCGTTGCCACGACGTCGAGCAGCTCGCGCTTGAGCGCCTGGTGGCGCGTCCACAGCGCTTCGGGATCGGCTGCCGCCGCGCGGATGTGGGCGTCCTGCCAGGTGGGGGCATGCACCCCGTTGGTGATGGCGATGATGGCGCTCGCATGCTCGACATCGCGCCACATGGTGTGTGACACCTCGGCGTGCAGCTCCGACACGGCGTTGGCGCGGCGCGCCAGGCGCAGGCCGGCGACCGTCATGTTGAACGGATCGCCGCCGATCTGGCGCATCTCCCAGTCGACCAGCTCGCAGCAGGCGCCGAGACGGCGGAGCTCGGCCAGCGCATGGACCTCGTTGCCGGCGGCGACGGGGGTGTGGGTGGTGAAGACGATCTGCTCGCGCACGGCCTCCCACGCGTCGGTGAAGGCGGCCCCCGCCGCCATGCGGTCGGCGATCAACTCGATGCCGGCGAAGGCCGCGTGACCCTCGTTGAAGTGGTAGGTGTCGACGGCGACGCCGAGCTTGTGGAGCGCTCGCACGCCCCCCACGCCGAGGAGGATCTCCTGGGCGACGCGGCAATCGAACGACGGCTCGTAGAGCCGATTCGTGATCCACGCGTCGCGCGTGGCGACGGGTTCGAGCAGGATGAGCGGCGCGTTGCCCCATCGTTCGGTTCGCCACACCCTCGCTTCGACCTCGCGCATGGCCACCCGGACGCGGACCCGCACCCCGGTGTCCTCGAGAAAGTCCGCCCGGTAGGTAGGGAACTCGGACACCGGCAGCCCGTCGTCGCCGAGGCGCTGGCGGGAGTAGCCGTGCGCCCAGCGCAGGCCGACGCCGACGACGGGCAGCGACAGGTCGTGGGCCGATTTGATGAAGTCGCCGGCGAGGATGCCGAGCCCCCCCGCGTAGATCGGGAACGCCTCGGACAGCCCGAATTCCATGCAGAAGTATGCGACGGACGGAGTCATCGAGCGTGTCAGGTAGCCGAAGGCGGCCGGCAGACGCAATGCGCCGTGCGCTGGGATGCAGGCTCCGCGTCGATGCGCTACATGGCAGGCGGTGCCACAGCATCCGGCCAACGCGTTCGAGGCGGGACGCCTGCGGCTCGCCCGCCTGGCGGTCGACGAGACGCAGTCGCTCGACCGGGTCTTCGCGCGTGCCACTCGCTTGATCGCCCGGACGCTCGACGTGGAGCGGGTCGGCATCTGGCTTTTCGAGCACGAGGGCGCCTCCCTGCGCTGCGCATGCCTGTACCGCCGCTCCCGCGACGCGCACGAGTCCGGCGGCACCCTCGCGCTCGCTGGCCTGCCCCGCTATCGTCTGGCGCTGGAAGAACATCGAGGCATCGTCGCGGACGACGCGCGCATCGACTCGCGGACCAGCGAACTCGCCGCCGACTACCTGATCCCGCTCGGGATCACCTCGATGCTCGACGCGCCGTTGTTCCGGCACGGCGAAGTCGTCGGTGTCGTGTGTCACGAGCACGTCGGCGCGCCCCGGCGCTGGACCGACGCCGAGGTGGCCTTCGCCGAATCGGTGGCCGACCTGGTGGCGCTCGCCATGGAGCAGGCGGCCTTCATCGACGCCCGTCGCTCCCTCGACGAGCTGGCGCGCCGCACGGAGCTCGACCGGCGGATGGCCGCCCTGGGGCGCGTGTCGGCCGGCGTGGCCCACGATTTCGGAAACCTGCTGATGATCGTCCAGGCGCGGACGGAGCAGATCGCCCAGCACGAGGGCGCCGGCCCGGAGATCGTGGAGTGCGCACACTCCATTCTCGACACGGTGCGCCGCGGGCGCGATCTCCTGCGGCAGCTCGCCGATATCGGTCGCGATCATGCGCCGATCGCGGCGGGGCCCGTGCTCGACGAGCTGGTGGCCGCGTCCGCCGATCTGCTGGCGGCGTTACCCACGGAGGGGCGGCAGCTGCGCTTCGAGCTGGCGGCGGACGGGGCGCGCGTGCGCCTCGACCGTCCGGCGATCGAGCGCGTGCTGGTGAACCTGGTGTCGAACGCGCTGCAGGCCAGCCCGCCGGGTGCGGTGGTCCGCGTCGTCACGAGCAAGGCGGACGGCGACGACGGGAGCTGGGTGGTCCTCCAGGTCATCGACGAGGGCCATGGCATCGACGAGGAAACGCGCCCGCTGATCTTCGAGCCGTACTTCACCACCCGGCAGGGGACGGGCGGTTGCGGTCTCGGGCTCGCCACCGTGCACGCCATCGTGCGCGGCGCCGGAGGCTTCATCGACGTCGACAGCGAGCCGGGGCACGGTGCCACGGTGACGATCCACCTGCCCGTCGCTACCTGATCGCGGCGGTCCGACGCTTCACCGTCGCGGGGGGAACTCCGGGCGGCGCTTCTCGAGGAATGCGTTCATGGCCTCGCGACCGTCGCTCGTGAAGGCGCTCGTGGCCATCGCCTCGATGGCACGCGCATAGGCGGCATCGACGTCGAGCTCGATCGTGTCGTAGAGCACGCGTTTGCCGAGCGCCTTCGACGCCCGACTGCCCCGGCTGGCGGCCAGCGCCAGCCGTTCGGTCTCGGCGTCCAGGTCGGCACGCGGCACCACGCGGTTGACCAATCCCCAATCGAGCGCCGTGCGGGCGTCGATCGGGTCGCCGGTGAAGGCCAGTTCCAGCGCGCGCTTGCGGCCGATGCTGCGCGCGATGGCGACCATCGGCGTATGGCAGAACCAGCCCCCCCGCCCGCCGGGCGCGGCGAACGCCGCCGTGTCGGCGGCGACGGCCAGGTCGGCGGTGGCCACCAGCTGACAGCCGGCGGCGGTGGCGAGCGCGTGGACCCGGGCCACCACCGGTTGCGGCACCTCCTGCATGGTCCGCATGAGGGTGCGGCAGACCTGGAGCAGCCGGCGCATTCCGTCCAGGTCGCGCTCGACCATGTCGGCGAAGTCGTGCCCGGCGCAGAACACGTCGCCGGCGCCCGCCAGGATGATCGCCCGGACGTCCGGGTCGTCGCCCAACCGGCGGAAGGCGTCGGTCAGCTCGAGCATGTGGGCTTCCGACAGGGCGTTGCGACGCTCGGGGCGATGCATCGTGACGGTTCCCATCCCGGCGCGAATCGACACGAGGACGTGCTGGGTCATGGTGGGCGTATAGCACCGGCGCTGCGACGGCGTCATGTCGCGACCGCGTCGCTTGACGGGCCACCTCGCGCCCCCTATGCACGGCTCCGTCCCGGGGAGGGACCGGGCGGCCGACCGCAGGGGGCGCGGGAGGGCCGTGTGATGAAGGTTGGAGGTTGGGTTGCGGCGGCGAGCGTCGCCATGGTGGTGCTCGCGTCCGGACAGGCGGCGGGCCGTGTCACGGTGACGGCGTCCCGGGTCGAGTTGCTCAACAGCGGCGACGGCGACACCGACTGCTCGGCGCTGTTCCCGCAGGACGACGCCGCGCTCCCGCTCAACGTCACGCGGCTGCGCGCGACGGTGGACGAAACGGCGGCCGGCCCCGTGCGCTTCGAGTGGTCCCTCCCGGCCGGTGCCGCCGGGCTCCTGCTGGCCGACCAGAACATCCCACCGGACGAGCAGGCGGGCGTGATCCGCACGGTGTGCGCCGAGCTCGGCAATGCCTGCGTGCTGACGGCGGAGCAGTTGAAGGTCTACAGTCAGCCGTCGATCCTGTACGTCGCCCCGAGCTGCGATGTGCTGCCCGAGCAGGGCTTCAAGCGCTATCGGGGCGGCCGCGCCAACGTGCGCGTCAAGGCCAAGGCGGGCTCACGCCGGCTGGGCAAGGGCAAAGTCACGGTCGGCTACGGCCGGACGGCGTCGCTCACCCTCACGCTCGACGGCAAGACCGGGAACGGTGTGCGCGGCGGGCTGCCGGCGCAGCTCCTGGAGTCGTTCGTCGCCACCGTCGATCCGGCGGGTGTCGCGCTGCCACCGCTCGTTCGCTATCTCTTCGACAACGGCGACGGCGATTCGTCGACAACCATCACTTCGGCGCTGCAGGCCTCCGCCTCGCTCACCTACTCGACGTCGGGGAAGCACGTGGCCACCGCCGAGGCGACCCTCGGTGACGGCAGCGCGCTCTGCGACAACCTGCTCGCGAACGTGCAGAGCGCCGTCAACCGCATCCGCGTGGAGGTCTCGCGCACGCCGCAACGCGGCAACTATCTGCCGGGTGACCCCACCACCGGGAGTGTCGCCGTCCGGGTGCGGGTGAAGAACGTCAGCGGGGATCAGGGCTCGTCGGTGCTGCTCGAGGGCGAGAACGTCCTCAGCTGTGAGACCGTGGTGCGCGTCGGGTCCACCGAGTTGATGAAGACGACGCAGATCGACCTCCAGCACTGCTCGACGACCGTCACGCAGGGCTGCGAAACCGACGCCGACTGTCGACCGACCCAGTGCTCGACCTGCACGGTTGGGGAGGTGTGTCTCACCTCCTCGTACTGCGCCAGCACGCTCGCCACGACCGGAGTCGCGGTGGGGTGTGCGAAGGACGCGGACTGCACCCGGTTCGATCCGACCGATCGCTGCGTCACCGTCATCCCGGTGTCGTCGGTCGTGATCCCGAGGGGGAAGGCGGTGGACCTGATCGAGGCGAGCGTGCCGCTGGCCAACACGCTGCCTGGGGCAGCGAAGGTAAAGGAGACGTGGACCGCGCAGGCGAAGAACGCGCCCGAGGCCAGCACCATCCAGCGCTACACCATCCGGTCGAACCCCGCGGTGGTGCCGTAGTCTCGATCGGCCCGGCCGCGGGCCGTCTGCTACACTCCCGCCATGGTGCTCACCCGCGAGGCGATCCTGCGCGAGATCGACGCCGGTCGCCTCGAGATCGACCCCTTCGAGACGGAGCAGGTTGGACCTGCGTCGATCGACCTTCACCTGGGCGACGAGATCCGCGTGATGGAGGTGGGCGGCGAACCCGTGGCGGTGACCGACGATGCCGATTTCCGTACGGTCACCCGCCTGCGGTCGCTGGCCCGTCCCCACGTCCTCGGCCCCGGCGAGACCGTGCTCGGGATCACCCGCGAGCGCATCCGGCTGCCCCCGAACCTGGCGGGCTGGCTCGAGGGGCGCAGCCGCTATGCGCGGCTCGGGCTCATGATCCACGTCACCGCGGGCTTCATCGCGCCCGGGGTGAACAGCCGCCAGGTGCTCGAGATGTCGAACGTGGCGAAGCACCCGCTCACCCTCCACGCGGGCGTCCGGCTCTGCCAGATCGTCTTGCAGCGATGCGAGGGCGAGGCGGTCTACGCCGGCCGCTTCGTCCGACAGGACCGGCTCTGATGCAGCCGCCGGGCTTCTGGCAGCTGCTCGGCTTCTCCATCGACCGGGCCGACGAACACGAGGCGGTGTTGCGGATGGATGTGCCGGACGCGCTGCTCAGCCCGTTCGGCGCGGTGCACGGCGGCGTGCTGGCGACGCTGTTCGACACCGCACTGGCCGTGGCGATCGCGCGACGGCTCGAGCCAGCCGACCGCATCGCCACGCACAACCTGAGCGTCAGCTACGTGGCGTTCACCCGGGAGCGCGTGCTCTGGTGCCGGGGCCGCGTCGTCAGTGTGCGGCGCACCGTGGCCGTCGCCGAAGGAGAGGTGACCTCCGGCGACGGCACGCTGGTGGCGAAGGCGCTCGGCACCTTCGGCCTGCGCCGTTAGAAGCCCTTGACCTCGGCGGCCTTCTTGTAGAGCTGCGTCGTCGCGGCCCAGGCGACCGCGATCGCGATCAACAGCCAGATCCAGCCGCCCTGCGCGAAGGCCACCGTGTGCTGGACGATCATCGTCCAGACGAGGGCCACCGACATGTAGGTGTTGTGGCGCGAACGGGCGCCCGCGCGGGCCACCAGCGCGGCATCCGGCGCCTGGCCGTCACGGATGGCCGTGATGACCTTCTGTTGGGCCGGCCAGATGCGCATCCAGACGTTGGCGGCCATCAGTGTGCCGAGCAGCGCGCCGGTATGGATGACGTAGGCGCGATACTCGAAGCCGCCGATGAAGACGTAGCCGAGGATGACCAGTGCGAGCAGGGCGAACCCGATGCCCGCCATCTGCTTGTTGTCCGAGATCGCGTTGGCCAGCGGATCGTACACCGCGAACGCCAGGAAGGTGATCGCGAGCATCAGGAAGGCGCCTCCGGTCCAGCCGCCGGGCGGCGCGAACATCAGCCGGCCGTGGTAGTAGACCACGAGCAGCAGCAGGACGCCGGTGATCCAGGTCCAGGCGGCGCCCCAGCGGAACCAGTAGAGCGCGCGGGGCCGCAGCTGCGGCACGACGAGCTTCTTGGTGGGACCGTCGAGCGTGCCCTCGAATCCCCCTTGCACGAAGTTGAAGTAATAGAGGAGACCGATCCAGGTGATGCCCGCCACGATGTGGACCCAGCGGAACAGCGCCTGCAAGACCTGCGAGAACTCCATGACCACCTCCTCCCGTCGCGTCCCTCATGGGGACACGACGCCAAAGGGCCGCCTATCAAGCCAGATGGCGGCTCGTCAATCGTCCGTGGCGCCCCGAACGCGGGACGCCGGGCTCACGAGGGCGGCGCGAACGTCACGCTCGTGGCGGCGGTGCCTTGCGGCGTGACCGTCACTTTCGCCTCGCGCGTGCCGAATCGCTCGTGCCAGACCCCGACGGTGTAGTCCCCGGATGGCACGTTCTTCAGGGTCACGCGCCCGTCGGCGCCCGTGACCCCGAAGTACGGATGGTCCACCACGCCGATCCAGCCCTGCATCCAGGGGTGCAGGTCGCAGCGCACGCTCACCATCACCTCCGGGTGGTCCACCCGGATCGTCCGCTCCGCGCCCTGCCGGGACAGTGCGACGTTCCAGCCCCGCGAGTCCTTCGGCGCGCCGTGGACGTTGTGCAGGAAGGCGTCGCTGTTGTGGAACTCGATCGCCTGGTCCACCTGCGCGCCCACCACACGCGGGACGTAGATGCAGCGCCGCTGGTCGATCACCACCGGCTGCGCCGGCACCGCGAACACCCGGTTCCCGAGGCCGTCCTTCAGGTAGACGAAGGCGTTCTGCACCTTCCCGCCCGCCACCAGCATGTCGCCGGTGAGGACCGGTTCGGGGTGGAGCGCGGCGCACTCGGCATTGCCGCTCATGACGAGCGTCTCCATGGGAGGCGGGCTGCCATCGAGCAGCACGTCGACCTGCACGGTGCCGGTGGTCGCCAGGTCGAGCGGGGTCGGCTGGCGGGGGGCGGGGGCGTCGGAACCGCCGCAGCCGACGAGCGCCAGCAGTGCCAGGAGCATCGGCGCCGAGAAGGACATCCCGTTTTTGTAGGGGACGGGGTCGGGCCGGTCAAATTTTCGCCGGCGGCGTGCGGTTGCCCGCCGGACGGCGCCCGCGTATGGGGCGCCAAGCGCATGCCTCGACTCACCGACTATCGTGACCGCGTCGCCGTCGTGACGGGGGCGTCGAGCGGCATCGGCGCGCAGCTTGCGCGCGACCTGGCGGCGCGCGGGGCGCGGGTGGCGCTCGTCGCGCGGCGCGCGGACCGGCTCGCCGCGCTGGCCGACGAGCTCGGGGCGGATCGCGCGCTGCCGGTCGCGTGCGACGTGGCGGACCGCGCGGCGGTGGAGGCCGCCGTCGCCCGTGTGCGCGCGCGCTGGGACCGCGTCGACCTGTTGGTGAACGCCGCCGGCGTGGCCCGGCACGGGCTCTTCAAGGACGAACGCCCGGAGACGTTCGTGCGGCTCATGGAGACGAACTATCTCGGCGTGGTGTGGGCCATCCGCGCCGTGCTCCCCGTGATGCGCCGGGCGGGGCAGGGCTGGATCGTCAACGTGTCGTCGGTGGCCGGCAAGCTGGGGCAGCCGGACGAAGCCGCGTACACGGCGAGCAAGTTCGCAGTGACGGGCTTATCGGAGGCGCTGGTGTCCGAATTCGCGCCGCTCGGCATCCACGTCATGACGGTCTACCCGGCGCTGGTGCGCACGGAGATGTTCACGCCGGAGATTCTCGCGCGCATGCCCGAGCGCGCTACGCGCACGTTCGTCGACCCGCCGGTGCTGACCGCCGCGCTCCTCCGTGGCCTCGAGCGGGGCGCGTTCGAAGTGACGGTGCCGCGCTACGTCGGCATCGCCTACCTGGTCCGACTGCTGTTCCCCTCCTCGTTCCGGCGCACGACCGAGCGGCTGCGGTTCTCCGTCCTGCCCGACGTGACGGAGTAACCCGCGGGCGCCGGGCGTCCCGTCACCGGGACCGCAGCGACAGCACGTACTCCGCCAGCGCCTGCACCTCGCGGAGCGCTTGGCGCGCGCGGCGGTCGTCTCGGTCGGACTGCGCCTCGAAGATCTCGCCCCACACCGGCATCGCGGCCGAGCCGTGGGCGCGCACGGTGCGGCGGCCGTCGATCACCTTCATCAACTCGGGCAGGCCGAGGTGGGACCTGGTCAGGTCGGCCGGCGGCGGCACGAGCGCGGCCGCGGCCGGGCCGTCGCCGCGGCCATCCATGCCGTGGCACGAGGCGCAGTACTGGCGGTAGGCGGGTTCGGCGTGCAGTGGGACGGCGGGGCCGCAGCCCGAGCCGGCCGCGAACAGGGCGGCGAGAAGCGGAAGCAGGCGGCTCATCTGAGCAGCACTGGTAGCGTTTTCGGGGACCGGAACGCCAGCCCGGTGATCGTGGGGGATGGGGCGGCCGGGTCGAGCCGCAGCGCGGGAAAGCGGTCGAGCAGCGTGGTGAGCGCGAGCCGCGCCTCCAGCCGGGCGAGATGGTACCCCAGGCAGTGGTGGCGGCCGAAGCCGAAGGCGAGATGGTCGTCGGCGCGGCGGTCGAGATCGTAGATATCGGGGCGGTCGTAGTGCTCCTCGTCGCGGTTCGCCGAGGCCACCGTCACCGAGACCATCTGATCTTCGGGGATCTCGACGCCGCGGATCGTCACCGGACGCGTCGTCTGCCGCGACACCATGAGCACCGACGTCTCCCAGCGGAGCGTCTCCTCGATGGCCCAGGGCACCAGCGAGCGATCGGCACGGACCCGCTCCCACCGGTCTCGCTCGGTGAGGAGCGCGAAGAGCATGTTGCCGATCAGCCGGAAGGTGGTCTCCGCCCCGGCGGGCAGGAGCAGGCGGAGGAAGCTCACCACCTCCTCGTCGGTGAGGCCCTGGCCGTCCACGGTCCCGGTGACGAGCTTGCTGATGACGTCGTCGGTCGGGTGCGCGCGCCGGGCGCCGATCACCGGCATCAGATACTCGCGGACGGCCGCGGCGGCGGCCATGCCGCGCGGGTAGTCTTTGGCGAAGCCGATGATGTCGATCGCCCAGCGCTGGAACTGGGGGTAGTCGGCGCGCGGGATCCCCACCATGTGCGCCATCACCTGCACGGGAAAGCGCTCGGTGAACTCCGCCACCAGGTCGGCGCGCGGATTGCCCGCGAACCGCTCGACGACGCCGTCCAGCATCGCCTGCAGCACCGGCTGGAGCCCGTCGAGTCCCTTTGGGACGAACAGCTGCTGCACCAGCGCGCGGTGGCGGGTGTGCTCCTTGCCGTCCATCTCGATGACGGTGCGGCCCATCACCTTCCCCACCTCCGCGTTCGAGCGCGAGGAGAAGCTGTCGGCGTCCTTCAGGATGGCGTGGCAGTCGTCGTACTTCGTGACGACCCAGGTGATGCGGTTGGCGAACTCGGAACGCATCACCGGCTGCGACTGCCGCAGCATGGCGAACATCGGGTACGGGTCGGGATGGTCGAACAGCAGCTGGGGGTCGAAATCCGCGCCGGTGACGTCCATCGCCCGATATGTAATCGAGCGCTTGACCGATTACCAGACTTGGCGAATCGATGCGGCGGCCCGCGAAGCCGCCCGAGCGCACCTTCGAGGTGGATGCGACCGTCTCCAAGGAGCGCCGGTAGCGTGTCTCCGTGCTGTGGCGCCGGAAACACCACTCGGGGCGAGTCGGTGGCGTCGGTTACCACAGGCGCGGCGACCCAGGCCCGGTTGACGCCCGCCAGACCGAGCTGTTAGCGAACCCGTCCGTGCCCGCCACGCCGCCCCCCGATCCAGATGTCGTCGCCCCGCGCCCGGGAGAGGAACTCGACGCCGCGGCGGTCGGCGGCTACCTCGAGGGCCGGGTCCCGGGGGCCACCGGCACCCCGGACATCTGGCAGTTCCCTGGCGGGCACGCGAACCTCACGTACCTGGTGGTCTACCCGTCCGCGCGCTACGTGCTCCGGCGGCCGCCCCACGGCGACCTCCCGGCCAGCGCGCACGACATGGGGCGCGAGTACCGGGTGCTGTCGGTCCTCTACCAGGGGTTTCCGCTGGCGCCGCGCGCGTTCGCGTACTGCGAGGACCCGGCGGTGATCGGTAAGCCGTTCTTCGTGATGGAGCGCCGCCGCGGCGTGGTGGTGCGCCGCGAGGTGCCGCCACAGTTCGGCGGCGGGGCGGACGCTGCGGCGAACCGGAAGCTGTCGACCGTGATGATCGACACGTTGGCGCAGTTCCACGCCGTCGACTACCGCGCCGTCGGCCTCGAGACGCTCGGCAAGCCGGAAGGGTTCCTCGCCCGGCAGGTGTCGGGTTGGACCGGCCGGTGGGAGCGCGCGAAGACGAAAGACGTCCCCGTGGCGGCCGACGTCATCGGCTGGCTCGAGCGGCAGATGCCCGCGTCCCCTGACGCCACGCTGGTGCACAACGACTGGCGACTCGACAACATGGCGGTGGCGGAGGACGATCCGGGCCGCGCGGTCGCGGTCTACGACTGGGACATGTGCACGCTGGGCGACCCGCTCACCGACCTCGGCACGCTGCTGTCGGCCTGGTACGAGCCCGGCGAGACGTTCGCCTTCCTGTCCTCGATGCCCTCGCAGACGGCGGGCTTCATGACCCGCGCCGAGGCGGTCGAGCGCTATGGCCAGCAGAGCGGGCGCGACGTGTCGGGTATGCCGTACTACTACGTCTTCGGGCTCTTCAAGATGGCCGTGGTGGTGCAGCAGCTCTACTATCGCTGGCACCAGGGCCAGACCAAGGACGACCGGATGTCGGGCGGCGAAGCGGTGGCGGAAGGCATGATCCAACTCGCCGCGGACAACATCGCCCGCATCCGCTGACGCCGCCCCGAGCGCGATCAGCGCGGGACGGAGGCGAGGAAGTCCAGCACCGTCCGGTTGAACAGCTCGGGCGTCTCGAAGTTGAAGCCGTGGCTGCCGCCCGGCACCTTCACGAGCCGCGCGTTCGGGATGTGCTTGGCGAGGATGTCGGAGTTGCCGGGAGGGATGAGCAGGTCGGCATCGCCGGTGATCACCAGCGTCGGCGCGGCGATCTGATGCAGGCGGTCGGTGGCGCGATGGTTCATCACCGCCGCCACCTGGCCCAGGATGGCTTCCATGCTGAAGCCGTACTGGAGCGCGCCCGAGAACACCTGGATGAGCTTCGGCAGCTCCTGCTGGATGAATTCCGGATTGAACACGGTCGGCAACATGTGCTGCAGGAACTCCATGGGGTTGATCGCCTTGACGTCGATCTCCATCTCGCCGTCGCTGGTCACCTGGCCGCCGAACTTCTGCATCGAGAAGTGGAGGTGGCTCTCCACGTCGGCGTCGGGCTCCGGGTAGGTGCAGGCGAGCGTCAGGCTGCGGACCCGCTGCGGCTGCCGCAGCGCCAGCTCCTGCGCGATCATCCCGCCCATCGAGATGCCGAGCACGTGCGCGCGCGGGATGTCGAGGACGTCGAGCAGCCCCGCGGCGTCGTCCGCCATTTCGTGGATGCTGTACGGGCCGGGGGGCTTGGCGCTGCGCCCGACGCCGCGATTGTCGAACGCAACGGTGCGGTAGTGCTGCTGGAACTCGGGTATCTGGAAGGCCCAGCCCGTCGAGTCCGTGGCGAGTCCCATGATCAGCAGCAGGGGATCGCCGCTCCCGTGCTCCTCGTAATACAGCTCCAGCGGGCCGATCGTCGCGGTGCTCATGGGGCGGGAGTCTGCCCCAAGCCGATCGATCGTGCCAGCTCGGCGCGGAAATCGGGATGGGCCAACGCGATGAGCGCGCGGGCCCGCTCGACGTCGGTCAGCGCGGAGAGGTCGGCGGCCCCGTGCTCGGTGACGACCCATTGCACGTGGTGGCGTGGCGTCGTGACGCACATGTCCACGCCGATCCGCGGGACGATGGTCGAGATGCGCTGCCCGTGCACCTCGGCGGTGGAGGCGAGACAGAGGAGGCTCTTCCCGCCGGGCGCCTCCGACGCCCCCATGACGAACGACTCCGCGCCGCCCACCCCGGAGTACTGCTTGCCGCCGACGTGGTCGGCCGCCACCTGCCCGAGAAGATCGACCGCCAGCGCGGTGTTGACGCTGACGAACCGCCGCAGCCGGCGCATCTCCGCGGGCTCGTTCGTCGCCGACACGGGGAGCATCCGGACGTCGGGATTGCCGTCGAGCCACGCATAGAGGGCGGAGCCGCCGAAGGCGAAGGTGGCGACGCTGATGCCGTCGTGGAGCCCCTTGTGGCGGTTGGTCACCTTGCCGGCACGGTGCAGCGCCATGATACCGTCCGAGATCATCTCGGAGTGCACGCCGAAGTCGCCGAGCGGCCCGGCGGCGAGCAGGCTCGCGATCTCGTCGGGCACCGCGCCGATGCCGAACTGCAGCGTCGCCCGCTCCTCGATCAGCTCCACGGCGCGCTGCGCAATGGCGATCGCCTGCGGCGACGGCGCCTCCGGGGGCAGCGCGATCAGCTCGCGCGGCGAGTCCACCCAGGCGTCCACCTCGGAGACGTGGACGCGGTGATCCCCATGCTCGGGCAGGCCCGCCACCCGCGGCATGTGCGGGTTCACCTCGGCGATGGCGAGGCGCTCGGGGTCGCGGGCCGCTTCGACGAACGGGCGGTAGGTGGCGCCCGCGTGCGCGCCAAAGCTGAGCCAGCCTGCCGCGTCCGGCGGCGACGTGACCGCCAGCACCACGCGCGGCCGGAGCCGGAGGGCCAGGCGCTCGAGCCCGTGGAAGTCGGCGGCCAGGAACTCGACGCGCGCGCCCATGGCGCGCGCCATGCGCTCGATCGGCCCGAAGAACGCGCTGGCGACGCGCACGCCGCGGCGCTGGAGGAACGGGTAGGGCTCCACCAGGATGCCGGTGTAGAGCGTCACGTCCTCGAGGTCCTCGCGCGCGCCGAGCGCGTGGAGGATGCCGGCGGCCTGGCCGCTGACGAAGCCCGTCGTGAGCGTGTCGCGCGGCCGGACGAGCGCCGCCGCCGCCGCCACGTCGAGCTGCCGTCCCTGACCCGTCATGACGCTCGCCCGCCTCGCATGGCCGGCGACGCCATGCAAGACGATGGGCCGCATGGCTCGGATTGCGTGGGCCCGCCGCGCCACGAATGATACGGCGGTGTCCGACGCCATCGTGCAGGTGCGCGCGCTGTCGAAACGCTACGGTGCGCGCCACGCGGTCGACGATGTGAGCTTCCGCGTGGAGGCGGGCGAGTGCGTCGGGCTGCTCGGGCCGAACGGCGCCGGCAAGACGACCACCATCCGCATGCTCACCGGCTTCGCCGTGCCGAGCGGCGGCGAGGTGCGCGTGCTCGGCCGGCCCTTCGGCCCCGCGACGGCCGCCGCCATCAAGGCGGGCCTGGGCATCGTGTCGCAAGAAGACAACCTGGACCCGGATCTGAGCGTCGAGAAGAATCTCGTCATCTACGCCAGTTACTTCGGCATCCCGTGGCGCGAGGCCGTCCGCCGCGCCGACGTCGCGGTCCGGTTCGCCGAGCTGGGCGACCACCGCGACGAGCGCATCGCGACGCTCTCGGGCGGCATGCGCCGCCGGCTGATGCTGGCCCGGGCGCTCCTGAACGAGCCGCGCCTGTTGATCCTCGACGAGCCCACGACCGGCCTCGACCCGCAGGCGCGCCGGCTGGTCTGGGAGCGCATTCGCGATCTGAAGCGCGCCGGCACCACCATCTTGCTGACCACGCACTACATGGACGAAGCCGCCCAGCTCTGCGACCGCCTCATCATCATGGACGGCGGGCGCATCGTTGCCGAGGGGCGGCCCGCCGAGCTGGTCGCGCGCTACGTCGGCACCGAAGTGGTGGAGGTGCACCTGCCGGACGGCGCCGCGGCCGAGGCGGTTCTTGCGCGGCTCGGTCCGGGCGATTGGCGCAGCGAGCAGGCCGGGCGCATGCTGTATCTCCTGCTGCGCGACGGCCACGCCGACGCCGTGCTCGCGCGGCTCGATCACCTGGACGTCACGCGGCGGCGGGCCACCCTGGAGGACGTCTTTCTCAGCCTCACCGGCCATCAGCTGCGGGAGTGACCATGGCACCAGGCATCGGCGCGCTGCGCGTGTGGCGGCGGAACTTCGAATCGTGGAAGCGCTTCGCGCTGTCGTTCGTGGTGGCGTCGCTCGGCAACCCGATCTTCTATCTCGTGTCGATCGGCTATGGCCTCGGCCGCTTCGTCGCCGACATCGACGGCCTGCCGTACGCGGTCTTCCTCACGCCCGGCATCCTCGCCGCGGCGGCCATGAACAGCGCGTCGTTCGAGACCACCTTCGGCTCGTACACCCGGCTGCAAGAACAGAAGACCTACGCCGCCATCCTGGCGACGCCATGCTCGGTCGCCGACATCGTCGCGGGGGACATCCTCTGGGGCGCCACCAAGAGCGTCCTTGCGGTGTCGTTCGTTCTGCTGGTGACCGGGCTGGCGGGCCTGCTGCCGAGCGTGCTGGCGCTGGGCGCGGTGCCGGTGGCGCTCCTCACCGGCGTCACCTTCGGCGCGCTCGGGATGGTCGCCACCGCGCGCGCCGGGTCGTACGCGTTCTTCGACTACTATTTCACGCTCGGCATCCAGCTCATGATGTTCTTCTGCGGCGTCTTCTTTCCGCTGGCGAGCCTTCCGGCGTGGGCGCAGGGCGTCGCGTGGTTCCTGCCGCTCACCCACGCGGTGCGGCTGTGCCGCGGCCTGGTGGCGGGCACCCCGACGCCGGCCCTGGCGGGCGATGCGCTGTGGCTCGCCGTCGCCGCGGCGGCGGCCTACGCCGTCGCCGAGCGGCTGGTCCGTCGTCGCCTCGTGCTTTGAGTTGCGCGCGGGGGGCGCTCCGCGCTCACGGCGCCCGTCAGCGTCGCCGTTCGATGCCGAGTCCCCGCATCAGGTCGTAGATGTGCGCACGCGACAGGTCGACGCGGCGCGCGGTCTCGGCGATGTTCCAGTCGGACTGGGCCAGCGCGGTTTCCAGGAACTGCCGGTGGAAGCGGCGGGTCGCGTCCTGAAAGGTGACCGAGCCGGCCTCGTCGTCGGTGGCCGGGCCGCTCGTGTCGGGAAACAGGTGCCGCCGCTCGACCTGCGCGGCGTCCTCGAAGATGGCGCGCAGGACGCCGCGCTGGACCGCGTGCTCCAATTGCCGGATGTTGCCCGGCCACTCGGTGCTCCGGATCGCCCGGAGGGCATCGCTGGACAACGACAGGGGTGCATGGCCCTCGCTCCGACACGCTTCGTCGCAGAAGGCGGCCGCAAGCTCGGGAATGTCCTCCCGCCGCTCGGCCAGCGAGGGCAGGCGGATGGTGATGACGTCGAGTCGGTACAGCAAGTCCTGGCGGAAACGCTTGGCGGCGACGGCTTCGCCGAGATCGACGTTGGTGCCGGAGATGATCCGGACGTCACCGCTCACCTGCTTGCCGGCGAGGGGCGTGTACTGCTTCGACTGTATGAGCTGGAGGAGCTTGCCCTGCGCCACGTAAGGCATGTCGCCGATCTCGTCGAGGAAGAGCGTGCCGCCCTCCGCCTGCTGGACCAGGCCGGGCCGGTCACGGTCGATGCCGGTGGCGGCGGTGCGCTTCGCGCCGAACAGCTCGCTCTCGACCAGCTGCTCGGGGAGCGCGGTGCAGTTCACTTCGATGAACGGGCCCCTGGCGCGAGGTCCGTTCGCGTGGATCAGCCGCGCCAGCTGACTCTTCCCGGTCCCGGTCGGGCCGACCAGCAAGACGTTCTTGGGCGACGGCGCGGCGATGGCGACCTCGCGCAGCACCCCGGCCAGGGCGGGGCTCCGCCCGACCAGCCCCTCGAGCTTGAGGAGGGACCGCCACGTCCGGGTCGGGTCGCCGGACTCCTCCTGACGCTGCTGGACGAGCAGGCGATCGACCAGCGGCGCCAGGTGGCGCGTCACGGCCTCCACGCACTGCCGGTGCTCTTCGTTGAACGTCAGACCCGGGGCCCCGCCGGACAGGTAGAGCACCCCGCGTGGCGGGTCCGAGCCGATCGGCGCGCACAGGACGGCCTGGATGCGTCCGGCCACCACGCTCTCGCGGTCGCGGAACCGTGGGTCGAGGACGGCCGCGTTCGTGGACACCGTCTGACCGCTGGCGAGAGTCTCGCTGACGATGCCCCGCGAGATCGTGGCCCGGACTCCCGCGATCCCTTCGCTCGAGAGCCCGCGAGCCGTCCACCAGCGGGGTCCCTGCGGGCGGTCTTCGTCGTCGTAGAGTTCGAGATAGGCTTCGCGCGCGCCGCTGGATTCGACCAGCAGGCCGAGGGCTTCCTCGAGGAGCGGCCGCAAGGTGGTCTGCTGTCCCAGCTCCAGCAGGCGCAGGTAGAGGTCGCGCTCGCGGCGCAGCCCTGCGATCATGTCGGCCTGTTCCAGGGCGGTCACCATTGCCGGAAACTAGAGCATCCAGGCCCATCGGTGCAAAGTTATTTTCTCTCGTCAGAACCGGCAGGGCAGGGGCCAGCTGAGCCGCCAGCTCATGCCGCGCACCTCGAAGGACTCCTCGGCGCGGCCCGACTGCGGGCCCAGCCCTTCGGCCAGCGGGACGTCGATCGACACGTCGCACGCGACGGGCCGCGCGACGGTGCCGTCGAAGTCCCATTGGAAGTAGGACGTCACGTACGTGCCCGCGGCCGTCCTGCCCACGATGGGTAGGGCGACGGCATCTCGCATGGCACGGAGCGGGGCGCCCGGGGCGTCCTCCATGGTTCGCCAGGTCCCCCGGGGCTCGACGAGCGCGTGCAGGAGCAGCCGGCCGCCCTCGTCGGTCACGATGCGGAAGGAGCCGCGCGCCGTCACGGTGGCCATGCGCTTGGCCAGGCCGTAGTTGGCGTTGCCGTTCCAGTTCGCGGGCGGAGAGCTCGAGTACATCCGCGGGACGTGGGTGTGCAGGTATCGGCCGCGGCGGTGCTTGACGAACGGGATCGCGAGGGCGACTTCGTGGTACCGCAGGCCGAGCGGGGGGACGCGGTCAGGCTTGGCAGTGTTCGTCGCATTTCGACCAGTTCTGCGGGTCGATCGTGTGTTCGGCATCCTCGATGCTCATACCGTCTAACTCGACCCGAAAGTCGATCGCAGCGAGGCCCTGCGAGTCAGGACCGCTGCCGGTGCATTCCAGCAAACACGCGCAGCACCCGCGTGCGTAGGACAGTTCCTTGGCCACGCTTGGGTGTTTGTCGAGGAACGTCTCGATGGCGACCTGAGTATCGGCGCCGTTTCGGGAGGCGTCCTCGATCTCCTCGACGAGCCCCTCGGGCGCTCCGAGCGTCGCCAGGGACACGTCGAACACATGGCGCTCGAGCGCGGTGGCGCGACCCCCACCGCCGCGTGACCCGAGAGCGCGCGCCAGGCGCCCAATCGCCCGCCGACGGCGGCTCGAGGCGCCGGGGCTCGTGTCGCAGGCGAGGATGTGGCTCGCTTCCTGCGGCCCCGGAAGCGAGAAGGGGGGAGGGTCGGCCGGGTGATCGGTCCAGTAGTAAATGCCGAGCAAGGCGCCGGTTATCTCCCCCCGGGAGGGCGGCGCAGGGCACGCGTCCGTTCCGGCTGCATCCGAAGGCGTGGACGCCACCGCCGCCAGAGCGACGATTCGGGCGACGATCGCGCCGACGCGGGTCACGAGATCGATACTCCCGCGGCCATAGATCGCGCCTGCGCTACGTCGGGAGTGACCACGTCCGCGTCGAAGCGGCTCAAGGCCTCGTCCAGCCACTTCGGCCCCTCGTCGTCCGCGCCCAGTCGCGCGAGGCTCATCGCGGCGCGGAGCTCGAACGCCGCGGCGCCTTGCGAGCGGGCGATCTGCATCGCCTCACGGTAGCTGGCGTTTGCGGCGGCGGTGTCGCCGCGGAGCTCCAACAGCGCCCCGCGAAGGCGGAGCAGTTCGGCCTCGTAGAAGCAGTCGACCGACGTCCGGCAGAGCCCGAGCGCGTCCTCGACGACGGCGAGCCCCTCGTCGGCGGCACCGCGCGCCAGGTGGGCCTCCACGAGGAGGCTCTGGTAGAAGGCCAGGAACGTGCGCATGCCGATCATCTGCAGGATGCCGAGTCCCTGCTGGATGAGCGCGACGCCGTCGTCCGCCCGGCCGTCCTGGACTGCGGCCCACCCCTGCACGCACATCGACGTGGAGACGAAGAAGAACAGCTTCTGCTGCCCGGCGTGCTCGGCAAGCCGGTTGGCGGACTCGAGCGCGAGTGCCGGGTCGCGGTTCAGGACGCCGAGCAGAGAAGCGAAGGAATCGGCGATCGCGAGGCCGTAGGGATTGCCGCTGGCGGCGGCGACCGCGAGCATCTCGTCACGGGCGGCAGCGGCCTGTTCCGGGTGGCCCAGACTCCAGAGGCTGAGGACGCGGTAGCCGTACGGATACATCCCGCCATCGTAGCCGTACTCGCGGACGAACGACCGGTACTCGGGCGTGCCGTACCACGTCGTGGCTGTCGTCATTTCCTCCAGCGCCGTCACGAAGTCGCCGGTGAAGAACGCGCGCAGCCCGGTGTGGCCGTGGGCGGTGATCAGCGACACGGGATCGCCGCTTCGCGCGGCATGGCGATGGAAGCGCGGCAGGAACTCGGCCGTCGCCTCCCGCTCGCCCCGCATGATCAGTACGCCCCAGATGCCGTGCAGGACCCGCACCGGCACGTCCTCGCCCACCTCGTCGCAGAGGCGCTGGGCCCGGCCGAAGGTCTGCTCCACCTCCGGGGACGCGTAGCCCTGGGTGGCGAGCTGCGCCGTCCCGAGCGACTCGAGCAGGCTCAGTTCCAGTTGCGCCTGCCCGCGCCGGTCGGGCAGCCCCTCGAACAGCGACAACGCATGCTGGAAATGACGGATCGACTCGACGTACGCCCCGCGCGCCATCGTCACATCGCCGCTCCGCTTCCAATGCGCCGCCGCCTCGAGGGGCTTGCCGGCGCCCTCGAAGTGCTGCGCCAGGACTTCGGGGCGGCCGCGGGCGACGTCGGGGAAGCACTTGAGGAGCGTGTCGGCGATGCGCTCGTGCACGTCCTGGCGGGCGACCCGGGTCATGCGCTCGTATGCGGCGTCACGCACCAGCGCGTGCTTGAAGACGTAGCTCTCCGGCTGGACCCGCGGGCGTTGCAGCAGCAGTCCGGCGTCCACCAGCTCGCGGATGTCTGCGCGCAGGCTCAGGCTGTCGCGATGTCCGATCGCCGCGAGAACCTCGAAGCGAAACTCGCGCCCGAGCGCTGCTGCCAGCTGACCGGTCTCGGTGGCGTCGGGCGAGAGCGGGTCGAGGCGGCTCGCGAGGAGGTCGCGCAGGGTGATCGGAATGTCGAAGCCGGGACGCTCGGGGCCGAGCGCGTCCGCCGCCGCCTCGACCTGCCCGGCGCCGACCAGCATCCAGGCGACCTCCTCCACGAACAACGGGATGCCGTCGGCGTGCCGGACCACTTGATCGAGCACTGCGCGCGGGACGGCCGTCCCGGCGGTGACGACGTTCGACACCATCGCCTCCACGTCGCGCCGCTCGAGCCTGGTGAGCGGCAGGACGAGCGTGCCCTCGAGCGGCAGGGCCGCGCCGGGTGTCGGGCGCGTGGTGAACACGAGACAGATGCGGGGGCTGGATTCCGTCTCGACGGTGCGGCAGGTCTGCACCTCGCGCACCAGAACCTCGATCAACTCGAGCGACGTCGGGTCGGCCCAGTGGATGTCCTCGACGACGAACGCAAGAGGGCGCTCGGCCGCGAGGCGGAGCAGGAGCGTGACGATGGCGTCGAAGGTGAGCTCTTTGCGCCGCTCCGGCGTCAGCTGCGGGGCCGGTTGTTCCGCGTCGGCCGGCAGCCCGAGGAGCGCCCCGAAGATCGGCAGGTACTCGTCGAGGGGCATCTCCAGCCGCTCGAGGAGCGCGGCAATGGAATCGCTGGCAGCCTCGAGGGCGTCGACGAACGGCTGCAGCGGCGTGTTGGCGCTCTCCGGTAGGCAGCGGCACTCCACCCAGGAGTCCGCCGGCACCACCCGGCGCAGCTCGCGCACCATGCGCGACTTGCCGATCCCTGGCTCGCCGGTGATCAGCACCGTGCCGGACACGCCGCGCGCGGTCTGCGACCAGCGCGCACTCAGTTGATCCAGCTCCTCGGCGCGTCCGACCAGCCGGGTTTCGCGGCCGTGCGGGCCCGAGTCGAGCCCGGGTTCCGGCTCGACCCGAACGAGCCGGAAAGTGGAGGCATCGCCGCGCTCGGCGACCGTCTCGGTGGCGATGCGGCCGCGGAGGAGCCGGTGCACGTCGGCGCTGACGAGCACTTCGCCCGGCTGCGCCAGGCTCTCGAGGCGCGAGGCGACTTCCGGGGTTGGACCGGTGAGGTCGCGGAGCCCTTCGGGCCGGCCGTCGGCGCGGTCGCGGACGATGACGAGGCCCGTGTGGACGCCGGCTCGAACCTCCAGGCGAAGCGCGGGCGGGGCGCTCCGTCCAGCGTTCGCGCGGTGGGTCTCCTCGACGATCCGCATCGCGGCCTTGGCTGCGAGCCGCGCGTCGTGCTCGCGTGCGTTCGGGTAACCGAAGACGAGCAGCAGGCGATCCGCCACGAGGCCGGCGACCCGGCCTCCGTGCCGCGACGCGATGTCGGTGATGGCGGCCCGGTGCGCCTGCAGCAGCACGTCGGCTTCCTCGACGTCCGGCGGGCCGTCGTTGCACGCCACGGCGATGCGGCAGCACACGAGCGTGAGCTGCCGGCGCTCTCCCTCGGAGGCCACGAGCGCCGGCCCGTCGGCACGCGGCTCCTCCATGGTGGCCGGACCCGCAGTAAGCGCGTCCAGCAGCTCCTCGACGGTGACCGTCCGCCGCTCGATCGACTTGGCCGTCGCGACTTCGACGAGTCGCCCGATGCGGTGCTGCCGTAGCCAGGGCGGAATCGGGACCGGCTCGGGGCCGAGCTGGCGCATGATGACGTCCTGCCCCGACGCGCCTGTCACGGCTACGCTGCCCGTTAGGCACTCGAGAAAGATCAGGCCCCAGGAATAGAGGTCGGAGCGCGGGGACGGTAGCTCGCCGCGCAGCTGCTCGGGGGCGGCGTAGCACGGGGTGCCGAGCAGCTCGTACGTGGCCGTGATGCGGGGCAGGTGCCAGCCCTCCGCCTCGCGGCTGAAGCCTCCCAGGCCGAAGTCGAGAACCATGGCATTCCGGCGCGCCCCGGTGCGCGTTACCATGATGTTCTCCGGCTTGAGGTCCCGGTGCACGATGCCGAGGGCGTGTGCGCTGGCGAGCGCGTCGAGCACCTGCGTCATCAGGTGGATGGTTTCGCCGACCGGCAGGCGCCCCTCGGCGGCCAGCACGTCCTTCAGGGTCGAGCCCGGGACGAACTCGAAGATCGCGTACAGTGACTGGTCGTCCACCTCTCCGGCGTCGAGCAGGCGCACGATGTTGGGGTGCGAGAGCCGGGAGCACAAGCGCATCTCGCGGCGGAACCGCTCCGCCTGGGGTGTCGGGTCGCCCACCGCCTTGCCGTCCTGGACCTTCAGGACCTTGATGGCGACGTCGCGCTTGGTGGAAAGTTGCCGTGCGCGATAGACCCGTCCGAAGCTACCGATCCCGATCTCATCCAGGATCTCGTAGGCACCGAGAAAGGGCTCGCCGGTCGGGAGGTACATGATGGACGGCTTTCGAGTTTGGCGTACCATGAGAGCCGTACGCTCGACCAGAGCAACGGGCGGTCAGAATCGGACCGTCGCGCTCCCGAGGACCTGTTGCCCCTGCCCGAAGCCGGCCCGGCTCCGAGCGGGCCAGTCTTACCTCGTCGTCTCGTGTCGACTCTCATGGGCACGCCGTGACGGCCTGCTGCAGCTCCCCGTGCCAGCCCGCCTTGAGCAGCCACGCGGCCGACATGGTGAGCTGGTCTCCCGAATACGGGCCCCGCGGGCCGATCTGCAGGGACTTGAACACTTTGATGGTCGTCCAGCCGTCGTTTCCTTCGGTGGCGATGAGGTCGCCCTTGTTCCGAATCGTCCCCCCGGGCCCGGCGAGCCAGCCGATGACGCTCCAGCGGCAATTCGCGAGCCGGTACGTGAAGCCGTAGCTCGCCGTCCCGACGGTGGTGGCGATGTCGAAAACCTGCCGGAACTCCGCGCCGCCCAGGACCAGCGGCGCCTTGAAGTGCTCGTAGAGTTGGCCCGACCAGTCGGTGCCCTTGGCCGGAGGTGCGCCGATCTCGGGAACGTCCTGATCGGGTGGGGGCTTGACGGCGTCCGCCGGGTCCACCGCGTGGACCTTCAACATGTACGCGCTGCTATCGTCCCAGGCCTGGGGATCGAGGATCGCCCGGAGCCGGTGATTCAATATCCGCCGCACGCGGAGCTTGAACGCGACGACGCGCGCACCCGGCGCGTCGGGGTCCGTCCCGTCCGACGGCAGCTCCTCGTACTCGTAATCGCAGGTGTTCTTCCCTGGATCGTCCTCTCGAAGGAGCTGGCGCAGGCGATCCGCCAGGCGCTCGGGTCTGGCGAGTCGGAGGTGCGCAATGGCCACGCGCCGGAGGTAGTTGGCTCCCGCGTCGTCGCGCCGGCGGGCCAGCCACGCGGCGGCGTCGTTTGCAGCCTCCGTCGACAGGCGGCCGAGCTGCCCCGCGGTGTCGAGCTCCACGTAGGCGTAAAGCGTGGCCAGCGCGTCGAGGTCCCCAGTCGTGGCGAGCGCCATGTCCGGGGTGTCTCATGACATCACAATCCAGTCAAGATATATTGCAGGTTCATGCGCGGCGAACCGACCGCGAGCTCGCGACCGCCGACTGCCTGGCCGAGTGCCGAGATGCCTCTCTTTGTCGGCCGCGCGGCGTTCTCGTCGTCGGTAGGCGCGGCCCGGACACGACGCGATCGGGCCCTGCATCAGCGCCGTAGCAGCATCGTCGTGAAGCCCATCGTCATTCGGCCCCAACGCCGGTAGAGCTCGTTCCGACGCACAACGCGCTCGCGGAAGGCTGGCGCGTCGGGATCGTCCGGCCGCGCCGCGAGCCACCGCTCCATCGCCGCGGCGCAGTCGCGCTCGTACTCGTCGTGCTCGTCCTGCGTGCTCTGGTGGTGGGCGATCAACCGCCACCCGTGCGTGGCCGGCGCGTCGTGGATGCATTCGAGCGTCTGCAGCGCATCGCGATCGATGCAGGCCGCCGCCAGGTGGGCGGGGTCCGGCGCTTCCCTCCAGTAGCCCGTACCGACCAGTCCCCAGCCACGCGGGCGCACGAGCTGCGCCATGCGTACCAGTGCGGCGTCATAGCCGCCGAAGGCATGCAGAACACCGGTGCAGGCGGCGAGGTCGAATCTGCCGTGCGCAATGGGGGCCGAACCGAACGTGGACAGGAACAACACGAGGTCCTGCGCCGCCACGCGGTTGCGGGCGCGCGCACGTGCCTCGGCGATGAACGTCGGATTGGTATCCACGCCGACGCCTTCGGCGCCGAAGCGCTCCATTGCCCGCACGAGCAGTTCACCCTTTCCGCACCCGACGTCCACGATGCGCGCCCGCTGATGCGCCGGCGGTTGCACGGTGACGCGCGCCAGCAACCCGTCGAGGGTCTCGACACGGATCGGGGCCGGGATGGCCCGCCCATGGTGGGCGATCGTCGCGTATCGGGTCGAGGAGTCGCCCATTCGTCTCAACCAGCCGGCGGCAGCGCGGCGACCAACAGGCCGTTCATGCGGAGAACGTGGCCGAGGTCGATGCGGCGGGTCAAGCGCGGACCCGTCCGGCCGCGCGCGGTCGCACCCGCCTTCTCGCGGCCGAGTCGGGAGCCGCGTATCCCGGCGTCGGCACGGGCTCCACCACGACACTGGTCCCGGCGATCCAGAGCTCGTGTCCCGTCTCTTCGGGTGAAGCGCGCTTCGCGTTGGACGGCGTTCGCTCCGCAACAGGACGGCAAGATCGCGGCTTGCGAAGCGCTGGAGCTACGGCTCGCTGCCGGGGACGTCGCCCAGGCCGCGACGGTGGCGAAGAGCCCGGCCGCTGCCGGTGGCGGCGATTTCACTGGACGCGTCGCGCCCGCGACGGTATCCGGGACGACATGCGCGCACGCCTCGTCGTCCGCCTCCTGCCTTGTCTGACGCTCGCCGCCGGTGTCGTGGGCGCCGCCCATGCGGCTTCGCCCGGTTCGGCCTGCGAGACGGCGGCCAGCAAGGCGCTTCGCACCTGCGTGAAGAAGCTGGGTCGCCTCGAGCAGCGCTGCTACCGTGACACGGGCCAGACCTGCCTCGGAACCGACCCGAAGGTGGCGAAAGTGTTCGACGGTCTGGGGAAGACCGTGCTGGCCAAATGCCCCGACCAGGCCACCGTGACGGCCGCGCTCTATCCCCCTGCGCTCACCCCGGCCGGCCTGGTCGGCCGGTTGGACGACGCCTGCGAGGCGGCCGTCGATGCCCTCGTGGCCCGGAGCTTCGGCGGCCCGCAGGCCGCGGTGCGTACGCCGGCCTCGCCGACCGATCAGAAGTGTCTCGACAACGCGTACGCCCGCAGCCTGTCGCTGCTCACGTACGAGTTGGGACGGCAGAGCAAGTGCATCCGCACCGCGAACGCGGGCAAGATCTGCGACGCTGCGGCGATCGCGGCGAAGCTGGCGAAGAAGGAAGCTTCGACGGCGACGCAGATCGGTGGGCGCTGCTCCGCCGCCATCGAGACGTTGGTCGCCATCGACGCGGGGAGCTTCGTCGCGCGTGCGGCGGCGCAATCGCGGTGTCTCGTCGCGGCGGCGCACGGGGCCACCGCGCCGTTGACGCTCGACTGCGGTCCGCGCGCGTCGGTCCCGGTGCCGGCGCGTGGCCTGAACACGCAGATCGTGCTCGACAACGCCACGTGGGGCAGCCGCTGCGGCGACGGCAGCGACTACGCGTTCTGGATACGGCTCGCGCCGGCGAGTGCGCCGCTGGACAAGGTCGTTGTCTTCCTGCAGGGCGGCGGCGCCTGCTACGACGGTCCGGGTTGCGCCGCCCAGCCACCCGCGCGGTTCAACTCGCTTGCCGACACCATGCCCGGAGGCGGCATCTTCAGCCCCAGCAACGCGGCCAACCCGTTCCGGGACTGGACGATCGTCTTCCTGCCCTACTGCACCCAGGACCTCCACATCGGCGGCGGCGTTGCCAACGTCTTTCCGGAGATCACCGTCGAGCGCTACGGCGCCCTCAACACGCGCGCCGCCATCCGCTACGCGCGCGACGTGCTGTGGGCCGCGCTCGACGCGGCCGACGCCGAGGGCTACCGCGGCACGCGCATGACCACGGTCCTCACCGGCGGATCGGCCGGCGCCTACGGCGCCGTCTACAACTACCACTGGGTGCTCGACGACCTCGGCTGGAAGAGGACGACGGCCGCGCCCGACGCCGGGCTCGGCATGGACAACGGCCAACCGCTGGGCGTGATCGCGCTCGGTGCGCTCGCACTGCTCCCCGCGCCGGGCTGGGCCAGCCAACCCTATGTGCCGCCGTACTGCTTCACGCCGAGCTGCGCCGAGTCGTTCGACAACCTGCAGGTGGCCACGGTCCCGCGCCTGAAGGTGCTTCCCGAGCAACAGGTCCTCAACATCGCGAACCAGATCGACAACGTGCAGCGGAACACCACGCTCTTCGCCGACACCGCGACGTTCGTGAACACGCTGCGCAGCAACTACTGCGCCGTCCAGGGCTCCCCCGGCCTGCGCGCGTTCTTCTCCGCCATCACGGCGACCACGCATGGCCAGCTGAACGGCAACACCTTCTACAACACCGTTGTCGGCGGCACGTCGTTGGCGACGTGGCTGGGCGCCGCGATGAGCGATCCGGACGGCGTGGTCGACAAGGTCGCCACCGGCACGCTGGAGACCGACTACCCTGGCGTCGCGCCCTTTCCGTGCGTCGTCGGATCGCCGAGCGGGGCGTTCCTCGACTAGGACCGTAGATCGGCGTGTGGCGCGCCGGGCGAGGCGAAGGTGATGCTCCACGCGGGCGCCCTCGTCGCGCGCCCGGCTCGCGCCGCCGGTCAGGCGGGGCCGCTGCCGCCGTGGGTGTACTTGATGATGTCCGCCGCCTCGAGTGTGATCAGTCCGCCGCCGCCCGCCGCTTCCATCATGGCGTCGAGCACGGGCAGCGCCGCGCGAATCCGCTCCTCACCGTCGACGATCTCGACGATCACCGGCAGGTCTTCCGACAATCGCAGGATGCGCGCCGTGTGAATGCGGCTGCGGGCGCCGTAGCCCTCGACGCCGCGCCAGACCGTGGCGCCGGCGAGACCCAGCTCGCGCGCCTTGGCGACGAGCGCGCTGTAGAGCGGTCGTCCCTCGAAGCGATCCGACTCGCCGACGAAGATGCGCAGCAGCTTGCCTCGACCGGTGATCTTCATGGGGTCCTCACAATGCCCGCGCGACGACGGCGCCGAGCCATACGGCGACGAGGCACACTGCCACCGTGCCGCCCGCGTTGCCGAGCGCGAGCAGCCACTGGTCGTCGCGGAGCAGGGCAACGGTCTCCCAGCTGAATGTCGACATGGTGGTGAAGCCGCCACAGAAGCCGGTGGTGAGCAGGACGCGCAGGTCGGCGTCCACCAGGCCCCGGTCGAGCGACAGGGTCATCACCAGCCCGATCAGCAGGCTGCCGAGTACGTTCACGGCCAGGGTGCCCACCGGGAAGCCGGCCTCCGTCAGGCTCTGGACGGCGCCAGACAACCACCACCGCGCCAGCGATCCCACCAGGCCGCCGACGGCGACCAGCACCACATGCGGCAATCCGACCATGTCAGAGCTCTTTCGTCGATCGCAGGAGTCGCGCCAGTGAAGGGCCGTGTGGTCAGCGAATCGGCACGAGGCCGGGGAGGTTTTCGAAGCCCGCGTCGGCAGTGACGAGCATGGCACCGTCGCCCCTATCGATGATCGATTCGGAGGGCAAGGAGCCGGCGGCCCGGCATCGGATGGTCCGGGGCTCGCCGAGGAACGGGGGGCGGGGCTCAGGACGCGACCGCGCCGAGCAATCGCTTCACCTGCTCCTCGCTCATGCCGAGGCGGGACCACGTTTCGATCGCCGCGGATTCCTCCCATGCCGAGCGGGGCCCCACGGTGAGACCGCCGTCGACGGCCAGGAACTGGCCCGTGACGAAGCGGCTCAGGTCGCTCGCGAAGTAGGCCACCGCATTGCCGATGTCTTCCGGCGAGCCGGCGATGCGGATGGGCTGCGCGCCGTGCGCGCGTTCGCCGATGTCGCGGGCACGGCGGTCCGCGTCGGCGATGGACTCGCCCAGCGCACGCCCGAAGATCGATGTCGGAATGAACCCGGGACAGATGGCGTTGACCCGGATTCCGTCCTTCGCCAGCGCGGCGGCGGCGACCCGCGAGAGATGGACGACGGCCCCCTTGGCGACCGAGTAGGCGAAGGGCCCGTATCCGGCCTGGAGGCCCGCGACGCTCGCCGTGTTCACGATCGACCCACCGCCGCGCGCGGCCATCGAGGGGACGGCGTACTTCATGCCCAGGATCACGCTGTGCACCAGGAGCTTCTGGACGCCCTCGAAGATGCCGAGGTCGAAGGGATCGGAGCCCAGCGGTTCGGCGGTCCCGGCGTTGTTGAAGACCGTGTCGATCCCGCCGAATCGCTCCACCACGCGACCGAAGGCCGCCGCCATCTCGTCCTCCGACGTGACGTCGGCGTGCAGGTAGACGATCCGTTGGCCGAGTTCCCGCGCCAGCGCCTGCCCCTTCTCGTCCTGTACGTCGACACACGCGACGGCTGCACCTGCGCGGTGCAACACGTTCACGGTCCCGCGTCCGATGCCGCTGCACCCGCCGGTGACGATCGCGACCTTGCCTGTGAGATCGATCATGCCTCGGGCCTCCCTCGCGCCTATGCGGCCGCAGCGAAGGTAGCACATGTCGGCGCGGCGACGACCCGGCCGGTTGACCGCCGACCAGCCGTGAGGCTAGTCACCCTCCATGCGCGGCACGCTCGCACTCTTGCTTGTCCTCGTGACCGGCGGCTGGTCGGCCGCCGCCGACGTCCAGGTCATCCGCTCCGAGGCGTCCGGCCTGCGCTTCGCGGTACCGGCCGAGTGGACACGCGTGCCGGCGCCGTCCGACATGCGGGCGGCACAGTTCCGCGTGCCGCGAGCGGACGGCGACCCGGAGGACGGCGAGCTGGTGTTGTTCTTCTTCGGCCCCGGACAGGGCGGCAGCGCCCAGCAGAACGTCGAGCGCTGGACGGGCCAGCTCACGCAGCCGGGCGGCAAGCCGTCGAAGGACGCCGCCGTGGTCACCATCCGGACGGTGAACGGCCTCAAACAGACGTCGGTCGACGTCTCGGGCACCTACAAGCCGGCGCCGATGGGGGGCGCGGGCGGGGCGGTGAAGCCGGACTGGCGACTCCTCGCCGCGGTGATCGAGGGACCGGGCGGTCCCTGGTTCTGGCGCCTCACCGGCCCCAAGGCCACGGTGGCGGCTGCGCAGCCGCAGTTCGACGCTCTGCTGGGGTCGCTCGACGCGCATCAGTAGCGCCCCGTCTCACGCCGGGCGGGCGCGCAGCCGTGCACGCAGCGCGTCGTCGGCGGCGAGGTCGATCGCGGTCCAGGCGAGCGCGAGCGCGCCGTCCAGCACCGCCCGGTCCGCTTCGGCGCCGAGGCAGTGGGCCGTGAACTCCGGCTGGTGGTTCACCGCGGGCAGGCTCGCGATGCCGATCATCGGATGGATCGACGGCATGGCGTGCGAGACGTTGCCCATGTCGGTGGAGCCGGCGAAGCGCGAGATGTCGCCGCGCGGCTCGAGGAACGTCCGGCCGAGCGCTTCGGCGTTGGCGCGGTAGAGCGCCGCCATGGCGCCGTCGTGGACGACCTCGGCGTATGGCGGCGGTGAGTCGTCCACCTCGAGCCGGCAGCCCGTGGCCAGCGCGCCGGCTTCGAAGCACCGCAGCACCTTGCCACGGATGTCGCCCAGATCGGCGATCGTGCGGGCCCGCACGTAGTATCGCGCCGTGGTGTGCGCGGGGACGATGTTGGGCGCCTCGCCCCCGCGGGTGACGATGCCGTGGACCCGGTCGGTGTGGCGGATGTGTTGGCGGAGCAACCCGATGGCCGTCTGCGCCACCACCAGCGCGTCGCCGGCGTTGACGCCCAACTCGGGAGCGGCCGACGCGTGCGACGACTTGCCGTGGAAGTGCGCCTCGAACTCGGCGAAGGCGAGCGTCGGCGGCTCGACCATGTCGAAGGGGGCCGGGTGGACCATCATGGCGGCGTGGACGCCCGCGAAGGCGCCGCGCTCGAGCAGCAGGATCTTGCCCCCGCCGCTCTCCTCGGCCGGCGTGCCGACGACGGTGACGGTGAGGCCGACGTCATCGGCGACGCGCGCCGCCGCGAGCGCGGCGCCGACGGCGCTGGCGGCGATCAGATTGTGGCCGCAGGCGTGACCGATGTCGGGCAGCGCGTCGTACTCGGCGCAGATCGCCACGTGGAGCGGCCCCGAGCCCGCGCGGGCGACGAACGCGGTCGGCAGGCCGGCGACCCCGCGCTCCACGCGAAAGCCCGCGGCGTCGAGCGCGTCGCCGAGCCAGCCGGCGGCGTGTTCCTCTTCGAACGCCAGCTCCGGCCGGCCGTGGATGCGCCGGCTGAGCGCCAGGAGGGCGTCCGCCGAGCCGGTCAGACGCTCGCGCGCCGCGTCCTTCGCATGCATCGGGTTCGGGGCATCCTCCAGCAGGTCGCCTGCGTCAAGCCCGGCTGCTATGACCGCGGCATGTACGATGGACTCCAGGTGGTCGACGCCGACGCCCACAAGATGGAGAACCCGGTGGTCTTCTTCGACTACCTCGATGCGCCGTTTCGCGGCCGGCTGTCGTCACGCACGGACCGCTGGGGGCAGCCGCGCCTCGTGATCCGCGACCACAATCCGCGAACCGGCCGGCCCGACCTCGAGCGCGTCTTCCCGCAGCCCGACGGCGCCGGCAAGGGCGCCTTCGCGGCGATCCATCCGGAGTCCGCCATCGGCGGCGTCTTCAACCGCATCCGCGTCGAGCACATGGACCGCGAGGGCGTCGACGCACAGGTGCTCTACGGCTCGATCACGCTCAGCTTCGAGGCCATCCTGGATCCGGAGCTGGCCGTCGCCTGCATGCGCGCCTACAACGACTACATCGCGGACGACTGTCGGGCGTGGGGCGACCGACTCTTCCCGGTGGGCTTCATCTCGCTCGCCGACGTTGGCGAGGCGGTGCGGGAGGTGCGGCGCTGCGTGGAAGAGCTGGGCATGGTCGGCATCCACGTGCCGCCGAGCCTGCCCGTGCCGCATCCGGCCGCGCCTGGCGCGTTCCCCGACGTGCGGCTGCCGAAGCATCTCTGCCACCCGGACTTCCATCCCATCCTCGCCGCCGCCGCCGAGCTCGACGTGGCGGTGGGCGTGCACGGGTCGCCCGGCGTCCACCTGTCGGCCGGCATCGCGGAGCAGGTCGACAGCTTCATCCTGTCGCACATCTTCGGACACCGGAACCAGATGCAGATGGCGCTCGCCACGGCGGTGTTCGACGGTCTCTTCGACCTGTTCCCCACCATTCGCATGGGCTTTCTCGAGGCGGGCTGCGGCTGGCTGCCCGACCTCGTGCACGCATTCCACGAGCATTGGGAGAAGCGCATCCGCGACTTCGATCCCGCCATTCGGATCTCGCGCCGCCAGTTCGCGCGCGAGCTGCTGCGCGAGCGACTGGGCGCCGACGGCAAGCGGCGCCCCTTCCACAAGCTGCGCCAGGCCGCCCGTCTCGCGCGGGCGCGTTCGCGGGAGACGCCGGCCGCGGATCGCGACGCGTTCCTGTTCGAGCACCGGGCGCTCGATCACGACCCGGTGGACTTCTTCCGCCGCGGGCAGGTGTTCGTCAGCTTCGAGTCCGACGACCCGGCGCCCGCCTACCTGCGCGAGGCGCTCGGCGAGATGGGCGAGAATCTGGCGTGCTTCAGCGCCGACTACGGCCACTGGGACGGCGTCGTCACCGACTGCGTGCGGAACGTGGCCCGGGCGCGCGACTGGGACCGCGAACACCTGGCGAAGCTGCTCGCGGGCAATTGCCTCCGTTTCTACGGCCCGCGGCTGGCGTCGCGCCTCGCCCCCGGCATGCGCGGTCCCGAGGACGCCTTCGTCCTCGGCCCGGCGGTGGGCGCTGGCGATGGTTGAGCGCGGGGCGGCGAGGGGCTAGGGAGACGCGTGCCGCACGCCGTCCGTCTCGCCGCCGCCTTCGCGTCTGCTCTCGTCGTCGCCGGCCTGGGCTGCGGCGGTCGCGTGCCGGTACCGTCGATCCCGCAGCTCCAGGAGGTGCAGGAGGTCGGCGAGTACGGCACGCGGCGGCTCGCGGCCGTCGACGCCTGCCGCGCCAAGACCACCGGCGTGGAGGCCTACGTCCAGTGCATGGCCGACGGCGGCTGGGCGTTCATCGAGCGCGGCGGCCCGTATCCGGCGGCGGCGTGTTGGTCGCGCCGCGGCGCCGGCGACCCGGGCGACCTGCCGCCGGCGATGTGCTTCCACCGCGCCGGCGCCGCCCCATCCCCGGCGCCGCGGTAGCGGCGCTCACGGGTCGAGCCGGACGACGAAGCCGTCACGGGCGTGGAAGTCCGGGTGGGGCCGCGTGTGGCGCACCGCCCAGTAGGAGCACACGCCCGAGGTCGTCGCGAGCACCGCGGCGACCCCGGCGTCGAGCGGCGCGGTCGCCAGTGTGGCGATCGGCGTGAGGTCCAGGCTGGCCGCGAGCGTGAACCGCCCGGCCGCATCCGTCGACGCGTCGAGCGCCGGCGGGCGGACACGCGGTTCCTCACGCATGCCGGTGCGCTCGCCGTCGAAGCGATAGACGTTCCAGTCGCCGGCCGGGGACATGTTCACTTCCCAGTATGCGGGCTGGCCGGCCGGGGCCAGGAAGACCTCGAAGCACGTTGTCTCCCACAGGCGGTCGCGCCGCGCGGGGGCGGCGCCAGGCGCCGGCACGCTCCATGCGCCCGCCGGCCCGTCGAGGCTCCAGCGGAGGGCGAGACGCGCGCCCTCGCGCGCGACGCGGACACCAAGCGCGCCGCCCGGTGGCACGGTCGTTCCGTCGAAAGCGTGCAGGACCAACGGGCGCACGGCGACGCTTCATAGCCGGCGCGGCGGAGCGGGGCCACCGCGGAGGTCCGGGAGGCCGACGACCCGGGAGGGTCGCGTCGTTACGGCTTCATCTCATGCTGCGACTGGGATAGGGGGGCGCATGCTTGGTTCGAGAATCGCGCTCCTGCTCGCCGCCTTCCTTGCGCCACTCGCCGCGCCTGCCGCCGCGCGACAATCCCGACCGCCGGCCGACGCCGCCACCTGCGCCGATGCGGCTCTCACCAACGCCGCGCGCGCCGTCTCGTCGGGACTCCGGTGTCAGGCGGCGGCCGCCGCGCGCGGCCGCCGGCCGCCCCGGGCGTGCTCGCGGCTGCCCCTCAAGAAGTTCGTGCGAGCCCTGCGCAAGGTGGATGGCCGCGGGACTTGTCTGATCGATCCGTCCAACGCCCTCGTGCTGGCGGGTGCCCAGGCCATCGTCGAGGAGGTGGCAAGCCGGCTGCGGCCCGAGCGGCGCCGCTCGCGCTGCGCTGCGGCCAAGCTCAAGGCGGCGGGTGCGGTGGGGGAGCGCTTCATGCTGGCCCGGGCGCGAGGCCGGCGCGACTACGACATGCCGGCGCTGGGCAATGAGCTCGCCGCAGCCACCGGCGCGCTCGAGGGCGCCTTCGCCGCGGCGGAGGGAAGATCGGACTGTCAAACCTTCAGCGACTTCGTGGACACGCGTTACGTGCTTCTGGTGGGCGCCGGCCTGGCGGGCCCGCTCAGCACCGTCGTGGCCACCACCAAGAGCATCCAGTTCCCCGCGGCCGCCCGCCAGGACGTCATCGACAAGCGCGGCGACCTCGAGGCTCAGGGGCTGACGGTCGCCGACGACGGCTCGGCGGTGTCGGGTGAACCCAAGCCCGCGGGCGGCTGGATCGCGCAGCTCGGCGATCAGCGCGTGCGTATCGACCCCACCGGCCTCCTGCAGCTCGACGTGCCCGCCGGCTCGGCGCTCGAGGGGACGCTGTTCCATCCTTCGAACCGCGACGTGCCGGTCGCCCGCTTCTTCCTGGTCGAGCTGGGCGGCGTGGTCGACGTGCCGCCCCCGATCCGCCTGGACATCGTGACGCAGGGCGCGTGCAGGATGGACGTCGATCCCGCCGACGATCCGCCCTCGTGCCACGCGGGGGCGATCCCGGCAGGGATTGGACAGGCGGCGTCCTTCGAGACCAACGCGCTCAACCCCGATCCGGCGCAGTTCCCGCCCAAGGTGAATGGCGATCTCGGCACCTACCCCAACTTCGATCCGGCCGCCGAACAGGTGGCCTGTCTGGATTACGACGGTTTCATCCAGACCGGCGAGCGGGGCGACGCGTCCATCAAGGGCGCCATCTCGTATCCAGGCTCGACCTGCCAGAAGAAGGTCGACGAGGGCTGCTGCGACAACGAGGCGGCCACCGTCCGCCGCCGGATTCTCGCGGTGGTGGACGAGTTCACCTTCCCGGTACTCGGCTGCGTCGCCAACCACAAGGGCCGCTACTGCCAGCAGATCACCAAGGGCGACGTGGCCGCCGAAGCCAGGGGACAGGTGGCCCGGGCGGGCGAGTCGATCTCCCTCGAGGTGCGCGAGGGCGAGAACGTCGCCGTGCAGGTCCACAACAACGCCTGCTACGGCCAGACCTTCGTCAGCCGGGGGTTCTTCAGCGACCTCGGCGGGTCCCTGGTGGGCGAGCGCTTCGACGGCGAAACGCTCTTCCACTTCGACCAGGCGGCCTACTACTTCGACAGCCCCCTCATCTACTTCACCCCCCTCGGTTGCCAGACCGGCCAGAAGGACGAGTTCGAGTTCCAGGCCGACGATGCGGAGGCGGAGGTGACGTTCGTCTGCGTCACGACCACGACGACCACGACGACCGCGCGACCGTGTCAACCCGGGTTCGACTTCTCATGTCCGGGATGACCGCCACGACGAGGACGCCACCCTGATCGTGCGCCGGCCCGGCGGCCGCTGGTGGGCACATCCCGACGCCCTCCTCGCGGCTGCCGTCGTCGCCGTGTACGCGCCCGCGCTCGCCGGGCCGTTCCAGTGGGACGACCACGCGGTCATCGTCGGCAACCGGCGCGTGCATTCCCTGTCCGCCTGGGCCGCAGCCGTACCGACGGGCGTGCGTCCGGTGCTGCACCTCACCTACGCGCTCAATTGGGCGCTCGATCCGGCGCCGCTCGGCTTTCGCGCCGTCAACGTCACGGTCCACGCGCTCAACACGGTGTTGGTTCGCCGACTCGTGGTCTCCGTCGCGCCTCCCGGCGCCGCCCTCGCCGCCGCCGCGCTCTTTGGGCTGCATCCGGTGCAGACCGAAGCGGTCACCTACGTGAGCGGGCGGTCGTCGTCGCTGATGGCCTGCGCGTATCTCGTCGGGCTCCTGTTGTGGCGGCACGGCCGGCGCCGGGGGGCCTTCGGGGCCTTCGTCCTGGCGCTCGGATCGAAGGAAGCGGCCTTCACCTGGCCGGCGGCCGTGGTGCTGGTGGACGTCGCGCGCGGCCGCCCGCTCGGCGCCACGCTGCGGGCGCTCGCCCCCGCGGCGGCGCTGGCGCTCGTCGCGCTCGGTCTGGTGGTGGCCAATCCGCGCTACCGCGAGCTGATCGCCTACGGGCTGGCGCTCCGCGGGCCGCTCGAGAACCTGCCGAGCCAGGTGGCGGCGATCGGGTACCTGCTCTCCCGCCTGCTCGTGCCCTGGCGGCTCAGCATCGATCCTGCGCTGCCGGTTCCCGCCGGGTGGACGCCGGGACTCGCCATGGGGGGCCTCGCGCTCGTGGGCGTGACCGGGGCAGCCATCGCCTCCCTGCGCCGGCGGCCCGCTGCCGCCTTCGCCGCCTGCTGGCTCGTCCTGCAGCTCCTTCCGACCAACTCGGTCGTGGCGCGGGCGGACGTGGCGAACGAGCGCCAGCTGTACCTGGCGGCGCTCGGGCCGTTCCTCCTGCTCGGGCTCGCCCTCGCTGCTGCCGCGGCGCGCCGGCCCCTCGCGAGCGTGGCGGTTGCGGCCATGCTCGTGACGGCCCTCGCGACGCTGACGGTCCGGCGCAATCGGGACTATCGCAGCGGGGTCGCGCTCTGGTCGGCGGCGGCGCGCCTCGGTCCGGGCAACGCCCGTGCCTTCAACAACCTCGGGTACGAGTGGCAACGCGCGGGCTGCGCGGCGGAGGCGCGTGCCGCATACGACGAGGCGCTCCGCCTGCGGCCGGACTACGCGAAGGCACGAAGCAACATCGCGGCGCTCGACGCCGCCGGTGACATCGGGCCCTGCCGGGAGGCGCGATGACGGGGCGCCGCGCGGTGGGCACCCATCACCGTTCCGGGTCGCTGGCTCCAGGGGCGCGAGGGTCGACCGCCGAGCGCACGCCCGGTCCCCTCGACCCGTCCGACGCGGCTCTGCTACACGTCGCAACGCATGTTCGGTCTGCGCTACACCGCCGAGGAAGAGTCGTTCCGTGCCGAGCTGCGGGAGTGGCTGGCCGAGCACCTGCCCCGCACGCCGCCGCCGGAGGACGAGGACGCGCGCCGCGAGTACCAGCGCGCCTGGCAACGGACGCTCGCCGCCGGCGGCTGGGTCGGCATCCAGTGGCCGCGCGCCCACGGCGGGCGCGGCGCCACGCTGAAGCAGCAGATCATCTTCACCGAGGAGATGGCGCGTGCCCGCGCGCCGGAGATCCTCGACGCCGTCGCGGTCAACATCGTCGGCTCGGTGCTGATCCACGCCGCCACGCCGGCGCAGCAGCGGCGCTGGCTGCCGCGCATCCTGCCGGCCGCCGACGTCTGGTGCCTCGGCTTCTCCGAACCCAACGCCGGCTCCGATCTCGCGTCGCTGCGCTGCCGCGCCGAGCGCGACGGCGACCACTGGGTGGTGAACGGGCAGAAGGTCTGGTCCAGCAAGGCGCACTTCGCCGACTGGCTCCTCGTGCTGGTGCGCACCGATCCGGCGGCGCCGCGGCACAAGGGCATCAGCTGCATCGCGGTCGACATGCGCGCGCCGGGCGTCACCTGGCGGCCGCTGGTGCAGATCAGCGGGCGGCGCGAGTTCAACGAGGTGTTCCTCGACAACGTCCGCGTGCCGGTCGAGGATACCATCGGGCCGGTGAACGCGGGCTGGCCGTTGATCCGCGCCGCGCTGGCACACGAGCGCGGCACGCTGTGGGCCTTCGACTTCAAGATCCGGCTGCAGAACGGCGCGCTGGCGCTCGCCGACCTCTACCGCCGGATGCGCGACGGCGGCGTCGGGCGCCGTGACCTCGGCGCGCTGCGCGACCAGGTGGCGCAAGCGTACATCGAGTCCGAAGTGTTCGGCGCGCATACGCTCCGCCTCCTCCCGAATCTCGACGGCGGCGACGCCGGCACCGACGCCGCACTGCAAAAGCTCTTCGGCAGCGAGATCCAGCAGCGCGCGTGCGAGCTGTCGATGCAGCTCGCGGGCCCCCACGCGCAACTCGGCATGGGCGAGCCGCACGCGCTCGACCGGGGCGACTGGCTCGAGCGCTACCTCTATTCGCGCTCGGTGACGATCTCGTCCGGCACGTCGGAAGTGCTGCGCAACCTGATCGCGCAGCAGGGACTGGGCCTGCCGCGGGGCTGAGCGGCCGATGCCCGAGCCGTCGCGCGCGCTCCTGTTCAGCGGACACATGATCGACGCGGCCGACCGCCCGGCGCCGCGGTTTCCGCCGGCGGCCGAGCCGGCGGCGGCACGGGGGATCGCGGCGGCGCTCGACGCGCTCGGCGCCGGGGCGGACGACCTCGGCCTCTGCGAGGGCTCCTGCGGCGGCGACATCCTCTTTGCCGAGGCGCTGCTGGCGCGCGGCGGGGCGCTGGAGCTGCTGCTGCCGTTCGACGCGGCGACGTTTCTCCGCACGTCCGTCGCGTTCCCCAAGCCGCCGGCCGCCACACCGGATCGCTGGGCGGCGCGCTTCGACGCGCTGCGGAAGCACCCCGCGGTCCGGGTGCGCGAGATGCCCCGCGAGCTGGGCCCCACGCCGCCGGGCGTCGACCCGTTCGAGCGGTGCAACGCCTGGTTGCTCGACCGGGCCCTCGCCCTCGGCGCCCCCGGGCTGCGCTTCCTGTGCCTCTGGGACGGCAGTGCCGGCGATGGTCCCGGCGGCACCCGGCGCATGATCGACGAGGTGCGGCGCCGCGGGGGGCGTGTGGAGGTGCTCGACACGGCGGCGTTGTGGCCGGTCGCGCCGTCGCGGTGACCACAGGAGGAGGCTGCGATGCCCAAACCCGTGTGCTTCATGGTGATGCCCTACGGCAGGAAGAAGACCGACGCGCTTCCGGGGCAGGGGCCGGGCGAAATCGACTTCGACACGCTGTGGGATCGCGCCTTGTGCCCCGCGATCGTCGCGCTGGGGTACGACCCGGTGCGCGCCGACCAGGACGTGGGAGCATTGATCGTCCACGAGATGATCGAGCGCCTGTATTTTTCCGACCTGGTCCTGGCCGACATGACGATCCCGAACGGCAACGTCTACTACGAGGTCGGCATCCGGCATGCCTGCAAGCCGCGCGGCTGCGTGCTGCTCGCCGCGGAGTGGTCGCGGCCCTTGTTCGACGTCGCCCAGATGCGGACCGTGCGGTATCCGCTGCCCGAGGGGGTGGTGAGCGAGGAGACGGCGGCCGCCATCCGTGCGGCGATCGCCCAGGGTGTCGGGCCGCTCGCGCAGGGCACGTCGCCCATGTTCGAGTTGCTGCCCGGGTACTTCGGCGCGGTGGACCCGTCGCGGGCGGGTGTGATCCGCGCGCACTTCGACGCGCTCCGGGCGTTGCAGGGCCAGAGCGCCGCCGTGCGGCTCGCGCCGCGCGCCGAGCGGCTGCCGCGCGCGCTCGCGCTCATCGCGGAACACACGAGCGGCCCGATATCGGCGCCGGTCGCCCATACGCTGCTGCGGATGCTGGAGGACTGCGGGGCCTGGGACGCCATCCTGGAACTCGTGCCGCGCCTCCCGGCGGAGGTGCGCGGCGCGCCCGAGGTGATCGAGCTCGAGACGCTGGCGCGCTCGAAGACGGGGGATCACCTGACGGCGATCGGCGCCCTGGATGCGCTGATCGCCACCGCCGGTCCGACCGCGGAACGGGAGGGGCTGCTCGGCGGGCGCTTCAAGGAACTCTACGACGAGGCCACCGATCCCGCCGATCGCGCGCGCTACCTGGCCGAGGCGATCGCGCACTACGAGCGTGGCATGCAGCTCGACCTGAACGACTTCTATCCGTCGAGCAACCTGCCGCGCCTGTACCGCGAGCGAGGCGACCCCGGCGACACGGAGCGCGCGGTCGCCGTGGCGCACGTGGTCGTCCACGCCTGCCGGCGCGCGCTGGCGCGCGAGCCCGAGCATCCGTGGGTGCGGCCGACGCTGCTCGGCGCCGCCTTCGACGCCGGCGATCCGACGGCGGCGGCGGCGCTCTGCGACGAGATCGTCCGCTCGCGGAACCTCTCGCCGTGGCGTCTCGCGAGCACGCTCCCGGATCTGGAGCGGAGCCTGAAGCACGTCACGGACCCCGAGCGGCAGCGCGCGCTGCGCGGCATCCACGACCGGTTGCGGCAGCTCGTCTGACGGAGCCGCTATTCTCGCCGCCGGCGGGCTGTGCTAGACGCGCCGAGGGTAGGGAGGAGTTCACGGATGCGGATCCTGCGGCGGGGGATGAGGGGGCCGGACGTCCGGCGCTGGCAGCGCGCCCTCATCGAGTGGGGACTGCTCGGTGGACGCGCCGACGGCATCTTCGGGCCCCGCACCGAGGCCGCAACCATCGCGTTCCAGCGCGAGTACCACCTGGAGCCCGACGGCGTCGCCGGTCCCGCCACGCTCGGGCGCGCCGGTCTGCTCGACACGCCGGCGCCGGATGGCCCGGTCGCGCCGGCGCCCGTCGCGCCGCCGCCGCCGGTGGCTCCGGTGGCTCCGGCCCCACCGTCGCCGGTGTCGCCGGTCGTGTCGCCGGCGCCCTCGGGTCGGCGCGTCACCATCACGGCCCCGCTGCTGCGGCGCGTGATGCCGAGCGTGGGGCAGGCGCGCAGCGTCGAGTACGCGCCCTTCCTCCAGCGCGCCATCGAGGAGTTCGCGATCGACACGCCGCCGCGCGCCGCCGCGTTCCTGGCGCAGCTGGCGCACGAATCGGGCGAGCTGCGGTTCATGGAGGAACTCTGGGGCCCGACGGCGGCGCAGCGTCGCTACGAGCCGCCGACGTCGTTGGCGGCGCGCCTCGGCAACACGCAGCCCGGCGACGGCAAGCGCTTCAAGGGCCGCGGGCCGATCCAGCTGACGGGACGCGCCAACTACCGCGTGTTCGGCGACGCGCTCGGGCTCGACCTGATCGCGCGTCCGGCGCTCGCCGCGAGCAAGGAGGTCGCGTTCCGGATCGCCGGCCTCTACTGGAAGAAACGTGGCCTCAACCCGCTCGCCGATCGGCAGGACTTCCGGCGCATCACGCGGTTGATCAACGGCGGCTTCAACGGGTTGGCGGACCGGCTGCGGTTCTGGGACCGCGCCAAGCAGATCTTCGACGTGCGCCGTCTGCCGGCGGGCCCACTGCGTGGGATGCGCCGCCCCGGCGCGACGGCGGAGGAGGCGCCCGACCCGCGGTTCCGGCGTGGTCTGGACGCACCCGGCGAGATCACCCCCACGGTGGTCGAACGCAATGTGGCGGCGCGCGCATTGCGGGCGCCCGCCCCGCGAAGGACGCCTCGGCGTGGGGCGACTCCGAAGAAGGCCACGGCGGCGCGGACGGGCCGCGGTGCCGCCGCCAAGACGGGGGCTGCGCGCGCGCCGTCCCGGCGCCGTGTTCCCAAGCGAGCGGCTCCGAAGAAGAAGGCGACCGGCGCGAAGCCGCGCGCGCGGGCGAAAACATCGTCGCGGACACGCCGCACCGGGCGCCCGCGGCCGAAGCGCCGCTGACGGCGCGCACGAGGGGGAGGGCAGGTGGCCACGACCAGGGACACGGAGCAGACGCGCATCACGGGCGCGGGATGGGACGAGCTCGAACGGGCGCTGCGCCGGCCGGCCCGTGGCGGCACGCGCGGCGCCCGGTCCGACCGCGCGCTGCGCGACTACTTCGGCGCGGACGAGCTCGGCGAGCTGCAGGAGCTGGCCGAGCGCGCCGCCGCCACGCGCTCTCGCGCGCCCGTGCGCGGCAACGTGGTGCTGCTGCCCGGCATCATGGGCTCGAACCTGACGTGCGTCGAAACGCGCGACCAGGACGTCATCTGGGTGAACCTCTTCCGGATCGCGAACGGCCGGCTCGAGGACCTGCGGCTCAAGCCCGACGGCGAGCGCGAGGCGAAGCCCGGCGTCATCATCGTGCCGACGGGTATCGACAAGCGCACCTACGCCAAGGCGGTGCTCCGCCTGCGTGCCCGGTGGAACGTCGGGGTGTACCCCTTCGATTGGCGGAAGGACGTCGACTCCGCCGCGCACGGGCTGGCGGCCTTCATCCGCACCACCTTCAAGGGAGCGCCGGTCCACCTGGTCGCGCACTCGATGGGCGGCCTGGTGGCGCGCAGCTTCATCCGCCTCCACAAGCGGCCGTGGGAGCGGATGCGTGGCGACGGCACGCAGGGCGGCCGCCTGGTGATGCTCGGCACGCCGAACTTCGGGTCGTTCGCCATCCCACAGGTGCTGACCGGTGTCGAGAAGCTCGTCTACTGGTTGTCGAAGCTCGACCTGCGCCACAGCCTGGCCGAGGTCGTCGACGTCATCGCGACCTTCCTCGGCAGCTACTGCATGCTGCCCGCCCCGCGCCGGCTGCCCGCGGACGCGCAGGCGCTCTACCGCCGGGAGACGTGGGGCCGCTTCCCGGTGAACGCACGTCACCTCGAGCGGGCGCGCGAGTTCCACGCCGGCCTCGAGGACCCGGACACCATGGACCCGGCGTGGCTCACCTACATCGCGGGATGCAACCGCCGGACGCTCTGCGGCCTGGAGGTGCTCGCACCCGGCGAGTTCCGCTACCGCGAGACGCTCGACGGCGACGGCCGGGTGACCCACGAGCTGGGCCGTCTCGAGCGGGTGCCCACCTGGTTCGCCGACGCCGACCACGGCGGTCTTCCGAAGCACGACGCCGTGCTCGACGCCGTGGAGGAGATCCTCGAGCGCGGCGCGACGGCGCTCTTGCCGCAGCGACCGCCGGCGGCCCGGGCGGCGCTGCCCGCGGGCGGACGGTGGTATCGCCCCGTGACGGAACACCGCACGGCCGTCGCGTTGGAGACGTTGGCGAAACAGGCCCAGGCGCACGAGATCGACCCCGAGCAGCAGCGCGTGGCGGAGGAGGTGCTGTTGCGCGCCGCCCTCGGCGAAGCGCGGGTGCCGAGCGAGGCGCCGAAGGTGCGCGACGAGGTGGAGGCGGAGCGGGGACGTACCATGACCCCGCCGCGCCGCCTCGCGATCGACGTAGTCTGGGGCGACGCGACCCGCGTCCCGACGCCGGTGCTCGCGGTCGGTCAGTACCTCGGGGTCAACCCGGTGCGAGCCAGCGCCCTCGGCGCACTCGACACGGCCTTCGGGGGGTTCTTCGCGGAGGCCATCGCGTCCGGCATGGCCGGCGGAGAGCTGGGGCAATTGTTCTTCGCGCCGGCCGAACGGCATGGCATCGCCCCGCGCGTGGTGGTGTTGGCCGGCATGGGACCCGAGGGCCGTTTCACCCGGGACGACCTGCGCTACCTCATGATGCACGTCACGACGGGTGTCGCGGCACTCGGCATGCACGAGCTGGCGACGGTGCTGATCGGCGCCGGTGCGGGGAACCTGAGCGAGGACCACGCGCTGCGGGGGACGCTGGCCGGCATCGCCGAGGCGCTCCAGCGCCTCGGACCATCCAAGCGGTTCGACCGGGTCACCCTGATCGAGCTCGACCAGAGCCGTTGGCGCCGCCTCCACGAGATGGTCTCGCGGATGCAGGCCGAGAGCGCCATCGCCGGGGTGACGCTGGCGGTGCGGGCGCGCCGGCATCCCAGCGCCCGTCGGCGGGCGGCCGTGCGCGACATGGCGGAGGCGCCGCGCCCGTTCGGCCCGCGCATCACCGTCGAGCGCGACGGCGATCTCTTCCGGTTCTCCGCGCTGACGGAGAAGGCGGTCGTTCCCACGCGCGACGTGGAGATCCAGTCGTTCTTTCCCGACGGCGTGGCCGAGCGCCTAATGGCGTCGACGGGCCCGCGGGAGCAACAGCGGTTGGGGCGCCTGCTCGCGACGACGCTCCTGCCGGACGATTTCGTCGACCACCTCGATACCGACCGGGCGGTCACGCTGATCCTCGACCGCAGCACCGCGGCCATCCCCTGGGAGATGGCGTGCGTCCCGACGTCGCGCGGCGACCACGCCGCGTTGGGCCCGGACCGGGCGTTGGCCCGGCAGTTCCGCACGCTGCTGTCGCCGGCGCCGGGTATCGCGCCGCAGTTGAACGAAGCCTTGCGCGTGCTCGTCGTCGCCGATCCGGCGCCCGAGCCGGAGTTCCAGTTGCCGGGAGCCCGCGAGGAGGGGCGCGCGGTCGCCGCGACGCTGAGCCGGATCAAGCACCGGTTCGGCCTCGACATCGAGGTGGTCGACCGGATCGGGGACGCGGAGTGCGATCCCGTCGACATCCTGGGCCTCATCCTGGACGGGGGCTTCGACGTCATCCACTACGCCGGGCACGGCGTCTTCGACGCCGAGCGGCCGGCGTGCGGCGGCTGGGTGTTCGGTCAGGACCGCTATCTCGGATCGCGGGAGATCTTCCGCGCCCGCCGCGTGCCGCGCGTGGTGTTCGCGAACGCCTGCTTTTCGTCGGTGGTGAACCCCGGCGTGCCGTTGACGGCGGGCGAGACCAACCGCCAGATGGCCGGCATCGCCGAAGCATTCTTCGAGCGCGGCGTGCAGAACTACATCGGGGCGGGCTGGCCCGTGCAGGACGACCTGGCGGTCGCGTTCGCGACCACCTTCTACACCATGGCCCTGGCGGGGGTGCCGGTCGTCGAGGAGACGGTTCGATCGCGGCCGGCCCGGCGGAGCCGGCAGCGGCGGGCGTCGCCGCCGCCGGTGGCGCGCCCCGCGATGCTGGGCGAGGCCCTGCAGGCGGCGCGCCGGCGCATCCTGCACCAGGGGTCCACCTGGGGCGCCTACCAGCATTACGGGCAGGCGACCGACGCCTTGCTGCGCCTCCCGCGTCGCAGCGGGTGATGGCATGGAGCCGCTGCGCGAGCTCGGGTTCTATACGCTGGCCGGCGGGGCGCCGTCGCCGCGGGCGCTGGTCGACGAGGTGCGCGACGCCGAGGCGATGGGCCTCGGGTCGTGTTTCATCTCGGAGCGCTGGAAGGTGAAGGAGGCCTGCACGCTGTCCGGGGCGGCGGGCGCGGTGTCGTCGCGACTCGGCCTTGCCACCGCGGCGACGAACCAGAACACCCGTCACCCCATCATCACGGCGTCGTTCGCCATGACCATGCACCGGCTCACCGGCGGGCGCTTCGCACTCGGGCTCGGCCGGGGCATCGGGACGCTCTTCGATCTCTTCGGCATGCCGCGTCTCACCACGGCCGCCATGGAGGACTTCGCCGGGTTGATGCGGCGGCTGTGGCGGGGCGAGTTCGTCGTCGGCCACGATGGCCCCGCCGGCCGCTTCCCGTTCCTGCACCTCGACGCCGAGCTGCACGAGGACATCCCGCTGCTGCTGACCGCGTTCGTGCCCGCGTCGCTGCGGCTCGGCGGCCGCGCCTTCGACGCGGTGGTCCTGCACACGTTCTTCTCGGACGAGACGCTGGCCCGCTGCGTCGGCACGGTGAAGCGCGCCGCCGAGGAGGCCGGGCGGGACCCGGCGTCGGTGCGGGTCTGGTCGTGCTTCGCCACCGTCGGTGACCACCTCGCGCCGGCGTTGCAGCTCAAGAAGACCGTCGGCCGGCTCGCCACGTACCTGCAGGGTTACGGCGACCTCATGGTGAAGACCAACCGGTGGGACCCGGCCGTGCTGGCGCGACTGCGCAGCGACGACGTCTTTACCAGCTTCCGGGGCGCCATCGACGAGAAAGCGACCGCCGAACAGTTGGAACACCTGGCCCGGCTCATCCCCGCCGAGTGGCTGGCGGCCGCCGCGACCGGCTCTCCGGCGCGGTGCGTAGACAAGATCGTCGGCCAGCTCGACCTCGGCGCCGACGGCGTGATTCTCCACGGCGCGACGCCCGCAGAACTGGCCCCGATCGTGGAGGCGTATCGGTCGCGCCGGCCGGCAGGCCGGTTCGACCACCTCCCGGCCAACCCCGCCGGGCCGGCACTGCCCGGTTGACGGGTCAGCCGACGGTTGCTGCTCGGGCCGCGGCGGTGAGATCACGCGTCGGCGTGCGGCACGGCAGGCCCGGGCGGTGGAGGTAGCGCGCGACGCGCAGCGAGCGATCGAGCGCCACCACCGTGGACGACACGGTCCCGTAGGCGTCCCCGTGGTGGCAGAGCCCGTCGTCGCCGTGGACGCCGTGGCTGGCGAGAAGGTCGAAGTCCGGCGCCCCGGCGGCGATCAGCTGGGTCGCATGGCGAGATCGTGGGCCGGCGGCAGCATCGAAGGGCTCGTTCGTCACCACGTGGTCGCCGGGGCCGAGCACGATCGGGCCGCGGGACCGGCCGTCCGGGTCGCGGATGAAGAGCCGCGCGCCCCGCGCATCGACTATCAGCAGGTTGAAGGGGTTGTACGGCGCGAAATCGGCGGGGAGCCGACCGCCCAATGCCGCAAGCGGCAGGTCGCCGCGACTCTGCGCGTCGGGCCGGCGAGGCGCCGTCACGTTGGTCAGCGCGGCGAGCCCGCCGGCCGCGACCGCCAGCCAGGTGCCGCCCGCGAGGCGATCACGGCCGGCGAAGACGCCCGGCGCGATCGCGTGGGGATCGTCGGCCGGGCGGTCGCGGAACTCGTCGCGATTCGCGGCCAGCAGGACGGGCTCTGCGCCGTCGGGCGCGAGCCGGAGGAGAATGGTGCACAACGCTCAGTCGGCGGCGCGGGCCGTGTCGAGGCACTGCCCGCAGCGCGCGGCATGGTCGAGTGCGCGGCCGTACGCGGCTCCGCAGGAGCCTGCCAGCCGGGCGGTGACGAACCGCTCGACGCGTGCCAGCGTGGCGTTCGCCCGCCGCAGGAGGCGGCGCTGCACCCGCGGCGGCGCCTCCTGCGCGCGCGCCATCTGACGCTGGGCCCGCGCGAGGCGGCGCGCGAGACGGCGTGGGACCGGCGCGTCCTCGCACACGCCGCCGCTCGGCGGTGGCGGCAGCGGGAGGCACGGTGCGTAGCAGTCGTCGTCGGAGTCGCCGCCGTGGTCCCCGTCGTCACCGTCGTCGCTTCCGCAGACGCCGGCGGTGGAGTCGTACAGGGGCCCCTGGTCCCCGCACACCGTGCGCCGGCCGTTGTCGTGGCGCACGCAGACCGTCGCCGCGCCGTCGCAGAAGGCGCCGCCGGGATCGCTGGCCCGGAAGGCGACGTGGTAGACGCGGCCGTCCCCGCCGCCGCTGCGCTCGGCGCGGACCGCGGCAGCGCCCGTGCCGATGCCCGTCGCGTCGGGGCAGCCGGTGCCGTCGCCGGTGTCGTCGACCGGCTCGTCCTGCGCGATGCCCGTGACGGTGACGGCGATGGGATCGTCCTCCGGATCGACGATGCCGCGGACCGCGATCGGGACCAGCTTGTGATTCGGGGGCCAGAGCGCGTCCGGCGTCAGGAAGGCGCCGGCGCACGAAGGGGGCAGGTTCGGCACCTCGAGCAGGCACAGCGGCGAGCATCCGTCGCCCGCCACCGCGTTGCCGTCGTCGCACGTCTCGGGCGCCTCGACGATGCCGTTCGGGCAGACGGCGAGGGCCACCCCGGCGGTCCCCAGCAGGAGGCACAGGCAGAAGGCGCGCATGGGAGGATCACACCATGGTCGCCGGCTTCGCGCCAGCCCCGATGACGGGCGTGCGTCCCAGGGGGCGAGTGCGCTAGACGGGGGTCACATGCCCACCGTTCCGCTTCGTCGCGCCGACCTGCTCGCCGACCAGGCCGCGCATCCGCCCTTCGGCCACCGTCGCTTCCCGACCGCCGACCCCCCCGTGCGGGTGGGCGTCACCGGCTCGGGCGGGGATCTCCTCCTGCTGGTCTGGTCGGCGACCGATCTGCAGGCCGAGATCGCGGCCGGCGCCCGCGTACTCGGTCGGCTCGGCGTGCGGCCGGGCATGCGGGTCGCGAACACGCTGCCGGGCGCGCTGCTGACACCCGGCGCGCTCCTGCTGGGCGACGTCAACGAGGCCATCGGGGCGCTCGACGTGCCCCTCGGCACGGCCGACACCGAGGCGGCGGCCCGAGCCGCCTGGGAGCTGGTCGACCGTGTGCAGTGCGAGGTGGTGGTGTTGGCGGCGGAGACGGCGGCGACGTTTCTCGCCGCCACGCCTGCCGGGTCGCGGCCGTGGTTGCAGGGCATCGTCTGGCTGTCGCGTCCAGGCGCCGCCGCACGCCCCGTCGTGCCGGTGGACTTCCCCGGCTGGCAACGCACGTGGCTGGCGGTGCCCGAAGTCGCGAGCTTCGCCGCGTCGTCGTGCAGTCGCGGCGTGCTGCACGCCGACCGGGGTGTCGGCGCGGACATCGTCGCGGGCGAACTGGTGCTGGCGCCGCACGGGCCCGCGGCGGCGTCGGGCGCGTTCGCAACGGGCGTGTCCGCGCGCACCGTGCGATGTCCGTGCGGCGGAGACGGCGTGGCGTTCGAGGCGCTTGTGGAGGCCGGGCCCATCCGCTAGCCGAGGGCGGATGTCGAGCGACCCGTTCGCCCCGTTCGCGCGCAAGCTGGCCGACGCGGGCCAGCCCGACCTGGTGACCGAGACCTTCCGCCGCGCCTACGGGCGGCTGCGCGGCGGCGAGCGGGGTACCGTGTCGTCCGCCGACATCACGGTGGCGGACGACGTCGCGGAGCTCGCGGATCTCGGCCGCTATCGCGCCGCGGGCCTCGCCGCGCTCGGTCGGGCCGTGGTGCTCAAGCTGAACGGCGGCCTCGGCACCACCATGGGGCTGTCGCAGGCCAAGTCGCTGTTGCCGGTGAAGGACGAGCTGACTTTCCTCGACATCATCGTCCGTCAGGTGCTGCACTTGCGGCGCGCCTACGGCATCGCGTTGCCGCTCGTCTTGATGAACAGTTTCCGCACCCGCGAGGACTCGGCCCGCGTGCTCGCCCGTTATTCCGATCTCGCCGGTCCGATCCCGGGCGACTTCCTGCAGCACAAGATCCCGCGCGTTCTCGCCGCCGATCTCGCACCGGTCGCTTGGCCGGCCGATCCGGCGCACGAGTGGTGTCCGCCCGGCCATGGCGACATCTACGCGGCGTTGCAGACCTCGGGTCTGCTGCGCGCCCTCCTCGACGCGGGCATCCGGTATGCCTTCGTGTCGAATTCCGACAACCTGGGTGCCGTGCTCGAGCCCGAGATCCTGGGCTGGATCGCAGCCGAGAGCGTCCCCTTCGTCATGGAAGTGTGCGATCGGTCCGAGGCGGACAAGAAAGGCGGCCACGTGGCGCGGCGGCGCGATGGGCGGCTCATGTTGCGCGAGTTCAGCCAGTGCCCGCCCGAGGAGCTGGAGAGCTTTCAGGACATCGAGCGCTGGCGCTACTTCAACACCAACACGCTGTGGCTCGACCTGCGGGCGCTGGCGACGGTGCTCGATCGGACGGGTGGGGTCGTCGAGCTGCCGCTCATCGTCAACCGCAAGCCGGTCGATCCCGATCAACCATCGTCGCCGCAGGTCATCCAGCTCGAGACGGCGATGGGCGCCGGCATCTCGCTGTTCGAGGGGGCGCGGGCGTTGCACGTGACCCGCGCGCGGTTCGCCCCCGTCAAGTCCACGAGCGACCTGCTGGCGCTCTGGTCGGACGCCTACGAGCTCACCGGCGACCACCGCATCGTGCCGTCGTCGCGCCGTGTGCCGGGCGACCTCGTCGTCGACCTCGACTCGAGATACTACCGGCAGGTGAACGACTTGCGGGGCCGCTTCCCCGAGGGCGCGCCGTCGTTGGTGGGCGCGCGCCGCTTCGTGGTGCGGGGCGACGTGCGGTTCGACGGCGGCGTCGTCGTGGAGGGCGACGTCGAGGTGGCGCAGGACGGACCGGATCAGCGGCGGATTCGCGCCGGGACGCGACTCGGCGGCTGACGAGGACCCCGCCGGCTACCAGCCGCCCGGGCGTGGCAGGCGTACGCGGTCCGCCCGGCGCGCGATCATGGCGGCCCGCCGCGCGACGTATGGCGATGGCGCCCGGGCGCTCCACCGCCGCGGGCTCGGCAGCACGGCCGCCAACAGCGCGGCTTGCCGGGCGTCGAGACGCGACGCCGGGATCCCGAAGGCCCGGCGCGCCGCCGCTTCTGCGCCGTAGACGCCCGGGCCCCACTCGATCACGTTCAGGTAGACCTCGAGGATGCGCCGCTTGCTCCACAGGCGTTCCATCAGCCCCGCGAACCAGATCTCGAGCGTCTTGCGGACGTACGTGCGGCCCTGCCAGAGGAAGACGTTCCGTGCGCACTGCATCGTGATGGTGCTGGCGCCGCGGATACGACCCGACCGGGCGTGACGCGCGTTCCACGCGCGCGCCTTGCGCAGCGCCTCCCAGTCGACGCCGCGGTGGCGGAAGAAGCCGGCATCCTCCGCGGCGATCACCGCGCGGAGCAGGGCGGCGTTGACGCGTGCGAGCGGGATCGGACGATGGTCGATGCCGACCCACCGCCAGGCGGTGAGGCCCTCCGCCAGGCGGATCACCATCAGGGGCGTGACCGGCGGCTCGACGAAGCGGAAGAGCGCCACGCCGAGGACGGATGCCACGGCGCACCCGGCAACACCGAGGCCGAGCCGGCGCAGCCACCGCGCCCAGGGGGCACGCCCGGACGGCGCCCGGCGCCGCCGGGCCGCGGATTTGCGCCGCGCCACCGCCTGCCTCCGCCCCACGGCGGCGTTGTAGCGCGCGGCGCGGCGCTCGGCCACCGCCGGGGGCCGTTACGATCGCCCGCGCCCGCCGCGTACCGTCAACGGATCGGCGGCGGGCCGGACGAACGGCATCCGCGTAAAACACTGCTGTTTCGCCGTTCTACTTTCTGACATGACTGCTTCCTGCCCGCGCGCGACCGATGCGGGCCGGAAGGGGAATGCGAGTGATCCAGCGACGAATCGACCGGGTTGTGGTAGCGGCATGCGCCGTGGTGCTGCTCGGTGGCGCCGTGGCCAGCGACGCCCATGCGAAGAAGTTCATCAAGGCCCGCATCGCCGGCAAGGGCTTCCGGGCGGGCGGCATCCGCGCTGCGGCGTCGACCAACGGCTTGGGCCTGGTGTCCCTCAACGGCAGCAAGGGGAGGCGCACCATCTCGACGCTCACCCTCGCGTGCGGGTTTCCCGGTCTGTCCCCCTCGTCCTCGTTCCCGGTGACCGCGACCTGCGGCGGCGTCTACGCGGTGGGCGGGCTCCGCTCGATGAAGGGGTGGGGGACGGACGACGGCGTTCGCGTGACGATCGAGTCCTTCGACGGCAACACGATCAAGGGTTCGTTCTCGGGGACGTTCGAGCGGCCCGGCGCCACGAATCCCACCGACCCGCCGGCATCGGTCCAGGGCGGGAAGTTCTCGCTGCCCCTGGTCGGCGGCTGACGCGCGCGCCGCGTCCTCGTCAGGTCGGGGGGGCGCTCGCCGCCCCCACCGCCCAGACGCGGTCGAACGGCATCCCGATCGTCGCCTGGGCGGCCCGCACGGCCTCCGCGTCGGGCGCGTCGTAGAGGCAGAGCATGCGCGTCCGGTCGGTGGAAAACCAGGTGCGCACGAACGCTACGCCGTGGGCGTCGAGACACCACGCGCCCCGATCCTCCAGGGCCTGGATGTCCTCGAACGCAACCGGCCCGTCGAAGGACCGCTCTACGAGCACCAACGGCATGGGAAGGGCTGTCGGGCCGATTTTCCACGGTTCCGGCGCGATGTCCACGCTCGTTCCAACGGTTTCTCCCACGGGACCGGGGTTATCCCGGTCCTCGATGACGTCGCGGCCGCCGGAGCCGCAGAAAGGGAGAGAGACCGATGGAGCACGCATATACGTACGCAGGAGCGCTCGAGGCTTCGGAGCGGGTGCGCTGGCGGGTGGAGGATCTGCTGGGCGACGACGCGCGCCTCGACTTTTCGACGCGCTTCCTCCCCGAGGGGCTAGCGCAGGTCGATGGACTCGAGTTCCTCACGTCCGCCGAACGGCGGACCCTCAACCAGATCCGGGGCCACACCTACCTCAACATCTTTGGCCTGGTGGAGGAATTCATCCTCCCGTTCGTCCTGGATCACGCCCGCCCGCACCTCCACGGCGACGCGGCGCAGGTGCGGGCGCTCCTCGCCTTTGCGGGCGAGGAGGCCAAGCACATCCACCTCTTCAAGCGCTTCCGCGAGTGTTTCGAGGGCGGCTTCGGGACGCCGTGCGCCACGATCGGCCCGGCGCCGGACGTCGCCCGCAGCGTGCTGGCGCACCACCCCCTCGCGGTGGCGCTCGCCATCCTCCAGATCGAGTGGATGACGCAGCGGCACTGGCTCGAGTGCGTGCAGGACGACGCCGCGCTCGAGCCGCGCTTCAAGAGCCTGCTGCGTCACCACTGGATGGAGGAAGCGCAGCACGCGAAGCTCGACACCCTCATGGTCGAGAGCATCGCCGCCGGCTGCCGCGGCGACGAGATCGCCGGCGCGGTGGAGGAGTACTTGGCCATCGGGAGCTTCCTGGACGACGGCCTGGCCACGCAGGTCACCCTCGACCGGGAGGCGCTCGAGCGGGCGACCGGCCGTGTCCTGACCGACGCCGAGCGGGAGGCCTTCTTCGCGCACCAGCAGCGTGCGAACCGCTGGACCTATCTCGGCTCCGGGATGACGCATCCCCGGTTCCTGGACGCTCTCGAGCGGCTCGGCCCGGCGCACCGCCGCCGCATCGAAGCCGTCGCCCCATCGTTCTGCTGACCGCACCACCAACGGAAGGGAGACCATGACCATGCATACGATGCACCCGAAGACCAACGGCATCGACGTCGATGCGCTGCAGACCGTCATCCGCGACATTGCCGCGGATCCCGGCAAGGGCATGGTGCAGTTCCATGTCACGTCCGCGTGGCAGGGCCAGACCCGCAGCCGCACCACCGTCGAGTCGTACCGCATCGGCGGGCAGGAGGTGCGGCGTCGCTTCGAGATCGACGCCGACGAACCCGTCGAGCTGCTGGGCACGAACACCGCCGCCAACCCCCAGGAGCTGCTGATGAGCGCACTCAATGCCTGCGTGATGGTCGGCTACGTGGTCGGCGCCGCGGTGCGCGGCATCACGCTCGAGCGCGTGGAGGTCGAGACGCAAGGCGAGCTCGACCTGCGGGGCTTCCTGGGAATCGACCCTGCCGTGCCCGCGGGCTACGAGGCGCTGCAGTACACCGTTCGTCTGAAGGGCAGCGGCACGCCTGCACAGTTCGAGGAGATCCACCGTACGGTGGTCGCCACCTCGCCAAACTACTTCAACGTGTCGCGCCCGATCCGCATCGACGCGACGCTGGAGATCGAGTCCTGAGGGCGGCGTACGACGGGCGGGGCGGCTCGCGGCTGCTCCCGTCCGTCACGCCGCGGGCTCGTGCAGCGCCGCCGCCCAGACCCGCCGGAACGGGAGGCCCGCCTCGCGGTTGCCTTCCCGCACCGCTTCGGCGTCGGGCGCCTCGAAGACGCACACGCCCCGACGCCCGTCGGTCGAGAGGAAGCTCTGCACGAGCGACACGCCCCGCACGCTGAGGCACGGGTCGGGTCGGGAGATCAGGGTCGCGAAGTCCGCGGGTGTCAACGGCGGGTCGTAGTCCCGCTCTACCACGATCAGTGGCATGCACGTGTCTCCTTCAGGGGGGCGATCAGGTCGAGCCCTCGGCGCGCCACGGCCGACACCGCGTCCGGTCGCTCGCGCCGCAACGCCTCCCGCTGCCGTCTGGCGCCCGCACCGTCGCCGAGCGCCTCGGCGGCGCGGACGAGCAGCGTGCGGGCCAAGGTGGCTTCGCTCGGCCGCCGTACCGCGAGGGCCAGGTCCAGGGCGGCCGCCGCCCGCCCCCGCGCCCGGGCGGGCTCGCCCCCCGCGAGATCGCGCTCCGCCGTGCGGGTCAGTGCCCAGGCGAGGCGGAACTTCGCGTCGACCTGTCCGAGCGCGTCGGCCGCTCCATCGAAGCTCGCCACGGCGCTGGCGTCTCCGGGATCGTAGGCCGCCAGCGCGAGCAGCGCGCGAGCGAAGGGCGCTTCGCTGCCCTCGCGCAGCCGCTCGGCGATGGCGAGCAACTCGCGGCCGCGCGCGCTCGCCGCGGCGAGATCGCCCCCGTCCAGGTCGAGCCGGACCAGGTGCTCCAGGGCCTGGTACGCCTGATCGTGGTCGTTCGCACGCCGCGCCGCGCCCAGCGCGCGCTCGAGCTGCTCGCGGGCAGCCGCTTCCTCGCCGCGGTGCTGATGCAGGATTCCCGTCGCCACCGGGATCGCCAGCGGTTCGACCCCGAGGCGGCGGCCGAGGGCGCGCGCCTCCATCAACAGCGCGTCGGCGTGGTCGAGGTCGCGCTCGAGCATCGCGAGGCAGCGCGCGGTCTCGGCCATGGCGACGATCCGCTCGCGGTCGTCGGCGGCGCGGGCCGCGCGCTCGGCGCGGAGAGTGTCGCGTTCGGCGGCCGCCCAGTCGCCGCGCTCCCAGCGGAGGTGGCTGACGACGTGGAAGCCCAGGCGGGCGTGCTCCGGGCACCCCTGGTCGAGCGCGCGCTCGGCGAGCGTCTCGATGCGCCGCGCGACGGCCTCGGGGTCGTCGGGTCGCCGGGCCGCCACCGCGATCTCGGCCAGCTCGATCAGGAAGCGGGTCCGGTCCGGATCCGCGAGCTCCTCCGCATGTCGCGAGCCGCGGCGGGCGAAGGCGTCGGCTTCGGCGTTGGCGAAAACGCGCAGGCACCGGTGTCCCGCCGCAACGCAGGCGCGGGCTGCCGTCGCGGGTTCGCCCGCCAGCGCGGCGTGGCGTGCCAGCTCGCCCGCCTGCAGCGCGGCCGGATCGTCCTGACCCGCCAGCGCTTGGGCCACCCGCCAATGCATGAGCCGTCGCCGCGGAGCCGACAGCTCGGCATAGACCGCGGCGCGCACGACGTCGTGCGCGAACACGTAGGTGCCGCCGGGATCGCGCGCGTCGCGGGTGGCGGCGAGGAGCGAGTGGCGCTCGAGGGTCTCGAGCGCGCCGACGAGGCCGTTCACGTCGAGCCCCAACAGCTCGCGGAGGCGCGCCACGGGAACGACCTGCCCGAGCACGGCCGCCCAACGCAGCACGTCGGCGGCGTCCGGCGGCAGGCGGTCGACGCGGTCGCGGACGAGTTGCGCCAGCGACCCCGGCAGCTCCTCGCGCCGGTGCGGGAGCGCCCGCACGAGTTCGAGAGCGAACAGGGGGTTGCCGCCGCTGGCGATCCACACCTCCTCGGGGTCGACGTCGCCCGCGACGCCGGCGACCAGGCGGCGCGTCTCGTCGTGGTCGAGGGCCTGGAGCGGAATCTCGTCGAGCAGCCCGTCGTGCCGGAGGCTGCGCATGGCCCGCATCACCGGGCCATTGTCGGGCACCTCCCCGGCGCGTGCCGCCAGCACGACCAGGAGCGGCCGGTGACGGCTCATGCGGACCACGTAGTGCAGCAGCTCGACCGATGCCTCGTCGAGCCAGTGAGCGTCGTCGAGGGCGACCACGACGGGCGGCGCGCTGTGCGCGCGCGCGGCCAGCAGCTCGACGACGGCGCCAAAGAGCCGTTCGCGGCTCGACGTGCCGGCGGCCGCCTGGCCCAGCTCCGGGACGAGCGGCGCCAGTTCGGCGCCGAGCACGCTCCCGACCACGTGCGACGGGAGCCCGCGGATCCCGTCGATCCACGGGCCGTAGGGCCTGGCCGATTCGCCTTCGAAGGCGCGCCCCTCGACGACGCTGCCGCCGGCGCGACGCGTGTCGTCGAACAGCTCGGTCAGGAGCCGCGTCTTGCCGACGCCGGGCTCGCCCAGGATGGCGATCGCGCGCAAGCGGCCCGTGGCCGCCGCGTCGCGCCGGGCCTCCAGCAGGCGTTCGCGTTCCGCGCTGCGGCCGACGAGGGTCGCCGCCGGAGCGGGCGACTGGGCGAGGGGGGCCGCGCTGGGCGCCCGGGCGGGCGACGCCGGCGGGGGGCGGGCGCCGCTGCCGAGCTGGCGCCAGGCGGCATCGAGCGCGGCGACGTCGGCGCCCAGTTCCTCGAAGGTTCGCCGGGCGCTGCGCTGGTACGCCTCGGCTTCGCGCCGCCGGCCGGTGGCGTCCAGCAGCCGCAGCAGCGTTGCCGCTGCCGGGGCGTCGAGCGGATCGACCTGCGCCCACGCCCTCGCGTGCGGCAGCGCCCGCTCGGGATCTGTGGCGAACCGCTCGACCAGCGTCGCGCGGATGGCGGCGTGAAGCTGGCGGCTCTGCTCGCGCTCGGCGACGCACCAGGCCTGGAACGCGAGGAAGTCGTGCAGGTCGAGCCCTTCGAGCAGCTCGCCGCGAAACTCGCCGGCGAGCTGCTCGAGCTCGCTGGTCGCGAGCGCCTCCAGACCGCCGCTCGTCCGCGCGCGCACGGCGAGGGCGTCGACCCGCATGCCGGCGAGTTCGAGGACGACGGTCTCGCGGTCGGCGGCGAGGCGCGGGCGGTCCGCATCGTCGACCAGGGGCCGCAGTTTGCTCAAGCTCCAGCGCAGCGCGCCGCGGGGATCGTCGGGGACGTCCCACAGTAGCGCGCACAGGCGCTGGCGCCGGTGCGGCTTGCCCGTGAGCGCGAGGTAGGCGAGCAGCGCCCGCGTCTTCTTCGACTGCGGCAGGGGAACCGGGCGGCCGTCGCGCCGGAGCTCGGGTTCGCCCAGCAGCCGCAGCTCGAGCGGGGCGGGGGCGGACCCGCCGACGCGTCGCGGTGGTCTCGGGCGCGCCTGCCGGGGCATCGCATCCCGACCCTAGCAGGCCCCGGCGCCGCCGTCATCACGCGCCGGGCCATCGGGGCGACGCTCGTCAGGCCCGCGGCACCAGGCGGTCGAAGTCCTCGATCCCGCCGCCGTCGAGCGCGCAGTCGATGATCCGCCGCCCGAGTTCGTCGAGACCCTCGACCAGGTACTGCGTGAGCTCCCGCGCCGCGAACTCCTGGAACTGGGCTGCGCCGAGGTCGTACGTCTCGGCGTGGACTTCGCGCTGCAGATCGACGTGGAACAGCCAGCGCGGAATCTGCTGCCCCTCCACCGTGATGCCCATGGGCGCTCGACCGAGGAGCGGGTAGCGCGCGGGCACGAGCTTCCCGGGCTCGAAGCGGGCCGAGCCGCGGCGGGCGAAGTACTCCCGGCCGATCCATTGAGGCATGAAGCCCACGTGCCAGCAGCCGATGTACTGGTTCGGGAAGAGCACGTAGTCGACGGCGGGCGTCTGCTCGAACTGCCGCAGCAGCAGATTGGCCTGATCGACACGCCTGCCGGTGGCGAATGGCCAGTACGATCCGACACCTTCGCTGCTCATGCCTTCCGTCTCGACGATGCTCGGATTGGCGTGCCCGCGCGGCGCGAGGAGCCGCCACAGCCACGCCAGCGCCGGTGGCAGCACGTGAAACAGGCCGACGATGCCGTAGGTGGGCCGGTCGGGCGTGCAGGGTGGAGTGCGGATGCCGAAGCTCCGGATGTCGACGGTGACCGGCTCGTCGACCACGCCGGGGAAGATGTCGCGCGGCACGATCACTCGCGGGTTCGGCGTCGGGACGCCGGGGGCGTCTTCCATGTGCTCCCAGATGAGCGCCCGGCTGCCCGGCACCGCGTCGATGTTGAGAAACAGCAGCGGCTTCGGCGGCTGGGCGGTCAACCGCTCCAGATGCGGGTCGGTGCCGTAGTGCGTGATGTGGTTCACGCGCACGAACCAGGCGTCTTCGGCGTCGCGCAGGTGCAGCTTGCCGTCGCCGGTCTGTAGGGACGGATGGCACAGCGCCATGTCGTCGGTGACGGGGCGCAACTCGCAGGTCTTGGTGGGGAGCACGATGGTGCGGACGTCGTCGCGGAGGACGTTGCTCCCCAGGACCAGCGTGCCGTCGGCCCGGCGGTGCGGGTACTCCAGCATCTCGCTCTTGCCGGATCCGCTGGCGCCCTCGTGCATCATGGTGACGACGTTGTCGTACGGCGTCACCACCTGCACGGTGGAGCAGTGCGCGGCGACCCAGCCCTCCTGCTCGCCGATGTTGATGAGCACCCCGTAGATGCCCTTCTTGGCGCTCGGGCCGGGATAGAGATTGTAGCTGAAGAGTTCGTGGAGGTCGGGTCGGCGGTTGTGGACGACCACTTGGCGGCCGTCGAAGTGGGTGTGGCGGAAGGTCGGTGCGACGTAGATCACGGCCCGCGTGTGCCAGTCGTCGTCCAGGTCGGCGGGCGAGGAGATGCCCTGCAGCATCGCGAGGCCGAGCGCGAAGAACCCCGCGTTGGCCGGCGCGATGACGGCGGCCGGAAAGCCGCGCCGGGTATCTTCCGGTTCCCCGGCGTAGAAGGCGAACACGGCCAGCTCTTGCGTGCGCAGCCAGGCGAACGTCTCCTCGCGGACCGCCTCGAAGGGCCGCCCGAACCGCTCGCGGAAGCGCGGCTTGTCGGTGGGGCGCTCGTCGCCGATGACGAGCGCATCGGGATCACGCCGGCGCATGTACGCCTCGGTGTAGTTGGCGGCGATGCCGTTGCGCACCCGTGCCGCCGTCGCCTCGACGACGCGTCCACGCCCCGGCACGTCGTACGCGATCTCCCGCAGCTGTTCGCCGGCGGCCAGGTCGGCCAGCTGCCCGACGCTCTCGGCGACCACGACCCGTGGAGCGGCGGCGAGCACGGCGGCCGCCTCCTCGGGCAGTCGCATCCGGATCCATGTCGGTTCAGCCATCCTGCCTCCGTGGCGTGTTCCCGTCGACAACGGATATACAGTTCGTGAATTCCAGTGCAACAGTCGCGTGGCGCTCGCCCCCGGGCGGCTGCCGGGTTGTCGAAGCCCGCGCGCCCGCGTAACGAAGGCGAGCGGGAGGTGTCGCTGCGATGGCCATCGATCAGAACCGCAGCTGGGAGCAGGCGCTCGCCGGCCTCACCGCGCCCGACGCGCCCTTCGCGATCGTCGAGGCGGAGTCCGGCGGACGGCGACGGCGGCTCTTCCGGCACGCGCCACCGACCCTCCGGGAGTTCGCCGCGGGCGTGCGGGCGAAGGGCGACGCCGAATGGCTCATCTACGAGAACGAGCGCTACACCTTCGCCGAGGTCTTCACGCAGGCCGACGCGCTCGCGGCGGCGCTGGTGGCGCGGTGGGGCATCGGTCGCGGCGACCGCGTGGCGATCGCGATGCGGAACTACCCCGAGTGGATCGTCTCCTGGTTCGCGGCGACCTCGATCGGGGCGATCGCGGTGGCGCTCAACGCCTGGTGGACGACGGAGGAGCTGGACTACGGTCTCCGCGACTGCGGCGCGCGCGTGGTCCTGGCGGACGCCGAGCGCGTGGCGCGCATCGCTCCGCTGCTGGGAGCGCTCGACGTGCGCGTCGTCGCGGTCCGGATGGACGGCGTGATTCCTGCGGCCCCGGTCGAGCGCTGGGAAGACGTGCTCGGCGCCCACGCGGGCGCGGCGCTGCCCGCGGCGCCCGTCGGGCCGGACGACGACGCCATGATCCTCTACACGTCCGGCACCACCGGACATCCCAAGGGCGTGGTGTCGACGCACCGGGCGGTCCTGCAGTCGCTCTACGCGTTCGCCTGCCGTGCGATCGCGAGCGCGGTCGCGCGGCCGCCGAGGGAGCCGCACCCGTTCCCCACCTGCTACATCCTGGTGGTGCCGCTGTTCCATGTGACCGGGCTCGTGCCGGTCTTGCTCGGGTCCGCCTTCGGCGGCAGCAAGCTGGTGATGATGTACAAATGGGACCCCGCGCGTGCGCTCGAGCTGATCGAGCGCGAGCGGGTGACCATCTTCGTCGGCGTGCCGACCCAGGCGCACGACCTGCTCGAGTCGCCGCGGTTCGCCGGCGCCGACACCTCCAGCCTGCAGTCGGTGGGCGGTGGCGGCGCGGCCGCGCCCACCGCGCTGGTGGCGCGGATCGAGCAGAGCTTCGCACGGGGACGTCCCAACATCGGCTACGGCATGACCGAGACCAATGCCTTCGGCCCGGGCAACACCGGCGACGACTACGTGCGGAAGCCCGCCAGCACCGGCCGCGTCGTGCCGATCTGCGAGATCCGCGTGGTCGATCCGGCGACGGGCGACCCCGTGTCGACCGGCGAGGTGGGCGAAGTGCAGTTCCGCGGCCCGCATCTCTTTCGGGGGTACTGGAACAAACCGCAGGAGACGGCCGCCGTGCTGCTGCCCGACGGCTGGCTGCGCACCGGCGACGTCGGCTACCTGGACGACGAGGGATTTCTCTTCCTGGTGGACCGCCTGAAGGACATCGTCATCCGCGCGGGCGAGAACATCGCGTGTACGGAGGTGGAGGGCGTGGTCTACACGCACCCCGCCGTCTACGAGTGCGTGTGTTTCGGTCTGCCGCACGAGCGGCTGGGGGAGGAACTCGCGGTCGCCGTGTACCCCAGGCCCGGCCGCACCATCGACCCGGAGGACCTCCGCCGCCACGTCGGCGAGCACCTGGCCGCGTTCAAGGTGCCGGCCCGGGTGTTCGTGTGCGACGAGCCGCTGCCGCGCAGCGCCAGCGGCAAGCTGCTGCGCCGCGCCCTGCGGGAACAGGTGCTGGGGCCGCCGACCGGCTGACCCCGGCCCTTCACCCCCGCCCGAGGATCAACCCGCTGGTGGGACAGCCGGTCCCCGCCGTGACCAGCACGTGCTCTACGTTCGGCACCTGGTTGACCGAGGTGCCACGAATCTGGCGCACCGCCTCGCTGATGCCGTTCATGCCGTGGATGTAGGCCTCGCCCAGGAGCCCGCCACTGGTGTTGATGGGCAGCCGGCCGCCGAGCGACAGGTTTTCGACGCTGGCGAAGTGCTTCGCCTCGCCGCGCTCGCAGAAGCCCAGCTCCTCGAGCTGCACCAGGACGAACGGCGTGAAGTGGTCGTAGAGGAAGGCGGTCTGGATGTCGGCGGGGGTCAGGCCCGAGTCCGCCCACAGCTTGCCGGCCACCACCTGCATCTCCGGCAGGCCGGTGATCTCGGCGCGATAGTAGCTGGTCATGAGCTCGCCGTCGTCGGCGGCGCCCTGGGCCGCGGCGGCGATCGTGGCCGGCGTGTGCTTGAGATCGCGCGCACGCTCCGGAGTGGTGACGACCAGTGCAACGCCGCCGTCGCTCTCCTGACAACAGTCGAGGAGCCGCAGCACCGGCTCGACGATCCAGCGCGACGCCTGGTGCTCCTCCAGCGTGATCGGGCGCTGGTAGAACCACGCCGCGGGGTTGTTGGCCGCGTGCCTGCGGTCCACCACCGAGATCCGGCCGAAGTCCTCGTTGGTGACGCCGTACTCGTGCATGTAGCGGCGCGCATGCAGGGCCACCCAACTGGCGGGCGTGAGCAGGCCGTAGGGACCGTACATGTCGAGGAAGGGCGGCAGCGTCGCTTGCGCCATGCCGGGGCCGCCGAATCGCATCCCGGAGCGTTCGTTGAAGGCCCGCCAGCACACGACGACGTTCGCGGCACCGGTCGCCACCGCCATGGCCGCCTGCATCACGACGGCGCACGCGCCGCCGCCCCCGTAGGGGATGCGCGAGAACAGGGTCAGCCTGGGGATGCCGAGGTTGCGCGCCACCTCGGCCTCTTCGCTGGAGTCCATCGTGAAGGTGGCGGTGCCGTCGACCTCGCGCGGCGACAGGCCCGCATCGTCCAGTGCGGCCTTCACGGCTTCGCAGGCGAGCTGCAGCTCGCTGCGGCCCGACGCCTTGGAGAACTCGGTCTGCCCGATCCCGACGATGGCGGCGCGGTTGCGCAGCGACCGGCTCACGACGACGCACTCGCGAGCGGTAGCCCGATGACGGCCGTCCCGGACAGGTGGTCGCCCTGATCGTTGGTGGCGCGGAACTCGACGTCGATCAGCCCCTCGTTGCCGCCGCGCGACTTGCCCGTGACGGTTCCCGTGTATTCCAGTGTCGAGCCCGCGTACGCCGGCACGCCCAGCCGGATGGCGACCTTCCGCACCATCGCCTCGGGCCCGGCCCAGTCGGTCAGGAACCGGCTGCACATGCCGTTGTCGGTCATGATGTTGAGGAAGATGTTGGGCGACCCCTGCGATGCCGCGTAGTCGCGGTCGTGATGCACCGGCATGAAGTCGCGTGTCGCGATGGCGCCGGCGACCACCACCGTGGCGGTCACGTCGACGGTCATCGGGGTGACGGGGTCACCCACGTTGATGGCGTGCCAGTCGAGCGTGGTCGGCGACGTCATGCGGTCCCCCGCGGGCGGAACTGGGGCAACGATACCCCGTTGTCGAAGTGCTCGATCCAGCCCTCCACCGGCATGCCGATGGTCACGTCGGCCGGGTCGACGTCGCACAGGTTCGAGACGATCCGGGTGCCCTCCTCGAGCTCGATGAGCGCCACGATGTAGGTCCCTTCGAACCAGGGCCAGGGCGGGTGGCGGGGCATGACGAAGCTGTAGAGCGTGCCGCGTCCGGACGACTCGATGGTGTCCCATGCGAGTGAGTTGCACCGTGGGCACATCGGCCGCGGCGGATGGCGCAGTGCGGCGCATCCGGCGCAGCGCTGGATGAGCAACCTGCCCTCCTTCAGGGCGTCCCACCAGAACGCGGTGTCGGGCGTGGTCGTCGGCGCGAGACGGTCGCTCATTTCAGCAGGGCCTCCAGGTCGGGCTTGAACTTGAGAATCCGGAACATCTGCCGGCCGACCACCTCGCCCCGCTCGTCGCGGAAGGTGGTGATCCAGGTGATGAAATGGCCGGGGCCCAACCGCGTCTGCTTCCGGTCGGACACCGACTCGATCACCATGGTCGACGTGATCATCTCGCCGAGCTGCAGGTAGCGCAGGACCTCGAACTCCGAGTTCGTCGCCAGCGTGGCGATGAAGCCGGCCTCGTCGAGCGGCGTGAGCGGGTTCACCGCCCCCTCGACGGGCGAGCCGCCGCGCGCGGCGATGCCGGAAATCTTGGGCGTGGCCATGGTCCAGGTCTGCAGCATGAGCGGCGGTGCGACGATGCCGCCGAAGCGCGTCCCGGCCGCGAACGCGGGGTCGGTGTAGACGGGGTTGTGGTCCTCCAGCGCCGTCGCCCAGTGGCGGATCATCGGCTGGTTCACCGGATCGGGCGCCACGGACGGCGCGCCGATCGGTGTGCCGATCATGGCCCGCATCGTGGCGAGAGCCTCATCGTCGCGTTGGGTCTCGTCAGACATCGTCTGATACGCTTGCCATGGGCTGAACAACTGGAGCAAGATTCGCCGCCATGCCACGTGTCGTCAAACTGGGCATCAAACGTCCGGTCACCCGGCCGCTCCTGCCCGATCCGGAACCGCGACCGGTCACGTACACGATCATTTCGGTGGACGACCACCTGATGGAGCCGCCGCACACCTTCGAGGGCCGCCTGCCGGCGCGCTTCGCCGAGGTGGCGCCGCGCGTCGTCGAGACGGAGGAGGGCCATCAGGTCTGGGTGTTCGAGGACACGCCGTACTTCCAGGTCGGTTTCATGTGCGTCGCCGGCCGCGCGCCCGAGGACCAGCGCTTCGAACCGGCCCGCTTCGACGAGATGCGGCCCGGCTGCTTCGACCCGAAGCACCGCATCAAGGACATGGACATCAACGGGGTCTGGGCCTCGCTCAACTACCCCTCCGGCGTCACCGGCTTCGGCGGCACCCTGTTCTCGGAGGCCCGCGATCCGGAGCTCGGTCTGGCCTGCGTGCGGGCGTGGAACGACTGGGTGTACGAGGAATGGCACCAGCCCTACCCGGACCGGATCATTCCGCTCGGCATCACTTTCCTCGCCGATCCCGAACAGGGCGCCGCCGAGATCCGGCGGAATGCGAAGCGCGGCTTCAAGGCGGTCACCGTGCCCGAGCAACCCCACAAGCAGGGCATGCCGGCGGTGTTCGACGCCTGGTGGGAACCGATCATCCGCGCCTGCGCCGAGACGGACACGGTGCTCTCGCTGCACGTGGGCTCGTCGGGGTTCGGCAGCATGCCCCCGGGGGCGCCGATGCTGGAGCTGGGGGCCACCAAGTTCGGTCCGATGGCGATCGACACCTGTGCGGAGTGGCTGTGGAGCGGATGGCCGGCGCGCTACCCCGATCTCAGGATCGCCATCGCCGAGAGCGGCATCGGCTGGGTCGCCATGCTGTGCGATCGCCTCGACAACATCATGGCGCGCTCGGGCTACGGGGCCGGCTGGCCCGACAAGCGGCACTCGCCGTCGGACGTGCTCCGGCGCAACTTCTGGTTCTGCATGATCGACGACCCGTCCACGATCTCCACCCTCGACAAGATCGGCGTCGATCATGTGGTGGCGGAATCGGACTATCCCCACGGCGATGGCACCTGGCCCGACACGCAGCGGGTGATGGAGAGAATGCTGCACGGCTTGCCGGTCGAGTGGATCCGCAAGATCACGCACGAGAATGCGGCGGCGCTCTATCGCCACCCCCTGCCGGCGCGGTGCCGGCCATGAGCGGCGGCGCGGCACTGGCGCTCCCGGGGATCCGCGGCAAGGTCGCGGTGGTGACCGGCGCGGGCGGGGGCATCGGCGAGGCCTACGCGAAGGGCCTGGCGCAGGCCGGCGCGCGAGTGGTCGTCGCCGAGATCGATCAGGACGCGGGCGCACGCGTCGCCAGCGAGATCGCCGCCGCCGGCGGCGAGGCGATCGCGTTGGTCGTCGACGTGGGATCGCCGGAGAGCACGCGTGCGATGGCCGAGCGGGCGGCGGGCCGGTTCGGCGGGATCGATTTCCTGGTCAACAACGCGGCCATCTTCGGGGGCATGAAGCCGGCGCCCTTCGTCGAGGTCGAGTGGGACTACTTCACGCGTTTCATGAACGTGAACGTGAACGGCGCGCTGCTGTGCGCGCGCGCCTGCGTGCCGTCCATGAAGGAGCGTGGCGGTGGCGCCATCGTGAACCAGTCGTCCACCGCGGCATGGATGGCGGCCGGCTTCTACGGCCTCGCGAAGCTGGCGCTGAACGGTCTCACGCAGGGACTTGCCCGCGAGCTCGGGCCGCACGGCATCCGCGTCAACGCGATCGCGCCAGGTCCCACCGACACCGGCGCCCTCCGCTCGGTCGTGCCGGACGCGTTCATCGCCCCCATGGTCGCGCAGCTGCCGCTGGCGCGCATCGGCACGCCCGCGGATCTCGTGCCCGCGGTGCTGTTCCTGTTGTCGGACGCCGCCGCCTGGGTCACCGGGCAGATCGTCAACGTCGACGGCGGCCAGATCATGCGGCCCTGAGGGGATCGGCCGCGCGGCGACGCGCATCTCGCCGAGGTGGCGTGGATGCGCTCGCCGGCGGGTCGACTCGGTCGGTCCTTCCATGCCAGAAACGCGGGTCGCACCGCACGTCACGCCATGGCCATCGCCCGGAAACCTCGCCCTGTCGCCGTTCCGCTGCTGCCGACGACGCCGGAGTTCCTTCGCCTCCAGGCGGCGCGCCGCGGGCAGGCCGGGGGTCTCGGGTTCCGCGACCGGACCATCCCGTTCGGCGAGTTGGCCGCCGCCGTCGGCGAGCTCCAGGAGTGGCTCGCCCGGCGCGGGGTCGGGGCGGGCCAGGCCGTCGGGGTCGTCGCCGGCAACGTGCCGGCGCTGCCGGCGGCACTCTATGCGCTTTGGGGGCTGGGAGCGATCGCGGTCCCGATCTCGGTCCGTTCGACATCCGAGGAGGCGGCGCGCCTTTTGGATCACGCCCGGGCGCGTGTCCTTCTGGCCGATGCGGCGCGGGCGGAGACCGCGCGCGCCGCCGCGGCAGCGGCGAGCGCGATGGCGGTCGTGCTCGAACCCGATCTGCCGCTGGCGCCGCGCGTGTTGCGGCGCCGGCCCCTGCGGCTCACGGCCCAGCCGAAGCCGCCCGGCGCGACGTCCGTCGCCGCCATCGCCTACACCTCCGGCTCCACGGGCGCACCGAAGGGCGTCGTCCTCTCCCACGACAACCTGTTGTGGGCCACATTCGCCTGTGCGCAGGCGCGCGGCGACGACGCGGACGGCGTCGGCCTCTGCTTGAGCCCGCTCAGTCACGTGCCGGTCCTGGTGTCGCATCTGCTCTGCCGCATCCTGACGGGCGCCCGCGCCGTGTTGCTCGAGAAGTTCGACGTCGCCGCCGTGCTCGCCACCGCCGAACGTGTCGCAGCCACCGACCTGCCGCTGATCGGCGGCATGGTGTTCGACGTCGTCTCCGGCGGCGCCGTCCCGGCGACGGTGCGCCGGACCGTCCGGAAGGTGAGCGTCGGCGGTGCGCCGACGCCGATGGCGTCGAAGCGTGCCCTGGCCGATCTGTTCGACGCCGCCGAGATCATCGAGGCCTACGGCCAGACCGAATCGACCGATGGGGTCCTGATGGCGCGCGGCACGAGCGTCTTCGATCGGGCGGGTACGGTAGGCCGGCAGAACCCCTGCGTGACCGTCGCCATCCATCGACCCGACGGCGCGGCCGCCGGGGTGGACGAGGAGGGCGAGATCGTGGTCGGCGGCCCCACGGTGATGCGCGGCTACCACCGCGATGCCGCGGCGACCGCGGCGGCGGTGCGCGGCGGGTGGCTCCACACCGGCGACCTCGGGCGCCGCGATGGCGACGGCTTCGTGTTCATCACCGGCCGTGTGAAGGACGTCATCATCACCGGCGGCGAGAACGTGTCGCCCGCCGAGGTCGAGGCCGTGCTACGGGCGCATCCCGACGTCGCCGACGTCGCGGTCATCGGCACGCCCCACCCGCGCTGGGGGGAGCAGGTGACCGCAGTGGTCGTGCGCCGCGCGGGCGCCACCGTCGATCCCGAGGCGTTGGGGGCATTCGCCAGCGAGCGGCTCGCGGGCTTCAAGCGTCCGCGCCGCTTCGCCTTCGTGGCGGCGTTGCCACGAAACGCCTACAACAAGGTGCAGACCCACGTGCTGAGGCAGCAACTGGCCGGCGCCTGAGCGCGCCCACCGAGCGGAGGCGAATCGAGCATGGACTACGAGCAGATCACCGTCGAGGTCGACCGCCAGGTCGCGACCCTCACGCTGAACCGCCCGGAGCGGCGAAACGCGTGGACGCGTCGCATGGGGCTCGAGATCCGCGACGCTCTGCAGGCGGTGGACGCGGACGACGGCGTCCGCGCCGTGGTGGTGACGGGCGCCGGGCGCGACTTCTGCGTCGGCGCGGACCTGGAAGGCGCGGGCGCCGTCTTCGCAGAGGCGCGCGCGGCGGAAGAAGGCGGCGGTCAGCGCCTCTCCCTGAAGGCATGGGACATCCGGAAACCCGTCATCGCGGCCTTGAACGGCGCGGTCGCCGGCGTTGGCGCGACCCTGCCGCTCCAATGGGACATGCGCCTCGCGGGGGAGAGCACGCGCATCGCCTTCGTGTTCGTGAAACGCGGGCTGGTGCCCGAGGCGGCCAGTACGTGGCTGCTGCCACGGTTGATCGGCCTGAGCCGCGCGACCGAGCTGCTGCTCACCGGCCGGCTCGTGCCGGCGCGGGAGGCGCTCGAGATGGGGCTGGTGTCGCGCGTCGTGCCGGACGCCGAGCTGCTGCCTGCCGCCCAGGTCCTGGCGCGGGAGATCGCGGAGCAGACGGCGCCGGTGGCGGTCGCGCTCACCAAGCGACTCCTCTGGCGCATGGCCGGAGAACCCGATCCGACGGTGGCGGAGGCGCTCGACCGCGAGGTGTTCGGCTGGGCCACGCAATCGCCGGACGCGAAGGAAGGCATCCGCGCGTTCCTCGACAAGCGCCCGGCGCGCTGGTCGATGAAGCCCAGCATCGATCTCCCCGCCCTGGATCGGTTCGGGAAGCGGTGATGGAAACCCTGGGTGCGTTCCTCGACGCCGCGGTTGCCCGCGCGCCGGATGGCGAGGCGCTCGCCTGGGCCGAGCGTGACGCCGTCACCGAACGGCACACCTGGGACGAGTTGGCGACGGCGAGCCGACTGGCGGCGCGCAAGCTGCTCGCGGTCGGCGTGGGGAAGGGCACGCGGGTCGGGCTGCTCTGCCCGAACCGGCCGGAGTGGCTGCCCATCGCGTTCGGTGCGCTCCGGCTGGGGGCGGTCCTGGTGCCCTTCTCGACCCTCTGGAAACGCGAGGAGATCGCCTACGGGCTGCGCCACGCCGACGTGCAGGTGCTGCTCGCCCGCGCCGGGTTTCTGAAGCACGACTATCTCGCCGACCTCCGCGCGCTCGTGCCCGGCCTCGACGCCGTCGAGCCCGGGCACCTGCGCATCGCGGCGTTCCCGGCGCTGCGGCGCGTGATTCTCCTGGCGCCGGGAACACACCGCCACGACGGGCCGCCCGCCGTCGAACGCTGGCACGAGGTCAAACCCGCCGCGAACGACGCCTTCGTCGCGGCCATGGAGGGGACGGTGTCGCCGACCGACGTCGCCACCATCTTCTTCACGTCGGGCACCACGGCGCAGGCCAAAGCCGTGGTCCACGCCCACGGCGCGCTCGCCACGTCGGCGCGGCGCATCGCGGACGCGCTCGGCATCACGCCAGACGATGCCTGGTGGGGGCACATGCCGCTGTTCTGGAGCGGGGGATTCATCCTCGGCGCGCTCGCCGCCATGGCGGGCGGCGGGCGGCTCGTGTTGCAGGAGCAGGTGGATGCGGCCAGCGCGCTGGCGCTCCTCGAGGCCGAACGCTGCACCATCATGGCGGGATGGCACCAGGCCGGGCCGCTGCTCGAGCATCCCGACTTCGCGCAGCACCGGGTGCAATTGCGCAAGGGATCGTACCACACGCTGGCCGACCGCCTGCTCGGGCCCGACCACGTCGCGGTCGGCATGTACGGCATGAGCGAGACCGCCACCTGCGTCGCCTGCGCCCGCTGGGACGACTCGCCGGCGGTGCGGCGTGAAACGTTCGGCCGGCCGCTCGCCGGCATGGTCGTCCGCATCGCGGATGCCGAGACCGGCCTGGCCGTGCCCCCGGGAGCGCAGGGCGAGATCCTGGTGAAGGGCCCCACGCTGATGGAGGGCTACTACCGTGTGCCGCGCGCGGACACCTTCGACGCCGAAGGCTTCTTCCGCACGGGCGACCTGGGCTGGTTCGACGACGACGGGTGCCTCCACTTCGCCGGCCGGCTGAAGGACGTCATCAAGACCGCCGGGGTGAACGTCGCCGCCGCCGAGGTCGAGGAGGCGCTCGTCCGCCACCCCGCCGTGAAGGCGGCCCATGTGGTCGGTGTGCCGCACCCCACCCGCGGCGAGAATGTCGCCGCGTTCGTCGTGGCGCGTCCAGGCGCGACGGCCGATCCGACCGCGCTGGCCGACTTCGTGCGTGCGTCGCTCGCCAGCTACAAGGTGCCGCGCCACGTCTTCGTGATCGAGGAGGAGGCCGTGCCCCGCACGGCCACGGGCAAGATCGAGAAACCCGCGCTGCGCCGCGAGGCGGAGCGCCGGCTCCAGAGGTGACCATGCCGCAGTTCGAGACCGTGCTGTTCGACGTCCAGGATCGCATCGCGACCATCACGCTGAACCGGCCCGACCGCCTGAACGCGCTCAACCAGGTGTTGAAGGACGAGCTGCGCGAGTGCTGGCGCATCGTGAAGAACGACCCCGACGTCTGGGTCGCCATCATCACCGGCGCCGGCAAGGCGTTTTCCACGGGTGCCGACGTCGAAGGGCTCGCCACCGGCGGCTTCCGGCGCGAGGATCGATGGCGCGAGCTGGCGCTGATCGAGGGCATCGTCGACCTGCCGACGCCGCGCCGCCAGCGTGTCCACAAGCCGGTGATCGCAGCGGTGAACGGTGCGGTGGTGGGCTTCTCGCTCGACCTGGTCACCGAGGCCGACATCCCGATCGCGTCGGAGAAGGCGTACTTCACCGACACCCACGTTTCGATCGGTCTCGTCTCGTCGCACGAGATGGTGAACATGGCGCGCCGCGTGCCGGTGGCGGTGTGCCTGCGCATGGCGCTGCTCGGCAGGCACGAGCGCATGACGGCGCAGCGGGCGTACGAGGTGGGGCTCGTGACGGAGGTCGTGCCGCACGAGCGACTCATGGAGCGCGCCCGGGAGCTGGCGGCGATGATCTGCCAGAACGCGCCGCTCGCCGTGTGGGGTACCAAGATGGGCATCCTGCAGGGCCTCGGTCTCCCCATCCCGCAGGCCGAGGAGATCGCGGCGGGCTACCTGGAGGTGAACGAGCAGTCGGACGACTACCGCGAGGGCCCGCGCTCGTTCGTGGAGAAGCGGAAGCCCGACTGGAAGGCGCGGTAGTCCGAAGCGTGCTCGTGCGGGCCGCGGTCGTCGCGCCAGACGACCGCGGATCGTGCGTCAGGCGCGGCGCCCATCGACGCGCACGTGGCGCTCCGCGAACAGCCATGAACCGCCGCATGCGACGTAGCGGTCACGGTAGCGTCCCCAGTGATCCGGTCCGCCGGTCGTGACGACGAGGAAGTACGCGGCGCCACCGGCCGACCCGGGATCGTGCACGGTGATGCTGTGCGAGGCGACGTGGTGGAAGAGTCGCTTCGGCGCGCCACCGCTCGCGAGGGAGGCGGCCGTCTGCGTCAGGAACGCGTGGATGGCCGCGCGCCCGCGGAGGGGCTCGCGACCAGCGACGGCGAGCACGCCGTCCTCGGCGAACAGTGCCGCCAGCTCGTCGAAGCGCCCGCCGTCGGCGCAGTGGGCGTAGCGCGCCGCCAGCTCGCGGATCGCCTCGCGCGCTGCCGCCTCCCACGCCTCCACGTCAGCCTGCTCGCAGCGCCGCCAGGACGGCGTCGGCAGTGGTCACCGTCGCGAGCAGCGGCATGATGTTGTCGATGGAGAAGCGGTGCCATTCGTCCGGGTAGCTGGCACAGCAATCTTCGACCACCACCACGTCGAAGCCGCGGTTCACCGACGCGCGCACGATGCCCTCGACGGCCAGGTTGGTGGAGACGCCGGTCATCAGCATCGTGGTGCGGCCGAGCATGCGCAGCACCGGGTAGAGCTGCGTGCCGTACGAGCCGTCGACGCCGACCGTGCGCTCCAGCACGAAGTCCTGGGGCTCCGGGGTGAGAGCCTCGTGCACCTGGACGCCCCAGGTGCCCTCGACCAGGCGGGGCTTCGAGCCCGCCACGCGGTGGAGGCGGGTGTTGGGGCGCGGAAAACCCGGCTTCCCGGAGAAGTTGACGTACAGCACCGGTATGGCGCGGGCGCGCGCCGCCGCCACCAGCGCCTGCAGCTTCGGGATCACGCCGCGCTTCTGCACCTGCATGGCGAGTACGCCGCCCAGGCCGCGCGCGCCCACGTTCGACTCGTGCACGATGTCGTTCTGCATCTCGACCAGCAGCAGCGCCGCGCGGTCGGCGGGGAGGGCGAGGTCGACCATCGCGCCGCCCATAGCATGCCCGCGTCCCAAGCGCGCGCCGCGGCGCGCTTGACGATGGGATGCGTCGGTTGGTAGCGCCACGGTTCCGCCATGCGCTGGCCCCCCACACCCGCCGACGTCACGCGGCTGCTCGACTCCCTCGCCTGGGTCGCGGAGCGCTCGCCCTACTACCGGCGCCTCTTCGCCGATGCCGGCGTCCGGACGGCGGACCTCCGGACCTATGACGACGTGCGGCGCCGCGTCCCGCGTACCGCCAAGACCGACCTCGTCGCCAACCAGCGTGCGCATCCCCCCTTCGGGGAATTCCTGGCCGTGCCGCGGTCGGAATTCGCGTCGCTGCACACGTCCCCGGGACCGATCCTGATCCCGCGCATCGCGTCCGAGCGAGGGGGCACGCCGGTCCTGAAGGCGTCGATCACTGCGATGGGCGTGCGGCCAGGCGACGTCGCCCACGTGACGCTCTCGTACCATATCATGCCGGGCGGCCTCCGGCTGCACCGCGCGTTCGAGGAGGCCGGCTGTCTCGTCATCAACGGCGGCACCGGTCAGAGTCAGCTGCAAGTGGAGGTCGCGCGCGCCTGGGGCGCCACCGTGTACGCTGGCACCCCCAGCTTCCTCGCCAACCTGGGCGATACCGCGAAAGGCATGGGACTCGACCCGCGCCGCGACCTCCGCTACCGCATCGGCTTCTCCACCGCGGAGGCGTTGACGCCGGCCTTGCGCCGCGAGCTGGGGGATACGTTCGGGATCGAACTGTTCGATCATTGTGGCGAGGCGCAGATTGGCCCGCTGGCGGGCGAGTGCCGCGCGCACGAGGGCATGCACCTGCACGCCGTCGACCTGTTCTGCGAGTTCCTCGACCCCGAGACGGGCGAGCCGGTCGAGGAGGGCGGCACCGGCGAACTGGTGGCGACCCAGCTCGGGCCGCGCGCGCTGCCGCTGGTGCGTTACGCCCCGGGCGACGTCTTTCGCCTGCTGCCGGGCGCGTGCCCCTGCGGCGATCCGTCGCCGCGCATCGCCTTCGTCGGACAGGTGGGCGCCATCCGCAAGATCAAGGGCGTGCTGGTGCACCCCGCACAGGTGCACCGCGCGCTCTCGGAGTTCCCCGGCGTGTCGCGGTTCCAGATCGTCGTCGAGCATCCGGAGGGCGAGCGCTACGACCGCGCGGTGCTTCGCGTCGGTCTGGCGCAGCCCGCCAGCGACCCGGCGGCGTTCGCGCGGGACGTCGCCGCGCGTGTCAAGGCCGTGGCGTTGATCGGCATGGAGGTGGAACTGGTGGGCGAGTCCGAGCTGCCCGAGGGCGCGGCGCCGCCCCGCTTCGCCGACGTCATGGTCGATCGTCGGAGGCACGGATGACGGCCCGTCCACCGGCCGACCGGCGGTACTACGCGCCCGAGATCCAGACCATGCCGCTGGAGCGCGTGCGCGCGCTGCAGGCCGAGCGGCTGGCCCGCCAGCTGGACCGCGTCTGGCAGACGCCGGTGCCGTTCTTCCGGCGCAAGCTGGAGGCGGCGGGGCTGCGGCGCCAGGACGTGCGGGGGCTCGACGATCTCGCGGCCATCCCGACCACGGTGAAGGCGGAGCTGCGGACCAGCGAGGACGCGCATCCCCCGTTCGGCGACTACCGCGGCGCGCCACCGAGCGCTGCCGTCCGGCTGGGTGCCTCGACCGGCACCAGCGGGCGTCCCACCCTCATCCTCTGGACCCGCAAGGACCTGGAGGTCGACCACGCGGCGTCGGCGCGCGGCCGCTGGCGCTGGGGGCTGCGGCCCGGCATGAGCCTGGCCAATGCCCACCCCTTCGGCATGAACGCGGGCGGGTGGCACTTCAGCCACGGCGTCGAGGCGCTGGGCGTGCTGAACATCCCCTCGGGGCCGCCGGTGGGCGAGGCGCACGTGCGGGACGTGGTCGAGGTCTGGCGCCGCCTCAAACCGGACATGTACCGGCTCTTCGGCAACGTCGCGACGACCTACGCCGACGCTGCCCGCAAGCGCGGGCTCGATCCCGCCCGCGATCTCAACCTCACGATCGCCGGCGACCATCCGTCGGAACAGTACCTGATGGCCAGCTCCGGGCTCGAAGCCCTGCCGCTGCTCGGCAGCGCGTGCGACGCGCGCGACGGGGCGCACCTGGCCGAGGACCTCGCGATCGTCGAGGTGATCGACCGCCACACCGGCCGCGCGCTGGGGCACGGTGAGCGCGGCAACCTGGTGGTGACGGTGCTGGAGAAGGACAATTTCCTCCTGCGCTATGACCTGGAAGACGTCGTGCGGCTGAACGAGACGCCGTGCGGGTGTGGTGAGACGCACCGCCGACTGTTCTACGAGGGGCGGGTGCGTGACCTGGTGCCGGCCGGTGATCGCGCCGTGTTGCCGATCGACGTCGCGCTGATCCTCTACGAGTTCCCCGAGGTCTCGACGCCGTCGGCGGAGTACCAAATGGTACGGCCCGCCGCGCCGGCGCCCGCGCTGCACGTGCGCTGCGAGCACGGTCCGGGGGTGGATCCCGGGCCGCTCGCGACGCGTATCGCCGAGCGCTTCCGCGAACGGCTCGGGGTCGCGGCGCGGATCGAGTTGCTGCCGCGCGGCGGGCTCCCACGCTTCGCCTACAAGGCGGCGCGCGTCGTCGACGCCTGAGCCGGCTTGCGCATGTCCGCCCGCAACCCGGCCGATGTGGTGCTGCGCTCGCGCTACCGCGAGACGGTGCTCTTCCCCGACCTGACCGAGCGTCTGGCGCTGCGGCTGTCGTCGATCGTGACCTACACGGCCAAGGCGCATTTCGGCGTCTGGCACAAGAAGATGGGCGGACCGGACTTCTCCGATCCGACCGGCGTGTTCACCCCGCTGGTGGTGGTGGAACTCGAGGTGACCGATGTCCCGGTCACGCCGTGGCAGCCGTTCCTGGTGCGCGGCGAGACGCATCTGGCGAAGACCCTCGACGACCGTGGCGCCGTGCGCCAGCTGCTGCGCGAGGGGCAGCATGCGGTCTACGACCTGGCGGGCGCGCTCATCGCGCGCGCCAAGCTCACCAACGTCTTCACCCGCTACGATCCCGATCCGGGACGCCGGCGCGTCACCAGCCTGCCGCCGGAGTGGGGCATGGGCGCGACGCCGTCCCGGGTCGCCACGCTCCTCGACGTGGACGCGCTGGTGCCGGCGGATCGGGAGCCGGACTTCGTCGAGGAGCGCGAGCGTGCCTGGCACTATGGGCAGACCGACGCCAACCGCCACGTGAACGGCATGGAGTATCTCCGCGCGATGGAGGTCTTCGTGGCCAACGCGCTCCACGGGGCCGGCCACGACCTGCGGCGCCTCTACTTCGCGCGGGCGCGGATCGTCTATCGCAAGCCGTGCTTCCGCGGCGAAGGCTACCAGCGGGTGGCGTGGCGGCGAGGGGAGGGCGGGCTCGTCGTGGCGGGCGCGTTCCGCAAGGCGGGCGATTCGCCCGCGTCCCGCCCGGCGGTGGCGGTGGAGCTGACGATGGGGCAGCATGCGGCGCCATGATTGCGACCGGTGACTTCAAGCGCGGCCTCCGCATCCTGATCGAAGGCGACCCGTACGTCATCCTCGACGTCCACGTACAGTCGCCGTCGGCGCGGGGCGCCAGCTCGCTCAGCAAGCTCAAGGTGCGCAACCTCCGCACCGGTCAGGTCCTCGACAAGACGTTCCGTGGCGGCGACAAGCTCGCCGAGCCGGACCTGGAGCTGCGGCCGGTGCAGTTCCTCTACCGCGACGACGCCGGCTTCCATTTCATGGACGCGCAGAGCTACGAGCAGTTCACGCTCGGCCCCGACGACGTGGGCGATGCGGCGGGTTACCTGGTGGAAGGATTCGAGGGCATCCGCTCGGTGGTCTTCAACGGCAAGGTGATCTCGGTCGACCTGCCGCTCACGGTGACGCTGCGGGTGGTGGAGACCGCACCGGCGCTGAAGGGTGCCACCGCGCAAGCCCAGACCAAACCGGCGACCCTGGAGACGGGGCTGGTCGTGCAGGTGCCGTCGTACCTCGAGTCGGACGAAGCGATCATCGTCGACACGCGCGACGCGCGGTTCGTGTCGCGGGCGAAGGGCTGACGCGCGCCACCCCTGTTGTCCGCGGCCGGAGCGCGTGGTACCCGCGTGACCAGTGGTCGAGCGCTCTCCGGCTGCGCCCGGACTCGCAACGGTGCCGCGCGTCGATTCCTCGCCCGCCATTCGCCTCCGCGGGCTCACCAAGCGCTTCGATTCCGTGGCGGTTCTCGCCGGCGTCGACCTCGATGTCCGTGCGGGCGAGATCTTCGGGTATGTCGGGCGCAACGGAGCGGGTAAGACGACGACCATCCGCATCCTCTGCGGGATGACGGACGACTTCGACGGCGAAGCGACGGTGTGCGGGTACGACGTCCGTACCGAGGCGCTGGCGGTCAAGCGCCGCGTCGGCTTCGTGCCCGAGACCGCGGCGCTCTGGGACGAGCTCACGGCGATGGAGTTTCTCCGGTTCGTCGGCACGCTGCACGCGCTCGGCGACGAGGTGTCGGAGGCGCGGGCGCGGACCCTGCTCGACTGCTTCGGGCTCGGCGGCGAGGCCGACGCGCGCCTGGGCACCTTCTCGAAGGGCATGCGCCAGAAGGTGCTGCTGAGCGCCGCGCTCGTCCACGATCCCGACGTGCTGCTGCTCGACGAACCGCTCTCCGGTCTCGATGCCCACGCCGTCGTGGTCGTGAAGGAGGTGCTGGTGCAGCTGGCCCGGGCGGGAAAAGCCATCTTCTACTCGTCGCACGTGCTCGACGTCGTCGAGCGCGTTTGCGACCGCATCGCGCTGCTCGACGCCGGTCGGATCGTGGCACTCGGCACCTTCGAGGATACTGCAGGCGCGCTCGCGGGGCGGCTCGCTCGAGCGGATCGTCACGGACCTCACCAGTCCCGGCGAGCACGCCGCGACCGCGGCGCGCATCGTCGCCGCCGTGCACCCGGCCGGCCGGTCGTGAGCGCCGCGGCCGACCCGCGCCAGATCCGCGCGCTGCTCGCGGTCAAACGGGCGCTCGACGCGCGCCGCCAGCACGGCTGGGTGCAGGGCTCGAAGCGGATCACGCCGTACCGGTGGTCGCTGATCGTGCATGCCGCCATGGGGCTCTGGCTGGCGGCGCTGCCCGGCCTGCTGCCGTCCGCCTTCACGGCCGTGACGCTCGGCCTCACCGTGGTGATGGCGATGCTCGCCTTCGACTTGGTCGCGGACTACTCGGGCCTGTTGCTGGACGCGACCGAGACGAGCGTGCTCGGCGCGCGACCCGTCGCGCCGCGCACGCTCCTCGTGGCGCGGCTGCTGCACGTCGCGAGCTATCTCGGCGCCTACACCGCGGCGCTGGCGCTGCCGACCTGCGTCGCGGGGGCCTGGCGATGGGGCGTGCCCTTCTTGCCCGCCTACGTCGTTGCGCTCGGCGGCACGCTGACGCTGGTGCTGGCCGGCGTCACGCTGGTCTACCTCGGGCTGATGCGCCGGGTGTCCGCCGAACGCCTCCGCGACGCCACCCTGTGGGCGCAGCTCGCCATGACCGCCCTCACGGTCGCCGGGTACGCGGTCGCGTCGTTCGTCGACTTTCGCAGCGGCGCCGGCATCGAGGGGCGTCCCTGGCTGGCGCTGTATCCGCCGGCGTGGATGGCGGCGCTGCCGGCGCTCGCGGCGGGCGCGGCGCGGCGGCCACTCGCGCCCCTCGCGGCGATGGGCCTCGCGGCGCCGATCGGTCTCGCCTTCTTGGCCGTCCGCCTGGGCGCCGGGTTTCGGGCCGATCTGCCGCCTACCGGCGCGCCTCCGCGTCCGCCGCCGACGCGACCGCGGCGCGTCTGGCTCGCCCGCCTCGGCCGTCGCGCGGCGGCGCCGCCCGCCGTGTGGGCGACGATCGACCTGGTCTGGACGCTCACGGCGCGCGACCGGGGCTTCAAGACCAGGACCTACCCGGTGCTGATCGCGGTCGTCCTGTTCGTCGCGGTGGTGGGCGTGCTCGCACGCGTCGGCGTCTGGCAGCCCCAGCTCGGGGGCGTCGCCCGCACGGACCTGCACCTGTTCCTCCTCTACTACGTCGTCGTCGTGTTGCCGGCGCCGCTCCTGATGGTCGGCTACGGCGATCGGCCCGAAGCAGCCTGGGTGTTCCGCAGCCTGCCGATCGCCATGCCCGGTGCGGTGCTGGTGGCGACGCTCGCCGTGCTCGTCACGCGTTTCGTGGCGCCGGTGTTCGGGGCGACGGCCCTGCTGGTGCTCGGGCTCTGGGGCCCCCGCGTGATAGCCGACGTGACGCTCGCGTTCGCGGCCGCGGTCCTGGTGGCGGGGCGCATGACGCTCGTCGCCGGGCGGCGCCTGCCGTTCGCGGCGCCGCCTCCCGGCGGACAGAGCGGCACGACCGCGGGCGCCGTCGCTCGCGGGATGCTGCTCGTCGGCCTGCTCGCCGCCATCCACTGGCTGCTGCGCCGCCCCGGCCTGCCGCTCCCGCAGCCGTGGCCCGTGCTCGCGGCGATCCCCGTCGTGCTCGCGCTCGCCGTGCGCGCCGTCCGTGCCGCCGCCGCGACGGGCTGGGACGCGATCCCGCAGCCGTAGCGCGTCGTCCGCCGAGCCGCGAGGTCGCGCGACGGCGGACCGATCGACCGGCCCGCCGCGCCGCTTCAGACCAGCTTGTAGAGCTTCGCCGCGTTGAGCGCGCACAACTTCTGCCGCTCGTCGAGCGGCACGTCGCGCATCATTTCGTCCACGGTCTTGCGCGTCTCCGGCCAGTCGCAGCCGTGGTGCGGGTAATCGGACGACCACATCATGTTGTCGACACCGATCGCGTGGCGGTTCTTCACCGCGTAGTGGTCGACCATGAAGCTCGAGCGCCAATTGCGGCGGTAGTAGAAGCTGGGCTCGTGCTTGAGCTTGACGGGCAACCACCAGCGGTTGCGCCACCAGCGGTCGTCGAGCTGTTCGAGGATGTAGGGAATCCAACCACAGCCGGCCTCGACCGACACCCAGGTGAGGTTCGGAAAGCGGTCGTGCACGCCGGAGCTGATGATCTCGGGGATGTCGGTGATCGCGTCGGCCGCGCCCACGTTGGCCAGACCCGTCAGGTCGTCGCCCCGGACGCCCTTGGGCTTCGGCTTGTTGATCTTCCGCATGACGCGCACATGGAAATGCACCGGCACGTCGTTGGCTTGCGCGGCGGCCCAGAATTCGTCGTCTTCGGGGCGGATGCCGGAACCGACGCTCGGCATGGCGTTCAGCCACACGCCGCGGAAGCCCAGCTTGAGGCAGCGCTCCATCTCGCGGATGGCCTCCTGGACGCCCAGCGCGGGGATGCAGGCGAGGCCGATCAAGCGCGTCGGATCGACGCTCATCACCTCTTCCAGCAGCCAGTTGTTGTAGGCCTGCACGCCGGCCAGGTGGAATTCCGGGTCGGGGTCCGAGAAGAAGTGGCTCATCATGCGACCGGAGCCGAACAACACCTCGGCGTCCACGCCGTCGGCGTCCTGCTCCTCGAGGCGTGGGCCGCCGCGGAAGTTCCCCTGGTTCGCGGCTGCGAACGTGACGCCGGTCCAGCGGACGTCCTCGTGCTTGCGCCCGGCCGAGGCGTAGATGCCGATCGGCGCCGGCGCGATGTCGGGGGCGAACTGCCACGCCTCGCCGCCGTCGCCGTCGGACACCACACGCGGGACCTTCTCGTGGAACTTCTTCGCCACGTAGGTCGTCCAGATGTGCGGCGGCTCCAGGACGTGGGAGTCTGCGGAGATCAGTTGGTAGTCGCGAGGCATGCGGCACCATACGAACAAACGATCGTTCGGTTCAAGAGGGTGCGTGCCTGTCAGCGTGCGCGCTGGCGCAGCGCGATGTCGCCCAGCACCGCGAGGATGACCAGGGGGACCAGCACCGGCGCCAGCGGCACCGGCTCGTGCTCGACCCCCGGGCGCGCGGCGAACAGGCTCGCCGGCTCCGGGTCGAGCGCGCCCCCCGTCACCTCGGCCAGCGCGCGCAGCAGCGGGCGGTTCGGCGAGGCGGTGCGGAGCTCGTGACCGGCGGTGTGCGCGTCGTCCGCGTCGCTCGCCGCGGCGGCGGACGGCGGCAACGACCACAGCACGAGCTGACTCCAGAGCTTGCCGAAGCCGTCCCAGCCCGCCCACTCGACCGCGCCGGACTGGAAATCGACGGGCAGCACGGCGACGCGCCCGAGCGCATACTGCCAGGTGGCGAGCAGCGGATCGCGGCGGCTGCCGGCGTCGGCATAGAGGCGCAGCTCCGCGTCGTCCTTGAGCCGCGTCGCCGCCCAGCGGGCGACCCGCGGCAGATCCTCCGGCGGCAGCCCGGCCAGCATCGGGCCCCAGGCGGCGACGTGGACGGGCGCGTTCACCAGGCTGCCCGGCGCGTCGATCAGCCGGCGGGTGTCGCGGATCATCAACTGTGGCAGGGCGCTCGCGTCGGCAACGTGGTGGAATTCGCCGCCCGTGGCGGTGGCGATGCGTCGCAGCAGCTCGAGGTTGCCGGTGTCCGAGCCGATGCGGATGGTCGTGACGGTCACGTCGTCGCGGGCGAGCGCCGCGATCACGCCGTCGTGATCGACGGAGCGACGGTTCGTGTCACCGTCGGTGAGCAGGATCACGTGGCGCACCGGGCGTGCCGCGTCGGCGAGCGCGCGGTGCGCCCGCTCGAGGGCATCCTTGAAGTCGGTGCCGCCGCCGTGGCGGAGCGCCCGGATCCGGGCCGCCAGCGCGTCGCGTCCCTGGGCCACGGGCGTCAGCGGGCCCAGCTCGTACGGTTGCGAGTCGAAGGCGATCGCACCCGCGAGGTCGTGCGGGCCCAACTGGTCGAGCACCGCGAGCGCGGCGCGCCGCGCATACTCCATCTTCTCGCCTTCCGACGCCGGATCGGGGCGGTTCGAGAAGCCCATGCTGTTCGAGCGGTCGATCACCAGCTCGAGCGCGATCGGTTCGCGCTCCTTCGGCTCGGGCGCTTGCGACAGCAACTCGACGGGGAGCAGCGGCGCCAGCGGGCTTTCCGCCCACGCTGGATCACCGAAGAGGTGCGGCCCACCGGCGACGACGAGCCCGCCGCCGCGCCGCACCCAGCGGGCGAGATCCGCGAGCGCCTCGGCGCTCACGGCGCCGCGCGCGACGTCGTCGAGCACGACGACCTCGCCTGGGCCGAGCCGCGCCGCGCGTGCCGCGAACGCCGCGGGCGCGAGCCGCATGACGTCCATGCCGCGCGCCGCCAGCGCGTCACCGACCACCGATGCCGGCCGCTCGGTGACGAGCAGGATCCGCGGCGGCGGCGAGACGTCGAGCGCCACCCGCGTCGTGCCGTCGAGCAGGGGACCGTCGGCCGGTACACGCAATGCCGCGTCCACCGTGTGCCGTCCCGCGCCGCGCGCACGCCAGGGCAGGGCGACGACGGTGAATCCGGGGAGCAGCGTGGCGGGAATCTGCCGCGGCGGTCCGTCGTCGGCGGAAACCACGATCGCCGCTTCGACCGGCTGCGCGGCCCGACTTTCCACCACCGCCTCCAGTGGGGCGATCATCCGATCCGGCGCGTGAGACGGCGCCAGCACGCGGCGGATCGCTGCGAGCGGCAGCGCGGCGGGGTCCAGGCCGACGGGATGCACGGGGATCGGCGGATCGGCGAAGGCGGCTTCCGCGAGCGCGTTGCCTTGCGTGTCCTGCCCATCGCTCAGCAGCACCACGGCGGGCTGCGTGCCGTCCGGACACAGGCCGGGCACCAGGCGCAGCGCCGCGCCGACGTCGGTCGCGCCGGGGTCGAGGCCGGCGTCCTCGAGACGGATCGAGCCCAGCGGCGAAGCGGATGGCGCCCCCAGCACGCGCGCCCCGCGGGCGAACGCCACGGCGCCCAGCAGGTCGCGCGGTCCGCGCGCGCGCTCCAACTGCGGCAGCAGGTCGGCCGCGGTGTCGAGCCCGGCGTGCCGGACGCTGGCCGATACGTCCACCGCCAGGATCACGCAGGCGCCGCCGGCTGGGCGCGGGCGGCGGACGTAGGCGCCGGCGAGGACCAGCACCACCCCGGCGGCGGCGAGCGCGCGCAACCCCGTGGCGCCGCGCACGCCGTGCCGCCCGCGCGCGGCCAGCAGCACGAGCGGCACGGCGCAGAGCAGCAGCAGCACACGCGGCTCGGTCACACCGGCGCCGCTCACGACGCGAGCCCCCACACGGCCCACTCGAGCGCCAAGAGCAGCGCGGCCGCCGTGTAGAGCCACCGCGACAGGTCCCGCCGCCCCGCGGCGTCCGGGGCGATCGGCGGGGAGGTGGTGGCGGCTCGATCGCTCCCCGCGGCGCGTCCGACGTTCGACTCGGCATCGTCGAGCAGACTCGCCAGCACGAGCCGTTCGCCGCCACCGGCGTCACGCAGGCGGTGGATGCCGGCACGCGTCGCCAGGACGACCGGCGGGCTGCCGGCGGCACGGACGTCCCCGTCGCGCTGCGCCGGGATCAAACCGCCGGCACGAATGGGCGTCCCGGTGGCCAGCGTCACTGGCGACGTCGCGGCCGGTTCGCCGAGCCAGCGCACCGTGGCGAGGGTGACCAGCACCAGCGGGAGCGCGTCGGAGGTGGCGAGACGCGGGGGCAGGACGGCGGCGAGACACGCGCGGCGGCGGCCGTCGCGCTCCCCGGCAATGAGGAACGGGTACGCCGCCCGCCGTGACGCCGCCGTCAGTACGGTGGCGCCCCACTCGGGTTCCAGCAGCTGCACGGCGCGCGCCGCTTCGACCGCCGCGAGTCCCTGCAGGCCGGCGAGCAGCGGATGCGCGGGCTCCCAGTCGACCACTGCGGCGTCGTCGACCTCCCGGGCGCTCGGGCAGAGGCGGTTGCCCGGCGGCGGCGCCAGGTAGAGTGCGCTGCCGGTCGGCTCGTCGGCGGGCACGATGCGATCGAAGACGGTGACCCGGCCCGCCCCGGTCCCGCCCGCGCCTTCGCGCAGTCCCGCCTCGTTGACGACCTCGAGCCGCGCCGCGGGCAACGCGCGCAGCAGCGTACCCACGGCGTCGGCCAGGGCGTCCGACTCGGTGACCAGCAGCACGTCGAGCGGCGGCGCGGCGGGAATCCAGGCCACGGCCCGATCATCCACCGCCAGCGCGTCGTCGCCGTCGCATGTGACCTGCAACACCCCGGCGCGCGGGGGGTGGCCGAGGCGCAGGCGCTGTGCCGCGCCGGCGCCGAGCGCGACAGCGCGCCGCACCCAGGCGACGTCGTCGATTCGCGCCTCCAGCCGCACCGTGCGGGCGGCCTCGCTGAAGTTGCGCACCGTCACCGCGACGTCGACGTCTTCCGGCCCGCCGAACGGCGGCGCCGTGACGGTCAGGTCCGTGACGGCGACGTTGTCGCCGCGCCGGCCCACCGTGCGCCAGTCGACCGCGGCCAGCTCGTCCGGGCGGAGATCGCTGGCATCGGGCGGCAGGTCGGTGACGACGGCTACCCGCGCCCCCGGCCGACGCGCCGCTTCGCCGAGGGCGAGGCGCACGGCCGGCGCCAGCGCCGTGGGCGTGTCGAGCGGCGCCAGCGCGGCGAGCGCCGCCGCCAGCCGGGTCCGGTCGGCGGACCAGCGGAGCGCGACGCGCGGCCGGTCGGCGGCACCCACCAGCAACACCGCCGCATCGGGTGGCAGGGCGGCCAGCAGCGGCTCGAGCCGGCGCCGCGCCAGGTCGAAGCGCGCACCCCCGTCCTCCGCCACCTGCATGCTGGCCGAGACGTCGAGCACGACGGCGAGATCCCCGCCGGTGGCGGGGCGCCTCCAGTACGGCTGGGCATACGCCCCGCCGAGCGCCGCGAGCAGCAGGAGCCGCAGCAGGAACGGCAGGTCGGTGCGGAACCGTCGGCGCTCCACCGTGCGGGCGGGAATCTGCCGCCAGAGCAGCAGCGTCGACACGGGCGTGCTGTGCCGGCGCCGCGCGAGGAGCGTCAGCGCGATCAGCACGCCGATGCTCGCGAGCGCGAGCAGGCCCCAGGGATTCCCGAGCCCGAGCATCAGCGCGCCCGCACCAGTCCGGCGCGCACCAGCTCCGTGGTGACGACCTGCTCGGCCGTGGCGTCGCTGGCGCACGAGGCCCACAGCGCCCGCTGTCGCGCGGCGAGCGCGCGCAGCGCCTGCTGGTGTGCTGCCAACAACTCGCCATAGCGTGCGAGCGTGGCCGGTGTCAGCACGACCGGGTGGGTGGTCTTGGACTCCACGTCGACCAGCTCGCCGCTCTCGAGGACGCGCCCGGGATCGACGTCGCTGCGGCCGAGGACCTGCAGCAGGGAGACCGCATAGCCGCGCTGGCGGAGCGCGGCGATGCCGGGCTCGAGGCGGGCCGGCTCCGTCAGGAAGTCCGACAGGATCACCGCCGCGCCGCCTTCGCGGTGCCGGTGCGCATAGCGGCCGAGCGCGTCGCCGAGGTCGAGGGCGCCGCCGGGCACCGTGGCGTCGAGCTGATCGGCCAGTGCGACCAGCCCGACGCGGCGGCGGTGGACCGCGCTCGCATGCCAGCCCGCATCGCCGCGTAGCACCGCCAGCCGCACCGCGTGGCGCGAGCCGATGGCCAGGCCCCCGAGCGCGAGCGCCAGTTCGCAGGCCAATCCCCACTTGCGGTCCGGCGCCGGCAGTCCCATCGACGCGCTGGCGTCCACCAGCAGGTGCACGACAACTTCGCGCTCCGCCGTGAACCGGCGCATCAGCAACGCGTCCAGACGCCCGAGGAGATTCCAATCGAGGTGGCGCAGGTCGTCGCCCGGCGCGTACGCACTGTGCGCTTCGACCTCGAGGCCCGTCGGCTGCGGCCGGCCCGGGAAGCGCCGCTCGCCGGGCCGCGTGCCCATGCGGCCACCCACGCGCAGGCCCAGGCGGCCGACCAGCGCCGCCAAGCGGGCGGCCGCGGCGCGCGCCGGGCCCGGGGCGGTCATGCGTCTCTGCGGGCGGCGCCCGCCAGGACACGGTCGATGACGACGCCGGGGTCGACGCCTTCGGTCTCGGCGGCGAAGCTGAGCACCAGGCGATGCTGCAGCGCGGCCCGTGCCACGCGGGTCACGTCGTCGATCGCCGACGTGCGGCCGGCCGTCGAGCAGCGCCCGCACCTTGGCGCCGAGCAGCAGCGCCTGCCCGCCGCGCGGGCTGGCGCCGTACGCCACCCAACGCCGCACCTCGGGATCGGCGTCGGGCGTGGGGAGCGTGCGGCGGACCAGGCTCGCCACGTGACGCTCGACGTGCGGCGCCACCAGCACATTGCGGACCAGCGCGTTGGAGCGCCTCGACGCGGGCCGGCGCGCCGGCTCGGGGTCGAGCACGGGCACGCGGCGGGCGTGTCGGCGGCGGTGGTGCGGGCGAGGATGCGTTCGAGCTCGTCCTGCGACGGGTAGTCGAGCCGCACCTTGAAGAGGAAGCGGTCGAGCTGCGCCTCGGGCAGCTGGTAGGTGCCCTCCATCTCGATCGGGTTCAGCGTGGCGAGCACGAAGAACGGCGACGGGCAGGACGTGGGTCGTCGCCGGCGACCGTGACCTGCTGCTCCGCCATCGCTTCGAGGAGCGCCGACTGCGTCTTCGGCGTCGCGCGGTTGATCTCGTCGGCGAGCAGCACGTGCGTGAAGACCGGGCCGGGCACGAACTCGAACGTCGCGGCGGCCGTCGGGCGTCTCGTCGAGCACGCGCGTGCCGGTGATGTCGGCCGGCATCAGGTCGACGGTGAACTGGATGCGGTTGAAGCCGCAGCGCCGAGCGCCTCGGCGAGCGAGCGCACGATCAGCGTCTTGCCGGTGCCCGGGCACGCCCTCGATGAGCACGTGGCCGCCGGCGAAGAGGCCGGTGAGGATGACGTCGATCACGTCGTCGTGTCCGATGACCGCGCGGGCGATCTCGGCGCGGACGGCCGCGAAGGTGTCCTGGAAGTCGCGGATCGCGGCGGCGGCTGGCGTCCGCGCTCATGGCGCGGCGTCCCGCCGCGGCGTCGCTGGCGTACGCGCGGCCGACGACGGGCGCGAGCGACGCGGGCACCGGCATGCGATGGGCGGGCTGCTCCGGACGCTGCCGGCGCCGCCAGCGCGGGGTTGCGATCGGCGTCGGCGTCGGGGGCGGTCGTCCACGGCGCCATGGCCGCGCCGCGGCTGCGTGCGCACGCGGGCGGCGATCGCGAGCTCGAAGCGGTCACGGCCGCCGCCGCCTCGTCCCGCGGCGCGCCGTAGAGTTGCGGGATCGATGCCGTCGCCCGCGCCGGGCCGCCGCCGCCGGGCTCCGCCGCTGGTCGCCGGCGGTCGGTCGCACGGCGTCGCCGTCGGCGTCCGCGCCGGCTGCCATCGGTCGCGGCGGAGTCCGCGGCCGCGCCGGGCCGTGCGCCCGCGGGCGCGGCGCCCCCGTGCGCGTCGACCCGGCGTGCCGCCCGGCGCCGGGTGCGGCGCCGGCGTCGCCGGCCTCCCAGTCGTCCGTCGACGCCGAGGGCGTCGCGAAGCCAGTCCTGGACGGCATGGCGGACGCGTCGGCGAGGGCGCCGGGCGGCTGCGTATTCGTCCGGCGCGCGGCCTCGTCGCCCGGCGCCGGCTGCTCGCGCCCCGGCGTCACCAGCAGCCGATCCGCGTCGTCGGTTGCTCGTCGGTGCGGACGAAGTCCACGCGGCGCTCGCCCGCGACAGACGCGGCGGCGCCGGGCCGAGCTTCGGTGCCAGCGCCACGACCAGTGCCACGGAGCCCGACGGCGAGGGCGCGAGCGCGAAGCCCGGACGCCGGCACCACCTCCGGCACGACGTCCTCGGGACGCCAGCGCGTCCGCGTGTCGAGCCTCTGGCGCGAGCAGCAGGTCGAACAGGTCGCCCCGGCCAGGCCGTCGAGCTCGAGCGCGACGGCACCCGGCCGCGCAGGTCGCGCGCGGTCGTCCACCCACGGCCGGCGCGGCGGCCCGGCGGAGCCACGCCCGCCGCGCCCGCCGTGCGAGATGGATCGCCGCGCCCGCCGTCACCAGCAGCGCGATGCCGCTCACCGCGGCGAACCCGAGCGGGCCGCCACGCACCGCGGCCAGCACCACACCCGTCGCGGCCAGGGCCCCGACGGCCACCCACGCGGCCAGCGCGTGTTGCGCCAGCTGGAGATTCCATCGCCGCCGCACGGCCTGCACCTGGTGCCGGAGCACCGCGGTCGGGGGCTCGGGAACGCGCATGCGCTTCCGTCAAACACCGGCCACCGTCCAGGGTCAACGCGCCCGCCTGGGGGCGACCCCCCTTGCGCCATTGTCCTCTCGGCGGGTCCGTGCTGACATCGGGCGCGTGCAAGATGTCCTCGTGGTCGGAGGTCGTACCACCGGATTGATGCTGGCCGTGGAACTGGCGCGTCGCGGGATTGCGGTGCGCATCATCGACGAGTCCGCCGGCATCGATCCCCACGTGCGTGCCAATCTGCTCCACTCCCGCACGCTCGAGATCTTCCAGGGGCTCGGACTGGCTGAAGCCGCGCTGGAAGGCTCCATCGCGGAGCGGGGAATTCGCGTCTACGTGAACGGCGTGCTCGCAGGCGAGATGCGCCACCAGGCCATCGACTCACCGTTCCCCTTCGGGATGTCCCAATCCCAGGCGAGGACGGAGGCCGTGCTCGAGGCCTGCCTCCAGCGACTGGGGGTCCGGGTGGAACGCAGCGTCGAGCTGGTCGGGCTCGCGCAAGACAGGCATCGCGTCCTCGCGACGCTGAAGCACGCGGACGGCCGGCAAACCACGGTCGAGACGTCGTGGCTGGTCGGCTGCGACGGCGCGCACAGTGCGGTGCGACATGCGACGGGTACCGCGTTTCCTGGGGATGCGGACCCCCATGCGTATGCGCTCGCCGACGTCGTGATCGAGGGGGGGCTGACGGATGGCGTGGGGTACGTGTTCCTCCACGACGAAGGAGACCTCTTCGTGTTCTCGACGCTGCCCGGGGGCCGCCGGCTCGTGTGCGCCGGCCTGGACGCCGGACGAGTTCCGACCCGGCCGCCGACGCTCGAGCAGATGCAGGACCTGGTGACGAGGCGGGGACTGCCCGGCTTGCGCCTCGGTGACCCGCGCTGGCTGACGAACTTCCACATCCAGTACCGCCTCGCTCCGCACTATCGGGAGAAGCGCGTGTTTCTGGCCGGCGATGCCGCGCACGTGCACAGCTTGCTCGCGGGCCAGGGCATGAACACCGGCATCCAGGACGCGTTCAATCTGGGCTGGAAGCTCGCGGCGGTCATCCGCGGGCAGCTTCCGGAAGCGTGGCTCGACAGCTACGAGATCGAGCGCCGGACGGTCGGCGAGAGTGTGGTGGCCATGACCCGGGCCGCGACCGAGAACGCGGAGCTGTTCGCCAACGTCTCGTCGGTGGAGCGCGAAAGGCTCGTGGCCCATATGTTCGTACCCGAGTCCGAGAGGCTGCAGGCGGCTCGTCACCTGCAGGAAGTCGATCTCGACTACCGCTCGAGCCCGCTCTGCTGCGAGCAGGGCGGCGACTTCGCCGGCGGACCCGCTGCCGGCAGCCAAGCGCCCGACGCCAGCCCGGTTCGGGTCGGCGAGAGACGGACCAGCCTCTTCGAAGCGAGTTCCGGCACGAATCACCGACTCCTCCTGTTCAACGGCACCAGGTCCGGAAACCACTCGGAAGAGGTCTGGGCGATCGCCAGCGCGATGCTCGCGGAGCATGGAAACTGGATCGACGTGTTCGTCGTCCTCACGGACGACGCGGGGTCGCCCGTCGCGCCGTTGCCTCCGGGGCTGACCGTCATCGGCGATCCGGCGCACTCGATGCACGATCGCTTCGCAGCCCACGACCCGTGTCTCTACCTCATCCGGCCCGATGGATACGTGAGCTACCGCAGTCGCCGGCTGGGCAGCCTGGAGGAGTACCTGGCCGGTCTGCCGAGCGGCTTGCGGCCCTCGGGTGTAAGGGGAACCTCGACATGAACATCCACGACGCCATCGTCGTCGGCGCGGGTCACAACGGGCTCACCTGCGCCGCCTACCTCGCGCGGGCGGGGCTCTCGGTCCTGGTCCTGGAGCAGCAGGAGCAGATCGGCGGCATGACGCGCACCGAGGAGCTGACCTTGCCCGGCTTCCGCTCGGACGTGCACGGGTACGGCTTCCAGCTCGGCAACCTCTCCCCGGCGCCCCGGGAGCTGGAGCTTGCCCGCCACGGCTTTGCGCTGCTGCACCCCGACCCCAACTGGGTGCACGCATTCCCCGACGGCCGGAGCATCGCGTTCTGGCGCGACCTGGACGAGACGTGTCGCAGCATTGCCGAGATCTCCCGCAAGGATGCGGCCGCCTACCGGGCGATGTGCGAGGCGTTCTCGGGCGATCGGGCATCCGTCGTCCGGATGTTGAACGGAGCGCCGCGGGCGCATACGGTGCCGCCGGACGCGCGCCGAACGCTTCGGGAGTGGGGCAACGCCACGTTCGAATCCGAAGAGATGAAGGCGGTGTTTGCCGCATGGGCCTGCCACGTGTCGCTCGCCCCGGAAGACCCGGGGAGCGCTGCCGCCGGTCGGGACTTTGCGATGATCATCCAGAGCACCGGCAACAACGTCGTGCAGGGAGGCATGCAGGGACTGAGCGACGCGCTGGCCGGTGCGCTCCGCGAACGCGGTGGGACGATTCGCTCCGGGGTCCGGGTCGAGAAGATCCTGGTGGACGCCGGCAAGACCATCGGCGTCCGCCTTGCTGGCGGGGAGGACGTGCCGTGCCGCGGCCTCGTCGCGTGCAACATCAATCCGGCCCGCGTCATCCTCGAGTTGCTCGACGAGACCGAGGTCGGCGCGGCTATTGCCCACCGGATGCGGGGCTACCGGTGGGGCATGGCGACGTTGTCGATCTTCCTCGCCCTCGACGGCGGCCCGCTCGAGTACCACGCGGGGCCGCACGCGCGGCGCGCGACCTACGTCCAGCCGTCGCCACCGTCGATGGACCACTTTGCGAAGGCCTTCGCGGAGTACCGTCGCGGGGACCTGCCCGGGGCGCCCTTCGTTCTCTCGGCGAACGAAGGGACGGTCGATCCGAGCCGCGCGCCTCTCGGCAAGTCGCTCATGAAGCTCGTCGTGCAGCCCGTCCCCTTCGAGATTCGCGGCGACGCGACCGGGCGGGTGTCCGGCCGGAGTTGGAACGATGCGAAGGAGGTTTACGCCGACTGGATCCTGGCGGCCCACGAGCGCGACTACCTGCCCGGCCTGCGCGAGCGCATCCTCACCCGCGCCGTACGCGATCCCGTCCAGACCCTCGCCGCCAGACTCGACACCATCCGGGGGTGCATCACCCATGGGGCGACCGTTCTCGAGCAGAACGGCCCGAATCGTCCCATCCCGGAATTGAGCCAGTACCGGACCCCGGTCACGGGCGTGTACTTGTGCGGCTCCGGGAGCCACCCGGGCCCCGGCGTGTCGATGATGCCAGGGAGGAATGCGGCGCAGGCGATCCTCGCAGACCAGGGCCTCGCGATCTGAGCAGGCGCGCGGCGTCCCTGTCGGATCGTGCCGGTGGACCCACCCGCTACGCCGCCGTCCGCGCGCGAGGCGAGTGGATTTCGCCACGGACACTCGAGCGAGCACCAGTCGCGGACGATCTACCACGGCGGCGATCCCTGTTGGTCGCATCCCCGGGCAGCCGGCTGGTGCCGACCCCCTTCGTCTCACGGCTGACGGTGCGTGCGCTCAGGGCAGGGCGAATCCCATGGCGAAGGGACGCAGCGTGCCGTTGCGGATGATGTCGGCGCCGCGCAGCTCGACGCCGGTCCGTGCCCCGATCGGCAGGAAGGCGAACGGACTGCCGGCCGGGGGGATGTCGCACTTGCCGTCGGTCACGGTGCACGCGCCCCAGCTCGGCATGAAGGCGTCCGTCAACGTGCAGGGGGCACCGGCGCAATCGTCACCGGTCGCGCGCCAATGCAGGACAACCGCCATGATGCTGCCCTCGCACCCCGCGTCGAGCCCACGCAGGTTGACGGTCACGTTCAAGCGCGTCGGTGACGACACGATCTTGAGTCGACCCTTCCCCTTCGGGCCAAATCCGCAGCCGAGGTCCGATCGGACCGGGGTCGCGCACGCGTCCCACCCGAACTCGTCGGTGGCGGTGTCGGGAGTCGTGCAGGGTTCGTACGCCATGACCAGATCGGCGGCGATCTTCTTCGCCTTCGGCCCCGGATCGGGGTGCGCAGCTCGTGCTGAGGAGGCCATGGCGAGCAGGAGTCCCGCACAGGCCAGCGCCAGTGGCTTCATGGATCCTCCCTCTCGCGCGGCACGTGTTCCGCCAGCGTCACCACTCGCCTACCACGGGGCGCCTACGCGGGACAAGAAAATACTTCCGCCCGACGACACCGTGCTCTGTGTCGGACCGGATCGAGTGCGCGCGAGGGTGAGGGCTGGGCGCGCGTCAGGTGGTGTTCAGCGCCACCACGACCGTGAAGGTCTGCTCGTCGAATCCTCCGGACGCGTCGGTCGCACGCACGGTGACCTCGTGGCTGCCGAGGTCGCTGCCGTCCGGCATCCACGTGACAATGCCCGTCGTCGGGTCGATCGCCATCCCCGTCGGCGCCTGCGTCAGCGCGTAGGTGATCGGGGCGGCTTCCGGGTCGGTCGCGTCGACGTCGTACGTGAACGAGCCCGCGATGACCGTCGTCTCGGTGAATCCCGTGTAGCGGACGGCGTTCTGCGAATTGTTGTAGAAGCCGAAGCTCCCGGATGGGTACGTCGAGTCCTCGACGGTGAACGCGTCGAGGAGCGTCGGACCCTCCCACATCTCGATGTGGAGCGAGCCGGGCTGCACGCCGAGTACGAATCGGTACGTCGTGTTGTCCGCCCACGGGATCGTGTTGTGGTAGAGGTTCGTCACGCGGCCGGGCGTGCCGTCGGTGTTCCAGAGGTCGACGCATACGAGGTCGGTGTTGGCGGCGACCAGCTTCAGGGTCATGCCGGCATCCGCGAACCCGCCGCAGAACGCCTGGTCGGTCTGCTTCCAGTCGAATAGGTAGAAGTGATTGATGTCCTGGAAGCCGAAGACGAAGCCGATGATGTCGTCGTCGTTCGTCGTTTCGACGGTGAAAGTGCCCTCGATGATGCCCTCGCTGAGGGCAAAATCGCTGAGGAAGAAGCCCGGGTTCGAGTTGTTGGTCTGGAGGACGCTGAGACCGTCTTCCGCCACCTGCCAGCTCGGGTTGCCGCCGCTGCTCGTCGCGGACGACAGGACGCCGGTCCACGTCGAGAGGTCGACCTGCTGTGTGGTCTGGTCGAGGAGCACGTCGTCGCCCGGCGCCGTCGACACGATGGTCGGTGGCTGGTTCGTGGTGGTGGTGACGCTGGGCGACGTCGTGGTGGTCGTCACGCTCGTGGTCGTCACGCCGGGGCAGGAGTCTGGAGCCGGGGCGTTCTTTGCCAGGAACTTGGCGCCCGGCCGGAACCTCGGCTTACCGTCGAAGCGCAGACAGTAGCGACGGTCTCCGATCGTCAGCTCGACCTCCACTGGGTCCGGGTCGACATCGAGCATGTGCCCGAGGCCGGCGCCCTTGCCGAGGACTTGGAGCTTCTTCCCCGTCCGCACGAACACCTTCACGATCGGATCGCCCTTGACGTACTTCCATCCCTTGGACGGATCCTTCTTGCTGAACGGCTTCCAGCCGCCGGCGGGGAGAGCGTAGGTGTCGTCGAAGCCCGCCGAGAGCGAGCGAATCCGCAACGCCCCCCCATGGATGGTCGGATCGTCGGCGCTGCCCTGGCCGGCGCCTATGGAGAGCTGTTTGTCCTTCGCGAGCAGATTGACGCGTCGTTTCCGGGGCTTGTTCTCTTTCGTCCCGAGCAGGAGCTTCTTGCCGGGAAGCGTTTGGTCGGCCGCGTGTCCGGCGGAAGGCAACAGGAGAAGCGCCGAGAGGAGAACGGCGAAAGGGAAGGGCGAGGTCATTCGCTGACGTAACCAAAGTGGACTGTCGATCGTCAAGCGTCGACCGCGAGACGGAGCTGGCCACAGGCGTAGTGCCGAGACGTGTGCTCCCCCGGCATGCGAGCAGATCAATCCCGGGCCCCGGGGTCAGGGTCGCCAGCCGCGCGAGGACGGAGACGCGGTTGACCCCCCCCCGGCCCGGTTGGTACGGGCGCACTCCCATGGCTTCCGCTCCTGCCGCCGGTGCGCTCGCCGGCATCCGCGTCATCGACTTCAGCCACCAGGCGGCCGGGCCGTGGTGCACGTCGCTGCTGGGCGACATGGGTGCCGACGTCGTCAAGGTGGAAAAGCCTGGGCGCGGCGACAGCATCCGCTACGCCGACCGCACGGGCCGCCTGCCGCCGGAGATCGGCGGGCTCAACTTCCAGGGCCTCAACCGGAACAAGCGCGCCGTCACGATCGACCTCGGGCAGGAGGCCGGCAAGGAGCTGGCGCGCCGGCTGGTGCGCGGCGCCGACGTCGTGGTGGAGAACTTCCGCCCCGGGGTGATGGACCGGCTCGGGCTCGGGTGGGAGGCGATGCGGGCGGCGAACCCGCGGTTGATCTACTGCTCGATCACGGCCTTCGGTCCGCGCGGCCCGCTGGCGCAGAAGCCCGGCATGGACCTGATCGTCCAGGCGACGGGCGGCATCATGGGGCACACGGGGGAGGAGGGCGGGCCGCCGATCAAGGCGGCGCCGCCGGTGGCGGACATCACGACGGGGGTGTACGCCGCCTATGGGATCGCGTCGGCCTTGCTGGCGCGCGGTCGGACCGGCGAGGGCCAGCACGTCGAGATCGCCATGCTGGACGCGGTCGTGTCGCTCTACGCCGACAACGCCGCCAACGTGCTCACCGAGGGCACGAAGTTCCCCAAGTTCGGCAGCGGCCATCCGGACCTGGTCCCGTACCAGGCGTTTCCCGCGCGCGACGGCTACTTCGTGGTCGCTTGTCTCACGAACGCGTTCTACAAGCGGCTCTGCGCCGCGCTGGGCCGCGACGACCTGCTGACGAATCCGAAGTTCGCCACCAACCCGTCGCGCGTGCAGCACCGCGAGGAGGTGGTGCGGGTGCTCAGCGAGATCTTCCGCACGGAGACCTGCGACCATTGGATCGCGCTCCTCGAGCGCCATGACATCCCGGTCTGCCGCGTGAACCGGCTCGAGGACATCCTGGCGCATCCACAGATTGCCGCGAACGGCCTGGTGGTCGAACACGAGGACCCGGTGCGCGGCAAGCTGCGCACCCTGGGGCCGCCGATCGCGATGTCGGGCACGCCCACCGCCTTCACCGCGCCGGCGCCGTGCCTCGGTGAGCATACCGATCGCGTGCTCGCGGAGCTCGGGCTGTCTGCGGCCGAAATAGCCGAACTGCGCGCCGCGCGGGTGATCTGAGCGTGGCGCGCGCGCCGGGTGCCGTGCTGGGCCGGACCGCGCTCGTGCTGCTCGTCGTCGCCGTCCTGGCGCCTCTCGCCGGGGGGCTCGATGCCCGGTTCGATTGGGCGCTCGAAGGGTGGCGTACCTGTCGCGGGTTGCGGCTCGCGGAGCGCGTGAGCGATCTCGTGCAGCCGGTCGGCCTTGCGCTGCTCGTCCTCGCCACCGGCCGCGCGCTGTGGCGCGGCCAGCCGGCGGGCCGGATCCTGGCGGTGCTCGCGTCGCTCGCGGTCGGCGCGCTCGTCATCGGCGGGTTGAAGGACGTGCTCGATCGCCCCCGGCCCGGCGCGGAGTTCCTCGCGCCGGGCGGCGGTAGCTTCCCGAGCGGCCATGTGGGCAACACGGTCCTCAATGCCCTGGCCGTCTGGGTGCTCTGGACGGGCCGTGTCGCCCGACACTGGCCGCGATGGGTCGGCTGGCTCGTCATCGCCGCGGTGATCGTCGCGGTGGCGGCGGCGCGGGTGTACGGACGGCGTCACTGGCCGTCGGACGCGGTGGCGGCCGTCGCGATCGCCGGCGCGTACGCGGCGCTCGCCTTGCTGCACCCCGATGCGCGGTGCCGGGCGGCGGCGACGCTGGTCGGGGTGCTCGTCACGACGGGCGCGCTCGGCGCGGTCGCGGCCGGCTACAAGCTGATCCTTCCCGCCGGCACGGCGGCGGGTCGCCGCGCGCCGGTGGCGCACATCGCGTTCGGTGACGCCTACGGGCAGGGCGTGCTGCACGGCGCCTGGGCGCCGGGCGAGCCGGACCCGCTGCGTCGCACCGCCTGGCTCCGGTCGCAGGTCGGCACGGTCGACCTGCCCGGAGTCGCCGCGCCGCTCGGAGAGGTTCGCGTCGTGGCCCGCCCGCGCAGCGACGAGACGGCGACGGACTGCAGCCGACTTCGCGTCGCGCTGAATGGCCGGGCGCTCGGCGAGCGACTCCTCCATCGGGGCTGGCGGTCCTACACCTTCCCGGTGGTCGTGGCAGACGGCAAACCGAGCGGGAACGTGCTCGAGCTCGCGGTGGCCGGAGGTCCGCCGGGCTCGCCGCGAGTCGGGCCGCGCCGGGCGGGCTTCGCCGAGTTGACCCTGCATCCAGCCGCGACGGCGCAGGTGCCATGAGGGCGTTCGCGCTCCGCGCGTTGTGCTACCTGCTCGTGGTCGCCGCGTGCTTCCAGCTCGCGGCAATGGCGATGCAGGCGTGGGGATGGGAGATGGTGCTGCGAGAGCACGGGCTGCTCGAGTGGGCGGAGGTGGGGGCGTTGCTCGTCGCCACCGGACTGGCGATCGCGCTTGCCTGCCAAGGGCCGCGGGCACGCGGTTTCTATGTCCTGCTGGTGGTGCTCTTCGTCGCCGCGGAGTTTCGCGAGTTCGACGACAGTGCGTTCTACCTCGCGATCCCGGGGCCGCTACGGTGGCTGACCTTCATCCTCGCGCTCGGGGTTGCGATGCTGAGCGATCCACGCGGCATCGTGACGACGGCCTACCATCTGCTCGATCGCCCGCACTCGATCCTGCTGCTGTTCGGGGCCGTCATCGCCCTCCTCTGGGCGCAGTTGCTCGGCCAGCCGGCGTTCTGGGTGCCGCTCTACCGTGACTACGGGCGCGGCCGGCGTGTCGTGGAGGAGTCGCTCGAGCTGGCCGGCTGGTTGCTCGTGGCGATCGCACTGCTCGAGGAGTACGTCCGCGTCCGCCGGGCCGCGCGCCGGGCGGGCGCGAGCGACGGGATCCGGGCGCTGGTCCTGCTCGTGGCGATCGCGGGAGGGGGGTGCGGCGGGGACGCGGCGACCGATCGGACGCCCACGATGATGCATGACCAGACGCCGCACCACGGGGGGGTCGTTGCGCTGGCCGGGGCGCTGCACGTCGAGGCCGCCGCCGCTCCCGGCGGCGAGATCCGGTTCTGGCTGACGGACGAGGCGCGGGAGGACGTACCGCTGCTGGGCGCGTCCGGCAGCGTGCACCTCGAGCTGCCGGATGGTACGCGCCGCACCCTGCCGCTGACGGTACGCGACGGGGCGCTGATTGCGGCCGGTCCACCGCTCGTCGGCGACGACGTCGTGGTCCGCCTGGAGCTGCGGCGCGACGCCCGGCCGATCGATCTGACATTCGTCCTGCCACTGGTCGGGAATCGGCCCGGGGCTGGCGGCGTGCCGGCGGCGGGGTGTGCCCCCGTCGCGCCGCGCCCGGATGGCGGGCGGACCCCGCGATGCACCGCCACCTTCCCGCACGGCGTGCTGGCCATCGCCGCCCCGCCCGACGGCACGCTGCTGCTGGTGTCGGAGGCCGAGGGCGGGGTGTCGGCGTGGCGCATGCCGGACGCGCGGGTCGCGTTCGGACTCGCCCCCCCGCCGCCGGCCGAGGTGCCCGTGGTGGAGGGCGGCGAGCCCGACGTCGGCGCCGCCGTCATCGCGCTCGCCGGCAACGGGGTGGACGCGGTGCTCGCGATCGGTCCGCGCCTCGTGCGGTACGAGCTGTCCGACGGCCGCGTGGTGCGCGAGCTGCCGTCACAGCGCGGGCGCGTGCGCGACATCGCGTGGTCGCCGGCTGGCGACCGCCTGCTGGTGAGCCTGCAGGGCGACGCCGACGCGGAGTTGCTGGACGTCGAGACGGGGCGCTCGGTACGGCGTCTCGGCGTATCGTCCGAAGCGGCGGCGGTCGCGTTCGCCGCCGGCGGAGAGGCCGTGGTCGGCAGCGAGGTGGGGCCGATCACGGTGTTCGACCCGGGGCCCCGCGTCCTCGCCGACGTCCTTCAGCCGGTCGAAACGCTCGGCGTGGCCGGCGACCGCGTGGCGTGGGCGGGCGCCGACCGGAGCTTGCGGGTCTGGGGCCTCCACGACGGCGCCGAGCGCCTGCGCGTCGAGCTGGCGGCGCCCGCCGTCCGGCTGGCGGTCGCTCCGGCCGGGGACGTGGTCGCCGTGTCTCTCCGCGGCGGCCCGGTCGAGCTGCGGGCGCTCGAGGACGGCCGTCTCCTGGAGACGCTGCGCTGGCATGCGGCGCTGGTCCGTGCCCTGGCTTGGGCGGGCCCGGTTCTCGTCACAGGCGACACCGACGGCACGCTGGCAGTCTGGGACCCGGCCGCGCCGTCCGCCGGCGGTTGACGCTGCGAGGCACGATTGCGTTGCGCCGTCGTCGCGCCGCGTGGTACGCGCCCGCCAGCTCGGTGGGCCTGCGCGCCGGGCAGGGGGGGCCATGGTCGGAACCGGAGCCTGCGGCTGGATGCGATCCGTCGCGCGATGCGCCTGCCTGGTGTTGCTGGGCTTCGCCCTCGCCGCGTCGGCGGCGTCCGCTCAGACGATCACGCGCGGGCCGATCGTCCAGAACCCGGCGGCCCTGCCCACCACCATGACGATCCTCTGGTGGACGAATGTCGTCGGCGACAGCACCGTCGAGTACGGCACCACCCCGGCGCTGGGCGTGTCGGCCACCGTACCCACGGCCGCGAGCTGCGAGGTGGGCGCGGCCGGAACCTGCCATGTCGTGCCCCTGACGGGCTTGTCGCCCGGCACCCGCTACTACTATCGGCTCCTCACCAACGGCGTGGAGGTGCAGCCGCCCGGGTCGTATTTCACGACGCTGCGCGATCCCTCGGATCCGAGCGACCTCTTCTTCACCGTCGTCGGTGACTGGGGCCAGGCGACCGCGGGTGAGGCCGACGTCGCGAATCTGCAGGACGGCGACGACCCGCCGTTGATTCTCACGGTGGGCGACAATGCGTACCCGAACGGCACGCAGTCGGAGTGGGACAACAACGCGCTCGCCTACTACGTGAATCCGATGCGCCGCGCGTTGTTCATGCCCGCGCTCGGCAACCACGACCTCAACACGGTCGGGAATGCGAACTGGGCCAACTCGGTCGAGATCAAGATGTTCCACCTGCCGCGCAACGCGCCGGCTGGACAGGAGGAGCGCTACTTCTCGTTCGACCACGGCAACGCCCACTTCGTCGTTCTCGATTCGAACGCGCCCGGCGACGCGACCCAGCGCGCCTGGCTGGAGGCCGATCTCGCGGCAACGCCGCGCAAGTGGAAGTTCGTCTTTCTGCACCACACGCCGTATTCGTGTGCCAATGGCATTGCGTCCCTCGGCAGCAACTCGACCGTCCGCAGCAACTGGAACCCGCTCTTCGAGTACTACGGCGTCGACGTCGTGTTCGACGGCCACGACCATATCTACGAACGCAGCCTGCCGATGGACGAGTTCTCGAGCCCGGCCGGGGCGGCAGGAGCGGACGGCCGGTCCACGATCTACGTCATGACCGGCGGTGGCGGCGCGACGCTCGACGACGCGGCCAACGTGGACGCGAGCGGCCCGTACCGGAAGCCGTTCTTCTTCTCCCCACGCGAGAACTGCTACTGGCTCGCCAGTGGCTGCCCTGGGGGCCCGAGCTCCGGCGGCGGGCCGAGCTACTGTAGCTTCAAGCGCTACTCGTACACCGCCGTCCGCCTTGTGGGCGACGCCACGCTGACGGTGGACACCATCGACCGGGCCGACACGACCATCGACAGCTTCTCGATCACGAAATCGAGCCCCAGCACGACGACCACCACGACGCCGACCACGACGACGACCAGCACCACGACGCCGAGCACGACCACGAGTACGACGACGTCCACCACGACGACGACCCTGCCGACCACGACGACCACGACCAGCACGACCACCACGACGCTGCCGCCGCCGACGACCACCACCACCGTCGCGCCGACGACGACCACGACGACGACGACGACCACCACCACCACCACGACCAGTACGACGACATCGTCCACGAGCACGACGGTGCCGACGACCACCTCGACGTCCACGACCACCACGACGACGGTGCCCTGTCCGGACGGTGACGGTGATGGCATCTGCGACGACGACGACCGCTGTCCCGCCACGCCCGATCCCGCGCAACTCGATGGCGACGGCGACGGGCTCGGCGACGCTTGCGACCCGTGCACCAACCCGGCGGTGGTGGCGGACGGCCGCCTCACCCTCGGGCGGATCGCGCCGCCGCCGGACGACGACAAGCTCAAGTTGAAGGGCCGCCTGACCGTCCCACAGACGCCGGCGCTCGACCCGGCGGCGCGGGGCGCCCGCATCCTGATTCAGGACGCCGGCGGCGGGACGGTGTTCGACGTGACGGTGCCTCCCGGGCCCTACGACCGGGATACGCGGATCGGTTGGAAAACGCTGGGCAGCGGCTGGCAGTACCGGCATCGGACCGGCCTGCAGGGCCTCACCAAGCTCACCGTGAAGCAGGCCCGCGCCTCCGGGCTCCTCACCGTCTCGGCGAGCGGTAAGAACGGCTCCTTCCCGGTGGTGCCGGGTCAGCTGCCGTTGCGGTTCACCGTCGTCGTCGAGGGTGCGATCGGAGACGACGGGCAGTGCGGCGAGGCGACGTTCACCAGTCCGGCGGCGCCGCGGTGCGTGCTGTCGGGGACGGGGAGCACCCTCAAGTGCCGGTGAGCGACGCGGTCGAACTCGGCTCGCAGCACCTCCGCGCAACGAAGGCGGGTGGCGTCTTGCGGGTGACTCTCGATCGGCCGGAGCGGCGCAACGCCTGCACCATCGAGATGTACCACGGCATCAAGAAGGCTGCGGTGCTGGCGGAGCGCGATCCCGACGTCGACGTCCTGGTGCTCACCGGCGCCGGGGAGTGGTTCTGCGTCGGCGGCGAGATGGGTGGCAAGCACGAGGGCGGCCAGGCGCTCGACCGCGAAACCGACGGCATCGACCTCACACCGTTCGTGCAACTCGAGCGGTGCCCGAAGCTGGTGCTGACGGCGATCAACGGCATGTGCCAGGGCGGCGGCCTGGTGATGACGCTCATGAGCGATCTGTCGGTGGTGTCCGACCGCGCCACGTTCCGGGTGCCCGAGCTGCTGCGGGGTGTCGCCGACTGCTATCTGGGTGCCCGACTCGCCAGCCGTGTCGGCGTCGCCCGAGCGAAGTGGCTGCTCTTCACTGCGCAGCCGGTCTCCGCCGCCGAGGCGCTGGCGATGGGCCTCGTCACGCGGGTCGTGCCCCACGACCGGCTCGACGCCGCCGTCGACGAGACCATCGGCTGGGTGCGCCAGACCGGTCCGCGCGCGCGGACGGCGCTCAAGCGCGATCTGAATCGCCAGCTCCCGCCGCTCGACGTCCCGATGTTCGTCGAGTCGCTGGGATCCGACGAGGTGCGTGAGGGCTTTCAGGCCTTCGTCCAGAAGCGCCCCCCCCGTTGGGTGCGTTGAGCGCTTGACGAACGAACGTTTGTTTCGATACTCCTCGCGGCGATGAGTATCCGAGCGGCCCGGCCGGGGGCGATGGAGACCGCCGGAGCCCCGCCGGCGACCCGCGACGCGATCCTCGACGTCGCGGAGGGCTTGTTCTCCGCGCACGGCGTGGACGGCGTGGCGGTGCGCGACCTCGCCCGCGAACTCGGCTTGACGGCGTCGAGCCTCTACAATCACTTCCCGGGCAAGCAAGCCCTCTACGAAGCGGTGCTCGAGCGCGGGCTCCGGCCCATCGTCGAGATCGTCCAGGCGTCATGGCAGGAGGGGCGGCTGCGGCGCGACATGGTGTCCGTCACCGTCACGCGGCTCGTCGAGCACCTGTCGCATCACCCGAACCTCGGTCCGCTGCTGCAGCGCGCGCTGCTCGAGGAGACCGACACGGTCCAGGCCCTGATCCTCCCGTGGCTCAGCCCGCTCTATCGGGAAGGGGCGGCGGTGGTGAGCGAGGCGGCCACCTCCGCCGGCTGGTCCGCCGACGAGGTCCCGTACCTCACGCTCGGGTTGTTCGGGCTCGTTTTCTCGTATTTCGTAAACACTCCCACCCTGCGCCGGTTCGCGGCGTGGGGCGCCGATCCGGTCGACCCCGAGGCACTCGCGATCCAGCGGCGAGTCCTCGAGAAGGCCATCTTCCGGCTGCTCGGGCCCCGCGAGGGTACGCTGCGCCGCGTGTCGCGACGAAGGAGCACTCATGGCTGACGTGGCCGGGCATGGCGCCCGCATCACCGACGAAGGCATCGCGAAGCTGCGTGCCCGCATCGGGCAGGGATTCACCGGCCGGCGGCCGTGGCGCACCGAAGTGACGCGTGATGCCGCGTACCACATGGCGCTCGGCATCGGCGATCTGAGCCCGCTGTACCACGACGAGGGCTACGCGGCGCGCACCCGATGGGGGAAGCTGCTCGCGCCGTACATCATGATTCAAACCTTCGACACGCTCCGGTCCGTGGGCTCGAGCGGGTTGCCCGAAGGGCTGCCAGGTGTGCATTCCATCTGGACCGGCTCGCTCTACGAGTGGAAGCGCCCCCTCATGGTGGGCGACCGGCTCACCGCCGAGTGCTACCTCAAGTCGGTCGAGGAGCGGGAGAGCAAGTTCGGCGGCGGTCGCTCCGTCTACCAGACGTACGAGGCGGTCTACACGGACCAGACGGGCGAGAAGATCGGGCTGCGCAACGACACGTGGATCCGCATCGAGCGTCACAAGACCGCCGAAACCAAGAAGTACGGCGAGACCTCGCTGGCCCGGTGGACACCTGCCGACGTGGAGCGCTTCATGGCCGAGTACGCGGCGGAAGAGCGCGCCACCGAACGCTGGTGGGACGACGTGCAGGTCGGCGACGCGCTCCCCCAGCGCATCAAGGGGCCGCTCACGCCGACGGCGGAAATCGCCTTCGAGTCGCAGCTCGGCATCTACCTGGTGGGCAATCAGGTGGCGGCCAAGCTCTACGCCAAGCATCCAAAGCTGTTCATCGTCAACGAGCAGGGCGTGCCCGAGCCGCCGCAGCGGGTGCACTGGGACAACGAGTTCACGGCGAGGCTCCTCGGTCTGCCCGGCGCCTACGACCTGGGGCCCGAGCGCTGTGCCTGGCTCATCCAGGTCGTCACCGACTGGATGGGCGACGCCGGTCACCTGACGCGGCTCGAATGCCGGTATCTCAAGTTCAACTACGTTGGCGACGTCACGTGGATCCGCGGGTCGGTCACGGACAAGGTCGAGCGCGCCGGCAAGGCCTACGTGAAGTGCGCGGTGGAGTGCGTGAACCATCGCGAGGAAGTCACCGCGGCGGGGACGGTCGAAGTCGAGCTGCCGCGCCGGTGAGCATGGCGAGACGCGCGCTGGCCGGGGCGCTCCTCGTCGCCGTCGCCGGCGCGGTCCGGCCTGCCGCGGCGGCAACGGTGGACGGCTACGAATGGCCGCCCGATCCGAAGCGCTACGCACCCGCGGGGACCGAGGTCGCGCCTGGACTCGCGATTGGTGACACCCTCGGCGCGGACAATGCGGCCGCCGCCAAGGATCTGCTCCCGCCGGAGGTGCTGGTCCACTACCAGAAGAACGAGTACCAGAACCCGATCGTCTCCTGGCCGGAGGGGGTCATCCACTGGGACCACTCCTTCGCCGACGCCACCAAGACGAACGAGGGCAAGTACGCGATCAGCCCGGAGGGGGCATTGGTCGAGAAGGCCGGTGGCAAGATGCCGGCATACGTCTACGGGATTCCGTTCCCGTCGATCGCGGCCACCGACCCGCAGGGCGGGATCAAGGCGTTGTGGAACGCGTTCCACAACTACTGGAACGTCGGCAGCTACAACTTCAACGCGCTGGTCGTCTGGACCGGGCGCCAGAAGGCCGAGCGCCAGTCGCTCCAGGACGTCTACTTCCAGTTCTACGAGAACCAGGCGGAGCATCACCGCATCCCCAACCCGCAGAACTTCTCCTGGCAGTCGCTGTCGGCGTCGAAGACGCCGGCCGACCTCCAGGGGACGGTCGCGCTCGGCTATCGCTACCGCGACCCGACGCAGCGCGACGCCCTGTGGACCTACGTCCCGGCGCTTCGCCGCGTGCGCGCCGTGAGCCCGTCGAATCGCTCCGACGGCTTCCTGGGCTCCGACCTGAGCCAGGACGACGGCAACTTCTTCGATGCCAAGCCGGAGGACTTCACCTGGAAGACGGTCGGTACGCGCGAATCGCTCCGCATGGTCGATCCGCACTCCATCAAGGGCGAGGGCGGCGCGCTCGAGCCGGTATCCGGAGGGATGGGGGGCTGGCGACAGACATGGCCGCTGGGCCTGCCCGACGCGGGTTTCCAGAAGGCGGACTGGAAAGGGCTCGGCTGGGCGCCGGTCAGCGGCGCGCTCGCCAAGCGCAAGTTCTGGGTGGTCGAGGGCGTGCCGAAGGACCGGTACTACCTCTTCGGCAAGGTCGAACTGTGGATCGACGCCGAGTCGTGGATCGGCGCCTGGAACCGCAAGTACTCGTGGAAGGGCGAGGCCCTGAACACCTACCAGGTGTATGGCTACCTGAACCACCCGGCACCGACGGCTTCGGGCGGGACCGAATGGTTCTGGAGCGCGCAAACCATCTGGCAGTGCGCCGAGGCGCTCAAGCACGATCGCGCCACACTGGTCGGCCTCCGCGCCGGCGCCAGCCTGCCGTTCGACCGCCGTGTGAAGCTGCCGGTCGACCAGCTCTTCGACGTCAACACGCTCAGCCGTTTCGGGAAGTAGCGCGCGGGTTCGAGGGCGCGGCGCCCGGCTCGACGGCCAGCAGCCGGGCGAGGGCCGCGCGCAGGAAGCGGCGCTGGCGGGTCACCGCGGCTGGGCTGCGCGGGTCCTCCTGTGTCACCGTCTCGAACAACGCCGCGCTGCCGAAGTAGCCGAAGATGAGCAGGTACAGGGCGGTGGCGAGGTGCGGCAGCTCGGCGCGTGGCCAGGAGCCGCCGCGTGCCGCGAGGACGCGGAGGCCCTGCTCGTAGAGCGGCGTCAGGAGGCGGGGCAGGGCGCTCGGCAGATAGCGGCGATCCTCGATGGCGGCGCGCTGGATCAGGCGCGGCAGGTTGGGGTGCTCGGCGAGGTACACCACCAGGCGGTCGACGAACGCCTCCCCGGAGTCGCCGCCGCCGGGCGCGGCGGCGCTCTCGGTCAAGAGTTGCAGGATGGGTTCGAGCCCGTGCGCCAGCACCGCTTCGTAGAGCGCGCGCTTGTCGCGGAAGTGGTGATACAGGCTCGCCTGGTTCCGGAGACCGGCTTCGCCGGCGATCTCGCGCATCGACACCGCCGCGAAGCCCCGTTCGGCGAACCGGCGCTCGGCCGCCTCGAGGATGGCGTCGCGCGTGGATGGCGCGCGCCGTGCGGCGCCGCTGGTTCGCGTCATCGTGCCGGCGCGGTCAGCGCGGCGACCGCGAATTGCTTCGCCCAGGCGTAATCCGGCTTGCCGCTCGGGCTGCGCACGATCTCGGGCGCCGTGACCACCGCCTTCGGCAGCTTGTATCCGGCGAGATGCGGGTCACAGTGCGTGCGCAGCGCGTCGATCGTGGGCGGCATGGCGCCGGCGCGCAGGGACACCACCGCCGTCACCTGCTGTCCCCACCGTTCGCTCGGCGTGCCCACGACCAGCGCGTCGTCGATCGCGGGGTGGCTCTTGAGCACGCGTTCGACCTCCTCGACGAACACCTTCTCGCCGCCGGTGTTGATGCACATCGCCTCGCGGCCGAGGAAGAGCAACCGCCCGTCCGGCAGCCAACGCCCGCGATCGCCCCCCACCGAGTATCGTACGCCCTGCACCACGGGGAAGACGTCGCGGGTCTTGTCCGGGTCGCCCAGGTAGCCGAGCGGGAGGTTGCCGGTGAACGCGATCCAGCCGACTTCGTCCTGGTCGTTCGGCGGGAGGACGGCGCTGCGATCCGCGCGCAGCAGCACCGTACCCTCGCGCGGCGGGTAGGCCGGCAGTCCGCTATGACCGCTCTCGGTGTCGTTGGTGAGCGCCTGGAGGCCCATCTCCGATGCTCCGATGCTCTCGAAGAGCATGAGGCCCTCGGGGAGGGCGGCCAGCAGCTCGTCGCGCACCGCCCGCGACAGGACGGCGGCGGTGCTGGTGACGATGCGGATCGACGAGACGTCGTACGACCCGGTCTGGAGCGCGGCCAGGAGCGGGCGCGCCACGCCGTCGCCCGTCACCATGATGGCGTCGCAGCGGTGCCGTTCCACCGCCCGCCAGACGGCGTCGGCGTCGAGGTGGCGCGTTTCCTCGGGCAGCACGATGGCACCGCCGCGATGGAAGGCATTGAACATGCCCCACTGGCCGGCGCCGTGCATGAAGGGCAGACAGATGAGCGTGCGCCCCCCGATGCCCATGGCGACGTGGCTTGCAAGCTGCTCGTCGGTTTCGAGCCGCGGGAACCCCGGCACATGACCTCCGAGGCCGTTGAAGAACACGTCCTCTTGCCGCCACAGCACGCCCTTCGGCATCCCCGTCGTGCCGCCGGTGTACAGCAGGTAGATGTCGTCGGGTGAATAGGGCAGGTCCGGCATGGTGTCGCCGGCCGCCGACACCCACGCCGCGTAGTCGATGGCGCCGGGCAGGAGCGGCTCCCCCGATCCGTCGTCGAGCTGGATCAGGTGGCGGAGCGCCGGCAGGCGATCGCGCACGGCCGCGACCAGAGGCGCGAAGGCGCCCTGGTAGACGATGGCGGGTGACGCGCTGTTGTCGAGGAGATAGATCAGTTCTTCGGCCTTGTAGCGGTAGTTGACGTTGACGAAGGCGGCACGCGCCTTCAGCAGGCCGTAGATGAGCTCCACCCACTCGGGCCCGTTGTAGAGCAGCAGCGCCACATGATCCTGGCCCGATTCCCAGGGCTGGAGGCGGTCGCGTTCGACGCGACAGCCGAGCCCGAGGGCGCGCACCGCGTTGGCGACGCGTCGGCTGCGGGCCGCGAGGGCGGCGTGGCTGATCACCAGATCGCCCTGGACGACCGCGTCCTGGTCCGGGACGAGCTGGGCGATGCGCTCCTGCAGAAGCCCGAGATGGATCTTCATGGGTTCGGTTGGCCTAGTCGACCAAACGCGCGTTTGTCAACGCGCGACTTGTCTGGGTGCGCGTCCCTGCATACAGGGTGCCCCATGTCTGCCGACGATGCCTGGCCAGCGCTGCGCTTCGCGGACTGGCGCGACACCTGCGCCACGCTCCACCTCTGGAGCCAGGTGGTCGGCAAGGTGCGGTTGGTGCAGTCGCCCTGGGTGAACCACTCCTGGCATGTCCCGCTGTACGTCACCCCGCGCGGGCTCACCACGGGGATGATTCCCCACGGGACACGCGCGTTCGCGGTGGAATTCGATTTCATCGGCCAGCAGCTCGTCGTCGAGACCAGCGACGGTGGTGTCCGGACGCTGCCGCTCCGGCCGCAGCCGGTCGCCGAGTTCTACGCGGCCGTCATGGCCGCGCTCGCCGAGCTGGGCGTGCCGGTGCGGATCCACACCATGCCGAACGAGATCCAGGATGCCATCCCCTTCGAGCGGGACCGCGTACACGCGACCTACGACGCGGCGGCGGCCGCGCGCTTCTGGCGGGCGCTCGTGCAGGTGGCGCGGGTCTTCGGGACGTTCCGCGCGGGTTTCCTCGGCAAGTGCAGCCCCGTGCACTTCTTCTGGGGCAGCTTCGACCTCGCGGTGACGCGCTTCTCCGGTCGCCCGGCGCCGCCGCATCCGGGGGGCGTACCCAACATGCCAGACTGGGTGGCGCGCGAGGCATACTCGCACGAGGTCAGCAGCGCGGGCTTCTGGCCAGGCAACGACGCATACCCGGAGGCCGTCTTCTACTCCTACGCCTATCCCGAGCCGCCGGCCTTCCGTGACGCCGTCGTAGAGCCGGCGGCGGCGCGGTTCGACACCGGCCTCGGCGAGTTCGTATTGCCATACGAGGCCGTCCGCGCGAGCGCCGACCCCGACGCCATGCTGCTGGCCTTCCTGCACAGCACCTACGCGGCGGCAGCGGAGCGTGGCGCATGGGATCGTGCCGCGCTCGAGCGCTCCGGGGTCCGCCGCGCCTGACCCGCGGCGCGCCGTTCAGCCGAGCGCGCGCGAGCGTTCGGGCGTGAAGCGAACCGGCATGCGCTTGATCCCGTTGATGAAGTTCGAGCGCAGGCGTTCAACGGACCCGGCCAGCTCGATGTCGGGCAGCCGGCGCAGGAGCTCCTCGAACATGATCCGGATCTCGAGCCGGGCCAGGTTCGCGCCGAGACAGAAGTGCGGCCCGATACCGAACGCCAGGTGCTCGTTCGGCGTCCGCCCCACGTCGAACCGCTGCGCGTCGGGAAAGACGGCCTCGTCGCGGTTGGCCGAGGCGTAGAACAGCACGACCCGCTGTCCCTCGCGAATCTGCTGCCCCCGCAGCTCGACGTCGCGGGTGGCCGTCCGTTGGAAGATGTTCACCGGCGTCACCCAGCGGAGCATCTCCTCGACCGCGGTGGGCAGCAGCGCCGGGTGTCCCTGCAGGCGCGCGCGCTCGTCCGGGTGCTCGATCAGCGCGAGGAGCCCGCCTGATACCAGGTTCCGCGTGGTCTCGTTCCCGGCGACCAGCAGGAGCAGGAAAAAGGAGTTGAACTCCTCCGGCGTGAGGCGATGGCCGTCCACTTCGGCGTGCATGAGCTCGCTGGCCAGGTCGTCCCGCGGGTTCGCCAGCCGATCGGCGGCCAGCTCGTTCGCATACATGAACAGCTCGGCGGCCGCGATCTGCGGGGTGGCGGGGTCGAGCTGATACTCCGGGTCGTCGTAGCCGAGCATCTCGTTGCTCCAGCGGAGGACGCGGTGCCGGTCCGCCAGCGGAACGCCAACCAGCTCGACGATGACCCGAAGCGGCAGTTCCGCCGAGATCGCCTCGACGAAATCGCACGCGCCGGCCTGGGCCACCTGGTCGATCAGCTCCGCGCTGATGCTCCGTACGTGCCCCTCGAGCCGGCGGATCATGCGACTCGAGAAGCCGAGACTCACCAGCCGCCGATAGTTCGTGTGCGGCGGCGGGTCCATGTTGATGAGCATCTGCTTCTGCGGCTCGTACTCCTCCGGGGACCATTGCCGGAAGATCGCGCCGCGGCGCGAGGAAGAGAAAGTCTTTTGATCGAGCGACACAGAGAAGAGGTCGTCGTACCGCGTGATCGCCCAGAACTGCTGGCCATCCGGCATCTCGTGCCACGACACGGGCGCCTCGGCGCGCAGGCGCTGGAACTCGGCGTGCGGAGGGCCGAACGCGGCGTAGTGGTCCTGATCGATGAGGGTCACGGCCGGGGTTCCCATACCGCGGGCACTACCCAAACAAACGTTCGTTTGTCAAGAAGCAAGGCGCCCCGGGTGTCGAAACACCCGGGGCGCCGCCGTGATCCGAGGAGGAGGAGTGTGAGAGGGGAGGATCACGGATACGCGAGGCGGGTACCCGACTTGCGTTCGCGTGCGCGCATCGTGGTCGGCGCCTGCGTGCACACGCCGCCGAGGCGCAGGGTTACCATCATGTCGGTTCCCTTGGGCATGCGGTAGGTCATCTTGCGTCCCTTGGTGCGGAAGATGGCGGTGCCGTTCTTCCGGATCTTGAGGCGAGCGTTCCGGAGGCCCGCGGCCAGCTTCCCCGTGCGGTCGCGGAAGCGGAACACGCCGCGCTTGAGGGACCGTTTGGTCGCCTTGAGTGGCACGTCGTGGCAGTAGAGCTGGCCGTCGTGGTCGGCGACCTGGAGCGTGACGCGGTCGCGGGCGGGATCAAAGCCATCGGACAGGGCGGTGCGCGTCCGGCCGCGGAGCCGGAGCCGCTGCTTCCCGGCCTTCGGCGGAAGCTTCATCACCATCCGGCGCAGAGCGAGCCTGTCCATCCGCTCGCAGCAGTCCGGGTCCTCATAGTCGACGAGGCCGTCGCCATCGTTGTCGCGGCAGTCTCCGCAGACTTCGGTCGCGCAGGCCGGGTCGCTCGCGCAGTCGCTGTCGCCGCAGTCGGTGTCGGCGTCGCCGTCGTTGTCGACGCCGTCGTCGCAGACCTCGAGGTCGCAGCCGGTGTCGGGAGTCGCGGTACACAGTCCCTCGCTGCACGTGTCGGTAGTGCAGCGGTCGTCGTCGTCGCAGTCGGCGTCGATGGTGCAGGGGCGGCAGTCCTCGATGGTCGTGCGCTCACAGCTGCCGCTCGCGCCGCAGGTGTCGGTGGTGCAGAGATTGCCGTCGTCGCAAGCCGTGTCGGTGGCGCACGGCGTGCAGTCCGAGACCGTCTGATGCCCGCACATGCCGCCGTCGCAGCTCTCGTCGGTGCACACGTTGTCGTCGTTGCAGTCGGTGGCGGTGGTGCAGGGCTCACAGCCGGGGGTGGCGGGGCGGCTGCAGACGCCGGCGGTGCAGGTTTCGGTGGTGCAGGCGTTGCCGTCGTCGCTGCAGTCGGTGGCGGTGGCGCAGGGCTCGCAGCCGGGGGTGGTGGGGCGGCTGCAGACGCCGGCGGTGCAGGTTTCGGTGGTGCAGGCGTTGCCGTCGTCGGCGCAGTCGGTGGCGGTGGCGCAGGGCTCACAGCCGGGGGTGGCGGGGCGGCTGCAGACGCCGGCGGTGCAGGTTTCGGTGGTGCAGGCGTTGCCGTCGTCGGCGCAGTCGGTGGCGGTGGCGCAGGGCTCGCAGCCGGGGGTGGTGGGGCGGCTGCAGACGCCATCGGTGCAGGTTTCGGTGGTGCAGGCGTTGCCGTCGTCGTTGCAGTCGGTGGCGGTGGCGCAGGGCTCGCAGCCGGGGGTGGCGGGGCGGCTGCAGACGCCATCGGTGCAGGTTTCGGTGGTGCAGGCGTTGCCGTCGTCGCTGCAGTCGGTGGCGGTGGCGCAGGGCTCACAGCCGGGGGTGGCGGGGCGGCTGCAGACGCCATCGGTGCAGGTTTCGGTGGTGCAGGCGTTGCCGTCGTCGCTGCAGTCGGTGGCGGTGGCGCAGGGCCGCAGCCGGGGGTGGTGGGGCGGCTGCAGACGCCGGCGGTGCAGGTTTCGGTGGTGCAGGCGTTGCCGTCGCTGGCGCAGTCGGTGGCGGCGGCGCAGGGCTCGCAGCCGGGGGTGGCGGGGCGGCTGCAGACGCCGGCGGTGCAGGTTTCGGTGGTGCAGGCGTTACCGTCGTCGCTGCAGTCGGTGGCGGTGGCGCAGGGCTCGCAGCCGGGGGTGGCGGGGCGGCTGCAGACGCCATCGGTGCAGGTTTCGGTGGTGCAGGCGTTACCGTCGCTGGCGCAGTCGGTGGCGGTGGCGCAGGGCTCGCAGCCGGGGGTGGTGGGGCGGCTGCAGACGCCATCGGTGCAGGTTTCGGTGGTGCAGGCGTTGCCGTCGCTGGCGCAGTCGGTGGCGGCGGCGCAGGGCTCGCAGCCGGGGGTGGCGGGGCGGCTGCAGACGCCGGCGGTGCAGGTTTCGGTGGTGCAGGCGTTACCGTCGTCGCTGCAGTCGGTGGCGGTGGCGCAGGGCTCGCAGCCGGGGGTGGTGGGGCGGCTGCAGACGCCGGCGGTGCAGGTTTCGGTGGTGCAGGCGTTGCCGTCGCTGGCGCAGTCGGTGGCGGCGGCGCAGGGCTCGCAGCCGGGGGTGGCGGGGCGGCTGCAGACGCCATCGGTGCAGGTTTCGGTGGTGCAGGCGTTGCCGTCGTCGCTGCAGTCGGTGGCGGTGGCGCAGGGCTCACAGCCGGGAACGAACTGGTTGCCGCAGACGCCCGCGGTGCAGCTGTCGACGGTGCAGGCGTTGCCGTCGTCGCAGTCGGGGCCGCCGGCGCACGGTACGCAGCCTGGGATCGGTGTGTGGGTGCAGCCGGCGGCCCCGCCGCAGCTGTCCACCGTGCAGGCGTTGCCGTCGTCACAGAGGGCGGCCTCCTCGTCGAATTGGCCGTCGCAGTCGTTGTCCAGGCCGTCGCATACCTCGCTGCCCGGCGTGTTCTGCACGTCGAGCGGTGCGCTGGCGGTGCGCTCCATGGCGTTGGTCGCACGAGCCGTGGCGGTGTTCACGAAGTCGGCAGTTGTGCAGGTGGGGAAGGCGGTCGCAGTGATCTCGACCGTCACCGCTTTACCCGAGAGGAGCGTCGGCACCTTGACCAGCAGCGGATTCGCCGAGACCACGATAGGGGCCGCCCCCGGGTCGTCGGAGCTGGCGGTGGCCGAGACGTCGGAGAAGAACCCCGGCAGTGTCATGTCCTCGACCACGACGCCGGCCGCCAGACCAAGCAGATTGCGGGCGACGATCGTGTAACGGACCGGCGTGCCGGCGTTGCCCGGGACCGCCGCCGGTACGACGGCCTTCTGGAGCGCCAGCGTCGTATAGGGCTGGAACGGGCAGTTGAGCCTGCTCTTGTTGTAGTTGTTCGGGTTGGTCGACGTGGCGGGGAAGAAGAACGACTCCGCGAGGTCGCCGGGGCCGCTGATCGCGCCGCTCGAGATCAGCGCCGACATCGGGAAGGCGAACTCGAGGAACCAATCCGGGTCGCCGTTGAAGCTGGTGCCGGTCGGAAAGGCGCGCGCAAGGCCTTCCGCCGGGGTCGTGAACTTCTGGACCTCCGAGTCGTCCCTGAAGAGCGGGGAGAAGTCGATGTCGGATGCGACCGTATTCTGCCAGATCTCGATCGTGTCGGTCTTGCCGTTGAGCGACAGCTGATACTGGTACTGGAAGCGGTTGCCGCCGGGCACCTGCATCAGCGAGGTCCAGGCGTACTGCGAGAAACCGCCCGCACCCGTGGGGTCGCTATCGACGAGGTAGCGGAAGTAGAGGTAATTCCCATCCCACGCGTAAGAGGCCGGGATGTTCGTCTGGTCGCCGGCGAAGCTGGCCGCGGCGGGGCTGTCCGGCACGATGAGATCGTCGCTCGGGCATCCGAGCGGCTGCCACGCGACGGAGTCGAAGGTCGGGCTTGCGGATGCCGCGATCGGCACCAACAGGATGGCCGACAGCAGCGCGACGGCGCCGATGCGATGCGAGCGATGAGTGGTCATCACGGTCTCCTCCGTTCGCGGGCTGCACATGACACCCGCTATGGAGGAGACGGAACCCTCACGACTCGCGTGTCAGCCGCGCGTGGATGGCCCGGGTCGGACATCCGGTCGCGCCGCGTGAACGCCCACGAGGCGGGGCGCGCGTCGTCGCGTCAGTCGTCGCGTTCGATGAAACCGTGCTCGTGGATGCCCCAGCCCACACGGTCGCCCCAGCGGTAGCGCGCGATGCCGTCCTTGAGCACGGTGCGGCCCATCCAAGCGGGGCAATTGGCGACGATTGCCTCGCCGACGATGTGGTGCTCGCGGCCGTGCTCGTCGGTCAGATGAGCCGTGACGCCGACCTGACGGGTGCCGCCTTCCACCGTGCGGGGTTCGATCTCGATCCGCTGGAGGGCGAGCAACTCCTGGCCGTCCCACATGCAGCCGATCCGGATGTCGATCTGATCGCCCAGGTCGATCCGGACGGCGTTGAACCAGGCGCCGGTCCCGAACTCCCCGGAGAGGTAGGTCCAGCGCTTGAACTTGGCCCAGTCCCGCTCGCCACCCCAGGAGTGATCGCGGTGCCCGACGCCGTCGAACGGGGATCCGATGCCGCCGAGCGTGACGGTGCCTGTCACCCGCCCCCCCTGTTCGATGTGCCCGGGGAACTCGTCACTCGGCGGCGTGGGGTACTTGTAGGCCGGGCTGAAGCCCTCCCAGACGAGGTCGAACGCCGTGGCGCCGTGCGTGTACCGCAGCCGGAAGCGTTCGAGAGGCCGCTCGATGTCGATGCGGAGCCCGGCGATCTCGAAGGAATCGCCGTCGAGTGGGGGCAGCGCAGCCCGGTGTTCGGTGACGGCGTGCACGATGGCGCCCTTGTGGCAGATGACGAGGTAGAGGTTGGCGTCGCCGCGTTTCCCGTACATGCCCGCCCGGAAGACGATCGCGATCTCCCGCTCCGGGTCGTACAGGGGGAACCAGTAGCTCTCGCTCCAGAGCGGCCGCGCGTTCGGCCCCGGCGCATGCCGGCGGTCGTCCTCGGGGGTCGCCATGTGGGTCGTGCTAGCCATGTCACGTCTCCTGACCGAGTCGCGTGATGTGCGCCTCGTGCAGCATGAAGAGGGTGAGGTCGCCGCTGATGCGCAACTTGCCGTCCATGAAGGCCCGAAGCCGGTCGAGCTCCCCGGCCTGGACCGCGCGCCAATCGGCGGCCTCGGCTTCCAGCGTGGCGTCCGCGTCGTCGAGCACGCCCGCGTGGCGGGTGGCGGTGTCCCCCTCGACGACGACGTACCAGTCGCCGCCACCGTCGCCGGCAAGACGGAACTGGAGACGGACGGGGGCGCCGGCGTCGCGCCGCCCGACGCTGGTGGTGAGGCGCTCTTCACCCGGTGGGGGCAGGTCGAGCAGCCGGGCCAGCGCCTGCGTGCAGACGTTGTTCGACTCCCAATCGTCCGCCGGGAGCGAGGCTCCGATCGCCCGCATGCGGATGGCGACGCGGCCCAGGATCACGCCGTAGCGGAAGGCCGCGAACACCTCGTTCCAGTGCGCCTGCTCCACGGGGTGACCGGTGAGCGCCGAGTACCGCGCCAGCGTCTCCGCGACGCCCGGAATGCCGTCCAGGCGAGGCCCGCCGTACCCTTCGTTGTTGGCCCAGTCGAGGAAGCACCACCATGCCAGGTCGGCCTCCGGATCGCCCAGGTACGCCATCTCCCAGTCGAGCACCGCCGCCACCCGGTCGTCGCGGAACATCATGTTGGGCAGACGCGCGTCGCCCCAGCAGAGCGTCACGCGACGGGGCGTGTAGGCGTGCGCCCGCAGCCAGGCGAGCGTTGCGTCGAGCGTCGGCTGCGGCGGACCCTCGTCGCGGACCAGCGCGAGGTAGCGATCCCAGTAGGCGAGCTGGCGGTCGATGGCGTCCCGCGGCGACGACGGTTCGCCCAAGAAACCCAGGCCGAGCGCCCGCCAGTCGAGCGCATGGATGCGCCCCAGTGTCTCGAGGCCGTTCCACCACACGCGCGCGCGCCGCTCCGGCGTCGCATCGTGGACCCAGCCGTACACATGGTACGACGGCACCTCCGACGGCACCTCGCCCTCGACCGCGTCCATCACGTAGAACGCGCTGCCCAGCGTGCCGGGATCGCGTTCGAGCCAGCGTACCGTCGGCACCGGCACGTCCGTCCCGGCGAGACGCGCCATCACTTCATACTGCCGGGTGAGGTCGTATTCGGGAAACACCAGGAAGTCGCGTGGCTCGAGGCGGGCCACCAGTTGCTCGTGCCGGGCGCTCCCGTCGCGCCGGTAGTCGACCTCGAAGAGAAAGGTTTCGTTCGACACGCCGGCTTTGGGCGCGCGGAGCGCCGACACCTCCACCCCGGTGGCGTCCGGGAGCCGACGGCGCAGCCACGCGGCCAGGTCGTCGCGAACCCGATCGAGATCGCGCTGCCGACCGAGCACGACGGTCAGCCCAGCGCCGCGCGGAGCGCGGTCGCCGCCTCGGTCACGGCCGTGCGGGCCTGATCGAGCAGCGTGCCCATACCGAAGAAGCCGTGGATCATGCCGTGGTATCTCGTGAGCGTGACCGGCACGTCGGCTTCGCGCAGGCGGTGCGCGTAGGCCTCACCCTCGTCGCGCAGGGGGTCGAACTCGGCGGTGATGACCAGCGCCGGGGGCAGGCCGCGCAGATCCGCAGCGCGCAGCGGCGACACCCGCGGGTCGTGGCGATCGCCATCCGCCCCGAGGTAGTGGCCATAGAACCACCGCATGTCTTCCCGTTCGAGAAAGTAGCCAGTCGCGTTCTCGCGAGACGACGGCATGTCGGCCGTGGCGTCCGTGGCGGGGTAGACGAGGAGTTGGAAGCGGACCGCGGGCCCGCCACGGTCGCGGGCCAGCTGCGAGACGACCGCGGTCAGATTCCCCCCCGCGCTGTCGCCGCCCAGGGCCAGGCGGCTCGTGTCGACGCCGAGCGCACTGGCGTTGGCGGCGGCCCACTCCGCGGCCGCGACGCAGTCGTCGACGGCGGCGGGGAACCGATGCTCGGGCGCCAAGCGATAGTCGACCGCCAGGATGGCGCAGCCCGATGCGTTGCAGAGCGTCCGAAGCATGCCGTCGTGCGAATCGAGCCCGCCCAGGACCCAGCCGCCGCCATGGAAGTATACGAGAAGCGGCGGCGTGGCGCCGGCCGGACGATAGTACCGCACCGGGATGTCGCCGGCCGGCCCGGGGACGGTTCGGTCTTCGACGTGGGCGACGCGCTCGGGTTCTCCCGCCAGCGCGCGCAGCCGCTCCAGCAGCTGGCGTGCATCCGGCACCGAGAGCGTGTGCAAGGGCGGGGCGCCCATTCCGCGCATCTGCTCGAGGAGCGCGCCCGCCTGTGGATCGAGAGGCATGGGCGGGAAGCATAGGGGCCCCCCGCCCGCAGCGTCAAGGACCGCGGCCGTTCACGACCGCGTTAGTTCTCGCGGCATTCGAGGGTGATGCGTTTGTCCGACTTCATCCGGTCGCTGCAGATGCAGCCCTCCAGTCGCGAGTCCCGCCCGAACGTGGCGCGGGCATTCGGGGCGACGATCCGCGCTACCGCGATTGCATTCGCGCCCAGCCGCACCTTGGTGCCCCCGACGTAGGTGACGATCGGCGGCGCTGCGACATCTGGGCCGAAGTAGGAGTCGTTGCCCACCTGCAGCGTTCCGGTGATCTGGAGCACCACCGCCCCCTCGGCGACGACTCTGGCCCCGCGGCCCATCTTCACGCCGCACATGGTGTAGACGCCCGCGCTCAAGCGGAGTGTGGCGCCGTTCGGAACCCGCACACTGCCATACTCGCCCGGCGCGATCGGGCCGACCGTTTCTCCGGGAACCAGACGGAGGGAATCCGAACCGCAAGTGAAGGCCGGCAGCGTGCATGTCGGCGGCGTCAGCGGCAGCGTCACTGGCTCGACGCCGTTGCGGATCACCGCGCCGCTGCCGCGCCGGAGTTCGCTCGCGAACACCTGGGAGACGTTCGACCCGTTGCCGACTTCCACGAAGAAGGCGGACAGGCTCGTCCCGTCCGGCATGAACACGCCTTGCGACACGCGGAGGCGACCCAGGAAAGGGCGGACGCCGACGTCGGCGTCGACGGTCGCCTCGTTGTTGATGCGGGCGTCGCGCTCGAACAGGAATGGGATGCCAGTGCAGTCGCACAGCGAGCCGATCAGCGTGGTGGTCGTCGTGGTGGTCGTGGTCGTCGTGGTCGTCGTGGGGGCAGTGGTCGACGTCGTGCTGGTGCTGGTCGTCGACGTCGTCGTGGAGGTGCTGGTGGTCGTCGTGCTGGTCGTGGTCGTCGTCGTGGGAATTGGGGGTTGGTACCCGAAGTCGACGTCCAGCCGACTCTCGCCGCCGGCCAAGCCACCGCCGTCGGATCGTTGGCGGTGGTGAGCGCATACGTGGGCGGCACGGTCGCATCGACGACGTTGACGACGTAGCGGCCCGGAGGCAGGCCGGTGAAGAGATACGCGCCGCTTCCGTCGGTGGTCTGGGTCGCGATGCACGCTGTCGCCGCCGTCGATGACGCCGTTGCCGTTCGCGTCGAGGACGAGCTGCACGTCGATCCCGGCAATGCCCACCTCCGCGCCGCCGTCCTGCACGCCGTCGCCATCGAGGTCGGCCCACACGAAGTCGCCGATGCGCCCGAAGAGCGGCGTCGTGTCCGTGCAGAAGAGCGTGACACCGACAGCGCTCGCCGAGCAGATGTTGAGGATATCGGTGGTCCCCGGCGCGAGGTCCTGCGAAGGCGTCGATGACGACCTTGAAGGTGACTTCGTAAGCGCCGCCGACCGGCAGCGCCAAGACCGGGTCGAGAACGACGCCCGACGCCGTCGAGCGGGAACGCCGTGCCGGAGCCATCGTCGGGGATGGGCGTCGTGACGTTCGAGGCGTTGGTGAAGAAGGTGCTGTTGGGCACGTAGGTGGTGTCAGGGGGCAGCGTGTCACTGCACCCGGACGTCCGGCACCGCCGACGGCTGATGTTGTTGACGACGATCGTATAGAGCAGGACGTCGCCCGGGCTGACGAAGCCGTCGCCGTCGTTGTCGGTTTCGAGCGTGCCGTTCTTGCCGACGGAGAAGCTCGGCAGGGGCGGGATCCCCGTGCCCACGTCCAGTCCCGGGTGCGCCGGCGCTGGCCACCGTCGGGTCCTGCCCCCAGGCGGCCGCCAGCTTCACGCCCGGCGTCAGGGTGTACACGAGCAGACCGGTCTGGTTGCCGTCGGTCGTGTCGTAGACCTTCGCCGCGATCGAGCTCGCGCAGGCTGAGGGCAACGTCGTACTTGTTGCCGTTCGGGTCCGTGAGCGGGCCGGTCGCGGGATCACTGTCGAAATCGACGTAGACCGTGACCGGCGTGTTCCCGTTGCCGACCGGCGTCACCCACACGGGGTTGCCGTTCTGCGTCGGGCTGACGCTCGACGTCGGGTCGCGTCCGATGCCCAGACCGATCAGCACCTGCGGCGTCAGCGAGTCCCCGGGGACGAGCGTGAATCCCCAATCCCACGCCTGGTTGCCGGTATACTGGCCGCCGCTCGAGGTGCCATCGGTCGAGTTGGTGGTCGAGAAGGCGTAGAACGGAGTCGCGGCCGGAAAGCTCGCCCCGTATCCGTCGGGGATCACCTGCTTCAGGTATCCGCCGCTCGGTCCCCCGGGCACGGCGAGCGGCACGGTGGTCAGGTTGCCGCCCCCGTCGCGCGTCGTGTAGTTCACGGTCAGGGCGCTCGCGGACGGGTTGTACAGCCAGACCGTCGTCGCCGTGCCGGCGATCGACTGGGCCGAGGCCGCGGTCGACACCGGCGTGTAGTAGCTGGTGGACCACAGCGCGGTGGGCAGCAGTGCCGAATCCCGGCTTTCGTAGCTGGAGGCGATGTCACCGGTCAGGATGGTCACCTGCACGGGCCGGTCGGACACGACACGGCCCCCCACGTTGACGCCGCCGTCCACGAAGAAGCCCTCGCCCAAATGCCCTGGACACCATCAACCGTGTTCAACACCGCAAAGCAGTCGTTTTTATTATTTCTGATTTTCTGGACACAGACTATGAAAAAAGCCTGCGCATTGCACAAAAAAGGCATGATGTGATTGCCATATGCGTGTCAGATGGCTGGGAAGAATCCCTTCCGGCCGGCGTTCAGCTTCTTCTGGAAGATGCCGAGACCCAACAATTGACTCTGGTCAATGGCCGCGACAAAAAGCCATGGCCCAATACAAGACCTACAATCAAAAAAGGCTGGAAGGCTTAAAGCGCCGTTTTCACCAAATGGGCACCAATGCGGTTTTTGTACGAACTGGAACTCCCTATGAAAAAGATTTTATCCGCTTTTTCCATGACCGCGCAAAAAGATTGAATAGGTAAAAAACCATCATGAAAAAACCGTCTCTCCGAT
>CAWKPA010000009.1:0-15567 GCA_963851365.1 uncultured delta proteobacterium | reverse complement strand
CGCAGCGCAGCTCGGATTCGACGCTGCGCGGGCGGAGAAGCTGCCCAAGCCGGTGCGCGGCCAGTTCGCGAAATCCGGCACCGACGCGTTCAAGGTGCTCCGCGAGTTCCGGCTCGAAGGGGACGAAGCGCCTGCGGTCGGCGTCCAGTTGCGCGTCGCGGATGTATTCGCCCCCGGAGAGCGGGTGCAGGTCACGGGCGTGACCAAGGGGCGCGGTACCACCGGCGTCATGAAGCGGCACAAGTTCGCGGGCTTCCCCGCATCGCACGGTACCCATGAGTACTTCCGCCACGGCGGGTCGATCGGCAACCGATCGTACCCGGGCCGCGTGTTCAAGGGGAAGCGCATGGCCGGGCGGTCCGGGGCGGAACGCGTGACCACGCGTAATCTGGAGGTCGTCGCCGTGCGCGCGGAGGAGGATCTCATTCTCATTCGCGGCGCCATCCCGGGCGCGCGCAACGGGACCGTCGTCGTGCAGAAGCCGCGGGCGGTGCGGCAGGGAGCCGAGCAGTGAGCGAGGCGGGCACCCAGGCGGCCGCTGCCGGTACTGTAGTGGTGCCGGTGGTGTCCCAGGCGCGGGCGCAAGTGGGCCAGATCGAGGTCCCCGCGGCCCTGTTGGCGGGGCCGGTGCGCGAGCACCTGCTCCACGAGGCGGTGAAGAGTCAGTTGGCGTCCCGGCGTGCCGGTACCGCGACGGCGAAGACACGCCATTTCGTGAGCGGAGGCGGCAAGAAGCCCTACAAGCAGAAGGGGACGGGCAACGCTCGGGCTGGCAGCAGCCGGTCCCCGCTGTGGCGTGGCGGCGCCGTCATCTTCCCGCCGCAGCAGCGCGACTACTCGTACCGGCTGCCGCGCTCGGCGCGACAGGCGGCTCTCCGTGGCGTGCTGGCTGCGCGGCACCAGGAGGGGAAGCTGCTCGTCGTCGACAGCATGACCCTGCCCGAGGCGAAGACGAAGCGGATGATCGAGTGCCTTCGGGGACTCGGCATCGACGGCGGCACGCTCGTGGTTCTCGGTGCGCCCGACCCTTCGGTGCAGCGCGCCGGCCGCAATCTGCCGCGGGTCAAGGTCATCCTGGCCGGCGGCCTCAACGTGTACGACGTGCTGGCGCACCCGCACCTGGTGATGACGCGCGAGGCGCTCGAGCAGGTTGCCGCTCGGTTGAGTGGCGGCGCCGCGGCCGAGGCGGAGGGACAGGCATGAACGCCACTGAGGTGGTGCAGGGGCCGGTCGTCACGGAGAAGGGCACGCTGGTCAACGAGCTGGGGAACCAGGTCGTTTTCCGTGTGCATCCGCGGGCGAACAAGGTCGAGATCCGCCAAGCGGTCGAGACGCTGTTCAAGGTCAAAGTGCTCAAGGTGCGTACCCATCGGCAGATGGGTAAGCTGCGGCGGGTCGGACGGCATCTCGGCCGGCGCGCCGACTGGAAGAAGGCGTACGTGACCCTTGCCGAGGGCAACCAGATCGACTTCTTTGAGGGAGCGTGAGCTGATGCCCATCGTGCAATTCCGCCCCACGTCACCCGGGCGCCGCTTCCGGACCGGTTTCGACTTCAGCGAAATCACCAAGGCACGGCCCGAGCCGTCTCTGGTCGGTCCGCTTCCGAAGTCCGGCGGTCGCAACAACCGCGGCCGGATGACCGCGCGGCACCGCGGCGGCGGTCACAAGCGCCTCTACCGCGTCGTCGATTTCCGGCGAGACAAAGTCGGGGTTCCCGCGACTGTCAAGGCGGTGGAGTACGATCCCAACCGCTCCGCCCGCATCGCGTTGCTCCACTATGCTGACGGTGCGAAAGGCTACATCCTGGCGCCAGTCGGCCTGTCGGTCGGGGACCGCGTCGAGACGGGGCCGCAGGCCGATATCAAGCCCGGAAGCTGCCTGCCGCTGGCGAACATCCCCCTCGGCACCACCATCCACGCGGTCGAGCTTCGGCCGGGGCGTGGTGCGCAGATGGGGCGGAGCGCCGGTGCGGCCATCCAGCTGATGGCGAAGGAAGGCGACTACGCGCTGTTGAAGTTGCCGTCGTCCGAGCTCCGGCGCGTGCGGCTCTCCTGCCGAGCCACCATCGGCCAGGTGGGGAACCTTGAGCACGAGAATCTCTCGCATGGCAAGGCGGGGCGCACCCGGTGGCTCGGCCGACGTCCCCACGTGCGTGGCATCGCCATGAACCCGGTGGATCACCCGCACGGTGGCGGCGAAGGCCGCTCGAAGGGCAACCACCCGCAGACCCCATGGGGAAAGCCCACCAAGGGCTTCAAGACGCGGCACAACAAGCGCACCGACAAGTTCATTCTCCAGCGCCGCAAGGCCAAGTAGATCGGAGAGAGGGTAGCGTGGCACGCTCGGTCAAGAAGGGTCCTTTTGTCGATCTCCACCTCGCGAAGAAGGTGCGCGCGATGGTCGAGTCCGGCGACAAGAAGGTCGTGAAGACCTGGTCGCGCCGGTCCACCATCACGCCGGACATGGTCGGGATCACGTTCGCCGTGCACAACGGCCGAAAGTTCATCCCGGTGTTCGTCACCGAGAACGCGGTGGGTCACAAGCTCGGGGAGTTCTCGCCAACGCGCACGTTCCATAGCCACTCCGGCGACCGCAGGGGCAAGGTCGAGGGCGGAGCGAAGAAGTAGCCATGGAAGCACGCGCCAGCAGCCGTTTCTCCCGCATCACCGCGCAGAAGGCGCGGCTGGTCGTCAACATGATCCGCGGCAAATCCGTCGAGGCGGCGCTCGGTATCCTGGAATTCACCCCGAAACGCGCCGCCCGGACCGTGGCGAAGACGCTCCGGTCAGCGGTCGCCAACGCCGAGCATGGACAGCGCGTCGACGTCGATGCTCTCTACGTCAAGGGCGCATGGGTGGACGAAGGCCCTACTGGTAAGCGGTTCACGCCGCGCGCCCATGGTCGGGCCACGCCTATCTTCAAGCGGAGCAGCCACATCACCGTGGTCGTCGATGAACGCCGCCGCGGCGGGGAGGCCTGAGCGTGGGACAGAAGGTACACCCGAAGGGGTTCCGGCTGAAGGTGACCGAGAACTGGGACTCGCGCTGGTTCGCCCGGCGCGAGTATGCCGAACTCCTCCACGAGGACATCAAGATCCGCAACTTCCTGAAGAAGCGGCTCTATCACGCCGGAGTCTCCAAGATCGACATCGAGCGCGCCGCCAACAAGGCGAAGATCAACATCCACACTGCGCGGCCCGGGATCGTCATCGGTAAGAAGGGCGCCGAGATCGAGAAGCTCAAGAGCGAGCTGGCTCGTCTCACCCCGAAGGAGACCTTCATCAACATCCACGAGGTGCGGCGGCCGGATGTCGACGCGCAGCTCGTTGCCGAGAACGTCGCCCTGCAGCTCGAGCGCCGCGTGGCGTTCCGCCGCGCGATGAAGGAGGCGCTCGCGCGGGGGATGCGGATGGGCGCGCAGGGTGTGCGTATCCAATCGTCCGGACGGCTGGGCGGCTCTGAGATCGCGCGCACGGAGTGGTACCGCGAGGGTCGGGTGCCGCTGCACACGCTGCGCGCGGACGTGAATTACGGCTTCGCCGAGGCAAAGACCACCCACGGCATTATCGGCGTTCGGGTCTGGATCTTCCGCGGCGAGGTGCTGAGCCGTCAGGAAGAGCAGCGGGCGCCCGCCGGCGCATAGGCACGACCATGCTCGCACCGAAGAAAGTCAAACACCGGAAACAGCAGAAGGGTCGGCGCGGCGGCCTGGCGTGGCGGGGCTCTTCGCTTGCCTTCGGCGACTACGGGTTGCAGTGCCTCGGGCGCGGTTGGCTCACCGCGCGCGAGATCGAAGCGGCCCGTGTGGCGCTGACCCGCGCCATCAAGCGCGGCGGCCGCGTGTGGGTGCGTATCTTCCCCGACAAGCCTCTCACCAAGAAGCCGGCTGAGACTCGCATGGGCAAGGGCAAGGGCGCCCCCGAGGTCTGGGTTGCGGTCATCAAGCCAGGGCGCATGCTGTTCGAGATGGAAGGCGTCGAGCGCGACGTGGCGCGGGCGGCGCTGCAGCTCGCGGCTGCGAAGTTGTCGTTGCCCACGAAGTTCCGAGAGCGACATGCCGCGCCGGGGGGGGCGGCATGAAGCTGCGCGAGTTGAAGGAGCTCAACCTCGACGAGCTGCGTGCCCGCGAGCGCGATCTCACGGAGGAGGTGTTCCACCTCCGGTTGAAACGGTCGTCGGCGCAGCTCCCGAATCGCATGAAGGTTCGTGAGACGCGGCGTGCCCTGGCGCGGGTGAAGACGCTGCTGCACGAGCGTGCGGTAGCCGAAGGAGGCACGCGATGAGCGGCGAGCGGCCGGTCGTGAAGGCCAGCGGCCGGAAGGTGCGTGAAGGGGTCGTCGTGTCCGACAAGATGGACAAGACGGTCGTGGTGATGGTCGAGCGGCTCGTGCGGCATGCCCGGTACGGCAAGTTCCGGCGCCAGCGGGTGCGCTACAAGGCCCACGACGAAACCAACCGCTGCCACGTGGGCGACCGGGTGCGTATCATCGAGACCAGGCCGCTGTCGGCGCAGAAGCGCTGGGCAGTGGTCGCCGTGCTCGGCAGCAACGAGGCCTTGGCCGAGGTGGTCCCGGCATGATCCAGGTGGAAACCGTGCTGGATGTCGCCGACAACAGCGGTGCGCGGAAGGTCCTCTGCATCAAAGTGCTCGGGGGCAGCAAGCGGAAGTATGCCTCGGTCGGGGACGTGATTGTGGTGTCGGTGAAGGAGGCCATTCCGAACGCCAAGGTGAAGCGAGGCGACGTGATGAAGGCCGTGGTCGTCCGGACCGCCAAGGAAGTGGGGCGAGGCGACGGCTCCTACATTCGCTTCGACACCAATTCCGCCGTGCTCATCGACAATGCGCGCGAGCCGGTCGGCACGCGCATCTTCGGGCCGGTGGCGCGGGAGCTGCGCGCGAAGCGGTTCATGAAGATCGTCTCGCTCGCGCCCGAGGTGCTGTAGTCATGTCGGTGCAGCGTTTGCGCAAGAACGATACCGTCGTCGTGATCGGCGGCAAGGAGCGTGGCAAGACCGGCAAGATCCTGCGTGTCTTGCCGGATAGCAACCGTGTCGTGATCGAGCGCCTGAACCTGGTGAAGCGGCACATGAAGCCGCGTGGCGTTCAGGAGCAGGGGGGAATCGTCGAGAAGGAAGCCTCCCTGCACGCATCGAACGTCCAGCCGCTGTGCGGTCGTTGCAACAAGCCCACCCGCATCGGCCGTCGCCGGCTCGCGGACGGTCGCAGTGTGCGCGTCTGCCGTCGCTGCGACGAAGCCTTGGAGAACGCCTGACCATGTCGGCTCGTCTGCATGAACGATATCGCGCCGAAGTTGCGCCTGCCCTGATGCGCGAGCTCGGCTACGAGAACCCGATGGCGGTGCCGCGGTTGCAGAAGATCGTGCTGAACATGGGCTTGGGCGAGGCGGTGCAGAATCCGAAGATCATCGAATCCGCGGTGGAGGAACTCGGCGCCATTGCGGGGCAGAAGCCGGTCGTCACGAAGGCCAAGAAGGCGATCTCGAACTTCAAGCTCCGCGAGGGGATGCCGATCGGCGCCATGGTGACACTTCGCGGCCAGCGCATGTACGAGTTCCTCGATCGCCTGATCTCGGTCGCCCTGCCGCGTGTGCGAGACTTCAAGGGCGTACCGGATCGCTCGTTCGACGGTCGGGGCAATTACTCGCTCGGCCTTCGCGAGCAGGTGATCTTCCCGGAGATCAATCTGGACACGGTGGACAAGATCAAGGGGCTGACGATCGTGTTCTGCACCACGGCCCGGACCGATGCCGAGGGCAAGGCGCTGCTGCGCGGCCTCGGAATGCCCTTCCGGGCGTGAAGGACTGGTGATGGCAAAGACCTGTCTCATGGTGAAAGCGTCCCGCCCTCCGAAGTTTCGGGTGCGGGCCTACAATCGCTGCCCGCTCTGCGGGCGGCCCCGGGCCTTCTACCGTCGATTTCGCATGTGTCGCCTCTGTCTGCGAGACCTCGCGCGCAAGGGGCAGATCCCTGGCCTGGTGAAGGCGAGTTGGTGAGATAGCCATGATGACCGATCCAGTCGCCGACATGTTCACGCGTATTCGCAATGGTGCGGGCGCGCGCAAAGCCACGGTCGACATGCCGTGGTCGCGCCACAAGGAGGCCATCGCCCGCGTGCTCGTCGAAGAAGGTTTCCTCACCGAGGCCAGCATGGTCGAGGAGCAGCCGTTCCCGGTGCTGCGTATCGGGCTGCGCTACGATTCGCGGCGCAAGCCGGTGATTCTGGGCCTACGCCGGGTGAGCCGGCCAAGTCTCCGTGTCTACGTGGGGCATCGCGAGATCCCGTCGGTGCGGCGCGGGCTCGGAGTCAGCGTTCTCTCGACGCCGAAGGGCATCCTGCCGGATCGCGAAGCGCGGCGGCAGGGCGTCGGCGGCGAGGTGATCTGCCAGGTGTGGTGATCATGTCTCGTATCGGACGACTCCCAATCTCCATTCCGGCCAACGTCAAGCTGCACGTCGGCGACGGCTCGGTCCGGGTCGAAGGACCGAAGGGCGTGCTCAGCCGTCCCTTGCTGCCGGACGTGTCGGTCACCATCGAGGGCAACACGGCGCTCGTGCAGCGGCGCGACGACTCCCGGCACGCCCGAAGCGTGCACGGGCTCACGCGCAAGCTGATCGCCAATATGGTCGAGGGCGCCGGCACCGGCTTCACCAGGGTGCTCGAGATCACTGGAGTCGGCTACCGTGCGGAGGTGCGGGGCACCCTCCTGTTCCTCACGCTCGGCTACTCCCATCCGATCGCCTACCAACTGCCCGATGGCATCGGCGCCAAGGTCGAACGCCAGGTGGTGATCACGCTCGAGGGGAGCGATCGGGAACTCCTCGGGCAGACGGCGGCGGCAATCCGCCGGCTTCGCCCGCCGGAGCCCTACAAGGGCAAGGGCGTGAAGTACGCAACGGAACGTGTTCGTCGGAAGGCCGGCAAGGCCGCGGCGCGAGGTGGGTGATGGCAGCAGCGTCGGGCAGAGAAGCACGTCAGCGCCGCCGCGATCGCGTCCGGCGCCGGCTGCGCGGCACGGACGAGCGCCCGCGGCTGTCGGTCTTCCGGAGTGATCGGCACATGTACGTGCAGGTGGTCAGCGACGAGTCGCGCAAGACGCTGCTTGCCGTGTCCACATTGACCGCGGAGCTGCGCGGGCAGCTCGCGAAGACCAGCGACGTCGGGGCGGCGAAGCAAGTCGGCCTGCTGGCGGCGCGGCGGTGCCGCGAGAAGGGCATCAGCCGGGTGGTCTTCGATCGCAATGGTTTCTTGTATCACGGCCGGGTGCAGGCGGTGGCGGACGGCGCCCGCGAGGGCGGCCTGCAGTTCTAGGGGGACGGACGACAAATGGCACAGATGGGAAGCAGCCCCCGACGGATCGTCGACGACCGCGGCATGGAGCTCAAGGAGAAGGTTGTCTACATCAACCGCGTTGCCAAGGTGGTCAAGGGCGGCCGGCGGTTCAGTTTCAGCGCGCTGGTGGTCGTCGGCGACAGCAGTGGCCGCGTCGGTTTCGGTCTCGGGAAGGCGAAGGAAGTTCCGGAGGCCATCCGCAAGGGCATCGAGAAGGCCAAGAAGAGCATGATCGACGTGCCGCTGATCGAGGGCACGATCCCCTTCGAGGTCACGGGGCGCTTCGGCGCGGGTGAGGTGCTGCTCAAGCCGGCATCCGACGGCACCGGCGTGATCGCAGGCGGCGGGGTGCGCGCCGTGGTGGAACTGGCTGGGCTGGCCAACGTCCTCACCAAGTGTCTCGGGTCGAACAACCCCAACAACATGGTGCGAGCCACGATGGCAGCGCTGCTGCAGTTGCAGCCTCCCGATCAGGTGGCTGCGCTCCGGGGTAAGACGGTCGCGGAGCTGCGGGGATGACCGAGCGCATCGTGAAGGCGACGCTCCGGCGGAGCGCCATCGGGACCAACCCGCGGCAACGCGCCACGCTGCGCGGGCTCGGACTGACCCGTATGGGCAAGTCGGTGATCCTGAAAGATTCGCCGGCCGTGCGGGGCATGCTCGCCAGGGTGTCTCACCTGGTCGAGACGGAGGGCTGAGCGCATGGACCTGGGGCATTTGCATCCGGCGCCGGGATCGAAGCGCCGGGCGAAGCGCGTTGGCCGCGGGCCCGGCTCAGGCAACGGCAAGACCGCGGGGCGCGGGCACAAGGGGCGGAAATCGCGGTCCGGTGGCAACAGTCCGCCGGGATACGAAGGCGGCCAGATGCCACTGCAACGGCGCCTCCCGAAGCGGGGATTCCGTCCGGTGGCGCGCACCGAGTATGTCGTATTCAACCTCGAGCAGCTCGGGACGTTCCCGGCCGGCGCGGTCGTCGGGCCCGACGAGCTCCGGGCGCGCGGCCTGCTCCGCAAGCGGGGGCTGACGAAGTGCCTGGGCAAGGGCTCGGTGGCTGCGGCCCTGACGGTGCGCGCGCACGCTTTCAGCGCGAGCGCACGCGAGGCGATCACGGCCGCGGGCGGCACCGTCGAGGTGATCGGTGCTTGAAGGGTTCTCCAACGCCGGGCGCTTGCCCGAGCTGCGCAAGCGGATCGGCTTCACCGCGGCGGCCCTGGCGATCTACCGTCTGGGATGTCACGTGCCCACGCCAGGCATCGACGGGCAGGCCCTCGCCCAGTTCTTCGCTGCGGCGCAGAGCAACCTCCTCGGCCTGGTGAACCTCTTTTCGGGCGGCGCCCTCGAGCGCTTCTCGATCTTTGCGCTGGGCATCATGCCGTACATCAGCGCCAGCATCATCTTCCAGCTCTTGACCGTCGTGATCCCGTATCTCGAGAAGCTCTCGAAGGAGGGCGAGCTCGGGCGCCGGAAGATCACGCAGTACACGCGCTACGCCACGGTGGCCTTGGCTCTGGTGCAGAGTTTCTTCATCGCGGCCGGTCTCGAAACCCTCCAGGCGCCCGGAGGCGCCAGCGTGGTATTCCAGCCTGGGTGGACGTTCCGGATCATGACGATGATCACCCTCACCACCGGCACCGCCTTCATCATGTGGCTTGGCGAGCAGATGACCGAGCGTGGCATCGGAAACGGCATCTCGATGATCATCTTCGCCGGCATCGTGGCGAGCCTGCCGAGCGCGGTCCTGCAGACGCTCGAATTCGTCCGGCAACGGGAACTCTCGATCTTCACGGCCCTGCTGATGGCGCTCATCGCCGTCGCCGTCGTGGCCGCCATTATCTTCATGGAGCGAGGTCAGCGTCGCATCCCCGTGCAGTATGCGAAGCGCGTGGTGGGGCGCCGCGTCTACAGCGGGCAGAGCTCGCATCTGCCGCTCAAGGTGAACACCGCCGGCGTGATCCCGCCCATTTTCGCGTCCTCGGTGCTGATGTTTCCAGCGAGCATCGCCAGCATGTTCGGCGCCAGCGCGATCGGTCAGTGGGTGGCTGGGGCGCTGACGCCCGGGACCTGGATATACAGCCTGATCGACGTCGCCCTCATCATCTTCTTTTGCTATTTCTATACTGCGGTCACGTTCAACCCGACCGATGTCTCCGACAACCTCAAGAAGTTCGGCGGGTACATTCCGGGAATTCGACCGGGGCCGCGGACGGCCGAATACATCGACCGGGTGCTCTCCCGCATCACGTTGTCGGGGGCGCTCTATGTCGCGGCGGTCTGCGTGTTGCCGACCATCTTGATCTCGCAGCTCCGCGTGCCCTTCTATTTCGGGGGCACCGCGCTCCTGATCGTGGTCGGCGTGGCGCTCGACACCATCGCGGCGATGGAAACGCACATGATCTCCCGGAGCTACGAGGGATTCATGAAAGGCGGCCGGATCCGGGGCCGCCGGTAGGAGCAGCCCGTGCGCGTCGTGATGCTTGGACCGCCCGGCGCCGGCAAGGGTACGCAGGCGCGAATGTTGGAAGAGGTGCTCGGTATTCCCCAGGTTTCCACGGGTGACATGTTGCGCGAGGCGCAGCACAGCGGCACACCGCTCGGCGAGGCGGCGCGGCGGTATATGGAGGCGGGTCAGCTCGTGCCGGACGACGTCGTCATCGGCCTAGTGGAAGAGCGGCTGACGGCGCCGGATTGCGAGCGCGGCTTCATCCTCGACGGGTTCCCGCGCACGGTCGCGCAGGCGGAGGCCCTCCAGCGTCTGTTGGACGATCGCGGCATGGAGTTGAGTGCGGTGGTCGCCGTGCACGTGCCGCACGACGAGTTGGTGCGCCGCCTCTCCGGCCGACTCGTCTGCCGGACCTGCGGCAGCATGTTCCATGCGGAGCTGAACCCGCCCGCGCAGGAGGGGCGCTGCGACCGCTGCTCCGGCGAGCTCTACCAGCGTGACGACGATCGCGCCGACCGCATCTCTGGGCGCCTCTCCCTCCACGAGCGCGAGGTCGCGCCGGTGACGGAGTACTACCGAGCTGCCGGGATTCTGCGGGAGGTGGAGGGAGTGGGAGCGCGCGCCGATGTCTTCGGGCGCGTCAAGGCGAGCCTGGGATGATCATGCTCAAGTCGCCCGACGAGATCGACCGCATGCGGCGCGCCAGTGGAATCGTGGCCGGGATCCTGGCGGAGGTGGCGGAGCGGGTGCGACCCGGAGTGTCGACGGCGGAGCTCGATGCGCTGGCGGAGGAACTGACGTATCGCCACGGTGCGAAGCCGGCCTTCAAGGGATACGTCGTCGGGGGCCGCACCTTCCCGGCCACGATCTGCATCTCGATCAACGACGAGGTGGTGCACGGGATCCCGTCCATGCAGCGGGTGCTGCGGAACGGCGACCTCGTTGGCCTCGATTTCGGAGTCTGCCACGAGGGCTATTTCGGCGACGCGGCCCGGACGGTCGCCGTGGGCGAGGTGTCGCGGGCGGCGCGGGAGCTCATGGAGGCGACGGCGCGCGCGCTGGCAGCGGGCATCGACGCCATCCGCCCGGGGGCGCACATTGCGGACATTTCCGGGGCCATCCAGGATGTCGCAGAGGATGCGGGGTTCTCGCTGGTTCGCGAGTTCGTCGGCCACGGCATTGGACGGAAGCTCCACGAGGACCCGCAAGTGCCCAACTACCGGACCGGCGCGCGCGGGGTTCGGCTGTCGGAAGGGCTCGTGCTGGCGATCGAGCCCATGGTGAACGCGGGCGCCCCAGACGTGTACGTCCGAGACGACGGCTGGACCGCGGCGACGCGGGACGGTTGCCTGTCGGCGCACTTCGAGCACTCCGTTGCCGTCACCGCCAAGGGCCCCTATATCTTGAGCCAGCCGTGAATCGGACCGGCGCAGAGGCATCGGCATGAAAGTACGAGCATCGGTGAAGCCCATCTGTAAGAAATGCAAGATCATCCGACGCGAGGGCGTCGTACGGGTGCAGTGCGAGAACCCCCGGCACAAGCAGCGCCAGGGCTGAGCGAGGAGGCCGCAGAACATGGCACGCATTGCGGGCGTCGACCTGCCGCGTAACAAGCGCATGGAGATCGCGCTCACGTACATTTTCGGGATCGGCCGCTCGGCCGCGTTGCGACTCTGCGCCGCGGCGGAGATCGAGCCTGGCCGAAAGAGCGACGACCTGACCGACGACGAGGTTACCCGGCTGCGCCGTGAGATCGACGCGAACTACAAGGTCGAAGGTGACCTGCGGCGGGACGTCACGGCGAACATCAAGCGGCTGGTCGATCTCGGCTGCTATCGGGGCTGGCGCCACCGCCGCAACCTGCCGGTGCGGGGACAGCGCACTCACACCAACTCGCGGACCCGCAAGGGACCGCGGAAGGCGATTGCGGGCAAGAAGCCCGCACCGTCCAAGGGCTGACGTGGCCGTGACGTCGCGAACGGGCCGCACGAAGACGGGACGACCGGTAAGGAGGACGAGTGGCTAAGCAGCAGGATGCCGCCAAGGGGGCCTCGGGCGAGGCGACAACGGGTCGCCGGAAGAAGGCCAAGCGGCTGGTGGCCGAAGGGGTGTTGCACATCCATTCGACCTTCAACAACACGATCATCACCGTCACCGACCTCCAGGGCCACGTGCTCGTCTGGGCCAGCGCGGGATCGTCGGGTTTCAAGGGTTCCCGCAAGGGCACGCCGTTCGCCGCGCAGGTCGCTGCCGAGACGGCCGCGCGCAAGGCGGCGGATCTGGGCATGCGGCACGTCAGCGTGTTCGTGAAGGGACCGGGATCGGGCCGCGAGTCCGCGCTGCGGAGCCTGCAGGCGGCGGGCTTCACCGTGAGCATCATCAAGGACGTGACCCCAATCCCCCACAACGGATGCCGCCCGCCCAAGCGGCGGCGAGTCTGAGGAGTACCACGTGGCACGATACACCGGAGCGGTTTGCAGGCTGTGCCGCCGGGAAGGGCTCAAGCTCTTCCTGAAGGGCGAGCGATGCTACACCGACAAGTGCGCGATCGAGCGGCGCAACTACCCGCCCGGCGAGCACGGCCAGGGACGCCCCAAGTTCTCCGAGTACTCGGTGCAATTGCGCGAGAAGCAAAAGCTCCGGCGCATGTACGGCGTGCTCGAGGGCCAGTTCAGCCGCTACTTCGAGATGGCGGATCGCACCAAGGGTGTCACCGGTGAGACGCTCTTGCAGTTGCTCGAGCGCCGGCTCGACAACATCGTGTATCGTATTGGCTTTGCCACGTCGCGGGCTGAAGCCCGCCAGCTGGTCCGGCACGGCCACTTCCGGGTGAATGGCCGCAAGGTGAACATTCCCTCCTATCTGGTACGCGCTGGTGACGCCGTGAGCGTGCGCGAGCGCAGTCAGAAAGTGGCCCGCATCCAGGAGGCCCTGGAGCTGGCGCAGCGCCGGGGTGTTCCCGACTGGCTCGAGGTCACCCCCGAATCGTTCAGCGGCCGCGTGAAGGCTCTACCCGTTCGGTCCGACTTGACCATGCCGATCAACGAGAAGCTGGTCGTCGAGCTGTACTCGAAGTAGGCGAGGAGAAAAGGCGACAATGGAGTTTCAGGAGACGCAGTCGTCGCAATCCGAGCACGCCGTGCTGCAGAGCAATTGGCGTGAGCTCATGAAGCCGAAGCGGCTCGAGGTCGACGAGAAGAGCCTCACGCCGACCTACGGCAAGTTTCTCGGCGAGCCGTTCGAACGTGGCTACGGCACCACCATCGGGAACGCGCTTCGCCGGGTGTTGCTGTCGTCCCTGCAGGGGGCGGCAATCGTCGGCGTGCGGGTGGCGGGCGTCCCGCACGAGTTCAAGGACCTCGATGGCGTCACCGAGGACGTGACCGACATCGTGCTCAACTTGAAGGAAGTGCGCGTCAAGCTGCACGACGGCGCCACCGAAGAGATCGCGCGCATCCGCAAGCGCGGCGCAGGGCCGGTGACAGCGGGCGACATCGAGGCCGGCCCCCGCGTGGAAGTGCTGAGCCCCGGCCAGCACGTGGCGACGCTGGCGCCGGATGCGGAGCTCGACATGGAGCTGGTGATCCGGCTCGGGCGGGGCTACGTACCGGCGGAGCGTAACAAGCGCGACGAGGATCCTGTCGGGACCATCCCGATCGACGCCATCTTCTCGCCGATCACCAAGGTGAACTTCGTCGTTACCAATGCCCGGGTGGGGCAGCGAACGGACTACGACAAGCTCGCGCTCGAGGTGCACACCGACGGCAGCGTCCGCCCGGAGGACGCCGTCGCCTACGCGGCCCGCATCCTCCAGGATCAACTCGGAATCTTCGTGAATTTCGAGGAGGAGGCGGCCTCGGCCGACGGCGAGGCGACCCCGGTGGCGCCGGTGAACGAGAACCTCTACCGGCCGGTCGAGGATCTCGAGCTGAGCGTGCGGTCGGCGAACTGCCTCCAGAACGCCGACATCCGCTACCTGGGCGAGCTCGTGCAGAAGACCGAGCCCGAGATGCTCAAGACCAAGAACTTCGGGCGCAAGTCGCTGAACGAAATCAAGGAGCTGCTCCACGAAATGGGGCTTTCGCTGGGCATGCGCCTGGAGGGCTTCCCGGCGCGGGACGAACTCGATCGCAAGCGGCTGGCCCGCGAGCGGGAAACGGCTTGAGCCATGCGCCATCGGGTCGCCGGCAAGAAACTCGGACGCAATCCGGCCCATCGGCGGGCCCTGCTCCGCAACCTGGTTACGGAGCTGCTGCAGCGCGAGGCGGTGCGGACCACCGATGCGAAGGCGAAGGAGCTCAAGCGCTGGGGGGATCGACTGATCACCCTCGGCAAGGAAGGGACGCTGCATGCGCGCCGCCGCGCCGCTGCCTTGGTGCAGCGACCCAGTGTCGTCCGCAAGCTCTTCACCGAGCTCGCGCCCCGTTACGCGGAGCGGCCGGGTGGGTATACCCGGGTCGTCAAGCTCGGTGTTCGCGTGGGCGACGCCGCGGCGGTGTCCCTGGTCGAATTGGTCGACCGGCCCGGTCGCGGCGGTGAAGAGGGTGGCAAGAAGAAGAAGCCGCCGCGCCGCAAGGCGGCCGAGCGGTCGCAGGAAGCCCCCCGCCGGCGCGCTGCGGGCGGGTGACCGACTCCCCTGGGACGCTGGGGGCACGGTCAGTCGCCGGCGCCCGGCGGAGTGCGGTTGACCTCTGGGGAGGCCGCCGCTAGAAGCCATTCCGTGGTTGTCCTCGCGGATTTCGCCGCGCTCGCCGGGCAGTGTCTTTGGCGTGCGATACGGCATGAAGCCGTACGTTGACGCCCTCGTCCGGACTGCGGTGCGCGACGCCGTGGGCGGAGCAGCCCCCCCGATCTCGTTCCAGGTCGAATCTCCCCGGCACTCGGCCTACGGCGACCTGACGTGCGACGTTGGGCTCGTCCTCGCGCGCGCGCTGGGCGATTCGCCGCATCGCTTGGCGGCCACGGTCGTCGATCGGATCCAGGACGAGCGCGGGTGGCTTGCCGACGTCACGGTTGACGGGCCAGGCTTCGTCAACTTCCGGTTCACGCCCGCGTTCTGGCGCGACATGCTCTGCGCGGCGTTGGCGGCCGGGCGGGCGTGGGGGCAGGATCCGGGCGGCGCGGGTCGGATGGCGCGAATCGCCGTGCTCGGGTGCTCGCCCGGTGATTCCCGCGGGGGCCGGGCCCCGATGGTGGCGGAGGCGCTCTCGCGGCTGCTGGGCGCGCGGGGGTGGCAGGTGGACGCGGCAATGGGCGCAGAGGTCGCGCTCGACCTTGCCATCGGCGTGCTCGGCGGCGACGGGGGCGGTGAGGCGGTGGCCGGATTCCGGGCCGGGTTGCCCGCGGGGACCTCGCTGCGGATCGTCACGGTGGCGCCGGTGCAGGCGAGTCGCGACGGAGAACGCGTAGCCGAGGCCGTGACGCCGGCCGAGCTGGGAGGTGGTGCGGTCCGGTTCCAAGTCCTCTCGACACGGGCGGACCGGCCCGTGGAGGTCGACCTGGAACTCGCTGGCCGATGCAGCACCGACAATCCGGCCCATCTCGTGCGCTTCGCGCACCGCCGCCTGGCAGATGTCCTGGTGGGGGCGCCGGCGCCGGATGCGTCAGATCACGCGGAGCTCGACGCGAGCGACGTCGGCCTCCTGCGCGCGGTGGCCGGCTGGCCGGACGTGCTCGAGGTGGCCGCGCTGACGTGCGAGCCGCATCGGGTGGCGCAGTGGGCGGTTGAAACCGCGATGGCCGTCCATCGGTGGGTCAACCGCCATCGTCTGTTGTCC
>CAWKPA010000008.1:0-109498 GCA_963851365.1 uncultured delta proteobacterium | reverse complement strand
TGAACCCGAAAGTAGGCGATGCTGACGATGTCCAGGTCGCCGTCGCCATCCGCGTCCGCCGCCACGGCCAGGTGGCCGCCCAGTTGGGCGTCGAGGATGATGTGCTCGATGAAGCGCTGGCCTTTCCCGTCCGCGTTTTCCCACAGGAACCAGCGCGGCGGCCGGTCGCCGGGAATGCCTTCCATCTCGCAAGAAAAAATGTCCGCGTCGCCGTCGTTGTCAAAGTCGGCCGCGATCAGCGAGTGATAGGCGCTGCGCGGGGCGGCGTCGTTCTCTGGGCAACTCGTGCAGCTTCCAAACGCCGCCCCTGCCATCGACGTTTTCCAGCCAGCCGATGCGGCCGGCTTTGATCTCGTTCTCGACCATGGCGAGGTCGTTGTCGCCGTCGCGATCGAGATCGAGGACCCTGCAATGGGTGGCCAGCGGATAAGGATTGGCCGGATTGCCGAAGGGAAGGTTCTCGTGGACCGTCCATTTTGTTCCTTGCCGTCCGCGTTCTCGAACCATAGGTTCGACCGCACCGAGAGCGTCTGGATCGCCGTCGCCGTCCAGATCTCCCACTCCGATGCCGGCATGAACCGACGGCCCGATGTCGTGGCGTTCCCACGGCTGGCGCGGGTCGTTCGGGATGCGGTACCAGCGCAGGTTGTTCTTGTCGGACATGGTGAGAATGTCGGGCCGGCCGTCGCCGTCCGCATCCGCCACTTCGACGTCGTGGACGCTGGCCAGTTGCGGGTCAAACGCAATCCGCTCGAACAGTTCCGCGCACGGCTTGCCGGTGTTGCGATACCACGCGCCGCCGGTAACGAAATCCACAGCCGTCGCCCCGCCGGTACCAGACAATCTGGCCGCGGCTCTGGCCGGTGATGAAATCCAGCCGCCCGTCTTTGTCGACGTCCACCAACGCCGTCCGGCCCCACGACCCGCCGGACAGGTCCGGATCGATGTAATGATGCTTGAACTGTGGTTCTGCCGCGTGGACGTTGCATGCCAACAGCACCGCGGTCCAACAACTCATCCGCAACATACAACCCGTCCTGTTTTGTTTCGATTCGACCATTGTCCATTCTTTGTGGTTCATCTTCGATCTCCCAGCTACTTGAGTGTTTACATCGCGACGATTCGTACTGCCCAGTCGCCGCCCGCCGGTGCCGCGAGCGTTTGCCGGCCTCCGGGCACTCTTGATTCCTGCGTAAACTTGCCCGATCGACCCTGATTTGGATTCCACCAACTGACCATAAACCTCTGGCCGGCGGGCAAGTCCGCTTCAATTTCGCCACCTTCGGGCAGATACAACGCATAGACCTCGCCGCGTTTGGCGAGGCAGAACGCTTTGCCGCTTTGCACGATGTCGTTGGCCGGTTCCATTTCCCAGAACGGCAGCGATTCCATGAAAGCCCCCTGGGGGCCTTTCTGTTCTCCGGCGATGCGGTGGACAAGCGCGTCGGCGTGCTCTCGGGCGGCGAGCGCAGCCGCCTCGCGCTGGCGAAGCTGCTCCTCGAGCCGGTCAACTGCCTGCTGCTCGACGAGCCCACCAACCACCTCGACCTGGCGGCGAAGGAGGTCCTGCTCGACGCCCTGCTGGCGTACGGGGGCACGATCGTGATCGTGGCGCACGACCGCTACATCCTCGATCGCCTGCCCACGCAGGTGATCGAGGTGGGCCACGGTCGAGCCGAGCGGTACCTCGGCAACTACGAGGATTACCTGGGTCAGAAGGAGGCTGCCGAGCGGGCGGCCACGGCGACGCCGGCGGCGCGGCCCGCTCCCGGGCGGCCCGCGCGCGCCTGACGGTCACCCGCCGCGCACCAGCACGGCGGCACAGCGCCCGGCGCCGTGCAGCCCGCAGCGGTCGTCGGTCACCACGCGCACGGGCATGGCCTCCAGGAGCGGTCGCATGCGGCCCTTGGCAAGGAAGCGAGCGACGAACGGCCCGCTGCGAAGGCGGGGCAGGATGCGTGGGGCGATGCCGCCGGCCAGGTGCACGCCGCCCGTCGCCATCACCTTGAGAGCCAGGTTGCCGGCCTCGGCGCCGTAGAGCGCCACGAACAGGTCGAGGGCCTGCGAGGCGAGGTCGCTGGTGCCGTCGAGCGCCGCGGCGCTGACGGCCGCGCCGGGATCCCCGAGCGCATCTCGTCGCGGAGGGAGGCGGGCTCGTCGCCGCGCCCGGTGTCGCGCAGGAACTCGTAGAGCGCCACCAGGCCGGGCCCGGAGACGACGCGTTCCCAGCTCACGTGCTGGGGGAAGCGACGGCGCAGCCAGACGAGCAGCTCGGCCTCCAGCGGACCGTGCGGCGCGAAGCTCGCGTGGCCGCCCTCGCTGGCGAACGGACGGTGGTGCCGGCCGTCCCAGTAGAGCCCCGCCTCACCGAGGCCGGTGCCGGCGGCGATCACCGCGCCGTTGCCGACGGCGGCCGGATCGCCCGCGGCGAGCTCCGCGAAGGCGGCGGCCGGCAGTGCGCCGATGCCCCAGCCCGTCGCTTCGAGGTCGTTGATGACCCACGCCCGTCCGCGCAAGACGCGGCTCAGCTCGGTGGCGTCGACCACCCACGGCAGGTTGGTTGCCACCGCGCGGCCCTGGCGCACCGGCCCCGCGACGCCGACGCAGGCGGCCGTGGGCCGGCTGCCGGTCTCGTCGAGGAAACGGTGGACGACGTCGGCGAGCCCCCGGTGCTCGCGGCTCGGGTAGACGCGTTCGGGCGACTCGGCGAGCCGTGTCCCGTCCTCGTCGAAGAGCGCAAGACGCGAGTTGGTGCCGCCGATGTCGCCGCCGAGGATGGTCACCGGGATGGCTCGAGCCAGCGACGCCCGTCGCGTTCGATGAGCGCGTCGGCGCACGCCGGGCCCCAGGTCCCGGCGGCGTAGTTGGGGAAGTCGGGCGGTCGCTCGGTTCTCCAGCGGTCGAGGATCGGGCTCACCGCGCGCCAGGCGGCGTCGATCATGTCGGTGCGGTGGAACGACGTCGCGTCGCCCAGCATGGCGTCGTAGAGCAGCGTCTCGTATCCCGTGCGGCGCAGGTCGCCATCGAGATCGCTGTAGGTGAAGGTCATTTCCACCGGGGCGAGTCGGATCTGGGGGCCGGGGCACTTGGCGTGAAAGTGCAGCGAGATCCGCTCGTCGGGCTGTACGTGGATCAGGAGTCGGTTGGGCGGCTGCCGCTCCGACGCCGGGAGCAGCAGGAGCGGCGCCCGCCGGAACTCGATGGCGATCTCGGTTTCGCGCGCGGCCAGCCGCTTGCCGGTGCGGAGGTAGAAGGGCACGCCCGCCCACCGCCAGTTGTCGACCTCGAGGCGGAGGGCCGTGAAGGTGTCGGTGACGGAGTCGTCGGGTACGTCGGGTTCCTCGCGATAGCCGGGGACGCGCTGGCCGAGCACGGTGCCCGGCCCGTACTGCCCGCGCACCGCCCAGCGCCCGATCTCGTCCGGCGTCAGTGGCCGGATGGCGTCGAGCACCTTCACCTTCTCGTTGCGGATCTGCTCGGCGGCGAACGAAATCGGCGGCTCCATCGCGATCAGGCAGAGGAGCTGCAGCATGTGGTTCTGCAGCATGTCGCGCAGCGCGCCCGCGCCGTCGTAGTACGCCCCGCGCCCCTCCACCCCGAGCGTCTCGGCGACGACGATCTGCACATGGTCGACGTAGCGGCGGTTCCAGATGGGCTCGAAGAGCCCGTTGGTGAAGCGCAGCAGCAGCAGGTTCTGGACGGTCTCCTTGCCCAGGTAGTGGTCGATGCGAAGGATCTGCGGCTCGGCGAACACCGCCTGCAGCTGGCGGTCGAGCGCCCGCGCCGAGTCGAGGTCGTGGCCGAACGGCTTTTCGACCACGAGGCGGGTCCAGGGCTCCCCGCCGGCCGGCCGGACGAGCCCGGCGGCGCCGAGCCCAGCCGCGATCGGGCCGAACGCCTTCGGCGGCGTCGCCAGGTAGAACAGGACGTTGCCGCCGGTGCCGTGGCGTGCCGCCAGCTCGGTCAGCAGTGGGCCCAGTCGCTCGAGGTCGCGGCCGCGGTTGAACGGTCCCTCTCGGTAGTATGTCGCTCGCTGGAGACGCCCGAGGACATCCTGGTCGATCGGGGGCGTACAGAACTCTTCCGCGGATTCGGCCAGACGCGCGCGCATGGCGTCGTCCGAGAGCGGCTTCGTCCCCAGTGCCAGGACGGCGGTGCGCTCGTCGAGGAAGCCGAGGCGGGCGAGGTTGTAGAGTGCCGGCAGCAGCTTGCGACGCGCGAGGTCTCCGCTGCCGCCGAAGACCACCAGCGTGCAGGGCGGGGCCGGGGAGACATCGCCGTAGTCGCACGCCGGGGCGTTCATGCGCCACGTCCTGCGGGGGGAGTCAGGGTGTCAGGTCGGATTCGACGAGCAGCGCGTTCCAGGCGATCCATCCGGCGACCATGAGCCCCAAGCCGACCAGAAGCCAGATGTGATGCCGGCGCATCCTAGCGGCGCCCCCCTCGGCCGCCGCGGGGGGCGGACGGACCCCCGGGGGGCGGCAGCGGCTTCACCGACAATCGATGATCGGGCATGGGGCGGAAGCGCAGGGTGTCGGCGGCGCGCTTGATGCGAAGCCGCAGCTCGTTGCGGGCGACGGCGTCGTCGGTCGACTGCAGGACCGCGGGTACCCCGAGCTCGATATGACCGTGCCGCCCCGCCTGGGTGATGTTCACCTGGAGTCGGTCCTGCCCCGGGATATCGCGCACTTCGACCTCGAGCTTGCGGTCGATGAGCCGCGCGAGGTCGTGGATGATGCGCCGCGCTTCCTGCCTACCTTCGACGTCCGCCATGATTGTGGCTCCGAGGTTAAGCGGAAGCCTCGGATGCCTGTCAACCACGCGGCTGCGCAGCTCAGTCGAGGACGCCGCCGCCCCGCAGCCGCCCGATCTCCTCGGCGCCCATGCCGAGCAGGTCGTGCAGAACCTGCTCGGTGTGCTCGCCCAGGCGCGGGGCGGCGTGATGGAGCACGGGCGCCATGGCGGAGAACCGGATGGCGTGCGTCTCGGCGGGGTGGGTGCCCAGGACGGGATGCTCGACGGTGCGGAAGTGCCCGCGGTGGGCCAGCTGACAGTCGTCGTGCAGGTCGCCCAGGTCGAGCACGGGTGCGGCATCGATGCCGGCGCGTTGGAGCGACTCCGCCAGCGGGCCGGCCTGCGCGCCCGCCGTCCACGCCGCCATGCGTTCTTCCAGCCCGTCGACGGCCGCGAGCCGACCGGCTGCGGTGTCGAGAACGGGATCGACGGCCCAGGCGGGTCGTCCCATCGCGTCGGCCAACCGCCGCCAGTCGGCGTCGTCGTGGACGGCGATGGCGATCCAGCGCTCGCGGCCGTCCTCGTCGGCGCACCGGAAGACGCCGTGCGGCGCCGCGTGCCGCGAGCGGTTGCCGAGGCGGCCCAGCGCGACGCCGGTTGCCGCACACGTGGCGATGCTCTCGGACAGGCACACGATGCCACCCTCGACCTGCGAAAGGTCCAGGTACTGGCCCTGGCCGGTGCGCGCGCGGTGCAGCAGCGCGGTGGCGAGGAGCAGCGCAGCCAGGCGCGGCGACAGCGAGTCCGTGATGGTCCCGTACGGGCCGAGGGGCGCGCGGTCCGGCCATCCCGTCAGGTGGTTGAAGCCGGCGAGGGCCGAGCCCTGGCCGCCGAAGCCGGGGTAGGCCCGCTGCGGACCCGTCTGGCCGTTCAGGCAGGTGCTGATCATGACCAGGTCGGGCCGGTCGCGGACCAGCGACGCGTAGTCGAGCTTCCACTTCGCCATCGCCCCCGGCGCGAAGTTCTCCGCGACGGCGTCGGCGCGCAGGGCGAGGCGCCGGGCGAGCGCAACGCCGTCGGGCGTGGAGAGGTTGAGGGCCACGGAGCGCTTGTTGGCGTTCAGCACCGCGAAGTGCTCGCCCCCGTCGAGCCCCCCCGGGGTGTTCGGCGTGAGCTTCAAGATGCGCAGGAAGTCCGGGCGCTGGCGCGACTCGACGCGGATCACGGTGGCGCCGTGATCGGCAAAGTAGCGCGTGGCCACCGGGCCGGCGGCGCCGCCGCCGAACTCGAGGATGGTCGTGCCGGCGAGGAGCTCGGTCACACCACGCCCTCCGCCCGCAGTCGCGCCAGCGTGTCGGCGTCGACGCCGATCTCGCCCAGCACGGCGGCGGTGTGCGCGCCCAGCCGCGGCGCCGAGCCGCGCACGGCGATGGCCGTCGCATCCGGATCGGCCGAGGTGGAGATGGCGAAGGCGCCGGGCAGGCGCAAGGTGCCGCGGCCGGCGTGGTCGACGTCGACGAAGAAGTGTCGAGCGGCCAATTGTTCCGACGCGAGGATCTCCTTCGCCGTGTTGGCGGGCGCGAGCATCAGGTTCCGCTCGCACGCGGCGCGGAAGAGCTCGGTCATGGTCTTGGTCCGGAAAAAGGCGCCGAACTCCTCGGACAGCGCATCCACCTCGTCCTGCGACAGCAGGTTGTGATTGTAGGCCTTCCAGTCCATGGCGCGGAGCCGTTCCGACGCCATTCCTTCCTCGGTCATCCAGGCGACGATCGCGACCAGTCCCGGGACCCGGGCGGGGCCGCCGCGCAAGGCGAACGACACCCAGCCGTCTTGGCAGGGCCAGATCTCGCGCTGCACGCTCTTCGCCTGCCGGAAGAAGGCGCCCGCGCGCTGGCCGCGGTTGCCGGTCATGACGGCCATGGAGGCCGTCGCCATGTTCGGCATCACCATGGCCTCCTGCATCGCGACGTCGACGTGCTGGCCCGCGCCGGTGCGCTCGCGCGCGAGGAGCGCGAAGGCGACGCCCGCGGCGGCCTCGATGCTGCCATGGTAGTGCGACACGGGGAGGGAGCAGCGCACCGGCGCACGGTCCGGGTCTCCGGTGCAGTGCAGGTTGCCGCTGAGCGCGATCACGGTGAGGTCCGAGCCGCGCCATCCGGCGCGCGGCCCGGACTGCCCGAACGGCGTGAGCGAACAGAGCACGAGCCGCGCGTTCCGGGCGTGGAGGGCGTCCCAGCCCAGGCCGCGGGCGGCGAGGGCGCCGGGCGCGCCGGTTTCGAGCACGACGTCGGCGCGTGCGGCGAGTCGCAAGAACAGGTCCCGCCCGGCGGGCTGCTCGAGGTCGAGCGTGATGCCCCGCTTGGACGCGTTCAGCGCCAGCCACGGGATCGAGCGGTCCGGATCCGCGACGTCGCCCCAGAACGGTCCCCGCCGCCGCGTGGGATCGCCGCCGGGCGGCTCGACCTTGACGACGTCGGCACCCAGCTCGGCGAGCAACATGCCGCTGAGGAAGCCGGGCTCGGCCGTCAGGTCGAGGACGCGAATGCCGTGGAGGGTGCCGCGCATGCCGGGATTCGGGCTCGTAGCTGCGGCGGCGCGCGGGTGTCAAGCATGACCTGCATCATACGGCGAAGCTGGACGCTCCGGGTGAGTCTGATAAGGCCGAACTCGTCCGTATCGGTCATCCGTGGGGGGCGATCGAGCGTGCACGAACGTCGAGCTCGACGAAAGGAGCAGCGATGCTGACGAAGTCGCAGGCGCGCGCCTTCTTCCTGATCGGGACGGGGATCACGGCGGCGGTGTTCATCGCCCTGACGGTGGATACGTTCCGGCGCATCCCGGCGCAGACCAACGCGGCCGGTCTCACCGAGCAGGTGGCCCGCGGCAAGGGCCTCTGGGATCGGAACAACTGCATGGGGTGCCACACGATCCTCGGCGAGGGGGCGTACTACGCCCCGGAGCTGACCCGCGTGTACGAGCGACGCGGCCCCGATTTCATCCGCGCCATGCTGCGCGATCCCGAGGCGATGTATCCGGGCCAGCGCCGCATGGTGAAGTACGACTTCACGCCGCAGCAGATCGACGACCTCGTGGCCTTCTTCCAGTGGATCGGGACCATGGACCTGAACGGCTTCCCGCCCAAGCCCGATCTGCTGCAGGTCGCGGTGCCGGCCGGCGGAACGGTGGCGTCGATCGGCGACCGGCCGCAGGTGTTCAACCAGCTGTGCGTCGCGTGCCACGCGCTGGGCGGGCAGGGCGGCGTCGTCGGTCCCGCGCTCGACGGAGTGGGCGGGCGTCTCGACGCCGCCTACATCGCCCGCTGGCTCGAGGACCCGATGTCCGTGAAGCCGGATTCGAAGATGCCGAAGCTGCCGCTCAGCGACGGACAGATCGACGAGCTCGTGGCGTTCTTGTCGCATCAGAAGGGGGCCTGACATGCGCTTCAACTCGCAACGCGTCGCCTACTGGTTCTTCGCCACCTGCATGCTGCTGCTGTCGCTGCAGATCGTCTACGGGTTCATCATGGCGCTTGCCCACATCGGGCACGACGTCCTGCACGCGTTGATCCCCTTCAACGTGGCCCGCGCCAGCCACACCAACCTGCTGGTGGTGTGGCTGCTCGCCGGCTTCATGGGCGCGGCCTACTTCATCGTGCCCGAGGAGTGCGATCGCGAGCTCTACTGGCCAGGGCTGGCATGGGTGCAGCTCGTGAGCCTGGTCGTGGTCGGCGTGATCGCGATCGTCGGCTTCCACGTCGGCTGGTGGGAGGGCCGCAAGTTCCTCGAGATCCCGCGGCCGCTCGACTACCTGGTCGTGGTCGAACGTGCTGCTGTTCATCGCCAACATCGGCATGACCATCTGGACCGGGCGCCGCACCACGACCACCGTCCTGGTGCTGTTCTTCGGCCTCCTGGCGGCGGCGCTGCTCTATCTGCCGGGCATGATCGACACGCCGACACCAGACCGACGACTCGCTACTGGCGCTGGTGGGTGGTGCACCTCTGGGTCGAGGGCGTGTGGGAGCTCATCATGGGCGGCATCCTCGCCTTCCTGCTCATCAAGCTGACCGGGCGTCGACCGCGAGGTCGTCGAGAAGTGGCTCTACGTGATCGTCGGCCTCACCTTCCTCTCGGGCATCCTCGGCACCGGCCACCACTACTACTTCATCGGCACGCCGTCGTACTGGCTCTGGATCGGCGGCATCTTCAGCGCCCTCGAGCCGCTCGCCTTCCTCGGCATGGCGATCTACGCCGTCGCCATGGCGCGGAGGGGCGGGCGTCAGCACCCGAACCACATCGCGCTGATCTGGACGGTCGGCTGCGCGGTGATGTCGTTCGTCGGCGCCGGCTTCCTCGGCATCGCCCACACGATGCCGCAGGTGAACCTCTACACGCACGGCACGCTCATCACCGCGATGCACGGACACATGGCGTTCTGGGGCGCCTACGCGATGATCGTGCTGGCGATCATCTCCTACGCGATGCCGCTGCTGACGGGTCGCAAGCTCTACGCGGCCGCGGCCTCCTACTGTGCGTTCTGGGCGTCGAACATCGGGATGGTCGCGATGACCGGCGCCTTCGCCGTCGCCGGCGTCGCCCAGGTCTACCTCGAGCGGCGCATGGGCATGGACTTCGTCGCCGTGCAGCACGAGATCGAGGTGCACTTCTGGGGCGTCATCCTCGCGGCGCTGCCTGCTTCACGTCGGGCATCGTGGCGTTCATCTGGACCTTCATCCGCTACGGTCTGCCGGTCGGCGACCTCGAGCGCGGTCCGGTGGGTGACGCGCCCGACCTGGCGCGGGCGCGCCCCGCCATGGCCTAGGCGATGCGGCCATGAGCGACGGTCCGCGGCGCGGACCATGGTACCGCCCCGTCGGCGACGAGGTGACGGTGTTCGAGCACGCCTACGCGGCGCGTCTGGCCGCTGCTGCTCAAGGGGCCGACGGGCTGCGGCAAGTCGCGCTTCGTCGAGGCGATGGCGGCGCGCGCTCGGCCGCCCGCTGGTGACGGTCGCCTGCAACGACGAGACCAGCGCGGCCGACCTGGTGGGCCGATGGCTGGTGAAAGGCGGCGACACCGTCTGGCAGGACGGGCCGGTGACGCGGGCCGTGCGGCGCGGCGCCATCCTGTACCTCGACGAGATCGCCGAGGCGCGCGAGGACGTGATCGTGGTGCTGCACCCGCTTTCCGACCACCGCCGCCGGCTCTACGTCGACCGCAACGACGAGGAGCTGCAGGCGCCGCCCGACTTCATGATGGTCGTCAGCTTCAACCCCGGCTATCGCCGCGGGCTTGAAGGAACTGAAGCCGTCCACGCGGCAGCGCTTCGTCGCGCTGGAGTTCGGCTACCCGCCGGCGGACATCGAGGCGGAGATCGTGCAGGGCGAGTCTGGCGTGGCCGCGGGCGTGGCTCGCGCCCTCGTCGCCTACGCCGGCAAGGTGCGCGCCCTGGAAGAACTGGCCCTGGCCGAGACGGTCTCGACCCGGCTTCTGGTCACCGCCGGCCAGTTGATCGCGGGCGGTCTCGCCCCGCGCAACGCGTGCCAAGTCGGCATCGTGCAGCCGCTCACCGACGACGAGACTGCGGCGCGCACGCTGCAGGATCTCGCCGATCTCACCTTCTAGCCCGTCGTGTCCTGGGACGAGGCGCTCTTCAAGCGACTGCACGGGGTCACCCGGATGGTCCTCGGGCGCCGGCCGACGGCAGGAGAGGCGACCCGAACCTGCCGGCTCGACGACCATCGCCGACGGCTCCAACTCCTCGCGTGTGCCCTGTCGGGGGAGCGCATGGCGGTGCAGCCGGCCGAGGGGGACGGGGGCTGGCGGGGTGACGTGGTGCTCCTGCCGGCCGCGCTGTCCTTCGCGGCGACGCCCGCGGACAACCTGCGTGCCTATCTGCTTCGGGTCGCGTGGGCATGCACGTCGCGCCGGCTGGGCTTCGTGCTGGACCCGGCCGCGGGCGATCCGATCGCGCAGGCGTTGCAGACCTGGCTCGCCGTGCCGGCGACGCGGGCGGCGCTGCTGGCGTCGTTGCCGGGCGCGGTCGAGGCGGAGCGGACGGCGTGTGTTGCGATCCTCGCCGCCCGGCCGCCGCCGCCGCGCCACGGGCCAGCCGCGGCGCTCGAGGCGCTGGCCCGCCTGCGACTCGGTGCGGCGGCGGACGCGGTCGCGGCGTTGGTCGCTCGATCAGCGCTCGACTGGGCGCTCGCGGGCGAGGCGGCGCATCCATCCACCCCGGCCGGAGTGCATGCGGCGGCGCGCTCGTTGTTGCCGGGGCTGCAGGCGCTCGGGCGTCCTGCCGCGATCCGGCCCGCGGCGGTTCCGCTCTGGGGCTGGCTCCTGCGCGCCGCGGCGCCCTCGGCCCAGCGGCCACCGGGAAGTGCCGCGCCAGAGGCGAGCGCACGCGCCGGCGCGACCGAGCGGCAGGCCGGGGCCCGCGACGAGGTCGAGGTCGTCGATCACCCCGAGGACCCGCTGGGCGAGAACCCCCTCGTTCACTCCTTCGAGAAGGTGCACACCGTCGAGCAGTACACGGGGGGCCGCAAGCGTGTCGACGCCAGCGACGAGTTGGACGCGCACGCCGACGCCCTGGACGAGGCGGCACCGCGGCAGGTGGTGCGTTCGTCGCGGGCCGCAGGATCCGTCTACCGCGCCGATACGCTCTTCGCCGATTTCGCGGGCGAGGCGGCGGACGGCGTCGCGACGGACGGTGTGCCTTACGACGAATGGGACGAGGCGAAGGGCGCCTATCGCATGGCGTGGTGCCGCGTCCGGCCGACGCTGCCGCCGCGTGGGACCGGCGCCGGTGACTTCGTGCGGGCCGTGCGGGCGCGCCACCGCCGTCACATCGACGACCTGCGTGTCCTCTTCGAGCGTGTCGAAGCGTCGCGCGCCTGGCGGCTCCGGCAGCCGGATGGTCCGGATATCGACGTCGACGCGGTCATCGACCGATACGCTGCCCTGCGTGCCGGCACCTGCACGGGCGACAAGCTCTACGCCGCGCGCCGGCGGCATTCGCGTGACGTCGCCGTGCTGATGCTCCTCGATGCGAGCATGTCGACCGATGGTTGGGTGGCGAACCGGCGGGTCATGGACGTCGAGAAGGAATCGGTCGTCGTGCTGGGCGAAGCGCTGTCCGGCCTCTACGACGAGGTGGCGATCGCGGCGTTTCACAGCCAGACGCGTCGCGATTGCCGGTTCGAGGCTTTGAAGGGATTTCGCGAGCCGTGGGCCGCCGGCTACGCGCGGGTCTGGGGGCTCGAGCCGCGCGGGTACACTCGCGTCGGACCAGCGCTGCGGCATGCCACGAGGCTGTTGGTGCGGACGGGAGCGCGGAAGCGCCTGCTCCTGCTGGTGAGTGACGGCAAGCCCACCGACCTCGACCGCTACGAGGGGCGATACGGCGTCGCCGACGTGCGCCAAGCCGTGCGCGAAGCCGAGGCCGTGCAGGTCGAAACCGTTGCCCTCGCCATCGACCATCGGGCCCGGCTCCACTTGCCGCGCATGTTCGGTCCCTCGCGGTTCGCGATCCTGCCGTCGCCGTCCCGGCTGCCCGACGCCATGGCGCGGGTCTGCCTCGACCTGCTGCGGTGAGTGCGCGGCGCCGCCTAGGAGCGCGAGGCGGCCGTCGCCTCGCCGAAGAAAGCCGTCCGGAACCGCAGCGCGACGTTCACCAGGCCGATGAGGGCCGGTACCTCCACGAGCGGACCGATCACCGCCGCGAAGGCGGCGCCGCTGTGGATGCCGAAGGTGGCGATGGCCACGGCGATGGCGAGCTCGAAGTTGTTGGACGCAGCCGTGAACGACAGCGTCGCGGCCTGCGGGTACGTCGCCCCCACCCGCGCGCTCATCACGAACGACAGCGCGAACATCACCACGAAGTAGATCAGCAGCGGGACGGCGATGCGGACGACGTCGAACGGCAGTGCGATGATCGCCTCGCCTTTCAGCGAGAACATGACGACGATGGTGAACAGCAGCGCCACGAGGGTGATGGGTGAAATGCAGGGCACGAAGCGGTGATGGTACCACTCGACGCCCCATGCGGCGACGAGCGCGCGACGTGTCAGGAAGCCGGCCGCAAACGGGATGCCCAGGTAGACGGCGACGCTGGCCGCGATCTCGCCAATGGTCACGTCGACGACGGCGCCGCGGAGGCCGAGCCAGGACGGCAGAACGGTCGCGAAGAACCAGGCGTACAGCGAGAAGAAGAGCACCTGGAAGATGGAGTTGAATGCCACCAACCCGGCGCAGTACTCGGTGTCGCCCTCCGCCAGCTCGTTCCACACGATCACCATGGCGATGCAGCGCGCCAGCCCGATGAGGATGAGCCCCAGCATGTACTCGGGCGCGTCGCGCAGGAAGAGCACGGCGAGTGCGAACATGAGCACGGGACCGATCACCCAGTTCTGCACCAGGGACAGCGCGAGGATGCGCTTGTCGCGGAACACGGTGCCCAACTCCTCGTACCGAACCTTCGCGAGCGGCGGGTACATCATCAGGATGAGACCGACCGCGATCGGGATCGAGGTGGTGCCGACGCTCAGGCGGTCGAGCGCCGGCGCGAAGCCTGGGACGAGAACGCCGAGCGCGACCCCGGCCGCCATCGCGAGGAATATCCAGGCCGTCAAGTAGCGGTCGAGGAAGGAGAGCTGGCGGGGGACGCCGGTCGCTGGCGCGGCACACTCTCCCATGGCGACAGATCAAGAGGCTTCGGAGCCCGCCCGTGTCAATACAGGCGGCGCAGTCTGGCGGCGCCGGGTGATCGGCTCTCTCAGCCGGTACGACGCTTCTGGTAGCGGTTGCGGAGCAGAATGGCCGCCAGGTTCATCACCAACATCAAGGCGAGGAGGACGAGGATGCCGGCGGCCGCGTTGGTGTGGAATCCGGCCTGGGGACGTGACACCCAGTTGAAGATCTGGATCGGCAGGACCGTGAACGGGCTTTGCAGCCCCTCGAGCCCCAGCTGCGGCACGAACGCCACGTAGGTGAGGGCGCCCATGGTGATGAGTGGTGCGGTTTCGCCGACGGCGCGCGCCAGCGCGAGGATCGTGCCGGTCAGGATGCCGGGGAGGGCGGCGGGCAACACGAGCGTCGACACCACCTGCCAGCGGGTGGCGCCGAGGGCGTAGCCGCCCTGGCGCAGGCTGGTCGGCACCGCCTTCAGGGCCTCGCGGCCCGCGATGATGACGATCGGCATCACGAGGAGCGCCATCGTGAGCGCTCCGGCGAGGACGCTGCGTCCGCCGGTGAGCGGGTGGAAGATGCGGACGAACAGCTCGAGCCCGAGCAGCCCGTAGATGATCGAGGGCACGCCCGCCAGGTTGGCGATGTTGACCTCGATCGCCTGCTCGAGCCGGCCAGGCTCGGCGTACTCTTCGAGGTAGACCGCCGAGGCGACGCCGATGGGGAAGGCGATGAGGGCGGTCAGCACCAGTAGCCAGATCGAGCCGGCCAGCGCCGAATAGATGCCGGCGTTCTCCGGTTTGCGCGACGGGAAGGAGGTGAGGAACTGCCAGTCGAGACGCCGCAGCCCGTCGACCAGGACGTCGATCACGAGGGCCCCGAGGACGACGAGTCCTACCAGCGTGGCCGCGAGGGAGAGCAGCTCGAAGAGCCGCTCGTTGCGCCGGACGCGGCGTCGCCAAGAGTCGGTGGGCGTCATGTCACTCGTATTTCTGCCGGTAGCGCCGTACGATGCGGAAGCTGAGGACGTTGAGGGCGAACGTGATCAGGAAGAGCGTCATGCCCACGGCGAAGATCGTCTTGAACTCGAGCGTGCCGGTCGGGACATCGCCGAGGCTGACCTGGACGATGTAGGCCGTCATGGTGGCGACCGGCACCAGCGGGTTGAGCGTGAGGTTCGGGGTCTGCCCGGCCGCGATGGCGACGATCATGGTCTCGCCGACCGCTCGTGAGACCGCCAGAATGAAGGACGCCACGATGCCCGAAAGGGCCGCGGGCACCACGACGCGCGTCACGGTCTGGGCCCGGCTGGCGCCGAGCGCGTACGAGCCGTCGCGCAGGCTCTGCGGCACGGCATAGAGGGCGTCCTCCGACAGCGACGCGACCAGCGGGATGATCATGACGCCCATCACCAGTCCGGCGCTCAGCGCGTTGAAGCCCGAGATCGACGGGATGAAGTTCTTCAGGAGCGGCGTCACGAAGAGGAGCGCAAAGTAGCCGTAGACCACGGTGGGGACGCCGGCCAGGACCTCGAGCAACGGCTTCAGCACACGGCGTAGTTGCCCCGGGGCGTACTCGCTCAGGTAGATGGCCGCCAGGAGTCCGACCGGCACCGCGACGGCCAGGGCGATCGCCGATGTGAGGAAGGTGGCGCTGGCCAGCACGAGGATGCCGAAGTGCTTGTCGGCGAACAGCGGCGTCCACTGGGTGTCGGTGAGAAAGCTCCAGAGGGGAACTTCGCGGAAGAACGCGATGGTCTCGAAAATGAGCACGGCGATGATGCCGATCGTGGTGAGGACCGAGAGGAGGCTGCAGCCCAGGAGCGCGCCGTGGATGATGCCTTCGCGTAGCTTGAGGCCGCGCCGCTGGCGCGGGGAGAACGTGGCCGGCCGGGCGGGCGCGGCCGTACGCATCGGTTCGGGCGCCTCGCGGCGAGCCGGGAATCGGAACGCCGGCAGGGTCCGCGTCGACTCCGTGGGTTCCGGGGGCATCGTCAGTCGGCCTCGCGTTTGAGCAGCTCGCCGATGGTGACGCCCACTTGCGATCCCTTGCCCTCGAAGAGCGAACCCGTGACGCCACGGTCGAAACGGGACTGGACCAGGGAGTAGGCCTCGGGGGGAAATGGGATGTATCCGACGTCCCGGACCAGCTCGGGCGCGTTCGCGGTGTACGACTGGACGAACGCCTTGACGATCGGCTTCTCGGCCACGTCCTTGCGCACGTAGATGAAGAGCGGACGCGACAGGGGTTGGTAGGTCCCCTTCTCCACGGTCTCGACCGACGGCGCGACGCACCCGGCGCCGTTGTCTCCCTTCTCGTCGTCGACGCCGAGCGCTTTCAGCTTGCCCCGATTCTCTTCGTAATACGCGTAGCCGAAAAAGCCGAGTGCGAGCGGGTCGTTGCTAATGCCCTGGACCAGGACGTTGTCGTCTTCGCTGGACTGGAAATCACCGCGGCTGGCGTGTTCCTTGCCCACGACGGCTTCCGTGAAATAGTCGTAGGTGCCCGAGTCGACGCCGGCGCCGAACAGATGGATGGCCTTGTCGGGCCACTCCGGCCGCACCTGATTCCACGTGGCGACTTTTCCTTGTGCCTCGGGTTCCCAGAGCGTCTTCAGCTCCTTCACCGTGATGCACTTCGCCCAGTCGTTGCCGGGGTTCACCAGGATGGCGAGTCCGTCGTAGGCCACGGGCAACTCGATGTATTCGATGCCCTTCGCCTTGCAGGCCTCCACTTCCGTGGGCTTGATCGGCCGTGAAGCGTTGGAGATGTCGGTTTCACCGTTACAGAACTTCTTGAAGCCGCCGCCCGTCCCCGAGATGCCGACGGTGATCCGTGCCTTCGGGTTGGCCTTCTGGAACTCCTCCGCGACGGCTTCGGTGATGGGGTACACTGTGCTCGATCCGTCGATGGCGAGCGAACCCTCGACCGCCGCGGCGACGGTAGTGCCGCGCAGCAGAACGATCAGCGGTAGGACGAGGATGCTCCAGGCTCTGGGCATGCGTTTCTCCTCACGAGTGTTGCGCCCCACGACAGCGTCAGCGTGCAGGCTTAGACCGGACGGAGGCGTCTTAGTCCAGCAATGTTACGGGCGTGTTACGGGGGCCGGTCGGATCAAGAGGCGCTCGGCGGGGCAGGTTCTTGGGGGGCCGCCGGTTCCGCTCCGGCGTCGGCCGCAGGGGCCGGCGGGGCGGCCGCGACCTGGGTGAGCGGTGCGATGGTGACGGCGCCGCCCTCGCGGGCCTGATCGAGGACGGAGACCGCGAAGCCGTACTCGACGCCGTCCTCGGCGTCGAAGAACAGGATGTGGTCGTCGCGGGCGGCAAACATGCGGGCCAGCCGCTCGGGCAGCTCGTCGTAACCGATCGCCACGCCGTTCACCTGGATCGTGTCGTTCTGGAGAACCTTGAGTACGAGCGGCGGATTCGGGTCCTGGTCGAGCTGCTGCTGGGTGACCTCCTCCTTCTCCTGCTTGGGGAGGTGGACCCAGAAGGTCTTCGCCATGAGCGGGGTGACCACGAGGAAGATGATCAGCAGCACGAGCACGACGTCGACCAGGGGGGTCACGTTCATGGCCGGGGTGACCGTCTTCGACCCCTGGGCCCCTCCCATGTTCATCGCCATATGGTCAAATCCCGGGGGGCGTCGGCGGGGCGTCGGGCACCGGGACCGGCGGCTCCGTTGCGGGGGTGCCGCCCGTCTGGTCCCGGCCGCTGTAGTCCGCGGTGGCCCGCACGGCGTCCTCTTTGTGCTTCTCGCCGACCATGAAATTCAGGCCCGGAAATCCCATCTGCTGCACCCGGGCCATGAAATCGCGCAGCGAGCCGTAGGGTAGCTTGGTGTCACCGCGCAGGACGAGCCGGCGGTTCGGGTCGGCAGTGCGCTGGATGGCCAGGTAGTCGAGCGCGCCCTGGAGATCGAAACGCTGATCATCGATGTGGTACTCGCCGGCCGTCGCCACGGTGACCTTCACCGGGTTCATGTTGCCCTCGACCTCCGGATCGACGTTGAAGATGCCGGGGAGGTTCACCTGCACGTCCTGCTGGAGCTGGGGCGCCACCACCATGAAGATGATCAGCAGGACGAGGACGACGTCGACGAGCGGCGTGACGTTCATGTCGGGCTGTACCACAGCCCGGGCGCGTCTACGCTGTGACACGCTGCGCCCCCTGCCGCTGGCGCGGGACCGGGACCGGCTGGGCATGTTCCCGGACCTCGTCCTCCTCCCAGCCCTCCAGGGTGTCGAGAATCTCGCCGGCGGCGGCAGTCAGCGCGCCCTCGTCGCGAGCGATCTTCGTCGAGAGGTAATTGTAGGCCAGCACTGCCGGAATGGCGACGGCCAGCCCGAGCGCGGTCTCGACCAGCGCTTCCGAGATGCCGGCCGACACCGAGGAGAGACCGCCCGAGCCGCTGGAGGCGATGCCCTGGAACGCCGAGATGATGCCCAGGACCGTGCCGAGGAGGCCGACGAACGGCGCCACCGAGCCCACCGATGCGAGGACCGCAAGCCCGCTCCGCAGGTCGGCTCCCATGTCCTCGAGGTAGCGCTCCATGAAGCGACGTGTCCGTTCGGATACCTGGAGGCTCGAGGCGTCGGCGGTGTCGTGCGCGTGTTTGAAGTGGCCCAGGGCCGCCTTCACGAGCCGCGGCAGGTGCCCGGAAGGGAACTTGGCGGCCTCCGCGATGACAGTGTCGACCGTGTCGGCGCGGAGGTGGCTGCCGCTCAACGCGGCGAACTGTCGCGACTGCTTTCGCGATCGTCGCAGCGCGATCACGCGCTCCATGAAGACCGTCAGGGAAGCCAGTCCCATCACGAGCAGCACGATGGCCACGATGACCGCCGGCCACCCCATGTGGGACCACATCTCCTGCAAACTGAAGCCCATGCGCGTCGTCTCCTCTCTCGGATCAACCCACCAGTTTGAATGGAATCTGAATGATTCGATACACCGTGATCGGTTGCCCCTTCCATGTCGCCGGCTCGTACTTCCACCGCTTCACGGCTTCCACGGCGGCGCTCGCGAAGGGTTCTTCGCCGCGCATCACCTGTACGTCGGCTACCGAGCCGTCGGTGAGGATGATGACCTTCAGCACCACGGTCCCGGTTTGTTTCGCCGCCAGCGCCTGGGAGGGAAACGTCGGCTTCGCGTTGCGCGACGACGGCACCGGCGGGTCGGCATCCTCGGGGACCGCGATGGCGCCCCCACCGACCATCCCGCCGGCGACTCCGCCAGCCATGCCGCCTTCCAGACCGGCGACGTCGCCCTTGGCGCCGTCGCCCCACACCGCGATGCCCTTGTCGAGATCCTTGTCGACTTCCTTGGCGGCTTCCTTGGGCATCTCTTTGGGAACCGTCATATCCTTCGGCGGGGGCGGCTTCTCGAGCCGGCGGATCTTCTGATCCGGGCGCACGATCGGCGCCGCGGCGGCGGCGGCGGGCCGCCGTTCCGGCGCGGCTCGGGGAGCCGCGATGGCCTTCGGCTCGTCGATCTTCGGCTGCGGGACTTCGATGGCGGGAGGCTGCGGTATCACGACACGTTCGACGAACTTCACCTCGACCGGCCTGCGCTGCTCGACGATGTGCTTGGTGACCGGGATGCTGAGGACCAGCAGGCCGAGGACGACGTAGATCGCCGAGGATGCGGCCAGCGACGACAGCCAGCTCCCCTTGTCGGAGCTCTCGCCGTAGTGGGTGAAGGACCCGAAGGCTTCCTGCGCCATGGATGAGACGCGCCGCTAGACGCGTAGCGGCATCATGCCCGATCGAGCGTCCCTGGGCTGTTACGGCGATGTAAAAATCCCGTGACGGCGCCGTCGATCCGCCGGAGAATCAATAGGAGTAGGAGACCCCGACGGTGAAACGGACGCCGGTCGCGAACCGGCGCTGGGGCTCGCCGCCGACCGTGAACAGGAACGGGTCGTTCAGGAGGTTCTCGGCGGTGAGCCGCATGTTCACGTTCTCGCCCAGCCAGCGCTTCATCGGCACCAGGAGGACGGCGTCGAGTTGGTTGCGACGCTCGAGGATCGTGTCCGGGACCCCCACGCTGCCCGCGGCGGCGATCGTCGGGCCGTAGGTGAGGTAGAGGAGCCGGGCGGTGAAGAGGTCCGGCCTCGCGTACTCGATCGATGCGTTGACGATGTAGGGGGCGGCGTCGACCAGCCGCCGATCGGTGACGGTCTGTTGGGAGGGGAGGCCGAAGATCTCCTGCCGGGGGACGGACACCGATGAGTCGATGTAGGTGGCATTCAGGTTGAAGGTGACGGGCGTCAGCTGGCGCCTGAGGAGGCCCAGGTTCTTGTTGATCTCGACCTCGAATCCTTTCAAGGTCGCCGACTCGGCGTTGAGCCACGTCTCCGCGATTTCGGGGCCGGCCAGGATCGCCACCTTTTCGATGGGGTTCTCGAGCCGCTTGTAGAAGAAGCTCAGAGACAGGATCTCCACCGGCGACAGGAACCACTCCCACCGCACGTCGTAGTTCGTGATCTGTGCCTCGATCAGGAGGGGATTCCCGAACTGCGACCGTTCGCCACGCTGTGCCGGGAACTCGGCCGGAGCCAGTTCCCGGAACTCAGGGCGCGACACGGATTTGCTCCAACTCGCCCGGACGTTCATGTCGCTGCGCGGGTTATAGACGACGTTGATCGCCGGGAGGGGATCGACGTTGAGGATGCTGAACCGGGCGAAGCAGTCGGCGGCCAGGTCGACGCCCGGGCAGACCGGCTCGCCGTCGATGACCGTGTTGGTGAGCCCGGTGTTCAGCCGGATGAGAGAGTATTCGAGTCGCGCGCCGCCTTGCACGAGCAGGCGATCGCGGACGATCGGAAGCTCGAACAGGCCGTAGCCGCCTATTATCTGCTGCGTGGCATTGAACGAGTCGGACGGCTGCGTGCCTTCGGTGAAGTCGGCGAGCGCTGGGCCCAGTTGATCGGGTGCGAAGAGCTCCTCCGGCGGTTTCTGGGTGTTCTGGGTGCTGTTGTCCGGGGAGAACAGAAAGCGTCGCTGGTCGAAGCGCGATTTGCGATACGCGTACGCCCCGCCGACCTTGAACTTGGCCGGGAGCCCGCTCCAGACATCGGTGAACGGCAGGCGTGTCGGGAAGGGAACCGTCACGTCGAACATCGAATCGCTCAGCTCTTGCCGGGTGACGTTATTGATGCGCTGCCCGCCCAGGGAGTCGATGGTGAACGTCTGGTCGTCGATCGGGCCCTGGTAGGTGGAGAATCGAGTGTCCGGCTCGTTGCGGGTCGTGCGTGACAAGGCGCTGCGCCAGTCGAGACGGAACCAATCGAAGTCGTGCTCGCCGCTCAGCTGGCCCAGGGCGAGTTGCTCCTCGATCCAGCGCAGGAACCACTGCCGGGTGAACTCCGGTGGCTTGAGGCCGGGGTCACGCTGGTTCTCGGTCTTGCCGAAGTCCACGCGTGTGCGGTCGTCCGCGAAGCGGGCGACCATGGCCCGAAACGACAGCCGGTTCTTGTCGTTGATCTCGTAGGCGCTGGTGAGGATGCCGCCGAGGCGCGCCGTGAAGCGCCCCTCATTGAACCGGAAAGAGTCGATGACCTCGACGTCGCTGCCACCAGAACTGCCGGCGGGGTTGCGATACTGGCGCAGGACACCGTCGTTCACCTGCCGATACTCGTTCGAGTACAATCCCCCCAACTGGAAGCCGAACGGCCCCCAGCGGTTGCCGACGGTGAAGTTCGCGCCCCAGTTCGGCGGTGCCTCGGCTGTCTCGAAGCTCCAGATGTCCTTGAACCCGCGCCCGACGGCGAAGCGCTGGGGCTGGGGGAGCTCGGCCACACTGAAGGGCGGGAGCGTGCGCGGCGGCTCCCGGAAGCGGGTCCCGAGGGTGAAGTAGTCGCCCGGCGCACCTCGATAGGTCAGGAAGTCCTGTCCGGTGGTCTGTGGAACGTTGAAGCCCGAACTGACGCCGAGACTGTACTCGAGCTTGTTCGGGAAATCGCGCAGCGATAGCGCGATGATGCCGGCGACGAAGTCCCCGGGAAGGCTCGGCGAGTACGTCTTGATGACGGCCAGGTCGTCGAGGAAGTCGACCGGGAAGAGGTCGAGCGGCACGGCCCGGCGGAACGGATCGGGGCTGGGCAGGCGGTTGTTGCTCACCAACGCCCCGACGTAGCGATCGCCAAGACCACGGATGATGGGGTAGCGATCGTCCCGGACGATGACGCCGGGCAGCCGCTTGACGATGTCGGCGGCGCCCGAACCGGTGGTCTTCTTCATGGCCTCGCGGCCGATGGTCTCGCTCGCGACCACGTCGGACTTGCGCTTGGCCAGCTGCGCCGCCTCGGAAGCCTTTGCGGCCGTGCCGAACACCTCGACCGTCTCGACGGCCGCCTGTCCGACCGGTTCGAGTGCCGCGTCGGCGGTGCTTTCCTGATTGGACCGCACGATCAGCTGCTGGATGCGGACACTCCGGTAGGCCGGGGCGAAAACGCGGACCGGCCAGGTTCCCTGCGGCACCGTCATCCGGAACCTGCCGTCCAGGTCGGTCTTCACGCGCTTCCCGGTGCCGACGATCTCGACTGCCGCCTCGATGATCGGGTCGCCGGTGGACTTGTCGATGATGGTGCCGCTGACGACGCCCGGCGCCGCGGCCTCGGCCGGCTCGTTCTCCTGGGCCCACGTCGGGAGGGGTGCCAATCCTCCGAGTGCGGCGCCCAGCAGCAACCCAGACACCATCCGCGGCCACCGCGATCGAAAACGCATCAGAGCGCACCGTGAATGGCAGCGTTTGGTTGCGGGAATGTTACGGGACGGCGAACTCGGAGCGTCGACACCCAAACGACGCTGGCGTGTCACGGACAAGTAACCTGTCGCTCGTAAGCCGTGGGGCTCGGCATGCTGCGCATCGACCACCGCGCGCGCCGCATGAACAACGATGTTGTCGAACCATTCCCTTGTGGCAACGAGCACGTCACGACCGTCGAGTACAACTCCTCACGCAATGCATGACGTCCCTCGCCCTTCCGGGCTCGGGGGACTCGAACCCGATGATGGAGGGGACATGGTCCACCGGCGCGACACGGAAGCCTGACGAGGGCACGCGAATCTCACGGTCAAACAGAAGCACCTTTCAAAGGAGAGACTCATGCGACACATGTGGAGAATGACGCTGCTCGCTGGAGCGGCGTTCGCACTGGCGGCAGGCAGCGCTAAGGCACAGCCGGCCAACTGCCGCGACATCAACAACGACGGCGCAGTGAACGCGACGGACGGCTCGGTGCTCGAGAACCGTCTCCTCACTCCGGCCGCGGTCATCTGCGGCGGTCCGACGGCGGCCAACATCGCCTGTGCGGACCTGAACGCCAATGGAACCGTAGACACGGGCGACCGGGTGCTGCTCGCTCAGACACTTGGCGGTGTCGAGACGCTGTTCCCGGCCTGCACGGGCGCGCCGGCGGCGACCTGCCCGGCAAGCTTCAGCGGCAACATCACCACCAACATCCGCTGGGGCGGCCCCGCCTGCCAGGTGGACATCAGTGGCCCGGTGCTCGTGGTGGCGCCCGCGGTCCTGACGGTCGATCCGGGCACAGTGGTGCGCGGCGTAAAGAACCCGGCTAATCCGGCCGCTCTCATCATCACCCGCGGCGCCAAGCTCGATGCCAACGGGACCGGCGCAGATCCGATCGTGTTCACCAGCAACCAGGCGCCGGGCGCTCGTGCCCTCGGCGACTGGGGTGGCGTGACGTTGAACGGTTCCGCCCCGGTGAACTTCGACGGTGGCCAGGGCAGCTCCGAAGGGCTTCCCCCGGGGTTGGCGCTCTATGGCGGCAACGACGTCGCGGACAACTCGGGCCGTGTACGCTTCACCCGTATCGAGTTCTCCGGCATCGAGTTCAGCCCCGACAACGAGCTGAACGTCTTCACGATGAACGGCGTCGGGAGCGGCACCACCATCGACCACGTCCAGGCGCACCGTGGCAACGACGACTGCCACGAATGGTTCGGCGGCACCGTGAGAACCAAGTATCTGGTGGCGACCGGATGCCGCGACGACTTCTTCGACTGGCAGATCGGCTTCCGCGGGAGCCTGCAGTTCGGCGTGGCACACCAGGCGGCCGCAGGCGTCGACGGGAGCGGGCGCAACGCCTTCGAGGCCGACAACAACGAATTCGGCTTCGACAACCTGCAGCGCTCGAACCCGCGGATCTGCAACGTGACCGCGATTGGCGCCAAGAACCAGGGCCTCGGTATCTCTGGCTCCGGCGCGAACCTGCGGCGCGGCACTGCCGGCACCATCGCGAACAGCATCTTCAGCGGGTGGGTGTCGTCCTGCCTCGACGTCGACAACGACGAGACCATCGCCCGCGGGTGTACGGGTCCGGCCACGCTGCGGACGGGTGCCGATATCCTGCTGGTCAAGGACTCGGTGTGCTTCAACAATGGCCCTACCGGAACGACGACGGCCATCGGCAGCAGCACCTCGCCGGCGTGCACGCCCGCTCAGCTGGTGAGCCTGTGGGCGCCATCCGCGTCGAACCCGAACGTCCCTTGGGCGTCGGCCGTCAGCTTCCCGACCAGCCCGATCAACACCGCCGACTACGTCCCGACCGCCCCCCTTGGAGGTCCGGACTGCGCGTCCCTCGACGCGGGTGCCTTCGAGTCCGCACCCTTCATCGGGGCGCTCCAGAACGGTGGCGTCAACTGGCTCAACGACTCGGCTACCTGCAACGCCGGCCAGGTCGGCGACTGCTGGCTGAGCGCGGACCTGAGCTGACCTGCAGCGACCCGTGCGGGCGGAGGGTCGTCCGCACGGGTCGAACTTCGGAACAGTCATGAAACAGGCACTCCTCATCATCGGTTCGATCATCCTGATTCCGGCCGCACTCGTGGCCGGCGGACGCGACCCGGGCGGCGGTTCCGGCGCCGTGGCGAGCGTGGCTGGGACCTTCGAGGGTGGTGCCCGTTCGGAGCGTGAGCTCATCGACGACTTCCTGAAGGCGCTCGAGACGAAGGACGAACATGCATTGCGCCGCCTCCGTGTGACGGAGGCCGAGTACCGAGACATCATCATTCCCGGCAACGTCGATCCGGGGCAGCCGCCGCGTGTCATGGCGGCCAACTGGACTGACTACGCCTGGCTCAACCTCAACGACCGCAGTACCGTCCACGAGCAACGCTTGCTCGCCGAGGACGGAGGACGGCCCTTGACGCTGGAAAGCGTGCGATTCGAGGGCGGCCAGCGGCAGTACGCCGGCTACACCGCGCACAAGCAGCTGCGCCTGAAGGTCCGGGACGCCAGCGGCACGGAGCGCGAGGTGCGCACCGGGTCGATCGCCGAGGTCGCCGGGAAATTCAAGTTCATCTCGTTCATCAGAGACTAACGTGACGAAAGGACGAACCATGAAAACCCTCATGAGGACCGGCATCCTCGCGCTCGGGGCGGCAGTGTTGCTGACCACGGGCTCGGCGGGTGCGCAGGCAACGAAGGAGTCGCTCAAGTGCTCCTCGTCTAAACTCAAGCTGTACGGCAAGGACGTCGCGGCGCAGCTGAAGTGCGTGGCCAAAGCGTCAGCCAAGGATGCGACCCCCGTCGACCCGGCGTGCGTCGCGAAGGCCGTCGACAAGACGGCGGCCGGGTTCGCCAAGATCGAGGCCAAGGGTGGCTGCGCGGCCGATGCCAGCACGCCACCGATCGACGACGGCACGCTTGCGAACACACGAGCCCGGCTGGACGCCTATGTGCTCGCCGCCACCACGGCGCTCGTGCCCAATCTCGGCGTGACCGGCAACAAGTGCCAGACGAGCAAGGTGAAGGCGATCGGCAAGCTCGCGGCGGCCTTGTTCGGCTGCGAATCCAAGGCCGCCGGCAAGAACGTGGCAGTCGACCAGGTGAAGTGCGTGGACAAGGCCGTCGTGAAGGCGGAGCAGGCCTTCGCGAAGGCGGAAGCCAAGCCCCCGTGTGACACGACGGGCGACGTCACGCTGCAGATCGGCGAGACCCAGGACGTGGTCCGTATCCAGACGGTCTACACCCCCCGCTTCGACGGCTGCGGCAACAACCTGACGCTGGCGCCGGAGACCTGTGACGATGGCAACAGCGAGAACTTCGACAGCTGCCCGTCGACCTGCGCCGTCGAGTTCTGCAGCCCGACGGTCACCACGCGAACGGTGGTTCTGGTGACCAGCCGGCCGGATCTGTCGGCGATAACCGTGGACCTCGACTATCCCGAGGGCAAAATCGACTTGCCGGGAACCGGGGGAAGCATTCCGCCCGGGGTCGTGACCACCCTGTTCGGCTCGGGGAGCACGAACGACTTCGATCATGCGCTCCGGCACGTGCAGTTCGACGCCTTCGACTTCGGCGATCAGAACATCGCGACGTTCGACTTCAAGGCGTGCAGCGGGGCGACGGCTCCCGTGCCGGGCGATTTCGCCTGTACCGTGGTCGACGCGGGGCAGGAGGACGGTCTGGGCGGGTTCCGCAACGTCTCCGGTGTTACATGTTCGGTGACGGTGTTGCCCTGACGCCTGAGCCAGGGTCAGTCAACGCGTGAAGCGAAAGGCGGGCGGCTCCCGGAGCGGAGCCGCCCGCCGAGTAGCGTCGACCAAACGATGATCGCACACAACAAAGCAGGGAGGAGGCGAATGACCCATCCGGCGCGCATGTTGGGAGCCGTCGCTATGGTCGCTGTCGGGACCTTGACACTCGACCTGGCGACGGCCGCCAAGAAGCCGCCGGGAACCTCCCGCCGGTGCCGCAAGGTGGTCGGCCGGAACGTGCTGAACGAGACGACCGTCGGGCTCCGCAACATGTCGGTGTGTCAGAAGCGCGCTGACGCTGGCCGTCCACCGCGTGACGACTGCAATCGGCTCGACAACGCCCCCGCCACCTCTTACGGCCGGGCGGAGGCGCTCACGAGCGGACAGATCGGCGACGGACGGACCTGTCCCGTGGGGGACCCCGCCCTTGCCATCTACCCGGAAGGCACGACGCAAGGCCTGCTCAACGCCCTGCTGCCCGCGGTCAAGCGCGAGCTCGAAGGGAGCGGCATCGACCGCCTCGGGGGCATCCCGCAGGGGCTGGGCAACGGCAGGGGGTCCCGGCCGGTCGAGAGGTGCAGGCGCGCGATCGCCTCGGCGCACGGCACGGTGGTCCGAAGGGTGCTCAGGGCGTCGCTGCGCTGCCAGCGGCGGATCGACCAGCGTTCCCGGACGTTCGGGGCGATCGACCCCGGCTGCTTGAACGATGCGGGGCCAATCGGGCGCAAGGCGGAGGCGAAGGTCGGTCGGGCGTGTCGAGGCGTGTCGCCTGCGGAGGCGAGCAGCTGCGCGCCCCTGCCGGCCTGCGTGGTCCAGTCGGGCGAGAGTACCGCGCACGCGCTGGCCACACTCGCGTTCCCGAACGCGCAGGTCTGCGGCAATGGCTCCGTCGAGCTGGGCGAGGAGTGCGACGATGGCAACCAGGACGCCGGCGACGGCTGCACGCCGACCTGCAAACTCCCTGGCGGGTCGAGTAGCTTCTGCGGCAACGGCGTCGTCGAGGGCGGCGAGGAGTGCGACGAGGGCAACGCCGCCAACAAGGATGATGGCAACTGCACGACCGCGTGCCGCTTCTCGACCTGCGGAGACGGCCTGCTCGACGTGTCGCAGCCGGGCGTCGAGGAATGCGACGACGGCAATGCCACGCCGGATGACGGGTGCACGGATTGCGAGATCGACGGCACCGAGTGTGCCGGCAACGCCATCGTCGCTACCGTTTCGTTCTCCTACGAACCCAGAATCACTGGCGCTCTCGGCGGCGCCTTCCTCGAGTTGGCTTACGTCCCGCCGCTCGAACTCCCGGGCACCGGGGTGGAGCGCGCCGTGCGCGAACGCCTCACGAATCTCGTCGTTCAGCCGGGCGTCGGGGTTCGGCTGCGGGATTGCGATGCCGGCAACTGCTCCGCTTACGCGGATGGCACGAACCCGGTCCGGGCGAGCATCCTGTTGACCGACAATAGCGGGGCGACGCCGGCGCAGCTGCCCACGGGGCAGATTGCGAAGATCCGCTTCGACTGTCCAGATGGCACGCTCGTCCGGGTCCGGGATTTGCCGTGCCGGCTGGACCAGGTATCGGACGGGAACATGATCTTCCCTCCGGAACGGCTGGAGCAGGAGAATATCCGTTGCGTCGTCGACGCGCTGGAGCCCGGACAGTGACCATGAGTGCGTTGACCGAGGACAGGCAACCTGGGCAGATTCCGGCTCCGCCGTTCGGGGCGTGAGCCGACCAATAAGGAGAAGATGCGAGCATGAATATGATCAACAAATCGAAGATGGCGGCCGCGGTGGCCCCTGCCGTGATGATCGGACTGTTGAGCGCGAGCCAGGCGGGCGCGGGAATCGTCTTCGGGGGCACGGGCAAGAGCGATTGCTACGCCGCCATCAACGTCGACGGCATCGACGCCAACTCGAGTCGCGTCCAGAAGAACAAGAAGGTGCTCTGCACCGACGGCGAGGCGTGCGACACCGGCGCCTGCGGCGACGGCGTGTGCAACATGCGCGTGGCCGCCTGCATCAACCAGCCGGGCCTGTCGCGGTGCACGCCGCCGGCGGGCCTGCAGCGGTTCAAGGTGAAGGGGAAGCTGAACATCGGCGTCCCGCAGGTGCTCGAAGGCTCGGCCTGCGGGAGCTTCCTCGACGTCACGGTCGCGACGAAGAAGACGAAGAAGAAGGTGAAGCCCGGCAAGGCGAAGTTCAAGGTGCAGGCGAAGGCGCTGAAGGGCACCAAGCCGGCCACGGACAACGACACCTTCGAGCTGCAGTGCCTGCCGCGCACCGTCGAGTGCCCGCCCCCGACCACCACGACCACCACGACCACGAGCACCAGTACCATCCCCGCGGTGACCACCACGACCCCGACGTCGACCACCACCAGCACGACGATCGTTTCGAACTGTGCCGGTGGCACCCCGAACGGCACGGTCGAGCAAGGCGAGGAGTGCGACGACGGCAACCTGGATGACCGCGACGGCTGCACGCTCGCGTGCACCATCTGCGGCAATAGCACCATCGTCGAACCTGATACCTGCGACGACGGTAACCTCGTTAACGAGGATTTCTGCCCGAACAACTGTCGCGTGGATTTCTGCGAGCCCAGCACGAACCAACTGGCGGTGCGGGTCCAGGCCAATCGCGGCGACTTGTCCGCTGTCGAGTGGATCCTCGACTATCCTGAAGGGCAGGTGACCCTGCAAGGCCTCGGAGGCAACATCCCGGCGGGCATCATCACCGGGCCCCCGGGGACCTCGGCGACCGTCCAGGGTTTCGACTACGATCACCTCCTCAAGATGGTCGAGTTCGACGCGTTCGACTTCGGGACGGCAACCTTGGCCACGATCAATTTCAACACCTGCGTGGGAGCACCGCCGCCCCAGCCACAGGATTTCACGTGTCGGGTGGATGTCGCGTCCCAGGAGGACGGAATGGGCGGATTCGTGGCGGTGCCTGGCGTCACCTGCTCCGTCGTCGTGCAGTAGATCGCCCGATATCCACAGCAGGAGGATGACATGTCCCGACTCGTGATCCCGACGGCGATGCTGGCGACTGCGTTCGCGGGCGTCACCACCGTCTCGGCCCAGAGCGCCGAGCAGTGCTTCCTGGGTGCGACCAGCTCCCGCTATCGGGACGGGAGCCGCATCCAGGGAAGCGTCGGGACGAACGAACCTGGCGGCCTGCTGAAGGCAGGCCGCCAGGTGACGGTCGCCACGGGGAGCGTGGCGACCGCCGACACCGTCAGGGTCGGGCCGGGCAGCCGGATGGCTGAGGTCGCAGCCAACGATCTAGAAGCGAACAGGGCCGCCATCGGCACGCAGGGGCCAGCAACGCTGCCGTTGGTGGCGGCGTTCTGTCCCGTGCCCGCTTTCGCGTGCGGCGGCTCCCCCGTGACCCTGCGGAGAGGTGAGACCACGACCTTGCCGCCAGGCACTTACGGAACGGTGGATATCCGCAACGGGGCCGGGTTGACGCTGGGGCCGGGCGTCTACGAGTTCTGTTCCGTCCGTGGCGGCCGGCGGGCCGTGATCACCGGGGCGGCGGGGACCCTGGTCAACGTCCAGGGGACGTTCGCCTTGGGGAACGGCAGCCGGCTGGGGACGGACGCCGGCGAGCCACTCGTCGTGAACGTGGGCGGGCGCCAAGCCAAGCTCGGCGCCGGCGGACAGGCGGTGGCGGCTCTGTCGGCCCCCGCGGCGGAGCTGCAGTTGGGACGGGGCGTCGTGTGGCGCGGAACCTTTTGTGCCGCGACCGTGAACGGCGGCCCCCGGCTCGATCTCGAATGCGACGCACTTCCGACCCCCACGACCACCAGCACGACGCTGGCGCCCACGACGACGACGTCGTCGACCAGCACAACGCCGCCAACCACGACCACCAGCACGACGGAGGCACCCACAACGACGTCGTCGACAACGAGCACGACAGGGCCTCCGACGACCGCACCGACCACGACCACCACGGCGCCGCCGCCGACCACGACCACCACGACGCCGCCGCCGACCACGACCACCACGACGCCGCCGCCGACTACGACGACCACGGCGCCGCCGCCGACTACGACGACCACGGCGCCGCCGCCGACTACGACGACCACGGCGCCGCCGCCGACTACGACCACCACGACGCCGCCGCCGACCACGACCACCACGGCGCCGCCGCCGACTACGACGACCACGGCGCCGCCGCCGACCACGACCACCACGACGCCGCCGCCGACTACGACGACCACGGCGCCGCCGCCGACCACGACCACCACGGCGCCGCCGCCGACTACGACGACCACGGCGCCGCCGCCGACCACGACCACCACGACGCCGCCGACGACCACCACCACCACGCTTCCGCCCGCCGTAACTTGCGGGCCCAGCAATCTCCTCGACGTGACGGCTACCCTGGTCTACGAACCGCGCATCATTGGTGGTGTGTTCGGCATGTTCCTCGAGGTGGACTACCCGGGAAGCGTCAGCATCCCGGGCTCCGGCACCGCCTCGACGGTGCGGGCGCGTTTCACCAATCTGATCGGGTCGAATTACCGGTTCGTCGGGTCCGACATCGACAGCAATGCCAATGGGGTTGACGATCGCGGGCGAACGCTCGTGACCGCGAACACCACGGAGCCGATCCCCAGCGCGCCGATCCAGCGCATCCGCTTCGACTGCCCGTCGGGGACGGTGGTGCAGCCGGCGCAGTTCACCTGCCGTCCGGCCGATACCTCGGACTCGTCGGGCCAGCTCTTCCCGCCTTCGGTCGCCGCCCTGATCACCTGCTCCCTTTCGTTCGTGACTCCATGACCGGGCGCCACGCCGTCACCAGACTCGCGCTAGCTCTCGGTGTGCTCGGGGCTGCCGTCGCCGGCGCCGAGCAGGCCGATCCGCCCTGCATCGACGGCGAGATGACCGCCACAGTGACCCTCCGGTACGATGCGCGCACCATCGGCGATGTGGCCGGGCTGTTCCTGCAGGTGGCCTATCCGCCCGGTGTCAGTCTTCCGGGAAAGGGCACGGACGACGCCGTGAAACGTCGCGTCGCCAGCCTGGTCGATCCGAAATTCCGGCTGGTGTCCGTCGACGAGGACAGCGACGCCGACGGCCGCGAGGATCGTGTGCGGATGTTGCTGGTGGCGACCACCAAGGACGCGTTGCCGGCGACGCCGGTCGCCCGAATCCGCTTCGACTGCGAGAAGCAACCTGTGGCGACGGCATTCGCGTGCACCACGGATCAGCCGGCCGACGCCACGGGTCAGCTGGTTCGCGAAAAGGAAGCGAAGCAGGTGACCTGCGAGGTCACGTTCCCGTCACTCCCGGAACGGCAGGCGGCGCCGCACTGACCGCGCATCAGGGCGCCGGTGTCACCGATACCGTCGCGCCCGACCGCACTGCCTGCTCCGCGACGGCGACGGGGGCCACGCGACCGTCCACCCGTACCGCAGCTCCCAACACCCGCACGTTTCCGGGCGGCGTGTCGTCGGTCGCCCAGGGCGTCCGGATCACGAAGCGGCCGGCATCGTCGGCACGGGTTCCCGCGAACCAACGCCATCCATGACCCGCGACGTCGAGATCGACCCGCAGCATCACCTCGCTGCCAGGGGTCGCGCCGATCCCCTCGAGGCGGGCTCCCGGCACCCGTTCGAAGAGCTTTGCTGCACCGCCGTCGGCGACGAAGACGAGGCGGAGTGTGTCCCAGGCGAGCGGCACGCCGGCGACGGCGCTGCCGTGACGGTCGTGGAGCGCGACGGCCGCGGTCGATGCCGGCGCGCTCCCCGCCGGGTCCGATCCCAGCACACTGGCGTACTTCGCCAGCGTCGCGCCAGGCATCGGCACCGTCAGCACCCACCGGGTCTCGTGCGCCTGCAGAATGGCATCGGCGTCGGCCGGCGACGTGGCGACGTAGAAGCGCAGCGCGTCCTCGAGACCCTCGGTCTCGCCGGGCGCGATGAACGGGCTGGCGACGTTCGCCCGTTCGCCCAGCACGAGGACCTCGTGCCCGAACCCCCACGGCGCCATCACCGACCAGGCCGGCCGTGCGTCCGGACGCCAGGAGTCGCCGGGGCGTTCCGAGTGGTCACGCAGCCAGGCGAGCGCCTGCCACACCGGCGCGCGAGCGGCCAGACCCGCCGGCGCGCCGATGACGAATGGCACCGAAGGCAGGAGGAGGACGGCCGCGGCCGTGGCGCCGCCAGCCGCCGCCAGCGTAGCACTACCGCGCTGCCGCGCGCGCGCGAGCTCCGCGGCGCCGGCCATGCCGCCGAGCACCGCCAGCGGCACGGCGAGCAGTACGCCGAAGCGCACCTGGCCGAGTGCCAGCACGGTCGTCACCGCCAGGGTGGCCGCCAGGACGCGCCGGTCCGGGTCGTCGCGGCGGGCGCCCCACCAGCAGAGCGCCGGGACGAGCAGCACGGCGAAGGAGAGAAACGGGAGCACGAACCGGGGCCCCAACACGCGCAGCCCCTGTGACTCGTCGATCAGGGCGACGAAGCCCTCGCTCGCGATGAAGCCGGAGCCCTCGAAGAGCGCTGCGCGTCCGGCCGGCCAGAGGAGCAAGGCGACCGCGCTGGCCGCCGAGCCGGCCAACCCGGCGAGCCACCGCGGACCAGGGAGGCCCGCGGCGACCGCGAGCCCCAGCGCGCAGGCGAGCAGCAGCATCGGCTGCAGGAGCGACAGGTTGAAGCTCACCACGAGACCGGCGCGCGTCATCGGCGACGTCCACGCAACCGGCAGCGCCAGGAGCCCCGCCGCGGCGAAGGCTGCCGCCAGCACGAGCCCCACCCGCCGTCGGTCGGTGGCCAGCAGGACGCGCAGGCCCGCGGCGCCGGCCAGCAGGAGCACGCCCACCGACGACGACGGCAGGCTCGCGACGAGCGCGACCATGGAAGCAGCCGCGATCGCCGCCCACGCCCAGGCGCGGCGTCCGGTGCCCGCGGCGGCCAGCAGGAGCGCCTCGAGCGCCAAGAAGACGAACAGCGGTTCGACGGCGTGGTGATCGAGCTTGCCGGCCCGGGTGTAGTTGTGGTGGGCGGGCGACAGCGCGAGCGCCGCGACGGCGAGTGCGCCCGCCAGCGGTCCCGCGCGGCTCGCCGCCATCCACCACGCGAGCGCGAAGGTGGCCGCGGCGGCGAGGGCCACCAGCGCGATGCCCGCGCCCGCGACCCGAACGAGGTGGGCGCTCCCGCCTCCCGCCAGGCGCGCGAGCCAGCCACCGGTGGCGTCGAAGAGCGGCGGCCAGTGCGGCACCATGCCCTTCGGGTGATGTGTCCACGCGTCGCGATCGGGAAGCCCGGTGCCCTCGGCGACCAGGGCCATCCGTCGGAGATGATACCAGGAGTCGCCGCTGAGCAGCCGGACCTGGCCGCCGGCGACGAGTGACGGCGCGTGGAGGACGCGGAGGCCGGTGGCGGCCAGCACCAGCGTTGCCGCGAGCGTCAGACGGGAGACCCCGCCGGGGCGCGTTGCCGCCGGCGCCGATGCGGGCGGGCGCGGGGGCGGGGTGGGCGCGGCGTGGCGGCGAGCCATCGAGATCGACTCCGCACCTTGACGTAGCGCCGCCACCATTACTAGGCACGAACGATGAAGATCGGCATCGGAATCGGAGACATCGCGGGTGTGCCCGCCGACATCGACGGGTTGGTGGCGCAGGCCAGGCAGGCGGAGGCCGACGGCTTCGCGAGCGGCTGGTTCGCGAACATCTTCGGCATGGACGCCATTCTCGCCGCGGCGATCTGCGGGCGCGACACGACCCGCATCGAGCTTGGGACCGCCGTGGTGCCGACCTACCCGCGCCATCCGGTCGCCATGGCGCAGGCCGCCCTGTCGGCGCAGGCGGCGGCGCGCGGGCGCTTCGCACTCGGCATCGGGTTGTCCCACCAGGTGGTGATCGAGGGCATGCTCGGCATGTCGTTCGCCAAGCCCTTCAGTCACATGCGGGAGTACCTGAGCGTGCTGGCGCCGCTCGTGCGCGAGGGCCGTGCGGACGTCGCGGGCGAGGAGTACCGCGTGGCGGCCAACGTGACGGTGCCCGGCGCGACGCCGTGTCCGATCCTGGTGGCCGCGTTGGCGCCGCGCATGCTGGCGCTCGCGGGTCGGGTGGCCGACGGGACGATCACGTGGATGACCGGGCCCCGCACCATCCGGGAGCACACGGCCCCGCGCATCTGCGAGGCCGCTGCGAAAGCCGGACGCCCGGCGCCCCGGGTCGTCGTGGGTCTGCCGATCGCCGTGACGCAGCAGGTCGAAGGCGCGCGCGCCACGGCCGGCAAGGCCTTCGAGATCTATGGCATGCTGCCGTCCTATCGGGCCATGCTCGACCGGGAAGGCGCGGCGAGCCCGGGGGACGTCGCCATCCTGGGCGATGCGGCCAGCGTGGAGGAGCAGCTCGCCGGGCTCGCGCGGGCCGGGGCCACCGATTTCTTGGCAGTTCCCTTCCGGGTCGAGGGCGATCCGGAAGCCCTCGAGCGCACCAGGGCGCTGCTGGTTCGGCTGGCCGCTCGCGGTTGAGGAGCGTGGGAGGGCCGCCGGGGCCCGCAAGGGGCCGGACAGCCCACTCCCGGTTGGCCAAGACAGTGGGTTTCGGGTACCCGTTGACGCATGCGTCGATCGACGGCCATGGCCCTCCTCGCCCTCTTGACCTTCGCCCTGCACGCCGGGACCGTCCGTGCCGACGACGACGAGCAGCAGTACCCACTGGGTGCCGCGAAGCTCCGCCTCTCCAGTCGTGGCCTCACCTTTTCCGGCCGGTGGTCCGGCCCCGCTACCATGCCGAATCCGATGTTCGAGGGGGCCGACCTGCGCGTCGCCGGTGGGGTTGGCGAGGGGGACAGCGGCGTTCTCCGATTGCCGGGCGGCAACTGGAAGTCGACCAAGAAGGGATACGTCTACAAGGACGCGCGCGGCCGCATCGGCGGCATCAAGCTGATTCAGCTCAACACGACGAAGCGGGGCGGCAAGCTGAAAGTCGTCGGCCGCAAGGGCTGGTCGTACGCGATCAACGGGGCGCAGTCCGTCGTGACCGTCACGCTGCGGAGCGGCACCGCGCGGTGGTGCGCGGAGTTCAGCGGGCCCTCCACCAACAAGAAGAAGGTGGTCAGCGGCAAGACCAGTGCGGCGCCGACCACGTGTCCGTGCGAAACCTATGCGAGCACGTGGGACGCGATCCAGGGCGCCGTCTTCGCGCGGAACGGTTGCACCAACAGTGGGTGCCACGCGTCCGCGCAGACCGGCGGCGGGCTCGACCTGCGGCCGGAGGTCGCCTACGAGAACCTGGTCGGGGTGCAGTCGCCGTTCGGCATCGACCGGGTGCAGCCGTTCCAGGCGCAGGAGAGCTTCCTGTGGCAGAAGCTCGCGGCCGCCACCGAGGGCTTCGACCTGATGGGCAAGGGCTCTCCGATGCCGTCCGGCCTTCCGGCCCTCTCGGCGGAGGAACTGCTCGCCATCCGGCTCTGGATCCAGCAGGGGGCGCCGCGCGACGGCGTCGTGCCGGACACCGAAGCCCTGCTGGGCTCCTGCCTGCCCAAGCCGGAGCCTCCGATCGATCAGCCGCTCGAAGCGCCGATGTCCACCGAGGGCGTGCAGTTCTATGCGCCGCCCTGGGTCATCCCGGCCAAGACCAACGACGCGGGTGCGAACGGCGAGGGTGAGGTCTGCTATTCCACCTACTACAACCTGGCCGGGACGATTCCCGACGCCTTCGTGGTCGACTGCCCCGCGGGCGTCTTCGATGGGCCGACCAACCCCACGAAGAAGTGCTTCAGCTACGACCGCCAGCTCCTGCGCCAGTCCGCCAACTCGCACCACAGCATCATCCACATCTACAACGGCGATTTCCCGGCGAACCACCCGGATTGGGGCTACGAGTGCAGCGGCGGCACCGTGCCGGACGGGACGACCTGCGACCCCACGCTGCCCGGCGTAGCGGCGCCGGCGGGTGCAGACTGCGGCGGCGGGTTCTGCCGCGGCAAGGTGATGTCCAGCGTCGCCTGCACCTTCGGATACGGCCCGCCGGACTACTCGGGCGGTGTCGGCATGGGCGGGCAGAACGTGGCGCCGTCGTTCAGCGGCTCGCAGCAGCCTCAGTTCGGCCGGCAGAGCCCGGACGGCGTGTTCTCGATTCTTCCGATCGAGGGCACCATCGTGTGGAACTCCCACGCCTTCAACGTGTTCGACCAGGCGATCCAGAACCAGCAGTGGTTGAACCTCTGGTACACCGACGACCGGCAGTTCCCCATCCGGGGCATCTTCGACGACGGCGACATCTTCGTGCAGAACGTGCCGCCGTTCCAGGAGGTCGAGTACTGCCGGACGGTTCTCTTCCCGAAGGGGGCCCGCATCGCCGACTTGAGCTCCCACACCCACAAGCGCGGCCGGCTCTTCCGGGTCTGGGGCCCGGGCATCCCAACCGCGTGCCGGAGCCGGCGGAACAACCCGGGCCGCTGCCTGCCGGAGGCGACGCCGCCCATCATGGTGACGACCCAGTACAACGATCCCGCGCAATTGATCTTCCGGACCCCGCTCGCCCTCGACGGCGACGATCCGGCGTCGCGGCGCTTCAAGTTCTGTTCGATCTTCGACAACGGCTACGCCGATCCCGCGACGGTGAAACGGAACTCGACGTCACTCGCCGTCTTCCTGGGCGGCAAGTGCTTCCGGCCAGGCCAAGATCAGGGCATCGCCTGCCTGAACGGACCGAAGAAGGGCCAACCCTGTCAGGGCAACGATCGCGTCTGCGACAGCGCGCCGGGCGTGCAGGACGGCATCTGCGACGCGTGCCCGCTGTTCGGCGGTGTCACGACCGAAGACGAGATGTTCATCCTGCTCGGCTCGTACTACTGCGACGGCACGGTGCCGGGCTCCGTCTGCAGCGAAGGCTTCTGCGCCAGCGGGCCCAACGCCGGCCAGTCCTGTTCGGCGTGCCCGGGCACGCCCTGCGTTCCGTACGGGAACTTCTGATCCCACCCTCGCGCGGCGGGGGGGCAGCCGCCTCCCGCCGCGCCCGATTGACCGCCGGGCGGCGAAATTGTACCGGCGGGTCAGTCATGTCGTCTCGCCAGCCAGCGGTGCCGCGCGGGCGTGTGCCGCACCCGCATCGCGGCGAGGGACGCGCGCGCCAGGAGCGCGGCGTCCGTACCGAGGAGGCGATCCTGCAGGCCACGATGCGCCTCCTGGGCACTCGTGGCATCCAGGGCACCTCGCTCGACCTGGTGGCCGAGGAGGTGGGCGTCGCCAAGAGCAGCATCCTCTGGCACTTCGGGTCGAAGGAGGAGCTGTTGCTCCGGGTGGCGGAGCGCGTCTACGACGAGGTGACGCGCGGCCCGGTGCAGAAGATCTTGGCGCGGCAATCGTTCGAGGAGCGTGCCGAGGCCAGCTGGCGTTTCTTCGCGGAGACCTTGCGTCAGAATCCGGAGTTGCGCCGCGTGATTCTCCACCTGATCTTCGAGAACGTCGAGGAGCGGCCGGAGCTGCGCGTGCGGTTGCAGCAGCTCTACCGCGGGATTCGTGAGATGTACCAGGCGGGCCTGCGCGACGTCGTTGCGGATGCGCGGCGCCGCGAGCGGCTCGCCGTCATCACCGTCGCCGCGCTCGACGGGATATTCCTGCAGTGGCTGCTCGACCCGGACGCGGTCGACCTCCCGGCGCTTCACGATGAGCTGCGTCTGCTCCGCGAGGGCGCCCTCGGCGGAGCGCGCGGCGGTTGACAGTGTCGGGCGTGCCTCGCTAGCTGCGTGCGATGTCCGCGCCCCGCTTCGGCGTCAGCCTGCCCGCCGTCCAGCAGATTCCCTCCCGCGTCCGGCCCTGGGAGCGGACGGTCGGCGGCCCAGAATTGCTCGCGGCTGCCCGCGCGGCGGAAGGCGCCGGCTTCCACTGGGTGTCGAGCAGCGATCATCCCGCGGTGCCGGTGTCGCGGGCCGAGGCCATGGGGGCCACCTGGTTCGACGCCGGCAGCACGCTCGCGTTCGTTGCGGGCGCAACGTCCCGCATCGGGCTCTTGTCGCACGTGCTCGTGCTGCCCTACCGCCATCCGCTGGTGGTGGCGAAGCAGTTCGGCACGCTCGATCGGCTCTCCGGCGGGCGGGTGATTCTCGGCGTGGGCAGCGGCCATCTCAAGCCGGAGTTCCGCTCGCTGGGCGCCGATTTCGAACGCCGCGGTCGCGTCACCGACGACTCCCTGCGCGCCATCGCCGCCGCCTGGGAGCACGACGTCGCGACGTTCGAGAGCGAGTCGATCTCGTTCCGCGACGTCATGGTGGCGCCGCGCGCAACCCAGCGCCCCCGTCCTCCGTTCTGGGTCGGCGGCAATTCCGGCCCCGCGTTGCGACGCGCGGCGCGGCTCGCCGAGGGGTGGATTCCCTGGCAGCTCGATCCCGCCGAGTTCGCCGCGCTGGCGGACAAGGCCCGGCGGCTTCGCGCCGAGAGCGGCCGGACGGATCCGCTGGAGATGGTCGCGCCGCTGGCCGCGCCGGCCGACGCGGACGCCGGCGCGGTGGTGGCGGAAGCCGCGCGCTGGCGGGCCGCTGGGGCCACCGCCTTTCACGTCGGCATCGGCGCGGACGGCCTGGCCGAGTTCTGTGACCGGCTGGCCTGGTTCGGGGCCGCCGTCGCGCCGCGCGTCGAGTAGCCGATGCCGCATCGCGTTCCGCATGCGTCATGAGCGCCACGACGTCGCGCTGGCGGCGACGCTGCATGATCCGCCGGGCGCGCTCGCCGCCGCCACTCGCCGCTGGTTGCCGTGGCTGCAAGCGCGGTACGCCGGCATTGCCGTCGCCACCAGTCCCCCGACCTCGGCGCGCATCGTAACGCTCCTGCGCGACGCGGGCGCCTACGCGGGGACGCCGCCCGCGAACACGCGCGGGCCGCTCTACCGGTTGAGCGTCCGGGAGGCGCTCGCCACCGGGGCGTCCCGCATCCACTACCTGGACTTCGACCGGGCGGTGCACTGGGCGGAGAGAATGCCGCGCGAGTTCGAGCGGGTGCTGCGCCGGGCGAGTGGGCTGCCCGCGTTGCTGGTCGGCCGCACCCGCCGGGCGCACCTCTCGCACCACCGCCCGCTGCACGCCACCGAGGGGGTGGTGAACCGCCTGCTGGCGGACCGGATCGGGCTGTCCGGCCGGGTGGACTTCCTGGTGCCGTCGTTCGTGATCGACCGCGCTCGGGCGATGCGACTGCTCGCCCGGTCCCGCGCGCGCGACGCCACGGTCTATGGCGAATGGGCGGCGCTCGTCGGGGGCGCGGGCGGTCCGCTCGGCTACATCGAGTGCCGCGGCCTCGACTGGGAGACGCCCGACCGGCACCGTCGCGCGGTGCGTCGTCACGGGCTGGATGCCTGGCGCGCCCGCCACGACACGCGGGCCGAGTGGCGGCTCCGCACCGATCTCGCGGCGGCGTTCCTGCGTGGGTTCGACCGCGCGGCCGCCCGCTGGTCGCTCGCGTGCTGCGACCTGCGTCGGCTCGACCCCAAAACTGTTGCCACGGCTCCGGACCTGGGTTAGGCCCGACCCCCGGAGGATCACCCATGAGTGGCTATGCGATGCTGATCGACGGCCAGTCCGTCACCACGGCCGAGCAGGACGACGTCATCAATCCGGCGCGCGGCGAACCGTTCGCCACCTGCCCGCGCGGCGTTCCGGCGCACGTCGATCAGGCCGTCGCCGCCGCGGCCGCCGCGTACAAGACCTGGCGCAAGGACGAGGCGCTGCGGCGCGCGAAGCTCCACGAGTGCGCCGCCGCCATCCAGAATCGCGCGCAGGACATCGCGACGGTGCTCTCGCAGGAGCAGGGCAAGCCGCTGGCCGCCGCCATGGGCGAGACCTTCGGCGCGGCCATGTGGTTCAGCTACTACGCGGGTCTCCAGATCGCGCCCGAGGTGCTGCAGGACGATGGCGAGAAGCGCATCGAGGTGGTGCGGAAGCCGCTGGGTGTGGTGGCGGCGATCACGCCGTGGAACTTCCCGGTGATCCTGCTGGCGTGGAAGCTGGCGCCGGCGTGGCTGGCCGGCAACACGGTAGTGGCCAAGCCGTCGCCGTACACGCCGCTCACGTCGCTCATGGTGGCCGACATCCTGAAAGACGTCGTGCCGCCGGGTGTGCTGAACGTGCTCTCGGGCGGCAACGAGCTGGGCGCGCAGCTGGCCACCCACCCCGAGGTCCGCAAGATCTCGTTCACCGGCAGCGTGGCGACGGGCAAGAAGATCATGGGCTACGCGGTGGACGACCTGAAGCGCGTCACGCTCGAGCTGGGCGGCAACGACCCGGCCATCGTGCTGGACGACGTCGACCCGAACGCCATCGCCGAGAACCTCTTCTGGGGCGCCTTCCAGAACTCGGGGCAGGTCTGCACCGCCATCAAGCGGCTCTACGTGCACGAGAAGGTGTACGAGCCCGTGGTGGCGGGGCTGGTGGAGCAGGCCAAGAAAGTACGCGTGGGCGACGGCCTCGATCCCGAGACGCAGCTCGGCCCGATCAACAACAAGATGCAGCTCGAGCGCGTGATGGGCCTGGTGGACGACGCCCGCAAGAGCGGCGGCACGGTGCGTGCGGGCGGTGTGCGCCTCGAGGGCTCGGGCTACTTCTACCCGCCCACCATCGTCACCGACGTGGGCGAGGGCGTGCGCCTGGTGGACGAAGAGCAGTTCGGCACCGCGCTGCCCGTGGTGCGCTATGCCAAGCTCGACGACGTGCTCGAGCAGGCCAACCGCACGCACTACGGTCTGGGCGCGTCGGTGTGGACCCGCGATCCCGCGCGCGGCAAGTCGGTGGTGCAGGAGATCGAGTCGGGCACCGGCTGGGTGAACCACCACATGGACGTCACGCCGTTCGCGCCTTTCGGCGGCGCCAAGTGGAGCGGCATCGGCTACGAGAACGGCCGCTGGGGGTACGAGGCGTTCACCGAGCTGCAGGTGGTGAACGTCAAGAAGGCGTAGCCGGGGAGGGCGGGAGTCGGCGCATCGCCGGCTCCGCAATGAAGGGGTCAAGCAGACCGTCAACGCCGTGCTTCGCGCCGGTATCGCGGCCCAGAGAGAGCGGCGGCCTCGTGCGCGACCGCGGGATCGGACGGAGCTCGTGTGCAGCACCGACGGAGACTTCGCGCGGTTCAGGGGGTTGCGCTGGGAGAACCCGTTGGCGTGATCGGTGAGTCACCCGCCGGTGCCGGCAGGCGGGATCGTCAGCCAGACGCCGGAATGGGGGGTGCCTCCACACCAGCCCTCGACGGCGCCGTCGGGGCGCCGGCGGTAGTCGTGCCGGCGGTAGACGCAGCCGAACCGGGTGCAGATGGCCGCCAGAGCCTCTTCCTGTTCGGGAGTCATCGTCTCGCTCCTCCGTGAGAGGAGACGATGCCGAGCCCCGGCCTGGGTCGGCTGGCCGAGGCGCGATCAGGTGGTCGGGGCTGGTGAGGGCGCGCCGGAGCGACGGCGACGCCGGCGGCGTTTCTTCGGCGGCTCGGCCCCGCCGGGGCCGGATGCCGCGGCGGGCGGGGCGGGCGCTGGTGCGGGCGGGGCCGAACGCGGTGCGGCATGGGAGCGCGGCGACCCGCCGCCGGACGACTCGCGCGGCCCGCCGCTGCTGCGCGGCCGGCGCCCGCCACCCGGGCCGCCCGGGCCGCCGCCGCGCCGGCGGTCGCCGTCCTCGCGAGGCGGTCGCGGCGCGTGCTTCAGGTCGTGCGCCATCATGCTGTCGTCGGGGAAGTCATGCGGCAGCTTGAAGCCGATGTAGCGCTCGACGGCGTCGAGCCCCTCCACGTAGTCCTCGCAGGCGAGCGTGATGGCGTGGCCCGAGGCGCCGGCCCGCGCCGTGCGGCCCGCGCGGTGGACGTAGTCCTCGGCGTCGAACGGGAGGTCGTAGTTGACCACGTGGGTGACGCCGTCGATGTGGAGTCCGCGCGAGGCGACGTCGGTGGCCACCAGGATGGGCAGCGTGCCGTCCTTGAAGTCGGAGAGGATGCGGAGTCGGCGGCGCTGATCGACGTCGCCGGTGATGGCGGCGGCGTGGAAGCCGTTGGCCACCAGGTTCCGCTCGAGCCGCTCGGCGGTGCGCTTCATGTTGGTGAAGACCAGCGTGTGCGCGTCGGACCAGCGGCGCAGCAGCCCCACCAGCAGTGGCAGCTTCTCGTGCAGGCCGACGTGGTAGACCAGGTGCTCGATGTTCTCGGCCGTGATCTGCTCCGGCGTCACCGAGACCTTCTCGGCCTCGTTCATGAAGACGTAGGCCAGTTCCATGACGTCGTAGTTGAGCGTGGCCGAGAACAGCATCGACTGGCGCTTGTCGAAGGTGGGGAGTCGGCGCAGCAGGTAGCGCAGGTCCTTGATGAACCCCATGTCGAACATGCGGTCGGCCTCGTCGATGACGAGCATCTCGACGTGGCCCAGATCGAGGACGCGCTGCTTGTGGTAATCGATCAGCCGGCCCGGGGTGCCGACCAGCAGGTCGGTGCCCGCCTCCACCTGGTCGCGCTGCTTGCGGTAGTCGATGCCGCCGTAGACCGCCTGAATGGTGAGCCCGGTGGGGTCGCCCAGGAGGCGGGCGTCGTCGGAGATCTGCACCACCAGCTCGCGCGTGGGCGCGATGACGAGCGCGCGCGGCCCGCTGGTGCCGGCCTGGCGCTGGCGCCGCAGCAGCCGGGTGAAAACGGTGATCAGGAACGCCGCCGTCTTGCCGGTGCCGGTCTGCGCCTGGCCCGCCACGTCCTTCCCCGCCAGCGACAGCGGGAGGACCTTCTCCTGGATGGGCGTGCACCGCGTGAACCCCGCGGCCCGAATGCCCTCCATCACCTCCGCCGGCAGGTCAAAGCTGTCGAACGGACGCCCTTCCGGCGCGGGCGCATCTCCACTCACGCAGCGTTCATTCACTGCCCACCGCGAGGAGTCAAGCTGCAGGCCGGCGGGTCGTGGACGTCCGCGAGGGATCGGTCTAGTTCGCCTGGCCGCATGGGCACCATGGCGTGCCGCGGTAGCGCGGTCGGGGGCCGTGGTCCTGGGTCGACCGCGGCAGTTGCGCGGCGTGTCGCCGTCGTGCGACGGCGGTGCCCAGCTTGCGGGTTCGGGGGCGCCGGCCTCGCCGAGGAGAGGCGTCGTCGTGGTGCGGATAGGCTGCGAGGCCTTGCCGCCTATCGTGCGGAGTCGTCTCGTTCGAGGGATGGAGAACCCGCCGCTGACTGAGGGGTTGCGCTTACCGCTGGCTTGCCCGGGAGGCGCGCGATAGACGGCGAGGTAGGCGTGGGTGCGGAGATAGACAGGTCTGCCTACTGACCGTTGGGCGGCCTGAAGGTCCACTTGCCAGCTGTACGCCATTGGCGTATCGGCAGTCGTGCGGTTCGTCGAGACGCCGATCTTCACCAAAGACATCGTCGAACTGCTGCCGGACGAGGACTATCGGATGCTGCAGCTGGCGCTGGCGCTTCGGCCTGAGGCGGGCGCGGTGATTCGAGGGAGCGGCGGCATCCGCAAGCTGCGTTGGTCAGTTCCCGGCCGCGGCAAACGTGGCGGGGTGCGCATCATGTACTACTGGGCCAAGGCCGAGGACGTGGTCTACATGTTGCTCGCCTACGTGAAGAACCGCCAGGAGAACCTGACGCCGCAGCAGCTGAAGGTGCTTCGGGCGCTCGTGCAGGAGGAGTTCAAGTGAAGACGAAGGACTTCGAAAGGCTCACCGCGAGCATCAAGCAGGCTGGTCAGATTCGACGAGGTCGCCGGCGGGCGGCGCGAACGGTCGAGATCGGGCCAGCGGACGTACGGGGGATCCGCGATAGACTCGGGCGCTCGCAGGCGGAGTTCGCACTGATGATCGGTGTGAGTGTGGCGACACTGCAGAACTGGGAGCAGGGACGCCGGCATCCAGTCGGCCCGGCTCGCGCCTTGCTCAAGGTCGCCGCCTCTAACCCCCGCCTCGTCATGCAGGCGCTGGCGTCTTGAGGTCGTCGCCGCCCAACCCGGCGATGCAGCGGGCCGCGCGCGCGAGGCGCGCCCGCGGCCGCTGATCGCCAAGCCGTTAGCCAGGCCGCGTGTCGAGGAGTAGACGGAGACCATGAAACGTCGCGCAGTGGCTCGACCTCTCAGGAACGAATTCACGGCCGTCATCGAACGGGATGGCGAGGGGGTCATCGCCTACAGCCCCGAATTCCCAGGCGCGCGAATGGGCAGGGGCGAACCAAGGCTGAAGCACGCGAGAGCTTGGCGGATGCGATCGCTCTGATCCTCGACGACCGACGCCGCGACGGACTTCGTGGTCTCCCGCGGGATGCCACGCGTGAGAAGGTCTTCGTCGGGTGAAGCGAGGATATTTGCTCCGGCATGGCATCTCCGGCGGCACGGTTGTCATCTGAAGCGGGCGGGAGGCTCGCATTGCTTGTGGACCAACCCCGCAACCGGCGCCAACGAGGCTGTGCCTGGCCACGGCGAGATTCTCGGATGTCCTGGCGCGCGGCCGCTCAACGGCCAAGTCGTTGGCTGGTCTGCCGTCGCGCGGGTTGGTAGGAGATCGCCGTGATCCCTGACGAGCCCGTTCGCGGTCGAACCCCGCCGCCCTGGTTCCGCGCGCTCAGTGGCATCGAGCGGATGCGGGCGTTCAGTCGGAGCCTCGTGCCGTCGCCGCCGATCGCGCGCCCGCTGGGTTACCGAGCCACGCACGTGGCGGCCGGCAGGACGACGATCGTCATGCCGGCGAGCGACGCCTGTATCTCCCCGAACGGTCAGCTCGAGATCGTCCCCGCGGCAGTCACGGCGCTCGAGGGTGCGACCCTCACGGCGCTTCCAGGCGGTGTGGACGCCATTCCCATGCGCCTCACCTTCAAAGCGTTTCGTCCCGCATGGCCGGGGAAAGGGAACATCCTGGCGCGCGCGCGAATCGTCAACGACAGCCACCTGTTCGTCTTCGCCGAGGTGCAGGTTGAGGATCCGGACGGGCGGTACCTCGGCCAGGGGTCCTTGCACTCGATGATCCAGCAGGTCGAGCCCGCACCTCCCGTGCCGCCGCCGACGCTCAACCGCATCGAGGAACCAGTCTACGAGACGCCCGTCCCTACTTGCGCAGGTTCGCCAGCGCCCCGTTCGTCGATCTCCTCGAGTGTGAGGATGGCCTCACGGTTATACGGAAAGTCGCTGACGGCAGCCTCGCGTCACCGGCGGCGGCCACGTTCGGACTCACAATCAACCACCTCGAATACGGGCATGTCGGCCAGTCCATGCCCGCGAGCAAATGGTTCTGTGGCTTGGGTACGGAGGTGTCCTGTCAGGCCATTGGAACATTCGCGGACTTCTGTACCTGGTGTGCGGCTCTCAGCCTCCAGCGCGTCGGGACAACCGTAGTCATGCTCGACAGCGACAGCCGGTTTCTGCGTCCCGTTCGTCCGGATGGGCGCCGCATCCGCGGTGAATCGACCGTGAGCGAAATTGCACCGGATACGTTCGTCGTCGATACGAAGGTCCATGATGCGGACGGTCGGCTGATCGCGCTCGGGTCGGGTGGGGTGTCCCGCATCGATGCCGCTCGGCGAATCGCACGGCAGCGCAAGGAGTCGCAGCGGGTCCTGACGACGCTCCTGTTCACGGACATCGTCGACTCGACGGGGCACGCCCAGCGGCTCGGCGACACGGCATGGCGTGGGCTCCTCGATCAGCACCATGTCCTGACCCGGCGTGAGGTGTCGCGCTGCAACGGTACCGAGGTCGCCACCACCGGTGACGGATTCCTCGCCCGCTTCGACTCACCCGCCCACGCGATCGAAGCAGCGTGCGCGGTCCATCGGGCGGTAGGACCACTCGGCCTGCAGATCCGAGCCGGTGTGCACACTGGCGAGTGCGAGGTGACCGGCACCACGCTCGCCGGCATGGCTGTCCACATCGCGTCGCGCATCCAGGCCGCCGCCGCGCCAGGCGAAGTCCTCGTGAGTTCCACCGTGAAGGCGCTCGTTGTCGGATCGACGCTGCGCTTCGTTGATCGCGGCGAGCACCCCCTCAAGGGTGTCCCCGAACCGTGGAGGCTCTATGCCGTGACCGCGTAGGAAGCGCATGCGGCGAGGCTGGGCTGCGGCCCGAGTTCGAACGCGCACTCTCGTTATGCCTGGACTGAGCGAACTCGAAGTGAAGCGATGCGAGAAGGCCCTCGCGGCCTTCCTCGGTCGGCGTCGGCCGCCGCCCCACGTCCGCCCGCAGCTCGACCTCGCCTGCCGCATCGCCGGGCAGAGCGTCGAGATACTCGAAGTCCGGCCCCACTGGATTCACACGGAGCAGAAACACGAGTCGCCGGTGGCCAAGGCGACCTATGTGCGATCGCGGAAGCACTGGCGGGTGTTCTGGATGCGGCGCGACCTCAGGTGGCACGGCTACGAGCCGCACCCTGTGGCCGACACCATCGAGGACGTGCTCGAGATCGTCGACCGGGACGAGTTCGGCTGCTTCTTCGGTTGACGCAATGGGCGGCCCGCTCGCGCCCCTCGTCTTGACGCCCCCCTCCACCCCGTGGAACAACCCCGGCCGCCATGGGCGAGACGTCCGAGCCGCTGCGGATCATGCTCGGCTTCGTGGTCCGCCAATGCGCCCGCGCGCTCGGGCGATCGCCCGACCCCGACGAGCTGGCCGAGTGGGCCAACCACCAGCGGGACGAGCGCGGCGACTACCGCATCTTCGGCCGGCCCATCAGCTCCGAGGAGGCCCGCATCATCCTGCGGCACCCGGAGCGCATGGTGACGGTGCGCCCGGGACCACGATGGGATTTCGCGACGCCGGCGACGGACCGCTGACGGTCGACAGGCCGCGGCTGCCGGTGCTGACCGGCCGCGCGTGGACCTTCGCCGACGGGCTGGGCGCGGCCGACATCCTGCCGCCCGACGCGGCCGCGCTGTCGCCCGGCGACGCCGCGGCGCGGCTCTTCGCGCCGCTCGACGCGACCCTCGCGGGGAGGCTCGCGCCCGGCGACGTGCTGGTCGCCGGCCAAGCGCTCGGCGATGGGCCGGGCGGCTTGGCCGCGGCGCGCGCGCTCCGCGCGGCGGGTGTCATTGCCGCCGTGGCCGCGAGCTACGCCGGCGGCTTCGACACGGCGCTGCTCGACGCCGGCATCCCGGCCCTCCAGGTGGACGCGCCGTCGGTGTTCCACACCGGCCAGCACCTGCGCATCAACCTGGAGGCCGGCACGATCGCGAACCTCGACAGCGGCGACCGCCAGCCCATCCGCAACCTCACCGACGCCCTCCAGGCGCGGCTGCGAGATCTGCTGGCATCGTGACGTCGGCCGTCAGCCGGCGTTCGAGCCGCGCCACCGCGCGCTTCGGGTCGTCGGGCTGCGGGCCCGGCAGGCCAACGATGTTCAGCTGGAAGCCGTAGCGCCCGGGCGCGAGCTTCTGGCCGTCGCGCCCCTCGATACCCACCAGCGGCACGCTGCCCGGCGTCACCTCCGGCGGCGCGCGGTGCGTGATGTCGTCCACGTAGACCAACGACAGCGGGATCGACCGCTTCAGGTTCTCGCTCATCGTGATCGCCACCACGAAGCCCTGGCCGTCGCCGATCAGCGCGAACCAGCTGCCGTTCCCCTCGAACCTCCGCTCCCGGGCGTCCATGCGCTCGTCCACCGCGAAGCCCGGCCACGGCGCGCCGGGCCCGACGTAGCGCCAGCCCGCCATGCCCTGGAGGTCGGCGCCGCCCATCGCCGTCACCTGCTTGAAGAACAGCGACGGCGACACCGGCAGCTTCATCGCGCCGGGGCCGTAGACGTTCTCGGCGTAGAAGTAGGTGTGCGCGAGCCCCGCCGTGAGCTGGATGCCGAGTCCGATGTCCACCTTGTGGCGCGACCGCCGCACCACCCGCACCGGGCCCGCGCGCCACGCGATCAGCGCATGTTGGCCGTCGCGCTCGGTGATCGTCACCCGGGCGATCCCGGTGTGGACCGTCGCCTCCACTCGCAGCCGGAGCCCGTCCAGCAGGTTCGGCGTCGTCGGTCGGCCGCCCAGACCCGACCGCGAAGTCGATCGGCAGCGCGCCCGCCATGCCGACGCGGTAGCCGCGCGCCGTCACCAGGTCGTGCGCCGGATCGTAATCGACGTAGCGGCGGTCGGTGCGCGGCGGGGCGTCGTCCACCACGACGTAGACCCAGCCGGTGGTGCGGTCGATCGGGTCGTCGATGCGGATCTCGCGGCCGCGCGCGGCGGGCGGAGCGCCGCCGGGGGCGCGCTCGCCCGCGTCGCAGGCCATGAAGACCAGCAGGTCGTCTGGGTCGAGCTCGCCGGGCCGGTCGTCGCGCGACGGCTCGGGGCCGTCCGCCATCGCCATGCCGCCGCTCCCCGGCACGCGCTCGTCGATCTGGAACGGAATCGGCTCCGGCCTGCCGCCCCGGTACGCCACCAGGCCGATGCGCGCCAGCTTCGTGCCGCCCAGGCGGCGCAGCCGGATGGCCGACAGCTCGATCGCCTCGGCCCGGCGGGTGATCGGGCCGCAGGGGCCGAGCGCCGCTGGCGGTTCGCCGGCTCCCGCCCCGGTGGCCAGCGCCAGCACGCCGGCGAGCGCGACGGCAGCGGCCCTCATCCGGTCAGGACGACGGTCAGCGTGCGCGCCTTCAGCGCCTGGCGCCACGCGCGGTCCACGTCCGCGGGCCGGAGCGCGTCGAGCACCCGCGCCGTCTCCGCCAACGACGGCTGCCCGCCCACCGCGCGGGCCGCGTGCGACAGAGCGCGGTCGAGCCGCGAGTCGGCCAGCCGCGCGAAGCGGTAGCGCAGCTTCTTGCGCGCGCGCGCCAACTCCTCGGCGGTGAAGCCGGCGGCAGCCTCCTGGCACGTGCGCTCCACGGTGGCTACGCAGCCGCGCCTCGTGCTCGCGCGCCGCGCTGGCCGAGATCACCGCCGTCGCCCAGTCGGCGCCGTGCTCCACCGACGCGCCCACCTCGTAGCCGAGGCCCAGCCGCTCGCGGATCTCCTGGAACAGCCGGGCGTCCGGATCGGACCCGACGATCTCGAGCGCGAGCGACAACGCGAGCACGCCCTGCGGATCGGAAGGCGCCGCCATCAGGCGGACCAGGTAGCACTGGGGAAGGCTCCGGCGGTGCAGGCGCACCGTGCCGGCGAGGGGCGTGCGCGGGAGCCGTGGCCAGGGCGACGGCGCGCCGCCGTTCGAGGGGAACGCCCGCCGGAGCGCGCGTCGGATGCGATCGGGCGGCACGCCGCCGACCAGCGCGACCGCCATGTTGGCCGGCACGAACTGCCGCGACACGAACCGCCGCACATCGGCCGGCGTGATCATGCGCAAGCTCTTGATGGTGCCGCAGATGGGGTGCCCGAGCGGCCCGCCGAAGAACCGGTTCCACGCGCTCTCGTGCGCGACGTTGGCCGGATCCTCCTGGCGACCGCGTATCTCGTCGATCACCACGCGTCGCTCCTTCGCGAAGCGGCTTTCGGGAATCGTCGAGTGGAAGAGCTGTGCGCCCAGCAGCGCCAGCGCCTCTTCGACGTCCTCGTCGAAGACCTCGAAGTGGAGCGTCATGTCCTCGTAGCCGGTGTCGGCGTCGTGCTCGCCGCCCAGATCGCCCGCGCGCTGGTTGATCGCCGCCTGGTCGTGCCAGCGCGTGCCCTGGAAGAGCATGTGCTCCGACATGTGCGCGATGCCGGGGTGGGCGCCGTCGAAGCGCGCGCCGGCGCGGATCGCCACCGCGATGGCGGTGAGCGGCCCGGCCATGGGTTCGTGGAGGACGGTCAGCGTGCCGTGGGGAATCCGCGCGGGTTCGCGCAGCAACCCGGCCAGGCTCGGGCCGCCGGTGTCACCAGCCGTAGAGCACCCCCATCAGTCGCTCGATCCGGCGGGCCCGCTTCGCGGAGTAGGGGAACCAGGCCGGTTCGGTGGCGCGGCGGCGGGGCTCCACCAGGATCGCCTGCCGGACGCAGAACTGGCGCAGCCCCTCCGCGCCGCCGTGGCGCGTGCCGACGCCGCTCTGCTTCACGCCCCCGAAGGGCAGTGCCTGGATGCCGGCCGACACCAGGCACTCGTTGACGCATGCATTGCCGCTCTCGATCCGCTGCGCGAGCGCGAGGCCGCGCGCGACGTCGCGTGTCCAGATGCTGGCGTTGAGGCCGTAGTGGCTGTCGTTGGCCAGCCGTAGCGCCTCGTCGGCATCGGCCACCGTCATCACCGGCACCACCGGCCCGAAGGTCTCCTCCCGCATGATCGCCATCGATGATCGACGCCGGCCAGCACCGTGGGCTCGTAGAAGTGGCCGGGCCCCTCGCCGATCCGCCCGCCGCCGCAGAGCACGCGGGCGCCGCGCGCCCGCGCGTCGTCGACCTGGCGCTCGACGATCTCGATCTGCCGCGGGCTGGTGAACGCGCCATAGTCGATCTCGGCCGTGGGACCGTTCGGCCCGACGCGGAGTGCCTGCATCTCCGCCACCAGCTTCTTGGTGAACTCCTCGGCGACCGGCGCCTCGACGTAGACGCGCTCCACCGACATGCACACCTGGCCGCTCATCATGCAGCCGCCCCAGGCGGCGGCGCGCGCGGCGCGGTCGAGGTCGGCGTCGCGCAGGACGATCATCGGGTCCTTGCCGCCCAGCTCGAGCAGCACCGGCGTGAGACGACGGCTGGCGCGTTCCATCACCCGGCGGCCGGTCTCCGGCGACCCGGTCACGCAGATCATGTCCACATGGTCCACCAGCGCGGCGCCGGTGTCGCCGGCGCCGACCACCACCTGCAGGACGTCCGCGGGGAGCGCCTGCTGCATCGCCGGCGACGGCGCGCCGGACGCCGAGCGGCGCCAGCTCGGACGGCTTGATGACCACCGCGTTGCCGGCCAGCAGCGCCGGAATCGCGTCGCCCAGCGCGAGGTTGAGCGGCGCGTTCCACGGGCTGATCACGCCGACGACGCCGCGCGGCCGGTACGTCACGTAGGCGCGCTTGCCGAACATCGGCCGGGGGCTCACCCGTTCGGTCGCGAGCCAGCGCGCCGCGCGGCGCGACAGCGGTCCGATGTCGAGGCAGAGGCCCAGCAGCTCGCCGACGACGTCGAACCGCGTCTTGCCGGTCTCGCGCTCGAGGAGGTCCAAGATCTCGGCGCGCGCGCGCACCAGTGTGCGGCGCGCCCGCCGGAGCGCACGGCCGCGCGCGGCGACGGGGAGGGCGCCCCATGCCGCCTGCGCCGTCCGGGCGCGCTCGACCGCCTGCGCCACCGCGTCGGGGTCGTCGACCGGCAGTTCGTCGATGAGCGTCCCGCGGGCGGGATCGCGCACCGCGAGCGGAGCGGGCCCCGCCGAGGTCATCTGCCGCGCCGTCTCCATCGCCTGGGTCAGAATCGCATCCGGTAGAGCATGTAGTAGACCAGCCAGCCGCTGGCCGCCACGTACAGCCAGATCGGCAGCGTCACCCGCGCCAGGCGCCGGTGCGCGGCGAACTCCTCCCGCAGGGCCAGCCGGATGAGCCGGATCGCCAGCGGCCCGACCACGATCGCCAGGATCACGTGCGGGATCAGGTTGGCGAAGTAGATGGTGCGCCAGACGCCGGCGCCGGCGAACGGCTTGGAGCCGTAGAGCGACCATCGGGTGACGTAGGCCACCAGGAAGGCGCCGGCCAAGGCGGTGGCCAGCAGCATGGTGTTGCGGTGCCAGGCGATGCGGTGCGGCACCCGGATCAGGTACCAGCCGACCAGCAGGCAGAGCCCGCTGCCGACGATGCAGGCGGTGCTGAGTCGGGTGAGCGCTTCGAGGGACATGCGATGGGACCGGGGGATAAAAGAACCCCGACGGCTTTGTTCGGCTCGCGGAGCCGCCCCGCCGGTGAGTGCGGGAGCCGCCGGGGTTCCGGTGGTGCCTGGGTCCCCTGCAGGGTGACCCAGCGACGTTGCAAGCTGGTCGACCCTAAGAGGCCACCACCTCACAGATCACCGTAGGGGATATCGTCACTGGATCACCTCCTTTCTCGCGGCGAGAGCACATCGGCGAGCCCCAGACTCGCCGCCGGATGCCGACCGCCCCTTGTCGGCTTCCAGCCCCGACCACCGGCCTCCGAGCCGGCGCAAGGAGCCTGTGTCTGCTCCGATCGGGAACCCATGCCCGCACGGTAGCCTTGGAGGGCTACCTTGTAAATATTTTCTTCGAGCCGCGCCGCGTCAGGCGCGGCCGGTGACCAGCCACGCCGCCCCGCTCATGCGCAGTCCCTCCGGCGTATGGAAAGGGGCGATGGCGTCGCGGACGGCGGCGGCGACCGTGGGCCGCAACCCGGGATCGGCGTCCCGCAACGCCCGGCCGGTCGGCCCCATCTCCAACAGGAAGTCCACGGTCTGCTCGAGCGGCGCCGCGCCGCCGACGGCGAGCGTCGTCCGGTGATCGGTGAAGTCCACGTCGCGAAACCCGGCCCCTTCCAGGATGCCGCGCACGCGCTCCGCGTCGGCAAAAGCGAACGGCCCGGGCGCGTGTGGATGCGCGGGCGGCTGGATGGCGAGGTGCTGCATCGCCGCCATGCACGGCACGGCCATCCACGGGTTGTCGGGGAGCGCCTGCCAGCAGACGAAGCCCAGCCGGCCGCCCGGCCGCATTGCCGAGCGGATGTTGGCGAACGCCGCCGTCGGGTCGGCGAAGAACATGACCCCGAAGCGAGAGAAGACGACGTCGACGCTGGCCGGCTCGAAGGCGTGCGTCTGCGCGTCGGCAGGGACGAAGGCGACGTTCCGGATGCCCGCCGCGGCCGCCCGCGCCCGGGCGCCGGCCAGCATGGGCGCGGAGATGTCGATGCCGGTCACGCGTCCCGACGGCCCCACGCGCCGGGCCAGCTCGACGCTGGTCTGCCCGGTGCCGCAGCCGACGTCGAGCACGTCCTCGCCCGCCGCCAGCCCGAGCAGGTCCATCGTCGCCAGGCCGAGCGGCTCGATCTGCGCGTCGAGCAGCGCCTGCAGCGCCACCCACTTCGGGCCCGCGGTCTCGTTCCAGTAGACGATCTGTTCGGCGTTCGGTCCGGTGGCGTCCATGCCGACGACGCTAGCAGGACCCGCCGCGCCGAGGCCAGTCGACGCGCCGGAAGCCCGCGCCGTCACGCCAGCGTGACGACGTGCTTCACGCCGTTGGGCGGGCTCCGGAGCAGCGCCGGAGCGTCGGGGAGCGCATGCCGACCCGTGATCAACTGTCCGAGCGCGCCGGGCCAGCGCGCCTCGAACGTGTCCAGGTCGCGGATCGCCGCTTCGAACGCGTCCGGGCCGGCGTTGATGGTGCCGAGCACCATCTGGTTGCGCAGCACGAGGGTGCGCACGAGGCCCGCCGCGTCGACCTCGAGCGCGAGCCGTCCGCCGGGGAGCCCGAAGAAGCACCAGCACACCGTTGTGGCCCAGGGCGTCGAGCGCCTGCAGGGCGACCGGCGGCGCGCCGGTGGCCTCGACCAGCACGTCGACGTTGCCGAGCCGGCGGCCCAGCGCTGCGAGCGGCTCGCCGGCCGCCGGCACGTAGGCGACGCCGAGCGACCCCAACCACGCGGCGCGGGGGTCGGTGTCCGGCTCCGACGACCACACCGAGGTTTCGAACCCTGCGGCGGTGAAGGCCAGCGCCGACAGCAGCCCGACCGCGCCCGCTCCCGTGACGACCGCGGTGCGGCCGACGCTGCCGGCGGCGAGTCGCCGCTCGACCTCCCGCACCTGGGCGAGCGCCTTCTCGACCACGCTGAGCGGCTCCACCAGCACGGCGACCGGGCGCAGGGCCGCCGGCACCCGGTGGAGCCACCGCGCGTCCTCGACGATCTCGTCGGCGAGGAAGCCGTGCCGCCCCTTGATGCCGTGTTCGACGAAGTCGCCGGTGCGGCAGAAGTCCTGGCGGTCGGTCCGGCACGGGGCGCACCCGGCGTGCGGGCAGGGACGGCGCACGGCCGGCACCACGAGGTCGCCCGGCGCCAGCGCGGAGACCGTCGGCCCGACCTCGAGCACCTCCGCGACGCACTCGTGCCCCAGCACGAGGTGGTCGTCGCCGGCGGGCGGCGTGCCGAACTCGAAACGGCAGATCTCGCGATCGGTGCCGCAGATGCCGACCTCGAGGACGCGCAGGCGGACGTCGTGCGCTGCGCCCAGCGCCGGCGGGTCGCGCGCGATCACCCGGACGGCGCGCTCGCCGGGGAAGACGCCGAGCGCCCTCACCGGCTCCGTGCGAGCCACCAGGCGAACAGCTTCTTCACGGTGGGGGTGAGCCGGGTGCGGTTGTGCGCGTCGGCGGCCTTCTTCATCACCTCGGCCTGGGTCGGATACGGGTGGATCGTGTTCGCGACGGCGCCGAGTCCGAGCCCGGCGGTCATCGCCAGCGTCAGCTCGGAGATCATGTCGCCGGCGCGCGCGGCCACCAGCGTGGCGCCGAGCATCTTGTCGCTGCCCGCGCGCAGGTGGACGCGAAGGAAGCCGTCGTCCTCGCCGTCGAGCACCGCGCGGTCGACCTCGGCCAGCGGGACGGTGAGCGTGGTCGACCTCGATACCGCGCTCCCGGGCGTCGCGCTCCGTACAAGCCGACGTGGGCGATCTCGGGCGTGGTGTAGGTGCACCAGGGCACGATGAGGGCGCTCGCCTTCTTGCGGCCGAAGCCAAGAGCGCGTTCTGGATCACGATGCGGGCCAGCGCGTCGGCGGTGTGGGTGAACTTGTAGCCGCGAGCGACGTCGCCGGCGGCGAAGATGCGTGGGTTCGTGGTGCGCAGGCGGTCGTCGACCGTCCACGCCGTGCGCGCTCGAACCGCACGCCCGCCGCCTCGAGGCCGAGCCCTTCCACGTTCGGGGCCCGGCCGACCGCGACCAGGACATGGTCGCCCGCCGCTTCGTGGGCGGCGTCCGCCGACCTCGAAGCGCACGACGGTGTCCGTCCCGCGACGCGACCACGCCGGTGATGCGCGCGCCGTGCACCAGCTCCACGCCGTCGGCCGCCATCCGCCGTCCACGATCGCGGCGGCATCGGCGTCCTCGCGGGCAGCACGTGCGGCCCGTCGTCCAGCACCGTCACCCGGGTGCCGAAGCGCGCGAACGCCTGTGCCATCTCGCAGCCGATCGGCCCGGCGCCGATCACCAGCAGGCGCGCGGCAGCTCGGTGAGCCAGAAGATGGTCTCGTTGGTCAGGTAGCCGGCCTCCTCGAGCCCCGGGATCGGCGGCGCCGCGGCCCGGGCGCCGGTGGCGATCACCGCGCGCGCGAACTCGAGCCTGCCGCCCCTCGACCTCGACGGTGCCGGGGCCGGTGAAACGGGCCTGGCCGAAGAACACGTCGACGCCGAGCTTCGTGAAGCGCTCGACGCCGTCGTTCGGGGCGATGCCGGCCCGCAGCCGCCGCATGCGCTCCATCACCGCGGCGAAGTCGACCTCGACGCCGCCGACGCGGACGCCGAACTCGCCGGCCCGGCGGGCCGCGGCCGCCGCGCGTGCCGCGCTGATCAGGCCCTTCGACGGCACGCAGCCCACGTTCAGGCAGTCGCCGCCCATCAGGTGCCGCTCGACCAGGGCCACCCTGCGCGCCGAGGCCGGCGGCGCCGGCCGCCGACACCAGCCCGGCGGTGCCGGCGCCGACCACGACCAGGTTGTAGCGCCCGGCCGGCTGGGGGTTGGCCCACCCGGTCGGGTGCACGTTCGCGAGGAGGCGCCGGTTGTGGTCGTCGTCGGGGAGCACGAGTGGCCGCTCGGCGGCGACGGGCGCCGGAGATGGCGCGGGCGCGGGTGCCGCGCCGGTCCGCTCCGCGGTCGCTTCGTCGAGCGCGCGGCGCGCGACCCGCGTGATGACCACCGTGACAGCCACCGTCGCCGCGAAGCCGAGCCAGGTGAGGAGCTGCTTCGCCGTGCCGCCCGACGGCGCGCCCGCGGCGAGCTCGGAGACGCTGGTGATGAGGGAGCCCAGGTACACGTACATCGCCGTGCCGGGAATCATGCCGACCAGCGAGCCGGCGACGTAGTCGCGGAACGTCACCTGCGTGAGGCCGTAGGCGTAGTTGAGGAGGTTGAACGGGAAGGCGGGCGACAAGCGCGTGAGGAGGACGATCTTGAGGCCCTCGCGTGCCGACGGCGCGGTCGATGGCGGCAAACTTGGGATTGCCGGCCACCCGGGCGGCGATGCGCTCGCGTGCCAGGGTGCGGCCGAGCAGGAAGGCGACGGCCGCGCCCAGGTTGGCCGAGACCCAGACCAGCGGGATGCCGACCGCGACGCCGTAGGCGAACCCTGCACCCAGCGTCAGGATCAAGCCCGGCAGCAGGACGACGCAGGCGACCACGTAGGCCAGTGCGAATAGGACCATGCCGGTTGCGCCGGCGCCGCGAATCCAGCTCACGAAGGTCAACAGCCACTCGTTCACCGGCAGCAGGCGGAACGTCGCCAGCAGCGCGAGGGCGGCCAGTCCGACCAGAACCGCCCGCAACCGGCTGCCGCTCCGGGGGGGCTGCGCGACCGCTGCTGGCTCGGGATGCACGTTCATCGCCACGTCCGTCATGACGCCTTGGATGCCGCCGCGCCAGCGGGGTTACCCGTCTGCTCGTGGCAGGTTGACAACGCGGCAGCACTTGCTACCGCATGCAGTCCCATGGGAGCCGTGCGGGACTTCGTCGTCCACCACTACCGTCATTTCAACGCCGCGGCGCTGGTCGACGCGGCGCAGGCGTGGGAGGCGCACCTCGCCGCGGGCGGCAAGATGATGCTCACCATGGGCGGCGCCATGAGCACCGCCGAGCTGGGTATCGTGGTGGCGGAGCTCATCCGGCGCGACAAGGTCCACGCCATGACCGTGACGGGCGCCAACCTGGAAGAGGACGTCTACAACCTGGTGGCGCACGATCACTACGTGCGGGTGCCGCATTTCCGCGAGCTGCGCGCCGAGGACGACAAGGCCCTGCTGGAGCGCCATCTCAACCGCGTGACCGATACCTGCATCCCCGAAGAGGAGGCGATGCGGAAGATCGAGAGTCACATGCTCGAACTGTGGTTCGACGCGCACCAGCGGAACGAGCGGGCGTTCCCGCACGAGTATCTCTATGCGCTGCTCCGCTCGCGCAGACTCGCAGGCGAGTACCAGATCGATCCGAAGAATTCCTGGCTCCTCGCCGCGGCCGAACGCGACCTGCCGCTCTTCGTGCCCGGGTGGGAGGACTCCACGCTCGGCAACATGTGCGCCGCCGCCTGCACGCGCGGGCTCATCGATGCGCGGATCGTGAAGAGCGGCGTCGAGTACATGACGCGCCTGATCGACTGGTACGAGACCACCGACAAGACGGCACGGCTCGGCTTCTTCCAGATCGGCGGCGGCATCTCGGGCGACTTTCCGATCTGTGTCGTGCCGCTGATCCACCAGGACCTGCGACGTTCGACGCGGTTTTGGGGCTACTTCTGTCAGATCTCGGAGGCCAAGACCTCGTACGGTTCGTACAGCGGCGCGCCGCCCAGCGAGAAGATCACCTGGGGCAAGCTCGACGTCGACACGCCCCGCTTCATCATCGAGTCGGACGCCACGATCGTGTTTCCCCTGATCGCGGCGTACCTGCTCGACATGTGAGGCGACGGGCGTGGGGGTCTGGTCGCGTCACGTCCTGCCGCGCATCGTCGACGTCGCCTGCGGCACCCCCGCGGTGGCGGCGCTGCGGCGCGAGCTGATCCCGCTGGCCAGCGGCCGGGTGCTCGAGGTCGGCATGGGTACCGGCCACAACCTGCGCTGGTACGATCCGGCGAAGATCGAGCGCGTGATCGGGCTCGACCCGGCCGAAGAGATGCTCGACCGGGCGCGCCGGCGCAGCGCGACGGCGCCGTTCACCGTCGAGCACCTGGCGCTTGCCGGCGAGCGCATTCCGCTGGAGGCGGCGAGCGTCGACACGGTGGTGGTGACGTTCACCCTGTGCTCGATCCCCGACGTGGGCGCCGCGCTCGCCGGCATGCGGCGCGTGCTCAAGCCGGGCGGCCTCCTCCTCTTCTGCGAACATGGCCGCGCGCCCGATGCCCACACGGCGCGCTGGCAGGATCGCGTCACGCCGGCCTGGCGCTGGGCCTTCGGCGGCTGTCATCTGAACCGTGACGTCCCCGCCCTGCTGCGCACCGGCGGCTTCGCGGTCGACCGGCTCGACACCGGCTGGATCGCCGGCGCGCCCGCCATCGCCGGCTTCTGCTATCGCGGCGTCGCCCGGCCGGCGTAGTCGCGTCAGCCGGCCAATGGCAGGTCGGCCGCATCGCCCGTCACCGCGGCGAGAACAGCGTCATCGAGCTCGCGCTCGTCGTGCCAGGCGATGCCGACGACGGCCCGTGCCGGCGTGCCCACCGGGAACGCCACCGCCGCCATCGCGTCCACCGCCTTCGCGCCGGGACGCACATCGCCCGTCGTGTCTTCCTTCAGGTTGCACGTCGACACCGGCGCGCCGCGTTCCCAGGCCAGACCCGCCATGCCCCTGCCGCGGGGGATCACACGGGTGACGTCCTGCACCTTCTGCGGGATGTTGACCGCCGCGGCCAGCCGCAGCACGTCGCCGTCGATGAGGTGCACGGTGCCGCTGGTGCCGCCGTGACGGGCGAGGAAACGGGTGAGCCAGGCGCCGACGTCGTCCTGCATCCGGGCATGTTGACCGCGCGCGGTCACCCGCGCAACCGGGCGCCGGCTCAGACGACGAGGGCCGCCGCGGCGCGATCCAGGGCGGCGGCATCGAGGCCGCGGCCGACACCGAACAGGGTGCTCAGGCGCGGTTCTGGGCGGGGCATCGCCGGCTCGACCTCGTACCGCCCGCCGACCGCGTGGACCGACATCCAACCCGGGGCGTCGGTCCGGACCAGGCCCTTCACCCGATACAACCCCGGAGGCAGCGTGCGGAGGAAATCCTCGAGCCGCGCGTCCGAGACGACGCCCGTCGTGGTGAAGCGCCACGTGTCCCAGGCGTGCCCGTGCTCGTGCGGCGCGGGCTCGCCGGGCGCGTCGTCGCGGCGCGGCGCGATCCTGTCGAGCAGCAGGTCCCAGGGGGTCGCGTCCTGCGGCGCCGGCAGCAGCGGCGCCACCGGGTTGAGTGGCCGCACCAGCTGCGCCACCGCGTCGAGTCCGCCCGGCGCCAGGTCGAGCTTGCTGGCGAGCAGCACGTCGGCGCGCTCGATCTGGAGCGCGGCCTCGGGCACGTCGGCGAGCAGCCGCGGCAGGTTGAGCGCGTCGACGACGACCGCGATGGCGTCGACCCGATACCCCGCGCGCAGGCCGCCCCGTTCGAAGGTCCAGGCCACGGGCAGCGGGTCGGCGATGCCGGTCGTCTCGATCACCAGGTGGTCGAAGCCGCCGCGTGCACGCAGCCGGTGCAGCGTGGCCTCGAGGTCGGGGTTGAGCGCGCAACAGATGCAGCCGGTGTCCAGTTCGACGAATTCCTCGGCGTCCGACAAGCGGGCGGCGTCCACGCCGACCTCGCCCAGCTCGTTCAGCACCACGGCGATGCGCCGCCCGCGGGGGTCCCGCAGCAGCGCGTTCAGGCGCGTCGTCTTGCCGCTGCCGAGGAACCCGCCGACGATCGTGACCGGCAGGCGCGCGCTGGTGGCGTCACGTGCCGTCACGGGATCAGGCCGGCGATGCGGCTCTGCGCCAGCAGGTCGATGGCGTCGGCGCGCCGGATGGCGTCGCGGACTTCGTCCGCGAACGCCTGGCGCCGCGCGGCGAGGTCCGGGGTGCCGGGCTCCAGCAGCCCGCGGTTGCGGGCCAGCCGCAAGGCCGTTTCGAACAGCACTTTCGACACCGACTCGGCGCTCAGGATGCGCCGCTGCAGCAAGTACTGGTTGCCGAGCCCCGTGCACCGGCCGAGGAACCCCGCCTGGTCGATCGGCGCGTCGGTCTTCTCGCGTACCAATGCGTCGGCGACCACGAGATAGCCCTGCAGGAACGGCCGGAGCACGCGGTGCGCGTTGAACGGATGGAACGATCGCACCACTTCCTGGATGGCCGACGGCCCCCGCGCCAGCGCCGATTCCCACTTGTGGTCGTGCAGCGCGATCTCGTCCGCGATCTCGTGACGGAACTGCTCCTTCTCGGAAAAGAAGAACTCGAATTTGAGGAGGTCGCGCAGCCGCATCGCCGCGTCCCAGAACGCCGCGCGCCGGGACGTCGTCCGGTCGTCGGCGGCGGTGAGGAGCGCCATCTCGGCGATCCCGGCGTTCACGAAGAAGTGGATGATGGTGTTGCGGTAGTACGCGGCCGTCAGGTGTTGGTCGGGCCCGATGGCGTAGACCGCCTCCGGCCCCTCCGCGTAACTGGTGACCACCCCGTTGGCGACCAGCGCGTCGAGTGTCCACTGCACGCTCGCCGGCGACTCCAGCCCGAGCTCGACGGTGGTGGGCAACCCGCGGCGCCGGATGTAGTGCACCAGGTTCGAGAGCGCGACGACCAGCTCGGGTACGCTCATGGCGCGGTCGCTGCGCCCGAGGAGCGCCAGCGCGATCAGCGAGGTCGGCGTGATCGGCGTCACCCGGTTGATGCGGTGCGACACCTCGAAGGCCAGCTTCTGGATCGAGAGCTGCTGCTCCTCGGACTCGTCGAGCGATCCCTGCCGAGCCATCGACGGATTGGGCGTGCCGAGCGCCTGGCTCAGGGCGATCGGTTTGCCGAAGCGGATGTAGATGTCGCCGAAGCGGGCCTGCAGCCCGCGCACCACGCCGACGAACCAGCCGAAGCTCTCCGCCGGCTTCGCGGCGCCGTGCTGCTCGGCGGTATAGGCGGCGACGTCCTGAATCTGGTCGTACGCGATCGCCACCGGAATGAGGACGACGTCCTCGCTCTTGCCGCGCTGCCAGGCGTCGACCACGGCGTCGAGCAAGCCGAACCGTGGCGGCAGCAGCTTGCCGGACCGGGAACGCCCGCCCTCGATGTACCACTCCAGCGTGAAGCGTTTCTCGATGAGGTAGTCGATGTAGCTGCGCAGCACGAACTTGTAGACCGGATTGTCCTTGAAGGTCCGCCGGATGAAGAACACGCCGCTGCGGCGGACGAGCGGCCCCACCGGGAAGAAGTTCATGTTGATGCCGCCCGCGGTGTGGTTGGGCGGATGGCCGTTCTCGTGCAGCGCGTATTGCAGCACCAGGTGGTCCAGGTTCGACTTGTGGGAGGGGAGGAACACCACGGGGACGCGCTGCGCCAGCGCGTAAATGCGCTCGAGCTCCGCGTGGTCGTAGTGGAGCGCCTCCCCGTATGCGCGCGTGTACAACAGATGGATCAGCTGCGCGGTGAGGTCGATGACGTACGGGCTGTGGGTGGCGGCGATCTCGCGCAGATAGCGCTCGGCCTCGCGCATCACCTGGCTCTCGGGGCGGCCGAGGTCGGCCGCGAGGCTCGTGAGTCCCTGGCGGAAAGCGGGCAGAGCGAGGATGTCCTGGTGGACGAAGCGCGGGACCTTGTAGCGCATCCCCCGCACGCGTCGCTCGGCGCGTTCGAGCGCGAGGGCGGCCTGCAGGGTCACGAACTCGGCGAGCCCGCCGGTCGCGGCCCGATCGGTGCCGCCCTTGCGCACCCACCGCTCTCGCAGCTCCGACACCGGCGCCGCCTCGCCCGCCACCACCTGGTAGCGCTCCGGGTTGCCGGCGTCGATGGTCTGGCGGACGAGGCCCGGGTCGCGCGGATCGCCGAACGCGAGCAGCCGCAGCACGTGTCGGGCGCCCTTGCCGCGCTCCGGTCGTGGCAGCCACACCACACGCAACGGCGTGAGCATGGGGTCGTCCTGCGCCGTCAGGACGGCCTCGAGGGGTGCGTCCGCACCGCGGCGACGGGATGCCCGCCGGCGGCGGTGTGACGACCGCAGGGGCACGGCGGCCCAGGGAATGCCCGTCGGGACGTGGTGTTCCGCGATCCACTGCTCGAGCAATCGGGTCTCCACCCGGCTGCTGGCGTCGAGCAGGAAGATCACTCGCTGCCGGGCGACGTCTTCTCTGGTCACCTCCTGGCGGGCCCATGCCATGATCTGCCGGCGATCTTACGCCGACTCCGGGTCGTCGTGGTAGCGCCGGTGTGACGCTGGCCCAGTCCGCCGGCCGGCGCTATGCTCGCGCGGCGGTGGCCGCCCACGAGCACATCACGCGCGAGATCGAGGAAGGCCCGGCTGGCCCGGCGGTTGGCGCGTTCTTCGACCTCGATCGGACCTTGATCGCGGGCTTCTCGGTCGTTCCGCTCGTCCTCGACGGCGTGCTGACCGGGCGGATCGGCCCGGCCGGCCTGGCTCTCGCCAGCCTGGCCGGCCTGCGCTTCCAGTTCGGCCAGGTCGGCTTCTCCGGTTTCGTGGCCGAGGCGGCCGGAATGCTGCGGGGCGAGGCGGAGGCGGTGATGCACGAGCTGGGGGAGCGGCTCTACACCGAGCGACTGGCACCCATCGTGTACCCGGAGGCTCGGGCCCTCGTGCGGGCGCACCACCGCCGCGGGCACACGCTGGCCGTGGTGTCGTCCGCGTTGCGCTACCAGATCGAGCCGCTCGCCCGCGACCTCGGGATCGAGCACGTGCTGTGCACCAGGTTGGAGGTGGAGGACGGCCGCTTCACGGGCGGCGTCGTGCCGCCGCCCTGCTACGGCGAGGGCAAGCTCGACGCGGCCCGCGGCCTCGCGGCGGCGCGCGGAGTGGATCTGGCGGAGAGCTTCTTCTACTCCGACAGCGACGAGGACCTGCCGCTGCTCGAAGGCGTCGGACGGCCCCGGCCGACGAACCCGAACCGCCGCCTCGCCACCATCGCCGCGCGCCGGGGTTGGCCCAGCCGCACGTTCACCACGCGCGGCCTGCCTGGTGTCATGGACGTCGTGCGCACCGGCCTGTCGGTGGCCAGCGTCGTCCCGTCGCTGCTCCTCGGCGCGCCGGCGGGGCTCCTCGAAGGCAACTGGCGGCAGGTGATCAACCTTGCGGCCACCACGTGGGGCGAGCTCGGCACCGCGCTGGCCGGGATTCGCGTGTCGGTGCGCGGCGAGGAGCACCTGTGGTCGCAACGCCCCGCGGTCTTCATCTTCAACCATCAGAGCGCCCTCGACGTGCTCATCCTGTGCAAGCTGCTGCACCGCGACTTCGTCGGGATCAGCAAGCAGGAGGTGCGGACCAACCCCGTCTTCGGGCCGGTGTTCGCGCTCGCCGGCACGGTGTTCATCGACCGGGCCAACCACACCAGAGCGGTCGAGGCGCTCAAACCCGCGGTCGAGGCGCTGCGCGAGGGGCTGTCGATCGTGATCGCACCCGAGGGCACGCGCAGCAGCACCGGTCGGCTGGGGCGCTTCAAGAAGGGGGCGTTCCACATCGCGATGCAGGCGCGCCGCCCGATCGTGCCCATCGTGATCCGCAACACCCTCGACGCGCTGCCGAAGCACGGCATCATCGCGCGGCCGGCCACCATCGACGTGGTGGTCCACCCGCCGATCCCCACGGACGACTGGACCCACGACACCCTGGAACGGGAGATCGGCGCCGTCGAACAGCTCTACCGGGACACCCTCGGGGCATGGTCAAGCTGATTTTTCTCTGCCGGCGGCGCCCGGACCTCGATCACGACGCCTACGTCGCGCGTGTGCTCGCAGGCCACGTGCCGCTGGCGCTGCGACACCATGCGACCATGCTCGGCTACGTGGTCAACGTCGTGGAAGAGGTGGGGGCGGGGCTGGAACCCCTCGACAGCATCGCGGAGCTGACCTTCGCCTCGCTCGACGACTTCCAGCGCCGCCTCTACGACTCGCCCGAGGGCCGCGCCGCGATCGAGCGCGACGTCGCCGGGTTCCTGGGCGGCGCCGACGCCTACGTCACCACCGAGCACGTGCCGCTGGCGCTCGACCGCCGCTGCGCCTCCGGCGCTCGCTCGCCCGGGGTCAAGTTCGTCTGCCCGGTGCGCAGGCGCCCCGATCTCGCGCGGGACGCGTTCGTCGCGCACTGGCTCGGGGTGCATGCCCCGATCGCGAAGGCGCATCACCCCGGCTTCACGCGCTACCATATCAACGTGGCCGAGCGGCGGCTCGGCGACGCGTCCGGCCCGGCGTGGGACGGCTTCACCGAGATGCACTTCGCCAACCCCTCGACCATCGCGGGCGGGCTGTTCGATTCCCCCGAGGGCGAGCGCCTGGTGCGCGACGACGTCGCGAAGTTCATCGGCCAGGCGGGCGCGTACCGTGTGGCCGAGTACGTGCACCGGCTGCCCTGATCGGGGTCAGCCGAGGTCGATCAACAGCTCGTTCGGGCCGTCGTGCAGGCGGTCGGTGAGGGCAGCCGTGGGGACGGTGACGCCGGCGGTCCGGTACGGGTTCCTCAGCCGCGTCAGCGGGAGCGGCTGCCCGTTCAGCGTGACGGCCGTCGGGCCGTGGCCCGCCGCGGCGATTCGGTAGCGGACGGTGACGTCGTGCCCGGCCAGCGTGACGCGCGCTGCGAGCCCGTCGAGCGCTTTCGGCACCACCGGGTCGATCCCGAGCACGGTCCGGCCGCGACGCAGGCCGAGAAAGCACTCGTGGACGATGCGCACGGCGATGCCGGCGCCGCTCGAGTAGACGCGCCAGCCGCCTTCGAACGGCACGCGCCCGGCACGAATGTCGGGCGTAGCGCGCCGCCGCCTCGTAGCGATCGGCGAAGACCGCGTCGGAGCTGGAATAGTAGCAGTTCGCCTGTCGCGGGCGCGCCGCCGGGACGACGGTCGCGAGGGCGATCGGCGTCGCGCGCCGCAGCGCCTCGAAGCACGCGTCGGCATCGCCGAGCCGAGCCATCGCCTCGGCGTACCGGAGGTGCGCGTGGGTGTACATGAGCCCGATCTCGCGGCCGAAGAACGTGCTGCTCTCCGCGCGCTGGAAGTGATGTTGCGGTCCGCCGTGATAGGGGGGCGGGCGTCGAAGAGCCGCGCGCCGTCGGCGCCCAGCAGGTGTGCGCGGATCGTGGCGACGTGCGCGCGCCGCCTGCTCGGGCGTCAACAGATCGGCGATGATCGCGTGGATCATCGGCAGCAGGCGGTAGCGGATGCCGGTCTCGCGATCGCGCGGATGGAGCAGGTAGTCGACGCGGCCGTCCGGCGTGGAAGTACGCGAAGCCCGCGAGGATGTCGTCGGCGCAGCAGCCAGCGCTGGAAGTCGTCGCGGACGCCCGCCGCCAGCGTGTCGAGCGGCGCTGCGCGGGTGTCCTGTCCGACGCCGGCGGAGCGCCGCGGCCAGGGTCGCGCAGCGTCTGGTGGTGGAGCGTGACCGTCCACGTGCTGCACAGCCGCTCGCGCATCGCCGGATCGGCGGGCTGGAGCGAGTCGTTCCAGTCGCCATGGCCGTAGGCGGCGAGCCGCGTGCCCGGGATCACCCGCGCCGCCGATCACGCCGAGCGCGCGCTCGACGTGCCGCCAGCATCGTGGCGCCCTCCGCCCGCGCCGCCGTCCGGGTGGAAGAACGGGACGACGGCGTCCAGAATCGACGCATCGTCGCTGGCGAGCAGGTACTGCGCCAGCGCGAGCAGCGGCCAGAAGACGATGTCGCCGTGCGAGTCGCCGGGCCGGATGTCGCGCTCGCGGTCGAAGAACATGAACCACTGCGGCCAGTCGCCGTCCGCGTCCTGGTTGGCGAAGACGCGCAGCAGGAGGTCGCGCAGCGGCGCGTGCGGCCGAGCGCGAGGAGCAGCTCGACCGGTCCCTGACAGACGTCGCGCGTGCCCCAGCCGCCGCCCGAGTACTGCTCGAGCCCGCGCGGCGCGAGGTAGTGGATCAGCGCGTCGTGGACGAACCAGGGCAGGATCTCGCCGAGCCGCCCGGCGTCCATCGCGAACGGGCTCGTCGCCGGGGCCGTGAAGGCCGCCGGGGCCGGCGCGGGCGCCGGATCCGCCGCCGTCGCCGGGACCAGCTGGCCGGTGATCCGGAGGCCCGCCGAGACCGCCGGCGCCGTCACCAGGACGACGTACGGCTGGTTCCGCGACGCGCCGTCCGCGAACAACAGCTCGTCGCCGCCGACGCGCTCCAGCGTCGTGCCGGCGAGCGGGTCGAAGCGGAACGCTCCGTTCGGGAAGCGCCGGCCGACGTCGGACTCGGGCACGGCATGCAGGACCACGGCGGCGCCGTCGCGAGTCGCACGGGCCGGCACGGGCTCCGCGCCGTCGTCTCCGTTCAGGGCGACGTGGCTGGCGATCAGGAACCGCGCGGGAGGACCGCCGAGGGCGTCCAGCGCCAGCTCGATCGCGTGCCGGTCGCATGGCGCCGTGACGCGCACCTCCAGCATCCCGCCCGCGTGCGCGTAGAGCCACCGACAGCCCTCGGGCCCCACCTCCCACGCCGACGGCTGGTGCAGCAGGTGCCACCCGCCGTCCAGCTCGACGAACACCCGTTGTCCGTGGGCGCGTTGCAGCCCCAGGTAGGACCGGGTGGTCGACAGCAGGCGGTTGATGCTGACGTGTCCCTGGGTCAGGAGCGCGTTGAACACTCCTGCCATCCAGACCGTCGTGGTGAGCGACGCCTCGTCCGGTGTCAGCGCACCGCCGGTCCGCAGCAGGTGCCCGTGTGGGCGCAGCACGCGCAGCTCCTTCGCGCGCAGCGCGACGTGCGTTGCCGCGCCGGTGAAGAACGACAGCAGCCGGTCGCCGTCGCGTTCGGCGTGCCGTGGTGGCCCGGGCCAGAGGCGCGCGATCTCGGCGTCGGTCAGGTCCCGGCACTGCAGCAGCGGGCAGTCCGAGAACAGCGTGGCCGCCGGCGGCCGGCCCCCGTGCGGCGCGGGGTCGGCCGCCGGTGTGGCCTCGGGCAGCGCCAGCGCCTGCTCGACGGCCGCCAGGTCGGCCATCGACGTGGCAGCCGGGTGGTCGGGTTCGAACCATCCGAAGAACCCGCGCGTGACGCCGGCGCCGGGTGCCAGGGACATCGGCTCCTCCTGCAGGGCGACCATGGCGTGCTCGTGCTGCAGGCGCGCGCCGGGGAGGCTCGCCGCGGCGAGCGCGGCTGGCGCGTCGCCGGCACGCGTGGCGAGCCCGTGGAACTGGAGTGCGTCGGTGGCGAAGCTGACGCCGGTGCCGAGTGAGCCGATCGCCACCCAGGGATGACGGCCGCCCAGCGGGAGATTCTGACGGACCGCGACCACGGTGCCATGGACCGGATGGGTGAGCGGCGTGTGGTCGAGGTATTGGCTCACGTAGTACTCGTTCATCCGGATGGCGGCCCATGAGGCGAGCGCGACATCCTGGGTGTAGAGCAGGTCGAAGGTGGCCTCGGTGTCCGTGCGATTCTCCCAGGCGACGTGCCAGAACCACGCTGGCGCGGTCTCCGCGAGCTGCAGCGTCAGGACGATGCGAGCGCCTGCCCACTCGCCCGCGGCACGGAGGCCGTGCGCGTCCGCGTGGAAGGCCAACGGGCTGCCCGGGCCGAGCAGCGGCGTCCACGCCGGAGCTGCGCCGAGCCGGCGCAGGTAGAGGTTCGTCGGGCCGCCCTCCAGCTCGCTGCCGGGGAAGAGGTTGACGACGACGTCGCCCTGCAGCAGGCGCCGCAGCGAGCCGTTCGTGTTCAGCTCGGCGACGAGCCCCCCGCGGCCCTCGATGCGCCGCATGCGGTGTGCGCTCACGCGGGCACCCGTGCGGGCCGAAGGAACGGGCGCGCTTGCGCGATCGGGACGCGGACTGCCATGAAGAACCGGTCGCGGTCCTAGCACGGACGCCGCGGCGACGCATGACCGTCGACGTCCTGGACGATCTCGAAGACACCGCGAGCTGGACGCCGGTCGCGTCCGGGCTCGCCCGGCTGGCGATCGCACCCGACCGCGGGCCGCGCGGGGCCGCGCTGCGGCTCGACTTCGACTTCGGGGGCGGCGGCGGTTTCGTCGTGGCCCGTAAGGCGATCGTCCGCCCCATGCCGGAGAGCTGGACCCTCGGCTTCGCCATCCGTGGGACGGCGCTCCCCAACCGTTTCGAGTTGAAGCTCGTCGACCCGAGCGGGCGGAACGTCTGGTGGCGACACTGGGACGACTTCGCCTTTCCCGCCGCCTGGCAGTGGATCCGCGTGCGCAGCAGCGAGGTGGAGTTCGCATGGGGGCCCGCGGGCGGCGGCGCGTTGGCCGAGTTGGGCGCCGTCGAGCTGGTCATCGCGGCGGGGTCCGGCGGCGCGGGGACGGTGTGGGTCGCCGATCTCGAGATCGAGGACCGCACGTACCGCGCCACCCCCCGCGTCGCCGCATCGAGCGCGCGGCCGGCGCACCCGCCCGCGGCCGCGCTGGACGGGAACCCGGCGACGAGCTGGCGGAGCGCGCCGGGCGCCGGCCCGCACGTGCTCGAGATCGACTTCCTGGACGAGCGCGAGTACGGCGGGCTGGTCGTCGACTGGCCGCCCGAGGCGCGCCCGCGCGCCGTCCGCATCGACTCGTCGCCCGACGGCGTCGCGTGGTCCCCGGCGTATGCGGCGGACGATCTCGACGTCGCGCGCAGTTGGGTGTCCCTGCCGGATGCGACGGCACGCCGGCTGCGGTTCACACTCGACGCGCGGGACGCCGCCTCCGGCTGCGGCGTCGCCGAGGTTGCCGTCCAGCCGTTCGAGTTCTCGCGCTCGCCCAACGCGTTCTTCGGCGCGATTGCACGCCGCGAGCCACGCGGGCGCTGGCCGCGCTGGCTCGTCGGCGAGCAGAGCTATTGGACGCCGATCGGCCTCCCGGACGGCGACGCCTGTGCGATCATGAACGAGGAGGGCATGATCGAGGTCGACCGCGGCACGTGGTCGATCGAACCGTTCGTGTGGACGGGCGCCCGGCTGCTCGGCTGGGCCGATGCGGTGGTGACACAGGCGCTCGGGGCCGGCTGGATGCCGCTGCCGTCGTCGATCTGGCGCACGGAGGACCTGACTCTCGAGACCGCGGCCTGCGCCGGTCGCCGCGGCGGGCGGGCGGTGCTCTACGTGCGGTATCGTGTCGTCGCGATGCGGGCGGTGCGCGGACGCCTCTGCGTCGCCATTCGCCCGTTCCAGGTGAATCCGCCGTGGCAAGCCTTCGGCGAGCTGGGGGGCGTCCGGCGGATCGACCGCCTCGCCTGGGACGGTCGCGCGGTGACGATGGGCGATGGCCGCGTGGTCGTGCCGCTCACCGCGGCCAGCGGATTCGGTGCGACGCGCTTCGCGCAGGGCGAGGTGGTGACGCACCTGGCGGGCGGCGGGTTGCCGCCCGGGCGCGACGTCGTCGATCCGTCCGGCTACGCGTCGGGGGCGCTCGTCTTCGACCTCGACCTCGCGCCAGGAGGCGTTCGCGACGTGTTCGTGGCCGTGCCGTTCGGCGATGCGGGCGAGGCAGCCGTTCCCCTCGTCGCCGGCGCCGACGGCAGCGCCGCCTTCGCCGCCGCCGCCCGCGACTGGGACGTGCGGCTGGGCGGCTTGACGCTCGACCTCGGCGCCGTCGCGGGCGACGCCGCGGCGCGCGCTGCGCACGGCGGCGGCCCAGGTGCTGGTCAACCGCGACGGACCCGCGCTGCAGCCCGGCCCGCGCCGCTACACGCGCTCCTGGATCCGCGACGGGGCCATCATGGCGGCGGCGCTGCCTGCGCGTCGGTCGCAGCGCCGAGGCCTGCGAATTCGTCCGCTGGTACGCGCCGCACCAGGCCGCCGACGGCAACGTGCCCTGCGTCGTCGACCGCACGGGCCCGGACTGGCTCCCCGAGCACGACAGCCACGGCCAGCTCGATCTTCGCCGTCGCCGAGTGCTTCCGCTTCACGCGCGACCGCGCATTCCTCGCCGAGCTGTGGCCGGCCGTGCTGCGCAAGGCCGTCGCCTATCTGGAGACGCTGCGCGCGACCCGCCTCGGCGCCGAGTTCGACACGCCGGCGCTGCGCGCGCGCCGCGGCCTGCTGCCCGAGTCGGCGAGCCACGAGGGCTACCTCGCGCATCCCGTGCACGCCTACTGGGACGATTTCTGGGCGCTGCAGCGGCTATCGTCGACGCGGCGGCGATCGCGGCGCGACTCGGCGACCGATGCGGAGGCGCGTCGCTTCGCCGCCGCGGCGCCGACATGCATCGGGCCTGTACGCGCCTCGATCGCGCTGACCATCGCGACACGAAGCGATCGACTACGTGCCCGGCTCGGTCGAGTGGGCGGACTTCGACCCGACGGCGACGGCCATCGCCGTCGCCATGCTCGACTGCCGCCGGACGTCTGCCGCGCGGCGCGCTCGCATCGCGACGTTCGACGAGTACCTCGACGGCTTCCGCCGCGCGCCGCGACGGCGAGATCGACTGGAACAACTACACCGCCTACGAGATCCGCATCCTCGGCGCGCTTCGTGCGGCTCGGCCGGCGCGACGAGGCGCACGAGCTGCTGGACTTCTTCCTCGCGACCGGCGCCCGCGCGCCTGGAACCAGTGGCCGGAGATCACCTGGCGCGACCCGCGCAGCCCCGGGTCACCTCGGCGACGTGCCGCACACCTGGATCGGCGCCGAGTACGTGCTCGCGCTCCGCGGGCATGCTGGTCTTCGAGCGTGCCGCCGACCAGGCGCTGGTCGTTGCGGCGGGTGTTCCCGCAGGGTGGCTGCGCCGGCGGCGCCGAGGTCGCGCTCGCCGGGTTGCCGACGTACTACGGGACACTGGGCCTGCGTCTCCGTCGCGCTGGTGAACACGCGCTGGCCGTCACGTTGTCTGGCGCGCTCGACGTGCCCCCGGGCGGCATCGTGCTGTGTCCGCCGCTCGATCGCGCACTTGCGGCGGTGGAAGTGGACGGCCGGCCGATTGGCACCTTCGACGCCGAGAGCGCGACCATCGCGACGTGTCCGGCGGAGGTGGTGCTGCGACTCGGCGCGCTGCCGGGACACGGTTGAAACACCGCGACCGCCTGCGGCATCTAGGGAGTCATGCGTGTCGCCGTCGTCGCGTTGCTGTCCGTCCTGTGCACGGTCTCCGCGTCCGCGGAGCTGCCGCCCCGGAAGCAGGGCGCGTTGCTGCGCTGGCTGCGGGCCGGGAGCTACCAGCAGACCTACACGCCGGAGCCGTCGGCGCACCGGTCGCTCGCGCCGACGGCGCACGGGCTGACCGTTCGCTCCTGGTACAACCGGACGCTGGTCGACGACCTCCGCGCCGGGCGCATGCCGTTCCGGCGGGGCGCAGCGATGGTGAAGGAACTCCATGCCGGCGACGGCCAGGTGGTCGGCTGGGCCGTCATGCGGAAGCTGCGGCGTCGGAGCGGCAGGAACGGCGCGGGGTGGTTCTTCTACGAGCGCTTCTCGACCGGCGGCCAGTTCGCCGGCCGCGGCCTGCGCGTGTGTACCGGGTGCCACGGCGCCGGCACCGATTTCCTGCTGTCCCCTTCCGACCGTAGCGCCCGCGGGCCTGTGCTGTCGCGGGCGCCGTTGATGGGTCCGCGCTGCGACACCACGCACGTCCCGGCTGACTGGCCGCGGTGGGCGCGCCGGTGCTAGGAGAGGCGATGCCCGACGCCACGCTCGGGACGCTCGCGCTGGCCTGACGGAAGCTCCGTCCCCGTCGTCTGGATCGCCCATGGACACCGCTCTGAGCTTCTCCGCTCCGCCCCACACGCTCACCGGCGCCGACGTGCTCGCGACGCTCGAGTCCGACGGCGCCGGGCTCACGAGCGACGCCGTGGCCGCCCGCCTGGCGACGCACGGTCCGAACGTCCTCCCGGAAGCGCCGCCGCGCACGATCGGCGCCATGCTGGTCGACCAGTTTCGCGACTTTCTGATCCTGCTCCTCGTGGGGGCGGCGGTCGGTCTCGGCTCTCGTCGGCGATGTCGCCGACACGGTCGCGATCGTCGTCATCGTGCTGCTGAACGCGGTGGTCGGTGTCGTGCAGGAGTATCGCGCCCAGCGGGCGATGGAGGCGCTGCGGCGGATGGCGGCCGACACGCACGCTCGTCCGGCGGGACGGGTCCGCCGTCGAGATTCCCGCGGATCGAGCTCGCGCCGGGCGACGTCGTCCTTCTCGACGCCGGACGCATCGTGCCGGCCGACCTCCGTCTCCTCGAGACCGCCCAGCTCCGCATTGCGGAGGCGGCGCTCACCGGCGAGTCGCGTCCCGGTCGAGAAGCGAGCCGACGCCAGCCCGCCGCCAGGACGCGGCGCTCGGTGACCGCATCGACCATGGCCTATCGCGGGACGCACGATCGTGCACGGGCGCGGCGAGGGCGTCGTCGTCGCGACGGTGGCTGCGACACCGAGCTCGGCAAGATCGCGAGCCTGCTCGACGGACACGGGCGACGTGAAGACGCCCCTGCAGAAGCGGCTCGCGCACTTCGGGCAGGGCCTCGGCTTCGCCGCGATTGCCCTCGTGCGCCTCGTCTTCGTCGGTCGGGCTGCTGCGCGGCGAGGACCCGCTCGTCATGTTCCTCACGGCCGTGAGCCTCGCGGTCGCGGCGGTGCCCGAGGCGCTGCCCGGCGGTGGCGACCGTCACGCTGGCGCTCGGAGCCCGCAAGCTCGTTCGCACGACCACACGCTGGTCCGCAAGCTCCCGGCCGTCGAGACGCTCGGGTCCGTGACCTACATCTGCACCGACAAGACCGGGACGCTCACGTCGAACGCGCATGACCGTCGAGCGCCTGGCCCTCGCGACCGCGGGCGACCGAGACGAGCGCCCTCCCGCGCGAGTCCGGCGTCGCGTGGCGCTGGCTCGCGGAGGCGATGGCCGTCTCCAACGACGTCGTTCTCGGCGACGGCACCCAGGACGCCCTGGGCGACCCGACCGAGATCGCGCTCGTCGCGCGCCGCGGCGGCTCGCGGATTCGACCGCGTTGCGACGTCGCGACCGCGCTCCCGCGCGCCGCGGAAATGCCGTTCGACTCCGATCGCAAGCTCATGACGACGGTGCACGATGCCGGGAACGGGCGGATCGTCGTCCTTCACGAAGGGCGCCGCCGAGGCGGTGCTCGCGCGCGCGACGCACGCGCTCGCGTGCCGACGGCGCGCGTACAGCCCGCTCGATGCGGCGGCAGCCGCGCGACTGGCCGATGCGTGGGCTGCCGCGGGCCTGCGCGTGCTCGCGTTCGCGATGCGCGAGCTCCACTGCCTGCCCGCCGATCCCTCGGTCGAGGACCTCGAGCGCGATCTCACGCTGCTCGGGTTCGTCGGGCTCGTCGATCCGCCGCGGCCCGAGGCCCCGGGCGCCGTGGCGATGTGCATGGCCGCGGGGATCACGCCCGTCATGATCACGGGCGATCATCCGGCGACGGCCCTCGCGATCGCCCGGCGTCTCGGCATCGCGGACGATGAGCGGCAGCTGCTCACGGGTCCCGAGCTGGACGCGCTCTCGCTCCGCGACTTCGAGCGGCGTCGTGGAGGACGTGCGCGTCTACGCGCGGGTCGCCCCGGAGCAGAAGCTGAAGATCGTCCGAGCGCTGCAGGACCGCGGCGACTTCGTCGCAATGACCGGCGACGGCGTGAACGACGCGCCGGCCCTCGCGCGCGCGGACATCGGCATCGCCATGGGCGTGACCGGGACCGACGTCGCGAAGGAAGCAGCGGACATGGTGCTCCTCGACGACGATTTCGCGTCGATCGTCGGCTCCGTTCGGGAGGGACGGCGGATCTTCGACAACATCCGCAAGTTCATCAAGTACACGTTGACGAGCAACTCCGGAGAGATCTGGACGATTCTCCTGGCGCCGTTCGTCGGCTTGCCGGTGCCGCTGCTGCCGATTCACATCCTCTGGATCAACCTGGTGACGGATGGGCTACCCGGTCTCGCGCTCGCCGCCGAGCCGCACGAGCGCGGCGTGATGCAGCGCCCGCCGCGGCCGCCGAAGGAAAGCATCTTCGCCGACGGCCTCGGGCTGCACGTGGTCTGGGTGGGGATCCTGATGGGGGCGATGTCCCTCGTCACGCAGGCGGCGGCGTATCGCCTGCCGGATGCGCCGTGGCAGACCATGGTGTTCTCCGTGCTCTGTCTGAGCCAGCTCGGTCACGTGCTGGCCGTGCGTTCGGATCGGGAGTCGCTCTTCACGCTCGGCCTGAGATCGAATCGTCCGCTGCTCGCCGCGGTGTCGAGCACCCTCGGCCTTCAGCTCGCCGTGGTGTATCTCCCGGCGCTCCAGCCGATCTTCAAGACGACCGCCCTTGGCCCAGGTGAGCTGGCCGCGGTGCTCGTGGCATCGTCGATCGTGTTCTGGGCGGTGGAGATCGAGAAATGGCAGCGACGCAGACGAGCCGCCGACTGACGGGACCCGTGCCCACCGCGCTCGTGGTCAACGACCGAGGTGTTCCGCGACGCGACCAAGACAGGACTCACCAGGTTGCGGTCGACCGCGGCTTCACCACGCGAAAGGTCTCGGCCATCCGTTCGGCGCAGAGCCGCGCCGCCGGCAGATCCAGCCCCAGCTCGGCCGCCGCCTCGAGCGCGATCGCGAGGTCCTTGTCGCCGATGTCGAGGTAGTCGCGGAGCATCGCCTGCAGGGGGGCGTTGGCCACCGCCTCGGGCGCCATCCGTGCGATACCGAGGTAGCGCTGCATCGGTATGCTCAAGATGCCGCCGGCGCTCGTCACCTCTTCCAGCAGCTCGTCGGGCAGGTTCATGCCCTGGGCCAGGCGGCAGGCTTCGTATGTGGCACGGAAGGTGATGTAGCTCATCAGGTTGTTGCAGAGTTTCATCAGCGTGCCCGTGCCGAGGACGCCCGTGTGGACGATCCGCTTGGCCGACGCTTCGAACGCCGGCCGGCAGCGCTCGACATGAGCGGCGTCGCCGCCGACCATGTACACGAGTGTGCCTTCGGCGGCGCCGATCTCGCCGCCGGAGATGCAGGCGTCGACCACGCCGATGTCGCGCGCCGCGGCGGCGTCGCCGAGGGCGCGGACGGTGGCGGGCCGCACCGTGCTGTGGATGGCGACGACCGTGCCGGCCCGTGCGCCGGCGAACACGCCGTCGGGCCCCTCGCAGACGGCGCGCACGTGCGCGTCGGCGGGCACGCACACCCCGATCACGTCGCAGCGCTCGCCGACCTCGCGCGCGGAGGCGGCGAGGCGAGCGCCGGCGAGGGTCTGCGCGGCCTCGGCGACGACGTCGTACACCAGCGGATCGAGGCCGGCGGCGACGAGCCGTGCGGCCATGGGGCGTCCGATCTTGCCGACGCCGATGAACCCGATCCGTGGCGTCATGACGCGCCGACCTCGGCGATGATCGCCTCGACGGCGCTCACCAGGGTCGACACCCGTGGGTACCCCGCGTACTGGGTCAGTTGGATCACTACCTCCCGGCACTGCTCGGCAGTGAGCTCCCCGTTCTGGAGCGCACTGCGGACCTGGATGGCGAAGGCCTCGCGCTCGCCCAACGCCACGATCGCTCCCATGACGAGCAGCCGGCGGTCACGCTGCGAGAGCGCGGGTCGGGTCCAGACCTCGCCGAAGAGCTGCTCCAGCATGAGGTCGAAGAAGTCGAGCGTGCCCGCTGGCGGCGCCGGCAGCCTTCCGGCGTAGACCTCGTTGAACTTCTGCAGGCCGCGTTGGCGGCGGTCCGAATCGGCCATCGGTGCTCCTCTCCGTTACGCGGCGGGGACCGCGATCACCTTGGTTTCGAGGTACTCCTCGAAGCCCATGACGCCGTTCTCGCGGCCGAGGCCGCTCTGCTTGTAGCCTCCGAAGGGCGTGTCGACGTGGAACCACTGGCCCCCGTCCACCGAGATGCGTGCCGGTGCGGATGCGGCGCGCCACGCGCGATGCCGCGTTCGACGTCGCTGGTCTGGATCGCGCCGGAGAGACCGTAATCGGAGTCGTTGGCGATGCGCACGGCGTCGTCGTCGTCTCGTACGGGATCACGCACGAGCACCGGGCCGAAGATCTCCTCCTGCGCGATCGTCGACGTGGGGTCGACGTCGACGAAGAGCGTGGGCTCGACGAAGCAGCCGCGCTCGCCCAACGCACCGGCCGGCTTGCCGCCACCGACGAGACACCGTGCGCCGTCACGCTTGCCCTTCTCGATGTAGGCGAGCACGCGTTCCTGCTGCCGCTTGCTCACCTGCGGGCCCTGCAGGTTCGACGGATTCGGCGGGATCGCCGTAGCGCCAGCCCTCGAAGGCCGGCTTGAGGATGGCGCAGCGCCTCGGCGTAGCGCGACGCGCGGCACCAGCAGACGCGTGGTGATCGCGCAGCCCTGGCCGCCGTGCACGCAGGTCATGGCGGCGCCGGGCAGCACGGCCTCGAGCGGCGCGTCGTCGAGGACGATGTTGGCCGACTTGCCGCCGAGCTCGAGGAAGATCTTCTTCACCGTCGCCGAGGCGCATTCCATGATGCGCCTGCCGGTCCGTGTCGAGCCGGTGAACGTCACCAGGTCGATCGCGCGGATCGCTGGAGAGGATCTCCCCGACCAGGTGGTCCGCCGAGGCCACGATGTTGAGCACGCCGGGCGGGATCTCGGTCTTCTCGGCGACGACCTTGCCGAGGTGCGTGGCCGACCAGGGCGTGTCCGGGGCGGGCTTGAGCACCACCGTGCAGCCCGCCGCCAGCGCCGGCCCGATCTTGGCGAGGTTCAGGTACAGCGGGACGTTCCAGGGCGTGATCGCGCCGACGACGCCGACCGCCTCGCGCCGCAGGATGCGGCCGTGCTGCGTGCCCAGGAAGGGGATGTCGGCCATGCGACGCTCGTACTCGTACGACGACGCCAGCGCCGCCCAGTAGATCGAGCATCTCGATCGGCTCGTCGATCGTGCATGAAAGGGGTGGTCGACACCGGCGCGCCGGCTTCGTGGACGACGATCGAGCGGAACTGCTCCTTCGCCTCGCGCAGCCCGTCGAGAAGCTGCCGCAGGCAACGGGCGCGGAACGCGTGGTTTTCGCTCCAGTCGGTCTGGTCGAAGGCGCGGCGCGCGGCGGCGACGGCGCGATGCACGTCGTCGCGCGTCGCGTTGGCGCAGGTGCCGAGCACCTCGTCGGTCGCGGGGTTCACGTTGTCGAAGGTGCCGCCGTCGCTCGCGGCGCGGAGCGCGCCGTCGATCAGGTTGCGGGTCTCGGGGGCCAGGGGTTCCAGGGTCATGTGTCCTCCACCGGGAGGCGCGCGAAGCCGCGCACGTTCACCGAGTGCACCCGCACGAGGCCGTCGGGTCGCACCTGGTAGTCGGGAAAGCGCCGCCACCATTCTTCCAGCGCGATGCGGGCTTCGAGGCGCGCCAGCGCCGCCCCCATGCAGAAGTGGGTGCCCATGCCGAACGATAGCATCTGGCTGGTGTCGCGGCCGAGGTCGTAATCGTCGGGCCGCTCGAACACGTCGGCGTCGCGGTTGGCCGAGCCGATCAGCAGGAGCACGTGGTCGCCCGCCGGCATGGTGACGCCGCGCATCGTCACGTCGTCCCGCAGCAGTCGCATCAACGCCTGCGTCGAGTTGTCGTAGCGCAGCGTCTCCTCGACCCATTGCGGGATGAGCGTCGGGTCGGCGGCGACGCGGCTCCGCTGCGCGGGGTGACGCCAGAGCCAGTACAACGCGTTGCCGACCAGCTTCGTCGTCGTCTCGTTGCCCGCGACGATCATGAGGTTGGCGAAAGCCAGGAGGTCTACCTCGGTCACCGCCGTGCCGCCGTCGAGGGTGAGGAGGGCGGAGAGCAGGTCGTCGCCCGGCCGGCGGCGGAGGCGCGCCAGCAGGTCGGTGAAGTAGCTCCGGATCTTTCCGAAGGCGACGTAAGCCTCGGGCGGGATGTCGTGAACGCCCTCGTCGCGGTGCAGCAGGGTGTCGGCCCAGGTCCGCAGGTCGGGCCGATCGGCCTCGGGGACCCCGAGCATCTCGCTGATGACGTCCATCGGCAGCTTGCCGGCGAACTCGGCGATGGCGTCGAAGCCGCCCGCGCCGACCAGACGGTCCAGGTGCCCGACGGCGATCTCGCGGATGCGGGGCTCGAGCGCCGCAACGCGGCGCGGCGTGAAAGCGCGCGAAACCAGTCCGCGGAGGCGCGTGTGCTCGGGGGGGTCGGTCGCCAGGAAGAACGTGCCGAGGCGCGCCGTCGGGCCGCGCGCGGCGGGGTCGATGGAGACGCCGTCGGCGTTCGAGAAGCGCGCCGGGTCGCGGAAGGCGGCGAGCACGTCGGCGTGGCGGGACAGTGTCCAGAAGGCGAGGGTGTCGTTGCGGTGGACCGGCGCCTCGGCGCGAAGGCGGGCGTATAGCGGGTAGGGGTCGTCGTGGAACTCGTAGGAGTAGGGCGAGAAGTCGATCATGGGTGCCGCCCTCGGTCGTGGCGCGACTGCTCGAGCCCCATCTCGAAGCGCACCCCGCGCCGGAACCGCCCCATGACGTGCTCGTAGGCCACCTACATTTTACATGCAAGGCAAATTGCGATAGCGGGCGCGTCGATGGCGCGAGCGACCACCCGGCTCCGCGGCTCCGGCCGGGTCCGTCCGCGGCGGTCGCACGCCGAGCGCACGGCGGCGACGCGCGAGCGCGTCGTGGCGGCGGTGGTCGCCAGCATCGCCGAGGTCGGATACCGGAAGACGACGGCGGCCGAGATCGCACGGCGGGCCGGTGTCACGTGGGGCGCGGTGCAGCACCACTTCGGCGACAAGGACGGCATCCTGGCGGCCGTCCTCGCCGACACCTTCGGCCGCTTCGCGGAGCGGCTGGGCGGTCCGCCCGCCGGAGCGAGCCTCGCGGCGCGCGTCGGCCGCTTCGTCGACCGGGCGTGGGAGCACTTCGCCAGCCCGCACTACCGGACCACCTTCGAGATCCTGCTGCACGTGCCGCCGGACGCGGACGTCGCGTGGCAGGATCAGATGCTTGCCGCGTGGTCGCGGATCTGGAGCCAATGGTTTCCGGGCGGCAGTCTAGGTCGCCGGCGGAACCTGGGGCTGATGGAGTACACGATCGCGGTGCTCGCGGGGTTGGCGGCCATGCAGATGCTGAGCGGGCGGAGCGCGGGGCGCCGCGAGACGGAGCTGGGGTTCCTCAAGGCGACGCTCCTGAGTGAGCTCGGGCCCGGCGGGAAGCGCTAGCGAGCGACGCGATGCCCGGGGTGCCGCCCCCTGCTCCGAGTGGGGATATCTCCTCAGCAGCGATCAGCCGGTCGGCGTCCCGTGGGCAGTGACGTTCGGTTTCATGCGACAGCGACTTCGAACGCTTTCCCGGGCTGCGCTGGCGCAATCCGTTGCGTGTCTGATCAGAGGGATACGGTCCGGCGTATGGCTCCGCCGATCCCGATCCGGCCAGGCAGTCCGGGGCCAGGGCTACGGCGCCGGTGGGCAGCTCTCGGCCGTGCCGACGATGCCGCGGCCGCGGAAACGACCCACGCCGTCGCGGCCCCTGCCGCGCGGCACCAGATCGGCGCGTGCGGCGAGGCAGTAGGTCGTGCCGCCCGCCGGATAGCCGAGGCGGAGCCGCGCAGCCACCACGCCCTGCGCCGGCTCGTCGAGCGTGTATGCCCACGCGGCGCCGCCGGCGCGCACGACGACGCGCCGCCCGCTCACCGCCACGTGCCGTACCGCCTGCCCCGAACGCCTGCGCGCCTTCCAGCGCCAGCCCGCCGGGCGCCCGCGCCGCGCCGGGATCGCGCGCCAGCCCGCCGCGGGCAGGTCGACGACGACGTCGTCGCCCGTCGTGCTCGCGTTGTAGACCCGTAGCATGGCGCCGGCGACGGTGGGGTCGGCGGTGGAGCCGAGTGCGGGCGGTGTGATCGGGACGCGCCGGTCGGACACGAGGACGAAGCGCCGCCGGCTCGGGCGTCCGTCGCGCAGGCGCAACGTGCCCGGCACCAGGACCGTCGTCGGCCGCGGGCGCGGTGGCGGCGGCGCCGGCGTGCCGGACGGCGTCTCGGGGTCCATCCCCGCATCGAGCTCGTCGCGGTCGTATGCGCCGTCGCCGTCGCGGTCGACGCCCAGGCGCGTCCCCGACCAGAGGGGGGCGCAGGTGAACGTGAGGGGGGCGCCGGCCTCGAGGGCGCGTCGGCGCAGTTCGTCGACGGCGATCGGCGGCTCCGCGATCCGATCCAGCTGAAACCGACCCGTCACCGTCCGCACGCCGCCTCGCGCCTCGGCGCCGAGGACGGTCTTCACGATCAGGTCGCACTCGCCTTCGTCGTGTCGCGCGCTGAGCAGGGAGAGTCGCGCATCCGCCGCGTTCGACCCGTCGAGCGTCACCTGCTGGCCGACCACCGGCGCCAGGTTCGAGTCGAACTGCAGCATGAACTGCTCCAGGTTCCGCGCCTCGACCTCGCTCACCGTGAAGACGGTCGCCCGGTGGAAGCGGAAGATGGTGTCGACGCTGCCGTCGTGCAGGAAGCCGAAGCCGCGCACCTGATCGCCGAGGAACGTGTTGTCGCCCGGGAAGAGCCCGGCGACCGCGGGCATGCCGAACATCCCGATCTTCTGGTAGAGGTTGCGCAGGTGGGCGATCTTGAAGTGCTGCGGCTCGTTCTCGAAGGTGGAGAAGCCGTCGGTGCCGAAGAAGCCGCGCTCGGGGTCGAGCACGTGGCAGCCGTTGCAGTTCTGCACCTGGTCGGTGACGCGCCCGAAGTAGAGCGCGCGCCCGGCGGCCGCCGCCGGCGTGAGCCGGTTGTCGAGGGCGCGGATCGGGTTCGGCGGGTAGGTCACCTCCAGGACGAACCGCGCGAAGCGCTCCATGTCGGCATCGGCGACCGGCCCGTCCCTGCCGAGCAGCGACTCGAACGCCCCGAGGAACTCGCGGAAGGCGGCCGATTCGTCGAGCGGGTCGCCGCCGCGCGTGGCGCCCGTGCGGTCGCCGCGCCAGTGCATTGGGCCGTGGTTCGCCATGCCGCGCAGGCTCTGCGTGGTCATCGGACCCTTCAGCGGATGGAAATTCGGATCGCCGAGCAGCAGGCGGCTCGGGTTGTTGCTCGGCAGGAGGACGTCGTCCGGGTTGCCGAGGTCCCATGCCAGGCTGTCGAAGTCGCCGAAGACGTGGCACGCGGCGCAGGACGCTTCGCCGTTGCTCGACGTGCGCCGCGCGTCGTACAGCATCGGGCGTCCATCGCGGACGGCGGCCGGCTCCGGGTTGTGCAGCGGGTGCGCGGCGACCTCGCGGCGCGTCGCCGTGTCGACGACCTTCACGGCATTGTCGAAGCGTGTCAGGGCGTAGAGCCGCCCGTGCCCCTCGTCGAGGGCGATCCCGCTCGGACCGCCGCCGCTCAGCGCGATCTGGTCGGCGGCGTCGGGCACGAAGGTGTCCGCCTCGAGCGCCGCGATGTCGTACACGCCGATGGCGCTGGACCCGAAGGCCGCGACCCAGAGCGTCGTGCCCGCCGCGTCGATCGCCATGCCGAGCGGCGTCGCCAGGCTGCGGTCGCTGGTGCCCGGCGGGCTCGGGACGACGGCGTAATCGATGTGCTTGTTGAGATGCCGCGGCGTGACCGTCGCCGCCGTCGAGCACGGTGATGCGCGCCTGGTGCAGGTTGCCGCGCACGGTCGTGCCGCCGAGGATGCCGGGCCCCTCGAAGCGGATCTCGTTCCTCGCCTCCGTGTTGGACACGTACACCTTCCCGGTCGCCGGGTTCACCGCCATGTCGAACAGGATCGTCCCGACATGGGGGAACGCCGCGATCTGGACCGGTGTCGGGGCCATGGCGTCGATGGCGAAGACGTCGAGGTCGGGCAGGGTGAAGCGCACGGCGTTACGCCAGTCGCGGCCGATCGGATCGCGCCAAGCGCCGGTCGCACGGTCGAACTTGACGACGAGGCCGGTCTCGGGACCCACCAGGCCCTCGACGTTCCGGTTGGGCGCCGGCAGTCCCCCCGGCATGGCGACGCCGCCGACGGTGCAGGGCGGCGCGAGCGTACCGCCGTCGCACACGGCGCCCTCGGTGACGGTCGTCGTCTGGTTGCCCGAGTGGAACACGGCCGCATAGACGGTGCCGCCGTCGGGCGTGGCGGCGAGTGCGCGCGGCGTGTCGCCGAAGAGCGTCAGGATGGTGGGCGCGATCGCGGGCGTCGCGGCGTCGAACACCCAGACGTCGGCTCGGCCGACGCCCGGCGTGAGGAACTGGGGGTCGCTCGGGCGGTTCTGGCCGCGGTGGGCGGCGGTGACGAAGGCGCGGGTGCGGCCGGGCCCGGCGAACACGATGTCGCGCGGCTCGTCGCCGACCCAGCAGCGTGCGTACGACGCGAGGGGGGTCGGCGGCGACGTCGACCACGCTGACCGAATCGGAGAGGTGGTTCACCACCCAGACCTCGCCGTTGGTGCGCGCCGCGACGGCGACGGGCTCGAGGCCGACCGGGACGGACCCGCGGCGGGTGATCCCGCTGGGGCCGACGTCGAAGAGCTCGAGCCGGGCGTCGGGCGTGTTGACCGCGAACAGCGTCGCGCCGTCGGGCGAGAGGGCGAGCGGCCGGACCTGCCCGGTCTCGAAGGTGACGAACGGGTTCTGGGCGCGCGCGATCCCCGCCGCGAGCACGACGGTGGCGAGGAGGCCGGAGAGGAGCAGGCCTGGCCGGGGGGCGGTCATCGGCACCTCGGGACCATTCGTACCACACAGACGGTGGGCGGCCAGCCGGCGCAAGTGCCGGGGCAGGCGCCCGGGGCGACGGACCCGGGCCGCGCTTGCGCGCTCCCGCCGATCCGGGGCACACCGGGAGACATGAACCTCGGACTTGCGCAGCAGGCCATCGCGGCCCGCAACCCGGATCGCGAGTGCATCGTCACCCCGACGCGCCGCCTGACCTACGCCCAGGTCGCGGCGCGCGCCCGCCGGCTGGCCAACGTGTTGCACGCCGCCGGGCTCGGCGCGCACCGCGAGCGGGCGGGGCTGGCCAACCACGAGTCGGGGCAGGATCACGCCGGCGTCTACATGCTGAATGCGCCAGAGTACATCGAGAGCATGCTGGGCGCCTTCCTGGCCCGTGTGGCGCCGTTCAACGTCAACTACCGCTACGTCGACGACGAGCTGCTCTACCTGCTCGACGACGCGGATGCCACGGCGCTGGTCTATCAGAGCCGCTACGCGCCCACCCTGGCCCGCATCCGGGATCGCCTGCCGAAGCTGCGCGTGCTCATCCAGGTGGCCGACGATAGCGGCGAGGGGCTGCTGCCCGGGGCGCTCGACTACGAACGGGTCGTCGCGGAGGCGCCCGACGCCATGCCGCCGGTCACGCCGTCGCCCGACGATCTCTACATCCTCTACACCGGTGGCACGACGGGCGCGCCGAAGGGCGTGCTGTGGCGCCAGGAAGACATCTTCCACGCCGCCATGACGGGCGGGCCGCCAGGCATGACCGGCCCGGCCACCGTGGAGGAGCTGGCGGAGAACGCGACCCAGAACGGCGGCTTCATGCGGGTCATGACGACGCCGCCGCTCATGCACGGCGCGGCGCAGTGGCTCGGCTTCGGCGCCATCCACCAGGGCGGCACGGTGGTGCTGCAGGGCAAGCCGGAGAAGTTCGACCCGGCCGAGGTGCTCGATCTGGTGCAGCGCGAAGGCTGCAACACGCTCACCATGGTCGGCGACGCCTTCGCGCGCCCGCTGGTGGAAGAGCTCCGGCGCGGGTCGTACGATCTGTCGCGCCTCTTCGTCATCGGCTCGGGCGGCGCGATCCTCTCGCCGCACATGAAGGAGGCGCTCCTCGACGTCATTCCCCACGCCATGGTGGTCGATGGCTTCGGGGCGTCGGAAACCGGCGCGCACGGCTCGCATGCCACCCGCGCGGGCGACGCCGCCGAGACCGGCAAGTTCGCCATGACGAACACCCTCATCCTGAAGCAGGACCTCTCGGCGCCGCTCGCGGCGGGCTCGGAGGAGAGCGGGTGGGTGGCCCGCGCCGGGCACGTGCCGCTCGGCTACTACAAGGACCCGGCCAAGACCGCGAAGACGTTTCCCACGGTGGGCGGGGTGCGCTACGCGGTGCCCGGCGACCACGCCCGGTTCAACCCCGACGGCTCGATCAACGTCCTCGGTCGCGGCTCGGTGTGCATCAACTCGGGCGGCGAGAAGATCTACCCCGAGGAGGTCGAGCAGGTGCTGCGCAAACACCCCGCGGTGTACGACGCCGTGGTGGTCGGCACGCCCGACGAGCGGTTCGGCGAGCAGGTGACGGCGGTGATCCAGCCGCGGCCCGGCGCGACCCTCGACGAGGCCGAGCTGGCCGAGTTCGCGAGTCGTTCCCTGGCGCGCTACAAGCTGCCGCGCACCGTCGTCCTGGTGGACGAGATGGTCCGCAGCCCGAGCGGCAAGCCCGACTACCGCTGGGCAAAGGCGCGGGGCATCGAGGCCCGCGGGCTGGCGCGGGCGCGGCCCTGAGGGTTCGCCGGCGCGCCGGCGTTGACTTGCGCTCCGCCGCCGCATAGCCCCATTGCATGCGCTGCGTCACCTGCGGCGGCGAACTGATAGCGGGCAAGAAGTTCTGCCCCGAGTGCGGCGCCCCGGCGGGTGCCCGGTGCGGCGGATGCGGGGCGCTGCTGGAGGACCGATTCCGGTTCTGCCCCGACTGCGGCCTCGGGGTGGGGAGCGGCGCCGCGGCGGCGCCGGCTGCCCGGCCGTCGCTCGCCGACTCCATGGCGCGGGCGCTCGCCAAGCACCGGGGAGGCGCCGTGCCGCAGGTGACGGCGGCGGCGCAGCCGCTCGACGGCGAGCGCAAGCAGGTCACGGTGTTGTTCTGCGATCTCGTCGGCTCCGTGGCGATCGCCGAGCGGCTCGACCCCGAGGAGTACCACGATCTGATCGAGGACTACCTCGACATCGCGTTCCCCGAGATCTACCGCCGCGAAGGTGTGGTGAACGTCCTCGCTGGCGACGGCGTGATGGCGCTCTTCGGCGCGCCCGTGGCGCACGAGGATTCGCCGGGACGCGCCGTCCGCGCTGCGCTCGCCATCCGCGCCGCGCTCGCGCCGCTCGACGAACGCCTGCGCACGCGCCACGGGGTGTCGTTCCAGGTGCGCATCGGCATCAACACGGGCCCGGTGGTGGTGGGGTCGATCGGCACCGACCAGAAGATGGATTACACGGCCATCGGCGACACCACCAACCTGGCCTCGCGGCTCCAGTCCCTGGCCGAACCCGGCGACATCCTGATCAGCGAGGCCACCCATCGCCTGGTACGCGGGTTCGTCGACGTCGAGCCCCTGGGGGCCCTCGGCATCCGCGGCAAGAGCGAGCCGGTCGTCGCCTACCGGGTCCGCGACTGGCGCGGCGACGCCACGCGGCTCGACATCGCCGCCGCCCGTGGGCTCACGCCGTTCGTCGGCCGCGAAGGCGAGCTGACGCGTCTGGTGGAGACGTTCGCGCGCGTCGACGAGGGCGGGCAGGCCGTGACGGTGGTCGGCGATGCGGGCAGCGGCAAGTCGCGGCTGCTGTACGAGCTCCGCGCGCGGCTCGCGACGCGCGACGTCGCGGTGTTCGCAGGCGGCTGCGCGTCGATGATGCAGGGGCTGCCGTATTTCCCGTTCTTCAACCTGATGGCGCGCTGGTTCGACCTCGACTGGGACGAAGACGTCGAAGCCTCGTGCGACAAGGTGTCCCGGCGCCTCGGCAAGCCGTACGAACAGGTCGAGGCCGAGTATCCGGTGCTCTGTCGGTTTCTGTCTCTGCCGATCGAGCAGCTGGCCGAGCAACCGGCGGCCGAGTTGCGTCGCGAGACATTGGAGGTGGTGGCGCGCCTGATCCTCACCGAGGCGGAGGTCCGACCCACGGTGGTGATCTTCGAAGACCTGCACTGGGTGGACGCGCCGTCGCTCGAACTCCTCGAAGAGCTGGCGCGGCGGCTGGCCGGCGCACGCGTGCTCCTGGTGACGAGCCAACGCCCCGACGTCGTCGTCCCGTGGCGCGTGCCGATGGCGCTCTCCCAGATCGTGCTCCGCCCCCTGGGCGACGACGCCATGGTCGGCGTGGTGCGGGCGGTCGCGGGGGCGCCGCTCGACCGTCACGTCGAGCGGATGATCGTGGCGCGGGCGGGCGGCAGCCCGTTCTTCGCCGAGGAGCTGGTGCGGACGCTGGTGGAGGAACGGCATCTCGTCGCCGGGGCGTCGGGTGTGCTCGAGCCCACGCGGCCGCTCGAAGAACTGTCCATCCCCGGCACGATCCAGGAGGTGGTGGCGGCGCGGCTCGACAGCCTCGGGCCGGTGGCCAAGCGGGTCGTGCAGGTGGCGGCGGTGCTCGGGCGACAGTTCCGCAGCCGGCAGTTGGCGGCGTTGCTGGCCGACGACGGCATCGACGTGCATGCCCAGCTGGCCGAGCTGGAACGGCGCGGCCTCGTGCACCGCAAGACGGCGCTGTCGAGCGACGAGTTCCGCTTCGGCGAGAGCCTGACCCAGGAAGTCGCCTACGAGAGCCTGCTGCTGCGCCAGCGCCGGTTCCTGCACGAGCGCGCCGGCGCCATGCTGGAGGCCGACCCTCTTACCCGCGGCGTCGACGCCGCCGCGCTGCTCGCACACCACTACACGCGCAGCGACAACCACGCCAAGGCCGTCGAGGCCCTGCTGCACGCGGCGCGGGAGACGGAGCAGGTGCCGTCGTACCGGGCGGCGGCCGACTACTACCGCCAGGCGTGGGAACTCGCGGAGGCGGTCCTGGGCGAGCGCGAGGACGGCAGCCACCATCGTGCCGCGCTCGAAGCGTCGGTGGCCCTGGCCCGGCTTGAAGTGTTCTTCGGCGTCGCCGACGTGGACGAGGCCGAACGGGCGGCGCGCCGCGGCGCGGAGCTGGCGGAGATGCTCGGCGACGCCGAGAGGCTGGCGGGCGCGACGTACTTCCAGGGCATCCTCGCCACCATGCGCCCCGTCGCCGACGTGTCGGCGGGGCTCGCGCTGGCCGAGCGGGGAGTCACGCTGGCGCGCGAGGCGGGCCTCCGCGACCTGACCATCGGCTTGAGCCGCGGACTGTGCATCCACTATGCCGCCGACGGCCGCCTCGAGCTGGCGCGCCAGGAGATCGAGACGCTCATCCAGGCGCTGGAGGCCGGTGGGCACCGAGACCGCGTGAGCAACATCTACCTGAGCGCGCGCTGGGTGCGCGACCTCGTGCTCTATGCCCAGGACGAGCTCGATGCGGCGCTGGCGAGCGCCGCCGAGTCGTTCGCGCTGGCGCAGCAGGCGAACAACTTCACCATGCGCAGCGCGCTGTGCTCCGTGTTCGCGCCCGTGCACTACCTCCGCGGCGAGTACGCCGAGGCGAAGCGCTGGGCCGACCTCAGTGTGGAAATCGGGGAGGCCATCGCGAACGCCAACACCTACGTGACGGGTGGCACCATCGGGCTCGGGGCGCGGTTGAAGCTGGGCGAACCGGTCGACCCCGCCGAGTACCTCGAGCGCATCGAGTACGGCCTACGCGCGGCGGGGGCGATGCAGCTGAACATCCGCTTCGTCGGCGACGCGCTGCTGGCGGCCGGCGAGCTCGAGCAGGCCGACCTTATCACCGCGCGGCTGGCGGCCAACAATGGCGGCCGCTTGCGGCAGGCGTTCGCGCTGCTGGCGCGCGGCGACGTGGTGGCCCGCCTCGGGCGACTGGACGAGGCCCGGAAGCACTATGCCGAGGCGCAGGTATTGGCCGAGTCGCTCGGGGCGCGCTCGGCGCTGGCGGCGGCGCTGCTGGGCGCGGCGGAGGTGGCGGTGGCCGCCGGCGACAAGCCCGAGGGTGTCGAGCGGGCGGCGGCGATCTGCGACGCGCTGGGGCTCGACCACTACCGCCCCCGCGTGCGGCGGCTCCGCGAGATGAGCGGCGCGCCGGAACTCGTCCGGTCGAGTGCGTAGCATCCGGCCGCAGGACACTGCCGTGCCGGAGCGCGGTTTCATCCTGACGCCGATGCATCGGCTGTCGCACGGGCGCCCCGAGGTGCACCTGCACCTGGCGCTCGAGTGTGGCGAGCCGGCGCTCGTCGTCGACGACCGGCTGACGCCGTACTGCTTCGTCCACGCCCGCGACGCCGGCGCGGTGCGCGGCGCCACGGTGACGCCGACCGCGCTGCGCACCTTCGCCGGGGAGCCGGTGGTCCGGGTGGAGGTGGCGGCACCCGGCGACATACCCCCGCTGCGCCGCCGCCTGGCCGAGGCCGGCGTGCCGTGCTTCGAGGCGGACGTCCGCTTTGCCTACCGCTGGATGATCGACCACGACGTACGCGGCGCGATCGCCATCGACGGCCCGTTCGAGCGCCGGCCCGGCGTCGGCCGCGTCTACCACAACCCGCGCGTCGAGCCCGCGGTGTGGACGCCCGCGCTGCGCGTGCTCTCCTTCGACATCGAGACCAGCCCGGACGCCGGCCGCCTCCATTCGATCGCCGCGGCGGGGGCGGGCGGCGAGCGGATCTGGATGGTCTACCCGCGGCCGGTGGCGGGCGCGGAGGTGGTGCCCGACGAGCGCGAGCTCCTGGAACGCTTCCTGGCCCACGTCCGCGCCAGCGATCCGGATGTCCTGACCGGCTGGAACGTCTGCGATTTCGACCTCACGGTGCTGCAGGCCGCCTGCCGGCGGGCTGGCATCCGGTGCGTGCTGGGACGGACGGACGACGAGCTCGAGCTGCTGCGCGACCAGTCCTACAGCCGCGAGGCGCGCGCGGTGCTGGCCGGTCGCGTCGTCCTCGACGGTCTTGCGCTCATGCGATCGGCGTGGTTCCGGCTCGACGACTACCGGCTCGAGACCGCCGCGCGCACGTTGCTGGGAAAAGGCAAGCTGATCGCCGGCCCGGATCGTGGCGCCGCGATCGAGGCGGCGTATCGCGACGACCCGGTCCACCTCGCCGCGTACAACCTGGAGGACGCTCGCCTGGTCCTCGAGCTGCTGGCGCGCACCGGGCTGGTCGAGCTGACCGTGCGCCGCAGCCTGCTGACGGGCATGCAGCTCGACCGCGTCGGCGCGCAGATCGCCGCCGTCGACTCGCTCTACCTGCGGGCGCTGCGGGCGCGCGGCGTGGTCGCGCCGTCGGTCGACGGTGCGCGCGCGGCGGGCGCGCCCGCGATCGCCGGCGGACTCGTGCTCGAGTCGCGCCCGGGGCTCTACCGCAACGTCCTCGTCTTCGACTTCAAGAGCCTCTACCCGAGCCTCATCCGCACCTTCAACATCGACCCGCTCACTCAGGCGACGGGTCCGGCCGCGGGCGGGGTGATCCGCACGCCCGGCGGCGCCGCCTTCCGCGGCGACGAGCCGGGCATCCTGCCCGCGCTGGTGGCCCGGCTCCGGGAGGACCGCGCCGCGGCGCAGGCAGTGGGCGACACGACCGGCGCGCAGGCGGTGAAGATCCTCATGAACTCGCTCTTCGGCGTGCTGGGGTCGCCGGCGTCCCGGCTGTTCTCGCCGGCGGTGGCGAACGCCATCACGCTCGCCGGCCAGCACGTGATCCGGCTGGCGGCGGCCGCGGTCGAACGCCGCGGGCACCGGGTCATCTACGGCGACACCGACTCGGTGTTCGTCGACGCGGGCTGCCCGGACGCGGCGACGGCGGCGGCGTACGCCGAGACCCTGCGCGCCGCCGTGGAAGCCGAGGTCGGAGCGGCGCTGGCGCGCGACTACCGTTGCACCAGCCACCTCGAGCTGGAGTTCGAGAAGGTCTACGGACGCTTCTTCCTGCCCGAAGTGCGCGGCGGCGCGACCGGCAGCAAGAAGCGCTACGCCGGGCTGGTCGGCGACCGTCTGGAGATCGTCGGGCTCGAGGCGGTGCGACGTGACTGGACCGGCGTGGCGCGCCGATTCCAGCGCGAACTGCTCGATCGCGTCCTGCGCGATCAGCCCGTCGCGGACTTCGTCCGCGACTTCGCCGCGGCGCTGCGCGCGGGCCGATGCGACGACGAGCTGGTCTATCGCAAGGCCGTGCGCAAGCCGCTGGATGCGTATACGCGCACCACGCCGGCGCACGTGAAGGCCGCCCGCAAGCCGGGCGCCGACGCGGGGCGGGTCGTCTCGTACGTCATGACGGCGGCGGGCCCGGAGCCCGCCGGCGCCCCCACGGCGCCGCTCGACCGCGAGCACTACGTGACGCACCAGGTGAAGCCGCTGGCGGACGCGGTGCTGCGGGTCGTCGGTGGGCCGGACTTCGACGACCTGACCGGCGCCCGCAAGCAGCTCGCGCTGTTCTGACCATCCCGGGAGTTTGCGACGCCGGGAGCGCGATCGTATATGCCGACCGGTGGACGTCTCCCTGTCGCCGCCCCGTCGCTCCTCCGTCCGGAGGGGCGGATGGCTCATTGCTCTCGCATTGATGCTCGGCGCCTGCGGGCCTCCCGTCGACGTCAAGCGAGTCAGTCCGCGGCGCGCGGCCGAGGATCTGACGCGCAGCGCCCTCGACTCCGATCGCCCGAGCCTGTTCTCCGAGAACGTGCTCTACCGCTGGAACCTGGCGAAGCGGTTCGAGAAGGATCCGGAGGGCGCCTTGTCGTCGCTGCACCAACAGGTGCTGACCGCGCCGGAACGGCGCCGGAACGGCGCCTTCGCATTGTCCGAGCTGTGCTTCAAACACGCCGAGGATGCGGGGGCGCGGGCGCGCGAGTATTATCTCTGCGCCGCCGTCTACGCCTACGCATTCCTGTTCCCGGGGTCCGGCTCCGACCATCTCGACGAGCTCGACCCGCGGGCCCGGATCGCCGCGGATCTCTACAACCGCGGGCTGGCCCAGGCGTTCGAGTCGGCGGACGGCAAGTACGTGAACCTGCGCGCGGGAGTCTATCCGCTGCCGTTCGGCCAGCAGCTCGTGGTCGAGGCCGATCCCGCGCAACTCACGTGGGGCGGCCGCCGGCTCCAGAACTTCGTCCCCGTCGCGGAGCTGTCGGTCAAGGGCCTCGGCATGCGCTACCGCCGTCCGGGATTCGGCGCGCCGCTCGCCGCCTCCTTCGCCGCGGATCCGGAGGGGCCGGGCAGGGATCTCGTGGCGGTGACGGCCACGGTGCCGGTGACGGCGGTGCTGCGCATCGACGAGCCCAAGGAGCAGGTCGCCCGCTCCACCATCTACGGGTCGCTGCAGGTGTTCAACGCGTACGACACCCGCTCGGTCGACATCGAGGGCGACCGTGTGCCGCTCGAGGTGGAGCCGACGGCGGCGCTGGCCACCGGGCTCAGTCGCTCCGAGGTGTGGGGCTGGGAACTGCGCGGCTTCCTCATGGGAGACCTGCTGGGCCAGGAGCGGTTCGAGAAGCCGCTGGCTTTCGTCGAGCCCTACCGGCCAGGGCGCATCCCGGTGGTGTTCGTGCACGGTACGGCATCGAGCCCGGGCCGCTGGGCGAACATGCTGAACGATCTGAGCAACCGTTCCACGCTGCGGGATCGCTACCAGTACTGGTTCTTCTTCTACGAGACCAACAACCCGATTCCGTACTCGGCGATGAAGCTGCGCGAGGCGCTCACCAATGCCGTCCACCAGCTCGATCCCGCCGGCACCGATCCGGCGTTGCGGCAAATGGTGGTGATCGGGCACAGCCAGGGCGGACTGCTCACCAAGATGACGGCGATCGACTCCGGCGATCGGCTCTGGAAGCTCTTCAGTTCGAAGCCCGTCGATCAGCTGAGGGTCGGGGAAGACACGCGTGCTCTCCTCAAGCGCACCCTCTATGTCGAGCCGCTGCCGTTCGTCAGGGAGCTGATCTTCATCTCGACGCCGCACCGCGGGAGCTATGTCGCGGGCTGGGGCATCTCCCGCTGGATCTCGCGCTTCGCCCGCTTGCCACGGACGATCCTCGGCGCCACCACCGACCTGGTGACGGGCGATCCGGGCGCCGTCGTGTTCGACCCCGCGAACCCGCCGTTCCGCGCGGTCTACGGCATGCGGCCGGGCAGTCCGTTCATCACCGCGCTGGAGCCCATCCCGCTCGCGCCCGGCGTCCGCGCCCATTCGATCATTCCAATCAAGGGCACCCTGCCGCCCCAGGGGCAGACCGACGGCGTGGTGAAGTTCGAAAGCGCGCACATCGACGGCGTGGAGTCGGAGCTGATCATCGAGCGCCAGAGCCATTCCGCGCAGGACAATCCGCTCGCCATCGAGGAGGTGCGCCGCATCCTGGTCGAGCACGCGGACCGCGTCTGCGCCGAGAAGCAGGTTGCCTGCCCCGTGGATCAGCCCGTCGGGTCGCCGGCGGCCGCGCCGGCAACGCCGCGCGGCCGCCAGCGCGGGCGACCGTCACGTCGAACCCCGGTCCGCGCCGTGCGCTGACGCCCGCGGCTCAGGAGGGCGTCGCCGTCTTGACGCCCGCGCGCTCCATGGCGGTGGCCCAGACGGCGTGTTCCGACGACACTACGCCTTCGCAGCGCTCGGCGAGCAGCGCCGCGCTGGTGGCGTCGCGATACGGGCCGCCTCGGGAGCGGTGCAGGAACTTCTCGTGCTTCAATGTCTCGGCCGTGGCGCGATAGCGGATCCACTGCTGTTGCCAGCCGAACAGCGCGAGCAGGCCGGCGGCCAGCGCGGCCACCGCGCTCACCGCCGCCAGGACGGGACGCGGCACCGCTTCGGCGGACCATGCGGCCAGCACCGTCACCAACGTCGAGGTGACGAGCTGCACGCCCTGCAGGAAGTAGAACCAATGCTTCGAGCGCGCGCTGCGGGCTTCGTACCAGGCGATCGCCGGGTCGAGCCGTTCCGCCTCGTAGTCGAATTCCATGCGCGCGCCATAGCATGCGCGCGCGGAGCGCGGCATCCCGCCTGCGACCCCGCTTGCTTTTGCACGGGGGATCGCATCAAGCAGTCGGTCATGCGTCGACGTGCAGTGGCGGCTTGCGCCGTGCTCCTGGTTGGCTGCTCGGCCGTGCGGCCGATCCCCTACCAGAACGCGAAATATCAGGAGGTGGGACGCGCGGGGTTCGACCGCGATCTGGCCGCGTGCCGGAGCCTCGCGTCCCAGGCGGGCGCCACGCCCCAAGCCGGCCAGGCCGGCCAGGTGGCGAAGGGCGCGGGCGCGGGCGCCGTGACGGGCGCCGCCGCCGGCGCGGTCGGCGGCGCCATTTGGGGCAATCCCGGCCTCGGCGCCGCCTCGGGCGCCGCCAGCGGTGTGGTGGGGGCGTTGCTCTGGCCGGTGCTGGGCGGGTCGCGCCGGCAGCCGAGTTCCGCGCACGTGAATTACGTCAATCAGTGCCTGGTCGATCGCGGGTACCAAATCACCGGCTGGCAGTAGTCCGGGCTCCGCGCAGGCGGCGCGCGCGGCTTCCCGGCTGGTAGCGTTCCAGGTAGAGACATCGGGAATGGACCAGCCGATCGGGCGTCGCGCGTTCCTGCAGGGCACGGCCGCCGTCACGGCCGCCGCGTTGACCGGGAGCGTCCCACCAGCCGCCGCGCAGATCGTGCCCGACGACCGGCCGGCACGCGCCAAGCGTGGTTACCGGCGCCGCGGCCAGCAGTGTTTCCGCTACCGCGTGCAGGCCGCGAAGCGGGCGCGCGCACGCAATCGGCCGCTGCTGGTCCCGGAGAACAACGGCGAGGAGGAAGCGTTCGGCGACCGCCGCTGGAGCTTCTCGAAGGGGCTACCCCACGATGCCCGCGGGCATGTCCAGCCCTTCGCCTACGACGTGTTGCTGCGCGCCGTGCGCAGCGGCGAGCCGGCCGACTTCGAAGCCATCCCGCTCGCCGGGCGCGGCAAGCTGGTGAGCCCGCAGGCCGGGCTGGCGTTCGACCTCCAGGGACCAGACAGCTTCGCCGTCGCCATCCCGCCGGCGCCGCGTGCCGACTCGCCCGAGAACTCTGCCGAGATGGTGGAACTCTATTGGATGGCGCTCCTGCGCGACGTCCCCTTCCGCGCCTGGGACGCCGAGGCGCTGGTCGCCGAGGCGTGTGCCGACCTGTCGCGCCTGTCGGACTACCGGGCGCCGAAGGACGCGGGCCGCGTCACGCCGGCGACGCTGTTCCGCGGCAACACGGCGGGTGACCTCATCGGCCCGTGGGTATCGCAGTTCCTCTGGCGCGACGTCCCGTTCGGCTCGCTCACCGTCAGCCATCGCCAGCGCACCGCGCAGCCCGGCATGCGCTTTCTGACGGCGTACGACGACTGGCTGGCGGTGCAGAACGGCGCGCTGCCGGACCCGGAGCCGGTCGATCCGACGCCGCGGTACATCCGCAACCTGTGCGACCTCTGTCACTACGTCCACTACGACGCGCTGTACGAGGCGTACCTGAACGCCTGCCTGATCCTGCTCGGCCTGGGCGCGCCCATGGACGCCGGTTTGCCGAGCGTCCGATCAGCCAATCAGCTGGGCTTCGCCGAGTTTGGCCCTCCGCACGTCCTGTCGCTCGTGACCGAGGTCGCCACGCGCGCGCTGAAGGCGGTCTGGGCGCAGAAGTGGTTCGTCCACCGCCGGCTGCGCCCGGAGGTGTTCGGGGGGCGCATCCACAACCACCTCACGGGAGCCTTCACGTACGGCATCGATCCCGAGGTGCTGCACTCTGCGGTGCTGCCGCGGGTGTACGACGCGAGCGGCACGTACCTGCTGCCGATGGCGTTCCCCGAGGGCAGCCCGGTCCATCCCGCCTACGGGTCGGGCCACGCGACCGTTGCCGGCGCCTGCGTCACCGTTCTGAAGGCGTTCTTCGACGAGTCGTGGGAGCTGCCCGATTCCGTGGAGGCGACGGCCGACGGCCTGGCGCTGGAGGTGTGGCGTGGCGCGCCGCTCACGGTCGGCAACGAGCTGGACAAGATCGCGGCCAACATCGCGGGCGGGCGCGATGCCGCCGGCGTCCACTGGCGGAGCGATTTCGTCGAAGGCGTGCGGCTCGGCGAGGCGGTGGCGATCGGGATCCTGGAAGAGCAGAAGGCGTGCTTCAACCAGGAGGTCGCCTGGACGCTGCGGCGCTTCGACGGTTCGACGATCACCATCTGAGCGCGCCGCGTGTGGGTGGCTCGTCGCGATGCGACGTGCTAGCGGGACGCCATGCTCGACCCGATCGCGCTCGACCACTTCCGTCACCACGGCTACGTCCGCTTGCCGGGCTTCTTCAGCGACGAGGAGCGGCGGCAGTTGGCGGCCTGGACTGCGGAGATCGCCGAGTGGCCGGAGACCCCGGGGCGCTGGATGCGCTACTACGAGCGGGTCGGCCAGCCGGCGACGAAGCAGCTGGCGCGGATCGAAAACTTCGTGCCCCACCACCCGGGGTTGGCTGCGCTCTTCTCCGGCCCGAAGGTGCTGGGCGCCCTCGCCGAGTGCTGCGGCGAGGCGGTCGTGCTGTTCAAGGACAAGATCAACTTCAAGCTGCCCGGGGGGGCGGGCTTCGCGCCGCACCAGGACGCGCCTGCCTACGTGGACTTCGGCGTCGAGCACCACCTCACCTTCATGGCGCCTGTCGATCCGTTCACCCGCGACAACGGGTGTCTCGAGATGTCGCACTGGGAGAGCCGGCACGAGACGCTGCCACAGAATCCGGACGGGACGCTGCGCGACGGGGTGATGGAGCGCTGGGACGTGGTGCCGCTGCTGGCCGAGCCCGGGGACGCCATCGTGTTCGACGCCTGGGTGCCGCACCGCTCGGGTCCGAACCGGTCGAGCGGTTCGCGCCGGGCGTACTACCTGACCTTCAACCCGGCGTCGGCTGGCGACCATCGCGCCGCCTACTACGCGCGCAAGCGGGAGTGCTTTCCGCCCGAGTACGAACGCGAGCCGGGGGTGGACTACGGCGCCCGCGGTCGCCAGTTCAACCTGGCGAACCCCTTCGACTGACCGACGCGGCGTTCAGGCGCGTTCGACGGCGTTCGGCGGCGGCTCGGGGAACCGCGCGGGGTGCACCAGCGGCGCCAACAGCTCCAGGCTGTCGACGAGGCGTGGCCCCGGACGGCTGAAGTACGCCGAACCGTCGACCAGCCAGACCTCCCCCGTCCGGGCGGCGGGCAGGTCGGCGAAGCCGGGCAGGGCGCGCAGGAGCGGGACGTCGCGGCGCGTGCGCGCGATGTCGAAACCGCAGCAGGCGACGACGAGCACCTCGGGCGCGGCGTCGCGTACCGCCTCCCACGGGACCGCGCGCGCGTCGGCGCCGGCGCGGCCGACGGGATCGACGCCGCCCGCCAGCGCGACCAGCTCTGGCCCCCAGTGGCCGCTTGCGAAGGGCGGGTCGATCCACTCGAGGAGCACGCACCGTCGCGGCGGCGCCCCCACGACCCGGTCGCGCACGCGCGCGATCCGCGCCTGGAGCGTCTCGATGAGCGCCGCCGCGCGCTCGGGTACGCCGAGCGCCGTGGCCACCCGGCGAACGTCGGCGAACACGTCGTCCAGCGTCTGGGGCTCGAGGTTCACCACCTGCGGCGGCCCGGGCAGCGTGGCGGCGAACGCGGTCACGCCGTCCCAGCCCACCGCGCACACGTCGCAGAGCCGTTGCGTGATCAGCACGTCGGGCGCGAGCCGGCGCAGCAGGGCCTCGTCCATGGTGTAGAGCGTGCCGCTGCCGTGCAGCGTCGTCTTCACCCACCGGTCGATGTCGCCGCTCGGAAGCGCATTGCCGTGAATCTCGCACCGCGTGATCCGGGGCAGCGCCTGGACGGCAGCGGGGAAGTCGCACTCGTGGCTGACGCCGACCAGCGCGTCCTGCATGCCGAGGGCGGCGACGATCTCGGTGGCGGCGGGCAGCAAGGAGACGACGCGCACGGCGGGGTGGTAGCAGGGAGGTCTCGCCGAGCCAACGGCGGCGCTTTCCCGGCGCCGGCGCGTGGGCGATAACGAACGCGATGGCGGTGGGACGGCTCCTCGTGACCCCGGACGCGGCGTCGCGACTGGCGGCGGCCGCGGCGTGGCTCGAGGCGTACCCGCGCGACGCCGAATGCGTCGTCGTGGCGCCGGGCTGGGACGCCGGCGACGACCTGGTGCGCGCCGGTCTGGGCGCGTCGGCAGCACGCTTCGGCATCGTGCGCACCACGCTCGGCCGTCTGGCCGCCCAGCTGGCGGCGCCGGTTCTGGCCCGGGACGGGCGCGTGCCGGTGACCGACCTGGGCTTCGTCGCTGTGACCGCGCGGGCCGTGCATCGACTCGCCGCCGCCGGCGCGTTCGACTACTTCGCCCCCGTCGCCGATCGACCAGGCTTCGCGCCCGCCGCTGCCCGGACCTTGGGCGAGCTGGCGATGAACCACGTTGCGGCTACGGCGCTCCGACGGCTGCCGCACGGCGGGCCCGATCTCGCGCGGCTCGCGAAGGCCGTGGGGAAGGAGTTGGCGGCCGACGGCCTGGCGGATCGCGCCGCGGTCTTCGCGGTGGCGACGGCGGTGGCGCGCGACGCCGCCGCGCCCGTGCCGGTCGGCCGGCCCCTGCTCCTGCTCGACCTGCCGGTGACGACCGCCGCCGAAGAGGCGTTCGTCGCGGCGCTCGGCGCGCGCGCGCCGGATGTGCTGGCGACTGGGGCGGCGGGCGACCAGGTCGTGATCGCGCGGCTCGCGCGCGCCGTCGGCTGCGCCCCGGAGTACGGCGGCGGTGCCGGCGGCGGATCGCTCGCGGCTCTGCAGCGGCACCTCTTCGAAGCGACGGCGCCTCCCGCATCGGCGCTCGACGACGGCGTGCGGCTCACCGCGTGGCCGGGCGAGGCGCGCGAGTGCGTGGAGATCGCGCGCGGCATCCAGGAGGAGGCCGCCCGCGGCGTGCCGTTCGACCGCATCGCCGTCCTGGTCCATGCGCCCGCCAACTACGTGCCGCACCTGGAGGAGGCGTTCGCCCGCGCGGACATACCGTTCGCCTTCTCGCGCGGCACCTTCCGGCCGCACCCCGGCGGGCGCGCCCTGCTGGCGTTGCTCGGCTGCGCGGCGGAGGGCCTGTCGGCGCGCCGCTTCGCCGAGTACCTGTCGCTGGCCCAGGTGCCGGACCCCGACACTCCGGCCGACTCCGATGCCGCGTGGTCGCCGCCCGAGCACGACCTGGTGCCGCCGCCCGACGAGCGCCCGCCCGTGCCGCCGGACGACCTGGTCGAAGACCCGGAGGCCGAGCCGGTCGTGGCGGGCGCGCTGCGCGCGCCGGCGCGCTGGGAGCGCCTGCTGGTCGATGCGTCGGTGATCGGCGGTCGGGAGCGGTGGGCGCGCCGTCTCGACGGTCTCGCCGCCGAGCTGGCGCGCCGGCGCAGCGAAGTGCTGGAGGAGGACGAGGCGCGGCTGATCCGGATCGACGACGACCTTCGCGCCCTCGAACACCTGCGGCGCTTCGCGCTCCCGCTGATCGATCGGGTGGCGGGGCTGCCCCGCCGGGCCCACTGGGGCGAGTGGCTCGACCGCCTGCGCGAGTTGGCCACGGTCGCGCTCCGCGAGCCGGTGCCGGTGCTGGCTGCCCTCGGCGAGCTCGAACCCATGGCGCCCGTGGGTCCGGTCGAGCTCGACGAAGTGCAGCTCGTCCTCGCCACGCGCCTGCGCGACGTCACGGACCCGCCGCCGCGGCGGCACTACGGGCGGGTCTTCGTGGGAACCACGCGCGCCGCGCGCGGCATGAGGTTCGACGTCGTCTTCGTGCCCGGGCTGTCCGAGAATCTCTTCCCGGGGAAGATTCTGGAGGACCCGCTGCTGCTCGACGGCCAGCGCCGGGCGCTCGGCGACGGCGTGCTCGAGACGGAAGTCGAGCGCGCCGCCGCCGAGCGGCTGGCGCTGCGGCTCGCCGTCGGCGCGGCGAGCCGGCGCGTGTGCCTGTCGTATCCGCGCGTCGACGTCGAGAAGGCGCGCCCGCGCGTCCCGTCGTTCTATGCCATCGAGGTGTTGCGGGCCGCGGAAGGGCGCCTTCCGAGCCTCGACGATCTCACCCGCGGCGCCGAACGTGCGGCCGGCGCTCGCCTCGGCTGGCCGGCGCCCGCGCAGCCGTCGTCGGCGATCGACGAGGCCGAGTACGACCTCGCCCTCCTGGCGCCGCTGCTCGAGGCGGACCCGGCGACCACGGTCGGGACCGCGTCGTATCTGCTGCAGGCCAATCCACATCTCGCGCGGGCGCTGCGGGCACGCGGCCGGCGGTGGCTCCGGCGCTGGACGACCGCCGACGGCCTGGTGGATCCGGGCGACGTCGCGCGGGAAGCGCTCGCCCGCCATCAACTCGACGCGCGCGCCTTCTCGCCGACCGCGCTGCAGCACTTCGCCGCCTGCCCGTACCGGTTCTTCCTGCAGGCGATCCATCGTCTCGCCCCGCGGGAGGAGCCGGTCGCCATCGAAGTCCTCGATCCGCTCACGCGCGGCGCGCTCTTCCACGACGTCCAGTTCGGCGTCCTGGAAGGCCTGCGGGACGGCAGCTTGCTGCCGCTCCGACCGGCCGCGCTGGAGCGGGCCTTTGCCGTCGTGGACGTCGTGCTCGACGCGGAGGCGCAGCGGGCCGAGGAGAAGCTCGCCCCGGCGATCCCCCGCGTGTGGCGCGACGAACTCGACGGCCTGCGCGCCGACCTGCGGGAGTGGCTCCGCCGCATGGCGGCGGACGACACGGGGTGGGTGCCCGAGCGCTTCGAGCTGTCCTTCGGGCTGCCGCCCGATGAGCGGGAGCACCGCGATCCGGCGAGCGTGCGCGATCCGGTGGCGGTGACCGATCGCCTGGTGCTGCGCGGGTCCATCGACCTGGTCGAACGTCGGGCCGACGGCGCCTGGCGCGTCACCGACCACAAGACCGGAAAGGTGTGGGCGAAGGAGGGCGTGGTGGTGGGCGGCGGCGGGGTGCTGCAGCCGTTGCTCTATGCGCTGGTCTGCGAACGCGTCCTCGGCGGGCCGGTGACGGCCGGCCGACTCTGGTACTGCACCGCCACCGGCGAGTACGCCGAACGCGTTGTTCCGCTCGATCGCACCGGGCGCGACGCGGTAGCCGCAGTGGTTCGCGTCGTCGACGATGCGCTGCGCGAGGGCTTCCTGCCGGCCATGCCGCAGGCGCGCGCGTGCACCTTCTGCGACTACCGCCGGGTGTGCGGGCCGTACGAGGAGGTGCGGACGCAGCGCAAGCCGCCGGAGCGCGTGGAGCCGCTGCGGCGCCTGCGCGCGATGCCGTAGCTACTGGAAGAACCCCTTGCAGTGGTAGCCGCCGAAGTAGATGCCGTTGGTGTCGACCAGGGCGCTGTCGTCCCCGTGTACGGGATCGTAGATCGTCGTGCCCGGGTCCGTGTCGGAGCCCAGCACCGCCAGTCCGACGGGCACGTTCACGAGGCCGTCCGCGAAGCGCAAGGCGGCGACGGTTCCGGTGATGGCCATACAGGAGACGCCGTACACGAGGCCGATGAACGGCGTCATCGCGATCTTCGCGAGCGTCGATTGCTTGTTCTCAATGTAGTGCTTCCGCACGAACACCGAGGTGGTGGTGTACGGCCACACGGCCAGGTCGAGCGGCGTGCCGACGAGGTTCATCGCGCCTCGCGACAGCGTCTCGGTGCCCGCCGCCGCCGGGCCGGCCCATGCCAGCGCCGCGGCGAGCAGCGCAGCGGTTGCGGTCCGTCCTGCTCGTCCCATCGCCATGGTCGCCCCCTTTCGCTGCGGCGTCCCGTTGCAGAGCCGGGTGCCACTGCGGCTCCGGGTGCTTAGTCGGAAGGTGCCTGACTCGTCAAGCGCACACCGCCGATGGGGACGGCGGCGGCTTTACAGCCGTGGCCGATCGCTCTAGCGTCGTTCCGCCATGGCGGGATGCAGGACGGGGGTGACGGTTGCGGTCCTGCTGGGCGCGCTCGGAGGGAGCGCGACGGCGTTCGAGCTGTCGAGCGCCGCCTTCCCCGCCGGAGGGACCATTCCCGCGCGCCACACCTGCGACGGGCCCGACGTCTCGCCGCCGCTCGCGTGGACCGCGCCGCCCACGGGCACCAAGGGGTACGCCCTGGTTTGCGAGGACCCCGATGCGCCCGGCGGGTCGTGGGTGCACTGGATCCTGTGGGGCATTCCGGCGACGGCAACCGCACTGCCGGAAGGTGTGAAGCCGGACGAGGTCCTGCCGGACGGGAGCCGTCACGGTCGCAACGATTTCCGTGCGCTCGGCCACAACGGCCCGTGTCCGCCGCCGGGCGGGCCGCATCGCTATGTCTTCCACCTCTACGCGCTCGATGCGGTCCCGGCGCTCGAGCCTGGCGCCACACGCCGCCAGTTGCTCGACGCCATCCGGGGGCACATCCTGGGCGAGGCGGACCTGATGGGCCGCTACGGGCGTTCGTGACGGCTGGCGTGCCACTGGCCGACCAGGCCGCGCGGGATCGGATCCGCGCCGATCTCGCCTCCACCCTGGTCGTCGAGGCCGCGGCCGGCACGGGCAAGACAACCGCATTGGTCGGCCGTATGCTGGAGGCGCTGGCGCGCGGCGCGGCGCGACTCGACCACATGGTGGCCGTCACGTTCACCGACGCCGCTGCCGGCGAGCTCAAGCTGCGTTTGCGCACCGCCATCGAACGCGAGCGCCAAAACCCGGCGCGGCCGGCCGCCGAGCGCGAGCGACTGCAGGCTGCGCTGCCCCAGCTCGAGGTCGCGGCCATCGGCACCATCCACGCCTTCTGCTCCGAACTGCTGCGCGAGCGTCCGGTCGAGGCGCGCGTCGACCCGCAGTTCCAGGTGGCTCCCGAGGACGTCGCCCGCCGGCTCTTCGGCCGCGTCTTCGACCGCTGGTTCGAGACCGAGTTGGCGAATCCCGGCCCTGGCGTCCGGCGCGTGCTGCGCCAGCAGGTCCGCGCCGGCCGGACGCTGGCCGAGGGTCCGCGCGCGGCGCTGCGGCAGGCCGCGTGGACGCTGGTGCAGTGGCGCGACTTCCCGGCGCCCTGGCGCCGCGAGGAGTTCGACCGCAACACGGCCATCGACCACCTGATGCGCGCGCTGGAGGGGGTGGGGCCGGCGCCGCCGCTCGAGGGCGACGTCGACTACGCCGACCGCTCGGTCGCGGCCATCGACCGCTTCGTCGCCGACGTGGCGCGCCGCGAGCAGCTCGCGGGTCGTGATCACGACGGTCTGGAAGCGGAGCTGCGCGTCCTGGCGCGTGACAAGCACTGGCGATGGACGGGCTATCGGCGCGATCGCGATCCGGAGCGAGCCGCTCGCAAGCAACGCCGGTTGGCGGCCAAGGAGGAGCTCGACCGGTTCGTGCGGCAGGCCGGGGCGCAGCTGGCGCCGCTCCTGCGTGACGACCTGTGGCCGTTGGTGGCCGAGTACGAGCACGCCAAGGCGCGCGCCGGGTGCCTCGACTTCGTCGACCTGCTGCTTCGCGCCCGCGATCTGATCCGCGACGACGCCACCGTCCGCGGCGAGCGCCAGGAGCGCTGGAGCCACCTCTTCGTCGACGAGTTCCAGGATACCGATCCGCTGCAGGCGGAGCTCCTGCTGCTGCTCGCGGCCGACGACCCCGGGGAGTGCGACTGGCGGCGCGTCCGGCCGGTGCCCGGCAAGCTGTTCCTGGTCGGCGATCCCAAGCAGTCCATCTACCGGTTCCGGCGGGCCGACGTGGCGCTCTACGAAGGGGTGAAGCGGCAGTTGGTGGCGGCCGGCGCGGCGGTGGTGCACCTCACGGTGAGCTTCCGGTCCGTCCCCGCGATCCAGGAGGCGGTGAACGCGGCCCTCGCGCCAGCCATGGCGGCGGGGACGTCCGGCACGCAGGCGACCTACGTCCCGCTGGCGCCACACCGCGAGGCGCTGCCCGGACAGCCCGCGCTGGTGGCGTTGCCGGTGCCGCAACCGTTCGGCGACTTCGGCAAGGTCGTGCACTGGCAGATCACGCGATCCCTGCCCGAGGCCGTCGCGGGTTTCGTCGATTGGCTGGTGCGGTCCAGTGGGTGGCGCGTGTCGGACCCGCACGAGGCCGGCGGGACGGTGGCGGTCGAGAGCCGCCACGTGTGTCTCCTGTTCCGGCGCATGCGCTCGTGGGGGGAAGACGTGACCCGGCCATACGTGCGCGCGCTCGAAGCGCGCAACCTGCGCCACGTGTTGGTGGGCGGCAGCTCGTTCCACGCGCGCGAGGAGGTCGAATCGCTGCGCAACGTGTTGCTCGCCGTCGAGCGGCCCGAGGAGGAACTGGCGCTCTTCGCCACGCTGCGCGGCCCCTTCTTCGCGCTCGACGACGGCGCGCTGCTCGCCTGGCGTACGCGGTATCGCTCCCTGCACCCGTTCCGCACGCTGCCCGAGCCGCCGCCGCCGGAACTGGCGCCGGTGGCCGAGGCGCTGGCCGTCTTGCGCGCGCTGCATCGCCAGCGCAACCGTCGCTCCTTCGCCGACACCATCGCGCGCTTCCTGGGCGCAGTGCGCGCCCACGCCGGCCTCGCCATCTGGCCCACCGGCGAGCAGGCGCTCGCCAACGTCGGGCGGCTGCTCGATCTGGCCCGGCGAGCGGAACGGCAAGGGGTCACGTCGTTCCGCGCGTTCGTGGAGCAGCTCGAGGCGGATGCCGAACGTTCGGAGGAAGGCGAGGCGCCCATCGTGGAGGACGGCACCGACGGGGTGCGCATCATGACCGTGCACCGCGCGAAGGGACTCGAGTTCCCGGCCGTGATCCTGGTGGATCCGACGGCTGGATTGGCGCGCGACGAGCCGGATCGCCATGTCGACGCCGCACGCGGCGTGTGTGCGCTCAGGCTGGCGGGCTCGTCGCCCCCCGAGCTGCAGGCCCATCACGACGACGAGGTGGAACGGGACCGGGAGGAAGGGGTCCGCGCCCTCTACGTGGCCGCCACCCGGGCCCGGGACCTGCTGGTCGTGCCGGTGCTGGCGGACGACCGGATCGAGGGCTGGCTCGATCGTCTCGACCCCGCCGTGTACCCGGCCGATCCGCTCGCGCCCGAATCGATCGAGCCGCCGGGGTGCCCGCGCCTGGAGGGCGAGTGCGTGTGGGGACTGCCGGACAACGCCCGGCGTGGCCCCCTGCCGGTGCGACCGGGGCTGCACCGACCCAGGTGCGGCGAGCATCGCGTGGTGTGGTGGGTGCCCCGATTGCTGGGGCTGCAGGTGGACGAGGACATCGGCTTGCGGCAGCAGAAGCTGCTCGCGGCCGACGAGCGCGGCGCGCGTTCCCAGGCCGGCGTCGAAGCTCACGCCGCCTGGCAAGCCGAGCGCGCGCGTGTGCGCGCCGTCGGGAGCACGCCGCTGCTCCGGGTGGTGACCGCCACGGAGCACGCCGTCGCGACGACGGGAGACGAGGCCGTCGCCGTCGAAGACGCGGTGTGGCGGGGCGTTCGGCCCCACGGCGCGCGCTTCGGCACCCTCGTCCACGCCGTGCTGGCCACGGTCGCGCTCGACGCCGACCGCGAACAGGTGGCCGCCACGGCCGTCCTGCAGGGCCGCATCCTCGGCGCGGAACCCGACGAGGTGGCGGCCGCCACCGAAGTCGCTGCCCACGCGCTCGCCCATCCGCTGCTCCGGCGCGCCGGCGCGGCGATCGAATGTCGCCGCGAGGCGGCGGTGCTGCAGCGCCTGGAGGACGGCACCGTCGTCGAGGGTGTGGTCGACGCCGCGTTCGCCGATGCCGGCGGCTGGACCGTGATCGACTTCAAGACCGACGTCGACCTGGGCGCGCGGGAGGGGGCGTACCGCCGGCAGGTGGCGCTGTATGCGCGCGCCGTCGCCGAGGCGACCGGGCGGCCCGCGCGCGGCGTGCTGTTGCGCGTGTGAGGCCGCGCGCGGCGCTCACAGCCGCCTGGGTCATGCGGGGCCCGGGTCGGGTTCGTACGCGCATGCGGCGCCGGCGTTGATCGCCGTCGGTCGCCGCGAACCGGCGAGTCATGACGACGCGGGAGCTCGGGGTCCCGACAAGTCCCGGCGATGAAAAAACTTCGCTCCTGTAGGGTCCAGGCTTGAGAACGAATCGTCGGTCCTCGTGCGCCCGAACATGGCACGCAATTTTCTACCGGGAGTATCTGCCACTTCCAGAACAGCAGACAGGAGGACACGACGATGGCAGCGCTGACCACTTGGCGCCCCTTCCGCTCCGTGGCGCGCCGCGACGATCTCTTCGAGGACTTCTTGCGCGACGTCATGCGCGCGGGTGAGGGTCAGGGCGGGATGCTCGAACCAGCCGCCGAGGTCGCCGAGACTGATGGCGAGGTCACGGTCAAGCTCGAGGTTCCGGGCGTGGAGAAGAAGGACCTGCACGTGTCCGTCACCGAGGACACGGTGACGGTCCGTGGCGAGACCCGCAAGGAGACGGAGGAGAAGAAGAAGAGCTTCTACCGCCAGGAGATCCGCTACGGGACGTTCCAGCGGACCGTTCCTCTCCCGGCCGAGGTCGATCCCGGCAGGGCGGCGGCGAAGCTCGACAACGGCATGCTGACCATCACGCTGCCGAAGGCCGCACCGACGAAGGCGAAGCGCGTCGAAGTCGCCGTAGGCTGACGAAGCGCGGCAGGGGACACGGGACATTCCGAGCGCGACGGGCGTGAACGCGCGCACGCGGCAGGCGATCGAGTTGGTGACGCGGTTCGCCGAGCGGACCGGTGTGACCGCCGATTGCCCGCAACAGCGGTACCTGTGGACCGACGCCTTTGCCGTGTGCAACGCCTTGGGCCTCGCGCGGAGGACGGGCGATCCGCGTTTCACGGAACTGGCGCTCCAGCTGGTTCGTCATGTGCACGGCGTCCTCGCCCGACACCGCGCCGACGATGCCCGCGCCGGCTGGATCAGTGGGCTCGCTGACGACGCCGGGGAAGCGCACCCCACGCGTGGCGGTCTGCGGATCGGCAAGCCGCTGCCCGAGCGCGGGCCCGACGAGGCGGTCGACGAACGGCTCGAATGGGATCGTGACGGCCAGTACTTCCACTACCTCACGAAGTGGATGCACGCGCTCGATCAGGTGACGCGCGCGACGGGCCAGAGGATATTCAGCGGATGGGCGCTCGAACTGGCCGTCGCTGCGTACCGGGCGTTCACGTATGAACCGCGGCCGGGCGCCACGAAGCGGATGTACTGGAAGATGAGCATCGACCTGGCGCGCCCGCTCGTCGCGTCCATGGGGCACCACGACCCGCTCGACGGTCTCGTGACGTACACGCAACTGGCGGCGACGGCGCCCGCAACGGGACCGGACCTGGGAGGCGCGATCGCGGACTTCGCCGCCATGATCGACGCGGGGGCGCTCGCGACGCGCGACCCGCTCGGGCTGGGCGGTCTCCTCTGCGACGCCTATCGCCTGTTGCAGCTGGAGCAGCAGGGCGCCGGCGGCCCCGGGTTGGTCGAGCCGTTGCTGGCAGGCGCCCTCGCGGGCCTCCGGCACTATGCGCGGCAGCCTGACCTGCGCCTGCCGGCGGCCCGCCGCCTGGCATTCCGGGAACTCGGGCTGGCCATCGGACTCGCCGCGATCGGGGGAGACGCATGGGGGCGGGCGAGCGGCGACGTGCGCCTGCAGATGACCGAGCTGGCCCGCTACCTGCCGCTGCGCGCCGAGATCGAGGCGTTCTGGCTGCAGCCGGCGCATCGCCGGGTGGACAGCTGGCTCGAGCACGCGAACATCAATGACGTGATGCTCGCGACGAGCCTCAGCCCCGAGGGTTTTCTCGTCCTTCCACCGGCGTCTACTACCGGCGCATCATGACGACGCAGGACCGTAGGGTGCGAACGGATGCGCCGCCGGGAGGCCTCGCGCCGTCGTGTCGGTGACCGGCCGCACCGCGCTGGTCTGGTCGATCCAGACATACTCGTCGAACTGGTGCGGCAGGCTGGCGTGGAAGTAGTGGCTCTGGAGCTCCGTGTCGGGCCGGTACACGACGCCGATGGCCCGCTCGAGCCGCGGCGGTTCCAGTTCGTCGCGCACCTCGGGACGCGTGGGCTCGCGCAGGTGCACGACGCCGGCTCGGATGCCGGCCTCGTGGAACACACGCTCGTAGCTCTCCGGGTGGGCGGGGCGGACGTCCATGACGTGCATGGGGCCGTCCCAGTCGTGCGCGGCGGCCACGGTGCCGTGATCCGTTCCGAAGCCCACCAGGAAGGCCGCCGGGCCGAAGGCCCGCCGGCACAGGTGGCCGACGTTGATCTCACCCCGCACGCCCATCTCCGTGGCGGCCGCGTCGCCGAGATGGGAGTTGTGTTCCCACACGACCGCCTTCGATCCGGCACCGTGGAACGCGAGCAGCGCTTCCAGGGTCTCGAACATGTGCGTGTCCCGGAGGTTCCAGGACTCGGCCCCGCCGTAGTACATCACGCGATAGTAGCGCTCGGCGTTGGCGACGAGGGCGGCGTTGCGCACGGCGTCGAGGAACGAGGCCCCGTCGCGCTCGGTGTATTCGAGCTCTTTGGCGACGAGGTCGCGCAGGATGGCCACCACCTCGCGCTCGCATGCCTGGTAGCGCCCGGTGAGCACGGCGCGGCCGTAGGTGGCCGGGTCACCCTCCCAAGGGGTCAGACAGGCGTACCGTTGGCGCGCCACGCGCGCGGTCGGCGGGTCGACCCGGTCGAGGTACTCCAGCACCAGGCGGATCGAGGTGTACATGCTGTAGAGATCGAGCCCGTAGAAGCCGACCCCGGGTCCCGCGGCCGCGGGCGCCGCGTTCCACTCGCGCAGCCATTCGACGAATTCCAGCGTCTCCTGGTTGCGCCACATCCAGGTGGGGAACCGCGCGAACGCCCGCCAGGGTCGTCCCGGCATTGGCGGGAGCCGGTGCACGTAGCGGTTCACTCGCGCCGCGTCGGGCCAGTCGGCCTCGACCGCGACGATGCCGAACCCGCGCGAGCGGATCAGCTCGCGGGTGATGCGGGCTCGCAGGGCATAGAACTCCGACGTGCCGTGCGTCGCCTCGCCGATGAGCACGAGTCGGGCGTCGCCGATGCGCTCGACCAGCGCGCCGAGGTCGGCCCCCGCGAGGTCGGGGATCGGCTCGGCGACCTCGCGCATGAGCCGGGCGATGGTTGCCGGTTGCGTTGCCCGCCCAGCCGTCGGGCCGGTCGGCTCGTGCCCCCAGCCCTCGGCGCCGATGAGGGGGACGAAGCGCACGCCTCCCAGCTCTTCGCGCGCGAAGCTGCCGTCGGCCCGGCGGGTGACGCGCACCAGTTGCTGCGCCTTCTCCTCGCCGATGGGGATGACGAGCCGCCCCCCCGGAGCGAGTTGCGCGAGGAGCGGTTCCGGAACGCGCGGGCCGCCCGCAGCCACGACGATGGCATCGTAGGGCGCATGGTCCGGCCAGCCGAGTGTGCCGTCGCCATGGTGGACGACCACGTTGTGGAGGCCCAGCTGCGCCAGCCGGGTGCGCGCCGTGTCGGCCAGCTCCAGGTGGCGCTCGACCGTGTACACCTCGCGAACGATCCGCCCGAGGACGGCCGCCGCGTAGCCCGAACCCGTGCCGATCTCGAGCACGCGATCATCGGGGCCGAGCCGGAGCGCTTCCGCCATCAGGGCTACGATGAACGGCTGCGAGATGGTCTGCCCCTGCGCGATGGGGAGGGGGCTGTCCTGGTAGGCGAACTCCTCCAACTCGGGCGGCAGGAAGCACTCGCGCGGGACCGACCGCATCGCGGCCAGTACGGCCGGATCGCGGACTCCCCGCGCCGCCACCTGGCGCTCGACCATTTGCTCACGCTGGGCGTCGATTTGCGCCATTTGCAGGACTAGCAGTCGTCGTGCCAGCCCGGAGCCGTGACGACTGCTCATGACGGCCCCTCGTGCGATTCCCACGCTCGGGAAGACCGCTGCCGCTTCGCGTCCCGAACGGTCCTCGTTCTCCTCGTGGGGCTGGCCGGCTGTGCGCCGGTCTTGCGCGTCGGTTCGAGCGGCGACTACCCGCCGTTCTCGGAACGCACGGCCGCGGGCGCGTGGCGGGGGTTCGACGTGGAGGTGGCGCGGGCGTTCGCCCGCGACCGCGGCCGCCGGTTGGTTCTGGTCCCGCTGCGCTGGACCGACCTCGAGTCGGCGCTCGCACGCGGCGACTTCGACGTCGCGATGAGCGGTGTGACGGTGCGGCCCGAGCGCCTCGTCACCGGGCGGTTCACCAGCGCCGTCGCGCGCGCCCCCGCCGTGCTGGTCGCCCGGCGCGGTGCTCCATCGCCCCGGCGCGTGGGCGTCAACCGGGGGGGGCATCTCGAGCGGCTGGCACGTGCCGCGCTGCCCGATGTCGAGCTGGTCACGGTGGAGGGCAACCGGCTGCCCGCACTGCTGGCCTCCGGCGGGGTCGACGGGCTCGTCACCGACGCCCTCGAACTCGGGACGCTCGGGAGCACCGACCTGGTCGTGGTGCGCCCGCTGTCGGACGACCGCAAGGCGTACTTCCTGCCGGTCGAGGCCCGGGCGTTGGCCGAGGAGCTCGACGGCTGGATTGCCATGCGCGAAGCGGACGGCACGCTGCCCGGGCTGCGGGCCCGGCTGCTCGGCGACGGCGCGCCCTCGCCGCCGCCGGCATCGCTCGCGCGCGTCGTCGACCTGGTCGCGCGGCGACTGATGCTCATGCCGGCGGTGGCGGCGTCGAAGCGCGCCGCGGGACTCCCGATCGCCGACACGGCGCGAGAGACGGATGTCGAGAGGCGCGCCGTGGAACGCGCGCACGCGGCAGGGCTCGCCGCCGAACCGTTCCGGGACTGGTGCGCGCTCAGATGGCCGCTGCCCGCCACGTGCAGCAGGCCAGCGCGCGCGCCGCCGCCGGTCCCCCGCTCGCTGTGATGCGGGCCGCCATCGACCGCATCGACGAGGCGACCTTGCCCGCGCTCCTCGAGGCCGTGCCGATCACGGCGCCGCCGGACGTGCTGGTCGCGTCCATCCGCCGCGACACGGCCGTCCCCGGACTCCCGGACGCCGTGCTGCGCCCGCTGGCCGAGGCGCTGCGCGGCGTGACGCGAACGCAACCGGCGGGGCGCGGCGCCCGCGCGCCTCGGTTGCCAGGGCTCGCGCTGTCGGGGACGATGCCGGGACGAAAGGAGGCGACCATGGCGAAAGCGATCTGGAGGGACGCCGTGCTTGCGGAGAGTCCCCGCACGGAGGTCGTGGAGGGGAACCACTACTTTCCGGCGGAGGCGGTGAATCGGGAATACCTGCGCGACAGCGCGACCCACACCACCTGCGGCTGGAAGGGCGTGGCGAGCTACTATGACGTCGTCGTCGGCGGCGAAACGAATCGCGACGCCGCCTGGTTCTACCCGGAGCCGAAGAGCGCGGCCGCCAACATCAAAGGGCACGTCGCCTTCTGGCGCGGCGTGCAGGTCGA
>CAWKPA010000007.1:0-57495 GCA_963851365.1 uncultured delta proteobacterium | reverse complement strand
GAGGATCACGCCCGTGACGACCGGCGTGAGCAACGCGAGGAGTGCGGCGGCGACGCCCGCCGCAATGAGGAGCCCGACGTCGCCGTGGGCGCCGCGCAGCCCGAAGCGCAGCAGTTCCCGCAGGCCGACCACATGCCCCGGGAACGCGCGGCAGAGGACGTGCGCCGTGCTCGCGAGGGTTCTTGCCACCTCGGGCGTGACCGGAACGCTGGTGTCCGCGGCGGGGTCGACCAGCCGGTAGCGGCGGGGCGAGGTCGGCAGCAGCGCCACCGGCTGGCCATCACGACGGAACGCGATGAGCGGCCCCAGGTCCTCCCGCCACCAGGTTCCGCCGAGCTCCACGCGCCGGCTCAAGACGCCGCTGGCACGGGTGACGGCGCCGAGCGGGTCCTTCCGGGCGAGCAGCGCCTGGACCTCGCGCACGGGGCGCAGGGTGATCCCGCTGGCGTCGGCCACGATGCGCAGGGTCGCCATGAGCGGCGGCCCGCCGGGATGCGGCGTCGGCGGATGTCGGTCGATCGCCGCGTGGACGCGCCGCAGGCTCTCGTCGAGCATCGCTTCGCGGTCCGCGCGGCGCTCGCGCAGCCGGGCGGCCTCCACCGCCGTATGCCGCCGCGCCTGTGCGGCCAGCACACGAGCGACCACGGCGTGAAAGGCGTCGAGATCGGCGCCCAGCGAGCCCCTGGCCCGGAGTTCGCTGGTGCTGCGACCGACCAGGCGGACGGCCCGGCCGTGGGCAGCGCTGGCCCAAGCCTCCGGCGGCAGCGGCATGACCGGAGCGCCGCCGGCGCGCGCCGGCAGCACGGTGCCTGCGACGGCGAGGGCACCGGCCGAGACCTCGGCCCACACCCCGGCGCCCCGGGCGCGCACGCGCGCGTGCGCGCCCAGCTGCATCTCGGCCCCGGGCTCGAGGACGGCGGCGTCGGGGCCGGCCGGCTCGGTGACGACGGCGCTCGCGAGTCCGGCGAGCCACGCGTCGGCCGCGGCGCAGAGCGCGTCGGCGGCACCGGACAGAGCGTCCAGGTCGGCCCGCCGGACGCGGGCCAGCTCGCCGCCGGCGGCGCCCACGGCGACCAGCCGGACGGTGCCCGCCGGCGGTACGAAGGGGAAGAGCACCGCGCCGGCGCCCAGGCGGAACAGCGGACGACGGGCGCCGCCGCCGGGCGCGTCGTCGGGCAGCACGGCGAAGACATCGGCGTCGCCGCGCACGACGAGCCACAGCGCCTCCGCATCGTCGAGCGCCACGGTCCGGTCGCCGCCGACGCGCTCGCGCCACAGCGCCACGGGTGCCAGCGGCGTCGGTGCGCCGGGCTCGGCCGAAGGTGGCTGGCCGGGCGTCGTCACTGGGCGGCGACCAGGCGGGCGTACTCGCCCTGCCGCTGTATGAGGTCGTCGTGGGTGCCGCGTTCGACCACCTTGCCCTGGTGCAGGACGATGATCTCCTCGCAGTCCCGCACCGTGCTCAAGCGATGGGCGACGATCACGCAGGTGCAGCCGCGCCGCCGCAGGTTGTCGTCGATATCGCGCTCGGTGACGGCGTCGAGCGAGGCGGTGGCTTCGTCCAGCACCAGAACGCTCGGGTCCCGCGCCAGGCTGCGTGCCATCTCGAGACGCTGGCGCTCCCCGCCGCTGAAGTTGATCCCGCCCTCGCGCACCGCCGCCTGATAGCCGCCGGGACGGCTGGCGATGATCTCGTCGATGCAGGCGTCGCGCGCCGCGCGGCGTATCGCCTCGTCCGACACCGTGGTGTCCCACAAGGTGAGATTGTCCCGGATGCTGCCGTCGAACAGAAACACGTCCTCGTCCACGGCGGCGAGCGAGCCTGCCAGCACCTCGGGCTCGATCTGGCTGGCCGGGTGGCCGTCGAAGAAGACGTCGCCCTGCCAGGGGCGGTACAGACCGGTCAGCAGCTTCAGCACGGTCGACTTGCCGCTGCCCGTGGCGCCGACGATCGCCACGCGCGCCCCCGGGCGGAGCGACATCGAGAAGCCGTCGATCAGCGGCTCCCCGAGCGGGCTGTAGCCGAAGCGCACGTCGCGCATCTCGACGTGGCCGGCGAGCTTGGGATGACGGCGTGCGCGCACCCGCGGTCGCCCGGGCGCCGGCGCCGGGTATCGCAGCACATCGTCGAGTCGCGCCAGGTCGCCCCTGATCTCCTGCAGGCGGCTCCCGAAGGTGACGAAGCCCTGGATGGGGCCGGCGAAGGTCAGCATCAAGGCCTGGAACGCCACCAGCTCGCCGATCGTGAGCCGGCCTTCCATCACGACCAGCGCCCCGTAGCAGAGGACCGCCGTCGTGGTGAGGCCGGAGAGCAGCGCCGGGGCGAGCTGCAGCACCAGCGAGTAGACCCCGAGCTGCTGGCTCGTACTCACCAACTTCGCCTGGTAGCCGGCCCAGCGCGCGAAGAAATCCGGCTCGGCGCCCGTCGCCTTGATGGTCTCCATCATCTGCAGGCCGTTCATGGACGTCGCCATCAGCTTGCCCTCGACCTGGAGGAGCAGGCGATTGACGTCCTCGCGCCGGCGCCACATCAGACGCAGCACGACGAGATTCACGAGTTCGAGGCCGATGCCGAGCGCGGCGAGCCGCACGTCGTACGACAGCAGGATGAGCGCGTAGACGCCGCTGGTCAGCAGGCCGACCAGGCTCGTCGAAAGCTGCCCCGAGAGCAGGCCGGCGACGCGGTCGTTGGCGTCGACCCGCCGGGCGACGTCGCCGGCGAAACGCTGGCTGAAGAAGGTCATCGGCAAGGTCAACAGGTGCCAGACGAACCGCGTCGAGGCGCCGATGGCGAGCGCCATCTGGAGGCGCAGCAGGTAACGCAGCCGCAGATAGGTGAGCGCGGCGCGGAGCGTCGCGGTCAGGAGGAAGGCGGCGAACAGCGGGCGCACCCAGTCGGCACGCCCGGCGACCAGGACGTCGTCGACGAACACCCGCAGCAACGCCGGGATGACGATGCCTGGTACGACGAGCAGCAGCGTGAGCAGGACCACGAGCCAGAGGCCAGCGAGCGAACCCACGAGCCGTTGTCGGAGACCGTCCCAGAGTCGCGTCGGCGTGCCGCCCTTCTGGAAGCGCGGACCCGGCTGGAAGGTGAGCGCGATGCCGGTGAAGGAGCGGTCGAACTCATCGGCGGCGACGCGACGGGGACCGACCGCCGGGTCGTTCAAGAGCGCCGAGCCGTCGTCCCCCAGGCGTTCGACCACCACGAAGTGGTTCATGTTCCAGAAGACGACGAAGGGCGGCGGCAGGTCACCGAGCGTGCTCGGCTCGCGGCGGAAGGCGTGCGCCTCGAGGCCGTAGCTCCGCGCCACCTTGACCAGGTTGAGCGCGTTCGCACCGTCACGCGAGACGCCGGTCTGCTCGCGCAGCTGCGCCAGCGACACCCACCGTCCGTAGTAGCCGAGGATCATCGCCAGGCAGGCTGCCCCGCACTCGACGGCCTCCATCTGCAGGATCGTCGGAACGCGGGCCCGCGGGCGCGTCACGGATAGAGCCCCAGCAGGCGGCGGATCGCCGGCACGACCAGCGCGATCGGCGGCTGCGTGCGCACGGTGACCGTCGCGCTGGCGAGCGTGCCGCCGGTGAGCCGCACCCGGGGACCGGTGCCGGAACTCCAGCGATAGCCGCTCGGCGCCGCCGGGTCGGGGACCAGCCCGGCCGATGCGACCAGGACCGGGCCGCGGGCGAGCGTGGCCTCGACCAGGCTCTTGTCGCCGAGCAGCACCTCGAGTTGCTCGGGAGTCGCCGGGTAGGGCGCGACCTCGGCGACCGTGGCCGTCAGCGTCCCGTACTGCGCCCGTTCCACGGTGGCCGGGGCGACGTTCGCGGGCATGCCCGGCGCGACCTGCTTGCCTGTCCCCGCCGGCAGGAACAGCGTCGCGTGCAGCGTCGGCTGGCCGAACTCGACGAGCACGACCGGCGCGTTCTCGGCCACGAAGCTGCCCGGGGCGACCAACACCTCGACGATGCGCCCGTCCAGCGGACTGCGCAGGGTCGCACCGAGCTCCAACTGGAGCTGCGCGTCGGCGCGCGCCTCTTCGGCCGCGAGGATCTGCAGGTCCAGCGCCTGGATGGCCTCGGCACGCTGGCGGACCTGGGTGAGCTGCTGGACCTCGAGATCGGCGAGGCGCTGGCGATTCTGGTCCTGCTGGGCTCGGATCTGCGCCAGCCGCTCGCGTGCCCCCTCCACCTCGACCGACGTGGTGTAGTGCTGGCGCAGCAGGGCTTCGAACGCCTGGACGATCTTCTCGTTGGCCGCGATCTGCCGGGCGTTGCTGTCGAGCAGGGCGCGCGTGTCGCGCCGGACCTGCTCCAGCACGCGCTGCTCCTTCGCCAGCAGATCGTCGAAGTACGCGCGCGTCCGCTCGCGATCGGCGCGCAGGGCCTCGAGCTTCCGGGTGGCGTCGTCGACGCCCTGGCGCGCCACGGGTGCCACCAGCCGCGCGAGCGGCTGCTCCGCGGCGACGGCCTCCCCCGGTCCCACCAGCACCTCGACGAGCTGGCCCTCGGCGCGTGCCACCACCTGGCGAACGCCCCCGCCCGACCAGCCGAGGATGCCACTGGCCTCGACGTGGGTTGGGATGCTGCCGAGGAATCCCCACACCAGCACGGCGATGATGACCAGGGCCATGGTGCCCGCGAGCGCCCAACCGCCGGGCCCGGCGATGCGCATCGGGCGATCCAGCTCGTCTGGTTCGGTGAGCCGATCGGCGACGCCGGGACGGAAAAGTCCCTCAGCCACTCATCGTCTCCACCCGCCCCGCGCGTTCGAGCACTACCTCGCCGTTGCCCTAGCTGGCCGCGCTTCCCAATACCGACGCCTAGGCGGGCGCTTATAGACACCGGGTTACAGGGGGTCAAGGGAGACGCGGTCCCGTCACCGTCCTGCGCGCGCTGCTTGTCTCGCGTGACCAGTGCGTGCTATCCCGCGCGCGACGAGTCATGCCGGTGGCCCGACGAGCGCCGCCGCGGAAGGAGATCGGCTGATGGCGGAAGGGGATCGCAGCCGTGCCATTCTCGCGATGGCCGTGGCGCGCGCGGCGCGTGACGCAGCTTTCCGGAAGAAGCTCACCGGGTCGCCGGTGGCGACGCTCAAGGCCGAGGGGATGACGCCGGAGAAAGGCGTCAAATGGAAGGTCTTGGTGGATACCAAGAGCATCAAGAACGTCGCGCTCGGCCGCGACTTCCGCGTCGACCCGGAGCACGTGCCGCGATTGGCGGCCGTGATGCGGCGGGTCATCCCGATTCCGGAGGGCGCCGAGCTGCGGATCGTGCAGAGCACGGACGCGCTGCGTTATCTGGTCGTGCCGATGCTCCCCAAGGACGTCAAGCCCGGCGAGCTGAGCGACGAGGAGCTGATGGCGGTGACCGGCGGCTGGGGCCACCACGGCCAGGGCGTGCAGACGCTGCGATACGCCACGACCGAAGCGGTCGCGGCGGAGAGCACCGAGGCGGCCGTCACCCAGACCACCGAGGCGCAGGACGCGGAGACCACCAGCACGGCCGCCGCCGAAGCCGAGGTGGTGGCGGTGGCTGCCGCGGTCCTCACCTGAGTGATCCGCGGTCGCTGACACCGGCGGGGCCGTGGCGTCGAAACCATGAAGGTGCCCGCGCAGTCGTCTCCGTCCGGTGCGGCGTCCGCCACCGTGGATCTCCTCGATCTCCTCGGCGACCTGTCGGGCGTGCCGGCGGACTACCTCCGCGAGGTCGCCGAGGTGAAGCGCGTCCTCGAACGCTGGACCATGGACCCCGGCTTCCGCGCTCGTTATGCCGCGGATCCGGCGGCCGCGCTGGCGGCGCTCGGCGTGACGGTGCGGCCCGACGACGTGTGGCCCCTCATCGACCCGGACGCGGCGCGGGCGATGACTCGGGCGGTCCGCGAGGGCCGTGGCGCCGAGTACCCGAGCGCGCCCCATCGCTATCGCGCGTTCATCGCCGAGAAGCGGCGCGATCGGACGGTCTACCGGCGGGTGGCCGAGCCCGCGAACGCGCAACTGGCGGCGTGGCGACGCCGGCAGATCCGCCGCACCTTCGGCGAGCTCGGCGTGGTCAAGGGCGACAACCTGGTGCACGCGCCGGCCGCCTTCGAGCTGTCGAAGGGATGCTCCGTGGGCTGCTGGTTCTGCGGCGTCGCCGCCGAGCGACTCGAGCGCAACTGGGCGTACGACACGGAGAGCGCCGCCCTGTGGCGTGGCACGCTGGCGACGTTCCGGCGTGTCGTCGGACCCTGCATGCGGTTCGGATTCTGTTATTGGGCCACCGACCCGCTCGACAATCCGCACTACGAGCACTTCCTGGTCGATTTCCACCACGTCCTGGGGCGCTGCCCGCAGACCACCACGGCGATGGCCTCGCGTGACCTGGAGCGAACCCGGGGTGTCCTGCGGTTGGCGCAGAGCCTGGACTCCGCGGTCGATCGCTTCTCCATCATCACCCTCAAGATGCTCGACCAGGTGCACGCGGCGTTCTCCGCGGTCGACCTGCTGCGTGTCGAGTGCATCCCGCAGAACAAGGAGTCGGTCGACAAGTACCGCAAGGCGGTGGCGGGGCGGGCACGGCAGTTCGCGGACCGGCGGCGCGCCGAGCTGGTCGAGGACCAGAACAGCACGATCGCCTGCGTGTCGGGGTTTCTCGTCAACATGCTCGATCGCTCGGTGGAGCTGGTCACGCCGTGCCAGGCGAGCGATCGCTGGCCGCTGGGCTACTGGGTGCTCGATCGGGGCACGTTCACCAGCGTCGACGACCTGGGGACGCTGCTCGAGACGATGATCGCACGCAGCGTCCGCGCCACGTTGCGGATCGACGATCCCGTGCGCCTACGCCCCGACGTGCGCGCCGAGGTCCATGCCGACGGGCGGCTCGCCCTCACGTCGCCGCACCTGCGCTGCCTGTACGCGACGGGTGACGCCGCCGCGATCGCGGCGGAGCTGGGCGAGGCCGGCGACCGCAGCGCGGGCGACATCGCGCTGGCGCTCGAGCGGCGATGCGATATGCCGCTCGAGGAGGGCTTCCGGCTCCTGCTCGATCTCTTCGATCGCGGCCTCTTCGACGAGGAGCCGCCGCTTCCCGTCGCGGTGCCCGCGTTGCGCCGCGCGGCGCACGCCTGAGCGTCGCATGGACGGGTCGTGGCACGGCGGGCTCGAGCCGGAGCCGGCCCACGTGCCGGCGCGGACGGCCGTCTGCCTGGTCAGCATGCCGTACGCCTCGGTGACGCTGCCGTCGCTGGCGCTCGGGCTCCTCAAGAGCATCCTCGTGCGCGAGGGTATCGCCACCAGCGTCGTACACGCCAACCTCTGGTTCCTCGAGATCGTCGGGCTCGAGCGCTTCCGCATCTGTGAGCACCTGGCGCCGATCGAGCTCCAGGTCGGGGAGTGGACCTTCGCCCAGGCCGCATTCCGGGAGCGGACCCCCGACGACGCCGCGCTGTTCGCGCGGCTCCGGCGCCGCCCGAGCCTCATCCTGACGCGCGACCGGCCCGAGGAGCTGCCGCGACTGTTCGACGACCTGCGCGCGCTGCGGCGGGCCGCGACGGCTTTCGTCGACGCCGCCGCGCGCCGGGTGCTCGCCACCGGCGCCCGCATCGTCGGCTGTACTTCGACGTTCGAGCAACACGTCGCGTCGCTGGCGCTCCTGCGGCGCGTGCGCGAGCTCGATCCCGGCGTCGTGACGATCCTGGGCGGCGGCAACTGCGAAGCCGCGATGGGAGGGGCGACGCACCGCCACTTCCCCTGGATCGACTACGTGGTCAGCGGCGAGGCCGACGGGTTCATCGCACCGCTCTGTCGCGCGCTGCTGTCGGACGGTCGCGACGTCCCGGCCGAACGGCTGCCGGCGGGCGTCCTCGGTCCTTGCCATCGCAACCTGCCGGCGAGCGACCCGCCGCGCGCCACGTTCCACGCCCTCGACACGCTCCCCTATCCGGACTTCGACGAGTACTTCGCGGCGCTGGCCGCGTCGCCGATGCGTGAGGCGATCATGCCCGGGCTGCCGGTGGAGACCGCGCGCGGCTGCTGGTGGGGCGCGCGCCACCACTGCACTTTCTGCGGCCTGAACGGCGGGAGCATGGGCTTCCGCTCGAAGTCGCCCGAGCGCGCGGTGGCGGAGTTCGAGCACCTCGAGCGCCGCTACGGACTCCGGCGCTTCGAGGCCGTCGACAACATTCTCGACATGGCCTACCTGAAGACGGTCGTGCCGCGGCTGGGGGCCAACGGCGGCGCGGGGCGCAGCGTCTTCTACGAGGTCAAAGCCAATCTGACACGCGCCCAGGTCGAAGCGCTCGCGACGGCCGGCGTGCGCTGGCTGCAGCCTGGCATCGAGAGCCTGCACTCGTCGCTCCTGCGGCTCATGGACAAGGGCGTGCAGGGCTTCCAGAACGTCCAGCTCCTCAAGTGGGCGCGTGAGTTCGGGGTGCGGTTGTCGTGGCAGATGCTGTGGGGCTTCCCGGGCGAGAACGACACCTGGTATGCCGAGACGGCCGCAGTGCTGCCCCTGCTGGAGCATCTGCAGCCGCCCGGCGGCATCACTCGCCTGCGCCTCGACCGCTTCAGCATCTACCACGAGCGCCCCGGGGACTTCGGGCTCGAGCTGCGGCCGGTGTCGAGTCTGCGCTGGGTCTATCCGCTGTCGGAGGAGGTCTGCCGCGACCTGACGTACTTCTTCCAGGACGTCGACGCGCCGGAGACGATCGACTGGATCGGAGCGCGCCCCGGGGTCGGCGCCGCGGTGGCGGCGGTGAAGCGCTGGCGCCGTGGGTTCTGGGCGGAGAGGCGGCCCATCCTCGCCATGCAGGACGACGGCCGCCGCCTCGTCGTGCACGACTCGCGGCGGATCGCGAGCCAGTTCACGACCAGGCTCGGCGGGCTCGCGCGCGCGGTGCTGCTCGCGTGCGACGGGGCGCCGCCGCGCGGGCGCCTCCCCGAGGTGCTCGCGCGGGAGCACGACGTCGCCGTGCGGTCGCGTCGGCTGGACGCCGCGGTGGATTCGCTGCTGGCGCGCCACTTCCTGCTCGCAATCGACGGCCGGCTCGTGACGTTGCCGGTGCGCGGCGAGCTGCCGCAGTTGCCCACGTTCCGCGAGTTCCCCGGCGGGTGGGTCGACTACAGGCGTGGCCTGGAGCTGGGTCCGTGAGAGAGGCGCCGGATGTCGCGCTCGTCTATCTGCCCTATGGGCCGCTCGAGCGCCCGTCCTTGGCGCTCGGAATTCTGAAGGCCGCGGTCGAGGCAGCCGGGCTCTCGTGCCGCGTGCTCTACAGCACCTTCGGCTTCGCGGACGAGATCGGCATCGGCGTCTACAACGGCCTCTCCTGGCTACGCGCCGACATGCTGGGCGAGTGGACGTTCGCGGGCGCCGCCTTCCCGGACTTCGCCCCGGACCACGCGGCCTATCTGCGCCGGGCCACGTCGCGCGTCCCGGGCGACGCCGTCTTCCTGCCCGAGACGCTCCGGGCGGTGCGGGCGCGCGCGCCTGGCTTCGTCGCGCGCACGGCGGCGGAGGTGGCCCGACTCCGGCCGCGCATCGTCGCCTGCTCGTCGACCTTCAACCAGCACTGCGCGGTCCTGGCCTTCACGCGGGCGCTCAAGACGCTCGCCCCCGACATCGTCACGGTGGTGGGCGGCGCCAACTGCGAGGGGGAGATGGGGCTCGCCACGCGCACCCATTTTCCGTGGATTGATTACGTCGTGTCGGGGGAGGGTGACCACGTCTTTCCGGCGCTCTGCCGGCGCATCCTTTCGGGCGACTCCGGGCCGCTGCCGTTCGGCGTCCTCGGCGCTGCGGTGCCGCCCAGCGATGCGCCCGCGCCGAGGGCGGTGGTCGAGCGGCTCGACGATACGCCGGTCCCGGACTTCGACGACTACTTCGCGGCGCTCGCGACCTGTGCCGGGCGCGATCGTATCGACGTCGGGTTGCCGGTGGAGACCGCGCGAGGATGCTGGTGGGGCGAGATCAAGCATTGCACGTTCTGCGGGTTGAACGGGCAGGGGGGGATGCGCTTCCGCGCCAAGTCGCCGGCTCGCGCAGTGGCCGAGTTGCGCGAGCTGCGGCGGCGACACGGGGTCGCGCGCATCCACCTCGTCGACAACATCCTCGACCTGTCGTACTTCGAGAGCGTCGTGCCGGCGCTCGCGGGCGACGGGCTCTCGCTGTTCGTCGAGCTCAAGGCCAACGTGAGTCGCACGCAACTGGAGGCGCTGGCACGCGCGGGCGTGCGGTGGCTCCAGCCCGGGATCGAGAGCCTGCACGACGGTGCGCTGGCGCTCATGGGAAAGGGCACGCGCGGCTGGATCAACCTCCAGCTCCTCAAGTGGGCGCGCGAGCTGGGGCAGCACGTGTCGTGGAACGTCCTTTGTGGATTTCCGGGCGAGGACGACGGCTGGTATGCGGAGATGGCGGCGCAGGTGCCGCTGCTCGAGCATCTGCAGCCGCCGTCGAACGGCCTCCGCCGGATCCGTTTCGATCGCTTCAGTCCGCATCAGAGCCGGCCGGCGGATTTCGGGCTCACCCTGCGACCCGGGTGGGGCTATCGCTACGTGTATCCACTGTCGGAGGCGGCCCTGGCCGACCTGGCCTACGTCTTCGAGCGCGCGGAGGCGGAGGGGCAGGGAGCCGGGTTCGACGGCCCCGGCCGCGACGCGCTGGCGGCGGCGCTCGACGCCTGGGCCCACCGCTTCCGCTCCGGCGTGCCGCCGATCCTCTGTATGACCGAGGAGGCGGATCGCACCATCCTGCTCGACACGCGGCGGGTGGCCCCGGCGCGAAAGGTGGTCTTGCGCGGCCTGCCGCATCGGGTGCATCGCGCCTGCGCGTCGGCCCGGACGCTCGACGGCATCGAGCGCGCGCTCGCGACGGACGGCGGGCCTGCGGTCACCGCCGCGGCCGTGGCGGCGGCGGCCCGCGCGCTGGTGCGACGCCGGCTGCTCCTGGCGACCGGCGGGCGCTTCCTGGCGCTGGCGCTGGCGGGCGAGGTGCCGTCCCTGCCGCTGGCGCTCGAAGACGGCTATCCGGGCGGCTGCGTGCGCCGGCGGCGGCACGGCGCGCCACCCCGCATGAGCGCCCTGGTGCAGCCCCGGGTGGCGACGTTCCCCGACCCGCTGCCGCTCGCCTGCGGCCGGACGCTCCCCGGGTGGAGCATCGCATACGAGACCTACGGCACGCTCGGGCGCGCGCGCGACAACGCCATCCTCGTGTGTCATCCGCTCACCGCCGACGCCCACGCTGCGGGCCGCCACGCGCCCGAGGACCCGCGTCCGGGCTGGTGGGATGCGGCCATCGGTCCGGGGCGCGTGCTCGACACGGACCGCTTCATGGTCGTCGCCACGGCAGTGCTCGGCGGCAGCGGCGGCAGCACCGGGCCGGCGTCGGTGAACCCGGAGACCGGACGGCCGTGGGAAGTCGACTTCCCGGTGGTCGGCGTGTCGGACATGGTGCGGGCGCAACGACCGCTGCTCGATCGGCTCGGCATCCGCCGCCTGCACGCGGTCATCGGCGGCTGCTTCGGGGGACAACAGGCGCTGTCGTGGGCCATCCAGTTTCCGGAGCTGGTCGAACGGGCCATCGTCCTGGCGACGACGCCCGCCACGTCGGCCCACACGATCGCCGTGTTCGCGGTGTTGCGGCGCCTGCTGCGCGCCGACCCGGCGTGGCGCGATGGCCATTATCACGGCCATGGCCTGCCGCGACGCGGACTCGGCGCCGCGCTGGCGGCCGCCGTGCCGCTCTGGATGAACCGCGAGGCGATGGAGCGCCGATTCGGACGGCGGCGACTCGTCGAGGCTGGCCAGTGGACGCTCGAGCCGGAGTTCGTCGTGGAGCGGTTTCTCGACGACGTCGCCGCGCGCGGCGTCGAGCGACTCGACCCCAACGCGCTGCTCTACCTGACGCGCGCCGAGGAGTACTTCGACCTCGCCGCCGAGTACGGCACGCTGGCGTCGGCGCTGGCGCCGATCCGCGCCCGCACCCTCTGCGTGAGCTTCACCGGCGACTGGCGCTATCCCGCGGAGGAGGTCGCGCGGCTCGCCGACGGCATCTCCGGCGGACGACACGTCACGGTCGCGAGTCCGCTGGGGCACGACGCCATCCGCTACGACGTGCCGAGTTGGGCCGACGCGGTGCGGCCCTTCCTCGCCGAGACGGAGCGCGACGTGGCCCTGCGCCAGTAGTGCTGGACCCCGAGGTAGGCCTTGGCCCGCAGCGGCGACGTGCCGTCGACGACGACCTTCACGTGGTGCAAGCGGCGCACCAGGAAGCTCTCGGAGCCGTCGGTGGCGAACCGCACCGGGGCGTCGAGACTCGGCGGCCAGGTATCCGGCGACCCGCAGACACTCGCATAGCCGGGGTAGCGCGCCAGGGCCCTGGCCTTGGCGGCGGTGCAGGCGCCCTCGGCGCGGAGCGCCTCCAGCAGTCGCGCCTCGCCGGCCCCGTGACGCGCGAGCTGCATGCTCCGGCGGTAGCACTCGATGCCGAGCCGGGCGCCGGGCGCGGCGCCGTCGAGATCGAGGCCGACCGCCACCGCGTCGACCGACGACGCCAGTCGCATTATCACCCCGATCGCTCGCGGCGCGGCGGGATGCGCGATGGCGGCGAGGAAGTCCGCGGCGACGGCGGGCAGCATCGGGCCGATGCACAGTCGCACGGGGGCCTCCGGGCGCGCCAGCATGCGACCAACCTGGAACAGGCCGGCGTGTCGCGGGATCGCCTCGACGACGGCGGCGAGCGCCGCGGGCGGCCGGGCGTCGTCGAGGGCGCGCAGGCCGCGCTCGGCGTCGGCGACGCACGCGGGCCCGCACCACGCCGCGGGGGCGAAGAACACACTCGGTGTCGGCGCGTCGCCGTGGCGCAGGTCGAACTCGAGCCACACGTCGTCCAGATGCGCGGCCCAGGCGGCGGCGAAGCGCGCGACCGCATCGTACCCGTGCGCTGCGGCCACCGCCGCCAGCAGGGCGGGGCCGCCGCCCCGGCGGGTGCATGACACGAGGAAGTCGGCGGCGGGTCGCGGATCGGCGAGGTCGCACTCGAAGCCGAAGAGGGAGAGTCCCAGGGCCGCGGGCAGGCGGGCGGCCAGGTCGCGGATCGTGGCTAGTGCGGGTGGGCCGATCAGCGCGCGATCGAGCGCGGGCGCCACCGGACCCAGGAAGTCGGCGAGCGTGTGGGTCGTCACGCCCGCAGCGCCAGCGTCGCCCACGCGGAGGTGACGGCGCCCTTGTCGACGCAGTGGAAGAAGAAGCGGACGTCGGGATCGTCCGTGTCCATCGTGTAGTAGAGGAGCGGCTCCCCCGCCCAGCCTTCGGCACCGCGTTGCGCCGCGAGCCAGCGTCGGCCGCGGGCGACCGCGTCGGGACGGGCATCGAGGGCGCGCAGGGCGCGTATCGCGAAGGCGGTGTCGACGGCGCCTCCGCCCCAGCTCCCGTCGTCCCGCTGCGTCTCCGCGAGCAGATGCCGCGTGTCGTTCAGTAGCGTGACGTCGTCGCCGGCGGTGACGAGCAGGCGCGCGGCGAGGAATGTCGTCAGCGTGACCGACGGAAACCAGTGCCCGCGCCAGCAGCCGCTGGGGTCGCGCTGCGCGCGCAGGAAGGCCCGGCAGGCGGCGATCTCCGCGCGCCATCGCGCGGCATCCAGACGCCACAGCAGCCAACCGACGTGCGCGGTCGCGTCGACGGACGGCCCCGCCCAGTAGCGCGCGCGCCCGCCGTGGACGGTGTGGAATGCGCCGGTGCCGGCATCGAAGTAGGCCTCCACCAGCCGCTCGGCGCTGCGGTCGAGGACCGCCTGGTCGGTGCCGACGGCGAGCAGCCCTTCGAGCACCAGTGCGCTGTCCTCGGCGGTCGGGCCAAAGCCGTGTTGGTACTCCCACAGGTGCCCGGTGGCGCTGCCGATGAGGTACTTCGCGAGATCCGCCTCCCGCGTCGCCTCCAGGATCGGACCGTAGAACGCGACGTCGCCCTGCTCGAGGCGGCGCACCAGCTGGGGGCGCTCCGGCGTCATGCGGTACACCCAGGCATCGACCAGCGGCCCGTGGACGTCAGGCACGGCGAGTGACCGGCGCCGCAGCGCCATGCTCCAGGAGATGCCGGACGCGACGGCCCGCCGCTCGGCCGGACAAGATCGCGGCGCCCATGCCGTAGGGCAGGTCGATACGCGCTCGGCCGAAGGTCCAGTCGCCGGCGAGGACGACGCGCGGGGAGGGCTCTCGATCGGCGGGATCGCGCCTCCCGTAGGCAGCCTCGCCGATGACCGGGCCGACCATCGGCCAGTGTCGCACGTCCGCGAGCAGCAGCGCGCGTCGGCCGGCCCGCGTGGCGCCCACGTCGCGCAGCATGTGGAGCGTCTCGGCCACCGCGACCGCAGCGGGCTCGGCCGCGAGACGGCGAGCGGCGTCACCGACGTAGTAGGCGTGCAGGACGCGCGCGCCACGATCGGGCACATGGTGCTGGATCACCGCGCTCGCGGCGTGGTCCGGGGTGACCAGGTAGGACCAATCGTCTCGCGGCGCATCGTCCACCGCCACGACGACGACGGTCCCCGGCGCGAAGGCCACCGCGTCGAGCAGCGCCCCGGCGGGTGCGGAGACGGTGCGCAGCAGCGAGCGCGCCACGGGGGCGGGCACGGCGCACACCACCGCATGCGCCCGCAGCTCCGCGGCCTCGCCATCCCGCCGCACGTCCACCCGTACCTCGTCGGGACTGTCAGTAACCGCGGTGACCTCGACGCCGGTCACGAGGGTCCGCCTCAGCGGCGCAGCCAGGCTCGCCACCAAGGTGGCGTTTCCGCCTGCGCGGCGTGCGACGGGGAAATGCTGGAGCGCATCGACCCGGCGCTCGGGCAGCGATGCGTCCGCCGGGGCCGGATGGATGACCTGGAAGCAGGCATCGAGCACGCGGCGCACGGTCGGAGATACGAGCCCCGTGCCCGACGCCCAGGCCGCACACATCCGTCGCGCGTCGGGTATCCCCAGGGCGGCGAGGCACGCCGCCGCTCCCTGTCCCCGAGCGAGCCGACCGCCGTGGTGGATGCCCATGGGGGCGTCCTCGAGCCGCGCGGGCGGTGGGGCCGGCGCCGCGGGCGCCAGCGCCGCGGGGTAGGCGAACACGGCACCGAGCTCGTAGTGGATGCCCGCCTGCCGTTGCGTCCGGACCCGGCCGCCGGGATGCGTCTCGCGCTCCAGCACGCACACGGCCGCACCCGCGAGCTCGTGGGCCGCCGCGAGGCCGGCGAGCCCTCCACCCACCACGATCACGTCCCACCGGCGCCGGGCCAGTTGTCGTAGGCTCGTCGTCGTGGCCTCCCGACGGCCGAGGATGGGGGATTCAAGAGGGCGAATCGCACCTGACCCTACCAGCCGTCTACCCGTTGCGTCTACGCCTGCCGCCCATCCGGAGCGACTCGCGTTCCCGCGGGCCCGCACGCCGAGAAGGCCGATCGGCTGGAAATGCTTCAAGACGATCGAGTCGAGCGGCCGACCGATCACGCTGCTTCTCGCGGTCAGGCGATCCGCCACATCCCGATTCCTCGCTCCGTCTACCGGGCAGGGGTCATCCCGGCCCGGAAAACTCGCGAGGAGAACGAACACATGACGACATTCCTGAAGTCTTCGCTGGTGTCCGCTCTGGCGTTCGGGGCGGTGCTCGCCTCTGTCGGCCCGGCGCTCGCGCAGCCCTGTCCCTCCGTGTGCGGTGTCCAGAAGCGCGCTTGCACCGACACCGCACGGGTGGCCAAGCTTGCCTGCAAGGCCGCCTGTCGTATCGAGGTGGAGCCGACGGCCCTGGGTCCCTGCATGCGGGGCTGCTCGGATGTGTTCCGCACCGTCAAGTCGTCCTGTCGTGCCGAGCACTCGGGCTGCCTGGACGGCTGTGATCGACCGGGCTCACGCTGCGTGGGCGACTGCGGGACGGCCCTGGCGCGTTGCGTGCGCGGGGTGACGGGCGATGCCCGGAGTTGTCTCGCCGACTGCCGCTTGGCCGATGCCCCGCGCGGCTGCGTCACCGGCTGCAACGCGGCGCTGCGCGCCGGCGCTGGCGGGTGTCGCAGCGACTTCCAGGCCTGCAAGGTGTCCTGCAGCGGCTCGCCGTCGGGGGCGTTCCCGGCCGAGTGACCGCCGGCGTGGTTCGAGTGTGCGACGCCGCCGGGCGCCCTGGCGTCCCGGCGGCGTCGCGCTTTACCGCCCGACCCCGGGCAACCTCACAGCGAACAGCTGGGAGCGAAGCCGAGGAGACCTCGCTCGATGTCGAAGATCACATCGTACCGAAAGAACGGTATCAGCCCGAGGTTGACCTCGGATTTGGTGCTCCCGGTATCCCGGGTGACGTTGATCTGATCGATCCCGACCGTCTCTCCGGTGACGAGGCTCAGCCCGAAGCCGTTGTCGATCTGGGTACCGTCGGCAGTCACGCTCCAGGTGTTGCCCGGCGCGATCCGAGTCTGCGCTTGTGGTGACTCCAGGTAGTCCGGGGGAATCGCAAGGTCGCTTCCCGCGCGGATGACCGTGGTGGGCGCGCCCGTGTCCAGGATCGCATCCATCGAGAACGCGTACGGCGCTTTGTCGTTGCTCGACAAGGACAAGTGGGCCGCCAACAACGCCTGCGCATACGTGGGGTTTCCATTCGGGAAACTCTGGCTGCTCTCCTTCTTCTGCATGGGCACCCACGACGTGGCGCGCGAGCGGATCTTCTTGGTCAGCCCGATCCTGAGCTTCTGACGAGGCTCCAGCGTTCCAGTCGACGGGTCCCGGCATCCGAGCTGGACCGCGAACCCACTCGAGAGATTGCCGGGGAGTTGCGGCAGAACCGCGAAAAGGCCGCCGACTTCCCGCAGACCGGAGCCGAAGTCGCCGTAGAAGGTTCCGAAGAGCGGGGGATTCCCCGCCGCGAGATCCGCGAACCATTGCGAACGCTCCCGGGGCCCGAGTTGACCGCCCCAGGCGTCGACGATCAGTCCCACTTCGACGTTGGCCTTGATCAGTCCGCGGTTCGAGGGGATCCCGACGGTGGTTCGCGCCGTCAGCGATTCGAGGACCACGCCGTCCCCATACGACTGGTAGTAGGGAGGCTCGGTCTGCAGTGTGAACTTCGGCCACCATTTCTGATCATAGGCGGCGTAGAACCCCGATGAGCCGGTGTCGAAGGTATAGAGCCTCGGCGGGCCCCCTCCCAGGCGTATCTTGATGCCGACTTTGTACTGACCCTGTCCAATCGGAACCAGCTCGAGGGGGACGGCGGCGCTCTTGGGCGCCGCGACCACGTCTGGCGCGTAGGACGCGAGGGCGACCACCATCGCGGTAGAGACGATCAAGCACCGGGTCCTCATGCGCAGTCCTCGCCTGCTTGCGAGCCTCCAGCGGCAAGGGGGCAATCGCGGATCGATGGGGCGGTCTCCGCCGCCCCGCGAAGGTATCGCCCTCGGGGCTTCCGACACAAGGTGGTCCGTGTGAACGGCTCGCCGGTTTGTCGCGCCGACGGCATCGATGGTCGACTGACTCGCGCGCGAGTGCGCCGCGCCGGGCCCGAGCTGGCCATGAGGCGGACCAGGTTGCTGTCAAGACGGCTTGGAACATGCGTCCGGCGCTGTTACTTCCGCGGGGGTCATGGGGCGTCGTGCGTCGGTGCGGACAGGGGTCAGTTGGACGGGTGTCGGGGCGGGCGCGTTCCTGGTGGTCGCCTCCTGGGCGGTCGCCGCGGCGGCGTTCGATGTCGACGGCGTTGCCCGCAGGCAACTCGCCCAGCGCTCGTCGTCGGTGCGTGCGGCGAAACGGCTGAGCCGCGAGCAGCGCAAGGTGGACGGCCAGCTGCGGCGCCACGTCTGGCCAGAGCTGCGCACGCAGGCCTCGTCGACGACGTCGCGGCTGGTGCCCGCAGCGGTGCCCTGGCGGCGGGACGGATGGGTTCGCGTCGTCGTGCAGGTGGACGGCGGTGTCTCAGCGGCGACGGCGCGCCTCGCGGCGGCCGGCCTGCACGTGGAGGCGGTGAGCGATCGTGCCGGCCTCGCACAGGGCTGGATTCGGGAAGAGGCGGTCCCGGGACTCGCCGGGCTCGCCGCGGTCCGGTCGGTGCAGCCGGCGTGGCCGGCCGCCCATGCCACGGGCAGCGTCACGAGCGAGGGCGATGCGGCAAGCCGGGCGGACCAGGTGCGGCCGTTCGGACCGAACGGCGCCGGCGCCGTCGTCGGCGTGATCTCGAACGGGATCGACGGCCTGGCGGCCAGTCAGGCGGCGGGCAACCTGCCGGCCGTGACCGTGCCCGGCGACCCGCGGTGCCGGCCGGGGCACGGCGACGAGGGCACGGCGATGCTCGAGATCGTCCACGATCTCGCCCCGGGGGCGAGCCTGATGTTCTCGGGGCCCGGGTCGAAGGTCGAAATGCTCGACGCCATCGAATGCCTCGCGGCGGCGGGCGCGGATGTCATCGTCGACGACGTCTTCTTCTTCTTCGAACCGTACTTCGAGGACGGTGTCGTGGCCAGGGCCGCGGCCGACGCGGTGGCCGCGGGAGTCTCGTACCACACGGCCGCTGGCAACTTCGGGGATGGGCACTACCTCCTCGAAGACTATCGGGCGGGCTGGGACGACTACCACGACTTCGATGCGAGTCCCGAGCGGGAAGACATCGTGAACCGGGTGACGGTCCCGGCCGGTGAGGAGTTGCTCTGCATCCTGCAGTGGGCGGACCCGTTCGGTGGGTCGACCAACGACTACGACATGTACCTCATCGACGGGATCGGCATCGTGGCCGCGTCGGAGGATGTGCAGGACGGGACGCAGGACCCGGTCGAGGTGATCTACGTCGTCAACCAATCGACGTCCCCGGCTCAGGCGGCCATCGCGGTCAGCCGCTACTCGGGAGAGTCGCGCCCCTTCAAGCTCCTCTGCCCGACGAGTGCGGAGCTGGAGTACGCCAGCACACGATTCGGGATCTCGGGGCATGCAGCCCGCCCCGAGGTGATCACGGTCGCCGCCATCGACGCGCGCGATCCCGGGCTCGACGACGCGCAGCCCTACTCGAGCCAGGGACCCTCCGTCATCGCGTTCCCGGCGCCGGCGGAGCGACCGAAGCCCGATCTGGCCGCGTTCGATGGTGTGGCTACCGCGGTGCCCGGCTTTGCCCGGTTCTTCGGGACCTCCGCGGCCGCCCCGCACTCCGCGGCCGTTGCCGCGCTGTTGCGTGGGGTCGACCCGACCCTGACGCCGGCGCAGGTCCAGAGCGTGCTCACGTCCAGCGCCGTGGACGTTGGGCTCCCCGGTTTCGACGATGTGTTCGGGTTCGGGCGTCTGGATGCCCTGGGCGCCCTCAACCTACTCGGGGTGGGGACCACGACGACGACGAGCACGACGACCACGACGACGGCGCCGCCGACCACGACGACGACGAGCACGACGACCACGACGACGGCGCCGCCGACCACGACGACGACGAGCACGACGACCACGACGACGGCGCCGCCGACCACGACGACGACGAGCACGACGACCACGACGACGGCGCCGCCGACCACGACGACGAGCACGACGACCACGACGACGGCGCCGCCGACCACGACGACGACGAGCACGACGACCACGACGACCACGACGACGGCGCCGCCGACCACAACGACGACGAGCACGACGACCACGACGACGGCGCCGCCGACCACGACGACGACGAGCACGACGACGACGACGGCGCCGCCGACCACGACGACGAGCACGACGACCACGACGACGGCGCCGCCGACCACGACGACGACGGTTGCGGGGCCCGCCTGCGTCGCGACCGGTTGTGACGACGGGAACCCGTGCACCGACGACTCGTGCGATCCGCGCGTCGGTTGCCGTCATCGGCCCAACCAGGAGCTCTGCAGCGACGGCGATCAGTGCACGGTCGGCGATCGTTGCGGCGGTGGCGAGTGCCGCCCGGGAACCGTCGCCACGCCGGGAGGGGTCGGGGGGGTGCTCCGGGCAGGGCTCGCGGCCTCCTCGGCAACGTGCAGCGGCGACCAGCGCCGTCTCGTGCGGCGCGTGATGACGCCGCTCGCCAAGGCCTGGAACACCCTGGTTCGCGCGGACGGCGTTGCCGACGGCACGAGACGGCGTGCACGAACCGTGGCGGCCGCCGGCAGGGCGGTCGCCAAGGCGCGGGCGCAGCTGTCCAAGGTTCGTGGGAACCTGTCCGCAGCGTGCGCCGCGGACCTCGAGGGCGCGGCAGCCGCGGGGACGCTCGGCGATGCCTGCCTCCAAGCCGGTCAGGGCGTCGCGGGGAAGAAGCCGCGCCGGTCGTCGTCGCGACGCTGAGAACGACGCCCTTCAGGACTCGGCGCCACGCGGCCATTCTGTTTGGGCCGCGCGGGACGGGCCCGGCCCTCGACCGACATCGGGTGGGGCATTGCGGTCTGCCATGTGCCGAGGCGACGCTTCTCGCAGGGTACCCCTCGCCGTGAATCCGGCCGGTTTCGCACTTCATGGCCTCCCGTCGCCGAGCCAAGCGATCTCGGCGAGCCGCGGCAGAAGACCCCCGAGCGCTCTCACGCCGCTGGCGGCGCGGAAAGTTTCTTGACCTGATCTGGCTCCCGGGGCTACGTCCTTCAGGGCGCGGAGTGGCGGGTGGTGCCCGGGCGTCCACGGAAAAGGGGGGAGCCGATGATCAGGGGATCTGAACTGGGGGGCTTGGACGGCGGTGGTTGCCGTCGTCGTGGCGCTCGGTGCGCCGGGGGAAGCCTCGGCGGACGCCGTCGGTTGCCAGCGCGCCATCGCGCGCGCAACCTCCAAGTACGTGCAGGGGCGGGCGAAGGCCCTCTCCAAGTGCGAGGGCAACAAGGCGAAGGGCCGCCTCCGGCCCGACGACCCGTGCACCGGCGACCCGGCTACCCAGCGCACCCTGGACTCTCTCTGGGTCAAGCTGTTCGCCGACGTGAACCGCGGCTGTGGCGGCGCCAACCGGGACTGCGGCGATGGTGACGATCTCCCCCTGGCGTCGACCGGTTGGGGTGGGGTCGGGACCTGTCCCGACTTCGAGACCAGTGGCTGCACGAACCCCATCGCGACTTGCACGGACATCTCCACCTGCGTGCAGTGCGTCGCCGACAAGGCGGTCGACCAGGCCATCGCCACGTACGCTGGCGCCTTCAACACCGGCGAGTTCGGCACCTCGAGCGTCGCGAACCGCTGTCAGCAGCAGATCAACCGTGCTGCGTCCAAGTACATCGCCGTCCGGTCCAAGGTGTTGCAGAAGTGCTGGGACGCGCGGCTGCGGGGTGCCCATACGAACCCATGTCCCGACCCGGGTGATGGGCGGGCCGTCAAGGCACTCGACAAGGCCGAGAGCAAGAAGGTCGGCACGATCTGCCGTGCCTGCGGCGGCCCGGACGGGGCCTGCGACGGCGTCGGGGACCTGGCGCCGGCCGACATCGGCTTCGCGTCGGCCTGCCTTGGGGTCTCGCCGATCGCGGGCACCAGCTGCAGCGGCGCGATCGTCGATCTGAGTGACATCGTCGCGTGTATCGACTGCGTCGCCGACTTCAAGACCGATTGCGCCGACGCGGCGGCCGTCCCGCAGCTGGTGTCTCCGTATCCGGCCACCTGCAATGCCGGTGGCACCACCACGTCGACCAGCGCCCCGACCACGACCTCGAGCACGCTGTCCAGCACCACCACGGTGCCGACGACGACCACCACCACTACGAGCAGCTCGACCACGACTACCAGCACGAGCACGCCCTCGACGACGACCACGTCGACGACTGTCGCCACGACGACGACCACCTCCACCACCGCGGCGACCTCCACCACGACGACGACGACCAGTTCGACGACGACCACCACCGTGGGGGGCTCCCCGCAATTCTTCGACTTCGTGTCGACCGCGAGCACGGCGGCATGCGGGGTCGTCAGGCGCGCCGATGGCGTACAGCTTGGTCCGCCGCTGGCCTGCGGCTCCCTCTATCTGGGCGGCGGCGGCGCGACGGTGCCGCCCAACGTGACGCCGGCAGGCGCCACCAACCGCTTTGCCGTCACCGGCTGCACCGGAAACACCTGCAATCTCGGGCCGTTCTCGACCGTCCCCGCCGTGAATTCGGCCCAGGTCGACTGCACCGCGACGGGGTGCAACTTTGGGACTCCACTGCCGATCGCCAGCGGCGCCACCACCACCTGCGTCGTGAACCAGTTCTCCGCGCCAGTCACGGCCACCTTGGACGTCGCCGCCGGGACGACGAACGATCTCGACATCCAACTCGCCTCGATCACCTACCTGACGGCGAACGCCGCGCAACCGTGCCCGCGTTGCCAGTCATCTCCGGGCGTGCCGGCGAATGGGACTCCGACCGCGCCGGCTACGGGGACCTGCGACCGCGGCGCGCGGGCTGGGTTGGCCTGCACCAGCACCAACCCGCAAGGCCTCACCCGGGACTGTCAGCCTGGCGGCACCAGCACCAACCCGGTCCGCAACTGCACCCTGCCGTGCGTCAATGCCAACTCCGAGTGCGCGTGCGCCGACGGGAGTCTCTTCATCGGACCACTGGCGATCAACCTGGCGCCCCTGACCACGGGTTCGAACGCGCGGCAGGCGACGATCCAGGTGGGCGCTCTCCCGAACGCCGGGTTCTGCACGGGTCAGACCGTCGCGGGCTGCTTCCGCAGCGCCTCCGGCTACGGCTCGACGTGCCGGAGGATCGAGAACAACGGTATTCCGGCCGGCTCGTTCCTGCCGATCGGGACGGCGAAACCGATCGGGTTCGCGTCGACGTTCTGCGTCCCGAGCACCGGAAACGGGCTGGTCGATTTTGCGGCCAACCTGCCGGGCCCGGGGGCCACGACCGTCGTCGGAACCGGCCGGTTGGTTCCGTAGCGCATGACGGGGCCCGAGGTCCCGCGCGGGACCTCGGGCTGCTGGCCTTCACCGCGCGATGACGTGACCCAGCCCGAGTTCGAGGCGTCATCTCCGGCTACCCGACATCGCCGGAGAGGCGGTAGTAGCCGAAGACCTCGGTTTGTCCCCGACGAACATCGGACGGCTGCCCAACGACTGGGACACCGAACAGCGAGCGTTCCAGAAGCGCAGCCTGGGCGACTGCGATTGCGTCTCCGTCTGGGTCGATGGCGTGCACTTCAACGTCCGGCTGGAAGACGACCGCCTCTGCACGCTCGCGATGATCGGCGTGCGACTTGACGGGACAAAGGAGCTGATCACGGTCGAGGATGGCTACCGGGAGAGGGCCCCCAGCCTTGCGTGAAGGCCTGCTCCGCGAGGTGATGTACGCCGAGACCCGCGACCTGGCGCGCGACGCGATCACGTGGTTCGCGACCGAGTACGGCGCCAAGCACCCGAAAGCCGTCACGACCTTGGAGCGGGACGCCGACGTGCTGTTGACGTGTTCCGACTTTCCCAGCTCCTCGACATGGCGCAGGCGCGGTGGCGACGGCTCGACGGCGCGCATCTGCTGCCGCTCGGCCGCGCGGGCCTCTGCTTCGTGGACGGGGTGCCGCAGGAAGGAAAGGCGGGCAAGACGACGAAGGCGCGAGCGGCGTGATCACTGCGCGACCCTTGTGCCCCACCTCTGGGAGAGCACCTGCTGAGCCGTTCGTGTCCTCGGCGGAGGCGCTAGTCATGGCGCCGAAGTCGCCCGTGTTCATGAGCCGACGGCCTTCCCGCACCGTCGTGACTCGGTGCGTGAACTCCGCTGGCGTGAGCACCGCAATCTCGCTGGGCGTCAGGCCCAAGCGGAGGACCGCCAGCGGGCCTGGGGCGAACAGGTCTGTTCAGACCCGCACGAACTCCGGGAAGACCGCGTCGAGCTGATGCTTGAGGAGCGTCTTCAGCCGCGCCCGCTCCCGGCGCGGGCGATCACATCCATCCAAGGTGCGGCGGAGCTCCACGTACGGTCGCGCCCCGAGCTGCGTGTTGCTCACCACGCCGGTGCGGAGCAGGTCCGCACTCTCCTCGGCATGGGTGGCGTCCCGCTTGTCGCGGAGGACTACCGGCTGCGCCAGGAGTTCATCACACCGGACACGCCCGAGCAGAACGGCATGATCGAGCCCTTCTTCAGGAGCCTCAAGGAGGAGTGCGTCTGGCAGCACCGCTTCCCGAACTTCGGCGAGGCGCGGCGAGCAGTGCGGCGGTGGATCACGTGGTCCAACGCCGAGCGCCCGCACCAAGCGCTCGGCTACCTCAGCCCGCGCCAGTATCGGGCGCGACCACTTCAACGTGTGGCTTGACCGCGGGGGAGCACTACGAACGGATGGCGGGAGGGGCCGGAACAGCCTGAGCGGCCCGCCCTCAAACGCCGAGAGCCCGGGGCCTGATGGCCCCCGGGCTCTCGGGTTGCGGCGGAGGGGAGAAGCGGAGCCCTACGGCACCAGGACGCCGTTGCCGACGACCGTGGTGGCGCCGGGGCCCGGCAGGTTGGCGGCGAAGTCCACCAGACCGTTGCCGGTCGCGGGTACGGTGAAGATCGAGGCGAAGCCGATGGGCTTCGATGTGCCGGCCGGCAGCAACGAGCCGGCGGGGATCCCGTTCAGCTCGATGCGACGGCAGGTCGAGCCGTACCCGGAGGCGCTACGGAAGCAGCCCGCGACGGTCTGGCCCGTCGCGAAACCAGCGTTGGGCAGGGCGCCCACCTGGATGTTGGCCTGACGCGCGTTCGCGCCGGTGGTGAGGGGCGCCAGGTTGATCGCCAGTGGTCCGATGAAGAGGCTTCCGTCAGCGCACGCGCACTCGGAGTTGGCATTCACGCAGTTGAGGGTGCAGTTGCGGACCGGGTTGGTGCTGGTGCCGCCAGGCTGACAGTCCCGGGTGAGGCCCTGCGGATTGGTGCTGGTACAGGCCAACCCAGCCCGCGCGCCACGGTCGCAGGTGCCGGTGGCTGGCGCGGTCGGTGTCCCGTTCGCGGGCACGCCGGGCGACGCCTGGCAGCGTGGACACGGCTGCGCATTGTTCGCCGTGAGATAGGTGATCGAGTTCAGCTGGATGCTGAGATCGCTCGTGGTGCCGGTGGCGACGTCCAGGGTGGCCGTGACCGGTGCGGAGAACTGGTTCACCACGCAGGTGGTGGTGGCGTTGCTCGGAATCGGCAGCGGCGTGCCGAAGTTACACCCCGTCGTGGTGCAGTCGACCTGGGCCGAGTTCACGGCCGGCGCCGTGGTGAACGGGGTGAGGGAGCAGCTGTTTCCGCTGCAGCCGCTCACGGTGAAGCGGTTCGTGGCCCCCGCCGGGGTCACGTTCGGGGGCACCGTCGCGCCGCCGCCGCCCAGGTAGAGAGAACCGCACGCGAGCGGCGGGCCGAGTTGCACGCCGTCGCCCCTCTTCACCAGACCGCACGACGCCGTGCTGGCCGTCGACGTGAAGTCGAAGAAGCGCGGACCCGCCGGGATGGTGGTGGTCGTCGTGGACGTGCTGGTCGTCGTGGTGGTGGGCGGCGCGGTCGTGGTGGTGGTCGTGGGGGGCGCCGTGGAGGTGGTCGTAGTCGGCGGCGCCGTGGAGGTGGTCGTCGTGGTGGTGGATGTCGTTGTGCTGGTCGGCGGCGCGGTGGTGGTGGTCGTGGTCGGGGGCGCCGTCGTGGATGTCGTCGACGTGGTGGTGGTCGTGGTCGGCGGTGCCGTGGTGGTGGTCGTCGTGGAGGGGGATGTTGTCGTGGTGGTCGGCGGCGCGGTGGTGGTGGTCGTGGTCGGGGGCGCCGTCGTGGATGTCGTCGACGTGGTGGTGGTCGTGCTCGGCTGATCGCCCGGGCACTCGTCGTAGTCGATCAGGCAGTTGCTGAAGCAAAGCAGGGCGCCGCTGGGCGAGGACTGGCACGTCTTCCCGGCGAAGTCGGCAATGTCGCACTCCTCGCTCGGTTGATTGACGATACCGTCGCCGCAACGCGGTGCTGCGGTGGTGGTGGTCGTGGTGGTGCTCGTCGAGGTGCTGGTGGTGCTCGGCGACGTGGTGGTGGTCGTCGTCGTGGGCGGTGTCGTGCTGGTGGTGGTCGTGGTGGTGGTCGTCGTCGTGGACGGCGGCGGCAGTATCCCGTCGCAGTCGAACGTGGCCCGGCGCCCGGTGTGTACGCGGGCCGCGCAGATGCCGCCGGTTGCATTGACGGCGCGCCCGAGAACGGTCCGGGCGTTGGGCGCCTGCAGGACGGCGTCCAGTATGGACCCGCTGCCGATGCGCACGCCATTGCCGCTCACCTGGATCACCGGCAGCGGCGTGCCCGCCGCGGGGGACACCTGCGAGCCGTTGCCGAGGCGGACGTCGCCGTCGACACCGATGGTGGAGGCGCCGGGCCCGGCCACTACGATCTTGGCGTTGCGGCCGCCGCTGATGGAGCAGAACGCGTGCTGTCCGGCAGCGAGTGTCGCCGTCGCGCCGTCGCCCAGGATCAGGCGGCCGTGCTGGCCCGCCGGCACGTTGACCGCGCCGCCACGCTCGACCCGGATCTCGGCGCCGCCGCAGCTGACCGCGGCGGAGGGGCAGGTGGGAGCGACCGGCACCATGCTGTCCTGGCTGCCGATGCTCACGTTGCGCCCCCGCTTCAGCGAACCGGCGTGCACCACCGGCACCGACGAGCCGTTGCCGATGGAGACGCTGTCACCCGAGAGCTCCGCGGGAGACTGCAGGACGACGTTGCGACCGATGCGAGCGAAGCTGGAGCCGAGGACATCCACCTTCGAATTCGAGCCATTGCCGATCCTGACTTCGTTGGCGACCACGGCGCAGTCGGTGCTCGCGTCCGTTGCGCGCAACGGCGCAATGCAGACGAGAGCGAACAAGAAGCCAAGGGTCAATCGGCGCATACCATCACCTCCGGGGCTCTGCACGAGTGGGCTCGGGGCTAACACAGCCGTCCAACGATTGGAAGTAGAACCTGGCATTTCGCGGCGCGTCCCGGCGCCGATGCCGCAGCTGCCTTGCGGTACCGGTGCCCGAAGGACGACGCCCCCGGACGGCGGTGCCGTCCGGGGGCGTCGGCGTCGCGGCGCGGACGAGAGCCGGTCTGGCGACCGGCCCTCATCCGCGATCGAATCGGGGCTCAGTCCAGGAACGCGCCGCTGGACGACCCGGTCAGGGGCACCAGGGTCATGTTGCCCGGCAGCGTCACCTGTCCCGGTCCGGGCAGGTTGGCGGCCAGGTCGACGATGGAGTTCGTCCGCGGGATGCAGAACACGGACGCGAGGACGCCCGGCTTGGCCTGGCCACCGGTGAGGTCGCCGAAGGGTGAGCCGATCGAGACGATGCTCCGGCAGTCGCCCCCGTTGGCGCCCTGCTCGCCGACCTCGGCGCCGAAGCAGCCAGCCCCGTTGGCTGGCTGGTCGGGGCAGAACAGCCCGTCGGCTTTGGTGACCGTGACGGTCGAGGTCTTGAGCGGCGAGAGGTTGACCGGGATGGAGCCGATGTTGTTAGATAGCTGGTTCAGCGAGTCGCGGCAGTCCTCGTTTTGCTCGCAGGGGCGCGGCGGCTGCACGACGTTGCCGCCCACGAACGCGTCGCCGCCCGGCTGGCAGTCGTGGGTGAGCCCCTGGGAGTTGCGGGTGGTACAGGGCTGCCCCGCGCGCGGACCGCCGTTGCAGACGCCGGTGGCGGGCGCCGCCGGCGTGCCGCTGACCGGTAGGAAGCTGCCGGCCGGGAAGAGGTCGAAGTTGATGCTGTTGACGCAGACCGGGCACGGCTTCGGCACGTCGGTCGTGCCGTTGCTGGTGAGGTACGAACCGCCGCCGTAGATCAGCGAGCTCAGGTTGACGTTGAGGTCTTCCGTGGTGCCCGCCGCAATGTTGAAGGTGCCGGTGGCCGGCGTGGCGAAGCTGTTCAGCACGCAGGTGGTGGGCGATCCCTCGATGGGGAGCGGGATGCCGAAGGGGCAGCCCGGGGCGGTGCAGTCGATGCCGTTGGCCTCGGCCGCCGCGTCGAAGCTGCTCTGCTGGATCTGGCAGACGTCGCTGGCGCATCCGGCCAGCCCGAAGCGGTTGGTCGAGCCGTCGGGCGTCGGGCCCTCAGCCGGGGCCGCCGCGTTGCCGCTGCCGATGTTGAGCCCGCCGCAGCCGAGGTCGGCGATCTTCGCCCCGCTGCCGTTCTCGATGCGACCGCAGTTGCCCGCCTGCGAGACGACGGTGAAATCGAGCGCGAAGTCGGACGGACAGGTGCAGTCGACGTTGCATGTGGCGCCACCCGCGCAGGAGCCGAGGTCGCCGTCACAGGGCTCGCCCTCACCGAGCATGCCGTCGCCGCAGACCACCGGCGGGATCGTGATCTGGGTGGTGCTCGTGGTGGTCGTGGTGGTCGTGGTGGTCGGGGGCGGGCACTCGACGGTGCGCGGCAGGCACTGCAGCTCGAAGGTGTCGTTGTCCGTGGCCGGCTTGGTGCCCTTCAGCGCCTTCGCCTGCACCTTGAACTTCGCCTTGCCGGGCTTCACCTTCTTCTTCGTCTTCTTCGTCGCGACCGTGACGTCGAGGAAGCTCCCGCAGGCCGAGCCTTCGAGCGCCTGCGGGACGCCGATGTTCAGCTTCCCCTTCACCTTGAACCGCTGCAGGCCCGCCGGCGGCGTGCACCGCGACAGGCCCGGCTGGTTGATGCAGGCGGCCACGCGCATGTTGCACACGCCGTCGCCGCAGGCGCCGGTGTCGCACGCCTCGCCGTCGGTGCAGAGCACCTTCTTGTTCTTCTGGACGCGACTCGAGTTGGCGTCGATGCCGTCGACGTTGATGGCGGCGTAGCAATCGCTCTTGCCCGTGCCACCGAAGACGATTCCGGCCAGGGCCGGTCCGGGGGCCAGCAGCCCGATCGCGCCCACGAGCGCGCCGGCGGCGGCCGTCCTCCACATGCTGGTGATGGTCATACTCGAATCGCCTCCCCTACGAAGAAGTAGTCTGGTCACTCGTTGCGGCCGAGCCGGTGCGGATCGCACGACGTTGCCGAACCGCGGCATCCTCTACGGAAGTGCCCGCACCGACGCAATGTTGTCAAGCGGCAGATTGTCTTAGAACGGTGCGTCAGGGCACCGTCCATCGCAGGTGCGCGGTGCCGTGATGGACGATCCGGCGGTCAGTAGATCGACTGTGCTGGTCGCGGCGCCGAGTCGGATGCAGGTCATGATGTCAAAGGACGTGGAACGTCCCTTTTTGTCTTGACACCGAGAGGGCAGCAGCGTAACTGCCCTCTTCACCACACACGCTGCGGGAGCACCGCGGCCCAACAAGCAGGTTTCAAGGAGGGGACAAGATGAAGTTGACCAGGTTCGTGAGTGCACTCGCGGTGGCGGCCGTCGCTGCGACGGTGTCCGTGGCGAGCGCGCAGACTGGCGTCGGCGTGTCGAAAGAAAAGTTCAAGTGTGAGGCCTCCACCTCGAAGGCCGGGGTGAAGTTCATCGGCGCGAAGACGAAGTGCATCCTCAAGTGTGAGGCTGGCGCGCGCAAGGGCAGCAACCCGTTCTCCGACTGCGAGCCGCCGTACGGCGGGGCCACCACCTTCTGCATCGGTGACGTGGTGAAGGGCGCGCAGACCAAGTTCGCTGCCGGCATCGTCAAGGCCTGCACGAAGAGCGCCGCGTACTGCCCGTCGTGCTACTCGGGTGGTGATTGCTCGGTGACCGGCCATGCGGCGGCCACCGTGGCGAACCTCGAAGTCCAGCTGGACGCCTTCGCCCCGGCGGTTGCCTGCGAAGACACCACGGACAAGGCCATTGCCAAGTGCATCGACGGCAATGCCAAGGCGCTGTCGAAGTTCGTGGGCGCGAAGACCAAGTGCTACGACAAGTGCCTGGCCGGCGAGAACAAGGGCAAGATCCCGCCGGGCAGCTGCGTGGCGGGAGCCGTGACCGACGTCAAGACCTCGGACTGCATCACGAAGGCATCCGGCAAGGCGGCGGCGAGCTTCGCCAAGGTGTGCACCGTTGCCTCCACGCCTGCCTGCTACAACGACGGCGTGAACCCGCCGGCCATCATCCCCAGCCCGAGCACCGGCGCTGGCTGGGTGGCCCTGGTGGAGCTTGCGGTCGACAGCACCGTTCCCACGACCTACTGCGGGTCGGCGAGCGGCGCGTTCATCGACTGAGCAACGTCCTGACCGTCAGAGCGGCACAGCCCGGCTGTGCCGCATGAAACTCGGGGGCGGGTCCGCAAGGGCCCGCCCCCGACGCGTTTGGAGTGCCGGAGAGCTTGAACCGGGCGCCCGGCGTCCGGAAACGGCGCGCCGACTAGGGCGCGGGTTTCCGGAACGACGCCAGATAGGCGACCACTTCCCAGACATGCCGGTGCTCCAGTCCGGGGTGCTCTCGGTCACCGCGCCAATCGGGCATGCCGAGGTCCGGCCGGCCGGTCACGACGGCGGTGCGGAGAGACTGGTCACTCACCAGGGCGAGGTAGGTCGGGTCCCGGAGAGAGCCGGCCTGGGGCCGGAAGACGCCCTGCGGCTCGTGACACCCCATGCAGCGGGCGACGTAGACCGCGGCGCCGTTCGCGATGTCGTTGGCGCGGGTGAGACCCGTGCTCGGCGTCGCGGCGTAGGGTGGGAGTCGCTCGGCGGCGTCGAGGGGGGCGCCCCACCGCGACCGGATGCCGCGGACAAGGAGGGCGATCTCCTCGCCGGTGAGTGGGCCCCCGGCGCCGTTGGCGAATGCCGGCATGCCGGTTCCCGGTCTGCCCCCGGCGATGGCGGATTCCAGCGCCTCGTCGCTCGCCCAGGCCAGGTAGACCGGGTTCGCGAGCGGCGTCGCGGGACCGTTCCAGCCGTCCGCGCCATGGCACCCGGCGCAGTGCTGCCGGTACGAAGCGGCGGCCTGGTCTGCCGCACCGCCTCCGCTTGGCGACTCGCGAGCTCCCCCACAGCTCCCGAGGAGCAGGAGCGCGCCGGCGGCTGCTCCGACCCGCCGGGAGGCGCGCCGCCGGCGGGCCCGCCGGCCCGATCTCATTTCGCCGCGGGTTGGGTGGGCTTGGCGGACTCGATCAGGGCGTCGAAATCCGACTGGGCCGCCGAGACGGTTCGCGCGGGCCCGATGATCCGCCAGAACCACGGGCCGGGCGGGGGGCCCTCGAGGGCGGCTCCCAGGAGGCGCCAGTTCCGCTTGGGGCCCGCCGCGGCCATCCGTTTCCCCTCGCCGTCGTCTTCGAGGCCACCGGTGTAGCTGCCGGTGAGATCGATCAGCGTCGCCTTCAACGACCCCACCTGGCGGGTGGTGGTCTTCGCCAGATCGGCGCCGGTGCCGCCGTCCGGGTTCTCGAAGAGCCGGGTCCACCCCTCGAGGTTCTGCTTTACGAACTTGGCCTGCGCCGGCCCGTAGTGGATCAGTACGACCTGCGTGTCGACGGTGTCGGCGTCGGCGCGAGGGAGACGGAAGGCGACCGGCTTCGTGGTGCCGGACGCCGGCGTGCGTTGCCAGGTCGCTGGCACCTCGAACGACAGGCCGACGACCTCGACCCGCTGCCGCTCGGCGGCGTTCGCCTGCGAGGTGAGCACCAGCAGGCCGAGGGCAATCAGGGAGAGACGGGTCCGCATCAGCCACTGAGTAGACGGGGTCGTTCCGGCGGTCAACCGAAACCCGCCCTGGGCGGGCAGCCCGGCGGTCTGCTATGCGGCACCGCGTGGGCCGCGTGTTGACGGCGGCGGTAGTCCTCTTCGTCGCCGCGCTGCAGGTGCATCGCCTCGACGATGCCGACGCGTGGTGGCATCTCGCGACGGGGCGACTCATCGCCGGGCGCGGCTCCGTCCCGGCGCTGGACCCGTTCTCCTTTACCGCCCCCGGGGCCGCGTGGCTGAATCGCCAGTGGCTCTTCGAGCGGGGGCTCTACGGGCTCTGGCAGCTCGGGGGGATCGACGCGGTGGTCCTCGGAACGGGCGCCCTGTTCGTCGCGGCGTTCGCCTGCCTCTGGCGCCTCTTGCGGCGTCGCCTGCCGCGTTGGGCGGCGGCGATCTTCGTCCTCGTCGCCGCGGAGGCGGCGGTGGAGCGCTTCACCGTGCGGCCGGAGGCGGTCACGATGTTGTTCCTGGCGATCGAACTCCTGTTGCTCGATCGCGCGGTCCGCTGGAGCACGGTGGCGGCGCTCGTCGGGCTGCAGGTGGTGTGGGCGAACGCGCATGCGTTGTCGGTGATCGGGCTCGTGCCGCTGGGCGCGGAGTTGGCGGGCGTGATGGCGGCCCGCTGGCTGCCGCTGCCGGGGGGCTGGCGGACGGCGAGCGGACGGCCGCCAGACGAGCTTCGCCGCCTCGCCGTGGCAACCGCCGGCGTTCTCGTCGCCCAGTGCGCGACGCCGTTCGGGGTCGAGGGCGCGGCCTATCCGCTCTGGTTGCTCACGCTGATCAGCGGCGCGGATCGGCTGTCGTTCACCATCGTCGAGCACCGCGCCACCACGCTGGCGGAGCTGTCGCCGGCGGCGGCTCGGGGCATGGTCGCGCTGCTCGTGCTCGCTGGAGGCGCCACGGTCGCCTCGATTCGGCGGTGGCGGCTCTCGCACGTGGGGTGTGCGCTCGCGTTCGTCGTGCTCGCGTGGATGGCGCGGCGCAATGTCGCCCTGCTCGGGATCGGTGTCGCGCCACTGGTCGCGAGCGGACTCGGGCGGATGGCGGTGCGGCTCGACGAGCGGCTCGCGCCGCGGCGCTGGGCCCGCCCCATCGTGGAACTGCTCCTGGCGCTGGGCGCCCTCGTCGGCGCCGCTCGCGTCGCCGGCGGCGGGTACTACGATGCGGCCCGACTCACGCGCACGTTCGGGCTCGGGGAGTCGTCGCTGCTGTTCTCGGCGGCGGCAGTGGCGACGCTCGAGTCGGAGGCGCCCGGCGCGCGCGTCCTGAACGACGACATCCTGGGTGGCTTCCTGCTGTGGCGTGCGTTTCCGCCGCGGCAGGTGTTCTTCGACGGCCGGCTGCAGGTGTACCCCGAGTCGGTGTACGCGGACTATCAGGCGGTCCTCGACGATCCCGCGCGCTTCGCCGCCGTCGCGGCGCGGTGGCGCATCACGGCGGCGATTCTCCACCATCCGGCGCCAGGCCGCCTCGAGTTGGCGCGCGCCATCGCCCGCCTGCCGGGGTGGCGGATCGCGCACCTCGACGGCGGGGCGGTGCTCCTGGTGGCCGACGGGAACGCGCCGGCGACGCCAGCGGGGATCGGGGGAGCCGTGCCGGCGCCCGTCGCGACGCCGCTCGGCGCGGCGCTCGAGCGCGTGCTCGCGCACATCCGCACCGATACCGAGGCGGCGATCGCCCGTTACCAGCGCGGGCGCGCGGTCCTGACGTTGTTCGGTCGCGCGGGCGCCGCCGTGGCCCTGGCCGACTTCGACGCGGCGCACGCGCTCCGTCCCGCCGACGCGCAGATCGCGGAGGCGCAGCGGCTGGCGCGCGGGCTGGTCACTCCAGCCGCGCCTCCGCCGTGAAGGGGGTGTCGGGCGGGCCGCGATACGGCCACGGCTGTCCGCCGCCGGCGTCGAGCAGGGCGCGCAGGAACGCGTCCTGCCGGCGCCGTGCCTCGGGGGCCGGCACCCAGCTGTTCAGGATGGCGAAGCTGACGGCGCCCCACCGTCGTGTGCGCGCCTGGCCGATCAGTGCCGAGGCGCCGACCTCGCCGAACGTGCCGGTCTTCCCGACGATCGCGGCGCGGTGATCGACGAGGCGCTTCTCCAGCGTGCCCTTGTCGATGCCGGAGACGGGAAGGGCGTCGGTGAGCGCGAGTCGATGGCGGGCCAACTCGCGCTCCAGCGCCTGCAGCACGGCGACCGCGCACCGCGGACTCATGCGGTTCGTCTCGCCCGCGCCGGCGGCGTTGTCGATCACCACCTCGGCGCGCGCGCCCGGAATGAGATGCGCGCGCGCGGCCGCCTCGACCGCGGCCGGACCGCCGATGCGGTCCGACAGCAGATGAAAGACGTTGTTCGAGTAGTCGTTCAGCCACTTGACGATGCGCAGCAGGGGCGGCGAGTGGTTGACGGCAAGCGGCTGCAGGGCGCCGCCCGGTGGGGCGGCGCCGTCGAACGCGAGCGCCACGTCGCGCAGCGGGGCGCGTGACGCCAGGCGGCTGCGCATCGCGGCCCAGACGGTCTGGCCGTCGCGCCCGGCCAGCGCCTGGCGCAAACGGTCGCCAGCGGGGTCGGCCTTCCAGTTGAAGAGCAGAGGTCCCTGCACGGCGAGACCGCCGGCGATGCTGCGCACGCCCAGATCGCGCAACTTCGCCAGCAGCAGGAAGGCGTTCTCGTAGACCAGCGTGGGGTCCCCCCCGGCCTCGACGACGAGGTCGCCGTCCACCCGCCCGTCGTGCACGGGCCCGCTCGCGAGCACGCGCGTCTCGAACCGATGGCCGGGCCCGAGCCGTTCCAGGAGGGCCAGCGACGTGGCGACCTTGGTCACCGACGCCGGATGAACCGGCCGGTCGGCGGCCTCGCTCGCCAGGATCGTCCCGTCCTCGGCTTCGACGTACACCCCCTGGCCCTCTCCGACCAGGGTACGGGCTGCCTCCTGCAACGGAGGCTCGGCGGCGGCGGTCGCCGCGAGCAGGGCAGCCAGGCACCCGACCCACCGCGTCATCGCGCCGCGCATCGCGCCCGGAGCCTAACGGGGTCCCGCGCTCGCCCGCAAGTCAACCCCCGCGCGCGTCACGGAGAAGTCTGCTAGATTCCCGGAGGCATGTGGCGTAGGTGGAGGCGGCTGCTGGTCCTCGTGTTGCTCGCGCTCAGGGCGAGCCAAGCGGTCGCGACCGGGGTGGAAGCGAACGGGGAGCCCGTCGGTGCCGCAATCGCCGCGCTCCTCTCCCAGAGCGACGTGGTCGTGGTCGATGGGCGTCGTCTCGACACCATTGCGCTACGCCGGCTCTACGAGCCGCGCGGCTACCAGCCGCTGTGGTCGGTGCGGGACGCCTCACCCGACGCGCACCGGGTGATCGCGGCGATCGACCGTGCGGCGGCGCATGGACTGTCGCCCGACACGTACCACGCGCGGGCGGTGCAGCGTCGCGCGGGCGCGACCTCGCCGGGCGATCGTGCGGCCTTCGACGTGCTGACGAGCGACGCGATCATGCGGCTCGGGGCCCACCTGCGGCAGGGCGCCGTGCGGCCCGAGGTGGTCGAGAAGGATACGTCGCTGGTCCCGCGGCCGATCGACGTCCAGGCCATCGCGCTCGAGGCGTCGACGGCGCCCAACTTGGTGGCCTATGTCGACGGCCTGGCTCCGCAGTCGGCGGTCTATCGCGGCCTGATGGAGGGGCTGGCGCGCTATCGGGAACTCGAGGCGGCGGGAGGGTGGCCCGCCGTGCCCCTGAAGGGGCCTGTTCTCAAGGCGGGTGTGGTCGACGCGGCCGTTCCTGCGGTGCGAGCTCGCCTTACGGTCACCGGTGAACTCGCCGGCGCCACGGTGCCGGAGGCGGAGGCGACACGGTACGACGACGCGCTGGCGGCGGCCGTGGCAGAGTTCCAGTCGCGCCACGGTCTCGAGGCCGACGGCGTGATCGGGCCGTCGACGCGAGCCGCGTTGGCCAAGCCGGTGGCGGACCGCATCGCGCAGATCGCGGCCAATCTCGAGCGGTCGCGATGGTTCCCGGACGATCCCGGGCGGCGCTACGTCGCGGTGAACGTGCCAGCGTTCGAGCTGGTCGTGGTGGAGGACGAGAAACCGGTGCTGACCATGCCGGTCGTCGTGGGCCGCGCGGATCGTCGCACGCCGGTCCTGCAGAGCGAGATCACCGACCTGGTCTTCAACCCGAGCTGGACGGTGCCCCCGACACTGCTGCGCGAGGATTTCCTGCCCAAGATGCGTCGCAACCAGAAGTACGCGACCAGTCGCGGCCTGCAGGTGGTCGGCAAGATGACGCTCCGGCAGCCGCCGGGCCCGCGCAACCCGCTCGGACGGGTGAAGTTCAACATGCCCAACGGCTTCTCCGTGTATCTCCATGACACCACCGCGAAGGGGTTGATGCGGCAGTCGCGGCGCGCCCTCAGCTCGGGGTGCGTGCGTCTCGGTGACGCCGTCGCGTTGGCCAACCGCCTGCTCGCCGACGATCCTCGGTGGACGCCGGCTGCTCGGCGCAGCTACCTGTCGGGGTGGACGACGCGCAATCTGGCGCTGCGCGAGCCGGTGCCAGTATACCTCGAGTACCAGACCGCGTGGCGCGACGCCGGGGGCGACCTGCAGTTCCGCGAGGACCTCTACGGGCGCGACGCGGTGTTGAGTCGCGCGCTGGCGATAGACCGCAGCGCGCCGGCGGGTCGCGGCCTCAGTGTCGCGGAATCGCCCTCGGGGTGATCAACCTCGCGCTCGTGTTCGTGCTGGCGCTGGCGGTCGGGGCGGTGGCCCGCCGCCGTTGGCGGCGCGCGCGTTTGCGGCAGCTGGCCGAGCGGCGACCTGGTGCGTCACCGGACCTCGCGATCCCGATCATCGCGTTCGACGAGATGGATGCGCACCTGCGTCAGCGACGCTGTCCCTGCGGAGGTTACCTCGAGCGCCGCGGCGAAGGATCGCGCGAGATCACTGGCAGGCGCTATCGCGTCGCGCGACTCGAGTGCATGGACTGCGCGCGAGCCGACGAGGTATTTTTCGACACCGGCGACGTGCTCCATTGAGCACACGCTCAGTCCACGAACGCGCCCGAGGCGGAGCCCACCCGGCAGGGGTTGGGGGCGCACGCGATCCCGGCGCCGAGGCTCGTCCCGCCGAGGCGCGAGCACTTCGCCGGCTTCAGGGCGGCGCAGATGCGGTCGGTGACGATGTTCTGTGCAGGATTGAACGGCAGGCAACAGGCGCCGGCCTTCTTGGGCGCTCTGGTCCGGCCGCAGGCGCTTTTCGCCACCTGCTTGCGCAGGAGCTTCACCGAGTCTTCCTTGCGCTCTTCCTTGTCGATGTCGCGGAGCGCCTGCTTCACGCACCGCTTGAAGCGGCCTGGTGACGAGGCATCCGCGCACGAGCAGACGCCGGCCTTGAGCTGAATCTGGCCGCGGATCTCCCCGCCGGGTTCCGCATCGTGTGGATGTTGAAGTACATGCCGCCGGCCAGGAGCGTCTGTTGTTGTGCCGGAGAGAGCGTTGCCTCGCCGATCACGGTTCCGAGACCGGCGATCCCGCCGCTCTCACCGCCGATCACCAGCGCGGTGAAGTCGATCAACGGCAGCGGGTTGGCGACGCCTGGGGGGGCCTCGTGGATGTGGGCCAGGATCGCCGGTCCGGTCAAGCCCTGAAAGGCGACGTCTGCGCTGACCGTGCCGTCCTCCTCCAGGAAGAACCTGCCGGTGCCGGACGCCGTCGTGGTTCCGACCGGTGGCGGCACTGCCTGCCGGGTGTCGAGCGCCGCCTGCAGCTCCGCGATGTGGGCCGCCGCGGCGATGGGTGCGAGCGTCACGGCGGCGAGGGTGAGGCGGAACACGGCGATCAGGGATACGGCGGTGCGCATGGTGGCGAACTACGGGCGGTTCGCCGGTCCTGTCAAACCGTCGCCGGACGTGCCACAAACGACGGCGATGGCGCCGGTGCCCTTCGTCGTCGAGGAGCTCGACCATGTCGTGCTGCGCTGTCGGGACCAGACGCGGATGCTCGAGTTCTACGTCGGGGTGCTCGGGCTGGTCGAAGAGCGGCGGCTGGACGGGATCGGGCTGATCCAGTTGCGCGCCGGCCGCAGCCTCATCGACCTGGTGCCGGGCGGAGCGGAGGGGTCCCGCGCCGACCCGAACGTCGACCACATCTGCCTGGCGGTCTCTGCGCCGGATGTCGATGCGGTGGTCGCGTACCTGGTCGCTGCCGGGGTCGAGCTGATCGGCGAGCCCGCGGTGCGGTATGGGGCACGCGGCTACGGTCTCTCGGTCTACTGCCGTGACCCCGAAGGGACTGTCGTCGAGCTCACCACGGCCGCTGATGCGGTCCACCCCTGAGTCGCGCCGCCCGCGGCTTGTCATGCCCCAGGGCCGTTGTTATTGAGAACGCTTGCGCGCGACCGACGCGAGAGTGGCGGAACTGGCAGACGCACGAGACTTAGGATCTCGCGGGCAACCGTGGGGGTTCGACTCCCCCCTCTCGCACGGCCCGCAGTGATCGCCCCGACGGAACGCCACATGGACGACGCCAAGGTCACGATCGAAGAGCTCGGCCCGAGTCGCAAGCGCCTCTCGATCGAGATCGATGCTCCCAGGGTGCAGGGCGAGATCGACCGGGCGCTGTCGGTGGTCGGACGCCAGGCGCGCCTGCCGGGCTTTCGACCCGGCAAGGCCCCGAGGCGGGTCATCGAGCGGATGTTCGGCGACCAGGTGCGTCGCGAAGTCCTGGGGCGGCTCGTCGAGGAGTCGTTTCACCACGCGGTGCACGAGCATGCGCTGTCCTTGGTCGGCGCGCCCGAGATCGATGCCGACGCCCTGACACCTGGCGAGGGGTTGCGATACACTGCAACCGTCGATGTTCGCCCGGCGATCACCCTCGGTGAACTGGGGGACGTCCATGTGGTGCGCCCCGCGACCGGCGTTGCCGAGGCGGAAGTCGACCGCGTTCTCGAGTCACTGCGCGAGTCCGTTGCCCAGCTCCGCCCGATCGACGACCGACACGTGATCGAAGCGGGTGACGTCGTCACGATCGACCTCACCAGCGAGATGGACGGACAGGAGCCGGTGCATCGAGAGGGAGTGCTCCTCGAGGCCGGGGGCGGCGGCTTCCCGCTGGCCCTGGAGCGTCAGCTCGTCGGCCAGAACCGCGGCTCTGCCCTCACCCTCGAAGTGCCGTACCCGGAGGACTATGCCAACGCGTCGCTGGCCGGGCGTTCGGTCCGGTTCGACGTCAAGGTGATCGACATCCGGGCCAAAGAGCTTCCGGCGCTCGACGATGACTTCGCGCGGGATCACGGCCGCAGCGACACGCTCGACGAACTCCGGGCGCGCATCCGCGCCGATCTCGAACGACAGGCGGCCGACCGGGCGGATGGCGCGGTGCGTGAGGCGCTGCTCGAACAATTGCTCGCCAGGCACCCCTTCGAGGCGCCGGCCTCGCTGGTCGATCGGCGATGCGATGCCATGCTCGCCTCGCTCGATGTTCGCCTCCCTCCCGGCACCGAGGCGGAAGGCGTGCTGGACCGGCTTCGTGACCAGGTCCGCCCGCGAGCGGAACGAGACGTCCGTGCCGACCTCCTCCTCGACGCCGTGGTCGAGCGCGATGGCCTGCTGCCCGACGACGACGAGGTCACGCAGGAGATCGAACGATACGCGGCGCAGGAGCCACAGTCTCCCGACCGTCTGCGGGCGCTGTACCAGAACCCGGACGCCCGCGCCGCCGTGCGGGCACGTCTGGCCAGACAGCGTGCTCTCGACCGGTTGCTCTCCGCCGCAAGGATCGTGCCAGCGCCCGAGTCCGAGGAAGTTGCTGTTGCGGAATAGAGCCGGTACACTCCTCTCAGCCAGTTAGGCGGGGCCGTTCTCATGCAATCGAATCTCGTCCCCATTGTCATCGAGCAGACCGGCCGCGGTGAACGGGCGTATGACATCTACTCCCGCCTGCTGCGCGACCGCATCGTCCTGCTGGGCACGCCCATCGGTGATGACATCGCCAATCTCATCGTCGCCCAGCTCCTCTTTCTCGAGTCCGAGGACCCGGAGAAGGACATCTTCCTCTACATCAACTCGCCGGGAGGATCGGTGACGGCGGGCCTCGCGATCTACGACACGATGCAGTACATCAAGCCCGAGGTATCGACGATCTGCATCGGGCAGGCTGCCAGCATGGCGGCGTGGCTGCTCGCGGCGGGCGCCAAGGGCAAGCGTTTCGCGTTGCCGCATGCCCGGATCATGATCCACCAGCCGCTGGGCGGCGTCCAAGGGCAGGCGACCGACATCGACATCCAGGCGCGCGAGATCCTTCGGCTGCGGGAGCAGATGAACAACATCCTGGTGAGGCACACCGGGCAGAGCCTCAAGAAGATCGAGAAGGACACCGATCGCGATCTCTTCATGACCGGAAAGCAGTCGGTCGAGTACGGCCTGGTGGACGAGGTCATCGTCACCCGTCCCGGGAAAGTGAAGGTTTAAGGGGACGTCAATGGCAAAGCACGGGGACGACCGGACGGGCAACCTCGTCTGCTCCTTTTGCGGTAAGAGTCAGGACGAGGTGCGCAAGCTCATCGCCGGACCCACGGTCTACATCTGCGACGAGTGCATCGATCTCTGCAACGACATCATCGCGGAGGAATGCGACCAGGAAGAGCGTCTGACGTCCGCCTCGGCGGTGCCGAAGCCGTCCGAGATCAAGAAGGTGCTCGACCAGTACGTGATCGGGCAGGAGCGGGCCAAGAAGATTCTGGCCGTCGCGGTCCACAACCACTACAAGCGCATCGACTCCCAGCTCGTCACGGGCGATGTGGAGCTGCAGAAATCGAATATCCTCCTGATCGGCCCTACCGGGTCGGGCAAGACGCTGCTCGCGCAGACGCTCGCGCGGTTCCTGCAGGTGCCGTTCGCGATCGCCGACGCGACCAGCCTGACCGAGGCCGGCTACGTGGGCGAGGATGTCGAGAACATCATCCTGTCGCTCCTGCAGAACGCCGATTACGACGTCGAGAAGTGCCAGCGTGGCATCGTCTACATCGACGAGATCGACAAGATCGCGCGCAAGGGGGACAACCCGTCGATCACGCGCGACGTGTCGGGCGAGGGCGTGCAGCAGGCTCTGCTGAAGATCATCGAGGGCACCACGGCCAGCGTGCCGCCGAAGGGCGGCCGGAAGCACCCCCAGCAGGAATTCCTCCAGGTCGACACCACAAACATCCTGTTCATCTGTGGCGGCGCGTTCGTCGGACTCGACGACCTGATCCGCCGCCGCATCGGGGTGAAGGCCATGGGGTTCGGCGCCGACGTGCGGCGGCGCGAGGATCGCGGCATGGGCGCGCTGCTCGAGGAGGTCCAGACCGAGGACCTCCTCAAGTTCGGGCTGATCCCGGAGTTCGTCGGCCGTCTTCCGGTCATCGCGACGCTCCAGGAGCTCGACGAGCAGGCGCTGGTGCGGATCCTGCGCGAACCGAAGAATGCGCTCACGCAGGCAGTATCAGAAGCTGTTCGAGATGGAGGGCGTCCACTTGCGCTTCACCGACGGAGCACTCGGCGCGATCGCGCGCGAGGCGCTCAAGCGCAAGTCGGGTGCGCGAGGGCTGCGGGCGATCATGGAGAACATCATGCTCGACGTGATGTACGACATCCCCTGCCAGCCCAACATCAAGGAGGTCCTGATCTCGGAGGAGGTCGTGACCAACCGGGAGCAGCCGATCGTCCTGTACCAGAAGGCCGCCGAAACGGCCTGAGCGCGAGACCCCGGCACGGGGCCGCTCACGATCGACCGCTCCACGGAGAAAGGTCTGCATGCTGTTTCGGAACGACAAGCGAGACCCGAACGGTCCGCCGGAAGGCAACGAGCAGCGGGTCCCGCTCCTGCCGCTGCGCGACATCATCGTGTTTCCCCACATGGTGGTGCCGCTGTTCGTCGGGCGACAGAAGTCGATCCGCGCGCTCGAAGAGGCGGTCAACAAGCAGAAGCCCATTCTCTTGGCGGCACAGAAGGACGCCAAGACGAACGAGCCCGCCGAGGAAGACATCTACCGCGTCGGCACCCTGGGCACGGTCGTCCAGCTACTCCGCCTGCCCGATGGCACCGTCAAGGTGCTGGTCGAGGGCAAGCAGCGGGCCCGCATCGTTCGCTACGTCGAGCACGGCGACTGTTTCATGATCGACGCCGAGCCCATCGAGGAGCAGTGCGACAAGACCACGGAGGTCGAGGCGCTCGTCCGCAGCGTCAATTCCACCTTCGAGAACTACGTCAAGCTCAACAAGAAGATTCCGCCGGAGATGATCATGTCGGTCTCGTCCATCGACGAGCCGGCACGATTGGCGGATACGATCGTCGCCCATCTCGGCATCAAGCTCGAGGAGAAGCAGACGCTGCTCGAGTTGCTGCAGCCGGCCGAGCGCCTCGAAAAGGTTCTCGGCTTCATGCGATCCGAGATCGAGATCCTCGAGGTCGAGAAGCGCATCCGCTCCCGGGTCAAGAAACAGATGGAGAAGACCCAGAAGGAGTACTACCTCAACGAGCAGATGCGCGCCATCCAGAAGGAGCTCGGCGAGAAGGACGAATTCAAGAACGAGATTCAGGAGCTCGAGGAGAAGATCCGCCAGAAGAAGATGTCGGCGGAGGCGCGGGAGAAGGCCGAGAAGGAGCTGAAGAAGCTCAAGATGATGTCGCCGATGTCGGCGGAGGCCACGGTCGTCCGGAACTACATCGACTGGATCATCTCGTTGCCGTGGCAGGACTATACGGAGGACAAGCTCGACATCGGCGGCGCCGAAGCGGTGCTCGAAGAGGACCACTACGGGCTCGAGAAAGTGAAGCAGCGCATCCTCGAGTACCTGGCCGTGCAGAGCCTCGTAGGTCATCTGCGCGGCCCCATCCTGTGCCTGGTCGGTCCTCCCGGCGTGGGCAAGACGTCCCTCGGCAAGTCGATCGCCCGCTGCACGGGACGAAAATTCGTTCGGGTGTCGCTGGGCGGTGTGCGCGACGAGGCGGAGATTCGCGGCCATCGACGCACCTACATCGGGGCCCTCCCCGGCAAGATCATCCAGTCGATGAAGAAGGCGGGCTCCGGCAATCCGGTCTTCCTGCTCGACGAGGTCGATAAGATGTCGACGGACTTCCGGGGCGACCCCTCCTCGGCGCTCCTGGAAGTGCTCGACCCCGAGCAGAACAACGCGTTCAACGACCACTACCTCGACGTCGACTATGACCTGTCGAAGGTGATGTTCATCACCACCGCGAACACGCTCGAGCGCATTCCCCGGCCTCTCCAGGATCGCATGGAGATCATCCGGATCGCGGGCTACACGGAACTCGAGAAGCTGAACATCGCCAAGCGCTACCTCATCCCGAAGCAGCGGGAGGCGAACGGCCTGACCGAGGCGAACATCACGTTCACCGACAACGCGGTGTCGTCGCTGATTCGGCACTACACCAAGGAGGCTGGTGTCCGCGGCCTCGAGCGAGAGCTCGCAGCGGTGTGCCGGAAGGTCGCCGTCGAGGTCGTGAAGAAGGACCGGAACGCCCACATTCGCGTTACCACGAAGTCCCTGCTGCCCTTCCTGGGACCCCCGCACTACCGCTTCGGGAAGGCAGAGGTCGAGCAGAAGGTCGGGGTCGCTACCGGGCTGGCGTGGACGGATCTCGGGGGCGAGCTTCTCGCCACCGAGGTGCAGGTGCTGCCGGGCAAGGGCAAGCTCATGATCACCGGGCGGCTGGGCGAGGTGATGCAGGAGTCGGCGCAGGCGGCCCTGTCGTATGTGCGGTCCCGCGCCGAGGAGCTCGGACTCGAACGGGATTTCTACCAGAAGCTCGACATTCACATTCACGTCCCGGAGGGCGCGATCCCGAAGGACGGCCCATCTGCGGGCATCACCATGGCGACCGCCCTCGTCTCGGCGCTCACTCGGATCCCCGTCCGGCATGATCTCGCGATGACCGGGGAGGTGACGTTGCGGGGCTTCGTCCTTCCCATTGGTGGTCTCAAAGAGAAGGTGCTTGCCGCACATCGCGGCGGCATCAAGCGCATCCTGATCCCGGTGGAGAACGAGAAGGACATCCGGGACATCCCGGCGGTGATCCTGAAGACGGTCACCATCGAGCCGGTCGCCCACATGGACCAAGTGCTGCGGAAGGCGCTGGTGCTCGAGGACCCCGAAGCCTACCTCCGAAAGCCAGTAGAGACGCCTGCCGAGATCGTGGCAGCCGAGGCGCCGGCCTTCGAAAAGCCCGTCGTGACGTCGGGCTCCGACGTCGTGACGCATTGACAGCGCGCGGGCCGGGTTGCTAAAGCGGCCGCCTTGTTTGAGAGGGGAGGGGCGATGACCAAGGCCGACTTGATCGAATCCGTCGCCGCCAAGCTCGACCTTCCGAAGGGTCAGGCCGAGCGCGCCGTGAACCTGGTGTTCGAGGATATCATCCAGGCACTGCGAAATGGCGACAAGGTGAACGTATCTGGGTTCGGGACTTTCGCGGTCTCCGAGCGGAAGGCGCGCACGGGCCGGAACCCGAAGACGGGCGAGGCCATCGACATTCCCGCGTCGAAGTCGGCGAAGTTCAAGGCCGGCAAGTCGCTGAAGGACGAGCTCAAGTAGGGGATTCGCCCCTGCGGGCGGTTAGCTCAGCGGCAGAGCATCGCCCTTACAAGGCGAGGGCCACTGGTTCGATCCCAGTACCGCCCACTCGGTGGGTCGACGAACACCTGGCCGGAGCTGCGGGGCAGGGAGCGCTGTCGTGGCGGTCCGCCGGCCGTCCCCAGTGTCATCACAAGCGGGGGCGAGTCATATTGGCCCCCATGCGCTTCGGGATTGCAAGCGGGTGCGATGTAGGGTAGCTACGCTGGCTCTCGTCCGGGTACCACGGGGTCGTAGTTCAGTCGGTTAGAACGCCGGCCTGTCACGCCGGAGGTCGCGAGTTCGAGTCTCGTCGGCCCCGTCATTTTTCTCCAGAGTCCAACGATGCCGATCACGCACACCACACGGAACCTCTCCACCGAAGCGGCCCGCGCCGGCCGGCGGTGGTACATCGCCGACGCCCAAGGCCAGGTGCTCGGCAGGCTCGCCACCCGGATCGCGACGGTGTTGCGTGGCAAACACACGCCGCGATTCTCGCCGCATCTCGATGCGGGAGACTTCGTCGTCGTCATCAACGCGCGGGGGGTGCGGCTCACGGGTGCGAAGCTCGCGGACAAGGAGTACTTCCGGCACTCCGGCTACCCGGGCGGCATCCGGAGGCAAACCGCGCAGGACGTCCTCGACAGGCAGCCGACGCGGGTCCTCCGCGAAGCGGTCGAGGGGATGCTGCCGAAGAACCGGCTAGGGCGGCGTCTGGCTACGAAGCTCAAGGTGTATGCCGGGCCGGACCATCCGCATCGGGCGCAGAAGCCAATCCCGCTGGCGTAGCGCGCCCGCAGAGAGAGAACGACAGGTAGATCGACGATGAGTGCCGATACCAACCGAGACTCGACCGGGGCGTTCCTGGGAACGGGCAAACGCAAGACGGCAGTCGCGCGCGTGCGCCTGCGTCCGGGGGACGGGCAGATCGTTGTGAACCGGCGTCCGGCCGACGAGTATTTCGGGCGCGAGACCGCGCGCATGATCATCCGCCAGCCCTTCGACGTCACCGAAACGGGTGGCAAGTATCAGGTCGACGTGAATGTGCGCGGAGGTGGCGTGAGCGCGCAAGCCGTCGCCATCCGCCACGGGATCACGCGCGCGCTCCTGGAACTCGATGCCGAGCTGCGGCCCACGCTGAAGAAGGCGGGGTTCATTACCCGTGATTCGCGGAAGGTCGAGCGCAAGAAGTACGGGCGGCACAAGGCTCGCAAGCGGCCGCAGTACTCGAAGCGCTGAGCAGGCGCCGGCCGCGTCCGCGGATCGCCCGCGCGTTGCGCGCGGTGGGTGCGTCGCGTAGACGGTTCGGATGATGCCCTCTGGGGGTACCGGTCAGTCCTCTGCGCGCCGGACGCCAGTCGCGGTCCTCGGTGCGACGGGCTACGTGGGTGTCGAGCTGATTCGCCTGCTCATCCGGCACCCCGCCGTCGAGATCGTTTTCCTGTCGTCGGAGCAGCACCGTGGACGACGGGCATCCGAGGTATACCCGTTCCTCGGAGGCGTCGCCGACCAGCCGCTGGGCGCTCCCGAGGACTGGCGCGCCTGCAACGCGGAGCTGGTGTTCTGCGCGCTGCCGCATGGGGCGTCGGCCCCGCTCGTTCGGGATATCCTGGCGGATGGCCGTCGCGTTCTCGACATGTCGGCCGACTTTCGGTTGCGAGCCCCGGAGGTATACGCGCGGTGGTACGGATCGCATCCGGCGCCCGAGTTGTTGGAGGAGGCCGTCTACGGGCTACCCGAGCTGCACCGCGAGGCGCTGGTCGGAGCGCGGCTGGTGGCGGTCCCGGGGTGCTATCCGACGGGAGCGTTGCTGGGCCTTGCCCCGCTCGCGCGAGCCGGGTTGCTCGACCAGCCGATCATGATCGACGCGAAGTCCGGCACGACGGGCGCCGGTCGGGCTGCCAAGGTCGAGCAGCTCTTTGCGGAGGTGAACGAGAATTTCCGGCCGTACGGTGTCGGGGCGCATCGGCACGGTCCGGAGATCGAGCAGGAGCTGCGCCGGGCCGGCGCGCGCGCGGGGTGCTTGTTCGTCCCCCACCTCCTGCCAGTGAGCCGCGGTATACTGAGCACCATGTACGTCGCGCTCGACGCCGGCCACGGCGTCGCGCTCGGCGAGTTGTACGAGCACGCCTACGGTGCGGAGCCGTTCGTCGTGCTGCGCGGGGCGCAGCCTCCGGAACTGCGTGAGGTGCGGGGCACCAACCGGTGCGCCATCGGATGGCACTGGGACGCCCCGACTGGCCGCGCGGTGCTGATGACGGCCATCGACAACCTGGGCAAGGGCGCGGCGGGTCAGGGCGTGCAGTGTCTGAACGTCCTGCTGGGCCTACCCGAGACCACCGGTCTCCTTGCGCCCGCGCTGGTGCCGTGAGGCAGGCGGGCGGTCAATCCGCGCCGAGCAGGTTGTATATCCCGATCAGCACGAACAGCAGATTCGACGCCCACGCGGCCAGCAGCGGGGGCAGTGCGCCCGTTTGCCCGAGCGCTCGGGCAAACGCCAGGATGATGAAATACGCGAAGCCGAGCACGAATCCGCTGCCCACCGCCGCCGGGAGGCTCGAGACGCGCGTGCCGCGCGCCGCGAGCGGGACGGCGACGAGCATCAGCACCAGGCTGGCCGCCGGCAATGCCAGTTTCAGGTGGAGATCGACCCAGCTTTCGGACGCGTCGACTCCCTTGGCCTGCAGGCTGGCGATTTGATCGCGCAGCATACGGTAGCTGAACTCCTCTGCCTCCACCGATACGACACGGAAGTCGTCGAGCGTCTCGGGGAGCCGGAATCCTGGCGGAACGCCGATCTCCTCGTGGCTCGGGGTCGTGTCGAAATGGAGCGTACGGGGTGCCTCGAGCGCCCACTCTTTGCCAGTCCACGTTGCCGAGCGGGCGCGCACGACGCGGGCCGGCCGGAAGTCCGGGCCCAGTTGGTAGACCGTGAGGCCGATCAACTGTCGCCGCCGGGGCACGACCCGGTCCACGTTATAGAAGCCAGCACCGCCGTGGTACCAGAACTCGCGTCCGGTGAAGACGCCGGAGCCGGACTTCTGCTTGATCTCCTTGCCCCACACGTGGTGCCAGCGCCGCGCACTCGCCGGCACGACGGTTTCGTTCCAGAAGAAGGTCGTAACCGAAATGAGGGCAGCAAGAACCGCGAGCGGCGTCAGCACCTGCCAGACGCTGATGCCGCAGGCACGCATGGCGACGAACTCGTTGTGGCGTGCCAGGAGTCCGAGGCCGATGAGCCCGCCGGCGAGCACGGCGAGTGGCGCCACCTGGGTCATGACCAGAGGGATGCGGTACAAGAACAACCGGACGATCGCGCTCGCGGAGGCGTCATGCTGCAAGAAGCTGTCGAAGCGGTCGAAGAAATCGGCGAGCAGGTAGATGGCCACGAATGCCAGCATGGTGAGGGCGAACGTGCGCAGGAACTCGAGAGCGATGTGCCGGCCGAGGATCGGCAGCACCAGACGGCGGCGGGTCATGTCGCCGTTCTGGTGCGCCGCGCGGGACGGGCGCGCGCGACGAGTTCGGGCAGCGTCTGCTCGCGGGCCGCTTGGCGCAGCAGCAGGGCGCCGAGGCCTCCGAAGAGGAGATTTGGAGCCCAGAGGCCCAACCACGGTGGCACCGTGCCTTGTTCCGCCAGCCCCTGGCCGGCGGAGAGCAGGATATAGTAGGCGAAGATCACGGCCAGGCTGATCGAGAACCCGCGGGCGCGCACCGTGCGGGCCGGGGCGATGCCGAGGGGCACCGCGACCAGTCCGAACACGACGCAGGCGAACGGGATCGCGAACCGGCGGTGCAGTTCAACCAGTGTCGCGGGAGGCACGTCGCCGTCCGCGCGCTGTCGCTGCAGCAGCGACCAGAGCGCCGGGAGCGTCAGTTCCTGCGGGTCCTGGGGTTTCGATGCCCGCCCATCGAGGTTCTCGTGGAGATCGAGGTTCACGTCGTACGACTCGAAATCGGTCTGGTAGTCGCTGGCGCGTTCGCCGGCGTTCTGGCTGTGAATCGTGCCGCCGTAGAGACGCAACGTCACGGTCTGCGCTTCGTTGTCGGAGACCATGTATCCGTCCCGCGCGAACACGGTGTTGCGTTTCGTGGGGTCGCGCTCGTCGGAGATGAGGACGTGGATCAGGTGGTCCGTGCGGTTGTCGATTTGTTCGGCGTAGATCACCAGGCCAGGGAACTCGTCGTTGAAGACCTGTGGCTTGAGTCCGGCGGTCGCCCGCGTGCGCGCGATTTCCCACAGGGAACGCTTGAGCTCGGCATTGGCTTCGGGCCTGACCCACATCGCGAGGGCGCCGGTCACGAGGGTGGCGATCCCGACGAAGAGGGCGATCGGCGGCATGATCTGATAGAGGCTCAGACCCGAACTCCGCATGGCGACGATCTCGGAATCGGCCGACAGCCGACCAAAGGCGATCAAGATGGCGAGCAGCATGGCCATCGGGACCGTGACCTCCATGAAGGCCGGCATCAGGTAGCCGAGCAGGCGGAGTATCTGGGTCGGTGGGAGGCCACGGTTGACCACCAGCTCGATGAGCTTCAACAGGCGGGTGATCAGAAGGACGAACGTGAAGACGACGAGGCCGAGCAGGAACGGCGTCAGGATCTCGCGGAAGACGTAGCGGTGGAGGATCTTCCCCATGGGGGGGGCGAAGCGCTTGTAGCCAATGCGACCCAGACGAACAACCGAAGGCCCGCTGGTGGTGGCGGGTGCGAACGTGGTCCTGGAGCTGCTTCGCAGCAGGGCCCCCCTGTTGCGTCTGGTGGTGGGCCCGGGGCCGCGGCGGAGCGAACTGCTCACGGAAGCTGCCCGCCAGGGGGTCCGCGCCGAGGACGGCGACCGGACGACGCTCGATCGCCTGGCCGGAGGGCCCGGTCATCAGGGCGTGGTCGCCCAGGTTCCGCCGTTTCGCTACGAGACTCTCGAGGCCGTCACCGGCACGGCGTCGGACCTCCTCCTGGTGCTCGACGGGGTCCAGGACCCCGGGAACTTCGGCGCCATTCTGCGCTCGGCGCGAGCCGTGGGTGTTGGAGGGGTGGTCGTGGCGCAGGACCGGTCCGTCGGGGTCACGCCCGTGGTGGTGTCGGCGTCGGCGGGGACCGCCTTTGGCCTGCGCATCGCCCGGGTGCCAAACCTGGTGCGGGCGATGCTCCAGGTGCGGGACGCGGGCTTCTGGCTCTTGGGGCTCTCCCCCGAGGCGACCCAGAGCGTCTACGCGCTCTCCTTGCCGGACCGTATCGCCTTGGTCGTCGGGGGGGAGGGGGGGGGCCTGCGCCCTCTGGTCAGCCGTACCTGCGATTTCGACGGCCGGATTCCCATGGCGCCCGGGGTCGAGTCGCTCAATGTCTCGGTGGCGACGGCGGTCGCCCTGTTCGAGCTGCGCCGGCGGGCTGGGCAGGTGCGATAATCGCCCGCCGCCGTTAGCTTTTGTTGACAGGCTCGGGGGGTGATGTTAACACCCTCTGCTTCATCCGGTTCCGGGGGATGTCCGTCGCGCGAAGTACCGGCAACGGTGTGCCCTGCGGGCCTTCGCTCCAGGAATCGACAAATTCTTACTTCTTCGACAGACAGACGGCGCGCCTGCGGGAACCCGGTGCCGCCCGCCGATGTAGCTCAGGAGGTAGAGCAGCTGACTTGTAATCAGCAGGTCGTCGGTTCGACTCCGACCATCGGCTCCACGCGTCCAGTCCTCGGCACGGGTCACGGAGAGGTGCCCGAGCGGCCAAAGGGAGCAGACTGTAAATCTGCCGGCGTACGCCTTCGGAGGTTCGAATCCTCCCCTCTCCATCATCCGGAGCCGCGCACCCGGAAACGCGGGAGTAGCTCAGTTGGCAGAGCACGAGCCTTCCAAGCTCGGGGTCGCGGGTTCGATTCCCGTCTCCCGCTCGTCGCGTCCTGTGCCCACGTAGCTCAGGCGGTAGAGCACTTCCTTGGTAAGGAAGAGGTCACCGGTTCGAATCCGGTCGTGGGCTCGCCGGGCCACCAAGCCTACAGGGTGCTCACTAGAGGTCTCACACGATGCGCGATCTGATTTCCCTGGTGTGTGAAGGCTGCAAGCGCAAGAACTACACCAGTACCAAGAACAAGAAGAAGACCACGGAGAAGCTCGCGTTCCGCAAGTACTGCCCCTTCTGTCGCAGCCACGTGGTGCACCGGGAGGGTAAGGTTTGATCGCCCCGCCCCGGCGCCTAGGGGTCAGTAGCTCTAATTGGTAGAGCACCGGACTCCAAATCCGGGGGTTGCAGGTTCGAGCCCTGCCTGGCCCGTCCTCGAGACATTTCCGATGAGCACACGCGAGACTTTCCAGCAGCCGATCGAGCGCTCCCGTCGATTCCTCGAGGAGTGCTGGGCCGAGCTGAAAAAGGTGAATTGGCCGAGTCGCGACGAAACGCGCGCGGCCACGATCGCCGTGGTCATCGGCGTGGCGGTCGTCGCGATCTACCTTGGCGTCATCGACCTGTTCTTCCAGATGCTGATCCAGCGGGTGCTCAGCTGATGTCGGCGGTATCGGACCGCCAGTGGTACGTGGTTCACACGTACTCCGGCTACGAGCACAAGGTGAAAGCGTCGCTCGAGGAGCGCATCCGGAGCCTGCCCAACCCCGATTCCTTCGGCGAGATCTCGGTGCCCTCGGAGAAGGTGGTCGAGCTGGTGAAGGGCAAGAAGAAGACGTCCTCGCGGAAGTTCTTCCCCGGCTACATCCTCGTCAACATGCACCTGAACAACGAGACCTGGCACATCGTGAAGTCCACGCCGAAGGTCACGGGGTTCCTCGGCGGGGCGACCGACCCCGATTCCATCCCGCCGATCTCCGAATCAGAGGTGCGCGAGATCACGCATCAGATGGAAGAGGGCGCGGTCAAGCCGAAGCCCAAGGTGCTGTTCGAGCAGGGCGAGCAGGTGAAGGTGATCGATGGGCCGTTCCAGGATTTCAACGGGGTCGTCGAGGAAGTGAAACCCGAGAAGGGCAAGCTCCGGGTCCTGATCAGCATTTTCGGGCGCGCCACCCCGGTCGAGCTGGACTTCGTCCAGGTCGAGAAGGCCTGACGCCCCACGGGGCAGTGGAGACGGGACAGCAATGGCAAAAAAGGTCGTCGCAGAAATCAAGCTCCAGATCCCGGCCGGGGCCGCCAACCCGAGCCCGCCGGTCGGTCCGGCGCTCGGACAGCGCGGCGTGAACATCATGGAGTTCTGCAAAGCGTTCAACGCCCAGACGCAGGGGCAGGCCGGGTTGATCATCCCGGTCGTGATCACCGTCTACGCGGATCGCTCGTTCACGTTCGTCACGAAGACTCCGCCCGCTTCGATCCTGCTGAAGCGGGCGGCGGGGCTCGACAAGGGCTCGAAGGAGCCGGGCAAGACGAAAGTCGGCCAGGTGACGCGGGGGCAGGTAGAGGAGATCGCGCGGTTGAAGATGCCCGACCTGACCGCGGCCGACGTTGCGGCCGCCATGCGCACGGTCGAGGGCACGGCCCGGAGTCTCGGCATCGAGGTGGTGTGAGCAGATGGCGAAGCACAGCAAGCGGTATCGGACGGCGGCGGCCACCATCGACCAGGCGCGCCGCCATTCCATCGAGGAGGCGGTGCGGGTGCTTCTCGGCGCCGGCGGCGAGGCCAAGTTCGACGAGTCGGTCGAGATCGCCGTACGGCTCGGGGTGGACCCCCGCCAGGCCGATCAGAACGTCCGCGGCACCGTGGTGCTGCCGCACGGCACCGGGCGCAGCACGCGGGTCCTCGTCTTCGCGAAGGGGGAGAAGGCGCGGGAGGCCGAGGAGGCGGGCGCGGATCACGTCGGTGCCGACGACCTGGTCAAGAAGATCCAGGATGAGCAGTGGCTCGAGTTCGACACCGCGATCGCCACGCCCGACATGATGGGGCAGGTCGGGCGCCTCGGGAAGGTGCTCGGTCCGCGGGGGCTGATGCCCAATCCGAAGGTGGGCACGGTCACGTTCGACGTCGCCAAGGCGGTGCGCGAGGTGAAGGCCGGCAAGGTGGAGTTCCGCGTCGACAAGGCGGGTATCGTTCACGTGTCGGTGGGCAAACGCAGCTTCGGCGCCGACAAGCTCCTCGAGAACCTCCAGGCGCTGATCACCAGCCTCCAGCGGGCGAAGCCGGCTGCCGCGAAGGGGCAGTACGTGCAGTCCATCGCCATTACGACCACGATGGGGCCGTCCGTCCGCGTTGATCCGCTGGCGGCGCGTGCCGGTGCGGCGGCCGCCTGAGCCTCCAGAGGAACGACATGAATCGCGCAGAGAAGATCGAGAGCGTCGGAACGCTGCGGGAGGAGTTCTCGCGTGCCAGCGTCACCGTGTTGGCGGAGTACCGGGGGCTCACCGCGGGGCAAATGAACCGCCTCCGCAAGGCGGTTCGCGAGGCCGATGGCCAGTGTCGTGTCGCGAAGAACCGTCTCGCCAAGCGCGCCGTCGAGGGGGCGACTGGTGAGGCGCAGGTCGTCCCGCTCTTGCAGGGACCGCTCGCGCTGCTGATCGGCTTCCAGGATCCGATCGCGATGGCCAAGGTCGCCGTCAAGCTCGCGGAGGAATTGCCGAAGCTCGAGATCAAGGGCGCCGTCCTCGACGGGGCGGTTCTGCCGGCGGACGAAGTGAAGGCGCTTGCCGCCCTGCCGCCGCGCGAGGTCGTGCTGGCGCAGTTGCTCGGCGTGCTGCAGGCGCCGGCGTCACAGCTGCTGCGGACGTTGAACGAGCCGGGCGCCCAGCTGGCGCGTCTGGTCGATGCACTGGGGAAGCGCGCCGGCGGTGGGTCGGCATCGCGGGAACCCACCGAACAACCCTGACCACGCGTGTCCGGTGGCTCGCTGACCGCGTGCCACCAACTCGACGTATCCCTGAAGGAGAGCCAGGACAATGGAAGTAACCCGGGAACAGGTGAAGGATTTCCTCAAGAACATGAGCCTGATGGACGCAGCCGCCCTCGTGAAGGAGCTCGAGACAGAGCTGGGCGTGTCGGCGGCCGCGCCGGTGGCCATCGCGGCGGTCGGCGGGGCGCCGGCGGCCGGGGCGGCGGCGGTCGAGAAGGAGGACTTCACCGTCGTCCTGACCGGTTCCGGAGACAAGAAGATTCAGGTCATCAAGGTGGTGCGCGAGCTCACCGGTCTCGGTCTCAAGGAGGCCAAGGACCTGGTCGACGGCGCGCCGAAGCCCGTCAAGGAGAACATTCCGAAGGCGGAAGCGGATGCCATGAAGGCGAAGCTCGAGGAAGCCGGGGGAACGGTCGAGCTCAAGTGAGGCGGATCGAAGACCGTTCAACTCACCTGACGGCTCACACGAACAGGGGTGACAGGAGCAACGATGAGTGACCCGGCGGGTTCGGTGTCCCGCGTTCCCAACAATCTGCGCTTTCGGCGAACGTTCGGACGCATCAGGAAGATCGTCGAGTTCCCCAACCTGATCGACATCCAGAAGCGGTCCTACGACGAATTCCTCCAGCGCGACCTCACGATGGAGCAGCGCAAGGACCAGGGGCTGCAGGCGGTATTCAAATCGGTCTTTCCGATCAAGGATTTCAACGAGACCGCCTCGCTCGAGTTCGTCTCGTACACGCTCGGCGAGCCGAAGTACGACGTCGACGAGTGCCATCAGCGCGGTATGACCTTCGCGGCGCCCCTCAAGGTGACGGTGCAGCTCGTCATCTGGGACGTCGATCCCGAAAGCGGCGCGCGGTCGATCAAGAACGTCAAGGAGCAGGAAGTCTACTTCGGCGAGATCCCGCTCATGACCCGTCATGGCACGTTCATGGTGAACGGTACCGAGCGCGTGATCGTGTCGCAGCTCCACCGGTCGCCCGGCGTATTCTTCGACCACGACAAGGGGAAGACCCACGCCAGCGGCAAGCTCCTCTACTCGGCGCGCATCATCCCGTATCGCGGGTCGTGGATCGATTTCGAATTCGATCCGAAGGACATCTTGTTCGTCCGCATCGACCGGCGGCGCAAGTTCCACGCCACGGTAGTCCTGCGCGCGCTGCAGATGACCACCGAGGACATCCTCAACTATTTCTACCGCAAGGACACCATCGTCCTCGACGGGAGGAAGGCGGCCAAGGTTTTCCAGCCCGAGCATCTGGTGGGCGCCAAGGCCACGCGCGACGTGCGCCACCCCAGCTCGAACGAATTGATCGTGAAGGAGGGCCGCAAGTTCACGAAACTCAGCCTGCGCCAGATGGAGCAGGCGGGTATCGAGCACATCCCGATCACGGTCGAGGAGGTGCTCGGTCGCGTGTCCGCCCACGACGTCACGGACGCGAAGAGCGGCGAGGTGCTGCTCGCGTGCAACGAGGAGATCACCGAGGAGAAGCTCGAGGTGCTGCGTCAGCGCGGCGTCGAGCGCATCGAGGTTCTCTTCCTCGACGACACGCACATCGGGCCTGCGCTGCGCAATACCCTGCTCCAGGACAAGATCGCGGATCCCCAGGAGGCGGTGCTCGAGATCTACCGGCGGCTGCGCCCCGGCGATCCGCCCACGCCCGAAACGGCCACCACCTTCTTCAACAATCTCTTCTTCAATCCCGAGCGCTACGATCTGTCGCGAGTCGGCCGGTTGAAGCTCAACCACAAGCTCAAGCTGAGTGCGCCGCTCGAGCAGGGCACGCTACGCCGCGAGGACATCCTCGAAGTGGTGCGCTACCTGATCGAGCTCAAGAACGGCAACGGCCAGGTGGACGACATCGATCACCTCGGCAATCGCCGCGTGCGCGCCGTGGGCGAGCTGGTGGAGAACCAGTACCGCATCGGGCTCGTGCGGATGGAACGCGCCATCAAGGAGCGCATGAGCCTCCAGGACATCGAAACGCTGATGCCGCAGGAGCTCATCAACTACAAGCCGGTGTCCGCGGTCATCAAGGAGTTCTTCGGGTCCTCGCAGCTCTCGCAGTTCATGGACCAGACGAACCCGCTGTCGGAGATCACGCACAAGCGGCGTCTCTCCGCGCTCGGGCCCGGGGGCCTCACGCGCGAGCGCGCCGGCTTCGAGGTGCGTGACGTCCATCCGACGCACTACGGGCGCGTCTGCCCCATCGAGACGCCGGAAGGCCCGAACATCGGGCTGATCGCCTCCCTCTCCACCTATGCGCGGGTGAACGATTTCGGGTTCGTGGAGACCCCGTACCGGCGCGTGAAGGAGGGGCGGGTCACCGAGGAGATCAGCTACCTCTCCGCTCTGGAGGAAGAGGAACACACGATCGCGCAGGCAAACGCGCCGATCGACGCCAAGGGCGTGTTCGTCAACGACCTGGTATCCGCCCGCATCGGGGGCGAGTTCACCATGGTGCGTCCCGAGCAGATCGAATTCATGGACGTGTCGCCGAACCAGCTGGTGTCGGTGGCGGCCGACTCATCCCCTTCCTCGAGAACGACGACGCCAACCGCGCCCTGATGGGCTCCAACATGCAGCGCCAGGCGGTGCCGCTGCTCCGTACCGAGGCGCCGTTGGTGGGAACCGGCATGGAGCCCGTGGTCGCGCGCGATTCGGGTGTCACGGTGGTGGCCCGGCGCGACGGTGTCGTCGAGCAGGTCGACGCGCAGCGCATCGTGGTGCGGGTGGACACCCCGTCCACCGATGGCCGCGACCCCGGCGTCGACATCTACAACCTGATCAAGTACCAGCGCTCGAACCAGAACACCTGTATCAACCAGCGGCCCATCGTCGTGGTGGGGGACCGCGTGCGGGCGGGGGACGTCATCGCCGACGGTCCGTCCACCGACATGGGCGAACTGGCGCTCGGGCGAAACGTTCTCGTCGCCTTCATGCCGTGGGGTGGGTACAACTTCGAGGACTCCATCCTCATTTCCGAGCGGGTCGTGAAGCACGACTTCTTCACCTCGATCCACATCGAGGAATTCGAGTGCGTCGCTCGTGACACCAAGCTCGGTCCGGAGGAGATCACCCGCGACATCCCGAACGTGGGAGACGAGGCGCTGAAGGACCTCGACGAGTCCGGCATCATCCGCATCGGCGCCGAGGTGAAGCCGGGCGACATCCTGGTGGGCAAAATCACGCCCAAAGGGGAGACGCAGCTCTCGCCGGAGGAGAAGCTGCTCCGTGCCATCTTCGGTGAGAAGGCGGGCGAAGTCCGGGACACCAGCCTGCGCGTCCCGCCGGGCGTCGAAGGCACCGTCATCAATGCCAGGGTGTTCTCGCGCAAGGGCATCCAAAAGGACGACCGCTCGCGCATCATCGAGGAGGAGGAGGTCCAGAAGCTCCGCAAGGACCAGCACGACGAGATCCGGATCATCCGGGAAAGCACCCAGCAGACGGTTCGGGAGTTGCTGCAGGGGAAGATCGTCAGCGCACGCCTCACCGATGACACGCGCAAGGTGTTGCTCCAGAAGGGCGTCGAGATCACCCCGGAGGTTCTCGACCAGGTTCCCGCTGCGTACTGGGGGGACATCAAGATCGGCGACGACAAAGCCGAGAACGAGCTCTCCCGTGTCGTCGACGGCATGCTCGAGCAGACCGAGGCCATCAAGAGCCTCTTCAACGACAAGATCGAGCGCCTGAAGGGTGGTGACGAGCTGCCGCCGGGCGTGATCAAGATGGTGAAGGTGTTCATCGCCATCAAGCGCAAGCTCCAGGTGGGCGACAAGATGGCCGGGCGTCACGGCAACAAGGGTGTGCTGTCCCGCATTCTGCCCGAAGAGGACATGCCGTACCTCGAGGACGGGACGCCGGTGGACATCGTGCTGAATCCGCTGGGCGTGCCGAGTCGCATGAACGTCGGGCAGATCCTGGAGACCCATCTCGGGTGGGCGGTCCGGGAGCTGTCCCGGCAGATCCGCCAGGAGTTCGAGGAGCACGGCCGCCCCGACGCCGGGAAGCTGCGGCAGACGCTCAAGGGCATCTTCGCCCCGAAGGAGCTCGGCGAGTTCATCGAGGCCCTCGATGACGCCGACGTCCTCAAGCTGGCGCAGAAGGCGGCGCGCAGCATCCACGTGGCGTCACCCGTCTTCGACGGCGCTACCGAGGAGGAGATATTCCAGCTCCTCGACAAAGCCTCGCTGCCGGCCAGCGGGCAGACCCGTCTGTTCGACGGCCGCACGGGTCAGCCCTTCGCGCACGAGGTGACCGTCGGCGTCATGTACATGATGAAGCTCCATCATCTGGTGGACGACAAGATCCACGCCCGATCCACGGGCCCCTACTCGCTGGTGACGCAGCAGCCCCTGGGCGGCAAGGCCCAGTTCGGCGGTCAGCGCCTCGGGGAGATGGAGGTGTGGGCGCTCGAGGCATACGGTGCAGCCTACACCCTGCAGGAGATGCTCACCGTCAAGTCGGATGACGTGGCCGGCCGGACGCGGATGTACGAGGCCATCGTCAAGGGCGAGAACGTGCTCGAACCCGGCCTGCCGGAGTCGTTCAACGTCATGGTGAAGGAACTGCAGAGCCTGGCGCTCGACGTCGAACTGTTCGAGGAGCAATCCCAGGGGTGACGCCGCCGTGGCGGCGGGA
>CAWKPA010000006.1:0-436985 GCA_963851365.1 uncultured delta proteobacterium | reverse complement strand
TCATCCAACCTCGGATGAGGAGAGGGGAACCATGAAGAGAATCGCCCTGGGCATTGTCGTCGTCCTGTTGATCGGCGTGTCCCTTCTCTATCTCTTTCGGCGGCCGATCACGTTGCGCTTCATGGAGCGGGTGGTGACGCGGACTATCGACGGTGGGCTGCTGACCGATCTCCCGGATGGCCTGCACGTCGTTCTCTGCGGAGCCGGTTCGCCGCTGCCCGATCCGCAGCGCTCCGGCCCGTGTGTGGCGGTGATCGCCGGCGACCAGCTCTACATCGTCGACAGCGGCTCCGGGTCCTCTCGTACGCTCGGCGTGATGCGTATACCCCAGGGGCGCATCGATGCGATCCTCTTGACCCACTTTCATTCCGATCACATCGACGGATTGGGCGAGATGATGCTGCAGCGTTGGGCCGGCGGCAGCGCCGACACCCCCACGCCGGTCTACGGTCCGCCCGGTGTCGAGGAGGTCGTCGACGGCTTCAATCGGGCGTACAGGCAAGACGCCACCTACCGCGTTGCCCACCACGGGCCCCAAGTCGTTCCCAGCAGCGGTGCGGGCGGCGAGGCACGTCCCTTTCCTCTTCCCGGAGATGGCGAGGGCCGCGTCGTTCTCGAGAACGATGGCGTCGAGATCACCGCTTTTCTGGTGGACCACACACCGGTGGAGCCCGCGGTCGGCTACCGTTTCGACTACAAGGGCCGATCGGTCGTCATCAGCGGCGACACGGTGAAATCGGCGAACCTGCAGCGCTTCGCCGCAGGTGTCGACCTGCTCGTGCACGAAGCCCTTGCGCGGCAGCTGGTTGAGGTGATGGGTCGAGCCGCGCGACGCGCGGAGAGGACGAACATCGAGAAGATCACTACGGACATCCTCGACTACCACGCGTCGCCCGTAGAGGCGGCCGAGATCGCCCGCGATGCGAAGGTGGGCATGCTGCTGTACTACCACATCGTCCCGCCGCTACCGTTCCTGCCGCTCCGCGAGGTGTTCCTCGAGGGTGTGGCGGAGGTCTACGACGGACCGGTCATCATCGGCAGCGACGGCACGTTCGTTCGACTCGAGGCCGGCAGCGACGCGATCGAGGTCGAGGAGCTGCTCTGAGGCCGAGCTGGGTGCGAGGTCGAGAAATCCGCCGTGACGACGAGCGGGAAGGAAGCACGCACGAATGCAGGTCGGTCGCTTGATGTTTCCCAGCGCGACCGGGTCGGTGGCGACTGCGCAGCTGATGCTCGTCGCCGCAGCGACGGAACGCATCGAGATCGGCACCGGGGCTCCGACCCGAGCTCGACCGGCGAGGCTTTCGGATCGTCACCGTCTGCACCGACACGCCGGAGAAGATCCGTGCGGGACGCATTGGGCACGGCCTGCAGGCCCGCATGCTCTCGGATCGTGACCTGAAGGTCACCGACGCCTTCGGCCTGCGCAACCAGGGGTTCCACTCCGCCCCGCCGGGCGACGACGCCGAGGCGTTGCCGGTCCCGACCACGCTGCTGGTCGATCGCGATGGGACGGTGCTCTGGATGGAACAGGCCGAGAACTATCAGCGACGCTCCGGCCCGGACGTGGTGCTGGCCGCCGTGCGGGCGCACCTCGACTGAGTCGTCAGTCCTCGAGCTCGAAGCGTACGCCGGCGTTCTCGGGCAGCCGCGCGAACAGGGCGCTGCCCATCGCCGAAGCGGGCGTGAGGCACCCGCCCCCCGAACGCAGGTCGTCGAGGGCGAGGCAGACGGCGCTTTCGCCGAGCATCTTCGCGGTCGAGCCGTAGCCCGGGTCGCGGTCGCCGGTCACCCGCGCCTTCAGACTCGCGCTCGGATCCGTCGGATGCAGGCCCAGCAGCCGGATGTCGAAATACCCGGCCTCGCGCGCCTCTCGGTCGGGTCCCTGTCCAGGCTGCGGCAGACGGCGGGCCGCCAACCGCCGGACCGGCCCGATGCCCATCGCCGCCATGCCGAGTCCGCCACCCAGTGCAGTGCCGGCCGCCTTCGCGAAGCCCGCCAGGCCGTCGCCGCAGAGCACGGCCTCGTCGTAGCGGAAGTCCCGGCCGTAGGCATGGCCCAGCAGGGCGTTCGATCGGCGGACGACCTTGGTGTCGACCGCACCCATCACGAAGGGAGCGATCCACTGCCCGAAGTCGCGGTCGTAGGCTGGAGTCACCGGCTCGGGGGCATCGGGGCCCTGCCGCTCGCCCGCGGGGTTGAGCGAGTAGGGCTCGCGCATCACCCGCAGGACGCTCGGGTCCGCGCTGGCCTCCTCCATCATCTGCATCACGCTGGCGATCGTCCCCCCGCTCGCCGCCCCACGGAACCCCTTCACGCGGAACTTCACGTGCGAGCAGGGAACCCCGTGCCGGCGGCGCATCTCGTCGTTCAGAAAGAACGTGCCGATGTCGCAGGGAATGCAGTCGAACCCACACGTGAAGACGATCCGTGCACCGCTCGCGACGGCGGCGTCGTGGTGGGCGGCGATCATGCGGGCCATCCACTGCACCTCGCCCGTGAGATCGCAGTAGTCGGTGCCGGCGGCGACGCAGGCCGCCACCAGCTTCGAGCCGTAGCGGGCGTAGGGTCCGACCGTCGTACAGACCACCTTCGCCCGGGTTGCGAGCCGTGCGAGGAAGTCCGCGTCGTCGCCGTCCCCCACGAGAACCGGTAGCGCGTCTGACACCACCCCGGTGCTGCGACCGATCTCGTCGCGGACGGCTTCGAGCTTGGCGCGGTTGCGCCCGGCGATGGCCCACCGAAAGTCGTTTCCGACCCCGTACCGACCGAGGAGGTACTCGGCGGTGAGCGCGCCGGTGAATCCCGTCGCGCCCCAGAGGACGATGTCGAAGTCCCGCTCGTCCGGCTCCATGTCACGCCGGACATACTCGAAGGGCTAAGGAATGACGAGGGGCGTCGACGGGCACGCTTCGACGGCCGGTGCGCCGCGAGCCACCAGACGGCGCACCGGGCGGTGGGCCACCGTGCCACCGAAGGTGAAGCAGTAGTTGCGCTCACCGTGGCGCAGGCGGATCCGTACGGGGGTCGGATCGTCGCCGAGCGGAACGCCCAGGTCGTCGGCCAGCGCCGAGACCCGCAGCCTGCCATCGCGGAGCCGGATGCTGCGCACGACCGAGGCGCCGTCGTAGCGACAGCCGCGCTCCGGCTTCTTGCGTCGAATGGGCCGCCAACCGCTGGGGTCCAGGACGAAGCGGCGGGGCGCCTCGCCGGCGCCGCGCGACTCGATCACCAGGTCGCCGTCGACCTCGCACGGCGCGTGCGGCCGGATCGCGGCATCGCGCGCGGCGAGGCGAAGTCGTTGGGACCCCGACCGCGTGCGCTGCACCTTCAGGCGCCGACCGGGCGGGTGCTCCTGGAAGCCGAAGTACTGATACGTGTTCTCCAGCTCGTCCTGCATCACGGTGGCGATGCCGAACTGGTCCTCCACGACGTGGTCCGCGTCCAGCACGCGCACGCGGAAGACGAAGCCCCCGGGCAGTGCCAGGCGATCGCCCAGCGCGGGGAGGTCGGCCTCGCTCAGCGTGTCGTCCACGGCCTGCGAGTACGACTGCATGATGTGGATCCGGCCGTCGGGATCGATCAGCTCGTAGACCTCCTGCCCCGCCCGGAAGAGGAACTGCGTGTCGCGCCGGACTGAGTTCCGGGTGTAAGGCATGGCGACGCCGCCCTCGGGGACCACCACCGTGGCGGACAAGCGCATGTCGATGTCGCCGAAGGTGCGGAGCGGGCCAGGCGCCATCGGACTGGCGAGGAAGTCCAGCGTCCAGAAGCGCAGGCCGTTCAGCACGACGGCCACGGCCCCCAGCTCCTGCCGGATCGCCACCGGATCGAGGGCATCCCACTCCTCCGGACGGCACGGATCCCCCGCCGGCAAGCTGTTCCAGACGTCCGCCTCGAGCACGCCGCCGCGCTGGTAGACGGCGAGCACCTCGCAATAGCGCACGCCGCGAAACTGCGCGTGGGCATCGCTCGCCAACGCCACCACGATCAGCAACACCGCGAGGCGGAGCACGCTCATGATCACAGATCGACCTCGACGGGCAGCGGGCCCTGAAAGGAGTCCTCGTTGTCGGCACGAATCACGGTGGTGGGCGTCGGCAACAGAACCTGCAGCTCCTCGGCGACCGGCTTCACCTCCAGCGTCCAGTCGTCGGGGATCGTCGGCGTGTCGGAGGTGCGGTTCACGTCGCGCGAGACCAAGGCGTAGCGCTTGCCGTCCGGCGAGGTCAGCACGGTGATGGTGCTGCCGGGCCGCCAGGTGAGCTGATGGAACTTCTCGACGAACCCGGCCTGTAGTATCCCGTTCCCATCGAAGTTGGGGCTGACGCCGACGATGTTGGTCACGTGGAGCCATCGGGTGCCGAACATCTCCTGCCAGGTGAACTCGCCATCGGCGTCGCGCCCGGGCGAGCGCAGGAATCGTCCGTCGAAGCCCACGCCATCCCCGCCGCGCGATTGGTTGCGCCCCCAACCCGGCGGCAGCTCTATCGCATCGTACTCGTCGGGCGTCAGATCCAGCGTCAGCCACACGACCTGGTTGGCGAGACCGCCGGTGCGATCGAACACCTCGTGGCCGACGACGTCGCCGAGGCACCGCGACGCCACGCCGGCGTTCTTCGCCACCAGCTTCTTGTCGGTCTTGTGCGTTCCCTGCCCCCCGAACTCGACGCAGTGGCGCAGGTCCCCGTGCCGGAACTCGATCCGCACGGGCCGCGGATCGGCCACCAACGGCACGAGATCGGGCGCGGACGCGACGATCTTGAGCGACTTGCCGGGCTTGACCAGCACCTTCGTCACCACCGGGCCCTTGCGGTACCGGCACCCCTTCTCCGGGGCGTTCGCCTTGATGGGCTTCCACAGGCCCGCGTCGAGCGGGATGGTGTACGACGCGAGGCCGGCACCGACACCCATCATCACGAGCTCTCCGTCGACCTCGCAGGGCGTCGTGGCCTGGATCGCAGCATCCTTCACCAGCATCTTCAGCCGCTGGGTCCCCGATTTGCGCTGCTTCACCTGCAGCTTCTTGCCCGACACCAGGACGCCGGGCGCCTGCGCGGCGGCGGGCGGCGCCGTGGTGGCCAGAAGCATCGCCAGACCGACGAGCGGGGCGATCGGCGACACGTACGGTGTTCGAATCACGCTGAATGCTCCTTTCAGAAGAAGGCGTCCTCGAGCAGGACGAGCACGTCGTCCGCCGTGTCCTGGCGGAACGTCGTGAAAGCAGGATCCGACAGCCAGGCGAGAGCCGCGTCTCGCGACGCGACCTGGTACACGACGGCCCCCTGCCCCCACGGCGGGGTCTGGGTGTTGAGGTCCTGGTTCCCGAGGAGCACCCGGAAATCGGCCACCAGCTCGCCGGCGTAGATCATCTCGGGCGCTCCCGGCGTGCTCGCGAGGGCCAGGAGCGCCGTCTCCATGTCCGCGCCGTCGTACCGGAACACGTGCGCGACGAACTGCCCCGTATGCGGCGGCATGACCGTGTCGCAGCCGACGATGCATCGCTGCAGACCCCACACGTAGTCCTCCTGGCGGGCCCCGAGCTGCTGATCGCCGGAGATGGCCTGGAACTCCGGCGACAGGACCATGTCGAGGAACGAGCCCGCGTTTCGATACCACGCCAGCGAGAGGATCTCGTGCTCGTAGGCTCCCCCCTCGGCTGGCGCGCCCGCCGGCGCCTCGAAGGTCTCGACCCGATCCGAGGCGAGCAGCACCCGGTGGCCGCGATCCGTCAGGATGCCCCCGACCTCCGCCGCGTAGCGTAGGTACGATTCGGGGTCGGCCAGCGAGTACCAGTTGAACGCGACCAGGGGCTCGTGGAGCGCCGCGCAGCCCGACGGGGTGAGCGCGCGGATCTCGAAGCGCGTCAGGTTGGAGAGCGGATTCTCCGGCGGGAAGAGGGTACCCGGATCGCGCACGACCGCCTCCTGGCACGGGTCGAGCGGGCTCGCCTCCATGAACGAGACGACGCGGCTGGCCAGGTCCTCGCCGACGTCCTCCTGGATGAAGTGGGCGGCCTCGAGCCGCGCATGCGGCTGGCCCGCCGCCCCGGGCACGTGGTTCACGAGCCGGTCCTGGTTCTCCTGGCTGCCGAGGTTCGGATCGAACTCGCCCATGAGCGTGAGGAACGGCTTGTCGAAGAGCCCGAGCGCGTCCCAGGCGGGCTGGTTCTGGTCCTCGACGGCGGCGATCATGGAGGGGAACGCGCGGATCGCCGCCTTGTAGATCAGTCCCGGGAACGGGGCGTTGTAGGCGGCCTCTTCTTCCGGCGCGAGCTCGCTCAAGGTGAGGCCTTCCACGACCTGGCTCGGCCGGAGGTTGGGGGCCTCGAGGCAGTACTCGATCCACCCCTGGAACCCGACCGGGAACCCGCCCACGAAGATGTCGGGACCGAAGTCGCCCCGCGAGCAGTCGATCTCCACGGGGTCGGGCACGGTGAAGGGATTCAGCCCCGGTGGAATTATCGGAAGGGTCGAGTTCGCCACCACGATCCGCGCGAAGCGATCCGGGTGATCCCCCGCGACGCGCAGACCGATCAGCCCGCCCCAGTCCTGACAGAAGAGCGTCACGTCCTCGAGACCGAGCGCCTCGATGAAGCGGTACGTCCAGTCGACGTGCTGCTCGTAGGTGTGGACGCCGACGTCGACCGGCTTGTCCGAGCGTCCCATGCCGATGTGGTCCGTCGCGATGACCCGAAACCCCGCGCCGACGAGGATCGGGATCATCTTCCGGTAGAGGTACGACCAGCTCGGCTGCCCGTGCAGCATGAGCACGACCTCGCCGTCGGCCGGGCCCTCGTCGACGTAGTGCATGCGGAGGCCGTCGAGCGTCACGTAGTTGGGCGCGTACGAGTACCCGTCGAGATCCTCGAAGCGCTCGTCCGGCGTGCGCACGTAGCGCATGCCGTCGGGGGTCTCGAGGACTGGGACGTCGCTCTCGTCGAGCAGACAGCCGGGCTCGCCACCGAGCGCGCACCCAGGGACGACGGCTGCGTTCTTCGCCGCGAAGCGCTTCCCGTCCGCGCCGTCGTCCTGGACGGTCCCTCCGAACTCGGCGCAGTACTGAGTCTCCCCGACGCTCAGCAGCACGACCATGGGCTCCTCGCTCTGGCCCGACACCAGGTCGTAGCTGAACGGGTCGTCCCGCCGGCCCTTGCACTTCGCGGTCAGCTTCCCGTCGCGGAGGAGGATCTTGCTGCACGGTCCGTCTTCGCGCTTCGGATCCCGGTAGCGGAGCTTCTTGGGCGTCGCGGCCGGTCCCGTAGCCGACCAGCGCTCGCAGGGGAGCCCCTGAATGTAGTGTCGGTCGCTCGTACGTGAGGCGACCAGCAGGGTCCCGCCTTCGCCCGCCTCGCACCGGGGGTCGCCTGGCTCCCCCTCGGCGGCCACGGCGATGGTGGCGTCCTTCGAGACGAACTTGAGCTTGTTGCGCTTCGCCTTCGGTCGGTCGGTGACGAGGAGCCGCGTCCCGGCCACCGGTGCTCGGGGACCGACCCGTTGCCAGGCCGCGAGGGTGCCCTGCACGAACACGCGCGCGAGTCCGTCGGTCGCGAGCAGCAGGTCCTCCGCAAGGACGCGGCTCGAGTACGTCCATCCCTCCGGAACCGGCAGCTCGCTCAGTGCCCCGACCTGCTCGTAGTCGATGGTCGCCGCGAGGTCGAGGTCCAGGTTGATCGCGACGTAGACGTCACCGTCGGGGTCCGTCACCTCGTGCACGACTTGCCCGGCCTCGTATCGGAAGAAGGTGTGGCGGCGCACGTCGATGATGGCCAGGGGAACGGCCCCTGGCGCGATCCCGAGCACCTCGCCGCCGAGCACGTGCGCCGTGTAGGTGAACTCCGGGCCCGGGACCTCCGGAATGAGGTCGAGCTGCCGAGGAAGCCCCTCGGGCGGCGTCGGGAGGACGCCTCCGCCCTCGGCCATAAGGAACACGCGGAAGGCTCCCTTCACGTAGCCGGGCGGCGGGACCATCGCCTCGAACTGCTCCGGCGTACACTCGGCGCAGTCGGCGGCGCCCCAGATGTGTCTGGCAAAGGGGTTCTCGCCTGTGGGGAGATCCACCTCGAAGTTGAAGCCGAGCGGTATCGCTCGGACGGGGGGGCAGAGGGCCATGAGCAGGGCGCAGGCAGCTAGGACGGTACGAGGAGTGGACGCCATGCGCAGGTTATGAGATATTGAACGTCAATATGTCAATGATCTTCTCGATGGCGGTCGAGGTTCTCTCGACTGGGGGGTGGAGGTGGCGTGGCTGAGCTGAGACCACCGGGCTCGACGCCCCGCGTGCGCGAACCGAAGTCGCCCGACGACCCCGTCCTCGACGGGCGGCACCGGCGCTCGCAGCGCAGCCGCGAGCGCATCCTCGACGCCGTGGCGCGCGCCATCACCGATCCGGACACCGTGCTCACCCCCGAGCGCATCGCGGCCAGGGCAGGCGTCAGCATCAGCACCATCTCCCGGCACTTCGGCGACATGGAGGGGCTCGCCACCGCGATGCGCGAGCGGGTCGCCGGCAAGGCGATCCCCTACTTCATGGCCGGCCCGTTCGTGGGCGACACGCAGACGCGGCTGCGCGAGCTGCTGCGCCGCCGCGCCGCGATTTTCGAGATCGTCGGCCCCTTCCAGCGCGCGTCGCTGCGTCAGCCGTGGCACTCGCGGGGCGACCAGGAGCGGCGTACGCGCTTCGCGACGGCGCTACGGGCCCAGATGACGGCGGCCCTCGAGCCGGAGCTCCGCGACGACGCGGAGGCGGCGCAGATCGTCGGCGCCCTTCTGTCGCTCGGCACCTGGGCGCACCTGCGCCTCGAGCAGGGCCTCGGCGTCGACGCGGCGGCGGCGCTCGTCGAGCGGGCGGTCCTCGCCCAGCTCGAGGCGCGGACGGCGCAGCGCTAGCGGGCGCGATCCTTCTCGGCCGCGCGGGCGAGCTTGGCCAGGTAGTCCGCGACGTCCGGCACGAAGGCCTCGTGCGCGCACAGCCGCTCGTAGTGCGCTGCCGCCCTGGGGTGCGCGGCCAAGGCGTCGTCCGTGAATATGGGCTCGAGACCGCTCGCCCGCACGCGCGAGGCGCTCGCCTGCTCGTTCGAGTACAGGGCGAGCTCGGCGACGAAGCAGATGTCGGCCAGCGTCACGTCGTCGCCGACCAGATGAGTACGGCCGGCGAGCCCGCGCTCGATGCCCGCGAGCCAGGTGTCGTACGCCTGCTTGGCGCCCGCGTGCACGTCGGGCGCGATTTCGCCGCCGATCGACAGCAGATAACGCTGCGCGTCGCGCGCGAACACCAAGGTGGCGTCGAGATAGCCGTCGATGCGCGCAGCCGCGTAGGCGTTCGTGCCGTAAACCGGGAAGCGATCGTTCCCCAGCCGGGCGACCGCCCGTGCGATGCTGTTGGACTCGAAGATACCGACCGAGCCGTCGCCGCTGAAGGCCGCCGGGACCCTGCCGAACGGATTCGCGTCCATAAAGGCGTCCGTCTTGTACAGGCGCCCCGCAAACCCGGTCGTGGCGGTCCGCCTGCTGCCCTGCTGCGCCGCCTTCTCCTCGGGAGTCAGCCGACGCGCGTCGAAGTCCCACAGCCATCCGGGCAGCTCGAGGGGCGATGCGCCACGAATCTCGACGTCGACGTCGCACAGCCGGGCGGCGATCGTCGCCTTCCAGATGCGCGGGTTCGGCAGGTAGGAGAAGATGCGAAGCTGGCTCATCGCCCCTCCCCCCTCTCAGGAACGGATCACCCCGGCAACCACGCAGAACATGAGTATCCACGCGCCATGCCGAACACACATCTCCACCACTATCCGGCGTCTCCGTTCAGCGAGAAGATCCGTGCACTACTCGGGTATCTCGACCTCGAGTGGCACTCGGTCGAGACCTCGGTCATCATGCCGCGCCCGCTGCTCATGCCGCTCTCGGGGGGCTATCGCAGGATTCCGGTCGCCCAGATCGGCGCGGACGTCTACTGCGACACGAAGATCATCGCCCGAACGCTCGCCGAGCACGCGGGGGACGACACGCTGTACGCCCCCGGCTTCGCGGCGACCCAGGTCGCCGATGCGGCCGACTCCGATCTGTTTCGCATCATGGCCGCGCTCTCGTTCCGGCCCGAGGCCATCGCAGGACTCTTCCAGGGGGGCGGCGGCGGCGGCGCGACGATGCAGGACTTCGTGAAGGACCGCGCAGACCTCACCGGCGGGGCCGACATCATCGGCATGACGCCGGACGTTGCCGAGAGCGCCCTGCTCCACTGGCTGATGGAGCTCGAGAGCTCGGTCGGGTCGGGGTTCCTCTTCGGCGAGAAGCCGTCGATCGCCGACTTTGCCGTCTACCACCCGCTCTGGTTCCTGCGGAACAATCCCTACAACGCGCCGATGGTCGAGGCGCACCCCCACGTGATGCGCTGGCTCGACCGAATGCAGGCGTTCGGGCTGCGCGGTCGCATCATCGAGTCCGATGGGGAGGCGGCACTCGCGGAGGCGAAGGCGGAGGAGCCGCGTGCGCTCGAGCCCATCGTCATCGGGGTCGACGCGAAGCCTGGCGACACCGTTCGCGTCACGCCGACGGACTACGGTCGCGTCCCCGTCGAGGGAGAGCTCGTGTGAGCGGATGCGCAGGAGTTCGCAGTGCGAAGAACGACCGCCGAGACGGGCACGGTCGTGACGCACTTCCCGCGAATGGGCTTCGCGCTGACGCACTGAGGAGAGAGGTCGCTGCGTGGCTCGGGCCCCGCGCTCATCGGGTCTCCGATCGTCCTCGCATCCGCGAGAACACGTAGAACGGAAGCAGTGTCGCGAGCAGCAGAATGCCGACGAGAATCCCGGGGCCTGCCCGGTGGCGCAGACCATTGATTGCAACCTGCCTCTGCGCGTCGAATCCTCGCGGAACCGCCAGGACGCCGTTCCGCATCGCGTAGTCGTCGTAGCGCGAGAGCATCCGCTGTAGTCGATCGGGCATCGCGGCAGCCAGATCCGTGGTCTCACCGGGATCCTGCACGATGTCGTAGAGGTGCCACTCCCCGTCGCCCAGCGGGCCCCGATTCATGACGATCTTGTAGTCGCCCTGGAACAATGCGGCATGGCCGGCGAGCTCGGTCCCGACGACGTCCGATTCGTCGTAGATGCGATCGACTCGACCTTGCAACAACGGAACGAGGCTGCGCCCGATCATGGGCTCGACGGCACGGCCTCCATAGCGCTCACCGGGTGGCTTGGTGCCGCTGAGATCGAGAAGCGTCGGGGCGAGGTCGGCGACCCAGGTCAGCGCGCTCGTCATCTCGCGGCCAGGTCCAACGCCCAGCGGGGTGCCCGAGACGATCAGCGGCACCCGAAGGCCGCCTTCGCCCAGGTAGAACTTGTAGTAGGCCAGCGGCGAGGCGGCGGCACTGGCCCAGGCCGGGCCGATCGAGTTGAAGCTGCCCTTCAATCCGAGGGTCTCGTAGTCGTCGACGTAGCCCTGACGTCCGAGGACGAAGTCCGCCATCGGGGATTCCGGCGCCACCAGCTCGGCCGCTTCACTGCCGTTGTCCGACGTGAAGACGAAGATCGTGTTCTCGTACTCGCCGATGCGCTTCAGGTGCTCGACCAGACGCCCGACGTGGAAGTCCATCGCCTCCACCATGGCCGCATAGACGGCCATGCGCTTGGCCTCGTACCGCTTCCGCGCCGGACGGAGCGGGTACCAATCGTCCGTCGTCGACATCGAGACCATGCCCGCCCCGGCGGGCACGATTCCCAACGCGACGGCCCGGCGGCGGCGCTCATAGCGCAGGCGATCCCAGCCCTCGTCGTAGACACCCATGTACCTGTCGATGAACTCCTGAGGTGCCTGCACGGGAAGATGGACGGCCTGGAACGGGACATACGCGAAGAACGGTCGGCCATCGTCCGCGTGGCTTTCGATGAACTCGATCGTCTTGTCGATGAGGAACCGCGAAGAGTAGAAATCCTCTGGGAGCTCGGCCTCGTCGCCGTCGGCAAACCAGTTCGCCTTCTCGTAGATCGGCAGGTAGGGCTTCTGCTCCCAGTTGTCGGCGCCGCTGTCGGCGAGGATGAACGTCCGCTCGAAGCCGCGTCGGCTCGGCAACAGGTCCCGATCCTTTCCGAGGTGCCACTTTCCCGCGATGTACGTGTGGTACCCGGCGTCTTGCAGGAGCGTCGCGATGGTCACGACGTTTTGCCCCAGCGTGCCCCGATAGTGTTCGTACTGGCTGTGCTCGGGCGGGAGCATCTCCGGGATGTTCGGGACCCCGGCGCGGTGGCTGTCGACGCCGGTCAGCAGCATGGCGCGCGACGGGGCACAGCTCGCGGCGGTGTGATGGTTCGTAAACGTCACGCCCTGAGCGGCAAGGGCCGCGATCGTCGGGGTCGCGATCTCGCCTCCGTAGGGCACGGTGTCGCTGAAGCCGAGGTCGTCGGCGAGGATCAGTACGATGTTCGGACGATCGGACCCGGCCGCGGCGGGGGCCGCGAGGCAAGCGACGGCGGCCAGCAGCGCAGCGCCCGCGAACGGCCGCAGGCGGAATCGCGCGGGATCCCTCATCCCGCTCGCTTTCCCTCCGCAAGCGTCGAGGAAGCGAAGAGGAGCAGCGAGGCGATCACGACCTCGGGAACGATCATCTGCATCGCGAGCGACGCGTCGTGGAAGAGCCAGGCCAGGAGACGGAGTACGGCGACGAGCACCAGCAGGATCGCGGGCGTGACGAACCACGTGCGCTCGCGGGTCACGAGCGCGGTCAGGATCATGAGTCCCATGCCGAGAAACAGGGCCCCGACGTCCCCGATCTGCGAGCTCCTCGCCGCCCCGTCGAGGAGCGGCATCTCGAGGCTTTTCGCGGCGCCCGCGGGCGCCACCGCGAAGCGCAGACCGGTCACCAGGAACGCGACCGCGGGAAGGGCGAGCGCGACCCGCAGTATCTTCGTGAGCGCGAGCTTCACCTGCCCGACCTCTCCGCGATGAGCCGCATCATCTCGCTCGCCGTCTCGCGCCCGGAGTTCTGATTCTGCCCGGTCACGAAGCGCCGCTCGTCGTCGACGACGACGTGGGTGGCGAACACGTCGCGGAACGCGGTCGCGCTCTCGTAGAGGGCGCCCACCTTGCGGAGCGCTGTCTCGGGATGCTGTGGTGTGATGTCGATTCCGAGCTCGTGAACCTGCTTGTCGCTCACACCCGTCATCTTGCGCCCCGCGATCAGGGGCTTGCCGTCGCGGTCCTTTGCACGAATGAAGCCGAGCGCACCGTGGCAGACCGATCCCAAGATCGGCGTCCCCGAGTAGTAGGCCTCGCTCACCTTCTCGCCGAGCACGTCCGAGTAGCCGAGGTCATACGCAGCTCCCCAACCTCCCGAGATGAAGATCGCGTCGTACTGGGCGAAGTCGACGTCGTCGATCTGGAGCGAGTTCTTCACCTTCGCCTGAAGCGCCGGATCTTCGAGGAAGCGCTCGTCTTCCGGCGTACGAATCACGAAGTTGAGTGTCTGCGGGTCGATGGGAATCGGCCCCCCTCTCACACTCGCCATGTCCACCCGCATGCCGGCATCGAGGAATGCGTAGTAGGGATGGGTGAACTCCGATGCCATGACGCCCGTCGGAGGCCCATCGTTTTCTCCCGGCTCGTTCAGCACGGCGTGGCTCGTGGTGATGACGAGCGCCCGCTTGCCCGGCAGGTGGTAGGTCTCGCCTTCATGGACCGGGTGTAGACCGAGGCTGTGAACGATCGTCGGGAGAGCGAGAACGAGCGTGGCGCCGAAGGCCGCAAGGGCGGCGAGGCCGATGAGGATCTTGTTCTTCATGGAGGCTCGTGGTCGTTCGTGGCGCGAGCGGTTGGTGAGGGAGGGCCAGGCTCCCCGAGCCCTTCCTAGCTCAGCTCTTCGCGTGTGTACCCGAGCAAGGTGCGCGCCATGATCAAGCGCTGGATCTCGCCCGTGCCCTCGTAGATGTCCGTGATGCGCACGTCCCGGAACCACTTCTCCAGCAGATGGTCGCGCGACACGCCCATGGGTCCGAGGATTTCGATGCAGCCTTGCGTGATCTCACGCACGGCGGCGCCGGCCTTGGCCTTGCAGACCGACGATTCCATGTTGTTCGGTTGCTGCTCGTCTGCGAGCCACGCGGCGCGCAGGATCGACAGGCGCGCGGCTTCGAACTCTGCCTCGAGGCGGAGGAACTTCGAGGCCGCCGCCGACTGCGCCAGCGTGCCGTTGCCGTACTCGACGTCGATGCCGGCCTCACGCAACTGGTCGCGGGTGAAGTCGAGAGCGGCTTCGGCCATGCCCAGACCGATCGCGGCGACGAACGGGCGTGTCATGTTGAAGGTCTTCATGACGCCCTTGAACCCGCCGGAGCTGTGCTGCGGGATGGACTCGTCGCCTCCGAGGAGGTTCTCGCGTGAGATACGGCACTCCTCGAAGACGTACGCCGCCGTGTCGTCGGCGCGAATGCCGAGTTTCCTCTCTTTGTGGGCCACGGTGAACCCTGGCGTGCCCTTGAGCACCAGGAAGGACTTGATGCCGGCGCGGCCAGCCGACTTGTCGATCGTCGCCCAGACGACGACGCCGTCGGCGCGGCAGCCGGTGGTGACGAATATCTTCTCGCCGTTCAACACCCACTCGTCCCCGTCCTTCACCGCGGTGGTGCTGACGCGTGACGGGTCGGAACCGCAACCTGGTTCCGTGATCGCCATCGCGAGGACCAGGCTGCCCCATTTCTGCTTCTGCTCGTCCGTGCCAGCCGCATGCAGAGCGGAGTTTCCCAGGCCACGCTCGTTGCGGCGCAGACGCACGGAGTAGTCGCCCCACGTCTGCCCCATGGCCACGAGGGCGCTGATGACGTTCATGCCGGAATCGTCCTCGCTGCGCTCGCCGAACACGCTCACGAAGCTCGGATGGTCCTTCGCTTCGGGAAGTTTGTCCGGTGGAAACTCATGCTCGTTCTCGTCGTAGTGACGCGCGTATCTGCGCGCGATCAGCGCCTCCTGGCGCACGGCGTCGAGAATCTTCTCGTCGGTCTTCGAGAGCTCCAGATTGATCATCGTCCTTCTCCTCTTGGTTGTCGCTCCAACCCCCCGAGCCCTCAGACACCGCCGACACCTTCGAGCACGCCCAGCGTGCGCGCGTTGCGGTACCACATCTCCACCGGATGCTCGCGGATGAAGCCGTGACCGCCAAGCACCTGAATGCCGTTGTCCGAGATCCACATCGCCTTTTTGGCGGCATATTGGTGGGCCAGGTGTGCCGCCTTGGTGGCGTCGAGGTTCTGCTCGAGTTGGCTGGCGGCCCTCCAGCTCATCCAGCGCATGCATTCCACTTCCATGTGCATCTCGGCGAGCCGGAAGGCGATCGACTGTTTCTTGGCGATGGCTTCGCCGAAAGCGACGCGCTCCTTCGCGTAAGGGACACAGTACTCGAGCACGGCGCGCGACAAGCCGGTGAGGATGGCGGCGTTGGCGACGCGGCTCTGATTGAGGATGCGGCGAACGTCGGCGCCGCGCTCGCCGCCGAGGCAATCACTGGCGGGGACGGCGACGCCGTCGAACTCGATGGTTGCCGTCGGCAGAGGCTTCAGGCCGAGGTTCTTCTCCGGCGCGCTGATCTCGAGGCCGGCGGCATCGCGAGGAACGACGAAAGCGCCGAGCTGCCCGTTGTTGCGTGCGATGGTCAGGAAGTGTGTCGCCCGGTCTCCCATCGGCACGAAGCACTTGCGGCCGCTGAGGACGAAGCTGCCGTTCTTCAGCTTCGCCGTCGTCTTCATGTCGGCGATGTTGAAGCCCGGGGTCGGTTCCGCCACCGCCAGGGTCGCGGCAACGTACTCTTCGCCGCAAAGCGTCGGGAGGTATCTTTGCCTTTGCTCGGGCGTTCCTTGGTCGGCGATGGCGTAGGCGAAGGCGGACGGCACGGTTGCCGCGAGCGCAAGCGATGCGTCGCCGAAGGCGAGCTCCTCGAGGACGATGGCATTGGTGAGCGGTGAGCGCGGCGAGCCGTAGCCGCCGACGTCCTCGGGCAGCTGTGTCGGCGTCAGGCCGAGCTCGAAGACCTGCTGAAGAAATGCGCCTGGAATGGCCGACGCCTCGTCGTACTCGCGGGCTACCGGACGCATCGCCTGCTCGGCGAAGTCGCGCATGGCGGTGCGCGCGGCTTCCTGATCCTCGGTCAATGTAAACGAGATCATTCACTTTCTCCTGTTGGCGGCGTGCCGGTGGGCCTGCACGTCCTTCAGTCTGTCGACCTCCGGCGCGGTGGCCAAGGTCCGCCCCATCGAAATCCTCAGCGCCGGGGCACGTCGCCCGCGACGATCGGGGCGTAGCACGGGAGCGCGTGGATGCGTTCGACGTAGGCCGCCATCGCCGGCCAGCGCGCGGCGTCCACCTGCTCGCCAGCGATCGCGAAGTTGACGAACGGGGTCGTGAGGGCGATGTCGGCGAGCGAGAAGGCGCCGCCCACCATGAACTCGTCGGCGCCGAGGCACTGCGTGAGGTAGTCGAGGATTCGAGGCAGGCTCTGCTGGAGCGCCGCGTCGATGATCTGCGGGTTCGGGTCCTGCTTGAAGAAGCGGGGCTTCACCACCCGCTCGAAGAAGACGCCCGCCACGGTCGGCGCCACCATGGTGTCGGCGTACTCCTCGAACCAGAGCGCGCGGGCCCGCGGACCCGGCGCGGCCGGCAGGAGCGGAGGCTCGGGGTAGCGATGCTCCAGGTAGCTCAGGATCACCGATGAGTCGGGCAGGACGAGGTCGCCCTCCTCCCAGCACGGGATCTTCGACAGCGGACTCTTCGCCACGTACTCGGGCGGCGCGCCGAAGGGAATCTGCTGCACGTTGTCGTACTCGATCCCCTTGTAGGCGAGCGCCACGCGCACCTTGCGGACGAAGGGCGAGAGGTTCGAGCCATGGAGGATGGGACGGGGGGCGGGTGCGGCCATGGATGTCTCCTTCTCAGTTCGACCAGTAGATGTAGTCGTCGTCGGGCGCGTCGGGCCTGCGTCAGGTCCTTGTCGACGTTGATCGGCACCGAGACCTGACTGGGCCACGCGGGCGGCGCCTGCTCGGCGTCCTATGCCGCCAGCGCGGCCGTGAGCTCGGCGAGCTTCTCGGGCCGCTCGGCCGAGAGATCGCGCCGTTCGGTCGGATCGGCGTGCATGTCGAAGAGCCAGGCGCGCCCGGGCGGGTCGCTCACGTTCAGCTTCCAGCCGTCGACGAGCGCGCGTCTGCGACGCGCCGCTGCGCCAGAAGAGCGCTCGATGGGGCACGCCGCTGGCCTCGCCGGTGACGAAGGGGACCAGATCGACGCCGTCCATCGTGCGATCGTCGGGCATCGGCGCGCCGGCGGCGGCCGCGGCCGTCGCGTACATGTCGAAGTGATGCACCGGAGCGTCGACCTTCGTCCCCGCCGGAATGCGCGCCGGCCACTTCGCGAAGAACGGCACGTGGATGCCGCCTTCGAAGAACGTGATCTTCCAGCCGCGGAACGGCCGGTTCACCTCGGGGAGGCCGATGTAGCCCGCGCCGCCGTTGTCGGAGGTGAAGAGCACGAGCGTGTTCTCGCTCGAGGCCGTTGCGCTCGAGCGCGTCGAGCACGCGCCCCACGCCGCGGTCGAGGCCGCGGATCATCGCCGCGTAGACGCGCTCGCGATGGTTCTCGATGTGGGAGAGCGCCTCGTAGTCCTCGCGCGCCGCCTGCAGCGGCGTGTGCGGCGCCCAGTGCGCGAGATAGAGGAAGAACGGACGATCCTTGTTGGCCTCGATCACCCGGACGGCCTGCTCGGTGTAGTAGTCGGTGAGATAGCCGTCGGGCTCGAAGGCCGTCCCGCCATTGCACGACGCGGCGAAACGCATCGCCGCCCACAGGAAGCGATCGATCGGGTCGAAGTCCTGCTTCGAGTTGACGACGTCCGGATGGTCTTCGGGCAGGTAGAGGCCGCTCGCCATCAGCAGGCTCTCGTCGAAGCCCTGATCGTGCGGCGCCATGCCGTGCGAGCGACCGAGGTGCCACTTGCCGATGTGGACGGTGTGGTAGCCTCGCTCCGCGAGCAGCTCGGCGAGCGTGATCTCCGACGCGGGCATGCCCATGTCCTCGAACGGCAAACCCTCGGCGTCGTGGACGATGGTTTCGCGGAGACGCCCCGGGGGCGTCGGCATGATCGAGGCGAGCTGCATCATGCCCGGCGGCGTCGGCGTGAACTCGAAGCCGAAGCGCGTGCCGTAGCGGCCCGACATGAGCGCGGCACGCGACGGCGCGCAGGTGGCGTTCGCGGCGTAGCCGTTGGTGAAGCTCACGCCCTCGGCGGCGATCGAATCGATGTGGGGCGTGGGCACGGTGCCGCTCGCCACGCCGCCGCCATTGAACGTCAGGTCGTTCCACCCGAGGTCGTCGGCGAGGATCAGCACGACGTTGGGCGGTCGCTCACCGGGCGCGCGTCCCTCGGGGTCGACACCGGTCGACCACGTGATCTCCTGATGCGGCCCGATCGGCATGCGTCGATCGATCGACATGCCGACCAACCTGAGCGCGATCGCCTCGCGCTTCACCCAGGCGAGCGACCCCGCGAGAAGGAACACGAGGACGACCGCGATGCCCCATTTTGCGACTGGTCTCATGGCGCCTGGCCCGTCACGCGCCGAACGGGCGAGCCCAGCTTCGGCTCCGGGCTGGCCTTGAAGAGCAGCACGGCTGCCTGCTCGATGGCCGCGCGCCGGTGGAGGTTCATCGCCTCGAGGTAGCCCGGGTGCTGGCCAAGTGTCGAGGAACGCGGCGCGGCTCGGGTACCAGACGGCCACCACCTCGTCGTAGCGATCGTGGTCGCAACCGATCAGCACCTCCTCCGCATCGGCGGCCCAGAGGATCTTGCCCGCCCGTGCTGCGGATGGCTTGGAAGGCGACGAGTCCGTAGCGCATGTACGCCTCACGGCCGCTCACGTCGGCGTCCGGCGTGCCGTCCGGATAGTCGGCGCGCTCACGATAGCGGTTCAGGTTGAGCGCAATGATGGGGCCGTCGTCGGCCCGGCTGGCGAGCGCGATCAGCTGGGCCTCGGCTGGGTCTTGGTGCATTCAACGTTCCTCGCTTTCCAGGTGGATTCGCAACGCGGCCGGCACGACTCCCGGAGCGGAGCGCCGCTGGCAGTTCTGGGACCGGTCGATCCAGAGCACCGTCCCGTCGGCGTCGCGGCATCGCGCTCCCCCCTCACTCGATGGGGATCGTGATCCGGTCGCCGTCGTCGGCGACCACCAGGGTGCCACCATACATCGCTTCGATCGGCGCCCGGAAAAACGTATCAGCCAGCCCTCCGTCCAGGGCCGGTACTTGGTGGGTGAGCACGAGGGTCGCGACGCCGGCAGCCTCCGCGAGCTCCCCCAACTCAGCCACGTCGATGTGGTAGGTGCGGATGTCCTTGGTGAGCGTCTCGTTGCGCTCGTCGCCCAGCCGCCCCAGGGCGCACTCGGCCTCCCGAATGAGGCTCTTGTTCATGACCTCGCTCACCAACACATCCGCCCCCGCGGCCGCGTTGCGGAGGCCGGCCGTGTCGACCGTGTCGCCGCTCACGACCACCGATCTGCCGGCGTACTCGACGCGATAGCCGAGCGCCGGCTCGATGGGGGAGTGATCGACACGGTACGCGCGCACCGTCACACCGTCCTGATCGAAGACGACGACGCCGTCCTCTCCCGCCCCCATGATCTCGTGTCCCTGCGCCATGAACGTGCCGGGAGGAAAGAGCTCCTCGCCATGGTGCGCGGTGCGATACACCTCGTCGAGGCTGTAGATCCGGTTGAACCCGTCGACGACGCGATCGACCGCCTCGCCGCCGTAGACCGGCACGGTCGACGTCCGACCGAAAATCCAGCTCCGGCTGATCACCTCGCCCAGGTCGGCGATGTGGTCGGAGTGAAAGTGGGTGAGGAATACGGCGGTCAGATCGACGACCGGCAGGTTCAGCGTCTCCATCGAGCGCTGCGCACCGTCGCCGGCGTCGAAGAGCAGGAACTTGCCGTTCACGAAGACCGCCGTACAGGCTTGCGCACGGACCGGCGGCGGAACCGGAGACCCGGTGCCGCACGTGACGACGGTGATGACCGTCGGGTCGAGCAGCTCGGCGCGCGCGGCATCCGCCTCGGCCTGCCGCGCTGCCGTCTGCGCCTGGATCGCCTGGGAGATCGGCGAGGGGGGATCGGAGCACGTCGCCGCGGGCGCCGGCGGGGTCTGGCCAACGGGAATCGCCCCCTCGGCTCCGTCGGGTCCGCACGCGATCTCGGGACGGTCGTCGTCGGTCGCGCCTTCGATCGCCTTGTCGATCCGGGCGAGCGCGGTCTGCGCATCCGCCGCCCGATTGGAGCTCGAGGTCGCGAGTTCCGCGGCCATCAGGGCGAGCCACTCGAGCCCTCTGGGAAAGTCGACGGCGTTCTGCTGCTGCCCCCGGCACTCGGCCGCCGCGCGTAGGCAGTCGACCCAATCGGCGAGCGTTCGCGATCCGGCGGCGAAGGCCCCACAGTACCCGTCGAGATCGCGCACCGCGATCGACTGCTGCACCGTCTGCTCATCACCGCCGAGCACGTCGGCGGTCCCGTGCGCGTTGCGCGTCGGGTCACAGCCCTCGAGGATCTTCGCCTTCATCTTGTCGGCCGCCGATCTGCCGTCGCTGCGCCCCAGCCTGAAGAACTGGGCCAGGCAGGTGGTCGTCGCCGCGGAGACGTCGGGCGTCGCCTGGTTTCTCCCGACGACGGTGTCGCTGATCCTGCCGAGGCACGTGGCAATGGCATTCTGCGTGACCACGGTGAGCTTCCGGCTCTCTTTCGCCGCCACGCGCTGACACCGTGCGACGCTCCGACTGGCATCCGTGACCTGTGGCCACCCGATCGTCGGCGACGCCAGGCCGAGGGCCAGAGCACTCATGAGGAGACTCCGAAGCTTCGGCACCATTGGCCTCACGCTCGGGGATGTGATATTGTCATGCACAATGACGATAGTACAGAATCCGGGGAGCGACGCAACGGCCGGCCGACGGCTCCCATGACCGCGATGCCCCTCGCGACGCCGCTCCGGATGATGGGGGCTCCGGGCTCCCCGTATACGCGAAAGATGCGCGCCGTCCTGCGCTATCGGCGCATCCCCTTCGAGTTCATCCTGCAGTTCTCTCGCGAAGCCGCCGCGCTGCCGGCCGCAAAGGTACCGTTGCTGCCCACGTTCTATCTCCCCGACGAGCGCGGCGAGCTCATCCCGACGACCGACTCGACGCCGCTCATCCGTCGCTTCGAGGGCGCGTTCGAGGGTCGGTCGATCGTCCCGCCCGATCCCGCGCTGGCCTTCCTCGACGAGCTGCTCGAGGACTACGCCGACGAGTGGCTGACGAAGTGCATGTTCCACTACCGCTGGTACCACGACACCGACGCGACCAAGGCGCGGCGAATCCTTCCCCACTGGGCGCGGACGAACGCCAGCGACGAGGAGATCGCTCCGTTGCAGCAGATGTTCGGCGACCGACAGATCGAGCGGCTCTGGGTCGTCGGCTCGAACGACGCGACGGCCGAGGTCATCGAGGAGAGCTACCGACGCTTCCTCTCGGCGTTCGATACGCAGCTCGCGCAGAGCCGCTTCCTGTTCGGCGATCGGCCGGCCTCGGGCGACTTCGCCATGATGGGGCAGCTCACCTGCCTCGCGCTCTTCGACCCGACCCCGTCGGCGCTCACGGCAGAGCGATCACCACGCGTCTATGCCTGGACGGAAGCGACGGAGGACCTCTCCGGCCTCGAGCCGAGCGACGACGGTTGGACCGCCGCCGCGGCGCTTCCGGAGTCGTTTCGAGGCATGCTGAAGGAAGTCGGCCGCTTCCACGTCCCCTTCCTGCTCGCCAACGCGGACGCGCTCGAGCGAGGCGCGGAGCGGGTCGAGACCGAGATCGCTGGACGGCCATGGGTGCAGAAGCCGTTTCCGTATCAGCGCAAGTGCCTGCGCTGGCTTCGCGAAAGCTACGCCAGGCTCGAGGCGGACGGCCGCGGAACCGTCGACGCGCTCCTCGAAGGCAGCGGCTGTGAAGCGCTCTTCGATGTGCGTGGCTAGCGAAGGTCATCGCTTTCCGACGCCGAATGCCTGGCCGAGGTCGGGGTGGAGTGTCCGCTTGAGCGTCTCGAAGATGCGGTGCTGTTTCGCAGCGAGGGGTGCCAACCATTGGAGCGCTCGGAGTTCGTCGGCCGACGCCTCGGCATCGACGAGTCCCGCCGCGATGGCGTCGTCCGCAGGGTAGCGCCTGCCCGATCCTGCCGAGGTCGATCCCCGACTTTCATGCGCGTCGAGCGCGCGCGTCCCGTGCGCGAACGTGACCTGCCTGGTCACCGACTCGACGCAATGCTATCGACACTTCGAGTGACATCGCAGAACTCCACGATCGACGCGACGGACGGCCGTCGCGCCCGCTCCCAGCGCACGCGGGCGGCCGTCGCGGAGGCGATGCTAGACTGCCTCGAGGACGGAGTATTGCGCCCGTCGGCCAAGCAGGTGGCCGATCGCGCCGGGGTCTCGACGCGCGCCGTGTTCCGACACTTCGACAACATGGAGACCCTGCTCCGGGAGATCTCCGAGCTTCATATCGCGCGCGTGATGCGACAGCTTCCGCCGATCGCGACCGAGGGACCCCTCGATCGGCGGATCGACGCGCTCGTACGCCACACCACCCACCGGAACGAGATCATAGCCCCCGTGAGGCGCGCGTCGCTGCTGTCGGAGCCCTTCTCCGAGGTCGTTCGCGAGCGGCACGCGTGGCTGCGCCGGGCCGTCCGCCAGCAGGTCCGCTCGGCCTTCGCGCCGGAGCTGGAGGCCCTCTCCGACGCCGATCGGCGCGATCGAATCGCCGTGCTCCGCGCGCTGCTCTCCTTCGGTTACTGGGAGGAGCTTCGCCGACACGAGGGACTCTCGAACGCCGCGGTGATCCGAGTGCTTCGCGGCGCATTGCTAAGCGTGTTGCGGCCATGAGGCGAAACGACTTACGAACGTCGAGAAGGCGCTCACCGAGGCACGACGGTGTCAGCGCTACGTCGTCGGATCCGAGGCCAAGATCCAGGCGCTGCTGACGCGCTTCCTACAGCGAAACCAAAGAGAGGGTTGAGCAGGCGGCCTTGCGGCGATTACTCCGAAGAATCAGGGCCTTGGCTCTTCGCATCGGACGGATTCCCAAGCTGGACGTCGCCGGTTCGGCCCCGGTCGCCCGCTCTTTTGCAACGGCCCGGTAGACTATGCCTCCAAGAAGCGCCTCGGCCGGAATACGCACTCAGAACGGCAAGTGCTCGGCCTGAAGCGAGCGCAGCTCGTCGAACATCTTGCGGCACGCCCGCTCGTCGGGGGGCGAGCACGGGTCCTCGATCACGGCTCGAAGGGCCGGATCGGGGTCGCCGGTGAGCGCCGATTCCACGACGAGGTCCTGGAGGCGGATCTGAGTCGCGATCCAGCCGGCGAGCGGTTCCCCCAACGGCGGCATCGCGTCCGGATGGATGCCGTTCCCGTCGACCCTAGCCCCGACCTCGACGATCGCGCCGTCGGCGACGTCGGGCAGGTAGCCGCAGTTGGGCACGTTGACCGCCATGATCCGCGCCGGCTGGTCGTGCCACATGGCGGCGACGATCGGGATGACCTCTTCTGAACTGTGCCCCAGGGCCTGGAGGGGAATCGGGATCTTCGTGGACGCCGCCCACGATGCGAGGCGCTCGGCCACGCGCATGATCGGCTGGTGGAAATCGAGCGGCGTCGGCATCCACGCGGCGGCGTCGAGCGCGAACGGCAGGTACTCGCCGATGTGGCTGTCGACCGAACAGGGCACGAGGCCGTACTTCCGAACGACGTGAGCGACCACGGGGAGGTAGTTGAACTCGAGCAGCAGCGCGCCGAGAAGGCCGCGATCGAGGGCGCGGGCGATTCGCTGCGTCCGCGGCGAGAAGTCGAAGAAGGGTGTGGCGAAGAGAGCGCGCAGTCGAGGGAGGAGATCTTCGCCGGTGCGCCGGTTGCGGAACTCGGTGAAGAACGTGAAGTGGTTGATCCCCGACGCCTTGGCCTCGACGTCCTTCGCCTTGACGCGGATGCGCCGGCACAGACGACTGATGCCCAAGGGCATCTCGTGACACATGCCGACGTTCCGCACCCGGGTCGCCCGGTTGATTGCCAGGGTCACGCGGCTCATCGGATTGGTGAGGTTGATGAGGAACGCGCCCGGCGCGTACTTCTCGATGTTCCGGCAGATGTCGAGCGTGTTCTTGATGCTGCGCAGCGAGTGAAACACCGCGCCGGGCCCACCGTTCTCGCCGTTGATCTGGCGGGCGCCGTAGCAGTTGGGGATCTCGTAGTCCTGGCGCCAATAGCGGAAACGACCGAACTCGGCGCTGCTGAGGACGAAGTCCGCGCCCTCGAGGGCCTCGCCCGGGTCGGTCGAGTAGTCGATCCGGATCGGCGCACCGCCGAGGGCATTGAGTTTTGCCGCGAACTGGTAGGCACGGCGGAGCCTCGCAGCATCGAGGTCGTGAAGCACCAGGCGGCTACCGGCAAGGGACGGCGTGTGCACCACGTCGTTCACCATGGCCGGCCCGAACGACATGCCCCCGGCGCCCACCAATGTGATCTTCGGTTCGCCCATGTCGGCTCTCTCCTATCCGGTCGCGTTTCACCCGCCGCTACGGAATCAGGCTCCTCGCGGTCGGGACTCGTCAGCGGATCGCCGCTACCCTGGGGCGAGCGCCCGGCGCAAGCCGGGGCGGGGAAGCTCAGGAATATGCAGCGGGCAACGTGGTGAGCGAGGGCAGGACGACGTAGGCCAGACCGCCCGCAGCGGACGCACCGCGCGACGGTCTCGCTTGCTGGGCTTTGACCAGGCGGGCATCGACGGATGTACCCGCCCTCTCGCTACTCCGTCGTACCTCCCTCCCGCCCCTGCCGTACACTCTTGATCTGCGCCACGAGTGCGTCCCGGTTTCGCCCCCAGGCAAGCGTGCCCAACACAATCTGCAGCATCACCTGCTTGTAGCGCTGAATGTCCTTCTCGCCGATCCGCGCGTGCCCATCGGGCTCCGCGCCGATGCGCTCGAGGGCCGCGAGGAGCCCGACGTACAGGAGTGGATCGACCTCCCGGCCGAGCACCTCGCCCGCCTCTTTCGTGAACCACGAGGTCAGCGCATCCAGAATCGCCGTGCGGTGCCGGCTCGCGTGCGTGCCGGGGCGCATCGCCTCGGTGTTCAGCACGGTTCCGATCGGGCCGATTGCGGCGCGCCACCGGAGGTAGGCATCGATCGCCTTGTCGAGCCGATCGAGGGGATCGACCGCCATCTCGATGGCGCTCTTCACCGACTGGATGACCGAGAACGCCTGCGACTCCAGGATCGCGTCGAACACCTCGTCCCGGTTGGCGAAGAACTTGTAGAAGGTCGGGCGCGACACGCCGGCCGCCTGGAGGATGTCCTCGACACGCGTGTCCTTGTAGCCGTGCTCGCCGAAGGCGCGCATGGCCCCTTGGAGCACGCGGAGGCGCGTGCCGGCACCGTCGGACTGGCGCGGAGCCCGGTTACGGCGACGGGGGGAGCGGGCCATGGCGTGTCGTAGATATTACCCCGGTGTCAGTAAAGTCTTCGATGATATCGGCGAATCCAGTACCGGACGCTCAGGTGCGAGCCGATTTGACTTGACATCCGTGTTAACTCGCCATACGCGCCGAGCCCATGTGTGCTCCACGCGCGGGACGAGACCGCATGGCCATTGCTCCAATCCGACGCCCGGCGCCGGGATGGTCGCCCCAGGAGCCGGCCACCCGGCGGGCGACCGCGCGCGCTCGTCGATGCATCCTCACGGCCATGGTGCTCGTCGCCCTGGCGCCGCTCTCCGCCGCCGCAGTCGAGGCGGGAGTCGCCGGCACGAAGCTGCTGCTCGAGTCGCACGCGCGGGGGCGGGGGTCGTCGCGACTCAGGTTCATCGTGCGCGGCGCCCGCGGAATCACCAAGGGACCGGGCAGCCGCAAGGGGAGCCCGCCCCGGCTCGACGGGACGCTGCGGATACTCTTCACGGGTGCCGCGGGGGTACCCCACGGCGAGTGGGGGCTCCCGGACCCGTGGGGGACCAATGGCCCCCATACGGCCCGCTTCCGGAACCCCGACGCGCCCGGAGGCCCGACGCACGTTCGGCGCGCCACCATCCGCGCCGGGCGCTCGCTCGACCTCTTCGCCCGCGGGCTCGGTGGCCTGACGCTGCCGGATACGCTGCCGGGCGCCGAGGGTGGCATCACCGTGATCCTGACGATCCACAATGGCAACGACGGATCGACGCACCGCATGTGCACCCGCTTCTCCACGGCAGACGGAAGCCTGCTTGCGTTGCGCGAGACCCGCCGCGGCCGCCGCCTGCTCGCGACTGGCGGCGCCGCGATCGACTGCCCCCTCGACATTCCGCTCCGCAACGCGGGCGAGTGCGACTTCCTGAACGAGGCGGAGTGCCTGCTCCCGTACCCGTCAAGCCGCTTCGAGGTTCCCGCGCCCACGGCAACCGGGGTGCAGCTGAACATCCCCGCGATCGGGCTGCCCGAGGTGAACGGCCCGCCGCTACCGGTCGACCTGGCGAACAGCCTCGACGGGTTCAGCCCGGGCGCGCAGATACTGATGCACTTCCCGCAAGGCGTAGATCCGGCGCTCTCCGACGCCTCGCGCCTCCTTCCGCCCGAGTGCTGCGGCCAGCCCCCAGCCCCCCCGTGGATCGACACGCGCACCCAGACCGAGCGCTCACTCGATCCCGGCAGTCCGACCGTCCTCCTCGACGCGGAGACCGGCGAGCGGATCCTCCACTTCATCGAGCCAGACGCCCGCGCGGATGGCCCGGCCCGGCAGGTGGTGTTCCTGCGGCCTGGGCGCATCCTCGATCCGGGGCGTCGCTACATCGTCGCCGTCCGGAACCTCGTCTCGCCGGCGGGCGAGCCCGTCGTGGCGGAGCCGGCGTTCGCCGCGCTTCGGGATCGGACGCCTACCGCCGTGCCCGCCATCGAGGCACGCCGGGCGGCGATGGAGGCGCTCTTCGACCGTCTCGCGGCGCACGGAGTCGGGCGGGACGACCTCATCCTCGCCTTCGACTTCACCACCCGCAGCCAGCAGCAGCTGACGGAGCAGATCCTCTCGATGCGCGATCAGGCGTATGCCTGGCTCGACGAGATCGAGGCGACACCTGGGGCGATGCCCTTCACCGTCGACGCCGTGGACGAGCGGAACTGCGAGCGAGCGAACCCGCCGCGGTTCTGGCGTCGCATCGAAGGGACCTATCGGGCGCCACTGTTCCTCACGGGCGATCTCGCCGCCGACTCGGTGCAGTTCATCAACCTCGACGCCGATGGCATGCCCCTCCAGAACGGCTTCACGACCCCGAACTTCACGATCACCATCCCGTGCACGGCCCTCGACGGTGGGGCCGGCGATCTGTTCGGGCTCCTGGTCGGGCATGGCCTCTTCGGCACCGGGCGCGGGTTCGTGAACGACGTCACGGATCTCGGGAACCAGCTGCCGCCCTGGCGCGGCATCGTCGGCGGGACGGACTGGCGTGGGCTCTCTTCGGACGACCTCGCGTGGGTTGGCACCCGGGTGATCGGCATCGGCTCGAGCCAGCTCCACAACTTCCAGGCGCTTCCCGACCGGCTACGCCAGGGCATGCTCAACACGCTCGTGCTGTCACGACTCATGAAGCGTGGCCTCTTCAACCGACACGAGGCGTTCCAGAGGCCGGACGGGACCGGCACGTTCCCCGGCCCCGACGAGGAGATGTTCTATCTCGGCGGCAGCCTCGGCGGGATCATGGGCACGTACCTCGCGGGGCTCACCCCGGACATCGTCCGGTTCGTCATCGAGGTCGGGGCCGTCAACTTCTCGTGCATGCTGCAGAGGGCGACGCCGTTCGTGGTGTTCGACACCCTGATCGCCAGCATTGGGGTACCCGACCCCATGAACTACGCCGGGGCGCTCGCAGCCGCCCACGAACTCTGGGCGAGCGCCGAGCCGGTGAGCGTCATCCACCACGTCACCCGCGATCCGCTTCCCGGCTCCGGCCCGCCGAAGCGCATCTTGATGAGCACGGCGTTCCTGGATCATCAGGTGTCGAACACGTGCTCCGAGATCGCGGCACGGACGATGGGCCTGCCGAACCTGGTCGGCTCCATCGTGCAGGGGCTGCCGGGCATGCCGGACCTCCCGGGGCCACTCGACTCGGCCTATGTACTCACCGACATCGGAGAGATCGACATCCTGAACCCGGCCCACCAGGCGTCGGTGCCGCCGCTCGCCAACCTCCCGGCGACCGGCAACTGCGATCCGCACGGGCGCCGCTCGACGACGCTCGCCTCGCTGCTCCAGTTCCAGGAGTTCCTGCGGCCCGGCGGCCGGATCGTGAACACCTGCGACGGACTCTGCGACGCGGTCACCCCGGATGAACAGCCGGCGAGCGGCTGCGTCCCGGGCGGCGGCTAGGCCGCCCTGCGCCAGGACGCTGAGTCCGTCGATGCATGCCGAGATCCCGCGCGAGACGACCAGGGCACGCGGCGGCGTGGGCGCGCCGACGAACGTCTGCACCGGCATGAAGAGCGTGAGTGGTTCGAAGGTGGCGACGTGGAATCGCTTCTCGTCGCGCTGACGCACCATCCTGGGGAGAACCGTCCCGCATGGAGTTCTTCGAGGTCGGGCAGCTCGAGAACGCGGTGGCGCGCTCCGACGAGCTTCGCCCACGATCATCGGATACGATATCAGCACCATGAACCGTTTCTCCGGAGGAGCGCCGTGACGGAACGTAGCTCGTCTTCCAGGATCCAGACCGCAGTCGGCCGTGCGCTCCTCGCGCTCGGCGTCGCCGTCTTCGCGGTCCGCCTTCTGCACGAAGGCCCCTATGCGATGCCGCGCGGCGCGGCCCTGTTCGGGGGGCTGGGCGCGCTCCTGCTCGGTGGCGTGCTGGTGTGGCCCACCACGCCACGCGGGCTTGCATGGCTCGCGCTGGTGGCCAGCCCCCTGGTGCTCTTCCTCGGGCTCTACTCGACGATGGCGGAGCTCGAGGAGACGGTGTCGCTCTATGCCACCGATAGCGCCGGCAATGCCGCGGAGCTGCGCCTCTGGATCGTCGAGCGCAACGACGGCGAGTGGGTGGGGATGCCGCGTTGGAAGGCGGTCGAGCATTCCCTGGACGGTGCGCGAGTCCAGCTGCTCCGAAACGGGAGGACCCGCTGCGTGGTGCCGGTGCTGCACGAGGACCGCGCCACCGTCAGGGCGATCCACGCGCTCAAGCTCGAGAAGTACGCGGTGGCCCGTGCGGCCGCCGCGATCGGTCTCTACCCCCGCGAGGCGCGGGACACCGCCGTCTCCCTGCGCCTCGATCCCTGCCCGGGCGCGTGAGCGACTCATCCCCCGTCTGGCCCCGCGCGCCCCGAGTGTGATCGGAAGGCCCATGGCGAACGGAACCTTGCTGCTCGCCGACATCGGTGGCTACACGCGCCTCCCGTCGGATGTCGGTATCGAGCATGCGAAGGAGATCACGAGCGACCTCTTCAACCGCATCGTCGAGACGACGCGCGGCTGGAAGGTGGGCAATGTCGTCGGCGGAGCCACTGGCGGACGACGTGCTGGTCGTCGTGCGCCAGCACGCCGAGGGCGACGTGCGACGTGCACCCCGGGGTCAGGGGGGCGTGGTCATCCCTCCTTGAAGGCACGAAGCAGGTCGACGACGGCGTCGGGGTCGGTCTCGTTGTAGAGCACGAGGCTCGTGCGATCCGCCCAGGCGTTCCGCGCGCGCAGGCGGCGACCGGCTTCGGCCGGGCGTCCGCTCACCCCGATCACGTCGAGCATCTCGTCGCTCACGAGCGCCAGCATCTCCATCCACTGGCCCTGCTTCGACATGCGGTGCAGCTCGGGCTGGAGGTGGCCCCAGCCGTGATGCTCGAGCATCACGCGGTATGCTGGCGTCGAGCCGTAGAAGGCGATCTGGCCGCGTGCGTTCGCCCGCGCCGCGGCCACCTCTTCGTCGGTCGAGCCGATCATGGTGATTGTCTGGCATCCGATCTCGACGTCGGGCCGCGTGCGACCCGCGCGCGTGAGTCCGCGCACGAGCGCCGGCATCCCCTCGGCCTCGACGTAGGCCGGCGAGTTGAGCGGATGGACGATCCAGCCGTCGGCCACCTCGCCCGCGACGGCGATCATCGCCGGCCCGAACCCCGCCAGCGCGATCGGCGGCCGCCCGTGCGGGTTCGGGCCGGGATCGAAGAACGGCGTCATGAGCGTGTGGGTGTAGAACTCGCCGCGAAAGTCGAGGCGCTGGCCGGTGTCCCACGCCGTCCAGATGGCGCGGATGGCGCGCACGAACTCCCGCATGCGGACGTTGGGCTTCGACCACGCCTGCCCGAAGCGACGCTCGATGTGCGGGCGGATCTGCGTACCGAGCCCGAGGACGAAGCGGCCGTGCGACAGGAGTTGCAGGTCGTTCGCCATGATGGCGCACACCATGGGGTTGCGCGCGAACGCGATCGCGACCGCGGTGGTGAGAGTCACCCGCGACGTGTGTTCGGCGGCGACGGCCAGCGGCAGGAACGCGTCGTGCGCGCTCTCGAAGGACAGGATTCCGTCGAACCCCTGGGCTTCGAGGGTGCGCGACGCGGTCGCCGTCGCGCCGAGGTCGGTGGGCAGCAGCGCGCCGTCGATCCGCATGATCGCCGTTTCTACTACCGAGGCGCGCCGTCGCGCGAACCCGGGATCGACGACCGCACGCGCCCGGCGGCGCCACTTCTCGGCCGGCTGCGGGGTATGGTACCGCTCGCGTCATGGCGGAACTCACCGGTGGACACCTCCTCGCACGCTGTCTCGCCGTGGAGGGCGTGCGGTTCCTCTTCGGACTGCCGTCGCCCGAGATCGACCCGATGCTGGCCGCCCTCGACGAGGCCGGCATTCGCCTGGTCCCCGTGCGGCACGAGTCGGCCGGCGCGCACATGGCGGAGGGGCTCTACAAGACCACTGGGTAGGTGGCCGCGGTGCTCGGCAACCCGGGGCCGGGCCGAGGCGTCGGCGGCACAGATCGCCACGGCTGCCGACCTGCTGGCGGGGGCCGTCCGCCCGATCGTCATCGCCGGCGCGGGCGCCGAGCGCGCCGGCGCCCGCGACCTGGTGGTGGCCCTGGCCGAACGGCTCGGCTGCCCGATGCTCTCGTCGATGGCGGCCCGCGCGGCCGTCCCACTCGAGCACCCGAACCGCATCTACGCCATCGGCGCCGGCGGAGACATGGCGAAGCGCGAGGCCGACGTGGTGCTGGTCGTCGGATCACGGCTCGGCAACCTCGATCTCCCGTACGACAAGTACTGGGGCGACGCGGCGTCGCAGCGGGTGATCCAGATCGACGTCGACCCGCGCCACATCGGCGTGACGAGGCCGATCGCGCTCGGCATTGTCGCGGACGCGCGGGTCGCGCTCGAAGCCCTGGGGGCGGAGCTCGCGGCGCGCGGCGTCGGGCGCGTGGACCCGGGCTTCCTGGCGCGCTGCCGAAGTGCGGCCGACGCGTGGACGGCAGAGCAGATGGGCGTGGCGGATGCCTGGACGGGGCCGGGGCTTCACCCGGCGCACGTGATGCGGGCGGTCGGGCGTGCGTTCGGCGGCGAGGCCATCTACTGCGTCGACGGCGGCAACACGTCGCTGTGGGCGTACTGGTTCCTGCCGGGGACCCGCGCGCGATCCTACACCAACATCCTCGAGCTGGGCATGCTCGGCACCGGCATCCCGTCGGCGGTGGGCGCGCGGCTCGGCAACCCGGATCGCCGGGTGGTGTGCGTCACCGGCGACGGCGCGGCGGGCTTTCATTTCATGGAGATGCAGTCGGCGGCGCGAGAGCGGCTCCCGATCGTCACCGTGGTGTGCGCCGAGGGGCGCTGGACGATGGAGGAGCCGAACGAGCAGATGCTGTACGGCCGCACATTCGGAACGGAGATGGGTACCGTGCGCTGGGACGTCGTGGCGCAAGGGCTCGGGTGCGACGGCCGCTACGCGGAGACCATGGGCGAACTCGAGGCGGCGCTCGCCGCGGCGCGCAGCGCCACCGGGCCGATGGTGGTCTGCGTCAAGACCGACGCGGCCGCCAACCTCGCCGTGCCACAGGATGCGCTGCGGCGCTTCACCGAGGTCTACAACGGGCCGGTGTGACCGCCGACGCCGATCACCTCGTCGAACCCCTCGCGCAGACATGACAGGAACAGCTCGGCATCCGGGACCGCCGCCGGGTCGGTCGTGACCCCCAGGTGCGCCTGGTCGAGGTAGCTGAACAGCGTCAGATTCACCGCCGCGCCGGCCAGCGGTCCGAATCCCACGACGCCTTCCAGCTTGGCGCCCGCCAGCCACACTTCGAAACGGGGGCCGGGCACGTTGCTGGCGACGAAGTCGACGCCTCGGAGCATGGCGCCGAAGAGCGTCGTCGACAGCGCGAGCGGCAGGCGGTTCAGCAGGCCGGCCACCTCCTGGATGAGGCCGAGTGCGGGCTCGGCCCGCTGGCGGCCCACCAGGTCGCGGATCGTGGCCATGCGTGCGGCAGGGTCCGCGATGTCGATGGGCACCGGGAACCGCGTGGGCACGAACTGGTTGCCGGCGACGCGGCCGGCGTCGCCGTCTCGCACGCTGATCGGCATGGTCATCCGCAGATGCGAGATCGGGGCCTCGTGCGCGGCGTGATAGCGGCGCATGCCGCCGGTGACGCCGGCGACGAAGGCGTCGTTCAATCGACTCTGCACGCGCTTGGCCGCGGCGCGGAGCCGATCGACCGGCAAGGTGAACGCGTCGAACCGCACGCTCAGTGACCGCGCGTGCATGAGCGGACTGAGCGGCGCCGTGACCGGCCGCAGCAGGCGTCCCACCGAGCCGGCGAGGTCGCGGACCGCGACGGCCGAGCCGACCGGGTCGCTCGTCGCGGCGACGAGCGTATCCGGGATGGTGGTGGCGATGCGCCGCACGCGGCCCAGGCCGCGCCGCCACTCGTGGCCGAGCGCGTCCCACACCCGCTCGGACTGCGTCAGCACGCGGCCCTTCGGCAGCGGCGGCATCGGCCGCTGGACCGTCGCGGACTCCGGCGACGTCTCCACCAGCGCCGAGGTCATGCGGACGAGTCCCACACCGTCGCTGAGCGAGTGGTGCAGCTTGAGGACCATGGCCGCCTTGCCATCCGCCAGGCCCCCGACCACGTACAACTCCCACAGCGGGCGCGCGCGGTCGAACCCCTGCATGGCGATGGGCTCTGCGAAATCGAGCACCGCGCGCGGGCTGCCGTCGCCGGGCGCCGCCAGCCACCGGACGTGGAACTTCACGTCGAAGTGGGGGTCGAGTTCCCAGCGCGGTGGAGCGATGGAATACGGGTTCGACATCACGCGCTGGCGCAGCCGCGGGATCACCCGGGTGGCGCGATCGATCTTGTCGGTCAGCCGCTCGCGGTCGGGCAGGCGGTCGAGCCACCACACCACCGTGATGGTCGAGCGCAGCAAGGGGTCCTTCTCGATGTGCCACAGGAGCGCATCGCTGTCGCTCATGCGGTGCTCGAAGCGCATGCGGTCTCCCACGCGGGCGATCGTAGCCCAGCCCGCGGCCTGTCGCACGCGCCGCAGCGCGGCGCGCATTGACGGGCCCGCACCCGCCGCGTATCGGGACCGCCCGTGACGACGCGCCCGGCGACACTCGGCCCCTGGACGAAGGTGTTCTACGGTGTCGGGGCGATCGCCTTCGGCGTCAAGGACAACGGCTTCCAGGCCTTCCTGCTCCTCTACTACAACCAGGTGCTCGGCCTGCCGGAATCGTGGGTGGGGCTCGGCATCATGGTGGCGCTCGTCGCCGACGCGCTCATCGATCCGGTCATCGGCTTTGCGTCCGACCACCTGCACTCCGCCTGGGGACGCCGGCACCCCTTCCTGTACGCTTCGGCCGTTCCCGTCGCGGTGTCGTACTGGATGCTGTGGAACCCGCCGGCGGGACTGTCGCAGGGGGGACTGTTCACATACTTCCTGGTCGTGGCCGTGCTGGTGCGGTTGTGCGTCGCCGTCAACGAGATCCCGAGCGCGTCCCTGGTGCCGGAGCTGACCGACGACTACGACGAGCGCACCTCCATCTTGAGTTATCGGTTCTTCTTCGGCTGGTGGGGCGGGCTGATGATGACCGTGCTGGCTTACGCGGTGTTCCTGCAGCCGGACGCCGAGCACCCGACCGGCGTGCTGAACCCCGAAGGGTACGGCAGCTACGGGACGGCGGCTGCCGTCACCCTCTTCGCCGCCATCGTGATCTCGGCGGTCGGGACGCAATGGACCATTCCGTGGCTGCGGCGACCGCCCGAGCAGCGGGGCCGAGGCGTGTCGGGCGCCTTTGCCGAGCTGCGCGAGACGCTCGCCAACCGGTCCTTTCTCGCGCTGTTCTGCGCCAGCATCTTCTCCGCCATGGCCGGCGGCCTGATCGGCGCGCTCGGCATCTACATCAACACCTACTTCTGGGAGCTGACGGCGACCCAGTACTCGGTGCTCACCCTCGGCTATTTCGTCTCCGCCGTGTTGGGGGTGTCGGTGGCGCCGCGGTTGTCGGCCGCGATCGGCAAGAAGCGCGCGGCGATGACCACGTCGCTGGCGGCGGTGCTGATCGGTCCGGCGCCGGTGGCGCTCCGGCTGCTGGGCGCGTTTCCGGCGAACGGCGTCCCGAGCCTGATGCCGTTGCTGTTCGCCTTTGGGACCGTGACGGTGGCGCTGCTCATCATGTCGGGCATCCTGACGGCGTCCATGGTGGCGGACATCGTCGAGGACAGCGAGGTCGTGACGGGCCGCCGCTCGGAGGGTGTCTTCATCGCCGCCAACAGCTTCGTGCAGAAGGCCGTGTCCGGCATCGGCATATTCGGCTCGACGCTGCTGCTGGGCGCCATCGGCTTCCCCCGCGGCGCCCGCCCGGGCCAGGTGGACCCGGATGTCGTCCACCGCCTGGGGCTCGTCTACGCGCCCACCATCGTGGTGCTGTACCTGATCGCGCTGGGGTTCCTCTCCACCTACGGCATCAGCCGGGCGAGCCACGAGGAGAACCTGCGCAAGCTGGAGCGCGGATGAACCCGCCGATCCACCCGAAGTTCGGGCCGCTGCTCGAGACGCGGCTGCGCATCGTCACCTGGAATTTGTGGGGGCGCGGCGGTCCCTTCGAGGCACGGCTCGACGCCATCGCGGCGGTGTTGCGCGACGTCGCGCCCGACCTCGTCGTGCTGCAGGAGGTGTGGGAGGAGACGGGCGGGCGCAACCAGGCCGAGGCGCTCGCCGGGGCGCTGGGATTCCAGTGGGTGTTCGCCAGCCGCTATGCGATCGACGGCGTCGCGGTGGGCAACGCGGTGCTGTCGCGCTGGCCGGTCGCCGGATTCGAGACCCGGTCGCTGCCGGCGCCGCCGGAGTTGGAGGAGCTGCGCAACGCGGTGCGCGTCGACGTCGACGGCCCGCGCGGGCGCGTACACGTCTTCACCACCCACTTGAACTGGAAATACGACCAGAGCGACGTCCGGCAGGAGCAGGTGGGTGCCCTGGCGCGCTTCGTCGCCGAGGGGCCGGAGGCCGCCATGCCGCCGCTCGTGGCCGGGGATTTCAACGCCGTGCCCGACTCCGACGAGATCAGGATGTTGACCGGCCGCGCAGCCGTGCCGGTGCCGGGCCTGGTGTTCCAGGATGCCTGGGAGCTGGCCGGCGACGGTGGGCCCGGGCACACCTGGGTGAACGCCAACCCCTGGGCGCGCGGCGAACTCGAGCCCGACCGCCGCATCGACTACGTCTTCGCGGGCTTCCCGCGCCGGGGCGGGGCCGGGCACGTGACGGCCTGCCGGCTGGCCGGCACGCCGGACGGACCGCTCTGGCCGTCGGACCACCTCGCCGTCGTGGCGGAGTTGCGGTACTGAGCGCTCGCCGGTTGCACCGCTCGCCGGACCCTGGAACAACGCGCGCCATGAACATCAAGGAGCTGCTCGACCTCGATCTCATCGTCTGCCCGGTGAGCAAGGCCCCGCTCGAGCTCAGTGAGGACGGCAAGTTCCTGGTCTGTCGCGAGTCCAAGCTGGTCTACCGGATCGACGACGACATCCCGATCATGCTGGTCGAAGAGGCCATCCCGCTCGACGACTGGGAGCGGCAGCAGCGCAAGGGCGGAGCGGCGCCGGCCGAATGACCGGCGGGTAGCACGGGGCGCTCAGCGCAGGCGGGCGTGCTCCAGGCAGGGCAGTTCCCGGCGCACGCGGGCCTGATAGGCGGGGTCGATCTCCGCCAGTGTCACCCCTTCCTGCTCGCCGGCGCTGGCGACCACCGTCCCCCAGGGGTCGACGATCAGCGAATGGCCGTAGTCGGCGAAGCCGTGCGGGCTGGCGCCGGTCTGGTTCGCGGCCAGCACCCAGCATTGGTTTTCGATGGCGCGGGCGCGACAGAGGATATCCCAATGCGCCGCGCCGGTGGCGAACGTGAACGCCGACGGCACCGCCAGCATCTGCGCACCCGCCGAGACCAATCGGCGGTAGAGCTCGGGAAAGCGCACGTCGTAGCAGATCGACAGGCCGATGGTTCCGAGCGCCGTGGGTGCGACCACCACCTGGGTGCCCGGCGCGCGCGTGTCCGATTCCCGCACGGTGACGCGCCCGGGCAGGTCGACGTCGAAGAGGTGCAGCTTGCGGTACGTCGCGACGATCTCGCCCGCGGGCGAGAGCACGCAGCTCGTGTTGAAGCTCCGACCGTTGTCCGGCGCGCGTTCGAGAATCGACCCGGCGACGACCCACGTACAGGTCTCCCGCGCGACGCTGGCGACGGCGTCGAGCGACGGCCCCGGCAGGGTTTCGGCATGCGCCGGCTCGTCGTCGCGGGAGCCGCGCCAGGCGAACACCTCGGGCAACACCACCAGCCGCGCCCCGCGCCGTGCCGCTTCACGCACCCAGCCGGCGGCGCGGCCGAGGTTCTCGTCGCGTCGCGGTCCCGACGCCATCTGCACCACTGCGGCGAGGAAGCGGTCCATGCGTGCGGACGCTACAACGTTGCCGACCTAGAAGGCCAGCGTCGGTGGCGCGCGGGTCATCGCGACGCGATTGACCGCGTCGGGCGACGGGAATTGACGATCAGGTGTCAGACTGGGTAGTTTTCATGCGTGCGGGACGCCATGCAGCCGTGGTTCGTGACGAGGACGGCCGCGGCGCTTCTGGTTGCGACCCTGGCCGCGGTCTCGGTTCCCGAGAGTCATGCGCAATCCTCGCGTGTCCTGTGTCGCCGGAAGAACGGCCTGTTGTTCCTGCGCGTCGGCTTGTGCGGCCGCGGCCTGGAAACCATCGACGTCGGGGCTCTCGGGCTGGTTGGCCCGGAGGGCCCGGCCGGTTTCGACGGCGCACCGGGCGTCGACGGGTTCGACGGGGCGGAGGGTCCCGAAGGGCCCGCTGGGCCAGCCGGCCCGCCTGGGCCCGCCGGTCCACCCGGGCAGCCGGGACCGCTCGGCCCGATCGGCGAGAGGGGTCCGGTGGGTCCGATGGGCCCCCCTGGCCCGGAGGGCAGTCCGGGAACACCCGGGCCTGCAGGCAAAACGGGCCCGGTCGGCCCCGCCGGCACGCCAGGCGAGCCGGGGCCCCCCGGGGCCAGCGGTCCGGCGGGTCCCGAGGGACGGCCCGGCATCTCCGTCGCGCTGCGTGTGGCGCAAGCGAGCGCGGCGGTCGGCGACGCGCTGGGCGACGTGTCTCCCGCGCTCACGCTCTCACCCGGCAACTGGATGATCACGGGGAAACTCTCGCTGGGCAACCTGACGGCCCCGCCGGAGGCGGCGACTGTCGTCTGCGGCGTCTTCGCCGAGGGGACGCCGCCCTTCGATACCATGCGGGTGTCCGTCGCCCCGGGCGAGTCGGCTGGGGTCCACCTTGCGACGACGCTCGAGGTCCCGGACGCCCCCACCGACGTTGCGGTTCGATGCCGAGCCGAGGTCGAAGGCGGTGTGTTGCAGGCGTCCGAGGTCCAGCTGATCGCCCTGCAGGTCGGCCAACTGGGCTGACACCAACCCCAGCCGGACCAACGCTCCCGTTGCGCGGCGCCCCGGCGCCTGTGACGCGCCGGGGCCCTCCTGGCGTGCGACCGCCCATCCGTATAGCGTCCGCCGCTGGACGGGGTCCCGTCCGCGGCATAAAGATGCCGTTCCCCCCTTGACGGCGCCGGAGGGCATTCTTAACTGCGCGCCGCGCGAGCAGGGAACCGACGTTCCGCCGCTCGCGATCCACCACAACAACCAATCGTGCAACGACCCGGGGCGCTCTGCGAGCGCTTCCACCCGGGGGGAGGTCTATTCATGGCAGTGAAGATCCGTCCGCTGGCCGACCGGCTCATCGTGAAGCGGCTCGAAGAGCAGGAACAGAAGAGCGCCGGGGGGATCATCATCCCGGACACCGCGAAGGAGAAGCCGCAGGAGGGCAAGGTCGTCGCGGTGGGCCGGGGCAAAGTCAACGAAGACGGCAAGATCCTGCCGCTCGACGTGAAAGCGGGGGACCGCATCCTGTTCGGAAAATACTCGGGATCGGAAATCAAGATCGACGGCGAGGAGCACCTCATCCTGCGTGAGGAAGACGTCCTCGGCGTCGTCGAGGCCTGAAGCTCGCAGGAGGAGGAAGAATCATGCCGGCAAAGATCGTGAAGTTCAGCGAGGAGGCGCGCGCGAAGTTGCTCCGCGGCGTCAACCTCTTGGCCGACGCCGTGACCGTCACCCTCGGTCCGCGCGGCCGCAACGTGGTGCTCGAGAAATCGTGGGGCGCCCCCAACGTCACCAAGGACGGCGTCACGGTGGCGAAGGAGATCGAGCTGCCCGACAAGTTCGAGAACATGGGCGCCCAGATGGTGAAGGAAGTCGCCAGCAAGACGTCCGACGTCGCCGGCGACGGCACCACCACGGCGACGGTCCTGGCGCGTTCGCTGTTCACCGAGGGCGCCAAGATGGTCGCCGCGGGCCACGACCCGATGAATCTGAAGCGCGGCATCGACAAGGCCGTCGCTGCCGTGATCGAGGCGCTGCGCGCGCAGTCCAAGTCCACCAAGGGTCGGGACGAGATCGCGCAGGTCGGCACGGTGTCGGCCAACGGCGACAGGACCATCGGCGACATGATCGCCGAGGCCATGGAAAAGGTCGGCAAGGAAGGCGTCATCACGGTCGAGGAGGCGAAGGGCCTCGAGACCCAACTCGACGTGGTCGAGGGCATGCAGTTCGACCGTGGCTACCTCTCGCCGTACTTCGTGACCGACCCCGACCGCATGGAAGCAGCGATCGAGGACGCCTACATCCTCATCCACGAGAAGAAGATCTCGTCCATGAAGGACCTCCTCCCGCTGCTCGAGCAGGTGGCGCGCGCCGGCAAGCCGCTGCTCGTGATCGCCGAGGAAGTGGAGGGTGAGGCGCTCGCCACCTTGGTGGTGAACAAGATCCGCGGCACGTTCGCCGCCGTGGCGGTGAAGGCGCCGGGCTTCGGCGATCGCCGCAAGGCCATGCTCGAAGACATCGCCATCCTCACCGGGGGGCGGCTGATCGCCGAGGAGCTGGGCCTGAAGCTCGAGAACGTCACGCTGAAGGACCTCGGTCGGGCGAAGCGCGTGGTGGTCGACAAGGACAACACCACCATCATCGACGGCGCCGGCAAGAAGACCGACATCGAAGGCCGCATCAAGCAGATCCGGGCCCAGGTGGAAGAGACCACGTCCGATTACGACCGCGAAAAGCTCCAGGAGCGGCTGGCCAAGCTGGTCGGCGGCGTGGCGGTCATCAAGGTCGGTGCGGCCACCGAGGTGGAGATGAAGGAGAAGAAGGCGCGCGTGGAGGACGCCATGCACGCCACGCGGGCCGCCGTGGAAGAGGGCGTGGTGCCCGGCGGTGGCGTCGCGCTCCTGCGGGCGCAGGCGGCGCTCGACGACATCAAGGTCGACGACGAGCAGCGCTTCGGTGTTGCCATCGTCCGGCGCTCCCTGGAAGATCCGATGCGGTGGATCGCCAGCAACGCCGGCCAGGAGGGCTCGGTGGTGATCGAGAAGGTCCGGCAGCTGAAGGGCTCCAACGGCTACAACGCCGCCACCGAGGAGTACGAGGACCTGATGAAGGCCGGCATCATCGACCCCATGAAGGTGGTCCGCACCGCGCTGCAGAACGCGGCGTCGGTGGCCGGGCTGCTCCTCACCACCGAGGCCATGGTGGCCGAGAAGCCGAAGGACGAGAAGCCGGCGGCGCCGGGCGGGATGCCGCACGGCGGCGAAGACTTCTAGACCCTACGTGGTCCCGCGCCTTCGGCGCGGCACGCGATCGAACGGGGCGCCACCTGCGGTACGGGTGGCGCCCCATCGCGTTTGCAGGTATCGGGCCGGCGCATGAGCCTCGCGAACGGCGTCCACCATCTGGCCATCGCCACGCGTGACATGAAGGGCCAGATCGAGTTCTTCACGCAGGTGGTGGGCATGGAGCTGGTGGCCCTCTACTGGATGCACGGCGTGCCCGAGACCGTGCACGGCTTCCTCCGGCTCGACGACCACTGCTCCCTCGCCTTCGTGCAGGGGCCGCAGATGGCGCGCATCGAGCCGCAGCTGGGTGTCTCGCATGCGGGGTCGGCGGCGGGGCCGGTGGCGCCCGGGGCGATGCAGCACGTCGCCCTGAACGTCGACTCGGAAGCGGCGCTGCTGGCGCTGCGCGATCGCATTCGTTCGCACGGCTACTGGGTGATGGGTCCCATCGATCACGGCATGTGCAAGTCGATGTACCTGGCGGCGCCCGAGGGCATCGTCCTCGAGTTCGCCACCTCCGAGTCTGTGCTCGACGCCGAAGAATGGCTCGATCCCGAGGTCGTCGAGCGCTGCGGCATCTCGACGGCGGATCTCGCGCGCTACCGCCGCCCGCCCGCGTTCGAAGATCGCGGCGGCGCCGTGCCACAGCCCGACCCGCAGACACGTCCCGGTCTGCAACTGCCCTCCGGGATGGAGACGATCCTGACGATGGGCGATGCGGACATCGCGCGCCTGTTCAGCTTTCCGACGCCGCCCGTCCCGAAGCGCCGGGCGGGGTAGCGGCACCCGGGTCAGGGCGCCGCGAACGACAGCGTGCACGTGATCAGCCCCGCCACCGGCGGGGGGAACAGCTGACCGGACGAATCCGCCATGTCGACCGGCCGGCACGCGAACTGGGGCGGCGTGACGACGGTGCCCGCTGGGCAATCGAAACGCACGCGCTCGATGGGCGCGCTGGGGATCGGCTCCGACGTGTTCGCCGTGACGAGCGTGCGCCCGCGATCGTCCCGCCCGTCGGCGTTCGAATCGAGGTCGGACGCCACGAAACGGTAGTTCGTCCCGATCAAGCTGGAGAACCGGGCCCGTGCCGTGGACGCGGTGCCCGACCCCGGGATGCCGACGCTCGCCGGGTAATCGACCTCGAGGAACATGCCGAACACGCCCCCGACGATGCGCGGCTCGTAGACCAGCGTCGCGGTGACGTCGAGGAAGCCGCTGCTGCCGCAGGTGAGCGCCGTGCCGACGGTGGTGGTCGTCGTCGTGCTCGTGGTGGTGCTCGTGGTCGTGGGAGGAACGGTGCTGGTGGTGCTCGAGGACGTGGACGAGGTCGAGGTCGAGGTCGACGAGGTCGATGTGGACGACGTGGTCGTACTGGGGGAGCTGGTCGTCGTGGTGGAGGTCGCGGGGCCGCCGGCGTTGCAGGTGGTCGGATAGGCCGCCAGGGCGGGTACCGCGGCCGTGTCGGCGCAGTCGGTGGCGAACGCGGCCACGCAGTCGACGCACCGCACGACGTCATCCAAGTTCGCGACGGGTCCGCCGCACTGCCTCCCGTCGCCCGTGGTCACCGCCGGACACCCGGCCGCAAACCCGACCTCGGCCGGGGACAGGTCGCCGACGCCGTCGCACCGGCGGTCGGCGCCGCCGCAGGCGCGGCATACGGTATCGACCGCGCGCGCCTCCGCCTGTTCGAGCAGACGGACCGCCTTGCCGTCGCCCGGATCGGGACACGGGTTGACGTGCCGGCCGCGCAGGCGGGCGTCCCAGCAGCGCTGGAGCACCTTCGTGCGCGATCCGACGAACCGCGACGTCGCCTTGTTGATCGCTCGTTGGCATCGGACCACGGGAGTGCTCGTGCCGAATGCGCCCGGGTCGAAAGCGCCGGTGGCCGTCGCCACGGTGCGATCGACGGCGCGGGCACCGATGCACTGGAGGCAGATCGCGACGCCCGTGCAGGTGGTGACGCTGTTCGTGCAGCCGCTCGACTCGAGGTCGGGACACGCCGGCACCCCGCCCCAGCCCGCCTCGGTCAGTGGCAGATCGTCGGCATCCCCGCAGTCGCGGTTCGCCCCACCGCAAGCCCGGTTGACGTCCGCGAAGAGCTTCACTCGCAGGGTGTCGAGTATGCGGACGGTGCCGGGATCGGCGGCGCAGGCGTCACCCGGACGGATGCGCCCCTTCGTCTTCGCCTCTTCGCACCGCGCGAGCGCCTTCGTGCGGCCCTGGATGTAGGTGGCCGATGCCCGCGCGATGGCTCGCCGGCACGACACCGCGTCCCCGTGAGCGATCGGGGGTGACGCGAGACTCGCCGCGACCCCGACCACGAACGCCGCCGCCCGCATGCCCATTCCATCCGCATAGACGGCCGATGTTCCCATGGCTTGTGCGCCGAGTGACGGCGGCGTGAAGTCTACCCGGATCGGCGCCTTGGCCCCGGCCGCTTCCCAGCGACGGGACCCGCGTCGTATAGACTGCGGGACAACCCGCCACAGGAGGATCGTGCATGACCACCGCCCCCAGCGCCCCGGACGCCGCTCCCGCGCGTCGTTACCAGCTCTTCATCGACGGCAAGTTCGTCGACGCGCAGTCCGGCAAGACGTTCGAGGTGATCTTTCCGCACGATCGGTCGGTGCAGGCCGTGGTCGCCGAAGGCGACAAAGCGGACATCGACGCCGCAGTCGCGGCCGCGCGGGCGGCCTACGACGGGGGCTGGGAAGCCATGGTGCCCGGCGAGCGGGCGCGGCTCCTGCTGCGCATGGCCGACCTGATCGAGGAGCGTGCCCAGGAGCTGGCGCATCTCGAGACGCTCGACGTCGGCATGCCGATGTTCCTGTCGATCGGCATGGTCATGCAGGCGGCCGACGTCTTCCGCTACTGGGCGGGCTGGGCCACCAAGATCCACGGCTTCACCAGCCCGTCGATGCAGCCGGGCGAGTTCCTCGGCTACACGCAGCGCGAGCCGCTCGGCGTGGTCGGCGGCATCACGCCGTGGAATGGCCCCTTCATCATGGCCACCTGGAAGACGGCGCCCGCGCTGGCGTGCGGCAACACGGTGGTGCTGAAGCCCGCCGAGCACACGCCGATGACGGCGATGGAGCTGGCGCGCATCGCCGCCGACGCCGGCCTGCCGCCCGGCGTCTTCAACGTGGTGCCGGGATTCGGCGCGACGGCGGGCGCGGCGCTGGCGCAGCATACCGGGGTGAACAAGATCGCCTTCACCGGCGAGCATGTGACGGGCCGCTTGGTGGTGCAGGGGTCGGTGTCGAACCTGAAGACCGTGACACTCGAGCTGGGCGGGAAGTCGCCGCACATCATCTTCGACGACGTCGACGTCGACACCGCGGTCACCAACGCGCTCTTCGGCCTCTACATGAACACGGGACAGATCTGCTCCGCCGGCACGCGGCTGCTGGTGCAGGAGTCCATCTACGACGAATTCGTCGAGAAGTTCGCGGCGCGGTCGAAGCAGATCCGGGTCGGCAACCCACTCGATTTCGCCACCCGCATGGGCCCGCTCGTCTCGGAAGAGCAACTGCGGAAGGTCGAGCGCTACGTCCAGGTCGGGCAGCGCGAAGGGGCCCGTATGGTCTGCGGTGGCGGCCGCCCGGCGGACCCCGAACTGGCGCACGGCTTCTACGTCGAGCCCACGGTGTTCGCCGACGTCTCGAACGACATGCAGATCGCGCAAGAGGAGATCTTCGGGCCGGTGGGCTGCGTCATCCGTTTCCGTGACGACGACGACGCGGTCCGCATCGGCAACGACGTGATCTACGGGTTGGCCGCAGGCGTGCAAACCCGCGACCTGAAGCGCGCGCATCGCCTGGCGAAGCGCCTGCAGGCGGGCACGGTCTGGATCAACACGTGGCACAAGATCGAGCCCAACTCGCCGTTCGGCGGCTACAAGCTCTCGGGCTATGGCCGGGAGAACGGGCCGACGATGATCGACCACTTGACGCGCCTGAAGCAGGTCTGGGTGGACCTGAACGACTTCACCATGGACCTGTTCGGCATGTAGGCCCGCGTGCACGGGAGGACGACACCACGCGGGCCGACCGCGGCCGCGGCGCTCGCCCTCTTGCTCGCCAGCGCGATGGCCGGTGCGCCGCTGGCCGGTGCGGGGCCGCGCGATGCCACTCCCGTGCCGGTCCCCGTCGTGCCGTACCCGTTCCCGGTGCCGCCGCCGAGTTCCTGCTGGGTCGACGTCCGCCTGTTCGACACCCTCCGGCTGGGACCGATCGACTTCTGCCGCCGCAACCTGCGCTATCGGCCCGGCAAGCTCGAGTGCTACCGCTTCATCGACCAGGTTTGCATGACCTGGGTCCCCGGCGGCGGCTGGGTGAGCAGCCGCGGCGCCCTCGACGTCCAGGTGTTCCCGTGTCCCGGCGGCCCCGAACCCCCGGTCTGCCGCCGTCTCGATCTGCCGTCGCTCCCTTGACGGGGTGGGGCGGCCGGATCATGCTCGGGCGCCAGACGCTGGGGGAGCCGTCAGGGCGGCGGCTGAGACGGCGGGACTTGCCGACCCCTCGAACCTGATCCGGGTCATGCCGGCGGAGGGAAGCGCGATGACACAGCTCGAGTCGGCCCGTCAGGGCGTGGTCACCCCGGAGATGCGACGGGTGGCAGTGCGTGAGGGCGTACCGCCGGAGCTCATCCGCGACGAGGTGGCGCGCGGCCGTCTGGTCATCCCGGCCAACGTCCGCCACCTGGCCGGCAGCGGCGGCGAAGCGCCCCGCGGCGCCCAACGGCCACGAGCGCAGCTACCCCGAGGCCGGCGACGGGGCATCCGGGCGCGCGAGCGGACGGCCCGCTCTGGGTGAACCAGACCGTCGCGCAGCGCCAGCAGGCCATCGACGATCCGACGGCGCTGCGGGGCGAGCGCGCGCCGAAGCGTCTCGACCCGATCGGCATCGGGCGCATGATCACCACCAAGATCAACGCCAACATCGGCGCCTCGCCGGTGTCGAGCAGCACTCGACGAAGAGGTCGAGAAGCTGCGCTGGGCGCAGCGCTACGGCGCCGACACGCTGATGGACCTCTCCACCGGCGGCGACCTCGACGACTGCCGGCAGGCCATCATCGACCACAGCACCATCCCGATCGGCACCGTGCCGATCTACTGCATGATCATCGGCCGGCGCATCGAGGACCTGACCTACGACGTCATCCTGCGCGAGATCGAGCGCCAGGCGCAGCAGGGCGTCGACTACTTCACCATCCACGCCGGCGTGCTGCGCGAGCACCTGCCCCTGGTCCGGCCGCGCGTCACGCGGCATCGTGTCGCGCGGCGGCTCGCTGCTGGCCAAGTGGATGATCCACCACGGCAAGCAGAACCCGATGTACGAGCTGTTCGACGAGATCAGCGCCATCATGCGCGAGTACGACGTCACCTACTCGCTCGGCGACGGCCTGCGCCCCGGCTGCCTGGCCGACGCCTCCGATCGCGGCGCAGCTCGCCGAGCTGCAGCACCCTGGGCGAGCTGGTGCACCGCGCCCGCGACGCCGGCGTGCAGGTGATGGTCGAGGGCCCGGGCCACGTGCCGCTCGACCAGATCGGCTGCAACATGCAGCTCGCAGCAGCGAGCTCTGCGACGACGCGCCGTTCTACGTCCTCGGGCCCGCTGGTCACCGACGTCTTCCCCGGCTACGACCACATCACCAGCGCCATCGGCGCCACCGAGGCGCGCCCGCGCACGGCGCCGCCATGCTCTGCTACGTGACGCCGAAGGAGCACGTCGGCCTGCCCAAGGCGCGAGGACGTCAAGGCCGGCTGCATCGCCTACAAGATCGCCGCCCACGCCGGCGACATCGCCCGCGGCATCGCCGGCGCGCGCCAGTGGGACGACGACATGTCGCGCGCCCGCGCCGCGCTCAACTGGCCGAGGCAGTTCGAGCTGGCCTTCGACGGCGAGACGGCGCGCGCGCTGCACGACGAGGACCTCGAGGTCGACACCGACTTCTGCGCCATGTGCGGCCACGACTGGTGCAGCATGCGCATCTCGAAGGAGATCGTCGAGTTCGCCAGCGGCAAGGACGCGGCCTTCCAGCCGGAGCGGCGTGCGGTGCGCAGCCCGGGCGATCACGGATGCCGGGCGCGAGCTGCTGCGCCAGCGTGCGGCGGCGGTGCCGGTGGTCGAGGGGAAACACGCGTGCCACTCGGACCACGTGCCGGACGCCGATCGGGCGCGGTCGGTGCAGAGCGTGCTGGCGGACGGCTGAGCGGGGGCGCCCCGCGGGCATACGCCGATGGACATGAAGGGCCGCCGCTGCGTGGTCACCGGGGCCAACGCCGGGATCGGATTGGCGATCGCCCAGGCCCTGGCCGGGCGCGGAGCGGGCGTCACCCTGGTGTGCCGGAACCGCGAACGGGGCGAGGCGGCGGCGGACGCGATCCGGCGGCAGACCGGGAATGCCGACGTCACGCTCGCCCAGTGCGACCTGGGCGACCTGGACGCCGTGCGCACGTGCTCGACAGCGCTCCACGCCGCGTACCCGCACATCGACGTGCTGGTGAACAACGCCGGGCTGTACGCGCCGCGCCGCCAGGTGACACCCGCCGATCACGAAACGATGCTGGCGGTGAACCATCTGGGCCCCTTCCTCATGACCAACCTGCTTCTCGATCGGCTCCAGGGCGGACGGGTCGTCACCACGTCGTCGGCGGCGCACGGCATCGCCCGCATGGACGTGCGCGACCTCGACGCCGCCCGCGGGTTCTCCCCCATGCGGCAGTACGGACTCACCAAGCTGGCCAACATCCTCTTCACGCGCGAGCTGGCGCGGCGCGAGCCGGGCCTGGTGGCGACTTGCTTCCATCCCGGCGCCGTCGGCTCGGAGTTCGGGCAGGACGAGCCCAGCCTGCTGCGCCTCGGCATGCGGATCGTAAAGCCGTTCCTGCGCACGCCGGAGCAAGGCGCCGACTCGGGCATCTGGCTCGCCACGGCGCCGGAGGTGGCCGCCTTGTCCGGAGCCTACGTCGTCGACCGGGCGGTGCGGCCGCCGCGCGGGCAGGGCGCCGACGACGCGCTCGCGGCGGCGTTATGGACCGAAAGCGCTCGGCGGGTGGGGCTGCGCTGAATCAGCGTGTGGCGCGGATCGGGCCGGCGGTCTTGCGCAGCAAAAGCTCGGCGCTGCCGCGCACGATCAGGTCGGGGAGCGTGCCCACGTGCGCGTATCCCTGGCGGGCGTAGAAGCGGCGCGCCCCGTCGTTGAAGTCGGAGACGCAGACGAACAGATTTCGGCCGCGCCCGAAGCCGGCCCGGCAACGCGGTGCGCGGCGTTTGCTCGGGGCCGACCAGCGTATAAACAACTCGGGTATGGCGACCCCCTCCGACAGCTCGAAGACCCGCGGCACGCTGGAGGTCGGCGGTGTGCGCTACGCGATGCATCGGCTCGACGCCCTGGGGGATCGCGTCGCGCGCCTGCCGTTCTCGCTGCGGGTGCTGCTGGAGAATCTGCTGCGGCGCGAGGACGGTCGCTCGGTGACGGCCGAGCACATCGCGGCCGTATTGGAGTGGGATCCGAAGAAGCAGCCCGACCGGGAGATTCCCTTCATGCCGGCGCGCGTGATCCTGCAGGACTTCACCGGCGTGCCGTGCGTCGTCGACCTGGCCGCGATGCGCGACGCCATGGCGCGCATGGGCGGCGACCCGAAACGCATCAACCCGCTCCAGCCCGTCGACCTGGTGATCGACCACTCGGTGCAGGTCGACCGGTTCGGCACGCCGCAGGCGTTCCAGCAGAACGTCGACATCGAGTACCAGCGCAACCGCGAACGCTACGCCTTTCTGCGCTGGGGACAGCGCGCGCTGAGCGACTTCCGCGTCGTGCCGCCCGGCACCGGCATCGTCCATCAGGTGAACCTGGAATACCTGGCGCCCGTCGTCGTGAGCCGCGGCGCGAACGGCCAGGCGATGGTCTTCCCCGACACCGTGCTCGGCACCGACTCGCACACCACCATGATCAACGGGCTCGGCGTGGTCGGCTGGGGCGTGGGCGGCATCGAGGCCGAGGCGGCGATGCTGGGCCAGGCCACGGTCGATGCTGGTGCCGCAGGTGATCGGCTTCCGCCTGCACGGCACGCTGGCCGCCGGCGCCACCGCCACCGACGTCGTGCTCACCGTGACCGAGATGCTGCGCAAGAAGGGCGTGGTCGGCAAGTTCGTCGAGTTCTACGGGCCGGGGCTGGGCAGCCTCTCGCTGGCCGACCGCGCCACCATCGCGAACATGGCGCCCGAGTACGGCGCGACCATCGGCTTCTTCCCGGTCGACGACGAGACCCTGGCGTACCTGCGGCTCAGCGGCCGCGACGAGCGGCAGGTGGCGCTGGTCGAGGCGTATGCCAAGGCGCAGGGCCTGTTCCGCACCGCCGCCACGCCGGAGCCCGAGTTCAGCGATACGCTCGACCTCGACCTCGGCGCGGTCGAACCCAGCCTGGCCGGCCCGAAGCGGCCGCAGGACCGTGTGCCGCTGCGCACCGCGAAGGCGTCGTGGCGGGCGTCGCTGGCCGACTATCTGAAGGTCAAGCCCGGCGACCCCGCCGCGAGCGCGCTCGGTGGAGATGGACGGACAGCGGGGCGAGCTGAAGCACGGCTCGGTCGTGATCGCCGCCATCACCAGCTGCACCAACACGTCGAACCCGTCGGTGATGCTGGGCGCCGGCATCGTCGCCCGCAAGGCGGCGGCCCGCGGGCTGCGCGTGAAGCCGTGGGTGAAGACCAGTCTGGCGCCCGGCTCCAAGGTGGTGACGCGCTACCTCGAGGACGCGGGCGTGCTCGACGATCTCGCCACGCTGGGCTTCGACCTGGTCGGCTACGGCTGCACCACGTGCATCGGCAACTCGGGCCCGCTGCCCGAACCGGTGGCGAAGGCCATCGAGGCGGGCGATCTCGTCGCCGCCGCGGTGCTCTCGGGCAACCGCAACTTCGAGGGCCGGGTGAACCCGCTGACGCGCGCCAACTACCTGGCGTCGCCGCCGCTGGTCGTGGCCTACGCGCTGGCGGGCACGATGGACATCGACCTCGAGCACGAGCCGATCGGCACCGATCCCGCAGGGGAAGCCGGTCTTCTTCCGGGACATCTGGCCGACGCCGGAGGAGGTGACGGACGCGATGCGCGCCGTCTCGGCGGAGCGCTTCCGCGCCGAGTACGCCCGGCGTGTTCGAGGGCGACGCGCAGTGGCGCGAGATGCCGGTGCCCGACCGGCGACCGCTACGCCTGGGACCCGGCGTCCACGTACATCAAGTCCCCGCCGTTCTTCGACGGCATGACGCGCGAGCCGGCGCCGCTCCAGGACGTGCGGGACGCTCGCGTGCTGGCGCTGCTCGGCGACTCGATCACCACCGACCACATCTCGCCCGCCGGCGCGATCAAGGCCGACAGCCCGGCCGGCCGCTACCTGATCGAGCACGGCGTCGAGCCGAAGGACTTCAACTCGTACGGCGCGCGGCGCGGCAACCACGAGGTGATGATGCGCGGCACGTTCGCCAACATCCGGCTGAAGAACCTGCTGGTGCCGGGCGTCGAGGGCGGCGTCACGGCGCACGTGCCGTCGGGCGAGCGGATGGCCATCTACGACGCGGCGATGCGCTACCAGCGGGACGGCGTGCCGCTGGTGATCGTCGCGGGCAAGGAGTACGGCACCGGCTCGTCCCGCGACTGGGCGGCCAAGGGCACCATGCTGCTGGGCGTGCGGGCGGTGATCGCCGAGAGCTACGAGCGGATCCACCGCAGCAACCTGGTCGGCATGGGCGTGATGCCGCTGGAGTTCCTGCCCGGCCAGACCGCCGCCTCGCTGGGCCTCACCGGGCAGGAAACCTACGACGTCGACGGGCTCGCGACCGACCTCCGCCCCGGCAAGCGGGTCACGGTGCGGGCGACGTCGCCGGACGGGAAGGTCACCGAATTCCAGGCCGTGGCGCGCGTGGATACGCCGGACGACGTCGCGTACTACCGCCACGGCGGCCTCATGCCGTACGTCCTGCGGAGCCTGCTGAGCACGCCAGGCTGATGACCGAAGCCGACCTTCGCACCCTCCTGGCCGTGGCGCAGGACGCGGCCTACGTCGGCGGGCGCCGCACGCTCGCCTATTTCGGCACCGGCACGGCGGCGCCGGAAACGAAGGCCGACGACACGCCGGTGACGCGCGCCGACCGCGAGGCCGAACGCCTCATCCGCGACGTCATCGGCCGCGCCTTTCCCGACCACGCCGTGCTCGGCGAGGAGGACGGCGAGACAGCCGGCGCGGCAGCGGTGCGGTGGATCGTCGACCCCATCGACGGCACGCGCACCTTCGTGCGCGGCGTGCCCCTCTACGGCACGCTGATCGGCGTCGAGGTGGACGGCGATCCGGTGGTGGGCGTCGCCTACCTGCCGGCGCTCGACGAGATGGTCGCCGCGGCGCACGGGCTCGGCTGCACGCGCAACGGCCGGCCCTGCCGGGTCTCGGTGGCGCCGCGACTCGACGAGGCGCTGGCCGTCGTCACCGAGGAGCGCGCCGCCCGCGCCCGCTCGGGTGCGTGGGATCGGGTGGTCGCGAGGACGGCCATGCAGCGCACCTGGGCGGATTGCTACGGCTACGTGCTGGTCGCGACGGGCCGGGCGGAGGTGGCGCTCGACCCGGTCATGAACGTGTGGGACTGCGCCGCGCTGCTGCCGATCGTCGAGGAGGCGGGCGGGCGATTCACTGATTGGACGGGCCGGCGCACCATCGACGGCGGCGAAGCCGTCGCCACCAACGGCCTGCTGCACGGCGCGGTGCTCGACCTGCTGCGCGACCCGTCCTGACGGGCCCCGAGCCGTCAGGCGCTCGCCGGGCGCAGGGCCTCGATCATCCCGAGGCCGATCCCGGTCAGGGCCGCGGCGGCCGTCAGCACGGCGACGAACGCCACGAACCCGAGGACGGTCACCACGATCGCCCGGGTCGTACTGGTGTAGTCGAGGGCGTGGCGGACCGCGACGACCATGGCGGCCAGCATCCACACGTTGGTGACGACCCCCAGGATCGGCCCGATCGCCGGCACGATGCCGAACGCCTGTAACAGGCCTGGGCTAGCCGAGAACCCGGTGGTGCGAATCACCTGCCCCAGGTCGGCCTCGGTCTGGTGCTCCGGGAGCACCCGCGTGCCGATGAAGGTGACGAGCGCCGCCCAGATGAACCAGGCGACGACCGAGATCACGACGGCCCCCGCGATCTCGGAGGAGCCGAACTGGTCGATGGCGCCGATGCCGGCCGCGAGCGACGACAGGGCGACGACCAGCATCGCCTGTCCCGTCGAGCGCTCGTCCGCCTCGACGTCCTCGTACACGCTGCCGTCGAGGCGCGCCGCGCCCAGACACCGCTGGATCAAGGTCGACATGCTCCCCTCCTCGTGGGCCGTGCGGCCGTTCGCTGCAAACGCTGCCGGCGCCCGTCTGTCAAGGCCGGCCGATTGACCGTCCGCCGCCGCGTGCCCTAGAAGGCTTCCCCATGTGGCGGCGGCTTCGCGACGGGGTGACGGCGGCGGTTCTGGGTGGCTTCGTGCTGCTGGAACCGCCCATTGCGGCGGATGCGGGCGGCAAGTGGTCCGCCGACACCGGCCGCCCGGTGCACCAGTGGACGTTCGTCACCGCCGTGGATTCATCGGCCAAGTGCGACGCGAAGCGAGCCGACCGTCTGGCGGATGCGGAGGGCGACCTGGGCGTGGACGCGGAGAGCCTGACCCCCGGCTCCAAGATCGCGGCGGTCTTCGACGCCCGGCGCCGGTCGCGCTGCGTGGCCGACGGCGAATACTTCACCGACGCCACGCCCCGATGACGCGCCTTCTCCTGGGTCTCCTCGCGCTCACGGTCGTCGCCGGCCCCGCGGCCGCCGGGACCATCAGCATGAGCATCTCGCAGACCGCGCGGCTGGAAGACGGCAACCTCGCGGTCGACGTCAAGGTCGCCAACTCCGGCGACGAGGCGGCGCTGGCGGTCACGCCGAGCCTGCTGGTGGGCGACAAGAAGGTGCGCGGCGCCGGCACGCCCAGCCTGGCGCCGAGCGGCTCGCACGCGGAGACGCTCACGCTCCCGGTCGGCGCGCTGGGCGAAGGCCGGTGGCCGTACCGCATCACCGTCGATTACACCGACCAGAACCAGTACCCGTTCCAGGCGCTGCTGGCGCAGCCGCTGGTGGTCGGCAGCCCGCCGCCGGCCAAGGTGGCGGTCCCTGCCATTGCGGCCGCCGATGTGGCGGGCGAGGGCACGCTGTCGGTCACGGTGAAGAACCTGACCCCCGAGAAGCGGACCGCGCGCGTGAACGTGCTGATTCCGGAAGGCCTCGAGGTGGCCGACCCCGTCCGGACGCTCGAGCTCGACGGCTGGAAGGATGCCACGCTCCGCATCCCGGTGGTGAACCGCACCGCGCTGGTTGGCAGCCGCTACCCGGTCTTCGTCACGGCCGAGTACGACGACGGGCCGGTCCACCAGGCCGTGGTGGCCCAGGGGTCGGTCGCGGTGACCGGGGTCGATTCGTTCCTCGACCGCAACGAGCATCGCCTGCGCAACGGCGCGCTGGCGCTGATCGCCGCTTGGCTCGTGTTCGCGGTGGTCCGGACGCTGCGCCGCAGGGGCGCTGGGGGAGCCTGACGCCCCCCGGCGCGCGCGTCAGCCGCCGAGGCCGCCGGGTTCCGCCTTCATCTGGTCGAGCTGCTCGGCGGCGATCGTGGCCCATCGGTGGCCCGGCCACGTGTCGATCACCGACTGGTACTGCCGTACCGCCTCGGCCCGCTTCCCCTGCTGCCGGAGGCAGTAGCCGACGTGATACGTCGCCTCGGGGGCGAGGATGCTGTCGGGGAAGCGCCGGAGCATCTCCCGATACGCGTCCTCCGCCTCCACCACCTTGCTCGCGCGCGCGAGGCTGGCCGCGCGGAAGAAGGCGGCCTCCTGGATGGTGTAGGACTCGCCGCCGAGGGCCAGGACCTGCTCGAACAACCCCTGCGCGCGGGGGTAGTCGTTGGCGGTGAACGCGGCCCAACCGCGCTTGTAGATGTACTGTGGGCCGTACTGGTGCAGGACGTGCCAGCCCGTGATCCCGAGCACGGCGAGTGTGGCCACGCCGACGAGCGCGGGTTGGGCCGTGGTGAACGTCCGCGCGAGGGCGCCGGTCGGCTCCGCCAGGGCGACACGCTGCCGACCCGTCGCGCACACCGCCAAGCCGACCAGCGATAGCGCGAGTCCGAGCCAATCGACGAACAGCCGCTGGTAGGTCAAGCGGACGTTCGGGCCGTCCGGGAACACCAGCATGAGCGCCGGACCCACCAGGTGGACTGAGCGCGCGCCTTCGACCCGCCAGTTGGGGAAGTAGGCGACCGAGATCACGTGCGGCAGGCCCGGACACGTGGTGGTGAAGTCGATCTGCAGGTGGTCGACGCGCTCGTCGATGCGGCAGTCGGCGGCGCCCGGCACGGGCTCGCGGGGCAACGTGGTCGGCGACGCGCTGGGCGCCGCGAAGCGCTCCCGCTCCGAGTCCGGCACCCGGTCCGCGGCGACGATCGGGATGTCGAGCAGGCTGTCGAGGCGGAACCAGCGATGGAAATCGCGCTTCCAGCTCTCGGTCTCGACCGGGACCGGGCGGAAGCGCGCGACCCGGACATAATGCGGATCGGCGTCCTTCAAGCGGTAGACGCTGTACTTGTCCTGCCCGAAGATCCGCTCCCACCGCGGATGCGCGTCGAGCTGCTTCGTCACGTCGGGGGTGAGGGCGATGTAGTCGCGGACGTTGTAGAGCTCGAGCCGTGGTGTCGCGCGCGCGACGTTCATGTCGGGGTACGGGTAGCCGGCGATGACCCCGGTCCCCTGCTTCGAGACCAGCGATTGGATGTTGTAGATGAAGGGCGAGTTCACGGCGGTCTGCAGCAGCACGCCTTCGAGGGTGGCTCGCCCCGACAGCAGCGCCAGGTTCTCGAAGATCCGCATGCTGCCGAACCGATCGTGCTGCGGCGAGTTCTCGTAGACGATCCGCGGGTCGTGGATGTCGCCGTGCAGCGAATCGGCGATCGCCTTCAGCAGCGGCCAGCTCGCTTTGCGCTCGACGCCCTCGTAGTTCCACTTGATCCACCCGGGGAACTCTTTCACCCACGACTGGGCCCACACGACCACTCCCGCCGAGAGCGCGACGGCGGCCACATGTGGCGCCACGTGCAGCGGCAGCAGGCGTCGCGCGAAGTCGAGCGCCAGGATGATGCACAGCAGATAGGCGAAGGGGATGAAGCGGATCTCGGGCAGGCCGACCTCGGTGCCGTTCAGGTACCAGATCACCGTGACCACCAGGAGGAGCAGGATATAGCGCATTCGCCGATCCTCCTCGCGCCTGCGCACCAGTACCCAGATGGCATCGAGCGCGGCGAGCGCGAACACGGGATAGAGGATCGGCGGGAACGCCTCGGTGATGGACTGGAAGATCCATGGCCAGTTGATCGCCGTGGCGTACTGGATCTTGGCGATCAGCGGCACCAGCCAGAAGCCCATGAGCAGCACCGCGACGCCGTACACCAGGAGCAGGTAGCGGAGGTCGCGTGCCGCCGTGCGGCGCCGGAACAGGAAGAAGATGCCGGCCGACGCGGCGTTCAGGAACCCGATGGGATGGCAGAGCCCGGTGAGGGCCAGGAGCGCGCCGAGGGATCGCCACCCCTTCTGCCGCTCGACGCCGCGCCAGAGCAGCCCGACGAACAGCACGGCGAGCGCGAAGCTGATGCTGAAGGCGAACTCCCCGGCCAGAGTGCTCTTGATGTTGCCGCCCCACATCGAGTTCGTCTCGTTGAACAGGAAGAGCAACGTCGACGCGGCGCCGATGGCCGGCAGCGGGAACGCGAACCGGAGCCCGCGGAGCGCGAGCGTGGTGGTGAGCGGGAGCAGGAAGATGCCGAGGACCGTGGCCAACTTGAAGGCGACGTTCAGCGGAATGACGTAGGACGCCAGCACGATGGCCAGCGATGGAGGGAGGAAGTAGAACTGGTACGGCGGGTAGCCGGCGAAGTTGCCGAGGTCCCAGCCCTGCGGATTACCCGCCGGGAGGAGCACGTCCTTCAGATGGTGGATGGGGCGCAGGAACGACGGCGTGTCGCCGCCCGCGTCCATGGTGTCGAGCAGCAGGAGCGACGGCTTGTAGTAGTGCAGCAGCACGCCCCACACCGCGACGATGACCAGCGCGGTGACCGCGTGGTCGAGCCAGCGTCCGGATCGTCGCTCACCCATAATGCCCCCGGGCATTGCGCGCCGCGATAGGAGCGTGTCGCGCATCATGCGCGGCGCGTGTCTGGACAGTCGCACGGAGCTGTCCTCGTTGTGGACCATGCGAAGCGGCTGCCGGCGGACCGATACCCAGCCTTCTGGCACGCAGGAGCAACTCGACGTCGAACGCGAAGCTCGTGATCTCGAGGTCCGCAAAGAGCGCCGTGGCCACCGTCCCCGCGATATCCCTTGTAGCCGCACTGCGTGTCGTCGAACTCGAGCCCACACAACCCTTCACCATGAACGTGAACACGATGCTCGAGAGCCGCCGCATCGCAGTGACGGGAGCGTCGCACTGCGACTCGGGCAAGAGGCGATCCCCGATCACGATGTCGGCGCCGTCACGCAGCCAGGCCAGCGTGGTGGGCAGGGCGATCGAGCGAGAAGGGCAGGTCGGAGTCGGTGAAAACGATCAGCGCGCCGCGCGTCGCGCGACCCCCGCCTTCAGGGCCCCGCCCTTGCCCACGGTTGTGCGGTAGCCCACGCAGATGGCGCCGACTGGCAGGTCGGTGGCGCGATCGCCTCGGCCGGTCGGCTCCCGTCGTCGACGACGAGCAACTCCGCCGTTCGTTCGGCAGGGCCGCCAGGAAGGCCGCGGCCTCCATGGCCGCGTGTCGCGTCCGCTCGCGCTGGTTGTAGGCGGGAATCACGAGGGACAGGGTAGGAGTCTGATCCGCGATGGTATGCCTCCTCGGAGCGGCACCGAGTTCGGGCGCCCTCTTAGCCCATGTCGCGGCGAGGGTCGACCCGGCCGCTCCTGACTTTGCGCTGGCTCCGGTTCGTGCTTTGCTTCGCCGGCATGACGGTGGATGCGGAGGAGGAGCATCTTCTCGACCGGGAAGCCGAGCTGCTCGCGCGCTATCTCGTCGGGCGGGCCGCCGCGCCCGAGCTCGTCGCCCGGTATCGGACCGCGAATGGCGCCATCTGGGAGAGCGGCCCGCCCCCGCGGGAAGCCGCGCTGGTGGAGTTCGTGCGTCGTCACCCCTGGAGCTTGCCGTATCTCGATGCGGCCGCAGCGTTGCTACAGCCGGGCGGCCGGTTGCGCGGCAAGGTCTTGGTGATGGCGGCGGTGCTCGAGGCGTCGCCAGCATTCGCCGACGAGTTCCTGCCGCGAGACGTGCCGCGCGGGCGCGCGCTCGCGCAGCTCGTCGGGGCCGGAGTGGCAGCGACGGTGCGGGCCGCAGGCGGCATGCTGTTGTATCCGATGGTGGTGCGCGGATCGGCATGACCGACGTCGTCGTCGTGGGGTCGGGGCCGGGTGGAGTGAACGCCGCGGCGGCCCTCGTGCAGGCTGGGCTTCGCGTCGTGATGCTCGACTACGGCAGCGAGGATCGCCGGTACGCGCCGTTGATTCCCCGCCAGGACTTCACGACGCTCCGCCGGACCGACCCCGACCAGCACCGGTACCTTCTGGGAGACCGCTTCGAGGGCATCCCGTTCGGGCCCGTCCGGGTCGGCGCGCAGCTCACTCCGCCGCGCGGCCACATCCTGGCGGATGCTGCGGGGCGGCTGCCGGTCGACAGCGACGGCTTCTCCGCCTCGGCCAGTCTGGCGCGCGGTGGCCTGGGCGCGGGTTGGAGCGCCGGGGTGTTCCCGTTCGTCGACGAGGAACTGGCAGCGATGGGGCTGTCGCTGGCCGAGCTGCAACCCCATTACGACGCCGCGGCGGAGCGGATCGGGGTCTCGGGGGCTCATGACGACCTGGCCCCATTCTTCCCGGAGAGCTCGTCGATGATGCCGCCGCTCGATCTCGACTCGAGCGCCGAGCTGGTCGCGGCACGCTATGAGACGAAGCGGCGGGAACTGAATCGTCGCGGCCTGTCGCTGGGACGGACGCGGTTGGCGGTGTGCACGAGGGCGCATCGTGGACGCGGGCCGTACGACTACCTCGACCTCGACTACTGGGCCGACATGGATCGCGCCGTCTACCGGCCGCAATGGACGCTGGACGAGCTGCAGGGCGCGCCGAACTTCTCGTACGTGGCCGGCCGGTTGGTGCAGGAGTTCGTCGAGCGCGATGGCGGCGTGCGCGTGCGCGCGTCCGTCGGCGACGACGGGGGCGGACGCGAGGAGTGGCACGAGGCGCGAGCGCTGGTTCTGGCGGCCGGGACGTTCGGGACGGCGCGGATCGTCCTCAAGTCGCTCGGGCGCTACGACACGCCCGTGCCGCTGCTCTGCAACGCCTACACCTACGTCCCCACGGTCAACCTCGGCATGCTCGGGCGTCCCGCGCGAGACCGCCGCGCGAGCCTCGCGCAGCTGACGGCGATGATGCGTTTCGACACCCCGGCGCGAGTGCTGCAGGCGCAGCTCTTCTCGTATCGGTCGCTGCTCACCTTCAAGCTCATGAAGGAGGTGCCGCTGGCCGCCCGCCAGTCGCTGCGCCTGCTGCGCGTCCTGATGCCCGGCTTCGCCATCCTCGGCATCCATCACGAGGATCACCCCAGCCCGGGAAGAGCGTTGCGCTGCGGCGGGGCGAGCCCGATCGTGCTGGTGATCCGGTACGCGCCGACGCCGGAGGAGGAGCGGCGGCAACGTGACGACGAGCGGCTGCTCCTGCGCTGCTTCCGTAGCCTTGGGATGCTGGCCGCTGAAGGCGATTCGGCCCGGGCCCGGCTCCAGCATCCACTATGCCGGAACCTTCCCGATCCAGCCCGAGGGGAGCGAGCCGCTCACCTGCGATCGCGAAGGGCGCCTTCGGGCCACGCAAGCGGTGTATCTGGCGGACGGATCCGTCTTCCCGTGGCTGCCGGCCAAGGGCCTCACCTTCAACATCATGGCGAACGCGGACCGGGTCGGGACACGGCTGGCGCAGCGGCTGCGATGACGGCGCGCGTCGCCGTGACGGGCGCCGCGGGCTTTCTCGGGGGGCGCTCACGCGGCACCTGGTGGCGCGCGGCTTCGACGTGCGGGCGTTGGTACGCGACCGCCGCGCGCTTCCGGGAACGCCGACGTCACGGCGGTGGGACGCTGCGACCTGCCGGACATGCTCGACGCCGCGGGCTCGAGGGCGCCGACGCGGTGGTCCACTGCGCCTGGGCGACGCGCGCAACCGATCGGCTCGCGGCGACGGCGGCGAACGAAGAGGGGAGCCGGCGCGTGTTCGAGGCTGCGCGCGCGCGCGGCGTCCGGCAGATCGTCTTCGTGTCCTCGATCGCCGCGCGGCCGGATGCGCCGAGCCAGTACGGTCGGAGCAAGTACGCCGTCGAGCAGCTCCTCGACCCGACGCGCGATCTCGTCGTCCGACCCGGGCTCGTGATCGGGCGCGGCCGGCCAGGGGCTGTTCCAGCAGCTCCGTGGCAGCATGCAACGGCTGCGCGTCGTCCCGGTGTTCGACGGCGGTCGACAGCCGCTGCAGACGGTGCACGTCGATGACGTGTGCGAGGCGATCCGGCGCGGCCTGGAGCGAGGCCTGACCGGCACGCTCTCCGTCGCCGAACCGGAGCCCATCCCGATGGCGACCTTCCTCCGTCTGATGGCGGACCGACTCGGCGTGCGCTGCGTGTTCGTGCCGATTCCGTTCGGCCCGGCACTCGCGATGCTGCGTCGATTCGAGGCGTGGGGCGTGCCGTTGCCGCTGCGCTCGGAGAGCCTCCTCGGACTCGCGGGGATGCGGCCGATCGACGTGCGCGCCGATCTGGCGCGGCTCGGCATGACGGTGCGCTCTGCAGCCGACAGCGTGGCGGCCGTGATCCAAGCGCCCTAGCGCCCGAGATCGGTGATAGGCTCGGTGTCCCGGGTCACTCCGACACACACGCGCCGCTGACGCTGCAGCTGGCGGTGGGCACGGTGATACCATTGAGGGGTGCCTGACAGCTGTTATGGAACGACCAGAGCGTCGACGTCGAGTCGGCGGTGCCTTCGAAACACGTTCCGGTTCCCTGGCAGCAGACGGGAATCGGATCGAGCGGCAGCACGGCGCACGATCCATCAGGCTGGCACACGGCGCCCGGGAAGGGCGTGCCGCCGGGCAGCGCTCCGCCGCAGTACTGCCACAGCACCCCGGCCAGGGAGAACGGGGGAGCGGCGAGACAGACACCGGCCCCTGCGCAGCAGTTGGCGATGGTCTGCGTGCAGGCCTCCGTGCAGGCGGGCCCTCCGTCGCACTCCTCGCCCACTTCGCGGATGCCGTTGCCACAAGCCGTACACGCCCCTTCGCTCAGCGCATTCTTGGACGAGAAGGCCGTGGCATCGTTCCTCGTCACCGTGGCGTTGGGCGGTGCCGGCAGAAACGCGTCATAGGTGTCGCCGCCGCCCAGAGCGAGCCGGAAACATCCCGACGAGCCCGGGTTCGGCGGAACGAGCGAAATGTCCCCGGTCTTACCGACCGCGATTACCTTGATGCGGAACGTTCCGGAAGCGGACCGCGCGATGCGCGCGGTGGTGACGGGACCGTTTGCCCCACTGCCGTCCTTGTAGGTGAATCCGGTACTTGTCTGGCGCCAGAAGGCCGCCGGCATCGCGAATTGCTGGCTCGTGGTGGCGGCGCCCCGGAGGAACACGGTCAGCGTCCCTCCGTCGACCGTTGGATCGCCGACGACGGTGTCGCCAGAAGCCTTCTCTCTTCCCTGACCGACAATCTTGCGTTTAGTCGCGTCGACCCCCGGTTTCGGGTCACTCACGGACAACCGCGATCCGAGGATGGTCTGGATGGCCGTGTGCCCGGTCGCGATGTCCAGGCACGTCGCAAGTGCCGCGACGATTGCTAGGCGCATGGACTCTCGAACCACCATCGACCCGGTCTGTCCAGCAAAGAATATGGGAGCCGGGGCATCTGGCCCCGCCGGGGAGGCGCTGCTGTGTGACGGACCCGAGGAATGCGCGCCGCGTGCTAAACACTGGGCCAGGGCCGGCGCGCCGATCTAGGAGGTATCTAGGGGGGGCCGTTCGGAGTGCCGCGGAGATTCTCTTGACGCGTCAACGGCGCTCAGGCGCGGCAGGCGCACTCCTTCTGTGCCCAACTAGGGACCCGTGGCACGGCGACGTATACCCTGACTTGTCGCACCCGCGAAGGCAAAAGGGTCCGGGCTCACGCCCTCGGACCCACAGCACAGATTCAGGAACTCAGGTGATCGAACGGCCGAGTCAGGAGCCACCCCGCACTGCGCGAACGTGGGCGGGCGCCGTTTTGGCGTCCGCGTAGACGCCGCCGACGACGAAATACACGAACCACCCCCAACTCGGGGAGTCGTGGAACGTAGAGGATGACCAGTAGCCGTAAGACTTCGTGCACGAACACGTTGTGACCGTGCACGCCGGCACGCACCCGGTGTTGAACGCGGGCGACACCGCCGGGCTCACCGCCCCATAGTCCACCAGGCTTTGCAGCTCGTTCACGTTCGGCATCCGCCAGTCGGTGTACCCAGCAAACCCCCCCCCGCTGTTCAGCGCCGCCACCTTCACTGCTACCGCATCCGCCCAGTTGTAATACGTGTCCTTGTCGTGGATGCTGCCGTCGTCTCCTAGCTTCTCCCACATGAGTCCGGTCGTGGTGTCGGTGATCGTCCCGTCGCCGTTGTCCACGTAGGCGCGCGCCAGCCCCTTCTGCAGCTCCCCGTCCTGCCCGGTGCCGGCGCACGGGATCACTGTGCCGGCCGTGTCGTAGCACGCGGTCTCCCCGGTCTTGAGCCGCCTCCCCTGCTGCCCCGCCTGACAGGTCATCAGATCGGTCGTGCAGGTACCCAGGTCGCCCTGACAGGCGAGCAAATCGCCATCGCAGTCCTCTAGGGCCCCGCCCGCCAGCGCCGCCGCCACGTTCGCGGTAGTCGTGTCCAGGTAGTTCCGGATGGACGCCTGGTCCCCCGTGCTCGGACACGTCCCGCCCGCCTTGGATTCCAGGAGCGGCCACTTGACGGCGAGTTTGTAGCTGCACTTCTCCAAGGCCAGCTCGTGAGCCGCCGTGTCTCCCCGGGTCGCCAACTTCGCCTCGGCTTTGTGGCGGCAGTTGGCATACTTCCCCGCTTCCTTGTTCTTGTTCGCCTGGCAGGTCTGGCTCGGGCTCGAAGCCCCCGCGATCCCAAGCCCGACAGCACCCACGAAGGCCAAGGCGAGCATCACCCTAGCCAACCAAGACGTTGCGTAAGCCATCACAGCTCTCCCTCTGGTCGGGGGACTTGCCTTGGTTTCACGACCGGTCCCCGACCGCCCTGATGATAGTGCAACAAAGATGCCAGCGGCATCGCCAAACGCCGCGCTCCTTAGAACGACGGCACTTTCGATTGGTGAGACCCTAGGCCGGCCGGGTCCCTCACTGGCGAGTGGCTGAACACGCCGTTCGCCCCCCCTGCGCGGAAGCGGGGCTCAGCGTCGCGATCAATCCTGCAAGCACAATGGCGTGGATCCTGAGCCTCATTCCGCCCCCTGTTCCGTCACATGCATCGCGCTATTGCCGATAGAAAAACCGTACTCTCGCGGTCAAGAAACGGCCGCCCAGGAAAGGCCGCCGCCCCAGCGGGCCCGCGCCCTTATGACGTAAGCCGGCGAGGACACTCCTCTTGACGTCAATGATCCGGTTGTCTATCCGCCCGACACGGCATCATTCGGATGCGCAGGGGAGCAGAAATGATGTTCGGCGCCCGCGCCGTCGCGCTTGCAGTTTTCCTTGCTGCGGTGAGCCCTCCGTCCGCGAGGGGGCAATGCTCGAACGGCGTCTTCAGTCTCACGCCGGTGGTCTCCCTGCGAACGTCGTGCGCTTATCCCGGGTGATGTCCGTTGTGGCCAATGCCTCGCAGGGGTTCAGAGTCACTTCGACAATCTTCGTCTTTCTCCGCCAACACCTCTGTACGGTCACTACGTGATCTTCGGGACGCTCTTCTCGTCGCGCCTAGCGCACCCAGACGGTGTTTGTACCATCGCCGGGGTGGGGACTTGGACCGATGCACAGGCCATGATCTCGCCGAACATCCAGGACTACCCGAACGTAAACGCCGGCTCGAGGGGAGCCGGCTTGGTGGGCTCGAAGAGTGCTGCCCCCATCCTCCTCCCAAACTACCAAGGCACCGTTGATAACCGGCCGGGTTTCTGGCTCCGCGGCAGCAATATGCAGTACAATCTTAATTTCAGCTCGGTTGTCGTGGATGTCCATCGCCGCGACATCGTGACGGACACCACCGGCTGGCAATGTGGGGCGAGCATGCCGGCGGGCGACTATCGCCAGTGGGACATGCGGACGACAGTTCTCGACGCATGTGACGGGGTGGTAGCGGACGGCACCACGCAGCTCATAGCGCCGAACCAGTACGCTCAATACCTTGGTCCTTTTGGATTCTCCAGTGAGTTCTTCACGTCATCGCCTGGCCTCTACAAGGTGTACATGCGCGATCTGAAGGTTCAGCTGGAAGGTGCGTCGACCTGGCAAGATCTCTGCACGTGGCGCGTCGATGATGTCTACGGGTGCGGTTTTGAAGAGTATGGGGTGAAGCTCAGCAAGGATGCCTTCGGGCGAGACGTGATCGAAATGAGCAACGACGGCCCGGCCACTGGTGGCCCCGGGGGCTTCTTCGCGCCGGGCACGGTCTTCACAATCCCAAACTGCAGCTGAGCTGCCACGTCGACGGGTGCCCCTCAGCAATACCACCATCGGTCCTCGGTGCTGCCCAAGAGACAGGCGTTACGAGCATGATCATCGCGGGTAAGTTGCGCCTGATGGTCGCCGCTGCAGTTGTCGGAGCGATTGGTGTACTGAACTCTCGGCCGGCGGCCGGCGGCGTCATCTTTGGCGGTGCTGGCAGGAGCGACTGCTACGGCGCCATCGACGTTGCCGGCATCGAGACCGGCTCAGCACGCGTGGAAGACAACCGAAGGGTGCTGTGCACCGACGGTGAGCCATGTGATGCCGGTGCCTGCGGTGACGGCGTGTGCAGGTTGCGAGTAGCCGCCTGCATCAACCAGCCCGGCCTGGCGAATTGCACGCCGCCCGATTCCCTACGGCGACTCACGGTGAAGGGGAGGCTGAACATCGGGGTCCCGCAGCTGCTACAGGGGGCGACCTGCGGCGCCTTCATCGACGTCGCCATTCCGACGAAGAAGGGCGGGAGAATGCCGGGAAAGGCAAGGGTCACCCTGATGGCCCTGGCGCCCAAGGGTACGAAGCCGCGGCAGGATCAGGACGGCTTCGAGCTTCGCTGCCTGCCCCGGACGGTCGCCTGCCCGCAGCCCACAACCACGGCCGTGAGCACGACGACGACGACCGCGCCGTCCACGACGAGCAGTACGACCACGAGCACGACGACCACGGCACCACCCACGACGAGCAGTACGACCACGAGCACGACGACCACGGCGCCACCCACGACGAGCAGTACGACCACGAGCACGACGACCACGGCGCCACCCACGACGAGCAGTACGACCACGAGCACGACGACGACCGCGCCGTCCACGACGAGCAGCACGACCACGAGCACGACGACCACGAGCACGACGACCACGGCACCACCCACGACAAGCAGTACGACCACGAGCACGACGACCACGGCACCACCCACGACGAGCAGCACGACCACGAGCACGACGACGACGGCGCCGCCCACGACGAGCAGCACGACCACGAGCACGACGACGACGGCGCCGCCCACGACGAGCAGCACGAGCACGACCACCACCACGCTGCAGTCTGGCTGCTTCCAGGACTGGGGAGACGGGACGATCCGCGACACCTGCACGGGGCGACAATGGGAGAAGAAGGAGAATGCACCGGGGCTGCGGGACGTTAATGCCCGGTACACATGGGCGGGGTGCTGCGATGGGGACTGCTCGAGCCCGATGAACCTCTGTCAGCCGAACGCGGCGGCGGCGGCGACCTGTTCGGCGCAAGCATCGGGCGGGACCACGGGGTGCAGCGTGTGCGGAAGCGGGACGTGCAGCGTGGATACGGCCGGAGTCGGGGCGAGCACGACGGTGTGGGACTGGCTCAATCAGCTGAACGCAGCCGAGTTCGCGGGACACGATGACTGGCGGCTCCCGTCTCAAATGGCGTGCAATTCATGTTGGTCGGGGTCCCCGACCTACACATGCGGCGCCTGTAGCGCGCGCGAGTCGGAGACGATCCTCTCGGCGCCGTATCTGTGCGGCACGGCACCGTGCATCAACCCGATCTTTGGGCCGACGAACGCGGACGGCTATTGGTCGGCCAGCACGGACTCCACCTGCCCAGGGCACGCGTGGGGGGTCTACTTCGGGGATGGGGGTGTGTTCAGCGACGGTAAGGCCAGCGGCGGGTTCTACGTCCGAGCGGTCCGCGCGAGCCCTTGATCGATCATTCGTGCCCTTTGACCTCTTGATTTTGGGGACTCTGCAACAATGCGGATTCGTCGCGCCCCATAGGCACACGGCAGGCTGACCCGACGCATTTCTTGGGAGGCTCTCGCGAGTCGACTACGGCACGGTGCGGCACCACGGTGCCCTCGGGAACCGCACCCCAGCGGAAGACGGAGATCGTCCGATCGTCCTACGGGTGATCGGTGATCCGGGGCGAAGCGATCGACGAAGTCGCCCGCGGAATCCAAGTACCCGTGAACGAGGTCGAGGAGTGCCGGCGAGTGTCTCTGGATGGTGGCGGCAGGGCCAAACCGACACGGGTTCGATCCCGAGGAACGGCCGCTACGCCGGCTACAGAGCCAAGATCGGCGACATGACGGACCCAAGCCGTCGCAGGCGAGCGATTCGGTCAGTACCCCTGCGTCGCCACCAGCCTCGTCCGCACCGTCTCCACGTCCACCAGTGGCTGGCGGCGCAGTCTCCCCACTTCCTCCGCCGTGTACGGCACGAACCCCGCCGGCACGTGCGCCCGGTCGAAGCGTTCGACCATCCAGTTGAGAACCGCAGCAAGCTCCGTGTCGTCGAGCGGGGCCTGGGCGACGCCGGGGACGCGGCCCAGGTACTCGCGGCCGCCGGGCACGGCCAGGAAACGCGCGACGGAGTCGCGGAGCTGCGGCACGCTGCCGGGCGTGCCGCCGCCGTCGGCGCGGTGGCAGCCCGCGCACTCGAGCGTGTAGGCGAGCTCGGGGCCGCCCATGGCCCACGCGGGCGCCCCGGCGAGCACGACGAGCGCCAGCGCCGCGATCACGACTTGGTCGCCACCCCGAGCACGATCGCCACCGAGCAGTGCACGGCGCGGCTCTTGGTGCCGAAGCACCAGAGCAGGTCGTTGTTCTTCGACGTGTAGTACACCGGCTTCTCGCCCTCGGTGCGCGTGCAGCGGCACCGCATGCAGAGCGCCTGCCCGCAGCAGTCGTTGTACGAGATCACGTAGTCCTTGCCGTCGCCGGGGTTGCGGCAGGTGCCGATCCAGGTGACCGGCGACATCTCGGTGCCGGGCGGACACGAGTTCTGCGTGCCGCCGCAGCACGAGCACAGGAAGCCGTCGATGGCGCAGTGGCGCCAGTAGTTGCAGTGCGCGGGGTCGCCCGTGCGGTCGGGCAGGCCGTCGTCGACGGGGCGGCGGCAGCCGCGACTCCTCGGCGGCGCGCGCCACCGGCAGCAGCGGGAAGGCGGCGCCGCCGACCAGCGCCGCGCCGAGTCGCGCCAGCAGGCTGCGGCGCGACGTGCGCCGCGCCAGCCCGCGCGTCCCGCGCTCCGCCAGCCGGTCGATCCAGGCATGGTTCCGTCGCTCATGACTGCGCCACCTCCGTCCGATGCTGCTCGGCCTCCGCCCAATCCTGGATCGAGGCGACGCCCCGCTCCTTGGCCTCGAACAGGCTCTCCAGGTGCTCGCGGGTGTTCACCAGGCCCTTCGCCCGCAGCACGCCGGTCGTCGTCGACCAGCGCCGCGTAGGGCAGCTTGCCGACCTGCCACGTCACGCCCGAGCGTCGGCGAGAGCACGTAGGCGAACTGCTCCAGGCGTTCGGCGCGCACGAACGCCTCGTGCTCGTCGCGCGGGCCGTCGCTCGCGAGCACGACGTCGAGCCAGCGCGCTTCGCGCCGCGCGATCGACCGCAGCACCGGCAGCAGCGTCTTGCACACCGGGCAGGTGGGCGAGAGGAAGAAGAGCAGCGTGCTGCGATCGTCGTCGCGGGGGGCGCCGAGCGTCACGGCGCGGCCGCGCAGGTCCTCTGCCTCCACCACCGGCGCGGCGTCGCCGACCACCGGCCCGTGCCCCTGCAGCAGCGCGCCGGCCGGGGCCACCCGCTCGTAGAGGACGCCCAACTGCCGGGCGAGCGCCACCACCACGCCCGAGAGCACGATCACCGCGACCCAGAGGATCGCGTTCGAGATCACCAGCGCGTCGGTCATGCCGCCGCAACCCCCCGCGGGCGCGCGAGCGCGAGCAGTTGGTCGGCCGCGGTCCAGCACGCGGCCAGCGCGGTGGTCGCCGCGACGACCGTGAAGGCGTCGACCCAGACGAGCCCGCGCGGCGCGACCGGCGCGAGCCCGGCCAGCGCCGCCGCCGCGAGGACGACGTTGCGCGCGACCAGCCAGCCGCTGATCGGGCGGCGCGCCGCCGGCCCCGCGCAGCCGCAATCGATGTGGCGCCGGCCGCGCCGCAGGTTGACGCCGACGGCGGCGGCGTAGACCAGCAGCACCGCCGCCGCGGCGGCGAGCCCGACCCGGCGGCGTGACGATCAGGCCGACCACGATCGACAGCTCCGCGGCGACCACCAGCGCGGCGGCGGCCGGCGCCAGCGGCGCGGGCAGCACGCGATACTCGGCCAGTGTCGCCGCGAACGCCCGCGGCGCGCGCAGCTTGTGCCACGCCGCGCTGGCGAAGAGCAGCGCCAGCGAAACGCGCAGGACGAGGTCGAGCACCGGATCCATGCGACTCAGTGCGGGACGAGGAGGCCGCCCCCCAACCCGGGCTCCGACACCTCGCGCAGCACCGCGCCGGTCATGGCGTCGTGTATGGTAATCGTGGGCGGCATCGACGCCGACGCGATCAGAATCGGCTTGTCGTCCTGCGTCACCAGGATGCGTTCGACCCCGAGGTGCGGCGTCACCTTGCCGAGGAGCCAGCGGCCCAGCTGGCCCTTGGTGGTGGCCGGATCAAGGGCGGCCTGCTGCGCCACGAAGCTCATCAGCGGGCTGAGCAACGGGATGCGCTGCACCCGCTTCCTGCCGGCGATGTCGTACACCCACACCTCCGTGCCGGGCTCCTTGTGGGTGTCGGGACCGCCCTGGTGCATCAGACCGTACAGCCGGCCGGTGGGGCCGTGGATGGCGAGCAGCTGCCCGCCGCCGATCCGCCAGCGCTCGCGCCGGTCGGCGTCGTCGAACAGGGACCACGGCTCGCCGAACCGCAGCGTCTCGCCCCCGACGTCGACGGGGTGGACCTTGCCCTCGAACGACACGAAGAGCCAGTCGTTGCCGCGCCGCACGGCCTTCTCGGTGATCGGATCCTGCTGCGGGTCGAAGAAGCGCGCGGTGCGTGTCGCCGCGGTGCCGCCGGCGGCGTCCACCGTCACCAGCAGGCCCTCGCCGTTGGCGCATAGCATGAGGAAGCGCCGCGGGCCGGCGGCGTAGACCAGGCTGCACCCCGGTGTGGGCACCTCGGCGACGAAGCGGCGCGCCTTCACGTCGACGATCGACAGCGACGTCATGGGCGTGAGATTGAAGACCGCCAACAGCTGCCCGTCGTCCGACAGCGTGCTGGACGCGTTTCCCGGGAAGTACTCGGCGCGCTTCGGCGGGATGCCGATCTCGTGCAACGGCTGGAGCGTGCTGCCGTCGTAGACCGTGACCACGTCGGTCCGCTCGCCCCGCACGCCGCGCGAGAAGTAGCTCTCGGCGATGTAGATCTCGCGCCGGTCCGCCGAGATCTGCGGCAAGACGATGAACCCCACGCCCGGCGTGCCCGCGGTGATGACGCCGAGCAGGCTCCCCGCGTCGGCGTCGAACAGGGCCGTGCGGTGGAGGATGATGTCGCTCAGCCAGAACCAGTGCGGCGTCGGGTTCTCGAGGGTGCGCACGACGCCGACGGTCTCCGGCTCCGCAGCCTGCGCCGGCGGCCCGGCCGCGACGAGGACGACGGCGATCCCGGCGGCGGCGGCGCGCAGGCGCCGGAGTCTACGGCTCCACACCCCGAGCCCTATACCACGGCGCCGCCGCCGCGGGGCAAGCCGTCAGGCCGGGGCGGTGCCGGCGGCCCGCGTGATGCGGCTCTCCACCAGGATGCGCCGGGCGCCGTCGAGGTCGGTGTCGCCGAGCCGCGCGCGGAGCGTCGCCTCGTCGACGAGTCGGTGGCCGAGCACCTGACGAAGGAAGTCGAGGTCCTTCTCCCGGCCAGCCACCGCCTTGGAGATGGCGAGGTCGTGCACTTCGAGGCACCAGCCGGTGGCGCCGCGCGTGTTGTCGTTGCGAATCGGCACGAGGCGGCCTTGCCAGCCCCGAGGAAGGACCGCCGTCTCTTCGCCGACCGTCTGGGCGTAGTAGCCGTACATGGCGTGGAAGGGCGATCCCTCGCCGACGCTGCCGTCGATCAGGTCGGCGCGGTCGGGGTGGTTCCGCGGGTACATGTCGGCTTCGACCGAGATGCGGAGCGTCGCCGGCGCATCGGGGAACTGCGCCAGCAGAGCCTGGCTTCCGATGACGACGATGTCGTCGTCCTGCGTGATGTCGGCGGCCACCCGGATGAGATGCTCGAGCTCCCTCCGCGTCATGCACCCGTCCGCACGCGCGCGCCGACCTCGCGCCAGATGCGCCAGCGGTCGCGCGGGTCGAGCACGCCGGCGAAGGGTGTCGACTGCCGCAGCTCGGTTGAACGCTCGCCGTCGTCGATCAGGAAGGCGACGATCTCGGCCGTGGGCTGGCGCAGGATATCGTTCCACGCGCGGGCGTAGTGGGCCTGGGGAGCAGCCGCCAGCCAGTCCTGGACGCGTGCGCGGGCCCGGTCGAGCAGCGCTGGCTCGGTCGCCAGCCGCGCCGCGACGGCTCGGTGATAGGCGAGGCTCCGCGCCTCGGCGATCCGATGAGGGTCCACTGGGAGGGACGTGCCAGCCGCGCGCCCGGTCGTCAATCGAGGATGCGGCCACCTACCAGACGCAGCGCGGCTCATGGGCGCGGATAGCCTCGCCCGCCGGCTACCGTTTCAGCGACTTGCGGGCGGCGCGGACCGCGCCCTGGAGAGCGTCCGCACGTTCCAGCAGGGTCGCGCGCAAGTCGGGGGGAATGGCGCGCCGTCCGCTCCGCGAGCGCACGCGCGCTCGGAACGCGTCCAAGGCGCGCTGCGTCTTCTTGGCCGCTGGCCGGTGGGGCCGGACGAGCCGTCCTGACAGGCATAGTTGGCCGGCGAGAAGGAGGCCTGCGCCGTCATCTGGGCGGCGACGACGCCGTAGTCCAGCGTCGTGGTGGCGCTGGCGGTGCAGTCGCGGGTCAGCTTGGACGGCGAGCACGGCTGCGACTGCGAGTCGATAAGGAGCGTTTCGAACCGTCCCGTGCCGGTCACTGCTGCGGTCCGACTGCTGCCACTCCCACCGCTCGTCTTGTCCAGGACGAACGTGTTGATCGGCCAGTAGCAGAAGCCCTCGCCCACCAGCGACGTGGCGGCACGGGCGGGCTCGACGACTCCGGCCAGCAGGGACAGAATCGTTGTCAGTACGACCGGACGTAGGCTCATCGGCTCCTCCGTGTGCGGCACGCGAGCGCGCCGCGCTTCCGCGCGCAGGACGGATTGATGCCCCGCGGGCCGGCGAACTGCACTTCGCCGCACTGGCCGGTCGGCGCCCCATCGGCCCGCAGCAGCACCCGTGCGGCGAGCGGCTGCGCCAGCGCCCCGACGTCGGCCCGCTGCACCACCGCCCGGGCGTCGATCGTCACCACGTCGGGCGTCTTCTTCGACCGCCCGAGCTTCAGCGACCGCAGCGACCCGCGGCCGACGAACCGGCCCTTCTTCCAGCCGGTCTTGGTGCCGCGGGCGAAGGCGCCGGGAGGAGCGACCAGCGCCGCCACCACGCGGCCCGCCGCGTCTTCCACCACGATGCGCGCGCCCGAGGTCGCCGGGTCGAGCGCCGTCGCGGCGGGAAGCGGGAGCGTCGCCTTCAGCGCCAGCTTCTTCCCGCGCAGCGCCAGCACCGGCTTGCCGAGCGGCACGCCGGCCGTGCACGGGTCGCATGCGTCGCCGGCGCCGTCGGCGTCCGTGTCGGCCTGGTCGGGGTTCGCCACGGCGGGACACGTGTCGCCGCAGGCGACGCCGTCGCCGTCGGCGTCGTTCGGGTCGTGACACGGGGCCGGCTGCGCGGCGTTGCGGGCGGTGAACGCGAGGCCGCCCTGGCCGGGGGCGACGGTGAAATCGAAGCCGGGGGCGACGCCCTCCACGCGGACGGCGGCGAATGTGCCGGTGGTCCGGGCGGCAGTCAGGAACGCCGCGGTGTCGCCCGGCTGTGGCAGGTAGCCGCCCAGGAAGCGGAGCACGAGGGTGCCCCCGAGCGCGGCGTCGCCCGTCACGGCAACGACGTCGAAGGCGCCCGGCTGCGTGCCCGCCATCTCGACCACCATGCGCCCCGTCGTCCCTTGCGCGAGGTTGCCCTCGACGGTGATCGTGCCGGGCGAGTTGCCGGCCGAGATGACGCCCAGGTTGGTGAGGGTGCCGCCCGCGGGGTCGATGTCCACCGAGCCGACCCGGATGCGCCCCGTGCCGCTGACCACGCCCCCGGGGCCGACGAACAGGCGATCCGTCACCTCGACCCTCGCCGTGCCGTCGAGCCTGAGGGCGCCGCGGAACGCGGGGTCCGTCGGGACGCCGATCTCGAGCGTGCCCGCCGTGACCTGCGCGCTCTCGACGACCAGCGCGGGCGGGACTGCCACGCCGGCGAAGCCTTCCGCCACCGTAGCGCCCGTGGTCTCGAGCCGCCCCCCGTCGCGGACCCGCAGCTCGCCGTTGCTCACGTCGATGCTTGGACTCTGCAACCCGGACGGCGTGCCGTCGCGTTGCCCTTCGACGACCACCTCGCCGTTTTCCAGCTCGAGGGAGCCCTGTGGGGACGACACGCGGAGCGTGCCCCCGCTCTGCACGCGAAGCGATCCGAATCCGCCCGGAGCCCCGGTCTGGTCGTCGAGGCCGCCGATGACTACGGCGCCTTCGATGAAGAGGAAGGACCCGTCGCCGACGTCGACGAAGCTGGGCGCGCTCGCGGCCAGGGCCGGCGTGAACGCGGCCACCGTCAAGTTCTTCGCGAAGGCGGACGCGGAGGGGCCCGTCACCACGAGCTCTCCGGCACCCGGCACGCCGACCGCGAGCAGGCCGGTCACCCCCAGGGACCCGCCGTCGACGCGCACGGTGCCTTCGCTCCGCTCGCTCAGCTGGGCGATCCGCACTTCCCCCGCCCGCACGTCGCCGCGGGTGATCGCGAGCCGGCCAGCGCCCGGAAAGCCGACGCTCATGAGTCCGTCGACGGTGAGCGACGACCGGTTCGCCCCCGTCGACTCGGCGACCGTGAGCGTCCCGTCCCCTCCGGGCTCGGCTCCGAGGATCACCGACGGCGCCGTCACGCGCCCCCCCGCCAGGACGTCGAACGTGCCCTCGGCGTTGCGGCCGACGGTCAGCTCGCCGACGTTCTGCCAGCTGGAGAACGCATCCGACCCGACGACGCCGTTCACCACCGCGAACCCCGGCCCCGGCGGCGCCCCGACGACGGAGGTGCCGAGCACGCGCAGGACGCCGCCGCCCAGCACGTCGACCAGCCCCGGGCCGCCGGCGCCGACGGTGAGGTCGGCGAACGTGCCGCCGCCGCCGTTGACGCGGATCTTGCCGCCGGCGGTCTCGGGCGTGCCGGCGCTGGTCAGGCGCCACGCCGAGGCCACCCGGCTCAACACCGGTCCGCCCGCGTCCTCCGGGCCGCCGACTGCCGTCGAGCCCGCGCTCGCCGTGCCGCCGGCGACATCGAGCACGCCGGGCGCGCGGTCGCCGATGCGGAGCGGCCCGGTTGCGGCGAACGCCCCCCCGCCCGGGACCCGGAGGGTGCTGGTGGCACCCAGCGCGGTGTCGCCGACTACGGCGTCGGTCGCCGCCAGCGTCGCGTTCTGGAGCGTCAGGCGGGCGCCGTCGCCGATCCCGAGCGACGGCTGCCCGTCGCCGCGACCGGTGAGGGTCAGCGCGCCTCCGGCGATATCCAGCAGGCTCGACCGCACCAGCGCGCCCTGCACCGTGCGCGCGCCGCCGAGCTGCACCCCGTAGGTTGCCGCCAGCTCGAACCGGGTCTGGTCGCCGGCGGCCGGCACACGGGCCGGGTCCCAGTTGTCGGCAGTGCCCCAGGCGCCGCCCGCCGGGGTGATCCAGGCGACCTCGCCGCCCGTGTCGCCCAGGCTCACGGTGAGCGTCAAGTTCCAGCTGCAGGAGCCGGAAGGCAGGTCGTCGGGGCTCCCGCTGCGCCGCGCGAGGGTCTCGCAGGCGACGAAGACGCTGAACTCGCCGTCCGCGAGCGACCCCGTGGCGTCGAGGGGGACGGTTTCGGGCTCGTTCAGTCCGTTGGCGCGCGCGGAGAACAGCTGTTGTGTTCCGTCCCTGGTCACGGACACCGTCGCGGTGCTGCGGTTGAACCGGTCGGCCGTCGGCGGGGACGCGGCGATCGCGCCCGTGATGCCGAAGGTGCCGCCGGACCCGATGACTCGGAACGACAGAATACGGGAGGCGCTGCTCTGCGCGGAGGCGACGGCGCTGCCACCGAGCGCGCTGCTGCCGCTGCCCTGGGTGGTGAGGGTGAGCTGCGTGTCGCCGGACGACAGCGTGACGGCTCCGGTCTCGGCGGCGGTTCCGCGGGCCTGGCCGAACTCGACGGTGAGCGTCGGGTCGGTCGTCGAGCCCCCCGTCCGACCCTCGCCGTCGTCGATGCGCCCGTTGCCGCCTTCGTCGAAATTGGCCTGGGCGCTGAGGCCGCGGCTGTCCGACGCGATCTCGATCGCCGCCAGGGCGCCGCTCGGGACAGGGCCGAGCAGCGGGAGGAGGACGGCGAGCCCGATCGGGCGGCGGAGAAGGGCGGAGACCGGCATCGGCGGCATATTGGGAGACCGATGCCCTCCACGTCAATCAGAAAGGTTGTCGGTTGCGCAGCCTCGGGACGGTGCTCTGGCGCTCCGCAAGAAAGGACTCCCAGGCCGCACCCACCCCGTGGTAGAGGCCACTGGTGCAGATCGAGCTCATCGCGCCGGCGACGGTCTCGACCGCGGCCTTGCCGCGCCTCGGCCTGGGCATCCTCGCCGCGCTCACCCCGCCCGGCGACGAGGTGATCTACACCGACGAGCTGGTGAAGCCGTTCGACCCGACGGCCGACCTGAAGGACGTCGACCTGGTCGGCATCAGCGTCGACTCGAAGACCGCCAGGCGGAGCTACGACATCGCCGATGCGTACCGCCGGAAGGGCGTTCCCGTGGTGCTGGGCGGCATCCACCCGACGGCCTGCCCGGAGGAGTCGGCGGCGCACGCCGACGCGGTCGTGGTGGGCGAGGCGGAGGACCTCTGGCCGCAACTGGTGGAGGACGTCCGCCGCCGCGCCCTCAAGCCGCTGTACGGCCCCGGCATGCCGGACCTGGCCGGGCGGCCGTTCGCCCGGCGCGAGCTGTTCCGGGGCCGGCGCTACATCCCGTTCCAGGTGGTGCAGACCATGCGCGGCTGCCCCTACCCGTGCGAGTTCTGCAGCGTGTCGACCGCCAACGGCACCACCATGCGCTTCCGCCCCGCCGACGAGGTGCTCGCCGAGCTCCGTACCGTCGGCCGGCTCGTCATGTTCGCCGACGACAACGTGATGATCCACCGCGGCTACTCGCGCGATCTCTTCACGCGCATGATCCCGCTGCGCAAGCAGTGGATCGGACAGTGCTCGCTGGCGGCGGTGCGCCGACTGGAGAACGTTCGCTTGATGGCCGAGAGCGGGTGCAAGGCGGTGCTGATCGGCTTCGAGAGCGTCGACGAGACGACGACGCGCGCCACCGGCAAGAAGCAGAACCGGCCGGCGGAGTACCGCGAGACCGTCGAGATGCTGCGCGAGCACGGCATCGCGGTGTGGGGCAGCTTCGTGTTCGGCTTCGACACGGACGACGTCGAGGTCTTCGACCGCACGGTGGAGCTGGCCGTCGCGATGCGCCTTACCATGGCGAATTTCGCGATGCTCTGCCCCTACCCGGGCACCGCGCTCTACAAGCGGCTCGCGGCCGAGGGGCGGCTCACCGACCCGCAGTGGTGGCTGCGCGACTACCGCGAGGAGGAAGGGCCGCACTTCGTCCCGAAGCAGCTCACCGCCGACCAGCTCCGCGAGGGATGGATGCGCGCGGCCAGCGAGTTCTTCTCGTGGTCGGCGATGTGGCGCCGCTGGGATGTTCCGCCGCGCGCGAGTTGGATCCAGCGGTTCGCCTTTTGGCCCATGAACGTCATGCAGCACCGCTTGGCGATTCGGCGCGAAGCCGCCGTCAGCGGCGCGTGAGCGCCGGGGCGTTGGCCGCCATGCGACGTCGGCTTGCTGGTCGGCGGGGTCGTGCTCGCGGCCAGCGCGCTCGACGCGATCACGATGTTCCGGGCCTACCAGCGTACCTTCCTCGGGCCGCGACCGAGCGGAGCCGGCAGCCTCTCTGATCTGGTGCCGCGCGAGCGGGCGGTGGCGGCCATTCTGCTCGTCCTGGTGATGCTCGCCGGGGTGTTCCCGGGGCCTCTCGTGGCGTGGGCCGCCGCGCCGGTCAGTGCGAGTCGGGTCGGGCGAGTGCCGGCGGATTGACCGCACGTGCCCTCACCCGCGCCCATGCGCGCTCCGCCGCCACCCCGGCCAGCAGGAAGACGAACGGAAGCACCGGAATGCGGTACCGCAGCTTCGCGATGAACAGCGCGTAGCCGAGCCCGTAGGCGACGCTCACGGCGACCAGCAGGATGGTCGCGGACCGATTCCGGCGCCAGGCCAGCCCCAGGCCGGCCAGGGCGAACGCCATCTCCGTGCCGAACGAGAGGGCGCTCACCTGGTCGCGAACGCCGGGCGAGAAGGTCACCTCGGTCGGCAGGCGGGATCTTCCGCATGGTACGCCGCCCGGCGCGCTGCGCTGTCCGTAGAAAGTCTGGTGGGATAGGGTGCCCAGAAATGGGCGAACTCGAAGCCGATCCGGCGCGCCGTGCCGGCGGGATCATGCGCCATCCTGCCCAGGAGCGACGCCGTGAGCCCCCGCTCGTGCACCTCGTCGGGATCGACCGGGGCGCCCTGCGTGCCGGCTCGCGAGATCGGCACGAAGTCGCCGTGGACGCGGACGTTGCGCAGCGTCCACGGCACGAGCGCCAGGACCGCAACGCCGAGCACCGCGAGCGCATGCCGCATCCGGCGGCGGGGTACGGAGGCCACCACCCACAGGCCGACGACCGGCACCAGGACGAGCGCCACGGGCCGCAGCTGCGCCAGAACGCCGAGGAGCAGCCCCGCGGTCAGCGACCAGCCCAGGCGATCCCGCGCCGCCGCCCACGCCGCCAGCACCGCGCACACCAGCACGATGGTGGCGACGGCCTCGGCATAGAGGAGCGCACCGCTCACCACCATGAGCGGGTCCAGTGCGTACAGCCCGCCGGCCACGCGCGCGGGCCACTCGCCGAAAAGGCGACGGCCGAGCCACAGCACCGGGAGGGTGCCGAGCCCCGTCGCCACCGCCTGGGCCGCCCGCATCAAGCCCACGTCCTCGGGCCATGGCGCGGCGAGGACGGCGAGGACGACCGGATAGGCGGGCACGTTGGTGTAGGACACCCCGAACCCCTCGCCGGCCAGCAGCCGGCGCGCCGCGTCGACGTAGATGGCTTCGTCGACGAAGTGCATCGATCCCCCGAGCCAGATCGCCGCGGCCAGGCGGGTGGCTACGCTCAGGACGACGAGCACGACCGTCCAGCGGCGCGCGCCGCTCATGGATGATCCGCGATGGACGTCTCGGTCATCATACCTGCCTACAACACTAGTCGAGAACTCGCCGACTGCCTAACGGCGCTGCGCCGGTCGACGGTATCGCCCGTCGAGGTGATCGTGGTGGACGATGCCTCCACGGACGACACGGCGGCCGTTGCCGAATCGGCGGGCGCGCACACCATCCGGCTTGGCGTGAACGCGGGGCCGGCAGGCGCCCGCAACCGTGGCGCCGCCGTCGCACGGGGCGACGTGCTCATGTTCGTCGACGCCGACGTCGTGGTCGCCGAGGAATCGATCGCTCGCGCAGTCGCCACGCTCGAACAGGAGCCCGACGTCGTGGCTGTCTTCGGGTCGTACGATACACGGCCGCGCGCCCCGGGGCTGGTATCGCAGTTCCGCAACCTGCTACACCACTTCGTGCACCAGCAGGGCGCGCCCGAGGCGATGACGTTCTGGGCCGGCTGCGGCGCGGTGCGCCGCGCGGCGTTCGACGCCGTGGGCGGCTTCGACGAGCGGCCCCTGCGCCACTTCATCGAGGACATCGACCTGGGCTACCGGCTGCGGCAGGCCGGCTTCCGCATCCGCCTGGATCGTGAGATGCTCTGCACGCACTTGAAGCGCTGGACGCTCGCCTCGATGACGCGAACCGACCTCTGGTATCGCGCGGTCCCGTGGACGCGGCTCATCGCAGAGAGCGGGCATGCGCCCGCCGACTTGAACCTCCGGCGCGATCAGCGCGCGAGCGTGGCGCTGGTGGGCGGCGCCGTCGCCGTGCTGCCGCTCGTGGTGCGGGGGCCGGCGTGGGGGGCGGTCGCGGCGGCGGCGCTCCTGGCGGTGGCTGCCCTGAACCTCCCCCTCTACGGCTTCCTCCGTCGCGAGCGCGGTCTGTCCTTCGCGATCGCGTCCTTCCCCGTCCACCTCGTCCACCTCGCCTGCAGCGGCCTGGGCTTCCTGTACGGCCGCGTGGTGCCGACCGGGAACTCGTGACCGCGCGCGACGACAGCGGCCAGGTGGTGGTCATCGGCGCGGGGCCGGCGGGGTTGACCGCGGCCCGCGCGCTCACCCGTGAGGGCCGGCACCCCGTGGTCCTCGAGAAGGAATCCTTGGTGGGCGGGCTTTCCCGCACGGAGAGCTATCGCGGCTTCCACTTCGACCTGGGGGGCCACCGCTTTTTCACCAAAGTGCCGGAAGTCCAGGCGTTGTGGCGCGAGACGCTGGGCGACGACTTCCTCCGCCGGCCGCGGCTGTCGCGCATCTTCTACGCGGGGAAGTACTTCCACTATCCGCTGAAACCCTGGAACGCGATCGCCGGACTCGGCCCGCTCCAGGCCGTGCTGGTCGCGGCCAGCTATCTCCGCTGGCAGATCCTCCCGCATCGGGAGGAGGAGACGTTCGAGCAGTGGGTGACCAACCGCTTCGGGCGCCGGCTCTTCCGCGTCTTCTTCAAGACCTACACGGAGAAGGTGTGGGGCGTGCCGTGCAGCGAGCTGAAGGCGGAGTGGGCCGCGCAGCGGATCAAGGACCTTTCGCTCCGGTCGGCCGTCTTGAACATGTTCCTCCAGTCGCGCACGACGATCCGCACGCTCATCGAGGAGTTCGACTATCCGCGCCGCGGGCCCGGGATGATGTGGGCCGGGGTTCGCGCGGCGGTCGAACGGACCGGGGGAGTCGTCCACACCGACGCCGAGGTGGTGGCGATCCGGCGGGCCGGCGCGCGCGTCACCGAGGTCGTCGCGGCCGTCGGGGGCCGCAGCGAGGCGTTTCCGGCCACCCACGTCATATCGAGCATGCCGGTCACCGAGCTCGTGGCGCGCATGGACCCGCCGGCGCCGGCGGAGGTGCGGGCTGCGGCGAGTCGCCTCACCTATCGCGACTTCCTCACCGTCTGTCTCGTGGTGCGAGCGCCGGACCTGTTCCCGGACAACTGGATCTACGTCCACGACCCCGGGGTCCGCGTCGGCCGCATCCAGAACTTCAAGAACTGGAGCCCCGACATGGTGCCCGACCCGGCGTGCTCGAGCCTCGGGCTGGAATATTTCTGCACCGAGGGCGACGACATCTGGACGATGCCCGACGCCGATCTGGTGGCGCTGGCGAAGCGCGAGGTGGAGATGATCGGACTGGCGCGCGCGGCGGACGTCGAGGATGGTTGCGTCGTGCGCGTTCCGAAGGCCTATCCGGTGTACGACTCGACCTACCCGGAGCACCTGGCGACGGTGCGGCGCTGGCTCGAGGGGTTGGAGAATCTCCAGACGATTGGCCGCAACGGACTGCACCGCTACAACAACCAGGACCACGCGATGGTGACCGGCATGCTCGCGGTGCGGAACCTCCTGGAGGGAGAGACCAACGACCTCTGGAGCGTCAACACCGACCAGGAATACCATGAGGAAGTGCGCGAACCCGGGCTCGAGGAGGCGATCACGGAGGTGTTCGCGAAGCTCGATCGCCGCGCCCTGGGCACCGCGGTCGGCGCGGTGGCCGGCGGGGTGCTCGCGGTCTTGACCGCGTTGCTGGTCGTGGCGGGCGGTTCGCGCGGCGCGCCGTACTTCGAGCTGCTCGGACAGTACTTCCCCGGGTATACCGTGTCCGTCCCTGGCGTCCTGCTCGGCGCGCTCTACGGTTTCGCCGCCGGCTTCGGGGCGGGCTGGACCTACGCGCTGCTCCGCAACGCGGCGGCGTTCCTGTACGCCCGCCTGGTCCAACGCCGTGCACAGGGGCTCGCCCTGCGCGACATCCTGGACTACGTGTGAGGCGGATGGACGAATCCCGCATCCGCATCCGCCGGCTGGACGCGACGCTGGCCGGGGTCACCACCGGACTGGTGGCCGGGTTGGGGTTGTTCCTCGCCACCAACTGGCTGGTGCTGAAGGGCGGCGAGCAGGTGGGTCCGCATCTGGCGCTGCTCGCCCAGTTCCTGCCCGGCTACCGCGTGACCTTCTTCGGCAGCCTGATCGGCTTCGTGTGGGCGCTGCTCTGGGGCTTCGTCGCGGGCTGGCTGGTGAGCGGGCTCTACAATCGCCTGGCGGGCCCCCGTATCGACGCGCCGTGAACGACGCCGGTCCGCCGCTCTCGGTGGTGGTCGCAACCTCGAAGCCCTGGCCGGAGATCCGTGCGACGCTCGCTTCGCTCTTGCCGCAGGCGCGGGCGCTGGGCGCCGAGGTGATCGTCGCGGACGGCGCTGGAGGCGGGTTGCCCGATCCGCCCGCGTTGCCGGAGGTGGTCCGCGTCACGGAGCGCGGCGCGTCCGTCTTCCGGCTGCGCGCGCTCGGCCGCGCGCGGGCGCGCGGCGAGGTGGTGGCGATCACCGAGGACCACTGCCGCGTGCGCGACGACTGGTGCCGGGCGATCGTGGCGGCGCATCGCCGGCACCCCGACGCCGACGTGATCGGCGGCGTGGTCGAGAACGGCGCCACCGGCGCCGCGGTCGACTGGGCGCAGTTCCTGGTCGCGAACGGGCCCTTCATGCCGCCGCTGCGGCCCGGCGCCCCCCGGCGACTGCCGGGGCAAGCCAACCTCTCGTACAAGCGCCGCGCCCTGCCCCCCGACCCGCTGGGCCGCGGGGTGCTGGAGACCTTCCACAACGAGTCCGCCGCACGCGCCGGCCGGCTGCTCGTCGACGACGCGCTGGTGGTCGAGCACGTGCAGTCGGTCGGCCTGCTCGGCTCGTGCGCCCTCAACTTCCACAACGGCCGCTCGATCGCCGGCTTTCGGCTGTCGCACATGGGCGGACTGGAACGACTCGTCCGTCTGGGCGGCGTGGTGGTGCTGCCGGCGTACATGCTCGTGCGGACGCTCGCCGCCGTCCTGCCGAAACGCCGGCATCGCGGCGCGGTGCTGGCGAGTCTGCCGTTCCTCTGCCTGTTCCTCTGCTGCCACGCCGCCGGCGAGGCGGTCGGCTACGTCGCGGGCCCTGGCCGGAGCCCGGCGCGGCTGGCTTGACCGCGCGCCGGCAGTTCGGCGTAGCAGGCGCGCGTCGCCCGCGCCGTCTCTTCCCACGTGAACGCCGCGGCGCGCTCGAGGCCGGCCGCGCGACGGGCTGCGCGCAGCGCCGGGTCGCGCAGCAGGCGCCGCATGGCCGCCGTCAGGGCGTGGGTGTCGTCCGGCGGCACCAGCTCGGCGGCGCCGCGGAGGTTCTCGGCGAGCGAGGACACGTCGGTGGCGATCGTGGGGGCGCCGCATGCGAGCGCTTCGAGCGGCGGGAAGCCGAACCCCTCGCCGCGCGACGGATACACGAACAGCGTCGCCCCGCCGTAGAGCGCGATCAATTCGTCCTGCGTCACGTAGCCCAGGCGGTGCACGCGCCCGCGGAGGGCGGGCGCGTCGAGCCGGGCCAGCACCGGCTCGTAGTCCCAGCCGAGGCGCCCGACGAGCAGCAGGTCCTCCGCCACGCCGCCTTCGCACACCAGCCGGCGGTAGCTCTCGATCACGCCTGCGACGTTCTTGCGCGGCTCCAGCGTGCCGACGAACAGAACGTATGGCCGCTCGCGCGGCGGCGGCGTTCCTGGAGGCGGCGGCCGGAACTCGTCGCCGACGCCCAGCGGGATGACGCGAACGCGATCCGGGGGGGCGCCCCGGACGATGGCCAGCACGTCGTCGCGGACCGCGCGGGACGGCACCAGCGTGAGGTCGGCGCGACGGACGCTGCCCGCCAGCGCGCGGCGGAACGCGGCGCTGCGTCGGAGCCGGATGTGGGTCTCGGGCAGCGTGAAGAAGGTCATGTCGTGGACGGTGACGACGTGCCGTGCGCCGCCGCCGAGAAACGGCATCAGGAAAGCGGGTGAGTGGACGACATCGAGCCGCAGCGCCCGCGCGGCGATCGGCAGGAGCGCCTGTTGGAAGGCAAGGCGGGCCGCGCGCGGGCGGAGCGCCCCGGGCGCCACGACGAAGTTCGGCGGCAGCGACCCCGCAAGCCGCCGGCGGTCCTCGACGTTCACGAAGAGAGTGTAGGCCGTCTCGCGATCGATGCGGCCGAGCGCAGTCACCAACCGCAGCAGGTAGTTGTCCACGCCGGTCGCGAGCGGCAGGAGGGCGGTCAGGTCGATGCCGACGCGCATGCGCTTGCGCCGCTCGTACCGCATCCCGCCGGTGGGGTCGAGGCGATGCCGCCTGGAGTGTCGCCCCGCCGGCCGCCCTGGTAGATCGTCCGCAGGATGCCGGCGCCGCGTCGACGCAGCCTCTGGGTGCGGCCCACCGGGTCGTTCAAGGGACATCGGGAGCACTGCGCGCCTGGGGTGCAGGAGGCCGCGCTCGCGCTGGTCGTCCGGCACGTCGCGCCCGCGGCGGGGGTGCTCGACCTCGGGTCTGGCAGCGGCGCCATGCTGGCGCGCGTTCAGGAGGTGGGCTTCACCGACCTCCACGGCGTGATGCGCGACCTCGAGGTGTTCGGGGTGCCGGAGTCGCCCAGCCCGGAAGGTGCGGACGTCCGGGCCATCGACCTCAACGGCGAGTTCGCCCGCCACTACGATCGGCGCTTCGCACTCCTCGTGTCGATCGAGGTCGTCGAACACCTCGAGTCGCCGCGATCCTTCCTGCGCCAGGCGTGGGAATTGCTCGAGCCTGGCGGCCACCTGCTGCTGACGATCCCCAACGTCGCCAACTGGATCGGCCGCCTGCGCTTCCTGGTGTCCGGCGACCTCCGCTGGTTCGGCGCGCGCGACTACCGGCGCATCCGGCACATCTCGCCCACCACCGACGCCCAGATGCGATCGATGCTCGAGCACTGCGGCTACCGCGTGGTGGACGCGACGGCCGCGGGCAGCTTCCTGGGGCCGCTCCAGGCGCTCGTCACCGCGCCGCTCAGTCTGCCGTTCCTGGCGCTGCTCGGCCGGCGCGGCTGGGGCGACTGCAACGTCTACCTGGCGCAGAAGGTGGCGCGGACGTGAGCGGCCGCTGAGGCGACATGCGGGTCTGTATGGTCACGACCTTCTACCCGCCCTACAGCTTCGGCGGGGACGCGATCTACGTCGAGCAGCTCTCGTGCGAGCTCGCGCGCCGGGGCCACGAGGTCCACGTCGTCCACTGCGCCGACGCGTACCTGGCGCTCGCGGCCGCCGGCCCGCCGCGTCCCGTCGCCCAGTCCCACCCGAACCTCACGGTCCACACCCTCAAGAGTCCGGCCGGCGTGCTGTCGCCGCTCGTCACCCACCAGACGGGACGCCCGGGGTTGAAAGGCCCGCAGCTGCGGCGGCTGCTCGAGGGCTCGCGCTGGGACGTCATCCACTACCACAACATGTCGTTGATGGGACTGACGGCGCTCGGCTACGGCTCGGCCGTCAAGTTCTATACCCTCCACGAGTACTGGCTGCTCTGCCCGATGCACGTGTTGTGGAAGTTCGATCGCGCGCCTTGCGAGGAGCGGGCGTGCGTCCGCTGCACGCTCCGCGGCGGGCGGCCGCCGCAACTCTGGCGCTTCACCGGGCTGCTCGCACGCTGCCTCCGCCACATCGACCGGGTGATCAGCGGGGCGCGCTTTGCCACCGAGCGGCACCGGGCGGGCGGGCTCGATCTGCCGTTCGCCGAGATGCCGGCCTTGTCCGTTCCCGGGGACGAAGCGGGAGACGCGATCGCCGCGCCCCACCCCGAGGCGGCCGACGGGCCCTACTTCCTGTTCGCGGGCCGCCTGGAGCAGATCAAGGGGCTCCACACCATCCTGCCGGTCTTCCGCCGGCGCCCGGAGTACCGCCTGCTCGTCGCCGGCGACGGCGGGGATGCGGAGGCGTTGCGCGCCGCGGCCGCGGGGGCGTCGAACATCCGCTTCCTGGGCCGGCTGTCCCGGCCCGAGTTGCGTGCGCTCTATCGTGGCGCCACGGCCGTCGTCCTGCCGTCCCTCACGTACGAGATCGCGCCGCAGGTCGGCGTCGAGGCGTTCCATCAGGGCACGCCCGTCGTCGCGCGCGCTCTCGGCAGCCTGCCGGCGATGGTCGAGGGGCGCGGACTCCTGTTCGACGACGAGCGCTCGCTCGAGACCGCGCTGGAGCGGCTCGCCAGCGACGGCGCCCTGCGCGACCGCCTGGGGCGCGCCGCGGCGCGGGCCGCCCGCGAGATCTGGAGCGCCGAGCGCCACGTCGCGCGCTACCTGGCGCTCATCGACGAGGTGCGGGCGGAGCGGGCCGCCGCAGCGCCGCCAGGCCGGCCGGGGCATCCACGTCGATGAGGATCCCTGGATCCCCGACCGGGACCTCGCGCACGCGAGAGGGATCGCGCGCCACCACGATGCGCGCGCTCCGGTCCGCGGGCGTCGCCAGCACCTCGTCCCACACGGCTCGCAGCAAGGACGATGGGATGGCCGCGACGGCCGTCGTGGGGGGCGCGACGATCGCGGTGCCCGGTACGTGTGGGTCACGGACAGGCCGCCCGGTGGCAGCGCCGCCTGGGCGGCGTGGGAGGAGAGGCATTCCCCTCGGGGCGGGAATGTCCAGGCGGTCGCCGCCCCGCTTCCGCGTGACCCTGGAGCCCCGGTAGGATGCGGGCGGTCGATCATGCGCCCCAGCGCCATCCCCTCGGCGGTCATCCTGACCGCAGCCCTGGTGCCCGCCCTCAGGGTGCTGGCGAAGGCGCCGGTCCGTCGCGAGTCGCGGTCACGCCCGCTCGCCGCTGCAACGCTCGTGATCGGGGGCGGTGCCGGGGCCGTCGTGCTAGGCCTGATCGGCCTGCGTGTCGATGGGGCGTTCCCCGTGCTCGCCGCGGGCGTGGGGGCGCTCGCCCTGGCAGCCTGGGTGCGAGCCCGACCCGGGTACGGCCGGTCGCGCGGGCTGCCGCCGGGCTCGCTCGGCGTCGGCGCGTCGCTCGACGCGATCAGCGACGAGGACTTCTATGCACGCGCCGCGCGGCGCTGGGGGCCCGTGTTCAAGATGGCCCAGTTCCACCGCCCGGTGGCCTGCATCGTCGACCTCCCGCGCGCGCTCGAGGTGCTGGCGGGGGCAGGCGACGCCCTGGCGCAGCCCGTGCTGCCCTTCGGCCGGCTGTCGCCGGGCGGCTACCTGCAGTTCATGAACGGCCCGGTCCACGATCGCTATCGCGAGCTCTTTCGCACCGCCATCAACGGGCGGGTGATCGCGGCGTCCCGGGGGGAGGTCGAGGCCGTGGTCCGCGGCCAGCTGTCCGAGATGATCGCCCGCGACCGCGGTGATGGCGTCGACCCGGAGCCGTTCCTCGACCGGATCGCCACAGCCAGCCTCGCCCGCGTGATGTACGGCATCCCGGTCGACGACCCCCGCATCGACCGCCTCGCGCAGCTCTTCGAGGCGCTGGGCCGCTCCTTCCCGGAACGCCGGCCCGACGAACGGCGCACCACCTTCGAGCAGCTCACCGCGCTCGTGCGTGCGGCGGGCGAGGAGGTGGTGACCCGGACGGAGCACGGCGCGACCGAAGCATCCTCCGTGCTCGGCGAACTCGTGCGCGCCGATCCGGCGCACCTGCGCGACGAGACGGTGATCGCCAACCTCGTCCTGATGGTGCAGGCGACCCGGGGCAGCGTGCGCGGCCTCCTCGCATGGATCCTGAAGGAGCTCTGTGGCAATGCCTGGGTGCAGGCGCCTGGCATGCCGGCCAGCGTCGAGGCGCACGCCACCAACGTCGTCAACGAGACGCTGCGGAAGCACCAGGCCGAGTACTTCTACCGCGACGTCGTCCGGGAGCTCCGCATCGGCCCGTACCGCATCCCGAAGGGCTGGCTGTTGCGCGTGTGTATGCGAGAGTCGCACGACGACCCCGCCGTGTTCCCGGAGCCGGCGCGCTTCGATCCCGGGCGGTTCGCGGGCCGGCAATACGATCGCACGGAGTACTGCCCATTCGGGGCCGGCGCGCATTCGTGCATCGGCTCCGGCGTGTCGATCCTGATCGCCCGGACGCTGGTGGTCGCGCTCGCGACCGACCTCGACGCGCGGGTCGTCGCCGACGGGCCGGTCGAGCGCGCCGGGAACCGGCACTGGAGCCACTGGCGACCGAGCCCGCGGTTCCGCGTCGCGCTCCGGCGTCCCGCGGTGCGGCGGGCATGACGGCGGCCGGCGCGTCTCGCCTCCCGATCCTCACGTTCCACGCGATCGACGAGGGGGGCGACGTGGGAGCCTTCCCATCCCGGGTGTTCCGGCAGGCGATCGCGGCGTTGCGCGAGCACGGCGTGCGCACGCTCGACCTGGCCGACGCCGCCGTCATGCTCCGTCGCGGCGATCCGATTCCCCCCCGCTCCGTCGTCCTGACCTTCGACGACGGCTATCGCAGCGTCTACACCCACGCATTCCCGGTGCTGCGCGACCACGACATGACGGCCACGGTCTTCGTCGCCCCCGGCGGGTCCGGACCGGCCGGCGCGAACGGTCGCCTGCCGTCGCTGGAGGGCCGGGAGATGCTCGCCTGGAACGAGGTGCGCGAGATGGCGCGGGCCGGGATCGGCTTCGGCGCCCATACGCTCACCCACGCGGACCTGACGCGGCTCCCGGCGGATCGTCTGGAGCCCGAGGTGCGCGGGTCGCGCGCGATCATCGAACAGGAGTTGGGGGCGCCGGCCTCGGGCTTCGCCTACCCGTTCGGTCGCTTCGACGCGCGGAGCCATGCGCTGGTTCGCCAATGGTTCGACTTCGCCTGCACGGACGTGTTCGCCCTCGCGGGTTCCGGCAGCGATCCGTGGCTCCTCGAGCGGATCGACATGTTCTACTTCCGCGGCCCCCGCCGCGTTGCCCTGGTGGCGAGCCCGTGGCTGCCCGCGCTGGCCCGCGTCATCGCGATCCCGCGGGCGCTCCGCCGTCGGATCGCCGGCCGACGCTCAGTCGCGGCCCCGCGGGGCGGCGCGTAGTGCCTGCTTGTCCACCTTGAAGTTCGGCGTGACCGGCAGTTCGGGCAGCAGCGTCAGGCCGTCCGGGCGCTTGAAGCTGGCCAGTTCGGCGCCGACGAAGGCGCGCAAGTCGGCCAGCGCGGGCGGGTCGGCGGGGTCGCGGGGCACGACGAAGGCCCAGCCCACCTCGCCGAAGGTGTCGTGCGGCACGCCCACCACGGCGGCGCGCGCCACCTTGGGGTGCGTCGCCAGCAGGTCTTCGATCTCGCTCGGGTGGACGTTGAAACCGCCGCGGATGAACATTTCGCTGCGCCTCCCGCGCAGATGGAGGTAGCCGGCGCCGTCGAGGAAGCCGAGGTCGCCGGTGCGGAGCCACCCGTCGCGTGTCGTCGCGGCCGCGGTGGCGTCCGGATCGCGCCAGTAGCCGCACATGGTGGCGGGGGACCGCACTTCGACGCCGCCGACCTGGCCGGGAGGCAGCGGGCGCCCGTCGTCGCCGGTGATCCGCAGCTCGACGCCCGGCGTGGGTTTGCCGACGGTGGAGGCCAGCACGTCGACAGGGTCATCCGGCAGCGACGCCGTCGCGATGCCGATCTCGGTGGACGAGTAGCGCACGCTCACGTCGGCGCCGAGCTCGCGTTGCACCCGCCGGATCAGCGCGGGCGGCGACGGCGCGCCCCCCAGGAGCACCGCGCGGAGCGACCGCAGGTCGTGGTGCGGCCGCTCCGGGTGATCCAGGAGCATGATTGCCTGGGTCGGAAAGGTGCCGATGTGGGTCAAGCGCTCGCGTGCGATCGTCTCGAGCACCGCGGCGGCGTCGAAGCTGTCGTGGATGAGCGAGCAGCCGCGCGTGCCGAGCTGGATCGCGATCCGCGCCATCGTACCCACATGGGCGAACGAGGTTCCCGCGGCCAGGTGCACCGGCGGTTGGCCGGTCCGATCGGCATGGCGGCGCGCTTCGATCTCGGCGAGCGCCAGGATGCTGCGGTGCGAGTACCAGGCCCCCTTCGGCCTGCCCGTCGTGCCGCTGGTGAAGACGATCGCGGCCGGGTCCTCCGGATCGACGGCGATGTCCGGCGCCGCGGGCGTGTCGCCGGCAAGCCGCTCGACGACCGCGGCCGTGCCGGCGCGCAACGCGCCGGCGTCGATCCACTCGCAGTCGGGCCATGCCACCATCGTGCGGAAGTCCGCATCGTGCCATCGGGCGACGCCGAGCAGCAGCCGCGGGGCCGCCCGCTCCAGCACGTGTCCGATCTCGGTCCGCCGGTAGCGGATGTTGATGCCCGTGGTGACGGCGCCGAGCCGCGCCGCGGCCAGGTAGGCCACCAGGTAGAACGGCGTCGACGGCAGCAGCAGCGCCACGACGTCGCCGCGCCCGACGCCGCGCGCGTGGAACGCCGCGCCAAGTCGATCGGCCAGCCGGTCCCAGTCGGCGTAGGTGAGGCGTTCGTCGCGGTAACGGAACGCATCGGCGTCGGGCGCCTCGCGGGCGCCGCGACGAAGCAGATCACCGAGGGTCGTGGCGTCGGGCATGGACGGTTCCGCGCGGCGACGGGCCGGCGCGCGGCGGTGCCGTACCTAAGCCAGGCCCCTCCGTGCCGCAAGCCGCCCGGCCGCGGTTTGCTACGGCGCCGGTCGCGGGGCGCCCCGTGCATCCCCGACAGAGCCCCGACCGCATCAAGGGATCCGGTCGACAACGCCGTGGTCGAGAACGTGCGCAGGCAGGAGGATGGGGCGGCGTCATCGCCGCCCGTCCCGCTCGCGGCGGTAGAATTCGTCCAGCCCCAGCAGCGAGTTCAGTTCCGCGAACCCCAGCAGGCGTTCGGCCATCGCCGTGCTGGCCCCGTCGCGGTGGATGATGCCGTACACGGCGCGCAGCGCGTGGGCCGCTGCCAGCACGCCCGCGACCGGCACCACCACGAGCGCGTGACCCGCCGCCGCCAGCGCGGTGGCCGGACGGAGCGGCGTCTTGCCCTGCTCGACCATGTTGGCCACCAAGGGCACGGCCGCCGGCACCGCGGCGCGCACGCGCGCCATCTCGTCGAGCGACTGCGGCGCCTCGACGAACACCGCGTCGGCGCCGGCGTCGGCGAAGGCCCGCGCGCGCGTCACGGCCTCGTCGAACCCGATGGCGGCGCGCGCGTCGGTGCGCGCCGTCACGTGAAACGCCGTCCCGCGGCGCAGGTCGAGCGCGGCGCGCAGTTTCGGCAAGTACTCGTCGAGCGGCACCACCCGCTTGCCCTCCATGTGGCCACAACGCTTCGGCCACTCCTGATCCTCCAGGAAACAGCCGGCAGCGCCCATCTGCAGAAGCGCCTCGACCGTCCGCTCGACGTTGAACACGCCACCGTAGCCGGTGTCGATGTCGACGATCACCGGGCAGGGCACGGCGGCACAGACGGCGCGGGCGGTGTCCAGCACTTCGGTCTGCGTCAGCAGGCCGAAGTCCGGGCGCCCGAGGCGCGTCGCCGCCAGCGCGAAGCCCGACAGGAAGACTGCGCGGCAGCCCGCCTCGTGCGCCAGGCGCGCGGACAGCGCGTCGAAGACACCCGGCAGCACCAGCGGGCCGCCGGCGGCGAGGAGATCGGCGATGGACGGTCTCATGGTGCGTGCGTGCCACAGAACGCCGTCCGTGTCGCCCGCGGGGCGGCTCAGCCGCGCTTCGCCTCGAGCTCGGCCCAGCGCGCATAGAGCCGCTCGACGGCGGCCTGCGCGTCCTCGAGCGCTCGGCAACGCGCGCCCAGCTCTGCGGCGTTGGTGGCGACGGCGGGATCGTGTGCGGCCGCCTCGCACGCGGCGGCGTGGCGCTCGGCGGCCGTGATCGCCGCCTCCATGCCGTCCCACTCGCGCTGGTCGCCGTACGAGAGCTTGCGCGCGGCTGGCTTTGGCGGCGCCGCGGGCTTCGGGCGTGGCGGCGCGGGTGGACGGCGACGCGCGTCCTCCCATTGGCGGTAGTCGGCGAACGATGTGACGGCGCCAGACCCGTCGAGCGCCACGACGGTCGTCGTCACGCGCTCGAACAGGAAGCGGTCATGCGTGACCAGCACCACTGCGCCGGGGAATTCGACGAGGCTCTCCTCCAGCACCTCCAGTGTCGGGATGTCCAGGTCGTTGGTCGGTTCGTCGAGCACCAGTACGTCGGCGGGTTCCAACATGAGCCGCGCCAGCAGCACGCGCGCCTGCTCGCCGCCCGAGAGCCGGCCGACGGGCTGGACGAGTTGCTCGCTCCGGAAGAGGAAGCGCCGCGCCCACCCCGCGACGTGGACGGGCCGCCCCGCGAACACGACCTGGTCGCCCTCGGGCGCGAGAGCGCGGCGCAGCGTGCAGGCCGGATCCAGATGGCGCCGGTCCTGATCGAGGACGGCGACGCGCAGCCCGTCGGCGCGAAGGATGCGGCCCGTGTCGGGCGCCAGCGCACCCGTGAGCAGCCGGACCAGTGTCGACTTGCCGCTGCCGTTCGGCCCGAGGAGCCCGAGGCGCGTCCCTGGCGCGAGGACGAGATCGACATTGCGCAAGATGGTGCGACCCCCGAGCGAGACGCCGGCCCCCTCCGCGACCAGCAGTCGCTTCGTCCGGCGCTCGCTGGCCGCGAAGTCCAGCGCGACGCTGCGCCGTTCCTGGCGCGCCTGCACGGCAGCCAGCTCCTCCATCATCCGCCCCGCCTGGTCGATGCGCGCCTGCGATTTCGTCGTCCGCGCCTTCGGGCCGCGCCGCAGCCACTCGACTTCGCGGCGCACCTGGTTGGCGAGCGTCTCCTGCCACTGCGTCTGCTCGCGCAGCGCGGCGTCTTTCCGCTCGAGAAACTCGCTGTAGTGCCCGCGCGTCTCGAAGAATCCGCCGGCGTGCACGGGGTCGAGATCGAACATCCGGTCGGCGACCGTCTCCAGGAACCAGCGGTCGTGGCTGACCACGACGCACGCAGCGGGTTCCTGCTGGAGGATCTCCTCGAGCCAAAGGATGCCGTCGAGGTCGAGGTGGTTGGTGGGTTCGTCGAGGAGGAGCAGATCGGGGGCCCGCACCAACGCCCGCGCGACGGCGAGCCGCTTGCGCCAGCCGCCCGAGAGCGTCGCGGGATCGACGTCGGGCTCGGCGACGCCGGCGCGGCCGAGCATGGCGCGGATGCGGGTCGTCGACGCCGTGTCGTCGAGGCCGTCCTCGGCGAGCGCGTCGGCCAGGAGCTGCGACGCCGAGCGGCCCGGCGCGAATGCCGGCTGCTGCGGCACGTACGCGAGCCGCGAGCGACGTCGCAGCGCCACGGTCCCCGAGTCCGGTGTCTCGAGCCCCGCCAGGATGCGCAGCAGGGTGGATTTGCCGGAGCCGTTCGGACCGACGAGCCCGACACGGTCGCCCTCGTGCACCCCGAAGGACACGTCGGCGAACAGCGGGGCCGCACCGTACGCTTTGGTGATCGACTGCACGCCGAGGAGGAGCGCCATGGACGAATGGGGCCTATCGGGCGGGCGGCGCCGGGTCCAGCCTCGGCGCCGGCGGCGGCCCCGGGGACCATCCGGTGCCGCGTGACCGGACGCGCCGTCACCCCGAAGGGCTCCTATGCCGGTCTTGACCGGACGTAACCCCCCGGCCTACGCTTTCCGCCCGCGAGCGCCCGTCGCGGCGAGGACGTCTGGATGACGCAGAACCCACGCCGGTCGAGTCCGGCGCCAGCGGCGCACCCCTGGGTGGACGTGCTCCCGGGGTGGGAAACGCGCGGCGCCTCCAGCGGCGCGCTGATCGTTGGCGTGATCCCCGGCGAAGGCGTCGGCCCGGAGGTGGTGCGGGCCGCGCTCGGCGTGCTGCGTGCGGTCGGCGTCGTGACCGGACTCCGGTTCGAGGTACGGACGCTCGAGGCCGCGGTGCGGGTGCCGGGAATCGTCGGTTTGCCGGCGGAGGTCGACCGGTTCTGCGAGGAGGTGTTCCACCAGGGCGGCGCGATGTTGTGCGGCCCCGTCGGCGGCCGTTTCGTCTACGACCTGCGCGAGCGCTTCGATCTCTACTGCAAGCTGGTCCCGATCCGGCCGTCGACGGCGTTGCGCGACGCCATGATCGTGGGTGGCGACCGCGCGGCCGACGTGGACGTGCTCATCGTGCGCGAGAACCTCGCCGGTCTGTATGGAGGGGGGTTCGGCCGTCGCGACGGCGGGCGGGTGGCGTTTCAGGAGTGTGCGTACGATGCCGGGCAGGTGGGGCGGATCGTCGAGGTGGCGGCGGCGCTGGCCCGACGCCGGCGGGGCCGTCTCGCGGTGGTCGTGAAACGCGGCGGCGTTCCCGAGGTGAGCGCCCTCTGGATCGAGCAGGCCGAGTCCATCGCCCGGGGCCGCGCCGTCGCGCTCGACGTCCTGGACGTGGACAACGCCGGGTTCCAACTGGTCGCGGATCCACGGCGTTTCGATGTGATGGTGGCGCCGAACATGCTGGGCGATGTGATCGCCGACGTCGGCGCCGTGCTGCTCGGCTCGCGCGGCATGTCCTACTCGGTCAACTTCGGCCCCCCGCGTCGCGCGGTCTACCAGACCGGGCACGGCGCCGCGTACGACCTGGCGGGCACGGACCGGGCGAACCCCGTCGCGCAAATCCTGACCTTGGCGGCGATGCTGCGCGAAAGCGCTCGACTCCCCGCTGCACACGACCTGGTGGAACGCGCGGTCGAGCGGGTGCTCGCATCGGGAATGCGAACGCCGGACGTCGCTGGACCGGGGTCGCGCGTCGTCGGGACGCGCGCGCTGGGCGAGCGCATCGCCGACGTCATCGCCGAGCGAGCCGCCTCGGGTGCAGACCGGTCGTGAGCGTCCGCGCGGCCCTGGTCTTGATCGATCTCCAGCAGGACTACCTGGGGCGATCAGCGATCGTTCCCGATGTGGCGTCTCTCTGCGCCCGGGTGGCCACGCTCCTGGCCGGCGCCCGCAGGCTCGGGTGGCCGGTCGTCCACGCACGAACCCTCGTCCGGGCCGACGGCTCGGACTGCATGCCGCACTGGAGGCAGAAGGGCCTCCTCCAATGCGTGGAGGGCACGCCGGGGGCGGCGGCGCCGTCCGGCCTCGCGGAGAGGGACGGCGAGCTGATCGCCCGCAAGCGGTTCTTCAGCGCCTTCGGCGACCCGGCGCTCGAACCCTGGCTGCGGGAACGGGGGGTCGGTCGTCTCGTCCTGGCGGGCGTGTATACGCACGCCTGTGTGCGCTCGACGGCGCTCGACGCCTACGAGCGCGGCTTCGAGGTGGTCGTCGCGGACGACGCCGTCGGTACGACGGAACCCCTGCACGCGGAGATCACCCGAGCGTATCTGGCGGACCGCGCTGTATCGTTCCGTCCGGTGGCGACCCTGCTGGCGGAGCTTGCGGACGACGCCGGGCGCGCGCCCGGACCCATCGGGCCCGTTCTGCCCGTCGCGGTGATCGCCGGCGGGCGTCGGTCCGGCGACGAGCGGCGGCGCCATGCGCACCGCGATCCGTGCGAGACGGCGCGGATCCTCTCGGCGATTCCGCTCGGCGACGAGTCGGATGTCGCCGACGCGGCCCGCGCGGCGGACTCGGCCAGGCGCACGTGGGCGCACGTCCCCGCACCGGAACGGGCTGCCGTCCTCGAGCGGTGGGCCGCGGACCTGGATGCGCACCGCCGGTCCTTGAGCGATCTCCTGGTGCGGGATATCGGCAAGCCGCGTCGCGCCGCGGAGGAGGAGGTTGGGCGCGCGATCGCGCACGCGCGCGTGGCCGCCGAGTTGGTGCGCGCGGCCGGCCCCGTCGTGGTGGCGCCGGGCGTCTCCGCCGTGCCCCGGCCGATCGGCGTCGTGGGTCTCGTGACGCCATGGAACAACCCGCTCGCCATCCCCGTGGGCAAGCTGGCGCCGGCGGTGGGGCTCGGGAACGGCGTCGTGCTGAAGCCCGCGCTGCCGGGCTCCGAGGCGGCCCTGGCGCTCGCCGGCAGCCTCGAACGCGCCGGGGTCCCGCCAGGCCTCGTGAACGTCGTGCTCGGCGAGGCCGACGTCGTGCGCGCGATGTGCCTTGCGCCGCTCGTGTCCGCCGTGTCGATCACCGGGTCGCTCGAGACCGGGCGCGCCGTGGCTGCGCTCGCCGCCATGACGATGAAGCCGCTGCAGGCCGAGCTGGGCGGCAACAATGCGGCCGTCGTGCTTGCGGACGCCGAACTCGAACGCGTGGTGCCCGATCTGGTGCGTGCCGCCTTCCTGTTCGCCGGGCAGCGCTGTACGGCCATCAGGCGATTCGTGGTCGAGCGTGCGGTCGCGGCGCGCTTCGAAGCGCTGGCGGTCGAAGCGATCCGTGGACTCGTGGTCGGCGATCCCGCGGACCCGGCCACCGAGGTCGGGCCGCTCGTCTCCGTCGAACATCGTGACCGCGTGCTCGCCGCGATTGCGCGGGCGCGGACGGAGGGCGCCCGGCAGGTCGTCGGTGGTGCGGTGCCCGCCGGGCGCGACGGCGGTGCGTGGCTCGAACCCACGCTGCTCGCGGATGCCGTCCCCGGAAGCGCGGCGGTGCAGACGGAGATGTTCGGACCGGTTGCCGTCCTGCAGGTCGCGGACGATCTGGCCGAAGCGGTCGCGCTCGCCAACGGCGTGCCGCACGGCCTGCTGCAGAGCGTCTACACGCGCGATGCGGTCGCAAGAGCCCGCGTGCTCGGCCTCGCGGAGGCGGGCATGGTGCACGTGGCGGCTGGTCCGTTCGTCGTCCATCCGCGCGCACCGTTCTCGGCGTGGAAGGCGTCCGGCCTGGGGCCGCCGGAGCATGGCGTCTGGGATGCCGCCTTCTACACGCGCATCCAGGCGGTGTACGAGGATCCGGTGTGAGAGGGCGGCGCATGGTCGTCGGGCTGACTGACGAGCGGGGGCGCACGCCGCTTGCGGGGCTCGTCCCGTCCGTGCCACTGAACGAAGCACGTGTCGCCTGCGCGCATCCAGCTGCCGCACCACTACCGCTCGCTCGATCCGGCGATCCGCCGCGAAATCGTGGACCATGCGGCGGCGGACGGGTTCCCGCTCTCCGGCGTGCTCTACCTGCCGCCGACGGGAGAGCCCGATGTCTGCGTCGTGGCGATGCATCCCCGTGTCGACTTCTCGCGCCACTACCTGGCGCCCGGACTCGCCGCGGGTGGCTACGCTTTCTTCGGCGCCCACACGCGGTACCTGAACAACGACGCCGACATGCTCCACGAGCGGGCGCTGCTCGACGTCGCGGGCACGGTGGCGTGGGTGCGGCAGCGCGGATTCCGCCGCGTCGTGCTTCTCGGCAACTCCGGCGGCGGCTCCCTGTTCGCGTTCTACCTGCAGCAGGCCGTCTTGGCGCCGCAGGAGCGGCTTGCGCGTGCGCCGTCGGGCGATGCCGTGCCGCTCTCCACGAGCGACATGCCGCCCGCCGACGGCTTCCTCCTGCTGGCGGCGCATCTCGGCGAGGGCCGTTTTCTCCTCGACCGGCTCGACGCCTCCGTGGTCGACGAAGCCGATCCCGTCTCTACCGAGCCGCGCCTCGACATGTACGATCCGCGAAACGGCTATCGCCCGATGAACGAGGGCGCCTCGTCCTACACGCCAGACTTCCTTGCCGCGTTCCGGGCCGCGCAGCGTGCCCGCTGCGCGCGGCTCGACGCGCGCGCCCGGGAGTGGTGCGAGGAGGCGCGATTCTTCCGGCGCCGGCTGGGAACCCCGGAGGAGGCCCTCGCGCTCGATCCCGAGGAGCGCGTCCGACTCAGCCGGTACGCGTTGCAGCGGCGCTACTTCCTGATTTATCGAACGCTCGCCGATCCGCGCTATCTGGATCCGACCCTCGATCCCTCGCAGCGGCCGCTGGGCTCCATCTTCGCGTTCGGCCGCGACCCCGTCGTGGGCAACTATGGCGAGGGTCTGGCCCGCGTCATGAGCGCCCGCGGGTGGCTGTCGACCTGGTCCGGCCTGTCGTCACACGCCGCGCTCGAGCGAACCCTGCCGGGCGTGACGGTTCCCACGTTGGTGGTCTGCGCCATGGCCGACCTCGACATCTACCCGGGCGAATGTCGCCAGAGCTTCGAGTGGTGCGCCGCGGCGGACAAGCAATGGGCGGCGCTCGAGTGGGCTGGTCACTACCTCTATCCCGTCGGCCTGGAAGGTGCGGAGCTCCCGCACCCCCAGGACCGCGTCTCCGGCGAGATCATCCTGCCCTGGTTGCGACAGCGTTGGCCGGTCTCGTGACCATGGAACGTCGCGCGCGGCGTGGCGACGCGTGCGGCAATCGCGGGTTGCGGGAGTCCGCCGGTCCGTGCCACTCCACGAAGCCCGTGCCGTCGGCGTGCGGCCAGCCGCCCAACCCCGCCCGGGCACTCGACCCGGCGATCCGTCCGCCGCGCTCCTGACCCATGCGCCCTTCCGCCGCCGCCGTCGTCGGCATTGGCGAGACCACGTTCTCGAAGCATCTCGGGCTGTCCGAGGCGGAGGTCGCGCGCCAGGCGATCGCGGCGGCGCTGGATGACGCCGGGCTCACGCTCGACGAGGTCGATGGCGTCTGCCTCTACGACATCGAGTCGACCACCGTCGGGGATCTGGCGGCGGTGCTGGGGCTCCGCCACGTCCGCTTCTTTTCGACGCACAGTCACGGCGGCGGCGCGTACTGCGCCGTCGTGCGGCACGCGGCGGCGGCGCTGGAGGCCGGACACGCGTCGGTGGTGCTGACGTTCCGGGCCCGCAATCGTGGGCGCCGATCGTCTTTCGGCAAAGGCCATACGGAAGGCGGGCGGCCGTGGGAGAAGATCGCCCCGCGGATCGCCGGGTTCTACCAGTGGCAGGTGCCGTTCGGCGTGGTGTCGCCGGTGCAGGAGATGGCGCTGATCGCGCGCCGGCACATGCTCGACCACGGGACCACGGAAGAGCACTTCGGGGCGGTGGCGTGCGCCGCGCGGAGCCACGCCGTGCGCAATCCGCGCGCGCTCATGCGCGAGCCGCTCACGGCCGAGGCCCACGGGGCGTCGCGCTACGTCGCGGAGCCGCTGCGACTCCTCGACTGTTGCCTCGAAACCGACGGCGGGTGTGCGCTGGTGCTCACCACCGCCGAGCGCGCACGCGATCTCCGGTCGCGGCCGGCCTACCTCGTCGCGGCCGCACAGTGCGTCGGGCCGGCGCACCACCACCCGCACGACTGGTTCAGCTTCGAGCGACGGCGCTGGGTGGCGACGGCGGCGGCGCGGCTGTGGAGCGAGTCGGGAGCGCGTCCAGACGATGTGGACGCCGCCATGCTCTACGACCACTTCACGCCGATGGTGCTGCTCGCCCTCGAGGACTGGGGGTTCTGCGCACCGGGCGAGGGCGGGCCGTTCGCGGCGAGCGGCGCCATCCGCTGGCCGGACGGTCGCCTGCCGGTGAACACGCATGGCGGGCAGCTCTCGGAAGCGTTCATTCACGGGTACAACAACCTGACTGAAGCGGTGCGCCAGCTGCGCGGCACGTCCACCTGCCAGGTCCCGGACGCGCAGCTGGTGTTCGTGGCCGCGGCGTCGAGCGATCCCTACGGAGCGCTGCTCCTCGGACGATGAGCGTGATCCCGCCGCCGCTCCCCGAACTCGGTCCCGACACCCGCGCGTTCTGGGAGGGGTGCCGTCGCCACGAGCTGCGGTTGCAGCGGTGCGCAGGGTGCGCGCGGGCGCGTTTCGCGCCCCGGCCGGGCTGCCCGTGGTGCGGCTCGCTCCACTTCGGCTGGTTCACCGCCAGCGGGCGCGGTCGGCTGATCAGCTGGACGGTGGTGCATCGCCCGACGCTCGCGGCATTCGAGCCGCTGCTGCCGTACGCGGCGGGTGTGGTCGCGTTGGAGGAAGGCCCAATCATGGTGGGCCAGGTGCGGGGCTGTGATCCGCAGGCGCTGCGCGCCGACCTGGCGGTTCACGTGGAGTTCGACGACGTCGCCGGCGGCGTGTCGATCCCGCACTGGCGGGTCGCATGACGGCGGTCGTTGCCGGCATCGGGCGGACGCCGTTCACCACCGGCGTCGACGTGAGCGCGGCCGCGCTGGCGGCGGCGGCGATCCGCGCGGCCGTCGACGACGCGGGCGTCGCGTGGGAGGAGGTCGATGGTGTCGTTCGCTACGACCGCGGGGCGCTCTGGGAATACGATCTGCCGGGCGTCATGCGGCTGCCGGCATTGGGCTACTACGGGGCCGTGCCGGACGGGCCGGGCAGCGGGCCGGCGTTGATTCGCCTCGCGGCGATGGCGGTGACCCTCGGTCTGGCGCGGGTCGTGGTGGGGTACCATGCGCGCGCCGAGCCGCGCCCGGCGTTGCCGCCCGAGCTGGTGGCCGTGGTTGGCGCCGAGCGCGCGCCGGCGGCGACGCAGGGCGGCTGCGCCTTCGTCGTGCGCCGCGGGGCTGGGGCCGTCGCGCCGGCGGTGCGCGTGCTGGGATCGATGCAGTACGCGGTCCCGAGCGCGACGCGCCACCTGGACGCCTGGCGCACCAGCCGGCACGAGGGGTCGGTGCGCGCGGCGGCGCAGCGGCTCTTCGCGGACGCGGATGTCGCGCCCGCTGCGGTCGACCTGGCCTGCGTCTACGCGCATCCGCCGGGTCTGGTCGAGCTGGCCCTCGCCGACCACGGACTCGCCGGGCGGGCGGGACTCACCGTCAATCCGCATGCCGGCGGCCCGGACGATGGCGCCGTCGACGGTCTGGACGACGTGCTCGAAGCCGTGCGCCAGCTGCGGGGCGCCTCGCGGACGCCGGTCCCGGGGGCGCGCATCGCGCTCGTTGCCGGGTCGCCGCTGGAGCCGACGTCGTCGGTGCTCCTGGGGGTGGCTCGCTGATGCCCGGCGGGCCGGCGCCGCTCGACCGCCTGACCGTCGGCCACTACATGCTGCGCCAGTGGTCGATCGAGGAGGACGTGCGACACCTCGAACGCCTCGGCTTTCGATCGATCAGCCTCGCCAGCACGAAGCTCGAGGCGTTCGGCGCGGCGCGGGCCGTGCGGTTGCTGCGCGGTGCGGAGCTCCGGGTGGCGCATCTCGGGTCCTACGGCCGGTTCGGCGTCACGCCGCGGACGATCCGCCGTGGCCTGGACGAGGTCCGGCGCGCGCTCGGGTGGCTGCACGCGCTCCGCGGCGACGTGCTGGTCGTCATCAGTGGGGCGCGCGACGGCGCGCGCTGGGACGACGCTGCCCGCGCCTACGGCGATGCCTACGCCGCGCTCCTGCCCGAGGCGGCGGCCGCGGGCGTGCGCCTCGCCGTCGAGGTGATCCACCCGCTCCGACAGGACCTCTCGTTCCTGAACACGCTGGCCGACGCGGGTGCAATCGCCCGCCGGGCCGGCCGGGGCGGCGGCTACGTCCTCGACGTCTGGCACTCGGGCTGGGAGCGCCGACTCCTCGACATCGTCCGCCGCGACGCGAGGCGTCGCATCCATGCGGTGCAGCTCTCGGACTACAAGCGGGTCACCATGCGGACGATGGACCGGGCGCTGCTCGGACGCGGGATCCTGCCGCTGCGCGAGATCGTCGGGACCCTGGAGGCGGGCGGCTACCGCGGGTGGTACGAGCTCGAGATCATCGGCGACGATGTCGAGCGCCTGGGCTACGAGCGCGTGCTCCGCCAATCCCGCACGGCCTTCGCGCGCCTGCTGGCGAGCTGAGCGGGCGGCGAGCCCCCCTTGACGGCCGGCGCCCGGCCGGCGCAAGGGGGAGCATGGAGGGCCGAGCGGACGCGGGGCCATGCCCCGACTGCGGTGTCGAGAACGCCGCGGACCACAACTACTGCAAGGATTGCGGCGCCGCGCTGGCCCCTGACGAGGGCGGTGCGCTCGGTCTGAGCTTCGCCGAACGCATGCGCGACCGGTGCATCCAGCGGCTCCAACTGCAACCGGACAACCCGCGGCTCCACTTCGACCTGGGGCTCGCCTACTACCATCTGGGCCAGACGGGGAACGCGACCCGGGCGTTCGAGCGCTGCCTCCAGCTGGAGGACGCCTACCCAGCCGCGCACTTCCAGCTCGCGCTCTGTCATTATCGGCGCGGCGCGATGGCGGAGTGCAGCGTGGCGGCGCGCCGGGCGATCGAGCTCAATCCGCAATCCGCCCCGGCGCATTTCCGGTTGGCGATCGCGCTGTTTCACCAGGGGCGGCTGGAGGAATCGTCACGCGCGTTCGAGCGCACGGTGCAGGTCGACCCCGAATACGTGATCGCGCTCTACCACCTGGGCCTGATTCGCGAACGCCAGAAGCAGATCGACGAGGCCATCCGGTGCTTCGAGCGGGTGGTCGAGGCGAACCCGGGCGACGCGTCGGCGCACTATCACCTGGGGCTGTGCTACGAGCGTCAGGGACTCGACGGGCTCGCCATCAGCGAGCTGTCGGTGGCGCTCGAACTCGATCCATCCGACACCGCGGCGGCCGCCGCACTGCAGGAGCTGCAGCGCTGACGTCGCCGCGCCTCGGTCACCCGAAGGTCATCTCGCGGATGTCGCGCGCCACGCGCAGCGGCGCATCGGTGGCGGTGCGGACATCGTCGACGGTCAGGCCGGGCGCCAGCTCGCGCAGCAAGAAGCCGTCCCCGTCGACGTCGATCCACGCGAGATCGGTGACCACGCTTCGGACGCAGCCGAGCGCCGTCGGCGGGTAGGTGAGGCGCGCGACCAGCTTCGAGCGCCCGCTGCGTTCGAGCTGATAGCACACGGCGATCAGTCGCGCGCCGCCGGCGGCGAGGTCCATGGCGCCGCCGATGCCGCCGCCGCTCTGCCCTGGGATGTTCCAGTTGGCGAGGTCGCCGTTGGCCGCCACCTGGAACGCACCCAGCACCACGGAGGTGACGCGGCCGGTGCGCGCCATCCCGAAGGAGACGGTGGAATCGAAGTAGGCCGTGCCCGCGAGCGGCGTCACCAGTTGGCCGCTCGCGTTGTAGAGGTCGATGTCCTCCGCGCCATCCTCCGGAAAGCCGCCGTAGCCGAGGATGCCGTTCTCGGCGTGGAGCGTCACGTCGCGACCAGCCAGGAAGTTCGACACCATGGTGGGGAGGCCGATGCCCAGGTTCACGTACTCGCCGTCGCGCAGCAGCGCCGCGACCTTCATGGCGATCAAGTCGGGTGGCAGGCCCGCGGGCCCGCCTTCGCGCACCGGGCGCCCGGCCTGTTCGGTGGTGCGGCCGACGGCCATCAGGATTTGGCGCAGGACGGCCGGGTCGAAGTGGGTGGTCGTGCGCACCAGTCGATCGACGAAGATGCCGGGCGTCACGACGGCTTCCGGGTCGAGCGCGCCCGGGTCGACGATCTCCCGCACCTCGGCGATGGTGGTCGTCGCCGCCATCGCGAAGGCGGGTCCGAAGTTCCGCATGCCACCGCGGTAGATCAGGTTGCCCGCGGTATCGGCGCGGTGGGCCTGCAGCAGGGCGAAGTCGCCGCGAATGGCCCGCTCGAACACGTGGGGTCGCCCGTCGAACTCGCGCACCTCCTTGCCCTCCGCGGCGGTGGTCCCGACGCCGGTCGGCGTATAGAAGCCGGCCAGGCCGGCGCCGCCGGCGCGCACGCGTTCGATGAGCGTGCCCTGCGGCACCATCTCGAGTGCGATGTCGCCCGCCGCGACCTGGTCGCCGATCGGCGTCTGGAAGGTGGGGTTGGTGACGTAGCTGCAGACGAGCCGCCGGATCTGCCGCTTCTCGGCGAGGACGTTGAGGGAGGTCGGTCCGCCGGCCGGCGTGTTGCAGACGACGGTGAGATCCCGCACGCCGCGTTCGACCAGTGCGTGGAGGCAGTCGGTGGGCCAGGCCTGGGGCGGGCCGAAGCTGTGCACCAGCAGGGTGGCGCCGTCGGGGATGTCGGCGACGGCGTCGTGCGCCGTCTCGCAAATGCGCTTCGTCGGCATGGCGCGACGGCTTTCCACGAGCGGGGCCCGGCGCGCAAGGCGCGCTCAGGAGCCGTGCGCCCGGACCGTGCCCGGCGCGGCGGTCGTCGTGGGACCGGGGGGCTCGGGTGACGCCGGCCCGGCAACCTCGAGGCCAGCGGTGCCCATCGACGCATCCACCATGCCCGCGCGCATCATCGCCCAGAAGAGCAGTATCCCCGGCACGGCGGCGAGCGTGGTGATGAGGTAGAAATTCACGTACCCGACACGCTCCACCAGCGCGCCAGCCGTGGTGCCGGTGAGGAATCGCCCGACGACGCTGGCGGCGGCCGAAATGAGCGCGTACTGCGCCGCCGTGAAGCGGAGGTCGGTGAGGGCCGAGAAATAGGCGACGACCGTGACGCCGCCGATGCCACTGGCGACGTTCTCGAACCCGATGGCGCCGGCCATGCCCCAGTTCGTGTGGCCGGCCCAGGCGAGCAGCGCGAAACTGAAGTTGGAGACGCCCATCAGCACCAGACTGACCAGCACCGAACGCTTCAGGCCGATCTTCGCGTAGAGCATCCCGCCCAGGAAGATGCCGACGAGGTAGGCCCAGAAGCCCAGGCCGATGTCGTAGATGGCGATCTCGTCGTTGGTGTACCGCAGGTCGTCGAACAGCAACCGGAGGGTGAGGTTCGCCAGCGTGTCGCCGACCTTGTGGAGCAGGATGAAGAGGAGGACGAGGAACGCGCCGCGGCGTTGGAAGAACTCGACGAACGGCCCGTAGACGGCTCGCGCCGCCTCGGCGACGCCCCGCCGCCGCTTCGGCTCGTGGTGACGCACCGGCTCGCCCATCACCAGGCCCGTGAGCATGGCGGGCAGCGCGAAGCTCGCGCACGCCAGGTATGCGGTCTGCCAGCCGACGCGCGCGGCCAGGACCAGCGCCAGGGCGCCGGCCGCCACCGACCCGATTCGCCAGCCATACTGCGACATGCCGGAGCCGGCCCCGAGCTGTCGCGGATCGAGAAGCTCGATCCGGTAGGCGTCGATCACGATGTCGAAGGTGGCGCCCGCCAGACCGACGAGGACGGCGGCCGAGGCGGTGGCGATGAGGGTGGCCGCCGGATCGACGATCGCCAGGTTGGCGACGGCAGCCATGACCGCGACCCCGACGGCGAGCAGCCAGGACACCCGCTGGCCGAGGCGTCCGAGGATGGGCAGCCGCACCCCGTCGACGGCCCACGCCCAGAGGAACTTGAGATTGTAGGCCAGGAACGCCAGGCTGAAGGCCGTCACGCTCTTCTTGTCGACGCCGTTCTGCGCCAGGCGCGTCGTCAGCGTGGCGCCGATCATGGCGTACGGGAAGCCGGACGAGACGCCGAGGAAGAGCGCGGCGAGGGGGGCGGCTTCCACGTAGGGGCGGATGCCCTCGGGCAGGCGGCTGCGCCACCCGGACGGCGCCGGAGATGCGAGGCTGGGCATGCCGCGTTGTAGACCTCCGTGCCGGCGCCCTCCAGCCCGCGTCCGGCGGGTCCCGACGCACCCCTTCCAGTGCGGCGCGAAACTCTGCTAAGCGATGAGAGACGAACGCTCGTTCGCCCGGAGGAGAGATGGATCCGATGACCGACCCGATGATCTCGAGCGACTCCCACATCGTGGAGCCACCCGATCTGTGGGAGCGCTGGCTGGAGCCGGAGTTCCGCCCATTCGCCCCGAAGCTCGTCAAGGACGAAGAGGGCGGCGACGCCTGGCTGTACAACGACGGGGGGGCGCCAGCCCCGCTCGGGTTGGTCACCGTCACCCGGGGGCGTGCCCGCGAAGACCTGCGCTGGTCCGGCGCGCGGTACGCCACCATCAACCAGGGCAACTTCGAGCCGTCGGCGCGCGTCCAGGAGATGCTGGAGGACGGCGTCGTCGCCGAGGTGATCTACTCTCCCCAGCGCACCATGCGGCACTTCATGCAGGGCACCGAGGACGGGCTGCACCTCGCGGGCGTTCGTGCCTACAACGACTGGCTCGCCAAGGAGTTCTGCGCCAAGGCGCCGGACCGGCTGATCGGCATCGGGCAGATGCCGGCCGTGGGGATCGAAGCGGCCGTGGCCGAGATGAAGCGCTGCAAGCAGCTCGGGTTGCGCGGCGTGCTGCTCTCCTCCTGGCCCAGCGGCCATCCCAGCCTGTCGCCCGCCGACGACCCGTTCTTCGCCGAGGCCGAGGCGCTCGGCATGCCGATCAGCCTGCACATCGGGCTGGCGTCGCGGACCAAGGCGCCGCCGAAGCCGAAGACGCCGGTCGAGGAGAAGGCGTCGCGCGGCGAGGGTACGGGCGGCCGGCAGGTGTCGGTGCTGTCCGGGGCCGGGCTCGACTCCATGCCGTTGCTTCTGGGCGAGATCATCCTCACGGGCGTCCACGATCGCTTCCCGAAGCTCACCTTCGTGTCGGTGGAAGCGGGCATCGGCTGGGTGCCGTACTTCCTCGAGCAGATGGACGATCGCTACGACCGCAACCGGCACTGGGCGAAGGTCAAGCTCGACCGCACGCCCAGCACGTACGTGAAGACCAATTGGCGCTTCACCTTCGTGATCGACCACTACGGCGTCAAGAATCGTCATGCCGTGGGCGTCGAGAACGTGATGTGGTCGACGGACTACCCGCACCACGGCTGCGACTGGCCGCACTCGCGGCGCACCGTCGCGGACATGTTCGAGGGGGTGCCGGCGGCCGAGCGACGCGCCATCACGTACGACAACTGCGCCCGCCTGTACGGCATCCACGTCGGGGAAGCGCCGGCAAAATAACCGGCGCTTCCGTTCAGTCCCGTGGCGCGCGCCGTTGCAGACGTCGAATCGGGGAGGGCCGCGCCCGCCGGGCCGCCGCACGGCGCGTTCGTCGGGCGGCAGCGCGAGCTCGACGAGCTGCGGCGGGCATTGGCGGCCGCGCGGGACGGTCGCGGCGGACTGTATCTGCTCAGCGGGGAACCCGGGGTCGGCAAGACGAGCCTCGCCGAGCGGCTCGCCGAGGACGCGGCGGCGTCCGGGTTCGCCGTCGCGTGGGGACGATGCACGGAGAGCGGCGGCGCGCCCGCATACTGGCCGTGGGTGCAGATGCTGCGCCAGCTGCTTCCCGCCGGCACGGCGGTCCGGCCCAGGGACTTGGCCGAGCTGGTCGCCGAGCTGGCCCGGGCGCGGTCCGTCACCGGCGGCTGGATTCGGGTGGATACCTCCACGGACGCGCGCTTCGCGCTTTTCGAAGCGGTGCACGCAGTCCTGGCGGCAGCCGCGGCGGAACGGCCCGCGCTGCTCGTGCTCGACGACCTGCACGCGGGCGACGAGTCGTCGTTGCTCCTGCTCCAGTACCTGGCGCGCGAGTTGTCGCACGAACCGATCCTCGTGCTGGCGGCCCACCGCGACTGGGAGGTCCATCGCGCGCCGGTCGCGCGGCGTCTGGTCGGCGAGCTGGCGCGCGCGAGCCGTGCGTTGGCGCTGCGTGGCCTGACCGAGTCCGAGGTACGCGAGGTGTTGCAGGCTGCGATCGCCGAGGTGCCGGCGGCGCTGGTGACGGCGCTGCTGCGCGCGACGGCTGGCAATCCCTTCTTCGTGCACGAACTGGTCCGGCTCCTGCGCACGCAGGGACGGCTCGACGCGGCGGGGGGAGCGGACCAGCCGTTCGGCGTGCCGTCTCGTGTGCGCGAAGCCGTGCGCCGTCGCCTCGAGCTCCTCGGCGCCGATTGCCGTGCGATGCTGGCGGTGGCGGCGGTCGCAGGCCAGGAGTTCGATCGCGTCCTCGTGGGCCAGGTCTGCCCCCTGGCGCCAGAGCAGATGGCGGCGCTGGCCGGCGAGGCGATGGCGGCGGGCATGCTCGTCCCGCACGGCCGGCACGACTATGCGTTCGCGCATGGCCTGATCCGCGAGGTGCTCTACGATGGCATCCCGGCGGGCGAGCGCGCCCGCTTGCACGCCCGGCTGGGTGACGCGCTGGAGGCCCGCGGCGCCGGCGAGCCGGACGTCTACTTCGGCGAGTTGGCGCACCATTTCTACGAGGCGGCGCAGGGCGGCATCGACCCCGGCAAGGCCGTCGCCCATGCGCGGCGGGCCGCCGCCCATGCGATGCGCCGATTGGCGTTCGAGGAGGCCGTCGTGCAGCTCCAGCGCGCGCTGCTGGCGCTCGATCTGCATCCTGCAGCCGGCCTCGCGGCCCGAGCCGAATTGCTCCTCGAGCTCGCTGTCGCACAGCGCAGGACGGGCGAATCCGACGCCGCGCGCGATACCTTCGCGCGTGCCGCCGTGGTGGCCCGCCGGCTCGGCGACGTCGCGTCGTTGGCGCATGCCGCGCTCGGCTTCGGCGGCATTGGCCGCGAGTTGCTGGGCGCCGACCACAACTGGATCGCCCTCCTCGAGGAAGCGCTGGCCGCGCTCGGCACCACCGACGACGTGCTGCGGGCGCGGGTGGAGGCGGCGCTCGCGATGGCGCTCTTCTGGACCGACAGCACCCAGCGTTGTGATGCGCTCAGCCGCGACGCGGTGGCGAGGGCGCGGCGACTGGGCGACCCGGCCACGTTGGGATTCGCCCTCGACTGCCGGCTGAAGGCCGTCTGGGACGTGGACGGCCTCGACGAGCGGGTCGAGGCCGCGGGGGAGATGCTGGAGCTGGCGCACTCGTGCGGTGATCGCGCCCTCGAGCTGGAAGCGCGCCGGTGGCAGGTCGTGAGCCTGTTGGAACGCGGCGATATCCACGGGCTGGACCGCGAGATCGCCGCCTTCGACCGACTCGCGCAGGAGCTGCACGATCCGCTGTTCAGCTGGCAGAGCCTGGTATGGCACGCCATGCGCGCGATCCTCGATGGTGACCTCGAGCGCGCGGGCGCGCTGGCGGCCGAGGCGTTGGCGAGTGGCGAACGCGTCCAGCGGTACAATGCGATGCCCGTCTACCTGGCGCAGATGTTCCAGATACGCTGGCTGCGGGGGACGCTCGGCGAACTCGCCGGCGCCATCGGGGCGATGGTGGGAGACACCGCTCAGGGGCCGGCGTACCGCTGCGGCTTGTCGCATGTCCTGGCGCACGGTGGCGATGCGAACGGCGCGCGGCGCGAGATCGACTTCGTGGCCCCTGGGGGGTTCGCCGGCCTGCCGCGGAACGCTTCCCGCCTGTCGTCGCTCGCCGTCGTCGCGGACGCGGTCGCCATCATCGGCGCCGTCGAGCACGCGCCGGTGCTCTACCAGGAACTCCTGCCCTGGGCCGGCCGCAACATCGTCCTCGGGCCGGCCCTGGCATGCTTCGGCGTCGTCGACCGGTTTCTCGGCGTGCTCGCGGCGACCGACGGCCGACTCGACGATGCCGAGCGCCACCTGCAGGCGGCGCTCGCGCTCGACGGCCGACTCGGCGCGCGTCCCTGGATTGCGGTCACGCAGGCCGAATTGGCTGCGGTGCTGCTGCGTCGCGGCGGCCCTGGTGACGGCGCGCGGGCGGCGGAGCTGTCCGCCGCTGCGACGGCAACGGCGGAAGCGTTGAACATGGTGGGACTGCTCGAGCGGACGCGCGCACTGCGTGCGCCGGTCCCCACCTCGCCCGGACCCGCGGCGGCGCTGTCCTGTCGCTGTGTGCGCGAGGGCGAGATCTGGAGCATCACGTTCGAGGGCGTGACCACTCGCGTCCGCGACACCAAGGGGATGCGGTATCTGCGGGTGATGCTCGGCGAGCCCGGCCGGGAGTTCCATGTGCTCGGGCTCGTCGCGGACATCGAGGGCGGGCAGGCGCCGGGGCGCAGCCTGGGCGGGACCAGCGCGGCGGCGCTGGCCGCGCAGGGCATGCACCGATCCGCCGCCGGTGGCGATGCGGGCGTGGCGCTCGACGCGCAAGCGCGCGCCGCCTATCGCGCCCGCTGGGCGGACCTCACCGCTGAGCGGGACGAGGCCGAGGCGGCCAACGACATCGGGCGCCGGGACCGGGTGGCGTCGGAGCTGGCCTTTCTCGAACGCGAACTCTCCCGCGCGGTCGGGCTCGGCGGGCGCGTGCGGCGCGCGAACTCCCCGGTGGAGCTGGCGCGGGTGAGTGTCACACGTGCCGTGCGGGCCGCCATCCGGCGGTTGCAGAAGGCCCATCCCGCGTTGGGCGAGCATCTCGATCGCACGATCCGCACGGGCGCCTTCTGCGCCTACGAACCCGACCCGCGGCTGGTGCCCGATTGGCAGATCTGACGACGACGCACGCCATGAGCACGCCGCCGGAGTCCCCACCCGCCCTGCCCGGCGACGCATCCGCCTTCGTGGGCCGCGAGGCCGAGCTCGCGGAGATCGAGGCGCTCCTCGCGGCGGCGACGGCGGGTCACGGCGGCCTCGTCCTGCTCCGTGGCGAGCCGGGCGTCGGCAAGACGCGATTGCTCGACGAACTGGCCGAGCGGGCGCGACGCCGCGGTGTCGCGGTTGCGTGGGGGCGCTGTTGGGAAGAGGGCGGCGCGCCGCCCTACTGGCCGTGGGCCCAGGTGATACGGGCGCAGCGGCGTACCGGGTCCGACATCGGCCCGGAGGCGGACGCCGCCACGCTGGCGACGCTGGTGCCCGAGCTGCACTCTCCGGGCGGCCATGGGCCACGGGCCGGCACGGTGGAGTCCGAAGCCGAGCACGCGCGATTCGTGCTCTTCGACGCGGTCGCGGCCTGGCTTCGCGCGGCCGCGGACCGGCAGCCGACCCTCGTCCTGCTCGACGACGTACACGCGGCGGATGTGCCGTCGCTGCGGCTGCTCGCGTTTCTGGCGCACGAACTGCGTGGAGCGGCATTGCTCCTCGTCTGCGCCCATGGCGACGGCGGGGGAGATCTCGCGCCTGCGATCCTCGACGTGCTCGCTGCCTGGGGGCGCGAGGGCCTCGTCGTTTCGCTTGCCGGTCTGCCCGAACGCCACATCGCGCGTTTCGTCCAGCTGCGCTCCGGGGTCGAAGCGTCGGCGACAATGGCGAGCGCGCTCCACCGGCAGACCGGCGGCAATCCGTTCTTCCTGGATGAGCTCGTGCGCGTGCTCCGTGCCGACGGGTCGTTCGACGCGAGCACGGTGCGGCTCGGGCGTGTCCCGGGGCGCATCCAGGAGGCAATCGAGCGCCGGATGGCGCCGCTCTCGTCGCGGTGTCGGGCGGCGCTGGAGACGGCCTCGGTGCTCGGGCTCGAGTGCAGCGTTCGCCACCTGGCCGTCGTCGCGGGCGTCGCCCCGGCGGCCGTGCTGAGCGATCTCTCCGACGCCGTGACGGGCGAGATCGTGACCGTCGGCAACGGGCCGACTCCACGTGTGCAGTTCCGCCACGCGCTTTTCCGAGAGGCGCTGTACCAGGGCCTCTCGCCGGCGCATCGCGCCGCGTTGCATGGGAGCGTCGGCGCCGTGTTGGAGGACGACGCCGAGGCGCCGCTCGCGGAGCTTGCCCATCACTTTCTGGAGGCGGCCGAGGGCGGCAGCGACGTTACGCGAGCCGCAGCCTACGCGCGCCGCGCGGCTGCCGAGGCGACCGCCCGGATGGCCTTCGAGGACGCGGTGGCGCTGTACGAGCGGGCCCTGCATGCGCTCTCCCTCTCCAACCCATCGTCCCCGTCCGAGCTCTGCGTGCTGCTGATCGACCTCGGCGAGGCCCGGCAGCGACTCGGCGGTCATGCAGACCCCGCCGCGCGGAGCGCGTTCGAGCAGGCGCGCGAGACGGCACGGCGCCTCGAGCGTTCGGGCCCGCTGCTCGCCCGGGCCGCGCTCGGTATCGCGGGTATCGCCCCGGAGTTCGGCCGGGTCGATCGGACGGTCGTGCGGCTGCTCGACGACGCGCTGACCGCACTCGGGCGGGCGGACGATCCGGTGCGCTCCCGCGTCATGGCGCGGCTTTCCGCCGAGCTCGCGCAGTCGCCGCAGGACGCCGCGCGCCGCGAGGCGCTCAGCCAGGAGGCCGTTGCCCTCGCGGAGCGCGTGGGCGACCCGGCGACCCTCGGCTACGTGCTGGCGCGCCGGCACGTCGTGCTCCTGGGTCCGGGGAGCGTCGCGGAACGGCGTGAGCTGGCGTCGGAGATCATCGAGCTGGCGCAACGTGGCGGTGACCGCGAGCTGGAAGCCGAGGGCCGCAGCTGGCGTCTCGCCGCCAACCTCGAGCTGGGCGATGTCGCGGCCGCGGATCGTGACCTCGACGGGCTGGCGCAACGCGCGGCGGAGACGCGCAATCCCCATTACCTCTGGCTGGCCGCCCTGTTCCGGGCCATGCGCGCGCTGCTCGCCGCGCGCTTCGAGGACGCCGAGCGCCTGGTACACGACGCACTCGCGATCGGCCAGCGTGCGGGCGATCCGAATGCGTCGCTGGCATACGGCGCCCAGCTGGCCGTGCTGCGCCGCGGGCAGGGTCGTCTCACGGAACTGCTGCCCTTGGTGCGCGAGATGGCGGCCACCAGGGAGACGGCGCCCATTTGGGAAACGACGATCGCCCATGTGTGCGCAATGGTCGGCGACACCGAGCAGGCGCGGGCCCGTTTCGTCCCGGCGTACCAGGCGTTCTCGACGCTTCCGCGGGACGCTACCTGGCTGCTCCACCTCGGGTTGCTGGGCGAGGTGTGTGCGGTCGCGGGCGACCGAGAGCGCGGGGCGGTGCTGCTCGATCTGCTGGCGCCGTTCGCGGATCGGCAGCTCGTGGCTGGCCCCGGGGCGGTGTGTCTCGGCGCGGTCGTCCGCATCTCGGGACTGCTCGCCGCGATGCTCGAGCGCTGGGAGGAGAGCCTCGAGCACCTGGAGCGTGCGGCGCGGTCCCAGGAGAGGATGGGAGCGCTCGCCTGGGCCGCGGAGACCGCGTGCGATCAAGCCATGGTCCATCTCGGTCGGGATGCGCCCGGCGACCGGGATGCGGCGCGGGCGTATCTTGCCCGGGCCGGTGCGCTCGCGAGCCGTCTGGCTCTCCCCGCCGTCATGGCGAGGGTCGAGGCGATCGATCGCCGTCTGCGGGACGACGTCGGGAAGGCCGATCGGCAGGTGCTCCGGCGCGACGGGGATCATTGGCGGGTCGAGTTTGCCGGCGCCGCCTGCCGGCTTCGCGATTCGAAGGGTGTCCGGGTGCTGGCCGAGCTGCTGCGTCGTCCGGGCGTGGACTGTCACGTCGCCTCGCTGGTGGCGGCGATCGAAGGTCGGGATCCGGTTGCGGACCCCGATGGACTGTGCCTGGCCGAGTCCGAGCGCCACCGCGTCAGCGTCTCCCGCACGGTCCATGCCGTGCTCGACCGCCTTGGGCGCAGTCTCCCCGCGTTGGCCGAACACCTGACCCGGACGCTGCACACCGGAACCTTCTGCCGGTACGACCCCGACCCCCGCGCGCCCGGATACTGGGAGTTCTGAGTGGTCGCCCGCGCTCGGCGCGCGTGGAGGTTCGCTTGCGTGCGGGGCGTGCCTCTGATTCTATCCGGCGCTCGTGCCAAACTTGCGTAGTTGGACCTTGGCCCTGGCGGCCGCCACCGTGTTGGTCACGTCTGGGGCTCAGGGGGCCCCCCTGCGCGGTGCTCCGGCGCTCGCCTCTGGCGGCGGGTCGAGCGACGCCGAGGCCTGTTATGGCACCGACCTCTCTCCCGAAGATGGCAGGCGCGTGCTCGCGCGCGGTGCGCTGATGCGGCAGGCCGCCCGGCCCGAGGCCCCCGCCGCGGGTCCAGCCCCGAAGAGTCCGTTCCGGCTGGATGGCCAGAAGTACCCCAGCCGCGTTGGCGCGCGGAGCGAAGCGGGCGTGGCGATGTCGTTGGGCGCGCATGTCAGCATCGGGCTCAACTACGCCCGTACCGCCCAGGTGCCGATGATGCGATTCACGGACGACAACGGCATCCTCGCGCGCCTGCGCTTCGGGTTCTAGCCGAAGCGCATCACTGTCGCGCTGGGTGCGCGCCCCCAAACGGCGCGTGACGCGAAAGGGAAGTGCCGATGATCGACGCGAGACCGCGCGCTGCACTGCTCGTTCATTTCTTGCTGATCGCCGCCACGTCAGCGGCGACGGCCCGGGAAGGCATCCGGACCGAGCGAGTCCGCTTCAAGCCGGGGGCAACCAGCGCGGTCGTCGAGGGATCGATCAAGGGATACGAGACGGTCGACTACGTCCTCGTCGCCAGCAAGGGCCAGCACATGAACGTCAGCATGGCGACCAAACATCCGAGCGCCTACTTCAACATCCTGGCGCCGGGCGAGAACGAAGTCGCGATGTTCAACGGATCGACCGGCGAGAATCAGTACGAAGGCACGCTCCCCGAGAGCGGCGACTACAAGATCCGCGTCTACATGATGCGGGCCGCCGCGCGCCGCAACGAAGTCGCGAGGTATCGCCTGGAGATGATCGTCGCGGGAACCGGTAATCGGACCGCCTCCCCCGCCGGCGACGCGAAAGTCCGGGGAACCAACTACCACGCCACGGGCGATATCCCCTGCTCCATGGGCGGCGGGCAGCCGGCCGCCTCCTGCCGGTTCGGCGTCACCCGCGAAGGCAACGGGAGCGGGATGGTCACGGTGACGAAGCCGGACGGCCGCACCCGGACGATCTTCTTCAAGGGCGGCCACGCGACGGGATATGACGAGAATCAGGCCGACCCCGGCGCTTTTCGCGCCGGGCGCGAAGGCGACCGGACGATCGTCCACATCGGCGACGAGCGATACGACATCCCGGATGCGGTGATCCTCGGCGGGTGACCGCGGCGGTGCCGCGGCCATCCGGCCTCCGGTTCACCGTGTGGGAGCGAACGGTCGCCCGTCTCCTGCGGTGTCGCTCCGGAGGCCCGCCTCCGGAAGCCGCCGTCAGCCGCGCAGGCGCTGGCGCAGGAGGTCCTTGCGGACCTTGCCGGTGGCGTTCCGCGGTAGTTCCGCGAGCAGGTCGAGCTGCTCGGGGATCTTCTGCCGCATCACGCCGCGCTCGATCATGAACCTGCGAAGCGCGTCGAGCGTGAGCGCCGCCGCCCCGGCGCGCGGCACGATGCACGCACAGACCCGCTCGCCGGTCGCCGGGTCCGGGACGCCGACTACGGCGGCGTCGGCGACGGCGGGGTGGCGCGCCAGCTCGTCCTCGATGTCTTTGGCCGAGAGGTTCTCGCCCTTGCGGATGATCACGTCCTTGCGGCGTCCGGTGATGCGGAGGTAGCCGTCGCCGTCGAGGACGCCGAGGTCGCCCGTGGTAAAGAAACCGTCGGCGGTGAACGCGGTGTTGAGCGAGGCGTCCAGATAACCGACGCAGAGCTGCGGTCCGTAGGCCTCCACCTCGCCCTCGGTGCCCGGGGCGACGGCGCGGCCGGCTTCGTCGACCAGGCGAATCGCCGCGCCGGGAACGGGCCGGCCGTCCGTTTCCAGGAGCTTGTCTTCGGCGTCGCCGGGACGCCCGCACGTGACCATCGGACACTCGGTCATGCCGTAGGAGCGGTATGCGAAAGCGCCGAAGCGGTCGCGCACCTGCCGCATGAGCTCCGGGGAGACGTCGGCGGCACCAGAGCCGCTCAGGCGCACCGAGCGCATCGTCTCGGGCGTGCAGCGCGGCGTCGCCAGCATGCCCTGTAGGATGGCCGGCGGCCCGCCGGCGGACGTGACGCCGTGACGGGCGACGAGCTCGACGGCCAGCTCGGGGTCGTACGTGTCCATGAGCACGACGCTGCCGCCAGACCGGAGTGGCAGCATGACAAAGAGCACGATGCCGCCGATGTGCGTGATCGGGAACTGCAGCAGACTCGCATCGTCCGGCGACGGCGGGAACAGCGCCGCGTGGTATCCGAGGACCGAGCCCAGAGTAGAGGGGGTGTGGAGCACGCCTTTCGGATCCGCGGTGGTGCCGGAGGTGTAGAACACGGAGGTGACCGCATGCGGATCGTGCGGCGACGGCGGCAGCGGGGTCGGCGCCTCGTCCTCCAACGACGCCATCGCGTGCTGGCCCGGCGCCGGTTCCGCCCGCACCGTCACCACGTGCTCCAACGTGGGCACGCGGGCCTGGACCGCTCGACCCAGCTCGCGATGGTCGAACCCCCGAACCTCGCCGGGCACCACCAGGACGCGCGCCGCCGTCTGCCGGCACGCGAATTCGACCTCGCGTTCTCGGTAGATCGTGATGATCGGGTTCGATACGGCGCCGAGCCGATCGATCGCTGCCGCGAGCGCCGCCGCTTCCATCCAGTTCGGCAGCTGCCAGGACACCACGTCGCCGGCGCGCACCCCGAGCCGCGCCAACCCGACCGCCATCCGGTTCGCCCGCGCTGCCACCTGGCCGAAGGTGAAGCGGCGGCCGCCGTCGCGCCGCCCTTCGACGACATAAGGTCGATCGGGGTCCGTCCCTGCCCGGAGGGCGAGCAGTGTCGATAAGGTTGGCTGCGGCCATTCACCACTGGCTTCGTGGCGCGCTCGCCGGACGTCCGGGTGGCGGGTGGGGCGCATTGCGCTCGCTACCCCAAGTGCAGCCCGGCAGTCCATGAGGCGGCCAGTCGGAACGACCGTACGGTGGTGGTGCACCCAGGTAGCGTGTGCGCTCACTCCGCTCTCGTCCCGTGCTCGTGCGTGTCGGCGTCTGCCGGCACTGCGGGGTGCGGTTCCGAGGCGCGTTGGCGGCGGCGGGCGATACATCCGCGTGCTTCCGGGTCCATGAACGCATCTGCCCCGGGGGCGACCGCCGGGCTGAGGTAGCCGTGCCGTTCGGTCCGATCCGGGCGGTTCGCGTGGTTCGCCAGTCGGCCTAAGCTGGCCGGCCGCCCCCCGCCCGGACCCCTTCCCCGGGCGTCGGGGCGGCTGCGCGGTCCGACCCATCGGCGCTCGGCGCCGTCGTGCCAGTCGACAGCTGCTCGGAGACTGTCTTATACGCGTGCCCGCACGCGAGGAGGCGCGAGCATGACGACGGCCAGGATGCTGATCGACGGCGAGTGGTGCGGGGCATCGGGGGGCGCCACGTTCCCGGTGCCGAACCCCGCCACCGAGGAGCCGGTCGGTCGGGCACCCGATGCGACCGCCGAGGACATGCGCCGCGCCATCGCGGCCGCGCGGCGTGCCTTCGACCACGGCCCGTGGCGGCGCACCAGCGGTGAGGATCGCGCCCGCGCGTTGGTCCGGATCGCGGATGCGATGGAACGGCGCAAGGAGGAAATGCGTCGGCTCCTCGTGACCGAAGTGGGAGCGACGGCGATCACTCACGCCATGCAGGTGGAGGCGCCGATCGAGCACCTGCGGCACTGGGCGGAGCTGGCCCGCACGTTCACCTTCGAAGAGGCCCTGCCGGTGCGGGTCAGCCAAGGCGCGCTGGGCCCCCAGGTGAATTGCGGGGTCGTCTACCGCCAGCCGGTGGGTGTGTGCGCCATGATCCCGACCTGGAATTTCCCGGCCTATGTCACGGTGCAGAAGCTGGGGCCGGCGCTCGCCACCGGCTGCACGATGGTGTTCAAACCGTCGCCGTGGAGTCCGCTCGTCAACTGCTTCATCGCCGAGCTGGCGCAGGAGGCCGACCTCCCGCCCGGTGTCGTCAACATGGTCACGGGACAGGGTGCCGACATCGCGGAAGCGCTGGTGAGCGATCCACGAATCGACAAGGTGAGTTTCACCGGCAGCGTCGCAACCGGTCGCAAGATCGTCCAGGCGTCGGCGGCCAACCTGAAGCGCGTGTTTCTCGAGCTGGGCGGGAAGTCGGTCGGCATCTACCTCGACACCGACGAGATGCCGATGAACGCCATGATCGCGTCCGGGCCGGCCATGTTCCATGCCGGGCAGGGGTGCGCGATGGCGACACGGGTCCTCGTACCGGCAGCGTCGCACGACGCGTTCGTGGAGCACATGGTCGGATTCCTGAAAGGCATGGTCACCATAGGCGACCCGGCCGATCCGACCATCATGCTCGGGCCGGTGATCCGGGAGGAGCGGCGGCGGAAGATCGAGGAATACATCGCCGCGGGCCAGCGTGAAGGCGCCACGCTGGCCACCGGTGGGGGCCGGCCGGCACATCTCGAGCGCGGCTGGTTCCTCGAGCCCACGCTGTTCTGCAACGTGCGCAACGACCACCGTATCGCCCGCGAAGAGATCTTCGGCCCAGTGGTGTCGGTGATCCCGTATGCCGACGACGACGAGGCGGTACGCATCGCGAACGACTCGAGCTACGGCCTGGGCGGGGCGATCTATGCGCGGGACACCGGGCGAGCGATCGCACTCGCCAAGCGTCTCCGCACCGGCGTGGTGTGGATCAACAACGGCATCAACATGCTCGACGGACCCTTCGGGGGGTTCAAAGAGAGCGGGATCGGACGCGAGGGCGGCCGGTGGGGCATGGAGGAATACACCGAGGTGCAACAGATCACCTGGCGCGCGTGACCGACGCGGCGCCGGCCCCGTCGCGTCAGTCCCGCGCGCGCACGGTGAAGGGTTGACCCTCCCAGCGCAGGTCGACGCGATCCGGCAGGATACGCACGACCTCGAGCCCCCCGGACGTCTCCCCTTCGCGCAGCGTTTCCAATCCGCTGCCGTCGATCGAAAGCGCGACGCTGCGCCGTTCGGCCGATCCCGAGAACAGGAGGAAGCTCAGCTGCACCTTCGGAGCGCCGGCCGGAGCGCGGCGGACCGGCGGCGGCGCGTCGAGCTCGCGTGGTTGTGGCGCGGCGGCGAGCGGCGGCACCGGCGGGACGCGAACGACCGGCGGGGCGGGCTGGACCGGCTTGCCCCACGGTCGGGCGTCTGTGTCGGTGGGTGGCGGAATCGGCGGGGCCGCGGCCAAGACCGGCCGCGCGCCGTCCGCTGGGGCCGGGGTTTGCGCGGCTGCGGCCGGCGGGGCCGGCGGCGCGTCGGGCGTGGAGGGTATGGCGGCGGGCTCGGGTGGCGGCTGGGCAGCCTCGGCAGGGGACGGGGAGGGGGGGGCGGGCGGTGCCGCGGCCGCCGTGTCGTCTGCTGGTGGCGGCGCGGGCGCCTCGGTCGGGCTGGCGACGCCGCCCGCCGGGTCGATCGGAGTCTCGGGCGTGCCTTCGGCGACCGGGCTCGCGGCCTGGACCGGCGTGCCTTCCGGGCCCGGGGAGCGGAGGATGGCGAAGGCTAACGCGGCGGCGACCACGGCGATCCCTCCGGCCAGCAGCCCGGGGCCGCGGCGGCGACGTGGGGGCTGCGGGCTGGGCGATCGTCCCGCCGGGGTCCCATCCGGCCGAACGCGCTCGAGCTTTTCGAGCGCGTCGAGGATCGAACTCACGACGCCCCTCCTTCGGTGAGGGTAGGGCGCGGATACCCGCCGGCCGCAGCGTAGAGCGCCATGCGCGTCAAGCGGCCGACGATGCCGTCGGCGCTGACGTAACGCGAGCGCTGGAAGTCGAGCACCGCGTTCGAGGTGGCGGAGTCGAAGAGACCCGTCTCGGCGCCCTCGTAGGTCCCGACGCGCTTCAGCAGGCCCTGCAGGCGGGTCACGCGCGCGCCGCGCGACTGGCCGTCGAGCATCCCCGGTCCGAGACTTTCGAAGTCCCGCGACAGGATGTGGGCCTGCCCGTACCAGGCCTGTTGCAGCAGGGCCGGCGACACGGTGACCGCCTCCTCGCTCCCGCCGACCATCACCGGGACGCCCCCCTCCATGGCGATCAGGGCGGCGAAGCGCGGGCCGCGGACGCCGGGCAATTGCAGCTCGAGCACGGCGGGGCTGTCGAGGAGCCGGAGCATCGCCACGTTGCCCGTCAGGACGAGGTGCTCGAGGCCGCGCTTCTCCGCGATCCGCGGAAGATCGGCCGCGGTGGCGGGCTCGTCCGGAGCGAGGCCAGGGACCTGCCAGCTTCGCAGCACCGCCTCGATGGCCGTGCGCGCGCTGAGGGCGGCGTCGACCGCGGCGAGGCGGGTTTCGAACTGCGGCGTGGGATCGGTCGCCTCGGGCGCCGGCGGCTCGACCGGGTCCGCCGGGGTCGCCGTCTCCAGCGGCGGCGCCGGGCCCGGGGCGGTGGCTGGCGGCGTTGCCGCGGTCGCGACGATTTCCTCCGGCGGTGGCGGCGCCTCCGCGCCGGCCGCGACGACCGCCGCGTCCGTGACCACCGGCGTGGTGTCCCCAGGATGTTCGGCATGCGACGCGTCCGCGACCTCGGCCGGCGCGACGCTCGCCAGGTCTCCCTCGGGTGAGCCGAGGGCTGCTTCGAGGGTCTTCATGCGGAGCCAGGGGACCGCGCCGAACACGCCGATGGCCAGCGCCGCGACGCTCGCCGCCACCGCTGGAGCGGTCCACGACGACCGTGGTGCAACCGGACGCGCGGGCAGCGGGAGCGTGGCCACCTCGTCATAGGCCTGCCGCACGGCGCGCAGCCCGACCGTCCGGCGCTCCGCGGCGAACGAGGCCAGCAGGGCGCGGTGGCAGAGCATGTTGATGAGCCTGGGCACCCCGCCGGAGCGTGTGTGGATGGCGTGCAGCGCCGGCAGCGAGAAGACCTGCCGGTCCTGGCCGTCACTCGCGACCGTGAGGCGATGCCGCACGTAGGCGAAGGTTTCGCGGCGGTCGAGCGGGCCGATGTGCCAGCGCAGCGTGATGCGCTGGTTCAGCTGCGCCAGCTCGGGGTGGGCGAGCAACGCCCGCAGCTGCGGTTGCCCCACCAGCACGATGCGCAGCAGCTTCTCGGTCGTGGTTTCGAGGTTCGACAGCAGGCGCAGGTGTTCGAGTACCTCGACCGACAGCGCTTGCGCCTCGTCGACCACCACGACCGCGGCACTCCGGCCCGCCTCCCGCTGGGCGAGCAGGTGGCGGTTCAGGGTGTCGATCAGCGTCTTGCGACTGGTCGAGCGCGCGGGGAGCCCGAACTCGAGGTTGATCGTCTGGAGGAGTTCGACCGGAGAAAGGGTGGGATTGATGATGTAGGCGACGCTCGCTTCGGGTGCGAGCTCCGCCAGGAAGGAACGGAGGACGGTGGTCTTGCCCGTCCCGACGTCGCCGGTGATGCACACGAAGCCGCTCGACTCCGACAGCCCGAGCCGCAGGTGCGCGAGGGCGTCGGCGTGCTTGCGCGACAGGAAGAGGAAGCGGGGATCCGGTGTGAGCCGGAACGGCGCATCCGCCAGCCCAAAGAACCGCTCGTACATCGCCGTCGTGGCGTCCTAGCATCCGTCGTCCAGAGGCGCCACCGCGCCCGGCAGCGGGCCTCGGCCTGGCGGTCAGCGGGCGCACAGATGGCGGGCGAGGAAGTCGTCCATGGCGGCGTTGGCGCGCCGATTCGCGTCGCCGTGCCAGTCGACCTGGAAGGCGTGGGGCGCCCCGTCGAGCAGGAGCAGCTCGCTGTCTCGACCGGCCGCCTGCAGGGCGCCGTGCATGCGATCGGACTCGCGCCACGAGACCACCTGGTCGCCCGTGCCGTGGATCAGGAGTACGGGCGCGGTTGCCCGCGCCGCCAGCGTGACAGGCGAGGCCAGGCCCACCCAGGCGTCGTCCTGGGCGCGCGGGCCGAGCAGGGTGTCGACCATTTCGGATCGGCGGCGCCCGAGATCGTACGGGCCGTAGTGCGCGATCACCGCACGGACCGTCTCCGGGACGTCGCGCAGATCGGCCGGCAGGTCTGGGGTCAGTGGCCCCAGGTCGCGGGCGACGTGGGCCAGCACCGCCAGATGCGCCCCCGCGGAGAGACCCATCAACGCGAGGCGATCCGGGTCGATGCCCAGTTCGGCCGCGTGGGACCGTACCCATCGCAGTCCATGCCGGACGTCGTCGAGTGGAGCGGGGAAGCGGTAGGCCGGCGCCAGGCGGTAGGAAATCGACACTGTGGCGATGCCGCGGCGCGCGAAGTGCAGGCCGTTGCCGGCAGCCTGGCTCGGGTCACCACCCACCCAGGCGCCGCCATGGACGAACACCACCGCGGGCACCGGCTCCGCAGCCGGGAGCGGCCGGAAGTGGTCGAACCGCAGGGGGTGGCCATCGACCTCCGCATAGACGACGTCGGTGCATAGTTCATGGACGTCGGAGCGGAGCGGGATGCCCTGTATCTGCCTCGGAAACGTCATCGCGCTCCCAGGTAGCACGGTGGTGGCGCCGAGTCGCCCGCGAGCACCGTGCCCGCTTCGTGGGCGCGTGCCCCCGGCTTGAGCAGGGCGTTGCGCTCCGGAGCCACCGATTGCTCCGCCCGCCCGATCTCCACCGCTGGCACGTGCCTTGCCTCTTGTGCGCAGCCGACCAGGCTCCGAGCCGAGAGGAGGATGTGTTCGATGGCCGCCATGGTGATCCCGTTCCCGCAACGCAGCAGCTGGTTGACCCGGGTGATGCGGCGCTTGCGCTATGGGACCCGCCTGCAACCCAGCATCCGGCGCCGAGAGCGCCTCGAAGGAGACAGCCGATGAAGAAGGTCGAAGCCATCATCAAACCGTTCAAGCTCGACGAGGTGAAGGAGGCGCTGGCGCGGCAGGGGGTCGAAGGGCTGACCATCAGCGAGGTGAAGGGGTTCGGTCGCCAGAAGGGGCACACGGAACTCTACCGGGGCGCCGAGTACGTGGTCGAGTTCTTGCCCAAGATGAAGCTCGAGATCCTGGTGGACGACGCGCGCGCCGAGGTGGTCGCCACCACGATCCAGGAGGCGGCGAAGTCCGGCCAGATCGGGGACGGCAAGATCTTCATCCTGCCGGTGGAGGAGGCGGTGCGCATCCGCACCGGGGAACGAGGGCCATCGGCGCTCTGACCGCGACTGGAGCGGTTGCGCGTCCGACGCTAGTCTCTCCGCCGTGCGACCGCTGATCGGCATCTCCAGTTACGGGCGCGCGGGGCAGCGGCAGACGTTCTCCGTCCCGTGCGAGTACGTCGACGTGGTCAGGTTGGCGGGCGGCGTGCCCGTCATCCTACCGCCCGTCGAGGGCGAAACGCCCGAGGGGCTCGACGCCATCGACGGGTTGATCCTGCCCGGTGGCGGCGACGTGGATCCGGCCCACTATGGCGGCGGCCACCACGACGCGAACTATGGGATCTCGGACGAGCGGGACCGCTTCGAGCTGACCCTGGCGCGAGCGGCCCTCGCCCGCACCGCGCTGCCGGTGCTGTGCGTTTGCCGGGGCCTCCAACTGCTCAACGTCGCCCTCGGTGGCGACCTGGTGGCGCACATTCCGGACCACTTCGGCACGACCGTCGTGCACCGCACGCCCCAGCTGACACCCGTGCCGCATGGGGTGCGTCTCGCTCCGGACAGCATGCTCGCCGGGTTGTTCGACGCCACCTCGCTCGTGGTGCAGTCGATCCACCACCAGGCGGTTCGCCGGCTGGGCGAGGGCCTGCGCGCCGTGGGGTGGAGTGACGACGGCGTGGTCGAGGCGGTCGAATCGGCCGCCCATCCGTTCGTGATCGGCGTGCAATGGCACCCCGAACTCGATGCGCTGTCCGATCCGCGCCCGATGCGGCTCTTCGAGGCCCTGGTGGCGCACGCGCGCGACCAGCGGCGTCGCTGACCGTCAGGACGCCATGCGGGCGAGCGCGGCCTCGCGCGGTACCGGCTCCATGGGCAGCGACGGGCCGCGGCCGGTGAGCACCCGAGCCAGCGTCGGCAGCGCACGCAGCACCAGCTCCGGATCGCGCGCGAGCTGGCTTGGCGGCTCCAGCATGTGGAATACCCGGAGGAGCGCGCGGAACACGGCGGGGTCGGTGCGCGTGGCGGGCAGGATGCCGCGCTCGAGGAACCAGCCGAACGTCTCCTCGGCCATGATCGTCAGGTAGGCGAGGGCGCTGCCGGGGGGTGGGGTGCGACCCTCGCCTCGCGCGCGCCGGTCCGCCACGACGGCCGCGTCCCAGAACGGCCGGACCTGCGCCTCGCACCGCTGATGCAGATGGCGGGCGGCGGCGACCGGATCGCCCGGGTGGCGGCCGAGCGCCTCGTCGAGGAACGTGACACCCATGAGCGCCATCGAGCAGCCTCGTCCGTAGATCGGGTTCGAGTGGTAGGCGGCGTCGCCGAGGACGAACAACCCCGGCGCCAGCGGACCGTCGGCGTCGACGAAGCGGCGCAGCCGGTTGCGGAGCTGTCCCATCACCAGCACCGGCGTGTCCTTGCCGGCGATGGGCGTGGAGACGCCGCGGGCGCGCCAGGGCGCGATCTGCGGGAACGCGCCCACGAAGCGCTCGAAACGGTGCGGGTCGGCCAGGTCCTTCAGGCCGCCGTCGTCAACGGGCGCGCCCACCGTGATCGAGAACGTGTCGCCGTCGCCCGGGAAGATGGCGAGCTTCACCCAGCCAAGATCGCCCGCCACCAGTCCGGTGGTGCCCCGCGGGCCGCGGCCGGGACGGCGGCGGTAGAAGCGCGTGTAGTAGAAGATACCGGTCTCCTCGCTCCGTTCGCGTGGCGCCTGCGCCCCGAGCGCCGCCAGCCAGGACGGCGTCGGCGACCGCCGGCCGAGCGCATCGACCACGATGGCGGCGGGGAGTTCGCTGCCGTCGTCGAGCCGGACGCCGCGCACACGCGGCCGTCCGCCGTCTGGCGCGTCGCCGACCAGACCTCTCACGGCCACGCCCTCGCGCAGCTCGACCTCGGGGCGGTCCTGCACGCTTCGTCGCAGCGCCCACTCGAAGGTGGTGCGACGACAGGCGAGCAGGACGACGTCTTCGTCGGCCGGGGCGCTGCGGAACGCCATCTCGGGCGGGGCCATGTGCGCGAGCGCGATCTCGCGGACGCCGGCATCGCGCAGGTGATCCAGGACGTCCGGCAGATGCGCCAGGAGGATGAGCCGGAGCCGAGCCAGGAACGCGTGCGAGTGCCGGAGCTGCGGCACGCCGCCGCGATGCCACGACCGGAAGGCGTCGTCCGGGGTGGCGACGTCGTCCCGCCGATCGCGTTCGAGCACGACGACGCGCGGAAAATGACGCGCGAGGAGCCGCGCGGCGGCGAGCCCGGCGACCCCGCCGCCGAGCACCACGGCCGGCGCGCCGGGGAGCGATTCGACCTTCGGCATCGCGGTCGGGCATACGGGATTCGCCGCCCTGTGTCGCCCCCGCGCCGCCTTGCACCTGGTCGCCACGTGGGATGTCGTCCTCCGATGGCCGGCGGCGCGCTCCACTGGTTCACCAGCGATCTGCGGACCGGCGACAACCCGGCGTTGGCCGGGGCGGATCGGTCCGGGCCGGTCGCCGGCGTCTTCGTCCTGAATCCGGCCGTCCTGCGGCGGCACGCGACGGCGCCCCGGCGCCGCGCGTTCATGTATGCGACGCTGCACGCGCTGGATGCCGAGCTGCGCGCGCGCGGCTCGCGCCTCGTCGTCGTCGAGGGCGATCCGGCCGCGGTGTTGCCGCGCCTGGCGGCGGGTCTGGGGGCGCGACTCGTGACGCATGCCCGCAATCACGAGCCGGCCGCGCGCGCCCGGGAGGCGCGTGTCCGGGACGCGCTGGCGCGCGACGGGGTGGCGGTGCGCGCAGCCGAGGCGGCGCTGGTGCAGGAGCCCGGCGCCCTGCTGACCGGTGCCGGCGAGGCGTACCGCGTCTACTCCGCCTACGCCCGCGTCTGGGAGGCGGCGGCGGCGCCGGCGGTGGTCCGCCCGCCACGCGACTGGGCCCCCGTGGCGGATCTTTCCGGCGTCGGGGTCGACCTCCCTGCCGTCCCCGACGGCGTCACGCTGCCGCCCGCCGGCGCGGAGGCTGCGCGCGCCCGGCTCGCTGCGTTCCTCCGCGACGGCGTGCGGCGGTATCCCGAGACGCGCGACCTGCCGGGCGCTGACGCCACGTCGCGGCTTTCCTCCCATCTGCGCTGGGGGTCCATCTCGGGCGCGGAGGCCGTCCGGCGCGCGCGCGCGGCGGCCGGCCGCGACCCGGCGCTGGCGGACGGTGTGCGCGTGTGGACCCGCGAACTCGCCTGGCGCGACTTCTACGCCCAGCTCCTGGTGGCGCATCCGCGGGTGGCGACAGAGCCGATGCGCCCCCTCCGCGTCTCCTGGCGGGACGACGCTCGCGCCTTCGAGCGCTGGCGCGCGGGGACCACCGGCGTGCCGCTGGTCGATGCCGGCATGCGCGAGCTGGCCGCGACCGGCTTCATGCACAACCGGGTGCGGATGGTCGTGGGATCGTTTCTCACGAAACACCTGCTGCTCGACTGGCGCCTCGGCGAGGCGCACTTCATGACCGAGTTGCTCGACGGCCAACTCGCGCAGAACAACGGCAACTGGCAGTGGGTGGCGGGCACCGGTGCGGATGCGCAGCCCTTCCATCGCATCTTTTCGCCGCTCCGTCAGGGCGAACGCTTCGATCCGGACGGCACCTACGTGAAGCGTTGGGTGCCGGAGCTGGCGCGCGTGCCGGCGAAGCTGATCCACCAGCCCTGGAAGTTGCCGTCGCTGGAGCGCCGTATGCTGTGCCCCGACTATCCACCGCCCGTGGTCGAGCTGGATGTGGGTCGGGCCCGGGCGCTGGCGGCGTTCGAGCGGGCGCGGCACTGACGGCTACGAGATCGCGCCCGACTGCTTGAGGGCCGTGAGTCGCTCCCAGGTCATGCCGAGCGACAGCAGCACCTCTTCGGTGTGCTGGCCGCACTCGGGCGCGGGCCGGAGCGCGGGCGACGTCTCGTCGAACTGCACCGGGCTGGCTACCAGGTGGAAGCCGGTGCCGTCGCCGCGGTCGACACGCGGCAGATAGCCGTTGGCGACGGCCTGGGGGTCGTCGCCCACCTCGCGCGCGCTCTGCATGGGCGCCCACACGCCCTCGACCGGGTCGAGCGCCGCTCGCCACTCGGCGAGCGTACGGGCGGCGAAGACGGCTTCCAGCTCGCGCACGCACTCGTGCCGGTTCATGAAGCGAGCCATGCCGTTCTCGAAGCGCGGGTCCTTGCTCAGGTCGTCGCGGCCGAGGTGCCGGCAGAGGTCGGCCCAGAAGCGATCCGGTTGCAGCATGTTCAGGAACAGCCAGCGCCCGTCCTTGGTGCGATAGCTGTTGACGATGGGGTTGGGCGCCGCGGTGCGGTCGAACATCGGCATCTCCTGGTCGGTGAGGCGGGTCATCACGATGTCTGGCGCCAGGATCCACATGGCCGTGCCGAGCAGCGAGACGTCCACCACCGACGGCACGCCGGTGCGCTCGCGCCGGAAGAGCGCCGCCGCAACGCCCCCGGCGACGGTCATGCCGCCGGTCGAGTCGCCGAGCGCGGCGCGCTGCATGACGGGCGCCAGGGCCCCCGGCGGCGTGAGCGCGTGGGCGATGCCGCCGCGCGACCAGAACGACGCGGCGTCGTATCCGCCCTTCTCGGCGTCGGGCCCGCGCGCGCCCTGGCCATGGCCGCGTACGTAGACGATCCGCGGATTGACGGCGCGGATGTCGTCGAGCTCGATGCCGAGCTTGCGACGCGCAGGCGGCAGGAAGTTGGTGAGGAAAACGTCGGCAGTGGCGACCAGTTCGAGCAGCGCATCGCGCCCGGCCGGATTCCGGATGTCGATGCCGACGCTGCGCTTCCCGCGGTTCGATTGTTCCATCATGAAGTTGACGCCGCCGGTGTCGGGAAAGAACCCGGACGTGACCAGCCCGCGTTGCGGATCCCCGGTGACCGGGTGCTCGATCTTGATGACGTCGGCGCCCCAGTCGGCCAGCACCGCGCCCGCCGACGGTACGAACCACCACTGGGCGACCTCGACGACGCGGATGCCGGAGAGGACATGTTCCATGGCGGCGCCGGTAGCACGGCGGTCGCGCGCGGCGCCAGCGCGCGGCGCCGCATCGTGGCGGATGTATCGCGGACGGCTGCGGATCGGCCTATCGGACCTGGGGGAGGACGATGGAATCGGGGAGGACCCGCCCAGGAGGCGCCCGCAGGCCGCCTTGGCCAGAGGCTGGTCGGGCAGGGCTCGCCGTGCTACGCCGCGACCCTCGGAGGACGTGTCTCATGGAATGCGCGCTGCAAATCGGTTGGGTCGAGATCGCGCGCCTGCGCGACCTGGCGCAGGCCGCTGAGGGTCTCGGCTTCCGCAGCATCTACTTCCCCGACCACCTGGTCGCCGAGGGGCCGGAGCGGCAGGCGACGGGTCTGCCGTCGTACGACCCGTTCATGCAGGCGGCGGTCGCGGCCACGGCCACCTCGTGCGTCCGCATCGGGCACCTGGTGCTGTGCAACCTGTTTCGCCATCCTGCGGTGACCGCGCGCAGCCTGGCGACGCTGGACGAGCTGTCGGGCGGCCGCATGGTGGCGGGGCTCGGCTCGGGCTGGACCGAGACCGAATTCCGCATGACCGGCATCGACTTCCCGGAGATCGGACCGCGGCTCCGCATGCTGGACGAGGCCCTCACCTGTCTGCGCGGCCTGTGGGGAGACGCCCCATTCAGTTTCGACGGCGAATTCTACCATTTCACGGACGCCACGCTGCTGCCGCGGCCCGTCCAGGCGCGGCCGTCGATCCTGCTCGGCGGCAGCGGCAAGGGGCTGCTCCGCATCGCGGCACGCCACGCCGACGTGCTGAACATCGTGAGCGAAACCGGGCGGCCCGGCTACATCGCGCTCTCGAAGGCGCTGAAGCTCACCGACACCACCTTCCGCGAGAAGGTCCAGTTCGTGCGCGACGAGGCGGCGCGCGCCGGCCGCGACCCCGCGGCCATCCGGGCGAGCTCCATGCTCTTCACCGTGCAGCTCGCCGAGTCCCGCGCCTCCGCCGAGGCCGCCGTGGCGGGCCTGGCCGGGATGTTTGGCGTCCCGCCCGCCGCCATCCAGGGCTCGCCGCTCTTCCTCGTCGGCACGCCGGAGGACTGTGTCGTCGAGCTGCGACGGCGGCGTGACGAGTGGGGGTTGTCCGAGGTGGTGCTCGCGGGCGCGACGGCCGTCGATCTGATGGACCGCTTCGGCCGCGAGATCCTGCCCCACGTGTGAACGCCGCTCTGGTGCCCGAACCCTTGATCCACCGGCTCGGCCCGCTCGGGCTGACGGCCATCTTCCTGGCGCTGATCTGCGTCGCGCTCGAGGCGGCGTTCCGAGCGGGATGGGCGAAGCGCCGCGTCGCGCCCGAGGCGGCCGCGACCGGCGTCGGGCCCATCGAGGGCACGGTCTATGCGCTCTTCGGGCTGCTGCTGGCGCTCACGTTCTCGTTGGTGGCGGCGCGTGCCGAGTCGCGGCGCGGCCTCGTGCTCGAGGAAGCGAACGATATCGGCACCGCGTACCTGCGCTGCGCGCTGGCGCCGGAGCCCGAACGGGCGCGGCTCCAGGGGCTGATGCGCGAGTATCTCGACGCGCGCATCGAGTTCTCGGTCGCCGGTTTCGAGCCCGCGCGGATCGCAGCCGCAAACGCCCGGAGCGGGGCGCTCCAAGCCGGGCTCTGGCGGGTCGCTGCCGACCTGATGCGTCGCGAGCCCGGGAACGAGGGCTACGCCCTCCTGCTCGCGTCACTCAACACGACCTTCGACATCCAGGCGACCAGGCTCGTCAACCTCGAGCGGCGCCTCCCCACGTCCGTGGTGGCGATGTTGTTCTTGGCGGCCGCGCTGACCGCCTCCGTCGCCGGATACGCCACCGGGCTGAAGGGCGATCGGCACCTGCTGACCTGGTTGGTGTTCGTCGTGTTGCTCGGGACGGTGATCTACGTAGTCCTGGATCTCGATCGTCCCCGCCGGGGGTTGTTCCGGACGCCGCCGGTGGTGCTGCTCGACCTGCGCCGCTCGCTCGAGATCAGCGAGCACTGAACCGAAACGGAGATGCCCATGCGCGCCGCCCTGCTCGAAACTCCAGGTGCTCCCCTCCGTCTCTGCGACGACGTCGCCATGCGGCCGCCACGCCCCGGCGAGGTGCGGGTGCGGGTGCGGCACTGCGGCGTCTGCCACTCCGATCTGAGCATCGTGGACGGCACCTTTCCGAGCCCGCTGCCCATCGTGCTGGGTCACGAGGCGGCGGGCGTGGTGGACGCGGTCGGCGACGGCGTCGCCGGGCTCGCGCCGGGCGACCACGTCATCCTGACCCCGATCCCGCCGTGCGGCGCGTGCTACTGGTGCTTGCGCGGCGAGCCCGGCGTGTGCGCCAACGCGGCAGGCATCCAGACCAACACGTTTGCGGACGGCACCACCGGCCTCTCGCGTGGCGGCACGGTCGTGTATCGCGGCGTCGGCGTGGCGGCGTTCGCAGAGCAGGTGGTCACGCTGGCGAGCGGCGCGGTCCGCATCCCGCCCGACCTGCCGCTCGACGTGGCGTGCGTCATCGGCTGCGCCGTGCAGACCGGTGTCGGCGCCGTGCTGAACACCGCCCGCGTGGAGGCCGGCGCCACGGTGTTGGTGATGGGGCTCGGTGGCATCGGGCTCTCGATCGTGCAGGGTGCGCGGCTGGCCGGCGCGGCGCGCATCATCGTGTCCGACCCGGTCCAGGCGCGCCGGGACGCGGCGGGGGAGATGGGCGCCACCGACGCCGTCGATCCCGGACGGGAGGACGTCGTATCCCGCGTCCATGCGCTCACCGGCGTCGGCGCCGACTACGCCTTCGACGCGGTCGGTCGATCCGCCCTGGTGTCGGCCGGCATCGCGGCGACGCGCCCCGGCGGCACCACGGTGTGCGTCGGCGCGGCGCCGATCGACGAGGCGATCACGATCATGCCGGCGGCGCTGTTCACGGTGCAGGAGAAGAAGGTCGTGGGCTGCGCGCTCGGCAGCACCAACGCGCTGCGCGACGTGCCACGCCTGGTGGCGCTATGGCAGGCGGGGCGGCTCGACCTCGACGCGCTGGTGACGGCCCGGCGGCCGCTGGCGGACATCAACGCGGCGTTCGACGACCTGCGCGCGAGCCGGGGAATCCGAACCGTCCTCGACTGCGGGTAGGGGCCCCGTTTTCCCCGCGATACCGCGCGAGCGGTTGTCCGAGATCCCGAAGCGCCTGATCAGCCGCCCGGATGGCGGAAGCGTCCTTCAGCACGTGAGAATCGGCAAGAGCTGGGACACCAGCGCCAACAGGTAGCCGAGCGCCAGCACCGCGACACCCTGCAGGACCCGCGAACGGTTCTCCGCATTCAGGACCGAGAGCTCGGCGGCGGTTCTGCTGGCTCGTGACCGCCACAGCGCACCCACCAGCGCGCGGATTCGCTGGCTCCACGTGCTCGTAGCCGACAGCAACCCCCACAGGGTCATCACGCCGCCAAGCAGCTGCAATGCGGTGCCCACGACATTGAGGATGTTCGCCGTGTCGCCGCAGGTCATGTGCGCGGTTGCGGCTCAACGGCCGCCAACACGAGGGTGGAGCGGGAGTCGACGGAGACCGTGAACACCAAATAGAACCCGTGGAACGGAACGACGTACTGACTGTCGTCGTCATCTTCGGGCTGCCACTCCGCCTGTACCGAGCGGATCTTCTGAATCAGGCTCTCGTACGAGACGCCACGCGTGAACAAAGCGTTGAGCCCCGGTTCGGCGTCCGCCAGGTATCTGAACTCCTGGAACGGCATTCAGCCATTGCTGGCCGGAATGGCTGCCGACTTGCGCCGCGCTTTGTACAGTGCCTCAAGATCCTGCACGGTGCGCAAGGACTCGATCGGCGTGGTTCGGGCCTTCTTCGCCTGCGACCGAAGCCGATCGAACAGTTCCGGGTGGCGCACCAGCTTCTCGAGCGCCAGATAGTCGTTGTACGTCTCGATCGAGACCAGCGCGGCCACCGGCTCGCTGCGACGCACCAGCACAGTGGCGAACTGAAGCCCTTCGACGATCTTCGGTAGGGTCGCCTTCGCCTCGCTGACCGAGAGGAACTGCGTGGCACCTACTGTCTTCATCTTTTCTCCAGTACCCTCTCCGGTGTGTTTAACCATACTGTTGATAGACCACGCAATGGTACCGGCAGATTCGCGTCAGGGCAAGGTATCGCGGACGGACCAGCCGGGCGTCGCCGAGGGGAGGCTGGGTCCCCCCCGCTTTCGTCGGGCGCCACGTCGTCCGGTATCGTTCGGTCAGGCGATCGCTCCGTCCGCGGCCGCCTCGCCGCTGCGCACGCAGTCGGGGATGCCGACGCCGCGGTACGCCGCGCCCGCCAGTGCGAGCCGGGGCAGTGCGGCGGCGCGGCGTTCGATCGCGGCCACCCGGTCCAGATGCCCCACCGCATACTGCGGCATGGCGCGCCGCCACCGCGCGACGCGCACCAGCGCCGGCTCCGCCGCGATGCCGAGGAGGGCGCGCAGCTCGGCGCGCACGATCGCCGTCAGCGCCGCGTCGTCCAGCTCCACCAGGTCGGGCCGGCGCGCGCCGCCGACGAACGCGCGCAGCAGCTCGAAGCCCGCGGGCGCACGGCCGGGGTACTTCCGGCTGGCGAAGGTGCAGGCGAGCAGCGAGCGGCGCTCCGCGAACGGCACGACGAAGCCGAACCCGGCGAGCCTGCCCGCCACCGCGTCGGCGGGGAAGGCCAGGGTCACCGTCGCCGACGACGCGTAGTCGATGGCGTCCAGGGCGCGGCCGAGCTCGGCGTCGAGCGGCGCGAGGAGGCGTGCCGCGGCGAACGCCGGCGTGGCGACGATCACGGCATCCGCATCGAGCATTGCCCCGGTCGCGTGGACGTTCCAGCGGTCGCCGTCGCGTCGCAGTGCGTCCACCGTCGTGCCGAGGCGCACCACGCCGTCCGGCAGCCGCTGCGCCACCGCGTCGATCAGCGCGCCCATGCCGTCGGCGGGCGCGACGAAGAGCCCGTAGCGCGCGCCCGAGCCGCCGCGCGGCAGCCGCGCCGTCGCCCGCAGGCCCAGGATCACGCTGCGGTGCGTGCGCTCCAGCTCGGGGAAGCGCGGCATGGTGGCGGCGAGCGACAGCCGCTCGGGGTCGGCGGTGTAGATGCCGCCGGCGAGCGGATCGGCGACGCGTTCCAGCACCTCGGCCCCGAAGCGCCGGCGCACGAACGCGGCCAGGCTCTCGTCACCGGCTGCCTGCCGGCGCGGCAGCACGAGGTCGAGCGCCATGCGCAGCTTCCCGCTTGGCGAGAACAGCGACGACGTCGCGACCGGCGCGAGCGAAGTCGGCGCCATCAGCAGGAAGCCCTCGGGCAGCGGGTGCAGGCGGCCGCCGTGGACCACCATGGTGCGCCGCTCGCCCTCGCGCGTGCCGACCAGCTGGTCCGCGAAGCCGATGCGCTCGCACAGCGCCAGGCCCCACGGCTTATCGGTGATCATCGAGTCGGCGCCTCGCTCCAGCACGAAGCCGCCGGTGCGCTCGGTGCCGACGCTGCCGCCCAGGTGGTCCGACGCTTCGACGAGCACGACGTCGAGCGGCGCGCCCTGCCGCGCGTGCTCGACCAGGCGGTGCGCGGCGGCGAGACCGGCGACGCCGCCCCCGACGACCACGACGCGCCGCCGGGTCACGCGAGCCGCTCGCGCGCCACCTGGGCGAGCATCCGGATGAAGCGCGGGTCGTCCCCCACCGTGGCGGCACGCACGAGCCCGAGGCCGAGTCTCGCCGCCGTTGCCGAGGCTTCGACGTCGAGGTCGTAAAGCACCTCGACGTGGTCGCAGACGAAGCCGATCGGGGCCAGCACCGCGGCGCGGGTGCCGTCGCCGGCCAGGCGTTCCAGCGTGTCGTTGACGTCGGGCTCGAGCCAGGGGTCGCGCGGGTTGCCGCTGCGGCTCTGGTAGGCGATCTCCCAGGCCGGGCCGCCCAGGCGCGCGGCGACGGCACGCGCCGTTTCGCTCAGCTCGCGCACGTAGCGCTCGGAGCCGGGCGTCGGGATGCTGTGCGCCGTGAACACCACGCGGGCGCCTGGCGGCGCCGCGGCCAGCGCCGCCTCCACCTGCGCCGCCAGCGCGTCGACGAAGAGCGGATGCGCGTACCAGTCGCCGACGTAATCCACCACGGGCGCCCGCGGGCCGAGCGCGGCGCGGCCGGCGTCGACCGCCTCCATGTAGCGCTCGCGGCTGGACTCGTTGGCGTGGGGAGCCAGGATGAGGCCCGCGGCGCGGCGCACGCCCTGGAGCGCCATCTGCGCCAGCGTGTCGGCCAGGTAGGGCTCCCAGTTGCGCATGCCGACGTAGACCGGCGTGGCGCCGAGTTCGCGACGGAGCGCTTCGGCCTGCCGGAAGGTCAGCTCGTTCAACGGCGAGCGGCCGCCGATCAGCTCGTAGTGGTGGACCACCTCGTCGAGTCGCGCGGGCGGGATGCGGCGCCCGCGCGTGACGTTCTCCAGGAACGGGCGGATCTCTTCGGGGCGGGTCGGACCGCCGAAGGCGATGAGGAGGACGGCGTCGGCGGGCATCACCCAGTGGTGCCACGAGCCGAGAGCTCGTGCACGGCGTCGACCAGTGCGCGGGCATGGTCCACCGGCGTCGACGGCAGGATGCCATGGCCCAGGTTGAAGACGTGGCCTGGTCGCCCCGCCGCCTGGCCCAGGATCTCCGCGACGCGGCGGCGGATCTCCGGGATCGGCGCCAGCAGCGCCATGGGGTCGAGATTGCCCTGCACGGCGACGTCGGAGCCGAGGCGCGCCCAGGCGGCGTCGAGGTCGACACGCCAGTCGAGCCCGATGACGTCGCCACCAGCCGCGCGCATGCACTCGAGCAGGCCCGCGGTGCCCGTGCCGAAGTGGATCACGGGCACGCCCGGCGCGAGCCGCGCGATCAGCGCGCGCATGTGGGGCAGGACGTGCCGGCGGTAGTCGGCTGGCGACAGACAGCCCACCCAGCTGTCGAACAGCTGCACCGCCTGGGCGCCCGCCGCGATCTGGGCGTTCAGGTACTCGGCGGTTGCCGGCACCAGCCGTTCCATCAGCGCGCGCCATGCGCCGGGGTCGGCGAAGAGAAAGCGCTTGGTCGCGGCCCAGTCGTCCGAGCCGCCGCCCTCGATGAGATACGATGCCAGGGTGAACGGTGCGCCGGCGAAGCCGATCAGCGGGACGTGGGCGGGGAGCGCGGCGCGCGCCCGGCGGATCGCCTGGTAGACGAAATCCAGCGCCGCGGGATCGAAGGCATGAAGCCCGTCGACGTCGGTCGCCGTCCGCACCGGCCGGTGGATCGCCGGGCCGTCGCCCTTGGCGAACTCTAGGCCGACGCCCAGCGGTTCGAGCACCAGCAGGATGTCGGCGAAGATGATGCCGGCGTCGACGCCCAGTTGCTCGACCGCCATGACGGTCACCTCGGCGGCCGTGTCCGGCGACTTGCACAGCTCGAGGAAGCCCAGGCGCTCGCGGATGGCCCGGTACTCCGGCTGGTACCGCCCCGCCTGGCGCATCAGCCACACCGGCGTGTACGCCGTCGCCTCGCGGCGGCACGCGGCGAGGAAGGCAGGGACGGACACGCCGGGAGAGGTATGCGAGGGGGCGGGGGGTTGCAAGGTCCAGCCCGCCCCCCGGCTTGCGGACGCTGGTGGCCCGCGCCATGAAGGGGACCCATGCGGACGACACGACAGATGCGGAGACGGGGAGCCGCGCCGCGATGGCTCGTGGCGGCGGCGTGTTGGGGGCTCGCGCTCACCCTGTGCGGCTGCGCCACGCAAGCGGACCTGCTGGAACAGGACCGCAAGTTGTCGACGATGATCGAACAGCAGTCGCGGGCGGTCGAGTCGATGCGGCGGGACCTCGAGCACATCCGCACCGATATGGGCCGGCGCGGCACGCCGCCGTCGCCGCGGAGTGGGCCGGCGCGGCCGGCGCCGAAACCTGCGCCTGCGAACAAGCCCGAGGACACCTCGATGCTGCCGGCGGTGCCCGGGCAGGGCATCGGGATGACGCTGTCGCCCGAGGGCGTGTCGAGCGAGGACGCGCCGGTGCCGGAAACCGTCGTGACCAGCGGCCCCCAGTCGGCGGTACCGGCGGCCGCGGTCGCGCCCGCTGCCGCGTCCGGGGGCTTCGTCGGGGAGGCCGTGGCGGCAACGCCGCCCCCGGGCGCCGAGGTGCAGCGCGGCGCGCCGGGGACCGCGGATCCGGAATGGCGCCGCGAGGTCGCGCAGGAACGGGCCGTGGCCAAGGCGAGCGGCGCGGCGGCGCCGCGGGCGTACGTCGACGCGCTCGAGGGGCTGGAGCAGGGCGACTGCAAGAAGGCGATGGCCCGCCTGAAGGCGGCCTCGGACAGCGGCGGAGCGCTCAGCGACAACGCCATGTACTGGCAGGCGAAGTGCCTCGCCGCTCGCGGCAACGAGCGCAAGGCGACGGCGCGGCTGGGCGAAGTGGCGGCGCGCTACCCGAAGAGCGACAAGGCGCCGGCGGCGCTGTGGGCGCAGGCGGAACTGCAGCTCCGCTCGGGTGACTCGTCCGCCGCGCGCGGCACGTTCTCCCGTCTGGTCAAGGATTACCCGGCGTCGGCGGAGGCGAGTCGCGCCAAGAAGAAGCTGGCCGAGCTGAACTGATGCTCGCCCGGCGCGTTCGGTGCCCCACCTGCCGGCGACCGACGACGCTCGCCGGCAACCCGTTCCGGCCGTTCTGCTCGGAGCGGTGCAAGGTGGTCGACCTCGCCGCTTGGGCCGACGAGCGCTACCGTATCCCGGGCGAGCCGGTCCCGCAGGAGGGAGAGTCCGCCGACGGCGACCCGTCCCCGGAGCGCAACTAGGGTGGCCATCCACCCGACTGCCGTCGTCGATGCCCGCGCCGAGATCGATCCGGGGGCCGAGATCGGGCCCTACGTCGTGATCGACGGGCCCGTGCGTATCGGCCCGGGCACGCGCGTGATGGCGCATGCCTTCCTCACGGGCGATACGCATCTCGGCGCCGACAACGTCGTCCACCCGGGGGCCATCCTGGGGCACGAACCGCAGGACCTGGCCTACCGTGGCGCGCCGACGGGCTTGCGCCTCGGCGATCGCAACGTGATCCGCGAGCACGCCGAGATCCACCGTGCCACCCAGGAGGGCACGCTGACGATCGTGGGGTGCGACAACTATCTGATGTCGCACGCCCACATCGCCCACAACTGCCGGGTGGGGGATCGCACCATCGTGTGCAGTGGCGCGCTGGTGGCGGGCCACGTCGTGCTGGAGGACCAGGCGTTCGTGTCGGGCAACTGCGTGGTGCACCAGCACGTCCGCATCGGGCGCCTCGCCATCCTGCGGGGCCTGTCGCGCACCAGCCGCGACGTCCCGCCGTTCGCGATCATGGACGGCACCCACACTGTGCGGGGCGTGAACCGGGTCGGGCTCCGGCGGGCCGGAGTGGACGCCGGCCGCATCCGCATGCTGGCGCAGGCGTTCCGGCTCCTCTTCCGCAATCGGCAGAACCTGCGGGAGGCCATGGCCCGCGTCGACGCCGAGCTGCGCTCGCCCGACGTCGACGAATTGCTGGGCTTCATCCGGGCGTCGAAGCGCGGCGTCGCCATGGGCCCGCGGCGTGGCGACGCCGCAGCGGACCTGGCAGACGACTGAGCCGCTGGGCGCTGCCTGGCATCCGGAAGCCAATCCGGCAAGTATGGGCCCGGATCGGTCTCGTGACGATGCAGAACCAGGACCATGGTTCCGAGCCGGCCGCTGCCGGCACGGCCGCGCCCGCCGAGGCGATCGCTCGTGCCGAGGCGCGATCGGAGCTGACGGAGTATCTCGACCTCCACGAGGAGCGCCGGCGCCTCTTCCCGTATGCGGCCCTCGTCGGACTTCTGGCGGGAACCGCGGCCATCCTGTTCCGCGGGCTCCTGGCCGCGGCGGACGCGGGCCGGCGCGCCCTCGTGGCCTGGGCTCACCAGGTGCCGGTCGTGGGCTGGGTTGCGCCCGCGCTGTTCTGCGCGGCGGGCGCCGCGCTGGCCGTGTTCCTCGTGCGCCGGTACGCTCCGGAGACCTCGGGGAGCGGTATTCCGCACATCGAGGCGGTCCTCCTGCGCCGTCGCATCATGCGCTGGCGCCGTGTCCTGGCCGTCAAGTTCTTCGGCGGCGTGGCGGCGATCGGGGCTGGCTTGGCGCTCGGCCGCGAGGGCCCGACCGTCCAGATGGGCGGCGCCGCCGCCGCGGCGGTCGCCGAGCGCTTGCGGGTGCCGCTGCGCGCGCGGGCGACGCTCATCGCCGCCGGCGCGGGGGCGGGCCTGGCGGCCGCCTTCAACGCGCCGCTCGCGGGACTGGTCTTCGTGATCGAGGAGATGCAGCGGGACTTCCGGCCCGGTGTCTTCGGCGCGGCGTTCATTGCGGCGGTCATCGCCGACCTGGTCCAGCGCCTGGTCGCCGGTCAGCTGCCGGTGTTCACCATTCCCGTGTATCCGACCCCGCCGTTGTCGGCGGTGCCGTTCTTCGCGGTGCTCGGCGTGCTCTGCGGCCTGCTCGGCGTCGCCTTCAACCGCGGCCTGCTGGCGACCCTCGACGTCTTCGGGCGGTTTCAGGGCCGCGCGGCCTACCAGGCGGCCGCCGTGGTGGGCGCCATCGTCGGGCTGATCGCATGGGTTGCACCCCACGCGGTGGGAACGGGCCATGCGCTGACCGAGACCACGCTGCAGGGGCAAGTGCCCGGTGGCGGCATCGCCCTGATCCTCACCGTTCGGTTCGCCCTCACCCTGGCGAGCTACGGCACCGGTGCGCCGGGCGGCATCTTTTCGCCGTTGCTCGCGCTGGGCGCGCTGCTGGGGCTCGCGGTGGGGCATCAGGCGCATGCCCTGGCTCCCGACGTCGTCCCGCAGGCCGCGGCGTTCGCGGTGGTCGGGATGGCCGGCTGCTTCGCGGCGATCGTGCGCGCCCCGCTCACGGGGATCGTGCTCATCGTCGAGATGACCGGGAACTACGACCAGATGCTGCCGCTCCTGGTGACGTGCTTCGGCGCCTACGCGGTCGCCGAAGGGTTGGGGCAGCTGCCGATCTACGAGTCCCTCCTGCAGCGCGATCTCACGCGGGCGGGGCCGGACCCGGCGATGCACGAGCCCCAAGTGCTCGAGTTCGAGATCGAGCCGGGCGCCCCGTTCGCGGGGCGGCGCATCCGGGAACTCGGGCTGCCCGCGGGATGCATCGTGGTGCGTTGTCGCGACGGTGGTCGCGAGTGGGTGCCGACGGCGGACACGCGGCTCGAGCCGCACATGCGCCTTACCGCGGTGGTCGCGCCGGATGCGGCGTCCGGGGTCGGCGTTCTGCGCGCAGGCTGCGAGGCCCCGAGCGCCTGAGGGGCGGGCCGCCGCCTTGCATGGCGGAGCCCCCGCCAGTAGGGTCCCGGTCGTCCGCATCATGCTCCACCAGCGCCGTTTTTTCGTCGGGGCACTGCTGATCACCGCGGCCGTGTCGTACCTCGTGTGGGCCGGTATCCGGTCGACGTCCACCTACTATTTCGAGATGGACGAGTTCGTGGCCCACAAGGGCGCCCACGACGGCGAGGACCTGCGGGTGAAGGGCTGGGTGCGGTCGGGCACGATGCGCTGGAACCCGCAGACCAACGAGCTGGCCTTCGACCTCTCGCGGCAGGACGGCTCCGAACCCGTCCCCGTCGCCTACCGCGGCATCCTGCCCGATATGTTCGGAGAGGGCCGCGAGGTGGTCGTCGAAGGGCACTACGGTGCGGGACGCCTGGCCGCGAAGCAGATCATGACGAGCTGCCCGTCGAAGTACGAGCCCGAGCCCGGCGGCGCTGCCGACACCGGAGCCTGAGGAGGCCGCACATGCCGGAGCTGGGTCGTCTCGCCGTCTGCCTCGCGCTGGTGTGCGCCGTCTTTGCGATCGGCGCCTCCATCCGCGGCGGGCTCAGCCGGCGCGCGGACGTCATTCGCGCCGGCGAGCACGCCGCGTACGCGGCCTTCGGCCTCGTCGTGCTCGCGGTCCTGATCCTCCTGCGGGCGCTCCTGACGCACGACTTCTCGCTCGAGTACGTCGCGGCCTACACGTCCAGCACGCTGCCCACCAACTACGTGGTGGCGGCCCTGTGGGGCGGGCAGAAGGGGTCGCTGCTGTTCTGGTCGTTCATGCTGCTGCTCTTCACGGCGATCGTCGAGTGGCAGAACCGGGAGCAGAACCGCGAGCTGATGCCATGGGTCACGGCCACCCTCATGACGGTGGCCGCGTTCTTCCTGGCGCTCGTCACCTTCATCACCGACCCGTTCGAGCGGCTGCCGCGTCCGGCGCTCGAGGGGTCGGACCTGAACCCGCTGTTGCAGAACTACTGGATGATGATCCACCCGCCGTCGCTCTACACGGGCTACGTGAGCGCGTCGGTGCCGTTCGCGTTCGCCATGGCGGCGCTGGTGACCGGACGCCTCGGCGACCAGTGGATCCGCAGCACCCGGCGGTGGGCGTTGTTCTCCTGGTTCTTCCTGAGCCTCGGCAACCTGTTCGGTGCCATGTGGGCCTACGAGGTGCTGGGCTGGGGCGGGTACTGGGCGTGGGACCCGGTGGAGAACGCGGCGTTCATGCCGTGGCTCGTCTCCACCGCGTATCTCCACTCGGTGATGATCCAGGAGAAGAAGGACATGCTCCGGGTGTGGAACATGGTCCTCGTCATCCTGACGTTCTCGCTCACCATCTTCGGCACGTTCCTCACGCGCAGCGGCGTGATCTCCTCGGTGCACTCGTTCACGCAGTCCGGGCTGGGACCGTTCTTCATCGCCTTCCTGTTGTTCGCCATCCTGGTAGCGGGCGGGCTCGTCGTCTACCGGCTGCCTGAGTTGCGGACCACCGGCACCATCGAGTCGTTCTTCTCCCGCGAGGCCGCCTTCCTCTTCAACAACCTGGTGCTGGTCGGCATCGCCTTCGCCGTGTTCTGGGGCACGGTGTTCCCGGTCATCTCGGAGTGGGTGCGCGGCGTGAAGATCACCGTCGGGCCGCCGTTCTTCAACCGCGTCAACGCCCCGCTCGGCATCGCGTTGCTCTTCCTGATGGGGGTTGGGCCGGTGATCGCGTGGCGGCGCGCCACGCCGAAGAACCTGTGGAAGGCGTTTGCCTGGCCGGTCGGTGCCGGCGTGCTGGCCGGCCTCGCCATGCTGGTGGCGGGCATGCCGCTCGGCGGCGCGTGGCTCACCTTCGTCGGCGGCATGTTCGCGACGGGCACCATCGTCCAGGAATTCTGGCGCGGCATGCGGGCGCGGCAGGCCCTGTTGCACGAGCGCGCGCCGCAGGCGCTCGGCCGGCTGGTCGCGAAGAATCGCCGGCGCTACGGCGGCTACATCGTCCACATCGGCATCGTCTCCATGTTCGTCGGCATCGCGGCGTCCAGCATGTTCCGCACCGAGGTGCAGCAGACGCTGAAGGTCGGCGAGTCGGTCGAGGTCGGCCGCTACACGCTGCACTACGACCGGATCGAGACGGCCGAGGACGGTCACGTCCATCGGCTGATGGCCGTGCTGCCGGTGTCGATCGGCGACCGGCAGATCGACGTGCTCCGGCCCGAGAAGCGCTTCTACAAGAAGCCGAAGCAGCCCACCACGGAAGTGGCCAACCGCTCGACGTTGCGCGAGGACCTGTACGTGGTGCTGGGCGCGTACGACCCGGACAGCAAGCTCGTCACGATCCTGGCCTACGTGAACCCGCTGGTGACGTGGATCTGGCTCGGGGGCCTGATCCTGGCCCTCGGCACCGCGGTGGCCGTCTGGCCAACCACGATCGAGCGGGAGGTGCGTGCGGTCGCCCCCGGCGACGCCCGGGCGGTCGCCAAGTGACGTTGGCGCGTGCGGCGCGCGCGCTGCTGGTGGCGGTGGCCCTGGCCGCGGCGCCGCCCGTGGCGCTCGTCTGGGCCCAGGCGACGCAACACGAGATCGAGGAAAGCCTCACCTGCCAGTGCGGCTGCGGGCTCACCGTCCATTCCTGCAACCACCTGAACTGCGGGTCCGCCGAACCGATCAAGGCCGAGATCCGCGAGCGGCTCGCGCGCGGCGAGACGAAGCAGCAGATCCTCGACGCGTTCCGCCTGCGTTACGGCGAGAAGGTGCTGTCGTCGCCGACGTTCCAGGGCTTCAACTGGTTCGCCTGGATCACGCCGTTCGCCGTCCTGCTGGCGGCAGGCACGGTGCTGGCGGTCGCCATCCGCCGGCGCGTCCACGCCACGGCGGTGGCCGACGCCGCCCCCGCACCGCCCGTCGCGCCGGGCGACCCCGCGCTGCGTGCCCGCCTGGCGCGCGAGCTGGACGACCTGGACCGGGAGTAGCGGCCGCCATGTCGCCGGTCACCATCGCCGTCTTCGTGCTCGGCGCCGTCCTCGTCGCGCTGGTGGCGCTGTTTGTGGCGGCGCCGCTGTTCCGGCCGCCCGCCGCCATGCAGCCGCTCGCGCACGATCCCCGCGACGCATGGGAGCGGCAGAAGCGCAACGCGCTCGCCGCCATCAAGGAGTTGGAACTGGACCATCAGATGGGCAAGGTGTCCGACGAAGACCTGACGGCCATGCGCGCTCGCTTCGAGGCGCAGGCGCTCGAGGCGCTGGCCGCGCTCGGGCGGGAGGAGCGCGCGTGATCACGATCGACCAGTTCCGTCAGCTCGAGCTCAAGGTGGGCACGGTGACCGCGGCCGAGCCGCATCCCAACGCGGATCGCCTGGTGGTGCTGCGCGTCGACCTGGGGGAACCGGAACAGCGCCAGATCGTCGCCGGGATCCGCGGGCACTACGCGCCCGAGGCGCTCGTCGGCCGCCAGGTCGTCGTGGTCGCGAACCTGGAACCGGCGAAGCTCCGCGGCGTCGAGAGCCAGGGGATGCTGCTTGCCGCGTCCAGCGACGACCGCGTGGTTCTGGTGCGGCCCGACGAGGCGCTGCCGGCCGGCGCCACGGTGCGCTGAGCGAGGGCGTGTGGGACTGAGCGACGCTCCGGTCGTCGCCAGCGGACTGCGGCGCGAGTTCGGTGGCGTGCCTGTGCTCGCCGGCGTCGATCTCGAGGTGGCGGCAGGCGAGGTGGTGGCGTTGCTGGGGTCGAACGGCGCCGGCAAGACCACGTTGCTGCGCGTGCTGGCCACGCTGCTGCGACCGAGCGGCGGCACGTTGCGGCTCTTCGGCGAGGACGCCAGCCTCCGCCCGCCCGCCGCGCGGAGTCGCCTGGGGTACGTCGGGCACGAGAGCGGCTGCTACCCCGATCTGAGCGGCCGCGAGAACCTCGCCTTCCATGCCGAGCTGCACGGTGTGCCTGACGCGGCCGCACGCGTCGCCGACCTGCTGCGCTGGGCGGGCCTCGAGGACGCCGGGCGGCGCCCCGCGCGCACCTACTCGCGCGGTATGACGCAGCGCCTGGCGCTGGCGCGCGTCCTGCTCCACGCGCCGGAGCTGCTGCTCCTCGACGAGCCCTACAGCGGTCTCGATCCCGCCGCCGCCACGCGCCTCGACGGGCTGCTGCTGGAGCTGCCACGCGCCGGCCACGCCATCGTACTCAGCACCCACGACGTCGCGCGCATGACGCCGCTCGCAACGCGCGTGGCCATCCTGCACCGTGGGCGGGTGGCGTGGACGCAGCGGGGCGGGAGCGACCCGATCGTCGTGGCGTCGGCGTACGACCGCGTGCTGGCGGGGCTGGCGTGATGTGGCGCGGCGCGCTCGCCGTCCTGCGGAAGGATCTGCAGATCGAGTGGCGCACCCGCGAGAGCCTGGCCAGCATGGTGGTCCTGGGGGTGCTGCTGGTCGTCATCTTCAGTGTCGCGCTCGATCCCGCGCCCGCCGACGCACCGCGCCTGGCGCCCAGCGTGCTGTGGGCCGCCTTCGTGTTCACGGGACTGCTCGGCGTCCAACGCGGATTCGTGCTGGAGCGCGAGCAGGACTGCCTCGGCGGCTTGCTGGCGTCGCCGCTCGACCCGGCGGCGCTCTACCTGGGCAAATTGGCCGCCAACGTCGTGCTGTTGGCGGCGACGCAGGCGCTGGTGGTGCCGCTGGTGGCCATCCTGCTGCACGCCGACGTCGGCGGGCGTCTGCCGGCGCTGGCGGTGGTGCTGTTGCTCGGCAACCTCGGCTTCGCCGCGCTCGCCACCCTCTTCGCGGCCATGACGGTGCGTGCCCGGGCGCGTGAAGTGATGCTGCCGGTGCTGCTGCTCCCGGTCGTCGTGCCGGTGCTGATCGCCGGGGTGAAAGCCACGGAGGCCGTCCTGGCCGGCGGGCTCGGCGCCGCCGGCGGCGCCCTCGGCGTGCTGGTCGCCTTCGACGTGATCTTCGTCGCGGCTGGCGTCCTGCTCTTCGAGCAGGTAATCCGGGACTGATGCGCCGGCTCGATGACGCGCTCCCCTGGGCCACGCTGGCGGCCATGCTGGTCGCGCAGTGGCTGATTTTCGTGGTGGCGCCCACCGAGAAGCAGATGGGGGTCGTCCAGCGTATCTTCTACTTCCACGTGCCGGTGGCCTGGGCCGCATTTCTCTGCTTCTTCGTGGTCGCGGGCGCGAGCGCCGCCTACTTGTGGAAGGGCTCCGCCACGGCCGATCGCCTGGCGCTCGCGTCGGCCGAAGTGGGCGTGTTGTTCTGCACGCTCGTGCTCGTCACCGGACCGATCTGGGCGCGACCCATCTGGGGCGTGTGGTGGACGTGGGACCCGCGCCTCACCATGACCGTCATCCTGTGGGCGATCTACGCCGGCTACCTCATGCTGCGCGCCTTCGGCGGCGACGACGCGTCCACCGCGCGCTACGCCGCCGTCCTCGGGATCATCGGCGTGCTCGACATCCCGGTGATCCGGGTCTCGGTGCGGTTGCTGCAGGGGATCCACCCCGCCGTGCTGGCCAATCGCGAGGGCGGCTCCGGCCTCACCGACCCGACGATGCGTGCGACGCTCTACGTGTCGGCGATCGCCATGCTGCTGCTGGCGGGGTGGCTGGTGGCGCTGCGCATGCGGACGGCGCGCCTCGACACCGTCGTGCGCACGCTGCGCCGCCGGCTCGAATCCCGCGAAGGAGCCGTCGCATGACGGACAACCTGGGCTATCTCTTCGCCGCCTACACCGCCGTATGGCTCGGCATCTTCCTCTACGTGCGCCGGCTCGCGCGCCGCGGCCAGGAGCTGGAGGAGGAGGTGCGGGAGCTGCAGCGGCGGGTGGAGGGGTGAGCGCCGGATTCCGCCGGCTGAGCCGTCGTGACGTGCTCCGGCTCGGCGCGACCGGTATGGCGGCCGCCGCGTTGCCGCGCCCGGCGCTCGGCGGGACGCCCCGCGCGCGGCCGCCGAACATCCTCGTCATCCTCTCCGACAACCACCGGGCCGACGCGATGGGCTGGGCCGGCCACCCGTTCGTCCGCACGCCGGCGCTCGACCGGCTGGCCCGCGAGGGCGTCGCCTTCCGGGAGGCGTTCTGCACCACGCCGCTCTGCAGTCCGTCGCGCGCGTCGTGCCTCACGGGGCAGTACGCGTCGCGCCACGGCGTGCGCAACAACAGCGGCGACTCGCGGTGGAACCCGGAGCACGTCACCTTCCTCGAGCTGCTGAAGCGGCAGGCCGGTTACGCCACGGCCTTCATCGGCAAGTGGCACATGCCGGCGTCCGGGTTGCCGGGGGTGCGCGGCATCGACCATTTCGTCACCTTCACGGTCAACGACGGCCAGGGCCGCTACGACGACTGCCCGCTGGTGGTGGACGGCGTCGAGGAGGCGTCGCGCACGCCCTACCTCACCGAGGAGCTGACGGACCGCGCGATCGCGTGGCTGGACCGGCGGGGTGACGCGCCGTGGTGTCTCTACCTCTCGCACAAGGCGGCGCACTACCCGTGGCAGCCCGCCAGCGACCTGGCGGGCTGCTACGCCGACCGCGACGTCGCGCTTCCCGCCGGCGCCACCGTCTGGAGCGGCTTCGAGGACGGACAGATCTGGGGCGGTTTCGACCGGCTCATCCCGAGTGCCTACCGCGCATACATGGAGACGGTCACCTCGATGGACCGCGCCATCGGCCGCCTGCTCGACCACCTGGACGCCCGCGGCCTCGCGCAGGACACCGTCGTGGTGTACGCGAGCGACAACGGGTTCCTCTTCGGCGAGCACGGCAAGGTCGAGCTGCGCTGGCCGTTCGAGGAGGTGCTGCGCATTCCAATGATCGTACGCGCGCCGCGCGTCGTCGACCGTCCCGGGCGCGCGGCGTCGCAGACGATGCTGAACATCGACCTCGCGCCGACCCTGCTGGACCTGGCCGGTGTAGAGCCGCCGCCCGGCGTGCAAGGCGTCAGCCTCGCGCCGGCACTGCGCGACGCCGCGGCGCCCGGCCGCGTCGCCTGGCTGGCGGAGCACTGGAAGGAGTTCCCCTACCGCACGCCCACCTGGGCCGGCGTGCGCACGCGACGCTGGTTCTACGTCGAATACGAGGGGCGGTTCCGACCGACGCTGCACGACGTCGCGCGCGATCCCGCTCAGCGGGAGGACCTCTACGGCGCGCCCGGCACGGACGAAGTGGTCGCGGAGCTCCGGCAGATGCTGGCCGCGCTCCGCGCCGGGCAGCGCGTCGACGGGTGACCGGGCGCATGCGCGCGCTCGGCCCACCGCTCGCGCTGCTGCTGCTCTGGCTGGCCACCCTCGCCGCGGTCGACCTCGCGCCGGCGCCCGTCGCGGGGGGTGCGATGCTCCCGTACGCCGCGGTGCTCCTGCTGGGCGCGGCGGTCGTCCATCCGGCGATGCGGCGGCGCGGCGCGAGCGTGGCGTGCGCCGCCGCCGGCGCCCTCCTGATGCCGACCCTGTGGGTGGCGAAGGAGTGCTGGGCGATGGGCCGTCTCTACACGCCAGCCGAGGCATTCTACTACGCGTTCAATCCGGTCGCGCTCGGCGTGCTCGCGGTCGCCACGGTCCAGATATCGGCGGCGGAGCTGATCCTGCGCCGGCGGCGCGCGGGTCGCTGGTCGTTCCGCAACGGCGCCGGGCTGACGCTGGCTGCGATCACGCTCGCCGCCGCCCTGGTCGCCGTCGTCGCCTGGCGCAGCGGCCCGACGGCGGTCTTCTGGACGTACGTCGCGATGCACCGCCGGCTCTTCGCCGGTGGGCGGTGAGGCCGCTTGGATCGCGACCGCCACGCACGCGACACGTTTTTTCCCTTTACGACAAGACGGGATGTTCGCTAGTGTCGTCCGCATGCGCCGCGTCATGCTGCTGGCCACCCTCGCAACGCTGGCCGCGGCGCCGTCGCCGGGCGCGGCCGAAACCTCCGCGACGGCAAACGGCTGGTGCGCCGTGTCCGCGTACCGCCCCGTCGCGGACACCGATCGCGTGCCCGTCCGCATCGAGACGGTCGGTCATCCCGACGGCTCCACCACCTACACGTTCGGGTGCAGCAGCTTCGACTACTTCAGGTTCGCGCCCGGGCTGTCGCAGAACTTCGGCGCGTCCGCCTGGGTGGGCGGCTACGGCTACGCGGGCAACGGCGTGCTGCGCGCCTTCCTGCGGGTGGGCGCCTCGGTCAGCCCGAAGCGCTACGGCAGCGGCTTCGTCTTCGGCATCAACCCGTTCGCCGCCAAGGCGAGCGGCGGCACGAGCGCCGGCTTCACCGACACCATCGTCGTGCCCCCGACGGCCTCGGCGCCGAACCCCGGCGACCCGACCACCATCAGCCTCGTGGCCCGGCTCACCTGTGTGGAGACCGGGCTCTATCAGGTCCAATGGTACACGGACTCGAGCGTGAGCGCGAGCGTCTCGACGCCCACAGGCGGCGAGGGCGTCCGTTTCAACACGAACCTGTCCTTCGGCCGGGCCACGTGCCAACCGCTCAGCAACGAAGGCTTCCCGAAAGTGATCGCGACGACGGTCGGCGCGTCGCTGACGCTGGCGACCGGGATCGACCTGACGGTCGCCACGCAGTACGACATCGACTCGACCATCGCCGACCAGGACGCGTACACCGACGCCACCAACACGGCGACCTTCGCGGTGCGGGCGGCGGATGGGACGCCGCTGGTCGGCGCGAGCGGCACCGTCTACGACGGCACGACCGGCGCGGTGCCGCCGCTCGTGAGCCCCACCACTACCAGCACGACCACCACCACCATGACGACGACGACGCTCGCGGGCTGCGAGACCGCTTGCGGGAACGGCGCGGTGGACGCAGCCTGCGGCGAGACCTGCGACTGCCCCGCGACGGACGACCCGGTGTTGGCCGCCTACGGGTGCAACGGCAGCGCCGTGGTGCCGGCGCAGGCCGGCTGCGCCATCTGCCGGGAGTGCCGGATCGACGCGCACATCTGCGAGGCACAGTCGGCAACGACCACGACGACCGTCGCCGGCGGCTCGACGACCAGCACGACCGGTATCGGGGGCCCGACGACGACCACGACCCTGGCGCCTCGGGGACCGTGCGACGGTTTCTCGGGGCCCGCGCTCGGGCGCTGCCGGCTCGACGTCGCGCTCGATGCGCCGCTCTGCGGCGCCGACCCTGTGCCCGCGAAGTTCGACCGCAAGCTCCGCGCGCGGCTCCAATCCGTCGTCGTGCGGCTCGACAAGGCCAGCGCGAGCGAAGGCCGGAAGCGTGCGCGGCTGCTCAGAAAGGCCCGCGGCGCCCTGCAGGCGGTGGGTCGCAAGGCGGCCGCGGCCGGGAAGAGCAAGCGCGCGAGCAAGGCCATCACGCCCGGATGTGCGAACACGCTTGGCAGGCTCGTGGAGACCGTCACCGGCGATCTGTCGTAGCGGTGGGCACGCCCGGTCCGGCGCGCCTTTCCGCACCGTGGCCAATGTGGTCAAACCAGGGCGATGCGATTCGTCGTCTGCGTCAAGTACGTCCCCGTCCTCTCGCAGCTGCGCTTCGATCCGGACACCCGACGCCTGGTGCGCGACGGTGTGCGCGGCGAGGCCAGCAGCTTCGACATCCGGGCGCTGCTCGCGGCGCTCGCCCTGCGCGAGGAACACGGCGGCGAGGTGGTCGCCATCACCATGGGACCGCCGGCGGCGCGCGAGGCGCTCGCGCACTGCCTGGCGCTCGGCGCCGATCGCGCGGTGCAGTTGTCCGACCCGGGGCTCGTCGGCTCCGACACACTCGCGACGGCGCGCGCGCTGGCGGCGGTCCTGCGGATCGAGCGTCCCGATGTCGTGCTGCTCGGCCGCGCCAGCGTCGACGCGGAGACGGGACAGGTGGGGCCGGAGGTGGCGGAGCTGCTCGATCTGCCGCAGGCGACGGCGGTTCGGAAGCTCGTCCTCGATCCCGACGCCCGCACGTTCGAAGCCGAACGCGAAACCGACGAAGGCTTCGAGCGGGTGCGCGGGCCGCTGCCCGCGGTGGTCACCGCGGCGGAAGACATCCACGAGGAGCGGTTCCCGTCCAAGGCGCAGCGGCAGGCCGCCGTCGACAAGCCGGTCGAGGTGCTGACGCTGGCGGGCGTGGGGCTCGATCCGCGCGAGGTCGGCGCCGAGGGATCGCCCACCTGGGTGGCGGGGCTCGAGGAGGTGCCGGGCACGCGGCGGGGCGAGCTGCTCGAGGGAGCCGACGCCGCCGCGCTGGGCGCGGCGCTGCGTGCCCGGCTGCTGGAGCTGGGGGCGCTCGGCGCCCAGACGGACGACCGGCCGCCGCTGCCGCCGCCGGCGACGGGTGACGGGCCGCCGATCTGGGTGGTGGCCGAGATGGGGTCGGCCGGACCGCGGCCGGTCACGAACGAGCTGCTGGCCAAGGCGGCGCAGCTCGCCGGCCCGCTCGGTGCACGTGTCGACGCGGTCGTGATCGGGGCCGGCGCGGCGCACGCCGCGGCGCTGGCCGCCGCGGGCGCCGATCGGGTGCTGGTCGCCGACGCGCCGGGGCTCGATCCCTACACCACGGAGGCGCATGCCCGCGTGCTCGCGGACGCCATCCGGCAGCGGGTGCCGCGGCTCGTGCTGCTCGGCTCCACGGTGCGCGGACGCGACCTGGCGCCGCGCGTGGCCGCCCGGCTCGGGCTCGGTCTCACCGGTGACGCCGTCGACCTCGAACTCGACGCCGAGGGGCGCGTGCGCCAGATGAAGCCGGCGTTCGGCGGCAGCGTCGTCGCGCCGGTGCTGTCGAACACGCGACCCGAGATGGCGACCATCCGGCCGGGCATGCTGCACGCCGCCCGGCCCGACGCCGCACGGCGGCCGGTGGTCGAGGTGCTGCCGGCTGGCGACACGGCCAGCCGGGTGCAAGTGATCGGCAGCCAGCCCCTGGCTGGCGACGCGGCCGAAGCGCTCGACGCGGCGGCGGTGGTGCTCGGGGTGGGGAAGGGGATCGGCGGACCGGAGGCGCTGCCGGCGATCGAGCGGCTGGCGCGCGCGCTCGGGGCGGCCATCGGGGCCACGCGCGAGGTCACCGATCTCGGCTGGCTGCCGCGCCAGCTGCAGGTGGGCCTCACCGGCCGCGCCATCGCGCCGCGGCTCTATGTCGGGCTCGGCGCCAGCGGGGCGATGGAGCACATGGTCGGGCTGCGGCGCGCCGGCATCGTCGTGGCGATCAACAAGAGCCCGAAGGCGCCGATCCTGAAGGCCGCCGACCTTGGCATCGTCGCCGACCTCCACGAGCTGCTGCCGCACCTGGAGGCCGCGCTCAGGCCCTGACCCCCGCGCTTTCCGGCGCCCGTGTCAGCCAGCGGGGTCGTCGAGCTTGCGCACCGCTTCCGGCCGCACCGTCAGGCGGACGCCTGCAAGACTCTCGATGTCGAGCAGATGGCCGCGCTGGCCGACGACGAGAAACACCCCTGGCACCTGGAGATTCACCACCCGATCTCCGATCTCGATCGACGGGCCACTCATCGGCGGCGCGCCTTCAGCATGGCTTCGATGTGCTTCAGCATGACGTCCGCCTCGAGGTTGACCCGATCGCCCGGAACCCGGTCGATCAAGGTGGTTTCCTTCAGGGTGTGCGGGATCAGGGCTACGGTGAAGCGGCCGTCGCGGCAATCGAAGACCGTCAGGCTCACACCGTCGACGGCGATCGATCCCTTCTCGACCAGGTAGGGCGCGAGCGGTTTCGGAGTGCGAAAGCGGTAGAGGACCCAATCGCCTTCCGGGGTGATCTTGTCCACCGTCCCGACGCCGTCCACGTGCCCGAGGACGATGTGACCGCCCAGGCGGTCGCCCAGCCGCAGCGAGCGCTCGAGGTTCACCCGGGAGCCGCGCGCCAGGCCCCCGCAGGTGGTGCGGCGGAGGGTCTCCGGTGACACGTCGACGGTGAAGCGGGCGCCCGTGCCGGAGGTGACGGTCAGGCACGCTCCGTTGACCGCGACGCTCTCGCCGAGCGCGAGCCGCGCCAGGCGGCGGGCGGGCGTCAGGGTGAGCCGCACGCCGCCGCCGCGGGTCACGACGCGCTCCACCCGCCCGGTGGTCTCGATCAGCCCGGTGAACAGCGGCTCATTCCTCGAGCTTGGGCCGGTAGAACACGCGACCGAGCCAGCTGTCGTGCTCCCGCTTCGCGATCACCTCGATCTCGCCCTTGTCGAGCCAGTGACCGCAGTCGGCTGGGCACTGGAGGACGTCCACGCCGAACAGCTTGATGGCATCGAGCGTGGCGCCGCAGCGGGGGCAATGCCCGAGGGCGCTCGTGGCGCTGGCCGCCGCCTGCTTTTGCTTCAGCTTCTCGAGCGCCTCGCGATCCTGCTTGGCGAAGAAGAGGTCTTCCTCGCCCTTCTCCCGTTCGTGCAGACGCTCCCCCAGACGATCCTTGGTATCAGCCATGAGAACCTCCCGCGCCGTCCCGCCGGCACGCGCCATTGGTTGTAGGCGCCCGCCCCCGGGACCGTCAACGTACCCCGCGAGGGGCCCCGCAGGTCTCCCCCGACCGGGAGGCGAGCGGTTGACCGACGCACTGCGCTGGGGCGGAAGCCTTGACATCGTCTGCGCGATTCCCGATAGCCGCGACCATGCGGACGTGGGCTGGCTGGCTGGTGTTCGGGGTTGCGGCTGTCCTGGGTTGGAGTTCCGCCTGCGACGCGTACTTCCTCGACAAGGGCCGCAACTTCGACGTGCGGATGCGAGCGTACTCGCAGCTCGGCATCCTCACCGAAAACTCGGCGCGTCAGGGGTGCGGTGTGGTGCGAGGCACGGACGGACGCGTCCTCTTCAACGAAGACCCCCGCGCGTGTCCGCCGAACTACAGTGCCGGCAATCTGGGCCAGCACCGCAACTTCTACAATCCCGAGTTCGACGCCAAGCTCACCGATTACGTGCAGTGGTCGAACGACGTGTCCTGGCTCAAGTGGGCCACGCCGGACGAGCTCAAGTTCCGCTTCGCCTGGTGGGGGTTCTACGACGGGCTCTACGACTACCTGAATCCCGTGTGGGGCCAGCATCTCCGTGACCCCACCCTGCAGTACCGCCGCACGGCGCCGCCCTTCCGCACCCAGTCGGAGCTGCGATTCGGCACGACCCGCTTCTCGCAGACCGACAACATCTCGGAGAGTTATCGCTTCGAGGACCAGAACAAGAACCCGCGGAACATTTACGGGCGGCGCAACCGGATCAACGAGCTATATGTCGATTACACCAACGGGCCGGTCTTCGTGCGCCTCGGCCGCCAGGCCATCTCCTGGGGAGAATCCGACACCGTCGCGTTGCTCGACGTGTCGAACCCGTTCGACCTGACCCTCGGCGCGCCGGGCTTCTTCCAGGACGTCGACGAGGCGCGCATCCCGCTCTGGACCCTCCGGTCCACCGTCAAGCTGATCGACAACTGGAAGTGGCTATCGAGCGGCTTTGTCGACGCGTACCTCGTGCCGGGCGTCATCGACACCACGGTGCCGATCAATCCGATCACCTACGGCGTGTCGCCGTTCAACCCGGACGTGCCGAACCCCCAGGCGAACCTCTTCATCGGCCCGACCGCCCGGCAGACGGCGTTCGGCAACCAGAACGACTCGCTGCACACGGTGGTCGTCGATCATCTGCCCGAGAAGACGTGGGCCAACAGCCGATGGGGCGTGCGCTTCCAGGGGCTGGTGGCTCGCGACTACACGGTGCAGGCGTGGTTCTTCCGCACCTTCAACCAGCAACCCGTGCCGCTGCTCAGCAGCAACCCGGGCTTCGGGCTGGCGCAGAACCCGGGCAAGCTCACGCTGGTCGACAACCGCGGGTTCCGCACGCCCACCTGCCTCGACGCCGCCGGGAATCGCCTGGCCCGGCTGAGCCCGCTCGCCGGCGGCGGCGTCGGACGCACCCCGGCGGGGCGGCCGTGCTCGTGGAAGGCGCCGGTGGTCACGTCCCTCAACCGGCGACTCGAGTCGGTGGTCGGCGTCGCCGGAACGTGGTTCAGCGACCGCTTGAACGGCATCATCCGCGCGGAGGCGGAGTACTTCATCGACGAGCTGGCCTTCATCCCCGGGCGGAACCTGAACGCGCGCTCGCAGCTGCCACGCAACCTCCGGACGGGGTTCGGCTACAAGAAGAACATCTTCAACACCATCCCGACCGCCGACTACCTGCGCTGGGTGGTCGCGTACGACCGGTTCTTCTTCTTCCGGCCGATCAACCCGACGAACAGCTTCGTGCTGTCGTTGGCGTACAACAGCTCGTTCAACATCAGCGAGACCTCCGGGAACGATTTCCGCAACGCGTACGCCAAACCGGGCAAGCGCCAGGCCGAATCGACGATCACCGGGCTCACCCCCGCCGGGACGCCATGCCAGCAGCGCGGGGCCCAGGGCGCCAAGAACAATCCCCTCTGCGTCACGGCGATCCCGAAGAATTTCGAGGACGCCTACCGCTACGAGGGGTTCCTCACCACGGCGCTCCAGACCGACATGATGCACGGGAAGCTTGCCCCACGCATCGTGGTCATCACCGACGTGAGCGGCATCTTCGCGTTCCAGCCAACGTTCACCTATCGCGTGACCGACAACTTCCTGGTGAGCGCGACCTACCTCGCGATCGCCGCCACACGGAAAGCAAACCTCGGGGTGTTCCGGGCGCACGACATGGTGCAGCTGCGGGCGACCGTCCAGCTGAACTGAGCGCCGGCTTAGCTTCGGTGGCGGAAGTGGAGCCACAGGGAGAGGGCGGCGTAGTAGGCGGGGAAGGCGAGCGACGCGGTGATCAGCCAACGGGGGACCGTGGCCAGGGTCACTAGGGCGTAGAGCAGGGTGGCGGCCCACGCGATGCCGAGGGTGACGGTGAGGGCGCGGAGCGTGGTGGTGCGGGACGGGTAGACGTAGCGGATGGGGACGAAGACGGCGATGGCGAAGGCGACCAGCCACCAGGCGTTGGCCGCGGGCGACCAGCCCAGCAGGTAGAGATAGAAGACGACGATGTTCCAGTACGACGGGAAGCCCGTGAAGAAGTGGTCCGCCGTCTTGGCCGTCGTCTGGCTGAAGCCGTAGCCGCTCGCGATCGCCACCAGCGCCACCACCGGGACGGCCCACGCGTCAGGCAACAGGTGCATCTGGAGCGCGAAGAAGCAGGGCACGAGCACGTAGGTGAAATAGTCGACGACGTCGTCCAGCCGTGCGCCGTCCACCCAGGGGATGACCTCCTTGACGCCGACGGCGCGCGCCAGCGTGCCGTCGATGGCGTCGACGGCGAGCGTGTACGACATCCACAGAAACGACGTGACGGCGTCGCCGTCCACGGCGGCGCGTATGGCGAGGAGCCCTGCGGGCGCGCTGCTGGCGGTGAACAGGTGCACGCCCCACGCCGCCAGGCGGCGCGCCCGCGTGACCGGGACCGGCGTTGCGCGCGGCGACGTCACGCGGGGACCGCCGCCTCGAGCAGCGCCCGTACGCTGCCCGCCCCCGGCAGCTCGGTCACGGCGGTGGCCAGGCGCTCCACCTGGGCGCCGGACAGCACGCGGCGGGCCAGGGCGCGGAACTTGGCGCCCAGCGCGGCGGCGTCGGGAAAGTGCTCCGGATCGCCGAGCGGGTGCGTGACGCGGTCCTCCACCGTGCGGCCCCCAGCCAGCGTGATGCGGACCCAGGCGGGCCACACGCGCGGGTAGCGGGCGTCGAGCGCGGGGTCGCGCGCCGGCACGACACGCTCCATCAGGCGGAGGACGTCCGGGTCGCCGGCCGCCTCGACCGTGAACTCGGCCGGTGACGCCGCGCCGCGCGCCAGCGCCACCGCGACGCCGAACGGCAGGCTGAACTGCGCGTCCACCACCGAACGCGGGCGCCGCTTCTGCGCCAGCGGCTCGCAGACGATGGGGAAGCCGGCGCCGACGATGCCCACTTCGACGCGCTCCACCGCCCCGTGGTCGATCGAGTGGGCGGCCCGCAGCGCCAGCGCGGCGTCGATCGGCGCCTGCACGTAGCGGCAGCAGGCGTGCGGCTTGATGCCGGTGCGCATCAGTTCGAAGCCGTCGAGCGACGGCGCGAGCGCTCCCGGCAGCGGAGCGCCGGAGTACGCCCCGAGGAAGCCGAACCGGCCCTCGAATACGGTGGCCGGGGCGCGGAACCCGGTGCCGGCCAGGGCGGCGGCGTGCAGCCCGGCGGACGCGGACCACCCGGGGTGGAGCCGCTTCGTCCACGAGCCGTCGGCGAGGAACTCGAGCAGGCCCGCCGCCTGGCTGCCCGCGATGCCAAGGGCGCGGGTCAGTCCGGCGGCGTCGAGATCGAAGAGCAGGCCGGCCGCCGCCGCCGCGCCGAAGGCACCGCAGGTGCCCGTGGGGTGAAAGCCACGGGCGTAGTGCTCGGCGGGTTGCACCGCCATCGCGAGCCGGGTCGCGACCTCGTACCCCGCGATGGCGGCGCGCAGGAGGGCGTCGCCGCTGGCGCCCGCCAGCGCGGCCGCCGCCAGCGCGGCGGGAAACACCACCGCGCCGGGGTGGATGGAGCCCCCCTGGTGGGTGTCGTCCATCTCGAGCGCGTGGGCGGCGGCGCCGTTGGCGAGGGCCGCGTGCGGCGCGGACCAGCGCTCGTCCGTGCCCAGCACCACCGCGTCCCCCGCGCCGCCCAGCCGGGCGAGGCCCTCGCGCAGCGCAACGGTGGACGGCTCGGGCACGCCGCCCAGGGCGACGCCCAGGAAGTCGAGGAGGAGGTCGCGGGCACGCGCCAGCACCGCCGCGGGGATGGTCGCATCCCGGAGCGCGGCCAGCTCCTCGCCCAGGGCGACGGCGATCGGGGTGGCGCTCATGTGGGGCTCTCCAGACGCGCGGCGGCGATGCAAGCGCGCCAGCGCTCCAGACGCGCCGCGCGCTCGGCCGCGTTCGTGCTCGGCTCGAACACGCGCTCGCATTGCCACAAGCCCCGCAGCTCGTCGGTGCCGGTCCAGACGCCGGTAGCGAGCCCGGCGAGATAGGCGGCGCCGAGCGCGGCGGCGTCGAGCACCGCGGGGCGTTCGACGGGCAGCCCGAGGGCGTCGGCCTGAGCCTGCAGGAGGACGTCGTTGCGCGCCGCGCCGCCGCCGGTGCGCAGCGATTCGGGCGCCGGGTGCGGCGAGTCGGCGCGCAGCGCGTCGTACACCTCGCGGCATCGCCAGGCGATGCCTTCGAGCATGGCGCGGACGACGTGCGCTCGGGTCGTGGCGCGCGAGAGGCCACCGATGACGGCGTGTGCCCCCGGTTCGAGGTAGGGCGTGCCGAGACCCTGAAAGGCCGGCACGGCCCACACGCCGGCGCTGTCCGGTACCGACGCGGCAAGCGGGCCGGAATCTGCCGCGTCGGCGATGATGCCCAGCCCGTCGCGCAGCCAGAGGATGGCCGCCCCGGCGGTGACGGCGGTGCCCTCGAGGCAGTAGGTGCGCTCGCCGTCGCGCTGCCAGAGCACCAGCGGATATGCCCCGTGCATCGAGAAGAGGGGCGTCGGCCCCGCGTTGAGGTCCAGCATCGCGGCGGTGCCGTAGGTGATCTTCACCTCGCCTGCGTCGAGCCGGAGATGGCCCATCATGGCCGCCTGCTGGTCGCCGACCATGGCGGCGAGCGGCGCCGCGACGCCGGAGTCCGCCGCCAGCGGGCCGAGCACGCCGCCCGAGTCGACAACGGCCGGCAGCGCCGTCTCGGGAATGCGGAGCGCGTCGAGGGCGGTCGCGTTCCAGCCGCCGTGGACGAAGTCGTAGAGGCCGGTGCACGACGCCTGCGAGGCGTCGGTGGCCTGCACGGCGCCGCCGGTGAGTCGGTCGGCCAGCCAGGCGTCGATGGTTCCGCAGCGGATGCGGCCGGCGCGGACCCCGGCTCGATCCGGATCGGCCCGGTCGAGCAGCCACTCGATCTTGCTCGCGGCCATCATGGGCGTGATCATGAGGCCCTGCCCCATCAGGCCCTGGCAGCGCTCCTGGGTGCGCACGTCCTGCCATGAGAGCGCTGGACCGAGTGGCCGGCCGGAGGCGGCCTCCCACACCGCCGCGGTCGAGCGCTGCGTCGTCAGGCCGACACCGCGAATGCGACCGGGGGCGATGCCCGCGGCGACCGTGGCGACCACCCCGCGCAGCGCGGTCAGGGTGGCGTCGAGGTCGTGCTCGACGCGGCCGGGCGCCAGACAGGCCGGAAGCGTCTCGCGATACGCTTGCGCCGTGACGGCGCCTGCGGCGTCGAGCAGGAGCGCGCGCACGCCGGTGGTGCCGACGTCGAGGGCCAGCACCAGCGCTTCCCGGCGGCTCGCGGTCATCCCGGTCATTTAGGCCACCCGGCCGTGCCGGGTAAACCCGCGCCCGGGGGCCGGCCCCTTGACGGCGCGGCGGTCGGTCGATCAGCATGCCGGCGTGCTCGTCAAGATGCGACGCGAGGCGACGGCGGACGAGATCGGCGCCGTCGAACGGACGCTCCACGGCCTCGGCTTCAAGACCGGGAAGCTCGAGGGCGAGGAGATCACGCTGGTCGGGGTGTACGGCGACATCTCGCAGTTGCCGCTCGGCGAGATCGCGGAGCTGCCCGGCGTCGAACAGTTGATCCCCATCTCGCGGGCCTACAAGCGGGTGGCGCAGAAGGGGACGCCGGGGCAGCCGATCTACAGCACCGTGCGGATCGGCGACGTGGAGTGCGGCGGTGACGACCTCGTGTTCGTCGCGGGCCCCTGCTCGGTCGAGAGCGAGCGGCAGATCATGGACGCCGCGCGGATGGTCAAGGAAGCCGGCTGCCAGGCGCTGCGCGGCGGCGTGGTGAAGTATCGTTCGAGCCCGTACAGCGGATGGGAAGGCCTCGGCGCCTCGGACGCCGAGGCGCTCCGCCGCGCGCTCGATCTGATCGTGCGTGCGGGGCGCGCCTTCGGGCTGCCCACGGTGGTGGAGATTCTGGATGCGGCCGACCTCGAACGTTACGAGGACGCCGGCGTCGACTGCCTGCAGATCGGCGAGCCCAACAGCAAGAACCAGGCGTTGCTGAACCGGCTCCGGACCACCCCGCTGCCGGTCATCCACAAGCGCAGCAACTCGCTCGACACCGAAGCCTACCTGTTGTGGGTCGAGCGCATGATGGTCGGGGGGAAAGAGAACGTCATCCTCTGCGAGCGCGGGATCGCCAGCGTGAATCGCTACACCCGCAACACGCTGGACGTCGGGTCCATCGCGGCGTTCCACTACCAGCTGTCCGGCCTGCCGGTGGCGGTGGACGCGTCGCACGGCACCGGGGTGCGCGACCTCGTCCACCCCGCGACGCTCGCCGGCATCATGGCCGGGGCGTCGGTGGCGCTGGTCGAGGCGCATCCGAATCCGCTCATCGCCAAGTCGGACGGGCACCAGGGGCTCTTCGAGGAGCAGCTGGTGGCGCTCGTGCGCGCGGCGCGCGCCACCTGGCGGCTCCGCCAGGAGCTCGATCGCGACTACCGCCCGTCGGCCGACCTGGAGAAGCGCTACCTCGCCCGGATGGACGACGACAAGCGGCGCTTCTTCGGACGCTAGCGCTCGTCGGGCTCGCGCAACCCGTAGTCGCGCATCTTGCGCTGCAACATGTAGCGCGAGATCTCGAGCGCGCGGGCGGCGCGCGACACGTTGCCGCCGTGGAACCGCAGGACCGCGGCGACGTGTCGCGCCTCCCAGGCGGCGCGCGCCGGGCGGAGCGCGGCGACGGCGGGCGCGTCGTCCTCCGGCGCGGGCGCCGGCGGCGCGGCCGCCCCGGTCGTCCCGACCAGCTTGGCGGAGAGGTGCGGGAGCCCGATCCGTTCGTCGTCCTGCGCCAGCGCGATGCCGCGCTCGATCTCGTTGTACAGCTCGCGGACATTGCCCGGCCAGTCGTAGGCGGCGAGCCGGTCGAGCGCCGCAGGCTCGAACCCCGCGACGCGCTTCCCGCTGCGGGCGGCGGCGGTGGCGAGGAAGTGCTCGGCGAGCAGCGGGACGTCCTCGCGTCGATCGCGCAGCGGCGGCACCCGGATGGGGAAGGCGGCGATCCGGTAGTACAAGTCCTCGCGGAACCGCCGGGCCTCGATCTCGGCGCGGAGGTCGCGATTGGTGGACGCGACGATGCGGACGTCGATGCGACGCGGCCGCGTATCGCCGAGCGGAACGATCTCCCCTTCCTGCAACACCCGGAGCAGCTTCGCCTGCATCGCGGGCGGCATCTCGCCGATCTCGTCGAGCAGCAGGGTGCCGCCCACCGCGGCCTCGAACAAGCCGCGCTGGTCGGCGATCGCTCCGGTGAAGGCGCCGCGACGATGGCCGAAGAGCTCGCTCTCGAGGAGAGTCTCCGGGAGCGCCGCGCAGTTGACCGCGAGGAAGGGGCCGGCGGCGCGCGGGCCAGCCTGGTGGATACCGCGGGCGACCAACTCCTTGCCGGTGCCGGTCTCGCCCTCGATCAGCACGGCGATGGGCGAGGCGCCGGCACTCTCCATCAGCGCGAACACGTCGGCCATGGCCTTCGAGCGACCGACGATCTCGGCGAAGCCCTCGCGGCGGGCGAGGTCGCGGCGCAGCACGCCCACCTGCGTGCGCAGGTCTTCCTCGGACGCCTTGAGGCGTGAATAGAGCCGGGCGTTGTCGAGTGCGACGGCGACCGATCCGGCGAGTGACTCGAGGAACGTCAAGTCGGCTTCGTCGAAGGCGCCTCCGTGGCGGTTCACCACCTGCAGCACCCCGATCGGGCCCTGGCGTCCCACGAGTGGCGCGGCGAGGACGCTGCGGGTGGACCCGCCGCTCTCCCGGTCGATGCCGGAGTAGAAGCGCGGGTCCGCCCGGACGTCGTCGACCCGGATCGACCGCCCGCTCTGCAAGGCGGCGCCGGCGATGCCTCGGTCGGCGGGCAGCCGCAGGCCGGCCAAGCGGGCCGCCACCCCCTCCCGCTCCGAGACGACGTAGGGAAAGTAGAGTTCCTTGCGAGACTCGTCGAGCAGGAGGACGGAGGCGCCCTCGGCGTCCAGGACCTCCCGCACCTTGTTGATCACCAGGGGGATCAGCTCGTCGAGCTCGATCCGACTGGCGAAGGCGCAGCCCAGGTCGTAGAGCAGGCGGAGCCGATCCTGGCGCGCGTGCTCCTGTTGGGCTGTGGCCGCTGACACCTCGTGAACCTTACCGGCCCCGAGATGCCAGGTAAAGTTGGCGGTGCCGACTGGTTCCGCCTAATCCAGATGGCAGGCTTGGGAATCCAGGCCGGCCGAAAGCCTTACGAAATCAGCTTTGCGGCCTGGCACGGGGACTGCTTGACGCAGTGCTCCATGGACGCATTCTCGGTAACCATCGCTCAGCTGGGTGACGGACTCCCTGTTGGGGTAGCCGCCGTGCCGACGCAGCTGTCGGCGGTGCCGGACCTCCTGGCCGGCCTCGGCGCATTGCTGGTGGCGACGATCGGCGTGCTCGTCGTCCGGTACCTGAAGGACCTGGACGACCGGCCCCGCACCGTGGCCCCGGCGCCTCGCCCGCACGGAGACGGCCTCCCCACGGCGGCCTGACGTCGCGCGGCAGGCGGCACGCCGCCCGAGGGCCCGTCCCCCTTCTCGGGTCCCGGGCGGCGGCGTCCGCCGCGGGGGTCAGTCCACCCGCTCCACCCGGCAGGCCACGGTGCGGTGGTGCGGGATGCCGGTGAAGGGGTCGCGGTCCATCACGTCGGTGAGTTCGTTCTGGTTCGCACCGACCAGCCCCTCGACACCCGGGAAGCGCATGCCGAAGCCGTTCGGCATCCAGACGTGTCCGGCCAGCAGCTTCGGATCCACCTGCGCGGGCATCCGGAGCGACCCCCGGCGCGTGCTGACGGCGACCGTGTCGCCGTCACGGACGCCGAGGCGCGTGGCGTCGTCGGGAGAGAGGTTGAGCGCGCAATGGGGTCCGCGACCCTTCCGCCACCGGGGGTCTCGCTGGATCGTGTTGGCCGTCCATCGTGTCCGCAGGCCGGCCGCCAGGATCAGGGGGAACGCGGGGTCGTGCGGCGGCGGGGTGTCGATCGCCCGCCGCAGCTCGGACGTGATCGCCTCCGGCAGGAGGCGTGCCCGACCGTCCGGGACGTTGACGTGGTCCTCGAAGTTGGCCTCGGGTCGCTGGCGCGCGATCTCGACGCCCTCGGGGTGGGCGAGGATGCGACGGAACAGCTCGGTCGCGATCGCGAACGGTGACGCGCCGGCCCAGTCTGGTCCGAGCGTGCGGAGCACGGAGTCGCCACGGAAGAGCGCGTTCTGGCCGCACAGCAGCCAGATGGCCGCCAGCGACGGCGCCGGCAGATGCGGCCCGAGGGCGCGATAGGTCCAGAAGATGAGCCTGGTCTCGTCGCCCGATGCCGCCTCCTGCGCCGCCATCATGTAAGCCATGGCGCCCTCGGCGTCCTGCGCGTGCGCCGCGAGGTCGTGGAGCCGCGGCGGGACGGGCCCGAAGAGCGCGAGCGCCTCGGCGAGCCGCACGTAGATCTCCGGCTCCGGCAGGGCTTCGCCGGGCGGCGGCACCAGCGGCGGTCGCACCTGGGTGTGCACTTCCGGGTAGCGCTTCGGGAAGAGCGTGAACTCCCACTTCTCGTAGCCGCACGGCGTGGGGAGCACGTAGTCGGCCAGCTCGGCCGTCTCGGTCATCGCGGGGTCGATCACCACGAGCAGATCGAGTCGCTCGCGCGCGGTGCGCCAGGCCTGGGTATCGGAATACGAGAGCAGCGGATTGCAGCCCTCCACGATGACGGCCCGGATGCGCTCGGGATGGTCGAGCATGATCTCTTCCGGAACCAGGGTGGGCGAGAACATGCCGGCGTTGCCGAGTGCCCGGATGGCCGGGATGCCGGACGCCAGCGCCCGCTCGGGCTCTCGCACCAGGCTGGGGTCGAGCGCGGGCGGCGGCAGCATCTCCATGAAGATCGCCCCGCCCGGGGTGCCGAGGTTGCCCGTGAGCAGATGGAGAACCCGGATGAGCCACGCGTTCAGGGTGGAGAACGGGGCCTGCTCGATGCCCAGGTCGAAGAAGATGGCGGCCGATTCGGCGGCGGCGAAGCCGCGCGCGGTCTCCTCGATCTCGGCCACCTCGAGCCCGCACCGCCGCGCCATTTCGGTCACGTCCACCGCCCCGAGGGCGTCCCGCAGAGCGTCGAAGCCGGTCGTGCGCTCGCGGACGAAGACCTCGTCGACCAGGCCGTCGCGGACGATCACCGCGGCCAGCGCCAGCATGAGGTAGACGTCGGTGCCGGGCCGCAGCCGCAGGTGGCGGTGGGCGCCGCGCGTGGTCTCCGTCTCGCGCGGGTCGACGACGACGAGCGTGCGGCCCGGCTCGTCGAGGAAGCGTTTCAGCGTGTCGGTGGGGTTGTGGCCGCGGTTGGAGATCTTCGGGTTCGTGCCCATCACCAGCAGGAACCGGGTGTGCTCGGCGTCGGGATGGAGGAACAGCGCCGGCGAGGCGTCGAACATCCAATGGTCCAGCAGATTGTGCTGCGTCTTCTCCTGCGCGAAGGCGTTGAACCAGCGCCGCGAGCCGAGCGCGCGCAGGAAGCCGAGGCCGTAGGCGCCGTCCATGTGATTGCCCTGTCCGCCGATCCCGACCAGCGCGATCGCGCGCGGCGAGTGCCGGTCACGCACCTTGCCCAACCGCGCGGCGATCTCGGCGATCGCCGTATCCCACGGGATGCGCTCGAAGGTGCCGTCCGGGCGGCGCCGCAGCGGGTGCTCGGTGCGCTGCGCGTGCCGCACGTAGGCGGGGATGCTGAACGCCTTGTTGCACACGTACCCCTCGGTGATCGGGTTGCGCTCGTCGGCGCGCACGGCGGCGATCTCGCCGCCGCGGACGTCGACGCGCAGCCCGCAGTTGTGGCTGCACAGCACGCACGCGGTCGCGAGGTCGTCGGCGTCGAGCGGCAGCGGGGTGCGGGACACGGACGGGTCCACAGAGACGGTCTGCATCACGGGTCCTCCTTGGTGGTGGGGCGCGAACCGAAGGGCAGCCCGCCGGGGCGCAGGGCGGGGCCCGGCCGCACGCGCATGTCGCGCGCCGCGAGCGGCCGGGCACAGTGCGGACAGGCCAGCTCCGGCATCACGACGTGGCCGCAGGCGCGGTGCACCAGCTCGACCGGCGGGCCATCGTCACCGGCCATCCAGCGGTCGCCCCAGCGCGTGAGCGAGACGACGACCGGGTAGAGATCTCGGCCCTTCTCGGTGAGCCGGTATTCGAAGCGGCGCGGGCGCTCTTGATACGGCACGCGGGCGAGCACGCCGGCCCGCACCAGGCGCCGCAGCCGATCGGCGAGTCGATGCCGGGCGAGCCCGACGGCGCTGAACTCCTCGAAGCGCCGCGCGCCGAGGAAGGCGTCGCGCAGGATCAGCAGCGTCCAGCGATCGCCGATCACGGACAGCGTCCGCGCCACCGAGCAGGTCAAGTCTCCGACGTCACGCCAGCGCATCAGGTGAGTTCCAAAACGGAACCTAGATAGGCCGCACGCTGCCGTGAGGCAACCCTTCGTCGCGCGGTCGGCGGCCGCTCTTCGCTCGGGGAGGGACTCGGCTACGCGTTCGGCACCGGAGGCGCGATGGATCGGGTGAACGGGATGGAGGTCCATAAGGAGCGCTACGTGCGGCCCGACGTTCGGCCCGAGGTCGCGGGCGTGGTGCCGCTTCGCGTGACGCGCTCGCGGCCGCTCTGCTCGGTCATCGTGCCGACGCGCGACAGTCCGGCGCAGCTGCGGGCCTGTCTCGAGACCCTGGCCCGGCTCGACTATCCACGCGATCGCCTCGAGGTCCTGGTCGTGGACGACGGCGGCGCCGCACTGCTCCACGCGATCGTCGGTCCGTCCGCCCGGCGATCGACGGCACGCTTCTGCGGCAGGACTGGGCGGGGCCCGCGGCGGGGCGCAATTTCGGGGCGGCACGGGCACGCGGTGCGCTGCTCGCGTTCACCGACGACGATTGCGCCCGGCGGCCAGACTGTGAGGTGCATCGCCACGTCCGAGTATCGCGACTTCCGCGCCCGCTGCGGGGAGCGCGACCTTCTTGAGTCGCTCCCACGATTTCACCTCGACATCCGCATCGCGACAGATCAGGACCGGGCGCCGCTTCGACCGCTGTGTTGCCGCCTCGCGGCCTGTCTCACGCACGTCATCCGCCGCCTGGAGGGCAGAACACCGCCAGGTGGAACGACTGATCGGTGAACGCACCGCTGCCGTCGAAGGTGGAGACGCCGACCACTGTCCCGTCGGTTGGCCCGACGAGCAGGCTGCTCGCGGAGCCGGACGTGAGAATCGACGTCTCGTTCAACCCTCCATAGACGACGCCGCTCTCCAGCCCGAGCGTGACCACGCGGCCACAGAAGAGCGCCGGCTGCGGGAGGGTGACTGCGTATTGTCCGGCGGCGGTCCGCTGCGACGTGGTTCCCGGGCTGGCCGAGTCCAGCGTCCCGTCCGGATTGACCACGGCGAACAGGCTCGCAGCCGGGGTTCCGGCCGGGCCCTGCGGACCGGTCGGTCCGATGGGGCCCGGTATGCCCCGGGCGCCGCCTGGTCCGGCCGATCCCGGTGGCCCCGCCGCGCCCTGCATGCCCTGCGGGCCGGGTGCGCCCTGCGCCCCACTCGCTCCCGGCGGCCCCTGGAGGCCCAGCGCAACGGGATCGATGGCCGTCTCGTTCGGTCGGCACGACTCGTTGCGGAGCTTGACCGCTCGCGTCTCCTTCTTGAAGCAGAGCACCGCCCCCGATGAGGGAGCAGCGACGGCGAGCGCGGCCGCGATGGCGAGGGCTGGTCTGGTCATGCCTCGGAGCCTTTTCATGGCGACTCGGCATGCTCAAGGCGCCTCGGGCTCAGCCAGTGGACTGGCCTCGCGCTCGGGCGGCGGGACGCCCGCCGGATCGCCTGGCGTGACCCGCGGCTCCTCGGGCGGGGAGGGCGGCTGCCCGGTCGGCACGGCCTGCCCCTGATCGTGCGAGCGACCGCCGTCTTCGGGCCGACCAACACGCGGGCGCCGCCGTTTGACAATGCCCGGAACGGCCGGGTATCGCGGCGCACTAAGCATGGGACTGCGCCCAAAACCTGGCCGCGCCCGCCTGCTCGGCGTGCTCGCGCTGCTCGCGTTCATCGGGCTTCCCTTGGCGTTCGGCGAGCATCATCACGCGAGCCTGGACCCCGCCCGGGACTGTGCCACGTGCATCGTGGTGCACTATTCGCCGGCGGTGGGCGCCACGCCGATCGCCGTGCCCGTGCCCCTCGCGTCGCGCCCGCTGGCCGCTCCGGCGGAGGCGTTGGCGGTGGCCTCGATCGCGCGCCCCGCGCCCCGCGGTCGTGCCCCCCCGGTTCCCGTCGTCCTCTGACGGAACGCCGCCCGTGACGAACGCGCCCCGCGCGCGCTCGTCGCTTTGCCCGCCGCGGACGAGTCGCGGCGGGCACGTCACGCCTCGCCGGATACCCGGCGGCCTGGACCGGAGGCACGACCATGCGATCACGTACGTCGAGGGCTCGGGCTCTCGTGCTCAGCGCCCTCTGTTCCCTGACGTTCACCACCCCCGCCGCCGGCGAGCCGGCGCCCGAGAGCCCCATCGAACGCAACACCAAAGACGTCGAGGAGCGGAGCGGGACGCAATCCAGCTACGACGAAGTGACGGTGACGGCGACGCCGCTGCCGCGCTCCCTCTCCGACCTGGCAACGCCCGCCGACGTGGTGACCGGCGAGCAGCTGCGGGTGCAGGAGCAGCGCACCCTGGGCGAAACGTTGTCGCGGCAGCCCGGCGTGTCCTCGACGTACTTCGGGCCGAACGCGAGCCGTCCCATCATCCGCGGCCAGGGCGGCGAGCGCATCCGCATCCTCAACAACGGCGTCAGCCTGCTGGACGCGTCCGGGGCGAGCCCGGACCATGCCGTCGCCATCGATCCCATCGCCGTGAAGCGCATCGACATCGTCCGAGGGCCGGGCGCGCTGCTCTACGGTTCGGCGGCCATCGGCGGCGTGGTGAACGCGATCGACGGCCGCATCCCCGACGTCCGGCTGGAGGGCATCACCACGAAGCTCGAGCCGCGCTGGAACTCGGCCAGCTCGGAGTGGGGCGGGGCGGGTGTGATCGAAGGCGGCCGCAACGGGTTCAATTTCCACGTGAACGGCGTCGGGCGTGACACGAAGGACGTAGCCATCCCCGGCTTTGCGCGCTCGCCGGAACTGCGCGCGCTCGAGCCGCTGCCGCCGGGCCAACGGGAACCGAACGGACGCTTGCCGAACAGCCAGTCCGCCACCCAGTCCGGCGCGGGCGGCTTCTCGTACGTCTGGGGGAAGGGCTACATTGGTTTCTCGCCGTCCTGGTTCCACTCCGACTACGGCACCGTCGCGGAGCCCGACGTCACGATCGACCTGCGGCAGAAGCGTCTCGACGTCGCCGGCGGCTTCTTCGACGTCCTCCCGCACGTGACGTCGATCAAGTACAAGCTCGGTCTCACCGACTACGAGCACACCGAGTTCGAGGGCACCGAGCCGGGGACGATGTTCGAGAACCGTGGATGGAACGGGCGCATCGACGCCATCCACGACAAGGTCGGCCCGTTCGAGGGCGCATTCGGCATCGAGACGATCGGCTTCGATTTCTCGGCGCTGGGCGAGGAGGCGTTCCTGCCGAAGACGACGACGCGCCTCACGTCGGGCTTCGTGTTCGAGGAAGCGGTGCGTGGGCCGCTGCGCTACCAGTTCGGCGGCCGCTTCGACGTCGCCAGCGTCGACGCCGAAGCCGACCCGCAGTTCGGACCCGCGGATTCGCGCTCGTTCGTCACCGGCAGCGGCGCGGCCGGGGTGGTGTACGAACCGGTGGAGCACTGGCCGCTGGGACTGTCGCTGAGCTATACGTCGCGCGCGCCGAACTACCAGGAGCTGTACGCCAACGGCCCGCACCTCGCGACGGCGGCGTTCGAGCGCGGCGATCGCGACCTCGACGTCGAGCGGTCGCTCGGCATCGATCTGTCCGCCCGCCGCACGGCGGGGCGCGTCACCGGGTTCGTGACGCTTTTCTACAACCGCTACACCAACTTCATCGCGCTCGAGCCCACACCGGAGTCGGTGCCGTTGGATGACGGCGAGCTGCAGGTCTACGACTTCCGCAACGTGCCGGCGGACTTTGCCGGCGGCGAAGCGGGGGCGACGACCCGGCTGTTCGAACGGGCCGGCCACACCGTGGACCTCGAGCTGGGCGCGGACTACGTCTACACCCGCAACCGCGACACCGGCGACGGGCTGCCCTTCATTCCGCCCTTCCGGTTCCGCTCGCGGTTCTCGTATGGATGGAAGGCGCTGCAGGCGGGGGTCGAGATCGTCCACGCGAACGCGCAGAACCGGCTCGCGCCGGGCGGGCTCCCCACGGCGCCGACGTCGATCCCGACCGCCGGCTACACGATGTTGAACATGTGGCTCACCTACAATCTGAAGACGGGGCCGGTGAGCTGGGACCTGCTGCTCAGGGGCAACAACCTGAACGACACGACGGCGCGCGAGGCGACATCGTTCCTGAAGGACATCGCGCCGCTCCCAGGCGTCGGCATCTCCGGGGGCCTGCGGGCCACCTTCTGAGGATCGGGTGGCGAGCGGCGCGAACGGCTTCGACCTCTATGACGGCGCGGCCGGCGTGGCGCGGCGGTGGCTCGGCCCGACGAGCATCGCGCTCGTGTGCTACGTCGCGACCTTGGCCCTCTTGCTGGCGCTGCCGGTGCGACTCGTGCCGTCGCGCGAGCGCCAGATCGACGTGACCTTTGCCGACCGGCTGGATTTCGTCGAGCAGGTGCCGAAGCCCGCACCGCCGTCTCCTCCTACGGTGGCGCCTCCTCCCGTGCCGGTGGCGCCGCCGGCGCCGCCGCCCGTGCCGAAGGCGCCGAAGCCGCCGCCGGCGAAACCGGAGCCGCCTCGACCCAAACCGATTCCGGCGCCGGCGTCCAAACCCGTCGTACGGGCGCCCCCCGCCGCCGCCGCGCCCGTGGTGCGCCCGGAGCAGAAGGTCCGTCGCCTCGACACGCCGCCTCCGCCGAGGGAGTTCCGCGCGCCCCGGACGATGCCGACCGCCGTGCCCCCTGAGGCCGACCCCGCCAAGGACAAGGGCGTCGCGGTGTACGGGGAGCCCGGCCGGGGCGATGCCGCAGGCCTCGAAGGCGGCGTCGCGCGCGGCGGGGTTGCGGGTGGCACGCCCGGCGGCGCAATCGACCTGCCCAGCGGTGCCCAGGCGCCGCGCCTGCTGCCGGGCAGCAAGGTTCCGGAGTATCCGGCCGACGCTCGCGCCGCACGCAAGAGCGGCACCGTGATCCTGAAGCTCGTCATCTTTGCCGACGGGACGGTCGGTGACGTGCGGGTCGTCGAAGGCGAGGAGCCGTTTGCGAGCGCCGCCGTCGCCGCCGTCAAGTCGTGGCGCTACGAGCCGGCGCGCTTGAACGGCCGGCCCATCGCCGTCTACCGGGAGGTCCGAATCCCGTTCAAGCTGGCCGGCTGAAGGAGAGAATCGCACATGCAGTGGACCGAGGTCTGGACGCATCTCGGATGGCCGGCGATCACCGTCGTGTCCGTCCTCCTGGTGATGGGCGTGGCGTCGCTGGCGGTGTTCGTCGAGCGCCTCTGGGCGATCGCCCGGTCCCGCCGGGACTCGCGCGCCTTCGCTGCCGGCGCGATCCGCGACCTGCGGCCCGGGACCATCGCCGCCGTGCTGGCGGAGGCGGAGCGGCTCGACGGCGGACACCTGGCGCGGCTCGCGCGCTACGGCCTCGCCATGTACCGCGACGCGCGGGGCGGGCTCGACGGGGATGGACTCGCACCCGTCGAGAGCATGCGCCGCGAGCTGCAGCGCCGCATCGACGAGCAGGTGGCGGACCTGAAGCGCGGCTTGCCACTCCTCGCCTCCGTCGGGTCGGTCGCGCCCTTCGTCGGGCTGCTCGGCACGGTGCTCGGGATCGTCACCGCCTTTCGCGGCATCGCCGACACCGGCTCGGGCGGCCTATCGGCGGTGTCGGCCGGCATCGCGGAGGCGCTGGTCGTGACGGCGCTCGGCCTGGCGGTCGCGATCCCCGCCGTCCTCGCCTTCAACTACCTGACCACGCAAATCTCCCGCGACCAGCTAACGCTCGCCAACGCCGCCGGCCGGCTGGTCGACAAGGTGGAACGCTGGGGCGAGGCGGTCGCCCCGCGGAGTCGCGTGTCGTGACCGGGAAGCCTGACCTGACCGCCACCGTCCAGCCGGTGATGAACGTCACGCCGCTGGTCGACGTGGTGCTGGTGCTGCTCATCATCTTCATGGTGGTCGCGCCGCGCCTCGAGCAGGACGTGCCGGTCGAGCTGCCCGGCGTCGCCCACCCCGATCCCGTGGCGGCGACGGGGAGCGACGCGCTCAAGGTCACCGTCGCGGCGACGGGCGACCTCTGGATCGACGGCCGGCGGTACGACGAGCCCGACGCGCTCGCGGCGCTGCAGGCGGCGCACGAAGCCGATCCGCAGCGGCGGCTGGCCGTCCGGGGCGACGAACGCGCGAGCTACGGCCGCATCCGGGCGCTCTGCGCGCTGGCGCAGAAGATCGGCTTTCCGGGCGTCGCGCTGCTCGTCGGCGAGCGCCACCACCACCACCACGACGACGAGGCCTGACGCGGATGGGGTTCACGACCGGACCGGCGCCGGACGACGACATCGTCCCGCAGATGAACGTCACGCCGCTGGTGGACGTCGTGCTGGTGCTGCTCATCACCTTCATGGTGATCACGCCGCTGCTGACGAAGACCTTCTGGGTCCACACCCCCGCCGAGCGCACCGAGGAGGTGGAGCAGGTGTCGCTGGCCGACGATCAGCCGCTCGTCCTGCGCGTGGCTCGCGACGGCTCCATGCGCGTCAACGGTGTCGACGTGACGGGGGACGAGCTGCCGGCGCGGCTGCGGCGCATGTTCGCCGCCCGCGACGACCACGTGCTGTTCTTCGACGCCGACGACGACGCCGACTACGGGCTGGTGATGCGCGTGCTCGATCACGCCCGCGAAGGCGGCGCCGTGACGCTCGGCATGCTGACGCTGCCGCCGCCGGCGTGGTCGGCCGGCGATCGGTGAGAGCGACCGAACCCCGCGCCGCCGGCTCAGGGTTTCGACTGCGAGCCTGCCACCGCCAGCCGCTTGCCCTCCGGGTCGAAGACCTCGACGCCGCCGCCGTTGACGATGGTGCCGTTCGGAGTCGACTGTGGCGGCCGGTAGGCGAAACGTCGATTCCGCCCGTTCTGGATCGGGATCGACACTGGCGCCAAGGCGGTCAGCGGGGAATCGTCGGGAAACGTGCCAAGCGACGGCAGGCTGACCCGGCCCGAGCTCACGCGTAACGTGAGCGTGCCCGGGGGGAGCCGGAACCGCGCGCGCAGCGCGTCAGGTGGGACCGGCCAGCGCGTTCACCGCCCGCGACGCAACCACCGCGAGGACCGTGAGCGAGATCAGCGCCTGGCACATCATCAGCAGTTTCATGCGGCGCGACAGGACGAGGGTGTCGGTGGGGCTCAACGCCGTACTGCTGTTGAACGCGAGGAAGAGGTAGTCGACGAACTGCGGCGCCCATAGCTGGGTCGCCGGCTCGAGCTGATGCTGCGGAAAGACCAGGTCCCGGCTGTCGTAGAGTCCCTGGTGTCGCTCCATCGGGCCACCACCGTCGACCTCGTAATACCAGAGCGCGAACACCAGCACGTTCGACAGCCAGATCAGGGCGGCGGACCCGAGCAGCCTCGCCGGCGATGCGGTGGCGCGTGCGGCCAACGTCCACGACGCGCCGATCAGCAGCCCGACCACGAGCACCACGCCCGCCGCCAGGGCGAGGGTGGCGACGCTGGCTACGGCAAGCATCGACCCGCGCCCGAGGCCGGTCAGCCGTCGGTGCCGCGACATCACGCCCGCCACCACCGCGATGATCAGGACGGCGGCGATGCCGACGCCGAGGCGCATCGAAATCTGGCTCCAGACCAGCCCGAAGATCGCACCCAGCGCCAGCACCGCGAGGACGGCCTGCCAGTGCGCCGGCGCGTGTAGGTGTGGTGGGGGGCGGTGCTGGTCGTCCGTCATGAGGCGGCCGCTCCCACCGCGCCGCAGAAGGCGCCGCGCTCGAGGAACCACGGCTGGTGGCCGAAGAGCGTGGTGATCTCGGCGACGATCGCGCGTAGCGCCGGGTTGTGGGCGAGCGTGGAGCCGCAGTACAGCACGCCGGCGATGGTGAGCCCGCGCGCGAAGCCGCCGCACAAGAGCGCGACGTTCTCGCCGACCAGGCCCATGAGCGCGTGCGCCAGGTCCTCGGGGCGGCGCGAGTCGAGCTTGGCGAAGCTCGCCGCGGTGAGGTCGCGCAAGAGCGGGGCGCCGTCGCCGCGGTAGACGTCGCCCACCAGCAGGTCGACGGTGCGCCGATCGCCACGTTGTGCCAGCGCCGCCAGCTCGGCGAACGACTCGACCCCGAGCAGCAGGCGGCCCAGCCCCATCACCGTGCCGCCGCCGAGCGCGGTGCCACCGACACGCCCGACGCGGCCGTCGTCGAGCGACAGCACCGACGTGCCGGTGCCGAGCGACACCAGCAGATGGCGCGCCGGCAGCTCGAGCCCCTCCTCGTGCGCTAGAATCGGGGCGCCGCGCGCCCAGGCTTCGAACTCCGACACGTGCGCGACGGCCACGCCGGCGACGGTGTCGCCCAGCGCATCCGCGCCCCCGCCGGTGGCGACGATGCGGGCGGGCCGCCACCGCTCCACCACCCCGCGCGCCGCGTCCAGGTCGGCGGACGGACAGGAGACCGTCTCCCAGCCGTTGCGGCGGAGCGCCAACTTGCAGAGCGTGGCGCCGACGTCGATGCCGGCCGTCCCTGCGGCGTCGCGCGTCACGCCGGCATGCCCATGGCGGCGCGCACGGCGCGGAACGCCCCGGTCCAGCGTCCGGCGGCATCGCGGACGACCAGCGGCTCGTCGATCCGACAGGCGCCAGCGGCTGCGCGGGCGAAGGCCCACAGCGCGAACAGCGGCCGTTTGCCGTCGCGCGGCACGACGTCGCGCCGGCGGATCGGAACGAGGCCGGCTGCGTCCGCGGCGCGTTCGACGCGGGCGTGCTGCGTGCCGCCCGCGCAGGCGACGAAGCGGCCGCTGGGCGCCAGCAAGCGCGCCGCAGCCCTGCAGTAGGCGTCGATCCCGCCGCGGTACTCCAGGTGGCAGGCGGCCCACTGCGCGCGGGTCGAGGCGAGCGCGGACCCGACCGGCAGGTACGGTGGTGTGCCGGTCACGAGGTCGAACGTCGCGCCCTCCGGCATGTGCGCCGGATCGCGCAGGTCGCCGTGTCGTACGGTGCAGCGGCGGTCGGCGCCGTTCCAGGCCAGGGAGCGGCGCGCCAGGCCGACGCTGACGTCCTGCGCCTCGACGCCGACCCCGCGCGCGTCGGGGAATCGCCAGGCGAGCAGCAGGAGCACGGCGCCGATGCCGCACCCCAGGTCGGCGAACCGTCGTGGCGGCGCGTCCGCCACGATCTCCGCGGCGAACCACGCGGTGGCAAGGTCGTCGAGCGACCAGCGATGGCCGCGCACGAGCTGCAGGATGCGCCAGTCGCCCGCCAGGTGGCAGAGGTCCTCGCCCGGCCCCGGCCACAGCTCCGGGCGACCGGCGGGCGCCGCGGGCGGCGGGCCCGGCGCCGTCCAGCCAGCGGGGCGACGCGCCGGACGCACGACGCCTGCGCCGGCCGGAGTCATGACACGGCGAGCAGCGTGCCGGGATTCATGATCCCTGCGGGGTCGAGCGCGCGCTTGAGTGCGCGCAGGACCGGGTATGCGCCGCCCAGCTCGCGCTCCAACCAGGGCACGCGCAGGCGCCCGATGCCGTGGTGGTGCGCGATGGTGCCCCCGCCGGCTAGTGTCGCCTCCATCACGGCGGTCCACGCCTGCAGGTAGCCTGCTTCCGCCTGGGAGAAGTCCTCGGGCTTCATCGCGAACGTGACGTAGAGGTTGGTGCCCTGCACGTAGCTGTGCGAGCTGTGCGCGCTGGCCATCAGCATGCCGGGCACGCCCTGCAGCGCCGCGACGACGCCGTCGTAGAGCGCGCCCACCCGATCCCAGGTGGCCGCGATCTCGATCGTGTCGACCATTATCTCGCGATCGAGGAAGAGGTCCCACGACGGCACTTCGTTGCGGTGCGACAGCCAATGCTCCACCGGCGCGTCGCCGAGCGCGGGGGCGTCCCCGACCGTCGCCACGACCGCGTCCAGTTCCGCCGCCACCAGCGCCGCCGGCCCTTCGCAGACGACCAACAGCAGGCAGGCGTCGGCCGGCGCCCACTGGCTGAACGTCCGCGCCGTCTCGGTCTGGTCGTAGAGGCGGACGACCGCCGGCTTCCAGCCGGCTCGCAGCACGCGGCGGATGGCGTCGAGCCCGGCGGCCATGTCGCGCGGCGCAAAGCTCGCGACCGCCCGTCGCTCCGGCAGTGGAAATATCCGCAGCGTCACCTCGGTGACGATCCCGAAGGCGCCCTCGCTGCCGAGGAACAGCTCGCGCAACGACGGGCCGGTGGAGGCCCGCGGCACCACGGGCAGCCGAATCACGTCGCCGCTGGGCAGGACCGCTTCCAGGCCGAGGAGCAGATCCTCGATGTTGCCGTACTTGGTCGAGAACTGTCCGGCCGAGCGCGTGGCGACGAGGCCGCCCAGCGTGGCCCGCTCGATCGACTGCGGGTAGTGGCCGGTGGTGTAGCCACGCGCCGTGATGAGGCGCTCGTATTCGCCGCCGAGCAGCCCGGCCTCGGCGCTGGCGACCAGGGCCGTCTCGTCGAGCGCCAGCAGGCGATTCATGCCGCACAGGTCGATCACCATCGACCCGGCCGGGGGGACGGCGCCGCCCAGCACGCCCGAACCGCCGCCGTACGGCACGACGGCGACGCCATGCCGCTGCGCGACTCGCACCGCAGTCGCCACCTCCACCGTGCTGCGCGGCCGCACGACGCACGCGGGGCCCGCCCCGAGCCGGCCTTGCCGCGCCCGCAGGTGCGCCAGGATCCAGTAGTCGGTCCGGTGCGCGTCGAGTGCCTCCTGGTCCTCGAGGACGCGGTCGGCGCCCAGCTCGCTGCGGAGTGCGTCTCCGATCTGGCTCATGTGAAACTCCTCAGTCCCTCCGCCACGCGGCGGTAGGCGGCGATCTCGGCCGTGGCCTGGGGGGCGGTCCAGCCGAGCCGCGGAGCGGCGATCCCCGCGGCTGCCTCGACGCCGTCCAAGCCCTGCCGGTGGTCGAAGGAGAGGCATCGCGTCCGGCGCTCGAGCAGGTCTTCCAGCGTGAGCGCCATCTCTTCGTCCAGCACGTGCTCGAGTTCGGCGCGCAACACGCCCGGGAGGCCGGGCACCGTCTCGCCGGCGGCCGGCGTCGCGTCGATGCGCGCGAGGATGCGTGTGGTCGCCGCCCCGTAGAGGCGATGCAGCCGCGTGGCGGCCGTGGCGTCCAGCTGCGGCAGGCGGCGGGCCAAGGCCTTCGGGTCTGGCCCCCCGGTCTCCCCGCCGGGCAGGGTCACCTCGCCGGTGCGGCACGGTGGCGACTTCCGGCCGAGGCGCGCGTACACCAGGTCGACGACGCGCTCGGCCATGCGACGAGCCGTGGTGAGCTTGCCGCCCGCGATCGACACCAACCCCGTCGCCTCGTCGATCAGGATCTCGTCCTTGCGCGAGATCTCCGACGGCGCCTTGCCGTCCTCCCGCAGCAACGGGCGCATGCCGGCCCATGCGGCCAGCACGTCGCGGCGCGCGAGCGGCGCGCCCGCGAACGTGCGGTTGGCGGCGTCGAGCAGGTAGTCGGCGTCGTCGGTGGTGACGGTGGGGTGCAGCGCCGGTCCGTCGACGAACGTGTCGGTGGTGCCGAGGTAGGTGATGCCGTCGCGCGGCACGGCGAACACGGAGCGCTTGTCGCGCGCCTGCATCACGACGGCGTGCCGCAACGGCAGGCGGGCGTGGTCGACGACCAAGTGGACGCCCTTGGTCAGTTGCAAGCCCCGCCGGCTGGCGACGCCGCCGCGTCGCCAGATCTCCTCCACCCAAGGCCCCGCCGCATTCACCAGCATGCGTGCCCGGACCGGCATCGTCTCGCCGGTGAGCGCGTCACGCACGCGGGCCAGGCCCGGCTCGATCGCCACGACCTCGGCGTGGTTCGCGCAGTGCGCGCCGGCGGCCGCCGCGCCGGCGATCATCGCCAGCACCAGGCGGGCGTCGTCGGTCAGGTATTCCACGAACGCGGCGGCGCCAAACAGCCCGGCGGGCGCGAGGCACGGTTCTTCCGCCAGTGCTTCGTCGCGTCCCCACATGGCATGTCGCTCGTCCGACTCGACCGACGCGATCTTCTCGAACGTCCACAGTCCGGCGCCGAGCTTGAGGTGCATGCCGCGCCCGTAGGTCGGCATGACCATGAGGAGCGTGTCGGCCAGGTGCGGCGCGATCCGCCGCAGACTGGTGCGCTCGCTGGCCGCTTCGCGGACCAGCGCGATGTCGCCTTGCTGGAGGTAGCGGACGCCACCGTGGATGAGTTTCGAGCTGCGGCTGGACGTGCCGGCGGCGAAGTCGACGGATTCGACCAGCGCCACTGACAGACCGCGCAGCGCGGCGTCGCGGGCGATGCCGGCGCCGGTGATGCCGCCGCCGATGACGAGAAGGTCCAGGTCCGCCCCGGGGAGCGCGGCCAGGGTAGCGGCGCGTGCCGCGGGCGACAGCACGGCCATCGGGCGGGCGGTCAGCGCGGCGCGCCGACCTGGTCGAGCGTGGCCTGCGCCTCGGCGACCTTGTCGGCATGGCCCCGCTCACGGGCGATCTGCATCGCGCGTGTGGCGAGCTGGAGCGCCTCGTCGCGCCGGCCGCGCTGGTCGTAGGTCTTGGCCAGGACGATGCGGGACGTGAACGCGGTGTCGTCCCGGCGGACGACCTCGCGCAGCAGCTGCTCGCCTTCCTGCGCGTTGCCGCCGAGCATGCGGGGCAGCCGCATGAGCAGGTTCCCCTTCGTGGCCATCGCCTGGAGGTGGCTCGGATCCAGCTCGAGCGTGCGATCGAGCTCGGTCATGAGACGGCGGAGCGCGAACACGGAGGTGATCTTCTCGCCGTCCAGCCGCAGGGTTTCGCCGAGGTTGCAGACCACGGCGAAGTGGGCCTGCGCATTGCGGTCGTCGGCGGCCACGGCCCGCTCGGCCAGCACCTCGCCGCGCGTGAAGTGCTGCTTGCGGGTTTCCCGCTCGGTGGCATCGCGACCCTGGTCGCATTCCCGAATGGCCTGCGAGGCGAGGTCGTCCCCGCTGGCGAGGGCGACGGACAGCGGGATCAGCGCGGCGAGCACCGCGAGGGCGGCACCCCGGAGTGGCGACGGCATGAGCCCGGAATCCTCGCTCGCGGCCCCGGGTCTGTCAATCGGCGAGGGCGTCGAGCCATGCGACCGTCGCGGCCACCGCCTCGGCCCGAATCTGCTCGTTGGTCCTACCCGCCCGGCGCGTGACCCGGAAGCCATGGTCGGCGTCGGGCAGCCAGTGGACGCTGGCACGCGGCAGGGCGCGGAGCACCCCGACGAGCAGCGCGGGGTCGGCGAGCGCGTCTCGGGTGCCCTGGACAAAGAGCATCGGGGCGGTGACACGGCCCAGATGCGCGGCGCGGTCCGTGCCGGGCCGGCCGGCCGGGTGGAGCGGAAACCCCAGCAGCACCAGCCCGGCGGTGTGGGCGCCGTCGGCCGCCACGTGCGTCGCGATGCGGCCGCCCATCGAGCGGCCACCGATCACGGGCGCGGCCCGTCCGAGGCGCGCCTCCGCCCGCACGGCGCCGAGGATGGCGTGCCACGTGCGCTCGAGGATCGGTCGGGTGTCCGGGGCGCGCCGACCCGCTTCGCGATACGGGAAGTTGAACAGCACCGTCGGCCAGCCCGCGGCGACGAGTCCGTCGCGGATGCCGCACAAGGAGGGGTGCGTGCGGTCGGTGCCCGCGCCGTGGGCGAGGATCACGGGGACGGCGCGGCGGCCGGTGCGGGTCGGGGGCACCACCGCCTCGGCGGTGACTCGCCGCACGCCGGGCACCTCGACCACCAGCTCGAAGCGATCGGTCGCGCTCGCCCCCCGCATCGCCAGCGGCATCGCACGCCGGGCGGTGCCGCGCCAGCCTCGACTTGCGCGGGGGATTCGGCTACCGACCGCGCCGATGACCTCACGCCGGGTGATCGGTCTCACCGGCGGCATCGGCTCCGGCAAGAGTACGGTGGCTGCGATGCTCGCCGAGCTGGGTGCGGACGTGCTCGACAGCGACAAGGTCGGGCACGCGGTCTACCGGCCCGGCACCGACGGCTTCCGTCAAGTGACCGAGGCCTTCGGCTCCGAGGTCGTCGCGCCCGATGGCACCATCGACCGTCGCGCGCTTGGCGCCCGGGTGTTCGCGGATCCTGCCGCGCTCCGGCGTCTGAACGCCATCACGCATCCATTGATCGGACTGGCGATACGCGACTGGCTGCTGGCGGCCCAGGCGCTGCCCCGCGCCACGCCCATCGTGATCGAGGCGGCGGTGCTCATGGAGGCGGGGTGGCAGTTCTTCGACGAGGTGTGGGTCGTGCTCGTCGAGCCCGAGACCGCCGTGGCACGGGTCGCCGCATCGCGTGGCATGACGCCGGACGAGGTCCGCCAGCGCCTCGCCGTGCAGATGTCGAACGCGGAACGGGCGCGCCGCGCGACGCGGGTCATCGAGAACGATGGGACGCTCGCGGAGCTGCGGGCGCGGGTGGAGGACGCATGGCGCGCGGTCTCTGGCTGATGCTCGCCGCGGCGCTTGCCGTCGCGCCCGCGGCGTGGGCGAGCGAAGCGTGCGACGAAGGGCGCGAAGTCACCGGAGTCGCCGTCGGCATTCGCGACGGGTCCGTCGCCGTCGCGGCGCTGAGCCCGGCGTCCGCCGCGGTGCGCGCCGGATTCCTCGCCGGCGACCTCGTCCTGCAGGTCAACGATGTGGTGCCGGGCAACTGCGCGCAGTGGGCGCGCGCGGTCCGCAAGGCACGCGACGATGGCAAGGCGCTCCTGGTCCTGGTGCGCCGGGGCGGTGCCGATGTGCCGTTGGTTCTCGGCGCGTCCACCTGGAGCGTCCCGGCGCTGGCGCGCGAGACCCCGCCGGGACCCGCCTCCCCTCCTGGCGGCGGCCGCGCGCCCAGGCCCGCCGCGTCGCCGTCACCCGCCGCGGAGCCGCCGCGCTCGGCGGCCGTGCCGCCTCCCGCGCCGCCGCTACCGCCGGAGACGGCGGTGTCGGTCGAGGGCGTGGTGGGCGCTCTCGCGGCGCTGGCCCCGCTCGACCATCCGCCAAGCGATTTGTTGACCTACCGCGAGGCCACCCTGCGCGTGCGCCGGGAGATCGAGACGCTCGCGGCCCGCGGCAGCGCGCCTGACGACGTCGTCACCGACTTGCGGAGCGTCATGCGGTACTACGACGGCGCGGCGCTCGCCTGGGAAGCGATCGAGGGCAAGCGGGTCGACGAGCGCCGCATCCGCCGGTTGCCGCAAGCGGAGAACCAGACGGAGCCCTTCTTCTCCGACTCGCCGGCGGCGGCGTTGCTCGACGAGTTCTCGTTCCTGGATGGAACCGTCGCCCGCCAGCCGCGTGGCGGGCGGCTCGCCGAAACCTCGGGGCTCTGGCGGCCCGTGTGGGCCCGGCTGCTCCTGTGGGAGCGTGGCGCCCAGGCCCTCGACGACCTGCGGGCGCGCCGGGGACTGTAGCCCCCGTCAGGATTTCTTCGCGGCGCGCTGTCGCCGCAGCTCTTTCGCCTGCTCGCGCCGGCGCACCTTCACCCGTTCCTGCCGGCGCTTGCGGCGGCGGCGCAACTCGCGCTGTCGTTCGTTTGCCATGGGCCGGCGGTCTACACCGGTGCGGCCGCGCCCGGCAAGAGCGCTCAATCGGTAGCGAATGATTGACGTGCCGCCCCATCCGGTCATACCAGGGCGCAGGATGACGACGGCCCGACCCCGGTTGTCTCGCCGGTGGGGCGATCTGGTGGTCCGCCACCCGGTCCCGTTCGTGGCCGGCGTGCTCGCCGTTGCCGCCGCTCTCGGGCTGGGTGCGCTTCGCCTGCGGCTGAGTGTCCGCGAGGATGCCCAGCTGCCCCAGGATCACCCGTACGTGCAGGTCTACAATCGGATCAACGGGCTGTTCGGCGGCGGGGCGGCGGTCGTCATCGGGATCGTCCCGCGCGGCGGCGACGCCTTCACGCCCGAGGTGCTCGGGAAGGTGTCGCGCATTACGGCGGCCGTCTCGGCGATGCCGGAATTGGATCGTGGCGCGGTCTGGAGCCTGGCGGCGGAGCGGGTGAAGCGGATTGGCCTCGTCGACGGCGATCTCGACGTCCGGCCGTTCATGCGCGAGGTGCCCCACGACCAGGCGGCGTTGGCCCGCCTGCGCGCCGATGTGGTGGCCGACCCTCGTCTCGTCGGCACGCTGGTGTCGGCCGACGGCGGGGCCGCGGCGGTGGTGGCCGACTTCCCGACCGACGCGCAGGGGCCGCAATTGCAAGAACGCCTCGAGGCCATCGTCGCACCCGAGCGCGATGCGCTGACCGACGTCGTCCTGGCGGGGGGGCCGGTGATCGTCGCCGCGCTCGATCGGGCAGCGGCCCAGATGCAGGTCCTCTTTCCGTTCGCGCTGCTGGTGATCGGCCTGGTGCACTACGAAGCGTTCCGGACCTGGCAGGCCATGGTCCTCCCGCTCGTGACGGCCGTTCTGAGCGTCATCTGCGCGCTCGGCTTCATGGGCTGGCTCGGCCTGCCGCTCGACACGTGGAGCGCCATCACGCCGGTGGCCATCCTGGCGGTCGCCGCGGGCCATGCCGTGCAGATCCTGAAGCGCTACTACGAGGAACTCGCCGTCGTCGGCGACTCGCGCGCGGCCGTGGCGTCGTCGGTGGCGCACGTCGGCCCCGTGATGGTCACGGCCGGGGTGATCGCCGCGGCGGGCTTCGCCTCGCTGGCGACCTTCGACGTGACCAGCGTGCGGGTGTTCGGCCTCCTCATGGCGGCGGGCATCCTGAGCGCGCTCGTGATCGAGATGACCTTCATCCCGGCCGTCCGGGCACTTCTGCCTGCGCCGCGCCAGCGGGAGCGGCTGCGCGCGGGGGAGGACCGCTGGCTCGCTGCCGCGCTCCGGCGGCTCGCCGACGTGGTGGTGCGACGCCCCGCGGCGGTGCTGGCGGTCGCGGCGGTCTCGGTAGGCCTGGCGCTGCCCGGCGCGCGCTTCCTGGCGGTCGACAACAGCCTGCGGGGGCTCTTCCCCGAGAGCGGCCGCATCCGGCGCGACGATGCGGTGGTGAACCGGCACTTCGCCGGCACGTCCACCCTCCGGCTGCTCGTCGAGGGGGACGAGGACGGCGTGCTCCAGGAGCCCGACGTGCTGCGGGCGATCGCCGACCTGCAACGGTTCCTGACGAGCTTCCCCGAGATCGGCCACACCGAGTCGGTGGTCGACCATCTGACGCGGATCGACGCGGTGATGCGCGACGACGGGACGGCCGGCTCGGTGCCCGCCACCCGGCGACTCGCCGGCCAGTACCTGTTCCTCTACGCCATGTCGGGGCCCGACGATCTGAGCGGTCTGGTGGATGCCGGCTACCGGCGCGGCGCGGTCCTGGCCTACAGCAAGTCCGACGAGGCGGCTTTCGCCGAGCGGCTGTTCCGCGACACGCGCGCTTTCGTGGCCGAACGTTTCCGTGGCTTGCCCGTGCGTGTCGGGATCGCCGGCGGGTCGCTCGGCGCGCAGGCGGCGCTCAACGCCGTGGTGGTGCGGGAGAAGATCCGGAACGTCGCGCAGGTGGCCGCGATCATCCTCCTGCTCTCCGCCCTCGCGCTCCGGTCGGTGACGGGCGGGGTCCTGGTGCTGCTGCCGCTCGCGGTCGCCCTCGGCATCACCGTCGGGGTGATGGGGTGGAGCGGGATGTGGCTCAGCATGTCGACGACGGCGGTGCTCGCGATGGGCGTCAGCATCGGCGCCGACTTCGCCATCTACCTGCTGTTCCGTCTGCGCGAGGAACTGATCGACGCGTCGCTCGCCGACGGCGTCCGGCGGGCGCTGGTCACCTCGGGCACGGCGATCTTCTTCGTGTCGTCCGCCGTGGCGCTGGGCTATCTCGTGCTGGCGCTCTCCGGGTTCAAGCCGTGGGTCCACCTGGGCGGGCTGACCGCCCTGCTGATGGTGCTGGCGTCGCTGGCGGCGGTGACCGTGCTGCCGGCGCTGGTGATGCTCGTGCGGCCGCGGGTGGTCTTCCCGCGGATGCACCCGTGAGCGGCGGCGCCGCGTCCGCCCTGCGGACGACCCTCGCCCTCGGAGTCGGGGCGTGGTGCTACCGCCTCGCGTTCCCGCCGCACGACCTGCCCGCGTTCGCCTTCGTGGCGCTGGTCCCGCTGCTGGCGGCCGTCGACGGCCGGTCGTCCGGCCGGGCGGGGATGATCGGCGCGCTGGCCGGCGTCGCATACTCCTACGCGCTCGGCGCGGGCTGGCTCGCGCCCGCCCTGGCGCGCTTCTTCGCGCTGCCACTGGCCGTCGGCCTGGCCGGCGCGACGGTCTATGCGATCCTGTTCTGGGCGCCGCCGTTCGCCGTCTTCGCGGCCTGCGCCGCGCGCCTGTTGCGGGGGCTCTCGCCCGTGCCGGCCGCGCTCGCCATCGCCGCGGCCTGGGTCGCCACGGAGTTGCTCCGCGGGCGCCTGCTCGGGCAGCCGTGGGGGCTGCTCGGCTACGCCGAGCACGCGCAGATCGCGCTCCTGCAGGTCGCCGCGGTCACCGGCGTGTACGGCGTGTCCTTCCTGGTCGCTCTGGTGAACGCGGCGCTCGCGGTGACGCTGCTGCGGTGGAGGGACGCGGGGCCGATTCCGCTCGCGCTCGCCGGGGCGCTGGTCGGCGTGGCAGGTCTGGCCGGCGCGCTGGCGATCGGGCGGCCGTTGCCCGCGCCAGACCGCCGGGTGGCGGTGGTGCAGACCAACGTGGCGCCGGCCGCGCAGTGGACGCGCGCCTATACCGACCAGCAGGTGCTCGAGCATACCCGGGCCACCGACGAGATCGTCGGCGACCCGCCGGTCGCGCTCGTCGTGTGGCCCGAGAACGCCGTGCCGCGCTACCTGGAACTCGAGCCGGGGCTGGCCGTCCACCTCGCGGCGATCGCCGGGCGGCACGGCGCCGACCTGCTGTTCGGCGGTCCCCGCCATGCCGGCGGTCGGAGCTACAACAGCGTGCGCTTGATCACGGCGGCAGGTCGCAACGGCGGCGCGTACGACAAACAGCGCCTGGTGCTGTTCGCCGAGGCCAATCCCTTCGCGCCGGCGGCACCCGCGTCACCGGAGGAGAATCCCCGACAGTTCGCCGCGGGCGACGGGCCCAGCGTGCTCCAGAGCTTCGTGCCGATCGGCGTTTCCGTGTGTCACGAGATCCTCTTCCCGGAGCTGGCGGTGCGTGCCGTCGGGGAGGGCGCCGCGCTGCTGGTGAACGTCTCCAACGACGGCTGGCTCGATCCGGGCGCGGGCGTGGCGGGCCGCCAGCACGCCGCCATGGCGACGTTCCGGGCGGTCGAAACGCATCGCTGGCTGGTGCGGGCGGCGACGACCGGCGTCTCGGCCGTGGTCGATCCGCACGGGCGCGTGACGGCGTCGCTCGACGTCGGGCGGCGCGGCGGGCTGATGGCGGCGGTGGCCGGCAGCGATGTGCGCACGCCCTACGTCCGGTTGGGCGATGCGTTCGCCGTCGCCTGCGCGGTCGCCGCCACGATCGGCCTGCTCGCGGCTCGCCGGCCCGTCGGGTGACGGCATGGCGCGTCCTCGCGCCGCGGGCTAGAGTCCGTGGGCGACGGAACACCATGGCGGACGCGTTCCCCACGACGCCCCGTGCGTCCAGTGCCGTGCGAGTGGGCGCCATCGTGGTGGGGCTCGCGGCCGTCCTGCTCGCCACCCGCACCACCATCACGTCGCTCGCGTGGATCGGACGGCCGTTCCCGGGCTTCATGCTGCTCGACAACCGCGTGATCGCCTCGGTCGGGCTCGCCTCCTGGTCGGGCTCGGCGGTGCCGGACCTCTACCAGCGGGTGGTGGAAGAGATGGACGGCCGTCCCGTGGCGTCGACGGGCGAGGCCTACGCGGCGGTCGCCGCGCTGCCCGTCGGCACCCCGGTGCGCTGGCGCCTCGGCCGCGATGGGGCGGAGCGCGACGTCGTTCTGCCCACGCAGCGCTTCGGCGTGCGCGATTGGCTGCTCCTCTTCGGCCCCTTCCTGCTGACCGGCTTCGTCTACCTGGCCTCGGGTGTCGTGGTCTGGTTGCTGCGTCCCGGCGCGGTGGGGCGCGCCTTCATCATGCTGGGCGGCATCTTCGGCGTCTTCCTGCTGACGGCGATGGACCTCTACGGTCCCGCCACCTTCTTCCGCCTGCACGCGGCCAGTGAGGCCCTGCTCGCGCCGGCGCTGTTCCAGTTGACGGCGCTCTTCCCGGAGCCGCGCCGCTGGTCGTCCTGGCGGTTCGCGGGGTACCTCCCGGCGTTGGTCCTGCTGATCGCCTACCAGCTGCATCTCTACGACCCCGCGGTCTACTCGGCGGTGCTGCAGGCCAACATGGCGTACCTCGGCCTGGCGGGCATCTGGCTCGGCGCGCAACTCCTGCTCGAGTACCGGCGGGGTCGATCGCCGCTCGCCCGCCAGCGGGTGCGCGTGGTCACCCTGGCGACGCTCTTCGGCGTCGCGGTGCCGGGGGCGCTGCTGGTCACGTCGGCGGCCATGGGCGGGCGGGTGCCGATCAACCTCGCCGCCGTGACGACCGGGCTGCTGCCGCTGTCGCTGGCCTATGCCGTCGTGAAGCACGACCTCTTCGAGCTCGACGCGATGGTGAAGCGCGGCGCGTACTACGTGCTCCTCACTGGCGCCGTCGGCGTCGCGTACGTCGCGGCGGTGGTGTTGTTCAACCTGGCGCTGCCCGGCGCCCTGACCGGATCGGCGGCGTTCCCGGTCCTCTTCACGCTGGCCGTGCTGATGGTCTTCAACCCGCTGCGGATCTTCGTGCAGGGGCTGGTCGATCGCGTGTTCTTCCGGACCCGGTACGACAGCGCGCAGGTGCTCGAGGCGGTCGGTGCCGACCTCGCGTCCGCGCTCACGCGCGAGCACATCGCGCGGCTCGTGCGCAACGGCGTCGACCGGGCAATCCCGAACTCCCGCACGCGTCTCTTCGTGGGCCGCGTCCCCGAGGGGCTCTACGAGGTCGGGGACGGCGACGGGCCGGCGCTGCCGGATGTGTTGGTGCCGCTGCTCTCGCCGGGCCGCGTTCTCACCGTGTTCGACAGTGCGGAGAGCTATGCGCGCACCGGCACCGCCGACGCCGTGCGCGAGGCGTTGCGCGGGCTGGAGGCGGAGGTCGCGGTGCCGCTCTGGCTGCACGGCGCCCTGGTCGGCGTGCTCACGGCCGGGCCGAAGCGGTCCGGGCTCTTCTACACCGCGGGAGACGCGGCGTTCCTGCGCGCGCTGGCGCACCAGGCGGCGATCGCGCTCCAGAATGCGTCGTCGTACGAGGAACTGGTCGCCTTGAACGCCAGCCTGGAGGAACGGGTGCAGGAGCGGACGGCCGAGCTGAAGGCGTCCAACAGCGACCTCGCGAACGCGTTGCGCGAGCTCCAGCAGGCGCAGGTGCAACTGGTGCAATCGGAGAAGATGGCCTCCCTCGGTCGGCTCGTGGCCGGCGTCGCGCACGAGATCAACAACCCGGTGAGTTTCATCGCCACCAGCGTGTCGCCGCTGCGGCGGCGGCTCGAGCGGGCGGCGGCGGCGCCGTCGGGCGAGGTCGAGCGGTTGCTCGGCGAGGCGCAGGAAATCGTCGACATCATGGCGCGTGGTGCCGAGCGGACCACCGCGATCGTCCAGGACCTGCGTACCTTTTCGCGGCTCGGGGAAGCGACCCGCAAGACGGTCGACCTGCACGACGCGCTCGACACCACCCTGCGCCTGTTGGAGGCGCGCTGGCGGGGGCGCATCGCCGTGCACCGCGACTATGGAGACCTGCCGGCGATCGAGTGCAATCCGGGGCAGATGAACCAGGTGTTCATGAACGTGCTCGCGAATGCCGGCGATGCCGTGGGCGAGTCGGGCAACATCTGGATCGTCACGCGGGCGGCGGGCGACGACGTGGAGATCGTCGTGCGTGACGACGGGGCGGGGATGACACCGGAGGTGCGCGCCCACGTCTTCGACCCGTTTTTCACCACGAAGGACGTGGGGTACGGCACCGGACTCGGATTGGCGATCAGCCATCAGATCGTCACGGCGCACGGTGGGCAGATCGACATCGACAGCGAGCCGGCCGCAGGCGCCACGGTGCGCATCCGTATCCCGCGTGGACAGCCCGGGTCCCTTGACAGCGTGGCGAAGGCCGGCTGATAGGGAGTCTCCGCGTGTCGCTCGATTACCAGCAGTTTCCCGTCCTCGTCGTCGACGACGAGCCCGACATCCTGCAATCGTTCCGGTTCAACTACGCCGAGGATTTCGAGGTGATCACGGCTGACAGCGGCAGTCGCGGCCTCGAAGTGCTCGCCGCCCACGATGTGGCGGTGATCGTGGCCGACCAGCGCATGCCGCACATGAGCGGGACCGAATTCCTGGAACGGTCGATGGACGTCAGGCCCGACGCCATCCGGATCATCCTCACCGGGTATACGGACGTCGATGCACTGGTGCGGGCGGTCAATCTCAGCCGAATCTATCGGTACGTGACCAAGCCCTGGAGTAGCGACGAGTTGCGGCTCACGCTCCAGCGGGCCATCGACGCCTTCTACCTGATCCGGGAGAACGCGCGGCTGGTGGAGGAGCTGCGCCGGGCCAACGAGCGGCTGGCGGTCGAGAACGCCTATTTGCGCGAATCGGCCACCATGCCGACCGAGATCGTCGGCGTGAGTAGCGCGATCAACCGGGTCCTCGAGCTGGTGGCGCGGGTCGCGCCCACCGCCAGTACGGTGCTGGTCTCCGGGGAAACCGGCACGGGCAAGGAACTGGTCGCGCGGGCGATCCACGCCGCGAGCCCGCGTCGCGACGAACTCTTCGTGGCCGTCAACTGCGCGTCCCTGTCCGAAGGCGTGCTCGAGAGCGAGCTCTTCGGTCACCGGCGCGGGGCGTTCACGGGCGCCGTGAGCGACCGGAAGGGTCTCTTCGAGGTCGCGGACGGCGGGACGCTCTTCCTCGACGAGGTGTCGGAAACCACGCCGGCCTTACAGGCGAAGTTGCTGCGAGTTCTGCAGGAGGGCGAGATCCGTCCCGTCGGCGACAACCGGTCCTACCCGGTCGACGTCCGGATCGTCGCGGCCACCAACCGTCGTCTCGACGAAGAGATCAAGGCGGGCCGCTTTCGCCAGGACCTCTACTATCGGCTGTCGGTGTTCCCGATCGCCATCCCGCCGCTCCGCGAGCGGCGGGACGACATCCCGGTGCTGGCGCGGCACCTGACCCACCGCATCGCGGCGCAGCTCAAGAAGCAGGTCGGCGACCCGACGCCGGAGGCCCTGCAGCATCTGGTGCGCTACCCGTTTCCCGGCAACGTGCGGGAGCTCGCGAACGAGATCGAGCGCGCCATCCTGCTCACGGATCCGGGCGCGCCGATCACCGAAGACCTGCTCTCGGAGCACGTGCAGGAGTCGGCCGCCAACGGCGCCCCGCCGGGTGCGCTCAAGAGCTCCACCGACGAGTTCGAGCGTCAGCAGATTCTGGCCGCGCTCGAACGCGTCGGTGGCGTGAAGACGCGGGTGGCCGAAGAACTCGGGCTCAGCTACCGCGGCTTGATGAAGAAGCTGCGCCGGCTCGGGCTCTAGTCAGTCGCGTCTGGCCAGCGACCTACGACGGCCGCGGTGGTGTTGCCGCCGAAGCCGTGTGCGGTGATCAGCGCCGTGCGCTGCGGCGTCACACGCGGTCGTCCGCGTACGAGGTCGAGCGTGCACTCGCGGTCGACGTGTTCGCAGTTCACGATCGGCGGCACCACCCCGTCGCGCAGCGACAGCAGCGCGATGGCCGTCTGCAGGACGCCGGCCGCCGCCAGCGGGTGGCCCACCGTGCCCTTGATCGACGTGACGGCCGGCCGGCGCCTGGCGCTGCCGAAGATCGCGGCCAATGCCCGCATCTCCGCCAGGTCGGTGGTGGCGACCCCGGGCGCGTGGCTGCTCACATGGTCGATGCGCGACGGGTCGAGGCCCGCGTCGCCGAGCGCCGCGGCGGCGGCCAGTCGAAAGGCGCGGCCGCTCGGATTCGCGTCCCCGACGTACGTTGGCCGGTCCCGTCCACTCCCGAAGCCGAGGAACTGGCCGTAGATGCGGGCGCCCCGCGCGATGGCCCGCCGTTCGTCCTCGAGGACGAGCATCGCCGCCCCTTCGCCCAGCACGAGGCCGGCGCGGTCGCGGTCGAAGGGGCGCGCCGCGCGATCCGGCCGCGCGTTGTCGGCGGCGAGTACGCCGGAGCGCGCGAAGCCGGCGAACAGGATCGGCGTCAGCGGGGCGTCGGCGCCCCCCACCACGGCGACGTCGAGCTGGCCGGCCGCGATCTGCCGCGCGCCGGACACGACGGCGTCGAGTCCTGCCGGGCATTCCGAACTGAGCGTGACGATCGGCCCACCGATCCCGAGGTCCGCCGCCGCCATCGCCGAGGCCGAATGCGGCGAGGTGGCGAACGGGCAGCGTGCGGCGGACGCCGCACGGGCCGTGCTCGCGGAACAGCGCGCTCTCGTCCTCGCCAACCTCGACCGGACCGACGGAGCTACCGAGGAAGAACCCCGCCCGCGCCGATTCGAGCTCCTCAGCGGCCACGCGCGCATCGTCGATCGCCAGCCGCGCCGCCGCGATGGTGAGCTGGCAGAATCGGCTGGCGGTCCGCGCCTTGAGGGCGGTCATGAACTGCCGGGGCCGGAAATCCGGCACCTGGGCGGCGATCCGGACCGGATACCCGCTGACGTCGAAGCGGGTGAGGGGGCCGACCGCGGACCGGCCCCGTTGGACGGCTTCCCACAAGGCGTCGATTCCGATGCCTGACGCCGCCAGCACTCCGACGCCGGTCACGACCACCCGAGTCTGCCCGTGCCCGACGGGCTCGCCGGCAGGAATCCAGCGTCGTTCGATGGTCGGCTGCATGGGACGGGGACAATGCAACGCTCGTGCCCCCCCCGGAGATGCGGGATTTCCCGTATACCGGAGCGCTTGCTGGGAACCGGAGTTCCCATGAACCGGGCGATATGTAGGCCTGCCGGTTCGCTTCGGCCGCGGATGAGCGTTCTTTTTTGAACTCGGGCAAGATTCGGACGGGTGACGCCGGTGCCTCAGGGAACCGTTCCTTCCCAGTGCGCGATGGCGGGAACCGAGGTTCCCATGTGCAAACGAATGAGCCGAGTGTTCGCGGTTTCCTCGACTCCGGCGGCGAGCGGCACGCGGGTTGCTTCCCGGAGGACGCTGCGTCTGACGCGGAGCCTGTCCGGGAAAAAGCGAGCCGCCCCCGGCCCGTTCCCTCCCCGGATTCCCGGATGGGCCCCGGGTCAGATGCGCCGTTTCGCGGCCGCCAGCCCGACCAGCGCCGCCCCTGCGGCGACTAGCGGGAGACCATCGTCCCGATCGTGCATAGATAGTCTTTTCGCTGCGCCGCGGCACGTCGACTGTCCAGCCGCCTCGGCGCTCGGCCGGGAAGCGCGCCAGCACCCGGCCGGAGGGGCCGATCAGCGCGGTGATGCCGGTGTTGGTCGCGCGCGCCACCGCGCGCCGCAGCTCGACCGCCCGGAAGATCGTGATCGCGAAGTGCTGCTCGAGCCCGGCGCCGGTGCCGAACCAGGCATCGTTCGAGAGGTTGAGCAGCAGCTCGGCGCCCCCGAGCACGGGGGTGCGTGCAAGATCAGGATAGATCGCCTCGAAGCAAATCAACACGCCGAACGGGCGCAGGGCTTGGAAACACCGTGGCGGTGTGTCCCGGGGTGTAGTCGCCGGGCGCGTCGAAGCGCCAGCCGAGCACGGGCAGCCCGGGAAGCGGCGCGTACTCGGCGAACGGGACCAGGCGGCGCTTGTCGTAGCTGCCCGCCACGGCGCCGTCCGCGTCGAGCAGGACGGCGGAGTTGAAGAACTCGGCCCGCCCCGGCTCGCGTTGCGCGAAGCGCGGGGTGCCGAGCAGCAGGGAGGCGCCAGTCCCCGCCAGGAGCCGCGCCACCGCCTCCCGGAACGCCGCGTTCGGCTCGAGTAGAAAGCTGACCGCGTTCTCCGACCACACCACCAGCGCCGGCCGCTCCGGCAGTGTCGCGCGCGTCGTGTCCTCGAGGGCCGCGAACGCCGCGGCCGCGTGCGCCGGATCGGCGCGCCAGGCGTTGGGGATCGCGCCTTGCACGAGCGCAACCCGCAGACTCGGGCCGTCGTCGCGCTCCCGGGCGAGCTGCAGGCGGCCGTAGCCCGCCCACAGGACGAGCGTCGCGCCCGCGATCGCGAGGGCCGGCCGTGGCGCGCGCGCAAGCTCGGCGAGGCTGGCGGCGACCAGGACGCAGCCGAAGGACAACAGGTATACGCCGCCCAGGTCGGCCGGCTGAATCCAGAGCGGCTGCGCGTAGAGCGCGTGTCCGAGCAGATCCCATGGGGCGCCGGTGAACGCGCGCGCCCGGACGAGCTCGAGCCCCGTCCACAGCCCCGCCGTGGCGACGATCCGGAATACCGCGTGCGGCAGCCGCGCGAGTCGCCGGACGCCGAGCGCGAACGCCATCGTCGGCAGCGCGTGGAAGGCCTGGCCCACCGCGGTGGCGAAGAGCACCGCACCGACTGGCCCCTGGCGGAAGTAGACCCCGGTGGCCGCCGTGATCCAGGGCGTGACGGCGATGTCGGCGGCGACGGTCCCCGCGACCCAGCCGCACAGCGCTGCCAGCCCCCAGCCGCCCAGGCGGCTGGCCACGACGAGCGGCGCGGGCGCCACGAACGCCAGCAGCCAGAGCCCCCACGGCGGAAAGCAGCACCCGTGCAACACCCCGGCGAGGACGGCGAGCGGCAGGGCCCGCCGGTATGCTTGTGGCGCCGCCACGCCTCCTGTTACCTGAGCTCCCGAGGATGCCCAACCTCCTCTTGGTGTGGCCCCGAACGCGGGACTTCCCGATCTACGAGCGTCTGATTCCGACGCTCACCATCCCGTACCTGGCGGGCCTGACGCCGCCGCACTGGTCCGTGCGGTTCGCCGACGACAACTACCAGGAGGTCGAGTCCGCGCCGGCGCCGGACCTGGTCGGGCATCAGCGTGAACACGATGTCGGCGCATCGCGCCTACGCGCTCGCCGACGGGTTCCGCACCCGGGGCGTCCCGGTGGTCTTGGGCGGCTGGCACGTCACCTTCCGGCCCGACGAGGCCGCGGCCCACGCCGACGCGGTGGTGGTGGGCGAAGCCGACGACGTCTGGACCGAACTCCTGGCCGACGCCGAGCGCGGCGCGCTCCGGCCGCGCTACACGAGCCGCAACGACACCGACCTGGCCGGGTATCCGGCGGTCCGGCGGGAACTGCTCGACGGCCGACAGTACTTCACGCAGAACCTGGTCCAGGCCACCCGTGGTTGCCCGTACCGTTGCAGCTTCTGCTCGGTGTCGACGATCAACCCGAAGTATCGCCGACGACCCGTCGACGACGTGGTGGCGGAGCTCCGCCGGCTCGACGGCCGCACGCTCTTCTTCATCGACGACAACCTGTTCGTGCACCGCGAGTACACCCGGGCGCTCTTCCGCGCACTCGCGCCGCTCGGCCGGCGCTGGGTGGGCGAAGCGTCGATCGACCTGGCCGACGATCCGGAGCTGCTCGACCTTGCGGTGGCGAGCGGCATGCGGGGGCTGTTGGTGGGCTTCGAGTCGATCGAACCCGGCTCGCTGCGCGAGATGAACAAGCACCGCACCAATCGTGCGGAACGCTACGCGCAGCAGGTTCGCGCGCTGCAGTCGCGCGGCGTGGGCGTGCTGGCGATGTTCACGTTCGGCTTCGACGGCGACGGCCCCGACGTGTTCGACCGCACGCTCGCGTTCTGCGAGGAGGCCGACGTGTTCGGCGCGTCCTTCGGCATCCTGACACCGTTTCCCGGCACCCCCAGCTTCGAGCGCCTCGACGCGGCAGGACGCATCCGCACGTACGACTGGCGGCTCTACGATCTCCAACATCAGGTGTTCGACCTGCCGGGTTGGGCGCCGGGCGCACTCGAGGCCGGCGTCCGCAACATCGAGGAGCGTTACTACGCCTGGCCCGCGTTCCTGCGTCGCACGAGTCGGCTGCGGCGCTACCCCGCGCTGCTGCGCCCTGCCAACCTGCTGCTCTATGCCACGGTGAACCTGCAGTACGTCGCCAGCCTGCGTCGCCGGCGCCGCGGCCTCGCGATCAACACCGGCGGGTCTCTCCATGCTCGGTCGCTTCCGGCGGCCGGCTGACGCCCGGCTGTTCGCCGCCGTCGCGGCGATCGCGGGCCTGCTCGGCGCGGTCGCCGTCGCGGGGTCGCTGCAGTACGTGGGGCGGACGTTCCCGGGATTCGTCACCTGGCGGAACCTCGTGGTGGCGGCGCTCGGGCGTCCGGGTTGGACCGGCATGGCGGCCGACGTGCCGTATCGCAACCAGTTGACTTCCGTGGACGGCACGGCCGTGCGAACCCGCGACGAGCTCGAGCGGCTGGCCGGGGCGACGCCGCCGGGAACGCTTCACCGCTACGAGTTCGACGGCATCCGCGGCGCGACGGCGCGCGCGGTGCCGTCGATGCGCTTCAAGTTCCACGACTGGGCGACCACCATGGGCGTCTACGTCCTGAACGGCCTCGCGTTCCTCGCCGCGGGCCTCGCGGCCTTCTACCTGAAACCCGAGTCGCTCCAGAGCCGCGCCGTGCTGGCGTTCGGCGCCGTGTGGGGCCTGGCCCTCCTGCTCGCGGTCGACGCCTTCACCACGGGGCGCCTCGAGCCGCTCGGCCTGATCGTCGAGTCGCTCGCCCCCGCGGCGACGCTGCACCTCGCCCTGACGTTTCCCGAGCCGCGCATCCGCTCGGCGCGGCCGCTCGCCGGACTCTACGGCCTGGGTCTCGCGGTGGGCGCACTGCAGGCGGCGGCGTACTGGCGCTCCTATCCGACGCTGATCGCCGTCAACGACGCGGTCTACCTCGCGTTGGCGGCCGCCGGCCTGGTGGCCGTTCGCCAGCATCGCCGTCGCCGCGATCCGGGGCGTCACGCCGCTCGGGCGCCGGCGTGCCCGTGTCGTCCTGGCAGGCGTGATCCTGGCGTTCGGGGTGCCGTTGCCGGCGATGCTGGCGTTCTTCGTCGTCGGACAGCCGGTGTCGTTCAGCCTGCTCACCCTGACCGGCTTCGTCTTCCCGCTGGCGATCGGCTACGCCGTCATCCGGCACGACCTCTTCGAGGCCGACCGCTTCGTGAAGCAGTCCGTCGTCTGGGCCACCGTGACCGCGCTGGTGGCGCTCGCCTACGGCGGCAGCGTGCTCGCCGCCGAGCGCCTGGCGGCGGGGCTGGACGTGCGGCAGTCGCCGCTCTTCCCGATCGCGTTCGTGCTGGTCGTCCTCGCCACCATCACGCCGCTGCGCGACCGGGTGCAGCGCGCCGTCGACCGGCTCTTTCAGCGTGGCCGCATCGATTACAAGGAGGCCATCGCGCGGGCGAGCGAAGGCATGACGACGCTGCTCGAGCGCGAGGCGGTGGTGCGCCACGTCCTCGCCACGATGCGGGACGACCTCTTCCTCGACGGCGCTGCGCTCTGGGAGGGCGACGCTGGTGGGCTCATCCGGCGCGATGCCGGCCCGGCCCGCGTCGCCCGCCGGCACGCCCGGACTCGCGGCGCTGCTCGACCTCGGCCGGCCCGTGTCGCTCGACGAGGTGGAGCAGTCGCCGCGACTGCTCTCCGCACGCGACGCGCTGCGCGCGCTGTTCGCGCGGCTCGACGCCGCGCTCGTCGTTCCGATGCTACGCGAGGGTCGTGCGACCGGACTCCTCGGCTTGCGTGGCAAGGCGTCCGGCGCCGTGCTCTCCGCGGACGACCTCGACGTGCTGCGAACGCTGGCCAACGAGGCGGCGGTGGCGCTCGCCAACGCGGCCGCCGTCGAGCAGTTGGGCGAGGCGCGGAACCAGCTGGCGCGCGCCGAGCGCCTCGCCGCGATCGGCGAGCTCTCGACGGCGGTGGCGCACGGCATCCGCAATCCGCTGGCAGGCATCCGTCTGGCGGCGCAGCTCGGCCTCGAGGGCGCCGCGCCCAACGATCCGCTGCGTGAGAATTTCGAGGACGTGCTCGGGGCGGTGGATAAGCTCGAAGCGCAGGTCCGCGGCGTGCTGGATTTCGCACGCCCGTTCGAGCCACGCCTCGAGGCGGTCGAGGTCGGGCCACTCGTGCGCGCGGTGGCGGAGGCGGCCGCAGGCCGGATGGCGGCGGCGGGGGTGGGCATCGCCGTGGAAGTGCCCCCGGGCGTCCCGCCGGTGCTCGCCGACGCCGCGCACCTCGGCCAGGCGCTGCAGGAACTCGTTGCGAACGCGATCGACGCGATGCCCGACGGCGGGCAGGTGACGATCGACGCGCGACTCCTCGACGGCGACCTGCCGATGGTGCGCCTCGGCGTCGCGGACCAGGGGCCCGGTGTGCCGCCCGACGCCCGCGAGCGGATGTTTCAGCTTTTCGCCACCACCAAGCGGACCGGCACGGGTGTGGGACTGGCGGTGGTGAAAAAGATCGTGGAGCGCCACGGCGGCCGCGTCGCGCTCGACACGACGGTCGCCCGCGGCGCGCGCTTCGTCCTCGATGTGCCGGCGGCGCGTGACGAGTGACCGCCGCCCGAGGGGACAACGACCGCCAACCTCTTGCCATGGGTCGGCCGTCCGCTCGGCATCACGATCGACGGCATCCCGATCTGGTGGCCTCCGGTCCGTCCACTCCGTGAAGCTCGGTCGACCCGTATCGGGAACCGCGTTCGCCGTGCGCGGCTGGCCGCTGCGCCCGGCGAGGTCGATCTCGCTCACTGCGCCGTGACGATCGTCGCCGGGCCCGTCGCGGCGAACTTCGCGCGATTGCGCGCCGCTACGCGGACGGGGATCGCGCGCGCCTGCCTCGGGCGCAGCCGGATCGTGCCGGAGAAGCGCCCGTCGCCCGCGACGGCGTCGCCGCGCCGCCCGTTGTCGCGCAGCTTGCCGACGCGGCGGAACCCCCGACCCAGATCCGCCTCCACCTTCACGCTGCGCACCGGGCAGTCGTCGATCACGAGCGCGCTGGCCGCGAGCACGGTGCGGACGCCGGCCCGAATGGTGGTTTCGTCGAGTTCGGGCGCGAGCGGCGTGGGCGGCATGGCCGCGACGACGGGGAGCGCCAGCGTCAGCGGGGCGGCCGCGCCAGCCGCGCCGTTCGCGGTGACCAGCACGTCGAGCACACCGGACGCCGGTACGTCGAGCGTGAAGCGCTCCGCGTAGATATCTCCGGGCGGCAGCGCCATGCCCGGCGGCGGCGCGCTGGGCGCGAGCTCCAGCGTGCGCACCACCGAGCCGGCGAACGACAGCGTCGCCACCACGGCCGGCGGGCCCGAGGAGCCGGGGTCGACGACGGCCGCCAGCGTCCGGCGTGCCCGGCAGTTGCGGGCGATGGCCTGGCGGCCGTCCACGGCCGCAGCACGGATGGCGGGGGGTGTCGATCCGCCGCCTCCACCACCGCTCCCGCCGCTGGCGGGCACGAACGAGATGGCCAGCGACTCGACTGGGACGCCGCCCATTACCACCGCCAGGGACGACGCCGCGCCGGAATCGTTCACGCCGCCGGCGTCGTCGACCGTTACCGCGACGCCCGCGGCGTCGTCGAGCGCGACCACCTCGCGGCCGGGTTCGCCGTCCGCGTCCGGCGCGACGATGGAGACGCCGGGACCGGCCACCAGGGTGGCCGCCGCGCCGCCAGGATCCGTTACGTTGTCGAGCCGGTCGACTGCCACCAGCCGGATGGTCGCGCCACCGCCCGCGCCGTCGTCGCGCAGCGAGAGCGCCGGCTGCGGTTCGAGCAGCGCGCCACCCGCGCCGGGGCGCAGCGGCGACTCGACGTCACCGGAGAAGCCCGTGAGCCCCGCCGGCCGCAGGAAGCGCGCCCGCGACACCGGACCGCCAATTACCACCGCGCGGTCGATGGTCGGGCTCCCGCCGCCGGTTGGCAGCGCGAACGGCGTGCCGAGCGTCGGGTCCTGCACCGGTACGTCGAACGCCGGCTCGAGTTCGAAGCCGAGACGCTCGTGCGGGTCCGCCGGACCACCGCGTCCCTCGCCATCGACGACGCGCCTGGGGTCGAGCCGGGGGAAGAACGGCAGCAGGGTGGCGACGCCCGGACCGTCCGGGACGTTGCCCTCGAAGAAACCCGGGCTGAACGGGCCGATGTAGGCCATTGCGGTGAGGACCACCGTGAGCCCGCCGGCCGAGGCGGGGGCGCCCTTCCATGCAGCGAGCGTGCCCTCGGCGACCCCGCCGCTGAACACCGCCACCTGCCGACCGACCAGGAAGAGCGCCTCCTGCAGCTCGCGCGCGTCGTCGTCGGTGCCGTCGGCGGCGGTCGGGCCGACGACGCCATCGCCGTCGAGGTCCGCGAAGGCCGTGACGACCACCGGAATGCCGTCGAGGCTCGTGCCCCCGAGCGGCACGCCGGCGCCAGGCCCGCCGGCGGACGCGATGACCGTGAAGGGGATCTCGCTGCCCGGCGCCACGTGCACGCCGCCCGCGACGGCGATCGGCGGCACGGCCACCGGCGGCGGCATCGCCGGCCCGATACCCAGGCTGCCCGCGCGCACGACCAGATCGACGTCGCCGCTCGTGCCGCCCACGACGATCGGCGGGTCGAACTTGCCGTCGGGCTGGGGAAGGATCAGCGGCACGCCGGGCAGCATTGGATACGCGCGGCTCGTTGCTGGATCGACCGGGTCGCCGTCGAAGATCGAGGCGGCCAGTGCGCCGCCGGGGGCGAGGGCGAGCGCCAGCAGGAGACCCAACCACCTCACGGCAGCACCAGGGCGAGCGGGTTCGAGAGCACCGGCTCCTCGGGCAGCACCGTGAACACCTGAGCGGTCGCCGCGCCAGCCGCGAACTCGGCCGGCAGCGCGACCAGCGCGCTGGTCGCGCCGAGCGTCACCACCCGGACTTCGGCCGGCACCGGCGCGCCCGCGGCCAGGAACGCGGGCAGTTCCGCGGCGTCGAGCCGGCCGTCGGCGAGGAGGGCCGTCTCGCCGGTCCGTGGCGCGCCCGAGGCCGGGAAGCGCACGAAGCGGGCGCCCTGGAACACGACCAGTTGCAGCGGGTAGCCCACCTGGACCGCGTTCGCGAAGTCGAACGTGCCTTCGATGGTGACGGCGTGGCGGCCGTCAGCGCGGATCGCGCGGGCGGCCGACACGATCAGCGTCGGGCTGGTGGCGCTGGCCCATGCCGTCGCGGCACCGAGGACGACTGCGCACACGAGGGAGCGAGGTGGTTTCACGATACGGCCGGAGAGAGGCAAATGGCGTGCCTAGCGGGATTGGCCCGAAGAACCTACCCGATGCGGCGCCCACGCGATACCAGTCTGCGGGATTCTGCCCACCTCAGGATTCGAGGCCGAACTTCTCCATGCGATAGCGCAAGGTGTCGCGGGACACGCCCAGCAGTCGGGCGGCCGCGCTCTGGTTGCCGCCCGACCGGCCGAGTGCCGCGAGCAGCAGGGCCCGCTCGACCGCCTCCAGCGACAGTCCACCCTCGGGGAGGTCCACCACGACCTCCCCCGCTGGCCCAGTGCTGACCCGCCCGGCTGTGCCGAGCATCGCGGGGCCAAGACCCAGGTCGTCCGGCCCGAGAGGCTCGGCGTCGGAGAACAACACGGCGCGCTCCATCGTGTTGGCCAACTCGCGCACGTTGCCCGGCCAGCCGTGGGCCAGGATGGCGGCTTCCGCCGCGGGCGACAGTGAGCGCGTGCCGGCGGTGTAGCGTCGCGCCGCCTCGGCGAGGAAATGGCGGGCCAGCACGACCGCATCGCCGGCGCGCTCGCGCAGCGGTGGGATGCGGATCACGGCGACCGCCAAGCGCTGCTGAAGATCCGCGCGGAACTCGCCCAACCGCACCGCGGCGTCGAGGTCGCGGCTGGTGGCGGCGATCACCTGGACGTCGACCGCGCGGGCGGCGGTCGCGCCGATGCGGCGCACCGTCTTCTCCTCGATCACCTTGAGGAATTTCGACTGCAGGGGCGCCGAGATGTGCCCGATCTCATCGAGAAACACGGTGCCCCCGTCGGCGGTCTCGAAGAGCCCCGGCCGCGCGGTGCGCGCATCGGTGAAGGCGCCTTTCTCATGGCCGAACAGCTCGGCTTCCACCAGCGTCTCTGGCAGCGCCGTGCAGTTGACCTCGATGAACGGGCCGTCCCGGCGCCCTCCCGCTGCGTACAGCGCGCGGGCGACGTGACCTTTGCCGGTTCCCGTCTCGCCGAGCAGCAGCACGGTGGGCGCGGGGCCGCCGGGTCCGCGGGTCACTGTCGCGAGACGTTCCACCAGGGTGCGCAGCCGCTGCACCGCATCCGACGCACCGACGATCTCGCCGGCCAGGCGCTGGCGCTCGCGATGGTAGGCGACCTCGCGGTGTTCGCGCGTGGCGCCGAGCGCGCGCTCCACCTTCAGGCGGATCTCCTCCAGATCGAGCGGCTTCTGCACGAAGTCGCGGGCGCCCCGCCGCATTGCCTCGACGGCGTCCGCTACAGAGCCGTGCCCCGTCATCATCACCACCGAGAGGTCGGGCGTGGCGGCGAGCAGATCGGTCAGCACGTCGAGCCCGCTGCCGTCGGGGAGCCGGAGGTCGAGTAGCACCACGTGCGGCGGGGTGTCGCGCGCGGCGCGCCGGCCCTCCGCCGCGGTGGCGGCCTGCGCCACGGCCCAGCCGCGGCTCGTGAAGGCCTTGGCGAGGTTGCGCGCCAGGACGGCCTCGTCTTCGACGATGAGCAGGGTCGGCATGGGACGCCAGCGCGCACGCTATGGGCCCGTCGGCCGGAAACGCAAGCCGGGCGTGTCCCGCCTGGGGGTCCTCCCCCACACCGGGGGATATCCCCCGACGCCCGGCCGCCGCGTCCACGTGTTCCGGCCTCCCGAACCCTTGGCACGGGTGGTGCTGTGCAGAAGGCCGGGCAGAGCCCGCACCCAAGGGGAGGGAGACACGATGCATCACGCCACGACGATACGAACCGCCACCGCGCTCGCACTGGGCGGCCTCATGCTGCTGGGGCCGGTCGCCGCCGGTGCCGCGTCCATCAGGATCGCGCAGGGCCTCGGGGTGACGGGCGCGGACGATGACGCCAGCGGGGAAGTGAAGCTCGTCATCCGCGACAGTCGCAAGGGGCTCCGCGGCAAGATGGAGGTCAAGGCGCGCGGCCTGGAACCCGAGAGCCGCTACGAGATCGAGATCGAGGGCGTGCGGATCGGCTCCCTCACCACCCGCCGCAACGGTGCTGGCAAGGCGAAGTTCGACAGCAAGCCGAAGCCCGGCAAGCAGCTGCTGGGCGTGGACCCGCGTGGCAAGCGCGCCGAGGTGGTGAGCGGGCAGGGCGCCACCGTACTCCAGACGGCGGTGTCGGGAGGCACGCTCGACCCGAACAAGGTCCGCTGCTGTCTGCCCGACGATTCCGGCCCCGAGTGCGAAGACCGCACGGCGGCGGAGTGCAGCGCACAGGGCGGTGTCGACCTGGGGCCCGGCTCCTGTCTCCCCAACCCGTGCAGCGGCCCGACCCCGCCCCCCGAGCCGGAGGACGACGCCGCCTGCTGTCTCCCCGACGACTCGGGTCCCGAGTGCGAGGATCGCACCCCGTCGGAGTGCAGCGCGCAGGGGGGCATCAACATCGGTCCTGGGGCCTGCCTGCCGAACCCGTGCGCCGGCCCCACGCCGCCGCCAGACGCCGACATCCGCTGCTGCCTGCCCGACGACGCGGGCCCCGAGTGCGAGGACCGCACGGCGGCCGAGTGCAGCGTGCTGGGCGGCGTGAACATCGGCGCGGGGGTTTGTGCGCCGGGTGCCTGTCTGCCGGGGGCGACCACCACCACGACGACGGTCCCGGGTGCGACCACGACCACGACGCTGGCGCCCGCGGCCACCGTGCTGGTCACCTGCGAGCGGCGCGCCGATCGCTCGCGGGCGTCCGTGAACGGCAACAACCTGGCGGCGGGCAGCTACCGCGCGCGGATCACCTCGGGTGTCAACGTGGCGACCAGTGGGTTCGCGCCCACCATCGGCGATCAGGTCGAGCACGATTTCGACAGCGATCCGACCGATATCGCCGCCGGCGCCACGGCGATCCCGGCCGGCTTCATCCAGGGCGCTCCGCCGCAGGTCACGGGCCAGCTGCTCGACGCCGGCGGCGCCGTCGTGGCCTCCGCCACGGCGAGCTGCCTCGATCGCTGAGCCATCGAGAGGGACCGGGGGCGGCGTGGGACGCCCGGGGGCCATGCCGCCCCCGGGCGTCTCCCGTTCAGGATGGCTGCCCGCGCCGCTCCGGGCAGCACTCGAGACGCGGCCCGCGTGCCACGCCGATCTTGCCGGCCTCGTCGCGCACCTCGACCAGCACGTCGGCGCATCGCCACCGGATGGTGACGTGGTACGTGCGATCCCCGCGCTGGCGGAGGTCGGTGGTGCTCTGCCCGCTGCGGGCGCGCAGCGTGTCGCAATCGATGCCATCCAGCACCAGTTCCGCCACCTCGTAGGCGTCGCGGGAAAACGTGGTGGCGTCGAGGCGCACCATCTGCAGGAACAACCAGACCAGGCCTACGATGAGCGCGACCGCGAGCGCCGTCAGCAGGCGGCCGAGCAGCGGGCGGCTGTCGCGCAGCGGCCACCACCACTGGCGGGTGAGCTCCAGGGCGGCGAAGCTGTTGAAAGCCCCGCGGCCGAGGAACACGAGTCCGAAGAGCCCGACCCGGGCCTCGGGCCCCCAGTCGAACAGCTGGTAGACGTACCGCGCGGGCGTGACGCGCATCCAGAGCGGACCGATCGACACGAACAAGGCGATGAAGACCAGCCCCGCGACGGCTCGCGCCAGCGCCGCCCACGGGGCGGCCGGCGTGTCGCGCAAGAACGCCTGCAGGAGGTACCCCTGCAAGGCGGCGTACCCCAGCACGAACAGGATCGAGTCGCCGTAGTGGACGCGGTAGGCCGGATCGAGGGCCCACGATCCCGCGACGGCCAGCGCGCTCGACAGTGACAGCGCCGTCGCGAGGGCGCTCAGCCAGAGGATCGCGCGCCGCATTCGGGGGGCCTCATAGCCTGTTTTGACGCGCCTTGACAAAACTTCCGGGGTCGAGGCAAACCTTCACGGTTTCCCACTTCTCCAAGGAGGCTTTCCGGATGTTGTTGAAGGACAAGGTCGCAATCGTCACCGGCGCGGGCCGGGGCATCGGGCGCGAAGAAGCACTGCTCATGGCCAAGCTGGGCGCGAAGGTCGTCGTGAACGACCTCGGCGCGCACTTCGACGGCACCGGGGCTCCCACCGGCACCCCCGCCCAGGAGGTGGTGGCCGAGATCAAGAAGATGGGCGGCGACGCCGTCGCCAACGGCGACAACGTGGCCGACTTCAAGGCGGCGAAGAACATCGTCGACACCGCGGTGAAGACGTTCGGCAAGCTCAACATCGTGGTGAACAACGCCGGCATCCTGCGCGACCGCATGATCTTCAACATGGACGAGGAAAGCTGGGATTCCGTCGTCGCCGTGCACCTGAAGGGCACCTTCAACATGGCCCGCCACGCGTGCGAGTACTGGCGCGAGGAGCACAAGAAGGGGAACATCCTGAACGGTCGCATCATCAACACGGCGTCGGACGCCGGCCTGATCGGGAACGTCGGCCAGTCCAACTATGGCGCCTGCAAGGCCGCCGTCGCCGCCATGGCCATCATCATCGGCCAGGAGATGAAGAAATACGGCGTGACGGCCAACGCCATCGCACCGGTCGCTCGCACGCGCCTCACGGTCGAAGCCACGCCCAGCACCGCGGCGCTGATGGGCGGCGACGTGGCCGAGGGCCAGTTCGACATGTTCAATCCGGCCAACATCGCACCGCTCGTGGCCTGGCTGGCCAGCGACGACGCCGCCGGCTGCAACGGCCAGGTGTTCCGCGTCGGCGGCCGCAGCGTGTGGCCGATGCGCGGCTGGGTGTCCGCCACGCGCATCAAGAACGAGCAGGAAGCCGCCTGGGACGCTGCCGCACTCGGCACGCGCATCAAGGGGGAGCTCGCCAAGGGCATCACCAAGGGCGAGAACATGGGCGACATCTTCGCCGGGGGTCTCTGAGGTGACTTCCGTGCCCGCCGCTGCCGGACCGCGGCGGGTCCTGTTCGTCTGTCACGCGAACACGAGCCGCAGCATCATCGCCGAGGCGGTGCTGCTGCGGCTCGTGCGTGATCGGGGCCTGGAGCACGCCGTCGCCGTCAGCTCGGGAGGCATTGCGCCGTTCGCGCGCGACGGCAGTCTGGTCAGCCTCGACGCCAAGTTCGTCCTGCGCGAGATCGGCATCCCGGAGCCGCCCAAACCCGGCGCGACCGACCTGAAGCGCAACCGGCATCACCTGGCGCAGGCCGATCTCATCCTGGTCATGACCGAGGAGCAACGGCGCATGCTGGGCGCGTTCGAGGAGGCCGCCGGCAAGCGCGTGCTCACGCTGCGCGAGCTGGCCGGCGACACGGGCGACATCGACGATCCGTCGATGCAGTCGGAGGACGTGTTCCGCCATTGTCGGGACCTGATCGTCGACTGTCTGGAGCGCGGCTTTCCGCGCCTCCTCGAGGAGTGAGCATGGTGCTCGGCCTGTTCAAGAAGACGCCCAAGCTCGAAGTCACCTTCACACCGACCATCGCGGTGGCGCGCGAGCTCCGCAAAGAGGTCGAAGTCGCGGGCGACCTGGTGCTCCGCAACGTCGGCAAGGACGTCGAGGTGACGGACCTCGAGGTCGTGCTGGTCGCCGGCGGTACGCGCCGCATCGACCTCGAGCTGCCCGCCCTCTGGCGCGGACCCCAGCGGATTCCGGCTGGCGGCGAGCTGCGCACCCCGGCGGCGTGGACCGTCGCCCTTGCTGCGCCGATGCGGGCCCCCGCGGCCCAGATCCAGGTCAACACCATCACGGGCGGCAAGCGCGAGCCGCTCTGCATGTCGAACAAGTTTCCGCTGGCCAACGAATAGGGCGCCGCCGGCGGCTCAGGGCTCGCCCAGGTGCGATCGCACCACGCGCGTCCAAGCGTCGCTGTCGATCGCGCGCAGCAGGGCCTGGTCGACCGGCGCGAGCAGGGGGCTGCCCTTCGGCAGGGCGAACCCCAGGAACTCCGGCTCGAGGACGACGGGCAGCACCGTCAGCTCACCGCGGAGGGTCGAGTTCGCCCAATATCGCAGCACCGCGTCGTAGTGGACGACGGCGTCGACCTGGCGCCGTTCCAGCGCGTCGAGCGCTTCTCCGACGCTCAGGTACGGGTGACTGGGGATGGTGTGCGCTTCGAGCCAGTGCTCGGCCGTGGACCCGCCCACGGTGCCGACGGCGACGCGTCGGAGGTCCGACGGGCTGCTCACGACGCTGCGCAGGTGGTTGAGCGTGATCTCGCTGGCGAACGTGGCGGCCAGGACGGAGACCAGCAGGATGCCGAGGATCATGCCGGCCATGGCGATCGCCTGGCCGGCGACCGTGCGGGGCGTCTTGTCGCCGTATCCGACCGTGGTGAGGGTGCTCGCCGCCCACCAGACGGCTGACCACACCCCGCGTCGGGCATGGGGTTCGAAGTGCCCGTCGACGCCGTGGCGCTCGAGGAGCCACACCAGCCCGCCGAGCACGAGGGCGGTGAGCGCCATGCTGAGTAGGACGTGCAGCAGGCGGGGCGAGAACACGGTCGAGAGGATTCGCGTCCAGCTGAGTGTGGGCTCCGGCCGGACGGCGATGGCGAGCGTGGTCGCGAAGTAGGCGCGGGTGAGATCCGCGACGGCCGCATGCTCGGGCGTGATGGCGACCGGTCCGATGACGACGTCGAGCGAGCCGTCTTGCAGTCCCTGCAGTAATTCGCCGGGCTCCCGGATGTCGACGGTGAACGAACGCCCGAGCTCCCTGGCGATGACGGTCCACAGATCGATCGCGATGCCGCTTGCACTGCCGTCGCCGCCGGAGATCGCAAACGGCGGGGTGTTCGACGCGCCGACGCGAAGCATGCCCGGCGCCGCGGGGGCGAGCGGCTCGGCGGTCGCGACGGCCGACACGCACAAGACGACCAGCGCGGTTGCCAGTCGACCGAGCCCCATCACGGCGTCACCTTGCCACCCGGCGTCGACCGGACGCAAATCGTGCGGCCCCGAGAAGCTCGGTGCGTTGACCGTCGGCCCGCCGGTGCGATAGCTGATGCCGCCTGCCCGAAACGCCGATGGGAAACCGGTCGAGAGTCTGCTGCGCGCTCGCCACGTGGACGCTCGTCGTCCTCGCGGCGGCGGGATGCGAAAACCGGCCGGACGTCGGCGCGGCGCCGCCGCAGGTGCAGGTCGTCGCGGCGGCGAAGCGTGACGTCTCGATCTACGGCGAGTGGGTCGGCACGCTCGACGGCAACATCAACGCCCAGATCCGGGCGAAGGTGCAAGGCTACCTCGTCGCGAAGCCTTACCAGGAGGGCTCGTACGTCAAGGAGGGGGAGGTCCTGTTTCGCCTCGACCCGCGGCAGTACCAGGCCGCGCTCGACGAGGCGAGAGGCGCCCTCGCGCAGGCACGGGCGAATCTCGTGCGGAGCCAGCAGAACGTCGCCCGCTACCGGCCCCTGGTCGAGACGGGCGCGGTCAGTCGCAAGGAGCTCGACGACACCATCCAGCAGATGCGCGCCGACGCCGCCACCGTCGAGTCCGCCCGTGCCTCGGTGGAGAACGCGACGCTCAACCTCGACTGGACGACGGTCCGCTCCCCGATCGCCGGCATCGCCGGTCTCGCCCAGGCGCAAGTGGGCGATCTGATCGCGCCCACCACCTTGATGACCACGGTGTCGCAGGTGGATCCGATCAAGGTCTACGTACCCATCAGCGAGCAGGAATACCTGCGCTTCGCCGAGCGGAGTCCGAGCGCGGCCGAAGGGACGGATCCCAAGCGACGCCCTCCGCTGGAACTGATCCTCGCCGACGGCAGTGTCTATCCGCATCCCGGCACGGTCGCGGCGATCAATCGCCAGATCGAGGTGCAGACCGGAAGCGTCCAGGTCCAGACCCTGTTCCCGAACCCGAACAACCTGCTGCGTCCCGGCGGGTACGCGAAGGTGCGCGCCGTCGTCGATCGCCGCCTCGGGGCCACGGTGGTGCCGCAGCGCGCCGTGCAGGAGGTCCAGGGGAGTCATCAGGTGGCGCTCGTCGGGCCCGACGACACGGTCACCTTCCGGTCCGTCACCGTGGGCCCGAAGACCGGCGGCGATTGGGTGATCGATTCGGGCCTTGCGCCGGGGGACCGCGTGGTGGTCGAGGGCCTGCAGAAGTTGCGGGACGGCATGAAGGTGGCGACGACGCCCGCCGCCGCAGCGAGCGGATCGCCGCCGCAGTAGCGGTCCCGACATGGCTCGTTTCTTCGTCAATCGGCCGATCGTCGCGATGGTCATCGCGATCGTCATGGTGATTCTGGGCATCGTGTCGCTCGTGCAGCTCCCGGTGGCGTTGTATCCCGAACATCGCGCCGCCGGAGATCCAGATCACGGCCAACTACGTCGGCGCCGATGCGCTCACGGTCGAGCAGTCCGTCGCCACGCCCATCGAGCAGCAGATGAGCGGCGTGGACAACATGATCTACATGTACTCGACGAACGCGAGCAACGGGCAGATGAAGCTGCGCGTCGACTTCGACATCACCACCGACGCGAACATCGACCAGATCCTCGCCAACATGCGCTTCTCGCAGGCGCAGTCCTATCTGCCGTCGGACGTGCGCAACTACGGCGTCACCATCCTCAAGTCGACGACCAGCCCGCTCGCGTTGTTCTCGCTCTATTCGCCCAACGGCACCTACGACGCGACGTTCCTCGCGAACTACGGGTACATCAACATCAACGACCCGATGACGCGGGTGCCGGGGATCGGACAGGTGACGATCTTCGGCGCCGGGCAGTACGCGATGCGCTTCTGGGTGCGGCCGGACCAGCTCGCGAAGCTGAACATCACCACCAGCGAGATCATCCACGCCCTGCAGCAGCAGAACATGGTGAACCCCGCCGGCCAGATCGGCGGCGAGCCCATCCCGGAGGGACAGGAATTCACCTACAGCGTCCGGGCGCAGGGACGACTCGTCACCGAGGAGCAGTTCGGTGACATCGTCGTCCGCGCCAACCCGGACGGCTCGCTCGTGCGCATGCGCGACGTGGCGCGCGTGGAGCTGGGCGCGCAGACGTACAACATGGTGGGCCGGTTGAACGGCAAGCCGGCGGCGGTCGTCGCCATCTACCAGCTGCCCGGCTCCAACGCGATCGACACGATGAACCAGGCGAAGGCGCTGATGGAGAAGGCGAAGCAGCGCTTTCCGCAGGACCTGGACTACGTCGTATCGCTCGACACGACGCTCGCCGTACGGGAGGGGATCAGCGAGATCGTGAAGACGCTGGGCGAGGCGGTGGTGCTGGTCCTCCTCGTGGTCTTCGTCTTCCTGCAGGGATGGCGGGCCACCCTCATCCCGCTGCTGGCGGTGCCGGTGTCGCTCGTCGGCACGTTCGCGCTGTTTCCGCTCTTCGGCTTCTCGATCAACACGCTGTCGCTGCTCGGGCTGGTGCTCGCCATCGGCCTGGTCGTCGACGACGCCATCGTGGTCGTCGAGGCGGTTGAGCACCACATCGAGGAGGGGCTCGCGCCGCGCGAGGCGACGCTCAAGGCGATGGAGGAAGTGTCGGCGCCGGTCATCGCCATCGCGCTCATCCTGTGTGCGGTCTTCGTGCCGACCGCCGTCGATTCCGGGGATCACGGGAAGACTCTACCAGCAGTTCGCGGTGACGATCGCGGTCTCGGTGGCGCTCTCGGCGTTCAATGCGCTCACCCTGAGCCCGGCGCTGTGCTCGCTGCTCCTGCGGCCGAAGACCGAGTCGCGCGGTCCGCTCGGCCGTTTCTTCCGCGGGTTCAACCGTTGGTTCGGGCGAGCCACCGACGGCTACGTGAGCTGGTCGCACCACCTGATCAAGAAGGCGGGACGTTCCATGCTCTTCCTGGCGGTGCTCGCCGTCCTGGCCGGCGTCGTCGGGTCCCGGCTGCCGGCGGGCTTCGTCCCGGAGGAGGACCAGGGCTATTTCTACATCAACGTGCAGCTGCCGAACGCATCGTCGTTGCAACGGACCGATGCCGTGGCCCACCGCGTCGAGGATATCCTGAGCCGGACGCCCGGCGTGCAGAGCTACAATACGGTCCTCGGCTTCAGCCTGCTCAGCCTGGTGTCGACGACCTACAGCGCGTTCTACTTCGTGACGCTGGAGCCGTGGCACGAGCGCGATCAGAAGGGCCTGTCGGCCGAGGTCATCATGGGCCAGCTGAACGCGGAGTTGGCACAGCTGCCCGAGGCGTCCGCCTTCGCCTTTTCGCCGCCCGCGATCCCGGGCATCGGGACCGCCGGTGGGGTGACCTTCCTGCTGGAGGACCTCGCCGGGCAATCCGTCGAGTTCCTGGCCGAGCAGACGCAGCGCTTCATCGCCGCGGCGCGGACGCGTCCCGAGCTGGCGCGCGTCAGCACGACATTCATCCCCGACACGCCGCAGCTCTTTGCCGACGTGGACCGCGACAAGGCGCTCAAGCAGGGCGTGGAGCTGGCGTCGGTCTACCAGACGCTGCAGGCGTTCATGGGCGGCGTGTTCGTCAACTACTTCAACCGCTTCGGGCGTGTCTGGCAGGTCTACGTGCAGGCCGAGGGCGCCTACCGCACGCGCGCGGAGAACGTCGGGCAGTTCTATGTCCGCAACACGGCCGGCGATCCCGTGCCGATGTCGGCGCTGGTGACGATCGAGCCCACGTACGGACCCGAATTCACGATGCGCTTCAACGAGCATCGGGCGGCGCAGCTCAACGTGACGGCGGCTCCGGGCGTGAGCTCGGCGCAGGCGATGGCGGCGCTGGAGCAGGTCTTCGCACGAGACGATGCCCGCGGGGATGGGATTCGACTACTCCGGCATGTCGTTCCAGGAGCAGCGAGGCCGCACAGGGCGTGCCGCCGAGCGTCATCTTCGGGCTGTCGCTGCTCTTCGTGTTCCTCATCCTGGCGGCGCAGTACGAGAGCTGGACGCTCCCCTTCAGCGTGCTCCTCGGGACGCCGATCGCCGTCTTCGGCGCCTTCCTCGCGCTGTGGCTGCGCGGGCTCGAGAACAACGTCTTCGCGCAGATCGGCCTCATCACGCTCATCGGTCTCGGCGGCGAAGAACGCCATCCTGATCGTCGAGTTCGCGAAGGAGGAGTACGAGAAGGGCAAGCCGCTGCTCGACGCGGCCCTCGCCGGCGCGAAGCTCCGGCTGCGGCCGATCCTGATGACGGCGTTCGCCTTCATCCTCGGCGTGGTGCCGCTGGCGCTGGCCGCCGGAGCCGGCGCCAAGGGGCGGCAGATCATCGGGACGGCGGTGATCGGCGGCATGCTGATGGCGTCGTTGATCGCCATCTTCCTCATCCCGGTGTCGTTCTACGTCGTCGAGAAACTGGGCCAACGGGGGTCGACGCGGCCCGCCGAGCCGCCGGCGGACGCCGGCGGTGATGCGACGTGACGCCGCCCGGCACCCTAGCGGCGGGTGCGCCCGGGGCGGCCCCTGCCGGCGTACGCGAGTAGGCCCAGCACGACGATGGCGAGTGCCGCCGCGCCGAACCACGGATAAAGGGTGTGGGGGTCGCGGCCGGGGGTCACGTAGAACGTGATCCATGCGGCCGCGAACACGAGGGCGAGCGTGAGCAGAGCCGCGATCACCAGGGTCCCGTTGCCGCGCGAGTCGGGCATGTGTCGATCCTGACGTGACGCGCCCTTCGGTCAGATAACCGATTCGCTCGGGCTTGGCGACGTCGGGCTTTCGCTGTGCACGCTCAGTCGGTCATTCGCGTGAGCGTGCGCAGCGAGAAGTAGTTCGGGTCCCAGTTGCGTTCGATGAACGACGACTGGTAGCGGCCTCCGAGCGCCGCCCGGTTCGTCTTGTCGTTCACGCCAATGACCAGGTTGGGGAAGACGGCCGAGTAGGTGTCCGCGCCGTCCTTCACGAAGTGGTAGCCGCAGGCGGCGGAATAGAAGTACTCGCCGGCGCGATTGTGCACTTCCTTCCAGTAGATGCGGTAGATGTCCTTGTCGAAGTACATGATGACCTTGCCGAAGTTGTAGTACGGGTCGGTCGACTGGCCTTCGAGGATGTAGACGGGCCGCGGCACGAACACGAGGTTGTCCTGGATCCACCACTTCGCGCCCTTGCTGCCGGGCTTCTCGTAGGCGGCGGGCATGTACGGCGTGTCGATGATGTACCGGCTCTTCGAGTCGGCAGACGGATTCATGCTGAACGGTTCCGGCCGCAGCACCGGCGCCAGCACCTGGCCCTCCCCGATCAGCTTCCACTGGTAGTACTCGATCTTGCCCGCATAGCAGTTGAGGTCGTCGGAGAAGATGTCGAGGCCTGCGACGGGATCGGACCGCGACGCCGCGTTGATGCGGCGGGCGCGCCGGGTGCTCGGCACGTAGGCCCAGATGGCGTCCTGGCTGTCCCAGTCCCAGTATCGCTTGGTGAGCGTCGAGACACCTTCGACGTCCTGCGGCTCGATGGCGCCGCCGATGGCCTGCAGCGTGAGGTTGTCCGGATTGCTCTCGGGCTTGCCGTCGAGCCGACCCTGGTACGCCATGGCGTGCAGGAACGCCTTGACGCGGCGAAACTCGCCGTTGGTGTCCACGCCGTTCAGCGTGAAGGTGGCGCCGCCCCCGCTGTTCTGCGAACCCGCGAAGAAGAAGTTCTGGGCGATCTTGCACGCCGCCTTGGGGTCGCCCTTGTCGACCTTGGGGAACGGCAGGCCGGAGACGAATTCGGGAATCTTCCCCGTGGACTTGTCCTTCAGGCCGCAATTGTCCGCGACGTCGAACTTACCTTCGTTGGCCTCGCTCAGATCCCAGAATTTCTTCGAATAGTTCGCTCGCCACTTCGAGGGCTCGACCGGAACGACCTTGAACCAGTACTGTCCGTCCTTCAGGCGCTTCAGCACCGGCTCGGGGAGCAGGTCTTTGCCCTCCTGCCAGTTATTGGCGTCGAGGGTCCATGGCTGGTCGCCGTCGGCGGCACGCGCGGGCGCCCCGGCCAGACAGATCAAGCCGGCGAGCACCAGCAAAGGAAGTCGGAAAGCGTTCGTCATTGGGCCTCCTGAAGATCGGGGAGCGCACCTGCTTCGCTCGCCCGGCAGGTCGTTGTCAAGGCGGGACGGCGTCGGAGCGGGCCAAGCGGAGTTTGTCGAGTTCCCGGCGGAGCAGGCTGCCTACGAGCAGCACTTCGTCGTGCCCGTCTCGGCGGGCGTAGTAGCCCGTCCAGGCGGGATTGCGCCCGCCGATGTCCATGGCAAGGAGGGCGTCCCCGCTCGTGTCGGCGACGACGATGCGCTCGGCCGCCGGCGCAAGCCCGAACTGCGCGAGGTCCACCGCTTCGCCCGCGATCACCGCCGACGGGTGGAGCGACCCGAGCGACTCGAGCATCGCGTCGACGACAACAGTGGGCCAGGCATGACCCGTTGCGTCGCGCCATCCGGTTGCAGAGCGCACGAGGGTCAGACGGTCGTCGCCACGAATCCATTCGAACCGGGCAACGGCAGCGGCCGGCGCGGCGAGCAATGGCGGCGTATCCGGCATGGCCGTTGGGCGGCCCGACAGCACCGCCCGTCCGCCGGTCCACACGCCGTCGGCCCACACCATGACCAGCAGCAGGCCGGCGGTCGCCAACCAGCCGAGCGTCGCCCGCGTCGTCACGCGGCGCGTCGCCGTCGTCGTGCGACCGCGAGCGCGGCGAGCCCGAGCCCCAGTGCGGGCAGGACGCAAGCCGTCCAGAACACGACCCGCGCCTGGCGTGCGGTGAGCGCCAACGTCGAGAAGGGCCCGGTCGCGGCTCCCGGCCGGTGCGCCGCAGTCAGCATGTCCTCGCCGCGTGCCGCGAGCTCGGCCGCCAGGATCAGCAGGTCACGGTTGCCGAGCACGCCGAGTTGCAGATTGGTGGCGAAATCGGCGTCGCCGAGCACGACGAGACGGCCTTCCCGGCCGCCGGGCGCCGGCACTCGCACGAGCGCGCCGACGGGCACCGGGCCGGGAACATCGACGCCAGGCCGGAACGCGCGGGGCGCGCCGGTCTCGCGGCCGCCGGTGTCGGCCCACGTGGCCTCGCCCGTGATCGCCAGGTAGGCGCCGTGCACGCCGGGTCGCTGTTCGAGTCGGACGCTCTGGGCCAGGGGCAGGAGCGCTCCCGAGGCGGGCCGCTCGCGCACGACGTCCGGGTTCACCTGCGCCACGCGCGCGGCGAGCCCGTCGGCACCGAACATCTTCGACGGCTCGTCGACGATCACGTCGCCGGCCAGCACGACTCCGAACCCCTCGAGCAGCCCGCTCACCGACCGCGGCGCGTCCGGGTCGGCCAAGACGAGGAGACGGCCGCCACCGCGGACCCAGGCGGCGAGCCCTTCCGTCTCCGCGAACTGCAGCTCGCGGGTCGGCCCGGCCAGCACCACCAGGCCTGCGTCGTCGGGCACGTGCGCCGTCCCGGGCAGCAACCGAACGTCGAAGCCGGCGCGTTCGAGCGCGGCGGCCGCACTGCCGCCACCCCGGCGCTCCTCGCCCTCGCGCGCGTCCGGTTCGCCGTGTCCCTGCACCACGTAGGCGCGGAGCACGGGCCGGCCCGCTACGGCCAGGAGCCCCGCCGTCAGCGTCTCCTCGTTCACCTGGTCGACGCGTTCCCGCCGTCCCTCCGACTCGAGCACCACGACGTTGTAGTCGCTGACGCGCAGCCGCTCCGCTTCGCCGGGGTTGCGGTCGAGGTCGAGCAGGCGCGTCTCCACGAGCGGCTGCGCGTCGCGGTAGAGCGCCAGGAGATCGTGCATCTGGCGCCGGACGCCCTGCGCCTGGGCGGAGGTGAAGGCCGTGGCGCGCACCGGCGCCTCGAGTCGCGCCAGCGCCTGCCGCGTGTGCGGCGACAACGAGAGGCTCCGTTCCGGCGTCAGGTCGAGCCGGATGGGGTGGCGGCTCGCGAGCGCCAGGAGACTGCCCAGGATGAGGAGGAGGGCGATCACCTGAGCGGCGAGCAGCGCGACGGCCCTCGTCACGACACCCCTCGCCAGCCGCGCGCGCCCAGCGCGCGCAGCGCCAGGAACAGGAAGAGCGCGATGAACGCGAGAAAGTAGGCGACGTCGCGGCTGTCGATCGCGCCCTGGGCGAAGCCGTAGAACCGGTCGAAGAGCGACAGCGCGACGGCGAGGGGTGCGAGCCGTTCGCTGAGCGCCGCCTCGTTCCACGCCAGGAACCAGGACAACACGAGGATCCCGTAGGTGAGGAGGGCGGCCACCCCCTGGCTGTCGGTGAGCGCGGACGCCGCGAGCCCGCAGGCGATGAAGGCGGCCCCGAGCAGCAGCATGCCGGCGTAGCCCGCCGCCACCGGGCCGATCGGGAACGGATGCATCGACCAGAGCACGGCGGGGCCGACCAGCGTGGGCAGGAGCATGACGAGCCACGCGACGAGGGCCGCGAGGAACTTGCCTGCCACCACCTCGCCGTCGCGCACCGGCAGCGTCCACAGGAGCTCGAGCGTGCCGAGCTTCCGTTCCTCGGCGAGCAGCCGCATCGTCACCAGCGGCAGGACGAGCATCGTCACCATGCGGTAGTCGAGGAACACGTATCGCCAGAGGCCGCTCCCGAGATTCGCGCCGCCGAACAGGACGTAGAACGTCAAATCGCTGTAGAAGAAGTACCCGGTCAGAAGCGCGAAGACCGCCCCCAGGGTCCAGGCGAGGGGCGCCGCGAACATCGAGGCCAGCTCGCGCCGGGCGATCACCAGGGCCTTTTTCATGCGTCGGCGGGGGGGGCGACCAGCTGCAGGAAGGTGTCTTCGAGCGAGGTCTCGACCGGCGTGACGGCGTAGAGCGGCCAGCCCGCGGCGGCCACGCGTGCCGCCAGCCGTGGGCGCAGGTCGGCCGCACCGTCCGACTCCACGCGGCAGCGTGCGCGCCCGGCCGGCGCGGCCATCCGGCCGACGCGCCGGACGCCGGGCACTTCGCGCAGAGCGGCGTCGAGCGCCGCGGGTGGTGCGTCCGCTTCCACGTCGACCAGGGTGGCGTGCCCGAGCCGCGCGGCGAGCGCGGCGGCGGTGCCCTCGGCGAGCACCCGGCCCTCGTGCAGCACCACGACGCGATCGCACAGTGTCTCGACATCGGCGAGCGCATGGCTGGACACGAAGACCGCATGCCGGTCGCCCAGCGAGCGGATCAGCCGGCGCATGTCCGCGCCCTGGGCCGGATCCATGCCGGCGCTGGGCTCGTCGAGCAGCAGGGCGGGCGGGTCGCCGACGAGCGCTGCCGCCAGGCCCACGCGCTGCCGGGTGCCGCGCGACAGGGCGTCGATGCGGCGCGTCGCCACGGCGGCCAGGTCGGTTCGCTCGAGCGCGCGCGTGACCGCGTCGTTCCGGGTCCGGCCGGCCGGCACGTCGCGCAGGGCCGCCACGTATGCGAGTTCCGCGCGGACCGTCATGTCACCGTGCAGCGCGGGGTGCTCCGGCGCATACCCGATCAGACGCCGTGCGGCGCGGGGCGCCACGGCCAGGTCGCGGCCATCGATCAGCGCTGCGCCGGTGGTGGGCGGGAAGACTCCCGCCAGCATGCGCAGCGTGGTGGTCTTGCCGGCGCCGTTCGGTCCGAGGAAGCCCACGACCTCGCCGCATGCGATGCGCAGCGACACGTCCCGAACGGCGGTGCGCCCGCCGAAGTCCTTGCGCAGATGGCGTGCTTCGATCACCCGACGGCGACGTGCGCCGGCGCCTCGGTCGCCATGGTGGCGTGCGCCGGGCGGCCGGTGAGGAACCGCGGCCGGATCACTTTCATCCACGCGGGCACCAGCACCAGGCCGCCGAACGTGTTGAAGATCATCAGCAGCGCCAGCAGGAGCCCCATCTCGGCCTGGAACTTCAGGTTGGAGAACCACCAGAAGAGCGTCCCGGCGAGCATGGTGGTGGCGGTGAAGATGATGGCCTTGCCGGTGGTGGCGGTCGCGTAGTCGATGGCGCTGTCGAGGTCGCGCCCCTCGTCGACCGCGTCGATCATGCGGCTGAAGTGGTAGATGCCATAGTCCACGCCCACGCCCGCGCCCGCCGCCGCGATCGGCAGGGAGTTCACGTTCAGGTCGATGTGCCAGAGGTACATGAACGCCTCGCAGGCGAGCTGCGACAAGACCACCGGGATCATCAGCAGCAGGACGGCGACGAGCGAGCCGTACGTGAAGTAGAGACAGATGGACACCGCGACCATGACCATCAGGAGGGTCGTCCAGTAGGAGTTCTCCACGGCCTCGTTCACGGCGGCCAGCACGCCGAACAAGCCGCCGGCCAAGAGGAACCGGACGCCTTCGTTCGAGTGCGACGCGGCCCACTGCTTCGCGCTGTCGATGGCGTTCATGATGATGTCGTGCGAGTAGCCGTGAAACAGGGTGATGACGGTCCCGTAGCGCATGTCGTTCGACATGAAGCGGTCGAGATCGCCCGCCGACGACGTCTGCGTGAACTGGTAGAACAGCTCCGCGATGTACTTCTGGCGATCCGGGATGAACGACCACTTGGGTTCGCCCTCGCGGAAGAGCCGCGAGAGCTGCTTCAGGATGTCGACGATCGTGACGGACGCTCCCGCGCCCTCGACCGACTCCATGTGGTCGGCCAGCTCTTCCATGGTGTTCAGCGGCGCGACGTCCTTCATGCCGTCGGGCTTGCCGGTGTCGACGATCACCACCAGCTGATTGGCGCCCTCGAACTTCTCGTTCAGCTTGGCGTACGCGACGTTGTACGGGTGGTCGGAAAAGAGAAGCGCCGCGCCCGGCGTCATGTCGCCCACCTTGAGGCGCCACCCGAAGTACGGGCAGATGATGTAGAGCGCGATGGTCAGGCCGACGCCGAACCACCGCCGCCAGCCGTTGCTGGCCGCGATCGTCCATTCGGTGAGCGTGCTGTAGATCTGGTCCTGCCAGCGGTAGAGCGCGTACGCGACGGCCAGGACGAGGGCGACGCCCGCCGGGTGGAGCAGGCGCAGCGCGTTGCGGAGCGCGAGGCCGAAGAAGGCGGCGCCGACGACCGCCAGAGCGAGCCACCCGAGCATCTTGGCCCAGCCCGGGCAGTCGCTTTTCATTCCCGGCGGGTTGGTGGCCGAGAGGATGATCGGGTGCAGCGTGACCACGCTGACGATGATCGAGACGATCCAGAAACTGGAGAAAATGGCGCACTTCTGGATCAACGGGATGGGCGCGATCGACACCAGCAGGATGCCGATGCCGTCGCTCAGCACCGACGCGATCGCCGGCGGGAAGAGGTGGGAATACGACTCGACGATCGCGGTGTGCTTGTCGCCGGTGCGGTGGTACTCCTCGTGGTACCGATCCATCGACTGCACGGAGTGCGACAGTGCGCGCGCCGAGAGGAAGATCGGGATCACCAGCACCAGCGGATCGAGGTTGAGGCCCAGTAGCGGGACCATGCCGAGCGCCCAGATGCTCGACAGGATGCCCGAGAAGAGCGGCACCCAGACGCCAGGCCAGCTCCGGAAGTAGTTCCAGAGGAGGAAGGTGAGGGCGGCGGCGGTGATGACGAACACCTCGCCGACTTCCGGGACGTAGCGCTGGATCGAGGTGTACAGCCAGGGGAAGCCGGCGACGTAGACCTTGTGGTCGGCGTCCTCGAGCTTGCTCTGCAGCGCCGTCATCCGGTCGTGGAGGTACGCGAAATCGAGTTCCTCCTCCCAGAACCCGGCGGTCACCAGCGCCGCCGTGTCGTCCTCCGACACATAGATGCCGCGGATCCCCTTGGTGGCGTACACCGCGAACTTCACCCGCTCGGCATCTTCCATGGTTTTGGGCACCGTCGGGGTAGAAGACCTCGCGGATCTGGATGGCGCCCTGGGCGTTGGTGATGCTCTTCATCTTCGGGTGGGCGATGGAGAGGATCTGGTATGGCACCACGCCCTTGGTTTCGACGAGCGCCTTGGTGGCTTCGTCGATCTTCTGCAGCGTCGTCGGGTTGTAGATGTCGCCGTGCTGCTTCTCGATGACCAGCGTGAGGACGTTGGCGCTGCCGAACATGCGCCGGAACTCGTTGTAGATCCGGATGTACGGGTGTCCCTCGCGGATCGTGACCTCCTTCCCCAGGATGCTCAGCTTGAGCGGGCCGGGATAGAAGTCGAGGAACTGCGGCAGCACCTTGATGTGCGTGCACTGCCAGGCGAAGAAGGCGGTCATCACCGCGATCACCACGGAGACGACGACCTGATGGCGGAGCAGGAAGCGGAGATACGCTTCGACCCAGCGTTTCGGGATCATGTCAGGATGTCCTCGCTGACGCGCCGTCGGCGCCGAGGCGGTTGAGGTTGGTGCCGTCGACCCGGAACACGAGACCGTCGGACCCGACGGCGAGCCCGCGGCCGCCCGGCGACAGCGAGAGCGCCCGGAGCCAGTTCGCCGCGAACCGGATGGGCAGGGGCTCCACCTCCCAGGTGGCGCCGCCGTCCGCAGTCTTCAGCACGGTGCCTTGGTCGCCCACGATCCAGCCCTGCTGGCCGCGCAGGAAGACGTCGAACAGCGAGCGGCCGGTGACGGGGGAGGGCACCTGGGTCCAGGTGACGCCGCCGTCTTCGGTACGGAGAATGACGGAATCGAGACCGACGGCGATACCGTGTTGGGGGTCGCTGAAGCGAATCCCGAACAGCGTACTCTCGACCGACGTCATCTGCTGGCGCCAGGTGAGCCCGCCGTCGCTCGTGGCGGCGACGATGCCGAACTCGCCGGCGACCCACGCGTGGTCTGGGTCACCATAGCTGATCGCATAGAGATTGACGTCGCCCGGCTCGACGCCCGTGTCGAGCGCGCTCTCCGGCAGCAAGACGTCTTTGGGAATGCGGGACGGGGTCCAGGTGGCGCCGCCGTCCTCGGTGTGGATCATGGTGCCGAAGTCCCCGACCCCGTGGCCACGCTTCGCCGTGGGGAACTCGATCGAGAAGACGTGGCGCGGTGATCCGGTCTGGAGTTCCCGCCAGGTGTTCCCGCCGTCGCTGGTGGCGTAGACGATCCCTTCCTTGCCGGCGATCCACGCCGTCTGCGCATCGATGCAGCTCATGGCGAGGAAGGGGCGCTTGGTGCCGGCGTCCTGGCGCTGCCACGTCGCGCCGCCGTCGGCGGTGCGGAAGATGCGGCCCAGCTCGCCCACCATCCAGCCCTCGCGGTCGTTCGGAAAACAGGTGGCGAACAGATTCTGCCGGACCTGGCCGAGCTCGACGGGCTCGGCACGGACGACCGCCGCGCCCGCCAGCAGCAGCGCGGCGACGACAAACCTCATGCGGATCCTCCTCGGTGCTACTGCGCGCGCCGTGCAGGCCGAGATTGTACCGCACGGTCAGGTCGGGCCTGTACCCGAGCGCCGCGACGAGTGTCAACGGCGTGGTGCGTCACGGAGCCCGCGGGCTCGGGGCCCCAATCGACTAGAACACGTACTCGACCTGGAAACGGACGTTGTCCTTGTCGCGGACCGCGCCGAACTGCTGGGCCGCTACCGCGCTGATCGACGTGTAGTCCATGGTGAAGCGGAACGGGTCCTTGACGAGCGTGATGCCCGGCTGGAACACCCAGCTGCCGACCCAGTCGTAGAAGATGCCGAACGACGGAACGATCCGCCCGCCGGAGTACGCCGTCGTGATCAGCAGCGTCTGCAGGAACTGGTCGTCCTGCAGCGGGAAGAAGCGGGGCTGCAGCTGGCAGGCGCGGCTGCCTGGCCGCTGGCCCGTGACGGGGTTCTTTGCGGCGCCCTTGACCTTCGGACCGCAGCCGCCGACCGCCCGGCAGCGCGTTGTTCGGGTTGTTCGGGTTGCCGATCACGGGCAGCCGCGGGTCGACCTGCAGGTTGCGGTACGGCACCGGCAGGACGAGATCGCCCGGCGAGTTGAAGATGTGCCGTAGAAGATCTGCGTCGAGAAGAAGAAGGTCTGGGTCGGGTTGAGGAATCGGATGTAGCGATTCACGTCGAGCCCGAGCGACATGTTGAACGTGTCCCGCTGAAGACGGAGCCCCAGATGGGGTTCGTCGCGTCCCTGGGCGAGGAAGCGGGGATACACGAAGGGGTTCACGCCGCCCTGCGTGTTCTTGAAGGAGCGCAGGCGTCGCGTGCCGGGCGTGGGCGAGCCGTCCGGCTCGAGGCCGGTCCCGAAGCTGAAGGCGTCGAAGCTGCTTCCGCCGCCCTGCCGGCTGAACGGCTGTCCGCGGAAATACGCCACCTCCGAGCGGAAGATGGAGTAGAGCCTGGTGATCGGGAAGGTGGCCGTGGCACCCGTGATCTGCACGCGGGGGAAGCGCTGATACGCCGTGATCGGGTTGGTGAAGCTCGCCGTGTTCGATCCGCTGGCATCGGGCCCGGGAGGCGGAACTGCGAGCCCGGGACGTCGAGGTACGTGTAGTAGTGGGCCACGCTGAAAGTGGTGTCCTTGGCGGTGAACACGAGCCGCGCGCCGCCGCGGACCGCGGTGGCGTCCGGCGTGTCGATCACCTGCCGGATGGATTGGTTCGGGCGCGCGATGCCGCCGGGCGACCACGGCGACCCGGCTGGAATGCCGGGGTTCGTCGCCACCTTGTTGCCCTGGGCTGCGAAGCCTTCGATGTAGGCGTCCTGGAATCCCCACTTCGAGCCCAGCTGCCAGCTGGCGCGGATCATGTTCGAGGGGAACGCGCCGCTCGTCGAGTGCGATGAAGAACCCGCCGAAGCTGTCGTCGAGCGGATTGATGTTGTCGATCAGCCGGAAGACGTCGGTCTCGCCCCAGGCGAGGTTCTGGCGGCCGATGCGCAGGAAGAGCGGGCCCTTCTCGAAGTCGAGGTAGGCCAGGAACAGCCGGTTGCGCACCCGCGCGTTGCGGCGCAGGCGGTCGGTGCGTTCCTTGATGTAGCGGGGGTCGAGTTTCGACGTGGTGCTGATGAGACCCGGAATGGTGACGTTCGGGAAGTCGGCGCGGAAGCGTGACGTGGTGGCGTAGGAGTTGCTGATACTCGCTGGGGCCCCAGTCGTAGAGCGTCTCGCCTTCGAACCGGTATTCCAGCGTGTACGCGAGCAAACTCGGGTCGATCAGGCGAAACGGCGCGAGCAGGCCGCGGCTCTCCTTCGCCAGGCGGGTGAGGTTGTGGTCGTAGGAGAGCTGGACGAAGTAGCGGTTCTGGCGCAGGTGCCCCGCGCCGGATTCGGGCCAGTTGAGCGGGTTGCTGTCGCCCCCGATGCGCTGCGTGCCGATGCGCGCGGCGGTATACGACCGCAGCCCGAGCCGCACTTCGCCGCGGTTGTCGATGCTGATCGCCTCCGCGTCGTCCCAGGCCAACGGCCACCCGAGGAGCGCGGTTGCCGCCCCCGCCACCAGCACTCTTGCGATGCATCGACGTGCCACGGCTGTCGTCATCCCCACCTCCGACGAAGGCGATTCGGCTTGCGCTCTGCCAGTGAAGCCGCGGCTTTGTAAGGCAGGCTACGCGAAGGTGTCAAGGAGACGACGTGCCGCGCGCCGAGTCACCAGGTCCGCGTTTCGCCGATGGCGGGCGTCCATATCTGCGTGGCGGCGATGCCGCGCCGCGCCGCGGCTGCGTGGAAGCGGCGCGGGGGCTCCCCGAGCGGTTCGTCCGTGAGGTCGAATGTTCCGTAATGTACGCCGAGCAGGCGCTGCGCACCGACGTCCACGCCGGCCTGCACCGCTTCCTCGGGATTCATGTGCACCGGCTGCATCATGGCGGGCGGGTCGTAGGCGCCGATCGGCAGCGCGACGAGGTCGAAGGGGCCCAGACGGTCGCCAATGTCCCTGAAGAGGCGGGTGTAGCCCGTGTCGCCGGCGAACCAGAACGCGCGGCTCGGTCCTTTGGCGACCCAACCGGCCCACAGGGTCCGGTTCATGTCGCCGAGGCCACGCTGGCTCCAGTGCCGCGCGGGGACGCAGGTGATCACGACGTCGCGGACGGTTGCGGACTCCCACCAGTCCAACTCCTCGACCGGGCCGATCCCCGCCGCCCGCAGGATCGCCCCGACCCGGAGCGGGACCAGAAAGCGCGTGCCGCGCGCGCTCAGCGCGCGCAGCGTCTCGAGGTCGAGGTGGTCGTAGTGGGAGTGCGAGATGACGATCGCGTCGATCGGCGGCAGCTCGGCGATCGGGAGCGGCGGCGGCACGAAGCGCCGTGGCCCGAGCCAGGAGATGGGACTCGCGGTGTCGGACCAGATCGGGTCGGTGAGCAGCGTCACGTGGTCCATCTGTACCAGCACGCCCGCGTGGCCCATCCAGGTGACGCTCGGCACGCTGTGCCGCGCGTTGTCGCGCAGCCACGTCCCGTCGGTGGCGACCAGGCGCGGCGCCCCCGACCGTGGGAGCAGCGCGCCGGCGATCCGGCGCACGAAGAAGGGCACGGTCACCAGCGGGCCGGCACGTTCCCAGGGGTCGATGTTGGTGAAGCCGTCGGCGGTGTGGTGGGGGGGCGTGGCATGGCGGTCGCGGGGCCCGCGCCGAGGAGGAGCAGCAGCAGGACCAGGCCGCGCGGGAGCACGCGCCAGTGGTAGCGGGTCGCTCCCGCCGGGGGAAGTCGCCGAGCTTGTCGCCGCCGAGCCACTCGACTAGCCTTCGCGGCATGACGGCCGGTGTGCTCCGAACTCCCGATGACCGCTTCCGCGACCTGCCGGGCTACGGGTTCGCGCCGCATTGGCTCGAGGTCGGGGGCCTGCGGGTCCATTACGTCGACGAGGGGCCGCCGAACGCGGCGCCCGTGCTGCTGCTGCACGGCGAGCCGTCGTGGTCGTATCTCTACCGCACCATGATCCCGGTCCTGACCGCAGCTGGCCTCCGGTGCGTCGCGCCCGACCTGATCGGCTTCGGCCGCTCGGACAAGCCCGCCGCGCGCGCGGACTATACCTACCAGCGTCACGTCGACTGGATGCGCGGGGTCCTGACGGCTCTCGACCTGCGCGACGTCACGCTGGTGGGCCAGGACTGGGGCGGCCTGATCGGCCTGCGGCTGGTGGCCGAACACCCGGACCGGTTCGCGCGCGTCGTCGCCGCCAACACCTTCCTGCCGACGGGCGACGAGCCACCGACGCCGGCGTTCCTGGCATGGCGGACGTTCTCTCAGGAGGTGCCGGACTTTCCGGTGGGCAGAATCCTGCAGGGCGCCACCGTGACGACGTTGCCCCCCGAGGTGGTGGCCGCCTACGACGCGCCGTTCCCCGACGAAAGCTTCAAGGCGGGCGCACGGCAGTTCCCGATGCTGGTGCCGACCAGCCCGGACGATCCCGCCGCGGGCGCGAATCGCGCGGCGTGGAGCGTGCTCGAGCGCTGGACCAAGCCGTTTCTCACGGCCTTCAGCGACGGCGATCCCGTCACGGCGGGCGCCGACCGCGTCTTCCAGAGGCGGGTTCCCGGCGCGCAGGGCCAGCCCCACACCGTCATCGCCGGCGGCGGGCACTTCCTGCAGGAGGATCGGGGCCCGGAGCTGGCGCGGGTGGTGGCCGACTTCGTCGCGCGCACGCCACTCGCAAAGGAGGCGCAATGAGCGAGTCGTTCCGCATCTTTGGCGGGGAGCTGTCACCGTACTCGGTGAAAGTGCGCTCCTACTTCCGCTACAAGGGCATTCCGCACGAGTGGATCGTGCGCAACGTGCACAACCAGGCGGAGTTCGACCGGTACGCCAAGCTGCCGCTGATTCCGCTGGTGATCGCGCCCGACGGGGCCGCGATGCAGGACTCGACCCCGATCATCGAGCGCATGGAGGCGGCGCACCCGGAGCCGTCGATCCATCCTCCGGATCCGGTCGCCGCCTTCGTGTCCGCGATGATCGAGGAGTATGCCGACGAGTGGGGCAACAAGCCGATGTTCCACTACCGCTGGTATCTACGAAGCGGATCAGGAGTCGGGCGCCGAGCGTATCGCCGCTGCCATGAACCCGGACGCCACCAGCGAGCTGGCGGCGGGCATCCGCGGCATGGTCAAGGACCGCATGGTCCCGCGGCTCGCCCTGGTGGGTTCCTCGCCCGCGACGAAGGACCAGATCGAGGGGTCGTTCCTGCGCCAGCTCGACATTCTGGAGCGCCATCTGGAGGGCCGACCCTTCCTCTTCGGCGGCCGTCCCGCGTTCGGCGACTTCGGGCTGTACGCGCAGCTCTACCAGCTGTCGTCGGACCCGACGCCGGGCGAGATCATGCGCTCGCGCGCACCGCGCACACTCGGGTGGATCGCACGCATGCTGGACCCGAAGGCGACCGGAGACTGGGAGGCCTGGCCGGCGCTCGAGCCCACGCTGCTGCCGCTGCTGCGCGACGAGATCGCTGCGGTGTTCCTGCCGTGGTCCGTGGCCAACGCGGCCGCGCTGGCGACGGGCGCGAAAGAGTTCACCGTGGAGCTGGGGGGCCAGCCGTTCTCGCAGGAGACGCAGAAGTACCACGCGAAGTCGCTGGGGGCGCTGCGCGCGCGTTATGCCGCCGTGCCGGACCGCGCGACGCTCGACGCGCTGCTCGATCGGGCGGGGTGCCGGCGCTACCTCGCTGGCTAGCGTCGTCAGTGGGGCGCTGCGGCGCCCCAGAGCTCGCGCAGGCGGGCATCGCGGCCGCAGCCGTAGCGATAGTAGCGATATCGGATCGGGTTCTTCTTGTAGTAGTCCTGGTGGTACTCTTCGGCGGGCCAGAACCGGCCGGCGGCGACGATCTCGGTGACGATCGGCCCCGGCAGGTTGCCGGCGCGCTCCAATGCGGCCTGCGAGGCCTCGGCGAGCCGCCTCTGCGTGTCGTCGTGGTAGAAGATGGCGCTCCGGTACTGCCGGCCCGTGTCGCAAAATTGGCGGTCGCGCGCGGTTGGGTCGACGTTGTGCCAGAAGACGTCTAGCAGCTTTTCGTAGCTCACCTTGGCTGGATCGTAGACGACCTCGACCGCTTCGGCGTGGCCGGTGCTTCCGTTCGACACGTCGTCGTATGTCGGGTTCTCCGTGGCGCCGCCGGTGTACCCGGCGGTGGTGGACACCACGCCGTCGAGCGCGTCGAAGGGCGGCTCCACGCACCAGAAGCAGCCGCCCGCGAAGGTGGCCTTGGCGAGCGGCGCCGGAGCGGCGCCGCGGGCGCCGCCCGCGACGGCAAGGGCGAGGGCGAGGACCAGTGGCGGGATCATGCGCATGTCGTCTGTGATGCCGGAGGGCGCGCGCTCGATACAGGGCGCTCGCTCGGGCTTGGTCCACTCGCGATCCCCGGCTCGCTCGCGTCATTGACGAGGTAGCTTCCGGAGGCTACCTCTGTGGTCCATGCGCGCCGTTGGCCTCAAGGTCTTGAAAAACAAGCTCAGCGAGTACGTGCGCCTCGCGGCCGGTGGCGAGACCGTTCTCGTCACCGACCGCGACCGGGTCGTCGCGGAACTGACCCCTCCCCAGCAGGGGCGGGGCGAGCGTCTGGGCGATGCGCAGCTCGCCGACGCCGTCCGGAAGGGGTGGCTGACGCCACCGACGCTGGCTGGGGCGGGCGCGCCGCCTCGCCGGCCAGTCGCGCGGCTCGACGTCTTGTTGGCGGAGCTGGCGGCCGATCGAGGCGATCAGTGATCTACCTCGATACCTCGGTCGCGTTGGCGCAGCTGCTCGCGGAAGACCAGTCGCCCCCGGCCGCCTTGTGGGGGGAGTCCCTCGTGTCGAGTCGGCTGCTGCAGTACGAATTGTGGAACCGCGTCCATACACGGGGCCTGGGACGGTCGCACGCCGAAGACGTCCGTCAGCTCCTTGGCCGGATCGCGTTCCTCGAGCTGACCGCTCCGGTGCTGTCCCGGGCTCTCGAGCCGTTTCCCGTCCCCGTCCGCACGTTGGACGCGCTCCACCTGGCCTCCGCCGCGTTCTTGACCCAGCAGGGGCAAACGGTACGTCTCGCCAGCTACGATGGGCGTATGCTCGAGGTCGGGCACCGGCTCGGCCTCGAGGCCTATCCCGTCTGATGGGTTCGGCCGGACACTGCGCGCGGGCGCCGTCGCCCACCTGCTCGACCTGCCGAGTCTTGACGTAGCGCGTGCGCCTGGGGCACGGGAGCGCATGCCTCATCGCGTGATCCAGTGGAGTACCGGCAACGTCGGCAAGTTGGCCCTGCGGGCCATCCTGCACAATCCCGATCTCGAACTGGTCGGTCTCTGGGTCAGCAGCAAGGAAAAGGACGGCCGCGACGCGGGCGAGCTGTGCGGCCTGCCTCCGGTCGGGGTGAAGGCCACCACCGACGCGGAGGCGTTGCTCGCGATGCAGGCTGACTGCGTGTCGTATACCGCCACCGCCGACCTGCGCCCCGGCGAGGCGACGGACGATCTCTGCCGCATCCTCGAGTCCGGCAAGAACGTTGTCTCGACGTCGATCGTGCCGCTGGTCTATCCGCCGGCGGCGAACGCCGACATCGTGGCTCGCCTCGAGGAGGCGTGCCGGAAGGGCGGCACCTCCTGCTTCACCAGCGGCATCGACCCGGGCTTCGCGAACGACGCGCTGCCCATCCTGCTGCTGTCCGCCTGCGAGCGCGTGCGCTCGGTGCGCATCATGGAGATCGTCAACTACGCCACCTACAACCAGCCGACGGTGCTCTTCGACACCATGGGCTTCGGGAAGCCCATGGACCACACGCCGCTCCTGCTGGTGCCGGGCGTGCTGACGCTGGCCTGGGGCTCGACGGTGCACATGATCGCGGCCGCGCTCGGCGCCACGCTCGACGGCATCGAGGAGAAGGTCGATCGCCGCGCTACCGAGACGGCGTTCACGATCCCGCCCGGCCCGGTGCCGGCCGGCAGCATGGCGGCGATGCGTTTCGAAGTGCAGGGCATGGTGCGTGGCCGGCCCGCGGTGATCGTCGAGCACGTCACCCGGCTGCGCGACGAGGACTGCCCGGAATGGCCGCAGCCGACGGGGTCGGGCTGTTATCGGATCGTGATCGAGGGCTCTCCCTCCATCACGTGCGAGCTGACCCTCGAGGGGGAGGACGGCGACCACAACACGGGCGGCCTGGTGGCGACAGCGGCGCGCGTGCTGAACGCGATCCCCGCCGTCTGCGCGGCCAAGCCCGGCCTGGTGTCGCCGCTCGACCTCCCGCTGTACTCGGCGCGCGGCCTGCTGGTTTGATCCTGGTCGCGCCGCGTCACCCGGTGTGACGCGGCGGTCCGTGTCGGCGATCGCCGACACGCTGTCCGGCGTGGCGAACGGCCGCGGCCCGCCGGCGGTGCGCCGGGCGGCCGTCCGGCGAGCGTGTGTGCGGCCCGCCACCCGGCGCGGCGGCTGGCCTGCGGCGTGCATGATGTCCTGCAGGGAGGATAGACATCATGCCAGCAATGCCGGTGTCTGGGGGGCGGTTCGCCGCCCTCTTGGGGCGGGCCCGGGCGACCTCCGTCCTGTCGCCCGCGTTGCTCGCGGCGCTCCTGGGGCCGATCGCCGCGGGGCGGGCGCGCGCCGTCACCGAGCCGGCCGACGTGATCGTCTACGCCGATCGGGTTCCGGCCGCCACCGCCTCCGGCGCCGCCTTCGTGAATCCGTTCATCGCTCCGCGCGAGGACCCCGACGACTCCCCGACGCGGCTGCTGGTGTCCCGGGCGTCCGGGCTCCGGCTGCCGCGCGGCACCGGCAATTGGGGCGTCGCGACCTGGGGCAAGTACGTCCTGGTCGGCAACTACGACGAAAACGCGCAGGGAGTCTTCCAGGACATCGAGGACCAGGTCGTCGGGGTGTTCGACAGCGAGACGCACGCCTTCTGCGAACTGGACATCGATCCATCGGTGCGGGCCAACGCCGGCGTGCAGTGGTTGTCGGTGGCGGATCCGGCGGCGCGCCGCACCCGCATCTACTTCGAGGGCATCGCTGCGCCGGACGGGTCGGGCGGCGCGGTGTTCGGCTACATCGAGGGCGACGTGGACAATCCGGCGCCGTGCGATCCCGTCACGGGCTGGCGGGTCGTGCGGTTCACGGCCGGGCATCTCAACGCGGCGGGATCGGCCACCGATCCACCCTGCCCGGACGGCGCATGCGGCTTCGACGGACTGGCGCTCCTCGACCCCGAGACCGTCGTGCTCGGGAACTGGATGTCGTCACGCATCGTGGTCCTGCGGGTCGGCGACGGGGTGATTGCGGGCGCCTGGGTCCATGCGCTGCCGCACTGGCAGCCGCCCGAGGCGAACGGCGACTGCTATGTCGTGCGTCCGGTGTCCCGGGCTGCGGTCGATCCCACGCGGGACTCCGCGGATCTCCGATTCACCCAGGTGTTCGACACGTCCTGTTTCGCCGACGATCCGGCGCACCCGCAGCCGTCGACCTGCACGCCCTTTCTGGGACTCTGCCCGGCGACCGGCGAGGCGTGCTCGGAGGAGGGCTGTCCCGGGTACTGCGAACAGCCGATCTTCGGCAACTACGTTCCGTGCACCGACGTCGCGGACTGCCGGTTCAATCTGATCTGCGGACAATCGGTCGACCTCGGCTCGTGCACCACCGAATGCCGCCAGACGCATCCGAGCATGGTGTGCAGCGGCGACCCGAGCCGACACTGCACGCAGGACGTGAACTGCCCGACCGGCCAGCAGTGCGTTTGCAACAAACCCTGGGCCAAGCCGGCCCAGGAGTACAGCTTCGACGGCCATGCGATTACGGCGACGAGCGGGTTCTTCCAGGCCGCCCCGGACACCGTGATGACGTCGCTCGGGCGCTACGACACGCTGGGGAACCTGTGGCTCTCCGCGAGCAGCGGGGGCGCAAGCCCGTACGCGAGCGTGCCGGTGCTGTACCGACGGGGTGGGCCGGGCCACCGGTACGACGCGACGACCTCGACGACGGCCATGACGGTCGTGCCAGACCAGGCCGACATCGGCTTCGAAGGTACCAACATGTTCAATCTGCCCGTGGACGCCAGCCAGGTAGGCGGCGCCATGTACCTGCTCGGCAGGCGCTCCCTGCAGCGGGCGTTGCTGACCGTCGGCGGCTGGGTGAAGGACACGGGCTTCAAGACGTCGTTCGGCATCGACGTGCTGCCGTCCGGGGCGCACGCCTGCACCGAGACGCGGTGGTGCGAGAAGACGTTCTGTGACGACGACAATCCGTGTGCGGTGGGCGAATGCGTCCCGACCGAAACGGCGACGTTCCCGTGGCTCAAGGCCGCCGTCCCCCAGGGCGGAGCCCCGAGCGCGCTGTGGACCAGCGCGTCCTTCAGCGCGACCCAAGGCACGACGAAGAACTTCTACGTCTTCCGAATCCCGCTCGCGACCCCGATCCCGGACGCGAACTCGACCAAGCTCGGGGGAGAAGTGGTCCGGCCGGCCATCGCGTGGAGCGGCGATCGACTCTGGATGGTCGCGGAACACGCGGGATCGCTCATGTACCGCGTGCGGCACAACGGGTTCTGGTCGACGTGGTACCCCTTCACCGCGCCGATCGCGGCCAAGGGCGGGGCGGCGGTGACGGCGAGCTCGAACGCGGTCGAGGTGTTCGTCCGGGGGGCCGCGGATTCCCGCATCTACGGAACCTTGCTCGCCGCGCCCACGTGCACGCCGGGCGCCTGCGCCTGGTCCCCATGGACGGCGGTCACCGCCTCCCCGAGGGCGACGGCGGACCCGGCGGTGGCGTTTCAGGATTTCGCGCAACCCACCCTCGTCATCCGCGACTCGGACGGCGCGTTCCGCTACTCCAGCCGATTCCTCGGCACGTGGTCGCCGTGGACCATCATGGGGGGGCTGAAGGCGGCCGACGCCGCGTCGATCGCCTGGCACCCGGCCGACGGGTCGAAATGGGTCGTCGCACGGGATCGGGGGTCGGGGCGAATCCGCGCCAGCAGGATACTGGGCGACACGACCTACACGCCGTGGGACGACGTCGGGGATGGGGGGGCGCTCACCTGGCAGGGTGCACCGGCCGTGGCGTCCAACGGCGAGCAGGTGCGGGTGTTCGCAGCCGCCAAGCAGGCGCCGGCCTTCGTCCACCAGACGATCTGGGACGGCGCGCGTTGGGGGGGCTGGCGAGCGTTGTCGAGCGGCGCGACCGCCGTGCGCCAACCGTCGGCGGCGGACGTCCACGGCGAGATCAACCTGGTCACCTATGGGGCCGAGAACACCGCCGTGGAGACGTCCGTGGAGGGGGCGCCGCCGCGGTGACCCGCTCCGTCGCCGAACGATGTCCACGGCGGACGTGTGGTTTGGCATGGTCCGCCGGCACCTCGCATGTTAGCCTCCCGGCATGCGTGCGGCGCGTGCGACGGCGACGGTGTCAGCGGCCACGATCCTGGTTGCGGTCCTCGCAACCCTGGCGTCCGCCGCCGAACAGACGATCCTCGGGCGGCGCCTCGTGGTGAAGAACCCGTCGGCCAGCGACCCCGGACGGCGCAAGGTGATCGCGACGGCGACGGAGCAGGGTGGCGGCCACACGATCGTCGGGGACCCGACTCTGCCAGGCAGCCCGAGCGGCGCGGTCCTCGGCGTCATCGCGAACGGGGGCACTTCGACGGCGAGAGCATGGGAGCTCGCGCAGGGGAAGTCGAGTACGGGCAAGCCGTACTGGCGCGCCACCGGCGCGGACGGATTCCGCTACGACGACCCGAAGGGCGACCGGGGGCCGGTGCGCGGCGTCCGGATCAAGCGCACGTCGGGCGGGACGCTGTCCATCACGGCGAAGCTGACCGGCAGGGGCGGACCGATCGACATCGTGCCGCCGAATCCCGGGACCGACGGGTATCTGGTGCTCGAACTCGCGGGCGGTGACCGGTACTGCGCCCAGTACGGCGCGGACGCCCCGAGCAGGAACGACGGCGCCCGGCTCTGGAAGATCGTGAAGCCGACGGCCGAGGGCTGCGCGCTGGCCGGCGAGTTCCTCCTGCTGAACTACAACGTCGCTGGGCTCCCGCAGGGCATTTCCGGCTCCGAGCCGGAGGTGAACATGCCGCTCATCGCCCCGCTGCTGAACGGCTACGATCTCGTCCTGGTGCAGGAGAGTTGGGAGACCCCGGAGCCCAACCCGTTCGCGCCGCTCCGCGTGTACCACGAGATTCTCCGCGCGGCGAGCGAGCATCCCTACGAGTCGGTTCCCGCACCGCATCCCCTCGGGCTGGAGCCCTCACGCCCGAGCGCGATCCTCTCCGACGGCTTGAATCGCTTCTCGCGCTTCCCGATGGCCCCGGTGCTGCGGGAGGCGTGGCTCGGGTGCCACAACACCTCGGCGGACTGTCTGGCCTTCAAGGGCTTCAGTATGGCACGCACCACCTTCGCGCCCGGTGTCGTCGTCGACGTCTACAACCTGCACATGGAGGCGGGCGGGGCGGTCGAGGACGAGGCCCTCCGCGACGCCGCGGTCACGCAGGTGCTCGACTTCATGGCGATCCACTCGGTCGGTCGCGCGGTGATCGTCGCGGGCGACTTCAACCTGCACCTGGAGGACGAGCCGGACGCCACGCAGTATCAGCGGCTGATCGACGACGGCGGCCTCACGGACTCCTGCGACGCCCTCTCGTGCGCGGGGCCGCTCCAGATCGAGAAGGTCCTCTTCCGCAGCAATGCCGACGTCACGCTGACGCCGCTCACCTGGAGCCTCGAGGACGCCGTCTTCGAGCGCGAGGACCTGGAGCCGCTCAGCGACCACCCGGCGCTCGCGGTGCGATTCCGCTGGTCCCGGGGCGGGTGAGTCGGGCGGTCACGCCACCCGTGCCAGGCCCGCGTGGCGGAGCAGCGCGTCGGTGCTCGGCTCGCGGCCGCGGAAGGCGCGGAAGACCTCCATCGGGTGGCGGCTGCCGCCGAGCGCGAGGACGGTGTCGCGGAAGCGGCGGCCGGTGCTCGCGACGGCGGCCGGGTCGTCGAGCCCGGCCTCCTCGAAGGCGGCGAAGGCGTCGGCCGACAGCACCTCGGCCCACTTGTAGCTGTAGTAGCCGGCCGCGTAGCCGCCCGGCGAAGATGTGGCCGAAGCCGCAGAGGAAGCGGTCCTCGGGGAGCGGCGGGAGCACGGTCGTGCGCGCGGCGATGCGGCGCTGCACGTCGAACGGCGACTCGCCGCCGTCGGGCGTCCAGCGGTGGTGCAGCTCGAGGTCGATGCAACGCGAAGTAGAGCTGGCGCAGCATGTCGGAGCCGGCGCGGAAGGTGCGCGCGGCGCGAGCTTCTCGAACAGCGCGTCGGGCAGCGGCTCGCCGGTCTCGACGTGGCGCGAGAGTCCGAGCAGCGTCTCGCGGTGGTAGCACCAGTTCTCCATGAACTGGCTCGGCAGCTCGACGGCGTCCCACTCGACGTTGCGGATGCCGGCGGCGAGCCCGTCGTCGACCGTGGTCAGCATGTGCTGCAGGCCGTGCCCGAACTCGTGGAAGAGCGTCTGCACCTCGTCGAAGGTCATCAGCGACGGGCGTGTCGCCGACCGGCGGCGCCTGGTTGCAGACGAGGTAGGCGATCGGCAGCGAGCTCGCGCCCGGCGCGCGGCCGACGCACTCGTCCATCCACGCGCCGCCGCGCTTCTCGGCCGGTCGGCTGTAGGGATCGAGGTAGAAGGCGGCGCAGCGGCGTGCCGTCCGCGTCGTCGAACGCGGAAGAAGCGCACGTCGGGGTGCCAGACCGGCGCCTCGCCGTCGGCGGCGCGCACTCGCACGCCGAAGAGCCGCTCGGCCAGCGCGAAGAGACCGTCGAGCACGCGCGGCAGCGGGAAGTACGGGCCGCAGCTCCTCGTCGCTGTAGTCGAAGCGCTGCTCGCGCAGCCGCTCGGCCCAGAACGCGACGTCCCAGTTGCGCGAGGTCGTCCGCCTCGGGAGCGCCGGCCGCGCGGGCGAGCGCGCGCAGCTCGTCGAGGTCGCGCACGTGCGGCGTCCCACGAGGCCGCGCGCAGCTCCTCGAGCAGCTGCTCGACGGCGGCGCACGTCCGGCGCCATCTTGCTGGCGAGGCTCACCTCGGCGTAGCTCGCGAAGCCGAGCAGCTCCGCCCAGCTCTCGCCGCAGTCGCAGGATGCGCTCGATCAGCGGCGTGTTGTCGTGCTCGCCACCGCTCGCGCGGGTGACGAACGCGCGGTAGAGCCTGCTCGCGCAGATCGCGCCGGCGGGCGTGCTGCATGAAGGGCACGAAGCTCGGCGCGTCGAGCGTGATGCGCCACGGGCCGCGTCTCCGGCGTCGCCGTCTCGTCGCCCGCCTGGCGTGCGGCCTGCGCCGCCAGGGCGCGCGCGCTCGGCGGCAGCCCGTCGATCTCGTCGGGCGTCCGCAGCGTGAGCGCGAACGCCTTGGTGGCATCGAGGACGTTGTTGCTGAAGCGCGTCGACAGCTCGGCCAGCTCGGTCTGGATCGCGTTGAAGCGGGCCTGCGCCTCGCCGTCCAGGCCGACGCCGCTCAGCTCGCGCGTCGCGCACCAGCGCGTGCGACGATGCGTTGCTGGGCGCCGTCGAGCGCCGCCCAGGCCGAGCTCGTCTCGAGGGCCTTCAGGGCGCGGTAGAGCGGCCGGCTCTGGCCCAGGCGGATGTAGAACGCGACCACCTCGGGCTGCACGGTCTCGTGCGCCTCGCGCAGCGCGTCGCTGTTGCGGACGCCCATCAGGTGGCCGACGATTCCCCAGGCGAAGGACAGCCGCTCGGTGATGCGGGTGATCGGCTCGACGACTGCGTCCCAGCTCGGCGCGGCGGCAGCCTCGACCCGCTCCAGCTCGTCGGTCAGCTCGGCGAGCAGCGTGCGGATGGCTGGGATGACGTGCTCGGGCACGACGTCCGCGAAGCGCGGGGGAGCCGTGGTGTCGAGCAGCGGATTGGCGGCGAGTTCGGTCACAGCCGCGGTCCTAGCACCGCCGTTCACCCAGCGGTAGCGACGACCCGGGCTCCTGGGTATAGGCGCGCCCTCATGGCCGTCGACCCGTGGTGGCGCTCCGGCGTCGTCTACCAGATCTATCCGCGCTCCTTCCTCGACACCGGCGGCGACGGCGTCGGCGATCTCGAGGGCGTGCGCCGCAAGCTCGACCACCTGACGTGGCTCGGCGTCGACGCGGTCTGGTTGTCGCCCATCTTTCCGTCGCCCATGGCAGACTTCGGGTACGACGTCGCGGACTACTGCGACGTCGATCCGCTCTTCGGTTCGCTCGCCGGCTTCGATGCGCTGCTCGCCGAGGCCCATGCGCGGGGGCTGCGCGTGCTGCTCGACTGGGTTCCGAACCACACCTCAGACCGGCATCCGTGGTTCGTCGAGTCGCGGCGGTCGCGCACGAGTCCGCAACGCGACTGGTACGTGTGGCGCGACCCCGCGCCGGACGGCGGCCCGCCCAACAACTGGACGGCGGCGTTTCCGCCGGGTACGCGCGCCTGGACGCTGGACCCCGCGACGGGCCAGTACTACCTCCACTCCTTCCTGCCGTCGCAGCCTGACCTCGACTGGTCCAACCCGGCGGTGGTGTCGGCCATGCACGCGGTGCTGCGCTTCTGGCTCGACCGCGGGGTGGACGGCTTTCGCATCGACGTCGTGCACTGCCTCGGCAAAGACCCGGCGCTGCCCGACGACCCGCCCGGGTTGGCCGGCGTGCCCCATGCGGTGCTGAACGACCACCCCGCGACGCACGACCTCCTGCGCGGCATCCGCCGGCTGGCCGACGCCTATCCCGGCGACCGCATGCTGGTGGGCGAGGTCTTCCAGTTCGTGCAGCCCGACGTGACCACCTATTACGGGCGTGGCGACGAGCTGCATCTGGTGTTCGACCTACCGCGCGGTCTCCACACGCCGTGGGCGGCCGACGCCTGGCGCGACCGCGTCACGGCAGTGATGGCCGCGCACGCCGCCGCGGGCGCGTGGCCGACCCTCGTGCTGTCGAACCACGACACGCCCCGCCACCGCACCCGGCTGGGCTCGGAGGCGCGGGCGCGGGCGGCGGCGGTGTTACTGCTCGCACTGCCGGGCACCCCGTTCCTCTACGCCGGGGAGGAACTGGGGCTCGAGGACGCCGAGGTGCCGCGCGAACGGCGAGTGGATCCCGGCGGGCGCGACGGCTGCCGGGCGCCGATACCCTGGGAGGCGGGCGCCGGGCACGGCTGGCCAGCCGAGCCCTGGCTGCCGTGGCCGCCGGACGCCGCCGCCCGAGCCGTCACGGTGCAGCGCGACGATCCCGGCTCGATGCTGCACCTCTACCGCCGCCTGCTGGCGGCGCGGCGCGCGTCGCCGGCGTTGCAGGCGGGCGACTCGCAGCCGCGCGAGGCGCCCGCCGGTGTGCTCGCCTGGGAACGGACCGCCGGCCCGGATCGACGGCTGGTGCTGGTGAACTTCACCGGCGAGCCGGTGGCGGTCGCGGACTCGGGCCGGGTCGTGGTCGCGTCGGACGGCCTCGCCGACGGCGAGCCGTTCGGCGGCACGCTGGGGCCCGACGCCGCGGTGATCCTGGCGCCCTGACGCACACGGCAACGGCCCTTCGCAGCATCGGCTCGTCGCCCGCCCAGCCGGCGGTGGCGAGAACGAAGGTCACGAGCACGGGAGCGAGGATCGTCCGGCGCATGACAAGCCGCCGGGCAAGCGATCAGGGGACGACGTCCCAGCGCGGATCGTGCTCCGGGCGGTACACGCAGAGGGTGCCGGTGCGCAGCGCGATCGTCAGATGGCGGCCCAGATCGGGGTCCAGCTCGCCGAGGCGGGCGACGACCGCACGGAGGCGATTGGCGACCGACTTCCGCGCCCGCTCGCCTGTCGAACGGGGGTCCCGCGGGGTCGATCCGCGGGCCAGGCCGTAGGCCGCCGCCAGCGCCTCCTCCAGCCGACCGATCTCGGCGTGGGTGCGGGACCCGAGCTCGACGTCCCCTCGGCGCTCCGCGTCGTCGGCGACCCGACGGAGGTCGGCCAGGCGGGCGCGGTACTCGTCGCGGGCGCGGCGGTCGAGCACTTCGGCCTCGCTCCCCGTCGAAACGGCGGTGCCGGCGTCCGGGACGCCTTCCGTGAGCGCGAGGAGGTCCAGCACGTGCGCCTCTCTACCGGGATTCGCGAGCAGGTAGGCGAGGTAGCGGAAGCCCTTCACGTCGCGGAGCCGTCCCATGTGGTCGCCCCAGGCGACGGTCCAGTATTCCCCTTCGCGAGCGAGTCGTGCGGTGGTGCGTCGCGGCGGACGGCTCGCGGGCGCGGGTTGAGGTGCGAGTGCCGCGAGCCGCCGGGAGACGCGGATCAGGCCGTGCGTCGCGGCCGCGGCGCGCACGTCGTCGAGCAGCGTTTCGACGCGGTCGGAAGGGGCGCCGATGCGCGACAGCAGGCTCGCGTACTCGAGTCGCGTGTGGGCCAGCCAGGGGACGGCGCGCAGTCGCAGCTGCGCCCCGAGCGCCGCGTCGAAGTGCGCGCGGGCCTCGGCGGTGCGCCCGGACAGCGCGGCGAGCTGGGCCAGGTGACGGTCCGCGGCGCCGAGGCAGAGCGCGCCGCCGACCACCAGGTGGCGGCCGGCGAGCGGGAGCAGGCGCGCGTAGAGTGCATCGGCGTGCGCTGCCGTTCCAAGGGTTACGCACGCCTCCGCCAGGTTGGCGAGCGCGATGTGCAGCAGGCCGTCTTCGGGGAGCTCGGCGAAGCCCCGTGCGGCCACCCGATCGAGTTCTGCGTGCGCCTCGGCATGACGACCGGTCTCGGCGTACATGAACGCAAGCGCGCAGCGCCACGCCGGTACGTCGGGCTGCTGCGCCGCAAGTCCCTCGACCGCCGGGACCAGCTCGCCGAGACGATCCTGCTCGCCGCGGATGAGCGCCATCTGTCCGGAGAACGCCTGCAACGCCGTCTCCGGCTGCGCGTCCTGGCCGATCGTGAGCGCCTCCGTCGCGCGCCGCTCGGCCTCCTCGAAAGCGCCGTCCAGAAACGACTGCAGGGCGCGCACGGCGGTGTTCGTCCAGCGGGGGCCCGGCTGGCGAAGCTCGGTGACCAGACGGGCGTGGCTCGCCACGGCCTCGTCCACCGCCGTGCGATCCCCGTGCTCGAGGAGCGCCATGAGCTGCTCGGTGCGTGCCTCGAACTCGAGGAGCTTGTCGTTGGCGCGGGTGGCCAGGGCGAGGATCTCGGCGGCGAGGGCGAGCCGCTCCGGCGCGCGCAGGGGGCCGAGCGTCAACAGGTGGCGGTGCAGCGCGTAGCCGAGGGTGGCGGGGTCGCCGACCCGTCGCGCCAGCGCCACCGCCTCGGCGGCGAGCGCGCTCCGTCCCGGGCTGGCCGAGAGGGCCGCGAGGACGCGCGCGCGCAGCTCGTTCTCCGCCGTACCGAGCGCGCGCCGCGCCTCCTCGAGCAGCGCCGCGGTGTCGGGGTCGAAGAGCTGCGGCGACGTCGTGAACTCGCCGCGGCCCTGGGGGAAGAGCAGCGCCGCGCGCGCCAGCCGCTCGGCGGAGCCGGCGGCGCGCGCCACGGCGGCGGCCTCGCGCAGGATGCCTGCCGCGCGCGCCGCGTCCCCGGCGCGCGCGACGGCGTCGCCGAGGGCGAGGAGCAGATCGCACCGGCGCAGCTCGCGATCCTCGCCGCGCGTGAGCTCGAGAGCGGCGAGGGCGCGTTCGAAGCTGGTGCTCGCCGCGTCGTAGGCCCATTGCGCCAGGGCGCGCTCGCCCGCGCGCGTGGCCCACAGGACGGCCTCCTCGGCGAATCCGGCGCCGGCCGCCTTGACGAAGTGCTCGGCGACGTCCTCGACTGCTCCGCCTCCCGCGGCGCGCGCTCCGCCGATCGCGCCGTGCAGCATCGCGCGGCGCGGGGCCGCCAGGGCGTCGTCGATCGTCTCGCGCACCAGGTCGTGGGTGAAGGCGTACACGCCGACGATCTCGCCGCGTCGGGCCACGAGGCCGGCCCCGACGGCCTCGTCGAGCGCCTCGAGCAGATCGTCCGGCGGCGGCAGCCGCGTGCCCGCGGTTGTCGCGACCGCGCGCAGCGTCTCGACGTCGAACTCCTTGCCGACGAGCGCGGCCGCTTCCAGGGCCGGCATCGTCTCGCGGCGAAGGCGCTGGAGCCGCTCTCCGATCACGTGCCGGATGCTGCCCGGGAGCGGCGCCGCGGCGACGTCGTCGGTGCCGAGGCGTCCGAGGTCGCGCGTGCCCGCGAGCAGCCGCAGCAGCTCGCGCACGAAGAGGGGGTTGCCGCCCGTCCGGCGGTGAAGCGCGGTCACCGCGTCGGCCGGCGCCGGACGTCCGGCGGTGAGCTCGATCAGCCGCGCCACGTCCACCGGCTCGATGCCGGCCAGCGGCAACGTGTCGCCGAGCCGGCCGAGCCGGCCCACCACGGCGTCCGCGGGCTCGGCGACTCCCGGCTCCCCGGTCCGACAGGTCGCGACGAGCAGCAGCGGGACGTCGCGGATGCCGGCCGCGACCAGCTCGAGGAGCAGGAGCGAGCCCGCATCGGCCCACTGGAGGTCGTCGAGGAGCGCGACGAGGGGGCGGTGGCGAGCCGCCTCGAGACAGAGCCGGGCGAGCGCGTCGAGCAGGCGGAACCGCGACGCCGCGGCGTCGAGAGCCGCGGGCGGCGGCAGATCGACGCCGTCTTCGCGGAGCTCGGGCAGGAGTTCCACGACGCTCGTCAGCTCGGGCCCGAGGGCGCGGCGCAGCGCGGGCGCGTCGCCGTGGCGGACGAGGGTCCGGAACACCTGGGTCCAGGGCCAGTACGGCGGGGCGCCGGGGTCGGGGTGGCACCGGCCGATCGCGGCGCCGGCCTCGCCGTGCCGCGCATACTCCAGGATCTCCCGGGCCGTGCGGGTCTTGCCGATCCCCGGTTCCCCCGTGAGCAGCACGAAGCGGCCGCGCCCGCCCATGGCCTCGCCGAGCCACGCGCGGAGTTGCTCCAGAAGCGGGGCGCGGCCAACCAGGGCTTCGGCGTAACTCGGAACCGCCCCGCTGCTCACGGACATTGCGCAATCTTTCCGTGAGGCCCCATGAAAGCAAGGGTCCCGGGCGGTCGCGTAGCATTGCTACGCTTCGCGTAGCCCCTCAAGGGCGAACACTAATGCGGCTCATCACACTGCTCGCGACGCTGGTCGTTACCATCGCATTGACCCTCCCGGCGGCGGCAGCCGGGCCGACGGGGCGAAAAGCCTGCTTCAAGAACTGCGGGGAGGCCCGGCGCACCTGCCTGCGGGTCGCCAAGCAGCGCCGCGCAGCTGCCCAGGCCAGTTGCACGCCCGATGCCGGCTCGCGCCGGGCCTGCCGGCGCGCCGCCGGCGCGCTTCTCCGCAAGGCCAAGCCCGCCTGCGGGCGGTACCAGCGCCAGTGCCGGGCGTGCTGCCGGGCCGGCGGGAACGGGCCGGCGTGCCCGATCGGCCGGCCGGTCGACTTCGAGGCGCCACCGATGCCCGATCTGGAACGCCTCGGGGTGCCACGCCTCCCGAACGGTCGCTACCTGGCGATCGCCATCCCGGGCCTGCAGCTCGAGATCGACCCGACCCGCCGGGATCCGGTTACGGCGTTCGGCGCGTGCCTGCGCTGGATCACCAAGTGCGTCGAGCCGGGCGTTCGGCAGCTCGACGACTGCGCGCGCTCCGTGCCGTCGTGCCTCACCGATCGTCCCTGGGAGGAGCGGCAGGCCTGTTGCCCCACGGCATGCTTCGCCGCCTACGAGGCCACGCGGCAGGCCGGGACGCCGCCACTGCCGGCCTTCCAGGGCGTCTACCTGGCGGATGCGGGCTGCTTCCCGGGTCTGCGGGAGCTCGGCCTTCGATGAGGAACCTGTCCTGGCTGACCGCGGTGGTGCTCCTCTTCGGCGGACCGCTCGGGGTCTCGGCGTACGATTCCGTCTGCTATCGGGGTGCAGAGGTCTGCACCCCCGGACCCGACGCGGCCCGCAACCGCTGGGTGGGGGCGAGCGACGAGCACCGCCAGCTCTGGGAGCTCACCCGGCTCGTGGCGGGGCTTCCGCCTGCCGTATCCGATTCGGTCAGCCTCGCGGTCTTCACGGCCGATGGCCTGGTGGGCCTCGACAGTCCGGTCGCGCGGCTCGACGAGGGGTCACTGTCGCGCACCGGGCCGACGCTCGAGCCGGTGGCGTTCTCCGCCGCCGCTCGGGTGGAGGAGCGGTCCCTGACCATCGGAGAGTTCGCGCAGCTGCCGGATCATGGCTACGCGCTGTGGGATTGGGCCCGCGGATTCGAAACCTGTCCGCTGGACGGCACGCTAGCCGGGCCGACGACCACGCAGGAGTGCCACACCTTCAGTAGCCACATGGGGGCCGTGAACGCGAACCACTTCCTGCCCCAGGCGCAGCACTTCTACCGGCACTACCACGACCTGGCGCTCGGCCGGGCCGCTGCCTGCCGGACGATGCGCGAGCGTATCGAGGAGCGCGGCGGCGATCCGACGGAGCACCGTGCCGTGCTACGCGCGTGCGAAGCGCAGGCGCTGCTCCTCGAAGCGGTCGGCCATCACTTCCTGCAGGACGCGTGGAGCTCGGGGCACATGTGGGAGCGATGGGGCTCGCCCGACCTGGCGGAGTTCCCGTCGCTCGCCCGTGCGCTCGTCGTCGCGGCGACCTCCGGGCTGATCCACGGCGCGCGCGCGCTGCTCCAGCCGCTGGGCGAATGGGCGGGCTACGACGTCAACGACGCCCTCTGCGCGCCCCACCCCGAGGTCGCGTGGCGCGGGCCGGATCACACCCAACCACAGGCGGGGCGCGGCGACCTGTACCTCCCCACGTTCGCCGTCGTCTCGCCCGGCGGCGGCGCGCCGCCCGAGTTGCCCGCGCAGTTCCAGCGCCTCTTCTCCTGCGCCGTCGCCGGCATGCTGGCGGTCTACGAGGCTGCGGGCAGCCAGCATGGCCCGGCGACGCCGCAGAGCGGGTTCCCGCTGGCCGGGCTCGCGCTCGAGAGCGTCGATCCGACGTCGGCCGCATGCTTCGGGCAGCGGGCGACCAACCTCGCCATGAAACGGGCGGCGGGCGTCGACTACATCAAGCCCGATGGCACACAGGATCGGCTCGAGCTCGATCCCGGGCTCGTCACCTATTTCCTGCCGACGGTCATCCGGACGTCGGAGTCCGTGCTCGGCGCGGCGGTCGATGCGCTCACCCTGCAGCTCGTCGCGCTCAACTTCCAGTACTCCTTCGACCTGGCGGCGGTCATGGCGAGCCTCGAGCTGTTCGCGAAGGACTTCCCGCAGGACACGGATTCGGCCAGCGGGCAGCTGGGCCCGTTGCTCGACATCCTCGGCAACAAGAACTACGGCGGGCCGGGCGTGCTCGCGCCCTACGTCGACCCGCCGCTCCCTTGGCCGGGCGCTTCCCCCACTGCGGACACCACGGAGCGTTCGCAGTGGCTCGCGCGCACCTTCCACCAGGCGCATGCCACCGATTGGTGCGACCGCTTCGCTCCCGGGGCCGCCGAAGACCTGGCTGCGCTCCGCCAGCGTGCGAAGGACCTGGCGGCGGGGGGCACCACCGGTCCGGTGCTCGAGGCCGCCTGCGGCGCCTGCTCCGAATTCGCCGCGCGTGCCCACCGCCGCGGCAGCGACGAGAGCGACTTCGACCCGAACGATCCGCCGCTCTGCTACCTGATCGCCGGAGACCCCGACCGCGTGCAGTACGCCTATCAGGACGGGGCCGGCGAGAACGCGGCGCTCGCGGCCTGGTGGTGCGGGTGCCCGGCCAGCGTCGAGATCGAGGCCGACTTCGGCGGCTCCGGCGAGCCCGCGTCGATCACCGCTTCCCACACGTCGACGGCGCGCGGCGGGACGGTGTCCGGTCGCGTCCGTGTGACGGACGCCGCGGGCCGGGTGGCGTATCCGGCCGGCGTCCTCGTCGAGGTCTCGGGCATCGGCGCCGGTGGGGGCAGCGGCGAAACCGACGACGAGGGTGGGTTCGAGATCGGCGTCGACGTGGCCGGCGGGCCGCGGGAGGTCACGTTCGACGTGGTCGCGCGGGCCGAGTCCGGCGGCCGGGTGCTCGCCGAGACGCGGATCCGTGCCACGATCGATGACGAGGACGATGACGACGACGATCCGGATGACGAGTGCGAAGATTTCCGTCCGGACGGCGTGTACCTGGAGAAGCGCTCGTCCATCGCCGCCGGCAACACCATCGCGTCCTATTCCCCGACCCCGGCGACGGGGACCTTCATCTACCAGTTGGAGAGCGCCGACCAGTTGCGCAAGCGCACCGACCTGCCCGGCGCCTCGATCGACCGCTACTTCGGCTCGTGGACCGGCAGCGCCTCGCGGAGCGGGTCGGGTTCCCGGAGCGGCATCACGTCGTCCGGCTCGTTCTCCGCCGGCCACACCTCGGAGATGCAGGGCCAGCCCGTGACGCTGCAGTATCCCGGCGGCGATCCCTACGACGGCTTCCTCTTCCAGGGCTTCACCTTCCAGGCGACGGCGGCGACCACCGTGAACCACACCAACAGCGGGACGCTCCGGGCCGAGAGTTCCTCGGTTGCCAACGGAGCCACCTGCGTCGAGTTCTCCGTCGTGGGGAAGCCGGCGAGCTTCAGCATCGCATCGGACCTCGGCCCGGGCACCTACGTCGAGTTCGACGGCAGCCCGTGCGCCGAGGACGGTGAGAGCTTCTACCGCTACTACATCAACGAGGCCTCGGGCTTCCCCCCCGGCACCGTCGAGGGCGATCTGACGCGGGCCGGTCTCCTGGAGCCGGGCGGCTACCGGCTCTGCGTGAGCCTGACCGCGCAATCGCGCATCGCCACGAACGCGCCCGCGGGCGGCCAGCCGGACAACCCGAGCGCCAAGAATCACTCGCTCGACCTGACGTTCAGCGTGCAGTGACCGGGATCGGGCCGGCCGGTGCTTGATTCCCCGGCCGACTTCGCAGTGCATGCGGCTCGTGCGCCGAACGTGACAGGGCAGCGATGACGAGGGCGGCGACGGGCCGCCGGGGTCTATTCCACGCCGCAGTCGCGTCCCCGGATCGGCACCCGTGCCCACTGGTCGAGGGGCACGAGACCCGGGTCTCCGCTCAATCGAAGAGGTAGCGCACGCCCGCTTCGGCCACCCAGCCCTCGCGTTCGTTCCGGCCCCCGCCCGCGGCGTTGCCGCCGCCGCGGATATACACCTCGACGTGGCGCGCCACGACGTTGCCGAATTCGCCCTCCGGAAAGAAGGTCACGTGGGTGCCCTCCACGTGGTTCAGGTAGATGCGAGGGTCGGCGAGGAACCAGAAGCCGTAGGGGAAGTGATAGAGCGCCTGCGGCCTGATCGACGACTCGCGTATCGTCTCCCGGTCGTGCCCGCCACCGACGGAGCCGAACCACTGATACTCGAGACCGAGGATCCACTCGGGGGAGGGCTTCCACACGACGACGCCGAAGGGCGCGACCACGTTGTGGCCGCTGCCGAGAGCGTCGGACGCCGCGGTGTCGAGAATGGCGGCCATCTCACCGATGAGCGACCAGCGCTCGCCCAGCCGCAGCTTGCCCCGGATGCCGACCAGGAGGTCGCCCATCCCGACGTCGTTGCCGAATTCCTCGGTGTCGGCCGCGACCAGGGGAATCTCGATGCGTCCGAGCATCCAATCGGTGGGCGCCCAGTCGCCGCGAAAGATCGTCGCGTTGGAATGCCCGTCCTCGGGCAGGGAGAGGTACTCGTTGCGGACCTCGATGCGCGACACGATCTCGCTCGGATCGGAGCCGAGCGTTCGTCGGTCCTCGCCGGTGTCGGGCTCTTCGGCGGCCGCGGGACAAGCTACGGCGAGGATGACCGCGAGCAGAACGCCCCCGAGGCCTCTCGTTCTCGTCGGAGGTTTCACGTCGCGCTCGGGTGATCGCACAACCGACCTTTGGCGACAAGCCACCCGCCGGTGCCGCGAATTCAGCTTCCATCTCGCCGGAGGGTTGCAGGGTCCCGCAAGGCGACGTCTGACAAGGTCCGCTGGCGCTGGCGCGGCGGCGGCACGAGGTCCACGTCGTCCACTGCGCCGACGCCTACCTGGCGCTCATCGACGAGGTGCGGGCGGAGCGGGCCGCCGCAGCGCCGCCAGGTCCGCCGGCGTATCCACGTCGATGAGGACGCCGGGATCCGCGACCGCGACCTCGCGGACGCGCCCCCGATCGCGACCCACGACGGCGCGCGCGCTTTCCCCTGCCGGGGTCGCCAGCACCTCGTCCCAGACCGCGCGCATCAACACGATGGGGTGCCCGCGCCGGCCGTCGTGGGTGGGCACGACGATCGGGCGGGACCCCGCCTCGGCGGCGCGCATCAATTGGATCACGGTCCGGGACGCGACTATCGGGTGATCGACGAGTGCCACCACCGCTCCCGGCGCGGCCGGTGCGATGCGCTCGACGTGGCGCAGGGCGGTCTGGAGCGACGACAGCTGTCCGCGTTCGGGCTCGTCGTTGACCACGACGAGCGCCGCGGACCGCGCCGGCAAAGCGGCGCGCACGGCCGCCTCGTGCACGCCCGCGACCACCAGGATCGGCGCGCACGCCGCCGCGACGAGTGCGTCCACGACGCGCGCCAGCAGCGTCTCGTCGCCGAGCCGGACCGCCGCCTTGGGCGCGCCCATCCGGCGCGAGGCGCCGGCGGCCAGCACGACCGCCGCTAGCGCCGCCGGGCTCATCGCGACTCCAGCGCCGCCAGCACGCGCTCGGGCGACGCCGGCAGCGCGTCGATCCACACGCCCGCGGCGGCGTGGATGGCCGCCGTGATCGCCGGGACGACGGGGATCATGGTGATCTCCCCGATCCCGCGCGCGCCGAACGGCCCCGCCGGCTCCGGCAACTCGACCGCGACGGTCTCGATCCGGGGGACCGCGTCCATCGCCGTCGGCACGCCGCACCGCTCGAACCCGAGCGCGATCGGCAGCCCGTCGCGCACGGCGCACCGTTCGTGCAGCGCGTAGCCCTGGCCCATGACGACGCCGCCCTCCACCTGCGCCGCGAGCAGCGCGGGGTTGACGACGCGGCCCGCGTCGATCGCGTTGACGACGCGGCGCACGCGGACCTGGCCGGTCGTCATGTCGACCGCGACGTCGGCGACGCAGGTGCTCCAGGTGTAGGCGAAGAGGTTGGGTCGCCGCGCCGCGCGCGCCAGGGGCGACGTCCGTGGCGCGGTGTAGGTGTGCGTCACCGACAGGCCGCCGGGGGGCAGCGCCCGCCATCCGCCGGCGGCCCGGACACTCCGCAGCGCGAGCGCGCACGCCCCGCGCACGGCGTTCCCCGCCACGAACGTCTGGTGCGACGCCGACGCGCTGCCCGCTTCGGGCACGAGCGCCGTGTCCGACCACACCACGCGGACGCGGCGTGGCGGGAGCGCGAGCGTCTCGGCCGCGATCTGGCCGAGGACCGTCTCGACGCCCTGGCCGACCTCGGCGGCGCCGATGCGGACGACGGCCCCGCCGCGAGTGACTGTGACCTCGGCGGTCGAGCGCTCGTCGAAGCCGAACCCGTAGCCGACGTTCTTGAGCGCGCACGCGAGCCCGCGGCCGGTGCGCCACTCGCCGGTCGGTCTGGCCAGCGCGCGCCGGCGCGCCCGCGTGCCGGCCGCTTCCAGCGTCCGCGCGAGCCCGCCGGTCGCGCCCACCGCCGGGCCGGTCGCGAGCCGGCCGCCGCTGCGCACGAAGTTGCGCCGCCGGAGGACGGCGGGGTCGACTCCGAGTGCGGCGGCGAGCTTGTTGACCTGCTGTTCCATCGCGAACGTGACCTGGTTCACGCCGAAGCCGCGGAAGGCGCAGGTGTACGGGTTGTTGGTGTAGACCGAGCGTCCGGCGACGGCGACGGCGGCGACGGCGTACGGCCCGCAGGCCTGCGCCATCGCGTTGTCGAGCACGGGGGCCGAGGTGCTGGCGTAGCAGCCCGCGTCTGTGAGGATGTCGATGGCGGCAGCGGCGAAGCGCCCGCGGATGTCGGCAGCCAGCCGGTGCCGGATGCGGAAGGGATGCCGTTTGCCGTGGCCGCGGATCGACTCGGCGCGGTCCCACGTCATCCGGACCGGTCGTCCCGTGACCTGGGCGGCAAGCAGGAGGAGGATTTGCAGCGACACGTCCTCGCGCCCGCCGAAGGCCCCGCCGATCGTCTCCTGCACGATGCGCAGCCGCTCGACGGGCTCGCCGAGCGCGCGCGCGGCCTGTCGGAGGTCCTGCTCGGGCCACTGCGTCGCGACGTAGAGCGTGAGTCGACCCTGCTCGTCGTGCAGGGCGAGGCCGGCCTCGGGCGCCAAGAACGCGTGCTCCACCCACCCGGTCCGGTAGACGCTCTCGACGACCACCGCCGCCTGCGCCAGCGCCCGCTCGGCGTCGCCGCGCCGGATGGTCCGCTCCGCGACGACGTTCCGGTGGTGGCCGGCCGTCGGGCGCTCGGGGTGCACGATGGGCGCGTCGGGCTCGCAGGCGCGCTCCGGGTCGAGCAACGGCGGCTCGGCGACGCACGCCACCGCGACGCGCCGCGCGCCCTCATGGGCCGCGTGCGCGGTTTCGCCCAGCACCAGGGCGACCACGTCGGAGGCGCCGCGGACGAGACCCTCGGCGAGCACCGGCTGGTCGGGCTCGATCAGGCCGAACCGGTTCGTCCCGCGCACGTCGGCGGCCTGCAGCACGCGGACCACGCCGGGGGCGGCAAGCGCGTCGCTCACCTCGACCCGGTCGATCCGCGCGCGGGCGAACGGCACGCGCACGGTGGCCGCGTGCAGGCACCCCGGAGGGGCCGGCCGATCCTGCGGATACCCGGCCACGCCCCGCACCTTCGCGTCGCCGTCGACGCGCGGGACGCTCCGGCCGACGGCGCGGGCCCGCGGCGGGTCACTCGGTCGCGCCACGTCCCGTCCTCGTGCGTCCGGCGCGTCGCACCGCCGCGACGATCTTCGTGTACCCGGTGCACCGGCAGATGTTGCCGACCAGGCCGGCGCGGATCGCCGCCTCGTCCGCGTCGGGCGGCAGCGCACTCGCCGCCAGGATCATACCGGGCGTGCAGAAGCCGCACTGGAGTCCGGCCGCGGCGACGAAGGCCTCCTGCAGGCGGCGCACGCGGGCGCTGCGGCGGTCCTCGATGGTGCTCACCCGCCGGCCGTCGACCTCGGCGGCGAGGACCAGGCAGCTCGCGACGGGCTCGCCGTCGAGCAGGACCGTACACGCGCCACACTCGCCGACGCCGCACCCGACCTTCGTGCCCGTGAGCCCCAGGTGCGAGCGCAGCAGCTCGACAAGCGTCGTTGCGGCCGGCACCTCGACGCGCACGCGCCGGCCGTTCACGGTGACGGCGACGCGCACCGTCGTCGCCGGCTTCATGCCCGGCCCGCCCGCGCGGCGGCGCGCGCGATCAGACGCTCGGCTAGGCGCAGCCGGTGGGCGGCGGAGACGATGCCGTCGTCCGGCGGACGGCACTCGAGGGCGAGGGCCTCGCGGACGGCGCCCCCGCTCGCGATCGCGGCGGCGCTCGCCGTCGCCACGAACGGCCGATCTCCCACCCCGCCCAGCGCGACGGTGACGCGCTCGCCGACGACGGCGACGCCGACCGCCGCGACCGAGCGGCTGAAGCTCGGTCGCAGTCCCGCCTTCTCGAAGGCGCTCCGGCGACACGCCGGCACGGCGAGCGCCACGATGAGCTGCTGGCGCGGCCACGCGGCCGCCTGCGCAGCGATGAACGTGGCGAGCGGGACGGTGCGCGTGCGCGCGCCGTCGAGCACCTCGACGCTGGCTTCGAGGGCGAGGAGCGCCGTCGTGACGTCGCCTGCCGGATGCGGCGTGGTGACGTTGCCGCCGATCGTGCCGCGGCGGCGCAGCGCCGGCGCGGCCGTGACGGCGGCGGCCTCGGCCAGCGCCGGGGCGTTCCTCCGCACCAGCGCGTTCGACGCCAACTCCGCCATCGTCGTCAGCGCGCCGATGCGCAGGCGGTCGCCGTTCCGGCGCACCCCGCGCGCGGCCGCGAGCGCCTTCACGTCGACGATCTCCCGCACGAACCGCGCCCACGGCCGGCGCTCGGACAGTGCGACCACGAGGTCGGTGCCGCCCGCGTAGATGCAGGCGCCGGGCCGCGCGATCGCCTCGGCGGCCTCGCCCAGGTCGCGCGGGCGCACGTACGACAGCGGGGGAATATCCGCCACGATTCACACCTGCAGCAGCTCCGCCGCCACCGCAACGGCGATCGCCCCCGGATGCTTGCCCGGAATCCCCGCCAGGCCGATCGGGCAGCGCAACCGCGCGATCGCCTCCGGCGCGATGCCGCGCGCGCGGAGGCGCTGTTCGAAGCGCCGGCTTTTCGCCACCGACCCGATCATCCCGAGGTAGGCGAAGTCGCCACGGCGGAGCACGCGCTCGACGATCGCCAGGTCGCGTTGATGATCATGGGTCATCACCACGAAGCACGCGCCGGCGGGCGCGTCGTCCACGTCGAGCTCGGGCGCGTTCGTGGCTTCGACGCGGACGTTCCGCGGCGGTGTCGAAGGGAACTGCTCCGTGCGGTCGTCGATCCACCGGACGGTGCACGGGAGCGTGCCAAGGATCGTCACCAGCGCCCGTCCGACGTGGCCGGCGCCGAAGAGCACGATCGCCTGGTCGGGCGCGTGGCGTTCGAGGAACAGCGTGTGTCCCGCGACGGTCGTCGTCTCCGCGCCGCCGCCGGACGCCAGCAGGTCCCGCGCGGCGTGTCGCACGGCCGTCTCGAGCGCCGGCGCGCGCCAGTCGCCAGCCACGTCGCCGCCGGCGACGACCAGCCTGGCGCCCACCGGCACGCCGGCGGAGGCCGGCGAATCGACCACCGTCGCGACGACGCAGGTGCGCCCGTCGAGCAGGGCGGCCTGGATGGCGGCCGCCCAGGTCGGCGCCGCGACGGGCTCGACCAGCAGGGTCACCGCGCCTCCACAGCACTGACCGAGCGACGGACCCAAGCGGATCCGCCTCACGGCCGGCGGCGCACCCACCGCGAGGGCGTCCCGTGCGGCCGCGGTGGCGTCGAGCTCGAGGCGGCCGCCCCCGATCGTCCCGTGCGTCCCGTTCGCGGTGACGATCATCCGGGCGCCGGGTCCACGCGGGGCAGAGCCCTCCACCCCGACCACGGTGACCAGCGCGCCGCCGAGGCCGCGATCCACCAGATGACGCAGCGTCTCGAGCCAGGGCTGCTCCATCGCGCGGCGCACGATACCGGACGTGGATGGCCGGGCGCCACCCCGAGGCGGGGACGGCCGTTGCGCGGGCGCCGTGGCGCGACACGAGGTCAGGGTGGGTTGTCCCGCGCTCGCCGACGGGGGCAAAGTGGTGGCGATGAAGCGCGTCGCCCCGCGGTCGACCGCCGCCCGACGGCGTCCGGCGCTCGACGAGCAGGTGGAGGAACTGGTCGAGTGCGCGCTCGCCGAGTCCGGGGCGCGCGCCGAGCCGTGGGCCGCGGCGTATGCGCGTGGCATGATCGTCGCCGCTCTCCACGTCCTGCGCGGGACCGTCCCCGAGGCGGACGGGAAGCTCCTGAGCAACGCGATCGACGACCTGCAGCGGGCGCTGCGACTCTTCGCCCCCTACGAGCACCTGCGCAAGGTGGCCGTCTTCGGGGGCACCAACACGCCGCCGGACCACCCGGATTGGCTGCAGGCTCACCGTTTCGCCGAGGAGATGGTGCGCCGCGGCTGGATGGTGATCACCGGCGCAGGGCCGGGGATCATGCAGGCGGCGCAGGGCGGCGCCGGCCGCGACGGCTCGTTCGGCGTGAGCATCCGCCTCCCGTACGAGGCGCCGAACGAGGTCATCGCCGGCGACGCGAAGCTCATGAGCTTCAAGTACTTCTTCACGCGGAAGGTCGCCTTCGTGAAGAACGCGCATGCGGCCGCGCTCTTCCCCGGTGGATTCGGCACGCACGACGAGGCGTTCGAGACGCTGACGCTCATCCAGACCGGCAAGAGCGAGATGCTGCCGGTGGTGTTCATCGACGCGCCCGGCGGCAGCTACTGGCGCGACTGGGCGCAGTACGTCGACACCCATCTCCTGCAGCGGGGGTTGATCGCCCCCGACGACGTCGCGCTGTTCCGCGTGACCGACGACCCGTGCGAGGCGGCCGAGGAGATCGCGCGTTTCTACCGCAACTACCACTCGAGCCGATGGGTGGACGACCGGCTGGTGCTGCGCGTGCGCGAGGTGCCCCGAGGCGACGCACTCGCCGCGCTCGACGGGGAGTTCGCCGATCTCCTGCGCGGCGGCCCGCTCACGGCGTCGGCGGCGCTGCCGGAAGAGGGTGACGAGGCGCCGGGGATGCCGCGGCTCGTGCTGACGGTGGATCGCGGGAGGAACCAGGGCCGGCTGCGACGGTTGATCGACCGGCTGAACGACGTCGAGCCCGGCGCGGAGGCGGTCACGCGCGGTTCGGCGGCGACGCACCAGATCATCGAGCAGGGACCGGTCAGCGGAACTCGCGGAGCGCGGTGACGAGCTCTCGCGTGGCCCCGACGCCGCCGGGCATGGCGAGCCAGGCGCCGGCGAGCGTCGTCGCGTAGACGCCGAGCCCGATCGCGAGCCGCTGCGGCCCCGGCGTCGCCGGCAGCGCGCCCTGGATGGCCAGCAGTACCGAGGCCCCCGCCAGGCTGGCGAGGGCCGGTCGCGCCGCCGCGCGCAGCACGTCGGTCGGCCCGAGCGGCGTGCCTTGCACGGCGTACCAGACCGCGGGCAGGGCGACGAGGACGGCCCCGATGGCGAGCGCCGCCGCCACCCCGAGCGGCCCCCAGATGAACCCCGTCAGCGCCGCGCAGAGGGCGACCGGACCCTGGACGCACAGCGACCAGAGGAGGAGGCGGTGGGTGTGGCCGAGGGACAGGTATATCCACTGGGTGACGCGCGCGAGCGAGCCGGCGAACGCGGCGACCGACAGCCAGCGCATGAAGGGCACTGCCGCCGACCACTGGTCGCCCAGAAGCACCCGGATGACGCTCGGGGTCTCGACACCGACGAACGCGATGGCCGGCATCGACACGGTGAGCATCACCAGGATGCCCCGTGTGACGAAGCGCGCGAAGCGGTCGGAATCCGTCTGGGCGCGGCTGAAGCTGGCGATGGCGACCTCCGAGAGTGCGGAGAAGGGTTCGATGAACGGAGACCAGGCCCAGCGTCGCGCGGTGTCGTAGAGTCCGAGCACGGGCGCTCCCCCGAGGCGGCCCACCGCGATCAGATCGGGTTGGTTGTTCACCCACGACGCGAGCGCGAGTCCCAGCAGCGTGGTCCACGCGCGCCGCATCGCTGCCATCGCGGCGGGGCGCGCGTCGTGCGCGCGCCGGGCCCGCCAGTCGCTCGCCGCACGAAGGCCGATCGCGCGGCCTGCCTCGGTCCCCATCACCTGGATCGGCAGCGACCAGTAGCCGGCGCCGCACCACGCCGCTGCGATCGAGGCGCCGACCCCCAGGGCGACGCTGCCGAGCCTGACCAGCAGGACGGCGGGAAAGCGCAGCTCGCGCTTCAACAGCGCCTCCCGGAACACCGTCGGCATGAGCAGGACCGGCAGCGCCGCCCAGGCGGCGATCACGGAGAGGACGCGCGGGTCGTCGTACACGCGGGAGAAGACGAAGCCCGCCGCGAGCATCGCGCCCGCCACGAGCATGCCGATCTGCAGCGCGAACTTGAAGAGCCCGTGCACGTCGCCGTCCGTCAGCTCCGGGCGCTGGAGGAGCGTAGTCTGGAAGCTCCGGTTGCCGATATCGGTGAAGAGGAGCCAGAGCGGCAGGGCCATCGCGAAGACGCCGAAATCTTCGGGCGTCAGGAGCCGTGCCAGAATGATGCTGGAGGCGAGCATCAGCGCCGCCTGAGCGATGCGGGCGACGAGTGCCAGCAGCCCGGCGACGATCGTGCGCCGCCGGATGTCGGCGGCCTGGGGTTCGGCGGCGGCCACGAGGTGGACACGGAGGATTCCCCGCGCGGGGTGGGAATGTCCAGGTATGCCCGCAGGCGCTTGTCCCCGCCCGGCCGGGGCTAGTATGCACCGACCGGCCCGTGACATGCCCGTGACGACCTTCCTGCAGGCGGTGGCGCTGATCGCCGCCACCGTGCCCGCGGTCCGGGTGCTGCTGAAGGCGCCGGTGCGCCGCGAGCTGCGGGCGCGGCCGGGTGCGGCGGTCGTGCTGGCGTCTGGCGCCGCAGCGGCGCTGGCCGGGCTGGTCTGGGTCTGCCGCCGCGTCGACGGCGGCCTCACGGTGCTTGCGGGCGGCGCCGGCGCGCTCGCCCTGCTGGCCTGGGTGCGGGCGCGGCCCGGATACGGCCGCGCGCGCGCGCTCCCGCCCGGCTCGCTCGGTCTCGCCGCCTCGCTCGACGCGATCAGCGACGCACGTTTCTACGCGCGGGCCGCCCGGCGCTGGGGGCCCGTGTTCAAGATGAGCCAGTTCCACCGTCCGGTCGTCTGCGTGGTCGACTTGCCGCGCGCCCTCGCGCTGCTCGAGACGGAGCGCGACAGCCTGGCGCAGCCGAGCCTGCCCTTCGGCCGGCTGTCCCCGGGTGGCTACATCGAGTTCATGAACGAGCCGCTCCATGGGCGGTACCGTGAGATTCTCCGCACGGCGCTCGGCGGTGGTGTGGTCGCCGAGTGCCGCCGGGACGTGGAGTCGGTCGTCCGGCGCCAGCTGTCCGACATGGCCGCGCGGCGCGCCGACGGCGGGGTCGACCCGGAGCCGTCGCTCGACCGGATCGCCTTCACCAGCCTGGTGCGCGTCCTCTTCGGCATCGCGGTCGACGACGAGCGCGTCGAGCGCTTCGAGCGGCTGTTCGCGGATCTCGGCGCACCACGGGCCTTCGCCGAGAGGGGCCCCGACGAACGCCGGGCGAGTTTCGACATGCTGACGGCCCTGGTGCGGACGGTGGCCGGCGAGATCATGGCGCGCCGGGAACGGGGCGACTCGCCGGGGCGGTCGATGCTGGGCGAGATCCTTCGTGCCGACCCGCGACACGCCGACGACGCGACGCTCATCGCCAACCTCGTGCTGATCGTCCACGTCACCCGGAGCAACGTCCGGGGCCTGCTGGCGTGGGTGCTGCAGGAGCACTGCGATCATCCCGCGTGGGGGCGTGCCGTCGCCGAGGCGAACGGCCGGCCGGCGGAGGCGCCGCGCAGCGCCGAAGCGTTGGCGACGGATTTCGTCAACGAGACGCTGCGGATGCATCAGGCCGAGTACTTCTATCGCGACGTCGTCCGGGAGATCCGGTTCGGCCCGTATCGCATCCCGCAGGGGTGGCTCCTCCGCGTCTGCGTCCGCGAGTGTCACGATCGCCCCGAGGTGTTCCCGGATCCCCGAACCTTCGACCCGTCGCGGTTCGCCAGCCGGCAGTATGACCGGACGGAGTACTGCCCATTCGGCGACGGACCCCACTCGTGCTTCGGCGCGGGGCTGGCGATCATGATCGTGCGGACGTTCCTGCTGGCCCTGGCGACCGGCTTCGAAGCGCGCGTCGTTTCCGACGGCCCAGTCGAGCGGGCGGGAAATCGGCACTGGAGCCATTGGCGCCCGAGCCCCCGCTTTCGAGTGGTGCTGCTGCCCCGGTAGACCGGGTGCCTCCCGAACCACGGGACGTGCAACCGGTCGACCGCCTGGAGTAGAGCCACGGAGTAGGTCATCCTCCTCCGCACTTCGCCCGAGCCGTCCCGATGCAGCCACGAACTCGCTATGTGAGAGGTCCCGAAGGTCACGTCGCCTACCAGGTGATGGGGCAGGGCCCGCGCGACATCGTCTTCGTCCCCGATCATCCGAACAACATCGAGATCATGTGGGAGGAACCGGCGATCTCGCGATTCCTCGAGCGCCTGGCGACGACGGGCCGTGTCATCTGCTTCGACAAGCGTGGCACCGGTATCTCGGATCCGGTGCCGCTCGGCGCGTTGCCGACGGTCGAGCAGTGGATGGACGACGTCACGACGGTGATCGACGCGGTCGGCTGCGGCCGCGTGGTGATGTTCGGGCACGGCGACGGCGGGCCGATCGCCATGCTGTTCGCCGCGACGTATCCCGAGCGCACCGAGGCGCTCGTGCTGGGGGACACCTTCGCGCGGATGCGTCATGCGCCCGACTACCCCGACGGCTTGAGCGAGGCGGAGGCCGAGCGGAAGGCGAGACAGCTCTGCAAGCACTGGGGCCTCGAGGATCGTCCGGTTCCGAGCGACCGGGCGCGCCGCGGAGCGTTCTACGAGCCCGCGAACCTCGCCTGGCGTTCGCGCTTCGAGCGGCTGTCGCTCAGCCCCGGCGCGCTCGAGCGGATGTACCCCGTCTGCGACCTCGATGCCGACGTCCGTTCCGTCCTGGGATCGATCCGCGTGCCGACGCTCGTCTTCCACCGTCGCGACAACGGGTGGATGCCGTTTGCGTTCGGGCGCTACCTCGCTGACCACATCGCCGACGCCCGATTCGTCGAGATCGACGGCGTCGACCACTTCTACTACCAGGGCGACTGCGAGCGGATCCTTTCCGCCGTGCAGGAATTCATCACCGGCGAGCGCGAGGCGCTGGAGGACGATCGCGTGCTGGCGACGGTGCTCTTCACCGACATCGTCGGGTCGACGGAAAGGGCCGTGAGCCTCGGCGACCAGGCGTGGCGCGACCTCCTCGAGCGGCACCACGCGCTCGTGCGGCGGCAGCTCACGCACTTCCGCGGTCGCGAGATCGCGACGGCGGGAGATGGGTTCCTGGCGCTGTTCGATGGGCCGGCGCGCGCCGTGCGCTGCGGGCTTGCCGTCCGCGACGCCGTGCGGCCGCTTGGGCTCGAGCTGCGCGCGGGGGTGCACACGGGGGAGTGCGTGCGGATGGGGGACAACGTCGGCGGGATCGCCGTGCACATCGGCGCGCGGATCGCGGCGGAGGCGGGAGCGGGTGAGGTGCTCGCGTCGAGCACCGTGAAGGATCTCGTCGTCGGGTCGGGGCTGAGCTTTCAGGACCGCGGAAGTCGCGCCCTCAAGGGCGTCGACGGCGAGTGGCGGCTGTTCGCGGCCGCATAGGCACGCCCGGCGCTGCGCTCTCGGGATTGCCTTCAGCAGTGAGCATCGGTAGCGACCGTACTTCACTACGTCTGCGACCACACCGGCGGGTCCGGGGATCGACGCGACCTGCTCAGAGATCCAGCGACAGGTGCAGCTCCGTGGGCGCAGGAAGCGGACCTTCGCCGCTCGCCACTCGGCGTATGGCGATGGAGCGAGAGACCCGCTGCCGGAGAGACCCTGATGCGCAAGGTCGCAGGCGCGCATCGGCCGGTGATAGCTGCCAACCATGACGTCGCGACTCCGCGCATCGCTCGCCCGCCTGCTCGGTGCGCTCGCCCTCGTGGCGCTGGTGGCGTTCAACGTCCGGCTGCACCGGCCTGGGGACGTCACCACGACACTCGCGCAGCTCGAGTACCTCGAGGCGGCGCTCGAGCACGGGGCGGCCGACCGGATGCAGGAGGTGTTCCCGGAGGGGTACGTCTTCACGTGGGCTCTCTACGGTGTCGCGTCGGCCCGGGCGGCGCGAGCGGTGCCGGTCGGACACACACGACGGGCGCACCGGCTGGAGGAAGCCCGGCGGGCCGTCGGAGCGGTTCGCTCGGAGCGGGCGCGGTCCACCTTCCCGCCGAACTTGAACCCACCCGGCGACGCCTGGCCTGCGGACACCGCGGTCGGCGTGGTCGCGCTCGGCATCCACGACGCGGTCGTCGCCCCCCGATACGAGCGCGTCGTACGGCGCTGGGTGGCAGACGCGCGACAGCGGTTGGATGCGGAGTTCGGCGTCCTTCCCCACGCCGCTGATCCCGAGACCGGTGCCCCCCGCGGCGGCGTACGAGGCGGCAGCCTCGCCTTGATGGGCCGCGTGTTGATCGACATCGACCCGGTCCTCGCGCGCGAGCAGTACGCAATCCTGCGGAACCGCTTCGTGGACCTTCGTGCGGGCATGCCCGGCGTGCTCGAGTATCCTGCGGGGACCAGCGGGAGAGGCGACATCGACTCTGGACCGCTCCTGCTCGGGTTCGCGGGTCCCGCCACCGTGGTGGGCGCGGCCGCCGCGCGGGTCCATGGCGACCACGAGCTTGCGCGCGCCCTCCTCGGCATCGTCGACGCGGCAGGCATGCCGATCCAGATCGGCGGGCGGCGCCGCTATGCGGGCGGGCTCGTGCCCCTCGGCGACGCCTTCATCGCATGGGCCCGCTCGTCGCCGCTGGCGTCCGCCTCGGGCGCCGACGCGTGGCCGCTGCGTTTGCCCCCCTGGTGGTTCGTGCCGATCCACCTCGTGTCGGCGCTCGTGATCGCGGTCATTTGCATCCGTCTCCGCCCGCGTTGCCGATAGGCGAGTAGTGTCTTTCGAGACATTGCCCCCGCGGAACCCGCTGAAGGCCTCCGCCGGCACCGCAAAAGGCGGTCAGCCGAGGAGCGACCACTTCTTCCAGACGTCCATCGGCCCGTGCTCCGGGCTGGTGAGCTTCTGGTGGTTCGGGCTGGCGGGGTTGTTGCACCATCCGAGTCCAGTGACGGTGATGCTCTTGCGGTCGGCCGACAGCCGCCGCGGGCCGCCCCAGAACTCGCAGGTGGCGCAGTGCTTGGTGACCGCGGCGTCGACGACGTAGCCGTCGGCGGCCCCGTGGCCCAGCGTCCGGTGTCCCGCGTGCTCGTGCTCCGAGCCGAAGGCCTGTCGGACGAGCGGTCCGGCCACCAACGACGCTGCGGCGAGGCGCAGCAAGGCGCGCCGATCGCTCCGGATCGTCTCCATGGTGAGAATCCTCCCTCCCCCTCACGAAAGCGAACGGCGTGCCGCGGGTGCTGGCACGACGATGCCCGCCAGATCAGTACCCGGGGGCCGGCTCTTCTCGCCGATCGGACGAAGTCGCGCGATCCCGTCCGGGTTTCCGGATCGGGCCCAGGTGAGGTAACTCGGGCCGATGACCGTCGCCTCCCGACCCTACCGCTTCTACGGCAGCGAGATATCCTACTTCTCCGGCAAGGCGCGCCCCGCGTTCCGCATCAAGCGGGTGCACATGGAGGAGATCCTTCCCACCCCGGCGGCGTATCGCGAGGTGATCCGCCCGCGAACCGGTGTGGCGATGATTCCGACCGTGGTGACGCCCGACGACGAAACCTGGCAGGACACCAGCGACATCATCGACGCGCTGGAGCGCCGGTTCCCCCACCCCGCGCTCATCCCGCCCACGCCGGTCCAGCGGGTGGCGGCGTACCTGCTCGAGCTCTACGCCGACGAGTTCATGATGCTGCCGGGGCTCTATTGGCGGTGGTGCTTCCCGGAGAGCATCGCGAAAGCGCTGGCCGACTTCTCGGCGAGCTCCGGTGAAACCAAGAACGCGCGCCGCTTTTCGGACGCCGTCCGGAATTTCGCGCCCATGATCGGCGTCAACGAGCAGACGGCCCCGGCCATCGAGGCGCACACCCGGGAGCTCTTCGCCGGGCTGGAAGCCCACTTCGCCGAGCACCCCTGGTTGCTGGGCGACACGCCGTCGCTCGCTGACTGCGCGCTCATGGGGCCGCTCTACGGCCACTTCTACCACGATGCCGTGCCCGCCAAGCTGATTCGCGAGACCGCGCCGCGCACCTGCCATTGGATCGAACGCATGAACCATCCCGATCCGGAGGTGTTCGGCGCGTATCTCGCCGGCGACGCGCTCGCGCCGACGCTCCGCGCGGTGCTCGCACTGGCGGGCGCCGATACCGTGCCGCTGGTGCTCGACGCCGTGCGCGCGTTCGAGGAGTGGGTCGACACCACCCCGATCGTGGTCGGCGAGCTCCCGCGCGGGGTCTCGATGCACAAGACCGTCTTGCGGGGCATCCCGGTCGAGCGTTTCACGCTGTCGTACACCCTCTGGATGGTGCAGCGCGTGCTCGCGGCCTACCACGCGCTCGACGCCGGCGCGCGGGCGACGGTCGACGCTGCGCTGGCAGGCACCGGCTGGGAGCCGTTGCTGGCCCATGCGCCACGCCATCGCGTCGAGCGGCGTCCGTACAAGCTCTTCCTCGCCGGGCGGGAGTGAGCGGTGGGCCGCAATATCCTCTTTGTCACCACCGATCAGCAGCGCTACGACGCGCTCGGCTGCAACGGCGGCACGATCGCGCGCACCCCGGTGATCGACCGGCTGGCCGTCACCGGGGTCAATTTCCACCGCGCGCACAACCAGAACGTGGTCTGCATGCCGGCGCGGTCCACGATGCTCACCGGGCAGTACGTGCGCACGCACGGTGTGCTCGCCAACGGCGTTGCGCTTCCGCCCGACGCCCCGACCGTCGCGGCGCATCTGCAGGCCCACGGCTATCGCACGGCGCTGCTGGGTAAGGCGCACTTCGAGCCGGCGTTCGACCTGCGCGGCAAGTGGTTCGAGAACCGGATGGGCCGCCAGGGATCGACCGGGCCGTACCGGGGGTTCGACCACATGGAGCTGGCGATGCACGTGCCGCTGGGCGGCTGGCACTACTCGCTGTTCATCCAGCGCGAGCACCCGGAGGCGGCGAGCGGCTTCGCGCCGCTGCTCTCCGCGTCGGGCGGCGGCGAGACCGGCGCGCCGGAGGTGGCGTACAACCCGATCCCACGCGAGTGGTACCACACGGACTGGGTGGCCGACCGCACCATCGCGTGGCTGGACTCGCTGCCCGCCGACGCCGACTGGTTCTGCTGGATGAGCTTCCCCGATCCGCATCACCCGTGGGACCCGCCGGCGTCGGAGGCGAAGCGCGTGTCGTGGCGCGACCTCGACCTGCCGCCCGGGCATCCCGGCTCGCCCGAGAAGATCGTCCAGATCCTCCGGCAGAAGCCCGCGCACTGGCTGGCGTGGTGGGAGGGCCGCTGGCGGAACTACGAGGGCGGGCCGATGACCTTCGTCCCGAAGGACCTGACGCATGACCAGATCCGCGAGGTGAACGCGCTGACCCACGTGGAGAACGAACTGATCGACGAGGCGTGCGGCCGTGTGCTGCGGCGCATCGCCGAGCGCGGCTGGGACGACGACACCGACGTGTTCTTCACCACCGACCACGGCGAGCTGCAGGGCGACTTCGGGCTGCTCTACAAGGGGCCGTACCACGTCGACGCGCTGATGCGCATTCCGCTGGTGTGGCGTCCCGCGCGGTCGGCGGGTGTGACGCCGGCGTCGATCGAGGAGCCGGTGGGCCAGCTCGACCTGGCGCCCACTTTCTGCGCCGTCGCCGGCGTGCCGGTGCCCGACTGGATGGAGGGCGCGCCGCTGCCGACGGCGCCGGGTTCCGGCCGTGAACGCGTGCTCACCGAGTGGGACAGCCAGTTCAAGGAAGTGGGCATGCACCTGCGGACCATCTACCGCGACGGCTTCATCTGCACGGTCTACGAGCCGACGACGCGCGACGTCGGGTGGGAGCTCGCCCGTATGATCGCCGGCGGCGACGTGCCGCTGCCCGACCTGATCTACGACGGCACGGAAGGCGAGCTGTACGACGTACGCGCGGACCCGCACCAGTGGCGCAACTTGTGGAGCGACCCGGGGTACGCGAAGCGGCGCGCCGAGCTGGTGGCGGAGCTGTGCGCGTCGCTGCCGCGGCCGCGGGCGAAGCCGCTGCCGGTCGAAGCGCCGGCGTGACGCCGCCGCGGTCTACGGCCGCGGGTGCGCGGGCGACACTCTGAACCCCTCCCGACCCGCGGCATTCCGCAGCCGGGCGTCGGTGCACACGAAGTCGTGTCCGCGCGGCGGGTCGGATACGGCAGGGCTGTCGAGCCCGACCGTGCCTGGCCACCCGCCGCTCGCGCGTGCCGCACAAGGCACCGGCCTGAGGCGTCCTCTCGCGGCCCGCCGGGCGGGCGCGGCTAGGCGAACGCCTTTGCCAGAAACTCCTGCATGTCCTTCCAGGACTGCGCGTCGACGGCGGCGTCGTAGCCGAGCGGGATGCCGTACTGCTTCGCCTTGGCGTCGGCGTCGGGGTTGGTGAAGCCGTGCAGCGCGTTCGGGTAGGCGACGAAGCGGAAGTCGGCCTGGGCGTGCGCCATCTCGGCCTTCAGGTTGGCGATGTCGGCGTCGGGCACCAGGCTGTCGGCCGCGCCGTGGCACACGAGTACCTTCGCTTTCACCGTGCCGGGCGCGGGCTTGTGGAACGATCCCAGTGCGCCGTGGAAGCTCACCACCCCGCGGAGCGGCATCCCGATGCGCGCCTCGTGCAGCACGACGGCGCCGCCGAAGCAGTAGCCGATGGCGGCGATGCGGTCGGGATCGACGGTGGGCTGCGACTTGAGCACCTCGTACGCGGCGGCGAACCGCTCCTCACCCGTCTTCATGTTGCCCAGCACGGCGTTCATCATGGCGCCGGCGTCGGCCGGGTTGTCGGCCACCTTGCCGCCGCCGTACATGTCGACGGCGAGCGCGGTGTAGCCCAGCTCGGCCAGCATCGCCGCGCGACGCTTGATGTAGTCGTTGAGGCCCCACCATTCGTGGACCACCAGGACGCCGGGCCGGCGGTCGGCCTTGGCGGAATCGGTGGCGAGCACGCCGTGGAGCGCGGTGCTGCCGGCGGTATAGGTGACGGGTTCGCTCGTGATCGCAGCCATGGGTCCTCGACTTGCCACGCCCCCGCGGCGGACGCCAGCCCGTCGCGCCGTCGCCGCGGGCCTCCTCGCCGCGTGTGCGTTGCTCCGTCCGCTGGATGCGCCGGGGGGCGGCGTGCCGCGGATTGCGGACCAGCCGTCCGCGCCCGACGTGGCCGTGTTCGCGAGCACGCTGGACGAGTTGCTGGCGCTCGAGCGCACGGGCGGCGGCTGGGCGTTCCCACCCGGGCCGGACGGCCGCCCGCACCCCTACACGTTCCTGATGCAGTCCGCCGAGTGGCTGGCGGGCGGCCTCGACCTGGCGCGCTGGGACCTGCTGGTCATGCGGAGCCCCGGCACGCCCGCGGCCGGGCTGCTGCTGCTCGACGGCCACCGGCTGACCGGGGAGGCGCGGTACCTCGATGGCGCGCGGCGGGCGGGCGAGCTGCTGCTGGCCGCCCAGTTGCCTTCGGGGGGCTGGGTGTCGGAGATGCCGGTGGAAGGCGGGCGCCTCGCCGGGTGGTTCCCGCTGCTGGCGCTCCACACCACGCTGGACGACGACGTCACGACGGGCGCCGTCCGCTTCCTGCTCGCGCTCTGGGAGCGCACCGGCGACGATCGGTTCCGCGGCGGTGCGGAGGGCGCGATCGATCTCCTGCTCCGCGCCCAGCACCGCTCCGGCGCGTGGCCGCACGCCTGGCGGCCGCCCTGGCTCCGCACCCCGTGGACGAGGCGGGAAGATCGGCCCAGCCTGAACGACGGCCTGACGCCGATCATCGTGGAAACCCTGCTGGCGGCGGCGGAGCCGCTCGACCGCCCCGACCTCGTCGAAGCGGCTCGCCAGGGCGGCGAATGGCTACTGGCGGTGCAGCAGCTGCCGCCGGGCGCCGGCTGGGCGCAACAGTACGACGCCGCGGGCCGTCCGATCGGCATGCGGCGCTTCGAGCTGTCCGCGCTGGCGTCGTGGGAGAGCCGTCATGCCGTGGACGCGCTCGATGCGCTGGCGCGCACGACCGGCGACGCGCGCTGGTGCACGGCGGCGCGTGCCGCCGCCGGGTGGCTGGCGCGCGCCGCCATCACGCCCGGCTGCTGGGCGCGCTTCTACGATCTCGCCGACGGTCGGCCGCTCTACGTGGATGCGGCCGGCGCGCGCGTCGCTGCGGCGGCCGCCGCCCGCCCGGGTTACGACTGGCAGGGTGACTTCGGCATCGGGGCCTTGCTCCACCGCCTGGGTCTCGCCCCCGGGGCGGCGCCGCCAGCACCCTTGCCGGGCGATCCGGGTGCCTGTCCCGGGATGCCGGACCCCCTCCACGCGCACGGCAGCGTGCGCAGCCTGATCGCTCGCGCCGGGATGCTGCGCGCCCGGCTCGAGCCCCCGCCGGTGTCGCCGTGTGTCGCAGAGCGGGCGCGCGCATGCTTGTCGCCCCGGAGGGTGTTCGCTAGGGTCGCGCCCCGATGATCGCGTGCCTCGACCTCGAAGGCGTCCTCGTGCCCGAGATCTGGATCAACGTCGCCGAGCGCACCGGCATCGCGGCGCTGCGGCGCACCACGCGCGACGAGCCCGACTACGACAAGCTCATGCGCGGGCGGCTCGCGATCCTCGACGAGCACAAGCTCGGGCTGCCCGACATCCAGGCGGTGATCGGCGCCATGGACCCGCTCGACGGCGCGCCCGAGTTCCTCGATTGGCTGCGGAGCCGCCAGCAGGTGATCATCCTCTCGGATACCTTCACCCAGTTCGCCGCGCCGCTCATGCGGAAGCTCGGCTGGCCGACGCTCTTCTGCAACGCGCTGGAGGTCGATGGGCAGGGGCGCATCACCGGCTACCGGCTGCGCCTGCCCGACGGCAAGCGGCGCGCCGTGGAAGCGCTGCGCGGGCTCGCGTTCCGCGTGGTGGCCGCCGGCGACTCCTACAACGACACCACCATGCTCGCCGCTGCCGACGCCGGTATCCTCTTCCGGCCGCCGCAGAACGTGATCGCCGACTTCCCGCAGTACCCGGTGACGCGCACGTTCGCCGAGCTGCGCGACGCGTTCGTCGCGCGCTCGAACGGCGAGCTGGCCTGACGCCGCGAGAAGTGGCCCTGCGGCGTGCGCTCGGGGCCTTGGAAGCGTGGAACGATCGCCAGAGCTCGTCGCGGAGCGCTTCGCCCGACGGCAGGTATCAGGCGCAGCGCCCCGCCGCGGCGCCTTGCAAGACGGCGGTCAGGACGCCCGGCCCAGCCACAGGCGAAGCTGCCCGATCCCCGTGGGCCAGGCATGGTACGGGTGCATGACCACGTCGACGGCTGGTGCGACCCCCCGCACCTCGCCGGCCGGCCGATAGAGCGGAGGAAGGGGTGCCGTCAATCGGTCGTTGCAACGTCATCCGCTCTCATGCGAGCGCGGGAGGGACGGATGCAGCGACGACGCGGTCGTGCAGCGCAGTTGGCGTGGACCGGCGGTTTCAGCCGGTTCCCCGCCAGTTCCAGCGGGATTGGTCGCAACATCTCGCCGGCCGTCTCTCGGGCCCCGAGACGTCGCGGGACGGCGATCCCCGGCAGCGTCGCCGACGACCGGCTCGCGGCGGCGAGCCGGAGGCCGTCGAGCCGGAAGACATTGACTGCCCCTCGTGCGCCTGTACAGATCGGCCGGCTCGTGACGGCTTCGAGATCGGAGGGTGATCGATGAAGGAGACGGACGTTCTCCTCGTGGGGTTCGGCTTCTCCGCCATCCCGCTCCTGCGCGAGCTCGACCTCTCGGGCGTGAACTACACGATCGTCTCGGAGCAGGACGGTTCGATCTGGGCGACGCTCGCCCGTTCCGGCGGCCTCGATTTCGATCTCGTCAGCTCCTACTACACCAGCTTCTACACCTTCGACCTGGTCGAGGACTTCGGCGAAGACCGCTACCCGACCGCACGCGAGTTCTACGACATGCATCTGCGGTACTACCGCAAGTACCAGGATCGCATCGTCGTCGACCGGGTCACGCTGATCGAGAACAGGAACGGCCACAGCATCGTCAACACCAGGAGCGGCCAGTGCTTCAAGGCGACGCATGTCGTGATCTCGACCGCATTCCGTCGGCGCGTCGTCGAGGCGCTCACCACGTTCGACACCAGCATCCGGAACAAGACGGTCGTCTTCGACACGATTGGGGACTCCGCCAACCTCCTGATCTCGCAGCTCGTGACGGGCGACAACAGGATCATCGTCCTGCAGAATGGATTCCTGGCGCTCGACAAGCTGTTCTACGTGGGCGACACGACCTACAGCCTCGACCAGCTCGAGGCGCATCAGATGGCACGGAGCTTTCCCCGCCTCTACGGCGCGGTGATCAACTTCAACTTCGTGCCGATGTTCAAGGTCCTTCCGAACTTCAAGCCGGTCGCCGCGTACATGGCCCTCGTGCGGCGCATCCAGCACCTCCTGGGGCACCTCTTCACTCCGGAGAACTTCCACGTGCCCTTCGCGGACACGCGGCGCGGGATCGCGGCGGATCGTCCGCCGAAGGCCCTCGTCCCCAACGGCATCATCGCGATCAAGTACTGGCCGATCGACACGTACGCGCGGAAGTTCTCGGGCGATCTGCCCGAACGGATCGGGCAGGGCTTCCTGCTCAACGATCTGCTGTACTTCGTGTCCGAGGGCCTGGTGGAGCTCCGGAGCAAGGACGGCACGCGGGTCGACGAGGCGAGCCAGGCCATCGAGTGCGACGGGGAGTCGATCCACTACGACCACCTGATCCAGGGCGATGCCGAGGTGCCGAATCTGCCCCGGATCACCCACGAGAAGGAGGGGCAGACCGTCGACTACGCGTACGTGTACCGGGAGAACTACCTGGGCGTGATCCCGAGCGCGCTCCGCGACGTGTACCTGCTCGGATATACGAGGCCGCTCACCGGCGGCCTCTCGAACATGACCGAGATGCAATCGCTGCTCGTCCACAGGATGATCACCGACGAGCCGTTCCGTGCGGGCATGCGCGAGCGTCTCGGCGAGAAGATCGAGCGCTACAACCGGAAGTACTACACCACCGGTACGCCAGGGCCTCGCGACCACCTGACCTACTACGGCTTCTACACGGACGAAGTGGCCAGGGAGCTCGGCATCGAAGCCCGCCTGAGTTCGTGCCGCAGCCTCAGGGACGTGGCCAAGTACCTGAGTTACCCGAACAACGCCGACAAGTTCCGCCAGACCGGCCGCTACAAGATCGACAAGTGCGCCGAGTTCGTCGACCACGTCTTCACCCAGCACAACGGATTCAGGCTGGTGTGGCAGCTGGCACTGACGTACCTGGGCTATCAGCTGCTGACCGTCGCCGTGTTCGTGTCGTTGTTCCTGCACGGGTGGATCAGCGGCGCCGTGCTCGCGGTCGCCGTCGTGTGTCAGCTGCTCTTCGGGTACTGGGCCATGATCCCTGTGAGCAACAGCTGCCCGTTCTTCGGCGGCAAGCTCGTGTCGTTCTTGTTGTACATGCCGATGCTGTTCAACCCGGTGTCCACGCTGCTGATCTTCCCGATCGATTTCATGGTGACGTACGCCCTGCGGCAGCGCCCCGGGGCGCGCTACCCGTTCAGCGACCTCAAGAACAAGAGGACGTACCGCGCGTTCTGGGCGCGGTACAAGGAGGTCTACAATCGCGTCCGGCGTCCGGCCGCGTTGCAGGCTGTCGGGGTCTCCGCCGGGCAAGACACGGCGCGCTGTGGAACTCGGGTCGGCTGATCACGCGGACGCCCGGCGATCAGCGTGCATACGATGCGATGTTCGGGTCGCGCCACTCGACAGCGCACACCCGTCGAGACGTGCCGCGTGGTGGTAGTCGAAGCGCCGTCGGTGCGGTGCCAGACCGAGCCGACGGGCGCGACGGGCCGGCCGCCACCGGCGCGATGGTCGCGCGAGTTGGCCTAGGCGTCGCTGCGGCCGTAGGCGTCGTCGATGGCGAAGCGCCAGGTGCCGTCGGGCTGGCGGCGGACCACCTCGAACGCCTTGCCGCTCGCCTCCGCCGCGACGCCGTCGGGCCCGGTGCCGCGCGCCGTCCAGTCGTTGTAGAGCACGGCCAGGTCGTCGCCGGCGCGCGCCACGCGGACCACGTGCATGGTGATGTGCACGCCGGTGGCGATGAGGCCGCCCAGGGCGTCGCGGATGGCGGCATGGCCGACCGCTTCCTGGCCCGGCGCCGGCACCAGTGTGGCGTGGGGCTCGTAGAGCGCGACCAGCGCGTCGAGATCGCCGGCGTTCACGTATTGCGCGAACAGCGCGTCCACTTCCTCGGGGGTGCGTGGGGGCATGTGCGGCGCCTAGCAAACGCGCCGCGCCGGCGCCAGTGAGCCTGCCGGCATCACCGCCGCGGTCTGCCCGGCGCGAGGCGGTGACCATCGCGCCGGGGCGCGCCGGCGCTGGACCCGGGTCGCGCACCGGTGCTAACCACCGGCGATCGCCATGCTGGAGGTTCCGCGGTTCACGCTCGGCCCCGCGATCACGCCGGCGCAGCGCGCGTTCCTGCGCGAGCACGGGTTCGTGCTGTTCGCGAACGTCGCGACGCCGGACGAGGTGGCGATGCTGGTCGCGGAGGTGGAACGGATCGAGGCGCAGTGGCTGGCGGAAGGCAGGACGCGCGTCTTCGGCATCCCGCTCTTCTTCGGCGCCGACGAGACAGGGAAGCCGTTCCTGCAACGACTCGCGTTCACCTCGGTGTTCTCCGAGCGCATCCATGCCTTCGTGCGCGATCCGCGCTTTGCGCCCATCCTCGACCTGATCGGCGAGGGGGCCCGCGTCGGCGACCGCGAGAAGGACGGCGTGGTGTTCAACCGCTACCTCAACGTGCCCGGCAGCGTGTACCCGCGGCTCGGCTGGCACACCGACGGCCTGCGCGACCTCTTCTACGGGCGCATGCCCCAGGAGATGCTGAACATCGGCCTGCACCTCGACCGCTGCACGCGCGACAACGGCGGGCTGCGGCTCATCCCGGGGAGCCACCGGCAGGGCTTCTGGTCGATGTGCTTCCGCAAGCCCTACTTCATCTCCCACGGTGCCGATCCCGCCGAGGTGTGCGTGGAGACGGAAGCGGGCGACCTGACGGTGCACGACGGGCGGCTCTGGCACCGGGTCGCGCGGTCGCAACACGCCGGTCGGGCCAGTCTCCGGCGGTCGATGTACCTGCCCTACCTGACCGGTCCGTACGAGCCGAAGAGCGAGGCCAGTCCGACGCCGGCGTATCATCGCGCGGGCGAGTGGCTCCGGGGCCGCCGCGCGTGACTGGCGGGGCGGCCGCTCGCCGGCGGGTGGGCGACCATGATAAACGCCCGAACCCGATGCGGAATGTGATGGTGGCCGGTATGGCCCTGGCGGTCGTGTTCACTGGCGTCGTGGGGTGCGGACCCCGCATGCCTCCCCCCCCGCCCGTGAAGCCCCTGCCGCCGGTCGACCCGGAACTCGAGCGCAAGAAGGAGGCGGCCCGCTACCAGGAACGTCTCGTGATGGGCGAGGTGGCGCGAACGCATCCGGTCCTGACCGCCACGCTGCGGAAGGACATGGACAAGCTGCGCGAGGAGTTGCGCAAGGCGCCCAATCGCATCAACGAGGTCCGCCGCGACATGCGGCTCGGGCCACCGCTGCGCGAGGCGTGCCGGCTGCGCTGGGAACCCGGCATCGCGGAACTGATGTCGCGCGGCGCGAAGTGCCTGGGCGACGGCCCGTGCGAGAACTGTGTCCGCAGCCACGCCGGCGGGACCGGGAGCTGGTCGCCCCCTGGTGGTGCCGGCGCCGCCGGCATGCCACCGCGCCCGGCGATGCCCCCGCCGCCTTCTTCCCGTTCGGAAGACGCCTATCCGTCGCGCACCACCGGCGGCTATTTGGGCGAAACGCCGGCTCGCGCCCCGAGGCCGACGCCATGACGCGTCCCCTCCGTTTCGGCGTGACGCTGCCGCAGATCAAGCGCACCTGGGCCGAGGCCCGCGACGCTGCCCTCGAGTTCGAGCGGCTGGGCTTCGACTCCGTCTGGGTGTGCGATCACCTCTACGGCGTGCCGATGCCGAACCTGCCGATCCTCGAGGCCTGGACCGAGCTCGCCGCCGTCGCGGCGGTCACCGAGCGGGTCGAGCTCGGCACGCTGGTGACGCCGCCCTTCTTCCGCAACCCGGCGATCCTCGCCAAGCAGGTCGCGACGATCGACCAGATCGCCGGCGGCCGCGTGATCGTCGGGCTGGGCACCGGCTGGTTCGAGTCCGAGTTCGAGGCCTACGGTGTGCCATTCCCGCCCCTCGGCGAGCGCCTGCGCGCCCTCGAGGAGACCGCGAGATCGTGAAGCGGCTGTGGACCGAGGAGCAGGCCACCTTCGAGGGCGAGCACTTCCGCGTCGAGCAGGCCTGGTGCGAGCCGAAGCCGGTGCGGCGCCCGCCGATCCTGATCGGCGGCGGCGGCGAGCAGATGCTGATGGGCATCGTCGCCCGACACGCCGACATCTGGAACAACCTGGCCGTCAACCAGGCGCAGCTCGGCGCCAAGGTCGAGGTCCTGCGCCGGCGCTGCGAGCGATCGGGCGCGACCCGTCGGCCGTCGAGATCTCCCAGCAATGCGTCGTGGTGATCGCGGCCGACGAGGCGGGCGCGCGCGAGGCGCTCGCGAAGGCCAGGAAGATCTACGGTGGCCACATGGGCGGCGGCCTCGAAGAGCACGGCATCTGGGGCACGCCGGATCAGGTGATCGACCGCATCGAGCGGCACCGGGCGCTCGGCTGCACGCTCTTCGTGATGGAGTTCTTCGGCCGCGACACGCGCGAGCCGGCCCGGCTGTTCGCCGAGCGCGTCCTGCCCGCCTTCCGCTGACCGGGGCGCGGCTCAGCCGTCGCCGGACAGGTACGTGTAGGCCTGCAGGCCCTGCTCGTACTGTTTGCGCAGCCGTGCGCTCTCTTCGAGCGAGATGTCGCCGGCCCGCAGCGCCGCTTCGATGGTCTGGCGCACCTTCTCGATCAGCTGACCGCGATCGTACTGCACGTAGCGCAGCACCTCTTCGACCGAGTCTCCCTCCACGACGTGGTGGACGGCGCACCCCCCGCGCGCGTCGAGGCGTACGTGGACGGCGTCGGTGTCGCCGAAGAGGTTGTGGAGATCGCCCAGGATCTCCTGGTAGGCGCCGACCAGGAAGACGCCGATGTAGTACGGGGCGCCATTCAGCGGGTGGAGGGCGAGCGTGTCCTTCACATCGCGCTGGTCGATGAACTGGTCGATTTTGCCGTCGCTGTCGCAGGTGAGGTCGGCGAAGATCGCGCGCCGGACCGGGCGTTCGTCGAGGCGGTGGATCGGCATCACCGGGAAGAGCTGCTTCACCGCCCAGTGGTCGGGCGCCGACTGGAAGACCGAGAAATTCCCATAATAGGTGTCGCAGAGGTCCTTCTCGAGGTCTTCGAGGTCCTCCGGCACGTAGGGCAGGTCGCGCACGATGCGGAGGATCTTGTCGCAGCAGTCCCAGAAGAGCCGCTCCACCCGGGCGCGTGCGCGCAGGTCGAGATGGCCGAGCGCGAAGAGCGTGCTCGCCTCCTCCTTCAGCTGGAGCGCGTCGTGGTACGACTCCTGGACGTTCTTGCGCGAGATGTTGCCCCACACCTCCGCGAGGTCCTGGAGCACTTTGGCGTCGCTGTCGCCGACCGGCTCGGGCGGCTTCCCGGTGAGCATCTCGCTGCTGCCGAGCACGTCGAAGATCAGCACGGAGTGGTGCGCCACCATCGACCGACCCGCCTCGGTGATGATGTCCGGATGCGGCACGCCCCGCTCGTCGCACGCCTCCTGGATGTGCGCGACGACGTCGTTGGCGTACTCCTGGACCGAGTAGTTCATGGACGAGTGGAAGTTGGTCTGGCTGCCGTCGTAGTCGACGCCCAGCCCGCCCCCGACGTCGATCAGCCTGGGCGCCGCGCCCATGGCGTGCAGCTCGATCAGGATGCGGCTGGCCTCGCGCAGCGCGTCCTTGTGGGCGCGTATGGCGGTGATCTGCGAGCCGATGTGGAAATGGAGCAACTCGAGGCAGTCGAGCATGTCCTCGGCGCGGAGGCGCTCGACGGCGTCGACGATCTCCACCGCGGACAGGCCGAACTTCGAGCGGTCTCCCGTGGACTCCACCCACTTGCCCGCCCCCTTGGTGGTGAGGCGCGCCCGCAGGCCGATGCGCGGCCGGATGCCAAGATCGCGTGACACCCGCAGGATGAGGTCGATCTCCGTGAAGCGGTCGACCACGATGATGGGTGTGCGCCCAAGGCGCTGCGCCAACAGGGCCGTCTCGATGTAGGCGCGATCCTTGTAGCCGTTGCAGATGATGACCGCGCCCGGCGTGTCGAGCAACGCGAGGGCGACCAACAGCTCGGGCTTGCTGCCGGCCTCCAGCCCGACGCCGAACGGCGCGCCGAACTCGACCACCTCCTCGACGACGTGACGCTGCTGGTTCACCTTGATCGGATAGACGCCGCGATAGCGCCCGCGATAGCCGTACTCCGAGATGGCCCGCCCGAACGCGTCGGCGAGGCCGCCCACGCGCGCCGCCAGGATGTCGGAGAAGCGCACCAGCAGGGGGGTGCGGAGGCCGCGCGATCGCAGATCGCCGACCAGCTCCAGCAGGTCGATGCCGGGGCCGCCGTTCGCCGTCGGGCGCACCTCGACCCGGCCGCGGTCGTTGACCGTGAAGAAGCCCGCGCCCCAGTTGCGGACGCCGTAGAGCTCCTCGCTGTCTCGGATGGTCCAACCGTGCATCGTCGTCGTGTTCCGCCGGGCTTGTACAGCACGTCGGGCGTCGAGGCGAGCGCCGCCGGGATCGCCCCGCAACGCGCTCCGCGGCGACCTCCGGCGGTGGTCGGATTGACTCGTCGGGCCGTTCGATGGAATTCCCGCCGCCATGCACGAGGTCGTCATCCTTTCTGCCGTTCGCACGGCGATCGGCCGCCGCAAGGGCGGGCTCGCGGGGTTGCATCCAGCGGATCTGCTCGGTGCGGTCCAGACCGCCGCCGTCGCACGTGCCGGCATCGACCCGAAGGAGGTCGGGCAGATCGTCGGCGGCTGTGTGTCGCAGGTAGGCGAGCAGTCGTTCAACATCGCGCGCACCGCATGGCTGGCCCAGGGCCTGCCGCTCGAGGTGGCCGCCACCACCATCGACAGCCAGTGCGGTTCGAGCCAGCAGGCGACGACCTTGGCCGCCGGCATGGTGGGCGCGGGTATCGAGGACGTGGTGCTCGCCTGCGGCGTCGAGATGATGACGCGGGTGCCGCTGGGCTCGAACATGGCGGGCGCGTCCCCGCTGCCGAAGAGCTACCGCACCCACTACGCCTTCGCGTCGCAGTTCCAGGGCGCCGAGATGATCGCCAAGGAGTACGGCATCACGCGCGAGGACACGGACCGGTGCGGGCTGCGCAGCCAGCAGCGGGCGATCCAGGCGTGGGCGGAGAACCGCTTCGCGCGCGAGATCGTGCCGGTGGAAGCGCCCGTGCTGAACGACGAGGGGAAGCCGACCGGCGAGCGGCGCGCCGTCAGCCGGGACGAAGGGCTGCGGGAGACGTCGCTCGAGAAGCTGGCGCAGCTGAAGGCGGTGGAGGAAGGCGGCGTGCACACCGCCGGCACGTCGTCGCAGGTGTCCGACGGGGCCGCCGCGGTGCTGCTGGCGTCTCCGGCGAAGGCGGAGGCGCTCGGGCTCAAGCCCCGTGCCCGCATCGTCGCCACGACGCTGGTGGGCGTCGACCCGATCACGATGCTGAAGGGCCCCATCCCGAGTACGCGCAAGGTGCTCGCGCAGACCGGCCTCACGATGCAGGACATGGACGTGTCGGAGGTGAACGAGGCCTTCGCATCGGTGGTGCTGGCGTGGGAGCAGGAGCTGGGCCCGAACCCCGAGCGCGTGAACCCGAACGGCGGCGCCATCGCGCTGGGGCACCCGACCGGATGCACCGGGGCGCGGCTCATCACCAGCGCGCTCCACGAGCTCGAGCGCACGGGCGGTCGCTACGGACTGATCGCGATGTGTTGCGGCGGCGGGCTTGGCACCGCCACCATCATCGAGCGGCTCTGACGGCGCACGGCCCGCATGCGCCCCGTCAGGGTGCGTCCGGGCGGAGAAAGTCGCGGATCGCGGCGATGAGTTCGCGCGGGCGGTCGAAGTGCACCATGTGGCCGGCGCCCGGGATCTCGACGAAGCGGCCGGCGCGGAAGCAGCCGAGGCGGCGCGCCAGGTCGTCCGGTTCCAGGTACGGCGCGCCGCGGGTGCCGCGCCAGAACTCGCCCGATTCGCCGCCGTGGACGATCAGCGCCGGCGCGGTGATCCGCCGCCAGAGCGCCATCGAGTAGGGAAGGTTGTAGGGGCCGCCCAGCGACAGCGTCGAGAGCATGGCGTCGAACTTCCACTCGAGCGTGCCGTCCTCGCGTGCCCGCGTCCCGAGCAGCGCCAGCTCGGCCGCCTTGCCGGGCGGGAGCCGCGGGTTGCGTTCCTGGAGGCGGCGCTCGGCGGCCGCCAGGTCCCGCAGGCCCGGGTGGCCCGACAGCGCGCGGTCGATGCGGGCGAAACCGTCGATGGCCCACTGCACCTCGCGGTCCATGTCGGGCGGCGGTGGACCCAGGCCTTCGATGACGACCAGGCGCGAGGGCCGGTCGGGGAAGCAGCCGGCGTAGGTGGCGACGATCTCGCCGCCCATCGAGTGGCCGACCAGCACCGGCCGCTCGAGGCGCAGCGCGCGGATCAGGTTGTGGAGGTCGAGGACGAAGTGGCCGAAGCCGTAGTAGGGCGTGGTCTCGCTGTCACCGTGGCCGCGGAGGTCGAGCGCCAGGACGTGGTAGCGGTCCACTAGCGATCGGGCCAGGTCGTCGAACGAGTGCGAGTGGTCGCGCAGCCCGTGCACGATCACCAGCGGCGGCTGCCGCGGGTCGCCCCAGTCGCGCACGTGGATGCGCAGCGTCCCGCTGCGGAAGAAGCGCTCGCTGAACTCCGGCATGAGGGGGCGCACGCTAGCCCGCGGGTCCGGCGCATGCCAGCCAGGGCGGGCGCCCGGCGGCGCCGGACTGCATCCGGGTCGCGCCGACCTTGCGCTGGGCGGGGTGGTCGCTTAGCGTCCGCGGACAGGAGGGAACCCGATGCCGGTTCGCGTCGCTCTGGCCCTGTGTCTCGCCGTCGCCGCCCCGCTGCTGGCAGCCGATCCCGTCCTGGTCCGGACCACGTCACTGTCGCTCCGCGACGATGTGACGGCGCCGCTCGACCCGGCGAAGCGGCGGTTCGCCTTCAAGGCGGCCACCAAGCGCGACGCGACGGCCAACCGGATCGTCGCGCCGCCGCCGGGCGACGCGGCCGACCCGAGCGTCGCGGGTGCCACGCTGCTGGTCGAGAACACGGCGGGCTCCGGCGAGCGCGTCCGGCTGGACCTGCCGGCGACCGGCTGGCGGCGTCTCGGCACCGCGACCAAGCCGCGCGGCTGGGCCTTCAAGGACGCGATGCCCGGAGCGCCCGTGGCGCGGGTGAAGCTCAGGAACGATCTGCTGAGCGCGAAGGGCGGCCGAGCGGGCTTTGGCTACACGCTGGACGAGGCGCAACAGGGCCGCGTCGGCGTACGGCTCCAGATCGGCGCGTCGGCATGGTGCGCCGAGGCGCCCGCGCGCGCGAGCGGCACCCCGCCCAGCGCCGCCCGCAGCGATCTGCCGGGCCGCTTCACGGCGCAGCCGAAGTCGCCGCCGCCCGCCGCCTGCCCCGTCGCGGGGCAGGGCTACGTCCTCACCGTCCAGAACGGCTACGGCTCGGGCACGTACCCGGTCGGCGCGACGGTCCACGTCTGGGCCGCGGTGCGCCCGCAGGATCAGCTCGTGACCGGCTGGACCGGCGACGCCGCGTTGCTCGCCGACCCCGAGGAGTGGCACACCACACTCGTCATGCCGGCGCGTGACGTGACCGTCGGCGCCACGGTGGTCGACCGGCCGGCGACGCTGGTGGCGAGCACCTTCACGGGTGTCACGACGCGCGAGAAGACCGTCCGGTCGCTCATCCCGCCCGGCGCGCGGGGACTCGTGCTGTTCCTCCATGGCACTGGCGGCAGCGCGTCCTTCATCACCAGCACCGAGGCGTTCGCGGTGGCGCTGCGGGCGCTCGAGAGCGGCTACGGCGTGCTCGGCACCGAGGCGGAGGAGGCGGTGGCGGGGGATCTCGACGGCGACGGCAAGGAGCGCTGGGACGCCTCGCTCGGCCTCCTCAACTTAGACCTCGGCAACCTGAACGCGCTGGTAACGAACCTGCGGGCCACGGGCGCCATCGGGGCGACGGCGCCGCTGTTCGCCCTCGGCATGTCGAACGGCGGCTCGATGGCCGTCACGTTGGGCGCGTTGGGCGGCGCGCCGGTCGCCGCCGCGTTCCCGGCGCTGCGCTTCGGCGCGGTGATCTCGCACTGCGCGTCCGGGCGCGCCGCCGCCGCCAACGTCACGACCACCCCGACCGCCTTCTTCGTGTGCCAGAACGATGACAATCCCGAGGTGGACAACGCCGACGCGGCGGCGAAGAGCGCCGCCATCGCCGCGCGCGGCGTGCCGAGCCTCTACGCCGAGCATCCGGCGTCGCCGCTCTACGACGAGCGTTTCCTGCGTGTCGGGCTCCCGCCGGCGACATCCCAGGCGCTCGCCGCCGAGGCGCGCGCGGCCGGCTTCATCGGGTCGGGCGGGTTTTTCACCACGCCGACCGACGCCATCGTCGTGGCGGCGCTGGCGAATCCGGCCCTCCTGCCGACGCTGGCTGCGTTGCCGCCCTCGTCGCAGCGCCAGGTGGTCGATCAAGTGCGGGTGATGCAGGCGGAGCACCAGATGTTCTCCGACTGGGCCCGCCGGGCGATCGCGTTCTTCGAGGCCCACGCCCCTTGAGCGGCCCGGCGCGCCGGCCGGCGGGGTCCCGCGGTTCGGGCCGCGGGGTGCCGCGGCGCGCCGCGCCGCCGGGCGCGGCCGACGCGCGGACCGTCGCCCACGACGTCCTGGTGCGCGTCGAGACCACCGCGGCGTTCGCCGACGTCCTGCTCGCCAGGCGGGTGGGGGCGCTGCCGCCGCGCGACCGGGCCCTCGCGACCGACCTGACCTACGGCACGCTGGCATGGCAGGGGCGGCTGGACTACCACCTGCGCGGGCTGGTGCGCGGCGCGATGGAAGGGCTCGACCCGCCCGTGCGCGCGGCGCTGCGCCTCGGCCTCTACCAGCTGCTGTTCCTCGATCGCGTGCCGCCGTACGCCGCGGTCGACGCGAGTGTGCGGCTGGCAAGCGTCGCGGGGCACGGCGCCGCCGGCCTGGTGAACGCCGTGCTGCGGCGCGCCGCCCGGGCGGGCCGCGATGGTCTGGCGCTGCCGGACGGCGGCGACACGTTCGAGCGCCTCGCCGTCGAGTGGTCGCACCCGCGATGGCTGGTGGAGCGCCTCGCGGCGCAGGTCCCGGCGGTCGAGCTACCAGCGCTGCTGGCGGCGCAGAACCGTCGGGGGGCGGTGACGGTGCGGGTGAATCCCGCGCGGACCACGCGCGACATGCTGGCCGCGGAGCTGGGCGGCGCGGGCGCGAAGGTCGCTCCAGCACGGTGGGCGCCGGGCGCGCTGGTGGTCGCCCGCGACGCCGGCCGCCTGCGCGACGGCCCCGCGTTCCGCGAGGGCCGCTTCTCGTATCAGGGCGAGGCGTCGCAGCTGGTGACGGCGCTGTTGGGCCTCGGGCCCGGCGTACGGGTGGTCGACGCCTGCGCCGCGCCGGGTGGCAAAACCCTGCAGGTGGCGGAGCTAGCGGGGCCCGACGGACTGGTGGTGGCGCTCGACGCGCAGCTGGGTGGCGTGCGGCGGATCGCCGCCGACGCCAAGCGGCTCGGCCTCGATCGCGTGGCCGCGCTGGTCGCCGATGCGCGCCGGCCGCCGCTCGGCGGCGCCTTCGACGCCGTGCTGGTCGACGCGCCGTGCTCGGGCCTCGGCACCCTACGCCGCCACCCGGAGCTGCGCTGGCGACGCCGCCCGGCGGACGTCGAGCGGCTGGCCGCCACGCAGCGCGGGCTGCTGGACGGCGTAGCGCCGCTGGTTCGTCCCGGCGGCGTGCTGGTGTACGCCGTGTGCACGCCGCTGCGCGCCGAGACGGACGAGGTCGTGGCGGGCTTCGTGGCGGCGCATGGGGACTTCGCGCGTGACTCGGCGGCGCCGTGCCTGCCGCCAGCGGCGCAAGACCTGCTCGAACCCGACGGCGCGTTCCGGTCCTGGCCGCACCGCCACGATCTCGACGCCTTCTACGCGGTACGGCTGCGGCGCGCTCCAGGGCCTGCGCTGGCGGCAGGCGGGCGCCTCGGCTAGGGGAGCCCGATGCCGATCGTCGCCCCGTCGATCCTGTCGGCCGATTTCGGCCGCATCGCCGACGAAGTCGCCGCCGTCACCGCGGCGGGGGCCGATTGGATCCACGTCGACGTGATGGATGGCCACTTCGTGCCGTCGATCACCATCGGTCCGCTGGTGACGAGGGCGGTGCGCGACACCACCGCACTGCCGCTCGACGTGCACCTCATGGTGGAGCGGCCCGAGCGGCACGTGCCCGACTTCGTCGCGGCGGGCGCCGACCGCGTCACGGTGCACGTGGAGGCGCGCGCCTGTCCCGACCCCGCGGCGGCGCTGCACGCGGTCCGCGCGGCCGGGGCGCAGGCCGGCTTGGCGCTCAATCCCGAGACGCCGCTCGACGCCGTGGAGCCGTACCTCCGCGACATCGACCTGCTGCTGGTGATGACGGTCCATCCCGGCAAGGGCGGCCAGCGCATCGAGCCGGGCTGGGAGGAGCGCGTTGCCACCGCGCGTCGCATGCGCGACGCCGCCGGCGCGGCGTTCCTGATCGAGGTGGACGGCGGCATCAAGGCGTTCAACGCCGCGCAGGCCGTCGCCGCGGGCGCCGACGTGCTGGTGGCGGGCTCCGCCGTCTTCGAGGCCGAGGACTACGCCGCTGCCATCCGCGCGCTGCGCGGCGGGTGAGCGGCGCGGGCGTGCTTGTTCGGCCGGGAAGGGCCCGGATAGGATGCCGACCGAGGACGCGCGAGTGGGCAACAACTTCGGAACGCTCTTTCGGCTGACGACGTTCGGCGAATCGCACGGCGGGGCCTTGGGCGCGGTGGTGGACGGCTGCCCGCCGCTGCTGCCGCTCGGCGAGGATGACATCCAGCCCGACCTGGACCGCCGGGCGCCGGGGCAGAGCCGGCTGGTGACGCAGCGGAAGGAGAGCGACACCGTGCGCATCCTGAGCGGTGTCTTCGAAGGCAGGACGCTCGGCACGCCGATCGGGCTGTTGATCCCGAACGAGGACGCGCGCTCCGGCGACTACGCCGAGGTGGCCACCAAGTTCAGGCCGAGCCACGCCGACTACACGTACCAGGCGAAATACGGCATCCGGGACTGGCGCGGTGGCGGGCGGACCAGCGCGCGCGAAACGGCGGCGCGGGTGGCGGCGGGCGCCGTCGCGCGGAAGCTCCTGTCCGTGCGCTGGAGCGTCGAGATCGTCGCCTTCGTGTCCAAGGTGGCGCGGCTCGAGGGTACGGCGGATCTCGAGCGCGTGACCCGCGCCGACGTCGACCGCACGCCCATCCGCTGCCCGGATCCGGCGGCGGCCACCGCGATGATCGCGGCCGTGGACGCCGCGCGGAAGGACGGGAACTCGCTCGGCGGCGTGGTGACGTGCGTTGTGCGCGGCTGCCCGCCGGGATGGGGCGAGCCGGTCTTCGATCGCCTCGAGGCCGATCTCGCGCGCGGCATGCTGAGCCTCCCCGCCAGCAAGGGCTTCGAGATCGGCTCGGGCTTCGCCGGCACTGACCTCACCGGCCTCGAGCACAATGACGCCTTCTACATGGAGGGCGAACGTGTCCGGACTCGCACCAACCGAAGCGGGGGTGTCCAGGGCGGCATCACCAATGGCGAGCCGGTGTACTTCCGGGTCGCCTTCAAACCCACCGCCACCGTCATGCGCGAACAGCAGACCGTCAGTGCCACGGGCGAGGACACCAGCATCACGGGCCGTGGGCGCCACGATCCGTGCGTCCTGCCGCGCGCGGTTCCGATGGTGGAGGCGATGGCTGCGCTGGTGCTGGCGGACCACGCGCTTCGCCACGAGGCCGTGCGCCCGCGGTGACGGTGGCTGCTCCGCCCGGCCTCGGCGGATTCCGCGCCCGCGGTCAGGCCGGGGGGGACGGGCCTCCCGCCCTGAGTTAGTCGACCCGCCCCCCGAACCGGCCACATGGGCCGCGGCTCAGCCGCCGCTGCCCGGCGACGCCGCTGCGTCGCCGACTTGGATGCGGTCGCGCAAGCTCTGGTAGAGCTTGTCGCCGATGCCCTTCACCTTGCGAAGGTCCTCCGTGCTCGCGAAGGGCTCCTTGGCGCGATGATCGACGATGGCCTGGGCCTTCGAGGGGCCGATCCCGGGCAGACTCGCCAACTCGGCGGTCGACGCCGAGTTGATGTCGATCCGGGCCGCCGGCGTGCCCTCGAGCGCGCCGGCGATGCCCGCGGAGAGCAGGAGCCCGCAGAGGAGCCCGACCGCCGCCTTCCTGAATGTCGTCATGTCCACCTCCTTGTGGCGCCTCTGCGGGCGCCGCAGGCGGCCAGATCGCAACCCCCGTACCAAGTGGATTTCGTCGCGCCGGCGCGGGGAATCGGCCGGCTACGCCGCGGGGCTGCAACGCGCTCGGTAACCGCCCGTTGCGGACCCCCGCCGCCAGCTTCCCTTTCGGAATCGACTATGTTACTCCCCCGGACCGCCAGATCGGCGGGCTTGTGCACGGGGTGTAGCTCAGCCTGGCTAGAGCGCTGCGTTCGGGACGCAGAAGTCGCTGGTTCAAATCCAGTCACCCCGACCATCTCCAACGAACCGCCGGCAGCGAGGTGAACATTCGAGTCAGGAGGGCGGCAGGGGTGATCGCAGCGGCGGCGGGTGTGGGCGCCCTCCTGCTCGTCGCCACGCCTGCTGGCGTGCTTGCCCAGACCAAGACCGGACCAAGCGCGAAGGCGGGGTCCAAGACCTCGCCTGCCGGCGACGATGCTGCACCATCCTCCACCTGGGTGGCGGACGAACTCCGCATACTTCGCGCCGAGCTCGAGGCCATCAAGCAGCGGCCGGACTCGAATCTGTCGAACGACCTTGCCGCGATCCGAGCCGACGTCACCAAGTTGACGGCTGCCCAGGCCGAGATCGAGCGGCGGCTCGGTGGAGCGCCGCTCTCACCCGAGCCGGCCGACGCCGGGGCGGCGGGCGGCGGGATGAGCACCTGGAGCGCCGTGGCCCTCCTCGGCCTGGGGATGGCGCTCGGATGGGTCGGGAACCAGCTGTCGCACCGCTGGCGAGATCGTCGCCAGCGTATCCGGCTCTGATCCCTCTGCCTAACGGGCAGGCAATGCCCGCGACGCAAGCATCTTTCCGCCCGGCCGTACCTGGAGCGCCGCAGGGCTCCGCCGAAATCGTTGCGCATTCCGTGCCGTCGGGCGCTCCGCCGACAATGGCACCGGCCTTGCTGTCCTTCGCCAGTTCGTACTGACAGGGGGGCGTTCTTGATGCGCGCTATCGAAGGAAGAGCGGCGCCACGATCGTGGTATGCCGTGATGTCCGCGTCGGCTGGCCTGGTGCTGGTCGCCACCCGCGCGTGGGGGGAAGACGCCCCTCGGATCGATACCGGCGACACGGCGTGGATGCTCACCTCGGCGGCGCTCGTCCTGATGATGACGGCCCCTGGGTTGGCGCTGTTCTACGGTGGCCTGGTTCGGTCCAAGAACGTTCTCAACCTCCTGGCGCAGAGCTTCGTCCTCGTGGCGCTCATCAGCATCCAATGGGTGCTCTGGGGGTACTCGCTGTCGTTCGGCTCCGACATCGGGGGCGTGGTCGGTGGGCTCGACCACCTGGGCCTCGCCGGCGTCGGGCAGGAGCCCGCGCCGCTCGCGCCGACGATTCCGCACCAGCTCTTCATGGCGTACCAGATGATGTTCGCGATCATCACGCCCGCGCTGATCACCGGCGCCTTCGCGGAGCGCATGCGATTCAGCGCGTTTCTGGTCTTCTCGCTGCTGTGGGCGACACTGATCTACGATCCGCTGGCGCACATGGTGTGGGGGGGCGGGCTGATCGGCGCCCGGTGGGGTGCGCTCGACTTCGCTGGCGGCACGGTCGTCCACATCAGTTCGGGCGTGTCGGCGCTGGTGTGCGCGCTCGTGATCGGCCGGCGGCTCGGCTACGGCTCGGACCCCATGCCGCCGCACAACCTCCCATTCACTCTCGTGGGCGCCGCCCTGCTCTGGTTCGGGTGGTTCGGCTTCAACGCCGGCAGCGCGCTGTCTGCCAGCGGTCTCGCCGTCGCGGCGTTCGTCACCACCAATACCGCTGCCGCGGCGGCCACGCTCAGCTGGATGGCCGTCGAATGGGGCAGCCGCGGAAAGCCGACCGTACTCGGCGCGGCCAGCGGCGCGGTGGCGGGCCTCGTGGCCATCACGCCGGCGGCGGGCTTCGTCACGCCGATGGCGGCGATCGCCATCGGCGCCGTCGCGGGCGTGCTCTGCTACGGGGCATGCAACCTGAAATCGATCCTCGGCTACTACGACGATGCGCTCGACGTCGTCGGCGTCCACGGGGTCGGTGGCACCTGGGGCGCGATCGCCACTGGCCTGTTCGCGGCGAAGGCGGTCAATCCGGTCGTCAGCAACGAGGGGCTGCTGGTGTCCGGCAGCGCCACACTGCTGGGTTCCCAGATCCTTGCGACGGTGCTCACGTACGGGATCGCCATCGTCGGCACGCTCGTCTGCCTCGGCATCGCTGGTCTGTTGACGGGCGGCATTCGCGTCGACCAAGATGACGAATTCGCAGGGCTCGACCTCTCGCAGCACAGCGAGAACGCGTACGTTCTCGGTGCGGCGGCGCAGGGGTACGAGCCGGTGGCCACCGCGTCCGCGAAGGGTCATTGAGAACGCAACGGCCATCGGCGCCATGAGCCCGCCCCCGGTTTACAAGCCGAGTTTGCATCGAGTACAGGGGGCCAGATTGGAGGCACAACCGTCATGAAGAAGGTCGAAGCGATCATCAAACCCTTCAAGTTGGACGAGGTGAAGGAGGGCTTGTCGGGCATCGGCATCCAGGGACTCACCGTCAGCGAGGTGAAGGGGTTCGGCCGACAGAAAGGACACACGGAGCTCTATCGCGGGGCAGAGTACGTGGTCGACTTCCTCCCCAAGGTGAAGCTCGAGATCATCGTGCCCGACGAACGCGTTGCCGAGGTGGTCGAGGCCATCGAGAAGGCGGCCAAGACCGGACGCATCGGCGACGGCAAGATCTTCGTGTTGCCCGTCGAGGACATCATTCGGATCCGGACCGGCGAGCGCGGCAGCGACGCCATCTGAGCCCCGTTCCCCATCCGCAACAACCCACACAGCAGGAGGCGTGTGCATGGCACTTCAGACACCCAAGGACGTGCTCAAGTTCGCGAAGGACAACAAGGTCGAAGCCGTCGACCTGAAGTTCCTCGATTTCCTCGGCATCTGGCAGCACTTCTCGATGCCGAACAGCGAGTTGAACGAAGACCTCTTCGAGGAAGGGAGCGGCTTCGACGGCTCGTCGATTCGCGGCTGGCAGCCCATCCATGCCTCCGACATGCTGGTCGTCCCCGATCCGACGACGGCGGTCATCGACCCGTTCATGGCGCAGCCCACGCTCAGCGTGATCTGCAACATCATCGACCCGATCACGAAAGAGGCCTACTCGCGTGATCCGCGGAACATCGCCAAGAAGGCGGAGGCCTACCTGAAGTCGACCGGGATCGGCGATGTCGTCTACATCGGCCCGGAGCCCGAGTTCTTCATCTTCGACGAGGTGCGCTACGACCAGAATCAGCACACCGGCTTCTACCTGATCGACTCCGCCGAGGGGCAATGGAACACCGGCCGCCACCTGGATCGGGCCAACGATCGCAGCGGTCGCGTCGTCGAAACCCTGAACCTCGGCTACAAGCCTCGCTACAAGGAAGGCTACTTCCCCGTCGCTCCCACCGACACGCAGCAGGACATCCGCGCCGAGATGTGTCGCGAGATGGAGAGGGTGGGGATGCGCATCGAGAAGCACCACCACGAGGTCGCCACGGCCGGCCAGGCCGAGATCGACATGCGCTTCCTGCCGCTCGTCCAGATGGGTGACGCGCTCATGTGGTACAAGTACATCGTGAAGAACGTGGCGCGGCGCCACAACAAGACCGCCACGTTCATGCCGAAGCCTGTCTTCGGCGACAACGGCTCGGGCATGCACGTGCACCAGTCGATCTGGAAGGGCGACAAGCCGCTCTTCGCGGGCGATCGCTACGGCGGCATGAGCGAGACTGGCGATGCACTACATCGCGGGCATCCTGAAGCACGCCAAGGCACTGGCGGCGTTCACCAATCCGACGGTGAACTCCTACCACCGCCTGGTGCCGGGCTTCGAGGCGCCGGTGAACCTGGCGTACTCGAGCCGGAACCGTTCCGCGGCGGTGCGCATCCCGATGTACTCCCCGTCGCCGAAGGCCAAGCGCATCGAGGTGCGCTTCCCCGACCCGACCTGCAACGGCTACATGGCCTTCTCGGCCATGTTGATGGCCGGGCTCGACGGTATCGAACGCCGGCTCGATCCGGGGGAGCCGCTCGACAAGGACATCTACTCCCTCACGCCTGAAGAGCTGAAGGACGTCCCGTCGATGCCGGGTTCGCTCGACGAGGCCATCTCCGCACTCAAGGCGGATCACGAGTTCCTGCTCAAGGGCGATGTCTTCACCGAGGACGTGATCGAGACCTGGGTCGAGTACAAGAAGGCGAACGAGATCGACGCCCTGCGGCTCCGGCCGCATCCATACGAGTACGTGTTGTACTACGACGCCTGAGCGGGGATGTGGGGCGGTCGTCCTCGTCGTGGGGACGATCAGGTGAGGCGACGGCGGAGCGGGCTGCGGCCCCTCCGCCGTCGGCGTCTCGGGAGACGGTTGGGCGCCGGCGCGGACTTGTGGCATAACGCGCCCTCGCGTTCGTGCCATGAAGACGGCTCTCAGCTTCGCGCTCAAGCTCCTCGTCACCCTCGGCATCTTCGTCCTGATCTTCCTCGAGTTCGGGGGCGGTTGGGCGCCGGTCGATACGGGCGCGCTACGGAGCCCCGGCGCGTTCGAGACCGCCAACCCCGCCTACCCGGGGCTGGTGGGGCGTCTGCGGGCCCGGCTCGCAGGCACGCCGCTGCCGCCGGCGCGAATCCCAGTGTCCTTCGGCGAGGTGTGCGTGGCGGCCGCCGAACGGGCGGTCTTCGTGCGAACCGCCGAGGGCGACTATCGTCGCTTCCGGCCTGGGCGGCACTGCGGCGACGGCGGGATCACCTCGGTGTGGATGCCGGACGCGGCCGGTGACTTCCGTCAGGTGCCGCTGTCGGACGCGCCGCCGCAGGCGTTCTTCCGCCTGCAGGGATTCCAGCTCGTCCCGGCCGAGCTGTCCGAGCTTTGGGCGGTGATCCGTGGCCTCGACTGGCGCGTCTTCGTGCCGTGGTTCCTCGCCGCCATCCTGGTGAAGCTGGTCGGTATTCTCGCCAATGTCTGGCGCTGGCAGATCTTGCTGGCGGGGCAGGGCATCGACATGACCTACCGCTTCCTCTGCAGCACCTATTTCATCGGGCGGTACTTCGGCATCGTCACGCCGAGCACGATGGGGCTCGACGCCTGGCGGCTCTACGAGACCATCCGGCTCACGCGCAAGCCCATCGCCTGCACGACGGCCCTGGTCATCGAGCGCCTGCTGGGCCTGGTGGCGCTCTTTGCGGTGATCCTGCTCTTCATGCCGCTCGCCGGCCGCATCCTGCAGGGCCAGTCGTTCGGCGAGCTGGTGGCCGCGATGAAGCTCCCGATCGCGGCGACCCTGGCGCTCGGTCTGCTGCTGTTGCTGCAGCCGTCGTGGTTCCGGGGCCTGCTGCGGTTCGTGCCGGGTGCGCGGCTCAAACAGCTCGCCGGCAACTTCATCGACTCCGCGACCGCCTATGCCACGCGGCGGTCCACCCTCGTGCTGGCGCTCGGCCTGGCGGTGTTCGGTCAGGTCACCACGACGCTCATGTATTTCTGCAACGCGATGGCGCTCGCGACGCAGAACGTGCACGCCTCGGAAGTGCTGTTCGCGTCCGCGGTGATGACGCTCGGCACCTTCATCGCGCCCTCGGCCTCGGGCGAGGGCGTGCGCGAGATCATCTTCGTCTGGCTCCTCGGGTCGAAGGCCGGGGCCGCCAAGGCGTTCCTGATCGGCAACCTGGGCTTCTGGATCGAGAAGCTGCCGTTGTCGCTCCCCGGCGGGCTCATTCTCCTGCTCCGCAAAGATCCGACACTCCACGCCGTGACGCGCGAAGACCTCGAACGCGTCCGGGCAGAGGCGCAGCAGGACACCGCGCAGGCCGGCTGAGCGCGCTCGCGCGCGGTCAGCCCGCCGACGGGCCGGCCAGCCGATTGGCCACGATCCGCAGCACGTCGGGGTTCAGGCCGAATCCGACGTGCGTCGCCTCGACCTCCACGTGCTCCACCACCTCGTTGTGGTGATCGATGCACGCTTCCCAGGCGACCACGCCGTCGCTGCGGCTGAAGATGGCCGTCACCGGCCGGCGCAGCGGCACGGCGTCGCGCGCGCGGGCGTCGGCTTCGATAGCGTCGAGGTCGTAGCCGCGGCGGCGGTATACCGCGCCGACGGTGGTGTACTTGGGCCCGCCGATCACGGGCGTGCCCAGTGTGATGACCCGCGCCACGATCTCCGGTCGCTCGCGGCTGGCTTCCCGCGCGAGCACCCCGCCAAGGCTCCAGCCCACCAGGGCCACCGGCCGCTGCCGTTCCCGCGCCAGGCGCTCGACGTGATCCAGCACCAGGCGGACGAGCGTGGGGACGTCGCCGCGGTTCACGCCGAGGCCCCAGCCGTGGACGTCGTAGCCGAGCCAGCGCAGGTAGGCCCGCAGCAGGATGGTCGACGTATCGCCCGCGCCGAAGCCTGGCAGCACGATGACCGGATCACCCTCCCCACCAGGCGCGGTCACCAGGCTCGGCATGTGGAACACCAGCCGGGTGGCCTCCATCGCGACACGCGCCTCCCGAAGCAGGTTCCACGGGAACGCGGGCGGAACGATCGGCTCGTGGACCTGTGTTTCGGCGCCCGACATCACCGGAAACCTTGGTGGGTTGCGGGACCGGAGTCAACCGTGCGCGTTGACTCCGGGCCGATCCGAGCCATGATGGCGACCGCATGCGTCGGTTTGCGCTCGTCCTTGCGCTGCTCGGGCTTGGGGCGGGTGGCTGGTGGCTCGCCCGCGATCGGGAGACGGGCGGCTTCCCCGAATACGTGGCGGTCACGGTCGACCGGGGGCCGATCACCGCGACGGTGACCGCCACCGGCACGGTGAATCCGGTCGAAACCGTGCAAGTGGGAACCTATGTGTCGGGACCCGTCCAGACGCTCGGGGCCGACTTCAATACGCCGGTGCGCAAGGGGCAGCTGCTCGCCACCATCGATCCTCGTCCGTTTCGGCTCAAGGTGGACGCGGCGACGGCCGAGCTCGCCACGGCGCGAGCGAGCCTCGCGAAGGCACGCGCCGACCGGGTGCTCAAGGACCGGACCCGCCGCCGCCAGCTCGACCTTCACGGCCAGGGCATCGTGTCGCAGAGCGAGCTCGACACCGCGGAGAGCGAGGCGCAGCAGGCCGCCGCGCAGATCGCGCTGGCGGAGGCGGGGGTGCGCACGGCGGAGGCGCGGCTGGCGGAAGCCAAGGTGAACCTCGACTACACCCGCATCGTGTCGCCCGTCGACGGCGTCGTCGTGTCGCGCAACGTGTCGGTGGGGCAGACCGTCGCCGCCAGCTTCCAGACGCCCACGCTCTTTCTGGTGGCCACCGACCTCACGCAGATGCAGGTGAACGCCAGCGTGAGCGAAGCCGACATCGGAGGCATCGCGGTCGGGCAGGCGGCCACGTTCACGGTCGATGCGTACCCTGGCACCTCCTTCCGGGGCCGCGTGGTGGAAGTGCGGAACGCCCCGGTGACCGTGCAGAACGTCGTCACCTACGATGTCCTGATCGCCGTCGACAATCCGGGCGGTCGCCTCAAGCCGGGGATGACGGCCAACGTCACCATCACGACGGCCATGCGCGACGCCGTGGTGCGCGTGCCCACGTCGGCCCTGCGGTTCCGGCCACCGGCCGGCGCGGGAGCGAACGCGGCGCCGGCCGGCGGCCACACGGTCTGGGTCCTCGACGACGATGGCACGCTGCGGCCCGAGGCGGTGACCGTCGACATCGCCGATGAGCGCTTTACGGAGATCACGGGCGGGCTCGCCGAGGGCGCCCGGGCCGTCACCGGGCTGGTGCCGCCCGCCGGCGCCGACCCCGTGCCGCCGCGATCGCCGTTCATGCCGAGCAGGCGGGGACGGCGCTGACCCCGTGGTCGAGCTGCGCGACGTTCGCAAGCGATACCTCCTCGACGGCGCGGAGCAGGCGGTCGAGGCCCTGCGGGGCGTGTCGCTCACGATTGGCGACGGCGAGCTGGTGGCGATCATGGGCGCCTCCGGCTCCGGCAAATCGACGCTCCTGAACGTGATCGGCTGCCTCGACCGACCGACGGCGGGTACCTACCGCCTCGACGGTATCGATGCGGGCGGACTCGATGCCGACGCGCGCGCCGAGCTCCGGAACCGCCGCATCGGCTTCGTGTTCCAGAGCTTCAACCTCCTGCCGCGCACGATCGCGCGCGACAACGTTGCGTTGCCGCTGGTATACGGCGACGTTCCCCTCGAAGAGCATCGCAGGCGGGCCGAGGAGGCGCTGGCGGCCGTGGGCATTGCGCCGCTCGCTGACCGGCTGCCGTCGCAGCTCTCGGGCGGGCAGCAGCAGCGGGTCGCGATCGCTCGGGCGCTGGTGACGCAGCCGCGGCTGCTCCTCGCCGACGAGCCGACCGGCAACCTCGACAGCGCGACGTCGGCCGAGATCGTGACGCTCCTCTGCGCGCTCAACCGCGTGCAGGGACTGACGGTCCTCGTGGTGACGCACGAGCCCGAGGTCGCGGCAGCGGTTGGCCGCGTCGTGGTGCTGCGCGACGGGCGGATCGTGGAGGACGGGCCACCGGCGGTGGTGCTGGGGCGGCGGAGCTCGGCATGATGCTTCTCCGGATGACGGTTCGATTGGCCGCCTCGGCCCTGCGCCGCAATCCACTGCGCTCGGCGCTCACGGCCCTCGGCGTGGTGATCGGCGTTGCCGCGGTCATCGCGATGGTGAGCGTCGGGCAGGGCGCCAGTGCTGCGGTGCAGGCGCAGATCGAGAACCTGGGCACCAACATCATCATGGTGATGCCCGGGGCGACCACGGTGGGCGGCGTGCGATCCGGCGCGGGAGCGGTGAACACGCTCACCGTCGCCGACGCCAAGGCGGTCGCGCGCGACCTGGCCGGCGTGGCCGACGTCGCCTGGGTGAAGCGCGACATCGCCCAAGTGGCGGCGGGCAACCGGAACTGGTCGACGGGCGTGCAGGGCAGCCCGCCGAGCTTCCTCGCGGTGCGCGACTGGCGCGTCCGGCTGGGTCGAGCGTACACGCAGTCGGAGGAGGACAGCGGCGCCAAGGTGGCGTTGCTTGGCCAGACGGTGGTCGACGAGCTGTTCGGCCCCGGCGAGGACCCGGTCGGCGCCACCGTCCGGGTGAAGAACGTTCCGTTCCGCGTGGTGGGCGTGCTCGCGCGCAAGGGGCAGACCAGCTGGGGCCAGGATCAGGACGACGTGATCCTGATTCCGTTCACGACCGCCGAGCGTCGCGTGCTGGGCGCGGAGACGCTCGGCAGCGTGAACCAGATCGTGCTCTCGCTGCACGACGCCGGGGCCTCGGACGCCGTCGAGACGCAGGTCGGGGAACTGCTGCGCACCCGGCATCGCCTCACCGAGGAGCAGGAGGACGACTTCACGCAGCGGAGCATGCGCGAGCTGTTCGAGGCGTCTCTCCTGACCAGCCGGGTCATGGCGCAGTTGCTTGCGGCGATCGCATCGATCTCGCTGCTGGTGGGCGGCATCGGGATCATGAACACCTTGCTGGTATCGGTCACCGAGCGGACGCGTGAGATCGGCATTCGTCTGGCGGTCGGCGCCAAGGCGCGGCACATCCTGCTGCAGTTTCTGGTCGAGTCGGTCGTGCTCAGCCTGGCGGGGGGGCTCCTCGGCACCGCGCTCGGGATCGGGATCGCGACCCTGATCGGGCGGTTCGCCGGCTGGCCGATCCTGATCTCGCCGCTGGCAGTCGCGGCCGCGTTCGCCTTTGCGGCCATCGTGGGATTGGTGTTCGGGGTCTATCCAGCCCGGCGGGCCGCCCGCCTCGATCCCATCCTGGCACTACGCCACGAGTGACGAGCGCGCCGCCGCCCTTTTGACGCCCGGGCGGCCTCCGATATTGTCGCCCCCCCATGTCGTCCCGCTTTTGCTCCCAGTGTGGCGCCGCGATGTCCGCGGGCGCCCGGTTCTGCTCCGCATGCGGGGTCCGTGCGGACGGCTCCGCGCCTCCCGCCGCTCCGCCCGCACCGGCGCCCGGCTGGCAGCTCACCACCGGCGGGCTGGCGGTGTTCGGATCGCTCCTCGTGTCCGGCCTCGCCATCTGGGCCGCCATCCTGTCGCCCGAGCCGCCGAAACCGCGGCCTGGCGCCACCGCAGGGGGGCCGGGTGCGCCGACTGGTGCCGGACTCGCGGCGCCGGCACCGCCACTCGAGATTCCGGCCGAGGTGAAGAGCTTCATCGTGGACCTCGAGCGCCGGGCCGAAGCGGCGCCGAAGGACACGGAGCTGTGGACCCGTCTCGGCAAGGTCTATGCCCGCACCGGGCAACTCGATCCGTCGTACGGCGCGAAAGCGCTGGCCGCGTTCGACCGCGTCCTGGCGATCGATCCGGCCCATCGCGAGGCGATCCGCGGCAAGGCCAACGTGTTCTACGACCGGAACGAACACGCCCAGGCGATCCCGCTGTTCGAGCGCTACCTCGCGCTCGCCGGCGACGACCCGGCCGCGCGAACCGACCTGGCGACGATGTATCTGGCGGCGGGCGACGGTCCGAAGGCCATCGCCACCTACGAGGCGGTGATCGCCGCGCACCCGACCTTTCTGCAAGCCCATTACAATCTTGCCGTCACGCATGCCCAGCTGGGAGACGTGGATGCCGCCGTCGCCGGTTTCACGAAGGCACGCGCGCTCGCACCCGACGACCGGGTGCGCAAGCAGATCGACGACATGATCGCGCGGCTGCAAGGGGCGGCGCCGCCCGCCGCGACGGCAGGCGTGCCGCCGGTGCCTGGCGCTCCCGGTGGCGGCGCTGCCGCGGGCGTCGCACCGGCGCCGCCGCCACCGTCGACGGCGAGCTCGCCGTTTCAGCAAGACGTCGAAACGCGGTTCCGTGCCGCGCCGATCATGGGCGATCGCATCGTGCGCGTGGAGTGGCGTGGCCCGGCGTCGGCGCGAGTCGCGGTGCGGAGCTTCCCGATGGACGGGATGCCGGAGGCGGTTCGGAGCAAGTTCACCGCACGGCTGGTCGACGAATTGCGTGCCGCCGCGCAGGCGAACTCGCCGGGCGGGACCGTGACGGTGGAGATCGTCGACGCGGACGCCGGCACGGTGATGGCGACCGTTGTGCCGTGACCGTCGCGTCGCACTTCCGGCGGGGTGCGGCCCGGTGCGCGCGGGCGCCGGGCAGACCGGTTAGCCCGACCAGCCCCACTTGGTCTTGTTGGCCGCAACCTGCTCCGCCGTCGGGTGCTCGACCTTCCGGTTCTCGGCCACCTTGAAGTCGCCGGTATGCTCCATCATCGCATAGTTGAGCGGGGTGTCGTCCTTGAAGACCTCGGGAACGGCAACCTCCTCGAAGATGGCCTGCCACGGGCATTCCGGCTCGCAGGCCCCGCAGTCGATGCACTCGTCGGGGTGGATGTACAGCTGGTTCGGGAACGTCTCGTGGTCGTTGCCGGTGTACTCGTAGATGCAATCGACGGGGCACACGGCGACGCAGCCGGTGTCGATGCAGTCTCGGCAGAGCCTGGTGATGATGTACGCCATGCGTCTCTCCTAGGTGGGTTGGGACTGACGCGGCCCGCCGGGTCCGGCCAGCGATCGCGACACGAACTACCGTCCGTCGGTGACCGTTGCAACCGGCGTACGCCGATTGACTCCGCGGTGACGGGCGGATTAAGCGGACCTGGACGGTCCCGCCACTGTGCCAGTCGCGAAGTCCTCCTGCTCCGTAGGCGTCATCGGCGCCGGGAAGCACGGCCAGCGCTACCTGAACCACATCCGCGCCGACGTGCCCGCGCTACGCCTCGCGGCGATCAGCCGGCGGGACGTCGCCGGCGGCCGGGCACAGGCGGGCACGCTCGGCTGCACCTTCCACGCCGACTGGCGCGACCTGGTCGCCGATCCGGCGGTCGAGGCGGTGGTTGCGGTGGTGCCGCCGATCTTGCACCGCGGGATCGTGGATGCCGTCGTGGACGCGGGGAAACCGCTTCTCGTCGAAAAGCCGCTGGCCACCACCGGCGACGACGCGGCGGCGATCGTCCGGCGCATTCGGGCCGCCGGGCTGCCATGTCTCATGGCGCACACGCTGCGTTGGAACACCGTCGTCCGGGCGCTGCGCGCACGACTGCCGGAGCTCGGCCCGCTGCGCGCCCTGGCCGTCAACCAGCGCTTCGAACCGTCACCGCTGGACTGGCTCGACCGGCCCGAAGCGTCGGGCGGCGGCATTCTGCTGCACACCGGGGTGCATAGCTTCGACTTGGTGCGCTGGGTGACGGGCCACGAGGTAGCGCGGGTCTGGTGCCGGACCGCCCGCGCGGTTACCCGGCGCACCGAGGACAATTTCGTGGCGACCCTCGAACTCGTGGGCTGCGACGCGCTGGTGTCCGTTGGCGGGTCGCGGGCGACGGCGGGGCGTTCGGGGTTGATCGATGCCGCGTGTCGAGACGCGCAGATCGTCGGCGACCACCAGCAGCACTGGCTCCACACGGTGGTCGGACTGGAGCGGTCGCCGATCGACCCCGGGCCGCCGGCCCAGACCGTCCGTGAGGCCGTTCAGGCCTTCGCGCGACTCGTGTTGGCGGGCGAGGCGCCGCCGGTCACCGTCGAAGACGGGGCGCGGGCGGTGTTCATCGCCGAGGCCTGCATGCGGTCGGCGGTTGCCGACGGCGCCGCGATGTCCGTTCGGCCCCTCGGGGCCTGAGGGGCGGGCGCGGCGGCCCCCTCACGACGGGGGGGTCGCCGTCGGAGGTCGCCACGCGGCGAGCCGGTGCGTCACGGCGGCGAGGTTGACGCCCGCTGTGAGCAGCGCGAGCGCACCGAGCGGCGTCGCCCAGGCTGGGTGCGGCCAACCCACCGCAGCCGTCGCAGCGCCGAGGCACGCGTAGTTCAGTACGCCGCCCCAGTGCCCGAAGCGGCTGCGGGCCAGGCCGCCGCCGACCCGGAGCGCACGGCGGGAGGCGACGGCGTAGGTGCCTGCGGACAAGGCGATCGACGCGGGTACGACCCAGGCGACGAGGCCGAGCGCTGCCGCCGTGGTGAGCCCGCTCAGGACGAAGGTGATGTCGGCGGCGTTGTCGAGCACCGCTCCCCGGGAACTGGAGGTGCCGGCGCGTCGGGCGAGTCGCCCGTCGGCCCAGTCCGACGCTGCCGCCAGGCTCCACACCGCCAGCGGAAGCGGACCTCCCCCGACGATCAGCCAGGGCAAGGCGACGGCGAGCAGCAACCGCAACGCGCTCAAGGCGTCGGCCATCGGGCCTCGAGCCTATCGCTTGGCGCCTTCGGTGACGCTGATGGGCCGGGCGCGGCGGTCGCGGCGGAGCAGCACGTAGAGTGCGCCCGCTCCGCCGTCGCACGGGCGCGCCGTGGCGAACGCCAGTACCACCTTGCCGATGCGTCCGTGCGCGAGCCACGCCTTCAGCCGCTCCTTCAGCACGGGTCTCTGGTCCTTCGAGTTGAGGCCGCGGCCGTGGACGATCAGCACGCAGCGGTGGCCGGCGGCGAAGCTGTCGGCGACGAAGCGATCGACCGCCTCGCGGGCCTCGACGGTCGTGAGGCCATGGAGATCGACGTAGCCCTGCCAGGCATAGTCGCCGCGGCGCAAGCGGCGCAGGACGCGCGGATCGAGGCCGACCACGGTCCCCTCGACGTACTCGCGCGTGTCGCTGATGTCGAAACGCGCCGCGCCGGTCACGAGGTCCGACAAGGCGGCGAGCGTCTCCGCCTCTTCGCTCACTGGCTGGCCGTGGCCGTCGGCGGGCGGGAGCCCTTCGACGCGGTCGCGCCGTTGGAGCGGCACCACGCCGGCCACCGCCGACGTGAACAGGTCGGCGTCGTCAGGTGGCCCGAGCGGAGCCCGCACGGGCACGGCCTCGGGCGGCTTGGGCGCCGCTACAGGGGCGGCGGGTGGTGGTTTCCACTGTTGCCGCAGGGCGCGAAACGGCGTGTTCAGCGCACCGCCAGCGTGAGGCGGGTCGCGCTTGGTTTCGTTCGACGACCGCCCTCGCCGTGACATGCGAACCGACTACCACACTCGATGCTGCGGCTGCAGGAGGCGTATGGGGATGCCTCCGTCCGGGCGAGCAGGGTCACCCGGACGGAGGTCCGTGGGGGTTGGTCAGGCCTGGACGGCCTGGTCCGGGTCTTCGATCAGCGGGCAGGCGCGCTCGGCTGCCAGCTGCTGGAGCGCACGCCAGGCGAGACGGCTGGGGAGGACGTGACCGTTCTCCCATCGGCTGACGGTCGAGAAGGTGACACTCAGCGAGTGTGCGAGCCCTTCCTGGGTCAGCCCAGCACGGTGGCGCCAGGCGCGGATCAACTTGCCCGCGTCGGCGGGAGGGCCGCTACGGACGACGGGGTTGGAGGGGGGGGCGGAGTACTGCATCGCGAAGTCCATTGCGAGTAAGCAGTGAGCAAGCCATATGCCACCGGATACTCCCTACGAATACTTGCGTGTCGCCTGAGGAAAGGCGACAAAGTCGCCACGTCGTATCCCTAGTATACGGCAAGCTGCTCAATTGTCGCAATCATGCACGGACGATTTTGTCGCTTGCTGGAGCCGGCCGGCGTTGGTAAGCGCGAGGGGTGCCGACGCCACAGGAGTTGCTCGAGCGCCTGAAGACGGTCTCCTACCCCGGCTTCACCCGCGATATCGTGTCCTTTGGCCTCGTTCGCGACGTCGAGGTGTCCTCCGCCGGTGTGAAGGTCGTCCTCGCGCCGAGCACGGCCAAGGACGAGGTCATCGCCCAGATCGAGGCGGCGATCCGGGCTGTCCTGGCGGGGGACGTCGGCCCGGTGACCTTTGAGCGCGAGGAGGCTCCCCGGGCGGCGGCCGCCCGGCGCGGGCCTGAGGGCATCCCCGGCGTCCGGAGCATCCTTGCGGTCGCGAGCGGCAAGGGGGGGGTCGGCAAGTCCACCGTGGCCACGAACTTGGCCATCGCGATGGCCGCCCTCGGGACCCGGACGGGCCTGCTGGATGCCGACGTCTACGGGCCGAGCGTTCCCCTGATGCTCGGCATCGACGAGAAGGGCCGCGCCGGCGACGGCCAGCGCCTGCAGCCGATCCACCGCCACGGGCTGTCGGTGATCTCCATGGGGATGTTCGTTGCCGACGCCGCGCCGATCATCTGGCGCGGCCCGATGCTGACCAAGCTGATCGTCGAGTTCCTACGGAACTGCGAGTGGGGCGACCTCGACGTGCTGGTCCTCGACCTCCCGCCGGGCACCGGCGATGTTCAGCTCACGCTGACGCAGCAGGTGCCGATCACGGGCGGGATCATCGTCACGACGCCGCAGGACGTGGCGCTCGCCGACGTCCGGCGCGGCATGGAGATGTTCAAGCAGATGCACGCGCCGGTGCTCGGCGTCGTCGAGAATATGAGCTACCACCTCTGTCCGGGATGTGGCGCGCGCGCCGAGCTCTTCGGGCACGGCGGGGGTGCCGCCGTCGCGCGCGAGCTCGGGGTGCCGTTCTTGGGCGAGATCCCGCTCGACCGCGGCGTGCGCGAGGCGGGCGATCTCGGCTTGCCGATCGTCGCGGCGGCGCCCGCGAGCCCGCAGGGGCGCGCCTTCCACGAGTTGGCCGAGCGCGTCCTCGTCCGGCTCGAGGCCAGCCGCGACGTGCCTCGCGCCGGACTCACGGTGATGGCGTAGGCGCGGGAGCGTCGTCGCCGAAGAACGACTCGAGTAGCACGATCGCAACCCCGACGGTGATCGCGGAGTCGGCGACGTTGAACATGGGCCAGCTCCACTGGCCGTAGTGGAGGTGGAAGAAGTCGATCACCTCTCCGTAGCGGATCCGACAGATCAGATTCCCCATCGCGCCGCCGAGGATGCCTCCCAGGCCCCAGATCAGATGCTGCCGATGCGTCGGGGTCGCGCGCAGCTGGGCCACCAGCGCCCAACCGGCGAGCAGCGTCACCCCGAGAAAGAACGGGATGCGCACGCCGGCGGGCGCGCCCGACAGCAGGCTGAACGCGGCGCCTGGGTTCCGGACATAGGTGAGCGAGAACCCCGGCAGCACCGGGATGGTCTCGTGGAGGGTCATCGTCCGCAGCACGATCGCCTTGGTGATCTGATCGAGGGCCACGACCACGAGCGCGACGAAGAGCGCCTGGCGCCCACGGGCATCATTCATGCCACGACCGCCGCGCACCGTGCGCACAAGGTCGGGTGCTGCGGGTCGGTCCCCATGGCGCGGACGAGCCAGCACCGCTCGCACTTGCCGCCCTCGGCCGCCTGCACGGCGACCCGCAGGCCGGCGAGAACCGGGCTCTCGGCGCCGCCCTCGCCCAGCGTCACCTCGCCGACCACGAACAGCGCCGGTAGATCGGGCAGCTGCGCCGCGAGCAGGGTCGCGAGCTCCGCGTCGGCGCCGAGCACGATCCGCGCCTCGCTGCCCTGCTTGACCACACCGGCGCGGCGGGCCTCTTCGATCGCCTTCGTGACCGCCGCGCGGACCGACAGCAGGCGATCGAAGCGCTCCGCCAGCGCGTCGTCTCGCCACGCGGCCGGCAGGTCCGGAAATCCCGCCAGGAAGACGCTGGGCTCCGCTGCCCCGGGCAGGCTGCGCCATACCTCGTCGGCGGTGAACGACAGCACAGGCGCCACCAACCGCACCAGCGTATCGAGGACGGCATGGAGCACGGTCTGCGTGGCGCGGCGTTCGGGGCCGTCCGCTCGCTCGCAGTAGAGCCGGTCCTTGCGGACGTCGAGGTAGAGGGCGCTCAGATCGACGCTGCAGAAGTTGTTCAGCGCGTGGTAGATGACGTGGAACTCGAAACCGTCGTACGCCGCGCGCACCCGCTCTGCGAAGCCGTGGGCGCGATGCAGCACCCAACGCTCGAGCTCCGGTAACGCCTCGTACGGCACCGCGTCCGCGCGCGCGTCGAAGTCGTAGAGATTGCTCAGCAGGAAGCGGCACGTATTGCGCACCCGGCGGTACGCCTCGACGAGGTGTCCGAGAATCTCCTCCGAGACGGGAATGTCGCCCCGGTAGTCCTCCGCCGCCACCCAGAGGCGGATCAGTTCCGCGCCATGGCGCTTGATGACGTCCGCGGGCGGGATGTCGTTGCCCTGGGATTTCGACATCTTCCGGCCGGTTCCGTCGAGCAGGAACCCGTGCGTCAGCACGGTGTCGTAGGGGGCCCGGCCCTCGGTCGCGACCGCCGTGAGGAGCGCGCTGTGGAACCAGCCCCGGTGCTGATCGCTGCCCTCCAGGTACATGTCCGCCCGCCCGCCCAAGTCGGGGCGTTGCTCGACCACCGCGTTCCAGCTCACCCCGGAGTCGAACCAGACGTCGAGGATGTCGGTCTCCCGGCGGAACCGGTCACCGCCGCACGCGTCGCAGCGCAGCTCCGGTGGTACGAGGTCGGCGATCGGCCGCACGAACCAGGCGTCCGAGCCCTCGGCTTCGAACAGCGTGGCGACGTGGTCGCAGAGCGCGCGGCTCGCGTGCTCGCGGCCGCAGGCCTCGCAGAACAGCGCGACGATGGGAACGCCCCAGTCGCGTTGCCGCGAGAGGCACCAGTCCGGCCGCGTCGACACCATGCCGCGAATGCGGTCGCGGCCCCAGTCCGGGACCCAGCGCACCCGGTCGATCTCGGCCAGCGCCCGCTGCCGGAGGGTGACGCCGTCCGTGCCGGCGAGCGGGCGGTCGAGGCCGATGAACCACTGCTCGGTGGCCCGGAACACGATCGCCTGCTTGCAGCGCCAGCAGTGCGGGTAGCTGTGCGAATGGTCCTCCGCCGCCAGCAGGGCGCCGACGGTCCGCAGGTGCTCGACGATGGCCGGATCGGCGTCGAAGACCCTCATGCCATGCCACTCCGCGACGGCGTCGGTGAAGGCGCCGCGTTCGTCGACCGGCGCGAGCACGTCGAGCCCGTAGCGCTTGCCGGTCTCGTAATCCTCGTGCCCGTGGCCGGGCGCGGTGTGCACCAGGCCGGTGCCGCTCTCGAGCGTGACGTACTCGGCGAGCACGACCGGGACGACGCGGTCGAGCCACGGATGCCTGCACTGCGCGCCCTCGAGCTCCCGGCCGCGGACGCGCCGGAGCTCGCGCGGCGGCTCGCCGGCGCCCATCGCGGCTGCCAGCCGCGGCACCAGGGCGGCGGCCACCACGACGGTGCGGTCTCCGATCGCGACCGCGACGTATTCGTGCTCCGGATGCACGGCGACCGCGAGGCTCGCGGGTAGCGTCCAGGGCGTGGTCGTCCACGCCGCGGCCGCCACGCCGGCGAGGCCGGCCAGTCCCGCCGGCAGCGGGTCGACGAACGGATACGCGACGAAGACCGAGGGCGAGGTGATGTCGGCGTACTCGACCTCGGCTTCGGCGAGCGCCGTTCGGCACGACCAGCACCACTGCACGGGTCGCTTGCCGCGGTACACCAGCCCAGCTTCGATGCAGCGCCCGAGGACCCGGATCTCGCGGGCTTCGAACGCGAAGTCCATCGTGAGGTACGGCTGCCCCCAGTCGCCGAGGATGCCGAGGCGCTCGAATTCGACCCGCTGCACGCCGACGAACTTCTCGGCCCAGGCGCGACACCGTGCCCGCACGTCGGGCTTCGGCATCGCATCCTTCTTCGCCCGGCCCAGCGCCTTCTCCACCTGCAACTCGATGGGCAGCCCGTGGCAGTCCCATCCCGGGACGTACGGGGATTGCCAGCCGGCCATCGCACGCGACTTGGTGATGACGTCCTTCAGGATCTTGTTCAGCGCGTGGCCCAGGTGGATGTTCCCGTTGGCGTACGGGGGGCCGTCGTGCAGGAGAAAGCGAGGGCGGTTCGCGTTCCGGGCGAGCAGCCGGCGGTAGAGGTCCATCTCGGACCAGTGCCGCAGCATTTCCGGCTCCCGCTGCGGCAGGTTCGCCTTCATCGGGAAGTCGGTCCGCGGCAGGTTCAGCGTGGCTTTGTAGTCCATCGACGTCTTCGACGCGCGGCTACTTAGCCCGACCATCCAGGGGCCGCAACGCCGACCCGGAGCGCATGGGCTCCGGGTCGGCTCGGGACGGTGGATGGCGCGGGGCGACGGTGGAACGCTACTGCAGCAACGCGATGCCGGACTTGGCGGCCGTGCTGAGCGACAGGATGCTTGCGGCCAGTTCGGAATCGATCGGCCGGCGCTTGCGATTGGCGCCCTTGGTCACGGCGCGTTCGAACGCCTTCAGCTGCTTGGCCGCGCGGCGCAGGTTCGCATCGACGCGCTTGCCGCTCTCCGCCGCGTCCAGGAAGCGGTCCGCCCGGCGGAGGTAGGCCCGTAGGCGCTTCGCGGTGCGCGTGCCGCCGAGCTGGTCGGTGGTGGCCCCGTCGACCTCCTGCGCCAGCTGTCCGATCTCGCATGCCGCCGCGTCGAACGGTGTCGGTTGGTCGCTGCACGACGGCGCGACGGGCACGGTGGTGCTGGTGGTCTCGAGCGGCGGCACGTCGGTGGTGGTCGTGGTGGTCGTCGTGCCCGCCGTCGACGGCGTGGTGCTGGTGGTCGGCTCGATCGAGGTCGTGCTGGTGGAGGTGGTCTCGGTGACGGTGGTCGAGGTCGTCGCCGCCGTGCTGGTCGAGGTGGTGGAGGTCGTGGTCGTCGTCGTGGTGCCGCCGAGGGTGGTCGTGGTGGTTCCCGGCAGTGTCGTCGTGGTCGTGGGCGGCAACGTGGTGGTGGTGGGGACGACGCAGGCGGTGCCGCAGCAGCTGAGCGTGGCGTTGCGTTCGATCCTGGCGGCGGGGGAGAGCGTGGCGCCCGTCTTCACGCTGACGATGTTGGCGTCCCGGTACTCGAGCCGGTTCTGGCTGCCCGCGGTGAGGCTGCCCGCGACCTCCAGCCGGGTGCGCGCCCGCAGGACGTTGGAGGACAGCGACGCGGCCCGCGAGTCGGCCGGTCCCTTCGCTGCCAGCGCCGCGCCCGCCGCTACCGCGACGTCGCAGGCGTCGAGGTTGATCGCGCCCCCCACCAGCTCGGTGGCCGGGAGCGGCCCCAGCGTGTCGACCGCAAGCTGGGCGGGTCCGGTGACGGTCACCTTCCCGCCGTTCTGCTTGTTGCTGTAGACGTCCATCGAGCCGCCGAACTGCCCGCCGCTCGCATCGATCCGCGCTCCCACGGTGACGTCGCCTTCCTCCGACGCGAGCAGGACGAATTCGCTGCCGCTGCCGAATCGCCCGGCGCCCCGCGTCAGCACCTTGCCGATGACCGTGATGTTGCCGATCGCATCGACCTCGAAATCGCCGCCGACGCCGCTCGGCGCGCCGTCGATCAGGAAATCGGCGTTGATGAACGCCGACCCCGACGCCGTGACCGACACGGCGGCGCCATCGCCGCCGGTGCCCGCGGCCTCGCCGACCTCGTTGTCCTCCTGGCCCGTGCCCACGATGCGCGTCGTCTCGCCGGCGGCGTTGCCCATCGCGACATTGACCCCGGTTACGTCGACCTCGCCGGCGTAGCCGCCGGCGAGAATGGCGTTCACGTCGAGCGCGGCGCCGCTCAGGGTGACATCGCCCTCAGCCGTGAAAGCGATCGCGCCGCCGTCGCCGCCCTGCACCTTCATGGGGGCGGAGGCGATGATGGGCGCCCCGCTGCCGCTGGCCGAAACGCTCGAGATGTCGATGTCGCCACCGAAGGCGTCGCTGCCGCCGTTGGCGACGATGCCGTCGGGGCCCGCGATGAGGACCGGCCCCTGGGCGAAGATGGAGACGTAGCCGCCCCCGTCGAGCCCGGCCGCCCCGACCGCCTTGAGGAAGCCGCTCAGGGTGACCGGGCCGGCGCTGTCCAGGGTGATCTCGCCGCCGTCGCGCGTGTCGCTGACGTCGATCCGGGTGCCCGCCGCCATCGTGATGCCGACCGCCGTGTCGGAGGTCAGGCGGATCGCCTGCCCCCCCGCGCCCTTGGCGAGAATCTTGCCCGACCCCTGGATCACGATGCCGTTCGCCTTGACCGTGAGTGTCCCGGGCGCGCGCACCGTGAGCGTGTTCCCGATCACCAGCCGGCGGTTGCCCTGCGCCATCAGGTCGACATACATGCCCGCCGGCACGTCGCAGGCGGTGGCGATGAGGCAGTCCCCGGGACCCGGCGGACACAGGGCGGGCGCGGCCTCGGTGCCGGCGCAGAGCCCGGCGATGGCGGGGCGCGCTCCTCCCAGAACCAGGAGTGCGGCCGTGACGAACGATGCGATATGGAGAGAGCGCATTGGTAGTACGTCGGGATATGCCCGAGGTCGCGCGAATGGCGCAAGACGTTTCGGTCGCGCCGTTCGTGAACGGCGCGTGATCCGCCTGCAGGCCACAGCAGATGCGCGGAGGTCGTTGCGGTCGTGCCGGCGGGGCATGCGACCATCGGCCCGCCGTCGTGCGGTCCCGCACGACGCATGCAGGGCCCGCTCTCCCGGGGGATCGCCTCCGAGCGCCGTGTACGCCGCCCGAAATGCGTTGACATGACGAGCAATCGCGCCGTAGGGTTTCACCCCATGTCCCGGCCGCACGGCTCCTGGCTCGCTTTCTGTGCGGCTATGCTGCTCCTGTCGCTCGCGCCCGAGGCGGGGGCCGCCGGAATCTCCGGTGTCGGCTCGCGCCAGCTGCGGCCGGCAAAGCGTCCGAGCCTCCGCGCCGGGTGCGAGCTGCCCGCCACCTTCTACTCCTCCACCCATCAGCCGTTCTCGAATCCGTGTTGTCCATCCGCGGTCGGCGTCTGCCCCGGTGGCGTCGCGTGCCCGCCGACCGGCGTCTGCTCCGACGGGCGGGCCTGCCTGCAGGCCACGCCGCCGGCCCTGAAGAACGTCATCCTGATGATCCCCGACGACCTGGGCGCTTGCCACTACGGCCATGCGGGCGAATGTCGCAGCGTCCTCACGGGGACGCCCGTGCCGGCGCCCGAGACCCCCAACCTGGACCTCCTGGCGGGGCAAGGCAGCGTGTTCCCGATCGCGCACAACACCTCGTCGTGGTGTTTCCCGTCCCTGACCAGCATCCTGACCGGGCGGTATCAGCGCAGCTTCGAGGGGCAGCGCCGCCCGGCGGAGGCGTTCGGCACCATCGCCACGTCGCTGCGCGCCCTCGACGGCACGCCGTTTCTCCCGAACGACCCGTACCAGGCGGGCAACAAGACCGGCGGCGTCTGCACGCTGCTCGCCGGCAAGCTCGGCAGCGTCATCGGCGACGCCGGCTTCGATGTCCGCACCCGCACCAGCGAGCGGAGCCTCGGTCGTGTCCAGTGCGAGGCCGGTGGCCCCGGGGGCCGGCCCCGTTGCGGCAGCGAGCTGCAATCGCACTACAGCCCGACGGAAATCTTCCGGATGGGCGACGTCTTCGCCTTCATCGACTCCATGCTCTACCGAGAGCCCGGATCGAACCCGGCCACGTTCCGCGTGCACCCCTTCTTCGTCTGGTACGCCCCGCGTATCCCGCACCAGCCCCTGCGCGCCAACCCGGCGATCGGCACCTACCTGTTCGGCGGGCCGGGCCAGTATCCGCTGGGCGGGCTGTTCGACCTCGGCAGCCTCTGCAGCGGTGGGTCGTGTGCGCAGGCGGTCACCGCCCTGACGTCCGAGTACAACTTCGGCAACGGCGACGAGATGTTCGCCAACGTGTGGTGGATGGATTACGGCCTGCGCGAGATCCGGAGATTCCTGGCGCGAGCGAGCGAGCCGCACTGCATCGACCGCGACGGCAAGAGCCGGTTCGACGTCTCGGAGGCCACCTGCAACGGCACCTGGGCGGCGGACATCACGCGGCGGCTGGACGAGAACACGGTGATCGTGTCGCTCGCCGACAACGGCTGGCACGTGCCGTTCTCGAAGCACAACTTCACCGAGAACGGCTACCGGACGCGGTTGATCGTGTTCGATCCGACCACGGCCCCCACGGCGCCCGGGTGGGACGTCACGCAGGAACCGATTCCCCCGGCCCGAGAGAACCCCGCGCTCGCGCATGCGGCCGACGTGCGGGCCACCGTCGTCGGTTACGCTCTCGGCTCGCCGGCTGGCATTCAGCTGTGTCCGCAAGGATCGAGCGGCAGCCGCTGCGACGGCAAGGACCTGCGCCCGTGGCTCGCGACCGCCGCCGGGGGCCCGGCTCCCCCGGAGACGCTGCGGCGCGCGCTCTGCGGACACGAGACCCAGCGCACGACGACTGCCGGCAGTCGTCGATATCTCCTCACGGGCGAGGGCGCGGTGGGGCGCTGCACCAACCTCGCGGCGCCGGTGTGTGCCGCCGACGCCGATTGCGCGGCCAGCGACGTGTGCCTCGGCGACCGCTGCATGCCCACTGCCGAAGCCGCGTGCACGGCGACCAGTCAGTGTCCCGTGGGAGCGGCCTGCCTGGGCCGGCGGTGCCGGGTCGCGCCGTCGTGCGTCGACGACGGCGACTGCGCTCGGCTCTTTCCGGGCGGTACCTTCGCGTGCGTCGAGAAGGCGGCGCGCTGGTGTCGCAACGCGCCGGGCGTCCGCTGCGCCACGCGTGACGACTGTCCGGCGTGTCCGGGCGGCGCGCCGTGCGGGCGCTCCTGCGAGCCGCGGCGGCTCAAGTTCTACGTGGCGCCCGGTGACGGCAACCGTGCGACGCAGATGTCCGACCTCTTCCTGGACCCCGACGAGTTCGGCCTCCACGACGGCAAGCGCAACCCGGACGCGATCGTCACGCAGCTCTCGTCGCTCGCCGGACCATACGGCCCCGCCATGCAGGGCGCGAACTGTTGTATCGACGACTGGTGGCCCGAGGCCGCCAGCGCGGGCACGTCCTGCGCCGGCGGCTGTCCGGCCGAGCTGACCTGCAACCGATAGGCCGCGCGGCTCAGCCGCGGGGGGCGAGCGCCGCGAGCGCCCGGTCGACGCCGGCGGCACGCGACTCGCCCACCGGGTTGGGGAACACGATCGACATCGTGGCGCCGGCCATCTCGTAGGCACGGAGGCGTTCGCGGCAGTGGGCCGGGTCGCCCACCAGCGTGACGTCGTCGGCCATCGCGTCGCTCACCGCCTGCTCCGCCCGGGCGACGTCGCGCTGCTTCATGTGACCGCGGATCTCCTCCACCTGATCGGCATACCCGCACTGCGCGAGCATGTTGCCGTAGAAGGGCAGGTTGGCGTAGCGCGCGAGCATCCGCTTGGCTTCGTACAGGCACGCCACGCGGTCGGGGCCGAAATACGCGGTGGTGAAATGGCAGACCTCGAGCGACGCGGGGTCGCGGCCCCCGCGCTCCGCGCCCCGGTGCAGCATCGTCATCGCCTTGCGGTAGCGCTGGAGCGGGAAGAGGTTGAAGATGACGCCGTCCGCCAACTCGCCAGCGAGTTCCACCATGGGCTTCGCCAGCGCGGCGGCGAGGATGGCGGGCGGTGGTGCGGGTCGCGGTTGGTGGGGGCCTTTCACCCAGGCCGTCCGCAGCGTCCCGATGACGTCCCGCATCTTGATGAGCGGATCGCCCATCTCGATGCCGAGCGACGCGTTGACCGGCCGGTGGCCCACGCCGAGCCCGAGCAGCAGCCGGCCCCCGGAGAACTCCTGCACGGCGGCGGCTTGCTGGGCGAGCAGCGTCGGGTGCCGCAGGTACACGTTGGTGATCGCCGTTCCCACCTTGGCCTGCGCGGTGACCCCCGCCACCGCTTGCGCATATGCCAGCGAGTCGTTGAACGACTCGGGGACGAAGACGCCGGCGAAGCCCAACGCCTCCGCGCGGCGCGACCAGTCGAGAATCTCGCGGGGCTGGGCGTCCCGCAGCGGGGAGAAGGCGACGGCGACTCGATCCATGGGGTCTCCCTAGACCAGCGGGCGCGCGCCGGGAAGAGGCGCGGCGTTTGCGTGGGCCGGCGACCCGCGTTATCCGGGGGCCGTGCCAAAGCGGATGATGCTCGATTACCAGAAGGGCGCCTGGCCGGCCTACGACCTGGAACCCGAGAACGGCATCCCCGTGCCGTGCGCCCTGGGCCAGCCCTGGGTCAACGAGGACACCCAGGACACGCTCGGGCAGATCCGCATCCCGCGCACCGACCCGTGGGGGAAGCCGCTCCCGGGCGAGCCGGACGATCAGATCCTGGCGCGGTTCCGAGCCAAGAAGTAGCGCCGCCCGTTGCGCGATGGGCCGAGCCGGCGTATCGGCCAGCCCGATGGACCGCGCCGAGTTTCAGGCCGCCGGCCTGTACGACCCGACCGGGCCACGCAGCGCGGACCACTTGGCGTTGCTGGACTGGCTCGCGTCGCGTGGTGTGACGCTCGAACAGATGATCGAGGCGCAGCGCGCCGGGCAGCTGACCGCGCTCGCGGGCAACCTCGCGCTCGAGGCGGACCGGGTGTTCACGCTCGACGAGTTGGCCGCCCGCAGCGGTCTCCCGCCCGATCGCCTCCTGGAGGTCGGACGAGCCGCGGGCGTGCCGCCGGTCGATCCCGGTGTGGAACGGCCGTTCGGCCAGGACGATCTGCGCGCCTATACGGCCTTCGCCCTCGCATCGCAGCTCTTCGGCGACGAGGCGACGCGCCGCTTCGCGCGCGTGATCGGCGCCTCGCTCGGCCGGCTGGCCGAAGCCGCCGTCTGGTTGTTCCTCGAGAGTCTCGAAGGCCCGCTGCGCCAGGCGAAGGGCTCCGAGCTGTCGCTGGCCCAGGCCAACCTCCGGGCGATCGAGATGCTCGAGCTGGTCCCCGAAGCCATGCGGGGGCTCTTCCGCCAGCACGTCGCCACGGCGATCCGCCGCATGCGCGCCGCGCGTGAGCCGGGCACGGTGGCGGACCGGTGGCACGATACCGCGTCGTTCGCCGTCGGCTTCGTCGATCTGGTCGGCTTCACGCCGCTCTCGCAGCGCGCGTCGGCGCTGGAGCTGGCCGAGCTGATCGAGCGGTTCGAGGACACCGCCAACGACGTCGCGATCGCGCGCGACGGCCGGGTGGTGAAGTTGATCGGCGACGAGGTCATGTTCGCCGCGGTGGACCCTGGCGCGGCCTGCGAGATCGCGCTCGATCTGATGGATCGGCTCTGCTGCGACGTGCCGGCCCGCCCGCGTGGCGGCATCGCCTGGGGCGAGATGGTGCTGCGCGGCGGCGACTACTACGGGCCGATCGTCAACCTGGCCGCCCGCATCGCGGAGCAAGCGGTGCCGGACGAGCTGCTGGTCACGCCCGAGTTGGCCGCGCGGGCGGCGCGGCCGGGCTTGCGCTTCGAGCCCGCCGGCAAGCGCATGCTGAAGGGCTTCGACGCGCCGGTCGGCTTGATGACGGTCGAGCGCCGCTGAGCGGATGCGCGGGGTCAGAACGCGGAGCCACCGTCGGGCGCGACCAGGATGCGGCCGTCTTCCACCACCACCGGTACCACGCGCCGGCCGCCGGTGAGCTTCAGCAGCTCCGGCACGGCGCGCCGGTCGGCCGCGACGTCGATTTCGTCGACCGTCGCACCGCGGGCGGCGAGCGCCGTCCGCATGGCGTCGCAGTGCGCGCAGCCGGCCCGGGTATACAGCAGCACCGGCGCCGGCATGGATCAGTCGGGGATCTCGGTGCCGCAGATCAACGTGGCCGAGGCGCTGAACATCCCGCCGAGGCCGTGGCAGATGGCGGTCTTCGCGCCCACCACCTGGCGCGCGCCGCATTCGCCGCGCAGTTGGCGCACCGCTTCCACCAGCATGAACATGCCGTACATGCCGCTGTGCGTGTAGGACAGGCCGCCGCCGTTGGTGTTCATCGGGAACGCCCCGCCGGGCGCCGTCCGTCCCCCGGACACGAATGCGCCGCCCTCGCCCGGCTTGCAGAAGCCGGTGGCCTCGAGGCCCATGACCGGGACGATCGTGAACGCGTCGTAGAACATCGCGAGGTCGATGTCGGCGTGCGCCACGCCCGCCATGCCGAACGCGTCGTCGCTCGCCATCTTGGCCGCGTCCCAGAACGCGAAGTTCGGCATCTGGCTCACCAGCGCATGGGTGGTGGCCTCGCCCGTGCCGAGGACGAAGACCGGCGCCTTGGGGAGGTCGCGCGCGCGGGCCGCCGACGTCAGGACCACCGCGCCGCCGGCGTCGGTGACGAGGCAGCAGTCGAGCAAGTGCAGTGGCCACGAGATCATGCGCGACGACAACACGTCGTCGACGGTGAGCGGGTCGCGCATGATGGCGCGCGGGTTCAGCTGCGCCCACTTGCGCGTGGAGACGGCCAGCTCCGCGAGTTGCTCGCTGGTGGTGCCGTACTCGTGCATGTGGCGCGACGCGGCCAGCGCATACCCGGTGGGCGGGCCGGCGAGCCCGAACGGCTGCTCGAACTGCAAGCGGAAGGAGTCGGCGCCGAAGCGGGTGCCCGGCATGCCCACGCGCGACGCGCCGCTCTCGCCGTGCGTGACGAGCGCGACGTCGATCAGGCCCGCGTCGATCGCCGCGGCGGCGTGCTGCACGTGGGCGACGAACGAGCAGCCGCCGATCTGCGTTCCGTCGATCCAGCGGGGGCGGATACCCATGTACTCCGCCGTCTCCGAGCCCATCCAGAGCCCGGCGCTGAACACCGCGTCGACGTCGCGCACCGTGAATCCGGCGTCGGCCAGCGCGTTGCGCGCCGCCTCGGCGTGGAGCATGAACGCCGACTTGTGCGGCAGCTTGCCGTGTTCGTCCGCCTCCGCGGCGCCGGCGATGGCGACCCGACCCCGCAAGCGCCGTCGATCGCCGCTCACGCGGCACCGCCCGCGGGACGGAAGCGCGGCAGCGCGATCTCGGCGGTGGCGTCCTCGAACACCACCTCCACCGGCATGCCGATGCGGATTGCCGCGGGATCGGGCGCGATGCCGACCAGGTTGGTCATCATGCGCGGCCCCTCCTCGAGCTCGACGACGGCGAGCACGTAGGGTGGTCCGAGCGGGAAGCCCTTCTGCCCGCGGGTCACCACCGTGAACGTGTGGAGCGTCCCGCGCCCGCTCACCTGGCGCCACTCGAGGTCGGCAGAGAGGCAACGCGGGCATGCGCCGCGCGGGTAGTAGAAGAACGTGTCGCACGGCCGGCAGCGTGGCAGCACCAGCTCGTGGCGTCTGGCCCCCTCCCAGAACGGCCTGGTTTCGGGCGAGGGGACGGGGAGCGGTCCGGTGTAATCGGCCATGGCTGGAACGCACGATGGACTCGTGCAGCGCGCTTGTATAGGAACCCCGCAGGAGGCCGGTCAAGCGATGCGTGGCGCCGTCCGAGCAGCCCGGGTGGTCCTCGTGGCACTCGTCATTGGCGGCGCGGTGCCCGCGCCGGGCGCCGAGTCCAAGCGGCCAGCGGCCCCCGCACCGGCCCCGCGTGCCGCCAAGCCCGTCGTGCCGTGGGACGCCGCGGAGCAGCACGTGGGCCGAGAGGTCACCGTCGAAGGGAACGTCGTGGCCATCCACTGCTCGCCAACGGCGTGCCTGCTCGGTTTCGAACCCACCTTCAACCGCTTCACGGTGGTCGTGCAGGCGAAGGACTTCGCACGCCTGCCCCCCGACGACCTCGACGCGCGCTACACCGGCCGGCGCGTGCGGGTGAAGGGCACGGTCGTCGACCGCGACGCCAAGCCGGAGATCGCGCTGAGCGACCCGGCCAACCTCACGGTGGTCGAGACCCGGGAGGAGCGGGAGCAGCGAGTCACGGCCCGCATCGAAGCGCAGGAGCGTGCGCTCGAACGCTTCGAGCAGATGCTCGCCCGCGTCGAGGCGCTCATCGCGCGGCTCGCGGAAACGCAGGACCGCATGGACACCGCCCTCGCGATACTCGAGGAGCGCAGCGAGGCGCTGATGATGGCCGCGGCCAACCCGACGGTGGTCCAGGTGCCGGCGGCCGGTCCGGCGGCGCCCGTGGGCCCGGACCAGCGGCCGGGCTGGGAGCTGATGCGGTCGGTGAAGCGCGGCATGGCCGCCGGTGACGTCCGGCGGTTGATGGGCGACCCCCTGAACGTCATCCCCGGCGGTAACGGCTGGTCGACCTGGCTCTACGACGGCGGCCGCAGCGTCAGCTTCGACGGCCGCGGCCGCGCGCAGTCCCTGGTGGGCTTCCCGGGGTCGTGACCGTCGCCGGGCGCTTAGCGCAGGCGCTCCCGCACCCGCGCCACGAGCTCCGGCAAGATCTTCGCCCGCCGGCCCCTGCAGCACATGGCGGCTCACCTCGGTCAACTCGGACGGGTAGGGGTTCACCTCGATCAGATCGCCGCCGCGCTGGTGGACGTCGAAGGGAAACTGCGCGGCGGGGTAGACGGTGGCCGAGGTGCCGGCGACGATCATGCAGTCGGCGCGCGCCGCCTCCTCGAAGCACCCGTTCAGGACGTCGCTCGGGATCGGTTCGCCGAACGACACCGTGTCGCTCTTGAGGAGTCCCTCGCAACCGGGGCAGTGCGGCGGCAGCGTGGAGAAGTCGATCTCGTCGCGCGCGAAGCGCCGGCAGCAGCCGAGGCAGCGGATCAGGGTGGCGTTGCCGTGGATCTCGAGCAGGCGCCGGCTGCCGGCGACCCGGTGCAGGTTGTCGACGTTCTGCGTGATGACCGCCCGGAGCACGCCGAGGTCTTCGAGTTGGACGAAGGCGAGATGGCCGGGATTCGGTCGGGCCGCGGTCAGTGCCCGCCACAGTTCGCGCATGGGGCCCGTCGGGTTCAGCCGGTCCTCCCAGGCGGCCCGCGGGTCGGCCAGGAAGCGCTGGAACCCGTTCATGGGCGGCTCGCCGTGCTTGGTCCAGAGCCCGCCGGGGCCGCGAAACGGCGGGATGCCGCTCTCGACCGACAGACCGGCGCCCGTCAGCGCGATGACGTAGCGCGCCCGCGCCAGGCAGTCGGCGGCCGCCTCCAGGGCGGCGAGACGATCGGGCTCCATGCCGCGGGCCCTGTGTCATCCCGCTGGTGGCGCGTGTCAATCGGTTGACTCGTGTCCGGCCCTTGGCCAAGGGTCCCCGCATGACCTTCCGGGACGCCACCACCGCCGGCGTGATCCTGGCCGGCGGTCGCGCGTCGCGCATGGGCGGCCGCGACAAGGCGTTTGCGGCCGTGGGCGGCCAGCCGATCGCGGCGCGCACCGTCAGGCTGTTCCAGGACATCTTCCCGCAGGTGATCGTGGCCACCAATCGGCCCGAGCGCTTCGCGCGTTTTGGGGTCGAGACGGTGGGCGATCGGCACCCGGGCTGCGGCCCGCTGGCGGGCATCCACGCGGCGATGCTGGCCAGTCGCCATCCCTGGGTCTTCGTGGTCGCGTGCGACATGCCCGGACTCGATGCCGGCGTCATCCGCTGGCTGTTGGCGCGGCCGCGCACCGCCGACGCCGTCGTGCCGCGCTGGGACGACGACCTCGAGCCGCTCCACGCGCTCTATGCGGTGCACGCGCTGCCGCAGGTGGAGCGCTGCCTCGTCACCGGCCGCCACGCCCTGCGGGAGTTCCTCCCCGGGGTGCGGGTGGACTACGTCGAGGAGCGGGAGTTGCGGGCGCTCGGCGGCGCTGCCCGGAGCCTGCTCAACGTGAACACGCCCGAGGAACTGGCCGCGCTCGGTGGCCGGTTCGACGAGGCCGAACCGTGAGCGAACGGGATCCCGGCGACGAGCCCGTCGACGTGGTCGACGAGGACGGTCGCACCATCGACGTCGTCAGCCGGCGCGAGATGCGGGCGCGCCGACTGCCGCACCGCAGCGCCTACATCCTGGTGTTCAATGGTCGCGGCGAGCTGTTCGTCCATCTGCGCACCGCCACCAAGGACGTCTACCCATCCCACTGGGATCCGTGCGTCGGCGGCGTGCTGGCGGCGGGCGAAGACGTCGACGCCGGCGCCGCACGCGAGCTGGCGGAGGAGCTGGGCGTCGCGGCGTCGCTCGAGCGGCTGTTCCCCTTCCAATGGGAGGACCCGGGCAATCGGGTGCACGGCATGGTCTACCGCGCGCATCACGACGGGCCGTTTCGCCTTCAGCCCGAAGAAGTGGTGCGCGGCGAGTTCGTCGGGCTGGAGCAGATCGAGGACCGCGCGGCGTGGGAGCCGTTCTGCCCCGACGGCATGGCGGTAGTGCGCGCCTACCGTGCCCGGCTCGCGCCGGGCCGCGTGTGACGGTCGAGACCGTCGCGCGCGACGACGACCCTCGCCTCGCGCCCTACCGCGACCTGCCCGCCCACGACGGTGGCCGGCGCGACGGCCTGTTCGTGGCCGAGACCCGCGAGGTGGTGCGCCAGCTCGTCGTCGGCGCCCGGTTCCGGATCCGATCGGTCCTCTTGACCGAGTCGGCGTTGGGCGCACTGGCTGATTGCCTGGCCGCGCGGCCGGAGGTGCCGGTCTACCTGGCGCCGCGCGCCGTGCTGCAGGCGGTGGTGGGCTTCGACTTCCACCGCGGCTGCCTGGCGCTCGGCGAACGGGGGGCGGAGCCCGGCCTCGACGATCTCCTGCGCCCGGCGCCGCGCCGGCTCGTTCTCCTCGAGGACGTGAGCAACCCCGACAACGTGGGCGGCGTACTCCGGGCGGCCTGGGCGCTCGGCGCCGACGCCGTGGTGTTGTCGCCGGGCTGTTGCGATCCGCTCTACCGCAAGGCCGTGCGCGTGTCGGTGGGTGCCGCACTCGCCCTGCCGTGGGCCCGCGTGGCGGACTGGCCGGGCGCGCTCGGCGCGGTGCGGGCGGCGGGGTACGCGCTGATCGCGCTCACGCCGCGCGGGCGCCTCGACGTCGTGGAGCTGGAGGCGTTCGCGGCACGGCGCACGGCGCTGCTGCTCGGGACGGAGGGGGCGGGGCTGTGCACGAGCACCCTCGCCGCGGCCGACGTGACCGCGCGCATCCCGATCGTCGCCGGGGTCGATTCGCTGAACGTCACGACCGCGTGCGCGGTGGCGCTCGACCGGCTGGGCGGGGCGCGCCGATCCGGCGCGTGACCCCGGACGCTGCCGCCGGTCAGCCGCCGGCGAGACGCATCCCGGCGGGGAGGCGACGGCCGGCCAGAAAGGCGCCGACATCCATGCGGCGCTTGCCCGGTGGCTGCACCTCGAGGAGCCGGAGCACGCCGTCCGCCGTCGCCACGTCGATGCCGTCGCGCTCGGCGCGCAGCACGGTGCCCGGTGGGCCGTCTGCCACCCCCGGCGCCAGCGCCGCCCGGTGCACCTTGAGCACGCTGTCGCCTGCCGGCGTCCACGCCACCGGTGCGGGCTGCATGGCGCGCACGAGTCGTTCGAGCGCGGCGGCCGGCCTTGCCCAGTCGAGCCGTGCCTGCTCGCGCTCGATGCGGGGGGCGAAGGTGACGCCGGTCGCGGGCTGCGGCGCGGGGCGGATCGTGCCGGCCTGCAGGCCGTCGATGGCGTCGCCGATGGCGGCGCCGCCGAGCAGCGCGAGCCGCTCCGTCAGCGACCCGGTGGTGTCGTCGGGTCGGATCGGCGTCTCGCGGGCGAGCAGCACGTCGCCGGCGTCCATCTCCTCGACCATCGCCATGATGCAGACGCCGGTCACCGCGTCGCCGGCTATGATGGCGTGGGCGATCGGTGCCGCGCCGCGGTGACGCGGCAGCAGCGACGCATGGACGTTGATGCAGCCGCGGCGGGGGAGGTCGAGGATGCTGCGCGGCAGGATGCGGCCGTAGGCGGCGACCACGATGACGTCGGGCGCCAGCGCGCGCAGCGCGCCTTCGAACGCCGGGTCGCGCACGCGTTCGGGTTGCAGCACGGGCAGGGAGCGGTCGGTCGCGAGCCGTTTCACTGCCGGCGGCTCGACGGCGAGGCCGCGGCCGCGCGGGCGGTCGGGCTGGCATACGACGCCCACCACCGGGTCGGGCCGGGCGAGCAGCGCGTCCAGGATGACGCGCGCGAACGGCGGCGTCCCCATGAAGACGACGCGCCAGGGGGGGGCGCCAGTGCTCACAGCGCGGAGCGGCGCGTGCCCGAGCCGTCGCCGGAACGCGCGGGCCGGCCTTGGCGCTCCAGCTTGCGGTGCCGCGTCCGGTAAAGCTCGCGCTTCAGCCGGGAGAGCCGGTCGAGGAAGAGCTTGCCGTCCAGGTGGTCGAGCTCGTGCTGGATCGCCACGGCGAACAGGTCTTCCGCCTCGATCTCGAGTTCCTCCTGATCCGGCGTCCAGGCCCGCAGGAGGATCCGCTTCGCGCGGGTGACGTCGGCGGTGAACTCGGGCACCGACAGGCACCCTTCTTCCCACACGATGGACCCGTCCCGCTCGACGATCTCGGGGTTCACCAACTTGAGCAGGTTCTTGCCCGGCGCGTCACGCTCGCCGGGGACGTCGAGGACGATCACGCGATGGCCGACCCCGACCTGCGGGGCGGCCAGGCCGATGCCGGGCGCCGCGTACATGGTCTCGGCCATGTCCTCGAGCAGCGTCGCGACCGTGCCGTCGATGTCGGCGACCGGCTCGGCGGGCCGCTTCAGCACCGCGTCTGGGTAGGTGTGGATGCGGCGAATCGCCACGGACCGGATGTAGCGGGAGGGACTTCCTCCCGCAAACGCGGGCCGAGCGGCGCGTTGACAGCCGCGCCGGAAGGGGGCACTGTCTGCCGCGCCAACTGGTCCGTTTTGTTTGAGCGCAACACGGTCGCACTGGCGTGACCGGCGGGTTTCCGCCCAGGCAAGGGTGACCCACAGCAAGGCCACCTGGAGTGGCCAGAGAGAGTAGAGAGAGTCCATGGGCAAGAAGCTCTTCGTTGGGAACCTGTCCTTCGATACGACTGGACCCGAGCTCGAGGCGTTGTTCTCGGAGATCGGCCCGTGCGAGTCGGCCGCTGTGATCACCGACCGGGCGACCGGGCGATCGCGTGGTTTCGGTTTCGTCGAAATGGCCTCGGCAAGTGACGCCGAGCGCGCCATCAGCGAGCTGAACGGCCGGGAGGTGCAGGGCCGAACCATCACCGTCAACGAGGCCCGCGATCGCGAGAGCGGTGGCGGTGGCGGCGGCGGGTTCCGCCGCGGTGGCGGCGGCGGTGGCGGCGGGCGCGGTGGCCCCGGCGGTTTCGGCGGCAAGCGCGGCCGGTACTAGGATTGATGTCCCGGGGCGTCGCCGGCCGCTCGCCGGCGACGCCCACGCGGTCCCGATGGGCGACGACTTCCGGAGCCGTTACGGGGGCTGGGCGCTGGTCGCGGGCGCGGCCGCCGGTCTCGGGGCGGAGTGGGCGCGGCAGCTCGGCGCGCGCGGCCTCGACCTGCTGCTGATCGACCGCGACGCCGCGCCGCTCGCTGCCCTCGGCGCGGAGATCACCGGGCGCCATGGCGTCGCGGTCCATCCGGTCGAGCTGGACCTGGCCCGCCCCGATCTCGTCGAGGCGCTTCGCCCGGAGGTCGACGGCCGCGAGCTGGGGCTGCTCGTCTACAACGCCGCCCTCGGCACGGTGGCGCCGTTCCTGACGCTCGCGCCCGCCCATCTCCAGGCCATGCTCGACGTGAACTGCCGGGCGCCGCTGCTGCTGGCGCGCGCGCTGCTCCCCGCGATGACGGCGCGCGGGCGCGGCGGCCTCATCCTGATGTCATCGCTGTCCGGCAATGTCGGCTCGGCGCAGCTCGCGGTCTACGCCGCCACCAAGGCCTTCGCGCGGATCCTGGCCGACGCGCTGTGGGCCGAGCTGCGACCGCAGGGCGTGGACGTCCTCGCCGTCCAGCCGGGCTCGACACGCACGCCCGGGTGGTTGTCGTCGCAGCCCGGCGACGACGTCGGGCTCGGCATGCCCGTGATGGAGCCCGGCCGACGTCGTGCGGGAAGCGCTCGATGCGCTCGGGGTCGAGCCGTCGGTGGTGCCGGGCGAGATGAATCGACAGGGCGCGGCGGCGATCGCGCAATTGCCCCGCCCCCAGGCCATCGAGCTGATGAGCGCGGTCACCGCGCGGCTGATTCCGAACGCGCCGCGCTGATCCGGTCGCTGGCTGCTAGCCGAACAGGTCGTCCGGCGTCCGGGCGATGGCTTCGAAGACCTGGGGGTAGAGCGAACGCTTCAGGCGTTCGAGCACCGGGTCGGCCTTGCCCGCCATGGCGGTGGCGGCTTCGATGGCGACGTCGAGCAGCGCCTCGCCGGGCACCGCCCGGTCGACGATACCTGCCTCGTCCGCGTCCTCCGCGTTCCAGCGCCGTCCGGTGACGATGGCCTCGTGGACCGCCACGCGCGGCGCGCGCGCCTGCAGGATGGCCACCATGCCGGGGTGCAGCGGCAGGTGCATGTCGACCTCGGGCATGCACCAGTAGCCACGGCCGATGCGCATGAGGCGGAGGTCGTGGGCGATGGCCAGTTGCGCCCCGGCGCCGAACGCATGCCCATTGATCGCCGCGACCGTGTAGCACGGCAAGGACAGCACGCGACCGACGAGCGCCAACGCCTCTTCCAGGAACCCGCGCGCTCCCCCCGGGCCTTGTTCCGTCATCCAGCCGAGGTCGAGGCCGTTGGAGTAGAACTTCTCGCTCCCGGTCGTCACGAGCGCGAACGGCGGATCGCTGCGCAGCACTTCGTCGAGCCCGGCGTGCATCGCGGCGATGAAGTCGGCGTTGAAGCGGTTCTCTCCGGCCCGCATGGTGAGGACGAACACGGGCCCTTCACGGCGCAGCTCGATCATCCTCCAGACGAATCACCTCGCCCGAGCCGGCGCAACCCGGTCACGCCAACTCGACGATCGTGACGCCGCCCCCGCCCGCGTGCGGGTCGGCCTCGCGCACTTTGACGCAGTGGGGGCTCGTCGCCAGGAACTCCTGCACCGCCGTGCGAAGCGCGCCGGTCCCGACCCCATGCACCACGCGCACCTCGGAGCGTCCGGCGCGCACGGCGCGATCGACGAAGGCCGCCAGCGTGGCGAGCGCGTCACGCACCCGTTGGCCCACGACGTTGAGCTCGCCGGGCGTGCTGTCGAAGTCCGGTCGCTCGACGTGGACGGCGACCCGGTCGCGTGCGGCGGGCGGCGCCGCCACCAGGCGGAGCTGCGACGTCGGCACTTCGAACTTGAGGCCGCCGCGGGCGATGCGCGCGCGCTCGGGCCCGAGCTCGATGAGATCGCCGCGGATGCCGCGGCCCGCCACCTCGACCGTGTCGCCGATCCGTGGCGGCCGGCTCGGCGCCGGCGCGTCCGCGGGGGCGGTTTCGGCCTGCCGCGCCTCGACGCGTTGCGCGGCGCCGGCGACGAACGTGCGGAGCGCCGCCGCGTTGGGCGTGCGCTTGAGCGCGTCGAGGACGCCGCGGCCTTCGGCCTGCAGCTCGCGCAAGAAGGCCCGCGACGCCTCGAGGTCTTCGCTCCAGCGCGCCCGCCGCCGCGCCCGCAGGTCGTCCAACAGCGCCTCGCTCTCGGCGCGCGTCGCGGCGAGCCGCTGCGCCTCGGCCAGTGCGGCGTCGCGCGCCGCCTCGAGCTCGCGGCGGCTCTCCTCCAGGCGTGCGACGGCACGCGCGACGTCGCGGCTCTCGCCAGCCAGCAGCCGCTCCGCCACCTCGAGCGCCCGCACCGGCAGGCCGTGGCGGCGCGCGATGGGCAGCGCCAGGCTTTGGCCCACGCTGTGGTAGTCGAGCTGGAAGCGCGGGACGCCGCTGTCGGCGTCGAGATCGAAGGCGGCGACCTCGAGCGCGGGCTCGGCGAGCGCAAAGGTCTTCACTTGCGGGAAGTGGGTGGTGAAGACGAGCCGCGGCCCCCGCGCCAGGAGGTCGGTGAGCACGCCGACCGCGAGCGCCGCCCCTTCCACCGGATCGGTGCCGGCGCCGGGCTCGTCGAGGAGCACCAGGCTCGCGGCGCCGGCCCGCCGCGCGATGTCGGCCAGGTTGGTGGCGTGGCCGGTGAAGGTGGACAGATCACGCTGGATCGATTGCTCGTCGCCGATGTCGGCGAACACCTCGGCGAAGCAGGGGAGCCGGCTGCCCTCGGCGACGGGCAGGAAGAGCCCCGTCTGTGCCATCAGCGCGCACAGCCCGAGCGTCTTCAGGGCGACGGTCTTGCCGCCGGCGTTCGGGCCCGTGACGGCGAGCCCGCGCTGATCGGGGCGCAGCCGGATGTCGACCGGCACCACCGGCCGCCCGCTCAACAGGAGGAGCGGGTGGCGCGCGCCGAGCAGGCGGATCTCGTCGCCACCCAACGCCGGTCGGGTGCAGGCGTGCACGCGAGCGAACGCCGCCGCGGCGCCGAGCGCGTCGGCGCGGGCGAGTGCGTCTTCGAGCGCCGCCAGCGCTGGTGTCGCCTCGCGGATGCCTGTGGTCAGCTCGGCGCGGACGCGGCGCTCCTCGGCTTCCTCGGTCTTGGCGGCGAGCAGCAGGCGGTTGTTGAGCTCGACCGCGAACAGCGGCTCGACGAAGACCGTCTCGTCGCTCTGCGAGCGGTCCTGCACCACGCCCTCGAAGGTCCAGGCGGCGGCCGTGCGGATGGGAACGACGTAGCGCCCGTTGCGAACGGTGACGTACTGCTCGCCCACGACGGTGGCGAGGGCGGGATCGCGCACCACCGCGATGAGCTGGTCTTCCAGGCGCGCGCGCAGCTCGCGCGTGGCGCGGCGCGCCGCCGCCAGCGCCGGGCTCGCCTCCTCGCGGACCTGCCCGCGCTCGTCGAGCATGGCGCTGAGCGCCGCTTCGACTTCCGGCGCCTCGGGCAGGCCGTCGGCGACGGCGGCCAGGCGGGGATGGCGTTCGGGGTCGTGCCGGAGGTGGACGCGGACGCTCCGCGCGACCGCCAGCAACTCCCGGACGTCGAGCAACCACCTGGTCTCGAGGGCCGCGCCGGCGGGGGCGGCCTGTGCGAGCGCGGGGCCGAGTCGCGGCACGTCCGCGGTCGGTAGCGGGCCGGCTTCCGCGCCGAGGGCGACCAACTCGGCCAGGACGGCCAGGCGCTCGTCCGCCTCGTCGCGCCCGGTGGCCGGCCGCAGCGCCAAGGCCGCCTGGCGCCCCGCCTCAGAGCGCGCCAGCGCCGCGACGGCGTCGAGCGCGCGGTGAAATTCGAGCGTGTCGAGGTCGCGGAGACGCACGGCGCGCGATCCTACCTGGAGTGCGCCGCCAGCGGAACGCGCGCCGGGCGCCGGAATTGACACCCCGTACCACGGTGAATAACCCTGCAACCTTGCCCGCGAAGTACGTCCACCTCGACGGTCACGCCGTCCACTACTTGCACACCGGGCCGACCACGTTCCCCGACGTGCCCCCCGCCGCTCGATCGCGGGGCGCTGTTCGTGCTGCTGCACGCCGCGGGCAGCAACGCCGGCATGTGGCGCCGGCAGCTCGACGGCCTGGGCGAGCGGCACAGCGTCGTGGCGCTCGATCTGCCCGGGCACGGGCGCTCCGACGGCGTCGAGGGGCCGGGATCGATCGCCGAGAGTGCCGCGGTGGCGGCGGAATTCCTGGTCGCCGTCCTGCGTCGGCCGTGCGTCCTGGTGGGGCGCAGCATGGGCGCCGCCGTCGCCCTCGAGATCGCGGTGGCGCACCCGACGCGGGTCCGTGGGCTCGTGCTCGCCTGCTCGGCGGCGCGCTTCACGCTGAGCGACACGACCATCCAGACCGCGCGCGACGTCGCCCGTGGCCGGCTGCCGCAGCAGTTCACCACCGAGACGTTCTCGCCAGCCACCGGCATGGAGCTGATGCGCGAGGCGTGGATGGAGCAGGTGAAGACCGACCCGCGCGTCCGCCTGACCGACCTGTTGGCGTGCCAGGCGTTCGACGGCCGTGCGTTGCTGCCGCAGGTGGCCGTGCCGGTGCTGGTGGTGGCGGGCGCCGACGATGCCGTCACGCCGCCCGCGCAGGTGGAGGAGCTGGCCCGCGGCATCGCCGGCGCCCGCTTCGCAGTGCTGCCGTCGGCGGGCCACCAGGCGCCGCTCGAGCAGCATGCGGCGTTCAACGCGCTGGTCGCGGACTTCGCGGAGTCGCTGCCGTGAGCGTCTGGGGGCAGGTGGCCGTCGCGGGCGTCTACGAGCATCCCACGCGCTTCGCGCCAGACAAGACCGCGTACCAGCTGCACGCCGAGAGCGCGCGCGGCGCGCTGGCCGACGCCGGGCTCGGAATCGCCGACGTCGACGGCTTCTGCACCAGCGGCGTCGGGCCCATCGGCATCCTGTCGCTGGCGCAGCACCTGAACCTGCGGCCGCGCTGGCTGGATTCGCAGGCCATCGGCGGTTCGTCGTTCGTGTCGCACTGTCTGCACGCCGCGGCGGCGATCGCGGCGGGGCTGTGCGACGTGGCGTTGGTGACGTACGGGTCGACGGCCGCGTCGGAGCGCTTCGCCATCGGCACCGGCGGCGGCGGGCTGGGCGATCCGCCGGACGCGTTCGAGGCGCCGTTCGGCCCGACGATCGTGGGGTCGTACGCGCTGGTGGCGCAGCGCCACATGCACGAGTACGGCACCACCAGCGCGCAGCTGGCGGAGATCGCCGTCACCATGCGCCGGCACGCGGCGCTGAACCCGCAGGCCAAGTATCGCGACCCGATCACGGTGGACGACGTGCTGGCGTCGCGCATCATTTCGTCGCCGCTCCACCTGCTCGACTGCTGCATCATCTCCGACGGCGGCGGCGCGCTGGTGCTGACGTCGCGCGAGCGCGCGCGCGACCTCGCGAAACCACCGGTGGTGATCCTGGGCGGCGCCGAGGCGGTGCAGCACCACGGCATCGGGCGGCGCGATCTGCTCGACATCGCGGCCTGCCAGTCGGGCCCGCTGGCGCTCGAACGCGCCGGCGTGCGGCACGCCGACGTCGACTGCTGCATGATCTACGACTCCTACACCATCACCGTGCTCCGCACGCTGGAGGCGTTGGGCTTCTGCAAGAGCGGCGAGGGCGGGGCCTTCTGCGCCGACGGCCGGATCGGTCTCGGCGGCGCGCTGCCGGTCAACACCGACGGCGGCGGCCTGTCGTCGAACCACCCCGGCATGCGCGGCATCTTCCTGGTGATCGAGGCGACGAAGCAGCTCCGTCGCGAGCGCGGCGAGGCGCAGGTGCCCGACGCCGAGATCGCGCTGGTGCACGGCACGGGCGGCATGCTGGGCCAGCGCCACAGCGCCGTCACGATGCTCCTGGGGCGCGGATGAGCGAGCGCGCCTACAAGAAGCCGCTGCCGCGGATCGACGAGGAGTCGCGGGGCTGGTGGGAGGCGTTGCAGCGCCACGAGCTGTCGGTACAGCGCTGCCGCGACTGCGGCACGGTGCGTCTGCCGCCCCGCGCGGTGTGTCCCGCGTGCCTGTCGTCGCGGGTCGCCTGGGAGCGGGCCAGCGGGCGCGGCGACGGTATACAGCTTCACCGTCACGCACCAAAACCAGGCGCCCGGCTTCCGCGAGGAGCTGCCCTACGTGCTGGCGATCGTCGAGCTGGAGGAGGGGCCGCGCATCATGACGAATCTGGTCGAGTGCGCGCCCGACGCCGTGCGGATCGGCATGGCGGTGGAGGTGGTGTTCGACGACGTCACGCCGGAGGTGACGTTGCCGACGTTCCGTCCGACGTCCCGTCCGGAGAGCGCGTCGTGATCCTGGACATGCACCTGCACTCCGAGCGGTCGGACGACAGCCGTGCGCCGGTCGAGGCCTACCTGAAACTGCTGCAGCGCAAGCGTGACGAGCGCCCGCTGGACGGCATCGTGCTGACCGAGCACCGCCAGTTCGACCCCACGCGCGACTTCCGCGACCTGGAGGACCGGTACGGCCTGCTCATCCTCAACGCCGCCGAGATCGAGACCGACTACGGCCACATGCTGGTCTACGGCGTGAACCGCGACATCCTCGCCCGCTTCGACTTCGCCGACGTCCGCCTGCCCGCGCAGGAGGTCGTGACGGAGATCCACCGCATGGGCGGCGTGGCCCTGCCGTGTCACCCGGGGCGGCCGACGGTCGGCCTGTGCGCGCATTACGAGAGGCGCGGGCCGCTGGACGGTGTGATCGCCGTGGAAGCGCTGAACGGCGGCTCCAAGAAGGGCGAGGACGACCGGGTGCGCGCGTTGATGGAGCAGTACGGCTACGCGGGCTACGGCGGCAGCGACTCGCACCTGGTGAGCTTCGTCGGCACGGTGGCGACGGAGTTCGACCGCGACATCCGGAGCATCGACGACCTGGTGGAGGAGCTGCGCGCGGGGCGGTGCCGCGCGGTGGATTTCCGGCGGCGGGCGGACGGGGTCGTGGGCGACGGTCCGGGCGCGTGAGGGCGGCGCACCTGGCCTAGACATGCGCACGGGGCCGGTCTAGTTTCCTCGCCCGCATGGGCGCGCTGGCCTACCGCGGTGGCGAGCACCGGGCGACGACGGTCGCCGAGACGCCGCCCGCGTATGGCCCTCGGTCTCCCCGCCTGCTCGACCGGGTCCGGAAGGCGATACGGATGCGGCACATGAGCCGCCGCACCGAGCAAGCGTACGTCTTCTGGATCAGGCGATACATCCTGTTTCACGACAAGCGTCACCCCGCGACGCTCGGAGCCGAGGAGGTGACCCGCTTCCTCTCGCACCTGGCCGAGGACCGTCGGGTGAGCGCGTCGACGCAGAACCAGGCGCTCAGTGCCCTGCTGTTCCTCTACCGGCAGGTCCTCGGCGTGAAGCTGCCGTGGCTCGACGGCCTGGTGCGCGCGAGGCGTCCTGCGCACGTCCCGGTCGTGCTCGGCCGCGAGGAGGTGGCGGCCGTGCTGGCGCGACTGTCCGGCCCGCCGTGGCTGATGGCGGCGCTGCTCTACGGCGCCGGCCTGCGCCTGCTCGAGTGTCTCCGGCTGCGGGTCAAGGACGTCGACTTCGAGCGCGGCGAGATCGTGGTGCGCCGCGGGAAGGGTGGTCGGGACCGCCGGACCGTGCTGCCGGCCGTGGTGCGCCGCCCGCTGGCCGCCCACCTCGACCGGGTGCGGGCGCAGCACGAGGCCGATCTTGCCCGAGGCGCCGGGTGGGTCGAGCTGCCGGACGCGCTCGGTCGCAAGTATCCGAACGCGGGGCGAGAGTGGGGGTGGCAGTGGGTCTTTCCCGCCACCCGCACGTACGTGCACCCGGAAACGGGCCAACGCCGCCGACACCACTTCCACGAGTCGGCGCTCCAGCGCCTGGTCCGCCAGGCCGTGATCCGTGCCGGGATCGCCAAGCCGGCCGGCTGCCACACGTTCCGCCACTCGTTCGCGACGCACCTGCTCGAGAGCGGTTCGGACATCCGGACGATCCAGGAGCTGCTCGGTCACCGCGACGTGCGGACGACGATGATCTACACCCACGTGCTGAATCGGGGCGGCCTGGGCGTGGTGAGCCCGGTCGATCTGGTGCTGGGGCCGCTCGCGTCAGGCGGGCGCTCTGGCGTGGTGCGGATAGACGGCGAGCCCTTGCCGTCTATCACGCAGGGAAGGCCGCGGATGACAATCGCAGATCGTCGTGAGATCGGGAAGTTCGTCAGGGGCACGCGTGCGCCGGTCGTGGGGAATAGGCCGCGGGACAGGCGTCGGGAACGGGATTAGACAGGTCTGCCTACTGAGACGTTAGCTGGCTTTCGACCATCGGAGGGTTAACGATGCGCGCAATCATGACGATACGCTTGGCACTCGTTCTGGCTTTGGCAGCGGCGTACTTGCTGATGCCCGCTCGCGTTCTCGCCCAGACGAGCAGGCCGAACATCGTGTTCATCCTCACCGACAATCTCGGTTACGGTGAGATCGGGGCCTATGGTGGCGGCGTCACACGTGGAGCGCCAACGCCGAGGATTGATTCCCTGGCCAGGGAGGGCATGCGTTTCCTGAACTTCAACATGGAAACGCAATGCACACCCAGCCGGTCGAGTTTGATGACCGGCCGCTGGGCGATCCGCTCCGGCACGCACTCGGTGCCGTTCGGCGGCGTCGCGGACGGCCTGACGCAGTGGGAGATCACCATCGGCGAGGCTCTGTCCGAAGCGGGCTACGCAACCGGCTATTACGGCAAGTGGCACCTCGGTAGCCACGACGGACGCCTGCCCAGCGACCAGGGCTTTGACGAATGGTTCGGGATTCCGCGGACAACCGACGAGGCGCTCTGGCCGTCTTCGCCGGGCTGGTCCGCGGACATCATGCCCGCGGAACAGATGATGGAAGGCGGTAAGGGCGAGAAGAGCCGTCCGCTGGGCGTGTACGACGTGACGCAACGGCGCACCATCGATGCCGAGATCACCCGCCGCGCAGTGTCGTTCATCGGCACGCAAGCCCGGTCCGGCAAACCGTTCTTCGCCTACGTGGCGCTGACGCAACCGCATCTGCCCACCGAGCCGAACCCGTCCTTCCAGGGTCGGACCGGCAACGGCGACTGGGCGGACGTACTCACCGAAATGGACGCCAACGTCGGGCAGATGCTCGATGCGGTGGACAAAGCCGGTATCCGTGACAACACGATTGTCATCTTCACCAGCGATAACGGCCCCGAGTTCTTTCGACCCTGGGACGGGTGGGCGGGTCCCTGGCGCGGCCAATACTTCACCGCGCTGGAGGGCGGCATCCGCGTACCGTTCATGATCCGCTGGCCGGGCAAGATCACTGTCGGGCGAGAGACCAACGAAATCGTCCACGGCGTGGACATGTTCGCAACGCTGGCGCGATTCGGCGGCGCGAAGGTACCCAGTGACAGACCATTCGACAGCATCGACCAGTCGGACTTCTTCCTTGGCAAGACGGAGAAATCGGCGCGCGAGGGTTTCCCGATCTGGTGCGCTGAGCGGCTGCAGGCGGTGAAGTGGCGCAACTGGAAGCTGCACTTCTACCGGCAGGACACGATGTTCGACCCGCCAGTCAGGAACCCTGTGCCGACGATCTACAACCTCTACACCGATCCGCGCGAAGAGAAGCCAACACCCGACTCGTGGGTCGTCGGCCCGGTGCTGAAGATCGTGGGCGAGTTCGAACAGAGCGTGAAGAAGCATCCTCTCATTCCGATGGGCACGCCGGATCCCTATCGGCCTGGCACCGCTCCAAGGTGACACTGAGCGGGTGAGGACATGGGTGACAGATTAGTCCGAGGACATGGGTAACAGTCGCCGGTGCCGATAGAGTCTCCCATAGGCGTCCTCGATCTTCATCGATCGTTCCAAGAGGCGGCCGAGTCGCAAGCGCCCGAAGTGAACGTTCCAGATCCCGTCGTCGATCTCGTCGAGGCCGACGTACTCGCCGATGCAGGTTGTGGACACGTTCACCCAGGCCTTGTTCCAGCGGATGCCCCCGTTGGCGCTGACGTAGCGGACTTCGAAGCGATCGGGATACTCGAGCGGAGGCAGCTTGCTCGGCATTGGCCGGGGCGATGGCTGATACACGGCCGCGGGCGTCTGCTGGTCCAGGGCTTCATGAGGGCGCTCCTCGTTGAACTCGCGGCGGAAGCGATCGAACCGCTGTTGCTGCGAGGGCATCGCGGTGGCCGGGGGCCGGGTGGCTTCCTGCTTCAGCGTCCGGTGCATGCGCTCGTGCCGCCCGTTCTGCTGCGGTCGCCCGGGTTCGATGAGCTGGGGGAGGATGCCGAGCCGCACCCACCACGCCGACAGTCGCGAGAGCCGCGCCAGGGTATTGGTGGCGAACGGGACGCCGTTGTCGCTGCGGATGTACTGCGGCAGCCCGTACTCCTGAAACAGCCGCGTGAAGACGGGCTTGGCGCCCTGGACGGCGGTGCTCGCCAGGCCGTGGCAGCCGAGGAGGTAGCGGCTGAAGTCATCGGTCACGGTGAGCGGATAGCAGTACCGCCCGTTGCCCATCCGAAACTGGCCCTTGAAGTCCGCGCACCAGACCTGGTTCGGCGCCACGATCAACGCGTTGGGCTTGCCGGGATGGCCGATCACGCGTCGTGGGGTGCGGCGGCGGATCAACCCGCGGCGCTTGAGCAGCGCGGCGGTAGCCGAGCGGCCCGGCAGCGACCACGTGGGGTGACGGCGGTGCAGGTAGGCCACCAGTTTCTTCGGGCCCCAGGTCGGATGCCGTTGGCGCAGCGCGATCAGCGCGTCAACGATCGGGGCGGGCGTTGCGGTAGGGGTACCGCGGGGCCGGCGGGAGCGATCCTCGAGGCCCAGTGGCCCGCGCCGGAGGTAGCGATCGATCCACTTGTAGGCCGTCTTGCGGGAGATGCCGTACTCGGCGCAGAGCTCCGTCACCGAGCGGGCGCCGCGCAGATGATCAGCTATGAACAGGGTGCGTTGATGCATGGGTGTCGTCTCCCTCCAGGGCATGAGGCACCTCCTGCGGTGCCTCCACTGCCCTCAAAGTGTCACCCATGTCTCCGGACTGAAGTGTTACCTATGTCCCCGGACCGTACCCACAGCCAGCTAACAACCGGTTGCAGCGGACGGTCCGCTGCGCGGCCCGCCGCTGAACCGGAGCGTTGGGCAGCCAAACAGGGCATCCATGGGAACAACACCTCGATCTGATACTGGCGCGAGTTTGGCTGCGCGTTGGAACGTCGACGTCAGGCACGCGCTCTACCGAAAGACCGGTGACTGGTATCACCAGCTCGAACGCTTTCCGGGAGCGCTTCTGGACGAGCACGGGTACGTCGTCTTCGAGACGGAGGAAGCCTTCCGCGCATGTCCCGAGCTCCGCATTCGGCAGGACGTTGGTGTCCCTGGAGGCATCGCTGGCATACCCGGATACACGCGCGTGATCGATCCGGAGGGCAAGCAAACGTTGCCCCAGGCGCCAACTACCTACGAAAAGGCTACCTTTCGCGAGGGAGCGCTCGCTGACGTCGTCCAGAGCCGACGCGAAAGAGACCCCGAAGCACGTGCCGCGTGTATCGATGCCCACGGCTATGCCTGCACGGTCTGCGCGTTCGACTTCGCTCGGTGCTACGGGTCCCTTGGGGAGCGGTTCATTCACGTGCGCCATCTCAAGCCGCTTGCTGACGGCGAGCGCGAGGTGGATCCCGTCGCGGACATGCGACCTGTCTGTCCGAACTGCCATGCGATGATTCACCGAAGATCGCCTCCGCTCACAATCGATGAGCTTCGATCGTCGCTACGTTCCATGGACGGCCCAACGTCGGGTGCAGCCACTGGCGGCCAGCGATTGTGAGGCCGCCAAGCCGATGAACTCATGGAACATCCCCGCATGGCTAGAGGAGGAGGTGCGAGGCCGGGATACGGTGTGCGTCTACTGCCGAGTCCCATTGGTCGAGCGCATGCCGCCGCGAGGACCTCGGACGGCTGTCGCGACCTGGGAGCACATCATCAACGATGCCCGGCTGGTGAGCTGTGCGAACATCGCTCGTTGTTGCGTCAAGTGCAATTCGAGCAAGGGCGCGAAGGCGCTCGCCGAGTGGCTGGAATCCGACTACTGCAAGAGGCGAGGGATCGGCCCAGACACCGTTGCAGACGTTGTCAGACAGGCGCTTCTCGGCGAACAGGCAGAGCGACGGTGAGGGTTCCGCCCAACGGGCCGTTGCAGTGGCCGGGCATGGTGGTGGCGCTGTTCCCTCTCGAGCCCGGCGCTGAACGCCGCTACTGAGACGGGGAGCGAATGTCCCTGCTGCAAGCGGCGCTGAAAGCATCATCGTGCGTCATCAGCGTCATGGGAGCGCACGCTGGCGAAACGGTGGACGCCATCTTCGGCAGGAAGGCTGTCGACTGCCAAGTGGCCGGCCGGACGTTCTGGGTGGCGAAGTCGCCAAAAGTACGTCCGGAGCAGGTTCAGGCACTGTGCGCCCCGCACTGCGGATTCGTGATCTTCGTTGAGCCAGCGACACCAGGTGGGGCACGCCCGACAACTGAGGCGCAGCGTGCCACGCAGTACTCCGCGGATCGAATCACCTGGCATCCGTTGCCGCAAGGAATCGGGCCGGTGACCGGCCAGATGGACGATGCTGCGGCTGCTCTGGTCTTCGATCAGCTGGCTACGAATGTGGACGGCGTGCTCGACTTGTGGGACTACGCGGATGCAGCGGCGCAAGACTCTCCACTGAAGTTCACGCTCGGGAGGTCAACAGTGTGCGCCGTTCGGAGGGAGATGTCACGTCACCCCAATCGAATGAAGTCACGGCATCGTCAGGTCATTGCCGTGGGCCGGCTGGTCGCACCTTATTGCGCATGGGTGAGGTGATGACGCCCAACAACCGGCTGCAGCGGGCGGCCCGCTACGCGGCCCGCCGCTGAACCGGAGCGTTAGGCGAATGGAGCGATGAACGACACGAACAAGACCCTGGGTCGCCTCGCGCCCGTCTCACTTCGCGAGTATTGGCAAGACGAAGCGCGGCACTTCACCCCTTGGTTGGCGCGACCCGAGAATCTAATGCTCCTTGGCGAAACACTCGGAGTCGAGCTGGAGTTTGAAGCAAGCGAGTCCCGGGTCGGGATATTCAAAGCTGACATCGTCGCGAAAGAGGTCGGTACAGACGACCGGGTGATCATTGAGAACCAGCTCGAACGGACGGACCACGATCACCTCGGCAAACTGTTGACGTATGCAGCGGGACTTGGTGCCAAGACGATAGTGTGGGTGGCGGAAACGATCAGCGACGACCACCGCCGCACTCTTGACTGGCTCAATGAGATCACCGGCGAGGCGTTCTCCTTCTTTGCGCTCGAGGTTGAGCTATGGCGGATTGGTGACTCGGCCCCCGCGCCCAAGTTCAATCTGGTCTGCCGTCCCAACGATTGGGCAAAAAGCCTGACAAGCCCCGATTCCGTCGGTGAGCCGACGGAAACTAAACTTCTGCAGTTGGAGTTCTGGTCTGCACTGGTGTGACCTGCCCCGGAAAGTTGGTCCAGCTATTCTGTTAGTCCGAGGCTCGTAGCGAATTCCTGTGGCGTGCGGTCGCCGAGTGAGCTGTGCGGCCGTCCGCAGTTGTAGTCGGCGCGCCAGGTTTCGATCGTCTCGCGGGCATCGGTCAAGTCCCGGAACCAATGCTCGTTCAGGCACTCGTCGCGGAACTTGCCATTGAAGGATTCGACGAAGGCATTGTCGACCGGTTTGCCGGGCCGAATGAAGTGCAGCTGGATCTGCCGCCGGTACGCCCAGGCATCGAGCGTCGTGCCGGCGAACTCTGGGCCGTTGTCGGTGACGAGCCCCGCCGGCAGGCCACGCGTCTCGGCGAGCTCGTCCAGGAGGCGCGCCACGCGCTCGCCGGTGATCGAGGTATCGACGAGGATCGCCACGCACTCGCGGCTGCAGTCGTCGACGATGTTCAGCGTGCGGAAGGTGCGGCCGCTGGCAAAGGTGTCGCTCACGAAGTCCATCGACCACCGTTCGTTCGGTCGTGCGGGCGGCGGGGGCGTCACGCGCGGGCCGGCCGCGTACCGTTTGCGCTTCCGCCGCCGCAGCGCCAAGCCTTCGGTGCGGTAGAGGCGGTACACGCGCTTGTCGTTGACCTCCCAGCCGGCGCGGCGCAGCACCCACGCCAGCCGGCGATACCCCCAGCGCCGTCGTGCCGCCGCGGCAGCCCGCAGCGGCTCGCGCAGGGGATCCACGCCCCGAGTACTCGCGTAGCGCACCATCGAGCGCGCCACGCCCAGCGCGCGACACGCGCGCCGTTGACTCGCGGCGAACACCGCCTGCACATGCCCCACCGCCCGACGGCGCACGGGGGGCGTCACCATTTTTTTGCGACCACCGCCTTGAGCATCTGGTTGTCCAGGGTCAAGTCGGCGACGATCGTCTTGAGGCGGCGGTTTTCATCCTCGAGCGTGCGCAGCCGCCGCGCCTCGCTCACGTCCAGGCCCCCGTACTTGCTCTTCCAGCGGTAGTACGTCTGCTCGCTGATGCCGTGCTTGCGGCACAGGTCCTTGACCGGTTGCCCGGCCTCGGCCGCCTTCAACACGCCGATGATCTGTTCCTCGGTGAAGCGGGTCTTGCGCATGGGGTCCTCCAGGCCACGGCCGGAGGACTAACATTTTGGCTGGACCAGTTCCTGGGGGGCAGGTCAGGTGGAGTCTGGGCGGACACGGGTCACGTCCGTAAACTTTCGTAAGCCGCGACCCCAGAATTGGTATTCACTCGCAGTGGGCCGCTCCCGGTTTAACCTCTCGCTCTCGGCGAACACAAAACTCCATCGTATTGGCTGCGAACTGTACATTCGGCATCCACAGTATTCGAAGAGAGCCTTTGCGATGCCGCTCGCTCAGAAAGACTCGATCGAGGCAGAACTCGGGCCTCTCGACTGGCAGGAGCTTCCCCATCGCCGGGACTGCCGGATTGCACAATACCGGAGTGGTGACATCGAGGATCGCGCACAATGGGGTGAGCAGCACGCTTGGCTGCTGGATCGTCTTGAGGCGTTCAAGCGGGCGTTCTCGGAACGGGTGCGATCGCTAGACCTCGGACCCGATGAGGAAGGCGAGGATGACGTCGATGTGAGCGGGTGAGGACATGGGTGACAGATTAGTCCGAGGACATGGGTAACAGTCGCCGGTGCCGATAGAGTCTCCCATAGGCGTCCTCGATCTTCATCGATCGTTCCAAGAGGCGGCCGAGTCGCAAGCGCCCGAAGTACACGTTCCAGATCCCGTCGTCGATCTCGTCGAGGCCGACGTACTCGCCGATGCAGGTTGTGGACACGTTCACCCAGGCCTTGTTCCAGCGGATGCCCCCGTTGGCGCTGACGTAGCGGACTTCGAAGCGATCGGGATACTCGAGCGGAGGCAGCTTGCTCGGCATTGGCCGGGGCGATGGCTGATACACGGCCGCGGGCGTCTGCTGGTCCAGGGCTTCATGAGGGCGCTCCTCGTTGAACTCGCGGCGGAAGCGATCGAACCGCTGTTGCTGCGAGGGCATCGCGGCGGCCGGGGGCCGGGTGGCTTCCTGCTTCAGCGTCCGGTGCATGCGCTCGTGCCGCCCGTTCTGCTGCGGTCGCCCGGGTTCGATGAGCTGGGGGAGGATGCCGAGCCGCACCCACCACGCCGACAGTCGCGAGAGCCGCGCCAGGGTATTGGTGGCGAACGGGACGCCGTTGTCGCTGCGGATGTACTGCGGCAGCCCGTACTCCTGAAACAGCCGCGTGAAGACGGGCTTGGCGCCCTGGACGGCGGTGCTCGCCAGGCCGTGGCAGCCGAGGAGGTAGCGGCTGAAGCCATCGGTCACGGTGAGCGGATAGCAGTACCGCCCGTTGCCCATCCGAAACTGGCCCTTGAAGTCCGCGCACCAGACCTGGTTCGGTGCCACGATCAACGCGTTGGGCTTGCCGGGATGGCCGATCACGCGTCGTGGGGTGCGGCGGCGGATCAACCCGCGGCGCTTGAGCAGCGCGGCGGTAGCCGAGCGGCCCGGCAGCGACCACGTGGGGTGACGGCGGTGCAGGTAGGCCACCAGTTTCTTCGGGCCCCAGGTCGGATGCCGTTGGCGCAGCGCGATCAGCGCGTCAACGATCGGGGCGGGCGTTGCGGTAGGGGTACCGCGGGGCCGGCGGGAGCGATCCTCGAGGCCCAGTGGCCCGCGCCGGATGTAGCGATCGATCCACTTGTAGGCCGTCTTGCGGGAGATGCCGTACTCGGCGCAGAGCTCCGTCACCGAGCGGGCGCCGCGCAGATGATCAGCTATGAACAGGGTGCGTTGATGCATGGGTGTCGTCTCCCTCCAGGGCATGAGGCACCTCCTGCGGTGCCTCCACTGCCCTCAAAGTGTCACCCATGTCTCCGGACTGAAGTGTTACCTATGTCCCCGGACCGTACCATGAGACCGCCTAACTTGCGCTTGCAGCGGCCGGCGCTGCGCGCCGCCGCTGAACCGCCAGGTCGTTAGCTGGGCCCGTTCGGCGCCGGTTGACATGCGTATGCACATTCGTGCATACTGCTCCTGGTGGCGTATGAGTGGGATCCGAGCAAGGCCCGCGCCAACCGCAAGAAGCACGGCGTCGATTTCGCCGATGCCGCATTGGTGCTGGAGGATCCCCTCGGACTCACCCAATCGGACCCAAATGCAGAGAGCGAAGAGCGGCTCGTCACTCTCGGTGAGGACCCGGGTGGCCACTTGCTCGTCGTCGTCTGGTCGCCCCGTGGAGAGGATATCCGGCTCATCTCAGCCCGCCGCGCTACGGCGGCGGAGCGTCGGCAGTACGAGGAACGATGATGCGAAAGCAGTATGACTTCAGTAAGGCGAAGCGTGGCCCCGTCGTGCGAACTCCAAAGGGTAAGACACGAATCACCATCCGGTTGGACGAGGACGTCTTGCAGTGGTTCAAGGCGCAGGTCCACGATGCCGGAGGCGGGAGCTATCAGACGTTGATCAATACGGCTCTCCGAAAGCACATCGAGCAGCGCGAGCGTCCGCTGGAGGAAACCCTGCGCCGTGTCCTTCGAGAAGAGTTGAGGCGTGCCAGCTAACTTGTGCTTGCAGGCGGCCGGCGCTATGCGCCGCCGCTGAAGCACTGATCCGTTAGCCAGCAGCCGCGCCGAGGAGTAAGTCATCCCCATGAAGCGTCGAGGACTTGGACGACCCCTAAAGAACGAGTTCACCGCGGTCATCGAACGGGACGGGAAATGGTTCATCGCCTACAGCCCTGAGATTCCCGGTGCGAACGGGCAGGGGCGGACCAAAGCCGAGGCCCGGAGCAGCCTCGCGGAGGCCATCGCACTGATTCTTGATGATCGGCGGCGTGACGGTCTTCGTGGCCTCCCTCGGGATGCGGTGCGTGAGAGGGTCGTCGTCGGGTGAAGCGAGGCGACCTCCTGAGGCATCTTCGGCGTCATGGTTGTCATCTGAAGCGCGAGGGTGGTTCACACTCTTTGTGGACCAATCCCGCGACCGGCGCGGTCGAAGCCGTGCCTCGTCACAACGAGATCTCGGATCTCCTCGCGCGGAAGATCTGCCGCGGGCTCGGGATCCCTGCGATCGGAAAGTGATCGTTTCTCTGGCTAACCGGGCGATGGAGCCGACCGGCTTGAACGTCGGTGATGACTGCGACCAGCAGCGCGCCGGCGGCTCATCTCCAGGGCGTTATGCGGACTGAGTAAATGGGTACGGCGACCATCAAGGTGTTCCTCGCGCACGGGGACGCGAAGAGGCTGCGCACAGCGGAGATTTCGAACTGGACAGGGAAGGCCGTGGCCGGCCCCCGCAGTGAATTCGACGATGTCCTGGCGCGCGACGAATCGAGCAAGGCCGGCGTTTACTTCCTGACCGGCGTAGATCCAGACACCGGGAAGCCCGCAATTTACGTTGGCGAGGCGGAAAGCATCCGCGATCGGGTCAAGTCTCACCTCGACAAGGACTTCTGGAACCAGATCGTCTTTGTTGTCAGCAAGGACGAGAATCTCACCAAGGCTCACATCAGGTACCTCGAAGGGAAGCTGATCACCCGCGCGAAAGATGCGGGGCGCGCGTCAGTAACCAATGGCCAAGTGACGTCGGCTAAGCTGCCGGAATCAGATCGCGAGGACATGGAGGGGTTCCTTGAAAAGATCGGCCTGCTGCTTCCGGTTCTGGGCGTCGAGTAGCTTGTCCCTGCCGATGCTGCTGGGGCAGCCGCTCCTCGGAATCAGGAGTTGCTGTGCGAGATAAAGGGCGTAAAGGCCCGCGGTCGGCGCACTCCGAATGGGTTCTTGGTCCTGAAGGGATCGCAAGCCGTCCTACGAGAACGCCCCTCGACTGAGAAGTACCCGATTCCGCGACAGGCGCGTGATCAACTACGGAACGACGGATTGCTTGTCGAAGAGGCGGGTGCTCTTGTATTCATTCGCGATGTCGAGTTCGCGAGTCCGAGCGCGGCGGCATCAGTTGTTCACGGGGGGCATGCGAACGGTCTCATCGCGTGGAAGAACGCGAAGGGGACAACACTCAAGGAGATCGAGGCCGCATAACCCGCGCTTGCAGCGGACGGCGCTGCGCGCCGCCGCTGAACCGCCAGGTCGTTGGGCGCCATCGCCATCGCCTTCTCGTTCGAGGAAAGGAGACAAGAAATGACGAGATTAACGAGACTCCTGGCAGGGTGGCTCGCCGCCGTGTGCATGCTGTTCAGTCACTCTGCCTATGCTGATTCAGTTCGCGAAGCAGTTGAATCCGGAAACCGCGCATTCATCGCTGCGTTCCTTCGCGGCGACGCTCGCGCGGTCGCTGAACTCTACACAGAAGACGCACAAGTCATCGCTCCAGGCGCACCCATCGCATCCGGCCGCGCAGCCATCGCGGCCGCTTGGCAAGCCACCATCAGCACGGGGGTCAAGGATCTCACTCTGCAGACGGCCCAGGTTGAATCGTCGGGCGATCTTGCGTGCGAGACCGGAATCGTCCGGCTCGTTGCCAAGGACGGAAAGGTCACGGAGGGTCGCTACGTAGTGGTCTGGAAGCGAGAGGGTGAACAGTGGAAGCTTCATCGCGACATCTGGAACTCCGCGAGCTGACGTCCTCCCCAGGCATGCCGCCCAACAAGCCGCTGAAGCTGACGGCCGCGGGCATCAGCCACGCGAGCAGCTGTGCTCGACACGCGTCGTGGTAGCCTCACGCGCGGCCGCGGCTTAGCGGCCATCGTTCGACGGACGAGGACTCCGAGTGAGCGCAAGCGACGATGTTCGGAAGCGGCGCGATCAACTGAGGCACCAGTACGAAATTGCTTACGAGCGCCTTAGCAGCATTCTGTTCAGTGAGGACCCCGTCGGGGTCAAGTTCGAGGACAATACCGACGAGTACGAGCCGGAGGCAGGCACGATCCTGCCGCGACTCCGCGACTGCCGCTCCGTGCACGACGTCAGACGCGTAGTGCATGAGGAGTTCGTCGGGTGGTTCGACGCCGCGACCGCCGGCCCACCCGAGAAGTATCAAGCTGTAGCGGAGCGAATCTGGTCAGAGGTTGTGCCAGGACTCACGTCATGATCGGCACGTCGAACTCGCGGCTACAGCGGCCCTCGGTCGGTACTGCATTGACCGCCGCGGCGCAAGGCGTGCTAGCTTCGACTCCGGCGGCCGCTGAGCCGCCAGGGCGTTAGGCGGAGACCTCGGGGTGTTGGAGGCGGTGACCCGGTGGCATATCTCTTCGAATGGGACATCCGAAGGGAGCAGCGAACGCCAAGAAGCATGGTGTGACCTTCGAGGAAGCGTCCACCGTCTTCGGCGACCCGCAGGCGATTCTGATGCCCGATCCCGATCACTCGATCGCCGAGGAGCGGTACGTTTTGCTCGGGACGTCGAATCGCCAGCGCCTGCTGGTTGTGGCCCACGCGGAGCGGCCGCCGCATACCCGCCTCATCTCCGCGCGGCGCGCAACGCCGAAGGAGCGACGAACCTATGAAGAAGCGCGCTAGAGCTGGGCGACCCGATCCCGACCGCGACACGATGCGTGCCGAGTACGATTTCTCCAAAGGCAAGCGAGGTATCACGGCCGGCAGGTACGCGGAGGGAACCAACGTGGTGGTGATCGATCCCGCCGTCCTCGATGTCTTCCCGGACGGTGCCTCGATCAACCAGGCGCTTCGGGCTCTTGCACCCGTCCTCCGGCAGCGACGAGGTGGCTGAGCGGGTGAGGACATGGGTGACAGATTAGTCCGAGGACATGGGTAACAGTCGCCGGTGCCGATAGAGTCTCCCATAGGCGTCCTCGATCTTCATCGATCGTTCCAAGAGGCGGCCGAGTCGCAAGCGCCCGAAGTACACGTTCCAGATCCCGTCGTCGATCTCGTCGAGGCCGACGTACTCGCCGATGCAGGTTGTGGACACGTTCACCCAGGCCTTGTTCCAGCGGATGCCCCCGTTGGCGCTGACGTAGCGGACTTCGAAGCGATCGGGATACTCGAGCGGAGGCAGCTTGCTCGGCATTGGCCGGGGCGATGGCTGATACACGGCCGCGGGCGTCTGCTGGTCCAGGGCTTCATGAGGGCGCTCCTCGTTGAACTCGCGGCGGAAGCGATCGAACCGCTGTTGCTGCGAGGGCATCGCGGCGGCCGGGGGCCGGGTGGCTTCCTGCTTCAGCGTCCGGTGCATGCGCTCGTGCCGCCCGTTCTGCTGCGGTCGCCCGGGTTCGATGAGCTGGGGGAGGATGCCGAGCCGCACCCACCACGCCGACAGTCGCGAGAGCCGCGCCAGGGTATTGGTGGCGAACGGGACGCCGTTGTCGCTGCGGATGTACTGCGGCAGCCCGTACTCCTGAAACAGCCGCGTGAAGACGGGCTTGGCGCCCTGGACGGCGGTGCTCGCCAGGCCGTGGCAGCCGAGGAGGTAGCGGCTGAAGCCATCGGTCACGGTGAGCGGATAGCAGTACCGCCCGTTGCCCATCCGAAACTGGCCCTTGAAGTCCGCGCACCAGACCTGGTTCGGTGCCACGATCAACGCGTTGGGCTTGCCGGGATGGCCGATCACGCGTCGTGGGGTGCGGCGGCGGATCAACCCGCGGCGCTTGAGCAGCGCGGCGGTAGCCGAGCGGCCCGGCAGCGACCACGTGGGGTGACGGCGGTGCAGGTAGGCCACCAGTTTCTTCGGGCCCCAGGTCGGATGCCGTTGGCGCAGCGCGATCAGCGCGTCAACGATCGGGGCGGGCGTTGCGGTAGGGGTACCGCGGGGCCGGCGGGAGCGATCCTCGAGGCCCAGTGGCCCGCGCCGGATGTAGCGATCGATCCACTTGTAGGCCGTCTTGCGGGAGATGCCGTACTCGGCGCAGAGCTCCGTCACCGAGCGGGCGCCGCGCAGATGATCAGCTATGAACAGGGTGCGTTGATGCATGGGTGTCGTCTCCCTCCAGGGCATGAGGCACCTCCTGCGGTGCCTCCACTGCCCTCAAAGTGTCACCCATGTCTCCGGACTGAAGTGTTACCTATGTCCCCGGACCGTACCGAGCGAATCACATAACAACCGGTTGCAGCGGACGGTCCGCTGCGCGGCCCGCCGCTGAACCGGAACGTTGGGCGGCATGGAGAACGCCGTGAGTTCTGCGTTCGAAGAGGGAATCGCAGCAGCGTCAGCCTACGAGGAGCTCCACGTACCAGCCCTATTCGAGCAATGGGCCCTGCGTGTCGTGGACGTCGCGCAGGTTCGCGCCGGCGACCGCGTGCTCGACGTGGCGTGCGGGACGGGGGTTCTCGCGCGGGAGGCTGCGTCGCGTGTGGGGTCGCAGGGATTCGTGGCTGGCGTCGATCCGAATCCCGGGATGCTCGTAGTAGCCGAACGCCTCGAACCTGGTGTCCGATGGCAGGAAGGTGTTGCAGAATCCCTCCCCTACGACGAATGCTCCTTCAACGCAGTCGTCAGCCAGTTCGGCTTGATGTTCTTCACGGATCGAAGTGCAGCGCTTCGCGAGATGACACGAGTGCTCGTCCCGGGAGGTCGGATAGCCGTGGCCGTTTGGGAATCCCTCGAAAGGTCCGAGGCGTACCCGATCGAGGTGGACCTCCTCGAGCGAGTTGCAGGCTCGGAGGCGGCCGAAGCCCTTCGCGCCCCGTTCGTGCTCGGCGATCCCACGGAACTTGACGGGCTCTTCCGGAGCGCTGGCGTCGAGTCCGTCGACATCACAACCCATTACGGAACAGCGCGTTTCCCGAGCGTCCGCACAATGGTGGAAGCAGATCTTCGCGGGTGGCTACCCGTGATGGGAGTTGTCCTGCCAGAGGAGCAGATTCAGCAGATCCTCGAGGAAGCCGAGCACGCGCTGAGCCGTTATGTCACGGCCGCCGGAACAGTCGAGTTCCAATCGCCAGCACACATCGTGGCGGGAACGAAGTCGTAGCCGTGCCTTCCCAATCTCGGCTCAGGGCCGCGCATGCAGCCCAACAAGGCGCTGCAGCTGACGTGGCACGGCGCGTTCCGATCGACCCTGATGGCCTTCTGGCATTCAACATGGGTGCCTCAGCGACCGTCGGCGGCCTGTGCCACTCAGTTGAGCGCCAAGTCCGTTGGGCGGACGCCCATCGGAAGGCGGTAGGCATGACGAGCGGAAAACGGGTGTCGGTGATCGAGGACACATGCCTGTCACCACACTGATGCTAAGCCCCTGTTCGCAGAGGTGATCGAGATGGCGACCTTCGTTCTCGTCCACGGTGCGTTCGGCAGCCCCGCCGAACTGGCGCCGGTGATTCCCTTGCTCGAGGCGCACGGTCACCGTGCCATCGCGGTCGACCTGCCGTGCACGGACCCGGCGGCGACACTCGACGATTACGCCAGGACGGTGGTCGAGGCGATGGTCGGGATCGAAGGGCCGGTCGTGGTGGTCGGCCATTCGGCGGGCGGCGCGACGATCTCGCTCGTGCCCGGTCGGACTCCCGTCGACCGTCTGGTCTATGTGACGGCGGTCGTTCCCGAGCCGGGGCGCTCGATCGCAGATGTCGTTGGCGCCGATGTTCGCGAGACGATGCTGTCGGTCTCACGTGACGACGGCAACGGCTGCCGGTCGTTTGACCTGGAGATGCTGGCCTCGCTGGCGCCACCGGAAGAGCGGGAGGCGTATCTTGCCTTCCTCAGAGCCACGCAGCGTCCCCAGGGCTGGGCAGCGTTGGAACAGCCCTGGCCCAGCCGGTTGCTTCCCGACGTGGCCCGCACCTATGTGCTCTGCACGGAGGACAAGATCATACCGCCCGCGAAACAGCGCGAGATGGCGGCGCGTCTCGGCGTGGCACCGGTCGAGATCGCCTCCGAACATGCGGTCTTCACCTTCCAGCCCCGCGAACTCGCCGCGGTGTTGGTGGCGCAGGGCAAATCCACGTGAACGCCCAGGATGTGGAAGTCCAAGCACTCGCACCCACCCAGGAAGCGTCCATGAGCCAGCGAAGGAAGGAAGCGCAGGATGAGATCACATCGGCGACGACTGCTCTGCGTGATGTGCGCCGCGGCGATCGTGATCACCGCGGCTGCAAGCGATGCGCAAACGCCCGGTGGTGCGCCCGTCGCTTCGCCGAAGTACGCGCCTGACGTACCGGCGAAGATCACGACGCCCGACACGGTCGAGACGCGCATCGGCACGCTGCGCTTCAAGGACGGCGCGCCCGATCCGGCGACGGTCCAGCTGGCCTACGACCAGATCGATTTCAATCGCGGCATCGACGTGTTCGTCAAGGGCATGTCGGCCACCTCGGTGTACGCGATCTGTCGCGGCCTGGAAGCGGCGGGTGTCAGGCCGAACGGCGGCATCGGCATCACCGAGCAGCTGATGGACGCCCGCTCGCTGTTCCTGACGCCCAACACCACCACCGTCTATGTCCTCATGTGCGTCGATCTGAAGGACGGGCCGATGGTTGTGCGGGTGCCGCCGCGCGTACTCGGCCCCGTGGACGACGCCGACTTCCGCTGGGTCACCGACGTGGGACTGACGGGGCCCGACAAGGGCGCGGGCGGGGCCTATCTCTTCGTGCCCCCGGGTTACCAGGGAACGCTGCCGGAGAAGGGCTTCAACGTCGCGAAGCCGCGCACCAACCGACTGCTGATCTTCTATCGTGTGTTCGTCGAGAAGGGCGATCTCGCCGCCGCGACTGCCAGTGTCAAGGCGAACGCCGGGGTGTTCCCGTTGTCCCAGGCTGCCGAGCCCCCGGCGACGAATTTCGTCGACCTCTCGGGCGTCAAGTTCAACACCATCAGCGCCAACGATTTCAGCTTCTACGAGGAGCTGAATGCCGTGGTGCAGAACGAGCCCGCCGACTGGGTGGACCCGGACACCGTGGGCCTGTACGCAGCCATCGGAATCCGCAAGGGGCAGCCGTTCGCGCCGGACGCGCGGCTGAAGAAGACGTTGACGGAAGCGGTGGCGGTGGGCAATGCCTACGCTCGCTCGAACGCATTCGCGTCGCGCGATCCCAGCACCCGGATATTCAAGGACCGGCAATGGCTCACGCCGTTCGTCGGGGGCAGCTACCAGTTCCTCTCGGGTGCGGAGCGACTGCTCGACGCCGAGGCGATGTTCTTCTACCTCGCCACCGGCATCACGCCCGCCATGAGCGAAGCGAAGCCGGGCACCGGTTCGGCCTATGCGCTGGCCTTTCGCGATGCGGCCGGGAACTACCTCGACGGCGGTCGCACCTATACGGTGACGTTGCCCGGGCCGATTCCCGCGACGGACTTCTGGGCCTTCACGGTCTACGACAACCAGACGCGCTCGCTGCTTCCGACCGATCAGAAGTCGGCTGGGACGGACAGCAACGTTCCCGGACTGAAGAAGAACGCGGACGGCGGCGCGACCATCTGGTTCGGGCCGAAGGCGCCGGCGGGCAACGAGTCGAACTGGGTGCAGACGATGCCGGGCAAGGGGTACAACCTCATTCTGCGGCTGTATGGGCCGCTGGAACCCTGGTTCGACCAGACCTGGCAACCGGGCGACCTCGAATTGCAGACGTGATGTCTGACGTTCTTGGGAAAGCAAGAGGCGAGGGGTATGGAAGGGCCCGGGCTCTCGGGTAGGCGCGCGCGCCTGGGGGACCGACCGCCGCGGGCGATCGCCGGTGCCGAGTGCTTCAGGCGTACTCGGCCTGGGCGGCAGCCAGCGACGCGCCGGGCGTGAGCGATCGGCCCTCGGCACGCAGCGCGTCCTCGAGGGCCGCGAGAACCGCGAAAACGTGCTCGGGTCGGCTCGATTCACCCATCAGGCCGATCCGCCACACCACGCCCTTCATCGGGCCCAGTCCACCCCCGATCTCGATCCCGTTCCGATCGAGCAGGGTCCGGCGCACGCGGGCCTCGTCGACGCCGTCGGGCACGGTGACGGCGTTCAGCATGGGCAGGCGCCGGCCCTCCTCGCTGGCCAGCGACAGCCCGAGCGCGGCGAGGCCCGCGGCGAGCGCCCGGTGGTTGCGGGCGTGCCGGGCGAAGCGGTCGGGGAGCCCCTCCTCCAGCACGAGCCGGAGCGCTTCGCGCAGGGCGTAGGTCATCGAAATGGGCGCGGTGTGGTGGTAGACGCGGTCGGTCCCCCAGTATTGGGCCAGCAGTCCGACGTCGAGGTACCAGCTCTGCACCTTCGTCCGTCGCCGCTCGATGGCGGCGAGCGCGCGCGCACCGAACGTGACGGGCGCCAGGCCGGGGGGACACGACAGGCACTTCTGCGTGCCGCTGTAGGCGGCGTCGATGCCCCGCGCGTCGACGTCGACCGGCACGCCCCCGAGCGACGTGACGCAGTCGACCACGAAGAGCGCTTCGTGCTCGTGCGCCAGGCGGCCGATCTCCTCGAGCGGCTGCCAGGCGCCGGTGGATGTCTCGGCGTGCACCACGGCGACCAGCTTCACGCGACCGGAGCCGCGGAGCGCTTCGGCCACCCGCTCGGGGCGCACGATCGTGCCCCATGGCGCCTCGACGCGCACCACCGTCGCGCCGGCGCGCTCGGCCACCTCGGCCATGCGCCCGCCGAAGACGCCGTTCACCCCGACGACCACCCGGTCCCCCGGCTCGATCAGGTTGACCAGGCAGGATTCCATGCCCGCGCTCCCGGTCCCCGAGATCGGGATGGTGATGGGGTTCGCCGTGCCGAACACCGTCCGGAGCATTCCCTGCACCTCCTCCATCATGGCGAGGAAGACCGGGTCGAGATGCCCGAGCAACGGCGCGGCCATCGCGAGCAAGACCCGTGGGTGGACCTGCGACGGTCCGGGGCCGAGGAGCAGGCGGCGCGGGGGGACGAACTCGGGAAAGGTCGACATCGCCGTCACCCTATACCGAGCCGAGCGTTCGGGCGCACCCCGGGACGATCATGGACATCGCCTCAGGCCTTGCCTTACGTTCGAGCCAGCGACTCGATGGGGGCAGACAGGAGCATGCGCCCGTGACTACCAGGCCGGGGCCGCCGGCGGTCCGCGCCGCCACCGTGGCGGACGCGGAAGCGGTGGTCCGCATCTACAACCGCTACGTCACGGACACGGTGGTGACGTTCGAAGAGGAGCCGGTCGATGCGGCGGAGATGGCGCGGCGGATCGAGCGGGTGGATTCGGTTGGGTTGCCTTGGCTGATCGCCGAGCTCGAGGGACGGGTCGTCGGCTACGCCTATGCCACGCCCTGGCACGCGCGCTCCGCCTATCGCTTCGCGACCGAGATCACGGTCTACTTGGACCGCCTGCACGTCGGGCTGGGCATCGGTTCACGGCTCTATGGGGAGCTGTTCCCCATCCTCCGGGCGCGCGGCGTCCATACGGTCATCGGGGGCATCGCGCTGCCGAATCCGGCGAGCGTCGCGCTCCACGAGCGCTGCGGCCTGGAGCAGGTGGCGCACCTGAAAGAGGTGGGATGCAAACTCGGCCGTTGGGTCGACGTGGGCTACTGGCAGCGGATCCTGTAGGGTCCGGAAGGGGCTGCGGCGCCGATGCCCCTCCGCCGTCGCGTCAGCGCAGCCCGTCGACCCACGCGCGCAGCGCCGGTAGCGTCTCGCGACTCCAGCTGGACGACCCGCGCGCCCGGCAGAATTCCGCGAACAGGCGGTCCAGCACGTCGATCGCCGACTCCATGTCGGCGACGCGCAGGAAGAGGTCGTTCTCGAGGGCGGCGCGCGGGTCTTCCTTCGGGTTGCGGTCACGGTCGCCGAGCGCCGGGCAGCGGAGCCCGTCGTAGGTGAGGAAGCCGCCGTCGAGCGACAGCTCCCAGCGGCGCTCGCCGCGCGTGATCGCCAGCTTCGCCTGATCGAGCAGCTTGCCACGCCGCAGCCCGGCGCCGATCTCGGGGCGCAGGTCGCCCTCGCCGGCGACGGTGAGGCGCGCCCCGTCGGGCCCGGTGCCGGCGAGCACGACCCGATCGCCGAGCGTCAGCTCGATGATCGTGCCGTCGTGCTCCATGCGCCCGCCGCCTTCCTCGATGCGGTGGACCAGCCAGGTGAGGAACTCCCGCCCGAGGAAGCGCTTCGCCTGCACGACGGCCAGGAAGTCCTCGTTCATTCGAACAGCTCCCCCTCGTGACGGGCCTCGACCGGCGGCAATCCGACCGGCTCGACCTCGCGGCGCTCATGGACCGGCGGTTCCGTCGCGGTGAGGCTGGCCGGTTCGACGCCACGCACCGCCTGGACGGCGCCTTCGCCGAGCCCGAGATGCTCGGCGGCCAGGTATGGGATCAGCGGCACCGGCGTGATGCCGAACGTCCGCCGGAAACACTCGGCGAACGCCTCGCGGGCGGCACGCACCTTGCCGCTGAAGTAGACCCGCCCCGTTTCCAGATTCCAGACCACCTCCAGCAGGCGAGGGGACGGCAGCGCTTGGGCGATCAGCCGCGCGGCGATCTCTTCCTTGATCTCCTTGCGTTCCGCGGCCGACACCCACTGGACCCCGCGTGCCTCCGCGCGCTCGCGTTCCAGACGTCGTCGCTCCAACATGAGGAGCTTCGGCGGCACCAGACGGGTGTCGAAGCGGAACCCGGCCACCAGATACTGGTGAAAGAAGAGGTCGGCGGGGGTGAACGTGGTGAGCAGCGGATCGTGCATCGCGATCCAGCCCGACGTGTAGCGCGGATCGCCGAGTTCGGCTTCACGGAACGCGTGCCGGGTCACCGCCTGCGCGATCGCCTCGCGCTCGATGCGCGCCGGCGCGGCGGCGACGAAGCGGACGACGCTGGTGCTGGCGGAGAGAAATCCCACGGGGGCGGCGGAGGTACCACCGACCCGGCCCCCGGTTCAAGAGGGCCGGCGCAACATCTTCTGGACTTCCGCGACGTGCATCTCCTCGCTCGCGATCATCTTGCGGGCGTACTCCTCGAGCGAGATGCTCGCGTCCCGCGCGACCTCGAGGAGCTCGCGATAGCGCGCCAGCCCGGTCGACTCGTGCTCCAGCGCCTCCTGCAGGATGTTGTCGATGTCGTGATGGCGGGTCTCGAGGAGCTTCCCGATCGCCAGCGACGGGTGGCCGCCGAGCGCCGTCACGAACTCGCCGGCCTCGGCGGCGTGCAGCAGGGACTCGTCGGCCTGCGCGCGCATCCACTTCACGATCGGGATGCGGGCGTGGCCGTAGATCATGAAGGAGTAGTGCATGTAGCGGACGACGCCCGCGAGCTCGATCTCCAGGATTGCATTGAGGGCGGCGACGGCCTTGTCCGTGTCGAGTGCTTTCATGACGACCTCCCCGTCTTCAGTACCCCTCCGGGCGCGGCGAGGCCAACGCGCGCACCCCTCACGCGTCGTCCGGCGCCCAGGCCTCCCCGGCGTGGGCGTCGTCCGTGTAGATCTTCTCGGTGCCGTCGGGATACCGCGAGTGCGGAACCAGCGTCCCATCCGGGGCGTCGTGCAGGTACATCAGCGTCTGGCCGACGACGGCGAAATCGTGGCCCCGCCCGTGCCACAGCTCGCGTCCGTGCTCGGCGCGCCACCGGGCGACCGCCGCCGCCGCGCCCGGCTGCCCCGCCGCCTCGCGAATCTTGCCGACCATGTCATCGATCACGTTCCCTGGCAGCACCTCGACGGTGAACCCGTTCGCCACGATTCCCTCCTCGCGCACGCGACTCGCCGGCCGTCGCGGCGGCTGCGCAGTATGCACGCCGCCGCGCGCCGGGGGAACCGCCAGCGCCCGGCCGGCCGACGTCTAGGCGACGCGCTGGGAGGTGAGCCAGCCGAAGCCGCTGCCCCGCGTCTCGAGGAGCTTGCCCGCGCCGGTGGCGATGCCGTTCGGGAACAACGCGGCCCACGGCTCGTCGGAGTCGCAGCGCAGCGTGACCCGGCAGGGGCGCTGCTCGAGCGGGCAGGAGATCGTCTCCGTGTAGGTCAGCCGGTTGATCCACGGACCACGGCCTGCCGGGACCTGCAGGAAATAGGGGCGCTCGGTCGCCGGGCCGCCGAGCTGGGCCAGCAGCGCCTCCTGGGCGGGGGAGCGGGCGGCATCGTCACCCGCAGCTCCCTCGAGCGACAGTTGCGTGCGGCCCCCGTGGACGACGCTGCCGCGCCAGCGTGCGTCGTCGCGGGTCAGGGTCATGCGATCGGCCATGAACTTCGGATAGCCGACGAGCAACCCGAAGGCATACGGGAACCACGAGTCGATCGCCCAGTAGAGACCGTGCCAGCCCTCGGCGTCGCCGGCGCGACACGCGAGGCTGACGATGCCCTCGTGCCAGGTAGGGGACACCTCGGCGAACTCGACGAGGACGAGCGGCTGCGCCGGCATCGCGAGCGGGCGGGGCAGGAGCGAGCGGTACACGGTCAGGTCCTCCGGTTCGAGGTACGCCTTCACGGCGCGCCAGTCGGAGGCCCGCACGGGGAGCGGGAGATGCGCGGTGCAGAGCGCCTGCAGGGAATCCATCAAGGATGACGAAGTCGCGAGACTCAGCATGCCGTGCGCCTCCTACTCGATCGGGCCGAGCGTGCTGGGCTCGCCCGTCGAGCCGCGGTCGACGCCCACCATCTGCATCGGCCCGTCGGCGCCGGGTTGCCGGCGTAGGCTGTTGCCTCCCCCGCAGGTGAGACCACCGTCCACCACCAGCGCTTCGCCGGTGACGAAGCGGGCGTCGTCGCTGGCCAGATACAGCGCGGCGGCGGCAATGTCCTCCGCCCGTCCGTGCTCCGGCCACGGCTGCGCACGGTCCAGCATTTGTGCGATCGCGTCGGGGCTGCCGCGGTGCAGCAGCGGCGTGTTGATGCCCCCGGGACAGATGCAGTTCACCCGGATGCAGTCCGCCGCCAGTTCCAGCGCCACGGCGCGTGTCAGGTTGATGACGGCCGCTTTGGCGGCCGAGTACGCCTGCGGGCCGTCGCCGCCGGACAGCCCCGCCACCGACGCCGTGCTCAGGATGACGCCGCCGCGGCCCTGCGCTTTCATGATCCGCGCGCCGTGCTTCATGCCGAGGAAGACGCTGCGGAGCAGCACGGCCATGGTGAAGTCCCAGTCCTCCACCCGGAGGTGCGTGATCGGCCCCACGGCGCCGCCGACGCCGGCGTTGTTGAACACGCAGTCGAGGCGGCCCCAGGCGTGGTGCGCGCCTTCGATGGCTGCTCGCACCTGCGCCTCGTCGGCGACGTCGGTGCGGAGGAAGCGGGCCTGCCCGCCGTGCCCCGCCCGCTCCACCAGGGCGATCGTCTCTTCGCCCGTCTCGACGTTGAGATCCGCGACCAGCACGCGGGCCCCCTCGGCGACGAAGCGCAGCACGGTCGCGCGCCCGATGCCGTTCCCGCCGCCCGTCACGACGGCCACCCGATGCTCCAGTCGTCCTGCCATCCGGTCTGGGTAGACCATCATCGCCCGGAGGACCAGCGGCGGGCGGCTCGCGCCGATCTGCTGTCCGGCGCGTCGCCGTTGACAGCCGCGCCGGCCGATGCGAAGGCTCCGGCGGTGACGCAGGGCCCTGCGGCGACGCCGCGCCCCGAGGGGACACCCTCGGGCACACGGCCGAGCCCATGACCCGCGGACCCGCCGGGTCGTCGCCGCAGCTCGGACCCGTCCGGAAGGCGGTCTTCGCGCTGGGCGACCTCAGCACCAACACGGCGCTCGCCGCGTTCTCCCTCATCTACGCGAGTTACTTCCTGGTGCAGGTGGCTGACCTGCGACCGCTGCTGGCGGGGCTCGTGCCGCTGGCGGGTCGCGCCGTCGACGCCGTCACCGACCCGATCATGGGACGCATCTCCGACCGGACGCGCTCGCGGTGGGGCCGGCGGCGTCCCTGGCTGCTGCTCGGCGCGCTGCCGTACGGCGCGGCGTTCGCGCTCGTGTGGGCGGATCCGGGCATCGCGTCGGAATGGGGGCGCTTCGCGTACTACGCGGTCGTCTACTGCCTCGTCACCACGGCGATGACAGTGCTCTCCGTGCCGTACCTGGCGCTGATTCCCGAGATGGCTCTCGGGTACGACGCGCGGACATCGCTCCACACCTATCGCGCGGTCGGCGCGAATCTGGGCATCTTCGCGGCGCTGGCCGTCCGCCCGATCGCCGAGGCGTTCGGCGGCGGGCGGACCGGCTTCGCCGCCGCCGGTCTCGTCTACGGCGTCGCGCTCGCACTGCCGTGGTTCGCCGTCCATCGCGTGACCTTCGAGCGACCCGAGTTCGGGGGGCGGCCTGCTGCGGGCGGCCTGCTGGACGGGTTCCGCCTCGCATTTCGCCAGCGCACCTTCATGCGCCTCACCGCGATCTACATCATGGGCCGGATCGGGATGGACCTGGCGAGCGCGCTGCTCATTCTCTACGTCAGCTTCTGGCTCGGTCGCTCCGGGGAATTCGAGCCGCTGATGGTGGTGTTCCTGGTGGCGGTGATCGGCGCGCTGCCGTTCTGGCTGCGTGCGGCGCGGGGGCGCGACAAGGCCGAGGTGTTCGTCGTCGCGTCGTCGTGGTGGATCGTGTGCAGCCTCGGCCTCGGCCTCGTGCAGCCGAGCTGGCCGTCCTGGGTGGTCTTCCTCTCCGTGCCGTTGATCGGCGTGGGATTCGCCGCGGTCGACTTGATGCCGTGGGCGATGCTCGGCGAAGTGATCGACGAAGACGAGCTGGAGAGCGGCGAGCGGCGCGAGGGGCTCTACAACGGCATGTTCACCTTCCTGCGCAAGCTGGGCGGCGCCGTCGCGGTGTTCCTCGTCCTCGGCATCCTCGACCTGCTCGGGTACCGGAAGGGCGGCGAGCAGACCGAGACGGCGCGCCAGGCGATCCGCTGGATGACGGCGGCGGGTCCGGCCGTGTTCCTGGCGATCGGTGCCGTCCTGGCGCGCACGTATCCGTTGACGCGCGCCCGTCACCGCGAGATCGTGCGACGCCTCGGACGCTGAGCGGTAGGCGTTCGGCGGCGCGCGATGGACCCGCGCCCGTGGTCAACCGCGCCCGAGTAATCCGGCGCGACCCCCTAGGATTCGGCACGGGCAGCACGTAGCAGAATAGCCCCATGTGGGACGCTCGCGGGGGCATGGTGGGGATCGCGCTCGGGCTGGGCGTCGTCGGGTGGGCGGCCGGTGCGCGGGCGCAATGCGACCCGGCGACCCAGTACACCTACACGCTGCGCAGCGCCTGCGCCGAGCCGATCTGGATCGCCCAGCGCAGCGTGAGCGACCCGGCATCCCATCCGCCGCAGTCCGGCAATTGGGCGCTCGCCGGCATGTGCGCGTCGAACACGGACTGCCCGTCCGGGGCGTGCGACGCGGACTCGGGGCTCTGCACCTGCGCGACGGCGACGGACTGCCCGGGCGGCGCCCCCTGCGGCGCCGACGACAAGTGCGTCACGGCCGCCGTGTTCTGCATGCCGCAGGCGTGGGAGTCGGGCACGTTCTGGCCTCGTACGGGGTGCGCACTCGATGCGTCGGCGTCGCCCGCCACGCTCTCGTGTCGCACGGGGGCGTGCTTCGACACCGACAACTCCGGCCGGCAATTGCTCGACTGCAGCGCCGGGAACGGGGGCGGATCGCCGACCAACCCGGTCACGCAGTTCGAAGTCACTTCGACGGCGGACGCCGTGAACTACGACGTCAGTCTGGCGGCCGGGTACAATGTCGAGACCTCGGCAACGCCGATCGGCGGCGGGCAGGTGGTGTCCGGCACGACCGACGTCGTCGCATGCGACACGGCAGGCTGCATGTCGGACCTCGACGCGTCGTGTCCAGCGCCGCTGCAGGTCCTCGAGGGCGGCGACGTGATCGGGTGCCTGGACCCGTGCACCCGCTGCCAGCGGCCCGATCCGCCGGCCGCGCTCGGGTGCGCCACCGAGCGCACCGAGACGTGGACGTGCGGCTCGAACGGTGGTCGGGTGACGAACCTGGACCTCTACTGCGCCAAGAACATGGTGGATGGTACGGCCCAGGCATCGCCCAATCAGGCGGTGCCCACGGCCTTCTCGCAGCTCGATTGCAAGGCCGGAACGCAGTTCGTCCAGCCCACCTTCGCGTCGACCTACACCCTGCCGCCCGGCCAGGGCGTCTGCCTGCACACGCAGCCGCCGCAGTCGACCATCCCGCACTTCAACGAGCGAGGCTGGACGGATGCGGCGACGGGCGAAGTGAAGAATTGCGGGGGGGAGCCGCTCGACTACGTTCCGCTTCCCGACGGCACCCCGTGCGGCGGCTATCTGACCGCGCAGAAGGGCGGTGGCTATTTCGCCGGCGCGTTGGGCTACACCTGCCAGACCGCCACGTACCCGGTGAACGACGGGACGATGACCGTCCAGCAGGTGTCCCACCTGTGCATGCCCCCGACGGAGAGTGGCCTGGGGAGATGCGAGTCGGACACCAGCGCCGCGCTGACGCTGTACTCGGCCGGGGCGGGTGTGACGAACCAGGCGTGGCTCGACGCGGCGACGCTCGCCGGCGGCGGAGCGCCGTATTTCGTGGTCTTCCGGACCGCGTGTCCGGCGGCGTACGCGTGGCAGTACGACGACATCGCGGGCGGCTTCGGGTGCACCCCGTCGTCGGCGGTCGCGGGCGGCGCGCCGTTCTCGGGCTTCGACGTGACGTTCTGCGGCAGCCGGGTGCCGCCGCACGGCGGCGGCGGTTGGACTCCGCCGACGCCCGGTGAGGTGACCGGGCTCACCGTGCGCGGCCGCGCCGCTGGGCTCGCCCGGCCGCGCCGAGGTCGGCTCCGCCTGAAAGGCGTGATGTCGCTGCCGCCCACCATGGCGCTCGAGGACGCGACGGTCGTCGTCGCCGATCTGCTCGACGAGGTCGGTGGTGCCGGCGAACTGGTCGCGACCAGCGGAGCATCGTGGCCGCTGGCGCCGTCGCCGCGCAAACGCAAGAAGAAGGTGGCCGTGTTCGTGACCGCCCGCGGGGTCGAGCCGCGGTTGCGCGTCGTGCTGCATCGCCCGCGCCCGCGCCGGGAACGCGTCCGCGTCGTCGTCATGGCGCGGCGCGCGACCATCGCCCGGCCCACGGCGTGTGCCGGCGCGGATACGGCGTCGCTCGAGACGGCTCTCGTGATCGGCAGCGGCGCTGACCGGATGCGCGTCGGCGCCGTCGGGCCGTGGCGCTGCCGGCGCGAGGTGTTGCGCGCGGAGTGAGCGGGGCGGCTCAGGCCCGTTCGGCGGCCGCGCCGTCCTCCTCCGCGAGGCGCACGGGCGTTGCCTGCGCCGGGCGGCGCCCCCGGATCGGCTCGTAGAACGCGCGGATGACCTTCATGTCGGCGGCGATGTCGCCGGTCGGCGCGACGGTCGGGCCGATCCCTCCCACGCGGCGGCGGTAGTCGAGGAACGTGCAGAGGATCGGCACCTCGGCGGTCCGGGCGATGTGGTAGAACCCGGACTTCCAGCGCGGGGCCCGACTGCGCGTTCCGGATGGCGGAACCACCAGCATGAGGCGATCCGCCTCGCGGAGGCGGGCGGCGGCCTCCGCGACCATGCCGCCCGGCGCGCGGCGATCGACCGGGACGCCGCCGAGCCAGCGCATCAGGCCGCCGAACGGTGGCCGGAACAGCCGGTGCTTGCCGAGCCACGCCGGCCGGACGCCGAGCACCCAGGACACCGCCAGCATGAAGGGCAGGTCCCAGTTCGACGTGTGCGGGGCGGCGATGACCACGGCGCAGGGGTGATGCGGCAGACGCCCCTCCACCCGCCAGCCGAACAGTCGCAGCCAGAGCTTCCCGAGGGTCCGCGCGACGGGACCAGGTGCGGAGCGGGGCGTGATCGACATGCGGCGCTATGCAGACCCGAGTCGCGCCGCGGAGTCAATCCGCGCCGCCCCGTATGCGATCGTGGGTCTCAGAAAGCCCCGCTGGCGTGCAGCAGGTCGAGGAGTGCGGTCATCAATCCCGGGTGTGTCGCGACCACCAAGGGCGACGGACCGTCCGGAACCTCGATCCGGCGGATCTCGGCGCCGGCGGCCTCAGCGACCACCATCCCCCCGGCGACGTCCCATTCCGCGAGCGCCGCCTCGTAGAACGCGTCGACGTGGCCCGCCGCCACCCAGCACAGGTCGAGCGCCGCCGATCCGCCGCGGCGGACGTCGCGCACGGCCGGCAGCACGGCCGCCAGCGTCGCCGCCTGCCGAGCGCGGACGGTCGCGCGGTATTGAAAGCCCGTGGCGACCAGCGCCATGCGGAGATCGGCGCAGGGGCGCACGCGGGTCGGCCGCCCGTTGCACGTCGCGCCGCCGCCGCGCACGCCGGCGTAGCAGAGGTCGTGGACCGAATCGTGCACGACGCCGACCGTGGGTATGCCGTCGACCTCGACGCCGATCGACACCGACCAAGCGGGGAAGCCGTAGAGGTAGTTGGTGGTGCCGTCGAGCGGGTCGACGATCCACCGCACGCCCGACGTGCCGGGCCGCGCGCTGCCTTCCTCACCCAGGATGCCGTCGTGCGGCCGCGCCGCCGCGATACCGTCCACGACGAGCCGTTCGGCGTCGCGGTCGACCTCGCTCACATGGTCGGTCGGCGAGCCCTTGGTTTCCACCTGGAGGTTGCGCCCGAGCCCGGCCCGGTGCACCGCCGCCGCCTGGGCGGCGAGGCGCACGGCCAGCGCGCGCAGCGTCTCCACTTCGGCGGGCGACATGGAACGGAAGCCTAGCGGGCCAGCTCGTGTGGCGCGAGTCGTCCTCAGGGCGCGTCCGCTTCGGCAACGCCTTCCGCCAGGTCGGTGCGTGGCGGCATCGTGACGAGCCGTCCGACGGCGAGCAACACCGCGGCGCCGCCGGCGAGCTGGAGGGCGCCCAGCGGCTCCGCCAGCAGCGCGGTTGCCAACAGCGGCGACAGCACCGGTACGCCGAGCAGCATCACCGAGCTGATCATCGCGGGCGCGGGGGGATGCGCCCAGTTGATCAGCAGGTGCCCCAGGGTCCCCGGGACGAGTGCGATGAAGCCGAGGAGCGCCCAGTCGGCTCCGTGCGGGCTGCCGAGCGTCTCGCCGTGCGCCAGCGCCGCGGCGCCCACGACGACCGCCGCCACCGACGTGAGGCCGCAGACATAGGCGAGCGCCCGGACGCGCGCGCGGAGGTGCTTGGAGGCGAGGAAATAGGCGGTGAAGACCACCAGGTTGGCCGCGGCGATGAGGTCGCCCGCCAGCGTCCGCCCGGGAACGCTCGTGCCGCCGAGGACCACCAGCAGCGTGCCGGCGAGCGCGACGGCGGTCCACGCCGCCGTCGCGCGGGTGATCCGTTCGCCGAAGAGCGGTCCGGCCACCACCAGCACGAGCGCCGGCTGCAACGCGCCGATCATGGACACGGTCGCCACGCTGGTCAGCTTGAGCGCGCTGAAGAACAGGATCTGGTGCAGCCCGAAGAGCAGGCCGCCGACCAGGCTGGCCTGCCGGAACCCGACGCCCAGCTCGGCGCGGGCCGACGGCGTCGCCAGCACGGCGACCCAGAGCACAGGCACGGCGATCCACAACCTCCAGAACGAGGCCACCAGCCCGGTGACGCTCGTCGCTTTGATGGCGACGTTGCTGAGCGACCACACCAGGACCGCGACGGCGATCGCCGCGAGGGCGGCGCGGTGCGGATCGGCCGCACGGCCGCCGCCCACGACGGTCACCGCGTGCGGGCCAGATCGTTCTCGTCGGTGACGTCGCCGGCCGCCTCGAAAGTGATGGTCTCGAAGTAGGGGCTGCGCGACTCCCCCTCCGGCTCGGGGGCCACGTCGACGCCCTTGTCGCCGGTCCAGGTGCCGATCAGCCCCGCCAGTGGCCCGTAGTCGCAGGCGCCGTCGTTCGTCCCCATGGGGGCGCGTTTCAGCATGTTCGGCTGACCAGCCGCAACCGGTGGTGCGACACGAGCCACTCGTCGCCGCCCCCGAAGGCGAACAGCTCGGCGCAGGCGAGAAAGAAGAGGCGCCAGCGGTTCAGCCAGCGCGCTGCGGCTGCCGGCCCGTAGGTTGCCGCGAGCACCGGCAGCACGGCGTCGCGTGCGGCGTCGAGGTTCGCGAGCCACGCTTCGCAGGTGCGGGCGTAGTGTGGGCCCGCCACCTGCCACGAGGCCTCCACCGCCAGGTCGCGGTCGAAGGCGGCGAAGAGGTCGTGCGCCGGCATCAGGCCGCCGGTGAAGAAGTGGCGGGCCATCCAGTCGCCGTCGCCGTCGACTTCGTATGGGTAGGCGAAGGTCCGGTGGGCGAACACGTGGGCGAAGAGCCGTCCGTCCGGCTCGATCCAGGCGGCGATCCGCCCGAGCAGCACTTCCCAGTTCCGCATGTGCTCGAACATCTCGATCGAGCAGACGCGGTCGAAGCGGCGTGCGGGGTCGAAGCGGTTCATGTCGGCCGTGACCAGCGTCGCGCGGTCCGCGAGCCCGCGGGCGGCGAGATCGGCGGCAATCCAGGCGCGCTGCGACGCCGAGTTCGAGACCGCCGTGACGCGGCAGTGCGGGTACCGCTCCAGGAGCCATCTGGTGAGGGAGCCCCAGCCGCAGCCCAGGTCGAGCACATGCTGGCCGTCGGCGATACCGGCGCGTTCGCAGGTGAGTGCGAGCATCGCCTCCTCGGCCGCGGCCAACGTGTGGACGCCGTCGGGCCAGAAGCAGGCGCTGTACTTGAGCCGCGGGCCGAGCACGTGCTGGAAGAAGGCAGCCGGCACCTCGTAGTGCTGCACGTTCGCGTCCGACGTGTGGATCGCGATCGGCGCGGCGCGCATGGCGGCGAGCAGCTCGCGGCGCCGCGCTGTCGGGTCGCGGCGGGATTCGGCGTCGAGCCGATCCCCGATCATCCGGCGGATGCCCAGGCGGACGAGCGGCCGCGGGATCCAGCCCCGCTCGGCGAAACGCTCGACCGCGCGTGGCGCCGTGTTCGTTGCAGCGGATCGGGACGCCGGGTCCCCGATCGCGGGCGTCGCCATGTCCCGATGTTTCGCAGGCGGCTGCGCCTCGTTCAAGTCCGTTGCGGACTGCGCGCGCCCTCCTCTGCCGGCGCGGGCCGGTGTGGGCCATGTGGCATCGCCACAACGGGCGGAGCCGCGATCCGGTCTTTTACCTCCCATCCGCGTTGCAGTAAGAGAGTAACGAAGCGGTGTGTGCACCAGGCACACCGCTCCAGGCCATGCTGGAGGGTTGCTCGGAGGGGAGTGGATGCGATCGCCGACGCGCGGGACGGTCGGGGATCGTGGGAACGATGCATGATCGATGCATGGCGCTCCCGTTGGGCCTCGTCTCGCTCGCCTTGCTTCTGGCCGGCTGTCTCGGGCCACCGGTGCTGGAGCGGCAGGTGCTGAGCTACGACGAGGTCGCCAAGTCCCTCGACGAGAAGCTGCTCCTCCTCAACATCGCCCGCCTGCACCACGGCGAATCGGTGCACTTCACCACCACCTCCAGCATCGCCGCGACTTTCGACTGGACGACGACGGCCGGGGCCGGTGGCCAGCTCACCCAGGCGGCCAAGTCCAACTTCCTCGATATCAACATCGGCGCCAGCTCCTCGGAGAATCCTACCTTCAGCATCCTGCCCATCACAGGCGAAGAGTTCACCAAGCGCATCGCAACACCGTTCCCGGACAGCACGTTCGAGTTCGTCGTGTTCCAGGGCACCCGCATCGACCAGGCCATGCGAATCATGGCGGCCGGCATCGAGGTCCAGGCCGAGGACGGCCGCTTCGTACGTTTCATCGAGAACGACCCCCGGCGCCCGCAGGAGTACGAGGAGTTCCGCCGGATCGCCTCGATTCTCCAGGCGCTCAACGAATCCCGGCAGCTGTTCGTTCGCGCCCTCGTCTTCGAAGACATTCTCGTTGCCGACTTGAGGGCCATCCCGCGCGCCGAGGACATCAACAACGGTTTCGACAAGGGCCTGCGGTGGCGCCAGAAGGCCGATGGCGGCTTCGAACTGACGCGGCTCGAGGCGGGTCGCGTCATCGTGACCAACGTCGACCCGATGTCGCTCACCGACCTGGAGCGCTTCCAGCTGAACGAGCGGATCAAGAGGAATCCTGCCGGCTTCGTTCACCTCTCCCTCCACCCAGCGAGCGGCGTGGCGCTCGAGGGGGCGATCAAGCTGCGGAGCCTGATGCAGATTCTCGGCTTCCTCGCACTGGGCATCGATCTCGACGAGGGCTACGAGGTCCCCCCGAACCCTTGGCTCCAGGAGACCGCACCGAGCCCCCCGTTCACGCTCAAGATCAACGTCACCGGCTCGGGCCCCAGCGGCAACGTCCCGTCGATCGAGTATCGGAGCAAGCACTACAGCGTGAACGACACCCGCTGGGACCGACAGTCGTTCGCCATCCTCAACGTCCTCTTCCAGACGACCGTCCAGGCGGTCCAGGATGCGAGTATCCCCATCACCATCGCGAAGTAGCCGCGCGTGGCGAACGCTGCCGGCCGTTCCTCGACACGGCGGACCGCGTGGTCGTCGCCTCGCCACGACCTTCCTGTGGGACAGCTCCGCCGAGGAGGCGTCCTGCAGGGTACCGTCCCCTCGCCAAGCCGGGAGCCGGCGTCCTCCGGCCCCTCCGCCAGGAGTGCGGCCCGCGCGTGATCAGGGGGATGTGGCCTTAGTTCCTCTTGCGTCCCGCCCGCCGCCCGTCCCGGCGCGCCTGCTCCAGCGCGGCGGCGTGATACTTGCGCCGCATCTCCGCGACGTCCACCCGCGTCGGCGGCAGCCGGAGCCCCATCTCATCCATCGTGTCGGCGATGATCGCCGAGATCGCGAGGTCGCGGAACCACTTGTGGTTGGCGGGGATGACGTACCACGGCGCGTGCCGCGTGCTCGTCCGTTCCATGGCCTCCTCGAACGCCTCGACGTAGGCGGGCCACAGCTCGCGCTCCGAGTAGTCGGACTCGCTGATCTTCCACTGGCGCGCGGGATCCTCGAGCCGCTCGTGGAAGCGGGCGAGCTGCTCTTCCGGGCTGATGTGGAGATAGAGCTTCACGATGCGTGTCCCGTTCTCGTGGAGCATCTTCTCGAAGTCGTTGATGAGCTCGTAGCGCTTCGACCAGACCGACTTCGGCAGCAGCTTGTGGACCCGCACCACGAGCACGTCCTCGTAGTGCGAGCGGTTGAAGATGACGACCTCCCCCCTCCCGGGCGTGCGCTGGTGCGCCCGCCAGAGGAAGTCGTGCGCCGCCTCCACCTTGCTCGGCTGCTTGAAACCGAACACCGACGTGCCCTGCGGGTTCATGGCGTTGAACACGTGGCGCACCACGCCGTCCTTGCCGCCCGCGTCGAGCGCCTGCAGGACGACCAGGAGCGATTGGTTGCCGTCCGCATAGAGCAGGTACTGGAGCGCGGTGAGCCGCGCGAGGTGCTCCTGGATTCTCGGCAGCGCCGCCTCGCGCGACTCGTGCTTCCCGGTGTAGGCAGGATCGATCCTGCGCAGCCGCACCTTCTGCCCGGGCTCGATGACGAACTTCCGACGGTAATCCATCTGTACCACCTACCGCTCAGGCACGGGCAGCGGAGAACCACGGCCCCGGAGACCGGTGCGGATCACCGAATTCGTGCGGGGCGGCGTTGGCGATGTCGGCTGCTCCATCGCGGATGAGCGGCTCGCGCTGTGCGGCGAGCCGCGGTGCCTGAACCGTTGTCGCGGCTGCGCGCACCTGCGCCTCACCTCGCCACGACCTTCCGGCGCGACAGCTCCGCCGGGTAGGCGTCCTGCAGCAGCAGCAGGTTGAGGCGCCGCAGATCCTCGCCCTCCGGCGCCCGCCCGAGCAGCGCCTCGGTCTCCGGGGCGAGATCGACCTTGTCGAAGCGATCCTCGTCGTAGAGGGACGGGCCACGGATCACGGCGTTCAGCTCCCGGACGAGCGCCTTCTTCAGAGCTGCGTCCGCGCCCCCTTCGTAGCGCGACAGCAGCTCTTGCGTCTCGGCCGAGAGCTGGATCGAGAGGTGCTGAGCAAGCGCATTTCCGCCCCGCAGCTTCGCGACCAGTGCGGGAAGATCTGCCAGATCCTCCACCGCGAAGGTTGACGACACCCTCGCGACCTCCCGCTCGACGGCGGGCCGGGGCGGCTCGTAGTGCGGCGAGCCCCTCGGCGGGTAGTCGAGCACGTCCTTCAGCCGGTCGCGCTCGTTCGCCTCGAAGTCCGGGAACGGGAGGCGGCCGCGCGCGCGCCACTGGCCGACCTGGGCCTGGGCAGCGTCCCGGCGCTCTGCGTCCAGGCCCCCGTCCCGGGCGAAGTAGGCCGTCTGCGAGGGGAAGGCGAAGCCGCTGCCCCCCTGTTCGATGACGTCCTCGATCCGCAGCAGGAGGTCCTCCTTGATGGCGAGGAAGGCGTCCTGATCCTGGCAGCGGAGGTAGGCGAACATCTCGACGTTCTTCGAGTAGGCGCCGAAGTCGACCAGGCGGACCCGTGCCGGCTCCGGGATGACCATTGGATGGCCGAGCAGGAGCTCGCGCAGTGTGGCGAGGATCCAGCGCATCTGCTCGGCCGTCGTCTCGTACCGAAGCTGGAGCACGATGTTCAGCAGCCGCAGGTCCCGCTTCGAGAAGTTGTCCAGCTGCATATGGGAGAACTCGGCGTTGGGAATGGTGACGGTGCTCCGCTCCAGGGAGCGGATCCGCGTCGACCGCAGGCCGATCTCCTCGACCGTGCCGACGGCGTCGCCGTACTGGCAGAAGTCGCCGACGCGGACCGGTTTGTCGGCGAAGAGGATCAAGCCGCCAATGACGTTCTCGAGCGTGGGCCGCACGGCCAGCGCGATGGCGAGGCCGCCGACGCCGAGGCTGGCGATCAGCGGCGTCGCCGGGATGCCGAACGACTCGGCCACCCACACGATCAGGCAGACGACGGTGACGATGGCGAGCAGGCGCCCGACGACCCGCACCAGATGCGCATCGATGCTGCTTGGACGAGAATCCCGCAGGCGGATGACGGCGGCGCCGAGGGCGTCCAGGCCGAACAGGATCAGCCAACCGACGGCGACGTAGAGCACGACACGTAGGGCGCCGTTCACCACGAACAGGCGCTGCCCGGTCAAGTTGACGGCGTCGTCGAGGAGGCGGGTGGCGAGCTGGAGAAGCGCGATCGTGAAGACCGTGGCGACCAGCCGCGCGAAATGACCTGTCCGCCCGCCGTCGCCGCGAGCCCGATCGATCTTTCGAGCGACGCGGTACGCCAGCACGATCACGGCTGCCGTGAGCGCCAGCGCAGCAAACGCCGCCAACCACTGCCAGAGCCGCTGATGCCAGACGACGACGTAGGCGAACTCGGGCAGGTTCGTCGTCCAGCCCGAGGGGACCCAGGGGCCGGGCGCATAAGACCATTCCTCGTAGAACCCGGCCAGGGAGTCCCGCTTGGGCGGGAGGCGATTGGCGAGCTCGTAGAATGCCGGGAGCTGCTGCACGGTGGGCCAGGTGAACTGGAAACGGCCGGCCTCCGGGCCCTCTTCGGTGCGGGCGATGGTGATCTCGGTGTCCGGGATGGTCCATCGGTGCAGGGCGCTGGCCTCGACGGCCGCAGCGTCGGGAATCTCAGCGAGCGGCGGCAGCTCGATGCGGCCGAGAATGTCCAGCAGAATGATGGCCCGCTCCGCACCCTGGTCCACGCGCTCGGATGGCGGAAGTCCGCTCAAGTCGAGAGCGTCCAACGCCTTGGAGATCACACGATCGAGGTCGGCGGGCGGCAGACGGGCGTGCCACCCCCGCACCACTTCCCGCATGTGCTCCTGGAAGCCCTGCAGCGTCGCCTGGGGGCTCGTCGTGTCGGCGGGCCGGAGCGGATGGAGGTCCTCCGCGTTGGATTCGGCAGCGGGCGAGGCGGCCAGAGCCGCCGACCAGAGGACGAGTAGCACGCAGAGCACCAAGGCGACCCGTACCAACGCATGCGACCGTCTGCTCGCGGAACGCTCGGTGAGCCGGTGGCCCCGTTGTCCTTCGATGCGACGGGGGATTGCCTGCATCATGAAAGCATCGGCTCTGCTTCAGCCCGGATGGCACCCCCGGGCATTCCGCAGCAAGGCAGTTGCCGAGGCTAGCGACCAGACGGGGGCTCCGTCAATCGCTGACCTCGTGCCGCCGGGCTGACGGCCGCGTCGTCACCCCCGCTAGCGCCGCCGGACGAGTCTGCGCCTGCAGCGGGCGGCAGGCACGGGCTGCCCAGCGACATGGCCCCGAAGGGACGAGCCGATGTCGCGACCGCATGCGCGTGGACGGTTCGTCCCCGCCTGCCGGTGGCGCCATCGTCCACGAACCTCAGGCAGCGAAACCGGCATGCAGGAAGGCGCTGCCGAAGCGGTAGGACGCGAATGCGACCGGGCGGACTTCGTCGGTTGTGGCGAACACTTGACGCACGCGCTCGCACAGCGTACCTCGCTTGGCGGCGAGAAGGCGCGCCAGCGTGTCGTCGTCGGACTCGGCGCCTTGTTCACCGGCCAACCGACAGGGCCGCGGGACGGCAAGCGCGTGCACGACACCCAGCGGCGCTTCCGATCGGCGGCGAGAAACGCGAAGTCCGGTCTGCTGGGGAGACCATATGAGGGCATCCGCAGCCAGCGCAGTGCCAGCGACGGCGACGCTCGACACACGCCGCGACGGCGACACCCTGGTGGTGCGACTCGCCGGCAAGTGGCGCCTGCGCGACGGTTTGCCCTCGACGGCGCCGGTCGAGCAGGCGCTTGCCGCCCCGCCGTCGCCCCGCACAGTCAGCTTCGACACCACCGGGCTCACCGCGTGGGACAGCTCGGGCCTCGCCGTGCTGGACCGGATCGCCACGCTGTGCACACAGCGCACGATCGCGATCCGACCCGACGGCCTGCCCGCAGGACTGCAACGCCTCCTGGCGCTGGCCACCGCGGTGCCCGAGAAGACCGATGCCCGTGCGGCGCCGCCACCGCCGTGGCTGGCGCGTGTCGGCACCGCGGCGCAAGGCGCATGGGAGGGGACGAAGGCGGCGACCCGGTTCCTGGGCGAGGCCACGCTGTCGTTCGGGCGCTTTCTCCGCGGCGCGGCGGTCTTCCAGTGGCGCGACGTCATGATCGTGCTGCAGGAGAGCGGGCCCAACGCGCTGGGCATCGTCACGCTGATCAACTTCCTGGTCGGCCTCATCATCGCCTTCGTCGGCGCCGTGCAGCTCGAACGCTTCGGCGCCAGCATCTACGTGGCCGATCTGGTCGCCATCGCCACCGTGCGCGAGCTGGCGCCCATCATGACGGGGATCATCATGGCGGGACGCACCGGCTCCGGCTTCGCCGCGGAGCTCGGCACCATGCAGGTGAACCAGGAGATCGAGGCACTCTCCACCATGGCGGTGCCGCCCATGGACTTCCTGGTTCTGCCGCGCATGCTGGCCCTCTCCCTCATGATGCCGCTCCTCTGCTGCTACGCCGACGTGATCGGCATGCTGGGCGGCGCGGCGGTCGGGATCGGCATGCTGGGCCAGGGGCCCATGCTGTACTGGCAGGAGACCAGGGGAGCGATCGGCCTGACGGACATCGGCATCGGCGTCGGCAAGAGCCTGCTCTTCGGCGTCCTGGTGGCGATCGCGGGATGCATGCGCGGCGTGACCTGTGGCCGCGACGCGGCGGCGGTCGGGCTGGCGGCGACCTCGGCCGTGGTGCTCGGCATCGTCTGGATCATTGCCCTCGACGGCATCCTGGCCGTCGTCACGAACGTGCTCGGAATCTGACGTGGCCGAGGCCAAAGACATGCACATCGGCGTCAAGGACCTCACCATGGCGTTCGGTGACTTCGTCGTCATGCGCGACCTCGCCTTCACCGTGCAGCGCGGCGACATCTTCTTCATCATGGGGGGCAGCGGGTGCGGGAAGAGCACGCTGTTCCGCCACCTGATCGGCCTCAACGAGCCGGCGAAGGGGTCGGTATGGTACGGCGACGTCGACTTCACCGCCGCCCCGGAGGAGAAACGGGACGAGCTGCGCAGCCGGTTCGGCATCACCTTCCAGGGCAGCGCCCTGTGGAGCGCGATGACCCTGGCGGAGAACGTCGGTCTGCCCCTCGGGCAGTTCACCGATCTCTCCCCGGCGGAGATCCGGCAGGTCGCCCAGGTCAAGCTGGCGCTGGTCGGGTTGCGCGGCTTCGAGGACCACTACCCGTCCGAGATCAGCGGCGGCATGCAGAAGCGCGCCGCTCTCGCACGCGCCATCGCGCTCGATCCCGAGGTGCTCTTCTTCGACGAGCCGTCGGCCGGGCTCGACCCAATCAGCTCGCGGCTGCTCGACGACCTGATCTTGTCGCTGCGTGACAGCCTGGGCGCCACGGTGGTGATGGTGTCGCACGAGTTGCCCAGCATCTTCTCGATCGGGGACGACTGTATCTTTCTCGACACGGAGGTTCGCACCATGACCGCGCACGGTAATCCCCGCGCGCTGCGCGACCATCCCCCGAACGAGCGCGTCCACCAGTTCCTCACCCGCGGTGGGGAGGAAGCGCGGCCGGGAGCGCAGCCGTGAGCCGCGGCCGCCGAGGCAATCCGCTGCTGGTCGGCGCCTTCGTGCTGGGCGCTGCGGCGCTGGCCGTCGCCGCCCTCCTGGTGTTCGGCTCGGGAAGCTTCTTCCGCCACGAGATCAAGCTGGTCACGTATTTCGCGGGGTCGGTGAAGGGTCTGGTGCTGGGCGCGCCGGTCAAGTTCCGGGGCGTGCCGGTCGGGTCGGTGTCAGGCATCAAGCTGGGCCTGCCGGGCGCATCGCTGGCCGACATTCGCATCCCGGTCTGGTACACGATCGACGTCGATACGGTCTCCGGATACCAGGGGCGGCCCTGGCGCCTCGATCGCCAGCGTCTCGACGAGCTGATCGCCGCCGGGCTCCGCGCCCAGCTCCAAACCGAGAGCTTCGTCACCGGCGTGCTCTACGTGGGCCTGGACTTCTTTCCGGACTCGCCTCTCGTGTTCGAGCTCGCGGGGCAGCCCGACATACTCGAAGTCCCCGCCATGCCCACCACCATCGAGCGGGCCATGCAGACCTTCGACACGGTGATGAAGCGGGTGGAGACGCTCGACCTGGAGGGCCTGATGGCCTCCGCCCGCAGCACCCTCGACGGCGTGGACAAGCTCGCCCGCTCGCCCAAGATCGAGGACACGCTCGCCGCGCTGCGCGACACGCTGGCCTCGGTGCGTAAGGCGACCGACTCGCTCGAGCCGGACCTCGGGAACACGCTCAAGGGCCTCGACACCACGGTGGTCCAGGCGCGCGCCTCCCTCGCCACCCTCGAGCATGTCCTGCGCCGGCTCGAGCCGCAGCTCGATCAGACCTTGACGCGCGCCCACTCCTTCCTCGATCCCGATGCGCCGCTCGTGGTCGAGCTGACCAGCACCCTCGCCGAGCTGGGCGAGACCGCGCGCACCTTCCGCGATCTGGCGGACTACCTCGATCGCAACCCCAACGCGATCCTGACCGGGAGGCCGAAACCATGAGGCACCACGAGCGCGCAGCCGTGGTCGCCCTCCTGCTGGCCACCAGCCTGTCCGGCTGCCTTTTCCGGGCGCGTCCCGACCGTACCCGTTACTACACGCTCGCCGCCGTCGCCGACGCGCCGGTGCAGTTGGCCGGCGGTCTCAGCGTCGGCCTCGGACCGGTCACCATTCCAGGCTATCTGAGCCGTCCCGGTCTCGTGACGCGCGTCGACGGCACGCGCATCGAGTATGCCGAGGGCGAGCGGTGGGCCGAGCCGCTGCGCAAGCAGTTCATCCGCGCCGCTCAACGAGGACCTCTCCCAGGCGCTCGGCGGGGCGATCGTGGCCGACTATCCCTGGCGGGTCAGCAAGCCCCTGGATGCCGCCGTGCGCGTCGACGTCAGGGCGTTCGAGACCGACGCGGCCGGCACCGCCATGTTGACCGCCGACTGGAGCATTCGGGAGCCGGAATCGGGCGCCGTCGTCGCGCAGGGCAAGTCGGTGATCACGGAGCCAGGCACCGGCTCCGGGGGCGACGCGGCGGTGACGGCGCTCAACCGGGCGCTGGCGCGGTTCGCGCGCGAGCTGGCGGCGGCGATCGCCACCAGCGGGCGCCGCAGGTAGCAAGGCGGGCTGAACGAGGCGCGGTCACACGTGCTGCTCTCGCCCAGGGCTTGACCGGCACATCGCCCTTTCGAATTCTCATCTGCTGCGTCCCGATTCCGCCTGCAGCCGTGCCCCGATCAGGCGGCGAATGCCGATGCCCACGATGGGCTGCGGGCTCCAGCCCAGTTCGGCGAGACGCTCGCCCCTGCGGGGCGCCGTACGCACGTGACGCTGCCGCCGGGCGGTTCCGCCACGTCGGCGCGCCGGCTGCCACGCCGCGTCTTGACGGGTCTCGCCCCGCGAACGTAGCCCACGGGGCGACCGGGAAGGACTGCGGACGTCGTGCGGATACGCTCTTTCCAGGCCGGGATGCTCGCCCTCGGCGTCCTCGGCGCCGACACCGCCGGCGCGCGCTTGTCCGTGCGTCGACCGGCCGCTGTCGAGGCGTCGTTCACGCACTGCGCGCTCGAGCCGGGTGGCGAGACGCGCCCGGCGTCGGGGTGTCCCGAGCGGCGGCTGGTTGCGGCGTCGACCGTGACGGTGCCGCGGAGCGCGGTGGTGCGCATGCGGCTCGACACGAGCGGCACGCTCGACGACCGTGGTCCCGTCGCCGACGGGCCCGCGCTGCTCGTGCCCGAAGTGCTCACACTGCGGAGCGGGAGCGCGGAAGCGCGCCTCGTCGCGACGGCCGGCGCGCGGCGGGTCGCGCAGCTTCTGGCCGACCTGCCCTCGCTCGCCGCCAGCGGTGTCCCGGTCGGCGACGCGCAGCCGAGCGTCTATCGGGACTTTCGCGTCTTGGGCGCTGCGGATGGAACGGCAGCCGTTCGCGGGGTGCCGCAGGAGGCCGTCTACGTGTCGTCGTTTCCGGAGCACGTCCCCGTACGGTTGGGTCCCCTCGATCGTGGCCGCCGGGCGCTCGCGGTCGTGCATGCCTGGTCGGGCGCGCGAACGAGTGCGGTGGTCGAACTCGAGCCGCTCGTCCCGCGCGCGGGGGAGGGGCTCGTCGTCTCCTTCGGCGTTGCGGTGCCGGGATGGAGTGGGCCCAGCCCTCCGACGACGTTTCGCGTTCGGGCAGGGCCGCCCGGTGCGACCGGCACCGTCGTGTGGTCGCGACGGATCGACCCCGTGCGCCGGATCGCCGCCCGGGGGTGGCTGGGCGCCGAGGTCGACCTGAGCAGCTTCGCCGGCCGCGAGACGGCGATCGTGCTCGACGCGGTCACCGAAGGGGACGGCGCGCCCCTCGGCTTCCCGGTGTGGGGCGCGCCCGTGCTGATCGCTCCCGACCGGGACGATCGTCCGCAGCCGAACGTCCTCCTCATCTCGCTCGACACGGTGCGTGCGGATCACCTGAGTCTCCACGGGTATCACCGCGAGACGTCGCCGCTGCTGGATGCCTTCGCAGCGCAGGGAGTGATCTTCGAACGCGCGACGTCGACGTTCCCGTCGACCGCGGGGTCGCACATGTCGATGCTGACCGCACTGCATCCCTGCGCGCATCGCGTCCTAGGGCCCGGCATGCGTCTGCCGCCCACGGTCACCACGCTCGCCGAGGCGTTCGCGGCCGCCGGCTGGGCCACGGGCGCCGTAACCGAGGACGGCTTGATCGACCCCGACATGGGCTTCGACCGGGGATTCGACCGCTATCGCGAACTCCTGCCCGACGCGGCCGCGCCGCTCGGCCGTTTCCCCGAGGGGATCGCCCACGCGCGATCGTGGATCGACGCGCATGCGAACCGGCCGTTCTTCTTCTTCCTGCACACCTACCAGCCGCACGCGGTCTACAAGGTGCCGCCGCACGTGGCGGGGCGCTGGGCGCCCGGCCCGGAGGGCGGGCAGGCGGACTGGTTTGCGGCGGCGTATGACGAAGGACTCCGCTACACGGACGAGCTGCTGGGCGGTTTTCTGCGGGCGCTCGAGCGCCGTGGCATCCTCGAGAACACCCTGGTCGTCATCACGTCGGACCACGGCGAGGAGTTCTGGGAGCACGGCCAGTTCGGCCATGGGTACACGGTCTACCGCGAGCAGGTGGATGTCCCGCTGGTCATGCGGCACCCGCGCTTGGCCACCGGCGGTCGCCGTGTTCCCGACATCGTCTCCCTCGTCGACCTGGCCCCGACCATCCTCGAGCTGGCCGGCGTCCCGCAGCCCGCCAGCTTCCGCGGCGCCAGCTTCGCCCCGCTTCTCGAAGGCCGTCCGGCCCCGCGTGTTCCCATGGCGTTTGCCGAGAACCTGTTCTTGAACATCCGTGAGACGCTGCTGCGCATGGGAGGACACACCTGGATCGCGCAGGGAGACCGGGTCGCCGTCTACGCCGTCGACTCCGATCCGGACCAGCAGCATGATCTGGCCGCGGAGCAGCCGGCGCTCGCAAAGCTCGGCGCCATCTACATCGACGGCCTGCGGCGCTCGTGCGACGTCGTCGGCGGCCGTCTGACCAAGGAACCGCCTGCCGCCCCGGTGGACCCCGAGCGCCGCCGCGCGCTCGAAGCGCTCGGCTACCTGCAATGAGTGCGATCGCAGGGAGCGGCGCGCAAGGTGAGGGCGCTTCAGCTCAGGCGTGGCTGGACGGCGTCCTCGAAGTTCTTGTCGTCGACGAACACGTGGCGCCCGCCCGTGAGCATGTCGCGCAGGCACCGTTGCACGCGACTCGGGTTGCGGAGTCCGACGCTCCCCGCGTTCCGGTAGGCGAAGAGCACGGCCTCCTCCGCGACGCGCGTCACCCAGCTCGTGGCCGCCCGGGTGTCGTCGAGCACGCCTTTCGTGAGGGGATTGCCCTGCGACACCCAGTCGTACGCCCGGCCGAAGCTGTCGTGCGCCAGGAGCGTGACCGCGCGCATCGCCTGGCGCTGCACGCCCAGCTCGCGCTGGAAGACCTGTTGGTCCTTCAACATGGTCTGGCCGAGGCGCATGCGCCCGCCCTTCACGACGTCCTCGATCTCGTCGAGCGCTCGTAGGCCGAGACCGATCGCCCAGCCGGCGTGGCCGAGGCCGGCCAGCGCGATCGGGCCGAGGTGAAAGAGCGGCCCGCCGGTCCGCACCTCCGCCTGGAGGAGCGGGAACGTCCATCCCTCCTCCACCACTTGCTCCGGCACGTGGTAGTCGAAGCTGCCGGTGCCCCGGAGCCCCAGCGTGTCCCAGTTGCCGCGTAGCTCGACGCGATCGCGGGGCACGTAGTAGCAGCGCATCGCCGGAAAGCCGGTGACCGGGTCGAGCGGCGCCATGTTGCCGTCCTCGTACTCGAACCCGCCGCCGCCGAAATACGTCGCGTGCGCGCAGCCGCTGCCGAACTGGTAGTTGCCCGTGACGCGGAAGGTGGCGCCCTCCTTGTGGGCCTGTCCCCCCATGGGCGAGTACATGCCGGCCGAGCAGCCGTAGGGCTCGCCCTGCACCATCGCGGCGCCGGCCGCGCGGTCGAGGAACGACACGTAGGCGGTCGAGCTGGCGTTCGCCATCAGCGTCCACCCGACCGACCCGTCGGCATGGGTGACGTCGGCGAACACGTCGAGGATGGTGCTGGGGTCCGCCTCGTCGCCCCCGAAGTCCCGCGGCACCATCAGGTGCAGCAGGCCCGTCCGTGCGAAGGCGTCGACGAGCGGCCGGCTGAGCGTCAGCGCCTGGTCGGCCGCGGCCACCTCGGCCTCGATCAGTGGACGGAGCCCGCGGGCGAGCGCGCGGAGGTCGCGGGACGGCGTACTCATCGGGGCAAACTGTCCCGACCGGGCACCGCGAGCAAGCGCGCGTCGGGTTGACAGGCTCCCCCGTCGCCGACCAGGGTGCCGCATGAATCCGGCGGCACTCGACGGGGTCCGGATCGTCGCCTTCGAGGCGCGACGCGCGGACGAGATGGCGAAGCTCTTCGCCCGACACGGCGCCTCCCTCGTGAGCGCGCCCGCACTCCGCGAGGCGCAGCTCCCGGAGCGTGGTCCGACGCAGGCGCTGATCGACCACTTCGACCGCGGCGACCTCGGTGCGGTGATCCTGCTGACCGGCGTCGGCACCCGGGCCATGGCTGCGGCAGCGGGCGATGCGGCGCCCCGCCTCCTGGACGGCCTGCGCCGCGTCCCCGTCGTGGCGCGAGGCCCGAAGCCGCTGGCGGCGCTGCGCGAGCTGGACGTGGCCGGCGCCCGCCCGGTGCCCGCGCCCCACACCTGGCGCGAAGCGCTGGCCGTGCTCGACGGTTTGTCGCTGCCCCCGGGAAGCCTGGTGGCCGTGCAGGAGTACGGCGCCCCGCCCACCGCCTTGCTCGACGCGATCGCGGCACGCGGGCTCCGCGCGCTCCGCGTGCCGGTCTACCGCTGGGCCCTCCCCGAGGACGTCGGGCCGTTGCACCGCGCCGCCGCCGGGCTCGTCGCGGGCGCGCTGGACGTGGCCGTGTTCACCAGCGCGGTGCAGGTGGCGCACCTCTTTCGGATCGCGCCCGACGCGGAGGCGCTGCGTGCGGCGCTGAATCGGATCGTCGTCGCGTCGATCGGGCCCGTGTGCTCCGAGGCGATCGACGGGCACGGCGTGCGCGTGACGCTGGAGGCGTCGCCGCCCAAGCTGGGGCCGCTCGTGGCGCTCGTCGCCGACCGGGCGCCGGCCCTCGTGCGGCCCGCCCACCCGAACGTGGCGCGCATCCGCGCGCTGTTCGACGCCTTCCGGGCCGGCGATGTCGACGCGATTCGGGCGGCCTTCGCGCCCGACGCCACCTGGCATTTCCCGGGCCGGCGCGGGGCGCTCGCCGGCGACCACACCGGTCACGACGCCATCCTCGCGTTCCTGGGACGCGTGCTCGCCCTCACAGAGGGCACCTTCCGGCTAAATGTCGAGGGCGTCCTCGCCGACGACCGCGAGGGGGTCGTCTTCTTTCGAGGTCATGGCCGGCGTCCGGACGGGCGCGTCCTCGACAACCCGACGTGCCTGCGCATCCGCTTCGCGGGCGGCCGCGCGGTCGAGGTGCACGAGTTCGTCTGGGACCTCGAGCACGTCGAGGCCTTCTGGGCGGATGGCGGCTAGTGCTTCCAACGCGCCTTCTCATCGCCAACCGCGGCGAGGTCGCCGTACGCGTCGCGCGGGCGGCGGCCGAGCTGGGCATCCACGCCGTCGCCGTCCACGCGCGGGACGACGCCGACGCGCCGCACGTGCGCCACGTGCCCGACGTACGCGCGCTCGATGGCGACGGCCCGGCGGCCTACCTCGACGCCGCGCAGCTGGTGGCCGTGGCGCGCGACGCCGGCTGCGACGCGGTTCACCCCGGCTGGGGGTTCCTGTCCGAGCACGCCGGCTTTGCCCGCCTGTGCGCGGATGCCGGCATCGCGTTCGTCGGCCCGCGGCCGGAGTTGCTCGAGCTCTTCGGCGACAAATTGCGGGCCCGTGCGACGGCGGCGGAGCAGGGCGTCCCGGTGTTGCCAGGGTCGACCGCTCCGGTCGGCGCGGACGAGGTGCGCGCGTTTCTCGCGTCCCTCGGGCCCGGCGGCGTCGCGGTGGTGAAGGCGGTGGTCGGGGGCGGCGGGCGCGGGATGCGGGTGGTGTCGCGGCCGGACGAGGTCGACGAGGCGGTGGCGCGCTGCCGCTCCGAGGCGCGTCAGGCCTTCGGCGACGGCGCGCTCTATGTCGAGCGGCTGTTGCCGCGCGCGCGGCACCTCGAGGTGCAGGTGGCGGGCGACGGCAGCGGCGCCGTCACCCATCTGTGGGAGCGCGAGTGCAGCCTGCAGCGCCGGCACCAGAAGATCGTCGAGGTGGCGCCCAGCCCTGGCCTGGTCCACGGCGTGCGGGCGCGCCTGCTCGAGGCCGCGCTGGCTCTGGCCCGGGCGGTGCGGCTCGACAACCTCGCCACCGTCGAGTTCCTGGTCGATGCGACCGATCCGGGGGACGATGCGGCGATCGCGTTCCTGGAGGTGAACCCGCGCCTGCAGGTCGAGCATACGGTCACCGAGGCGGTGACCGGCATCGACCTGGTCCGGCTGCAGCTCGAGCTGGCGAGCGGTCTGACGCTGGATCGCCTCGAGCTGGCAGAGACGGCGCCGCCGCCGCCCCGCGGCTTCGCGATTCAGCTGCGCGTCAATGCGGAGACGATCGATGCCGCGGGCGGCGTGCGGCCGTCGATCGGCGTCGTCACGACGTTCGAGCTGCCGAGCGGCCCCGGGATCCGCGTCGACACGGCGATGCGTGCGGGCGCCCGCGTGCATCCCCGCTTCGACGCGCTGCTGGCGAAGATCGTCGCGCACAGCACGTCGCGCGCGTTCCCCGATGCGGTGGCGCGGGCGGCTCGCGCGGCGGACGAGTGCGCCGTCGCCGGGGTCGCCACCAACCTGCCGTTCCTGCGCCGCCTGCTGCGCCACCCCGACGTGGCGGCGCACCGGGTGCACACCGGCTTCGTCGAAGCGCACGCCGCCGAGCTGATCGGCCCGGCGGACGACGCGGTCCCGGGCGCGCCCGCGCCCGGGGGCGGGGCGGCGTTGGCCGGCGCGCGCGTCGATGCGCTCGATCCGCTGGCCGTCCTGACGCACGGGAAGGCCGCCGCATCCCCCGCCGCGGCGGGCGGCGCCCCGGAGGCGCCGGCCGGCACGGCAGTGGTGACGGCGCCGATGCAGGGCAGCGTGGTGAGCGTCGAAGTCCGTGAGGGCGAGCCGGTGCACGCGGGACAGCCGCTGCTGGTCTTGGAGGCGATGAAGATGGAGCACGTCGTCGCCTCCACGGTGGCCGGCGTCGTCCGGCGCTTCCTGGTTGCGCTGGGCGACACGGTGCTCGAAGGGAGCGCGCTCGCCTTCGTCGAGGAGGGCGACGTCGGCGTGGCCGCGACCGGGAGCGTCGGGGTTGTCGACCTCGACGCCAGGCGGCCCGATCTCGAGGAGGTGCTCAGCCGCCAGGCGATCACGCGGGACGCCGCGCGTCCCGAAGCGGTGGCCCGCCGGCATGCGAGCGGCCGGCGGACGGCGCGGGAGAACGTGGAGGAGCTGTGCGACCCGGGCTCCTTCGTCGAGTACGGCTCGCTGGTGGTCGCGGCGCAGCGCCGCCGGCGCGCGCTCGACGATCTGATCGCGCGGACGCCGGCCGACGGGCTGGTGACCGGCATCGGGCGCGTGAACGGCAGTCTCGTGGGGCTGGAGCGCGCCCGCTGCCTGGTGGTGGCCTACGACTACACGGTGCTCGCCGGCACCCAGGGGCTGCACAACCACCGCAAGAAGGACCGCGTGTTCGAGCTCGCCGCGCAGTGGCGCCTGCCGGTCGTGCTCTTCGCCGAGGGCGGCGGCGGGCGACCCGGGGACAGCGACGGGCCGGGGGTGGCCGGACTCGACACGATGGCGTTCCACCTCTTCGGCCGCCTGAGCGGGCTGGTGCCGCTGGTCGGCGTCGTCGCGGGGCGCTGCTTCGCGGGCAATGCGGCGCTGCTCGGCTCGTGCGACGTGGTGATCGCGACGCGCGACGCCAACGTCGGCATGGGCGGGCCGGCCATGATCGAAGGCGGCGGGCTCGGTGTGTTCCGGCCGGAGGAAGTCGGTCCGATGTCGGTGCAGGCGCCGAACGGCGTCGTCGACGTCCTGGTGGCGGACGAGGCGGAGGCGGTCCGGGTCGCGCAGCGATACCTCGCGTACTTCCAGGGGCCGGTGGTGGATTGGACGTGTGCCGACCAGCGCCGGCTCCGCCACCTGATCCCCGAGAACCGGCTGCGCGCCTACGACGTCCGCGCGGTGATCGACACGCTGGCCGACGAGGGTTCGGTGCTCGAGCTGCGCCACCGCTTCGGCCGGGGCATGGTGACGGCGCTGATTCGCGTCGAGGGCCGGCCGATGGGCCTGATCGCCAACGACCCGACGCATCTCGGCGGCGCCATCGACGCCGACGGCGCCGACAAGGCGGCGCGCTTTCTCCAGCTCTGCGACGCCTTCGACCTGCCGGTGCTGATGCTGTGCGACACGCCCGGCATCATGGTGGGACCCGAGGCGGAGAGGACGGCGCTCGTGCGCCATTGCTGCCGGCTCTTCGTGGTCGGTGCCAGCGTCACGGTGCCGATCTTCACCGTCGTGCTGCGCAAGGGCTACGGGCTCGGCGCGCAGGCCATGGCGGGCGGCAGCTTCCACGTCCCGGTGTTCACCGTCGCGTGGCCGACCGGCGAGTTCGGCGGCATGGGCCTCGAAGGGGCGGTGAAGCTCGGCTATCGCCGCGAGCTGGAGGCCATCGCGGACCCCGCTGCCCGCCGCGCCGCCTTCGAGGAGATGGTGGCGCGCGCGTACGAGCACGGCAAGGGCATCAACATGGCGTCGGTGTTCGAGATCGACGACGTCATCGACCCGGCCGAGACGCGGACGCGCTTGAGCACCGCGCTCCGTGCGCTGCCGCCGCCGCCCCCGCGTACCGGCCGGAAACGACCGTGCGTGGACACCTGGTGACCGTGGGATGGGACGGCTTCCCGCGCCGGGTTCCGTCGTGCCATAGTTCTGCCGTGCCCGCACACTACACGCATCTCCCCGCCCTCCTGTCCGCTGCTGGCGCCGAGGCGATGATCCGGCTCTGCGAGGAGTTCGGCAGCTACGGCATGTACGGCCAGCAGCCGATCGAGGAGGAGCTGGGCCGCGGGCTCTACCAGCGTCACGACGCCGCGATGAACTACATCCGCACCGGCGGGCGCTTCGGGCGCCGGGAGACGTTCGACCAGCTCGCGGTGCGCACCAACTACTTCCGCGAAACGTACGCCTACGACCGTCCGGTGGTCGACGGCATCGAAGGGTTTCTCTGGCACGAGGAGTTCCTGGCGGCGGCGCGCGCCCTCTACGACCGCCCGGTGATCGTGCCTGCGATCGTGTACGCGAATCTCCTAGTGCCCGGCCAGGAGTTGGCCGTCCACACCGACGTCCCGGAGTTTCGCGGCGCCAATCGCACCAAGGACCCCGAGTGGCTGCTGGTGGTGATGCATCACTCGGGGCTCTTCGACCACTGGCGCATGCCGATCGCGACCGCGGTGTCGTGGTTCCGGGACTGCCGCGGCGGCGACTTCGCCTTCTACCCCGACGGCGCGGCCGGCCCGCCGGCCACGGTGCCGGCGGCGCACAACACCGCAGTCGTCATCGACACCGACAGCGTGTTCCACGGCGTCGACCGGGTAGCCGAGACGGCCCCGGCCATGCCGGCCTTCGCGATCGGCATGCGACTCACGTTCGATGGCAACGATCGCTGGCGGGTGGGCGCCGCCGACGACGCCGTCGCCCGGTACCACTGGGACGACATCCGGTTCTCCGTCTCGTGGAAGGCGTACTGCTTCGGCGACGAGGCCGAGCGGCGCCTGGTCGCCGAGCACGGCGACGACCTCACCCGCGAGCGGATCATGCGGGACCTGCTCGGCGACCTCCGGCGGCGTGGCAGACTCGGCGACACGGTGCCCGACGGTACCGAGCTGGCGCTCCTGCTGATCGACGAATACATCCGGTTCCCGCCGTCCTCGGCGACACCTGTCGTGTAGTTCCAACACCCCTGCACAGCGATGTGGCAGTCGCGTTGCAGCCGGATGCACCGCGGGGCGTTCGGCCGGAATCGCGGGGGTGGTGGAGGAACAGTCGGGAAATCAGAGACTTGCCGCGACCGGTCGCTGCCGTTCCCGGCTGCCTCGGGTTCTCCCGGACGCCTGGCTCCGAAGTTGCTTGGGGATCGGGTAGCCGAAAGGGAGGGCAGGACGATGGCGATACAGTCGACGTTGCTTGACCTGGTGGAGATCGTGTCCGAGATCGCAGAGACCGACGCCGAAGTAGTGGCCACGGTCGTGCATCTGGTGAACTCCGGGCGGGTGCAGCTTTGCGGCAACTTCCGCGGCGTGCGTTTCGATCTGGACGCCACCCGCGCCACCGTAGCGGCGTGACCGCCTGGGGGAGTCGGCACATGATTGTCGAAGAGCGGGGGCGGCGCATCTGGATCGCGGGTCGCCAAGTCGAGATCTGGGAATGTTCCGGCGGGAGCATCTGCATCACGCCGAGCGCCATCGAGGCGTATGCTCGTGCGGGCCGATGGGAGGCGGCGTTCAACGCGCTCGTGCTCCTGGGAGATTCCGAGCCGCGGGGCCTGGCCTGACGCGCGCTTGCCAGGCGGCGGTCGATTGCCTAGCGTCCCGGGGCGCATGGCACTCGAGTTCGATCGCAGCATCCTCGACCGGGAGTTCGACCGGACCGAGTACCCCCCCGTGCCCGCCGAGGAACTCATCGCCTTTGCTCGGGCGCTCGGGGAAAGCCATCGGTGCTATGTCGAGCCCGGCGACGACCTGATCGCGCATCCGACGTACTGCGTGCGCTTCCGGGGGCGTACGTTCTTCCCGGACACGCTTCCCGATGACCTGCGATCGCGGGTCAGCTTCGATGCCGGTAAGGACATCGATTTCGGCGTGCCGATCCGGCCAGGCGACCGCATCACCGTCGTATCCACCCTGCACGACATCTACGAGAAGACGGGTCGCAGCGGCAGCATGGTGTTCGTGGTGGTCCGCGTCACCCTGACGAATCAACGCGACGAGGTGGTCGCCACCGTCGACAACCGCATGATGTATCGCGGGGGGGAGTGACGGTGGCGCCTCTCCGATTCGACGACGTCGTCGAGGGCGACGACCTGGGGCCGGTCGAGCACTTCCTGGCGAAGGACCAGGTCCGCGCGTACGCGCGCGCGGTCGATCACTACTTCCCCCGCTTCACGGACGACGAGGCGGCCCGCCGCGAGGGGCTGCCGGGCATGATCACCCCGGGTAACATGAGCATGGGGCTCCTCACGGCGCTGATCGACGGCTGGGCCGGGCCGGGACGGCTGCGTCGCCTGGGCACCACGTTCCGCGGTCTGGTCCTGCCGGACAAGACCATCCGCCTCTGCGGCGCCGTGACGCACACCGACGCCGCCGCGCGGACCGCCGAGATCGACGTCTGGCTCGAGAGCGACGACGGTGAGCGCCTCGTCATCGGCACGGCCACGGTTGCGTTCGACTGAAATTCCCGCACGCTGCCTTGTGCCTGGTTGGATGCCCGGGCTATAGGCGACCCCGAGAGGCTGGACGTGCAGAGCGGAGGCATGGGCGTGAACGAGCCGGCGACGACGGTGGCGGTCGACGCGCCGGGGGCACGGCGCGCCGCGCCCGCGGACCCGTTCGGCTTCGACCTCGAGTTCCGCCAGGCCATGATGCCCGCGTGCCGCTTCCTGCACGATCGCTACTGGCGCGTCGCGGTGACGGGGGCGTCGCGTGTGCCGGTCTGCGGGCCCGTGTTGCTGGTGGCCAACCACTCGGGCGCCTTGCCGTTCGACGGTGCGATGATCGTCACCGCGGTCGATACGCTCCGGCGTCGTGCGGTGCGGTTTCTCTACGATCGCTTCGTCGAAGGCGTCGCGCCGCTGGACACCTTCTATCGCCGGGTGGGGGGCGTCGTCGCCAGCCGAGAGAACGCGCGCGCGTTGCTCGACCGTGGCGAGGCCGTGCTGCTCTTCCCCGAGGGTGTCTCGGGCGTCGCGAAGCCGTTCAGCGAGCGCTATCGTCTCCGGGCGTTCAGCCCGGGTTTCGCCCGGCTCGCCGTGCAGTGCGACGTGCCGGTGGTCCCCGTCGCAGTGGTCGGCGCCGAAGAGATCTACCCGCTGGTCGGCCGGGTGGAGAGCGTGGGCAAGACGCTCGGCGTGCCGTATCTGCCGCTCACCCCGTTCTTCCCCCTGCTCGGGCCGCTGGGCGCTCTCCCGCTTCCCACCAAGTGGTTCATTGCTTTCGGCGCCCCCATGCGGCTGCGCGCGTCCGGTGACGGACCGTTCCGGGAGGCGCACGACGAGGCGGTCCGGGTTCGCCGGCGCTTGCAGGGCATGGTCACCCGGCTCAAGAATCGACGCCGATCGGTGTTCTTCGGATGAACCGCGCGTTTGCCGAACAACCGCACACCTACCTGCGTGTGGGCGCGGGGGTCTACCCCGTGTATGGCGACGACCTGCGTGGCTGGAGCCCGCGGGCGGACGACTTCCACGAGCCCGGCGGCAGCTCTCCCTGGGTCTACCAGTCGATCGACGAACTGTTCTTCGCCCTGGTGAACCTGTGCGTGACGCCGGGCGCGGCGCGGCAGCCGCGGCAGCGGGCGCACTGACTCAGGCGTCGGCGGCGGCCGCTGCGACCGCGATGACGTCGAGCGCCGCGAGGCGCCCCAGCCCGAGCGCGTGCAGCGCCACGAGGTCCGGCTCCACGCCGAGTGACTCGACGACGCCCCCGGCGGCGTACAGCCCGGAGATGGGCTGACCAGCGGCGTCGAGGACCCGCGCCTGTGCGTCGACGACGACGCCGCCGAGCGTGCGCAGCCGCGCGCCGGTGACACGGATGGCGCGCAACGGCGGGACGAGCGTGGTGGCGGCGACGGAGTCCGCGATGCCCTCCGGGTCGAGCTCGAACTGTTTCGCCAGATCGGCGGTGGTCGCGCCGCGGCGTGCTGCCCGCGGCAGCAGGACGTGCTCGACGAACGGGTCGGCGCCGACGACGGTGGCGATGCGGTCGTCGAACACCAGGTAGGCCATGTGCCCCGGCTGCGCGCGTACTTCGCCGGCGAGCGCCGGCCCGTCGTCGGTGGCGCTGGCAAAGCGCTGTCCCGCCTGGTTCACCAGCACGGCGCCGAGGGCGAGCATGGCGGCGGGAGCCGCGAGCTGGACAGGCAGGGCGAGGAGCGCCGTCACCGCGCAGCGGTCGAGCCCCGCGGTGCGAGCGCCGGCGGCAAGCGCGAAGCGCAGGCCGTCGCCGCTCGCGGTGGTCGTGCCGCCCACCGGCAGCCCCGCCGCGCTCGGGCAATGCTCGGCGACCAGTGCGTCGTCGGCCGCGAAGCCGCCGCACGCCAACAGCACGCGGCCGGAGACCGTCGGCGGACTGCGCCGGTCACCTTTGACGGCGACACCCGTGACACCGCCGCCCTCATCGCGCAGGAGCCCCGTGGCCTCGGTCGCCAGCCGCACGCGGATCCGGTGGTGTCGGCTGACCAACCGCGCCAGGGCGGCGACCAGACTGGCGCCGCCTTGCTCGGCGGCGTGCCGCCGCGCCGGACCCGGCGTCGCGGGGTTCGGAGGGACCAGCTGGAGGGTGGTGCCGCAGCGATCGGCCAGCCACTCGACGAGGACCGCGCTCTGGTTGGCCAGGGCGTGAAGCAGCGGCGCGCGCCCCGCCGGGGCGCCGGCGCCCAGGAGGTCGGCGGCGAGCCGGGCGGCGTCGTCCTCGATGCCCGCCTCGCGCTGCCACCGGGATCCAGCGGCGATCACGGCTTCGCCCGCGGCCGCCGCGCCGCCGCCCAGCTCTTTGGTGCGCTCGACGACGACCACATGGCACCCGCGGTCGGCTGCGGTGACGGCGGCCGCGAGCCCGCCCACGCTTCCACCGACCACGATCAGGTCCGCTCCGTCCCGTCGGTCCACCCCTGGCATCGGCGAGCGCTTACTCGGCCGCGCCCGACAAAGTCAAGAAAGCCCCGTTCGGGCGCGATTGGAAAGCGGCACGGCACCGGGCAAAATCCGCCGATGCCTCCGCCGCGCGCGATCGCACAGTGGGCGCTGCGGGCCGCGATCAGCGTCGCCGTGGTGGCCTGGATCCTCGGCGCCGTGGATCGGGGCGATCTCTGGGCGGCGGGGGCCGGGGTGCGGTTGCCCGCGCTGGTGCCGCCCATCGCGCTGTTCCTCGCCGGGCAGGTCCTGAGCGGCGTCAAGTGGTGGCTGCTCGGGTCGTCGGTCGGGCTGACACGCCCGCTCGGAGCCTACGCGCGCTACTACTTCATCGGCATGTTCCTCAACGTTTTCGGGCTCAGTACCATCGGTGGCGACGTCGCCCGCGGGCTCTATCTGGCCGGCGGGCGGCGCCCTGGGCTGGCGCTCAACTCGGTCGTCTTCGACCGCATCAGCGGACTCGCGATCTTGATGGCGCTCGGTGCGGCGGCGCTATTGGCGTTCCCAGGCTATCGGCTGCCGCGGCTCCTCAGCATGGCGATGATCGCCGGCGGACTCGCGCTGGTCGTGGCCTGGTGGATGTGTCCGCGCCTCGTCCGCGTTCTGCCGCCGGGCAATCGTCTCCGCAGGCACGTGGAACAGGACCTTGCGCCGTTCTGGCGCGACCGCGGGATGCTCTTGCGGGTGGCGGCGCTCTCGCTCCTCTTCCATCTCTCGCAGGTGGGCGTGCAGTATCTGCTGGGTCGGGCCGCCGGCGCGGCGATTCCCTTCTCCTATTGCCTGGTCATGCACCCGATCCTGAGCCTGATGATGGCGCTGCCGATCAGCATCGGCGGGTTCGGCGTGCGCGAGGGAGGCTATCTGTGGCTTCTCGGCGTCCTCGGCGTCGATGCGTCGGTGGCGGTCGTCATGGGCCTGCTCTGGTGGCTGCTGACGGCCCTCGGGGGCGTGGTCGGAGCGCTGGTGTTCTTGGCGTCTGGAGCGGAACTGCCTCGACTGCGGGCGGGGCCGGCTGCCGACGCCGGGGAGGCGACAGCGAGCTAGCGCGCCGTCGCCGCCACCTCCAGCGTCGCCAGCGTGACCTCGGCGGCGGCCACCATGTCGCTCACCCGCACCCACTCGCTGGTGGTGTGGATATCGCGCATGCCGGTCCCGAGATTCACCACCTCGAAGCCGAGACGGTTGAGGACGTTGGCATCGCACCCCCCGCCCATGGCAGCGGCGCGGACGGTGTGGCCCGCGGCCGCGGCCCCGGCTCGGAGCACCTGCAGGACCGGCGCGTCGTCCGGGATCGCCATCGGCTGGTACAGCGGGTCGATCCGGAGGTCGAGCCGCGCGCCGGGGTGACGTGCCACCGCCGCCTCCAGGCAGCCGCGCATGTGCCTGCACTGCGCGTCGAGGCGTGCCAAGTCGTGGCTGCGGGCCTCGCCGCGCAGCCGCACCTCGTCGGGCACGATGTTGATGGCGCGGCCGCCCCGAATCAGACCGACGTTGGCCGTCGTCTCGGGGTCGATGCGGCCGAGACGCATGGCGGCGATCGCCTCCGACGCCACCTGGATGGCGTTCACGCCCTGCTCGGGCGCCATCCCGGCATGCGCGGCGCGACCGTGTACCACGGCCTCGAGCGCGTGCGAGCCCGGGGCGCGGGTGAAGACGACGCCCGGCGAGTCGCTGTCGAAGACCAGCCCGCGGCGGGCGCCGACGAGCGTGATGTCGAGGTGTCGCGCCCCGAGCAGTCCGAGCTCCTCGCAGATGGTGAACACCAGATCCACGGGCGGATGCGGCACCCCGCGTTCGCGAGCCGCGCGGACCGCTTCGCAGGCGATGGCGATGCCCGATTTGTCGTCACCGCCGAGCACGGTGGTGCCGTCGCTCCGCACCACGTCGCCCTCGTCGACCGCTCGAACGCCGAGGCCCGGCTCCACCGTGTCCATGTGCGCGCAGAGCAGAAATGGTGGCGCCGCCGTGGTGCCGGGAATGCGGGCCACCATGTTGCCAACCTCGCCGCCGACGGCTTCGTGCGCGCGGTCGAACGTGATCGTGGCGCCGAGGTCGCGCAATTCGTCGACCAGGCGGGCGGCGAGGCGGCCCTCGCACCGCGAGATGCTGTCGATTCCGACCAGGTCGAGGAAGAACCGTTTCAGCCGATCGGGGCGAATCACGACGAGACGATAGACGGCGGCTCCGCGTGCCGTCAATCGAGGTCCCGGCCGCCATGCGCTTGTAGGGCAGGGACCCGGCATCTATCGTCGGACGCCGATGACGGAACGCCAGACCATGCCGGCAGGACCGATCCTGATTGCGGGCGCCGGGGCGGTCGGCTCGGTCATCGGCGGGCTGCTCGCGGCGCGCGGCTGGCCGGTCACGCTGGTCGGTCGGGTGGCGCACCTCGACGCCATCCGGCGCGACGGGCTGCGCATCGAGGGATGCTTCGGCGACCACCATGTGCGCGGACTCGACTGCGTGCCCGACGTATTGGCGTTGCGCGACACCTTTACGGCCGTCTTCCTCACCGTCAAGTCCTGGGACACGGCCGCCATGGCCTTCGCGATCGAGAAGCGGCTGGCGACGGACGGGCATCTGCTCTCGTTGCAGAATGGTCTCGGCAATCTGGAGCGCGCCGCGGCGATCGTCGGCGCGTCGCGAGTGCTCGGCGGGCGTGTGATCTTCGGCGCGGAGATACTCGCGCCCGGCCGCGTGCGTGTCACCGTCGAGGCGGCCCCAGTCCTGATCGGAAGCCCCGATTCGCGCGACGCCGCGCGCGTGGCGGCGGCCGCGCGGTGGGCGGAGATGCTCGCCGCGGCCGGCATCCCCGCACGGGCCACCGACGCGATCACGGCCGAGTTGTGGGCGAAGGCGCTCTACAACGCGGCGCTGAACCCGCTGGGTGCGCTGCTCGGCGTGCCGTACGGGCACCTGGCGGCGGATCCCGACACGCGCGCCCTCATGGACGGCGTGCTCGACGAGGCGATGGCCGTCGCGGGCGCGGCGGGCGTCGCCCTGCCGTGGCCGGACGCCGCCAGCTATCGCCGGCACTTCTACGGGACGCTGTTGCCGCCCACGGCGGGGCACCGGTCCTCGATGCTGCAGGACCTGGAGCGCGGGCGTCCCACCGAGATCGAGGCCATCACCGGTCACCTGGTGCGCGAGGGCGCGCGCCGGGGTGTTCCGACGCCGCGCAACGACACCCTGGCGCGGGTGATCCGGGCGCGCGTCCGCCGCGAGCGCGACAGCCGGCTGCCGCCACTCGTGCTGGCGCGCCCGACGCTCGACGCCCTGGTGGCGCATGCGCGCGAGACGGGTGCGGAGGAGTGCTGCGGGGCGGTGGTGGACGGGGCGAGCCAGCGGGTGATTCGTTTCGTCAACGTGCAGAACGAGCTCCATGCCCGGGAGCCCCTGGTCTACACGCGAACGGCGGAGAGCGCGTACACGCCGCGGGCCGACGCGTACGAGCTGCTCGATGCAGCCGAGCGCGCGGGCGAACGCCTCGCGGTGCTCTACCACTCGCATCCGAAGAGCGGGGCGTATTTCTCGGCCGAGGACCGCGCCCGTGCGCTCTTCGACGGCGAACCCGCGTATCCCGACGTGACCTACGTCGTCATCTCCGATGCCTGGGAGGCGGCCGAGACGCGAGCGTTCCGCTGGGATGCCCGGGCGGCGGACTTCGTGGAAGTGACGATCGAGGTGCGGGAGCCATGACCCGCGTGTCGGATGCTGCCGCCTGGGCGGTCAATGCCGGAGGGGTGTCGCTGCCGTTCGCCGCCATGAACGCCGCCGGATCGGTGACGTCGATGGGCGAGCTGAAGGCGCTCGCCCGGTCCCAGACCGGCGCCGTGGTGCTGCGGACGGCCACGGTGCATCCCTTCGTCCATCCGGAGTTCCGCTCGCTGAAGAACCCGGGCGTCGACAAGCTCGCGCCCGTCGCGGGCGAGCTGGCCGGCGCCGGCGGCCCGCCGGTCGTGGCCAGCGTGGCCGGGGGCACGCTCGACGAGTTCACCACGCTGGCGCGCGTCTTCGCCGATGCCGGCGTGGCGGCGATCGAGGCCCATCTCGGCGAGTCCTGGGTCGAGGCCACCATCGCCCCCTGCGAGGACCTCGCGACGTTGCGCACGCTGGTGGGCGCCATGGCGGCGGCGAGCGCCGTCCCCGTCTGGGTGCGGCTGCCGGAACGCTGCCCGCTCCCCCATCGCGCCGTGGTCGAAGCGCTGATCGACGGCGGCGCCCGGGCCGTCGTGGTGCGCAACGAGTTCACCGAGTTCGAGAAGCTGCTCCTCGCGGTGCGGGCCCCGCTCGACGTGATCGCGCGCGGCGGCATCGGTTCGGGCTGGGACGTCACCCGTGCGCTGACAAAGGGCGCGCAGGCGGTGCAGGTGGGCCCGACCCTCGGTGCGGACGGTGTAGGGGTGTTCGGGCGCCTGGCGCGCGAAATGCACCACGCCCAGAGCGCGCGTCGCTAGCGGTGGGCGCGGCTCAGCCGACTCGCGCGAGCAGGTCCTGTCGCTGCCGCTCGAGTTCTGGCGGCAGGCGGTCGCCGAACTTGGCGAAGAATTCGGCCAGGCTCTCCGCCTCCACGCGCCAGTCCGCCGGGTCGACGGCGAGCAGCTCCCGCATGGTGTCGGGGCTGACCGAGAGGCCGGCGGTGTCGAGGGCATTCTCGGCGGGCAGCCAGCCGATCGGCGACTCGACCGCCTTCCCTTTGCCCGCACACCGCTCCGCCACCCACCGCAGCACGCGCACGTTCTCGCCGAAGCCTGGCCAGAGGAAGTTGCCACCGGCGTCCTGCTTGAACCAGTTGACGTGGAAAATGCGCGGCGGGTTCGCCAGCGTCGGCCCGAGCCGCAACCAGTGCGCCCAATAGTCGGCCATGTTGTAGCCGCAGAAGGGCAGCATCGCCATGGGATCGCGCCGCACCACGCCGACGGCGCCGGTCTGCGCCGCGGTGGTCTCGGATGCGACCGCCGCGCCGACGAACACGCCGTGCGCCCAGTCGCGTGCCTCGAGCACGAGCGGCGCCACACGCGCCCGGCGGCCGCCGAACAGGAAGGCGCTGATCGGCACGCCCTTGGCATCTTCCCAGTGCGGCGAGATCGACGGGCATTGACGCGCCGGCGCGGTGAACCGCGAGTTCGGGTGCGCGGCCTTCTCCGTGCTGCCGCGGGTCCACGGCTGGCCCCGCCAGTCCGTCAGCCGCGCCGGTACCTCGCCGTCGAAGCCTTCCCACCACGGGAGGCCGTCGTCGGTCACCGCGACGTTGGTGAAGATGGAGTTGGCTCGCAGGCTCGCGATGGCGTTCGGGTTGGTCTTGGACGACGTGCCCGGCGCGACGCCGAAGAATCCCGCCTCGGGGTTGATCGCCCACAGCCGCCCGTCCGGCCCCGGCCGCATCCAGGCGATGTCGTCGCCGACCGTCCAGATCTTCCAGCCCGGCTGCGATGCCGGCGGCACCAGCATGGCCAGGTTGGTCTTGCCGCATGCGCTGGGGAATGCGGCGGCGATATAGGTGGTTTCGCCCTGCGGGCTCTCCAGGCCGAGGATCAGCATGTGCTCCGCGAGCCAGCCCTCCTCCTTGGCCTGAACCGAGGCGATACGCAGCGCGAAGCACTTCTTGCCGAGCAGCGCGTTGCCGCCGTAGCCCGAGCCGACGCTCCAGATCAGCTTCTCTTCCGGGAAGTGGACGATGAACCGTCGCTCCGGCGACAGGTCGCCTAGCGAGTGCAGACCCTTGACGAACGTGCCGTCCGAGCCCAGCTGCTCGAGCGCGGCGCGTCCCATGCGCGTCATGATGCGCATGTTCGCGACGACATAGGCGCTGTCGGTGATCTCGACGCCGACCTTCGAGATCGCGGAACCGAGCGGCCCCATCACGTACGGCACCACGTACATGGTGCGGCCGCGCATGGCGCCGTCGAACAGCGCGCCCACCTTTCGCTTGGCGTCCGCCGGCGCCATCCAGTTGTTCGTCGGGCCCGGTGTCCTCTTGGCGCTCGGTGCAGATGAAGGTGAGGTGCTCCGTGCGCGCGACGTCGGAGGGGTCCGAGCGGTGGAGGTAGCAATTCGGATACTGCTCGGGGTTCAGGCGGTGCAGCGTGCCGCTGGCGAGCATCTCCGCGACCAGCTGGTCGATCTCCGCCTGCGAGCCGTCGACCCAGTGGATACGGTCGGGCTTGCAGAGGTGGGCACACTCTTCGACCCAGGCGTTGAGCGCGGGATTCTTACTGGGAGAGCTGGTCTGGGGGATGTTCTGCGTAGCCATGGCGGGCGAAACCTACCCCTCGTTAGACCGCCCGGCAACCCGTGCTCAGGCGTCCGGCGGCACCGCCGTGGCCGGTTCCGCGACGACCTCCTCGTCGTCGGGGTCGGTCAAGTAGGGCGCCGCGAGCAGCAGGCTCCCGATGATCGCCTCGAACGCGGCCGCGATGTTGTTGAGGAGACCGGCGTTGCCGTCGATGGCGATCCCCACCATGCGACCGCCGAAGAGCCCGAGCCACAGGCAGCCGAGCAACCGCAGCTGGCCGCGGTGGCGCCGCGGGGCGGTGGCCGCCCACAGCGTGAAGAGGCCGAGGACGATGAAGAAGCCGCCGTATACGGCGCGTGCCTCCGCCAACCCGGCCTGCCGATTCGAGGTGAGGAGGTCGAACCCCACCCACTGCAGGACCCGGTCCGGATAGCTGATGCCATAGCCCCCCAGGATCAGCGTGATGATCCCGATGATGGCCGTTACCGCGCGTCCGTTCATGCGACCTCCCGTCCCGCCTGTCGTCCCGTGAGCGTGTGCGACGTGGCAGCCTCCACGCGCACCTGCACCAGCGTCCCCGGGGCCACGGGCCCGGGAAGCACGACCGTTTTCATATCCGCAGACTTGCCGATCATCCAGCCGTCGGGCCGCCGGGCGGGGCCCTCGACGAGCACCTCGACCTCGTCGCCGATCCACCGACGGTACCGCTCGGCCGAGATCTGCTCCTGTAGGGCGATGAGCCGCTCGAGCCGGCGGGCCTTCTCCGCGTCCGGCACGTCGTCCGCCCACTTGTCCGCCCGCGTGCCCTCCCGGGCCGAGTACCGGAAGAGGAACGCGGCATCGTAACGGATGCGCTGGAGGAGCGCCTCGGTGGCCGCGAAGTCGTCGTCGGTCTCGCCGGGGAAGCCGACGATGACATCGGTGGAGAGCGCGATTCCGGGCACTCGGGTGCGCAGCCGCGCCACCAGTGCTTCGTAGTCGGCGATGCAGTAGTCGCGCGCCATGCGCGCCAACACCGGGTTGGATCCCGACTGCACCGGCAGATGCAGCTGCGGCATCACGGCGGCGCACTCGGCCATGACGTCGATCAGCGACTCGCTCATGTCGGAAGGATGCGGCGAGGTGAAGCGCAGGCGTGCCACGCCCGGCACGGCGGCGGCGGCGCGCAGGAGGCGTGCGAAGTCCCAGCCGTCGTGGCGATAGGCGTTGACCGTTTGTCCGAGGAAGACGATCTCGCGCGCGCCCGCGTCGACGGCGCTCCGGACCTGCTCCAGCAGCGTCGACGCCGGGAGGCTGCGCTCCCGCCCGCGCACGTAGGGCACCACGCAGAAGGTGCAGAAGCGGTCGCACCCACGCATCACGGTCACCCAGGCGCGGACGCCCGGAGCTCGAGCGACGGGCAGATCGGCGTAGGTCTCGTCGCCACCGAGTCGCAGGCCGACATGAGGGTCGACGTCGTCATCGCCTGCGAGGAGGGCCGGGAGGTGGCGGTACCCGTCCGGTCCGATCAGGAGATCGACCTGCGGGGCCCGTTCCCGCAGCGTCTGGCGCAGGTGCTGCGCCATACAGCCCGTTAGGCCCAGCCGCACCGAGGGCCGGCGGGCCTTGTACCGCGCCAGGTCACCCAGCCGTCCGAGGACGCGGGCCTCGGCATGCTCGCGGATGGCGCACGTGTTGAGCAGGATCGCGTCGGCGGCATCGGGGTGGTCGACGCGCTGCCAGCCGTGGGCCGTCAGGTGACCGAGCATGAGCTCGGTGTCGGCCACGTTCATCTGGCAGCCGTAGGTTTCGATGTAGACGCTGGGCACGGCGAACGCTCGGTCTAGACCGCGCCCGCGGTCAGCTGCAACCCGCGCCCGCGCGCTCGGCCGGCGTCCCCGTCTCGGCCGGCTGGGCCCGGAGCAGGTCGCCGACCGACACCCCCGCGAGGGGCAGGGCCACCAGGCCCTGGGCCACCAGAGTGGCGAGCTGCACGGCGTTGAGCACGATGCCATACGCGAGCGCCTCGGCCTGCGGCACGCCGAAGAGCCCGAGCGCCCAGACACACGCGAGCTGGTAGGTGCCGACCATGCCCGGCAGCTGCGGGAGCGCGGTGCCGAAGCCGATCAGGATGAAGACGGCGAGCGCGGCGTTGAAGGGGGCCTCGATGTCGAAGGCCTGGATCATCACCCAGCTGGAGAGGATGGGCAGAAACCAGAGCCCGAGCGACACCACGAAAACCGCCTGCACCAGGCGCGGGTCGCCGAGCACGCGCATGCCGTCGACGAGGGAGCCCGCGATCTCGACCACGCGGGTGCCGATCCGGGCCGGCAGAATACGCGTCACCCAGCGTTCGACGAAGCGCTCGCCGCGCCACCACAGTAGCACGACGAGCACCGCGAGCGCGGCGAAGGCCAGCGCGGGCACCATGGCGCCGCTGCGCACCCAGCCCGGCAGGTTCCGCGTCGTCAGCAGGCCGAGGAGGATGTAGAAGACGATCACCGCGGAGTCGACGGTCTTCTCGACGATGAGGTTCCCGACGACGCTCGAGAACCGGATGTGCGAGCGCCGCGACAGCAGCCACGGGCGCACCACCTCGCCCATCCGAATCGGCAGCACGTTGATGGCCATGTAGGCGACGCTGGCCACCACCCACAACGTGCCGAACGGCACGTGGGCCAGCGGGCGGAGGAGGAGTTGCCAGCGCCAGGCGCGGAACACCTGGATGAGCAGGCTGATCGCGACCGCCGGGAGCAGCCAGCGGAGATCGAGATGGCCGAACGCCTGGCGTAGCTGGTCGAGCCGAACGTCCCGGAACGCCAGGTAGAGGAAGGCGCCTCCCACGACCAGGCTCGCCAGCAGCTTGCCGATGCGGCCCACGCGCTGCGGGGCATAGCAGTGTGTCCCGGTCTTGGCCAGGTGGTGTCGTGATTGCCGCACATCGCCCCGCTCGCTAGATCGGAGGGAGATGGTGCCGAACCCCCCGCCGCGCGGGCCCGCCGCCGATGCCTACGGGTCGCTCGAGGCGAGCCTGCTGCATTGTCCGCGCTGCCGGCAGGCCATGCCCGTGCGCAAGCGGCTGCTGCTGGTGCTGCTCGACGGCGAGAAGCACGAGTACGTGTGCCAGCAGTGCGGGACCCCGTGCGCGTCCAAGGTGGAACCGGCGCCGAGGCGCACGTGGTGAGCGATCCCCCGCATTCCGGCGGCGGGACGGTTTCGCTCGCGTGCGCCATCGTCACGGTGAGCGATACGCGGACGGTCGACACCGACGCCAGCGGTGCTCGCATCCGGGCGCTGCTCGAAGAGGCCGGGCACCGTGTCTCGAGCCACGACATCCTGCCCGACGAGCCCGCGCGGCTGCGGCCCCGGCTCGACGCCCTGGTGGCCGGCGAAGCCGACGCGGTGATCCTCACGGGGGGGACGGGCCTGGCGCGCCGGGACACCACGTACGAGGTCGTGCTGGACCTGCTCGACAAGCGCATCGACGGCTTCGGCGAGCTGTTCCGATCGCTCTCCTTCGCCGAGATCGGTCCGCGGGCCATGTTGTCGCGCGCCGTCGCCGGCGTCGCCGGACGAACGGTGGTGGCCGCGCTGCCCGGCTCGACCCACGCCGTCGACCTCGCGTTGCGGCAGTTGCTGCTCCCGGCGCTCGGCCACATGGTCGCCCTGGTGCGGGGGTAGCGTGCGGGTGCGGGTGCGGTACTTCGCCTCGCTGCGGGAGCACCTCGGGCCCGGCGAGGAGCGCAGCGTGCGCGCCGGCACCACCGCCGGCGCGCTGTGGGACGCCGTGGCGCGGACCCATCCGGTCGCCGGGCGCGTGCAGGTGCGCCTCGCCGTCAACGAGCGCTACGTCGCGCCCGACCACAGGCTCGTCGACGGCGACGAGATGGCCGTATTCCCGCCGGTGAGCGGTGGCTGAGCTGTGCGCGATCGACGCCGTCGCGATCGACCCCGCTCGCCTGCTGGCGGCGGTGGGCGATCCGGCTGCGGGCGCCTCGGTGCTCTTCCTCGGCACCACGCGCGACGAGAACGCCGGGCGACGGGTGACCCGCCTGGAGTACGAAGCGTTCGCCAGCATGGCCGTGCGCGAAATGCGCCGACTCGCCCGCACGGCCCGGCGGCGGTGGCCGATCCGGCGCGTCGCCATGGTGCACCGGATCGGTGTGGTGCCCGTCGGGGAAGCCAGCGTCGGCATCGCGGTCAGCGCGGCGCATCGGACCGAAGCGTTCGAAGCCTGCCACTGGCTGATCGATCGACTGAAGGAGATCGTGCCGATCTGGAAGAAGGAACACTTCCGGGGCGGCGCCGTCTGGATCGGCGCGCAGCAGGGCGGCCCGCCGCCGCGCCGCCGGCCGCGGCGAACCGGCTGAGGATTGCGTTTCGAGGGGCCGTTCGCCATGGTAGCCGCCAGACCCATCATGCTCCTTCGCAACGCCGCCATTCTGGTGCTGGCGCTGGCCATGGCGGGCGGTTGCGCGAGTGTCCGCTCACGCTTGCTCGGGCGGGCGAGGATGGGCGCACCGGTTCCGCTCCCCGCGGACGCCGTCCCGATGGGGGCGTTCGTGCGTGGCGAGGCGGCGCTGCAGCAGAACGACATCGACACGGCGGTGTCGGCGTTCGAGGAGGCGGTGAAGGCCGACCCGGACACGCCGATGTTGCGGCTGCGGTTGGCGTCCCTCTACGTCCGGACGGGACGGCTCGCCGACGGGCGGAAACAGTGCGAGGCGGTCCTCGCCCGCCAGCCGGACAACCTGGATGCGCTCGCGCTCCAGGCAGGCATCGATACCGCGCTCGGGCGCGACAAGGACGCCATCGCCGGCTACGAGCGACTGCTGGCGATCGACCCCGACCAGCAGGAGGCGTACCTCTACCTCGGCGCGCTCTACGGCAAGGAGGGACAGACGGACCGCGCGATCGCCTCGCTTCGGCGGTTGCTCGACCGCAACCCGGGCTCGCTGCTCGGCTACTACTACCTGGCGCGCCTCTACGCCGCGTCCGGTCAGCTCGAGCAGGCCGAGCGGTACTATCTGGAGGCGCTCAAGATCAGCCCGCAGTCCGAGCTGGTGCTCGCCGACCTCGCGGTGACGTACGAGTTGCAGGGCCGTCCGCAGAAGGCCGAGGCGCTGTACGAGCGCATCCTGGCGCAGAACCCGCAGAGCGCCGCCGCGCGCAATCGCCTTGGCGGGCTCTATGCCGGCCAGCGCCGGCTGGACGAGGCCCTGGCACAGTTTCGCGAGATGGAGAAGGTCGACGCCGATCCGCGCGAGGCGCGCACCAAGATGGGGCTGGTCTACTTCGAGAAGGGGCAGCTCGAGCGGGCGGCCACTGAGTTCAGCCTGGTGCTCGCGGCCGCGCCCGACGACGTCCGTGTCCGCTACTACCTGGCCTCCGTGCAGGCCGAGATGGGCCAGGCGCGGCGGGCGCTCGACGGGTTCGCGCAGATCCCCGCCGACTCCGATTACTTCGTCGATGCGCAGGTTCGCCGCGCCTACCTCCTCCAGAAGGACGATCCGAAGGCGGCGATGCAGGTGCTCGAGGAGGCGCTCCGCCAGCGCCCGGGCGACCTCGATCTGATGGCGTACCTGGCGTCGCTCTACCGCCAGGAGAAGCAGTACGATCGCGCAGTGACCCTCCTCGAGCAGATGGTGACGCAGGCGCCCGACAACGACCGCTTCCGCTTCAGTCTCGGGGCGGCCTACGACGAGGCCAATCAGAAAGAGCGCTCGCTGACGGAGATGCGGCGGGCCATCGAGATCAACCCGCGCAACGCGCCGGCGCTCAATTACCTCGGGTATTCCCTCGCGGATCTGGGTATCCAGCTCGACGAGGCGGAGCGACTGATCCGGCGTGCGCTGGAGCTACAGCCGAACGAGGGCATCTACATCGACAGCCTCGGCTGGGTGTACTTCCAGCGCGGCGATTACCCGCGTGCGGTCGAGCAGTTGGAGCGCGCGGTCGAGTTGGCGGGCGAGGATGCCACGGTCGTCGAGCACCTCGGCGACGCCTACGAGCGGCTCGGCCGGAGCGATGCGGCGGTCCGTGTCTACCACGACGCCCTGCTGCGCTCCAAGGAAGCCCCCCAGATCGAACGGCTGAAGGGCAAGATTCAGGCGTTGGGCGGCAGCAGCAGCCTGAGCGACGCACGGCTGTGACGGTGCCCGGGCGGTGGGGCGCGGCGCTCGTGGCGCTGGCGTTCACAGGGTGCGCCGCGGTGCGCCCGTTGCCCCCGCTCGAGATCGAAGGGGTGTCGGCTGTCCGGTTGCTGGGCGGCGTGGCGGCACGCCGGGAGTCGCTGTCCTCACTCCGCGCCCGTGCGCGTCTCAAGGCCGGTGTGGCGGGGATGTGGACGCGTCAGGCCGTCCTGGTCCGGCGGCCCGCCGCGGTGCGCATGGACGTCATGTCGCCGTTCGGGCTCGTCCTGGCGGTCGGGACGCAGCGCGATCTACTGTGGGCCTACTCGCCGTCGGAGGAGATGCGTTATGAAGGCGAGGCGACGCCCCTCAATCTCGGGCGGTTCCTCGGAGCGCCCGTGTCGGTGGCCGACCTGGTCGACATCCTGATGGGCCTCCCCCCGGCTCGGGTACCGCACGCAAAGCCGCGGCTCGAGCGGGCGCCGGACGCGCGGTGGCTGGTGATCGTGCCGCTGGAAGACGGCGAGCAGCGGGTCTGGTTCGACGGGCGCACGCTGGAGCCGCGCCGGGCGGAGGAGCAACGCAACGGGACGACCACCTTCGCCGTCGCGTTCGACGACTACCGCAACGGGTTCCCGCATGCCCTCGACGTCGCTGCGCCGCTGGTCGGCTCGGGCGCCCGCCTGGCGTACGACGAGGTCGAGACCAACGTTCTGCTGGACGACGGGCTGTTCGCGCCACCGTCCACCCGGCGGGTGATGCCGCTGCCGGCCGCCGTCCCCGCCGGGTGATGTCGCTCCTCGAGGTGCGCGACCTGCGCATGGTCTTCCCGACCGAGGCGGGTGACGCGCGCGCGGTCGACGGCGTGACGTTCTCGCTCGCCCGCGGGCGCACGCTCGGGCTCGTCGGCGAATCCGGGTGCGGCAAGAGCATGACCGCGCTCTGCATCATGCGCCTGGTGCCACCTCCCGGCCGCATCGCCGGGGGAAGCATCCGGCTCGCGGGTCGCGAACTGCTGGCGCTCCCGGAGCCCGAGATGCGCGCCTTGCGCGGCGCCGAACTGGCGATGATCTTCCAGGAGCCCATGACCGCGCTGAACCCGGTGCTCACGGCCGGCAGCCAGATTGCCGAGGCGGTCGCCTTGCACCAGCCGGTGTCGCGCCGCGAGGCCTGGGCGCGCGCCATCGGGCTGCTGCGCGAGGTGGGCATCCCCGATCCGGCGCGGCGCGCACGGGACTACCCGCACCAGCTGTCGGGCGGCATGCGCCAGCGGGTGATGATCGCCGTCGCCATCGCGTGCGAGCCCGCGGTGCTGCTGGCCGACGAGCCGACGACGGCGCTCGACGTGACGATCCAGGCCGAGATCCTGGCGCTGCTCCGCGAGCTGCGCGCGCGGCACGGCATGGCCATGATCTTGATCACACACGACCTGGGCGTGGTGGCCGAGCAGGCGGACGAGGTGGCGATCATGTATGCGGGCCGCATCGTCGAGCAGGCTCCAGTCGACGAGCTGTTCGCCCGGCCGCGGCACCCCTATACCCAGGCGCTTCTGCGTGCGATGCCTGCGCTGGGCCAGCGTCGCGAACGGCTCGAGACCATCCCCGGCCAGGTGCCGAGCCTCACGAGCCTGCCGCCGGGCTGCGCGTTTCGCGAGCGCTGTTCCCGCCAGGTGGAGGCGTGCGCCGCCGTCGTGCCCCCCCTCGAGGAACGCGACCCCGGGCACCGGGTAGCGTGCATCCGGGCATGAACCTGCTCGTCGAAGTCCTGGATGTGCACAAGCACTTCCCCGTCGGGCGCGGCCTGTTCGGCCGACCGCGCGCGGTGGTTCGTGCGGTCGATGGCGTGTCGCTTGCGATCGCGGCCGGGGAGACCCTCGGTCTGGTGGGCGAGTCGGGCTGCGGCAAGTCGACGCTGGGGCGCCTGGTGCTCCGGCTGATCGAGCCCACGGCCGGCGACGTCCTGTTCGAGGGCCGCTCGCTCCGCGGACTCGGAGGCGACGACCTGCGCGCGGTGCGGCGCGCCATGCAGATCGTCTTCCAGGATCCGTATGGCTCCCTGAACCCACGCCTGCGGGTCGCGGACATCGTCGGGGAAGGGCTCCTCGTTCATCGGATCGGGACGCGCGAGGAGCGCCGGGAACGGGTCCGCGCGCTGCTCGCGTTGGTGGGGCTGCCGCAGGATGCGGGCGACCGCTATCCCCACGAGTTCAGCGGCGGCCAGCGGCAGCGCATCGGCATCGCCCGCGCGCTCGCGGTGGAGCCGCGCTTCATCGTCGCCGACGAGGCGGTGTCGGCGCTCGATGTCTCCATCCAGGCGCAGATCCTGAATCTCCTGCAGGACCTCAAGCGGCGACTCGGGCTCACGCTGCTCTTCATCTCCCACGACCTGCGTGTCGTGGAGCACCTGAGCGATCGGGTGGCGATCATGTATCTCGGCAAGCTGGTCGAGGTCGGGACACGGCAGGAGGTCTACGACGACCCCCGCCACCCCTATACTCGGACGCTGTTGGCCGCCGTCCCGACCCCGGACCCGCATCGCCGGCACAGGCCCATGCCGGCGATCGCCGGCGCGGAGGCGCCCGATCCGTCGTCGCCACCCGCGGGTTGCGCATTCCATCCCCGCTGCCCCAGCGCGATCGACATCTGCCGGCGAATGGTGCCCCCTCTCGTCGCGGGCGCCACCGGGCGCGCCGTCGCGTGCCACGTCTTCCCGCCCGACGCCGAATCCGCCGCGCCGCCCGTCTGAATTCCGCGGCGCGACATTTACAGCCCGCCGTCAGGTCCCTATACTGCGCCGCCGTCGGGAGGGGTCGAGGACGTGGGAGGTGCAACCGTGTGGGACGACGTTCGCGTGTCGCTCGGGCAAGATGCCGAGGTGACTGGCAAGATATCATTCGTGCAGGCGACCCGGGTCGAGGGTAAGCTGCAGGGCGAGGTCAGCGCCGCCGATCTCCTGGTGGTGGGGCCGCAGGCCGTCGTGCACGCCACGGTGCGGGCCGACAAGCTGGTGGTGCTCGGCGAGGTGCGGGGCGAGGTGCTCGGCGCCTCGCGAGTCGAGGTGTGCGCCGGCGGGAGACTCTTCGGTGACGTGGAGGCGAAGGGTCTCGTGATTCAGGAAGGCGCGGTCTTCGAGGGCCGCTCGCGCATGACCAAGGAGCGGGGGGTGGTGGCCGCCGTGCCGGGGTGACGGGGCCCGATTACGGGTTCTCGGGCGACTCGACTGCGGGGGCGGCGGGTTGGGAAACCTCGCCGCGACCTTTGCCGGCCCCGGTCACCTTCTGGCGCGTGTCTTCCGTGACACGGGCCGCCCGGCCGGACCGTTCGCGCAGATAGTACAGCTTGGCGCGACGCACCGCACCCCGCATGACGACGTCTATCCGGTCGATGCGTGGCGAGTGCACCGGAAAGATGCGTTCGACGCCCACCCCGTACGAAGTCTTGCGGACCGTGAACGTTTCCCGGATGGCGCCACCCGAGCGCCCGAGGACGGTGCCTTCGAAGACCTGAATGCGCTCCTTGTCGCCCTCGACCACCCGGACGTGGACCCGGACGGTGTCCCCCGGCCGGAAGGTGGGGACGTCCTTGCGGAGCTGCTCGGCCTCGATGCGGTCGATCGGGTTCATGGAACCGGGAAGGTCTATCGCTCGCTGCGCAGCCGGTCAAGTATGATGGCGGACGCGGCCCGGACCGACAGATGGTTCCAGTCCCCGGTGCCGGAGATGGGTTCGAGGACGTCATCGACCCGGTCCATCACCTCCGCGGCCAGGCCCCAGCCGGTGCCGAAGATGAGCAGCTCCGGGGGACCCGGGGCGGCGAGCCGCGCCCGCAACGCGACGTACGGCAGACGGGAGGGGCCGTTGCGGGCCGAGGTGGCGATCAGCCTGGGAAGCCGGCCTGTCTCCCGCTCGATCTCGGCGATGGCGGCATCGAGCTCCGGAGCGAGCCGCACCAGCGCCAGGGCTTCACGGCGGTTGACGTTGTAGGTGGCCCCCGGCCCCGAGTCCCAGTGTCGCATGATGCGGGCGACCAGGCGGCGCAGGGTCGGCACCGGTGTACACACGTAGAAGGCCCGCACGCCGAACGTCCGCGCTTGCCGCGCCAGGTCGTGGACGTCGAGGTTGGTGACGGCCGTGGTCACGACGGCGCCGGTCTTGTCGTAGACCGGGTGGTGGAGCAGGGCGAGGTAGAGGTCAGCCATCGTCCTGCCATCCGAGGCTGCGCAGAAAAGCCCGGTCCGCGGCGTCGAGCGGTGCCGAGCGCAGCAGGTCCGGACGGCGGGCCAGGGTGGTGCGGAGCGCCTCCTCGCGCCGCCAGCGCCGGATCGCCTCGTGGTTGCCGGAGCCGAGCACCGGCGGCACGGCGCGATCCCGGAAGTTCCATGGGCGGGTGTAGTGGGGGTGTTCGAGCAGCCCGGTGGCGAACGAGTCGTCCGGGGCAGACGCGAGGTTCCCGAGCACGCCGGGCAGCAGCCGGGCGATCGCATCGAGCACCACGAGCGTCGCGAGCTCGCCGCCGCTCAGCACGTAATCGCCGATCGACAGCTCTTCGTCGACCCAGTCGCTCACCCGCTCGTCGACGCCTTCGTACCGCCCGCACACCAGAAGCAGGTTCTCCTCGCGGGCGAGCGCCGCCGCGCGATGCTGGTCGAAGCGGGCCCCTCGTGCCGCCAGCAGCACACGATGTGGCCGCTCCGCCTCCGACACCCCTTCGATGGCGGTGACCAGCGGTTCGGGCTTGAGCACCATGCCCTGGCCGCCGCCGTACGGCACGTCGTCGGCCTGGAGGTGCCGGCCCGTGGCATAGTCGCGGAGCTGGTGGAGCCAGACTTCGAGCACGCCCAGCTCGCGCGCCCGTTTGAGGGGCCCGGTGGCCAGCGCGCCCCCGAAGAGTCTCGGGAAAGAGCGTGATGACGTGGGCGCGCAGGGTCAGTCCAACAGGCCCGGGAGCGGCTCGATGCGGACGCGCCGGGCCTCCTTGTCGATGGCGCGGACCACCTCGGCGACCACCGGGATCAGATGCTCGTGCCCGTCGGCACGGACCTCCCAGACGTCGTGCAGGCCGTTGTGCATGGTAGCCGTGATGGTCCCGATCGGCTCCCCCGCGACGGTCTCGACCGTGAAGCCGAGGACCTCGTGGTGCCAGTATTCGTCGGCTCCGAGCGGCGGCAGGTCCTCTCCGGGCACCAGGACCGTGGTGCCGCGCAGTGCTTCGGCGGTGGTGCGATCGGTCACGCCCTCCAGTCCGAGCAGCACCAGACCCTGCCCGTGCGGGGCGGCGTGGGTCACGCGGGCCTCCCGGCGGACGCCATCCCGCTCGAGGAAGACCCGCCCCCCGGCCACCAGGCTCGCGGTGAGCGTCTGGTAGGGCCGCAGGCGCACCCAACCGCGCAGCGCGTGCGCCCCGACGATTTGGCCCACCGAGACCGCGGTGCCGACGTCGGCGGCCGTCATGCCGTCACTTCTCTTCGATGATTTCGAGGACGACCTTGCGATTGGATCGTGACGCGATCGCGTTCAGGATGGTGCGGATCGATTTCGCCGTTCGCCCCTGCTTGCCGATCACGCGGCCGATGTCTTCCCGGGCCACGCGCAATTCGAGCACCGTCGTGGTGTCCGACTGCATTTCCTTCACCTCGACGTCGTCGGGGCGGTTCACCAGCTGCTTCGCCAAATAGATGACCGTATCCTTCATGCGGCGCTCCTCGTGGAGCCCCACGCGGCCGCGGCGCTCAGGCGCCCGCTTCGGCCGGGCTGACGACGGCGTCTGCGGAGGGGGTCTTGCCGATTGCCTGGTCGATGAGCTGCCGGACGGTCTGCGTGGGCTGTGCCCCCTTGGCCCGCCAGGCGGCGACTTTCGCGGCGTCGATCCGCACGAACACCGGGGAGCGCGTGGGGTCGTACAGGCCGACTTGTTCGATGAACCGGCCGTCGCGAGGCGATTCGGAGTCGGCGACGACGATGCGATAGAACGGGCGCTTCTTGCTGCCGTGGCGGGCGAGGCGAATCTTGACCATGGGTGGCGATGTCTCCCGCTCAGCGCCCGAGGCCGGGTGGCAGGCCCTGCATCATCGGACCGGAGCTGAGCTTCTTCAGTACTTTCTTGGTCTGGGTGAACTGCTTCAACAGTCGGTTGACCTCGGACACCGAGGTGCCGCTGCCGCCGGCGATGCGCTTGCGGCGGTTGGCGTTGAGGATGTGGATGTTGCGGCGCTCCTCTTTGGTCATCGAGTCGATGATGGCCTCGACGCGCTTGAGCTCTCCCTCGGCTTCGCCGAGGTCGGCGCCGCGGAAGAGCTTCTTGACGCCGGGAATCATGCCGAGGAGGTCGGTCATGGACCCCATGCGCCGCACTGCCCGTAGCTGGTCGCGAAAGTCCTCGAGGTCGAACTCGTTCTTCTTGAGCTTCTTCTGGATCTCGCTGGCCTTCGTGCGATCGTACGCCCGCTCCGCGCGCTCGATGAGCGACATCATGTCGCCCATGCCGAGGATGCGGGACGCGATGCGATCCGGGTAGAAGGCTTCGAGGGCGTCGAGTTTCTCGCCGGTGCCGACGAACAGGATCGGCTTTCCAGTGACCGACCGCAGCGACAGCGCCGCGCCGCCGCGCGCGTCGCCCTCGATCTTGGTGAGGACGACGCCGGAGAGCGGCAGGCGGGCGAGGAATCCCTGGGCGGTGGCCACGGCGTCCTGGCCCGTCATGGCGTCGGCCACCAGCAGCACCTGCCGTGGCTCCACCGCGGCGCGCATCCGGGCGAGCTCGGCCATGAGCTCATCGTCGACGGTCTGCCGGCCCGCGGTGTCGATCAGGACCGTGTCGGCCCCGCTCGCGCGTGCCGCTGCGACCGCGCTGCGTGCAATGGCCACCGGATCCGACCCTGGGGACACGGCGTGCACCGGCACGTCGAGCTGGCGCCCGAGCGTTTCGAGTTGCTGGATGGCGGCCGGTCGATACACGTCGGCAGGCACCAGGTAGGGCCGCCGTCCGCGCTCGTCGCGCAAGTAGCGCGCCAGCTTGGCCGTGGTGGTCGTCTTGCCCGCACCGTTCAGTCCGACGAGCATCAGGACCGTGGGCGACGGGCCACCCAGGTCGAGGGTGGCGGGCACCTCGCCCAACAGGCGGATCAGCTCGCGGTGGACGAGCTTGATGAAGTGCTGCTCGGGCGTGAGGCTGCGCAACACCTCCTGGCCGAGCGCGTCCTTGCGGACCGCCTCGATGAAGTCGCGGACCACCCCGACGTTGACGTCGGCCTCGAGCAACGCCAGGCGCACCTCGCGGAGTGCATCCTCGATGTTGCGCTCGGTGACTCGCCCCTGACCCTGCAGCTTTCGCCACAGGCCGTCGAACTTCTCGCCGAGTGATTCAAACATGGTGTGCGGCCAGCGCCAGGGAGGAGGGGACGCTACTCAAGGCGGTCGTCGGTGTCAAGAAACTGCCGAAAAAACAAGCACCCGGACGGGATGACCCGTCCGGGTGCCGGCATCGGCGACGTCCCCGAGGGGACGTCGTCGCATTACATCATGCCGCCCATGCCGCCCATGCCGCCTGGCATGGCCGGCGCGGCGGGCTTCTCTTCGGGCTTCTCCGCCACCATGGCCTCGGTGGTGAGCATCAGGCTCGCGACCGAGGCCGCGTTCTGCAGCGCCGTCCGCACCACCTTGGTGGGGTCGATGATCCCGGCCTTCAGGAGATCCTCGTACACTTCGGTGGCGGCGTTGTAGCCGAACGCGCCCTTGGCGCCACGGACCTTGTCGAGGACGATCGAGCCCTCGGCCCCCGCATTCTTGGCGATCCAGCGCAGCGGCTCCTCGATGGCCCGACGCACGATGGCGACGCCAAAGCGCTCCTCGTCCGCCGCGTCGATCTTGTCCAGGGCGCTCGAAGCCCGCAGCAGCGCGACGCCGCCGCCCGGCACGATGCCTTCCTCGACGGCAGCCCGCGTGGCGTGGAGAGCGTCCTCCACCCGGGCCTTCTTCTCTTTCATCTCGACTTCGGTCGCCGCGCCGACCTTCACGACGGCCACGCCGCCGACCAGCTTGGCGAGCCGCTCCTGGAGCTTCTCGCGGTCGTAGTCGGAGGTGGTCTCCTCGATCTGGGCCCGGATCTGCTTGATGCGGCCCTCGATGTCGGCCTTCTTGCCGGCGCCGTCGATGATGGTGGTGTTGTCCTTGTCGACCACCACGCGCTTCGCCCGGCCGAGGTCCGTCAGCGTCACGTTCTCGAGCTTCATGCCGAGCTCTTCGGCGATGACGCGGCCGCCCGTGAGGATGGCGATGTCTTCCAGCATGGCCTTGCGGCGATCGCCGAAGCCCGGGGCCTTCACGGCGATGGTCTGCAGCGTGCCGCGGATCTTGTTCACGACCAGCGTGGCCAGCGCCTCGCCCTCGACGTCCTCGGCGACGATCAGCAACGGCTTGCCTTGGCGCGCCACCTGCTCGAGCAGCGGCAGCAGGTCCTTCATCGACGAGATCTTCTTCTCGTGGATGAGGAGCATCGCGTCCTCGTAGGTGCACTCCATGCGATCGGGATCGGTCACGAAGTACGGGGACGAGTACCCGCGATCGAACTGCATGCCCTCGACGACGTCGAGCTGTGTCTCGAGGCCCTTGGCCTCCTCGACCGTGATGACGCCTTCCTTGCCGACCTTGCTCATGGCCTCGGCGATGATCTCGCCGATGGTCGGGTCGTTGTTGGCCGAGATGGTGCCGACCTGCGCGATCTCCTTCTGCTCCTTGGTGGGCTTGGAGAGCGCCTTGAGCTCGGCGGTGATCGCGAGGACGGCCTTGTCGATGCCGCGCTTCAAGCTCATCGGGTCGTGGCCGGCGACGACCATCTTCAGGCCTTCTGTGAAGATGGCACGCGCCAGCACGGTGGCGGTGGTGGTGCCGTCACCGGCGACGTCGGAGGTCTTGCTGGCGACCTCCTTCACCATCTGCGCGCCCATGTTCTCGAACTTGTCCTCGAGCTCGATCTCCTTGGCGACCGTGACGCCGTCCTTGGTGACGTTCGGGGCGCCGAAGGACTTCTCGAGGATGACGTTGCGACCGCGGGGGCCCAGGGTGACCGTCACCGCGTCCGCGAGGGTGTTGACACCGCGCAGGATGCGGTCACGGGCGTCCTGATGGAACTTGACGAGTTTCGCTGCCATGCTCTCTCCTCAACCTTAACTTTCGACCACGCCGAGGATGTCGTCCTCGCGCATGATCAGGTGCTCGTCACCGTCCATCTTGATCTCGGATCCGGCGTACTTGCCGAACAAGATGGTGTCCCCCGCCTTCACGTCGAGCGGCGTGACCTTCCCGTCCTCGTTCACCTTGCCCTTGCCGACGGCGATGACCTTGCCCTGCTGGGGCTTCTCCTTGGCGGTGTCCGGGATGATGATGCCGCCCTTCGTCTTCTCCAGATCCTCCTCGATGCGCTTCACGAGGACGCGATCTTGGAGTGGCCTGATTTTCATCGAGCTGCTCCTTTCGTAGGGGGTGAGTTGCGAAAAACACGAAGCCAGCTCGATGGGTACACAGCGTCTCCCCCACGAGTCGGCCCGAACCTTCCCCGGTTGGTTTTCGGGCGCGCAACCTAACCAGACCCCCCTGCATGTCAAGCGGCGCGCCCCCAACCGAGCGGCTATGATGCGGCCCGTGTCCGCTCCCGGGTCCCGCTACACGGTCGATGGCCTCCCCGACTACAGCCATCGCTTCCACGCCGGCAACGTCGGCGACGTCTGGAAGCACTGCGCCCTGGTCGAATTGCTGCGGTTCCTGGCCGCAACCCCGGGCCGCCCGGGGTATCTCGAGAGCCATGCCGGGGAGGGGCACTATCCCCTTGGCCCGACCGGCGAGTGGACCGAAGGCATCGGGCGCCTCTGGAATCTGATGCCCGAGCGAGACGGTGACGAGGCGGTCGGGCGGTATGTCGAGCTGTGCCGGTGTCTGGGGCGCGGGGGCGCCCGGCCAGCGGCGTACCCCGGATCGCCCGCCTTTGCCGCCCAGCTGCTCGGGCCCGAGGCGACCCTACGCCTTTGGGAGCGGGACCCTGCGGCCCGTGCCCGCCTGGCGGGGGTCCTGGGGAACGATCCCCGGGTGCGCCTCGAGAGCGGAGACGGCCTGGTCGGCCTGGCGGAGGCCGTGGTCGACGCCGAGACCCGGGCGGACGCCGTCCTGGTTCTGGTCGACCCCCCGTACGGGGCGAAGGCCGACTGGCTGGACGTGCCGGACGCGTTTGCCGCCGCCGCCCTCGCGTCCGTCGGCGCGTGCCTCGCTCTCTGGTATCCGGTGAAGAGCCTCACCCGGCCCAACGCGATGCTGGACCGGCTGGCGCAACGTGGCGTGGCGGGCGTGGCGATCGAGGTGCTCACCACGCCCCTCGATCAGCGACGCAACCGGCTGAACGGGAGCGGGCTGGTGCTGGTGCGCGCCCCCGACGGCGTGATCAGAACCCTGGCCGCGTCGGCCGCCGGCCTGGGGGTGCTGTGCGCCACCCGACCCGGCACGTGGTCGGTGCGAATGCGGGCGTTCTGAGCGGCCGGGTCAGCGGCCTTCCAGCTTGCGACGCTCTTCGTCGGCGTACTTCCGGTAGAGCACGTCCCATTCGCGGCTACCGGGCAACACGCGCCGGGGCATGCGCGCGCGCACCAGCTGGTCGAGGCGGTCGTCGGCCGAGAACGCGTCGGTGAGGACGTGCTTCGCCTCGTTCAGGAAGAGCCGGTCGCTACGGATACGCCCCAGCTTGCCGTCGAGCACGCACTGCATGAGCGCGTGGGAGAGGAACGAAAGGCGCCCTTCGGAAAGCGTCACAACGCGAACCCTCGCGCTTTGGCGATCCGCTGCTTCACCAGCTGCTCGACGCGCCGCAGGTCGAGGTCTTCGCGCCGCACGCCCGGCGCGCCCTGCCGCACCAGCTTCTCTGCCTCGGCCATGGCTTCGCGCGCGATGTCGTCCTCGTCGTCGAAGTTCTTGGTGAGCACCGCCACGAAGCGCGCCTTCACGCGTTCCTCGGGGGCGTCGAGCGTCAGGACGTCGGCGGCGACCAGGCGGCGGACCAGCGCGGCGGCGACCCGCTCGATCTGGACGGCAGATGGCCTCATCGCTCCCGACTTAGTCGTAAGTAGCCGTTCGCGCAAGACTTCGTTGACAGGTGGCGGGTGAGTCGATAGAGGAGCCGACGTTGACACCCGCGCCGATCGCCAAGCCGATGCGCATGCGGAGCGGGGACGTGGTGGGAGTCGTGGCGCCGTCGGGAGTGGTGGAAGAGGCGCGCCTTGTGGCCGGCAGCGGCGTTCTCGAGGCGATGGGGTTCCGCGTCGTCGCGGGCGAGGCCGTGCTCGCTCGCCGTGCGTACCTGGCCGGCGCCGACGAGGAGCGAGGGGCCGACCTGCAGCGCATGCTCGACGATCCCGCCATCAGCGGCGTGTTCTGTGCCCGCGGCGGCTTCGGCGCGCAGCGGCTCGTGCCGGGACTCGACCTCTCGGCGCTGTCCCGGAGCCCGAAGGCGCTCGTCGGCTACAGCGACGCCACGGCGTTGCTCGCCGCGGTCGGCCGTGCGGGCGTGGTCGGCATCCACGGACCGATGGTGGCCTCCGACATGGCGCGCGGGCTGTCGGCGCGCTCCCTCGACCACCTCTGGCGTCTCCTCACCGATCCGACCTACCGCTGGCAGCTCGAGGCTCCCGTGTGCATTCGGCCCGGGCGGGTACGAGGGCGGCTCGTCGGGGGGTGTCTGTCGGTGCTGGTGACCACGCTCGGCACGCCATGGGCCCCCGACTTCGATGGCGCCGTCGTGTTCCTGGAGGACGTGCACGAATGGCCCTATCGGCTCGACCGGTTGCTCACCCATGTGCGGCAGGCGGGTTGCCTCGACCGGGCCGCCGGCGTCGTGTTCGGCACCATGGAGGCCTGTCGCTCGCTCGACGGCGTCTCGGCGCTCGACGTCGTCCAGGACATGTTTGCGGACGCCCCGTATCCGGTCGCGCTCGGCATCCCGGCTGGTCACACCAATGCTGCCGCCGACGTCGAGAACATGGCACTTCCGCTGGGGGTCGCGGTGGAGCTCGACGCCGACGCAGGCTCCCTCGTCGCCTGTGACGCGGCGGTGGTGTGACGGCATGACGCTGGCTCGGCTCGCCCGGCGCAACTTCGATCACGTCGCGGAGACGATCACCCACGCGGTCGACGGCCGGGTGTTCCCGGGCGCGGTGATCCTCGTCTCCCAGGGCGGCGACGTCCTCTACCACGAGGCCTTCGGGTCGCGAAGCCTGGTGCCCGAGCAGGCGCCGATGTCGGTCGACACCGTGTTCGATCTATCGTCCCTGACGAAGGCGCTGGCTACCACTACCCTGGTGATGTTGCTCGCGCGCGAAGGGAAGCTCCGCCCCGAAGACCGCGTGACCCGATTCGTGGCGAACTTCGGCGCTCACGGCAAGTTCGGGGTGACGGTGCGTCACCTGCTGGCGCATTGCTCGGGACTGCCGGCGTGGCGCCCCTACTACCGCGACATCGCGCGCGACGCCTCCTCGGGGCGGCCGAACCACGTGTCCAGCCGCGGCGCGCGCGAGTTCGTGTACGAGCAGATCCACCGCGAACGGCTGGAGTACCCGACGGGCACGCAGGCGGTCTACAGCGATCTCGGCTTCCTGTTGCTGGGAGAGCTGATCGAACTGGTCGTGCAAGCCCCCCTCGATCGCGTGTGCCATGAGCGCATCTTCCGGCCGCTCGGGTTGCGCTCGACGGGCTTCGTCGACCTGAGCCGGCTGCGACGCGAGAAACTGGTGCCCGTGGAGGAGGCGATCGCACCCACCGAGCAGTGCAGCTGGCGGCAGAAGCTGCTCTGCGGCGAGGTGCACGACGATAACGCCTGGGCGGTGGGGGGCGTCGCCGGCCACGCCGGTCTCTTCTCCACCGCGGCCGACGTCGACACCCTGGTGAGCTGGCTGCGCGCCTGCGCGTGCGGCAGCGACGACACGCTGCCGGCCGAGCTGGTGCAGCGCTTCTGGACGCGGGATGCCACGGTTCCCGACTCCACATGGGCGCTCGGGTGGGACACGCCGGCGCCAGCGGCGTCGAGCGCCGGGTCCCGTGTCAGCTCCCGGGCGGTCGGTCACCTCGGCTTCACCGGCACGTCGATCTGGATCGATCTGGAGCGTGACGCGCACGTGATCCTGCTGACGAACCGGGTCCATCCCGATCGGCACGACGAACGCATCCGCGAGGTGCGCCCGCGGATTCACGATGCCGTCTGGGAGGCGCTCGACGCATGAAGGTGCATCTCATCGCCGCCTGCGGCGTCGGTATGAGCGGCCTCGCGGCGCTGTTGCGGGAAGCAGGCCACGAGGTCACAGGTTCGGACGAACAAGCCTATCCGCCCGCCAGCACGATCCTCCACGAGCTCGGCGTGACGGTGTCGAGCGGCTGGGAACCGCGCCGGCTCGACGGCGCCGACCTGGTGATCTGCGGCAACGCGGTGACGCGCGACAACCCCGAGGCGCGCGCGGCGCGCGACCGCGCGCTGCGCACCATGTCCTTCCCCCAGGCCATCGAGGAGCTCTTCCTCCAGACCCGTCGGCCGCTGGTGGTGGCGGGCACGCACGGCAAGACCACCTCGTCGTCCATGTTGGCCTTCGTGCTCGAGCGATGTGGCCGCGATCCCGGTTGGTTGATCGGCGGGGCACCGCGCGACCTTCCCACCAGCGCGCGGCTCGGCGGCAGTCCCTGGTTCGTCATCGAGGGCGACGAATACGACTCGGCGTACTTCGACAAAGAGGCCAAGTTCCTCCACTACCGCCCGGACATGCTCTTGCTGACCGCGGTCGAATTCGACCATGCCGACATCTACCGCGACCTCGACGCGGTGAAGGGCGCGTTCCGCAAGCTGATCGGCCTGCTGGGCCCGGGGGCCCCGGTGGCGGTGTGCGGCGACTTCCCCCACGCGCTCGACGTCGTGCGCGGCGGCGTGGCCGACGTGCAGCGCTTCGGGTTCGACGAGGGCAACGACTGGCGTATCTCCGACCTCGTGGACGACGGGGTCACGCGGTTCCGGATCCGCGAAGACGGGCGCGAGGTGTGCGAGGTCGCGCTGCGCGCGCCGGGACCCATCAACGCCCGCAACGCGCTTGGCGTCCTCCTGCTGGCGCGGCGGGTGGGTGTGTCGTGGGACGCCGGGGCGGCCGCGCTCGGCGACTTCCGGGGCGTCAGCCGGCGCCAGGAGATCGTGGGTGAGGCGCGCGGGATCACCGTCATCGACGACTTCGCCCATCACCCCACTGCCGTCGCCGGCACGGTGGGGGCGCTCCGGCTGCGCTATCCCGGGCGGCGGCTGCGCGCCGTCTTCGAGCCGCGATCCAACACCAGCCGCCGGACCGTGTTCCAGGCGGAATTCGCCGAGGCGCTGGCTGGTGCGGACGAAGTCGTGCTCGCGCAGGTGTTCGCGAAGCCGAACGACCCGATCCCCGAAGCGGAGCGGCTGTCACCCGAGACCATCGTGGCGGACGTCGAGCGGCGGGGCACCCCGGCGCGCGCCATCGACGGTGTGCCGGCGCTCCGCGACTACCTGCTCGAGTCGGCGCGCTCGGGCGACGTCATCGTGATCATGTCGAACGGCGCGTTCGGCGGGTTGCCGCGGCTGGTCGCCGCGGGGCTCGGCGTGCCGTCGGCGGAGGCATAGACCTGACGGTAGACCTCATAGTGCGTGAGCACGGACTTCACGTAGTTGCGGGTCTCCCGGTAGCTGATCAGCTCGACGAACTCGTCCTCTGGTCGACCCCCGTACCGTCGCTCCCATTTCGCCACCGCGTCCTCGCCGGCGTTGTAGGCGGCGAGCGCCTTGATGCGCGAACCGTCGTACCGGTCGAGCAGGCGGCGCAGCAGCGCGGTGCCCAGCTCGACGTTGGTGCGCACCCGATGCAGGGCGGTCGGGTCGGGCGCCGGCTGGCCGGCGGCACGGGCCAGATCGCGCGCGGTGCTCGGCAGGAGCTGCATCAGGCCGTGGGCGTTCGCGGGCGACACGGCGTCCGGGACGAAGAGGCTCTCCTGGCGAATCAACGCGACCACCAGCAGCGGGTCGAGTCCGCGCGCCTCCGACATCGGCCGGACCACATCCCAGTAGCCGAGCGGGTAGAGGAACCGGCGCTGCTCGTCGCCGCGCAAGGAGACGCGGGCCAGCCGCAGCGCGGGCCCCGGGGCTTCGACGGCGGCGTACGCCTGTTGCATGATGGCGGTGGACGACGACGGGGCGAGTGCGTCGAGCTCGCGCCGAGCCAAAGCGTGCAGCCCGAGGCTGGCGTAGGCTCGGGCGCGGACGGCATTTGGCCCGTCGAGCGAGGCGGGGAAGGGTGGTGGGATGGGATCGCGCGGCCGCTCGGCGCGTTGCGGGGTGATGCCCAGCCGGGTGGCGGCGAGTGCGCCGTAGAACGTCGTCGGGTGCTGCTCCGCCACGTGGGTGAGTTTGGCGGCGGCGGCGGCACGGTCGATGGGTTCGAGGGCCCGCGCCTCCCAATACTCGGCGGCGACCCGTTGATCCCGGGACGCGGCGGGCGCCAGGCGGGCGAAGGACTCGGCGGCAGCGGCGTGGTCGCCCGCGAGGTAACGGACCCAGCTCGCGCGCCAGCGCGCGTCGGCCGCGATGGTCGAGGAGGGATAGCGGTCGCCGAGGGCTTCGTAGGCCTCCAGTGCTTCGGCGTACGACCCGGCCTCCTGGTGGATGCGCGCGATCGCGTAGAGCGCATCGGGGCTCTCGCGGCTGCCGGGGAAGCGGCGGACCACTTCGCGGTAGAGCCGAAGAGCCGTCGCGTCGTCGTCCGAGTTCCAGTGCCAGCGCGCGGCCTGACCGAGCGCGCGCGCCCCGTAGGCGCTGGGCTCGCCGGTGGCAAGCGCGAGGCACAGCGCCTCGGCCGCCTCCCGCATGCCGAGTACCCAGGCCGCCCGGGCTTGGATCCAGAGCGCGTGGTCGCGGGTCCCGCGACCGGAGCCAGCCGTGAGCACCGAGAGGGCCTCGGCCTGGGCGCCGCGGGCGTCGCCTTCGGCAAGCCGCAGGTCCGCCTCGGCGAGCCGTTCGGCGGTGGTCGGCTGCCGATCGGATCGCCGCCGGATCCGTTCCACCAGCCGGCGGGCACGCGGCAGGACCAGGGTGCGCACCCGGCGTTCCCGCAACGCGGTGGCGCGCGCGAGCGCGGCATCGTCGCGTCCCAGCTCGTGTTCGATCTCGGCGCGATGCAGGGAGGCCACGTTCGCGGCGCCCTCGCCCGCGGACAGGGACGCGGCGGCGCGTTCGAACCAGTCCAGGGCACCCTCGTGGTCGCCGGCGCGACGGAGGGCCCGGGCAACGTCGAACTCCGCGCGGCCCAGCCAGATCGACTCCGGGTGAGCGGCACGCAGGGCGCGCGCCCCGCTGCTGGCGCGATCCACGTCGCCGGTGCCCGCGGCGGCGCGCACACCCAGATACTCGGCGAGATCCGCCAGGTCCGGGTGCGCCGCGGCGTCGGCAAGCGATGCTGGGCGCTGCGGCCATGGGGCAGCCGTCGGCAAATTTGCCTCCCCCATGGCTCGGCTGCCCGCGGCCGACAAGACCAGCATGGCAGCCCACCAGGCCGCTCGGTGCTGCATGACGGTTTTCTGGCGGTACCATGGGCGCAGTGTGGCGGCAACTTGACTCCGGGGCGGGCCGCCGAGAGCATGCGCCGGGTGCCCGGACCAGCCGACGACACGAGCGCGCGCATCGCGGCCGCCCGCGCGACCGTCGCCGCGGCGGCTCGCCGGGCGGGCCGCGACCCCGCGACCGTCCGGATCATCGCGGTGACCAAGACCATGCCCCCGGCCGCCGTGCAGGCGGCCCTGTCGGCGGGGCTCGAGGACATCGGCGAGAACTACGTCCAGGAGGCGGCCCGGAAGCGGGAGTCGGTGCCCGTTCCGGCAACCTGGCACCTCATCGGCGGGCTCCAGCGCAACAAGGCGGTGGCGGCGATTCGAATCTTCGACTGGGTACACAGTGTCGACTCGCCCCGGTTGGGGCGCGCCCTGGGCGACGCCGCGGAGTCGGCAGGGCGCCGCGTGCCGGTGCTGATCCAGGTGAACCTGAACGGGGCGGCGGGGCAGCGGGGGGCTAGCCCGGAGGCGGTCGAGGCGTTGGCGACGGAGCTCGTCGCGCGGCCGTCTCTGGCGTTGCAGGGGTTGATGACGATCGCGCCGCCTGGCGGAGCCACCGACGAGCTCCGGAGCCACTTCCGGCGTGTGCGATCGCTGCGGGACGACGTGGCAAACCGGCTCGGGGTTGAATTGCCCCAGCTCTCTATGGGAATGAGTGACGATTTTTCGCTCGCCGTGGAAGAGGGCGCAACCCTCGTGCGACTCGGGCGTGCGCTCTTCGGACCTCGTGGATCTCGCTCCTGGCGGGAGGGTGCATGAAGAAGATTGGCTTCATCGGCTCGGGAAACATGGCGGGAGCGCTCATACGTGGGCTGTTGGCTTCCCAGCGTTACAAGCCGACGGACATCTGGATTTCCGACCCCATGGACTCCCAGGTCCGGCGGCTCAAGCGAGCCCACAAGGTCGAGGGCACGCGCGATAATCGCTTGCTGGTCAAGCAGTCCCAGACCGTGATCCTGGCGGTGAAGCCGCAGGTGATGGCCCAAGTGCTCGACGAGATTCGCCCGGAGGCGAATCCGAAGAAGCTCTTCATCTCGATCGCCGCCGGCTTCCAGCTGCGCCGCCTCGAGACCGGTCTCGGCGGGCAGGCGCGTGTGGTGCGGGTGATGCCGAACACCCCGGTTCTGGTCGGCAAGGGTGTCTCGGTGGCCGTCGCGGGCAGCAAGGCGACCCCGGCCGACCTGAAGCAGACCCTCAAGCTCTTCAAGGCGGTCGGCGAGGCCGTGTCCATCACCGGGGAAGACCTCCTCGACGCCGTCACGGCCCTCTCCGGCAGCGGGCCGGCCTTCGTCTATCTGTTCGCCGAGAGCCTGATCGAGGGCGGTGTCCGCGGCGGCCTGCCGCAGAACCTCGCGACCCAGCTGGCCTACGCCACCATCGGCGGCGCGGCGGCGATGCTGGGCGACAGCGGCCTGTCGGCGCGGGAGCTGCGCGACATGGTGGTATCGCCGGGCGGGACCACGCTGGCCGGGCTCGGCGCGCTCGAGCAGCATCACTTCCGCGAAGCCGTGATCACCGCCATCGAGACCGCCACGCGTCGGGCTCGCGAGCTGGCGGCAGCCTGAGGACGCGACGGTGGGAATCGTCCTGCAACAGTTCGTGTGGGCGGTCGCGACCGTCCTGGACAACCTGCTCTGGTTCTACTTCTGGATCGTGTTCATCGCAGCGCTCCTCTCCTGGGTGAACCCCGACCCATCCAATCCGATCGTGCGCTTCCTCCGGAACGTGACCGATCCGGTGCTCTACCGAGTGCGCCGCACGCTGCCCTTCGTGTTCGCGGGTGGAATCGACTTCTCGCCACTGGTCGTCCTGCTCGGCATCAAGTTCCTGCAGATCTTCGTCGTCGGCAGCTTGATGCGGCTGGCGCAGCAACTCGCCGCTCCCACTGGTTCCGGGGCGGTCATTGGATGAGGACTGGGTGATGCCTGCGGCCGCCGGCGCCGTGCTGCGGGTGCACGTGCGGCCGGGGGCGGCGCGATCCGGCGTGGCCGGGCTGCACGGCGGCGCCCTCGCCGTGCGTGTCGGGGCCCGGCCCGTGGAGGGGGCGGCCAATCGGGAAGTGCTGGCGCTGCTTGCGCAGGCGCTCGGGGTTGCGGCGGACGCGGTCGAGATGGCATCGGGCGCGCGAGGGCGCGACAAGCGGATCGTCGTGCGGGGACTCGATCCGGCCGCGGTCCGGTCGAAGCTGTCGTCGCTGTTGCGTGTTTGACAGGACGGAAGCCGGTGATTACAGCCGCCCAATGCCGATCTACGAGTACCGGTGCGAGAAATGCGGGGTCTTCGAGCAGACCCAGCGAATCACCGACCCGGCGCTCGACAAGTGCCCCACCTGCCGGCGCAAGGTTCGCCGCCTCATCTCGAACACCAGCTTCCAGTTGAAGGGCGGCGGATGGTACGTGACCGACTACGCGCGGTCGGGCAAGGGCGGCGACAAGGCGTCGTCCGGCGACAAGGCCTCGTCCAAGGAGACCGCGCCGACGACCGAGTCCACCTCGAGCGGCACCGACAAGAGCGCACCCGCCAAGACCGGCAAGACGAGCAAGGCGTCCGACACCAAGGGCGCATCCACGGGCGCCTGACCCGGACGACCGTCGTCGGCGTCGATACCGGCGGCACCTTCACGGACTTCGTCGCCCTCGTCGGCGGGCGGCTGACGGTCCTGAAACTCCGGTCGACGCCCGATGATCCTGCGCGGGCCGTGGCCGAGGGCATCCGGCTGCTGGCGGCGGGAACGGCGGCGCGGCTCCATTACGGCTCGACGGTGGCGACCAACGCGCTGCTCGAGCGCCGGGGCGCGCGGGTCGCACTGGTCACGACGGCGGGCTTCGAGGACGTGCTCGAAATCGGCCGGCAGACCCGTCCGGAGCTCTACGACCTCGAACCGCGGCGACCGGAGCCGCTGGTGGCGTCGCGCGACCGGTTCGGTGTGCCCGAGCGCGTGCTCGCCGACGGGCGGGTCGAGCGCGCCCTCGACGTCCGCGGCGCCCGTCGCATCGCCGCCGCGGTGCGCCGCCGGCGCGCGCAGGCGGTCGCGATCTGTCTGCTCCACAGCTATCGCAACCCCGTGCACGAGGCGCGGCTGGCCCGCGCATTCGAGGGGGCTGGCCTGCACGTCACGGTGTCGCACCGCCTGCTGCGGGAGTACCGCGAGTACGAGCGGGTCGCGACGACCGTGGTCAATGCCTACGTCGGGCCGCTCATGACCGCCCATGTGGGGCGCCTCGCGGCGGCGGCGCCGGGCGGCGTGCGTGTGATGCAGTCGAACGGCGGGCTGGTCGGCGGCGCGACGGCGGCGGCGGAGCCCGTCCGGACGGTCCTGTCCGGACCGGCCGGCGGCGTGGCCGGCGCGGCCGAGCTGGCCCGGCGCGCGGGCTTCCCCCGCGTCGTCACGCTCGACATGGGCGGCACGTCCACCGACGTCAGCCTGGTCGACGGGGAGCCGGCGGCGCGCGGCGAAACCAGCATCGGTGGCTTGCCGATCCGCGTGCCGGCCATCGACATCCACACGGTCGGAGCGGGCGGTGGATCGGTCGCTCGCGTCGACGTGGGCGGTGCGCTGCGGGTCGGACCGCAGAGCGCCGGCGCCGATCCCGGGCCGGCATGCTACGGTCGCGGCACGCTGCCCACGGTGACCGACGCCAACCTGCTCCTCGGCCGGCTCGTCGCCCACGCGTTCCTCGGCGGCGACATGACGCTCGACGTTGCGCGCGCGCGAGCGGCCGTGGCGCCGCTGGCGCGCCGGCTCGGCGGGTCGATCGAGGCGGCGGCGGCGGGCGTGGTCGCCGTGGTGACGGCGGCGATGGAGCGCGCGTTGCGGGTCATCACCGTCGAGCGTGGGCACGACCCGCGCGAGTTCACGCTGGTGGCGTTCGGCGGTGCGGGCGGACTGCACGCCGCCGCCCTGGCGCGGGCGCTCGGCATGCGGCGGGTGTACGTGCCGCCGCACCCGGGTCTGCTGTCGGCGTGGGGCGTGCTCGCGGCGGCGCCGATCCGTGACGTCACGCGCACGCTGGGCAGGCTGGACCCTGCGCCAGAGGTGCTGGCGAGCGGCCTGCGAGTGCTCGCCCGTGATGCCCGCGCCGCCATCGCGCAGGACGGCGTGCGCCGGCCACGCCTCGAGCCCTCCCTGGACGTCCGGTACGCCGGGCAGTCGTACGAACTGACGGTGCCGTTCCGCGCCGCCTGGCGGCGAGACTTTCATCGCCGGCACCGCCAGCTCTTCGGTCATGCCGCGCCGGACCGACCCCTGGAGGTGGTGACGCTGCGGATGCGCGCGCGCGGCGACGCGCCTCCGGCTTCCGGCCGGCATGCCCGGGCGGCGCCGTGGACCCGTGCCGCGCCGCGCGTGCCGGGTGATCTTCGACGGCCGCACCTGCATCAGCGCGCTCTTCCAGCGCGAGGACTTGCCCGCCGGGCGTACGGTCGCCGGGCCGGCCGTGATCTGCGAATACAGCGCCACCACCGTGGTGCCGCCGGGCTGGCGCGCGCGCGTCGATCGCCTGGGCGGGTTGGTGCTGGAGCGCCGCCGTGGCTGAGCGCCGGCTCGATCCGGTGGCGCTCGAGATCGCGACGCATCGCCTGGCCGCGATCGCCGAAGAGATGGGCGTGGTGCTGGGGCGCACGGCTCTGTCGCCGAACATCAAGGAACGGCGCGACTACTCGTGCGCCGTGTTCGACGCATGCGGTGGGCTCGTGGCGCAGGCGGCGCACATCCCGGTCCACCTGGGCGCGACGCCGCTCTCGGTCCAGGCGGCGATCGCCGCGCAGCCGATGTCGCCCGGCGACGTCGTCGTGCTGAACGACCCGTTCGCCGGCGGCACGCACCTGCCCGACGTGACGGTGGTGGCCCCGGTCTTCGCGCCCGGCGCGCGGCGGCCGTTCGCCTACGTGGCGAATCGCGCGCACCACGCCGACATCGGCGGCATGTCGCCGGGCTCGATGCCGCTCGCCAGCGACGTCTTCCAGGAAGGCCTGCGACTGCCGCCGGTGAAGCTCGTGCGCCGGGGGCGCATGGCGGCCGACGTGCTGTCGCTGATCCTCGCGAACACGCGCGTCCCGGCGGAGCGCGACGGCGACCTGCACGCGCAATGGGCGGCGCTGCGCGTCGGCGCCGACCGCCTCCGCGGCCTGGCGGCTCGCCGCGGCCCGGCCGTGCTGGCCCGCGAGATGGCGGCGCTGCAGGACTACTCCGCCGCCCTCATGCGCGCGACGCTGCGCGCGCTTGCCGCCCGGAACGTACCGCGCGCGCGACGTCCTCGACGACGACGGCCTCGGCGCCGAGCGCCTGCCCATCGTCGTGGCCATCACGCTGGGCGGCGGGCGGGCCCGCATCGACTTCACGGGGACGGCCCCACAAACGCGCGGTCCGCTCAACGCGAACCTGGCGGTGACCCGGTCGGCCGTGCTCTACGTTTTCCTGGCGCTGGCAGGCGAGCCCATTCCGCCGAACGAGGGCCTGGCGCGACCGCTCGAGCTGGTCGGCCCCCGAGGGCTCGCTGGTGCACGCCCAGCGCGCCAGCCGCGGTGGCGGGCGGCAACGTCGAGACCTCGCAGCGCATCGTCGACGTGCTGCTGCGCGCGCTCGCGCGCGCCGCGCCCGACCGCATCCCGGCAGCCAGCTGCGGCTCGATGAACAACGTCGCCTTCGGCAACGCGACCGGCCCGCGGCCGTTCGCCTACTACGAAACCATCGGCGGCGGGGCGGGCGCCGGACCGAAGGGGCCGGGCGCGTCGGCCGTCCACACGCACATGACCAACACGATGAACACGCCCATCGAGGCGCTCGAGGCCTACTACCCGTTGCTGCGTGCGGCGCTACGCGGTGCGGCGCGGGTCGGGCGGGCGTGGGCGGCATCCGGGCGGCGCCGGCGATCGTCCGCGAGTTCGAGTTCCTCGGCGACGCCGAGGTCACGCTGCTCGGCGAGCGCCGCCGCGTGGCGCCGTTCGGACTGGCGGGCGGCCAGCCGGCGACCCGGGGCGCGACTGCCTCCTGCGCGACGGCCGGCGCATGCCGCTGCCGGCCAAGACGACGGTGCGGGTCCGCGCGGGCGACCGGCTGCGGGTGGAGACGCCGGGCGGCGGCGGCTTCGGGGCCGCGCGCCGCCGGCGCCGGTGAGTCAGGCCGCCTTGCGGGCGCGCGCGAGGCGCCGCTCCAACTCGTCGAGCCGGCGCTTCAGCTCCGTCACCTCGTGGGCCCGCGCGAGCCCGGCGCCGGCGACGAGCCGATCGGCCACCAGGTGCAGACCGCCCACCAGGAAGCCAGCCACGCGCTCGCGCTGGGTGTCGATCCCCCCGACGGCTTCGCCGGCCCGCTTGCGCACGTCTTCCAGCACGTCCAGCGGCAGGCGCCCCACCAGCCCGGCGACGTCCTTCTGCAACCGGGCGACCAGCTTGGTCCCCTCGCGTCGCGCCCGTTTCGCCGACTCGCGGACCTCGTCGAGGTCGATCGACAGGCGAACCGTATTGGTCTTGGCCATACGTGTTGATCCTCCTCGGGGGAGACTTACTACGCGTCGCGTCAATGTCAAATTGGGCCGCGGATGAGCCCCGGACGCCGTTGACGACCCGCGACCAGTCCAGTAACTCGCTACTCCGCTGGCGCCGGTCGCATAGCTCAGTTGGTTAGAGCGCCTGCTTCACACGCAGGAGGCCCGTGGTTCGAGTCCACGTGCGACCACTTCGCCCATGATCTCGCTGCGCGGCGTTCGGAAGGTCTATGGCGGGGGCGAGACCGAGGTCCGTGCGCTCGACGGGGTCTCGCTCGACATCCCCGCCGGCCAATTCGTGGCGGTGGTCGGTCCGAGCGGCTCCGGCAAGAGCACGCTGCTGCACCTGTTGGGCGGCCTCGACCAGCCCACGGCGGGTGAAATCGTGGTCGCCGGCGCGCCCATCGCCGGCATGCGCGACGACGAGCTCACCGTCTTCCGCCGCCGCAAGATCGGCTTCGTCTTCCAGTTCTTCAATCTCCTGCCAGGGCTCACGGCGGAGGAGAACGTCGCGCTCCCGCTCGTGCTCGACGGCCGCGGACGGCGCGCCAGCCATGCGGCCGCCGTCGCGGCGCTCGAACAGGTCGGGCTGGGGCGCCGCCGCCGGCACCGGCCCGACGAGCTGTCGGGCGGCGAGATGCAGCGGGTGGCCGTCGCCCGGGCGCTGGTCATCGAGCCGGCGCTGATCCTGGCCGACGAGCCGACCGGCAATCTCGACTCGCGCAGCGGCGAGCAGATTCTGGCGCTCATCCGCGACGCCAACCAGGGCCGGGGCGCAACCGTGCTGCTGGTGACCCACGACGCGCAGGCAGCCGCCTGGAGCTCCCGTACGGTGACCATGCAGGACGGGGTCGTCGTGGCGGATACCGCCGCGGCTTGACCCGTCGCGGAGGCGTTGCCTATGCCGGGGCCATGGTCACGCCGCCGCCGATGAATTTTCTCGACGTCGAGTTCTATTGTTCCGACCCGTACGACGCCTACGCGTGGCTGCGCCGGCACGCGCCGGTGTGGTGGGACGAGGCCAATGGCTTCTGGGTGGTCGCGAAGCACGCCGACCTGACGTTCGTGTCGACCCACCCGGAGCTCTTCTGCTCGAGCGAGGGCTATCGCCCGAACGTGCCGGGGGACCCGTCGCTCATCTCGCTCGATCCGCCGCGCCACACCCAGATGCGGCGGCTCATCAACAAGGGCTTCACGCCGCGCATGGTGGCGCAGCTGGAACCGCACGTGCGCGACATCGTCACCCGCACGCTCGACGCCGTCGCCGCGCGCGGCGCCTGCGATTTCGTCGAAGACGTCGCCGTGCCGCTGCCGATGCTGGTCATCGCCGAGCTGCTCGGCTACCCGCAGGACGACTGGCGGCGCCTGCAGCACTGGTCCGACGACATGAACATCGGCGACGCTAGCCAGCCGCTCGACAAGGTGCTGGCGGCGTATGAGGCGTTCTGCGCCTACCACCGGCCGATCGCGGCCGCGAAGGCGGCCAACCCGGGCGACGATCTCATCTCGAAGCTGATCCAGGGGGAGGTGGGCGGCGAGCGGCTCGACGAGGACGACGTGCTCCGCACGGCACTGCTGCTACTGGTCGGCGGCAACGAGACCACGCGCAACACGATCGCGGGCGCGGTGCTGGCGCTCAGTCGCCATCCCGATCAGCACCGGCGCCTGGTGGCGAATCCCGACCTGCTGCCCACGGCCATCGAGGAGTTCCTGCGCTGGGTCACGCCCATCATGAACTTCCGCCGCACCGCCGCCCGCGACGTCGAGCTGCGCGGCATGCCCATCAAGGCGGGCGACCAGGTGGTGATGCTCCACGGCTCCGCGAACCGCGACGAGGAGGTCTTCCCGAACGCCGACGCCTTCGACGTCGCGCGAGATCCGAATCCCCACCTCGCGTTCGGCGTCGGCACCCACTTCTGCCTCGGCGCCAACCTGGCCCGGCTCGAGATCCGCGTGATGTTCGAGGAGCTGCTGCGGCGCTTCCCGGACCTGCACGTGCCGGCCGACGCGGCGGTGGAGCGCTATCCGTCGACGTTCATCCGCGGCTGGTCGTCGATGCCGGTGGTGTTCACGCCGGCCCGCGCCGGGTCATAGCGTCTTCAGATACTCGATCAGCGCGCGCCGCTCGGCGTCCGTCAGGTGGTCGCCGAAGGGGTGGCCCGCGTTCGACTGGCTCCAGTGGGTGGTGTCGTAGACCAGCGGCCGCTCGGCTTCCGGCAGCGCGTCCTGCGGCGTGTCCACCGCGATCCACGGCCAGCCGAGCGCCGCCTCGTCCAGGTTGCGGCTGTCGAGGTCGACGCGCCGCCAACGCCGCGGGCGCGCGCGGCTGTTCAGCACCAGCTCCACGGTGGGCACCGAGCCGTTGTGGAAGTACGGCGCCGTGGCCCAGATGCCGTCGAGCGGCGGCGGCATGTAGCCGGGGAAGGGGTCGTTCGGCACCATGCGCGTGACGGTCCCGTAGAAGGAGCCGTTGTACCAGTCGACCAGCTGCGGCGAGTGCACGACGCCGGCGTTCGCGACGGCCGGGTCGGTGCCGACGACGTCGAGCGGGACGAGCAGGTTCGGGTAGGTGTCGTCCTCGTCGCGCCCGGCGTAGGTCCCGTGACAGCCGGCGCAGTCGCGCACGAAGACGCGCCCACCGCGCGCCGCCAGGTCCGCGTCGACCGCGCGTGGCCAGGCGGGCGCCCGCACCGAGCGGACGAACGCCTGGATGTGCCGGAACTGCTCGTCGACCGTGCGGGCGCGCTCGACGTCGTCGACGCAGACCGAGGTGGCGAGGGCCATGGTGCCACGGTGATCGCCGCGCGCCATGCCGTTGTAGAAGAGCGCGTGCTTCTTCTTCACCCGCCACCACGGCGGCGGGTCGGACGTGAGGCGTGGGTCGGCGATCTCGCGGCCATCCTGACCCATGGCCACCAGCGGCGTGTACGGGGTGTCGCTCCAGGCGAGGGTGTCGCGGTCGTGGTGCACCATCAGGATGACGGCGAAGAGCTCGGCCGGGTTCATGCCGATGGTGCGCATCCGGGTGAGTGGCCCGAGCGCCGCGCCGCGCGCGGCGATCTTCCTGAGCTGGGCGCGCTCCGCCGCGTCGAGCCCGAGCGCGTCGAGCAGCGCGTCCCCGAGCGGGACGTCGGCGACGCCGCCGCCGGCGCCGCGCGTGAAGTCGGCGGTGGCGTTGCCGAGGCCGATCACCAGCTGTCCGCCGGCCACACCGCCGTGACACATGAGACAATTGCCGTTGACCACCTCGGCGCCGTCGGGCGCGGTGAAGACGTTCAGGAAGTACGGCAGGTCGGCGTTCTTCCCGGGGCGATCCGCGATCCGCGGGGCGTCGCCCGTGCCCCCGTAGCCGCCTGCGATCACGTCGGGCACGGCCTGCCAGACCTTGTACGGAACGCCGCAGGTCATGTAGTCGCCGCCCAGCAGGAGATCGCGGCCGAGCGCGGCGTCACCGTCCACCTGGGGTTCGGCCGGGAGCGGGACTCCGGCGCGGCGCGCGCACTCGTTCACGCCGCCCAGCCGGCAGCAGGGCCGGCATCCGGCGCGCGCACGGCGGCACTCGGTGCGTGCGGCGCCCAACGCGCGCGCGGCGTCCCGCCGGCAGCTCCGGTCGCCGGTGCACGCCTCCCGTGCGGCAGCGCGCGCCGTGCGGGCGAAGCCGAGGCAGTTCTTCTGGAGTGTCGCGCAGCTCCGGAGGCAGCCGGGCGGAGGGGCGGCGGCGACGAGCGCCGGGAGCGCGACCAGCAGGAGCAGGGCGGGGCGGTACGCCATGGGCGCCGACGGTATCGCACGCGCCGGACGCGGCGCCAGCCGCGCGGCGTCCTCCGGCGACACCTGCGGGTTGCCCTGGCCCGGCGCCGGGAGGCACAACGTCGGTATGCCCGGACGACGCTGGCCGGCCCCGGCGAGCACCACCAGGACGGCGGTCGCGCGTCGGCGCTCCGACGTGCTGGCGATCCCCGTGCTCGCGCTGCTGCTGGCCGCCCGCGCCGCGGCGGCCGAGGACGTCGGCATGGCGCTCGACTACGACGTGCGGTTCGGCCCGCTCCGCCTGCTCTCGATGGCCATGACGACGCACGCCGCGGGCGAGCGCTACGACGCGCGCATGGTGCTCCAGACCCAGGGGTGGATCGCTCGACTCTTCCCCTGGCGATCGGAGTCGGCGTCGCGCGGCCGGCGCGACGGCGACCGGCTGATCGTGGAGCACCACCGTGCCAACGGGACGTACCGTCAAACACGCCGCTCCGTCGAGATCGACTACGGCGACGACGGCACGGTGCGCAGCCGCGTCGCGCCGCCTCCCGAGCAGGACAGCCGCGACGCCGTCCCCGAGGCGTTGCAGCAGGGCACGATCGACCCGATCACGGCGAGCCTCACGGCGATCGTGGGCGGCTGTCGCGGCCGGCTTCCCGTCTTCGACGGCCGGCGCCGGTACGATCTCATGCTGGAGGAGCTGCCGGCCGCTGCCGTGCCGTCGCGCAGAGGCGTCTATGCCGGGACGGCTCGGCGGTGCCGCGCGCTGATCGAGCCGCACGCCGGCTTCTGGCGCAGCGAGCCCCACGAGAGCGAGACGCCGGCACGGCTCGAGTTCTGGATCGCGTCTCCGAAGCCGAGCCTGCCGCCGGCGCCGGTGTACCTCGAGCTCACCGGCGCGCGGGGCACGCTGTCGGTGGTGTTGCGGGAGGTCCGGGCGCTCGACGCCGTGCCCCCGTCGTCGTGAACCGTGTGGCCGCTGCGGTGCCGCGCGGCGCCGAAAGAGGGGTGCGTGGACGACGAGGCGCGCGATGCGCTAGACGGCCCCATGCGTGCGGCCGTCGGAACGTTGATCGTCGCCACGAGTTTGGTCCAGCTCGCCAACGGCTTCTTCGGGACGTTCTTCTCGTTGCGGGTGGCCGTCGAGGACTTCGGTGCGACCCTCGCCGGCCTCGTGCTGAGTAGCTATTTCGCCGGCTTCACGGTCGGCGCCGTCAACTGCGGCGGGATCATCGCGCGCGTGGGGCACATCCGCGCCTACGCGGCGCTGGGCGGCCTGGTCGCCGGCGCGACTGCGGCCATGCCGCTCCTCGTGTCGCCGGTCTGGTGGATCGTGCTGCGCGTGCTGATCGGGTTCGGATGCGCCGGCCTCTTCATCACGACGGAGAGCTGGCTCAACGCGAAAGCCGAGCCGAGCCTGCGCGGGCGGGTGTTCGCGATCTACATGGTCGGCACGTTCGCGGCGCTGGCGGCGGGGCAGCTCCTGATCGCGCGCGCCGAGGTGACGGGCATGGGGCCGTTCAACGCGATCGTGGCGCTGTTCGCGGTCGCCCTCGTGATGGTGAGCACGACGCGGGCGGAGCCGCCCGAACCGGTGGCCCAGACGCATCTGCCCTACGGTCAGCTCTCGCGGATGGCGCCGATCGCGGTGCTCGGTTGTGGGCTGACCGGCGTCATGACAGGCGCCTTCTATGCCCTGGTCCCTGCCTGGATGCAGGGCGAGGGGATCGAGCGTGCGACGATCGCGCTGTTCATGTTCGTCGCCGTCCTGGGGGGACTGGCGTTCCAGATTCCCGTCGGGCGACTGTCGGACCGCCATGACCGGCGGGCCGTCCTGGCGGGGCTGGGGACGGGCTTCGCGGCCACCGCCGTCGCCTTGGTCTTCCTGCCGCGCTCGCTGGCCGCGGTGTTGCCGGCCGCCGCCCTGCTCGGCGGCTTCCTCTCGACGCTCTACCCCGTGTGCGTCGCCTACGCCCACGATTGCACGCCGGCCGATCGCGTCGTCGCCGTGAGCGGGCGCCTCATCCTGGTGAGCGGCATCGGGTCGGTGCTCGGCCCGCTGATCGGCACACGGGTGATGGGAGCCTTCGACATCGACGGGGTCTTCTACCTGATGGCCGCGGCGGCGCTGGGGATCGCGCTGGCGGCCTGGCGGAGTCTGCGCGTCCCGCCGCCGCCGCACCTGGAGCGGACCTTCGATCTGCTCTCGCCGCAGGCGTCGTCTTTCGGGCACGATCCGCAGGGCGACGGGGACGAGGTCGCGCCGGCGGGAGACGCCGCCACCTGGCGGCCGTGACGCGTGGTTTGACCCCTCGTCGGGGCCTTTGCTACACGGCGCGAGCGGTGGCGAGGCGAGTCGTGCCTGCCAGGGGGTGAGCGATGCGACATCGGGGTTGGCGCGGGCGCGCGTTTCGAACGGTGGCGATGCCGGTGGCGGCCGCGGCGATGATCGCGGTGGCCGCGGTCACCAGCGGGGCCCTCATCCCGGGCGGCGGCCCGCTGCCTTTGGGGGACTCGCCCGCGACCGACTGCTTCGCGTACGCGCGGGCCGCCGGGACGCTGGTGCCGAACAACCAGAAGTACTTCGTGTGCCAGGACGGCGATGCCGCCTGTGACCAGGACCGGACGTGCAACGGCACCTGCCTGTTCTCGGCGCAGGTGTGCGCGGCGCTGTCCGGCAGCAGCGCGACGGGCGCCATGGTGAGCGCCAGCTGCACGCCGCCGCCGGCGCTCGACAAGTTCCGCGTCAACAAGGCATGCCCGCTCGACCCGCCGGCGAGCCTCACCGGCTCGGCGTGCGGCGCGTTCGTCTCGTTCCCGGTCCCGCTGAAGGGCCGGCGCCAGCAGCGGGTGAACCGCCGGCGCTGCACCGCCCGCGCCGTGGCCACCGTCGAGGGCCGGCGGCGCACCGACTCCGACGTCTACGTCTTCACCTGCGAGCCGGGCCCCTGCGCGGGCAGCCCGTCGGCGGCTTTCGTGGAGCCGCCAGCCGAGTAGCCGGCGATCGCGCGACGAGCGGGCGGCGGATGCCGGAACTGCTGCTGCTCGCGTCGTTGGTGTTCGTCGCGGCGCTGCTCTACGCCTCCGTCGGCCACGGCGGTGCGTCGGGGTACCTGGCTGCGATGGGCCTGGTCGGCGTGGCTGCCGCGGTGATGAAGCCGACGGCGCTGGTGCTGAACGTCCTGGTCAGCGCCATCGCGACCGTGCAGTTCCTGCGGGTCGGCGCGTTCTCATGGCCGGTGTTCTGGCCGTTCGCCCTGGGCTCGATCCCGCTGGCCTTCGTGGGCGGCGCCGTCGCGCTGCCGAGCACGAGCTACAAGCGGCTGGTCGGTGTGGTGCTGCTGTACGCCGCCTGGCGGCTCGTCGTGCGTGGACTACGCCCCGGGCCGGCCACGCATCCACCGTCGGCCGGCGTGGCGATCGGGCTCGGCGCGGCCATCGGCTTGCTGTCGGGGCTGGTGGGCGTCGGCGGCGGCATCTTCCTGAGCCCGCTCGTGCTCTTCATGGGCTGGGCGGCCATGCGCGAGACCGCCGGCGTCGCGGCGCTCTTCATCCTCGTGAACTCTCTTGCCGGTCTCACCGGGCACCTGGCCAGCCTGGCGCTGCTGCCGCCCGAGACGCCGGTGCTTGCGGCGGCGGCGGTCGCCGGGGGTGCCATCGGCGCGACGGCCGGCGCGCGGCGGCTCGCGACGCCGGCGCTGCGGCGGCTGCTCGGCGTCGTGCTCGCCATCGCCGGCGCGAAGATGCTGCTCGGGCGCTGAGCCGTCACCACCCGGCGAGGTCGGCCGCCCGGGCGCGGTGGTACTCCGCGGTGCCCAGATACGACCGGTCGAACAGCGCGCGCCGGAACCACAGGTGCAGATCGTACTCCCAGGTGAAGCCGATGCCGCCGTGCAGCTCGGTGGTGACGCGCGTCGTGCGGTCGAAGAGGTCGGTCAGGTGCGACTTGGCGAGCGCGGCGTGCCGCTCGGCGCGGTCGCGGATGTGGTCCCAGGCGTGGGCCGCATACCACCACAGCGACAGCGCGGGCTCGACGTCGGTGACGACGTCGGCCAGCTGGTGCTTCACCGCCTGGAAGGCGCCGATCGGCTGGCCGAACTGCTCGCGCGTCATCACGTAGCGCGCCGTCATGTCGATGCAGCGGCGCGCGCCGCCGTAGGCGTCGGCGGCCAGCAGCACCAGCCCCGCGTCCCGCACGCGGTCGATGGCCTCGTGCCCGGCGGCGATCTTGAGGGCGGCCGCGCCGTCGAAGGCGACCGCGGCCACCCGCCGCGTCATGTCGGTGCACTGGAGCGGCTCCACCGTCATGCCCTTGGTCCCACGCTCGACCAGCCAGAGCCCGGGGCCGGCGCCGTCCTGCGCCGCCACCACGAACACGTCCGCGCCCTGCGCGGCCGGCACCAACAGCTTGCGGCCCGACAGCGTCGCGCCGTCGGCGCGCGTCGTCAGCGCGGCGGCGTCCCAGACGTCGCCTTCTTCGCCCAGCGCGACGGTTGCGACGACCTCGCCCGACGCGATGCCGGGCAGCCAGCGGCGGTGCGCCTCGGTGTCATCCGACGCGCAGAGCGCCGCCGTGGCCATGGCGCTGCCGAGGAACGGCCCCGGCGTGCACGCCCAGCCCATCTCCTCCGCCGCCAGCGCGACGTCGAGCAGCTCGAGGCCCGCGCCGCCGTAGGCCGGGGGCACCTGCAGCCCCGCGACGCCGAGCTCGGCGAGTCCGCGCCATAGGGCGGGGTCGTGGCCGGTGTCCGTTTCCATCACGGCGCGGACGCGCGTGGTGGGGCACTCGGCGTCGAGCCAGCGACGCAGCGTCTCCTTGAACAGGACCTGGTCCTGCGACAGTCCGAAATCCATCGGGTGATCCTACTTGCGCGCGTCGCGCGGCAGGCCGAGGCCGCGCTCGGCGATGATGTTGCGCTGGATGTTGGCGGCGCCGCCGGCGATCAGCACGCCGAGCGACCACATGTATGCCGTGCCGAACATGCCCATGGCGGGCGCGTTCGGCTCGCCGGGGGCGAGCAGCCCGCGGTCGCCCGTGACGTCCATGGCGAGCTTCGCCAGGTCGTAACCGAGCTGCGTGCTGTAGAGCTTGGTCACCATGCCGGCCAGCCCGGGGTCCTCGCCGCGGGCGCTCGAGGTGAGGAGCCGGTAGCCGTTCAGCTCGAGCGCCACCAGCCGCGCTTCCACCTGCACCAGCCGGTCGCGCAGCGCGCCGTGCTTCACGGCCGGCAGGCCACGCTGCTCGACCGCCTGCGCCAGCATGGCGAGGCCGTCGAAGGTGCGGCGCTGCAGCGACGCGTTGCCGATCAGCGCGCGCTCGTGCTTCAGCGTCGAGCGGCTCACGATCCAGCCCTGGCCCCGCTGGCCGACGATGTTCTGCGCCGGCACGCGCACGTTCTCGAAGAACACCTCGCTGAAGTCGGCGTCGCCGGTCATCTGCCGCAGCGGGCGGACGTCGATGCCCGGGGTCTTCATGTCGATCAGGAGGTAGCTGATGCCGTCGTGCTTCGACTTGTCGGGCTCGGTGCGGACCAGCGCGAACATCCAGTCGGCCTCGCGCGCGTTCGACGTCCAGATCTTCTGCCCGTTGATCACCCAGGTGTCGCCGTCGAGCACCGCCTTGGTGCGGAGCGACGCCAGGTCGCTGCCGGCGCCGGGCTCGCTGTAGCCCTGGCACCACTTGATCGTGCCGAGGAGCGTGGCCTCCACGAAGCGTTCCTTCTGCGCCTCCGTGCCGTGCTCGAGCAGCGTCGGGACCAGCATGCTGGGCCCCTGGCCCATGATCTCGAACGGCGCCTTCGCCCGCTTGAACTCCTCGGCGATGATCGTGCCCTTCAGCGGGTCGGCCGCCTGCTCCGCGCCGCCCCAGCGGCGCGGCACGTGGCGGTAGAGGTAGCCGTGGTCGATCGCGGCCTTCCGGAAGGCGGTGGCGCGCTCGTCGGTGCGGACGAGCGCGCCCGTCATGGCGGCGACGCTGTCGGTGTCCGGACCGGCGGCGGCGTCCTCCGCCGACCAGTTCTCGGCCAGGAAGCGGCGGACGTCTTCGCGGAATCGCTCGTATTCGGCGCTGTAGCTGAGGTTCACGGCAAGGCTCCTCGACGCGGGTAGTGCGGCAACCGCCACGCTTAGCAGGGGCCGCGCGCGGATCACAAGACGGCGTGCCCGCCCTTGACGGCGGCGGAGTACGCCCATAGAGGAGCGCCGGTGACACGACGCACGGCTCTCGTGGCGATGGCCCTCGGCGTCCTCGTCGCGGGTACGAGCTGCAGCGCCCGGCGGCGTCCCGAACCGTGGATCAAGGCGCCCGTCGACGTGAACACGGCAGCGGAGAGCGACCTCCAGCGGCTGCCCGGCGTCACGCCCTCCATGGCACGGCGCATCTACGAGGGGCGCCCGTACAAGACCATCGACGAGCTGGTGGAGCGCGGGCTGCTCAGCGAGCGCGAGCTGGATCGCGTTCGCCGCAAGATCGCGGTCGCGCCGCCGAAGTCCTGACGCGCCCCCGGGGGGGAGAAGACATGCCGCGACAGAAGAGCATCGTGACCGTGATCCGCGAGCTGGTGCGGGAAGAGATTCAGCTGGCGATGGCCCGCATCTTCGGCGGGCTCGGGCTTGCCGCCCCGGCGAAGGCCAAGCCCAGAGCGAAGGCCAAGAATGGCCGGCGCCGCCGCAAGACGGTGTCGGCGGCGGCCGCGCCACCCGCCAAGCGCGGCCGTCGCGCCGGCGTGCGCGGGCGCCGCCGCCGTCCGACCGCCAGCGAGGACTGAGCGCGCGCCGCGCGCTCAGCGGCCGGTTTCGATGACGGCGCGCCGGTACTTGATGAGCCAGCGACCGTCGCGCTTCACCAGCTCGTCCTCGTACCGACCGGTCGTCGTCATCAGGCTGCCGGGCCCCGGCCCGGTGAGCGCCAGCACGTAGCACCACGTCTTCGCGCGGTCCGCCGACGCCTCGTCGACGATGACGTTCGTCACCAGGTGGCGCATCATCAGGCCGGTGCCCCCGACCATCTGCGCGATGCGCTGCACGCCTTCCGGACCCTCATGCTTGCCCATCAGCTCGCCGAAGTCGACGACGCAGTCGGGGGTGAAGAGGGCCGCGAATTCGTCCCACAGGTTGAAGTCGATGATCCGACAGTAGCGGGCGAGCAGTTCATGGATGGCCAGGCGGTCGTCGGCGGCGAGCGTGCTCATGAGCGTCGTCCGTAGCCTGGATCGCATGCAAATGCACGCTGCGGCCCTTTCGGCAGGCGGAGCGGACTGCTCGGATGATCGAGGCGACGGCTGGCGTATCTCAGGCAGGCCGCGACGTCCTCGGGTTCGAGATCGGGCGATTCCTCGACCGCGTGGTGCACCACCTGATGGCGGTGTGGGGCGCCGGGCGTCCTCAGCCCGGGCGTGGCACCTGGCGGAGCAGCGCGACCAGATCGCGCGCTGTCCGGCGCCGGTCCGCGCTCTCGCGCCGGGGCCTCCGCTGGCCCGGGCACGAGGGGCGCGGACCAACGTCCATTCGGCGCCCACGGCTTGAAAACGCGTCGCGCGCGCGCCTACTGTGCCGCCCGCGATGGAGAGCCGGTGGGCCGACGGGGATGCCGCGGAGTTCGTCGACCGGCTCGCGGGCCGGTGGGGCGAGCAGATGGCGCTGCGGGTCTACACCTCGCGGCTCATCGGGCGCGATCCCGACCTCGTGATGCACGGCGGCGGCAACACGTCGGTCAAGGGCGAGGTGACCACGCTCGTCGGCGACCGGGTGGAGGCGCTGTTCGTGAAGGGCAGCGGCTGGGACCTCGACGCGATCGAGCCGCCCGGCCTCCCCGCGGTGGACCTGCCGAGGCTGCGACGGTTGCGGGCGCTCGAGGCGCTGTCCGACCACGAGATGGTGAACCAGCTGCGCACCACCCTCTTCGACGCCGGCGCCCCGAACCCGTCGGTCGAGACGCTGCTGCACGCGTTCCTGCCCCATCGCTTCGTCGACCACACCCACGCCGACATCGCGCTGGTGGTGACCAACCAGCCGCCGGCCGAGCAGGCGGCCATGGTGGCGGAAGCCTTCGGGCCGCGCTGGAGCGTGGTCCCGTACGTCATGCCGGGCTTCGCGCTCGCCAAGCTGGCGGCGGAGGTGTTCGAGCGCGACCCGACGGTCGAGGGGATGGTGCTGCTGAACCACGGGCTGTTCACCTTCGCCGACGACGCCCGGACCGCCTACGAGCGCATGATCGCCGGCGTCGACCGGGCGGAGCGATTCGTCGCCGCCCGCCGGCAGGCCGCCGGGCGCGTCACCGTCCAGGTGCCAGTCGACCTGGCCCGCGCCCGTGCGGCCGCGGCGCGCCTGGCGCCCGTGCTGCGGGCTGCTCTGGCCGAGGCCAGCGGAAACGCCGACCGCCCGTGGCGGCAGTACGTGCTGGACCATCGCGTGACCGAGGAGGTCGCGGCACTGCTGGCTCGCGCCGACGCCGGCGCGCTGGCCCGTGCGAATCCGCTCACGCCCGACCACGTGATCCGCACGAAGGGCCCCGCGCTCTTCGTCGACGCCCTGCCCCTGGACGACGATGCGGCGCTCCGCGAGCGACTGTCGGCGGGCGTGACGCGCTTTCGCGAGGCGTATGACGCCTACTTCGCGGCGCACGCAGGCGCGGTCGCGCACGCCGGTGCGAAGACTCGACGCCACGCCGCGCGTGGTGCTGGTGCCGGGCGTCGGCCTGTTCACGGCCGGCGCGCACCAAGGCCGACGCGCGCATCGCCGCCGACATCGCCGAGCACACGCTGCGCGCCAAGGCGCTGGCGAACGACGTCGGGCGCTACGTGGGCCTACCGGACGGCGACCTCTTCGACATGGAGTACTGGGTGCTCGAGCAGGCCAAGCTGGGGAAGGGGACCGACGCCGTCCTGGCGGGGCAGGTGGCGCTCGTCACCGGCGCCGTCGGCGCCATCGGCTTCGGCATCGCGAAGCAGCTCGTGGCGGCGGGCGCGCACGTGGTCCTCAGCGACCTCCAGCAGGACCGGCTCGATGCCGCCTGCCGCGAACTCGACCCGAAGGGCCGCGGCGTCGTCGCCGGCGTGCCGATGGACGTCACCGACGAGGCGTCGGTGACGGCAGGCTTCGCCGAGGCGTGCCGGCTCTACGGCGGGCTCGACGTGCTGGTGCTGAACGCCGGCGTCGCGCACGTGAGCGCGCTCGACGCACTCGACGCGGCCGCGCTCCGCCGCGTGGTCGACGTGAACCTCATCGGCACCTTCCTGGTGCTGCGCGAGGGGGCGCGGCTGCTGCGCCGGCAGGGGACGGGCGGCAACGTGATCGTGAACTCGTCGAAGAACGTGTTCGCGCCCGGCGCGGAGTTCGGCGCCTACAGCGCGTCGAAGGCCGGCGCGCACCAGCTGGGCAAGATCGCCGCGCTCGAGCTGGCGCCGGCGGGCGTGCGCGTGAACCTGATCAACGCCGACGCCGTCTTCGGCGACGCGTCGCGGCCGTCGGGCTTGTGGCAGGAGGTCGGCCCGGCCCGCGCGAAGTCGCGCGGCCTCGACCCCGCGGCGCTGCAGGACTACTACCGCCAGCGCAACCTGCTGCGGGTCGCCGTCACGCCCGAGCACGTGGGCAACGCGGTGGTGTTCCTGGCGTCGAACCTGACGCCGACCACGGGCGCGACGCTCCCGGTGGACGGCGGCGTCGCCGAAGCGTTCCCGCGGTAGTCGGCGCCCGTCGCCGCGCTGGAGTCGACCGTCGCTGCCGTGCTACAGCCCTCCGCGATGGGCACCGCGCGCTGGATCTGCCTCGACGCCGACGATCTCATGCACGAGAACACCGGCGAGGCGAACTACAACGAGAGCGCCTACTACAATTTCTACGATCCGGCGCAGCGCCTCGGCGGGTTCGTGCGCCTCGGCAACCGGCCCAACGAGGGCTATGCCGAGATGACGTGCTGCCTCTACCTGCCCGACGGCACGGTGGGCTTCATGTTCGGCCGCCCGCGCATTGCGGACAATGCGCGCTTCGACGCCGGCGGCATGCGGTTCGACGTGCGCACGCCGATGCGGGACCACCAGGTCCGCTACGATGGCACGGCCTGCCTGCTCGCGCGGCCGCTCGATCTCCTCGAGCCGCGCGCCGCGTTCACGCAGAATCCGCACGTCCCCGCGCGGGTGCACCTCGACTACACCGCGCTCGCCCCGCCGCACGGCGGCGAGCTGCGAGAGGAGCGCGACGGTCGGTGGGTCGGCGTGCGCGCCGAGCGGTCCGGGCAGGAATTCGCCCGCGGCCATCTGGAGCAGCACGGGCATGCCACGGGCGAGGTCGTGGTGGGAGAGCGCCGCTGGACCATCGACGGCTACGGGCTGCGCGACCGGTCCTGGGGCCCGCGCTACTGGCAGGCGCCGCGGTCGTACCGCTGGCTCACCATGAACTTCGGCGCCGCCGCCGGCATCGCCGCGGCCCTCACCACGCAGCGCGACGGGACCCGGATCCAGGCCGGCTACCTCTGGCGCCGCGGCGAGCCCGGCCGCTTGATCGGGCGCGTCGAGGTCGACAGCCACCACGCCGGGGCGGAGCAGTTGCACTGGGGGTTGCGGGCACGGCTCCATCCCGCCGACGGCGGGCCCGTCGAAGAAGTGACCGGTCGCGTGCTGAACATGGTGCCCTTGCGCAACCGGCGCGGCGGCGTCACCACCCGCATCGCCGAAGGCCTGACGGAATGGCAGTGGAGCGGCCGGATCGGCTACGGCTGGTCGGAGTTCCTGGACCACGTCGACTGACCTGCAGGACCGCCTCGCCGCGAGCGCCCGGCGGTGGCTCGGATCCGATGTGACGGTCGGCGGGCTGAAGCGCCTGCCCGGCGGCGCGTCGCGCGAGATCTGGCTCTTCACCGCACGGCGTTCCGATGGGCGCACGGAGCCGCTGGTGCTCCGCCGCGACCCGCCCGGGCACGCCATCGAGTCCAGCCGCAGCGGCGAATACGCGCTCCTGGAGGCGGCCGCGGCCGCCGGCGTTCCGGTACCGGCGGTGCGGTGGTGCGCCGACGCCACCGACGACCTCGGCTCGGCCTTCGTGATGGACTTCGTCGCCGGCGAAACCATCGTGCGGAAGCTGCTCCGCGACGACGAGTGGGCCGGGGCGCGCGCCGCGCTGCCCGCGCAGCTGGCCGCCGCGTTGGCGCGCATCCACGGCATGGACGCCGACGGTCCGGCATTCGCCCACCTGGCGCGCCCGGATGCCGGGACGTCGCCCGCGGCCGCCGAGCTGGCGCGCTACGACGGCATCTACCGCGCCATCGCGCCCGATCCGCACCCGGCGTTCGAGCTGGCATTCCGCTGGCTCGGCCGCCGCCCGCCCGCGCCGCGCCGGCTCGCGGTGGTGCACGGCGACTACCGCATGGGCAACGTCATTGTGGGTCCCGAGGGACTGCGCGCGGTGCTCGACTGGGAGCTGACGCACGTCGGCGACCCGATGGAGGACGTGGGCTGGCTCTGCGTGCGCGCGTGGCGCTTCGGCGCCGCCGCGGCGGTCGGCGGACTCTGCGACCGCGACCGCTTCTTCGACGCGTACGCCGATGCCGGCGGCGACGCGGTGGACCCGGCCGCGGTGCGGTGGTGGGAGGTGTTCGGCAACCTCAAGTGGGGCATCATCACCATCATGCAGGCGCAGACGTTCCTCGGCGGCGTCAAGAACGTCGAGCTGGCCAGCCTCGGGCGCCGCACGTGCGAGACCGAATTGGAGTTGCTGGACCTGTTGGACGAGGCGGAGGGCTGACCGTGCAGGACCGCCCCACCGCGCTCGAGCTGCTGGCCGCCGTGCGGTCGTTTCTCACCGAAGATCTGGTGCCGGCGCTGGAGGGGCGGCGGCGCTTCCACGCGCTGGTGGCGGCGAACGTCCTGGCCGTCGTCGAGCGCGAGCTGACCGGCGAGGAGGACCAGCTCGCACGCCAATGGACGCGCCTCGCGGGGCTGTTCGCCCTCGATCCGTCCACCCGGCCGCAGGCGCTGGGCGCGCTGCGGGCGGCCGTGCGCGCGCTCGAGGTCCGCTTGGCTGGCGACATTCGGGCCGGTGCGACCGACGAGCCCGCGCGGGCCCGAGCCGTCCGCGAGCACGTGCGCGCGACGGTGGTGGAGAAGCTGGCGGTCGCGAACCCGCGTGTCGCCGGCGGCTGAGCGGCCGGTCCTAGTCGCCCAGACCGTCCAGCAGGTGGGCGCGGCTGGCGTGCCGCAGCTTGCGCAGCGCCTCGGTCTCGATCTGCCGGACCCGCTCGCGCGTGATCGAGAGCTGGCCGCCGACCTCGTCGAGGGTGAACTCGCGCCGTTCGCCGAGCCCGAAGCGCATCCGCAAGACGGTGGCTTCGCGTGGGGTCAGCGACCGCAGCGCGCGCTGGAGGGCGCGGTGCACGCTGCTGGTGGTCGACACCTCGTGCGGCGTGCGCCCGGACCGGTCCTCCAGGAAGTCGCCGAAGGTGAAGCCGCCGTCGTCGCCCATGGGCTCGTCGAGGGACATCGGCTCGCAGGCGACGTCGAGGAGCCGGTGCAACTCCGCGGGCTCGATGCCCGCGCCCGCGCTCACCTCGTCGGTCGACGGAATGCGACCGAGCTTCTGCGCCATGGTCCGCGCCACCTGCGAGGCGTTCGCGAGCACCTCCGTCATGTAGACGGGCACGCGAATGGTCCGCGCCTGGTCGGCGAGCGCGCGCGTGATGGCCTGACGGATCCACCAGGTGGCGTAGGTGGAGAAGCGGTGGCCGCGGCGCCAGTCGAACTTGGCGACCGCCCGCATGAGGCCGATGTTCCCCTCTTGTACGAGGTCCAGCAGCGCGAGGCCCAGGTTGTTGTAGCGGCGCGCGACCCACACGACGAGTCGGAGGTTGGCTTCGATCAGCTCGCGGCGCGCCGCGCGTCCCTCGCGCTCGGCCTCGCGGACGCGGCCGACCAAGGCGGTCAGCGTGCTCGCGGTCAAGCCGGCCTCCTGCTCCGGGGCGGCCCGCGCCGTCAGTCGAGCGAGCCGGGTGGCCAAGGCGTCGATGTGGTGTTCGGCGAAATCCATATCCAACAGCGCCTGTCCGAGCGCCGCTGGCGTATGGCCCGGTGTGAACGGGCTGCGGGCGTTCTGCACCAAGCGCGCGACTCGCTCGATCTGTCGCAGCAGGCGCCCTCGCAGCGAGCCCTCGTCCAGCCGCGTCTCGCCGTCCTCTGCACGGTCTGTGACCAGGTCGGCAACGGGCATCGTCCCGTCGCGCAGCGCCGGAGACAACCCGAGCACCCAACGGATCCCAGGCGGCGACCCCAGCACGGCGATCGTACGCTCCGCCCGCGCCGTCTCCATGCGCCTGGCCAGCGCGATCTCCTGCTCCCGCGACAGGAGGCGGGAGCGGGCGATCTGCCCCAGGTAGAGGCGCAAGGGGTCGCTCGGCTCGGCGCAGCCGGCGGCCGAGGGCGGCCCGGGGTCGAGGGGCTCCTCCAGGGCCTGGATATCGGGGGTGGCGATCGGCTCGACGTCGAGCCGAATCTCGTCCGTCAGTTCGCGCGCCAGCCCGCCACCGTGCGTATCCACCATGTTCCCGTACCGAAGTCGTAGGTCTCATGGGGCGGGCCGCCCGACAATTAGCGAGAGTCCGAATGAAGCTACGGGTTTTCCCTTATGGCACGTGCGAGGAGACAGATTCGTATGAGTTCCGATAGGTTTTCGGCCTTCATCTTCTCCATCCCACGCCCGCGGTGGGCCTCGACCGTCTTGATCGCCACCCCGAGCGCCGCCGCGATCTCCTTGTTCGACTGCCCTTCGGACACCCGCACGATCACTTCGCGTTCTCGCGGCGTCAGCGCGGCGAGTCGGCGGCGGGACTCTTCGCGGCGCTGGCGGACTTCGCGATCCTGGCTGTCGATCTCGAGCGCCTGCTTGACGCGGTCGAGCAGCAACTCGTGGCTGAAGGGCTTCTGGATGAAGTCGACCGCGCCGGCCTTCACCGCGCGCACGGCCATCGGCACTTCCGCGTGGGCCGTGATGACGATGGTCGGCAGTTCGATCCCGCGCCGCGCGAGTTCCTCCTGCAGATCGAGCCCGCTCATGCCGGGCATGCGCACGTCGAGGATCAGACATCCGGGCTGGGCCGGGTCGTAGTCCCGCAGGAAGGCGTCGGCGGTCGGATAGTCGCGCACCGGGATGCCGATCGACTCGAGGAGCCAGCGCAGCGAGTCGCGGACCGCCTGCTGGTCGTCCACGACGAAGACGATCGGAGTGGGGCCGGGCACCGTCATCTCGGTTCGTGGAACTAACCCGAGGCGCCGTCCGGCCGCAACGAGGGCTCACGCCGGCGCGCCGAGCGCCCCGCCGGCGCTGTCCTCCTCGCCGTAGATGAAGCGTGGCCGTAGCCGCAACACCAGCGTCGGCATCAGCGTCAACGACGCGAGGCAGGAGATCAGCATGGCCGCCGGCATGAGCGAGCCGAAGAGCTCCATGCCCAGGTACGGCGACCAGGCCATGCACGCGAAGCCGGCCGCGATGCTGGCCGCGACGAACAGGATGGCGCGCCCGGAGGTCTGGAGCGCGGCGCCGATCGCGGCGCCGTCGTCGCGCAGGCGATGGTGCTCTTCACGCAGCCGGAACAGGAAGTAGATGGCGTAGTCCGCGCCGATGCCCGCCGACATGGCGATCACCGACGCCGAGCCCAGGTCGAGCCGCACGCCCGTCCAGCCGAGTGCACCGAACAGCACGATCATGGTGACCACGATCGGCGTGATCACGTAGAGCCCCACCACGGCGGAGCGCATGATGAGCGACGACACGGCCCAGATGACCGCCAGCACCACGAGCATGTTGAGCAGCTTGCCGTATGTCGTGTGCTCGTTGACGGCGAGGATGGTCGGCCCGACCCCGCCGGCCACCAGCACGCGCTCGCCCTCGGGCGGCGGGTTGTCGTCCACCCACCGCTGGACGTGGCGTACCAGCGGGCCGACCAGCGCGGAGTCGTCGCTGCGCAGGTACGCCGTCACCACCGCTCGCGATTGCGACCGCTCGACGAAGCGCTCGAAGGCCGGCGAGTCGCCGAGGAAGAGGAGCTGCGAGGTGAGTTCCTGAGTATCGGGCAGCCGGTAGGGCGACGGGTCGTCGGGGTTGAAGACCCGGTGGAGGGTTTTCACCAGATCGGCCTCGGAAGTCGTCCGCACCACCAGCGGGTCCTCGTCGAGCTCCGCTTGCAGCGCCGCCATGTGCCGCAGTACCGGCAGCGACGTGGTGCTCCGGGGCTCTCCCTCGTAGAGCACCGTCATGGTGACCGTGCCCGGGAAGTGCCGTTCCAGGGCTTCGAGGTGCCGGCGGGCCAAGCTGTCGGCGGGCATGTATTCCCGCGTCGGGCCGAAGGTGCGGATGCGCGTAATGCCAGCCGCCGCGATCGCGAGCACGACCGCCGTGCCGATCAGCACCGCGCGGCCCTGCTCGCGAAGGACCGCGCGCTGCAGCGACGCGAGCACCCGCGCCGTCCATCCGCCGCCCGGTGCGGTGTGCGCCGGCGCAGGCAGAACGGCGCGCAGCGCCGGGATGAACGTCATCTCCAGCAGCACGGCGCTGGCGATGCCGTACGCGCAGGACAGGCCGAGGTTGGCGACGGCGCGCACCCCGAACAGCGCCAGCGAGGCGAACCCGAGCGCCGCCGTGAGGCCCGCGGCGATCATCACCGGCCCCATCTTGACGGTCGATTCGATCACCGCCGCGCGGTTGTCGCCGGTGCGCGCCACCTCTTCCACGTAGCGTTTGAGCATCTGCGCCGAGTGCGCGGCGGCGATGGCGACGAGCAGGATCGGCACGGCCGCGTTCCAGATGTCGATGTGGATGCCGGTGTGTCCCATGAGACCGAGCGCCCAGACCGTGCTCAACACGGCCGTCAGCATCGGGATCATCATGCCCTGCAGATTGCGGAACGACACGAGGAGCATGAGCGAGATCACGAGGAACACGAGCGGGATGCGGCGGGCAATGAATGCCGACTGCCCGAGATCGGTGAGTGCGATCATCGGCTCGCCGGCCACGACGACGTCGACGGGGCGGTCGCGGAAGCCGTCCACCATGTCCAGCACGCGTTGCGCCAGCTCGTGCGACTTCGGCCCCTCGAAGAAGTCGACCACGAGGAGCGCCGCACGCTGATCGGGCGTCACCAGCATGCCGCGGAGTTGCGGATCGCCCTCGACGCGCGCCCGAAGCGCGGCGAGCTCCTCAGGGGTGGCCGGCACGTCGCGCATCAGGTAGTCGCTGGCGATCGTGCCGCCGCGGTCCTCGACGTGACGGACGCTGGGGGCCGCCAGGCTGACCACGCTTTGCGGGATGACGTCGGCCAGGTTGAGCGCGGCGAGCGTCAGATCACGGACCGCCTCCAACACCGGCGGTTGCCAGACGTCGCCGGTTTTCGGCACGATACCCAACATCAGGGTGCGGCGTCCGCCGAATTCCTGGCGGATGGTGCGGTCGATCTGGACGAAGGGGTGGTTCGCCGGCAGGCTGGACTCGACGTTGAAGTCGGTGTGCAGGTGGCGAAGGCCGGAGGCCACCAGCGCCGTCGCCCCGGCGATCACGCCGAGCACGAGCCAGGGACGGCGGACCAGCCATCGGACGTAGCGTTCGAGGAGCGACATGAGCGGTCATGTCTCGTCGTTTCGCCGGTTCGATGCAACGGGCGACTGGACGTCGAGCCGCCCTGGATGGCACAAGCGGGAGTGATGGGCGGCCCTCTCACCGACATGGAGTGGGGAACCTGCTGGCTCGACCCGGTTCCGGTGCCGCCGACGCTCGCCGCGGAGGTGAAGCGGGCGACGGGCGGGATGCTGCCGGCGTGGGCCACGCGCCTGGCGAGCGTCCCATGGGTCGTGCGCGGCTTCGTGCGGCTGAACGACCAGCGGTTCGCCCACATGTCGCCGCGCCTGTCGGGCTTGATCAATCTGGTGGTGAGCCAGGACAACTCGTGCCGCTACTGTTACGGCGCCACGCGCGCGTTGCTCAAGATCCAAGGCTTCGGCGACGCCGCCGTCGCGCGCCTGGAACGAGACCTCCACCTCGCCGACGTCACGCCCGCCGAGGGCGCGGCCCTGCGGTTCGCTCGCACCGTCTCGCAGGCGAATCCGCGCCCCACGGCGGGCGATCTCGCCGCCCTCGCGCGGGCCGGGTTCACGCGTCCCGCGATCGCCGAGATCGCCTACGTCGCGTCGTGCGCGGGGTTCCACAACCGCGTGGCGACCTGCTTCGCGCTGCCCCCGGAACCGTTCGAACGCTGGGTGGACCATCCGCTCGCGCGACTGGTGCGCCCGCTCCTGGCGCGACGGATGCGCGGCGCGCGCGTGGCGCCGGTCGCACCGCCGGCCAACGACGGGCCCTGCGCCGCCGTCGTTGCCGCGCTCGACGACTCGCCGGCCGCCCATGCCCTCCGGCAGACCATCGACGAGGCGATCGCATCGCCGGTTCTGCCGCCGCGATCGAAGCTGCTCGTGCTCGCCGTCGTCGGGCGTGCCCTCGACTGCCATCGGGCGGAACTGGAGGCGCGGGAGGGGCTCGGCGCCGCCGGACTCTCGCCGGCCGACGTGGACGGCATCCTGCGCAACCTGGGTTCGCCCCGACTCGACGCGCGTGAGGCCGTGCTGGTGCCGTGGGCGCGGGAGACCGTGCGCTACCGCGCGCTGGCGATCGGCGAGCGCACGCGCGAGCTGGCGCGCCACATGCCGCTCGACGAGGTCATCGAAGCCGTCGGGATCGCCTCGCTCGCCAATACGGTGGCCAGGATGTCGATCCTCGTGGACGCGTGCTGACCCTGCTGGCAGTCGGCGCTTGCGTGGCGACCGGTGCGTGGGCATGGCGCAGCCGCGTGCGCGCACGCGTCCTGGAGCGGCGCCTCGCGCGTGCGACGCGCGACCTGGAGGCGCTCGAGCACGCCTTCACGCGGTTCGCGCCCCACGAAGTGGTCGAGCGCATCATCGCCGACGGCATCGCGACTACGGCGGAGACCAAGGAGGTGACGGTTCTCTTCGCCGATCTGGTTGGCTTCACGGCGCTTGCCGAGACGATGGACCCCGCGGCGCTGGTCGGGCTCCTGAACGAACACTTCGAGCGGATGGTGCGGGCCGTCGCCGCCCACCGGGGACATCTCGCGAAATTCATCGGCGACGGCATGCTGGCGCTCTTCGGCGCCCTCGAGCCCAACCCCTGGCAGACCAACGATGCGCTGCACGCGGCGCTCGCCATGCGCGATGCGCTCGCCGCCCACAACCGGGAGCTCCGCGAGCGCGGGCAGCCCGCGCTCGCCATGGGGATCGGCATCCATCGCGGGCCGGTGGTGGCGGGCGTGCTCGGGACCTCGGGGGTGCGGGAGTATGGGGTGCTGGGGCACACCGTGAACCAGGCGTCTCGCGTGGAGCACCTGACGCGCGTCCACGCTGCCGGTATCCTCGTGACTGCCGACGTCCGCACGCACTGCGACCCGCGGTTCCGGTTCCGCGCGCAGGAGCCCGTGGCCGTGAAGGGGTTACCCGCGCCGCTCGTCACGTTCGCGCTCGACGGGTTCGACGCCGGCTGAGGCGTGGGCGTGCTGCGCCGCTACTACTGGTATCAGGCCGTTTCGACGGCGACGCTCTTTCAGGCGGTCTTCTTCGTGTACTATGCCGAGCGCGCCGGCCTGTCGGTCCCCGTCATCCTCGGGCTGCAGTCGTTCAACACCGGGCTGCGCGCCGCCCTCGATCTCCCGTTCGGCGCGCTGGCCGATCGGACGTCACGCCGGTACTGCCTGGTCGGCGCGTCACTCGGCATCTTCTTCGGTGCGGCGATTCTGCTCGGGTGGCCGTCGCTCGGCGGCGCGATCGCCGCGGAGTCGCTCTTCGCGGTGGCGGCGGCGCTGCGCTCCGGCGCGGATTCGGCCATGCTCTTCGACACCCTCCGCGCCGACGGGCAGCTCGACCACTATCCCCGCGCCGAGAGCCGTGGCCAGGCGATGGCTGCCCTCGGATCCGCCACGGCGGCGGTGGCGGGCGGGGTGCTGGCCGGGATCGACCTGCGTCTGCCCTACGTCGCGACGCTCGCGACGGCGGCGGTGGGCGTGGCGATCGCGGCGGGGCTCGAGGAGCGGCGCAGTGGTGCGGCGCCGGGAGCTGCCGCGCGCGGGCGTATGCGGGACGCCGCCGCGGCGGCCCGACGGACGCCGGCGGTGCGCTGGACGCTCGGCGTCGCCGTGCTCGCGGTCGTGTCGTCGCACGTCTATTTCTACCTCCAGCAGCCCTACCTCCGCGCGATCGGCGTTCCCCTCGCATTGTTCGGCGTGGTGTTCGCGGGGACGAAACTCGTGACGGCTGCCGTCGCGGCGGGGGCGCACCGGGTCGACGCCGCGCTCGGCCAGCGCGGCACGGCGGCGCTCATGGCGGTCGTGCCGGCGGCGGGGCTCGGCGCGATGGCGGTGATCGGCACCCCGCTGGGCGCCGTCGTGATCCTGAGCCGCGGCGTGCTCGACGGGCTCTGGATGCCGCTCGTCAACGTCTACCTCAATCGCCTGGTCGGCTCGCGACTGCGCGCGACGATGTTGTCGCTCCAGAGCGTGCTGGCCCGGCTCGGCCTGTCGGCTGCCCTCGCGGCGCTCGGTGCGGCGACGGCGGTGTGGGGGTTGGGGGCCACGCTGGCGGCGGCGGCCGCGGCGGTGGCGCTGGCGGGCGCGGTGCTCGTCGCCCGTGCGCCGCGCCGTTCGGGCACGCGTTCTTGCCGGGCCGGCGCCGTCTGATAAGCAAGAGTCCCGATGAAGACCGTTCTCATCGCCGTGGCGCTGGGCGCCCTGCTGGCGGGCGCAAACTACTGGGCCTTGTTCACCCTCGGGGGCGCCGTCTCCTGCATGCCATGCGCCGCCATCCTGCTCGGTGGGCCCTTCGTCCTCGCGCTGGCGCTCGCCGGCATCCTGCCGGCGCTGTCCGCGGCGCCGGCCGGGGCGGCGCGGGAGCCCGTCGTGCTCACCGAGGAGGTTGCGGCGCCCGCACGGGTCGCGCCGCCGTCCGACGACGCGGCGCTTCGCCTGCTGGCGGCGTTGCAGGAGGACGGCCGACTCGTGGACTTCCTCACCGAATCGATCCAGGGCTACTCCGACGAGCAGATCGGCGCGGCGACGCGCGGGATTCACGCCGCCTGCGCCAAGGCGCTGCGTGCGTGCGTCACGCTCGAGCCGGTGCTCGCCGGCCGCGAAGACGAGGCGGTGACCGTACCCGCGGGCTTCGACCCGAGCGCGGTGCGCCTCACCGGCGCCGTCCGCGGGGAGCCGCCGTTCACCGGCACACTGCGCCACGCCGGCTGGCGCGCCACCGCGGTCACCGTCCCGGCGCGCGCTGGGCTCGAGCCGACGATCATCGCGCCCGCCGAAGTCGAGATCGGCTGACCGCGCATGGCCGACGCCCGGTACGTGGTCGGCATCGACCTCGGGACGACGAACTGCGTCCTGGCCTGGGTCGAGATCGGGAGCGGCGGCGACGAGGCGGCCGCGCCGCCGGTCGAGGTGCTGGCGGTCCCGCAGCTGACGAAACCCGGGGTGGTCGCGGCCCGCGCGCAGCTGCCGTCGTTTCTCTACCAGCCCGCCGCCGGCGAGATGAATCCGGAGAGTCTGGCGTTGCCCTGGGGGGTGTCGGAGCGGATCGTGGGCGAGCTGGCGCGGGCACGCGGCGCCGAGGTGCCGGCGCGCGTCGTCGCCTCGGCGAAGTCGTGGCTGTGCTCCGTCGGCGTCGACCCGAGCGAGCCGATCCTGCCCTGGCACGCGCCGGACGACGTGCCGCGGCTGTCGCCCGTGGACGCGACCAGCGCGTACCTCGGGCACCTGCGCGCCGCCTGGGACGCCGCCATGCCGGCGCCGCTGGCCGAGCAGGAACTGTACCTGGCGGTGCCCGCGTCGTTCGACGCGGCGGCGCGCGACCTCACGGCGCGCGCCGCGGAGCAGGCGGGCCTCGGCGGCGCCCGACTCATCGAAGAGCCGCAGGCGGCGTTCTACGCCTGGCTCGCCGACACGGCGGGCGGCTGGCGCGACATGGTCCACGTCGGCGACGTCGTGCTGGTGTGCGACGTCGGCGGCGGCACCACGGACCTCACCCTGGTGGCGGTCGGCGAGGAGCAGGGCAGTCTCGTGCTGGAGCGGCGCGCCGTCGGCGACCACATCCTGCTCGGCGGCGACAACATGGACCTCACGCTGGCGCATGCGGTGCGGGCGCGTCTCGCCGAGGGCGGCACGACGCTCGACGACTGGCAGTTCCGCGGCCTGGTGCACGCCTGTCGTGACGCGAAGGAGACGTTGCTCGCGGCGTCGGCGCCGGCGCAGGCGCCCGTGGTGGTGCTGGGACGGTCGCGGAAGGTGGTCGGCGGCGCGGTGCGCACGGAGATCAGCCGCGCGGAGGTCGAAGCGGCGCTGGTCGACGGCTTCTTCCCGGTCGCGGGACGCGACGACCAGCCGCGCATCGCGCGTCGCACCGGCCTGCAGGAGATCGGCCTGCCGTACGCGAGCGATCCCGGCATCACCCGCCATGTCGCGGGCTTCGTCGGCCGCCATCGCGACGTCGCGCCGAGCGGGCCGAGCGCTGTGCTCTTCAACGGCGGCGTGATGCGCGCCGACCGCTTTCGCGGCCGCATGGCCGAGGTGCTCGGCGCATGGCGCGGCGCCCCCGTGCGGGTCCTCACGGGCACGGACCCGGATCTGGCCGTCGCGCGCGGAGCGGCCACGTACGGCCTGGCACGTCGCGGCCGCGGTGTCCGCATTCGCGGCGGCACGGCGCGCGCCTACTACGTCGGTGTCGAGACGGCGATGCCGGCCGTCCCCGGACTGCCGCCGCCGGTGAAGGCGCTGTGCGTCGCCCCCTTCGGGATGGAGGAGGGGAGCGCCGCCACGCTGCCCGGCGCGGAGTTCGGCCTGGTGGTCGGTGAGCCCGCCCACTTCCGCTTCTTCGGCTCGAGCACGCGCCGTAACGACACCCCCGGCACGGTCGTCGACTCCTGGGCCGAGGGTGAGCTCGAAGAGCTGCCGCCGCTGGAAACCACGCTCACCGGCGCCGCCGACAGAACGGTCCCTGTCCGGCTCGAAGCCGAAGTCACCGAAGTCGGCACGCTCGCCGTCTACTGTGTCTCCCGCGACGGTACGGAACGGTGGAAGCTCGAGTTCAACGTCCGGTCGGGTGGCGGCCGCGCGTGAGGAGGGGCCGACACGACACGGGCCACTGACGCGATGCCCGCCCGCTACCTCGTTGGCATCGACCTCGGCACGACCAACACGGCGTGCGCGTACGTCGATACGCACGCGGGGCGCGAGATCGCGGTCTTCGAGGTGCCGCAGCTCGTGGGGGCGGCGCAGCCGGGCGCGCGGTCGACCCTGCCGTCGTTCGTCTATCTGGCGGGAGCACATGACCTGCCGCCAGGCAGCCTGGACCTCCCGTGGGCGAGCGGGCGTGACTTCTGCGTCGGCTGGTTCGCGCGCGAGCAGGGGGCGCGGGTCCCCGGGCGACTGGTGGCGTCGTCGAAGTCCTGGCTGTGCCACGGCGGCGTGGACCGCACCGCGGCGATCCTGCCGTGGGGCGCCGGCGAGGACGTGCGGAAGATTTCACCGGTCGACGCGTCGGCACGCGTCCTGGGCCACGTGCGCGACGCCTGGAACGCGGCCTTTCCGGAGCCGCTGGAGGCGCAGGACATCGTGCTCACGGTGCCGGCGTCGTTCGACGAGGTGGCGCGCGAGCTGACGCTGGAGGCGGCGCGCGTCGCCGGCATCCCGGACGTCGTCCTGCTCGAGGAACCGCAAGCGGCGTTCTACGCGTGGCTGGTCGGGCACGAGCGCGACTGGCGCGCGTGGGTCGCGGACCTGCCGCTCGTCCTCGTGATCGACGTGGGCGGCGGCACCACCGACCTGTCGCTGATCGCGGCCCGTCAGAGTCGGGGCGAGTTGACCCTGGAGCGGGTCGCGGTGGGCGAACACCTGCTGCTCGGCGGGGACAACATGGACATCGCGCTGGCGCGCACGCTGGAAGCGCGGCTCGTGCCGGGCGCGCCGCTCGACGCCATGCGGTTCCACGGGCTGGTGAGCCAGTGCCGCGCCGCCAAGGAAGAACTGCTGGCGCATCCCGACCAGGCGGCGGCGCGCGTGACGGTCGCGGGGCGCGGCAGTGGCGTCGTCGCGGGTGCGCTCCACGCGGACGTGACGCGTGCCGACGTGGACGGCATGGTGCTCGACGGATTCTTTCCTGCCGTCGCCGCCGACGCGCGCCCGCGTCGCGCGGCCGGCGCGGGACTCCGCGAATGGGGACTGCCGTTCGCGGCCGATGCGGAGATCACGCGGCACCTGGCGGACTTCCTGGCCCGGCAGCGCGAGGCGGCCGGACAGACCGACCGCGCCCTGATCCGGCCCGACGCCGTCCTGTTCAACGGCGGGGCGTGCGAGCCGGCGGCGGTGCGCGACCGCGTCGCGGCGACGATCGGCGCGTGGCACGCGCCCGCCGGCGACTGGCGTCCCGCGGTGCTCGACAGCGCTTCGTTGCAGCTCGCGGTTGCCCGCGGGGCGGCGTACTTCGGGCTCGTGCGGCGAGGGCTCGGCGTCCGCATCGGCAGTGGAGCCGCTCGCAGCTACTACCTCGGCGTCGACGCCGGCGCCGCGCTCTGCGTCGTGCCACGCGGGATGGAAGAGGGGGACACGGTCACCGTCGAGGGCCACGACCTCGAGCTGATCACCAACGCCCCGGTGGCGTTCCCGCTCTTCACCGCGACCGATCGCAGCGGCGAGCGGGCGGGCGATCTGGTCACGATCGACCGCGAGGCCCTCACCCCGCTGCCGCCGATCCGCACCGTGCTGCGCTTCGGTCGCAAGCTCGACGAACGCGCCCTGCCGGTGCAGCTCGAATCGCAGCTCACCGAGATCGGGACCTTGGCGCTCTGGTGCCGCTCGCGGACCACCGACCATCGCTGGCGCCTGGAGTTCCGCTTGCGCGACACCGTGGGCAGCGAGGCGCCGCCGCCGGAGGCCGTGGCGGCGCTGGTGGTCGACCCGGAGCGTGTCGAGGCGGCCACCGCCGCGCTGCGGGGCGCCTTCGAAGGCGCCGACGACCCCGTTACGCTGTCTCGCCGGCTCGAGACGGCCCTCGACGCCGCCCGCGACGCGTGGCCGCTGCCGGCGATCCGCGCGCTCTGGGACGTTCTCTGGAGCCTCGAGTCGGCGCGGGCCCGCAGCCCGGAGCACGAAGCGCGCTGGCTCAACCTCGCCGGCTTCCTGCTGCGGCCGGGCTTCGGCGACGCCGGCGACGAGATCCGCGTCAATCGCCTGTGGCGGGTGCTGGGGGCCGACCTGCGGCACCCCCGGGCGACGCAGTGTCGCGCCGAGTGGTGGAACCTGTGGAAACGGGTCACTGGTGGGCTGAACGCCCGCCAGCAGCAGCACCTCTTCCAGCAGGTGTCGCCGGCGCTGCTGCGCAAGGGCAAGCCGAAAGGCCCGCGCCCCGGCCCCCAGGAGTTGCGCGAGATGTGGCAGGCGGTGGGAAGCTGCGAGCGCCTGCCAGCGTCCACGCGCGCCGAGCTGGCGGACGCGCTGGTGGCCGAGGCGACCCGCGGGCGGAGCACCGACCAGGAACTGTGGGCGCTCGCGCGCCTCGCTGCCCGTGTGCCGATCTATGGGCCGCTCAACGGCGTCGTGCCGCGCGCCCGTGCGGCCGCGGCGGTCGAGCGGCTATTGGACGCCCCATGGCCTCGGCCGGAGGCCTACGGCTTCGCGCTGGCACAACTCGCGCGCGCCTCGGGCGATCGGGAGCGGGACCTCGAGGCGCCGCTGCGCGAGCGCGTCGCCCGGCGACTCGAACGGTTGTCGGATGGGGCGCATCTCGCGCGCCTCGTGCGCGAGCCTGTGCCGCTCGAGGCGCGCGACGAGGCGCGGCTCCTCGACGAATCGCTCCCGGCTGGACTGCGGCTCCGGTCGTGAGCGGCATGCGGCGGTCGCTGGAGCCCGATGCCGCGCTGCCTTACCCTCCATCCGTGCAGACGGGCCCCCCACGACCCGACGTGACGACGTCCGAGGTGCGGCCGCGCCTCGCGGTGCTGGCGCCCGTTCCGGCCAATGCGGCCGGCGCGATCGCGGTCTACCTGTATTTCAACTACATCGACCCGCTCGGGCGAAACCCGGGCGCCGTGACGCCCGCCGCGCTGGGCGTGTTCGCGGGGATCACCCTGATCCTGCTCGGAGCCACGGCGCTCCTGGGCGGGCGCTGGACGGCCGCGGTGCGGCACTGGGGGCGGCGCATCCGGCAGGGCGAATCCCCCAAGGCGGTGCCCGCGACCGTCCGCCGCCGCCTGTTGAACGCCGCCCTGGTGCAGGGCGCTCTCAGCCTGGCCGCGTGGGGCGTCGCCGGACTGGTGTATCTCCTCATCTTGCCGGTGCAGTACGGCCTCGGCTGGTTCGCCACGCTTCGGATCTTCGCCGGCATCGTGTTGGTGGGTGGGCCGGTGGCGGCGGCGCTCACGTTCCTGCTCGGTGAGTACCACTGGCGTCGCGAGATTCCGGTGTTCTTCCCCACCGGCGATCTCGACCGGGCCGGCGTGCTGCGCCTGCCGATCCGGATGCGGCTGCTCGCGACGTTCCTGCTGACGTCGATCCTGCCGCTGCTGCTCATGATCCTGGTCGACCTGGCGCTCGAGGAGCGCCTGCCGGGCTGGGCGTGGCAGGATCTCATGCGCACCCAGTTGTACCTCGTGGCCATCGCCGGCGTGGCGTCGAGCGTGATGGCCCTGTTGGTGGCGCGCTTCATCAACCGGCCGATCCAGGCATTGCGCGACGGCATGGCGCGCGTTGCCGCCGGCGACTTGACCGTCCGGGTCCCGGTGCGGAGTACGGACGAACTGGGGGAGTTGAATTCCCGCTTCAACGTCATGGTGGAACGATTGCGGCGCGCCACCCGGGCTCGGGAGTTGTTCGGCAGGTACGTCAGCCCGGCCGTCGCGCGCGAAGCGCTGGATCGCGGCACGGCGCTCGGCAGCACGCTGGTGCGCGCCACCGCCATGTTCGTCGACCTGCGCGGCTTCACGACGATCGCCCAGCGCGTCCCCGTCCAGGACGTGGTGCGCATGCTGAACGCGTTCTATGCCGAGGTGGAGCGGGTGTGCGAGCGCGAGGGCGGCGTCATCACGCAGTTCCTGGGCGACGGCGTGGTCGTCGTGTTCGGGGGGCCGCTCCGGCCGCTCGCCGATCACGGCCGGCGGGCGGTGCGCGCCGCGATCTCCATCCAATGGTCGCTGGCGAACCACCCGTCGCTGCCCGGCATCGGGCGGCTGCAGGCCGGTATCGGCATCTGCACGGGCGACATGGTGGCCGGGAACATCCGCGCCAACGAGCGGGTCGTGTACACGATCGTCGGTGACGCCGTGAATCAGGCGGCGCGCCTGCAGGTGAAGACGCGCGATCTCGGCGCGAGCATCCTGGTGACGGCCGCGACGCGGGCGGCGCTGTCGGACGAGGACGGGTTCTACCTGCGTCCGGTGGGCGCGGTTCCGCTGCGCGGGATCGAGGCGCCGGTCGAGGTGTTCGCGGTCGAAGTGTGACGGGCGGCGAGCTCAGGCCTCGGCCGGCGCCAGTGCCTGCAGCCGCTCGACCGCTTCGAGGTACTCCTGCACCAGCCCGTAGATCGACCTCGCGCACCGGCTGCACCTGGTTCATCTGCCCGACGATCTGGCCGACCGGGTTGAACATCACGTCCTTCGCCTTGTCGGCGTAGCGATGGCCGCGCGCGACCGCGTCGGAGGTGACCATGAACTGCAGCGGCATGCCGAGCGGCTTCGGCGATTGTCGGGTGCCTCCCAGGCATCGGTCCAGTCGTTGCGCAGCATGCGGCACGGCTTGCCGGTGAACGAGCGCGAGCGCACCGTGTCGCGGCTGCCGGCGGCCAGGTAGGCGTCGCGTCTGCGCCGGCGGCGCGTCGGCCTCTGCGACCGTCAGCCAGAGCGAGCCGGTCCACACGCCCTGCGCGCCCATCGCGAGCGCCGCGGCGATCTGCCGGCCGGTGCCGATACCGCCCGCCGCCAGCACCGGCGTCGGCGCCACCGCGTCGATGACCTCGGGCCAGAGCACCACGCTGCCGATGTCGCCGGTGTGCCCGCCGCCTTCGGTGCCCTGCGCGACGATGATGTCGACGCCGGCGTCGCGTGGGCCCGTGCCTGCTTGCCCGACGCCGCAGAGCGCCGCCACCAGGCGGCCCGCTGCGTGGATGTCGCTCGATCACGTCGGGCGGCGGCGTGCCGAGCGCGTTGGCGATCAGCTTCACCTTCGGGTGGCGCAGCGCGACCTCGACCTGCGGATTCGCCGTCGCGGCGGTCCAGCCGAGCAACTCGCTCACGCGGCTGCTCGCCCTCGGGGAGCTCCGGCACGCCGTGGTCGGCGAGCACGCGCTTCGACGAACGTGCGGTGCTCCGGCGGGATGGCGGCGCGCAGCATCTCTTCGAGCTTCTTCGGGATCGACCTCGCCCATGCCTTCGTACTTCCCGGGGATGACGATGTCGACGCCGTAGGGCTTGTCGCCGACGTGTTCGTCGATCCAGTTGCATTCGACCTCGAGCTGCTCGGGTGTGAAGCCCACCGCGCCCAGCACGCCAAGACCGCCGGCGCGACTGACGGCCGCGACGACGTCGCGGCAATGGCTGAAGGCGAAGATGGGGAACTCGATCCCGAGACGATCGCAAAGGGGGGTGTGCACGACGGAGGTCCTTCTTGCTCCCGGTTGACCGGGGGATGATGCCTCCGTGTAGAGCAGACGTCGACATGGGGTCAAACGCGCCTGGGGTCGTGGCGACGGGGCATCCCGAGGCCACCCGCGTGGGCCGGGACGTACTGCGCGCGGGCGGCAACGCCTTCGACGCGGCGGTGGCGTGCGGTTTCGCGTCGGCCGTGGTCGAGCCGTGCCTCACCAGCCTCGGTGGCGGCGGCTTCCTGCTCGGCCGGCCGGCCGCCGGACCGCCCGTGCTCTTCGACTTCTTCGTCGACGTCCCGGGTCGCGGGCGTCCCGCCGGCGCGCCGCCACCCGAGATGGCGGCCGTCACCGTGCGCTACCCGTCGTCGGACCAGGTATTCCATGTCGGGCTCGGGTCGGTCGCGGTGCCGGGCGTCCTGCGCGGCCTGCTGCACGTCCACGGGCGGTTGGGGCGCCTCCCGCTCGCCGACCTCGTCCACCCGGCGGCGCGGCTGGCGCGCGAGGGAGTGGCGCTCAATCGCGCGCAGGCGCACGTGGTGGGCCTGCTGCACGATCTCCTCATGCGCACGGCCGACGGGCGCGCGCTGTTCGCGCCGCGGGGCAGGCTCCTCGCGGAGGGTGACCGCTTCGCCAACGCCGACCTCGCCGGCTTCCTCGACCATGTCGGGCGGGCCGGGGACCGTGAGTTCTACGAGGGCGCGGTCGCCCGCACGCTGGTCGAGGCGATGTGCGCGGGCGGGGGGCGGGTGACGGCGGAGGACCTTGCGGCGTTCCGCGTCGTGGAGCGTGCTCCGCTGGCGGTCGCCTACCGCGGCCTGCGGCTCCTCACCAATCCGCCGCCCTCGGTGGGCGGCGCGTGGCTGGCGCGGGCGTTGCGGCGGCTGGAGGCGGCCGCGCCCGTCGGACTGCCGGACGGATTCGGCTCGCCCGCGCACGTGGCGCTGCTGGTGGAGGTGGCGGTGGAGCTGGCGCAGCCGGGCGTGGGACACGGCGCCGGGGGCACCACCCATGTCAGCGTGTGCGATGGTGAGGGCAACGTCGCGAGCATGACGACGTCGAACGGCGAGTGGTCGGGGCACGTCGCCCCCGGGACCGGCGTCCTGCTGAACAACATGCTCGGCGAGGCGGATCTCTACCCGGGCGGGGTCGAGCGGGCGGCGCCCGGCGAGCGTGTGGGCTCGATGATGGCGCCCTCGCTCCTCTGCGCCGGCGACCGGGTCGTCCTGGCGCTCGGGAGCGGCGGCAGCACCAGGATCCGGACGGCGCTGCTCCAGGTGATGGTGAACGTCGTCGACCTCGGTATGGGGATCGCGGCGGCGGTGCGGGCGCCGCGGCTCCACTGGGACGGCGTCCGGGTGCAGTGCGAACCAGGATTCCCGGCGGCGGCGCGGGAGGCGCTCGCCCGCCGGTGGCCCCTCACGCTCTGGACGGTGCGCGACGTCTACTTCGGGGGGGTGCACGCCGCCGCGCCGGACGGCCATGGCGCCGGTGACCCGCGGCGCGAGGGCGCCGTGGCCGTCGTTGATTGACGGGGCGGGCCACCCGCCGCCGGATCGCGCTCCGATCCCATTGTCACCTTCGTGCTCGCTTGCTAGAACGCCGCCTTCAAGGAGGGCTCATGGGCTACGAATCGAAGCGGGTCTTGGGAATCGCGGCAGGCGCCATCGCGCTGGGCATCATCGGCGCGTCGATCGCCGCCGCCGATCTGGTGTCGGGGGGCGGCCCGATCAAGAGCGACTGCTACGCCGAGTGGGACGTGAACGGCGTCTCGGCCGGCGACGTCAAGGGCAACAAGAAGGTGACGTGCCAGGACGGCGCGCCCTGCGACGCCGGGCCGGCGAACGACGGCGCCTGCGTGTTCCAGGCGAAGCAGTGCTGGAATCTCGGGAACGCGGCCTGCGAGGCGCCGGCGGCCCTGGACAGCCTCAATATCAAGGGCCCGGGCGTGGATGCGTCGATCGATCCGACGGCCCTCGAGGGCTCGTCGTGCGCGGGGGCGTTCCTCGACATCCCCGTGGCGACGAAGGCCAACGGCAAGAAGGCCGGCAAGGCCAACTACCGCGTCCTGGCGAAGGCGCCGAAGGGCACAAAGCCCCGCACCGACGTGGACACCTACCAGCTGATCTGCGAGCCGGGGGTGGCGTCGGCCAGCGGCGCGTTCCTCGACTGACCGCACGCTGACCGGCAGCCGGCGTCCCGCCTCGCGTCGGGCGGGACGCCGGACTTGCCCGCGTTCCGGCCGCCGGGCATCCTGCCGGGTTCGTGGTTTCCCTCGCCGGAATCAGCAAGCGCTACGGGTCGCAGGCCGTCCTCCAGGACGTCGGCTGGAGTGTCCCGCTCGGCGCGCGCGTCGGGCTGACCGGGCCGAACGGCGCCGGCAAGTCCACGCTCCTCAAGATCCTGGCCGGGCAACTCGAGCCGGATGCCGGCACCGTGGCCATCCCCCGGGGCGCGCGGGTCGGCTACCTGCCGCAGCACATCCTCGGCCTCGGCGGGACGAGCGTGCTCGACCATGCGCTGGTCGCCTTCGCGGACCTCCACGCCCTCGAGGGGCGGCGCGCCGAGCTCGAGCACCAGCTGGCGACCGTCGACCCGCAGTCGGACGAGTACGTCACCATCATGGACCGCTACATGGCGGTCTGCGAGGAGTGGGACCACCGGGGGCGGTACGACATCGAATCCGAGACCGAGACCGTGCTGCACGGCCTCGGTTTCGAGGATGCCGACATGGACCGCGACCTGGGCGCGCTGTCGGGCGGCTGGCAGATGCGCGCCGCGCTGGCCCAACTGCTGCTCCGGCGTCCCGACGTGCTGCTCCTCGACGAGCCCACCAACTACCTCGATCTGGAGGCGCGCACCTGGCTCGAGGAGTTCCTGGCAGCCTACCAGGGCACGGTCATCATGGTGGCGCACGACCGCTACTTCCTCGACGTCGCGGTGAACCACATCGCCGAGGTGCTGCACGGCCGGGTCACCGACTACGCCATGAACTATAGCCGCTACCTGGCCGAGCGCGAGACCCGCCTCGAGCTGGCGCGTGCCGCCTACGAGAATCAGAAGGAGGAGATCGAACGCATCGAGGCGTTCATCTCGCGCTTCCGGTACCAGGCGTCGAAGGCGGCGCTGGTGCAGAGCCGCGTGAAACAGCTCGAGAAGATCGAACGACTGCCGCCGCCGGACGGTCACGAGCGGGTGCTCAAGATCCGCCTTCCCGAGGCGCCGCGCGGCGGTCGAATCACGCTGGCGCTCGATGGCGCGTGCAAACGTTTCGGCGAGCACGAGGTGTACGGCGGCATCGACCTCGCGGTCGAGCGCGGCGCGCGCGTCGCGCTGGTGGGCCCGAACGGCGCTGGCAAGACCACGTTGCTCAAGATGCTGGCTGGGGTCCTGCCGCTCGACGGCGGGGGGCGCACGCTCGGGCACAACGTCCGTATCCTGGCAAAAGCATAAAGAACAAAGCACATCAGGACCGTAATTGTTATGGTTTCCAGCCATGTCCACATGCGCATTTGGAAAACCCAGACAGTAACCTGGAGTCTCACGAAGTAGATAACCAAACAAGCGGCTATGAGTATTTGCCTTACAAGGTCACCGGATAGTTGGTATTGCTTCAACCATGTGTTCGATGTTGAATCGCCCGCAAACATCAGCCACGAAGTTGCCAACATGCTAATGAGAAGGCAACCACTAAATACAGATTTTTTCCAAAATGAACTTTCATATTGGTCTTTGAATATCATCTATACTTCTTTGTAATCCGCAAGGGATTTGATCTCATCAAAATCTATGTCAAGGTTTAAGTATTCTGTATTTTCCACCATCTGCCCCTCCGCCATATTTAAGACCTGAGCCTATTTTGTCCAGACCTTAATTTAGGCATTCTTAGTTTCACTTCCTTGTTTTGCATGTCCGAGTACAGACATTAAGGTTGCCACCATCGCTGAAATATCACCCATGTTGGCTGGGATTATCATGGTATTATTTTCTTTGGCCAGTTTTCCAAACTCTGCGATGTATTTTTCAGCGACTCTTAAATTTGCAGCGGTTTCTCCACCCGACAAGCTTAAAGCTTCAGCAATTTTGCGAATACCTTTGACCATTGTATCAT
>CAWKPA010000005.1:0-1060937 GCA_963851365.1 uncultured delta proteobacterium | reverse complement strand
CGCGTGTTGTCGTTGCAGAAGCTGCGCGAGGGGGTGGTCCGAGACCTGCTCTGGTTGCTCGGCACCACGCGGCTCGACGTGTCGACGGACCTGTCGGCTTACCCCGAGGCCCAGCGGTCCGTGATCAACTTCGGCATCGGGGGGATCTCGGGGATCGCCGCCTCCAGCCTCGACGGCGAGGCGGTGGCGCGGCAGGTTCGCGACGCGATCGCCATGTTCGAGCCCCGGCTCAAGAAGGGCACCGTCCGGGTCCGGGTGGCGGTGGCCGAGGCGAACATGGCGGCCAACAGCCTGGCCTTCGAGATCGAGGGCGATCTGTGGGCCGGGGCAATCCCGATGCGGCTGTATCTCAAGACCGAACTCGATCTCGAGGACGGCTCGGTGAAGGTGGTGGATGGGACGCGGGGAGGCGGCGCCTGATGGACCCGCGACTTCTTCGTCACTACAACGCCGAGCTCGGCTTCATGCGGGAGATGGGCGCCGAGTTCGCCCGCGAGTTCCCGAAGATCGCCGGCCGGCTCGGTCTCGAGGGGTTCGAGTGCGCGGATCCCTACGTGGAACGACTGCTGGAGGGTTTCAGCTTTCTCGCCGCCCGCGTGCAGCTGAAGCTCGAGGCGCAGTTTCCCCGCTTCACGGAGCACCTCCTCGAGATGGTGCACCCGAATTACCTGGCTCCCACCCCGTCGATGGCGGTCGTGCAGCTGTCCCCCGATGCCGCGGGCGGGACGCCGCCCGAGGGCGTTGCGGTGCCGCGAGGCACGGTGTTGCGGAGCCGCCTCGGCCGCGGGGAACAGACGGCCTGCGAGTATCGCACGGCCCACGAGCTGACGCTGTGGCCCATCGTGCTCACCGAAGCCGAGTACCTCCCCACCGCCGGGGCGCTCGGCGCCCTCCAGGTGCCCGATCTCCCCGGGGCGCAAGCCGGGCTCCGCATCCGCCTCCGCACCATGGGGGAACTCGCGTTCGCCAAGGTGCCGCTCGATCGGCTGACGCTCTTCCTCCGCGGTCCCGAAGGTGTGCCGGGGCGACTCTACGAACAGCTCGTCGCCAATCGGCTGGCGGTGGTGGCGCGTCCGGTGACGCAGTCCCTGCCGTGGCAGGAGGTCGTGCCGGGGGCCTGCCTGCGCCCCCTGGGGTTTGCGGACGAGGAGGCGATCCTGCCGGTCGCCCGGTGGGGCTTTCAGGGGCATCGGTTGCTGCAGGAGTATTTCGCATGCCCTGAGCGGTTCCTGTTCGTCGAGCTGGGTGGCCTGGCGCGGGCGGCGGCGCGGTGCGACGGCGAAGAACTCGAGCTCGTCGTCGTGCTCGGCCGGCGCGATGCGGCGCTGGACCGCGTCGTCGATGCGAGCAACATGGCGCTCCATTGCACGCCGGCGGTCAACCTGTTCCCGCGGCGCGCCGACCGCGTCCAGGTCGACACCGCGGCCGTCGAGTACCAGGTGGTGCCGGATCGCACCCGCCCGCTGGACTATGAGGTCCACAGCGTGCTCCAGGCGACCGGCTATGACGCCGGGGGGAAGGAAGCACGTGACTTCTGGCCCTTCTATGCCCTGCAGGACCGGCCGGCTGCCGTCGAGGATGCGGCGTACTTCACGATCCGGCGCGAGCCGCGTGCGCTCGGCAGCCGGGAGCGCCGTGACGGGCCGCGGTCACGGTACGTGGGCAGCGAGACCTTCCTGTCGCTGGTCGATCCCTGGGAGGGGCCGTACCAGAGTGATGTGCGCCAGCTCGCCGTGACGACCTTGTGCACCAATCGCGACCTCCCCATGCACATGGCGGTGGGGCAGGGCGCCACGGACTTCACCCTGGAGGCCGGTTTGCCGGTGGAGAGCGTGCGTTGCCTCGTCGGGCCGACCCGGCCGCGTCCGACGGTGGCCCACGGGGAGACCTCCTGGCGCCTGGTGAGCCACCTGGCCCTGCACTACCTGTCGCTGGTCGACGCCCCGGACCAACAGGGCGCCACGGCGGTCCGGGAACTGCTCCGGCTGTACGCGGAGACGACCGATGTGGGGGTCGAACGGCAGATCGACGGCGTGCGGTCGGTGACCGGGCGGCAGATCGTCGATCGGGTCCCGGGTCCCGGGCCGATGACGTTCGCGCGCGGGGTCGAGGTGACGATCACCTGTGACGACGCGGCCTTTCAGGGCATCGGGGCGTTCCTGCTCGCGAGCGTCCTGGAGGAGTTCTTCGCCCGCTACGTCACCATGAATTCCTTCACGGAGACGGTACTCCGGACCGTGGAGCGCGGCGAGGTCATGCGATGGCCGGCACGGATCGGCCGGCGGAACACGATCTGACCTGGCTGCAGGCGCTGGCCGACGCACCCTGGCGCTACTCCTTCTTCGGGGTGTTGCGGCGGCTCGAGCAGGCCCGGATCGGCACGCATCGCTTCGCCGAATCCGTGCGCCCCGCCGAGGAGCCCATCCGCCTGGGCCAGGTGCCGTCGATGGTGTTCGCACCGGCCGAGATCGCGGCCTTCGAGCCGGCGACCGATCGGCGAGCCGCGCGGCTTCTGCTCTACGGGCTGGGGATGCTGGGGCCCCACGGGCCAATGCCGTTGCACGTCACCGAGTACGTCCACACCCGGCTCCAGAACATGGGCGACCCGACCTTCGGTCGGTTCCTGGACCTCTTCCATCACCGCATGATGACGTTGCTGTATCGGGCGTGGGCCAACGCCGAGCCGACCGCGTCGTTCGGCGGGGGCGAGGAAGACCGGTTCGCCTTCTACCTCGGGTCGTTGGTCGGGCTGGGGTTTCCGTCGCTGCGCGCGCGAGACGCGTGGCCGGACCACGCCAAGCTGCATCACGCGGGGCGCCTGGTCGTGCAGACGCGCTGCCCCGGGCCGCTCCAAGCGATGCTGGAGGACTATTTCGAGGTCCCGACGCGCATCAGGGAGTTCGTCGGCGAGTGGCTCCGCGTGCCGGTCCGGCAATGCTGGCGGCTCGGGGACAACCCCGGCACCGGCAGCCTCGGGCTGTCCGCCACCGCGGGCGACGAGGTCTGGAGCAGGAGCCATCGCTTCCGCATCGTCGTGGGGCCGCTGAGCCTGATGCAGTTTCGGGCCTTCCTGCCGCCGGCCGAGAGCCTGGCCCGCCTGGTCGCGCTGGTGCGGAACTACGTCGGGGACGAGCTCAGCTGGGATCTCAATCTGGTGCTCAAGAGAGACGAGGTTCCGCCATGGCGTCTCGGCGAGGAGGGCGAGTTGGGGATGACCTCATGGTTGACGACCGACCATCGGATGAGTGATGCATCGGACGCCGTGATCGACCCTGCCGTGGCGTGGCAGGCGAGCGAACGACGCGGCTGGGCGTTGAACCACTGACGCGACGGGCGGGCGCCATCGCCCCAGTCGTCGCGCGACACTCCGAGGAAGCGCATGGCGGAAATCAGTCGACTGGCATTGTTCGGGAAGCTCAACCCTCTCGCCTACCGCGGGATCGAGAGCGCCACCACGTTCTGCAAGCTGCGCGGTAACCCCTACGTCGAGCTGGTGCACTGGTTCCACCAGCTGCTGCAGTTGCCCGACTCGGATATCCACCGGCTGATCCGCCACTTCCAGGTCGACCCCGCCCGCTTGGCGAAGGACGTCACCGAGGCGCTCGATCGCCTGCCGCGCGGTTCCACGTCCATCTCGGACCTCTCGTCGCACGTCGAAGAGGCGGTCGAGCGGGGCTGGGTCATGGGCACGCTCCTGTTCCAGGACCCCCAGGTCCGCACCGGCTACCTGGTGGTGGGGATGCTCAAGTCGCCGAGTCTCCGCAACGCGCTGCTCGCCATCTCGCGCGAGTTCGACAAGATCAAGCTGGATGCCCTGACCGACCAGTTCGACCAGATCACGAGCGGTTCGCCTGAAGCGCAGATGCACGCGAACGACGGCAGCAGCCTGTCGGGTGCTGGCGCCACGGCGGGGACGGAGGGCGGCGGTGACATGGCGCCGGCGCAGATGGGCAAACAGGAGGCCCTGCGTCGCTTCACCGTCGATCTGACCGAGCAGGCGCGCTCCGGCAAGATGGACCCGATCGTCGGTCGGGACGAGGAGGTCCGACAGATCGTCGACATCCTCATGCGCCGCCGGCAGAACAACCCGATCCTCACCGGCGAGGCGGGCGTGGGCAAGACGGCCGTCGTCGAGGGGTTCGCGCAGCGGATCGTGGCCGGCGACGTGCCCCCGGCGCTCCGGGACGTTTCCCTCCGGACGCTGGACGTCGGCCTGCTGCAGGCTGGCGCGAGCATGAAGGGCGAGTTCGAGAACCGGCTGCGGCAGGTGATCGACGAAGTCCAGTCGTCGCCCAAGCCGATCATCCTGTTCATCGACGAAGCGCACACGCTGGTCGGCGCCGGGGGGGCGGCCGGCACGGGTGACGCCGCCAATTTGTTGAAGCCCGCGCTGGCCCGCGGGACGCTGCGCACGGTCGCCGCGACCACGTGGGCGGAATACAAGAAGCACATCGAGAAGGATCCGGCGCTCACGCGGCGATTCCAGGTGGTTCAGGTAGCGGAGCCGAGCGAGGAGAAAGCCATCCTCATGATGCGCGGCATGGCGTCGGTGATGGAGCAACATCACCGCGTCCAACTCGTCGACGAGGCCCTGGAGGCGGCGGTGCGTCTGTCGCACCGATACATTCCCGCACGGCAATTGCCGGACAAGGCGGTCAGCCTCCTCGACACGGCGGCCGCGCGCGTCGCCGTCAGTCAGCATGCGGTGCCACCCGAGGTGGACGACAGCCGGCGCCGGATCGAGGCGCTGGACACCGAGATGGAGATCATCGCGCGGGACCACGGCATCGGGATCGACGTGACCGAGCGCCGGGCGGCCTGCGAGGCGCATCTGGCCACGGAGCGGGAACGGCTCGCGACGCTCGAGGCGGCGTGGCAGCGGGAGAAGGACCTGGTGGACGACATCCTGCGCCGGCGCGGCGAGCTGCGCGGGGAGCTGTCCGAGGCGGATCGGGCCGCGCGTCTGGAGGAGCTGCGTGCGCGGCAGGCGGCGTTGAAGGAGCTGCAGGGCGAGCGGCCGCTCATCCTGCCGACCGTCGACCAGCAGGCGGTCGCGTCCGTGGTCGCGGATTGGACCGGCATCCCCGTCGGCCGCATGGTGAAGGACGAGGTCGCCACGGTCCTGAACCTGGCCCGCTCGATGAGCCAGCGGGTGATCGGCCAGGATCACGCCATGGAGTTGATCGCCAAGCGGATCAAGACGGCGCGCGCCAACTTGGACAATCCCGGCAAGCCGATCGGGGTGTTCATGCTGGCGGGGCCATCCGGGGTCGGCAAGACGGAGACGGCGCTGACGCTGGCCGAGAGCCTGTACGGTGGAGAGCAGAACGTCATCACCATCAACATGAGCGAGTTCCAGGAGGCGCACACGGTCTCGACGCTCAAGGGCTCCCCGCCGGGATACGTGGGCTACGGGGAGGGCGGCGTGCTCACCGAGGCCGTGCGGCGCAGGCCCTACAGCGTCGTGCTTCTCGACGAGGTCGAGAAGGCCCATCCCGACGTGCACGAGATCTTCTTCCAGGTGTTCGACAAGGGGAACATGGAGGACGGGGAAGGGCGGCGGATCGACTTCAAGAACACCCTGATCATCCTGACGACCAACGTCGGCACCGACCTGATCATGAACATGTGCAAGGATCCCGACCTCATGCCGGACCCCGCCGGCCTCGAGGGCGCACTGCGCGAGCCGCTGCTGAAGGTCTTCCCGCCGGCGCTCCTCGGCCGCCTGGTCGTGATTCCCTACTACCCACTCAACGACGCGATGATCGGCGCCATCGTCCGGCTGCAGCTCGGGCGCATCAAGACGCGCGTGGAGGCGAATCACAAGCTGCCGTTCACGTACGACGACGCGGTGGTCACGCTGATCGCCAGCCGGTGTACGGAGCTCGCCAGTGGCGGCCGGATGATCGATTCGATCCTGACGAACACCGTCCTGCCGGCGATCAGCGAGGAGTTCCTGACGCGTATGCTCGAGGGGCGGGGGGCGAGCCGGGTGCACGTCGGAGTGGCCGACGGCAACTTCGCCTATCGGTTCGAATGATCGGCCGGTGAGCGCCGGGCGCTGCGACTACCCGAGCAACAGGCCCTTCCGCGCCAGCGCGTTCAGCTCCTGCGGGAGCAGGGTCGCCAGGGTGCGGCGGATCTGATCGGGGTCGTGCAGGGCGTTGCCCTCGTGGACGACGACGAGGCGCTGCGACTCGGCGAAGGCGATCAGGCCGTCGAGCACCTGACCGAGCGTGCGGGTGCCGTCGAGCAGCATGATGAGATGCCGCTGGACGTCGTCGGTGGCGACCAGGCGATGGCGGAGATTCGTCACGGGCCGCCCCTGGGCCGCTTGCCGGCGGGCCCAGGCGCTGGCCAGGGGCCGTTCGCCGGCCTCGATCGCCATCGATCCCGGCACCGCGTGCGCCTCGACCACGCCGGCGGCGACCAGCTCGAGCATGCTCTGCAGCCACTCGTCCCGGTCGCGCGCGAAGTCGGCGGGGTCGTGCATCGTGACCGGCGTCGGCAGCGTCCGCGCGCGCGCGGCGGTCTCCAGTGCGGCGAACGAGATCGTTCGGGGCCACGCCTCCCGGAGGAGCACCATCGCCGCTTTGGTCAGCGGGGCGTTGGTCCGGAGCTCGCCGCCGTTCTCCGCTTCGAAGGTCATGAAGTCGCGGGTGGTGACGTCGGTGGCCTCGCCGGTCGGCTTGGTGTTCGAGGCCAGATGGAGCGAATCCAGGCGAGCCGGCCGCAGCACGCGGTCGACCTCGACGTCGGCGTGGCAGAGCAGCGTCTGGCGAAACGGCCGGCAGCGGATGAAGTCGAGATACTGCTCGCGTTCGAGCGGCTCCGCGTCCAGCGCCCTCAGCGCCGCCTGCGCCGCCTGGGGGAGGCGATGCGTCTGGGTGTCCTCGATCGCCGCCTCGGAGAGGAACTGGAGCCCGTGCGCCGCGGCCCGGGCGACGAACTGATGGAAGTACATCGGTTCGTTCGTGGCCTCGAAATACTCGTGGAGGACATAGGACCTGTACTCCGGCGAGGTGAAGACTCGGGACACGCCATTCACGATGCCGTGGAGGGGTTCGCTCTGGGGGACGGCGCTCAACAGGAGTTGAACCGTCTCCCGCGCGCGCTGCAGCTTCGCGTCCGGTTCGGCGAGAGCGCGGGTATCGTACAGCAGGATGTCGCGGAGCGCGCCGAGCAGGCGCCAGCCGGGGAGGGTGTTGTAGCTGACGTAGCCGACGCCGTTGGGTGCCAGATGCCGTCGGATCAGCCCGAGGATGCCGTCCTGGACGGTGTCCGGGACCCACGAGTACACCCCGTGACAGATGATGAAGTCGAAGGTTCCCATGGTGGACGGGAACTGCATGAGGTCCATGTGGATCAGGTCGAGATTCGCGACGCCCATCTCCCGGGCGGCCAGCTGCGCCGCGGCGATCTGCGCGGCGGACGCGTCGATTCCCACGAACGTGGCCCTGGGATGTTGCAGGGCGAGCGGGATCAGATTGTCGGCGAGGGCGCAGCCGACCTCGAGGACGCGCGCGGTGTCGATCGCCGGCGGCGCCGGCTGCATCCCGTGGAGGGTCGCAATCGTCGTCAGGCGATCGGGATGGGTCTGCGGGAAGGGGTTGCTCGGGTAGGGGATGCGATCATAGGCGGTTTCGGGTCCATCAGGGGGCATCGTCATCCTTCCGGCAAGCAGGCAACGTTTGATTTGTGGCAGCTCGCTGTGGTTTCATCACGCGCATATCGTGCCCCCGGTCGGGCAACAGGAGTCCCAGTGGGCCGTCCCCGGATCGTCGATGCAGACTATTACGAGCTGATGGCCCAGTTGGGCAAGGCTGTGGCCGTGCAGGGGCGGATCGAGCGCCGCGACGGATCGCGGTGGACCGACTACATCCAGAAGCACAAGGTCAACGAGGCCGCGATGCTGCACTGGGGCCGGTCGAAGTTCGACACGGTCGAAGCGGTCATCATCGACTGCGGCGGGGCGTGGGACGGGTTCTACGTCTATTCGGTCGACCAGGAAGCGGCGCTCAAATGGGTTCGCGACGCCGACTGAAATTCCGGCAGGGGCGGCGTCGCGCTCTGCCGGGCGCGGGTCGTCCCGCATGAGCTGGTACATCAAGGTGATGGCCGACTCGTTCGGCGACCCCACGCTGTCCTGCGTGCGCATGCAGGTGCGGGAGGAGCTGGGTCGGCCGTTCGAGTGCGAGGTCCTGCTGGAGTCGGACAAATCGGACGTCAGATTCACCGACGTGCTCGGGAATCCCATTGCGGTGTCGTTCGGCTTCGAGGGGGAGGAACGGTGGTTCCATGGGTACGTGTGCACGCTGGCGCAGCTGGCGGACCACGATCGGCGGGCGGTCTATCGGGCGACCCTTCGCCCATGGCTCTGGCTGCTCACGCGTCGGGTCAACTGCCGCATCTTCCAGAACAAGAGCGTGCCGGACATCGTCAAGGATATCGTCGATGACCACGGATTCTCGGATCTGAAGAAACGACTCACCGGCACCTACGGCCAACGCGAATTCTGCGTCCAATACGAGGAGTCCGACTTCGACTTCGTGAGCCGTCTCCTGGAGGACGAGGGCATCTATTACTATTTCGTCCACCAGAACTCGAAGCACGAACTGGTCCTGGCGGACGCTCAAAGTTCGCATGACGAGGTCGCCGGGTCCGAGACGATTCCGTATTTCCCTCCCGGCAACAGCAGTCGGCGCGAGCGTGACCACATCTACGGGCTCCGGGTCGCCCAGTCCGTGCAGCCCGGCGCTGTGATGCTGAACGCGTACGATTTCACGCGGCCGAAGGCCGATCTCCTCGTCAAGCGCCAGGCACCGAAGGCGCACGCGCACGCCGAATACGAGGTGTACCGCTACGACAATCATTACCACGAGCGGAACGACGGAGAGCACTACGTCGCGGTGCGGATGCAGGAGCTGGGCAGCGGCCACGAGCGGGTCCAGCTCGACGGCAACGTGCGCGCGCTCGGAGCGGGCCACCTGTTCACGCTCGAGGATTTCCCGCGCAAGGACCAGAACCGGAAGTATCTCATCGTCTCGGCGCAGTACGTCGTGGTCGGCGAAGGGGGTGGAGCCGGCGCGGATCCCTTCTCCTGCACGATGGAGGTGGTGCCAGCCGATGAGCCGTTCCGCGTGGCGCGGACCACGCCGGGCCCCCGCATGTCGGGGCCGCAGACCGCGGTGGTCGTCGGGAAATCCGGCGAGGAGATCTGGACGGACGAGTATGGCCGGGTGAAGGTGCGCTTCCCGTGGGATCGGCGCGAGGAGAAGGACGAGAACAGCTCGTGCTGGGTGCGGGTCGCCCAGGTCTGGAGCGGGAACGGATTCGGAGGCTTCCAGGTTCCCCGCATCGGTGAGGAGGTCATCGTGGACTTCCTCGGCGGGCATCCGGATGCTCCCATCATCGTCGGGCGGGTGTACAACAAGGACAACGCGGTGCCGTACGCATTGCCCGCCGAACAGACCAAGAGCGGCATCAAGACGCGGTCGACCAAGCAGGGTTCCAAGGAGCACTTCAACGAACTCCGGTTCGAGGACAAGAAGGGCGAAGAGGAGGTCTACTTCCACGCCGAGAAGGACTTCAACCGCGTGGTGGAGAACAGCGACTCCCTCAAGGTGGGATTCGAGAAGAAGGCTCCCGGGGATCGGACGGTCGAGGTGTACAACGACCAGAAGATCACCATCGGTGAAGGGTCGAAGGGCGGTAGTCAGACCCTGGTCGTGTTCAAGGACCGCTCCGCGACCGTCAAGCAGGGCAACGACAAGCTGGTGGTGTCGACCGGGAACCACACGACGGAGATCACGGCCGGGAAGGCCGAGACCACGGCGATGCAGTCGATCGAGTTCAAGGTCGGCAGCAGCAGCATCAAGATCGACCAGACGGGTGTGACCATGAAGGGCGTCAAGATCAGCATCGAGGGCTCCGCCATGGTGGAGATCAAGGGGCCCATCACCAAGGTGGACGGCAGCGGCATGGTGATGGTCAAGGGCGGCATCGTGATGATCAACTAGGTGTGGCATGGGGAAGGAGAATCACACCGCCAAGCTCGCCAAGATCGCGGGAAAGGCCCCGGCCGAGGTGGGCCGCCGCGCCGCGTTGAGTGCGGAGGCGCTGCCCCTGCTCGAAGCCGCCCGGGAGCCGGAGAGTTTCCTGCGAGCGCTGCTCGAGCGCGAGTGCTGGGTCGACGCGGTGAAGTTCCTGGCGCACGCTCTTCCCAAACGCGAAGCGGTCTGGTGGGGCATCCTGGCGGTGCGCAGCCAGCTCGGCGAGCCCCCGTCGCCGGAGGCGACGGCAATCCTGGCGGCCTCCGAGCGATGGGTGCGCCAACCGACCGATGAGCACCGGCGAGCGGCGATGGCGCTGGCGGAGCCCCATCTCGGGGACCCGGCCAGCCTGGTCGGAGTCGCGGCGTTCATGAGCGGGGATAGCCTGGCCCCCGTGGGGGTGGAGCCCGTGCCCCCGCCGGAGCACTTGACCGGCACCATGGTCGCCAACGCCGTCATCCTCTCGGCGGTGGGCGGCGATCCGCTGGCGGCGCCCGGCAGGTATCGAGGGTTCCTCGCCAAGGGCCTCGAGATCGCGAAAGGACCGGCCCGCTAGCCGGGCGGTCATGGGACTTCCGTCGGCACGCCTCGGCGACCAGATCATCCAGCAGGGACCGCACTGCCACGCGCCGATCCATCCGCCGGCGCCGGTGCCCACCCCGGTGCCGCATCCGCCGCTGCCGTTGACGATCATCAAGGGCCAGCCCACCGTGCTGATCGGCGGACAGCCGGCGGCCCGGGTCACCGACATGTCGACGCCGTGCATCCTTCCGAGCTGCGTGCCGGCGGGGCCGGGGGTCATCGCCAAAGGTTCCCCCACGACGCTGATCGGCGGGCTGCCTGCGGCGCGGATCACCGACACGACCATGCACGCGTCGTGCGTCGCGCCCATTCCGATGCCCACCGGCATGGTCCTCCCGCCCGGGTGTCCGACGGTGCTGATCGGCTGACGGTCGAGCGGTGCGCCGCCGACACTTCGAGACGCTCGCGCCCATCTGCCCGCGCTGCGCGGCGGAAGGGCTCGGGACATTGCCGCTCGACCTCGCGACGGTCGTCGACGAAATCGACGACGACGTCCTCACTGGCGTCCTGCACTGTTCGAGTCCCCGTTGTCAGGCGGAGTTCCCGATCATCGACGGTATCCCCTTGCTGGTGCCGGACGTGCCGCGATTCGTGGCGGATGCGTTGGTGCACCTGAACGCCCGGGACGACCTGCCCCCCGTGCTCGCGAGCCTCTTCGGCGACTGCGCCGGCGCCAATTCCCCGTTCGACGTCGCGCGCCAGCACGTCAGCATCTACGCCTGGGACGGCTATGCCGAGTTCGATCCGCAGGAGCGGCGCGGGGAACGGGACCCCCGACTGGCGCCTGGCGCGGTCGCGCGCTGCCTCCAGCGGGGTCTCGCGATGTTGCCTCCCCCGGGCGACCTCCCCGTGCTCGACGCCGGGTGCGCGGTCGGACGGTCCACCTTCGAGCTGGCCGCGCGGGGTGACGGCCTGGTGCTCGGCATCGATCTGAGCATCCCGATGTTGCGTCTGGCTCGCCGCGTGCTGCGGACGGGGCGTGTGCGCTATGGCCGCCGCCGCGTCGGTTTGGTCTACGACGAACGCGAATTCCCGGTCACCTTCGCCGGGGCGGAGCGGGTCGACTTCTGGGCGTGCGACGCGTTGTGTCCGCCATTCGCCGACGGGATGTTCGGGCGGATCGCGGGCTTGAACCTGCTCGACTGCGTCGCGTCGCCGGTCGGCCTGCTGTTGCGTGTGGCGCGGCTCCTACACGTCGGAGGCACGGCGCTGCTTTCGACGCCGTATGACTGGTCACCCGCGGCGACCGTCCCCCAGGCGTGGGTCGGAGGGCATTCGCAGCGCGGGCAAGGCGCCGGCGCCAGCGAGCCGCTCCTGCGCCGGCTGTTCCGGGGCGGTGGCCATCCCATGGAGGTCGCGACGCTGCGCCTGCTCGGAGAGATCGAGCACGTGCCGTGGCACGCGCGCCTCCACGATCGGGCGACGATGGCCTACGACGTTCACGTCCTGGGTCTGGAGGCCTGCGCCTCGCCGGACGGCGATGCGCCGGCGGGGTGATCCGGAACGAGAACGGACGCGTGGGCCTCGCCGGGGCCCGTCAGCAGGAGATGGAACCGCTCGCTGGGGGGAAGGTGGGGGAGGACGCGGCAGTGCCCCGGGATCTGAGAGCCGCCTTCGGTCCACCACAGCGTGTACGGCCGAGCGCGCTCGCCCAGCACGTGTTCGAGGACGAGGGCCAGGGCGATGTCGACGGAGGCCCCGGTGTCCAGGGAGACGCACCATTCCGTCTCGTTGGCGGCGCCGAGCACGGCCGGTGCGAGCGCGCTCGACAGGGATGGTGTCGTCGCGAGACCCGCGACGTCGCCGACGAAGCCCTCCAGGTCGAGGTGGTCGTCTTCCAGCGCTCGCACGGCGAGCGCCTCCGCGCGATCGAACCACGCGCTCGCGCGCATGGCGGTCACCAGGGGCAGCGCCGTGCCGGCCAGCGGTTCGGCGATGGTGAGCGGAAAGTACCGTCCGACCTTGTCGACGCTCGGGATGAGCACGCCGGCCCAGGCGTCCGGGCCGCAGACGCCGGCAGCGAGCACGAAGCGCCAGATCGGGCTCTCCAGGTAGATCGACAACCAGCGCTCGCCCAGTTGCTGCCGGCTCGCGGCCATTCCCGCCTGCAACCAGTCGTCCCATGGGGTCACGAAGGCCCGCGGCAGGTTCCGGGTGACGAAATCACCGCGGGCCGGGAACTTGCCGTGGAGACCGGTCGGGCCGGTGTGTGCCATCGGTCACAGGTCTTCCGGGCAACGAAACGCCCGCAGCATGTCGGAGCCGAACGGGTTGAATGCACTCGTCGCCGCCAGTCGGAAGCGCGCGCTGCGGCCGCCCACCGAGAACGTGACGTCGAACTGTTCCCGGGCGGCGGAGGCCTCGATGCGCGACCGGTCGAGCAGCCTGAACCACCCCCACGCACCGGATTCGGTGACGCCTGACGGACCGCTCCCGCTCGGAGGAGCCATCTCGATGCGAACCTGTCGCGGCCCCGGACCGGGCCAGGTGACCGTCGTGGGAATCGCGGGCCCGTGGTCGTAGGTGACTTGCTTTCCCTCGATGTCGAGCACGAAGGTCGTGATGTTGACGTCCATCGTGAGGGGCGTCAGCTCGAAGGTGACGGTCGGGGTCTTGGCGCCTCCGGGGAAGAACGTGTCCCGGATCTTGCGGGCGCGCTGGAACTGCACGAGGGCGGCGGGAGACGCCTTCGCCATGCCGCCGCCGGGGCGCCACTGCCAGGGATCGCGCGAGGTGTCCACCAGATCGGCCAGGTTGGCTTCGAAGAACCCGTCCGCCATGCCGCCGGGACCGAAGAACGTGGCGAAGTCCTGCAGCGTGATCTCGGTCGTCGCGCCGCGCGCGATCGGGTAGCGGTTGGCGATGGCCTGACGGCACAACGCCAATCCCGGGTTCCGCCAGACGGCGTTGAGATGGGTGCGGACGTTGCCGGAGCTGACGCTCTTGGTCGAGCTTGCCACCTGAGCGACGACGTTCTGCACGGCCTTCGGCTGCCGCTGCGCCTCGCGATCGAGGCTGCCCACGATCGTGTCGAGCTGTCGGGCGCCCTCGGTCAGCGCCTTCGCCGCGTTGGGATTCTTGCGCACGGAATCGAGCAGCACGTAGAGCTGATTCAACAGGTCCAGCACCCCGGTGAAGGGAGCCTGGCCGCCTTCCGGGGCCGTGACTTGTTCGCGGAGGGCGCCGAAGCGGGTCTTCGCGAACTCCTCGATGGGCGATGCGCCGGGGGCGACTTGCGTCGCCGCGCCGCTGGCTGCCGCGCCGAGCATCTCCCGCAGCCGGCTCTTCGCGGCGTCGATCGCCCCTGCCGCCTTGCCATCGTCGGTCTTGGCCGGCTTGGCGTCGGTGCCGAAGGCCGTCTCCTGCGCGACCGCCTGGAGGAGCAACAGGAGCGGGGACTGTGGCCCCGAAAGGATCTGCAGAACGGTGACGGTCTGGTCCATGTCGCGGACGGGCACCACCGTGACGTCGGCCAGCAGATCCTCGTACTGTTTCCCGTAGTCCTCCAGGTAGAGGCGGAGCACCGCGTCCTCGAGATCGCCGGGCGCAACGGGCGGGGCCGCCGTGCTCGGGGCATCGGCGTCCTCGAGGACCCAGTCCTGCATGGCGATCTGCTCGCGGAGCTCCTTGCTGCCCGGCAGGAAGAGCTTCTCGTACCCGGTGCTGGTGAACAGCGGGGGGATGCCATCCGTCAACGGGGCTCCGCTGCGGCGGGCGAACACGAGGGCGGCATCCTTGCCGGCTGCAGCGGCGATGGTGAACGGCGGGATGCCCTGTGCGGGACGGCGCTTGAGGCGGGAATAGGCACGCTCGGCGAGCGGGGCGGCCCGGAGATTCCGTTGCGCCTGGCGGATGAGCGTGCCGTCGAGCGGTGTACGCGCGGGCTCGAGGGGCTGTTCCAGCAACGCGGTGAGATGCTCGCCGAGATGGCGGCGATCGTCGGCGCTCAGGCGACCGGCCAGGTTGGTGTCCCAATCCAGTTCGACCCAGGCCTGGATGGCTTCCGGGTCGACGTGCTGGCCTTCGCCGAGCATCCGGTAGACGCGGAGCGCCTCCATCAGGAAATCGGAATCGTTGGGCGCGGAGCGGAGCTGTCCCTCGACGCGGTCGAGCACGCGCGGTGCGAACAGATCACGCAAGAGCCGCTGATAGGTGTCCTGCGCCGCGCGCCCGAGGCGGTTCCCCTGGTAGAGGCCGAAGCCCGCCGCCCACGGCCGGCTGGCGTCGCGGTCGGCGTACCCGCCCGGCAGAGCGCGGGCCGCGTCGAGGACAGGCAGCACGGCGAGCAGATCTGCGTCGCTTGCCGGGATGCCGGCGACCCCTTTCTGGAGAACGTCCGCCTGGCGGGCGACTTCGTCGACGTACGCACGGTTGGTGCGGTAGCTCATGGTCCAGGCGAGCCCGGCGAGCAGCACGGCCGCGGCGGCGGCGCCGTACGCGCCGCGTTGTCCCCAGGCTCGGAGCCGCTCCAGACGGCGATTCGTGCCCGCGAGATCAGCTTCGGGGAAGATCACGCGGCGGAGCAGGTCGGTGATGAAGTAGCTGCGCCCTGGTCCTCGCCCTGGGCTGACAGCCCCCGGGGCAAGGCCGAACCCGCGCGCGACGGACCCCAGCAGCCGGTCGATCGGAGTGCCCTCCTGCGTGCCGCTGGTGAGATATACGCCACGGAGCAGGAGGGGCGTCTCGAACTGATTGCCGCGAAAGCACCCGGCCAGGAACTCCACGAGCGATTCGCGCAGGAGTGCCATCTGACCCGGGAAACCGAAGATCAGCGCGCGCCGGGCGGGGTCGCGCTCCTGATCGAGGCGCGCGAGCAGGCGATCGGACAAGCGCTGCACCAGGGCGTCGTACTCGACCTGCACCCGCGCCTCGAGATCGGGAACGGGCTCCTGGTCCTCGAGCGGGAGTGTAAATCCCCATACCTGCTCCCGACCTTCCTTGCCGAGGTCCTCGAAGAACTCCCCGAAGCCGGCCACCAGGTCGGCCTTGGTGAGGAGCACGTAGATCGGGAAGCGGAGCTTGAAGTACGTGTAGAGCTCGTCGATCCGCTGCCGCACCGCCCGGACGTGGGCGGCGCGCTCGGCCGGGCTCTGCACCAGCAGATCGGACAAGCTGATCGCAACGAGCACGCCGTTCAGCGGCCGCCGGGGCCGGTGTTTCTTGAGCAGCCCGAGGAAGCCCTGCCACGCGTCGCTGTCGGCATCTGGGTCGCTGTCCTGGGTGAGATAGCGCCCGGCCGTGTCGAGCAGGATGGCGTCATCGGTGAACCACCAATCGCAGTTTCGGGTGCCGCCGACGCCCCGCAGGGCCTCGTTGCCGAACCGATCCGCCAGCGGGAACCGCAGGCCGGAGTTCTTCAATGCGGTGGTCTTGCCGGCGCCCGGCGGACCGATGATGACGTACCAGGGGAGGGCATAGAGGCCCGCGGCACGACCCTGGGTCTTCCGCGACTTCTTGAGCAGCTCGAGTGCTTCGGTGAACCGCTGCCGCAGCGCGGCGACCTCGTCCTCGCGGACGGGCGCCGGCGCGGCGGCGGCGGTAGCCGGTTCGGCGGAGTCGGCCGTCGACAGGCCCTTGGCGATCTCGGCGTTGGCGCGTTGCTCGCGGGCGCGCTGGCGGGCGTGGTGCAGACCCCAGAGCACGACGAGGACGAGAATCGTCACGAGCCGTGCCGTGGTGCTGAAGAGGGGCTCCCAGCCGGCCACCGCGATCAACGGGCCGACGAACCAGATCAGGAGCGCCAGCGCCGTCAAACCGAGGAGCGCCACCACCAGCGGGTTGCGGAAGAACGCCTTCAGCGCCGCCATGGTGTCAGACTCCCGTGCCCTGGGAGAGCAGCACGATCTCCACGCGGCGGTTGAGCGCCTTGTTCTCGGCGGAGGTGTTCGGCGCCACGGGCTCGGTGTCCGCGCGGCCGTCGGACCTGATGCGGGCCGGCGTGTCGAGCGTCCGGGCGAGCACCTTTGCGACGGATTCGGACCGCTGCTGGGACAGTTCCCAGTTGGACGCGAATCGCAGGCGGAGCCCGGCCGGAATCGGGTCGTTGTCGGTGTGCCCGGTCACCACCACGTTGCCGCGCACGGTGTCGAGGGCGTCGGCGATTCGCTGCAGCAGCGGATGGGTCCGGGGGTCGAGCGTCGCGCTGCCCGAGGCGAACAGCCCGGCGCCGGGCAGGGTGATGGTGGTCTTGCCGGGCTCGTCTCGCACCTTCACCAGACCGGCGGCAATCTCGGGCGCGAGGAAGCCCGCCAGGTCGAGCGTCTTGGCCGGCGGGGGCACCCATTGGCCGGGGGCGCGCGCCGGCATGGCGATGTCGCGCCCGATCGCGCGGACCTGGGCGTCCACCGGGTCGGTGTGGCTGCCGAGGCGGAACGAGAACCCCAGGTAGAGACCCAGCAGCAGTGTCGCGGCAGCGGCGGCACAGACCCAGACGGGGAGATAGCGGGCCAGCGGCACGCCGATGTCGGTGGCGCCCTGCCAGTGCGGCGAGAGCTCGCGCTCGAATTCGCCCCGCTGCGCGCGCACCGCGCGGACGGCCTGGCCCTGGAGGTCGGTCAGTTTCGTCTGGCCGCGTTCTGCGATGCGGTACTGCCCCTGGAAACCGAGCAGGAGGATGACCCCGAGGAGTTCGATCAGGTCGACGTGGCCGGCCGGCTCGTGCAGCATGCGCTCCAGCACGGCGAAGAACTTCTCGCCTCCCCAGGTTTCGCCATGGAAGGTGCTGAGGAGCGACTGCCGGCTCCAGTCGCTGGTGCTGCCCCACGGTGTGGACAACGCGCACTCGTCGAGGAACGTGCAGAGGCAGTAGCGCGCGATCATCACGTCCTCGCGGCGCACGCCGTTGCCGATGGCGCGTGCTTCGAACGCGCTGATTTCCCGGCCCACGTGCGCCAACAGCCGGGCTGGATCCGGATGGCTCAGGGTGTTCCGGAGGCGCACCGCGAGCGCTAACAAGGGGCTCGCCGCACGCAGGATCGGGCTCATGCCGGGAACGTCGATCGCTGGTCCCCCCGCCGCGCCCGGCGCTTCGGGACCGAGGTCGAGCGGAACGTCGCCGGACGGGGGCGTTGCCGGGGGGGGAGGAACGATGGCGTCACTCGCGGTCGGGCGGCCCCCCGGGCGCGGTCGGACGATGGTGCGGTCGTCGTCGAACGGGTCGTCGTGGCTCATCGCCGTCACCCCCGAATGGCCCAGAATTCGAGCTCGAGCCCGGGAAACTCCGCGCCCACGTGCAGCGCGAAGCCACCGGAGTTCTTGAGCTGCGCCCAGTGTTCGCCCGACCGCTCGAGCTCGAAGTACACGCAGCCCGCGTGGTACGGGATCTGCCGTGGCGCCACGGGCAGCGGGGTGAGGCCGATGCCCGGGAGCTGCGAATTGACCATGTCCCGGATCTGCTCGACCGGTCCCATCTTCGCCTGCCTGGCAAAGCGCCGGCGAATCTCCTCGGTCGGCATGTCGGCTTTCACCGCGAGCACGAACGCGGCCGTGGTGAGCAGCGAGCGGTCCGGAATCGCCGCGACCCGAATGCCGTACTTCTTCTCCACGAGGGCGATCGGCACCGCGGTTTGCTCGAGCACCATGCTGAGCGATTCCCGGAGGGCGGTGAGGACCGGCGCGAACGTCTCCCGCAAGGCGTCGTGGCGATACTCGGGAAACGCGGGCGGGCGTTTGCCGGCCGCCGTGAAGGTGGCCAGCTCGCCGGCGATGCCGACCAGCATCCGATAGAGATCCTCCGGGTGCAGGCCGGGCACTTTCGCGAGGTGGGCCACCAGCGGCTCGTACCGATTGACGGCCTGGAGCAGCAGGAAATCCGCGATCTCCGTGGCGCCGCGCCCGGATGCCGACACGCGCCCCGCGAGGGCGACGCCCCGGTGATGCAGCAGGCCCTCCAATTCGTTCAGGAACGCCGCCAGCCGCGGCGCGGCCGCGCACGAGAGCGCCGGCGGCGTGAAACTCTCGTCGAGGATCACGTTGCGGTCGGCACGGCTCTCGACGACGTGCGCCACTCCCACGCACGCGAAGTCCTCCCGGCGATCGGTCTGGAGCAGGAGGCGGGTGGCGAGGCGGCCGACCTGCAGGGGGGTGGCGGCGGCGCCCCGCATCGTGCTGTCGAGGGCGTCGACCTCCTGCGGCACGTAGCGCGCCAGGTCCCGCTCCTCGCTCGCGACCTCGAGGCTGCCGGGGCGGCGAACCGGCAGGGCGAGGTGAACCACCATGTCGCGGATGTCGGCCGAGACCTCGAGCGGGGCGGGGGGATCGACGTCGTTCGGGATGTCGAACGGCGTCCCGTCCGGAAAGACACCGCGGGCGGAGCGGATGGCGATCTTCCCGATCGTCAGGAGTTGGTGGTCGAGGAACAGCTCCTCGAAGCCCCAGGGGAAGGGACGCAGCGCGGCGCAGCGGCCTTCGACGAAGCCTTCGAGGTAGCGGTCGTGCTGCTGGAAATGCTGCGGCCGGATGAAGAGGCCTTGCGACCAGATGACCTTGTTGTTCGACGACATCAGCGCGCGGGACTCGGCGAAGGGGCCGTGGTAGCGGCGAACGCGGCGCTCGCGGTCAGCTTGGAGAGGCGAATCTCCAGCGCCTGCTGGGCGAGCCCGCTGGCCGGCACGGCGACGACGGCGCGCCACCGCGCATTCGCGATGTCGCGAAACCCGACGACGACACCGACGAAGCGTGTCTCGGGCGCGACCTCTTCGGTGAAGCGCTTCTGCTCGCCGGGCCGAACGGTCACGTCGCGGGCGGCGACGAGATCCGGGCCCAGGGCGGCGGCCGCGTCGCGGTAGAGGGTGAAGAAGTCGCCGCCCTCGAATTTCCCGGCCGTGCGCAGCTGGTAGAGCTTCACCGTCACCGGAGAGGCTCGTCCAGCGATGTCGGGGTTCACCCGCTCATCGGCGTCGACGGTGCAGCCGACGGGGACCGGGGCGGGCGGCGGCGGCGGGGGCGGTGGGGGCTTCGCGCAGCCGGCGAGCAGGAGCAGGACGGCCATCGCTCCCGGCCATCGAAACGGGGAGGAACGCATCGTGTGTCAACCTCGCTCTTTCTGGAGTCGTCCCACCTGGGCTTCGTAGGCGCGGGCGAAGACCTCGTCGATCACGTCGCGGAAGAACCGTTCCGGGTCCTCCTGCAGCGCGGCGTAGAATTCGCGATAGCGCTCCCAGACGCGGCCCTTTCCCGTGAGGCGGGCCAGGGCAGCCGGCTTCGTGGCGCTGCCGAAGGTCTCTTCGAGTCGATCGGGGTCGAAATGGCGCAGCAGCGCCTCGAAGGCGGTGCGCATCGCCGCGAGGGTCGCCATGCGGTGGTCCTTCAGGTCCTGTACGGCCTGCTTGACGGCTTCTTCGGCGGGCAGAAACCCCTGGCTGGACGAGCACAGCAGGTGTGCGAGGGCGTCCTCGGGACCGCGGGCGAGCTTGAGGGGGTTGTTCTCGATCGGCCCGATCACGGTCTGTTCCACGCGAAACTCGTGTTTGAAGGTCGACCGCTCGGCGAGGAGGTCCATCAGCCCCCCGACGACCAGCCGGAGGATGCGTCCGGCGTCGCCCAACAGCTCGTCGGCCGCACGATCCCCGACGCGTTCACCGGGGAGATTCGCCGCGGCCAGCAGGGTCCGGACGGCGGCGGCCTCGCCGCGATCCGGCTGGCGAGCCGCTTCCGGGGTGGGCGCTGGCGCGAGCCGCGGGGCCGAGGCGGGGCGTGGCGACCCCCCGGCGTTGCTGAGGTCCCAATCGTCGGGAATCGCCGCAGCCACGGGGCGCTGCGGGACGAAGTGGAACTGCTCGGCCGGCACGTGGTCGCTACGAGCCCCGACCGACGGCCCGGGAGCCGCTGCTGCGGGGACGTCCTCGAGCAGCTCCAACGGATCGAGATCCTCGGGAATGCCGAAGCCGGAGGCCGGCCGGACCGCCGGCGCCGGCGTCGGCGGCGCGAAGAGATCGTCGCCGATCTCGGGTAGCGGGGCCGCCGCGGCCGGCGCCGCGGGCGCGAACGGGTCGAGGGGATCGGCCACCTCGGCGGCCGGCTCCGGCGGCAGGAACGGATCCCCCACCGGCTGGGCCGACTGCAGCTCCACGCGCAGCTCGTAGGCGCCGATTCTGATCGTGTCGCCGTCCGACAGGCGGACCCGGTTGCCCTTGCCGATCGCGGCGGTCGCGCCGTTCAGGAACGTGCCGTTCGTGCTTCTGTCCTCGAGCATGTATCCGTCGTCCTGAAAGCTGACGACGGCGTGCAGGCTGGAGATCACCCGCCGGGGGTCGACCAGCAGGAGATGGTTATTGCTATCCTTCTTGGACCGCCCGATGGTTCCGCCTGCTTGCGAGAACGTTTGCGTGGCCGGCGATCCATCGAGGTCACCCCGGTCTGACCTGACGTGTAGCGTCAGCTGGACGCCTTCCCGTCTCATGCAAACACTCCCAGCCGACTCCTCGACGCCGCATCCTGGCGTCCTCGCCTACCCACCTCCCGCGATACACCCGGTTGCTTATCTCGGCCGGGTCGGCGGAGTCAAAGAAGTCGGGCAGGGTCCAGCACGCCGCCGCCCAGACGCGACGTTCGATCGGCGCCGCGCCGGGTGCCGGGCTCGCGGGTCAGGCGGGCAACGTCTGGTCGAGCGAGTGGCCGCCGGCGTAGTACACCTGGCACTTGCTCTGGCCGCCGGGTGGCGGGCTCGACATCGGATATGCCGTCCGGATGTGCAGCGTATCGCCGTTCGCCTTCATCAGTTTCATGGCGAGGCACTTCGCCGTCGTGTTGGCCGTGACGGGCCGCGACAGGGGGCCCTGCGCCTTTTTCTCCGGCGCGTTGGCGGTGGCCTCGACCATCTTGAAGTGCTGATTGGTGATGTCGATGTGCGCGAACACGTACCAGACCTTGTCGCCGTTCAGGTACTGCAGCGTGTTCTGGCCCGCATTCGTGTTGAGCGCCCACGTGATCGCCTTCACCTGGCAGCCGTCGAAGGCGCCGGTGACGGGCTTCCGCTCGTCGAGCAGGCGTTGGGCGAGCGCGTCGGGCGACGTCGCCTTGCGGTCGCGGCCCACGGCGACCAGCTCGTGCAAGCCCTCCGCGTGACCTTGTCCGATCCCGTCGCCCGCCGCCTGGTCCTCGCTGGCCTTCAGCAGCTTGCCGATCTCGGCTTCGGTATACTTCCGAACGAACGCCATCTGCCTCCCGCTACGCGCCCGGCACAGGGGGGTAGCATGCCCGCCGTCGCGGTGTCGAGAGAAGAGGCACCCCGCGAGCCCGGTCATCCTTGAGCCGGTGGAGGGCGCGGTGCTAGTGGGAGGCATGACGCGCCACCGAACGGGCATGCGGGTGGGCGGCTGGTTTGAAGCCGGAGCCAGCCGGTTGCGTGCTTCACTGCCGGTCGGCGGGAGCAATTGAGGAGCGCGGCGGCGTGCCGAGCATGAGCGACCCCCCGTCGGCCATGCACGGCCGACACACCCAGGCCGCCGCGCACAGCCATGTCGGTCGGGTCCGCAAGGCGAACGAGGACTCCTACGGCCTCTTCCCCGAGCTCGGCTGCTTCGTCGTCGCCGACGGGCTCGGCGGCCATCAGGCGGGAGAGGTCGCCAGCCGGATGGCGGTGGACACGCTGCGCGACGTCCTCGGCTCCACGGACGACGACGATCTGACGCCGGTGACCGATACCAGCGGGTATACGTCGATCAGCGGCCGTCTGTTGGTGATCGCGGTGGAAGAGGCGAACCGGCGCATTCGCGAGGCCAGCCGGGACCCGGGGCGGGCCGGAATGGGCAGCACGGTTGCCGCCGTGCTGTTCGACGACCGGTACGACGTGGTGGCCATCTGTCACGTCGGCGACAGTCGCGTGTTTCGCCAGCGGCACGACGCCCTCGAACAGTTGACCGAGGACCACACCGTGGTCCAGCAGTGGGTGCGCGAGGGACGCATGGCGCCTGCGGAGGCCGAAATCTCGCCGCATCGCCATGTGATCACACAGGCGCTGGGCACCCAGGATATGGTGCGGCCCGGACTGCGACTCGAGCGGCCCGAGCCCGGCGACATCTACGTCCTCACGTCGGACGGCGTGCACGACCTGGTGTCGTCCGCCGATATCGCCCGTATCCTGGACGACGCACGTGGCGACCTCGATCGGGCCTGCATCCGATTGGTCGAGATGGCAAACGAGCGCGGCGGGCGCGACAACTCCACGGCGGTCGTGGTCCGCTACGGGCCGTCGTGATCATCGCGGGAAAATACGAAGTACTCGGCCGGCTCGGCCAGGGCGGGCAGGGCTCGGTCTACAAGGTCCGGCACCTCGGCCTCGACGACGTCCGGGCTCTCAAGGTGCAGCCCGACCAGGGTACGGGCGAAGAGATGACGGCGCGCTTCCGGCGAGAGGGCAAGGCGCTGGCGCGGCTGAAGCATCCGCACATCGTGCAAGTCTTCGACCTCGGCCGGGACGAAGCGCAGGGCCAGTACTACCTCGACATGGAATACGTCGACGGTCCGAACCTGGCGCAGTACTTGAAGGCCCACGGGCGTCCGCCACTGCTCGACGCCCTCGAGATCGCCCGCCAGGTCGCCGACGCGCTCGCCTTCGCCCATACCCAGCCTTACGTGGACGCCGCCGGCGAGCAGCACACCGGCATGGTTCACCGCGACATCAAGCCGAGCAACATCCTGCTCCGCGACCAGACGCCGATCTACGCGCTCCTCGCCGACTTCGGGCTGGTCAAGCTCGGCGACGCGGGCGAGCGCACCACCACCGGCACGATGCTCGGCACGTACAAATACAGTGCGCCCGAGCAACTCGGCTTCAAGCGCAACCGGCAGCGCGTCCCGGTCGACTTCCGGGCCGACGTCTTCGCGTTCGGGCTGGTGCTCTACGAGCTGTTCGAAGGGCGGCAGTTCCATGCCGGGCTCGAGCCGCAGGAGATCCTGGCCCGTGTCCTCTTCGACACGGAGTCGTTGGAACCCGAGTTCACCGCCTCGGTGTCGGCACCGCTGCGGGCGCTGATGTGCCGCATGATTCAGCGGGACCCGGAACGACGCCCGTCCACTATGCGCGAGGTGCTGGCGGTGATCGACGAGGCGCTGAACGACCTGCGTCAGGGTGATGGGGGTACCGTCGTCCTGCGGTCCACGTCACCGGGAGCCCCGGGCGACGCGTCGACCGAAACCGAGGAGGAGATCGAACAGCAGATCGGCCGGCTCATGGCAGAGCGCGAGCGGCGCCGGACCCAGGCGGCGCGCGTCGAGGCCGAGGCGGCCCGTGCCCGGGCGCGCGAGGCGGAGGCCGCGCAGCTCGCGACCGCCGAGTTCGAAGCCGCCGTGCGGCAGGAGGAGGAGGCGTCGGTGGCCTTCTCCGCAGGTGACGTCTCGCAGGCCCGGGCACTCTACGAACGGACCGCCACGTTGTTCGCGGCTGCCGAAACGCTGGCTGCGGCGGCCCGGGCGCGCCGCGAGGCGGAGGCCGCGCGCGAGCGCGCGGACGGCGCTCGGACCGGCGCGCTCGACGCCGGCGCGAGTACCCTCGCGAACGCGACATGGTCGGAGGCCGAGCAGCGTTTCGCCGCCGCGAACGCGCTCCTGGCGAGCGACGACGTGCCGGCCGCCCAGCGGGCCTTCGAGGCGGTGGAGGAGGCGTTCGAGGCGGCGCGCCAGGCGGCGGTCGCTGAACGCGACCGGCGGCGGCGAGCGGGAGCGGCCGCGATGGGCGCGGCCGCGGCGGCTCGTGATGAGGCCGCGGCGACGGCGGCCGCGCAGCATGCGCCGGAGCTCTGGCGGACCGCGTCCGATGCGTTCGCCGCCGGCGAGCGGGAAGCGCGCGACGGCGACGGGCTGGACGCCGCCGCGACGTTCCAGCGGGCGGCGGACGCGTTCGCCGAGGCCGGTCGGTTCAGCCTCGATCAGCAGGCCCGCGCTGCCCGCGCCGAGGCGGAGCGGGTGGCGGCGGGAACGGAGGCGGCCGGCGCCGGCGAATGGGCGCCCGACGAACTGGCCGCGGCGCGCCGCTCCCTCGAGCAGGCGGAGGCAGCGCTCGGCGGGGGCGACGTCGCGGGGGCCCGCGCGTTGTTCGCTGACGCGGCGAGTGCGCTGGCAGCGGTCACCCTGTTGGCGTCTCAGCGCCGCGAGGAGGCCCGCCGCCAAGACGAGGAGCGGCGACGGCAAGAGGCGCGCCGCGGCGCGTTGGCTGCTCGCGAGGGGGCGGCGACGGCGCGACGCGAGGCGGAGCACAGTGCCGCCGCCGAGTGGGCGGGGGCCGCGTGGCAGACGGCGGAGGCGCGGTGGGCAGAGGCCGAGGAGCAGCTGGCGGCCGAGAGGTTCGGCGAGGCCCAGGGCGGTTTCGAGGCCGCGGTGAGCGTGTTTCGCGCCGCGGGGGTCGAGGCGGCGCGTGCCGTGGAGGAAGCGGAGCGGCGGCGGCGCGCGGAGGAGGAGCGGGCGCGTCAGCTGGCGGCGGTGGCGGAGGGCCGCCGCGCGGCCTCCGAGGCTGCCGCCCAGGCGCACCAGGCGGCAGCCGCCGAGCTGGCGCCGTCCGAACTGGCCGCGGCGGAGCGTGATGCCGCCGCCGCCGAGGCCGCCGCGGAACGCGACGCGTTCGAGGACGCCGTCGAGTCGTTCGGCGTGGCGGCGCGGGGTTACGAGCACGCGACCCGGACCGCCACCGTCGAGCGGGCGCGCCGTCAGGCCGTCGCGGCCCGGGAGGTGGCGGTGCGCGCGCGCGCCGACGCGGAGCACGCGGCCGCCGAGCGCTGGGAGCCGAGTGCCTGGCGAGCGGCGGAGGACGAATGGCTGGCGGCGGACGCCGCGACGAGCCGTGCGGCGTTCGACGAGGCGACCACGCGATTCGCGGAGGCGGGCGCTCGGTTCGAAACCGTGGCCGCGGCGGCCCGCGCGGCTGCGGAGGCGGACCGCCTTCGTCGCGAGGAAGAGGCGCGACGCGTGGCGGCGGAGCGGGCCGAGCAAGTGGCCGCCGTCGACACGGCACGGGCGGCGGCCCAGTCTGCTGCGGCGCGGGCGGACGATGCGGGTGCGCGCGCGCTCGCGGCCCAGGCGCTCGCGACGGCGGCTGCCCGGATGCGGGATGCCGACGCGGCCGCCGGGCGCGAGGCGTTCGGCGAGGCGGTGGAGGGCTTCGAGGCTGCCAGTTTGGCCTACGACGAGGCCGCTGGTCGCGCGACGGTCGAGGCGGCGCGCCGTCGCGCGGTCGCGGCGCGCGAGCAGGCGGAAGCCGGCCGTGAGCGGGCGATGCAACTCGAGGCCGAGCGCTGGGCCCCGGACACGTGGCATGCCGCCGAAGCGGGCTGGCATACGGCGGAGGAGGCGCTCGCGGCCACCGCCTTCGACGAGGCCCACGCCGGCTACACGGCGGCGGAGTCGGTCTTCGGTCGTGCGGCGAACTCGGCCCGGGAGGCGGCGGAAGCGGAACGCCAGCGCCTCGAGGACGAGCGACTGCGGGCGGAGGCGGCGGCTGCGGAGCAGCGCCGGGTGGAGGAGGAGCGGCGGCGTGCCGAGGCGGCGGAGGCCGAACGGCAAGCGGCGGAGGCCCGCCAGCGCGCCGAGGAAGAGGCCGCGGCGCGGCGCCAGGAGGAGGAGGCCGCGGCACGGCGCCAGGAGGAGGCCGCCCGCGAGCAGGCCGCGGAACGCGAACGTCGCCGTGCCGAGGCGGCCGCGCGCGACGCCGAGACCATCGTGGTTCCGCCGATGGCCGACGAGGACCGGGACTCGCGAACGGTGGTCGAAGCGCCGCTCGAGGCGAAAACGATCGTCGAACCGCCCCTCGAAGCGAAGGCGATCGGGGAACCGCCGCCCGACCTGACGGTCGTCGTCGAGCCGCCCGCGGTTCGTGTCCCGCCGCCCGCGCCGCCGCCCCCGCCGGTTGCCGAGGCACGTCGCGCGTGGTGGCCCTATGCCGCCGCAACGGGTCTCCTGCTCGCGGTCGGCGTCGGGTACCTGGCGCTGCGTCCCGGTCCGGAGATGGTCGCGCCGCGCGGGCCCGAGGAGGCCCCTGCGCCGGTTCCCGCGCCCGCGCCTCCTCCACAGCCCGCCGCCGCACCCCCGGAGCCGCAGCCGGTCGCGCCGGCGCCGCCGCCCACGGTGCAGAAGGCGGCGCCGGCTCCTCCGCCGCCGATCCCCGGCCTGGCGTGGAACTCGGTCTCGCCGGGCGCCGGCGAGCCCGTGTCCACGCAGGAAGGGAAGCGGACCACGTTCGAGGTGGCCGTCACCCAGGCCGAGACGCGGCCGGGACTGGACATCCGCTGGCTGCTGGACGGCAAGGAGGTCGGCCGGGGGACCTCGTGGGAATACGCGCCGGGCTTCGCCGACGGTGGCCGCGCGCACACCGTCGAAGCCGTGGCGACGTCCGAGGGGGCCCGTCTCGAGCAGAAGTGGGACGTCACCGTCGCGGACGTCGATCGTCCCACTGTGATCGGCGCGGCGTCGCCCCGCGAGGAAACCGTGACGATCGAGGCGGGCAAGGCGCAGCGGTTCGCGCTCCGGGCGGAAGATCCGGACGAGGGCGACCGGCTGACCTACACGTGGGAGCGCAACGGCAAGCGCGTGGCGTCGGGACCGGAGGGCGAGGTCACCATCCCGGATGCGGTCGACGGCGAGGAGATTCGCGTCACGGTGAGCGGGAAAGGCGGGGACAGCGTGGGGTCGCGGGCGTGGAGGGTCGCGGTGAAGAGCCCGCCGCCCGTCGTGCCGGTGCCGCCGCGGATCGTGGGTCAGACGCCCGCCCCGAAGGGTCGGCTGGCGGTCGAAGAAGGCAAGGTGATCGACTTCGGCCTGAAGGTCCGCGCCCCCGATCCCAAGGCGAAGCTCGCCTACGCCTGGTTCCTCGATGGCAAGCCGGTGGGGATGGACAAGAGCTTCCGGTACCAGGCGCCGTCGCTCGAGCAGCGCAAGGTCGCCAGCCGGATCGAGGTGGAGGTGAGCGACGCGACGGGGCTCACGAGCGGGCGGGTGGGCTGGGACGTCGACGTGTTGTGGGCGCCCCCGGAGGTGGCGCGGCTCGAACCGAAGCAGCAGAAGATCACGATCGAGCCCGGTGACACCCGCGAGCTCCGCGCCGGCGCGCGAGCCGCAGCGGAAGGTCCGATCACCTATGAATGGCGCGTCAACGGGAGAGCGGGCGCGCCCACGGCCAGCGGCCTGTTCCGCCTTCCCGCGGATCTGCCCGAGGGCACCAACTCCATCGAGGTGGCGGCGCTCGACCAGCGTGGCCTGCGGAGCGACCCTCAGCGATGGTCGGTGGAGGTCCGCCCGGTCCCACCGCCCACCGTCCCGGCGACCGCCCCACCGCCCACGTCGCCGCCGACCACGCTGGTGAGTCGGCTGCCCCCGCCGGCGGTGCCCCGTCCGGACGCGGCAGGTTCGCTGACCGACGCCGACGTGCGTGACTGGATCGCCCGCTACGAGAGCGCGTGGGGGCGGAAGGACGCCGCAGCACTGGTGGCGCTCGGCGTGACGACGTCGGACAAGGCGCGCGCGATCGCATCCAAGGTGGGGTATCTGCGTCAGGTCCGGACCGCGAACGTGACGGTGTCGCCGGAGGGGGCGGGGGCCACGGTGTCGTTCGACCGCACCGACATCGCCGATGGGGGCAAGGAGCTGCGCCATCCGCGGAAGACGTGCCGCTTGCGACGCGTGGGCGGACAGGTGGCGGCCGTCGGCGGGTGCTTGTGACGCCCGGGCCGGGCGAATCCATTTGCTTGCCCGGCGCGCTCGATTGGGCGTAGTAGTACCAGACTTGAGAGCGGAATCTTCGAGCGGGTCGTTCCCAACCTGTTTTGGGAATATGCATGGACTGCTAGATAACAGGCCGATGCCGGGCGAGAGAGGGAGGGTTCCATGAGGAAGCGTCGTGCGAGGATTGCCGGAGTGCAGGTGCTGGTGGCATCGGTGCTGCTGGTGCTCGGGGGCTCCCCCGCCTGGGGCTCGCTGGCGTCGCAGCTCTCCCGGGCCACGTCGAACTTCCCCGGCGTCGGTCTCCCCGACGGTACCTTCGTCCCCGGGTTCACGGCGCCCAACGTCTACGTTCCCGCCATCCAGCGTCTGGCGGAGCGTGGCACGAGCTTCCCGGCGATCTCGACGACGCCGGGCTTCGCCTACGTCTTGAATCCGGAGCTCGGCATCTTCGAGAAATCCAACAACCTCGGGCCCGTGTTCACGGAACGTGCCCAGACCCTGGGTCGCAATCGTCTGGAGCTGTCGCTCTCCATGCTGTGGGGCAACGTCGATCGGATCGACGGGGGCCAGTTCGGACTTTCCGAGTCCCTGATCCCTGCCGGCAAGTTCCCTTCGACCATCGACGGGACGCCGGTCTTCTCGGTCGCGGAGACGAACCTCCAGGACTTCAGTATCCGGAACTTCACCATCTACCTCGCGGGCACGTACGGCATCACTGACCGTTGGGACGTCAACCTCGTGATGCCGCTGGTCTCCAACGAGCTGAAGGCGAGCGGAACGAAGCGCGTCGTGTCCCGCAACAGCGCGAACTTCAACGACGTCGTCGCGGCCACGAACCCGCTGCCATTTTCCGTCGACGCGAACTCCTTCGGGGCCGGGGATCTGCTGGTGCGGACGAAGTACCGCTTCCTCGACAACCCGTTGGGTCTCGCCACGGGGCTCCAGCTCCGTCTGCCGACGGGCAACCCGGACAACTTCGCGGGTCTCGGCGACGTGACGCTTTCGCCCTTCCTGGTCGGCTCCCGGATCGTGGGGATCTTCGATTTCCACGGCACCTTGGGCTTCGAGATCAACGCAAGCGACCTGCAGGGAACCAATGCCTTCTACAACGTGGGCGTCACGGCGCAGGTCCTCGAGCCCCTGGCGCTGTTCTTCGATTTCCTTGGGCGTTCGGCGCTCACCGACTTCGACCTGGACGTGCCTGGCGCGAGCGGCACCGCGGCGCCCAATGGCGTCGGGCAAGACCTGAATACCGGTCAGGTGTTCATCGCGCGCCAGGACTACTTCGACATCGCGGCCGGGCTCAAGTTCGCAGTCGCGGGCAACGCCGTCGGGTTCGTCGGGGCCATCGTCCCCATCAACAGCGCCGGGCTGCGGGCGGATGTACTCCCCGCTGGAGGCCTGTCCATCAGCTTCTGAGGGGTTTGCATGCGTCGGTCACTGGGCATCTGGGTCATCGGGCTTTCGCTGTTGACGGTAGCGGTCCGCGCGCACGCGGGCGCGGTGCGCGATCTACCGGGTTTCCGGACCCAGGCGTTCGCCCCCTGTGACGACGCGGCGCCGGGTGACTCCGACGACAGCTGCACGCCCGATCGCCTGGTGCCGCAGCAGATCGGGTTCACGGTCGATTTCTTCGGCCTGCAGTCGTCCGCGGTCTTCGTCAACAACAACGGCAACCTGACCTTCGGGGAGCCGCTGGACGCGTTCACCCCGGAGCCCCTGGTCTCGTCCGCGGCCGGTTTCCGGATGATCGCCCCCTTCTGGGCGGATGTCGACACCCGGGGCGACGGTTCGGGCGTCGTCACCTACGGCAACGACACGGTCGAGGGACGGCCGGCGTTCGGGGTGAACTGGATCGGCGTGGGGTACTACGCGCTGCAGGTGTCGCCCACGAACAGCTTCCAGGTCGTGCTGGTCGACCGCTCGGACGTCGGCCCGGGCGACTTCGACATCGAGTTCAACTACGACCGCATCCTCTGGGAAGCCGGCGATGGCGACGTGAGCGATCCAGCGGGGCGAGGCGGCTTGGCGCTGGGCCCCGGGAAAGCCGCTCGCATCGGCTACGCGAGCCGCACGGCCGCCTTCGAGCTGCCGGGGTCCGGCGAGCCGGGCGCTTTTCTGGATGGAAATCGGCTCACGGGGCTGACGTGGAACAGCTTCCAGAGCACGCAGCCCGGGCGCTACGTGTTCCAGGTGCGCGGCGGCCAGGCCAGCGCCTGCACCGACGACGCGCTCTGTGACGACGGGAACCCGTGCACCACTGAATCCTGTGTTCGCCGCCCGGGTGCGACCGTCGGCGACTGCACCTATGCGTCCGTGCGAGACGGCGAAGCCTGCGACGACGGGGACGCCTGCACGGACAAGGAGGTCTGCTCGGCCGGTCGGTGCGCGGGACGGGGGAAGTCCTGCGAGGACGGGAATCCCTGCACGGTCGACGTGTGTGATCCAGCGACGGGTCTGTGTGGGAATCCACCTGCCGACGAAGGCACGTCCTGCGACGATGGCGATGGATGCACCGATGCCTCGATCTGCTCCGGGGGCGAGTGCCGGCCGACCGGGAGCCGCTCCTGTGAATTCCAGGTCGGCGTGCCGGCCGCCGGCACGCGCAAGGCCAGCTTCAAGGTCGCCTGCCTGGACGCCGCACCCGGAGCCGTCTGCCGTGCGGTGTTGTACGAGGCGGTTCCGGCCGCCACCGGCGTGACGCAGGCGATCGCCTCGGGCAGGCCGTCGCTCTTCGGGTTCACGCTCGGTCGGACGCTGGCCCGACCACGACGGAAGGTCGTCAACCGCAAGGGGCGCGCCGCCTTCGTCATGAAGCTGAATCCGCTTGCGAAGGCAGCGATCAAGCAGCGGGGCACGGCCCAGGCCATCCTCGAGACGAGTGTCGCGGAGCCGGGGGAGCCGGCGAGGGCACGTCAGGATTTCCTCGTGTTCCTCCGCAATCGGCGCCGGTAGGGGCGCCCCGGCCCGGTTCTCCGGGCGCAGCAGCGGCCGCTCCCGGGACGCTCCGCCCGCCTACCGGACCGACCTTGGGACCAGGGGCGGCGTGAGCGCGAACGTCTTCGTCGCGCGGCTGCCGTCGCGGGTCGCGATGCTGAAGGTCACGTCGTCGACCGGCCGGCGTGCCCGCACCCGCCACCGATAGGGGGGCTCACGCTTCCAGCCGGACGTCCGCGTCGGGCGGCCTCCGGGACCCTGGATCCGCCACCGTCCCTTCTGGATGAGCGCGAACTGTTCGTTCGGTGCCCGGATCGAGAGCTCCAGTCGCCTCGAGGATCTACCGGGTGGGCCGACATCGCGCACCGCGAGCGCCAACTGATCGGGATCGAACGACGGCGGAGGGGGATAGGCCGGCGGTGCGGTGATCCACGCTTCTGGATACAGGGTCACCACCGCGTTGACGTCGTACCGCGCCAGGGTGGGCTCGAGCGTCGGCGGGCCGAGTTCGAAGTACATGAGAGCGCTCTGCCGATTCGGATCCTGTTCCGCCTGGTCCTCGGACGAGTGGTCGAGCCCGATGGCGTGACCGACTTCATGGGCGAGGATACGCGTGAGGTCGAAGCCGCACCGCTCGAGGCCCTTGTTGAGAGTGATGGTCGTGGCCCCCGTGTCCGGAAAGGCGATCCCCCATACCTGCGCGATAGGAGGCCGCAGCTCGTCCCGACATCTGGCCGTCACCCCCAGGACTCCCGTGCAGCGCACGAGCCGCGAGAGATTCCCTCCGCGATTCTCGAAGGAGATCCACCGTTCGCGGCCGGAACAGGACAGCTGATAGGGCCCTGAGAACGTACCGCCGAGCGCGAGAGCGATCGAGGCATCCGGGATTCCCGTCCACAGGTCGAGTGCGCGGGCGATGGCTTGCCGGCTGCCATCGAGCCCCAGCTTGGCGGCGCCGCGATCATCGGTCAGGAACGACATGCTGGCGGAGAAATTCCAGCGATACCCCGAGTAGTTGTACGGCAGCGGTAGCGGTTCGCCCAGGGCTCGTGAGGTAGCGCCGTTCGCGCCGTGCGCCTGCTCCGGCGCCTCCTCGCCGAGGCGCCGGGTTTCACGGGACGCGCGTTCGAGCATCCGTGATCGAACCTCGAACTTGCCGGCGCCGACCTTGGCCCGGATCCGCGCGCGAAACTCGGGCAGGGGTTTCTGGTCGGCGGCATGACCTCCCAGCGTGGGCGCATCGGTGGAGCGGAAGGCGATGGTATCGTCGGCGAGCCGGTACTTGGACAGCGCCATGTGCGAGGGCTGAAGGGCGCCGGTCCTCCGATCGATCCGCAGGAACACGAGGACCCGTTCGCCCAGTTCGAACGTCGCGGCGCCTTCGACATCCTGCACGAGCGTTCCCAGGGCGCCGCCGAACTCGCGCAGGAACAACGTGGGCGCCGAGAACGCCCCCTTGTGTACGTCGAGCTGCTGGAGCTCGACGTAGGTGAAGACGCCGCCCGCCTCGCTACCGGCCGCCCAGATGGTGCGTACCCGGCCCTCGACGATGGCATCTGCACTCTCGACCAGATCGTCCTCGGACATCTGGGCGAACGTGGTCGCACGCCCTGGTGCCGGAGCGAGCAATCCGATCGGTGAGAGGCACAACAAGGTGCCGAGCAGCACGGACCCCCGCATCCAACCCCCTCAGGCGATCACATGTCGGCGCACGAGCCGGCTGGCGCGGATCAACTCTTCCGGCGGCCCCGTAGGAACGTGAGAAAATCCTGCCGGCTGCGAACCGTGCCCGACGGCTCGTTCACTTCCGACGTCAGCACCCCACTGACCTGCCCGTCTGTGCGCCGAATCTTTCGCGCGGTCTTGTTCAGCCGCAGGACGAACTTCGCGCGGCCCTTCTTGTTCACGGTCTTCCTGACGGGCTTCGCCAGCAAGCGCGGCCCGGGGACGACAGCCGATGGCCTCGTCGTTCCGGCGTCGCTCAGGTGTGTCGCCGCTGTCGCGCGCGCCACCTGCGTTGCCGATTCGACCGCTTCGACGAGCGTGGCCGCGCAGGTCGATCGGGGCGTCGCCCCCTCGCACACCACCTTGAGCTTCGCGGCCGTCGTGACGCCTCCCGGCGGGACGATGACTCGCAGCTCGCAAGAGCGGCTGGTGCCGACGCAGACGCCAGCCGCGCAGCTCGAGGCGTCGGTGCAGCCGTCCTCGTCGTCGCACGACGTGCCATCCGCGAGCGGCGGGTGTTCGCAGGCCCCCGACGCCGCGCAGATGTCCGCGGTGCAGGGGTCTCCGTCATCACAGCGCTTGGCCCGCCCGCCGCACGTCCCGGCCGCGCACGTATCCTTCTCGGTGCAGGCGTTCCCGTCATCGCATGCCGTGCCCTCGAGCGGGGCGCTGTCGTGCACGCACTGCCGGCTCGCCTCCTCGCACCGGTCCACCGTGCATGCGCTCTCGTCGGCGCAGTCCCGCGGTCCGGCGCTGCGGCACGTCCCCGCTTCGCAGCGGTCGCCCACGGTGCAGAACTGACCGTCGTCGCAGGCTTCGCCGTCGGGCTGGGCCGCATCCTCCGGGCATGCAGGCGCATCGCCCGGGCAGGTTTCGGTGCGGTCGCACGCGCCGACCGCCGGCCGGCATACCTGCGTCGACGGTGCGAAGCCGTCCACGGGACACGTGGGGCTCTCGCCGGTACAGGTCTCGCTCTGGTCGCACGGTCCGCCCGCCGGCCGGCACACCGTGCCGCCGGCGGTCAGGACGTCGCTCGGACAGTCGACGCTCGTGCCCGAGCAGGACTCGGCCACGTCGCACGCGCCCGCCGCCGGACGGCAGGATTGCGTTGGCGGAGCGAGGGTATCGGCGGGGCACGTTGCGCTCGTTCCCGTGCACGTCTCGGCGACGTCGCATTCGCCCGCCGCCGGGCGGCAGGCCTCGCCGGCCGCCCGCAGCGCGCAGGTGTTCGTGCAGCACGAGCCCGCGGTGCCGTTCGTGGTGCCGGCGTCGCACTCCTCGCCTGGATCCACCCGCCCGTTGCCGCATTCGCATGCTCCGGACGAGGGATGGGTGCAGCTGATCCCGGTACCATCGCAGACGTCGCGGGTGCACTGGTCGGCGTCGTCGGTGCAGGGCTGATCGGCTGGAGCCCGTGCATCGGCTGGACATTCGGCGGCAGCGCCGGAGCAGGACTCCGCGACATCGCATTCCCCGGCGGCATCGCGGCAGCGGAGTGTCGCGCCCGCGAAGCCGTCTGCGGGACACGCCGGGGCGTTGCCCGTGCACGCCTCCGCCACGTCGCAGACACCCGCACTCTCCCGGCACACCGTGCCGGCGCTGACGAACCCGTCCGCCGGGCACGCGTCGCTCAGGCCGTCGCAGCTCTCCGCCACGTCGCAGGCACCTGCCGACGCTCGGCACACCGCCGTGCTCTTCGCGTCCGCGGGACATGCGGCCGACGCCCCGCTGCACGTCTCGGTCACGTCGCACACCCCCGCGCTCGCCCGGCACGCCGTCCCGGCCGCCGCCAGCGAGTCCTGGGGGCACGTCGGGCTCTCCCCGTCGCAGCGCTCCTCCTTGTCGCATCCGTCGCTCTTGGGACGGCACGTCTCGCCCGCGGCAACGAGCTTGCACTGCTCGGTGCAGCAGACGCCCGGCAGGCCGTTGACCCCGCCGAGGTCACAGCCTTCACCGGCCTCGGTTTCGGTGACGCCGTTGCCGCACAGGATGCTCGGCACGCCACCGAGGGTGGTGACGATCACGGCGAAGGTATTTTCGGGATCGACGTCCCACGCGAGGACCGAAACTGCATCCGCCGGTCCACGTACCGGGCCCAGCTCGGGATGCTGTAGCTCGGGGAGATTTTGCACCTCTCCCGTCGGGCTCACGGTCTGACCCGCCCCTTCGATCCGAGGCGTCACCTCGTCGAATACGTCCGCGGCCCAGCCGGCGAACGTGGCATTGATCAAGCCGAACGCAGGCGAGAACGCACCGGACTGACTGACGCCATAGACCTCGACGTTGTCCACGGTGAACAGCTCGAGGTCGTTCGTGGCGACCGACCCGCGCACCGCGAGGACATCGTCGTCGAACCCCTCGCCCGGAGGGCCGACGTCCTCATCGAGGTACTGGAAAAAACGCAGAGGGCCCAGGGTGCCCGTGTCCGCGGTGAAGCGATACACGTTCACGAGCGTGGAGCCGCCCCGGGGCATGCTGCTCCGGACCTCCCAACGGATCAGGTTGCCGTTCTCCCCTTGAAAGGCCCCCGTGCTGAGGACGCGGCCCGGATCGAGTGGGTCGAAGACCGGTTCGTTCTCGCCGCCGTCGAGGCGGAATCCTTCGCCCGGCGGGCCCACGTCGACCCAACTCTCGTACGCATAGATCACGTCTCCCGTGACGAGGTCCTGCGAACTGAGCCGGCGTGCGGTGAGTTCGGCCTGGGTGGTCTCGCCGCCGCTCAGGACGTCGACGGCAAACGCTCCCAACTCTCCTTGCGACAGGCCGTTGTCGATCAACAGCGCGTGCGAAGACGTCGCCAGCAATGCAACGAGCAGACCGAACACGGCCGAGGCACGGCGCTGTCCCGAACCCCATCGACTCGGGAGGTGACGCCACCACGGAGCACTGCCAGCATGGGCGAGCGGTCGACACGACGGCTGTGAGAACATGGGTCCCTTTCGCGCCCGGCGAGGTCGGGGAACACGCGGAGCATCGCGTCGCCTCTAGCGGACTAGGTGTGGTTAATATGCCGGCACTCTCCACGTCAAGAAGAACCGCTTCGATACGGCGTCCGTGGGCGTGTGCCGTTGACGGATCACGCGCGAAAGATCCGAACGTTCACGCGCCACGACGTGACTTGATGCGCGACCAGCACCCGTTGCGCTCTGCGATCGAGCAGTGCACGGCGCGAGGATCCTCGTGCTCGGGACCTTGCCGGGGCTGCTGGGATGCAGCGTTCGGATATGGCGATGCGCAATGCCGCCTTCCCGGGCGCCGACGGATCGGGACGCCGGTCGCGGCCTCGGCAGATGGACGCCCGGCGTCAGTGCGGATCGGATCGCGGGCTCCGCGGCTCGCGAGCCAGCCGTTCAGAGGTCCGGGCTGGCCGGCAGGAACGTCGCGCCCATCAGGTAGGCGTCGACGCCACGGGCGGCCTCGCGGCCTTCCCAGATCGCCCACACCACCAGCGACTGCCCGCGCCGCGTGTCGCCGCACGCGAACACGCCGGGCACGGTCGTCTGGTAGTCCGCCGCCGGCCTGGACGTTGCCGCGGTCGGTCAGGGCGCAGCCGAGCTGCGACACGGCCGTGTCGCTCTCGGGGCCGAGGAAGCCGAGCGCCAGCAGCACGAGGTCGCAGTCGAGCTCGAACTCGCTGCCCGGGATCTCGTGCATCTGCCGGGCGGCCGTTGTCCTGGCGCCATTCGAGGCGCACGCCGTGCAGCTTCTTCACGTTGCCGTGCTCGTCGCCGCTGAAGCGCCTTGGTGTTGATGCTCCAGTCGCGGATCACGCCCTCCTCGTGCGAGCTGGAGCGTGCGCAGGATCATCGGCCAGTTCGGCCACGGCGAGCCGCGGGCCGATCCTTCGGCGGCTCGGGCAGGAGCTCGAACTGGTGGACGGAGGCGGCGCCCTGGCGGTTCGACGTGCCGAGGCAGTCGCTGCCCGTGTCGCCGCCGCCGAGGATGACGACGTGCTTGCCCGTCGCCAGCAGCTGGCCCTCGCACGCGATCGCCCGGCGACGATCTTGTTCTGCTGCGGCAGGAACTCCATGGCGAAGTGGATGCCCGCGCAGCTCGCGGCCCGGGACCGGCAGATCGCGCGGCTGGGTCGCGCCGCCGGACAGCACGACGGCGTCGAATTCCCTGCGCAGTTGCTCGCCCGGTGACGTCGCGCCCACGTGCACGCCGGTCCGGAACGTGACGCCCTTCGGCCGCCATCTGCTCCATGCGGCGGTCGATCAGCCACTTCTCCATCTTGAAGTCGGGGATGCCGTAGCGCAGCAGGCCGCCGATGCGATCGTCGCGCTCGAAGACCGTGACGGTGTGGCCGGCGCGCGCGAGCTGCTGTGCGCACGCCATGCCCGGCGGGGCCCGAGCCGACGACCGCCACCGCCTTGCCGGTGCGGTGTTCGCGGCACGTGCGGTCGAACCCAGCCCTCGGTGAAGGCGTGGTCGATGATGTTGCTTCTCGATCTGCTTGATGGTGACCGGCGTCGTCGTTGATGTTGAGGACGCAGGCCTCCTCGCACGGCGCCGGGCAGATGCGGCCGGTGAACTCCGGGAAGTTGTTGGTGGAGTGCAGCCGGTCGATCGCCTCCTGCCAGCGGCCGCGGTACACCAGGTCGTTCCAGTCGGGGATGATGTTCCCGAGCGGACAGCCCTTGTGGCAGAAGGGGATGCCGCAATCCATGCAGCGCGCGCCCTGGCGGCGGAGCTTCTCCTCGGGGAGCTTCTCCTCGAACTCGTGCCAGTGCTTGAGGCGCGCTCCGACGGCGTCCTTGTGCGGCGATCTCGCGTTCGTAACTCGAGAAATCCGGTGATCTTGCCCATATGGGTGTCCTCGTCAGACGGCGGCGACGCGCGCGGCGTCGGTGTCGAGGTGCTGCTTCGCCAGAACCTTCGCGTACTCGACCGGCATCACCTTGACGAATCGGCGCTGCGCGGCCGGCCAGTCCGCGAGGAGCCGGGCGGCGACGCCCGTCCGTGTCAGGTCGAGGTGGCGCTGGATCAGGTCCCGCAGCACGGCGACGGCGTCGCTCGGTCGAGCGGTTCGAGCTCGACACCATGCCCATGTTGCAGCGCGTGCGGAACGTCGCCGTCCTCGTCGAGCACGTAGGCGATGCCGCCGCTCATGCCGGCGGCGAAGTTGCGGCCCGTTCGCCCGAGGACGACGACCAGGCCGCCGGTCATGTACTCGCAGCCGTGGTCGCCGACGCCCTCGACGACCGCGGTGGCGCCGCTGTTGCGCACGCAGAAGCGCTCGCCGGCCTGACCGCGGAGGAACACCTCGCCGCCGGTCGCGCCGTAGAGCGACACGTTGCCGACGATGATGTTGTCCTCCGGCACGAAGGTGGCCGTGCGCGGCGGGTAGACGACGACGCGGCCGCCCGACAGTCCCTTGCCGAAGTAGTCGTTGGCGTCGCCCTCGAGCTCGAGCGTCGATGCCCGGCGCCAGGAAGGCGCCGAAGCTCTGGCCGGCCGAGCCGGTGAACCGGAGCCGGATCGTGCTCGGGCGGCAGGCCCGCCTCGCCGTAGCGGCGCGAGACCTCGGCCGACAGCATGGTGCAGACGGTGCGGTTCACGTTGCGGATCGGCAGCTCGACCTCCACCGGCTCGCGCGCGCTCGAGCGCGGGCCGGCAGCGTTCGATCAGCGTGTTGTCGAGCGCCTGCTCGAGGCCGTGGTCCTGCGTCGCGACGCAGCGGATGGCCACCGTCTTCGGCAACGTCGGGCTTGTGCAGGATGGCGGAGAGGTCGAGCCCTTGCGCCTTCCAGTGGCTCGATCGCGTCGCGGACGTCGAGCCGGTCGACCCGGCCGATCATCTCGTCGACCGTGCGGAAGCCGAGCTCGGCCATGATCTCGCGCAGCTCCTCGGCGACGAACGTCATGAAGTTGACGACGTGCTCGGGCTTGCCCGCGAACTTCTTGCGCAGCCGCGGGTCCTGCGTGGCGATGCCGACCGGGCAGGTGTTCAGGTGGCACTTGCGCATCATGATGCAGCCCGATGCGACCAGCGCCGCGGTGGCGAAGCCGAACTCCTCGGCGCCGAGCAGCGCGGCGATGGCGACGTCGCGGCCGGTCTTCAGCTGGCCGTCGGTCTCGACGCGGATGCGGCCGCGCAGGTCGTTCAGCGACCAGCACCTGCTGCGTCTCGGCCAGCCCGAGCTCCCAGGGAATGCCCGGCGTGCTTGATCGACGTCAGCGGCGACGCGCCGGTGCCGCCGTCGTAGCCGCTGATCAGCACGACGTCGGCCTTGCGCCTTCGACACGCCGGCCGCCACCGTGCCCACGCCGACCTCGGCGACCAGCTTCACGCTGATGCGCGCCCGGTCGTTCGCGTTCTTCAGGTCGTGGATCAGCTGCGCCAGGTCCTCGATCGAGTAGATGTCGTGGTGCGGCGGCGGCGAGATCAGCCCGACGCCGGGCGTCGAGTGGCGGATCTTGCGCGATGTACTCGTCGACCTTGTGGCCGGGGAGCTGGCCGCCCTCGCCGGGCTTGGCGCCCTGCGCCATCTTGATCTGCAGCTCGTCGGCGTTGACCAGGTAGTGGCTGGTGACGCCGAAGCGCCCGGAGGCGACCTGCTTGATGGCGCTGCGGCGCGAGTCGCCGTTCGGCGTCCGGCGTGTAGCGCACCGGGTCCTCGCCGCCCTCGCCGGTGTTGGACTTGCCGCCGATGCGGTTCATGGCGATGGCCAGGGTCTCGTGCGCCTCGCGGCTGATCGAGCCGAGCGACATGGCGCCGGTCTTGAAGCGCTTGACGATCTCCGCGGCCGGCTCGACCTCGTCGAGCGGGATCGGCTGTGCCGGGCTTGAAGCGCGAGCAGGCCGCGGAGCGTGCAGAGCCGGCGGCTCTCGTCGTTGGCCAGCGCGCGTGTACTCCTTGAACAGCTTGTAGCTGCCGGCGCGCACCGCGTGCTGCAGCTTCGCGACGGTCTCCGGGTTGTAGCATGTGTGCTCGCCGCGCCGGCGCCACTGGTACTGGCCGCCCACCTCGAGGTCGCCGTCGAGCGCCGGCGCGATCTTGTAGGCGTGGTCGTGGCGTTCCTGGCGCTTCGCGCGCGATCACGTCGAGGCCGATGCCCTCGATGCGCGAGGCGGTCCAGGTGAAGTAGCGGTCGATGACGTCGTGCGTCGAGGCCGATCGCCTCGAAGATCTGCGCGCCGCGGTAGCTCTGCAGCGTCGAGATGCCCATCTTGGACATCACCTTGAGCACGCCCTTGTTGACGGCCTTGAGGTAGTTCGCGACCGCCGCGTCGCCGTCGACGTCCGCGAGGACGCCGTCGGCCGACCATGTCGCGCAGCGTCTCGAAGGCGAGGTACGGGTTGATCGCGCCGGCGCCGTAGCCGAGCAGCAGGCGAAGTGCTGCACCTCGCGCGGCTCGCCGGTCTCGACGACGAGCCCGCAGCGCGTGCGCGCTGCCCTCGCGGATCAGGTGGTGGTGGACCGCCGCCGTGGCGAGCAGGCTCGGGATGGGCGCGTGGCGCTCGTCGGTCGCCGCGGTCGGAGAGGATGAGGACGCTGTGCCCCTCCGCGACGGCGTCCGACGCCTGCGCGCACAGCGCGTCGAGCGCCGCGCGCAGGCCCGCGCCGCCGGAGTCGGCGGGGAACAGGATCGGCAGCGTGATGGTGCGCAGCGCACCGTCGTCCAGGTCCTTGAGCTGCGCGAGTTCCTCGTTCGACAGGACGGGGCTCTTCAGGTGCAGCTGCGCGCAGTGCTCCGGCGTCTCGTCGAAGAGGTTCCCCTCGGGGCCGATGGTGGTCTGGACGCGACATCACCAGCTCTTCGCGGATCGGATCGATCGGCGGGTTCGTCACCTGGGCGAAGAGCTGCTTGAAGTAGTTGAAGAGCAGCTGCGGCTTGTCCGAGAGCACGGCCAGCGGCGTGTCGGTGCCCATCGAGCCGACGGCCTCCTGGCCGTTGACCGCCATGGGCGCCATCAGGAGCCGCAGGTCCTCGAGGGTGTAGCCGAAGGCCTGCTGGCGGGCGAGCAGCGTCTCGGGCGCGTACGCCGGCGGCACGTCGCTCGGCGGCGGGCAGGGCGGTCGACCCGCTTGAGGTGCTGGTCGAGCCACTGGCGGTAGGGCTTGCGTGCCGCCATCGCCTCCTTGATCTCCTCGTCGTCGACGATGCGGCCCTGCTCGGTGTCGACGAGGAACATGCGCCCGGGCTGGAGGCGGTCCTTGTGGGCCACGTTCTCGGGCGCGATCGTCGAGCACGCCGACCTCCGAGGCCATGACGACGAAGCCGTCCTTGGTGACGAGTAGCGCGACGGGCGCAGGCCGTTGCGGTCGAGCACGGCGCCGATGACGCGGCCGTCGGTGAAGGCGATCGACGCCGGGCCGTCCCACGGCTCCATGCAGGCAGGCGTGGTACTCGTAGAAGGCCCGCTTGCCGTCGCTCATGGTCTCGTGGTTCTGCCACGCCTCCGGGATCATCATCATGACCGCGTGCGGCAGGGAGCGGCCCGTGTGCACCAGCAGCTCGAGGGCGTTGTCGAAGCTCGCCGAGTCGCTGGCGGCCGGGTCGCATGATCGGGAAGAGCTTGCGCGATGTCGTCGCCGAACGCGTGGCGACGCGAACATCGCCTGGCGCGCGCCGCATCCAGTTGATGTTGCCGCGCAGCGTGTTGATCTCGCCGTTGTGCGCGATGAAGCGGTACGGGTGGGCGCGGTCCCACGTCGGGAACGTGTTGGTGCTGAAGCGCTGGTGCACGAGCGCCAGCGCGCGACCGAAGCTCGGGTCGGTCAGGTCCGTGGTAGAAGGCGGGGATCTGCTCGGGCAGCAGCAGCCCCTTGTAGACGATCGTGCGCGACGACAGGCTCGGGACGTAGAACCGCTCCGACTCGGGCATGCCCGACGTCGCGGACGAGCGTGCTCGACCCGCTTGCGGATGACGTAGAGCTTGCGCTCGAAGGCGTCCTGGTCCGTGGCCGGGCCGCGCCGCCGATGAAGACCTGCCGGATCTCCGGCATGACCGTGCGGGCGAGCGGCCCGGGACGCCTCGTGGTCGCACGGGCACGTGGCGCCAGCCGAGGAGCGTCTGGCCCTCGTCGCGGATCGACCTTCTCGAACAGCCGCTGGCACTCGTTGCGCTGCCGGACCTCGGCCGGCAGGAACACCATGCCGACGCCGTAGGCGCCGGGCGCGGGCAGCGTCGATGCCGCTCTGCGCCGGCCTCGCGGCGCAGGAACTCGTCGGGGATCTGCACCAGGATGCCGGCGCCGTCGCCGGTGAGCGGGTCGCAGCCGCACGCGCCGCGGTGGGTGAGGTTCCGCAGCACCTCGAGCCCCTGCTCGATGATGTCGGTGCGAGCGGGCGCCGTTGACGTCGACCACGAAGCCGACGCCGCAGGCGTCGTGCTCGATCCGGGGGTCGCGCAGCCATGTGGTGGGTCGTTCGCGAGTGGTCATGATGCCTCCGGGCCTCAAGCTCGTCGCAGCTGGCCGTTGCGCTCGGTGACACGCCGAGTGCGCCGGCCCTGGGTGGCGGGGGACAACTCCGCCGCGTGCAGGTTCAGCCGCGCGCTTTCCGCATGCGTGGAGAGGACGACGGTGGTCTCGGTGCGGGTCACGCCGTCGAGGGAGCGTATCTCCGTGATCAACGTCTCGAGCGATGACGTGTTCGCCGTCTTCACCTTGAGCATGCAGCGTGTACTCGCCGGTCACGTGATGGCACTCGAGGACGTCCGTCGAGTGCGACCATCTGTCGCTCGAGGCTGCCGATCTTGTCCGGGGCGCTCGTGATGACGCCGATGAACGCGGTGACGTCGAGCCCGAGCCGCCGCGCGTCGAGCGTGGCGTGGTAGCCGGTGATCAGCCCGGCGGCTTCGAGCTTCTTGATGCGTTCCATCACGGCCGGGGCGCTCAGGCCGACCCGCTCGCCGATCCGCGCCAACGCGACACGACAATCGTCCTGGAGCATCGCCAGGATGCAGCGGTCCGTGTCGTCGATCTCCAGATCTTGTCCGCGACTGAATGTCATAAGGTTACCCCTGGGTCCGAGCGACCTTTTATTTTGAGGATCGACCCCCTGTCAACGTGTTCGTTAGGGGTTCGGGGGAGTCGGACAAGAAGGTACGGCACGGGGCGCCGCTCGGCGCCCGTGTGGCGGAAGCCTCAGGGGGGCTCAGGCGGTCGGGACGACGCCAGCGCGCTCGAGATGGGCCAAGATCTGCTTGGCGCTCTCCTCCACGCTCTGGCCGGCGGTCTTGATGGTCAGCTCGGCCCGGAGCGGCTCCTCGTACGGCGCCGAGATGCCGGTGAACTCCTTGATCTCGCCGGCCCGGGCCTTCTTGTAGAGCCCCTTCACGTCGCGCTGCTCGCAGACCTCGACCGGGCAATCCACGTAGACCTCGACGAAGTCGCCGTCGCTCATGATGGCCCGAACCTGGTCGCGGTCGGCCCGGTAGGGGGAGATGAAGGCGGTCAACGTGACCAGCCCGGCGTCGGTGAACAGCTTCGCCACCTCGCCGATGCGACGGATGTTCTCGGTGCGGTCCTCGGGGGAGAAGCCGAGGTTCTTGTTGAGGCCGTGGCGGATGTTGTCGCCATCGAGGATGTACGTGCGCACGCCCCGTTCGAGGAGGCGCTTTTCCAGGTCCACCGCGATGGTCGATTTCCCGGACCCCGACAGGCCCGTCAGCCAGACGGTGCAGCCCTTGTGGCCGTTCAGCTGGCCGCGGTCCTCGCGGGTGACGGCGCCCTGGTGCCAGACGATGTTCGTCGCTTTTTGCTCTGCCATGAGGCGGCGAGCTTTATCTGGCGGCGGGCCGTCCGGGCAAGGCCCGTTGACCGTCCCGTCTCGGTACGCCGACCACCGCGCCGACCAGGACGACGGCGGTCGAGGGCTCTTCCCGGCGGGGAGCACGGTCGCGGTCCCCCGCGCGATTTCCATTGCATCCCCCCGGCGGACTGTTGCATGACGGGCTCGGTGCGATGGGTCGTCCCCCAGCGTCTTCTCACCTGCGTGGTGTTGCTGCTGACGTGCGCGCGGCCCGCCGCTGCCCATGTCGGCGCCGACGTGCTCGAACACGACGCCACCGCGGCCATTGCCGCCGACCCCGGCAACCCCGTCCCCCGCCTCACACTCGCGAAGACCCACCAGGCGGCCCGCCACTGGGACGCCGCCCTCGCGGCCTTCGAAGACGCGGCCGCCCACGGCGCCGACCGCGACACCTGTGACGCCGGTCGCGGCCAGGTGCTCCTCGCCGCGGGTTTCCCTCTCACGGCCAAGCACCTGTTCGACGCCGTGCTGCTCCGCCGCCCCGATGCCTGGGGCACGGTGTACGATCGCGCCCGGGCCGAGATGGCCCTCGGCGAGTTCGCCGCCGCCGCCGCCGACTTCGGCCGCGCCATCGCCGGCCTGCGCACCGTCGAGCCCGAGCACGTCCTCGCCCATCGCGACGCCTTGCTCGCCGCCGGCCGTCCCGACGACGCCCTGCGCGCGCTCGACGCCGGGATGGCCCGCATCGGCCCGGTCGCTTCCCTGCAACTCGCCGCCATCGATCTCGAAGCCGAACGCGCACGTTGGGACGCCTCGCTCGCCCGCCTCGATCAGCTCCTCCGCGGCGCGCCGCGCAGCGAGGCCTGGATCGTCCGCCGCGGCGAGGTCCTCGAGCGCCTCGGCCGCGCGGCGGACGCGCGCCGCGAATACGAGCGCGCCCTCGCCCTCCTGAGCGCGCGCCCGGCCGCGCGGCGGAGCCAGGCCCATGTCGCCCTCGCCCAACGCATCCAGACCGCCCTGACGCCCGAACCAGAGGTGCACCCATGACTCGACGTCGCCAGCTGCTCATCGGCATCCTGCCGCTCCTCGCCGTTCCGGGAGCGTGGGCGCAGACCGTCACCCGCGGCCCCTACCTCCAGGTGCCGACCCCGACCAGCATGACGGTGCGCTGGCGCACCGACGTCCCCACGAGCAGCCGCGTCAGCTACGGCGCGGCGCCGGGAGCGCTTTCGGTCGCCGTCGACGACCCCACGCCCACCACCGAGCACATCGTCACTGTCGGCATTGTCGACCCGCTCACGCCGGACACCGACTATTACTACGCCGTCGGCTCCGTGGGCGGCGCGCTCGTCGGCGACGACGCCGATCACGTCTTCCACACCAACCCGACGCCCGGTCCCGCCCGCCCGTTCCGCATCTTCGCGACCGGCGACGGCGGCTACCTGAACAGCCCGTCGAACCCCACCCTGAGCGCCAACGCCGTGCTCGTGCGCGACGCCTACTACGCTTTCGCCGCCGGCACGCCGACGGACCTCTTCATGCCGCTGGGCGACAACGCGTATCTCACCGGCACCGACATCGAGCACCAGCGCGCCCTCTTCGACGGCTTCGCCGACCTGCTGCGCGCCACGCCCGTGTTGCCGATCTACGGCAACCACGAGGAGTTCGGCTCCGACACGCTCACCCAGAGCGGCCCCTTCTTCGACATCTTCTCGATGCCTACCGCCGCCCAGGCCGGCGGTGTCGCCTCGGGTAGCAAGACCTACTTCTCGTTCGACTACGCCAACGCCCACATCATCGTGCTGGACTCCGAGCGTGCCCGCCCCGCGGACAGCCCGGCCATGATGACCTGGCTCGCCGCCGACCTTGCCGCCGCCAACGCCGACTGGACGATCGCGTTCTGGCATCGCCCGCCTTACAGCCGTGGCCTCTTCCACGACTCCGACGTCGAGGCCGAAGAGAAGTGGATGCGCGAGAACGTGCTCCCGGTCCTGGAGGACTACGGCGTCGACGCGGTCTTCTCGGGCCACAGCCACAGTTACGAGCGCAGCTATCTCCTCGACGGCCACTACGGCCTCGCGAGCACCTTCACGGCGGCCTTCGTGAAGGACTCGGGCAACGGCGATCCACAGGGCGACGGCGCGTACCGCAAGATCACGCTCGGCAACGGCGCCCACGAGGGCGCCGTCTACGTGGTGGCGGGCAGCTCGAGCGAGGTCCGGCCCGCGACGCTCAACCACCCCGCGCACACCGTGAATCTGCTCGAGTACGGCTCGGTCGTCATCGACGTGGACGGCGACGCCCTCACGAGCCGATTCCTCAGCAAGGACGGTAACGTCATCGATCGCTTCCAGATCGTGAAGGGCGAGCAGTGCCCCGCGACGCCCGCTCCCGGCTGCGCCGCCGGCGCCAAGGGGAAGCTCGTCGTGAAGAACGACGCCGACGACACCCGCGACAAGTTCACCTGGAAGTGGAAGGATGGTGCGCTCACCGGGGTCGCCGGCTCTCCCACGACCCAATCCGATCTGGCGGTGTGCGTCTACGGCCAGAACGGACGGCTGCTCGGCGGCCAGCTCCCGACTGGCGGCGGGTGGACGGCGAAGCCGTCGGCGTTGGTCTACAAGGACAAGACGGGCGCCTATGCCGGGGTCACGAAGGTGGTCGTCAAAGCCAACGCCGTCGACGCGAAGTCGCGGGTGGTCGTGAAGGGCAAGGGCCTCGCGGTCCAGGCGACGGGGATGCCGGCCACCGCACCGATCACGGCGCAGCTCCTCAACCTCGACACGGGCGCGTGCGTGGAGTCCACCTTCGCGACCCCGGCGAAGAACGACGCCGGCACCCTGTCGGCGAAGACGCCGTAGTTGGGGCCGTCTCGTAGCGCGTGTGACGGCGACGCGCCTCGCGGCTCCCCGCGATCCGGCCATCGACTGCCTGAAGGGCGCGTTGATCCTGGCCGTGATCGGCATCCACGCGGGCGTGCTCCGGGGGGCGTGGGTGATGACGCACTTGCTGAATCACGCGGTGCCCGTGTTCGTCGTCCTCCTCGGGCTGAACGCCGAGCAGTGGTGGCGCCGACGCGGCGAGCCCGGCGCCGCCGCCTGGTACGGAGATCGGGCGCGGCGCCTCTATCCGCCGCTGTGGGCGGCCCTCGCGCTGTGGTGGGCGGTCGCCCTGGTCGCCGCGCCCTGGTGGCTGCACCCGACGTGGTGGCTGGTCGCGCTGAACATCGCCGGCGTGCTGCCCAACATCGGCCTGGACTGGTTCGTGACGCTGCTCCTGCAGCTGGTCCTCCTGCAGCCCCTGCTGCACCGATTGGCCAACCGCTTCGGCATGGCGGCGCTGGCCACGCTGGGACTCGCCTGCCTCGTCGGCGCGGTCGTGGCGCGGCCCTGGCTGGTGGCGTGGCTCGGCCTCTGGGGTGCGCGCGCCTTCGCGCCGCGGCTCCTTGGCCACGTCACGTTCGGCATGCTCCTCGCGCGGCGGCCGATCCTCGCTCCCCGCGCCGGCGTGGTCGCCGGCGCCCTCGCCGCCGCCTGTGTGGTGGCGCAGGAAGCCGCCGCCCCGGACGTCATGGCGGGCGTCCTCGAGCGCCTGGTGGACCTGCCTCTCTCGGCGGCACTCCTCGTGGCCTTCCGGCCGGTCGCCGGGTGGTCCGCGCTCGCGCGCCCGCTGCGCTGGCTTGGCCTGCACTCGTACGGCCTCTACCTCGCCCACGCCTTGGTGCACGACACGACCCTGATGGCCCTCGGACCGCGGGGCCCCTTCGAGCGCTTCGGGTCGTGGCCGTACGCCGTTCTGCTGCTGGCGGGCGCGCTCGTCCTGGTCTTCGCGGGCAACGTACTCCGCCGGCAACTGACCCGGGCCTTCGTCGCACGCGCCTGAGGCGGCCCGGGTCGCGCGGCGTGGTCCGCCAGCGGTGGGGACGGCGGAGACGCGTGCCACCCTTGACAGCACTGGACCGCATGCGAGACATGGAACTTCCATGCGGGCGATTCTCGTAGTTCTTTTGCTCTCGTCGTTGGCGCCCGTGCCGGGGCACGCCATCGTTCCGTGCGTCAAGAACCACAAACTCGTGAACGAGTTCATCGACGAGGACACCGGGAGCAAGGGGCGCGTGAAGTACCGCGTCAAGGTGGCGGAGGTCGACGGTGGTGCAACGACGCGGCACAGCGCCGCGGGCAGCCTCGGCATCGTCGATGTGATCAGTCGCAAGAAGCTCGCCGTGAAATGGAAGGCCGTCGCCGATACCGAAGACCTCGCCCACGCGTCCTTTCTCGCGGCGGTGGAATCCGCCGTGCTCGCCACCGGCGGTTCGGCACCCGGGATCGAGCTGGCGGGTGCGGCTGCGAAGGGCGACGCGGACTTCCCGGCGGACGAGTTGCTTCGGATGCTGTCGCTCATCGCCTCGAGCCAGGGCGTGAGCGGAGGGCCTGACACTGCGGCCGCGATCGCCGACGTGGCGAGGGTGCTGCGGATCCCGCTGCCCGAGCTGCTCGTCCCGTTACGGTAGCGCGCCCGCAAGACGGCGACGGTGGTGGCGGCGCTCGACCGATGGCTTCTCCTGGCGGCGCTCCTCGTGTCCGGGGCAGCCGTCATGGGGAGCGAGCTGGTCGGCATCCGTCTTCTGACGACGCGCTTCGGCGCGTCGACCTACGTCTGGGGGAGCGTGCTCGGCACGGTCATGGCGGCGCTCGCGGGCGGATACCTGGTCGGCGGCCGACTCGCCGATCGCTGGCCGCGTCCGGTGGCGGTTCACGGGTGCCTGCTCGCCGGGGCGCTGTCCTTGTTGCCCGTCCTCTTTGTCGGTCCACCGTTGCTCGCGTACTGCGAGCGATTCGGCGCGGTCGTCGGGCCGCTCGCCGCGGCCGTTGCCCTCTTTGCCGTCCCGCTCGTGGCGCTCGGGGCGGCCTCGCCGTTCGCGGTGCGACTCCTTGCACACGAGGAGACGGTGGGCACCGTCACCGGTCGGGTCTTCGCCGTCGCCACGGGCGGTAGCCTCTGCGGCACGTTCCTCACGGCGTTCTGGTTGACGCCGTGGCTCGGGAGCCGGACGACCCTCCGCGTCTGGATCGCAGCGCTCTTGGTGTCGGCCGTCGTCGGGCTCGCGACGGTCCGCCGGCGTCGCGTCGCGCTGCTCGGGCTTGGGCTGCTCCTGCTGGCTCCCGATCCGGCGCCGGGGCCGGACGTCCTCGTTCGTGGTGAATCCGCCTACAACGTGGTCGTAGTCGAAGAGCATGCCGGCGTGCGGCGCCTGCTCCTGAACGACGAGCGCTTCGGCATCCACTCGGTGCGTCCGGCGGATGGCCCGCTGACAGGCCTGTATTTCGACGCGTTCCACCTGGGGCCCGTCCTCGCAAGCGGCACGGACATCCTGGTCCTCGGCATGGCGGGCGGGACCACGATCGCGGGGCACCGGCGGCTCTTTCCCGGGGCACGGATCACCGCGGTGGAACTCGATCCGCTCGTCGTCGACGTTGCGCGGCGGTATTTCGACGTCGCGGCCGGTCCGCATCTCACCATCCACGTGGCCGATGCGCGCGCGTTCCTCGCGCAATCGACGCAGCGCTTCGACGTCATCGAGGCGGATCTCTTCGCGGGCGGCGTCTATCCGCCGTTCCATACGCTGACGCAGGAGTTCTTCGCCCTGGCCAGCGCCCGGCTTCGCCCAGGCGGTCTGGTGGCCGTGAACGTCCTGGCGCTGGGCGGTGACGACGGGGTCGTGGGGGTGGTCGCCGCCACCATGGCGACGGCGTTCCCCGCGGTGTTCGAGCTCCCGCTCAGGAACCAACGCATCCTCTTCGGCCTCCGCGAGCCGGTCGACGTCGCCGGGCTGCGCCGCAGGCTCGACGCGGCCGACGTGCCCGAGTTGGGCGACGTGATCCGCGCCGCGCGGGCACGCCTGCGGCCGGCCGTCGGTCGGCCAGGAGGCACCCAGGTGCTCACGGACGACCGGGCCCCGGTGGAGCGGCTCACCAACGCGATGCTCGCGCGCCGCGCGGGTGGCACCCCGGGGCCCGGCGACGGCATGCCGTAGAACGGGCTCATCGACGCGAGGCCGCGTGTGCCGCCACGCGCACGCCCGTGCTGTCGTCGCCGGACGTCAGCGCCCGCTGCGGGGGCCCTTCGGGCGGAGCGCCGCCCGCAGCTCACGCTTGCGGAGCCGGATCGTGTCCGGCGTCACTTCGACCAACTCGTCGTCGTCGATCCACGCGAGACTGTCCTCGAGGCCCATGAGATGGGGGGGCGACAGCCGGACGGCCTCGTCGTGGCCGGAGGCACGGACGTTGGTGAGCTTCTTCTCGCGGCAGACGTTCACGTCGAGGTCGACGTCGCGGGAGTACTCGCCGACGACCATCCCCTCGTACACCGGCGTGCCCGCCGGCAGGAACAGGCGGCCGCGCTCCTCGAGGTGGAAGAGGGCGTACGGCGTCGCGACGCCTTCGCGGTCGGACACCATGGCCCCGTTGGTGCGCGACGGGATCGGGCCGTGCCACGGTGCGAAACCGGCGAAGAGCGCGTTCATGGTGGCGGTTCCGCGCGTCTCCGTGAGGAAGTGCGACCGGAACCCGATCAGCCCGCGCGACGGCACCCGATACTCGACCCGCACGCGGCCGCTGCCGACGTGGTCCATCTTGGTCATCACGCCGCGGCGGACGCCGAGGAGCTGCGTGACGACCCCGACATAGTCCTCCGGGACGTCCACCAAGAGCTGCTCCAAAGGCTCTTCGAGGGCACCGTCGTGCTGGCGCGTCACCACGTTCGGCTTCGACACCTGCAGCTCGAAGCCTTCGCGGCGCATGGTCTCGATCAGCACCGCGAGTTGCAGCTCGCCGCGGCCCAGCACCCGGAACGTGTCCATGGTGTCGGTCTCGTCGATGCGCAGGCTCACGTTGCGCCGGCTTTCCTGCAGCAGCCGCTCGCGCACCTGCCGCGACGTCACGCGGCTCCCGCTCCTGCCCGCCCACGGACTGGTGTTCACGCCGAACAGCATGGCGATCGTCGGCTCGTCGACACGGATGGGCGGCAGTGGCACGGGTCGCTCGCGGTCGGCGATGGTGTCGCCGATGGCGATGTCCTCGACTCCGGCGACTGCGACGATGTCGCCCGCGATGGCGCGGTCCACCTCCGCGCGCTTGAGCCCCTGCCAGCCGTAGACGCGGGTCAACTTGCACGGCGCTTGCGAGCCGTCGCCGCGGCAGAGCACGTATTGCCCGCCGGGCACGAGGCTGCCGGCTCGCACGCGGCCGATCGCGAGTCGCCCGACGTAGTCGTCGTAGCCCAGGTTGTTCGCCTGGAACTGCGTGGGCGCCGCCGGGTCGTGGAGGGGGCCGGGAAGGGTGTTGGCGATGGCCTGGAAGAGCGGACGGAGGTCCGCGCCGGGGGCGGCGAGATCGCGCGTGGCCGTGCCATCGCGCGCATTGGTGTAGATCACGGGGAAGTCGAGCTGCTGCTCGCTTGCGCCGAGGTCGATGAAGAGGCCGTAGATCTCGTCGAGCACCTCGGCAGGCCGCGCGTCGGCGCGGTCGATCTTGTTGAGGCACACGACGGGCTCGAGCCCCGCTTCCAGCGCCTTGCCGAGCACGAAGCGGGTCTGGGGGAGGGGCCCTTCCGAGGCGTCGACCAGCAGCAGCACTCCGTCGACCATCGCCAGCGTCCGCTCGACCTCGCCGCCGAAGTCCGCATGGCCCGGGGTGTCGACGATGTTGATCTGCACACCTTCCCACCGCACGGTGGTGTTCTTCGCCAGGATGGTGATACCCCGCTCGCGCTCCAGCGCGTTCGAGTCCATGACCCGCTCCGCCACCTGCTCGTTGGCGCGGAAGACGCCGGTCTGGTGCAGCATGGCGTCCACGAGGGTGGTCTTCCCGTGGTCGACATGGGCGATGATGGCGATGTTGCGGACGTCGGCCCGGCGTTCGGACATAATCCGACCTATCGTGACGGCTGCGGGGGGCGTGGTCAAAGGCCGTGTCCGCTTGGACGTCGCCGGGGGATGGGATACCTCCCGACACGATGCCTGCGCGCCGGGAGGCCGTCTTCCTGCTCGTGGCGGCGAGCGCGCTGGCGGGTTGTGCGCCGCGCCCGCTCCTCGAGCGGGCGGTGCGCGCGCGGGGGGGGGCATTGCGCGGGCTGGTGCGGACCGCCGAGGCCGACGTCGCGCTGGGATTCCCGGGGACCTGGCAGTGGCGCACCGCCTACCTCGCGCCCGATCGGTACGCCTGGTCGATCACGACACTCGCGGGGGTCGACCACTACCTCTTCGATGGCGCGGCGGCGCGGGCGTTCGTCGGCGGGCGGGAGGTGGCGACCGACGCGGCGGCCTCGGCGCCGCTGCGGACCCAGGCCCGCTTCGTGGCGGTGACGAACCTCGACGCGGCGTCCGGGATCGGGACGGTGACCCCGCTCCCCACCGCGGACCTGCCGCCGGGTGTTGCGGCGGGGGTGGCGATCGCCGCGGCCGACGGCGCCCGGTACCGGCTCGGGTTCGACGACCGCGCGCTGCTGGTCTGGGCGACGGGTCCAGTCGACCTGCCGCAGATGGGCGGCGGCGAGCTGGTGGCGCGGTACGACGACTACCGGCGCGTGCGAGGGTTCTGGCTGCCCTTTCGCACGACCTGGACGGTGGGCGCCAGGCGACTCGCCGTCGAGCGCACTCTGGCCGCGTGCCCGAACGATCCGGCGCTCGTGCCGGCAGCGTTCGAGCGGCCGGCGCTGCTGCCGCGCTGCGAGGGCTCCTGAGCCCTCAGGACTCGCCGTCGGCGTCCGCGTCGTCGAACTCGACCTGGACGTCCCACAACTTGGCGAGCCAGTCGAGCAGCGACGACTCCCAGACGTCGACGGCGTCTTCGATGGCCGTGTCGAGCACGGTGCCGTAGATGAGCTCGCGCGCGTCTTGCCGCCCGATGGACGGCAGGAAGTCCTTGAGCGCGTCTTCGGTGGGGAAGCGGCGGTCCACTTCCTCCACGAGGCCCTGGTAGGCGTCCGCGCCGAAGGCCTCGACCACGCGGCCGATCTCGGTGACCTCGCCCTCGGCTGCGCGCCGGTCCGATTCGATCACCAGGGCGAGCAATCCGACGAGCGCCAGCCGCTCCTCGTGGGCGAGATCGCGAAGTTCCATGGGGGTCATCCAAAGCGCCCACCCGCCCGGGAAGTCAACCGGCGCGGATGCCAGCGGGCGGGCGCGATGCTAGACAGCACGGGCGTGTCCCGCCCCGACGCTTCCGCCTCGCCCCGCGCCGTCGTCGGGGAGCCGCCGCCACGGCGCAATCACGTGGGCACGATCTCGCTCCTCTGTGCGCTGGCGGGCACCGTCGCCTGCTGGGTCGGCCTCGCGCAGGGCTCGTTCGCGGGCGCCGCGTGGCTGCGGCTCCTGGCCGCGGGTTTCGAGGCCGCCACGGTCGGGGCGCTCGCGGACTGGTTCGCGGTCACCGCGCTGTTCCGCCATCCGCTCGGGCTCCCCATCCCGCACACGGCGATCATCCCCAAGCGGCGCGCCAAGCTGATCGAGAGCATCGCCAACGTGGTCGAGCGGGACTGGCTGTCACCCGAGGTGATCGGCGCGCGGCTCGCCCGGATCGCGCCGAGCGAATTGCTGCTCGACTGGCTGCAGACGCCCGGCCACGTGGAGCGCCTGGGCGCGCCGTTGCGGGACGTCGCGCGCGGGTTCGCCCGCACCCTCGCGGAGCCTGAGGCGGCCGCGGTCGCCAACCAGGCGTTGAAGCGCCAGCTGCGCGAGCTGCCGCTCGGGAGCGCGGCGGGTCGCTGGGTCATCCAGGCGCTGGACAGCGGCGGGGTCGACGCCGCCTTCGAAAGCGTCGCGACGTCGCTGGCGCGGCTTGCCGGGCTCGCGTCCACTTGGGACCGTCTCGACCAACTGTTGCTCGACCTCGCCGAGAAGCGACGCGAGCAGGGGCGCAACGTCGAGGCCTTCTTGCTGCGCCGCAAGACGGTGCGAAGCCGCTTGGTGCTGGGTGCCTGCGGCGCGGCGGAGGATCAGCTCGACGGCGCCGCCCGCGAGCCGGATCATCCGTTGCGGCGGGCCGTCCTCGGCGCCGCGCGGCGCTGGGCCGAGCGGTTGGCGGCGGGCGAGCCGTCGGCGGTCGAGCTGGCGGAGCGCCTGCGAACGGCGTTGCTCGCGAGCCTCGAGGCGGGCCCGCTGGTGCGCGACGCGCTGGGGCGGCTGCAGCACGAGCTGGAGGCGCAGCTCGACGATCCGCAGAGCGCGCTCGCGCGCCTGATCGATCGCCGGCTCCAGGCCGGAGTGGTGGAGGCGCTCGACGACCCGGAGCGGCGCGCGGCATTCGACCGTTGGGTGCGGACGACCGCCGACGAGCTCCTGCGCCGTCATCATCACCAGATCGGGCTCACGGTGCGCGAGAACCTGGAAGCGCTCGACACCGGCGCGCTGGTGGAGATGATCGAAGCCCGCGTCGGCAACGACCTGCAGTACATCCGACTGAACGGCGCGGTGGTGGGCGGGCTGGTCGGGCTCGTCCTGGCCGCCGTCCACTGGCTGGCGGGCTAGCCGCACCGCCCGGCGCGAGCCTCAGGCGTCGCGCGTGTCCGGGGCACGCCAGCGGTCGAGCGTGGCCTGGATGTCGTCGCGCACCACGTTGAGGAGTTCCATGCGGTCCTCGTCGTTCCGCCGCGCAATGGGCGGGCCGATGCGCACGCGCACGCGGACGCCCCAGGGCACCGGCAGGTAGTTGTACCGGAGAAGCCGCCACGACTGATCGATGGTGACCGGGACGACGGGCGTGTCGGGGGCCTCCTCGAGCAACGCGAGCGTGCCCGCGGGCTTGAACCGCCCGAGCTCACCGAAGCGCGCGCGTGTGCCTTCGGGAAAAATCATGGCGGAGATACTGCCGCCGCGCACGCGGCGGCCGAGGTCGCGGATGGCGTCGAGCGCGCCGGGGGCGTCGGAGCGGTCGATCAGCACGTGACCGCCGACGCGGAGGTTGTACGACACGGTGGGAATCCAGCGGCCGAGGGAGCGTTTCGAGATGTACTTCGGGAAGTTCGAGAAGAAGAGCGAGCCCAGGATGGCGATGTCGAACATGCTCTGGTGGTTCGAAACGATGATGTACGACGTCCAGGGCCGCGTCTCCGGCGCGCGCTCCACCAGGAGGCGCGCGCCGCAGATGCCGAAGGCGTGCACCAGCGTCCACTGCACCGCTCCGGCTACGTACTCCTGCGGCCGAGTGCCGAAGAGCCGGGCCACCCGCTGCGCCACGTCGAACACCACCATGGTGAGCCCGAACACCGGCAGGAACACGAACGTCGCCAGCCAGGAGAGGAGCCACTGCCACCAACGCATCGCCCGCAGCTTTAATCTCGTCCAGCCCGCGGCTTCAATCGCAGGCGGCGACGCGCTATGAGCGGCCCATGGCCGACGCGCCGATCACCCTGGAGGGCTGGTACACGCTGCACGAGATGTGGGCCGTGGACCGAGCCCGCTGGAATGTCCTTCCGGCCGCCGAGCGCGTCGCGATCGCGGCCGAGGCGGCTGGCGTGCTCGAGGCGCACGCCGATCCCGGCGACGGCCACAGCGCGTATTACGGGCTGCTCAGTCAGAAGGGCGACCTCTGCCTGGTGCACTGGCGCCGCGACCTCGACGCCCTCCGGCGCTGCGAGACCGCGTTCGCCGCCACGCGGCTGCGCGGCTACCTCGTGCCGACCTACTCCTATCTGGCGGTGATCGAACTCGGCACGTACGAACTCACCGGCCACGCGACCGGCATGCTGAAGCGCCGGGGCGTGGAGCCGGGGAGCGAGGGCTTCGAGGCCGCGCTGGAAGCGGAGATGCAGAAGCTCGCGCGCCCGCGCCTGCATCCCGCCGTGCCGTCGCAGCGCTATCTGTGCTTCTACCCGATGTCGAAGCGACGCGGCGAGCAGGTGAACTGGTACGACCTGCCGGCGGCCGAGCGGGCGGGCTTCATGCGCGGCCACGGCGAGATCGGCCGCAAGTACGCCGGCAAGGTGGTGCAGGTGATCCAGGGCTCGGTCGGTCTCGACGACTGGGAGTGGGGCGTCACGCTGTTCGCCGACGACCCGCTGGTGTTCAAGAAGCTGATCTACGAAATGCGCTTCGACCCGGCGAGCTCGCGATACGCGTTGTTCGGCTCGTTCTTCGTGGGCATCCGCCTGACGCCGTCGGGGCTGGGGGACGCCCTCGGGGCGTGAGCCGCCGGGCGGTGCAGCAGGCCATGGCGATCGAACGGAACCACCTCGGACAGCCCGTCGGGCGCGCGCTCCCCGGCTGGGCGCCTCCTCCACGGCCGCCGCGCGAACCGATGGAGGGGCGCTTCTGCCGCGTCGTCCCGCTCGACCCGGACCGGCACGCGGCGGAACTCCATACCGGCTACGCGCTCGACGCCGACGGTGGAAACTGGACGTATCTGCCCTACGGGCCGTTCGCCACGCTGGCGTCCTATCGCGCCTGGATGGACGCGACCTGCTGCGGCGACGACCCGCTGTTCCATGCGATTCTCGACGCGCGCACGGAGCACGCCATCGGCGTGGCGAGCTACCTGCGGATCGCGCCGTCGGACGGGACGATCGAGGTCGGTCACCTGAGCTATTCGCCGCTCCTGCAGCGAACGCCGGCTGCCACCGAGGCAATGTACCTGATGATGCGGCGAGCGTTCGACTTGGGATACCGGCGCTACGAGTGGAAGTGCGACGCTCTCAACGGCCCGTCGAATGCCGCCGCGAGACGGCTGGGCCTCGCCTTCGAGGGCATCTTCCGTCAGGCCACGGTGTACAAGGGGCGCAACCGCGACACGGCCTGGTACGCGGCCGTCGACGGCGAGTGGCCAGCGCTGCGGCGGGAGTTCGAACGCTGGCTCGACCCGGGCAACTTCGACGCCGAGGGCCGGCAGCGGTCCCGTCTGGCGCACGGACCAACCTGACGGCGGGGATCGCCCGGTCAGCCGACCGCGGGCGGATCGATGAAGCCATTGGCCGCCGCGGCATCGCGCCGGCGCGTGCCGCCCTCGGGGCGCGACGCGGCCCGGCGCAGCACTCGCCAATAGCCCTGCTCGACGCATGCATGGTCGAGCGCGCCGCGATCGCGCAGGAGACGGTGCATGCGCGGCAGGTTGTAGTGCGGCACGGTCATCAGGAGGTGGTGCTCGAGATGGTAATTGACCCGGTTGGGCGCGAGCAGCAGGCGCTCCCACCAGCTCGCGATCGTCGTCCGGGTATTGCCGAGCGGGTCGTCGGGATCGGGTGTGAGCGCGTGCTCCGCGATCGAGCGGAAGCGGGTGACGAGCGTATGGGTCGTCAACCAGGCACCCACCCAGAGCAGGTAGAGCTCGGGATGGCCGAACGCGGCGAGCAGGCCCAGCAGGACGAGGTTGGTGACGAGGACGCCCCGGGCGGCGCGCGTCGCCACCGGATCCGTGCCCCAGCGCCCGAAGGTCCGCCGCCATGCCGCCTTGGCGAATTTCCAGCCGGTGCTCCCGGAGAGGTCGCGTCCGATCTTGCGCAGCAAGCTCGAACGCGTGATCGGGAACGGCCTGATCAGGCCGATGTCCGGGTCCTCCGGACCGCCGGTCTTGGCATGGTGCTGCAGGTGGTAGGGGCGGTAGGGCTGGAGGTCGCTCCAAATCGGGTAGGCCGCCAACCAGTTGCCGGCGAAGTCGTTCAGCCGCCGCGAGCGGAAGAAGGCCCGATGCGCGGCGTCGTGCATGATGACGGCGAGGCCGAGCTGCCGCGCGCCGATCACGAACAGCGCGACGACGATGGTGAGCGGGTTCGGCCAGAGGCCGACGAGCGCGAACGCGCCGAAGATCAGCCCCCAGTCGAGCGCCAGCGTCCACCAGGATCGGAGATCGCGCATCTCGAGGAGATCGCGGATATCCTCGCGGCTCAGCGCGTCGCGCCATGGATTCGCCTCTGCCGACATGTTCGATCCTCTCTCCATCGCCATTGTCAGACGGCCCGCCGCTCCGCCTCGACGCCGAGAGGACTGTCGAGCGGGGTGCCGATGTGGGGGACGTCGAAGCGCGTGAGAAATCCCGCCCAGGCCGCGCGGCCGAGCCGGTCGTACCGGCGCAGCGCCGCCGCGAGGGCCTGCCGATCGGCGGAGGGGCAGATCGCGTCGGGCAGGAGCGGGTCGAGGACGAGCTCGCGAATGACGGCGCGGCCGAGGAGAAACGCCTCGACCATTGCGGCCTCGATCGGCAGCGTGGCGAGACGGCTTTCCCCCGGCTCCAGCTCGGCGCGCCGGCGGCGAGAGCCCATGCGCAGGAGGCGCGTCTCCTCGACCAGCGCGCCCACCGGCATGGTGCTCCGGCGGAGCGTCGCGAGCAGGTCGAGAATCAGGCTGCGGGCCGCGGGACGCACGGGCATCTAATTACCGCAGCCTGCTAAAACGTGCAAGCACTGTAATATCACCGGTCCGGGTCAGCCGCCCCGCAGCGCCTCCTCCAGCCGCCGGATCGGGCCGGTCAGGGCGTGCTCCTCGGCCAGCCGCGCCAGCACGCGCGGGTGCGCCGGCCGTGCCGGGATCGCCAGCGGCACCGGCGGCAGGGGCACGCCGGCGACCGGCGGCACCACGCGGCGGGCCGCGGCCAGGTAGTCGCGGGCGGCGTCGAGCTTGCGCGCGACGGCGGATGGCAGGTCGCCGGCCGCGAGAATGCCGTCGAGCGAGCCGTGGCGCGCGAGCAGCTGCGCGGCGGTCTTCTCGCCGATGCCCGGGACGCCCGGCAGCCCGTCCGACGGGTCGCCCCGCAGGAGCGCGAAATCCAGGTACGCGCGGCCCGGAATGCCGTAGCGCCGTGTGATCTCGGCCTCGTCCACCCGCAGCAGGTTGCTCACGCCGCGGAGCGGGTAGAGCACGGTGACGTCCGGGTCGCGGACCAGGGCGAAGAGATCGCGGTCCCCCGAGAGGATCTCGACCGGGCCGCGCGCGCGGGCCGCGAGCGTGGCGATGACGTCCTCCGCCTCGAACCCCGCGGCGCCGACGACGGCAATGCCGAGGGCGCGTAGGACCTCGCGGCCGGCGGCCTCCTGCGGGGCGATCGGGTCGGGCTCGCCGTCCGCGTCGGCGACGCGGTGGGTCTTGTAGGTGGGCAAGGCGGCGACGCGGAACGCCGGACGCCAGTCGTCGTCGACGGCGATGCCCAGCGCGGTCGGGTGGCGGTCCCCCACCAGGCGGGCCAGCATCGAGAGGAATCCGTGCACGCCGTGGAGCGGCAGGCGCTCGGGCAGCGAGTGAAAGGCGCGGTAGAGAAGGCTCGAATAGTCGACGAGGAGCAGCGCGCCCATTCAACGCCCGATCCGCACGCGGTAGCGGAGCGTCGCTTCGCCGCCCGCCGGCACCGGCACGTCGACGGCGAGTGTTCCGGCATCCTCCTTGCGCGCCGGGGGATCGGCGTCGACGATCTGCCAATCGCCGTCGATCCGATCGCGCACGGCCACCGTCACCGGCATGGCCTTTCGATTCCGCAGCGTCACGGTCCACGCGCTCTCGGCCTCGAACGGCTCGACCTCGACCTTGCGCCAGTCCGTCTGCGTGCGCGTCGCGATGACGTCGGCGGCCTGGCCCAGCGACAGCGTCATGACTTCGCCCGCCGCGGTCTGCCGGAGCGCGTCCTCGCCGACCAACTGTCGCGCACCGGCGGCGTCGGCCTGGTAGGCGCGCACGACACCGGCGGGCAGGTCGCGACCGAGGCCGTTCTGCGTCGTGTTGGCGATGGTCACCAGCACGGCCACGGGAACGCGACGGTCGCGGTCGCGCACGGGCTGCTGGAACCACCAACCTTCGCCACGCAGTTCGTAGCGGCGTTCCGCCGTCACGGTGCGCGCGGCCAGCAGCGGCAGCTGCTTGGTCTCGTGCTCGCCGAGCGACGCGCGGCGGTCGAAGGCATAGCGATACACCTCGCCGAACGCCTCGGGCTCCGGGGGCGGCGGCGGTGCGGGCGCGGCGGCGACGTCCATGCCGCGGGCCGCGTACGAGGCCAGCGGCCGGGGCGCCGGCGCGGCGCGGCTGATCTGCCCCGCCAGCAACGTCAGCGCGGCGTCGTCGAACCGGGCGCCGCTGTCGTTCACCAGGGTGGCCCACGCCCGCAGGTCGGCGGGGCCGTCGTCCGGCCCGAGCGTGAGCACGTAGTTCGCGGTCCACGAGAGGCCCCCCGTGGCATAGGACAGCTCGAGCTCGCGCGGGCCCGCCCCCGCGTTGTCGACCCGCCAGCGCAATGTCGGGCGGACGAAGACCTCCTCGCCGGGCGGCGGCAGCAGCAGCCAGCCGGGATGGCCGACGGCGAGGCGGTCGCCGATGCGGTACGTGTTGCCGCCCGCGGTGCCGACCAGGGTCGCCGCGGTGACGCGCGTCCGCAACCGCTCGTCGGCTTCGATCAGTTCCACCGGCCGCCCGACCCAGCGTTCGAGCAGCGCCTCCGGCGACGACAAGTCGTTCAGGTAGCTCTGCTCGAGGACGGTCAGGCTGCCGGCGTCGTCCATGGCGGCGAGCGTGACCGTCGTGGGGTCGAGCCGGGCCGGGACGTCGTCGAAGCGCAGCGTCTCCTCGCCGCGCGGCAGGGCGACCGCGCGAGTCTCGCGGACCAGGGCCAGGTCCTGCTCGGCGTAGATCGTGAGCGCCACCGCGCTGCGGGCTTCCACGCCCACGACCACCTCGGCGTGCGCGCGGGCGGCGCCCCACGGCCACAGCACCGCGGCGAGAAGGAGCAGGCGTCGCGCGGAGGTGGTCACCCGTCGACCTCTACCAGACGCCGCCCGCGGCGGGAATGCGGCTCCGGCTCCCGCGGACGTTGCATGGCGGGCATCGCGTCGTTAGACCCGGGCTCCATGCCGAACGCGACGCGTCCATCCCGCTTCCGCCTTGCTACGGACGTCCGGCCGAGCGACTACCACCTCCATCTCGAACCCGATCTCGCCACCGGCCGGTTTCGCGGGGAGGTGCGCATCGACGTCCAACTCGCGCGGCCACGCACGGCGATCGTCTTGCACGCCGCCGATCTCGTCGTCGAGCATGCCGACGCGGAGCGGGACGGGGAGGTGATCCCGCTCCGCACGCGTCTGGACCGCCGGCACGAAACCGTGTCGCTGCGCGCGGCCCGTCCACTTCCCGCCGGCCCGGTCGCCTTGCGGCTCCGCTTCTCGGGCGCGCTGAACCGCCACCTGCGTGGCCTCTATGCCGCCGGCGCGGGCGAGGCGCGCTACGCCTTCACCCAGTGCGAGGCCGCCGATGCGCGGCGCATCTTCCCGTGCTTCGACGAGCCTGCGTTCAAGGCGCGCTTTCATGTCGCGGTGACGGCCCGCGCAACGGACACCGTGCTCGGAAACGGGCCCGTGGTTCGCGAGCAGTCCCTCGGCGACGGCCGTCGGACCGTGCACTGCGCGGCGACGCCGCCGCTCTCGACGTATCTCTTCGCGCTCGCGGTCGGCCCGCTCGAGGCGAGCGCCGTGCGGCACGTCGGCGCCACCCCCATCCGCCTCTGGCACGTGCCGGGCAAGGGACATCTGACGGCGTTCGGGCTGGAGGCGGGCGCCGAATCGCTGGCGCGGCTCGAGGACTACTTCGGCATCCCGTACCCGTACGCCAAGCTCGACCTGGTGGCCGTGCCGGATTTCGAAGCCGGCGCCATGGAGAACGCGGGCGCCGTGTTCTTCCGCGAAACGCTGCTCCTGGTCGACCCGGCGACCGTCTCGTTGCCCGAGCGGAAGCGCGCCGCGGAGGTGATCGCCCACGAGCTGGCCCACATGTGGTACGGCGACCTCGTCACGATGGCGTGGTGGGACGATCTCTGGCTCAACGAGGCGTTCGCCACCTGGATGGCATACCGCGTGGTGGACGAGTGGATGCCCGCGTGGCGCATGTGGCAGGGCTTCGAGCACAACCGCGCGAGCGCGCTGGCGCTCGACGGGCTCGCCAGCACGCATCCCATCTATGCGCCGGTCCACAGCGTCGCCCAGGCGACCGAGAACTTCGACCTGATCACGTACGAGAAGGGCGCGGCGGTCGTGCGCATGATCGAGCAGTACCTCGGCGCCCGGGTCTTCCGCGACGGTGTGCGGCGTTACATGCGCCGGCACCGCGAGGGTAACGCGGTGGCGGCCGATCTGTGGCGGGCGCTCGGCGAGGCGTCGGGCACGGACGTCACACGCGTCGCGCGGACATGGATCGAGCAGCCGGGATTTCCCCTGGTGGACCTCGCGCGGACCGGCCAGCGGCTGCGCGTCCGACAGGAGAGGTTTTTCGCCGACCCCACCGTGCCCGCCGCAACCCGCCGGCAGCGATGGCCGGTCCCGATGGTGGTGCGGACGGGCGCGCGCGGTGCGGTGCGCGCGCTCGCCGACAAGGCGTCGCAGACGGTGTCGCTCGGCGCCGCGCGCGCACCCTGGTGTTACGGCAACGCGGGTGGGAGCGGTTTCTACCGGGTGCGGCACGACCCGGCGACGCTCGCCGCGCTGCGCGCCGCGCTCGACCGGCTGACGCCGGTCGAGCGGCTCGCGTTGGTGGGCGACCAGTGGGCGCTCGTGCGCGCGGATCGGGCGAGTGTCGAGAGCTTTCTCGATCTCGCCGACGACCTCGCGGGCGACCTCGATCACGATGTGCTGGACGGCCTCACGGGCGCGCTCGCGGTCCTCGACGACCAGGTGGTCGAGCCCGACGGCGCCGAACAGGCGGCGCTGCGCCGGTGGATCGCCGCCCGCTTCGGTCCGCCGCTGGAGGCGCTGGGCTGGACGGCGGCGCGGGGCGAGCCGGACGAGGTCCGGCTCCGCCGGGCGGCCTTGCTGCGGTTGGTGGGCGGCGTCGCCGAAGCGCCGGAGGTCCTGGCGGCGGCGCGGCGGCAGATCGATGCGTACCTGCGCGATCGCGCGGCGCTCGAGCCCAACCTGGCCGACCCGGTGGCGGCTCTGGCCGCCCGCGTCGGCGACGGTGCGCTCTATGACCGCTATCGCGCGGTGGCCGCCGCCGCCCTGACGCCGCAGGAGCAACGCCGGTTCCTGCTGAATCTGGGGTCGTTCCGGGCGCGGCCGGAGGTGCGGCGCACGCTCGACGCCTTGCTGCGGCCGGAGATCCCGACCCAGGATGTCGCCTTCCTGATGATGCGCCTGTTCGGGAATCCGGCGGGACGGGAGGAGGCCTGGCGCTTTCTGCAGCGTCGTTGGGCCGGGCTCCGCAAGCGCATCCCGCCGCTCATGGTGTCGCGCATGGTCGATGCGACGCCCTCGCTGCGAACCCCACGCCATGCGCGCGAGCTGCGCGCGTTCTTCCGCGCGCACCCCGTGCCCGAGGCGGCCCGCGCCGTCCGCCAGGCGCTCGAGCGCTTCCGGCTCAACGCCGAGCTGCGCCGGCGCACGGCTCCGGGGGTGGGGAAGTGGCTGGCGCAGCGGGGCGTCTAGCGGGACAGCACGAGCCACAGCGCGAGGAGCAGCCCGGCGGCGATCCGGTACCAGCCGAACGGCCGCAGCGTGTGCCCCTGCACGTACCGCAGCAGGGCGCGGATCACGACCAGGGCGCTCGCGAACGCGGTCGCGAAACCGACCGCCAGCGCGAGCGCGGCGCTCGTGTCGAGCTCGTGCCGGCTCTTCCACAGCGCGAACAGGCATGCGGCGTACATGGTCGGGCAGCGCCAGGAAGAACGAGAACTCCGTCGCGGCCCGGCGATCGAGGCCGACCACCAGGCCGGTGACGATGGTGGCGCCCGCGCGGGACACGCCGGGCATCAAGGACAACACCTGTCCCAGCCCGATGGCCGAGCGCCTGGCCGAACGTCACGTCCTGGTAGCTCGGGGGTGCCGCCGCGCCGGCCAGGGCCGTCGAGCAGCAGGATCAGGATGCCGCCCGCCACCAGGCTCGCCGCCACCGTCGCCGGGCCGAAGAGGTGCGTCTCGATCCAGTCGTGCGCCAGCAGCCCGACGATCGCGGCGGGGAGGAACGCGACCAGCACCCGGAGGATGAAGCGCTGCGCCGGGCTTCCCGGCCGCAGCCCGTCGCCCGCCAAGCCGCACCAGCGTCCGGCGATACTCCCAGGTGAGCGCGAGGATCGCGCCGAGCTGGATGAAGATGTCGAACGTCGGCGTGCCGAAGCCGAGCAGTTTCGAGGCGACGATGAGGTGCCCGGTGGACGACACCGGGATGAACTCGGTGAGTCCCTCGACGACGCCCATCACGGCGGCTTTGAGCAGATCGATCATTACGCGTCGGCGCGGCCATATAGCCGATACCGACGGGCGCACAAACCGGGCGCCGGCTGGCTGGCCGCGCCGCGTGGGTGATAAGGAGGCGCGGCATGACGTTCCACGGAGTCGACGTGAAGACGGTGTTCCGGCGCATGCGCGAGCTCGCGCCCGACGCCTACCGGGCCTGGCTCGAGTTCGACCGCAAGGCCTTCGAACCCGGCGCGCTGCCCGTGACGACGAAAGAGCTGATCGCCCTCGGCATCGCCCACGTCACGCAATGCCCGTGGTGCATCGACGCGCACGTCAAGAAGGCCACCGCGGCCGGCTGCACCGACGAGGAGATCGGCGAGGTGATCTTCGTCGCCATGGCGATGGCGGCGGGCGCGGCCTGGAGTCACGGCGGGCTCGCCGCTGCAGTGCCTCGGCGAGCACAGGGCGGCCGGGCATGACGCGGCTGTCCCGACTCCTCGTGCCCACCCTGCGCGACGACCCGGCCGACGCCGAGGTCGTCAGCCACAAGCTGCTGGTGCGCGCCGGCATGATCCGCCAGGTGGCGCGCGGCATCTACGACTTCCTGCCGCTCGGGCTGCGCGTCGTCCGCAAGGTCGAGCGCATCGTGCGCGAGGAGATGGACCGCGCCGGCGCGCAGGAGATCCTGATGCCCGCGGTCATGTCCGGCCGAGCTCTGGCAGGAGAGCCGGGCGCTGGGACGCACTACGGCAAGGAGCTGCTGCGCATCAAGGATCGCCACGACCGCGACTTCTGCTTCGGCCCGACGCACGAGGAGGTGGTCACCGACATCGTGCGCCGCGAGGTCCGCTCGTACCGCGAGCTGCCGCAGAACCTCTACCAGATCCAGGTCAAGTTCCGCGACGAGGTGCGCCCGCGCTTCGGGCTCATGCGCGGCCGCGAGTTCATCATGAAGGACGCCTACTCGTTCCACGTCGACGACGCCGACGCGCAGCGCGAGTACCAGAGCGATGTACGACGCCTACACGCGCATCTTCACGCGCTGCGGGCTCGACTTCCGCGCCGGTCGAGGCGGCAACGGGCGCGATCGGCGGCACGCATGTCGCACGAGTTCCAGGTGCTCGCCGAGTCGGGCGAGGACGCCATCGTCAGCTGCGACGCGCTGCGGCTACGCGGCCAACGTCGAGAAGGCCGAGATCGCGCGCCGCGTGCCGCCGCCGGACGCGCCGCCGGCGGCGCGCTCGAGCGCGGTCGCACACGCCCGGCGCAGCGCACCGTCGAGGAGGTGAGCCGCGTTCCTCGGAGCTGCCGCCGGAGCGCTTCGTCAAGACGCTGATCTATCAGACCGACGAGCGGCGCGACCGTGGCCGTGCTGGTGCGCGGCGACCACGAGCTCAGCGAGGCCAAGCTGCAGGCGGCGCTCGGCGGCGAGCCGGTGGCGCTGGCCGACGAGCGACACGGTCGAGAAGCATCACCGGCGCGCCGGTCGGCTTCGCGGGCCCGGTCGGGCTCTGACGGTGCGCGATCCTCGCCGACCACGCGCTGCGCGGCGCTGCGCGGCGCGGTGACCGGCGCCAACGCGACCGACGAGCACCTCGTCGGCGTCGACCAGGCGCGCGACTTCCCGGCGCGTCGCCTTCGCCGATCTGCGCCAGGCGCGGCCCGGCGACCGCTGCCCGCGCTGCGCGGACGGCCGTCTTCGAGGGCCACCGCGGCATCGAGGTCGGCCAGGTCTTCTACCTCGGGACGAAGTACTGCGAGGCGATGGGCGCGACCTTCCTCGACGCCGACGGCCAGGAGCAGCCCGATCGAGATGGGCTGCTACGGCATCGGCATCACGCGCACCGTCGCGGCGGCCATCGAGCAGAACCACGACGACGACGGCATCGTCTGGCCGCTCGCCGCTCGCGCCCGTTCGCGGCCCACGTCGTCGCCGGTCAACGTCGAGCGACGCGGCGCTGCGCGAGACGGCCGAGCGCGTCTACGGCCGATCTCGCCGGCGCCGGCGTCGAGGTCGCTGCTCGACGACCGCGACGAGCGGCCGGGCGTGAAGTTCAAGGACGCCGACCTGATCGGCCTGCCCGTCCGCGTCACGGTGGGCGCCGCGGGCGCTCGCCCGCGGCTGCGTCGAGGTGAAGGCGCGGCGCGCGACGCGAGGCGGCGGAGGTGCCGGTGGCGGAGGTCGCGGCGCGCGTCGCCGCGCTCGTGCGACGACGGCGGGTCGGCGGCGTGATCCGGCGGGTCGCCCGACAGCCTGCGACAGCGGCTCATCTTCGCGCTCGACGTCGATCGGCTCGGCGGAGGCGCGAGCAGCTGGTGACGCGCGCTCGCGCCGGAGGTCGGCACCGTTCAAGATCGGCAAGCAGCTCTTCCTGCACGCCGGTCCCGCCGTGGTGCATCTCGTGCACCGCGCACGGCCGCGACGTCTTCCTCGACCTCAAGTTCCACGACATCCCGACCACCGTCGCGCGCGCCGGCGTCGAGGCCGCGCGCCTCGGCGTCCGGATCTTCGACCTGCACGCCTCGGGCAGCCTGCCGATGATGACCGCAGACGCGCGAGGAGGTGGCGCGGGTCTGCCGCCGCGAGGGGCTCGCGCCGGCCCCGCATCCTCGCGGTGACGGTGCTGACCAGCCTCGAGCGGCGCGATCTCCGGCTGGTCGGCGTGGACGAGCGCCGTCGAGGATCAGGTCGCGCGGCTGGCGCGCCTCGCGCGGCGCGCGGGCATGGACGGCGTGGTCGCCTCGCCGCTCGAGATCGCGCGGATCCGGCGGCAGGCGGGCGGCAGGGTTCCTGATCGTCACGCCTGGCATCCGGCCCGCCAGCGCGTCGCCTGGACGACCAGAAGCGCGTGCTGACGCCCGGGGATGCCATGCGGGCCGGCGCCGACTACCTGGTCGTCGGCCGTCCGATCCGCGACGCTCCCGATCCTCCGGCCGTTGCCCGTGAGCTGCTGGCCGACATGGCCCGTGGCCTCCTCGGGCGCCGGACCCGACCGGGCGGTCGGTAGACGCGGTGCAGGATGCGACGTTGTGTCCCTCTGGACCCTATGCTACCCCGAAATTATGCCGCGCCTCGTCAAAAGGTACTCGAACCGGAAGCTGTACGACACTACCGAGAGCCGTTACGTGACCCTCGACGAGATCGCACGGTGGGTGAAGGGCGGCGAAGAAGTCAGGATCCTGGAGAACGAGAGCGGCGAGGACCTCACCGCCGTGACCTTCGCCCAGATCATCTTGGAAGAGGAACGGCGCAAGAGCGGACTGCTCTCGCTCCGGGTCCTGCGCGGCCTGATCCAGCATGGCGAGGCGGCGCTGCAGAACCTGACCGCGTCGGTCGAGAGCAGGATAGAGGCGATCCGTCCGGCGGCGGAAGCGGCCCGGTCGCGGATGCAGGAGCGGGTGCACGGCATCACGTCGATCTCGGAGCGGGTAACCGATATCCAGCGGAACCTCGACGACCTCGTCCGCCGCCAGCTCGAACGCGTCACCGCGGCGCCGCTGCTGCAGCGCGAGTTGACCCGGGTCGAGCGGACGCTTCGTACCCTGGAGCAGCGCATCGCGCGGCTTCGGGCAACCGGCGAGCGTGACGCGTCCGAGCATCCCGCCGGCGACACCGCTCCCGGCTCGGACGCCGATCAGACCGGCAACGGCGTCGCCGCCCGCTGAGCAGACGAGTCGCGTTCGGCGAAGTGTAGTCCGGCGCGCGCCGACGCCCCGGCCCCGGGTCAGCGTGCCAGGAAGACGGGGACGGTGCTGTTGCGGAGCAGGTATTCCGTCGTGCTGCCGAGCACCATTTCGATGATGCGCGAGTGGCCGTACGCCCCGATGAACAGCAGGTCGTAGCCGCCGTCGCGCAGGACGTCGCCGATGCGCTGATGCGGCGGGCCGGTGAGTTGCCGCACCGTGGCCGTGACGCCGTACGATTCGAGGTACCGCTGCGCCTCGGCGAGGATGCGCTCGCCGTCGGTGCTGGTGTCCTTCGCCGCATGGATGACCACAAGGGGAAGGCTGAGCGACGCCGCCAGCTCCGCCGCGGTATGGAGTGCGGCGCTTGCGCGCTGCGAGCCGTCGTAGGCCAGCATGGGTCGGGTGGGTTCCTTGAAGGTCATCGGGGTCACCAGGACCGGTTTGGGGCTCTTGCGGGTCACCGACTCCGTGGTGCTGCCGAGGAGACCGCTGGAGAATTGCTCGTTGACGCCTCGATGGCCGACGATGACCAGGTCGGCGAGCCGCGCCTGATCGCAGATCTCGTTGGCGACGATGCCCATCGGCAGCGCCGTGTCGCACGGTACGCCGGCTTGCTCGCATCGGCTGCGGAAGGTGTCGAGGAGCACGTTGCCGCGCTCCTGCAGCGCCTCCCGCATCTTCGACGAGAAGTCCAGGTAGGGTTCGAAGCCGAGCGAGCCGGAGACGTCGTGCAGGAAGGACCCTTCGATCGAGACGATGTCGAGGACGTGCAGGCCGATCAGCCGCGCGCCCAGCCGCCGCGCGAGCCACAACCCATGCTCGAGTGCGCTGTCGGCGTGCTGCGAGCCGTCAAGCGCGATCAGAATGCTTTTGATCATGGCGCGGGCCCTCCGGGGCCGCCTCTAGCCCGTGGCCGGTGGGGGCGCAAGGGACCCGCACGGCGGGCCTTGCAAACACCTCGTGGTCCCGCCACAAGCGACGGGGTGAGTCGTCGCGACGAGGCGGTCTGTGAGGAGCTGAAGGAGCTCGCCAGCAAGTTGGGGGTGCGGGTGCGCGAGGAGACGTTGCTTCGCGAGGTGGGGTACCGGGTGCGCAGCGGCGTGTGCCGCGTGCGGGGCGAGGACGTCGTGTTCCTGGACCGGCACCTCGGTCCCGCGGAGCGGTTGGACGTGCTGCTGGACGCGCTTGCCGGGCGGGATATTGACGCGCTCTACGTGTCGCCCTCGTTGCGGCACCTGCTCGAGCGACGGGGCACGGACGCGGCTTGAAGGACGGCGCCGGTGGTGCGTGACCGGATGCGACTCTTCGAGCAGGCCCTGCGCGAGCGGGGCCTCAAGTCGACCTCGCAGCGCGACGACATCGGTCGGGCCTTCTTCGGCGCCGGCGAGCACCTCTCGGTCGAGGAGCTGCATGGGGCAGTCAAGAAGGTGAATCCGCGGGTGGGCTACGCCACCGTCTACCGCACCCTCAAGCTCCTCAAGGAGTGCGGCCTGGCCGCGGAGCGGCACTTCGACGACGGCCAGGCGCGCTACGAGCCGACCCAGGACGAGGAGCAGCATCACGACCACATCATCTGCGAGCGCTGCGGCAAGATCGTCGAGTTCAACAGCCAGGAGCTCGAGAAGCTGCAGGAGCGGATCGCCCGCTTTCTGGGGTTCGTCGTGAGCCGGCATCGCATGGAACTGTACGGCATCTGCGCCGAATGCCGGGAGGGCCGGCGCAGCGCCGGCGGGACGCAGCGGGGCATCCGACAGGTCTGAGCGGTCCGCGGAGCGGCCGTCGTTCGGGGCGAAGGTCCGGCGTCGGCCGGCGTCGCGGCCCGCGCTCAGCCGCCGATGCCGGCGGCGCAGATGCCGAGGCAGCGGCCGTCCACGCACTCGTCCTCGCAGACGCTCTCGAACACCTGGCAGCTGTCGCCAGGAAGAATGCTGCACTGGGCGTCGCTCGTGCAGCGGCACCTGGAGCTCAGCGGGTCGCACCCCAGTTGGAACGGGCACTGGGCGTCGCTGACGCAGCTCTGGAGCTGGCAGGCGGCGCGCAGCACCCGGCAGTCGCCGCCAGGGCAGTCGGCATCCAGGGCGCACGGTGCCGCGCCGTCGTTCACAGCGCAGTCGGAGTCGAGGACGCACTCGCCGGTGCCTTCGCAGAAGAGGGCGACGCCGGCGCAGTCCTGCGGGAAGCGACAGGTCTGGCCCTGGAGTCGCCCGGCGCAGCCGAGCGTGAAGCCCACCCCGCCCGCGTCGGTCGCGAGCTCGGCGCCACCGCGCGAACCGTCGCTGCACGTCGGCTGACAGACACCCTCCGCGCAGACGTTGGACACGCAATCCGACGCGGCGAGGCAGGCGCTCGTCGCCGGCGGCTGATCCGAGGGGCGTGTCGTCGGGCAGGCCGTTCCGCACTCGCCCCCGCAATCCCGGCTCGTCTCGTCGGCGCCCACCAGCCCGTCCGAGCAGCTCGAGGAAACGCAGAGCGCCGAGGTTTCGCCGTTGCCCAGGTTCGTCACCTGGCAGACGCCCGAGGCGCATGCGCCGTGCGGCACCGTGCGGTTCACGCCGATCGGCCCGTAGGTCGAAGCGTTGCCGCCCGGTCGCAGCGTGCACGGCTCGCCGTCTGGGCGCGGCAACCGTGAGAGCTGGCCGTACCTGGCGCCGTAGCTGAGCCCGCACACCACTCGGTCGCGCTGCCCGAACGTCAGCGTCTTCGGCAGGCCGCGCGGCTTGTGGTAGCCCATGACGTTCTGCTGGAGCGGCCAAGTGGTGGAATCGCCGACGCCGGGTACAGGTACGACCGCGCCGTTCGGCCGCCGTTCCCAGCAGGCGTTGTGCACGAATCCTGCGCGCCGGTCCGTGTGAAGATCGCAGCAGGCCTCGAAGCCGTCCTTGTGATTGACGCAGTAGCTTCCGGCACACCAGGAGTCGCCACCGCAGTCGGCGTTACTCGCGCAATCGACACGGCGACACCGTCCCGAGACGCATTCGGTCAGGTAGGAGGTGCCGCGGAACGTGCTCGTGGCGTGGCAGTCGTCGTCCACGCCGCACGCGTCGAGTAGCCGCGGCCCGATGCCTTGAAAGCACGGTGTGGCGTCCCACGGCGTGTCGCAGATTCCGTCGCCGTTCTCGGCGCAATCCTTTTTCAGGTTCTGACAGAAGCCGAAGATGGCGCCCGGCCCCTTGCGGCACGCGCCCGGCGGCGCATCGACGGCATTGCAGAACGCGTCGCCGTTGCAGAGGGCGAGGCGATTCGTGGTCGGATCGGGGAACGGCCGGCGCGTCCACGAGTCGCGCGATTCGGCCTCCTCGGGCTCCGTGCCCGACGCCGAGAGGTTGCTGCTGTAGGGATGCGGCAGGCCGATCTCGTGACCGATCTCGTGGGCGAGCGCCCCAGCCGTTCCATAGAGCACGATGAACTTGGCTGGATCCGACCAACTCACGCCGGACCCTGAGCTCTGCCCCGCCGGGGGCACATCGCTGAGATAGACATTCACTTGTCCTGGTCGGTACGCGTTCGGATATGCGAGCAGCAGCTCTTTGATGGTGCGGCTGGCATTCGCGTCGTCGCTCCCCGGGGTGTAGGCGAGCTGCACCCGGCAGCTGTCGTCCTCGGGGTCGACGACGAACGGCGAGTCGGGCGGCACCTCGAGACGGCGGAAGGCGTAGTCGAAGCCGATCCCCCAGGTGGCGAACAGCGCCATCGTCGAGCCCATGCCGGTCGTCAGCGAGTCGTGCCAGGCCGCGATCGATGCGGGCCCGTCCTGGCCATCGACGGTGCAACCGCCGCCGTCCGTGGCCGCTTCGGAGCGTATCAACCACACCACCACGGGAATGACGAGCCGTCGTCCCTCGGCGTCGTTCATCGTCCGCACCTGCTCGTAGCGGGCCCGCGCCCAGAAGGGATCGTGACACCACTCCGCGACGGGCCCTTCGAGCCCGTCGAAGTCCGAGGGGTAGCATTTGCCCCCAGCAGGCGGGCTCGGGAGGTTGCCGAACGCATCGCGACAGACGTCGAGCCCGATGGCGTAGCAGTCGCTGCTGTTGGCGCACGTGCCGAAGCCACGTCCGTACACGGCCGCGAATCCGAGCTCGAGCCCCATCTTCATGAGTACATAGGGGGACGACTGGCCAGTGTTCGTCACCCGCAACCGCGAGTCGCCGCCATGGCATCCGATGTCGAGGTCGTCGTCCGGCTCAGCGCAGCCGCCGTCCTCGAAGCAGTGGTCGAATTCGACGCCTGCGGCCTGGAGCTGCGCGAGTGAGAGCGTCGTGTCCACCCAGATTGCGTCGGCGAGACCACAATGGATCCGCTCGCCGGGAGCGATGTCGCCGCGCGGCAGGCGAATGATGGCGAACCCACCGCGCGCCTCGAATTCGTCACGCCCGGGTCCTCCGGTCATCACGGTGACGCCGGCGCGGGCGATCAGGCGATCGTCGCCTCCCCCTCCGGTGAGAACGCTTGCGACGCGATGTCCTTCCAGCTCGTCGTCGCCCTCCGTGCCCCGTACGCATCCCCTCGCCGCTGGTGGTCGGTCGGGCGGGGTGGTCCGAGACGCGGAGTCGTCGGGGAAGCGATGGACGCGGCTCCGCGCGCGCCCGCCGGTGGCCAGGACGAGGTCGACGGCATCATCGCATTCCCCGCTGCGATGGAACGTTCCGGCGGCGACGCCGCGCCCGCCGATGCCAGCCGCGCGACTCACGTCCGTGACAAGGGACGGCGCGCCGAACGTGTTGCGGAAGAGCTGGGTCCTGCCCCGCTTGCGCACCACGAGCAAATCCCGGCGGCCATCACGGTCGAAGTCGTCGAGAACGACGGCGGCGGCCCCCTTCGAGGAGACCGAGTCTAGGCGTTGCTCGGTGAAGGTCTCGTCGTCATTGCGCCGAAACATCCGTGTTCGTTGACCGGCCGCGACGGCGACGACGTCGCGCAGGCCGTCACCATCGACGTCGGCCGCCGCCACGAGACCGCCCCGCGTCGAGCGAGGGGACAGTCCCCGTGCAGCCGCCACGTCGTGATGAAGACCCGTCGCCGGGTCGATCTCGAGCACCAGGGCGGGCTCGCTTCGGCGGCTCACCCACAGCGTCGTCCCGCGTCCCTCCTGATCGACGATGGCGATGTCGAGGACGCGCGTCGCCGCCGAGAGGCCCGTCGCGTCGCCGGTCGCGAATGTGAGCGCCGCGCCGTCGCTGTCGTTGCGGAGCAGGACCGGGCGAGCCTTGCTCTTTTGCGGGAAGAGCAGAACGTCGAGATCGCCGTCGGCGTCCGGGTCGGCGAGCAGCGGAAACAGCCGTGGCGCGGCGGGTGCGACGGCGGGGTCGAGGGTCATCACCTCGAAGGGTTCGGCCCGCGACGCGCGAATGCGGTTGAGGAGAATGGTGCAACCGCCGGCACCCCGGCGACGCTTCGCCCGGCGGCTGCACGCCACCAGGTCCGGCGCGCCGTCGCCGTCGAGGTCGCCGGCTGCGAGGCGGTGGCCACCGCCGAAGAGCGACGGCATGCCCCCAAGCTCGACGAACGAGCCGCCGTCGTCGCGCAATACGCGAACGACCCGACGGGGGTCGGCGAGCGCCAGGTCGGCGTCGCCGTCGCCCTCGAGGTCGAGCCAAACGGCATGGCGGGTCGGACCAGTGTCGATGTCCTGCCGACGGATGTCGCCTGGAAAGGGCACCGCAGCCATCCCGACGCCGACCCAGAACGCGAGCACGGCGGTCGAATGCCGGACCACGCGGGCAACCCGCGCCATGGCGTTTGCTATCCCCGCATGGTGGCGATGGTCAAGTCGCGATGCGTCGATGCCTGGTGTTTCGGGCGCTTGCCGCCGCAGTTGCGTCGATTCGGCAGGTCGGGTGGGGCAACCCTTGACAGGGCGGAGGCCGACGAGATACCGGGGGCGCGGTGATTTTGAAATCCATTCTCATTTGGGTGAGCGCACTCGCCGGTCTGTCCGCATGGGCCGCTCCGTCGCCGGCAGCCCCAGTCACGACGCGGGAGTACGTCATGGGGACGTTCGCCGAGGTGCGGGTGTACGACGCCGGGGACCTCGCCTCCGCTCGCGGCGCCGCCGACGCGGCGCTCGCGGAGATGCGCGCCCTGGATCGGCTGTTGGCCGTGCAGCGTCCCGACAGCGACGTGAGCCGGGTCAACCGCGAGGCGGCGCGGGGTCCCGTGCGGGTCGATCCTCGCGTCGCCGACGTCATCGCGCGCAGCTTGGAGGTCAGTCGCTCCACCGGCGGGGCCTTCGACGTGACGGTGCTGCCCGTCGTGCGGGCCTGGGGCTTCATCGACCATCGCCCGCAGGTCCCCGCAGCCGGGTCGGCCCCGCACATTGCCGGCTGGCGGTCTATTCAAGTCGACGCCGGCGCCGGCACCATCGCGTTCGCCGACCCGTCGGCCCAGGTCGATCTGGGCGGCATCGGCAAGGGCTATGCGCTCGATCGCGCTCGCGACGTCCTGCGCGCGCGGGGCGTGCGCTCGGCCTGGCTCGACCTCGGCGGCAACATCGCGACGCTCGGGACGCCGCCGGAGGGCGGCCGCTGGCGGATTGCCGTGCGCCACCCGCGGCGCTCCGGCGAGCGGTTGGGGGTGGTCACCATCGGCGAAGCGTCGGTGTCGACGTCCGGCGACGCCGAACAGTACGCCATGGACGGCGATACCCGCCGCGGGCACATCATCGATCCGCGCTCGGGTCGGCCGGCCGATGCGCTGGTGAGCGCCACGGTCGTGGCGGCGTCCGCCACGGCGGCCGACGCGCTCTCCACCGCGGCGGTCGTGCTCGGCACGGACGGCGCGCGGGCCGTGCTGGCGCACGCCGATGCGGACGGGCTCCTCGTTGCGCTCGAGCCCGGCAATGTCGTCCGTCTTGGCGTCACCGACGGCGTGGACTTCGAGAGCGACGTGGCCGCTGGGGTGCGGCTGACCGACGCGGGGGGGCGATGATGACGCGGGCAGTATGCCGGGATCGGGCACGGCTCCGGCCGCTCGGGGCCGCCGTGGCGATGCTCATGGCGCTGGGGACGGGGCCCGCGGCGGCGGAAGATATCGACGCGATGAAGCGCCGGGCCGCGCAGCTCATCGAGGAGCTCGAGGGCGAGTTGCGCGCGGTGCGGGACGAGCGCCGTGCCCTGCAGCGGGAGCGCGAGGCGATGCAGAAGGGGACGGGCAAGCGCGCCGCCACCCCTGCGCCGGCCCCCGGCGCACCGCCCCCTGCGGCCACCGCATCGTCGCCACCGTCGCGGCCGCAGGCCGGCGAGACCGAGACGGCGCGAAAGGTGGACGTCCTCACCGAGGAGGTCGCGCAGCTGAAGGAGAACATCTTCCTGCCCGAGAACAAGGAGCTGAAGAGCTTCTACGGGCTCGGGCCCGCGGCCTCGAAGGTCTACCAGGTGAAGCGCGGCCTCTCGCTCGGCGGCTACGGCGAGGGCTACTACAGCAAGGTCCTGCCGGACGACGAGGGCACGGACAACGCCGACGCGCTGCGATTCGTTCTCTACACGGGCTACAAGTTCACCGACCGGATCATCATGAACACCGAGGTGGAGTTCGAGCACGCCACCACCAACGCCACGGTGAGCGCGTCGAACGGCTCCGTGTCTCTCGAGTTCGGGTACCTCGATTTCCTCGGATGGGACTGGTTGAACGCCCGCGTCGGTCTAGTCCTGATGCCGCTCGGCTTCATCAACGAGATCCACGAGCCGGTCTACTTCTTCGGCAACTTCCGCCCGGAGGTGGAGCGCACCATCATTCCGACCACCTGGCGCGAGCTGGGCACCGGCATCTTCGGCAACCTGTGGCACCCCGATCTCGAGTACCGGACCTACGTCAGCACCAGTCTGGATGCCGAAGGCTTCAGCTCCAGCGGTATCCGCGGCGGGCGGCAGTCGGGCAATCGGGCGATCGCCGAAGACCTGGCGTGGAGCGCGCGGCTCGACTACACGCCGAACCAGGTTCCGGGGCTGCTCGTCGGCATGTCGACGTTCATGGGCGATACGTCCCAGGACCAGCAGTTCGCCGGGCAGAACGTCGGCGGGTTCCTGCGATTGAGCGACCTCCACCTGCAGTACAACTGGTACGGCATCTGGTTGCGCGGCCTCTACGCCTTCGGCAGCCTCGCCGACGCAGCGCAGATCAGCCGCCAGCTGCAGGAACCGGTCGGCAGCCAGTTCTACGGCTACTACGTCGAAGCGGCCTACGACTTCATGCCGATCTTCTTCCCGAACCTGCCGACCCAATCGCTGCAGCCCTTCTTCCGCTATGAGCGCTACAATCCCCAGGATCGCGTGCCGGCCGGCTTCCGGCCCGACAAGTCGCAGGACACGCAGCTCTTCACGGCCGGCATCTCGTACAAGCCGCACCCGCAGGTCGTGCTGAAGCTCGACTACCGCAACTTCACCCTCGCCGAGGGCGAGCGCCCGGCCGACGTGAACGTCGGCGTGGGGTTCGTGTTCTGACGCGGCTGGCGCGCGGCCGCCCCCAGGGACTGCGGGTGGCGGGACTGGTGCTCGCCGCCGTGTGCGCCGCCCGCGGCGCGCGCGCCGAGGTCTACCTGGCGAAGGACGAAGCGCTCGCCGTCGCCTTTCCCGAAGGGACTGCGGTCGACAAGCGCACCGCCTTCCTGACCGACGCGCAGATGGCGGACCTCAAGCGGGCCGGTGTCGAGCTCGACTCGAAGATGTTCACCTACTATCGGGGGCTCCGAGGCGGCGAGGTGATCGGATATGCGGTCATGGACTCGCACGTCGTCCGCACCCTCCCTGAGGCGTTCATGGCCGTGCTGCGTCCGGACGGGGCTATCGAGCGGGTGGTGATGCTGGCGTTCTACGAACCGTCCGAATACGCGCCCCGCGAGAGCTGGCTCGGGCAGTTCCAGGGACGGAAGCCCGGCGAGGGCGGCTTCCGGCTCGGCCGCGACGTTCACGGCATCACCGGCGCCACCCTGACCGCGAACGCCATCGCCGGCGGCTTGCGCAAGATCGCGGCCCTCTATGCGCTGGTGATGCGGCCGGATGCCGGCGGGGCCCCCTGATGCGCTTCGTCGTCACCGGCGAGTGGCGGCAGAACCGGCTCCTCCGGCTGATCCTGGCCGCGTTCCTGGTGTACGTCGCACTCCTCTGGGTGACCAACGCGCTGCTGTTCTTCACCCAGATGGGATTCTCCTATGCGTCGGTGGTCGAGCACTACCTCGGGTCGGAGGCCGCGTTCTCGCAACCGCGCTCGTTCAAGGTGCTGCTCGAGATCTCGCACTTCCACCTCTTCGCCATGGGCATCCTGCTGCTCACCATGACGCACCTGGTGCTGTTCGTGCCCCTCGGCGGATCGGTGAAAGCCCTGCTGGTTGTGGTGTCCTTTGCCGCGGCGCTGGCGGACGAGGCGGCAGGCTGGCTCATCCGCTACGTCCATCCCGCGTTCGCCTACCTCAAGCTGGCGGGGTTCGCCGGCCTCCAGATCACGTTGGCGGCGATGACCGTCCTGGTGGCGGGCACGCTGTGGCGGCCGGCGCCGGGTATGCCCGGGTCGAGGCGGCGTCCGCGGTCACGGTACGCCGAGCCGCCCGTCGACGGCGGGCCGTCAGGGCCCGCCTGAGACCGCGGATCGCTCGGGCGTCGGGGCATCCGCCGCGAGTTCAACGCGCAGCGGGCTCGCAGCGGGCAACCAGAGCCCCCGATCGACCGCTCGCGCGCCGGCGAAAACCACGAAGCTCTCACGCCCGTAATGGCGCAGAAGGCGGGTGGCTGCGACCAGGGCGCCGGTGTCGTCCGCCGCCAGGACGACCAGCGGGACGTCGTCCCGCCGGCGCGCCGCCCAGAGACGGGCGGTCCCGCGGCCGGCCACCCGGGCGGGGGGGCCGTCGAGGCCGGCCGTCGCCAGCAGCACGGCCACCTCGCTCGTGATCCCGACGATGAACGCCGCGTGGTCGGGCAGGGGCGTCCCGGCGTCCCGGACGGCCGGCTCGCGCTCGAACAGCGCCGCCGCCGCCACGCGCGCGGCGCCGCGGGCCGCGGGGTCCGTCGCGGCCACGACGGTGGCGGCGGCCGGGTCGAATGCCACGCTGCGGATGATCGGGGGGATCTCGTCCGGCGCCAGGCGGCGGAACACGCGCAGGTCGGGATCGATCAGGAGCGCCTGCGCGTCTGCCGGCGCCTCGACCGCATGCTCGCTCGCGGCGCGATGCAGCCGCAGGGTGCGCGCCACGGTACCACCCGGCGTCTCGATCGCGACCGGGACCGCCAGCGAGTACGGCGGCTCGCTCTGGGTGATCGTGAAAGCGACGCGCGCGCCGTCGCGCCGCACATCACGCACGCCAAGGGTGGGCGCGCCCGCCCGGTGGACCCACTGGGCAAAGAAGTCGTGCAGCGGGAACCCGGCGGCGTCCGAGAACGCGGCCTCGAGGTCGCTCCACCCGGCGGTCCGCAAGCGATGCGCGTTCCAGAATCGTTGCACCCCGGCCGTGAAGGCGTCCGCGCCGATCTCGTCGCGCAGCATCTCGAAGACGAAGGCCGCCTTGTGGTAGCCGGTGGCCTGCGACGCCGTGTGCTCCCGGCCCCGGAATGCCGACAGCGGCCGGTCCTCCGATGCGGGCAGCACGGCGAACTCGCGGAGCCATGCCAGCCGATCCTGGCGCGCGGCATCGGGGCCGCGGCGCTCGCGCAAGGTGTAATCGGCCATGAAGGTGGTGAGCCCTTCGGCCCAGTTGCCGTCATCCGCGGGGCGGACTCCCGCCCCCCACCACGAGTGCAGGACCTCATGCGCCAGCGAAGTGTCCGGGATGAACGGGAGGCGGATCACCTGCGTGCCCAGGTACGTGATGCCCGCGAAGCCAAGGCCGACAGGGAACGGCCCGGAGACGACGGCGAAGCCCGGATACGGATAGGTGCCGATCCAGCCGTCGTAGAGGTCCAAGTAGCTCAGGGTCTTGTCCAAGTAGGTGTCGGCCAGGTCGGCTACGGCCTCGTGAAAATAGGTGCGCACGCGCCAGCCGCGGTGGATGCGTTCGCTGATGCGCCACGGCCCGGCGAAGAGCGCGAGATCGCCCGGGGGCGCCTCGCCGGCGAAGGACGCGTGGTAGCGCCCGCCGGCGGTGGTTTCGGCGGTGAGCCGCCCCGACGTGACCGCTCGCTGCGGGTCGGGGAGATCGAGCGCGACTGCGTAGGTGACGGGCCCGCCGAAGTTCGGGAACCAGCCCGCGTCGGGGAGGAACGTGCCCTCGACGCCTGAAACCGGGCCGGTCGGCCCGCCGGCTGCGGGAGCGGCAGGCACCGTGCCATGGTACTCGATGCGCAGCGCCTGTGCGTCGCGGTCGTCGAGCGTGACGAGCACGTGGCCGTCACGCGCCACGACGTCCTGCGGGCGTCCGTTCACCATGAGCCGGTCCACGGTGAAGATCGGATCGAGCGCGAACATCGACGGGCCGGCGCGTGTGAGGGTGACGAGGTCGACACCGCGGAACGTGCGGCTGGTCGGGTCGAGCGTCACCGTGAGGTCGTGGTGCAGCGGTGCGTCGGCGGCGAGCGCGGCGCACGCGGCGACGGCGACGAGCAGGCTGCAGCACCCGCGCGTCACGCGGGCCGTCCGAACCGGGCGATGATCTCCCGCGCGACGCCACCGCGCCGGATGCGCAGCGGCAGCCAGGTCCCGGGCGCCTGGTGTTCGACGACGGCCCGCAGGTCGGCCGGGCCGCTGATGGTTGCGCCGGCGGCTTCCACCACCAGGTCGCCGCGCCGAAGCCCCGCACGGGCCCCGACGCCCCCCGGCGTGACGGCGGCGATGCGGGCGCCTCCCGTGGCTGGGGCGAGCGTCACGCCGAGCTGCGGGCGCGCCGCCCTCACTTCCGGGTCGGGTGGGATGCCGAACACCGCGTCGGCCAGGTCGGGCGCCAGGCCGTCGCAGCCGCGGCGCGTATCCCAGGGCAGCAGCACCACGACGTCGCGGATGCCGAGTGCGGCCAGCTGATGCGGCACGCCCCAGCGGTGCTCCAGGTGGCCGCTGCCGACGATCCCGACCACGAGCGCGTCCGGCTCGTCACGCGCCGCCGCCGCGAGTCCCTCGGCGAACGCGCGGTCCCAGAGGAGCTGCGCGTCGACGAAGCGCTGCCGTGCCTCGGGATCGAGATCCGCGCCGGCGCCGTGGGCCGACAGGATGGCGTCGAGGGCGGCGCGGTACGCCGGCGCCGGCGGCGCCGGGTTACCCACACCTTCCCGGGCGGCCATGGGCACGGCGACCCACCCCTCGCGCCCGACGCGCGTCACCAGGTCGCGGTCGACGTTGAGCGCCCGCATGGGCACGCGGTTCAGGCGCGCGAATTCGAACAGGGGCAGGTAGAGGTCGGGCGGGAAGCCCCAGACCCGGTGCCAGTCGGCCTCGCGCAGCAGCGTGGCGGCGTCGAGCCCTCCCGCCGTCCACTGGTCCAGGGCCGGTTGCACGCGGCGGGGGAACATCTCGAAACCGATCACCAGCCTCCGGCGCCGCGCGGCGAGGGCGGCGAGCGTGTGGAGCTGCCAGCGGTGGTGATCCGCATGGTCGTGGTGCTCGCCCAGCAGCACGATGCGGGCCCGCGCGGCGCGGGCGATGACGTCGGCGGCCGGGCGCTCGCGCCGTGTCGCCGGCGCCATCCAGCGCGCCGGCGCGACGCACGCCGAGGGCGTCGGCGGCGATGCGCGTCGAATCCCCGCACACGCGACCGCGCAGGCGGCGATCAGGATTGCCCGTATCGGGTCCGCACGCCTCACTCCCCTAGGATCGCGCAGCGCGCGAGGCGTTGCCACTGTGCGGCCGGCGGCGAGCCGTCGGAGCGCGGTTGGCAGTGCCACCGCGGCGGCGCCCGGCGACTCGAGCGCGCCGCCGTCGTTCGCCGTGACTGCGCCCGCGAGCAACTCGAGGCGGCATCGCGCGGCCGCGTAGGCGGAGAGCAGGTCGCAACCGGCGGGAAGCGTGGTGGTGGTGCTGCCCCCCGGACGTGTCGTGGTCGCGCTGAAAGCGGACTCCGTGGGGACAGCGTAGATCGCTCCGGGGCTCCCCATGCCGCGGCGCGCTCGATATCCTCGTCCCCCGGAGCGACGGCCTCAGTGTGAGTCGGCATAGCCGAGCGCCCGGAGCATCTCGCCCGTTCCTGCGTCGATGGTCGCGGTGCCCTCGGGCGTGCCGGCGTAGCGAGGCGTGGTGTCGAGCCAATGGTCGAGGCGGGCGCGAAGCTCGTGGTCGACCGCTGGATGCTCGCGAATGACGTTGATGGTTTCGGCGGGGTCCGCCTCGAGGTCGTAGAGCTCGAACGCTTCGCGTTTGAAACGCCGGCGATCGCCCGGTGCCCGGAGATGGACGAGCTTCCATCGTCCGCTGCGGACGACGAGTTGGGTGGGAGTGTCCCAGCCGGCCTCCATGAAGATGAACTCGGACGGCGCCGCGGCTTCGTCGATCGTCGGAACGAGACTTCGTCCTTGCGTTGCCGGACTGGGGGAGAGTCCCACCAGATCGAGCACCGTCGGCTTGAGATCGATGAGACCCACCGGAGCATCGACGACGCGCCCGGCCGGCAGCCGCCCGGGAAGCACCAGCAGCAAGGGGACGCGCGCGCCCGGCTGGTAGGGTGACCCGCCGTGACTCAGGAAGTCCCCGTGCTCGGTCAAGCTCTCGCCGTGATCGGCAGTCAGGACGACGAGGGTCTCGGCGGTGAGCCCACGCCGTCGCACCTCTTCCAGCAGACGACCGATTTCTGCGTCGACGTAGCGGATCTCGCGGTCGTACTGCGCTTCGTAGTGGCCCAAATCGACGATGGGGACGCCGTCCCGGAACTGTCGTTGGTAGTGTGGAATCCGATGGAGAGGCACGTCGTTCCGCGCGTACTCGTCTGGCCACAGTGCGGAGTATTCGTCGGGGGGAAGATATGGCCCGTGCGTGTCCATGTAGTGCAGCCACAGGAAGAACGGCGCGCGTGCGGTGAGGATCTCGATCAGCCCAACGGCTTCGTCCGTGACGATCTTCGCGTTGGTGAAGGCCTTCACGCGGCCGGGGGTGAGGTCCAGGTCCGGCGATCCCGTCTGGCGGCGAGCCTCCTCCGCCCAGGACTCGACGAAATGATCGAAGCCTTGGTCGAATCCGAACCGGCGGCCGACGTTCACATTCGCGACGACTGCCGCCGTCGCGAAGCCGGCGTCCCGCAATGCTTCTGCCAAAGTCTCGTTCTCCCTCGGCAAGGGCCGTCGGGGACGAAACGCAACGCCGTTGGTGGCGGGGTAGGCGCCGGTCAACATCGAGGCCATCGACGGCCACGTCCGGGGCCAGGGGACCGTCACGTCGTCGAAGCGGACGCCCTGCTCGGCGAGGTGGTCGATGCGGGGGCTCGTCGGCAAGCGATAGCCGTAACTTCCAAGTCGATCGGCGCGAAGGGTGTCGATCGAGATGAGGATGACGTTGGGGGATGCGCTCCGGCCGGCATCGTCGGCCGGCCATCGGCACCCCGCCCACGGTGCGACAAGGAGCGCGACTGCGAGCAGGACGGCACGTCTGCTCCGCCCGACCGCAGCCGCGCCTCTCCGCGTGGCTGCGAGATCGGTTGCCGACTGATGCGCTGCGACGCGACGCCCCGCTCGGTCCCTGTCGGGAATTGCGTGGACGGTGTCGGTCGCGTAGCCTCTGTGACGGTTCTGTGATTCGAGCATCCAGCAACGCACGCCGAGTGGGAGGGAAGACATGACCTACACGAGCTACCTATTGATCGCGTTGGTAGTGGCGCTGCCTTTGGGCACCTCGGCTCACGCCGAAGACGGTCTCTGCGTCATCAACGCCCTCGCCTTCGATCAGAACCTGAACCCGCTCCCGGTTCAAGGGGTATCGACCGGCGTCGTTGCGGGACGCAACCTGGCCAAGGCATGCGGACAGGACAAGCTCATCGGGGTCGACGCCGCCCAGGTCGCTTGTCGCGACAACCAGGACGCCCGCTTCGTCGCCTTGTTCCACAGGATCGACGGAGTTGACCTGGTCAAATCGAAGAGTTCCAAGGCCGGCTTCAACGAGAACGATCCCGCGAAGGAGAAGGCAGCGATCAAGCTGAGGTCCTGCGCCCACTGGCTCGGCCAGACGGGATAGCGTTCCAAAGCCGGGCCGCGGCGATCGGGAAGGGGACACCGCCGCGGTCGAGGGGTGTCCCGGCCGTTGCGCGGCACCGGCCGTGCGGTGCTAAGTGCGGCATGCGGTTCGACTCGATCTTCCGGCCCGGGCTCTTCGCCGGCGACACCCACATCGTCACGGGTGGGGGTAGCGGCATCGGGCGCTGCACGGCGCACGAGCTGGCGAGCCTCGGCGCGACGGTGGTGCTGGTCGGTCGCACACCCGGGCGCCTGGACACGGTCTGCGGCGAGATCGGTGCGGCGGGCGGCACGGCGCACGCCATCGCGTGCGACATCCGCGAAGAGGCGCAGGTGCGGGCGATGGTCGCGGGCGCGCTCGAGCGCACCGGGCGCATCGACGGGCTGGTGAACAATGCCGGCGGCCAGTTCGCGGCGCCGCTTGCCAGCATCACGCAGAAGGGGTGGGAGACCGTCGTCCGGACCAACCTGACGGGCGGCTTTCTCTGCGCGCGCGAGTGCTACACGCAGTGGATGGCGGACCACGGCGGCGCGATCGTCAACATCGTCGCCGACATGTGGGGCAGCATGCCGGGCATGGGCCATTCGGGCGCTGCGCGTGCCGGCATGGTGAGCTTCACGGAGACGGCGGCGGTGGAGTGGGGGACGTCGGGGGTGCGGGTGAACGCGGTCGCGCCGGGATGGATCGCCTCGTCGGGCATGGACACGTATCCGGAGTGGATGCAGGGGTTCCTGCGGGTCCTCAAGCTGGCGGTGCCGATGCAGCGCGTCGGGACCGAGTCGGAGGTGTCGGCGGCGATCTGCTTCCTCCTGTCGCCGGCCGCCGCGTTCGTCTCCGGCAGCGTGCTGCGGGTGGACGGGGCGGCGCCGAACGCCAAGCTGGCGTCGCCGTTGTCGGCCGTCGTGCCGGACGCCGAGCGCGCGGCCGCCGAGGGACGTCAGCCCTGGCCGTTGCCGCCTCACGACCGTGCCCCGCGTCGGTGGAACGGCTTCCACCTGGCCGTCACGCCGCGGGTGTTCGACGACGACTGACTCAGGCGTCGTCGAACAGGTCGAGCACCCGCTCCGACGGCCGCGCGATGATCGCGCGATCGCCCCGGATCACCACCGGGCGCTCCATCAGCTCCGGGTGCTGCAGGAGGAGGTCGATGACCTGCTCGCGGGTCGTGTAGTCGGCCGCCTGCAGGCCGAGGGCGGCGAACCGCTTGTCCTTGCGGACCAGGTCGCCGGGCGGGCCGGCCAGGAGCCGCAAGAATCGCTCGAACGTGGGCCGGTCGAGGGGCTGCTGCAGGTACTCGATGACGTCGAACTCGACGCCGCGCTCGCGGAGGATGTCCACCGCGCCGCGCGATTTCCCTCAGCCGGGGTTGTGGTAGACGAGCACGTGTTCCATCGGGCGCCCCCTAGCGCCTGCCGGGGCGCGGCGCAAGGCGCGGGGGCCGCCGGTGTTGGCACGGACGCTGGCATGCCGCTAAGGTCCGGCCGATGGTCGACGATCTCTACGGCAGCCCCGAGCATCAGGCTTTCCGCCAGACCGTGCGCCGCTTCGTCCAGGAGGAGCTGGTGCCGCGCGCGCGCGAGTTCGATCAGATGGGCCGGCTCGACAAGTCGCTCTACCGCACCATGGGCGGCCTGGGCATGCTCGGCCTGCGCTACGAGCCGCGCTGGGGCGGGGCGGGGCTCGACTGGAGCTACACCGCCGTCATGTTCGACGAGATCGGGCGTTGCGACAACGCCGGCGTGGCGATGGGCATCAGCGTGCATACGGACATGGCAACGCCGTCGCTGCACCAGTTCGGGTCCGACGAGCTGAAGCGCCGCTACCTGGTGCCCGCCATCGCGGGGGAGATGGTGTCGGCCATCGCCGTCACCGAACCGGACGCCGGCTCCGACGTCGCGTCCATCAAGACGCGCGCGGTCCGCGACGGGGACGATTGGGTCATCAACGGCAGCAAGATCTACATCACGAACGCCGCCACCGCGGACTGGCTCTGCCTGCTCGCGGTCACCGACCCGGAAGCGGGCTACGGCGGGTTTTCGCAGATCGTGGTGCCGACCTCCTCCCCGGGCTTCAGCTACCAGCTCCTCGACAAGATCGGGAACTGGGGGTCGGACACCGGCTTGCTCTTCTTCGACAACGTCCGGGTGCCGGTCGCCAACACCATCGGCGAGATCGGTCGCGGGTTCCAGCAACAGATGATGCAGTTCCAGGACGAGCGGCTCGTGGCCTGCGTCAGCATGAATGGCAGCGCCGAGGCGCTCTGGGAAGCCACCAAGCGCTACTGCGAGGAGCGCGTGGTCTTCAAGAAGCCGCTGTCGAAGATGCAGGTGACGCAGTTCAAGTTCGTCGAGATGCTGACCCAGATCGTGGCGGCGCGGGAGCTGACCAACCTCTGCGTGCGGAAGCGGGTGGCGGGTGAGGACGCCACCAAGGAGATCTCGCTTGCCAAGCTCTTCTCGGGTCGCATGGCGCGCTTCGTGTCCGACACCTGTATCCAGCTCCACGGCGGATTCGGGTACATGAAGGAGAGCGTGGCGGGCCGGGCCTTCGTCGACACCCGGCTCATGTCCATCGGGGGCGGCGCGGACGAGGTGATGATCCAGTACGTGGCGAAGATGCTGGGCTTCTGACCGGGGATCGGGTACCGTTCCGGGTCATGCGGTGGCTCCTCGCTCTCGTGCTCCTCACCTGCGTCGGCTCCCCGGCGCGCGCGCAGCTGGCGCCGGGCGACTACCAACGCTCGCTCCCCTTCGGCGGCTTCGACCGCGGCTATCTGCTGCACCTGCCGCCCGGGTACGGTGGCGCCACGCCGGTGCCGCTGGTGGTGGACCTCCACGGCTTCACCTCGAACGCCGTCCAGCAGCGGGGCATCTCCGGCATGGCGGCGGTGTCCGACGCCGCCGGCTTTGCCGTCGTTTATCCCGACGGGGTGATGAACGCGTGGAACGCGAAGCTCTGCTGCGGCAACCAGGGCGTCGACGACGTCGCCTTCATCCGGGCGGTGGTGGACGCCGTGGCGGCCGAAGTCGTCGTCGACCGGCGGCGCGTCTATGCAACTGGCTTGTCGAACGGCGGCGCGATGAGCCACCGGCTCGCCTGTGACGCCGCCGACGTGTTCGCGGCGGCGGCGCCGATGGCGTTTCCCTTGGCCGACGTGCCGGCCGTGGGCTGTCAGCCGTCGCGATCGATCCCGGTGCTCACGGTGATGGGGCTCACGGACATGCTGGTGCGCTATGACGGCGGCTTCGGCTCGGCCGCGACCACGTTCGGGTACTGGCGCGAGATCAACGGCTGCGGCGCCGGCGCCCCGGAACTGGTCGACGTCAGCGGGCGGAGTCGGTGCGAGATCGACACGAGCTGCGCCAAGGGCATACAGGTGGGGCTGTGCAGCGTGACCGCGCGGGCCTTCCCCGGCGCCGCGTTCGACGGGCACGTCCTCTACCTGAACGACGACTACGTCTTGGCGAGGGTGGCCTGGGATTTCTTGTCGCAGTTTACGCTGCCGGACGACGTCGCGCCGGCGGCCGAAGCCCGTCTCACGGGGCCGGATCGGGTGAGGCTGGGAAGCGGGGTACGCCGCGCCCGGCTCGCCCCGCTCGAATGGACGGTCCGGCTCGGGGCGGGAACCTGGGCCACGACCGGTGACGGCGCCACGTTGAGCGGCAGCTGGCGTCGCCCGCGAGGCCGCCGGCGCAACGGCGTGGGCGTGCTCACCGCCGCCGCCCAGGTCGAGCTGGAATCGCTCGTCGCGGGCCGGGTCGCCGAACTCGCCGGGACCAGCGGGCCGAGCTTCACGCTCGAGCCGGTCAGCCCGGTCCGCATCGTGGCCGACCGCGCCGGGAGGCCAAGCAGGCTCCGCGGTCGCTGGCGCATGCTCCGCGACGGCGTGCCCGGCGCCGTAATCGGCCAGTACACGATTCGCCTGCGGCGGGCGCGATAGGCCGGCCCGGGGGGCCGGTCAGGCGAACCCGAGCTCGCGGTCCTGCGCCTCCGGGTCGGCGTCTTCGAACTGGATGATGCCGAGGGTGCCGAAAGCCTCTCGCACCCGCGGCGTGATCAGCCCCAGGCGCTTCAGGTTCGGTACCACCCGCGCGAACAGCATCTGCCGGAACATCTGCGCCGGCGGCGAGGCCAGCACCAGGTCCTTCACCTCGTCACGGTCCCAGCCCATGGCGTCGGCGATCTGGTCGCCCACCAGCCGGTTCCGCATCAGCTCGCAGGCATAGATGATGAAATCTTCCCGGTCGCGCAGCTCGGGCGCCGGCATGTCGTCGTAGTAGTCGCGGAGGGAGAGCACGCCGAAGGCGACGTGCCGCGACTCGTCGCGCATGACGTACTTCACCAGGTCCTTCAGCAGCGGTTCCTGCGTGATCTGGTGCAGGTTGCCGAACGCCGCCATGGCGAGCCCTTCGATGATGATCTGCATGCCGAGGTACTTGAAGTCCCAGCGGCCGTCGGTGATGGTGGCGTCGAGCAGCTCCTTCAGGCTCTCGTTCACCGGCCACTGCCATTCGAGCTTCTCCGTGAGGTAGCGGCTGAAGACCTCCACGTGTCGGGCTTCGTCCATGGTCTGGCTGCCGGCATAGAACTTGGCGTCCATCCACGGCACCGCCCCGACCAGCTGCGAGGCGACGATCAGGGCGCCCTGCTCGCCGTGCAGGAACTGCGAGAGCTGTAGCGCGACCTGGCCGTGGCGCAGCCGGTCCTTCTCCTTCGGCGTGAGCCGCTCGTAGGGTGCGTAGCCGTTCAGTGGGTTGAGCTCCTGGGGCAGGATGCCGTGCTCGGGGTCGACCTCGGTCCCCCAGGCGAGCTGCGTGGTGCCGTTCCACTGGTCGCGCTTGGCCTTCTCGTAGAGGTCCCGGAGACCGTCTTTCACGTTGCCATAGCGCCAGGCGTAGCTGGTGTCGAAGCTCGTGAGGATGGTCTCCAGCTCTTCGTCGAGATGGTCGAGCTGGTTCACCGCGGTGCTGGTCATCGCCATGGGGCCGTATCTATGGGGGGGCGGTCAGTCCAGGCAAGTCGGCCTCGATCAGGAGCGGACCCGGATGCGGTAGGAGCCCGTGCCCCGGGCGCGATGATAGTGCCGGACCTGGACCCAGTACTGCCCGGGACCGAGATCGGCGATGATGCGCGCGTTGGTGCCGTAGCCGCTGTCGTCGTCCTCCGCGATGAGCCGGGTCTGCTGATCGGGGCCGAAGAGCTTGATCACGACGTCGGTCTTGCCGGCGCTGGCGACGGCGTACCGGCCGGCGCGGCGGACCGCGAACGTGAAGAGGTCCTCCTCGCCCGGCATCCCGATGTCGGCGGCCACGGCCGGCGCGTCGACCTTCAGCGTGACCGCCTTCGTGGCGGTGGCCGGGTAGGCCTGTTCACTGGCGATGAAGGCCTCGTCGAGCCCCGACAGCACCTCGTTGGCCTTGGTGCCTTTGCCGTCCTTCGTCCAGCTCGGCGGGAAGAAGTAGAGCATGATCGAATCGGGATCGAAATCGGTGCCCCGGATCTGATCGGCGCGGTACTTCTCCAGCACGTTGTGGCGGATCTGGTCGGGCGTCCAGCTGTTGGGCGGACCCTGGAGGTCGCGCAGGACCACGGCCTCGTTCCATTGGATGCCGCCGCGGGGGTTCTGGTGCTCGTGCCCGAGTCCGATGGCGTGTCCGAACTCGTGCGCGGCGGTCCCGCCGTCGAGGAATCCCAGGTTCATCGTCGGCTCGCCCTGCGGGATCTTGCGGCAGTCGGTGCCGACCCACGACCACGCGCCGTCGTCCGGATCGAAGGCGATGCGGATCTCGGCGTCGGCATGGTCGTCGAATGCGAACCGCAGATTGGCGTGGCCCGTCCACCAGGCCGCCTGTTCCTGCACCAGACGCTTCTGCGCCGCCGTTCCCTCGAGGAAGCGCACGTGCAGCGTGGAACCGTTCACCCAGAGCTTGCGGAACTCGAGGACCGCACGGCTGGGGCCGCGGCCTCGCATGCGCATCTGGCGCTGGGGCCGGAACGAATCCTGCGGCAGCACGCGGTCGATACACACCTTCGGTCGCTTCGCCATGTGCCCACCTCCGGAGCCGGGGCTAGCACCATTGCCGGCCGGCCGGCAATCTGGTCAGCGGGTGCGGCGGCGCGGCGCCGACGGCGGCGGCACCACGGGGCCGATCTCGCCATCCGGCGCCTCGTCCAGGTCGACGATGACCGGCGCGTGATCGCTCGGCCCGGCGCCCTTGCGGGCCTGGCGGTCGATCCACGCCGCACGCACCCGCGCCTCGACGTCGGCGCTGGCCAGCACCAGGTCGATGCGCATCCCGAGGTCCTGGTGGAACATGCCCGCCCGGTAGTCCCAGTACGTGAACACCCGGTGCGATGGCCAGCGCCGGCGCACGACGTCCTCCAGGCCGGTGTCCTCGAGCGCCCGCAGCGCGGCGCGCTCGGCGGGCGTCACGTGCGTGGACCCGGCGAAGGCCTGCGGATCGAAGACGTCGGCGTCGGTGGGCGCGATGTTGAAATCGCCGCATACGACCGTGCCCCGCGCCGCCTGTCCGGCGAGGCTGCGCTCCAGCGCGGCCAGCCAGGCGAGCTTGTAGGCGTAGTGGGGATCGTCCGGCGTACGCCCGTTCGGGACGTACACCGACACCACGCGGAGCCCGCCACAGACGGCCGTAACCGCCCGGGCTTCGGGCTCGGGGAACCCCGGCTCGCCGGCGAAGCCGGCGGTGACCTGCTCCAGGCCGGCGCGCGACAACACGGCGACGCCGTTCCAGCCCTTCTGTCCGCGGTGTGCGACGGCGTAGCCGCGCTGGGCCAGATCGTCGCCGAAGGCCTCGGCGAACTCGCTGTCGGTCGTCTTGGTCTCCTGAAGGCAGACGACGTCGGGCTGGCGCTGGTCGAGCCAGTCCAGCAGGCGAGGGCGGCGGGCACGGGCGGAGTTCACGTTCCAGGTCGCGAGGCGCACGGCGCGCAGTGTAGCGGGTCCCGGCGCCGTGGCCCAACACTGGCGCCAGCGCGGCCGAGTGGGTAATGCTGCGCGCGCCCGATGCAGGTGCTCTCGACCCATGTGAACCCCCGCGCCGACGCCTACCAGGCGAACCGCGCGGCATTCGTCGACGCCCTGGCGTACCTGGACGAGCAGCTCGCGATCGCGCGCGCGGGCGGTGGGCCGACGTATGTCGAACGCCACCGCCAGCGCGGCAAATTGATGGCGCGCGAGCGCATCGAGCTGCTGCTCGACCGCGACTCGCCGTTCCTGGAGATCGCCCCGCTGGCCGCCTGGGGCACGGAATTCGGGCTCGGCGGCGGCATCGTCTCGGGGATCGGCGTGGTGTCCGGCGTGGAGTGCGTGATCACGGCCAACGAGCCGACCATGCGCGGCGGCTCGCTCAATCCGTACAGCGTGGGCAAGACCGCCCGCACCATGGAGATCTGCGCGCGGAATCGGCTCCCGATCGTCAACCTGACGGAGTCGGGCGGCGCCGACCTGCCGTTCCAGAGCGAGATCTTCGTGCCCGGGGGCAAGGGCTTCCGCGAGATCACGCGCCGCTCCGCCGAGCGCATTCCCACCATTTGCCTGGTCTTCGGCTCGTCGACGGCCGGTGGCGCGTACGTGCCTGGCATGTCGGACTACGTGGTGATGGTGAAGGGCGGGGCCAGGGTGTTCCTGGGCGGCCCGCCGCTGGTGAAAATGGCCATCCACGAAGACGTCGACGAGGAGACGCTGGGGGGCGCCGAGATGCACAGCCGCGTGTCGGGCGTGTCGGACTACCTGGCCGCCGACGAGTACGACGCGATCCGGCTCGGCCGGGAGATCGTGGCCCAACTCAACTGGCGCAAGCGCGGGCGTTCGAAGCGGGTGGCGGTGGAGGAGCCGCGGTACGACCCGGACGAGCTGCTCGGTCTGGTGTCGTTCGACGTCCGGCGCCCGTTCGAGGTGCGCGAGGTGTTGGCGCGCATCGCCGACGGTTCGCGCTTCCACGAGTTCAAACCCACGTACGGCACCACGCTGGTGACCGGATTCGCTCACATCCATGGCTACCCGGTCGGCATCCTCGCCAACAATGGCGTGTTGTTCTCGGAGTCGTCCGAGAAGGGCGCGCAGTTCATCCAGCTCTGCAATCAGACCGACACGCCCATTGTCTTCCTGCAGAACATCACCGGTTTCATGGTCGGTAGTCGCTACGAGCAGGGCGGCATCATCAAGGACGGCGCCAAACTCATCAATGCGGTGTCGAACAGCACCGTGCCGCATCTCACGGTGATGATCGGCGCGTCGTACGGCGCCGGCAACTACGGCATGTCTGGGCGCGCCTACGAGCCCCGCTTCGTGTTCTCGTGGCCGAACCACCGCATCGCCGTCATGGGCCCCGAGCAGCTCGCCGGCGTGTTGTCCATCGTCCGCCGCCAGGCCGCGGAGCGCACCGGCCAGCCCTTCGACGAGGAGGGCGACAAGGCGCTCCGCCAGATGGTCGAGCAGCAGATCGACAAGGAGTCGTACGCGTTCTTCGCCACCGCGCGCCTCTGGGATGACGGCATCATCGACCCGCGTGACACGCGGACCGTGCTGGGGCTCTGCCTCTCGGCCGTGCACTCCGCGCCGATCCGCGGGACCGGACGGTACGGCGTCTTTCGCATGTGACGCACGGGCGCGCGTTCCGGATCCTCTTTCTCTGTCTGGTCTGCATCGGGCTCGGGCAGTCGATGCTGTTCGCCATCCTGCCGCCGGCGGCCCGCGCGCTGGGGCTGACGCCGTTCCGCATCTCGACCATCTTCGCGGCGTCGGCCAGCATCTGGGTATTCGTGAGCCCGTGGTGGGGGAGGCGGAGCGACGTCTGGGGGCGCCGGCCCGTCATTCTGATCGGGCTCCTCGGCTTCGGGCTGTCCATGGCGCTGCTGGCGACGACGATCCAGCTCGGCGCCGCCGGCGCGCTGCCGGCCCTGGCGGTGTACCCGCTGCTGGTCGGGTCGCGGTGCGTGTTCGCGCTCGTCGGCTCCGGCACCGGACCGGCGTCGCAGGCGTACATCGCCGAGCGCACCGGGCCGGCGGAGCGCGCGGCCGGGCTCGCCATGGTGAGCGCCGCGGTCGGCCTCGGCGAGACGCTCGGCCCGGCCCTTGGCGCCGCCCTCGCGACGTTCGGGCTGGTCGCGCCGATCTACTTCGTGGCCGCCCTGGCGGCGGTCAGCGCGCTCGGCATTTGGTTCCGGCTTCCGGAGGACGAGGCGCCGCATGCGCGGCGGACGGCGCCGCCGCGGCGGATCGGCTACGCGGATCGCCGGGTGCTGCCGTTTCTCGCGATCGTCGCGGCGCTGCAGGCCGTGCGCGCGACAACGGTCATCACGTTCGCGCTCTTCCTGCAGGACACTTTTGCGCTGACGGCCGCGCAGTCGGCGCAGCGCGCGGGCATGGGCTTCGTGGCCCTCGCCGCCGCCGGACTGGTGGCACAGTTGGGCCTGGTGCAGCGACTGCGGCCGACTGCGCGCGCCATGATCCTGTGGGGCGTGCCCGTGGTGCTGCTGGCGTTCGTGCTGCTGGTGGTCGCGACGGACCTCCGGACGACCCTCGTGGCGCTCGGGATCTTGGGGCTCGGGCTCGGGCTGGTGCGCCCGGGTAGCGCGGCCGGCGCGTCGCTGGCGGTGCGGGCGGACGAGCAGGGCGCCGTCGCCGGACTGTTGGGCGGGTTGTCGGTGCTGGGAAACGTGTTCGGTCCGATGCTGGGGACGACGCTCTACGCGGTGTCACCCCGGGCGCCGTACCTGCTGAACGCCGCCATCATGGCGACGGTCCTGGTCGGCGTGTTGGCGACCCGCCGCATCCGGGGGATGCGGAGCTGAGGTGCTCCGCGGGTCGCATCGGGGATGCGCCGGCGGCGCGCTCAGCTTCGGCGGGGGTCGGCCGCCCGCCGGCCGCCCTCGAGCCATGCGGCACCCGCGGGCGGGAGGACCTCCGCCACGCGACCGGCATAGGCCGCGAGCTCGTCCCGGGTGAGCACGTCTCTCCAGCGGCCGTTGGTCCCCTTGAAGATGAAGCCCTTGGTCCCGCCGTCGAAGAAGCGGTCGATCGCGCCGAGCTCCGGCCCTCGGTTCTGCATCGACTCGAACGTGCAGCGCTCCACGACCGCCGGCCACTGGGAGGCCGGAACGTCGATGTCGAGAAACTCGGCAACGCGTCGCATCTCCCCGGCGAGATCGGCCTTCAAGTCGTTGTAGTGGACGAGCAGCACCGTTGGGTCGGTACGGCGGCGCCAGAAGGTTTCGACGTGCTCGAGCATCCCGAGCAGCGGCAGCCAGAGGGCGAAGAACCCGTGGACGTCGCCGTCCCATCCGGGCATGGGCGGAACGCCGTCCTGCGCCGCGCGCGCATTCAGCCCCTCCCGGACGTCGTCCTTGAAGCGCTCGAGGTGGTTGCACATCGACATGAACGCGTCCCGCCCGTCGCGGGCGACGAAGACGTATTTCGCCTCCGGAAAGAACGGGATGCCGTCCGCCGGGGTATGGGTCTTGATGAAGCGACGGTGTGTCTGTGCGACCAGCCGGGCGAGCACTTCGTCGATCGGGAACGCCTCGAACTCGAGCCAAGGCGAGATCTCGAGTACCGGGCCCGGCGCCGCGCCGTCGGGCCAGAGCAGACTCGCGATGATCGCCTGCATCCACGTGGTCCCGCACTTGGCCGGCGTGCATATGAAGATGTCGCCGGGGCGCGGCTCGAAATCCGCCCAGCGCCGGTTGTCGGCAACAGCGGTCCGATACGGATGAAGGGATGTGACGGAAGGCGGCACGGCATCAGGCCTTGCATGCCGATGAACCTCCGATCAAGTGGCCGACGGAGCAGGTCGCGCGGCGCCCGAGGCCACCAGCGGCGGTCGTGCGCCGCGGCTCACCTCGGGCAGGTCAAGCGCTCCCCGGGCGGTTCGGTGTGCCAAGGTCGTTCCAGGCCAGACCGCGTCGCTGCGTGCCGTCAGCTCGGCAGGGCGTAGAAGCGCGCGGCGTTCTCGCCCATGATCTTCGCGCGCACGGCGTCCGAGATGTCCCGCCGTGCCCGCATGGGCTTCGTCGAGTGCGGAAAGTCCGAGTCCCAGTGCGGGTAGTCGCTGGCATACATGATGAAATGGTCGCCCAGCGTCTCGACGGCCAGCGGAAGCGCCACCTCCTCGGGCTCGCAGCTGACGTAGAGCTGGCCCCGGGCAATGTAGTCCTTGGGCTCCTGCTTGCACTCCGGGGTGAGCCGCCCACGCTTCTCCAGATGCTCCTGCATGCGCTCCATGAAATACGGCACCCAGCCGACGCCGGATTCGAGCAACGCCACGCGCAGCTTCGGGTGGCGTTCGAGGACGCCCCCGAGGATGAGCGCCGTCGACGCCACCATCATGTCGAACGGGAAGCTCACGCAGTGGACCTGCAGGTAGTTGTCGAACCGGTGCGAGCCCACGTTCGGCAGGTGGATGCCCGGCGCGCCGTGGATGCCGAGCGGCATGTCGAGGTCGGCCGCGGCCCGGTAGAAGGGTTCCAGGTCCGGGTGGTCGAGGTTCCGCGTCTTGAGCACCGCCGGCACCATGACGGCCTTCAGGCCGAGCGTCTTCGCCTCCCGCATGATGGAGATCGACGTGGCCACGTCCTCGATCGGCACCAGGCCGACGCCGTGGAATCTCCCCTGGCCGCGCGCGCACCAGTCCGCGATCCAGGTGTTGTACGCGCGGGCCATCTCGGCGGCGAAACGCTGATCCTCGTAGCCCGGGAGCCCCAGCGCCGCGCTCGGGAAGAACACCATGGCGTCGATGCCCTCCGTGTCGGCGTCGGCGAGCACGCCGTCGGGCGTCCACGGGTTCGCGCCGCGGTCGAGGCACATACCCTCCTCGGCGCGGCAGCCCGCGCCGGGACCGCTCGACTGCGGATAGGCGCGGCCCTCGATGTAGAGCGCCGTGCCCTCGCCGGGGTTCGCCAGGCGCACCTTGTCGGGGAAGCGCTCGAGGATGAGCGCCAGGAACTCGCGTCCCTCGACCACGTGGGCGTCGCTATCGACCACTCGCGCCATGTCCATCCTCCGTGTCAGACCGCGCCGCGTGCGCGGAGCGCGGCGATGTCGGCCGCGGTGTAGCCGAGCTGATGCAGCACGTCGCCGGTGTGCTGGCCGAACGTGGCCGGCGGCGTCCGCACCGCGGCGGGCGTCTCCGACAGCTTCACCGGGCAGCCGACGTACGGCTGCGGGCCCGCGGGCCCGTCGGCCTCCGCGATCATGCCCCGGTGGCGCAGCTGGGGGTCCTCGTACGCTTCCGCCAGGTTCAGCACGGGACCGAAGCAGATGTCCTGCGGTCCCAGCTCAGCGACCCACTCCGCCATGGTCTTCTCCCGGAAGGCCGCCTCGAAGAATGCCAGGATCTCCTCCCGCCGCGTCTCCGACCACTGGTCGGCGACGAAGTCCTCGCGGCCGAAGTGCCGGCACAGCGTGGCCCAGAAGTGAGGCTCGTACGCGCCGACGGTGACGTGCCGGCCGTCGCGGGTCGCGTAGACGTGGTAGCACGGCCAGTGGCCGGTGAGCTGCTCGCGGCCGCGCTGTGGCAGCGCGCCGGTGAACCAGTGGATCGCCTGGTGCGCCACGTTCCACGCCGCCGCGCCGTCGAGCATGGCGACGTCGACCACCTGCCCGCGCCCGGTCTCGTCGCGCGCCGCGAGGGCGGCGAGGATGCCGACCGCGGCCACGAGCGACCCGGCGCCGACGTCGGCCACTTGCACCGGCGGGATCGTCGGCGGGCCGTCGGGCGTGCCACCGTACTCGAGGACGCCGGCGTAGCCGAGGTAGTTCACGTCGTGCCCGACTTTGTCGCGGTACGGCCCGTCCTGCCCGTAGCCAGAGATCGCGCAGTAGACCAGTCGTGGGTTCCGCGACCGCAGCGTTTCGGCGTCGAGTCCGAGCCGCCGCATGACGCCGGGTCGGAATCCCTCGAGGACCACGTCGGCGTCGTCCACCAGTCGCCCGAAGATCTCGAGGCCCTCGGCGGTCTTCAGATTGAGCGTCATGTGGCGTTTGTTGCGGGCGAGGAAAGGGACCCCGATCCCGAATGGGTCCTCGGGCGCCGTGATGACGAGCACGTCCATGCCCAGGTCGGCGAGCAGCGTCGAACAGAACGGGCCGGGGAGCTGCCGGGAAAGGTCGAGCATGCGGTACCGGCCGAGAGGAGGTGCGGGCATCGGCCTCGGGTCTTACCAAAGGCCGATCCGCCAGCGGAAGGGCCCGGACTTCAGCGGCCGTTGGCCCTCGCGCCCGCCGGGCTCGCGATCCGCGCGGGCGCGGGTGGCTGTGGGGTCGGCAGCGGGGCGAGTTGGGCCCGCAGTCTAGCGTAGAGGTCGCCGACCCAGCGCGTTGCCGGCCGGCCGGATGTCGCCGGCAGCGCGCTTCTGCGGAAATCGACCGGGCTCAGGACGACCAGGGCGTCGTCCCAGCCTGCGTCGGCCGCGAGCACGAAGAGTTCCTCGGCGCCGCGGTCGCCGATCGCGAGGCAGCCGTTCGACGACACGCCGCCATGGATCATGATGGCGCTGCCCAGCGTGTCGCGTCCGTCTTCCGCCGCGCGTGCGCGGTCGTAGGCGTTGGGGTAGCCGAGGCCGATCGACAGATGGGCGATGCTGTTCGGGTTCAGGTAGTCGATGGGGTAGACGCCCTCGGGTACCTGCAGGTCGCCCTCCCTGAGCTTCGGGCCGAGCACGCCGCTGGCGCCCAAAATGGGGTACGCGCGCACGAAGGTGAGGGGCTGCCCGGGGCCAGCGGCCAGCAGGTGCAGCTCGCGCTCCTGCTTGAAGCCCAGTAGGGCGAACCGATCGGGCGGGTAGGGGACCCCGGCGGCCGCGAAGTATGGGGCCAACCGCGTGCGGGCGGTGGGTCCGTACTGCGCGACGCGTTCGGGAATCGTGGCGGGGCGCGGCACCGGTGGCTGCCGCCGCACGGGGGCGCCGCATCCAGTCACGACGGCGACGGCGGCGAGCGCGACCGCGACCCGGCAGCGTGCGACTCCGACCACGACGGCCCGTGTAGAGCAGGCGTCACCGCCTCGCGCAACGGGCCCGCTCACTTGACCCGTGGGCGGCTTCGGCCCAAGACGGCCGCATGCCCGCAGTCGTTCTTGTCCGCGCCGCACGCCGTGACGCTGTCCGACCCGATGAGGACCGTCCATGAACCTGCTCAATCTCTTTCGCAACGAGCCGGGGACCAGGACGTTGGCGGCGGGCGAGGCCGTCTTCCGCGAGGGCGATGTCGCAGACGCGATGTACGTCGTCCTCGAGGGCGACATCGACGTCCTGAAGGATCGGCGGGTCATCGAGACGGTCGGCCCGGGCAGCATCGTGGGCGAGATGGCGCTGATCGAAGCGGCGCCCCGCTCTGCGACCGCGATCGCCCGGGGGCCGGCGAGACTCGCGGCGGTGTCGCAGCAGCGGTTCACGTTCCTGGTGCAACAGACGCCGGGGTTCGCCCTGCACGTGATGCGGATTCTGGTCGACCGGCTCCGTCGGACGACGCAACGGGTGTGAGTGCGCGGCGACCGGCGCGGGCTCAAGGCGCGCGCACGGCGGCGAGTCGGCGGAGCACGGGGCCGAGCCCAGCCAGCAGTTGCTCCAGCAGCACGGGGCCGGACGCGTCAAGGTCGGCGGTGACCTGGGCCTTCACGCTGGCATAGGCGCGCTCGCGCCCCTCGGCCACCAGGCTGTCGAGCTTGCGATCCCGCAGCAGGATGCGCAGCGCGCCCGATGGGAGGCGGACCGTCCGCGTCCACTCGCCGACCGAGTCGCGGCTCAGGTCGAGCAGACCAGCCGTCACCGCGAAGGCGCCGAGCGCGCCGATCAGGAAGCCGATGGGGCCCGTGGTGTGGAGCAGGGTCGAGATGATGGCGAGCCCGAGCGAGTGCCCGATGCCGCCGCTGACGGCACCCGCGGCCAGCGCGACGGCCGTGGATACGGCGACCGTGATGGCGTCGGTCAATTCTGCGCTGAGCGCGCCACCGGGATTGCCGGAGCCTGCGGCCGGCAGGCTGAGCAGATCCGGGCGCGTGGCCGCCGCCTCGTGGCCGACCGGCTCGGCGCCGATCAGCCGCGCCGCGCGGGCGGCCAGCGCGCGCACGAAGTCGTCGTGCGCCGAGGCGACGAAGCGTTCGAGCTTCGGCGTGAAGGCCTCGCAGGTCCCCGCCAGCTCCGCCTCCAGGTCGGCGATGCGACCGCCCTCCTCGCGGAAGCGGCGGAGCACCGGGACCACGCGTGCGTCGTAGAGCTGGTCGCGCACGAAAACCGCCACCGCCTCCGCCAGCTTGGCCGATTCGATCTTCATCTCGAGGGCCAGCGGTTCGCTGATCGCGTCGAGCTGCAGCGCACGCCCGTGCTCGACGAGGTGCGCGTAGTAGGGGTCGGCCAGGTCGATCGGCAGCCGTTCGCGGCGGCGCATCCGCGCCGTGGCGAGGGCGGCGAGGAGTCCGCGCGGCAGTACGACTGCGAGCAGCGCCGTCAGGGCCAGGATGTGGATGTAGGGCGCGGCCGGCAGCCCGGTCGCGGACTCCAGGCCCTCGACCTCCCAGGGCTGGAAGCCGCGCGCGCGCAGCAGGATCGACGCCGGTCCGAGCAGCAGGTCGAGAATGCCTTCGACCATCGCCGGGCCGCGCACGAACGTGCTGCGCCAGACCACCGCGTACTCGAGGAAGATGCCGCGCACGTACGTGCCCAGGAGGGCGCCGAGGCAGAGCGCGATGGCGGCCAGGTGCAGCCCGCGGCGGATCACCAGGAGCGCCCGGTCGCCCGCCGCGCCGTGACCGAGCACGAGGAAGCGGCGCGCGACGGCCGCCACGCGCTTCGCGCGTGCGGTCTGTGCCTGCGCCGCGTGCCGTCCGCGCTCGAAGCGGTGCTGCAAGCCGGCGAGCGCCGGCAGGACCCACTCGAGCACGCGCCAACCGATGCCCGGGGACGTGGCGGGCGTCACGGCGGCGACGGCGCTCGGGCCGGTCGCCCTGATCGTCGCGGCAGTTGGAGCACCGGGCCGCGTGCCGGGTCGCAGCCGCAGCAGGGCGAGCGCCAGGTACACGCCCGCGTTCCACAGGACGAGCGCCATCAGCGGGTTGTAGAGGATGTGGATGCTGGCGCTCGGACCGAGGTAGTTCGACGCGAGGCCCAGCAGGAACGCGCCGGCCACCAGCACGCGCTGGCCGATGCGGCCGGTGCGCTCGAGCAGTGCCGGCAGCGTGGGGTAAGGCGGGGGCAGATGGGGCAGCAGCAGACGGGCGCGCCGGGCGAGCCACTCGGCGGGCGGCTCGATGTCGCCGGCGTCGACGGCCGCGTCGCCGCGGGCGGCCGGTGGGACGGCCTGGGCATCGGCCTCTTCGACGGCGCGCACGACCAGCAGGTGCGTGACGTCGTCGGCCGGCAGCGTGGCGTGGGCGTCGGACAAGCGGTCCGTCGATAGCAACTGCGCCGCGATCGAGCCAGCCGCGTCGCGTGGTTTGCGGCACGTCGCCGGTCCCGGTAGTCCGAACGCAGTGGCAGCCACCCTGAGCCCGGACCTCGCCATTGGCGCCTTCAGCGACCACGGCCCGTGGGTCGTCGATCCCGAGCAGATGCCGTGGCGGGCGGGTGTCGACGCGCTGCGCGCGGGCGCTCAGGCGGAGGTGCCGGAGCTGGTGCGGAAGCGTACCGTGCCGCCGGTCGTGCGGTTCACCGAGGCCGCCGCGCTGCTCGGGGCGTCACTCGCCGGCTGGCGGCTGCGCGAACGACGGGAGGGAGGCGCGGCGTCGCGCGCCGGGCTGTCGCGGCGGCTGCGCCGCGCCTTCGAGCGTCTGGGTCCCGCCTACATCAAGCTCGGCCAGATCGTCTCGTCGGGGCAGGGGTTGTTCCCGCCCGAACTGGTCGAGGAGTTCAAGCGCTGCCGTGACCAGGTGCCCGCCGAGCCGTTCGACGTCGTGCGGCAAGTCGTGGAGGAGGATCTCGGCGTCCCGCTGGGGCACACCTTTGCGGCGTTCGACGAGCGGCCGATCGCGGCGGCGTCGATCGCGCAGGTGCACGCCGCCCGCCTCGTCGGTGGCGAGGACGTGGTGGTCAAGGTGCAGCGGCCGACGGTGGCGCGGCTGGTGCGACGAGACATCCAGGCCATGGCGTGGATCGCGCCCTGGCTCGTCGGCCGCATCCCGGTGGCCGCATTGGCGAACCCGCCCGCGCTGGTCGAGCTGTTCGCCGAGACCATCGTGGAGGAGCTCGACTTCCGGCTGGAAGGGCAGAACATGCTCGACGTGGCGCACCTCCTGCGCGACGCCGGCCAGACCATCATCGTGGTGCCGCGCCCGCACCCCACGCTGGTCACCCGGCGTGTGCTGGTGATGGAGCGGATGGAGGGCTTCAAGTACGAGGATGTGGACGGCATGCGCGCTGCCGGCGTCGACACCGGCGAACTCGTGCGTGCGCTGCTCATCGCGTTCCTCGAGGGCGCCATGATCTACGGCGTGTTCCACGGCGACTTTCACGGCGGGAACCTGCTGGTGACGCCCGAGGGACGGGTCGCACTCTTCGACTACGGCATCACCGCCCGTATGACGGAGCAGCAGCGACTGGCGTTCCTGCGGATGATGCTCGCCGGCGCGGTGAACGACATCCGCGGGCAGCTGGAGGCGTTCCGCGATCTGGGGGCGGTGCCGCCCGACGCCGATCTGGACCGGCTCCTCGAGGTCCTGAAAGTCGACCAACCCATCAAGGACCCGACGACCATGACCGGCGAGGAACTGGTGCACGAGATCCAGGACGTGCTGAAGGGCCTCATCAAACAGGGAGCGAAGCTGCCGAAGAATCTCATGCTCTATGTGAAGGACATGATCTTTTTCGACGGCGCGACGACTGCGCTGGCGCCCGAGGTCAACCTCTTCGAACAGGTGACGCGCATCTACGGCTACTTCGCGCTCCGGCATGCCGATCGCATCGTGCGCGACGTCGGCCTCGATCCGCGGCTGCTGGCGTTGAATCTCGACGGCGTGAAGCGCTCGCTCGGCGTCGACGAGGGCACTGCGTCGCTCACGCAGCGCGAGCTGGTCGAGCGCCGGCAGCAGATCCAGGAGCGGCTCGAGGCCGTGGGCGGGGTGCGCAATGTCTGACCGGGCGACGGCGCGACCCTGGGGCGCGCTCGACGAGGTGTTCGCCGCCGGCCGGCCGCTCGCCTACGTCCGGACGGCCGACGAGGGGCGGGTGGTGGACCTCCTGCGCGCGGCGGCCGCGGGCGCGTTCCAGGGGGCCGTGCCGCTGTGGATCTGGAGCTCCACCGAAGGCATGCGTCGCGACGGCACGGACGGCGCCGCGGAGCTGCTCGGCCCGCGCGAGGCCCTCGATTTCGTCGCCCGCCACGAAGGCCCGGGCCTCTTCCTGCTGAAGGATTTCCACGCGCCGATCCACGAATCCACCGAGATCCGCCGGCGGCTGCGAGACCTCCATGAAGCCTGCTTCGATCGCGGCAAGTACGTCATCATGCTCTCCCCCGTGAAGGAGCTGCCTGACGACCTAGCGAGCAGCGTGGTCTTCATCGACCTGCCGGTGCCCGGGCTCGACGAGCTGATCGCCTTCGCCCGGCGCGAGGCGGAGGCGGTTGCCGCAGCCGGCGGTGCGGCCGACACCGGCGACGCCACGCTCCAGCAGGTGGCGCGCGCGCTGCAGGGACTCACGCTCGACGAGGCGCGGCATGCGATCCGCCGGGCGCGCACGGAGCGCAACGCGCTCGACGCCGACTCGGTGCCGGCGCTCCTCGAGGAGAAGCGGGCCCTGGTGAATCGAACCGGGATGATCGAGTTCATTCCGTCGGTCAGCGGCATCGACGACATCGGCGGCCTTGGGGTCATGAAGCAGTGGCTGCTGGAACGCCGCAAGCTGTTCCAGATGCGCGACGCGCTGAGCGCCGACATCGTGCCCAAGGGCGTGCTCGTCATGGGCATCTCGGGCTGCGGCAAGAGCCTGGCTGTGAAGGCGGTGGCCTCGTGCTTCGAGCTGCCGCTCTACCGGATCGACATGGTGGAGGTGTTCTCCGGCGTGCACGGCAAGCCCGAGGCGGCCTTCGCCCACGCGTGCAAGCTGCTCGAATCCATCGCGCCCGCCGTGGCGTGGTTCGATGAGATCGAGGCCGGGATCAGCACCACGGCCAAAGAGGGGGAGCTGGGCCGGATGTTCGGGTTCTTCCTCACCTGGATGCAGGAGAAGACCCGCGGGCTGTTCGTCGGCGCCACCGCCAACCGCATCGACCTGCTCCCGGCGGAGATGATCCGCAAGGGACGCTTCGACGAGGTGTTCTTCGTCGACCTGCCGCTCGACGACGAGCGACTCGAGATCTTCCGGGTGCACCTCCGCCGTCGCGGGATCGATCCCGCGGGCTTCAATCTCGAGCCGCTCAAGAAGTTCACCAAGGGTTGGACCGGCGCCGAGATCGAGCAGGCGGTGGTATCGGCGCTGACGACGGCGAAGCTGCAGGACCGCGAACTGGCCGACACCGACCTGCTCGACGCCACCGCCGATGTCGTGCCGCTGTCGAAGACGATGAAGGAACAGGTGGACCACATTCGCAGCTGGGCGTTCGACCGTGCGGTCCGGGCCTCGCCGCGCGAGGGCGCGCGGTAGCCGCGCCGCGTAGTGACCCCCCGGGACCGCCGCCCTACCGTCGCCTGCATGACCGTCACCGACGCCAACAAGGCCCTGGTCGCCCGGTTCTGGGAGGACCTCTACGCGCACCGCTTCGACGTGCTCGGCGCCTATTTCACCGACGACGCCGAGTACGACGACGTCCCGATCCCCGCAGCGAAGGTCTTCGGGCCGGCGGCGATCGTGCGCAAGCTCGAGATCGGCTTCGGCCGCGTGCCGGGCCACCGCCACCACCTCCACCGCCTGGTGGCGGAGGGCGATACCGTGATCACCGAGCACACGGAGGACTGGTGCTTCGCCGAGGACCACGTGGTGGCGCTGCCGTTCGTGTCGGTACAGGTGGTGCGTGACGGGCGGATCGCGCTGTGGCGCGATTACAGCAACATGCCGACGCTGCTGGAGGCGGCCCCCGCGTGGTGGTTGGAGCACGTCATGAGCGCCTGGGCGGCGGGCTGACGTCGCCCTTCCGCGCGAACACTACGGTCAAGTTGTTGGCGGGCATCGCGACCGTCTCGCGGTGCACCAGTCCGTGCCGCGCGGCAAGCGCGACCACGTCTTCCAGGTCGCGCACGCCCCAGGCGGGGTCTTGCGCCCGCAGGGCGTCGTCGAAGGCGGCGTTGCTGGGTGCGGTGTGGGCGCCGCCGACGCGATAGGGGCCGTAGAGCACCAGCGGTCCGCCGGCCGGCAGGATGGCGCCCGCGCCGCGGAGCAAGCCGGCGCACGCGGCCCAGGGCGCGATGTGGATCATGTTGATGCACACCACCCCGTCGGCGGCGTCGATCGGCCAGTGCTTGGCCGCCGCATCGAGGGCGAGCGGCGGTTGGACCGACGGGACGTCATGGCACCAGGCGGCGATGCTGGCGCGGGCGGCGGGATCGACGTCGCTCGGTTGCCAGACCAACCCAGGAAGGGCCGCGCCAAAGAACGCGGCGTGTTCGCCGGTGCCGCTCGCAACCTCCAGCATGACCCCGCGCGCCGGCAGCACATGCCGCAGCACCGCGAGGAGCGGGGCGCGGTTGCGCTGCACGGCGGGGGCGGCACGGCGGGCGTCGAGCATGGGATCGCTCGGGCCCGGGTAGAGTCGTGCGCGGCCCGCGTCAAGCGGGCGAAGCCCGGCTGGCTCCGGGTGACGCGCCCGGCTAAGAGGGCTCGATGAGCGACGAGGAACACATTCCGCGCAGCTGGTACAACATCGTCGCCGATTTGCCGGCGCCGCCACCGCCGGTGCTGCATCCTGGCACCCAGCGGCCGATCGCCCCGGCCGACCTAGAGCCGCTCTTCCCGGAAACCCTCATCGCGCAAGAAGTCGCCACCGAGCGAGAGATCGAGATCCCGGCCCCGGTGCGCGATCTCTACCGGCAGTGGCGTCCCACGCCCCTCCGTCGGGCGCGTCGGCTGGAACGCGCCCTCGGGACGCCGGCCCGCATCTACTACAAGTACGAGGGCGTGTCGCCGGCGGGCAGCCACAAGCCGAACACCGCGATCGCCCAGGCGTTCTACAACCGCGAAGCCGGTGTGCGGCGCATTGCCACCGAAACGGGGGCGGGCCAATGGGGATCGTCGCTGGCGTATGCTGGCGCCGTGTTCGGGATCGATGTGCAGGTGTTCATGGTGCGCGTGTCGTACGAGCAGAAGCCGTACCGGCGCGCGCTCATGGAGACCTACGGCGCGCGCTGCGTGCCGTCGCCGTCGCCGGAGACGGCGGCAGGGCGCGCCATCCTGGAGCGCGACCCGGTCCACCCCGGCAGCTTGGGCATCGCCATCTCGGAGGCCGTGGAGGTCGCCGCGCAGCGCGACGACACCAAGTACGCGCTGGGTTCGGTGCTGAACCACGTGCTGCTCCACCAGACCGTCGTGGGGCTCGAGGCAATGGCGCAGCTCGCGCAGGCGGACGACTGGCCCGACGTGCTGGTCGGCTGCACCGGGGGTGGGTCGAACTTCGCGGGACTGGTGTTCCCGTTCCTGGGTGCGCAATTGCGGGGTGGCCCTCATGTCCGCGTGGTGGCGGTCGAGCCTGCGGCATGCCCGTCGCTCACGCGTGGGCGATATGCCTACGATTTCGGCGACACCGCCCACCTCACGCCGCTCACCAAGATGCACACGCTCGGGGCTTCCTTCACGCCGCCGGGCTTCCACGCCGGCGGGCTCCGCTACCACGGCATGGCGCCGCTCGTGAGCCATGTGAAGGAACTCGGACTGGCGGAGGCCGTGGCCTACGACCAGATGGCCTGCTTTGCCGCCGGGATCGAGTTTGCCCGCGCGGAGGGGATCGTGCCCGCGCCGGAAGCGAACCACGCCGTCCGCGCCGCCATCGACGAGGCGCTGCGCTGCCGGGACGAGGGGGTATCGCGCGCGATCCTATTCAACCTCTGTGGCCATGGGCATTTCGATATGCAAGCGTATGCCGACTATCTGGCGGGGAAGCTCGTGGACCAGAGGTACGACGAAGCCGAGCTCGCGATGGCGCTCTCCGGGCTCCCCTCGGTTCCCCCACCGGTCTGAGCGGCGATTTTCGCCTTGACAAACGAAGTGCTGGGGCCCAGATCCCGCGGGCCCTCCGGGGCCAGCCCTCGGCCGGACCTCCACATGGACGACCTACGCGATCGCAAGCCAGCGGACCCCACGGACCCCAAGCCGGATGCACCTGCCGCCGGTGCCGGCCTCGAGACCGAGTTGACCGTGCTGCGCGAAGAGCTCCGGCAAGCGAACGAGCGGTGGCTGCGCGAACGGGCGGACGGCGAGAACCTGAAGAAGCGGGCGGCCCGCGAGAAGACCGAGGCGGTCCGTTTCGGGACCGAGTCTCTGATCAAGGACTTGCTGCCCATCGTCGACAACCTCGAGCGGGCGCTCTGTCACGCCCAGGGTGACGATGCTCCACTCATGGAGGGGGTGTCTCTCGTCCTGAAGAGCCTCGTCGACGTGCTTGGCCGCCACGGCGTCAGCCGGGTGGAGGCATCGGGTGGCCAGTTCGACCCGGCCCATCACGAGGCGGTCGCCCACATCGAGAGCGCAGATCACGCTCCGAACGCGGTCATGGAGGAGCACCAGCCGGGCTACCGACTGCACGATCGCCTCCTGCGGCCCGCGCTCGTGACCGTGTCGAAAGGCCCGTCCAACCTTGCCAACCCGGAGGGCGGTGATTAAACCGCCTCGCGAGGAGAACCCGTAGATGCCCAAAGTGATCGGAATCGACCTGGGGACCACGAACTCGTGCGTCGCTGTGATGGAAGGCGGAGATCCCGTCGTCATCACCAATGCCGAGGGGAGTCGGATCACGCCGTCGGTCGTCGCATTCACCGAGGGCGGTGAGCGGCTGGTCGGTCAGATCGCGCGCCGTCAGGCGATCACCAACCCCGAGAACACCGCTGTTCGCGATCAAGCGCTTGATCGGACGGCGCTTCGACGACCCCGAGGTGCAGAAGGCGCACGAAGATCTCGCCGTACAAGATCATCAAGGCCGACAACGGCGATGCTTGGGTCGAGATTCGCGGGAAGAAGTACAGCCCGGCCGAGATATCCGCGTTCATCCTGCAGAAGATGAAGCAGACCGCCGAGGACCACCTGGGCGAGAAGGTGACCGAGGCCGTCATCACGGTGCCGGCGTACTTCAACGACAGCCAGCGCCAGGCAACCAAGGACGCCGGCAAGATCGCCGGGCTGAACGTGCTGCGCATCATCAACGAGCCCACCGCGGCGTCCCTCGCCTACGGGCTCGACAAGAAGAAGGACGAGAAGATCGCCGTCTTCGACCTCGGCGGCGGTACGTTCGACATCTCGATCCTCGAGATCGGCGACGGCGTGTTCGAGGTGAAGGCCACCCACGGGGACACCTTCCTGGGCGGCGAGGACTTCGACCAACGGGTCATCGACTACCTGGCCGACGAGTTCAAGAAGGACCAGGGTATCGACCTGCGGAGCGACCGCATGGCGCTCCAGCGCCTCAAGGAAGCCGCGGAGAAGGCGAAGTGCGAGCTCTCCACCGCGATGGAGACCGACATCAATCTGCCCTTCGTCACGGCCGACGCCAGCGGGCCGAAGCACCTGAACATGAAGCTCACGCGCGCGAAGCTGGAAGCCCTGTGCGCGGACCTGCTCGATCGGCTCGACGGTCCATGCACGACCGCTCTCAAGGACGCGGGGCTCTCCACCAAGGAGATCGACGAGGTGGTGCTGGTCGGCGGCATGACGCGCATGCCGGCGGTGCAGGCTCGAGTGAAGAAGCTCTTCGGGAAAGAGCCCCACCGGGGCGTGAACCCCGACGAGGTCGTCGCCATCGGTGCCGGTATCCAGGGCGCCGTGCTGACCGGAGACGTGAAAGACGTTCTGCTGCTCGACGTCACCCCGCTGTCGCTGGGCATCGAGACCCTGGGCGGCGTCTTCACCAAGCTCATCGAGAAGAACACCACCATACCGACCCGCAAGGGGCAGGTGTTCTCCACGGCGGCGGACAACCAGAACGCCGTGACCATCCGCGTATTCCAGGGCGAACGCGAGATGGCCAGCGACAACAAGCTGCTCGGGCAGTTCGACCTCGTCGGCATTCCGCCGGCGCCTCGCGGCGTGCCGCAGGTCGAGGTCACGTTCGACATCGACGCCAACGGCATCGTCCATGTCGGCGCCAAGGATCTCGGAACGGGCAAGGAGCAGTCCATCCAGATCACCGCGTCGAGCGGCCTCAGCAAGGACGAGATCGACTCGATGGTGAAGGACGCCGAGTCGCACGCCACCGAGGACAAGAAGCGGCGGGAGACGGTGGACGCCCGCAACCAGCTCGACGGTCTCGTCTACCAGACCGAGAAGACCATGGCTGAACACGGTGCGGCGCTCGACGCGGACACTCGGGGAAGCATCGAGGCTGCGCTGGCGGAGGCCAAGAAGGCGATGGAAGCGCAGGACGCGGAGCCCATCCGCAAAGCCGCCGACGACCTCGCGCGGGCATCGCACAAGCTCGCCGAGGCAGTCTACGCGAAGGCTTCGAAACCGTCGGCCGAGAGCGGCGGCGACGCCGGCTCCGACGGTGCGGGCGCCAGCGAGAAGCCCAAGGACGACGTCGTCGAGGCGGAGTTCGAGGAAGTCAAGGAATAGGCCCCGAACTCGGGGTGGAAGCGGTATCCAGCAAGCGTTCGAAGGGCCCCCGCTCGCCGATCCGCGAGCGGGGGCCTTCGCGTGTCCGGTGAACGATGAAGCGCGATTACTACGATGTCCTGGGCGTCTCGCGGTCGGCCAGCGAAGAGGACCTGAAGCGCGCCTACCGCAAGCTGGCGCTGCAGTATCATCCGGACCGGAACCCGGGCGACAAGGCCGCCGAGGAGCGCTTCAAGGAACTCGGCGAGGCATACCAGGTCCTGAGCGATCAGGCGCGGCGCGCGGCATACGATCGCTTCGGCCATGCCGCCTTCGAGCAAGGTGGTGGCTTCGGCGGCTTCGACTTCAGTGCTGGTTTCGAGGACATCCTCGGGGACCTGTTCGGGGACTTTTTCGGCACGGGACGCGGGCGAGGGCGCAGCCGGGCGCGGCGCGGCCAGGATCTCCAGTACCAGCTCGAGGTCACCTTCGAGGAAGCCGCCAAGGGCTGCGAGAAGACCATCTCCATCCCCCGGCTCACCCGGTGCGCCACCTGTTCGGGCAGTGGGGCCAAGCCGGGCACGAAGGCCGCCACGTGCGCGCAGTGTCGGGGCACCGGCCAAATTCGCCTGCAGCAAGGCTTCTTCACCATTGCCAAGACCTGCAGCACCTGCGGCGGACAGGGCACGGTGGTCTCGTCGCCGTGCGCCGATTGCCATGGCAACGGCATGCTGCGCCAAGCGCACACGCTGAACGTTCGCATCCCTGCCGGCGTCGACCACGGCTCGCGCCTGCGGCTGCGCGGCGAGGGGGAGTCCGGCGATCATGGCGGGCCATCGGGCGACCTCTACGTTCTGCTGCGCGTGGCCGAACACCCCATCTTCTTGCGCGAGGGGGCCGACGTCGTGTGCGAGGTGCCGGTGAGCTTCGCCCAGGCCTCGCTCGGCGTGGAGATCGAGGTGCCGACACTCGACGGGCCCCGCCAGCTCAAGGTCCCGGCGGGGACGCAGTCCGGGCACGCGTTCCGCCTGCGTGGATTGGGTGTGCCGGACCTGAACGGCGGCTACGGGCGCGGCGACCAGGTGGTGCGCCTCGTGGTCGAGACGCCGCGCAAGCTATCGGCGCGCCAGCGCGAACTGCTGGAGGAGTTCGCCCGCATCTCGGGCGAGGAGGTGCACCCGATGTCGAAGAGCTTTCTCCAGAAAGTGAAGTCGATGCTCGGCTGACGCTGGTGCGGGGCGCGCGAGGCACGAGAGGGCGAAGGGCGGGCCGTAACCTCACCCGGCTGCGTGACGTCGGGGAGCACGGGTGGATCGAGCGCCTCCTGCGCACGCTCGCGCGCGGACCGCGTGTCGCGATCGGGCCCGGCGACGACGCCGCCGCCATCCGTGTCCCCCGCGGGACACTGCTGCTGACCACCGACACGCTGGTCGAGGAAACGCACTTCCGTCCCGGCTGGGAGGCACCCGCCGCGCTCGGCCGCCGCGCGCTTCGCGTCAACTTGAGTGACGTGGCGGCGATGGGTGGGCGACCCCTGGCGGCGCTGGTGTCGATCGAAGCACCCCCCGAGCTGCCGGTCGTCGTGCTCGACGGGGTGATGCGCGGCCTCGCGGCCGAGGCGAAGCGGCACGATGTCGACGTGGTGGGCGGTAACGTCGCGGCGGCGCCGCGCCTTGCGATCACCGTCGCGCTGGTGGGGGTGACTCGCGCCAGGCCGGTGCGGCGCGACGGCGCGCAGGCTGGCGATGACCTGTGGGTGACCGGCACGTTGGGCGGCGCTGGCACGGCCGTGCGAGGACTGCTCGCGGGAGCGCGGACACGACGGCCTGCGGTGCCCGTTCGGCTTGCCGCCGCTCGCCGACTTGCGCCGTTCGCGCGCGCCATGATCGACGTGAGCGACGGTCTGGCGCAGGACCTGGGGCATGTCTGCCGTGCCAGCGGCGTTGCGGGCGAGATCGACGCGGACCGCGTGCCGGTCGCCCCCGCATGCCGGCGCGCCTTCGGGCGCTCTGCGGCGCAGTTCGCGGTCGCGGCGGGAGAGGACTACGAGCTGCTGCTTGCCGTGTCGCCGCGGCATCGCCGGGCTGTCGAGCGCCTCGTGCCGCAGCTCGACTGCCGGTTGACGCGTGTCGGCCGGCTCATCACCGGGCACCCGGCGATCCGGCTGCTCGACGCGGGCGGGCGGCCGCTGCGGTTCGGGCGGCCGGGCTTCGACCACTTCCGTGGCCGGTGAACTTGCGGCTCGCCGACGTGCCGGCTAACCCTGGGTCGTCATGGACCGCGCGCGACTGGCCAACCTGCTCGCCGCCGTGCAGCGCGGGGCCTGTTCGATCGACGACGCGCTCGATCGCCTGCGCACGCTACCGTTCGAGGACTTGGGCTTCGCCCGCCTCGACCATCACCGGAGCCTGCGCAACGGCTTCCCCGAGGTCGTCTTTGGCGCGGGCAAGACGACCGAGCAGGTGGTTGCGATCGCTCGCCAACTCGCGGCCGCGGGCGGCAACGTACTGGTCACCCGCCTCGAGCCCGACGCGGGTGCCGCGCTGGTCGACGCGGTGGAGGGGTTCGCGTACCATCCACTGCCGCGAGTCGCTGTCCGCCGCGTGCACCCGTCTGCACCGGACGCCCCGGGGCCGGTCCTCGTCGTGTCTGCCGGCACCGCTGATCTCTCGGTGGCGGAAGAGGCCGCGATCACCGCCGAGCTCATGGGAACGCGGGTCGAGCGTCTCTACGACGTGGGCGTCTCCGGACTGCATCGCCTGCTCGCCGCGCGCGACACGCTGTGGCGGGCGCAGGTGCTGATCGTCGTCGCGGGCATGGAGGGGGCGTTGCCGAGCGTCGTCGGTGGGCTGGTCGACCGACCGGTCATTGCGGTGCCCACCAGCGTCGGCTACGGCGCAAGCATGGGCGGCCTGGCGGCCCTGCTCGGGATGCTCAACACCTGCGCCGCTGGCGTCGTCGTGGTGAACATCGACAACGGGTTCGGCGCCGCCGCGGCGGCGGCGCGCATCGTGCACCAGGGCCGCAGGGGGGAGTCATGAGACGCTGGTTCGCCATGTCCGCCATCGGACGCGACCGTCCGGGGTTGGTCGCCGACCTCGCCGAGCTGATCTACGAATGCGACTGCAACCTCGAGGACTCGCGGATGACGATCCTCGGCTCGGAGTTCGCCGTCCTGTTGCTGCTCTCGGGCCAGGGCGACGACATCGAGCGACGGTTGTCGTCCGGGTGCAAGCGGCTCGAGTGGGAGAAACGCCTCACGGTCTTCATCCGGCCGCTCGACGAGCCCCCGCCCGCTGGTATCGCGTTACCCGGCATCCACCTGGAATGCGTCGTCACGGGCGTCGACAAGGCGGGCATCGTGGCGCGCGTCACGCGGGCCATCGAGGAACAGGGTGCCAACATCCTCGATCTGCAGACCGAACTGCGTCCGGAGCCGCAGTCGGGGACGCCGATGTACACCATGCGGGTGCGCCTGGTCGTGCCACCCGACCGGGATGCACGCGCGCTCCGCGCCGCCCTGCAGCAGACTGCTGCCGACCTCCGCGTGGACCTGAGTGTCTGACGGCACTCGCGGCCGCTACGGCCATGCGATCGGCGAGGGGGCCCGAAGGCCGGCCGGCGTGAACACAGCGGCCGCGATCTCCGGCGCCTCGCGCCAACGGAGCGCGAGCCGCGTCGTCTGCGCCCGCGGGCGGAGGGTCTCGACGGTGACGGCGGTGGGGCGGGTGCGCCCGGCGACCTCGGTGAACGAGTCGACCCGGGACATCTTCACCAGGTTGTTGATGGCCTCGCGGTAGTACTTCGTCTTGAGGATGACGTGGCGCTCCGGGTCGATCGTGAACACCAGCAGCGCATAGGCCGTGGGAGGCGCGGGCGCGCCCGTGATGACGACGCCGGCGATGCCGGCATCGCTCACCTGCGGTACTTCGAGCGTCCGGCTCCCGACCGGGGCGAGGTCTTCCAGGAGTACGTTCCCCGCGTCGTCCAGCGGGGCGCCGGGATCGGCGCGGGTGACCTGGCCGCCACGGACCACGACGACCTTGCCGGGTGAGAGCAGGGCGCGGATGCCGGTTCGCGTCTCCAGATAGCGCCGACGGCCATGCTCGAGCAGCACGGCGTCGAACGGCGGTACACCGGCTCGCTCGACCCGCATATCCGCCCGCAGCGTGCGGGGCGCGGCGGCCTCGACGGCGACGGCGTGCAGGACATCGCTTGCTTCGCTGGCCAACGCCGGTGCGGTGATACACAGCATCGGGACCACGAAGCGCAGGATGCGCGTCATGGGGCGATCATCGACGACCGCCACCGGTGGATCAAGGCGTCGTGGTCGACGTCGCGGCGGTCAGTCCATCTTGCTGACGTTGGCGGCCTGCAGGCCCTTCGGCCCCTGCGTGACTTCGAACTCCACCCGCTGACCCTGATCCAGCGTGCGAAAACCAGACCCGGAGATGGCACTGTAGTGCACGAACACGTCCTCACCCTCGTCCGTGGTGATGAAGCCGTACCCCTTCTGGCCGTTGAACCACTTGACCTTGCCCTGTGCCACGAAACGTCTCCTTCCCTCTGATGCTGTCGAGCCGCGCCGGAATCGCGAGGGAAAGACTGCGGTGCCTTCTCCCCAACAGCCCAGCGAACGCGGCGGGGGATAGCACAGCGAATCTCCCGAAGGCAAACCGGAGCGGCGCCTCCCGCCGCGCGGTTGCAACGCGGTTCGGGCTTGCCTAAGAGGGCCGCTATGTCCGTGGTTGCCGGGGAGTCGCCCGCGCCGGCGGCGCCCCCGCGCACCCCGCGCCCGCGCCGAGCGGGCCGGCGCCGGACGGGGGGCCGCACCAAAGATCGCCTGGAGTACCTGCTGCTACGCCCCGTCGTGGCGTTGCTGGCGGTCCTGCCCCTCGACGTGTCGGTCCGCGTCGGCGCGGCGATCGTCTGGTGCGTGTGGCTGGTCGGGGCGCCGCTGCGGCGCGTGGGCATGATCAACCTCGGCATCGCGTTCCCCGAAAAATCGGTGGCCGAGCGGCGCCGTATCCTCCGCGCGTCGATGCTGAACCTCGGGCGCATGGTCGCGGAGATGGTCCACTTTCCCCAACTCGGCGACGCCGAACTCCTCGAGCGGGTCCAATTCGAGGACGAAACCTGGTGGTCCGAGGCGATCGGGTGGGAGCGGCCGACGGGCGTGCTCATCCTGAGCGGGCATTTCGGCAACTGGGAGTTGCTGGTGTTCGCGCACGGACGGCGGGGACATCCCGTCACCATGGTGCACCGCCCGATGCGGAATCCGCTGATCGACCGTTGGCTCAACCACGTGCGCGCCCGGGCCGGGACGCGGCTGGTGCGGAAGCACCACGGCGCCGCGTCCGTCCTACGGGCGCTGCGCGAGAAGCAGTTGCTGGTGCTCCCGTTCGACCAGAACTCGACACGCGGTCTCGGCGTCTTCGTCGACTTCTTCGGCGAGCCCGCCAGCACCAACGCCGGCATCGCGCGCATCGGATTGCGTGCCGGCGCGCCGGTCGTGCCGGTGTTCATCGTCCGGCAGGGCGCGACCGCCTACCACCGGGTTCATGTCCTGCCGATCATCGACCTGGAGGACACGGGCGATCTGCAGGCGGACGTGCTCCGGAACACCGCACGGCTGTCGGCGGTGTTCCAGGAGATGGTCCGCCGCTTCCCCGAGCAGTGGCTGTGGATTCACAAGCGTTGGAAGACTCGCCCGGAGGGCGCCCCCGACCTGTACTGAGCGAGGTGCCCGCGAATCTTGACGGCGGTTGGTCGATCGCTCTAAGCAAGCATCGTCGTGAGCAAGACGGCGCTCCAGCAGGCCCGCGAAGCCCCGGGGTCGACCAAGGCCCGGATTCTCGGCGCCGCCGAGGAGGTGTTCGCGGCGCGTGGATTCACCGGGGCGTCCACGCGCGAGATCGCCGCGAAAGCCGGCGTGAACATCTCGAGCCTCCACTATCACTGGGCCTCGAAGGAGACGCTGTACGTCGCCGTCTTGCGCAACGTCTTCGACCAGCTGGTGGCGCTGGTGCAGGACACGGTCGAAACGCTGCAGGGCCAGTCGGCCGATCGCCGGGCGGTGATCGATCACGCCATGGACCGGCTGTTCGATTTCTTCGCCGACAACCCGACGGTCCCCACGTTGCTGGTGCGGCGCATCGTGGAGAACGCCGACATCGATGTCGGCGTCGAGCGAGACGTGCTCGGGCCGGCGTGGAACGTCTTTTCGTCGTGGATGCGGCAACTCGGCCAGAACATCAGCGAGACGGAAGCCCGCCTGTTCATGTTGTCGGTCCACTCGGTCGTGGTGGTGTACCTGCTCGACAGCCAGCCCTACCGGAGCGCGCTCGGCGGCAGCATCCGGGAGCCCGTCCTGCGAGAGCAGGTCCGCTCGCACGTGAAACATCTGGTGCACGTCCTGTTGGGCGTCTGACCATGCCGCGCGATCTGTTCGTCGCGCTCGACGCCGGCACGGGGTCGGGTCGATGCGTCGTCTTCGACGCCGCCGGCGCCGTCGTGGCGTCGGCGCAGGAAGCCTGGTCGTACCGACTCGTGGTGGCCGACCCGGACCTGCCGCTGGTGCGGGGCTTCGACCTCGATCCCGACGTCTTCTGGGGGGCTCTCGGCCGGTGTGCGCGGGCTGCCTTGGCCCGGGTGCCGGCCGATGGCCGTATCCGTGGCGTGGCGGCCACGGCGCAACGCGAGGGCTGCGTCTTTCTGGACCGGGAGGGCCGGGTGCTCTACGCCGGCCCCAACCTCGACGCGCGTGCGGTCATGCAGGGCATCGAGGCGCAGAGCCGGCTCGCGCCCGAGCGCCTGCATGCGATCACCGGCCACGCCCCGCCGTACATTTTCGCGCTGTCCCGCTGGCTGTGGTTCCGGCAGCACCGCGACGCCTCGCAGGTCGCGACGCTGTTCATGTTGAACGACTGGATCGCATACCTGCTGTCCGGGGCGCGGCAGGCGGAGCACTCGAACGCGAGCGAGTCGATGTTGTACGACGTGACCCGCCGCTGCTGGTCAGACGAGATCCTGACGACGTTCGACGTCCCGCGCGCCGTCCTGCCGCCGCTGTGCGACGCCGGTACGCCGGTGGGACGCGTCACCGACGCCGCGGCTGCCGCCACCGGCATCCCCGCGGGAACGCCCGTGTTCGCCGGCGGCGCCGACACCGAGAGCGCGCTGCTCGGCGGCGGCGTCCACGCCGTCGGCGAGACGGCCGCCGTGCTCGGCACCACCACCCCGGTGCAGCAAGTGCTCGATGCGCCATGTCTCGACCCGGACGGCAATCTCTGGACGAGCCCGTACCTCGTGCCGGGGCGCTGGGTGCTCGAGAGCAACGCGGGCGACACCGGCAGCACGTACCGCTGGTTGCTCGAGCTCACCTGCGGCGGGACGGACGCCGCCGCGCACGCGGTGGCGGAGGGCGCCATGGCGACGGTTGGGCCGGAACCCCGGCGGATCTTCAGCCATCTCGGTCCGGCGGTCTTCAACCTGCGGAACATGAACCCGTTCCAGCCGGCGGGACTGCTGTTCCCCTTTCCGTTGCTGCACATCGACCGCCCCTCGCGGGGTGACGTGCTGCGTGCGTGCCTCGAAAACGTCGCCTTCGCGGTGCGTGGCAACTGCGAGCAGATCGCCGCCGTCTCCGGCCTCCCGGTGACCCGGCTGTGGGTCAGCGGGGGCATGACGCGCAGTCCGACGCTCCTGCGCCTGCTCGCCACCACGGTGGGCGTGCCGCTCGTGGTCGCGGAGGTGCCGGAGAGCGCCAGCCTCGGTTGCGCGATCCTGGTCGCCATCGCGACGGGCGTCCATCCCGACGTCGCGACCGCGACCGCGGCGATGGTGCGGACACATGGAGTGACCCCGGACGCGCCGTTCCTCGACGCGTACACGGAGCGCTACCGGCGCTGGCGCGAACTGTGCGGGGCGCTGCAGAGCTGGACCATTTGAGTCACGACCGCGAGCACGACGGGGCGGTTCGCGGCGTGTGCGTCGACCTCGACGGCACGCTGGTGGACAGCGAAGGGATGCAGTGGGAAGCCTACCGCCGCGTCCTGGCGCGGTTCGGGGTCGATCTCGGTCTCGACGAATACCGGCGCCGCTTCATCGCTGCCGCAGGCGGCGCCGAGGACGCGTGCCGCCGCTACGCACTGCCGATCGACGCGGCGACCCTCCGGACGCGCAAGGCTGCCGTCTACCGGGAGTTGATCGCGGCGGGCGCACCGGCGATGCCCGGCGCCCGCGCGTGCCTCGAGCGCCTGCACCGTCGCTGGCCGCTGGCGGTGGTGACGAACTCCACCCGCGTCGAGACGGAGCTGCTGCTCCGCCCGCTCGGGTTCGACGCGTACCTCGCCGCCGTCGTGGCGCGCGAGGACTATGCAGCAGCCAAACCGGCGCCGGACGCCTACCTGGCCGCCGCGGCGGCGCTCGGGTGCGCGCCGGCGGCGTGCGTGGCGGTCGAGGACACGCCGCGCGGCCTGGCGTCCGCGCGGGCGGCGGGCATGCGGGTCGTCGTGGTACCGGGGGAGTTGATGGCCGACCAGGACTTCCCCGGCGCGTGGCGGCGGCTGCCGACCCTGGCGCAGCTGTCGCCCGAGCTCCTCGCGGGCGACGAGGCGGCGTCGTGACACGCCCCATGCTCGCAGCGCACGACGTCACCAAGCGGTTCGGTACAGTGGAGGCCGTCACCGGGGTCACCTTCACCATCGCCGAGGGCGAGGTCGTCGGGTTCCTCGGGCCGAACGGTGCCGGCAAGACGACCACCATGCGCATGTTGGCCGGCATCTTCCCGCCCACCGCCGGGACGCTTCGAGTCGCCGGCTACGACCCGTTACGCGACCCGCTGGCCTGTCGCCGGGCCGTCGGATACTTCCCGGAACACGCGCCCTACTACCCGGAGCTGAGCGTGTGCGGATACCTGGGGTTCGTGGCGACGCTGAAGCGCCTGCCGCGCACCGCCCGCGCCGACGCAGTCGCGCGGGTGCTCGCGGCCTGTGGGCTGGAGGACGTGGCGCACCGCCGCGTCGGCACATTGTCGAAAGGCTACCGCCAGCGCGTCGGCCTTGCCCAGGCGCTGTGCGGCGACCCGCCCATCCTGATCCTCGACGAGCCCACCATCGGACTCGACCCTGCGCAGGTGGTGGATGTCCGCGACCTCGTCCGCGGGCTGCGTGGCCAGCGGACGGTGTTGTTCTCGAGCCACGTCCTCTCGGAGGTCGAAGCGGTGTGCGATCGGGTGATCGTGATCGCGCGCGGACGCATCGTCGGCGAAGGCACGGCCGCCGAGTTGGGCGCACGCCTCGGGCACGAGCGGCTCGAGGACATCTTCCTCGATCTGGTGCGCGAGCCGGCGGGGGGAGGCCGAACGTCGTGAGCCTCCTCGCCGTCGCCCGCAAGGAGCTGATGCTCTATTTCACCTCGCTGTCGTTCTACGCGCTGGCGACGGTCTTCCTCCTGCTCGCCGGTTACCTCTTCTACACCAATCTCGACTTCTACGTGCGCTTCGGCGGCATGAACCTCGTGCTCGGGCTGTGGCAGTACCAGTTCCACGACATGCGGCAATTGTTGCTGGTGCTGGTGCCCCTGCTCACCATGCGGCTGTTCGCCGAGGAGCGCCGGCTGGGCACGCTCGAGCTCCTGTGGACCTATCCGGTGCGCGACGTCGAGATCGTGCTCGGCAAGTTCCTCGCGTGCCTCGTCGTGCTGGCCGCCATCCTGCTCCCCACCCTGGCCTATCCGCTGCTCCTCGACCGCCTGCAGCCGGTGTCGTGGGGGCCGCTCTTTGCCGGATATCTGGGGCTCATGCTGCTGGCCGCGGCGTTCGCGGCGTGTGGCCTCTTTCTCTCGTCGCTGACCGACAGCCAGCTCGTGGCGGGGGCGTCGGCGTACGGGGTGCTGCTGTTCTGCTGGATCATCACCTGGAACGAGGCGGCGCTGGGGGAAGGGCGCCTGGCCGTGCTGCGCGCGGTGTCGCTCTTCGACCGCTTTCAGGTCTTCATGCGCGGCGGCATCGACACCCGCGATGTCGCCTATCTGGTCCTGTTCATGGCGGCGTTCCTGGCGTTCACGCTGCTCGCGCTCGACTCGCGGCGGTGGCGGGGGCTGCGGTGAGGTGGCCGGGGCGGGCGGCGCAGGGCTGGGCACGGCTCGTCGTCGAGGCGGCGCTCGTCGTCCTCGGGTGCGTGCTGCTGCAGGTCCTGGCGGAGCGAACGAACCGCCGTCTCGATCTGACGCCCACGCGGGCGCTTTCCCTCGCCGGGCCCACGCGTCAGGTGCTCGCCGACGTGCAGGCGCCGCTGACCGTCACGATCTTCCACCGCCGCGGCGAACGCGAGTCGTTCGCGGGCCTGCTGGCGCGTCTCCGCGCGGAGAACTCCCTCGTCGCCGGGACGCTCTACGACCTCGACCGGTATCCCGAGCGAGCCCGGGGCTATGGCGTCACCCAGTACGGCCGCGCGGTGATCGAGTACGACGGGCGGCGGGTCGTCGTCCCGGCGGACTCCGAGGAGGCGCTCGCGGGCGGCATCCTGCAGGCGGTTCGTGGCCGGCGGCGCCGAGCGGTCTTCACCATCGGCCACGGCGAGCGGGCGCCAGGTGGCGACGCGCGCGGCGTCGGGCGCCTGGTTGCCGGCCTCGACGAGCAGGGCTTCACCGTCGACAGCGTGAACCTGCTCACCGGCACAGTGCCCGCCGACACCGACCTGGTGGTCGTCGCCGGGCCGGTGCACGACCTCCTGCCGCAAGAGTTGGCGGTGCTCGGGCGGCACCTCGAAGCCGGCGGGGGGGTCTTGTTGCTGCTCGATCCGGGCTGCCCTCCCGATTGTCCGCGCGTTGCTGGCGCGACTCGGCATCGCGTTGGGCGACGACATCGTCGTCGATCACGAGCGCCGGCTGGTCGGCACGGACGGGCTCGCGGCCGTCGTCGAGCAGTTTCGCCGCGGCAATCCGATCTCCGAGCCGTCGCGCAATCCGATTGCGAGCGGGGTGGTGCTGCCGTCGGCCCGGACGGTCGATGTTGGCGCGCCGGCGCCCGGGGTGGCGGCGGAAAGCATCGCGCGGACGGGCGAGTCGGCGTGGGCGATGGCCGACACCGAGCGTGCGCGCCGCGGCGAGGAACCGTCGGTGGCAGTGGGGGACGTGCGCGGGCCGCTGTCGGTCATGGTGCTGGCGGAGATCGGCGTGCCCGATGGGGACCGGCGGCCGGGGCGGCTGCTGGTGATCGGCGACGCGGATTTCGCCAGCGACGCCTACCTGGATCTGCTCGGCAATCGCGACATCGCATTCAATGCCGTCGCGTGGACGGCGGGCGAGGATGTGCTCGCGGGAGCACGGCCGCACGACGCGCCGGAGGTCGTCGCGGCCGCTGTCGCCGCTGATCCTGACCGAGCGACAGGCGCAGCCGGCTGCTCTCGCGGTGATGGGCGTGCTGCCCGGACTGGTGCTGGCTCGCCGGCGTCGCGGTCGTGACGCTGCGGCGGCGGGCGGGGTGACCACTGCGGCGGACCACGATTCTGCTGCTCCTCGTATTGGGCGCTGGGGGGCTGCTGCTGCTGGTCGAGCCGTCACGCCCGCTGACGGGTCGGGAGGCGGTCCGCGGTCCGCGCGTGCTGCGGGTGCGGTCCGGCGGGTGCGCCGCATCGAGCTGGCCGGCGGTACGAGCCGTTTGAAGGCGGTGCGCACGCCGGCGGGCTGGGAACTCGACGGGGCGCCGGCGACTCCCGAGGCCGCCGTCGAGGCGCTCGACGCCCTCGTCGTGACGCTCGCGGAGCTGCGCGCGCTCGACGCCTTCCGTCCCGGCGACCGGACGGCGCTCGGCCTCGACGCCGCCGGCTGCGACGCTGGCCGTGTTCACGGCGCGCCGGGAGCGCCGGCTCGACGCTGGGCGCGCCGAACGCCGCCGGCAACGCGATCTACGTCGAACGCGCGGGCCACCCGCGCGTGTTCGTCGTCGGCTCGGGGCTGCTGTCGGCGATCGACCGTGTCTTCTATCAGCAGGAGCTGGCGCGGCGCCCGATCGCGCGGTGACCGTCAACGGCCGGAGATCGGATACTGCGGCTCGCCGGCGCAGTGGGCGCAACGGCAGAGCGCGCGCAGTTCATCGGTGAGCAGCACCGTCTCATGCCGGTCGGCCCACTCGATGAAGAACGAGGCGCCGCCCAGCGTCTCGAGCGCGGACCGGCTGCTCTGCGGCCGGCGGGCAGCGGTGCCGCCGGGTCGAGAGCGGTCGCAGTCGTCGCACGGACAGCAGCGACGGATCACCGCGTGCGGGCATGATGCTCTCGTGCCCGTCGCCCCACTCGACGCCGAGGCGTACCGCCCACCGGCTTCAGCCGCTCCACCCGCACGCGGTCGGTCATCCGCTCTCGGGTAGACCAGCGGCGCGGCCGGCTCAAGGGACGCCGGAATCCCGGGCCCGGTGGGCGTCGGATTAGGTCGGATGATTGACAGCGCGTCGCGGGTCGCGCTACCGGTCCTGCCGACAACTGGAGGAGTCCCGCATGACGATCACCGAGCTGGCCGACGCCGACGGGCACATCATCGAGCCGGGCGACCTGTGGGTCGAGCGTCTGCCGGCCGACCTGCGCGACATGGCGCCGCGCTTCTACCGCGACGAGCAGGGGCACTTTCACCAGCGCATCTACGGCATCGACATCGAGCAACCTCGACGTCATGTACGGCGGCATCCGGCCGAGCGACATGCTGCAGAGCATGGGCCTCGCCTGCGCGATGGGCATGCCGCTCGAGCGCGTGTTCGCCACCGACGAGCGCGAGCGCTTCACCATCCTCGACGCACCGTCGTGGTCGCTGGACGGCCGCGAACGCCTCGCGTTCAACACCGCGCACAACGTGGGCCGCGCCGTCCTCTTCCCGACCTTCATGCTGTCGGGCGGGACGTTCCTGCCGCACGTCGCACCCGCGGTGTGCCAGGTCTACAACGACTGGATCCTCGACGACTACTGCGCGGGCTCCGAGCGGCCGGTTGATCCCCGCGGCCGCGCTGCCCACCATCGACACCGACGCCGCGGTGGCCGAGGTGACGCGGGTCGCCGAGCGCGGCTTCCGCGTCGTCTTCATCCGCACCAACCCGGTGAACGAGCAAGAAGTACTCCGATCGGGACTACGATCCCCTGTGGCAGGCGATCGTCGACACCGGGCTCAAGCTGGGGCTCCACCCGCTGCCGATGTGGGATCAGGACGGCACGTCGAAGGGCTACCGCTTGCCCGACATCATGGCGGCGTCGTGTCTCGGCTTCCCGATGGACATGATCCACACGCTCTACGACATGATGTCGGGCGGCGTGTTCGACCGCTTCCCGACCATGCAGACGATGGTGCTCGAGGCCGGGGTGGGCTGGATCCCGTCGATGTTCGAGCGCTTCGAAGAGCATCGCGAAATGTTCGGCAAGCTCAAGGCGCCCGAGTGGAAGACGCCGCCCATGGATATCTTCCAGCGCCAGATGATGGTCACCGTCGAGGCCTGCGAGGAGACCGACCTCAAGATCGCGCTCGAGTTCCTTCCCGCCGACCACGTCGCGCTGGCGTCGGACTGGCCGCACTACGACGGCACGCCCGATCTGCTGGCGGGCTTCGTCGAGGCGGTCGGGGCGGTGGGCGTCGGCGCGGCCGATGCCGAGATGCTCGCCACCGGGACGCTCGAGCGGTGGTTCCCATCGCACTGACGCGGCGATGATCTGGGGCCTGGCGGCCAACGCGGCGGCGCACCCGGCGCGCCCGGCGCTCGTGTGCGGCGACCGCCGGCTGACCTACGGCGGACTCGACGCGCTCGTGAACCGCGTGGCGCATGCGCTGGCGGGGTGCGGCGTCGGCCCAGGCGACCGCGTCGCGCTGCTCGTGGGGAACAAGCCCGAGTTCCTCGCCGTCACGCACGCCGCCGGCAAACTGGGCGCGCTCGGCGGTGCCGATCAACCACCGCTGGCGACGTGACGAGATCGCCTACCTGCTGGAGGACGCGGCCCCGGCGGCGCTGGTGGTGGATGCCGCGTTCCTCGCGGAGGCGGCGCCGGCGCGCGCGGCGGCCGGGCGTCCGGCGCCGGCAGCGTGTCTGGTGCTCGGCGGCGGCGCGTCGGAGCTGGCCTCGCTTCGAGGACGCGATCGCCGATGCGCCGGACACGCCGCCCGCGAGCGTCGTGCCGCAGGGCGGCTTCAATGTGCTGGTCTACACGTCGGGTACCACCGGTCGGCCGAAGGGCGTGGTGCACCCGACCTTCGATCCACAGCTCGGCTTCGAGTCGCAGAAGCGGCTGGTCGAGATGTGGGGCTTCCGGCCCGACGACGTGCACCTCGTGGCCGGGCCGCTCTACCACACCATGCCCAACGCCTATGCGGCCCAGCATCTGTTCGTGGGCGCGACCGTGGTGATCATGCCGCGCTTCGACGCGACGGAATGCCTGCGACTCATCGCGCAGGAGCGGGTGACGACCAGCAGCATGGTTCCGGCGCACTTCATTCGCGTCCTCGAGGTCCCGTTCGACGTGCGCGCGCGCTCGGACCTGTCGAGTGTGCGCAAGATCCTGCACGCGGCGGCGCCGTGTCCGCCCGAGGTGAAGCGTCGCATCATGGAGGTGTTCCCGCCGGGTGCGGTCTGGGAGTTCTACGGTGCGACGGAAGGTCCCGGCACCATCATCTCGCCGGAGGAGTGGCTGGCGCGACCGGGCAGCGTAGGCCGCCCGTGGCCTGGTATCCGCGTCAAGATACTCGACGACCAAGGCGAGGACCTGCCGGCGGGCGAGGTCGGCACGATCTACCTGTCGTCGCCCCGGGGCGGGAAGTTCTCGTACCGCAACGCCCCGGAGAAGACGAAGACGGCGTTCCGCGGCGACTTCTTCACTGTCGGCGATATGGGCTGGGTCGACGACGACGGGTATCTCTTCGTCGCCGACCGCCGCACCGACATGGTCATCTCCGGCGGCGTGAACGTCTATCCGGCCGAGATCGAGGCCACGCTGCTGGCGCATCCCGACGTCGTCGACGCCGCGGTGTTCGGCATCCCCGACGATCGTTGGGGCGAGTCGCTGCAGGCAGTGGTGGAGGCGCGCGCCGGCGCCGCACTCACGGCCGACGCGGTTCGGGCTTGGTGCCGCGAACGCCTCGCCGACTACAAGACGCCGCGCGGCGTCGACTTCGTCGCCGAGCTGCCGCGCGACCCGAACGGCAAGGTGCTGAAGCGCGAGCTCCGGGACCCGTACTGGGCGGGTCGTCCGCGGCCCGTCTAGGCCGCGTCGTCAGGAGTGCGTTTCACGCTCTGCGGCCCGTTCGAGCTCGTCTTCGAGGGTTTCGAATGAGATCGTCTCGAAGCCGCTCAGCCGCGACGGCATGCGCGCCACCGGCCAGGCGACGTCGAGTTGGCCGGCATGCGTGGCGGGGTGGGGGCGGGGCGGCGGGCCATCGACGTAGGCTGGATCGATTGCCGGATCGAGCGGCTCGAGCGGATGGAGCGAGCAGTTGGACGTCATCGCGTCGCCCTCCTCCTAGGGTATGAGCGACCCCTATCGCACACGCCGCCTGGGACTCAAGTCCGATCGCGTCGTTCCTTGACTCCGGGCGGTCGACCAATCCAAAACCACGCCATGGCCGATCCGACCCGCGAGTTCCGCGCCATCACGGCCGGCGTCTCGCTGCCGCCGATGCCCGTCGACGACTACCTCGCCGAGCTCGACGGACTCATCGAGCGCCACAACTATTTCAAGCAGGACAAGGTGATCCCGGCCATCGGGGCAGGGACGGCGTCGCGCGAGGTCGTGCAGCGCATCGCCCTCGAGTTCTACTATCTCGGCCGATGGATGACGCCCGAGTTCCCGGTGCTCATCGCCAATGCGCCGGACTCCCATGCCTTCGTCATGGAGGATTCGGTCCACTACCATCACTGGGCACAGAACTTCGCGGACGAGGCGGGCTTTCTCGGCGACCCGAACCATGTGCAGATGAAGGTGGACTTCTGCCGCCAGCTCGGTCTCACCGACGACGACATCCGCCGCTACCAGCCGCTCCCCGACACCATCGCCATGACCTGCACCATGCTCTACTACGTCCGGCGGTCGTATGAGGAGGGACTGGCGGTGTTCGGCTATGCGGGTGAGCGGGTCGCGGCCGGCAGTGGCTACGCCAAGACCCTCTACGAAGGGCTCGGACGGCACTACGGGGTCGGCGTCAAGAACTTCGAGGTGCATGCCTACGCCGAGCCCGAGCACGGCCAGAAGGCGGCCGACCTCTTTCGCCTCGTCGCGGAGACGCGCACCATCCAGGACCGCTGCCGCACGGCGATCCGGAACTACCTGCTGGTCGCCGAGGCGCGCGTCCGGTCGATGAACCGTTGGGTCGAGTGACCCGCGGCCGGACGCGATCGCGCGGTCGGCCGGTCGGCGCGACCGGTGACCGCACGCGCGAGCGCATACTCGCGGCCGCCCTGTCGACCTTCGCGAAGCGCGGCCAGGCGGGGACGTCGGTGCGCGACATCGCGCGGCAGGCCCGCATCCGGGTCTCGACGCTGTACCATCACTTCTCGTCGAAGGACGCACTCTACCTGGAGGTGCAGGAGCGGGTGCAGGCCCAGGTGCGGGAATTGGTCGTCACCGCCTTGGGCGAGGGGCGCGACCTCCGCGAGACCACGCGGACGGCGGTGGGGGCGCTGTTCGACCTCCTCGTGTCGAACCGGGCCTTCATGCAGCTGGGCTACCGTGGGACGCTCGACGGCTCGCCACGCTCGGGGCCGGACCGTCGCATTGCCGACCGGTGGTTGGGTCTCCTCGAAGGGGTGCTCAAGCCCGCGGAGGCCCGCGGCGAGGTGAAGGACGTCGATCCGGTCCTGTTCATGGTGACGATCGACGCGCTGGTGCACTGGCACATCGCAAACGACGGTCTCTACCGCCAACTCCTCGGGCGGGGATTGGACGACCCGGACCTGGTAGGCCGCGTCCGCGAGCACGTCATCGCCGTCGCGTTACGGACCTTGGGCCTCGACTAGCCGGCGCTGCTGGAAGGGTTGACTCAGGGCGTTAGCGCGCCCATAGTGCAAAACGAACGCTCGTTCGATTAGGGCGTGTCGAAGGTGACGGCGATGTTGGACATGACCGACATGATGCGACCGTTCTTCTGGCTGATGGTCGGGATCACGGCACTGGCGCCGGTGACCATTCTGCTGATGCGGCGCCTCCGCCGCGGCCGCTGATCGCCGGCTGGCCGCGCACCGATGGTGCGGGTCAGCCCGCGCGGAACGTGATCGGCAGCCGCCCGGGTACGCGGAAGAGCGACGGCCCCCACTCGACCGTTTCCGAGTCGAGGGCGAGATCGTCGAAGCGCCGCACCAGTTCGCCGATGGCGATCTGGGCTTCGACCCGCGCCAGGTGGGCGCCCAGGCAGAAGTGCGGGCCGCCTCCGAACGCCAGGTGGGGGTTCGGGGTCCGGGCAACGTCGAAGCGGTCGGGCTCGGGGAACACGGCGGGGTCTCGGTTGGCGGCGGCCAACATTGCCCACACCTTGGCGTTCTTCGGGATGATCCTGCCGCCGAACTCGACGTCGGCATGGAGGATGCGCGCGGTCAGGATGATGGGGCCGTCGAAGCGGAGGCATTCCTCGACTGCCCGCTCGATCAACGCCGGCTCCGCCCGTAGTCGCGCCAGCGCCTCGGGATGGCGAATCAACTGGCGGACGCCGTTGCCGATCAGCCCGATGGTGGTTTCGAACCCGGCGATGAGGAGCCCGATCGACTGCGACAGCAGCTCCATGGGAGACAGCCGTTCGCCGGCCTCCTCGGCGCGGATCAGCGCGCTCAGCAGGTCGTCCGTCAGATTGGCGCGGCGGGCCTCGATGAGCTCCTGGAAGTATCCGGCCAGCGACATCCCGGCCGTCGTCGCCTCCTCGAGGACCTCCCGCGGTGCGATGTCCGCCGCGAGGCCGAACGTGGCCTTCGCCGTCCACTCGGTGAAGCGCGGGCGATCGGCGACGGGTACGCCCATCATCTGGCAGATCAATGTCGACGGGACGGGGAGGGCGAGGTCGGCGATGACGTCCATGCGCCCCCGCGGGGCAACCCGTGTCAGGCACTCGTCGACCACGCGGGCGATGTCGTCGCGCCACGACGCCACGGCGCGGGGCGTGAAGCCGTGGCTCACGAGCTTCCGCAGGCGCGTGTGGGTGGGCGGATCCTGCTGCAGCATGAAGAGGCGCGGCGGCCCGAACGCCTCGTCCACGCCTGGCAGCTCGCCGTCCGTGGTGCGCACGCCGCAGGGGACGTCGTGCAGGAGCCGGTCGACGTCGGCGTAGCGCGTGAGGCGCCAGATGCCGAGCGGCGTCTCGTTGACGGGCTCGCGCTCGCGGAGCTGCGCCAGGAACGGGTACGGGTCGTTGCGGACGGCGGGGTCGAACGGATCGACGCCCGCCCAGGGGTCGGACGGCGGATGACCCTGCATCGGTTTGAGCTACGTGCCGCCGGAGGTGCTGTCAACGACATGCCAGCCGAGGGGACGCGAGGGGAGATGCCCCCGCGCGCGATGCGCATCCGAGTGAACGAACCGCACATTCAATCGCATCGTATCTTGTCAAACGGCGCGCATCGCTCCATAAGCCTCTACCATGCGTGGCCATTCGACGGTGTGCTCCACCTCGTGGAGCCGGGTGCTGGCGGCAGCCTTCCTCTGTCTTTCCCATGTCTTGTCGGCGAGCGCGGTGACCTTCACGGTGAACAGCACGGCGAGCGCCCCGGATGCCAACCCGGGGGACGGCGTGTGCGACGCCGGCAGCGGCGCTTGCACGTTCCGGGCGGCACTCGAGGAGGCATCGAATGACACCACGTGTCAGCCAACCACGATCGACTTTTCGGTCACCGGTCGAATCGACGGGGGAGGCACCTACGCCTTCCCGCCGACCTTCCCATGCGTCACGCCGACCCTGTCGGTCCTCGGTCCCGGGCCGAGCGCTTTGACGCTGGCGGGCGGCTTCACGGCCGCGGGCGCCGTAAGCCCGGTGGCGGCGGGCGTCTCCGTCGACGTTGCGGTGCGCGACCTCCGTCTCGAGGGCACCGTCACGTTCAGCAACGGCACGTTCGCGCTCGGCGGCCTGACCATCGCCGGCCCGGTCGGAACAACCGGCTTCGCTACCCTCTCCGTCGAGGACTCCACGGCAGGGGACGTCTCGGTGTCCGTCACCCCGCCCTTCCGGGGCAGCATGGCGGTGACCGACAGCGTCGTCCGCAGCATCGCCAGCGACAACGCCCAAGCCGCCACGCTGCGGCGGGTTCGCGTCGCCGGCGGGGGGCTCGTGGTGACCTGGGGCGCCCTCCGGCCGAACCCCACCGAGCTGCTGGTGGAGGATTCGATCCTGGAAGACAGTACCGGGGTTGGGGCCAGCGTCGCCGGCGGTCGCGTCGTTCGCACGACCATTCGCAACAATCGCGGCGGTGGCGTGGAGCACCAGGCGAACCCCTTCGGGAGCAGCCTGTCGATCGAGGACTCCACGATCTCCGGCAACAGCACGCCGGGCGATGGCGGCGGGATTCGCGCCGCGACGTTCCTGCCGCTGTCGGTGTCCCGCTCCACGATCGCCGACAACCGGGCCGCCGGCAACGGCGGGGGCCTCGCTGGAGACGGGCCGGGGCACCTCGTAGCCGGCTCCATCATCGCCCGCAACGCCGACGGCGGCGGCGGGTCCCCCGACTGCGCGGGCTCAGTGCAGGTGAACGCCAGCCTGGTCGGGTCGCCCGCCGGCGGCTGCGCCATCGGCGCCGGCAGCCTGGTCGGCCTCGATCCGAGCATCGGGCCGTTGGCCGACAATGGTGGCCCCACGCCGACGCACGCGCTCCTGATGGGGAGCCCCGCCATCGACGCGGGGGGCGTCTGTGCGGGGACGGACCAGCGCGGCGAGCCGCGGCCGCAGGGCGCCGCCTGCGACCTCGGTGCCTACGAGGCCCCCGTGGGCGTGGTAGCGGAGTGCGGCAACGGCGTGGTCGAGCCCGGCGAGCAGTGCGACGGCGGCGACTGCTGCGCGGCCGACTGCACGGTCCAGCCGGCGGGGGCGGCCTGCCCCAGCGACGACGAGCTCTGCACGGCGGATGTATGCGACGCGAGCGGGGTCTGCACGCATCGGTTCCCTCAGGGGGCCGGTTGTGTTCAGTCGGATGCCAAGGGGTCGCTCGTCGCGATCTCGGACGCCGCCAAGGATCGCGGCGACGAGCTGATGTGGCGCTGGGAGGGGGCCGATTCGCCGGTGGACTTCGGCGACCCGGCTTCGACGACGGCGTTCGCCCTCTGCATCGCCGACGGTTCCGGGGCGCTGGTGTTCAGTGCGGAGATTCCCGCGGGCGGCACCTGCAAGAAGAACAAGAACTGCTGGAAGACCACGAAGCGTGGTACGGGGTACCGAGACCCGGGAGGGTCCCAGGACGGCGTGCGCACCGTGAAGCTGGAAACCAGCAAGGCGGGCGACGGCTTCATCAAGGTCGTTGCGCAGGGCGATGAACTCGCGCTGCCGCCGCTGCCCCTCCGCCTCGCCGCCACCGTGCGTCTCGTCCGCGACGATGCGCCGGTGTGCTGGGAAGCCCGTTTCCCGTCGGCCAAGCGCAACGAGCGCGAGGAGTTCCGCGCCACGTCGGAGTAGCAGGCGAGGGCGGCGGCGCCCGAGGTCGCCCCGGAGGGCGCAGGATCGCCCGACGACCGCGCGTCCTTGACAGACGCGACGCCGGTTGGTCATACGAATTCGCATGCCTCCTTCGAAAGAGATGATCGGGCGCGAGCTGTCGACGGGCTCCGCCACCATCGATGGCGAGCATGTCGCAGCTTTCGCAGCGGCGCTCGGCGACCCGAATCCCGCCTACCGCGGGCCGGGTGCCACCGCGCCGCTGACGTATCCGATCGCCTTCATGGCGCAGGCCATGGCCGGCGGCATGGACGCGTTCCTGGAGCTCGGACTGAACTTCATGACCCTGGTTCACGGCGAGCAGGAGTTCGAGTATCGGCGCCCGCTGCGCGTCGGCGAGACCCTCACGCTGACGGGCCGCGTCGGCGACGTGTACGAGAAGAGCGGGTCGAGCGGCACGCTCGACTTCGTGGTGCTCGAGACCGAGGCGAAGGACGCCGAGGGCAAGCCGGTCTTCTTCTCCCGCAACACGCTCATCTCCAAGAGGATGTGACATGGCGCTCGACGCGAACACGGTCCAGGTCGGTCAGGAGCTGCCCCCGCTCGAGAAGGGCGCCATCACGAAGGACATGCTCAAGGTCTACGGTCCCGCCGCCGGCGACCCGAATCCGATGCACGTCGACGAGGAGTTCGCGAAGAACGCCGGCTATCCGGGCGTGTTCGCGCACGGCATGCTCTCGATGGGATATCTCGGCGAATTCCTCGTGAACGCCGCGGGTGTCGGCAACGTCCGTCGGTTCCGTGCCCGTTTCGCCAAGCTCACCTGGCCGGGCGACATCATCACCTGCAAGGGCACGGTCACCGGCGTGCGAGACGAGGACGGCGTTCGGCTCGCCGACTGCGACATCTGGACGGAGACGCAGACCGGCGAGCGCAAGGTCGTGGGCACCGCCACGCTGGCGCTTCCTCGCGCGTGACCATGCGCGACCCCTCGCGCCTCCGCAACCGTTACGCGGTGGCGGGGATCGGGCTGTCGCGCTTCGGCAAGGTGCCGGGCGTGAGCGCGATGGGGTTTTGTCTGGAGGCGGCCGTCCGGGCCATCGCAGACTGCGGCGTCGTCCGCGATGCCATCGACGGCGTACTCTGCCTGATGCCGGCGCAGATGGGCGAGCAGCATGGTTGGGCATCGCGCGTGGCGGCGTTCCTCGGGATCACGCCGGCATATTGCGCCACGATGGACATGGGCGGGGCGACCGCGGTCGGCATGATGCAGACGGCCGTCATGGCCATCGAGGCGGGCTTCTGCGAGGTCGTGCTCTGCACTTTCGGTACGCAAACCAACCCGCAGGGCGTCATCCCGCAGCTCTTCGGTTCCCCGTGGGCCATCCCGTACGGCGACGTCGGGGCGATCACCTTCATGAGCCATCTCGCCCGCCGGCAGATGCACGAACACGGCATCACCAGCACGGATTACGGCCACATCGCCGTCACCTGGCGCCGCCACGCCCAGCAGAACCCGGACGCGCAGATGCGCAAGCCGATGACCTTGGACGACCACCAGGCATCCCGCTTCGTGAACGAACCGCTTCGGCTCTTCGACTGCTGTCTCTTCACCGACGGCGGCGGCGCCTTCGTCGTCACCACGGCGGAGCGGGCGCGCGATCTGAAGCAACGGCCGGCGCTCATCAGCGGCTTCGGCCAGGTGCACTCGGCCGAGATGATCAAACCCTGGGACAACGGCCGTGGCGGTGGGCGCGAAGCGGGCGAGCAGGTCTTTCGCATGGCGGGCTGCGCCCCGCGCGACGTGAGCGTCGTGCAGCTCTATGACGCCTTTACGCCGCGCGTGGTCCACGATCTCGTGCACTACGGGTTCGCCGACTGGGACGAGGTCGGGCCGATGGCGGAGTCCGGGCAGCTGACGCTGGGTGGCCGACTGCCGTGCAACACCGCGGGCGGGCTGCTGTCGGAAGGACACCTCTCCGGCATGAACCATGTCGTGGAGGCGGTCCGTCAGATCCGCGGGACGTCGTGCAACCAGGTGGACGGCGTCCAGTTGTCCATGGTCACGGGCTTCGGCGGGGCCCCGCACGAGCCGCCGCCGACGGTGGCGTACACTGCCGCCGTGCTGGCGCAGCCATGAGCCCGGCGGTCCGACGCCGTCGCGTCACCGTCGACGGCCTGCGCCTGCAGATCGCGGAGTCCGGGGCCGGACCGGCGCTCCTGCTGGTGCACGGCCTGACGGCGTCGCACGCGGTGTGGGAGCCTACCATTGCGGAGTTCGCGCGCGAGTGGCGGGTGATCGCGCCCGACCTGCCGGGGCACGGTGAGTCCGACAAGCCGGATGCGCCGTACACCATCGACTTCTTCGCCGGTGTGCTGCGCAGCGCCATGCGGGAACTCGGGGTGGACGATGCGGTGGTGGCGGGCAGCTCGCTCGGTGGACAGGTGGCCCTCGAACTGGCCGCCTGGTACCCCACCTTCACGCGGGCGCTCGTGCTGGCGGCGCCGGCCGTGGGGTATTCGGCGGCGATGCGGCCGGTGGGCCAGGCGCTGCAGATGATCGCGGGGCCAACGCTGCTCCGGTCGCGCCTGCGGCAGGTGGTCCAGCAGGGCTTCCATGATCGCACCCGCATCGGACACGTCACCCGACGGCGCATCCTGGAGGAGCGTCTGGCGGCCGACGACTTCCCCGCCTTCGCGCATGCGGTGGCGAAGTCGCTCGGCGGGGTGCTCACGGCCGAACGGCAGCCGCTTGCGCGGGTCACGCAGCCCGTCCTGCTGATCTGGGGCCGCGAGGACCGGCTGGTGCCACTGCGGCGCAGCGAGCGCTTGCTCCGCCGCCTGCCGCAGGCGCGACTCCACGTGCTCGAGCGCTGCGGTCACCTGCCCATGCTCGAGCAACCGACGGCCTTCAATCGCGCCGTGGCCGGCTTCCTGCGCGTTGCCCTGGATGCGCCGTTCCCCTTCGATCGCACCGACGCCGGAGTCCGTTGATGTTCACCATCGACAAGCCACTGCCCGCCATCACCGAGGATGGAGCCCCCTATTGGGCCGCGTGCCGCGAGGGGACGCTCGCCGTTCAGCGCTGCACCGCCTGCGGCCACCTGCGCTTCCCGCCGGCTCTCGTCTGTCCGAAGTGCCTCGACGAGGCGCACGAATGGACCCGGCTGTCCGGCCGTGGCCGGATCTGGTCGTTCATCGTGGTGCACCGCCCGCAGCATCCCGGCTTCTTCGCGGATGCGCCCTACAACGTGGCGATCGTGGAACTCGACGAGGGGATACGGTTGCACACCAACATAATCGACTGCGCCAACGAGGACCTCGCCATCGGCATGCCGGTCGACGTCGTGTTCGAGAAGATCGACGACGACGTGACGCTGCCGAAGTTCCGCCCGCGGAGGGTATGATGCGCCAGTTCGCCGTCCTCCTCGCCGTCATGGCCGCCAGCGTCGCGGCAGCCGCCCCGGGGCCGTGGCAGCGGACGGAGTCGCGGGCGGCGTGCGCCGCGGTCGACACGCTCCGGACGCCCTTCTTCGGCGATACCCACGTCCACACGACGTACTCCTTCGATGCCGTGAGCGGCGACGTCCGCACCCTCCCGCGTGATGCCTATCGATTCGCCCGCGGCGAGCCGATCGGTCTGCCGCCCTACGACGCCATGGGGGCGTCGCTGCGCACCATTCAGCTCGGCCGCCCGCTCGACTTCACGGTCGTCACCGACCACTCGGAGTTCTTCGGCGAGGTGCAGCTCTGCTTGACGCCGGGACTTCCGGGCTACGACTCGAGCGAGTGCACCGCCTACCGCGAAGCGATCCCGCAGCTCACCACGACGGTGTCGCCCGGCGTCACCCTCTTCGGTGCCGGGTACCTGACGCCGGCCACGCCCACCCGTTTCGGCTTCTGCGGCCCGGGCGCGGCCGACTGTCTCGCCCAGGCGTCGCTCGTCTGGCAGGACACACAGGCCGCGGCCGAGCAGTTCTACGACCGTACGGCGGCATGCGGCTTCACCACGTTCGTCGGCTACGAATGGACTTCGAACCTCGACGTGCAGAACCTGCACCGCAACGTCGTGTTCCGCACCGCCACGGTGCCGCCGCTGCCCGTGACGTACATGGAGGAGCCCACCCCGCAGGGTCTCTGGGCCGCGCTGCGGGCGCAGTGTCTGGATGGACTTCCCGGGTGCGACGTGCTCGCCATCCCGCACAACTCGAACCTGAGCAACGGGGCGATGTTCCGCGCCGAGGGCGCGGGCGGCGCACCGCTCGATGCGGCCCAGGCGGCGTTCCGCGCCGCCATCGAGCCTCTGGTGGAAATCACGCAGCACAAGGGCGATTCCGAGTGCCGGACCGGTATTCTCACCAGCGACGAGCAGTGCGGCTTCGAGAAATGGAGCGGCGTGCGCATCGGCATCCCGTCGGTGCCCGGCCAGACCTACGATCCGCTCCTGTTCGTGCGCAACGTGCTCAAGGTGGGTCTGGCGCAGGAAGAGGGGCTCGGGGTGAACCCGTTCAGGCTGGGCTTCATCGGCAGCACGGACACCCACAACTCGACGCCGGGCGCGACGCGCGAAGACGACTACCGGGGCCACCTCGGTACGCGTGACGCCACGCCCGCGCTGATGCTCGCCGCCAACACCGGCCTCGGCGTGATCGGCGGCATCGAGTCGAACCCGGGCGGGCTGGCGGTGGTGTGGGCCGAGGAGAATTCGCGTGATGCGCTGTTTGCGGCGATGCGCCGGCGCGAGGTCTACGCGACCAGCGGTACCCGTCCGGTGGTGCGTTTCTTCGGGGGCGATCTGCGCGGCGTCTCGTGCGGCCAGTCGGACTTCGTGGCGCGCGCCTATCGCACCGGCACGCCGATGGGCGGCGAGGTCGGACCCGTGCGCGGCACCGACAGCCCGCGGTTCGCCGTCCTGGCATTCCAAGATCCAGGCGAGCCGGGCGTGCCGGGCACGTCGCTCCAGCGCGTGCAGATCGTGAAGGGATGGCTCGATGCCACGGGCGTCGCGCAGGAGAGGGTGTTCGAGGTCGCGGGCAACCCGACGAACGGCGCAGGCGTCGACCCCGCCACCTGCGCCACGACCGGCCCGGGAGCCGCGTCGCTGTGCGCCGTCTGGGAAGATCCCGAATTCGACCGCGAGCAGCGGGCCTTCTACTACGCGCGCGTCCTCGAGAACCCCGTCTGCCGATGGAGTGCGCGGCTGTGCAACGTCGAGGGCGTGGACTGCAACGATGCGCCGCCACCGGGTCTGGAGGCGTGCTGCGACGCGCGGGTGCCCAAGACGATCCAGGAACGGGCGTGGACGTCGCCGATCTGGTACCGGCCCGAGGGGCTCGCCGACACCAGCGGCAAGCTGGCGTTCGGGGCGGCGCCCGGGAGGGACCGTCTGGCGCTGCGCACCCGGATCGGTCGCGTCCCGCCGGGGTTCGACCTCGGCGCGCAAGACTTGCGCGTCACGTTGTCGGACGACGACGTCATCTGGGACGTCGCGATTCCCGCCGGGACGCTGCGGGCGCGAGGGGCTCGCCGGTTCGCCTACGATGATCCCGCCGGGCTCCTGGGCGGCATCCGGCGGGCCAGGGTCTCCGTCTCGCGGCGCGGGGAGGTGACGCTCAAGGTGCGCACGGTGCCGCTCGCCCTGGCGGCGGCCGACCGCACCGAACACATGGTGCGTCTGGACCTCGCGGCGGGCGACTGGCACGCGACGGAGACGCGGCTCTGGGGCGCGACGGCCCGCCGGCTGGCGTCGCGGTGATTGCGGGCATCGCATGAGCGAAACCGGCCTCCGCCGGTACCTGCCTCGGTCGCCGGCGGTTCGGCTGGCGATCCGGATCGTGCTGGCGGTGCTCTGTTTCGCCGTCGCCGCCGTGCTGTCGGTGGTACCCGGGCCGGCGTTCGTGTTCTGGATCGCCGGCTTCGTGCTGCTCGGCTTCAGCGTCGGCCAGATACTGCTCTCGGTGCACGCGGTCCAGGAATTCATCCATGCGCGTGTGCCCTGGATGGAGCGGGTCGTGCCGCGGATGCGCAAGCAGCACATCCGGCGGGTCATGCGGCATCGCTGGATCCGAACGCTCGATCGGCTTGCCGGCCGGAAGGAGCAGCGCCGCCGCCGGCGCGCCGCACCGGCTCGTGAGCGCGCGGCGCGCCGCCGCTCAATGCGAGGCGCGCCAGGGGTCCCAATCGTCTCGCAGCGGCGGGAGCAGCGTCGGGTCGCCCAAGACCTCGCCACGGGCGAGCGCCCGAAGCAGGTTGCGACCGAGCACGGCGCCCGCCGCGGCGACGCCGCCGCGCAGGACCGAGCCGATCCCGTGGCCCGACGGGGTGCTCGCGCCGCACAGGAAGAGCCCGGCGACCTCCGTGGCAGGCCCGATGCGCAGCGGGCCCATCTGGTCGACGGCGAACTCGATGCCGTAGGACGTGCCACCAGTCGAGTGCGTGAATCGCTCCTGGGTCACCGGCGTCGCGGTCTCCTGCCAGTCGATGTGCCGGCCAAGGTCCGGCACCACTCGCTCGGCCGCACGCAGGAGCCGTGCGCCCAGTTCGGCCTTGACCTGGCGGTAGGTCGGATCGCGGTGGTACGTGCCCGCGGCGACGTCGGCTGGCGTCACGTGCCAGCGAGCATAGTCGCGCGGCACCATCGTCATGATCTGCAGGTTCGCGTAGCCGGGTGGCGCGAGCCGGCGGTTCGCGGGGTCCTTGAGCGAGGCCACGGTGACGTAGACGAAGTCCTCGCCCGGCAGGCGGCCCTCCTCGAGGTTCCGGTACACGCCTTCGATGTCGTAGCTGCCCCACAAGAACCAGTTGGTGTTGGGCATGGCCCGCGCGACGAGGTCCAGTTCGACGCCCAGGTAGACGACGAAGAGCGGGAGAGTCATGCGGTAGGCACGGACCCGCTCGACCACTGCCGGGCTGAACCAGCGCTCACCGACGAGCTCCGTCACCGTGCGCTTCAAGTCGGCGTTCGACACCACGACAGGCGCGTCGATGATCGCGCCGCTGGCCAGCTCGACACCGACGACGCGGCCGTCCTCGACGCGGATGCGGGACACCGGCGTGTGCGTGCGCACCTCGCCGCCATGGGCCCGGATCACTTCCACGAGGCGCGCGGCGATCACCTGCCCGCCACCTTCGGGGTAGAACGCGCCGCGCATGTAGTGGTCGGTGAGGCCCGCCTGCAGCGCGACGGGGGTGCGGGACGGCGGCACGCCGTAGTCGCCAGACTCGCCGAGCAGGACGGCTTGCGGCCGCGGGGACAGGCCGTGGGCCTCGAGGAGCTCGGGGATCGGCCGGAGCCCCCATTCGACGAGCCGCGGCGCGCGGGTGAGGAGGTCCGCACCGCCGAATTCGCCGTTCGCCAGCTGCCGGCTCTCCTCGGCCACCTCGCGCATGACGTCGACGACGGCCCCGAGCGCCGCGGCTTCGCCGGGGAACGTCTGGAGCAGGCGGGCGCGGTAGTGGTCCCACCCGGCCGGGACGCGGAAGGTCAGGTCCGGAAACACGAGCGTGGTGAAGCCGTCGGCGTCCAGTGGCCGGAAGCGCACGCGCTCGGCGCACCCCACACCGCGCAGTATCCTGGTGATCGAGCCTTCCGGCCCGCACTCGCCGATGTAGTGCAGGCCGACGTCGAACTCGTAGGCGCGGCCCTTGCGCCGGCGCCGGAAGACCTGCGAATTGCCGCCCGCCACGTAATGCGCTTCGAGCACCAGGGTCCGCGTGCCGGCCGCGGCGAGGTAGGCGGCGCAGGCCAAGCCGCCCAGGCCGGAGCCCACCACCACCGCGTCCCATTGCTCGTGTGTGTCGCTCATGCGCCGGGGTCGAGGGTCATGTGGTCGTCCATGGTCCCGAGGCGCGGATCCGGAACTTGGCCTTGGTGGCCCGGCCGCCTCCCGATGCGGTCAGCTTGTAGATCACCAGCAGCGTGGCTCGCGTGCGCTTGCGATTCAGGGCCAGGGTGAAGCGCGTGGGGGTGGCGGTCTCGATCACCACGCCCGATACGCCCTTGCACCCCGCCTCGATGTCCGACGCGAGACCGGCCGTGAAGCCTGCCGCCGAGGCGGCGTCGAAGGCGAGAGTGACCTTGCGACCGCTCGTGCCGGTGGGCTGGGACGTGCCGCTGAGGGCCAACCCTTCGTCGCTGCCCGCAGCCCAGGTGCCGTCCGGCGCCATCGCCATGTCGACTTTGGCCCGCCCGCGATCGACGCCGCACTTCTTGACCGCGAACCTGAGGGAACCCTTGAGCGTGCCGGTCCCGGCGACTTGGGCGCCGGCGACTCCAACATGGCACGTCGCAAGGGCGGTGAGGAGAGCCAACGCACTCAGGGTCTTCATGCCCGATCGCATCGCAAGACACGTGCCGGCGCGAATCGCCGTGGAATCGGCGGAGGTGTTCCCAGTCTCGCGACGACGCGCGTCAGCCGAGAGGAAAATGTCGGATGGCGGCGAGTTCACGCCGCAGTTCCGCCCGGGTATCGGGGTGCGCGACCGAGATCAACGCGTCGCCGCGCTGCCGGAGCGTGAGGCCGTGCAGGTCGACCGCGCCGTACTCGGTGACCACCCAGTGGACGTGGCCGCGCGTGGTGACGACGCCAGCCCCGGGACTGAGCTCGGACACGATGCGCGATACCCTCCCGCCCGCCGCCGTCGACGGCAGGGCGATGATCGGCTTGCCGCCGCGCGACAAGGCCGCCGCGCGGATGAAGTCCATCTGGCCGCCGATCCCGGAATAGATGCGGTGCCCGATCGAGTCGGCGCACACCTGGCCGGTGAGGTCGATCTGCAACGCCGAGTTGATCGCGATCATGCGTGGATTGCGCCGGATGAGCGAGGTGTCGTTGGTGCGATCCGAGGGCTGGAACTCGACGATCGGGTTGTCGTCGACGAAGTCGAACAGCCGCCTGGTGCCGGCGACGAAGGCCGTGACCAGGCGGTCGGCGTGGGTGCCCTTCGAGCGGTTGGTCACGACCCCGGCCTCGACCAGATCGACGACGCGGTCCGAGAACATCTCGGTGTGGATCCCGAGGTCGCGCTTGCCGTGCAGGCGGGAGAGGACGGCGTTGGGAATGCCGCCGATGCCGAGCTGCAGGGTCGAGCGGTCGTCGACCAGGTGCGCCACCAGCTCGCCGATCCGGCCTTCGATCTCGGTCTCTGGATCGGCCACCAACTCGGGCAGCGGCCGGTCGGTGTGGATGAACGCGGCAATGCGGTCGAGCGGCACGGCGGTATTGCCGAGGGTTCGCGGCATGCGGTCGTTGATCTCGGCGATGACCAGCGGCGCGGCATCGACCGCGGCGCGCGCGACGTCGACCGACGTGCCGAGGGTGCAGAGGCCGTGGCGGTCGGGTGGCGACAGCTGGACCAGCGCGGCGTCGAGGCGGGTGCGCCGGGTCCTGAACAGGGCGGGAATGTCCGACAGGAAGATGGGCAGGAAGTCGGCCCGGCCCTCGGCGATCGGCGTGCGCAGTGCGGGTCCGGTGAACAGGGAGACCGAGAGGAACCGGCCGGCGTGCTCCGGCGCGGCGAAGGGCACCGGCCCCTCGAGATGGAGGTGGTAGAGCCGGACGTCTTCGATGTCGGTGCGCCGCACCAGGGCGTCGAGGAGCGGCGTGGGCGTCGCGGCCGCGCCGTGCACGAAGACGTTGGTGAGGCTATGGAGGTGCGCGACCGCCGCCTCCGGCGACACCGCTCGAGCTTCCCAGTCCTTCGACAGCACGCGACGAGGGGATATCGGGGCCGCGCAACCCCGGCAACCGCCCCGGGGCCGGGGTCCGAACCTTGCGCACGCCGGGTCGTTGGGCCACCGTGCGTCGCCCCGATGCCCACGGCGCCCGCCTCGTCCTCCCCGCCCTACCCGACGTTCGCGGAGGCCTTGCGTTACTGGCTCCGGCTCGGCTGCATCAGCTTCGGCGGGCCGGCGGGCCAGATCGCCATCCTCCACACGGAACTGGTGGAGCGGAGGCGGTGGATCTCGGAGCCCCACTTCCTGCACGCACTGAACTTCTGCATGCTCCTGCCAGGTCCCGAGGCGCAGCAGATGGCGACGTATCTGGGCTGGCGGCTCCACGGCTGGCGCGGCGGCGTGGCGGCGGGCGCGCTGTTCGTGCTGCCATCGGCAGCGATCCTCTTCGCGCTCAGTTGGGCCTACGTGGCCGGGGGGCATCTGCCGTGGCTCGCGGCCGTCTTCTACGGCCTGCAAGGAGCGGTCATCGCGGTGGTGGCGGAGGCGGTGCTGCGGATCGGCCGGCGTGCGCTCGTCTCTCCCGCCATGTGGGCGCTGGCCGCCGTCTCCTTCCTGGCGATCTCCGGGTTGCACCTGTCGTTCGTGCTGATCGTCGCTACCGCGGGGGCGCTGGGCTGGTTCGGTCACCGCCTCGCGCCCCGGCAGTTCCTCCCGCCTGGCGGCCACGGCGCGGCGGCTGGCGCAACCAGCGCGGCGGCGTGGCTTCGGCTGCCGCCGTCGCCGGCGCCGTCCTGGCGTCGGACGGCGGGCGTGACCGCAGTCTGCCTCACGCTCTGGTGGGTGCCGATCGTGGCGCTGGGCGCCTGGCTGGGCCCGGCGGCGACGCCGTTCCGGCAGGGGCTGTTCTTCAGCAAGGCCGCGCTGGTCACGTTTGGCGGCGCCTACGCCGTGCTGCCGTACGTTGCGCAACAGGCCGTCGAGCGTTTCGGTTGGCTCTCGCACGGGCAGATGATGAGCGGCCTGGCGCTGGCGGAGACCACGCCGGGCCCGCTCGTCATGGTGCTGCAGTTCGTCGGCTTTCTGGGCGGGTGGCAGCACCCGGGGACGCTGTCCCCGCTGGCGGCGGCCGCCGTCGGCGCGGCCATCACCACCTGGGCCACCTTCCTGCCGTGCTTCCTGTTCGTGTTCCTGGGCGCGCCCCATGTCGAGGATCTCCACGCCCAGCCGCGGCTGGGCGCGGCGCTCACGGCCATCACGGCGTCGGTGGTGGGGGTGGTCTTGAATCTGGCGCTGGTGTTCGCCGTGCACGCGCTGTGGCCCGAGATGGGGAAGGGCGTCGACTGGTTCGTGGCGCTGTTGGCCGCGGCCGCCTTCGTCGCACTGCGCCGCTTTGGGTTCGGTCTGGTTGCGACCATCGCGATGTGCGCGCTGGCCGGGCTGGTGCGGCTGCTCGTCCTGCCCGCCGTGGCGTAGGCCGACGATCACGCCGCCGCTGATCCCTCAGGCTCTTCCGTCCGTCCGCCCGGCGCGGTCCTCGTGGGCCAGGAAGTCCCGCACCAGGCGGTGCGTGCGCGCCGGGTGCTCGAACTGCGGCACATGGCCGCAGCTCGGCAGGATGATCGACGTGGCGCCGGGCAGCGCCGCTTCGACGTGGCGTGCGAACCCGGACGGGACGAGCGGGTCCTCGTCGCCCCACAGGAAGAACGCCGGCGTGCTCAACGCCGGCAGGCGCTCCCAGAACCCGAAGGGGCCCTCCGCCTCCTCCAGGTAGATCTGGCGCGCCGCGGAGAAGAACGCGATGCGGCCGCGGGGCGTCGAGAACACCCGCAGGAACTCGTCGATTGCGGCGTCGTACCAGGTGGTCGGCAGGCGGTCTGGTTGGGCGAAGATGAAGCGCAGCGTCCGCGTCGCCACCCAGCGGGGAACCGGGACGGGCAACAGGCCGAGCTCGGCGGCGAGCATTCGCACCATGGGCTGGAACGTGCGGAAACGCCGGAAGGCCAGCGAGGGGGCGAACAGCACGAGCTTGTCGACGCGGGCCGGGTGACGCAGGGCCATCTCGATGGCGATCCGTCCCCCCATGGAGTTGCCGACGAGCGTCGCCCGCTCGACTCCCGCCGCGTTCAGGAAGTCGTGCAGCCAACCGGCGAAAAAGGCCGGGTTGTAGGTGCGCATCGGCTTGCCCGATTCGCCGAAGCCGGGCAGGTCGGGGGCCAGGACGCGATAATCGTGCGACAGGTCGGCCAGGGTCGGCAGCATCGACGCGTTGGTGGCGCCGAGACCGTGCAACAGCACGATCGACGCACCGGTCCCCGCTTCGAGGAAGAAGGTGTCGATCGGCCCGGCGGGCACCGTGCGCGCGCGCGGGATGCGGGCCGGGCGGTCGGGGTGGACGGTGCCCTGGAGCTTGAGCGCCAGAGCGATGTTGCCGCGCATGCTGAGTTGGCCGGCGAGCCAGGCATCGACGCCGGACGCCGTTCCTTCGACCACGCCCGCCATCACCTCCGGCGGAGCCGACAGGACGGCGTCCGGTGACGACGCGCGCTTGGTGGTGAGGGTCGCGTCGTCGCCGGCGAAACGGAGCGTCCAGGCGCGGGCGCCGACGTCGAAGACCACGGTCGCGCGCTCACCGGCGCCGAGCGGTGAGCCGGCGCGGAGGCGGGCGACGAGCGCGACCTCGATGCGGTCGGCGGCGAGGTCGTCCGGAAGCTGGAGTTGCATGGCGCGGAGGGCTATGTGCCGCAACCGCGTCCGACAGTCGAGCACACCGGAGGACCCGCACGTGGAGACCGCCCCTTACCGAGACCCGGCCCAGCCCATGGAGCTCCGCCTCGACGACCTCGTCGGGCGTATGACGGTCGAGGAGAAGCTCGCCCAGATCGGCTGCGTCTGGTCGAGCCGGCTCCTCGCCGACCGCGCCTTCGACCCGATGGCGGCGCGGCGGCTGCTCGCACGCGGCATCGGTCAAGTGACGCGCATCGGCGGGGCCACCGTGCTGGACCCGGGGCAGAGCGCCGCCTTCACCAACGCCGTCCAGCGCTTCCTCGTCGAGGAGACCAGGCTCGGCATCCCCGGGCTGGTCCACGAGGAGAGCTGCGCGGGGTACACCGCGAAGGGCGCCACCTGCTTCCCGCAGGCCATCGGCCTCGCCGCCACCTTCGAGCCCGCGCTGGTCGAAGCGATGACGCGCGAGATCCGGATCCAGATGTTGGCGGTGGGCGCCCGCCACACCCTGGCCCCGGTGCTCGACGTGGCGCGGGACCCGCGCTGGGGCAGGCTCGAGGAAACCTTCGGCGAGGACCCCTGGCTCGTCGCGCAGATGGGCATGGCGTACGTGCGCGGCATCCAGAGCGACCGGCTCGCCACCGGGGTGGCGGCCACGGGCAAGCATTTCGCCGGCTACGGTGCCTCGGAGGGGGGGCTCAACTGGGCGCCGGCGCACCTGGGTCCCCGCGAGCTGCGCGACGTCTACGTGTTCCCGTTCGAGGCCGCGATCCGCGAGGCGGGACTCGCCACCGTCATGAACGGCTACCACGAGCTCGACGGCGTGCCGTGCGGCTGCTCACAGGCGCTGTTGAGCGACCTCCTGCGGGACGAGCTGGGGTTCGACGGCGCGGTGGTCGCCGACTATTTCACCGTCGACACCCTGCACGGCTACCACCGCGTCGCGCGTGACAAGGGCGACGCCGCGCGGCGCGCGCTGGAAGCGGGGCTCGACGTCGAGCTCCCGGCGCTCGACTGCTTCGGTGCGCCGCTCGCCGAGGCCATCGCGCGGGGCGACGTGCCGATCGCGCTGGTCGACCGCGCCGTGCGGCGGCACCTCCGGCTCAAGCTGGCGCTCGGTCTCTTCGAGCGACCGTACGTCGACGCCGCCGCGGCGCCCCTCGTGTTCGACACGGCGCCGCAGCGCGCGCTCGCCCGCGAGCTGGCGCGGAAGTCCATCGTCCTCCTCGAGAACACCGGCGACGTCCTGCCGTTGCGGCGCGATATCCCCCGCATCGCGGTCATCGGCCCGTCGGCCGACTCCGTCCGGGTCCTGCAGGGCGACTACCACTACCCCGCGCACCTGGAAATCGTCTTCGGCGCCATCGACGAGCACGCGCCTGCGCCGGCGGCGGGCGAGACGCCGGGCGTGAACCTGGCCGACCATTTCCCGCCGATGGTGAGCGTGCTCGAGGGCATCCGTGCCGCCGTCGCGCCTGCCACGGAGGTGGTCCACGCGCGCGGGTGCGACCTCGTCGCGCCCGGGGAGGAGGGCTTCGCGGCGGCGATCGCGGCGGCCACGGGCGCCGCGGTCGCGATCTGCTGCGTCGGCGGGAAGTCGGGTCTGGTCGACGGCTGCACCAGCGGCGAGGCGGTGGACCGCTCGACGCTCGGCTTGCCGGGCGTCCAGCAGCGGCTGGTCGAGGCGATCGTCGCCACCGGGACGCCGACGGTGGTGGTGCTGGTCGACGGCCGGCCGCTGGCGCTGCCATGGATCGCCGACCACGTGCCGGCGGTGCTGCACGCATGGCTGCCGGGCGAGGAGGGCGGGCACGCGGTGGCCGACGTGCTGTTCGGCGCCGCCGACCCGGGTGGCCGGCTGCCGGTGTCGATGCCGCACGGGGTGGGGCAGGTGCCCGTCTTCCACGGCCACAAGCCGTCCGGCGCGCGGTCGCACTGGCGCGGCACGTACGCCGACGGCCCGACGACGCCGCGCTTCGCATTCGGCCACGGGCGCTCCTATGCCCGCTTCGCATACGCGAACCTCTCGATTTCGCCGGCCGAAGCGGTGGCGGACGAGGTGATCGAGATCGCGTGCGAGGTCACCAACACGGCGGAGCGTCCTGGCGAGGAGGTGGTGCAGCTCTACGTGCGGGACGACATCGGGAGCGTGACCCGCCCGGTGCGCGAGCTGCGCGGCTTCACCCGCGTTGCGCTGGCGCCGGGGGAGACGGTCCGCGTCACGTTCGAGCTGGCCGTGCGCGCGCTCGCCTTCCACGACGTGGCGCTGCGCCGCGTGGTGGAGCCGGGCGACACCACCGTGCTGATCGGCGCGTCGAGCGAGGACATCCGTCTGACCGGCCGCCTCGTGATCGCCGGCGAAGCGCGGGAGATCGGCCGCGGCGCGGTGTTCACCACCCCGGTGCGGGTGGAACGCCGCGGGAGTCGGAGCTGAGGGTCACTCCGGGGCACCGATCGCGCGCAGGACGTCGCCCGGATGGGGGCGCTGACGGTAGTTTGCCGTCAGGTCGCGCCAGCGGATGATGCCGTTCCGATCGACCACGAACGTGGCGGGTCGTGCGATGTCGGCGCCCGGCATGCCCCCGGCATGGCGGAGGCCGTAACGATCGATCGCGACGAGGTCCGGATCGGCGAGGATCGGGAACGCGAGGCCGAGCCGCTCCGCCACCTCGGCGTTCTTGGCCACCGGATCGACGACGACCGCGAGGACTCGCGCCCCGCGCTCACGGAACTCGTCGAGGCTCAGCTGCAGACCCTGCAGCTCCGAGAGGCAGAAGGGTCACCAGAAGCCGCGGTAGAAGACCAGGACGACGGGCGCCCCACGGAGGGCGCTCAGCGTCACCGAGTCGCCCCGCTGGTCGATCAGGGTGAAGTCCGGAGCGGTCTCGCCGGCCCGAGGCGCCGAGAGCGAGGCGGGCAGCCAGGATGAGAAGCCGTAGAGGTAGAAGACGAAGAGACCGGCCAGGAGCAGGTTCGCTCCGGCGGCGAGTCGCGCCGGCCAGCGTCCCGCGCGTACGCCGCGCCAGGACAGCCACAGCGCCACCGCCAGCATCGCGAGATTCAGCAGCGGCACGTCGCGGAGCCAGGGGAACCGTGGACCCAGGCCGCGCGTCACGAGGGTGAAGTAGGACAGAACGGCGCCGAGCCCGAGCAAGAGTCCGGCGGCGGCATGCCAGGTCCGGCGCTTCGTCACTACGCTCCCCATTCCGCCGGGAGGCAGGCCGAGTCAACGTGGCTGGCGGGCTCTCGTCGCTCAGGGTCCGCAGTAGGTCGTGGGCACCGTGCTGTCGACGGCGAGCTCCACCAAGCTGACCCAGCCCGCGCCCGTGTTCGGGCTCGGAATGACCGCCGGCGGATGCACCCCTCCGTCGTAGCACGCCGGGGCCACCGCGGTGCCGGTGAAGCAGACCTTGTCCACCCCGCCGGCCGCCTTGCTGGCCGCCTTCGTGACACAGGTCTGCGTGGCCGGGTCGGAGGCGGGCGGCGCGCAGGCGGCCGCCGACACCTTGCCCTTCTGCGCGTTCTTGTAGCACTTGTCGTAGCACTTGGTCTTCGACGCCGCGAACTTCGCCAGCGTCTTCGCCGTGCCGTCGATGCACTTCGCCGGTGCCTTGTCGGTGGTCTCTTCGCAGGCGACCGCCGGCGTGAAGGCGTCGAGCTGGCCTTCCAGGTTGGCGACGGTGGCGGCGGCGTGGCCGGTCACGCTGCAGTCCCCGCCCGAGTAGCAGCTCGGACAGTCGGTCGGCTTCTTGGTGCAACCCTTCACGATGGCCGCCGCGAACTTGGTCTGCGCGCCCTTCGCGACGTCGCCCACGCAGAACGCCGTGGCGCCGCCGTACGGCGGGTAGCAGTCGCTGAACGGGTTCTTCCCCTTGCGCGCGTTGTTCTGGCACTTCAGCACGCACTTGGCCTTCTTGCCGATGAACTTCGCGCCGGCCTTCGACACCGCAGCCTGGCACTTGAACGCCCCCGTGTCCGCGATCGGGTACTGTGGGTCGCCGACGGAGACCACCCGGGCGGCTTGCGCCATGTCGACCGGCGGCGAGCGGTCGTAGGCCGCCCACAGGTCGTGCATCAGCTCGCCGCGGCTCGTGCCGGGGAGCCCCGTCGTGCGCTCGATGCAGTCGTCCGGGAACCCTCGGGTCACGGCTTCGTCGCGCAGGAAATCGACGTACTCCTTGCTCGCCGTCTGGTAGCGGAGGGTGGCGGTGACGGTGATCGGGCTCACGGCCCCCGACGGCAGCGGAATGATGTAGGTGGTCGTGTCCCAGTTCGCCAGCACGCCGGAGCCCGGCGCCGTCTCCGGGTATGCGTAGCCGACCGGCGCCGTCTGGAGGTCTCCGGCCCCTGTGAAGCCCTTCGGCGGGATGCGGTTGTCGAGCGCAACGCAGTCGTTCAGGACGAAATGGAACAGCTCGCGGCCCGCGGCGGCCGTCTCGCATGCCGCCGTCCCGGCGTTCCAGACGCCCTGCTTGGACTCGTACACCTTCGCCTGCGGGTCGCGCGTGAGCACGCCGGTTGTCGGGTCGTACGCGCCGCTCTCCCATACCAGCGTGTCGTTCGCGTCGCGGGCGGCGACGTGCAGCCACATGCGCCGGCCCTCGGGGTATCCGGTAGGCAGCTTGTGTCCGGTCAGGTTGGTCACGCGCACCATGGCCGTGATCGGCTCGCCCTCCGGCACCGCCCCGTTCGTCACGATCGTGAGGTTGGCCGACTGCTGCTGCAGCAGTTCGATGGCCAGGAGGCGCGTGCTTTCCAGTGGCCCGTCCAGCCCGAGGGCTGGGTACTCGCCCTTCAGCACCTCGGGAATCCAGGCGTTCCCGCCGACGAACTGATGCACGCCCAGGTTGCCGGCGTGATCGTTCAGCTGGAAGGACGAGCCCCACGCCGGGCTCACGAGGGCGTCCGGCATGTGGCACTGCTGGCACGTGAGGAAATCCGGTCCGAGAGGGACGCCGTAGTCCGAAAGCTGCCACTCCCGATGGGTGCGTTCGATCGGGAAGCGGATGCCGGCGTCGGCGCCGCCCACGATCAGGTTCTTCACCGGATTCGTGACGTTGTGGCAGCTCGCGCACATGTCCGATGAGGTCAGGTACGGCGAGTAGGCCCAGGCGTGCGGCGCCGGCTCTCCGTCGGCCGGGTAGTCGTATGGGCCGTGGCGACAGGGCTCGCCGTAGCCGCCGCAATTGCCGTCGTCCAGCCAGACCTGGCCGTTGTCGAAGTACTTGGACGCCTGCCCCGGCGGCGGCGCCGGGTTCTCCTGCATGCGGTGGCAGAAATGGCAGTTGATCCCGTCGAAATCGCCGCCGGGTTCATCGATCTTGCCGACCAGGGCGCACCCGTCGGTGCTGCCCGCCGGCGGTTCGGAGCGGCCGGCGAACCACGCTCCCGTCGTGTGGCAGCGGAGGCAGAAGTCGCCGACCCCGGGCAGGTCGGCGTTCGCGACGTCGAGCGCCGCCCAGAAGAGCGGGTCGCGACTGGACTGCGCCATCATGCTGCCCTGCCAGGTCGGGCCGGGCTCGTAGTTCCGCACGGGGTCGTGGTCGCCGTGACAGATCGTGCAATTGCCGCTCGGCAGGATGGGGTGCGTCAAGACGGGCTGCGTGCCGTTCGCGGTGAGCGGGCTGGCGTGGGCTGCCTGACCCGCGAGGGTGGCAACGATCGACAGGATGGGGAGGAATCGGCGACGAGAGTGCATGGGGACGACGGCGCCTCCTGGGTCGGATCCGGGCAGCTGGGCGAACGAACGATGGGGTCGTAACCGCTCGCGGGCGCCGGCGTCAACCGAGGGGTGACCGCCCGGGCGGTCACCCCTCGCGATCCCTATGGACGGTGGGCCATACGCGCCCCTGAGCGGCATTCTTTGCTTGACATCCCGGCGCTCTCAACGGAAGAAACGTCGAGGGCCGAGGCCGTCGAGTCCGACCGGCTGGCGGTGGTCCGATACATGTCGTCGATGCGTTGTGGCGGCGCGGCCATGCACTTGGGGGAGACTGGTAGAATGACGCGATTCCGACCCAACCCGGAGAGACCCGTTCGAGCGACCGTGTTCCGGCTCGTGAGTGCGGCTTTCCTCCTGGCCCTCATGTCGCGGGCCCCGAGCGCGTACGCCTACCCGTCGTACGACGATGGTGCGGGCAACGGCTGCGTGCAGTGTCACTACAACGGCAACGGCGGGACTGGCGGGTTCCAAGGCGGCAACACCGCGCTGCACAACCAGCACCGCAACACCTTCGGCGCGACCACCTGCAACCTGTGCCATCCGAGCGGCGGCGGCAGCACGCCGGTGCTCACGTACTGGAGCGGTTCCGGCGGCGGTCTCGGCTGCGCCGGATGTCACGGTCAGAACTATGGTGAGACTTCGCCGAACAGCGGGCTGCCGAAGTCGACCGCCTACGGGCTGCGCCAGTACCACGTGAGCAATGGCGTGGCGAGTTGCGGCACGGGAGCCTGCCACCAGCCCGGAGCGCTCGGCTCTCCCAACCCGTTCCCGCCACTGTATCCCGAGAGCGTGGTCCCCACGTACTACGCGCCGATGTTCAGCAACCTGACGGACCCGTGCTCGAGCGCCGAGGAGGACCTTGCCATCGACCCCGATTCGCTCGGTCTGGACAACGACGGCAACGGGTTCCGCGACTACCCCGCGGACCCCAACTGCTCGGCGCCCTCGACCACGACGACGACCAGCACGACCACCACCACGACGCTCCCGTACCCGCTGGCGGACGCCGCGGCCTTCAAGTGCCAGGCCTCGGTGTCGAAGGCCGGCGCGAAGTTCATCGGCAAGAAGGCCAAGTGCGTGCTGAAGTGTCAGAGCAACGCGCGCAAGGGGGCCAACCCGTTCACCGACTGTACCCGCCGTACGGCGGCACCACGGCGTTCTGCGTGGGCGACGTCGCGAAGGGCGCGCAGACGAAGTTCGCGGCGGCCATCGTGAAGGGTTGCACCAAGAAGCCGACCGACTGTCCGAGCTGCTACTCGGGCGGGGACTGCAGCGTGACCGGCCACGCCGCCGCCACCGTCGCCAACCTGGAAGGCCAGCTCGACGCCTTCACGCCGGCGGTCGCCTGCGAAGAGACCACCGACAAGGCACCGGCGAAGTGCATCGACGGCACGGCGAAGACGCTGGCGAAGTTCGCGGCGTCGAAGACCAAGTGCTACGACAAGTGCTACAAGAACGCGCAGAAGGGCAAGGTGTCGGCGGCCGCCTGCGCGCCGCCCGCCTCCGACCCGGCCACGCAGACCTGTGTCACGAAGGCGGCCAGCAAGGCGGCCGGCGGGGTGGACAAGGTCTGCTTCACCGGCACCGCGGTGGCCCCGGCGTGCTACGACGGAGGGGTGCATCCGCCGGCGGTCATTCCGAGCCCGAACACGGGCGCGGGCTGGGTCAGCCTGGTGGAGCTCGCCGTCGACAGCACGGTGCCCACGACCTACTGCGGACCGTGAGGGCGTTGTGAAAGATGCGGTTCGCTATGGAGCCTGTCGTGGGCCGCACGTGGCGCCGGCAAGGGGTGCGCGGCAGATCGGGTTTTCCCTTGACCCGTTCGTTCCCGACTGGGTAAGGGAAAGGTCACTTCGAATCGTGAACGCGCGTCGCGCGGGGAGAAGGCTTGATGAAGCCAGCACAGTCGATCGTCGCCGGAGTTCTGGTCGTGGGGTTCGCCGTCGTGGGGGTGCCTGCGGTCGCGCGGGCCAAGTCGATCACGATCTATCCAGGGCAATCGATCCAATCGGCGGTGGACGCGGCGTCACCGGGCGACACCATCAAGGTGATGCCGGGCGACTATATCGAGCCGCACGGCAATTCCGCCGCGGTCAGAATCACCAAGCGCCTCAAGCTGCTCGCCAAGAGCAAGCTGCCGAATGTGAAGGTGCGCATCCTGCCGAACCCGGCCGAGCCGAACCAGCGGCACGGTATCCTGGTCGAGCCGGAGAATGACGGCGATCCGGACGTCGAGCGCGTCAAGATCAAGGGATTCACGATCGAGGGCTTCCTGAAGAACGGCATCTGGCTGCGCCACGTCGACAACTTCAGGATCGAAGGCAACGAGTCGATCGACAACCTCGAGAACGGCATCTTCCCGACCCTGTCCGCGAACGGACTGGTGAAGAAGAACGTCTCCTACGGCTCGCTGGATAGCGGCCTGTGGGTCGAGGCGTCCGAGAACGTTCGCGTCATCAAGAATGAGCTCTACAACAACCCGACGGGCCTCGAGATCACGGTGTCCAAGAACATCGTGGCGAAGAACAATGACGTGCACGACAACACCGTCGGCGTCGGACTGTATCACCCGAATGGGGCGAGCCTCGACCCGCTCGGGGACGACGGCGACTGGGAGATCACCCGCAACAAGATCTACAACAACAACCTGCCGAACCCGGTGAGCGGCGGCTTGGTTGGCGCGCTCCCGCCGGGTATCGGCGTGCTGGTGATCGGCGTCGACCGGGTCACGGTGCAGCGGAACACCATTCAAGGCAACTCGCTGCACGGCATCACGCTGGTGGACTGGTGCCTGTTCAACGATTGCGTGGCGGATCCGCCGGTGGTCGAGGACAAGTCCGACAACAACCACTTCCTGTCCAACACCATAACCGGCAACGGAGCAGGCTCGCAGAATCCGGACTTCGTCGGACTCGAGGCGGATGTCCTCAATCTCTCGGCCGGCGTGGGCAACTGCTTCAGCGGCAACACGATCGGTAGTTCGATCGGCCCTCTCCCCCCGTGCTAGGGGGGGGGCCGGAGCGGGCGCAGTCGTAGCGTCATCCAACGTCATCGCGCGGTTTTCGGGGGCCGAGGCCGACGAGGTCTCGGCCCTCTGCCGTCCTACCGGCCGCTCCGGCGATCCGGAGCACCAGGCCCAGGCAGCCTACCTGGAGCTGGCCACCCTCCTCGCCGCCGAGCAAGGGTCGCTCCGGGACGTCGCCTGCGAGACGCTCTTTCTGCGCGATGTCCGGCGCGACCTTCCGCGCGTCCTCTCCGTCAGGGAGCAAGTCCTTGCCGATCTCGGGCAGGTCGGGGCGGCGCCGCCGCCGGCGTTCATCCAACAGGCTCCCGCCGTACCGGATGCCGGCTTCGAGCTCTTGGCGTCGGCGGTGATTCCCAGCCGCCGCGCCGCCTGGTCGGTGCAGGACGTCCAGGCCGAACAGTCATGCGCGTGCGAGGGATGCGCGTGGTCCGCGGCGCGGCTCGTTCGGCTCGGCGACCAAGTGTCCGTGCGGACGAGCAACGTCTACGGCGCCGGGAGCAACGCCTTCGAGCAGGCGTTGCAGATGTTCGACGTCGCTGAGCGCCTGCTCGAACGGTGCGGCATGGCCTTCCGCGACGTGGCGCGCACCTGGATCTACCTGCGCGACATCGATCGGGACTACGACGCCCTCAACGCGGCCCGCCGCGAGTTCTTCCGGCGCCGCGGCATCGAGCGGCGGCCGGCCAGCACGGGGGTCCAGGGCATCCCGTTTCCCGACGCGCACGACTGCGCAATGAGCCTCTACGCCGTGCGATCGTCGCGACCGCTCGCCGTCGCGACCATGTCCACCCCGACGCTGAACGAGGCGTGGAGCTACGGCGCGGACTTCTCGCGCGGCCTGCGGCTGGTGGACGCGAACAAGGTGGCCCTGTACGTCTCCGGGACCGCGAGCATCGACGAAGCGGGCCGGACCGTCCACGCGGGCGACTTCGAGGCCCAGGTCGACCGCATGCTGCACAACATCGCCTCCCTGCTCGCCCAGCAGGGGGCCACCTTTGCGAACCTCGTCTCCGGGGTCACGTATCTGAAGCACCCGAACGACGCGGCGGCGCTGCGGGCGATCTGCCGCCAGCGCGGCTTCGACGGCTTCCCCTGCGCCGTGGTGGAGGCCCGGCTATGCCGGCCTGAGCTGCTCTGCGAGGCCGAGGCGGTGGCGCTGCTTCCCCTAGGCGCAGCCGCCGGGTAGGTTTTGGCACATGCCTGGGGCGCGTCCTTCGGTCCTGGTCGCGGCGCTCGTGCCGGTCGCGCTCGCCGCCGTCGGGCTCCTGGCGGGCTGCGATCGAGACCCCACTGCGCAGGAGATCGTCGCCGGGGCTTCCGCGGGGGCCAGCTCGGCGCTCCGCGTCACCTACCCGCAGGAAGGCACCATCTTCCCTCCCGAGAGCGTGGCGCCCACTTTCCTCTGGCAGGACGGGGCGACGGGCGCCGACCGCTGGCACGTGGTGGTGCGCGACGACGCCGGTGGCGAGGTGCTGACCACGGCGGTCGACGAGCCACGGTGGCGGCCGTCGGAGGAGAGCTGGGCGCGGATCAAGCAGCACAGCCTCGAACGCGATGCCGAGGTTTTCGTCGCGGGGGTCGACCGCGCGAAGCGCGCCAACATCCTGTCGTCGGCCCGCGTGCGCATCCGCACGTCCAAGGACCCGGTCGGGGACTCCCTGTTCTATCGGGAGGTCCCGCTGCCGTTCCTCACGGCCGTGCAGGACCCGTCCCGCATCCGGTGGCGCTACGGCACCATCGACATGCAGGAGGGGCCGCCCATCGTGCTGCAGAACCTTCCCGTGTGCGGCAACTGCCATTCCTTCGCCGACAACGGCAGCGTGCTCGGGCTGGACGTCGACTACGGCAACGACAAGGGCGCCTACGGCATCATGCCGGTGTCGAAGCACATGGTGATGGACGACGCCAAGATCATCACCTGGGCCGACTACAAGCGCGCGGACGGCGAGCTCACCTTCGGGTTGCTGTCCCGCGTGTCGCCGACGGGACGGTACGTCGTGAGCACGGTGAAGGACCGGTCGGTCTTCGTCGCGATGCCCGATCTGATGATCTCGCAGCTGTTCTTCCCCATCAAGGGCATCCTGGTCGTCTACGACCGGGAGAAGCAAGACCTATGCGGCGCTGCCGGGAGCCGACGACCCGCAGTACGTGCAGACCAACGCGGTCTGGAGCCCCAACGGCACGGAGATCGTGTTCGCCAGGACCAAGGCGTACCGCACCGAGCGCCTCGATCAGCAGAACAGCGCGCTCATCGACGAGAAGGACGTCCCGGAGTTCACCGTCGAGAAGAAGCCCTTCCGCTACGACCTGTACCGCATTCCGTTCAACGACGGGAAGGGCGGCACGCCGGTGCCGCTCGAAGGCGCCTCGAACAACGGGATGAGCAACTACTTCCCGAAGTACTCGCCCGACGGCAAGTGGATCGTGTTCACCAAGTCCAAGAACTACATGCTGCTGCAGCCCGACAGCGAGCTGTACATCATCCCGACCGCGGGCGGGCCAGCCAGACGACTGCGCTACAACACGCCGCGGATGAACTCCTGGCACAGCTGGTCGTCCAACAGCCGTTGGCTCGTCTTTTCCTCGAAGGCGAACGGGCCCTACACTCAGCTGTTTCTGACGCACATCGACGAAAACGGCAACGACAGCCCGCCGGTGCTGCTCGAGCGCTTCACGTCGCCGGATCGCGCCGCCAACATTCCCGAGTTCGTCAAGCTCCCCGGCGACGCGATCGCGGATATCCGGGAGGAGTTCCTGGACGCGTACTCGTTCCTGCGGGCCGGCATGGCGAACGAGCACACGGGCGACCATGCGGGCGCGGAGCGCGCCTATCGACGGGGACTGGAAATCGCGCCCGACAATGTCGAGTTGCACAACGCGCTCGGCTGGACGCTCTTCCAGGAGGGGAAGAGCGTGGAGGCGGTAGCCGCATACCGGCGCGCCCTGGCGTCGGACCCCGATCATGTGAAGTCGCACAACAACATCGCGCTGGCCCTCGTGGAGCTCGGCGAGCTGGAGGAGGCGGCGGCGCACTTCCGGCGGTCGCTCGCCGTCGAGCCCAAGGCGGAGATCTACAGCGATCTCGGCTTCATCATGGCGCAGCTCGGCAAGTCGGAGGACGCGCTGGCGGAGTACCGCAAGGCGCTCGAGCTGGACCCGTCCTGCGCCTCGGCGCACTTCAACCTCGCCGTCGCGTTGGTGCAGGCGGGCAGGTTCAAGGACGCGGAATCCCACTACCGACAGGCCCTGCCCGCACGGCCTACCGCCGAGGTGTACAACGGTCTGGGATACGTCCTCGTCCGACAGGGCCGCGCCGAGGAGGCGATCGGCGAGTTCAAGAAGGCGGTCGACGCGAATCCGAAGTTCACGCCCGCGTTCAACAACCTGGCTGAGGCGCTGGCGAACCAGGGGCGGCTCGAGGACGCGGCGACTTACTACCGGCGCTCGCTCGCGGAGAAGCCGAGCCCGGCCGTACAGAACGCCCTCAACGCGGTTCTGCAGCGGATCGGCAAGGGCAGCTGAGGCCCGGCCGGGCCGGTCCCTGCCCGGGGGTCGGTCGCGCAGTCAGCGGGGGGGGCCGGCGGCCGCCGACGAGGGCTGCCCGGCTCCGTCCGTGACCAGCACGCAGCGCGTCCCGCTGTAGATGGTCGGCATGCACTTGTTGCAGTGGACGCAGAGCGAGTCGCGGGCGGTGTCCGCCTGCATGCGGGCGATCAGGTCCGGCTCACGCAGTAGCGCGCGGGCCATCGCGACGAAGTCGAAACCCTCTGCCATGGCGCGCTCGATCGTCTCGCGGCGGGTAATGCCGCCCAGCAGGACGAGCGGCATGGACAGCGCGGCGCGGAACTGACGGGCGTAGGGCAGGAAGAAGGCCTCCTCGAACGGATAGGCCGGCATCATGCGCGGCGCCACCGCGCGGAACATGAGCCGGACCGCCGGAGGCATCACCGCCGCCATCTCCGCGATCGGCGCCTCGCCGCGGAACAGGTACATGGGGTTCGCCAGCGAGCTGCCGCCGGTGAGCTCGAGGGCGTCGAGCGCCCCGTCCTGCTCGAGCAGGCGCGCGAACTCCACGCTCTCGTCGAGCCAGAATCCGCCGGGGACGCCGTCGGCCATGTTGATCTTCGCCGTCAGCGCCACCCGTCCGCCGATCGCGTCGCGCACCGTTCGCACCACCTGACGCGGGAACCGCGCGCGGTTCTCCAGGCTGCCGCCCCACTGGTCCGTGCGCCGGTTCAGCTTGGGGCTCAAGAACGCGCTCAGGAGATAGTTGTGCCCGAGGTGGATCTCCAGGGCGTCGAATCCGCCGTCCACGGCCACCTTCGCGCCGCGCGCGAAGTCTCCCGTGACGCGTGCGATGTCGTCGGGTGTCAGCGCGTGCGTGAAGCGCAGCCGGAGCGGGCTGAGACGGCGGGACGGTGCCAGGATCGGCACCTGGTTCGGAGGGTTGGCGACCGGGCCGGCGTGGCCCAGCTGCGCCGCCGCCGCCGCGCCCTCGGCGTGGATGGCGTCGGTGAGGCGCCGCAGTCCGGCTACCGCAGCGTCGCGGAGGACGATCTGATGACCGTCGGTGCCCCCGTCGTCCGACACGGCGCAGTACGCCACCGTGCACAACCCGACGCCGCCGGCGGCGACGCGGCGGTGGAACCGGACGAGCTCGTCGGTGACCACTTGGTCGCGGCTGCGGCCTTCGAAGGTCGCGGCCTTGACGATGCGGTTGCGCAGCCGCAGCGGCCCCAGCGTGGCCGGGGCGAACGGATCGGGCGGGGTGATCCCGGCGGACGGCGGCATGATCGATCTCCTCCCGCGCCGGCTCAGGTCAGTTCCACCAGGCTCTTGCCGGGATAGTCGCGCGACAGGAAGAGCAGCAGGTAGTCGCGCAGGTGGCGCGTCAGGAGGAAGTTCCAGCGAACATGCTCGCGACCGTTCTCGCCGAGGCGCCGCGCGAAGTCGGGCTCGTTCAGCAGTTGCTTGATCCAGTATGCGGTGCCTTCGACGGTGTGGGTGAGGATGCCCGAGTACCGGTGGCTCACCTGCAAGGGGATGCCGCCAACGGCGCCGGCGATGATCGGCTTTGCCTTCCAGAGCGCTTCCGAGACGGTGAGCCCGAAGCCCTCGCGCACCGACTTCTGGACGATCACGGTGGAGGCGCGCTGGAGCGCATTGACCTCGAGGTGCGAGGTCGGCGGGAGCTCGACGATGTGGATGTCCGGGTCGTCGGCGGCGCGGTCGCGGCATTCCGCGACGACGACTGCACCCTCCGGATCGTCCGTGGCCGAACCGCCCACCAGCAGCAGCTGACAGTCGTTGTAGCGCCGTGCCAGCCGGTAGGCGTCGATCACGCCGACGGGATCCTTCAGCCGGTCGAAGCGTGACACCTGCGTCACCAGCGGCCGCGTCGGGTCGATGCCGAGCCCCGTGACCACCGACTCGATGAAGGCCGGGCTCAGCTCCTTGTTCTTGTCGGCCAGCGGGTCGATGGAAGGCGCGATCAGCACCTGGTCGATGCCGAGCTGACGGGCGAATTGCGGCGCCGAGAAGACGGCCGCCTCGTACTGCTCCACCCACGGCAGCAGGAACTCCCAGGCCCCCGGCGCCGGCTCCGAGAGGTCGATGTGGCAGCGCCACAGCCAGTGCGAGCGGCGCCGGCGCTTCCTGATCAACTGGACGGGTTGGGGGTCGTGGACGAAGACCAGGTCGTCGCAGAGGTCGAGCGAGCGGAGGTTCTCCTCGGTGGTCGCGGCGAACACCTCCCAGTCGCGCGAGGTGAAGGTCAACGGGTCGCCGTGCAACGCGTTGTGGAGGCGCTTGGTGACGGCGAAGAAATCGTCGCCGCCGCGGATGACGTCCCACCAGGCGTCCACCCCCACCTCGCGCAGGAGCGGCACCAGCCGGTTGAGTATTTCCGCCACGCCGCCGCCCACCGCCGTGGAGTTGAGGTTCTGGACCCGCCGGCCGCGCAAGCGCTCGCCGAGCAGTCGGAGCTCGTCGATCGTGGCGGCGCCGACGAACTCGGCGTAGGCGTCGAGCGACGTGTCCGCCATCACGAACCGGCCTCCGCCGCGAGCCGGGGCGCGATCAGGCCGAGGAGACGCTGCCGCAGCCCCTCGGTCGTGATGGTGTACGGATCCAGGCGGCGGATGGCCTCAGCCAGTTCGTCTTCGCCGAGCTGCCCCGCAAGCCAGCGCGAGAAGTCGTTGTCGTCGCTCTCGACGCGCAGCCGGGCTTCGAAGAGATGGAATCCAATCGACCCGACCCCGATCCCCCGCAGGCCCTCGGCGAACTCGGCGAGCGTGTGCGCCCGGCGTCGCGTGGACAGGGTGAACGACACCGCGTCCATGAAATGGAACTCTTCGCCGGCCGGCGCCGTTCGCAGCTCGTGGGACTGCTCGAGATGGCTCTCCATCACTTCCACCAACCGCGCGCGTAGGTCGCGGAGATGCGTGAACTGCACGGTGTCGATGGCGGCCAACCGCTCCCCGAGCCGGCTCTCCTGCAGGACGTTGGTCACCCAGTAGGCGAAGTCGTTGGGCGGCTCCGGGTTCAAGTGCTGGTGCTGCACGAGGAAGTGATGCGTGTGGTGGAAGACCACCGACAGCGGCACCGCCCGCAGATGCTCGAGCAGGCCCGCCAGGTCCGCCGCTTGCCGGCCGGTCAGCTTGGTCAGCGTGAGCCGGGTCCAGAACTCGAAGGGCGCTTTGGCGACCCGTGGCATCCGATCAGGAGTGGGCAGCGAGCAGTGGCCCCGCCGCCGCGGCGTCGATCATCTCGACGAACGTGGCGGTCCACCAGTGGATGTCGTGCGTGGTGACGGTGCGGTGCAGCGCCCGCATGCGGTGGACCCGCTCGCCCGCGCCCATCTGAACGGCCGTCTCGATGGAGCGGTAGATGCTCTCGGGCTCGTACGGGTTCACCAGCACCGCCTGCCCGAGTTCGCGCGCCGCACCGGCGAACTCCGACAGGACGAGCACGCCCTCGCCCTCGGGATGGCAGGCGACGTACTCCTTGGCGACCAGGTTCATGCCATCACGGAGCGGCGTGACCAGGGCGATGTCGGCGGCGCGGTACCACCCGGCAAGCCGCTCGTGGTCGAACTCGGTGTACTGATAGGCCAGCGGCGACCGGGCGTCGAAGGTGAAGCGACCGACGATCCGCCCGACGGTTTCGTCGATCTGGCGCTTGAGGGCCCGGTACTGCGGGACACGGAAGCGGGACGGCACCGTGATCTGGACGAAGCCGACGCGCCGGCGCCAGCGCGGCTGGCGCTCGAGGAACCGCTCGAAGCCGAGCAACCGCTCGACGATGCCCTTCGTGTAGTCGAGGCGGTCGACGCCGATCAGCACCACCTCCGCCCCGAGTCGCTCGCGCAGGCGGTGCGCGTGGGCGGCCACCGCCGGGTCGCCCGCCTGCGCCGCGAAGGCCGCCGCGTCGACGCCGATGCCGTGTCCGACGACGCGCACGTTCCGGCCGGGCAGATGGACCGTCGGGGGCACGCCGCTCACCGACACGCCCAGGAATCGGCGGACGCAGTCCGCGAAGTTCTGCGCATCGTCCTCGGTCTGCAAGCCGACCACGTCGGCTCCCAGGAGTCCGAGCAGGAGTTCCTCGCGCCACTGGCAGATGCCGAACACCTCGGGAGGAGGAAAGGGGATGTGCCAAAAGAGGCCGATGCGCCCCGGGGTGCCGGCGGTCCGCAGGTAGCCGGGGACCATGCAGAGGTGGAAGTCGTTGATCCAGATCGTGTCGCTCGGTTGGGCGAGCGTCCGAACGGTGGCCGCGAAGCGCTCGTTCACCCGCTTGTAGGCGCCCCAGTACGCGGGGTCGAAGGCGCAGCGGTCGGGAAAGATGTGACACAGCGGCCACAGCACCTGATTGGCGAAGCCGCGGTAGTAGTGCTCCACCTCGCGCTCGCTCAAGACGACGGTGTGGATGGGGTAGGGAAGGTCGGTCTCGTCCGGCGTGAGCACGCTGGCCTCTTCGGTGCCCGCCCAGGCCACCCAGAGACCGGGGCGCTCGCGCAGACTCGCATCGAGCGCCGTGGCCAACCCCCCCACGGTGCGCCGGAATCGCCGCTCCTCGGGTTCGCCGGCCACCTCGACGGGCGCGCGATTCGACACCACGAGGAGCCTGGACTCTCGTTGCTCCACCGGGGGAGACGTTGCAGGAGCCGGGTCGGGTCGTCAATACGCCCCGCCTCGCGCGACGGTCCGGCGCAGGTCGCGCGCGGTCGTGGCGCGTGCGGGCCGGACGGGTGGCGCTCCTGCCGCTGATCTTGTACGTGCCAGGTCTGCGCGCCGTCTTCCGCACTCGGTTCCTCCGCCCGGCGGAGCCCGCGCCCTGCGTCGGCTTGGCTACGGTGGTGTGCGTCGTGGCTGACACGGAGCACGTCGTGCGCCGACGCCGCGGGGACCGGGCGTGAGCGGCGCCGCCGTGCTCCCGCCGCTGGACGTCGATCGCGTGCTTGCGGCGCGTCATCGGCATGGTCTGATCGCGATCTTCGACTTCGACGGCACGCTCGCGCCCATCGTCGCCACGCCCGACCTGGCCCGCGTGCCGCCATCGACGCGAGGGGCGCTCGAACGGATGGCCCGGCGCGCGGACTCGATCGTCGGGATCGTGTCGGGCCGCCCCCTGGCGCAGGTGTCGCGCCTGGTGGGCGCCCGCGGTCTCTGGCTCGCGGGGGTCCACGGCGCGGTGCGCCGCCGGCCTGGCGGAGTCGTCGAGCGGCACTGGTCCGACGACGTTCGGCGCGCGGGCGCGCGTGTGGGACGTGCCCTTGCCCGGGAGCTTGCCGGCCTGCCCGGGGTGTTGCTGGAGCCAAAGGGACCCGTGCTCGCCGTGCACACCCGGGCGGCCAGCCCCACGGCGCGAACACGTGTCGACCGCCGCGGTGCGCGCGCTCTGCCCCGAGGGCTGGACCGTCCTCGAAGGGCGGCGGGTGGCCGAACTGCGGCCGCGCGGTCTCCCCACCAAGGCGGACGCCGTACGCTGGATCGCTGCAGCGCGGCCGTCGGCGGTCGTGCTCTACGTCGGCGACGACGCCACCGACGAGGACGCCTTCCGCGCGCTGCGCGCGCGTGACTTCCCCGTGCTGGTGGACGCGGCGCGTGCCCATGCCGAGCGGGCGGTTTCCCCGTCCACCACGGCGGCTCGCTTCTCGCTCCCGAACCCGCGGGCCGTCCACGGTCTGGTGGCCCGCCTCGCGGCGGCGCCTACTGCGTGATGGTGACCGGGTCCCCGACCCGCATCCGCTCGTAGAGTCGTCGGGCCATGCCTGCGGGCACGCGGATGCACCCGTGAGAGGCCGGACCGCGCGGCACGACACCCTGATGGAGGCCGATGTCGGACCCCGAGAGCCTCATGAAATACGGCATTTCCGCGTCGTAGATCGTCGAGGTCCACAGGCGGTGCTTGTTGGTGATGACGTATTCGCCCTGCGGCGTGCGGAACCCCGGGCGCCCGGTCGACACGCGCGTCTCGATGGTCGGCTTGTCGGCCTCGAAGAGCGTGGCCTTCTGCTGGGACAACGACACCACGACGCGGCGGGCCTTGGCCGCTTCCGCCGGGTCGCGGCCGAGCAGCACTTGCATCATGGGGATGTCGTGCCGGTTGGCGGCCATGCCCAGCGGGTACTTCACCAGCGTACGGGTCGGGGCGAGCGAGGCGTTCGCGGCACGCAGCAGCCGGGCCAGGTCGACGTCGCCGCGGAGCACCGCCACCATCAACGGCGTGATTCCTTCGTCGCGCGTCAGGTAGTGTCGGGCATACTTGCCGGGAATCAGGGTCAGGAATTCCTCGGAGACGGGCGTAGTCACGGGGGTTTCGATGTCCGCGCCGGCGTCGAGCAGCGCCGCGGTCACCTCGGTCCGGCCGAGCGCCGCGGCCAGTGGGAGCATCGGCTGCCCTTCGCGCCCGATCGTCATCGGATCGGCTCCGCGCGCGATCAGCAGGGTGACGAAATCGGCCCAGCCCTCGCGCACCGCATGCTCGATCAGGGACCCGTCCGGGCCGGGCGGGTCGACGTCAGGGCGACGCTCCAGCATCGAGCAACAGCCGGGCCGTCGCCTGGTCATGCTGAGCCACCGCCCGTCCCAGGGGCGGTGAACCCCTCGGCGTCGGGACGGTTCGGGTCGACGCCGTGCTCGATCAGCAGGCGGGCCATGTCCTGGTTGCCCGCGGCGAGCGCCATGGACAACGGCGGATCGGCCGGTCCGTCGCTCCCGTCGATCCCGGCGTCCAGCAGGAAAGCCGCCGCGAGCCGAGAATTCGCCGCCACCGCGACGTGCAGGGGGCTCGGGCCGGACGCGGCGCGCGCCGGCAGCCCGGCGCCGGGGTGCCGGAGCAGCGCGAGCGCGGGCAGGGCGTCGGCCCGGCTGGTTGCCTCGGGGGCCGCGGGGTGCGCCACGCGCGGCACACTTCGGTTCCAGGGCCCGGTGCGGGGGCGGAAGGGCGGCGAGACGGCGAGTGCGTGGGCTCCAGCGAGGCTGGCGGCGGCGGCCAGTCCCATCGCCAGCAGGCTCACCACCCTGATGGTCGGCCGCATGAGGCCCTTAGAGAAACCGTGTGTGCGGGGCTTTTTCAAGCCCGCTGCCTTGTCTCCCCTCGAGACCCTGGTGTATCCGCGGCCCATGGCTACCCGAGCCCGCCGCGCCCCGGGGGCGCCCGGCCCGCGGGCGCCCCCCGGGCGCGCCCGATCCGGTCGTCACCGAGATCATCCTCGGCGCCTTCGAGACCATCTGCTACGAGATGGCGACGCACGTCAGCCTGACGGCGACGACTCCGATCCTGAACCAGTCGAACGAGCGCAACGCCACCATCCTGGACGGGCGCGGGCAGCTGGCGGCGCTGTCGGTGGGCATCCCGCAGTTCATGCTGTCGTCGACGCTGCCGGTGCGCTTCGCGGTCGAGTTCTTCGGCGCGGACGGGCCTCTACGACGGCGACGTGCTGGTCGCGAACGACCCCTACCATGGCGGCGGGCACCTGCCGGACTACAACGTCTTCGCGCCGGTGTTCCACGACGGCGAGATGCGTGCTGATCGCATCCATCCAGTGCCATCACGCCGACACCGGCGGCGGCGCGCCGGGCGGCTACAACGTGAACGCCCCCGACATCTGGGCCGAAGGGGTGCGGTTCCCGGCGGTCAAGATCTGCGAGCGCGGCGAGAAGCGGCGCGACGTCGAGTACATGATGGCGGTGAACAACCGCACGCCGACCTTCCTCGGCGATCTGCGCGCCCAGGTGGGCGCGGCGCAGCTCGGCGTGCGGCGCCTGCAGGAGATCCTCGCCCGCTTCGGCGTCGGGACCGTGCGCGCCGCGGTCGCGAACATCATCGCCTTCGCGAAGCGTCGCTTCCGGGAGGAAGTGGCGCGATGGCCCGACGGCATCTACGAGTCGGACGTCTACGTCGATCAGGACCCGCACGGAAATCGCGACATTCACGTCCACTGCAAGGTCACCGTGCAGGGCGCCGATCTGACGGTCGACTTCACCGGCTCCGACGACCGTCCCGAGATCCAGGCCTACTCCACGTTCGGCAACACGCGCGGCTACGTGGTGGCGCAACTCGCCTCGATGATGGACCCCACGATCCCGAAGAACGAAGGGTTCTTCGACTCCATCCGCCTGATCGTCCCGAAGGGCTGCTGCCTGAACCCGCCGGAGGGACGCTCGGTCGCGGCCGGCACCCACCATCCCGGCACCGAGGTGGGCGAGGCCATCGCGAAGGCGCTCGAGCGCGTGGTGCCGGAGCGCAGCTGCCCGCAGGTCTACAAGATGGGCATGCCAACGGTGATCTTCGGCACCAACCCACGGACCAGCGAGCTGTTCATCGACCACTCGGTGGATACGTTCGCGGCCTACTGCGGCGCGGTGAAGGGTCAAGACGGGTGGGGCGGACACAACGTGTCCTTCGGGAACCTGATCCGGGCCACCGGCGAGATCAACGAGGCCATCTTCCCGGTGCGCCACCTGTGGCGAGACTACGAAACCGACAGCGGCGGCCCCGGGGAGTTCCGCGGCAACTGCGGCAGCCTTTATCGCAAGCAGGTCCTGGTGCCGGCGACGATCTACACGTACGTCGTGGGCAAGCGGTATCCCATGCCCGGCATCGCAGGCGGGCGGCCGGGCTCGCCCAACCGTTTGATCGTGCGGGCCGGGGGCGCCCACGCGCACGAGGTGGGTGACACGGCGGGCTACATCCAGCACGACGCCGGCGAGTGCTACGAGTACCACTACGGTGGGGGCGGCGGCTGGGGCGATCCGCTGGATCGGCCGGCCGAGCGCGTGCTGGACGACGTGCTCGACGAGTACGTCTCGGTCGAGGCGGCGCGGCGCGACTACGGCGTGGTCCTCACCGGCGACCTCTGGGACCTCACGCTCGCCATCGACCACGAGGCCACGGCGCGGCTCCGGGCCGGGATGCGCGCGGCCAAGGGCTGACCCGGACCGGGGTTTCCCGTGAGCGGCCCGGTTGACCCCGGGCGTGCATGCATGTATGCACCCATGTGCATGAATGCTCGGCCAATCGCGCAGGTGCGCCGGACCGCCGCCGCGGGTCTGGCGGCCATCGTCGATTCGAAGCTGTTCCGCGCGCTGTGCGAGCCTGCCCGCATCGACATCCTGCGCCAGCTGACGCTCGTGGGCCGGGTCGACATCGGCACGCTGGCCGAGCGGCTGCCGCAGGACCGATCCGTCATCTCCCGCCACCTCGGCGTGCTGCGCGACGCCGGGATCGTCCGGCGGGAGAAAAATGGGCGGAGCGTCTACTTCGAGGTGGACGGGCCTGCCGTGGTGGCGCAACTCGAAGGGGCGCTCGCCCGCTTCCGGGCGATCGTCCCACTCTGCTGCCCGCCCCCGGGCGCCAAGGCGGGCTGCGGCCTGGCGGGCGCGGCGGCGGCGCGAATCGCAAGGAGGAACCCGCGATGAAATCCGTCCCCGCCACCGATCTGCAGCATGCCGTCCGGACCCGCTACGCCGGCATCGCCGAAGGGGCACAGCCGCCGGCGGCCGCGGAGCGCATCGCCCGCGCCATCGGCTACGACGACGGGGATCTCGCCGCCGCTCCCGACGGCAGCAACCTGGGACTCGGCTGCGGCAACCCGGTCGCCCTGGCATCGTTGCGTCCAGGTGAGACGGTGCTCGATTTGGGCTCCGGCGCCGGCTTCGACGCGCTGCTCGCCGCGCGTGCGGTCGGTCCAACGGGGCGTGTCATCGGCGTCGACATGACCCCGGCGATGATCGAGAAGGCGCGCGGCAACGCCGCCACGGTCGGCGCGGCGAACGTGGAGTTCCGGCAGGGCACGATCGAGGCGCTGCCGGTCGCGGATGCGTTGGTCGACATCGTCATCTCGAATTGCGTGGTGAACTTGTCGCCGAACAAGCCGCAGGTGTTCGCCGAGGCCTTCCGCGTCATGCGCCCCGGCGGGCGGCTCATGCTCTCCGACCTGGTTTCGCTGGGGCCGCTTCCCGCGGCCGTCCGGGAGAGCGTGGCGGCCTACGTCGGGTGCGTCGCCGGCGTCAGCGAGAAGGACGATTACATTCGCATGCTCGAGGCGGCGGGCTTCGAGCGCGTCGCACTGGCCGGCGAGAAGCCGGCGGCGGCCATGCTCGGACTCGGTTCGCCCGAGGCCATGGCGTGCGCCTGCGCCGATCCGGTGGCCGGGGAGTTGATCGGCGAGCTGGTGCGGACGGTCCCGCTCCCCGATCTGCTCGCGGCGGCGCGTCTCGTGGTCAGCGTGCAGATCGCGGCCTGGAAACCGGCGGCCTAGCGCTGCCGCGCCTTCCGGAATGGTGCCGCGCATCTCGATGCCCGCCCGGTCGACGGCAGGGCGGCGGCCGGCGCCGCCCGACGTGATCCTGCGCCGCGCGACCATCGACGAGATTCGCGGGGTGCGCCTCGCCGTCCTGCGCCCTGGACTCGGGCCCGAGACCGCCCGCTTCGACGGCGACGACGAACCGTCCGCGCGGCACTTCGGGGCGTTCCTGCCAGAGGACGCCGCCGCCGTCGCCTGCGTCTCGTGCCTGCGCCGCCCGCGGCGCGGCGCCGATGCCTGGCAGGTCCGCGGCATGGCGACGCGGGCCGACCTCGCCCGCCGGGGCATTGGGTCCGCCCTGCTCGGCACCGCACTGTCCGCGCTGCGCGCCGAATCAGGGCCCGGGCTGCTCTGGTGCAACGCACGCGTGACGGCGCTGTCGTTCTGGCGGCAGGCCGGTTGGTCGGTGGTGTCGGAGCCGTTCGACATCCCGGGTGTCGGTTCCCACCGGGTGCTGGAAGCCCGGCTCTGATTCGCGCGAGCCCCTTACGATGGCTTGCCGCGCGGATTACACAAGTGAGGCATGATCACGCTGCGACGAGCGAACGACCGCGGCAGGACACGCCTCGACTGGCTCGACAGCCGCCACACGTTCTCCTTCGGCGAGTACCAGGATGCGCGGCACATGGGGTTCGGCGTCTTGCGGGTCATCAACGACGACCGCGTCGCCCCCGGGAGCGGATTCGGCACCCATGCCCATCGCGACATGGAGATTCTCACCTGGGTGCTCGACGGAGCGCTCGAGCACCGAGACAGCCTGGGGAACGGATCGGTCATCCGGCCCGGCGAGGTGCAGATCATGAGCGCCGGCACCGGGATTCAGCATAGCGAGTTCAACCCGTCCCCGTCCGACGAGGTCCGATTCCTTCAGATCTGGATACTGCCGGAGCAGACCGGGCTTCCGCCGCGCTACGCGCAGCAGCCTGTCCGGTTCGAAGACGGCCCGGTTGCCGCCATCGCCGGGCGGCAGGCGGGGGCCGTGCGTCTGTTCCAGGACGCCACGGTCCATGCCGTCCGGCTCTCGGCCGGGCAGCACCACGGAGATCGGGGTCGCCGCCGGTCGGGCGGCGTGGGTGCAGGTTGCGCGCGGCGGGATCGGCGTCGGCGACGCCGTCCTCGACGAGGGCGATGGTGCGGCCGTGACGGAGGAACGTGTCCTCCCCATCTCGGCCCGGAACGCGGCCGAGGCACTCGTATTCGACCTGCCAGGGGGCCCCCCGCGCTGAGCGCGGCGGGCGTTCCGCCCGTCCGATTCGAGCGTTCTCGGCGCGTTGGACGTTCCCATGACTCGGAGGCGCCCGGTCTCGGAGTCTCACGCCCGCTACGAACGCACGCGTTCGGCAGGCGAACCCGGCCAAGCCTGCTGGCAAAGGCGTTGCTATCCCCCCGCAGCGGGCGACTTCCCGGAGGGGATGGCCCGTGGCGGCAGTCGGAACCGACGGAGGGTACAGCGGGTATGGCAGAAACCATGGCGACGCCGGTCGCATACGATCTCCGCGTGGTGCGGCAGTTCAGCATCATGGCGCTGGTGTGGGGAGTGGTCGGCATGCTGGTCGGTGTCGTGCTCGCCGCGCAGCTGATCTGGCCCGATCTCACGTACGGCATCCCGTGGCTCGGGCTATGGGCGGTTGCGACCGCTCCACACCAACGCCGTGATCTTCGCCTTCGGCGGGTGCGCGCTGTTCGCCACCTCCTACTACTGCGTGCAGCGGACGTCCGGCGTGTCGCTGTTCCTGCCGCGCCTGGCCGGGTTCACGTTCTGGGGCTGGCAACTCGTGATCCTGCTCGCGGCCATCACCCTGCCGCTCGGCTACACCACCGCCAAGGAGTACGCCGAGCTCGAGTGGCCGATCGACATCTTGATCGCGGTGGTCTGGGTGGCCTACGCCGTGGTCTTCTTCGGGACCATCGCGCAACGGCGCACCCGGCACATCTACGTCGCGAACTGGTTCTTCGGGGCCTACATCCTGACGGTCGCGATCCTGCACATCGTCAACAGCCTCGAGGTGCCGGTCGCGCCGTTCAAGTCGTACTCGATCTACGCCGGCGCCGATCGACGCGATGGTGCAGTGGTGGTACGCGCACAATGCGGTCGGCTTCTTCCTCACCGCGGGCTTCCTGGGGATGATGTACTACTTCGTCCCCAAACAGGCCGGTCGGCCGATCTACTCGTACCGCCTTTCGGTCGTGCACTTCTGGGCGCTGATCGGCATCTACATGTGGGCCGGGCCGCATCACCTGCACTACAGCGCCGTGCCCGACTGGGCACAGACGCTCGGCATGGTCTTCTCGCTGATCCTCTGGGCGCCCTCCTGGGGCGGGATGATCAACGGCATCATGACGCTCTCCGGCGCCTGGGAGAAACTGCGCACCGATCCGATCCTCCGCTTCATGATCGTCGCGCTATCGTTCTACGGCATGTCCACGTTCGAGGGCCCGATGATGTCGGTGCAATCGGTCAATGCGCTGACCCACGACACCGATTGGACGATCGGGCACGTGCACTCCGGCTCGCTCGGCTGGGTGGCGCTGATCTCGATCGGCTCGCTCTATTTTCTGATCCCGCGACTGTACCGGCAGACGGAGATGTACAGCACGAAGTTGATCGAGCTCCATTTCTGGATCTCGACCATCGGGATCGTGCTCTACATCGCGTCGATGTGGATCGCGGGGCTGATGCAGGGACTCATGTGGCGCGCCGTGAACGACGACGGCACCCTCACCTACACCTTCGTCGAGGCGCTCAAGGCGACCCAGCCGTACTACGTGGGGCGCCTCGCCGGTGGGGTGGTGTTCCTGATCGGCATGCTGGTCATGGCCTACAACGTGTTCCGCACCGTCCGTTCCGGCTCCGCGCTCGCGGTGCCGGAGCCGGTGGTGCGGCCGACCGCCGTGACGGCGTGAGGGCAGACTGATGTCGATGGAACATCCGGTCATCGAGCGGCGCATCGGTCTCATGGGGCTCCTGATCGTGCTGGTGGTGAGCGTGGGCGGGATCGCCGAGATCGTGCCGATGATGGCGTCGGTCGACGCCGGCACCCCCGTGGCGGGCATGCACCCGCTCGGCCCCCTCGAGCTCGAGGGACGTGACGTCTACATCCGCGAGGGGTGCCATGTGTGCCACACCCAGATGGTGCGGCCGCTCCGCGCCGAGACCGAGCGCTATGGCCACTATTCGGTGGCCGGAGAGTCGGTCTGGGAGCATCCGTTCCTCTGGGGTTCGAAGCGGACCGGGCCGGATCTGGCGCGGGTCGGCGGACGGTACACCGACGACTGGCACCGCGTGCACTTGCTCAACCCGCGCGACGTCGTGCCCGAATCGAACATGCCAGGGTTTCCGTGGTTGACGCAGAACCCGCTGGCGGGGGAACGAACCGCGGCCAAGATGCGGGCGTTGCGGAGCGTGGGTGTTCCCTACGACGACACGCAGATCGCCGGGGCGAAGGATGCGGTCGCGGGCCGGACCGAGATGGACGCCATGGTCGCGTATCTGCAGCAGCTCGGCACGGCTCTGAAGGCCTCGAGGTGACGACGATGGACATGGAAACCCTGCGTGGACTCGGGACGCTCTTCCTGATGGCCGCCTTCGTGGCGCTCTGCGTGTGGGCGTTCCTGCCCGCGAACAAGCGACGCTTCGAGCAGGATGGGCGTCTGGTGTTCCTCGACGACGAGCGGGAGGCCGAGCATCGCGGAGGGCATGCGGAATGACCACGGGATGGAGTTGGTTCGTCATCCTCCTGACGCTGTTCGCGATCGGGGGCTGCGGGTGGCTGTTGATGTGGGCGCGCACCGCGCGCTTGGGCGAGCCGGCCGAGCGGGAGACGCTCGCCGGCGACTATGACGGCATTCGCGAGCTCAATATGCCGCTGCCGCGGTGGTGGCTCGGCCTGTTCATCGGCTCCATCCTCTTCTCGCTGGTGTATCTCGTCCTGTATCCCGGGCTCGGCAACTTTCCCGGCATCCTCGGGTGGACCTCGTCGGGTGCGCACGCCCGGTCAGTCGAGGAGGCGCAGCGGGTCTACGGACCGATCTACGCGCGCTTCGCGGCGATGCCGATCGAGGAGCTCGCCAAAAACCCCACGGCCGTCGCGATGGGGCAGCGGCTGTTCGCCAACAACTGCTCCACGTGTCACGGCGTCGACGCGCGCGGCGGCATCGGGTATCCGAACCTCACCGATGGCATCTGGAAGTGGGGCGGGACGCCCGACCACATCGAGAAATCCATCGTCGATGGACGAGACGGCATGATGCCCCCGTTCATCGCCGCCGTCGGCGACGAGAACGTCGCCGGGCTCGTCGCCTACGTCCAGAGTCTCAGCGGCAAGCAGGTGGACTCCGCGCTCCGGGCCGTCGGCGAGGCGAAATACAAAGCGGTGTGCATCGCGTGTCACGGGGCCGACGGCAAGGGGAACCAGGCGCTCGGGGCGTCGGACCTGACCGACGACGACTGGTTGTACGGCGGCAGCGCGGAGGCGATCGAAGAGGGGCTGCGCAAGGGCCGGCACGGCATCATGCCGGCGCACCGGGATATCGTCGGCGTCGAGCGGGCCCATCTGATCGCGGCCTACGTCTATCATCTCTCGCATCAGGGGCCCGGGTCGGGCGAGCAGCTGTCGGCCGCCGAGCGATGAACGCCGCCGGTAGCGAGGCGCCGCGCGCCGGCAAGCTGCCGGGCGACGACGTCGCTCTCTACGCCAAGCGAGAGGCGATCTACCAGAAGGAGGTGCAAGGACCGTGGCAACGGCGCCGCGCGGTAGCGCTCTTCCTGCTGGCCGGCGCCTTCCTGGTGGGACCGTGGCTCACGTGGGGCGACCGGCAGGCGATCCGGTTCGACGTGCCCGCGCGCCAGTATCATCTCTTCGGGCTCACCTTCTGGCCCCAGGACTTCATCTTCCTGTCCTGGCTGCTCATCATTGCGGCCTTCTCGCTGTTCTTCCTGACGACGCTCGCCGGCCGGCTGTGGTGCGGGTACGCTTGCCCGCAGACGGTGTGGACGAAGTTCTTCATGTGGGTCGAATGGCTCACGGAGGGCGATCGCAACCAGCGCCTGCGCCTCGACCGCGGTGCCTGGACCGGCGAGAAGGTGCTCCGGAAGGCAGCGAAACATGCGCTCTGGCTGCTGCTCGCGGCCGTCGTCGGCACCACCTTCGTGGGCTATTTCCTGCCCATTCGCCAACTGCTGCCGCGGATCGTGAGCGGCGACCTGGTCCCCGGCGAGTGGGCCTTTCTGGCCGTCGCTTCGCTCGCCCTCTATGCGGACGCCGGGTGGATGCGGGAGCAGATCTGCAAGTACGCCTGTCCGTACGCCCGTTTCCAGGGCGCGATGTTCGACACCAACACCCTCACCATCGTCTACGATCCGGTTCGCGGCGAACCGCGCGGGCATCGCGGGCGCGCGGTCGATCGCAAGGCGACCGGGCTTGGCGACTGCGTCGACTGCGGTCTCTGTGTGCACGTGTGTCCGACGGGCATCGACATCCGCAATGGCACCCAATACGAGTGCATCGGCTGCGCCGCCTGCATCGACGCCTGCGACGAGATCATGGAGGAGGTCGGCTACCCGAAGGGGCTCATCCGCTACGATACGGAGGAGGGGCTCGCGGGCCGGCGTTCGCAGCTGCTGCGGCCGCGGGTGCTCGGGTACGGGGCGGTGCTGTCGGCGATGATCACGCTCTTCGGCGTCGCGCTCTGGCACCGCGTGCCGCTCGCGGTCGACGTGCTCCGGGACCGTGCCCGACTCTATCGGGAGACCACGCAGGGGGTCGAGAACGTCTACACGATCAAGATCATGAACAAGGACCAGCGCGCGCACACCTATGCCATCGCCGTCGAGCCGTCCGATGCGTTCGTCTTCGATGGCCCGGCACGAGTGGAGGTCGCCGCGGGCGGCATCAAGGACGTGCCGGTGCGGGTGCGGTCGACACGACAGCCGGCCCGGACGGCTCCGGTCACGTTCGCCGTGCAGTCCAGCGACGGCCGCGTGGTGACGGTGCGTGAAGAAAGCCGCTTCCTCGCCCCCGACCGCCCGCGAGGTTAGGCCCGTGCTGGCCGCCCGCACCGTTCCCGGGGCGCCCTGGTATCGCCAGTTCTGGCCGTGGTTCCTGGTCGGCATTCTGGCGCTGAGCGTGCTGAGCGGCGTCGCCGTGCTGATGCTCGCGCTGCGCCATGCCGATTCGGTCGTGCGCGACGACTGGTACAAGCGCGGGCTCGCCATCAACGTCGACCTCGAGCGCGAACGGGCTGCCGAGGCGCTTGGCCTGGAAGCCGCCTTGTCGGTCGCCGGCGAGGGACGCGCGCTGGCGCTCGAGCTGCATGGCCGGGGTGCGGGAACCGACCAGACGCTCGACCTCGAGCTGGCCCATCCGACGCACGCCGACCGCGACACCACGTTGCACCTGGTGCGCGGCGCGGACGGCGTGTTCCGGGCCACCGCACCGGCGCCGCTCCGGGGTCGCTGGTACGCCAGCCTGACGCCACCCGATGGCGGGTGGCGTCTCGTCGGCGAGCTGACGCTGGGCGCTCGGGAGGCGGCCCGCCTCGCACCGCGGAGCTGACGGATGGCGAACCTGGTATCCGCGCCCGACCCCGGCGAGTGCTTCCACTGCGGGCTGCCGGTCCCGTCGGGAACGCGGTTTCATGCCGTCGTCGACGGCGCCGACCGAACGATGTGCTGTCCCGGCTGCGTGGCCGCGGCCGAGCTCATCGTCGGCAGCGGCCTCGGCGACTACTACCGCTATCGCGAGCAGCCGGCGGCGACGCCGGAGGCGCTCACGCCCGCCGCTGTCGCCGAACTGGCGCGCTGGGATCACCCGGCGCTGCAGCGCACCTACGTGCGGGACGAGGGCGGCACGCTGCGCCGCGCGACCCTGGCCCTGGAAGGGTTGCGCTGCGGCGCCTGCGTCTGGTTGCTCGAGCAACGGCTGGGCGGCATGCCTGGCGTGCGCGAGGTCGGAGTCAACCTGGCCAGCGGGCGGGCGGAAGTGGCGTGGGACGCCGCCGTGACCGCGCCGAGCGCGCTCCTCTCCGAGATCGCGCGCCTCGGCTATCGCGCGCGCCCCTACCGACCCGGGCAGGAGGAAGGGGCGAGGCAGGTCGAATACCGCCAGGCGGTCTGGCGCCTCGGCGTCGCCGGGCTCGGTGCGATGCAGGTCATGATGTACGCGGTCGGCCTCTACGCCGGTGCGCTGCAAGGTATGGAAGAACCCTACCGGCACTTCCTGCGCTGGGTGAGCGCGCTCGTGACGGCGCCGGTGCTCGCGATCGCGGGTCGGCCGTTCTTCGAGAGCGCCTGGCACGACCTGCGCAACCGGCGACTCGGCATGGACGTCCCGGTGGCGCTGGCGCTGGGGCTGACCTTCACGGCGAGTGTCGTCGCGACGTGGGCGCACACCGGCGAGGTCTACTTCGAATCGGTCTGCATGTTCGTGTTTCTCCTGACGCTCGGACGCTTCGTCGAGATGCGAACGCGCCACCGGGCAGCCGAGGCGGTCGATCGAGCGCTGCGGCGCCCGCCGGCAGTCGCGACCCGCGTCCGGGACGACGGCGAGCACGAGCTGGCGTCGGTCTGGGAGCTGAGGCCCGGCGACCTCGTCCTGGTGAAGCCCGGGGAAACGGTGCCGGCCGACGGTACGGTCGTCGCGGGACGCGGCTGGGTGAACGAGGCCATGCTGACCGGCGAGCACTGGCCCCGGACCAGAGAGCCGGGGGATGCGCTGGTGGGGGGGACCGAGAACGGCGAGAGCCCGCTCACGGTGCGCGTGGAACGCCTCGGCGGCGACAGCGTCCTCGCCGGCATCGTGCGGCTGGTCGATCGCGCCGGGCGCGAGCGGCCCCGGGCGGCGCGTGTCGCCGACCGACTGGCCAGGCTCTTCGTGCCGCGCATCCTCGTGGTCACCGTCCTCACAGCGACGGCGTGGCTGTGGATCGACCCGTCGCGTGCGTTCTGGGTCGCGCTGGCGGTGATGGTGGTGAGCTGCCCTTGCGCGTTGTCGCTCGCGACGCCCGTTGCGCTGACGGCCGCCAATGGTGCGCTGGTTCGGCGCGGGCTGTTGGCCACCCGGGGACACGTCCTGGAAGCGCTCGGCAAGGCCACGCACGTGATCTTCGACAAGACCGGCACGTTGACGGCTGGGCGGGTCGAGTTGGTGCGTGCGGTGCCGATCGGGAGCGCCGGGGTCGGCGCGTCGCTCGCCGCCGCGCGCGCCATGGAACGCCACTCGGAACATCCGATCGCGCGTGCCTTCGCCAGCGGGCCGGTGCCCGTGCATGGCACCCGCGCCGCCGTCGAGGACCTCGTCGCCGTCGCGGGCCGTGGTGTGGAGGCCATGGTGGACGGCCGGCGGTATCGCCTGGGGACGCCCGAGTGGGCGGTCGCCGTCGCAGAGGGCGTAGAGGCGCCCGCACCGCCGGCGGTGGAGGGCACCTGGATCCTGCTCGCCTCCGCCGCCGGGCCGCGCTGCTGGTTCGAGCTCGACGATGCCGCCCGTCCCGACGCGGCTGCAACGGTTCGTGAACTCACTGCGCTCGGGCTCGAGGTCCAGGTGGTGAGCGGCGATACCACGGCGGCAGCAACGGCTCTCGCGCGACGGCTGGATGTACCGGTGGCCATCGGCCGCGCCACGCCCGATGAGAAGCTGGCGCACGTGCGCCGGCTCCAGGGCCAGGGCGCCGTGGTGGTCATGGTGGGCGACGGCGTCAACGATGCGCCCGGGCTCGGCGGCGCCGACGTATCGATCGCCATGGGCGGCGGCACGGACCTCGCCCGCGCGCGCGCCGATGCCGTGTTGCTGCGCGAGCATCTGGGCACGCTGCCGGCCGCCGTGCGGCTGGCGCGACGGACCCGGCGCGTGATCGTCGAGAACCTGGCGTGGGCCATCGGCTACAACGCGGTGGCGATCCCGCTGGCGGCGGCGGGGCTGGTGACGCCGTGGTGGGCGGCCATCGGCATGTCGGCGAGTTCGCTGCTCGTCACGTTGAACGCCTGGAAGCTGCGGTGAGCATCCTCTTTGTCATGATCCCGCTGGCGGTCATCCTGCTGGTGGTGGCGTTGGGCGCGTTCTTCTGGGCGGTACGGAACCGGCAGTTCGACGATCTCGACAGCCCGGCCACGCGGATCCTGTTCGACGACGACGAGGGGCCGCCGCGGGCATGAGCGACGGCATCGGCCTGCTGGGGGCGCTTGGCATCGGACTCTTCGGTAGCGTGCACTGCGTAGGCATGTGCGGCGGTATCGCGGGCGCGGTCGCGCTCGGCGCGGGGCCGGGCGCCACCGCTGGTGCGCGCCTCCGGCTGCTCGGGACCGTGGGCGTCGGGCGGGTCCTCGGCTACGCGCTGGCCGGCTTGCTGGCGGGGGGAATCGGGCTGGGCGTCGCCGAGATGCTGGGCGCGCGCGGCGGCGCCGTGCTGCGAGTCGCGGCGGGACTGCTGCTGCTCGGCATGGCGGGCCTCGTGGGTGGCTGGGGGCGCGTGCCGGCGGCCCTCGAGCGGTTGGGACTGCAGGTCTGGCGGCGGCTCGCGCCGCTGGCCGGTTCCCTGCGCGGCGCCGGTGGCGTGCGCGCCGTCCTGCTCGGCATGCTGTGGGGCTGGCTGCCGTGCGGGCTGGTGTATGGGGCCCTGGGGTGGGCGGCATCGACGGGCCGGCCTCTCGACGGGGCACTGGTGATGGTGGCGTTCGGCCTCGGCACCTTGCCGGCCACGCTGGTCACCGGCGCTGCCGCGACGCGGCTCGCCGCCGTCCTGCGCGCCGCCGGCCCGCGCCGGGCCGCCGCCGCGACGCTGGCGGCGTTCGCGGTTTGGACGATCGCCGGCGGCGGGGCGATGGCGCGGCATGAGACGCACGGCGCGTGTCACCACACCCCCGCGTCTCGTGCCGCGCCCTAGCAGCCGGCTGCCCTCCCCGGATGCGGCAGCCGGCCGCACGCCGCGATCAGGTGATCACGTCCAGGGGAACGGCGGCACCGACCAGCCGAACGGCCGGATGATGATGTCCCAGGTGACGCGCCAGTCGAAGATGTCCGTGCGGCTCGTCATCGGGAACTCGCCGGTGGCGCCGAAGTCGAGCCAGTCGAAGGCGCGCCAGCGCGCACCGAAGGCGATGGTCGCGATGGTGCCCTCCGCTGCGCTCGAGCCCAGGTTCACCAGCTCGGAGGCCTCCTGGTTGAACGGGAACCGATCGCCGCCGTTCAGGATGGTGAGCCAGTTGAATTCGACCAGCGGGTAGATGCCGTAGGGCAGGCGGTAATCCATGTGGAGGTTGGTGTCGTAGAAGGAGGAGTCCGAGTCGCTGATGGCCAGGCGCGGGCCCGTGTAGAGCTGCACGTGGAAATCGCCGAAACCCTTGGCGGCCGAGAGGAAGGGATTCAGTACGCCCTTGCCACGGCCCTGGAAGACCTCGCGGCTCCCCCACGGGGTCTCGTAGCGGAGGCCGGCGCTGACGATCGCGGCCTGTTCCTCGTTCTGGTAGATCGAGCCCTTGGCGCCGAAGGCGATGTTGGCCCAGCCGTCGAGCTCCGGTCCCGCGCTGGGGTTGATCCAGGCGTAGCCGTCCTTGGTCGCGATCAACGAGAACCGGTCGGTCAAGGCTACCCGCGCCTGCACCGCCGCGACCTGCAGGCTGCCTTCGCCCAGGAGGAAGTCGCTCGGAATGCGGTGGTAGATGAAGATCGGGCGGACCTCCGTGGTGTTGCGCGGGTCCTCGTTCACGGTCGGGGACGACACGGGCGAGATCATGTCGTTGAGCCCGTTGCTTCTCTCCTCCGCCACGGCGCCTCGTTGCGCCGGGGCCTCGTCGTAGACGCTCTGCGCGCCGGCCGTCGAGGTCACGGCGACGAGCAGTCCGGTGGCCAGCATGAGCGTGCGCATGGCTTCCCCCCTTTTCTTGCGCCTTGCGGCGGCCTGTGTCCGGGTTGGGGCGATGCAAGCGGCTGGCCAATCGGCCAGCTCGCACCACCCCCCCGAGTGAGGATTCGGGCTCGCCGCGGTGAGAACGCCGGCCGGCGGGATCCCCAGCGCTGCGACACGGCGCGTCATGCATGTCCTTTTCGATGGGGCGGGGGATCGGAAGGACTCTTGCTTACTGCTATCCGACATCTTCTGGCCGACGCCTGCCGGGCGACCGGTAGCGCTGCGAGGGAGGGACAAGCATGAAGAACGAACGAATCCGCATGGTGGGTATGCGCCTGGGGGCGGGCCTCTCGGCCACGCTGGCACTGGCGCTGCTCGCATCCCCGGTGCTCGCCGCCGACGACGCTGCCGGGAAGGAGGCGAAGGAGATCTTCGCCACGCGCTGCAGCACCTGCCACGGCGCTGGCGGAAAAGGTGACGGGGCCGCCGCCGCGGCGCTGACTCCGAAGCCCCGCGACTTGAGCAGCCCCGATTGGCAGAAGAGCGCCACCGACGAGCACATCGAGAAGATCATCGTCGGCGGCGGCGCCGCAGTCGGGAAGAGTCCGATGATGCCGCCGAATGCCGATCTCGAGAACAAGCCCGAGGTGGTGAAGGCGTTGACGGCCTTGGTGCGAGATCTGGGCAAGGCCGCCCCTGCCGCGAAGTAGATGCGGGCGCACACCGATTACCTCTGGTTCACCACGGCCAAGCGCCACGAGTTGATCAACATCACCGACCGGGTGGCGGAGATCGTGGCGACCTCCGGGGTACAGGAGGGGCTCTGCCTCGTTTCCGCCATGCACATCACGGCCGGCATCTGGGTGAACGACGAGGAAAGCGGGCTCAAGCACGACGTGATGGCCTGGCTGGAGCGCCTCGCCCCCGCGGGCGACTACCGCCACCATCAGACGGGCGAAGACAACGCCGATGCGCACCTCAAGCGTACCCTGGTGCACCACCAGGTGGTGCTGCCCGTCACCAAGGGCGCGCTCGACCTGGGTCCCTGGGAACAGGTCTTCTACGCCGAATTCGACGGGCGCCGGAAGAAGCGCGTGGTCGTCAAGATCCTGGGCGAGTGAGCGAGAGAACGGCGGCGGACGCGGTGGTCCACGGTACCTGCGACCCACGCTTCGCCGCGGTGCGCGAAGTGCTCGCGGCCAGCCTCGACGCTGGCCGTGACGTGGGGGCCTCGTTTGCGGCCACGGTCGACGGCCAGCCGGTGGTCGATTTATGGGGAGGGTGGGCCGATGCGGCGCGCACCCGGCCCTGGCGGCACGACACCATCGTCAATGTCTTCTCCACCACGAAGGCGATGACCGCGCTCTGTGCGCACGTGCTGGTCGACCGGGGCCTGCTCGATCTCGACGCGCCCGTCGCACGCTACTGGCCGGAGTTCGGCTGCGCGGGGAAGGAGTCGATCCCGGTGCGCATGCTGCTGAGCCACACCGCCGGGCTCGCGGCGCTTCGCCAGCCTCTCGACGTGACGGCCCTGTTCGATTGGGACCGCTTCGCCGGCGCGATCGCGGCGGAAACGCCGTGGTGGGCGCCGGGCACCGCCAACGGCTATCACGCGCTCACCTTCGGGCACTTGGTGGGCGAGGTCGTGCGCCGCGCGGGCGGCGTTACGCTCGGCCGGTTCCTGCGCGACGAAATCACGGGGCCGCTCGGCGCGGATTTTCACGTCGGCGTCGGGCCCGCGGACGATGCGCGCTGCGGAGAGCTGCTCGGCGCCTCGGCCGAGGAACGCACCGCCGCCGGCGATGTGCCACCGGCACCGGATTCGCTGCGGGCCCGCGTGCTCGGCAATCCAACGCTGCGCCCCGACGTCGCCAACACCGTCGCGTGGCGGCGCGCGGAAATCCCGGCGGCGAACGGCCATGGCAACGCGCGGTCCGTCGCCCGAGTGCTGGCCGCGCTCGCCTGCGGCGGTTCGCTCGACGGTGTCCGCCTCCTGGGGGGCGACACGCTTGCGCAAGCCATCGTGCCGCAGGCGTACGACCGTGACCTCGTCCTGGGCTTTCCGGTGAAATGGGGCCTTGGCTTCATGCTGCGGGCGCCCGAGCTGCCGCTCGGCCCGAACCCGCGTACCTTCGGGCACGGCGGCTGGGGCGGCTCCCTCGGCTTCGCCGACCTCGATGCACGGGTGAGCTGGGCCTACGTCATGAACCGTATGGCCCCCGGGACTGCGGGCGATACGCGGGGTTTCGCGCTCATGACCGCGCTGTACGGCGCCCTGTAACCCCGCCGCATTTTTCTCTTCCCTCCTCGGACGACGTGTGCTAGGCGGCGCGAAGGTCGTCGCTGCCGCCTGCGATCCCCTGAGCTCGGCAGCGGCGAGGGAGGGCCCCATGTCGCAGTTCCGGTGGTCCATGCTGGCGGCCGTTGCTGCCGCAGTGTCCCTGCAGATCGCTGTCGCCGGCGCCCAGGTGCAGAGTCGGTGCCTGGCCGGCAAGAACAAATGCATTGCCAAGAAAGCAGTCGCCTTGCTCAAGTGCGAGCAGAAGGCCGAAACGCCCGGCAGGCCGCCTGACCCGAACGCGTCGGACTGCGTCGACAAGGCGAAGGCGAAGTTCGATGGCGGCACGAACCCATCCAAGGGTTGCTTCGAGAAGCTCGAGGCGAAGCCGTCGAACGATTGCGTCACGTTCGACGACACCGCGGCGGCCGAGGGCCTGACTGATTCCTGCGTCGGGGCCATCGTGGCGGCCATCGACCCGCCCCCGCTCGACCAGACGAAGTGCGGCGCCGGCAAGAAGAAGTGTGCCAGCAAGAAGCTCCGGGGACTTCTCAAGTGCTACCAGAAGGCGGAAACCCCCGGGAAGTCCACGGATCCGAACGCCAAGGACTGCCTCACCAAGATGATGGCGAAGTTCGACGGCGGGGCCACTCCGGCCAAGGGTTGCTTCGCCAAGCTCGAGGCCAAGTCGGGCAACGACTGCCTGCCGCCGCTCGGCAACACCACCGCCGTCGAAGCGGTGGTCGATCAATGCGTCAACGACCTGGTCGCGCTCCTGACGACGCCCACGACGAGTACGACCACGACAACTGTCCCCACGACCACCACGACGACGACAACGACTGTCCCCACGACCACTACGACGACGACGACCGTCCCCACGACCACTACGACGACGACCGTCTCCACGACGACCACGACGACGACGACCGTCCCCACGACGACCACGACGACGACGACCGTCTCCACGACGACCACGACGACGACGACCACCACCACCACTTCCACCACCGCCCCGCCGACGACGACCACCACCTCGACCACGACCACGACGACCGTGTCGACGCCGCAGTTCTTCGACTTCACGTCGACCTCGAGCGCGGCCACTTGTGGGGTGGTCAAGAAGGCCGACAACACACAGCTGGGCCCGGCGCTCGTCTGCGGGTCGCTCTACCTGGGAGGTGGCGGCGCCACGGTGCCGCCGAACGTGACCCCGGCCGGCGCCACGAACCGCTTTGCCGTCACGGGCTGCGTCGGCAACAGCTGTGCCCTCGGCCCGTTCGCGACCCTGCCCGCGGTCAACTCGGCCGCGGTCGATTGCACCAACACCGGATGCAACTTCGGCACGCCGTTGCCGATCCCGAACGGCGCTACCACGACCTGTGTGGTGAACCAGTTCTCGGCGCCGGTGACCGCCACCCTCGACGTCGCGGCTGGCACCACGAGCGATCTCAACATCCAACTCGCGTCGATCACCTACCTGACGGCGAACAACGGCCAACCATGTCCCCGCTGCCAGGTGTCGCCCGGGGTGCCGGCGAACGGGAGTCCGACCGTGCCAGCCACCGGCACGTGCGATCGCGGACAGCGCGCCGGTCTGGCCTGCACCAGCACCAATGCGCAGGGACTGACGCGCGACTGCCAGCCTGGTGGAACCAGCACCAGCCCGGTCCGCAACTGCACGGCGCCTTGCGTGAACGCCACCGACGCCTGCGCGTGCGCCGACGGCAGCTTGTTCATCGGGCCGCTGCCGATCAACCTGGCGCCGCTCACCACGGGGGCGAACGCGCGCCAGGCCAGCATCCAGGTGGGCGCGCTGCCGAACGCGGGTTTTTGCACGGGCCAGACCGTGGCGGGGTGTTTCCGGAGCGCTTCCGGCTACGGGTCGACGTGCCGGCGGATCGAGAACAACGGGATCGCCGCCGGGTCGTTGCTGCCCGTGGGCACGGCGAAGTCGATCGCGTTCGCCTCGATCTTCTGTGTGCCGAGCACCGGCAACGGCCTGGTCGACTTCGCGGCCAACCTCCCGGGGCCGGGGGCGACCACCGTGGTGGGGACGGGGAAGCTCGTGCCATAGGAGCCGCGCGAGTGGCGCGGCTCCCGACCGGGTGACGGGTGGCCGGGAGAAGCGGCCGGTTCAGCCGGGCACGCGATCGAAGGCGGGGATGCCCTCCGGTACGTGGTGGAAGGGCTGTTTGTCGATCATGTAGATCAACATCTGTGGCCCCTCGAACATCGATGGATCGTCGAACGTGCCGACTTTGAGGAGCACCGCGCCCGGCACGCCCGGCGCCCGGGTCAGTAGGTGCGTGCCGCAGTCGGCGCAGAACTCCCGCGTCACGGGACTCGGCAGGTCGCTCCGCCGAAACGTGCGTGGCGCTCCCTTGACGTAGGCGAAGCCGGACTCCGGCATGCCCACCACGACGTTCGGGTGGCCGCCCGAGATGTACTGGCACTCGCGGCAGTGGCACTGGCCCTTGAAGATCGGATCGCCGTCCGCCCGGTAGCGCACGGCGCCGCAATAGCATCCCCCGTCGATCTGCATGGCGGGTCGGAAACCACGGCCGCGAGCCCGCCGCAAGCAGCGGTGCGTCAGCGACTCAGGGCGCCCACTGCGGCACGGCGCGGAGCACCACCGTCGCGTCGGAACTCGTGAGGATTCGCACGGTGAACTCCGGCCCCGAGCCCGGCGGGATGCTCCACGCCGCCGAGGCCCGCCCGGCTGCCGCGTTGAAGCCGGAGGCGGGCACCAGGGCAAAGTCGTCGTAGCGGTAGAGCGTGTAGGCGGCGCCCTGGTCGGGGATGGTGACCCGCGCGGTGAGGGTGAGCGGCACGGGCGGGGGCGGGACGTCCGAGCGCCGGCCCATCTCGGGCTCGCCGTCGAGATCCGACGTGAGGCGCACCGGGACGGTCACGCCGTCCAGGTCGACGATCCCGCTGATGGCGACGGCGTAGTTCCTGGGCCTCCGCTTGAGCGCGTAGATCGCGCCGCCGCGGCGATTGACGGCGGTGCGGGTCTTCGGGAAGTGCCGCAGCCGATAGCTGAACAGGAACGGGTAGGCCGGCGGGTCCCCAACGGGCCCGTACAGCCCGTTGTCGCTGAATGTGATGACGTCGCTCGGGTGCGCCCGGCGCGTGTCGGGGTCGAGCGGCCGCTGCGACCCGAAGCCCAGGACCGGGACGATGTGGTCGTAGGTCGGATCGCCCGGCGGCGTTTCGCCGAGCGCGCGTACGTCGTTGTAGACGCCGATGACGACGACGTGGCGGCGCAGCACGTTGCTCTTGACCCACGCCAGGAACTCCGCCGTCGAGTGCTGCGTGTGCTCGTAGAACGGCACCGCCTCGAGCCGCATCCGCCGCGCCGCCGCGATGTCGTTCACGCCGAGGAGCAGCTGGCTGTCCTCGCGCGACTGCGGCACGCCGGGCGACGCGATGCTCCGGGCGGTGAATTGCGAGCAGTACTGGCCGAAGTACATCCCAGCGCTGATGAAGCTGGTCTCGCCGCAGTAGCCGTAGTTCTCGTTCCACTGTCGCCGCGGGGGAATGTCGACGGTCTCCGCATACCGCGTCGTGATGGCCGATCCGTCGCGCGCCCTCCCGCTCGACGCGGCGGCGAGCGAGCAAAGGACGGCAAGCAGGACGGCCGCGGTGCGGGGGCGGCACGCCGCGGATCGGCACGACGCGTGGATGGCGTCTGGCATCCGCGGCAGCAGATACCACCGACATGGAAGGCGAAAGGGGGTTCAGCCCATTCGTCGCCGCGTGCGGGGCGCGGCGGACGACCCCGTCACGCGTTGGCGCGTTGCATGGCCGGCCGTGCGCTGCAGCGGATCAGGTAGGCGGCGACGTGCGGATGGCGGTCGCTCACCAGGCCCATCATGTGCGCCCACCAGAGCGTGGAGCCCACCATGACGTCCGCCACCGTGAACTGCGAGCCCAGCAGCCATTCGCGCCCGGCCAACGCGTCGTTCACCACGCCGAGGGTGGACCCGAGCGATTCCCGCGCCGCATCCACGAGCTGCGGGACGCGCTCCGCCTCCGGCAGCCGGATGGTGTGCAGGAAGATGGTGATCGCCGGCGGTTCGATGGTGCTCATCGCGTAGTGGATCCACTGGTAGTACTTGCCACGCTCGGGCGTACCCACGGGCGGGGCCAGCCGCTGCTCGGGGAACTTGTCCGCCAGGTGCTGGCAGATCGCCGCCGATTCCCAGAGGACGAGGTCGCCGTCCACCAGCGTCGGCACCGTCCCGTTCGGGTTCAGCGTCAGGTATGCCGGCGTCTTCTGCTCGCCGGCGTCGAGCCGGACGAGTTTCGTCTCGTAGGGGACGCCGAGCTCCTCGAGCACCCAGCGCGGGCGCACGGATCGGCTCTGCGGGGAATGGTAGAGCGTCAGCATGGCCGGACCATGCGCCGGGTCCGGAGCCGTCGCAACGGGTGGGGCCGCTCTCTTGTGCGCCGGCGGGAAGCCGGTGTAGCCAGCCCGCGTGGCACGGCAGCGCTATCGGATCGGCGTCGACGTCGGCGGCACCTTCACCGACCTCGTGCTCGTCCGTCCGGACGGCGCCCTGCTGCTCGAGAAGCATGCGACGACGCCGCGCGACCAGTCCGAGGGGGTCCTGGGCGGCCTGGGGAAGCTCGCGAGCCACGAAGGGATTGCCGTCGCGGCGCTGCTGGCGCGGACGGACCTGATCGTCCACGGCACCACGACGGCCGACAACACCATGATCGAGATGTCGGGCGCCGTAACGGGCCTGGTCACCAGCGAGGGACACCGCGACGAGATCGAGATCCGCCGCGGCTACAAGGAAGACATCTGGAACCCGGCGTTGCCGCCGCCGCGACCGATCTGCCCGCGCCGGCAGCGGTACGGCGTGCCCGAGCGTCTCGATTTCGAGGGGGCCGTGGTGACGGCGCTCGACGAAGAGGCCGTGCGGCGGGCGCTCCGCCGCATGCGGCGGCAGGGGGTCGAGTCCCTCGCGGTGGTGTTCCTCTTCTCGTTCGTGAACCCGGCGCACGAGCGGCGCGTGCGCGAGCTGGCGGCGGAGGAGCTGCCGGGCGTCATGGTATCGCTGTCGCACCAGGTGATGGCCGCGGCGCCCGAGTTCGAGCGTACCAGCACCACGCTCGTGAACGCCTACGTCGGTCCGCGCATCGAGCGGTACCTCTCGCGACTGGCCGAGCGGCTGCGCAGCGCCGGCTTCGAGGGCGAGCTGCTCGTGATGCAGTCGAACGGTGGCGTCATGCCAGGGGGCTACGTGGCGCAGAAGGCCGTCGCGGTGATGGGCTCCGGTCCAGCGGGCGGCGTCACCGGCGCCACCGCGGTGGCGGGCGCGGCGCGTGTCCGCGACTTCATCTCCGTCGACATGGGCGGCACCAGCTACGACGTCTGCCTGGTGCAGGACGGGGCGCCGGAGGTGCGCTCGGGTTGGAACTGGCACCACCGCTACCTGATCGGGCTGCCGATGGTCGACGTCGAGACGGTGGGGGCGGGCGGCGGCTCGATCGCCCGGGTCGAATCGGGCGCGCTCAAGGTGGGCCCGCAGAGCGCCGGGGCGGAGCCGGGCCCGGTGTGCTACGGGCGCGGCGGCGTCGAGCCGACGGTGACCGACGCCAACGTCGTGCTGGGTTACCTGAATCCGGACCGCTTCTGCGGCGGCACCATGCGGCTCGATGCCGAAGGTGCGTACGCCGCCCTCCAGGACCGCATCGCGCGTCCGCTCGGGCTCTCCGTCGTCGAGGCGGCCGACGGCGTCTTCCGCCTGGTGAACGCGAACATGGCCAACGCCGTGCGCAAGGCGACGGCACGGCGAGGCGTCGATCCACGCGCCCTCACGCTGGTGGCATACGGCGGCAACGGCGCCGTGCACGCGGGCATGCAGGCGGCCGAGCTCGGCATCGGCCGGATCCTGGTGCCGAAACTGTCACCGGCGTTCTCGGCGCTCGGCTTGCTCCTCACCGACCACGTCGTCGACGAGGTGCGGTCGTACGTCACGCCGATCGGCGGCGTCGATCTCGAGCGCGCGAACCGGCTGTTCGCGGCGATGGAACAGGCCGCCGTCACCGCGCTGGTCGGCGGCGCTCGCAAGCGTCGCGTGCGGTTCGCGCGGTTTGCCGCGCTCTGCTATCCGGGGCAGACCTTCGATATGGCGGTGCCCCTCCCGGCGCGCGGCGGCCCACTGACGGCGCGCGTGCTCGCCGCGACGGTCGAGCGCTTCCACCGGATGCACGAGGAGCTGCACACCTACGCCAGCCGCGACCAGGAGCCGATCCTGCGGGGACTGCGCGTCAAGGCGTGCGCCGTCGATCGCAAACCCGAGCTGCCGCGGATGCGTCGCCGGCGCCGCGCCGACGCCCGCGTCGGGGTCCGCAAGGCGTACTTCGGCGGCCGGTGGTACGCCACGCCGGTGTGGGACGGGACGCGGGTGGCGCCGCGCCAGGTCATCGCCGGCCCGGCGATCGTCGAGGAGCCGTTCACCACCATCGTGGTTTACCCGCGGCAGCGGGCCACGGTGGACGCGTACGGCAACTACGTCGTCACGCGCGACTGATCAGTGGGCGCGCGGTGGCCGGCGGCCGGGGCGTGTCGCTGGCGTGGCGGTCAGCGGATCGTCGGGCCAGGCATGTTTCGGGTACCGGCCGCGGAGCTGCTTGCGGACGTCGAAGTAGGTCGCGGCCCAGAAGCTTGCCAGGTCGTCGGTCACCTGCACGGGCCGCTGGTTGGGCGCGAGCAGCTGCACCACCAGCGGCACGCGGCCGGCGGCCAGGCGCGGCGTCGTCGTGACGCCGAACAGCTCCTGGATGCGCGCCGCCACCACCGGCGGTGCATCGGCGCGATACGCGATCGGGGCGCGCCGCCCGCTGGGCAGCGTGAACTCCGGCGGCGCTTCGCGCGCGAGGGCCGCCCGCTGCCGGTGGTCGAGCTGCGCGTGCAGCGCCGCCGCGGGATCGGCCTGCAGCAGCTCTGCGACGCTGCGGCGATTCCTTGCGCACGTCCGGACGGCGCCCGCGACCAGGGCGTCGACGTCGAGCCCGAGCTCCGGCATGGCGCGAGCCAGGAACGCGAGCCGGGCGAGCACGCCCGGGCCGGCGTCGGTCGCGCGCGCGCGCAGCGCCGGATCGGCGAGGACGGCCTCGGCGAGCAGCGTCCCGGCCGCCGCGCGATCCACCTCCGTGCGCACCGCCTCCTCGAGGACCAGGTCCAAATAGCGGACGCGCCGGCGCGCCAGCACGGCGGCGCGTGCGGTGTCGAAGACGAGCGCGTCGTCCGTCGTCACCGCGCCCGGGAAGAGGCGCTCCAGCCACGACCGCTCGATCGCGCTCGCCAGACGCACCAGCGCCTCCGGCCGGCCCCCGCCGCCCTCGACGTCGACGGCGACGAAGAACTCGGCCTCGCGCACGACACTCTCCGGCGCCAGCGCGATGCCCGTGCCGCCGACCATCACCGCCCGCGCCGAGCCGGGCGTGCGGCGTCGGCACACGCGATCCGGGAACCCGGCGAGCACGCAGCGGAGCAGCTGATCATCGGTCGCCTCGCCGCCGGCCTGCAGGGTTCGAGCGAGCTGCCGCCGCGCGCGCTCCACGGCCCGCACCGCCCGGGGCTCGAGGCCGAGCGCTTGGCAGGCGCCCGCTCCGAGGCCGCGGCGCGCCGCCTCCTCGAAGAGTTCCAGGCGCACGAGCAGGTCGGATGGTCCTGCGGGCCGGTCCGCCGCGCCGCCGCCGAACGGGCGCGCCGCCGCGAGCACGTCGCGCTCGCCGGCGAGCGCCGCCAGCGCGGCCCCAGCGGCGCCGGCGCCGATGCGCTCCGCCTCGAGGGTCATGCGAGCCAGGCGTGGCGCGGCGGGCAGGGCCAGGAGCCGGCGCCCCAGCGGGGTGAGCGCGCGCGTCGCCGGTTCGACCGCCCCGAGCTGGACCAGCAGGCCTTCCGCGTGGGCCAGCGCCGCCGGCGGCGGTGGATCGAGCCACGGTAGCGCGCCAGCGTCGTGGAGGCCCCAGGCGCGCAGCTCGAGCACGGTCCGGGCAAGATCGCGTCGCACGATCTCCGGCGTCTCGTGCTCGCGCCGGCCGGCGTGCTCCTCGCGGCTCCACAGCCGCACGCAGCGGCCGGGACCGAGCCGGCCGGCGCGACCGGCGCGCTGCTCCGCGGAGGCACGGCTGATCGGCGCCACCACCAGGCGATCCACCCCGTGCCGCGGGTCGAAGCGGGCGACGCGCGCGAGACCCGCGTCGATGACCGCGGCGACGCCCTCGACGGTGAGCGCCGTCTCGGCGACGTTGGTGGCGAGGATCACGCGGCGGCGCGGGCCGGCACGGAGCGCCCGCTGTTGCTCGTCGAGCGGCTGATCGCCGTGGAGCGGCACGACGTCGACATCCCGCCGCGCACGCAGGAGCGCCGCCACGCGCCGGATCTCGCCCGCGCCCGGCAGGAAGACCAGGACGTCGCCGGGGTCGCGCAAGACGTCGCCCACCACCGTCGCGACGTGCTCGGCCAGGCGAACGCGCGGCGGTGGGGGCGCCCAGCCGATCGCGACGGGGTGGGCGCGGCCTGCGGACGTGAGCACCGTGGCGCCGGGCAGATGGCGCGCCAGCGCTTCGGTGGCGAGCGTGGCCGACATGACGACGAGCTTCAGGTCCGGCCGGACGTCGTCCTGCAGGGCGCGCACGACGGCGAGCGCCAGGTCGCCCTGGAGGTGACGCTCGTGGAACTCGTCGAGCACCACCACGCCGACGTCCTCCAGGAACGGGTCGTCGCCGAGGCGTCGGCCGAACACGCCCTCGGTGACGAACCAGAGGCGCGTCGCATGGCCGCCCTGATGCTCGAAACGCACGCGATAGCCGACCTCGCCACCGAGCCGGCCGCCGCGCGCGCGGGCCACGAACTCCGCCGCCGCGCGGGCGGCGATGCGGCGCGGCTCGAGCACGAGCACGCGGCGATCGCCGGCCACGCCCGCGTCGAGCAGTGCGCCCGGCACGCGGGTGGTCTTGCCGGCGCCGGGCGGCGCGCGCAGCACCACGCGGCTGCCACGCGCCAGCGCGTCCACCACCGCCGGCAGCAGCGGATCGATCGGCAGCGGCGCCGCGCTTGCCGCGCCGGCCGGCGCTCCGCTAGAGCGGTCAGCCATGGCTGCCACGCTGATGACCGACGATCCGCTCCACGCCCACGCCGCGTTCTTCGGCGAGCCCGGCGAGCTCGGCCCCGACGTCTTCATGTACCCGTCGTTCGTCAACACGTACGCCGTCCGCACCCCGGCGGGGCTCGTTCTGATCGACCCCGGCTTCACGCACACCGCGACGGCGGTGCACCAGGCCGTCCGGCGGTGGAGCGACGCACCGCTGCGCGCCGCCGTCTACACCCACGGCCACGCCGACCACGCCTTCGGGTTGCGGTCGTGGCTCGCCGCGGGCGAGCGCCCGGAGATCGTGGCGCAGGAGGGCTGCGTGGCGCGGTTCCACCGCTACCGGCTCATGCACGGCATGAACGCGCGCATCAACCAGCGGCAATTCAGCCTGCCGCAGCCGATGTTCCCGAGCGAGTTCGACTGGCCCACGCTGCTGGTGCGCGACCACCTGACGCAGCGCCTCGGCGATGTCTCGGTGCACTACACGGCGGCGCGCGGCGAGACCGACGACGCGTTGTGGGTCTGGGTGCCCGAGCGCCGCGCGCTCTTCACCGGCGACTTCATCATCTGGCAGGCGCCAAACTGCGGCAACCCACAGAAGGTGCAGCGCTATCCCGAGGAGTGGGCGGACGCGCTCGAGGCCATGGCGGGGCTGGACGCCGAGCTGCTCTGTCCCGGCCACGGGCTCGCGGTGCGCGGGCGGGACGCCGTTCGGCTGGTGCTCACCGACACCGCGCGCTACCTCCGCGTGATCGTCGAGCAGGTGCGCGAGCGCATGAACCTGGGCCAGACCGCCGACGAGATCATCCAGGCGGTCGAGCCGGACCCGGAGCTGGCGAGCCGCTCGTTCCTGCGCGCCACCTACGACCACCCGAAGTTCATCGTGCGCAACCTGCTGCGCCTCTGGGGCGGCTGGTGGGACGGGAACGCGGCCACCCTGCTGCCGGCTCCCCTCGCCACGCAGGCGGCGGAGGTCGCGCGGCTGGCGGGCGGCGTCGCGCAGTTGGTGGCGCGTGGCCAGGCGCTGCTCGAATCCGGCGACGCCGTGCTGGCCGCGCACGTCGCCGAGTGGGCGACGCGCGCGGCGCCCGAGGATCGCGAGGCGCAGGCGCTCAAGCGTGACGTCTACGCGCGCCGGCTCGAGGAGTCCGAGGCGCTCATGGCGCGCGGCATCTACCGCGCGGCGATGCAGGACGCGCAGCGCGCGTTGGGCGAGGAGATCCCGCCGGGCAGCGACGTCGGCATGTCGCTCGCTGGCGGGCCGCTGGTCGGGTCGCGAACGGCCCTGAACCGTCCCGGCGTGGCGGCGGATTCCGCTTGACCGATCGTGCTCGGCGCGGGTACTGGTAGCGGGTGACTGTGAACCGAGCGGGACGTGTGCCCGGTCGCACGGTTCGTCCGCGCACGTGGGTGGTGCTGGCCTCCGCGCTGTGTGTGCCGGTGCTGGCCGAGGCGATCCCGCAGAGCGCCCCGCAACAGCGGTGCGTCAACGATCTCAACAAGGATGGCGTGCGTCTCGCCCGCACGCAGAACAAGACCAGCCGGCGGTGTCTGCAGGACGCGGCCCGCGGGCTCGCCTATCGCCTCGGCACGCCGCCGCAGGCGCAGACGGCGCAGGCGTGCCTCGCCAACGACACGGCCGGGAAGATCGCGAAGGACGAGGCCAAGCTCGTGGCGCGGGAAGCGCGGAGCTGCCTTGCGGCTCCGGAACAGCTGCCGAGCTTCGCGTACGTCGGTGCCGCCGGCGCGAATGCGGCGGCGCGCGCGGCGGGGCTCGCGCTGGTGGCCGGGCTGTTTGGTCCCGATCTCGACGCCGCACTCGTCTCGAACGGCGCCGATCGGGACGGCGCCCGCTGTCAGGCGGACGTGCTGCGCTACACCACCGATCTGTTCGCGGCGCTCTGGAAGAACGCGCTCAGCGCGAAGAAGAATGCGCTCAAGGGTGCGGCCCGCGTGACCGGGACGGACCCGAAGGCGCAGGTCGGTTCGCCGGCCGAACTCGAGGCGGAACTGATCGCCGTCGTGCAGGGCGACGCCAAGGGGCGGATCGGCCGGGTGGCGGCCAAGCTGCGCGACCGCGCGGCGCAGCGGTGCGCCGGCCTGGCGGTGTCTCTCGCGCAGGCGTTCCCGGGGGCATGCGCCGGAGCGGCGTCGGCGGTCGACCTGGGGGCCTGTGCCGAAGGCGTCGCGCGGGGGGCCTTCTACCAGCACCTGGCCGCGGCGGACGCCTTGTCGATCGACTGCGACCTGACCGATGACGGCGCCAGCAACGTGTCGTGCGAATCGGCGGAACTGCGCGAGCATGTCCTCGACCGGCTCGGCTACGGCCCGGATGCCTGGACCCGGGCCCGCATCCAGACGCTCGGCGTCGCCGGCTACATCCAGGAGCAGCTCGACTGGCAGGCCATCGACGACAGCGCGCTGGATGCGGCGCTGGCGCAGTTCCCGAGTCTGTCGATGACCTTCCAGCAGTTGCGCGCGAACTACGACAACAACCCCGTCCCGCCGCAGCAGGGGCTCGCCGTGATCGCGCGGGAGCTCAAGCAGGCGAAGGTGCTGCGCGCGGTGATGAGCCGCCGCCAGCTGGCCGAGGTGCTCGTCGACTTCTGGCTGAACCACTTCAACGTCACGGCCGGGAGCAGCCAGCGCACCAAGTACGACATCAGCCCGTACGACCGCATCGCGATCCGGCCCAACGTCACGAGCGACTTCGAGACCCTGCTGCTGGCCAACGCCAAGTCGCCAGCCATGGGCGACTACCTCGACAACCGGCGGAACCGCGTCGGCGGAATCAACGAGAACTACTCGCGCGAGGCGCTCGAACTGCATACGGTCGGCGTGACCGGCCCCTACACCGAAACCGACGTCGTCGAGCTGGCGCGGTGTCTCACTGGCTGGCAGGAGAACTACGCCAACGCGGTCGACGGCTTCGAATACCGCAACGAGTTCCACGACCAGGGCGCCAAGACCGTGATGGGCCAGGCGATTCCGCCGAACGCCGGCATCGACGACGGGCTCGCCATGATCGACTTCCTGGCGCACCATCCCGACACGGCGAAGTTCATCAGCCGGAAGCTGGTCGTGCGTTTCGTGTCCGAGACCCCGCCCCAGCGCCTGGTGGACGAGGCGGCGGGGGTGTTCCTCGGCAGCGGCGGCAACGTGCGGGCCGTGGTCGAGGCGATCGTGACGTCGCCCGAGTTCCTCGCCTTCCCGCAGTACCGCAAGGCGAAGGTGAAGCGCCCGCTCCACTTCTTCGCCAGCGCCATTCGTGCGCTCGGCGCCGATCCGCTCGGCTTCAACCTCAACAACGTCCGCAATCGGGTGGCGAAGCTCGGCGAAGACCTCTACGACGCGGGCCCGCCCACCGGGTATCCCGACGTCTCGGGCTACTGGATCTCTCCGGGAACCGCGCTCGAGCGCGTCAACGAGGCCGAGGCGATGAGCGGCGGGTCGTACGGGCTCGACGTCACGTATCCCGTCGCGGGCGGGACTTCCGTCGAGATCACCGATGCGTTGATCGGCGCGCTCTTCCTGGGGCCGGTGAGCGACGAGACGCGTGGCGCCAGCATCGGGTTCCTCGAGGTATTGCCCGCGCCCGATCAGGCGACGCGCGTCGAGCAGGCGGCGGCGGTCCTGCTGTCGAGCCCCGAGTTCCTGAAGCACTGAGCGGCGAGAGCATGGCGATGACGTTCACGCGCAGACGATTTCTCCAGTCCACCGCGGTCGGCATGACGGCGCTCATCATGCCGCCGTGGGCGCGACGGGCCCGGGCCGCGGGGACCGACAAGGTCCTGGTGTCGATCTTCCAGCGCGGCGCCGCCGACGGGCTCAACACCGTGGTGCCCGTCGGCGATCCCTTCTACTACTCGAGCCGCCCCACGGTGCAGATCGCGCCGGGGACGGAGCTGCCGCTCGACGGGTTCTTCGGGCTCAACCCGGCCTTCTCCGACCTCCACGGTCTCTACGGCGCCGGGACGCTGGCCCTCCTCCACGCCACCGGCAGCCCCGATCCGTCGCGCTCGCACTTCGACGCGCAGGACTACATGGATCACGGAGCGCCGGGCGACAAGACCGTCGTCGACGGCTGGCTGAGTCGCTACCTCGCCATCGCGGGCGGCGGGCAGCCGATCGCCGGCGTCAGCCTCTCGAGCGCCACGTCGAAGCAGCTGGTCGGGGCGGCGCCGTCCCTGGCGTTCGATTCGATCGAGTCGTTCACGTTGACCGGCGCATACGCGCTGGAGCGCCGCGCGGCGCTTGAGGTGCGGTACGCGCTCGAACCCGGGCTCGTCGGCGGCGCAGCGACCGCGGGTTTTCAGGCGCTCGATCAGATCGCCTCCGTCGATACCGCCACCAGCGTGGTCTATCCCGCCGGCGGGTTCGCGGCGGCGCTCAAGGACGCCGCGGCGCTGATCAAGTCGAACATCGGCGTGAAGGTGATCGCCATCAGCATCGGCGGCTGGGATCACCACACCAACCTCCTGGCGAATCTCGCCGCCCTCGGCGGGGAACTGTCGGCGAGCCTGAAGGCGTTCCACGACGACCTGGGCGCCGACCTGAACCGCACGCTCGCGCTCGTCATGACGGAGTTCGGACGCCGCGTGGAGGAGAACGGCGGCGACGGCGCCGACCACGGCCACGGGGGGGTGATGATGGCCCTCGGCGGCGGGATCGCCGGCGGTCGCGTGCTGTTGCGGAACGGCACGTGGCCGGGGCTGGCCCCGGCCCAGCGCTACATCGGACAGGACCTGCAGGTGACCACGGACTTCCGCGACGTCTTCGCCGAGGCCCTGAACCGGCACATGGGGCTGGCGACGTCGTCGATGGGGCCGATCTTCCCGGGATTCTCGGCCAGCGCGTCGAGGTTCCCGGGGCTGTACGTCTGACGCGGCCGAGCTTGCGCGGACAGGGGGGGCGCTCGTAGGTTGCGGGGATGCACGTCGTGCGCCTTGCCTCCCTGCTCTCGCTCGGGGTCCTGCTGACCGGGCCGGCCCTCGGCGCCACCGTCGCGTCCGTGTTCGGGGGGCGCGTGCCGTGCGGCGAACGCGACGGCGTGCAGTTCTGCGAGGGAGGTCCGACTCGCCGGGTCGAGAGCTGGGATGGGGTGCCGCTCGACGTGGCGATCACACTACCACCCGCCGGCCAGACCGGACCATTCCCGTTGATCGTCGACCTGCACGGCTGGGGGGGAAGCAAGAACGCGTCACCACAAACGGCCCGCGCGCAGGCGGGCTCCGTCGTGCTCAGCTATACGGCGCGCGGCTTCGGCCAGTCTTGCGGCGTGCCGGCGTCGCGCGCGCCCGATCCAACGCTGGGCGATCCCGATGCGTGCGCCAAGCGGGGGTGGATCCGTCTGGCCGATGCCCGCTACGAAGCGCGTGACACGCAGCATTTGGCCGGGCTGCTGGCGGACGAGGGGCTGGTCCTCCCGGATCGCGTCGGAGTCACCGGCGTGTCGTACGGTGGCGGCCAGTCGATGATCCTGGCCGCGTTGCGCAGCCGCGTGATGCTGCCCGACGGGACGCTCGTGCCGTGGGTCAGCCCGGGCGGTCGCGCCATGACGATCGCCGCCGCGGCGCCGCTCATCCCGTGGGTCGATCTCGCACAGGTGCTGACGCCGAACGGCCGGGCGCTCGACTACGCCGCAGACGGCTCCTACGGGACGCGGGCCGGCGTGACGAAGGAATCGTGGGTGAACGTCCTCTACGGCGCCGGCCTCGCCAACTACTACGCGCCGCCCGGGGCCGATCCGGCCGCCGACCTGCCGGCGTGGACCGCGCGCATCGCGCAAGGCGAGCCGTACGACGGCGACCCGCTGCTCGAGTACGCGCTCGACCAGCTGACCCGCTTCCACTCGGCCTACTATGTCGACGATACGACTCCCCCGGCTCCGCTGTTCATCTACAACGCCTGGACCGACGACCTGTTCCCCGGCGACGAGGGTATCCGGTTCTTCCGCAAGACCGCGGCGCGGCATCCGACCGCCGAGATCGCGTTGCATCTCGCCGACGGCTTCGGGCATCCGCGCGCATCGCTCGGCACGAGCGGGGCGGCGGCACGCGTCGTCCAGCGCGCCGACGCCTTCCTCGCCCGTCATCTGCTCGGCACGGGGGACCGTCTCCCGGCGGTCGAGACCTATACCCAAGCCTGCGGTGGCGCGGTCGAGCGTGGCCCCTTCGCCGGGGCGAGTTGGGACGCCGTCCATCCAGGTGAAGTGCGGCTCACCGGCGACGGGTGGCGGGCCGTGACGTCGGAGGGCGGCGACCCCGACACGGCCAACGCGCTCGATCCGCTGGCGGGCGGCCCATGCCGCACGCGGCCGGCCGCCGACGACCCCGGGGCGGCCACGTATCGGTTCTCCGCTGCCACCGGGGCGGGCTACACGCTGCTCGGCGCGCCGACGGTCATCGCGACGGGCATGGTGCCGCGCGGCAGCTTCGCGCAGGTCGTGGGCCGTCTCTGGGACGTCGCGCCCGACGGCACGCAAACGCTGGTGACCCACGGCATCTTCCGGCCGCTCGCCGCGGCGGTCGACCGGCAGGTGTTCCAGCTGCACCCGAACGGCTGGCACTTCGCCGCCGGCCACGAGCCGAAGCTCGAGCTGTTGGGCCAGAGCCCACCGTACGGCCGCGAAGCCGGGGGACGATTCTGGCTGCCCATCGAGGCCCTCGAGCTGCGCCTGCCCGTCGCCGAACCGCCCGACGGGGCGACGATCACGGCGCCCGCGGCGCCGGTCCTGCCGGCGGACACTGCCGAGTGGCCCGACGTCGGCGTGCCGGCTTGCGGCACCGCCCCTGCCACCGACTGCGCCGTCTCGCGCAAGGCGAAGCTCACCTGGCGCAAGAAACGGATCGCGTGGAGGTGGGCCGGACGCCCGGCGCCCGACCTGACGGGGGCGCCGGACATCGCGACCGGATACCGGCTGTGCGTGTGGGATCCGGCCTCCCGACTCGTCGCCAGCGCGGCGGTGGAGCCGGGATCGTGCCGCGCGAAGACGCGGGGCGGCGCCTGCTGGACCGGCCGCCGCGGCAGGCTGTCCTACCGTGATGCGGGTCCCGGCCCCGACGCCGCGCAGTCCGCCAGCGTCGCTGGCGCCGGCGCGTCCGGGCGGCGGCGCCTCGCCGTGCGCGCCCGGCCCGGCGTCGGCCCGGTGCGCGGGGCGCGCGCGCAGTTGCTGATCGGCGGGCTCGGCTGCGTCGAACGCCGCTGACGCGGCGCGACTCAGGAACCGTAGAGCTGGACATCGGCAACGCGCCACTCGAACCCCTCGCACGCGAAGCGCAGATAGCGCAGCGCGACGGGCGTCGTGAAGGCGCGACCCATGGGCATCTCGGCGGCCCGGTCGACCAGCGCCGACACGTCGGGCAGGGGCGCGAGCGGAGCGGGCAGGGGTCGCCAGGTCGTCCCGTCGAGCGACGACTCGACCTGGACGAGCGGTAACGCCAGCGGATCGGTGCCCGTGAAGCGCACGGTGAGTCCGTCCACCGCGCGGACCGCGCCGATGTCGATCGTGAGACGGCTGGGCTGCTCCGCCAGAAACCGCCGCCAGTGGGTGGACGAACGGCACGGCATCGTACCAACGCGTTCGGAGGTTCGCTTCGAGATCGCCCCAACTGCTCCAGCTCGTGGCCGCGTCGGCGTCGATCGCCGCAGCCGCCGACGACGCGCCATGATTCGCGGTGGCCGTCCAGTCGTCGCGAGAGCGGTCGTGCCGGTGAGCGCGCTCGGCGTTCCGAGCGAAGCTCCCGGTCGGATGGCGTAGCACGTGGTGTCCGCCCGCACTCCCTCTCGGTTTGAGCCAGTGGCGATTGCGCGAAGCCGCGTCTTGCCGGTTGCGCGGCGCCGGCCGCACAGGTGGCCGTGGAGCGACGATGTCCGTGATGCCGAGCGTGCGCAGATCCGCCGAGCACCGCGGGGCTCGGGGAACGTGCTGGAGCGCGCGGACCATGTAGGGATACGCGGGCGGCACGATTCCCATGTTGCCGCCCAGCGTGCGACGCCAGTGCGCCGTGCTCGCGTACTGGTACGTGCTGCGCCAGCGCGTACCACTCATCGATCGGCAACTCGACGATGTGGACGGCGTCGGCTTCGGTCGAGAGCCAGGTATAGACGGCGTCCAGCGGGCGGGCGGCGGTGCCGCCGTGAGATCGAAACGTGGCGTCCAGCACTCGACCACGGCCAACGCCGAGCGGTCGCGACCGCGCGAGGCGCCCGCGTCGACTCCACCGCGCGGTCGCCGCCAGGAACCCGAAGGCCGCGAGGACGGCGATCCCCACCAGCGCGACGTGCACCATCCGGCCCGGCGCACGAAGCGCGGTGAATGCCGGGAGCGACATCAGGGCGCCGTACGGCCCCCAGAGACGTCCCAGGCCGAACGGGCAGCGGGCAGCGTCGGGCCGAAGGCCAGGAGATGCGCCCCGATCGTCACCATGGCGTAGAACGTCCGCCGGTGCGCAGGCGTCGCGGGCAGTCGGCGCCACGCGAGCAGCAGCGCCGCCCCGAGCAACGACCGACGACGATCACCGGCATGTACGCGGACGGCGTGTCGACGAGCTGCCGAGCGTCAGCAGGCCGCTCAGGACCGGCGAGCGTACGGTGCCGAGCGATTCCTGGACGCGCCGGTAGGCCAGCGCGAACGGCAGGAGCAGCCAGGCATGCGACGGCCTCGCGCGGCGACGAGGCACGTCCCACCCCCGCGCGTGACGCGTCGGGCGGGAAGCGGACGGCCCAGGCCGAGGTGCGCGAGCGCCAGGAACGGCGCGAAGAAGGCCGTCAGGTAGATGCTCGATGTGCCCAGGCCGAGGAGCGAGACGCCCGCGGCGACGGCTGCGCCGATACGCCCGTGATGATGGTGCGGCGCCCAAACAGCAGAAGAAGCGGGAGCCACCACGCGGCGAGCATCTGCACCTGCGTCCGATCGGCCTCGAAGCGCAGCGGCGCGAAGCCGTAGAGCATCCCGCCGATCAATGCCGCATCGGCGCGGCCGGTCAGGTCCCGCACCAGGAGGAACATGGCCAACGCATTCAGGATCGGTGCGGCGGCGATGAGGACGTTGTGCACCAGGACCACGTTGTCCGTCACGAGGCGCAACGGGGCCAACAGCACGGCCAGGCCGAGCAGGTGATCGGAGTAGAGGAGCGTCAGCGGGTAGGTGCGAAGATGTTCGCGTCGAGCACGTGGCGCGGATCGGTCGCCGAGCGCATGCTGACCCCAGGCGAGCGACCAGACGTGAAGCAGCGAGTCGTTGCCGGGCAGCGCCTGCGCGTACACGTGGCTGCCGAGCAGCGGCAGCAGCGTGCGCTGCGCGACGAGCCCGAACGCCGTGTAGAGCGTGGCCGCGATCAGCAACCCGCCGACCTTCCGCATGCGCGCGCTCCCTTAGCGTGACCCCCCGCGGCCGCGCAAACTGACCCGCGGGCCGCTACTTCGCCGTGTAGCGCGCGACGCCGTCGCCGTCACGGACCAGCGCGCGACCCTCGAGGCGCAGCAGCTCCAGGTGGGCCAGCGTCTCGGACGTGGCGGCCATCACCTGGAATCGATTGGTCGGGCTCACCGCAAACGCCTCCAGAGCGACCTCGTACGCCGTGCACGGGCGCTTGCGAATCACCTCGAGCATCGTGAGCTTCCGCACGCGGTGGAAGTCGATCAGCTGCCCGGCGCGGCGGCGATGATCCTCGTACACCCCCCCGTGGGCAGGACAGACCAGGCGGGCGTCGAGCCCGAGGATCTTCTGCTGCGACGCCAGAAAGTCCCCCAGCGGATTCGCCGGCCCCGCGGGGCCGATGCCGACGTGCGGCGTGATCTTCGGCAGCAGGTGGTCTCCGACGAACAGCACGCCGTCGGGCTGGAGCAACAGACAGCAGTGCCCCGGCGTGTGCCCCGGCGTCCAGACGACGTCGAGTCGGCGCCCGCCGCCGAGCGGCAGCTCGTCGCCGTCGGCGAGGAGCGCGTCGGGCACCGCCGGGCGGTAGAGATCGCCGACCAGGTGGCGCATGGGCGGTGTCCGGTCGTCCGGCGACGCCGCCGGGATGCCGTGGCGCGCGAGGAACTCGGGGTGCTCCGCGAGCGCCTCATGGGCGGCGGCGGCCCGTTCGGCCTCGAGCGGGTGCAGATGGACCGTGGCCCCCGTGAGCGCGCGCAGCGGCGCCGAGGCGCCGTAATGGTCGATGTGGTGGTGGGTACACGCGATGTGGCGCACGTCGGTCGGCCCGATCCCGACCTCGCCGAGCGCGCCCTCCAGGGTGGCCAGGCTGTCGCCGGTGTGCATGCCGGTGTCGATCAGCGCCCAGCCGTCACCGCCGCGCACCAGGTAGACGTTGACGATGGTCGGTCGCATGGGCAGCGGCAGGAACACCTGCACGACCCCGTCGGCCACCGCGCGGGTCTTGACGGCGTCGCCCATGCTACTCGTGCAACTGCTCCTGGACGGCGAAGCTGACGCGCACGCGCACCCGCCACGCCGCGATCCCCCCGTCGTCCACGATGGCGGTGATCCGGTCGATCTCGACCTCCGGTTTGATGCCCTTCAGCGTGGCGAACGCCCGTGCCATCGCGAGGCCGACGGCGTCCTCGATGGAGTTCGTCGACGTCCCGGTCAGCTCGATCGTCTTTTCGACCATGGCGTGATCCTCCCCCGGGGCCGGAGTAGGCCTGGATCGGCGCGCGGAGGCAAGGCGGACGCGCGCCGGGTCACGGGCCGCGGAGCCGGATCAGGATCGCGCTGATCCGGATGGCCAGCCCGCGATCGGTCGCGTTCACCTCGTCGCCGCGGCGCTTCGCCAGGACCGTGTTGACGCCGAGCACGCGGCCTTCGTCGTCCACCAGTGGGCCGCCGCTGCTGCCCGCGGCGATGAGCGCGTCGTGCAGGATCAGCACGTCGCTGAACCCGCGGACCGTTCCGGTCGAGGCGGCGACGACGGCGCGCCCCTGCGGATACCCGAGCGCCACGACGCCCTCGCCCAGGACGATGGGGGTGTCCCGGATGGTCAGCGGGACGCCCCGCAGCGGCGATCGCAGCACCGCGAAGTCGATGGCGTCGTCGCGGTAGATCACCTCGGCGAGGACGTCTCCGCTCCCATCGGACGACACCATGGCGCTCGCCGCGTTCCCGAGCACATGCGCGTTGGTCGCGATCAGCTCGTCGGCGACGAAGAAGCCGGAGCCGAACTGCCCCGGCGTCTCGACGCGAACGACGGGGGGGAGTTCGGGTGCCCGTCGCGGGGTGCGCAGCCCGCACGCGACCAGCGCCAGCGGCAGGGCGGCGAGCTCGAGACGCACGCGCCACGGGCGCGATCTGGGCGCCGGCCGCGGCGGGGCTCCGGGGGACCGTGGGATCACGCCGCCCAGGATTTCAGGAGTCACGCCGTCCCGCCAGCCATGCCGTCAGTCCCGGCCATGCGCGCGCACGAAGGCCGCCAAGGCGCCGAGTGCGGCCAGGCCGAACGCGCCGCCGACCAGCGGCAGCGCCGCATCGAGGCCGGCACGGTCCACCAGGCGACCGATGGGCGGGCCGAACACGACCACACCGAGCCGCATGCAGAGGGACGCGAGCGACAGCACGCCGGCCCGCTCGTCATCGGGCGCGTCGCGCTGGAGCGTGGTGGCGAGGATCGGGCCCTGCAGGCCCCGCACCACCATCAGCAGCAGGTAGAACGCGACGCCCCAGGCCGCGTGGGTCGCGGCCATGAGCCAGTAGGCCGCGGGCACGAGGAGGCAGCACGCGAGCAGCGCGGGCGCCCGGCCCATCGCCTCCGCCACCCGGGGGCTGGCCAGCGAGACCGCCGCCAACCCGAGGTGCATCGCCGCCCAGATCGGCCCGAACCAGATCAGCGGTACGCCACGGGTTTGCATGTAGGGCTGCACTAGCCAGACCATCAGGAACGTCGAGAGCGAGAGCACGACGTGCAACGCGAGCGCCGCGCGCAGGCGGCGGTGGCGCCAGAGCGCGTGGCGCAGCAGCTGCCACGCCGCCGCCGCGTGCGACGCTCGCTGCGCCTCCGGCGCGCGCGGCTGCGCGCGGGTCCCGGCGGCGCAGGCGACCCCCGCCAGCGCTGCCGGGACCTGCAGCCAGAACGGCAGCCGCGGGGCCATCGCATACAGGGCGCCGCCCGCCGCGGAAGACGCGGCCTCCGCCACCTGCATGGCCGCGCGGGACCGGCTCTCCCAGCGGAGGTAGTCGCCGGCGCGGCCGCTGGCGGCCAGCGCGTGGTAGAGGAGCGCCGAATCGGCGCCCGAGATGCACGCATAGCCGATGGCGAGCGCGATCTCGGCGACGACGACCCCGGCAAAGCCGTCCGCCCGCGCATAGAGGACCCACGCCGCCGTCGTGCATGCCGTGCCCGCCAGCAGCGCCGTGCGGTGGCCGATCCGGTCGGCCAGGTAGCCCGACGGGAACTCGAGGAGCGCGACCGTCGCGGCGAAGATCGCCTGCAGCGACATGACGTCGGTCAGTGACATCCCGAGCGGACCCATCCAGAAGACGGTGACGATCGGGATCGGGAACAGCACGAAGCGCAGCCCGGACAGGGCGACGAGCAGCGCGGGGGTACGGTCGGCGGCAGGGCGGATGGCGGTGCTCTCGCACGCGGCGCTCCGTCCGTCGAGCGAACCGGGCGCTGGATCGCCAGGCGGCGGCGCGATACACCCGGCTCATGGATGGGGTGCTGCCGGGGATCGACAGGGTGGCGCTCGGGATCGGGGCTGGGGTCGGCGCGGTGGTGGGCGTCCTCACGACCTGGCTGATCGTGGGTCTCCGGGCCCGGGCGCGCTTGGGGGAGGCGCGGGAGACGGCGGTCCGGCTCGAGACGGAGCTGGACGGCGAACGGCGTCTCGCCGCCGCGCGCCAGGCGGCGCACGAGGCCGCGGAGGCGCGGATGCGGGAGACCTTCGACGCGCTCTCCCGCCAGGCGCTGGACTCGAACAGCCGGTCGTTCCTCGACCTGGCGCGCGCGCAGCTGGGCGAGTTCCAGCAGGGCGCCTGCGGCGAACTCGAGGCGCGGCAGACCGCCATCGAGGAGCTGTTGCGTCCGGTGCGCGAGGCGCTCGAGCGCATGGACTCCGGGCTGCGCCGTGTCGAAACGGGTCATGGTGCCCTCACCGAGCGCGTCGCCGGCCTGCACGAGGCGGAGCGCCGCCTGCGTGACGAGACGGCGTCGCTGGCGCTGGCGCTGAAGAGCCCTGGAGTGCGCGGGCGCTGGGGCGAGGTGCAGCTCCGCCGCGTGGTCGAGCTTGCCGGCATGGCGCCCTACTGCGACTTCGACGAGCAGGCGACGGGTGACGACCGGCGGCTGCGACCCGATCTGGTCGTCCGGTTGCCGGGCGAACGCAACATCGTCGTCGACGCCAAGGCGGTGATCCGGGCCTATCTCGACGCCGAAGCCGTCACGGACGACGCCCAGCGGCGGACGCTCCTGGCGGAGCACGCCCGCCTGGTGCGCGACCATCTCGGGCGGCTCGCCGCCAAGGGCTATCGCGACCAGTTCCAACCCACGCCGGAGTTCGTCGTCATGTTCCTGCCGGGCGAGAACTTCTTCCGCGCCGCCATCGAAACCGATCCGGCGCTGTTCGACGACGCGCTCCGCCAGCGGATCATCCTGGCGAGCCCGCTCAGCTTGATCTCCCTCCTCTGGGGCGCCGCCCAAGCCTGGAAGGAGCAGCGCATGACCGACACCGCCGCCGAGGTGTGTGCGGCGGGTCAGGAGCTCTACAAACGCGTCGGCGTCCTGACCGACCACGTCGCTCGCATGGGTGACGCGCTCCAACGCGCCGTCGAGGCCTACAATCAGACGATCGGCGCGCTCGACCGGCGGGTGTTGCCGGCGGCGCGCCGCATGAAGGAGCTCGGCGCGGTGAGCGGCGGCGACCTCGACGTGCGCGACCCGATCGATGCGCTCCCGGTGGCGCCGCATGCGCCGGAACTGCTGCCGCCGCGCGAGCCGCCCGTCGGCGGGGACGCCGAGCCGGCGCTGCCGCTCCGTCGCCGCGCCGGCGGCGAGCGGTCGTAAGCCGCATGTCGGTATCCGCGTGCGGCGGCGGTCCGCCCGCCGCGTGCGGATTGCGTGCGCCCGCGCGCCACTCGACGGCACATGTGAATCGTTCGTCGATGTACGGCGCACTCGCGCGCGAGTCGCCTCCGGCGGCGCGCCATCCGCCCCCGACCGAAAAGGGGGTTCTTGTGGACACGCGCCACTGATACAGGTCCATACCTTTCCAGCGGTTGAGCGGATTGGATGATAGACCAGCTTGGAGGTAGGCGCATGCGGCAGCACGCGGGGCGGATGTCGTGGATCATCGGTGCGGCGGCATTGGGCGCCTTCACCCTGGCGGGTGTGGCGCAGGCGGCGATCACCCAGGTGCAGGTGATCGGCTCGAACGGCACGAAGACGACGGGCACGAGCCTGTCGGTCACCGTCGGCAGCGCCGTTGCGGTGGGCAACACGGTGATCGTGTCGGCCGCCCTCGAGCCGATCGGCGGCACGCCCACCTGCTCCGACAGCGCCGGAAACGTCTACTCGCTGGATCGCACCGTGACGAACGGCAGTGGCTCGAACGGCGTGCGCACCATCGTCTTCTCCGCGCCCGTGACGACGGCGATTCCCATCGGCGGGACGATCACCATCACGCATGGGAGCACCACCAACCGGGCGATGGTCGCCGTGGAGTACTCCGGCCTGCTGGCGGCCGGACGGGTCGACGTCGTCGCGTCCAGTACCGGAAACGGCACGTCGGTCAGCAGCGGGTCGGCGACGACGACCGTGGCGCAGACGCTGCTGGTCGGCGGCGTGGGAACGGAGACCAAGAAGAGCGAGCCGCTCACTCCGACCAACGGTTTCACGCTCGTCCTGTCTGAGGAGTCCGGCAACAGCGGGCCGTCGAGCAGCAACGTCGTCACGTCCTTCATCACGCGTACCGTGGCGAGCACCGGCTCCTACGCGGCCACCGGCACACTTGGGACCACCCGGCAGTGGGCGGCCGCCCTGGTCGCGTACAAGGCGGGCAGCGTGTGCGGCGATTCGGTGGTCGGCAGCGGGGAGCAGTGCGACGACGGCAACACGTCGAACGGCGATTGCTGCTCGTCCACGTGCCAGTTCGAGTCGGCGGCGACCGTGTGTCGCGCTGCCGCCGGCGTGTGCGACGTTGCGGAGACGTGTAGCGGCTCGAGCGGCAGCTGTCCGGCGGACGTCTTCAAGTCCTCGGCGAACTACTGCCGGCTCGCGGCCGGACTCTGCGATGCGGTCGAGTATTGCACGGGCGCGAGCGCCTTCTGCCCGGCCGATGGCAAGACGTCCGGTGTGGTCTGTCAACCCTCGGCGGGCCCGTGTGACGTGGAGGAGACCTGCGACGGCGTGAATGACGACTGCCCAGCGGACACGTTCGCGGCAGCGACGACAGTGTGTCGTGCCGCGGCAGGCGTGTGTGACGTGGCGGAGACGTGCACCGGGTCGTCGGCGGCCTGTCCGGCGGACGCGAAGAGCACGGCGGAGTGCCGGAGCGCCAGCGGGGCGTGCGACGTGGCGGAAACCTGCGACGGCGTCGCGAACGACTGTCCGGCCGATGGGTTCGCGAGCGCCGGGACGGAGTGCCGGGCGAGCGCGGGCGTGTGCGACGTGGCCGAGACCTGCGACGGCGTGAACGGCGCCTGTCCGGCCGACGGGTTCGTGACGGCGGGCACGGCATGCCGGGCCAGCGCGGGGGCCTGCGACCTGGCGGAAGCCTGCGATGGGGCGAGCGCGGCCTGTCCGGCGGATGCGAAGAGCACGGCGGAGTGCCGGGGCGCGAGCGGCGCGTGCGACGTGGCGGAGACGTGCGACGGCGTCAGCGATGACTGCCCGACCGACGCGTTCGCCAGCGCCGGGACGGAATGCCGGGCCAGCGCCGGGGCCTGCGACGTGGCGGAGACCTGCGACGGGTCGAGCGGGACGTGTCCGGCGGACGCGAAGAGCACGGCCGAGTGCCGAGCGCCTTCGGGCACGTGCGACGTGGCGGAGACCTGCGATGGCGTAAGTGACGACTGTCCCGCCGATACATTCGTGAGCGAGGGAACGCTCTGCCGGGCGAGCGCCGGCGTCTGCGACCTGGCCGAGGTCTGCGACGGCGTCACGGCAGCATGCCCGAGCGACGCCAAGAGCGTCGCGGTGTGCCGAGTGCCGGTCGGCGTCTGTGACGAGATCGAATCGTGCGACGGCGAGAGCAACGACTGCCCACCGGACCTGATCGTGCCGGCGGAGACGGAGTGTCGGGCCGCGACCGACGCCTGCGACGCCCCCGAAGTGTGTGACGGCAGCAGCGTGGATTGTCCGGCGGACCAGGTGGCGCCGGCCGGGACGGAGTGCCGGGCGGCCGCCGGGGTATGCGATGCCGCCGAGACGTGTGACGGCGTGTCGGCCGCGTGTCCGGCCGACGGAAAGAGCGCCGCGGTGTGCCGGTCCGCCGCGGGCGCCTGCGACGTGGCGGAAACCTGCGACGGGACGGGCGACGAGTGCCCGCCCGATGTGCTCGTCGTGGCCGGCACGGAGTGCCGCGGGGCCGCCGGGGTGTGCGACGTCGCGGAGACCTGCGACGGGACGACCGCCGCGTGTCCGGCCGACGCACTTGCCGAGGCGGGTACCGAATGCCGCGCTGCGGCCGGCGCCTGCGACCTGGCGGAGGCCTGCGACGGCGCCACCGCCGATTGTCCGGCGGACGTGAAGAGCACGGCGGAGTGCCGGAGCGCCAGCGGCGCCTGCGACGTGGCGGAAATCTGCGACGGCATCGGTGACGACTGTCCGGCCGACGTGCTCGCGACAGCGGGTGAGGAATGCCGCGCCAGCGCCGGGGCCTGCGACGTGGCGGAGACCTGCGACGGCGCCACGGCCGACTGTCCGGCGGACGTGAAGAGCACGGCGGAATGCCGGAGCGCCAGCGGCGCCTGCGACGTGGCGGAGACTTGCGACGGGCTGAGCGACGATTGTCCTTCCGACGTCCTCGTGACGGCGGGAACGGAGTGCCGGGGCGCCCTGGGCGCCTGCGACGTGGCGGAGACCTGTGATGGGATCGGAGCGGCCTGTCCGGCCGACGGCTTTACACCGGCCGGGACGGAGTGCCGGGCCGCGACCGATGCGTGCGACGCCGCGGAGGTCTGCGACGGCGGCAGCGCGACCTGCCCGGTCGACATGCTGGCCCCGGTGGGCCTCGAGTGCCGGTCGGCGGCCGGCGCGTGCGACGCCGCCGAGGCGTGCGACGGTTTGAACGCGGCGTGCCCGCCCGACAGCGTCTCGGGCGCGTTCGTGACCTGCCGGCCGGCGGCCGGCGCGTGCGACGTGGCCGAGACGTGCGACGGTGTGGGCCTCGACTGTCCGGCCGACGTCGTCGAAGCGGCGGGGACGGAGTGCAGAGCCAGCGCCGGAAGCTGCGACATGGCCGAGACGTGCGACGGGATCGAGGCGGCATGCCCGCTCGATCAGGTCGCGAGCGCCGGGACGGAGTGCCGCGCCAGCGCCGGCGCGTGCGACCTCGCCGAGGCGTGTGACGGCGTGACGGGCGCCTGCCCGGCCGACGCGAAGAGCACGGCGGAATGCCGGAGCGCCAGCGGCGCCTGCGACGTGGCGGAGAGCTGCGACGGCGTCGGCGACGACTGTCCGGTGGATGTCATCGCCGCCGCCGGGGCGGAATGTCGGGCAGCCGGAGGCGCGTGTGACGTGGCCGAGACCTGCGACGGCGTGGGCACCGGGTGCCCCGTCGATGTGCTGGTGACGGCGGGCACCGAGTGCCGGCCCAGCGCCGGGGTCTGCGATCTGGCGGAAGCCTGCGACGGCGTGACGGCCGCGTGCCCGACCGACCTGAAGAGCCAGGCGGAATGCCGGAGCGCCGGAGGCGTCTGCGACGTGGCGGAGAGCTGCGACGGTGTCGGCGACGACTGTCCGGTGGACACGTTCGTCACGGCGGGTACGGAGTGTCGGGCCAGCGCGGGCGCCTGTGACCTGGCGGAGAGCTGCGACGGCGCGACGGCGGGCTGCCCGGCCGACGTGAAGAGCACCTCGGTGTGCCGGGGGCCGAGCGGCATCTGCGACGAGATCGAGTCGTGCGACGGCGAGAGCAACGACTGCCCGGCCGACACCCTGGTGCCGGCCGGTGTGGAGTGCCGGGCGGCGACGGACGCGTGCGACACCGCGGAGGCCTGCGACGGTGCCGACGTCGACTGTCCGGCGGATCAGCTTGCGCCCGCGGGGACGGAATGCCGCCCGGCCGCCGGCGTGTGCGACGTGGCCGAGACGTGCGACGGCGTGGACGTCGCGTGTCCGGCGGACGTCCTGGCTGGGACGTCGGTGACGTGCCGGTCGGCCGCCGGGGCGTGTGACGTAGCGGAAACGTGCGATGGGGCCAGTGCGGATTGCCCGGCCGACGCGCTCGTGACAGCCGGCACGGAGTGTCGAGCGAGCGCCGACGCCTGCGACGCCGCGGAGGCGTGCGACGGCGCTGCCCCCGACTGCCCCGTCGATGCGCTGGCGAGCGCCGGGACGGAGTGCCGGGCCAGCGCCGGCGCCTGCGATCTGGCGGAAACCTGCGACGGCGAGAGCATCGTCTGCCCGGCCGACGGGAAGAGCACGGCCGTGTGCCGGAGCGCGGCCGGCGCCTGCGACGCGGTCGAGTCGTGCGACGGGGAGAGCGACGACTGCCCGCCGGACGCGATCGTCGAGGCGGGAACCGAGTGCCGGGCCGCGGCGGGTGACTGCGACGTGGCGGAGACGTGTGATGGCGTCGGCGCGGACTGTCCCGCCGACACGCTGGTCACAGCGGGGACGGAATGCCGTCCCTCGACGGGCGTGTGCGACGTGGCCGACAGTTGTGACGGGGAGACGCCGGCCTGTCCCGAGGACATCATGCTCGCCCCCGGGACCGAGTGTCGCCCGGCGACGGACGCCTGCGATGCGGCCGAAACCTGCAACGGCGTCGACGGACCCTGCCCGCCGGACGCGCTGGCGCCTGCCGGCACCGAGTGTCGGGCGAGCACCGACGACTGCGACGCCGCCGAGCTGTGCGACGGCGACAGTGCGGCCTGCCCGCCCGACGCCCTGTCGCCGGCGGGGACCGAATGCCGGCCGGCGGAGGGCGCGTGCGACGTGCCCGAGTTCTGCGACGGCCTGGACACGGAGTGTCCGCTGGACAGCGTGGCCGGCGCGTTCGTGACGTGCCGGCCGGCGGCCGGGGCCTGCGACATCGCCGAGACCTGCGACGGTGCCGACGTGGAGTGTCCGGAGGACGAGGTGGTCGCGGCCGGGACGTCGTGCCGTCCCAGCGCCGGGGTCTGCGACGTGGCCGAGACGTGCGATGGCATTGCGGGCGCCTGTCCGGCGGATGCCAAGAGCACCGCGATCTGCCGGAGCGCGACCGGCGCATGTGACGTGGCCGAGACGTGCGATGGGGTGACCGACGCCTGTCCCGCCAATGCACTCGCGACGGCGGGGGCGGAATGCCGGCCGTCCGCCGGCGATTGCGATGCGGCGGAGACCTGCACCGGCTCGAGCGATGCCTGTCCGGCGGACGCCCTCGCCCCGGCGGCGACCGAGTGTCGTCCGTCGGCCGGGAGCGGGGATGCCGCCGAGTTCTGCACCGGCGCGTCGCCGGTGTGTCCGGCGGACGACAGCGGACCGGACGACGATGGCGATGGGGTGCCCGACGCCGCCGACAACTGCGCGGGCGTCGCCAATGGCGATCAGACGGACGGCGACTCCGACGGCAAGGGCGACGCGTGTGACCCGTGCACCAATCTGGGCGGGGTGTCCGCGACCAAGCCGAAGATACTCCTCACGAAGCAGCATACGCCGGTGGGCGACGACGGCCTGCTGTTCAAGGGTGCCATCGTCGTGCCCACCACGCCGGAGATCGACCCGGCGACCAACGGGGTCCGCATCCTCCTGACCGACGGCCAGGGGATCGATTTCCTCGACGTCACCATCCCCGGCCTCGCCGGATGGAAGGCCAACAAGAAGGGCACGCGCTGGAGCTACCGCAACGCCGCCGGCGTGCAGGGGGTGGTCAAGGTTCGCATCGCGCTGAGCCGCAAGGCTCCGGGGACGCTCAAGTTCATGGTGCGGGGCAAGAAGGGCGCGTTCGCCCCGCAGGCGCTCCCGGTGCGGGGGACGTTCGTGGTGGACAGCCCGCTTGCGCGGACCGGCCAGTGCGGCGAGGCCGGCCCCAGGTGCCGGACGGTCGCCCGCGGCAAGACGATCGCCTGCAAGTGAGGCGCTAGCCGAGCCGCAGCCGGCCGTCGGCCAGACGCGCCAGCACCGGGCCGTCGGTCGGAAACGCCAGTGGTGGCGGGGCGGCGGGGTCGAACCACCCCGCCGCCACGGCGTCGTCACCGGCGCGCGGGGTCGCGCCTGCGTCGAGCAGGCGGGCCGAGAACCAGATGCCGACGGTGGGCCGCTCCGGCTCGTGGCGGTTCACTGCGACATGGACGACGTCGCCGATGTCGACCGCCACGCCGGCCTCCTCGAGCGCCTCCCGCGCCGCCGCCGCGCGGACATCCTCGGCCCACTCGACGTAGCCGCAGGGGAGGCACCACCGTCCGGCTCCGAAGTAGCCGGGGCCGCGCTGGACCAGCAGCACGCGCCCGGCGGCGTCCCGGACAACCACCGCGGCGCCGACGCCCATGTTGGCGAAGAAGACGAAGCCACAGGCGGGGCAGGTCGGCCGTGGCAGCCCTCCGCGCGTGCGCCGGTCGAGCTCCGCCGCGCACCGCGGGCAGTACCGCCAGTCGTCGCCGAGCACCCGGGTCACCCGAGGTGCGCGCCACCGTCGGCGTAGAAGACGTGCCCGGTCAGGAAGCGGCTTTCGTCCGAGGCGAGAAAGACGGCGACGGGCGCGATGTCGTCCTCCGGATCGCCTAGCCGGGCGATCGGGCGGTCCTGCATGAGGCGCGCGAAGCGCTCGGGGTCGCGGGCCATGAAATCCAGCCCGCGCTTCGAGGCGGCCGCCGGGTAGATCACGTTGACGGTGATGCCGTGCGCGCCCCATTCGCGAGCCGCGACTCGCGAGAGCGCGGTGACGCCGCCCTTGGCTGCGGCGTAGTCGCCGAGCCCGGCGTGCCCCGACTCGGCGGCGAGCGAGCCGAGATTGACGACCCGGCCCCACCCGGCCGCGCGCATGTACGGCAGCACCGCGCACATGGCCCACCACGTGCCCTTCACGCCGGTGCGCCACGACATGTCGAACTGCGCGTCCGGGATGGCGTCGAGCGGCGTGCGCGGGCCGAAGCCATGGGCGTTGTTCACCAGGATGTCGACCGTGCGGTAGCGCCGCACGGTCTCCGCGACCATCGCGTCGATGTCGTCGCGCTTGCCGACGTCGACCACCGACGACATCGCTTCGCCGCCGGCGTCGCGAATCTCCTCCGCCGTGCGCTCGGCCCGGTGCGCCTTCAGCTCCGCGACGCAGACGCTCGCACCCTCCCGCGCGGCCGCGAGGGCGATGGCCCGCCCGATCCCCTGGCCGGCGCCGGTGACGATCGCGACCTTGCCGTCGAGCCGACCCATGCTTCAGCGCCCAACGCGGCTCAGTCGAGCCACCGGTTGATCGCCCAGGTACGCCACTCGTTGGTGAGAATGGTGTGTTGCACCGCCCGGCGCACCCGCTGCTGCACGGACGCCGTGGTGCAGGCGCGCTGCATCAGCTCGAGCGCCTTGTCCCCGTGCTCGGCCTCGGCGTAGGCGTGCACCTCCAGGTTCTTCACCTTGATGCCGTAGTGCTTCCAGAGCCCTTCGTAGAGGGTCTTGGCGTAGCCGCTGCGGCCGGCGGCACGCTCGCGGGCATAGCCCAGCGCGCCCAGCGCCTCTTCGTACGAGCGGCGACAGTAGTAGAGGAGCGTGTAGACCGACCCGATCGTCTCGGGCATCGGGACGTACCGCTTGAGCTCCTCGTCGGGAATCTGGAGCGCCCGGGTGTATTCCACCTTCATCAGGACGTGGTTCGGATCGCGCAGATACCCCGTCTCGTCGGCGAAGTTCTGCGCCCAATGCGCATAGTGCTCGGAGTCGTCCATCGTGAAGGCGTCCGTGTCGGGCGCATTGGCGATCAGGAGCGGGAATTCGGGCGTCATCCAGAGGCCCAGGTAGTACAGCTCCATCGCATAGCGCTTGACGACGTCGAGGCTCGCCCGGCCGCACCCGATGGCGGGCACCACCTGGTTCTGGCTGTACGGGCTGTGCGCCTCGATGAAGGCGTCGAGCTCGGCGAGGAACGCGTCGACCGGCAGGGCGACCGCGGCGGCGCGGTCGCGTTTGATGACGTCCTTGAAGACCCCCGGGGTGCCCATGGTCGGGTTCTAGGAACTTGCGTGTCGCCGCGTCAAGACGCGACTGGCGGGTGGCGCGCGGTCCTTGCTACACACCGGCCATGACCGCCAGCGCGCCGCCGCTCCAGGGAGTGCGCATTCTCGCCGCCAGCCAGCTCGGGGCGGGCCCGTTCGGCATGATGTTCCTCTCGGACCTGGGCGCGGAGGTCATCAAGATCGAGGACCCGGCGACCGGCGGCGACGAGGCGCGGCGGGTGCCGCCCTTCGCCGACGCCGAGGCCCAGGACGGCCTCTACTACCAGGCCTTCAACCGGGGCACGCGTTCGCTCACCCTCAATCTGCGCCACCCCGAAGGCCAGCGGCTCCTGCGCCGTCTCGTCGGCCGGGCGGACGCCGTCTTCAACAACCTGCGCGGCGACCTCCCCGGTGTGCTGGGGCTCGATTACGCGGCGCTGCGCGACGCCAACCCGCGCGTCGTGTGCTGCGCGCTCACCGGCTTCGGGCGCACCGGCCCGCGGCGCGGCGAGCCGGCGTACGATTATCTCCTCCAGGCCTATGCCGGTTTCATGCGCATCACGGGTGAACCGGACGCCCCGCCCACCAAGTGCGGCGTGTCGATCGTCGACTTCGCGGGCGGGATCCTGGCGGCGCTGGCGCTCATGATCGGCCTCCATCGCGCGCGTGCGACCGGCGCCGGCGGCGACGTCGACGTCTCGCTCCTCGACACCGCGCTGTCGATGTTGAACTACCTGGCGCTCTGGTCGCTCAACCGCGACTGGCGCCCGGCGCGCCATCCGATGGGCCAGCACCAGAGCTTGATCCCGAGCCAGACCTTCCGCACTGCCGACGGCTGGCTCGTCATCATGGTGATGAAGGAGAAGTTCTGGACGCGGCTGGTCGAGCGCCTGGGCTTGCCGGGGCTGGCCGGCGACCCGCGCTTCCGGACCTTCGCCGATCGTCTGACCCACCGCGAAGCGCTGATCCCGCTGCTCGAGCGCGCCTTCGCGCGGCGCAGCACCGCCGAGTGGCTTGCGTGCCTGCGCGGGCACGTGCCGGTGGCGCCGGTCTATACGGTGGAGGAGGCGCTGGCCGACGAGCAGGCGGTGGCGCGCGACATGATCGTCGAAGTCGTCCACCCGGTGTTCGGCGCGCTGCGCGAGGTGGGCTGCCCGATCAAGCTCGACGGCGTCGTGCCGCAGTACGCGCCGGCGGCGGCGCTCGGCGCCGATACGGCGGCCCTGCTGGCCGAGATCGGCGTCGCCGGCACGGAGCTTCCGGCACTCCGGGCCCGCGGCGTGGTCTGACGCGACACAACCGCGGCGCGCCTGCCGTCTGCCCGGCAGGAGGACCTCATGCGTCGTGCCCTCGCCGTGCTCTGCCTGCTCGTCGCCGCCTCGTGGGTCCAGGCGGCCCGGACACCCAAGCGTGTCTGCCGGAAGGCGTGTGCGCCGCTCGTCGCGAGCGTCTGCCCGGAGCGCGGCAAGACGCTCCGGCGCTGCCGCGGTCGCCTGGTGCGGCAGTGCCGCCGCGAGGGGGTCGCCGCCTGCGCCTTCAGCCGGCCGACGGGCGGCCCCGGCGAGACGCCGACCCTGCCGACCGCCACGACCACGACCACGCCGGCTCCCGCCACCACGACCACCACCGTGACCGGCGTCGGCCCGAGCACGACCACCACGCTGCCGCCCGCCCTGGTGGGGGGCGAATGGGACTTCGCCGGCGCGCAGGTGGAGCCGGGGTGCGACCTGGACGACTCCTTCCTGGAGATCGGCGCGACGCTCGTCGTGTCGCAGGGCGGTCCCGCCCTCACGGGCCATATCGAGGGCGCCGCCGCCGCCGGCCAGGTGGACGCCGCGGGCTGGACCTTCGCGACGCTGCCGGACTGCCGCCCGGTTCCGGAGACCCCGGTCTCGTGTTGCCTGTGGCTCTCGATCGTCAGCGCGGGGGTGGTCTCGCCGTCGCCGGCCGAGGCCACGGCCGCGGCGACCTGCGACGACGGCTCGGCCTGCGCGGCCCGCTGGGCCGGCACGGTGACACGCACCCGCTGACCGGTGGCCAGCGGCGGCGTCCCCGCGCTACAACGCGTCGCCGTGGACCTGTCGTTCTCCCCGGCCGAGGAGGCGTTCCGCGCCGAGCTGCGCGCCTGGCTTGCCGCCAACCTGCCACCGGCCTGGCGTGGCGGCGAGGCGCCCGCATTCGCGTCGCTCGCCGACGAGGTCGCCGCGCTCCGCGACTGGCAGCGCGCGCTCGCCGCGGGGGGCTGGGTCGGTATCCACTGGCCGCGCGAATACGGCGGCCGCGGCGCCACCGTGGTGGAGCACTACGTCTTCCAGGAGGAGATCGCGGCGGCGCGGGCCCCCGAGGTCATCAACCGGATCGGCGTGAACCTGGTGGGCCCGACGCTGATCGCCCACGGCACGGACGACCAGCGCCGCCGCTTCCTGCCGCAGATCCTGCCCGCCGGCGAGCTGTGGTGCCAGCTGTTCTCCGAGCCGGGAGCCGGGTCCGACTTGACGGCGCTGCGCACCCGCGCGGAGGCGGTCGCCGGCGGCTGGGCGGTGAGCGGCCAGAAGGTGTGGACCAGCTACGCGCAGTTCGCGCGCTGGGGCATCCTGCTGGCGCGCACCGATCCGGCGGCGCCGAAGGCGAAGGGCATCAGCTACTTCGTCTGCGACATGCAGGCGCCGGGCGTCACCGTGCGCCCGCTTCGCCAGATGACCGGCAGCGAGGAGTTCAACGAGGTCTTCCTGGAGGACGTGTTCATCCCGCGCGATCATCTGATCGGACGGGAGAACGAGGGGTGGGCCATCGCCAACACGACGCTGGCCCACGAGCGCGGCACCTCGCCGCGACAGCTGGTGATCCACCGGATGCTGCTCCAGGACCTGCTCCGGCTGGCCCGCGAGCGCGTTGACGGCGCCCCGCCGGCGGCGGTCGATCCCGTCGTGCGCCAGCGGATCGCGCAGCACGTCATCGAGGTGGAGATCACGCGCCTCAACAACTGGCGCACGCTGACGCGCCTCCAGCGGCGCCTGCCGCTCGGCCCGGAGTCGAGCTTCATCAAGCTCTTCTGGAGCGAGATGAGCCAGCGGATGCACGACACCGTCATGACGATCCTCGGGCCACGCGGCCTCTGCTGGCAGCCGGGCCCATGGGCGGACGCCGGCGGCCGGCTGGCCCGGTCGTGGCTCTACTACCGGGCGGCGTCGTTGTTCGCCGGTTCGTCGGAGATCCAGCGCAACATCCTGGCCGAGCGCGTCCTGGGGCTGCCGCGGTCGCGCTGAGCCGCGCCACGCGTCAGCGGCGGCGCAGTACGAGCGTCGAGCCCTGGCTCCGCAGGTCGAAACGGCCGAGGAAGCTCATGCCGAGCAGCACGTCCTGCAGCGCGTCGCTGTCGAGCACCATGGCCTCGACGTCGGACGCGGTGGCGGCGGCGACGGTCACGCTGGCGAGCGACACGCGCCACCCCTCGACCGTGCCATTGGCCGTGACGGTCCGTTGCATGGTGCCGCGCCGGTAGTCGAGTCCGATGCGATCCGCCTCCCGGCGCGACAGCGTGGTCAGCGTGGCGCCGGTGTCGACGAGGAAGCGCACGGGCCGACCGTTGATCGCGCCCCGGGTGACGAAGTGGCCCTGCGCGTCGGCCTGCAGCGCCACGGTGCGGCTCTGGGCCGTCGCGGCGTCTTCGACGTCGACGCCGCCGAGCGGCACGGTGCGCACCGCGCCGTCGATCCGGAGGACGGCGCCGCTGCGTCGTGTCTCGAGCAGCGTCACGCCCTCGACCGGCGCCCCGCCGACCTCGAGCGTGATCGGCGCCCCGCCGTCGATCACGACGTCGGCGCTCACGCCCGGGGTCAGGCCGACGACCTGCACCTCGGCCGCGCTGCCGGGCGCGGCGAGGACGGCGCCGAGCAGGGCGGCCGTCGCCAGTGGCGAACGCCTCGGCCTGGGGCCGTCGCGGGTCGTCGGTGCGTGGATCGTCCTGGCCACGGGCTCGGCACGGAACTTCGCAGGAAAGTCGCGCCTGTCGCAAGAACGAAAACCGGGCGAAGGTGGATGATCAGCCGCCGGCGAATGGAGTCCCGCGGGCGGTATCGTTCAGGGTCCAGTCGTAGGGGAAGTACGAGAGGCCGCGGTCCGTCAGGCCGTCGAGTCGCGCGGCCGTTGCCGGGTCGGCGTATCGTCGCACGAAGGCCGCGACGCCGCCGCCGGCGGCGAAGTCGCCGGCGAACCAGTCGAAGATCGACGACACCCGCGCCGTGGCGCCGTCGGAACCCGGGGCGAGTCCCTTACCGGGGTTGGCGAGGAAGCGGCGCGCGGCGTCGTCGAGCTGCTCGTCGAGCCGTGCGCCGTCGTACGGCTCGACGCGCAGGTCGGGGCAGGACACCGAGGCGCAGACGATCGCGACATGGACCCGTGGATCTCGAAACGTCTTGCGCAGGATGCCGTGCTCGACGTCGTCGAGCGACACCTCGCGTCCGCCGGCGACGCCCACCGGCTTCTTCCAGATCGGACGCAGCAGGCTGCCGCCGTCGCGGATGCTGCGCGTGGGGTACTGGTCGAGCACCGCCTTGATGGCGAGCAGGTTGTACGCGTTGATCCAGAACGCGAAGCGATCGCGCGGGCTGTCCAACCGGTCAGGCGTGGCGTCGGCAAGCGCCCGGAGCGCCGCCTGGTACTGGGGATCGTGTCGGATCGCGCCATAATCGACCAGGGCCAGCCGGACGCCGTCGATCGTGCCGGGGCGCACGTGGGTGGCGAGCAGGGCGCGATACGCGGGATCGGCGGCCGCGTCGGCATGGCCGGGCGAGTGGGGCATCAGCCACAGCATCGTCGCGGCGACGCAGCGCTTCAAGGTGGTCGAATTGGTGGCGGACATTCTCCTTTCACATTGACCGCGGCGAGCGAGTTGTTGGAAGGTTCCTCCGAACAGGAGGCCCCGTGCGCTCATCCCCTCGCTGCTGTGGTGTCGCTCCGGTTTTGTGGCTGCTCCTCGTCGCCCTGGCGCCGGCGGTGGCGCCGGCCGCCGACTCCGGCCAGCTCCTCTACGCGACCGAAGGCAACCGGCTCCGCCGCTTCGACGTCGACTCGATTGGCAGTCCGCCGCTCCTGGAAGACGTGCTGGTCGAACGCGCGAGCGCATCGGAGGAGGGCGGCGCGCAACCGAGCGGCAAGTTCCGCGACATCAACGGCATGATCTGCGCCTTCCCGGATGGGAGCGGACGGTTCGTCGCCGGGGAGGACAGCGGGCAACCCAACCCGCCGCCCGGCTGGGGCGTGTTCGCGCCCAGCGGCAAGCAGATCGGCAAGCTGACGGCCACCTACAACGTCGGCGGCGCCGAGCCCTACGGGTGCGCGTTCGGCCCCGGAGGCGTACTCTTCACGACCGAGGTCGGCACGCAGGGATTCAGTACCCCGAACGGCGAGCTGATCATGTGGTTCCCGCCCTTCGAGGGCTTCCCCGGAGCGCCGGGCACCTACCCGAACGCGGATCGCAGCACGAACTTCTGCAAGATCGCCACCGACATCGGCACGGCCGGCGGCGTGGCGGTCGATCCGCAGGGTAGGGTCTACGTCTCGGGCGCCAGCCAACTGAGCGTCTTTCGCTTCTCGCCGCCGTTCCCCACCGGACCGGACGCGGCAGGCGGGTGCGGCCGCGCCGACGCGTTGGGGTCTCCCCTGGCCGATGCCGACCGGGTGAACCGGGAGGTCTTCCTGCCGCCGAATGGCCTCTCGACGTTCTCCGGGCTCGCCTTCGGGCCGGCGGGGACGCTCTTCGCGGCCGAAGTGCTGAACGGCCGCATCGGCGAGTACGACCTGACGGGAAATCGGCTGCGCTACGTGCTGGCCCCGCCCGAAAGCCTGCCGCCGGTGTCGACGGGCAACCCGCAGGGCATCGCCGTCGGCAGCGACGGCACGCTCTACTACGCCGACCTCGACCTCGTGGGCACGCTCCCGAACGTCCGGCCCGGGCCGAACGGCAAGGTGCGTCGCATCCGCTTCGCCGCCGACGGCACGCCGCTGCCGCCCGAGATCGTGCGCCAGGGGCTGGCGTTTCCCGACGGCGTCGCCCTCTTCCCCGGTGACCTCGAGCAGCGCGACTGGCAGACGTATGCGGGCAGCGAGCGGCGGCAGTTCTTCAATCCGCGGGAGTCGACGGTCACCGCCGCGAACGTCGGCACGCTCGCCGTCAAGTGGACCTTCCCGACCGGCGCCGTGGTGACGGCCTCCCCCACGGTAGCCCGTGTGACCTTGCCCGGGGAAGGGCCGGTGCAGGTCGCCTACATCCAGTCGTGGGATGCGACCATCTACGCGCTGCGCGTGCGCGACGGCCGGGAAGTATGGCGCTTCGCCACCGCCGATCGTCCCGGCGTGACGTTCCCGAACACGGCGTCGGTGCACTTCGACCACGTGGGTGCCGAACCGCGCGTCTTCGTCGGCAACGGCCAGACCTTCTACGCGCTCGACGCGGTCACGGGCGCCGAGGTCTGGCGATTCGACACCGGCACGGGCTGCGTCGTCCCCGGCGCGTGCGGCTTCGCCGCCGAGCGCAACCAGATCGAATCGTCGGCGATCGTGGCCGACGGGAAGGTGTTCTTCGGCATGGACGTCAACGACGTCGAGGGCGGCAAGGGCGGCTTCTACGCCCTCGACGCCGGCGACGGCCGGCTGGCGTGGTTCTTCGATCTCGAGAGCGGCCAGACGTGCCGGCCCGATCCGACCGACGACATCCGTCGCTACGACGGGTACCACTCGGAAGCGGATCTCGGCCTCCCGCCGGGCTTCCTCGTCACGCGCGCGGGGTGCAACCATCCGCGCACGCCGAACGGCTGCGGCAACGTCTGGTCGTCGCCGGCCTACGACGGCAAGCGGGGCTTCCTCTACTTCGCGTCCAGCAACTGCGACACCGACACGAACCCGGCCACGCTGCGGCCGGCGCCGCCCATGCCGCCCTACGACGAGGCGATCGTCGCCCTCGATCTCGACGGCCGCCCGGTGTGGCGCTGGCGCCCGCGCGAGATCGACAACGCCGACCTCGCGTTCGGCGCCGTCCCGAATCTCTTCACCGCCGTCATCGGGGGCCGCGAGCGCGAGGTGGTTGGCGTGGGCAACAAGGACGGCACCTACTACCTGCTCGACCGCGACGGCGTGAACGAGGTGACCGACGTCGCCTGGAACGACCCCGACCCGAGCCAACTCCCGTACTGGCGCACGCAGGTGGTCCCCGGCGGTACCGCCGGCGGCGTCATCGCGACGGCGGCGGTGGACGACGCGGCGGATCGCATCTACTTCAGCACGGCGCCCGGCAGCTTCGCGTCGCTCGGCAACCCGCAGCGCCCGACCGTGCACGCCCTCGACGGCGGCACCGGCGCCGTCCTGTGGCAGAACACCGCCGAACCGGACGCCGATGCCAGCTTCGCGCCGACCAGCGCGATCCCCGGCGTGGTGTTCGTCGGGTCCGCGACCAGCGGCACGCTGCGCAGCTACGATGCGGCCACGGGGGCGCGGCTGGGCGGCATCGGCGTCGGCTTCGCCCTGGCCGCCGCGCCGGCGGTGGTGGATGGCACCGTGCTCGTCGGCGCCGGCACCGGGTCGCGCGGCGCCAACCCCACGAGCCCCGGCGAGGTCGCCTCCCGGACGCCGCAGAACGTGACGGCGCTCTGCGTGCCCGGCACCACCGCCTGCCTCGACGACGTCCCCGTGGCGGGGCGCGGGCTCAAGCTGCGCGACCGGGCCGCCAAGCCCGAACGCCGCCGGCTGGTGGTCGACCTCCGCGACCCGGCGATCGTGGCGCCGGCGGACGGCAGTGCGGACGACCCGACGGCGGCAGGGGCGACGCTGGCGCTGCGCAACCCGGCGACGGAGGAGGCGCAGTCGATCCCGCTGCCGGCAGCCGGCTGGCGGCGCACCAGGGACGGCTTCCGCTACCGTGACGGGGGCGGTGCGCTCGGGCCCTGCACGAGAGCGCAGATCGGCCAGGGGCGGCTCAAGGCCCGCTGCCGCGGCGCGGGCATCACGTTCACGCTCGACGAGCCGGCGCAGGGGAGCGTCGCGGCGGGGCTCGTCCTCGGGACGGCGCGTGTCTACTGCGGACGCTTCGGCGGCACGGTTCGCAAGGACGACCCTCTCGGCAGCGATGGGCAGGGGACGTTCGCCGCCAGCAACGCGTCCGCCCCGTCGGGTTGCGTCGTGCCGTGACGCGGATCGCGTGGCGGATGATGCGCGTGGTGCGTCCAGCCGCGCGCGGTCCGTTGACAAGCGCCGGGCGTCACGCGTACGTGCGCACTTGACGGCGGCGTGTCCGAGTTGTACGGGCGGCGCCTGTGATCGCGCGAGAAACGAGTGCATCTCGCACTCGATTTCTCTAGGAGGCGAGCATGACGGGGTGGATTGGACGGCAGAGCCTCGCGGCGTGGATCGTCGTGGCGTGGGGCGGCTCGGTCGGGGCGACGACGTACGTCGTGACGACGACCGCCGCGAGCGGCCCCGGATCACTCGCCGCCGCCATTGCGCAGGCCAACACCGACGCGGCTGCGGATTCCATCACCTTCGCCATTCTCGGGGACGGGCCGTACACGATCACCCCCCCGACGCTGCCGGCGATCATCCATCCCGTGTCGCTCGACGGGACGACGCAACCGTCGTACGCGGGGAAGCCGGTCGTCGAATTGAGCGGCGCTGCGGCCGGGCTCAACGCACCGGGACTCGTCCTGTCCGGGCACAGCGGCTCGACCATCCGGGGCATCGCGTTCACGGCCTGGGACGAACCGGATGGGCCGGCGATTCGCATCGAGGCGAACGGTGGCGGGCATGTCGTCGACCGGTGCTGGTTCGGCGTGGCTCCCGACGGGCAGACCATCGTGCCGAACGCCATCGCGATCGAACTGCTGGGCAGCACGTCGACCATCGGCGGCGCGCCGGCGGCGCGCAACGTGATCGTCGGCGGCGCGGTCGGCGTGCAGTCCACGTCCGGCTCCGGCAACGTGATCGCGAACAATCACATCGGCGTGCGTAGCGACGGGGTCACGGCCCAGGGAAATGGCGTGGGCATTGCGCTCGGTGGCACCGCAACGGGCATGACGATCGGCGGCGCGGCTGGCGGCAACGTCATCACGGGAAACCGGGTGGGCGTGTCCGTCGCGGGCCCGGCGGCGGCGAACCACCTGATCGCAGGCAACAACATCGGCCTCGACGCGGCGGGATTCGGCGGGATCGCCGGCGAGCAGGGCATCGAGCTGGTCGGCGCCGGCGGCGTCGTCATCCGGAACAATCTGATCGGGCAACAGAGTCAGGCCGGGGTGCGGCTCTTCGGGGCCGCGAGCGGGGTGGTCGTCCGGGGCAACAGCCTCGGGGTCGACGAGACGGGCTTCGCATCCCGGCGGAACGGTGTGGGCATCCTGGTCGTGGGAGGCGACGCGTCGCCGACGAACGTCGACATCGGCGGACCCGGTTCGCTCGACCCGAACCGCATCGCGTACAGCGTGCGCGACGCGATCTCCTTGGTGTCCGGCGCGACCTCGCCCTCGGGGGTCCGCATCCGCCACAATACCATCTTCGGCAGCGGTGGACTCGGGATCGATCTCGGAGACGATGGCGTCACCGCCAACGATCCCGGCGACGGCGACAGCGGCCCCAACGGGCGTCTGAACTTCCCGGTGCTCGAGTACGCGTGGGTTCCCGAGATCGGCTCGATCTCCGTCCGGGGCCGGTACGAGGGCGTCCCGAATCTGCCGCTGACCCTCGACATCTTCGCCACCAGCGGCCATCCGAGCCAGCACGGCGAAGGCGACTTCCTGCTCGGTTCGCACGACATCGTCACGGACGCCACGGGCGCGGCCGCGTTCGAGACGACCTTCGCGCAGGACATCGGGCCGGGCACGCAGATCACGGCGACGGCCACGAACCAGCTCGCCGGCACCTCCGAGTTCGCGGCGAACGTCATCACCGGCGAATGTTGCCCGCCGCCGACGACCTCGACCACGACGACCACCTCGACCACGAGCACCGCCGCGACGGCGCCCACCACGAGCCTGGTGGCCAACACGACGACCTCGACCACCACCAGGAGTCCGGCCACGACCACGACGACGATCCCGTGCGCCACGATCGACGTGGAGGGCGTCGTATGCCTGCTGGATGCCCTGCCGCCGGCCGCCTGTCCCGACGCCCTGCCGGCGTCGATCCGGAAACAGATCGCGGCGGCGCGCAAGCTCGCCCAGCGGGCGGATACGACGAGCTCGGCCCGGGCTCGCCGGTTCCTCAAGCGGGCGGCGGGCAAATCGACCCGTGCCGGCAAGAAGGTCGCGGGGCTGGCGCGCCGTCGCAAGGTGCCGGCCGTCTGCGCCGACGAGCTGGGCGCCGCCCTGGCCGAGGTGGCGGCGCGGGCCCGCGCCGCGGCCGGGTGATCGCGCGCCGCCGAACGTCTACGGGCCGAACAACGATGCGTGGAACCAGCGGACGATCGCCGCGACGGCGAGTCCGGCGACGATCGCGCCCCACGGCAACTCCGCGGCGGCGAGGCGCTGCCGGCCGGCCGCCACCGCCGCGAACGGCATGATCGACGTCTGCGCGACCAGGGTGCGATAGGCCGGGCGGTCGCGCGCCAACCGCGCGTCCTGGTGCCGGGCGCCGATCCAGACGAAGAGCGGAAAGCCCCCGAAGAAGACGACGTCGGCGAGGCGGCCGTTGACCAACAGGTGCGCGACGCCGAAGAGCGCCAGCGCGACCAGCAGCGGATGCCGCGTGATGCGGAGCAGGCCGCGGGCGGCGCCGGCGTCGTGTCCGCCCGCCGCCATCGAGCTTGGCGCCGCATGCGCGGGCAGCACGGCGGGGACGAGCAGCGCGAACGCCAGGAACATCAGGACGTGGCTGGTCGCCCGCGCCAGCGCGGGCGGACCCAGCGTGAGCCACAGCAACGGTCCCGTGTGCTTGTGGCGCGCGTAGGTCCAGACCAGGGCGGTGAACAACGCGAGCACCACGAGCGAGTAGAGCCCGCGGAACGCGTCGGGTCCGAGGCGGGCGATCAGGCGGGGGCGGAGCGTGTCGCTCGAGAGCCACAGATGCGCGCCGGCGAAGCCCGCCCACAGCAGCGCGATCGACAGCCAGGGCGGCACGCTACACCAGGTCGTCGCGCCGCTGGGCGAGCAGCCAGGCCGTGCCCGCCGAGACGCCGATCGCCACCGCCATGTAGAGGAGGCCGAAGATGCGCGCGCCCGCTCCCTGTTCGACGGGTCCCCAGGCCCAGAAGGCGAGCAGGTTCGCGACGACGTAGAGGGCGTACGCGATGCCCATCGGCAGCGCCCAGCGCCGCAGCCCCCAGATGCCGGCCGCGTAGGCGGCCAGATAGAGCCCGAAGAGCGGTCCGGCGACCGCGTTGGCGCCGCCCTTCAGCCGGTGTCCGAAGAACACGAAGCCTTGCGATTCGGACATCTCGAGGGGCTTCGAGAAGTTCGACAGGGCGAGCAGACCGAAGAGAATCGCCGCCGTGGTGAGGGCCGTGCCGCGCTCGCGTGCCATGGCGCGGGACCATAGGGCACGCCTCGTCGCGCCGTCAACGTGGCGGGGCGACCGTTCCACCCGGATCGTGCGGCTATCGCGGCGGGCGGTAGGGCTTCCGCAGCCGCGGCTCGATGCCGGCGTCGAGATAGTGTTGCAGCCAGCCGTGCCCGGCGTCCGGCCACGCGTCGACGAGCGGCAGGTAGGGTTTGAGATCGAGGATCGGTGTGCCGTCCAGCAGGTCGACGCCGCGCACGCGGACCAGCCCCGCCTCGGGATCGACGGCGCACAGCTCGGCGCAGGTGAGGCCGATCGGCGACGGCCGGTTCGGCGCGCGGGTGGCGAAGACGCCGCGCCGGGGGCCGCCGCGCGGCGGCTTCACGGTCGGCGCCCAGCCGCGGCTGCGGTCGAAGTGGAAGACGATCCAGACGCGGCCGAACCCGGCCAGGTCGGCCAGCGCCGGGCGGAAGGGTGGGTCGATCTCGAGCGAACCCTCCGTCGCCGGTGACGCCGTGGGTTGGTGGGGGGCGTCTTCGCGCCGCCGCCACGGCATGCGGGCGTGGCCGATCACCCGCACCGCGATCGTCCCGCAATCGTCGCCTGTCATCGCCGCCCCCCTACGCGGCGCGTTCCCCCCGCGTCAACGCGGCGGCGCTTGAGCCCGCAGCGGCTCCTCGCCTATGGTCGTGCCCGATGACCCGTTTCCAGGATCGCGTGGCGCTCGTCACCGGCGCGGCCTCCGGCATCGGCCGGGCCGTCGCCGAGCGGCTGGCGGCAGAGGGCGCCCGGGTGTTCGCCGTCGACGTGCAGCAGGAGCCGCTCGCCGAACTCGCCGGCGCGTTGCGCGAAACGGGCGCCGACGTCGCCACCCTCCTCTGCGACGTCAGCGACGAGGCCGCCGTCGAAGCGGCCATCGCGGCCTGCATCGGCCATTTCGGGCGGCTCGACGTGCTGGTGAACGTGGCGGCCATCCTGCGCGCGGATCGCTTCCACGAGGTGGCCACGGCCGATTGGCACCGCATCATCGCGGTCAACCTCACTGGGACGTTCTTCACGTGCCGGGCGGCCCTGCCGCATCTGCTCGCGAGCCGCGGGAACATCGTGAACGTCGCGTCCACGGCGGCCATTCACGGGCAACCCTATGCCGGCGCGTATGCGGCGTCGAAGGGCGGGGTGCTGGCGCTCACCAAATCGATCGCCATCGACTACGTGAAGCAGGGCGTGCGGGCGAACGCCGTCCTGCCGTGCGACATCGCGACGCCGATCTTCTCCCAGTTCCGCACGCCCGAGGGCGCGGACATGAAGCTGATCAAGCGGGTGATGGCCCCGAAGGGCTCGGGCGCGCCGCCCGACGTCGCCGGCGTGGTGGCCATGCTGGCGAGCGACGACGCCGCGCACGTGACCGGGGCCGAGGTGCGGGTGGACGGCGGGTGCTTCGCCTGATCAGTCGCCGGTGATCTCCACCGTCTGCCCGTTGGCCTTCGCCTGGCTGAGGCAGCCGCGGTCGGAGGCGGCGCATTTGGCGGGACCCTTCGGCTTGTTGCAGTTCGGGTCGCTGGCGACGCAGGCGGTGGCCTTGTCGCTGGTGTCGAACGCCTTGTCGATGACCTTGTCTTGGCGCTTGCCCAGGTTTTCTTCGATCTTGGTGCCGATGCGGTTCTCCAGCCGATCGAGCATGCCCTCGAACTGGGCCAGGGCGGGGGCCGCCGACAGAGACGCGAGCACGACTGCGAGAGCCCATGAACGCTTCATGCCGGCTCCTTGCCACGCCAGGCCGGGAGTTGTCCAGACCGCCGGTCAGCGACCGCGGAACACCGGCTTGCGCTTCTCCTTGAAAGCCTTCGTGCCCTCCTTGCAGTCCTCCGACATGGAGACGGGAATGCCGATCTCCATCTCCTTTTCGAGGGCCTGCTCGGGCGGCAGCGCGAGGCCGACCAGCACCGACTTCTTGACCGCCTGCACGGCGAGCGGGCCATTCTCGCACAGGATGCGGGCATAACGGAGGGCTGCCGGCATCAGCTCGTCACGCGACACCACCTTGTTGATGAGACCCATCTGCAGCGCGCGTTCGGCGGAGAGCTGTTCGCCGGTCAGCAGGATCTCCATGGCGTGACAGTCAGGGGATCTGCCGCGGCAGTCGGACGGTGGAGCCGCCCATGGGGAACAGGCTCCACTTGACCTCGGCGAGGCCGAAGCGGGCGTCGTCGCTGGCGATGCGGATGTCGGTGCAGGAGAGGATCTCCGTGCCGCCCGCGACGCAGAAGCCGTGCACCGCCGCGATGATGGGCTTGAACACCTGGTAGTTCCGCAGCAGGCCCTTGTAGATGATCGAGAGGTCGGCGCGAACGCGCTCGTCCCACTCGGTCTCCGGCGGGCGCAACCCCTGCAGCATGCGCACCAGCTTGTCGAGGTCGGCGCCGGCGCAGAAGGCCTTGTCGCCCGCGCCGGCCAGGATGGCGACGCGGACCGACTCGTCGTCGTTGACGTCCTGCCAGGCGTCGGTCAGCCGGCAGAGCATCTCGGTGTTGATGGCGTTGCGGACGTCGGGCCGGTTCAGCGTGACGAACGCGATCCCGTCCTTCTTCTCGTAGAGAACTGCCGGTTCCGACATGCTTTCAACGCTCCGAGCTGACGATCCACATGGCGAAGTACTGCGCGCCGCCGCCGTAGGCGTGACCGAGCGCCGTCTTCGCGCCCTCGACCTGGTGCGCGCCGGCGCGACCCATCACCTGCAGCGCCGCCTCGCCGAGGCGCAGCATGCCCGAGGCGCCGATCGGGTTGGTGCACAGCACGCCGCCCGACGGGTTGATCGGCAGGTGGGCGCCGAACTTCTGCTCGCCGCGGTCGATGATCTTCCAGCCCTCGCCGACGTCGCAGAAGCCGAGGTTCTCGAGCCACATGGCCTCGAACCAGGCGAACGGGACGTAGATCTCGGCGGTGTCGATCTGCTTCCACGGGTCGGTGATGCCGGCCTGCGTCGTAGACGTGCTTGGCGCAGGTCTTGCCCGCCTGCGGGCTCACCTGGTCGCGTCCCGGCACCCACATGGCCTCGGCGTACGACGCGCCGCCCTTGATCCACGCCGGCTTGCGCGGGCCCTTCTTCGCCGGTCTCCTCGTTGGCCACGACGAGCGCGATGGCGCCGTCCGACGACGGGCAGGTCTCGAGGTAGCGGATGGGATCCCACAGCATCGGCGAGTTCAGCACGTCCTCGACCGTCATCGGCTCGCGCAGGTGCGCGTACTCGTTGCGGCGCGGCGTTGTCGCGCGCGTTGGCGGCGATCATCGGCCCGATGTGCGGCGGCGCGCCGGTGCGCGCGATGTAGGCGCGGAGTAGGGCGCGAAGAAGCCGCCGGCGCCGGCGACCAGCGGCGGCGTGAAGGGCAGGTTCGGCGACAGCGCCCACATGGCGTTGCCCTCCGACTGCTTCTCGAAGGCGACGGTGAGCACGCGGTCGTAGAGCCCGGAGGCGACGTGCGTCACGGCGGTCAGCGCCGTCGACGCTCCGACCGAGCCGGCGGTGTGGACGCGCAGCACGGGCTTCAGGTGCGCGCCGAGCGGCGCCGACCAGGAACTGCTCGGGCTGCATGACGCCCTCGAGCATGTCCGGCGCCTTGCCGAGGACGACCGCGTCGATGTCCTTGTGCTCCAGCCCGGCGTCGAGCAGCGCGCGGTCGACCGCCTCGCGCACCAGCCCCGGCGATGCTCACGTCGGCGCGGCGCGCCGTGTGCTGCGTCTGCCCGACTCCGACGACGGCGACCGGGCGCTTCATGTCCACCTCCGCTCGCGTGCCGAGCACCCAGACGACGTTCTGCTGCAGGCAGTGTCCCTGCGTCGCGTGCGCGATGGCGCGCCGCGCTCCGGGCACCGCCCGGTCGCCGGCGCGTGCCGACAGCTGCCGGAACACCTCGCCGAGGCGGATCAGCCCGGTCATCATGATCGGGTGGCCGGCACAGCGGCGCCGCCGGACGGGTTGATCGCGGGCTCGCGTCGCCGTCGCCGGCTCGAGGCCGAGCGCCTCGCGCAGGATCATCTCCTCGACCGGCGTGGTGGCGCAGCAGCTCGACCAGGTCGACGTCGCGGCGCTGCTCGAGATCCCGCCATCGCCAGCGCCTTCTCGGCCGCCAGCGCGGCGCCCGCGCTGCGCGTCAGGTCGCGCGCGCCGAGCGTCTGCAGCTCGGCGCGCTGATCGACGCCGTGGATCCACACCGGCTTGTCGCACATCTTCTCCGCCTTGCCCTCGGCGGCGAGGACCAGGCACGACGGCGCTCTCGCCGACCGGCGGCACGTAGCCGCGGCGCAGCGGCTCCACCGCCCAGGGCGTCTGCATGCAGCTCCGTCGGCGCTGGCCGCCGGTCGCGCACCTGGGCGTCGGGATTGCGCGCGCCGGCGCGTCCGGTTGCGCGCCGCGATCTCGGCGAGGTCGGCGTCGGTGGCGCCGCTGCGCGCCATGTAGGCGCTCGCCTGCAGCGCCGCGGTGGCGAGCGGGCCGAGGCCGAGCGGCGCCTGGTAGTAGGGGTCGAGCTTCAGGTTGAGCACTCGCTCGGGCTCGCCCTCCGACGTCTTGCCGTAGCCGCACACCATGGCGGTGTCGCACTCGCCGGTCTGCATGCGAGCCAGGCGTAGTAGGCGGCGAACGCGGCGTCCATCTCGAGGTGCGAGTCCTGCCGCGGCGGCCACGAGCCCATGACGTCGAGCGCGGCGACGAAGCCGAAGGGCCGGCCGTCGATGTAGTCGGCCGAGCCGGCGACCTGGTAGTCGATGGCGTCGCGCTCGACGCCGCACCTGCGCCAGCGCCTCGCGCACGACGCGGGTAGAGCATCTCGGTCGCCATGCGGTGCTCGTCGCGGGCGACGATCGGGCGCCTGCGCGAAGCCGACGATGGCGACGTTGCGAAGTCGTCATCGCTCATAGTCGGTTGATGATACGACTCGTGCGGCGCGTCGGGCTCGCCCGTCGGCCGGAAGTAGAGGATGTCGTCGTGGTCGCCCTGGCGCTCGCCGTCCGGCTTCCACACCGCCTCGACGCGCATGCCCATGCGGACGTCCTCCGGCTTGCACTCCTGGATGAGCGCGAAGATCGAGATGTCGGCGCCGTCGAGCGCGACCGACGCGGCGACGTAGGGCAGCTCCAGGCTCGCGGCCGATCACCGGGATGTTGACGATGCAGAAGGTGGTCACGACGCCGCGATCCGGCAGCTCGACCACTCGTCGCACGGCGCGAAGCTCTCCGGCGAGTTGACGATCGGCGGCACGAAGACCTTGCCGGTCGTCGAGCACTTGGAGCCGAGGATCTTCTTGTCCTTCAGCGCCCGCAAGTAGCGGGCGCGGTAATCGCCGGCGACGTAGTGGTACGGCAGCCGCACCTCGGCGTCGATGTACTTGACCGGTTCCTTCGGCGGCTCGTCCATGCGATGCTCCTTCAGTCGACGAGGCGGAAGCAGGCGATGTCGCGGATCGACTGCCGATGCGTTCGTCGTCGGGCTTCCACACCGCCTCGACGCGCGTGCCGACGCGCAGCCGGTCGAGGCCCTCGCGTGACGACGTGCGCCAGGGCGGTGTCGGCGCCGTCGAGCTTGACCAGCACGAAGGCGAACGGCGCCGGCGAACGGGTGCAGGTCGTCGATCGGCTCGTGCACGACGGCGACGGCGGTCACCACGCCGGTGTCCGCGACCGCCACCCACTCGCCGCCGTCGGAGCCGTCGACCTCGGAGTAGCCGAGCGGCGGCACGACGACGCCCTGGCCGGCGACCCGCTGGCCCCAGATCGTCTTCTGCTCCTTGCAGCCCGGCGAGGAAGCGGCCGATGGTCTCCCCGGTGGAGTGCTTGTAGGGGAACTCCATCGTCCACTCCGAGAACATCGGGGCGACGGTGGGTGCCGACATCACCCCGTGGGGTAGTGCACCAAACGAGCGTTTGTCAAGGATCGCGCGGCGGCGCTCAGGAACGGAACAGGAAGTTGCGCGCGATCACCATGCGCTGCACCTGCGACGTGCCCTCGTAGATCTGGAGCAGCTTGGCGTCGCGCATCAGCTTCTCGACCGGGTACTCCTTGGTGTAGCCGTAGCCGCCGAAGACCTGCACCGCGTCGGTGGCGGCCTTCATCGCGAGGTCGCCGCCCCATGCCTTGGCGATGGCCGAGGTGCTGGTGCGCTTGATGCCGTGATCGACCTCCCAGGCGGCCTTCTGCCAGAGCAGGCGGACCGTCTCGTAGGCCATCACCATCTCCGCGATCATGAACTGCACCGCCTGGTGCTGCGCGATCGGCTGGCCGAACGTCTTGCGCTCGAGGGCGTACGATCGGGACTCTTCCGCGCAGCGCCGGATGATGCCCGCCGCCAGCGCCGCGATCATCGGGCGCGAGCGGTCGAACGTCTCCATGGCGATCGTGAAGCCGTCGCCGGGCTTGCCGAGGATCTGGTCGTCGGTCAGCCGCACGTCGTCGAAGATCACGTCGCGCGTGTCGCTCGCCCGCTGGCCGAGCTTGTCCTCTTTGCGGCCGGTCGCGACGCCGGGCTGATCGGCGGGCGACCACGAAGGCCGTGATGCCCTTGTGGCGCTGGCTCGGGTCCATGGTCGCGAAGCCGGTGAAGAAGCTGGCGTGCCCCGCGTTGGTGATCCAGCGCTTCTGCCCGGTGAGGCGCCAGTGGTCGCCGTCGCGCACGATGCGGCTTTTCATGCCCGCGACGTCGGAGCCCGCGTCGGGCTCGCTGCAGGCGTAGCTCACGAAGCAGAACTCGTTCGAGAGCCGCCCGAGCCACTGCTGCTTCTGCGCCTCGGAGCCCGCGATCATGAGCGGGAGTGCGCCCAGGTGGTTGCACATGACGCTCGTCGCCACTGCGGCGCAGCCGTATGCCAGCTCTTCGGACACCAGGCAGCCGTCGATGGTGTGCAGCCCGAGCCCGCCGTAGGCTTCGGGCAGTTCCACGTTCATGAGACCCAGCTCCCAGGCCTCCTTGAAGACGGGCGTCGGGAACTCCTCACGGGAGTCCCATTCGATGGCGTGCGGGACGATCTTGTCGGCGGCGAAGCGCCGGGCCGTCTCCACGAGACGGTCCTGCTCGGGGGTCAGCGTCGGGTCGAACATGATGATGAGGCGGGTACCACGTCGGCCGTGGCAGGGCGAGCACCCCCGGGGCATCGCAGCACCGCGTCGAGGCGGCTTGCCTGGTGGCGCGGCCATCGAGTACTCGCTTCCCGAGGAGGGCCCATGCCGGCAACGATCAAGGTGGGCGATACCGGGGACGACGTGAAGCGACTGCAACGGGTGTTCGCGCGCCAGAAAACCCTGGGTCCCGCGGATGTCGATGGGGTCTTCGGGGCCAAGACGGACCAGGCGGTGCAGGATTTCCAGCAGGCCAACGGACTCGTCGTGGATGGGGTCGTCGGCCCGGTCACCTGGAGCCACCTGCCCGCATACCGGGAGGCATCGCCGACCCTGGCGCTCGGCGCACAGGGACCGGTGGTGGCCATGCTCCAGAAAATTCTCAAGGCGGGCTTCGGCTACACGGGAGCGATCGACGGCATCTTCGGGCCGGCGACCGACGCCGTCGTGCGCCAGTACCAGACGCAGTCCGCACTTCCGGCGACCGGCGTGGTGGACGAGCGGACCTGGATGGCCCCTGCCGGCGCCGCCGGCGCGACGCTCGAGAGCCTCGCCGGCTTGACGATGTGAGTGGCTGACCCGCCCCCCGCTCCGATGGGCATGTGGTATCGCTGGAAGGTTCGGTTCCTCAAGACGCCGGCGGGCAGTCTGCTCTGGCGCCACTGGCAGGCCCGATGGGCCACCCCGTTGGCTCCTATGCCGATCTGCCGCATTATCTCCGGGAGCATGCCCCCGGGGGCCGCTTCGCCGACATCGGCTGCATGTGGGGCGTCAACGGCCAGTATGCTTTCCTGGCCGAGGAAGTCGGGGCGATCGGCGTCAAGGGCGTCGACGTCGTTGGGCCGACGCCGGAGTACGACGCCGAACACCGCCGGCGAAGGTCCAACGTCGACTTCGTTCTTGGCGACATTCTCCAGCCCGCGACGTTGGCGGCCTTTGGCTCGGCGGATACGGTGCTCTGTGCCGGCGTTCTCTATCACCTGCCGGATCCGTTCGAGTTGCTGGTGGCATTGCGGCGCATATGTCGCCGGACCCTGATTCTTCGGACCTCGACGATCGCCGAGATGGGCGGACTCCCACAGGCGGCGGTGTACTATCCCATGCTCGATCGGCGCGCCCGCGAGTTCTGGAACCTTCGATCAATCGGCGTGACGAATCAGGTGGGCATCGCCGATGCCTTTCAACCCGGTCAGGGATACGGCAACTGGTTCTGGGGGTTGACCCCCTCATTGGTCGAATCGATGCTGGCCACCGCCGGATTTCGCGTGGACTTCCGGGCGATCGAACCGTTTGCCCACACCGTGGTCTGTACCGCTGTCGCGCCGCCGTTCCTGCATCGGCTTCCGGGCAAGCGGGAATCTCGCGAGCTCGGCGAGGACATCTCCCGGGCCGGGATCGCCAGACCGGCATAGCGGCTGCGCGACGACCTGGATGGTGGCCCGAGCGCCGAACGTCGTGGCGCGGCCCTGGTACACGCCGTGGCGAAGGCCGCGCTGGCTAGCGGGCGGTGGGCTCGCCCAGCGCCTTCAGCCGTTCGGCCGCCGTCGCGGCCTCGGGGGTGTTCGGCCAGCGATGGACGATCGCTTCGTATAGCTCGCGCGCGTGGGGCAGGTTGTTCTGGGTCTCCTCGAGCTGCGCGGTGTCGAGCAGCTCCTTGGCTCCACTGCCACAGCCGAGCACGGCGGCGGCGAACAGCGCCGCACCGGCGAGATGCATCCATCGTCTCATGCCGTTCCTCCCTCCCATGTGCCAGCTCGTGAGCGCTCCGCTCACACGAGCCCAGACAGAGTTCGCATCCGCTGCAGCAACCCCTCGTCCTTGCGGCGCTCCGAGAGGATCTTCGTGATGTAGGCGCGCTTGAACGCGTGGCGCTGCGGGCCGGTGCGCACCACCTCCGGCACGTATTCCCAGCCCTCGTCCTGCTCGAAGGGTTCGATCTCGCGGTGGAGCCGGAAAAAGTAGTCGGCCAGGTCCGGATCGACGCCGAGCCGGTCGAAGGCGACGGCGAGCGGGTGGCGCGTGTGCGCGGTCGATGGCAGCAGCAGCCCCTCGCCGGCGACGCCGCCCTGTCCGAGCCCGAGCGCGACCTTGCCGAGCGCCTCGCGGGCGTGCGGCGGGGGCCCCAGATGGAAGGCGGCGATCGCCTCCTCGGGCGGGCAGTGCATCAAATACCAGGAGGTGACGTAGCGGCTGGCGATCGTCGCGGTCGGCGGCGTCCAGCGGAAGAGTTCCTCGCGCGTGACGCCGAGCGCGCGTTCCGCGAAGTCGGCCCAGATCTCCATGTGATTGCGGGTGAGGTAGCCGCCCGATTCGGTGGCGAAGGCCTGCGCGATGGCGCGGAATGCGCGCGGCGTGGTCTGGCGCGACAGCTGGCCGGCGATGTTGCGGGTGGCGTCGAGGTGGATGAAATCGCGCACCAGCTCCTTCGCCGCCTCGAGCGACGCCTTGCCCGAGAGGAGGAGGCCGAAGGCGGTCGCCGGCGGGCGCGTCAGGCCCTCGCAGAAGGCGGCGAGCTCCGCGACCATCTCGTCGTGCGTCTGCTCGGCGCCGATCTGGAAGGATGCGCCGCGCGGCGGCCAGACGACGTCGGGGAGCGCATGGGTTCCCGCCACGATCTCGTTCCATGCCCGGCGCATCGCGCCGTAGATGAGGAGCCAGTGCTCGAGCGTGGTGCGCAGCACCTGCTGCTGCGAGGCGTCGGTCCCGAGCTCGCGCACCAGGTCCCACACCGGCTCGGTGACGAAGCCGCGGAAGTCCTCGTAGGCGCGCCAGTACGCTACCGCGTCGTCGTCGAGGCTCCAGGCGCGCTTCATGTACTCGGCGAGGCCGCGCTGGCAAAGCCAGGGCCGCTCGTCGCGGCCGACGTCGAGCAGCGAGCCCTCGCCCGCCAGCGCGCTCACCACGAACCCTTCCTCCAGGCTGGAGAACTGGAAGTGCAGCCGGGTGAGCGTCGCCTGCATGGTCTCGGGGCACGCCCAGTGCGCCTCGAGTTCGTCCTGCTCGAGCCCAAAGGCGGCGGCGAAGCGCAGGAAGAGCTCGAGGGGCGGGCGGGTCACCTGCAGGAACCCCGTCTTGCGGTTCACCAGCGGCGACAACGCGATGAAGAGCCCGCGCCGGCGGCAGCGCGCGATCATGGCGGCGGTGCCCTGCGCGTCGAGCCGGATGAACTGGTAGTAGTCCTTGATCCAGCGCCGCACCGCTTCGCGGTCGACGCCGCCGTACTTGAGCGCGTCGGCCAGGGTGGCGCCGACCGGCTGGGCCCGCACCAGTGCCTTCAGTTCTGCGACGAACGCGTCGGCGGGCAATGCGTCGCCGGGCCGCTCGAAGGCGTAGAGCCCGAGGAAGTCGCTGGCGTTGGGTGCGGCCGACTGGGGGACGAGGCGCTGGAGGGGTGCGGCCATGCCGCTCGCGCTAGCAAGAGGCCGCGCTGCTGCGCAACCCTCCGTCGAGCCGGGCATCGGCGGTCACTCGACGAGCGGCAGGTCGAGGAGCGGGTACGCCTGCCACCCCGGCGCGTCGAAATGCCACCATTCGGTGGGGAATGGCTCGAAGCCCTCGGCCGACATCGCGGCCTCGAGGCGCGCCGCGTTGGCTCGTGCGGCCGGCGTCGCGGGCGCGCCACGGTGTGCGCGGGCGGAGAAATCGTCGAAGTCGGTGGGCAACGCGAGCGGTCGACCCGCGGCGTCGACCAGGGTGACGTCGACGGCGGCGCCGCGGTTGTGCTTCGAGCCGGCGACCGGTCGGCCGCCGCGTCGCTCCGGCTGTGCCACGTACCGGGGGTCCGGGACGAGGGACCAGAAGCGCTCCTGGACCGCGAACGGGCGGTAGCAGTCCCAGACGAGCAGTCCGAACCCGTCGACCTCGAGACGTCGCTGGACGCGGGCGAGCCGCTCGGCGGCATCGCGCCGGAGCAGGCAGCGGGCCGCGGGATAGACGGCGACACCCGTGAAGTTGTCGACCCGGGCGTACCGTATGTTCAGCCGGATCGTCGGGTCGATGACCGCGACGTCGACCAGCTCGACCGGCGGGGTGGGCGCCGGGCGCGCGCAGCCGAGGGCGGCGACCACGAGGAACGGCAGCGGGAACATGCGCGCCCACTACCTTGGGATCGATGCCCGCGGTAGAGGGTGTCATGCCGCGGATCGCCACGATCCCCCCGTCCCGGGCGACCGGTGAGACCGCAGACGCCTACCAGGCCCTGCGGCGCCTGAGCGGCTCCGGGCTCGTCGCGCAGGTGGTGCAGGTGTTCAGCCTGCGGCCGGCGTCGATGCGGCGCATGATCCGCAGCTGGGAGCTTGCCATGTGGGCGGGCGACGAGCCGCGGGCCCAGCGCGAGCTGGTGGCGGCGGCGGTGTCGCGGCTGAACGACTGCCATTACTGAATCGACGCCCACGAGGGCTTCCTGCAGGCTGCAGGAGGAGACGCGCGCCGGGTCGCCCGGTTGCTCGACGGCGCGGCGGGCGACGTTACGCCGCTCGAGCGCGCGCTGGTGGGCCTCATGCGGAAGGCTCACGAAGCGCCGGCCCTGCTGGGACCCGACGACCTCCGCCCGGTGCGTGCCGTCGCGGGCGACGCCGCGCTCGACTACGTCCTCGTCCTCTGCGCCTTCCACTTCATCAACCGGATCGCCGACCTCCTGGCGGTGCCGCCGGAGGCGCTGCCGCTCGCGCTCCGCCGCATCGAGCCGCTGCGTCGACTCGGGGTCCGGGCGGCTGGCCTGCTGTTGGGCCGCATGAACCTGCGCAACCGGCCCTACGCCACGGGCTTCGACGAGGTCCGGCAGCGCGTCGAGACGGCCCGCGGCGCGCCGGTCGGTGACGCTCTCGAGCCGGCGCGCCCGCGGCCCGCGCTGCTCGAGTCGATCGCGCTGGCGCTGGAGGAGCGCGTGCGGGTCACCAGCCTGGATGCGGCCACGCTGGCGCGGGTCGACCGGGCGGTGGCAGCGGCGCTGCCGCGGGCGGCCGGCGACGTCGCCGGCTTCCACGCGCGGCCCGCCGATCCGGTCGAGGCGTTCGCCTTCGTCGGCACGCGCTACGCCCATCGCACCACCGACTCCATGGTGGCAGCGCTGCGCGCCGCCGGGTTCGACGACCTCGGCGTGCTCGACCTCGCGATCGCCGTCGCGGACGCGAATCAGTGGGCTCGCATGCACCGGCTGCTCGGGTTGCCGCCCGACCTTCTGGCCGTCGCGCCCGCCGCGGCGGGCGCTTGACCGATGTGCTACGGTAGCCCCATGGGCGCGTTGGAGATCGTCGCACAGTACAGCCGGATGCTCGAGAACCTCGCCGCGTGGTTGGATGCCGCCTCCGCCTACGCGCAGCAGCGGGGCTTCGACCCCGATGTCCTCGCGAGCGCTCGCCTGGCGCCCGACCAGTACGCGCTCACGCAGCAGGTCCAGTCGGCCTGCGACGCGGCCAAATTCGCCGCCGCCTACCTCTCCGGGCAGCCGGCGCCCGCGCATCCCGACACCGAGACGACGCTCGTCCAGCTCCGCGCCCGCATCGCGACGTGCGTCGCGTATCTGCGGACGTTCACGGCGGGCGACTTCGCCGGTGCCGAGGAACGCCGCGTGGCGCCGCCGTGGATGGAGGGCAAGTCGGTTCGCGGGGACACCTACATCCACCGCATCAGCGTGCCGAACTTCTACTTCCACGTCACCACGGCCTACGCCATCCTCCGTCACAACGGCGTGCCGCTCGGCAAGCGGGACTATGTCGGCGTCAGGACATGGGAGGACTTCGGCGACTAGCCTGTCGATGCCGCTTGCAACCGCGGCTTGCGAGGCCCTGGTGATCGTGCGCACATCGGTTCCTGTGCTGCATGTCGACATCCCGACGAAGTCCGACCTGACGGCGTTGGCATCTCGCCGTGACGAAGCGTGCGTCTCCCTCTATCTACCGACCACGCCTCTGACGCAGGATGCGCCGGCAAGCCGCATCCAGCTCAAGAACCTCGCGAGCGAGGCGATCCGGCAGCTCACGGAGGCGGGCACGGACAAGCGTCGGGTGCGGGATCTGGAGGAAGAGTTCGACGACCTCGTCGATGACGACGAGTTCTGGCGCTTCCAGGCCCACGGTTTGGCCGTGTTCGCGACACCCGACAACGCCCGAACGTTTCGCGTGCCCACCGCCCTGTCGCCGGCCGCCGAGGTCGCCGACCGTTTCCACCTGAAGCCCCTGCTGCGAGCCGTCTCCTTCCCGAACAGCGGCTGGGTGCTGGCGCTGGCGGGCGGCGCCGTCCGACTCGTCGAGGTGTCGGCCGATCTGCCGGCGACCACCGTCATGGTCGACGGGCTGCCGAAGGATGTGGCGAGCGTTGCAGGCAAGGCGAGCATCAAGGACCGGTCGCCGAGCGGGCGACTGCAGGGCGCGGAAGGGCAGAAGGTACGACTGCGGCAGTACGCCCGTCGGATCGACGCCGCGCTCCGCCCGTTGCTCGCTGGCTGCGAGCTTCCGGTGATCCTGGCGGGAACCGACCCGATCGTCTCCATCTACCGGTCGGTGAACACCTACCCGTACCTGGCGCCGGCGACGCTGGACGGGAGCCCGGACACGCTGAGCGACGCGCAGCTCGCGGAGCGTGCCCGATCGGTGCTCGACGACCTGTACCGCGGCGAGATCGCCGGCTGGCGATCGCTGTTCGGCGTCCGCGAGCCGCAGGGCCGGACGACGACCGACCTCGCCGGCGCCGCGCGTGCCGCCACCATGGGCGCCGTCGACTCGCTCCTGATCGACATCGATGGCAGTGTCTCCGGCATTGTCGACGAGACCAGCGGGGCGGTCATCTTCGCCGAGCAGGCGGGAGCGGGGAGCTATGACGTCGTGGACGAGGTTGCGCGCCGGGTGATCCGCTTCGGCGGACAGGTCCTCGGGGTTCGGAGCGCGGACATTCCGGGCGGTGGACCTCTCGCGGCGATCCTCCGCTACCCCGCCTAGATGCCCGTGCCGTGGCCTGACGCGGCATTGCACGAGGTGCGCGACGACGTTCGGGCGGCGGGGCCGGACCGGGGCCCGGCGGGCGATCCACAGCCCGATGGGCCATAGGGGGGCGTGCACATGGCGAACAAGGGGTCGACCACGGACTACGACGCGATCGTCATCGGCTCTGGCTCGGGGGGCCTGACGGCGGCACTCGCGCTCGCACGCGCGGGACGCCGCGTGGTGGTCTTCGAGCAGCACTACCTGCCCGGCGGCTACAGTCAGTCGTTCGAACTGTCCGGCTTCCGGTTCAGCCCGGGAATCCACTATGTCGGCGCGCTCGGCCCCGGCGGAAGCCTGCGCCGGATCTACGAGGGGCTCGGCGTCGCTGGCGACATGGTGTTCTTCGAGCTGAACCGCGACGGCTACGACCACGTCGTCGTCGGGCGGGACCGCTTCGACATCCCGGCCGGCAAGGAACGCTTCGCCGAGCGCCTGCGGCAGCGCTTCCCGGCCGAGAGCCCCGGCATCGACCACTACTTCGACGTGATCGGCCGCATCTCGGAGGAACTCGGCTACGCGGCGCCGATCCACGGACTGCGTGATGCGGCGTCGATGGCACTGCACATGCCGACCGTGCTGCGTCACGGGCTCCTGCCGCTCGATCACTTTCTCGACGGCTGCACGCGTGATCCGCTCTTGCGCGCCATCCTGTCGATCCAGGCCGGTGACCACGGCATGGCGCCGGGCCGGGCGCCGACGGCACTCCACGCCGGCCTGCAGGCGTACTATTTCGACGGCGGCTGCTATCCGCGTGGGGGCGGACATCTCATTCCCGACGCGCTCTCGCGGCACATCGGGCAGCACGGGGGCGAGGTCGTTCTGCGCACCGAGGTCGCGCGCATCCTGATCGAGGACGGCCGCGCGATCGGCGTCCGCCTTGCCGACGGGCGCGAGGTGCGCGCGGGCATCGTCATCTCGAACGCCGATCCCGGCGTGACGTGGGGCCGGCTGGTGGCGCCCGAACACCTCGGCTGGCGACTCCGCCGCCGCATCGAGCGCCTGCACTTTTCGGTGTCGACGCTGAGTCTCTTCATGGCAGTGGACATGGATCTCCGGGCTGCCGGTCTCGATTCGGGCAACGTGTGGTTCAGTCGCACGACCGACGTCGGCGCCTCCTACGCGTACGCCGAGCGCGGCGAGCTGACCGGGCGGGAGGAGATTCCCGGCGTGTTCTTCAACGTGACCACGCTCAAGGACCCGACGATGCGCCCTGACGGCCTCCATACCGTCGAGGCGATGGCGTTGTCGTCGATCGAGCCGTTCGCGCGCTGGAAGGCGCTCCCGCCGGGTCACCGTGGCGCCGACTACCAGCGCCTCAAGGCAGCGCTCACCGAGCGCATCCTGGACGCCGTCGAGTGTTTCGTGCCTGGCCTGCGCGAGCGCACCGTGTTCCGCGCCCTCGGGACGCCACTCACCAACGTCCGCTTCCTGCACGCCACGCGGGGCGGCATCTACGGGACGGAGAAGACGCTCGGCAACCTCGGACCGTTCAGCTTCGGCGTCGAAACCGACATCCCCGGACTCTTCCAATGCGGCGCCAGCACGCTGGCGCCCGGCATCAACGGCGTGACGCACTCCGGAATCAGCGCGGCGGCGGCCGCGCTCGGCTGCCAGGCGGACGAGTTGTTGACGGCGACCGGTTCGCATCTGCGCATCTATCCGGCGGAGGATCCGGCGTCATGGCCGGAGGACCTGGTCCCTCGGCGCTGAGGCCGGCGGGTCTCAGCGCAACCGCAGCGGGAGCGACGTCGGACCGCGGAGGACGATCGATGGCTTCCAGCCCGGCGGCTCGGTCGGTCCGCCGAAGTCGGGGAACCGGCGCAGCAGGCCTCCCAGCGCCACCTGGGCCTCGAGACGCGCCAGCGCGGCGCCGAGACAGAAGTGGCTGCCGAGGCCGAAGGACAGGTGGTGGTTGTCGCGGCGCGCGACGTCGAAGCGCTCCGGATCGGGGAACTGCTCGGGGTCGCGATTGGCGGCGGCGATCACGGCGGCCACGATGGTCCCGGGTCCGAGCCGCACGCCGGCGAGCTCGACCGACTCGACCACGGCTCGGTCGGTGAGCTGGACGGGCGGCTCGAAACGCAGACATTCCTCGACGGCGCTGGGCAAGAGCGCCAGATCGTCCTGCAGGCGCCGGCGCTCGGTGGGATGGCGGAGCAGCAGGAGCACGGCGTTGCCGATGAGGCTGGTGGTGGTCTCGTTGCCCGCCGCGAGTAGCAGTGCCGCCAGGGCGACCAGCTCGCCCTCATCCAGCGTCGTTCCATCGTCCTCCGCGTCGAGCATGGCGGAGAGCAGGTCGTCGCGCGGCGCGCCGCGACGCTCCGCGAGGAGCGCACGCAGATACGGGCCCAGCTCCCGGCTGGCGCGCTTGGGTGCCTCGAGACCGTCCCGTCCGGAGAGTGGATCGAGCAGCTCCACGAGCGCGTCGGACCAGGCGCGGAAACGCGCGTGGTCCGTGGTCGGGACCCCGAGCAACTCGGCGATGACGAGGGTCGGCAATGGCTGCGCCAGGTCGCGTACCAGGTCGAAATCGTCGCGTCCGGCCGCCCGCGCCAGCAACTCGTCGACCAGGCGCTCGGCGCGCGGCCGCAGCGCCTCCACGCGGCGCGGGGTGAAGGCCTTGGACACCAGACCGCGCAGCCGGCGGTGACGCGGGCCGTCGATCATGAGCAGATTGTTCTCGACGACGTTGCGGAACTCCGGCGCGTCGTGCGTTGCCCGGCGCAGCGTCTTCATCAGCGCCACGGCGTCCCGGTTGGTCGAGAAGGCCGGCTCCCGCAGCACGCGCTCCACGTCGCCATAGCGAGCCGCCGCCCAGCCGCCGAACAACCGCAAGCGCACCAGGCGTTGCTCCCGCAGGCGGCCGTAGGTTGGATACGGATCGCGGCGCACGTCCGGGTGCCAGAAGCGCAGCGACGGCGAGAGCGTACCCAGGACGCGCATCCACCGCTCGTTCGCCACCAACCGTTGCAGCCATCGCAGCATCGGGACTCCTCCTGGGCCGCATGGTCCGGGGTTCTCGATCGTCTTCTCGAGGACCCCGCGCATCGTGTCGGCCCTTCGCAGGACCTACCATACCCCAGACGCGTCCGGTTCTCCGGCGACTCGGCATGGGCCATCAACCGCCCCGCGCCGGCTCCGGTGGCCCGGCCGTCGCGCTCCCCATAGTATCGCCGGGTGGAGACGACCTCAGACGTTGCGACCCGGGGGCAGACCCTGGTTGCCACCTGCGCGCTCGGCACCGAGCACGCTCTCATCGGGGAGCTGCGCGCACTGCGCATGCGGGGCGTCAAGGGCGGTCGCGGCGCGGTCCGCTTCGACGGAACCATCGAGGATGGCATGCGCGCGTGTCTGCACCTGCGCACGGCGATGAAGGTCCTCCTCCAGCTGGCCGCCTTTCCGGCGCCCGATGCCGACGCGTTGTACACCGGGACGCGGGCGATCGCCTGGGACGAGCATCTCGACACCAAGCGGACGTTCGCCGTCGAGGCGACAGGCACCTCCACCACGCTCCGGCACACGGGCTTCACCGCGCTCAAGGTGAAGGACGCCATCTGCGACGCCCTGCGCGACAAGACCGGGGCGCGTCCCGACGTCGACGCGCACTCGCCGGACGTGCCGGTGGCGGTCCACCTCGGCCGGACCGACGCGACCGTGTACCTGAACCTGTCGGGCCCGTCGCTGCACCTCCGCGGCTATCGCCCGCGCGGATCGGATGCGCCGCTCCGGGAGACGCTCGCCGCGGCGCTGCTGCTCCTGCTGGGCTATGACGGGAGCACGCCGTTCTGGGACCCGATGGCGGGGACGGGCACGCTGGTAGTGGAAGCTGCCTGGATTGCGCAGCGGCGGGCGCCCGGCCTGGGCCGGCATTTTCCGTTCGAACGCTGGCCAGCGTTTCGTGGCGACATGCAGAGCCGCTGGCACCGCATGCTGCACGAGGCCCGCGATGTCGTCCGCACCGACATTCCGCCGATGCGCGCCGGCGATTTCTCGGCCAAGGCGGTGGACATGCTCCAGTCGACCCTCAGGCGGGCCGGCATCGCAGGCGAGGTCCGCGTCGATCGGGAAGACGTGCGCCGCGCCCGTCCCCACGACGATTCCTCCGGCGGCCTCGTCCTCTGCAATCCCCCTTACGGCGAACGCATGGGGCGGCCGCTCCAGATTCAGGGGCTCTACCGTGGGATGGGCGAGACGATGGGTACGTGGGGTGGGCATCGGATCGGCGTCTTCTCGGGCATGCCGGCCTTCGCACGGCACTTCGGGTACGCGGCGCGGCAGACCTGGACGCTGCACAACGGCCCGATTCCCTGCGTGCTGCACGACTTCGGCGTCGCTCCGTTGGCCCGCGCCGATCGGCGCTGATCGGCGCCCGGTCTCCGTCGCGGCGCCCTGTCACTGGCGTCCCTCGAGTGCGGTTGCTATCCCGTGTAGCCACGGGATGACCGGATCCGTGATGGAGGGCCCGCGCGTCAGCGTCGTCGTCCCGTGCTACAACGCGGAGCGCTTTCTCCCGGCCGCCCTCGACAGCGCGCTCGGCCAGGAAGGCGTGCCGGTCGAAGTGCTGGTTGCCGACGACGGCTCCACCGACGGGACGCCTTCCGTGCTCGCGCGGTATGCGGATCGCGTGCGGGTGTTCCGGCAGGACCACCGCGGACCGTCCGCGGCGCGCAATGCCTGCCTGCGGGTCGCGCGCGGCGAGTACGTGGCGCTGCTCGACGCCGACGACCGCTTCCGGCCGGGCAAGCTCGCCCGCCAGACGGCGCTGCTCGACGCGGATCCCGCCCTGGGCCTGGTCTCCACCGGGTGGCTCGCCGTGGACGCGGCCGGGCGGCCGTTGGCGCAGCAAGGCTGGTCGCGGGAGGCGGGCGACGTGCGGCGCCGGTTGCTGCTGGGCAACCTGGCCCACCCGGTCGCCGTGATGTTCCGTCGCGCCCAGGCCCTCGACGCCGGCGGGTTCGACGAGACCTTGCAGGTGAACGAGGACTGGGACCTCTTTCTCCGGCTTGCGCTGCGTGGGGCGCGCTGGGCATGCGTCGACGAGCCGCTCTGCGAGTACCGCATCCACGGCGGCCAGAGTCACCGCCGGGTGCAGCTGGTGTACGAGACCCGTCTCCGCATCCTGGACAAGACGTTCGGCGATCCCGGCTTTCCGGCGGAGCTGCGCGACGCGCGTCCCGACGCGCTCTTCGAAGCGCATTTGACCGGTGCCGCGGAGTTGTTCGCCGCCGGCGAGCCCGCCGCCGCCGAAACGGCGTTTCGTGCGGCCATGCGCATGCGTCCGGATCGCCTCACGGACCCGGTGACGCTCCGCCGCTTCGCGCGGCTACTCCAGCCCACCGGGGCCCAGCACCAGGCGACGGCCGTGCGACGCTGGGCGGGCGTCACGCGCACGCTCTGGCGCGCCGTCGCGGCGACCGTCACCGCGCCCGACGCGCAGCCCGCGCCGGCGCGGCGCCGCTGGGCGGCGCGCGTCGCGGTGCTCCGGACGGGGGCGCGGTTGCTGCGCAAGCGGCTCGGGTCCTGAACGGGTTGCGTCCCGCCGGGGTGGCGGCTACGGTCCGCCCGCTTGTCGACCGGCGTACTCGTCATCGGGCTCGACGGGGCCGGCTGGAACCTGTTCGCGCCGTGGGCGCGGGCCGGCCGCCTGCCGGCCTTGGCCGCGCTCATGGACCGCGGCGCGTGGGGCCCGCTCACCTCCACCGTGCCGGCGCTCACCCTGCCGGCGTGGTCCTCGTTCATGACCGGCAAGAACCCCGGCGGGCATGGCATCTTCGCGTTCCACCGGATGGCGTTCGACCGCTACGAGTCGGCGGGCCTGGCGAACGCCGCGGACCTGCGCGCGACGCGGATCTGGGACGTCGCCGCGCACGCCGGGAAGCGCGTCGGTGTCATCAACGTTCCGCCATCGTATCCGCTGCGCCCCATCCGCGACGGCTACCTCGTCGGCTGCATGCTCACGCCGCCCGGGCAACCCTTCACCGACCCGCCGGAGGTCGCGGCGGAGCTGGGCGAGTACGAGATCGATCTGCCGCCGCCGAAGAACCTCCGCCGCACCGATCCGGATTACCGCGCGCGCGCGCTGACCTACCTCCAGGGCATGCGGCGCCAGACCCGACTGCGCGGCGAAGCCACGCTGCGGGTGATGGCGAGCCGGCCCACCGACGGCGTGTGCGTCGTGTTCTACGCGCCGGACCGGGTGCAGCACTACTTCTGGGAGTACGTCGATCCCGCCCGCCCGCCGGACGAGGCGCTCGACGACGAGGTGCGCACGGCCCTCCTGGCGGTCTACGAGGAACTCGACCGTGCGGTCGGCCGGCTGGTGGACGCCGCGGGGCCCGCCGCCAACGTGGTGGTGCTCTCCGACCACGGCTTCGGCACCAAGCCGGAGCGGTCGGTGCGCATCAACCGATGGCTGGCGGACCGGGGGCTGCTGCGCCGGCACGCCTTCTGGACCACGCGCCGCCGTGTCGTGCGCAAGCTGTTCCCCGCGTCATGGCGCGCGCGCTACGACACGCTCGACCACATCCTGGTGAACCGCGCGAAGAGTCGCGCGTGGAGCGAGGCGCTCTTCACCGGCACCGCCGGCATCTGGGTGCACCTGCGCGGGCGCTATCCGCTCGGGTGCGTCGAGCCCGGGGCGGACTACGAGCGCGTGCGCACCGAGATCCGCGAGGGGCTGCGCGCGCTCGTCGATGCTGGCGGCCACCGGGTGTTTCGCAGTGTCGAGCGTCGCGAAGACCTCTACCGCGGGCCGTTCGTCGACACGGCGCCCGACCTGGTGGCGGTGTGCGAGCCACGCTTCGGCATCGTCTTCGAGAGCCTGCGGCGCGAGCTGCGATCGCCGGACCTCTTTGGCCCGTACGAGGAGCTGGGCTACACCGGCACCCACGATCCGGCAGGGCTCTACCTGTTGGCCGGCCCCGCGGCGCAGGCGCTGGGCGAGCACGGCGCGTTTCCCATCGAGGCCATCGCGCCCACCGTGCTCCACCTGCTCGACGTGCCGGTGCCGGAAGACCACGAGGCCGGCGTCATGACCAGCGCGCTGCGAGCGGAGTTCCTCGCGGCCCATCCGGTGCGCTTCGCGCCGCCGCTCGACGAGGCGGCGACGGCGCCCGCGGGCTGGCGCTCGAGCGAGGACGAGGCCCACGTGGCCGAGCATCTGCGCGCGCTCGGCTACTTCGAGTGAGCCCGCGTCACCCCAGCAGCGCGCTGGTCGCGTGGAAGGTGACGAAGCTCGCCAGCCACGCGAGCCCGAGCATGTAGGAGAAGGCGAGCGCCGGCCACTTCCAGCTGCCCGTCTCGCGCGCCATCACCACGATGGTGGACGTACACTGCAAGCGCGAACACGAAGAACACCATGAGCGAGAGCGCGGTGGGCAGTGTAAAGACGGGGCGGCCGGTCGCCGGGTCCACGTCGGCCCGGATCGCGTCGCGGAGCCCGGTGAAGTCCTCGGCGTCGGCGACGGCGTAGATCTGGGCCAGCGTCGAGACGATCACCTCGCGCGCCGCCAGGCTCGCCACCAACCCGACACCGATCTTCCAGTCGAAGCCGAGCGGCGCGATGACCGGCTCGAGGGCGTGGCCGAAGCGGGCCGCCGCGCTGGCCCGCAGGTTGGCCTGCGCCTGCTCGGCGGGCGTTCGGCTCGGGTCGGGTGGAGCCGATGGCACGTTCAGCAGCACCCAGAGGAGCACCGAGGCGGCGAGGATGATGGTGCCGGCCCGTCTGAGGAAGGCCCGGACGCTGCCCCAGACCTGACGCAACAGCAGGCGGGAGGTCGGCATCCGGTAGGGAGGCAGTTCCATGTAGAAGACGGACAGCGTGCCGCGCAGCAGCGTCGAATTGAGCAGCGCCGCCGACCCGAGCGCGGCGAAAGCGCCGAGGAGGTAGAGCCCGAACATCGTCAGCCCCTGGGCGCCGAACGGTCCGAGCCGCGCCGTCGCCGGCACGAACGCCGCGATCAGCAAGGTGTAGACCGGCAGTCGCGCCGAGCAGGTCATGAACGGCGCCACCAGGATGGTGGCGAGGCGCTCGCGCGGCGACGAGATGGTGCGCGCGGCGAGGATGCCCGGCACGGCGCAGGCGTAGCACGAGAGCAACGGCACGAAGCTCCGACCCTGCAACCCCACCCGACCCATGACCCGATCGACCACGAAGGCCGCCCGCGCCATGTAGCCGACGTCGTTCAGCAGATGCAGGAACGTGAACAAGATCAGGATCTGCGGCAGGAAGATCAGGACCGAGCCCACGCCCGCCAGGACGCCGTCGGCCCACAGGTCGGTGAGCCAGCCCGCGGGGAGCCACGCGTGCGACCACCGCCCGAGCCGGCCGAACGCGGCGTCGATCGCGTCCATGGCCGGCACGGCCCAGCTGAAGATGCTCTGGAACAGCAGGATCATCACCAGCGCGAAGACCGCGACCCCGACCACGGGGTGGAGCAGCACGCGGTCGATCCGATCGGTGCGAAGATCGGGGGCGAGCCCGCCCGCGCCGACCGCCCTGCACGTGGCGTCGACCCAGGCGAAGCGCTGCTCGGGTGTCTCGGCGGGCGGCAACGCCGCCGCGCGGGGCCAGGTCTCGGGATGCTGCAGCAGCGTGCGGAGCTGGTCCATGCCGACGCCCCGGTGGCCGACCACGCCCGTGACGCGGATGCCCAGGATGCGCGACAGCGCGATCAGGTCGGGGCAGCCGCCGCGGGCTTTCGCCTCGTCGATCATGGTCACGACGAGCAGCGTCGGGAAGCCGAGCCGCAGCACCTCGCGAACCAGACCTAGACCGCGCTGCAGCGTGGTGGCGTCCGCCACCACGACGAGAGCGTCGGGGATCGCCTCGCCCGGGATGCGACCGTTCAGCACCTGGGCGACGACGCGCTCGTCCGGCGTCTCGCCCGCCAGCGAGTAGGTGCCGGGCAGGTCGAGGATGCGCACGTCGCGCGTGGCGCCGAGCAGCTTGCCCTCCCGACGCTCGACCGTGACGCCAGGATAGTTGCCGACGCGCGCCGCCGAACCGGTGAGGGCGTTGAACAGCGTCGTCTTGCCGGTATTCGGTGACCCGATCAGCGCCAGCCGCTCGGGCAACGCGCGCAGGGCCGGCGCGGCGCTCATCCGGGCCCGTGTCTCCCGGACCCGTCCGGCACGACCCGGAGCGCGTCGAGCTGTGCGAGCCGCAGGCAGAGCCGGTAGCCGCGCAGCTGGATCTCGACCGGGTCGCCCAGGGGAGCCCGGCGCACAACCACCAGCGGTGTTCCCGGGACGAAACCCAGATCCTGCAGTCGTTGGGGAATGGGGGTGCCGTTCGGCTCGCACAGGCGGGCCGGCGTCCCGGGGGGCAGGTCCGCGAGCCGGATCGGGGTGAGGATGAAAGTCATTTTCAGCCTGCGGCAGCTAACCGCCGGGAGTCGGGGCTGTCAACCCGCGGCGGGGGACGGCCGTGCGGCCGTCGCGTTGACGGCGGCGCGCGTGTCGCTGTACGGCTCCCGCATGAAGCTCGGTTTGATGGCTGGGCTACTGGATGTTCGGTCCGACCGATCCGACGCCGATCGCCCAGGAGGCGGAACGGCTCGGGTTCGACTCGCCGTGTTCACGGCGGAGGCCTATGGCTCGGACGCCTTCTCGCCGCTCTGCTGGATCGGTGCCCGGACATCGCGCATCAAGCTCGGCACCGGCATCGTGCAGATCTCCGCGCGCACGCCGGCCTGCACGGCGATGACGGCGATGACGATCGATCATCTGTCGGGCGGGCGTTTGATCCTCGGGCTCGGCGTCTCGGGGCCGCAGGTGGTGGAGGGCTGGTACGGCCAGCCGTTCCCCAAGCCGATGGGGCGCATGCGCGAGTACATCACGCTGCTCCGGGCCAGTGCTGAAGCGCGAGGGGCCCGTCACCTTCGAGGGCGAGCACTATCAGCTGCCGCTGCAGGGCGGCGTCGGGTCTCGGCAAGCCGCTCAAGCTGATCACACGGCCGCTGCGCGACCACATCCCGATCTACCTCGGCGCCGAGGGCCCGAAGAACATCGCGATGGCGACGGAGCTCTGCGACGGCTGGCTGCCGCTCTACTACTCGCCCTACCGGCCGGAGGTGTACGCCGAGTCGCTGCGCGGCATGAAGCCGGGCTTCGAGATCGCGTGCCCGGTGACGGTGAACGTGAACGACGACCTCGCGACCGCGCTGCTGCCGGTCAAGTACATGCTCGCGCTTCTACATCGGCGGCATGGGGGCGAAGAAGCAGAACTTCCACGCCAACCTAGTGCGCCGGATGGGATATGGAGACGCCGTCGACGCCATTCAGGACCTGTTCGTCGCGGGCCGGCGCGACGAGGCGGCGGCCGCGGTTCCCGACGAGTTTGCCGACGAGATCTCGTTGGTGGGACCAGCCGCGCGCATCCGTGACCGGCTCCAGGTGTGGCGGCGGAGCGCGGTGACCATGCTGCTGGCGGGGACGACCGACGCGAACGCGCTGCGTGTCCTGGCCGAGGCGAATGCGTAGCCGCCTCAGCCCGCGGTCAGGCCGTCGAGCCGCTCCATGACCGTCACGTACTCGTCGATCATCTCCTGCACCACGCGGCGCGCCGACTTGACCTCGTTCATCTGGCCGACCACCTGGCCGACGAAGTACGTCGCCAGCTGTTGCGCGCCGGTGCCTGCCTTGTGCGCCACGCGCTGGATGCGCCGTTGCGCGTCCGTCACCAGTACGGTCTGCAGCGGCATGCCGAGCGGCGCCGGCGCGTCGGGCGCGTCCCAGGCGTCGGTCCAGGCGCTGCGGAGCATGCGGGCTGGCTTGCCGGTGAGCGAGCGCGATCGCCGCGTGTCGCTCGACCCGGCGGCCAGGAACTTCTCCCGCACGGCAGGGGACGTCTCGGCCTCGGTGGTGGTGAGCCACACCGAGCCGCACCAGACGCCCTCGGCGCCGAGGGCGAGCGCCGCCGCCACCTGACGCCCGGTGGCGATGCCGCCCGCCGCGAGCACCGGCGTGGGCGCCACCGCGTCGACAACTTGCGGCACCAGCACCATGGTGGCGATTTCGCCGGTGTGCCCGCCCCCTTCGGTGCCCTGGGCGATCACGAGGTCGACGCCGGCTGCCTGGTGGGCAACGGCGTGGTCGATGCGGCCCGCGAGCGCCGCGACGGGCACCTTGGCGGCGTGGGACCGTTCGACCAGCCATGCCGGCGGCGTGCCGAGCGCCGAGGCGATCAAGGCCACGCCGTGCTGGAACGAGACGTCGATCAGCGGCCCCATGCTGGTCGGGTCGACGCTGATCCGCCCGCCGCGTCGCTCGGCGGGCCCTTCGCTCACCGCCGGCAGCGGCGGGACGTCGTAGCGAGCAAGGAGCGCGTCGATCCACTCGCGATGCTCCTCGGGCACGAGCGCCTCGAGTCCGGCGACGTCGAGCCCGCCCGTCTCGGCGCCCACGTACTTGCGGGGAATCAGCAGGTCGACGCCGAACGGGCGTCCCTTGGTCTGCTCCCGGATCCAGGTGAGGTCGACGTCGAGCTGCTCGGGGCTGTGGGCGACTGCGCCCAGCACCCCGAGGCCGCCGGCGTTGCTGACGGCCGCAACCACGTCGCGGCAGTGGGAGAAGGCGAAGATGGGGAAGTCGATCCCCAGCATGGAACTGGCTCGTGTGTGCATCTCGCACGGGAGAAGAGCGGACCGGAGGGGCGGGGGTCAAGGCGGGGATCGGGGCCGGGCGTGGCTTGTCCGTCCCCGTGCTCCGTGCCACTGAGCACGGCATGACCGACGCCAGCGACCTACGCGATCTCGCCCGCCGTGTCTCCAACTGGGGTCGGTGGGGCGCCGACGACGAGCGCGGTACGATGAATTTCGTCACCCCGGAGGTGATCCGCCGCGGGGCGGCCTGCGTGCGGCGCGGTGTGGTGTTCAGTCTTGCGCTGCCGCTCGACGGCGACGGGCCGCAGTTCGGGCAGGGCGGCCGGGTGAACCCCGTCCATCTGATGACGTCGCTCCACAACCCGATGAGTCCAGATCCGGACGGTCCGCGTTACGCCGACGACGTCATCGTCATGCCCCTGCAGTGCGCCACCCAGTGGGATTCCCTGGCGCACGTGCACTACGGCGGCCAGCTCTACAACGGCCATCCGGTGTCGTCGTTGACGACGGCGGGAGCCTCCCGCAACGGCATCGATAAGATGACGGCAGGGGTGGTGTCGCGCGGCGTGCTGCTCGACGTCGCCGGGGCGCACGGCGTCGAGCGGTTGGAGCCGGGGCGCGCGATCCTGCCTGCCGACCTCGAGGCGGCGGAGCGCGCACACGGGGTGCGTGTCGAGTCCGGCGACGTGTTGTTGATCCGGACCGGACACATCCGCGCCTTCACCGTCGACCGGGACCGGGTGGCGTACATGAGGCAAATGCCGGGCTTGGGGGTTGCCTGCGTCGACTGGCTCCATGCCCGCCAAGTGGCGGCCGTCGCCTCCGATACGAACATGGTCGAGGTCTGGCCGCCCGAGAATCCGGCGGTGCTCTTTCCGCTCCACGCGCTCTGCATCCGCGACATGGGCCTGACGCTGGGCGAAATGTTCGATCTGGAGGCACTCTCGGGCGATTGTGCTCGCGACGGCGTCTGGACGTTTCTCTTCAGCGCACCGCCTCTGCCGGTGACCGGCGGAGTCGGGTCGCCGATCAACCCGCTGGCGGTGAAGTGAACTCGGGGGCGAGAGGGGCTTGCCACGCTGCGGGACAGTGACTAAGAGGGCGCCCAACGGAACAGGCAACGCCCGATCGTAAGTGCAATTTTGTACGCGGTGTCGGGCGGGGGGTTGCGCCTGGCTGGCGTTTTCAGGGCGATGCGGTTATTGACGCTTCGCGGTTGCGAAGGAATCATGCTGGCCAGACAGCCCTTGCTATCTGCATCGTCGGATAGCAGAGCCTGCAAACCACCGCGAGAGGGAGGGGTCATGAAACGACTGGTGAGAATGACGGCTGGAGGAATGGTCGTGGCGGTCGCCCTGAGCGGCTGCTCGATGTTCGGGGACAACAGGGCGGCTTGCATGGCGACGGCCAGCCTGATCGGCGCGGTCCCCCTGGCGGTCGGCGGCGGCGTCGGCACGCACAACATCGAGACGGGTGATACGCCCAGCGGACAAGTGGCCGCCGGCGCGGCTGCCGGCGCCATCGCTGGCGGCTTGCTGGGTCTCCTGGTCGGGCACTTCGTCTGCCCTGAGGAGGTCATCGCCGAGGCGCCGCCGCCTCCGCCGCCGCCGCCGATGCCGATGACGCAGCGTCGCGGCGGCTGATCCACTCGGTAGCGCCGCATCGTTCGGACGGCTCGAGGGGGCCACGCGGGTGCAACCCGCGTGGCCCCCTGCCGTTTGAGGATCGTCCGGGCGCTCAGGGCTCGACGACGACCGTCGTCCCGAGTCGGACGACGTCATAGATGCGGACGACGTCCGCGTTGCGCATGCGGACGCAGCCATGGCTCACGGCCTGACCCAGCAGTTCCGGATTCGGGGTGCCGTGAATGCCGATCGTCCATCCCTCGCCGTGCGCGAACCCGATCCAGCGCTCGCCCAGGGGATTCGCCGGACCGGGCGGGAAGCGCCTCAGGACGCGCGCCGGCGCCGCCGGGTCGAGCTTGAGGAACTCGGGGTGCTCGACCATTTCCTCGACCTGGAACTGGCCGACCGGGGTTTCCCAACCCGCCTTGCCGACGGCGATGGGGAACGATTCGACCGGCGTCGCGGGGTCGCCGTCCATCAGGTAGAGCCGCCGTTCGCCGAGGCGGAGCAGCAGCCGCGTGTCGGTCGGCTGGGCGCGGGCACCGGGCGGCTGGCCTGGGAGGATGCCACGCGACGGGGAGGGGCCCGTGACGCCGCAGGCGGTGACGATGGCGAGGAATACGACCGGGATCAGGGGCAGCCCGGGATGCCGAGCGTCGCGGGCGGAGGGAGCCGACGGCATGCGGTCGGTATGCCAGACGAGGGCAGCTTGGTGAATGGCGCGGTCCAACGACGTACCGCGCGGGCAGTTCAAAAGGCCGCACGAATCTGGCACAACACCGCCATGCGGAAATCGACCCTCACACGCCGCAGCGCCGCGTTCGGGCGGGCGCTCGCGCTCACGTTGATCGCGCTGTCGTCGGGCATCGTCGGGTGCGCCACCATGAGCGGCGGCACCGGCCCCACGGCGAGCAAGAACGAACCCTACCTCCTGCTCCGTCTGGGCGAGCGACGACTCTACCTGAAGCAGGGTGAGGCGGTCACGCCCCCCCAGGGCTTCACGGTGGCGGTGGGGAAGCCCAGGTATCCCACGCCGGTCGGGAAGTTCCAGATCAACGAGATGGTGCGGGACCCCGATTTCCTCGTCTTCGACTTCTCGAACCCGAACAACCGCGATCGCGGGCGCATTCCCCCCGGACCCAACAACCCCCTCGGCATGCGTTGGATCGGGTTCGCGCATGAGCACGGCTGGGCGATCGGGTTCCACGGCACCACCAAGACGCAGTTCCTCGGGCAGGCCGTCAGCCATGGCTGCGTCCGGATGCGCAACGAGGACATCGTCAAGATCTTCGACCAGGTGAAGGTCGGGACGCCGGTCGTCGTCGAGCCCTAGTGCGGCCGGCGTCAGGCGGGGCCGGTGAGCCCCGACGCGCCCCAGACGAAGAGGCCGCCCAGCACGAGGTCCGCGAGAAGACCGGGCAGGGCGGCCGGTAGCACCCCGCGCTCGAGCACGGCCGCGGCCACCTTGGCGGCAGCGCCCCCGAGGAACGCGGCCGCGCCGACCAGGTGGGCGGCGGGCGACAGCAGGCCGAGCGTCACGAGGCCGATCCCGACGAAGACCCCGCCGAACACCGCCCGTAGTTCGCTGCGACCGAGCGGGCCATGCGCGGTCAATCCGGTCTGGCGCGCGAATGCTTCGGGCGCCACGAAGGCGACGACCCCCATCCCGAGCGTCAAGAGGGGAGCGATCAGCGCGGGTGCGCTGCGAATCATGGCCCCTCCTGCTCGAGCAGCCCCGCGGCGAGCAGCGCCCGATACGTGGTGTAGCCGCCCGACAGGTTCGCCGCCCGATAGCCGTGCTGCAGCAAGAACCGGGTGGCGTAGTAGCCGCGCTGTCCCACCTGGCAATAGAGCGCCAGGTCGCGGTCGCGCGGCAACTCGGCGTGCCGCTCGCGCAGCTGCGACAACGGAACGTTCACCGCGCCCGGCACATGGCCGGCCGCGAACTCGTCCGGTTCCCGCACGTCGACGACCGCGCGACCGTCGCGTCGATCCCACGCCGCCAGCGGCATGACGCCATCGAGGTGATTGGTGGCGATCATTCCCGCCAGGTTGACCGGGTCCTTCGCGGCGCCGAACTGTGGCGCGTAGCATAGTTCCGCCTCGGCCAGGTCGCGGACCGTGCCGCCCATCTGGATCATCGTGGCGATCACGTCGATGCGCTTGTCGACGCCCTCGAGTCCGACCGCCTGCGCGCCGAGCACCCGGCCGTCGGGGATGGTGAAGAGCAGCTTGAGGTGGATCGGCTTGGCGCCGGGATAGTACCCGGCGTGATGCCCTGGGTGCAGCCAGACTTTCTGGAATCCGGTCACGCCTGCCCGGAGGAGTCCCTTCTCGCTGGCACCGGTCGATGCGACCGTGAGGCCGAACACGCCCACGACCGCCGTGGCCTGCACGCCGCGGAAGGGACGCGCGCGGCCGCATACCGAATCGGCGGCGACACGACCCTGGCGGTTGGCCGGTCCCGCAAGCGGCAGGATCACCTCCTGGCCGGTCACCACGTCGTGGACTTCGACGGCGTCGCCCATGGCCCAGATGGCCGGGTCGACCGTCCGCATGTGGGGGTCGACCACGATGCCGCCGCGCGGACCCAGCGCCAACCCGGCATCCTTCGCCAGGCCGGTTTCCGGGCGCACGCCGATCGAGAGGATCACCAGATCCGCCACCAGCCGGGCGCCCGATTCCGTCAGCGCCGCGATGCGCTCGCCGTCGGGCTCGAAGCGCGCGAGCCCGTCGCCGAGGTGGACGTCGATGCCGCGATCGACCAGGTGCTCGCGCACGGGCGCCGCCATCTCGGGATCCAGGGGCGGCATCACCTGCGGCAGCTTCTCGAGCACCGCCACGGCCAGGCCGCGGTGCGCCAGGTTCTCGGCCATCTCGAGGCCGATGAAGCCCCCGCCGATCACCAACGCCTTGCGCGGCCGCCGCTCCTCGATCCAGGTGCGAATCTTCACGCTGTCCGGGATCGTACGCACGGCGAAGATGCCTGGCAGGTCGATCCCCGGCATGGGCGGGCGGATCGGCGCCGCACCCGGCGACAGGACGAGCGCGTCGTACGGCTCCTCGCGTTCGGTGCCGCCGTCGAGCGCGCGCACGCGGATCACCCGGCGCGCGCGGTCGATGGCGGTCACGTCGTGCCGCGTGCGCACTTCGATGTTGAAGCGCTCGCGGAAGAGGTCGCCCGTGGCGACCAGCAACCGGCGCTCCTCGGTGATGATGTCGCCCACGAAATAGGGGAGCCCGCAATTCGCGAACGACACGTGCGGCCCTCGGTCGAAGACCACGATCTCCGCCGACTCGTCGAGCCGGCGCAGCCGCGCGGCACACGATGCGCCGCCCGCGACACCACCAACGATCAGGATTCGCTTGCTCATGGGCGCGATCTTGGCCGGGGGGCCTCGTCGCGTCCAGCCGGGGTCGATTCCGCCCGCACGTTGACCTGATCCGGGCGGCGGGCTAGCACGCGCGCACCATGAGCGACTCCATCCGCTACACGCTGTCCGACGGCGTCGCCGAGATCGTGCTCGACGACGGCAAGGTGAACGCGATGGACGGTCCGTTCTTCGACGGCCTGAACGCGGCCCTCGATCGCGCCGAGCGCGACGCCGCCCGGGCCCTCGTACTTGCCGGCCGCCCGGGCTCCCTGTCCGCGGGACTCAACGTCAAGCTGCTGCCGACGCTGCCGCGGGCGGAATACGCGCGCACGGTGGTGACGTTCGGCCACACCATGCTGCGGCTCTGGACGGCCCCCCATCCCACCGTTGCCGCCGTCACGGGGCACGCCGTCGCGGGCGGGGCGCTGTTGGCGTTCGCCTGTGACCGGCGCGTCGTGGCCGATGGACCGGTGCGCATCCAGATGAACGAGACGGCCATCGGCCTGCCCCTGCCAACCTGGGCGATGGTCATCTGCGAATCCGCCATTCCGGTGCGCTGGCAGATCGAAGTCATCCTGCATGCGCGCCCCCACACCCCCGCGGAGGCGCTCGCCCGCGGCATGGTCGACGAGGTCGTGCCGCCGGATGCCGTCCTCGCGCGGGCGCGGGAGGCTGCCGTGACGCTCGCGGCACTCGACCGCGACGCCTACGCGCTCAGCAAGCGGCGGTTGCGCGCGCAGACCGTCGCCTGGGCGACGCAGCACCTGGAGGCCGAGATGCTCGACTTCAAGATGCCAGGCGGGTGATGGCGGCCGCCAATCCGTTCGCGCGCCGTGCGCCGCTCGCGCACACCCGCGGCCTGCGCCGGCGGTGGGAGGACGAGCTGGCGCGAGGGCTGGGCGGCGAGGCCGACGTCCTGCCGACGGGCGATCATCCCCTGGTGCACGCGCGCTTCGAGCGTGATCGCGCGCTGCCCACCGTCACGATCTCCGACCACCTGGACGTCCAGCCCGCCGCCGAGCCGGAGTGGCGCAGCGAGCCCTTCCGGCCTGCTTGCGTCGTGGAACTGGTGCGCTCCTTCGTCCGCCGCCGGAACCCCGACGTCCGGGTCGAGGCGGAGCATGCCCTCGAGCCGTTCCGCGGACACACCACCGGCCCGCACGTCGAGGCGATTCGCAGCGCGACGCAGTTCGCGTTCGGCCGCGCAACGCTGTTCGTGCGTGAAGGCGGGTCGATCGGCGCCGTGGGCTCGATGGCGCGGGTGCGCGGCGCGCCGGTGCATTTCCTGGGGTTGTCGCTGTCCGAACACGGCTGCCACGCGCCGGACGAGTGCTTCGACGGGCGCCAGGGGGCGGGCGGGATGGCCGCGTTCGCGCGCTACATCCACCTCGTCGCGGCCGGCTGAGGGGCCACCGCGCATGCGCCGCCGCCCGTTGCCGGTGTCGCGCCTGCCGGACTGGGGCCTCGGCGGGCCCGGGTTGGGGGCCGAGGAGGTGGAAGCGCGGCGCCGCGTGTACGCGGCCAACGACGTGCTCGAGCGCACCGTGCGCCCCTGGTGGGCGGTCCTGCGCGACACGGCGACCGACCCGATGCTCTGGTTTCTCGCCGTCACCGCCGCGCTCTATGCGGCGATGGGCGACCGGCTGGAGGCGCTGACGCTGCTCGTGGCCCTGGTCCCGCTGGTGGGGATGGACGTCGCGCTCCACTGGCGGGTCACGGCCTCCACGCAGGGGCTGGCGAGCCGCCTGGCCACCGGCGCTCGCGTCGTGCGCGACGGCGTGACCCGGACCGTGCCCGCTGCGGCGGTCGTACCGGGTGACCTCATGCTCGTGTTCGCCGGGGAGTACTTTCCGGCCGACGGGGTGATCGTCGCCGGTGCGGAGTTGCAGGCCGAGGAGTCGGCGCTCACCGGCGAGGCGTACCCCGTCCGCAAGCATCCGCTCGCGGGGGTGCCTCCGGGCGACGAGCCACCGGTCGCGGGCGAATACTGGGGCCTGGCCGGGACGCGGCTGCTGACGGGCGAGGCGACGGTGCGCGTGGTCTTCACCGGTGGAGACACGCTCTACGGGGAGATCGTACGCTCGAGCGGTGGCGACCGTGCGGCGCGGACGCCGTTGCAGGCGGCGATCGCCAACCTCGTCGGCGTGCTCACGGTCGCTGCCGTCGGTCTGTGCGCCACGCTCGCCGTGGTGCGGCTCGTCCAGGGGCACGGTTGGCTCGACGCGGTCGCCAGTGCGGTGACGCTGGCCGTTGCGGCGCTGCCCGAGGAGTTCCCCGTGGTCTTCGCGGTGTTCTTGGGCGTGGGCGTCCATCGCCTGGCACGCCACCAGGCGTTGGTGCGCCGCGCGGTGACGGTGGAGAACATCGGCCGCGTTACCTGCATCTGCTCCGACAAGACCGGCACGATCACGGAGGGCCGGGTCCGCCTGACACACGTCGAACCGGTCGCCGGGATGACGGACGCGGAGGTGCTCGAGCTGGCGATCCTGGCGTCGCGGCCCGCGGCGGGCGACGCCATCGACGTCGCGTTGGCGGAGGCGGCGGGTCCGCCACTGGCCGTCGAGATGCTCGGCGTGTTTCCGTTCACGGAAGACCGGCGCCGCGAAACCGCCGTCCTCCGGCATCCCGTGCACGGCGGCTGCGCGGTGACCAAGGGCGCGGCCGAGGAGGTCCTCGCGCTGACGGACGCCGGCCCGGCGCGGGGCGTGGTGGAAGGGCGAGTGGGCGTGTTGTCGACCGAGGGGCACAAGGTGCTCGCCTGCGCCTGGCGGCCGCTCGACGTGACGGCGTGGGCCGGAGGCGAGCCAGACCGGGGATATCGGCTCGCGGGTCTGCTCGCGTTCGAGGATCCGGTACGGCCCGGTGTCGCCGAGGCCGTTCGGCACTGCCGCGACGCGGGCATCCGCACGGTGATGGTGACGGGCGATCATCCGTCTACCGCCGCGGCCGTGGCACGCGAGATCGGTCTGGGCGACCCGGACCCGCGGGTCGTCGCCGGCGATGCAGTCCGAGCCGGCGCCGCCGGACTGGCCGGGGTCGACGTCGTCGCGCGGGCCACGCCAGCGGAGAAACTCGCCTTGGTGCGCGCGCTCCAGGCGGCGGGGGAGGTGGTGGTCGTTACGGGGGACGGGGTGAATGACGTGCCGGCGCTGCAGGCGGCCGACATCGGGGTTGCCATGGGCGAGCGCGGCGTGCGCAGCGCGCGCGAGGCGGCCGCCATCGTGCTGCTCGACGACGACTTCGGGACCATCGTACGCGCCGTGGCCGAGGGCCGGCAGTTGTTCACGAACCTGCGTCGGAGTTTCCTCTACCTGATCGCGCTGCACATCCCGCTGGTGGCGACGGCGACGCTCGTGCCGCTGGCCGGCTTCCCGCTCCTCTACCTGCCGATCCACGTGGTGTGGCTCGAACTGATCATCCACCCCACCGCCATGCTGGCGTTCCAGGACGTCGTCGATCCGGGTCTCGCGCATCGTCGCCCACCCGCCCGGTTCGTGTCGCGCCGCGACTGGATCGCGTTGGGGACGACGGGCGCGCTGCTCACGGCGGCGCTGCTCGCCGCGTGGCTGCGCGGCCGGGGCGCCGGGCACGACGATGCGCATGCCCGCGCCGTCGCCGTGGCGGGGCTTGCCACTGCCAGCGCGGCCTTGACGGCCGTCTTGACCCGGCTCGCCACGCGCCCGGCGCGTGTGCTCGCCGCCGGCACGCTGGCGGCGTCGGCCATGCTCCTCCAGACGCCCGCGCTGGCGCGCCTCCTGGCGGTCAGCCCGCTGCACCTCGACGACTGGACGCTGACGGCGGCGATGAGCGCCGTCGCGGTCCTGCCGCTCGCCTGGCAGGCGCGCCCGCGCCGTGCCTGAATCCGCGCCGGTCGCGTCGCGCAGGCGAATGCACCGGGTCCGCGCCCCAACCAGAGGGCGATGCATCGCGACGTCGCCGCGCGATCGTGTCCCAGACGCTCGCCACCGTCGCCGAGTGCGCCGCACCGGCGCCGGTTGGTTCACCCCTCGCCGTCACGCGTGCGGCGCTCGGCGTGTCCACGGATGCGGATGGGCCGCACGCCACCGCATTCCCCGCCGGTACGATGCGCTTGGGGGCCGCAAACCTGGCTTTCGAGCACGCAGGTAGTTTGGTAACGTTGCTATGGAGGATCCGAGATGACCAACGCCACCGTGTGCGCCACGCTCCGCCTGTCCGTCGACGCGATTCAGGGTTCGTCCGATCGTGTCCGCAGCCTCATCGAGCTCCTTGCCCTGGGGCGCGACGTCCCGCGTGTCGATCTCGACGGCGCGCTCGACGAACTGCTCGGCGCGGGACGTCGGCTGCGCGATGCGCTGGCGGACGGCTCGCGCCGGATCGGCGCATCCGAGGAGCAGCCAGCGTGGACGACGGCGTCGGAAATGCGCACGATCATCGAGCGCGTCGCGGGGCGCCTCGAACTCGCCGGGCGGCTCGAGACATTGGTGCAGGAACTCGGCACCGCGCGCATCGTGGAGCGGGTGGATGCGCGCCGGCGCCGGTTGGAGAGCCTGCGGTCCGCCGCACGCGCCGCGCTGGCGGGCGCCGACCCGGCACTGGTGGGGACGCTCGTGTGGCCTCCCGACCAGCGTGACAGTTGGACGCGGTGGGTGCTGTCTCTCGAGGATCCCGAGGCCACCCGCGCGCTCGACGCCATGTCCGCCAGCGTTCCGGCGCTCGGCGAACTGCTCACCGCGTTGACGGCCGCGCAGTGGGACTATGCCGCCGTGTCGGCGCCGCGCGGTGCCGAGGCCGCGGGTGAGGCGATCACCCCGATCCCGACGTACCCGTCGGCCCCGGCATCCGAGCCCGTCCCGACGCCGCCACCTGCCGCGTTCGAGGCGGCGCCCGCACCCTGGCAGGATCCGCCACAGCCCGCCATGGCCGAGTCGTCGGTGTGGGCGCCGGCCGAGCGCGGTGGCGGCGAGGCGGTCGGCCAACAGGCGGACGGTCCCACCGGGGCGGCGTTGCCGATCGACGCCATGCTGGGCACGACTGGCCAGGACCACGCAGGCAGCGGCGCCACCAGCGAGCCCGACGCGTCGCTCGGCGAGCGGGCAGCGGAGTCCTGGGTGGCGCAGTGGCGTCGCAACCGCATGTCCTGGTAGCCGGCCGGCGCCTCGGCCACCGCCCGGGCGCGTCAGCGGGTCGCGTTGCGCCGCTTCGCCACCCGGGGAGGCAGGCAGAACGCGCGATCGACCATGTCGCGCAGGCGCTGCGCGAGCGTGTCCCGCGTGTCGCGCATGCCGCCGGCGACCCAGTCGGCGAGGAGGACCTGGTCCATCGCGCTGAAGGTGCGCGCGAGGTATTCCGGCTCCTGGGCGACGAAGTCCCCGGCCGCGACGCCGCGGCGGAAGATGTCGGCCTGCAGGGTGTGGATTTCGCGCCAGGTGCCTACCTGCGCGGGCGCGCCGATGGCGGGGCCGAGCGCCCAGGATGCGCCGGATCGGAGGTGCATGCGCAGGAAGGCGGGATGCGCGACGAAGTAGTCGATGTAGACGTCGGCCAGCGCGAGCAGCGCCTGGCGCGGCGGGAGCGCACGGGCCGAAACGTCGCGGGCAAGTCGGAGCAGTTCCTGGCCGCGATCTTCGAGGAGCGCGGCATACAACTCGGCCTTGCCGGGGAAGATGGCGTAGATCGTCCCCATCGAGAGGGCGCAATCCGCGGCGATCTCGGCCACCTTCGCCGTCTCGTAGCCGCGCTCGGCGAACACGCGCTCCGCCGCCTCGAGAATGTGCTGGCGGTACACCTCGTTGCGGGCCTCACGCGCCGCGTCGCGGGCTCTTCTGCTCGGCGCCACGGCGGTCGCGTAGCATTCGATTTCGTCATTGACAAGTCGAAATTCCGAATGGTAATTCGAACTCCACGGGTGGGGGGCCGGCCCCGCCCCGCAAGGAGGCGCCGATGGAGTTCGGGATCTTCTCTCAGATGCACTGTCCCCCGTGGGACAACGAGCACTCGCGGTACCTGCGAGAGCTCGAGGTGTCGGAAGTCTGCGACGCCGTGGGTTTCAAGTACGACTGGTCGCCCGAGCACCACTTTCTCGAGCACTATTCGCACCAGCCCGCGCCGGAGGTGTTCCTCTCGTGGGTCGCGGCGCGCACCAAGCGCATCCACATCGGCACCGCGATCACCAACATCACCGCGGCGGTGAACCATCCCGCTCGGGTCGCCGAGCGCATCGCGACCATGGACCACCTGTCCGAGGGGCGCGTCGAGTTCGGCACCGGCCGCGGCTCGTCGACGGCGGAGTGGGCCGGTTTCGACATTCCGTCGGCCGCCGAGACCAAGCCCATGTGGCGCGAGTCGCTGGAGCAGATTCCGCGCATGTGGCTCGACGAGCCGTACTCCTTTCAAGGCAAGTACTTCCGGATGCCCGAAGCGCAACGTGCTGCCGAAGCCCTACTCGAAGCCGCATCCGCCGATGTGGGTGGCGTGCTCGAGCCCGGGCACGTTCGCCGAGGCGGGCGAGCTCGGCCTGGGCGCGCTGTGCTTCACCTTCGGCACGCCGAGCGAGATCGCGCCGCTGATCAAGAGCTACAAGGACGGCATCAAGCGCTGCACCAAGCCGGCGGGGTCCTACATCAACGACAACATCGCCGTCACCACCAACATGTTCTGCCTTGCCGGACGGCGACCAGGCCCGTCACCTCTACTCGACCGCGAAGGTGGGCGCCTTCACCGGGTACTTCTTCCAGTGGCTCGACTCGATCCCGCGTCCGAAGGGTTTGCCGGCGACCGGCCCGGTCCCACCGCTGCCCGATCCGACGCCCGAGGAGCTGAAGGCCGGACTCGTCGAGCGGGGGCCGGCAGATCGGCTCGCCGGAGGAGATCGCCGACGGTGATCCAGATGTACGAGGACCTCGGCGTCGACCAGCTGATCTACGCCCCGCTGACGCTGACGCTCGACCAGAAGTGGGTTCTCGAGTCGATCGAGACGTTCGGCAAGCTCGTGCTCCCGAAGTTCGACCGCGACCCGATCCACAGCACGACCCGCCAGCGCGAGGCTGCGTTGGCCGCGCGTGCGGCGTAGTGGGCGAGACGATCGTCAACGAGGTGCTGATCGGCGGCCGGTGGGAGCCGGCCGCCGGCGGCACCTATCCGGTGATCGACCCGGCCACCGAGGAGGTCGTCGGGCAGGCGCCGGAAGCGTCCGTGGCCCAGGCGCGGGCGGCGGCGCGGGCGGCGCGCGACGCCTTCGAACGCGGGCCCTGGCCGCACATGCCGCCGGCGGAACGCGGCGCCTGCCTGCGTGAGGCGGCGGCGCGTTTCCGCGATGCGGCGCCGCGGCTCGTGGACCTGGCCATCGCCGAGACCGGGTCGCTGCGGGCGGTGGCGGAGTCGCAGCAGGTGGGGGCGGTGGCGTTGCGCCTGGCGAAGTACGCGCGAGTTGGCCGCCCAGATGACCGACAGCGCCGTGCTGCCGCGCGAGACGCCCCGGGGGACTGGCCGTCGGGATGGCGGTGCGCGAACCCGTCGGCGTCGTCGCCTGCATCACGCCGTACAATTTCCCCATGACGAACTGCGCCGGGAAGCTCGGTCCGGTGCTGGCCTGCGGCAACACGGCGGTGGTGAAGCCTGCGCCGGTCGATCCGCTGTGCGTGGCCGAACTCTGCCGCATCGTCGACCGGGTGCTGCCGCCCGGGCGTGCTCAACTTCGTCGGCGGCGCCGACCCGGCGCTGGGCGAGGCGCTGGTCGAGTCGCCCGACGTCGACATGATCACCTTCACGGGCTCGACGGCGGTGGGGCTTCGCATCCAGGAGGTGGCCGCGCGCACGTTGAAGCGCACGCTCCTCGAGTTGGGCGGCAAGTCGCCGCAGATCGTCTTCGCCGACGCCGACCGCGACGCCGCGCTGCGCGGCGCCGCGCAGGTCTGGACCTTCCACAGCGGGCAGATCTGCATCGCCGGCACGCGCCTCCTGCTGGAGGAGTCGATCTACGACGAGTTCACCGCCGCGCTGGTCGAGCGGGCTGGTACGCTCACCATCGGCGACCCGCGCACGCCCGGCGTGGTGATGGGGCCGCTCGTGTCGGCGCAGCAGCGCGAGCGGGTCGAGCGCCGCATCGCCCAGGGGGTCGCCGAGGGCGCGGTCCTGGCGTGCGGCGGCAAGCGGCCGGCGCACCTCGCGCGCGGCTTCTACGTCGAGCCCACGCTCTTCACGCACGCGACGAACGCCATGGAAGTGGCGCGCGAGGAGATCTTCGGCCCGGTGATCACCGCCATCCCGTTCCGCGACGAGGCCGAGGCGGTCGCGCTCGCCAACGACTCCGACTACGGCCTGTATGGCTACGTCTGGACTCGGGACCGGGCGCGCGGCGTCCGCGTGGCGCACGCGCTGCGCACGGGGACGGTGCAGGTGAACAGCGGCAGCGGGATGCATCCCGATGCCCCCTTCGGCGGCTACAAGCGGTCCGGTATCGGCCGCGACGGCGGCACTTACGCGCTCGACGCGTACAGCGAGCTCAAATACATCGGGTGGACGGCATGAGCTTCGATACGATCATCAAGGGTGGGACCGTCGTCGACGGATCCGGGCTGCCGAAGCGGGTCGCAGACGTCGGCATCCGCGGCGGCGTCGTGACCGACATCGGTCGATTGTCCGGCGCGACGCGCGTGATCGACGCCGACGGTCTGGTGGTGATGCCGGGCATCGTCGACGCGCACACCCACTACGACCCGCAGCTCACCTTCGAGCCGTTCGCCACGTCGTCGTGCTTCCACGGCGTCACGTCGGTGGTGGCGGGCAACTGCGGCTACTCGATCGCGCCGGTCAAGCGCAGCGATCACGACTGGGTCACCAAGCTGTTCGCCCGCGTGGAGGGCATGTCGCCGCGCGTGCTGAGCGAAGGGCTGCCGTGGGACTGGGACACGTTCCCGTCGCTGCTCTCGGCGTTGGACCAGCGGCTGGGCATCAACGCGGCCATCTACGTCGGGCATTCGGCGTTGCGCCGTTGGGTGATGGGCGAGGCGGCGTCCGAGCGGGCCGCGACCGCCGGCGAGCTCGCCACCATGCAAGGCCTGGTGCGCGAAGCGATGCGCGCCGGCGCCGCCGGCTTCACCTCGTCGCACGCGCCCACCCACGTCGATCCCGACGGCCGTCCAGTGCCGTCGCGGCACGCCGACTTCGAGGAAGTCCTGGCACTGGCGGCGGCTGCGGGCGAGGGCGGCGCGGGGTCGATCGGCTTCCTCGCGCGCACGGCGGTGCAGGGCTACGATGCCGACGACCGTGCGCGCGTGGTCAAGCTGGCGCACGCCTCGGGCCTACCCGTCGTCGTGCAGGGCATGGGCTACCGGCCCGGTCAGCGCGAGATGTGGGACAAGCAGACCGGCTTCCTGGCCGAGGCGCGCCGTCAGGGCGCGGCGGTCTTCTCGATGCTGCGCACGCAGCCCTTCATGCGGCCGTTCAACTGGGAGCGCGGCACGTCGCTCTTCGACGGCGTGTTCCACTGGCGCGACGTCCAGCGCCTGCCGGCCGACCGGCGTCTGGAGGCGCTGCGCGACCCGGCGAAGCGCGCCGAGCTGCGCTGGGGACTCGACAACCCGAACAAGGACCCCGACAAGGGCTCCACACTGCCACCGCCGGCCATGGCGGCGCTGTTCGTCGACCGCTCGACCGAGCGACCCGGCCGCGGAGGGCAAGAGCGTGGCCCAGCTGGCGCAGGAGCGCGGCGTTCACCCCGCCGATGTCATCTGCGAGCTGGCGGTGGCCGACGGGCTGGCCACCCAGTTCCTGTGGAACTCGGAGACGCCGGCCTGGATCGAGGCCAACGGCGAGTCGCAGCTGAATCCGCACATGATCATCGGCACCGGCGACGGCGGCGCGCACGCGGATCGTGACGACGGCGCCGAGTGGTCGACGTACTTCCTGCGGTCCTGGCTGCTCGACCGCGAGCACATGACCCTCGAGGAGGGCGTGCGCCGCATCACGCACCTGCCGGCCATGGTGTGCGGCATTCCGCTGCGTGGTCTGCTGGCGCGCGGCTACCACGCCGACGTGCTGATGTTCGACCCCGCCCGCATCAAGCTCGGGCAAGAAGCACCTGGTGGCGGACATGCCGGGCGGCGAGGACCGCTGGCAGGTGAAGCCCGAGGGCGTCGTCCGCGTCATGGTGAACGGCGAAGTCATCATCGAGAACGGTGCGCTCACCGGCACGCGGCCCGGCCGCGTGCTGCGGATCGGGAACGCCGGGTGAAGGCCGTCGTCTTCCATGGCCCTGCGCGCGGCGTCGCCATCGAGGACGTCGCGGTGCGAGCGCCGGGGCCGGGCGAGGTGCGGGTGGCGATCCGCGCCGCGGGGCTCTGCCACTCCGACCAGAGCGTCATCAACGGCACCATCCCGTATCCCACGCCGGTCGTGCTCGGACACGAGGGCGCCGGCGTCGTCGAGTCGGTGGGCGCCGGAGTCACCAGCGTGCGCGAAGGCGACGCGGTGATCCTGTCCACGCTGGCGCACTGCGGCCGCTGCCCGGCCTGCGAGGGCGGCAAGCCGACCGCCTGCCGCCACGCGCCGAACCCGAAGGACCTGCAGCCCTTCTCGCTGCGCGGGGCGCCGCTCTACCAGTTCGCCAACGCCTCGGCGTTCGCCGGAGCTGACGCTGGTGCGCGAGCAGAGCGCCATCCCGGTCGACCCGCGCGTTCCGTTCGACCGCGCGGCGCTGATCGGCTGCGGCATCATGACCGGGCGTGGGCGCGGTCCTGAACCGCGCCCGGGTCGAGGCCGGCGCGTCGATGGCCGTGTTCGGCGTCGGCGGCATCGGCCTCAACTGCGTGCAGGGCGGCGTGCTGGCGGGCGCCGCGCCGATCGTCGCCGTCGACGTCAACGCGCAGAAGCTCGAGCTGGCGCGCGCTTCGGCGCCACGCACGTGGTCGACGCGTCCCGCGACGACGCGCTCGCCGCGGTGCGCGACCTGACCCACGGCGGCGCCGACTACACCTTCGAGTGCGTCGGCAACCTGGCCGTCATCCGCCAGGCGCTCGACGCCGTCGCACCCGGCGGGACGCTCACCATCGTCGGCGTGCCGCGCATCGGCTCCACCATGGAGCTGGTGGTGCACAGCCTCTACAACAACAAGGGCATTCTCGGCTGTCGCTACGGGGCGGCGCGGCCGCGGCGCGACTTCCCGATGCTGGCCGACCTCTATCTGGCCGGCCGGCTCCGCATCGACGAGCTGATCACCGACCGCTATCCGCTGGACGAGTTCGATCGCGCACTCCACGACCTGGAGGAGGGCCGCCTCGCGCGCGGCGTGTTCCAGGTCGGCGAGAGGCGCACTGAGGAGACGCACATGGGACGTTACGGACATGCACGTGATCGACGCCGACGGCCACGGGGGCGACCTGCCGGACTGGCAGAGCGCCTCCCCGCCCAGTTCCAGCCCAAGTGGGAGGAGCGGAAGGCGCGCATCAAGACAGCACTTCGCCAACCTGCCTGGCGTGGGCGTCAAGCAGACCAAGGGCAAGGCGAAGCTCGACAGCCTCGACCGCGCCGGCATGACCGACCCGAAGGCGCGCCTCGAGGACATGGACCTCGAGGGCATCGACCAGACGATCATGTTCCCGGGCGGCGCCGGCGAGGAGTGGGCGGGACTCGACCGCGAGTTCGCGAACGCGCTCTGCCGGACGCTGAACGACTGCCGGGCCGAGTTCCTGCGCTACGACCCGAAGCGGCTGATGTCGGTCGCCAAGCTGCCGATGATCGACCCCGAGGCCGCGGTGGCGGAGCTGCGGCGCTGCGTCACGGAGCACGGCATGGTCGGCATGGTGACCCCGCAGCACGTGCGCGAGAAGAACCTCGACCACCCGTCGCTTCGACGTCGTGTGGCGGACGGCCGAGGAACTCGGCGTCGCGGTGTGCGTGCACGGCGGCGGCCAGGCCATCGACCAGGTGCCGGTCGGCGTCGACCGCTGGTCGACCCGCCTCGAGGTGCACGCCTTCACGCATCCGGTCGGCCAGATGATGGCGGTGATGGCGTTCACCGTCGGCGGCATCCTGCACCGCTTCCCGAAGCTGCGCGTCGCGTTCCTCGAGGCGAACACCGGCTGGCTGCCGTTCTGGCTCGACCGGCTCGACGAGCACTGGGAGCTCACGCCCGAGCAGGCGCCGAACATCGACCGCAAGCCGAGCGAGTACTTCCTGTCGGGCCGCTGCTTCATCGGCGCCGATCCGGACGAGCGGCAGGTGGCCAACGTGGTGCGATTCGCTGGGCGAGGACGTCGTCGTGTACGCCTCCGACTATTGCCACTGGGACTGCTCGTTCCCCGACACCGTCAAGATCGTCACCGAGCGCACCGACCTGTCGGAAAGCGCCAAGCGCAAGATGCTGCTCGACAATCCGCGCCGGCTCTACGCGGTCGCCTGAACGATCGTGCCGGTCGACCTGGGGGCGCTGCTCGAGCCGTCACGGGCCGCGCTCCTCCTGATGGAATGCCAGGAGGGGATCATCGGCGGCGGCGGCACGCTCTCGGCGCTCGCCGACGCCGTGCGCCCGCCACGGCACCGTGGCGCAGATCGGCCGCGTGCTGGCGGCCGCCCGGGACAAGCGCGTCCCGGTGTTCCATTGCCTGGTGGCCCGGCGCGCCGGACGGCGCGGGTGCGACCGTCAACTGCCGGTTGCTCGCCGCGACCCGGAAATCGCCCCGGCCGCTGCTGGCGGGCTCGCCGCAGCAGGCGCCCCTGGCCGCGCTGGCGCCGCGGGGCGACGAGTGGGTGGTTACCCGCTACCACGGTCTGACGCCGTTCCACGGTACCGAGCTCGACCAGCTGCTCCGCAATCTGGGGGTGCGCACGGTCGTCGCCGCCGGGGTGTCCGTGAACATCGGCATCCTGGGGCTCGCCATCGAGGCGGTGAACGCCGGCTACCAGGTGGTGATTCCGCGGGACGCGGTGACGGGCACTCCCGACGAGTACGTGACCGCGGTGATGGACCACACGCTCACGCTCCTCGCAACGCTTGCGCCCGTGGACGACGTCGTTGCAGTGTGGCGGTGATGGCGACGCGACGATTCGAGGGCAAGGCGGTCTTCGTGACCGGCGGCGGTTCCGGCATCGGCCGGGCCACGGCCACGCTGTTCGCGGACGAGGGGGCGCGGGTGTTCGCGGTCGACGTCGATCGCGACGGCCTGCACGAGACGCTGGCCGGCATCGAGCAGGCGGGTGGCACGGCCAACGGCCAGCTCTGCGACGTCGCCGACGTGGCGTCGGTGCGGGCGGCGGTCGACGCGGCCGTGACGGCGTTCGGCGGACTGGACGTGCTCTGCAACGTCGCCGGCATCGGTGGGTTCAAGCGCTTCGAGGAGTGGAGCGACGAGGAGTGGGCGCGCACCTTCGCGGTCAACGTGACGGGCACGTTCAACACCGTGCGCGCAGCGCTGCCCCATCTCCTGGCCGAGCCGCCGGGCTGCGTGGTGAACGTGGCGTCGACCGCGTCGCTGCGCGGCACGGCCTACGCGGCGCCCTACGCGTCCTCGAAGGCGGCGCTCCTCAACCTGACGCGCACCCTGGCGCTCGAGTTCGCGACCCGCGACCTGCGCTTCAACTGTGTCTGTCCGGGCGGCGTCCGCACGCCGCTCGGCCGGCATTTTCTCCGCCGCGCGGACTTCGAGATGCATCTCATCGACTACAACGCGCCGCCCAAGTACACCAACTTCGCCGACCCGATCGACATCGCGCGCATCATCGCGTTCCTCGCCTCCGACGACGCCCGCATGATCAACGGGGCGGCCCTCACCGCCGACGGCGGGACGCTCGCATGATCCTTCGGGTCCTCGCGCGCCAGGTGGCGACGCGGGGCGCGCATCCGTTCCTGCGCCACGAAGGGCGCGACGTCTCGTATGCCGAGCTGGACGGGCTCGCGAACCGGGCGGCGCACGCGCTGCGCGCCCGCGGGGTCGGGCGCGGCGATCGGGTCACGCTGGCCTGCGGCAACTCGGTCGAGTACGTCGTCGCGGCGTTCGGCGTGCTGAAGGCGGGCGGCGTCCTGCACCCGATCAACCCGGGGCTGGGAGCGGCGGAGCTCGCGTACATCGTGGGGCACGCCGCGCCGCGGGTGCTCGTGGCCGACGCGGCGAGCGCGCCGCGGATGGCCGAGGCAGGCGTGCCGATCGTGCCGGCCGAGACGCTCGCGGAAGGCGGTGCCGACGCGCCGCCGGACGTCGTGCTGGAGCCCGACGATCTCTCGACGCTGCTCTACACCTCGGGCACCACGGGGCGGCCGAAGGGGGTGCTCTTCACGCATGGGCGCTCGGGCACCAGCGGGCCGCACTTCATCACGGCGCTGGGGCTCCTGCCCGACGACGTGATCCTCGCCGTGACGCCGCTCTTCCACGGCAACGCCTGGGGCGCGGTGGTGACGGCGCTCCACGCGGGCGCCACCGCGGCGTTTCCGAAGAGCTTCCACGCCTCCGCGTTCTGGGACCTGGTGCACGAGACCGGGGCCACCGTGCTCTTCACGCTGGGCACCGTGCTGGCGATGCTCCTGACGCGCGACCCCTCGCCAGCCGAGCGATCGCACCGGCTGCGGGTCATCCTGGGGCTCGGCAGCGCGCCGATCCGCGACCGCGTGCGGGAACGCTTCGGCGTGCACGATGTCCTCGAGTGCTTCGGCTCGACCGACGCCGGCGTGGTCACCATCGAGCCGCGCGGCGAGCCACCGCGCGCCGGCTCCTGCGGGCCGCCGGTGCCGGGCGTGTCGGTGCGCATCCTCGACGATGCCGGGCAGCCGGTGGCGCCGGGCGCCACCGGCGAGATCGCGGTGGAGTCGCCGGCCCGTATGGCCGCCTACTTCAAAGACCCCGAGGCCACCGCCCGGGCGCTGCGCGACGGCTGGTTCCTCTCCGGCGATCTGGGATTCCTCGACGGCGACGGCTGGTTGCACTTCGTGGACCGCAAGCGCGATGTGATCCGCCGCGGCGGCGAGAACGTGTCGTCGGTGCTGGTGGAGAAGACGCTGCGCGAGCACCCCGCGGTGGCCGAGGCGGCGGTGATCGGCGTGCCCGATCCGGTCCTGGGCCAGGAGATCAAGGCCTTCGTGGTGCCGAGCGGCGCGGTCACGGTCGACGACCTGCGCGCCTTCGCGGAGGCCCGCCTGGCCAGGTTCCAGGTGCCGCGACTCTGGGAGCTGCGCGAGAGCCTGCCGAAAACCCCGACTCAACGGGTGGAGAAATACCGCCTGCGCGACGAGGCGGGCGGCGGGCGGCCGATGCTCGGCTAGGGCGCGACTACGACGCGGTCGCGTCGGCGTCCGGCGCCGGCGACTCGAAGAACGCCAGGGCCCGGTCGATTGCCTCATGCGGGCCGAAGACGACGACCAGGTCGCCGGCCAGCAGGCGGGTGTCGCCGCCGGGCGCCGGGAGCGGTTCCTCGTCGCGCACGACGCTCAAGATGGCCGCCTGGGTACGGTCGCGGAGCGCCAGCTCGGCGAGGGTCCGGCCGGCTGCCTGGCTGCCCTCCATCACGCGTGCCGTCTCGAGGATACCGCCGGCGACGAGCTGGCGGGTTTCGGCCAACAACTCGTCGGTGGTGCCGAGCCCGCGCAACGCACGGTAGTGCTCGGTGCGGATGACCGACTCCTGGATCCGCACCACATGGCGCGGCACGCCGAGATGGCGAAGCAGCCGGACGAACAGCTCGATCGACACCTCGAACTCCGACGGGATCACCTCGTTGGCGCCGAGTCGTTCGAGCTCGCGGATCTCCTCGACGCGCCGGGCGCGCACCAGGATGCGGAGGTCTGGGCTCAACTGCCGGAGCTGCGTGACGATGCGGCGGGTGGCGCCGGCATCGCCCACCGCCACCACCGCCGCGCGCGCGTAGGGGGCGCTCATGGTCTCCAGCACCGCCCGCCGGGACGCATCGCCGAACTGGACGGGGAGCCCGTCCGTGGTCCCGGTTTCGACGTAGTGGGCCTGCAGGTCGACCGCCTTGAAGGGGATGCCGGTCTCGCGCAGCACCCGGGCCACGGCCTGACCGGTCTGGCCGAAGCCGATCAGCAGGACGTGATCGCGGACCGTCGCGCCGAGGGTGCGGGCGGGATCGCCGGCGCCGATGGTACCGAGCCGGCGGGCCGCGCCGATGAGCCACGGTGTCGCCGCCATGGTGAGGATCGCGGCGCCCAGGAAGGCCTGTTCGTACTCGTGGGTGACGAGTCCCGCGTCGACGCCCTGCTCGGTCAGGACGAACGAGAACTCCCCGATCTGGGAGAGGGCGAGCGCGGTCGGGATGGCCACCGCCCGCGAGCCCGTGACCGCGCGCACGATCCCGGCGATCAGCAGCCCCTTCAGGACCACGGCGCCCACCATCGCCAGCAACACGGCGGGCGTCCCGAAGAGCGTGTGCGGGTCCAACAGCATGCCGATCAGGGTGAAGAAAAGCGCGACGAACACGTCGCGCAGGGGCAGCAGCTCGGCGAAGGCCTGGTGGGCGTAGGGACTGCCGGAGAGCGCGAGGCCGGCCAGGAACGCGCCGATCGGCAGCGACAGCCCGAGCTGCAGCGCCAACAGCGCCGTGCCGAAGGCCGCCAGGACGGCGGCGATCGGGAACAGCTCGGGCGTGCGGGTGCGGGCCACGAGTTCGAACGCGCGCGGCAGGACGAGCCGCGCGGCGACCAGCAGGACGGCGAGGGCGATGGCGGCCCGCAGGAGGGCGAAGCCCGCGGAGGCGAAGATGCCGTCGCCCGGCCGGGTGAGCACCGGGATCAGCAACATCATCGGCACCAGGGCGAGATCCTGGAGCAGCAGGATGCCCGCCGCCGTTTGCCCGTGGGGCGCGTCGATCTCGCCCGATTCGTCGAAGAGCTTGAACACGATCGCCGTGCTGGAGAGCGCCACCAGGAAGCCCACGAAGACCGCAACCGGCCAGCCGTTCCCCAGGGCGCGAAAGAGGAGGGCGGTGACGGCGATGGTCGCGAGCACCTGGAGGCCGCCGGTCGCCAGCATGCGTGGCAGGCTGCGGCGGAGGTGCGCGAGCGAGAACTCGATACCGACGCCGAAGAGCAGGAGGGCGACGCCCAGCTCCGCCACCTGCTCGAGCCCGGTCGACCGCTGCACCAGCCCGAGCATGCCCGGTCCCGCGACGATGCCGGCCAACAGGTACGCGACGATCGCCGGGAGGCCCAGGGCCCGGCCCCCGATCAAGCCCCCGGCGGCGACTGCGAGCAGCGTGACGACGTCCACCGTGAGCACGCCGCATCTTATCGGCCGGGCCGTCGTGGAACCAGGCCGCGCCGCGAGCGTGCCTTGACTGCCGCCGCGGGGGCTGCGAGGGAATCGGCGCGTGACCGGGCCGTTCGCACCGCCGCTGCACGATCCCGCCTTCTACGCCGGCGATCCCTTCCCCGCGTTCCGCCGGTTGCGCGCGGAGTCGCCGGTCCACTGGCACGACACGCCTGGATTCTGGGCGCTCACCCGCCACGACGACGTGCTGGCGGTCTCGCGCGACCCCGCCACGTTCTGCTCGGGCCGCGGCGTCCTGCTGAGCGACATCGACCGGCCGATGCTGCCCCGTGAATCGATCATCTTCATCGATCCGCCGGAGCACGCGAAATACCGCAAGCTGGTCCAACCGGCCTTCAGCCCCGGCCGGCTCCGCCAGCTCGAGGTCGAGATGCGCGCCGTCGCCCGCGCCCTGGTGGCGGACCTGCTCGAGGCGGGGGCGGGCGCGCGACCCGTCGACTTCGTCGACGCCTTCGCCGTCCACCTGCCGCTGCGCGTGATCGAGCACATGCTGGGGGTGCCGGACGCCGACCGTCCCCGCTTCCGCGTCTGGTCCGACGGGGTGATCGCCGCGGCGACCGAACAGACCGCCGAAACCATGGCGTTGGCCGCCGAGCTCCTGGGGTACTTCGGCGCGGTCGTCGCCGAGCGCAGGGAGCATCCCTCCGACGACGTCATCTCCACCCTGGTGCACTCGACGATCGACGGCCAGCAGCTCGAGGAATTCGACCTCCTGATGTTCTGCATGACCCTGCTGGTCGCCGGCAACGAGACGACGCGCAACCTGCTGTCGCACGGCATGCTGGCCCTGGCGACCCACCCGGATCAACGCCGCGCGCTCGCCGCCGATCGCGCGCTGCTGCCGCGCGCCGTCGAGGAGATGTTGCGGTGGGGGTCGCCGATCGCGAGCTTCATGCGGACCGCCACGCGAGACACTTCGCTCCGCGACGTGCCCATCCGCGCCGGCGACCGGCTGCTCATGCTCTACGCCGCGGCGAATCGGGACGAGGCCGTTTTCGGCGCCGATGCCGACGCGTTCCGCATCGCCCGGGACGCTTCCGGCCACCTCGCCTTTGGATACGGCGAGCACTTCTGCCTCGGGGCCGCGCTGGCGCGGATGGAGGGCCGGATCGCCTTCGAGGCGCTCCTCGATGCGATCGGCGACGTCGAGCTGGCGGGGCCGGTCGAGCGCCTCCGCTCGGTGAGCATCCACGGCATCGTGCGGTTGCCCGTCGTGATCGCGCGGGTCGGCGCCTGACCTGGCGGCCGTGCCCGCCGCGTCGCGGCTACTGGAGCGGTTCGACGACGTCGAGCAGCACGTTCCTGGACTCCCGGTCGACGAGGCCCTCGATCTGCACCTTCGTGCCGTCCGGCAGGGCGAACAACTTCTGCGCCAGCGCCGGCGGCCCCGCGATCGTGAGCGCCGGGACGGTGCTCGCCCGGAACACCGCCGACTTGGCCGTGAAGGTGTCGTTGCCGAACACGGAAGCGTGCACCACGCCGAACCAGCGGACCTTGCCCGCGTTGTCGCCGGTGAAGCCGAACGAGATGCCTCCCCATCCGGCGTCGTTGGCGGCGGCCTGGTCCTTGGCCATCGTGCCCTTCATCGACACCATGGCGGCGGCCGGGGTGCCGTAGGGCTGCGCGTATGCGGCTGCGGGCAGGAGGAGGGCCAGGGCGAGTCCGAGGGCGAGGCGGGTCATTTCCCCTCCGGCGCGACGGCCTTGACGGCCGAGAGCATGAAGTTGCGCGAGGCGGTGTTCAGCATGCCGCGGATGATGAGGCGGGCGCCGGGCGGCGCGGTCTGGAACTGTTGGACCAGCGGCGGCGGGCCGACGAACAGCAGCGTCGGCTGCTCGGGCAGCAGGCGCCGCAGGGCTTGCCGGCCGACGAACGGGTCGTCCTGGAAGTTGCGGAACGCGGTCACGCCGAGCCAGCGGGCCGGGGCGTCGCTGCCCACCACCCCCGCCGAGATGGCGAACCATCCCAGCTCCTGCGCCGTGCTCTGGTCCTTCGCGACCACGGCCTCGAGCGTGTAGGGCTGGGTACCCGGATCGACGGGCTGCGCGCCGGCTCGCAGCGGCACCGCGGCCAGCAGGCCGAGCAGAAGGAAGCCAAGGCGAATGCGCATCGGCGGCCCATAGAGCAGGTGGGGGGCGAAGTGCAAGGCGACGTCCCGAGAAGCGCCCGGCCGGCGTTCCCGCTCGACTCGCCCGTCATGCTACACGGGGCGGCGTACGATGGGGCTGGCGGACGTGCATGCGCACCTGACGCACACTCGCCTGGCGGGTGGGCTGCACGCCGTCGTGGCGCGCGCCCGGGCCGCCGGGGTCACCACCATCGTTTCCAACGGGCTCAACCCCGCCGACAACGAGGCGGTCCTCGCCGTCGCGCGCGTCGAGGCGGCGGTGCGGCCGGCCCTGGGGCTCTACCCCGTCGATGCCGTCCTGCCCGAGCTGCGCGCGCTTGGCCGGGACTATCCACGCGAGGGCGACGAGACGTCGGCCGAGGAGGGACTCGCCTGGCTGCGACGGCACGTGGACCAAGCCTTCGCCGTCGGCGAGATCGGTCTCGACGGGCACTGGGTGCCCGAGGAGCTGTGGGCGCGGCAGGAGGAGGTGTTCCGCGCCGCCGTCGGCATCGCGCTCGAGGCGGGCAAGCCGATCATCGTCCACACCCGCAAGCGCGAACGCCGCGCCTTCGAAATCCTCGGCGAGCTGGGCGCCACGCGGGTCTGCTGGCACTGCTTCGGCGGCAAGGTGGCGCTGGCGCGCCAGATCGCCGCCGCCCCGGGGCAGTGGTTCTCCATCCCCGCCAACGCCCGCCGCTCGGAAAGCTTCACCCGCATGCTGGAGACGCTGCCGCGCGAGCGGCTGCTGTTCGAAACCGATTGTCCCTATCTCAGTCCCGACCGGGCGCGCGGCAGCGAGCCGGCCGACGTCGCCGGCACCGCGGCGTACGCGGCCGAGTTGTGGCGGACGCCGCTCGCCGCGGTGGTGGCGCAGGCCGAGGACGCCTTCGCGACCCTGTTCGGCGTCGCGCCCTAGCCCACGAGGAGATCGCCATGCCGCAACAAGTCCCGGCCTTCCAGTTCAGCGACGACGCGAAGCGCGTGCGCCAGCGCATCTACGAGCACTGGTGCGCCCATGGCCGCGGCCCGAATCTCCGCGCCATGCACGAGGCCACCGGGCTCGACCGCGTGCGGCTGGTCGAGGTCTACCGCGAACTCGATCTCGGATTGATCCTGACGATCGATCAGCGCACCAACCAGCCGGCCATCCTCAAGTGCCAGCCGTTCTCCAGCTACCCGAGCCAGGTCGAGGTGTACCGCGACGGCCGGTTCCACTGTTGGGCCGGCTGCGCCATGGAATCGATCGCGATCTCGACGATGCCGCCCTTTGCCGGCATCGAGCTGCGGCTCGAGTCCTACTGCGCCTGCTGCCTCGCTCCGATCGCGCTGGCGGCGCGCGACGGTGCGGTCGGCCCGCTGACCGGCCCGGAGCCGCTGATCCACGTCAGCACGACGCCGCGCGAGTGGAACGCCGCCGACATCGTCTGCATGTGCGACTCCATGAACTTCGTGCTCGACGCCGACCACGCGCTGGCCTACGAACGTCAGGTCGCCCGCCGGGGCGTGCTGTTCACGCTCGCCCAGGCGGGCCGGTTCGTCGCCGGCACCGGCGAGAACCGCATGCACCGCTACGACTGGGAGCCGGTGCCGCTGATCCCGTCGCGGGTGATCGCCGGCGTCAAGGCGCTCGGCGTCGATGTGTCGAACTGGGGCGGCTGAGGGGCGCCGGGCGACGGTTCAGCGCGGCAGGCCGAGGATGCGCTGCGCGATCACGTTGCGCTGGATCTCCGACGTGCCGCCCATGATGGTCTCGGAGCGCGCGTAGAGGAACTGGCGGGGGATCGCACCGTCCGCGAGCGCCCCCGGGCCGTCGCGCAGGCCGCCGTACGATCCGAAGAGATCGAGCGCCAGGTCCTGCAGGCGCTGGTCGGTTTCGCTGCCGAGCACTTTCTCGAGCGAACTCTCCGGGCCGGGATGCCCGGTGCGGAGCAGCGTGGTGAGGCTCCGGTAGCCGGACAGCCGCAGGAGTTCCACCTCGATGTGGGCCTGCGCCAGGCGTTGGCGGACCAGCGGGTCGCGCAACGCCTCGCCGGTCGCCGGGTGCTCGCGCACCAGCCCGATCAGCTGGCTCAGCGCGCGGCGAATCTTGCGCTGGAAGATGAAGGTCCACATGGGGCCGCGCTCGTGCGCCACGATGCCCATCGCGATGTTCCAGCCCGCGCCGGGCGCGCCCAGCAGGTGCGACGCGGGCACGCGCACGTCCTCGAAGAAGACCTCGCAGAACTCGGCGTCGTCGGTCATCTGCCGCAGCGGGCGCACGGTGATGCCGGGTGTCTTCATGTCGACCAGCAGCAGGCTGATGCCCTTGTGCTTCGGCTGGTCGAGTTCGGTGCGACAGAGGAGGAAGCACCAATCGGCGATGTCCGCATGGCTGGTCCAGACCTTCTGCCCGTTCACGACGTACTCGTCGCCGCGCCGCTCGGCCTTGGTGCGGAGTCCCGCCAGGTCGGAGCCGGCGCCCGGTTCGGAGAAGCCCTGGCACCAGAGCTCGTCACCGTTCACCATCGGGCGGAGGAAGCGGTCGCGCTGCGCCTGCGTGCCGTGCTGCAGCAACGCCGGGCCGATCAGGTCGACATAGGACTGCGCGGGCGGGCGGGGCGCGCCCACCTGGTCCAGCGCCTGATCGAAGAACCAGCGTTCCACCACGGTGGCGCCGCGCCCGCCGTGCTCGTGCGGCCACGAGATGGCGGCCCAGCCGCCGTCGAACAGCCGGCGCTGCCACTGCCGGGCCACGTGGATCCACATCGGGTCCTCGACGCGCGTCCAGCAGTGGTCCCGCCGCCACGTGTCGGGGAGGTTCCGTTCGAGCCAGCCGCGCGCTTCGTCGGCGAAGGCCTGGTCGGCGGCGGAGAAAGAGAAGTCCATGCGCGGCCGACCCTAGCAGAGCAGGCCGGCGATTGGTACGAACGCGCCGCGCGCCGTGCACCGGGTCGGCGCGGCGACGTTGCGGGGACGTCCCGGATTTCCGCGCGGCCATCAAGGATGCGTACCGCCAGGCTTCCCGTGCCGTCCGTGCGGGGACGCTCGTCGAAATCGAAGCACTGGATCATCTGACCGGCGAAGGAATCGACTGACCGTGCGGGTGGAGCACGGCGGTATGTACCTGGCCGATCTGAGCCCACGCCGTGGGACGGACTCCGGCAAGGTCCGCCCAGTCCTCGTGATCCAGACGGACCTTCTGAGCCACGTCGGCCATCCGTCCACCTGGGTGCTCCCGTGCACGACGAGGCTCGTCGGAGACAACTTGCTGCGCGTGGTGTTGCCGAGCGGACTGGCGGGGAACACCGCCGACTGCGAGATCATGATCGACCAGAGTCGCGCCATCGACAACGCGCGCCTGAAGCGACGGCTCGGCGTGCTGCCTCGTCCGGTTCTCGCGGAGGTGAAGGCGAAGCTCCGCCGACTCGGCGACCTGTAGCCGGCTGGTCACGCTCGGCGGCGCGCGGCGAGCGCGGCCATTGCGACGAGGGTGCAGGCGATGGCGAAGGCGTCGCCCAAGCGCGCGTAGGGGGTGACGCCGCCCAGCGGCTCGACGGCGCCGGCCACGACGGCGGCGGTGTCGGGCGCCGTGACGGCGGTCATGCGTCCGAACGGGTCGACCAGCGCCGACGGACCCCAGGTGGACGCGCGCACGAGCCAGCGGCGCTGCTCGACGGCCCGCACGCGCGTCATGTCGAGCGCCATTCGGGCGAACTGCGCGTCGGAGACCCAGGTGTCGTTGGCGAGGCTCACCAGCAGCGTGGCGCCGGCGCGCACGCGCGCCGAGGCCAGGTCGCCGTAGAACCCTTCATTGCAGATCAGCACCCCGGCGCGGCCGGCCGCGGTGTCGAGCGGTGCGGTCGCATCGCCCGGGCTGAACTGCCGTACCCGGCCGAAGCGGCGGCGCAGCAGGTCGAGGGAGAGCGGGAAGTACTCGGCGAACGGCAGCAGCCGTTCCTTGTCGTAGCGGGCGGTGATCGTGCCGTCGGGGGCCAGGAGGAAGGCGCTGTTCGCAAAGGTCGCGTGGCGTGCGTCGGCGGCCCGCGGGGCGCCGGCGAGCAGCTGGGCGCCGTGCGGGCCGAGCACCCCGGCCAGGGTCCGCCGGTACGCCGGCTCCTCGTCGAGGAAGAACGTCATGGCGCTCTCGGGCCAGATCACCAGCGACGCGGGCGCCGTGTCGAGCGCGCCGCTCGTGAGGCGAAGATACTGCGCGAGGTTCCGGCCGTAGTCCGCGGGGCTCCACTGGGCGCCGACATCGACGTCGCCCTGGACGACGGCGATGGAGCCGGGGCCCGGTGCGACGCCCGCCCCGGCGGATTGCCGGAGGCGCAGCGCGCCCGCCAGCAGCACCGCCAGCGCGAGCGCCGCGACCGCGCCGGCGCCGCGGAGCGCCGGCGCGGTCACCCGGCGCGTGCGCCGCGCGAGCCACAGCTCGGCGATCGCCGCGTTCACGGCGACCACCACGAAGCTCGCGCCGTAGACGCCGGTGATCGCGGCGATCTGCAGCAAGGCGGTGCAGCCAAGCTGCGAGTAGCCGACCAGCCCCCAGGGATCGCCGCCCGGCCCGCGGACGCGCGCCGCTTCGGCCGCGACGAACGCGGCCGCCGCCAGCAGGGGCAGGGCGGCGGTCCACCGCCGCGCCAGCGCCCGGTAGACCAGGGCGAATCCCATGTAGTGCAAGCCTGCGGTGAGCGTGGCGGTGCCGAGGAAGAAGGCGCCGCCGACCGCGGCGGGCTGCCCGAAGTACTGCATCACGCCGCGCGGCAGCCACGCGCCGACGCACCATGCGAAGGCCGTGCACCAGAGCCAGGCCAGGCCCGCGGCCCGCAGCGCGCCCGGGGCCGCGCGCACCGCGACGAGGAACGGCGCGATGCCGATCCAGGCGAGCGGCCACCAGTCGTGCGGCGGAAAGGCGCGCGTCCACAGGACGGCGGAGACGAGGACGGCCAGCACCCGCACGGTCACCCCGTTCGGCGGGCACGCTGGAGGTCGCCGTGGGGCGCGGGCACGGCGCTCCGCCTAGCGCCCGCGCCCCGGAGGGTCAATCACCCGGGGTCGCGCGGGCGGGCGATCCGCTGTGAAGCGGCGTTCATAGCCAGGTCCCCCCTGGGCGACGGCACGGGGCGTGCGCAGTGGAGCCCGGTTTGCTTAGAATCACCAAGACTCAAGTGGCCCGGATCCCGCTCACATCCGAGGCGGTCGCCCCCGCGGAGCGACCCCTTGCACGGCCGGCGCCGCAACGGCGCCCGTTGCGACAGTGGCTCGTCCGATGGCCGGCGCTCCTGGCGACGGTGGTGGCCGTGCCGATCGCCCTGGCCTGCTGCGCGAGCACGCTGGCGTGGCCCGGCCGGACCTTCCCGGGCTTCTTCGTGTTGCGCAACGCCGTCGTCCCGACCGCCGGGCTCTACGAGTGGACCGGAATCCAGGCGGGCGTGCCGTTCCTCTCGCGGGTCACGGCGGTCGACGGCGTTCCCGTGCGCTGCGCGGCCGACGTCTACAGCCGTGTCTTGCGGCTCACGCCAGGTACGCCCGTCCGTTACACGCTGGAGCGGGATGGCCGGGTGCTCGAGCGCGTCGTGCCGGCCATGCGGTTCGGCTGGCAGGACTGGGCGCTCACCGTCGGCGCCATGGCCGTCTTCGGCCTCGTCTCGGTCCTGGCGGGCATCGTCGTCGCGCTGCTGCAACCGCGCACGCAGGCGGCGCTCGCGTTCCTGATCTTCGGCGTCGTCACCGGACTCTTCGGTTCGAGTGGTGGCGCGCTCTATCTGCCCGCCGGGTGGCCCGTGCTCGAGCTGCAGTTGCTGGCGCAGGCGTTCTTCCCGGCCACCTTCCTCCACCTGGGGCTGGTGTTCCCGGTCGTCCATCCGGCGGTGCAGCGGCATCGGGCGTTGCTGGTGGTGCCCTACGTGATCGCGGGGGGGCTGGCGGTCTGGACGCTGGGCGGCTTCCTGCACGAGCCGCCCTGGTTGGGGCCGATCTATGCCGACTTCGTCTTCAGCGCCGTGGGCATCGTCGGCATCCTGGCCCTGTTCGCGCGGGCCTGGCGCGAGAACCGCACGCCAGACGTCCGGCCCCAGCTGCGCTCGGTGGTGCCCGGGTTCGTCGCCGGGTCGCTGGTCGGTTTGTTCGCCTTCGTCGACCACACGCTCGGGAACGGGCGCTTCCCGCTGAACCTGGTCGCGGTCACGCCGCTCCTCTTCTTCCTGTCCGTGGCGTACGCCATCGTCCGCCACGATCTCTTCGACATCGACGTCCTGGTGCGGCGCTTCTTCGTCTATGCGCTCCTCACCGGAGGCATCGGCGCGCTCTACGCCGCGATCGTCGCGCTGGCCGCGCTGCTGCGTCCGGAGTCGACGCCGGCCGCCAATCCCGTCGTCATCGTCGCCTTCGCGGCGCTGACGGCGCTGGTCTTCCAACCGCTGCGCCGACTGCTCCAGGACACGATCGACCGCGTCTTCGCGCGCGGCCGGCTCGACTACCGGCGCACCGTGAGCCGGCTGAGCGGCGAGCTGACCTCGTTGCTCGACCTGGACGAGATCGTCCGCCGGGTCGGCCACACGCTGACCGACGGCCTGCAACTCGGCTCGATGCGCGTCCTGCTCTGGTCCGACGGGACGGCGGAATGCCGCGAGTTCACGGACACCGGCATGCACGAGCGCGCGACGCCGCCGTGCGCGGCCTTGCGCCAGCGACTCGAAGCGTCCCCGGAACGGTCCTGGGCCCCGCCGCGGCCGAGGGAGGGGGACGATCCGGCATCCGCGGACGCGGCGGTGCTCGACGCCGACCTGGTGGTGCCGCTCAACCTGGGCGGGCGCGTCATCGGCGCCTTCGCGCTCGCCCGGCCGCGATCGGGCCGCGCCTTCAGTCGCGACGACGTCGAGTTGCTCGAGACCTTGGCGGCCCAGACCGCGATCGCCGTCGGCAACGCCCGCTCGTACCAGGCGCTCGAGCGGGCCAACGCCGAGCTGGAGGAAAAGGTGGAGGCGCGCACCGCGGCGCTGGCGCAGGCGTACGACCAGTTGCAGGCGACGCAGGCGCAACTGGTGCACCAGGAGAAGATGGCGTCGCTGGGTGTGCTGGTGGCGGGCGTGGCGCACGAGATGAACAATCCGGTGAGCTTCATCGTGGGCGGCATCGACCCGCTGCGGGACGCGGTCCGGACGATGCGGCGCTTCGCCGACGCGCATCCGGAGGCCGACCTCGAACGCGCCGTCACCCGGGCCGGACGGGCGGTTGAAGCGATCGCGCGCGGCGCCGTCCGGACCGCCGACGTCGTGCGCGACCTGCGCACCTTTTCCCGCCAGGGCGATTCCCGGGCCCGGGCGATCGACCTGCACGAGGGCATCGACGTCACGCTGCGGCTGCTCGAGCCCCGGCTCGGCGACCGCATCACCGTGGTGCGCGAGTACGGCACGCTGCCGCCGGTCGAGGTGGTGCCGGACGAGATGAACCAGGTGTGGATGAACCTGCTGGCGAACGCGTGCGACGCCATCCCGGGGCGGGGCACCATCCGCATCAGCTCGGAGGCCGCCGGCGACGCCGTGCGCGTCGCGGTGCGAGACGACGGCGGCGGCATCGCTCCCGATCTCCTGCCGCGCATCTTCGACCCCTTCTTCACCACCAAGGGGCCGGGTGACGGCACGGGGCTCGGCCTGTCGATCGCCCACGGCATTGTCGACCGCCACGGCGGCCGCATCGACGTCCGAAGCGCTCCCGGCGCGGGCAGCACGTTCACCGTCGTGCTGCCGCTGCGGCGCCCGGCGCCGGAACACACCGCGCGTTCTTGACACCGGCCTGGCGCACCTGGCTAGATCGGGGCTCGCGCTCGCCGTGTCCGACCCGATCGACCATCGTGCCTGTCCCGTGCTGTTCGTCGATGACGAGCCGGACATCCTCGACATCTGCGAGCTGAACTTCGGCCAGGAGTTCGACGTCCACACCGCCCCCGGTGGCGAGCGGGCGATCGAGCTCCTGCGGCGCCACGACGTCGGCGTGCTGGTGGCTGATCAGCGCATGCCCGGCATGACGGGTCTGGAGGTGATCGCCCGGGCGCGCGAGATCCGTCCCGACATCATCCCGATCATCCTGACCGGCTACACCGACATCGAGTCGCTGGTGGGCGCGATCAACCTGGGATGCGTCCTGCGGTACATTCCGAAGCCGTTCGACCCGCCGGAGCTGCGCGGCGTCATCCGCAGCGCCGTCGAAACCTTCCAGCTGCGGCGTCGCGCGGCCTGGCTCGCCGCGGAGAACGAGCGCCTGGTCCGCGAGCTGGCGGCGGCCAACGAGCGGCTGTCGGCCGAGAACGTGTTCTTGCGGAGCCGGACGGCGGACGGCGGAGGCTTCCGCGCCATCGTGGGCGAGAGCCCCGCCATCCGCCGTGTGGTCGAGCAGGCGCGGGTGGTCGCGTCGTCGCCCACCACCGTGTTGCTCGAGGGCGGCACCGGCACGGGAAAGGAGCTGGTGGCCCGCGCCATCCACGAGGAGAGCCCGCGGGCGGGGCGGCTCTTCGTGCCGGTGAACGTCGGGACGCTGACCGAGAGCCTGCTGGCGAGCACGCTCTTCGGCCACAAGCGCGGCTCGTTCACGGGCGCCGCCGCCGACCAGAAAGGGCTGTTCGAGATCGCCCACGGCGGCACGATCTTCCTCGACGAGATCGGCGAAGCGAGCCCGGCGTTGCAGGTGCACCTGCTGCGGGTCCTGCAGGAGGGGGAGATCATGCCGGTCGGCGCGACCCGGCCCCTCCACGTCGACGTGCGCGTGATCGCCGCCACCAACCGGGACCTCGACGCCGAGGTCCGGGCAGGCCGGTTCCGCAAGGACCTGCACCACCGGCTGCGCGTGTTTCCCATCCGCGTGCCGTCGCTGGTGGAGCGGCCCCAGGACATCCCGCTGCTGGCCGAGCACCTCCTGCGACGCATCGCGCGCAAGCTCCGCAAGCCTGGCGCGGGGTTCAGCCCCGAAGCCACGGCGGCCCTCCAGGCCCACGACTACGAGGGCAACATCCGAGAGCTCGAGAACCTGATCGAGCGCGCGCTGCTGCTCTGTCCGCCGGACGAGCAGATATCCCCGGAGGACCTCTTCGAGCGGTTGCCCGCCGCCGTCCCGCCCGGGACCGTTACCGCGGGCACGCTCGCCGCGTCGGTGCGCCAGTTCGAGCGCGAGTGTGTGGATCGGGCGCTGGCGGCGAGCGGCGGCAACAAGACCCACGCGGCGCGCCAGCTCGGGCTCACCTATCGTGGCCTCCTGCTCAAGATGCAGCGCTGCGGCATGACCGGGGAGTAGCGCACCCGCGACGGTTACGGCCGGAGCCGCACGAACGGCTCCACCTCCCACGCGCACTCGCCGCCGAAGCTGCTGTCGATGCGGCCGTCCGGCAGGTAGCGGGCGAACGCGAAATCGTGCTCGTAGCCGTTGTTGCCGTTCTGGTCGTACCCGCCCGCGGCGACCAGTCGGCCGTCGGGCAGAAGCGCGAGCCCGAAGGCGCGGTCCTCGAACCCGCCGAAGGCCGTCGCGGTGACCCCGGCCGTGCCGAAGGTCGGGTCGAGGGCGCCGGTCGCGGTGTCGAGGCGGGCGACGATCCACTTCCAGGACGGCTCGATCCGCTCGCCGCCGATGGCGCGGGCCTCGAGCGCGGTGTGGGCGCCGGCGAAGAGAAGGCGGCCGTCGGGAAGGAGGAGCAGGGCGTTCACCGAGCTGTCGACGCCGCCCGTGTGGGGCCGCGCGATGCCGCCGGCGCCGAATGCTGGATCGAGCGAGCCGTCGGGACGGTACCGGGCGACGACGGCCTCGCTCGCCTCGTAAGGGGCGGGGCGCGATTCGCCGGCCGCCAGGATGCCGCCGTCGTCGAGCAGGGCGATGGCGCGAACGTGGTCTGGACCGGGGCCGATCGTGGTGACGACGCGGCCGAACGTGCCGAAGGTCGGGTCGAGCGAGCCGTCGGGGAGGAAGCGGGCGAGGGCGAAGTCGCCGAGGTCGTTCGACTGACGGGCGCCGCCGGCGACGACGATGCGGCCGTCGGGCATCACCGCCACCGCGCGCGCGGAATCCTCCAGCCCGGCGAAGTCCGTCGTCACGACGCCGCCGACGCCGAAGGTCGGATCGAGGCCACCGCCCGGGAGATGGCGGACCACCGCGAAGTCGCTCTGGCCCGCCGTCGCGTCGCCCGCCACCACGATGCGCCCGTCCGGCAGCAGGGCGACGGCGTGGGCCCGGCTGCGGCCGAAGATCCGCGTGCGCACGATGCCCGATTGCCCGAAGTCCGGACTCTACCGCGCCGCCGGGGCTGAGCCGCAGGAGGAGCATGTCGGACGCGCCGTCGATGTCGAGCACCCCGACCGCGACGATGCGGCCGTCGCCGTCGCGTGCCGCGCCGCCGACCTCGGCGACGTCGCCGTCCGGGGCGATGCGCACGCGGCCCGTGCCCTCCGTGCCGAAGCTGGTGTCGATCCGGCCGTCGGGGAGCAGGCGTACGGCGCCGACGCCGCCGCGGACGCGCGGCGGCGAGATGCTCCGGTCGAGCGCCTGCACGCGGCCCACGCCGACCACCGTGCCGCCGCCGGCAGACACCACGCCATGCGCGTCGTCCCCGTGCGACGACTGCGCGGACACCACGCGGCCGCCGCCGCGTACCGCCTCGCAGGTCGAGAGGCCGGGCGACGCCTCGCACGCCGTCACCACCGCCGGGATCGACGCCGTCGCCACCACGTCGCCCAGGAAGTCGCGGCCGGTATACTCGGCGCCCGCGGCTGCGAGTGTGAGCCGTTGGCCCACCTGACAGCACGGGCCGCTCGCTGGCGCACCGAACACCGTGGCGCTCGGCCCGCTGGCCCCGGCCTGGCTGCAGCCGTCGGCGTTGCGGTCGATGAACGACGCCGTCGCCGTTCCGGTGGTGAGCCGCAGCATGGTGAAGATCTCGCTCACCCCTTCCCCGAAGTTCTTGCGCCCGTCGGGATCGAGGCAGACCTCGGCGCCGCCGTCCGGCTCCCTCGGGTCCCACAACGCCTGCACGACCGGCAGCTCGACTGCCAGGTGCACACCGCGCGGGTTCGGCACGCCGTCGCCGACGGAGGAGACATCGGCGCCGAACTGGTTGCCGCCGGCTTCCAGCTCCTGCCGCACGCACGCTTCGCCCGGCGGGTTGCAGATGCCGTCGCGGGTGTCGCCGACCACCCGGATGTCCGGATCGGGCGCGAGGGCGTTGCCGTCCCAGGCCGTGCCGCGCCCCAGCGCATCGCCGCCGGTGCAGCCGCGCGCGATGACGTCGGCCGTCCAGGGCAGGAAGCCGACGCAGAAGGGCGGCATCTCGAAGCCGCCCGGCGGGATGGTGACGGCGTGGCGGCATTGCGCGTCGGGCGGGCCGACGTCGAGGACGATGCGCGTGCCGGCGGGGAGGTCGACGGCCGGCGAGGCGCCCAGCTGGAAGCGGCCGCCCGTCGTGGTTTCCAGCACCATCCGGTGCGGTCCGCAGCAGTCGCCGGCGGGCAGGGTGGTGGTGGTCGTCGTCGTCGAGGTCGCGGTCGTGCTCGTGGTGGTGCTGGTGGTGGTCGTCGGCACGGTCGTCGGGGGCACCGGTGGGATGCGGCGGCGTTCGGTCGCGAAGCAACGGCCGCCGGCGGTCAAGGTCACGCGCGCCCAGAGCGGCGCTCCGGCCGGCAACCAGCGCTCTCCGGTCAGTCGCACGCGGTACATGCCGGGTGTGCGGAGCCGCTTCACCTGCACCCGGGTGAGGCCGCTGCCCTTGCCGGCGGCCGACCAGGAGACGCCGGGCACGAGGGCAGGCACGCCGGCGACGCCGCCCGCGACGATGGCGCGGCCCGCGCCGTCGTCCAGGCGCACACGGATCTCGCCGCCGTCGTAGTCGCCGAGCGGCAGGGTGGCCCGCACGGCCAGGTTGCGCCGGCGGCTCGCCCGGACGCGGATGCGGCCGGGCGCCGAGTTCTGGCAGCGGCACTGGGCGTCGGGCTGGCACTGGCCCGGACACGCGGCGTCGTCCGCGCCGTCGCAATCCTCGCCGGCCTCGCGGACGCCATTGCCGGCCGTGCGGCGATCGCAGGCGTCGCCGATGCCGTCGCGATCCGTGTCGCGTTGCGCCGGGTCCGCGACGTCGGGACAGACGTCGACCGCGTCGGGCAGTTCGTCGCCGTCGCGGTCGGCCAGTCCCGCGGTGACGAGGTCGGCGCGGCACGCGGCCGTGCCCGGACACTCGGCGTCGCGGCGGCAGGGGCCGCCCGCCTGGCCGGTCGCGACGTCCACACAGCGGCCGACCGCCGGCAGGGCGCTCGCCGCGCGACGGTCGTCGGACAAGGGCGCCGCGAGCCGCTGCAACTGCTGTCCGTCCCCCACGCAGGTCTCGCCGCCCGCGCAGTCGGCGACGGCGGTGCACTCGCCGCTCCGCCGCCGGCAGGTCGTGCGGTCCGGGGCCGGCGGGTCGCTGCCGCAGAACTGATCCGGGCCGCAGTCGTCGGCGTCACCCGGGCGGCAGGGTGTGCCGAGATCGGCGACGCACCGGCCGGGCGGAACGATGCAACGGTCGTCCATCCCGCAGGCTTCGTCGTTGCCGCACGCGACGCCGGACGACGCGCAGCGCCCCGCGGCCACCGCCGCCAGGGTGGCGAGAGCGCCGGGTCGGCCGTTCTCGCCGGCCGCGCGCAGGGTGCGGGCGGTTGCCGTCGCGGGCGCTGCTGTGACGGCGAACGTCTGCAGGACCAGATCGTCGCGGTCGCCGTCACCCGTGAGGTCCGCGCCCTGCGCCTCCTCGAGCGTGAGGAAGCGCACGGTGTCGACCAGCGGGCGGTACGGCAGGCGCGGGTCGCACGCCTCGAGTCGGCAGGGCGTCACCGCCTGACCGGTTTCCAGCAGCCCATCGTCGCGCAGGTCGAAGACGAACAGCACGTCGTCGGCGGCGTCGCCGTCGCCGTTCAGGTCGCGGCCGCCCTGCGCGCCTTCGCGGACGCGGAAGGCCACCAGCGTGTCGCTGGCGACGAAGTCCTCGACGGCGAAGCGCAGGTTCGTGGCCGATGCGGTGCCGGCGCGACCGATCTGGATCACGGTGTCGCTGCGGTCGCCGTCACCGTTGAGATCGACGCCCTGCGCGCCTTCGGGCGTGGCGAGGATCACGCGATCGCCGCGGACGACGACGCGAGTCGCCGCCTGGCCGAGGTTGGCCCAGCCGGCGCCGGGTCCAGCGGCCGGGTGCACCGCCGCCACGAGGTCGTCGGCGTCGCCGTCGCCGTTGCGGTCCACGCCCCCCTGGTCCTGCTCGGACACCAGCGCCGCCACCCACGCGGGCGACATGGCGACGGCGCGCGCCGCCAGCCCGAGGTTCGCGACCGGCCCGGTGCGCGGCGCCAGATGCACGACCAGGTCGCGGGCGTCCCCGTCCCCGTTCAGGTCCGGTCCAGCCGGGCAGCCCGTCGCCGCGCCCGCCTGCTCCGGACGGAGGAACGCGGCCGCCCCCTCGGCGACCGCCACCTGCTCGGCCGGGCAGACCGTCCGCGGCGCCGCGCCGGGCTCGAGCACCTGGAGCACCGTGTCGTCGAGGAGCCCGTCGCCCGACAGGTCGGCCGCCGCGTCGGCCGGATCGGGCTGGCGCACGAACACCGCCCGTTGCCGCATGATGCCCTCGGCGAGGTCTTCGGTGTGGACGAAGACCGCGGTGCGGCCGTCGGCGGTGAGCGACGGCGTCACCGCCTCGGCGATGCCGACGGGCGGCCGCGGCACTTCGCGGCCGTCGAAGGTGAGGCTCACCCGCTCGGTGAGTCCGGTCGCGCGGTCGCGCACGAAGACGTCCTGCATGGCATTGCGGTCGTCGGGGACCAGCGTGGCGGCGCGGCTCGCGAACGCGATGAACCGGCCGTCGGCCGAGAACGCGATCTCGCTCGACGACGAGTCGGCCGGCGCGCCGTCGGATGCGACGCTGGCCACCTCGGTGACGCGGGCGGCGAGGTCGTGCACGTAGACCTCCGCCAGGCCCCGGGTGACACCGGGCACCAGGTTGGTGGCCACGCTGGTGAACCCGACGGCGCTGCCGTCCGGCGCGATCGCCGGGGCGCGCGCGGCGGCATTGGCCTCTTCGCCGAGGACGCCGACGCTCGCCCGGGTGGTGCTGCCCGCCAGGCGGTCGCGGACGAAGACGTCGGCCGCGCCGTTCTGGTCGCCCGGCACCAGATTGGTGGCGTCGCTGTCGAAGGCGACGAGACGGGCATCGGCCGACAGCCCCAGCGCGGAGAAGCCCGGCAGGAAGGACCCGCCGTCGCCTTCGAGCCCCCCAGTGGCGACGCTCGCCCGTTCGGTCACGCCGTTGCGCCGGTCGTGCACGAAGACGTCCGCCACGCCGTTGCCGTCGCCGGGCACGAGATCGGGCGCGAAGCTCGCGAAGGCCACCACCTGGCCGTCGGCCGAAATGGCCAGGGCGTACGGCGCGTCGATGACCCCGCCGACGCTCTGCGCGCCGCCGGGCCCGAGGCTCACGCGACTGACGACCCCGGTGGCCCGGTCCCAGACGAACGCGTCCGGCGCCCAGTTGGTGTCGCCCGCCACCAGCGTGGCCGCCGGGCTGATGAAGGCCACGGTGCTGCCGTCGGCCGAGACCGCGGAGACGGTGGCGGGCGCCAGCGCCTCGGCCGCGCTCACCCGCGTCACCGCAATGGCACCCGGCGGATCGAATCGGCCGTCGCCGTCGGCGTCGCGGTCGATCGCGAAGACGTCGCGGCACAGTCCCGACGGTTCGCAGTGGACGTCGCCCGGCACCACGAACTCGTCGCCGGTGGCGAAGGTGACGATGCGGCCGTCGGCCGACACGGCCTGCGAGCTGCGGAGCAGATTCGCGTCGCCGTCGGGCTCGCCCGACTGCCGCAGGCTGACGACGGTGGTGGTCCGGCGCGCCTGCGCCGCCTCGGAGGTGCGGAAGAAGACGCGGCCCGCCGAGAGGGCGAGGGGCTCGCCGTCGATCACCGGAGCGGCGTCGGCCGTCAGCATGCCGCCGGTCACGTCGACGGCGGTGGCGCCACCGAGCCGAAAGACGCGCAGCACGGTGTCGGCGCGATCGCCGTCGCCACTGGCGTCTCGGTTGCCTTGCAGCGCCTCGGGCTCCAGGAAGGCGACCAGGTCGCCCGCCGCGGCGACCGCGGGGCTGCTGAACGGCGGCCGGCGGAGCCGCACCACGGCGCGTCCGGCGCTCCCGTCTCCGATCGGCAGGAGGAGTCCGGTCTGCTCGTCGGCCAGCTGCACGACGTCATCCGTGCTGTCGCCGTCGCCGTTGCGGTCGTCGCCGACCAGCGTCTCGTTCACGACGAAGGCATAGCCCGCGTCGGCCGCGCGCAGGCCGTCGAGCGGCACGGGGTCGCGCGCTTCCGCCTGGAGGGTGACGCACTGGCCGCCGGGGCACTCGCTTGCGCTCGTGCAGGCCCCGAGCGGGCGCGACCCGCCCAGGCAGGCGTTCCGGCGGAGCACGATCGGGCCCGAACCGCCGAGCAGCCGGGTGGCGAAATCGAAGAGTCCGTTGCCGCACGCGCCGCCGGGACACTGCGCGTCGCGGTCGCATGGACGTCCCGCCAGGTCGCCGCCCGCACAGGCGCGGGTGCGGGCGATGCGGAGCACGCCCTCCGGGGCGTCCGCCGTGCCGAACAGGGCCAGCGCGTCGCTGTCGGGCTCCCGCTGCGGCGTGAACAGCGGCGGCAGTTGCGTGCCGCGAAGCGAGAAGGAGCCGAGGGGCGATTCGTCGGGGAGCCGCACGGGGACGCCACTGCCCTCGAACGCCTCCAGCGTGACGGCCGCGCGCAGCAGCCGTGGCACCGGCACCTCGGCGCGTCGCACGAGGACGCGGCGCCAGTCCATCGGAACGAGCAGGTTGCCCGCGCCGTCGACGGTGAGCCGCACCTCCTGCGCCTGCCCGGTGCAGGGCGGGTCCGGGTCGGTGCAGAGCGCGCCGAAGTCGTTGGCGGGGGGGAGGGCCGTGAAGTGGCCGAAGACTCGGTGCGGGACGTCGTCGCATGCGCCGTCGTCCACGTACAGCTCGTCGACGCAGGCGACGAGTCCCAAGGTATCGCGGCAGTGCGCGCCGGCGGCGAGGCCGCAGGGCAGGTCATCCCCCGTCCGGGTGACCGCGATCGTGGCCGGCCCGGTGAGCGTGCGCCCGTCGGCGGCGCTGGACGGATCGCCTGGCGTCACGACGAGCGCGTCGGTGTCGGGGAACCGAACGACCAAACGGCGGACGCCGTCGCGCTCGACGGCCGACACGGCGTCCCCGGCGGAGACGCAGGTGGCGATGCCGCCGCCGAGTTGCACCTCGCAGCGGTCGCGCGCGGTGGCGAAGCCGAGGCAGTCGGGGGCGAGCACGACCGCCGTGGGCACGCCGGCCGGCGGCTGGAAGAGGATGGTGACGACGTGATTCGACGCGATTGCGTCCAGTCCAGCGGAGGTGCCATGGCACGTGGGATCCAATCGGAGCTCGACCGGATCGCCGGGCCGCGCGAATGGCCGATCGATGGCGCCGAGCGCGCCCCGAAAGCTGCCCTGCGCGCCGGGGATGGCGTCGCAGACGGCGAGGGCGGAGTGGGCCCCGAGCGCGAGCAGTAGGAGCACGAGGGGCCGGACGCGCATCCCCTACGGCTCGCACAGCGGACCCCGCCGGTCAAGGAAATTGCTTGGTGTCGAGGAGGTTGATCCGGCGCTCTATGAAGAGGTGTTCATAGCGTACCGATACGCTTCATGCCGGAGCGATCGGACGGGCCCCGAGGTGCGGGCCCCGACGCCTGGCGCGCGGCTTGCTCCATGGTGGGATATGTCACGCACACACGTCACGCTGCTGGTCACGCCGTTTGCCTTCTCGCCGATCGTCGCGGAAGGGGTGCCGGAATCCGACCTCGCCGAGGCGCGGGAGCTCGTTGAGCGCTGGCTCGATACGACATTCCTCCGTCGCGGTGACGCGGTCGATGATCTCGTGCGATCGATCGGAGCGGCACTGGCGGGGCGGCACGGCGAGGCGGGCCGCTGAGGTGGCCGCCCCGAACGGTTGGGCCGCCGTCGTCGTCGTCGCACTTGCCCTCGCCGGAACCCCGCTGCGGGCATCCGAGCTGGACATCACCGGCAACTGGCAGATCAACACCGACTGCGGCGACGGCGTCGTCACCACGAACCCGGGGGCGTTCAGCGAAGACGTGCTGACCGGCGCGGTTGCGGGCGGCTTCACGACTTCCACGTCCTGCGGCACGATCGCCCTCGGCGGCGGGCTGCGGGTGATCGCGACCTGCGAGTACGACGTCCGCCCCGGGCTGGTGTCGGGGACCAGCTACGCGCAGCCGGCGAACCCGCTCGAGCTGTCGGTTGCCACCCGCCACTTCGCCACGCCGTTCGACTTCTTCTCGTGCGCCGGCGCCAGTCCCGCGGCCACCATCATCAACCCCTATCGGACGACCGGCACCATCACGATGACCGACGGCGCCGGCCGTGCGACCCGGATCGAGGGCACGACGGCGGTGCAGGGCGTGACCTTCCTGGATCCCGCCGATCAGGCCTGTCTCGATCTGCCCACGTTCGTCAGTACCTGCGCGTTCGTGATGCTGCGCAATGCGGTCGAGACCGGGACGGCGCAGACGGTCGAGCCGCTCGACGGCGTGACGATCACCTTCGACGCGGTGGCGCAGCCGGGTACGGTCGACGTGACGCTGCTCGACTCCGCCGACGGCGAGCTGCCCGCGAGTTTCCAGCTGCTCGCCACGCCGCTGTTCTACGACGTGCGGACCGACGCGACCGTCACCGGTGACCGCGTCGTTTGCTTCCCGTATCCGGATGCGGACGACGACGGCGTGGTCGACGGGACGAGCATCTGCGAGACGCCGTCGGCGGCCTGCGGAGCGGTCCTCCAGGTGTTGCACGAGGAGGGCGGCAGCTTCGTCGATCGCACCGACAGCGTCGATGCGGTCGGCAACCGCATCTGCGCGCGGGTGCAGAGCTTCTCGCCGTTCGTCCTGGGCGGCGGGCCGATCTGCGGCAACGGCCTCGTCGAGGCGCTCGAGGAGTGCGACCAGGGAGCGGGAAACGGGGCGAGCGGGGGGTGTTGCTCGGCCACCTGCGCCTTCCGGCCCGCCGGAACGGCCTGCGCGGCCGACGGTACGCTTTGCACCACCGACGCCTGCGACGGTACGGGGCAGTGCGGGCACGTGGCCGAGCCGGACTACGGCTGCAAGGACGTCATCACGGCAAAGAAATCGAAGCTGCTGATGAAGCGGCCCACCCCCGCCCGCGGCGCCGTGCGATGGTCGTGGAGCAAAGGCGACTCGACGACGCTCGCTGAGTTCGGTGATCCGACCGTGGCGACCCCCTACGAGCTCTGCGTGTACGCGACGCTCGGCCCCTCGACGCTGACGTTGGCTCTGCCGGTGCCCGCGGGGGGGCTCTGCGGGACGGCGCCGTGCTGGCGGCCGGCGGCGGCGGGCTTCGGCTACAAGGATCGCGCGGGGACGGCGGGCGGTGTCACGTCGCTCAAGCTGCGGAGCGGGAGCACCGGGCGCGTGAAGCTGCTGCTGCAGGCGAAGGGTCCGAACGTCCCGTCGCTCCCGTTGCCGGCGCCGCTGCCGCTGCGCGCGGAGCTCCGCAGCACCAATGCGTGCTGGGGAGCGACGTACGCCGGGGCGACGCGGAACGATGGTGAGGGATTCGTGGCGGTGGGGGACTGACGATGATCGATGACCTCGTGAAGTCCGCGGCCCGAACCATTGCCGAATCCATCCTGCCCGTGCCCGCATTGCGCAATTCTGGCGTCGCGGCTGGCCTGCGGCCCGGCCTCCCTGCTACCCCCGTCCCATGCCGAACCCGTGCCTGTACCTCCACGAGACCATCGACATCGTCGGGACCGGCTCCGAGGCATACAAGGCGCACACCGGGGCGCTCGGGGCGCACCGCACCGATGGTGGCGCGCCGCTGCTCGGCACCTGGCAGCAGAGCGGCTCCAGCGGCGCGTGGCCCAAGGTGGTGAACCTCTGGGAGATGGGTGGCTGGGACCACTGGGCCGAGTACCCTGGCGCGGCAGTACACGCGCACGTCGGGGCAGGAGCAGAAGCTCGGCCGGTGGTGGAAGGAAGCGACCAACTTCCGCTCCGGCGGCTTCGATCGGATTCTCGAGCCGGCGCCGTTCAGCCCGACGCGGGCCCAGCTCGTCGAGCGCGGGGTGCGCGGGCTCGCCTGCCTGCAGGAGATCGCCACCGTGAAGCCCGGGACGGCGGAGCGCTACCTCGACGCGCTGGCGTCGCGCTGGCTCGACGCGGCGGCCGAGCGCGGGCTCACGCTACTGGGCGCCTGGCGCACGGCCATGCGTGACACCGAGGCCGTGGTGCTCTGGAGCCTGCCCGGGTTCGCCGACTTCACCCGCCACCTCGCGACGCTGGGCGCCGACCGTGCGACGCGCGCCTGGCTGGAACGCGCCCGGGAGTGGCGCGTCGACTACCGGGAGACGCTGCTGGTGCCGAGCATCTGGTGCGTGACGCACCCCGACTGGCGGGCCGAGCCGCCGCGCCGCCGCGGAACACGACGGCGCGGCTGACAGCCGCTCGCGCTACTGCAGGAGGCTGCGCAGCATCCAGGCGGTCTTCTCGTGGATCTGCATGCGTTCCGTGAGCAGGTCCATCGTCGGCTGGTCGCCCGACCGCTCGGCGTCGGGGAAGACCTCGCGGGCGGTGCGCGCGACGGTCTCGTGGCCGTCGAGGAGCTGCTTGATCATCTTCGTGGCCGCGGGAACGCCGCGCTCCTCCTTGATGGCGCTGCGCTCGGCGAAGTCGGCATAGCTGCCCGGCGCGTAGGCGCCCAAGGCGCGGATGCGCTCCGCGATCAGATCGGTGGCCGTCCAGAGCTCGTTGTACTGCTGCTCGAACATGGTGTGGAGCGTCTGGAACATCGGGCCCGTGACGTTCCAGTGGAAGGCGTGGGTCTTCAGATACAGCGTGTAGGTGTCCGCCAGGACCCGGGACAGGCCCGCCGCGATCGCCTTGCGTTCCTTGTCGGGAATGCCGGTCTTCAACTTCATGCGTGGCTCCTTTCGCCGCCGACCCTAGCGAGGCCCGGTTGGTAGCGCAAAGCCGACGCTTCACCAGGTACCTCGGCGGGGATAGGGTGCGAGCACCCCATGGCCATCCGCGTCGCGCTCCATCACCGCACCATCTATTCCTTCGACCAGCCCGCGGTGTTGTCGCCGCACGAGGTGCGGCTCCGGCCCGCGCCCCATACCCGGACTCCGATCCTGTCCTACTCGCTGCGGGTGTCGCCCGGCCAGCACTTCATCAACTGGCAGCAGGACCCCTACGGCAACTGGGTGGCGCGCTTCGTGTTCACCGAACCCGCGCGCGAGCTGTCGTTCACGGTCGACATGGTCGTCGACACGACCGTGATCAACCCGTTCGACTTCTTCGTCGAGCAGTACGCCGAGCACTTCCCCTTCGCCTATCCCGAACAGCTCGCCTTCGAGCTGGCCCCGTACTTGATGCCCGACCCGACCGGACCACGGTTCGCCGGCTGGATGGAGGCGGTGCGGCGCGAGCTGCTGCGCCCCGACATCGGCACCACCGACTTCCTGGTGGCGCTCAATCAGCGCGCGCAGCGGGACGTCCGCTACCTGGTCCGGATGGAGCCCGGCGTGCAAACGCCGGACGAGACGCTCGAGCGCGCCAGCGGCTCGTGCCGGGACTCCGGGTGGCTGCTGGTGCAGGCGCTGCGCCAGCTGGGACTCGCGGCCCGCTTCGTGTCGGGCTACCTGATCCAGCTCACGGCCGACGTGAAGGCGCTCGACGGACCCACGGGCCCGGAGCGGGACTTCACCGACCTCCACGCCTGGGCCGAGGTCTACGTGCCCGGCGCCGGCTGGATCGGGCTCGACCCGACGTCTGGCCTCCTGGCCGGCGAGGGGCACATCCCGCTCGCGGCCACGGCGGTGCCGGCGAGCGCGGCGCCGGTCATCGGGTACGTGATGAGCGAGTCGCCCGGGCGGTTGCACTTCGAGATGTCGGTGACGCGGGTGCACGAGGACCCGCGGGTCACGAAGCCCTACAGCGACGCGGACTGGCGGGCCATCGACGCGCTGGGCGAGCGGGTCGACGCCGAGTTGCGCGAGCACGACGTCCGGCTCACCCAGGGGGGCGAGCCGACGTTCGTCTCGATCGACGACATGGACGGGCCGGAGTGGAACACGGAGGCGCTGTCACCGAAAAAGCGCGAGCTGGCGGGCGCGCTCGCCCGTCGCCTCGCCGCCCGGTTCGCGCCGGGCGGACTGCTGCACCTGGGGCAGAGCAAGTGGTACCCCGGCGAGCCGCTGCCGCGATGGGCGCTCGGGATCTTCTGGCGCGCCGACGGCGTGCCGGTCTGGCGGGACGCGACGCTTCTGGCCGCCGAGGGCGCTGCGCTCCGCCACGACGCGGCCGATGCGCGCGCCTTCGCCACCGGCGTGGCGAGGCGGGCGGGGCTGCATCCCGCGTACGTGATCCCGGCCTACGAGGACCCGTGGGCCGCGGCGGTCGCGGAGGAGTCGCTCCCCGAGAACGTCGATCCGCTGGCGGCCACGCTCGACGATCCGGCGGAGCGTCGGCGCCTGGCGCGCCTCCTCGCCCGCGGGCTCGGCGAGCCGGCGGGCTACGTGCTGCCGATCGCGCCGCTGGCGCGCCACCGTCGCGGGCCCGCGCGCGGCGAGGTGGCGGTCCGCTGGCGATCGAGTCGGTGGCCACTGCGCCGCGAGCATCTCTACCTCGTCCCGGGCGACTCGGCGATCGGATTCCGGTTGCCCCTCGCCGCGCTGCCCTGGGTGCTGCCGGAGGACGTGGAGCGCGAGTTTCCGCCCGATCCGTTCGCGGAGCGCGGCCCGCTGGCCGATCCGCACGACACGGTGGCCGAGCCCGACCCCGAGCCGCCCGGTGACCCGGAACCACGCGCCGTGGTGCACACCGCGCTCTGCGTCGAGGCGCGTGACGGCGTCCTGCACGTGTTCCTGCCGCCGCTGGACCGCGCCGAGCATTTCCTGGCACTGGTGGCGGCGGTCGAGCAGACGGCCGCCGTCCTGCGCACGCCGGTCGTCGTCGAGGGGTATCCGCCGCCGGCCGACCCGCGGCTCAACGGCTTCGCGATCACGCCGGACCCGGGCGTGATCGAAGTCAACATCCAACCCGCGGCGAGCTGGCGGGACCTGATCGACCGGACGACGGCGCTCTACGAGGAGGCGCGGCAGGCGCGGCTCGGCACCGAGAAGTTCATGCTCGACGGCCGGCACACCGGCACCGGCGGCGGGAACCACGTGACGCTCGGCGGCGCCACCCCCACCGACAGCCTGTGGCTGCGACGGCCGGACGTGCTGCGCAGCCTGATCGTCTACTGGCAGAATCACCCGGCGCTCTCGTACCTCTTCTCCGGCACCTTCATCGGCCCGACCAGCCAGGCGCCGCGCGTCGACGAGGCGCGCGACGACAATCTCTACGAGCTCGGCATCGCCTTCCAGCAGATGGACCGCCTGCTGCCGGCGACGCGCGACAGCGAGCGGCCGTGGCTGGTCGACCGCCTGCTGCGGAACCTGCTGGTCGACCTGACCGGGAACACGCACCGCGCCGAGTTCTGCATCGACAAGCTCTACTCGCCGGAGGCATCCGGTCGCCGCCTGGGGCTGCTCGAGCTACGCGCCTTCGAGATGCCGCCCCACGCGCAGATGAGCCTCTGCCAGATGCTCCTGCTCCGCGCGCTGGTGGCGCGCTTCTGGCGCGAGCCGTACCGCGGCCCGCTCATCCCGTGGGGCACGGACCTCCACGACCGCTGGATGCTGCCGCACTTCGTGGCCCACGACATCCGGGACGTGGCGCGCGACCTCCGCCGCGCCGGCTACGTCTTCGAAGAGCGCTGGTTCGACCCCTTCGTCGAATTCCGCTTTCCACGCTACGGTACCGTGGCCTACGAGGGCGTCGAACTCGAGCTGCGACAGGCCATCGAGCCGTGGCACGTCCTGGGCGAGGAGGTGGGCAACACGGGGACGGCACGCTACGTGGACTCGTCGGTCGAGCGCCTGCAGGTGCGGGTGCGCGGACTCACGGCGCGGCGGCACGTGGTGGCGTGCAACGGCCGCGCCGTGCCGCTGGCGCCCACCGGCGTGCGGGGCGAATTCGTGGCGGGCGTGCGCTTCCGCGCCTGGGCGCCGCCGTCGGCGCTCCATCCCACCATCGGCGTGCACGCGCCGCTGACCTTCGATCTGGTCGACACGTGGAGCGGCCGCGCCATCGGCGGCTGCACCTACCACGTGTCGCACCCGGGCGGGCGAAACTACGCGACCTTCCCGGTGAACGCCAACGAAGCCGAGGCGCGCCGGGTGGCGCGCTTCTGGCCCCACGGCCACACGCCGGGTCCGATGGACGTGCCCGGGGAGCCGCCGAACCCGAGCTACCCCTGCACGCTCGACCTCCGCTGGCAGCCCGCGGGGCGCTAGAGCAGCGTCTCCGCCAGGAAGCGCAACGTCTCCACCCGGTTGGTGCCGCAGTTGAGCGTGCCGACCGGCGATGCCTTCCAGGCCTGCAAGCGCTCGCGGATGCGCTCCTTCGGGCCCACCAGCGAGACCTCGTCGGCCAACTCGTCGGGGACGGCGGCCATGGCCTCCTGCTTCTTGCCGGCCAGATAGAGGTCCTGGATGGTCTTGGCGGCGTCTTCGAAGCCGTAGCGGCAGGCGAGGTCGTTGTAGAAGTTCTTGCCGCGCGCACCCATGCCGCCGATGTAGAGCGCCAGCTGCGGCTTCACGAACTCGAGCGCCTTCTTGACGTCGTCGTGGATGACCACCGTGGCCGAGACGGCGATGTCGAACTGGTCGAGCCCCTTGCCGCCGCCAGCCTTTGCGAAGCCCGCGTCGAGCGCCGGCTGGTACACCTTGGGCGCGCGGAATGGCGAGTAGAAGATCGGCAGCCAGCCGTCGGCGATCTCGGCGCACTGCGCGACGCTCTTCGGGCCGATCGCGGCGAGGTAGATCGGGATCTGCCGGCCGTGGACGATGCTCTTGAGCGGCTTCCCGAGCCCCGTCGCGTCCGGGCCGCGATACGGGATGTGGTAGTGCGTGCCTTGGTGTTCGAGCGGCTCCTCGCGTGCCCAGATCTTCCGCAAGATACCGATGTACTCGCGCGTGCGGACCAGCGGCTTGCCGTACGGCACGCCATGCCAGCCCTCCACCACCTGCGGTCCCGACACGCCGAGGCCGAGCAGCATGCGGCCCCCCGAGAGCTGGTCGAGCGTGGTCGCCGTCATGGCGGTCATGGCCGGCGTGCGGGCCGGCATCTGCATGATGCCGGAGCCGAGGCGGATCTGCTTCGTCTGGCCCGCGATGAACGCCAGCGGCGTCACCGCGTCCGAACCGTAGGCTTCCGCCGTCCACACCACGTGGAAGCCGAGCCGGTCGGCTTCCTGGATGAGGGGCATGTCGAGGGTGACGTGGGCGCCGGAGTAACCGACGGGCAGGCCGAGTCGCATCGGGACGGTCTAGGGGTCGTGGCGCCGCCGTGTCAAACCGGCGTGGCGTCAGGGCGCCGGGTCGAGGATCGACGTGAATCCCGAGGGCGCGTGCGGGCCGATGACGAGTTGCTCGAGGATGCCGATGCCGGCATCGGTCCCCAGCCGGGCCCGGCAGAGCTGCTGGACGTGCACGTGCCGCGGATCCATCGGGTCCAGGTCGGCCAGCGTCCAGGTCACACCGTCGACGACCTCCTCGCCCTTCCACAGGCCGTGGCCCCACTCCGGGTCGAGGTAGCCCAGCCCGCGCATCTGGAAGGTCAGGATCGGCTCGAGCGTCACCACCAGCGGCTCGCGGCCGTGTGGCGTCAGCACGATCTCCGCGCCCGCGGCGCGGCGCGTGCCGGGTTGCCAGCGCACCCGGTGGTCGACCGCCGCCATCGGCTCGGGAGCGCTCTCGTCGAGCAGCCCCGCGGGCGCGACGCTGCCGCTCGCATGCCACCGCCGTCCGGCGCCGTCTTCGTTGAAGGCGGCGTGGGTGCAGCGGTGGTCGAAGTGCACGGGCGCCCACAGCCAGAAGAACTGCGGCGCCGCGCCCGGTGCGCCGGTCTCCGGCTCGCCCACCGGCCGGATGCCCCACGAGCGGTCGCGACAGCCCGCGAAGCGGTCGGGTTGGATCTCGATCTCCTCGTCGTCGAGCCGGACGCGGCCTTCCCAGAGTCCGAACTGCGTCAGACGGGTCGAGTCCATCACCAGGCGTCCCGCCTGCCGGAGCGTGAAGCGGGGTTCCTCGATCGCACCCGTGCGCGCGTAGAAGGCCAGATCGGCCGACAGCCCGAAGGCGTTGTCGCCGACTCGGACATGGAGCGCGCGCAGCGGCTCGAGCACTTCGACCAGGATCGGGCCGACGCGCGTCTCGCGGCGGTCGGCCGGCGCCCGGCGCGACGCGCGGACGACGTGCTGCCGGCCGTTGCGCACCAGGCTGAACGCGGCGTCCATGACGCCCCGGTTCGGGTAGAGGCCGAGCGCGGCCGCGAAGAACAGGTCGCCGTCGCGGCTATAGCCGTTGAAGAAGTAGCGATCGTAGACGTTGCGGTCGCCGCTCGCGGGGGACGCGATCGGCTCGGCGGTTTGATGGACGGGATAGTCGTCGAAGCTGGTCAACATCGCTCAGCCCTTCGAGATCTCCTGCAGCAGCGATGGCTGCAAGTGCGCGACGTCCCGCATGGCCTGGGCGGCCAGGTGCGCGGACAGCGCCGCCCGGGCCGGCGCGGCGATCCCCTCCGGTACCCCGTCGAGCACGTCGAACGCGCGGATGAAGAGTGCCCGCAGGGCGGCGGCGCGGGCCGCGGGGGGCGTGGCGGGCGCCGCGGTGAGACCCTCCGCGAGCGCGGCGGCGGCGTTGGGCCCGAGCAGCGCGATCACCTGGGTGAGGGCGGCCACGGCCGAGTCCGCCTCGGCTTCGTCCAGCGCCGCCTTGGGCTCGACCCGGTCCCTGAGGTTCTGGAGCACGTCGAGCACGGCGAAGAGGTGCGTCCGGGCGACGCGATCCTGCACCGCCGGCAGCACCGACTCGCGCAACGTGCGCATCGCGCCGTCCAGCAGCATGTCGACGTCGAGTTGCATGGGTCAGGTGGCGAGCCAGCCACGCTCCATGCCGAGCGTCAGGTAGAGGTAGGGCAGCTGGTGGTCGAAGATCGCCATCCGGAGGTCGGAGGTCCGACCGTCGCGGAAGGCGCGCAGCCCGGTCAGCATGATCGCAATCATCTTGACGACGGCGAGCACGCCGTAGAACGCGAGGCGGTCGGGATCGGGCGCGCGCCCGGTGGCGGCGGCCCAGGCCGCGATGAACTCGTCCGGGGGCAACAGCCCAGAGGCGTATGGCGTGCCGCCGCGCCAGAGCGGCGAGATGCACCACGCGACGTCCTCCAACGGATCGCCGAGGTGCACCATCTCCCAGTCGAGCACGCCGCTCAGCCGCGCCCGATCCCCCTCGTGGACGACGAGGAAGTTCCCGAGCCGGTAGTCGCCGTGGACCAGCGTGGCCTCCGTCGTGGACGGCACGTGGCGGCGCAGCCAGCGGAGCGCCTCGGCCAGCGGCGGCGCGACGACGAGACCGCTGGCCGCGATGCGCCGCTCCCACCGGTCCAGCTCCCGGGCGGCGGCGCCCTGGCCCGGCGCGGGCGCGCCGAGGAAATCGAGGGCGTAGGTCCGCCAGTCGATGGTATGGAGGCGCGCCAGCGCGGCGACGACGTCCGCCGCCAACGCCGGGCGCTCGGCGTCCGGCACCGGACCGGAGCCGTCGGCGCGCGGTGCGGGAATCGGGACGTCGCCGGGCAGACGTTCCATCACGTAGAAGGGGCGCTCGAGGACGGCCGGGTCGCGCTCGAACCAGGGCGTCGGCGGCGAGGGGAGGGGATCGGCGCTGAGCGCGTGCAGCACGCGGAACTCCGGCTCGAGGTCGTAGGGCTCGAGCAGCCCGGCCAGCGGTTCGCGCTTGAGTACGAAGCTGCGGCGTCCGTGGGTCGCGGTGTCGATGTCGACGATGAACGTCTCCTGGGAGAAGCCTTCCGTGCTGCGGGTCAGGTCCACGACGCGCACGGGCCGCTCCGCGGCGAGGTGCCCTCCCAAAAACGCCTCGAGACGCGCGATGAAGCTCCGGTCGTCCATGACCCGCGCGGCGAAGATCGCACGGGCCGCCGTCGGGGCTCAAGTGCGCCACGCGATCACGCGCCGGTGCGCCGTTCCACCCCACGCTGGCGCAGCCGCCACAGGAGGAGATCGAGGCGATCCTGGCCGAAGAACGGTTCGCCCTCGAACACGAAGGTCGGCACGCCCCAATGGCCGGCGGCTTCGAGGTCGGCCTGATTGCGCGCGATGTCGGCGTCGTAGCCTGCCGGGTCCGCCGCGATCGCGGCGTCCATCGCGGCGAGGTCGAGGCCGGCGCGCGTGGCGGCCTCGGCGAGATGGCTCCCCTCGTGCCACCCGACCACGGCCCCGCCCCAGACGAGGCGCGAGACCTCGTCGATGAAGGGCAGGCCGCGGCCGCGTCGCACGGCGTCCACGCCGAGTCGGGTGAGCCGGTGGATGTAGGGCTGTTCCGCCGCGATCCGGCGCGACGGAAACTCCTGCACCACCGGGTCCGGGCGCGGCCACGAGAACGGGATTCCCAGCCACTCCGCGACGCGGGTCGTGTCACGGAGCAGGTAGAGCGGCCACAGCGGATGGACGGTTTCGAAGAAATCGGGCGTGCGGATGGCGAGCGGGAGGATCGGGCGCACGCGCAGATCGACGTCCCACTCGCGTGCCAGGGCCACCGTGCGGCCGGTGGCAAGGTAGGAGTAGGGGCTGCGGAACGACCAGAAACAATCGACGACGGCGGTCATGGCGGGCACCCTACACCAGCCGCCGCGAGTCGTGCACCTCAGACGGCCGGGTGCCCACGGCCGCGCCGGCCCAGCCCGACGGGTCGCCCGACCGCTCGCGTCCGGGAGCCGCTCAACCGGCGGAAGGGCCCTCGCCGCGGCACCGCCATGGTCGGTCCGCCCGCGGTCGGAGCGTTGGCCCATTGCCGCAGCCCGTTGCGGATGTACGCGGGATCGAGGCCGAGCGACTCGCAGACGTTGCGGAAACTGCAGGGCCAGGTCGTGTCGTTCGAGCTGATCCACTGATCGGCGTCGTGGAAGAGGCGCTGGCCGCGCCGGCCTCCGTCGTGGGCATGGCGCTGGAAGGTGAGGACCGCCTCTTCGAGCACCGCCAGCAGCAGCCGCTTCTCCGGCATGACCGAGGCGTCGCACACCATGCGGCAGACGAGCTGGGATGGCAGGACCGTCGCCGGTTCGAAGCCCAGTGGAGAGGAATCCCTCGGGCCCCGGGGCTCTGAAGCGTCCATGCCCGTGGCGTACGGCGTCGGATCAGTCGGGTCAAGTTCAATCTCTGTTCAAATCATTGACACAGGAGCCATCCCACCATAGCCCACGCACGGGTGAACTTGGGGAAGCGACAGGACGAGCCGAGGGCCCGTACGGCCGCAACGGACGAACGCACCGAGCGCGCACCCGAAGACGCCGCAAGGGGGGAGCAGACCGGCCGCGGCCAACTCAGCATCGGCGCGCTCTCCCGATCCACGGGCATCCCCGTCGAAACACTGCGCACCTGGGAGCGCCGGTACGGGTACCCGGTCCCCGAGCGGACGAGTTCCGGACAGCGCGTCTATCCGCTCGCCAGCGTCGCCCGGCTGCGCCGCATCGGCGAGGCGCTGGCACACGGACACCGGGCGCGCGAGGTGGTGACCGCGTCGGACGATGCGCTGCGCGCGCTGCTGGCGACGTCGCCGGCATTCGTGCCGTTTCCCCCCGAGCGTTCACCGCATCCGGACGAGTCCGGTGCGGCCGACTCGGAGCTGCTCGGCGCCGTGCGGGCATTCGATGCCGCGGGGTTGACGCGCCGACTCCAGGCGGAGTGGGCGCGTCGCGGGCCGCTCGATTTCCTCGAGGGGTGCCTGGTGCCGCTGATTCGCGAAGTCGGGGCGGCGTGGGCCACCGGACGCCTGGAGGTCCGGCACGAACACTTCATGTCGGAGCGCGTGAACGATCTTCTGCGGACGCTCCGCCTGCCATTCGAGGAGCGTGCCGGCGGGCCGCTGGTGATCCTCACGTCGCTGCCGGGCGAGTCCCACGCGCTGGGGCTACACATGGCGGCGCTGGTGCTCGCGCTGAACCGATGCCGCGTGCTGCTCCTCGGCGTCGAGACCCCGCTCGCCGAGCTCGTCCAGCTCGTGCGCGAGCTGCGGGCTCGCGCCGTCGGCATCAGCGTGTCGAGCGCCACCAGCGGGGCCGCCACCACGCGACGGCTTCGCCTTCTACGCGACCAGCTCCCCCGGCGTACCGCATTGCTCGTCGGCGGCGGGGGCGCGCCGCGGCTCGATCAGGGCGTCACGTCGATGACGCGACTGCCGGAGCTCGACGCCTGGGCGCGGCAGCTCGCAGACGGCGCCAGCTGACCCGGACCGCGCGGTCAGTCGAAGTAGTGGCCGCCGTTCACGTCGAGGCTCTGTCCCGTGACGGCGCGCGACAGGTCGGAGCCGAAGAAGACGACGGCGTCCGCGATCTCGGCCGAGTCGGGAATGTGGTGCAGCGCGGTGCGCGACGCCACCTCGTCGCGGACGGTCTCCCAGGGCACGCCGCGGTCGCCGGCCAGCCGGCGGAAGTAGGCCTCCATCTTGGCGCTCCAGATGTACCCCGGCACGACCGAGTTCACCCGGATGCCGTCCGGGCCGAGCTCCTTGGCGAGCGTGCGGGCCGCGGTCAGCAGCGCGCCCTTCGAGGCGGCATACCCGCCCATCATGGGCTCGATGATCCGGATCGACATCGAGTTCACGAACACGATCGAGCCGCGGTGCGCGGCCCGCATGCCCGGTGTCACCAGTTGGGTGAGGCGCAGCGCCCCGAACAGGTTCACCTCGAAGATGCGCCGCCAGTCCTCGAGGTCGGCCTGCTCGACCAGTGCGACGGGGTTGCTGAGAAAGGCGTTGTGCACCAGCACGTCGATGCGTCCGAAGGCGTCGCGCGCGGCGTCGACCAGCCGCCGGCACTGGGCGGGATCGGTGACGTCGGTCGGGACGGCGAGGGCGCGCCGGCCGTGCGCCTGCACGCGAGCGGCGGTCTCGTCGAGCATCGGGACCGAGCGCGCCGCCAGCACGACGTCGGCGCCTTCGCGCGCGGCGGCCACGGCGACCTCGGCGCCGACGCCGGGACCGATGCCGGACACCACTACGACGCGATCGGCGAGCAGCATGGTCAATGGGGCAGGTGGGGCATGACGTCGCGGGCGAACGCGTCGATCTGGTCGACCAGCTCGTCGCACGATCGGCTGCGGAAGCGCACCCCGCAGTGCGACACGCCCATCGCGTGCAGCTCGCGGAGCGACGCGGCGATCTCCTCACCCGGGCCGGTCCGGGTGCTCGGTCCCGGATCGAACGCCGGCTGGCCGACGTACAGCCACTCGCTGTTGGCGCTGATCTCGATCGGGGCGTCTCCGTGCACACGGTGGCGATGGGCGCGGATGGCCGCGATCTGCGCCGGCAGGTCCGCGCGCACCGTGCCCTGCGGCAACCAGCCGTCGCCGCGGGTGGCCGCGCGGCGCAGCGCCGCCGGCGTGCTGCCGCCGACCCAGATGGGTGGGCGCGGCTGTTGGACGGGGCGTGGCCGGAGGCCGACGTCGTGCACCTCCCAGACGCGACCGCGATGGGTGGGAAACTCGTCGCGGAAGGCGGCGGCGACGATATCGATGGCGTCGTCGAGGAGCGCGCCGCGCCGGCCGAAGTCGACGCCGAGCGCCGCGAACTCGCCGGCGAGGTGCCCGGCGCCCACGCCGAGGATCACGCGCCCCCCGGACAGGGCGTCGAGGGTGGCGAACGCCTTGGCGGTCTGGAGCGGGTGGCGGTAGGCGGCGACCCACACGTAGGACAGCAGTCGCACCGAGCGCGTGGCGGCGGCGAGCCAGCCGAGCGTGGCGACGGGGTCGTACCAGGTCGTGGACATGGCGGCCGCGTGCGACCGCGGGACGCACACGTGGTCGCACACGGCGACCGAGAAGAAGCCGGCCTGCTCGCACGCCCGCGCGACCCGCATGAGCTCCGCCGGGCCGGCATCGGCTTCCCAGGGCGCGGCGAACATGGTGCTCTGCGCCGCCACGGGCAACTGCATGCCGATGGCGAGTCCCCCGGGCGGGAGGATCTGCACCGTGTCGATCACCGCCGGTGCCCGTTGGCCTGCAGGCGCATCCGGGTGGTGCTGTGGACCGGGTCCCGGTCGAAGCGCGGGATGACGTGCTGTCCGAAGAGCTCGACCGACCGGAGCGCCAGCTCCTGCGGCTGGGTGGAGGCCAACACGCCGAAGATGATCTGGTCGCAGCCGACGTCGGCATACTGTTGCACCGCGCGGGCGCACTCGTCGGGGTCGCCGACGATGCGCTGGCCGCTGGCGATGCGCTCTTCGAGCTGCGCCGGCGTCGGGTCGGGGATCAGGGCGGGCCACTCGGGCACCCCGGCGGGCCGCGGGAAGGTGTCGAGGTACCGGAAGACCAGGCTGGTGTGATAACCGCTGCCCATGTCGAGGGCGATGTCACGGGCGACCTTGCCGTCCTCGTGGCACACCAGGGCGGTCACGCAGGCGACGTTGTCGTTCACGTAGTCGCCGACCGGCTCGGCGTGGCGGACGGCGTCCTTGTATACCTTGATCAGGGGCGCGAAGTCCGCGGGCGAGCCCAGGCTGAAGCAGAGCGCGCCCAGGCCGAGGCGCCCCGCCTTCTCGAACGTGGACGGGCTGCCGCAGGCCACCCAGATGGGTGGGTGCGGCTTGCTGTAGGGCTTCGGCAGCACGTTGCGCTCGGGCATCGAGAAGAAGCGCCCGTCGTAGGAGTACTGCTCCTGCTTCCACATGCGGAGGATCTGCGGCAGCGCCTCGTCGAACATGGCGCGCGTGGTGTCGCCGTCGGGAATGCCGAAGCCCTTGAACTCGGTGGAGGACGACCCGCGGCCGGTGCCGAATTCGAAGCGGCCCTCGCTCAGGTGATCGAGCATGGCGACGCGCTCGGCCATGCGGGCGGGGTGATTGACCGGCGGGGTGATGTTGTAGATCGCCGAGCCCACGTGGAGGTTCGAGGTCTTGGCCGCGATGTAGGGCAGGAAGATCTCCGACGCGGAGAGGTGCGAGTACTCCTCCAGGAAGTGGTGCTCGACCGCCCACGCGTATTTCCAGTTCGAGCGGTCGCAGGCGATGGCGAGCTCGAGTTCCCGCATCAACCGGCTGTGCTCCGCGCCTGCGGGGTCCGCCTCGGTTTCCTGCCGGGGCACGTGGGCCTGGACGAAGAGTCCGAATTCCATGGCGTCACGCTGTAGCAATCGGCCGGACGCTGAGACAAGGCCGCCGCGCCGCGCCCGACCGGGCGCACCCGCCCGGCGGCGCGGCGGGCCGGTGGCGGTGGCGGATCGGGCTAGCGGCGGGCGACGCGGGTGCCGTCGCACCGGAGGTACGACGACGTCTGCATGTAGGTGGGATCGGGGTAGTACGCGAAGACCGCGCTGCCGCCCTTGATCTGATCGATGATCTGTCGCACCGACTCGTGCGGCACCGCGGGGCAGCCATGGCTCCGCCCGAGGCGACCTCTGGCCGATACCACCCACGGCTCGGCGTAATTCGCGCCGTGCACGACGATCTTGCGCTCGTACGCTCGATCGTTGAAGCCCGGCTCGAGCCCGTCGAGGCGAAGCGAGTAGCCATTGCCGCCCCAGTAGGTGCTCTCGGTCCGGAACAGCCCCAGACTGGTTTGCTTGGAGCCGAGGCGGTTCGAGAACGCGACCGCATAGGCGTCGCCGCTGTTCTCTCCGTGTGTCACCAGCTCGTGCGTGAGCACGCGGCGCTGGATCATGTCGATGACCCAGAGGCGCCGCTCGCTCGATGGCAGCGAGTAGTCGATGACCGTAAGCACCGGCGACGCGAAGTCGCCGCTCGACCGCCCGCAGAGCCAGGCCCGCTCCGCCGCGGCCATGACCTCCGGTCTCGGCCACGGCCCGGCGCTCGGGCCGTACCGCGAGAACTGGTAGGGCCGCTTGACCTTCTTTGGCCCGCAGCCCGTTCCGCCCACCACCAGGAGCAGCGCAGCGCACCACCCCGCCACCGCCACCACACCTCGGCCCCGCATGGCGAACCGCCTTACACGAAGTGCCCCGCCCTGGTCCACCCCTCGGACGCGTGCCCGCATCTGCCTTAGGATGGCGCGCCCGTGCGGCCCGTCGCCTTGCTCCGCGGTCGGTCCTCGGAGTAAGCGGCAGCATGACCACCGCAGCCGCCACGCTAGCCGAAGCGTTCCGTCTTACCGTGGCCGCCGCGCCGGATCGGGTCGCCGTTCGGACGCTCGATGACGCCACCTCCTTCACCTACGGAGAGCTGGCGCATCGCGTCGACGCCTTGGCCGGAGGCCTGGCCAAGCTCGGGGTCGGCCGCGGTGACCCGGTCGCGCTCATGTTGGGAAACCGGCCCGAGTTCCACCTCGCCGACCTGGCGGCCATGACGCTCGGAGGGGTCCCTTTTTCGCTCTACCAGACCCTGTCCGTGGAGCAGATCGTCTACGTGATGCGCGACGCCGGGGCCCGGGTTGCGATCGCGGAGCAGGCGCTCCTGCCGAGTCTGCTCGCTGCGCGGCGGGAGCTCCCCGACCTGCAGCATGTGATCGTCATCGACGGCAGCGCCGTCGCGGGCACCGTGCCGCTCGGTGAGGTCGAGGGCTCGAATCCCGGGTTCGATGCCGGGGCGGCGTGGCGCGCGATCACGCCGGACGACCTCCTGACGCTCATTTACACCTCCGGCACCACTGGGCCGCCGAAGGGCGTGCAGCTGCTCCATCGCAACCTGATGGCCTGCGCCCGGGTGCTGCACGAGACGATCCCGGTCCCTCCGGGCGGGCGGGTCATCTCCTGGCTGCCCGCGGCGCACATCGCCGAGCGGGCGGCGCACTACTACATGCCGGTCGTGTTTGGCCTCACGGTCACCACCTGTCCCAACCCGAAGGAGCTGGCGACATATCTGGCCGCCGTGCGCCCACACTGGTTCTTCGCCGTGCCGCGGATCTGGGAGAAGATGAAGGCGGGGCTCGAGGCCCGGCTCGCCGGCCTGCCGGCCGAACAGCGCGAGCGCGTGGAGCGGGCGCTCGCGGCGTCGCTCGACAAGGTGCGGCGCGAGCAGGCCGGGCACCCCGTGCCGGCCGCGCTGGCCGAGCAGGTGGCGCAGGCCGATGCCGCCATCTTCGCCATGCTGCGCGGGATGCTCGGGCTCGACGAGGCGGTGTCGGTGAACGTCGGCGCCGCGCCGACGCCGCGCGACGTCCTCGAGTTCTTCCACGCCCTCGGCATCCGCGTGGCGGAGCTGTGGGGCATGTCCGAGACCTGCGGAGCCGGGGCCGTGAACCCGAGTGACCGCATCAAGATCGGTACGGTCGGACCGCCGGCGCCGGGCATCGAGATCCGCCTCGCCGACGACGGCGAGGTGCTGATCCGCGGGGAGGTCGTGATGGCCGGCTACCGCAACCTGCCGGACAAGACTGCCGAGGTCTTGAGCGCCGACGGCTGGCTGGCGACCGGCGACGTCGGCGAATTCGACGCCGACGGCTACCTCCGCATCGTCGATCGCAAGAAGGAGCTGATCATCAATTCGGCGGGCAAGAACATGTCGCCCGCCAACATCGAGAGCACGCTCAAGGGGGCGAGCCCGTTGATCGGCCAAGCCTGCGTCATCGGCGACCAGCGGCCGTACAACACGGCGTTGCTCGTCTTGGACCCCGAATACGCGGTCGCGTGGGCCGCGCAGCAAGGCATCGCCGCCGCCACGGCCGCGGAGCTGGCGACCGACCCGCGCGTGCGGGCCGCGGTGCAGGATGCCGTCGACGCCGCCAACGCCAGGCTGTCGCGCGTGGAGCAGGTGAAGAAATTCCATCTGGTGCCGGGCGATTGGGCGCCGGGTGGCGACGAGCTGACGCCGACGATGAAACTCAAGCGCAAACCCATTGCCGAGAAGTACGCCGGCGAGATCGCCGCGCTCTACGCCGCGACGAGCGACGCCTGAGGAACGCGCGGGTGCCGCCCAGCTCGCCAGCCGATCGCGCCTATCTGCTCTACACGCTGCCGGCGCTCGCGGTCGCCACGCCGTTGCTCGCCCTGGCCGGGCTCCTCCTCGGCGTGGGACCGGTGCCGGTGTTGCTCCGGATCTGCATGGTGTTCCTGATCGTGTCGCCCGCCACCGGGCTCCTCGGCCTGCGGACCCTGGCCCGCGTGGGCCCGGCGGCGCCCGATTGGGTGCATCGCACGGCGCGTGCCTGGTGCTACGCTGCGTTCGTGACGCCGGTCGTCGTCTTCCTGGGCCTGCGCTGGCTCGAGGCGCGGGCCGGATGATGAGCGCCGTCCGCGCGCTCCTTCCCGAGGTCCGCGCGCAGGCCGACCGCATCGAACGGGAGCGCGCCCTGCCGCCGGCGCTCGTGCGCGGTCTCGCGGGGGCGGGCGTGTTCCGGCTCTGCGTGCCGCGCGCGCTGGGGGGCGAGGAGGCCGATCCGGCGACGCTCCTGGCGGTCCTGGAGGAGTTGGCCCACGCCGACGGCTCCACGGGCTGGTGCGCGATGATCGCCGCGACGTGCGGCCTGATGAGCGCCTGGCTGCCCGACGCCGACGCGCACGCGGTCTACGGCGGATCGCCCGACGTCGTGACGGGCGGCGTGTTCGCGCCGGCGGGCCGCGCCGTCGCAGACGGCGACGGGTACCGCGTGACGGGCCGGTGGCGGTTCGCCTCCGGTTGCCGCCACAGCGATTGGCTCCTGGGCGGCTGCGTCGTACACGGGAACGGCGCGCCCGCGGCGCGTCTCGTGTTCTTTCCGGCGACCGACGTCGAGGTGCTCGACACCTGGACGGCCACGGGGCTGTGCGGCACCGGCAGCCACGACTTCGCGGTCCACGACCTGCGGGTGCCCGCGTCGCGCTCCGTGGACCCGAGCCACGAACCGCCCGTGGCCGCGGGAGCGCTCTACGCCTTTCCGCTCTTCGGCCTGCTGGCGCTCGGCATCGCGGCGGTGGCGCTCGGGATCGCGCGGCGCGCCCGCGACGAAGTGGTCGCCCTGGCGCGCGAGAAGGCGCCCACGGGCAGCCGTCGCACGCTCGCCGAGCGTCCGACGGTGCAGGCGCGGCTCGCGGAGGCGGAGGCGGAGCGCGCGGCCGCGCACGCGTTCTTGCGCGAGTCCGTCGACGCGGCCTGGGGCGAGGCGCGGGCCGGGGGGCGGATCGACGTCCCCGCCCGCAGCCGGCTGCGCCTGGCGGCGACACACGCGACGGCAGCGGCGGCGCGCGCCGTCGACGCCGCCTGGGCCGTCGGGGGCGGAACGGCGGTGTACGCCGAGAGCCCGTTGCAGCGCGCGTTCCGCGATGTCCATGTCGCCACGCAACACATGATGGTGGCGCCGTCCACCTGGGAGCTGACCGGCCGGCTGCTCCTCGGGATCGAGACCGACACGACGATGCTCTGAACGCCGGCCCACGAAAGGAGACCCATGCTCACCGTCATTGCCACGCTCAAGGTGCAGGCCGGCAAGGAAGACGCCCTCGTCGCCGGCATGCAGAACATGATCGCCCACGTGCAGGCCAACGAGCCCGGCACGCTCACCTATACCCTGCACCGCTCCACCGCCGACCCGACCACCTTCGTGGTGTACGAGGTGTACGCCGACCAGGCGGCGTTCGCGACCCACGGCGCCAGCGAGCCGATGCAGGCGTTCTTCAAGCTGGCCGGCGGCATCCTGGACGGGCCACCGAGCATTCTCATGTACGAGACCGTCGCCGCCGTGAAGCGCTGATGGCGTTCGTCGTCGTCGACGCGCCGCGCCCGCACGTGTCGCGGATCACCCTCAACCGGCCCGAGCGCATGAACGCCATGTCGTTCGAGACGGTGGGGCCGCTCTACGACGCGCTCGAGCAGGTGGGCGCCGACAACGACACCTGGGCCGTGGTCCTCACCGGTGCCGGCCGCGGCTTCTGCGCGGGGCTGGACCTCGAGGACCACGGCATGCCGCCCGGGTGCGACGGGCTCCCCATGTCGCGCATCGCCATCCGGGCGATGGAGTTCATGTCGCACGTCGTGCCGGCGATGCGCGCCATCCCGCAGCCGATCGTCGCGGCGGTGAACGGCCCGGCGTACGGCGGCGGCATGTGCCTCATGCTCGGCGCCGACATCCGCATCGCCGGTGCGTCGGCCCGCTTCTGTAGCGCAGGCATCACCAACGGGCTCACCGGCACCGAGCTCGGCGTGAGCTGGCTGCTGCCGCGCTTGATCGGCGCGGCGCATGCCTGGGACGTCATCCTGACGGGCCGCGAGGTCGACGCGGCGGAGGCGGAGCGGCTCGGCATGGTGTCGCGGGTGGTTCCGGACGCCGACCTGCCCGCCGTCGCGCTCGACCTGGCGGAGCAGCTCTGCCGCTGGAGCGCGCACGGCGTCGCCATGACCAAGACCGTGCTCTGGTCCAGCCTCGAAACGGGCAGCCTGGAAGCCGCGATCGACCACGAGAACCGCAACCAGCTGTTGGTGCGGCTCACCACGCAGAACCTCCAGGAGGCGATCGCGGCGCGGAAGCAGAAGCGGCCGCCGCGCTTCGAGGACTGACGCGCGCCGCCGCCCGTCAGCGGCGCAGGAAGTCGAGGACGAGTCGGTTCACCTCGTCGGGCCGTTCCTGGTGCAGGAAGTGGCCTGCGTCGGGCACGATCTCCGTGCGGAGTCCCGCCGGGAAGTAGGCGTCCAGGCCCCGGGCCAGTTCGGCGCCAACGCAGCCGTCGTTGGCGCCGTGGAGGTAGAGGGCGGGCGCGGGGATGGGCACGCCCATCCCCGCCAGCATGTCGTCGAGCTGCTCGGGGGCGTCGAACACCGGCCCCATGCTGGCGCGGTAGTACGCCAGCGCCGCTGCGGCGGTGCCGGGGCGACGGAAGGTGTCCTTGACGGCGGCGAGCGCCTCCCGGGGCGGTGTCCAGCCCGGCGACCAGTCCCGCCACAGTCGCTCGACGAACGCGAAGTCGTCGCGTGCCAGCGCCTCGTCGGCCAGCCGGTGCTGGAAGAAGAGCATGTACCAGCTGCGGCGCTGCTGCGCGTAGTCCTCGCGCAGGGCGCGGATGAAGCCGGGTCCGTAGGGGACGGCGAGGGTGACGATCGCGCGGATGCGCGGCGCGGCCAGCAGCGCACCGAAGTGCGTCGCCACCGCGCCCCAGTCGTGGCCGATGACGACGGCGTCCCGGGCGTCGAGCGCATCGAGCAGCGCCGCCACGTCCTCGCCGAGCGCCATCGCGTCGTACCGTCCGTCGGCGGGCTGCGTGGTGGGCGCATAGCCGCGCATCCAGGGTGTGACGACGCGGTATCCGGCCTCGACCAGCGCCGGGGTCTGATGCCGCCAGGTGGTGGCGTCGTCGGGGAAGCCGTGCAGGCAGAGGGCGACGGGGCCGGTGGCGGGGCCGGCTTCGAGGGCGTGGAAGGCGAGGGTGGTGGTCTCGATGGTGCGTGGGGTCACGGGAGCCCTCTAGCATGGTCGGGCGCATTTATCTTGACTGACCCAGTCGGTCAGTTATATGAGCCGGCTGGTCATGCCCCGCCGCACGCCGCTCGACCGTCTGGACCGCCTCGTCGACGTCGCGACGAAGGTCTTCATCGAGCGCGGGTATCGGCAGACCCAGATGGCCGACGTCGCGACGGCGATGGGCGTGGCCAAGGGCACGCTGTACCTCGCCGTCGCCGGCAAGGAGGCGCTCTTCGACCTGGTGGTGCGCTTCGCCGACGGGCCGCGGCCGATCCCGCCGCTGCCGCTGCCCGTGCCGCCGCCGCCGCCGGGCGCGACGCTCGAGCTGGTGCGGCAGGAGATCGTCCGGCAGCAGGCGCCGCCCGCGCTCGCGGCAGCGCTGGCGCGGAGCCGGGGCGGAAACGTGCGCGCCGAGCTGGAGGCGATCGCCGGCGAGCTGTTCGACATGCTGGCCCGCAATCGCCGCCGCGTGAAGCTGGCCGACCGCGCCGCGGTCGACTGGCCCGAGCTGGCGGCGCTCTGGCTCGAGGGGGCGCGGGGCGGGCTCGTGGAGCTGCTCGGCGGCTACCTCGACGACCGCATCCGCCGCCGCCGGCTGCGCCCGGTGCCCGACGTCCCCGCGGCGGCCCGGCAGGTGCTCGAAACGTGCGTGGTCTGGGCCGTGCACCGGCACTGGGACCCGCACCTGTGCCGCGTGGACGATGCGGTGGCCCGCGCCACCGCCGTCCATTTCGTCGTCCACGCGCTCGTGAAGGAGTGACCCCATGGATCGTCACGTACGCCGCCCGGACGTCGATTGGCTGCGCATCGGCGCCACCTGGCTGCTCTTCGTCTTTCACGGCGCGAAGGTCTTCGACCCGGCGCCCTTCTTCCACGTGCGCAACCCCGAGACGTCGATGAGCATGCTCGTGCTCGCGGGCTTCATCGGCCTCTGGCACATGCCGCTCTTCTTCCTGCTGGCAGGCTGGTCCATCCCCGCGGCGCTGCGGGCGCGCGGCGCCGGGGGCTTCCTGCGCGAGCGCGTGGCGCGACTCCTGGTCCCGCTGGTGGCGGGGACGATCTGCCTCGGGCCGATCATGAAGTACCTGGAGCTGCGCGGCGGCCTCGACCTGAGCGCGACCGGCCTCCGGGTGAGTCCCGACTTGCAGGAGAGCTTCCGGCAGGTGATCCCTCAGGGGCTCGGGGTCGCCCCACCGTTCGATGCGGCCTTCCTCGAGTTCCTCCCCACGTTCTTCACCGGGCTCGAGCGCTTCACGTGGGGGCACCTGTGGTTCCTCGCCTATCTCTTCGTCTTCACCTTGGTCTGGTTGCCGCTGTTCCTGCTGCTGACTCGCCGCCGGCCGCCAGCGCACGCGAGCCGAGCCTGGGTCTACGCGCCGCTCCTGCCGCTCCTTGCGGTGCAGCTGGTCTTGCGACCGATCTGGCCCGGCATCCAGAACCTCTACGACGACTGGGCCAACGTCGGGTACTTCTCGACCTTCTTCCTGGCCGGCTTCCTGCTGGCGTGGTCGCCGGCGCTCGGGGCGGCCGTCGCGGCGGAGTGGCGTCGCGCCCTCGGGCTCGCCGTGGCCGCGACGCTGGTGCTGTTGCTCGTCGTGCTCGGGGTCGTGCCGAGCGCGTCCGTGGCCCTGGCCGGTTCGGCGGTCGCGGGCTGGTGCTGGGTGGTGGCGTTACTCGGGGCGGCGCGGGACTCCGTGCGCCGACCGGCCCCGGGCTCGCTCGTCGAGTCGGCTCTGCCGATCTACATCCTGCACCAGCCGGCGCTGATCGTCGTAGGGTGGTTCCTGGTGTTGCCGCTGTCGTTCGGGGTGTGGCCGAAATTCCTGCTGCTGGTGGGCGGTTCCATGGCCGCGACCATCGCGGTCTACGTCCTGCTGGTGCGTCCCTTCGCCGTGCCGCGCTTCCTGCTCGGCATGAAGCGGGCGACCCCCGCGGTTCCGCCGATCGCAGCCGCTCGGCGAGTGGCCGCTGCGGTGCTCGTGCTGGCGTTCCCCTTCGCCGCGCGGGGCGACGGGGCCGCGCCGGAAGGGCTCTGGTACGCCGAGGGCGGCGCGGCGCAGGTGGAGATCACGCGTTGCGACGACGGGCTCTGCGGGCGTGTGGTGTGGCTCCGTTCGCCGCTCGACGAGGACGGCTGCGCGCTGCGCGATCGCCAGAATCCCGATCCTGGTCTTCGCATGCGCCCCGTCCTCGGGCTCGAAGTGTTGCGCGGCCTGCGCCGGAGCGGGGACGCGGCGTGGAGCGACGGGACGATCTACGACCCGTCGTCCGGCCGTACCTACAGGTGCGAGCTGCGGCTCGACGGCGACGACCGGCTGCGGCTGCGGGGATACGTCGGCGTGAGCTGGCTCGGTCGGACGACCCGCTGGGTGCGGGTGGGGCGCGAGCCGCTGGCGTGTCGCTGAGCCGTCCGGCTGCCCCGCATTGCGGCGGGCGGGCGAACGGGGCATGCACTACCGCGCATGTTCGTCGTCATGATCGCATCCGAGTGCGCCCCGGTTGCCAAGGTCGGCGGGCTGGGTGATGTCGTCTACGGGCTGGCCCGCGAACTCGAGATCCGCGGCAACGCGGTCGAAATCGTCCTGCCGAAGTACGACTGCCTGCGCTACGAACACGTCTGGAACCTGCACCCGGTATTCGAGGACCTCTGGGTACCGTGGGGCGGGGGCCAGGTGCACTGCACCGTCTGGTTCGGCTTCGTCCACGGCCGGAAGTGCTTCTTCATCGATCCGCACTCCGACGAGCTCTTCTTCAACCGCGGGACGTTCTACGGCTGTGACGACGAGCCCGTTCGGTTCGCCTTCTTCAGCCGCGCGGCGCTCGAGTTTCTCAGCCGGAGCGGCAAGCGGCCGGACGTGATCCATACCCACGACTGGCAGACGGGGCTGGTGGCCCCGCTGCTCTTCGAGGTCTACCAGTCGCGCGGTCTCGCGGATCAACGGATCTGCCACACCATTCACAACTTCAAGCACCAGGGCGCGGCGGGTCCGGAGATCCTGTGGGCCAGCGGGCTCGGCCGGCCGGATCACTTCCTGTCGCCGGAGCGCATGGGCGACGACTGGCATGCCGGGGTCGTCAACTTCACGAAGGCCGCGATCGTATTCGCCAACTTCGTCACCACCGTCTCGCCGCGACATGCCTGGGAGGCCTGCCACACCGAGCAGGGATTCGGGCTGGGGCACGCGCTGCATCGCTTCCAGCACAAGTTCGGCGGCATCCTGAACGGGCTCGACTACGAGGTGTGGAATCCGGAGATCGATCCGCACGTGCCCGTGCATTTCACCGTCGATTCGTTCGAGCGCAAGGCGCTCGACACGCGGGCGCTGCGCGAGCGGTTGTGGTTGCGGGAGTGCGACGGGCCGGTCGTCGCCTATGTCGGGCGCCTCGACCCGCAGAAAGGGCTGCACCTCGTCAAACACGCGCTCGACTACGCCCTGGGCAACGGCGGGCAGTTCGTCCTCTTGGGCTCCAGCCCGGACGTGCGGATCGACGCCGAGTTCCGGCAGCTCCGCGCCTTCCTGAACGACGACCCGGATTGCCACCTGGAGCTCGGATTCGACGAGGGCCTGGCCCACCTGATCTACGCGGGCGCCGACCTGATCGTGGTGCCGAGCCTGTTCGAGCCCTGCGGGCTGGCGCAGATGATCGCCCTGCGCTACGGCGCGGTGCCGGTCGTGCGCGGCGTCGGCGGGCTTCGCGACACGGTCTTCGATCGCGACTGGTCCGACCTTCCCGAGTACGAGCGCAACGGCTTCGTCTTCGACCACGCCGACTTCCCGGGCCTCGAGTCGGCGCTGGGCCGCGCCTTCGCGCTCTGGCGCGACGACCGCGAGGCGTTTCGTCGCCTCGCCTGCACCGGGATGCGCAACGACTACTCTTGGAGCGTGCCCGGGGGGCATTACCTCGGCGTGTACGAATTCATCCGGCACCGGTAGGATGGGATCGTGAACGCCGACGCCGCCGACTTGCCGCCGATCAGCGGCGCCGAGGACGCGGTCGCGGCGGCGATGCGACGCACGGCCCAGCCGGCGCCGGCAAGAATCGACTGCGCGCGGATGCGCAGCGCCGCGGCGGTGGCGCTCCACATGCACCAGCCGCTGATCCCGGCGGGCGACGGTGCGCTCGCGGCTGCGGCGGTGGTAGGCAACCTCGAACACATGCTGGCGCACCCGCACGTCGGCGACAATCACGACGCGCCGGTGTTCCTCGAGTGCTACGCGCGCATGGCCGACTTCGTCCCGCGGTTGCTCGGCGAGGGCGCCGCGCCGCGCATCCTGCTCGACTACTCGGGCACGCTGCTGCACGGCCTGGCCCGCATGGGCCGCGGCGACGTGCTCGACGGCCTGGTGCGGCTCACCCGCGACCCGGCGTCGCGCGACGCGGTGGAATGGCTCGGCACGGCGTGGGGGCACGCGGTGGCGCCGTCGACTCCCGTCGCCGACTTCCGCTTGCACGTGGGGGCGTGGCAGCAGCACTTTGCTGCCGTCTTCGGATTCGACGAGCTGGCGCGCGTGCGCGGGTTCTCTCCGCCGGAGATGGCGCTGCCGAACCACCCGGACGTCGCCTGGGCGTTCGTCCGGACTCTGCGCGACGCGGGCTACGCATGGGTGCTGGTGCAGGAGCACACCGTGGAGCTGGCGGGCACGGGCGCGCCGCTCGCCGAGCGCCATCTGCCCTGCCGGCTGGTGTGCACCAGCTCGCGCGGCGACACCGCCGAGATCGTCGCGGTGGTGAAAACGCAGGGGAGCGACAGCAAGCTGGTCGGGCAGATGCAGCCCTGGTACGAGGCGCGCGGGCTGGACCGGGTGACGGTGGCGGGGCGGCAGGTGCCGCCGCTGGTCACGCAGATCGCCGACGGGGAGAACGGCGGCGTGATGATGCGCGAGTTCCCGCCCAAGTTCTTCGATGTGGTGCGCGAGGCCAGCGGGTCGGACGTTCCGTTGGTGACGGTGCGCGAGTACCTGGATCACCTGTGGCGTCTCGGCGTGCGGACGGACGACCTGCCCGCGATCCAGCCCGTCCACCAGCGCCACGTCTGGGACCGCATGCGGCCGGGCGACGGCCCGGAGCGGCTGGCCGCCGTCGTGGACGAACTCGCCCGCGAGGAGGGCCGCGTCCACCTGGAGGGCGGCAGCTGGACCGACGACCGCTCGTGGGTGAGCGGCTACGAGTCCGTGCTCGGGCCGATGCGTGAGGCCAGCGTGCTGTTTCACGAGCGGGCCGCCGGCAGGCCGCCCGACGAGCGCCGCTACCGCAACGCGCTCTTTCACCTCCTCGCGTCGCAGACCAGCTGCTTCCGCTACTGGGGCGAGGGGACGTGGACGGACTACGGACGCGAGCTCTGCCGGCGCACGCAGGAGATACTCCGGCTCGACTTCGCCGCGTGATCAGCACCGGGTCCGCGCGGCGGCCCACCACCGCGCCCGGCAGGCCCAGCCGTGGAGCAGGCTTCCGCCCGTCGGTGGCCGCGCGCCACTACCCGGGCGCAACGCCGTGGCGCTCGCGCGCCGACGGCTCCTGGACCTCTCAACGGCACCGCGAGCGTTGACTCTGCGGACGGGCCCGTACTACCGGCATGGACCATGCGGCCGAGACGCGCGGGCGGCGGGCTCGGGGCGGTCCGATACTCCTTGGCCCGGGCCCGGGAAGCCGGGGGACTCTTCGCCTTGGGCCGGCGCCTCGCCACGCACAATGCGTGCAAGACGTGCGCGGTCGGCATGGGCGGCATGCGCAACGAGCGCGGCTCGTTCCCGGAGGTCTGCAAGAAGTCGGTCCAGGCGCAGGCGGCCGACATGCAGCCGCCGATTCCGGAGGAACTCTTTCGCACCCACGACCTCGACGCGCTCGGGCGATGGAGCCCGCGCCAACTCGAAGCGGCCGGGCGGCTCGGATTCCCGCTGGTGTGCCGGGACGGCGAGCGGCACTACCGGCGGATCGGCTGGACCGAAGCGCTCGACCTGGCGGCGGGCGCGCTGCGCGCGACGACGCCGGACCGCGCCTTCTGCTACGCCTCGGGCCGGAGCAGCAACGAAGCGGCGTTCCTGCTGCAGTGCTTCGCCCGCGCCTAGGGCACCAACAACGTCAACAACTGCTCCTACTACTGCCATCAGGCCTCGAGCGTGGCGCTCGCGGACGTCATCGGCGGCGGCACCGCCACCGTCACCCTCGACGACCTCGAGCAGGCGGACCTGGTCCTCGTGGTCGGGGCCAATCCGGCATCGAACCATCCGCGGCTGATCTCGCAGTTGGTGGCGCTCCGGCGGCGCGGCGGCCGCGTCCTCGTCGTGAATCCGCTGCGCGAGATCGGCCTGCTGCGCTTTCGCGTCCCGTCCGACTGGCGCAGCATGCTCTTCGGCTCCGATGTGAGCGACTGCTACCTCCAACCCCACGTCGGCGCGGACATCCCCCTGCTGACCCTGCTGCTGCAGGGGGTGATCGCTCGCGGCGCCGTCGACGCGGCCTACGTGCGCGACCACACGGCCGGCTGGGACGCCGTGCGCGCGGCGGTCGCCGCGGCGGCGCCGGACGCGCTGCTCGCGGCGTGCGGGGTGCCGGCACCACAGGTGGCGCGCGCCGTCGACCTCCTGTGCGAGGCGCGCCGCGGCGTCGTCGCCTGGGCCATGGGCGTCACCCAGCACGCGCACGGTGTCGACAACGTGCAGGCGCTCGCCAACCTGGCGCTGGCGCGCGGCTGGGTGGGACGGCCCGGTGCGGGGCTCCTGCCGATCCGCGGCCATTCCAACGTGCAGGGGGTCGGGTCGGTGGGCGTCGCGCCGGCGCTCAAGACGGAGTTCGCGCGCCGCCTGGGCGAGCTCTACGGCATCACGCTGCCCGAGGCGCCTGGCCTCCACACGCTGGCCAGTGTCGAGGCCGCGGCGGCGGGCCGCATCGACGCCGCGCTCCTCCTCGGCGGCAATCTCTTCTCGGCGAGCCCCGACCGGCAGTTCGCGGCGCGTGCGCTCCGGCACATTGGGACCACCGTGTTCCTCTCGACGAAGCTGAACGAGGGACATGTCCACGGCCGCGGCCGTACGTCGCTGGTCTTGCCGGTGCTGGCCCGCGACGAAGAGCGGGAGTGCACGACGCAGGAGAGCATGTTCAGCTACGTCCGTGTCTCCGACGGTGGCGCGCCCGCCGGCTCGCGCGAGATGCGCTCCGAGGTGGAAATCCTCGCCGGGATCGCGGCGCGCGTCCTGCCCGACGGGCCGGTCGATTTCGGGGCGCTCACCGACCATGCGGCCATCCGGGACGCGATCGCACGCGTCGTGCCCGGCTACGCCGCCATCGCGGGCATCGACCGCACGCGGCGCGAGTTCCACGTCGCCGGCCGTGCCGTTCGGACACCGCATTTCGCCACGCCGGACGGGCGCGCGCGCTTCCGACCCGTCGCGCAGCCGGCGTTCACGGCGGCGCCCGGCGAGTTCCGGCTGATGACGCTGCGTTCCGAGGGACAGTTCAACACCGTGGTGTACGAGGAGGCGGACGTCTACCGGGGCATGGAGCGGCGCGACGTGGTCCTGATGAACGAGGACGACGCGAGGCGGCTGGGGCTCGCGCGGGACGCCCGGGTCCGCCTCGAGAACGCGGTCGGCGCGCTCGAGGTGCTGGTGCGGTTCGCGCCGTTGCCGCCCGGGAACCTGGCCCTGTACTACCCGGAGGCGAATGTCCTCATCCCGCGGGACATCGATCCGGCTTCCGGCACGCCGGTGTTCAAGTCCACCACGGTGCGGGTCATGTCGCCCGCGGGTCAGGTAGCTGGTCCGCACCCCCGCTAGACACTTCGCATCCGCTTCGTCTAAGTCCCCCGCAGCCCCCCTGGCGCCGCCGGGTCGGTGCGCGGGGGAAGAGCGAAAGGAGGGTGATGCATGGATACCGCAATGGGATTGCTGATCATCGCGGTGATTGGCGGAATCGTCGGGTGGATCGCGAGCTTGATCATGCGGACCGACGCGCAGATGGGCATGGTCGCGAACGTGGCGGTCGGCATCGTCGGCGCCGTGCTCGGCCGGTGGTTGGCTGGCGTGATCGGGTTCGCTCCGCACACCTTGCTCGGGGGAGCGCTCATCGGACTGCTGGGCGCCGTCATCTTGATCGGCATTCTGAAGATGCTGAACGTCTTCAAGTAGCGCGTCGGCGTGGAGCCGCGACCAGCGGGCGGTCGCGGCTCCAGTTGTTCTCGGGGCCTTGGGTCTCGTGCATGACGCCGGGTGGAAGGGCATCGACGTCGAGGGCAGATGCGGCGGATCGTCTTGATCGGAGGGGGGCACGCCCACCTGGGCGTGCTGCGGGGGGTGGCGGCGCTGGTGCGGCGCGGTGTCGAGGTGGTGGTCGTGTCGCCGGGAGACTTCTGGTACTCGGGGCTCGCGACCGGCGTCCTCGCGGGGCAATATCCCGCCGCGCTCGATGTCGTCGCCCTCGATCCGCTGGCCGCTCGCGTCGGGGCACGGGTCGTGCGCGACATGGCGGTGGCCATCGATCCGGCGGCGGGGCGCGTGGTGCTCGCCTCGGGCGAGCGACTCGCCTACGACGCCCTCTCGCTCGACGTCGGCAGCGAGGTGCCGCTCGATGCCGTGCCCGGGGCGGCGGCGCATGCGCTGCCGGTCAAGCCGGTGGCGAACCTGGCGCGGCTGCGTGACGAGTTGGAAGCCAGGTGGCGCGCCGGCAAACGGGTTCGCCTGCTGGTCGTGGGGGGCGGCGCCAGCGGCTGCGAGGTGGCGGCGACGGCGGAGCGGTTGGCCGCCCGCACCGGCGCCGGGCTCGACGTCGTGCTGTTGGCGTCCTCGTCGCGCCTGGCCCCCGGCCTGCCGCCGCGGGCGGCGCAGCGCCTCGAGACGCTGCTCCCCCGGCGGCACATTCGTTGCGCCATCGGGGTTGGGGTGACGGCGATCGACGCCGGCGAGGTCCACACCACGACGGGCGATCGCGTGTCCTATGACCTGCTCGTCCTCGCGACCGGGCTGGTGCCGCCGCCGCTGCTCCGGACGAGCGGGCTCCCCACGGACGCTGCGGGCGCGCTGTTGGTCGACATCAACCTCCGGGCGGTCGGCGACCCCAGAGTCTTCGGGGGCGGCGACTGCGTGACGTTCGCCCCCCAACCGCTCCCGAAGGTCGGCGTGCACGCCGTTCGGCAGGCGCCGATCCTGCTGCACAACCTGGCTGCGACGCTGGACGGCCGGCCGCTGCGCCCCTACGTGCCGCGCCGTCGCACCTTGCTCATCCTGAACCTGGGCGATGGGACCGGGCTGGCCACGTGGGGGCCGTTCGCGTGGCACGGGGCCGCGGCGTTCCGGCTGAAGGATCGCATCGACCGGCGCTGGCTCGCGGCATCGCGCGCTTGATTCAGATGGCGCGGGGGAGGCAAATCACGCCGCGAGGGAGGAGAGTCGATGGCCATCGAAGAGGGGAAAGCCGCGCCCGCGTTCACGCTCGCCGACGCCGACGGGAAGAAGGTGTCGCTCAAGGATTTCGCCGGCCGGCACGTGATCCTGTACTTCTACCCGAAGGACGACACGCCCGGCTGCACCAAGGAGGCCTGCGGCTTCCGCGATGGCTGGAAGGAACTGCAGAAGCGCGACGCGATCGTGCTCGGCGTCTCCGCCGACGACATGTCGTCGCACCAGAAGTTCCGCGCCAAGTACAAGCTGCCGTTCCCCCTGCTGTCCGATCCCGACCGGAAGGTGATGGAGAAGTACGGCGCCTACGGCGAGAAGATGATGTACGGCAAGAAGACGGTCGGCGTCATCCGCTCCACTGTCTGGATCGGTCCCGACGGCAAGGTGAAGAAGCACTGGGCCCGGGTCGCCAGCGCCGAGAAGCACCCGGACCAGGTGCTGGCCGCGCTGGCTGGCGGGGCGTGACGCGGGTCCGGCCCGTCACCCCGGAACGAGCCGGCAGGTGAGCGGGTGCGGCATGCAGCGGACCACGATGTCGGACCGGTACTTTTTCGCCATGGCGGCGGCGACGCGGGCGGTTGCATCGGCCGGCACCGGCTCGCAGCGAACGCGCGGGAACCGCGCGTGGGCGAGCTTCACCCCGATGTACGGGGCGTCCACGTTGCGCCGGACCCGGCCGGCGGCGCGGGGGCCCAGACGCACGTAGGCCTGGCCGTCCAGGACCACCAGCCACACCGGGAAGGCGTAGGCGTCTGCGCCCGGGTCCTGGGTCACGAGGTCGATCGTGTCGAACGTCGCCCAGGCGTCGGGCGTCCACGCGCCGGTGTCGGCCATCGCGGCCGTCGCGAGCCACAGGCACCACGCGAGTGCTCCGGGAAATCGCAGCATCGATGCTCCTCCCGACCCCTCTGGCATCCGCACCCCGTGGCGAGCAAGGGCGGGCTCCGGGACCCGCGATTGACAGCGACGGCGAGTCGATTGTAGCCAACCAACAGATGGGATCACTCGTCGAGTACCGCTGTCCGTCGTGCGCATACGCCACCGGCAAGCTGACCGTGGGCTGGGGCAAAGCCGGTCGGGCGAGCTACTGGGGCGGCCTGGCGTTGTGCGAGGCGTGCCGGAAGGTCAGTGCCATCGACCTCTCCGACGTCCGGGCCGACCGGCGCGACCGCCGCTGCGCGGAGTGCAATGGCCCGCTCAAGATGATCGAGGGGATCGCCGAGCGCGTGCCCTGTCCGCAGTGCGGCGCGGCGCTGGCGGCGGGCAACCTCGGCAGCTGGTCGTGAGCCCCGTCCAGGCAGTCTCCTGACGGGACCGCCGGACCCCGAGTCTCCGGACGGGGCGCCGCCGGACGGCGGGCTCGCCGCCGGCGAGCCGCCCGAAGAAGCCTGGCTCGAGGACGACGACGGGCCGCCGGACGACCTGCCGCCCGCGCCGGACCACGGCGGCGGCAAGCTCGCTGGCCTGGCGATGACCGGCGCGCTCGTCGCAGCGTACTTGGCCACGGGGTCTCGCGCCGGGAACGGCGCCGCGTTCCGGGCGGGCGCCGCAGACGCTGCGCGCATCCTCGCCGGCGAGGTGTGGCGGACCGCGACCGCGCTCACGCTGCACGCCGACCTTTCGCACCTCGTCGCCAACGCGACGGCCGCCGCCTTGCTGGCCACCGCGGTGTGCCGGACGGTCGGACCGGGGCTGGGCGCCGCGCTGATCGTCGCCAGCGGCGTCCTCGGGAACGCCCTCAACACGCTCCTGCGCGGCGCGCCGCACGTGTCGGTCGGCGCGTCGACCGCGGTGCTGGGCGCGGTGGGGCTGCTGAGCGGCATTGCGTTCGTGCGCCAGCGCCGACTCCCGCCCGGCCGCGGGCGGGCCTGGATGCCACTCGCGGCCGGGCTCGCGCTCCTCGGGATGCTGGGCGCGAATCCCGACAGCGACCTGGGGGCGCACGCCAGCGGCTTCGTGGTCGGGGTGGCGCTCGGCGCGGTGGTGAGCGCGCTCTTGCCGGCGGTCCCGGGCCCCGCGGTGCAGCGCGCGCTCGCAGTCGCGACCGCCGCCGGCATGCTCGGCGCCTGGTGGCTCGCGTTGCGGCCTTGACACGGATGCCCGCGCGTCGGACGACGCCGGCATGTACGAGACGCTCGACCTCCGCCGTGACGGCCATTGCACCTGGCTCACGCTGAACCGCCCCGACGCGCTGAACGCGATGAACGGCCAGCTGGTGCGGGAGCTGCGCCAGTTCTTCTGGGAGCTGCCCGGCGACACCGAGACACGCGTGGTCGTGCTGCGCGGGGCGGGGCGGGCGTTCTGCGCCGGGCTCGACCTGAAGGAACCGCCGAGCGAGGTCGGCACGTCGGTGGCGGCGGGGCTGCGCGCGCAGCGCACCATCAGCGAGCTGGTGCTGCTGATGCGCCGCGCGCCGCAGCCCATCATCGCCGCCGTGCACGGCCCCGCCTGCGGCGGCGGCTTCGCCCTGGCGCTCGCGGCCGACGTGCGGGTCGCCGGCGAGTCGCTGCGCATGAACGCCGCCTTCATCCGGCTCGGGCTGTCGGCCTGCGACGTCGGCGTGAGCTACTTCCTGCCCCGTCTGGTGGGCGCGTCGGTGGCGGCGGAGCTGCTGCTCACCGGCAACTTCATCGACGCCGCGCGCGCGGAACGCACCGGGCTGGTGTCGCGAGTGGTGGCGGACGCCGACCTCGAGGCGGCGGCGCGCGCCATGGCGGACGACATGCTGCGCAACTCGCCGCTCGGGCTGCGCCTCACCAAGGAGTGTCTCAAGCTGGCCCTCGACGCCGGCAGCCTCGAGGAGGTGGTCGCGATGGAAGACCGCAACCAGATCCTGGCGGCGCAGAGCGGCGACTTCCGCGAGGGCGTGGCGGCGTTCCTGGGGAAGCGTCCCGCGGTGTTCCGCGACGCCTGACGCGCCCCGGGCGCCGCGGGGCGGCCGGGGCGACCGCCCCGCCGTGTGCTCAGACCTCCGGCAGCGTGGAGCGCGCGGCCAGGCGGTCGCCGTGCAGGATGCCGCGGTCCCGGTACTGTTGTTCCGTGCGCTCCGTGATGAGGCCCAGCCGCATGAGGTTGGGCACCACGGTGTGCATGTACGGCTCGCTGTTGATGAACGCCCACTGGTCCCAGCTGTGGGTCGCCTGGACGACGGCGTCGGGATCGAGCCCGTACTTCGGGCCGAAGCGGTGCAGCATGTCGAGCTGCTGATTGGCGTTGAGCGCCTCCATGATGCTGAAGGCGAAGTCCTCGAGCTCTTCCAACGTCTCGGGATCGGACTCCTTCACCAGCCGCCGCATGGTGAGCACGCCGAACGCGGCGTGCCGCGCCTCGTCCTGGTGCACCCGGTGGATGATCTCCTTGATCAGCGGATTGGTGTTCGCGCGCTGGACCAGGTCCATGATGCCGACCGCCATGCCCTCGAACAGCGTCTGCATGCCGAGGCACTTGGTCTGCCAGGTGGGCGCGGCGAGCAGCTTGTCGAGCAGCACCTTCAGTGTCGGGTCGATCGGGTGCACGACGCCCATCTTGCGGTGCAGGAACTTCGAGAACACCTCGACGTGGCGCACCTCGTCGATCACCTGCGAGCCGGCGTACCACTTCTGGTCCATCGTGGGGCAGGTGTTGACCAGCTGGCCGCAGAGCTGCAGCGCCGCCTGCTCGCCGTGCAGCAGCTGCGAGATCAGGTGCGAGAACTCGTCCCACGCGGCCTCGCGGCAGGTGGCCTCGTCGGCGCCCATCTGCGTCAGGACGCTCGGCATGAGCGCGCCGCCGATCTGCGGCATGAACCACTCGTCGCGCGGCAGCGGAATCGACCAGTCGATGTCCGTCCTCCGCGTTCCACTGGCCCTTCTTGCCGCGCTCGTAGAGGGCGCGCAGCTCCTCGACCTCGCTGCCGTACTCCCACGTCCAGTGCAGCTCGAGCGGCACGTCGACGTCGAGCTTCTGGCGCAGTGAGGCGATCTGCGCCTCGTCCACGAACTCGACGACTTCGAAGTCGCCGATCTTGCGGCGGTTGTTCTCGAGAATGGTCTCCATGCGACGATGACTCCTGTGTGCGTCCGGGCGGAGTCAGGCGAGGAGGCCGCGGTGGAAGAGGGCTTTCACCTCGTCCTTGCGGCGTCGGACCTCGGTGCCCGAGAACACGGGCCGTCCGATCATCTCATCGCCCATCTCGCCGGACGCGAAATGGTATACGGTGGCGCCGATCAGCGTCTGGAGCGTGTGCCCGACGCTGGCCGGCCGGAACGCGCCGGCCTCCATGCCTTCCTTCAGCAACGCCGCGCCGGCGGCGGCGATGCGGTGGATCGTGTCGTTCGCCTGCCGCTCCGCCGGCAGCTCGCCGGTCAGCTCGTCGTCCTCGAAGAGCGAGCGGAGCAGCAGGCGCGCGTGCGTGCGGTGTTCGGCGAACAGGTCGACGATGGCGTCGATCCAGCGGTCGAGCCGTTCGACGGGCGACCCCCCGGCGGCGAGCGCCCGCATGAGGCGTTGCTCGACACGATCGAGGATGCGCGCCACCACGGCGGCGTACAGTTCCGCCTTGCTGGCGAAGTGATGGAACAGGGACGACTTGCCGAGCCCGACGCCGTCGGCCACCTCGGCCAGTCCGATGCCGGCGAAGCCGCGCCGCGCGAAGAGCTGCTCGGCGCAGTCGAGGATCTTGTCGCGGGAGGGCTGGCGGGTTTTCGGGGCGGGTGCCGTCATCGACCGTCCGGTCGGTCCTTGTTAGCCGACCGATCGGTCGGGAGTCAACCCGCTGGTGCAACGCGGTGCGGCGCCCATGCTCGGTCTCCGGGACACCGCGTGGTCGAGCTGTCCGATGTCGCCGTGCGGTGGCGACCCGGCTCGAGCTGGTCGCCGCTTCCCCCGCCGCGGTATCCTCCCGGCGTGCCGGGCCGTCGAGCGTCTCACGCGCGCCTGCTGGCTGCGCTCCTGGCGGCGGGCGCCGCGTCCGGCTGCTGGGAGTCGGACAACGCCACCTTTCAGCGCGCCATGCGGGCGGAGCGACGCGCACGGATCGCGAACATGCGCGAGGCGACGGCGACGTCGCCGCGCGGGACCGGCGTGGCCGGCGAAGAGTTGCGACGGTTGGTTGCCGGCAGGACGCATGAATCGGTGTTCGCGCGCACGCCGTCGGGTGAGGCCCGCCGGTATGTCGAGCGGAGCTACTTCGCACCCGACGGGCGGTTCGTCTACACGAACTCGCTGTGGGCGCGCGACCCGGAGGGGCGCGACGGGGCGCGCTGGCGGGTCGACGACGCGCGGCTCTGCATCCTGAACCCCGCCATGACGTCGGACGAGCAGTGCTACACGCTCGCGGTCCGGCGCGACGGGCGCGTGCAGTATTTCATCGACGCGCCCGGGCAGGAGACGCATGGGCTGCTCACCAAGATCCCGACGGCGGTCCACGACGGGCAGCTGCCGCCGCCATGAGGCGCGGGCGCGCGACGGCGCCCCGCGCCGCGACCCGCCGCCGATCACCGGTGCGCAGCTACGCCGCGCGGACCAGGCGCTGATAGATCTTCGGCAGTTGGCGCGGCAGATCCGTCACCGCCTCGATCACGAGGTACTGTTCCGGGGCGCACATCTGGCGGAGGTAGTCGTGCCCGGCCAGGTCCACGGTGATGCAGAACGGGCGCACGCCGGCGCGCTGCACCTCCCGGAGCGCCGCCGCGGTGTCGCGGATGCCGTAGGTGTGGCTGGCGCGGTCGCTGCCGTAGTCGAGGTCCTGCGGAAAGCCGTCGCTCAGCAGGATCAGGTGCCGCGACGGGGCGGCGACGCCCGTCATGCGCGTGAGCGCGTGGCGCAGCGCGGTGCCCATGCGCGTCGAACCGCGCGGCTCGAGGCCGCCGATCCGTCCCTGTACCGCCGGCGTCAGGCGCTCGCCGAAGCTCTTCACGGGGTAGACCTCCACCCGGTCACGCCCCTGGCCGGAGAAGCCGTAGACGGCGTAGAGGTCGCCGATCTCCTCCAGCGCCGCCGCCATGATCGTGAGCGCGTCCTTGGTGATGTCGATGATGCGCTCCGCCGCCCCGGGCGCGGTCTCGTCGGTCGAGGCGCTGAGGTCGACCAGGAACAGCGTCGCGACGTCGCGCTCCTCGCGCCGGCGGCTGGCGTAGAGCTTCGCCGACGCGGGCTGCCGGGCGCGGCGCTGCACGCGCGCATCGACCACCGCGTCGAGGTCGATCAGCTCGCCGTCCTCGAGGCCGTGCACGCGACGGTAGCGTTCGGGCCGCAGGCGCTGGAAGTGGCGGCGCACTTCCGGCACCAGCTCGGCGTGCCGCGCCAGCGCCTGGTCGAAGTAGAGGCCGGAATCCCCAGGCAACGCCACCTCGCGCAACGTGCACCAGCGCGGCCGGTAGTCGTCGATCAGGTGATCCCATTCGTCGTAGAGGAAGGCCGCGTCGTCCGCGCCCGTCGTGCCGGGGAGGGTCCGCCGGCCGGCGTGGGGCATCGCGTCCGCCGCCGGCGCGTCGCTCCGCGCCGCCTCGGCCAGTCGCTTGCCGATCAGCTGCGTGACGTACAGGCCGGCCTGTCCGGCCGTGTCGCCCCGCGACTGCGCCAGCGCGTCGGCGCCGAGGGTCTCGATCAGCCGCCGGAGGGCCTCCGCGTCGAGCGGGCGTCCGCCGCCGGCGCCGTCGAGTTCCTGGTCGACGAGCAGGGCCGGCGCGTCGTCGAGCGCTGGGGGCGCGGCGTCGTCCTCCGCCGCCTCGGGGACGCCGGCGAGCCGTCCGGGGGCCGCCTCCTCCGCCCCGCCGATCGCGTCGTCCGGTCCGGCGTCCAGCAGGAGCGTGACCAGCTCGGGCAGCATGCCGAGCCCGTGCTCGTTCCGACCGGCGTCGGGAAAAAACGGCCGGAGCCGCCGCGCGACCGCGAGCGCGTCGGCGGCCGTGGCGGCGGGATCGGCGAGCGTCGCCAACGCCGGCAGCGCCAGCCGGGCCGTTGCCGCGAGCCAGGTCGGGAGGCGGCGGGGCGGCGGGGTCGTGCGGACGGCGACCGCGAACAGGAGGTCCAGCAGATCGGCCGGCGCGACGCGGGCGCCGAGCAAGGTATCGCTGGCCCACGCGAGGTCGGCGGCGACGCCCGGGTAGGTCGCGGCCAGCCGCGCCGCGACGCGCACGCCGTCGGCGAGCCGGCAGAGCTCCTCCAGTGTCCGGCTGGGGTCCTCGTCGTGTAGCGCGTCCACGGCGAGGGCCGGCGTGGCATAGGTGCCGAACTCGCGCCGGCCTGCCAGCAACGCCGCCGCCAGCCCGAAGAGCCGCAGGTTCTCCTCGACCGTGTCGAGCCGATCCACCGCCGCCGGCAGTGCGATCATCAGACTCGCCGGCGTCTCCTCCAGCGGCGGGCGCAGGGTGAATCGTCCGCTCGCACGCGGCAGCGCCGGATCGCCCGACAGCATGTGGACGATGCGGCGGAGCACGCCCTGCGCCTCGTCGAGCGTCACGGCGGTGGCCGACGCCGCCAGGACGCGCTCGCTGGTGCGCGACCCCAGCGCAAAGAAGGCGGCGCCGGCAAGGGGATGCCCGGCGGCCAGCGCCAGCCCGCGCGCCGCCCACTCGTCGATGCGCTCCGGTGCGGCGTCCTCGTAGAGCCGCGGCAGGCTCCGCAGCAGCGCGGGAACGCCCGCCGGGAACCGAGCCGCCACCGTGGCGGCGAGCCCGGTGGCGTGGGCGCGCGCGGCCTCGGGCACACGGCCGACGAGCGCGGGCAGGAGCGGGGTCAGCTCGCGGAGCGCGGCCCCGGTTGGGCCGGCGGCGGCGGCCCCCCAGGCGGCGAGCAGCGTGGGGCGATGGACCGGCTCGAGCCGATCGAGCGTCGCGGGCAGGTCGCGATACGCGACGACGCCGAGGACGGGGGAGGGCGCGAGTGCGGCGTCGAGCCAGGCCGCGCGCAGCCCGGGATCCCAAGCCGCGATGCCGTCCGGCAGGGCGCGCAATAGCTCGATCTCGTCGATCGTGCCGCTGCACCGGAGCGCGAGCGCGGCCCACCGTTCGACGTCGCCCGCCGCGAGCGCCGCCATGGCGCGCGGCGCGAGCGTCACGAACTCGTGTGCGACCCGCTCGCCGCGCCACCCGGCGCGCGTACGCAGCGCGAGCGCCGCCTCGGCATACGCCTCGAGCCATTCGGGGGCGGCCCGCGCGACCAGGCCGGCGGTGCGGTCGGCGAAATGCCGGCCGAGAGGGTGCGACCCCGCATCGACCCGCGCGACGGCGGCGTGCCAGCGGTCGCGGGCGCTGGCCCGGGGATCAGCCGAAGATCGCGGCGGCGACGTCATCGATGGCGTGCGCGGCGTCGGGATCGTCGGTGAGGGCGCGGCTCACCGCGGCGGCGCAGGCCCGGCGGGGCGGGACGTCGCGGCCGATCAGCTGGCCGGCGTACACCAGCAGCCGCGTGCTGACGCCTTCGCCCAACCCGGTCTGCCGGAGGTGGCGGACCTTCTCGCCGAGCGTCGCGAGCCGCAGCGCCGTGTCGAGGTCGAGCGTGCTCTCGTGCGCGATGATCCGCGCCTCGACGTCCCGCGGCGGGTAGGAGAACTCGAGAGCCACGAAGCGTTGGCGAGTGGACTGCTTCAGGTCCTTCATCACGCTCTGATAGCCGGGGTTGTAGGAGAGGACGAGCAGGAAATCCGGATGCGCCTCGAGCAGCTCGCCCGTCTTGTCGATCGGCAGCAGCCGCCGGTGGTCGGTGAGCGGGTGGATCAGGACGACGGTGTCTTTGCGCGCCTCGACGACCTCGTCGAGGTAGCAGATGGCGCCATGCCGGACGGCGCGGGTGAGCGGGCCGTCGATCCAGACCGTCTCGTCGCCGCGGATGAGGTACCGGCCCACCAGGTCGCTGCCGGTCAGGTCCTCGTGGCAGGCGACCGTGATCAGGTTGCCGGGCTCGGCGCTGTCCCGCGTGACGCGGGGCAGCGTGGCAGCCATGTACTCGACGAAGCGTGTCTTGCCGCAGCCGGTGGGACCCTTCAGCAGGACCGGCAGGCGAGCGTGCCAGGCGGCGGTGAAGACGGCGACCTCGTCGCCCAAGGGGAGGTAGAAGGGCGGCGCGGCGCTCACCGCGCTGGAGTCTAGGGGCACCCCCCCGGCGACGCAAACCACCCGGCGTCCGGCGCGCGGACGCCGTTGGCGCAGGAGGCGGGGGAGAGCAACTCCCTCACGGCAGGAAACGGGCGCGGGCGGCCGGCGGGGCCAGCGCGCAGGCGTCGCCCGTGCCAAAGCGCCGGCGGCGGCGCGCCACGGCGTCGTAGGCGGCGTCGGCGAGCGGGCGGGGCAGCGCGGCGAGCACCGCCGCCGCCGCGCCCCAGACGCCGCCGAGCAGGCGGCCGAGACGAATCACGGCCTCGGCGCGCCAGGTGACGTCGTCGGTGCCGCGCGAGCGATCGACGTAGACCACGCTGTCGAGATCGTCGGGAATCGCGCCGGTGCGCTGACGCACGGCGGCCGCGGTCTCGCCCTGGAGCGGGGCGAAGTGCAACAATCCCCGCCGGTCCGCCGCGATCAGGCCCCGCACGACTCGGCTGCAGAAGCCGCACTCGCCATCGTACAACACCAGCCGGAGGGGGGGCGTGTCGGCCGGCGGGACGAGAGATCGCGCCATGATCACTCGCCGGTCCAGGTCGATGCCGATCTCCGCCTCGCGGGCCAGCACCGCGCGCAGCGCGGGCGTGAGCGCCGGCGGCTCGACCGCATCGAAGCCCGCCTGCCGGTAGAACGGCTCGTTCCACGGCACGTCGCGGAACGTGGACAACGTGAGGGCGGTGAAGCCCTGACCGCTCGCCCACGCGCACACGGTGTCGAGGAGCCGGCGCCCGATCCCGCGGCGTCCGGCGTGCGGGACGACGTCGAGCTCCTCGAGGTGGGCCGTCCCGTCGAGGACATTGGCGACGGCGAAGCCGACGAGCCGGTCCGTGCCGTCAGCCGCCACCCAGATGCGGCCAGCTCGCTGGTGCCGCGAGAGCTCTCCGAGAGACAGGCTGTTGTCGAGCAGGTGGTCGAGGAGCCCGAGGCCCCGGAACCGGCTGCTGGCCTCGCGCTCGATGCGCTGGAGATCGGGCAGCTCGCCGGGGTGCGCTGGTCGGATGCGGACGTCCTCGCCCACGGCGCCGAGTGTAGCGCAGTCGCCAGGGCGAGACACCCGCCGCCGGCGGGTGCCCGACTTGCGCCGGGACGCCCGCCGAACGTCGGAGGCTCCGTCAGCGCGGCTCCGCGAGGAAGGCGCCGCTCGGCGAGCCGCCGCCCCCCGGCAGGGGTGGGCAGGTGCCCGGCGGCGGCGTCTTCGGCTGGGCGACGAACTTGTCGATCCGATCGTTCCGGGCGGTCGAGGGCGGGTTGCCCGACGCCTTTGCGGGCGCGTCGGCGCACCAGCCGTCGCCGCTGGCGAGCGCCAGGCGCACCGCGACCCGGCCCTGGGCCGGCTCGTCGAGCGAGTACCCGAAGGCGCTCTTCCCTCCCTTCACGGTGAGCGAATCCGCCTTGAGCACGACGGTGGTGATCGGCGAGCCGCGCTCGGCCTTGAACCGGTATCCACCGGAGCTGCCGAGCTTGGTCCAGCCGGTTGCCGGGAGCGCGACGGTGACGGCGTCGGCCGTGAGACCGGCGCCATTGTAGATGGAGACGGTGGCGCCACCGAGGGTGGGATCGTCCGGGCTGCCGGCCGCCGGCGGCACGACCCGGTTGTCGCCCGCGTCGCGCCGCGTGGACGACTTGAACGACACCTTGCGCCGGTCGGGGTTCGCCGGCGCCGTCGCGCGGTCCTTCAGCGTCAGCTTGGTCGTCTGGATGCGAACGAACGTGGGGGCGCCGGGGAAGCTCGAGGGGTCGGCCGGATCCGTTCCGGCGTCCAGCTCGGTGCGGTCGAACACGCCGTCCTCGTCGCGGTCGATGCCGATGCGCGTGCCGCTGCCCGGCGGCACACAGGTGTAGGTGAGCTCCTGTCCGGCCGTGGCGAGGGCGCGCACCGCGGCGTCGGAGAGCAGTGGCTCGGTGGCGCGATCGGTGCGGAACTGGCCGGAGGCCAGCCGCACGGCGCCGCGCTGCTCGCCGGCGATGGTGCCCTTCACGACCACCTCGCACTCGCCCGCCGCGGCGCGCGCGATCAGCAGGTCGATGCGCGGGCCCACGGTTGCGCCGTTGGTGGTGCTGAGCGTGGTCTGCTGCCCCACGACGGGGGCCAGGTTCGAGTCGAACTCGAACATGAACTGTTCGAGGTTCCGCGCGTCGGTGTCGGTGGTGCTGAACACCGTCGCGCGCAGGAAGCGGAAGACGGTGTCGATGCTGCCGTCGTGGAGCACGCCGAACCCGCGGACCTGTGGCCCCTGGCTGCCGTTGTTGCCCGCACGCACGAACGGGATGCGTGGCATGCCGAACATCCCCACCTTCTGGTACACGTTCCGGAGGTGGGCGATCTTCATCATCTGCGTCTCGTTCTCGAACGTGGTGAAGCCGTCCGTGCCGAAGAAGCCCTGCGCCGGGTCGAGCACGTGGCAGCCGTTGCAGTTGGTGACGCTGTCGCTGACAGGTCCGAAGTAGAAGTTCCGGCCAGCCTGCGCGGCCGGTGACAGCGTGTTGGTCAGGCTGCGGATCGGGTTCGGCGGATAGGTCACCTGCAGGATGAAATCGGTGAACTGCTGCATGTCGGCGTCGCTGATCGGGCCGTCACGGCCGAGCAGCCCCTCGAAGGCGCCGATGAACTTCTTGAAGGCCTGGTCTTCCGCCAGCGCGTTGCCGCCGGGGTCGTTGCCGCCCGTGCGGTCGCCGCGCCAGTGCATCGGCCCGTGGTTCGCCATGCCCCGCAGGCTCTGGGTCGTCATCGGACCCTTCATCGGGTGGAAGTCCTTGGGGCCGATGTCGAGACGGATCGGGTTGGGGTTGTTGAGCAGCGTGTCGTCGGGGTTGCCGAGGTCCCAGGCGAGACTGTCGAAGTCGCCGAAGATGTGGCACGACGCGCATGACGCCTCGCCGTTGCTCGACGTCGCCTGGGCGTCGTAGAGCACCGGCCGGCCGATCTTCACGCTGGCCGGCTCGGGGTTGTAGACCGGAAGGTGTGCGACTTCGCTGGCCGTCGCGGTGTTCACCACCGAGAGCGCGTTGTCGAAGCGCGTGAAGACGTACAGCCGGCTGCGGGCTTCGTCGAGCACCAGGCCGCTGGGGCCGCCGCCGCTCACCGTGATGTGGCTCGCGGCGTTCGGCGTGAAGGTGTTGGCTTCGAGCTGCGCCGTGTTGAAGACGCCCACCTTGCTGGAGCCGAACGCCGCCACGTAGAGCGTCTGGCCGTTCGACGTCACCGCCATGCCGAGCGGCGTCGCCAGGCTCTTCGCCTTGTCCGCGGCCGGCGTGGGGACGACGCCGTAGTCGAGGTGTTTGTTCAGGTGTCGCGGCAGGACGTTCGCGCCGTCGAGCACCGTGATCCGCGTCTCGTGGAGATGGCCCAGCACGGTGGTGTTGGCGAAGTCGCCGGGCCCTTCGAAGCGGACCTCGTTCTTCGCGTCGGTGTTCGACACGTACACTTTCCCGCTCGCCGGGTTGGTCACCATGTTGAACAGCACCGTGCCGACACCGGCGAAGGATGCCGTCTGGGCAGGCGTGGCGGCGTTCGCGTCGATGGCGAAGACGTCGAGGTCGGGCAGCGAGAAGCGCACGGCGTTGCTCCAGTTGCGCGACAGCTCGTCGGTCCACTGGTTGGTGACCGGGTTGAACTTGACGATCAGGCCGACCTCGGGCTGCGCCAGGCCCTGCACGTTGGTGTTGGGCGCGGGCAGGCCGCCCGGGACCGTGGTCCCGAAGACGCTGCACGAGGCCGCCGCGGCGCCGTCGTCGCACACCAGCCCCTCGGACACCGTGGTGGTCCGGTTGCCCGAGTGGAACGCGCCCGCGTAGACGGTGCCGCCGCCGGGCGCGACGGCTAGCGCGCGCGGCGTGTCGGCGAACAGCTCGATCGTGGTGATCGGCGTGCCGGCGAGCGTCGCGCCGAGATTGGTGGCGTCGAACACCTGCACCAAGGCGCGTTCTTCTCCCGCCGTGATGAGGTTGGCCGGTACGGAGCAGTTCTGGCCGCGGCGCGCGGTGGTGACGAAGGCGCGGTTGCCGCCTGGCCCGGCGAATACGAGATCGCGTGGCTCGTCGCACACGAGCAGGGTGCGCGTGACCCGTGGCGTGGCGCCGCCGACGTCGACGATGCTGATCGAGTCCGACAGGTGGTTCACCACCCACACTTCGGTGTTCGAGCGGGCCGCCACGGCGACCGGCTCGAGGCCGACCGGCACCGAACCCACGTGTGTCGGCGTGGCGCCGGCAAGGCTGAAGATCTCGAGCCGGTTGTCCGGCGTGTTCACCGCGAAGAGCCGCGTGCCGTCTGGCGACATGGCGAGCGGGCGGACCTGGCCGCTTTCGAAGGTCGTGAAGGCGGCCGTTGCCGGGCCGGCCCCCAGGCCGGCCAGGACGGCCATGGCCAACAAGAGACGACCCCCGGAGGGCCGGACCGATGATCCACGCATGCGATGTCCCCCTTGTGCGAGCGCGACGTGCACGATTCGGTACCATACCCGTTCGTGACCACGGAAGCCCCAAAACGTCGGCGCGCCCGCCCCGATCGGCGGAAACGGAACGATCTCGGCTGGTTGAGGTCAGTGCTCGGGCGGGAATATCTCGCCCCGGGCCTTGCCGGCGAGGGTCCCCTGGAGCTGCGTCAAGGCCTCCTCGGCCGTCGGCGCCAGGGCCATCATGCCGTGCTCGGCGCGTGTCAGCGCGAGTTCGCAGGGCACCGCCGTCACGAAGCCGTTCGGCAGACTCGAGACCATGACGAAGAACGCCTCCCCGTCGGGGGCGCGGAACTGATACCACTGGACCTGCTGGACGACGTACGGCGCATCGCTCATGGCGGCGTCGCTAACCGGCCGGGCGGGGGGATGCAAGGCGCGTCGCTCCCGCCCGCTCGGGTCACTCGAGCACGGCGCCCTTCGGGACGACGACGATGCCCCCCGCGCTCACGGTGAAGCGGCGGCGGTCCTCCTCGAGGTTCTCGCCGATCACGGTGCTGGGCGGGATGAACACGCCCTTGTCGATGATCGCGCGCTGCACGCGGGCGTAGCGACCGACCTCCACGTCGTCGAAGAGGATCGACTCGTTCACCGACGAGAAGCTGTTCACCCGGACACGCGGCCCGAGCACGGAGCGGTTCACGTGCCCGCCGCTGATGATGCACCCCTCGGCGACCATCGAGTCCGTGGCGATCCCGACGCGGTTCTGCTCGCGGTCCGAGAATACGAACTTGGACGGAGGCGAGGGGTAGTATGCGGAGTAGATCGGCCAGGCCTGGTTGTAGAGGCTGAACTTCGGCTCGACCGATACGAGGTCCTGCGACGCGTCCCAATAGGCATCGATGGTGCCGATGTCGCGCCAGTAGCCGCGTTCGTGCGCTGCGATGCCCGGGACGTCGTTGGTGCTGAAGTCGTAGGCCAGGAGCCGTCCGGAGTCGACCAGGCTGGGCAGGATGTCGCGCCCGAAATCGTGCTTCGAGCCGCGCCGGTCCGCGTCGGCCGTGATTGCCCGCGTCAGGACGGTCGAGCGGAAGAAATAGAGTCCCATCGAGGCGAGGAGGGTCCCGGTGGCGTCGGGCGGGATGGGCGGCTTCTCCAGGAAGCCGGTCACGCGCTGTGACGCGTCGCACTCGACGATGCCGAAGCTGCTCGCTTCGCTCGCGGGCACGGGGATCACGGCGACCGTGGCGTCGGCCTCGTGCTCGACGTGGAAGTCCAGCATCTGGCCGACGTCCATCTTGTAGATGTGGTCGGCGCCGAAGACTGCGACGTGTCCCGGCCGCTCGTTCTCGATCAGGTCCAGGTTCTGCAGCACGGCGTCTGCGCTGCCTTCGAAGAAGCGCGGGCCCAGGTTCATCGAGGGCGGGACGGGAGAGACGTAGTGGCCCATCTGCGGCGCCAGCTGCCAACCCCGCGCCAGGTGCTGCATGAGCGACCCGGCCTTGTACTGGGTGATGACGTTCAGCTTGTAGATGCCCGAGTTGACGAAGTTCGAGAGCACGATGTCGATGATGCGGTACCGGCCGCCGAAGGGCACCGCCGGCTTCGCCCGATCGCGGGTGAGCGGATAGAGCCGTTTCCCTTCGCCGCCGGCCAGGATGATGCCGACGACCGACGTGCCGTGCGGTGAACTCATCGAACGCGCCACAGCTATAGCCTGCGAACCGCGTCGCCGGAAGGGGCGGCGCGTTGACCGGACCCCGTACCTGCGCTAGCGCTGCGCGAACATGCCCGGATCCAGGACGCATCGTGATGCGCCAGGCCGACTCCACGACGCGCTCGGCGTGGTGGCGATCATTCTCCTCCTGTTGGGCCCGCTGCTGGCGCGGCTGCGCGTCGTGCCGCCGCTCGGCGGCTTCGCCCCGTTCGCGCTCGGCGGACTCCTCGCGCTGGTGGTGGCCGTGATGGCGCTGTTGCGGGCGGGCCGCGGGCGCGGCCTCGGCGGCCTGGGCGTCTGGGCGGCGCTCGCCGGGGCCGCGGTGTTCGTCGCGCTGGCCGCCCGCAGCGCTGGAGCACCGCGCATCAACGACTTCACCACCGATCCCGCCGATCCGCCCCAGTTCACGCACGCGGCCAGCGATCCGGCGAACGCGGGGCGCGACCTCGGCTATCCGGCGGGCTTCGTGGCCGAGCAGCAGGCGTGCTGCCCCGATCTGGCGCCGGCGCGCACAGCCCGCGATCCGGCGGCCGCCTACGCGCTGGCCGAGGCTGCGGCTGTCGCCATGCCCCGCTGGACGGTCACCCGCCGTGATCCGCAGCACGGCGAGGTGGAGGCCGTGGTGGAGAGCGCACTCTTCGGCTTCAAGGACGACGTGATCGTTCGCGTGCGGCCCGACCCGGCCGGCGGCAGCCGCATCGACGTGCGTTCGAAGTCCCGGGACGGCAAGGGCGATCTGGGCGTCAACGCAGCCCGCATCCGGGCATATCTGGCTGCGGTGACCGCGTCGGCAGGGCGCTGAGGCGGGTCACCCGCCCGGCGCGTCGACCTGCAGCAGGAGCGTCGGGACCCCCGCGGTGCCGGTGCGCACGGTCGCCACGGTCGTCCCGGGCCGCATGCCGGGGCGCGGGTCGCTCACGTCGATGCCGGCCGCGAGGAGGCGCGCGCGCCGCTGGATCAGGTCGGTCACCCGGTAGCTCACCCCGTGGAGCCGGTCGTCGCCTGGCGACGCCGCGTCTGGCGCGAGCGGCGCCGCGTACTCGAGGGTGATGCCGCCGCTGCGGAAGAACAAGAGACGAAGCCCGCGGCCGGGGAACTCGCGGTCGAGCGCCAGCCGGATGCCGGGGCGGTCGCGCCAGAGCGCGATGGCGCGAGCGGCATCGGCGGTCTCGACCACCACATGGTCGATCGCCGTCGTCGCCGAGGCGGCCGCAGGCGGATCCAGATCGAGGGCGATCGCGACACCGTGCGCATCCGCCAGAGGCGCGTCGCCGGGCTCGGCCGCGAACCGCAGCGTGCGGAGCCCCGGCATGCCGGCGACGACGTCCACACTGCCCCGAGCGAGCGCGAACCGCCCTCCGCCGCCCGGCAGGCCGGTCGCGGGCACGTCGAGGAGCAGGCCATAGGCGCGGAGCGCACCCGCGACGTCGTCGGCGCCGAGCCGGACCCCCAGGAACCGCATGGCGTGCGCTAGCGCACCGCGGCCTTTGCAGGCAAGGCGCGGGGACGGGTAGGCTTCCGGCGCGTCATGCGACGATGGTGGATGGCGGCCGCGGCGGCGGTGGGCGCGGCGGCGGTCGCGCTGGCGGTGGCGACGGCCAACTTGTCGCGGTTCGTCGAGGCGAACCGCCCGCGCCTCGAGGCGATGCTCCAAACCGAGCTGGGTCGGGCGGTCACCTTCGGGGACGTCGGGCTGTCGGTCCGGTACGGGCCGGGAGTCCGGGTGCGTGACGTCGCGATCGCGGACGACGCGCGCTTCGGCGGCGACGTCGTGCGCGCGGACGAAGTGGTGGTCACGGTTCGCCTCTTGCCCGCGCTGCTGGGGCGCTTCCGGATACGGGAGGTTCGGCTGCACGGCCCCGCAGCCACCGTCGTGCGGGACGATCGCGGATGGAACCTGGCGCCGGAGCGCCCGCCGGAGCGCGCCGGCACGCTCGACCCCGCCGCGCCGACTCCGCCGGCCGACCCGCCGCCGCGGGGCCCGCTGATCCTGCCGTGGCCCTGCACGGTGCGAGACGGCACCGTCCGGGTCCTCGACCGGCGGGTCACCCCCGTTCGCGAACTGGTCCTCGAGCGGGTGCGGGCGTCGGTGTCCGCGGCGGCCCTCGACCGGCCCCTCGAGGTCGACGTCACCGCCGCAGTCGCGGAGTTTCCCGACACGCGGCTACGGCTCGCCGGTCGCCTTGGGCCCGTGGCGGACCTCGCGGCTCTCGAACACGCGCCGCTGACGGCGTCGCTCGAGCTGGGCGCGGTCGACGGGGACGTGCTCGCACGCGTGGCGACCATGCTCGACGCGGTGCCCCGGCGCCGCCTGCTGGCGGCGGGTCCGGTGTCGTTCCGGCTGCGCGCGACGGGGCCGCTGGACGCCCTCGGCGTCGTCGCCTCCCTCGATGCGACACCAGCCGAGCTCCGATGGGGACGCTACTTCGCCAAGCCCGGCGAGCTGGCGTTCGAAGGGACGCTGGACGGCAGCCGAGACGGCGATGTTCTCACGGTCCGTTCGGCCCGCCTGCGCCTCGGGGACGGCGAGCTCACCGCCGCCGGGACGATCCGGCGCGGCCGGCCGTGGGAGGTCGATCTCCGGGTGGCCGGCGGACCCGCCTCGGTCGCCACGCTGGCCCGCGTCGTCCCGGGGCCGGTCCATCTCGACGGGGCGGGAATCGCCGAGGTGCAGGCGACGATCCGCGGCGCCGTCGCGCGCGCGCGGACGCCGGCCGTGGAGGGCGTCCTGGCCGTCCGCGGGCTTCGGCTCGAGCGCGCCGGTGACCCGCGCGGGGTGCGGGGGCTCACTGCGGAGCGCCTGCGCCTCGAGGCCCGGCTGGACGCGGGGGCGCGGCGACCGGCGGGCGGCCCACGGCGACACCGCCGCCGCGTCGCACCGGACGGCCGCGTGCGATTCGAGGTGCGCGATGGCGCTCTCCGGGGCCTGAACCTGGTCGAGCAGGTCCTGGCGGCAGGAACCGGCGTGCCGGGGGTGGCGACGATCCTGCCGCAGCGGCTGCGCAACGTGCGGCCAGCACTCTTCGGCGCTCGCGACACGCGCTTTCAGGAATTGAGCGCGACGATCCGCCTCGATGGCGGCCGCGCCCGCACGCACGACCTGGTGTTCCGCAGCGACGGCTGGGGTGTGACCGGCCGGGGTTCGGTCAATCGAGGCGGCGAGCTGGCGCTGACCGCCACCTTCCTGGCCGACGCCGGCCTCACCGCCGACGTGCTGGCGGCCGCCGGACCCGCCCGCCTGCTGACCAACCGGGACGGCATGCTCGAGCTGCCGGTGCGGATCACCGGCCGGCTACCCGACGTGCGCGTGCAGCCCGGACGCGGGCTCCTCGGCCGAGTGCTGGAGCGCGCGCTCGGCGGCCGGCGGCGCGACGAGGGGCGTGCGTCGCCTCGCGACGGCGGCACCGTCGTCGAGGACGCGCTACGCCGCTTCCGCGACCTCCTGGGTCGCTGACGGCTGCGCCGCGTCAGGTTCGGGCGTTCGTCGGAGCGCGCTGGCGCGCCAGATTGACGATGCGCTGGATCAGGCCGTTGTAGGAGATGCCGGCCGCTTCGGCCGATTCGGCGAAGTCCTCGCCGTACGCCAGCTGGGGGTTGGGGTTGGCCTCGAGAACGTAGACGCGCCCGTCCGCGTCGAGGCGCAGGTCGATGCGCGCGTAGCCCGACAGCTCGAGCACGCGGTAGATGCGCTTGCAGAGGGTGCGGATCTGCGCGACCTGCGCGTCGGACAGCCCTTTGGCGAGGGCGGTCTTGATGCCGTGCGATCGCGATAGGCCGCGTCCCACTTCACCTTCTCGGTGGCGATCCTGGGCAGTTCCTCGGGCGCCTTGGTGAAGAGCAGCTCCCACACCGGGAACACCTGCAGGCGGGCGTTGCCGAGGATGCCGACGTACAGCTCGCGGCCGTCGATGAAGCGCTCCACGATGGCGTCGGTGCGGAGCCGTTCGTGGATGAAGGCGACGCGCTCGGCCAGCTTCTCGTCGTCGGTGACCAGCGACGTCTGGGAGATGCCGGCCGACCCCTCCTTGGTGAGCGACTTCACGATCAGCGGGAACGCGAGCCGCCGCGGCCGTCGCACCGCGGTGCCCATGCGGAAGACGGCGAACTCCGGCACCGGGATGCGGTGGTACGACAGCAGCTTCTTCGAGATGCCCTTGTCGCGCGCCAGCATCAGGCCGCGCGGGTTGCAGCCGGTGTAGGGCACGCCGAGCAGCTCGAGGTAGCTCACCACGTTCTGGTCGTAGATCGGAACGTCGTGGAAGTCCTCCAGCAGGTTGAAGACCACGTGCGGCTGCAGCTCGGTGATGGCGGTGCGGATGGCGGCGAGATCGCTGCGGACCCCGAGGCACTGCACCTCGTGGCCCAACTCCCGGAGCGTGCTGACGACGTCGAACTCGGTCTTCCACTCGACGTCGGACACGTCGATGCCCCGCACGTCGTCGGGCGGCACCAGGGTCTCGTCCATCAGGGCCAGCAGCCGGAGCTTCTTCATAGCGCCACCCGATGCTTTCCGCTGCGCACGAAGCGCAGGAGCTGGGTCGCCAGGACGATCCCGAAGTCCATCATGGTCTGCTCGGGCGAACGCGTGAGGCGGAGCCTCAGCTCGGCCGCGCGTTCGATCATGTCGTCCAGGACGAGGTCGATGGTGTAGAGATGCTCGCCGGTCAGCTCGGCCACCTTGCGGCGCAGCTGGCCGCGGGCGCCGCGCAGGAAGCCGGTCGCGCTCGGGAAGTCGGCGAAGGCCTTGCGGGTCGAGAAGACGAGGCGGAGCGCGGCGTCGTACTGGTGGGGTTTGTCGAAGCCGTATCGTGAACGCTTCTCGCGGTAGTGCTCGCGCAGCGTCTTGCGGATGGTGTGCAACGGGTCGACCACGCGGCGCGCGCGCACCGGCGGCGGCTGGCCGGCGAGCTCGCGCATCAGCGTGTCGACGTACTCGAGCTTCCGGAGCGCCGGCCAGCCCGTGTACCGCCGGCGCCACCGCGAGTTGGGGGTCAGCCAGACGGCGAAGGTCTCGGCGAAGTCCTCGTCGGGGTGGCTCTGGGCGTAGTATTCCTCGAGGTGCAGCACGTAGCGCTTGCTGTAGGGCTTCGGCGTGTAGTGCTGCGGATAGGGCGTGGACGACTTGCCGAAGAGCCGCTGGCGGCGGCGCCGGAGCCGCAGCCGGTAGGCGTTCTCGATGGCGTGGCCGGTCTCGTGGCGCAGGATGCCGCATGCACCACGCCGGCGTGCCGCCCTCGACCTCGCGCATCTGGCTCTGCTCGAGCTCGGCCAGCCGCGGGTGGGCCAGGTAGAAGGGCACCGCGACGCCGGGCACGCCGTCGGGCGAGTACCACTCGTCCGAGAGCCAGAAGTGCGGCCGGAAGACCAGGGCGCGCCGCGCCAGGTCTCGGTAGAGCCGGCGGATGTGCGGCATGACCGGCGCGCGTTCGAGCGTGACCGGCAAGTCGCACAGCCGGACGTCGAGCAGCTTGTGGTCGGGGAGGCGGGACCAGGCTCGGGTGACGGGCTGGCGGATGGGCATCGCGCTTGAGGGAGTGCGGGCGGCGGTCCTATTATGCCTCTCGGCCGCCCGGCGGCTCAATCCAGGCGCGGAGGGACGCATGAAGGTGCAGGCGGCGATCTGCTGGGAGCCCGGCCGGCCGCTGGAGATCGACGAGATCGAGCTCGCCGGGCCGAAGGCGGGCGAGTGCCTGGTGCGTCTCGCGGCGAGCGGCGTCTGCCACACCGACGCCTACACGATGAGCGGTCGCGACCCCTCGGGGCTCTTCCCCGCGGTGCTGGGCCACGAGGGCGCGGGCGTCGTGGAGGAGATCGGCCCGGGCGTGACGTCGCTCGCGGTCGGGGACCACGTGATCCCGCTCTACATTCCGGAGTGCCGGAGCTGCGGTTCTGTCTGTCGCATCGCACGAACCTGTGCGGCGCCCTGCTCGAGACCCAGGGCAAGGGGCTGATGCCCGACGGCACCAGCCGGCTGTCGTACCGGGGCCGAACGCTGCACCACTACATGGGCACGTCGACGTTCGCGACCCATACGGTGGTGCCGGAGATCGCGCTGGCGAAGATTCGCCGCGACGCGCCGCTCGAGACGGTCTGCCTGCTGGGTTGCGGCGTCACCACCGGCATCGGCGCCGTGCTGCACACCGCGAAGGTGGAGCCGGGGTCGAGCGTGGCGGTGTTCGGGCTCGGCGGGATCGGCCTGTCGGTGATCCAGGGCGCCGTCATGGCCGGCGCCGAGCGCATCGTCGCCGTCGACACCAATCCGGGGAAGTTCCCGCTGGCGACGCAGCTCGGCGCCACGGACACGATCGACCCGGTCGTCGCGGGCGACGTCGTCGCCGCGGTGATCGAGCTCACCGGCGGCGGCGCCGACTACACCTTCGAGTGCATCGGCAACGTCGACGTCATGGGACAGGCGCTCGCCTGCGCCCACAAGGGCTGGGGGCAGGCGATCATCATCGGCGTGGCCGGCGCCGGCGAGGAGATCCACGCGCGGCCCTTTCTCCTCGTGACCGGGCGGGTCTGGCGCGGCACCGCATTCGGCGGCACGCGGGGTCGCACGCAGCTCCCGGGGATGGTCGACCAATACCTGCGGGGTCGTATCAAGCTCGACGAGCTGGTGACCGCCCGCATGCCGCTCGCCGAGGTCAACCGCGCCTTCGAACTGATGCATACCGGCGAGGCGATCCGCAGCGTCGTGGTCTACGACCGATGACGATCGCGCCGTGGCCGGCGGGGTTCACCGCCGGCGTGCGGCTCTTCAACGCCGGCCGGTTCTTCGAGGCGCACGAGGCCTTCGAGGAACTGCTCGACGCCACGGAGACGGACGGACGCTGGGACCTGCTGGTGGCGCTCGTCCAGGTGGCCGTCGGCTACCACAAGTGGACCGCGGGGCACCCCGGCGCGGCCCGCATGCTGGGGCTCGGGCTCGAGAAGCTGGCGGCGTTCCCCGACGACGCGTGGGGCGTCGACGTCGGCGCACTGCGGGCGCGCGTGGCGGCCGATCGCGCGGTGGCCGCGCGCGGCGAGTCGCTGCCGGTGGCGCCACGATTGCTGCTGCGGCGTCTCATGCAAACTTCACACAAAAAAACCGCGCTCGACTGATCCGCCCGGCCGGAGCCTCCGGAACGCGTCGCGCGGCTTCACGGCCCGTGATGGAGGCGCGGGCCATTCGTCACGGCATGTCTGCCGGCGCGTGACACGCGTGGGGCGGCGAGCGGCGGTGGCGTTCCGCCGTCCGATGGCTGGACGGCGCGCCTCGCGATGCGGCCCGCGATGGTCTCGCGACCGGGGAGAGGCCCGCACGATGCAACCTGGGTTGTCTTCGACGCTCCGTGGTGCGGAGTACCTTCGGAAGCACACGCGAAGAGGAGCTGCGTCATGAAGGGCACGAAGAAGAACGACGCCGGCCGACGGCAACGGGGATCCACGCTGGCCGCCTTTGTCGTCACCGCGGCGGCGCTGTTCGCCTTGACGGCCGTCGGCCTCGACACCGGCCGTCTCGCGACGGTGGCGACCGAAGTGCAGACGGTGGCGGACACGGCGGCGAGCGCCGGCGCCCGCGCGCTGCTGGCGGGGGCGACGACCAGCGCCGCGCGCGCTCAGGCACAATCGGTGGTGGCCCAGAACCGGGTGAACGGGGCGACCGCCGTGGTCCAGGCGGCGCAGCTCCAGGTGGGCAGCTACAACCAGCAGACGGGCGCCTTCATCAACGGCGGGATGCCGGCCATGGCGATGCGCGCGACGCCGTCGGTCCCGGTCCAGAACCTGTTCGCCGGCATTCTCGGGAGCAGCTTCCGCACCACCACCGTGACCAAGACGGCGACGGCCGCATCGGTCGGGCTCGGCCAGGGGCAGCCCACGCTGCCGCTGGCGCTCGGCGATTGCCACTTCCCGAGCATCGCCAGCTGCTTCAACACGCCGGGCTGCCTGCCGAGCCTGACGCAGTCGCCCAACACCAGCAACAACACGGGCTGGACGGCGTTTCTCGACGACGCCTCCAGCGCGCCCAACATCAGCAAGTACATGCCGGCGGCCTGCGGCGGGACGGTCGCGCCCCCGCCCATCACCGTCGGCACGTCCATCAGCTTGAACAACGGGCAGATCGCCTCCGTGCTCAGCAGAGTCGACGACTGCGTGAAGAAGGGGATCAACACGTTCCTGATCCCGATCGTGGCCTGCGGCGGCAACTTCAACCAGTCGTCGCAGGTGACCGGCTTCGCGACCGTCGTCGTCACGCAGGTGCAAGTCCACGGCAATCCGAAGGGACTCGACCTGAGCGCCATCTTCCAGGCGGTCGCCGGTCCACCCGGCGGCGGCAACTTCGGCACCTACACGATCCGCATCCTCGGCTGAGCGACCGAGGCGTGGCGGGGCTCACCGCATCGGAGGCGCCGGCCCGGCGACCCGCGCCGCGCCGTCGCGGGCGAAGGTGACGACGGAGCGATCGGTGGCGGCGTCGAGCACCGCGACCACGCCCTGGGGCACGGCGTGCCGCCACGCCGTCCACCAGCTCCTTGCGAGCGCCTCGCGGCGTGCCAGCGGAAGTTCCTCCCAGCGGGGCCCCACCCGCACGAGCAGCAGGCGCGGCAACCGGGGGTCGCGCACCACCGACTCGACCCCGGCGGCGTGCCGGGCGGCGTCGCTCGACAGGCGCCCGACGATCGCCTCCGGCGGGACCGTATGCGCGTCCGCCGTGCCGCGGGGCGCGGAGCACCAGATGCCGAGCGCGATCAGCCCGGCCATGGCGCGGGCACCGGCCCGTGCGATCAGCGTGTCCCCCGCATCCGCCGCCGTTCCGCCTCCAGCCGTGTGCGGTCGGGCTCGGGCAGCGCCCGCACCGCGTCCTCGATGGCGGACGGCGGGATCGTGAACCGGTGCAGCGGGAAGTACTCTTCGCTCGGCTCGGCCCGGTCCTGTTCGACCTGCTTGCTGAGGGCGCGGCCGGTGAGAGCCTCGGTCTGCCGCTTGCCGCACGCGTGGGCTTCGGCGCCGGCGACCCAGGCGGCAGCCATGTCGAACGGCCCGCCCCGGAGTTGCTCCGCCAGGCGCGCATACCACGGCCGGTCCGCCCGCTCGATGCACGCGAAGGCCGGGGCGCGTTCATCCGCCACCGGCGCTGCATGTGCCATGACCGGGAGCCCCGGCGGGTCGAAGCCGTCGCCGGCCACGTCGACGAAGATCGGATTGGTGAACGCGAACGGCACGAGCCCGGGCACGACGTCGTTCGCGAGACCGCCGGGCGTTGGCAGCGGCGTCAGCCGGGCGCCGGCCTCCACTACGAAGTACGTGTCCTGCGACACCGTCACCGGGACGGCGGCGTCGAAGCGGAGCACCCGCTTTCGCGACTGTGACCAGGCTTGGTTCGGTCCGGCCTTGACCGCCGGGGTGCTGGACGCGTCGAAGGTGAGCGCGGTGAACCCGTTCGCGATCACCCGGACTTCCTCGACCGGAATCCAGTTGGAGGCCCGCACGGCGATGCGGAGCGTCACGGTGGACGAGGCCGGCACCAGGGTCTGGCCGAGACCGGCGGTCGCGCCCGACTCCGCCGAGAACGTGATGAACGGACCGGTGGTGGCCATCATGTTGCCCGCCTTGACGTTGGCGTCGAACGTGGCCACCGACAGGGACGCCGGCCCGTCGCCGGCGCCGCCCACGTAGGTGCGCGCGTACCCGGCACTCTCGAGTGTGACGCGGTGGGTGTCCGAGGTGCCCGTCCCGGCGATGAACGGCACCGTCGCGAAGTCGGTCTGGTTCAGCAGCGAGAACCAGTCGCGACGGACGGCGAGGTACCCCGGGACGTCGGTGCCGTTGGCGACCTCCATCACGTCGAAGTCGATGTTGCGGATGCCGTCGGGGTTGGCCACCCCGCTCATGCCGGGGCCGAGCACGTCGTCGTCCAGCAGCAGGTCGTTCGGCGCCGCCGTGATCGGCAGGTCGGGGTCGTACCCGACGTTGTTGAAGAAGCCGATCGAGGTGATGCCCGACACGCCGGCGCGGGGATGGTTGTACTGCACGACGTCGGCGCCCTGGTCGCGCAGCCGCTTGAAGACGAAGTTCGGCGCCACGAACTCGTCCTCGATGGCGCCGTCCCGCCGCGCGGTCGGCTGAACGGGGAGCGGCCAGGCGTTGATGTGGCCGATGCTGTCCGGGAAGGCGGGGGGATTCGGCACCGAGCCCGTCATCTCGTTGCCGACGATCGAGGTCACCAGGCCGCCGAGACCCATCGCGTCGATCACCGGCGCGTAGTCCAGGTGGAAGTCGTGGTCCGTGCTCACCATGACCTCGACGCCCTCGCCGGCGAAGGCGGCCACGCGATCGCGCGGCGGGGCCGAGGAGTCGAGGCTGCGCGCCGAGTGGATGTGGAAGTCGCCGGCGATCCAGCCGGTGGTGTCGACGATGCGCCGCAGCGCCAGCTTGACGGCCTTGGTCTTCCCGGCGGCGAGCGTCACCGCGCGCCGGCGGATCGTGTATTCGGGCCCGCGCGAGGCGTACACGTAGTACTTGCCGGGCCGCAGTCGCACCGTGGCCGTGCCGTCGGCGAGGAACACGGTGTCGCCCTGGCCCGGGCCGCCACCGAAGGTTTCGGCGCGCAGGTCGATGTCCGGGCCGGCCGTCGGCTGGGCCAGCGCGACGAGGTCGCGGCGCAGCCGGGGGTCGGGGGTGTCGGCCCGGCCCTTGATGACCACCTTGACGGGGATCAACGGGTCGGGTCCGGACACCCGTTCGATGGCGCGCAGCTCGAGCGTGGCCACGTCGCCGAACGCCGGCACCGCCACGGGCGTGTTCGCCGCGGCAGCGACCATGACGTCGGTCACCACCACCGGATCCCGCTCGGGCGTGCGGAACTCGATGTCGTACGTGCCGACGGGGAGCACCACGCCCGCGAATGCGCCGGCCGCGTCGGTTCGGAAGTGCGTCACCGGGACGTTCGCGGCGAGATTGGGAATCGCCGGGCCGCCGGTGCGGGTGGCGACCGCGCTCGCGGCGATGTCGGGCTGCCCGGCGGCCGCGACGTCGCCGGACACGGTGCCCGTTTGCCACCCCTGTCGGGCCGCCAACTCGGGCAGCATCAGATTGGCGACGCTGGCGACGTCGTTGCGCCCGCCCACGTAGACGCGCCGGGTGTACCGCAGCACGCCGCCTGGTTGCAGCGAACCCACCGGGAAATTCCCGAACGCCGTCAGCAGGTTGCTGCTGATGCCGAATAGCTGGTCGACCGGGGTCACGACCGGCGGATTCGGCCCGGGACCGTCCTGGTCGAGGCTCACCTCCTCGCCGAGGAAGCCGTACGCGTTCTCGTCGGCGCCGGCGCCCGTCACGGGGTCGATCACGCCGTCCTCGGGGCGGACCATTGCTGGGGCCGCGGCGAAGGCCGGCAACTCGAGCGCCAGCGCGATCGCGGCGAAATCGAGAACCTGGTGGCGGAAGCCGCGGCCGGGGAGGGGCGAGAACGGGACCTGCGCGCGCAGCGTCCAGACGCTGGCGTCGAGGAAGCCGCCGAGTCCCGCGGCCGCATTGGTGGGATGCGTGTTCACCACGGTGGTGGTGATGGTGAGGAACGGGTCGGCGTCCTTTGCCGTGTACTCCGTCGTCACTTCGAGGTTGGCGGGGGGCACCGGCGTCGCGCCGGTGGCGAAGCCGAGCAGCGTGCCGGTGCAGGTCAGGGTGGCCGACGTGGGCGTCGTCGACGCCGCGACCCCGTCGTAGAGGATGAAGTTGCTGGTGCTGAGCCCCCCCACCGTGAAGAGCTGGGAGAGGTGGTCGTTGTTCTTCCCGGCCAGGCCGAGGTCGATCACCGAGCACCCCGTGAAGGCGAACTCGCTCACCTTCGCCGGCGCGCCGGGACCGAGCAATGGCACGAGATCGGCCTGGGGCCCGACATCGTCGATGATCGCCTGGACGACGCCGTTCGAGAGATACCAGTCGTCGATGCCGCCGTCGGCGTCGGAGCCGCCGAAGAGCCGGCTGCCGGCATTCGCGACCGTCACGCGTTCCGCGATGGGCGCCGCGGGCGTGGCCGGCGGCGCGGTGAGGCACAGCGCCGCCGTCGCGGCGAAGACCCGAACGAGGCGGGAGCCGGGGGTCGAAGACATGGGACCTCCTGTGGCCGGTTGCCGTCGTCCCGGTTACCACGGCTCGCCGCGATGGCGCCATCGTTTTCGGGGGCCCGCCCCCGGTCGTCGCGGGCCTGGCGATCGTCGGCCCCGCGGGTGATTCCCGCGTCGTTCCGTGTGACAATCGACGGATGGAGACGCAGACAGTCGCGGCCGGCGAGCGTGGGGCGACGGATATGGACGTCGTCGTGGTCGGGGCCGGATTCGCCGGGCTCTACCTGCTCCACCGGCTGCGCGCCTCGGGCTTCTCGACCACGGTGCTCGAGAGCGCCGGCGACGTGGGCGGCACCTGGTACTGGAACCGCTACCCGGGCGCCCGCTGCGACATCGAGAGCATCGACTACTCGTACAGCTTCGACCCCGAACTGGAGGCCGAGTGGCAGTGGTCGGAGCGGTACGCGACCCAGCCCGAGATCCTGCGCTACCTGGGGCACGTCGCCGACCGGTACGATCTTCGCCGCGACATCCGATTCGAGACCCGGGTCGTGTCGGCCGCGTGGGACGACGCGGCGCGCGCGCTGGCACGTGCGCACCGACCGCGGCGACGACGCTGCGCTGCCGGTTCTACATCATGGCGACCGGCTGCCTCTCCGTGCCGAAGACGCCCGACGTGCCGGGCGTCGAGCGGTTCGCGCGGTCCCGCGTACTACACCGGACGCTGGCCGCACGAAGGCGTCGATTTCACCGGCAAGCGGGTCGCCGTGATCGGTACGGGCTCGTCGGGCGTCCAGTCGATTCCGCTCATCGCCCGGCAGGCGGCCGAGCTGGTCGTCTTCCAGCGCACGGCCAACTTCTCGCGGCCCGCCAAGAACGGTCCGGTGAAGCCGCGAGAAGCGGGCGGCGTACGAGGCGGATCGGCAGGCGTACCGCGAGGCCGCCCGCTGGTCCCGAGCCGGTGTGCCGGCCGAGGCCCCACCGATGGTCCGCGCGCTCCAGGTCGCCGAGGCCGAGCGCCGCGCGGCCTACGAAACGGGCTACCAGTCGGGCAACCTGCTGGTGTTCAACGAGATCTACGCCGACCTGGGCTCGAATCCCGAAGCCAACGAGACCGTCTGCGAGTTCCTGCGCGGCAAGATCCGGTCGATCGTGCGCGACCCCGAGACCGCGGAGACGCTCTGCCCGAAGGACCACTACTACGGCACCAAGCGGCCGTGCATCGACACGAACTACTTCGAGACGTTCAACCTGCCGCACGTCCACCTGGTCGACCTGCGGAAGGACCCCATCCGCACGATCACCGAGACGGGCATCGAGACCGCGTCGCGGTCGTACGAGTTCGACGCGATCGTGTTCGCCACGGGCTTCGACGCGATGACGGGCGCGATCGTCGCGGTCGACATCCGGGGACGGGACGGGCGCACGCTGAAGGACAAGTGGGCCGACGGGCCGAAGACCTACCTCGGGCTCATGACGGCCGGCTTCCCGAACTTCTTCACCATCACCGGGCCGGGGAGCCCGTCGGTGCTCTCGAACATGGCGGTGTCGATCGAGCAGCACGTCGACTGGGTGTCGGCCTGTCTGGACACGATGCGCGCCGAGCGGCTCGACGTGATCGAGCCGACGCCCGTGGCCGAGGCCGGCTGGGTGCAGCACGTCAACGACTGCGCCGACATCACGCTCTTCCCGCGCGCGGACTCCTGGTACATGGGCGCCAACGTGCCGGGGAAGCCGCGCGTCTTCCTGCCGTACGTTGGCGGCGTCGATCGCTACCGCACGATCTGCAACGAGGTCGTGCGGCGCGACTACCTGGGCTTCGCCTTCGACGGCCCGGGCGGCGCCCGGTGCCACGACGGCGTGGTCGCCCGGCTGCAACCGGACGTCACGGTCGTGCTCGAGCTCATCGCGGGACTCGGCCTGCCGCCGATCGACTCGCTTCCGGTGGAGCGGGCGCGCACGTTGTCGGCGGCGATGGCGGCGGGGCGCCCGCCCGGTCCGCCGGTGGCCGACGTCGCCGACGGGGAGCTGCCCGGTGCGGCCGGCCCGCTCGCGTACCGCCGCTATCGGCCCGCCACGCCGGGCCCCCATCCGATCGTCGTGTACTTTCACGGCGGCGGCTGGGTGCTCGGCGACCTCGACGCCGACGACCCGTTCTGTCGCGATCTCTGCGTCCGGGCCGACGCCGTCGTCGTGTCGGTCGAGTACCGTCATGCCCCGGAGGCGCGGTTCCCCGCGGCGGTCGACGACGGGTTCGCCGCCGTCCGCTGGATCGCGGCCAATGGCGCCGCGCTGGGAGGCGACGCGACCCGGCTCGCGGTGTGCGGCTGGAGCGCGGGCGGGAACATCGCGGCGGTCGTGTGCCAGCTCGCCCGAGACGCTGGCGGCCCGCCGATCGCCGGCCAGGTGCTGGTCACCCCGGTGACCGACTGCGACCTCGAGCGCCCCTCGTATGCCCAGAACGGCGAGCGGTACCTGCTCACCACCGCGATGATGCGCTGGTTCTGGGATCACTACGCCGACCCTGCCGATCGCGCGCATCCGAAGGCGTCGCCGCTGCGGGCGCCGGACCTCGGCGGCCTGCCGCCGGCGCTCGTGGTCACGTGCGAGTTCGACCCGCTCCGCGACGAGGGCGCGGCGTACGCCGAGGCGCTGTCCCGGGCCGGCGTCGATGCTCGACAGCTCCCGTGCCGCGGGCAGATCCACACCTCGATCCCGGCCGTCGACGTGATCCTCTCGGCCGCCCCGGCGCGGGAGGCGATCGGCACGGCGTTGCGGCGGTTCCTCGGCGCGCGCCCGTCGAGCTGACGCCGCCCCGGTGGCGGTCGCACGCGCCTACCCGTCGGGCGTCGGCGGTCCGCCGCGGACCGTGAAGGCGACGGCATCGTGCACCGCGCCCGACGCGTCGACCAGCTCGAGCGCGTGGGAGCCGGGCGCCGGAGCCCACACCTGCGGCGTCGCGGCCGGGCCGACATCCCGGCCGTCCAGGCGAAAGCGCAGCGGAGCCGTCGCTCCCGCGGCGTCGAAGCGCATGCGCTGGCGCGCGGACGGGACGTCCGGGTCGAGGGCGATGCGCGAGCCGTCGGCAGGGCTGCGGATGCGTGGCGGCGCCACGGCCAACGTGGACGCGCCGGGCGCCGTGCCGGCGAGGGTCCACTCGGTGCGCGGCGGTTCGACGGCGTTCGGGAAGACCACGGGCACCGCCCGGACATCGGATGGCGGCGATGGCGGTTCGCTCGGGAACTCGCGATGGAGGTGCTCCATCAGCTCGAGCCACGCCGGCGCCGCGCCGGTGACGCCGCTGACGTCGTGCATCGGGGCGCCCGAGAAGTTGCCGACCCAGACCCCGACCGTGTAGCGGCCGGAGAATCCGACGCACCAGTTGTCGCGCATGTCGGTGCTGGTGCCCGTCTTGACCGCCGTCCAGAAGGGCGTGGCCAGCGGGTTCTCGAGGCCGAACGTGGGGCTGCGGGCGGCGCGGTCGGCGAGCACGTCGGCCACCAGGAAGGCCGCCGCCGGGGTCAGCACGGCGCGCGGCGCCTCGGCGATGTCCCCGGGCGCGAGCCGCAGCGATGTCCAACGCCCGCCGGTGGCGAGCGCGCGGTAGGCGCCGACCAGCTCCCAGAGGCTCACGTCCGCCGAACCGAGCGCCAGGGAGGGCCCGTAGAACGTCGCCTGCTGGGTCACGCCGTCGAAGCCGAAGCGGCGCAGCCGCGCGACGAACGCCTCGCCACCGACGAGGCCGAGGGTCCGCACCGCCGGCGTGTTCAGCGATGCGGCGAGCGCGGTGCGCACCGAGACCAGGCCGCGGAAGCGATGATCGTAGTTTTCCGGCCGATAGATGCCGCGGGCCGAGGGCAGCTCGAGCGGCGCGTCCTCCACCAGGGACGCTGGCGTGACCAGCCGACGCTCGAGCGCGAGCCCGTACAGGAACGGCTTCAGGGTCGACCCCGCCTGCCGGCGCGCCCGCACGCCGTCCACCCACGGGGCGCTGGCCAGCGCCCCGCCGCTGCCGACGTAGGCCAGCACGTCGCCGCTGGCGGTGTCGGCCACCAGCACCGCGCCGTCGCGCACGCCCCGGTCGCGGATCGCGAGCAGCGTGCGGCGCAACACGCCGATCGCGGCGCGCTGGATCGCCGCGTCGAGGGTGGTGATGGTGTCGCCCGGCGTGGCGCCCAATCGATCCGCCAGGTGCGGGGCCAGGCCCGGCGCGGGCGGCAGACCGGGGCGGGTGAGGCCGCGGCGCGCGGCGGACGCGATCGCGGCGGCCGGCGGCGGCGCCTGCAGCGCTTCGCGCCAGGCGGTGGCCCGGCGCACGACCGCGGCGGGGCGCGCGGCCGGGGCCGCCAGGAGGGCGGCGAACACCGCGGATTCGGCGGCGTCGAGTCGGGCGGGCGTGGTGCGGAACAGGCCGGCCGCCGCCGCGCCGACCCCGCTCAGCGCGCCGCGCACGTCGACGAGGTTCAGATAGGCCTCCAGGATTTGCTCCTTGGTCCAGAGGCGCTCGAGCGCCCGGGCGGCGCGCATCTGTCGCCACTTCTGTCCGAGCGTGCGGCCGCCGGAGCCCGCGCGCAGGGCCGGATCGACCAGCGCCGCGACTTGCATGGTGAGGGTGCTGGCGCCCCGCCGTCGCCCGCCGCGGATCGCCTGGATTCCCGCCGCGACGATGGCGCGAGCGTCCACGCCCCCGTGGCGGGCGAAGCGCCGGTCCTCCGCCGCCACGACGGCGGCCGGCAGCGCGGGCGACACCGCGGCGAGCGGCACCCAGGCGAGCCGCCGGCGCACCGGGTCGATGCGCCGGGCGTCGAGCACCTCGCCGTGCCGGTCGAGGAGCCGGGCGTCGGTCGGGCCGTGCGCGGCGCGCACGGAGTCGAACGCCGGCGCGACCGGCCGGGTGGCGCGCAGCGCCGCCCAGGCGAGCAGCGCCAGCGCCGCGACGGCAGCGGTCCGTCTCATCGCGCCCCCAGGGCGAACGGGCCGAGCAGCCACACGAGTGCGACCACCACCGCCACGCCGATCGCGTCGAGCGCGAGGCCGTAGCGGAGCATGGTGGCGAGCGGGACCCGACCCGACGCGTAGACGAGCGCATTGCACGGCGTGGACACCGGCAGCATGAACCCGAGCGACGCGCCCAGGGTGGCGCCCACGGCCGGGAGGACCGGGTCGAGTCCGGCCGAGCGCGCGACGGCGATGACCACCGGCACCACCATGTTGGCCGACGCCGTGTTGCTCGTGGTTTCCGAGAGGATCGTGGCGAAGGCGGTGGCGAACGCCAGGAGCGGAAACGTGCCGCGCACGCCGAGCAGACCGGTGAGCCCGCGCCCCATCGCCTCCGCGAGGCCGGTCTGGAAGGCCAGTGTGCCGAGCGCGATGCCGCCGCCATAGAGGAACACGATCCACCAGTCGATCTGCGCCGCCTCCTCCCACGGCAGCGTGAACTGCATCCGCCGGAGGTCGACCGGCAGGATGAAGAGCAGCGTGGCACCGAGCAGCGCGGCGATGGATTCCGGGACGGCGCGCTGCAGCGCCAGGTAGAACGGGTCGCTGGCGCCGCGACCGAGCGCCACGGCGCCGGGCAGCACCCAGAGCGCGACGGTGACCGCGAAGGCGAGCGCCGTGTTGCGTTGCCCGCGTGTCCACGGACCCTGCCGCGCACGCTCTTCCCGCAGGCGCGCCGTCAGGGCGGCCGCGGCGTCGGCGGGGGGCGCGGCGCGCCGGAACCAGATCGCGGTGATCGCCAGCAGGACGAACCCGGCCGGCAGGCCGATCGTCATCCAGCTGAAAAACGGCAGCTCGACGCCAACCTCCCGTCGAATGAAGCCGATGCCGATCAGGTTGGGCGGCGTGCCGACCGGCGTCGCCAGCCCGCCGAACGCGCCGGCGAGCGAGATCGAGAGCAGGAGCGCCGCGGCCCACGCCGGCGCCGGGCGCTCCGCCTCGAGGGTGTGGAGGAGCGAGAGGCCGATCGGCAGCATCATGGCGACCGTGGCGGTGTTGCTGATCCACATCGACAGCCCGTAGGCGGCGGCGGCGACGGCGGCGAGCAGCCGCGCCGGTCGCGCGCCGACACCGGGCAGGGCCAGGAGCGCGAGTGCGAAGCGCCGATCGAGGCCGTGGAAGAAGATGGCGCGCGCCAGCATGAACGACCCGATGAAGAGGAACATGATCGGGTCGGCGAAGGGTGCGAAGGCGTCCGCCGCGGGCGCCACGCCGAGGAGCACGGCGAGGGCGACGCCGAGCAGTGCGGTCATGGCCATCGGGATCGCTTCGCTCGTCCACAGCACCACCACCGCGCCCAGCACCGCCGCCAACCGGTGCGCTGGAGTCGGCAGCCCGAGCGGCGCCAACCACAGTGCGGCGAACGCGAGCGGCGCCAGCACGAACCCCAGGCGGCGGCGCCACAGTTCGACCGGGCTCACTGCACCTCCATCGGGGGGTTCGGGAACTCTCCGAACAGGTCCGGCTGGTAGAGCGCCTCGACCCGCGTCGGCGGGAGCTCGAACGTGCCGGCCTGGTTGAGGCGGATGGAGTAGGTGGCGGTGAAGCGACCCGCGGGCACGTACGCCCAGTACCCGCGCCAGCTCGCGAACGAGCGCTCGACGAACGACGGCTCGGTCGCCCCATCGTCCGGCATGCCGCCCAGGTGCGACGCGCCCGCGGGGACCGGATCGTCGACGGCGATCCAGCTCGCGTCGCTCTGGGCTTCGATCTCGAGCTGGACCTGCAGCCGATCGCCCACGGACCAGACGCCGGGGCGCGCCACCTCGAGCGGCGCGACGCGCTTGGTGATGCGGTAGCCGCTGGCGACGGGCGCGCGCAACGGGAGGGCGGCGCGGGACTCCACGGTCACCCACGGTGCTCCGGTGCCGGCATGGGTCAGGACGAGCTCCGCTGGCGCAGCAGGCCAGGCGAGCTCGAGCGCGCCGCCCGCCGGCGTGCGGCTCCAGTCCAGCGCCTCGTGTTGCGCGTCCAGCGCTGCCGTGGTGGTGCCCGTGACCGGCCCCGCGTCCACCGCCGTGGCGGCGCGATCGATGGCGAGCGCACCCCATGCATTGGCCGTGGTGGTGCCCCAGTGCCCTGCCTGCTGCAGGCCGAGCGCCCCGCGTACCAGCTGCGGCAGTTCGTCCTGCCACCCGCCCGTCTCGAGCGCGAGGAGCACCAGCCGGACGGCATTCAGCGACGGGCCCACCATCAACCATGGCAGCGCGTCGCCGGAGGAGCTCGCGACGCGCAGCGCGGTGCCCGAGAGGTCGAGCCGCGCGCGGACCAGCCCCGACGCGTCGGCGAGTCGCGCCGCCCGGTCCGGAGCGTCGGGCATGCGGTACAGGATGCTCCACCAGTCGAGCAGCGCGGAGGTCGGCCACAGCGCCGGGGTGACCTCGACGGTGGCGAGCCGCTCGGGTGTGGCGCGGCCGTAGCGCGCCAGCGCCTCCAGCGCGGAGAGGTGGCGCAGCGGTCGATCTGGCATGCGCGACTCGCGCCGGAGTCCGCCATCGACGAAGCGGCCGAGGCCGTCGAGCATGCGGTCGCGGGCGTCGGCCGGCAACGCGCGCCCGGCGGCGTGCGCGAGCGACAGCACGTAGGAGGTCAGCACCTCGCTGCCGTCCTCGCGGGTCGGAAAGTACGCCAGCAGCCCGTCGCCGTCCTGATGGGCCGGCAGGGCGCGAACCACCTCGAGCCAGGCCTCCTCGTCGCCGAGGGCGACGGCGCGCGACAGCCGTTGCTCGAGGCAGGTGAACGGGTACCGGCGCATCCACTCCCGCACGCCGCCCAAGCCGGCGGCGAGCGTCGGCGCCATACGGACGGCTATCCCGCCGCGGTCGGGCAGGGCGTCCGCCGGGCGCCTCACCGGGACGGGCGCGCGCGCCGGCGCCCACCGGAAGAGCGTTGCCTGGAGTGTTCGGACGGGCACGGCGGGGCGCACCTCCTGCCGCACGCGCAGGTGATCGGCCGCGCCGCCCGGTTCGCCCACGGCGACGTCCCAGTCGAGCGCGCCGACCGCGGCCGGCACGGCGACGTCCCACTCCACCGGCGCCGACGCGCCGCCGTCCAGCGCGAACGTGCGGGCCGGCAGCGGCCCCGGCAAGCCGGCGACCGCGGCGCGCACCTGTAAGGACATCGCCCGCGCCGTGGTGTTGCGTACGGTGAAGCCCGCGCGGAAGCGGTCGCCCTCGCGGACCAACGGCGGCAGCCCCGAGAGCACCATCAGGTCCTGCGTCGTGCGGATGGCCGTGCCCCCCGCGCCGAAACGGCCGAGCCCGGCGGTGGCGATCGCTTCGATGCGGAAACTGGTGAGCGCGTCGCCGAGCGGCACCTCGACCCGCGCCTCGCCGCGCGCGTCGAGCGCGACCCGCGGCGCCCACAGCAACAGCGTGTCGAACAGCTCTCGAGTGGAGCGCCGCCCACCGCCGCCTCCCGGCGGCGCCGCCTTCTGTCCGTAATGCCGCTTGCCCACGACCTCGAGCTGCGCCGTCGCAGTCTGGATGCCGTAGCCACGCCGGCCGAGCATGGCGCGCAGCACGTCCCAGCTGGGATTGGGCGACAGCTCGAGCAGACCTTCGTCCACGACCGCCACGGCCACTTCGCTGCCCGGCGGTGGTGGCGCGCCCGCCGGATCGCGGACCGTGACGGTGGCGACGGCGGTGTCGCGAACGCGGTAGGCCTCGCGATCCGTCGTGACGGTCACGTCGAGCGCATGCGCGCGGGCGCCCACCTCGATCTCGGCGATGCCGAGCCGGAACGCGGGGCGTCCCAGGTCGACCATTGCGGTCGGCTGGACCTCGCCGACGCGGCCGCGCACGAGCAAGACCGAGACGAAGGTGTTGGGCGCCCATCCCGCCTCCACGGGGAGCTCGATCACCGGCTCGGCGCCGGAGAGACGCAGCACGCGAGCCGTCCCGACCCCCTCGCGGCCGATCGTCACCAGCGCCGTGGCTTCGCGGAACGGCATGCGCACCTGGAAGCGCGCCGTTTCGCCGGGCTCGTACCGCCGGCGCTCCGGCAGGACGTCGATGCGATCGCCGTCCTCGGCCGCGAACCAGAATCGCCCGCCGCGAGCCACCCAGATGTCGGTATGGGCGACCGCGACCCGGCCGTGCGCGTCGGTGACGGCGGCCTCGAGGACGACGTCGCCCTCGACATCGGGCCGGCCATCGCAGGCGAAGCGTCCGCGGACATCGGTGACGCCGCGGCAGAGCTCGGCGATGCGCCGGATTTCCGTCGTGTGCTGGTAGGCGTAGAAGCCGCCGACGACGCGCGTGCGGGTCGAGTGGACGCGCCGGTCGAAGACCGTGACGACGATCGGTGCCCCGGCGACCGGCGCGCCCGCGCCATCCACCACCGCCGCGCGGGCGGCAAGGTCGCCGCGTTCCAGCGCCCAGCGGTCGCTACGCAACCCGGGCAGCCACGCCGCCGGCAGCACCGGCACCGTCGCGCTCACCGTCTGCGCTTCACCGTTGGGGTCGCGGAACTCGAGCTCGGCGACCAGCGAGCGGGGTGTGTCGGCCCGTGGCAGCAGGACGAGGCGGCCGCGGGCCGTGCCCGTCGCGTCGAGCGTGAGCGCCTGGCGGGGCAGGGTGCGCGTCGTGTCGCCGTCGCGAGCCGGATCGACGTCCCGGAAGACGCCGGGACGCACGGGGCCGTTGGCGAAGGTGTAGGCATCGAACCCATCGGGGGCGGCGAAGCCACGCGGGCGAAGCTCGCCGCGCAGGACCACCGGCAGGCCGGCGGCGACGCCGCCGGCGAGGTACGTGACGCCGAGATCGGCGGCGGCCTTGCGCGCCGCGACCAGCGGGCCGGCCGGCAACTGCACGACGCCGCGCATGAGCGGCACCCGGAACTCCTCGACCCGGAAGCGGCCCGCGGTGTGCTCGACGGCCTCCCACTCGGGACGGCCGACGGGGGGCGGGCGCAGCAGGACGACGTCGTAGCGGCCGAGCTTGGCGGCTCGCGGGATCGACCAGGTGCTCTCGGCGCTGCCGTCGTCGCGCCAGTCGACCGGCTGGTCGTACCGCTCGTCGCTGCCGAGGTGGCGGATCGACAGCACCGTGGGCCGTGCGTCCGGGGCGACGGCGGCGAAACCTGCCATCGCCTCGCGGCGTAGCAGGTGCTTCAGGTGGACCGTCTCGCCTGGCCGGAAGAGCGTGCGATCCAGCACGCTGTGCGCGATGTCCGGTCCCTCCCAGGACGGGGCCGGGAGGTCGAAACGGAACGGTTCGATGCCGCGGTCCCACGAGGAATGGACCATGCTCGCGTCGTTGCGCGACTCGGCGAGGACGAAGAGCCCCCCGTCGAGGTTGCGCAGCGCACCCACTTGCCGCCAATCGAAGAACTGCTCGGGCCATTCCATCGCGCACGTGGGCAGCGCCGCGGCGTCGGGCAGGCTGGCGAAGCGGGCAAGACCCTCGACGTCGGTGGTGCCGGTCGCGCGCACCGTGCCCGTGCAATCGGTGACCGAGACCCGGGCGCCCGCGACGGGCGCCGCCGTGTCGAGCGACGTCACCCACACCAGCGACGATTCCCGGCCCCACTGGAGGTGCACGGCGAGGTTGGTCACGAGCGCCGCGGTGGGGACGTAGAGGGGCGTCGGGGCGCCGGTGAGCGCGGCGCCGAGCCGCACGCTCTCGAGTTCGACGACGTAGAGCCCGGGCTCGGGCAGCGGGATGCCGATCACCTCCGCCGTGCGGTCGTTCGCCGGCCGCGGCAGCGCGATCGGCTCCGCCGCGACGGCGGGCACCTCGTCCGCGAACACGGAGCGGGTGCGGGGGGTGACGGCGACGCGCCGGAGCCAGGCCAGCGCGTCGCTGGCCGGAACGCGGGCGACGCGGCCGCCGACCCGGAGCTGGCGCCCGCCCGCCTCGGGCTCGAGGTTGCGGATCGTCACGGGGAGGGCGGGGTCCGCCCTCGCCTCGATGATGCCGAAGCGCGCCGCGAACTTTGCGAGCGGCGGCTCGACGTCGGTGCGGACGTCCAGCGGGAAGCTGGCCGCGTTGTCGAGCGGGCGGCCCGCGTCGTCGACGAGGCCGGCGGGCAGTTCGACGCGAAAGCGCTCGGCGGCGGGGAAGGGCGGCCGAAAGACGAGCTCGGTGGTCCAGTCCTGCTCGCTCGGCGCTGCGGGCGACCAGCGCCGGTCGTTGGGGCCGACGACCGCCGCCTCCCGTGCGACCGCCCAGGAGACCGGCGCCGACAGCACCACTCGCATGGGCCGGAAAGGCGTGCAGCCGCGCGTCGCGTTCTCGCGCTCGCAGGTGAACTCCGCGGTGAACGCCCGCCGGGTGGTCCAGCGCACGGTCTGCGGCTGTTCCGTGGCCGCGCCGCTCGGCGCGCGGATGCCCGCGTCCCACACGAGCGCCGCGCCGACGCCGTTCGGGAGCCGGAGCCGGGGCGCCAGGACCACCAACGTGCCCTCCCGCTCCCAGGCATCGAGGGTGGCGAGCACGGCGTCCCGGTCGGGTCCGGACACGACGTCGAGCGGCACGGTCTCCGGCACGCCATCCACGACGAGGTGCGCGTGTCCGGGGACCGACGTCTCGTCGAGGGGGCCGTCGAGCTGCAGCACCAACAGCTGGTCCTCGTCGATCTCCGCGCCCTCGCGCGGCGTCGCGCGGACGATGGCGGGACCCCCGGTGGAGAAGGCGAACGTCCCCTCGGCTACCGGCGCGCCGCTTTGCGCGCGGACGTCGGCGCGAAGCCTGAAGCTGCAGCTCACACCTGCGGACAGCTCGTGGCCGAAATCGTAGACCCAGGTCCGCGGGTCGACCCAGCGTCCCGTGCCCGGCTCAGGGCAGGCGACGTCGAACGGCGCCGCCTGCCGCGGATCGCCCAACGACACCATGGGCGCCGAGAAGCGCGCGCTCGCCTGACGCACCCCTCGCGCCACGCCCTGCGGAACGAACCGCTCGACGCGGACGGCGCTCGCGTCGGGCGGATTCGTCCCGGCGCTCCATGCCGCGCCGGCGAGGGCACCCGACAGCCAGAGGGCCCACCACGCTGCCCGCACGCGCCCGACCTCGCGTCAGAAGACGGGGCGGATCGCCTGCAGCCGCTCCTCGGCCGCCGCCATCAGGGCGTCCTCGGCCGCTCGTCGGCGGCCTCGTAGGTGACGGAGAAGCGCAGGTACGGCCCGGCGTCGTCCCACGGCACCGTGCAGATCGAGTGCTCGGTGATCAGGTACTGGCTGGCCGCCTCGGCCGTTCTCGAAGGTCCGGCCGTCCGCGATCGCCCTTCGGGGCCGGCGCGTAGAGGAAGTAGGTGCCGCCGGGCATCGCGCAGTCGAAGCCGCAGCGGCGGAGCACGGCGACCAGCTTCTCGCAGCCGGCGCTGGTACTTCTCGCGAGTGCGCACGGGGATGGTCGGGTCGTCGAGCGCGGCGGCGGCCGCCTTCTGGATGGCGATGAACTGGCCCGAGTCGCTGTTGTCCTTCACGTCGGCAAAGGCCTGCACGATCCGCTCGTGGCCGCAGACCCAGCCGATCCGCCAGCCGATCATGTTGAAGCCCTTGGACAGCGAGTGGACCTCGACGCCCACCTCCTTGGCGCCCGGGCACCGGCAGGAAGCTCGAGCGGCTCGCCGTCGAAGGTGAGCATCGATGTGCGCCGCGTCCTGCACGACCACGACCTCGTTGCCGCGTCGCGAAGTCGATCACGCGCTCGTAGAACTCGCGCGTGGCGACCTTGCCGGTCGGGCTGTTCGGGTAGTTGAGCACCAGCAGCTTCGCCCGGCGCGCACGTCGGCGGGGATCGCCGTCGAGGTCGGGGAAGAAGTCGTTCTCCGCCAGCAGCGGCAGGCGATGCACCTCGCCGCCGTAGTAGCTGCGTGTGCGTCCCGGCGACGGGATAGCCCGGGCACGGTCATCAGCGTCACGTCGCCCGGGTTGATGAAGCACGCCGGGCAGCATCGCCAGCGCCGGCTTCGAGCCGATGCAGTGGTTCATCTCGGTGACCGGGATCGAGCGTCGACGCCGAAGTCGCGCTGCATGAAGCGGGCGGCCGCCTCCTTGAACTCGGCGATGCCGTTGTCGGCGTAGCCGCGGTTCTCCGGCTTGTCGATCTCCGCGGCCATGGCGCGGCGGACACGTTCGCGGCGGCCATCTCGTCGTTCTCGCCGATGCCGAAGTCGATCAGCAGCCGCTCGGGGTGGTCGGCCAGCGCCTTGCGCTTGGCCCGCTTGATCTTCTCGAACTTGTAGATCTCGGTGCCCTTGCCGTAGCTGCGCGCCGCCGATGCGCTCGGCGAACAGCGACTGGAAATAGGGGTCGCTCATCACGGTCGCTTCTACATGGGGGCGGCGTCGGCTGCCAACGCCGGGACGGGGCGCTCGCGACTGAGCCGCACGATCGGCACGAGCGCGCACAACAGCAGCGCGGTGTAGCACTGCCACGCCGGCCGGTAGGAGTGGAAGGCGTCGAAGGTCCAGGCGGTGAACTGGTTGCCGAGGATGGTGGCCGTCATGCACGAGACCGACGCGACGCCCATCAAGCGGCCGATCTGGCGGGGGTCGAAGAGATCGTGCAGCGCGAGCGCCAGGAGCGCCACGGTGCCGCTGTTCACCAGCCCGTGCAGCACGGCCCAGACCGCGAACGCGGCCGTGCTCGTGACCGTCCAGGTCATGACCGAGGTGGCGGCGAGGCCGCTCACGACCGCGACGAGGGCGGCGCGCGGCGAGTACCGCTCCGCGACCAAGCCGAAGAGCGGCGCGCCCAACGCTCCGACGAGTATCTGGGTGCTGAGCAGCCGTGACGCGACGGCGGGCGAGCGCCCCAGATCGGTCTGGAAGGCGTGGAAGTGGAGCTGGATCGACGTGATGTAGGCATATACCGCGGCGTAGCCGAGGAGCAGCGTCCAGAGTCGCCCGTCGCGCCACGGCACGTCGCGCAGCCGCACCGGCAGCAGGTCGCGGGCCGTCGTGCTCCGGCCGTCGTCCGCGCCGAGCGCCGCCGCGATCAGGCCGGCGAGCAACAGATAGCCGACGGCGACGCCGAGCAAGGTGCCGCGCCAGTCCCAGAACGGGAGGATGGCCGCGGCCGCGATCGGCACGATGCTGTTCAGCAGGTTGTCTCCGCCGTTGAGGATGCCGACGGCGAGGCCGGTGCGGCGGCGGAACAGCCGCAGCACCAGCGCCGAGGCGGCGACCGACCCCACGCATGCCTGCCCGGCGCCGATGCCCAGGCTCACGCCGAGCAGCGCCGTCCAGGAGTGGACGCGCGCCATGCCCGTGATGCCCACGGCCATCAACAGGGCGCCGGCCGCGAGCACGCGGCGCGCTCCGATGCGGTCCGTGAGCTGCCCCGCGAAGGGCACGACGGCGATCATGGCGATCATCCGCGCCGTCATGGTGAGCGCAAACTCGCCCCGATCCCAGCCGAAGTCGGCGAGCATCGGCTTCATCAGCACCGACACGGCGATGGACAGCGCGGAGTGCGCAGTGACCGCGAGGACGCCGACCCCGAGCGCCACCCACGCCTGCCACGATTCGCCGAGCGGGCCCTGTCGGTCGCGCGCCACGCCGCTCCGTAGCGCAGGCGGTGCCCGGCGCGCAAAAGGCGCTGGCTGGTGGCGCGTTCAGGACCGGCAGGACAGCCCGCCGGCGGCGGACAAGTAGTATTGCCGGACGTAGTCCATCACCATGCGGTCGGCGTTGAAGCGCCACCCGAGCGTACGGATCGACCGCTTCATGCGGGCGATCCAGGCGCGCGGCAGCCCGTCCACGTCGCGCGTGTAGAAGAGGGGCAGCACCTCGCGATCGAGTGTCCGGTAGAGATGGTCGACGTCGCGCGCGTCCTGGATCTCGTCCTGCGCGTGGTTCTCGCCCAACCCGATGGCGAAGCCGTTGAGCCCGTCGTAGGCTTCGGCCCACCAGCCGTCGAGCACCGAGAGGTTGAGGCCGCCGTTGAGCACCACCTTCTGCCCGCTGGTGCCCGACGCCTCGAGCGGTCGCCGGGGCGTGTTGAGCCAGACGTCCACTCCCTGGACCAGGTGGCGGCCGAGGTTGATGTCGTAGTCCTCGACGAACACCACCCGCTCTGCGAAGGGCGACTCGCGGCAGAGTTCCACGATGGCCTGCAGCAGGCGCTTGCCCGGCTCGTCTTGCGGGTGCGCCTTGCCGGCGAAGATGAGCTGGATGGGCGTGTCGCCCGTCATCAAGCGGCGAAGGCGCTCGAGATCGGTCAGGAGCAGCGTCGCCCGCTTGTAGGTGGCGAAGCGCCGCGCGAACCCGATGGTCAGCAACTCGGGGTTGAGGAGCGTCCAGGCCGCCGCGACGCGCTCGGCGTCCTCGCCTCGCCGTTCGCGGGACTGCGCCACGCGCCGGCGCACGAAGGCGAGGAGGCGCGCTTTCAGCACCTGGTGGATGTCCCACAACTCGCCGTCGTCGATGCCGTCGATGGCGCGCCACACGTCGGGTTCGGCGCTGCGTTCGGTCCAGTCGATGCCCATGTGCCGGCTGTAGAGTTGGCGCATCTGGGGGGCCAGCCAGGACTGGACGTGTACGCCGTTCGTGACGTGGCCGATCGGCACCTCGTCGGGCGAGCGGTCGCGCCACAGCGGACGCCACATCTCGCGCGACACGTCGCCGTGGATCGTCGAGACGGCGTTGGCATGGCGGCTCATCCGGAACGCCAGGACGGTCATGCAGAAGTCTTCGTTCTGGTCCTGGGGCTCCACCCGTCCCAGGCCCATCAGGGCGTCCTCGTCGAGCCCCAGCGCGTCGCGCAGCGGGCCCACGTGCTCCTCCACCAACGAGGCCGGAAACCGGTCGTGGCCCGCGGGCACGGGCGTATGGGTGGTGAAGCAGGTGATGCGGGAGACGCGCCGACAGGCGTCGTCGAAGCGCAGGCCGTCGTTCTCCATGGCGTAGCGGACCATTTCGAGGACGGCGAACACGCTGTGCCCTTCGTTCAGGTGGAGGACGCCGGGCTCGACCCCGAGCGCGCGCAGGGCGCGGACGCCCCCGACGCCGAGCACCAACTCCTGGCGGATGCGCGTGCGCAGGTCGCCGCCGTAGAGCCGTGCGGTGAGATGGCGGTCTTCCGGGCTGTTCCCCTCGCAGTCGCAGTCGAGCAGGAGCAGCGTCACGCGGCCCGCCGCCAGCCGCCACACGCGGGCGAAGATCGTCCCGGTGCGGGTCTCGACCGGGATGCGGATCGGGGCGCCGTCGCCATCGAGCACCGCCGCGAGCGGCAGCTGTTCCACGGCGAGGTCGATGTACTCTTCCCGCTGCCAGCCGTTGCCGTCCAGGCGCTGGAGAAAGTAGCCCTGGTCGTAGAACAGGCCGATGCCGTAGAGCGGCACGCCCAGGTCCGACGCGCTCTTCACGTGGTCGCCGGCGAGCACGCCGAGGCCGCCCGAATAGACCGGCAGCGACTCGTGCAGGCCGAACTCCGCCGAGAAGTAGGCGACCGGCCGGGCGCGCAGGATGCCGGCGTGGGTGTCGCCCCAGGTGGTCTGCGACTCCAGGTGGGCGCGCAGCTGGCGGTACGCGTCGTAGATCTGACTGTGGAGCGCCAGCGCGGCGGCGCGCGATTCGATCTCCTCGGGGGAGAGGCCTTGGAGCAGGGTGATGGGGTTGTGGTCCAGCTGGCGCCAGGCCGCTGGATCGAGATCGCGGAACAGCGCCAGCACCTCGGGGTGCCATGTCCACCACAGATTGTTCGCCAGCTCCTGCAGGCAGGTGGCGAGAGGCAGGCTACCCGCTCGTTGCGGTTTCGACCCGTCGCGGGGCATTCGTCGTCTGGCCGTCACTGATCACTCTTCCATGCCGCGGGTCGTGTGCGTCGTCACGGGGGCACTTGCCTGCCATCGCAGGCGTACCGCTGCAAGCTGGCGGTCGTGCGCTGGGGTCGCCGCTGCCGTCAGAAGCCGGCAGCCCCCATGGCTCGCTCGAGCTGTTCCTCGGTGGAGCCGTAGAATTGCTCGAGCGTCTTCGCGCGCTTGAAGTAGAAGTGGACGTCGAGCTCCCAGGTGAAACCGATTCCGCCGTGCATCTGGATGGTCTCGCCACACACCAGGCGCGACGCCTCGCCCGCCCAGGCCTTCGCGGTCGCGCAGGCGAGGGCGGCATCGGGGTCGCCGGCGGCGGCGCACCACGCGGCCCGGTAGACGGCCGACCGGGTGGATTCGACTCGCAGCAGCATGTTGGCCAGGCGATGTTGCAGCGCCTGGAAGGCTCCGATGGGCTTCCCGAAGGTGGCACGCGTATTCACGTAGGCCAGGGTGGTTTCGAGACAGCGCTGCATGATCCCGAGGAGTGTCGCCGCCGCGCCGACCGCCCCGAGGCGGTCGATCCCGTCGAGCAGCGCCACCGGGCCGAGCAGGGCGGCATCGTGGTCGAAGGCGACGGTGGCGAACCGTTGCGCGGTGTCGATGGTCGGGGTGGGCGTCACCTGGAACGGCTTCGACGCGAGCGCGATGCCGTCGGGCGTGACGACGCAGAGTGCGTCGGCCGCGGCGGCGAAGGGCACGAAGTGCTTGGCCCCGGTCAGCCGGCCGGCGGTGAACCGGGCCGCCGGCTCGGCCGCACCGGCGTAGGGGGAGTCGGCGCGGGCGATGGTGACGAGCTGGTGGCCGTCGCAGACCTGCCGCACGAGCGCGTCCTGGCCCCCGGCGGCGGCGAGCAGCGCGGCGCCCAGGATGGCGTCCAGCAGCGGGCCGGGGAGGCAGGCGCGGCCCGCCTCTTCGCAGAGGATGGCCAACTCGACGGCGCCGAGGCCCTGACCGCCCTGTGCGGCCGGGACGACCAATCCGACGTAGCCCATCTCGGCGAGTTGCCGCCAGTGCGGCGCTTCGAAGCCGTGGGGCTCGTGCTCCATCACGCGCCGGGCGTGCTCGAGCGGGGCGGCCTTGGCGAAGAAGTCGCGGGTGGAGGTGCGGAGCAGTTGTTGATCGTCGGAGAGCTCGAATCGCATGGGATCACGCCTGTCGGATTAGACTTGGGGGAGGCCGAGGACGCGTTTCGCGATGATGTTGCGCTGCACCTCGGACGAGCCGGAGTAGATGGTGCCGGCGCGCGACCAGAGAAATTCGCGCGCCCAGTCGACGTCGGGGCGCGCGCTCGGGCTCGAGCGCAGCAGCTGCCCGCCGGGGCCGAGCAGATCGATGGCGGTCTCGCGGAAGCGCTGGTCGAACTCGCTCCAGAAGATCTTCTCGAGCGACGACTCGTTGCCCGGCGCCTTGCCCTCGGCGAAGGTGGCGAGCATGCGCACGCCGTTGGCGCGCATGACCTCGTTCTCGACCAGCAGCCGCGCCACCTTCTCGCGCGCCGCCCCGGTCAGGCGCCCGCGCTCCTGCAACGCGGTCGCGAGCAGCCGGACGTCGCGGGCAAAGCGTTGCGAGAACGCGAGAGAGCTGGCGCCCCGCTCGTAGGCCAGCACGGTCATGGCGATCCGCCAGCCCTCACCGATCTTGCCCACCAGGTGTTCGCGCGGCACGCGGGCATCCTCGAAGAACACCTCGCCGAACTCGCTCTCACCGGTCATCTGGCGCAGGGGCCGGACGGTGACGCCAGGCGTGTCGAGCTTGCAGAGCACGAACGAGATGCCGCCGTAGCGGTCCTTCGGGTCGGTGCGGCAGAGGACGAAGATCCAGTCGGCCCATGGGCCGAACGTGGTCCACACCTTCTGTCCGTTCAGCACGAACTGGTCGCCGTCGAGCACCGCGCTGGTCTTGAGCGACGCGAGGTCGCTGCCCGCGCCCGGCTCGCTGAAGCCCTGGCACCAGATCTCGTCCCCGGCCAGCATGGGAGGGATGAACCGCCGGCGCTGCGCCTCGCTGCCGTGGTGGATGAGGGCGGGGCCGAGCAGTCCGATGCCCAGCGTGTTCAGGATCGGCGGCGCGTCGGCGCGCGCCAGCTCCTCCTCGAAGATCGCCTTCTCCACCTCGGTGGCGCCCCGGCCGCCCCACTCGGCCGGCCAGCCCATGCCGAGGTAGCCGGCCTCGTAGAGGTTGCGCTGCCAGGCGCGGCGCATCGCCATGAGCGAGTCCTCGGTGGCGGCGGGATCGCGCAGCTCCTCCCGCCAGGGGCGCCGCATGTGGGCGGCGAGCCAGCCGCGCAGCTCCTTCTGGAAAGCCAGGGCGTCCGGGGCGAGCGTCAAGTCCATCCCGCGGTGTGTTCCCCGCGGGGCGCGGCGTGTCAACGCCGCGGCCGGAAGAGCCCGAAGCTGCTGGTGTAGCCGTGGAGGTAGGTGGTGCCCTGGACGGGGCCGATCTCGCCGTTGCAGAAGAAGCCGCCGAGCGGCACCGCGCCCACATGCCGCCGGAAGGCGGCGGTGTCGTGGTCTGGCGAGCCGTAGAGGTGGACGCCCCGCCCGAGGCAGGAGAAGAGGAGGCCGCCGGCCGCCGCGTGCCGGTAGCGACCGAGCATCTCCTCCAGGTCGGCGGCGGACGTGCGCGCGTCGCGCAAGTGGAACTGCACCACCATGCCGTCGCGCACGAGCGCGCCCACCACGAGCGCGCCGGTCTTGCCGTCGATCCCCATCAGGTTGCGCATCAGGAAGTCGCCGTGCCGGTACTCCTGGCGGTCCTCGCGCATGACCACGCCGAGGAAGAGCGATTGACGGAAGAGCGTGCGGTCGTCGGCCGTGGAGCGGTCGTACAGCTCCTGCAGCACCGTGCCAGCGCGGCGGCCGTCGAGCTCGTACACGACGTTGCGCTCGCTCCGCGTCACGAACATGGGCTCGCCGATCGGCCGGCACCCCTGGGCGACGATGGTGTCCACCGCCACGTTGCCGCCGAGCGCCATGCCGACCAGGCCGCGGCGGTGGATGGAGCCGCCCAGGTAGAGGGCGTTGGCGCCCGGCTGGCGCCCGCCGCTGGCGAGCCCGCCGACCACCGTGGCGCCGGGCCAGGCGGTGTCGAGCAGGCGGAGCTGCTCGTCGACGTCGAAGGTGAAGGGATCAGGCAGGAGGACGAAACTGGGCGTCTCGCCGTCCGGCACCGGCGGGGGTCCCGGCGATTCCAGGTGGAACGGGCGCAGCGTGACGTCCGGCAGGGTCGCCGCGGTGAGCGACAGCGCCGGTTGGTCCTCGAGCTCCCGCCCGCCGCCGATGACGCCGCCTGCCGAGCACCCGAGGAGCAGCCCGCCGCCGAGCGCGTCGCGGGCCAGGTCGGGCAGCTCGCCGTATGCCTCGGCGTGGTGCGGCGACACGAACGCGACGACGAGGTCTGGGGTTGCCCCGTCGAGCGCGGCGCGCACGGCCCCCGCCGCTTCGCCGACGGCCGCCGCCAACCGAGGGGCCGTCGAGGCCGCAGAGCCCCAGCGCATGAGGTCTGCCTAGCACAGCCGCGACCGTCGTGCGCGCACGCGCTCCGGCCCGTCCGGCCGCGTCATCCGGCCGCGTCAGAAGGTGGCCTCGAACCCGACCAATGGGATCGGGTTGGTGGATATCCCCTCGTCGAGCAGCGGGATGAGCACGTTGGCGAATCCGAAGACGGTGTCGCGCCAGAGGTTCACGCGCCCGCCGATCGAGAAGGAGTAATAGCTCGGGCGGGCGGTCTCCAGGCCGAAGAGCGGCGCCGTGGGGCAGCTGCTCTTCCGGACTCGATTCGGGTCGCTCGGGTTCGGTTGGCATGTGTTGTTCTTGGGGTCGAGGCGGGGTTGATCGAAGAACCCCGCGGCCGTGAAGCCGTGGAACGGCTCACGGCCCAGGAAGGCCAGCGAGAACGTGCCCCGTTGGCCGAAGGCGAAGTCCACGCCCACCCCGAAGCGACCCTGGCTCCGGTCCACGTCGTCGAGGTTGAAGTCGACGCCCCCGTTCAGGAAGGCCTGGAGTGCGACCCCGCCGCCGAGCGGAAACCGCCGCGTCGTGCCGTAGAGCAGGGGCGACAGCTCCCAGCTGCCGGTGCCCTGGAAGTTGTCCTGCGAGCCCGTGGGCATCCGGAGCGCGACGGCCGTGGCGACATCGCCCCACGGGTGCGTGAAGAAGTTGTACTTGCCGCGGATGACGAGGTCGCCAACCCCGGCATGTGACAGCTCCGTGTTCGTGTTCTGGCGGCGGACCAGCGCCAGGCTGCCGTTCGGATCGAATCTGAAATCACGTTGGCGGGCCTGGACATGCAGGCGGCTCGTCAGGATCGGCAGCGTGAAGCTCAGGTCGATGTCATCGCTCACCCCGTAGGTCGCGGCCAGTGTCACCATGTCGACCGCGAGGCTGACTTCGTAGCGGTCGAACTTCACGAAGCCTGTCTGTCTCGTGCCGTCGCTCCGCGCCTGATCGACGACGATGGCCTGGTCGTTGTCCTGGAGGCCGTCGATTTCCTGGCCCTGTACGGCGTCGAGCGACACGTGCTGATAGCTCGCCATGACGTTCCACTTGCCCTTGCCGACCGTGCGCGCCTGCTCGAGGTATATTTGGCCCAGGATCCAGGTGTCGCGTTCGAAGCCGCCGGACGAGGGGTCGTAGCGGAAGGTGAGCCCAGGCGATCCCGGGATCACCGGCAGCGCCCGCGCCACCGTATCCGCCATGGCGCTGCCGAGGGCGGCGGTCGGGCTCGGGGTCGCCCCGTCGCCACGGAAGACGTCGCGGAAGCTCTCGGCGCCGGCCGTGCGCGCGCACGCGCCGACTGCGAGGAGGGCGATTGCCGCCGCGCGAACGCCGGTCATGTCGTGCCGAGGGCCGCGATCGCCCACGAACCGTCCGGCTGCTTCTTGAGCTCGGCGGTCAGGCGGTTCTCGAGCCGGATATGGCGGCCCGACGGGTCGATGAAGGTGTCTTCACGCACGTACGTGACCAGGGCCGCGTCACCGACCCGATCCACGTCCTCGACGGCGATGCGGACGTGCAGATCGCCGGCGTTCTGGAAATACCGGGCGAGTCGCTCCCGGGCGTCCGGCGTGAGGTCCGGCTGCACGACCACCACCTGGTCGACGCTGCGCGCGCTCAGCGCGGCGGCATAGCGCGCCAGCAGCTCGCGGATGGCGACGGACTCGGCGTCGTCCGCGCCGGCCCATGCGTCCGACGCGACGGAGAGCCAGGACGTCCGCTTGGTGGCCGGCATGCCCGGCACCCCCTTCAGGCCCGAGCCCGGCGCGGCGGCCGGGGCGCCCTGGTCGCCGCCGAACGTCTCGTTGAACATCTTGTAGGCCTCGAGGGTCTCGTTCCCGCGGCCGGATACCACCGACGCGAGTTGGTCCGGCGACGGATCGACGCCGAGCGCGCTCAGGGCGCGGACGGCGAGGTCGTTCTCGAGCTCCATCAGGCGGTCGGGCGAGCCGGTGACGCGCTCCGTGGCTTCGAGCAGCCCCGTGCGGATGTCGATGATGTCGAGGTCGAGCGTGACGTTGTGGTCCTCGTCCATCGCGACGCCCGCCGACAGCATCTTGCTCATGCCGAGCTCTTCGGCCGCCTCGATCTCGCTGAGGCCGCGCTTCTCCCGCACGAAGTCGATCTTCTGTCGCGAGTACACCTTGATGGGCGGAAACTTGCCCAGGATGGTGTTGAGGCCGTCGCGGGTCAGCTCGCGCATCCACGACGGCACGCCGGGCGTGCGGGCCGTCACCTGCATCACGCCGACGATGATGGGCGCAGGCGGCCCGGGCTCGAGGCGGCGGGGCAGCCAGGCGAGCAGGCCGGCCATGGCCAGGAGCGCCAACGCCAGTGACGCGATCAGTGTGCGGCGCCGGCGCGGCGGCGCAAGAACCGGAGCGGGGCTCGCCGGGGCGGCCTCGGGCGCACCGGCCGGCGCCGGCGGCGCTGGCGTCGTCGCCGCCGGCGGCGCGGGAAGCGGGAGGCTGCCCCCGCGACGCTGGAGGGTCTGCCCCGGGTTCCCGTACAGGACGAACGCCAGCCAGGAAGGGGAGCCGGTGCTGGCGGGATCCTGCCGGCACTCGACGCGAGCCAGGCGCAGCGCCTCGCCGACCGGCAGGGCGCCGAGCACGTGCCGGTAAAAGCGGTCGGCGAGACGGGCGGCGTGGCGGTCGCTCACGTCGGTCAGCGTCCCGACCACGGCCACCGCGCCGCCGAAGAGGAAGGCGTTGGCGATGCTCGACGCGGTCGCTTCCCACCCGCCGACCGGCGGCGCCTGACTCTCGCGGACGCTGGCGCACGCGTTGAGGAACACCAGCGGTCGCCCGGCGACGTTGGCCTCGATCACCGGCGCGGTGAGGGGCCGCTCGCGCGCCAGCAGCAACGCCGGGCCGGTGTCCGGGGCGGTCACGATGTGGCCGGAGTAGTGGATCAGGTCGAACCCCTCGCCCAGGTAGGACGAGACGGTTTCGAAGGTGGCGAGCCGATCCACCACGCACACGATGTCCGCGGCGCCGTCGAGCGTGTCGCAGATCTCGTCCACTTCATGGCGCACGTACGACAGGTCTCCGCGCGGATCGGACCCGATCACCAGGACGCGCGGGCGCGGCCGCATGCGCGGGGGCGGGCCCGTCAGCATCGGGCGGTCGAGGATGAGCCGTTTGCCGAGCGCATAGCGCAGGCCCCAGAACTCCGCCTCGTCGTGCAGCAGCTCCCAGGGCAGGCCGTAGAGCGACGTACTGATCAACAGCGGGCCCGTGACCTCGCGCAGCTTCTCGCGGAGACTGGGCGGGATCAGCGTGCGATACAGCACCTGCCCGCGCGCCTGCGCCTCCTGGGCGAAGCCGGGGTGCTCGGGGCTGCGAAGCAGGGCGTCGGCGCTCGCGAGCAGGTTCTGCAGGGTCGCGTCGTCGAGCGACTGGCGGAACTCCTGGAGGATGGGCTCGTGGATGTCGCGCTCGGGCACGTCGAGCCGATAGCGCAGCGCGCCTGCCGCGTGCTCGATGGAGAGCGACGGGACGAGTCTCATGGGCTCCCGCGCCGGTGGTGGATGATCGACCCGCGAGGGCCCCTCACGGGCGTCGTCTCGATCGCGGGCACCTACCATCGCCCGGTTCGTCGGTCCACCCGGGCCCCATCGACGATCGTGCGCGGAGGGAGGCACGGAACCCGGCAGCGACTACGCGTCGAGCTCGACGTCGAAGCGGAGCTTGAAGCGGAGCGTGCGCTCCCGCTCGTGGATCTCCAGCACGTATCGGCCGGGACGGACACCCACGACGCGGACCGGGGCCGAGCCGCGCACCGTATGGCGGGACACCAGCTCCGCGCGCCCGGCTTCGACTGCACGCAGCTGCACCGAGACGTCGGTGTCCTCGGCGCCCGCGACGCGCAGCGCGATGGCGACCAGCTCGTCGCTCTGCGGCTCGAGGCGCAACTCGACCCAGAGTCCGGAATCGGCGAGTGCGAACTGCACCTCCTGGCCGAGGCTGGGCGACCCGCCGGCGTGCTCCACGAGGTGCTCGCCGCGGTAGACGCCGACGGGAACCGGCACGGCGCCGACGAGGAAGCCGTCGGGCACCTCGACGAAGGCGGCGGCGGCTCGACCGATCCGGATGGTGGTCTCGCCGATCGCTTCCAGCACCGTGGCGCCGACGCGTGAGATCGTCTCGCGCCACTTCGGCGCCGGCGTGAAGAGCGGAGGAAACTCGCCGGCGACCGCCGCCTGCTCGACGGCCCGCAACTCGGCGAGGCGTTCCCGGCAGCCCGGGCACCAGCCCAGGTGGCGGGCGGCGTCCGGCTCCTGGGCCCGCAGTTCGGCGGGGCGGAGATCGACCAGCAGATACAGGCGATCGCGGATGGCGTCGCATCCGAAGAGCGCGGCCATGCGGCCCGCGTCCGCCGGGGCTTCGCCGAAGGCATCCTGGTAGGCCGATGCGACGACGGTCCAGCAATCGGAGCAGCGCGCGACGTGCTCCTCGGCGGCGGTCCGATCGGCAGGCGCAGTCGCCCCGCCGGCCGGCGCACCGGTCGCAGGTTCAAGCAGAATCGCGAGAGCGTCTGTGTGTTTCACGGCTGCACCCTGCCTGACGGAACGAGCCGCACGGGTGTGTCACCGGCGGTCATTCCGGGTCGTCCAGGGCCTGCCGGAGGGACTTTCGGATACGCTTCAGCTGACCCGCAACGCTGTCGCGGGTCAAACCCTGGCGGGTCGCGATGTCCTTTTCCGGCAGGTCTTCCACGAATTTGAGCCGGGCCACTTCGAGCCGCGACGCGGCGCGCGCGACGATCGCCAGGCGCTCGCGGTGCGACGCGAGGTCCTCGGGGGTATCGCGCTCGTCCGGCACCGCGTCGCGCAAGGCGTGTTCCGGGTCTTCTTCGGGCCCGCCGACGTACAGGCGTCGGCGGCTGTGCCGGCGGCCGTCGCGCGCCTGGTCCAGGACCGTGTGCACGAAGAGGCTGCGCGCCCAGGCCTCGAGTCGCTCGGCGTCGCGCAAGGTGTCCAGCTTGTCGCTCGACAGCAACTTCATCAGGGCAGTCTGCACCGCATCGTCGAGGTCGTCGTGCAACTGGGGATAGCGGCGTCGGCCGAGTGCGAGCCAGTGCTTGCGGAATCCCTCGAGCACCGTGTCGAGGCGCGGGTCGGGAGCCGGCGAGTGGGCAGAGCGGAGAATGCCGAGGACGGATTCTGGGGTTCCTGTCAGCACGCAGTCGGTCCTGAAAGCTTATTGACCGATGATGACCCACCCGGTCAAGGTAGGTTCGTGATCTGGCACCTCGATGGGCGTCGCAGCCCGCGCGGTGGCGCGGGAGTGGGCTTTCGTCGATCGCGAAGAGCGCGTAGTTTGAAAGCTCTTGGTCACGTTGCACACGCCATGAACTCTCATCTCCACATGATTGGCGTCGCGCTGTGCGCCGCGCTCCTGGCGCCGGGCGCGGCCGATGCCGCGACGCCGGTGCGCTGCGGGGAGACCGTGGAGCGGACCATCGTGCGGCGCGACGACATCGATCGGCTGTCGTTCGACGCCCAACCCGGGGAAGTGGTGAGCATCACCGTTGCCGCCGCGGCGAACCAGGATCCGAATTTCGCGCCCGAGTACACGTTGGAGGCGCCGGACGGCGACGCCGTCCTGTTCAGTGACGGCAGCCGGACGTGTGTCAGCGTGGTCCATCAGTGCGAGACGAGTCCGCTGCCCGCGGCGGGCACCTACACGATCAACGCGTTCGACAACGGCAAGCGGCAGGCCGGCAACTACATCCTCACGCTGGAGGCCGTGTCGGCCACCGCCGACGGCGCGTCGAACGGACCCGATGACGGCCCCACGTGCAGCCGCACCAACGTCGCCGGCAAGGCCGACGGCACGCGGCCGCTCGAGTTCGACGATCCCGTCGGCGGGACCACCGACAGTCCCGGCGAGACGGACACCTTCACCTTCCTGGGCGTCGCGGATCGCCGGGTGCGCCTGCGCCTCGACGCCGTCATGCCGGCACTTGCCGGGTTTCAGCCGCGCTGGCAGCTCTTCGGGCCTGCGGGCGAAGCGATCGACGACGTGTGTCTGCCGAGCGAGTTGTGCATCCGGGGGCCACTCGTGGGCGGCGCCGTGTACACCGTGAAGGTGTTCGACGTCGAGTACGTCGGCGTGGGCGACTACACGTTGCTGCTCGAAGATCCCGAGGGCCCCAACGCCACGACCACGACCACGACGACGACCACCACCACGACCACGGACGGTCCGAGTTCGACCACGACCACGCTCGTGTCGGGCGGTGTGGTGGGGCCCTACGCGCCCTCGCATGTCCTGCGCCGGGCGCCGGTGCTCGCGGCGGGCGAGCAGCTCGGGGCTTCGATCGCCGCGGATGCGACGCGGCTGGTGATCGGCGTCCCCGGCGATCGGACGCGGGGCCCGGCGTCCGGGCGCGCCTACGTCGTCGACCTGCCGTCGATCCCGCCGCCGGTCGCGGAGGGCGTCCTGATCGACCCGCCGGCGCTCGAGCAACCGGGCGGCGCCGGTGCGGAAGATTCGTTCGGCGCGGCCGTGGCCCTGCTCGACGGTGGCCTGATCGCGGTCGGCGCCCCGGGGGCCGACGTCGAGGCACCCACCGGGACGGTCCGCAACGGCGGGAGCGTGTTCCTCTATCCGGGCGGCACGGCCCTGGCCGCGCCGCAGCCGACCGAACGTGGCGAGTTCGGCGCGACGCTCGTCGCGCAGGGCGGCGATCTCTTCGTGGGGGCGCCCGCGGACGGGGCGGGCCGCGAAGGTCGCGTGTACTGGTTCTCCGGCACGCAGTTGAGCCAGGTGTTCGGTGCGGAACCCGCGCTCGCGACGGTGGGGACGCTGCAGCCCGGAGAGCGTTTCGGCGCCGCGGTCGCCACCTTCCGGGCGGCGGGCGCCGATCTGCTCGCGATCGGGGCGCCGGCCGACGGCACGCGTCCCGGGCGGGTTCTGGTCCTCGACCGCAACACCGGTCTCTGGGAATCCCTGCGCAACCCGGCGCCCACCAACGGTGACGGCTTCGGGAGCGCGGTGGCGTTCGTGAACGGCACGCTCGTGATCGGCGCGCGCGGCGTGGGCAGCGTCTTCCGGGTCCAGGCGGGGCAGGCCGTCCCGGTGCTGGTGCGGTCCGACCTGGCCGGGTTGGGTGCGTCGCTCGCGCCGGTGCCCGGCGGGACGACCTTCCTCGTCGGGGCGCCCGACGCCGGCGGCGTCGGGGCCGGCGCCGCCGGTCCGGGGGCGGCGCTGCTGGTCGACCTGAACGGCACCGTGCTGCGGGAAGCCGCGCGCGCGCTCGCGCCGGGCGACCGCTTCGGTGCGGCGGTGGCGGCGGTGGGGGACCGCCTGTTCGTCGCGGCGCCGAACGACGACCTCGGCAGCGTGGACGGCGGCGTCGTCTATGTCTACCGCGACGAGCTCACGCTGCTCGAGTCGGCACTGCGCAAGCGCGAGCTCGACGTCGGCTTCGGCACGGGGATCGCCGCCGCGGGTGACGTCATCGCGGTGGGCGCGCCCAACGACGAGGGGAACGGCGCCGCATACTTCTTCGCGGCCGCGCCCTGCGGCCGCCCGCTCTGCGAACCCTTCAGCGTCGTGCGGGCCACGGAGCGCGCCGCACTCGGCAAGTCCGTCGCGCTCCTCGGCAGCGCGGCCCTCGTGGGCGCGCCGTCGGGCAGCGGCCCGGGCGGTGCGGGGGTCGGGACGGCACGGCTCGCGCTGGTGCAGGCGCAGCCGGTTGCCCTCGCGCTGGAGAATCCGTCTCCCGAACCAGGCGACGACTTCGGCTTCGCCGTCGCGGCGATCGGCAGCGACCTCCTGATCGGCGCCCCGGGCCGCGGCAACACCGACACGGACACCGGCGCGGTGTTCGTGTTCGACAGCCAGACCCTCAAGCGCCGGGCGACGCTCACCAACCCGGTGCCCGCGCCGGGCGATCGCTTCGGCGCCGCCATCGCGGTGGACGCCGACACCGTCGCGGTCGGGGCCCCGTTCGACCGCACCGCGGTCGAGGCCGGCGGCGCCGTGTACTTGTTCCGGCGGGACACCGCCGAACTCCTCGAAGGCCGGCCGCTGCTCAGCCCGGTGGCGGTGCCCCGGGAGATGTTCGGTGCCGCTCTGGCAATGGACGCGGACTGGATCGCCGTCGGAGCCCCGCGGTCGACGCCGAACTGCCGGGTCGGGTCTATCTGTTCGCCCGGGCAACGCGTGCGCTCGCGCGCATCATCGAGGATCCCAGCGGGGAAGCCGGGGGCAGTTTCGGCGCCGGCGTCGCCCTCCTCGACGGACGCGTCGTGGTGGGCGCGCCGCTCGCCGACGACTCGGCGTCGCAGGCCGGTGTCGCCTACGTGTTCGACCCGCTCACCGGCCTGGTGGTGCAGCGCTTCGACAACCCCGAACCCGCCATCGGTGACCGGTTCGGCGCGACCGTGACCGCCGGCGCCGTGGGGCCGATCATCGGCGCCCCCGGGGCGGGCAAGGTGTACGTCTACCAGCGCGACGCCGAGGGCATCCTGGCGGCGTTCACCGCGGTAGTGCGGGAGGCGCTGGTCCCGAGCGCCGTCGCCGCCGGCCCGGTCTGCGGCAACGGCCTGCGCGAGGGCGGGGAGGTCTGCGACGACGGCAACACCATCGACGACGACGACTGCCGCAACGATTGCAGCGGCGGCCAAGTGCTGCGTCATCGACCCGCTGGCGGCCGGCCGGTGCAACGACTTCGACCCGTGTACCACCGACACCCTGGATCCGATCGACCCACCGCTGCGTCAACGTCGACAACGGGACCTGCTGCATGTCGGACGCATCCTGTGCCGGACAAAACGGCATCTGTCGCATCTGCGCGGGCTGCTCCCTGTTCCCGTGGGACTGCTGCGACCAAGGCAACACCTGCCTCCTGAGCTCCCCGGAGTGCCGCGACCTCGACTGCTTCGAGCAACCCCTCTGCGAATGTCAGGGCGGACTCGCATGCAGCGAGGAAGGAGCGGTTCCGACCGCCGAGATGAGCGACGCGTTCCGCCAGGGCTGCGATGCCCTCAGGCTGGAGGAGAACGGGCCGCGTGACGGCGGGCTCGGGGACGTGCGCGCGTCGGTGCGGAGCGCGCGGCGAGCGCTGCGGCTGGCGCGCAGCCAGACGCGGGCGGCATCCCGCGCTCGGCGCCATCTCGCAGCACCTGTCGAGCGGAATACCTCGAGAAGATCCGGCGCGTGCGGCGGTCGATCCCAACCAAACTGCGCAAGTGCACCAGGGAGCGTGGCGCCGACGAGTGACGCGCGTCCGGGTCGCGCCGCGGGTCAGCGGCGGCGCGGATCGCCGGGCGCCTCCCGGAGCCGCGCTACCAGGCGACGAAGCGCCGCCAGCAGGGCGGCCTCGCGCGACATCTGTTCGACGTGGCCCTCTCGTCCTCGAACGGACCAGCACGCCGGGAAGTTCCCGCACGTTGCAGCCGACCTGTTCGAGGAAGTCCCGCGCGATCCGGAGGTCGTCCGACGACACCGTGACCCGGCCGGCGGCGAGCCAGCGTTCGGCGAGGCGCACGGCGGCAAGCTCGAAGCGACTCTCGACCGCGCGCGGTCGGCCCTGACGAAGACGGTCGTGATCGTCCACCTGGCGTGCCTCCATCCAGTGAGACGGAGGCCGCCGGGGTGGAGCGTGTCAGTCGACGACCCACGTTTCGCCGCGGCGCAAGAGGGCGCCGAGATCGGCCTTCGAGCGCGCCTTGGCGGCCGCGATCTGGTCGGTGGCCACCTGATCGTAGGTGGGCCGGTCGACCGCGTAGAGGACGCCGATGGGCGTCGGGAAGTCCGGCGGGCCCAGGCGCGACAGGAACGCGGCGATCGTGGAATCCCGCTCGTCGTGGACCAGGAGGTCGGTCTCGGAGATGCCGTCACCGAGCGTCACGACCTCGGGCACGAACCCGTGCAGGCGGATGCCCTTGTCGCGGTTGCTGCCCGAAGACCATCGGCTTGCCGTGCTCGAGCACGAGGGTGTGGTCGCTCTTGCGCGCCTTGTCCGTGAGGTCGTCGAACGCGCCGTCGTTGAAGACGTTGCAGTTCTGGAGAATCTCGACGAACGACGCGCCCCGGTGCCCGTGCGCCCGGCGCAGGGTCTCCTGCAGGTGCTTCGCCTCGACGTCGACGCTCCGCGCGACGAACGTGGCGTTCGCGCCGAGTGCGAGGGCCGGCGGGATCGAAGGGCCGGTCGACCGAGCCCAGCGGCGTGGACTTGGTGATCTTGCCGACCTCCGAGGTGGGCGAGTACTGGCCCTTGGTCAGCCCGTAGATGCGGTTGTTGAACAGCAGGATGTTCACGTCGACGTTGCGGCGCAGGATGTGGATCAGATGGTTGCCGCCGATCGAGAGCGCGTCGCCGTCTCCGGTGACGATCCACACCGAGAGGTCCGGGCGCGACACCTTGACCCCGGTGGCGATGGCGGGCGCGCGGCCGTGGATGGAGTGGAAGCCGTACGTGTTGACGTAGTACGGGAACCGGCTCGAGCAGCCGATGCCGGAGACGAACACGAAGTTCTCGCGCGGCACGCCCAGCTCCGGGCAGCACCTTCTGGACCTGTGCCAGGATGGCGTAGTCCCCGCAGCCGGGGCACCAGCGGACGTCCTGGTCGGAGACGAAGTCCTTGCGATTCAGAGGGCGAGGGAGCTCACGGCCGTTCCTCCAAGCTGTCGTCGTCGTGGGCCCCGTCGCCACCGTCGAGCAGGCGCGTGCAACGCGCGACCAGCTCGGACACCTTGAAGGGACGGCCCTGGATCTTCTGGAAGCCGATCGCCGGGACGAGGTACTCGGCGCGCAGCACGCGTACCAGCTGGCCCAGGTTGATCTCGGGGACCAGGATGCGAGCGCGCGCGGGCCAGGATGTCGCCGAGGTCGGCGGGAAGCGGATTGAGGTGGCGCAGGTGCACGTGGGACACGCGCCGGCCGGCCGCCTGCAGGTCGAGCACGGCTTGCCGCACGGCGCCGAAGGTGCTGCCCCACGCGACGACCAGCAGATCGGGATCGTCGGGCCCGAAGACCTCGGTGGGCGGCAGGTCGCGAGCGATGCCCGCGATCTTGCGGGCCCGCAGCCGCACCATCTGTTCGTGGTTCAGGGGCGCGTAGCTGACGTTGCCGGTGACCGCCTCCTTCGACAGGCCGCCGATGCGGTGCTCGAGTCCGGGCGTGCCGGGGCGGACCCACGGCCGCGACAGCGTCTGCTCGTCGCGGACGTACGGGAAGAAGCCCTGGGGGTCGGTCCGGAACGTGACCGGGATGTCGGGCAGCGACGCCGGGTCGGGCATGAGCCAGGGCTCGGCGCCGTTGGCGAGGTAGCCGTCGCTCAGCACGATCACCGGCGTCATGTAGCGAATGGCGATGCGGACCGCCTCGAAGGCGACCTGCAAAGCAGTCGGACGGCGTCGCTCGGCGCCAGGACCGGCACGCGGCGCTTCGCCGTGGCGGCCGTAGAGTGCCATCAGCAGATCGGCCTGCTCGGTCTTGGTGGGCATGCCGGTGGACGGGCCGGCGCGCTGGATGTCGCAGACGACGAGCGGCAGCTCGACGGCGAGGGCCAGCCCGAGCGTCTCCGCTTTCAGGTCCATGCCGGGCCCGCTGGTGGTGGTGACGCCGATCGCGCCGCCGAACGCGGCCCCGAGGGCCGCATCCGATGCCGGCGATCTCGTCCTCGGCCTGGAAGGTGCAGACGTCGAACTCCTTCCATGCCGACAGCTCGTGGAGCACGTCGCTGGCCGGCGTGATGGGATAGCTGCCGAGGAAGAGCGGCAGCCCCGCCTTGTGAGCGGCGGCCACGAGGCCGAGGGCCAGTGCCGTGTTGCCGGTGATGTTGCGGTAGGTGCCGGGGGCGATGGCTGGCGGGCGGGACCTCGTACGACACCGCGAGCAGCTCGGCGTTCTCGGCGAAGTTCGCCGCCCGCCCGGAGGGCACGCCGGTTGGCCTCGACCAGCTTCGGGTTCTTCTTGAACTTGGCATCGACCCACTGCTCGGTGACCTCGATGGGGCGGTGGAACAACCAGGAGGCGACACCCGAGGCAGAAGAAGTTGCGGCAACGGAACTCCTCGCGCGACGACAGCCCAAGGCCCTTCAAGGACGCGGTGGTGAGCTTGGTGATGTCGACCTGAAAGAGCTGCCATCGCTCGAGCGATCCGTCGCTCGAGCGGGTTCCGCTCGTAACCGGCCTTTCGCAGGTTGCCGTCGTTGAAGGCCTCCCGATCGACGATGAGAATGCCGCCGGGTCGCAGGTCCTCCAGGTTCGTCTTGAGCGCCGCCGGGTTCATGGCCACGAGGACGTCGAGGTCGTCGCCGGGGGTGAAGACGTCCTCGGCGGCGAAGTGGAGCTGGAACGCGCTGACGCCGGCGAGCGTGCCGGCCGGCGCGCGGATCTCCGCCGGGAAGTCGGGCAGCGTCGCCAGATCGTTGCCGGCGATGGCCGACTCGGCGGTGAACTGCGTGCCCGGTGAACTGCATGCCGTCGCCCGAGTCTCCGGCGAACCGAATGACGACGCCGCGACGGGACTCGACCCGCTTCGCCGGACTCGACGATCCTTCGAGCATCTCCTCTGAACCTCCGTGCGCAGTGGTGTATCGTTGCACCCGCCCAGGTGCAACGCGCGGCGCCGCCGGCCGGCGATCAGAACTCCAGGTTCGGCTCCCGTCCGAGGAGTCGGCAGTGCAGGTAGGCCTGAGCCGAGTCCTCGACGATCTCGGCGCGGTTGTACGCCTCGAGCAGGGTGGGGCCGCTGGCCGCAAGGCCGTGGTTCGCGAGCAGGACGATGCGCGTATCCGGTTTGCGCTTGTACACGTCGACGACGAGGTCGCGCAGGCGCTCGGAGCCGGCGTCGGCGTAGGGGACGATCTGGATCTCCTTGAGGTGGGCCCGCGCCTGACCGGTCATGTGCGGTGGCGCCATGCCGCAGCAGCCGAAGGCCATGGTGGCGGTCGAATGGGTGTGGACCACGCCCCCCACCTCGGGGCACGCGGCGAACACGCCGGCGTGCCATCGGTATTCCTTGGACGGCTTGAACTCGGGGTCACCTAGCTGGTTGCCGGCGAGGTCCATCTCAACCACGTTCTCCACGGCGGTGTCGCGGAACGTGATGCCGGTGGCCGTGCACAGATAGCGGTCGGTGCCCGGGATGCGGACGCTGATGTTGCCGCCCGAGCCCGCGGTCAGCCAGCGTTCGCTGGCGCGGTGGCAGACGTCGACGAGCTGCTTCTTCAGGTCGAGGGTGTTCATGACGGCGGCGAGTATCGGCAACGTTCCGCGATTCTCAACCGGTGTCATTCGCCGTTCAATCTTGTGCGAGCTCAACCACACCGCTGACGAATTCAGCCCCGGACAGCAGCAAGATTCGTGACAAGATCAACCGGTTTCGTCTTTTGGTACTGTGCGATTCGAAGGGGCGAGCGGGGGCGGTTGGGTGCGGTGGGCCGGTCTCGCGTCGCCAACAACTCCCGATGCCCGCAAGTCGCCCAGACGTCGTCCAGGTCGAGGCCGGAGCCGGCCGGATCCTGCTCGGACGCAGCGCCGGCCTCGTCCGGCTGTGGGAGCAGATTCAGCGGATCGCGCCGGCTCGACGTCTCGGTCCTGCGTCACCGGCGAGACGGGCACCGGCAAGGAGCTGGTCGCGCGCATCCTGCATCGATGAGCGCCCGCGGCGGCCACGATCTGGTGGCCCTCGACTGCAACGCGGTGGCGCCGGGTACGCTCGAGAGCGAGCTGTTCGGCCACGAGCGCGGCGCCTTCACCGGCGCCGACGCCGCCGCGGTGGGCGTGTTCGAGCTGGCGCACGGGACGACGCTCTTCCTGGACGAGATCGGGAACCTGCCGCTCGAGCGCGCAGGCGAAGCTGCTGCGCGTCCTCCAGGAGCGGGAGTTCCGTCGCCTCGGCGGGACGCGCCTGATCCGATCGGACTTCCGGCTGGTCACCGCGACCAACGTCGACCTGGCCGCCGCGGTGACGCAGCGACCGCTTCCGCGAAGACCTCTTCCATCGGCCTGCGCGTCGTGCACCTGCACGTCCCGCCGCTGCGCGAGCGCCGCGAGGACGTGCCGCTCCTGGTCAGCGCACGTGATCACCCGCAAGCGCCAGGGCCTCGACGCGTGGTCTGTCGCGTGACCCATGCGGCGCTCGATCAGCTCTGTGCGTACGACTGGCCGGGCAACGTCCGCGAGCTCGAGAACGTGATCGAGACGGCCATGCTGGAGTGCGACGGCGAGAGCATCGACACGCAACACTTGCGATTCGCGGGCGGGTCGCGGACGCCCGAACTCCCGCCGACCAACCTCGACGTCACGTTTCGTGAGGCGCGGCAGCATGCGATGCAGGCGTTCGAGCGCCTCTACCTGATCCGGCAGCTGCGGCGATTCCGTGGACGCATCACCGACGTCGCGCACCATGCGGGCGTGACGACGAAACACGTGCGCGAGTTGATGCGGCGCCACGGCATCGACCGGCGTGACTTCCGGCCGCCGGTGCGGCCGGCGCGCCGCCCGGCGTCCAGCACCTCGCCGTCCGGCTGCTGAAGTCCGTTGACGCGCCGGGCGGCGTACCGCGAAGGTGCGCTTGCGCCACCGGCGACGGGCGCGCCGCGCCGTCGTTGCTGACGCGCGTCGGAAACGGAACCGGCCGCGTGCGTTTCCGCGACGCGCGTCCGGCGGCGGAACGCACCGGCGCGGTGCGCTTCCCGGCGACGCGTGACGCGCGCGCCCGCGTACGCTGGCGTTCCAGCGCCGGCACGCGGGTTGCTCTCCTCCGACGCGTGGACCGTGGGTCGGTGTGTCGGGAGGGGTGATCGTGAAATGTCCTTGTTTGTACAGCGAGGTCGCGCCGATGTGTCGGGCGGAAGGGGATGCGATGCGCATTCCGTCCACCGACGAACTGGCCGCGTACTGTCTCACGGCGCACTACCGGCGGTGCCAGGTGTACCGCGGGTTTCTGGCGTCTCTGGCGGAGCGCCCTGAACGCTGGCGTTCCGCCGCGACGCCCTACCCGGGCGACGAGGGAGACCCAGCACGTGTCACGAAAGGAGAAGAGCGGAATGATGACGAACACGAAGCGAATGGCCTTGTGGATGGGGGTGGCGCTGCTGGCCGCCGCACCGGCCACGTCGGCTTGGGCAACGAATCGCGACAGCTGCCCGCCGAAGCAGATGGTCGAGCTGGAGACGAAGAGCTGCCCGGACGGTCAGGTGGTGTCTCGCGCTTGCTGCACGCGCGACAACAAGAAGGGCGAGAAGACCCACTGCAAGTCGTTCCCGAAGTGTCCCAAGCCGACCCGTTCCTGAGCCGGTTTCCACGGCCATGAGCGGAATCACTCGGGTCCTCGCGCTGGCCGCACTGCTCTGGGGCGGATGCAGCGCGAGGACCCTTCGCACGGATCCTGAATCTGCACCAGGCCCCGGAGCACCCGACCGGCGCCGTGGGCAGTCTGATGAGCGGGGCCGACCGCGCCGCGCTCGCGCGCCTGGCGGCCGGCCGCACGGGCACGGGGCTCGACGGCTACCGCATCGGGCCCGACGACCTCCTCGATATCCGCATCCCGAAGCTCCTCAGCCCGCAGCCGGACGCGGCGCGCGCGGCCAACCTGGGCGCGGCGATGCCGTCGGTCGCCGCCGCGCCCGTCTTCCAGCAGGGCGTACGGGTGAGCGCGCTCGGGGACGTCACGTTGCCGCACGTCGGCACCGTGGCGGCCGCGGGCAAGACGCCGGCGCAGCTCGAGGCCGACATCGCCCGCCGGCTCGTCGCGGGCGGGATCCTCAAGCACCCACAGGTGAGCGTGCAGATCGCCGAGCACCGCAGCGCCGTCGCCGCCGTGGTGGGCAGCGTCGAGCGGCCGGGGCTCTATCCCTTGACCAAGCCCGGTGCGACCATCGCGGACCTGGTGTGGGCGGCCGGTGGACCGACGAAGGAAGCCGGGCGACTCGTCACCTTCACGCCGACGGAGAACGGCGTGCGCGGGGAACCCATCATCATCGACTTGAACGTGTTGTCGGCCGCGCGGACGGCGGGGCCGAACGCGGTGAATCCGGTCGCGGTCGCGGGCGACATCGTCACGATCGCGCCGGCGGGCACCGTGCAGGTCGACGGGTGGGTCGAGAAGCCGGGCGCCTACCCGGTATCGCGCGGGCTCACCGTGACCGGGGCGGTGGCGGCGGCCGGCGGGCACCTGTTCCCGGCCGACCGGCAGCACGTCACGGTGAAGCGCGTGGCGCGCACCGGGGAGCAGGATTTCATCACGGTCGACCTCGAAGCCGTCTCGGCGGGACGCAGCCCCGATGTGCCCGTGACCGACGGCGACGTCGTCCACCTGCCGATGCACGCGGGACGCGCCGTTCCGTGGGGCACCTACCAGGCCGTCAAGGACATGATCCGCGTCGGCGCGAGCATCCCGATCTTCTGATGAACATGCCTACTCTCCCGACCCCCAACGTCAACGCCGAGATCGTTCCGGCGCCGCCGTCCTCGGGCGGTGCCGCCGCGCCCCAGGCCTACATCGACGCCGAGTTCGTCGATGTGCGCGGCCGCCACCTCCGCGACTACCTGTGGATTCTCCACAAGTACCGGTGGCTGGCGGCCACCTGCTTCGGCGTCGTGTTCGGCCTGTCCTGCCTGCTCACCGTGCTCGCCTCGCGCGTCTACACCGCCTCGACGCGGGTGCAGGTGACGCGCGAGTCGGCGATCCAACTGCAGCTCGACGAGAACGTGCTGCGGGGTGACGATGCCGACCGGCTGGTGAACGGCAGCTCGAGCTTCCTCGCCACGCAGGTGCAGACGCTCCGCAGCCGCGACCTCGCCGAGCGGGTGATCCGGCAGCACCGCCTGGCGGAGAACGAGGCGTTTCTGAACCCGAAGGCCGGCCGGGCCGGGCTTGGTGCGATGGGCGGGGGCCTTCTGGCGTTGCTTCGACCCCGCGGCTTCCCGGACAGCGGGGGCACGCCGGCCGAAGACGCCTCGAGCACCGACGACGTGCCGCCGGCGCTGCTGCAGCGCTACGTGGGGTGGCTGCGGGTGGGAGACGTCCGGGGCACCGACCTGATCGACGTCTCGTTCACCACGCCGAATCCGACCTTGTCCGCGTTTCTCGCCGCCGCACACACCCAGGCCTACATCCAGACGAACGAGGAGGCGCGTCGCGCCACCGACGTGACCGCCAAGGAGTTCCTCGGCCAACAGATGCGCGAAGCGCGCGAGCGGGTCGAGCGCGCCCAGGAGGCGTTGCGCCGCTTCGCCACCGAGCACGCCGCGGTGGCGGTGAACGAGGAGCAGAAGACGCAAGGTCAGCGCGTCGGCGACGTGACGACGCTCCTCACCCAGGCGGAGGCCACCCGCATCAAGCTCGAGAGTCGGTTCAAGTTCCTGAACGAGCCGCAGCGCGACGCGCTCGCCTTCTTCCTCGGCAGGCCGGCGGTGGAGAAGACCTATCTGCAGTTGAAGGACCTGGAGGCGCAGCAGGCGGGATTGGAACAAGAGCTCGGGCCGAAGCACCCCGACATGGCGGCCCTCCTGCGTCAGAAGGCGACCCTCGAGACGCAGCTCGCCGCGGCGGTCGAGAAGGAGAGCAGCGCGGTGCGCGAGCACTACGCCGCGGCGCTGGCACGCGAGAGCAGCCTCCGCGAGAAGCTGGACGCGCTCGAAGCGGAGGGCGTCGCCCAGCGCGATCTGGGCGCGCGCTACGATTTCCTCAAGAACGACGTGGAGGGCGCCCGCGCGCTCCACGCGTCGCTGCTCAAGCAGCAGCTCGAAACGTCCGTGAACTCGCAGCTCACCCCGTCCAACGTGCGCGTGGTGGAGCGGGCCGAGGTGCCCCAGTACCCGAGCAAGCCGAACGTGCCGCTCAACCTGACGCTCGGGCTGCTGGGTGGCCTCGCCGTGGCCTGCGGCGCCGCGTTCGCCTCGGAGTACTTCGACAGCAGCGTGAAGAGCACCGAGGAGGCCGAGGAGCTGCTGCAGCTCCCGACGCTGGCCACCATTCCGAACTTCGCGCTCGCCAACCGACCGGCCTACGGGTTGCCGTCGCGGAGCGACGGCAACCCCGCGTCGCCGGGGGGGCGGCCGCTGGTGGTGTGCGACGAGCCGCGGTCGGTCGTGGCCGAGGCGTTCCGCACGCTCCGCACGGCGGTGCTGTTCTCCACGCCGGGCCAGGCGCCCAAGCTCATCCTGGTCACCAGCGCCACCGCCAGCGAGGGGAAGACCGTGAACTGCCTGAACCTCGCCGCCGCGCTCGCGGAGTCCGGTTCGCGCGTGCTGCTGGTCGATGTCGACCTGCGCCACCCGAGCTGCCACCGCGGCCTCGGCGTCGAGAACGCGGTCGGCCTGTCGAACTACCTGGCGGGCCAGAAGCCGATCGAAGAGATCCTGCAACGGCTCGAGTCGCCGAGGCTTTCGTTCGTCCCCGCCGGGCCGACGCCGCCCAATCCCGCGGAGCTGGTGGGCTCGAAGCGCATGCACGAACTGATCGAGATCGCCCGCGAGAATTTCGACTTCGTGCTGCTCGACTCCCCCCCCGTCACGCCGGTGAGCGACGCGCTCGTGCTGTCGCGCGCCAGCGACGGCGTGGTGCTGGTGGTGAAGGGGCAGGACACGCCGAAGGACCTGGTCCGGCGCGCACGCGACCAACTGGCGATGGCGGGCGCCAACCTGCTCGGCACCGTGGTGAACAACGTCGGACCGACGTGGGGCGAGTTCCGCTTCTACCAGCGCTACTACGGTTACTATCACCGGCCGATGGTCGAGGAGAGCGCGGCGTGACGGGCCGGGCGCGGCACGTGCTCGTGGCGCTGCAGGCGACCGTCCTCGCCCTCCCGCTCTTCCTGGGGGGGCGCCAGCCGGCGGCGCTCGCGGCGGCATGGACGGTGACGACGGCGCTGCTCTGGCTCACGATCCACGAGCGCCGGCGGGCCGGTCATCCGAGCGTGCCGGGCGCGTGGGCGCTGGCGGCGTTCGTGGGGTTGGGCCTCCTCACCACGGTGCCGTTGCCGCCGGGCCTCATCGAGCGCCTCGCGCCTGCCACCGCCGCGCTCTATCGCGACGTGCTGCCCGGCTGGCCGGGCGGCGGCGGATGGAGCGCCTGGCGCACCCTCGCGTGGGACCCCTACGCCGTGTGGACGACGCTCTCGACGCTAGTCGTCGGGCTCGGGGCCTACGTCGTCGTCGTGGGGTATCCGTGGGGCGACGCGCCGGTACGCGCACGGGTGTTCGGCCGCCTCGTGCTGACCGTGCTCGCGGGCGGCGTGCTCCTCGCGCTCTTCGCGCTGGTGCAGCAGGTGTTCGGGAACGGCTTCGTCGGGTGGCTCAGCGACGAACCCGTCATCGCGGCCCGTGTCTCGGGCCCGTTCGTCAACCCGAACCATCTGGCCTACTGGCTCGAGCTCCTGATCCCGGTGGGCGTCGCCTACGCCTGGGTGATCACCGCGCGGCTCTGGCGCGACGTCCGGCGGTCGGCCGACGCGGGGCGGAGCCTCGGCCTCAAGACGCGCCGCGCCTGGGTGAGCGCGCTAGTGGTGAACCAGCGGCGCCTGGCGCCGCCGTTCCTGGTGCTCGCCGGCGTGCTGGTCATGGCGGCTGCCCACGCCGGCGCCGAATCGCGGGGCGGGCGCGCGGCGCTCGCGATCGGCCTCGCCGTCACGCTGGCGGGGCTCGTCAGGACGGCTGCGCGCCGCGGCGCCGGCGCCTGGGCGCGCTGGGCGTCGGTCGGCGTGCTGGGTGCAGGGGCCGTCGCCGGCGGGTTGGCGGTGCTGCTGTGGGCCGGCGTCGACGAGGTGGCGCGCGATGGGGGCCAGTCGCTCGAAGCGAGCTTCGCGGCGCGCCTCGCGGTGGGCGTCCAGGGACTCGGGATCGTGCGCGACCATCTGTTGCTGGGCACCGGACTGGGCACGTGGCTGCACGCCTTCCGCCCGTATGCCGAGCCTCCGGTGGGCAGCCTGATCTGGGACTACGCCCACGACGACTACCTGCAGCTGGCGGCCGAGACGGGGCTGGCGGGCCTCGCCATCGTCGCGCTCTTCTCCGTCGCGCTGGTGCGTGCGATGCGCAAGGGCCGGGTCGCGACGGCGCGCGACGAGGCGCGGAGCGGCCGGCGGCGCCACGACGGCTTCGAGCTGCCCGACTGGCAGGCCGCTCTGGGCGAGCGCAGCGCGCTCGGCTGGGGGCTCGCCGGCGGCGTGGCCGCCGTGCTCGTGCACAGCGCGGTCGACTTCGGCCTGCACCTCCCCGGGAACTTTCTCCTGTTCATGGTGGTGCTCGGCATGATCGTCCTGGCCCTGCCGCCGCAGGACGAGGACCATGCCTCGCCGGCGCCATTCGCGTTCGCCGCCCTCGCGTTCGTCGCGGCGCTGCCCGTGGCCTGGAACGCGGCGCTCGTGGCGTCGGGCCGGCCGCCGCTGTCGCCGGAGACCGCCCTCGCGCTCGCCGACCTGGCCCTGGCGGAGGATAGCGACGCCACGCGCGCGGAGGCGCTGGTGCGGCGTGCCATCGATCGGGCCCCGGCTTCGCGCGATGCCCACGAGCAACTCGCCACCGTCCTGGGTCCCGGTCCCGCGGGCGACGAGGCGCTCCGCCGCACGCTCCGGCTCGAGCCATGGTCCGCCCCGATCCGTGACGCGCTGGCGCTGAACCTCTGGGACCGTGGCGAGCGGGCGGCCGCGCTGGTCGAACTGGAGGAGAGCTTCGCTCGCTACCCGACCTTCGCGTGGCACGCCTTCCTCACGCCGGTCGCCGGGGGTCGGACCGAGGGCACCGCCGACGTCGTCCGTGCGCTCGCGCTCGGCGACGTCATGGCGGTCCGCTTGAGCGGCCTCGATCCTGCGATGGCGGCGGCGATCGAGCGCGGCTTCGATCGCGCCCTGGAGAGTCCGCCCGCCGGGGCGGACCGCCAGCAGATCGTCGCCGATCGGGTGGCGCTGCTGGAAGCGCATGCACGGTGGCGGGATGCCGCCGACGCCCTGCTGGACGAAGCCGCCCGCGACGACCTGGACGACCGGTCGCTCGGTCACGCGGCGCGCAACTACCTGCGGGCAGGGGACCCGGTGCGCGCCGAACGGGCGCTCCTGGCCGCGCTCGAGCGCAATCCGGAACGGGGCAGCCTCTACAAGCGGCTGGCGGTGGAGATCTACGGCGCGCGGGGCGACTTCGGCCAGGCCGAGCAGGTGCTGGCGGCCGGCGAGCGCAACGCGGTGGATCTCTTGCCGGTCTACGACGCCTCGGCGGCGGTGATCGCGAAGCGCGAGCAGGAGTGGAAGGAGCGCATGGCGTCGGGCCGGCGCGAGGAGGAAACGCGATGACGGCAGTCGCCCCGGCGCTCGACGCGAGCGTGTCCCCGTCCTGGTTCGCGGTGTGGACCCGCAACCAATACGAGCCGCGCGTCTGCGAGCAGCTCCGCCGCAAGGCGTTCGAGGTGTTTCTGCCCACGCTGCGCATGCCGAGCCGGCGACGCGACAAGCGCGTGACGCTCGATCAGCCGCTCTTCCCGGGCTACCTGTTCCTGCGCTTCGCGCCGTCGCGCACGCGGTGGGTCAGCGTGGCCAGCACCGATGGCGTGGTCCGCGTGCTGGGCGAGGGGTGGGAGGCACCGCAGCCCGTGCCCGAGCGCGACGTCGATGCGGTGCGCCGCCTCGTGACCTGCGAAGGGGTCCACGCCATGCCGTGGCTGCACGTCGGCGAACGCGTGCGGATCGTCACCGGCCCGCTCGAAGGCCTCGAGGGCGAAGTGCGGGCCCTGTGCCGCGGCCGCGCGACCTTCGTCGTGAACGTTGATCTCCTGCAGCGCAGCATCGGCGTCGAGCTGGACGCCGGTCTGCTGGAGCGCTGCTGACGACCGCCCCATGCCGCCGCCGGCGGCCGATCGGAGGGCGGAGAAGGTGTTGTCCGGAATCGAGGGGCGAAGCTGTGTTCGGTGAAGGTGGGAGACGATGAAGTCGGTGATCCGTGACGGCCGCAGCGTGCCGCGGGTGGAAGACGTCCCGCGCCCGGCGGCGCGCGGGGGGCAGGTGCTGGTGCGGACCGTGGCGTCGCTCGTGAGCGCGGGGACGGAGCGGTCGGCCGCGGCATTCGCCGGCAAGTCGCTCGCGGCCAAGGCCGCGCAGCGTCCGGACCTGGTGCGCCAGGTGGTGGAGAAGGTGCGACGCGACGGGATTTGGGAGACGCAGCGGGCGGTGCGCACCCGGCTGGCCGTCGCCGAGTCGCTCGGGTACAGCGCCGCGGGCGTCGTCCTCGAGGACGGCACCGGACTCCATCGCGCCGGCTCGCTCGTCGCCTGCGCGGGCGGGGGGCACGCTGCCCACGCCGAAGTGAACCTGGTGCCGCGCAATCTGGTGGCCGCGGTGCCGGACGGCGTGTCCGCCGAGGACGCCGCGTTCGCGACGGTCGGGTCGGTCGCGCTCCACGCGGTGCGGCTCGCGCGGTGCGGGCTCGGCGACACGGTCGCCGTGCTCGGGCTGGGGCTGCTCGGGCAGATCGCTGCGCAGCTCCTGCGGGCCGCAGGCTGCGTCGTCTTCGGTCTCGACCCGCAGCCGGCCCGCACCGGGCTGGCCGCCGGTCTCGGCTGCCAGCACGTCGCCACCGATGCGGCCGAGCTGGAGCGGGCGATCGCGGAGCGGACCGGCGGGCGGGGCGTGGACGCCGTGGTGATCGCGGCTTCGGCGGCCGATAGCGGCCCCGTCACCACCGCGACGGCCATCGCGCGCGGGCGGGCGCGGCTCGTCGTGCTCGGCGACACGCAGCTCCACCTCGACCGCCGGCCCCTCTACGAGAAGGAGCTCGAGCTGGTGGTGTCGCGATCGTACGGGCCGGGCCGCTACGACCCGTCCTACGAGGAACGCGGCCTCGACTACCCGTACGAGTACGTGCGCTGGACGCTCGGGCGCAATCTGGAGGCCTTCCTGGGGCTCGTGCCGCAATTGCGGCTCGGCGCGCTGGTGACCCACCGGTTCGACATCGCCGACGCCGATCGCGCCTACGAGCTGCTGCTGGGCAAGGGCGGCGAACCCGCGATGGGCATCCTGCTGCGCTACCCGGAGGGCGCCGCGGCGCCCGGGCAGACGCTGGCTCTGGCGCCGGTCAGTCGGGCGGAGTCGCCGGGCGCCCTCGGGGTCAGCGTCCTCGGCGCCGGCACGTACGCGCGGGCGACCCTTCTGCCGGCGCTGGAGACCCTGGGGGACGTCTCGCGGATCGCCATCGTGACGTCGAAGGGGCTGAGCGGCTGGGACGCCGGCCGGCGCTTCGGCTTCGCCGCGTGCTCGACCGACGTCGAGGCGGCGTTGGGTGACGACACCCGGCTCCTCGTGGTGGCGACGCGGCACAGCGCGCATGCCGGGTTGGTACGCGCCGGTCTCGAGCGCGGCAAGGCGGTCTTCTGCGAGAAGCCGGTCTGCGTCTCCGAGGAAGAGTTGGACGACCTCGTCGCCGCGTACCGCGCTGCCCCGGGGGCGCCCTTCGTGATGGTCGGCTACAACCGGCGCTTCGCGCCGCTCGTCGTCCGACTGCGCGAGCGGCTGGCGGCGGTGGGCCGACCGCTCGTGCTGTCCTACCGCGTGAACGCGGGCGCGGTGCCGCGCGAGAGTTGGCTCCGCGACGACGCCGAGGGGGGCGGGCGGCTCGTCGGCGAAGCGTGTCACTTCGTCGATCTGCTGGCGTTCCTCGGCGGCGGCCCGGTGCGCCGCGTCCATGCGGTGCGGCCCGGCAGCGACGGCGCGGCGGATCCCGAGACGTGCACGGCGTTGTTGGAGCTCGCGAGCGGCGCCGTTGCCACGCTGGTGTACTCCGCCGACGGCGACGCCGCGCATCCGAAGGAACGGCTCGAGGTGATCGGCGGCGGCGCCGTGGCCGTCCTCGACGACTTCCGGAGTCTGGTCGTCACGCACCGGGGACGGAGCGAACGCTTCCGCACCTGGGGCCGCGACAAGGGGCACGCGGCCGAGCTGGCGGCGACGGTTGCCGCCGTCCGCGCGGGCGCGCCGGAACCCATCCCGTTCCGCGAGTCGGTGCAGGGCATGCGTGCGACGTTCGCGATCCGGCAGTCGCTGGCGACCGGCGAGCCGGTGGAGGTGTTGGACTGATGAGCACGGTTCTCCTCGTGGCCGGGGCCCGGCCGAACTACATGAAGATCGCTCCCATCTGGTGGGCGATGCGCGAGCATGCGCCCCGGCGCTTCACGCCGCTGATCGTGCACACCGGCCAGCATTACGACCACAGCATGTCGGGCGCGTTCTTCCGTGACCTCGACCTGCCGGAGCCCCACGTGAACCTGGGGGTCGGCTCGGCGTCGCACGCGGTGCAGACCGCCCGGGTGATGGCCGGCTTCGAGGAGGTGCTCCTGAGCACGCGGCCGCAGGTGGTCGTGGTCGTCGGCGACGTCAATTCGACCGCGGCGTGTGCGCTGGTGACCGCGAAGATCGATCTGGGCGGCAACGGCCGGCCGGTGCGCCCGCTGCTGGCGCACGTCGAAGCGGGGCTGCGCAGCCGCGACCGCGACATGCCGGAGGAGGTGAACCGGGTGGTGGCCGACGCCCTGTCGGACGTGTTGTTCACCACCTGCAGCGACGCCGCCGACAATCTGACGCGCGAGGGGCTGCCGGCCGAGCGCATCCGGTTCGTGGGCAATCCGATGATCGACTCCCTGCACCGGTGTCTGGCCGCCGCCGAGGGGGCCGCGGTCCTGGATCGCCTCGGCCTGACCGGCGCGCGCTTCGGGCTCTGCACCTTGCACCGGCCGTCGAACGTCGACCGTCCCGAGGTGCTCGCGACCCTCCTCGACACGCTCGCCGAGATCGCGGCGGACGTGCCGGTGGTCCTGCCGCTGCACCCGCGGACGCGCGAGCGCATCCAGCGCTTCGGCCTGGCCGAGCGGGTGGCGTTCCTCGACGGGCCGGGGCGTACGGTGCCGTCGCGCGGCCTCGTCGGCGTCGAACCGCTGTCGTACCTCGACATGCTGCAGGCGCTACGGTCGGCTGCCTTCGTCCTGACGGACTCGGGCGGCATCCAGGAGGAGACCACGGCGCTGCGGGTGCCGTGCGTGACGCTCCGCGAGAACACGGAGCGGCCGGTCACCATCACCGAGGGGACGAACGTCCTGGCCGGCGTCGAGCGCGACGCCGTGTTGGCGGCGCTCGCCGAGGCGCAGCGCAAGGCGACGAACGGTGCGCGCGTGCCCGCATTGTGGGACGGCCGCGCCGGAGCGCGCATCGTCGCCGCGCTGGGAGAACTGCAGTGATGCTCGCCCGTGCCCGCTACTTGAACCGCGTCGCCGCCGCGTATCTCGGCCACGGCCCGAGTCAGCTCACCTTCTGGCACGAGCCGCCGGAAACCAACACCCGTGCCTGGGACCAGCCGCTCGGCGAGTACTACCAGTGCTTCTTCACCAAGGCGGACTATGCCGCCCACACCGACGCGGCCGGCGTCCCGATGCTCGACTACCGCGGGCACGTGGGCCGGCAGTACAACCCGATCGCCATCGCGCAGTGGGGGCTCGGCAACTTCAACCTCGAGCGCCGCTCGGGCGACCCCGAGCGTCGTACCCGCTGGACGCTGGCGGCGGATTGGCTCGTCGCGAACCTGACCCCGAACGCGCAGGGCATCCCGGTCTGGCGGCACGAGTTCGACTGGGAGTACCGCGACACGCTGCAGAAGGGCTGGTACTCGGCGCTGTCGCAGGGGCAGGGCGTGTCGCTGCTGGTGCGCGCGCACCGTGCGACGGGCGACCGGCGGTACCTGGACGCCGCGCACGAGGCGTTCCGCTCGCTCGTGACCGACGTCGACGCCGGGGGCGTCCGGATCGGGGACGGGGTGGACGGCGCCTGGCTGGAGGAGACGATCGTCCAGCCGCCGACGCACATCCTGAATGGCTTCCTCTGGGCCATCTGGGGCGTGCGCGACTACGCGATGGCGAGCGATTCCCGACGCGCGCGCGAGCTGCTCGCGGCCTGCACCCGCACCCTGCTGCGCCACCTGCCCAGCTTCGACTGCGGCTTCTGGTCGCTCTACGAGCAGTCGGGCACCCGCCTCCCGATGCTGGCGAGCCCCTTCTATCACCAACTCCACATCAATCAGCTGGCCATCACCGCGCGCTTGCTGGCCGAGCCCGCCCTGGCGGGCTGGGCGGCCCGCTGGCGCGCCTATGCAGACAACCCGTGGCGTCGTCGGCGCGCGTTCGCGCAGAAGGCGCTCTTCAAGGCGCTCTACTACTGACATGCACGTACTACTCATCCACCAGGTGTTCGCGGGCCCCGACGATCCCGGTGGCACGCGTCATTACGAAATCGGGTGTCGCCTCGTCGAGAGCGGCCACCGCTTCACCGTGATCACCAGCGCCGTGAACTACCTGACGGGCGAGGCGGTGGCCGCGCCGGTCACGGCGCTCCCGCGGGGCATGCGGGTGATCCGCATCGGCGGCAACGAGGACATCCACCGCAGCTACCTCACGCGCGCCCGCGCCTTCTTCGCCTTTGCGCAAGGCGCGCTGCAGGCGGCGCGGGTCGTCGACGACGTCGACGTCGTGTGGGGCACCTCGCCGCCGCTGGTGCAGCTGGTGCCGGCGTGGCTGGCGTCACGCCGGTGCCGCGGTGGCTTCCTCCTCGAGGAGCGCGACCTGTGGCCGGAGTTCGCGGTCGGCATGGGCGTGGTGCGCGAGGGGCCGCTATCGCGCGCGGCGCTGCGACTCAAGCGCTTCCTCTACACCCGCGCCCGGCGCGTGGTGGTGAACTCGCCCGGGTTCCTGCCGTTCCTCCACGGCTACGGCGTGCCGGAGGCGAAGATCCGCGTGGTGCCGAACGGAGTGGACGTGGATCAGTTCGATCCCGCCGTGCGCGGCGAATCCCTGCGGCAGTCGTGGAACGCTGCCAACCGGTTCGTCGTGGTCTACGCCGGCGCGCTCGGGCCCGCCAACGGCCTCGAGGTGGTGCTGGACGCGGCGGCACGCCTCCGCGACACCCGCGCGCTCTTCGTGCTGGTGGGCGACGGCAAGGCGCGCGCCGAGCTGCGCGCCACGGCGGAGTCGCACGGGCTCGACAACGTCCGCTTCGTCGGCGCCCAACCCAAACGGGCCATGCGCGAGGTGCTGGGCGCCGCCGACGCCTGCCTGGCGACGCTGCGCGACATCCCGCTCTTCCGCACGACCTATCCGAACAAGGTGTTCGACTACATGGCGGCGGGCCGACCGGTGCTGCTCGGCATCGACGGCGTGATTCGCGACGTGGTGGATCGGACGGGCGCCGGGCTCTTCGTGCAGCCGGGCAGCGGCGGCGCGCTGGCGGACGCCGTCCGGACGCTGGTCGCGGACCCGGACCGGGCGCGCGCCATGGGGACCCATGGTCGTGCGGCGGTGCGCGCCGAGTTCGACCGGCGGAAGCAGGCCGTCGACTTCGAGCGCGTGCTCCGCGAGCTGGTGGACGGGGGCGCGCCGGCCTCCACCCCCGAGCGCAAGGCGGTCAGCGCGTGAGGATCGACAGGCAACGCCTGGTAGACGTCGCGGTGACGTCGGCGATCCTGCCGCTGGCGCTGCCGCTGATGGCGCTGGTGGCCGGTGTCGTGCGGGTGTCGATGGGGCGACCGGTCCTGTTCCGGCACGTGCGGGTGGGGCGTCACGGCGAGCTCTTCACGCTGCTCAAGTTCCGCACCATGCGATCCGGCGCGCCCGGCGAATCCGACGAGGCACGGCTCACCCCGGTCGGCCGCGTGCTCCGCAGCCTCTCGCTCGACGAGCTGCCGCAGCTCGTGAACGTGATCCGGGGGCACATGTCGATCGTGGGCCCGCGGCCCCTGCTGCCGCAGTATCTGACGCGGTACACGCCCTACCAGGCGCGCCGGCACGAGGTGCGGCCCGGCATCACGGGGCTCGCGCAGGTGAGCGGGCGCAACGGCATCTCCTGGTCGGAGCGCTTCGCGCTCGACGTCTGGTACGTGGACCATCGCAGCGTGGCGCTCGATGCCGCCATTCTCGCGCGTACCGTAGTGGCCGTGTTCCGTCGCACCGGGATCAGCGAGCCGGGCCGGGCGACGATGTCGGAATTCATGGGCGAGCCGGACGCGCCGGCCGGCCGGATGGCGGGGTGAGCGATGCGATATCTCGTGATCGGAGCGGCGGGTCACGCCCAGGAGGTCGCCTGGTCGCTCGTCGAAGAGCGGCGCGCCGCCGGGAACCCCTACCGGCTGTGGTTCTTCGACGACGCCCTGCCTGCCGGCCCCGTCGCGTCCGGTCTGGGCGACGTCGTGGGGCCGATCGCCGCGGTGGCGGATCACGGCCAGGGGGACGACGTGGCGCTGGTCCTGGGCGTCGGCCTCCCGCGCACGAAGGCGGCGCTGGTGGAACGCCTCGCGCCGCTCGGGCTGCCCTGGGCCAGAGTGGTCCACCCGCGGGCGACGATCGGCCCGAACGTGACCCTGGGCGAGGGCACCTACGTGGCGGCTGGCGCGCTCGTCACGGTGAACGTCCGGATCGGGCACTTCGTCACGGTCAACATGCACTGCCAGGTGGCGCACGACGACGTGGTTGGCGACTTCTCGACGCTGCACCCGGACACGCACCTCTCGGGCAACGTGACGATCGGCACCGGGTGCGAGCTCGGCACGGGCAGTGTCGTGATCCCCGGCTGCCGCGTCGGCGACGGGGCGGTCCTGGGCGCCGGCTGCGTCGCGATCCGGTCGGTGCCGCCCGGCCGCACCTGGGTCGGCGTCCCGGCGCGTGGCGCGCTGCGGTCCGCCATCGAGCACCACCGCCGGCGGGACGCGAGGGGGCAGGCGGGTGCAGCGTACTAGACGCGCGTGGCCTGCGTCTCGCGTCCCGCCGGCACGCTGCATTGCGGCGCCGTCCGGCGGGTCCGCGCAGACGAACACAGCGGGCCCGACACGGCCGGCGTCGCCACCGCGGCGACTCGACGCACTATCGGTGCTCGTCTTCGTGGGGCTCTTGGCCCTGGTGATGACCACGGTGATGCAGTCGTATCTGGGCGCTTCCGGCGACGACGACACTCCCGCGTTCGCCGCGCTCAGGTTGTTCACGATTCCGACCGTCCTCGCGGTCTGGTCGTTCACCTGCTGGCGGACGGGGCGTCGCTTCGCGTGGTCGCTCGACGTCCCGTCGCTGTTGCCGCTGTGCATGGTGGCCTGGTTCGCGCTCAGCTCGATGCGTTCGGAGGGGCCGATCGGTGGGCTGGCGCGTGCCTTCGCGCTTTTCGCGATGATCTGGGGCGCCGTCGCCGTCCTCGGGCCGGCTCTGGTCCGGCGGGACGGCGGCCGTAGCCTGCTCCGCGTGTGTTTCGGAGCCTGCGCCGTCGCGGTGTCGCTCTCGGCACTCGCCTCCGCATCGGGTGGAGAGCGAGGTTGGGGGCTCTTGGACCAGCGGTATCAGGGCCCGCTGAGCGCGACGCAGTTCGGCCCGCTCTGTGTCGCCGGGTTGCTGTCGGGAATCGCGCTGCGAACGGTCGAGCGGCCGGGATGGCGCCGCGCAGGAATCGTCACCGTCCTCGGGATGCTGCTCGCCTTGCTGGTGTTGTCGCGCGCGCGAGGCTCCTACGTAGCCGGTTTGGCCGGACTGCTGTCGCTGCTCGGCCTCGCGGCCTACCGGAGATCAGGGGCGCATCTCGGGCTCGCCGTCGTCTGTGCCATCGTGGTCCTGGGGGGCGCCGGCCTCGTCCTGCGGGACGGTCTCGGGGAAGGTGAAGCCGCCCGGTTCTTTCGCCTCAACAACGCCGGCATGCTGGACCAACGCCTCGAGGTCTGGGGCGCGAACGCAGGATTCTGGCAGGAATTCCCGCTCTTCGGCGTCGGGCTGGGCCGGGAGGCGGCGCTCTCCGAGCTCTCGAAGCGAAGCCATTCGGCGTATCTGTCGACACTGAACGAGGGGGGCGTACCCGCCCTCTTGCTGCTCGTTGCGACGTTGGGGGTCGCGGCGTGGCGGCTGGGCAGGCTCGCGGTGGCGGGGTCGACCCAGAACGCTCGGGCGATCGGGTCGCTCGGCCTTTCGACCGTCGTGGCCGCGAGCTCGCTCGGCCTCGTCGAGACGACGCTGATCAACGCGGCCAGCGCGTTCAACTTCCTCGTCTGGCTGTGCATCGGTGCCGGTGCCTTCGCCGCACGGCTGGACGAGGCGACCAAGGGTGGTGCGGTCGCCAACCACGCCCGGAGCAGGTTGCCCCGGACGCGGGTGGCCAGCCGCGTTCGGCTTCGCCATGCCCCCGCGCGCGCGAGTGTCGTTGCGGCCGCGTGCGTGCTGAGCAGCATGACGGCAGCGGGTGCCGCGCCGGGCGAAGGCCGCGCGCAGTGCCTCGCCGACGCGCTCACGCCCCTGCGGTCGCTGCACAAGGTGCACTACAGCTGGCCGCTCGAGGCCGCGTGGCTGACGTCCGACTCTGCGGTCCTCCAGGAGCTGGCGCGCGTAACCGGCGCCGTCAGCCTCCGAGGCGAGACGGCAACACCGGAGCAGGTCGACGCCGTCGTGGCAGTCGCCAAGCGAGCGGGGGAGCGGGCTGCCGGCAGGCCGGTGGTGATCGGCATCAATTATTCGCCGTGGCATCGCAGGTTCGGGAAGGCGCTGCCGGCGACCGACACGGGGGCGACGGCGGAGGCCGAGCTGGCATTCTTCGACGAGCGCCTGGAGGCGATCCGAGTCGCGCTACGCGAGGCCAATGCGCGCCACGGCACGGCGATCGCCGTCGGGGCGTTGCTCCTCGACTCGGAGCGCTTCGTGACGACCCCGGATAGCCCGTCGCTGAACGAGGCGATCGTTCGGAAGTACGATCAGATATACGCGATCGCCAAGCGCCGTTTTCCGGCCGCGGGTGTGCACTGGTACGGGCGCGGCATGTTCCGCCTGCGGAGCGACGGTGTCCGATGGGAGCTGGTTCCCCACTTCACGATGCGGGAGCAGGGCGATTCGGTTGTCTGCCAGGTCTACGAGGTTCAGGACGCGGAGCGCATGCGGCAAGCGTGCAGGCGAAGCGTGGACCTGGCCCGGCGACACGGCGATGGCGTCGTGACCGCCTGGGTCGCTCTGGGCGCGGGGTACGATCGCTCGGGGCGCCGAGCGCATTGGGAGTTCGACCGCGATTACGACCGGTGGGACTCGTGGAAGCTGGGTCGGGACCTGGGCGGCCTGGCGGGCGATGACCCGGTTGATCCGTGGGGCGCCGTGAGCACCGTCGTGCTCTATCCGTCACCGCTCGACGATCGATCACCGCGCACGTTCGAGCACTTTCTTGCCTACGCGCGTGGGGCTGCTGGCGAGCCCGAGACAGGCATCACGGAGCTCAGCGGTTGCGCTGGGTCGCGCGCGGGATGAGCGCACAGGTCGGCGGCCGCCGCGTCCTGCTCGACTGGTTCGTCAGTCTGCGCGCGGAGGGGGTGACCACGGTCGCCAACCTCGCAGCCGGAATCCTGCTGGCGCGAGCCTTGGGCGCGGAGGGCAAGGGCGTCGTCGCTCTCGTGACCACGGTCGGGGCGATCACGGCTGCGGTGCTCGGCATTCGCTGGGAGCGCGCATGCGGCCACTTCCTGGCGCGAGACGGCGCCGCGCTGCCAACCGTCTTCACCTCGGTGATCGCCATCTCCGGCCTCGCCATGGCCGGCGCGGGACTCCTCGGAGCGGTCGCCAGGGCGCTTGGGGGCAGCATCCCGGGTGTGTCACCCGCGCTCGAACCCGTCATCGTGGCACTCGTCGGCGTGCAGGTGCTGTATGTCGGCATCGCTTCCATCTTCGGCGGGCTTCGTGCGTTCGCGACACGATCGCGGTTCTTGCTGAGCTACAACGTGGTGCAGGCCGTAACGGTGACCGTCCTGTACGCGCTGGGGGCGCGGCACGTCGGGCAGTATCTCGTCTGGGGCGTCGTCGTCAGTTGGGCGACTGTGGCGGTTTGGCTCGCGAGCGTGGCGCGACACCACCCGCGCGTCATTGGCGTCGACGGGGGGCTGGTGCGGCGCATGGTCGCCTTCAGCCGCCTCTCGTACTTCGGCCTGTTGCTGGATCTCGTGACCGTCAGGCTCGACATCGTCTTGCTCGGCTTCATGGTCTCGCCGGCCGCGGCAGGCGTGTACTCCGTCGCGGTGTCCGTGGGGGCTCGTCTCGCGAGCATTCCGCAGATCGTGGGTTACGTGATCTTTCACCGCGGCTCGGCAAGCGAGCTGGGCACGGGCGAGCGCACCGCGCAGATCTTTCGACTGGCGGTGGTGGCGATGGCGGTCGCAGGCCTCGCCGCGGCGGTACTCACGAGCGCCCTCGTGGTGCCGGTCTACGGGCCGGACTTTGCGCAGGCGGCGCCGGCGCTCTGGATCATGATCCCCGCGACGGGACTGTGGGGGCTGTACCGGCTGCTCACCTCCGATGTCGAGGCGCGCGGGCGGCCTGGCCTGGTATCGTGCAGCAGTTTGGTGGCGAACGTCACCATCGTCGTGCTGGATCTGCTGTGGATCCCTCGCTACGGCGTCTTCGGGGCGGCTTGGGCGAGCTTGATTGCGTACGCCGTGGCCCTCGCGCTCGCCGCCGTCCTGTTCTGCCGCGTGACCGGACTCGGGCTGCTCGAGGCCTACCGCTACCGAGCCTCCGACGCGGGCGCGATACGAAAGCTCGCCGGGCATGTCGCCTGTATGGCGGGGTTCGGAATCCGTCAGCAATCGGTGGAAGCGTGAGCCGTTGATGCGACTCCTCGTGATACAGCCCGCCTTCCCGCACTACCGGCGTCCTTTCTTTGCGCGTCTCCGACAGCACGTCGACGCCCTGACGCTGGTCCATGGCGCGGGTCGCTTGGCGGGAGAACGGGGCGCACCGACGACGGATCTCGATGGTGTGACGGCGGTGCCGGTCGCACATCGAGCGATCGGCCCGGTGATCTGGATGCCCGCGTTGTGGCAATACGCGGGTGACCGCCACCACGACGTGGTCGTCTTCAGCTGGAACACCCGGTACCCCAATCTCCCGATCGCGATGCTGCGCGCCCGACAGGCCGGGATGGGGGTCGCCTTGTGGGGGCACGGATACTCCATCGGGCGGGAGCGAACGGGCAGGCGGGCCTACCGCAATCTGCTGGCGCGATGGGCCGACGCGGTCATCCTCTACAATCATCGGGTCGCCCGCACCCTGGAGTGCGCTGGTGTCTCTCCCGACCGCATCGCGGTGGCGAGGAACACGCTCGACCTGGCGCGCATCGAGGCGGCCGCACATCGCGTTGGGCGCCGGCGCGGAGACCTCGGGGCGATCCGCGAACGTCTCGCTCTCGGCGAAGGGCCGGTCGCGCTTCACGTGTCGCGCCTCGGGCAGATGCACCGCCTGCGCCCGCTGCTGGACGTCTGGGGCCGGGTCGTGTCCGCCATGCCCGAGGCGCGACTCGTCGTCGTCGGTGACGGCCCGGCCCGCGAGAACTTCCTGGCCGAAATCATGCGGCGCGGACTCGGAGCCTCCATCGTCTGCGCGGGGCCGGTGTACGATGAAGAGGCGATCGCCCCCTTCTTCCTGCTGGCGCATCTCCTCCTTCACCCCGTGAAGGTCGGCCTCGTCCTGAACCACGCCATGGCCTACGGACTGCCGGTCGTGACCTTCGGCGATCCGCAGCAGCACAGCCCGGAATTCGAAGCGCTGCGCCACGGCGTGAACGGCGTGACGGCGCCTGTCGGGGATGTTGCGGGGCTCGCGGCCCTGACGACGCAACTCCTCCGGGACGAGGCGATGGCGCGTCGACTGGGTGCTGCGGCGCATGGCACGATGCGCGACGCGTACACTCTCGACGGGATGGTCGAGGGCTTCCTGGCCGGAGTGCGCCGCGCTGCCGGTTCCGCGGCACGGCGGACAGCGCCCTCGCGCGAGACGCAGCACGGCGCGTGGCAGCACTGAGGGTGGGCATGAGGCTCTTGTTCGTGGCGGATGGTCGATCACCCATCACCCGGGGTTGGGTGCGGCACTGGGTGGAGCGCGGGGACGAGGTGTTCCTCGCCTCCACGTTCGCGTGCGACGCCGCGCTGCCGGTTCGCGAGGTGTTTCACGTCCCGGTGGCGTTCTCGTCCACCCGCGCGACGATGACCGGACCGCTCGGCTCGAGCCGGCACATCGGGCTCCGGATGAAGGCCCGGCATTGGCTGGGCCCGACGACCATCCCGGCGGCACGGCGCCGCCTGCGGGACGTGGTGGCACGCGTTCGCCCCGACGTGGTCCATGCGATGCGTATCCCGTGGGAGGGCATACTCGCGGCAGGTGCCTGTGACGGCGTGCCACTGGTCGTGTCGGTCTGGGGCAACGACTTCACACTGCACGGCGTGTCGACGCCGCTCATGCGGGTGTTGACGCGCCGAGTGCTCGCGCGAACGGATGCCTTGCACGCCGATTGTCATCGGGACGTTCGGCTGGCCCGCTGCTGGGGGCTTGCGCCGGACAAACCGACGCTGGTGACGCCCAGCGGGGGCGGGATCCGACTCGAGGAATCGGGCCGGCCCGCGCCGGATGCGCCGGTGGTGATCAATCCACGGGGCTTTCGAGACTATGTGCGGAACGACGTCTTCTTCCAGTCGATTCCGCTGGTACGCGCGCGCCGGCCCGACGTGCGGGTTCGGTGCGTCGCGATGGCGGCCCAGCCGCAGGCGCGCGAATGGGTCGAAGCGCTCGGACTCAGCGACACCGTCGAATTGTTGCCGCATCTGTCGCCGGGGGAGATGGCGGCGGCGCTGCGGGGTGCCCAGGTCCTCGTCTCGCCGACGGTCCACGACGGGACGCCCAATTCGCTCCTGGAGGGCATGGCGGCGGGCTGCTTCCCCGTCGCGGGGATCTCGAGTCGATCCGGGAGTGGATCACGCCCGGCGTCAACGGAGCCTTGGTCGACCCGGCATCGCCCGAGCAACTGGCGGACGCGATCGTGGCCGCGCTCAGCGACGCGAATCTGCGCCGCCGCGCGGCCGCGACGAACCGTGAGATCATCGCCGCACGGGCCGACTCCCGCCAGTGCGTGGAGCAGGCCACCTCGCTGTATCGGAAGCTGCTGGGGGGGCCGCCGTTGACCCCGCGCAGCACGACCCCGGGCCCGGCCCTACCGGCGCCCGCGCAGTTCCGGAGGTTTCGTTCATGACCATTCCCATGTCCCAACCCGACATCACGCTCGCCGAGCGCGCCGCCGTGCTCGACGTGCTGTCGACGTCCACCCTCGCGCTCGGGCCGCGGCTCGCGCGGTTCGAGGCCGATCTCGCCGCCGTCGTCGGCGCGCGCCACGGCGTCGGCGTCAACAGCGGCACGTCGGGGCTCCACCTCTGCATGATCGCGGCCGGGGTGGGGGAGGGCGACGTCGTCCTCACCACGCCCTTCAGTTTCGTCGCGTCGGCGAACTGTGTGCTGTACGAGCGGGCGCGGCCCGTCTTCGTCGACATCGACCCGGAGACCCTGGCGATCTCGCCGGATGCGCTCGAGACGGCGGTGCGGCGCCTTGCCGCCCGGGGCGAGCCCGTGAAGGCGATCCTCCCGGTGCACGTGTTCGGCCACCCGGCCGACATGGACCCGATCACCGCCGTGGCCCGCCGCTACGGCCTCGCGGTCGTGGAGGACGCGTGCGAGGCGCTGGGCGCCACCTACAAGGATCGCCGTGTGGGCACGCTCGGCGATGCCGCGGTCTTCGCGTTCTATCCGAACAAGCAGATCACCACGGGCGAGGGCGGCATGATCGTCACGGACGACGACGGCTGGGCCGCGCTCTGCCGGAGCCTCCGCAACCAGGGGCGCGACGTCTTCGACGGTTGGCTCGAGCACTCGCGTCTCGGCTTCAACTACCGGCTCGACGAGATGAGCGCCGCGCTCGGCTGCGTGCAGGTGGAGCGCCTGGACGAGATTGTGCGGCGGCGGGCGCGCGTCGCCAACGCCTACGCACTCCGGTTGGCGAAGCTGGACCACGTCACGGCGCCGCCGGTCGCGTCGTGGGTCACGCGCATGAGCTGGTTCGTCTATGTGGTGCGCCTGGCACCGTGGCTCGATCGGGACGCGGTGATCCGGGCGCTCGACGCGCGCGGCATCCCGGCCCGCGCGTACTTCCCACCCATCCACCTCCAACCATTCTACCGCGAGCGGTTCGGGCACCGGCCGGGAGACTTCCCGGTGGCCGAGGACATGGGCCGGCGATGCCTCGCGCTGCCCTTCTTCGGCACGCTGACGGACCCGCAAATCGACACCATCTGCGGCGAGCTCGGCGAAGTGCTGGCCGAAGCCGAGACCGCCAGGAGGGCCATCGCATGAGCACGATGCATCCGTTTCTACTCCGCCACCGCACTGCCGTCACGGTGGCCGGCAATCTGACGATCGCCGCCGCCGCCTACCTGATCGCGTTCGGCCTGCGGTTCGACCTGCGCCTGCCCGCGCCGCAGGCCGAGATCGTGCTCTACACGCTGCCGCTGGTCCTGATCTGCAAGATGCTCGGGTTCCACGTCGCCAATCTCTTCGGCGGCTGGTGGCAGCACGTGAGCGTCCGTGACGCGGTGGACATCGTACGCGGCAACGTCATGGGCTCCGTCCTGTTCCTGATCGCCCTGGTGTTCCTGCGCGGACTCGACAACTTCCCGCGCTCGGTCGTCCTGCTCGATCTGGTACTCTGCACGGCGGGCATGGCTGGGGCGCGACTCGCCCTGCGCGTCTGGCGGGAGCGCGAGCAGCGCCTGGCCACGGGGCAGATCGAACGCGTCGTGTTGATCGTCGGGGCGGGTTCCGCGGGCATCCGGCTGCTGCAGGAGATCGAGAGCCGTCCGCGGCTCAAGACCGCGGTGGTCGGGTTCGTCGACGACGACGCCGCCAAGATCGGCCTTCGCGTCGCCGGCACGCCGGTGCTGGGCCGCATCGATCACATCCCGGATCTGGTGGAAGTCCACGACGTCACTGAAGTGCTCGTGGCCATTCCGTCGGCATCCGGCGCGCTGTTGAAGCAGATCGTCCGGAAGTGCGAGACGGCGCGGGTACGCCACCGGGTGCTGCCGACGCTGGGCGAGTTGGTGGGCGAACGGGTCATGATCACCCAGATGCGCGAGGTCAAGGTGGACGACCTGCTGGCCCGTGAGCCGGTGCGACTCGACCTGGCGCGCGTGCGCGCGTTCCTCGCCGGGCGGACGGTGTTGGTGAGCGGGGCGGCGGGCTCGATCGGCTCGGAGCTCTGCCGGCAGGTGGCGGCGCAGAAGCCGGAGCGTCTGGTGCTGTTCGACCGGCACGAGAACGGGCTCTTCGCCCTCGAGAAGGAGCTGCAGACCCGTTACCCGGACGTCCGCCTCGAACCCGTGTTGGGCGACATCCTGCTCGAGGACCAGGTGGCCGATGTGTTCTCGCGCTTCCGTCCCGCCGTGGTGTTCCACGCGGCGGCCTACAAGCACGTGTCGATGGCGGAACGGAATCCGCTCGAAGCGGTGCGCAACAACGTGCTCGGCACCCGGAACGTCGCGCGTGCGGCGGTCACGCACGGCGCCAAGGAGTTCGTGTTGGTCTCCACCGACAAGGCGGTGCGGCCGACCAGCGTGATGGGGGCGACCAAGCGCGTCGCGGAGCAGGTGGTGCACGAGTCCCAGAACAGCGGCTGTCGCTTCGTCGCCGTTCGGTTCGGCAACGTCCTCGGCTCGAACGGCAGCGTGGTGCCGATCTTCCGCGAGCAGATCGCGCGCGGCGGTCCGGTGACGGTCACGCACCCGGAGGTGACGCGCTACTTCATGACCATCCCCGAGGCGGTGCAGTTGATTCTTCAGGCCGCCGGCACGGGACACGGCGGCGAGGTCTTCGTCCTCGAAATGGGCCAGCCGGTCCGCATCGCCGACCTGGCGCGGCAGATGATCCGGCTGTCCGGCTTCGAGCCGGACGAGGACATCGAGATCGTCTTCACCGGGCTCACCCCTGGCGAGAAGCTCCACGAGGAGCTGATGTCGGATGGCGAGGAGGTGGTGCCGACGCACCACGATCGCATCCGGGTGTTGCGCCACGGCGATCGGCCGCCCCCGCCGAGCGGCTGGCTCGGCAAGCTCGACGACTGTGTCGCGGACGGCGACGTCGTGGGCGCGGTGACGCTGCTGCAGCGCCTGGTGCCCACCTACACGCCCAGCGCGGGGCTGCTCGCGGCTCCGGAGCACGAGGCGGACGGTCGCGCGGCGCCGCGGGTCGCCTAGGAGGTGGAGGGCGTGCCTGGCGGACGACGGTGCGTCATCGCTTTGCTGGTGGGGGCCCTCCTCGCCTGCCCGGCGCTCAGCGCCGCCCAAGCTCCGTTCGGGCATGCGTGCGTCGCCCAGTTCGGCGTGCGCTTCTGCCCCACCACCACCCTGAACGAGCGCGTGCCGTCGTGGGACGGCGTCCCGCTCGACGTCGACGTGACGCTGCCCCCGAGCGGCAGCGGGCCGTTCCCGACCATCGTCATGCTGCACGGCCTCGGAGCCGACAAGACCGACTTCGAGTCGACCACCCCCGAGGGAACATCGTCGGTCACCTTCGAGTACAACAACGTCTTCTACGCGCAGCGCGGCTACCTGGTGGTCAACTACAGCGCTCGTGGCTGGGGCGACTCCTGCGGGTCGCCGGTATCGCGCACGCCGGACTGCGCAACGGGGTGGATCCGGCTGGCGGATCAGCGGTGGGAGGTGCGCGACGCGCAGCATCTGCTGGGCCTGCTGGTGGACGCCGGTCTGGCGGATCCCGAGGCGCTCGGCGTGACGGGCGTGTCGTACGGCGGCGGACAGAGCGTGCAGCTGGCGGCGCTGCGCACCCGGGTGCGGTTGCCGAGCGGGCGCGTCGTCCGCTGGCGCAGCCCGGCGGGCCGGCCTCTACGGATCGCGGCGGCATACGCGCGCTGGCCGTGGTCCGACCTGGCGGCGTCGCTGGTGCCGAACGGGCGCTTTCGCGACGATCGCGCGGCCTCGATCTTCGCGACCGGGCGTCCGATCGGCGTCGAGAAGTTCAGCTACGTGACGGGGCTGCTGCTCCTGGCCGAGGCCGCCGGGTTCCTGGCGCCGCCGAATCGCGACCCTGGCGCCGACCTGCTGGACTGGAAGACGGTGCTCGACGCGGGGGAGCCGTACGGGAGGCCCGTCGTCCGCATCGAGCGGCAGCTCGAGGCGTTCCACAGCGGCATCCGGCTGCTGCGGAAGCGGCGCGCCGCCCCCATGCTGCTCCTGTCCGGCTTCACCGACGACCTGTTCCCCGCCTCCCAGGCGCTGCGCATCCATCTCCTGCAGCGCGGGCGGCGGGCACCGGTCCTGCAGCTCGGCGACGTGGGCCATCTGCGCGCCCAGAACAAGCTCGACGAGTACCGGCTGTTCGCGCCGCAGGGGGCGGCTTTCTTCGACGCCTACCTCCGGCAGGCGAACCCGCCTCCGGCGCCGGGCTCGATCACCGTGTTCACGCAGACCTGCCCGTCGAGCGCTCCGTCGGGCGGGCCGTACACGGCGTCCAGCTGGCGGGCGCTGGCCACGGGCAGCTTCGCGCTCGACGGTGCGCCGCCGCAGACCGTCACCGCTGCCGGCGGCAGCCCCGCCGAGGCGATTGGCACCGATCCCATCGAGGGGGAAATTTGCGCGCGGTTCCCCGCCGCGAACGCGCCCGGGACGGCGGTGTACACGCGGCCGAGTCCCGGGGTGCTGTTGGTGGGGTCGCCCACGTTGCGGGCGCGGGTCGAAACCGATGGTCCGTTCGGGCAGCTGGTCGGCCGCCTCTGGGACGTTGATCCGACCGGCCAGCAGGCGCTGGTGGCCCGTGGCGTCTATCGGCTGCGCAAGAACCAGCGCGGCCCCGTCGTCTTCCAGTTGGAGGGCAACGCCTATTGGTTTCCTCCCGGGCATGTCGTCCGGCTCGAGCTGGTCGGCAGCAGCGCGCCCACCTACCGCAAGAGCAACGGCACGTTCGCGGTGACGGTGCGCGACGCGACGTTCACGCTGCCGACGCGCGCCGGCGGCTCGTCGCTGCTCCCTTGAGCCGAGGAACGATCCGGGGCTATAGCGGCGGCGGGGTGGTGCGCCGGCACAGCGGGCCTGGCGCGGCGGGAAGGAGCCCGGCGATGCGACTGCTGGCGACTGCGCTCGCGATGGTGGCGGGGCTGCTCGGGACTGTGCGGCTGGGCGCGGCGAAGCCGCCGCCCTTCGCCAACCCGCCGGAACTGTCGAGCGTGGCCGGCCGGTTGACCGGGACGCTCACGGTGGCGCCGGGCGAAGTCGTGTTGGCCGGCAAGCGGTTCACGACCACGCTCTTCAACGGCGCCTACATGCCGCCGATCCTGCGCGTGCAGCCGGGCGACCGCATCGGGCTGATCCTCGCGAACGCCGCCGGGATGCCGACCAATCTGCACTACCACGGCTTCGCGGTGACGCCGCTCGGGGCCGGCGACAACGTGTTCCTGACGGTCGATCCGGGGGCGACCTTCCAGTACGATTTCCTGTTGCCGGCGGACCACTCGTCGGGCCTCTTCTGGTACCATCCACATGTCCATCCGGACGTGAACCCGCAGATCGCGGCGGGGCTCTCGGGCGGGATCGTCGTCGGCAACGTGCTCGCGCCGTTCCCGCAGCTGGCCGGGATCACGGAGCGCATCATGCTGCTGAAGGACATGAAGCTCCGTCGGGGCGCTCCCGTCGCCGATCCCGATCCGAGCGGACCGACCATTCGGACCATCAACGGGCTCTACAAGCCGCGGATCGGCATCAGCCCGGGCGAATTGCAGCTCTGGCGCTTCGGCAACATCGGCGCCAACATCTATTACAAGCTCCGCCTGCCGCGACACGTCTTCTACGTCCTGGCCCAGGACGGCAACCCCACCACCGGCCTGATCGAGCAGCGGGAGCTCCTGATCCCGCCGGCCGCGCGGTACGAGGTGCTGGTGCGCGGGGGACGGCCGGGCACGTACCGGCTGAAGGCGCAGGCGTTCAACACGGGCCCCCAAGGGGACAGCTACCCCGCGCAGGTGTTGGCCACGGTGGTGTCGAAGGGGCCGGCGGTCGCGAATCCTCCGCCGCTTCCGGTCGTGTTCCCGTCGGATCCGGACCTGCGCCTCGCGTCCGTGACCACGCGGCGCACCATCACGTTCGCGGACGCCGACAGCAAGAACCCCGCGGAGCAGTTCACCATCAACGGGCAGTTCTACGACCACACCCGGATCGACACGACGGTCGAGCTCGGCACGATCGAGGAGTGGACCATCCGGAACACGTCGCGCGAGCTGCACGCCTTCCACATCCACCAGACCGACTTCCAGGTGGTCGAGGTCAACGGCAAGCCCGCGCCGTTCACCGGCTACCAGGACACCGTGAACTTGCCGTTCGCGACGAGGCGGAATGGCCGGCTGGTGCCCGGCGAGGTGAAAGTGGTCATCCCGTTCACCAATCCCATCATCGCGGGCACGTTCGTGTACCACTGCCACATCGTGCAGCATGCCGATCAGGGTATGATGGCGAACATTCAGGTGGTCTCGCCCGGTGGGATGCCGGTCGGCGCGGCGCCCCCGCGTCACCACTGAACCGCGATCAGGCCCTCGCGCCTCGTACATCCCGGGCGCCGCGCGCGAGCGCGTCGAGGCGGCGCAGACCGGCCACCGCATGGTCGACGAACGCGCGCACGCGGGCGGCGGCCTGGCGGCCGGCGCCGTGGACGACGTGCACCGGGAGCGGCGGCGGCTCCCACACGCCCAGCACCGGGACGAGTGCGCCCGCCTCGAGCTCGGCGTGGACCATGTACGACAACAGCATGGTCAGGCCGCGCCCGTCGCGCGCCGCGGCGATGGCGACCTCGGGCAGGTTGGTGGTGAAGCGCGGCGCCACGGGCACCGACAGCCCGCTCGTCCCGGCCGGGAACGTCCACTCGCGCGGCGGGGCGAGGCCGGAGAACGCGACCACGTCGTGGGCCGTGAGGTCGGCGGGCGTAGCTGGCGCGCCCCGCGCCGCCAGGTAGGCGGGCGCGGCGCAGACGAGTCGCCGGACCGCACCGACACGGATCGCCGCAAGCGAAGAATCGGGCAGGTGCCCGATGCGCACGGCCACGTCCATGTCCTCCTCGAGCAGGCTGACGACCCGGTCGACGAACAGCGTCCGGATCTCGACGCCCGGATGCCGGCGCAGGAAGTCGAGAACGAGCGGCGCCACGTGCAGCCGCCCGAACATCGCCGATGCGGTGACGCCCAGCCCGCCGCGCAGCTCGCGGTGCGATCCTGCCGCCGCCGCCTCGGCATCCTCCACCTCCGCCAGGATGCGGCGGCAATCCGACAGGAACCGTTCGCCCGCCTCGGTGAGACGGACGACCCGCGTGGTGCGATGGAGCAGCCGCGTGCCGATCCGGGTCTCGAGCGCCGCGACGGCGCGGGTGACGGCGGGCGGGGAGAGGCCGAGGCGCCGAGCCGCCGCGGCGAAGCCGCCGTCCCCGGCGACGGTGACGAATACCCGCATGGCCTCGAAGCGATCCACACCATTGCTCTACGCGAAATGGTGCAATGCCGAAAGTCCGTCTTCCCGGCAGTCCACACGTCGATTATTGCACCGATCATGCCCCATCGCTTCGCCGAGCTGGCCTTCACTCCAACCGTCAAGGCGGTCCAGGAACGGCAAGGCAGCCGCGAGTCGTACGAACGCTTCGCGGCGCGCAGCCCGGCCAACGATCGCCTCGGCCCGGACGAGATCGCGTTCCTCTCCGAGCGCGACAGCTTCTACATGGCCACGGTGTCCGAGACGGGCTGGCCCTACGTCCAGCACCGCGGCGGGCCCCCGGGCTTCGTCCGGGTGCTGGACGAACGGAACATCGCGCTCGCCGACTTCCGGGGCAATCGGCAGTACGTGAGCGTCGGTAACCTGGCCGGCGACGGTCGGGTGGCACTGATCTTCATGGACTACGTGCAGCAGCGCCGCCTGAAGGTGCTCGGCCGCGCCCGTGTCGTCGAGCTCGCGGACGACCCGGCGCTGCTCGCACGTCTCGCGCTGCCCGGCTACGACGCCCGTGTCGAGCGGGCGATGGCGATCGCCGTCGAAGCCTTCGACTGGAACTGCCCGCAGCACATCACGCCGCGCTTCACCGAACCCGAGATGCTCCAGCTCGTGGCGCCGCTGCGGGCGCGGGTGGCGGAGCTGGAAGCGGAAGTCGCGCGGCTGCGGCAAGAGTCGAGCGGCTCAGGGCCGCTCGACCCGCAGCAGTAGGGCGCGTTCGCGGCGCTCCTCCCGCGTGATCCGACCCCGCTGCGCCGCGGCGGCGCGGATGCGCGGCTCGTCGAGCGATCGGAACCGGGAGCCGACGAGCCAGACGCGCGCCGCGCCGGCCAGGGCGTGCTCGACCGCCGCCCCGATGTCGCGCGATCCGAAGACGACGACGTCCGGATCGTCGACCGCGACCACGTAGCCGTTCGCCAGGGCGGCGTTCGGGACCAGGATCGGCGTGCCGGTCCGGTAATAGCCCCAGACGAAGACGCTCCGGTCGTAGAGCAGCACGCGATCGCCCGCCCGGCGGTCGCGCTCGACGATCTGCAGGAGGGGGCCGACATCTTCGGGCTTGCCGTGCATGCCGGCGAGCGGCCAGCGCGTCCAGCCGATGGCCATGAGCAGGGCGGCCCCTGTCGCCACCGCGACCGGACGCAGTGCGGGACGCTCCCAGAGGTCGGCGAGCAGCCGCCCGGCTGCGGCGCCGGTGGTCACCAGCAACAGTGTCGTGGCGAAGAGCGCGGTGCGGTGGACGTTCAGCGGGAACACCCCGGCGGCCGACAGGGCGACGAGCTCCATCACCAGGAGGGCCGCGGCCAGGGCCGGCCAGCGACCGGCGCGCGTCGCGAGCAGCAGCACGAGCCCGCCCGCCGCCAGCGGGGTGCCGAACGCGCCCAGCGCCGGGGACAGCAGCGTCGCGGCGGACGCCCCGGCGAACGTCCCGAGCGCTGCGGTGTCGCCGTGCGGCGCGTAGTGACCACGCCAGAACTCGGTGAGCGCCGGGGTGAGCCACGGGTGGATCAGGAGCGTGAACCACACGAGATGCCAGAGCGCGACCAGCGCGCCGGCGAGGGTGAGCCGCCGGAGCGCCGTCCAGTCGCGGGCCAGCACGGCGTGCAGGCCGAGGGCGAGGAACAGCGGCGGCGCCAGGAACAGCTGCGCGTTCGAGAACGCGAGCCCGAGCGCCAGTACGAGGGCCAGCGTCACCACCTGCCGCACGCCGGTCTGGCGGGCGGCGGCGCCGGCGGCGAGAAAGGTGGCGAGCGCCAGCGCGGCCTCGGCGGTGTAGGGCTTCAACTGCTGCGCCCACGCGATGCCGGCGGGATCGAGCGCGACGAGCGCGAGGGCGCACAGCCCGCCCAGCGGGTGGTCGGCGAGCCGCGTGCCGAGCCGCCACGCCAGCCACAGCGTCGCGACGCCGACGGCGAGGGGCAGGAGGCGGAGCGCCGTCTCGGGCGGGCCGGGCCCCCACGACAGCAGCGTCACCAGCGCGCCCCATCCGAGCGGCGTGACGCTCAGCCCGAGGAGGAACTGCCGCACCCCTTCGACGCGGGTCACCAGTGCGACTCTGGCCTCGTCGTTCGAGAGGCCGTAACGGCCGAAGCCGTCGAGCCGAGCCGCGACGCCGCCCAGCGCGATCGCACACGCGAACAGGCGCATCACCCAGGTGGCGGACATCGACCCGGGGGGTATAGCGATCGCCGACCGGGCTCGCCAGGACGCTACGCCGCCGCGGCCGCTTCGATGCGCGTCACCAGACCCCGCTGGGCGGCGGTGACGAGCACGCGCGCGCCCTCGACGGCCGCCGCTGCCGGGTCGTCGTCCTGGCCCACGGCGCCGCGACACGCCGCGCCGAACGACGCGCCGCCGGCGAGCGCCGCCAGGATGCATGCCTCGCGTGCGCTGAGGCGCTCGGTGTGGACCAGCCCCTCTGAGCGACACACCAGGTAGGTCACGTCCAGGCGCTCGGGGCGGTCCGGGGGTGCGCCGCGCTCGACGGCGTCGATCACCGGCAGGACGTCGTGCGACGCGCGCACGATGCGGAGGGCGGGCGAGAAGGCGAAGCGCACGCCCTCCCAGTCGGCCGGTGCGATCGCGGTCAGGTGGGCCGGCATGACGGCGGCGGCCTCGTCCGGCCCGTCCGCCACCTCGAGCTGCGCCTGCTCGAGCGCGACCAGCTCGGCGAGCACGGCTGGCGGCACGCCATATTCGTCGCCGAACGGGAAGGCGCGGACGAATGCCGCGAGTGCCGTCCCCAGGCTGCGGAACCCGTGGCCCGTGGGGGGATGCGCCCGCAGGTACGCCGCCGCCAGGCGGTCGAAGTCGGTGGCGCTGACGACGCGCGCCAGTGCCGGGAAATTGGTCGCCAGCGCGTCCCGCAGGCTGGCGCGATAGGAGTCGCTGTAGACCCGCATGCCGCGCGCGGCGGTGACGGGGCGGTCGTCCGCCAGCAGGGCGGCGAGCGACTCGTCGGCGGCGTGGTCGACGCCGACGGGCTGGTCGACCACGCGTCTCCAGAACGCCTCGCGCAACGCGCGCCAGGGTCGAGCCGGCCCGGGCATCCGCGCGGCGGCCGCTGGCGGCGAGGCGGGCGCGGCGCCGCGTGCGAGGGCGTCCCGATGCCGGTTGCGCGCCCAGTTCGCCTCCTCGACGAGGCGCGCGAACGGCGGCAGGGCGTCGTCCCGCTCGATGATCACGCCGGCGGCGGGAAACCGGCGCGCCGCGCGGTCGAACAGCGCCCACACCGGCGGCGCGACCGCGGCGTCGTGCGTGTCGATGCGGACATCCGGCAGCACCGCGTGGCCGGCGAGGTGCATGTACCCGACCAGCGCTGCCGGGATCGTCGCGAGGTACCGGACGGGATCGAGCGCCAGATTGACGGCGTTCACGAACAGGTTGTTCACGTCGAGCAGCATGCCGCACCCGGTGCGGCGACCCAGCTCGGCGAAGAACCCGGCCTCGTCCAGCTCGTCGTCTTGAAACGCCACGTAGGCGGTCGCATTCTCGAGCAACAGACGCCGGCCGAGCAGATCCTGGACGCGCGCGACCCGCTCGGCGACGTGGTCGAGCACCTCGGCGGTGTAGGCGACCGGCAGCAGGTCGTGCGACTGGTGCCCGCCGTGGCTGGTCCAGCACAGGTGGTCGCTCACGGCGACCGGGTCGATCCGGTCGATCAGCTCGCGCAGCCCGCGCAGGTAGGCGTGCGGCAGCGGCTCGTCGCCGGCGATCGAGAGGCTGACGCCGTGGAGCGCGATCGGGTGGTCGGCGCGCAGGCGTTCCAGCCGGGCGCGGCGCACGCCGCCGACGCCGATGTACGTGTCGGCGATCACCTCGAGCCAATCGACGGCGCCAGGCGCGGCGACGATCTCGTCGAAATGTGCGGCGCGGAATCCGACGCCGAAGCGGGCAGGGGGCGGGGTCATGGTCCCGGCCGCCGGCGGACGCGGCGACCGCCGGAGTCGCCCCCGGACCGGTCGCCCGCGCCGCGCCGCTGGCGCCTCAGCCCTGCTTGTACTTGACCGCGTCGGCCTCGGTGGTCCATGCGCCGCCCGCGTCCTCGCAGGCCTTCTGTTCCGTGACGCCGTCCACCTTGGTGCCGCCGCACTTGCCCTCGTGGCCCTTGACGCTCTTGCCGCACTGCGTGCGGTAGCACGCCTTGGCCTCGGTGCCGCCCGTCTGGCCGGCGCCCGCGACGGCCGCCGACCCGACGAGACCCGCGACGGCCCCGGCCGCCAGCATGCCGAACATCGAACCCTTCATCCTTGCCTCCTTGCGTGTGGTGCGTGATGCGATCGTCGTCTCGGATGCTCGACGATCGAGTCCGTTACGGAATTCACCGCGTGGCGGCGCGGAGCCGCGAAAGGTCCCACGCCGTCAGGTCGGCGATGCGCTCGAGAGTGACGTCGGGCGGCGGATACTTGGCCACCTCGGCCGCTTCGAGCGCGTAGTGCCCCTGGCGGGGAAACACGGTGGTGACGCGCGGCCCCCAGTGCGCCTTCACGGCGGCGCACAGCCGGGGCTTGTCGTCGACGAACACGTAGTGCTCGGCGGGGAACCGCGTCTCGACGTCGGCCAGCTCCTGCTCCTTGTGGATGTAGATGAGCACGTTGCCGCGGAACGTCTCGAAGAGCCCCGAGCGTTCCACCTTGAGCGGCTGGAACACGACGTCGCCGTCCGACACGATCGCCACGTCGCCCCACCTGCGGGCGTGGGCCACGGCGTCGAGCGACCCCGGCAGGAGGCGGTTCGCGAACGGGTACCCGAGCAGGAAGAGCGACACCTGGAGGAGATGGGGCCGGTGCAGGTTCTCCACCCGGAAGCGTTGGAGCGCCCCCAGGTAGTCGGCGTAGCCGAGTTCGCCGCGCAGCTCCTCGAAGAGCTCCCAGTAGCGCTCGTGCTGCTCGGGGCCGACCGCGTGCTCGAGATGCCGCCGCAGGTCCGCCAAGACGTGGTCATTGTCGAGTAGGGTGTTGTCGACGTCGAAGAGGGTCACCACGGCATGCGGGGCCATCGCCGCGTCTAGACCATGGCGGGCGAGCCAGCGCCAGTGGCTCGGCGGCGCCCAGCGACTCCGCTCAACCCGTCGCCCCGCACGCGGCGGCGATGGCGCGCACATGGCGGTGATCGGTGCCGCAGCAGCCGCCCAGCACGGTCAGCTGCGGCCAGCGTTCGCGCAGGGCCCGGAATTCCCGGCCCAACGCCGCCGGATCGCCCTCGTCGAGTTCCGTCGCCTCGTCCAGCTCCGCGTGGCTCTTGCTCGATGCATTCGCACGCAACCCCCGCAGCCGACGGGTCCAGTCGGCATCCGCGAGCGCCGGCGCGACATGCGTCGGATGGGCGCAGTTGACCATGTAGTACGCGGGCGCGCCGCCGGTGGCGTCATCGACCTGCGCGATCGCCGCGCCGAGCGGTTCGCCGGTCGGCAGGCGTCCGTCGGTCTCGACGGTGAACGAGATCGCCACCGGGATGCCCGCGGCGCGCGCCGCGCGCGCGATGCCGACCGCCTCGGGCACGTTGGTCATCGTCATCGCCGTGGCGAGGTCCGCGTCGCTGTCGGCAAAACGCCGGATCTGCGCGGCGTGATAGCGCTCCGCCTCGGCGACGGTCATGACGTCCGCCGGCCGGTAGCCGTCGGAGCGGGGTCCGACGCAGCCGCTCACCACCATGGGAGCGCCGGCGGTGGCGTGCTCCCGCCGCAAGCGGACCAGGAGGTCGATGGCCGCGCGATCGATGGCGGCGAGTTGGTCCACCGGCGTGCCGATGCGCGCCGCCCAGTCCGGATTGGCCCGCCAGGTGACGCTCTCGAGCACCAACCCCCAGCCCGTCGTCCGGGCAAGGGCGACGTAGTCGGCGAAGTACCGCTCGAGCCGTCGCACGCCGTCGCCGGTGGCGAGCTGCGTGTAGGCGCCCAGGTGGGGCAGGTCGACCCCGTAGTGGAACATGAGGTCGGTTTCGAGCCCGCCGTCGGTGAGGAACGACCGGGCGCCGAGCTGTGGGAGATCGTGCCGATACCGAGCCATGGTACCCCTCCTGTTGGGAGACAGCTTCGCAGGGACCACGCCTGGAGGGAAGAGCGTGCTGGCGCCGGGTCAGCGAGCGCCGGCGGCGCGGGCCCGGCCGGCCGCATGCGCCCCGCTGCGCGAGGGGACGATGACGACGCGCACGGCGGCGCTCGCGAGGAGCTCGATGCGCCGGCGCAGGCGCTGGACGCTCAGGGAGAGCCGGGGGGCGGAGACGCCGACGACTTCGATCTCCACGACGGGGTGCGAACCGGCGCTGCGGGCGTCGTCGAGGATCATCCGGACGAGGTACGGGCTGAGCGGTCCGACCCGCACGATCGCGCCGAGGCTATCGTGGCTTGGCGCCGTGCGCGCCCGGATCCACGGCTCCGTGGCAGGGGGCATCACGAGCGACCTGCGCGCATGGCCCGGCACAGGTCGTCGAGCTCGAACGGCTTGTCGATGACGAGCGTCGCCCCGAGCTGATACGCCCGGGTGTGTGTCTCGTCGTCGCCGAAGGCGGTGATGACCACGATGCGCCCAGGCCACCCGACGTGCCGCAGGCGCTCCAGGGCTTCGAAGCCTCCCATGCCCGGCATGCGGATGTCCGACAGCAACACGCCGTCCGCGAGATCGTCGCGCGCCTGCATGACCCAGGCGACGCAGTCGAGGAGGTCGCATCCGTCGCTCGCCTCGACGACGTCCCAGCCGGCGCGCCGTAGCGTGGTCGCGACGAGCATCCGCATCTCGCGATCGTCCTCGGCGAGCAGGACACACGGCCGCCGCGGCTCGGCGCCCGGAGCAAGGGGGGGGAGCCCCGGTTCGTACGACACGCAAGCGGCCGTGGCTGTCCCGCTCATCTGGCTTGTCCTCCTTTCCCGAGCGAGCACTCGTGCAGCTTGCGTGCCACCGGACATGGAGCGCCAGGCCACGGCGGATCGGCGGCGTCCCGGCGCCCGACCGGGGCGATTCGCCCCAGGCGACCGGCCGTCGCGGCACGATGCCCCATCCACCACGCCCCGCCGTCACTCCGCGTCGGGGCGGCGGCCGTCCCGGGCCCACCGCTCGAGCTTGCGATGCAGCGTCTTGCGGTCGAGCCCGAGCGTGCGCGCCGCCAGTGTCTTGTTGCCGCCGAGCGTCTCCAGCACGCGCAACACATAGCGCCGCTCGACTTCCTCGAGCGGCACCAACTCCGTCGGGTTCTCGGTGGCCACCACGAGGTCCGACGTCCGGTGGGTGCGCATGCGGTCGGGCAGATCGTCCGGGGCGATCTGGTCGACCGCGGTCAAGGCGACGGCGCGCTCAATGCAGTTCTGCAGCTCGCGCACGTTGCCGGGCCAGGGATAGGCGCGGAGCAGCGCCGCCGTGGCCGGCGCGATGCCGGCGACCCGCTTGCCGGCGCGAGCCGCCGCGCCGGCGATGAACCGTTGCGCCAGCAGAAGCACGTCCTCGGCGCGCGCCCGCAGCGGCGGCAGCTCGACGTGGATGACGTTGATGCGAAACCACAAGTCCTCCCGAAAGCGCCCTTCCTCGACGGCCGCCTCGAGGTCGCGATTGGTGGCGGCCACCACGCGGACGTCGAACGGCACTTCGCGATCGGCGCCCACGGGCCGGCATCGTCGTTCCTGCAGGGCGCGCAGTAGCTTCGGTTGCACCGCCAGCGGCAGCTCACCGATCTCGTCCAGGAACAGCGTGCCGCCGTGCGCCTGGACGAAGAGACCGACCCGGGCGCTGCGCGCGTCGGTGAACGCGCCGCGCACGTGCCCGAACAGCTCGCTTTCGAGCAGCGCGTCCGGCACGGCCGCGCAGTCGACGGTGACGAAGGGGCCGTTCGCCCGGGCACTGCGGCGATGGAGCGCGCGGGCCACCAGTTCCTTGCCGGTGCCGCTCTCGCCGGTGACCAGCACGGAGACGTCGCTGTCGGCGATCCGCGCCAGCACGTCGTAGACGCGCAGCATGGCCGGGCTCGCGCCGACCAGTTCCCCGAAACCCGCGGCGTCGTCCACGACCCGGCGCAGCCGGCGCACTTCCTCGCGCAGCCGGCGGTGCTCCACGGCCCGCGCGAGCGCGATTGCCAGGGCATCGAGCTCGACTGGCTTGGTGAGGAAGTCGTATGCGCCGGCGCGGATGGCCCCGATCGCCGTTTCGAGGCTGCCGAAGGCGGTCAGCACCACCACCGGCAGGTCCGGCCGGCTCGCGACGATGCGCCGGCAGAGCTCGAGCCCATCCAGGCCGCGCATGTGCAGATCGGTGACGACGGCATCGACATCGAGCGCGGGAAGATCGACCAGCGCCGCGGCGGGGTCGGTCCGGGTCTCGGCGGTGACGCCAGCGGCGGCGAGTCCGGCGGCCGCCCAGGCGCAGAGCTCGGCGTCGTCGTCGACGAAGAGCACGCGTCCGGTCATGCGGCGCCCTCGGCGGGCGCCGGCTGGAGGAAGACCGTGAAACGGCTCCCGCGGCCCGGTTCGCTCTCGACGTCGATCCACCCGCCGTGATCGCGGACGATGCCGAAGGCGACGGAGAGGCCGAGCCCCGTGCCCTCGCCGACGTCCTTGGTGGTGAAGAACGGTTCGAAGACGCGGGGCAGATGCTCGGCCGGAATGCCGGTCCCGTCGTCCTCGACGGCGATCGTGGCGTACTCGCGCGGCAGGCCGCCCACGTCCGGCGGCGGCGTGGCCCGGCGGCGGTCGAGCCGAATGGTCACGCGCCCCCCGTCCGGCACCGCATGCAGGCCGTTCACGACGAGGTTGGTGAGAACCTGCTGCATCTGGGCGGCGTCGGCTTGTACCGTCAGCGGGTGGTGCGGGCCTTCGACGGCGATGCTCGCACCCCGTTTGCGGGCGAACGCCGCGAGCAGGTCGGCGGTGCGCGTCGCGATCGACCGCAGGTCGCGCGGACCCAGGCTCGCCCCCCGACGGCGGGAGAAGTCGAGCAACTGGCGGATGATCGTGGTGATGCGCGCGGCCTGCTCGGCGATGATGCGGGCACTGTCGGTCGCCGCGTCGCCTTCGACCACGTGCTCCGAGATCAACTTGGCGCGGCCCGCGATCACGTTGAGCGGGGTGCCCAGCTCGTGGGCCATGCCGGACGCCAGCTGTCCGACCGTCTTCAGCCTGTCCGCATGCCGGAGTTGCTCCAGCGCGGCGATCCGGGCGTCGGTGACGATGGCGAGCTGTCGGTTGGCCGCCTCCAGGCGGTCGCACATGGCGTTCAGCTCGCCGGCCAACTCGCCGATCTCGTCGTGCTGCCGGATCGCCAGCGGCTCCGAAAGGTCGCCCGCACCCACGCGGCGCGCCTTGTCGCGCAGCGCCTGGATGGGCCGGCCGACGAACCAGAAGCCGAGTCCCGTGGCGAGCGCGGCGCAGAGCATCACCATGGCCAGCGTGGTCGCCAGGACCTGGAGCTCGGTGGCCCGGGTGAAACGCTGCTCGGTCCGCAGCGACTCGGAGATCTCCAGCGCGGCGTGCGGCGGGTCGATGCCGGGAAACGGCATGTAGGTGACCCGCCGCTCGTCCCCGTGAGATCCCCGGGCCCGCAGCACGATCGGCTGGCCGGCGGCCAGCGGTGTCAGCCGGTCGGGCGCAACGAGCGGGAGGTCGCCGGGAAGGCTGTTGGGCGCCAGGGACACCCAGCGCATCGCGAGTGTCGGGTTGTCCCGACTGGCCTCGGCGATGAGCTGGCGCGCGGCGGTCTCTCCCTGGGTCGGCCAGATCATCTCGACCGCGCTCTGCAGCACCCGCCCGACGGCCTGCTGGTCCTGACGCGCGTCGTCGTCGAACAACGCCGTCTCCCGCCGCACCTGCAGGACGGCGTTCGCGGCCATGACCAGCGTGATGCCGAGAACCAGGGCGAGGATGAGCTTGCGGGCGAGTCGCATCGGGGAGACGCGGGCTTCGAGCGCGGTCTCGGTGACGCTAGCCGTGGGCCGCGCGAGGCGCAACGCGGGTTCCCCCCGGAGCGGGTGGGCCGTTGCACTTCGCGCCGCGGGTTGTCAGAAGGCCGACCGATGCGGCCAGGGCGGCGGCGGCTCTGGGCGGTGGCAAGCCTGGCGGTCGCGGTGGGGTGCGGTGCGGTGGGCCGCGCACGCGATCCCTCCTCGCTCGCGCCGCCGGCGGCCGAGCGGCCCTGGATCCCACCTGCGCCGCCCGTGGTCGCCGCGCGGCCCGTCGCACTCGGCGGCGCGCCCGAGCCGGGCGTCGTGTACGACGTCCCATCGCTGATCGATCTCGCGCAACGCACCAACCCGGCGACGCGCCGCGCCTGGGAAGCCGCGCGCGCCGCGGCTGCCCGCCTCGGCCTGGCGGAGAGCGCGTGGCTGCCGGTGCTCGCCGTGCGTGCGGCGGGCGGTGGTGCCCGGGTCGAGGATCGCACGACCTCTGGGCCCGTCTACACGGCCGGCCCCGTGGCGACCTCGCAGCTCTCGCTTGCCTGGACCCTGCTCGATTTCGGCCGGCGGGCCGCCGATGCGGAGCGGGCGCGCCAGGAACTGCTGGCCACGAACTTCGGGTTCAATCGCACGCACCAGCAGGTGGCGTTCGCCGTCCAACGCGCGTTCTTCGCCTACGATGCGAGTCGCGCCACGGTCGCGGCGGCCGAGGCGACGCTGGCCGCGGCCGCGGCGGTCGAGCGCCAGGCGGACGCGCGGTTCGCCCAAGGGCTGGCGACGCAGACCGAGCGCCTGCTGGCGCACCAGGAGGCCGCGCGCGCCCGGTACGACCTGCAGGCGGCCCAGCGCGGCGTGGCGGACGCGCAGGCGGGGCTGGCGGACGCGCTCGGCATCTCGCCGCACCGCCTCCCGCCCACCGTCTCCCTGGCCGAGCTGCCGTTGCCGGGGCAGCTCGCCGACTCGGTGGAGGCGACGATGGACCGCGCGCTCGCCGCGCGGCCCGATCTCGCCGCCCGCCTCGCCACGCTGCGCGCGCGGGACGCCGAGCTGCGTCGCGCCCGGGCCGATTTCTTCCCGCGCCTTGGCGCCAGCGCCGCCGCCGGCGGCACCGCCGGCCGCTTCACGCCCGAGGGCATCGATCGCCAGTTCGGGTACGCCGAGCCGATCTATGGGGGGTTTCTCGAGTTGTCGTGGGCGCTGTTCGACGGCTTCGCGCGCGACAATGCGGTCCGAGCGGCGGAGGCGCGGCGTGGCGAGGCCCAGGCGGAGATGACGGCGCTGCAGCTCGAGACGCTGCGCCAGGTCTGGAAATCGTACGCCGACTCGCACGTGGCCCGCTTGCAGGTGGAGTACGCGGCCGCGCTGCTCGCGGCATCGCAGGACGCCTACGATGCCGCGTTCGCCAGCTACTCCGCCGGGCTCGCCGACGTCCTGGACGTGCTCGCGGCGGAGCGCGACCTCGCGCGGGCGCGCACCGCCATGATCGAGAGCCGCGCCGAAGCGCTCACCACGGCAGCGGCGTTGGCGTTCGCCGTGGGCGAGCCGGAAGCGGGGGCGCCGCCGTGAGCCGGCCGAGTGCCGCCAGATCGCCGGCGAGCCGATCGAGGGCCGTGATCGCCACGCCGTAGAGCCGGGTGAACGCGGCCAGCGCGGGGGTGGCCGGCACCAACGCGAGGAGCGGGCCCGGCGACGGTGGCGGGACGGGCCCGCCCTCGAGGAGCGCGGCGGCGAGGCGTTCGATCGACGCGTCCGCCGCGGCGTCGAGTCGGGACACCGCGACCGCGGCGCCGGCCTCGTCCGCGGCGGCGCGATGGCGCCCGAGGGCCAGGAGGTCGAGGAAGAGCCGCTCGACGCTGCCGATGACGCGCAGCAGGGCGGCATGCGTCGCGGCCCGTTCGCCGGCGCCGGGTTCGAAATCGAGGTCGTCCAGCATCGCCAGCACGCCGCCGAGCGTGCGGTACACGCCCACCGCGGCGGCCCGCCGGGCGGCGCCATCGTTGCGGACTCCCGCCCGGTGCATCGCGCCGATCTGGCGGAGCGCAGCGGCGAGCGCGCGGCGCACCGCCGTCTCGCCGCGGACGGGCCATAGCGTCGCATCGACGACGCCGATCACGAGCGCACCGAGCAGGACGCCGGCGATCCGGTTGGCAGGCGGCGCCAGGTCGGTCGTCGGGGCGAATCCCGTGACCAGCGTCAGGGCGAGCACGATCGCCATCTGGAGGCCGACGTAGGAGAGCCGGCTGCTGCCGGTGACCACCCATGCGGCGGCGCCGAAGGCCGCCGACACGACGATCAGATAGGCGCCGAGGGAGGTCATCGCCGGCATGACGCCCACCAGCACGAAGAGCGCGATCGCCCCGCCAGTCGCCGCGCCGGCGAAGCGGAGCACCGCCTTGCGCAGGCTGGCGCCGACGAACGACTGCGCCGTGACCACGCAGGTGATGAGCGCGGTGATCCAACCCGCGAGATGGGTGGCCGCCAGCAGGAGGCTGCAGATGGTGCTCGCGAGCGCCACCTTGAGCGCGAACCGGATGGCCTCGACGTTCGCGAGCGTGCAGGCGGTCGTCCAGAGATCCTGCTGCGCCACGACCTCGCGGATCGGCATCGGCGCAGTCGTCGTGGTGACGTCGCCTTGCGCGAGGAACGCGCTGACGCCCGGCAGCTCCGCGAGCGCGCGCTCGAGCTCGTCGACGGCCGCGCGGGCCTCGAGGTCGTGCGGCGCGGCGAGTGCCGGCCCCACCGCCTCCGGCCTCGGCGCGGCCGGGGGATCGATCGGGCGGCGCGCCGCAAGGGCCGTCCGCACCTGGCGGCAGTCGTCCGCCGCGCGGGCGAGGCGCGGCGCGATGGGCGCCGGCACGGGCTGCGCGGTGGCGATGCGTGCGAGGCGCCGCGTCGCCGTCACCAGGCGTTGCACCGTGACCAGCAAGGCGATCTGTTCGGTGTGGCGCTGCCGCAGCCATCGACTGCGGGTCTCGGCGTTCCGCAGCAGGTCGAGCTGGTGGGTCATGCCGGTGACGGCGATGCTCTCCTCGACGGCCGGCAGGCGCTCGCCCTGATGCAGCACCGCGAGGCGTTCGAGAATGGCACCCGCGTCGCCGACGCGTTCGGACAGATCGTCCAGCAGGAGCACTTCCGGATCGTCGGGCCAGAACAGCAACTGCCCGCCGGTGGCGATCAGCGTGCCGAGCGTCGTCAGGCCCGTGCGCCACAGCCCGGTGGCGACGTCGCCGGCCAGCGTGACCGGGTACAGGGGCAGCACCATGACGAAGGTCACGGCGCCCAGCACGAAGGCATACGGCGCGCTGGTGGTGCGGGCGAGGAACATGGCCACGGCGACGACGCACGCCTGGAGCGGGAGGAAGAGCCAGGGCTTGTCGGCCACGAGCGCCAGGCAGAGGAGCCCGATCGCTCCGCCGCCGAGCGTGCCGAGCGCGCGCAGGCGCGCCTTCTCGAGCGACGCCCCGGCATCCGCAGGGCCCAGGACGAAGAGCGTCACCAAGAGAAATTCCCCCTCTGGCACGTGGAGGGTCTGGATGAGGACCAGGGACAGCGCCACGGTGAGCGTGATGCGCAACGTGGCTCGCCACCGCGTCCGGGACGGCGCCAGCTCGCGGCGCAGGAAAGCCAGGAGGTCCCGCTCGCGGCGCACGGCGCCGGCTCAGCGCCGTGCGCCGCCGCGGACGGTGACCACGGCGGTCATGCCCATCCGGTACGGCTGCTCCGGATCGGGCGGCTCGAGCGTGATCCGCACGGGGATGCGCTGCGCGAGCCGCACCCAATTGAGCGACGGCTGGACGGTGGGCAGGACGCCGTCCGTGCGGGCGTCGGGCGACAGCACGGCCCAGCCGATGCCCTGCACGGTGCCGTGAAAGCGGCGCGCGGGGTAGGCCATCAGATAGACCTGGGCGGACATGCCGGGGCGGATCGCGTCGAGAAACGTCTCCTGGAAGTTGGCAAGCACGTACCATGCCCGGGTGTCGACGAGCGCGAACACCTCCTGCCCGGCGCGCGCATACTCGCCCTGCGCAATGTTGAGGTTGGTCACCCGGGCGGGGAAGGGCGCGCGGACCCGGCAGTACTCCAGGTCGAGCTCGGCGGCATGAATCGCCGCGGTGGCCGCGGCGATGCGCGCGTTCACGTCGCCGAACTGCGCGAGGAGCTGGCGCTGGCGGTCGAGCTCCTGCCGAGCCTTCGCGACGGCGGCGTCGGCGGCGCGCGCCTTCACCTGCGCCTCGTCCATGCGGTCGCGGGTGACGAACTGTTTCGGCAGCAACGGCGCCAGGCGGGTGACGTGGTCGCGGGCATAGCCGCGCTCGGCCTCCAGCCGCGTCACCTCGGCCGTCGCCGAAGCGATCGCCTTTGCCGTCGCGCCCACTTCACTCTGGGCCAGCAACAGGTCGGCGCGTGCACGCTCGAGCGCCACCTCGAACGGGCGCGGGTCGATCACGAAGAGCAGATGGCCGGCCTGCACGTCCTGGTTGTCGACCACGTGCAGCTCGACGAGGGGCCCGCTCACGTGGGGAGCGATGCCGACGACGTTGGCCCGCACCATCGCGTCGTCGGTGCGTGGCTCGCGATAGCTGAGCCGTGTGACCCCGATGCCGGCCGCCAGCGCGGCGGCGAGGATGGCGAAGCCCAGCAGGCGGCCGGCGGCTCGCCCCACGCGTCAGCTCCGGAAGAGCCCGAGCCACACGGCGCAGGCGATCAGGAACGCGAGCGCCGGGTAGACCAGCAGGAGGGGCGCGAACCCGTCCTCCAGCCCGCTGGCGGCGAAGGCCATCCGCAAGACCCCGGCGCCGGCCACGCCGGCGATCACGCAGATGGCCCACGCGGGGAAGAAGGAGCCGTAGATGTTGATGATGGGGTCGCACCCGCTCGCGAGCACCGCGGTGACGACGGTGGCCAACGGCGGCCAGCCCGAGCGCGCGGCGGTCATGTGCGCGTCGTGTAGCAGATGTGCGCGTGCTCGGCACGGGGCGGGCGGGCGAGGCGAGTCTGCCGCATGCGAACGCGACTACGCATCGCGGCGAGCCCGCCGGCCATGGGGTCGGATCGACCTTGTCATCGCGGCCGGCGCGGGCTATCGCTGCTCGGGCTGCAGCGACTAACGACGGAGGTGCCGGTATGCGGAGGGCGATGACGCGCGTGGGACTCGTGGCGATGGTGGCCGTGCTCGGTGGCTGCGCGGCGGTCGAGCGGCGGGAGGCGCAGGATGTGGAGGGGGTGCTGGCCGCCGCCGGGTTCCGGATGGTCCCGGCCGACACTCCGGAGCGGATGGCGCACCTCCAGACGCTCACCCCGCGCAAGATCGTCCCGCACGAGAAGGACGGCCAAGTCTACTTCGTCTACGCCGACCCGACCGGCTGTCAGTGCATCTGGGTGGGCAACCAGGCGGCCTACCAGAGCTATCAGCGGCTCGCCTTGCAGAAACAACTGGCGCAGGAGCAGGTGATGGCCGCGCAAATGAACGAGGACGCGGCGATGAACTGGGGTCTCTGGGGCCCATTCGGGTGGTGAGCGGGCCGTCGGCCATGCCCGAGCGCTCCGACGCCCTCGTTTTTTTCGGCGCCACCGGCGACCTCGCCTACAAGAAGATCTTCCCCGCTCTGCAGGCGATGGTCCGGCGCGGCGCCCTCGACATGCCGGTGATCGGCGTGGCCAAGGCCGGCTGGACGCTCGAGCAGCTTACGGCGCGTGCGCGGGAGAGTCTCGCGCGCCACGGCGGCGTCGACCCCGACGCCTTCGCGAAGCTCGCCGCCCAGCTCCGGTACATCGACGGTGACTACAACCACCCAGCGACCTTCGCGGCGCTCCGCCAGGCGCTCGGCGACGCCACGCGGCCGTTGCACTATCTGGCGATTCCGCCGAGCATGTTCGAGACCGTCGGCCAGCAACTGGCGCAGAGTGGCTGCGCCGCCAAGGCGCGCGTGGTGGTCGAAAAACCGTTCGGCCGCGACCTGGGTTCCGCGCGCGAGCTGAACCGCGTGCTCCATGCCGTGTTCCCCGAGGAGTCGATCTTCCGCATCGACCACTACCTGGGGAAGGAGGCCGTCAACAACATTCTCTTCTTCCGGTTCGCCAACGCGTTCCTGGAGCCCATCTGGAACCGGCGCTACGTGCGGAACATCGAAATCACCATGGCCGAGCAGTTCGGCGTGGCGGGACGCGGAAAATTCTACGAGGAGGCGGGCGCCATCCGCGACGTCGTGCAGAACCACCTGCTGCAGGTGGTCGCGCTGCTCGCCGGCGAGCCGCCGGCCGCCATGACGACCGAATGCCTGCGCGACGAACGCGCCAAGCTGCTCAAGTCGGTGCGCACCCTCACGCCCCAGAACGTCGTGCGAGGCCAGTTCCGGGGCTACCGGCAAGAGCCGGGGGTCGAGGCCGACTCGCAGGTCGAGACGTTCGTCGCTCTGCGGCTGCATCTCGACAACTGGCGCTGGGGTGGCATCCCGGTGCAGATCCGGGCGGGCAAGTGCCTCCCGGTGACGGCCACCGAGGTGATCGTCGAGATGCACGGGCCGCCGGCGTTGTTCGACGTCGACCCGCGACACGGCAACCACTACCGGTTCCGGCTGAGCCCGGAGACGGTCATCGCGCTCGGCACACGGGTCAAGGCGCCGGGACGCAGCGATCGCACCGATTATCTCGAGCTGGTCGCGCGGCACGACCCGAAGGGCGACGAGATGGAGCCCTACGAGCGGCTGCTGGGCGACGCGGCGATGGGTGACGCCACCCTCTTCTCGCGCGAGGACGCCGTCGAGGAGGCGTGGCGCATCGTCGACCCGATCCTGGGCAACGCGACGCCGCTCTACCAGTACGAACCCGGTACGTGGGGCCCGCCGCAGGCGGACGATCTGATCCGCGACGACGGCGCGTGGAACGACCCGACGACGGCGCCGCTCCACTGACGCCGCCCGCGCGTCAGTCCGGCGCGCCGGCGGGTTCGAACCCCGGGCATGCCCGCACCGGCAGGGGCGGGTAGCGCTCGAATCGGGCATCGGTCTCGGCGCGGAGACAGCGCCAGAACGTGCTGCCGCGGGCCGTGGTCTGCATGCGGGCGTGACGGCAGCGGACGCACAGCCCGACCATGTGTTCGGGATCAGCGCCGCGCGTGCCGGACGTCGACATGGTCCACCATGGCCCGCAACGCCGACACCGCGCGGTGCGCGCTGGGGTAGCAGAGGCGGCCGCCCTCGCGGACCGCGACGGGGCCGGCATTGCCGTAGGCGCGGTCGGCATACACCAGCTCCGTGGCGACGAGCACCGGCTTCCCGTGCCGCACGGATGCGTCCCGCGCGGCGTCGGCGTAGCGCCGTTCCTGGCGCTGGTGGAATTCGACGATGCGGTCGAGTCCGTGGCCGGGGAAGAACGGGCCGCTGCGGACCACGTTGGCCTGGTTGGCCTGGATGCCCAGGCCGAGGAAAATGACGGCGTCGACGTCCGGGTGCGCGCAGACGAGGTCGAGCGCCTCCGGAATGGTGTCGCGCGTTTCGCCACCGGCCAGGTCGACGGGGTTCTGGCGGCTCCACCGCGCCGGCAGCATCGCGTCGATGCGCGCGCGGAGATCGTCGGGTAACGCCATCACCTCGAGTCCGGCGGCGGCGCACGCGTCGGCGGTGAGAACGCCCCAACCGCCGGCGGTGGTGAAGATGATCGTCCGCCGGCCACGCGGCAGCGGCTGGGTGGCGAATGTCGCGGCCCACTCGAACGCCTGTTCGACGGTCGGCGCGCGGAGCACGCCGAGCTGCCGGCAGATGCCGTCGAACACGCGGTCGTCGCTCGCGAGCGACCCGGTATGGCTCGCCGCCGCCCGCTGTCCTTCGCGGGCCGCGCCCCCTTTCAAGACGACGACCGGTTTCACCGCGGCGAGCCGGCGGAGCGCGTCCAGGAAGGCGCGCCCGTCGCCGACGCCCTCCAGATACGCCAGCGCGACGGCGGTGTCGGCGTCGGCGGCGAAGTAGTCGAGGTAGTCGGCGATCGTGGTCTGCGCCGAGTTGCCGCAGGAGATCGCCTTGCCGACGCCGATGCCGGTCAGTACGGCGTAGTTCAGCAGCGCGGAGCAGAGGTTGCCGCTCTGGCTGGCGACCGAGATACGGCCCGGGGGTGGGTAGGGCGCCACGATCTGCGCGCACAGATCGTCGGCGGTGGAGACCAGCCCCTGGCCGTTCGGGCCCGCCAACAGGATGCCGCATTCGTTCGCGGTGCGGACCAGTTCGGCCTCCGCCGCGCGGCCGTCGGGGCCGGCTTCACCGTACCCCCCGCTGGCGACGAACGCGGCACGCACCCCGCGGGCCGCGCACGCGCGCAGCAGCGCCGGGTTGGCGCCCACCGGCGTGCACACCACGACGAGGTCCGCGGCGCCGTCGGGCACGTCGGCCACGTCGCGCAGCGTGGGGTGCCCCAGCACTTCGGCGCCGTCGCGGTTCACGCCGAACACGCGGCCGCGATAGCCGAAGCGCAGGAGATTGTGGAAGGCGGCGAAGCCGAACTTCCCCGGATGGCTCGACACGCCGGCCACGATGACGCCGCGCGGATGGAACAGCGGGCGGAAGCGCTCGCGGATTGCCTCGGGGTCGTATGCCGGGCGCGGCGGTGCAGGTGGGGGTGGAGCGGGATCGAGCTCGACGAGCGCGTCGACCGCGACCGGCACGCCGTCGCGCACGATCAGCGGATTGAGATCGACGCTGCGCACGTCGGGGCGTTCGAGCCCGAGCCGGCCGAGGCCCTCGAGCACGCCGGCGAGCGCGGTGCGATCCACCGCGGGCTCGCCACGGAACGGGCCCAGCAGCGCCTGCGTGCGCAAGCCGTCGATCAGGCGGCATGCTTCGCCAGGCGCGAGCGGCGCGGCCGCGAACCCGACGTCGGCCAGCGCTTCCGCGAAGATGCCGCCGAGGCCCAGCACGACGCACGGCCCGAACTGCGGATCGCGCACCAGGCCGGCGATCAACTCGCGCCTCCCGCGCACCTGCTCCGCCACGAGCAGCGCCACGGCCCCGTCCTCGGGCCGCGCGCGGGCGAGCAGGTCGATTGCCGCGGCGCGGACGGCAGCCTCGTCGTCGAGCCCGAGCCGCACCAGGTCGCGCTCGGTCTTGTGCGCGATGGCATCGCCGCACAGCTTGAGCACCACGGGATAGCCGATGCGCGTCGCCGCCGCGGCGGCGTCGGTGGCGTTGTCGGCCAGCGCCTCCCGGGCCGCTGATACGCCGTAGCGGGCGAGGAGCGCCTTCGAGTCGTGCTCCGAGAGCGTGCGGGCCGTTGCGCCGGTCATGACCGAAGGCCGGGACCCTTCCAGCGCGGCCCCCGCGTGTCAACCAACGCGCGCGCTCACCACCCGTGGGTGCCGGGACCCCCCTTGAACGGGCCGGCGATGTCGCTGGTGATCCAGCCGCCGTAGAATCCACCCTCCTGCGGCCGCACGCGCTCGCCGTCGACGAAGCAGGCCTCGACCCGCCCCGGGTAGACCGCCATGTGGTGGGCCAGCACCGCGTACCGCGGCGCCGGGTTCGCGTACGACCAGGCTGCCTGCGCGGCGACGCGGTCGCCGACCACGATGTCGAAGTAGCGCGCGACGCCCTTGAACTCGCAGAAGCTCTCGTCGGCCGTGGGGCGGAAACAGGCGCGCCGGTAGTCGCCCGGCGGGATGTAGTAGCCCGGCGGGTGGCTGGTCTCCAGGACGCGCAGGGCGCGCCGGGTTTCCGCGATCACCTCGCCCGCGGCGATCACCACGACATGGCGCCGCGAGGGCTCGACGCGCGGCGGCCGGGGATAGCCCCAGACCGATTCCGTCCCCGGTGGCCCCGATTCGCGCGGGTCCGGCGTCACGCCTGCGCGCTCGGCCGCTGCGTGAAGGCCGTGTGCCAGCGGTGGACGTGGGTGTAGTCGGCGGGGATCTCGATGCCGCCAAAGGCGGCGAAATCGAGCGCGGCGAGCAACGTGCAGTCCGCGATGGTGGGGGCGCTTCCGGCGACGAACTCGGTGGCGGCGAGCCGTTCGTTCAGCACGCGGAGCGCGTTGTGGAGCCGGCCCCGGGCGCTCTCGGCGGCGTCCGCGGACTGCTTCACGCGCTGGGCGAAGAAGGGGTGGGTGTTCTGGAAGATGGTGGCCACGCTGCCGAGCACGCCGAACTCGCAGATGCGTTCCGCCTCGCGGGTGCGCGCCCGCTCGAGCGGCGTCCGGCCGATCAGCGGCGGTTCCGGATGCTGTTCCTCGAACCACTCGATGATCGCCAGCGACTCGGTCAAGCAGCTGCCGTCGTCGAGTTCGAGGACGGGCAGACCGCCGAGCGGATTCTTGCGCAGGAACTCGGGCGTCCGGTTCTGGCCGGAGAGCACGTCGATCGGCTCGAGCGGCACCGAGAGCCCCTTTTCGGCGAGGTAGACACGGAGCTTCTTCGGGTTCGGCGCACCGGCGAAATCGTAGATCTTCACGAGACGGATACCTCCTTCCGCGACGGCGGAGGTTCATGGCCTACACCTCGCGCCAGGCGAGGCAAGCGGTGGCGTCGCGCCGCCGTCACGCGGCCGGAGCGTTGCGTTCGAGCGTCTCGCTCGCGACCAGGAGTGCGAGCGCGCATCCGCACATCGCCCAGGCCACCGCTTCCAGGCCAATGCGGTCGGCGAGCAGCCCCACCGCCGCGGGCGCGATCGCGACCCCGAGCGCGGCCGCCGCCACTTGTACGCCGACGGCGTTGGCGGCGTGCGCGGCGCCGAGCCGGCGCGGCGTGACGGCGACGAGCGTCGGGAACACCGGTCCGGCCGCGGCGCCGAGCAGGGCGAGGCCGAGGAGGGCCAGCGGCACCGACGACGCGACCAGCACCAGTACGGCGCCGGCGACGAGCCCGACGGTGCAGCTCCGCACCAGGACCGGAGGCGGTAACGCTGCCGGCAGCAGGCCGGCGACGATCCGCCCGGCGAGCAGCCCGCCCCAGAAGAGACCGGTGCCGGTCGCCGCGATTCCGAGCGTCGCGCCGCGCGCCTCGGCCAGCAAGGAGAAGCTCCACGCGCCCGCCACCGCTTCGATTGCTGCGTAGACGAAGAAGGCAAGGCCGCTCAGGCGCGCCGCACCGACGGTGAGCGTGTGTGCGAGCGACGTCCGCGACAGCGCCGCGCGTGCGCCGTGAGCCGCCGGCCACCGGCGTCGGCTCACGAAAAAGCCCGTGGCGAGCACGGCCTGCGCGGCGGCGACGAGGGCGTAGCCCAGGCGCCACGGGCGCGCGGCGAGCAGCACCTGCGACATCACGACGGGACCGAGCAGGGTGCCGAGCCCGTAGCATGCGTGGAGCCAACTCAGCGTCCGCGGCGAGTGCCGCTCCGCCGCCCACGCGTTCAGCGCGGCGTCGATCGCGCCCGCGCCGAGGCCCGCCAGCACCGCAAGGGCGACCATCGCCGGCCAGGACCGCGCGCCCGCCCAGCCGCCCAGACTCGCGGCGGTGGCGGCACACGACCCGGCGAGGAGGGGGCCGACGCCCCACCGCGCCAGCAGCGGGCCGCTCGCGACGCTGGCCGTCACGTAGCCTGCCGTCGTGGCGACCAGCAGCGCGCCGAGCGCACCGACCGGCACACCGAAGGTCGTCCGCATGGCCGGCCAGGCGACGCCGATCAGCCCGTCGGGCAGCCCGAGGCTGACGAAGCCCAGGCCGGCGAGCGCGAGGAGCGCGGGCGGACGAGGGCGCGCGGCTGGCATGCGGGGCGGAGACTATCGACTTTCCGCGCGCGCCGGCCAGCGCGCCGCCGCCATCGCGGCGGGCGCGGCGGGCTGGTAGAGCCGGCGCGTGCTCATGCGATCGATCGCGCTGGTGTTCCTGTCGTGCGCGGGGGGCGGGCCGGCGTCTGGCGCCGCCCCACCGCCACCCGCGCTCGCTGGCGGCGGGCGGGTCGTCGTCTACACGCCGCGCGGTTGGGCGCCCGACGCGTCGTGGCGCCCCAGCGCCGCGGGCCTGCGCGCCGATGCCGGCGCGCTGGTGCGACTCGGCACCGTTGCCGCCGTGACCGAGCGCACGACGGCGGCCTTGCGCCCGGCGTGCCGGTTCCTCAAACGGCATGGCGTCGACACGGTGATCGTGGGCGTCGCGGACCCCGGCGACGCCGCCGAACTGCGCGCGGCGCGGGCCCTGCGACGGTGCGCCGACGGCTACGCCGTCGGCAGCGGCGGTCTCGCTGCCGGCCACTACCGGCGCCGCCAGCTCGACGCGGCCGTCGCGATGCTCCGGCGCGCGAGCGCCCGGCCCGTTGCGGTGCGCGAGCGCGTCGCGTCCTACGAGGCCGACCCCGGACTTCTCCAGGCGGGCGATTGGGTGTTCCCGCTCGTCGAGGCCGATCCGCGGCGCGGCGCGCAGGAGGCGTGCGGCGCCACCATGGCCGACTACCAGAGGCTGCGGGCGCGTGTGCCGGCGGGTCGCGTCGTCGTGCTGGCGGCGGGGCTGCCCACCGCCGGCGCCCCCGGCGCCGGTGAGCACGCGCAGCGGGCCTACTTTGCATGCCTGGCGAGCCGCGGCATCCCCTTTGCCCACGACGAGGGGTTCGACCAGCCGTGGCGCGGCGGCGCGGACGCGAGCCGCGGACTCTTCCGGGCCGGCGGCTCGCCGAAGCTCTACGCCCGACAGCTCGTGGAGCCGCGGCGGCCGCCTCGGTGAGTGGCGCCCGGGCGCCCGCTGGCGCCGCCCGCGGCGGTCCGCTAGGGCGGTGCGGAGCGAGGCCGGCCGATGGACGACATGCTGCGCCGGGTCTTCGATGCCCGGGTTTCCGAGGTGCTCCCGGCCCCGACCCCGCTCGACCGGGCGGTGACCTTGAGCGAGCGGCTCGGTTGCCCGGTGTGGCTCAAGCGCGAGGACGAGACGCCGGTCTTCTCGTTCAAGCTGCGCGGCGCCTACAACGCGATCGCGGCGCTCGACGACGCCGCGCGCCGCGCGGGCGTGATCGCCGCGTCGGCGGGCAACCACGCCCAAGGCGTCGCCGCCGCGGCCGCGCGGCTCGGGCTCCGCAGCCGCATCGTGATGCCGCGCACCACGCCGTCGATCAAGGTGGAGGCGGTGCGCCGCCTCGGCGCCGCGTTCGACTTGGTCGGCGACGAGTACGCCGACGCCGCCGCCCACTGCGCGGCGGTGGCGCGCGACACCGGCATGACCGTCATCCCGCCCTACGACCACGTCGACGTGATCGCCGGGCAGGGGACCGTCGGGCTCGAGCTGCTCCTGCAGGCGCCGCGCGACCTGGCGGCCGTCTTCGTGCCGATCGGTGGGGGCGGGCTGGCCGCCGGCGTGGCGGTGGCGGTCAAGGAGATCCGCCCGGCGGTGCGGGTGTTCGGCGTGCAGGTGGACGAGGCGGACGCGATGGCGCAGTCGCTCCGCCTCGGGCGCCGGGTTCGCCGCGAGCACGTCGGGATCTTCGCGGACGGCGTCGCGGTGGCGGAACCCGGCGAGCTCACCTTCCCGCTCTGCCGGCGGTACCTCGACGGCTGCCTCGTGGTGACCGCGGACGAGATCTGCGCGGCGATCAAGGACGCCTTTCTCGACACCCGCACGGTGCTCGAGCCGGCGGGCGCGCTGGCCCTGGCGGGGCTGAAGCGCGCCGTGCGCGGCGACGGACTTGGCGGCGGTGCCATGGTGGCCATCGCGTCCGGCGCCAACATGAACTTCGCTCGCCTCGGCTACGTGGTCGAACGCGCGGAGGTGGGCGAGCATCGTGAGGCGATCTTCGCCGTGACGATCCCCGAGCGTCCCGGCGCGTTCCTCGCGTTCTGCGGGGCGCTGGGTTCGCGCAGCGTGACCGAGTTCAACTACCGCCTGTCGTCGCGCCGCGAGGCCCATGTGTTCGTCGGCGTCGAGGTGGCGGGGCAGGAGGCTGCGCGCGCGCTTGCCGGCGACCTGGCGGCGCAGGGGTACGCCTGCGTCGACTTGAGCGACAACGACCTGGCGAAGACGCACGTCCGGCACATGGTGGGTGGCCGCGCCACCGCAGCGCGCGACGAGGTGCGGGTGGCGGTGGATTTCCCCGAGCGGCCCGGCGCGCTCCTCCAGTTTCTCTCGCAGCTCGGGTCGTGCTGGAACATCTCGCTCTTCCACTATCGCAACCACGGGGCAGCCTTCGGGCGCGTGCTCTGCGGGCTGGAGGTGCCGGCGCCAGAGCGCGACGCGCTTCGGGCCCGCCTCGACGCCATCGGCTTCGACTGGGTGGACGAAACCGAGAACCCGGCGGGCCGCTTCTTTCTCGCGTGACGGTGCCGGACGCACAGGGACCGGTGGGCCGGCGTCTGCTGGCGCACGTCGTCGTGCCCGCGGCGATCGGGACGGCGACGGGCGCTGGCGTCGCGGCGGCGTCGTGGCTGGTGGAGGGACAGGCGCTGCGGGGGCTGGCGGCGCTCCCCGGTGCCTGGCCGGCGCTGCCGTCGCTGGTGGCGCTGGCGATCACCGCGGTGGTCGTGCGGCGCGTCACGCGTGTCCTGCGGCCGCCGACCGCCGAGGTCTACATCCACGTCGTCCACGACCCGCGCGGGCGGATCGTGCTGCGCGAGCTGCCCGGGCGCGTACTGGCCGCGGTCGCGACGGTGGCGGGCGGCGGCTCGCAGGGGCTCGAGTCGCCATCTGCCTTGTTCGGGGCGTCGCTCGTCGCGGCGGCGTGGCTCGAGGGCGGTGCGCACGCGGCATGGGTGATCGCCGCCGCGCTGCTGATCCGCACGGCGGGTACGCTCGCCTGCGTCTTCGGCGGCGGCGGGGGCGGCGTCTTCACGTCGCTCGCGGTGACGGGGGTGTTCCTCGGCCAGTTGGTCGCGACGGGGCTCGGACGCACCGAGAGCACCTTCCTGCCGTTGCTGGGCGGCGCCTGCTTCCTCGGTAGCGGGTACCGCATTCCGCTCGCGAGCATGCTGCTCGTCGCCGAGTCGACGGGCGACCTGGTCCTGACGGTGGTGGCCTTCGTCGCGGTGGGACTCGGGCAGGTGCTGATGGCGGACGCGTCGGTGTCCGATGCCCAGGTCGACGTGCGCGCCGGCTCTGGTTGACGGCCCGCGCGGGCGGCTCAGCGCTCGGTGTGGCTGACGATCGCCGCGGTGGCCGCCAGCTCTTCGAGGAGCGCGAGCGCAGCCTGTCCGCTCATCGCGAACGGTGTCAGGACCGGGCGCTCCGAGTAGCGGAGGATGGTGCTCAGGTTGACCTTCTTCAGGTCGACGCTGCCCATTTTCCAGCTCGCGAAGCGCCGTTCCTGCACCTCGGCGTAGTCGAGCAGCGTGACCTCGGTGTGCCGTGGATCGCGCACGATGCTGCCGTACAGGTCGTTGACGGCGCGCCGGGGGCCCTCGATCACCTGCAGGAACACGTCTTCGCCCGGATGCGTGCACAGCAGGCCGGTGATGCCGTGGTCGGGATTGTACAGCTCGGAGCTCGCGAGGATCGACTGGATCAGGGCGTCGTCGATCGCCCCCACCGCGCGGCTCGCGTAGACCAGACGGACCAGCATGCCGGCGCCTCAGCGCCCGGAGTCGGCGAGCAGCGCGAGGAACTCGCGCCGCAGGTTCGCGTTCTTCAGGAAGGCGCCGCGCATGATGCTGTTCGTCATCTTGGAGTCCATGTCCCGGACGCCCCGCCACTGCATGCACGAGTGATCCGCCTTCATGACGATCGCCAGGCCGTCGGGCTGCATCTTCTCCTGCAGCAGGTCGGCGAGGTACGCGATCGCCTCTTCCTGGATCTGTGGCCGGGTCATGACCCACTCGACGAGGCGGGCGTATTTCGACAGGCCGATCAGGGCGGAGTTTTCGTTCGGCATGACGCCGACCCAGGTGCGCCCGATGATCGGGCACAGGTGATGCGAGCAGGCGCTGCGCACGGTGATGGGACCGACGATCATGAGCTCGTTCAGTCGCGCGACGTTCGGGAACTCGGTGACCACGGGCGGCGTCGTGTAGCGGCCGGCGAAGACCTCGCGCAGGTACATCTTCGCAACACGGCGGGCGGTGTCTTGCGTGTTGTGGTCGTGCTCGGTGTCGATGACGAGCGCGCGCAAGACGTCGCCGACCTTCGCCTCGATCTCCGCCTGGAGTGCGTCGAGCTCGCCGGCCTGCAGGTAATCGGCGATGCAGTCGTTCGCCCGGAACCGCCCGCCGGCGCGCTCGATCCGCGCGCGAATGCGATCCGCGACCGGCGTCCCCCCGTCGCCGGGTCCGGGGGCGGGGTCGGCCGGGGTCTTCGCTCGCGGTTGGTCCATCACGTCGTTGGTTCGGTGTGCGCGCGGCACGGCCGCTCGTGGCTAGCGTATCCGACCAGCCGCAGCAATCGCCGCCCGTGGCTAGCTGCGCGATCGCACCGTGCCCAGGCCGCCGTCGACGCCGAGCACCTGGCCTGTCACCCAACCCTGGTCGGGGTCGAGCAGCCACGCGATCGCCGACGCCACGTCGTCCGGCTCGCCGATCCGGCCGAGCGGGTGCATGGCGGCCGATGCCTTGGCGCTCGCGTCGTTGGCGGTGAGGCGCGCCGTCAGCGGCGTTCGCACCAGGCCGGGCGCGACGGCGTTCACGCGGATGCCGCGGCTCGCGTAGGACGCCGCCGCCGACAACACCAGCCCCTGCACGCCCGCCTTGGCGGCGGCGATGGCCTCGTGGTTCGCGAGGCCGAGCCGCGCCGCGGCCGACGAGGTCAGGACCACGGCGCCGCCCGTCCGGGTCATGGCCCGCACGGCGGCGCGTACGGTGAGGAAGGCCGAGGTCAGGTTCGCGGCCAGCACGGCCGCCCACTCGTCGTCGGTCGTCAGGTGGGCGGGCTTCAGCAGCAGCGACCCGACGCAATGCGCGACGCCGTCGAGCCGCCCGTGCTGCTCCAGCGCCTCGCCGATGCAGCGGTCGACGTGCGCGGCGCAGGTCGCGTCGATGGTGACGCCGTGGGCGCCGAGCTCGGTCGCGAGCGCATCCACCCGTCGAGCGTCGCGTGCCGCGACGGTCAGGCGCGCGCCGCGCGCGGCGAGCCGCCGGCAGAGCGCCGAGCCGATGCCGCCGGTGGCCCCCAGGATGACGTATGCTGCACCATGCATCCCCACACCGTGACACGTGGTGCGACCTGATCCCACCGGCAGCGGGAGCCCCTTGCCGGCTGGCGGCGAAGTGTGGGAAGGCCTACCCGAGGGCGCACGGTCCGTGCGCACCGTCGTCGCACAGGGAGGGATCGACATGTTTCGAGGCCTATCGTCGCTCGTGATCGCGCTGCTGCTCGCAGCCCCGTCCCTCGCCCGAGCGGACGCCGCCGGCTGCACCAAGGCCATCGGCAAGGAGAGTGGCAAGCTGCTCGGCACGCGCTGGAAGACGATCGCCAAGTGCGAGGACGGCCGCGCGAAGGGCAAGCTGCCGCCCGCCACGGTGTGTCGGCCGCAATGTGACGCGGCGTCCGCCGAGCCGGGCATGCCGTGTCGGACCGGCGCCGACTGTCCGGGCGGCACGTGCCTCGCCGTCACCGACGGCGCGACCAGTGCGAAGCTGGACAAGGCGACGACCAAGATCGCGACCAAACTCGACAAGGCGTGCGCCGGCGTCAGCCCGCTGCCGCCGATCGGACCCGCGTGCGACGACAGCGCGGCCAGCCCGGCGGCGCTGGCCGACTGTATCGCGGCGCCCGTGCAGGACGCCGACTCGGTCGTGCTCAACGCCGACACGCTCGCCTTCACCGTCTACGAGGACGTCGGCACGGCGCCGGCGGGCGACGCCGACCTCCAGAAGTGTCAGGCCGGGCTCGGCAAGGCGGTGGGCAAGTATGCCGTGGCGCGCCACAAACAGCTCCTCAAGTGCAACGAGAAGCTCGCCAAGGGGGCGCTGTCCGGCCCATGTCCGGACGCCGCCGCGGTCGCGGCCGTCGAGAAGCAGCGCGCGAAGCTCGATCTCGGGATCCGCAAGAAGTGCACCGAGGCCCAGGTGTCCGCCACCGTCGCGCCGAAGCTCGCCTTCGGGCCGCCGTGCGAGCAATTCCTCTACGTCACGTTCAAGCGCGACACGCCGGTCACCAACAACAACACCGTCCCGGCGCTCGATCGCGTCATCCGCTGCATGACGGACGCGGCGGCGGCGGTCAGCGACCGCACCCTGGCGATCGGCTACCCCGGCGTGGAGCCGTCCGCCTTCGTCGACGGCGTCGCCGCCGGCGACGCGACGGATTCGGCAGCCATCTTCTGGACCCGATTCCCGGACGAGAACAGCGGCGGCTTCCTCGACGTCACCACCGATGCGACGTTCGCGAGCGGGGTGCAGACGGTCGCCGTGCCGACGCCCACGGTGGGCGACGACGGCACCGTCAAGGTCGAAGTCTCGCTGCTGAGCGCCTTCACGGAGTACTTCTACCGCTTCCGCCAGGGGGCCGACACGAGCCCGACGGGGCGGGTGAAGACGCTCCCCGCGCCTGGCGCCACGCAGGCGTTCCGCATCGGCTGGACGGGCGACGCCAACGCCTACTTCCGGCCCTTCACCGTGCTCGACCCGATTCGTCTCCAGAACGTCGACGCCTGGTTCTTCATCGGTGACACCATCTATGGCGACGACCCGCGCTCCGGCACCGGGGTGTCGGTGTCGAAGGAAGACTACTACGGCAAGTACCGCGAGAACCGCGCCGACCGGGCGCTGCGGCAGATGATGCAGTCCACCGGCACGTACGTCATGTGGGACGACCACGAGTCGCGCAACGACGTCGCCGGCACGGTGCCCGCGTACGCCACCAAGGTGGCGAACGGCAACTACGCCTTCCGGAAATACAACCCCATCCGCGAAGACGGCGGCGATCCGACACAGCTCTACCGGAGCTTCAAGTTCGGCACGTTGGCGGAGTTCTTCATCATCGACCTGCGCTCGTACCGATCGGCGAAGTACACCTGCTGCAATATCCCGGGCGAGAGCGGCTATGTCCTGACCGACACGGACACCACCTGCACCACCGGTGAACTGGCGTTGCCCGATGCGGCATGCACGGCGGCGCTCGCCACCCCTGGCCGGACGGTCCTGGGCGCCACCCAGCTGGCCTGGCTCAAGAGCGGCCTGGAGAACTCGACGGCCACCTTCAAGTTCATCATGAACGGGCCGCCGATCACGAACCTGTTCTTCCAGCCCTACGACTTCTGGATCGGCTATCCCGAAGAGCGCGATGGTCTGCTCGGTTTCATCCTCGACCCGAACGGCGATCTCGATCAGAGCGATCGGATCCCGAACGTGGTGTGGCTCTCCACCGACCTGCACGGCATCGTGATCTCCGAGGACCGGGTCAGCATCGGGCCGTCGCAGCCGGTGCCGGAGGTCGTGGGCGGGGCCGTCGGCATGGATCCCATCTTCCGGGAGCTGCCGCCCTCGATCGCGGGCCAACTGCCGTTCCTGCCCGCGCTGCTGACGCAGATCACGCAATTCGACATCGACCGGTTCAACGCGGCGGTGGTGAGCGTCACCGATACGCCGACCCCGAAGGCGACGGTCGACTTCTACGATCGTTCGAACACGGTCGTGCAGTCGGTCAGCTTCCCGTAATGCGCGAGCCGGCGGACCCCGGGTGCGGGGTCCGCCGGCGTTCTCGTCAGTCGCGACGGGGCCGCGTCATCGGCGCATAGTAGGGCGCGCCCGCCTCCACCCACTCCTGGAAGAGGGGGGCGAAATCGGCGCCCATGGGGTCCTGACCGCGGATCGGCATGGAGCCGCGCCGGATGGTGAAGTCGTGCGGCGCGAGCTCGCCCGCGCGGATGAAGTGTCGCTCGGCGGCGTCGGGCCGTCCGGCCCGGTGCAGGTGCCAGGCGAGCGCGAACTCGGCGCGCGCCTGCTGTTCCGCGGCCGTCGGGAGCGCTTGGTGGGCCCGCACGGCGGCGTCGTCGCCGAAGGGGAGGACGCCATCCCGCACCCAGGCCCGCAGCGCGTTCAGGTGCGGCTCGGCCGGCCGGCCGTGCAGCTCGAGAAACGTGTCGCTGCCGAAGACGGCGTCGTTCGGCCGTACAATGCGACCGTGCGCGTCGATCCAGACGCCGGTCGGCACGTTGACGATGCCGTAGAGGTCGGCGACGCGGTGTTCGCTGTCGATCAGCGCGGTGTGCGTGGCACCGGCCGCCTCGAGCCATGGGCGGGCGTCATCGGCCGAGCGGTCGAGCGCCACCGTCACGACGGCGAGTCCGGCGTCGCGCAGCTCCTCCTGCAGGGCCTGCCAGACCGGCAGGTCGTAACGGCATCCTCACCAGGACGCCCATGCCAGCAGGAAGACCTTGCGGCCGCGGAAGTCCGTGAGCGCGTGCGGGTGGCCGTCGAGGTCGGGCAGGGTGAAGTCCGGCGCATCGAGCGACGCGAGGCGGGCGCCGCGCTCGGCCGCCGACGCGCCGAGCCAGGCGACCCGCTCGGGGATATCCAGGGCGAGCGGGCGGTCGAGCAGCGTGGCCAGCGCCGCCAGGTCGATGGCGCCGTCGTGCACCAGGGCGTGCTCGGGGCGCACCGGGATGCAGGCGTCGCCACGGCAGAGGCCCTGCGGTTTGAGGGTCCAGCCCACGGTCGCGGCGACCGCCTCAGGGGCGAGGCGGACGCAGTCCCCCAGGAAGCGGGCAGGCGCATCCACGGCGCGGCCGTCGTCGAGCAGCAGCAGGCGGTCGGACGTCACGACGGCGGTTCTACGGCCGGCCCCCTCGCCAAGGCAAATCCACCCGCCTTCTGCTACCCTCCTGACCCGATGCGGAGGTCTTGGTGGGCCGTATGGCTCGTGACGGCGCTTGCCTGTAGCGGCGCAGCCGCCTCGGCGCAGACTGCGGCCGCGCCCGCCGCCGGTGTGGCCCAACCATCCGCCGCGGCTGCGGCGCCCGCGCCGGAGCCGATCGCGGTGCCCCAGGTGGCGTCCGAGGCCGAGGGCGCGGTCGCCCGGCTGCGGACGTTCGAGGCCAGCGCGCGACCGCTCGACGCCGTCGCCTCGATCGAGTCGCGGCTGCCGCGGCTCGAGCAACGGGTCTCCGGCGCGGTCGAGCAGACCTATCGCATCCTCGGCGAGACGCCGACGCTGGCTGCGATCGACGGACTGCTCGGTCCCTGGGAGGGGATCGGCGAGCAGGCGCTCAGCTGGGTGGAGCTCCTCACGCGGCGGGCGGAGCTGCTCGAGCGGTCGTTGGCGTCGCTCGACGCGATCCGGCTGCAATGGGTCGCGACACAAGAGGCGGCGACCGCCGCGGGCGCGCCGGAGGCGACCCTCCGACGCATCGCGGAGGTCCTCGACATGGCCGTCAAGGTCCGGGACCACATTGCCGCGCGCCGGTCGCACGTGCTCAGCCTGCAGGATCGGGTGGCGCGGATCCAGGCCCGGGCCATCGAAATGCTCGAGCTGGTGCAGGCCGACCGCCGCGACCGGCTGGGGAACTTCTTCGAGCGCGACGGCGTCCCCCTCTGGGAGTTCTTCACCCGCGGCGACGCCTGGGGACGCGTTCAGGGGCAGACGGGACAATCGCTGGGCGGCGAGATTCCCCTGGCGCGCATCTTCCTGGCCGAGCACGGCGAGAACAGCCTGGCCAACTTCGTCTTGTTCATCGGGCTCGGCTTCGGGCTCACGTGGATGGGACGGCGCGCCAGGCGGTGGAGTGCGCTGGACGACGATCTGGCGTGGCGCTTCCGCCCCCTCGCGCATCCCTGGGCGGCAGCCGCGCTGCTCGCGCTGTTGATCCTGATGGCGACCCGCCCGGTCGAGCCGCGCATCGTGCAAGGGGTGCTGGTGCTGGCGGTGCTGGTGCCGATCATCCGGCTCATCGCCGATCTGGTCCCGCCGGCGCTGGTCCCTGCGGTCTGGATCGTCGCCGGCTTCCACGTGGTGGATCTGTTCCGGACGTTGATCGCCTCGGTGCCGTTGCTGGAGCAGGCGGTGCTGCAGCTCCAGCTCCTGGCGCTGATCGTGGCCGCCGTCTGGCTGCATCGCCATGGCAGCGTGCATGTGGCCGACGAGGTGGCCCGCGAGCGCTGGCGCCGCGGCACGCTGGCGGTGGCGGGACTCGCCGTGCTCGCCTCCGGGGCGGCGATGCTCGGCTACACGCGGCTCGCCCGCCTGGCCGAGTTCACGGTCATCAGCGTGGCGCTGTCGGGACTGATCCTCTTCGCCCTGGTTCGTATCGCAGACGCGATGCTCGGCGTGGCGCTGCGGGTGCGTCCGTTGCGCCTCCTGCGCGCCGTCCAGGAGAATCGCCCGCGCCTCGAGCATTGGCTGCAGCGCGCCGTGCGCCTGGCCGGCATCGCTCTCTGGGCGGTCAGCATGGCGACCACGCTGTCGGTGGTCGGCCCCATCACGGACCGCCTGGCCGCGGTGTTGGGGACGGAGGTGGGATGGGGCGCGGTGTCGGTGTCCCTCGGCGACCTGCTGGCGTTCGCCGTCGTGGTGTGGCTCGCGTTCCAGCTGTCGGCCGCGCTCCGCGCCGTGCTGGAGGACGACGTCTTCTCCCGGATCGATCTCGCCCGGGGCGTCTCGACGGCGCTGTCGAGCATCGCCCACTACCTGGTCCTGTTCTTCGGGTTCCTGCTGGGCCTCGGGGCGCTCGGCATCGACCTCACCCGCATCACGATCGTCGCCGGCGCGCTCGGCGTCGGCGTCGGCTTCGGCCTCCAGAACGTGGTGAACAACTTCGTGTCGGGGTTGGTCCTGCTGTTCGAGCGGCCCATCCAGCTGGGCGACTCGGTGCAACTCGGCGCGCTCATCGGCGAAGTGCGGCGCATCGGCATCCGCTCGAGCACGGTGCGCACCTTCGACGGCGCCGAGGTCATCGTGCCGAACGCCGACCTGGTGTCCGATCAGGTGACGAACTGGACGCTCTCGGATCGCATGCGGCGCATCGACCTCGACGTCGGCGTCGCATACGACAGCGACCCGGATCGGGTGCTGGCGATCCTGTCCGAGACCGCGCGGGCCGATCCGGGCGTGCTCCCGGAGCCCGCGCCCCTGGTGCTGTTCGTCGGCTTCGGCGACAGTGCCCTGAACTTCCAGGTCCGGGTGTGGACGGCGCGCTACGAGGAGTGGTTGCAGACCCGCAGCCGGCTCGGCCTCTCGATCCTGACGGCCCTGCGTGCCGGCGGCATCGTCATCCCGTTCCCGCAGCGCGACGTCCACCTGCGGCGCGAGCAGCCCGGCTGAGTGGGTCGTGGGCGGGATCGACTGGAGCCGGGTGCGGTTCACCGACCACATGGTCGAGGCGGCGGCCGTCGTGGGCGAGTGTCAGGTGGCGTTCGACTTCGACGGCCAGGAGCAGGCCTGCTGGGACGTCCAGGTCTGTCGCGTGTTGAAGGGCGGGGCGGCGGCGCCCTTCTTCGCCGTGGCCGTCGATCGCGCCGACCCCGCCGGCTTGCGGCCGGTGGGCGAGGGCGACGACCCCGAGGCCGCGCTCGAGGCGTGCCTGGCGGCCATCGGCATCCATCATCGTCGCCGCCTCCGGCAAGCGGGCGACTGACGGTCACCGGGTGGCCATCGCTCGGCGCGCCCGGTAAAAGAAAGGCCGTCGTCATGAAGGGGATCGAAGGACTGGCGCTCGCCAACAAGGACTACGTCGCGGAACAGTACCAGCGGTGGAAGGACGATCCCGCGTCGGTCGACGAGAGCTGGGCGTTGTTCTTCGCCGGTTTCGAGCTGGGTGGGCAGCAGGGCAACGGGATCGACGCCGTGGCCGAGACCGCGCAGCAGACGCCGGGGCCCGGCGAAGACGGCGGGCATCCGGCGGAAACGCTGGTCGAAGCGGTGGCTCCCGTGCTCGGGGTCTTCGACCTGGTGCACTCGTACCGCGAGCTGGGCCATCTGGTCGCGCATCTGAACCCGCTGGCGCCGCCGCCGGCGGGCCATCCGTTGCTCGATCCCTCCGAGTTCGGCTTCGGCGAGGACGACCTCGATCTCGTCGTCGACTCGGGGAGCTTTCGTGGGATCGGAGCCGTCTCGCTGCGCGATCTGATCGCTCGCTTGCAAGCCACCTACTGCCGCACGCTCGGCGTCGAGTACCTCCACATCCCCGACCGCGAGCAACGGCAGTGGCTCCAGGAACGCATGGAGCCGAGCCTGCAACACGCCCGAGCTGACCGATGACGACCGCCGCCGTCTCTTCGAGCAGCTGGTGCAGGGGGAGGGCTTCGAGCAGTTCCTGCAGGCCCGCTACCCCACGGCGAAGCGGTTCTCGCTGGAAGGCGGCGAGTCCCTGATCGCCATCCTGCACGAGCTCGTCGAGAAGGGCGCCGCCACCGGCGTCGAGGAGATCGTGCTCGGCATGCCGCACCGCGGCCGGCTGAACGTCCTCGTCAACGTGCTGCGCAAGCCCTACGAAATGGTGCTCGCCGAGTTCGAGGGCAGCCTACTCGCGCGCGAGGCCACCGGCGACGGCGACGTGAAGTACCACCTCGGCTACTCGCGCGATCACACCACCGCCGGACGGCCGCAAAGTCCACCTCTCGCTCAGCTTCAACCCGAGCCACCTCGAAGCGGTGAACCCGCTCATCGAGGGCATGGTGCGGGCCAAGCAGAACCACCTGGGCGACACCGAACGGCGGCGGGTGATGCCCGATCCTGATGCACGGCGACGCCGCGTTCACCGGTCAGGGGATCGTGGCGGAGACGCTCTGGCTGTCGGAGCTGGAAAGCTACCGGACGGGCGGCACCATCCACATCATCGTCAACAACCAGATCGGGCTTCACGACGTCGCCGGAGTCCTTCCGGTTCACGCCGTATCCCAGCGACGTGGCGAAGGTCATCCAGGGCCCGGTGTTCCACGTGAACGGCGACGATCCGGAGGCCGCCGTGCAGGCGGCGCGGCTCGCCATCGAGTTCCGCCAGCGCTTCCACAAGGACGTCTTCATCGACCTGGTCTGCTACCGGAAGCACGGGCACAACGAGCTGGACGACCCGACGTTCACGCAGCCCGTGATGTACCGCACGATCGCGGCGCACCCCTCGCCGTTGACCCAGTACGGGACCGTCTGGTTGCGGCGGGCGTGCTCGCCGCCGAGGACGCCGACCGCCGTATCAAGGAGTTCCGCGAGTTGCTCGTCGACGCGCAGAGCTATGCGCGCGACTTCATGCCGCGCCAGCAGATCTTCGTCTTCGGGGGCTTGTGGAAGGGGCTCGGCTGGGCGGGCGACGACTGGAGCGCGAACACCGCCGTGCCCGAACCGGTGTTGCACGAGATCGCGGCCGCGCTCGTGCGCGTCCCCGACGGCTTCCACGTGAACCCCAAGGTGCTGCGCATCATGGAGCAGCGTGCGGCCGCGGTGCGTGAGGGCGGACCGATCGACTGGGGCGGCGGCGAGGCGCTGGCGTTCGGGTCGCTGGTGCTCGAGGGCACCACGGTGCGACTGAGCGGGCAGGACACCGGCCGCGGCACGTTCAGCCACCGGCATGCGGTCTACCACGACGTCGAGACCGGCGCGCGCTACGTGCCGCTCGCCAACATCCGTCCCGGGCAGGGGAACTTCCTGGTGATCGACAGCATGCTGTCGGAGAACGCCGTGCCTCGGCTTCGAGTACGGCTTCAGCTTGGCCGACCCGAGCAAGCTGGTGGTCTGGGAGGCGCAGTTCGGCGACTTCGCGAACGGGGCGCAGGTGATCATCGACCAGTTCATCGCCAGCTCGGAATCGAAGTGGCAGCGCATGAGCGGTATCGTGCTGCTCCTGCCGCACGGCTACGAGGGCCAGGGGCCGGAGCACTCGAGCGCCCGGCTCGAGCGCTACCTGCAGCTCTGCGCCGAGGACAACATGCAGGTGGTGCAACCTGACCACGCCGGCGCAGCTGTTCCATGCGCTGCGGCGGCAGATGCACCGGCGGTTCCGCAAGCCGCTGATCGTGATGAGCCCGAAGAGTCTGCTGCGCCACAAGCTCGCGGTGTCGGTGACGCGCGACTTCAGCGAGGGCCGGTTCGAGCCCGTGTTGGACGACATCGCGGTCGCGGGGAAGGCCGAAGCCGAGGTGGCGATCGATCCGGCCGCCGTTCGCCGCGTGCTCCTGTGCAGCGGGAAGATCTACTACGCGCTGCTCGCCGGGCGCGCCGACCGTGGCGTGGACAGCGCGGCCATCGTCCGGGTCGAGCAGCTCTATCCGTTGCCGCGCCGCGAGCTCGCCGCCGTGCTGGCGCGCTACCCGCAGGCGGAGCGGGTCTACTGGGTGCAGGAAGAGCCGGAGAACATGGGCGCCTGGCGGTTCGTGCAGCCGCTGCTCGAGCCGATGCTCGAGGGGCGGCGGCTCACGTACGTCGGCCGCGACGCCGCGGCCAGTCCGGCCACGGGCTCGTTCAAGGTCCATCAGGCCGAAGAATCGGACCTGGTGAACCGCGCGTTCGCGCGCGCCTGAGCGCGCGGGAAGAGGGGAACGATGTTCGAGGTGCGGATCCCGAGTCTCGGCGAGTCGGTCACCGAGGCCATCATCGCGCGGTGGGCGAAGCAGGACGGCGACGCCGTTGCGCCGGACGACGTGTTGCTCGAGATCGAGACCGACAAGGCCAGCACCGAGCTTCCGGCGGAGCGGGCCGGCGTGCTCCGCATCGTCAAGCGGGAGGGCGAGACGGTGACGCCCGGCGACGTCGTCGCCCGCATCGAAGAGGGCGCCGGCGGTTCGCCATCCGCTGCGCCGCCCGACGCGCCAGCGCCCGCGGCTGCGTCCACCCCACCGCTCGCGGGGGCGCCGCGACCCACCGTCGCGCCGCCGGCCGCATCGAAGCCGGTCGGCCCGCTCAGCCCCGCCGTGCGCAACCTGCTCGCCGAGCATGACCTCGATCCGGCAGCGATCGCGGGCTCGGGGAAGGGGGGGCGTCTCACCAAGGGCGACGTCCTCACGCACCTGGAACGGCGGGCGACGCTCGCCAAGGTCGTCGTCGCGCCGCCGCCTGTTGCACACACGCCGACGCCGCCCGCGCCGCCCGCGCCGTCGCGGCCCGTTGCCGCCGGCGAAGAGCGCGTGCCGATGAGCCGCATCCGCAAGCGCATCGCCGAGCGGCTGGTGGCGGCGCAGCACACGGCCGCGATCCTCACCACGTTCAACGAGATCGACATGCAGCGCGCTGCTGGCGCTCCGGGCCGCAGTACAAGGACCGCTTCCAGCAGAAGCACGGCGTCGGTCTCGGTTTCATGTCGTTCTTCGCGCCGCGCCTGCATTGCGGCGCTGCTGGAGATCCCCGCCCTCAACGCGGAGATCGACGGCGACGACATCGTCTACCGGCAGCGTCGTGCACCTCGGCGTGGCGGTCGGCACCGAGCGCGGCCTGGTCGTGCCGGTCGTGCGGGACGCCCATCTGCGCTCGTTCGCCGGACCTCGAGCGGGAGATCGGCCGGCTCGCCGGGCTCGCCCGCGACGGCAAGCTCGCGATCGACGACCTGCTCGGGCGGCACCTTCACGATCTCGAACGGCGGCGTCTACGGCTCGCTGCTCTCGACGCCGATCCTCAACCCGCCGCAGAGCGGCATCCTCGGCATGCACAAGATCGAGAAGCGGCCGGTCGTCGGTCGAGCGACCAGATCGTGATCCGGCCGATGATGTACGTGGCGCTGTCCTACGATCACCGCATCGTCGACGGCGAGCAGGCGGTGACCTTCCTGGTGCGCGTGAAGGAGCGGCTCGAGGACCCGAGCGCGTGCTCCTCGCTCGACGTCTGATGGCCGACGAGCGCTACGATCTCGTCGTCATCGGCTCGGGGCCGGCGGCTACCGGCGCGCCATCCGCGCCGCGCAGCTCGGCATGCGGGTCGCCTGCGTCGAGAAGGACCCGCCGCTCGGCGGCACCTGTCTCAACGTCGGCTGCATCCCGAGCAAGGCGCTGCTCGACTCGAGCGAGCACTTCGCGCTCGCGCGCGACGGGCTCGCGGTGCACGGCATGCACGACGCGGCGGCGTCACGCTCGACCTGCCGGCGATGATGGCGCGCAAGGAGCAGATCGTGCGGGGGCTCACGCAGGGCATCGCGGGCCTGTTCAAGAAGAACAAGATCACGCGCCTCACGGGGACCGGCCGCGCTCGCTCGCGCCGGGGCGCGTCGCCGTCGCGGGCGCCGACGGCGAGACCGTCGTCGACACCGCGCGCGTCCTGATCGCCACCGGCAGCGAGCCCACCGCGCTGCCCGGCGCTGCCGTTCGACGGCGAGCGCATCGTCAGCTCCGACCGAGGCGATCGCGCTTCCGGAGGTGCCGCGAGCGGCTGGTGGTGATCGGCGCCGGCGCCGATCGGCCTCGAACTGGGCTCGGTGTGGCGGCGGCTCGGCGCCGAGGTGCTCGTGGTCGAGTTCCTGGACCGCATGCTGCCGTGGGCCGACGCCGCCATGGCGCAGACAGCTCCAGCGCGCGCTGGCGAAGCAGGGGCTCGCGTTCCGGTTCTCCGACCCGGCGCAGAGCGCCGAGCGGACGGCCGACGGCGTTCGCCGTGACCCTGGCCGGGTCGGATGGGCCGCCCGCGGTCGATGCCGACGTCGTGCTGGTGGCGGTCGGACGGCGGCCGTACACCGGCGGCCTGGGGGCGCGCGAGCTCGGCGTGGCGTTCGACGAGCGCGGACGCATCGTGGTGAACGAGCGCTTCGAGACCAGCGTCCCGGGCGTCTTCGCGATCGGCGACGTGATCGCGGGCCCGATGCTGGCCCACAAGGCCGAGCACGACGGCGTCGCCGCGGTCGAGGGCATGGCCGGGCATGCCGGTGCACGTCGACTAGGAGCGCATTCCCAACGTGGTCTACACCATGCCGGAGCTGGCCAGCGTCGGGATCACCGAGGAGCAGGCCAAGGAGCGCGGCATCGACGTCCGCGTCGGCAGTTTCCCCTTCCAGGCCAACGCGCGGGCCCGCTGCCTCGGGGAGACCGACGGCGGCGTCAAGATCGTCGCCGACGCGGCGAGCGACCGCATTCTCGGTATCCACGTCGTCGGGCCGCGCGCATCCGACCTGATCGCCGAGGCCGCGCTGGCGATCGAATACGGCGCCAGCAGCCGAGGACCTCGCGCGGACGGTCCACGCCCACCCGACGCTGCCCGAGGCGATGAAGGAAGCCGCGCTGGGCGTCGCCAAGCGCAGCCTCAACATCTGAGCCCGCGCGCGCCGGACGGCGGGGGTCCCGCCGCCCGGCGCGAATCGTCAGTGCGCGGGCTCGGTGGCCTTCGGTTGCGCCGGCTTGGCCTCGGCGGCCTTGGGGTCCGCGGGCTTCGGCGCGCTCGTGGCCGCTGGCGCTTCCTTCACGATCTCGATCAGCTCGACGTCGAACGCCAGTGTGGCGCCAGGCGGGATGCGCGGCGGGGCGCCACGGTCGCCGTAGGCCAGGTCGGCCGGGCAGATCAGCTTGGCCTTGCCGCCGGGCTTCAGCTGCTGGACGCCTTCGGTCCAGCACTTGATGACCTGGTTCAGCGGGAAGGTGGCGGGCTGGCCGCGCTCGACCGAGCTGTCGAACACCGTGCCGTCCATCAGCTTGCCGGTGTAGTGCACTTTCACCTTGTCGGTGGCCTTCGGAGCGTCGCCGGTGCCCGCCTTCTCCTCGATGTAGATCACGCCCGAGTCGAGCTTCTTCGCGCCCTTCTCCTGGGCCATCTTCTCGAGGTAGGGCTTTGCCGCCTCTTTCTCCTTGTCTGCTGATGCCTTGGCGCGCGTCTGGGCCAGCTCCTGGATCTTGGGGCCGTACTTGTCCAGATCGACTTTCTTGTCCTTCGCGAAGAGGCCGTCGGTCAGGCCGGCTTCGACCGTGCCCAGCTCGTCCTGCGTCAGGTTGAAGTTGGCGAGGTTGCGGCTGAGTGCCAAGCCGAGGGCGTACAGCGTCTTCTGGTCTTCGGTTTCGAGTTTGACGTCGGCGGCGCGGACGGCCGGCGCGACGGTGACCGCCACGAGCAACGCGGCGACGAGGGTTCGCATGGGCAGACTCCTTCCAGTGGGGGCTAAAGGACGGCGGTCTATCCGCCCCGTCCCGCGGAGGCAAGCGTCCCGTGCTACGATGCCGGGCATGTCGTCGTCATGCGGCTCGCTGGCCGTCCTCCTCGCGATCGCCCTCGTTGCGCCGGTGGCGGCGCGCGGGCCCGACCATGCCACATCCCATCGCCGCTTCGACGACGTGTCCGCCTGGTCGAAGGTGTTCGACGATCCGGCACGGGACGCGTGGCAGAAGCCCGCGGAAGTGGTCGCCGCGCTCGGGCTCCGGGGCGGGCAGACGGTGGCCGATCTGGGCGCGGGCACGGGGTACTTCAGCCGCTATCTAGCGGGCGCGGTCGGGCCCGCGGGGAGCGTGCTCGCGGTCGATCCGGAGCCCAACCTGGTCGCGGCGCTGCGCGATCGCGCGGAGCGGGAAGCCCTGCGCAACGTCGTGCCCGTGCTGACGTCGCGCGACGTGCCGCGGCTGCCGGCGCGGGCGGTCGATCTGGTCCTCGTCGTCGACACGTATCACCACATCGACGGCCGCGTGGCCTACTTCCGCGGGCTCCGCGGCGCGCTCCGGCCGGACGGGCGCGTCGCGGTGATCGACTGGCAGAAGCGGCCCCTCCCGGTCGGGCCGGAGATGGGCCACAAGCTCGCCCGCGAGCAGGTGGTGGCGGAGATGGAGGAGGCGGGCTTCACGCTAGCCGGGGAGCCTTCGATCCTGCCCTACCAGTACTTCCTGATCTTCCGGCCGCGCTGACGGGTGACCTTCAGCGCCCGGACGCCCGGCATTGCACGACGCACGCCGTCTGGCCGCGACAGCACGTCCGGCAGGACCGGCCGTCGGCCGGCACGGTCCAGCAGCTCGGCCCGAGCGGTTGCAGCGGCGCAGCGGTGCCGGCGCGCAGGTCCGGGGGAAGCATCTGCAGCAACGCGCTCGGCAGCGGCGAGGTCTCGGAGACGGTGCTCGGCTGGTCGGGTGCCGGCCGGAGGAAGAACGCGACCACCGACCGGCGGGCGTACACCAGCTGCATGTCCGTGGGAGCGCCGGTGAGGATGAAGTCCGGGTCGGGATGCTCCGCGAGGTAGCGGGCGACGGTGGGATCGGCGGCGGTCTGGCGGGCGACCTCTTCGGCGCCGAGGTTCCGGGCGTTCAGCAGGATGCCCTGATAGCGCGTGGCCGCGGTCGAGCGCACGGGGACGCCGCAGCCCGGAAGCGCGATGGCGAGGAGGGCCAGCGCGGCGAGTTCGGCGCGCCGCCGGCGCACGAGAAGACCCGCAAACGTCCAGCGTGTCACTGTTGCGCGCCGCGATTCCCGGTGGCGGTCCGGCGTGCAGGCTGGCCGAGCACCGCCAGCACGTCGAGCGACCGAGCGGCCAGGGCTTCGCCCAGCGCGGCCCGCGCCGTCGCGTCGGTGACCCCCTGCTGGGCCAACCCGTCGAGCACCAGCCCGGATGCGGTATCGAACTGGGTCTCGTCGAGCGGGATGCCCACGCCCGCATCGCGGAGGAGGGTCGCGACTTTGGCTCCTGCCTTCCCGCGCGCGGCGAGCGCGGCGTCGAGCTGCTTCCGTCGCTTCTTGGCGACCTTCAGCTGCCGGCGGAGTGCGCGTGCGTCGTCCGCTTCGAGCGCGCCGCTGGCCTTTTCGACGGTGGTGCGGAGGGCCTCGGCGACGGCCGTCGCGCGATCGTCCTTCGCGACGTGGCGCCGCAGCGTCCGTCCCAGGCGCCGGCAGAGGCGGCGATCGGCACCCGACGTGCCGGCGCACGACGGGAGGGGCAGCGTCGCGCGCTGGGTCGACGCGATGCGGGTGATGGTGTCGAAGTCGAAGTTCGGGGGATCGTTATAGATCAACTGGAGTTGGTAGAGCCGCACGATGCCCTTGGCGCAGAGCGGGCCACCGGCTGCTACGAGCCCTCCACCGACCACGATCGGGATCGCGGGGCCGGTCGGAGCCAGAGAGATGAAGGTCGCGACGCCCGACGAGGTCACGAGGCACGGATACAACACCTGCTGGAACTCGGCCCTCATCTGCTGCAGCGCGTAGTCCTTGAGCTCCTTCAACGCGTCCGGAACGGGCGTCGGCGGGCTGGGCGGGTTCGGTCCCCCGCCCCCGCTCCCGCCACCGCTGGTGCCGGGACCCGTGGGGCACGCCGGACCGGCCAGCGCGATCGTGGGGAAGAATCCGGGATCGCCGTTCTTGAACTCGTACTGAATGCAGGTGTCACCCGTCAGCGTGAACTGGCACATCGGGCCGCCGCACGGCGGCGACACGGCGAGAAGGGTGGCCCGGTTGGTCGAGGGGCTGCGCAGTTCCAACGGCTGGTTCGCCGAGAAATGCCCCGCGCATCTGGTGGTCTGGGGGTCTCGCGTGATGTCGCACGAGAAGCTGGTCCCCGCGCCCTGGTACCCCGGCGCCGTCGTCCCCGTGATGAAGAAGCCGCTCAACGGGCCGCCGTACGTTCCCGTGTAGGTCACGGCCAGCATCGGCCGGTACTGCACCTGGATGTAGACGTCGACGTTTCCCTGGAACGGGAGGGAGCACCTGGCGTTGTCCGCCGGCAGGGCGGACGTGCCGCGGCATCCGGGCATGGCGACGATGTCCCAGGGGCGGTCGTTGGTCCTCGGGTCGAGCACCGGCTCCACCCGCAGATCGAAGATGTCGACGGCGTCTCCCGGGCTCGCATGGTCGCAGTCCGGCGGGCAGTCGATGCGCGGGCCCTCGGGGGGCGGCGAGCCGTCCGTCACGCGGATTCCCGCGTCTTCCGGGAGATGCACGATCACTTGCGCCGCATCCGCGCCGGTCATCACCGCCAAGGTGACGAGGAGCGCCGCCGCGGAAGTCGAAAACCTTCCCATTGGATGTCCTCGAGACGATCGTTACCGTCCGACGCGCCCACGAGTCAACGAGAAACTCTCCCGCAACCAGGCGCGAGCGGAACGACGCCGGCGGCGAAGTTACGGCCCGCGTCAGGCCGTCGTCGGCTCCGTCGCACCCGCCGCGGGCCTGTACTTCGCCGCGTCGCTGGTGAACCGCGCCCGGCCGTAGCGCCCGAGCTGCCGGCGCACCCGCCGCACCAATATTCCCGTCGCGACGTCGCGCACGCCCGGAACGCGTTCGGCCAGCTCGAACGCCTGCACGTGCAGCGCGATGCCGAGGCCGACCAGCCCCCCGATCGCCAGGTCGACCGTGCCCACCGGCACGCCGATCTTTTGCGCGATCGCCCGGTCGCCGCCGAGGAAGTGTTTCACGAACACCAGCTTCGCGAAGCGGCGCTCGAGCTGATCGTGGAGGCGGTTCGCCAGGCTGCGGTCGGGCGGGAGGTAGGCCGCGAGCGTGGCGCGGATCAGCGAGCCGCAGGTCTGGTCGTCGAAGCCGTTGCGCAACGTGGTGTTGCGGGCCGTCATCATGCGCACGACGCCTTCGGGCGTGTCGGCGAGGAGGTCCTCCGGCAAACCCAGCAGGAAGCAGCGGTAGCGCGCCAGCTCGACCTGCGCGCGCTCGGCCGGCGTGAAGGTCCGGCGGCCCTCGCGGATCAGGCGGAACGCGCGCAGGAAGATCGGGATCAGACCCGCCGGCATCTGGTCCACCTGCGGGATCGGAACGCCATAGACCGACGCGTCCCAGCGCCCGGAGCGCAGCACGTTCACGCGCACCATCGAGTGCATCAGCCGCACCATCGCCGCCGCCAGGAAGCCCTCGCCGTGCCGATCGAGCGCGCCGGGGAGCACCGTGCAGGCGAAGAAGTGCGCGGTTTCCCGGACGCGCCGGGCGGCGGTTTCGTTGCTGAGGGTGCCGGTGAGCGCCATCGGTAACGCGGAGTACTTGTTCAGGAAGGTGGCGATGAACGCGCCCCGGATGGCGAATGGCGAGACGTTGGCGGTGGCGTTGAGATCGAGCCGCGCGCCCTCGCGGACCAGGTTCATGTCGAGCCAGTCGGGAATCCGCTCCATGTCGCGGATGAACGCCACCAGTTCGGGCGGCGCGCCGGCCACCTGCTCGACGCCGCGGGCGCACGCCTCCTGCAGCATGTCGATCAGGCGGCGGAAGGGGATGGCCGGCATCAGGGCGGCGTAGGCGTCGGCGACGACGTCGCCCAGCATGGTATAGGCGCGCACGAGGTCGAGCTCGTAGTCGGTGACCGCGACGCCCCCCGGCGCGCGATCCTGGACGATCGCCTGGGAGGGGTCCTCGGTGAACCGCTCCGGCATGCGGTCGAAGTCGATCTGCCCGTAGAGGGACGGCAGGAGCGTCTTCTGCGACGCGACCCGGGCGCGAACCTGTTCGAGAGCGGCAGTCATGCACCTCCCCGCGGACGAAGACTGCCGCCCGGCGGGCGGCGCGCTGTCCTCCCCGGACGATACGTGATCGTGGCTCGGCCGAAAAGCCGGGCGATAGTGGATGCTCCCACCCTACCGCCGCGCGTTGTGGTAGTGGACCTTGCGTCCCCGGAACGGAACGGCCGAGTCGTCGTAGCGCGAGTCGGGGTCCGCCACGCGAAAGAGCGGCTCGAAGCAGCCGTGCGCCTCGAGGAATGCGCGCGCCCGAGGCGTCGCGTGGTCGGGCAGCGCTGCATAGTGCCGGCGGAGCCGCTCGAGGCACCAGACCCGGTACTGGGACACCGGGAGCCCGCGGTAGCGGACGCCGTCGATGTCGACGTCGTGCCGGCGCGCGCCCGCCTTCCAGGCCTCGGCGTTCGCGCACAGGTACGGCAGGTACTGCGAGCCGATGCGGTCGAGGAGAGGCCCCCAGTCCGGCGGCACGCCGTCTGCGAGCCGGCGGCCGGTGGTCGACGGACGCGCGTTCCAGAGCCGCGCCTGCCACTCGAACACGCCCGGCGCCCGCTCGCGCATGATCGCCGCCGGTGTCGGGTCCTGGCTGAAGTGGCGAAACATCGACGCGAAGAAGCCGAAGTCGGCCAAGGTCGGGGCCTCACCGAGCAGAAACGGCCGCGAGGCGACGATCGCCTCGAGGGCGTCGAGCGTGTCGAGGTAGCACGTTTCGACGTGGTGCCACGTCTGGCGTGTCACGCCGTCGCGCAGCACGTAGCTCCCGTGCTGGCGCCGGCGCATGAGCGCTCGCTTGACGGATGCGGGAAGCGGGATCGCGGCGGTCATCTCCTCGACGATCTCACGGCTTCGCAGCAGGGCGTCGCGCCGGTAGCTCCAGCGGTAGTGCATGGCAGGTCGCCATAGCCACTCGTCCGCGTAGTCCTCGACGAGACGGCTCGCGAACGCCTGCACCGGGTCGGCGGGGATCACGGCCGGCTCCGGGTACCGGGCTTCGAACCAGTCGAGCATCGGGGTGGTGTCGGTCATCCAGCGACCGTCGGGCAGCTCGACGGCGGGGATCTGCGCGGCGCCCGTCTTCCGTCGGGCGCGGAGCTGCGCCGCGACGCTCCAGCGGACGAGGCGGTAGGGAATGCCCTTGTAGCGCAGGTACCCTTCCAGCTTGCCGGTGTAGTACGAGAGGACCGAGCCATAGACCGCCATCGGCGCGTGCATGAAGCGCAGTCTGCCCGAGACGCGGGAGCAATGCAGATGCATGCGCCAGCCGCTCCAGATCGGCGCCGCCAGGCGCGTTGACAGGCCGCCGCCGGTCACATTGAACACACGGCGCAATGCCGCAGTTCATCTTCACCATGAAGGACCTCCGCAAGATCACCCCGCAGGGCAAGGAGATCCTGAAGGGCATCTGGCTCTCGTTCTACGCCGGAGCCAAGATCGGCGTGCTGGGCGCGAATGGCGCCGGCAAGAGCACGCTGCTCCGCGTGATGGCCGGGGAGGAGCGGGATTTCGCCGGCGAGGCGTTCGCCGCCGAGGGCACCCGCATCGGCCTCCTGCCGCAGGAGCCGGTGCTCGACCCGAAGAAGACGGTCCGCGAGGCGGTGGAGGAGGGCGTCGCGGCGACCCGCGCGCTGCTCACGCGCTTCGAGGAGGTGTCGACGCAGCTCGGCGAGCCGATGTCCGATCAGGAGATGGAGAAGCTCTTGGGGGAGCAGGGGCGCTTGCAGGACCAGATCGACGCCGTCAACGCCTGGGAACTCGACCGGCAGGTCGAGATGGCGATGGACGCGCTCCGCTGTCCCGAGCCCGACGCGCCGATCGGGCCACTGTCGGGCGGCGAGCGGCGCCGCGTCGCGCTCTGCCGCCTGCTGCTCCAGCAGCCCGACCTCCTGCTGCTCGACGAGCCCACCAACCATCTCGACGCCGAGTCGGTGGCGTGGCTCGAGCGGCATCTCCAGGAGTACCCGGGGACCGTCGTCGCGGTGACGCACGACCGCTACTTCCTCGACAACGTCGCCGGCTGGATCCTGGAACTGGACCGCGGCGCGGGCATCCCGTGGGAAGGCAACTACTCGTCCTGGCTGGAGCAGAAGGACAAGCGCCTGGAGCAGGAGGAGAAGGAAGTATCGGCGCGGCGGCGCACGCTGCAGCGGGAGCTGGAGTGGGTGCGGATGGCGCCGCGCGCCCGGCAGGCCAAGAGCAAGGCGCGCGTCACCAACTACGAGCAGCTGCTGGCCGAAGACCAGGCGCAGGAGCAGCGCCAGGGCGCGGCCCAGATCACCATCCCGCCCGGGCCGCGACTGGGCGACCTCGTGGTCGAGGCGAAGGGGCTCCGCAAGGCATACGGCGATCGACTCTTGATCGACGGTCTGGACTTCACGCTACCCCGTGGCGGTATCGTCGGCGTGATCGGTCCGAACGGTGCCGGCAAGACCACGCTGTTTCGCATGATCACCGGTCAGGAACAGCCGGACGCCGGCACGCTCCGGGTGGGCGACACCGTCGTGCCGGCCTACGTCGACCAGAGTCGCGAGTCGCTCGATCCCGCCCATACGCTGTGGGAGGAGATCTCCGACGGTGGCCGCGAGACCATCATGGTCGGCAAGCGCGAGGTCAACTCCCGTGCCTACGCGGCGTCGTTCAACTTCCGTGGCCCCGACCAGCAGAAGAAGGTGGCCGACCTCTCCGGCGGCGAGCGCAACCGGCTCCACCTGGCCAAGCTGCTGAAGAGCGGCGGCAACCTGCTCCTGCTCGACGAGCCCACCAACGACCTCGACGTCGACACGCTGCGCGCGCTCGAAGACGCGCTGCTCGCCTTCGCGGGCTGCGCGGTGGTGATCAGCCACGACCGCTGGTTCCTCGACCGCATCGCCACCCACATCCTCGCCTTCGAGGGCGACAGCCAGGTGGTGTGGTTCGAGGGCAACTACCAGGACTACGAGGCCGACCGGCACAAGCGGCTGGGCACCGAGGCCGATCAGCCGCACCGCCTGAAGTACCGCAAGCTGACGGCCTGAGCGGCTGGACTGCCTGGCCAGGCGGCCCGGCGAGGTGGTCCCGACGCCGAGTCGCTCGATGCCGGCCGCGCGGGCGAGCGAGTTCGCCCTTGTCCCTCGATGGGGAATTGCATCATAATGAGCTATCATGTCCGCACTTCCCCGCCTCGTGACGCTTGCCCTCTCCCTCGCCATCCTCGTCTCGCCGCGGGCCGACGCCGCCAGCCCCGAGACGAAAGTCATGTCCGGCGGCACCACGCTCTGCAAGCTGTGGACCGGCAGCGAGCCCGACGATGTCGCGGTGGCTCGGTTCGCCGGCATCACGTCGCTGGTCGAGGGGCCGGGCGGCTCGAAGCGCTTCGAGTTTCGCTGCGGCCAGAGCGATTTCTTCACCTTCGGGCCCGGCTTCGACCAGGCCTTTGCCGGCGTCTCGTGGACCTATGGCTTCGGCTACGCCTCCTTCGGTGTGCTCCGGCTCTATGCCGAAGCCGGGGCGCGCGCGGAGCCGACCCTCTACGGCCCGCCCTTCGTGATCGGCACCAACCCGTACGCCGGCCGCGCCCGCGTGAGCACGGCGGTCGTTGGCTTTGCCGACCTCTTCACGCCGCCGCCGACGGCGGGCGCTCCCAATCCGGGCGACCCGACGACGATCAAGGTGCAGGGGCATCTCAGTTGCATCGAGAGCGGGATCACGCTGACGCGGGCGGGCTGCAACATCTACACACCGGCGGACTACGACGCGGGGCAACCGGGCTACGCCGGCTTCGAGATCGCGACCCGCAACGGCGGGTACGTCTCGCCGTGCCCGATCGACGCCAGCCCCGTGAGCCTTCCGGCGACGGTCGGCCAGACGGTCGTGCTCTACTGCGGGCTCGGGATCGACTTGAACAGCGGCGTGGCGAGCACTGCCGGGTCGCCCGCCATCGCCTTCGTCGACGCGCTCAACACGAGCACCTTCGTCGTCACCGACGCCGCCGGTGGCCCGCTCACCGGCGTGAGCGGGCACGTGTACGTGGACCCCGGGGTGCTGCCGCCGTTTACGACCACCACCTCGACGACGACCACCACGACGACGCTCGCGCCGCCGATACTGCCCTCCTGCGGCGACGGCATGGTCGACGACGGCGAATCCTGCGACTGTCCGCCGACCGCCGATCCGGTGCTGCAGGGGTACGGCTGTCGCGGGGCGGACGTGATCCCGCCCCAGGAGAGCTGCGTCGTCTGCCGCCGGTGCGCCCTCGCGACGCACCTCTGCGAGGAGACCGGCAGCGTCACCACGACGACGACGCTCCCCGGGTCCGGTACGCCGACCACCACCACGGTCCCCGGCAGCGCGACGACGACCACGACGCTCCCCGGCGGCGGGGCGTGCGCCGGCCGCGACAGTCTCGCGCTCGCCTCCTGCGTGCTCGAATCCGCGCTCGACGAAGGGCTGTGTCCCGGCACGGCGCTTCCCGCGAAACCGGAGAAGAAGCTCCGCAGGCAGCTCGGGAGCGCGCTCAAGGCCATCACGAAGGCGAACGGGAAATCCGGGAAGGCGGCGCGCCGGCTCGTCAAGCGCGCCCGCGGGAAACTGGGCGCCGCGCAGAAGGCCAGCGACAGGGCGGCAGCAAGTGCGAAGCCGCAGAAGCGGATTCCCGACGGCTGTCGCGCGACGATCACCGAGCTCGTCGGGGTCGTCCAGGACGCCCTGCGCTGACGGCGTGGGCGCGGGCAGCCGGCCCTATCGAACCCGGAGGGCGAGCACCCCGCCACCGTGGCCGACGTACACCCGACCGTCCACTACTGACGCGCCGGACCAGACGGCCCGCGGCGTGGAGATGGTCTTCAAGCGGGCGCCCGTCGTGGCGTCGTGGACGTAGAACTCCGACGCGCCGGTCTGGCTCGTCGTCGTATTGGTGCCCACGAACACCAGACCGCCCGCGACGGCCACCGAGCCCCAGGCGGGGTCGATCTGCGCCGACCAACGCGGCGTGCCGTCGAGGCCGGAGAAGGCGTAGAGGTGGTCCTCGGTCTTCGGCCACGGCGGGATGATGGTCTCGTAGAGCGAGGCGTAGAGCGTGTCGTTTGCCCAGGCCGTCGCCGCGTTGAAGAGTCCGAAGCCGGCGAAGACCGGGTTCGGGACCAGCGAGTAGCTCCAGACGAGCGCTCCCGATGCCGGGTCGAGGGCGTAGATGGTCCCGTCCTTGCTCGGGCCGACGACGAGTCGTCGCGTGCCGCCGGCGCCGTCCGACGCGTCCACCAGCAGCGGGCCGTTCAGGAAGCCGAAGTCCTGGTAGAATGGCCGGGCGCCCGACTTGAACTGCTCGGTGCTCCGGGTGCGGTAGAGCCAGCGTTGCGCGCCGGTGGCGGCGTCAAGGGCGAACAGCGCGTCCGAGTTGCCGATCGACGGCGAGGTGTAGCAGCCGACCGAGCCCATGTAGACCGTGTCGCCGGCGGGATCGACCGCGACGGTGGCGGTGACGCCCCCGCCGATGCCGGGTACGCATTCTGCGCCACCGCAGTCCGCCGCGCTGGTGCAGGCGACCGTCGTGTCGTTCTTGCAGACGCGCTCCGGCACGGTGGCGTAGCGCCACAGCTCGGCGCCGGTTTCGAGGTCGAAGGCGTAGAGATGGCCGCGGGTGCATGGGTTGTCGGAGTGGGAGGCCCGGCCGACGAAGACACGGCCGTTGGCGACCACCGGCGAGGCCCAGATGTGCGAGGCGTCGGGGTCGGTGTCCCCGACCGTCGCCTTCCAGAGCAGGTCACCGGTCTTCGCGACGAGCGCGTGTACGATGCCGTCGCTGTCGCCGACGAGCAGGCGGCCCTCGGGGGTGAGCGTGGCCGAACTCTGGACGCCGAGGGACGCGGCCGCGGTGTCGTACGTCCAGCGCACCTTGCCGTCGCGGGCGCGGAGCCCGTAGATCCTGCCGTTCCACGCGGTGACGAAGACCATGCCGTTGGCGACGGTCGGCGTCGAGGTGACGGTGACGGTGTCCTGCGCACCCTCATGGGCGCCGATGTCGAAGTTCCACAGGATGTCGAGGCGGTCCGCGTTGGCCGGGGTCAGGTCGGTCTCGACGGGCGAGGCGCGGCGGTTGCGGTGGTCGTAGCCGTAGCTGGGCCAACCGTGCGGCAGGCAGGCGAAGGTGATCTTGTCGGCGTCGGTGCCTGTGGCGCTCCGCGCCTTCAACTTGACGGTTCGCGTGGCGCCCTGCTTCCCGCGGCGCCGGAGCCGCACGAGGACGCTTTGTCCGCTGGTGCAGGCAGTCGCGCTCGCGGGCAGGAGCGCCTGTCCCGCGGTCTGGAGCGCGCGCAGCTCGGGGCTGCGCGACGTGCCCCCCACGGAGAAGGCCGTCACCTCGGCCGGGGCGCAATCGCCGATCGGGCCCGCCGCGAAGCAGGCGTCGAGCGGGAAGCGGCATTCGCCGTTCACCTCGCCGTCGATGTCGCAGCCCGCGTCGCCGTCGAAGCAGCGAACCTGCTTCGCCTTCTTGGGCTTCCCGGGCCTGGAGAACGGGTAGTTCGGGGCCGGGGTGTCGAGCTGAAGGTGACAGTCGCTCCGGGCGGGGCCGCCGCCGGGCACGGCGGCAAGCACCACGCAAGGCACGAGCGAGGTGACGAGGAGACCGATCACGCGGACCATACGCATACATGCGTATGCCTACGCAGTCGGGTCCCGTCCGGTCAACTCGGGCGACCCCGTCCGTCGCAGAAGCCGTGCGAGCGGTCCGGGTGGCGGCCCGATCCGTAGACGACCGTCGACCACGAGGACGCCGCGCCCCGGCTCGAGCACCCGCGCCAGCAGCTCGAGGTCGAGCAGCTCGGGCACGACGTCGACCAGCGCGGAGACGCGCTGCACGAGCGTGGCGAGGGCGTCGCGGTCGCCCGGAGGCGCGCCCTGAAAACCGTCCAGGAGTGGTTTCGCGGGGTGGCGCGCGAGCAGCTCGGCGGCGTCGGCGTCGGTCACCGGGGGGACGGCGTGGACGACGGCGCCGAGCAGCTCGCCGAGCCCGCCGCCGAGGCCGACCGTGATCAGCGGCCCGAAGGTCGCGTCGGCGGCGACCGTGAGGCGGGCGTCGATGCCGCCCGGCACCGTGCGCTGCAGGACGACGCCGTCGAGCCGATGGCCGGCGGCGGCCAGGCGGGTCTCGAGGCGGCCGATGGCGGCAGCCAGCGCGTCGGGACCGTCGAGCCCGACCTCGACGCCGCGCAGCCCGGCGTGCGGCGCCGCTGGCGGGAGGACGGCCTTCGCGACCAGCGGATAGCCCAGACGTGGCGCCGCCGCGGCCGCCGCATCGGGCGTGGTGCAGAGGATCTCCGCGAAGTCGATGCCGGCGGCGCGCAACATCGTGGCCAAATCCTCCGGGGCGACCCGGACGGCCTCGTCGTTCGCAGCGGTGGCGCGCACCCGCTCGACCACGGCACGGATGGCGTCGCGGGCGAAGTCCGCGAGCACCACGGGTGTGCCGGCTGGGCGGGCGCGCCACCGCGCCCACCGCACCGCCGCCGCCAGCGCCTCGGCGGCGTTCTCGGGGAAGCTGTACGAAGGGATGGCGCCGCGCGGCCCGGTGCCGAGCAGCGCCGGCGCGCCGCGCGCGGAGAGGAACACCGCCAGCACCGGCTTCTCGGCGGGGACACGGCCCGCGCCGCGCGCGATGGCCGCCGCGACGTCCGCGGGGTGGACCAGGCGCGGCGGGACGTAGACCACGACCACCGCATCGACGCCCGGATCCGCACCCACCGCGGCGACGGCCGTTTCATAGTCGGCCGCGGTCCCGCCCGTGCCGACGTCGAGCGGGTTGCCGAGCCTCACGGCCGGAAGACCGGCACGGAGGGCGTCCAGCGTGGCCGGCGCCAGCTCCGGCACCTCGAGCCCGCGCGCGTCGCACGCGTCCGCCAGGAGGATGCCTGGCCCGCCGGCGTTCGTCACCACGCCAACGCGATGCCCGGGCGGAGGCGGTTGGGTCGAGAGCAGCGCCGCGACGTCGAACATGCCCTCCAGCGTGTCGGTCCGGATGACCCCGGCGTGCTCGAACAGCGCGTCGACGGCGGGGTCGGCGATGGCGTGCGCGCCGGAGTGCCCGCGTGCCGCGCGCTGCCCGGCGGCGGACCGCCCCGACTTGACGGCCACGATCGGCTTCTCGCGCGCCACCGCGGGCGCCAGCCGGGCGAACTTGCGCGGATTGCCGAAGCTCTCGAGGTAGAGCAGCACAACCGCCGTCCGCGCATCTTCGGCCCAGTACGACAGCAGGTCGTTGCCCGAGACATCCGCTTTGTTGCCGACCGAGACGAACGTGGAGAGCCCAAGGTTGAGGCTGCGCAGGCGGTCCAGGATGGCGAATCCCAGCGTGCCGCTCTGCGACAGCATGCCGATGCCGCCGGGCGCCGGCGCCTCGCGGACGACCGTGCCGTTCAGCGCCACCGCGGGGTCCGTGTTGATGACGCCGAGGCAGTTGGGGCCGACCAGGCGCATGCCCGCGCTGCGCGCCAGCTCCACCAGCTCGCGCTGCGCCGCCGCGCCCGCCGCGGAGGCTTCGGCGAACCCGGCCGCAAAGACGACCACGCCGCGCACGCCGGCGCGCGCGCAGTCGCGGACCACGCCGGGCACGGCGGCGGCGGGGACCGCCACCAGCGCCAGATCGATCGGCTGCCCGATCGCGGCGATCGTCGGATGGCAGGGCAGCCCGGCCAGGGTGTCGGCGTGCGGATTCACCGGGTGGATGGCCCCGGTGAAGCCGCCGCTGCGGAGGGCGTCGAGCAGGGCGGCGCCGAGATGGTCCGGCGTGCGCGAGGCGCCCACCACCGCGACCGACCGCGGCTCCAGAATGCCGCGCAGGCTCTCCGCCGCGGCGGTGCGCTCGCGAGCGTCGTTGCGCGCCGCGTGCTCAGGCGTCTCGCCGGTCGGGAAGACGACATGGAACACGCCGTCGGCGAGCGACCGCTTCACGCGGAAGCCGCTCTTCCCGAACACGGCGAGCATCCGGTTGTTCTCGCCCAGCACGTCGGCCTCGAACTCGGTGATGCCGTTGGCGCGCGCGATCACCACCAGGTGTTCGAGGAGCAGCGTGCCGAGGCCGCGCCCCTGGTAGGGGTCGCCGACCGTGAACGCCACCTCGGCCCGGTGCGGGGGCGCGGGCGCCTCGTCGGTGATGGCGTAACGCGCCGAGGCGATGATCCGGTCCTCGTCGTCCAGCCGCAGCGTTGCCACCAGGGCGGCGCGCCGCACGAAGTCCTGCTGCGTCAGCTCGTCGAGTTCCGCGTCGGTGAAACGGGTCTTCACCCGGAAGAAGCGGAAATAGACCGACTCCGGGCTCAGCTCGGCGAAGCCGCGCAGGAGCTCGGCCCGGTCGTCCGGCCGGATGGCGCGGACGTGGACGGAGGTGCCGTCGCGCAGGATGGCGTCGGCGGCGTACTCCGACCAGGGGCTCGACATGCGCGGCGCATGCTAGCGAGCGGGGCCGGGCGCGTCACTACCGGCGCTTGGCGTCGCCCGGCCGGCTCGGGTAGAGAGCGCGCCAGCGAACGTGTGGTACTTCGCCTACGGATCGAACATGCAACGGGACACGCTGTGCGGCCGGCGCGGCGTGACGGTCCGCCGCGCCGTGGCGGTCCGGGCGCCGGGCTGGCGCGTGGTGTTCGACAAGCCGCCGCTCATCCCCATCGGCGAAGCCTTCGCGAACCTGATGCCGGAGCCGGGCGCCGTCGCCTTCGGCGTGGCCTTCGACGTTCCCGACGACGACCATGCGCACATCGAGCTGACCGAGGGCGTGTTGATCGGCAATTACCGGCGCGTCGAGTTGGCGGTCGAACCCCTCGGCGCATGTCCGACGCCGCCGGGGACGGCGGTCTCCCTGTCGTCGCCGCGGCGCGACGCGACGCTGCGGCCGTCGGCGCGCTACATGGGGCTCGTCGTGGCCGGCGCCCGCGAGCACGGGCTGCCCGACGACTACGTGTCGTGGCTCGAGGCGGTGCCGGTCGGCGAGTCGTCGGCGGTCGCGCGCGCCTTCCGCCCCCTCGCCGACGCGGTCATGCGGCGGCGGCGCGCGTAGGGCGCGGTCCCGTCGCGCCGGCGCTCACTTCGTGACCGGCGACCAGTCGTAGCAGGCGGCGCCGAAAGTGTACTCCCCCTGGGCGTTGAAGGTCGGGACGGTACAGGTGATGCCCAGGTTCGGGTTGCCGTTGAAGGTCTCGAGCGCCCCGACCCGGTCGTTCGTGTTGCATGCGCAGAGCGCCTTCCACTTGCCGGTGCCGATGGTGCCGAACTCGGGGGCCACCTTCTTTTGGACGGTCGCCCTGAACTTGTCGGCGGTCAGCTGGGCACCGGCGGTCTGGACGGTGACGAGAGCGAGTGTCGCGGCCAGGATCCAACGCATGAGCAACTCCTTTCCGGAACAATGGTGGGAAGCATGACACACCCGGATGGGCTGGCGCCACACCGATTTCAGCCGCCGTCCAGGGCGCGCTCGAAGGCCGCACGCTCGCGCGGGTCGAAGGGGGGGGTCGGCGGGGTGTCGTCGGCGCGGTCGTCGAGATAGCCGGCGGGCAGGGCGACGCGGCGCTGCACGCGGCTGTCCTTCACGCGGTTCGACCGCACCGTGGCGATGGGGAAGGGCTCGTCCGGGTCGAGCCGGCCGACGATCGCCAGCAGGTCGTCGAGCCGCTCGACACGGACCAGCGCCGCCCGCACCGGGGCCGAGTTGCGGAAGCCCGTCGTGTACCAGGCGCCCCACTTCCGCATCTGGCGCATGCCGATCGGCTCGCCGAAGAAATCCGTCAGCAATTCGGCGTGCCGGCACATCAACCCGGCCACGTCGCGGAACCGGGGCTGCGGCGCCGGCTCGCGACCGTCGAACACCGCCGCCAGCTCGGCGAAGAGCCACGGCCGGCGCAGGCAGCCGCGGCCGACGATGACGCCGTCGCAGCCGCTCTGTCGGAGCATCCGCAGCGCGTCCCAGCACTCCCACACGTCGCCGTTGCCCAGCACCGGGATGCGGACTGCCCCCTTGAGCGTCGCGATCGCGGTCCAGTCGGCTTCGCCGGCGTAGAGCTGGGCGGCGGTGCGGGCGTGCAGGCCGATGGCCGCGGCGCCTTCGGCCTCGGCGACCCGCCCGGCGTCGAGATAGGTGAGGAGCCGCTCGTCGATCCCGAGCCGTACCTTCACCGTCACGGGCACGCGCCCCGCGCCGCGCACGGCGGCGGCGACGAGTCGCGCCATCAACCGTGGCTTGAGCGGGATCGCGCTGCCGCCGCCGTGGCGGGTCACCTTCGGGACCGGACAGCCGAAGTTGAGGTCGAGGTGCTCGACGCCGTCGTCGACCAGGACGCGCGCGGTCGCCTCCAGGTCGGACGGGTTGCTGCCGTAGAGCTGCACCGAGCGCGGCCGTTCGTCCGGGCGGCTACTGGCGAGCAGTCGGGTCACCTCGTTGCCCTCGAGGAACCCCCGGGCGGTGATCATCTCGGACACGTAGAGGCCCGCCCCGAACTCGCGGCACAACGTGCGGAACGGGTAGTTGGTGACGCCCGCCATCGGCGCCAGCACCACGGGCGGCCACACCGCCACCGGGCCCAGCTGCAGCGGGCGGAATTCGCCGGGCGCCGCGACCGGGACGTCGCGATTGGGCGCCGTGGCCTCGCGCGCCGGTGGCGGCGCGGCGGCCGTCACGGGGGCGGGGTGCGGCACGCCGCTCGATGTACGGCGCGGGGTGTGGAGCGTCAACGCCCCGCGCGCGGCGCGATCTTGCCGCAGCGCGAACGAGCGCGATAGACACGCGAGGGCTCACGTGAAGCGCAGGAGGTACGGTGCCCGAGTCATACGATCAGTTCGCGCCCCACTTCGACGCCTGGCAGCGGGCCTTCGGCGGCGCCTACGACGACCTGATCCTGCCGCGGCTCCTGGCTGCGATCGGCCGCCACCCCTCCCCGGTGCGGCGGGTCGCGGACCTTGGCATCGGCACCGGCGACCTGGTACTGGCGCTGGCGCGCGCGGGCTACGAGGTCGTCGGGGTCGACCGCTCCGAAGCCATGCTGGCGGTCGCCGCGGAGAAGATCGGGCGTGCCGGGCTGGCCCGGCCGCCGGTGCTCCTCCGGCAGGACCTGCGCGCGCTCCGGCTCGACGCGCCGGCCGACGCGATCCTCTGCGTCTACACGGTGATGAACCAGCTCACGGACGACGGCGATCTCGCGCGGGCGTTGACCGCCGTGCATGACGCGCTCGTGCCCGGCGGTCTCTTGCTCTTCGAGCTGAACCTGCCCGAAGCCTACGCGCGCCACTGGAGCGGCGTCGAAACCATGACGCTGCCCGACGCGGTCGTGCGCCGCGAACACCGCCGCACCGGGGCACTGGTGGAGGCGTTGGTGACGATCGACCGCGCGGACGGTTCCACCCTGCGCGACCACATCGCGCAACGACCATACGACGACGAGACCGTCGCGGCGGCCCTGGCGGCGGCCGGCTTCGAGGTGGCGGGCGTCGAGCGCTTCAACCCCTTCGAGCCGGCCGCGGTACCACTCAAGGCGCTGTGGACCGCGCGGCGGCCGACCTGACCCGCGCGATCAGTCGCGCAGCAGCCGGCGGATGCCCGGCGATCCGAACGTCGCCTCGAAGGCGGGATGGCGTTTCTCGTCGACCACGCGGAACCCCGCGCCCTCGTAGGCGCGTTGGGCGGGCGTGTTGCCGATGAGCACGCCGATCTGGAACGTGCCATGGCCGCGCTGGCGGCCCGCCTGGACGATGGCCGGGAGCAGCGCCCGCACGAGCCCCTTGCCGCGGTGCTCGGGACGCGTCGCGACCCACTCGACGATCCAGGCGTCGTCCGGCTGCTCCGGGGCGCAGGTGAGGAACGGGGCGAGCCGCTCGAACATGGCGTGCAACCGGGCTTCGTCCCACCCCACCTCGCGCGTGACGACGCCGAGCGCCGCGAGGAAGTGCTCGCCGGTGGCGGCGGTCGCCTCGTCGTAGGCGCTCAGGGCGGCGGCCGGCTCGCCGCCGACCTCGGCGATCAGGAATCCGGACCAGTGGCAGAACGAGCGCGCCTCCGCGCCGCACACGCGCTCGATGAGCGAGAGGCGATGGGCATCGGGACCGGGGAAGGCGATGTCCCAGAAGCCGAACGGCAGGTGGGAGCGCGACGCCTCCAATTGCGCCCACGCCAGGAAGGGCAGATCGTCGCGGGTGGCGGGCCGGATGACGGGGTCCACCCGGGGACCATGGCAGTGACCAGGCGCCCAAGTCCACCGCCGGCCGACCGCGCCCGCCGGGTGCGCGCGCGTGCTATGCGGGAGCGATGCGGCACAAGCACGCGGATGCCCACCACCCGATCCACGACGTGACCGCTCGGCGGTGGAGTCCCTACGTGTTCTCGGACCGCCGGGTCGAGCCCGCCGACCTGCGCTCGATTTTCGAGGCGGCGCGCTGGGCGGCATCGTCGTACAACGAGCAGCCGTGGCGCTGGATCGTCGCCACCGCGGACGAGCCGGCCGAGCACGCGCGGCTGCTCTCCTGCCTGGTCGAGCCGAACCGGATGTGGGCGCAGACGGCGCCGGTGCTGGGCCTCGGCGTCGCCTCCCTGCGCTTCGAGCGCAACGGACGGGACAACCCGGCGGCGCTCCACGACCTCGGGCTCGCCGCCGGGAACCTCTCGCACGAGGTGACGGCGCGCGGCCTCCACGTCCACTGGATGATCGGCATCCTGCCGGAGCGCGCGCGCGAACTCTACGCCATTCCCGACGGCTTCCAGCCGCTCACCGGCTTCGCCCTCGGAGGCCTGGGCGATCTCGAGGCGGCGGACGAGAAGCTCCGCGCGCGCGACCTGGCGCCGCGCGCGCGGAAGCCGCTCGGCGAGCTGGTGTTCCGCGGGCGGTGGGGACGGTCGGCGCTGTAGACCGGTGCCGCCGGCGGGGATCAGCCGGCCGCCTCGGCACGGTCGGTCGTCATCAGGCCGAGCACCATCTGCACCAACTCGGGTGAGGCCGTGCGCGCGTTGCCCGCGTCGAAGGGGGGCTGCGGGTCGTATTCGATGCCGAGCTGGATCGCACGCGCCACCTGTTCCCCGGCGATGCGTGCGGCGAGCGTGAGCGCCATGTCGATGCCGGCGGAGACGCCGGCCGCCGTCACGATCTTGCCCCGTTCGACGACGCGCGCCTGGACCGGGTTGGCGCCCAGCTCCGCCAGGTCGCCCATGGCGCCCCAGTGGGTGGTGGCGTCGACTCCCGCGAGGATGCCCGCCGCGGCGAGGACCAGCGAGCCGGTGCAGACCGATGTGGTCCACTGCGTCGTCGGATGGACTTGGCGCACCCAGTCGAGGAGCGGTTGGTTCCGCGTCATCTCGCGGGTGCCGGGGCCGCCGGGCACGAGCAGCACGTCGCTGGCGGGGACGTCGGCGAAGCCCGCGCCGGCGACGACGGTCAGCCCCATGTCGGTGCGGAACGTTCGGGCGGTCTCACCGACGAACACGAGCTCGGCGCCGGGGAGTCGCGAGAGCACCTCGTACGGGCCGATGGCGTCGAGGGCGGTGAAGCGGTCGAAGAGGGCGATGGCGATCTTCATGCGCGGTGCCTTTCCGGTTCGGGCGCCAGAAAATGGCGCCGGTAGGCTCCGGGACTCACCCGGAGCGAGCGTTGGAAGACGCGATACATGGTGGCTGTTCCGCCGAAGCCGGCGGCCGCGGCGACCTCCTCGAGACCGAGCGCCGTCCCTTCGAGCAGCCGCCGGGCGGCCTCGAGGCGGGTGCGCTCGACGAAGGCCGCCGGGGTGCAGCCGACCTCGCGGAGGAACACGCGGGCGAAGTTCCGGGGGCTCATGGCGACCCGCGCGGCGAGTGCGGCGACCGACAGGTCCGCGGCCGGGTGATCGGCCATCCATGCCTGCAGGTCCCGGAGCGGGCTGCGCGTCGCCGCCTGGGCGGCCAGCTGGACGCTGAACTGCGACTGCCCGCCGGTGCGCTGCAGGAAGAGCACGAGCCAGCGCGCGATGTCGCGCGCCACGCTGGGCCCGAGGTCGTCGCTGACCAGCGCCAGGGCGAGGTCGATCCCTGCGGCGACTCCGGCCGACGTCCACACGTGGCCGTCGCGGATGAAGATCGGGTCGGCGTCGACGCGGACGGCGGGATACCGGGCCGCGAGATCGGCCGCGGCCGCCCAATGCGTCGTGGCGCGCCGGCCGTCGAGCAGGCCCGCTTCCGCCAGCAGCACGGCGCCGGTGCAGACCGAGGCCACCCGCCGGCAGCGGCCAGCCATGCGCCGGACCCAGGCCACCAGCAGGCGATCGCGGGCAGCGGCGTACACGCCGCCGCCGCCCGCCACGATCAGGGTGTCGGCGTCCCCGGTCGTCTCGCGAACGGTGCGGCGGGGGACCAGCGCGATGCCTGACGACGTGGAAAGGGGGCCGGGCGTCGGCGCCACCAGCTCCACCTGGTACCCAGCGGCGCCGGGCCCCGCGAGTCGAGGCGCGGCAGCGAACACGTCCGCCGGGCCGATGACGTCCAGCGTCTGCACGCCGGGGTAGGCGAGCAGCACGACCCTGCGCGGCGGGGTTCCCATGTCCGCCAGCATGCCCGGCGCACGCCTGTGGCCGCAATGACAATGTCATTGCGATTTCGGCCACTCGGCTCCACGCGCCCGGGCGTAGTCGGTGCGGTCCGGGACCCCTGCGGCGTCGAAGGCTTCGGCCCGCTCGCGGCACTTGTTGCAGTCGCCGCAGTGGCGGCCATCAGGCGTCGGGGAGAGGCACGAGAGGGTCAGCTCGAGCGGCAAGCCGGCGCCGCGCCGGATGACCTCGACCTTGGACAGCTCGCGGTACGGGGCGACGACCGTCAACTCGGCGCGCAGCGCCCGCGACGCGGTCGCCGCGATGGCGGCGAAGAACTCCGGGGTCGCGTCGGGGAAGGGATTGCCGGCGAGGGTCCCGATGGCGATGGTGGGCCAGCCCTCGATGGCCGCGGCGACTGCCGCCTTGGTGACGAGGATCAGGTTGCGGCCGCGCAGTTCGACCGTTTCGTCGGGCTCGTGCCACGCGGGGGAGCCTTCCCCGGTGATGCTCCAGTGCGTGCCGTAGACGTCGCCCATCGGCAGCGCCAGGTCGCGGGGAAGGCCCACCCGCGGCTCGCCCGCGGCGGCGAGAAAGCGATCGAGCGCGCGGCGCTCGGCGTCCTCCCAGGGATGGCCGGCACGCACGAACACCGGCACGGAGCTTCCGGCCCGCCGGGCGAGGTCGACCAGCAGCACGGCCGAATCGAGACCGCCGGAACACAGCACCGCCACCGGAGCACGCATCGGGCGAGGCTGTAGCACGCACGGCGACGTGGCTGAAGGAGGGAGGCCGTGGTAGAGCGCTCCGCGGCTTCCCGTGTTGCACCTGGCCTCCACGACCGGCGACGCCTGGCTGGCGCGCGCCCTGGCGCACCTGGACGAGATCCTGGTGGACCACGCCCACTGCGAGAAGAAAGCGGCGTCCACCGCGGTGAGCCTGCTCTTCCGCTACCCGGACCGCACGGCGTTGCTGCGGCCGCTGTCACGGCTGGCCCGCGAGGAGTTGCGCCACTTCGAGCGCGTGGTGGCGACGCTGGAGGCGCGGGGCGTCCCCCTGCGGCGCCAGGTGCCCAGTCCGTATGCCGGGCAGCTGCTCGCCGCCGTGCGGCCCGACGAGCCGAACCGATTGGCCGACACGCTGCTGTGCATGGGCCTGATCGAGGCGCGTAGCTGCGAGCGCCTCGGGCTGCTCGCCGGCGCCGTGCCCGATCAAGGGCTGGGCCGGCTCTTCGCCGGGCTGCTGGCCAGTGAAGCGCGGCATCACCGGACGTATGTCGCCCTGGCGGCGGGGGCGGTTCCGGAGGCGTCGGTGCGCCAGCGGCTGGCCGAGCTGGCGCGCCACGAGGCGGCGGTCATCGCGCGGGCGCCGCCCTGGCCGCGGCTCCATACCTAGCGGCTGTGCCGGGTCGGCGCGCTCTTCGCACCGGCGGGCGTTCCGGGTTATAGGGGTGGCAGGAGTCGAATGGATATGCAGACCGCCCCGAAGACCGCCCCCATTCGTCCCGCGCCCCATCCGCTCGCGGGCACCGAGATGACCGGCGCCGACATGATCGTCCAGGTCCTCGCCGACGAGGGCGTGGACACCGTCTTCGGGTACAGCGGCGGCGCGATCCTGCCCACCTACGACGCGATCTTCCGCTACAACGAGAGCATGCGGCCGAGCGAGGAGATGCGGCTGATCGTGCCGGCCACCGAGCAGGGGGCGGGCTTCATGGCGGCCGGCTACGCCCGCTCGAGCGGCCGCGTCGGCGTCTTCCTCGTCACCTCGGGTCCCGGCGCCACCAACTCGGTGACGCCGATCCGCGATTGTCAGGCGGACTCGATTCCGGTCGTCCTCATCTGCGGGCAGGTGCCGCGCGCCGCGATCGGAACCGACGCGTTCCAGGAAGCGCCGGTCTTCAACATCATGGCGGCCTGCGCCAAGCACGTTTTCTTGCTCACCGACGAGACCAAGATCGAAGCGACCGTGCGCAGCGCCTTCGACATCGCGCGCAGCGGTCGGCCCGGCCCGGTCGTCGTCGACATTCCGCAAGGACGTCCAGACTCGCCCAGGGCGTGTTCCAGGGCGGGGGCCTGCTGCCTGCGCGGCTATCACGAGCGCCATCGAGGCGCTCGAGAACGCCGCGCGTCTCGCGATGCGAGAGCGCGAGGCGTTCTTCGCTCTGCTGGCGGCGTCGCGAGCGCCCGCTGATCTATGCCGGCGGCGGCGTCATCAACGGCGACGCGGCGGCCGAGCTGCGCCGCCTTCGCGCAGCGCTTCGGAATTCCGGTGGTGACGACGCTGATGGGCATCGGCGCGGTCGACACCACCGAGCGAGTTGTCGCTGCACATGCTCGGCATGCACGGGACGGCCTACGCCAACTACGCGGTCGAGGACTGCGACTTCCTGATTCGCGGTCGGCTCGCGCTTCGACGACCGCGTGGCCGGCAAGGTGAAGGAGTTCGCGCCGCGAGCCAGGATCGCCCATCTCGACATCGACGCGTCGGAGATCGGCAAGGTGAAGAACGTCGACTGGTCGCACGTCGCGCGACGCCAAGCGCGGCTTGCGCGCAGCTGCTGCGAGCCGGCGACGGGCTTCAAGAAGGATTTCGCGCCTGGCGTGGCGCACGTCGCGCGAGCTGAAGCACGCAGCCACGCGCTCGACTACAACCGCGAGTCGCGCGACATCCAGGCGGAATACGTGCTGGCGACAGCTGAACGAGATCACGCGCGGCGAGGCCATCGTGACGACCGGCGTCGGTCAACACCAGATGTGGGCGGCGCAGTACCTCGACTTCGTCGCACCCGCGCACCTGGCTGACCTCGGGCAGCATGGGGACGATGGGCTTCGGCCTGCCGGCGGCGATCGGCGCGCAGCTCGCCAACCCGGGCAAGCTGGTCATCGACGTCGACGGCGACGGCAGCATCCGCATGAACCTCGGCGAGCTCGAGACACTGACCACCTACGACATCCCGGTGAAGGTCCTGCTGCTCAACAACCTGGGCGACGGCATGGTGCGGCAGTGGCAGGATCTGTTCTACGCCGAACCGCTACTCCGGCACCGACAAGACGCTGCACAAGAAGGACTTCGTCAAGGCGGTCGAAGCGGACGGCTTCGGCTTCGCGCAGCGGGTCACCGAACCGAGCGCAGGTTCGCCGCGGCGCTCGAGGAGTTCGTCGACCTTCGCCGGGCCGGCGTTCCTCGAGGTCATGGTCGACCAGCACGCGCACGTCTACCCGATGGTCGGGCCGGGCATGGGCTACAAGGACATGATCACCGGCAAATGGATCGCCGCACGCGAGAAGCCGCGGACCGACGGGACCGGCGTCGATCCCACCGGCGGGATGTTCTAGGATCAGTTCCCGAGGACGATCCGGTTTGCACCCCGGGCGGCGAGCCAGTCGCGCACCCGCTCCGCCTGGTCTCCCTGCACGATCACTTGATCGCCGCTGACGCTCGCACCGCAGCCGAGTGCGCGGCGCAGGGTGCGAGCGACCCGGTCGAGCGCCGACTGGGGCAGGCCGAGTCCGGCGACCACCGTGGCCGTCTTGCCGCCGTGCCCCTTGCGCTCGCGCCGCACGACGACCTTGCCGCACCGGGACAGGTCCGGTGCGTCCGCCGGCGGCCGTGCGGCGGGGACGTCGCCGCTGGCCCCGGACGCAGCAGGGGGCGAGGCCGGCGCCAGCCCGCGTTGCGCGAGCAGGTCGCCCAGCGTGCCGAGCGCCCCGGACCGGGGGGGCGGCTCGGGCGAGCGCGGCGTGCGGCGATCGGACATCGTGGGGCCGGGCCGCCGCGCCCGCTGCGCGGCGGCCCGCGCAGCGGGTCAGCCCTTGCCCTCGTACTTGAAGCTCACCTTTACCTTGGCCCGGTAGGCGCGAATCTTGCCGCCCTCCAGCTGCAGGTCGAGCTGGCTCACCTCGGCGATACGCAGGTCCCGCAGGCTCTTCGAGGCCCGGTTCACTGCCGCGGTGGCCGCCTTCTCCCACGACTCGGTGCTGGTGCCGACCAGTTCGATGATCTTGTAGACGCTCTCCGCCATGACGTGGCCCTCCTCGTATGGAATGCCGCACCCCTACGACGCACCCGGCCGGTGAGTAAAGGGGAGCGGGTGGTGTAGGGAGGGGGTATGTGCGGTCGCTTGGTGCGCGAGAGCCCCGCCGCGGCGCTGGCCGCGGCGTTCGACGCCACGCCCACCGACGGCCTGGTGGCGCGCCCGCGCTGGAATCTGTGTCCGGGCGACGAACTGCTCATCGTGGTACGGGCCGGCGAGACGCGTCGCCTCGGCGCGGTGCGCTGGGGCTTCGTCCCCGCCTTCGCGCGGGACCCGCGGCGTGGCCCGCACGCCATCAACGCGCGCGCGGAAACCGTCGCGACGCGGCCCGCGTTTCGCGACGCCTTCCGCCGTCGCCGGTGCGTGGTCGCCGCCGACGGGTTCTACGAATGGGGAGGGGAGGGCCGGGCGCGCCAGCCGTACCTCGTCCGGCTCCGCGGGCGGGGCCCGATGGCGCTCGCCGGCCTGTGGGAGCGCTGGCGCCCGTCCGAGGGGGAACCGCTGCGAACGGGGCTCGTCATCACGTGCCCGGCGACGGGTCGGCTCGCCGCCCTCCACGATCGCATGCCGGTGATCCTCGCCCCCGGCGCGGTGGCGCGCTGGCTCGATCCCGCGTGTCCGGACCCGGGGGCTCTGCTGACTCCGTATCCCGACGACCAGCTCGAGATCCATCCCGTGTCGCGCCGCGTGAACTCGCCGCGGAACGACTCGCCGGACCTCCTCGCGCCGGTCGGCGCCGGCGCCTGACTCTCGAGGCCGCCCGCGCGCGGGTTGTACCTCTCGACGGGGTTGTGGTTATGCTCGCGCCGCCATGACGACGACCACTGCCCGACACGCCATCGCGGTCATCGGCGGGGCGACGGCCGGCGCCGAAGCCGCCGCCATGCTCGCCGAGCGTGGGGTGGTCGTGGTGGTGTTCGAGCAGAATCCGCGCCCGTACGGCAAGATCGAGGACGGCCTGCCGCGGTGGCACGTCAAGCTGCGTCGCAAGGAGTACGAGACCATCAACGACAAGCTGTCGCGGCCTGGCATCCATTTCGTGCCCTGCACCAAGATCGGGCGCGACGTCGACTTCCGCGCCCTCACCACCGAGTGGGGGTTCAGCGCGGTGGTCCTGGCGCACGGCGCCTGGCACGACCGGCCGCTCCCGCTGCCCGGCGCGGAGGCCTACGTGGGCAAGGGGCTCGTCTACCAGAACCCCTTCGTCCATTGGTTCAACCACTACGCCGAGCGCAGCTATGCCGGCCCGCAGTATGCCGTCGCCGACGGCGCGCTGGTGATTGGCGGCGGCCTCGCCTCCATCGACGTGCTGAAGATCCTCCAGATCGAGACCACCCGGGCTGCGCTGGCGGAGCGGGGGATCGACGAGGACATGCTCAAGCTCGAGCAGGAGGGCATCCCCGCGGTGCTCGACGAGCACGGCTTCGGGTGGGAGGATCTTCGGCTCCGCGGCGCCACGCTGGTGTATCGGCGACGCCTCGAGGACATGCCGCTCGCCGAGATGCCCGACGACGCCGACGAAGCCCGGCGGCAGAAGGTCGAGGGGACGCGCCGCCGCATCCTCGAGAAGGCGATGCAGAAGTACTGCTTCAACGTGCTGCCCCTGCGCATGCCGGTCGGTCTGCTCACCGAGGGCGACCGGCTGGTGGGGTTGCGCCTGCAGCGCACCCGGGTCGAAGGGGGGCAGGCGCGCGCCGTCGAGGGCGCCATCGAGGAGGTCCGCGCGCCGCTCGTCGTGAGCTCCATCGGCAGCATTCCCGAGCCCATGCAGGGTGTCGAGCAGGAGGGCCAGTTGTACCGCTGGCTCGACCCCGAGCTGGGGCGGCTGGTCGGCTACGACTCGGTGTTCAGCATCGGCAACGTCGTCACCGGCAAAGGCAACATCATCGCCTCACGACGTCACAGCACGCACGTCACCCGCCACGTCATCGAGGGCTATCTCGGGCTGGGCGACGGCCGGCACGAGGGCGAGGAGGCGCTGCTCGCCACGTCGAGCGGACGCGTCGGCGCGGAGGCGGATCGGCTGGTCGGCGCCTTGGCCCGCAAGCCACCGCTCGCGCCGGAGGCGATCGACGCCTTGCTTGCCCGCGTTGCCGCCCGCCAGGAGGCGGTCGGGTACACGTCGTCGTACCGCGAGTGGCTCGAGCGGGTCACGCCGCCCGATCTCGCGTGACGCCCCGGCGCGACGCCGATGCCGGTTCGCCGGTTCCCCGATCCGCGCACGGCCACGCGTGACGGGCTGGTCGCCGTCGGCGGCGACCTGCAACCGGACACGCTGCGCCAGGCGTATCGGCAGGGCATCTTTCCGTGGCCCGCCCCGGCGCTGCCGATGCTGTGGTTCTCGCCGCCCGAGCGGGGCGTGCTCGACTTCGCGAATCTGCACGTGGCGCGGAGCCTCGCCCGGGTCCGGAAGCGGGGACCCTTCCGGCTCACGCTCGACGAAAACTTCGCCGCCGCCATCCGCGGGTGTGCCGACACGCCGCGTCCGGGGCAGGACGGCACGTGGATCACGCCGGAGATCGTCGATGCGTACGAGCGACTGCACGCGCTCGGGTGGGCGCATAGCGCGGAGGCGTGGGACGCCGGCCGGCTGGTGGGCGCCGTCTACGGCGTCGACGTCGACGGCGCGTTCGCGGCGGAGAGCATGTTCTTCCGCGAGCCCCACGCCTCGAAGCTCGCACTGCTGCACCTCGTCGAGCATCTGGCGTCGCGCGGGCTCGACTGGCTCGACATCCAGGTGCTGACACCGCACATGGCGCGTCTGGGCGCCCGCGCGGTCCCCCGTGATCGCTTCCTGGCCCGGCTGGCGGCGACGCGCGCCCGCGGGCTGCGGCTGTTCGACGGGCCGCCGTGACGACGGGCCCGGGTGGGGCGGCCGGCCGGCGCATGCTAGGGTGTGCACATGCCCACGGCATTCTTCCATCGGGACATGGAGCTGTTCGTCGATCGCCGGATGGACTGGGCCCGGTACCTGCGGCTCCGGCAGGGTGCCGACGTCCAGGTCGCCGACGAGGTCGCGTCGTTCAAGGACGTGCTGCGGACCATCGGGGAGATCTGCGAGGCGATCGCGGCCGACACCCGCGCCCACTGGCACGAGGAGGTGCAGTTGGCGGAGGGCGAGGTCGTCGTGCCCGCCCACATCGCGGCCGCCTACGAGACGCTGCGCGGGGCGGGCCTCGTGTGCCTCACCCTCGATCCACAGTACGGCGGTTACGGCCTGCCCGTCCTGGTCAACACGATGTACCTCGAGATGGTCGCCCGGGCCGACGGGAGCTTGATGACCATCGTCGGCCTGCAGGCAGGTGCGGCGGCGGACATCGAGAAGTACGGGTCCGACGCGCTGAAGGCGCAGTACCTGCCGGGCTTCGTCTCCGGCGCGCTCCAGGGGGCGATGGACCTGACGGAGGCGCAGGCCGGCTCCGATCTGGGCGGCATCACCACGCGCGCGACCCGCGATGGCGACCGGTGGATCGTCCACGGCGAGAAGATCTTCATCACGAATGGCGGCGCGCCGATCCACCTGGTGCTGGCACGCGATGCCGCCACCTACGACGAGTCGAAGGGGACCACCAACGGGCTCAACCTCATCCTGGTTCCCAGGACGCTCCCGGACGGGCGGCGGAACGCGGTGCGGGTGGCACGCGTCGAGCGCAAGCTCGGCATTCACGGATCGCCCACCTGCGTGGTCGAGTTCGACGGGGCGGAGGGCTACCTCCTGGGGACGGCGGGGCAGGGGTTCCGCGCCATGCTCGATCTCATGAACAACGCCCGGCTCGGGGTGGCGGCGCAGGCCATCGGCATCGCCGAGGCGGCGTACGAGGAGGCGCGCGAGTACGCCGGGCAACGCGCGCAGTTCGGCGCCCCGGTGATCACCCAGCCGCTGGTGAAGTCGATGCTCACCTTGATGCGGATCAACATCGAAGCAGCCCGCGCGCTGGTGTGCCGGACCGCGGCGCTCATCGACATGACCGAGGCGCTGCGCCGGCACCTGGATTCCGAGCGGGGCGCCGCCGATCCAGACGCCGGGGCGCTGCGCGAAGAGCTGGAGCGCAACACCGCGCTGATTCGCTTCTTCACGCCGCTCGCGAAATACTACGCGACCGAGATCAGCAACCACGTCACCCGGCAGGGCATCCAGGTGCACGGGGGTATCGGGTACATGGCGGAGACGCGCGCCGGGCAGCTGCACGCCGACTCGATCATCACCACCATCTACGAGGGCACGTCGGAGATCCAGGCGAGCTTCGCGCTGCGCGAGATGGCGCGCGGCGCGCTCTTCGCCGCCCTCGAGCAGATCGAAGGCGAGTTGGCAGGGTTGCGGCCGGCGCATCCGGAGCTGGTCGACCTGGTCTGCCAGGGCGTCGCGCAAATCCGCGACGCCGTGCCGTCGCTGATGGGCAACCAGCAGTACGCGCTGCTGAACGCGAAGCGCGTGTGCGAGATGGTGATCGACGTGGTCGTGAGCGCCGAGTTGCTCTGCCAGGCCGGCATGGCGGAGGGGCGCCTCGAGCTGGCCCAGGGCTTCATCCACCGCCACATCCCGGCTGTGCGGATGAACGCCGAGCGCATCAGCAGCGGCGATGCGACGCGCATCGCCCGGTACGACACCATTCTCGGCCTGTCGGAGCCGTCGGGCCCGCCGCGGGTTTGACGCTCGAAGGCGAAGCGGCTATGCCCACGGGCACGCCGCTCCGGCCAGGTAGCTCAGTTGGTAGAGCACGCGACTGAAAATCGCGGTGTCGACGGTTCAATCCCGCCCCTGGCCACTGCGTGGACGCGGCGAAGGTCTTGCGTCGGGGTCGTCGATTGCTTCATGAGATGGCCCGGCCGTGACCGCCGTCGATCCGCACCTGCTCCTGCCCTTCAGCATCGGTCTGCCCTTCGCCGCGGCGGTGCTGATCGTGGCGCTCGGCCGCCGGGTGGGGCCGCGCGCCGGCTGGCTCGTGCTGGCCGCGGCCACGGGCAGTCTCCTGGCGCTGTTGCCGGCGGCGCGCAGTCCGGGCGTCGACGTCGTCCGGGTCCCCTGGATGCCGGCGCTCGGCATCGACTTCGCGCTCCGCGCCGACGGCTTCGGGTTGCTGCTGGCGGGGATGGTGGCCGGCATCGGCGCGCTGGTCGCGGCGTACGCGCTCGGCTACCTGGCGGGTGACGACCCGGCCCGGCTGCGCCGGTTCTACGCCGCGCTGGCGGCGTTCATGGGCTCGATGCTCGGGATCGCGCTCGCGGACGATCTGATCCTCTTCTTCGTGTGCTGGGAGCTCACCAGTGTCACGTCGTTTCTGTTGATCGGGTACCGCAGCGACGACGAGGACGCGAAGGCGGGGGCGCTCACCGCGTTGCAAGTGACCGCGCTCGGCGGGCTCGCGATGTCGGTCGGCTTCCTGCTGTTGCGCCAGATCACCGGGACGTTCTCGCTCTCCGGCATCGCGGGCGACCCGGCGCTCGTGCAACGTGTGCTCGACTCGCCGCTCTGCGCCGGGACGCTGCTGCTGGTGCTCGCGGGCAGCTTCACCAAATCGGCGCAAGTGCCGTTCCATTTCTGGCTGCCGCGCGCCATGGTCGCGCCGACGCCCGTCTCCACCTACCTGCACGCAGCGACCATGGTGAAGGCCGGGGTGTTTCTGCTCGGCCGCATGCACCCGATCTTCGGGGACGCGCCGCTCTGGGCGCCGGTGCTGGTGACGGTGGGCACCCTCACGATGGCGCTCGGCGCCTGGCAGGCGTTCCGCGAGACCGATCTGAAAGCGATCCTCGCGCGCACCACCGGCGCGACGCTCGGCATGATCACGCTCCTCTACGGCGTCGGCGCCACCGGCACCGACAGCCTCCAGTTCTTGAACCACGCGCTGTACAAGGGCGCGCTCTTCCTGGTGGCGGGCATCGTCGAGCACCATGCCCATACCCGCGACGTGACGGAGCTCGGCGGGTTGCGCCGGGCGTTGCCGCTCGCGTTCCTCGCCTGTGTCGTGGCCGCGCTCTCGATGGCGGGGGTCCCGCCGCTCCTCGGGTTCATCGCCAAGGACGTCATGTACGCGGACCTCCTCGCCGCCCCGTTCCTGCTCGCCCGGCCGCTGGTGCGGCTCCTCGTCCTGGGCGCGACCTTCGTGACGAGCGTCTTCCTGGTCGCCGTGGCCGCGCGCCTCGCGCGCGACGTCTTCCTCGGGCCGCCGCGGATGCGCGGGGGCGGTCACCATGGAGGCGACCACCACGGGGGCGAGGCGGCGTTGTGGCCGTCGCCCGCGGTGCTCGCGACCGGCGCGTTGGGCCTCGGCCTTGCCGCACTGGGGCCGTGGCCGGCCCACTTCTTCGCCGCGACCGCGTCGGCGCCCGGGCACGACGCGCACGTGGCGCTGGTGCCGCCGCTCGGCGGACCGCTCCTCGCGTCCGTGCTGGCGGTCATCGGAGGGGCGCTCGTCTATCGGTCGGGCGACGCGGTGCGGGCGGCGCAGCAGCGCGTCGCGCTGCTGCCGTCGGCCGCGGACGCGTGGGCCAGGGCGATCGCGGGCATCGTCGGCGTCGGCGAGGCCTTCAGCGTCCGGTGGCAGAACGGGTCGCTGCGCTGGTACCTCGCGGCCACGGCGCTCGCGTTCCCCGCGCTCTGCATCCCCATGCTCCGGCACGGCGGTCTGTCGTGGGCACACGCGTCGCTCAGCCTCGCCGACATGCCCTGGTACGGGTTCCTGTTCTGCGTGCTGCTGGCGGTCGCGACGGTGGCGGCCGTGGGCGCGAGGACGCGGCTCGCCGCGGCGGTCGCTGCGACCGCCATCGGCTTCCTGGTCTCGATGCTGTTCGTGGTCTACCGGTCGCCCGACATTCTGCTGACGCAGATCCTGATCGAGACGGTGTCCACCATCTTCATCCTGCTGGTGCTGGGTTTCTTGCCGGCCTTCCCGCGGCAGGACCTCGCCCCGATGTCGAAGCTCATCAATGCCGCCGTCGCGGGCGCGTTCGGGCTCACCGTCACGCTGCTCCTCCTGCTGGTGATGACCCCCGGGCTGCGCGAGCCCGACAACATCGCCGTGCGTCCCGGGGGTCTCCTGTCGCTCGCGCTCGCGGAAGGAGGCGGCCAGAACGCGGTCAACGTGATCATCGTCGACATCCGGGCGATCGACACGAACGGGGAGGTCGCGGTGCTGGTGGTGGTGGGGCTGTGCATCTACGGGCTGCTGCGGTCGCGGCGGGCGGAGCGGGCATGAGGACCAACGACCGCTCGCCCATCGTGCGCGTGATCGCGCGCTTCGCCGTTCCCCTCTCGCTGCTGGTCGCCGCGCGCATCTTCCTGCAGGGCCATGACCTGCCTGGCGGGGGCTTCATCGCGGGGGTGTTGTTGGCCGCCGCCGGAGCGATGCGCATGATCGCATTCGGCACCGACGGGGCGACGCGAGTGCCGTGGTGGCGGGTGAGCGTGTGCGGGCTGCTGCTCGCCGTGCTCACGGGCGCCGTGCCGTTGGTGCGCGGCCGCGCCTACATGGACAACGTGATTCTCCACCTGGGCGGCGTCCACCTGCCGTCCGCCACCTTCTTCGATCTCGGCGTGATGCTCATCGTGCTCGGGACCTTGATGACGATCTTCGTCGAGCTCTCGCTGGAGCGGCGGTAACGGTGTACTTCCCCCTCGCCCTCGCCATCGGATTCCTCTTCGCCGGCGGAATCTACTCCATCCTCCGGCCGAACCTGATCCGACTCGTGATCGGCTTCGGGCTGCTGTCGAACGCGGTGAATCTGTCGATGATCGCATGCGGCGGGTTCTCGGCGGCGAACGGGGCGCCCTTCGTCCTCGACCCGACGGTCGTGGGCGGGCTGATGGATCCGCTCCCGCCCGACATCGTGCTGACGGCGATCGTCATCAGCTTCGCCGTCGGCGCGCTCTTCCTCACGCTGTGCTACCTGGTCTACGCCGACTACGGCACCGACGATCCGGAGCGCCTGCCGGCGCCCGTGTCGGACGACGAGCAGTTCGTCCCGGCGCGCCCGCGGCGGCGGTTGACGGCGGAGGAGTGAGGCGGTGAACGACGTCGTCCTCGTCGTGATCGCGCCGCTGCTGACGGCGATCGTCTTGGCGCTCCTGCGCGAACACCCGCGGCTCGAGCGGGCGCTCGCAGTGGCGTCGGCGGTCGGGCTGACGGCGTTCGTGTTCTGGCTGCTCCATCGCGTGGACACGGACGGCATCCGGGTGACGATGCTCGGCGGCTACCTCGCGCCCTACGGCGTGGCGTTCGTGGCCGACCGTCTGGCGTGCATCATGTTGTGTCTGTCGATGACCGTCGGGACCGTGGTCCTGGCCTACGCCTGCTACACGGTCACGGCGCAGCAGCAGCGGTCCTTTTTCTTCCCCTTCTTCTACGTCCTGCTGCTCGGGGTGAACTGGTCCTTCGTCACCGGCGACCTGTTCAACCTCTTCGTGGCGTACGAGGTGATGCTGATCGGGTCGTACGGCTCGATGCTGGTGGGCGGCACCCGGCAGCAGGTCCGGCAGACCATGATGTACGTGGCGGTCAACCTCCTCGGCGGCGCGCTGTTCGTCTTCGGCATCGCGCTCATCTACGCGCTCGTCGGCACGCTCAACATGGCCGATCTGGCCGTCCGGACCGCAGGGCTCGAGGGGCCGCGTGCGGCGATGATCACCGGGGCGTCGATGGTCCTGCTGCTGGTGTTCGCGCTCAAGGCCGCCACCTTCCCGGTGTTCTTCTGGCTGCCGGACTCCTATCCGGTGGTGCCCCCGGGCGTGAACGGGTACTTCGCGGGGCTGCTCACGAAGGTCGGCGTCTACTCGATGCTGCGCGTGTTCGTGATGGTCTTCCGGCAGGACGGTCATGCGCTGGCCAGCGAGATCCTGCTGGTGCTCTCCGGCTTCACGATGCTGCTCGGCGTGCTCGGCGCGGTGTGCCAATGGGAGATGCGCCGCATCCTGTCGTGGCACATCATCAGCCAGGTGGGCTACATGGTGATGGGCATCGGCCTGGCGGCGGATGGCACCCTGGCACAAGCGGCGGTGGCGGCCACGATCTTCTACATCGTGCATCACATCATCGTGAAGTCGAGCCTGTTCCTGGTGGCGGGTGTAGCCGAGCGTGTCGCCGGGGCGACGCGACTCACCGAGATGGGGGGCGTCGTCACCCTCGCACCGGCAGCGGCCGGGCTGTTCCTGGTCGCGGCGCTGTCGCTGGCCGGGATGCCGCCGTTCTCGGGGTTTCTCGCGAAGCTCGTCGTCCTCCAGGTGGGACTCGCGGAGCACCGGTTCGGTATCGTGCTGGTGGCGGTGTTGACGAGCTTCCTCACCCTGCTCTCGATGATGAAGATATGGACGTACGTGTTCTGGGGGCGGCCCCGGCGCACCGCCGCTGCGTTCGGGTGGCGAGGCCCGGCCGCCGCCACGGCGGTGCTGGTGGCTGCGACGGTGCTGTTGGGCTTCGGTGCACAACCGTTCCTGCGGCTCGCCGACGCGGCCGCCCGGGACGTCGTCACCCCGACGGCCTACGTCCGCGCGGTGCTCGGCGCCCCGGCGGACGTGCTCGCACGACGGAGCGACCGGCCATGAGGGCATTCCTCCTGTGGGTGCGCTACCTGCTGATCCTGACGCGCGAGATCTGGAAGTCGGCGGTCACGGTGGCGAGGCTCACGTTGGGCCCCCTCGATCGGCTGCGCTCGGGATTCGTGGCCGTGCCCATGGCGGCCACCTCGGACATCGAGATCACGACCCTGGCGAACTCGATCACCCTGACGCCGGGAACCATCACCGTCCACGTCGAGCCCGCGAAGCACCTGCTGGTGATCCACGCCATCGACATCGGGCAGGATCCCGAGGACGTGCGGGAATCGATCCACACCGTGCTGGAGGCGAACATCCTGCGCTGGACGCGCGCGGGCCGCCGGAGGAGCGCATGAGTCCCTGGCTGGCGACCACGACGGACGCGTGCCTGCTGCTGTTGTTCGTCGCCGCGGGTCTCTGCCTCTACCGCGTGATGATCGGGCCACGGGCCGCCGATCGCGCCATCGCGCTCGATACGTTGTCCTCGATCGCCATCGGCATGATCTGCCTGTTCTGCATGCGCTGGGACTCGACGCTCTACTTCGACGCGGTCTGGATCTTGACGCTGGTCGGGTTCCTCGGGAGCAGCGCGATCGCGCGGTACCTCGAACGGAGGCGAGTCTTCTGACGCTGGTCCTCGAGTTGGCCGTGGCCGCGGCGATGATCGCCGGCACCTTCTTCATGGTGGTGACGGGGATCGGGCTGGTGCGGCTGCCGGACGTCTACACCCGGATGCATGCGGCCGGGAAGGCGGGAACGGTTGGAGTCGCCCTGCTCATCCTGGCGCCGGCCGTCTTCTTCGCCGCGACCGAGCCGTTCGTGTCGGTGCGGGGCGGTCTCGCGATCGTGTTCCAGCTCTTCACGACGCCGGCGGCGACCTATCTGCTGGCTCGAGCCTGCTACATCACGAGCTACCCGACCCATGCGCGGACCGAGCTGGACGAGTTGCGCGACTGGCTGCCGACGCAGTCGGACGAGGAATTCGGCCACGAGTGAACCCTGCGGCCCCGGTCGCGGGCTCCCGGTGGTCAGCAGGGGCGAATCCTGCTAAGCGCGCGAGCGCCCCTGGAGGTGAGGAGGATGGGAATGCGGAGGACGCAGCAGGGAAGGCGCCCGGCGCCCGATCAGGCCGGGCGGCGCGGGCCGATCCCGCTCGATGCGGTGGGATTGCTCGCAGGCATCGCACCCGAACTGGAGCTGAACGCCACTGTTTCGCCCGACGGGAGCGTCGAGCCGGCGCCGGTCTCGGTCGAGGACGTGGGCCGCCTGTTGCGTTGCAACGAGGCAACCGTCCGCCGGCTCATCCGGACCGCGGTCCTGCGGCCTGTCGGAGTCGGGGAGCGGTTCGTCCGGCGCACTGACGTCGACAACTACTGGCAGAGCCTCCATCGCCGCACGCCCGGCAAGCCGGGCGAGTAGCGGGCATGCCCCGTCTCGTACAGCCTCGTACGATTCGCCCCCGGCGCCGTTCAGGGCTGTTCGGGCGCTTCTGGCTTCGCAGAGCCTAACCCCCTGATTCTTCAGGAGCCAGGCCTTCGGCATCGGCTTGGCTTTGTCCGTCTCCCAACTGGTCACGACGGCCGGAGAGGGAGGCGGATGATGGACGCGAAGGGGAAGCGGGGGCTGGGGCAGGCAGACGTCCCGAAGCGGCGCGTGATCGTGGTGGGGCGGCGGCAGGAAGGTCGTTGGAAGGTGCGGATGAGTCTGTGGCGCTACCTCGCGGCCACGGCGCTCTCGCAGTAGCGGGCGACCTCACGCGCTCGGGGCCCGCGACCGGTCGAGCTGGGCGGCGCGGGCCTCGACGAAGTCCAGCACCCGAGCCTCGAGGCAGACGCCGTCGAGGCGATCGATCTCCTGGATGCCGGTCGGGCTCGTCACGTTCACCTCGGTGACGTACCCGCCGATGACGTCCAGGCCCACGAACCAGAGGCCGTCGGCTCGCAGCCGCGGCGCCATGTGGCGGCAGATCTCGCGGTCGCGATCGTCGACGGGCGCGCGCGCGACCTGCCCGCCCACATGGATGTTGCCGCGGTGTTCGTCCTCGCGCGGGATGCGCAGCACCGCGCCCAACGGCTCGCCGTCGAGGACGATGAGGCGCTTGTCGCCCTCGCGCACCGCGGGCAGGTAGCGCTGGGCCATCACCAACTCGGCGCCGTCGTGCGTCGAGAGCTCGAGCAGGGCGTTCAGGTTGCGGTCGCCCCGGTGGACGTGGAGGACGCCCGCGCCGCCCGCGCCGGCCAACGGTTTGACGATCATCTCGCCGCCGAGCTGATCCAGGAAGGCGCGCAAGCGGTCGAGGTCGGCCGTGACGAGGCTCTCGGGGATCAGCGCAGGGAAGTGGAGGGCGTAGAGTTTCTCGTTGGCGTCGCGCAGCCCGCGCGGCGCGTTCAGGACGAAGGTGACCGCCGGGTCCACGAGACCGAGGAGGTGGGTCGCGAAGAAGAAGGCCATGTCGAACGGCGGGTCCTTCCGCATGAAGACGACGTCGAAGGCGGCGAGCGGTGCGAGCCGCGCCTCGTGGAGGTGGAACGGGACCGCGGCGCGCTCGACGGTGAGCCGTCGCACGGCGGCGTGGGGCACGGTGCGGTCGGCGAAGAGCGCCTGCGGTTCGCAGTGGTACTGCTCGTGCCCGCGGCGCTGGCCCTCGAGCTGGAACGCGAAGGTGGTGTCCTTGTCGACCAGGACCCGGCTCATGGGGTCCATCACGTAGAGGATGCGCAAGGGGGGCATGGACGTGGACACTAGCCGAGGCTCCGGACCGGAACCACCGTCCTAGCCGTCTCCCCAGCGTCGCTGGCAATGGGCGGCGGCGACCAGCGCTGCGGTCTCCGCGCGCAGCACGCGCGGCCCGAGCGTGATGGGCTGGAACTCGTGGGCGCGCAGGAGGGCGATCTCGCCGTCCTCGAACCCGCCCTCGGGGCCGATCAGCACGATCACGGCGGAGGTGCGGTCGGGGAGGACGTCGAGTCGACGGCTGTGCTCGGCTTCATAGGGCACCAAACGCAGGCCCGGCCATGGCGCGGCCGCCAGGGCCGCGAGCGGGACGGGGGCGTCGACCGCCGGCACGCAGGTCCGGCCCGACTGCTTGGCCGCCGCCACCGCGATCCGGCGCCAGCGGTCGACGTGGTCGCCCCGGCCGACGACCCGCCCCGTCGTCACTGGCGCGATCCGGTGCACGCCCAGCTCGGTGGCCTTCTCCACCACGAGGTCCATCTTCGACCCCTTCAACAGGGCGGGCGCCAGCACGAGGCGGAGGGGGGATTCGCGGTCCGGCTGGTGACTCGCCACCACCTGCGCGATGGCCTCGCGGACGCCAAGTCGCTCGAGCACGACGTCGTGCTCGCCGCCCGCGTCGTCGAGGATCCGCAGCACCGCACCGGGGGCGAGCCGGAGGGTACGGAGATGGCGTAGCTCGGACCCTGTGATGCGGACCGCGCCATCGCCGGCCCGCACGCCCGGAATCCAGAGGCGCAGCGTCACCGCTCGAGCCGCAGCGTGCGCCACGGGCCCGCGGCGCGGGAGTTGGTGCAGCGCAGCGCCGGGAACGCGGCCGCGACGTCCGCGGCCTGGGCGTCCAGGATGCCCGAGGCGACGAGCCGGCCGGGCGTCCCGACGAGCGCGGTCAGGGCGGCGGCGTGGGCGACGAGCGTGTCCGCGAGCAGGTTCGCCACCACGAGGTCGAAGTGACCGCGGATCGCATGGACACCGCCCGCGAGCAGGCCGACGCTCGACACGCGGTTCCGCCGCAGCGTGTCGCGCGCGAGCGGCAGGACCGCGGCGTCGACGTCGACGGCGACCACTCGCGGTACACCCAGGCGCGCAAGCGCCGCGGCCAGGACGCCGCTGCCCGTGCCCACATCGAGCGCGGTGCGCACGGCGCCGCCGGCGACGGCCTCTTCGATTTCTTCCAGGCAGGTCCGCGTGGTCTCGTGCTGGCCGGTGCCGAACGCCATGCCGGGCTCGATCACCAGGATCTCGCGGTCGGGAGCGTCGGGGATGTCCCATGGCGGGGCCACCAGCAGGCGCCGGCCGATGCGGAGCGGCCGATGGTGGTGGCGGAAGAGCTCCTCCCAGTCGACGGCGGGCAAGGCGTCGACGGTGATCCGGAGATCGGCGGCCGTCGGGTCGAGGACGGCAAGGCTCGTCGCCCAGCGCGCCAGCGCGTCGGTGACGGCGGTCGTGCGCGATACGGGGACGTGCACCATGACGACGGCGCGCTCGGGCGACACCGTCTCGATCACCGCGGCGGCCGCACCCTCGTCCGCGAGCAGGCTCGCCACCGCGTCGGCGAGGGGCTCGGGCGCGTCCACCTGGATCACTTGCCAACCGACCTCGAGTCCGGCGGTCGTCGTCGAGCCTCCCATGTCGTCCCGTCCGTGTGCGGCGAAGCATCGGCGGGACGCCGGCCGGAGTCAATCGACCCGTTGACTGCGCGCGGGGACCGCCCTACCCAAGGCGTCGGCATGGAGGTGATCGCGCATCGCGGGGCGAGCGGGTCGTGCCCAGAGAACACGCTGCCGGCGTTCCGCCGGGCCGTCGAGCTCGGAGCCCACATGATCGAACTCGACGTGCAGCTCACCCGCGACCGCCATCCGGTCGTGATCCACGACGCCACGCTCGCGCGGACCACCAGCGGTCGAGGCGCGGTGCGTCGTCGCACGCTGGCCGAGATCGCCGCGCTCGACGCGGGGAGCTGGTTCGCACCGGAGTTCGCGGGCGCCCGGGTGCCCACGCTCGCGGAGGTCCTCACGGCCATCCTCATCCCCGTCAACGTCGAACTCAAAGCCGCGGGAGACGATGGTCTGGAGGCTCGGGTGCTCGAGGTGGTGTGTGCAGCCGGCGCGCTCGGGCGGGTCGTGTTCTCGTCGTTCGACTGGGCCAGCCTCGAGCGGCTGCGTCTCGCCCGCGCGGACGCCGAGATCGCGGTCCTCTGGGGGGGGCGTGGGCCAGCCAAGGCCATCGCCGAGGCGGCCGTCATCCGTGCCCGGTCCGTGCATCTGCGCAATGGGCGGGGGGTGCTCGACGCCGTCGCCAGGGTTCGCGCGGCGGGCCTGTCGGCCAGGGTCTGGACGGTCAACGCGCCGGCGGATTTCGCTGCCTTGACGCGTGCTGGAGTGGCGGGTGTGTTCACTGACTACCCGGAACGCTTCCTGCACTCATCGTCCTCGTAGCACGCTGCGCATCATCAGAGCCTTGGGACATCGCCTTGACTGCCTGCGCATTTTCCTCGAATAAAGACGCCTTTCCTCCGAGGGGGGGTGAGGTCAGGACATGGCAGGGGTTCGCGTCAAGGACAACGAGCCCATTGACAGCGCCATCCGTCGATTCAAGAAGCAGTGCGAGAAAGCTGGAATACTTGCAGAGCTCCGCAAGCGGGAGCACTACGAGAAGCCCAGCGTGCGACGGAAGAAGAAGGCCATGGCTGCGCGCAAGCGTGCCATTCGCCGGACGGCGCGCAGCACCGTCGCGTGAGCGGACGGTCCTGATCAGCTCACGGAGGCGGGAGCGGACCCCGACGGGTATGGTAGTCGACGCGGCACTTCTCCTCCTCCTCGGACTCTTCGGGCTTCGGGGGTTCTGGCGCGGGTTTCTGCGCGAGGCCCTCGGGCTCGCAGGGGTTCTCCTCGCGGGGGCGCTCGTCATCGGGTGGTCCGAGCAGTTTGCGGCAATCCTCACGTCCCGGGGCGGGTTCGCGCCGCTCACCGCGCGACTGGTCTCGGCGGTCGGCCTCGCCCTGATCGTGTTCGTCGGCGTGCGGGTCGTCGGCGGCGTCGTGGCCCGCATCACGGCGGCGCTCTTCCTCCGGCCCCTCGATCGGCTCGCCGGCGTCGGCTTGGGGCTCGCGGAAGGCGGCGCGCTTCTCGGGCTCGCGCTGGCCGCCGCGTTGCGCGTGGCGCCCGCCTCGGAGATCAGCGCGCAGATCCACGCGTCGCAGGTGGCGCGCCCGTTGCTGCAGGTCGCCGATCGCATCGTGCTGGCAGCGCGCCCCCTCGCCACGGCCACGCGGGAAGCGCTCTGATGGCCGGGGCGGGTCGCATTGCCGATGACGCGATCCGGGTCGTTCGCGAGCGGGCCAGTCTCGGCGACATCGTCTCGGAGGTCGTCGCCCTCCGGCGCCGGGGCCGGCGGGGCGTAGGGCTTTGCCCGTTCCACGCGGAGAAGACCCCCTCGTTCAATGTCAACGACGAGGACGGCTTCTACTACTGCTTCGGCTGTGGCGAGGGCGGGGACGTGTTCAGCTTCGTCATGAAGACGCAGGGCGTCGCGTTTCCGGAAGCGGTGCGTATGGTCGCCGAGCGCGTGGGCGTCGCGCTGCCGGAGCAAGTCGCCGGAACGGCGCCCAGCGCCGAGCCGATGGTCGCCGTGAACGAGGTCGCGGCCGCGTTCTATCGGGGCGCGCTGCGGGGGCCGGCGGGGGCGCGGGCGCGCGCCTACCTGGCGGAGCGCGGCCTCCTCCCGGAGACCATCGAGCGCTTCGGCCTCGGCTACGCGCCCGGGGGGGGCGACGTCCTCTTCCGGCATCTCCGCGCCCAGGCGTGCCCCATCGAGGCGGCCGCAGGCGTCGGACTCATCATGCGACGCTCGGGCGGCTCGGCTCTGGACCGCTTCCGCGACCGGCTCATGTTCCCCATTGCGGACCGGCGGGGGCGCGTGATCGCGTTCGGCGGCCGCCTGCTGCCGGGCGCGCCGGCCACGGGCGACCCGCCCCCCAAGTACCTCAACTCCCCAGAGTCGCCGATCTTCCAGAAGGGGCGGACCCTCTATGGGCTCGGCCTCGCCCGCGATGCGATCCGCCAGCGCGGCCGGGCGGTGGTGGTCGAGGGCTACCTGGACGTGATCGCCCTGGCCCAGGCGGATGTGCGGGAGGTCGTGGCGCCGCTCGGCACCGCGCTGACGGTTGATCAGCTGGCGGTGCTCGGCCGCTTCACCGAGCGGGTGGTGGCGTGCTTCGACGGCGACGCCGCCGGGCGGCGGGCCGCGGCCCGGAGCTTCCCGGTGTTCATCGAAGCCGGGCTATGGGGACGCGGCATCTTCCTGCCCGAAGGCGAGGACCCCGACACCTTCGTGCGTACGCACGGACCGGAGCGGTTTCTGACGTTGCTCGCCGCCGCCGAGCCGCTGATCGAAGCCTGGCTGCGTGAGGCGCTGGGTCCCGACCGTGACGCGGTCGGGCGTCGTGCCGAAGCGGCGCGCGAGGTGGCCCGGCTGCTGCAGCGGTTGAAGACACGCGACCCCGACAAGTTCGACGTGCTCGCCGGGCGTGCCGCGCAGACGATCGGGGTCGACGAGGCGAGGCTGCGCACCGAGGGCGTCGCCGGCAGCGTGGGGGCGCCCGCTCCGGCGGAGTCGGCGCGCGCCGCCGGGCCCGAGGAGATCATCGTCGAGCTCCTGGCGGCCTACCCGGCCGTCGCGGACGAGGTGCGCCGCGCGGGCGTGGTGGCGGAATTCGAGCAGGCCGACTGGCGCGCCACGGCGGAGCGCCTCCTGGCGGAGCCGTCCGACGATCCCGCGATTCGCCTGCGCGACCTGCCGCGCGCGGTGCGCGATCGCGCCGCGCGCCGCCTGCTCGACGAGACCGAGGCGGAGGAACGCGGCCGCGTCCTGGCCGACTGCGTGGCGGCCATCGAGCGCCGGCGCATCCGCCGCCTGCGGAGTGGGCTGCTCGCCGAGCTGCGCGCCGCCGAAGCCCGGGGGGACGCCGCGACGGCGACCCGGGTCGAACGCCTGCTGCACGAATCCCTCGCAGAGAGATCCCGCATATGAGGAATACGCCCGTCATGACCGAGTCTGCCTCCGACGAACTGGCCACCACGGAGCCCTTTCTCGTGCCGGTCGCCGCCCCATCCGACGAGAACGGCGAGACGTTGATCGCGCTCGACGAGACGCTCGACGACGCCGATCCGCCGCTCGTCGCGGACGACGATGCCGATGACGACGCGCCGTCCGAGGACACGGAGGACGCGTTCCCGGGCGTCGATCCGGTTCGCATCTACTTGAAGCAGATGGCGCAGGGTGGGCTGCTGACGCGTGAAGGCGAAGTCGAGATCGCCAAGCGCATCGAAGACGGCGAACGCCGCGCGACGTTGCTCGCGCTGCTCACGCCCATCGGCCTCCGGTATGTGCTGGAGCTCGGCGATCGCCTGCGCGCCGGTGAGGCGCGGCTGCGCGACATCATCCAGGACGGCGCCGAGGACGACCTCGAGCGCGCCCAGGAGGACGCGCGCCAGCGTGCCCGCTTCCTGGCCCGCCTCGGCCGGGTCCGGCGGCTCGTGGCCGAGCGCGACCGCTTGGCGCGCGACGCGGCCCGGCGCGTCGACCGTCGCGCGGGGTCCATCCAGCGTGCGGAGGCACGGCTCGCGCAGGCCCTCCTCGGGCTCGGCTTGTCTCGGGGACAGGTGGTTCGCGTGCAGGAGGAACTCGCGGGCGCGGCGGCGCGCGTCGCTACCCTCATGGCTCGGCTCGGCAGGTCGGGGTCCGCCCGGCGCGGCGCGGCCGGCGGCGACCATGCGACGGAGGCCCGCGCGCTGCGGCGGGAGTCTCGCCGGGTCGAGGAGGCGATCGGGCTGCCTGCCGTCACGCTCCTCGGCATCGTCGAGGAGATGCAGGCGGCGGTGTGCCGCGCCCAAGTCGCCAAGCAGGAGCTGGTCGAGGCCAATCTCCGCCTGGTGGTGTCGATCGCGAAGCGGTACCTGCACCGGGGGCTCCAGTTCCTCGACCTGATCCAGGAGGGGAACATCGGTCTGATGCGGGCGGTCGAGAAGTTCGAGTACCGTCGCGGCTACAAGTTCTCGACCTACGCCACCTGGTGGATCCGCCAGGCCATAACCCGGGCAATCGCCGACCAGGCTCGCACCATCCGCATCCCGGTTCACATGGTCGAGACCATCAACAAGTTGTTGCGGGTCTCGCGGGGCCTGGTTCAGGAACTCGGACGCGAACCGACCGCGGAGGAGATCGGCGGTCGGATGGAGCTGTCGGGGGACAAGGTTCGGCGCATCCTGCGTATCACGCGGGAGCCCGTCTCCCTCGAGACCCCGGTGGGCGAGGACGAGGATGGGCATCTCGGTGATTTCCTGGCCGACGAGCAGACCGTCCCCCCGCTCGAGGCAGCCGTCGCGTCCGGCCTGCACCGGCAGGCCCGCAAGGTGCTCGGGACCCTGACGCCCCGCGAGGAGCAGGTGCTGCGGCTGCGGTTCGGGATCGGGGAGCAGGGCGATCTCACGCTCGAAGAGGTCGGACAGCGGTTCGCCGTCACCAGGGAGCGGATCCGGCAGATCGAGGCAAAGGCGCTCCGCAAGCTGCGCCACCCCATACGGGCCCGGCAGCTGCGCAGCTTCTACGACGAGTGACGTCCCTTGCAGCGGAGCCCGTTCGGTGGTTTGGTTGCGCTGCCTTGCGGGCCCATAGCTCAGACGGTCAGAGCGGCTGGCTCATAACCGGCGGGTCGTGTGTTCGAGTCACACTGGGCCCACCAACGATGACGCTGGCACCAAGACTGACGTAGCACGTCGAAACGCGGAGGCGATACAAGTTGCGCGCACAGATCGAGGCCCTCGCCGCATTGCAACGGATCGACCAGAGCCTCCGGGAGAATACACAGGCGCTGCAGGCGGGAGAGAGCCGGGTCGCGGCGCTCGAGGAGGCCGTGCAGGCGCATGAGACGGCGGCGCGCGCGCTAGCGGGCGAGCTCGCCGAATCAGGTGCGCGGCAGCGTGACCTCGAAGGCCGCCTCGCGGTCGCCGAATCGAAGATGAAGGATCGCCGGATGCGCATCACGCGCATCCGCAACGACAAAGAGCTCGGTCTGGCGAAACGCGAGGTCGAGCTCCTCAAGGAAGAGACCAGCGGCCTCGAAACCGAGCTGATGGCCGTCATGGAGCAGGTGGACGCGGCCACGAAGCAACTCGAGGCCGCACGGGCGGAGCTCGGCTCGCTCATCGCGGCGCGCGACGACGAAGCCGCGACCTTGCGTGAAACCATGGGACGGCTGGTGACGGAGATCGAACGCGACCGCGGGCGGCGCGACGAGATCGTCGCTTCCGTCGATGGCGATCTGTGCCGGCGCTACGAGATGATCTTCGCGCGGCGCGGCGGCGTGGCCGTCGTGGCGGTGCGCGGCGGGACCTGCCAGGGCTGCCACATGCACGTGCCGCCGCAGCTCTTCAACCAGCTTCAGCGCAACGAGCAATTGATCCTGTGCCCCAACTGCCAGCGCATGCTGTACTGGCAGCCCGAGGGGGACGAGGCCAGCGAATAGCGAACGTCGGCGCGCGCCGCGCGCCGGAGGAGGTCGAGCAGCCGCTCGCCGCATCGGCGGGAGGAAAGTCCGGACTCCACAGGGCAGGGTGGCCGCTAACGGCGGCCCCGGGTGACCGGGGGAAAGTGCCACAGAGAAGAGACCGCCGCGGGCTCGTCCCGCGGCAAGGGTGAAACGGCGAGGTAAGAGCTCGCCAGGTCCGTTCGTGAGGACGGACGCTCGGTAAACCCCACCCGGAGCAAGACGGAGTAGGAGGGGGCCCGACCTTCGGGTCGGGCGCGGGTGGCCCGCCCGTCCCTCGGGTCCATCGCTCGATCCCGCGGGCAACCGCGGGACCAGATGAATGGCTGCTGTCCCCGCTTCTTGGGCGGGGAAACAGAATCCGGCTTACAGACCTCCTCCGGCGGGCGGCGTGCCCCCGGGGCCCCCGGCACCGGCCGGAGCGGGCCCCTCCGCCGGGGGCCGGCTTTTTCCCTACAAAACCACCTTGACACTAGCTTGCCATCGGGGCTATGACCCGGCCTGGCGGTGGTGGAGAGTGGGGATGAAGGTGGAGCAATGGTGATGAATGGGGACCATCGCCGCCTGGTGGAATGTTTCGGGGCCACTTCGAGCATGGGGTCGATGACAAAGGTCGGGTGGCCGTCCCGAGCCGCTTTCGCGAGGCGCTGTCCGGGCTCCAGGATAAGCGCCTCGTGGCCACCAAGTTCCGCATCGGACCGCACCGTTGTCTCGACGTCTACCCGCTGGTGGAGTGGCGGCGGTTCGAGGGAAAGCTGCTCGACAAGGGGCGGTTCGACCCGCGGTACGTCAGATTCCGCAACGTCTACGTCTCCGGCGCCCACGAGCTGGAGCCGGATGGGCAGGGCCGCGTCCTGCTGCCGCCGCTGTTGCGCGACTACGCGGGCATCAAGCGCGAAGTGATGATCACGGGCGATGTCGACAAGTTCCGCATCTGGAACAAACAGGTGTGGCAGGACGCCTTCGAGGAACACGAGGACAGTGTCCTCGGTGACGAATCGTTCCTCGGCAGTCTGGATATCTGAGGTCAGCGACGCAGAGACCGCGCAACGCCGCGAGGGCGGTAGACGGGGAGGCGAGGAGACGTGACGGCGGGCTGCGCTGCGGTGAGGCGTGGCGACGAGCCGCCAATGCCGAACGACGAAACGGGCACCGGGCCGGGGAGCGTAACCCACGTGTCGGGGCACGTGCCGGTTGTGGTGGATGTTGTGGTGAGGGGGCTGCGCCCCCGGCCGGGTGCCTGTTTCGTCGATGCGACCGTCGGGCTGGGCGGTCACGCGGCAGCGCTGCTCGCTGCCGCCCCGGATACGAGCTTGCTCGGCGTCGATCGCGACCCCGACGCCCTCGCGATCGCCGCGACGCGGCTGGCGCCCTTCGGGAGGCGCGTCCGCCTGCGTCAGGGGTCGTTCGCCGACCTGGGAGCGCTGATCATCGCCGAGGGGTGGCCGGTGGTCGACGGCATACTTCTCGACCTCGGCGTGAGCTCGTTGCAGCTCGACGTCGCCGGACGGGGTTTCAGCTTCCGCCAGGATGGGCCGCTCGACATGCGGATGGACCCCCGCGCGCCGCTGACGGCGGCGGCGGTCGTCAATACCTGGGATGAGCGGGCGCTCGCCGACGCGATCGCCCAGCTGGGCGAGGAGCCGCGCGCACGCGCCGTGGCGCGTGCCATCGTGCGTGCTCGGCCGCTCGAGACCACGGCTGCGCTGGCGGCGGTCGTGGCCGCCGCCGTTGGCCGCAGTCGGCCGGGGCTGCACCCGGCGACGCGGACGTTCCAGGCCATTCGCATCCTGGTGAACGACGAGCTCGGCGCGCTCGATCGGTTCCTCGTCGACGGCTGGACGCTGCTGCGGCCGGGAGGCCGGTTGGCGATCCTGTCGTACCACTCGCTCGAGGATCGGCGCGTGAAGGGCGCGTTCCGTCGCTGGGCGGCGTCGTGCATCTGTCCGCCCGGGTTGCCGCGTTGCTCGTGTGGATGGCGCGCCAAGGTGCGGGTGGTGACGAACCGTCCGCTTCGACCGACCGATGACGAGATCCGGCGTAACCCGCGGGCACGCAGCGCGCGCCTGCGGATCGCCGAACGACTCGAGGAGACCGAATGAGCGCTCCCGCCCTCCGTGCCCCGACGCCTCGTGTGCTCGCCGTGCGGCGCCCGCTCGTGCGCCGCGCCGACGACCAGCGGCCCCTCCTCCGCGTCGTGCGCAGTCGCATGGCCCGCCGCATCGCCGCCCTCGGCATGGTCCTCGTCGTCCTGTGCCTGGCGCAGGTGTGGCTCCGCCTGCAGGTGGTGAACGTCGGCTACGAGCTCTCGGCGGCCCGCAAGCTCCTGCAGCGTCTCGACCACGAGGAGCGCGAACTGCGCGCGGAGCTGGCGATCCTCCAGGACGCCAGGGCACTCGCCGAGGCCGCGCGCCTCAAAGCGGGCCTCGTCGAGCCCCGCCCGGGACAGGTGGTCGAGCTCCGATGACGGCGCCGCGCGGCCGTCGTGCGCGCGTCGTCGTGACCGCGGTGCTCCTGGCGTGCGGGTTCGTGGCGCTGTTCGGTCGCGCCTTCGACCTGACCATCCTCCGCGGGGCCGAGTTCGCCCGGAGGGCGAAGCGGCAGCATGAGCGCACGTTCGCGCTCGTGCCGCACCGCGGGGAGATCGTCGACCGCAACGGCGAGCTGCTCGCCCTGTCGCTCAACGTGCCCTCGGTCTACGTCCGGCCGCGCCAGCTCGGCGACGATCTCAGCCGCGTCCCCGACCTCGCGCGCGCGCTCCGCATCCCGCCTGCGCGCGTGCAGAAGCAGGTCGGGTCGTCGCAGCCCTTCGTCTGGCTGAAGCGCCAGGCGCTGCCGCAGGAGCTGTCGGCCGTGCTCGACCTGCAACTGCCCGGGGTCGGGCACTTCGAGGAGCCCCGCCGGGTCTATCCCCATGCGTCGCTGGCCGCTCACGTGCTGGGGTTCGTCGGGACCGACGCGCAGGGGCTTTCCGGACTCGAGCTCCGGTTCGACCGCGAGATCCGCGGCACGGCCGTGCGCATGGCCGTCGACCGGGATGCCCGCGGCCGCGAGTTCATCCGTACCGCGACGGCCGAGGCGCCGACCGAGGGCAGCCGGGCGCAGCTCACCATCGACGCCGAGATCCAGGCGCTGACGGAGCGGGAGCTGGCGGCAGGCGTGACGAGCGCCAAGGCCGCCGCGGGCGCGGCGATCGTCCTCGACCCGGAGACGGGCGAGCTGCTCGCGCTCGCGAACTACCCCACGTTCAATCCGAACAAGCGGTCCGACTGGGGCAACCCGCGCCACAAGTTCCGCATCCGCAACCGCGCGCTGTCCGATCCCTATGAGCCGGGTTCGACGTTCAAGGCCGTGCTCGCCGCCGCCGCGCTCGAGCAAGGTGCGATCAAGCCGACGGAACGGATTTTCTGCGAGAACGGCAATTGGCGGATCGGCAAGTGGACCATCCACGACTCTCATCCGCACGGCTGGCTGTCCTTTGCGGAAGTGATCCAGTTCTCGAGCAACATCGGCGCCGCGAAGGTCGGCGAACGGATCGGGCGCGAGCGCTACCACGACTGGCTGAAGAAGTTCGGGTTCGGACAACGCACGGGCCTCGAGCTGCCGGACGAGTCTCCGGGCATCCTGCGTGACGCCAAGGCGTGGGGGCGCATCGAGCTGATCACCAACAGCTTCGGCCAGGGCATTTCCGTGACCCCGCTTCAGATGGTCGCGGCCTATGCGACGATCGCCAACGGCGGGCGACTCATGCAGCCGTTCGTCGTTCGCCGCATCACCGCGTCGGACGGGCGGGTCGTTGTCGACCGTGAGCCGCGGATGGTACGGCAAGTGTTGAGCCCACGCGCGGCCAAGGCCACGACCGAGCTTCTGCGGCGGGTCGTCGAGGAGAAGGGTGGGACGGGGTCCAAAGCGCGGCTCGACACCTTCACGGTTGCAGGAAAGACCGGAACGGCGCAGAAGGTGGACCCGCGCACTCGTGCCTACTCCTCGAAACGCATCGGCTCTTTCGTCGGCTTCGTGCCGGCCGACCGTCCCCGCGCCGTGATCCTCGTGCTGATCGACGAACCCACCACATCGTCCTACGGGGGCATCGTCGCCGCGCCCGTTTTCCGCAACATCGCGGAGGGGGTGATGCAGTCGTTGCGTGTCGCGCCCGAGCGGGAGGCGCCGCCTGTCCCTGGCGGCAAGGGCCCCACGATCGACGTCGCGGGCAAGCGCGATGGGAAGACGCCGTCGCGGGCCGATTCGGCGCGGGCGCGCGCCGCCACGTCGAAAAAGGTCGACATGGTCGCGGTGCCGCCACCACCCGTTCCGGCAGCCGAGAACGGGACGCCGAGTTATCTCGGCCTGTCGATGCGCGAGGCGCTCACGCGGGCGCATGCCGCCGGGTGGACGGTCGCCGTGCGTGGCAGCGGGTGGGTGTCGGCGCAGGCGCCAGGACCCGGCGCGCCGCTCGCTGGGGATCGTCGATTGGCACTCGAGTTCCGCACCGAAAGGCCGTCCGCGCAGCCCTGATGCGTCTGGGCGAGGCGCTCGACGGCTGCGGCGCCGTCACGGTCGAGGGGTCCGTCGACGTCGATGTGCTCCGAGTGGTCTCTGACTCGCGCCGGGTCGCAGGCGGTGACGTCTTCGTCGCGCTCGGGGGGCAGGTGACCGATGGCCGGCGGCACGTCGCCGACGCGGTGGCGCGCGGCGCGGTAGCGGTGGTCAGCGACGCGCCGCTCGACCCCGTCGAGGGCATCGTGCGGGTCCGGTGCGCCGAGCCGCGGCGTGTGCTCGCCCGCCTCGCGGCTCGTCTCGCCGGCGACCCGAGCGCCGACCTCATGCTGGTCGGTGTCACCGGCACGAACGGCAAGACGACCACCACCTACCTCATCGACGGCATCTGGCGCGCTGCGGGGCTGCGGACGGGCGTCATCGGCACGATCGCCTACCGGTTCGGAGACGAGACGCGCCCCGCACCGTTCACCACCCCGGAGGCGCCAGAATTGCAGGGGTTGCTGGCGGAGATGCGACGAGCGGGCGTCACCCATGTCGCGATGGAGGTTTCCTCGCACGCTCTCGCGCTCCACCGGCCGGACGGGCTTCGCTTCGACGCGGCGGCGTTCAGCAACCTGACGCGCGACCACCTCGATTTCCACGGTACGGTGGACGCATACTACGATGCGAAGGCTAGGCTCTTCCGGGAGCTCCTGCCGGCCTCGGGCAAGCCCGGCGCCGCCGCCGTCGTCAACGTCGACGATGCCGCCGGCGCGCGGCTCGCCGCCGACGCGCCGGGCCGCGTCGTCCGGGTGGGGCGCGGAGGCCGGGTCGACGTCCGGCTCGCGGAGGTCGAGAGCACGCTCGAGGGGACATGCGGCGTGCTGGTGCTCGGCGGGCATCGCTTGCCGTTCGCGAGCCCGCTCGTGGGGGCGCCGCACGCCGAGAACGTCGCGCTGGCGGCGGCCACGGCCTGGGTGCTCGGCGTCCAGCCCGCCGCGATCGCGGCGGGCATCGCCGCCGCGGAGCCGCCGCCGGGTCGGGTCGAGCGCATCGCCGGTCCGGGGTTCACGGTCGTCGTCGACTATGCGCACTCGCCCGACGCGCTCGAACGCCTACTGGCGGCGCTGCGCCCGCTCACGCCCGGGGCCCTCATCACGGTCTTCGGCTGCGGCGGCGACCGCGACCGCGGCAAGCGGCCGCTGATGGGCGAAGCGGCGGCGCGCGTGAGCGATCTCGTCATTGTGACGTCGGATAACCCGCGCACCGAAGATCCCCACCGCATCCTGGCCGATATCGAACCAGGCGTGCGGAATGCCGGGCTGCCGCCGCTCGCCGCGCCGACCGCGGGCGCCCGCGGCTACGTCCTGGAGATCGACCGTCCCACGGCGATCGCCCTCGGCGTCGGGCTCGCCCGCCCGGGCGACCTCGTGGTGATCGCCGGCAAGGGGCACGAGGACTACCAGATCATCGGCACGGAGAAGCGCCACCTCGACGACCGCGAGGAGGTACGCCACGCCCTGGAGCGGCGCGCGTGAGTGGCTCGTCAGGTCGTCTCGCCGCCGAGGCCTGCTTCGATCTCGACGAGCTGCTGTTCGCGACCCGCGGCGAACTCGTCCGGCTCGGCGATCGGGTGCGCTTCCCCGGCGTCACCACCGATACCCGCTCGATCCAGGCCGGCGAGGTGTTCGTCGCCATCCGCGGCGCCACCCACGACGGGCACGCCTGGGTGGCCGAAGCGGCGCGCCGTGGCGCGGGCGCGGTGATCGTCGAGCGCACCGCCGGTGACCAACCCGTTGGGTGTGGCGTGGTGGCGGTACGCGAGAGCCTGGCGGCGCTCGGCGATCTCGCGGCGTTCCATCGCCGGCGCCGATCGGCGCAGATCCTCGCGGTGGCAGGCAGCAATGGCAAGACGACCACCAAAGAGATGACCGCGGCGATCCTCCACGAGGCGTTCGGGGCGGAGGCGGTGCTGCACACGCACGGCACCCAGAACAACCTCGTGGGACTGCCCCTCACGTTGCTGCGACTCGGCGCCGAGCAGCGGGTCGCGGTGCTGGAACTCGGGATGAACGGTCCCGGTGAAGTCTGGCGCCTGGCGGAGATCGCGGCCCCGGACGTCGGCGTCATCACCTGCGTTGCGCCGGAGCACCTGGAGGGCGTCGGGTCACTGCACGGCGCGGCCGAAGCCGAGGCGGAGCTCTTCCGCCGCCTGCGCCCCTCGGCGACCGCGGTGGTGAACGCCGACGACCCGCTCGTCGTCGCGGCGGCGACGGGGTTTCCGGGGCGCGTGCTGCGCTTCGGCGGCGACGGCGACGTACGCGCCGAGGGGCTGATCGACCGCGGGCTCGAGGGCACCACGTTTCGCCTCCGCGTCGGGAGGGCCAGTGCGCCCGTGCGGCTGCCCGTGCCGGGGCGGCACAACGTCGGCAATGCGCTTGCCGCGGCGGCCCTGGCCTCGCTCGCGGGGGCGCCGCTCGACGCCACGTGCCGCGCCCTCGAGGCGTTCGAACCCCCGAGCATGCGGATGCAGATCCAGCGGCTCCCCGGTGGTCTCACGGTCATCAACGACGCCTACAACGCGAACCCGGCCTCGATGGCGGCGGCGCTGCAGACGCTGGCCGCCAGCCAGGCGGCGCACCGCATCGCCGTGCTGGGCGAGATGCGGGAGCTCGGCGACCACACGGAGGCTGCGCACAGCGAGCTCGGGGAGGTTGTCGCCGCTGTCGGCGGCGTCGACCTCGTGATCGCCATCGGGCCGTTCGCCCATCTGGTGCGCGACGGGGCGCTCGCCGCCGGGATGGCGCCCGAGCGCGTGGTGGTGACGGCCGATCATGCGGCCGCGGGAGAGCGCCTGCGTGCCGCCGTCGGCGCCGGCGACCTCATCTTGGTAAAGGGATCGCGCGGAGCGGCGCTCGAAGCCGTGCTGGCGCATCTCGAGTCCGGAGAGACCGCCTGATGTTGTTCCACTTCTTCTATGCGTTGCGCGACCGCTGGGCGGCGCTCGGCGTGTTCAAGTACATCACCTTTCGCACGCTGGTGGCGTCGCTCGTGGCCCTCACGCTCTCTCTGGTCCTCGGGCCGATCGTCATCCGGCGCTTGACCGCGCTGCAGATCGGACAGTCGATCCGGGAAGATGGGCCCGCCGGCCACCAGAAAAAGAAGGGCACGCCGACGATGGGCGGGATGCTGATCCTGTTCTCGCTGGCCGTGACCACGCTGCTCCTGGCGGATCTCCGCGAGCCCTACGTATGGATTGCCCTCGGGGTCACGCTGGCGCACGGCTTGATCGGATTCTTCGACGACTGGGCGAAGGTACGCAAACGCAACTCGAAGGGCGTCCCCGGGCGCCTGCGGCTCGGGAGCGAGCTCGTCATCGGCGCCGTCGCCGCCACCCTCATCTACGTCTGGTCGGAGCACGGCGGGCAGATCACCATGCCCTTGCTGAAGGACGTGCGGCCGGATCTCGGACTCTGGTACATCCCGTTCGGCGCCCTGGTCATCGCCGGCGCCGCCAACGCGGTGAACCTCACGGACGGGCTCGACGGCCTCGCCATCGGCCCGGTCATGATCGCCGGCGGCGACCTACGCCGTGTTCGCATACACCGCCGGCAACGCCATCTTCGCCGAGTACCTTCAGATCGCCTACGTGCGCGGTGCGGGCGAGGTCACGGTGTTCTGCGGCGCGCTGGTGGCGGCGGGCCTCGGCTTTCTCTGGTTCAATGCCTATCCGGCGCAGATGTTCATGGGCGACGTCGGTTCGCTCGCGCTCGGCGCTGCGCTCGGCACCGTGGCGCTGATCACGCGTCAGGAGATCGTATTGCTGCTGGTCGGCCTCGTGTTCGTGGTCGAGACGCTCTCGGTGATCGGCCAGGTGGTGTCGTTCAAGTTGCGCCGCCGGCGCATCTTCCGCATGGCGCCGATCCATCACCACTTCGAGCTGTTGGGCTGGCCGGAACCGCAGATCATCGTCCGGTTCTGGATCGTCGCGATCGTCTGCGCGCTGGTGGCGCTGGCGACGCTCAAGCTGCGCTGATGCCGATGGACCTGCCCGCCACCGCCCTCGTCCTCGGCTTCCGCCGCACCGGCCAGGCGACGGCCCGCGTGCTGGCTGCGCGCGGCTGTGCGGTCCGCGCAGTCGACGCGCAGGATGCCGCGGCGTTGGGTGTCGACCCCGCCGCGCTGCCGGGGATCGAGCTGAGGCTCGGCAGCGCAGACCTTGCGGCGCTCGACGGCATCGCGCTGGTGGTGCCCAGCCCCGGGGTGCCACGGACGGCGCCGCTCCTCACGGCCGCCGTCGCGCGCGGGATCCCGTCTGGGCGGAGGTCGAGCTGGCGTGGCGCCTTCTCGACCGGCCCGTGGTTGCGATCACGGGCACCAACGGCAAGAGCACGACCACGACGCTCGTCGGCGACGCCCTCGCGCGGAGCGGGCGCCGGACCTTCATCGGGGGCAACCTCGGCACCCCGCTGGTGCTGGCGGTCGACGACCCGCCCGAGATCGCCGTCGCGGAGGTGTCGTCGTTCCAGCTCGAGTGGGTCGAGCGCTTCCGTCCGCGCGTCGCGTGTCTCCTGAACGTCACGGCCGATCACCTCGACCGCCACGGCACCTTCGAGGCCTACCGCGCCGCCAAGGCCCGGATCTTCGCCGCGCAGCGGGAGGACGATTGGGCGGTGCTCAATCGGGACGATCCCGCGGTGATCGGGCTGGCGGTGCGCTGCGCGGCGCGCGTGTGCACCTTCGGCGTCGGGCCGGGCGGTCAGGGGGCGATGCTGGAAGACGGGACGGTGGTGCTCCGCCTGCCCGGCGCGGCGCCCGAACGGTACGACCTCGGCCGGACGCGGCTCACCGGTCGTCACAACGTCGAGAACGTCCTCGCCGCGGTGACGACCGCGCGCCTCGCGGGGGCGACGCCCGAGGCGGTACAGGCCGCCATCGACGGGGCCGAACCGCTGCCGCACCGCCTGGCGCTGGTGGCCGAACACGGTGGGGTGCGCTGGTACGACGATTCGAAGGCGACCAACGTCGGCGCGACCGTCAAGAGCCTCGAGTCCTTCACGGAGCCCGTGGTGCTCCTCGCCGGTGGCGTCGACAAGGGCGGGGACTACGGGCCGTTGGTCGCCGCGGCGCGCGGGCGGGTGCGGGTGGCCGCGGTCTTCGGCGTCGGTCGCGAGCGCCTGGCCGCGGCGCTCGAGGCGGGCGACATTGCGGTGTCGCGGGTCGACGACCTGCCGGCGGCCGTCCGGGTGGCCGCGGGGGCGGCCCGACCCGGGGACGTCGTCCTGCTCGCGCCGGCGTGCTCGAGCTTCGACATGTTCACGGACTATGCGGCGCGCGGGCGGGCGTTCCGCGCTGCGGTGGAGGGGATGCGATGACGGGGGCCGAAACACTCGATGCCGCGCTCGGGCCGCGGCCGTTGTTCCGGGGGCCGCTGGCGAACCAGCGGCCGCGGATCGTGCGCAGCTTCGGGAGCGACCCGTGGCTCGTGCTGGCGGTGGGCGCGCTGGTGTCGCTCGGGCTCGTGATGGTGTTCAACGTCAGCTGGTTCCCCGGAGGCGACGATTTCGGCGACCCGCTGCACTTCTTCCGCAAGCACGTGACGTCCATCGGGATCGGGCTCGTCCTGGCGGTGGTGGCCATGCGGATCGGTTCCGACCGGTATCGCCACGCCGCGTATCCGTTGCTCGGCGTCGCCCTGGTCGCGATGGTGCTGGTGCTGGTGCCGGGCATCGGGTCGGTGCGGGGCGGTGCGCGCCGCTGGCTGGCGCTCGGCCCGCTCACGTTCCAGCCGAGCGAACTCGCCAAGTTCGCCCTGATCCTCTACCTGGCGCGGTCGCTCGCCCGACGCGGCGAGCGGGTACAGGACTTCTGGCGCGGCGTGGTGCCCCACTGCCTGGTCGTCGGCGTGATCGCGGCGCTGTGCCTCCTCGAGCCGGACTACGGCAGCACCGCGCTCTCGGGCGTCCTGCTGCTGCTGATGCTCTTCGGAGCCGGCGCCCGCCTGCTCCACCTCGGTCTCTTCGTGGCGACGGCGGTGCCGGCGTTCGCGGCGCTCGCCGTCATGGAGCCGTACCGCTGGCGCCGGCTCGTATCGTTCCTCGACTGCGGGCAGGATGCCCTCGGCGACGGGTTCCAGCTCTGCCAGGCGCTCATCACCTTCGGGTCGGGCGGCCTGTGGGGGGCCGGCCTCGGCCAAGGGCAACAGAAGATGTACTACCTGCCCGCCGCGCACACGGACTTCATCTTCGCGGTGATTGGCGAGGAGCTGGGTCTCGTCGGGGCGGGCCTCGTGCTCGCGCTGTTCGCCGTCGTGGCGGCGCGGGGCTTCCGCATCGCGGCGCGCCACCCCGACGACTTCGGATCGCTGCTCGCCTTTGGGGTGACGTCGCTCATCGTGGTGCAGGGCCTCCTGAACGTCGGCGTCGCGCTCGGCATGCTGCCGACGAAGGGCCTCACGCTGCCCTTCGTGTCGTTCGGTGGTTCGGCAATGATGCTCGGGCTCGCGGAGGTCGGGGTCCTCCTGGCCCTGGCCCGCGAATCGGGTTGAGGTGGCCGGGCTCGACGTCCTGATCGCGGGCGGGGGAACCGGGGGGCACGTGTTCCCCGCTCTCGCGCTCGGCGCGGCGCTGGCGGAGCGCGGGTTGACCGTCGAATTCGCCGGGAGCCCGCACGGGCTCGAGGCGCGGCTCGTGCCGGCGGCCGGGCGCACGCTGCGGCTGATTCCAGGGCGGCAGGTGCGGGGCGGCGGGCTACGCGGGGCGGTGACCGGTGCCGCCGCCCTCGCGCGAGGCGTGGGGAGCGCCTTGGCGCTGCTCGGGCAGGTGCGGCCCGGCCTGGTGGCGGGGGTGGGGGGCTACGCCTCGGTGGCCAGCGTGCTCGCGGCGCGACTTCGGCGCGTCCCGGTCGTCTTGCTCGAGCAGAACGCGATCGCGGGTGCCGCGAACCGGAGCCTCGGGCGCTTCGCCGAGCGCATCTGCGTGGGATTCGCGGAGGCCGCCGCGTACTTTCCGCCGGGGCGTGCCGTCCACACCGGCAACCCGATCCGCCCCGAGGTGCTGGCGGCGCCGCCAGCAGCGCCGCGCGCACGGCTCGGCCTGCTGATCTTCGGCGGTAGCCAGGGGGCGCATCACCTGAACGAGGCTGCCGTCGCCGCGTTGGAGGCGCTTGGCCCCCGGGCTCGATCGCTGCGTATCCGGCACCAGACCGGCACGGCGGACGAGGGCGCGGTCACCGCCGGCTACGCGCGGCTCGGTCTCGACGCGCGCGTCGAGACCTTCGTCGACGACATGGGCGGGGCCTACCGGGACGCCGACGTGGTCGTGGCCCGCGCTGGCGCCATGAGCTGCGCCGAGATCACCGCGATGGGCCTGCCGTCCATCCTGGTGCCCTATCCCTGGGCCGCCGACGACCACCAGCGGCGCAACGCCGAGATTCTGGTCGAGGCCGGGGCAGCGCACATGATCCTCGACCGCGAGCTCGACGGGGCCCGTCTGGCGGCCGCGCTCGGCCCGCTCCTCGACGACGCCGCAGGCCGAGCCGCGATGGGCGCGCGTGCCCGCGCGCTCGGTCGCCCGGACGCCGCCGCACGCGTCGCCGAGGTCTGCTGCGCGCTCCGTGCGGCACGGTCCACTTGAAGAGACCGCCGGGCTTCTGTAATTGCTTTGCATTGTGGCTGGGCAGGTTGGGTGGACCGGGTGGCCGCTGCGAGCGACGCTGCACGGAGTGACGGCGGTGAACGGACCCAAGCGGCGCGTGCATTTCGTCGGCATCGGCGGCATCGGGATGAGTGGAATCGCCGAAGTACTGCTCACCCTGGGCTACCGCGTGTCGGGCTCCGACGTCCACGAGAACGACACCACCCGTCGCCTCGCGGAGCTCGGCGCCACCATCTTCGCAGGGGCGCACGAGGCCAGCCACGTGGACGAGGGTATCGACGTGCTCGTCATTTCCTCCGCGGTCGCCTTTGCGAACCCCGAGGTGGTGCGTGCGCGCGAACTCAAGATCCCCGTGATTCCGCGCGCCGAGATGCTTGCGGAACTGATGCGCATGAAGCACGGCATCGCGATCGCTGGCACCCACGGCAAGACCACCACCACGTCGCTCCTGGGGACGGTACTGCGCGAGGCGGGCCGGGATCCCGACGGTCGTCGTAGGCGGCAAGCTGCGAGCGCTCGGTACCAACGCGCGGCTCGGGCAGGGCGAGTATCTCGTCGCGGAAGCGGACGAGAGCGACGGCTCCTTTCTGATGCTCTCCCCGATCGTCGCGGTGGTGACCAACATCGATCCCGAGCACCTCGATCACTTTGGCGACATGGAACAGGTGCGGGCGGCGTACCTGCAGTTCATGCAACGCGTGCCGTTCTACGGCCTCGCGGTCCTCTGTATCGACAACGTCAATGTGCGCGCCCTGCTGCCGCACGTGAACAAGCGGTTCGTCACCTATGGCACCGCGCCAGACGCCGACTGGCAGGCACGCGACTTGCGCGTGGAGGGTCTCGAGACGGTTTTCGACGTGTGGCGGACAGGCGAGCGCCTGGGCACCGTGCGGCTTCGCATGCCAGGCCGGCACCACGCGCTCAATGCTCTCGCGGCCATCGTGGTGGCCGACGACCTCGGCATTCCTTGGCGGCTTGCGGCCCATGCCCTCGAGGAGTTCGGCGGCGTGCATCGTCGTTTCGAGGTCCGGGGCGAGGAGCGCGACATCCTGGTGGTGGACGACTACGCGCACCACCCCGAGGAGATCCGCGCCACGCTGCGCGCCGCCCGCGAGGGCTTCGATCGCCGGCTGGTCATCGCCTTCCAGCCGCATCGCTACTCGCGCACGCGTGATCTGTTCGACGATTTCCTCGGCGCCTTCGACGACGCCGACGTCGTGCTGCTCACCGAAATCTACGCTGCGGGCGAGCGGCCGATCGCGGGCGTGTCCGGCGAGGCGCTTTGCCGGGCGCTCGAACGCCGCGGTCATCTGGACGTCCGGTTCGTTCCGGCGCGCGATCGCCTGGCGGACGCGCTCCTCGACACCGTGCGGCCGGGAGACCTCGTCATCCTGTTGGGGGCCGGCGACATCTCCCGCACCGCCGACGAGCTGCTGGCACTGTTGCGCACCGGCGCGCCCACCTCCCAGCTGCACTGAGCATGTCGCTCGATGCGCTCCACCAGCGGCTGCTGCCCCGATTCGGTGCTCGGGTGTTGGTGGACGAATCCCTGGCTCGCCACACGTCGTACCGCATCGGCGGCCCGGCCGACCTCCTGGTCCGCCCGGACACCGTCGAGGAACTGGCGCACCTCGTCCGCGCTGCCGGGGAGGCAGGGCTCCCCATGACGCTGCTCGGTGGCGGTTCCAACATGCTGGTCGGCGACGGGGGTATTCGCGGCGTGGTCGTGAAGCTCGGACGGGGCTTTCGGGCCATGGCTTGGCAAGGGGCGCCGTGCGGGCAGGCGCCGCGGTGCAGCTGGGCAAGCTCGCCCGCGCGAGTGTCGACCGGGGCTTGCGGGTCTCGAGCATGCCGAGGGTATTCCCGGCACGGTGGGTGGGGCGCTGTTCATGAATGCTGGGGCCTATGGCGGCGACACGGCGGGCGTGGTCGAGTCCGTCGACTGCATCGAGCCGGGCGGGTCGATGGTGACCGTCGCGCGCGAGAGCTCGCGTTCACCTATCGCCGGGCGCACCTGCCAGCCGGGTGGGTGGTGGCCGCCGTCACGTTCCGGCTCCGACCGGACGACCCGGCGGCGGTGCGGGAGCGTCTGGAACGCACTCGATTGCGGCGGGTGGCGAGCCAGCCGCAGGGGCTGCCCAATGCGGGGTCGATCTTCAAGAACCCTTCGGGCGACCACGCCGGGCGACTCATCGAAGCGGCCGGCTTGAAGGGGTGGCGGGTCGGAGGCGCGCGCTTTTCGGAGCGGCATGCCAATTTCATCGTGAACGACGGCGGGGCGCGGGCGGCCGACGTGCAGGCGCTGATGGCGATCGCCCAGCGGGCGGTGTGGGAGCGGAGTGGGGTATGGCTGGAGCCCGAGGTGCGGCTCGTCGGCAGCTGGTAGCGCGGGCGCTTCGTCGACGCAACGCCCGGCGCCGCACATGGTCGCTGCCGCGTGTCCCGTGGCGCGTGCTCGGGGCCGTGTGCGCCACGGCCGCCTTCGCCGCGGCGGTGGTACCCGCCTGGCGCGTCGTGCGGAACCATTCGTACTTCGCCGTGCGCGAGGTGGTGATCCACCATCGCGGGCGCCTGCCCGAGCGGTCCCTGCGGGCCGCGGTCGCCGTCGAGCGAGGGGGCCGCATCTGGGACGTCGACACCGCCGCGGTCGCCGCGCGGGTGCGCTCGCTGCCGTGGGTGCGTTCGGTGACGGTGCGGCGGGAACTGCCTGATCGGGTGCTGGTGCTGGTGCGCGAGTATCGCCCGGCGGCCATCGTCGTCGTCACGATGCGCCCGGTGGGCTCTACTACGTGGCCGCGAACGGTCGCGTCTTCGCGGCGGTCGGGAGCACGGACGGGCGCGATCTGCCGTACATCACGGGATTGATGGCCGCCGATCTCGACGGTCGCGCCGGCTTCGGACCGCGGGCGGTACATCGTGCGCTGGGACTGCTCCGGCTCGTCGGCCGCGAGGGCGCCGTGATCGGGCCAGTGTCGGAAGTGCACGCCGACCGGGAGCGCGGCCTGACGCTCGTGCCGGTGCGCCCGGCGATGCCCGTGGTGCTTGGATGGAGCGGGTTTCCGACGCAAGCTCGAACGACTCGGCCGCGTGCTGCCACTCTGGGTGAGCCGTGCGACCGAGGTGCGCGAAGTCAACTGTCTCTCCGACGACCAGGTGATCGTGCGACTGCGGGCGTCGCTGCCCGACGCGGAGCCGTCGGCGACGGCAGCGGGGACGTGAGGGCATCGTGAGAGAATATCCGCTCGTGGTGGGGGTGGACGTCGGCACCTACAAGGTGGGCGTCGTCATCGCGGAGGTCGGGCCCCATGGGGTCGAGATCACCGGGATCGGCACCCAGGCGTCCTCGGGGCTCAAGAAGGGCGCGGTGGTCAACATGGACGCCACCATCGACGCCATTCGCAAGGCCGTCGACGAGGCCGAGCTGATGGCTGGACGCGAGGTGCACGGCGTGGTCGTCGGCTCGGCGGGAAGCCTCATCAAGGGCATCAATCTCCATGGTGTCGTGCCGGTGCGTCGCCGGGAGGTGTCGACCAGCGACGTGGAGCGCGTGCTCGAGGCCGCCCGAACAATCGAGCTGCCGCCGGACCGCGAAGTGCTCCACGTGCTGCCGCAGGAATTCGTGGTCGACGATCAGGGGGGCATCCGCGACCCCGTGGGGATGAGCGGTGTCCGACTCGAGGCGCGGGTTCACGTCGTCACCGGGTCGATCGCCTCCGGGCAGAACCTGATCAAGTGCTGCAACCGCGCGGGCTTGCGCGTTCAGGACGTGCTCGGTAGCCCGCTGGCCGCGGCCGAGGCCGTGTTGACCCCCGAGGAGCGCGAACTCGGGGTGGCGCTGGTCGAGATCGGGGCCGGCACCACATCGACGGTGGTCTGGCACGGCGGGGGCATTCGCCATACGGCCGTACTGCCAGTGGGTGGCGGGCACGTGACCAACGACCTCGCCGCCGCGCTCCGCACGCCGTTTGCCGACGCGGAGAAACTCAAGCAGCGCTCGGGGTCGGCGCTGGCGATCATCGCCGCACCGGACCCGGTGATCGAGGTGCCGGGCATCGGGGGGCGCTCGTCGCACAAACTGTCGCAGCGCGCGCTGGCGGACGTGATCGAGCCGCGCTGCGAGGAGATCCTGGCGCTCGTGCGCAACGACATCGAGCGCGCCGGTCTGGTGGGGTGCCTCACTTCGGGGGTCGTGCTCACCGGCGGCGGCGCCGTGCTGCACGGCATGCCGGACCTCGCCGAGCGCGTGTTTCGCACGCCGGTACGGCTTGCGGAGGCGCTGCATCTCACCGGTTTGGTTGACGTCGTGGCGAGCCCCATGTATTCGACCGCCGTCGGGCTGGTGCTCCACGGACTCAAGCAGCACGGGCAGGCCGGCAGGCAGGGCGACTGGTCGGGGTTGAGCCCGCTCGGACGGGCGCGGGAGCGGGTGGTGAGCTGGTTCCGCGAGTTCTTCTAATCGGGGCGCCGGAAGGCTCGCCGAAGGCGAGAGCAGTTGGGGCCCGGGAGGTGGTGAGGATGGTCGAGATGACGGAGGCGATCGAAGGCGCCCGCATCAAGGTCGTGGGGGTGGGCGGCGCCGGCGGCAACGCGGTCAACACGATGATCGCCGCCGGATTGCCGGGCGTCGAGTTCATCTCCGCCAACACCGACGCGCAAGCGCTCAAAACGAATCTTGCCGCGCTCAAGATGCAGCTCGGCGACAAGCTGACGCGCGGGCTCGGCGCCGGCGGAAATCCGGAGATCGGCAAGCGCGCGGCGCTCGAGGATGTCGAACAGTTGGCCGACCACCTGAGCGGCGCCGACATGGTGTTCGTGACGGCCGGCATGGGCGGAGGCACCGGAACGGGCGCCGCGCCCGTGGTGGCGAAGGTGGCGAAAGAGCTCGGGTGTCTCACGGTGGGCGTCGTGACCAAGCCCTTCCTCTTCGAGGGCAAACAGCGCACGCGGCGGGCCGAAGACGGGCTCCGCGAGCTGAAGGCCAGCGTCGACACGCTGATCACCATTCCCAACCAGCGCCTGCTCGCCGTCGCCGGCCGGAACGCATCGATCGTCGAGTCCTTCAAGAAGGTGGACGACATCCTGCTCCAGGCGGTGCGCGGCATCGCCGACCTGATCACCGTCCACGGCCTCATCAACCTCGACTTCGCCGACGTCCGCGCCATCATGGCGGAGATGGGGATGGCGATGATGGGGGCGGCGGTGGCGTCCGGCGACAACCGGGCCGCCGAGGCCGCGCAGCGCGCCATCTCGAGTCCGTTACTCGAGGAGGTCGCCATCAAGGGCGCCCGCGGCGTCCTCATCAACATCACCGGGGGGCCGGACCTTTCGCTGCACGAGGTCAACGAGGCGGCCACGCTCATCCAGGAGGAGGCCGACGAGGACGCCAACATCATCTTCGGCGCCGTCATCGACGAGTCCATGGGCGACGAGCTCCGCATCACGGTGATCGCCACCGGCTTTGGCGACCGCCCGGGAGCCGGACGCCCCGCGCCGCGCCCGCAGCCGGTGGAGATGGAGCCCGTCCCCCCAACGCCGACCGCGCGCGTGGAGTCGGCCGACGACTTGCGCGGCATGGAGGTCGCGCCCGACGGGCGACCCATCCGCCGCCTCGGGCTCCGCGAGGTGGACGAGCTGGAGCTGGAAGTGCCCGCGTACCAGCGCCGCGGCCAAGCGGCGTCGCAGCAGGAGACGGTTGTCGCCGAGACGTCGACGGCCCGCCATTTCAACGGCTACGACCCGGATGACGCCACCGACTGGGACGTGCCGACGTTCCTGCGGCGCGGCGCGGACTGATCGCTCGGATCGCGGCGATCGCCCGGCCCGGCAGCACAGCCGCCGGGCCGGTGAGCGCCCGGCGTATCAGGACCAGCCGAGGATGGCCTTCAGTTCGAGGAACTCTTCGAATCCGGCCTCGCCCCACTCGCGACCGTTGCCGGACTGCTTGTAGCCACCGAAGCAGGCGTTGAAGTCCGGTCCGGCGCCGTTGATGTGCACGTTGCCGGTGCGGAGTTGCTTCGCCACCGCCCGGGCCCGCTCTGGCGTGCCGGACGACACGTATCCCGACAACCCGTAGGCGGTGTCGTTCGCGATCTCGACGGCCTGCGCGTCGCTGTCGTACGGCAGGATCGAGAGCACCGGCCCGAAGATCTCCTCTCGGGCGATGGTCATGTCGTTGCGCACGCCACCAAACACGGTGGGCTGCACGTAGTAGCCGCGCTCGAGACCTGGCGGCCGGCCCGTGCCGCCCGCCGCCAACGCGGCGCCCTCATCGATGCCGACCTGGATGAGGCGCTGGATCTTGTCGAACTGCACCTTGCTGACGACGGGTCCCATCATGGTGCTGTCGCCGAACGGGTCGCCGACGCGCATTGATTCGGCGGTGGCCTTCGCGATCTCCAACGCCGCGTCGTGCTGCGAGCGGGCCACCAGCATCCGGGTGGGCGCGTTGCAGGACTGGCCGCTGTTGAGGAAGCAGGAGCGCACGCCGCCACTGACGGCCGTCTCGATATCCACGTCGTCGAGCAGGATGTTCGCGGACTTGCCGCCCAGCTCCTGGGTGACCCGCTTCACCGTCGGCGCGGCCGCGATGGCGACCGCGACGCCGCCTCGGGTGGACCCCGTGAACGACATCATGTCGACCTGCGGGTGCGAGGCCAGCGCTTGGCCCACCCCGGGACCGTCGCCGTTGACGAGGTTGAACACGCCGGCCGGGACCCCGGCCTCGTGGAGCACCTGCGCGATGAGGAGGGCGTCGAGCGGCGCGACTTCGCTCGGCTTGAGCACCATCGTGCAGCCCGCGGCGAGGGCGGGGAAGACCTTGCAGGCAATCTGGTTGGCCGGCCAGTTCCAGGGGGTGATGAAACCGCAGACGCCGATGGGCTCGCGCCGCAACAGCGTGGTGCCGCGCTCGCGTTCGAACTCGTAGGTCCGGAGCACCTCCAGGATGGTTGCGAGGTGGGCCATCGGCGCGGCGGCCTGGGCGGTCTTCGAGAGCTGCAGGGGGGCGCCCATCTCGCGCGAGATCGTCTCGGCCATTTCCTCGTAATGCTGCTGATAGATCCCGAGAATCCGCGTCAGCAGATCGAGACGCTCCTCGCGGGTGGTTTGCGAGAAGCCGGGAAACGCACGGCGTGCGGCGGCGACCGCGTCGTCGACGTCGGCAGCGGAGCCGAGCGAGATGGTCGCGAAGGCCTCTTCGGTGGCCGGGTTGATCACCGGGAAGTCACTGGGCTTCCGCGGCGCCACCCACTGGCCGTCGATGTAGAACTGACGGGTGTCGGGCATCGGCATGGGGCGCTCTCCTTCTGGCGAGTTGTCGTGGGACCCATGTCGATTAGGGGAGGGCGTCGCGTGACGCAAACGGCCGAAGGCACACGACCGAGGCTGGATCGGAGCGCCGGTCTGCGCTAGGTGCGGGCCATGTCGGAGACCAGGCTGCCGCCGTGGAGCGCCACGCAGGAGCGGATCGCGAACCCGATCATCCGCCTGATGACGGCGGCGAACGTCTGGGCCTACCGCCTGACCGGCGGGCGCATCGGCGGGAAGTTCCTGCGCGGCGCGCCCGTCTGTCTGGTGACCACGACCGGCAAGCGGTCGGGACAACCCCGCACCGTTGCGCTCCTCTACCTACCCGACGGCGCCGACGTGGTGCTGGTGGCGTCGAAGGGTGGCATGGCGAAGTCCCCCGCCTGGTACCACAACATGATGGCCAATCCCGCCGTCGCCGTGCAGATCGGCGCCACCACACGCCAGATGCGCGCCCGCCGCGCGTCGGCGCCCGAAAAGGCCGCGTTGTGGCCGCGTTTGGTGGCGATGTACCGCGACTTCGACGACTATCAGGCGCGGACCACGCGTAACATCCCGGTGGTGATCCTGTCTCCAGCCTGACGCGCGCCTTGAGGCTGTCGGGTCCGGCCGCTAGAGTCCCGGCGCTCCGCCATGCCCCGCGTTCCCGATCGCCTCGCCCGCCTCGCTGCCGAACGCCGGCTCTTCGCGTCCGGTCCGCGGGGGCCGCTCTCCGTCTGCCTCGTCTATCCGAATACCTACGCGGTTGGGATGGCCAACCTGGGCTTCCAGGCCGTCGCAAGGATCCTGAACGACGACGCGCACGTCACCCTCGATCGCGCGTTCCTGCCCGACGGCCCGCGCGCCGGTTGGTCGAAACCGCTCCGCGGCCTCGAGAGCGACCGGCCGCTCGGCGACTTCGACGTCCTCGCGTTTTCGATCTCCTTCGAGACCGACTACCTTCACGTGCTCGACGTCCTCGCGCTGGCGGGCCTCCCGCTGCGGCGGGCGGCCCGAGGCGCGAGCGCGCCGTTGATCCTCGCCGGCGGGCCCGCCATCTTTTTGAATCCGGAGCCGTTGGCCGAATTCGTCGACTGTTTTCTGGTCGGCGAGGCCGAGGAGATGCTGCCCGAGTTCCTTGCCCGCGCGGTGGCGGGGCCGCTCGGCCGCCACGACCTCCTCGAGCGGACCGAGGAGGTCGCGGGTGTGTACCGGCCGGACCGATTCCATCCGCGCTATGCGGGCGACGGCACGCTCGCTGGTCTCGACTACGACGGCCCTCGGACGCCCCGGGTGGTGCGGCGCTACCTGGCCCGCCTGGACGCCCGCGAGACCACGTCGGAGATCCTGAGCCCCGAGGCCGTGTTCGGCGACATGTTTCTGATCGAAGGCAGCCGCGGGTGCGAGTGGGGGTGCCGCTTCTGCGCAGCCGGCTTCATGTACCGGCCGGTTCGCTATCGCAGCCCTGATCGGCTCCGGGACAGCATCGAGCGCGGGCTCGCCGAGCGACGCACGATCGGTCTCGTGGGGGCGGAGATGGCAAGCCAGCCGGGCATCGCCGCGCTGTGCCAGGAGATCGCCGCGAAGGGTGGGCGCGCGTCGCCGTCGTCGCTCAAGGCGGACCTCATCACGCCCGCACTGGCCGCGGCGCTCGGCACCGGCGGCGCCCGCTCCGTCACGATCGCGCCCGAGGCCGGCTCCGAGCGGATGCGTCGCGTGATCAACAAGAACCTGACCGAGGCGGACATCCTGCGCGCCGCCGAACGCGTGGTCGGCGGCGGCGTCGACGCGCTCAAGCTCTACGTCATGGTCGGGCTGCCAACCGAAACGGCGGCCGACGTCGAGGGCATCGCCGACCTGGTGCACAAGCTGCGTGCCCGGCTGATGGCCGGCGGTCGGCCCAAGGTGGGCCGCATCCTGGTGTCGATCAACCCGTTCGTGCCGAAGCCCTGGACGCCGTTCCAGTGGGAGGCGATGGAAGATCTCGGGGCTCTCAAGCGGAAACTCGCCGGCGTGCGGCGGCGCCTGAGCGCGATTCCCGCGGTGCAAGTCGAGACCGAGAGCCCACGAGAGGGGTACCTGCAGACGCTGCTCTCCCGGGGCGACCGGCGGGTCGCCGAGGTGCTCGAGCGGCTGCACGCCGCGCCCGAGGCCTGGTGGCCGACGCTGCGCGCGCTACGGGGCGGCCGCGGCGATGTCGTCGATCCGGACCGTTTCGTGCATCGCACCTGGGGCGCCGACGAGCGGTTGCCGTGGGACTTCATCGACCACAGCGTGGACAAGCGCTACCTGCTGGCCGAACGGCGGAAGGCGTATGGCGAAGTCCAGACGCCGCCCTGCGACACCCATACCTGTCACAGCTGCGGGGCGTGCTGACGGGCGGCGCGGTGGTCGTGGGCATCGGAGTCGACCTCTGCGAGGTGGCGCGCATCCGGCGGGCGCTGCAGGCCGCGCACGGCTCGCGCTTCCGCGACCGGGTCTTCACGTCGGGCGAGCAGGCCGACTGCGACGGGCGTGGCCGCGGGCGCTACGAGAGCTACGCTGCGCGGTTCGCCGCCAAGGAAGCGGCGATGAAGGTGCTCGGGACCGGCTGGGGCGATGGCGTGGGCTGGCTGGACGTCGAGGTGGTCGGCGCGCGGGGCCGTCCGCCCGGGCTGCGTCTGCACGGCGAGGCGGCTGCCCTCGCGCGCCGTCTCGGCATCCGCCGGTGGCTGCTCAGTCTGACGCACACCCGTGTCACCGCGGCAGCGTGGGTGGTCGCCGAGCGCGGTCGGCTCACGGCTACTCGGCCGGTGCGTCGCCGTGGCGGGGCAGGAGCAGGAGCGCGGCCACGGCCCAAAGTCCCCCGACGAAGCCGAGCACGGTCCAGAGGGTCTTCGGGTGGCCGTTGTTGTGGGCGAGGACGCGGCACATGATCGCGTCGCAGGTGTGGATGACCAGCACGGTCCCGACGAGGGTCTGCCAGGGCAGCCCGGGTGCGATGAACCCGAGCCCCGACCAGTACGAGAGTGCGGTCGCGATGCTCATCCCGCTTTCCCTGCCGCTCCCACGTCTCTATACTCCCGCGGCAATGCGGGTAGTCCAGAGGTCGTCTTGTTGACGCGCGAACAACTTGCGCGCCTGGCAGAAGAGCTGCTCAAGCGGCCGGCGGTCGCGCAGGCCTTCGCCTCCGCGCTCCAGCGTGGCATGCAGACGAAGGTCGCTCTCGATCGCAACGTCCAGACGGTATTGACGCTGCTCAACCTGCCGTCGCGCGCCGACGTCAATCGGCTGCTCACCAAGCTGGAAGTGATCCAGGGCAACCTGGCCAACCTGAGTCTCAAGGTCGATCGGCTCGAGGCCGGCCAGCGCGCGCCCCGGAAGGCCCCCGGCGCCGCGAAGCCCTCCCCGGCGAAGAAGCCGCGGCCGCGTCGCTAGCCCCGACGGCTGCCGTGGCTGGCGGGGCGGGTGTCAGGTGATCCGCGACGCTCTCCAGGTCGTCGAGCGAGCCCGGTGGCGTCGTGAGGAGGGGAACCTCGGCGACAACCGGAGCCGCGGCGGTTCGCAGCAGGGGCACGAGGACGGCCTCCTGCCGTGCGGCCAGGGTGCGCAGCGCGTCGAAGGCCCGGGCGAGACGGGCGCGGAGCGCGTCCGGGAGGCCGGATGGGGGCGGTGGCAGCGGTGCGTCCCGACCATAGACCGCCCGCGGGAGCATGCGGTTCACCACGACACCGTGCACGCGCAGGTGCACCGCCGCCAGCGCCCGCGCCAACTCCTCGGTCTCCCCGATGAGGCGAGGTTCCGGCGCGGTCACCAGCAGCAGTCCCGTGGCGTCGCTCTTGAGGAGCGCATCGACCTGCGCCACTCGATCGCGCAGGGCGCCAGTCAGGTCCTCGATCACGCGAACGAACTCGCCGATCTCCTTCACCAGGCCGATGCCGGTGAAGCGCTCGAGCCCGCGAAGCACGCCGGCCAACACCATGCCCGCCAACCGCGAGCCGGCGGCGGGCAGGATGCTCGCAGGGTCCTTCAGGATGGAGAAGGCGCGCGAGTCGAGCAGCGCCAGCAGGCGACGGGGCGCGTCCAGGAAGTCGACCGCGTGCCGAGCCGGCGGGGTGTCCACCACCAGCAGATCGTAGTCACCGGTCTCCGCCAGGCGCAGCACCGATTCGACGGCCATGTACTCGGCGCTGCCCGCCAGCGTCCCCGATAGGTTCTGGTAGAGGCGATTCTCGAGAATGCGCCGGGCCTGCTCGGGGGTCGAGGCGAGGCCGATGACCAGCTCGTCGAAGGTGCGTTTCACGTCGAGGAGCATGGCGTCGAACTGGACGCCGCTCGCGGTCGTGACCCGGTGCGGCCGACCGTCGTCCTCGCCGAGGCCGAGCGCGTCGCGCAGGCGCTGCGCCGGGTCGACCGTCAGCACGGCGGTCCGCCGGCCCTGCCGGGCCGCCGCCACCGCGATCGCGGCTGCGCTGGTCGTCTTGCCGACGCCACCGCTGCCGACACACAGCACCAGCCGCCGCTCCGTGAGGAGGCCCGCGAGGGTCATGCGGCGAGCCGAGCGGCGCGCGCCAGTTCCGCGGTGAGGGTGTCGAGCCCGCCGGCCGCCTCGGGCCCGCCGAACAAGAAGGGCAGTCGGATGGGCGCGGCGCCCAGTGCCCGGCGCAGCGTTCGCAGCTGGTGCGCCGCCTCACGTCGGCGCTCGATCAGGAACCGCGCTGCCGTCACCCAGGGGTGGCGCTCGCCCCGGGCTTCGAGGGCGGCCACGGCCGCCTCGTCCGCCGAGCCGAAGTGCCGTGGCGGCACGGCGTTCACGATCGTGGGTCCGACCGGCAGATCGAGGCGCCGGGCCAGCTCCCGGTGCAGCTCGATCGTTTCTCGCACCGCCAGCTCTTCCGGCGTCGTCACCAGCAGCACGAGCGTGACGGCGGGGTCGCCGAGCATCCCCCCGATGGTTCCCAGGGTGTCGGCCACCGGACCGATCCGGGCGAGTGCGCTCAGGGTGCGCGGTGCCGCGAGCAGCGGCAGCGAGTGTCCGGACGCCGGCGCGTCGACCACGACGAGGTCGAAGACCCGGCGCCCCAGACGCCTGGTGTCCAGCCATGCCCGCAACTGCTGCAGGATCAGGAACTCGGGCAGCCCGGGAGCAGCGGCGGCGAGCACCTGGAAGCTGGTGCTCTCGAGGAGCCGGCGGCTGAGCGCGCGAAAGCGGAGGACGCCGTGGACGAACTCGGCCAGTGCGTCCTCCGGCTCGACGGTCGCCAGCGAGAGCCCGGGCGCCACGACCTGGGGGTCGAGGCCGCTGCGCGTGGCGCCCAACAGCGCCCCGAGCCGGGTGCGACCGATCTCGACCGCGAGCACCCGTCGACCGGTCGCGGCGACCGCGCGTGCCAACGCTGCCGTGACGGCGCTCTTCCCCACGCCGCCCTTGCCGGTCACCACCACCAGCCGTTGCGACTCCAAAGGGAGGGACGCGGGCACCGGCGGGGTCATACCGGGGGGGTGTGCGGCGAGTCAATTTGGCCCGCTGGAGCGGGATGCGGGTCAGGCGGCGCGCCGAGTCTTGGCGTCGGGGTCCCCGGCACGGGACGGCTCCGTGGTGGGTGGCTGGCCGGCCGCGTCGCGCGGCCGATCGCCGCCGAGGCGTCGCCGGGCGCTGTCGAGCCGAACCAGAATCCAGGCGGGCTCGAGCCCGAGATGGAAGGCGATCCACCGGAACGAGAACGGCGATTCGTCCTCGGCGTGAAACCACGCCAGGGCGTCGCCCCGCTCGGCCTCGCGTGCGGTCGGCCCGGCAGCGTCGAGCAGCGCGCGTTCGAGTACCGCGCCGAGCAGGCGCCGGCTTGCGGTGTCGGGAGGACCGCCGCCGGCCTGCTGAGTCCCCAGCAGGATGTCCGGGGCGAACAGACCAGGCGAGGCGTCGCCGGCGGAATGGGTGGGGGTCGGAATCTCGTCCCTTGGCTGCTGCACGAGGCCAGACGTAACCACGAATGCCTCGATAGGCCAGGTGCCGTCGTCCCTTGCAGCGGGGACGGTGTGACGGTAACCCATGCGGGTCCGCGGCCTGCTGACCAGGAGGATATCGTCAGGATGAGCACCAACGGCAACTTCGTCCGCTTCGAGGGCACCCCGGGCTACATCGCCTCCGGGCCGCTCGTCGACGCGGTCAACTGCTCCATCGCGCTCGAGCGCCCGCTCCTGATCAAGGGCGAGCCGGGCACCGGCAAGACGGTGCTTGCCCGGCACGTCGCCGAGGGGCTCGGCATGCCGATGCTGTCCTGGCACATCAAGTCGACCACGAAGGCGGCAGATGGCCTCTACGTCTACGACACCGTCCAGCGGCTCAACGACAGCCGCTTCGGCACCGGCGACGTCTCGGACATCCGCCGCTACATCAAGCTGGGCCCGCTGGGCGAGGCGTTCGCGGCGCCGACCCGGCGTCACGTGCTGCTGATCGACGAGGTCGACAAGGCGGATCTGGAGTTCCCGAACGACCTCCTGCGCGAGCTCGACGAGATGCGCTTCACGGTCATCGAGACCGGCGACGAGATCGTCGCGCAAGAGCGGCCGGTCGTGCTCATCACCTCGAACAACGAGAAGGAGCTGCCCGACGCCTTCCTGCGCCGCTGCGTGTTCCACTACATCGACTTCCCCGACGTGGCGACCATGCGGAAGATCGTCGCCGTGCACCATCCGCATCTGGAGGCGACGCTGCTCGACCAGGTGCTGATCAAGTTCTACTGGCTGCGCGAGCAGAGCGAGCTGCGCAAGAAGCCGTCCACCTCCGAGCTGGTCGACTGGATCAGCGCGCTGCTGCGCTCCGGCATCACGCCCGTCGCAGCTCGAGGCCCACATCCCGTTCCTCGGCGTGCTCCTCAAGAAGGAGCAGGACGTCGACGCGCTCGGCCGCTACGACGAGCGTGGCGGGCGCTACCCGGCCCGCTGGGCCGACCTCGGGCCGCGCTACAACCAGTAGCGCGGCGCATGTTCCTCGACCTCTTCTACGGGCTGCGCGAGGAGGGCGTTCCGGTCGCCATCCAGGAGTGGCAGGCCTTCTTGACCGCGCTCGAGCAGGGGCTGCACGGCTCGAGTCTGCTCCGCTTCTACCACCTCGGGCGTGCCTGCCTGGTGAAGAGCGAGACCTTCTTCGACGCCTACGACCGTGTGTTCGCGCGCGTCATGCAGGGCGTCGAGGGCGCGTTGGGCGACGACGTCACCGACGAGCTGCTGGAGTGGCTGCGCGATCCGAAGAACCTGCCCGAGCTCACGCCCGAGCAGCTGGCCGAGCTCGAGCGGCTGTCGCGTGACGAGCTCATGCGGCAGCTTCCTCGAGACGCTCGCCGAGCAGACCGAGCGCCACGACGGCGGCGACCGCTGGGTCGGCACCGGCGGGCGATCGCCGTACGGACACGGCGGGACCCATCCCACCGGCATCCGTGTCGGTGGGCCGGGCAAGAGCCGTTCAGCGATGAAGGTGGCCGAAGAGCGCCGCTTCAAGGACTACCGGACCGATGTGCTTCTCGACCAGCGCCATCTCCGGGTCGCGCTCCGCCGGTTGCGACAGCTCACGCGGAGCGGCACCCAGACCGAGCTCGACCTCGACGAAACCATCGACGAAACCTGTCGCAACGCGGGCGAGATCGAGCTGGTGTTTCGCGCCCCGCGGCGCAACGACGTGCGCCTCCTGCTCCTGATGGACGTCGGCGGCACCATGGACCCGCACTACGAGCCGTGAGCCAGTTGCTGACCGCGTTGCACGAGGAGCGTGGCCTGCGCGACTTCCAGGCCTACTACTTCCACAACACCATATACGATCATCTCTACGCCCAGGCGCGCATGCTGCGCGCGGACGAGGTTCCGACCGGCGACGTCCTGCGCCGCCTCGACGAGCGTTGGAAGGTGGTCGTGGTCGGCGACGCGGCCATGCATCCCGCCGAGTTGGTGGAGCCGAACGGCAACATCGACCCGCGACGGACGTCGCGCACGGCCAGCATCCAGTGGTTGCACCGGATCGTCACCCACTTCGAGCGGGCCGTCTGGGTGAATCCCGAGTCGCCGGAGGAGTGGGACCACGTCCAGACCACACGAGCGATCCGCCGGCTCTTCCCGATGTTCCACCTGAGCGTCGACGGGATCACGCAGGCCGTGCAGGCGCTGGTCGGCGCGCGCGCCTGAGCGCGGCTAGGCGCGCAAGCCCTCGATCTCGCGCCGCCAGCCGGCGACCAGCGGATCGGTTTCGACGTCGCCCCCGTCTCGCCGCACGGCTCGCTTGCGGAACGCCAGCTCATGTTGGGCGTTCACCAGCGCGGCCGACCGCCGCCGATCGAGCCGGTCGATGCGCCGGGTACGGAGGAGGCGATCGCCACGGATCGCCGCGTACTCGTCGGCGGTCACGAGGCCGCCCACCTCATCGGCGAGTTCCTCGGTGATCACACGGCGCTCCTGGCGTCCGCTGCGCCACAGGACCACGACGAGCAGCAACACGAAGGGCAGGAAGATGACGAGGTTCTGCAGACTGGTCTGGAGCCAGGCCTGCGCGAAGGGAATCTGCGGCGGCGGCCCAGGCTCCGGCAGCGGCTCGCCGGCCGAGCGCAGGAGGACGGTGATCAGCAGCCCGAGGCTGTTGTTGAGGGCGTGGGCCGAGATGGCGAGCGCCAGGCCGACCAGCGGCAGCAGCACGCGGAGCCAGCGGCGTCCGGTCTGCCGCGCGGCGCCCAGGAAGGCGCCGAAGATACCGGTGAACATCGCATGCCCGGCCAACCCGAAGAGCGCGAAGCGGGCGCCCATCTGCAGACCCCATGGCGCCGTGCCGCACTCGGCGAAACCCTGCGCCACGTAGAGCGGTGCCTCGAGGAGGTTGAACCCGACCCCCACGAGGGCGCCGTAGACGAAGCCGTCACGGACATTGTCGAACTCGGCCCGCATGAACCAGAAGAGCAGGGCGACGCCGAGCGCTTTGGTGACCTCCTCCACGAGCGGCCCTGCGAGCGGCGCCCCGACTAGCAGCGCGCCGCGCGGACCCAGGTACTCGGCCACCTGCTGGTTGTCGGCGAGCCACCGGGATACGGCGCCGATGATCCAAGTGTTCAGCGGCAGCGCGAGGCCCGTGGCGATGAGCGTACCCCAGAGGATCGCGATGGCGAACGGCCATGGCGATTCGCGTTCCCGGCGATCGAGAAAGCGCAGCAGGGCGACCGGTACGATCGACGAGCATGGCGGCGGCCACCAATGCCTGTCCGAAAATCACGACCGCCTCGGCATCCATTGAGAGCGCCACCAGCAGAATGATCGCGAGCGACAGCAGCAGGGCGGCCGAGAGGAGCGTGACCACGCGCCGAGCCACCGCGGGTCGGCGCAGGGGGGAGCCCAGCAGCAGTCGATCGAGACTCGGGTCGTCCAGGGGCCGCACGGGTCCCGCGTAGAGGGCCCGAGCCGCTGGAGCAAGGTGGGGCTGGGCCCGCCGCACCGTGACGCGCGGTGCGGCGGGCGCACGAGGTCACGAGACTTGGACTTCGATGCGGCGGGGCTTGGCCTTCTCGGCCTTTGGCAGTTGCACCTCGAGCACACCGTTCACGAGGCGAGCCGAGACCTTGTCGCGATCGAAGCGCTCGCCGTTCGCGAGGGTGAAGCGGCGAAGATAGTTGCCGACGTTGTACTCGGTGTAGAGGGGTGCCAGGCCCTGGTAGTCCTGCGCGGAGACGCGTCCTTCGACACGCAAGCACGTCACCATGCAACTCGACCTCGACCGAGTCCTGATCGACGCCGGGCATGTCGGCCCACAGCCACAGCGCGTGCTCGTCTTCGCGAATATCGACGTCGGGTACGTAGTTGCGTCCGGGGCGCGTCTGTTCGCGGTCCTGCAGCTCCTGCTTCTCCTTGGGTGCGAGTTCCTGATCCGTCATGATGGATTTCTCCTGTGAGGAAGTCGTCACGCGGCCTGGATGGCGATCTGCCGGGGCTTGGCCGCCTCGGCCCGCGGGATCCGGAGGGTCAGCACCCCGTGCTGGAACGTGGCCGCCGCCCGTGTCAGGTCCAAGTCCGGCGCCAGCCGGAGGGACCGTGAAAATTTACCCACGGCGCGCTCGCGCCGATGGTACCCGCCCTCATCGCCATGCGCCGGCTTGCGCTCGCCGCTGAGGGTCAGCGTGCGATCGTCGCAGTTGATCGCGATATCCTCCGGACGGACGCCCGGGAGTTCCGCGCGGATCGTCACGTCGCCGCCGGCGTCGCGGAACACGTTCACCGGCGGGAACACACCGGTTCCCGGCGACCCGAAGAAGAAATCGGGCGGCGTGGTGCGCTGGAGCGAGTCCAGCGCCTGCTGCAGCCGAAGCAGCTCATTCATCAGTGTCATGGCTATCCTTTCCCGCGCCGGTGGGGCGCGTGGTTCGAGGTTGGCAGGAAACTGCGCTCGATCGGGGCCCAGTCAACCCGTCCGACGTCGGGTCTCCGCCGCGTGGCTCCGCGATCAGGCGCGGGCGAAGGGCAGGGCCTCGAAGCCATGCACGTTGCTCATGTGCACCCGGCGCGCGCGCGTCTCGTCGACGACGAACCGCGGAAAACGCCGACCGAACTCCTCGAGGGCCACGCGGGTCTCGAGCCGGGCGAGGGACGCGCCGAGGCAGTAGTGGACCCCCTGGCCGAGCGCGAGTTGGGTGGGAATGGACCGGCGAATGTCGAACCGATCGGGATCCGGGTACTCCCGCTCGTCCCGGTTGGCGGCGCCGATGAGGAGCAGGATGCGGTCGCCGGCCGGCACCGTGCGTCCGTGCCAGGCGACGTCGCGCGTCACCATCCGCACCGCGTACTGGGCCGGCGAGGACCAGCGCAGGACCTCCTCGACTGCCCCCGGCATGGCGTCGGGGCATGCGCGCGCCGCCTCCCACTGGTCCGGATGGCGAGCGAACAGCAGGGCGGCGAACCCCAAGAGCCGGGTGGTGGTTTCACTGCCCGCGGCGCCCAGCAGCGAGCAGAAGCCCACGATCTCCCCGTCGCTGAGTCGAGTCGCGCCGCCGTCGTCGGTTTCGAGTTCGACGTCCAGCAGGCGGCAGATCAGCCCGTCGTTGGGGCGCCGCCGAAACTCCTGGACCAACTGGAACCAGTACCGGAGGGCCTCGGCCCCGGCTGCCATGGCGCGAGCGGGCACCGCGTCGGTGCCCGGATCGCGTGACAGCGAGAGGTCGATCCACTCGCGCAGCTGCCGGCGATCGGTCTCCGGCGTCCCGAGGAGAGTGAAGATGACGTCCATGGGGAGCGGGGTCGAGAAGTCGGCAACGAAATCGCCGCCGCCCTGGCGTTCCAGCGGGTCCAGCAAGCGGTTGGCGAGCTGGCGGACGAAGGGCTCGAGCGCGGCCACCCGGCGCGGCGTGAACGCCCGACTGACCAGCTTGCGGAGCCGGTCGTGCCGCGGCGGGTCCATGAAGATCATCATGGGGGCGGCTTCCAGGTGCGCCGGGTCGAGCTGCTCCAGAATCAATCCGCCGACCGAGCTGTAGGTCTGCCAATCGAGGAACGCGTCCAGGACGTCGCGGAAACGCGACAGGGCCCAGAACCGCATGGGCTCGTTGCGGTAGAGTGGCGCCTCGTCACGTAGCCAGCGGTACGTGGGATAGGGGTCCTCGTGGAACTCCCACGCGAACGGGTTGAGGTCCATCCGCGTCAGTAGGCGCCGTGGAGCGATGAGTGCGGGTGGAGTGCGGCGCGCCGGCTCGTCGCCGACGAAGCCGCGGTCGATCGCCCACGCGACCGTCCGCCGGACGGTCTCGCGGGCGTTGCGCCAGGAGAAGCCGAGCTCGCGCTCGGCCTTGCCGGTGTCGAAGTAGGCGTAGTGGCCCGAAGAACTCGTCCACCTGGCTGCGATCGATGCAGTGGACGCCAGCCGGTGACCCAGCTCACGGCCTCGAGCGCCGGTGGCGATGGCGCGCAGCGCGACACCGGGAATCTTCCACGTCGGGCGCCGGGATGCCGGCCGCCTCGGCCACCGGTCGAAGAGCTGCTTCACGGTCACGTTCTCGCCCGAGAGGATGTAGCGCTCGCCGGTCCCGCCCTTGTCCATGGCGAGGAGCGCGCCGGTGGCCACGTCTTCGACGTCCACCACGCCGAAGCCGCCGTCGAAGTAGATCGGCATCCCGGTGTTCAGGAAGTCGATCACCTGTTTGGTCGACTCGCTGGCCTTCCAGAAGCGCGGGCCGAGAATCAGGCCGGGGTTGACCGCCGTGACGGCGACACCCTCCCGTTCGCCGATGGCGAAGGCCTCCTTCTCGGCGGCGATCTTGCCGATGAAGTAGGGCGTATGGGCGTCGGTGTTGAAGTCGGCCTCGGTCCGGACGACGTCGGGGGTGGAGGAGAACCCGATCGTGCCGCCGGTGCTGACATAGAGCACCTTCTCGATCGCCCGCCTTGCCCGCCGCCTTCATCACGTTGCGCGTGCCGTCGACGCTGGGGCGGATAATGGCGTGCTCCGGGTCGGTGCGCCCACATGAGGAAGCCGGCCGCGGCGTGGTACACCCGCCCGCAACCGTCGACCGCCCGGCGCGACCGCGTCCGCGTCGAGGATGTCTCCGCTGACGACTTCGACGTCGAGGCCGTGCAGCGGCGCCGGGTCGGCGCTGTCGCGGATCATGGCCCGGACGGGCTCACCTCGCTGCGCCAGGAGTCGGCAGATGTTGTTGCCGACGTGGCCGTTGGCTCCAGTCACCAGGGTCGGACGCATAAGGCAGACCTCCCGAGACAGATTTACGTTCCTGATAGGACGGCTTCGCCCCGGCGTGCAAGCAAATCGCCGGTCGGCCTAGCGACGCGTGAAACACGCCAGTGTCTCGACGTGGGCAGTGTTCGGGAAGAGCGCCCAGGGACAACCGCCTCGAGGCGCAGCCGTCCCGCGGCGAGCAGTGTCCGTGCCTCGCGGATGAACGCCTCGGGATTGCAGCTGACGGCGACGAGACGAGCGGGCGGATCGGCGCGCAACGCGGCGAGCAGCGTGTCGTCGAGCCCGCGACGCGGCGGATCGACGATCACGACGTCGGCGTCGCGCACTGCGGCGGCGTGCGTCGGCCGCCGGGCCCGGTAGCAGCCGTGCGCCCGCGCGCGCTCCGCCGCCGGCCGGGCGGCGAGGCCCATGGCGAGGCCCTCGAGCGAGGCGGGCGCTGCCTCGTTGAATGCCAGTGCGTCGCCACCCGGGGGAGGAGGCCGAGGCCGATGGCGCCGCAGCCGGCGTGGAACTCGACGCACGCGCGCGCCGTCGGGCACCCAGCCCGTTGCCCGCGGGCCGCCAGGCGGTCGAACAGCGGCAGGTTCGACTGTCCGAAGGCGCCGGGCGGGAAGAACACCTCGGCCCCGTTCCGAACGTCTCGCGTCACCGCCGGCGGGCCGCTCGACCGCCCCAAAGCGGGCCGAGGATGACGTTGGTCCGTGCCGGATTGCCGTTCCACCACAGGCTGTGGAGCCGCGTCGCCGAGCCGCCCGGTCAGGAGCGCCGGGCCAGTGGGTCGAGCGACCTCGGCGATGCGTCGTTCGCGACCAGCACCACCTGCGCGCTGGCGCTGGCGCGCTCGACGACGACCTGCACGTAGCGCAGCAGCCCGCGATGCGTGCCGCTCGGCGTACGGCGCGACGCCCGTGTGCCGGACGGCCGTCCTTCACTGCCGCCGCGACCTCGTTCACCAGCGGGTGGTGCACCGGGCACGACGGGATGTCGGCGATGCGATGCGAGCCCTCCTGGAACAGGCCGACCTTGGGCGACGCCGCCCGCCCGCGGACGGCGAGGCGCGCGCGGTGGCGATAGCCGAATGGCGCCCCCTCGACCGGCGTCGGCGCCCGCAGGCCCGGCCTCGGCGCACAGCGCGACGAGCGTGGCGAGCGCCTGGGATTCGATGCCGCGCTCGCCGAAACGCGGGCAACCCGGGCACGGGGGACGATGCGGGCAGCGACGGCGGCTCGGCGTCGGACCGCATGGCCGACGGAGCATGCCGGGGGCACCCGCCGCGGGTCAACGCGGGCTGCGCATTGCGCCGCCGCCGTGATCGATATCGAGCCCGCAATGCCGGAATCCGTCACCACCGGGACGAGTCGGACGCCTGTCCGTCGCGCGCCCGGCGGCGTCGTCGTGGTGGCGGTCCGCCCGACGACGCGCGCCGATTGAACGTGCTCGAGCGCCAGGTCGAGCGTGCGCTCGCATCGCGCCGGCGCCGGAGGGCCCGCGCTGCCTTCGGTCGACGCCGTGCTCGACGGCCTGGTGGGCAGCGCGGATCGTCCTGCGGCGCGCGTTCGGGGGCGACGCGGGCGCCACCGTGGCGCTGCTCGAGCAGTCGCTGGACTTCCTCTCCCAGCACTGGTGGCGGTCGAGGTGATCGGTCGCGAGCGGCTGCCGCCGCCCGGCCCGGTGATGGTGGTCGCGAACCGCGCGCCCATGGCGGTGCCGTACGACGCCCTCATCGTGGCCCGCGCGCTCGCCGAAGGCAGCGCCCAGTCCGCGGCCGGTCCGACCGCTGATCGATGCGTGGCTGCTCGACCTGCCGCTGCTGGGGCCGGCGCTCGCGGCATTGGGCGCCCAACCCGCGACCGTGACGATCGCCCGCCGTGCCCTGCGGGCCGGCGAAACGGTGCTCGTGTTCCCCGAAGGGCAGGCAGCGATCGGCAAGACCGTCGATCGGCGCTACCGCCTGGCAACCCTTCGGGCAGGCCGCCCTGCTGCGCGCTGCGGTCGACGCCGGCGTGCCCGTGGTCCCCGTCGCGCTCGTCGGCGCCGAGGAGGCGCGGCCCGTGGTCTGGCGCATCGAGGGGATCGCGGGCTGGCTTGGCCTGCCCGTGCTGCCGATCAGTCCGGTGCCGTTCCCGCTCCCGACGAAGTGGACCGTCCACGTCGGCGAGTCGCTGGCGGTGCCGGGCACCGCCGCCGGGCGCCGCCGCGGACGTCCGTTTCCCTCCCTGCTACGCGAACGCCTGCAGGGCCTGCTCAGCGACGCCGTCGGGCGGCGCGCCGGCGTGTTCGGCTGAGATGCCGATGCGATTCGTCGTCGCCATCGACCAGGGCACCACCGGCACCACGGTGCTGGTGCTCGACCGTCGTGGGCGCGTCGTCGGCCGCGCCTACCCGCGAGTTCACGCAGTACTTCCCGACCCCGGGTGGGTCGAGCACGACCCCGAGGAGATCTGGCGCGTCACGCTCGCAGTGCTGCGCGCGGCGTGTCGACGCGCCGGTGCGCGCGGACGCGACATCGCCGCCATCGGCATCACCAACCAGCGCGAGACCACCGTGGTGTGGGAGCGGCGCACCGGCACGCCCGTCCACCGCGCCATCGTCTGGCAGGACCGGCGAACGGCACCGCACTGCGACGCGCTGCGCGCGGCCGGCGCCGAGGACCTGGTGCGCCGCACGGCGGGCCTCGTGCTCGACCCGTACTTCAGCGCGCACCAAGCTGGCCTGGCTGCTCGATCACGTCCGGCGGGGGCGCGTCCGCGCCGCGCGCGGCGAACTGTGTTTCGGCACCATCGACGCCTGGCTGGTGTGGAAGCTGACCGGCGGCGCGGTGCACGCCACCGACGCCGACCAACGCCTCGCGCACGCTGCTCTTCGACATCCGCGCACGGCGCTGGGACGACGAGCTGCTGCCGGCTGTTCGAGGTGCCTCCCGAGGTGCTGCCGGAGGTCTCGCCCGTCGAGCGGCGTCTTCGGTGAAAGCACGCGGGACGTCCTCGGCCACCCGGTGCCGATCGCCGGCATCGCGGGCGACCAGCAGGCGGCGCTGTTCGGCCAGGGTTGCACGCGCCCCGGGATGGCCAAGAACACCTACGGCACGGGCTGCTTCCTCCTGCTGCACACCGGCGACGAGCCCGTCGCGTCGAGAAACGGTCTCCTCACCACGATCGCCTGTGACGCCCAGGGCAACGTCGCCTATGCCCTCGAAGGGGCGGTGTTCATGGCAGGCGCGGCCATTCAGTGGCTCCGTGACGGGCTCGGCCTGCTCAAGACGGCCGCCGAGTCGGAGCGACACGCGCGCAGCGTCGACGGTTCGCTCGGTGTCTACGTCGTGCCCGCGTTCGTCGGGCTGGGCGCGCCCCACTGGGACGCCGAGGCACGGGGCGCCGTGTTCGGACTCACGCGGGGCGTCACCCGGGCCCACCTCGTGCGCGCCACCCTGGAGTCGCTGGCGTTCCAGACACGCGATGTGATCGATGCCATGGCGGCCGACGCCGGCACGCGTCTCAAGACGCTGCGGGTGGACGGCGGCGCCTCGGCGAACGACTTCCTGATGCAGTTCCAGGCCGACCTGCTCGGCGTGCCGGTCGAACGACCGGCTCTGGTGGAAACCACGGCCCTCGGCGCCGCCCAACTCGCCGGGCTGGGCGTCGGGTTCTGGCGGTCAGCGCGCGAGCTGGATGCGATGCGCACGCGGGCCGCGCGCTTCGCGCCGCGATTGGCTGCGGCGCGGCGCGACGCGCTCTACCGGGGTTGGCAGGACGCCGTGCGTCGCGTGCGCGGCGGGTTGCCCTCGACCTGACGCGCCGTCAGCGCGAAGTGGCAGGCGGCGGGGCCGGCTTGAGGGTCGGTCGGGGCCCCTGCGGTGCGACCAGCTCGGCGATGAACGCCGTCGCCGCCGCGACCTCGGCCGGCTTCAACGCGACGGCGAATGATCGATGGCTCGGGCTCTCGGCGATGTCACGCGCGATCTGCGCGCGCGGCAGGCGGCGGGCGATGTCGTCGAACGCCGCGGTGGTGCCGCGGGGGCCGGTCAGTGCGTGGCAGGCGAAGCACTCGCGGTACTGCAGCACGATGGCGCCCTGCATCGCGAGCGGCGAGCGGTCGCGCAGAAACTCGACCGGGATGATGACCTGGCCGCGGGGCGGATCGCCGGCGGCCAGGCCCGAGAGGCAGGCTGCGAGGACGAGGACGAGAGCGAAAAACATCCACCGACCCAGGCGTGGTCGCGTCGCGGGGGCTGGGCACGTCGTTGGGTGGTCGGGTGTCATGGCGTCACTCCCGGGGTCGCGCCCTTCGGGCGGAAGAGTTTGAAGAAGGCCACCAGCTGGTCCAGGCGGGCGGGCGTGATCTCCCTGCCCGGCTGGTCGCCGCGCCAGTCGGGCATGCCCAGGTCCGGCCGCCCGGCGACCACCGCCGTGCGGATGGACTGATCGCTCACCAGGGCAAGATAAGTGAAATCGCGGACGGTGCCCGGATACACGGCGGCGATGATCCCGCCGGCCGGCTCGTGACACCCCGCGCACTTCCCGACGTAGACCGCCGCGCCGTTCTGCGTTTCGTCGACCACGTCGGCGCGGTACGTCGTGGAATAGGGGGGCAGCTTGTCACGGTCCGCAAAGGGGGTGGCCCATGCCGACCGCATCTCGCGCACCAGCAACGCGATCTCCGCGTCGTCGAGCGGCCCGCCGGCGCGGCGGGCGAAACCGCGCATGGCGGTGCCGGGGACGCCCTCGGCGATGACCCGCGTGAGGGTGGGATCGTCCACCCAGGCCTGGTACACCGGATTCGCCAGCGGTGCCGCCGGGCCGTTCCAGCCCCCGGGACCGTGACAGGCCGCGCAGTGCTCGGCGTAGAGGGCCGCGAACCTCGCCGGGTCGTTCGAGCGCCGGCATCCCGGAGCGAGCATCAGGGTGGCCAGCACAGCACCGAGCACCGCGGCCCGCCTCCCGATGCCTCCGTTCATCCGGCAGCACAAACGCCAAACGGGCCGGTCTCGTCAATGACCGGGGCGCCGCCCAGGACCGCAGCCCGATGTTGCGGTGACCGGGGGACCCTGGTACAGGCCTAAAGCTCGCGCCATGAAGGACGGCATCCACCCCCGCTACGAGAACGCCACGGTCACCTGCGCCTGTGGCAACGTGATCGAGACGCGCTCCACGAAGGAGACCATCCACGTCGACATCTGTTCTGCGTGTCACCCGTTCTTCACCGGGAAGCAGAAGCTGATGGACACGGCGGGGCGTGTCGAACGCTTCAACCGCAAGTACGGTCAGAAGAAGCCCGCGAGTCCCTCGGCCGATACCACCGACGCGGGTTGACGGCAGTCCGCGCGGCGGCCGGCGTGTCCCCGTCGGGCCGGGCGTGACCGGCGACCATGCTCGAGCGTCTCACAGAGATCGCACGGCGGTACGAGGAGCTGGAACGTCTGGTCGCCGATCCGGCGATCGTCGCCGATCGCCGGGAATACGCCAAGCTCGCGCGGGAGCGCTCGCAGCTCCACGAGACCGTCGAGGCCTACCGCCGCCGCCAGCAGCTGGAACGAGACGTCGCCGAGCATCGCGACCTGCTGCACGACCCGGATCCGGAGCTGCGGGACATGGCGCGCGGGGAGCTGCCCGCGCTCGAGGCCGAGCTGGCGGCGCTCGACGAACGGCTCACCCTGCTCCTGCTGCCGCGCGACCCGAACGACGAGCGCAACACCGTGCTCGAGATCCGCGCCGGCACCGGCGGCGACGAGGCGGCGCTGTTCGCCGCGGACCTGTTTCGCATGTACACGCGCTACGCCGAACGGCGTGGCTGGCGCGTGGAGATGCTGTCGTCGAGCCCGACGGGCATCGGCGGGCTCCGCGAGGCGATCGCTTTGGTGCAGGGCGAAGGCGTGTTCAGCCGCCTCAAGTTCGAGGGCGGGGTGCATCGCGTTCAGCGGGTTCCCGTCACGGAAACGCAGGGTCGCATCCACACCTCCGCGGTCACCGTCGCCGTGCTGCCCGAAGCGGAGGACGTGGAGGTCGAGCTGCCCGAGAAGGAGCTGCGCATCGACGTCTTCCGTTCCTCCGGGCCGGGCGGCCAGAGCGTCAACACCACCGACTCGGCGGTGCGGGTGACCCATCTGCCGACCGGGCTGGTGGTGTCGTGCCAGGACGAGAAGTCGCAGCACAAGAACAAGGCGAAGGCGCTCAAGATTCTCCGCGCCCGACTGCTCGACCGCGCCCGCCAGGAGCAACAGGCGGCGCATCGCGGCGAACCGCCGGTCGATGGTCGGCAGCGGGGACCGCTCCGAGAAGATTCGCACGTACAACTTCCCCCAGAACCGGGTCACCGACCACCGCGTCAACCTCACCCTCCATCAGCTCGAGCGGGTGCTCGACGGCGACCTCGATCCGATCGTCGACGCGCTCGCTACCCGCGCGCAGGCCGAGGCGCTCGAAGTCGCGTCGTGAGTCCGGTCGGGGACGCGGTACCGCCAGGGACCGTCGGCGCCGCTCTGGCCGGCGCCGTGGCGCGGCTCCGGGCGGCGGGTGTCGCGGAGCCCGACGCCGACGCACAGGTGCTGGCTGCCGCGGCGCTCGGGACCAGCCGGACGGGGCTGTTCGCCGTCTCGCGGGACGCCATGCCGGCCGATGCGACCGAGCGCCTCGAAGCGCTCCTGGCCCGCCGCGAGCGCCGGGAGCCCGTCGCCTACGTGCTGGGGGAGCGCGAGTTCTGGTCGCTCCCGCTCGCGGTCGACCGGCGCGTGCTGATCCCGCGGCCCGAAACCGAGCTGTTGGTGGAGACGGCATGCCGCCTGGCGCCGTCGGCTCGTGCGGTGCTCGACTGCGCCACCGGGAGCGGCGCCGTGGCGCTGGCGCTGGCGCGGGAGCTGCCCCGGGCCCGGATTCTGGCTAGCGACCGCGCCCGCGATGCCCTGGCCGTGGCGCGGGCGAACCGGGCGCGCCATGCGTCCGGGGTGACGCTGGTCGCGGCAGACCTGCTCTCGGCGTTCGGCCCTGGCGCCTTCGATCTGGTGGTGTCGAATCCGCCATATGTCCGGGACGGCGCGCTGGCCACCCTGGCGCCCGAAGTCCGGGATTTCGAACCGCGCCACGCGCTGGCGGGTGGTCCGGACGGCCTCGACGCTCTTCGGGCACTCGTCGCCGGCGGCGCCCGGGTCCTCGCCCCCGGCGGCTGGCTCCTGGTCGAGATCGGCGCGGATCAGGCCGGGGCGGTGGTGGGGTTTATCGAGGACGCCGGAAGTTATACGGGCACGCTGGTCGAACACGATTACGCCGGTCTCCCGCGGGTGGTGGGAGCGCGGCGGAGGAGGAACGGGACGTGGACAGCATCGTGATCCGTGGCGGACGTGCGCTGGAGGGTGAGGTGGAGGTGAGCGGATCGAAGAACGCGGCGCTGCCGTTGCTCTTCGCGACGCTGCTCACGCCGGAGCCCTGTCGGCTGCGGAACGTGCCCGGCCCTCGCCGACATCCGCACGACCCTCAAGGTGCTGGGCGGCCTGGGCGCCGAGGTGACGCCGGGGCCGGAAGGGCACGAGATCACGGTGACGGCGCGGAACCTGACCAGCACCGAGGCGCCCTACGAGCTGGTGAAGACGATGCGCGCCTCGTTCCTGGCGCTCGGGCCGCTGCTCGCGCGTTTCGGGCACGCGCGCGTGTCGACGCCGGGCGGCTGCGCGATCGGTGCGCGCCCGGTCGATCTCCATCTGGCCGGTCTCGAGAAGATGGGCGCTCAGCTCGCGGTGCGCGAAGGCTATGTCGAGGCTGCGGCGGGCCGGCTGCGCGGCGCCACCATCGCGCTCGATTTCCCGTCGGTCGGTGCCACCGAGCAGCTCATGATGGCGGCGGCGCTGGCGGACGGCACCACCGTGATCGAGAATGCGGCGCGCGAGCCGGAGATCGTCTGCGTGGCGCGGATGCTCGAGTCGCATGGGCGCCGTCGTCGACGGAGCGGGGACTTCGCGCGTCGTGGTCGAAGGGCGACAGGAACTGGGCGGCGCCGATCTGGCCGTGATCGCCGACCGGATCGAGGCCGGCAGCCTGATGGTCGCGGCGGCGATCACCGGTGGCTCGGTGCGGGTCGCCGGCGCGCGGCACGACCACCTCGAGGCGTTCGTCACGAAGCTCGAGGAGACGGGCGTGCGGGTGACGGAATACGAGGGTGGGTTGGCGGTCGAAGGGAACGGCGGGCTGGCGGCGGCCGACATTCGCACCATGCCGTATCCCGGCTTTCCCACCGACCTGCAGGCGCAGATGATGGCGCTCATGACGCGCGCCGAAGGCGCCAGCACCTTCCACGAGACGGTCTTCGAGAACCGCATGCTGCACGCGTCCGAGCTGATGCGGTTGGGTGCCAACATCCGGGTCGATGGCAGTAGCGCGGTGGTGCGGGGGCCAGCCGCGCTCTCGGGCGCGCCGGTCATGGCCACCGACCTGCGAGCCAGCGTGTCGCTCGTGCTCGCCGGCCTGGCCGCCCAGGGGGAGACGGTGGTGCAGCGCGTCTATCACCTGGATCGCGGGTACGAGCGGCTCGAGGCCAAACTGGGTGGCCTCGGCGCGGACGTGCACCGCGTGCAGGGCGGCGGGTGATTGCGTCGCGTGACCTGATCGTCGAGGACGGGACCCCCGCGGCTCGACGGCGGCTCGCGCGGCTGACGGAACGGGGAACAGGCGGCGGGGCACAGGTCGAGCGAACGGTCGCGCGCATCATCCGCGCCGTGCGGCGCGACGGTGACAAGGCGCTGCTCGGGTTCACCCGCCGCTTCGACGGCGTGACGCTGCGGCCGAGTGCGCTCCGCGTGCCGTCGGACCACCTGGCGGCGGCGTGGCGCGACCAGTCGGCCGTCGTGCGACGCGACCTCGCCCTGGCCGCGCGCCGCATCCGCGCCTTCCACGTCCGCCAGCGCGAGCGCTCGTGGTCCTTCCGCGATCGGAGCGGCGCGCGCCTGGGTCAGCTGATCCACCCGCTCGACCGCGTGGGCGTCTACGTGCCGGGAGGGCGTGCGGCGTATCCGTCGAGCGTGCTGATGACGGTGGTGCCGGCGCGGGTGGCTGGCGTGCGGGAGGTGATCGCGGTGTCGCCGGCCGGTCCGGATGGCCACCCGGCGATCATTCTCGCCGCCTGCCACCTGGCCGGGGTGGACGCGCTCTACCGCATCGGCGGCGCACAGGCGGTGGCGGCGCTGGCCTGCGGCACGGCCACGGTTCCGCGTGTCGACAAGATCGTCGGACCCGGCAACGTCTTCGTGGCGACGGCCAAGCGGCAGGTGTTCGGCCAGGTCGACATCGATTCGATTGCCGGACCGAGCGAGGTGCTGATCGTCGCCGACGGCTCGGCGGATCCCGGGATCATCGCCGCCGACATGCTGGCGCAGGCCGAGCACGACCCGGAGGCGGCTGCGGTGTGCGTCACGCCGGTCCGGCGGCTGGCCGAGCGCGTGGCGGCGGCGCTGGCCGCGCAACTCGCGGCGCTCCCGCGGCGGGTGCTCGCCGCGCGGTCGCTGGCGCGCTACGGGGCGATCGTGGTGACCGCGTCGCTGTCGGAGGCGATGGCACTCGCCAATCGACTCGCGCCCGAGCACCTGGAACTCCTGGTGCGCGCGCCGGCCCGCTGGGTGCCGGCGGTGCGGAACGCGGGCGCCGTGTTCGTCGGGGCGGGTGCACCGGAGGCCTTCGGCGACTATCTGGCCGGCCCGAACCATGTCCTGCCCACCGGCGGCACGGCGCGGTTCGCCTCGCCGCTGGGCGTGTACGACTTCCTCAAGCGCACCAGCCTGGTGGAGGCCGGGCCGCGTACGCTGGCCCAGCTTGGACCCGTGGCGGCGCGGCTGGCCCGGCTCGAAGGGCTGGAGGCGCACGCCCGGTCGGTGGAGCGGCGGCTCGAAACCCAGGCGGCCGGGCGGGCGCGGACGGGGCTCGCGGCACCCCGCCGTCGCGTGGCAAGATCGCGCTGATGGCACTCCAGGCTCGCCGCGCTCCGGCGCGGCACAAGGGACGCGCCGCGACGGTGGCGCGCAAGACCCGCGAAACCGACATCCGCCTCGTGCTCGGCCTCGACGGCTCCGGGCGCACGGCGGTGAAGACCGGCGTCCCGTTCCTCGACCACATGCTGGAGCTGTTCGGGAAGCACGGACTCTTCGACCTCACCGTCCAGGCCCGCGGCGACGTCGAGGTGGACGATCACCACACCGTGGAGGACGTCGGCCTGGTCCTCGGCCAGGCGCTGCGCGAGGCGCTCGGGGACAAGGCGGGCATCCGCCGCTACGGCGAAGCCACGGTGCCGCTCGACGAGGCGCTGGTGCAAACCGTGGTCGATCTCTCGGGGCGCCCGTTCCTGGTCTACGACGTCCGAATCAAGCAGGCGCGCATCGGACGCTTCGACGTCGAACTGATCCACGATTTCCTGCTGGCGCTGGTGAACCAGGCGGGCATGAACCTGCACGTCCGGATGCTGTCGGGCCGCAACCCGCACCACGTCGTCGAGGCGACGTTCAAGGGGCTGGCCCGCGCGCTCGACGTCGCGACGCAACACGACTCCCGCGTCCGGGGCGTGCCGTCCACCAAGGGCACGCTCGACGGATGAGCCGGCCGGTCGCGATCGTCGACTACGGTGTCGGGAATCTGCGCAGCGCGCAGAAAGCCTTCGAGCACCTGGGGCAGGGGGCGGAGATCACCAGCGACCCCGACCGCATCGCCGCGGCGCCGGGCGTCGTGCTGCCGGGGCAGGGCGCGTTCGGCACCTGCATGCGGAACCTGACGGCGGCGGGGCTGGTCGAGCCGGTGGTGCAGGCGGCGCGCTCGGGGCGCCCGTTCCTCGGCATCTGCGTCGGCATGCAACTGCTGTTCGAGGAGAGCGACGAGTCGCCCGGCGTTCGCGGGCTGGGACTCTTCGCCGGGCGCGTGGTGCGCTTCCCGCGCGATCCGGAGCGCAAGGTGCCGCACATGGGCTGGAACCAGCTCCGCCTCGTGCGGCGGGTGCCGGCGCTGTCGCAGGTGGCGGACGGTGACTGGGTGTACTTCGTCCACTCCTACCACCCGCTGCCGGCCGACCCGGCAGTCGTGACGACGACCACCTCCTACGGGTTCGACTTCGTCTCCAGCGTCGGTCGCGACAACGTCTGGGCCGGCGTCTTCCACCCCGAAAAGAGCCAGCGGGTCGGGCTGCGGCTGCTCGACGGTTTCGTCCGGACGCTGGCGTGACGATCTACCCGGCGATCGACCTCCGCCGGGGGCGCTGCGTGCGCCTCACGCAGGGCGATTTCGGCCGCGAGACGGTCTATGGCGACGACCCGGTCACGGTCGCGCGGCGCTGGGAAGTGTTCGGCGCCCGGTGGCTGCACGTGGTCGACCTGGACGGCGCGCGCGCCGGCTGGCCGGTCCAGGCGCCACTCGTGGCGGCGATCTGTGCGGCGGTGCGCGTGCCGGTGCAGGTGGGCGGCGGCCTGCGCGACCTGGCGGCGGCGGCGGCGGTCCTCGAGGCGGGCGCCGCGCGTGTCGTGCTGGGGACGATCGCAGTGCGTGAGCCGGGCCGCGCGCGGGAGATCTGCCGGGCGTTTCCCGGGCGCGTGGCCATCGGCATCGACGCCCGGGCCGGCGTGGTGCAGGTGGCGGGTTGGCTCGACAGCGGCGCGGTCGAGGCGGCGGCCGTGGCGCGGGCGGCTCGGGACTGGGGGGCGTCGGCGATCGTCTACACCGACATCGCCCGCGACGGGACCGAGCAGGGGCCGGACCTCGAGGGCACGCGTGCCGTCGCCCGCGCCGCCGGGCTGCCCGTGATCGCATCGGGCGGCGTCGGCGCGCTGGACGACATCCGCGGCGTGGCCGCGCTCGGCGGCGACGGCGTGACCGGCGTCATCGTCGGCCGCGCGCTCTACACCGGCGCGGTCGACCTGCGCGAGGCGCTTGGAGTCGCGTGATGCTGGCGCGCCGGATCATCCCGTGTCTCGACGTCCACGCAGGCCGGGTGGTGAAGGGGGTCCGCTTCGTCGACCTGGTCGACGCGGGCGACCCGGTCGAGATCGCCGCGCGCTACGACGCCGCCGGGGCCGACGAGCTCTGTTTTCTCGACATCACGGCGTCGCACGAGGAGCGGCCGATCCTGCTGGACATCGTCGCGCGGACCGCGGAGACATGCTTCATGCCGCTCACCGTGGGCGGTGGGGTGCGCACCGTCGACGACTGCCGCGCCCTGCTGGGCGCCGGCGCCGACAAGGTCTCGATCAACACCGCCGCCGTGCACGATCCCGATTTCGTGCGGGCGGCGTCGGATTGCTACGGCGCGCAGTGCGTGGTGGTCGCCGTTGACGCCCGCCGCCGCGTCGCCGACGACCCGTCGCATGGCTGGGAAGTGTTCACGCACGGCGGCCGCAAGCCCACGGGGCTCGACGCGCTCGAGTGGGCGGCGCGCATGCAGGAGGCGGGGGCGGGCGAGTTGCTGCTCACCAGTATGGACCGCGACGGCACCAAGGCGGGCTACGACCTCGAGTTGACGCGCGCGGTGGTCGACCGGGTGGACATCCCGGTGATCGCCTCGGGGGGGGTCGGCACGCTCGAGCACATGTACGACGGCCTGGTGCGGGGCGGCGCGGGCGCGGCGCTGGTGGCGTCGATCTTCCATTACGGCACCCACACGGTGGGCGAGGCGAAGGCCTATCTCGCCGCGCGCGGCGTCTGCGTGCGGTTGGATCCGGAGTCCCGGTGAGCTGGTTCGCCGACACCGTCTCCGTCTACGCGCGCGTGCTGCGCGGGGCGGCGGAGCGCACCGTCGCCAACTGGCCGCTGGCGCTGCTGGCCGTCGCCTACCCGATGGCGCTCGCCATCTTCGGGGCCGTCGTCGCGCCCTACGGCATGATCGGCGGGTTGCTCTGGACCCTCGCGACGGCCGCCTGCGCCAGCTCGTGGCTGCACTTCATGGAACAGGTGGTGCGCGGGCGGCGCGCCGACCTGCGCGAGTTCGGCGCCAGCTTCGGCACCTACCTGGGCGATCTCATCAACGTGGGCTTCCTCCTGTTCCTGCTCCGGCTCGCGGCCGCGCTCTTCCTCGCGCCGTTCCCGCTGCTCGCGCTGCTCTTCGGCGTGTCGATGTTCGTGTTTCTGAACGCCGTGCCCGAGCTGATCTACCTGGGCCACCACGGGTCGACCGAGCTGCTGGCCGAGAGCTACCGTTTCATCGGGCAGAACTGGATCGAGTGGTTCCCGCTGAACCTGGCGCTCGTCGCGGTGCTCGTCGCGGTGGACGCGATCCTGCCGGCCGGGCCGTTCGGGCTGGTGAGCGCCGCCGGGCTCGGGCTCGTGGCGGCCTTCGTCTCGGTGGCGCGCGGGCTGCTCTTCCTCGAGCTCACCACGTCGAGCCGGCGGGCCCGCGAGTTCAGGCGCCGCGCGGCGGGCTAGCCGGTCGAGACGGGACGGGATCACGACGCCGCTCGTCGACGGCCGGTGCGACCCACGCTTCGCGGCGGTGCGCGAGGCGTTCACCGAAAACTTCGCGTCACGCGGCGAGGTCGGGGCCGCCGTCGCCGTGGCGGTGGACGGGCGGCTGGTCGTCGATCTGTGGGGCGGCTGGGCCGACGGCGCCCGCACGCGGCCCTGGTGCCGCGACACGCTGGTCGATTTCTTCTCGGTGGGCAAGGCGCTCGCGGCGGTGTGCGCGCTGCGGCTGGTCGAGCGCGGGCGCCTCGCCCTCGACGCGCCGCTCGCGGCGTCATGGCCGGGGTTCGCCGCCGCCGGCAAGGAGGGCGTCACGCTGCGCCACGTACTGGCACACCAGGCGGGGCTGCCGGGCGTCCGCGCGCCCCTGCCCGACGGCGCGATGCTCGATCACATGCGAATGGTTGCCGCGCTGGAGCGGCAGCCGCCCTGGTGGCCACCCGGGACGGCCCACGGGTACCACACGAACACCTTCGGCTACCTGGTGGGCGAAGCGGTTCGTCGCGCGGCGGGCGTGACGCTCGGCACGCTGCTGCGCCAGGAGATCGCCGGACCGCTCGACGCAGACGTCCACGTCGGCCTGCCGCGTTCGGAGCACGCGCGGGTCGCCGAGTTCCTCTGGCCGCCGATGGGCCGGGCCCCGAGCGCCGACGGGCTCGACGGTGACGCGCTGATGCGCTGGAGCGCCTACTGGAACCCGCCGGGTCTCTCCGGCGCCGGCTGGGTGAACACGGCGGCGTGGCGCGAGGCGGAGCTGCCGTCGACCAACGGTCATGGCACGGCCCGCGGCGTCGCGCGGGTCTATGCGGCGCTGGCCGCCGGGGGCGCGATCGACGGCGTGCGGGTCCTGGACGCCGCCATGCTGCGCGCCGCCGTCGCGGAGCAGTCGAGCGGGCCGGACTTGATCCTGGAGCGCCCGTCGCGATTCGGTCTGGGCGTCCAACTGACGCAGCCCGAGCGTCCGCTGGGCCCGAACCCGGGCGCGTTCGGCCACTTCGGCGCCGGCGGGTCGCTCGGCTTCTGCGATCCCGCCGCCGGGATCGCCTTCGCCTATCTGATGAACGATCTCGGCCCGCGCTTCCAGAATCCGCGGAACCGCGCATTGCTCGACGCGGTGTACGCGAGCGTATGACCGGCGCGACGCCTCGGCGCCGCGCGGGGCGCAAGACCTGATCGCCCGGAACGCTCGTCAGTGCGCATCGGGGCGACGCGCCACCAGCAGCTGCATCGGCGCCGCGCCCGCCGGCGGTTCGTGGGCAACCACCTCGAACCCCGCCCCCTGCACCAGCTCGACCAGCCCGTCTCCCAGCACGCCGCGGGCGTGCGCTGGCTCTCCGAACCGCAGGTAGGCGTCGACCAGCCATCCCAGACGCGGTGGCCGGGCGAGGTCGGCGACCAGAAAGACGCCGCCGGGGCGGAGCACCCGGGCGACTTCGCGCACCGCCAGGCCCCGGACGTCCGTCGGCAGTTCGTGCAGGCCGTACGACACGGTGACGGCGTCGAAGGACCTGTCCGGGAACGGCAAGCGCCCGGCATCGCCGCGCACGAGCGGGGCGTTCGTGCGGCCGGCGGCGGCGAGCTTGGCGTGCCCCATGGCCAGCATCTCCGGCGACAGGTCGAGGCCGATGACGCACGCGTCCGGCCGCTGCGCTGCCACCACCGCGGGAACGAGGGCGGTGCCCGTGCAGAGGTCGAGGACCCGCCTCGCGTCCGCCGGCAGGCGCCGCGCGATCTCGCCATGCGGATCCATCGGCACGACGACGTAGAACGCGTCGTAGATCGGGCTCAGCAGGAGGAACTTGATCCGGTTGCGCAGCTCGGGCCGCCGGCCGGCGATCAGGTCGAGGGCGTCGCGCGCCCAGCGGTCGATCCTGGCAACTTCGCGCATGGCTCCCCACTCACCGTCTGGCAGAGAAACACCGGACGCTCCAGCGACCCCGGCGCTGGTGACCCTCGAGACCCAGCCGAGCGCCGCGTTCCGCCACTGGCCGAGGGGTGGTGACGCAGGTGGCGGCCCGCTCTCATTTAACACGAGCGGGTGTGCGACCGTAGCGTAAGCCGGTGTGCCGCCAGGCACGCGACAAGGAAGGAGAACCAGATGACTCGCCCGCTCGCACTCGCCACCCTGACGCTCGCTCCCACTTTGTTCGCTCTCGTCGCCGCGGCCCCGGTAGCGGGGGCCACGATCGAGGAGCGGTTCAACAAGCGCGTCAGCAAGCTGGCCTTCCCGCTGCCGACGATCACCCTGGAGGCCGTCGGCACCGCGCTCACGAAGGGCAAGGTGCTGTGCGTCTGCCGCGAGGACCTTTCCCCGTCGGCGGACAACAGGGCGGGCGTCGTGGTCAACGACGAGCAGCCCGCCACATCGCCGCTCACCCGCTGCCTCGTCCCGACCGCGTTCAATGGGAACGGCGACCCGAGCGTGGTCCGGCAGTGCGAGGACTGGGTTCCGCTGACGAAGTAGGCGCCCGATCCCCTGCTTGCGGCGCCCCGCGTCCTCCGACCGCGGCGGCGATGATCCGCCGGACCACGATGTCGTAGTCGCCGCCGAAGTGGTGCCCGCCGGGCAGTGCCACCCGCTCGGCCACCCCGTCGGCGAGCGTGGGGCACAGGCTGTCGGCCTCGTCGCGGCCATAGATGCAGAGCACCGGGATGCCGCGCAGGCGGGCCAGCTCGGGGGCGAGCGGGAGCGCGTCCGAACGGGGCCGGCTGTCGAGCCAGTCGCTCATCGCCACCGCGGCACGGAACGCGCGTGATACCCGAGCGTCGAGCTCGAACTGCCACCACGGCTCGTGCGCGTACTCGACGTGCCGCCACGCGAAGACCAGGAGCCACGTGGCGCTCGCCACGACCAGCACCGCCGCCGTCACCCACTGGGCCGTGACCGGTTCGGCGCGCAGCGCCGCCGTGCGGTAGAACCGCCGCCTGCACGGCACCAGCGGCCCGAGCACACCAGGAGCGCGAGCGCCGTGTCCCTGTCGAAGCCCCGGAGGAATGCCGCCACCGCACCCGTCGCGAGCCGCGTGACCGCGCGCGTCCACGCGGCATCGAGACGCTGCTGCAAGCCGACCGCCTCGGGGGCGCGCGTCAGCGATGGCCCGCCAGGGGGATGGTCACCGCCCGATTGCGACGCGTGGGCTGGCAGGTGCTCCGCTCGGACGCGCTGGGCGGGCGGCACTTTCGGGCGGTCGTGTCGTCCGGGTATACGAGCCAGTCGTCACTCCCGGCCGCGAGATCGATCGTGGTGGTCGAGCATGCCCCGTTGGCCGGACCGCCGGTACGGGAGAAGAACCCGAAGGTGATTTCGACCGGACCGGGCGGCGGAGCGAGGAACTGCGCACGCGCGCCGAAAATCCCCGCGCGGGTCGTGCCCCGGCGCGTCCGCGCGTTGATCTGATTGATGCCGCGCGCGGTCTCGACCGATCGCCTCGGGTCGCGGAAGTCGAAGCCGCGCGGTCCGGGCACGAAATCTCCGGCGGGGATGCGTGAGCAGAGCAATTCGTCGCCGCCCGGGACGCGCAGCTGGACGTAGACCTCGGCCACGTCGAAGGGTAGCTGGTCGGGGACCCCGCCGAGGATACTGGCCAGGTTGACCGCCGTGGTGGACTCGTTGGGGACGAGCCGGCCGCAGGTGATCGTGCTGTGGAACGTGAGCGGACAGCAGGCGGGGTCCTCGAAGTCGGTGAGGCCGTTGGCGTCGTCGTCGAAGCAGTTCCCGCAGATCTCGACCGGCGGCGCCGGCATGCACGGGGTGTAGTCGATCCGGCGGCACGTCGGCGTGCAGAGGGGGGCGCCCACGGGGCGGTCGGGAGGGCAGGCGGCGCCTCCCAGGTCATCGCCGTCGCAGACCTCGCCACAGGCCGCGTCGACGACCCCGTTCCCGCACGCGGCGGAGCAGGGATCGATAGGCGAGAGGGTGGTCGCCGTCGTCGAGGTGGTCGTGGTCGTCGGGGGGGGCGTCGACGACGACGTCGTCGTGGTCGAGGTGGAGGAGGTGGTGGTCGATGACGTCGTGGACGTCATCATCGTCGTGGACGATGTCGCGGTCGTCGCCGTAGTCGTGGTGAACGACGTCGTGCTCGACGTGGCCTCCGGCCCAGTCGTGGTCGTGGTGGCAGGAAGCGAGCTCGTGCTGGTCGACGTCGTCGTGGTGGTCGTGGGGCAGCCCGGATGCTGTTCGCAGAAGCCATCCGGGTCGACGCAGGCTCCGGTGTCGCACACGCCGGTACACTGGATCGGCGTGCCCGATGCGCAGGACAACCTGGCGGGATCGCACGTCTCGGCGCCGTTGCAGGCGAGGCCGTCGTCGCAGTCGGCATCCTCCGTGCAGTCGGCGACGGCGCCCAGGATATCGACGTAGGGGTCGTTCTTGTTCCCCTGGAACGCCCCCGTGAGCACCAGCGTCGCAGTCACCGTGAACCCCTTGGTGAAGTCGAGGCCGTAGGCGTCGAACCTGTTGAACCCGGGTGCGTTCAGGCTGCCGAGGAGCTGGCCGTTGAACGTGATGCCGCTCAGGGCGATGGCGGACGCTGGGTCTTCGCTCTTCATCACGACGGACAGGACGTTCATGTCGTCCACGTCGAGGCCGAACTTCTTGACGACCGCGTCCCGCACCCCGGTGAACTCGAGCGTCGTCGCCCTGGACTTCCCGCGGCGCCGCCGGCGCCGCGCGTCGGCTGGCACGACGACCGCGATGAGCGTGTCGTTCACCGGATCCCAGGTGAACGCGATCAGGTGGCTCACCGACCCGCTCGTGCCCGTCGCCCAATCGTACGGGGCGCGGGTGTTGCTGCCCTGGGCGAGATTGGGGGTCCCCAGGTAGATCTGACTCTCCTTGGCTCGTCCGGCCGCCAGCCCGAACGCCCGGTAGCGAACTCCGATGACGTCCGTCGCATTGGGCGCATCGGGAGGCGGCGTGAAGACCTGCGCCTCGCCGCCCTCGGGCGCGAGCGCCGAGAGCAGGAGCGCCGAGAGCAGGAGCGCGCGAACCATCACCACACCCGCATGAGCCCGGCGAGCACGCGGTAGTCGAAGGGCTCGGGCCGTGTCAGCGGCACCTCGACGCCGGCGAGCACGTACCAGTCGGCGCCCGCGTGCGCACTGAAACCCGGCGTGATGGTGAGCAGCGTGGGGTTGTGGGGCCCGCGATCATCCATGACCTGGAACAGATTCGTCGACGCGAAGCAGGCCAGATCGCCGATGGGCGTCAGGTCGTGCGGGGTGAGGTAGTAGCCCGGCGCGACGTTTGCCTCGAAGGTCGTGCGCGCCCCAACCTCGTTCAGGCTCTGCCTGCCGAAGGGCGCGAAGAACCCGAAGCCGCCGCGCATCACCAGCCGTTCCCAGGGGTTCCACCAGACATTGTAGCGTGGCGTCACCGCCGTCACGCCGTTCAGATTGACGGTATCGCCCGTCGGCATGCGGAAGGTGACGTCGAGGGCGTGGGACGCGTTGTCGCTCTCGTGCAGCATGAGCCGCGGCGTGAGGGCGAAATCGCCCACTCCGATGTGGTAGTCGCAGCATGGGTTGACGCGATTCGACGTGACGATGGGGATGTCCCAGCGTAGCTGAACACGGCGGTTGATCGGCGTGAAGATCGTGACGCCGCTCGAGTAGTCGTTGGTGAAGCCGGCGTCGAGGAAATCGTGCGAGTAGCCGAATGCGGCGATCCCGAGGCGGAAGAACGCGCCGTCGTAGGCGTTCAACCAGGCCTGGCGGGGCGCGCCGTGCCCGCCTTGACCGTCCGGGGCTGCCAGCCAGGGTTCGTCCCACCCCTCGCTGAACAAGGTGTCGACCGGGAGCGGCGACCAGCGGGCGGGCCGGTAGGCGTCGCCGCCCAGGGATTCGAGGAGGGTGCCGAAGGTCGAATCGCGGCGTGTTGCGGTGGCCACGTCGCTCGCGGCGCTCGACCCGCTCGGACGTGCGGCGAGCACAACGAGGAACACCAACCACCAGCACCTCACGACGCCCGCCTCGTACCGCAACTGGAGAAGTAAGATACCCAGGGCGGCTCCGACGAACAAGGGTAGCAGCATGTGCGGGCGCCGGCGGAGAGCCCGGCCGTGACCCGTGCAGCCGTTGCTCCGTTGTGGAATGCGGCCGACTGCATGCCAATCGCCTAGAGCAATCTCGGGATGCATTGCATGGATGGCGACTACGCCGTGCCGTCACTGCTCCCCCCGTTCGGCACGATCGACGCGCGGCTGATCGATCCCGGCGGTCGCCCCGTGACCGATTCGGTGGCGGTGGGCATTACGGTGGCTTTTCAGGCGATCGCCGATCCCGACGGGTCGCTCAACACCACCTCGATCGCCAAGACGAATTCCTGGGATCATGTCGAATCGCCCTCCGGCATGACGGCCCCGCCCGATGTCGGTCTCTTCGGTGCGCCGATGCGAGGCCCGTCGAACATCCCGCGGCCGATGATGCGGGACGCCTCGCGGCAGGCACCGTGCCGCCCGCGCCGTCCATCGCAGCGCGGGACGCGCGCGGGGCGGCCCCCAACGGACCGACCGCGTCAGCCTATCCGTGTTGCGCTTCGAGCCAGCGCTCGGCGTCGATCGCCGCCATGCAGCCGGACCCCGCCGCGGTGACGGCCTGGCGGTAGACCGCGTCCTGGACGTCGCCGCAGGCGAAGACGCCGGGCACGCTGGCGTAGGTGCTGCCGGACTCGGTCACCAGGTACCCCTGCGGGTTCATCGACAGCTGGCCCTTGAAGAGCGCCGTGTTCGGCTCGTGGCCGATCGCGACGAAGAGGCCGCCGACCGGCATCTCGCGGCGCTCCTTCGTCCTGGTGTCTTCGAGCACCACGGCGGTGACCCCGTCGCCTTTGGGCTCGCCGAGCACATCGACCACCACCATGTTCCAGACGAATTCGATCTTCGGGTTCTTGCGGGCGCGCTCCTGCATGATCTTCGATGCGCGCAACTCGTCGCGGCGGTGGATGCACCTTACGACGTTGGCGAACTTGGTCAGGAACAGCGCCTCTTCCATCGCGGTGTCGCCGCCGCCCACGATCGCGACGTCCTTGCCCTTGAAGAAGAAGCCGTCGCAGGTGGCGCACGCCGATACGCCGTGGCCCATCAGGCGTGTCTCGATTGGGCAGGTCGAGCAGCTTGGCGCGGGCGCCCGTGGCGATGATCAGCGCGTCGGCGGTGTGCGTCGTCTTGTCGACCTCGACGCGGAAGGGACGCGTCGAGAGATCGGCGCGGGTGACGTCGCCGAAGGCGAACTCCGTGCCGAAGCGCGCCGCCTGCTTCCTGAATATCTCCATCATCTCGGGGCCCATGATGCCGTCGGCGAAACCGGGGTAGTTCTCGACGTCGGTGGTGATCGTCAGCTGGCCGCCCGGCTGTGCGCCCTCGATCACCACCGGCGCCAGGTTGGCACGCGCGGCATAGATGGCGGCCGTCAGGCCGGCCGGGCCCGAGCCCAGAATCAGCACGCGATGATGGGTGGCAGTGGTCTCCGTCGCCATGGTCCGCGTACTCTAGGGTCGGCCTGCGGCCGGGGCAACCCGCCGCGCCCTGCGCCCGGCGCTTGAGCGGCGGCGACGCTTGGGATAGCCCGCGCTGCGTGCCGCGCATCCCGAAGCTTTCCCATCTGGACCGCCGCGGCCGGGCCCGCATGGTGGACGTGTCCGCCAAGGCCGTCACGGCCCGCGAGGCGGTGGCGCGGGGCGAGGTGGCGATGCGCCCGGCGACGCTGGCGGCCATCGCGGCCGGCGCGTTGCCCAAGGGCGACGTGCTCGCCGTTGCGCGGCTCGCGGGCATCATGGCCGCCAAGCGCACCGCCGACCTGGTGCCGCTCTGCCATCCGCTTCCGCTGACGGGGGTCGAGGTGACGCTCGAGCCCGACCTCCCCGCCGCGCGGGTCCGCATCGAGAGTCGCGTCCGGGTCGCGGCGCGCACCGGAGTGGAGATGGAGGCCCTCACCGCCGTCGCCGTCGCCGGCCTCACCCTCTACGACATGTGCAAGGCGATCGACCGCGACATGGCGATCGGCGGCATTCGGCTGGTGGAGAAGCGGGGCGGGCGCAGCGGCGCGTATCGCCGCGCGGGCGAGCGCTGAGATGCGAACCGTTACGCTCAAGCCTGGCCGCGACGCGCCAGTGCGCGCCGGCCACCCGTGGATCTTCTCGGGCGCGATCGCGACGGGGCTGGACGGGGCGGAGCCCGGCGAGCCGGTGCGCATCGCCAGGGCGGGCGGCGGGTTCATCGCCGCGGGGTATGCGAACCCGAAGACCACCATCGCGGTCCGGGTCTGCACGCTGGACGACGAGCCGATCGGCCCGGCGCTGGTCGCGCGGCGCATCGACGAGGCGCTGGCGCTCCGCCGCGCCCTGCTGCCGAGCGAGACCGACGCCTACCGACTGGTGAACGCCGAGGGCGATCGCCTGCCCGGCGTGGTCGTCGACCGCTACGGCGACGTCCTGGTCTGCCAGTTCCTCACTGCCGGCGCCGCGCGGCTCGCGGGGGCCGTGGTCGACGCGCTGGTCGAGCGGCTCGCGCCGCGCAGCGTGTACGAGCGGAGCGAGGGCGGGGTGCGGGCCGAGGAGGGCATCGCGGGCGCGCGCGGCGTGTTGGCCGGCGACGAACCGCCGCCGCGGCTGACCGTGGTCGAGCACGGCATGCGGTTGCTGGTCGATGTCGTGCATGGCCAGAAGACCGGGCTCTTCCTCGACCAGCGCGACAACCGCGCCCGCGTACGGGGGCTGGCGGCGGGTCGGCGCGTGCTGAACGCCTTCGCCTACACCGGTGGCTTTGCCATCGGGGCGGCGCTGGGCGGCGCCACCCACGTCGTGTCGGTCGACACGTCGCGACCCGCGCTCGAACTGGCCGAGGCGGCGTGGGCCGAGAACGGGCTCGACGCGGAGCGAGCCACGTGGATCGAAGGCGACGTCTTCGACTGGCTGCGCGAGCCGGGCGACCCGTTCGACCTGATCGTGCTCGACCCGCCGCCCTTCGTGCGCCGGCGGCGCGATCTCACGTCGGGGCTGCGCGGCTACAAGGACGTGAATCTCCAGGCGCTTCGCCGTCTCGCGCCCGGCGGCTGGCTGCTCACCTGCTCGTGCTCGCAGCATCTCGACCGCGCCGCGTTCCGCCAGGTGGTGGCGGCCGCGGCCGGCGACGCGGGCCGCGCCATGCAGCTGGTCGCGGAGCCCGGCCATCCGGCGGATCACCCGACCGCGCTCGCACATACCGAAGGCGAGTACCTGAAGGCGCTGCTGCTGCGCGGGTAGGGCGGCGCCGGTGGTCACCCCGCGCTCGGTCCCGCGGGTCAGCTCTTCGCCGGCGTGTACCAGACGGGCGAGGTCCAGGCGCGCTCCTGGATCGTGGCCGGGAGTCCGCCGGGAATGGGCACGCCGAGCCGTGCGGCATCTCGCGTGCTCCACCGCGGCGTCGGAATCTCGAGCACCCGGGCGTAGTAGAAGGCGCGCTCGCCAGGCCGGAAGTCCGGGTCGGTCCAGGCGGCCGACAACTCGGCGGCGCCGATGGTGTTGGTATAGGTGGCCTTCGCGATGTCGACCGTGTTGCCGACCGCCGGCAGCTTCCCGTCGGCGCCGGGCGTCCGATCGCCGCCCCACGCGACGTCGTAGATCGTCTCGTGCTGTTTGCCCTCGGCGTCGAGCCAGCCCTTCACGATCTGCACGCGGTCGAGGTTGCCGCTCTTCGGGTCCTTGCCGGCGGCGACGATGAAGCTGGGCGCCTTGCCGGCGCCGGGCGCGAGGTCACCACCCATCGGCACGCCGCGGGCGTAGCCGGCCTTGGCGAGGTCACCGCCCTCGAGGTCCCTCGGCGTGAAGTCCCACCCGCCGAAAAGACGAACGCGGATCATCGGACCCGACGTGCCGAACGTCTCCTTGCGTTGCAGTGCGGCGAAGATCGACTCGCGGGTGTTCTCCTCCGCCCACACCCCGGCCAGCCCGGCGGAGCTGAACTCGCGGACCTGTTGCGCCTGCGCCGGGGGCTGGTCGGGGACGCCGTCCAGGCGCACCTTCGGGTCGTTCTCGAAGGCGAACTTGCCCGTGTAGTTGAACTCTTCGTTCGAGGCGGCGGCGTTGTGGGTGTCGCTGTCGCCGATGAACCCGTACTTGAACGGATTCCCCAGGCCGCGCGCCGCGAAGGTCATGCCGTCGAGCAACGCCTGGCGAGCGAAGCTGCCGCGCCGCTTGGTGGGGCGTTCGGCGTCGGCGGAGAGGGTGTAGTCCCACTGCTCGAAGCCGGCGAACTCGTCGTTGGGCGACAGCGCGGGATGCGTCTCCGAGGTGCCCTTGATCTGCGAGATCTCGTACAGGGGCTCGTTCGCGGCGCGGGTGGCGCTGTAGGCGGCGTCGATCGGCCGGCCGTCGTATCGCGTCAGCTCGAACATCCGGCCGTCGCTGGCGTTCGCGTTGTGGGGGATGGCGAGCAGGGTGGCGCCGCCGCTGCGCTGCGTTTCCATCCAGGTCCACAGGGTTTCGGGATCGCTCGATTCATCCGCGGGCAGCGGCAGCTCCGGCAGGTGCGCGCTGTCGCGGAACACCACCACCCGATGCAGATTGCGCTTCTCCGGGTTGGAGGTCCACTCGAAGCCGACGAAGGTGGTGAACTTGCCGGGCTGGTAGTTGGCGTCGGCAGCCTTCTTCATCTCCGCCCATGCGCTGCGGCTGATCTGCGCATCGCTGAGCGCCGGATCGCCCTTCCCCTGGCTCTTGTCGCGCAGTATCTCGGCGAACGCCTGCATGGCGACGTTCTGGTCCTTCGACAGCACGCGCCGGGCGATCGGCAGCTTGCCGACGGCGCTCTCCGGGTTCTCCATCTCGATGAAGACGCCCAGCATCTCGGCGTGGTCGGAGACCATGTAGAAGTCGAGCGGCGTGGCGATCTTGATCGGCCCGCCGATGCCGCTGTTGGTGATCTCGCGACCCTGGGCCCACGCGTAGGCGTCGTTCGGCTTGGTGCGGGAGCCGTTGGTGAAGGCGTCGAACGAGTAACTCGTGTGGACATGGACGGCGCCGAAGAGTGGCTTGCGCGCGGGGGCGGGCGGCGCCTGGTCGGCGGCGGCCGCGATCGCGGCCATCAGCAGGCTGGCGCTCGTCAGAAGGACACGGGTGGTCGATGTCGCCATGAGCAGTTGGCTACCGTCACCCGCATGTTCGAGCAACTACGGCGCCCGCAGCGCGAAGACGTGCGCCGCCTGCGCCCGTGGCGGCGCCGCCGGCAGTGCGATGTGGAGGTCGGCGGCGTTTGCCGTGGCGGTGAGCGTGCCGGGCGTGCCCAGCAGCCGCGCCGGTCCGGTGGCGGCGCCCAGCCCGACCAGCGTGATCTCGTTCGGGGGCAGCGGCCCCAGCACGATCGCGTAGAGCGTTGCGCCGTCGCCGCTGGTGGTGAATCGCACCGGCGTGCCGTCGCCCGTGACGCCCTCGGCGCGGAGCCAGGGCCTGCTGCCGAAGATGGCTTCGCCGTTCACCGCGAGCCATCCGCCCATGGCCTCGAGTCGCGTGCGCTGCGCCGCCGGCACCGTGCCGTCGGCCATGGGGCCGACGTTCAGGAGGAGATTGCCGTTCTTCGACACGACGTCGATCAGCAGCCGGACGAGGCCCTCGGGTGTTTCGAGATCGGCGTCGGTCTCGTTCTGGTTGAAGCCGAAGCCGCGGCCCATGCCCCGGACGGTCTCGAACTTCGTCGCCGAGACATCCGTCAGGACGGTGAATTCCGGCGTCACGTAGTCGCGGTGGTTGGTGCCCGACAGCAGGCTGAACCGGTCGTTGACGAGACCGTCCGGGACGGCGTTGTAGTAGTCGGCGAAGAGCTGCAGGGGGTTCGCCGCCGCGGGGTAGCCGATGTCGTTCCACAGGACGGCGGGGCGGTAACGGTGGATCAGCTCGCGCCACTGTCCGTCGGCGTACGCCGCATACTCGGGGCTCTGCGGCAGCACGGTGAGGGCGTCGAGCGCCGTCACGACCGGGCCGGGCTGGATCGACCAGTCGAAGCCGCCCGAGTAGTAGAGTCCCATGCGCATGCACCGACGCCGCACCGCGCCGGTGAGCTCGCCGACGACGTCGCGCGCCATGTTCCAGCCCGGGCGCGTGGGATGGGGCACGTCCGTGGGCCAGAGCGAGAATCCGTCGTGGTGCTTGGTGACCAGCACGACGTAACGGGCGCCGGCGGCCTGGAACAGGTCGGACCAGGCGTCCGGCGACCACGCGGCCGCGGCTGTCTCGAACGCGGGCCGGAAATCCTCGTACGGGAAGTCGGCGCCGTAGGTGGCCGCATGATGCGCCTGCGCCGGCGAGCCGGGGATGAGGATCGTGTTCGGGTACCACTCGACGTACGGGATGTGGGTGAAGAACTCGCGACCGAAGTCGGGCGGGTCGAGCAGCTTGCCGCAGCACAGCCACTCGCCGGGATCGAGCACGGTCTCGGCCCATGCCGGGATCGTGAAGATGCCCCAGTGGATCATGATCCCGAACTTGGCGTCGTCGAACCAGCGCGGCAGCGGATGCGTGGCGAGCGACGCCTCGGCGGGCGCATACGGCACCGGGGGCGGCGGCGTCTCGAACGCGCCGTCGCCGCAGTCGCTGCGCTCGGACTCGAAGGTGCGCCGATAGCCTTTGGCGACCACCTTGCCTGTCGCCCTCGTGCAGCCGTCGACGATCCGGGCGCGCAGGCGCACCGGGCCGGCGAAGCCGGGACAGCTCTCCCAGCGCGCCCGGATCTTGGTGATGCCCGACCGGCTCGCGCGGCGCTTCCGTGGCGCGGCGAGCGGGCAGGCGTCGCCCAGGCCGACCAACGCCCCGAGCTCCACGGTCTGGCTGGCGGGCGCGGCGCCGACGGGAGCGCCGGCGATCGTGAACTGCGCCGAGCGACACGGCGCGGCGGCGGCGGCGCACGCCGGTCTGGCGCACAGCGGGAGCAGGCCGGCCAGCGCCACGATCAGCCCCGCGATGCCGCGGCATCGAGCGGGCATCGGGTGGGCGCGCAGGTGCGACACGACCGCGGCTACGACGGACCCAGCGGCCTGGTCAAGGCGCGCCGCGCCGCGGGGGACCGCGTTACTCGAGGCCCGGTCGCCAGCCGAGTTCGTCCCAGAACCCGCATTCCCGGACCTTCAGGCGGCGTCCGACAGATGGTGTCGGAGCGCGCAGCACCAGGTGCTTTCTCGCGCGCGCGTTCCAGCGCGGCCAGCCCTGTCCGGGCCTTCCGGTGGCGGCGAAGCGGGTCCAGGCGCCGGTGATCGCGTCCACCAGGTGCTCCTCGTCTGGAGTAAACCGGATGGCGCCGCTCGACTGCACCGGGCCGGCGAACACGTAGGGCAGCTCGGCCGAGTGGAACGCGCCGAGCGCGATGCCCGGCATCGGGAGGATGAACGGGTTCGGGTCGTGGGTGAACTCGTAGACGTACACCGGCATGTGACGGGCAAGCGCCTGCGCGCCGCGCAGCGCGGGGCAGGCGAGGATGGCGTCGCCGACGGCCTGCCCGAAGGCGGCGCCGGGATCCGGGTAGTCGGCGAGCGGGTACTGCGCACGGACCTGCGGGCCGCGCGCGGCGCCGAAGTAGTCGTCGAGCGTCGGCGCCCAGGCGTCGGCCGCCAGCCTCGTGCCGCGCGAGTTGTACGCCAGGCCCACGAACAACCGTCCCTCGTCTCGCGTGACGCCGTCGATCAACGGCACCCGGTTGACGCGGCCGCGGCGGAGCGCGGCCGGCGGGTCGGCAGGCAGCACGACGCCGTCCGCCACCGGGATCCACGCCACCGAGAAGTCGAAGATGAAGTTCGAGTCGCCAGGCAGGGCGCGGAGCACGTCGCGCGCCGGCAGCGCGCGGAGACAGGCCAGGACGTCGGCGGCCGCGTCGCAGCCGAGCGTCGCGGCCAGGCGGCCGCCCTGCGCTTCGGCCGCGGCGCGTGGCGGCAGCTGGCCGTCGCATGGGCCGCTCTGGATGATCGCGCGCCGGAAGAGTTTCTTCGAGCGGGGCGACAGCAGGTGCGCGCACACGCTCATGCCGCCGGCGGACTCGCCGAAGATGGTGATGCGCTTCGGATTGCCGCCGAAGGCTGCCACGTTGTCCTTCACCCAGCGGAGCGCCGCTTGCTGGTCCTGCAACCCCGCGTTGCCGGTCGCGCCATCTGGATCTTCCGCCGTGAGGGCGGGATGCCCGAGGAAGCCGAACGCACCCAGCCGGTAGTTGACGCTCACCACGACGACGCCGGTGCGGGCCACGAGTCGCGTCGGGTCGTTGTCGGTGCCGCTCCCAACCGTGAAGCCGCCGCCGTGGATCCACACCATCACTGGCGCCTTCCGGCGCGGGGCGGGGTCGGGCGCGTAGACGTTGAGGACGAGACAGTCCTCGGAGCCGATCTCGGCGTTCACCACCGGCAGCATCTGCGTGCAGGCAGAGCCAGGCGTGGTGGCGTCGCGGACGTCGGTCCACGGGGCGGCCGGCTGCGGGGCGCGGAACCGCAGCGCGCCCACCGGTGGCGCGGCATACGGGATGCCCAGAAATTGCCGCACGGCGCCGGTCGTCTTGCCGCGGACTGGGCCGCTCCGGGTCGGCACGGTGAGGGCGTCGCCATCGGCGTGGGCCCCCGGGGGCGAGAGGGCGAGTGTGACGGCGGCGAGAACGGCGAGAGGCAGCACGGTCATGGGCAGAACCTGCCCCGGTCGCGCGCGGGCCGTCAAACGATCAACCGGGAGTGCGATGTGCCGCGCTCAACCCTCGCCGTAGAGGACGGTGGAGAGGTAGCGCTCGCCGGAGTCCGGCAGCACGGTGACGATGGTCTTGCCGGCGAAGCCGGGCTCGTGCGCGAGGCGGACGGCCACGGCGGCTGCGGCGCCGCACGAGATGCCACAGAGGATGCCCTCTTCGCGCGCGAGTCGCCGCGCCATCGTGACGGCGTCCTCGTCGGTCACCTGCTCGACGCGGTCCACCAGCGTGAGGTCGAGGTTCTTCGGGACGAACCCCGCGCCGATACCCTGGATCTTGTGCGGCGACGGCTTCGGCGGCTCGCCGGCCAGCGTCTGCGAGATGACCGGGCTCTTCGCCGGCTCGACGGCAACGGACACGATCGGCTTGCCCTTGGTCTGCTTGATGAAGCGGGACACGCCCGTGATGGTGCCGCCCGTCCCGACTCCCGACACGAAGACGTCGACCGCGCCGTCGGTGTCGTCCCAGATCTCGGGCCCGGTGGTCCGTTCGTGGATCTGCGGGTTGGCCGGGTTCGCGAACTGCTGCGGCATGAACCATTTCCCGGGCTCCGCGGCGGCCACCTCCTCGGCGGTCCGGATGGCCCCGGTCATGCCTTCGGGGCCCGGCGTGAGGATCAGGCTGGCGCCGAAGGCGGCGAGCACCTTGCGGCGTTCGAGGCTCATCGTCTCCGGCATGGTGAGCGTGAGTGGGAACCCGCGCGACGCGCACACGAAGGCGAGCGCGATGCCGGTGTTGCCGCTCGTCGGCTCGATCACCTCCATGCCCGGCCGGAGCACGCCGCGTTCCTCGGCGTCCCAGATCATCGACGCGCCGATGCGGCACTTGACCGAGTAGGCGGGGTTGCGTCCTTCGATCTTCGCGAGGACGCGGGCCTTGGCCCCGGCGGTGACCCGCCGGAGTTCGACCAGCGGCGTGCCGCCGATCGTCCGCGAATTGTCGGTGAAGATGTGTGCCATTCGGGCCTCCTTTCAGATCTGGTAGTCGTTGGCGACCTGATCGAGGTGCATGGTCTGGGGCGGGCGGATCACGATCCGGGTGTCCGGTGGCACGCTCTGGGTGAGCCAGACGTTGCCGCCGACCACCGACCCGCGACCGACCCGCACCGGGCCGAGGATGCTCGCCCCGGAGTAGATGGTGACCCCGTCGTCGATGTCGGGGTGGCGCTTGGTGCCCTTGACGATGCGCCCGCGCTCGTCGTGTTGGAAGCTCCGCGCGCCCAGCGTGACGCCCTGGTAGATCTTGACGTTGTCGCCGATCACGCAGGTCTCGCCGATCACGACGCCGGTGCCGTGGTCGATGAAGAAGTGCCGGCCGATCGTGGCGCCAGGGTGGATGTCGATCCCGGTGCGCGAGTGCGCGTACTCGCTCATCACGCGGGGGACGAACGGGACATCCGCCTCGTGGAGCACATGAGCGAGCCGGTGCACGGCGATGGCCTGCAGCCCGGGGTAGGCCAGAACGATCTCCTCGAAGGACTGCGCCGCGGGATCGCCGTCGAAGGCGGCGGCGATGTCGGTCGCGAGCACGTCGCGGATGCCGGGGATGGCCGCGAGCTGGGCGACCGTGGCGGCGTCGGCGCGGGCGCGGCAGTCGTCGCCGCTGCAGGCGGAGCGGAAGCGCAGCCCCTTTTCGATCTCCGTGGCGAGCCGGCGACCGATCGACCGCACGCGCGCGGCGGTGAGGGTGACGAACTCGGCGGAGCCGGTCGCGGCCGTCTCGAGGAAGCCGGGAAAGAGGATGCGCAGCAGGTCCTCCACGACGTCCCAGATCACGCCGCGGCTCGGCAGGTTGCCGCCCTCGAGGTGTTGGAGGTTCCCGTGCCGGGCGTAGCTGCCCAGAATCGCCTCCGTGATGTCGGCTAGCCGCCCGTCGAGCCCTGCGCTCATGGGGGCAGTTTACTGACAGGCGGGTCGCTCGCGCCAGAGGCCGCGGCTGGCCCTGATGGCTGGCCCCGGGTTCGGGGGCCCGCCGACTGCGTCAGAGCCGCCCGCCCGGACGCTGGCCCGCGTCGATGGCGGCTACCTGTTCGGCCGTGAAGGGTGGCTCGAGGAGGTCCCCGTTCTCGGCCTGGGTCCGGAAGAGCACGGCGATGAAGTGCATGCGTTCGACGAAGTCCGCCCAATCCTCGGCGCCGCTCCCGCCGCTGGGCGGCGTCACGCGCGCCATCAGCTCGATCAGCTCCGGCCGTGCCAGCGTGGCGAGGCGTGGGGGGGGAGCCCCGGGCAGATCGCGGCCGAGTCGCAGCACGACGCCGTGGGGCAGTTCGAGCGTCATCGCGTGCTCGGTGATCCCGGCGCGGACCAGCCGCCGCGCGTCGTGGACCACGGCGGCGACGGCGCGATCCACGACCGGCTCGCGGCCGAGCAGGCGGTTGATGCGGCGTCGAAGTCTGACGAGCCAGCTCGCACCCGCCAGGTGCGCGTCGAGCAGGCGTTCGACGACCTCGTCCGGATCCGCGATCGGAGCCTCGAGGGCCTGCTCGATCTCGGGCTGCAGCCGGGTTTGTTCGTGCACGCCCACGTGCAGGTTGGCGAGCAGCAGCCGTTCGGCGCGCGCCTTGGCGTCGTCCTCGAACGCGGCGGCGTAGAAATGGCCGAAGGCGCGGCGCAGATGCTCCTGTCCGTCGGGCGGCTCGCCCGGGCGCAGGGTCTCCTGGAAGGCCGCGATCGCGGAGGTGTCGGAGACGGGATCGTCGAGTCGATCGGCGGCGAAGGAAGCGAACACCGCGCCGATCTCGGCGAAGACCTTCAAGTTGCCGCGGGCGACGGCGCCCGCGGCCCGCTCGAAGGCGCCGTCGATCCCGAGGGCGTGCCGCAGGGTCCGGCGGATCGCGGCGACGTCGTCCCGCGAACCCAGCGCGCGCAGCGCGCCCGCCACCGTCGCTGCGGCCGGGCCGGTCAGCGCGTCGGCGAGCAGGCGCTCCACCGTGCGCTCGGTGTCCTCGCCGCGGATGGTCTGGCCGGCCTGCCGCGATGCCCAGGCCGCGAACGCGCACCAGCTGGCGCCCGGCCGCAGGCGCTGAGCCAGCGCGACCGCGAGGTCGTGGTAACACTGCGTGATCCGGAGATTGCGCACCACCGGGTCGGCGAGGGCGGCGATGGCGGCGACGTCGCCCGGGGTGGGGAGCGGTCGTGTCGGCATCGTTCGCATGGCGGACAATACGTTGTCGGGCAGGCGGATCAACCGGGCGGACTGTGGCCGCTCGACGGTCCGGACGCAGGGGTATCGACGACCGTCCACGCGGCATAGGCAGGCGTCGTGGAGACGAACGGCGACGGGGCGACGCATGGGACGCTGCGGCGTCGTCTCGCGAGCGGCGAGCCGTCGGCCTGCAGCGACGCCGAGCTGCTGGGCGCCATCCTGGATGGCGGCGCGGGGGCCGCCGGCGGGCGGCTGGTGGCCGCGGAGCTGCTGCGCCGGGCGGGAGGCGTCGCCCGGCTCGGCCGCGACGCCGCGGGGTTCGCGGCGCTGCTCGGACCGCGGTGGCGGCGTCGGCTCGTGCTGGTGCGCGCGGCGCTCGAACTCGGCCGCCGCGCCGCCGACACGCCGCTGGCGCCCGGCGTCACGCTGCGCGACGGCGCGGCGGTCTACGCCCACGTGCGGGGACGCTTGTCGCAGCTCGAGCGCGAGCGCTTCGTGGTGCTGCTGCTCGACGGGCGCAACCGCTTCCAGGCCGAGGTGTGCGTGTCGGAGGGCACGCTCACCACCACGCTGGTCCATCCGCGCGAGGTGTTCGCGCCCGCCATCCGTCTGGCCGCCGCGGCGCTCGTGTTGGTGCACAACCACCCTAGCGGCGATCCGACGCCGTCGGCGGAGGACGTGGCGCTGACCGATCGGTTGCGCCGCGTCGGCGAGCTGATCGGCATCCGCGTGCTCGACCACGTGGTGGTCGGGCAGGGGCGTTACACCAGTATGGCCGAGACGGGACGGTGGTGAGACGCGTCAGAACGGGATGTCGTCGTCCTCGGGGAGCGGCCCCGGCGGCATGACGGTGTCCTCGCCGCCGCCCGCGTCGCGGCCGCCGCGCGGCGCGTCACCGCCGCGGCCGCCCAGGAACTGCACGCGTTGCGCGATCACCTCGGTGATGTAGCGCTTGTTGCCGTCTTTGTCGTCGTATTGCCGGGTGGCGATCCGGCCCTCGACGTACACCTGCCGGCCCTTCGTGAGGTACTGGCCGCACTGTTCGCCTTGCTTTCCCCAGACGACGACGTTGTGCCACTCGGTGCGTTCCTGGCGCTGTCCTTCGCGGTCGTTGAAGGTTTCGCTGGTCGCGAGCGGGAAGCGGGCCACCGCCTGACCGCTGCCCGTGAAGCGGACTTCCGGATCCTTCCCGAGGTTCCCGATCAACAGCACCTTGTTCACCGACATCGCCGCGTCCTCCCGGCCGGCGACGATAGTCTGCGGCCGGTGGGGGGTCAACGCGGCGGACGGCGATCGTGGCCCCGCGGTGGTCGGGGCCGGAACAGCTGTCGGCGGACGAGGTGACGCATCCCGCCCGTCGGCGCCCGCGCGCCGCGTTGACTCGCGCCGGCCGCACTCGATATTCTCCGCGCCTGGGTGGTGACGTCGCAGGGTAGGGCGCAGTGGTGAGGGCGCGGTGAGCGACACGCTCCGCGTCATCCCGCTCGGCGGGCTCGGCGAAATCGGCCTCAACCTCCTGCTGCTGGAGTACGGCGACACCGCGATCGCTGTCGACTGCGGCGTGATGTTCCCCGACGAGCAGATGTTCGGCGTGGACCTCGCCATCCCGGACCTGACCTACGTCCGCACCGCGCTCGGCCCGCGCTTCAAAGGCATCTTCCTCACCCATGGCCACGAGGATCACATCGGCGCCTTGCCGTACGTGCTGCGCGAGTTCCCGGTGCCGATCTGGGGCTCGCCGCTCACCATCGGCTTCGTGCGCGGGCGGCTGCGCGAGCACGAGCTGCCGGCAACGCTCGCGGTCTATGGCACGGAGCCCGTCACCATCGGCCCGTTCACCGTCGAGCCCTTTGCGATGACGCACTCCATCCCCGACGCGGTGGGGCTCATCATCCGGACGCCCGTCGGCACGGTGGTACACACCGGGGACTTCAAGATCGACCAGACGCCGCTCGACGGCCGGTTGGCCGATCTCCACCGGCTGGCCGAGGCGGGTGACGAGGGCGTCCTGCTGCTGCTCTCCGACTCGACCAACGTCGAACACGCGGGCGTCACGCCGTCGGAGCGCTCGGTGGGTGGGCACCTGGAGCAGATCTTCCGCGAGGCGGCTGGCCGCGTGGTGGTCACCACTTTCTCATCGCACATTCATCGCATGCAGCAGGTGATCGACCTGGCGGTGCGGTTCGACCGCAAGGTGGGGTTGGTCGGGCGCAGCCTCACGGCGCACGTCGCCACCGCACGCGACCTGGACCTCCTGCACGTGCCCGACGCCACGCTGGTCGACCTGGGCGTCCTGCGCGATCTGCCGCGGCGCGAGGTGGCGTTGCTGACCGCGGGCAGCCAGGCGGAGGCGGCGTCGGCGCTGGTGCGGATCGCGATGAACATGCACAAGCAGGTCACGCTGTCGCCGGGCGACGTCGTCGTCCTGTCGTCGCGTGTCATCCCCGGCAACGAGCGGGCCATCTCGAGCCTGGTGAACCACCTCTACCGGCGCGGCGCCACCGTCCACTACGGGCGCAACGCCCCCATCCACGTCTCGGGCCACGCCTCGCAAGAGGAGCTCAAGCTGGTGCTCAACCTGGTGCGACCGCGGCACTTCGTGCCGGTGCACGGTGAGTACCGCCACCTGGTGCGCCATCTGCACCTGGCGCGCGACGTCGGCGTGCCGGCCGACGGGCTCCACCTGCTCGAGAACGGCGACGTGCTCGAGGTCGGTCCCGACGGCGCCCGGCAGGGCGAGCGCGTGCCGGCGGGACGCGTGCTGGTCGACGGCAAGGGCGTCGGGGAAGTGGGCGACGTCGTGCTGCGCGACCGTCGCCATCTCTCCGAAGACGGCCTGGTGCTGGCGGTCCTGGCGATCGCCCAGCAGACGGGCGACCTGGTGGCGGGCCCCGACCTCGTGTCGCGTGGGGTCGTCGCCGACGAGGTCAGTCGCGAGGTCTTCGCGGCCGCCCGCAGCGAGATCCTGGTCGCCCTCGATGGCATCAACCCCGAGTCCCGCACCGACCCGGCCGAGGTCAAGGAAGAGGTCAGGAAGGCTTTGCGTCGATATTTCAAGCGGTTGGATCGCCGGCCGGTGATCCTCCCCTTCGTCCTCGAGATGTAGTAGACCTGCTGCCGGTCGTGGTGGGGGTGATGTGATGGCGGCGCGACGGCAGGCGGCGGAGGCCCCGGCCCGGGACGAACGTCGCGGGCACGTGATCCGGGAGGCGGAGGCGCTGATCGGCGGCGCGCTGGCGGTCTTCGTGGCGCTGGCGTTGCTGTCGTATGCGCCGGAGCACCCGCGCGACAACCTGGGCGGTCCGCTCGGGCATTTCTTGGCCGACACGGCGCTGCGCGCCATCGGGGTCGCGGCGTATCTGTTCCCGCTCTACGTGGGGTTCGTCGCGGTGGCGCTGGTGCGCCGCAACGCCCGCGACTTCGGCGGCTCGCGGATCGGCGGCGCGGTCCTGCTGCTGTGCGGGGTGGCGGCGCTGGCAGGCCTGGCCGTCGGCGGCACGTCGACGCCGCGCGGGGGCGGCTGGCTCGGCGGCTTCCTGGGGCACGTGCTGCGGAGCGTGCTGGGCGTGCCGGGCGCGTACCTCGCCATCGCGGTCGCACTGGTCATGTCGCTGGTGCTGGCGACGGGCGTCTCCCTGTTCGAGTTGGTGGGGCGGGCGGCCGCCGCCGTCGCCACCCAGCTGCGCACCGCGGGCGCCTGGCTGGTGCGGCGCGTCCGGCGCCCGCCGGCCGAGCCCGCGGCCGACGCGATCCCGCTGGCGCGGTCGGGCAAGAAGCCCATCGCGCTCACCGACGTCGTCGACGAGCCGCCCGCGCGGCGCAAGGCCGACAAGCCCACGCCGCCCGCCGCCGACGCGCCGCCGCCGATCATCCGTGGCCCGGAGCGCCGGGCCGAGCCGGCCCCGAAGCGCCCGAAGCGCGTCGAACTGCAGGAGGAGCTGTTCGCGGAGGACACCTACCGCCTCCCCACCCTCAGCCTGCTCGACCCGCCGGCGAAGAGCACCGTGCCGATCGACGAGGCCGCGCTGCTCACCAGCTCGCGCATCCTGGAGAACAAGCTCGCCGACTTCGGCGTGGCGGGCAAGGTGGTGGCGGTGCGGCCGGGGCCCGTCATCACCACCTTCGAGTTCGAGCCGGCGCCCGGCGTGAAGGTGAGCCGTATCGTGAACCTGGCCGACGATCTCACCATGGCGCTGCGGGCGGCGTCGGTGCGCATCCTGGCGCCGATTCCCGGCAAGCCGGTGGTGGGCGTCGAGGTGTCGAACCCGAAGCGCGACACCGTCTACATCCGCGAGCTGATCGAGAGCGACACCTTCAGCGGCGGCGAGTCGAAGCTCACCCTGGCCATCGGCAAGGACACCACCGGCAACGCGTACGTGCACGACCTCGCCCGGATGCCGCATCTGCTGATCGCCGGCGCAACCGGCACCGGCAAGTCGGTGTCGATGAACGCGATGATCATGAGCATCCTCTACAAGGCGTCGCCGCGCGACGTGCGCATGATCATGATCGACCCGAAGATGCTCGAGCTGTCGGTCTACGAGCACATTCCGCATCTCCTGGTGCCCGTCGTCACCAACCCGAAGAAAGCGGCGGCGGCGCTGGCCAACATGGTGAAGGAGATGGAGGACCGCTACCGCCTCCTGCACGACAAGGGCGTGCGCAACGTCGACAGCTACAACCGGCTGTTGGCGCAGGCGGCGGAGGCGGAGGGTCGCGAGGAAGAGGACGGCGACGAGATCGACGAGGCGGCCGCCGGCGAGGAGGAGACCGAAACCGTCGAGACGCCGGTCGGCACGGCGAAGGGGCAGGCGGGCTCCAGCACCGCCACCTGCCGCGCATCGTGGTCATCATCGACGAGTTGGCCGACCTGATGCTGACGGTGGGCCACGAGATCGAGGAGTCGATCACCCGGCTGGCCCAGAAGGCCCGCGCCGCCGGCATCCACCTGATCCTCGCCACCCAGCGCCCGTCGGTCGACGTCATCACGGGCCTCATCAAGGCGAACTTCCCGGCCCGCATCTCGTTCCAGGTGACGTCCGGCACCAACTCGCGCACCATCCTCGACTGCATCGGCGCCGAGCGCCTGCTGGGCTCCGGCGACATGCTCTTCCTGCCGCCGGGCACCGCGCGCGTCGTCCGCCTGCACGGCGCCTTCGTGTCCGACTCAGGACGTCCACCGCGTCGTCGACTTCATCAAGCGCCAGGAGCAGCCGCGCTACGAGATGGCGTTGCTCGAAGGCGAAGACGAAGAGGGCGGCGACAGCGAAGACCTGGAAGACTTCTCCGACGAGCTCTACGACCTGGCCGTGGCGCAGGTCACCGAGCACCGCCAGGCGTCCATCTCGTGGCTGCAGCGCCGGCTGCGCGTCGGCTACAACCGCGCCGCTCGCATGATCGAGCGGATGGAACGCGAAGGCGTGGTGTCCGCGCCGTCGGGCGCCAAAGGCCGCGAGGTCATCGCCCGCCAGATCGAAGGCTGAGGCGGGAGCCGGGCTCCCCACCCGACCCCGGTTGCGACCGTGGGAGTCAGTCTTTCGCCCGCTCGACGTAGGCGCCGTCTTCCGTCTGGATGACGACGCGTGTGCCGGCCTCCACGTGCGGCGGCACCATGGTGCGTGCGCCGTTCTCCAGGATGGCGGGCTTGTAGGACGAGGTCGCGGTCTGCCCCTTCACGACGGGTTCGGTGCTTTCGACCCTGAGGGTCACGCGCGACGGCAGCTCCAGCGAGAGCACCTGGCCCTCGTACATGGTCAGGTGCACGTCCATTTCCGGCTGTAGGTAGACGATCTGGTCGCCCACGATGTCCTTCGACACATGCACCTGCTCGTAGTTCTCCGGGTTCATGAACACCAGGCCGGCGTCGCCGTCGTCGTAGAGATAGCTATGCTTCACCTCTTCGACGTAAGCCTTTTCCAGCGAATCCGTGGTTTTGTAGGTCTCCGTCATCTTGAGCCCGTCGCCGATCCGTCGCATGATGATGGTGGTGGTCGGCGCGCCCTTGCCGGGGCGGAAGGTTTCGTGGCCCGTGACCACGTACAGTTTGCCGTCCTGGCGTTCGATGACGTTGCCCTTGCGGACGTCGCTGGCGATGACTTTACCCACATGAACCTCATCTGGCCGCCGGGAGTCCGGCAGGCGTTCGAAATCAGTCGAAAGGACCGAGGTCGGATCGTTCTCCTAGCCGCGTTTGGCTCCGGGGGAAAGGGGGACACGGCGGCATCGCGGCCCCGCCGGTCCCTGGAGGGGGAGGGCCGGTGACGCCGTTCTGGCGGCGCGAGCGGCACGCCGACCGGCAGGGCTTTCTGGCTGCGCGGGCTCGGATCCTGCGTGCGGTCCGGTCGTGGTTCGATGATCAGGGCTTCACCGAGGTCGAACCGGCTGCCCTCGTCGCCGTGCCCGGCGCCGAGGTGCACGTGGAGGCCGTCGCGGCGGGCGGGCGCTACCTGCACACGAGCCCCGAGTTCGCCATGAAGAAGCTGCTCGCCGCCGGCGAGGAACGGATCTTCTTCCTCGGGAAATGCTGGCGGCAGGGCGAGACCGGCCCGCTGCACGCCGAGGAGTTCACGATGCTCGAATGGTATCGCGCGGAGGAACCGTACGAGCGCGTGATGCAGGATTGTGTCGAGCTTGTGCGACTGGCTGCTCGGGAGGCGGCCGTGACGGCGTTGCGTTGGAAAGGGCGGACCTGCCATCCGTTCGCCGAACCCGAACGCCTCCCCGTGCGGGAGGCGCTGGCACGCTATTCCGGGCTGCCGGCCGGGACGGGAGCGGCGCTCTCGCACGACGAGTTCTCCCGCGCCATCGTGCAGCTGGAGCCGCATCTCGGCACGTCGGTGCTGACGTTGCTCGACGAGTATCCCCTCGGCGAGGCGGCGCTCGCGCGGCGGTGCGCGCACGATGCCGCCGTCGCCGAACGCTTCGAGCTCTACGCCTGTGGGGTGGAGCTGGCGAACGGCTTCGGCGAGCTCACGGACCCGATCGAGCAGCGGGCGCGCCTGCTGGAGGCGATGGACGAGAAGGAACGGCGGTACGGCGCGCGCTGGCCCATTGACGAGGACTTCCTGGCCGCCCTCGCGCACATGCCGCCCGCCAGCGGCGTGGCGCTCGGGTTCGACCGCCTGGTGATCCTCGCGACGGGCGCCCGCCACATCGCCGACGTGCTATGGACGCCGCCATGAGGGCCCGGCCGACCCCCGACCCACTCGCCGACGTGGCCGCGAGGTACGCCGTGGCGATCACGCCGGCGATGGAGCGGCTGATCGATCCGGGCGACCCCGCCGATCCCATCGCGGCCCAGTTCCGGCCCGACGAACGCGAGCTCGCGACGTCGCCGGATGAGTCGAGTGACCCGATCGGCGACGGGGTGCATACGCCCGTGCAGGGCGTGGTGCACCGGTACGCGGATCGCTGTCTCCTGAAACTGGTGCATGTCTGCCCGGTGTATTGCCGGTTCTGCTTTCGGCGGGAGATGATCGGGCCGCAGGCCGACGGGATGCTGGGCGGCGAGGCGCTCGACGAGGCCTTGGCCTACATCGCGGCGCACCCGGAGATCTGGGAAGTGATCTTCACCGGCGGCGACCCGTTTCTGCTCGCGGTGCGGCGGATGCGCGAGGTCACCGCCCGCGTGGCCGCGCTCGATCACGTGAAGGTCATGCGCTGGCACACGCGCGTTCCGGCGGTGGATCCCTCGCGGGTGACGCCCGATCTCGTCGCGGCGTTGCGCGCCGACGGCGCGACGACGTACGTCGTCCTGCACGCCAATCATCCCCGCGAACTGACGTGCGAGGCGAGGGACGCGATCGCGCGCATCGTCGATGCTGGCGTGCCGATGCTGTCGCAGACCGTGCTGCTCGCGGGCGTCAACGACGACGTCGACACGCTCGAGGCGCTGATGCGCGGCCTCGTCGAGGCCCGCGTCAAGCCCTACTACCTGCACCATCTCGACCAGGCCGGCGGCACGGGGCATTTCCGCTGCGAGATCGCGCGGGGGCAGGAACTGGTCCGGGAGCTGCACCAACGCGCCTCCGGCCTCGCGCAGCCGACCTACGTCCTCGACATCCCAGGCGGCCATGGCAAGGCGCCGCTCGCCCGGCCCGCGGTGCGCAAGACGGCGGCCGGCTACGAAGTGCGGGACCGGGAGGGGACCTGGCGGGAGTACCGGCAGTCCGTCGCGGCCGGACGGCGATGAGCGGGCGGGTCGACGCGCGCGGAAGGCGGCTTCGCGACATCGCGGATCGCCAGGGACGGTGCAGCGTGGTAACGAGCGGCGCGTGAGCACACCGACTCCCGACCCGCCCGGGAGCCACGCGACGCCGACGGCCCCGGACGAGCAGGCGCGCGTCGGAGCGCTGCGCGCCGCCGTGACGCGGCATACGCCCTGGGAGGCGGCCGTGGTCCTCGAGGGCGAGTCGGCCGGCGTGGTCGCGGCGGTGCTCTCCCCGCTGACGGCGCGGCAGGCGACCGCCATCCTGCAGCACCTCGACGGTGCTCACCGGGAGGAGGCCGCTGCCGCCGTCACCCCCGCGCTGCGCGCGCAATGGCTGGCCGAGGCGCCCCCCGCCGACGGGTCGGTCGGCAGCCTGATGGGGCCGCCCAGCGGGACGTTCCGGCCCGACGAGACCGTCGCCGAGGCGACCGAGATGCTGCGGCGCGGCGCCGTGCGCCCCGAGGTCATCACCTACGGCTACGTGGTCGACGAGGCGGGGGTGTTGCTGGGCGTGCTGGTGATGCGCGACCTGCTGCTCGCGCCGCGCGACGCTCGCCTGCGCGACGTCATGCAGCCCGACCCGTTCGCGCTCGCGCCCGAGACCCCGATCGCCGAAGCCATGCGGCAGACGGCGTCGCGACACTACCCGGTGTACCCCGTGTGCGATGCGGACGGTCGGCTCGTCGGCCTGGTTCGCGGGACCGCACTGTTCGAGCAGCAGGCGTTCCATATCCTGGTGCAGGCCGGGAGCATGGTGGGCGTGCAGCGCGAGGAGAGCGTGACCACGGGGTGGCGGCATGCGCTCGCGCTGCGCAACCCGTGGCTGCTGCTCAACCTGTGCACCGTCTTCGTCGCCGGTGCGGTGGTGAGCGCGTTCCAAGGCACGATCGACCGGGCGGTGGCCTTGGCCGTCTTCCTGCCGGTCCTGGCGGGGCAGGCGGGCAATACGGGGGCGCAAGCCCTCGCCGTCACGCTGCGCGGCATGGCGACGGGGCAGCTCGAGCGCGTGAGCGGTGCGTCGCTCGCGATGCGTGAGGCGACGCTGGGCGCCTGCAACGGCGTGATCGTGGGCCTGCTCGCTGCGGCGGGCATGGCCGCGCTGGTGTTCGCGACCCGCGCCGACGATGCGGCGCCGCTCGCCACGGCGGTGTTCGTCGCCATGGTGGCGAGCTGCGTGGTGAGCGGCGTCGCCGGCGCGCTGGTGCCGTTGGTGCTGCGGCGCCTCGGCGCCGATCCGGCCACCGCGTCGACCATCATCCTCACCACCGTGACCGACGTGATCAGCATGGCCCTGCTGCTGGGCGGCGCGGCGTGGCTGCTGCGGTGAAGCCTCGACCCGGTCGCGGGCGCCATCATGTGCCCCCGCGGCCGATCGTGATTGCCCGCTCCCGGCCGGGCTGATAGCCCCGCCCGGGCGATGATCCCGGACGCGCTGCCGCCGCTCTACACCCGCGCGTTCTGGACGGCGTGCGCCGTGCACCTGGCGGGCGCGATGAGCCTCGCCATGTTCGTGCTCGTGCCGCTGCTGATTCGCGCGCTGGGCGGCACCGAGATGACGATGGGGCTGGTGCTGGGCGTGGGCACGGCGGCCAGCGTGCTCACGCGGCCCCTGGTGGGCATGCTGCTCGACTCGCTCGGCCGGCGGCCCGTCCTGCTGGGCTGCGGGGTGCTGAACACGCTCTCCTGGGTGCCGTTTCTCTGGCTGACGGCAGTGAGCCCGTGGCTCTACGTCTGGTGTACCCTCCACGCAGTGGTGTGGGGCGCGCTCTTCGCGTCGTACTTCACCTACGCCGCCGATCTGATTCCGCCCGCGCGTCGCGCCGAGGGCATCGCGGTGTTCGGCGTCTTCGGCATGGCGCCGAACGGCCTGGCGCCGATGCTGGGCGAGTCGATCATCGCCCGTGCGGGCTTCCCGGCGTTCCTGCTGACGGCGGCGGGTTTCGCGGCCGTGTCGCTCCTGCTGACGCTGCTGATCCCCGGCCGCGCGCCCACGCTCCGTGCGACCGGCACCCTGCCGCACCCGGGCCGCGGCACCCTCAGGGCGGCGGCGCGCCAGCCCGGCATGCCGCTGGTCCTGGCGGTGACGGTGGTGCTGGGCGTCGCGATCAACGCGGCGTTCTTCTTCGTGGCGCCCTACGCGCGCGACGTCGGGCTCGAGCGCGCCGGGCCGTTCTTCGCGGCGTACGCCGCCGCCAGCGTGGTGGTGCGGCTCTTCGGGCGCCGCGCCCTCGACGTGCTGGGGCCCCACCTGGTGAGCTACCCGGCCTTCACCGTCTTCGCGCTCGGGCTGGCCGGCCTGGCGTTCCTGCCGGCGCCTGGCCTCCTGGTGGCGACCGGCATCGCCTGCGGCCTGGGCCACGGCACGCTCTTCCCGGTCCTGAACGCGCTGGCCATCACGCGGGCCCCGGCGCGGCTCCAGGGCACGGTGGTGAGCCTGCACACCGGGGCGCTCGACCTGGGGGCGGTGGTGGGGACGCCGCTGTGCGGCGTGCTGGCGGAATGGGTCGGGTGGCGGGCGATGTTCGCCACCATGGGCGCGGCGTGCTTTAGCGGGGTGGTCCTGATGGCGCTCGACCCGGCGAAGCGGCGGCGGGCCCTGGGGGCTTCGCCGACGGGCTCCTGACCGCGGTAGCGCCTCGGCGGTCCGAACCGAGGGGTGGCGCGCCGGGGCGTTTGGGGGTATGGGACCGTGTCCGTTTGCTGGTGCGCGACCTCGACGCGTCGACCCCGACGCCCGACCTCTCGCTCTTCCAATCGAGACGAATCCCAACCGCCCCCAGAGGGGCAAGGAGCGAGACCATGGGCAGAAAACTCTTCGTCGGCAACCTGTCGTTCAACACCACCAGCGCGGATCTGGAAGCGCTGTTCGCGGAAGTGGGCACCTGCGAGTCCGCCTCGGTGATCACCGAGCGCGACAGCGGGCGCTCGCGCGGCTTCGGCTTCGTGGAGATGGCCTCGAACGACGAGGCGCAGAAGGCCATCGCGGCGCTGAACGGCCGTGAGCTGCAGGGCCGCCAGCTGAACGTCAGCGAGGCCAAGGAGCGTTCCAGCGGCGGCGGCGGTGGCGGTGGCGGCGGCGGCCGCGGCAACTTCGGCCGGCGCGGCTACTGACGCCGGTGCGCGCTCTTCGCCCGGTCGGGCCGGCCAGATGATCCACGTCATGCTCCCGGTGCAGTATCTGCACAAGGCGGGAGAACATCGCGGTGCACCGGAGCGGCGCTTGGCGCTCGCCGTTCTGGCCACCGTGATCCACGACTGCCGGAGTGTGGCCGCCGAGCCGGGCGAGGAGCCCGCAGAACCCAGGAATCGCGACGCCTATGAACGGGCGATCGCGTACGTCATGAGCCGTGATCGGACCTGGCCCTACAGCTTCGAGAATCTCTGCGAGACGGTCGGCCTGGACGCCGGCTATCTGCGCCGGGGCATCCTGGCCACGCAGGGCGAAGCGGCCTGATGGCCCGACCCACCTTCACGGCCTGCCCCAACATGAACCACCGGCGGCAGGATGCGCCGGTCAGTCACTGCCCCCAGTGCGGCGGGGTGGTGAACGCGCAGATCGGGCTCATGGACTGCGGCGACGCCAAGCACGCCGTGTCACGGCGGCAGGGCCGCACGTTCTGCGTCGACTGCGGCACCCGGCTGATCGTCGCCGCCCGTTGAGCCGCCGCAGGGCGGCCCCCCTCAGGCGCCGCTGCCGGGGCGGACCACGCTCAGCCGTGGCGGCGTCTCGCCGACGTCGATGTCCTCGACGATGCGGCCGTCCACCACACGGATCACCCGCTGCCCGTAGGACGCGCACACGGGGTCGTGGGTGACCATGAGGATGGTCACGCCGAGTTCCGCATTGCTCCGCCGCAGCAGCTGCATGATGGCGGTGCTGGCCGTGGAATCGAGGTTGCCCGTGGGCTCGTCGGCCAGGATGACGCGCGGCCGGGTGACCAGCGCGCGGGCGATGGCGGCGCGCTGCATCTGACCGCCGGACAGCTCCGCGGGTTTGTGGTGCCGGCGGTCGAGCAACTCGACCAGGCGCAGCACGCGTTCGGTACTCTCGGCGATGGTGGCGGCGGGGCAGCCGTCGAGGAGCAGCGGCAATGCGACGTTCTCCTCGGCGGTGAGGTAGGGCAGCAGGTGGAAGAACTGGAACACGATGCCGAGTCGCCGCCGCCGGAACAGCGCCGCGTCCCGATCGCTCATCCCGTCGAGGCGGCAGGTGTCGACGTGGACCTCGCCGGCCGAGAGCGGCGTGAGCCCGGCCGCCAGGTGCAGGATGGTGCTCTTGCCGGACCCGCTCGGGCCCATGATCGCGCAGAACTGCCCTTGCGGGATGGTGAAGGTGAGGTTCTTGAGCACCTCCACCTGCGTGGGGCCTTGCCCGAAACGCTTCGAGACGTTCTCGAACCGGATCATCGCTCCTGGCCGGGGAGCGGGCGGCCAGCGGCTTGCGAGAAGCGGCGCGCGAGCTCGGCCTCGACCAGATCGAGCCACGCCAGGTCGGCACGGACGCGCATGTCCGCTTGGCTGAGCAGCAGCCGCATGACGAACTTCTCACGCGTGTCGTCAGCGGCACCGTCCCGCCGCTTCGTCAACCGGGCGAGGTGCTTCAGGTAGAGCGCGCGATGCGTGCTGATGATCGTGCGCATCTCCTCGAGTTGCCCTTCCGCCAGGAAGAGCAGCTTGAGGGAGAGCTCGTCACGCAGCGGTCGCGGCTCCTGACTCGGCGGGTTGACCAACCACGCGTCGAGCTTCTTGCGACCCCGCGGCGTGATCCGGAACACCTTGCGGGTGGGCCGGCGGTCCTGGAGTTCGTCGAACCCTTCGATCAGGCCCGCCTGCTCGAGCCGGTCGAGCGTCCGGTACATCTGACCGTAGTTGAGCGCCCAGAACTCGCCGTAGAGCGCGTCGAACTCGCTCTTCAACCGATACCCGTGCACGCCGGTCTGGCGCGCGGAAATGAGTCCGAGTACTGCGTACTGCAACGCGTGTCGTGACATGACTGCCCTCGGCGTCTCGGCGGCGCGCCGAGTGCGCTCGGCATCCCATACGGCCCCGGTCGGGTCAAGGATTTTCGCGGCGGACCGGGAGCTGCAACTATACGCAAAGCAGCTATTCTCAGCGTCTATGGAGCCGTGACGGATGACCGTGGGCGCTGCCGAGCTGGGTCACGCGTCGACACCCGCGCGCGGGGCGACCGCCGCCTGCGCCCGCTCCCGCGCCACCCCCAGCCGCCGCGTCAGCTCCGCCCGCGCCGCCTCCACCGCGTCGGCGTCGGCGTCCGGCGGCACGAACAGCGGCTCCGCGAACGCGAAGGCGATGCGGGAGAACGGCAGGGGCACGATCGTCCGGTCCCACGTCTTGACGCGCGCCATGGGTCGGGCCCACCAGGTGCCGGGGACGATCGGCAGGCCGGTGGCGCGGGCCAGCTCCACGGCCCCGGTCTTGGCTTCCAGCGCGGGACCGCGGGGGCCGTCCACGATGACGCCGGCGCTCACGTCGTCGTGGATCAGCGCGTCGATCATCATGTCGAGCGCGTCGCGGCCGCCGTGGCCGCTCGACCCGCGGACGGCCCGCATGCCGAAGCGGTCCACGGTGTCGGCGATGAGATCGCCGTCCTTGCTCCGGCTGACCATCACCACGCCGCCGGTGCGGTCGCGGAAGTGGTAGGGGAGCATCATCATGCCCTCGTGCAGGCCGGCGAAGATGATGTGCCTGCCGTGCGCCAGGCAGCGGTCCTCGTGCTCCTTGTCGACGAACCGGATCCGGCACGTCTTGAAGATGCCGTACGACAACGTCGAGACCACGCGCGGCACCAGCCAGCGCAGCGTGCCGTTCAGTGGGCCGCGCAGGATCTGGCCCGATCGGGTTGGCCGGCGGCGCGGCAGGGCGTTGTCGCTCACCGGCGATGGCTACCTTGCGGCCGTCCCTGCCACAACCCCCCAGTGGCGGCGATAGGCGCCGTCGGGCCGCGCCAGCAGCTCCTGGTGGCGCCCGCGCTCCACGATCCGGCCGCCGTCCAGGACCAGGATCTGGTCCGCCTCGCGCACGGTGGAGAGCCGGTGCGCGATCACCAAGACGATGCGGGTGCGGCCCGCGGCGCGCAGCGATCGCAACAGCGCCGCTTCGGTCTCGGGATCGAGCGCGGCCGTGGGCTCGTCCAGGATCAGGATGGGGGCGTCCCGCAGGAGCGCACGGGCGATCTGGAGGCGCTGCTTCTGGCCTACGGAGAGCTTGGTGCCCGTGCGGCCCAGCTCGGTGTCGTATCCCCGGGGCAGGCCCTCGATGAAGGCGTCGGCCAGGGCGGCGCGGGCGGCGGCACGGACGGCGTCGTCGGTGGCGTCGGGGCGACCGAAGCGGATATTGTCGGCGACGGTGCCGGCGAACAGCGCCGGCTCCTGGAACACGAACGCCACCTGCGCCCGCACCGAGTCCAGGCGCACGCTCGCCAGGTCCACGCCGTCCGCCAGGACGCGCCCGGCGTCGGGCGCGTGGAAGCGTGGGATCATCGACACCAGCGTCGTCTTGCCGGCGCCCGCGGGGCCCACCACGGCGGTCACCGTCCCCATGGGCGCTTCGAACGAGACGTCGCGCAGCACGGGGCGGTCGCCGTAGGCGAAGCCGACGTGCTCGAACCTCACGCGATCCCGCACGGGCGGCAGCGCGGGCAGGTGGGCGTCGTCGGTTTCCGCCGGCAGACGGTCCAGCACGTGAAACACGCGATGCAGCCCCACCAGCGAGGTCTGGATGCGTGGCCAGATGGCCCCCAGGTCGACCGCGGGCGCGATCATGCCGAACCAGTAGCCGAAGACGAGGCTCAGATCGCCGGGCGTGATCGCCCCGGCGGCCAGCAGTCCCAGGATGTAGCGCACGCCCGCCACCGAGAACGGGTAGGCCAGCGCGCAGGCCAACAGCGTGACCGCCATGCCCGCCGCCACCGTGCCGCGGAACGCGCGAAACGACCGCCAGGACGCCGCGTCGAACCGCGCGCGCTCGCGGCCCTCGGCGCCGAAGGTGCGCGCCACGACCACGTTCGACAGGCTCTCCTCGGCGGTCGCCGTCGCCTCGGCGCCGGCCCGGCGGCTGCGCCCCTCGCGGCGGCGGAGCAGCCAGCCCAGCGCCAGCCCGGCAAGCAGGACCACCGGCAGGATCGCCAGCGCGGACAGCCAGATCGGCGGGTGGTTGCCGAACGACGCCCGCAGCAACAGTACGCTGCCCAGGATGCCGGCCGGGGCGCCGATGGGCGTGAGCAGGATGCGATACGTCGTGTTGGTGATGGCGGGCGTGTCGTACAGCACGCGGTACATGGCGTCGCCCACGCGCTCGTCGTCGAACGCGGCGTAGGGCAGGGCCTGGATGCGTCGGAACAGTGCGGAGCGATAGTGATGGTTCAGGTCCTGCGTGAGGCGGATGGTCCAGAGGAAGTCGACCAGGCCGACCAGGCCGCCCACCAGTGAGAAGCCGGCGTTCACTTCGTTCTCGGTGCGCGTCGCCGTGTCCTGTCCACTACCGAGCCAGGCGTCGGCCTCGCTGCGCTCGCCCCCCGCCGCGCCGACCGCGCCCACCAGGAGCAGCAGGACGCCCAGCGCCACGGCGGTGGCCTGGAAGACGCTCGTCGGGTCGGTGAGGCCGAGCCCCAGCAGCAGGTTCCGCACCAGCGGATTCGGGTCGTCGGCGACGGGACGCTGCAGGATGACGTGGTCGATGAGGATCTTGGCCGGGATCGGCAGCACCAGGAGGAACCCGATCGACAGCAGCAGCAGCCCGAGCTTCACCGCGACGCGCCCCGCGAACGGCCGCACGTAGCGCAGCGCCAGGCTGATCACCTCCAGCGCGCGCCGCTCGGAGACGACGGCGGCTTCCTCCAGTTCCAGGGGACGGCTCACGCGGCGTCGCTCCCGCCGGCCATGCGGTGGGCCTCCACGAAAGCGCGGTAGCGGCCGTCGGGCTCGGCCATCAGCGCCGCATGCGTGCCCGTCTCGACCACCCGCCCGTCCTCCAGGAAGACGATCCGATCGGTCCCCGCGACGATGGAAAGCCGGTGCGTCACCAGGAAGACGCAGCGGCCCGCGGCCCAGCGGCGCAGGTTGGCGAGGAGCCGCGCCTCGGTGGCGGCGTCGAGCGATGCGGTGGGCTCGTCGAGGAGCAGGATGGGGGCGTTCCGCACCAGCGCCCGGGCGATGCCGAGGCGCTGGCGCTGCCCGGTCGACAGCTTGGCGCCGCGCTCGCCCAGCGCGGTGTCGTAGCCGTCGGGCAGGCGGCGGATGAACTCGTCGGCGCAGGCCAGCTCTGCGGCCGCGACGACGGCGGCCTCGTCGGCGTGCGGGTCGCCGTAGCGCAGGTTCTCGCGCACGGTGGCGCCGAAGAGCACGTGCTCCTGCAGCGCGATCGCCACCTGGCCGCGCACGGAGCGCAGGGTGGCGGTGCGGATGTCGCGCCCGTCGATCAGGACCTCTCCGGCGTCGGGGTCGAAGAGGCGCGCCACCAGCGCGAGCACCGTGCTCTTCCCGGCGCCGGTCGGGCCCACCAGCGCGACCACCTCGCCGCTCCGCGCCTCGAGGCTCACGCCGCGCAGCACCGGCGCGCCGGGCTCGTAGGCGAACTCGACGTCGCGCAGGACGACGTCGCGCGCGAACGGGTGGAGCGGCGTCGCGCCCAGGGCGTCGCGGACGTCGGGGACGCGGTCCAGCACCGCGAAGGCGCGGTCGAGCCCGACCAGCATGTCCTGCGCGCGACCCCAGAGGCCGGCGAGCCCGCGGACCGAACCCAGCAGCATGCCCGCGAGCATCTTGGTGGCGTTGTAGGCGGCGAGTCCGAAGACGGTCATGCCGAAGAGCGGCCGGGCGAGCGGCGGCTCCGCGGCCGCCCGCGTGGTGGCGATGAGCGCGATCGCCGCGCCGGCGGCGCCGACGGCGAGGAAGACCAGCGTCTTGTAGATCGCCAGCAGTCCGCGTGCCGCGAGCGCGCGGCGGAGCGCCTCGCGGCTGGCGTCGTCGAAGCGGCGCTGTGCCAGCGCCTCGTTGCCGTACGCCTTGATGGTGCGGATGCCGAGCGTCGCTTCCTGGACGCGCGCGGTCAGCGCGCTCTGCGCCTCACGCGCCGCGCGAAAGCGGTCCCGGAGGCGCCGGGACGCGAGCGCGACGATCACCAGCACGACCGGCACGGTGCCGAGCGCGACGGCCGCATACTCGGGCGCCAGCGCGAGCAGCGCGGCGACGCCGATGGCGGCGGTGCCGGACGCCAGCAGCGGCTGGACGGCCAGGGTGTCCAGGATCTGCGTCACCATCGCCGAGTCCTGGTAGAGGCGGTAGATGAGATCCCCCACGGCCGCGTCGGCGTGGAAGCGGAGCGAGAGCGCCTGATAGCGGTCGAAGAGCGCCAACCGCAATGCCTGGTTCACCCGCTGCAGCAGGGCGATCCCCCAGTAGCCGAGCGCGAGCGCGGCGCCGACGCCCAGGATCGTGCCCAGCACCAGTCGCGGCGCCGCCGCGTGGGCGATCGCCGCCCGCAGGCTCGTGGGGTCGGCGCCGGCGACGCCGAGCAGCTGGAGCTCCCACGCTGCGGGCGGCGTTCCCTGACCCACGAGGTCCCACACGACGCGGAAGACCAGCCAGAGGGACGCGCCGAGAAAGCCCGCCATGATCGCCAGCGAGGTCGAGACCAGCGCCGCGAGCTGCCAGCGGATCGGCCGGAGCAGCCCGAGGCTGCGCCACACGACCCGCGCTGCGGCCCGCAGGCCCAAAGCGGGAGCGGATGAGGAGGACACGACCCCCGCTGCATAGAGCAGGCAGGGCGTCGCGTCGACGGGCGTCGGGCTGTGCTGTCATCCGGGTGTCGCAACGGGTATGGCGGCGCCATGAAACGGATGGCTGCGCTCCTCGTGCTGCTCGGCCTGCCCGCGCTCGCGGCGGAGCCCGCGGTGCGCGTGCTCGACCATGCCGCGCGCTGGGAGTCGGGCTACGGCTCCACCTGGTACAGTATCGTCGGCCGGCTGAAGAACGCCGGTGCCGCGCCCGTCGCCTACGTGAAGCTGCGGCTCGAGGCGCTCGACGGTGCCGGCAAGGTCGTGGCCTCGGCCGACGCCTACAACGAGAGCGCCGAGGCGATGACCGTCGAGGTCGAGGGCGAACCCGGCGGCGCCACCGCGCCGATCGCCGCCCCCAAGATCAAGCCGCTGGCCGCCGGCGCCGAGGAGCGCTTCCGCGGCGGCTTCCTGAAGGACGAGACGCCGCCGTTCGAGACGTATCGCGTCGTCGTGGTGGAGGCGCCGCCGGCGACATGAGTGCGGGTGGCCCGGCGGGGCTCACGCGGCGGCGATGGGCTGTCCCACCGCCGCCTCCGATAGGGTCCACAGCCGCTCCGCCAGGTCGGGATCGATCGCGTACGACTTCGCCCCGTCGCGTGCGTCGGGCGCGTCGTTCACGGCGGCGATGCGACAGTCCTCCAGGTAGAGTCCGCCGCGGCCGTCCAGCTCCGGCGCCGTGGCGGCGAACACCGAGGTCGCCGCGCCGGCTTCGACGGTCTTGAACTGCAGCCCACCCGCGCCGCCGCGCGACTGGAGGTAGGCGATGTCGTCGGGCACCAGATGGCGGCCCAGCTCCGTCATGATGGCCCCGGGGTGGAGCGCCAGCGCATGGATGCCGTGCGGCGCCAGCCGGCGCTCCAGTGCGACCGCGAACAGCACGTTGGCGGTCTTCGACTGCCCGTAGGCCTCCCACTTGTGGTAGGGCCGCCGCGCGAAGTGCGGGTCGTCGAAGTCGACCGGCGCGATGTGGTGGCCGCGCGAGCTGACCGACACGATGCGCGGGCGCGTCCCGCGGCGTAGCGCCGGCAGGAGCAGGCCCGTCAGCAGGAAGTGGCCCAGGTGGTTGGTCCCGAACTGCATCTCGAAGCCGTCCGCGGTGTGGCCGAACGGACAGCCCATCACGCCGGCGTTGAGCAGCAGCACGTCGAGGCGGGGGTGTGCGGCCAGGAAGCGGTCGGCGTAGGCCCGGATGCTGGCCAGCGAGCCCAGCTCCACCGATTCGACCGACACCCGCTGGTTGCCGGTGCCGGCGCGAATCCCGGCGGCGACGCCCTCGCCCTTGGCGGCGTCGCGTGCCGTGAGGATCACCTCGGCGCCCCGCGCGGCGAGCGCCCGCGCGCTCTCGGCGCCGAGCCCGCTGGACCCCCCGGTGATCAGGATCACGCGGTCGGTCAGGTCGAGGCCGGCGAGGACCTGGTCGGTGGTGGTGTCGGCGCCGAAGGCCGTCGCGTCGCGCATGACGGCGGACCATCGCAGACCGCCGCGGCCTCCTGCAAGGCCGCGGGCCGGCTACGCCGCGCGCCGCGCGGCCACCACCGGCATGCCCTCGGACGGCGCCAGCGTCACACTGCGGCGGACCACGCGCACCTGGTAGCCGGGGGCCGCGCACAACTCCACTCGCGACAGCACCTCGGCCAGCACGAGCTTCATCTCGACGAGCGCGAACGCCATGCCGAGGCAGCGGCGAACGCCGCCGCCGAACGGCAGGAACTCGTACGGCGTCGGTTTCGTCTCGAGGAACCGCTCGGGACGGAAGCGCTCCGGCTCCGGCCAGCGCTCGGGCCGCCGGTGCGCGAGGTAGATGCACGGCGCCGCGACGACGCCGGCCGGGAGGTGCGTGTCCCCGATCGTCATCGGGCGCGTCAGCCGGCGACCGACCAGCGGGACGATCGGCGTCAGCCGGAGCGTCTCGCGGCAGACCGCGTCGAGGTAGTCGAGCCGCAGCGTGCGCTCGGGGTCGCGCGGCGCGGGAGCTCCCGCCGCCAGCTCGGCCGAACAGGCGGCCCCGCACCTCGGGATGCGCGATCACGTGGCTCACCGCCCACGCGAGGGCGGTGGCGGTGGTCTCGTGGCCCGCCAACAGCATCGTCATCAGCTCGTCGCGCAGCGCCCGGTCCTCGAGCGGTTCGCCGTCGTCGTAGCGGGCGCCGGCCAGCAGCGAGAGAATGTCGGACCGGTCCGTCACGTCGGCCCGGCGGCGGGCGGCGATCTCGGCGAACAGCAAGCGGTCGGTGCGGTCCCGGACTTCGAGGAACCGTGCCACCGCGCCGGACTGCGCCGCGCCGCCCTGCGCGCCGAGCAGCGTCTGCGGGTTGGACCCGGCCGCGAGCAGCTCGAGGAGCGCGGCGCGGAGATCGCGCTTGGTCGGTCCCTCGTCGAGCCCGAAGACGGTGCGTAAGATCACGTCGAGCGTCACGCCCTGCATCTCGGCGTGGATCGGGAAGGGCCGGCCGAGCGGCCAGCGCTCGATCGCCGCGGCGGCGATGTCCCGCATCACGGGGCCGTAGGCGAGCATGCGGTCGCCGTGGAAGGGCGGCTGCAAGAGCCGGCGCTCGCGGAGGTGTTCGCGGCCGTCCAGCAGCAGCAGCGAGTGCCGGCCCAGGATGGGCTCGAGCCGGACGTTGGCCTCGCCGGCGCGCAGGTCGTCCTCGTCGCCCGTGAAGATCGCCTTCACGGCCTCGGGATGGCTGAAGAAGACGATGGGGGGCGCCGACGGCAGGCGCAGCGTGAAGGGGTCGCCGAAGCGCTGCGCGCACTCCTCCATGAACGGCAGTGGCCACTGCACCCATCGCAGCGCCTGGAAGAGCGGCGGCGCGTCGGGGCCGGGCGGCAGTTCGTCGGCGAGGCCTGCGGGCGCGCCCGCGGCGGGGTCGTGCCGCATCAGCGTCTCGACCAGCGCCCGTTGCACCAGCAGCTGGCCCGGCGCCAGCCGGTGCGACAGTCCGTTCAGGAGCAGCAGCGTGCGCACGACGAGTCCGAATTCGCTCGGGATGCGGGTGATCGGCGTCTCGGCGATGAGTTGATCCGCGTTCAGCATCTCGTCGCGGTCGCCGAGCAGCGCCAGCACGAGCGCGGGGCAGGGCGGTCGCCTGGTCGTCGCGCATCTCGAAGCCGGCCCGGCGTGCGGCGGCCGCCGCGCCCGGCACGTCACCGGCGAGGCCGCGCGTCAGCAACTCGGCCACCGCGTCGCCGAAGCCGGCCGGCAGCTCTTTCGCGAGCCCGAAGTCGAGCAGGCCGATCACCGTGCCGGGCAGCACCAGCAGGTTCCCGGGGTGCGGGTCGCCCTGGAAGAAGCCGTGCTCGAAGATCATGCGGGCGTAGACCCGGCCGATGCGCTGCGCCACCGCGGGCAGCGCGTGGCCGGCACCGGCGAGCGCGTCGAGGTCGGTCACCTTGATCCCGTCGAGGAACTCGAGGACCAGCAGCCGGCCGGTGGTGTAGTCCGGGTGGAGCCGCGGCACGCGCACCGTCGGATCGTCCGCCAGCGCCGCCCGGATGCGCTCGGTCGACGCGGCCTCGCGGGCGAAGTCGAGCTCCAGCGCCACCATGGCCGCGATCTCCTCGACGATGCTCCGGAGGTCGAAGTGGCGGAGCAAGCCGCCAGCGAAGCGCGCCCGCCATGCGGAGGCTCCAGAGGTCGACCCGCGCGAGGTGCGCGACCTCCGGGTACTGCACCTTGACCGCGACCGGCGTGCCGTCGCGCAGCGTCGCGCGGTGCACCTGCGCCAGCGACGCGGCGGCGAGCGGCGTCTCGTCGACGGTGGCGAACGCCGTCGTCGAGCGGGCCGGCCGAGCTCGCGTCTCGATGGCGCGGCGGATCTCGGAGAACGGCTGCGGCGGCACGGCGTCGTGGAAGCGGCCGAGCCGGCGAACGAACGGCGGCGCGAAGACGTCGGCCCGCGCTCCCACGATCTGGCACAGCTTGACGAAGAACCCCGCCAGGTGGACCCCCAGGTCATGGAGGCCGCGCGCGGTCGCGGTCGTGGACCCGCTCCCAGGCGTCCGGCGCCGCCGGCCGGCCGATGCGCTCGCGGAACAGCAGCCAGCGGTAGGCGAGGATCGCGGGCGCGGCGACCGCGGCGATCCGGAGCACGCGGTAGGCGGCGAAGCGGCGCAGCGTCATGCCGCGTGCCGGACCCGGCGCCCGATCGGGGTGACGGTGGCCGGCGGGCGCCCGGCCGCTCCAGGCGGCCGGCGCGTGCGACCAGGGCGACGACGGCGACCATGCCTCCCACGGCCGTGGCCGCGAGGACCAGGAGCACCAGCTGGGCAAGCGCTTGCATCGTGAAACCCTCCTCTTCGTGCACCCCGTGTACCCGCGGACCTGGTCGAAGGTTCACCGCCGGCGGCGTTTGAACCCCAGGCGGGTCTCCGGGGTACACAGGGTGTGCCGAATGCCGCCCAACCCGGAGCCGAGCGACGAAGCGCTGCTCGCAGCCTGGCGTGGGGGCGACACCTCGGCCTACGAAGCCCTGTTCCGCCGCTGGCAGGCGCCGCTGCGCCGCCACCTGAGCCGGATGCTGGACGATCCGGCCGCGGCGGACGACCTCACGGTGGAGACCTTCCTGCGCCTGCATCGCCACCGGGATCGCTGGCGGACCGGCATGCCGGTGCGGCCCTGGTTGTTCACGATCGCGCGCAATCTGGCGCGCAACCGTCTGCGGGCGCAGCGGCTCTGGGGCTGGCTGCCACTGAGCGCGGCGCAGGATCGGCCGGCACGGCCCGCCCCGACGGACGAGGTGCGGCGGCGCGTGGCGGCGGCGTTCGCGGCCCTGCCGCCGGCACAGCGGGAGGCGTGCTCGCTGCGGCTGTTGGCCGACCTGCCCATCGACGAGATCGCGCGCGTCACGCAGGTGCCCGCCGGCACCGTCAAGTCGCGTCTGTTCCACGGATTGCGGCGCTTGCGCGCCGCGCTCGCCGACCTGGAGCGGGAGGAGTGATGTCATGGCCACGCTCGACGTGATCCGCCGGGGAACGCCCGACCCGACGCAGGACCTCTGGCCGCGTTTGCGCGCGCGGCTTGCCGGGGAGGACGAGCGGGTGCGCGTCGATTCCCGGCGCTCGGGTGGTTGGGCGCGGCGGCACTGGCCGCTGCGGTCGCCACGGTGTGGCTCATGCCCGATCCGGTCCACCTTCTGGCCGTCTCGGGGCTGCTGTAGTGACGTCGCTCATCCGGCGGCGCGAGCTGATCGCCTACCTGATCGGCGCCGGCACCGCCGGCACGATTCTGGTCGGCCCGTACGTCCTGCGGGTCGTCGCGGGCGAGGTGTTCCTGCCGGGGCGGGCGCTGCCGATGGGGCCGATCGTGCTATTGCCCGTCGCCTGGGGACTCTGGAACGTGGTCTGGGCGCGCCGGTCCCCGGCGCTCGGCATCGGTGCCTGGGGGGCGGGCCTCGGCGGGATCATGGCCGTCCTGGTCAATCTCGCCCTCGTCGCCCGCGGCATGTGGTTCCTCCACGCGCTGGCCATGCCGGTGTTCCTCCCGATAGTGTACTGGCTGCTGTGGCACGTGATCGTCGGCCCGCTCAACGAGGCGCTCGGCGTCGAGCGCGCGGCAGCCGGCCTGCCGGAGTCGTGACGGTCGGGCCGCGGGAGATAGGCATGTTCAACCGGCTCGTGCCGCCGTCCGAGGGCGGCGGTCGCCAGGGAGGAGCGCATCGATGACGAACGCGATCCAGCAGCCCAAACCGTACGACCTGGTGGGGAATCCGATCCGGATCGGCGGCATCGGCCAGGGCTTCGAAGCGACGCTCAACTATCGCGTCCACGACGGGCACGACGAGCGAACCGGCTTCTTCACCGTCGGCGGTGGGACCGGCGAGCATGGCCAGTTCCAACTCGCCGTCGACGTGACGGGCGCCGCCTTCGCGCTCGACCGGCTCTTCGTCGAGGTCTTCGAGCAGAGCGCGCAGGATGGTTCGGAGATCAACAAGGTGACCGTGCCGGTGATCTACGGCCCGCGGATCGTGCCGGGCTACATCGGCTACCGCATCCACGTCGTCCGCCCCGGCGACACGTTGTCCGCCATCGCCGCCGCCAACTACGGGAATGCGTCCGCGTACCCCAACATCGTGCGGGCGAATCCGTTGGTGATCAGCAATCCGAACCAGATCTTCGTGGGCCAGGCGCTGAAGGTTCCGATCGGCGCGTGAGGGCCGGCGCCCGCCTCAGCGCGGTGCGAACGCGATCGGCAGCGCTTCCGGACCGTTGATGCCGAGCGGCGGCCGCCAGCGGGCGCCCGCTTCCAACCGCGGACACGCGAGGCGCGTGGTCAGCGCGCGCAGCGCTTCCTGCAGCTCGGCGCGGGCGAGCGCGGCGCCGAGGCAAAAGTGCGCGCCGTGCCCGAAGGCCAGGTGTGGCGCGACCGCCACCTGTGCCGGGTCGAGCGTGTCGGGATGCGGGTAGACGCGCTCGTCGTGGTTGGCGCTCCAGGCGGAGAGGAACACGCGCTCGCCCGGCTCGAGCCGGGCGTCACCCACCGGTACCGGCTCGACGGCCGTGCGGCCGACGCCCGTCACCGCCGAGCGATGGCGGAGCACCTCCTCGACGACGTCGCCGACGGCCACCGTGCCGCTACCCAGCGCGTCCCAGAGATCGGGCCGTTCGGCCAGCACGGCGAGGCTCCAGCCGAGCTGGTTCTTGGTGGTCTCGTGGCCGGCGAAGACCAGTCCGGCGATGAAGCTCCGCACGTCGAGATCGCTCCACCCGTCCTCGCGCGCGGCCACGGCGAGCCGGCTGACCAGATCGTCCTCCGGCGCGGCGCGCCGCCGGTCGGCCAGTTCGCCGGCGTAGGCGAGCAGCTGGGTCAGCGCGGCGTCCACCTGCGCGATGTGGAGACCCACCAACGGGCTGAAGCCGAGGCCGATGGTGTCGGCCCAACCCCGGAAGCGGTCGCGGTCCGCGGCCGGCACGCCGATCAGCTCGCAGAGGCCGAGCGATGGGTAGACGTCGGCGAAGGCCGCCATGAAGTCGCACCGGCCCGCGGGAGCGAAGGCGTCGATCAGCTCGTGCGCCGCTCCGCGCAGGAACGGTCGCAGGCGCTCCACGCTGCGGGGCGTGAACGTCTTCGCCATGAGCGCGCGCCAGCGCAGGTGCTCGGCGCCGTCCCGGTTGAGCGGGGAGCGGGCCATCCAGTCGTAGAACGGCCCTTCGGTGACCCCGAACGTCTGCAGGAAGTCGGTGAAGTTGGCGCGCATCCGGCCGTCGGCCAGGAGCGCCCGGACGTCGTCGTGGCGCGCCACGATGGCGCCCGCCACGCCGTCGACGATCGGCCCGGCCGCGCGCACGCGTGCCAGCGCCGCAAACGGGTCGGCCATCACTTCGCCCATGTCGTCGAACCGGGGTCGCGCCATACCCGCCTTGTGCCCTGGGTCGGGCGGCGACGCCAGCCCGCGCCGATCAATTAATCCGGGCGTCGCGCCCCGCCCATTCGCGCTCGCGCAGGACGAACTTCTGCACCTTGCCGGTGCTGGTCTTCGGCAGCGGACCGAAGTCGACCGTCCTGGGGCACTTGAAGTGCGCGAGGCGCTCGCGGCAGTGGGTGATGATGGCCGCGACGGTCGGCGTGCGACCTTCCTTCGGGGTGACGAACGCCTTCGGGACCTCGCCCCACTTCTCGTCGGGCACGGCGATGACCGCCACCTCGAGCACGTCGGGGTGGGCGGCGATCGCCTGCTCCACTTCGATGGTGGAGATGTTCTCGCCCCCGGAGATGATGATGTCCTTCTGCCGATCGCGGAGCTCGATGTAGCCGTCGGGGTGCATCACCGCGACGTCGCCGGAATGGAACCAGCCGCCGCGGAAGGCGTGCGCGGTGGCCGCGGGGTCGGCGAAATAGCCGGCCATCACGTGGTGGGCGCACCGTTCAGGTGCGTGACGCCCTCCGTGGCGATCTGCCGCCAGACCAGCGGCGGCTCGACTCGGCGCAGCAGGACGTGCCGCCCCGCCGCCGTGACCGCCCACGGGAAGCACCAGCCGTTGCAGTGGAACATCGGGAGCGTCCACAGGAAGACACTGGAGGTGTCGAGGCGATGGCAGGCGATCTCGGCCAACGCGTTCAACGCTGCGCCACGGTGGGTGAACATCACGCCCTTCGGCCGTCCCGTGGTGCCGGAGGTGTAGTTGATGGCGTAGACGTCTTCTTCGCCGGGTACGCGAAAAGGCGCCGTCGACGGCGACACGTCGATGAACGCCTCGTATTCGGGGCCATCGAGCGCGTGGGGTATGCCCGGCGCGAACTCCGGGTCGTCGATGGTGACGACCTGCTCGACGGACGCGGGCAGGTCGGTGTGCTGCCGCGCCAGCTCGGCGTCCACCAGGAGCAGGCGCGCGCCCGAGTGCTCCAGGATGTAGCGCACCTCGGCTGCGTTCAGGCGGGTGTTGATGGCCACCAGCACGCCGCCCGCGAGCGCGACGCCGAAGTGCGCCTCCAGCATGGCGGGCACGTTCGGGGCGAGCACGGCGACGCGATCGCCACGCACGATGCCGGCGCCCGCGAGCGCGGCCGCCAGCTGCCGGACCCGCCGGCCGAGCTGCGCCCACGTGAAGCGCGCCGCCCGTAGGTCGCGGCCACGCGGGGCCCGTGCGCGCGCTCGGCGCGCTCCAGATAGAGCAGGGGCGTCAGTTCGGTACGGGACACGACCATGACGGCGCGGACCCTAGCACGACGGGCCCGGCGGCGTCGCCGGTGCCGTTGCCACCACACCACGCACTTCGTAGAGTACGGCGCATGGTGGTCCGGCCCGGTGTGGCGGCGGTGATCTTCGAGGCTGGCCGCGTGTTGCTGCAGCGTCGGGACGACACCGGACGCTGGGGTTTGCCGGGCGGCGGCGTCGAGCCGGGGGAGTCCGTCCGCCAGGCGGTCGTGCGGGAGGTCCGGGAGGAAACCGGCCTCGACGTCGAGCCGCTGCGCCTGATCGGCGTCTACTCGGATCCGGCGCATCACCAGATCATGACGTACCCCGACGGCAACGTGATCCACTACGTGAGCGTCGTCTTCGAGTGTGCGGTGCGCGGCGGCATCCTCACCTGCAACGAGGAATCGCTGGAACTCGGCTGGTTCGACCCCGCGGCGCTGCCGCCCGACATGATGTCGATCTCCACCATCCGCATCACCGACGCGCTCGCCTGCCGGGTGGAGGCCTTCGTGCGATGAGGGCGTCCACCTGGCTCGTGCTGTTCGTCGGGCTGGCGACGCCGGCCTGGGCGGGCGAGACGCGGGTGCCCGAGCCGCGCTTCTTCGTCATGGGGAGCGGCACGCTGGAGCTGGTCCGGCGCGACGGCGGCGAACGCGCCCGGGTGCGCTACATCCAACCCGACGGCCGCTACGACTACGTCGCCTTCGGCGAAATCCAGCGCCTCCTGCGCTCCAAGGGCGGCGGCGCGCAGCGCGAGCTGACCCCGCGCTTCGTCGAGCTGCTGGCACACGTGTCCGACCGGATCGGCCGGCCGCTCGTCGTGCTGTCGGGCTATCGCACACCCGCCTACAACGAGGGCCTCCGCCGCCGCGGTCGTCGCGCGGCGAGCGGGTCGATGCACACCGAGGGGCTGGCCGCCGACATTGCGATCCCGCGCGATCAGCTGCTGCCCATGTGGGCCTACGTGAGGAGCCTCGACTGCTGCGGCGCCGGATACTACGCGAAGCAGGGCTTCCTCCACGTCGATGTCGGGAAGCCGCGCTTCTGGGAGGCGGCCACGTCGCGGACCGACGAAGACCTCTCGGGTGGCAACGCGCGCGTCTTTGCGCGCACCGACTTCGACCGCTACGTCGCGGGCGAGATGCCGCTGGTGCGGTTCCACGGCGTCACCGAGCCGCCGATCGGGGTCGAGCGGACGGCGCGGCTCGTGCCGCAGGGCGGGGGCGCGACGGTCCCGGTCACGTTGGAGGACCTGGGCGGCGGGGCGGGCGACGGTTGCCTCGAGGTCGACGCCGACACGCGGCTCATGGTGAAGGGCCTTCCGCGCACGGCGCGCGGGCACGTCGGCGTTCACCACCTGCGCGCCGCGGGTGGCGCGGACGCCCGAACGGATCGAGACCAACCCCATCGCGGTGCGCTGACGCTCACGACTGCGCCGGCGTCAGCCAGACGCGGGGGAGCGCGGGCGGGGTCCAGGCGAGCACGCGGTCGAGGAGGGTGTCGGGATCCGATTCCAGCACCAGCGTCGCGGCGCGCGCGTCCTTGACGAATCCCTCCGCCACGGCATCGTCGAGCAGGCGGCGAAGCCCGCGCCAGTAGCCGGCGACGTCCAGGACCGCGACCGGCTTGTCGTGGATGCCGAGCTGCAGCCAGGTGAACACCTCGAGCAGTTCCTCGAACGTGCCGAGCCCGCCCGGCAGCGCGACGAAGCCGTCGGCGAGCGAAGCCATCAGCGCCTTGCGGTCGTGCATGCTGGGGACGACGTGCAGCTCGGACAAGCCGGCGTGCGCGATCTCTGCCGAGTAGAGCCCTTCGGGAATCACCCCGATGACCGCGCCGCCCGCCGCGAGTGCGGCATCGGCCAGCACGCCCATCAGGCCGATCGACCCGCCGCCGTACACCAGGCCGATCCCGCGGCGCGCGAGGCTCGTGCCGAACGCGCGGGCGGCCTCGGGGTAGATGGGGCGGGAACCCGGGGCGGAGCCGCAGAAGACGCAGAGCCGGGTCATCGCTCAGGACGCGACGCGGGCCGGAACGGCGGCGGGATCGGCCGGGCCGGCGACCGCGGCCTTGGCGATGCCGTGGAGCATGCCGCGGAACACGCGCGCGTGCAGCGGGTAGATGCCGTACCAGTAGAGGAGTCCGGAGAGCCCGGCGGGATCGAACAGCGCGGTCTGCCGGATGGTGGAGCCGCCCGCCGTGGGGACGACCTCGAACTGCAGCCACGCGCGCCCTGGCAAGCGCATCTCGGCGGCCAAGAGCAGCCGGCGATCGGCCTCGACCTCGACGACGCGCCAGAAGTCCAGCGCGTCGCCGACGGCGAGGTGCTCGGGGTCGCGCCGCCCGCGTCGCAGCCCCACGCCCCCGGCCAGGATGTCGAGGAAGCCGCGCAGCCGCCACCAGGCGTTGCCATAATACCAGCCAGTGGCGCCGCCGATGCGCCGGATCGGCGCGAAAGCGACTGCCGGCGGCACGGGGACCGTCACGGCCCGGGAATCGACGAGCCGCGACCCGAACCGCACGCCTCCGTATGACGGCGGATCGACCGTGGCGGACAGCGCGTCGTTCCACCGCGTGGCGGCGAAGGCGCGGTCCTCGTTGCGGCGTGCGCGGGCGATGGCGCGGCGCAGGCCCATGGGGTGGATCGCCGGAAACAGCGTGCGCGCGTGCTGGTCGCGGACCACGCTGGGGTTTCGCAGGCTCTCGACCAGCTTGCGTCCGACGCGGGCATAGATCGGAGTGGTCAAACCGAGCCAGAGGCTCGAGAGGTACGGCGTCAACACGGGGACCGGGATCATCATCCGGCGCAGGCCGCGCTGCCGGGCGTACTCGCGCATGATGCCCTGGTACGACGTGACATCGGCACCGCCGATCTCGACCGTGAGGCTGGGGCCGTCGGGCAGGTCGAGTGCGGCGCGGAGGTAGGCGATCACGTCCTCGACCGCGATCGGCTGCGCCGGCATGCGCACCCAGGCGGGGCACAGCATCACGGGCAGGCGTTCGACGAGCGCCCGGATCAGCTCGAAGGAGAGGCTGCCCGAGCCGAGCATGATGGACGCACGCAGCTCGACCACGGGCACGCCGCCGTCGCGCAGCGCGTCGCCGGTCTCGTGGCGACTCCGCAGGTGGGGCGACAGGGTCTCGCCGCCGTGCCCCAGGCCGCCAAGGTAGATGATGCGCCGGACTCCCGCGGCGCGGGCCGCCGCGCCGAAGTTCTGCGCCGCCCGCCGGTCATGTTCTTCGAAGGACTCCCCCGCCCCCAAGGAGTGGACGAGGTAGTATGCGGTATGGACCCCCTGCAGGACGGGGGGCAGGGAATTCTCGTCCAGGCAGTCCCCCTGGACGACCTCGACGGTCGGGCCGACGCGATTGCGAAGGAATTCCGGCCGTCGCGCCATGCACCGCAGACGAGCGCCCGCCTGCTGTAGGGCGGGCAACAGGCGCCCCCCCACGTAACCCGTCGCGCCGGTGATCAGGACGAGCGGCGGCGCGACGGGCTGGGACACGCCCGACTCCCTACCACCGCGAACGGGTGCGGCCAACCGGTGCACGTCCGGTGGCCTTGCTTCGAATCCCGGCCACCCGGCGGAGCTGGATGCGCACCACGGGTTCGCCGCGAGCGAAGCGGGCACGCTGGGCGTCGCGCCACCGCGTGAGCCCCGCCCGCACGTAGCCGACGTCGAGCCCGAGCGCGTTGCAGATGTTGACGAACGAGTACGGCCACTCGACGTCTTCGGAGGCGAGCCAGTCCTCGGCGTCCTGGAAGAGGCGCCGCGCCTCGTTGCCGGTCGCGACGAGGTAGCGCTGGTAGTCGCCCACCGCCTCCTCGAGGACTGCGAGCATCAGACGCTTCTCGGGGCACAGCGACGAGTCGTTGCGGAACCCGGTCTGGTACTGGGCTGGAAGGACCAGCTCCGGAGCGAGTTCCATGCGGAGCGGCTCCGGAGCGGTCTCGGAAGTGGATTGTACGGCTGCGGCCGTCGATGTCGTGTCGAACATGTCGTTCCTCCAAGCAGGAGATGTGCCATTCAGCCGGCGTCGAATTGACGTGGGCCAGGACCTCCCGGCGTGCCGATTTGCTACCACCCGGTCGGTTGCTTTTCAATACCTGTTCAAAAGCCATTCGCCAAAACCTCCCGGACCACGTCGGCCGGCGCGCGGTGGTCGGCGTCCACGGCCCGGTTGAGCCGCCGCATGGTGGCGACGGGCAGCCGGCCGCCGAGTGTGGCAAGTGTCTGTTCCAGCGAAGGAAACCGGGTGAGGGCGGCCTGGCGAACCACCGGCGCCGCCTCGTACGGCGGGAACGCGCGCCGGTCGTCCGCGAGCACGACGAACCCGAAGCGGTCGATCAGGCCGTCGGTGGCGCTGCCGACCGCCAGGTCCACTTGCCGGTCGGCGAGCGCGCGGTAGAGGAGGCCGAGGTCCATCGTCCGGATGCGGGCGAAGCGCAGTCCGTAGACGCGGGCCAGGTTCGGGTAGCCGTCCGGCCGTTGCTGGAACTCGTAGCCGACCGCCGCCGACCACGCGGCGGCGGGGCCGACGGCCTCGCTGATCGTGCGCGCCGGCACGTCTGGCCGGACCACCAGGGCGAACGTGTTGTCGAAGCCGAGGGGCGCCGTCCAGATCAGTCCGGCGGGGGCATAGGCCTCTCGCACCCGCGCGAGGACGCGGGCCGGGTCGGTGTCGGGCGGCTCCTTCAGGATCGCCGTCAGCGCCGTGCCGGTGTACTCGACGTAGACGTCGATCTGCCCGGCCCGTAACGCGGCGTCGCAGACGAACGTCCCGCCGAGGTCGAAGCGGCGTTCGACCGCGAGGCCGGACCGCTCGAGCGCCTGCGCCACGAGCTCGCCCAGCACGCGTTGCTCGGTGAAGTTCTTGGACCCCACCACGACACGGTCGCCGCCACCGCAGGCGGCGATGACCGCCAGGCCGACCGCGAGCAGGGCCCTCATCGCGGCGGTCGGAGCCGGCGCTCGAGCGCGCCAAGGGCCGTGTCGGCGGCGAGCGCCAGCGCCGCTGCCGGCAACGCGCCGGCCAGGATGGTGCGGTTGTCGACCATGGCGACCCCCCGGAAGATGAACACCCCGAGCCCGCCCGCCCCGATGGCGGCGGCGATGGTGGCGAGCCCGATGCCGATCACGGTGGCGAGGCGGATGCCCGCGAGGATGGTGCTCGCGGCGAGCGGCAGCTCGACGCGTCGCAAGAGCTGCGCGCCGGTCATGCCGAGGCCGCGACCGGCTTCGCGCGCCGCGGGGTCCACGCCGCCGATTCCCACCACGGTGTTCCGGAGCACTGGCAGCAGTGCGTAGAGGGTGAGCGCCACGAGCGCGGTGCGCATCCCGATCCCTCCCACGAACGGGACCGGAATCAGCAGGCCGAAGAGCGCCAGGCTGGGCACGGTCTGGATGGCGTTGACCGCGCCCAGCACCCAGCGTTGCCAGGCCGGGCGGCGCGTGAGGGCGATGCCGAGCGGCACGCCGATCAGGGTGGCGGCGCCCACGGACACCGCCACGAGCAGCAGGTGCCGGCCCGTCTCCGCGACGATCTCCGCGATCACGCATCCCCTCCCCGCGTCGAGGAACGCGCGTACCGCGGGATCGGCCGACGCCGCCAGCTCGTCCGGGGTTCCGGTCGCGAGCAGCGCGCCCGCGTCGAGCAGGGCCCACCGGTCGGCCACGCGCGCCGCTTCGCGCAGATCGTGGGTGACGAACACGGCGGTCTTGCGCAGCCGGCGCTGGAGCTCCCGGAACGCCTCCTGCAATTCGCGGCGCGTGATCGGGTCCAGCGCGCCAAAGGGCTCGTCGAGGAGCAGCAGCGGCGGGTCGGCGGCGAGCGCGCGCGCCACCCCCACGCGCTGCCGCTGGCCGCCAGACAGCTCGTGGGGGTAGCGCCGTCCGAACGTGTCGGGCGCCAGCCCGACCAGGTGCAGCAGCTCCGCCACCCGGGCCCGGCGGCGCGCCGCCTCCCAGCCTTCGAGTTCCGGGACGATGCCGGCGTTGTCGGCTACCGTCAGATGCGGCAGGAGGCCGATCTCCTGGATCACGTAGCCGGTGCGGCGGCGGAGCTGGATGGGGTCCCAATCGGTGGTGGCGCGGCCCGCGACCCGCACGACGCCGGCGGTCGGCAGCACGAGGGCGTTCACCAAGCGGAGCGCGGTGGTCTTGCCGGAGCCGCTGCGCCCGATCAACCCGAGGGTTTCGCCTTCGCGCACCGCCAGCGTGAGGCGGTCGAGGATGGCCCGCCCGCCGTCGACGTGCACCGACGCCGCCTCCCAGGCGACGAACGCGTCGCTCATCCGCCGAATCCCGGCGCGGCGTCGTCGACCGCGAGCCGCTCGGGGCGGGCAGCGGTCGCGTTCGCCCGCGCGATCGGGGCCACGTCGTTCGGCCCGTCGGGGCAGAGGAGGGCGGCCAGCGCCTGGAGCTGACGACGACCGACGTCGATCTCGAACATGCCGCCCATGTAGAGCGCGATGCCATGCGCCGCGCAGGTCATGGCGGCGTCGAGCGCCGCGAGGACGCCGCCCATGCGCGCGGGCTTCAGGTTCACCGCGACGGGCGCGACGGGGAGCCGCGCGATGTCGTCGCGGTGGCGAATGGGCGTGTCGGCGCTCAGCCGGCGCAGGAGGCTCGCGGACCACGGCCCGGCGTCCCAGCGGGGGTCCTCGACCAGTGCGTCGGGCAGCCGGCGGTGCGCTCGCTCGTGATCCGGCGCGCGTGCCAGCCGCCTTCCAGTCGAGCACGGCCACCCGGCCCGCGGCGCCGAGCGCGTCGAACGTCGCGTCGTCCCAGGCCGGGTCGGCGTCGACCTTCAGCTCGACCGGGCCGTGCCGTCGCGCCTCCGCGGCCGGGTCCGCGCCGCGCCCGAACGACACCACGTAGCGCAGCGGACGAGGCGTCTCCCCGGCGAGGGCGAAGATGTTCGTGCCACACTGCCGGAGCGCCAGGTCGATGGCCGCCGCCTCCAGCGCGGCGCGATCGTAGGGCTCCTCCGCCACCGCGGCGAGCGCCGCGCTCCAGTCGTCGAGTCGCCACCGGCCGCGCGGGGCGCGCGGCAGGGTGCGGTCCCGGCACCGCTCGTGCGCCGCCAGCGTCCAGCCGACGTGTTCCCCGCAGCCGACCGCGCCCGCGCCCGCGAGGCGGACGACGGAGTGTGGGCGCGGCTCGTCCGGATACGACGGCACCGCGGCGGCCTCGACCGCCGCCCAGGCCGTGTCGACGACGAGGGGCAGTGCGCCCAACGCTCGCCGCAGCGACTCAGGCGTCGCGGGCACAGCGGAAGCCGGCGAAGATCTGGCGGCGCTGCGGCAGGTCCCAGTTGCGGAACGTGGTCCGGGCCACCAGCGGCCGCGTCGCCCACGCGCCACCCCGCAACACCTTGTAGCCCTTGCCGAAATGGATCGCGGAGTACTCCGGGTACGGGAAGGGCTGGAAGCCGGGATACGCCTCGAAGTCGGTCGCCGTCCACTCCCACACGTCACCCAGCAGTTGCTGGCAGCCGAAATAGCTCGCCCCCTGCGGATAGGCGCCGACGGCGGCGGGCGCGAACGTGACCTGGTCGAGATTGGCGAGGTCGGGGGTGGGCGGTGTCGCGCCCCACGGGAGGCGGCGGGCCGTCCCGTGCTCCAGGTCCCACGCCGCGGCCTTCTCCCATTCGGCCTCGGTCGGCAGCCGCTTGCCCGCCCAGCGGGCGTAGGCGTCTGCCTCGTACCAGGAGACGTGGATCACCGGCTGATCGAGCGCCAGCGGCGCGAGCCGGCCGAAGGCGACCTCGTGCCATCCGCCGTCGCTCGCCTCCCGCCACTGGGCGGGTTGTGTGACGCCGCTCTCGAGCCGCCAGCGCCAGGCTTCCGGGGCCCAGAGCTCGCGGCGATGGTAGCCGCCGTCGGCCACGAAACGGAGGAAGGCGCCGTTGGTCGTCGGATGGACGTCGATGCAGAAGCGCTCGACGCGGACTTCGTGGGCGGGCCGCTCGTTGTCGTACACCAGCGGATCGTTCGTCCCCATCACGAACCAGCCGGCGGGAACCATGGCTTCCGCCCCCTCGTCGACCGGGATGAGCGGGCCGCTCGGCTCGCGACGCCGCGGCGGTTCGTAGACGAGATCGTCGATCAACTGGATGGTCTGCAGGATGGTCTCCCCGTGCTGCGCCTCGTGCTGGGCGAGCATCAGGTGGACGAACCCCTCCGCCAGCAGGGGGTCGTCGGCGGGGAACTCCGCGCCGGCGAGCAGCGCCAGCGTGGCCTGCCGCGTGTCGTGCAGGTACTGCAGGCAGGCGCCCCGTTCCAGCAGCGGGAGCCGACTGCGGGTGGCGCGCGGGTGGGCGACGGCGTCGTAGAGCTGGTCGCGGCGGCGGGCGGTGTCGTCGCGCCGCTCGCGTGGCTCGTGTGCGCGCCGGACCCACTGCTCCTCGAAGTTGGCGATGTGCCCCAGATCCCAGACGATCGGGCTCATCAGCGGGCTGTGTTGGGTGACGAGTTGCGCTTCGTCGAGCGGTCCGACCAGCTCGAGTGTCCGGGTGCGCGCGTCGGTCAACACCCGCTCCGCCACCAGCCGCCGCGGCGGGCGGGCGGCGGCGGCCCGCCGCCGGAGCAGCAGCAGGGCGAACGCCTGCGCGGCGTCGGTGAACGTCGCCGCCGCGTCGAAGCCGTGCCGTGCGGCGACCGCGACCATCTCCGGGACGCGGAACTTTCGGCTCACTTCGGTGTGGATCACCTCGCCGGCGGCCAGGCGGAAGCGGTGGCCGAACTCGGGCAGGTCGATCGTGGCTGGGCGGGTGAAGCGGGCGAAGATGTCGATCTGCTCGAGCTGCGCGTTCCAGTAGGCGACGTGCTCGATGGCGTCCAGGTCGAGCCGGGTTCCGAGGTCGCGGTTCATGCGGGCGAACAGGTTGCGCGTGAAGGCGGCGGTCACGCCGGCTGCGTCGTTGTACGCCGCCTCGAGGACGCCGGGCTCCTTCACCAGATCGAGGCCGAGGAGCAAGTGATCGCCGGGCGACAGCGCCTCCGCGACGTGGGCGAGCAGGCCGGCGGTTTCGCGGCGGTTCAGGTTGCCGAGGCTGCTGCCCAGGAAGAGGAGCACGAGCGGCGACAGCTCGCGCAGCCGGGCGAAGGCCTGCTCGTAGGTCCCGGCGAGCCCGGCCACTTCGAGGGACGGGAACTCGGTGTCGAGGGCGATGCACGCCGCCGCCAGGGCGTCGCGACTGATGTCGACGGGCACGTAGCGGGCGGGCTCGGGGCCAGCGGTCCAGGCCCGGAGCAGATGCCGCGTCTTGCTGGCGTTGCCCGCGCCCAGCTCGACCAGGGTGCTCCGGCCGGCGTGCGCACGCAGCGCCGGGGCATGGGCGGCGAGGAGCGCGTCCTCGACGCGCGTCAGGTAGTACTCCGGCTGTCGGGTGATGGCCTCGAACAGTGCGCTGCCCTCGGCGTCGTACAGGTACCGACACGACAGCCAGCGGGGAGACTCGCCGAGTCCACGAATGATCGACTGCGCGAACGCCGCGCGGACCAAGGTCCGGTCGGCGAGGTCGTCGTGGCTCATCCGCCGACGACCGTTCGGATGGCGGTCCCCACCTCGGGCAGGGGCCGGGTGGCGCGGTGTGGGAAGATCGTGTGCACCGAGCCCGCGCCGTCGTTCGGCCAGCGGGGCACGATGTGCACGTGGACGTGGGGGACGGTTTGCCCCGTGGCACTGCCGTTGTTGACGCCTATCGTGGTGCCGGCGGCGCCGACCGCCTCTCGCACGGGCCCGGCGAGCCGGCGGACCAGGCGAAAGAGTCCGTCCGCCATGTCGGGCTCCAGCGCTTCCAGGGTGGCCACGTGCGCGCGCGGCACGACCAGCGTATGGCCGTCGGCCAGCGGTTGGACGTCGAGAAACGCGACGCCCGCGGCGTCGCTGGCGACGATCTCTCCGGCGATCTCGCCCGCCACGATGCGACAGAAGATGCAGCTCATCTCCGGGCCTCCTCCGTGCTCGTGCCCCGCTATACAGGCGCGTGCCCTGGGTCAACGCCGCCGCCGATCCGGCCGGCCCGCGACGGCGTCAAGGCGGCGGCGCGATCGCGCGGAATCCCGCCAGCTCCGGATCGCCGGTGCGCTCCATGTGGGCCAGGAGCGCCGCCGCGAGCCGGGCGACGTCGCCGCGGTAGGCCGGCACATGGAGCAGGTTCCGCCGTTCGCCCGGGTCTCGCTCGAGGTCGTAGAGGGCGAGCGGGGCGCCCGCCCGCAGCTGTCGGACGCGTTGCGCGACGCGCGGGTCGTGGCGGGCGGTCCGGTGCAAGGCGGCGAACGAGCGCCCCGCGAGTGGTTCCGCCGCGAACCGCACGGTCCCGCCGCTCCACCCGTGGTAGATGAGCGAACGGGTGCGGGTGCGTACGCACCGCTGCGGAAACGCGGCGCCGCTGCGCACGGTCTGCACATGGGTCACGACCAGATCGCGGCCGGGCTCCGGCACGCCGTGGAGCAGGGGGCCCCATGACCGGCCGTCCATGCCGTCGGGCGCCGGCACACCGAGCAGCGCGAGGACGGTCGGCATGAGGTCGACGCTGCTCACCAGTTCGGTGTGCGTCGCCGGCGGCGGCAGGGCCGCGTGGCGCAGGAGCACCGGGGCCCAGGTGCCGTTGGCGTAGACCGTCGCCTTGGCGAACGGAAACGACATGCCGTTGTCGGAGAGGAAGACGACGACGGTGTCGTCGGCGTCGGCGGCTGCGGCCAGCGTGGCGAGCACGGCGCCGACCCCGGCGTCGAGGCGTCGCACGCTGCCGAGGTAGGCCGCCAGCTCGGCCCGGATCGGCGGCAAGTCCTCCAGGAACGCCGGAACGCGCAGCGCGCGCCACGCTGGCCGGGCGTGGTGACGGAACGGGCGGTGCGGATCGGTCAGGTTGACGTTGACGAAGAACGGCCGCCCGGCTCGCCTGGCTGCGGCGAGGCAGCGGGCGACCTGGATCGCGGCGGCGTGCGGCCGCCGCCCGGAGCCATGGAGCGCCAGGTCCCATGGGAACTTCGACGCCGGCTGCAGGTGACGCAGCTTGTTGATGGCCGCGGTGAAGTACCCGTGCGCGCGCAGGACTTCGACCAACGTGGGGACGTCGTGCCGGACGGGGTCGAAACCGAGCGCGCCGCTGCGGTGCGGGACCCGTCCGGTCATGAGCGCGGCGCGCGACGGTTGGCAGATCGGCGCGGTGACGTGCGCGTTGACGAACCGATGGCTGGTCGCGGCGAGGCGGTCGAGCGCGGGCGTGGCGATCGCGGTCTGCCCGGTCCAGCCCATGGAGTCGCCGTTGAGGTCGTCCGCGGTGATCAGGAGGAGATTCGGCCGCCGCGGCGCCGCTCGGCTGGCCACCGCCGGCGCGGGCAGCATCAGCGCCGCCGCCAGCGCGACGGCGCACCAACGGCGATCGCTGCGCCGCTCGACCGGATGGTGCCGTCGTTCGCCTGCCCCCGGCATCGTGCGCCTCCCTCGTCCCCGCGGGACGAGGGCGCGGACAGCAAGTCCAATGCCGGTGCTGGCGCGCGTGGCTTGCGGCGTACCGTGAAGCGGCCGTGCGGCGCGCCGCACGGCGCGAGGGCCCGTGCCGACCGGGCGGCGGCGGCGCGTGTGAAGGGCGCGCCACGCCCGCCGGGGTCACCTCAGCGCACGGAGGAGCGCGCGTGTCGCGGCCGCGGGGTCCTCGGCGGCGAGGACGGCACGAATCACGGCCACGCCGGCGGCGCCGGCCTGGCGCGCCTCGGACACACGGGCGGCGGTCACGCCGCCGATGGCGAGCACCGGCACGCGTGCGGCGTCCACCGCGGCGCGCAGCCGCGCCGTGCCCTGAGGCTCGCCGAAGGCGGCCTTGGACGGCGTCGCCCACACCGGGCCGAAGAACGCGAAGTCGGCCGTCGTCGCGGCGCACGCCGCCGCGTCGTGGGTCGAGACGCCGACCCGGCCCTCGCTGGGAGACAGCGGGCGGACCGCGTCGACCGGCATGGAGCCGCCACCGAGGTGCACACCGTCGGCCCCGACCGCGACGGCGACGTCGACACGGTCGTTCACGAAGAACAAGGCGCCGCGCGCCGCCGTGAGCGCGCGCAGCCGCTCGGCGACCTCGAACAGGACTCGGCCCGGCAGGTCGCGATCGCGGAGCTGCACCGCCGGTAGCCCGGCGTCGAGCGCGGCGGCGACGACGTCGGCGAGGTCCCGGCCGCCGGTGGCCCGGCGGTCGGTGACCAGGACCAGCCGTGGGGTCACCGGATGAGACCGTCGAGCGGGCTCGACGCGGTGGCGTGCAGCTTGGCCGGGATGCGGCCGGCGAGGAACGCCTTGCGCCCCGCCTCGACGCCGAGCCGCATGGCCTCGGCCATGAGCACCGGATCGTGCGCGCCGGCGATGGCGGTGTTCATCAGCACGGCGTCGCAGCCGAGCTCCAGCGCCTCGGCGGCGTCCGACGCGGTGCCGACGCCGGCGTCGACGATCACCGGTACGCGGCTCTGCTCGACGATGATGCGCAGGTTGAACGGGTTGCGGATGCCGAGCCCCGAGCCGATCGGCGCGGCGAGCGGCATGACGGCGACGCAGCCCAGGTCCTCGAGGCGCTTGCAGGCGACCGGATCGTCGGTGACGTAGGGCAGCACCTTGAAGCCGTCCGCCGACCAGCTGGCGGGCCGCGTCGAGCGTGGCCGGGACGTCGGGGAAGAGCGTCCGTTCGTCGCCGATGACCTCGAGCTTCACCAATGTGCCGACGCCGGCCTCGCGTGCGAGGCGGCCGTGCGGACGGCGTCGTCGGCCGTGTAGCAGCCGGCCGTGTTCGGGAGGATGCGTGAAGCGGTCGAGGGGCAGGTGGTCGAGCAGGTTGTCCTTGCCGGGGTCGGTGATGTTCACGCGCCGCACGGCCACGGTGACGATCTCGGCGCCGCGCGGCGTCGGTCGCGCGCCGGGTCTCGTCGAAGGAGCGGTACTTGCCGCTGCCGACGATCAGGCGCGACTGGTAGGAGCGGCCCGCGAGGACGAAGGGATCGGATGTGCCCATGGTTTCAGCCGCCTCCGACGAAATGGATGACTTCGACGACATCGCCGTCGCGCAGCGGGGTGGCCGGGTACTCGGCACGCGGCACGACGGCACGGTTCACCTCGACGGCGATTCGCCGTGGCCCGAGCGCGAGGGCCGCGACCAGGTCGGCGACGGTCGCGCCGTCGGGGAGCGATCGCGGCTCGTCGTTCACCGTCACCCGCACCGGTGGGACGATATCGCCCGGATCCGCGGGTGACAACCGGCGGCGAGTCGCCCGCCCCGCGTGTTGAGTACCGCGCGGGTCGCGCGTAGAGGCATGAGGCCGCCCCGTGCCATGACGCCACGCTCCTTCTCCGCCCTGTCCGTCGCCGCTCGCGCGGAGGCGCTGGCCGACCCCGGCACGCTCGAGGTGCTGCCGCCCGGGGACCCCGAGCGCACCGCGCTGCTCACGGCGCGTGCCCGTCTCGGCGGCCGTCGTGTCCTGCTCGCGCTCACCGACGGCCGCCGCCGCGGCGGGACCGTCGGCCAGGCGGAGGCGCGCCAGCTGAGTCACCTGCTCGCCGCGGCCGAAGAGCGCAACGCCGGCGTCGCGGTGTGTTGGGACACCGGCGGCGTCCGCGTGCAGGAGGGCCCGGCGGCGCTGGCGGCGGCGTCGGCGGTGGGTGTCGCCCTGACGCGGCTCGGGCTCCTCGGCGTGCCGGTGGCGAGCCTGATCAGCGGTCCGCGTGGCTGCTTCGGGGCGCCGTCGGTGATCGCCTGCGCCGGGCAGCGGACCGCGCTGACCGCCGACGCGCTCTGGGGCCTCACCGGGCCGCAGCTGCTCGACCACCCGAAGGCGCCCGCCAGCGAGGCGGCGGCGCGCGCGGTGATGGCGGCGGCGGCGCGGGTTCGCGCCGGCCACGCCGACGCGATGGTGCCCGACCAGCCGGCCGCCGTCCGGGCGCAGCTCGCCGCCTGGCTCGCACAGCGGCCGCACGCCCGCGCCGCCGCGCAGGTCCTGGCGCACAGCGCCGCGGTCACCGATGGCCTGCTCGCCCAGTTCGACGCGGGGCCGACGCCCGGCGCCGACGGTGACCGCTCCGCCCGCCGCCGCGACCTGTTCGCCTACTCCTTCCGCCGCCAATGGCGCCCGACCGGGCCCAGCTTCCGCGCCGGGCACGTGCACGCCGCCTGGGGCGAGCTGGCGGGGCGCGAGGTGATGGCGATGATCATCGGTCCGGAGCGCTCGCACCTCGGCATCGGCGTCGCGGAGGCGCGCGCCGTCGTACGCGTGGTCCAGCTGGCGCACGAGTCGCGCCGCCGTACCCCGGTGCCGATCGTCACCTTCGTCTTCTGCCGCGGCCACGCGAGCGAGCTGCAGGCCGAGCGGGCGGGGCTGCCGCGCGCGCTCGCCGAGTGCCTGCGCGCGATGGTGGCGGCGCGGCTTCTCGGTCACCCGCTGGTCTGTGTGCTCGGCGGCGGCGCCTATGGGGCGGCCTACCTCGCGCTGGCGGCCCCCAGCCATCGGGTGCTCGCCATCCGCGGCACCACGGTGGCGCCGATGGCACCCCGCGTCCTGGCCGCCTTCCAGCGCCTGCGCGGCATCCGGCACGACGAGCACACGCCCGCGGACCTGTCGCGGCACGTGCCCGAGATCCGCATCGTCGAGAGCGTGGTCCGGCTGCCGCGCGTGCTCGCCGAGGAGCTCGAGGCGGCGCGCTCGGCCGCGACCGCGGGCGCGGCGCACGCCCGGTTGTATCTGCCCGGGTGAGCGGTCGCCGCGTTGCACCGGCCGCGGCCAGCCGCTAACCCCGGGCCGCATGGACGTTGCCGGCAAGGTCGCGCTCGTCACCGGGGGCGCGCGCATGGGGGAAGTGGTGGCGCTGGCGCTTGCCCGGCGCGGCTGCTCGGTCGCCCTCACGTACCGGGCGTCGCGCGCGCCGGCCGAGGCGGCGGCGCGCGCGGCGCGCGCGGCGCGCGTGCGGGCCGAGGTGATCCAGGCCGACGCCACCGACGAGGCGCAGGTGGCTGCCGCCGTGCGGCGGGCCGAGGACGCGCTCGGCCGCCTCGACGTCCTGGTGAATCTGGCGTCCACGTACGACCGCACGCCGCTGGCGCAGGCCGGTGCGGCGACCTTCTCCGCGGCGATCGACGCGAACGCGCGCAGCGCGTTTCTGTTCGCGCTCCACGCCGCGCCGGCCATGCGGCGCGCCGGCGCGGGCCGGATCGTCAACGTGAGCGACTGGCTCCCGGTGAGTGGCCGGCCGCGCTACCGGGATTACACCCCGTACTACGTGTCGAAGGCGGCGGTCACCGCCGTCACCGAGAGCCTGGCGCTCGAGCTGGCGCCCGAGATCCTGGTGAACGCCATCGCCCCGGGGCCGATCCTGGCGCCGCCCGAGCTGACGGCCGAGGAGGATGCCGAGGTGCGCCGCGCGACGCCGCTCGGGCGGTGGGGTGGGGCGGAGGAGATCGCGAAGGCGGTCGTCTTCCTCGTGGAGACGGACTTCGTGAGCGGCGAGTCGATCCGCGTCGACGGCGGACGGCACCTGGTATGACCCGGCACCGGGCGGTCGTGTTCGACATCGGCGGGGTGGTGACCGGGTCGCCGCTGCACGCCATCGCGGCCTACGAACGCGAGCACGGCCTGGCGCGCAACGCGCTGAACCACGTCGTCGTGGGCGCCGGCCCCACGGGGGCGTGGGCGCGGCTCGAGCGGGGGGAACTGGTGCTCGAGGCGTTCTATCCGCTGTTCGAGGCGGACTGCGCCGCCGCCAGCGTCGCCGTCGACGCGCGGGAGCTCATGCGGCGGGTGGCCGAGATCGCGCGGCCTCGCCCGGCGATGCTCGGCGCCATCGCGCGCCTGCGCGCCGCCGCCCTCAAGGTCGCGGCGCTCACCAACAACTGGATCAGCGAGGACGCGGGGACGCGTGTGCTGCGCCCGTGGTTCGACGTGTTCGTCGAGTCTGCCGTGGTCGGGCTGCGCAAGCCCGATCCGCGCATCTACGATCTGGTGTGCCGCGAGCTGGGGGTGACGCCGCCCGAGACCATCTTCCTCGACGACATCGGCCACAATCTCAAGGCGGCCCGGGCCTTCGGCATGACCACCATCAAGGTCGACGATCCGGATACGGCGCTGGCCGAGCTGGAAGCGGCGGTCGGCATCGCGCTGCGCTGATCGCGTGCGTCAGTCGCACCCGGGCGCCGCCGGGTCGCAGAGGTCGAGGCGCGCGACGCGGGGCGCGCCGCGGCCGTCCCACGTCACCGACACGCGCACGCGGGCCGGTCGGGACTGACCCTCCCGGGTCACCACGCCGCGGAACGAGGCGGTGGCGTCCGAGGCGGGGGCGGGAGGCTCCCAGCCCGGCTCGAGCTGGAACAGCTCGGGGAACTGGCCCGGGTCGAGGTCCTCGCGCGTCCCGTCGTGCGTCAGGCGGTCGTGCACCGCGAGCGGCGCCGCCGCCAGCGGCGCCAGCGGGCGGCGTGCGAACCACGCCTCGGCGAACGACCGGGCCAGCTCGCATGCCGCCGACGCGCTGCAGCTGCCCCAGCGGAACCCGGCGGCGCGGGCCGCCCGCACGTCCTGGTCGGACAGGCAGCCGTCGAGGTGGGCCTGGCTGCGATCGGGGTCGTAGCCGGTCTCGCGCAGTGCGGCCAGGACGATGGCGGTTTCGTCGGCGGTGTTCACGCCGACCGTGGTGCGGAGGAAGCGCCGCAGCCGCCGGCAGCTCTTCACCTTCTCGACGTCACCCCCTTCCCGCATCTCGTCGAGGAAGATGGCGATCTTCCCGCGGATCGGGGACGGCTCGTTCAACACCAGGTTGGGGTCGTAGAGCTGGCTGCGCCGCTGCACCTCGATGACGACGAACGTCGGGTCGCCGTCGCGCGACGGATGCTCGGGGTCGAGGAGCCGGGCGCGTTCCTCGTCGAACTGGACCAGGTCGGTGACCGGCACGAGCTCGATGCGCGCCACCTCCCAGAGCGGCCGGTCGAGGCCGCCCTCGCGTTTGAGCGTGACGTCCTGCGGCTTGCCGGCCACGCGGGCCAGCTGCCAGAACTGCCCCGCCAGCTCGAACGCCGCGCCGCCGCCGGGCACCGCCGTCGACACGGGCACGGACGCCAGCGAGCCGAGCGTCTTGGCGGAGTTGACCAGCCGGGTCTCGGCCTCCTCCGATGCCTCGACCAGGCTCGCCTGCAGCGTGACCTGGTCGCCGCGCTGCAACCGCAGCGGTGGCCCCAGCGGCTGGTTGGCCTTCACCTCGCGCGCGACGGCGCCCGACGTCATCTTGACGCTGGCGAGCGGCAGCACGCCCACCGTCTGGCCATTCAGCTGGATGCCGACGGTGAGGATGGCGCTGGTGGACCGGCTGACGAAGTTCGATCCGACGGCGCGCCAGAAGGCGCTGTGCTGCGGGCGTGCGATGTGGATGCGGGTGGCGACCAGCTGCAGGTACTCCTCCGGCTGGTAGGTGGCGCCCCGCGCCGGCACCGTGCGCAGCGCCAGCTCCGGCGCATGGGTGCTGGGCGGCGGGGGTTCCGCGCGCCGGGCGCAGCCGAGGGCCCAGCACGCGGCGGCGGCGAGCAACACGGTGGCGGTCGTCGGACGGTCGCGCACGAGGCGGGGGTATAGCGAGCGGGTCGGCGTCGGGCGAGCGGCCCACGCCCTCAGTCGGTGGCGCAATGGACGCGGTAGAGCGGGCTGCCGGCCCGCTCGCCGCCGAGCAGGTAGCCCCGGCCGTCGGCGGTGTAGGAGATGGCCTCGCCCTGTGGCTGCGCGGCGTCGGGCACCGCGACCGGTTCGGCCTCCAGCACGTCCTCGAACGACCGGGCGTTCGGGCTGCGCAGCTCCCACGCGCCGGTATACGTGCGGAGGATGAGACGGGTCCCGCTCGGGTGGGCGTCGCCGCCCGTGGTCGCGGCGTCGTACTGCCGGGGCGGGCGCAGCGTGCGGACGCGGACCGCCGTGCCGCCGTCGCGGGCGCCCAGCTGTTCGATGCGGTAGACGTCGCCCAGCGACAGCAGGCTCTTCGCGACGACGAACACCCGCGCCGACCGGGGGTCGACGAGCAGCGCCTCGGCGTCGCGCGGGCCGTCCGCGTAGCGGAACGGCAAGGTGACGGGCAGCAATGGCTGGTCGCGCAGTTGGGCAGGCTCGCGGACCTTCAGGAGCTGCGCGTTCTTGCGGCGCCGGCCGTTGTCGCCGATGTCGCCCAGGTAGATGCAGCTGTCCGCGCCGCCGGCGCTGCAGGGCCCGACCGCGATGTCTTCGAGGTCGCGGACGCGGACCCCGCGCAACGGGCAGGTGGCCACGATCGTGCCGTTGGCGCGCATCGCCCGGAGCACGGGGGCGTTGCCGGAGTCGTTGTGGGCCCAGAACACGCCCCGGTGCAGGCGGCTCGCGGCCAGCCCCGACAACTCGGCGAGCGGCGCCGGCACCCGGCCCGTGCGCTCGGCACGGGGGGCGTACTCCGGGCAGGGTTCTGGTTCCGCCGCCCGGGCGGCGCCGGCGATCAGCAGTGCGAGCAGCGCCGGCACGAGGGCGCGCCCGCCCCGCGGTGCGCGGCCGCCGACCTGATCCGCTCGTGCGGGACGCACGCCGGGGCGGTCAGCGATCGAGCTGCTCCAGCCGCTCGGCGGCGGCGAATTCGGCGCGCAGCGCCGCATAGTCCTCCGCCGTGAGCGGCTTGAACGCGGTGTCGCCGCGGCGGCGCCAGTAGAGCGGCTCGTCGGGGAGCCGGGTGCGGTCGAAGTGGACGCGCTTGAGGTTCCGCACCAGGATCTTCTCGGTCTTGGTGTACTCGAACTCCGGGACGAGCCGGACGAAGTCCGGGAACCACTTGCGATCCATGCCGCCCTCGGTGACCTGGCGATCGCAGAACGCGAAGAACGCCGCGGGATCGAAGGCGGCGCCGGGCCGCAGCTTGAGCGCCACCATGACCAGCTCGTCCGAGACCGCGCACGGCACGCCGTAGGCGGCGGCGAGTTGCACGTCGGGGTGCTCCTGCACCAGCCGGGCCACCTGCAGGGCCGAGAAGTTCTCGCCGTCCTTGCGGATCCAGTCGTCGGTGCGGCCGTCGAAGAAGAGGAAGCGGCGGCCGCCCTGCTCGAGCACGTGGCCGAGGTCGCCGGAGTGATAGACGCCGTCGCGATACTTGGCGTCGTTGGCCTCGGGATTGTCGAAGTATCCCTGGAAGAGCCCGGTGTCCGGGGCGACGCGGCAGATCTCGCCCACCGCCTCGGCGTAGTTCGTGATCTTGCCGTCGGGGTCGAGTCGGGCGGGCGGGCACGGGGCGCCCCGCTCGCTCAGGATCTGCACGGTCGGATCGGTGATCTCGCCCACCGAGCCGCGGGGGTCGCCCTTCTTGCGGAAGGTGCTGATCGCCGCCTCGGTGGAGCCGTACAGCTCGAACATGTCTTCCAGGCCGAACCACTCCATGAAGCGCTCGATGTCGGGGGCGGCCGCGCCGTTGCCGACGGCGTACCGCAGGGTGTTCTCTGGGTGATTCGTCAGTTCCGCGCGGATGCGCGCGGGATCGCCGCCGTACGCCTTCTCGACGGCCGCGAGGACGTAGTGCACCGGCTCGCCCACGTAGTTCCAGTAGGTGACGCCGTGGGCGAAGACGTCCGGCGCGAAGTTGGACGCGCTGAACCGCTCGCGCAGGGCGATGGCGCCACAGACGTGGAAGGCCGGCTGGAAGCCGAGGAAAATGGCGTTGGAATGGAAGAGCGGCATGTTGGCGTAGCCGACGTCATCGATGCCCAGGCCCAGATTGCCCGAGACGGCCATGCCGATCGCGAGCAGTTTGAAGTGGTTGTTGTTGATCCCCTTCGGCAGGCCCGTGGTGCCCGACGTGTAGATCACCATGTGCGGCGCCATGGGATTCACGTCGACGCCGGGCGCGTCCAGCGAGCGGTCCGCGGGGCCGACTTCGGCGGCGAGCGCGGCGGCGAGGTCGGTCGCGTCGAACGCGTCCCCGTGCGTGCGCAGCACGAGGATGTTCTCCGCCGCCACGTGGGCGAGTCCGCTCCGGATGCGCTCGACCTCGGGCCAGAGCCGTTGGTCGACCACCAGCACGCGCGCGCGCGACTGGTTCAGCACGCCCTGGAGGGTCTCGCCGCGCAGCCCGGTGTTGACGCCGAAGAGCGTCGCGCCGGCGTAGGCGCAGCCGCCGTAGAGCGCCAGCAGCTCGAGGTGGTTCTCGAGCAGCATCGCGACGTGTCCGGGCCGCTGGTCGTCGATCGGGCCGAGGCGCCGGCGCAGCAGGTGCGCCAGGCGGACGCACTCGTCGCGGTAGCGGTGGTACGTCCAGGTGCGGTCGTGCTGGCGCAGAAAGACGCGATTCGCGACGTCGGGGTGGCTGGCGCGTGCCTCGATCTGGGCGCCGATCAGCAGCGGAGCGTCGAAGGACGGAGTGGACACCGGGAGAACCTCCTCGGCCGAGCATCGGCCACCCGTTCCTATAGACGAGGACCGCGCGGGCGCGAAAGGGGCCGGTCGGGTCGGCCCATGCACGGACGCCGGTTTCGCTTTGACATCGCCGCCCGCAGCGCCGTAGGGTCCCCAGCATGCGTGTCGCCGCCCTCCTCGCCGTCCCGCTCTCCCTGGCCGTCGCCGGCCCAGCGTTCGCCGCGCCGCTCGAACGGCCCATCTGGACGTGCGAGGTGTCGGTGGCCAAGACCCTCGCGACCTGCACCACGCGGGTGCAGACCGCGCTGCGGTCGTGCTACCGCCGCACCGGCGCGCCGTGCGTCGCCGGCAGCGCCGGGCAGGCCGCCATCGACAAGACGCTCGGGGCCATCGCCGGGAAGATCGACACCGGCGCCTGCCGCTCCACGACGCTGAACGCGCTCGCCTACGGCGCCCAGACCCAGATACCCGACCTGGCCGCGCGCCTCGCGACCGCGTGCCGCCAGCAGGCGACGTCGCTCGCCGCGCGCGCCTTCGGGGGCCCGCATGCCGCGGTCCTCGCCGCCTCCGATGCCGCCACCGGGGCGTGCCTGGACGCCACCTACGTCCAGGGCGCGAAGTTCACCCGGGCGATCCTGAAGGCGCACAAGCGCTGTCTCGTGAAGGACCACGCGCGGGGCGCGTGCGACGTCGTCGCCACCGAGGCGGCGATCGCCCGGGCCAGCGGGAAGGCCGAGGCGGCGATCGCCGCGCGGTGTCCCGATCTGCCGGCCGTGGTGGGGCTCTCGCCCTCGCAGTTCCTCGCCCGCACGGCCGCGCAGGCGCGGTGCGCCACCGCGACCGCCTTCACCGACACCGGTCCGCTCGATCTCGACTGCGGCCCGCGCCCCGCGGTGCCGGTGCCGCCGCGCGGGGAGTGGGTGCGCGTGCAGCTCGACCAGGCGACGACGGGGACGCGCTGCGGCGATGGCAGCGACTATGCGTTCTGGCTGCGGCTGGCGCCTTCGGGCAGCCCGCTCGCGAAGGTGGCGACCGACATGGAGGGCGGCGGCGTCTGCATCTTCGAATCGGATTGCCTGAGCGCATCCCCGAGCCTCTTCGCCGCCACCGACGGAGAGCCCGACGGCGGCTACCTGTCCACGAACCCGGCGGTGAACCCGTTCAGTGAACGGACGATGCTCTACCTGCCGTACTGCACGCAGGACGTGCACATCGGCGGCGGCGCCACGAGCGTGTTCCCGGGCATCACCGTTCACCGCTACGGCGGCCTGAACGTGCGAGCGGCCCTGGCTTACCTCCGCGACGTGCTGTGGGCGGCCATGGACGAGTCGGAGCCGGAGGGCTGGCAGCCCGACCAGCTCGAGGTCTTCTTCGCGGGCGAATCGGCAGGCGGCTTCGGCGTCCAGTACAACTACCACTGGATGCTGGACGAGCTCGGCTGGGCGCAGACGACGTCGGTGCCGGACTCGGCGCTTGCCCTCGACAACGGTGGCCCGGTGAGCGTCGCGGTGCTGGGCGCCCTGATCAGCGGGGATGCCAACCCGTTCGGTTGGAACGTGCGGCCGATGCTCCCGCCGTATTGCCAGGCCGGCAACTGCGGCGTCGGCCCGATCCTGCAGAATGCCACCGTGCCGCGTCTCGCCGGGCCGTTCCAGCAGTTCCTGAACCTGTCGAACCAGGTGGACTCGACGCAGGTCGGCACCACGTTCTTCTCGGGCACGGTCCCGTGGGTGAATGCGATGCGCGCGTCCTACTGCGCGCAGGCGGGCACGCCCGGCATCCGCTACTTCCTTCCCGCGGTGGCCGCGTCGATCCACACCATGCTGCGCGACGACACCCGCTTCACCACCCTCTCCGCCGACGGCGTCAGCGTGCGCGATTTCGTCGCCGCCGCGATGGCGAACCCGGCGGGTGTCGTCGACCGCGTGGACGAAGGCGCGGGCCTGGGCGTCGCCTACCCCGGCGTGGCGCCGTTCCCGTGCGCCGTGGACTGACGGCGAACCACGACGTCGCACCGGTGCACGCCGCTGGCGGCACGACCGGCGCCTGCTGGTGCGGCTCGGGGGACGGGGCGCCCATCGCCACGTTCGATCTGGGCCCCGATGGGGAAGCGCGGCTCCTTCGCTGCGTGCACTGCGGCACCGCGCGCCTGACGCCACAGCCGTCGGAGGCGGCGCTGCGGCGCTGGTACGACCCGTCGTACTACGGCGCGCCAGGCAGGAAATTCGTCGGGCCGATGGCAGCGGCCGTGGCGGTGTTCCAGGCCGGTCGGGCGCGGCGTGCGGCGTCGTATCTGCCGGCACGCGGCCGCGTGCTCGACGTCGGCTGCGGCAACGGCGGCTTCCTGCGCGCCCTGCTGCGTCGCGGGCATCGGGTCGAGGGGACCGAGCTGACCGACGCGAGCGCCGCGCGCGTGCCGGCCGTCGCGGGTGTCCGGGTGCATGTCGGCGACCTGCTGGCACTCGACCTCCCGGACGGCGCGTACGACCTCGTCACCTTCTGGCATGTCCTGGAGCACGTCCGCCGCCCGGCGGATACGCTCCGCCGGGTGCACCGGCTCCTCGCCCCCGGGGGCCGGCTGCTGCTCTCGCTGCCGAACCTCGACAGCTGGCAGGCGCGGCTCTTCGGCCGGCACTGGTTCCACCACGATCCGCCGCGCCACCTCTTTGCGTTCGGGCCGCGGGCGCTGCGTGGGCTGCTCGACCACACCGGATTCGCGGTGGAGCGCCTCGGCACCCTCTCCCTCGAGCAGGGGCCGTTCGGCGCGATGCAGAGTGCCCTCAATGCGCTCGGCCTGCCGCGCGACCGGGCCTACGACGTGCTGAAGGGTCTGCGTCCGGGCCGCCCGGCGGCGCTGCTCGACCTGATCCTGCTGGCCGGCGTGGCGCCCCCGGGGCTCGCGCTCGCCGTGGCGGAGGCGATGGCGGGTCGAGGGGGAGCGATGCTAGTGTCGGCGCGCCGGCGAGGAGGATAGGCGCACGAGCATGTCCAACACCGGGGCCCGGGCGGCCGACGTGGCCGCGACGCCCGCACCGAAGATCGTCGTCGTCATGCCCGCCTACAATGCGGCGCGGACCCTCGCGGACACGCATCGCCGGATCCCCCCCGTCGTGCGTGAGGTGATCCTCGTCGACGACCACAGCCAGGACGAGACAGTCGCGGTCGCCTCGTCCCTCGGGCTGAAGGTGATCCGCCATCCCCACAACGTCGGCTACGGCGGCAACCAGAAGACCTGCTACATGGAAGCGCTGCGCGACGGCGCCGACGTGGTGGTGATGCTGCACCCCGATGGCCAGTACGAGCCGGAGCTGCTCGAAGATCTGGTGGCGCCCATCCTGCACGACCGCGCCGACTTCGTCCTGGGCTCGCGCATGCTGGCGCCCGGCGGCGCCAAGGCGGGTGGCATGCCGCGGTGGAAGCGGGTCGCCAACGCGGTGCTGACCGGGATCGAGAACCGGGTGATGGGCACGCGGTTCGCGGAGCTGCACACCGGCTACCGGGCGTACAGCGCCGGGTTCCTGCGCGCGGTCCCGTTCCTGCGCAACTCGAACGACTTCGTCTTCGACACCCAGGTCATCGCGCAGGCGGTGGCGTTCGGGCAGCGCATCGCCGAGGTGCCCGCGCGCTCGCGCTACTTCACCGACGCCTCGTCCGTCGGCTTCCTCGTCGGCACGCGCTACGGACTCAAGACGCTGTGGGTCATGGCCCAGTTCCTGGCGTGGCGGCTGCGGCTCGCGCGGCCGGTGATCTTCCGCTCCTGAGCATGCGCATGGGGCGACTGGTCTACGTCATGGGGCCGTCCGGAGCGGGGAAGGACGCCGTGCTCGGCGCCGCGCGCGCGCGGATCGACGGCCGGCACCCGGTCGTCTTCGCGCACCGGTACGCCAGCCGTCCGCCGGCGCCCGGCCATCCGCACGAGGTGGCGCTCGGGCCCGGGGAGTTCGCGCTGCGCGACGCCCGGGGGCTGTTCGCCTTCGTCTGGTCCGCCTGGGGCGTCCGGTACGGGATCGGCGGCGAGGTCGACGCCTGGATGGCGCGGGACCTGGTCGTGGTGGTGAGCGGCTCGCGCGAACACTTCGCGACGCTGGGACCGGGCCATCCGGGGCTGCTGCCGGTGCTGATCACGGCGTCGCCGGAGGCGCGGGCGCAACGCCTGCACGCGCGCGGGCGGGAGGATGCGCCGGCCATCGCTCGCCGCCTCGCCCGGGGCGAGGCATTCTCGCCGGTCCACCCGGCGCTGGTCACGATCGAGAACGAGGGTCCGCTCGAGGAGGCGGTCGGCGCGTTCGTCGACGTGGCGGTCGCGGCGGCGGGCGGGTCGCTGCTGGCGTGAGCGCCGGGTCGTCCGATCGCGCGTCCGGGCGCTGCCGCCTGCCGGGCATGGTGCGCGTCGTCACATGACACGCCATCGTGCGCTGGACGCGCTCGTGCTCGCCGGCTGCGCCGCCTACCTGATCGCGGGGCTGCTCCTCTGGTGGGCGCTCTGGCCGCAGGTCGCGCGCTCGCTCCCCGGCGCTCCCGGCGAGTTCGTCGAGGGGTTCGGCCGCCTGGTCGCGCTGGGGCGGGGCGTGCTCACCGGGCTCGGCACGCTGACGGGTGTCCTGATTCTCGTGGCATTGTTCCGGGAAGGAGGCGTGTCGGGGCGGCGCGGACGCCTGCGGCTGGTCGCGGTCGGCTCCCTCGTTGCGGCCGGTCTGGTGAGCGCGCTCGCGCTCGATCCCGCGGCCGACGCGGTGCTGGAGGCGGCGCGGGCAGCGGTCACGACGCTGCCCGCGCAGCTTGCGCGCTGGCACGCCTGGCGGCTGCTCACCGTCGGCCTGGGCGGGATCGCGCTCGCCGCCCTGGCGTTGGCCCACCGCGCCCCGGTGGTGGTGCGTCGCGACGGCGTGGTGCTGTCGCCGCACCACCGGACGCTGCTCCTCCTCCTGGCCACGGCCACGCTGTTTGAAGGCTACGATCGCTTCATCTTGTCGCTCGCCTTGCCGTACATCGCGGCCGACCTCGGCGTGATCAGCGCCGGCGCCGGCCGCGAGCAGGCCGAAGGGGCACTCGGGTGGGGACTGGCGCTGATCCGAGGCGGCGCGTTGCTGGCCGTCCCGCTGTGCTTGTGGGCCGACCGGATCGGGCGGCGCACCGTGCTGCTGGTGACCGTGCTCGGCTATACCGTCGTGACGGCCCTGACGGGCCTGTCGCGCGGCCTGGCGGAGCTGCTCGCGCTCCAGTTCGTGGCCACGCTGTTCCTGACGGCCGAGCTGGCGCTCGCGCAGGTGGTGGTCGCCGAGGAGTTTCCTGCCAACGCCCGCGGCATGGGGCAGGGATTGCTCGGCGCGGCGGCCGCGATCGGCGCGGGACTCGCCGCCGCGCTCTTCCCGGTGCTGGTGCAGAGCGCGCTCGGGTGGCGGGGGCTCTACTTCGTGGGCGTCGTGCCCTTGCTCATCGTCGGTTATCTGCGCCGCTCCCTCCCCGAAACCACCCGGTGGAGCAACCTGGACGCGCACGAGCGACGCGAGGGCGGCCTGCTGCGCGTCTTCGTGCCGCCCCATCGCTTCCGGTTCCTGGTGCTCGTGCTGCTCGCGGCCGCCGCGACCGCGTCCTTCGCCACCGCGTTCTCCTTTGCGTCGTACCGGGCGATCACGACCTTCGGCTGGCCCCCTGCGCAGGTGAGCACGATGATCCTCACCGGCGGGGGCCTCGGGTTCTGGGGCTGGATGCTGTTCGGCCGGATGGCGGACGTCGTTGGCCGGCGGCCCACCGCCACGCTGTGTCTCGCCGGGTCGGCGGCGGCGATCGCCGGCTTCTATCGCACGGGGGTGCTGTTCCCGTCGTTCGCCGCGCTGGTGTTCTTCGAATCGGGTATCACCATCGCGGTGACCGCGCTCTGCACCGAGTGCTTCCCGACGGCGCTTCGCGCGACGGCGCGAGCCTGGGTGACGAACGCCGGCGTGGTCGGCGCGGTGCTTGGACTGGCGGTCGTGGGCGGGCTGGCATCGAGACTCGGCGGCTCGGCGCCGGTGGTGGCGCTGCTCGGCGTGCTTCCGCTGCTCGTCTTGCCGCTGGTCTGGCTGCTGCCGGAGACCGTCGGGCGCGAGCTCGAAGAGGTCGCCGCGGTCTGAAGCGGGCTCGCGTCAGGCCGGGGACGCGTGCGCGGCGGAGTGCCGGCGCCGACCGGCGGTCGGGAACGCGGGTCTCCGGGCGCAGCGCCGGACGCGGGCGTCGTGACGACCCGCCGTGGTGATCCAGGCGAGGCTTCCGACGACCGCGCAAGCCGCGAACATCACACCGAGGCGGACTGGCTCGCTGGCGTCGAGCAGAGAGAGGGTGGGCGGGATGCAGGAGGGCGGTACGAGTGTAGGCCACATGAGCGTCTCCTTGGGGCGAGATCGCGGCCGGGCGGCGCTGGGGATCGCCGCCCGGACCGGTTGGGGATCAGACCGTGGGGGGCAGGAGGACGGTGTCGATGACGTGGATCACGCCGTTCGACGCCGCGACGTCGGTCTTCACGACGGTGGCGGAGCCGACCTTGGCGGTGCCATCCGCGACTGACACGGGGAGCGATGCGCCCTCGAGCGTCTTGGCCGACGTGAGCTTGGTGACGTCGGCGGCGCGCACGTCGCCCGCGACCACGTGGTACTTGAGGATCGCCTGCAGCTTGGCCTTGTTCTCCGGCTTCAGCAGATCGTCGAGCGTGCCGGCGGGCAGCTTGGCGAACGCCTCGTCGGTGGGCGCGAACACGGTGTACGGGCCGGCGCCCGACAGGGTGTCGGCGAGGCCCGCCGCGTCGATCGCCTTGGCGAGTGTCGTGAAGCTGCCGGCAGATACGGCGGTGTCGACGAGGTTCTTGCCTGCGGCCGCGCTGCCGCACTCGGGCCCGGCGAAGGCGGCGCCGGCGAGCGTGACGCTCGCGCAGGTGGTGAGGACGAGGGCGCGTAGGGTGGTCATGGTGTGATCTCCTTCTTCGGCCCGATGGACAGGCCAGCAATGAAAACGTTCAAAACGTTCATACGGGGGCTTGGTGCTTCGGTCAAGCCCCGTTGGCGCTTTCTGGGATACATCTCGATAACCTCTAGTGATGCTGGCCTATTGCCGCCACGTCCTCCATGGTCTACATGATCGGAGCGGATGAGAAATCGTTCACAACGTCTCGATGGGAAGACGCTTTCCACCAAGCAGCTGGCCCGGGCCATCGGAGTGAGCGAGTCGTCCGTGAAGCGTTGGGCCGACGACGGGGCGCTCGCCGCGGTGCGGACGATCGGCGGGCACCGGCGCATCCCGCTCGCCGAAGCCGTGCGCTTCGTGCGCGACACGCGAGCCACCGTGGTGCAGCCGGCGCTGCTCGGGCTGGCGGGAACGCCGGGCGGGGACGCGGACCTCTTGGCCGACCGCCTGGCTGCCGGCGCGGAAGCGGAGGCGCGCGGCATCCTGCACGGGCTCTATCTCCGGGGCCGGAGCGTGGCGGCGATCGTCGACGGCCCGATGCGGACGGCCATGGAGCGAATCGGCGAGCGCTGGCGGCAGGACCCCGACGGCATCCTGGTCGAGCACCGCGCCACCGAGCTGTCCATCCAGTGGTTGAACCAGCTGCGCGCGCTGCTGGCGGTCGACGACGGCGCGCCGATCGCGCTCGGCGGCACGCCGCCAGGCGATCCCTACGTCCTACCATCGCTCGCGGTGGCGACGGCGCTCGAGGCCGAGGGCATGCGCGCGATCAACCTCGGGCCGGACACCCCGATCGACACCATTGCTCTGGCGAGCCGCCGCGAGCGGCCCGCGATCGTCTGGCTCAGCGTCAGCACGGACCCGGCCCGCGACGCGGTGGCCGCCGGGCTCGGCACGCTGCTCGAGGCGACGCGGGCGCTCGGCGCACGCCTGGTGCTGGGCGGCCGGGCGCTGGATGCTCGCCCGCTCGACGTGCCCGCCGACGTGCAGGTCGCGCGGACGGTCGCCGAGGCGGCGGCGTTCGCGCGCGGGGTGCGGGCGGCGCCACGCCTGCCGTCCCGGCGCGCCGCCGCGGGGAGGGCCGGATGACGCGACATCGGGTGGTCATCGTGGGAGGGGGGTTCGGCGGGCTCTACGCCGCGCAGGCACTGGGCCGGGCGCCCGTCGACGTCACCGTGGTCGACCGCCGGAACTTCCATCTCTTCCAGCCGTTGCTCTACCAGGTGGCCACGGGCGGCCTGTCGCCGGGCGACATCGCGTCGCCGCTGCGCGCCGTGCTCGGCCGGCAGCGGAATGCCGCGGTGCTCCTCGGCGAGGTGGTCGACCTCGATCCGGCGCATCGCCGGGTGGTCCTGAGCGACGGCGCCGTGTCGTATGACACCGCGATCTTCGCCACGGGCGCCACGCACCACTACTTCGGGCACGACGAGTGGGCCCCGCTGGCGCCGGGGCTCAAGTCGATCGAAGACGCGACCGAGATCCGCCGCCGCGTGCTCCTGGCCTTCGAGGCGGCCGAGCGCGAGCCGGATGCCGCCCGCCGGCGCGCCTGGCTCACGTTCGCCATCGTCGGCGCCGGGCCGACCGGCGTCGAGCTGTCGGGGGCGCTCGCCGAGATTGCGAACGAGACCCTCCGGCACGACTTCCGGCACATCGATCCGAGCGAGGCGTCCATCCTGTTGATCGAGGCGTCCGACCGGGTGCTGCCGCCGTATCACCCGGACCTGTCCGACGCGGCTGCCCGATCGCTCGAACGACTCGGCGTGACGCCGCTCACCGGCGCGACCCTCACGGCGCTCGACGCGGACGGCCTCACCCTCGAGCGAGCGGGCTGCCGGGAGCACATCCCCGCACGCACCGTCATGTGGGCGGCGGGCGTGCAGGCGTCCCCCCTCGGCGCCGTGCTGCGCGCGCGAGTCGACGCGACACTCGACCGTGTCGGGCGGGTCATGGTCGCACCGGACTTGAGCATCCCGGGGCATCCGGAGCTCTTCGTGATCGGCGATCTCGCGCACTGCGCGGGCGACGACGGGCGGCCGCTGCCGGGCGTGGCGCCGGTGGCGATGCAGCAGGGCCGGTGGGTCGCCGATCTGGTGCGAGCGCGCTGCGGGGGACACACGCCGCCGGACCGCTTCCGGTACCGCGACCGGGGCTCGATGGCGGTGATCGGGCGCGGGGCCGCCGTCGCGGACGTGGGCTGGCTGCGGTTCGGCGGATATCCGGCGTGGCTCGCCTGGCTGTTCATCCACGTCCTCTACCTGGTCGAGTTCGAGAACCGGCTGCTGGTGCTGATGCAGTGGGGCTGGAACTACCTCACGTGGAATCGCGGCGCGCGGCTCATCACCGGCGCGAACCCGCTGCCGCTCACCCGGCCGGCGGAGGCCGGCGACGTCGCCGCGTCGCGCCGCGCGTCGTGACCGGTGTGCCGTCTCACATGCCGTAGTCGCCCTGCGCCCGCACGAAGTACGACGGCTCCGCCGCGATCGACTGCATGAGGTGCGGCGGGCCCTTCACGTACTCGCGCTTCCGCCACGCCGGCCCCACGAGCAGGCCCAATCCGCCGTACAAGGCCGCCGTGCGCGGATCGAAATGCGGAAAGAGGACCCGGTCGAAGCCCTCGCGGCGCCCGCACGCGGTCGCTTCCGCGACCAGCCCGGCGAGCACCGCGGCCTCGTCCGCCGCCGGGTCCATCCACAGGTCGACGCACTCGGCGAACTTGCGGCCGGGGTCCTCCTTGACGAGCAGCACCAGGTAGCCGCGCAGCGTGCCCCGGTCGAAGGAGGCGAGCAGCTTCTTGTCGCCGGCCCGCATCGCGAAGCAGTACCAGTTGACCATCGCGGCCGTGCGGACGTTGGTGTTCGCCCAGCGCGTGCGGGTGCGCGACCACAGGGCGTCGAAGGACTCGTCGGCGCGCGGCAGGTCGCGCACGTCATGGCGCGCTCCCGCGGCGAGCGCGCGCGTGCGGAGCCCCTGCGCGACGGCCATCGCGGGTCCGCCGAGCTTCGCCGCCAGCGTCCCGAACGGGCGATCGCGCAGCCGCGCGCGCCAGAACTTCTCGCCGTCGAGGATGAACTGGCTCTGGCGCTCGGTGCCGGGTCCGCGCTCGATCGGCTGGTAAGCGAGCCGCGTCAGCAGCGGGACCAGCGCTTCGAGCGGCGTGGTCGAGAAGTGTAGGGCGTCCGGGTGCGCCCGGAGCTGCCGCATCTTGAGCGCGAGGCTGGCGCCGCGGTGGGCGGGCAGCACCCGCCAGCTGGTGGCCGCGAAGGCCGTGGTCTCCTGGCCGCCGAGCCGCATGCGCAGCGGCAGCGAGCCGAAGAAGCCGCCGATCGCGGCGCCGTCGCGCAGCATCCACCCGCGCGGGAAGCCGTCTTCGAACGCGGGGTTCAGGTCCCACCACGCCCGCAGCCGATCGAGCCAGGCCGCCACGCTGCGCGCCTTCACGCCGGGGAACGCGGCCATGAAGGCCGCCACGTCCTGGTAGTCGTCCGGGCCGACGACGGTGATGTCCATCGATGGCCGCGTCACCCGGCGTCGCCGGGCGTGTCCCGGCGCGCGCGCCGGCCGAGCTTGAGGCCGAGTGCGTACCGTCGGCGCGCGTCGCGCGTGGATCGCTCGGGCTGCACCGGCACGGGCGGGTAGCCGCTGGCCTCCAGCGTGGCGTTGCAGATGCGCCCGAGCTCGCTGATGGTGTGCGCAGACAGGCCGCGCCAGCGCTCGACGCTCTCGCGGTCGATGGTGTCCTTGGCGTAGGTCTTCCAGTCGCCCAGGCCGACGTCGTCGGAGCCGCGCAGCACGGATGCGACCCAGTCCGCGGGCCAGTCGACCCGGACGAAGTCGGCGATCCGCCGCATGACCGTCTCGGGAGCCGCGGTGAGGTCCTCGTAGCGGACGAGGAGCGCGTTCTCCGGATGCCGGGCCACGAACGCCTGGGTGGCGCGCGTGATGTCGACCCATGCGTGACAGAACGCTTCCAGCGGGCGGGGATGGCGCTTCACGTACTCGTGCAGCTCGCTCAGGTAGGCGCCGTTGGTCCGGCACAGCTCTTCGATGCTGCAGGCGACGTCGAGCCCGTGTCGCTGGATGCAGAGAAAGTAGGCGTCGTTGCCGCAGAGCTGCTCGATGCGGTCCCAGTGGAAGGCGTCGAACGCGGTCTTCATGGCCCAACGCGGCTTCTTCTGGCGGCGCGCGACCTCGCGGTGGAAGCCGAAGGCGAACTCGCGGAGCGCGGCCAGCACGGCGTCTTCCTCGAAGCCGGCGAATGCGAGGCCGGACAGCACGCCGATGTCGACCCCTTCGGCGATCGTCTCGCTGTGCAGGAAGCGGGCGCAGGCGGAGAGCAGGTTGGTCTCGCCCGGGCACGCGATGGCCGGGTGCGCGTCCAGGATCCGGCGCACCAGGGTGGTGCCGGACCGCGGGGCGCCCATGACGATGATGCCCTCGTGTGCGGGGCGTGCCGTCATCCGCCGGCGGCGTGCGCCTCGATCAGCGGCCGGAAGGTGGCTTCCAGGCTGGCGAAGGTTTCGAACGTCTCGGCGCTCAGGAGGTCGTCCGGAATCTGCATCCCGAAGGCGGTCTCGAGATCGAGCAGCAGGTTGATGGCCGCCATGGAGTCGAGCCCCAGCGTCCCGAGGGGTTCGGTGGGCGGCAGGGGCGCGTCGGGCCCCAGGAAGCGCAGGTGGGGGCGGAGCACCGCCTCGAGCCGCTGCGCGATCGTATCGTCTGGTGTCGTCATGGTCACAGCGCCTCGTGTCCCGTGCGCAGCCGCTCCGCGGTGATCACCCGATCGCCGCGGACGGCGACCTCGATCGGCGCGGGGTGGCCGAGGAATCCGATCAGGCTGGCGGTCAGGCCGTAGGCCCCCACGTTCGGGATGGCGACCGCGTCGTCGACCCGGAGCCGGGGCGCCGCGATGCCGCGGGCCAGGCTGTCGAGCGGGCTGCAGAGCGGTCCCACCACGTCGGCCGTCGTGCGCTCGCCGTCGTCGCCCGCCAGCGGGACGATGGCGATCGATGCCCGCGCGATGCGGCCGAGCCCGGACATGCCGCCCAGGTGATTGATGCCGGTGTCCAGCACGACGAAGCGCTTGCCTTTCGATTCCTTCACGTCGAGCACCGTCGCCAGCAGCGTGCCGGCGGCGGCGCAGAGATGACGCCCCGACTCGAACCACAGGGCGGCCGTCCGGGCAAGCTCGTGGCGCGCCGCCAGCTCGGCGTAGGCCGCGCGGGCGGGGGCCAGGTCCGGGCCGGCATCGTCGCTCGCGTAGGGCCACGGGAAGCCGCCGCCGGCGTCGACGACGCGGCAGGGGAACCCGAGGTGCCGGGACACCCGGGCGGCGGCGTCCAGCGCGCTCTCCGTGGTGGCGGCGAGCGTGTCCACGGCGATCTGGGTGCCGTAGTAGACGTGGACGCCGACCAGGTCGCAGGCGCGCAGCTCCGGCACGCCGCCGGCGAGCAGCGCTTCTTCCTCGAACCCGAACTGGCTCGGCACGCCGGTCATGGCCAGGCGGGCCTGCGGCGGCGCCGCCGGGTTGATGCGCAGGAGCACCTGCGCGCGGACGCCGGCGCGGCGGGCCACGTCGTCGAGCCGGCCGACGTCGGTCCACGACTCGCAGGAGAACTGGCGGATGCCGGCGCCGATGGCGGCCTGCAGCTCCTCGCGGGTCTTGCCCGGACCGCCGAAGAGCGTGCGGGTGGGGTCGACGCCCGCGGCGGCCACCGCCGCCAGCTCGCCCAGCGACGAGATCTCGGCGCCGCATCCCTGCGCGGCAAGCGAGCGCACCAGCGCGGGCAGCGGATTCGCTTTCAGCGAGTAGAAGAGGCCGGCGCCCGGCGGCAGGACGTCGCGCAGCGCCTGCGCGCGGCGGTCCGCTGCGTCGAGGTCGTAGACGTAGAGCGGCGACCCATAGGTGCGCAGCAGCGACCGGGCGAGATCGGGCGCGATCATGCGGGCGCCGGACCCGCCGCGAGCCGCTGCTTGAGGTCCTTCCGGTCGGTCTTGCGGTTGGCCGTCTTGGGCAGCGTGTCGACGACGTGCACCTGGTCCGGCACCTTCACCGGCTCGAGCCGCGCGCGGAGGTCGGCGATGATCGCGTGCGGGGTCACTGCCGCGTCCGTGAGGGCGACGAACAGGTGCAGGCTGCCGTCGGCGTCGGCCTGCACCACGCCGGCTTCCGAGACGCCGGCGATCTGGCAGGCGGCCTCCTCGATCTCGAGCGGGCTGATACGGAAGCCGCGGTGCTTGAGGAGCGCGTCCTTGCGCCCGTGGAAGTAGAGAAACCCCTCGGCGTCCATGCGGCAGAAGTCGCCCGACCAGAGCTCGCGCGCCTGCGCGCTGCTGCGGCGGAACCGCTCCCGGGTCTCCGCCTCGGCGCGCCAGTAGCCGAGCGCGACGTGCCGGCCGCGTACGACCAACTCGCCGATCTCGCCGGGCGGTACTGGACGCCCGTCGTCGTCCACCACCCGGCACTCGGTGCCCGCGAGCGGCCGGCCGACCGCGTCGGGGTGCGCGTCCAGCTCCTCGGGCAGCATGATCGAGACGCGCTTGCACTCGGTCAGCCCGAACATGAGGTAGACCGCGGCGTGCGGCAGCAGGGTGCGCAGCTGCTCGACGTGCGGCCGCGGCAGGCGGTCGCCCGTGTTGGTGACCGCGCGCAGCGTGGCGAGCGGCAGCGGACTGCGCGCCAGCATCTTCAGCAACGCGGCGAAGAGGGTGGGCACGCCCGGCAGGACGGTGATCCGCTGCGCGTCGATCACCCGCAGCAGCTCCGGCCCGGCCATCTCGGGCCGGCCGATGAACACGGCCGACCCCGCCTGCGCGGCGAGGAAGATCTGGTAGAGACCGTAGTCGAAGGACAGCGGCAGGAACACGCCGATCACGTCGTCGGCGCGGTAGCGCAGCCGCTCCTGGATGCCGGCGATGGCGAAGCGGATGTTGTCGTGGCTGAGCACCACGCCGCGCGGCTGGCCGGTCGAGCCCGAGGTGAAGATCAGCGTGGCCGGGTCGAGGTCGATGCCGGGAAACGGCCGCGCCTCGGGCGCCGTCTCCGCCAGCACCTCGCCCAGCCGCGCGTGCGCGCCCGGGATCGGGTCGTCGCCGATGGCGAGGATGGGCGTGTTCCCGACGTGCGCGGCGAGCGGCGCGGCGTGCTCGTCGAGCGCCACCAGCGCCGGCTGGCACTGTCCCACGATCTGCTCGAACCCATACGGCCGCATCAGGTGGTTGATGACGACGAAGATCGCGCCCAGTTGCGTGGCGGCGAAGACGAGGAGCGCGGTCTCGGCCCGGTTCCGGGCCACGATCATGACGCGGTCGCCGCGTCCGATGCCCTGGCGGGCCATCCAGGTGCCGAGCCGCCGCGTCCGGTCGGCCGCTTCGCGGTAGGTCAGGGCGCCCGCGGAGCCGACCAGGAACGGGCGGTCGCCGAAGCGCTCCGCGGCCTCGTCGAGCAGTCCGGCGACGTGCCAGTGTCGCAGCACGGCGTCCATGGTGTCGGGGGACTGCATGCTCATGCCGCGGCCGCGGCGGCGCCGGAGCGCGCGGTCAGCACGTCGTCGAACAGCCGTTCCATGGCGCGCGCGTGCTCGCCGATGCCGAAGACCGCCTCGACGCGAGCGCGGCCGGCACGACCCATCGCGGCGCGCCGCGCGGGATCGCCCAGCAGGTCGACGATGGCGGCGGCGAGGGCGTCGGGATCACGCGGCGGGACGAGCAGCCCGGTCTCGCCGTCGGCGACGATGACGATCGGCCCGCCCTCGCGCGGCGCGATCACGGGCCGGCCGACGGCCATCGCTTCGATCAACACGCGGCCGAAGGGCTCGCGATCGGACGTGTGCAGCACGATGTCCATGGCGTCCATGCAGGCGAGGACGTCGCGCCGGGCGCCCGTCAAGATGACGTGGCCCGCCAGGTCGGGCTCGGCGATGCGCGCACGGAGACGCTCGGCGTACTCCGCGCCGCGGCGATGGACGCCGCCGACCACCACGCAGCGGAGCTCCGGGACGTGACGGCGGGCCCGCGCGACGGCCTCGACGGCCAGCAGCTGGCCTTTCCAGGCCTGGATGTGGCCGACGATGCCGACCACCGGCGCTTCCGCCGGGATGCCGAGCTCGCGGCGTACCGCCGCCCCTTCGCCCGGGGCGCAGGCGGCGACGTCGATGCCGTCGAAGATCGTGAGGAAGCGCCGGGCGCGCACGCCCTTCGCCCGGACGTGGTCGACGATCTCGTCGGTCATGCCGACGGCGGCGTCGATCCATCGCGACACGAACCGCGCCTCGGGGCCGACGTGGCTGAAGCCCTTGAAGTGGCAGATCACCGGCACGTCGCAGAGGGCCGCCGCCACCACCACCGGCAGGCTCGGAGTGACACCGTTGGCGCAGTAGACGAGCGCCGGCCGCTCCTGGCGCAGCACCTGCACCAGCTCGCGGACCCGCGGCGCGACGACCCCGACGAGGGCCTTCACGCGGGCGTACGGGCCCGCCGGCAGGGCGCCGCCCGGGGTGGACGCCGCGCGGCCCGGCAGCGGCGACAAGACCCGAACCGGGATGCCCTGCGCCGCGAGATCGGAGACCACCGGCTTCGACTCGAACAACACCAGGGTGGGGGCGAAGCGATCGCGGTCGAGGCGGGCGAAGAGCTCGAGGATGCCCGTGAGCGACCCGCCGACGACCCCACCCTCGGTGACCTCGGTTACCAGAATGCGACGCGGCGACACGCTGGGATGTGCCGGTGCGTGAGCCGTGGCCATGCGCATCGGAGCAGGGAAACGTAGCCTTCCGGCCCGCCGTGGGTCAAGCTCGGTGCCGCATCCTGTCGAGGGGCAGCGTCCCTGTCGCGTCACCGGCGTGGATCATGCGGTGCGGGATGCGCGGGTACCGCCGTGATGAGGCGGCGGGTGACAAGCGCAGACCCGCTTGGTAAGCGGGGGCCGCAACACCGCCCCCATCATGTCGATCGTCAACGGAAGGCCGACCGTCGCCGAGGTGAGCCTCGGGGCGCTGCGCGAGAACTGCCGGCAGGCCCGGGCGCTCGTGGGGCCGCGCGTCGACGTGCTGGCTGTCGTGAAGGCCGACGGCTACGGGCACGGCGCGGTGCCGGCGGCCCGGGCCTTCCTCGACGGCGGGGCGGCGGGGCTGGGTGTCTCGATCGTGGCCGAGGGGCTCGAGCTGCGGCGTGCCGGCGTCGACTGCCAGGTCGTGGTCCTCGGCGGGGTGTTCCCCGGCGAGGAGGAGGCCGCCGTGGCGCACGACCTCGCCGCCGCGGTGTGGTCGCTGGAGGGCGGGCGGGCGCTGGCGGCGGCGGCCCGTGCGGCCGGGCGGACGGCGGCGGTGCACCTCAAGGTCAACACCGGCATGACGCGCCTCGGGTGCGAGCCCGCCGAGCTGCCGGCGCTCGGGGCGGCGCTGGACGCCGATCCGCACCTGCGGGTCGTGGGCGTGTTCTCGCACTTCGCGACCGCCGACGCCGTGGACTCCGAGGCGGCGCGGGTCCAGCGCGAGCGCTTCGCGGCCGCCGTCGAGGCGCTGGCCGCCGCCGGGGTACGGCCGCCCCACGTGCACCTCGCCAACAGCGCGGCGGTCCTGTCCGAGCCGGCCGCGCACTTCACCATGGTGCGACCGGGGCTGATGCTCTACGGGTACGCGCCCGCGCCGCACCTCGCCGACCGGGCCCGCCTGGCGCCCGCCATGCGCCTGCGGACCGCGGTCGCGCAGACCCGCCGCGTGCCGGCGGGCACGCCGGTCGGCTATGGCGCCACCTGGGCGGCCGCGCGCGAATCCACCATCGCCACGCTGCCGCTCGGCTACGGCGACGGCTACCACCGGGTCGCGTCGAACCGCGCGGCCATGCAGGTGCGCGGGCGCCGCGTGCCGGTCGCCGGCCGGGTGTGCATGGATCACGTGATGCTGGACGTCACCGACGCGCCCGGCGTCACCGCCGGCGACCCGGTCACCGTGTTCGGCCCGGACGGCGTCACGGCCGACCATGTCGCCTCCTGGTGCGACACGATCGCCTACGAGATACTGACCTCGGTCGGGAAGCGCGTTCCGCGCAGATACGTGGAGGACTTCGATGCCTAGCGTGACACGCGCACTCCTCAGCGTCTCGGACAAGCGCGGCTTGCTCGAGCTGGCGCGCGGGCTGCGGGAGCTGGGGATCGAGCTGCTCTCCACCGGCGGGACGGCGAAGGCGCTGGCCGACGCCGGGCTGCCGGTGACGCAGGTGAGCGACTACACCGGGTTTCCGGAGATGCTCGACGGCCGGGTGAAGACCCTGCACCCGAAGATCCACGGCGGGCTCCTCGGGCGGCGCGACCTGCCGGCGCACGTCGACGCGATGCGGAGCCACGGCATCGAGCCGATCGACCTGGTGGTGGTGAACCTCTATCCGTTCCAGCAGACCGTGGCGAAGCCGGGGACGACCTTCGACGAGGCGATCGAGCAGATCGACATCGGCGGCCCGTCGATGCTGCGGTCGGCGGCCAAGAACCACGCCGCGGTCACCGTCCTGGTCGACCCGGACGACTACCCTGACGTGCTCGCCGAGCTGCGCGCGGGCGGTGGCACGGTTTCGGCGGCCACCCGCCGGCGGCTGGCGCAGAAGGTGTTCCACGTCACCGCGCTCTACGACGGGGCGATCGCGGACTACCTGGGCGCGCAGCCCGAGTCGCCGTTCGGCGCCACCTTCCACTGGGGCGGGGCGAAGGCGCTCGACATGCGCTACGGCGAGAACCCGCATCAACGCGCCGCGCTCTACGGCGAGTTCCTGCGCGTCGCCGAGCCGCTGCACGGCAAGGAGCTGTCGTACAACAACGTGGTGGACGTCGACGCGGCGCTGGCGCTGGCGAGCGAGTTCCTGGGCCTGCCGGAGGCGACCGTCGCCATCCTGAAGCACAACACGCCCTGCGGGGTGGGGCGCGGCCGCGACGCGCTCGAGGCCTGGCAGCGCGCCTACGCGACCGATCCGGAATCGCCCTTCGGCGGCATCGTGGTGTCGACCACGCCGTTCACCCTGGCGCTGGCGCAGGCGGTCGACGAGATCTTCACGGAGGTGCTGATCGCGCCGGACTTCGAGCCGGCGGCGCTCGAGCTGCTGACGCGCAAGAAGGCCCGCCGCCTGGTGCGCTGGCATCCCGACGCCGCGCCGCCGCGCCAGCCCGCGGTGCGCGGGGTCGTGGGCGGCCTGCTGGTGCAGGAAGCCGACCGCGGCCTGGAGGACGTCCGCGAGGCGCGGGTGGTGACGCGGCGTGCACCCACCGCCGAGGAGCTGCGGGCGCTCGACTTCGCGTGGCGCGTGGTGAAGCACGTCAAGTCGAACGCCATCTGCTTCACGACGGCCGATCGCACGCTCGCGTTGGGCGGCGGGCAGACGTCACGCGTCGAGCCGGTGCGCAACGCCCGGGCGCGGGCCGAGCGGCTCGGCATCGCGCTCGCCGGCAGCGCGCTCGGCAGCGACGCGTTCTTTCCCTTCCCCGACGGGCTCGAGGAAGCGGCGGCCGCCGGGGCCACGGCGGTGGTGCAGCCGGGCGGCAGCACGCGCGACGACGAGGTCATCCGGGCGGCCGATGCCCTGAACGTGGCCATGGTGTTCACGGGCGCCCGGCACTTCCGGCACTGATGCGCATCCTGGTGGTCGGCGGCGGCGGGCGGGAGCATGCGCTCGCCTGGAAGTTCTCGCGGAGCCCGCGGGTGGAGGGCGTGTGGTGCGCGCCCGGCAACGCCGGCATCGCCGACGTGGCCACGTGCGTGCCGGTCTCGCCGGACGACCTGAAGGGCCTGGCGCGCGTCGCCCGCGAGCTGGCCATCGACCTCACGGTGGTGGGTCCCGAGCTGCCGCTCACGCTCGGCGTCGTCGACCGCTTCGCCGACGAGGGGCTGCGCGCCTTCGGTCCCACCGCCGCCGCGGCGCGGCTGGAGGGTTCCAAGGTCTTCGCCAAGGAGCTGCTGCGCACGCTGCGCATCCCGACGGCGTTCTTCGGCGCCTTCGACGACCCCGACCAGGCCGCGCGGTTCATCGACGAGGTCGGCGCGCCGGTGGTGGTGAAGGCGGACGGCCTGGCGGCGGGGAAGGGCGTGTTCCTCTGCGCCAGCGTCGCGGACGCCAAGGACGCCGTCGCGCAGGTCATGCGGCACCGGCTCTTCGGCGACGCCGGGGCGCGCGTGATCGTCGAGGAGTTCCTCGAAGGGGAAGAGCTGTCCTTCATGGCGATCACGGACGGTGATACCGTGCTGCCGCTCGCCGGCTCGCAGGACCACAAGCGCGTCTTCGACGACGATCGCGGGCCGAACACGGGCGGCATGGGCGCGTACTCGCCGGTGCCGCTGCTCACCCCGGCGCTGCGCGACCACGTGATGCGCGACATCATGGAGCCCGTCGTGCACGGGCTCGGGCGGCAGGGCATCCGCTACACCGGCGTGTTGTATGCCGGCCTGATGGTCCATCGCGGGCGGGCCAAGGTGCTCGAGTTCAACGTCCGCTTCGGCGATCCCGAGGCGCAGGTGCTGATGCTGCGCCTGACGTCGGATCTGGCGGAGCTGTGCGACGCCGCCTACGAGGGCTCGCTCGCCGAGGTGTCGGTGGAGTGGGACCCGCGCGCGGCGGCGTGCGTCGTGCTCGCCGCAGAGGGGTATCCCGGCGCGGTGGAAACCGGCCGCGCGATCGCGGGGCTGGACCGGCTGCGCGACTGGCGCGACGGCGTCGTGTTCCATGCCGGCACGCGACGCGACGGTGACCGCGTGGTGACCGACGGCGGCCGCGTCCTCGGGGTGACGGCGCTCGGCGACACGATCGGCGACGCCGTCGCGGAAGCGTACCGGGCCATCGCGCAGCTCGACTGGCCGGGCATGCACTATCGGCGCGACATCGGGCACCGCGCGACGGCGGCCGGCGCCGCGGCGCGACGGTCCTGATTCGGGCCGCCCTCGAAGGAGACCGGATGGCGATCGTGACCCCGTTTCGCGCCTTGCGCTACGACCCCGCGCGCGTCGGCGATCTCGCCGCCGTCGTGGCGCCGCCGTACGACGTGATCTCGCCGGCGCAGCAGGAGGCGCTCTACGCCCGCAGCCCGTGGAACGTGGTGCGGCTGATCCTGCCGCGCGAACGCGAGCGGGCGGACGCGGCGGCCGCGACGCTGCGGGATTGGGTCGGGGCGGGGGTGCTCGCGCGCGACGCCGAACCCGGGCTGTACTTCTACGCGCAGGAGTATGGCCTGCCCGACGGCTCCCGCCGCCAGCGCGAGGGCGTGCTCTGCCGCCTGGGGTTGGAGGAGTTCGCCACCGGCGTCGTGCGGCCCCACGAGCGCACGTTCCCGGGCCCCAAGCGGGACCAGCTCGCGCTGCTGCGCGCGACGGGCACCTATCTGAGCCCGATCTTCGGGCTGTTCGCTCGCCCGGGCGAGCGCTTGCGCGACGTCGCCGAGGTCGCCGGGCCGCCGCTGTGCGAGATTCCCGTCGACGGCGACGAGATCCACCGGCTCTGGCGCGTCACGGACGCGGCGGCGATCGCCCGTGTCGCCTCGGCGCTGGCGGGCGAGACCATCTTCATCGCGGATGGACACCACCGCTACGAGACCGCGTTGGCGTACCGGGCGGAACGGGGCGGGGGGCCGGGCTCCGTGCTCGCGTTCCTCGCGAACATGGAGGAGGAGGGGCTGGTCGTGCTCCCCACGCACCGGTTGCTGCGCGCGCCGATGGCGCTCGCACCAGCGGCGCTCGAAGCGCGGCTGCGCGAGAGCTTCGCGGTGGAGCCGCTCCCGGCGGACGCGCCACGCCCCGACGGGGCGATCGACGTCGTGCTGCCGGACCGCCGGTGGCGGCTGCGCCCCGGTGACACCGCCCGCGCGCGGCTGGCGCACCTGCCCGCCAGCGTCCGCGCGCTCGACGTCGCGGTGCTGCACGACGCGCTGCTGGGGCCGCTGCTCGGCGTCGAGCCCGGCCAGCTCGCCTTCACGCACGACGACGCCGAGGCGGTCGCGGACGTGGCCGCCGGTCGCAGCACGGCGGCGTTTCTGCTGAACCCGCCCACGGTGGCGGCCGTGCGCGACGTCTGCCTGGCCGGCGAGTTGATGCCCGAGAAGTCGACGTACTTCTATCCGAAGCTGGCGTCCGGCCTGGTGTTCGACCCCCTGGATCCGCCGGCCGCGCGTTGAGCGGGCGCGACTTGCCGCTCGGCGCGCGACCTGCCAATCAATCGCCGATGCGGACGACGGCGGAGCAGGAGGGGGAGATCGCGGCGGCGCGCGCCGCACGGCACGAGACGCGGCGGCCCACCGTGCCGGAGCTCGAAGCGGTGCTGTACGACGTCCTGCCCGTCCTCGACCACGGCTTCGTGCGCGTGATCGACTACATGGGCGACGACGCGGCCATCGTGCAGGCCGCCCGCGTGTCCTACGGCAAGGGCACCAAGCGCGTGAGCGAGGATCGCGGCCTCATCCGCTACCTGATGCGGCACCACCACACGACGCCGTTCGAGATGTGCGAGCTGAAGCTCCACTGCAAGCTGCCCATCTTCGTCGCGCGGCAGTGGATCCGCCACCGCACGGCCAGCGTCAACGAGTACTCGGCGCGCTATTCGATCCTGGACCGCGAGTTCTACGTGCCGGCGCCGGAGCTGGTGGGTGCCCAGTCGGTCAGCAACCGGCAGGGGCGGGCGGACGCGCTCACGCCCGAGCGCGCCGCCGCGGTGCTGGCGCTGCTGCGGGACGACGCCGCGCGCTGTTACGACCACTACCAGGAACTGCTGAACGAGGACGACGCCGGGCGGCCGCTGCGCGCCGGAGAGCCGCCGCTGGCGCGGGAGCTGGCGCGCATCAACCTGACCCTCGGGTTCTACACGCAGTGGTACTGGAAGATCGATCTCCACAACCTGTTCCACTTCGTGCGCCTGCGCGCCGACGCGCACGCGCAGGAGGAGATCCGGGCCTACGCCCGCGTCATCGGCGACGTCGTGCGCCGCTGGGTGCCGGCCGCGTGGGAGGCGTTCGTCGACTACCGGCTCGAGGCCACGAACCTCTCGCGCGTCGAGCGGGAGGCGGTGCGGCGCATGCTGGCGGGCGAGACCGTGGACCTGGCCGCGCTCGGGCTGTCGGCGCGCGAGCAGGCGGAGCTGCGGGCGAAACTCGGCCGGGACCCGGCATGAGCGCGTGCGACGTCCCTGCGGTGGTGGGGCAGGGCGTCCGGCTGTTCAATCGCGGGCGCTACCTCGAGGCGCAGCAGCTCTGGGAAGCGTCCTGGCACCACGCCGAGGGGAGCGACCGCGGCCTGCTCGAAGCGCTGGTGCAGCTCGCCGGGGGCCTGCATCTCCGCACGCGCCGCGGCGGCATGCGGGGCGCGGAACACTTGCTGTCGCAGGCACTGGTGACGTTGGAAGACTACCGGCCACACGCCCACGGGCTCGACGTCGACGCGCTGGTCGCCGAGTTCGGGGCCTACGTGGAGTGGGTCCGCTCGATCCGTCGCGCGCACCGCATCACCGACACGCTCCGCATCCCGCGGCTGGTCCAGCGGCGAGGGGAGCGGGCGTGGAGGTGACGCCGGAGCGGGTGCGCCAGGGCCTCGACGCCGCCGCGTACCTCACCACGCCGCGCGTGGAGACCGCGCTCTTCCTGGCGTTGCGGCTCGAGAAGCCGCTGCTCGCCGAGGGGCCGGCCGGGGCCGGCAAGACGGAGCTCGGGAAGGTGCTGGCGGGGTTGCTCGGCACGGACCTGCTCCGACTCCAGTGCGACGAGGGACTCGACGAGTCGCGTGCGCTATTCGAGTGGAACTATCAGAAGCAATTGCTGCGGATCCAGGCGGATCGCGGCGAGGGCCGGCACTGGGAGGACGTCGCCCACGACATCGGCGCGTCCATCTCTACGCCTTCGTCGACCGCCTGTGCCCCGTGTCGATCGAGCGTGGCCACGTGGCGCCGGGCGGGCCGCTCGACCTCTACGCCCGCTCCGACTTCGGCCGCGTGCTGGGGGATTTCTGGGCCGCGCGCGTCCCCCTCGGCCGCGGCACGTTGCTGCTCGTGCTGGGCGACGCTCGCAACAACCGCCTGCCGGCCCGCGGCGACCTGCTGCGGGCGGTGCGCGCGCGCGTGCAGCGCGTGCTCTGGCTCGTGCCCGAGCCGCGTGCGCGCTGGAACACCGGCGACAGCGTGCTCGGCGTCTACGCCCCCCACTGCGACGCGGTGGTCGAGTGCCTCACGCTCCGCGACGTGGTCGCGGCCGTGCGGCGCGCGCTCTGAGCCGGGGGCGTGCATCACCGCGCCCGGTGCGCATAAACATGGGCGCCACATGCGGATGGAAGTCGCGACCGTGGGCGAGGTTCCGCCGGGCCGGAGCAAGAAGTTCCTGATCCGGGCCGGCAGCGAAGAGGTGGAGGGATTCCTGGTGAATGTCGGCGGGGCCTACCACGCCTACGTGAACCGCTGCCGGCATGTCCCGATGGGACTCGACTGGGTGGAGAACCAGTTCTTCACCGAGGATCGGCAGTACCTGCAGTGCGCCACCCACGGCGCGTACTACGTGCCCGAGACCGGGGAGTGCGTCGCGGGGCCCCCGTGCGGCCGCTCGTTGGTCCGGATCCCGCTCGACATCGCCGGGGGCGTCATCATGGCCGGAGACCCCGGCCCGTTGCCGGATGATTGACGAGCCCCCGCGCACTTGACGCCTGCCGCGGCTCGTGACACGCCTCCCTGGGCGCCGTGGGCCACCGGATTCGCACAGACCCGCTCGCCGTTCTCGCGGCTGCCATCATGCTCGCGACGCTCGCCGCCGCGGGCTCCGCGGCCGACCCGCCCGTTCCCCCGTCCGCGCCGCCGCCGGACGCCCCGGCCCCCTTCGGATTCGACGCGGTCGCCGACCAAGCGCGCGAGCTGGCCGCGACGCCGTACCGTGACGCCAAGGACGGCGTGCCCCAGTGGTTGCGGGGCATCTCCTACGACCAATGGCGCGACATCCGGTTCCGACCCGACCGCGCCCTCTGGAGCGACTCGGCCTCGCAGTTCCAGGTGCAGTTCTTCCACCCGGGGCTGTTCTACGATCGTCCCGTGGCGATCAACGTCGTCGACGGCGCCGGCGTCCACCAGCTCGAGTTCTCGCCCTCGGCATTCGACTACGGACGCAACGAGTTCGCGAGCCGGGTGCCGCAGGACCTGGGGTTTGCCGGGTTCCGGCTCCACTATCCGATCAAGAAGCCCGAGTACCGCGACGAGGTGATCGTCTTCCTCGGCGCCAGCTACTTCCGGGCGGTCGGCAAGGACCAGGTGTTCGGCGCCTCCGCGCGCGGCCTCGCCATCGACACGGCCGAGACCTGGGGCGAGGAGTTTCCCTGGTTCCGGGAGTTCTGGCTCGTGCGCCCGGCCGAACGGGCGACGGAGATGACGATCTTCGGCCTGCTCGACAGTCCCCGGGTGACGGGTGCGTACCGGTTCGTCATTGCGCCCGGCGCCCAGACCCGGGTGGACGTGGAGTGTCGCCTGTTCCTGCGTGACGAGGTGCGCAAGCTCGGCATCGCGCCGCTCACCAGCATGTTCTTCCACGGCGAGAGCACGACGCGGCACTTCGTCGACTTCCGGCCCGAGGTGCACGATTCGGATGGTCTGCTCCTCCACCTCGCGAGCGGCGAATGGCTCTGGCGCCCGATCGACAACCCCGTGCGTCTCCGCGTGAGTGGTCCGCGCGCGGAATCGCTGGCGGGCTTCGGCCTGCTGCAGCGCGATCGCGAGTTCGACCACTACCAGGACCTCGAGACCGTGGCCGAGCGGCGGCCGAGCGTGTGGCAAGCGCCGTGGGGCGACTGGGGGCCGGGACGGGTGGAGTTGGTCGAGATCCCGACCGACGACGACACCAACGACAACATCGTGACCTACTTCGTTCCGGATGTGACCCCGAAACCGGGCGAGGAAGCCCGCTTCGGCTACACGCAATGGTGGTACGGCGACGAATCCACCCGCCCGCCTGGCGGCCGGGTCGTGAGCACGCGCCGCGACGCGGGAACGATGCAGGGTGGCACCCGCTTCGTCATCGACTTCGCGGGCGGTGCGCTGGCCACGCTGCCCCCGCAGGAGGTCCTGCGCGGCGTGGTCGCGGTGACCGGCGGCGACGCCGCCGCCGAGGTCCTCCACCAGCACGTGGTGCCGAATCCCCACATCGGCGGCTGGCGGCTCGCCTTCCAGGTGGTGCCGAAGAAGCGGGAGCCGATCGAGCTGCGGGCCTTCCTCGACCGGGGGGGGGAAGTGCTCACGGAAACCTGGTCTTCTGCTATCCTTCCCTGACCCATGGGTGAGAGCGGATCGCAGGCGGCGGAACGTCGCCCTCTCGGCCCGGCCGGCGCGCCGGGCGACGCTCGCCTGCTCCAGAACTGGAAGGACGCGCACGCGCGCGCGCAGGCGTATCTCGACGCGCTCGAGGTCGGCGAGCCGGAACGGACCGACATGGCCGCGGAGGCCGTGGACGAGGCGTGGAGTCGACCGTGGACGCCCCGCAGCACTGCCATCGCCACGGTCCTCGACGTGGCGCGCGATCGCCTGGCCGGCCCCGGTGGCCGGCCGGCGTTCCTCCGGTGGCGGCTCGCCCGGGAGTACGGCCCGGCGGGGGCCCAGATCGCGTCGGTGCTCACGCCGCCGTTGCGCCGCCGGCCGATGGGCTACGAACCCATCCGCCGCGGCGCAGGCGCCCGCCGAGACCCGCCGAGCCGGCGGGACGTCGAGCCGGTCCTCTACGGCCGCCCGCTGCGCCTGCTGCGCCGAACCTTCAGCTGGACGCGGGTCGCGCACTGGCGGCGTCTCGTGCTGGTGCTGCTGGTCTTGCTGCCGGCGACGATCGCCAGCGCGTACATGGTGAACGTTCTGCCCAACCGGGGCGGCACCTGGGTCGAGGTCGCCACGGTGGCATTCTTCGGCGTGCTGTTCGGCTGGGTGTCGGTCGGGTTCTGGACCGCGCTGTTCGGTTTCGTCACGCTCGTGCGCGACCGCGACCGGTTCGCCATCACCGGCCTCGCGGCGGGCGACCCGGCGGAGCCGCCGGCGGCGCCGCCAGACCCGCACGAGGTCGCCACCGCGATCATCATGCCGATCGCCAACGAGCCGGTGGACCGCGTGTTCGCGGGCCTGCGCGCCATCTACCGCTCCCTCGAACGCATCGGCGCGGTCGAGCGCTTCCATTTCTTCGTCCTCAGCGACTCGAACGATCCGGACGTCCAGGTCGACGAGGAGGTCGCGTGGGCGGCGTGGTGCCGCGACGTGGACGGCTTCGGCCGCATCTTCTACCGCCGCCGCCGCGCGCGCATCGAGCGCAAGAGCGGCAACGTGGCCGATTTCTGCCGCCGCTGGGGCGCGCGCTACCGCTACATGGTGACACTCGACGCCGACAGCCTGATGTCGGGCGACACCATCACGCGGCTGGTGGCGCTGATGGAGGTGCACCCGCACGTCGGCATGATCCAGACCGCCGCGCTGGCGGTGAACCGCCGGTCGCTGTTCGCGCGCATCCAGCAGTTCGCGAGCCACGTCTACGGCCCGATGTTCGCCGCGGGACTGCACTGGTGGCAGCTCGGCGACGGGCAGTACTGGGGGCACAACACGGTCATCCGGATCGCACCCTTCATGCAGCACTGCGGGCTGCCGCGCCTGCCCGGGCGCGAGCCGCTCGGCGGGGAAATCCTGAGTCACGACTTCGTCGAGGCCGCCTTGATGGGCCGGGCCGGCTGGACCATCTGGCTGGCGTACGACCTCGGCGGTAGTTGGGAGGAGGTTCCCTCCACCCTGCTCGAAGAGATGAAGCGCGACCGGCGCTGGTGCCAGGGCAACCTGCAACACGTCCGCCTGCTCTTCACGGAAGGGCTCTTCGGTGCGCACCGGGCGCTCTTCCTGAACGGCGTGTTCTCGTACGTGTCGGCGGTGCTGTGGTTCTGCTTCCTCAGCCTCTCCACGGTGGGGGCCATCCGGCAGGTGCTCCGCGAACCGGACTATTTCCCGCATGGGCCCAGCCTCTTCCCCGAGTGGCCGATCTGGCGGCCGGACTGGGCGCTGGCCCTGATGGGGGTGATCGGCCTGCTGCTCTTCCTGCCGAAGGTGCTCGCCATCCTGCTCGTCTGGCTCGAGCGGCGCGAGGCGCCCGCGTACGGGGGGCTCGGCCGGCTCACGCTCTCCGTGCTGCTCGAGATCATCGTGTCGAGCCTGCTGGCGCCGATCCGGATGGCGTTCCACACCCGGTTCGTGCTGACGAACCTGCTCGGACGCACCGTCGGCTGGCCGGCGTCCGGGCGGGTGGAAGAGGACACCGGGTGGGGCGAGGCGCTGCGACACCACGGGGTCGACTCGTTGATCGCCAGCGTGTGGGGCATCGGCCTCTATGCGATGAACCCGTCGTACTTCTGGTGGGTCACGCCGATCATCGGGGCGCTCATCCTGTCGATTCCGCTGTCGGTGTTCCTCAGCCGGGTGAGCCTGGGCGATCTCACGCGACGCCTGGGCTTGTTCCGTATCCCGGAGGAGACGGCGCCGCCGCCCGAGCTGTGCGACATGGCCGAGCTGACCGCCGCCGCGGCCGCGCGCCGCGCGGCGCGTCCACCGGGCGAGGAGTCCGGCTTCGTGCGCGCGATCGTCGATCCGTTCGCCCACGCGCTCCATCGGGCCATCCTGCGCGCGCCGCGACGGGTGTCGGACGAGGTGCGCACCGCGCGCAGCGCCGCGGTCGAGCGCGCCCTGCGCGACGGGCCCGAGGCGTTGACCGCTGCGCAGCGCCGCACCCTGCTGCTCGATCCCGACGTCGTCGACAGCCTGCACGAGGCGGTCTGGGCGCTCGAGGACCGGCCGCAAGCGGCGCGGTGGGGTCGGCCCGGCACGCTCGGGGCGACCACCGGGTGAGGGCCCTCGGCGCGCTCGTCTGCCTGCTGGCGGCGGGATGCGGCGCGGACCGGCCCGAGCGGACCGTCACCCTGTGGGCGATGGGCAGCGAGGGCGAAGTGGTGGAGCGGCTCGTCCCCCAGTTCGAGCGCCGGCATCCGGACCAACGCGTGCAGGTGCAGCGTGTGCCGTGGAGCGCGGCGCACGAGAAGCTGCTGACGGCCTGGGCGGGCGGCGCGATGCCCGACGTCGTGCAGGTGGGCAGTACGTGGATTCCCGAGCTCGTGGTGCTGGGCGCGCTCGAGCCGCTCGACGGGCGGCTGGCCGCCTCGACAGCGATCGATCGCGCCGACTACTTCCCCGGCACGCTGGAGCCCAACGTGATCGACGGGCGGACCTGGGGCGTGCCGTGGTACGTCGACACGCGGGTGGTCTTCTACCGCCGGGATCTCTTGGCCGCGGCAGGCTACGGGACACTGCCGGCCACGTGGGACGCGCTGGAGCGGGCGATGGCGGACGTCGCGGCGCGCAGCGGGCCGGATGCGCATGCCATCCTGCTGCCGCTCACGGAATGGCAGCCGCTGGTGCTGCTGGCCTTCGCCGAGGGCGCGACGCTGCTCGCCGAGGGCGACTGCCGGGGCGCGTTCCGGACACCCGCGTTCCGGGCGGCGCTGGCGCGGTACGTGGGGTTCTTCCGGCGGGGCCTGGCGCCGCTCGGCGGCGCCGCCACGGCGGCCAACCTCTACCAGGACTTCGGCCGCGGCGCGGTGTCGTTCGCCATCACCGGACCGTGGAACCTGGGCGAGTTCGCGCGCCGCCTGCCCCCGGCGTTGGCCGACCGGTGGAGCACCGCGCCGATGCCCGCCGCGGCGGGACCGCCGCCCGGGCCCTCGCTGGCCGGTGGGTCGAGTCTGGTCCTGGTCCGCGGAACGCCGCGAGCGGATGCGGCCTGGCGGTTGATCGAGTTCCTGTCGGAACCGGCGCAGCAGGTGGCCCTGCACCACCTCACCGGCGACCTCCCGGCGCGCCGGGCGGCGTGGCAGGCGCCGGCGCTCGCGGCGCCGCGCGTGGCGGCCTTCCGGACACAGCTGGAGCACGTGCGGGCGCCGCCCCGGGTTCCCGAGTGGGAGCGGATCGCGACCAAGATCACCCAGTGGGCGGAGGTGGCGGTGCGCGGCGCGCATGACCTCGATGCGGCGCTGGCCGGCCTCGACGCCGACGCCGATCGGATTCTCGAGAAGCGCCGCTGGCTCGGCCGCTGCGGGGCGGGGCCGTGAGCGCGGCGTCGCGCCGGGCGGGCTGGCTCTTCGTCGCGCCGGCGCTCGCGGTGATCGCGGTGTTTTTCGTGCTGCCCGCCGCGGCCGCGTTCCTCCTCTCGGCCACCGACTTCGACGTCTACACCGTGGCCGACCCGCGGCGACTGCGGTTGATCGGGCTCGGCAACTACGCCCGTCTGCTCGACGACCCGCGGGTCTGGATGGCGCTGCGCAACACGCTGTGGTTCGTGCTGGCGGCCGGCCCGGCGTCGATCGCGGTCTCGCTGGCCGCGGCGCTGCTCGTCGACGCGCGCGTGGTGCGCGGCCGCGCCGTGTTCCGCACCATCTTCTTCCTGCCGGTCGTGACCACGCTGGTCGCCGTCGCGGTGGTCTGGCGGTACCTGTACCACCCGCGCGCCGGTCTCCTGAACCAGCTGCTGGGCGCCATGGGGGTCGATCCCGTCGACTGGCTGGGCGATCCCGCCTGGGCGCTGCCGGCCCTGGCGCTGCTGGCCGTCTGGAAGAACTTCGGCTTCAACATGCTGGTGTTTCTCGCGGGCTTGCAGGCCATTCCCGAACGACTGTTCGAGGCGGCGCGGCTCGACGGGGCGGGGCGATGGCAGGAACTCCGCCACGTGACCCTCCCCATGTTGGGCCCGACATTCGTCTTCGTAGGGGTGATCACCACGATCGGCTATCTGCAGCTGTTCGCCGAGCCGTATGTGATGACGCAGGGCGGCCCCGGCGATGCGACGCTGAGCGTCGTGCTCCTCATGTACGAGGAGGGGTTCCGCTGGTGGAATCTGGGGTACGGCGCGGCCATCGCGTTCGTGCTGTTCGGCCTGATCCTGGCGGTGTCGCTGGTTCAGCTGCGGCTTCAGCGGCGCGCGCTGGCGGCGGGAGACGACCGGTGAGGCGACGTGCCGAAGCCGTCCTGGCGCACGCGGTGCTGCTGGCGGCCGCCGCGGCGACGCTGTTGCCGCTCGTCTGGATGGCCTCGGCATCCCTCATGCCGGCGGGCGAGGCCAGCGCGGTTCCGCTGCGACTCTGGCCCAGCGCGCCGACGCTGGAGCACTACCGGGCGCTCTTCGCGCGCCTCGACATCGGGCGGCACATGGCGATCAGCGCCGGTCTGGCGGCCGCCACGACCGCGGTCGCGCTCTGCACCAACACGCTGGCCGGGTATGCGTTCGCGAAGCTGCCGTTCGCCGGCCGCGAGCGGCTCTTCCGCCTGCTGCTGGGGGTGTTGCTGGTGCCGGGGCAGGTGGCGGTGGTGCCGCTCTTCCTGCTGGTGCGGGCGCTCGGACTGGTGGACACCTGGCTCGGCGTCATCGTGCCGGGGATGGCGAGCGTCTTCGGGATCTTCCTGGTCCGGCAGTACGCGCGCGGGCTTCCCGACGGCATCCTCGACGCGGCGCGGGTGGACGGCGCCGGCGAGCTGCGCGTGTTCCGATCCGTGGCCCTGCCGCTGATGGTCCCGATCCTGGTCACGCTCGGGCTCGTCACTTTCATGGGGGCGTGGAACGATTTCTTGTGGCCGCTCATCGTCCTGGCCGACGACCGGCGCTACACGCTGCCGCTCGCGCTCGCCAACCTGGTCGGCGAGCACGCACAGGACACGGAGCTGGTCATGGCGGGCGCGGTGGTGACGGTGGTGCCGGTGGTGCTGCTCTTCCTGGTGCTCCAGCGCTGGTACGTCGCCGGCATCACGACCGGCGGCGTGAAGGAGTGATGGGTGCGGGGCGACTGGGCGCGCTGCGCCGTGCTGGTGACGCTGCTGGCGCGGGCCGCCGCCGCCGACCCGCTGCCGATCGACGACTTCGAGCGCAGCGAGGGATGGACCCTGACCCGCTCGCCCGGCACGCGCGCGGCGGCGGTCTGGGAGGTGGACGAAACGGGGTCGGCGCTCCGGCTCGACTACGACCTCGCCAATGCCAGCGGGTTCGTCATCGCGCGGCACGACGTCCGCCTGCCGTTGCCGGAGAACTTCGCCTTCACGTTCCGCCTCCGCGGCGAGGCGCCGGCGGCGATCTTCGAGTTCAAGCTGGTCGACGCGGGGGAAACGTCTGGTGGCGACGGTGGCCGCACTTCACGGCGCCGGGGACCTGGCAGACCATGGTGGTGCGGCGTTCGCGCCTCGCGCATGCCTGGGGACGGGATGCCGGTCCGGGGCCCCGCGAAGCCGTCGCCATCGAGATCGCGGTCAGCGGCGGTGAGCCGGGGCGGGGGACGCTGTGGCTCGACGACCTGGTGCTCGAGCCGCGCGAGCCCCTCGTGCCGAACGGCATCGTGCCGCGCGCCACCGCGTCCAGCGCGCTGCCGGGGCGCGGGCCCGAGGCGGCCGTCGACGCCGACCCGGCCACGCGCTGGCACGGCGACGCCGTCGCCGATCCGCAGTGGCTCGCACTCGATTTCGGGCGCAATCACGAATACGGCGGCCTGGCCGTCGACTGGGACCCGGTCGATTACCCGGTGGCGTACGGCGTCGAGGTGTCGGCCGACGGCGCGTCGTGGTCGCGGGTCTTCTCCACCGACACCGGAAAGGGTGGCCGGGCCTGGATCTACATGCCGGACACCGAGTCGCGCTTCGTCCGTCTGGCGCTCGAGCGCAGCAGCCGTGGGCTCGGCTTCGGCGTGGCCGGCGTCACCGTCGAGCCGGTGGCGTTCTCGGAATCGCCGAACGCCTTCTTCGCCTGGATCGCGCGCGAGGCGCCGCCGGGTCACTACCCCAAGTATCTCCTCGACACCCAGACGTACTGGACGGTGGTGGGCGACGACGGCGGTCACGAGGAGGCGCTGGTCAACGAGGAGGGCATGGTCGACGTCGCGGGCCTGTTCTCGATCGAGCCCTTTCTCTACCGGCGCGGCCGGCTGATCACCTGGCACGACGCCGAGCGCACGCAGTCGCTGGCGGGCGGCGCGCTGCCGATCCCGACGGTCACCTGGCGCACCGATGGCCTGCGGCTCGACGTCACCGCCGTCGCCACCGGCCCGCCCGACGCGGCCACGCTCGTCGTGCGCTATCGGGTGAAGCACGAACGTGACGGCCGTCCGGAACGGGTGCGACTCTTCCTCACCATCCGGCCGTTCCAGGTGCTGCCGCCATGGCAGGCGCTCAACGTCCAGGGTGGGGTGAGCCGCATCGGGGAGTTGCGCCGCGACGAGGAGGTCGTCTGGGTGGACCGCAAGCGCGCGGTGGTGCCGCTCACGCAACCGGCCGGATTCGGGGCCGTCACGTTCGAGGACGCGAGCCTCGCCGACATCCTGGAGCACGGCGTGCTGCCGGCCGACGAGGCGGTGACCGACCCGTTCGGCTTCGCGTCCGGCGCGCTCGACTTCGACCTGCGGCTGGCGCCGGGGGCCGCGCGCGAGGTAGCGATCGCAGTGCCGCTGCACGACGGCGGTCCGGCGCCCCCACCGCGTTTCGAGCCGGCACAGGCCGCCGCGCTCGCGGAGGCGGCGGAGCGCGCGTGGGCGCGCAGCCTGGGACGCGTGGAGGTGACGCTGCCGGCGGCGGCGATGGAGCTGGCGCGGACCCTGCGGTCCACGCTCGGCTACGTCCTCGTGAACCGCGACGGTCCGGCGCTGCGGCCCGGCTCGCGCACCTACGCGCGCTCCTGGATCCGGGACGGGGCGATGGAGGCCGAAGCGCTGCTGCAGTTGGGCCATGCCGACGAGGTGCGCGAGTTCCTCCGCTGGTACGCCGGCTTCCAGGCGCCGGACGGGCAGATTCCGTGTTGCGTCGATGGCCGCGGCGCCGATTGGACGCCGGAACACGACAGCATCGGGGCCTTCGTGTACGCGCTGGCCGAGTACTACCGCTACACGCGTGACGCGGGCTTCGTGCACGAGCTGTGGCCGACCGTGGTGCGTGCGATCGATCGATTGACGGCGCTGCGGGCCGAGCGCATGACGCCTGCGTACCGCGAGCCCGGCCGGGAGGCCTACTTCGGGTTGCTGCCGGAGTCGATCAGCCACGAGGGCTACTCCGGCCATCCGGTGCACTCCTACTGGGATGATTTCTTCGCGCTCCGGGGGCTCAAAGACGCGGTGACACTCGCGCTCGTCGTGGGCGACGACGAACGGGTCGGCACGTACGCCGGCCTGCGCGACCAGTTCCGCGCCACGCTGCTGGCGTCGATCGAGCGGACGATGGCCGATCACGGGATCGACTACCTGCCCGGGTCGGTCGAGCTGGGGGATTTCGACCCGACTTCGACCAGCATCGGCATCGTCCCGGGCGGGGAGCTGGAGCGCCTGCCGGCGGCGGCGGTGCGACGCACGTACGATCGCTACTGGGCCGAGATCGAGCAGCGCCGCCAGGGGAACTGGGGCGGCACGGCCTACTCGCCCTACGAGCTGCGCAACGTGGCGACGTTCGTGCGACTCGGCCAGCGCGCACGCGCGCTCGACCTGCTGGGCTACCTGATGGGCGGCCGCCGGCCGGCGACGTGGAACCAATGGGCCGAGGTCGTCTGGATCGATCCCGCGTCGCCGCGCTTCATCGGCGACATGCCGCACACCTGGGTGGGGGCGGGCTTCGTCCAGGCGTTCCGCAACATGGTGGCGTACGAGCGCGAGTCTGACCAGGCGCTCGTGCTGGGCGCCGGCCTCGACCCGGGGTGGGTGACGACCGAACCGGGCGTCTCCGTCGCCCGCCTCCCGACGCACTGGGGCTCCCTCGACTTCTCCGCGCGCCGGACCGGCCCGGGGACGGTTCGCGTGCGGATCGGGGGCGACGTGACCATCCCGCCGGGCAAGATCGTGCTCGCGTCGCCGCTCGGCCGCCCGATTGCGGCAGCGACGGTCAACGGGCAGCCGGTCGCCGTCGATGATCCCGCGCAGCTGCGGCTCGACGTCGCACCCGCGGACGTCGTGCTGCGGTACGAACCCCGATGACGGCAGTGGGTCGCGCCGCCGCCACGACGTGCGCCGCGGCGCGGTTGACACGGCGGGGAACCCGGATCGGGTCGTGGGCTACGGCGCCTTTCGCGGTGGGCTGACGGTCTCCGCGGAGACCCGGGCCAGCGCGTCCAGGTCGACCGTGAAGTGGGCACGGCGCTGGCTCTCCGCGACGGCGGCGGCGTAGCCGGCGGCGTGGAAGTGCGCCGTCAGACGGTCGGAGAGCGGGAACACCAGATACCCGGGGTCCCAGCGGACGACGGCACCGGATTCGTCGCGCACGCACCAGCCGGCGACGGCCAGCGTGGCTTCGCGCAGCGACAGCGACGCCAGATCCCGGCGCAACGCTTCGAAGCGCCCCTGCTCGACTCCGCTCAGGAACAGGAACAGCCGAGACCGCTGGAACAGCTGGGCGTCGTGAAAGAACTTGGGCCGGTTGACGACGCCGTCCGCTCCCAGGTCGCGCGCCATCAGGACGGCAACACGAAAGGCGCGGCGCAGAACGCCGAGTCCGGGGTGCTCCTGCAACGGCAGCGGGGGGCGCGCCGCGGAGAACGCCTGGGTGGGATCCTCCTCGCGAACCCACTGCACGAGCAACAAGTCGAGCGGCCGGTCGAGCGCGAGGCCGCTGTCGGGAAGTCGCTCGGCCGCGACCCCGATGCGTCGCGCGCACGCGTCCAGGAGGCAGTGGCGCCGGCCGTCTTTGATTCCGTGGTACCGTACGTGGGGCAGGGCGAGCCCGGCCTCCGCGATGGTCACGTCGAAGCCGTCGAACCCCTTGCCACGCAGGGTCGCCGCCACGCCGGCGGCCTCGAACAGCGCGAGCAGGTCGTGCTCGTCCCAGCGCTCGAGAAAGCGGCTCATGCGGCCATCCCGCCGAGCACCCACCGGTAGTAGTTGAAGTGGATCTTCCAGCTGGTGGGGCCGTAGCCGCCGCCGGTGACGACGATCAGCGGGAGCCGACGGCCGAGCACCTCTCCGGTGACGATGCGATCGCGCTCGAGCATGCCCGCTTCGCTGATGTCGAAATCCCCGAGGCGGTCTTCGACGAACGGGTCGCTGCCCGCGACGTAGAAGACCGCGTCGGGTCGGAAGTCGTCCAGGATCGGTGGCAGGCGATGCCGGATGGTCGCGAGGTAGGGGGTGTCGCCGGTATGGGGCGGCAGCTCGATGTCGAGATTGTTGCGCTTCTCGAGCCAGCACCAGTTGTTGGCGTGGACCGAGAACGTGAACACCGATTCGTCGGTGGAGAAGATCGAGGCGTTGCCGTTGCCGTGGTGGTAGTCGAGGTCGACGATCAGGACGCGTTCGGCGAGGCCATCGCGCCGGAGCCGACGGATGGCGATGGCGACGTCGGCGATCGCACAGAAGCCTTCGGCCTTGTCGGCCTGGGCATGATGGTAGCCGCCGCCGAGGTTGAGGCCGATCTTGCGGCCGCCCCCGCCGCGCACGGCGCTCAGCGCCGCTTCCACCGTGCCGCCGGCTGCGAAGAGGAAGGGCGCCAGCAGCCCCGCGTCCCACGGGTGCGTCGGATCCAGAAAGAGCAGGCGCGCGAGGGTGTCCGGCTGGTGGAGCTGGGCGATGTAGTCCGCCGTGTGGGCGAGCGCGAGGTCGTCGTCGGTGAGCATCGCCGGCGCGACGAAATCGTGCGCCCGCGCCGCGCCGCACCCGACGAGCGCATCGCGGATGCGGCGCGGACGCAGGACGTCGAAGGTGTGCCGCATGCCGGCTTCGAGCACGTCCACGAGGTATTCGTCGCGGTAGAAGAGGCGGACGGTCCGGCTGTCGCGGCCGCCGGCTGGCGCCTGGGTCGAAGCCACGCGGCTCGGAAGGGCGAATGCCGTGCCAGCCTCGGGCGACGGCGGCGTCGAGGTGTCGGCGGGATTCGCGCGGACCGCTGGGAATGGGAGGCACGGGATTTCCGATCGCTGGGAAGCCAGGTCGGGCAGCCGGTGGTGCCGCCATTCGGTCGGCGCCGAGGTGGGCCTGCCGATCCCGGTCGCCTACGGCTGCGACGTCGTGCCCGACGGCAGCGTCTGGTTCTCGCAGCTCTTCGGCCAGCGCATCGGCCGCTATGTCCCGGCCACCGGCCGGCTCGACGCCTGGAAGCCGCCGTTCTACGGCCCGCGCCGGTTGCACGCCGACGCCGACGGCATCGTCTGGGTGCCGGGGTACGGGAGCGGCGTCCTCGGCCGCTTCGACCACGCGACCGAGCGCTGGAAGGTCTACGATCTTCCGACCGGCGTCCACGGGCCGCCCGGATACGGCACGTCGGAGCTGCCGTACTCTCTGAACGCGAACCGTCGCACCGGCGAGGTGTGGATCAATGGCTCCAACTCGGACTCGCTGATCCGGTTCGATCCGAGGCGCGAGCGCTGGGGCGTGTTCCCGCTGCCGACCCGCAATACCTACACGCGCGAGGTCGAGTTCGATCCCGACAACAACGTCTGGACGTGCTCGTCGAACGCGGCCTCGGAGCCGGGCGAGCCGGGCCGTGGGCGGTTCATCAAGGTGGACCTGCCGCCGCGCACGGCCGTGTGCGGCGACGGCTGGGTCGAGGCCGGCGAGGAATGCGACGACGGCAACGCGAGCGACTGCGACGCCTGCAGCGCCCGGTGCCGATTGGTCGCGGGCTGCGGCGACGGCGTGGTGTGTGGCAGCGAGGAGTGCGACGACGGCAACCGCGATGGCTGCGACGGCTGCTCCGCCACGTGCGCGGTGGAGGTGGGGCTCCGCTGCGGCGATGGCGTGGTCAACGCCACCTGCGGCGAGGCGTGCGACCCGCCCGCGCCAGGGCGATGCAGCCCCCAGTGCGTCGCCGTGACCGCGTGCGGCAACGGCGTCGTCGATCCGGGCGAACAGTGCGACGACGGCGACCAGGACGACTGCAACGGCTGCACCACCCGCTGCACATCGGTGACGGGCTGCGGCGACGGCGTGGTGTGCGGCGCCGAGCAGTGCGACGACGGCAACTCGGGGAGCTGCGACGGCTGCGCCGCCACCTGCACGGTCGAGGCCGGGGAGGTCTGCGGCGACGGCGTCGTCAACGCCGCGTGCGGCGAGGAGTGCGACCCCCCGAGCGACCCCGCCTGCAACTGGCTCTGCCGCTCGGGACCGGCGGCGCCGCTCGGCGCGCGCCACGTGTCTTTCGGGGGCGAGCTCTACACGTCGCCGCTCGGCCCCGGCACACCGCTTGGCACCCTCGTCGGCGCGCTCGACCTCGTCGCCGGCGCCCCCGGCGCCGACGGCGTGGCGCCGGTGACGGTGACGGGGCCGGCGTTCTACCGCGCCCCGATCCTGGGGGGCTCGTTCGGCAACTTCTGCGTCCGCATCACGAGCTGCGCCGGCATCGTCGATTGCACGGGGGGCACGGCGGTCGACGCGCTGGTGGTACAGGACAGCGCCGGCGCGGGCGTGCAGCAGAGGCCGAAAGTGACGACCACCGGCCTGGGCGGCGACGGTGGCCCCGGCGCGGTGCTGCTCACGTGCCAGCAGAGCTTCGTGCAGACACCTCCCTCGGGTATCGACTGCGCGGCGCAGGCCTATCCGGCGGACGAGCCGATGCCCTACACGACGGGTCACGTCGAGGGCCGCTTCGACGCCGCCGCGGCGCTGATCGGGCCGGGACGGCTCGTGGTGGGCGGGGAGAGCTTCTCGTGCCCCGCGTGGACGGTGGAGGACGGGCCGGGGAAGCTGGCGGCGACGACGCTGATCGAGGACGCACCCCAGGCCGGGGACACCGTGAACGGGATGGTGGTGGACGATTAGCAGCGGAGCTCGTCCCGTGCGTCGTCTCGCCGCTCAGCACCAGGCGTTGCAGCCGATGCACGGGCCTCCCGGTTCAGCGGGCGAGACGGCCCTCGGCGTCGAAGAGCCGGATCTGCGCCGGGTCGACGACGAGGCCGACCGCCTGCCCCGCCGCCAGGGCCGGCATGCCGGCAACCCGAGCGACCAGCGTCTCCGTCTCGTCGCTTTCGAGCCGCAGGTGGACCAGCGTCTCGTGCCCCAAGCTCTCCAGCTGTGCGATGCGCGCGGGGATTGCGCCGGGGGCATCGGACTCCGCGGCCACGCGCAGCGCCTCGGGGCGCAGCCCGACCGTCCAGCCGGGTCCCGCGGCGCGCGGCGCGTCCGGCAGCGGGACGGCGCGGCCGCCCAGAGCCAGCGCCGGGCCGGGCGCGAACCGGGCCGGCAGGAGATTCATGGGCGGGCTGCCGATGAAGCCCGCCACCATCACGTTGGCGGGCGCGGCGTACAGCCCGCGCGGCGTGTCGACCTGCTGGAGTCGGCCGCGGTCCATCACGGCGACCCGCTGTCCGAGCGTCATCGCCTCGACCTGGTCGTGCGTGACGTAGAGCATGGTGGTGCGGGTCCGCGCCTGCAGCGCCTGGATGTCGGCGCGTACCTGCACGCGCAGCCGCGGGTCCAGGTTCGAGAGCGGCTCGTCGAGCAGGGACGCGTCCGGCTCGCGCACCAGCGCGCGGCCCATCGCCACGCGCTGGCGCTGGCCGCCGGAGAGCTGCTTCGGCAGGCGGTCGAGCAACGGGCCGATCTCGAGCAGCTCGGCGATGCGGGCGACCTGGCGGGCGACGTCGGCGCGGCCGAGCCCACGCATGCGAAGCGGGAAGCCCAGGTTCTTCCGGGCCGTCATGTGTGGGTAGAGGGCGTAGTCCTGGAACACCATCGCGACGTTGCGATCCTGCGGGCGGACGTCGTGCACCATCCGGCCGGCGATGCGGATCACGCCCGCGGTGGGGGTTTCGAGCCCGGCGACGAGTCGCAGGACGGTCGACTTGCCGCAGCCCGACGGGCCGACCAGCACGAAGAGCTCGCCGTCCTCGACCGCCACGGTCACATCGTCGACCGCGTGCGTGCCGTCAGGGAAGGTCTTGGCGACCTGCTCGAGTTCGACGCGTCCCATCAGTCGAGGAACCGTTCGGGGGCGATGACCGGCAGCGCGCGGGCCACGACCGGGTCGGCGCCGAACCAGCGACGCACGCAGCCGTCGCAGAGGTGGTTGGCGAGCGCCAGGAAGGTCATGGCCTGGTCGAGCGTCAAGTAGCTGCGCGACACCGCGCCCGTGGCGGGATCGATCGCGTCGTAGAGGCCCCACGGGCCCCAGGCGTCCCACGTCGTCGCGATCGCCCGCAGGTTGGCGAGCGCGGCGCCGGGGTCGACGCCGAGGGCCAGCGCCGATGCGTAGGGGGCGATCGCGCCGGCGGGATAGCCGGCGATCCCGAGCGCGCGCACGCCGTACTCGCGGTAGCCGCTGCCGGCCGCGGGGAGGCTGGGCGACAACCCCCACGCCGGATATCCGAGGTCGCGCGTTGCGATGCGCTGCTGGAGGGCCAGGTGGACGCGTGCGTTGCGTCCCAGGCTTTCGGGCGCGTAGGCGGCCTCGTCGAGGAACAGCGCCGGCATCAGCGCCTCGAACATGCTGCCGCCCCAGGACGGCACGTACGCGAGGCCGTCCGTTTCGTAATGGCCGCCCCAGAAGCCGTGCCCGCGCACGGACTTCCAGCGCCGGTCGCGTGGCGGCTGCGTCTGCCAGCCGCACGCCGGCGGGAGCGTGCGGGCCATGCGGAACCAGTGCGATTCCGGCACCGCGCCCGCGCCGATGGCGAGCAGGCTCCCGAGCCGCGCCTCGGAGTAGAGCACGCCGTAGTGGTAGCGCGACGGGCCGCCCGGCTTCACCCACCAGCCGTGGTACATCTGCCCGAGCGCCGGATCGTAGAAGCGGCGCCAATCGCCGCGCTCGAGCAGCGCGGTCGCAAGCGGCGCGAGCTCGGGCATGCCCTGGCGAACGACGATCAAGCCGGCGGCGAGCCAGGCCGTGTCGACGAACGACAAGAGATTGCTCGTGCGTTCGAGCGTGGTGGTGTCATAGTAGTTGAAGAAGAGGCCGTCGTCGGTTTCGAGCCGCGCGAGTGTGCCGAGCGTCGCCCGCAGGCGGGCGATGGCGTCGGCGCGGTCGATCAGCCCCAGCTCGGCGGCGGCGACCGTGGCCGCCATCACGAGGCCGACCGTCGTCACGTTGGTGTAGTCGCCGACAGGCGGCACCGCGGCGTCGGCCGGCGCCAGGTAGACGTGGTCGATCGGCAGGTGGTGGCGGCGGTCGGCGAGACCCTCCAACCCGTGCCACGTGTCACGCGCCAGCGCCCAGGCGAGCGCGTGATCATCGGCCGGCGGGCGGCGGTGGGGTGGGCCGCTGGGCCAGCCGGCGAGCCGCTCGCGCACGTGGGGGCGGGCCGCCCGCTCGCCGCCGCGGGCCGCCTCCCATGCCCGCTTGCGTCGCGGGACGACCGGCTCGACCGCGGCGGGCTCGATCACGCCCCCGACCACGTTCGTGCCGAGGGCGCAGACGCTGGTCTCGCGCCCATCGCGCGCGGGCCGGCAGGCGACGGAGCCGGTCGCCGCCAGCCCGAGGACGAGCGCAGACACGAACCGGCGTCGATGCGGCATCGGGTGCGCCTCTGTGGCAGATGCGTGCCGGACGGTAAAGCGCCGGTCAGCGCGGCGGGCAGAGATCGACGGAGAGGACGAAGAGATCGCCGCCGCCCGGGCGGCGCTCGGCGAGGATCGTCACCGTCTGATCGGGGCGCGCGCCGGTGAAGCGGGCGAGAAGCGGGCGCGGCCCCTGCAGTGTGTAGCGGTCGGTCACCTGCGGCGGCTCCTTGCCCTCCGTGGTGAGGGCGAACGCGCGGCGCTCGCTGGCCGCGAACGGCTGCTCGACGCCCTGCGCGCGCAGCGTCATGCGGCCGGCCGGGGCGTCGCCGTCCGCGCGCCGGAAGCCCTGCAGGCGGACCAGCTCGCGGACCACCACCTTGGGCGGCTCGTGGGCGGCTGCGAACGCGGCCAGGATCGCCAAGGCGAGCACGGCGAGGGGCGCGGGTCTGGATGGCAGCGGCACGCGCATTACCCGGGGTGGTGGTGACCCATCTCCGCCCCGTGCTCGATCAGGTCGCGGATGGCAGGGTCGGGATGGGTGTCCCGGATCTTGACGACGAGCGGATCGTCTCTGCGCACGACGGCCAGCAGGATGGTGAGGGCGCCGCGCTGCCCGTCAGCCGGGCCCGCGAGCACGAGGCGGGCGACGCTCTCGGCGGCGGCCGGGCTGGCCAGCGCCACGTACGCGGCGCCGACGGCCGGCCGCAACTCCGTCGGACCGGCGCGAAAGACTCGTTCCAGGCTGGGGACGACGCTGTCCCGCTTCGTGGCGCCCAGGGCGGCGATGGCTGCACGGCGGACGGACATGTCCTTGTCTCCGAGCGCCATCCGCTCGACCTGCGGGATGGCCGAATCCGCGCCTGCCGCCAGCAGGGCCGCCGGCACCACGGCGCGGATCGCCGGATCGCGACTCGTGACGTACGCGGTGAGGTCCCGCATGCTCGGCGGCTGCCCGAGTCGGTCGAGGGCGTGCCAGCTGGCCGCCAGTACCGTGGGGGGCGGCGCCGGAAGCGCGCGCAGCGCCGGCGCCAGCTGGGTCAGGGCCGCATCGGCGGTGGCGGTGATCAGCGCCAGTCGCGTCCACTCCGGCAGGTCGGCGCGCTGGAGCGCGTCCTCGAGGCGGGAACGCTCGGTGTCGTCCAGGGTGCGCGCCAGATCGGGGATGCCGGGCAGCGCGGCGGCGCCGTCCGCGACCAGCCGCGGGTGCCGGGCCGCGATCTCGTCGAACGCCAGCGCCCGGTCGCGGATGGCGCGTGCGGCGGCATCGCTCGTGGTGTCCCGCGTGGCCTCGGCGATCCGGCCCACGAGCGCGGCGGTCTCCGCCGCGGCCGTCGCGTCCGTCGTGGTGACGATGCCCGTGGCGCCGTCGACCAGCCGCCAGTACGTCGGGCCGGCCGGCAGTGCACGCGCCAACGAGGATGTGCGTTCGGCACGCTGCAGAAAGACCACGACGCGCGCGCCGGTCTCGAGCAGCGGGACGCTGGAGGGCAGGTCGTGCTCCTCGACCACCGCAACCTCGCCGGGACCCGGCTCGCCCTTCAGCACGGTGTCGGGGCGGATGCGGGCGACGCTGATGCGCCCGTCCTCGTAGGAGTCGAGCCGGGTGACGGGGCCGGCGATCGCCAGACGTGCCCGGCCCAGCAGGGTGGCGAGGCGGGGAAGCGCCGGCTCGGCGCCGCGGGCGTCACCCGCGGCGCCGAGGAGCGCGATCATCAGGAGCGCAGCGCGCCTCAGGGGCAGGGCACCACCTGCACGCCGGGCGCCGTCCACCCGCCGCCGTCGACGTCGACGTAGATCGGGTTGGTGAACGCCAGCGCCGTGACGCCGTCTTCTCCCAGGTTGCCGTCGGTCAGGTTGGCCAGGGTCGTGTTGGTGGACGTCTTGAGGCTGCTCGACGCCACGGGGAAGAGGGGCCGCGAGATGCCGTCCTTGCCCTTCACCATCACGACGATCCAGACGTCCTCCGTGAGCCCCGCCAGGGTGAACGAGGTGCTCGCTTCCCAGCGGAAGTGGCCGTCGGCGACCTCGTCGCTCGAGATGGTGAAGTCGCCCGGCGCGCTCTGGGTGAAGTCCGGGGAGATGGCGTACCGGCGCACGTTCACCGGCCCCGCGCCCGACTGCTGGGTCGACTGCGAGCAGGTGGTGGTGCTGTTCACGTAGAGCTCGACGGTGTCGAACTCGGCCCACTCCGGGCTCTGGATGTCCACCTGCACGTCGACCTCGCCGTCGACGGTGGAGATTTCGGTCGGGTAGCCGAGCTCGAGGCGGCCCTCCTGGCTCGTCGAGTCCGCGATCACGCGCACCCGTACGATCGGCCCGTTGCTGCCGAACGCGCGGCCGTCGTTGACGTTCTGCGACAGGGTGTCCGCGATGGCGCCCAGACCGCTCGGCGCGTCGGTGGGGGACGCGACGAAGGTGCGGGGGAAGCCCGAGGCGCCCGACACCCGGTCGTGCGTGTCGGAGTCGGCCACGCCGGTCATGCGGTAGCCCTGGTTCAGCAGGTTGAACCAGTCGCCGGCGTTCTGGCCCAGGAAATTGGTGTAGACCTGCCCGCGGTCGTCGCCGATCCATACCTCGAGGGCGTCGAACTTCGCGTCGCCCGGGCCGTCCTCGGGGAAGTAGTTCAGGATGCTCGGATCGAGCCGGCGCGCCGCGCCTGGTACGCCGGACTGCGGGGGGGAGGCGCCCGTGTCGATGGCGAGACCCGATCCGCCGTCCAGGCCGAAGAAGCTGTGGATATGGTTCACCTGCACCGTGTTGCTGGCGCCCGGATCGGCCTTGGCCACGTCGATGATCTCGCCCGGGCTCAGGCTGTAGTAGCCGAAGCTCGGGAAGTCCTGTCCGTCGGGGGCCGCGCCGCCGAAGTCGACGGCTCCACCGTTCACCTGCGCTGGGTTGACGGTCATGGGCCACGCGTTCCAGTGCCCGTAGTCGAAGCTGGTGATCTCCTGACCGGGGGCGGTGGCCAGCAGCGCCGGCGCGCCCGCGACGCCCGCGATGTCCGGGACGTAGCTGGTGCGGTTGTCGTGGTCCGTGGACGCGAAGAAATCCACGCCGTCGGCGAGCATCGTCACGACGCGGTCGCGGCGCGCGATCTGGCTGTCCGGGCTCTCGATCGAGTGCACGTGGAAGTCGCTGCCGACGAAGCCGGAGGAGTCGACCACTCGGGCGATCTCGGCGGTGACCATCGTAGTCGCGCCGGCGGTCACGGTGACGTTGTGCTTGTCGATGGAGTACTCCGGTCCGCGCGACACCACCACCTGGTAGTCGCCGGGCTCGAGCGGGATCGTTCCCGAGTCGCCGCTCGTGTCGATGAAGAGCGTCTCGGTGGTGCCGAACGGCGCGCCGTCGGGCCCGCGGTTGCTGAACACGTTCGTGGTCGTGTTGATGATGAGCACGGTCTGCGTGTTCTTGGGGTCCGGGCTCGGATCGAAGCCGACGATGGACGCCTTGGCCGGAATCGGCACCGCGTTCTCGTCCGTGACCTGGACGCGGATCGCGCCGGTGGCGGGCAGGGCCATGTTCTGCGACGTGGCGCCGAAGGCGGGCACGGTAATGGGATGTCCGAGCGGCGTGGAGCCGCCGCCCTCGTAGGGGGTGCCGTCGAGCGCCGCCTGGATCGTGTAATTGCCGGGCGGCACGGTCAGGCTGTAGTTGCCCGACGCGTCGGCGAGCGCCGAAGTCACGACGTTCTTGCCCGTGCTCGCCGGCGCTTCCGACGGTGCGGTGCTACCGAGCACCACCACCTGCGCGCCGGGGGCCGGGTTGCCGCCGACGGTGACGGTGCCGGTGACGGTGCCGGTGGGCAGGTCCTGGAAGTCGTTGCGCGCGTCGGTGATCGACGAGATCGACCCGTCGCCGACCACGAACCAGCGATCGAAGGTGAGGCGGTCGCCGGGGTTGCCGGTAGCGGCCAGCGGGAAGTTCGGCCCGCCGTCGAGCCCCACCAGCGCCAGCGCGACCGAGCGACCAAGCAGGGGCACGGTCACGCCCGACGTGCTGAAGGTGGAGCTGCCCGGAATGTCGTGGACGTAGCCGTACGACACCCCGGCGCCGCCCTTGTGGCCGCCGTACGCCACGAAGTTGCAGGGGTTCGTCGCCGTGCCCGGGCACGGCGACGTCACCAGCGGCCCTCCGTATCCGTTTACCGGCTGGAAGAGGAAGAGCTGGCCGGAGCCGTTCAGGTACTCGCCGAAGTAGATGTTGCGGGCGGCGCCGAGGTTGACGACCGTGGTCTTCATCTGGACGTAGGTGGCGCCCGGCGCGAGGATGTAATCGGTCTGGACCTCGATCGGCAGGTCCGTGTCGTCGATCTGTGCGGGCAAGCTGAACCCGAGGCTCGCCACCGTGCTCGACGGGTTCAGGAAGTCGAGGAGATCGTCGATGCCCGTCGCCCGGATCACCGCCGGCTGTCCATCGCTCCCGTCGTTGATGATGGTGAGCGAGGTGAAGTGCGCCGCGTTCTCGATGTTGATGGCGGTGGACAGCTCCTCGAAATTGTCCCGCTCGAGTGCCGGATTCCCCCGGTTCAGATCGGCGTCGATGATCTGGCCACCGAACTGGCCGATGCCGAAGAGGTTGCGCTGGATGTCCTGCACCACCACCCGGATGCGGTCGTTGGCCAGCAGGTAGTCGCCCGTGCGGCAGCGGCTGAGGGGGCCCTGGACGCATTGGGCGGCGGCATTGGTGATCTGCGCGGCGGACGCCGTCGCGCCGCTCGGTCCCGCGCCGTACTCGATGGTGATCAGGGTGTCGTCGCGGTCGGCGTGGACGCCGAGCGTGCAGGCGCTCAGCGCGGTGGCGTCGGTAACGCCCGCGCAGGGTGCGCCGAAGGACAGGCCGGCGAGGCTGGGACAGCGCTTGGCGATCTTGTCCGCGCCCTTGACGCTCAGCTTCGTGATGGCGGCCGCGTTCTCCGCGCCGCAGTCGGTGCCGTCAGGCAGCTTGCCGGACGCGACCTTGTCCTTGCACTTCGTGAGCACCTTGTGACGCTTGTCGAGGAACTTGCCCGACTCTTTCGCGGTCGCCGACTGGCACTTCTGCGGGTCCGGGGCGAGCGCGCCGGAGGTGGCGTAGAGCACCTCGATGAGGTCCAGCACCTGCCCCTCGTGCGTGTCGACGAGGCAGCTCGCGAGCGCCGCGCCTGTGGTCACGCCGTAGCAGTCGCCGCCGAAGACCAGCCCTGCCACCACCGCGTCTGGGCAGGCCGACGGCACCTTGCTGGTGACCTTCGACTCCGACTTGGCGATCTTGCTCGCCGTGGACGACTCCGTGGTGCAATCGGTCAGCGGCGGCAGCTGTCCTTTGGCAACCTTGTCACGACACTTGGCCAGCGCCTTCTGAACGTTGCGCACCAGCCCCCGACCCTCGGTGCCGACGCGCTTGCGGCAGCTGGCCTGTTCGGAGGTCAGCGCCGCGCCCGCGGCGCCGGGCCTTGCGGCCGCCGCCAGAGCGACCAGCACGAACAGGGCAAGGGGTCTCGGCACGCGGCCGCACGGGTTCCACATGGGGGGAACTTCGCAGGGATATCGCCAAATTGTCAAGGAAATCCCTCGTCGCCCGCGCGGCGGCGCTCACGGCGACCCCTCGCACCTGCAAGGTGACGAACGCGATCCTAGTCGGGCTCGTCACCGAAGTGGGCGCGGGTGATGCGCTCCTTCAGGTACTCGAGCGTGCCGAGGTCCTCGATGATGTCCCCGCCGGTGTCGTAGAAGAAGATCTCGCCGTTCTTGTTGCGGCCGACGGCGACCAGCCACTCGAGGTCGTCGCGGTCCTCGAGCAGGTAGTTGATGGTCTGCGCCACCCCCTTGCCGGGGATGATGGTGACCTTCGGGCGTGCAGGACGCTCCGTTTGTTTCGCCATCGTCGCTCAAGTCAATACGAACTCCGCCACCGTTTCAATGTGATAGGTCTGCGGGAAGAGGTCGATGGGTTGGACGCGGTCGAGCCGGTAACCTGCGGCGACCAGCGTGCGCGCGTCGCGCGCCAGGGTGGCCGGATCGCAGGACACATAGACGACCCGCGGCGGGCGGCAGCGGGCCAGGACGGTGGCGACATCGGCCGCGCCGGCCCGCGGTGGGTCCAGCACCACCAGGTCGATGGGCTCCGCCGCGAGCCGTGCGAGCGCGGGTGCGGCGGCCTCGCAGTAGAAGGTCGCCGGGAAGCCGAAGCGGGCCGCGTTGTCCCGTGCCGCGGCGATGGCGACCGGCGCCTGCTCGACGCCGACCACCCGCGCGCCCCGGCGCGCCAGGGGAAGGGCGAAGTTGCCCGCCCCGCAGTAGAGGTCGAGCGCCCGCGTGGCGGGAGTGGCCGCGGCGAACTCCAGGACCGTGGCCACGAGCAGCAGGTTGGCCGCCGGGTGCACCTGCGTGAACGCGTCCGCGGGCACCTCGAGGGCCAGGTCGGCCTCCACCGCCACGCGCAGCGTCGGGTCCCCCAGGACCCGGCGCGCGCCGCCGCCGGTCAGGACCGCACCGCGCAGGCTCGCCCGCGCGGCGAGCAGCCGTTCCGTCGCCGCCTCGTCGACCGGCGTCGGCCGCGTGGACAGTACGGCGGACAGGACGACGCCGCCCGGCGCCGCCGCCAGCGTGACCCGGGTGGGGCCGCTGCGGAGGGACGTGGCCCACGCGCGCGCGGCCTCGAGGTGGGCGGAGAGGGTGGGGTCGGCGATCGCGCAGTCGGGGATCTCCACCAGCCGACGGGAGCGGGCGCGGCGAAATCCCAGGCGCCGGCCCTCGGCCACCAGCGTGATGCGGGCGCGGTAGGCCCAGGCGGCCGCGGGTGCGCGCACCGGGCGCACGTCGGCGTCGCGGATGCCGCCCAACCGGGCCAGCTGTTCCGCGACGATGGTGTGCTTGGCGGCGCGTTGGGCCGGCGGGGCAACGTGCTGCCACTGGCAGCCGCCGCAGGCCCCGAAGGCGGGACACTGCGGCGTGACCCGCGCGGCGCCGGGCGCGAGCACCTCGCGCAGCGCGGCGTGCAGGCGCTCCGCGTGCCGCTCGGTGACGGTCGCGCGGATGCGGTCGCCAGGGGCCGCGAGGGGCACGAACACCACTCGTCCCTCGTGATGCGCGATGGCGTCGCCGCCGAACGCCAACCGCTCGATCGAGAGCTCGAGCTCGCGGTCCGGCGTTCCGCCCACGTTGGCACTCTGACCAGCCGGGTCGAAGCCTGCAACCCAGTCGGGCATGAAACCCGGCCGAAATGTGATAGGGAGCCCCCCGCCATGGGAACCACGCGCCGTCTCGACGGCGGCCTGCGCCTCCGCCGGGGTCGAAGGACCGATGCGACGCGACTGCGCGCGCTGCTGCCCGAGCGCGCCGATGGTCGTGCCGAACGCTTCGACCGGCGCACGCTGGCCGGGTTGAGCCAGGACGTCTACGTCGCCGAGGCGCCGGGCGGAGACATCGTCGGTGTGGTGGCGGTCGGCTATCTGCGTTCCCTGCGCGAAGGCCGCCACACGGCGGTGCTCGAAACCGCCCGGGTCGCGCCCGGCACGGGGTCGTTGCTGGAGGCGTTGCTCGATCTCGCCGAGGACCGCGCCCGCCGCCGGGGATGCCGGCAGGTGCGGGCATGGCCAGACGCCGGGGAGGCCGTGCTCCGTGCGGCGCTGGCGGGACGGGGATGGTGCAGCGCCGATGCGCTGGTCGCCATGGTAGAGTGTGAGTCGATTTCTTGAGGAGGGTGCGATGATCGTCATCCGGTTCCTGTTCGCGTTGCTGCTCGGGTTCCTGCTTGGTGCGGTGGCCACGCTCTGGCTCGTGCAATCCGGCGCGGGCGATTTCATGATCCGGCGAACGGCCGTCGTGCAGGACCTCGAGCTCAAGACGCGTGAGCTGGAGCAGCAGCGCGATCGTCTGACGCGCACACTGGAGGACCTCACCGCGCGCACCAACCGCATGGAGCAGTCGTTCATCGACCTCGAGCGGCGCTACCGGGAGGGTGCGGCCGAGCGCCAGCTGCAGCCGACTCGACCAGCGCCCCGCGCGGAGATGCCGGCCGAGGCCCCGCCGCCGCCGACGCCCTGAGTCATTGCGGCTGCGGTCGGGCGCTGGTCAAGGCGAACGGCGTCGCGTAAAGGATCGAACAGATGGCGATGGATGCCCGCCACGGCGCCGCAGGCGAGGCGGCCGGAGTTCGTGCCCGGCCGGCGGGCCGTTCCCGGATCGCGGACCGCGCAGTGCAGCGCGTCATGGACCTCACGGTGCTGGGCTCGGGTGACGCCTTTGGCGCGGGTGGAAGGTTTCACGCCGCCTACGTCGTCGAGACGGAGGGGGCGGCGTTCCTCCTCGACTGCGGTCCGAGCGTGTTGCAGTCGGCGAAGCGCGTCTCCTGGGACCTGGCCCGCCTCGACGCGGTCGTGTTGACGCACCTCCATGGCGACCATTTCGGCGGCGTCCCGTTCCTCTTCATGGAGTACAAGTACGAGGCGCCGCGGACGCGGCCGCTGCTGATCTGCGGGCCCGCGGGCACCGAGCGCCGGGTGCAGGGGCTGTTCGCCGCGCTCTACGAGCAGACGGCCCGCGAGCCGCTGCCATTCCCGGTGGAGTACCGCGAGCTCTCGGTCGGGGAGTCGATGCAACTCGGCGCGGCCACCTTGACGCCAATTCCCGCGGTGCACGTGCCGGAGCTGGCATGCTTCGGCTATCGCGTGGAGGTGGCGGGGCGCACGCTCGTGTACTCCGGCGACACCGCCTGGACCGAAGACCTCGCACGGCATGCGCGTGGCGCCGACGTGTTCATCTGCGAGTGCTCCACCTACGACACGCGGCTGGACATCCACGTCTGCTACGAGGAGATCGCGGCGCGGGCGCACGAACTCGGCTGCCGGCGGATAGTCCTGTCGCACCTCGGCAGCGAGATGCTGCGGCGCCTGCCGGAGGTTACGCTCGAGTGCGCCCGCGACGGGATGAAGCTGTCGGTGTGAGCGCCTCGCCTGGCGTGAGGACGAGTGACCCGCGCCGGGCATCCTGCCGCTTCGATTGTTCCGCGGCATAGAGGGCGCCCAGTCCCTGCTGGATCAACGCGCGGAGGAGCGGCACGTCGTCGGCCCCGATGCCGGCGCACAGCGCCGCGGCCACCGCGAGGGCCTGGCGCGCCGCCTGGGCGCGACCGGTCTCTGCCAGAACGAAGGCCGTGCCTTCCAGGCGGCGGGCGATGATGGCGGGCGGATAGAGGACGCTCGCGGCCCGGGCCAGGATCGTCCGGAGGCGTTCCTCCTGGTGCGCCGGGCTCAAGACCAGCGGGCTATCGCGGACCGCCGCGATCTCCTCGATGAAAGGCGCCATCGCCTCGGGTGCCGGCCACCAGCGCTGGAACTCGGGGATGCCGAGCAGGGCATCCGATCCCGCGACCAGTGCGTCGCGCTCGTCGGCGGCGGGAGGAGCTGCGAGCGGCGACACGGGCTCCGCGGCCGGGAGCGGCGGGCCGGACACCAGCTGCGGGCGCAGCCGGGCGTAGTCGCGGGCGCGATCGGGCGCGCCACCGCGCGCGTGCGCCTCCATGAGCAGCGCGTCCAGCACGCGCCAGTCGGCCGGCACCAGACGCAGGCCCGCTTCCCGCTGCAGGCGGTCCCGGACGCTGCGCAACTCCTTGCGCGTGATCTCCGTGAGGCGCACGTCGCGCAGGCCATCCGGCTCGTGGACCTCCGCCGCGACGAGGAGCGTGCCGCCGCCTGGGGCCGTCTTCAGCAGCCAGATGAGCCGGGTGCCGCGCCCATCGCACGCGGAGACGAACCCCTCGAGCTCTGGTCCGCCGAGGGCGGGCCGCGTGACCGGGGGCTGCTCCAGGTTCGGCACGGGAACCCCGCGTTGCGCCAGCCGAAACAACGCGCGCCGGAGCGCTTTCTGGCGCCCGCGATCCCCGCCGGCCGATGCCGCCGCGCGCTCCGCCAGGAGGCGTGCCGCCTCCTCCCCACCCAGTTCGGCGAGGGCGTCGGCCACGGGCGCCGCATCGGGGCCGTCGAGGAGCGCGGCGACGGCGTCGCCGGCCAACGCGCCAGCGGTGTCGGGGTCCAGGCCGAAGCGGCGGAGCGTGGTCAGCGCTCCGTCGCGCCGGGTGCTCACGAGGTCGGCTCCGTGGTCTGCGGGGCGGCCTCCGCGGCCTTGGGCGGCGCTCTGGGATGGTCGGCCAGGCGTGCGAAGACGTGGTCGCCGATCCAGCCGCGATCCAGCCACGTGATTGGATCGACGTGGACCCCGTACACCATGGTGCTGAAGTGCAGGTGGTCACCGCCAGCGAGACCGGTCTCCCCGGTCTTGCCGAGCGGGTCCCCGCGCTTCACCTCGGCGCCGTCGGCGACCGCCAACTCGCTCAAGTGTCCGTACAGCGTGTAGAGGCCGAGTCCGTGGTCGAGAATCACGGTGTTGCCGTAGATGCCGAGGGGGCCGGCGAGCACGACCTTCCCGGCCGCGGCGGCGGGGACGTCCGCGTGCTTCACGGAGGCGATGTCATAGCCGAGGTGCGTCTGCTCATCGATGACTTTGCCTTCGTAGGTGTAACGCCGGTGGTCGGCGAAGCCGGAGAGGGCGGCGCCCGGCATGCGCTTCAACCCGCCGTCGTCGGCCGAGAACCGCGGTCCCTCCGCCGGTCCGCTGCAGAGTTCGCGGACCCGCGCTTCCGTGATCTGCCGCAGGTCGCGGTTGACGCGGAGGTAGCCGTCGAGCGTCGTGCCATCGGCCGGCAAACCGTTGGCGGCAAGCAGGTCCGGCACCTTGCGCTGGAGGAACGCGTCGCTCACGGGTAGCGTCTTGTCGGTGGACTTGAGCGGCTGCACGACGGTGTCGAGCGCCTCTTCGCGGCGATTGCCGGCGGCATCGGTGGCGATCACGACCACCCGGCTGGCGTCCGAGTCGCTGGGGACCGCGAACAGCGCGGCCCGGATTTCGCGATCCTTGAAGACGCCCTCGGCGGCAGGGAACAGCGTCTCGCCGACCTGCACACCGGTCGAGACGGTGTCGGCGCCGGCCCGGTACACGACGAACTCGCTGCCGCCCGCCCGGACCTGGTGATTCTTGCTGAGCACCTGGACGGCGGGTGGTGTCACGTCGACCAGGACCTCGCGCGTTGCCTGGGGGGCCCGGCGCAACGCCGAGAACAGCGAGTGGTCCGACACGCGGACCTCGACGGTAGCTTTGCCCTCGGGAACGGGGACCGATGTGCCGAGCGTCGGCAACAGGGTGGTCTCGTGCACGCCGCTGCCGAACAGGCCGTGGCGGGGGAATTGCTGGCGCGCCAGGACGAGAGGCTCGCCGCCGTTGCCCGGGACCAGCCGCACCTCGACGTCGGCCAGGCCGCTGCCCCGGTCGGTGGCGAGCACCCGCATGGGCGTGCCGCGCCCGATGACCTCATCGACGCCGGTCAACTCGACGCGCGGCGCGAGGGGCTCGGCGAACGCTGCGACCAGCAGGCCGCCCGCCACCACCGCGAGTCCGAGCAGGGCCGCGCGCATCAGGCCGTCCCTCCGAGCCGCTCGACCGCGGCGGGGGCGTCGAGGCCCGCGACGATGTCGAGGAGCGCGCGTGTGATGCGGTAGGTGGCGCCCCAGATCACCTGACCCGCAACGGGGAAGTGTCGGATGGGGACGGCGCGGCCGTCGAAATCCCACACCTCGTCGCGCTCGCTGCCGGGTGCGGTGAGCGTGGCGAGCGGGACCGTGAAGACGCTGTCGACCTCGCGCGGGCACGGTCGCCATGGATAGGGATGCGGCACGACGCCGACGACCGGCGTGATGCGGAACCGGGACGCCACCGTCTCGATGTCGTCGAGGCGGCCGAGGACCCGGACGTCGTCCGGCCGGAGCCCGACCTCCTCGTGCGCCTCGCGGAGCGCGGTGGCTTCCGCATCGGCGTCGCCGGCCGCGCGGGTCCCGCCCGGAAAAGCCACCTGTCCCTGGTGGTGCGGCAGTGAGGCGGCGCGGCGCGTGAACACGAGGTGCAGGCCATCCCCGGCAGGCAGCAGCGGCACCAGCACGGCCGCCGCGCGCGCGTTGGAGCGCGGGAGGTCAGCGGGCGGGCGCTGTCTCAGCGCGTGCGAGAGCGCGGCCAAGTGTGCGTGCACCATGCGAACTTCGCCTGTTCTAACATCGCCAGGCCGACGCGGGAAGGGACGGTCGGCGGCTCATGCGGTTCGCCGCGGCGGGGGGCGTGCGTCGCTCGTGCTGGCGAGGGCGAGAAAGAGCTCGCGGACGACGGCACGCCCGAGATGCGTGTTGAGGCGCGTGCGCAACTCCTGCTTGAGATACTGGAGTTCGTGCATCCACTCCGGGCCGTCCACCTCGACGACCAGCACGCCGCGCCGGAGCCGCCGCGGCCACGCGTGCTGCGCGATCACCGGGCCGACGATCGCCTGCCACTCCGTCCAGATGGGATAGTTGGCGAGTTCGCCGCCGGCGGGGAGGCGCGCGAGCGCCGCGCGCAGGGCCTCTCCCAACGTCGTCGGCTCCCAACCCACCATGGCGTCGTCTGACCCACGGCCGCGCAAATTGCAAGTCGGCGTTCGAAAGCGTCGTCGAGCTTGACAGCCACAAGATATGGTGGCATACCGCTCGCCCACGCCGAGAGACACCCCATATATGGGAGCCCCGAAAAACCCCGATCTGGAGGATGTGAGGATGCCGGTGGAGCAACCGCGAGCGGAGCGTGACGAGCAGGGACGGGAAGAGACGGGACGGCAGGAGGTCGGCATCCGATTCGCCCGCCGCTTCGTCCCCTTGGGCGTGAACCCCTACGACGAGGTCGACTGGGAGACGCGTTCGGCAGTGATCCAGGGCGAGGGCGGCGAGACCGTCTTCGAGCAGCGCGACGTCGAAGTGCCGCGCGGGTGGTCGCAGCTGGCGACCAACGTCGTGGTGTCGAAGTACTTTCGTGGTCCGCTCGGCACGCCCGAGCGCGAGCGCAGCGTCCGGCAACTGATCGGGCGCGTCGTCACCACGATCAGCGGCTGGGGCCACACCCAGGGGTACTTCGCGACGCCCGACGATCGTCGCACGTTCGAGGACGAGCTGACACACCTGCTCCTGCGGCAGAAGCTGTCGTTCAACAGCCCGGTGTGGTTCAACGTCGGCGTCGAGGAGAAGCCGCAGTGCTCGGCCTGCTTCATCCTGTCCGTCGACGACACGATGGATTCGATCCTCGACTGGTACCGAAAGGAAGGGGTCATCTTCAAAGGGGGCTCCGGGTCAGGAGTGAACCTGTCACGGCTGCGGTCGTCGAAGGAGCGCCTCGGCGGCGGCGGCACCGCGTCCGGTCCCGTGTCGTTCATGCGCGCGGCGGATGCGTCGGCGGGCGTCATCAAGTCGGGCGGCAAGACCCGCCGCGCCGCCAAGATGGTCGTGCTCGACGCCGACCATCCGGACGTCCTGGAGTTCATCACGTGCAAGGCGGACGAGGAGCGCAAAGCCTGGGCGCTGATCGCCGCCGGCTACGACCCGTCGCTCGACGGACCCGCCTACGGCTCGGTCTTCTTCCAGAACGCGAACAATTCGGTGCGCGTGACCGACGACTTCATGCGCGCCGCGCTCGAGGGCCGATCGTGGGAGACCCGCTTCGTCACCACGGGCGAGGTCGCCAGCACGCACTCGGCGCGCGAGCTCCTGCGCGCGATCGCCGAGGCCACGCACCAGTGCGGCGACCCGGGCATGCAGTTCGACACCACCATCAACGACTGGCACACGTGCCCGAACACCGGGCGGATCAACGCGTCGAACCCGTGCTCGGAGTACATGCACCTCGACGACAGCGCCTGTAACCTGGCCAGCCTGAACCTGATGCGGTTCGTGGACGAGCACGGCAACTTCGACGTGGCGTCGTTCACGCACGCGGTCGACATCGCCATCACGGCGCAGGACATCGTCGTCGACTGCTCGAGTTATCCGACGCCGCAGATCGCGGAGACGGCGCACGCCTTCCGGCAGCTGGGCCTCGGGTACGCGAACCTGGGCGCGCTCCTGATGTCGCTCGGGCTGCCGTACGATTCAGAGGGCGGGCGCGAGTACGCCGGAGCGGTGACGGCGCTGATGACCGGCGAGGCCTACCGGCAGTCCGCGCGCCTCGCGGCGGCCAAGGGCGCGTACGAAGGCTACCCGGCGAACCGCGAGCCGCAGCTGGGGGTCATCGAGAAACACCGCGCGCACGCGCACAAGCTGAATCCCACCTTCGTGCCGCTCGACCTGCTGGCCGCGGCACGCGACAGCTGGGATCAGGCGAGCGTGGCGGCGCGCGAGCACGGGGTGCGGAACTCGCAGCTCTCCGTGTTGGCGCCGACCGGCACGATCGCCTTCATGATGGATTGCGACACCACCGGCGTCGAGCCGGACATCGCGCTCGTCAAGTACAAGAAGCTGGTCGGCGGCGGCGTGCTCAAGATCGTCAACACCACGGTCCCGCGAGCGCTTGCGCGGCTCGGCTACGACTCCCGGGAGGTGCAGCGCATCGTCGAGTACATCGACGAGCAGGAGACCATCGAGGGGGCGACCGATCTCAAGGCGGAGCACCTGCCGGTCTTCGACTGCGCCTTCCGGCCGGCGCGCGGCGTGCGCAGCATCGCGCCCCTCGGCCACATTCGCATGATGGCGGCCGTGCAGCCGTTCATCTCGGGGGCCATCTCCAAGACGATCAACATGCCGGAGCAGGCGACCGTCGACGAGATCGAACAGGCCTACGTCGAGGCGTGGCGCCTCGGCCTGAAAGCCGTCGCGATCTACCGCGACGGCTGCAAGAAGGTGCAGCCGCTCAACACGGCCAAGCCGACGCAGGGGGCGACCACGCTGCCCGCGGCCATGCCCGTGGCGAAGCCCGTACGGCGGCGCCTCCCCGTCGATCGGCATGCCATCTGCCACAAGTTCGACATCGCCGGACACGAGGGCTACATCCACGTCGGCTTCTTCGAGGACGGCACGCCCGGCGAGATCTTCATCAAGATGGCCAAGGAAGGCAGCACCATCTCGGGTCTCATGGACACGGTCGGGCGTCTTGACCTCCATGTCGCTGCAGTACGGCGTGCCGCTCGAGGTGCTGGTGTCGAAGTTCAGCCACGTCCGCTTCGAGCCGTCGGGCTTCACCAAGAACCCCGACATCCCGATGGCGAAGTCGCTGATCGACTACATCTTCCGCTTTCTGGGCGCGCGCTTCCTGAACGGGGAGCAGCGCGTGGCCGTCGGGCTGGTCGAGCGCGACGACATCGAGTCCGCCGTGCCGGACCCGACCGCCACGTTGCCGACCGTGCGGGCGGGTGACGCCCCGGTGGCGCTGGCGCCTGCAGCCAATCCGATCGGGTTCGCCACGACCGTGGTGTCTGGGCAGGCGCCAATCACGTTCAGCCCGCAGGCCGACGCGCCGAGTTGCCCGGATTGCGGATCGCTGATGGTTCGCAACGGGGCCTGTTACAAGTGCTTCAACTGCGGGGCGACGAGCGGCTGCTCATGAACGGGGCGGGGAGCGGGCGCGCCGGCTGCATGGTGATGCTGGAGAAGAGCGGTGGTGGCGCGGCGGCGCGAGCGGTGTCCCTGTCGTGGTGGAGGTGTGGAGTCCGCAGCCGCGGACGCGGGGCGCCCTTCGGGGCGCCCCGCGGGGGCTGCGGGGCGCCGGCCTTGACAGAGTAGGCGGCCGCTGGGTATCGGCCCGCCTCAGTCCATGAAGTTCCGTGTCGGTGCTGGCGAGGGTGTGCTGCGTGGCTGACGCCCTCAGGTTTACGGAGGACCATCTCTGGGTGCGGGTGGATGGCACCCGTGCGCAGATTGGTATCTCCGAGTACGGGCAGAACGCGCTCGGCGAGGTGATCGCCGTCGAGGTGCCGGACATCGGCGACAAGATCGAGAAGGGGGAGCCCTTCGGCGAGATCGAGACCGTCCGGACGGTCCAGGAGCTGATCGCGCCACTGACCGGAGCGGTGACTGCCGTGAACACCGAGCTCGAGGATCAGGCCCGGATCGTCAACGAAGACCCGCTGCACGAGGGATGGTTGATCGAGATCGAGGTGGATGACGAAACCGAGCTCGAAGACCTGATGGAACTCGACGAGTACGAAGAGTTCAGCGGCGAGGATCAGGGGTGACTCGACGTCACGGGGCGTCGGGGCTGATGAATCGGTAGACCGTCTCGTCGGGCTGCACCAGCCCGAGCCGCCTCCGGGCCACGTCTTCGAGATACCGCCGGTCGGAGCGGAGCCGGGTGATCTCCGCGCGGAGCGCGGCGTTGCCTTGGAGTCGGCGGACGGCCGTCTCCCCGAGGTCCTGCCGCTCGGCGCGGAGCTCGGCGAGGCGGGTGACGCCGTCGCTGCCCAGCAGGACCGACCCGGCGACGGCGGCCATCGACGCCACCAAGGCCACCATCAACAGCGCCGACCCGCTCCGCAACCCCACCCCAGGACAGGTAGCCCAAACCTCGTGGACTGGCAATGTCTCACCGTAAAACGATCTGCTATTGGGCCAGCTCCCTGGGGGTCAACACCATTCTACAAGGTCGATAGCAGCGAAAACGCAGGGGAGTCGCTTTAAAAAAATTTTTCCAAAACGGCGGTCGTCTCTTGACTCTTGCACCAATGCGGTTCTATAACCGCCCCCGGTGGGGATGTGGCAGGGGCTGGGGTTCTCGCTTGAGCAAGTCAGTAGTCGAGACCGGACTGGGCTTCAGACCGAAGCCCACATGAAGGAGGTAGCTCATGGCCGTTAAGAAGAAGGCGACCAGCAAGGCCAAGAAGAAGGCCCCGGCAAAGAAGAAGGCCGCTAAGAAGAAGAAGTAGTCCCGTTCCGTTTCAACGCTAGGCACGTAGGTTTTCGAAGAGCGAGTTTTCCGCTCAGGCGAGAGAGGGCCCGCAAGGGCCCCGCAAGAGGCCCTCTGGCGACGCGAGTCTGCCGAGGGCCTTTTTCGTGCTAGCACCCCTGAGCGATGCTTCCCCGGCTTCCCGTGCGCGCGGAGAGCAGCCGCTATGCCAGACGGCTCGTTTTCCTGCCGGAACTGTGGGCTCCAGCGAGCAGCTGGCTGCCTGTCGCCACGTTTCTCGGGCACCGGGGCTGGGAGGGCGAGATCGTCGAGTTGCGGGCTGCGGGGGGGCTGGCCGACCGGGCTGCCGCGCTGGCGGAGATCGTCCAGGCTGCCGAAGACCCTCCCATCCTGATCGGCCACGGGGCGGGGGCCCTCGTCGCGCTGGAGGTGGCGAACGCAGCGGGCGCCGCCGCGCTGGTGCTGGTCTCGCCCCTGCTGCCCGGAGGGGCCGGGGCCCGCCGGCTCGTCCGGCGCTGGGCCGCCCTGGCCGCGATCGTGCGGGGGCGCGACATGCCGCCTCCGCAGGGAGGGGGGGCCCGCGCCGCCTTCGGCGAGATCCCCGCTGGACTCGCACCGGATTCCGCGCGCGCCCTCCTCGACGTGGCTCGCGCCCGACCGCTCGAGCGGCCGCCGTTGGAGATGCCGGCGCTGGTGCTCGCGAGTCCGATGGACCCCTTGCTGCCCGGTGCGGACGCGGCGGCATTGGCGGCGATGCTGGGTGCCGACCGTGTCGAGATTGCCGGGGCGGGGCACTGGCCGATCCTGCCGCCCACCTGGCGGCGCACCGCGGGCGCCGTGCACCGCTGGCTGATCCGCCGGCTGGGGGAGCCGCTGCTCGAGCTCTACGAAGAGGCGATGGCGGAACGGGACTGATCAGGCGACGTGGAGGTTGCGCTTGGGAACCTCGCGCAGCAGAACCTCGTCCGGTGCCTCGGTGGGCGCGTGCGCGCGCAGCCGCTCCAGGCCCTCGCGCACGTCCTTGCGGGTCATCTGTACCCCGTAGCTCTGCAGGATTTGGCGGATCAGATCGTAGTGCGACTCAACGGTCTCGGTGACCGACAGGTACCCATGCGCGCCAGCACTCCGGCTCGCCCAGAAGTTCAGCGGCGCCATGTTGAAGAACACCTGATCGGTCTCCGTCGGCTCGATCAGGACGATGTCGCCGCGGAACGTCGGGTCGTCCTGGTACTGCCGGACGCCGAGCTGCAGGCGCGAGTGCAGTAGGGTGCGGAACACCTGATTCAGGACCGTGAGCATGCCCTGACTGGCGAGCGGACGGCCCTCGACGACGTAGCGCTGCCGCTCCGGGTCGAACCGGCGGGTGACCCGATTGGTGAACGGCCGGAACGGGTTGTAGCAAATGACCAGGTCCGCGCCGTGCTCGATGGCGACGTCGATGTTCGCGGTGCGGCGCACGCCGCCGTCGACGTAGTCGACGCCGCGAATCCGCGCCGGCCGGTAGAAGCCGGGGAGTGCGGTCGAGGCCTGGACGGCCTCGGAGATGGTGACCGAGCAGTCTTCGTCATGCCCGAAGACCACCCGCTCCGCCGTGTCGAGGTTCATGGCCACGATGTAGAGCTCTACCTGACGGGTCCGATGGAGCGTGCGGAAATCGTTCGCCATGCCGCGGCGCTCGATGTTCCGCCGGAGATACCGCTCGAGGTTCGCGTTGCTGAACACGCCGGACGGCAGATAGGCGAGCGGGAAGGGGAACTCGCGGGCCGACCCGATGGCGTCGATGAGCGGCTTGGTGCACGCGAGGAGGTTCGCGAGGGTGGGCTGCTGGCGCGCCCGGGCGAGTGGTTTCTCCAGCGCGCGGAGCACGGTCGGGGTCCGGCTCACGAAGTCGTAGACGAGGCCGGGCACGTAGGTGAACAGGTCCGTCACGAACTCGAGCGGCTTGGTCGTGAATTCGAGCAGGTTCAGCCCATAGAAGTCGCGGGCGGTGATGGGGGTGAAGTCTTCGGAGGCGCCTTCGAGCGACCGCAGCATCTCGGTGGGGGTGATGCCGCCGGCCAGCGGGGCCGCCAGCACCGAGCCGGCCGAAAGCCCGACGTAGATGTCGAACTCGGTGGTCTTGCGGGTGACCAGGAAGTCGTCGAGCGCCTTCAAGCCGCCGAGTTTGTAGGCCCCCCCGCTGACCGCCCCGCCCGCAAGCACCAAGGCAATCCTCGCGTTTCGCTTTCGGGCTGTGAAATCGCTCTTGTGGACGATCGTGAGGCCCATGGCTGTCTTGACGCCTTCCCTGCCGCTAACGGGTCGGCCGCATGGCGAAGCGGTGCGTCATCCCCCGAACGATGGGCAGCAAGGCACGTACCACATCGGATTCTCCTTTGTCGCCGCCGGTTTCCCTCGGCGTTTCGGCCAGATAGTACGCTCGAATCCGCCCAGTCAACAATCCGCGAGGACGGCGAGACGCACGCCTGGGAATCGATCCCGGGTACTCGGTCAGTAGTGGAAGGGAGACCGGGCGAGCAGGGCATCCGCGGCGACCAGCTCGGCGGGGGTGTCGATCGTGATCCACCGGGCGTCCGTCACGTACCCGTAGACCGCGTCGCCCGCCCTGATCAGGCTGGGGTAGGTCTCGCGGGTCACGCTGAACGCCGCATCCGGGCGCATGGCGGCGAAGACCCGGGGTTCGAAGACGTGCAGTCCGGGGAACATGAAGCGGCGTACGGGTTCGGGCACCGGGTCGTCGGGCAGGCCGGCGACCCGGCGGACCCGGTCGTCGGCGTCGAGTTCGATGACACCCCACCGTGCGACGTCCGGCGCCGGACGCACGACCATCGTTGCCACGCCGCGGCGGGCCATATGCACCTCGAGAACGTCCCGTAACGGCAGCTCGAGCAGGCTGTCGCCGTTGGCGACCACGAAGGGTTCCCCTTGCAGGAGCGGCTCCGCCCGCTTGATGCCGCCGCCCGTGTCCAGGATCTCGGGCTCCCGGGAGTATTGTACGCGGAGGCCGAAGCGACGGCCGTCGCCGACCTCCTGCTCGATCAGGTCGCCCAGGTGGTGGAGGTTGATCACCACCTCCTCGATGCCGCCGGCGCGCAGGAAATCGAGGATGTGGGCGAGCATCGGCCGACCCGCCACCGGCATGAGCGGTTTCGGCAGCCGATCGGTCAGCGGGGCGAGCCGGGTGCCGCGCCCGGCGGCGAGCACCATGGCGCGGCGGATCATCCCGCGTCGCCCAACTCGGGCACCCAGCGGGCCGCGTGCCGCCGGGCCGCGGCGAGACCCGGCAGCCGGTCGAAGGCCTGCCGGGCGACCGCATAGACCGACGGCAGATAAGCCAGGTAGCCCGGTCGCCGCCGCACCTGCTCGAGGTAGTAGAAGCGACCGATCACCTTGAGGGCGTGCTGCAGCACACACCCGTCGTAGCGATCCTCGAACCCATCGGCGACGGGCATGCCCGCCGCGGCCATGGTGCCCCGGAAGCGCTCGACGAGCGTGCGGGCCAACGCGGGATCGACGCGGCGGACGGTGGTGCGGTCGGTGAGCAGCTGCGCCAGGTCGAAGGCATCCGGCGCCAGGAGCGCATCCTGGAAGTCGATCAGGCGGAGCCGGCCGTCCTGCACGTGGAGGTTCCAGGCCATGTAGTCCCGGTGGGACAGGGCGAAGGGGCCGTCGACGAACGGCTGTACCAACGGCGCCAACTCCGCCAGCAGGTCGGCTCGTTCCGCGGTGTCGAGCGGGCGGCCATGCCGGGTCTCGATCCCGTGCTCGACGAAATGCTCGATCTCCGCCTGCGCCAGTGCGCCGTCGAACCGCCGGCTGAAGGCGACGCACGACGTGCCGGCGTCGCGAGCCCCGGCGATCTGCAGTCGTGCCAGGAGGTCGACGGCTTCCCCAAAGAGCGGTGCCGCCCGCTCCGGCGCCGCCTCGACGGCGGCCCACAGCGTGGTGTCGCCGACGTCCTCCAGGAGCAGCAGGCCGTCCTCGCGGGCGCAGTCGGCGTAGAGCGCCGGCACCGGGAAGTCGCGCGCCGCCAGCCAACGACCGACGTCGACGAATGGCAGGCTCGCCGTGGCGACCCCGCCGCCCAGCTCGTCCGAGCCGGGAGCGAAGCGGTCCTCACCGAGCAGCATCGCGACCGCCGTCTCCACTGGCGCGCCGTCGAGGTGGAGCCGCACGTAGCGCCGGCTGGATGCGTCGCCGTGCAACGGCTCGGCACGCACGACGCGTGCGCCGTCGCCGAATCCGGCGCGCACGGCGCGCGCCAACGTTGCGTGCGGGATCGCCGACGCCATCGTGCGTCGCCGCTAGCAAAGCCCCGCGACGGAGTCAAAAAAAGCCGCGTCGCGCGGGCGACTGCGGTTGACAGGCCTACGGCGATTGCCTAGTCACCCACCGGTTAGCCCTCATGAAGTTCGAGTACATTCCTGTGCTCGCCATGCTCGTCCTGGCGGCGCTCGTGCCCGCCGTATTTCTGGGGGTTTCCGCGCTCTTCGGTCCGCGCCGGCCGTCGGCGGTCAAGCAGGAGCCGTTCGAGTGCGGCAACGTTTCGAGCGGTCCGGCCTGGGGCCGGTTCTCCGTCAAGTTCTACCTCACCGCCATCCTCTTCATCGTCTTCGACGTCGAGGTGGTCTTCCTGTATCCCTGGGCCCTCCTCTTCCGTCGGCTGGGTGTCTTCGGGTTCGTCGAGATGATGATCTTCATCGCCGTGCTGACCCTCGGCCTCGTGTACGTCTGGCGCAAGGGCGCTCTCGAGTGGGATTGATCAGACCGCGCGGTGTCCGATGACGCCCGATGACGTGATGGCGCGTGTCGCCACGGTGGTGCCGGCGGCGGAAGCCGTTGCCGCGGAACTCGTGCGCGGACAGGCCGTGGTCGTGGTGCCGCGGGCGCAGCTGACCGAGGCGCTGCGCCTCCTGCGGGACGACCCCGAACTCTCGTTCACGGTGCTGGCCGATCTCACCGTGGTCGACTACCTCGGCCGCGAGCCGCGTTTCGAGGTCGTCTATCAGCTCCGGTCGCTGGCGCGGGGGCATCGCCTGCGGGTCAAGGTGGGCCTGCCGGGCGACGATCCGACGGTCGCGAGCGCGTCGTCTCTCTGGAACTCGGCGCTGTGGGCGGAGCGGGAGGCGTGGGACCTCTTCGGCGTCCGCTTCGTCGGGCATCCCGACCTGCGGCGCATTCTCATGTACCCCGAGTTCGAGGGACATCCGCTCCGCAAGGACTATCCCGTCAACAAGCGGCAGGTGCTGGTGCCGGAGCGCGACCCGATCAAGCGGCCCTGGTATCCGAAACGGGAGGAAGGGTGAGCACGGACCGGACGCCGGGCACGCTCATGCCCGATCGGTTCCAGGAGACCGACCGCGGCGAGAGCGACATCATGGAGATCCAGATGGGGCCGTCGCACCCGGCGTCGCACGGCACCGTCAAGTTCAACCTGCGGCTCGACGGCGAGACCATCGTCGATATCGATGTCGAGATCGGCTACCTCCACCGCGGCTTCGAGAAGATGTGCGAACAGGGGACCTGGAACCACTGCGTCCCCTACGCCGATCGGCTGAACTACGCGTCGCCCATCCTGAACAACGTCGGCTTCGCGTTGGCGCTCGAACGCCTCGCGGGCGTGTCCGCACCCGAGCGCGCGCAGTACATCCGCGTCATCGGTGGCGAGATCTCTCGCATCACGGATCACCTCACCTGTCTCGGCATGGCGGTGCAGGAAGCCGGCGCCATTTCCGCCGGATTCTACATGATCGAGGCGCGCGAGTTCCTCTACGACATCGTCGAGGCCCTCACCGGTGCCCGGCTCACAGTCACCTTCTGCCGGCTCGGCGGAGTCGTGAACGACCTCCCGCAGGACATCCACGCGCGCCTCGGCGTCGCCTTCAAGAACCTGCGGGGTATCCTGGCCGACTGCGACAAGCTGCTCTCGCGCAGCCGCATCTTCGTCGACCGCATGCAGGGCGTCGGGCGCGATCGGCGCGGACGCCGCGGTGTCGTGGGGGCTGACCGGCCCGCTGTTGCGCGCCACCGGCGTGTCGTACGACGTTCGCAAGGCCGAACCCTACCTCGTGTACGACCGCTTCGAGTTCGACGTGCCCACCGGCACCGCGCGGTGACAACTATGATCGCTTCCTCGTCCGCATGGCGGAGATCCAACAGAGCATGCGGATCATCGACCAGGCGCTCTCGCAGATTCCCGAGGGGCCGATCATGGCGAACGACCCGCGCTACGTGCTGCCGCCCAAGTCCGAGGTGTACAACTCGATCGAGGGCCTGATGAACCACTTCAAGGTGGTCATCGAGGGCACGCGCGTGCCGGCCGGCGAGGTGTATGTCGCCACCGAAGGCGGCAACGGCGAGCTCGGCTTCTACCTCGTGAGCGACGGCAGCGGGCGACCCTACCGCGTGCGCGTGCGGCCGCCGTGCTTCTACGCCATGGCGGCCCTCGGCGACATGCTGCGGGGCAACATGGTGGCCGACATCATCACCACGTTCGGGCAGATCAACATGATCGGAGGCGAGTGTGACCGCTGACGTCCGGCCGTCCGCCTTCTCGGAGGCAGCGCTGGCGGAGTACCGCGAGATCCTCACGCGCTACCCGGAACGCCGGGCCGCGCTGCTGCCGACGCTGTGGCTGGCGCAGCGCGAGTTCGGCTGGCTCTCCCTGCCGGCGCAGGAGTACGTCGCCGAGCTGATGGAGATCCCGCTCTCCTGGGTCACCTCCGTGGTGTCGTTCTACACCATGTACTGGACCGAGCCGAAGGGCCGGCACCATCTGCAGGTCTGCGTGAACCTGTCGTGCGCCCTGCGCGGCTCCGACCGACTGTGCGCGGACGCATCGAGCGCCGGCTGGGCCTCGTGCCGGGCGAGCGCACCGCCGACGGTCAGTTCTCGCTCGAGCACGTGGAGTGCCTCGCGAGCTGCGGCACCGCGCCCGTGATGCAGGTGAACAACGCCGAGTACCACGAGAATCTCGACCCGAGGCGGCGCTCGATGCCCTCTCGACCGGTTCTCCGCCACCACCTGAGCCGGAGAACGTCGTCGTGGGCATCGACATCGCTGATCGCCTGTCTGAAGGCCGTCGTCATCCTGCTGATCGCGCTGCAGGTGATGGGCCTGGGCGTGTTCTTCGAGCGCAAGGTGAGCGCCATCATCCAGGACCGCATCGGCGCCAACCGGGCCGCCATCTTCGGGTTCGCCGGCCAGGGCCTGATCAACACGCTGGTGGCCGACCCGATCAAGTTCCTGCTCAAGGAAGACGTCCGGCCCGCCGGCGCCGATCGCCTGCTGCACACGCTGGCGCCCGTGCTGGCCGTGATCCCGGCCATCGCGGCCTTCGCCGTCATGCCGTTCGGCGACGTGCTCGAGATCGGCGACCGCACCATCAACCTGCAGGCGGCGTCGCTCGACGTCGGCATCCTCTACATCCTCGCGATGGCGTCGCTCGGCGGTCTACGGCGTCGTGCTGGCCGGGTGGGCGTCGAACAACCGCTGGTCGCTGCTGGGCGGCATCCGCGGCTCGGCGCAGATGATCTCCTACGAGATCGCCATGGGCCTGGCGCTCGTCGGCGTCGTGCTGGCCTACGACACCTTCGACCTCCAGGAGATGGCGCGCAAGCAGGGTCGAGCTCATCTGGGGCTGGCTGCCGGCGTGGGGCATCCTCACCCAGCCGCTGGCTTTCCTCATCTTCTTCGTCGCCGGCATCGCCGAGTCGAAGCGCATCCCGTTCGATCTGCCCGAGAGCGAGTCCGAGCTGGTGAGCGGCTTCTTCACCGAGTACTCGGGCGCCAAGCACCTGATGTTCATGATGGCCGACTTCGTCGAGGTGGTGCTGGTGGCCGGGCTCGTCACGACGCTGTTCTTCGGCGGCTGGCAGGTGCCGTACCTCGGGCGCGAGGGGTTCACCTTCCCCTGGGGCTCGACCATCCTCCTGCCGTCCCTGGTGGTCTGTCTGCTGCAGGTGGCGGCGTTCTCGGTGAAGATCGTCTTCTTCACCTGGTTGCAGATCGTGATCCGCTGGACGCTGCCGCGGTTCCGCTACGACCAGCTCATGCGGCTCGGCTGGAAGGGCCTGCTGCCGGCCGCGCTGCTCAACGTGGTGCTCACGGCGCTCGCGGTCCTGCTGCTGCAGAGGTCGGCATGAGCGTCCCCGTCTTCCTGTTCCTCGCGGCGCTCACGGTGGCGTCGGCCCTCACGGTGATCCTGCACCGCAACCCGGTGTACAGCGCGCTCGGCCTGGTGGCCACGCTCTTCCTGCTTGCCATGCTGTTCATCGGCCTCGACGCCCACATGGTCGCCGCGCTCCAGATCATCGTCTATGCGGGCGCCATCGTGGTCCTGTTTCTCTTCGTCATCATGCTGCTCAACCTCCAGGTCGAGGAGCGCTCCAGCACGTCATGGCCCCTGACCGCGCTCGCCGCCCTGGGAGGCGGCGCGCTGTGCGGGATCGTGCTGGCGGGCATCCACCGCACGCCCCTCGGCGAGCCGGTGCCGGTCCACGCCGGCTTCGGGGGCACCGAGCCGCTGGCGGAGCGGCTCTTCACGGTCTACTTGCTGCCGTTCGAGCTCACGTCGCTGCTGCTGCTGGTGGCGATCGTCGGCGCGGTGGTGGTCGGCCGCAAACGAGGTGCGGCATGACCGTGGCGCCGATCTCCTGGTACCTGGGGCTCAGCGCGGTGCTGTTCGCCATCGGCACCATCGGGGTGCTCACCCGCCGGAACCTCATCGTGGTGTTCATGGCGGTCGAACTGTTGCTGAACGCGGTCAACTTGAGCTTCGTCGCCATGGCCCGCAGCCTGGGGTCGATGGACGGGCAGGTGGTGGTGTTCTTCGTGATGGCGGTTGCGGCGGCGGAAGCCGCCGTCGGGCTCGCCATCATGTTGCAGCTCTACCGGCTGCGGGACACGCTCAACGCGGACGAGGTCACGACGCTGCGATGGTGAACGTCGTCGAAGCGGGCCACGTCGCCGCGACGACGAGCGTCGTCGCCACGGGTCTCCTGCGCTGGATCATCCTGCTGCCCGCGCTCGGCTTCCTCTGGAACGCCTTGCTCGGGCGACGGCTGCCATGGTCCGTCAAGTTGGTCGGGCCCGGCGTGGTGCTCGCGGCGTTCGTCGTGAGCGTGCTCGCCGTGCTGCGGTTGCACGCGCTGCCCGCGCACGGCGCCTTGCGCGACCTGGTCTTCTCCTGGATGCAGGTGGGCGCGTTCCAGGTGGACGCTGGCCTGTGGCTCGACCCGCTCAGCGCCGTCATGGTGCTGGTGGTGACGGGCGTCGGGTTCCTGATCCACGTCTATTCCGTCGGCTACATGGATCACGACCCGGACGTGCCGCGCTTCTTCACCTACCTGAACCTCTTCGTCACGGCCATGCTCATCCTTGTGCTGGCCGACAACCTGCTCCTGCTGTTCGTCGGCTGGGAGGGCGTCGGGCTCTGCTCCTACCTGCTGATCGGCTTCTGGTGGACGGACAACGACAACGCCGACCGCCGGGAAGAAGGCCATGCTGGCCAACCGGGTGGGCGACGCGTGCTTTCTCATCGGCCTCTTCCTGCTGATCCAGTTCGCCGGCACCGTGAGCTTCCAGGGCCTCAACGGTGCGCTCGAGAGCCTGCGCACGGCTACCCTCGGCGGCTGGTCGGTGCCGCTGCTCGTCTGCCTGCTCTTCCTGGTCGGCGCCACGGGCAAGTCGGCGCAGATTCCGCTCTACGTCTGGCTGCCCGACGCCATGGCCGGGCCCACGCCGGTGTCCGCGCTGATCCATGCCGCCACCATGGTGACGGCGGGCGTCTACCTGACCGCGCGCCTCCACGGCCTCTACGCGCTGGCGCCCGAGGCGCTGTCCGCGGTGGCGGTGGTCGGCGCGGCGACGGCGCTGTTCGCCGCCACCATCGCCGTGACGCAGACCGACATCAAGAAGGTGCTCGCCTACTCCACGGTGAGCCAGCTCGGCTACATGTTCCTGGGCGTCGGCGTCGGATTGCCGGGCGCGGCGGTGTTGCACCTGGTCACCCACGCGTTCTTCAAGGGGCTGCTCTTCCTCTGCGCGGGCAGCGTGATCCACGCCATGGGCGGCGAGCAGGACATGCGGAAGATGGGTGGGTTGCGCGGTAAGATCCCGGTCACCTTCGCCACCATGCTGATCGGCACGTTGGCCATCGCCGGGGTGCCGCCCCTCTCGGGCTTCTGGAGCAAGGACGAGATCATCTGGGGGGCCTTCGCCGGGCCGCACCCGCATCCCGTGTTGGGTGTCATCGGGTATGTCGCGGCAGGCTTGACCGCGTTCTACATGGGTCGCCTGCTCTTCCTGACCTTCTTCGGTCGCGTGTCGGGCCGACCACCACACGCAGGAGCACCTGCACGAGTCGCCGCTGGTGATGACGGTGCCCCTGATGGTGCTCGCGGTGCTCTCGGCGATCGGGGGCTGGATCGCCGTCCCCCACATCGTCGAGCAGGTGACGGGCCACGTGCACCTGGAGCATGCGCCACCGGCAGCGCTCGCGCTGGCGGTGGCACTGGCGCTGGGCGGGCTCGGGCTGGCCTGGCTCGGCTACCTGGCCCGGCCGGACGTCCCTGGGCGCATCGCCGATGGACTCGGGGGGCGTCTACCGCCTGGTGCGCGACAAGTATCGCGTCGACGAGCTCTACGACGCGGTGATCTACCGGCCGTTGCTCGCCTTGAGTGACACCGCCGCGTGGCTGGTCGACCGCGGCATGATCGATGGCATCGTCAACGGCGTCGGCACCCTGGTGGTGTCGACCAGCGGCGCCTGGCGTCGCCTGCAGAGCGGCAACGTGCAGCACTACGCCCTGTCGTTCCTGGTGGGCGCGCTGGCGCTCCTCTCCTGGTACCTGGTGCGATGACGCCCATCGACGTCGGCGCCTACGTGGCCAACTGGCAGGCGGCACTCCCGGGGATCGTGGTGGTCCTGACGGCCTTCGCCGTCATGCTCCTGGATCTGCTGCTGCCGGACGGCCGCCGCGGCATCCTGGCGGGCCTGGGCGTGGTCGGGCTCGCTGCCGCCATCGCGACGGCGGTGGCCGCGTGGACGGCCCACGTCGAGCCGGCGGGCTTCCAGGACATGCTCCGCGCCGACCGCTATGGGCTCTTCTTCGCCATCGTCATCTGCGGCAGCGCCGCGCTCACGCTGCTCATGGCGATCGACTACGTCGAAGACTGGGGGCTCCCGGCCGGCGATTTCTACGCGCTGGTCCTGCTCTCCACCGCCGGCATGGTGTTCCTGGCGCAGGCGAACGACCTGATGGTCCTGTTCGTCGCCCTCGAGATCATGTCGGTCGGCGTGTACGTGCTGGCCGGACTCCTGCGCGGCGATCTGCGGTCGAACGAAGCGTCGATGAAGTACTTCCTGCTCGGGGCGTTCGCCAGCGGCTTCCTGCTCTACGGCATGGCGTTCTTCTACGGCGCGACCGGCAGCACCCGTCTCGACGTGATCGCCGAGAGCGTCGCCCGCCGCCCGACCGAGCCCTTCGTGCTGTTGGGCATGGCGTTCCTGCTGGTCGGCTTCGGCTTCAAGGTGGCATTGGTTCCGTTCCAGGCCTGGACGCCGGACGTGTACGAGGGCGCGCCCACCGTGGTGACGGCCTTCATGGCCGTTGCCGTGAAGGCGGCCGCGTTCGCCGCCTTCGTGCGCGTGTTCTCTACCGCCTTGACGGAGTTGGCCGGGCAGTGGACGGACCTGCTGGGCGTGCTGGCGGTCCTCACCATGACCGTCGGCAACGTGGTCGCGGTGAGCCAACGCAGCGTGAAGCGCATGCTCGCATACTCCAGCATCGCGCACGCGGGCTATGCGCTCCTCGGCCTGGTGGCGCACTCGCGCGGTGGCGGCGCGGCGCTGCTGTACTACCTGACGGCCTACGCGCTGATGAACCTGGGCGCGTTTGGCGTGCTGATCGCCCTGGGCCGCCGGGGCGAGCCGCGCGAACGACTCGACGACCTCGCTGGCGTCGGCTACCGGCACCCCGTGCTGGCCGTCTGCATGACGGTCTTCCTCCTGTCGCTGGCTGGCGTGCCGCCGCTCGCCGGCTTCATCGGCAAGTTCTATCTCTTTGGCGCGGTGATCGAGTCCGGCCACACCGCGCTCGCCCTGATCGCGGTCCTGAACAGCGTGATCTCGGTGTATTATTACCTGGGCCCGATCCTGCAGATGTATCTCGGCGAGGCCCGGCCAGAGACCGTCGCGCTGCCGTCCCGCCCGTGGCTCGCGGCGACCATCGCCGTTGCGCTCGTGGGGACCTTGGTGCTCGGCATTCTGCCGACCGGGACGATGCAGGCGGCCTTGGCGGCGTTCGGCTCGCTGCGCTGACGCGGGCGCCGGGTCTCAGGGCCGGACCGCGATGCTGAGCACGGGCGGGAACAGGAGTCCAGCCGGCAGACGCCAGATCGCGTGCTGCGCGACGACCGTGAAGCCGGCGCCGGCGAGCAGGGCGCGCATGCGCTCGCGCGTCGGCCAGTAGAACGGCTGACCGACGGCCCGCGACGCCCACCAGATGGCCTCGCCGGAGCCGTCGATCACCGGATTCACCAACGCGAGCAGCACCCGTCCGCCCGGCGCGAGCACGCGCCGCATCTCCGCCAGCGCGGCCGCCTGGTCCGGGAACCAATGGAACGCCTCGGTCGAGACCACGGCGTCGAAGCTGCCGTCACGGAACGGCAGTCGCTGGGCGTCGCCTTGCGTGAGGAGGCCGCGGGGGTTTCGCGCCCGCGCCTGCCGCAGCATGCCGCGCGAGTAGTCGCAGCCGACGATCCGCGTCGCGGGCAGCTCGTCGCGCAAGCGACGGGTGAGCAGTCCGGTGCCGCAACCCAGATCGAGGAGCCACGCCGGCGGGCGCTGCCGCAGTTCCTCGACGACCGCGTCGTGTACCGGCCGGTAGGTGAGACGCTGCACCAGCGGCTGGTCGTAGACCAGCGACCAGAGGTCGAAGAGCAAGCGGGCGGGGCGGGGCGGCATGGAAGGAGATCTAGCGCCCGCCGAGGCCTCCGCGAAAGGGGCCCCAGCAACCCGTCGCGCGCCCGGCCGCCTCACCCACCCGGGTCGAGTCGCCCGAGCAGCCGCACCAGGGTCCGGTTGAGCGGCGCCGCGACGCCGGCGCGCGCGGCGCCGCGGACGACGGCGCCGTTGAGCGCGTCGTGCTCGAGGCGCCGGCCGCGCCTGAGGTCCTGGAGCATGGACGTCGCGAAATCCGGCATCTCCGTCGCGCTCTCCTCGAGGACGCGGGCGAGGCGGCCGCGTCGCACCGGGACGCCGAGACCGGTCGCGACCGCGTCGGTCTCGCTCATGGTGCCGAGGATCAGGTCGCGACTGCCGGGATGCGCCAGGGCGGCGCCGACGGTGCTGGCGGTGAGCGTCGTCACGGCGTTGAAGGCGGCGTTCCAGGCCAGTTTCTCCCACGCGACTGCGGTCACGTCGCGGCGGAGCTGATGCGGGACGCCAGCCGCGGCGAAGGCGTCCGCGAGCCGGCGGGCGCGCGGGCTCTCGCCGCCGTCGGGCTCGCCGAAGACCACCTCGCCCCGCCCCGTGTAGTGGACCACGCCGGGGGCGACCAGCTCGACGCCGATGAACGTGAGGCCGACGAGCAGCGGCGGCAGGCCGAGCGCGGCAGCGAGGATCGCTTCGTTCTCGACTCCGTTCTGCAGCGAGAGCACGATCGTGTCGGGGCCGACCGCCGGGCGCAGCGCCGCGGCGACGGCCGGCGTGTCGTACGATTTGACGCAGACCAGCACGAGGTCGGCCGGCGGCGCGTCCGCCGGCGAGCCCACCGCGCGGACGCCCGGCGGCCGACACGTGCCGGCGGGCAGCTGGAGAGTGACGCCGTTGCGCCGGAGCGCGTCGAGATTCGCGCCGCGCGCGACCAGCGTGACCTCGTGCCCGCCCGCGGCGAGCCGGCCGCCGAAGTAACCGCCGACGGCGCCGGCGCCGAGCACGAGCACATGCATCGGGTCGTCGCTATTTCGGCTGCATGCCGAAGTCGACCTTCGGGACGCCCTGGGCGTCGGGCGGCGCCTCGAAGTACTTCTCCTCCTTGAAGCCGAGCCAACCGGAGTACAGCACGGTGGGGAAGCTCGCGCGGTAGGTGTTGTACGCCCGGACGGCGTCGTTGAATCGCATGCGCTCGACGGCGATCCGGTTCTCCGTGCCCGCCAGCTCGTCGGACAGGCGGTTGAACTGCTCGTTCGCCTTCAGTTCGGGGTAGCGCTCGGCAATCGCCAGCAGGCGCCCCAGAGCGCTCTGCAGCCCCTGCGCCGCCTCGATCTGCTGGTCGCGGGTGCCCGCCGCCAACAGGCGCGATCGGGCGTTCGCCACCGCCTCGAACACTTGCGTCTCGTGGGCTGCGTAGCCCTTCACCGCGTTCACCAGGTTCGGGATCAGGTCGTTGCGGCGCTGGAGCTGGTTCTGCACCTGCGCCCATGCGGCCTGGATGTTCTGCTGCAAGGCCACGAGTTGGTTGTAGCCGCAGCCCGAGAGCAGGCTCGCGCCCAGCAAGAGCGGGAGCACCCGCCTGGTCATCGTCGTCCTCATGCCATGTCCTCCTTGTTTTACCAGCTCCGGCCGGCGCCACCGCCGCCGAAGCCTCCGCCTCCGAACCCTCCGAAGCCGTCGAACCCGCCCCCGCCGCCGCCGAAGCCGCCCGGGGGCAGGGGAAAGCCCGACCCGAAGCCGCCGCCCCCGAAGCCCCCGGGGTAGCGCCGCGAGCGTCGCCGCGGGCCGTATGCCTGCGACGTCTGGTTGCTCAGCCACGACAGGAACAAGAACACCAGCAGCATCAGCAGGAACAGCGTCAAGGGCGAGATGCCGCCGTCGCGCGCGTCGTGCGGCGGTGGCTTGCCCGCGCGGCCGTCGATGATGCGGGCGGCGATCGCGGTCACGCCGCGCTCGAGGCCCTCGGCGATACGGCCGGCGCGGAACGCGGGGAGCATCTCGCGATCCTGGATGCGGCCGACGAGACCGTCGGGCAGCACGCCCTCGACGCCGTAGCCGGTGAGGATGCGCAGCTTCCGGTCCTGGGTGGCGACCAGGATCAACACGCCGGTGTCTTCGCCGCGCGCGCCCACCTTCCATGTGTCCGCGACCTTCATGGCGTAGGTGAAATCGTCCAGCGGCTCGGTGCTGGGGACCGTCAGCACGGCGATCTCGGACCCGGTCTGGTCCTTGAGCGCCTGGATGGTCCGGGTCATCCGCCGCTGGGCGTCGGCAGGGATGACGCCGGCCAGGTCCGTGACGAAGCCGCGCGCCGTCGGGACAGGCGGCTCCGCGGCGAGCGCCGCGCGGCCGGTCGCCAGCAGCAGGCCGACCGCGAGCAGGATGGCACGGGCGGGGCCCAGCCTAGGCATCGAGGGTGTCGAGCGCGTGGACGATGCGCTCGACTTCGCCGAGGTACTCGAAGAACTCCCGGCGGATCGCGTGTGGGACGAGTCGCGTCAGCCCTTCCCGGTAGTCGAGCAGCCGCCCCATCATCGGCAGTGGGCCCAGCACCTCCTGGCCGACGCGCCAGACCTCGCGGTAACACATGCCCGGGTTCTTGCCCCGCAGCCGGAGCAGGTGGCGCAGGAAGATGAGGACGCTCTTCAGGGACTCCAGGATGAGCCGCTCGAGCGCGGTCGGCGCGCCGCCCGTGGCCAGGTAGAGCGCGCGCAGCCGCAGCAGCTTGGCACGGGCTTCCTTCTCGCACTGCCGGCGAATGGCCTCGGGCTCGACGTGCAGGTCGCTCAGCAGGTCCGTCCCGGCGAGCACCCGGTGCTGCCGCCTGATGTCGTCGAGCTCGATGGGGAACGCGTCGCGCGCCCGGCTCAGGAAATCGCGCTCGACCAGGAGCGGCGTGGCAAAGCGGCGCTTCTCCCACTTCGTCACCAGCGGGGCGAGGGCGTCGAGCAATTCCATGGTGACCGCCGGGACGACGATCACCATGTTCACGTCGGACTGCGGCGGAAAATAGTCGCTGCCGGCCGCGCTGCCGTAGAGCCCGAGGCAGAGCAGTTGCGGGCCGAGGACTTCCTGGGCCTCGGCGCCGTACGCCTGGATCTGCCGCTCCACCTGTTCGTCGGGATGTCCCATGCGGTGCAGCGGTTGATACCCACGACGCCCGTCTGGGGCAACCAGGGCACACCCCGCGCTTGACCGGCGCCGGGCGGGTTCGTTAGCCCGCCCGGCGTGCCCGTGGTCGATCAGTTTCGCGCCGCACTCGCCGTGGCGACGGCCCGGGACCAGCTCGCGCGCGGAATCCCGCGCGACGCGCTGGTGCGCGGTCTCCTTTTCCTGCCGCCGCTCGGCGCCGTGTTCGGGGCGGCGGCGGGCGGCGTTGCGCGACCGCTCGCGGACCTGGGCGCGGTCGCCGGCGCGGTCACCGGCGTGGCGCTCTTGGCCGGCTTTGCGGGCGGCCGGACGCTGCGAGGCCTCGCCGCGGCGGCGGCGCCGTATGGGCCCTGGGCGGTCGCCGCCGTGTGCGCGGCGAAGGTGGCGGCGCTGGCCGCGCTGCCGGTGGGGGGCTGGCCGGCGGTGCTGCTGCTCGCCGGCATGCTCGGCCAGTGGGCGTTCGTGGTCCAGTGCCACGGCGGGCGGCCGTGCGGCGGCGGGCTGGCCGCGGGTCTGGTCGGCCGCGCCCGATTGTGGGAGTTCGGCTGGGCCAGTGCCGTCGCGTTCGGCGTCACCATGGCGCTGCTCGACGCCGTCGGGCTGGTGGTGGTGCTCGCCGCGGTCCTCGCTGCCGTCGGGGCGCGCGTCGTCGCCTACCGGCGGGCAGGCGGGGTGAGCGACGCGGCACTCGGGGCGACGGTGGAGACGGTCCAGGTCGTGGTGCTGGCGGTGTTGGCGGCGCTGGTCCGGTGAGCCGGGCCGGTCACTCCTGCGGCGGGCGGCGCGGTACCAGGACGCGCCGGCGGAGCGACAGGACCACCTCGCCGCGCTGATTGCGAGCGCGCGTCTCCACGTGCACGACCCCGCGGTCGGTGCGCGACGTCGATGGCGTGACCGCCAGGATGTCGGACTCGGCGTAGATCGTGTCGCCGTGGAACGTAGGGGCGTGGTGCAGCACCTTCTCGTATTCGAGGTTGGCGATCGCGGTCTCGCTGATGTCGCGCACGCTCATGCCCACGGTGATGGCGAAGACCAGCGTGCCGTTCACCAGGCAGCGGCCGTGCTGGCTCTGGCTCGCGAAGTGCTCGTCGAAGTGGAGCGGGTTGGTGTTCATCGTCATCAACGTGAACCAGGTGTCGTCGAAGTCACGGATCGTGCGACCCGGCCAGTGCTTGATGGTCTCGCCGGCAGTGAAGTCCTCGAGGTACCGTGCCATGCGGGCGCCTTATCTGGCGTGCGCCTCCGCCCGTCAAGCGCGCGGGGCGGGGATCGCGCCGCCCGCCGCGACGGGATAGACGCGCGGGATGTGTGCCGCGGCGTCGCTCCGCGCGCGTCTCTACGACGCGGCCATCGTCCGCATGACGGCGCGGTGGTACGGCGCGGTCCTGGAGCGGCTCCCCGCGGGATGCCGCCTGCTCGACGTCGGCATCGGCACGGGGAGCGCCCTCCTGGCCCACGCGCCGCTGCTGATCGCCCGGGACCTGCGGGTCACCGGCGTCGACGTCGACGCCGCCTACGTGGCGCGGTGCCGGCGGGCGGTGGCTGACCGCGGCCTCGCGGACCGGGTCGCCGTCCGGCTCGAGTCGGTCACCGACCACCGTGGCGGGCCGTACGATGTCGTCTACTTCAGCGGCAGCTTCATGCTGCTGCCGGATCCCACGGCGGCGCTGCGGCATGCCACCGGGCTGCTGGTCCCGGACGGACGCCTCTATTTCACGCAGACCGTCGAGCGGCGGCGGTCCCCCGTGCTGGAAGTCGTCAAACCGCTGCTCCGCCTGGCGACGACCATCGATTTCGGCCGTGTGACATACGAGGCCGAGTTTCGCCGCGCGCTCGACGCGGGCGGCGTCCGCCTGGAAACGTGGGAGACGTTGACACCGGGCCGGCGGCGCTCGGCCGTGCTGGCCGTCGCCCGACCCGGGGTTCACGCGTAGACGACGAATCCCGCGGCGGGCACCGTCAGCAGCACGGCGGAGCCGTTGCGCGATTCCACCACGAGTGTCCCGCCGAGCTGCGCCGGGTCGCTCGAGTAGGCGCACGCGAACGCGGAGCCCGGCGGGTGCAGCCGGGCGTCGACGGTGACCCACGCGGTGCGTGGCTGATCGGGGTCGGTGTTGATCGCGCAGAGCACCTCCTGGTCGTCGAAGATGCGCGACCAGGGCACGACCGAGCGCAGCGGGCCGTCCAGCATCACCGGCAGGCCGAACCGCTCGCCGTCGCCCGAGATCTGCCGGAGGTACTGGCGCCCGCGGCGGAGCGGCAGCAGGCGGCGGCGGACCGCCAGGATGGCGGCGAGCGCGCGATAGGCGCCGGACGTCTCGTCGAAGAAATGGCGGCCTTGGCTGCGGCGCGAGCCGAACGCGCCCCCGAACATGCACTCGCGAAGATAGCGGTCGCTGTCGCCGGCGCCGTCGAAGGACTGCTCGGAGCCGTAGTAGACGCATGGAATCCCCATCGAGCAGGCGTTGAGCGCGAGCGCGTTCGCCACCACGCGCCAGCCCTCCTCGCCGGCGCAGAACCGGGCCTTGGCGCGCCCGCGCCGCACCTGGTCGTGGTCGTCGAACATGGTGACGACCTTGTCCCGGAACCACACGTGCGATTCCTTCTGCACCAGCACCGAGTTGCGGAAGAGGCCGAAGTAGTCGGCGGGATTGCGCCAGCCCTTCACCAGATACTCGAGCTTGTCGGGCACGTCGTCGACGCCGAGCGCGGCGTTGAGCCCGGTCTCCTCGAGCGTGCGGAACGCCCGCGCCCGGCCGCCGGTGATCTCGCCGATCAGGTAGAAGTTCTCCTTGCCGATCCGCTGCGCGAACTCGTGCAGCTCGGAGGCGACGTACCGCGTCGCACCCGGGTCCATGTGCTTCACCGTGTCGACCCGGTACCCGTCGACGTCGGCGTACGCGATCCAGAACTTGTAGACCCGCGCCAGCGCCCGCAGGGCGGGGGAGGGCACGTAGTCGTCGAGCGTGCCGCGCCCCAGGTCGACGTCCTTCAGCTCGAAGAAGTCGCCGCCCAGCGATTCCGGCTCGTACTCCCAGTTGGTGATCTGGCCGAGCCGACTGAAGGTTTCGGCGGTCTGGAACTCGACGGGCCAGACGCCGCGGTCGGCCCAGCCGGGATTCCTCCCGGCAGCGGCCGGTCGAAGGGCAGGGTCGGATGGCCGTGCTCGTCGTGCCAGCCCGCGACCGCGTAGGGGCGGCCGTCCCAACGCGGCTCCAGGAACGTCCGCCCGTCCCGCTCGGTCCAGTACCGGTCGGCGGCGTACGCGAACACCGGCCCGGTGTGGTTCAGGATGATGTCGAGGATGACGTAGATGCCGGCGTCGTGTGCGGCCGCCACCAGATCGCGGAGTTCCTCGCGCGTGCCGAAGTGGGGATCGACGTCGAGGAAGTGCTGGATGCCGTAGCCGTGGTAGCTGTCGCGGAACGGCACCTGCTTGAACACCGGGCTGATCCACAGCGCCGTGGCGCCGAGGCGCTGGAGGTAGCCCAGCTTGCCGCGCAGCCCGGCCAGGGTGCCCCCGCACCAGCGCTCGCCCGCCGTGGCCCAGGCGGCCGGGTCGGCGTTGCCGGCGTCGGCCGGCGTGAAGCGCGGCGTCACGCCCGGCACGACGGTGCCGTCGAGATCGCGCACGCCGTCCTCGCGACCGTCCGAGAAGCGGTCCAGCATGAGGAAGTAGAGGATCTGGTCCTCCCAGGCGGCGGGCGAGGGATGAAAGCGGCGCTGGAGCAACGCCTGCCAATCGAGCTCTGCCAGCGACCGCTCCGCCATGGGGACCTCCGAGTCGACGACGATCGGCGTCCGTGACGGGTGTACCGCCGCGTTCCCGGGACGTCAATTGACAGCGGCACCCGCTGGGGCGATGGGTGCGACGATGCACATCCCACGCATCATGCGACACGTGAACCGCGTGGTCACCAACCCCGTGATGAATACGGTCGCGTGGCTGGTGCCGCCGCTCGCCATCGTTCATCACGTCGGGCGGACGAGCGGTCGCCGCTACCGCACCCCCGTCATCGCCTTCCCGGGCGCGCGCGGCTTCGTGGTGCCCATGACCTACGGTCGCGACGTGGATTGGGCCCGTAACCTGGTCGCGGCGGGCGGTGGCGAGGTGGAGCAGCGGGGGCGCCGCGTGCGGGCGACGAACCCCCGCGTCGTCTCCTTCCCGGACGTCGAGGCCGACATCCCGTGGGCGATGCGCCCCGTGCTCCGGATGGCCGATTTCCCGGGGTATCTTCGGCTGGACGGGTGAGCCGACCGCCGGTTCGGCCCGTGCCCGGGCGGGGACGCCTTCGACCACTGACATCGTGCGCGCTCGGTGCACTGCTCGCGCTCGGGGCGGCCCGCGCGGCCGAGCCCGAGCGCCCCGTCGAGGAGCTGGGCGAGGTGCTGGTGACGGCGCCGCCGCTCACGGACGCCCAGCCGGCGCCGGCGGACGCGACCGGGTTCGCCACCGTCATCGACACCCGCGCCGCGCCCGCGGGCGTCAGTACGGTCACCGACGCGCTGGCGAGCGCACCCGGCGTGCAGGTGCGGCGCTTCGGCGGTCTCGGCGACTTCAGCACGGTGTCGGTGCGCGGCTTCTCGCCCGGGCAGGTGCAGGTGTATCTCGACGGCGTCCCGCTCAGCCGCGCCACCGACGAGGTCGTCAACCTGAGCGATCTCCCGCTCGACGCGCTCGAACGGATCGAGGTCTACCGCGGCGTCACGCCGCTCGCCTTCGCGCAGGCCGGCCCGGGCGGCGTCGTCAATCTGGTGCCGCGGCGGCCCGGCGCCGAGCCGCTCACGGCCGCCAGCGTGTCGGTCGGGTCGTTCCTCACGCGCAAGGTGAACCTCGCGCGCAGCGCCGCCCGGGGTCCCTGGGAGTACCTCGCCTTCGGCCAGTACCTCGGCAGCCGCAACGATTTCCTGTTCGAGAACGACCAGGGCACCACCGCCGACACCACCGACGACATGCTCGAGCGGCGCCGCAACGCCGACTTCGATCAGGGCGGTTTCACCGGTCGCGTTGGCTGGCGCCCGGACGGACCGGTCGCGGTGTCGCTCGTGAGCGACAGCTTCGGCAAGACGCAGGGCGTGCCGGGGCGCGGCTCGGTCCAGTCGCTCGACGCCCGGCGCCGCGTCGTGCGTCAACTCGCGCAGCTGAACGCGCAGCTCGAGCCGCGGGGCGGTCTGCCGCTCACCGCCACCGCGAACGCATTCCTGGTCTACCAGGGCGAGCGCTTTCGCTCGTCCGTGGACGACCCCGTGTTCGGCGCGCAGGACGTGACGACGCGCACGCTGGGCGGCGGCGGACAGGTCGTGGTGCGCGGCACATTCGGCGCCCATCACGTCCCGGGCATGCTGCTGGCGGTACTCCGGGAATCGCTGGCGCAAGACTTCCGCATCCCGCCATCGCAGGCGCGTGACGCGGGCGAGGCGCCCGCGCGGACGCGCCTGCGGGGCACCGTCGCCGTCGAAGACGAGGTGTTGCTCTGGGGCGATCGGGTATCGCTCGTGCCGGCGGTGCGCGTCGAGGTGTTCCGCGACGACTTCCCGGCCGACCCGCTGCTGGAGCCGGGCCTGCAAGCGGGCGGCGTGACCGTGCAGGACACCGTGTCGCCGCGTGTCGGGGCGCGCGCGGAGGTGGTGCCGGGCATCACGCTGCTCGGCAACGTCGGTCGCTGGCAGCGCGTGCCGAACCTGCAAGAACTCTACGGCCAGAGCGGCACCATCGTCGGCAACCCGGACCTCCAGCCGGAGACGGCGTTCAACTGGGACCTGGGATTCCGCGTCGGCATCCCGCCGCGCGGGCCGCTCACCGCGGCTGCGTTCGAGTACGGCCACTTCGACAACCGCGTGGACGATCTGATCGTGCTGCTGCCGGTCGGCGTCAGCGCGTTCAAGCCGTTCAACATCCCGAGCGCGCGGCTGCGCGGCAACGAGGTGGCGGTGCGCGGCGTCCTGTGGCGCCGGGTCGGCGTCACCGCAAACCTGACACAGCAGTCGACCCGCATCACCGGCGGCGTGCAGGACGGCAACCAGGTGCCCGGCCTGCCGGCGCTCGAATCGTCCGTCCGGCTCGACCTGGGTTGGACGCGCGACCGGCCGCTGCCCGTCGGTCGCGTCGGGCCGATGCTGTGGCCGGGGCGCGCGTTCTTCGAGAGCACGCTGGTGGCCGACAACTTCCTCGACAGCGCCAACACGGAACTGGTACCGAGCCGCGCGCTGTTCAACGTGGGGCTGGTGGTGGCGCCGCCGTTCCTCCAGGGACTCGCGCTCGGTGTCGAGGTGCGCAACCTGACCGACAATCTCACGCGCGACCTGCTCGACTTCCCGCTGCCGGGCCGCGCGGTGTTCGCGACCGTGTCGTGGGGCTTCGGTGCGGCCGATGTTTCCTTGACAGGCGCCGCCGCGGCGCGCTAAACCCAGCGCGACTCAGACGGACAAGGGAAGAGGGTGCAATTCCCTCGCTGCCCCGCAGCTGTGAGGGGGGACGAACCGGTCGCAACCACTGCCCGCAAGGGTGGGAAGGGACCGGGAAGAACGAACCCCAAGCCAGAAGACCTGTTCGGCTGAAGCCAGCAGTCGTGCCTTCCGAGGGGAAGGAGCTGGGTGTCGGAACGGGTCACCGGTCGTGCGCGGCCGGGGCGCCGCCGCGCTCGTCTCCTCGCAGGCAAAGGAGACGATGCCCACCAACCGAATCGCGGTCCTAGTTGCCCTCAGCCTGCTCGCCGCAGCGGCGGGCCCGGCGTTCGCCGGGGCGCGGCGCGACGACTGCCTGGCCGGGTGGCGCACGGGCGGTGACGCCGCGGCCCACGCCGGCAGCCGGCGTCTCGTGTGTCGCGACGGCGACGCCCGTTGCGACACGGACGGGGTTGCCGACGGGGCGTGCGTCGTGACGCTGGCGCTCTGCAGCGCGCTGCCGGGGTGCGAGGGACGCTCGCTCGACGCGATCGAGGCGCGGGGCATCGCCGCGGAACCCGCGCCAGTGGGCGGCGGGTGCGGCCCGCCGGTTGCGGTGCGCGTGCGGGCGGGAACTGCCATGCGCGCGCGGGTGCTCGCGACGGCGGCCGACGGCGGCCGCGACCGCGACCGCCTCCGGCTGCGCTGCGCGCGGCGGCGCGGCGCGCGCGCGGTCGTGATCACGACCGACTTCGAGACCGGTATCCTCGCCACGCTCCCCACCGGGGCCCCGCGCCTCGTGCGCCGTCCCGACACGCCGATCCACGCCGACGCGGTGATCCGCACCGCGGGCGCGCAGCTGGTGGTGGTGAACCGCTTCCTCGGCGACAACGTCCAGGTGCTCGACCCGACGCGGGGCTTCCGCACGCGCCTGCAATGCTCGACGGGCGTCGGCTCGAACCCCCACGACCTGGCGGCGGTCGCGCCCGACAAGGCCTACGTGACGCGCTACGGCCGTCCGGAGCTCTGGGTCGTCGACCCGGCCGCGACCAACTGCAACCGCTTCCGGCGCGGCGCCATCGATTTGTCCGCGTTCGCCGACGCCGACGGCCTGCCCGAAATGAGCCAGATGGCCGTCGCGGCCGGCCGCCTGTTCGTCAGCGTGCAGCGGCTCGACCGCGCGCGGGGGTTCGCGCCGACCGGCCCGAGCCGGCTCGTCGTGATCGATCCCGCGACCGACGCGGTCGTGGGGAGCGTGCAGCTGACCGGCGCCAACGCCTTCGGCGACGCCAGCGGGATCGCCCGCGAGCCCGGCACCGGCCGGCTGGTGATCGCCACCCCGGGCGACCTCTACCGCGTCGGCGACGGCGGTCTCGAGCGGGTCGATCCGGACGCGCTCCTGTCCGAAGGGCGCTTCTTCGTCACCGAGGACGAGCTCGGCGGCAACGTGACCGACTTCGTCCTGGTGTCCGCCACGCAGGGCTACGCCGTCGTGCAGGCTCGCGATCTGCGCAACCGGCTGGTCGCGTTCGATCCCAGCGGCGCGCGCCCGCCGCGCGACGTGCTCGTGCGCGAGGGCTTCCTGCCCGACATCGCCCTCGGACCCGACGGCTTTCTCTGGATCGCGGACATGAGCCAGCCCGCACCGGGGCTGCGCCGCCTCGATCCGTCGACCGACCGGCTCCTGCCGCCGCGCGTGATCGACGTCGGGCTGCCGCCCTTCTCGATCGGGTTCGTGCCGTGAAGGCCGCCGTCCTGTTGCTGGCCTTGCTGGCGGGCGCGCGGCCGGCGTCGGGCGACCCGTTCGTCGACGAGGTGGTCGCGGTGCGGGTCGGCGCCGGCGGCGGGGCCGGCGAGCAGGCCGACGTGGTCGGTCCGCCGCATGGCGCCGGCGCGTTCCAGGGCTCGAGCCACACCCTGTCGCTCGGGCTCGGCGGCGTCATCGTCGTCGCGTTCGCCGACAACGTCGCGGTGGATGGTCCGGGGCCGGACCTGACCGTGTTCGAGAACGCGTTCCTGGTGAGCGGGCTCACGACGTTGCCGCCCTACGCCGAGCCCGGAACGGTGTCGGTGAGTGCCGACGGCGTGGAGTGGCGCACGTTTCCGTGCGCGCTGGCGGACGCGCCGTACTACCCCGGCTGCGCCGGCGTGTATCCGGTGTTCGCCGATGCCGACGATCCGCTGGCCCCATCCCCCCTGGTGCCGTCGTCGGCGCCGATCGACGCGCTCGTGGGCGTCCCGTTCGAGCAGTTCGCGCCGCCGGCGGGCTCGGGGGGCGACGTCTTCGACCTCGCCGCCGTGGGGCTGCGCGCGGTGCGGTTTCTGCGCATCGAGGCGAGCCAGCTCGACCGGCGCTTGGAGGGGCTCTCGGGCTTCGACCTCGACGCGGTCGCGGCGCTCCATTCCGTGGACACGCTCGGGGCGTCGGACACCGATGCGGACGGCATCCCCGATGCTGCCGACGGCTGTCCGTCGACCGCGGATGGGGCGCAGGTCGACACGGACGGTGACGGCGCCGGCGACGCGTGCGACCGGTGCCCGGCGATGCCGGATCCGATGCAGCAGGATCGCGACGCCGACGGGCGCGGGGACGCGTGCGACAACTGTCCGTCGACGCCGAACGCCGATCAGCGCGACGCCGACGGGGACGGAGTCGGCGACGCCTGTCCGGACGACCCGGACGCGCCCCCCCCCGACACGGACCGCGATGGCGTGCCGGACGCGGCCGACGTCTGCCCGGCGGTGCCCGATCCGGCGCAGGCGGATCGCGACGGCGACGGGGTGGGCGACGCCTGCGACAACACCCCCGAGGTGCCGAATCCCGGGCAGCGGGATCGCGACGGCGACGGGGCGGCCGACGTGAGCGATCCGTGTCCGGACGATGCGCAGTGTGGCCCCTGGCAGGCGGGCCGCTTCACCGGCGCGCGACGGCGCCGCCGGTCCGAGGCGCTCCTCACCTACGTCGAGCCGGAGGCGCGGCGCTACAGGGCGCCGGCGGGAACCGCGGCGTGCGAGGTGGTCGTGGCGGTATCCCCGGACGTCGTGCCGGACTCGGTGCGCGTACGGGTGCAGGGGCGTGACGTGACGGCGACGCTGCCGCCGTTCGTGCCGGGCTCGACACGACGGATCCGGCTGCCGCTCGCCGGCCGGCGCACGCGGGTCGAGCTGCGCGCGACGGGGCCGGGCCGCGGCGGGCGGCGCGCCGTCGATCGGGATCGGTTCACGTTCGTCGTGCGCTGAACGGGCGAGAAGGAAGGGACATCATGCGGATCGGGACGATCGTTGGAGTATCGTGCGCGGTGTGCGCGGCGGCGGGCGAACCCGCCCTGGCCGCGGTGACGGCGGCGCCGGGGTACCTCGTGCGGACCATCGCCGCGCCGGACACGGTGCAGGGCGGCGTGGTGCGGCACGGTGACCAGCTGATGGTGGGACAAGGGCCGACCTTCACCGGGGGCGCCCAGCGCGTCGTGCGCTTCGCCGAGGGCGGGCCGGCGACGACGATCGCCGAGGGCTTCAATTCGCTCGGCGGCTTCGACGTCGGGCCGGGCGGGACGCTGTACCTCGTCGACAACGGGCTGGAGGCCACCGGCGCCACGAGCGGGGACACGGTCTACGCGGTGCCCGACGCGCCGGCGCGGACCACGGCGCTCGCCGCGGCCGCGGCGGAGCTGCTGCCCGCGGGCAGCATCGACGCGGCCTACGACGCCCTGGTGGTGCCGGACGCGGTGCTGGTGAGCGACGCGACGGGGCCGGGCGCGGGGCGTGTGGTGCGGGTCGCCGGCGGGGTGGCGTCCACGCTCCTCGCCGGTCTCGATTACACGGCGGGTCTGGCGCTCGACGGCGCGACGCTGCTGGTCGGCAACTCGAGCGCCGACTTCGTCGGGTCGGTCCGGCGGTTCGACCTCGGCGGGACGCCGGACGGGACGCGGGTCGACGGCCTGTCCGGCAATTCCGCCCACGTCGTCGACGACGACGGCGCCGTGCTGGTGAGCGGCGGCTTCACGCCGGACTTCGCGAGCAGCACCGTGGTGGCGGTCGACGCGGCCGGGGCGGTGACGGAGCGCGCCCGCGGCTTCGCGTTCTCCGGAGAGATGTTCTTCGACGCCGTCCGCAACGAGACGCTGGTGCTCGACTTCGGCGTTCCGGAGATCACGGCCATCTGCCGCGACGCGGACGGCGACGGGACGTGCGACGCCGATCAGCCCTGCGGGCGGGACGCCGCCAAGGCGAAGCTGACCGTGAAGAAGCTGGACGGGGAGCGGGGCGACGAGCGATTGTTCTTCGCCGGCCGGATCGCCGTCGGCCGCGCACTGCAGCCGGCGCTCGACCCGGTGCGCCGCGGCGTGCGCCTGCGACTCGAAACCGCGGGCGGCGCCGCGATCGACGCCGTCGTCCCGCCCGGCGCCTTCGACGCCGACGGTGGGACGGGGTGGAAGGCCAACAAGGCGCGGACCGGCTGGACCTACACCGGCGCCGCCGGCGTCGGCCCGCTCGGGGTCTCCAAGGTGATCCTCAAGACGAAGTCGAAGCTCCCCGGTGTGGTGAAGTTCGCGGTCCGCGGCGCGGGCGCCCGGCTGGCCATCGGCCCGGGGGACGCGCCGCTCCGCGCGACGCTCGCGCTCGACGCGTCCGGCCAGTGCGGGGTGGCCGACTTCGCCGGGCCGGAGCGGCGCTGCGGCTTCAACCGCAAGCTCTCGACGGTCGTCTGCAAGTAGCCGGCATGCCCGCCGGCCGGGCGCCACGATGCGCCGCCGCGTTGCTCCCGGCGGTCCTACTGCTGGCCGGAGGCTGCGCGCCGGCGCCGCCGCCGCGACCGACCGCGGCGCGCCGGGTCGTCGTGCTCGCGCCGTCGCTCACCGAGATCGTCTACGCCCTCGGCGAGGGCGAGCGGGTGGTCGGCGTCTGCGCCCAGTGCGACCATCCGGCCGCCGCGACCCGCCTGCCGAGGGTGGGCGGCTACCTCGCGCCGAGCGTGGAGGCGATCCTGGCGCTGCGACCGGATCTGGTGCTGGTGGTGCCGTCGCCGGGGAATCGCGAGGCGGTGCGCGCGGTCGAGCGGGTGGGCGTGCGCGTCCTGGTGACGGCCGATCGCACGCTGGACGATCTCTGGGCGGCGATCGCCGCGGTGGCGGCGGCGCTGGGGGTCCCGGATCGCGGGGCCGCGCTGACCGCCGGGATCCGCAACGAGCTGGAGACCGTCCGCGCGCGGGTGGCGGGCGCCCCGATCCGGCGGGTGCTGCTGGTGGTCGGCCATCGCCCGCTCATCGTGGCCGGGGGCGGGACGCTGCAGGACGAGCTGGTGCGCATCGCGGGCGGCGTGAACGTCGCCGCGGACGCCGGCGCCGCCTTCCCGCAGGTGCCGCTGGAGCTGGTGGTGGCGCGGGCGCCGGACGTCATCGTCGATGCCGCGATGGGGACGGAGGCGGGGGGACGCGCGCTGTTCGGCGCGCTCGACACCGTTCCGGCCGTGCGGCAGGGTCGCATCGTGACGCTGGCGCCCGACGCGCTTTTCCGGGCGGGGCCTCGCGTCGGCGAGGCGGCCGCGCTGCTGGCGGGGGCGATCCATCCCGAGGCCGCCGGTCCGTGAGCCGCCTGCGCGGGCAGTCCGCCCACCTGACCCGGCGCCGGCTGGGGACGACGTTGGCCGTGCTGCTGGCGGTGCTGGCGGCGTCCGTGGCCACGGCGACGCTGGTGGGGCCCGTGCCCGCGAGCCTGCGCATCGCGCTCGGCCCCGGCGGCGAACTCACGCCCGACCACACCATCCTCTTTCGCACCCGGCTCCCGCGGGTGCTGCTGGGCGCGGTGGTGGGCGCCGCGCTGGCCTCCGCCGGGTCGTCATTGCAGGCGCTGCTCGGGAACGCGCTGGCCGACCCCCATCTGCTCGGGGTGTCGGCGGGCGCAGCGGTGGCCGGCGCGCTGGCGTTGATGGCGGGCGCCGATCCCGTGTCGCCGCTGGTGCCGCTGGCGGCGTTCCTGGGCGCGCTCGGGACCGTGGCGGCGGTCTTCCTGGCGGCGCGGACGTCGGGGCGGACCTCGCCGTTCGCGATCCTGCTCGTGGGAGTGGTCTGCAACGCGCTCGGCGCCTCGGCCATCATGCTGCTGAACGCGATCGCGAGCTACACCCAGGCTCAGGGCATCCTGTTCTGGATCATGGGATCGCTGACGGCGCAGAGCTACGGGCTGGTCGGAGTCTCCACGCTGTACACGCTCGCCGGCGCCGGCGTGTTGCTGCGTCAGGCGCAGCGCCTGAACCTGCTGGCCGCGGGGGAGGAGGGGGCCGTCACGCTGGGGGTCGACGTGGAGGGGGTGCGCCGCGGCGTCTTTCTGGCGGCGTCGCTGTTGGTGGGCGCCGCGGTCGCCGTGAGCGGCATGATCGGCTTCGTGGGTTTGATCGTGCCGCACCTGCTCCGCCTGTTGCTGGGACCCGACCTCCGGTTGCTCCTGCCGGCCTCGTTCCTGGGCGGGGCGGTGTTCCTCGTCTGGGCCGACACCCTCGCCCGGACGGCCTTCGCGCCCGCCGAGCTGCCGGTGGGCGTGGTGACGGCGTTGCTCGGCGGGCCGTTCTTCCTGTTCCTGCTGCGACGCAGCCTCCGGCGGGGCGGCGCATGAGTCTCCTCGAGGCGCGCGACGTGTGCTTCGACTACGGCGCGCGCCGCGTGCTGCACGACGTGGCGTTCGCGCTCGATCACGGCGAGCTGGTCGGGGTCATCGGACCCAACGGCGCCGGGAAGTCCACGCTGGCCCGGCTCCTGGCTGGCGTGGCGCGGCCGGCGTCGGGCGAGGTCCGGCTCCACGACCGGTCCCTCGACGCGTGGCGGCCGGTCGAGCGCGCCCGGGAGATCGCCTTCGTCCCGCAGGACCCGCGCGTCGACTTCCCGTACTCGGTCCTCGAAGTGGTCCTGATGGGGCGGGCTCCCCACATGCCGGCGCTGGCACTGGCTGGGCCGCGGGACGTGGACGTCGCGTGGCGCGCCCTTGCGCTGCTCGAGGCGGACGGCCTCGCGAGCCGCTCGATCGAGGAGCTCTCGGGCGGGGAGCGCCAGCGGGTGTTCCTGGCCCGGGCCCTGGCGCAGGAGCCGCGCATTCTGCTCCTCGACGAGCCGACGACGCACCTCGACCTCCGCCACCAGACCCGCGTGCACGACGTCGTCCGGCGGCGCTGTCGGGACGACGGGCTCGGGGTGGTCAGCGTGCTGCACGATCTCAACCTGGCCGCCGCCTACTGCGATCGCTTGGTTCTCCTCGCCGCGGGACGGGTCGTCTCCGCCGGGCCGCCCGCCGCGGTGCTCGAGCCGGCGGTGCTCGAGCGGACCTTCGAGGCGCGGCTCTGGGTGGGACGGCACGGTCCGTCCGGCGGGCCGGTGGTCCTGCCGCTGCCCCGCGACGCCTGAGCCGGCGTTTGTCGCTACGGATGGGGCCTGCTACACCTCCGGGCGCGGATGCACTTCCAGTATACGAGCGTGCTGGCGATGTTCGTCTTGGGCATCGGGCTGTGCGGCCTGATGCTCGGACTGGGCGCGCTGTTGCGGCCGTCCAACCCGCATCCGGGCAAGCTCGCCACCTACGAGTGCGGCGAGCCGCCGAGCGGCCCGGCCTGGATCAACTTCAACATCCGCTTCTACCTGATCGCGCTGGTGTTCGTGATCTTCGACGTCGAGTTGGCGTTCATCTACCCGGTGGCCGCGGTCTTCCGTGAGTGGGTGACCCGCGGGGAGGGGCTCTTCGCGCTCCTCGAGTTGACCGTGTTCATCGGCATCCTGGCGATGGGGCTGGTCTACGTGTGGGCGAAGGGCGATCTCCAGTGGCTGAAGCGCGTCCCGCGGGCTCGCGCGGGCGCATCGCCCGGACCGCGCGTGCCCGAAGCGGCGTAGGTCCCAACGAAATCGGAAGGAGGGCTCGTGTCGCTCATCAACACCGCGCCCGACATGGCGCTGACCACGCGGGTCGACGACCTGCTCAACTGGACCCGCAAATCGTCGGTCTGGTACATGATGTTCGGGCTCGCCTGCTGCGCCATCGAGATGATGCAGACCGGCGGTCCGCGCGCCGACCTCGAACGCTTCGGCATGGCGCCGCGCGCCACCCCGCGCGTCTCGGACGTCATCATCGTGTCGGGAACCCTCACCTTGAAGATGGCGCTGCGCACCAAGGTGCTCTACGACCAGATGCCGGAGCCCAAGTACGTGGTGTCGATGGGGAGCTGCGCCAACTGCGGCGGGCTCTTCCAGCTCGCGTATTCGGTCTGTGACGGCGTCGACAAGGTCATCCCGGTGGATGTCTACGTGCCGGGCTGCCCGCCGCGGCCCGAAGCGCTCACCGAGGGCCTGGTGAAGCTGCAGGAGAAGATCCAGCAGGAGAAGTGGCTGGTGCGGACGGGGGAGCGCCGGCGCGATCCGGTCGGGGTGCGGGCCTGACATGCCGCTCGACGCTTCGGGGATCCGCGCCCGCCTCGTCGAGCGCGCCGGCGACGCGATCGGGCCGCTCGACGGGACCGGGCGCAACGCCAGCATCGCCGTCGAACCGGCCAGCCTGGTCGACGTCTGCCGCCTCGCCAAGACCGAGCCGGCGTTGCGGTTCGACTGCCTCTCGAATCTGTCCGGGGTCGACTACCCGAAGTTGCAGGTCATCCAGGTGGTCTACCACCTGTTCTCGTACCCGCTGCGCCACTGGATGGTGCTCAAGGTGAACGCGCCGCGGGACAACCCGGTGGTGCCGACGGTGTCGGACGTCTGGCGCGCCGCCGACTGGCAGGAGCGCGAGGTGTTCGACCTGCTCGGCGTCACCTTCACCGGCCATCCGGACCTGCGCCGGATCCTGATGCCGGAGGACTGGCCCGGCCACCCGCTGCGCAAGGATTTCGTCGAGCCGCAGGAGTACCACGGCATCTCCACGTCGCGGGCCAGCCTGCTCAAGGTGTGACGGATGGGACTCGCGGGATTCGAAGTCGAAGTGCAGCGGCCGGCGTCGGGCGGCGGCGTCGTCACCGAGGACATGACGCTCAGCATGGGGCCGCAACATCCCTCCACGCACGGCGTGCTGCGCTTCGTGGTGCGCGCCGACGGCGAGGTGATGAAGGAGGCCATCCCCGACATCGGCTACCTCCACCGCTCCATCGAGAAGATCGCGGAGAAGGTCGGATGGCACGGCTTCATTCCGTACACCGATCGCGTCGACTACGTCGCCGCCATGTTCTGCAATCACGGCTGGGCCCGGGCGGCGGAGACCCTGGGCGGCATCGAGGTCCCGAAGCGCGGTGAGTACTGCCGGGTGATCGCCGACGAGCTGTGCCGCATCCACAGCCACCTCCTCGGCGTCGGGTCGATGGCCATGGACATCGGGGCGTTCACGCCCTTCACCCACGCCATCCGCGAGCGCGAATACCTGAACGACCTGTTCGAGGAGCTGTGCGGCGCGCGGCTCACCTTCCACTACATGCGGATCGGCGGCGTGGGCTGGGACCTGCCGCCGGGCTGGTCGGACAAGGTGCTCCACTTCCTCGACCGCTTCGAGCCGCTCATCGAGGAGTACGACCGGCTGATCTCGTACAACAAGATCTTCACCGAGCGGCTCGCCAACGTCGCGATCATCTCGCCCGAGGACGCCATCGACTACAACCTGGTCGGCCCCAACCTGCGCGGTTCGGGCGTGTCGTACGACGTCCGCCGCGACGACCCCTACTCGGTCTACCCGGAGCTCGAGTTCGACGTGCCCGTCGGGCGGGGCGAGGTGGGCACGCTCGGCGACTGTTTCGACCGCTACATCGTCCGCATGCGGGAGATGCAGCAGAGCTGTCGCATCCTTCGCCAGTGCGTGCGGCAGATTCCCGACGGCCCCGTGATCGCGAAGGTGCCGCGCAACTTCAAGCCGCCGGCGGGCGATTGCTACGTGCGTGTCGAGAGCGCCCGCGGCGACATGGGCTGGTATGTCGTGAGCGACGGCACGGCGTTTCCCCACCGGTGCAAGATCCGCACGGGCTCGTTCGCGGCCATCAGCACCATCCCGCTGGTGAGCCGCGACCTCATGATCGCCGATCTGATCGCCGTCATCGCGAGCTTCGACCTGGTGGCGCCCGAGATCGATAGGTGACCGCACGATGACCGACTACCCGTCCCTCGAATCCCTGGTGCGCGGCCTCGTCGAGAGCGGCGCCGCGCCTGCCGCGATCCCCGCCTGGGGCCACCAGTTGCTCGCCATCCTGGTGTTCGCCGCGCTCATCGTGTTCGGGTTCGTGCTGCCGATCGCCGGCATCACCACCTGGGTGGAGCGCCGGGTCATGGCGCGCATGCAGAGCCGCATCGGGCCGAACCGGGTGGGACCGATCGGGTTCCTGCAGTGGCTCGCCGACGGCGTCAAGAACATGCTGAAGGAGGACATCATCCCGTCCGCGGCGGACGGGCCGCTCTTCCGCCTGGCGCCCTACGTGGTGATGGTCGGGTTCGTCGCCTCGTTCGCCGCGCTGCCGTTCGCCGGCGACCTGATCCTGGCCGACCTCAACGTGGGCATCCTCTACGTGACGGCGGTCACCGCCCTGGTCGTCGTGGGCATCCTGATGGCGGGGTGGGCGTCGAACAACAAGTGGTCGCTGCTGGGCGGCATCCGCTCGGCGGCGCAGATCGTCAGCTACGAGATTCCCGCCGGGCTCTCCATCTTCCCGATCGTCATGCTGGCCGGCACGCTGAGCATGCAGGGCATCATCCGCGCCCAGGGCGCGGCGCCGTGGCACTGGTACGTGTTCGACAACCCGTTCACGTTCGTCGCCTTCTTCGTGCTGCTTCGTCGCCTCGCTGGCGGAGGGCAACCGCACGCCGTTCGACTTGCCGGAGGCGGAGTCCGAGCTGGTGGCGGGCTTCGCCACCGAGTACAGCGGAATGCGGAACACGCTGTTCTTCATGGCGGAGTGGGGGAATCTCTACGTCATCGGCGCGATCGCCACCACGCTGTTCCTGGGCGGCTGGCAGATCCCGTGGGCGCTCGATGGCCATCCGGTGCTGCGCAACCTGCTGCAGTTCGTCGTGTTCTTCGGGAAGTCCTATGCCTTCGTGCTCCTCGCCATCTGGCTGCGCTGGACGCTGCCGCGGATCCGTGTCGACCAGATGATGGAAATGTGCTGGAAATACCTGGTGCCGATCGCGCTGGTGAACTTCCTCGGCACGGCGGCGTGGATGGTCGCGTTTCCCGGCGGGGTGCCGGCAGTCCGGTGGCTGCTGTTCGGCGTCGCGCTGGCCGGCTTTGCGTTCTTCGTGCGCCGCGTCGTCTTCCATCTCCGCAACGCCGGCCTGACGCGCGCTCACCTGAGCTTCAACCCGCTCTCGACGGCGCGCTCGCCGGGCTGAGGATCGCCATGGGACTCGGGACGTATCTTCGCAACATCAAGGACGCGGTCGTGACCATCGCCGACGGCATGGCCGTCACGGCGTCGCACATGGTCCGCAAGCCGGTCACCCTGGAATATCCCGACCGCCTGCCGGACGGGGTTCGGGTGCAAGACACGCTGCCGTTCCGGTACCGCGGCATGCTGGAGGTGGACCTCGAGATCTGCACCGCCTGCCTCGCCTGCGAGCGCGCCTGTCCGATCGACTGCATCGTGATCGACGCGGAGAAGGACAAGGCCGCGGGCGGCCTCGTCATGACCCGCTTCGACATCGACATGGGGAAGTGCATGTACTGCGGGCTCTGCAGCGAACCCTGTCCGACGGGCTCCATCCACCATACCCCGGAGTTCGAAGGCGCCGACTACTCGCTCGAGAGCATGGTGCGCCGCTTCGTGAAGGCGCCGACGCTGGCGTACAAGCCCAAGAAGGCAGGGGAAGACGACCCGGTGATCAAGCCGATCCTGGATCGCGGCATGCGCTACCTGGCGGAGTTCGCCACCCCGGACGGCAAATGAAGCCGACCACCCACGCCATGCCCACCTCCCGCAATCCCGTGCTGCGCCTCCTGCTGCGCTGGGTGGCCGGGCTGCGGTTCCCGCAGCTCTTCCTGCTGTTCGCCGCGCTCTTCGGGATCGACTTCCTGCTGCCCGACGCCATCCCGTTCGTGGACGAGCTGATGCTGGGGCTCGGCACGCTGCTGCTGGGCTCGATCCGCAAGCGGCGCGACGCGCCGATCGACGTCACGCCCGGGCGCCGCTGAGCGGGTCAGGCGCCGTACCGCGCCCGCCAGCTCTGGCCCCGCGGCGGGTCGGGGGGCAGGGTCAGCACGTCGCTCACGAAGAAGGACACCACGTAGTGTACGATGTCCTTCACCGAGAGGATGCCGACCGGCGTCCCGGCGTCGTCCACCAGCGGTACGTGTCGATACCCGCCGACGGCCATGCGGTGGAGCGCATAGATGACCGGGTCGTCCGGGTGAAGGACCGCCGGCTGCGGCGTCATGAGGTCGCGCACCGGTCGTGACAGATCGGCGCCCTCGAGCTTGAGCAGCAGGTCGCGCTCCGTGAGGATGCCGGCGAGCCGCCCGTCGTCGACCGCGAGCACGCAGCCGACGTGGTGCTCCCGCATGAGGCGCACGGCCTCCGCCAGGGGGGCGGCGGGAGACAGGCACAGGGGCGACCGGGGATTCAGGAGGCGGATGGGGTCGTGGATGCGGTGCTGGTCCAGCACGCCGCCCGCCGGGCGCCTGGGTTCGTCGAGGGCCCCAAGCTCGTCGTCGACCGGGTCGATGTCCATCGTTCACCTCCGATGCGCGGATGGTCCGGCGGTCAGCCGGCCCCCACCCGACCACGGCAGCGTTCGCCGTGTCAATCCGCTCCGCGGCAGCCGTCGGCTCACTTCGTCATCGACCGCCGGACGAGAAAGCCGCGCACGGCGCTCTGGATGATGGTGGCCGCCTGGGTCGTCGTGTCGAAGCGCTCCTTGGCCTCGGCCGGGCTATCGAACATATCAGTGTAGCGCATCCGGGTCGGATGACCCAGTTCCTTGCACAGGGGCCATTCGTGCCTGACCAGGTTGTCCCGCTCGATGACTTCGTTGAATCCCCCCCTGCTGCGGACACTCATCTGCCGCTCGCACCAGCCGCGGTCCTGGATCCATTGCACGGCGTGGCCGAGCTCGTGAAACAGCAGGATGGTGGCGCGAACAGGCTTCGGATCGGCGGAGGGAAAGTATCCCCCCGTTCCGAAGTTGAAGACGACGCCGGGCACGTCGGGGACGAAGCCGGTGGAGTACGTGTATGACAGGATCGGCGCGATCGGAATGTCGATGTGCTGCTGCGGGTCCCGGATCGTGCCCAGGATCGACTGGCCGGTGGCCGTGCCCTCGCCGATCCTGAGCAGCTCGCCGAAGAACTCGTCGTTGCTACACATGGTTCACCAGGCGGGCCGTGCGCTCGGCCTGGCGCGCCCGCAGCCACCGTGACGGACGCCGCGGCCCTCGCAGGGGTCCGCGCGGAGCCGACCACCCGGGCCCGATCCGCCTCGTCCGGCCAGCGGAAAGTTGGTAGGAGGGGCGATGAACGTCGAGAAGGCCGTCAAGCATCTCAGGGACGACGCCGAGGACGCCTCGAGCGGACGCTGCGCGAAATACGTGAGGCGGGCGCTCCAGGCCGGCGGGCTCGATCTGAGGCATCATCCGGTGTCCGCGAAGGACTATGGGCCGACCCTGCTCGCCAACGGCTTCAAGAGGCATCACGAGTTTCGACAGGTCGGGACGCCGCACGCGCCCGACCGCAGCGACCCCGCGTGGACCGATTCGTCCTCGCACGATCCGGGTATCACGGTGCTCGAACTCGTCGCCTACACCCTGGAGGCCTTGGGGTTTCGGGGCACCGTGCCGATCAGCCATGCGACGACGACCGCCGTGACGGAGTACGTTCCGGAGAAGGGAGACGTTGCCGTGATCCAGCCGTACTCCGGCGGTGATCCCAACGGCCATATCGCGATGTACGACGGCACGCAGTGGGTGTCGGACTTCGCACAACGGGACCTGTGGGGCGGACCGGGGTACCGCAAGCACAAGCCCGACTGCGTGATCTACCGGCCATGAGGGTGTCTCGGTCGGGCGTGAGCGGCCCAGGCCTCTTCGTCCTGCTCGTCGCGTTCGGGTGCGCCGCGTCACGAGGCTCCGAGGAGCAGGCGGTGGAGGCGTTCCTGCGGAACGTCTATCGGGCATACGAGACGGGTGAGGCTCCGAGCCCGACGGGGCCGTTCGGCGCCTCGATTTTCACCCCCGAGCTGTTCGGGCTCATCCGCCGTGACCACGAGCTCGCGCACGGCGAGCTCGGCGCCTTGAACCACGACCCGATCTGCGGCTGCCAGGACTACGATGCGCTCACCGACGTCGAGATCGTGGTCGCACCCGTTGTCGGCAATGCGACGCATGCAGCCGTGTCGTTCCGCAACGGGTCCCACGCGGGGACCGTGGGGTTCGAGTTGGTCCGAGTGGACCGCCAGTGGCGGATCGCCGATGTCGAAGAGCCCGACATGTCGAGTCTCAGAAAGTTTCTGGAAGGGAACCTGGGCGGCGCCGCGCCACCGCCCGCGAGGATGCCGCGGCAGGGAGGGGCTGGTCCGAACGGCGCCTCCGCTCCTGGCTCGTGAGCCGACATCACGATCGATCAGGAGACGCCGGACATGGGTGACGCACACTGCTTCACCGGGGGGTCGAGGGACCGCATGTATCTGCGCGCCCGCGGCTTCGACGAAGGCACGGGCGCGCACGCGGGCGTCCGCCGTCCTGCCGGATCCGGCTCGACAGTCGATCCGGGGGAGGGGAGGATGGTCCCGATGCCCGACCTACCCGTGGTTCCCCCTCCGACGCACCGTCGGCGCGACGTCGCCGGTGGGCTGGGACTGGCGTGCGGGCTCCTGGCCCTCGCGGCGGCGCTGCTGCCCTCCTGGGTGGCCCCGCTGTACGACCCGCCGCCGCGGCCGCTGCAGGAGCGGGCGGCGGACTGGGTCGACCGGCTGCGCGACTATGCGACCGGCCCGTCGGCGCCCGAGCGGCCGGCGGCGCCGGAGCCGACCAACCCGTGGCGCAGCCCGCGCCTCGACCTGGCCAGCCTGCTGCTCGCCTTCGCGGCGCTCGCCCTGGCCGCGATCGCGTTCGTGCGCCGCGAGGACTCGCGCGTGGTGGCCTGCGACGTCGCGCTCGGGGCGGGGGCGGTGGCGGCGCACTCGTTGGTGACGGCCCTGATGGTGCTGTTGGTCGCCCTGACGGCCGTCGTGCTGGCGGCGGTGGCCCGTCGCGCCTGACGCGGCGGAAATCTCCGGCGTTTGACCCTCGCTGTGACCATTTGCTAACAGGCGGCGCCGGTTGCGACTCGCTCATCTGTGGATTCGGATTCGTGTCGACCACGATCGTCGCCTTCTATCTCCTCGCCGCCTTCACCACGGCCTCCGCCCTGGGCGTCGCCCTGTCCCACAACATCGTCTACTCGGCGTTCGCGCTGATGGGCGCCCTGCTGGGCACGGCGGGCATCTTCGTCCTGCTCGGCGCCGATTTCCTCGGGCTCGTGCAGTTGCTGGTCTATGTGGGCGGCATCCTGGTGCTGGGGCTCTTCGCCATCATGCTCACCCACCGGATCGCCGACGTGCAGGTGTCGAACCGGTCGGTCGGGCGCGGCGCCGCGGGCGTGCTGGTGGGAGCGGTGTTCGTCGGGCTGGTGCGCACGGCGCTGCGGGCGGAGTGGCCGGCACGCGAGGTCGGCGCCCTGGAACCCACCACCTACGGCGTGGGCAACGCCTTCCTGACCGACTTCATCCTGCCCTTCGAGGTGGCGTCGCTGGTGCTCCTGGTGGCGCTGATCGGGGCCGTGATGGTGTCGCGGAAGGAGGTCAAGGGGTGATGGGCGGGCTCGGGGTCGCGCACTTCGTCGTCCTGAGCGCGGTGGTCTTCTGCCTCGGTCTCTTCTGCGTGGTCACGCGCCGCAACGCGCTCGGCATCCTGATGGGCATCGAGCTCATCCTGAACTCGGCCAACATCAACTACGTCGCCTTCGGGCGGCTTCGGCGGCGCGGGCTACGACGGGCAGATCTTCGCCATCTTCGTGATCATGCTGGCCGCCGCCGAGGCGGCCATCGGCCTCGCCATCGTGCTCGGCATCTACCAGACCTTCGAGACGATCGACGTCGACGCGGCCGATCGGCTGCGTGGATGACGCCATGAGCGAGCCCATCCCCGCGCCCTATCTGGCCCTGATCCCGCTGCTGCCGCTGGCGGGCGCCGTGACGCTCGGGCTCGGTGGCGGCGGGCTCCAGCGGCGGTTCGGCGAGCGGGCGGTGGCTGCCGTCGCCTGCGCCACGGTCGCGGCATCGTTCGTGCTGTCGGTCATGGTGCTGCTGCACCTGATCGGCCTGCCGCCGGCGTCGCGGCACCTGCTGGCCGACCTGTTCCCGTGGATACACGTCGGCTCGCTCCGGCTCGACTTCGCCTACGCGGCCGATCCGCTGACTGCCGTCGCGCTGCTCGTCGTCACCGGGATCGGCGGGCTGATCCACCTCTACGCCACCGGCTACATGCACGGCGACCAGGCCTACTGGCGGTTCTTCGCGTACCTGAACCTCTTCACCTTCGCGATGCTGACCCTGGTGATGGGCGACAACCTGCTGCTCATGTTCCTTGGCTGGGAGGGGGTCGGGTTCTGCTCGTGGGGCTTGATCGGGTTCTGGTTCGCCGACCTGGCGAACGCGCGGGCCGGCAACAAGGCTTTCATCGTCAACCGGATCGGCGACTTCGGGTTCGTGCTGGGCATCTTCTTGCTGTTCTGGAGCTTCGATCAGGCGGGGCATCCGACGCTGACGTTCCGCGCCATGCGCGAGCACGCGCATGCCATCGAAAGCCTGGCGCTCTGGGGCGTGCCGGTCATCACGCTCGCCACGCTGCTGCTCTTCGTCGGCGCCACAGGCAAGTCGGCGCAGATCCCCCTCTACGTCTGGCTGCCCGACGCCATGGCGGGCCCGACGCCCGTGTCGGCGCTGATCCACGCCGCCACCATGGTCACGGCCGGCGTCTACATGATCGGCCGGCTCAATTTCCTCTTCGATCTGGCGCCCCCGACGCTCCACGTGATCGCGACGATCGGTGCGCTGACCGCGCTGCTGGCTGCCACCATCGCCGTGGCGCAGAACGACATCAAGAAGGTCCTCGCCTACTCCACCGTCTCCCAGCTCGGCTACATGTTCCTGGGCATGGGGGTCGGCGCCCACGGCGCGGGCGTCTTCCACCTGGTGACCCACGCCTTCTTCAAGGCGTGCCTCTTCCTCGGGGCGGGCAGCGTGATCCACGCCATGGGCGGCGAGCAGGACATGCGGAAGATGGGCGGCTTGTGGGGGAAGCTCCCGTCCACGTCGAAGACGTTCCTGATCGCCACGCTGGCGCTCACCGGCTGCCCGTTCCTGGCGGGTTCTTCTCGAAGGACGAGATCCTCTGGCAGGCGTTCTCGAGCGAGCACGGACATTGGCTGCTCTGGCTCGTCGGGACCGCGGTGGCGGGGCTCACGGCCTTCTACATGTTCCGGCAGGTCTTCCTGGTGTTCTTCGGCGAGTGCCGCGCCGACCACCATACGCAGGAGCACATCCACGAGTCGCCGCCGGTGATGACCGTGCCGCTCTGGGTGCTCGCGGTGGGCTCGGTGCTGGCCGGCTACCTGGGCGTGCCGCACGCGCTGGGCGGCTTCGTCGGCGCGCCGCATCTCTTCAACGACTGGCTGGCGCCGGTGTTCGGGGCGCACGGGGCGGTGGCCGGGGGCGAGCACCATGCGGCGCCCGCCGGCGAGCTGGCGCTCGAGCTGGGGCTCATGGCGGTCTCGGTGGCGGTGGCGGCGGCGGGCGCGGGGCTGGCCTACCTGATGTACTACCGCGGCACGATCAAGCCGGAGACGTTCAGCGAGCTGGCCGGCGGCGCGCCCTACCGGCTGGTGCTCAACAAATACTGGGTCGACGAGCTCTACGACCTGGTGTTCGTGCGCGGGGCGCTGCTGCTGGCGCGGATCGCGCGCATGGTTCGACCAGTACGTGATCGACGGCATCGTCAATCTCTCGGCCGTGATCGTGCGGGCGGTGTCGCGCCTCGGCGGCTTCCTCGACGATCTGGTCGTCGACGGGGCCGTGAACGCGGTCGCCGCGGCGGCCTGGGCGGTCGGGGGGCGCGTCCGCCGTGTCCAGACCGGCGCCATCAGCGCGTATCTCTACGTGGTCGTGCTCGGCGTGCTCGGGGGCGTCTTCCTGTGGTGGTCGTGGGTGCAGGCTTCCTGACGAAGGGGTTCGGATGGATCACTGGGTGCTGACGCTGATGGTCTTCTTCCCCCTCGCCGGGGCGTTCGCGGTGCTCTGTCTGCCGTCGCAGGCGAAGGAGGCCATCCGCTGGACGGCGACGGCGTTCACCATTCCGCCGCTGCTGCTGGGGGCCTGGCTTGCTCGCCCGCTTCGACCCCGCCGGCGGGTTCCAGTTCGTCGACCGGCTGCCGTGGATCGCGTCCTACAACATCGAGTACTTCGTCGGCGTCGACGGCCTCAGCATCACGATGGTGCTGCTGACGGCGCTGCTGTCGTTCCTCTGCATGATCGCCTCCTTCAACATCGAGAAGGCGGTGAAGGGCTACTTCGCGCTCTTCCTGCTGCTCGAGACCGGCATGATGGGCACGTTCGTGCGCCCTCGACTTCTTCCTGTTCTACGTCTTCTGGGAGGTCATGCTGCTGCCGATGTACTTCCTGATCGGCATCTGGGGCGGCCCGCGGCGGGAGTACGCCGCGATCAAGTTCTTCCTCTACACGTTGCTCGGCTCGGTGCTGATGCTGGTGGTGATGCTCGTGCTCTACTTCACGCCGGACCCGCACTCCTTCGACATGACCGAAGCTCGGCGCACTGGTGGCCGACAAGATCCCGTTGTCGGTGCAGCTGCTGCTCTGGGCGGCGCTGTTCGTCGGGCTTCGCGATCAAGATCCCGGTCTTCCCCTTCCACACCTGGCTGCCGGACGCCCACGTCGAGGCGCCGACGGCCATCTCGGTCATCCTCGCCGGCGTGCTGCTCAAGATGGGCACCTACGGCATTCTGCGGATCAACTACGGCATCCTGCCGGCGGCGACGCTCGCCGACTTCTGGGGCGGCCACAGCCTCGCGTTCTGGCTGCTCGCGGTGCTCGGAACCTGGAACATCGTGTACGGCGCCTTCTGCGCCTGGCGCAGCAGGACCTGAAGAAGCTGGTGGCCTACTCCTCGATCAGCCACATGGGCTACGTCATGCTGGGCATGGCGGCCTTCACGCCGCAGGGGATCAACGGCGCGGTGCTCCAGATGTTCAACCACGGCACCATCACCGCCATGCTGTTCCTGCTGGTGGGCGTGATCTACGACCGCGCCCATCACCGCGACATCGAGGGCTTCGGCGGCTTGGCGTCGATCATGCCGCTCTACACCGGCGTCACCGGCTTCGCCTTCTTCGCCGCCATGGGCATCCCGGGGCTGTCGGCGTTCATCTCCGAGGTGCTGGTGCTGTTGGGCTCGTGGCGGCCGTACCCGGTACTGACGGTCATCGGCGGCCAGCGCCGTCATTCTGACTGCGGGCTACATGCTCTGGGCGCTCCAGCGGATGTACCTGGGGGCGCCGAACCCGAAGTACGCGTCCACGGGCTGGGAGATCAACGGGCGCGAGCTGTTCACGCTGTTGCCGCTGGCGGCAATCGTGCTGCTCCTCGGCGTGTACCCGAAGGTGATCCTGGACCTGCAGAGCCCGCGCTTGGTCGAGATCGCGGAGCAGGTGAAGGCCGCCGCCCCCGTGGCCCGCGTGGCTGCTCGCTGAGCGCCATGGGCACGGTCGAAAGCCTGCGCCTGTTCGGTCCCGAGCTGCTGCTCGCGGCCGGTGTGTTGCTCGTTCTCGGGGTCGACCTGGTGCGCGGGCGTGCCGCCGGGGCGGCACCGGGCTGGACCGCGTTCCTGGTGGCGACCGCGGCGCTGCTCGCGACGTTGCGCCTGCCCGGCGCGACCGGCGAGGCGGGGGTGGTCGGGGCGGTGCCGCAGACGTGGCTCTTCGGACGCATGATCGTGCTCGACGCGTTCGCCGTGTTCTTCAAGCTGCTTCTCGGGTTGTCGGTGCTGGCGGCGGTGTGGATGTCGCTCCGGTCACCGGAGGTGCGGGACAAGCCGAACGAAGGCGAGTACTTCGCCCTGCTGCTCGCGAGCGGCGTCGGCATGTTCCTGATGGCGTCGGCCGCCAACCTGCTGATGGCGTATCTGGCGCTCGAGTTCGTCAGCCTCACTGCCTACGTGCTCACCGGACACCTCCGGCACGATCGACGGTCGGGCGAGGCGGCGATGAAGTACCTGATCTACGGCGGCGTCGCGTCGGGCGCCATGATCTACGGCATGAGCTGGCTGTTCGGGCTGACCGGCGCGATGGACTACCCGACCATCGCCGCCCGCGTGGCCGAACTCGCCCCGGCGAGCCGCGGCGCGCTCTTCGTGGCGCTGGTGCTGATTCTCGCCGGCTTCGGCTACAAGATCGCGGTGGTGCCGTTCCACATGTGGGCGCCCGACGTCTACCAAGGCGCGCCACTCCCGGTGACCGCGTTCCTGGCCATCGGATCGAAGGCGGCCGGTTTCGCCATCCTGCTGCGCTTCTTCGCCTTCGGTGTCACCGCCGGCGGGCCGAGCCCGGCGGTGCTGGGTATGCCGCTCGTCGCCCTGCTGGCGGTGGCGAGCGTCGCCACCATGACGCTCGGCAACCTCGCGGCGCTGTCGCAGACCAACATGAAGCGCCTGCTGGCCTACTCGTCGATCGCCCACGCCGGCTACGTGCTCCTGGGGTTCGTCGTGTTCCGTCAGGACGGCATCGACGCGGTGCTGTTCTACCTGGCGACGTACTACCTGATGAACCTCGGGGCGTTCGTGGTCGTCATGCTGGTGACGTCGAGACCGGGCGCGAAGACCTGGAGGCCTACCGGGGGCTGGCGTGGCGCGGGGGAGCGTTGCCGGCGGTGATGCTGGCGGTCTTCCTCTTCTCGCTGGCCGGGCTGCCGCCGCTGGCCGGGTTCCTCGGCAAGTTCTACGTCTTCGCCGCCGGCATCCAGGGCGGACTCTACGTGCCGGTGGTGCTCGCGGTCCTGAACAGCGTCGTGTCCCTCTACTACTATGCCCGCGTGGTGAAGATGATGTTCCTCGAGCAACCGGGGCCGGACGATCCGCCGGTTCGCTTCGTCCTCACGGACCTCGGAGTGGCGGGCGCGCTCTCTCTGGCGACGACCTTCCTGGTGGTGCAGTTCGGCTGGCTGCTTCGCATCGTGGCGGACGCCGGGCGCGTCTTCCGCGGCTGAGGGCGTCCGCGCGCCGGCTTGCGGATGCCCGCCGCCCCTCAGCGCCCGGGCGTGCTCTATGTCGTCGCGACGCCGATCGGGAATCTGGAGGACGTGACGCTCCGCGCACTCCGCGTGCTGGGCGAGGTCGATCTGGTGGCGGCCGAGGACACGCGCCGGACCCGGCAGCTGTTGCGTCACCACGGCATCGACGCACGCGTGACGAGCTACTACGACGCCGTTGAGCGACGGAAAGCGCCGGAGTTGGTGGCACGGCTGGCGGCGGGCGAATCGATCGCCCTGGTGAGCGACGCCGGCACCCCGGGCATCGCCGATCCGGGCTACCATCTCGTGCGCGGGGCGATTGCGGCAGGCGTGCGGGTGGAGCCGGTGCCGGGGCCGTCGGCGGTCGCGGCACTGGTGTCGGTGGCGGGGCTCGCGGTCGATCGGTTCGTGTTCGAGGGATTCCTCCCGCCCGCGCCGCCGCGCGTGCGGCGCGGCTGCGCGCCCTGGCCCACGAAGAGCGGGCGATGGTGTTTCTGGAAGCGGGCCGCCGGCTGGGAGCGTTCCTGGGGGACGCCGCGGCGGCACTGGGCGAGCGCGAGGCGGCGATCGGTCGCGAGCTGACGAAGGTGCACGAAGAGGTCTTGCGGGGCACGCTCGGGGCGCTGCGCGCCGGATTGGCCGGGGCGACGGTGCGGGGCGAGGTGACCGTGGTGATTGCCGGCGCCCCGGATGGCGGCATCGCGGCAGAAGGCCCCGCGGACGCGGTCGACGACGCGATCGTGAGCGGGCTGGCTGCCGGCAAGAGCGTGCGGCGAGCTGAGCGAGGAGCTGGCGGCGCGGCTGGGACGGCCCCGGCGGGCGCTCTACCGCCGCGCACTCGAGCTGAAGGGACGCTGAGGCTTCGGGCCTTGCGCCCCGCCGCTCCTCCGGGCTCTATGTCGGCCCCATGGCGGCCGAGACCAATCCCCTCGAGGAGGGGACCGTTCCCCAGCTCGACTTCGAGAAGCTGCGCGCGATCGGGCAGCGCGATCAGCACGTCATCCCGGTGGTCCTCCAGAATGCCGACGACGGCGAGGTGCTGTTCGTCGGCTATGCCAATGCGCTCGCGCTCCGCGAGACCCTGACGACCCGGCGAGCGGTCCTGTGGTCCACGTCGCGCAACGAGCTCTGGCGGAAGGGCGAGACCTCGGGCGACGTCCTCGATCTGGTGGAGGTCAGGGTCAACTGCGAGCAGAACTCGCTGCTCTACCGCGTGCGGCCCCGCGCCGGGGGCGCCTGCCACACCCGCGATGCGAGCGGGCGGAGCCGGACGGGGTGCTACTACCGGCGGCTCGATGCCGCCGGGACGGTCCTCGACTTCGTCTGACGCGGTCCGGGGGGGGGGCCTTGAACCCCTTGCCGACGAGGTGTAGGAGCGCCCACGTTCCAGGCAGGTGCTGCCTCAGGACGGGGCACACGGCTGCCAAACATAGAGAGCGTCAAGCGTTTCCAACGGTTCGGGTTGAGGCTGCGGTGGCATGCACGTTGCTCACCGCGTCATGGGATTCGGGGCGTCCTGCCCGATCCAGACGAAGGGGAGGGGAAGACCGTGAAGACACTATCGACGTTAGGGACGATCGCCCTGATGGCCTGCGCGCAGCTGGCCCTCCCGCCGGCCGGTTTGGCCGAGGAGCCGGCGGCAGCAGCGGCGGAGGCGGAACCGGAGACTCGGAACTTCGGCCCCGGTTATTACGGAGCGCCGGTGATCTCGACCCTGAGCAACAACGGAGACGGGTGGGATCTGGGCCAGGAGCTCTTCGGCAAGGATTCGCAGTGGGACATCGGTGGCTGGGCCCAGATGAGCACGTACACCAACTCCGACGGGCTGTTTAACAAGCACCCCAACGGATTCCGGCCGCAGCAGCTCTGGCTGTACGTCGAGAAGAAGGTCGACGGCAGCAAGGGCTTCGACCTGGGCGGCCGGGCCGACTTCATGTACGGCACCGACGCCCAGGACACGCAGGCGTTCGGCAACAGCTTCGGGCGGTACGACTACTCGGACCCGTTCACGAAGGGCATCTACGGCTTCGCCATCCCGCAGGCGTATGTGGAGGCGGCCTACCAGGACTTCTCCGTCAAGGCAGGCCACTTCTATACGCTGCTCGGCTATGAAGTCGTGCCGGCGCCCGGCAACTTCTTCTTCAGCCACGCCTTCACGATGTACCTGAGCGAGCCGTTCACCCACACGGGCGTCGTCGGCACGTACACCGGCATCGACAAGCTCACGCTGTACGCCGGGTACACGCTCGGGTGGGACACCGGCTTCGACCGCTATCGCGGCGGCAGCAACTTCCTGGGCGGCGCGACGTACGCGCCCTTCGACTGGCTGTCGGCGACCTACCTGATGACCCTGGGCGATCTCGGGTGGATCGGCGAGGGCTACAGCCACAGCATCGTGATCAACACCACGCCGACCGAGAACCTCTCGTGGGTGGTGCTGAGCGACCTCACGCAGATCGACAACCGCGGAGTCGACTACGACACCGGCGGCATCGCGAACTACCTGATCTACCAGATCATGGACGAGATCGGGATCGGGGCGCGCGCGGAATGGTACCGGAACCAGGCCGTGAACTACTACGAGGTCACCGGCGGCATCAATTTCAAGCCGCTGCCGAACCTGCTGGTCCGTCCGGAAGGTCGGTATCAGTGGGGACCGGGTTCCACCTCCAGCGCCAACAACCCGGCAGGCCTCCCCGTCAACACCGGCATCTTCGGCGTCGACGTCATCCTGACCTTCTGACGCCCGCAGCGAGATTGCCTCTCCCGCGGCGGCTCCCGGAAACGGGAGCCGCCGTTCTCTTTTTCTCGGGAGACCCGTCCCGGCTTGGGGGGTCAGCCCGGCTGGACCGAGGACCACGCCCAGTCGAGCCAGGGTAGAACCGCTGCGAGGTCCGACTGCTCGACGGTGGCTCCGCCCCACAGGCGGAGCCCCGGTGGTGCGTCGCGGTAGCTGGCCACGTCGTATGCCACGCCTTCGTCCTCGAGCAGCCCCACCATGCGTTTGACGACACCCGCGCGACCGGCAGCGTCGAGCGCCACGAAGCCGGGATCCACGATCTCGAGGCAGATCGAGGTGCACGAACGCGTGGCCGGGTCCTTGGCCAGGAAGTCGACCCACGGCGTGCGGGCAACCCACGCGGCGACGGTCGCGAGGTTCGCCTCGGCGCGCTGGATCAGCGCCGGCAGTCCGCCCGTCCGCTCGGCCCAGGCGAGGCCGTCGAGGGCGTCCTCGACGCACAGCATGGACGGCGTGTTGATGGTGGATCCCTCGAAGATCGACGCGTCGAGCTTGCCCTTCTTGGTCAGCCGGAAGATCTTCGGCAGCGGGCGGGGCGGCGTCCAGGACTCCAGGCGGGCGACCGCGCGCGGCGACAGCGCCAGCATGCCGTGGGCAGCCTCGCCGCCGAGCACCTTCTGCCAGCTCCAGGTGACGACATCGAGGCGCGGGAAGTCGACGGACATGGCGAAGACCGCCGACGTGGCATCGCAGAGCACGACGCCCTCGTGGTCCTGGGGAATCCAGGCGGCGTCTGGCACACGTACGCCCGAGGTGGTGCCGTTCCAGGCGAAGACGACGTCGCGGGTGCAGTCCACGGCGGCGAGATCGGGGAGCCGGCCGTACGGCGCCGACAGGATGCGGGCGTCGAGCCCGAGGGCCGTCGCGTCGCTGGCCCACTCCTGGCCGAAGCTCTCCCACACGAGCACGTCGACCGGGCGCGCCCCGAGTAGCGACCACATCGCCATCTCGACCGCGCCGGTGTCGGACGCGGGCACGATGCCGACACGCCAGTCGGCTGGAACGTCGAGGAGCGCGCGGCTGCGCTCGATCACCGCCTGCAGGCGTTGCTTGCCGGCGGCGGCGCGATGCGAGCGGCCGAGCAGCGCGCCCTGGAGCCGGTCGAGCGTCCACCCCGGTCGCTTGGCGCAGGGGCCGGAGGAGAATTCAGGTCGGCGGGGACGGACGGTCGGCTTCATGCCCGGGGCCGCTATCGCGTGGTCGGCGCACCGTCAACTTCCGGCCGTCGTGCCGGCGGCGCCGTGCCCTCCGCGAGTACGAGGACCGCGCGGTCGACGTTGCCGACGCGTCCCGAGCCGGTTGCCAGCGGCGCCCCGACGTAGCCTGCTTCGGCGAGCGCGCGGTACGCGGGCTCGAAGGCGATGACGCCCGACCCGGGGGTGATGCGTTCGGGGGTACGCCCGAGCGACGGGATCGGCCTGCCGACGTAGACCACGACCGGTCGGACGCCGGCGCCGTAGAACGCCAGGGGCCGGCCGGGCGGGAAGCGCGTCGCGGCGGCGCGTCCGAAGGCCGCCAGGGAGTCGCGCCGGCTGGTCGCAGCCTCGAGACCGGGTTCGCCCGCGACCAGCCAGAGCACGCTCGTCGCCCCCACCAGGGCAACGAGACCGCCCCAGGCCTGGAACGCGATCGCGACGGCCACGACGCCGGCCAGCAGCCCGATCAGCAAGGCCACGGTCCACGCTCCCCCCAGCGCCGCCAGCACTGCGTCCCGCGTGAGCTGATCCGACTCCGAGAGCAGCGCCGGGTGCTGGAGGTAGAGCATCCCCGCCAGCGACACGCCGGCGGCCACGGCAACGGCTGCCGCGACCGATGCCCGCGACAGGCGCAGCGGCGCGCCCAGCGTGCGCACCAGTGCGACCAGCGTGGGCCCGGTCAGTAGCGCCAGCGGAGGCAGCGACGGGAGCAGGTAGTAGCGGAGCTTCCATTCGGCCGGCGTGAAGACGATGACGGGCGCCAGCGTCCAGCAGACCAGGAAGCGCGCGCGGGGATCGCGGAAGCCGCCGCCGCGCCAGAGCTGCCACAGCGCGATCGCCACGAAGGGCGTCCAGGGCCACACGACCCCGGGGAGGTGTTGGGGATAGAAGAACGCGTGGTGGTACCAGGGCTTCGGAGAATAGCTGCCACCGCTCGCCAGTCCGCCGGCCAGGTTGCGCGCGTAGCGTCCCACCAGATGCTGCTGGACGAATGTGTCTCCCCAGCCGGCCCACGCGAGCCCGTACCAGCCGAGCCCGAGCACCGCGAGGGCGACAAGTCCGGCGGGTGTCGCAAGGCGGACCAGGCGCCGCAGGTCCCGCTGCCAGAGCAGAAAGAGCCCCAGCGTGGCGGCGAAGAGCGCGGGCGCGACCGGGCCCTTGGCGAGCACGCCGAGGCCGAGCAGGGCGAGCGACGCCGTGGCCTGGCGACGATCGTGCTCGCGCCACCACCGCCAGGCGCAGCCGAGCGCGACTGCCAGCAGCAGCACGAGGAGCGTGTCCGGTCGCGCCACCCGCGCATGGGCGAAGAACCCGCGGCTCGTGGCGAGCACGAGGCCCGCCGCGAGGCCGGCGTGCGGCCCCAGCAGCGTGCTCCCGAACTGCACCGTCCACCAGATCGTGCCGGCCGCCGCGAGCACCGACGGCAACCGCACCGCCGCCTCCGAGAAGCCGAACACGGCGCAGGACAGGGCCGCGAGCCAGTGGTAGCCCGTCGGCTTGTCCGGCAGGAGGTCGTCGTTGAAGCGCGGCCACAGCCACTGCCCGGCGAGGACGTCCTGCACGATGCCGACCTCGCGCGCCTCGTCGTCGCCGACGATGGCCACGCCGCCAAGCCCGCGGAGCGCGAGCACCAGCCAGAGCGCGGCCAGTACGGCGCCGCGCGCCCACGGCGCCGCCACCCGGCGGCGCGCCTCAGCTGCGAACGTCGAAATCGGTCCACCCCGCGCCGCCGGTGGCGGGCCATGTGACGTCGACGGCCTCGACACGCGCCCCCGTCGGTCCCCGGTGCGCCCAGGCGATCAACCGCTCGACGGCCTCCGGCGCGCCGGCGATCTCCGCCTCGACCGCGCCGTCGTCGCGGTTCCGCACCCAGCCCACGACGCCCAGCCGGCGTCCCTCACGCTGCATCGATCCCCGATACCACACGCCCTGGACACGGCCGCGGATCACCAGCCTGGCGATGACGCGTGCGACCGTCACGCGCCCACCAGCGCGCGGAACGCGTCCTCGTCGAGGATGGCCACGCCGAGCTTCTCCGCCCGCGCACGCTTCGAACCGGGGTCGTCGCCGACGACGAGGTAGTTGGTCTTGGCGCTGACGCTCGCCGTCACCCGGCCGCCGAGCGCTTCGATACGCCGCTGCGCCTCGGGCCGTGTCATCCCGCTGAGCGTGCCGGTGAGGACGAAGGTCTTGCCCGAGAGCGGTCCCCGCACCGCTTCGACGGTGGCGGGGCGGACGCCTGCGGCCAGGAGGCGCTCGATCAGCGCCCGATTGCGCCGCTCCGCGAAGAACCGGTGGACGGTGGCGGCGACCTCCGGCCCGACGTCGCGTACCTCGGTGAGCGCCTCCGGGCTCGCGGCCATCAGGCGCTCGAGGGTGCCGAAATGCTCGGCCAGTGCCTTGGCCGTGGCTTCGCCCACCTGCCGGATGCCGAGCGCGACGAGGAAGCGTGGCAGGGTGGTGTGCTTGCTGCGCTCGAGCTGCGCCAGGAGGTTCTGCGCCGACTTCGCGCCCAAGCGCTCCAGTCCGATCAAGGTCGCCTCGTCGAGCTGGTAGAGGTCGGCCAGGTCGCGCACCAGCTCGCGGTCCACCAGTTGCTCGACCAGCTTCTCGCCCAGCCCTTCGATGTCCATGGCCGCGCGCGAGCCGAAGAAGCGGAGCGCCTGCTTGAGCCGGGCCGGGCACGCAGCGTTGAGACAGCGATAGGCGACCTCGTCTTCCGCCCGGACCACCTCCGCGCCGCACACCGGGCAATGCGACGGCATGTGGAACTTCCTCTCGCGGCCGCTCCGCCGCTCCGGCAGCACGCGCACGACGTAGGGGATCACGTCGCCCGCGCGCTCGAGCAGGATGGTGTCGCCGACCCGGACGTCCTTGCGCTCGACCTCGTCCATGTTGTGGAGCGACACGTTGCGGACGGTGACGCCGCCCACCGCGACCGGCTCCAGCTCGGCCGCCGGTGTGAGGACCCCCGTGCGGCCGACGGACGGGAAGATGCGCAGGATGCGCGTGAGCGCCTGGCGGGGCTTGAACTTCCAGGCCACCGCCCAGCGCGGCGAGCGCGACACCTGCCCGAGCAGCCGCTGCAGTTCGAGGTCGTTCACCTTCACGACTAGGCCGTCGACCTCGAAAGGCAGGTCGTCGCGGGCGGCCTCGAGCTCTTCGAAGGACGCCTCGACGGCGTCGCGATCGGGGGCGAGACGATGCCGCGGCGTGGGGCGGAGCCCCCAATCGGCGAAGGCATCCAGCAGCGCGCCGTGCGTCGCGACGCCGAGGCCGTCCGTGCTGCCGACGCCGTGGCAGGCGAGCGCCAGGGGGCGCGTGGCGGTGATGCGCGGATCGAGCTGCTTCAGCGAGCCGGCGGCGGAGTTGCGGGGGTTGGCGAACACCGGCTGGCCCGCCTCCTCGCGCTCGCGGTTGAGCGCGCGGAAGGCGGCGATCGGGAGATAGACCTCGCCGCGCACTTCGAGGCGGGCCGGGACGGGCCGCGCTGCCTCGCGCAGTCGCAACGGGACGCTCCGCACCGTGCGCAGGTTTGCCGTCACGTCCTCCCCCACCAGGCCGTCGCCGCGGGTCGAGCCGACGGTGAGGAGGCCGGCCTCGTAGACCAGTTCCACCGCGACGCCGTCGAGCTTCGGCTCGACCACGTAGGCCACGTGCTCGCGGCCGAGGAGTTTCCGCACCCGAGCGTCGAATTCGGCCATCTCGTCGGGCGTCGTCACGTTGGCCAGCGACAGCATCTGGTGGGCATGCCGGACGGTGGCGAAGCCGCTCTGGGGGGCGGCGCCGACTCGCTGGGTGGGGGAATCGGGCGTGATCAGGTCGGGATCTGCGGTCTCGAGCGTCTGCAGGCGGCGGAACAACGCGTCGTACTCGGCGTCGGAGATCTCCGGGTCGTCGAGAACGTGGTAGCGGTGGTCGTGGTAGGCGATCTCGCGACGCAGCCGGACCGCCTCGGCTCGCGCGTCACGCGACGGTCGTGCCATGCGCATCTCGGGTGTAGCAACTTGCGTGGGGGTCGTCATCTGGTACACCGGGCGCGGTGTTTCGCCGCCTCGTCCTCGCCGTCGTGGTCCTGCTGGCGCGCACCGCACCCGCGGCGGCCGTCGCCATCCCGGCCGAGTCCTTCACTCTCGACAACGGCCTCCGGCTGCTGGTCCACGTCGACCGCTCGGCGCCGGTGATCTCGTCGTACATCTTCTTTCGGGTCGGCTCGCGCAACGAGCGGCGCGGCATCACCGGTATCGCCCACCTCTTCGAGCACATGATGTTCAACGGCGGCAAGCGATTCGGTCCCGGCGTGTTCGACGACGTCATCGAGGGCAACGGGGGTTCCACCAACGGCTTCACCACCCGCGACATGACCGTCTACCTGAACAACTTTCCCACCGCGGCGCTGCCGGTCGTGCTCGACCTGGAATCCGATCGCGTCGGCAATCTCGCCATCACCGCCGAGAACCTCCAGCAGGAGCGTGGCATCGTGATGGAGGAGCGCCGGCTGCGGATCGACAACGACGTGCAGGGGGCCATGAACGAGGCGCTGTACCTTCAGGCGTACGTGCGGTCTCCCTATCGGTGGAACACGGTCGGATTCATGCAGGACCTCGAGCGCATCACGCTCGACGAGGCGCGGTCCTTTTTCGAAACCTACTACGCGCCGAACAACGCGGTGATGGTGCTGGCCGGCGACGTCGACCCGCAGCAGGCGCTTGCACTCGTGCGGAAGCTGTTCGGCGACATCCCGCGCCGACCGCCGCCGGAGCCGGTCGACGCCGGGGAGCCGCCGCAGAACGGCGAGCGTATTGTCCTCGTGCGCATGCCCGCGCAACTCCCGTCGGTGCTGCTGGGCTATCACGCGGTCGCGGCCGCGCACGCGGACCGGCCGGCCCTCGACGTCGCGGCCCGGCTTCTCGCCGGCGGCGAGAGCGCGCGCCTGACGCTCGACCTCGTACGCACGCAGGAGATCGCCACCGCCGTGGCCGCCGATCTGAACTGGGGCATCGACCCCGAACTCTTCCTGGTGTACGCGCAGGCGAAGCCGGGCAAGACCGCGGACGACCTGATACGCGGAATCGACGACGGGGTCGCCGCGCTGGCGCGCGGGCCGGTCGCGCCGGAGGAGCTGGCGCGCGCCAAGCGGCAACTGCGCATGGAGCTGGTGAAGGGGCTCAAGACCGTCGGCGGCAAGGCGAACCAGCTCGGCTTCTTCGAGGTCGTGTTCGGCGACTTTCGCAAGATCGCCGGACTCGAGGCCGAGTGGAACGGGGTCAGCGCGGATGACGTGCAGCGGGTCACGGCCCGGTATCTCGTCCCGGCGCAGCGCACGCGGACGGTGCTGGTGCCGGTGCAGCCGGCCGGCGAGGCGCCGCGATGACGCGGGCACGGCGTGTCTTCTGGGTCTGCCTGGCGGCGGCCGTCGCGCTGATCGCCCCAGCCGTCGCGCGCGCCATCCAGCTCCCGCCGGTGACGCGGGTGACCCTCGACAACGGGCTGCGGGTCGTGGTGGCGGAGACCCACGAGCTGCCGCTGGTGGAGTTCTACGTCATGGTCGGCGCCGGTGCCGCCCAGGATCCGACGGGCAAGGAGGGCGTGGCGTCGCTCACCGCGGACGCGTTGACGCGCGGCGCGGGCACACTCTCGGCCGAGGCGTTCGCCCGGGCCGTGGAGGCGCTCGGGGGCGTGCTGGGGGCGCAGGCCGGGACGGACGCGACGATCGTGAACGCCGAGTTCCTCGCCGAGGATTTCGCGACCGGCCTCGACCTGCTGCGCAAGGTGCTGCGCGATCCCACGCTCGAGGAGGACGAGATCCGCCGCGGCCGGGAGGCACAGTTGGCGGCCCTGGTGGCAGCCCTCGAGGAGCCCGCCACCGTCGCCGAGCGGTGCTTCGGCGCCTTTCTCTTCGGCGACCACCCCTACGGTCGCTGGGTCGACGGCACCCGCGCCAGCGTCGAGCGCCTCGGGCGGGCGGATGTCCGCGAGTTCTTCGGCCGCTGGTATCGCCCCAACAACACCATCCTGGTGGTGGTGGGTGACATCACGGCCGACGCGGCCGTGTCGCAGATTCGCGCCGCGTTCGGCGGCTGGGATGCGCGGGCCGATGCCGTGCCGGAACGCGCTGGCCCGCCCGCGGCGCTCGCTGCGCGGCGCGTCTTGCTGGTCGACCAGCCGGACGCCAGCCAGGCGCAGATCCGCGTCGGCTCGATCGCCATGCCTCGCAACGCGCCCGACCTCCTGCCCGCGCAGGTAGCGAACACGGTGCTCGGCGGCGGCTTCAGTTCGAAGCTCATCGAAGAGCTACGGGTCAAGCGCAGTCTCACCTATGGGGCCTCGAGCGCCTTCGTCGCCCGCCTCACCGGGGGCGACTTTCGGATCAGCACGTTCTCGAAGACGGCGACGGCCGTCGAGACCCTGGCGCTCGCCCTCGAGGTGGAAGAGGCCTTCCGCCGGGGACCCATCGATGCGGCGGCGCTCACCAAGGCCCGGACCTACCTCGAGGGGCAGTTTCCGCTCCGACTCGAGACCCCCGACGCGCTGGCGGCGCGGCTGGCGGAAATCGAATTCTTCGGCCTCCCCAAGAACGACCTCGAGACCTATGTGGCGCGCGTTGCGGCCGTGGACCAGGCCGAGGCGGACGCGGTGTCGGCGCGGCACATGCCTACGGCGGATCAAGTCGCGATCGTCGTGGTGGGCAAGGCGGCCGAGATCCGGCCGGCGCTCGAAGCGAAGTTCGGTCCCGTGCGCGTGGTGACGCGCGAGCAGTGCGACGGGCTGCTCCCCTGAGCCGAGGAGCGCTGGTCAGGGCAACTGCCTGGCCTGGGCCAGCGCGTCTCCCGTCAGGCGGTCCAGAACGGCATCGAGCGGCGGACCGATCAGTGCGCGGAGTCTGGCCCGCGTGCAGCGATCCGAGAACTGCTCGAGCGAGGCGCGCAAGCGGATGATCCGCCGCTCCGCCCGCCGCACCTTGCCGCGCTCCACGTCCTGCAGCGCACGGGTCGCGAGACGGGCGGCGCGCCGCAGCGATCGCACCAGGGGCGATCGGGGCCGCGCGAGCTTGGGGGCGAGGGCGGTGTCCGGGGCCTCGGCCACGGCGCTGCGCAACCCGGCGATGCGGCAGATGACCGCGTCGAAGGAGGCGACGGGTGTGTTCTGGCACCCGGTGACCTGCGAGCATGCGTCGACGGTACACGTGTCGCCGTCGTCGCAGGCGCTCTCGCTGCACGAGCAGCCCCAGGCCGGACCGGCTTCGGCCGGGCAACGATCGCACGCATCGCCGAATCCGTCGTGGTCGCGGTCTTGCTGCGCTACGCCTGGCAGGGCCGGGCACGTGTCGCAGGCGTCGCCCCACCCGTCGCCGTCGGCGTCGCGTTGATCCTGGTTCGGCAGGTCGGGGCAGGTGTCGCACGCGTCGCCCGTGCCGTCGCGGTCGCGGTCGCGTTGATCGGGATCGGCGACCCCGGGACAGACGTCGCAGGCGTCCCCGCGGCCATCGCCGTCGGTATCGACCTGGTCACCGTTGGGCACGCCAGGACAGTTGTCGGGGAGGACGACTCGACTCGGCGTGGGGATGGCGTCGAAGCGCAAGGACACGTTGCGCTGCCCGCCGCAGGTGTTGCCGACCGTGACGCGGAGCCCGAGTCGTTCCCCCGCAGCGAGGGTGAGCTCGCGGAGGGTGCCGAGGTCGAGCTGGACCGGGCCGGGCCCGGCGCCGGTGGTTTGCAGGGTGAGATTGGCGATGCTCTCGGTGAGGACCGGCACCGTGGCGCCCGCGGGGTCTCTCCGGACCAGCGAGACGGTGAGGTCCGCGCAGCCCCCCATGGGCTCGCCGTCGGTCGAGAGGAAGAGGAACGCGGTCACCGGCCCGCCGGGCAGGAAGCGCCTGACGGGGGCGGGGCTGCCCGCGAAGGTGCCGAACGCGGCGGCGTCGCCGGAACGCAGTGTGACGTCGACGTGCGGGGGATCCGACGTCCGGGTGGCCGGCTGGTTCGAGAGCAGGAACTCGCCGTGCGACTCCCCGTGCCGCAGGTGCAGCGCGCCGTCCTGTGCGCCGGCGGCGTCCGCGAGGGCGAGGCCGGCCAGGAGGAGGAGCGGGCGGAGGAGGCGGGGGGCGAGGAGCATGAGCCCGGAGGGTCATGAGCAACCTACATGCCGTCACCTCCCCGTCAAACCCCCGGAAACGCGAGCTGCTGGCGCAGGTTGCCGGCAGCGGATCGTGTGCGGGTGCACGAGGCGTCGAATTGTCGTGCGGTTGTGCCAGCTTACGGGCAGGCACCCGGCGCCTGGGCGTTCACGGCGATGAGGCGTCGGGCCGGGTCGAAGCGGCTCTCTCCGCCGAATCGCATGCAATACCGTTGGTTGCCGAGGATGAGTGTGACGTCGACCGGAGCGGGATCGACGGTCAGGGCCGCCAACGTGGAGGTGCCGAGGATCTTCGTCAGCCGGCCGTCCTTCACCACCACCCCGCGGACGCCGGCGGTGCGAGCACGGTCGCGATACCGGAAGCCGCGATTGTCCTCCGGCGCGCGAAGGTAGCTCCAGTTGCCCCGCGGTAGCTCGAAGCGCTCGTCGAACCCGCCGCCGACGGAGCGCAGGCGGACGACACCGCCGTGGAGCACGGGGTCCGCCGCCGTCCCGGCGAAGGGTGGGGCGCTCGTGACGATCTGCTCGCGGGTCTGGACCTTGAGGTCCACGCCGCCCCCACGGCGCCCGGCCCGCAGCAGGAGTTTGCGGCCGCCGATCGGCGTGTCCTCCACGCAGCCGGCGAAGGGGTCGCAGGCGAGCACGCCGCAGGCGGGGGCGGCGCCAGCCGTGCACTCGCCGCGCTGGCAGGCTTCTCTGCCGTTGCAGACGTCGCGGTCTTCGCACGAGGCGCCGTCGGCGAGCAACGTATGGCGGCAGCCGGCGGTCGGGTCGCAGGCGTCGGCGGTGCAGGGGTTGCCGTCGTTGCAGCCGAGGGGGGTCCCGGCACGGCACGAGCCACTCTCGCAGCGCTCGAGGCCATTGCAGACGTCGGGGTCCGCGCACGAGGATCCGTCTGGGCGCGGCGATCCCGCGACGCACACCTGGTTGCGGCAGAATTCGACGCCGTTGCAGGGGTTCGCGTCCTCGCACAGCTCGCCGTTCGGCGGCGGGGCGCCCGGTACGCATTGGCCGGCCTGGCAGGTCTCATCGCCGTTGCAGGGGTTGGCGTCGCTGCAGCGGGCACCGTTGGGACGCACGACGTTGCGGCAGCCGCCTGCGGCGTTGTCGCAAGAGTCGGTGGTGCACGCGTTGCCGTCGTCGCAGGCCAGCGGCGGGCCACTCCGGCAGATGCCGGCGGCGCAGGTTTCGTTGCCGTTGCACGGCTTGCCGTCGCTGCACGACGTGCCGTCGATCGCGGGCGCGCCGGGGGTGCAGACGCCGCCGCGGCAGGTCTCGACGCCGTTGCAGGCGAAGCCGTCGCTGCAGGCGCTGCCGTCGGCGGGCGGGGCGCCCGTGACGCAAGTCCCGTTCTGGCACGTGTCGGCGCCGTTGCAGGGCTCGGCGTCGCCGCACGCCGTGCCGTTGGCGGGGGGCGCGCCGGCGGTGCAGGTCCCCTGCTGGCAGGTCTCGCGACCGTTGCAGGGGTTGCCGTCGCTGCACCCGGCGCCGTCTGGCCGGAGGGTGCCCGCCACGCAAACGCCGCTGCGGCAGACGTCGTTGTTGGTACAGGGGTTGCCCGTGTTGCAGCCGCCACCGTCGGCGGGCGGCGTGCCCGCCTGACAGGCCCCGTTGCGGCATACCTCGGAGCCGTTGCAAGCGTTCCCGTCGCTGCACGACGTCCCGTTCAGCACCGGCGCTTGCTGGCAGCCGAAGAGGGGGTCGCAGGTGTCGATGGTGCACGGGCTGGCGTCGGCGCACTGGAGCGGCGTTCCGGGTTGACAGGCGCCACCCGCGCAGCGCTCCGCGCCGTTGCACGCGTTACCGTCCGCGCACTGCGCGTCGGTGGTGCATGCCGCCTGCGCCCGCACCGCGGCAGCGGACAACAAGCCGCAGAGCGCCAGAACAGTGAGCGATGATCGCATGGGACCCCCTGCCGGCGCCGGGTGCGCACGCCGTTCGCCGCCTTGTGGAAGCAAGCCCCGTGCCTCGGAGTTCGCCCGTATCAGGCTGCGTTGCGGCGTCGTGCCTGACCGGGGCGCGATGGCTCGCACGGACGCCGCGCGACGCTCCGACCTTCGGGCGGCGTGGTCACTGGCGGGCGCTCCGTCCATCGAGTATCTCCAGCAGGTGATGAACCGGGGGGTGCGCACGGCGTGGCTGGCCGTCATCCTGGCGGCGGGTGCTGCGGTTCCGCCGGCGCGGGCCGAGAAGAAGGAGCCTCCCGCCCCTTGCATGCGGCTGCAGGGCGAGCGCCAGGTGCGCGGCGAGACCCTGTGCGAGGACGTGTTCAGCTGCTTCCGGCCGCCCGCCGGCGCCTTCGATCGCATCGGCGTCCGCCGTCTGGCGCCGTGCGAGGGGGCGCGCGGGCCCGTCGTGCTCTTCCTGCCGGGCATGCACATGAACGGGGAGATCGCGGGCAACAACGCGAGCTATGACCTCCGCCTCTATCTCGCACAGGCCGGCCTCCGCGTCTGGAGCCTCGACTACCGGACCCATGCGGTGCCTCCACGGACGGGGGCCAAGGACCTGGAAGCGCTCGCGGACTGGACGCGCGAGCGCTTCGCCGACGATGCCGCCTGGGCCACGGGATTCGTGCGCTCCACGGATCCCCCGGGGCCGGTCCACCTTGCCGGCTTCGGGTTCGGTGCCGCGATGGCATACGCGGTCGCGGCGCGTGACGCTGAGCCGGTCGCGGGTCTGGTCATCCTCGACGGGGTGCCGAACGGCGCCGGCCTCGACGGCGCCCCCATGGGTGGTGGCCCGGCCCTGGACCTGGCGCTGGGACGCTTGTCGTTCGACGCGCGGGAACGCCTCCTGCGCGCGGTTCTCCGGAACCCCTCCGCTTCCTCGCCGGTGCCGGGGTTTGCCAAGGCCGGGAACGCCCTGGCCGAGGTCGCCTGGACGGCGCCTGGATTCGGCGGTCCGGGCGGGCTCAGTGCGGCGCGCGACGGCGTGACCGATGTCCGGACGCTGGCGCGGCTCCTTCTCACCTTCGATCGCTGGTGGCCACGTGCGGCGCTCGCGGGCGGCGGGCCGCGCGCGCCCAAGCGACCGGTGCCGGTGCTGGCCTTCGCCTCGGACCGGGCGGGGCCGGAGTGGTTCGAGCGGGTGCGGGCCGGCGCGGAGGCGTTCGGCGGCGAGGGCGCGACGGTCGAGGAGATGCCGTTGCACGGTCACCTGGATCTCCTGGCCGGCAAGCTGGCGTCCAGCGAGGTGTTCGAGCCGATCCGCGTGTGGCTGTCCGGTCCGAAGTAGCCGCGGCGGGCGGGGCGATCAGTGCTCCACGTCGCCCGGACGCGTGAGCCAGCGGGCGGCCATCAGCCATGCCGCCATCAGCGCCCACCCCGCGGCCCACGGCCACGCGGGACGAAGCACCAGCACGGTGTCGCCGGGCGTCCAGCCGTAGGAGTTCATCAAGCCGCAGGCGGCGAGCGCGGCGCCGAGTAGACACCAGACGGCGCCGCGCGCGAACTGTTGCTCGATCACGGCGACGGTCATGGCCGACAGGATCATGGCCGTGAAGATGAAGCCTTGCTCGAGGGCGAACGCGCCGCCGATCCACGTGTCGCTCGCCCGGAAGGCCGCGAGCAACTCCGGTCCGAACGCCGGTCCCCCGGGGCCGCCGGCGCCGGCGGCGCGCAAGCCGTTCTTGGCCATCAGCGCGCCCCAGGCGCCGACGCCGGGCAGCAACCCCATCACGACCGCGGGCGCGTGGCTGGGTGGCACCGCCTGGAAGGCCTGCGCCGAGATGACGATGCCGATCCACAGCACGATCGCCATCCCGGCGTCGATCGGCACGCCCCAGGCGATGTGCGACATGGTACCGGTCAGGCAGACGGCGGTCGCGAACACCGCGTTCAGCACGGAGTAGCCCGACCGGGCGCCCATCGCCTTCCAGCCCGGGTGACCGATGTAGATCGTCGTGGGAAAGCAGGAGCCGAAGCAGGCGGCGGCGACGCTGCCGAGCCCGTTCACGGCCAGCGAGGGTGCGGTCGGATACGGGTCGCCGGCGGCCTCGGCGCTTTCGATGTTCTGCAGCGAGCCGACGACGTTGAACAGGCCCATCGGCAGGATCACCGAGAAGTACGCGAGCAGGTGGCGTCCCCAAAGCCCGATCCAGAGGTCGGCGAACACCGGCACGGGCAGGTTGAGCGCCGGGGCGAGCGGCGGTGCGGCGCCCGGGGCGACGCCGGTCAGCCAGGCGAGCAGCGTGCCCACCGCCACCGCGACCAGGCCGCCGGGCAGCCCGCCGCGAAGTCGCACACGCCCGAAGTAGGTGACGAGCACGATCGCCAGCGTGGTGAGCCCCACGATGGGACGCTCGAAGGTCCGGAAGAGGAAGCCGAGCGAGATGAAGCCGAGCGCGATCCCGGCGAGTGTCGAGAGGAGTGCGGCGCGGGGCGTGGCGCGGCGGACGGCGTCGGCGACCGGGGCGAGCACCAGCTCGATCAGCCCCGACGCGAAGGTGGCGGCGAGCCCCGCCTGCCATGCGACCCGCACCGGGTCGGCCGCACCGGCGGCCTCGGCCACGAGCTTGGCGGGCAGCATGACGAGAAAGACGTGGCCGAAGAGCGAGACCGTGTTGATGCCGTAGGGCAGGGCGCAGACGTCTCGCCGCCCGGTCCGCGCCGCCAGCGCGCGCGCCTGCCAGGCGTAGAACAGATTGCCGACCAGCAACGAGACCGCGGCGCCCGGGAGGACCCGCCCGTAGAGCAGGTCGGGCGGCATGCCGAGCACGGTCCGGCACAGGGCGTCGATCAGCAGCAGCTGCACCAGGTTGTCGAGCGCCAGCCCGAAGAAGCCGTCGACGTCGCCGCGGACGAACCACGGCGGGGTGCGGTGCGGCGGCGCCACTCAAGTCCCCGGGCCGAGCGGCACCTGGACGTCGTACCGCCGGCCGTCCCGGGCCACGGACAGCACCGCGCCGCCCTCCTGTCGCGCGGCATCGAGGCGGTTCGCGAGAGCGGACGGCGAGCCGACCGCCTCGCCGTCGACCCCGAGGACGACGTCGCCCTGCTCGATGCCGATGCGTTCTGCGACGCCGCCCTTTCGCACCCGCGCGACCGCGAGCCCCTCGGGCGTCGCGCGCACCTCGATACCGAGGACGCTCCACGCGACCTTTCCCGGGTCGGGTTCGCCGGTCTGACGGCCCGAGGTGAGGTCGTCGAGCGCCTGCCGGGCACGGTCCACCGGGATCGCGAATCCGATGCCCTGCGCAGAGCCGTAGATGGCGGTGTTGATGCCGACCAGCTGCCCCAGGATGTTCAGGAGCGGTCCGCCCGAGTTGCCCGGGTTGATGGACGCGTCGGTCTGGATGAAGTCGGTGAACGTGCGCCCTCCGGTGCGGAGCGAGCGCTTGAGGGCGCTCACCACGCCGGTCGTGACGGTGTGGGAGAGCCCGAAGGGATTGCCGATGGCGATCACGGTCTCGCCGATCATGAGATCGTCCGCGCGGCCGAGCGCGATGAACGGGAGGGGGTGGCCCGTCTCGATGCGCAGTACGGCCAGGTCGGCGTCGGCGTTGCGGCCGAGGAGCTTGGCGTCGAATTCGTGTCCGTCGGCGAGCGTCACATGGATGCGGCTGCCGCGCAGGATGACGTGCTCGTTGGTGAGGATCGTGCCGTCGGCGCGGACGATCACACCCGATCCGAGGCTCGAGCGCGTCGAGCGGCGCGGGCGGGTGTCGAAGAAGTCCCGGAAGAAGTCGTCGAAGAGCGGGTCGGCGAAGGGCATCGGCCGTTGGATCACGGTCTGCTCGGCCGAGATGTTCACCACCGCGGGACTGGCGCGCTCGACCGCCTCGACCACGCGGCTCCGCCGTGCCGGGTCGGTTTCCGGGGCCGCGGCGCGCGCCTGGGCGGCGGCGAGTGCCAAGGCCGTCAGGATCAGGATCGTCGGACGCGTCGCCATTTCGGGGTTGTCTCCTCGGGCTCGGTCAGGACGAAGTCGATCTGGCGCCGCGGCACCGAGGCGCCGGCCACCCGGACGCGGACCGCATCGCCGACGCGGAAGGTGCGCCGGGTGCGACGCCCGCGCAGGAGATGGTGCGGTTCGTCGTGCTCCCAGCGCTCGTCCGGGAGGTCCCGGATGTGGACCAGCCCTTCGACGAACACGGCCGTCAGCTCGATGAACATCCCGAAGCGGGTGACGCCGCTCACGACACCGTCGAACTCTTCGCCGACCCGCCCCTGCATGTACTGGACCTTCTTCAGCTGCACGATTTCCCGCTCGGCGTCCACCGCCACCCGCTCCCGCCGCGACGATTCCTCGGCGATGGCGGCCAGATCGGCCGGCGGGTGGCCCCGGCCGGTCCGGGCCAAGCGCAACAGCCGGTGGACGACGAGATCGGGATAGCGCCGGATCGGCGACGTGAAGTGCAGGTAGTCGTTCGTGGCGAGCCCGAAGTGGCCGAGTGGTTGTGCCGCATAGCGGGCCTGCTGCATGGCGCGTAGGAGCACGGTGTGGACCAGGCGCGCCTCCGGCCGCCCCTCGACGGCGTCGAGGACCGCCTGGAACGCGGCGGGGGTGACGCGGCCCTGCTCGAGCCGGAGGCGCAGCCCGAAGCCTTCCAGAAAACGGCCCAGGTCATGGAGGCGGATCGGATCCGGCGGTTCGTGCACGCGGTGAATGGCGGGGAGGCCCCGCCGCGCCAGCTCCCGGGCCACGCTTTCGTTGGCGGCGAGCATGCATTCCTCGATCAGTCGGTGGGCGACGGTCCGCTCTGCCCGCACGATCTGCTCCGGGCGCCCGCGCAGGTCGAGGAGGATCTCGGCTTCGGGGAGGTCGAAATCGATGGCGCCGCGGCTGCGGCGGCGGGCGAGGAGTACGGCCGCCAGCCGCTCGGCGTGTTCGAGCGGCTCGAGGAGTGGGCCGAGCCGCACCCGCACCGCCGGGTCCCGGTCGGCGAGGGCCGCGCCGACCTCCGTGTAGGTGAGCCGGGCGGCGCTCCGGATGACGGCGTCGCAGAAGGCCGCCGAGCGGGGCGCTCCGGTGGCGTCGACGTCGAGGCGAACGACCTGCACCAGGCGGTCCTCGCCGGCACGCAGGCTGCACAGGTCGTTCGACAACGCTTCCGGGAGCATCGGCACCACGCGGTCCGGGAAGTACACGCTGGTGCCGCGCGCTCGCGCCTCGCGGTCGATCTCGTCGTCGGGGCGCACGAAGTGCGCCACGTCGGCGACCGCGACGTGCAGGCGGAAGCCGGCGCCGTGCGGCTCGACCAGGATGGCGTCGTCGAAGTCGCGGGCGTTCTCGCCGTCGATGGTGACGAAGGGGAGGGCGCGCAGATCGGTCCGGTCCGCGACGTCGCGCGGGCCGACCGCGCCGGGCAGCCGGCGCGCCGCCGCCTCCACCGGGGCCGGGAACGCGAGCGGCAGGCCGTGCGCGCGGATCACGGCCTCGGTCTGGACGCGAGGGTCGTCGGCCGGGCCGAGGACGTGCTCGACCCGCGCGGTCGCCGGCCGCGCGGGCCCGGGCCAGGCGACGAAACGGGCCAGCACGAGGTCGCCCGCGCGGGCACCGGCCGCGTCGGCGGCGCGGATCGTGATCGGTGTCGTGATGCGCGGGTCCTGCGGCACCAGGACGCCGTGGCCATGCGCGGGCCGGTAGACGCCGAGCACCGTCTCGAGGCCGCGCTCGAGGACGCGGGCCACCCGCCCCGAGGTCCGCCCGAAGCGGCCACGCCGCCCGAGCCGGATCAGCACGCGATCGCCGTGGAGCGCGCCGCCGAGTCCGCGCGCCGGCACGTGCACGTCCTCGAGCTCCCCGTCGTCCGGGACCACGAAGCCGAAGCCGGCCGGATTCATGCCGAGCCGCCCGGCCACCAGACCGGCCTCCTCCGGCACCACCCAGCGGTCGTTCGGGAGCCGCACCAGGCGCCCGTCCGCCTCGAACGTCTCGAGCAGCTCGGCCGCGCGCTCCCGCTCCCCACGCCCGACCCGGGCGGCCCGCAGGAGCGCGGCCCGCGTGATCGGCCGCCCGCGGCGTCCCGCAGCGTCCAGCAGCCGGCGGTCGAGCGGTTCGGCGCTCACTCGAGCCCGGGGACCCCGTGAAACGCCACCCGGTCCCCCGTGCGGACGCCGTGGCGGCTCGCCCACCCCCCGTTGGTCTCGAGCACGAACCGCGAGGGCAGGCCGACCGAGACGAGGGCGGTGGAGAGCGGCGTGGTGTCGGCCTCGATGCCGACGATCCGACCGTCACGGGCGATGAACAGCATGTCGAGCGGGATGAGGGTGTTCTTCATCCAGAACGACCGCACGGTCTCGTCCGGGAACACGAACAGCATGCCGTGGTTCTCGGGCATCGACGACCGATACATCAGGCCGCGTTCGAGCGCGCCCGGCGTGTCGGCGACCTCGAGCGTAATCCCGACGTGCGACCCATCGCCTCGCTGGACGACGGCGCGCGGGCCGTCTGGCCCGCATGCGAGCAACAGCACCGCGAGCATCGCGCGCGGTTGCAGGAACGATTTTCGTAGACTAAGCCGGGGCATGCTCAACGCGCTCGCGTTCACCGTGGTGTTGGCGGCTGGGGTGGGGCTGTTTCTCTATCAGGTATGGGGCCGGTTCAACCTGATCCGTGCCGCCAACGGCGACCTGCCGTTCGACCACATCCCCGAGCGCATCCGCGCCGTCCTGGTCTACGCGTTCGGGCAGAAGAAGTTCGTTCGACCCGAGGTCGCGATCGTCAAGGAACGCACGGCGGGCTGGCTCCATTTCTTGGTCTTCTGGGGCTTCGTGATCCTGGGGATCCAGGTGGTCACGATGTTCGCCCGGGCGTACTTCCCGGACTTCTACCTCTTCCCGTTCACCCCGTCCCTGCTGGGGCGGCCCTACTGGCTGGTGCGCGACGTGTTCGAGGTCCTGGTGTTCCTGAGCGTCCTCGCGTTGCTCGGGCGGTGGCTGGTCACGCAGCCGAAGCGCCTCTTCGGGTATGCGCCGGCCGAGGAGCGGCACCGCCACCACTCGCACTGGGAGGCGTACCTGATCCTCGGCTGCATCGGGGTCATCACCTCCTCCGGGCTCCTTTACGACGGCACGCGACTGCGCCTGCACGGGGTCGAGGGATTCGCCGGTGACGCCCGCTGGGAGCCCTTCTCGTACCTGGCCGGCCGGATGGCGGCGGCGATCGGAGGCCAGGGCGCGCTGAAACCGCTGAACGACCTGGCCTGGTGGGCGCACAATCTCGCCATCCTGGTCATGCTGAACTTCCTCCCGCTGGCCAAACACTTCCACGTCATCACGTCCCTTCCCAACGTGTTCTTCAAGAAGCTCGCGCCGATGGGTCAGATGTCGAAGCCCGAGTACGACGAGAACACGGTTCGTTACGGGACCTCGCGTATCGACCATTTCACCCCGAAGCAGGTCCTCGACATGTTCAGTTGCACGGAGTGCGGGCGCTGCTCGTCGCAGTGCCCGGCGACGGCCACCGGCAAGCCCCTGGCCCCGCGGCAGCTCCTGCTCGACCTGCGCGACTACCTCTACGCCCATCAGGACGAGGTGATCCAGAAGCGGGTAGGCGTCACGACCAACGGCGCCGGCGAGGGCGAGTTGCCCGAGGTGGGAGAGAACGTGGTCGGTCCGGTCATCGAGGACGAGGTCCTGTGGTCGTGCAACATGTGCCGCGCCTGCGAGGAATCCTGCCCGGTGATGATCGAGTACGTCGACAAGATCGTCGACATGCGCCGACACCTGGTGCAGGAGGAAGCGCGGTTTCCCGAGGAGCTGACGCGGGTGTTCAAGGCGATGGAGACCCAGTCGAATCCCTGGGGCGTCGGCGCCGCCAAGCGGTTCGAGTGGGCCGACGGGCTCGATATCCCGACGGTCGCCGACAAGCCGGACGCCGAGTACCTGTACTACGTCGGCTGTGCCGGCGCCTTCGACGACCGCAACAAGAAAACGACGCAGGCGTTCGCGCGGCTGCTCAAGAAGGCGGGAGTCGACTTCGCGTGTCTCGCGCAGGAGGAGCCCTGCAACGGCGACTCGGCCCGCCGGCTGGGCAACGAATACCTCTACCAGGCGATGGCGCAGATGGCCGTCGAGACCTTCAACGGCTACAGCGTGAAGAAGGTCATCGTGAACTGCCCGCACTGCTTCAACACCATCAAGAACGAGTTCACGCAGTTCGGTGGCACCTACGAGGTGATCCATGCCGCGGACATGGTGAAGCAGCTGATCGCCACCGGAAAGCTCGAGATGAACGGCGACTTCGACAAGCGCACCGTCTACCATGACTCCTGCTACTACGGTCGGTTCAACGACGTGTACGACGAGCCGCGCGACGTGCTGAGCGCGGCGGGTGCGACGGTGGCCGAAGTGCCGAACCACCATCACAACTTCGGGCGGTGCTGCGGCGCGGGCGGCGGGCGCATGTGGATCGACGAGCCGGCGGACAAGCGCGTCAACATCCTGCGCACGGACGAGGCCCTCCAGGGGAATCCCGAGGTCATCGCGGTGTCGTGCCCCTTCTGCATGACCATGCTGTCCGACGGCATCAAGGCGAAGGAACTCGAGGAGCGGGTGCAGACGCTCGACGTGATGGAGATCGTCGAGCGCGCCGCGAAATAGGCGGCGCCGGGCGGCCGGGTCCGGCCGCCCCGAGGCGCGCTCGCCCGATCGGCTGCAGCGGTCCGGTCAGCCGAGGCGGGCGAGATAGGCGTCGGTGTTGGCCCGCAGCCGCTGCTCGCGGTGGGCCGGGTCCTCCTCCACCAGCACCTCGTCGGGACGAATGTTGAACAGGGGTTGTCCCTTGCGGACGACCGTGCCCGTCTCCACCAGGACGCCGGTCACGGTGCCGGCGAACGGCGCGTAGACCTTGTTGAACATCTTCATGACCTCGATGATGTACAAGGCATCGCCCTTCTCGAAGTGGGAGCCGTTCTCGACGAAGGGCGGCAGATGCGGCGCCTCCTGCCCGTAGTAGGTGCCGCCCATGGCGGCGACGATCTCGTCCGCCTTGGTGGCCGGCGGCGGCACCAGGACCTTGCGCATGGCATCCTGGTGCTTCGGGTCGTGGAGGCGGTCGGGAATGTGGACGGTGAGGTCGTCTTCCAGCCGGAGGTCGTAGAAGCCCGTCTTGTCGCCGATGAGCGGCAATAGGGCCAGGATCTGGAGACCCACCTGGTGGCCGGCGTGGGCGGCACGGACGCGCCCCCACGTGGCCTCGTCATACCCGAAGGCGGGCGCGCCGGCGCGGAGCACGGCGTCGAGCTCGGGCCACCTCGTGCCCTGCGGCACCCGCGCGGCGAGCCGCTCGTAGAAGGCGAGCGCGGTGTCGAGCAAGAGTCGGTCGTGATCCCAGATGCGGTGGGCCGCCGCGGTGTGCGCGGTGTCCATGTTGAGCAGCCGATAGGTCTCGGCCAGCACCCGCACCGGGTTGCGCAGCCAATCGACCCGGCCGTCGCGCACGACGAAGTCGTTCCGGTGCTGCGAGAGCCACGCGGACAAGAAGTGCGGCTCCTGGAAGAGGAGATGGATCGGCCGCTCGACCAGCGTCTCCTTCAGTTCGACGACTCGGCGGGTGGCCTCGAGCGCCTCGGGCGCCGCGGCGGCGGTTGCCCGCCGCGCGATCTGCTGGAAGGCGTAGTCGAGATCGAGCCCGTGCGCCTCCTGCGCGAGCTCGCCGACCAGGGTCAAGTAAGGCACCACGAACTTGGTGGTCGGCTTGGCCCACGGGTCGCGAGCCAGGAACCACATCAGGATCCCGTAGTGGAATTCCAGGTTGGTCGCGAGGTCGAGCCCGCGGATCGTGGTGCGCCGGAAGATCTCCACCAGCCGTTGCCAGCTCTCGACGCGGTCCTTGCCCGTGGCGAGGAGCAGCGCGACGTTCGAGTCGTAGGCGCCCGCGAGCCGGTAGCGCATGAACAGACCGGTGTCCGGGTTCTTGATCGAGATGCCCTGATCGTCGCGGATCTCCTCGGGAATGGGGTCCGACCAGGACATGATGACGCCGCCGGCCGCGGGCGAGAGCGCGCGGTCGGTGGCGTTCAGGCGAGCCTCGATGGCCGCGCCCTCGCGGACCACGCGGGTCGGCTTGGGGAGGCGGGTCTTGTGGCGCGCGATCAACGCCATCGCTTCGACCAGCGACGTCACCTCGAAGGCGTCCGCCGGATCGGCGGGATTCGCGAACCGCAGCGCGTAGCACGAGCTCCGAGACGCGGTGCTCCACCTGGATGCGGGTGTTCACCTCCATGAAGTAGTGGCGCTCGCCATCGACGATGCACTCGAACGTGGACGCCGAGTCGAGCTGCACCGCGACGCCGAAGCGTTCGGCCTCCGCCTCCATCCGCTCGAGCACGCCCAGGTCGCCCTCGAGGACCTTCGCCTTGCCGGTCTGGCCGGCCGCCTGCGCCGCGGCGATCGGCCTCGCGCAACCCCTCCTGCGTGATCGAGACTTCGACCAGCTTCTGCTCGTGCATCTGCAACGAGCAGTCGCGTCCGCCCAGCGATACGCACCACGTCGCCGTTGCCGAGAATCTGGATCTCGTTGTGGCGTGTCTCCTCGATGTTGAGCTCGAGCAGCATGTTCTTGTTGTCGCCGGCCCCGGTGGCCTTCACCTCGGCCAGCACCTCGCGAGCCAGCGCCGGCACCTCGCGCCGCGTCGCCGAAGATGCGCTGGCCCTTGCCGCCGCCGCCGCCGATGGCCTTGAGCCGGAAGCGCCGTCCAGGCGAATCGCGGAGCAGCCGCTCCGCCTCGATCCGGAGCGTCTCGCCCAGCTCGTCGATGGTGAAGAGGTCGCCGGTGTGCGCGGTACGATGCCTCGAGCACGCGCTCGGCAAGCGTCGTCGAGGGGCAGCGAGGCGTCGTCCAGCTCCGGCACGACGAGGTCGTGCTCGCGCGCCGCGCCTGCGAGGGCGGCACGGTCCGGGTGCTTGCGCAGCAGCGTTCGCACCGTTGCGTCGTTCAGGCCCGGCGTGACCGACACCTGATTCTGGATGGCCGTGCGCTTGGCCTCGTCCTTCGCGCCGGCGGCGGTCTGCGGTGAACGAGCACGGGCCGATGAACGTCAGGCCCGCCTCTTCGAGCGCGCGCACGAAGCTCGGCATCCTCGGCCATGAAGCCGTAGCCGGCGAAGACGTGAGTCGTAGCCGTGTGTCTTGGCAGATGCGGATGATCTCGTTGATCCGCTGGAGGCGCTCCTCCTTGGTGGCGCCGGTGTAGTCCGGCACGGGGTGCACGTGGCGCGGGTTCATGACCCGCACCTCGGGCGAGAGCGCGCGCGGGATACACGATGCTGTCCTTCTCGGAGAGCAGCATGCCCACCTGCGTCATCCCCATCTCGCGGAAGATGTCGATCGCCTCCTTGCGGATCGGGCCCGCGGCAGACGACCAGACACCTTCATGTCGTCGCAGGCGAAGGATCGCGTCCACGCGGACGGCGCGTCGCCGAGCCGGCGATCGCGGAACTGGTCGGGATTCTCGTGGTACGGGGACCGCGACTCCGCCAGCCGGCGGTCGCGGTCCTTCGTGGGGTCCAGGGTGCGGGCAGGAATGGGCATCAGTGGAACTCGCGCTGCAGGCCCGACCATCGGGCCGGGTACGTAGTGCGTTCAACAGGAAACGCAGGTGGTGATGCGAGCACGCGGCGCAGATCGGTGGGCATGACGATCTCGGAGATCGAACCCAGGGAGAGCGCCTCACGCGGATTCATCAGCTCGCTGCTCGTAGCGTTCGATTCAGCTCCGCTTCGCGGACCTTCAGCGCATTCGCGCCGCTTCGCGGCGTCGGCAGGCGCCGGCCTTGCGCTGCTTCGCGGCCTCGTCGCGCGATCTCGCGGATCTCGTCCTTGTAGACGAAGTCCTTGCCGGCGGTCCCCATGACGGCGACCCGGGTCGTCGGGCAGCGCGAGCACGATGTCGGCGCCGGTGACGTAGCGGTTGAAGGCCGCGTAGGCGCCGCCGAAGGCGTTCCGCAGGATGAGCAGCATGCGCGGCGTCCGGATGTCGATGATGGCGTCGAGCATGCGCACGGCCCGCCTGGACGATGCCGCGGCTCTCCTGCTCGCGGCCCGGCAGGAAGCCCGTGGTGTCCTCGATGAAGATCACCGGCGATGTTGTAGAGGATGCAGAAGCGGACGAAGCGGGCGATCTTGTAGCGCCGCGTCGACGTCGATCTGGCCACTGGCCACGGCGCTGTTGTTGGCGACGAAGCCGACGACGTGTCCGCCGAGGCGCCCGAAGGCCGTGACCAGGTTGCGCGCGCGGTCGGGCTGCATCTCGAAGTACTCGCCGTGGTCGCAGACGCGCTGCGATCAGGATGGTGACGTCGAGCGGCGTGTTGAAGCCGGTCGGCGAGTTGAAGGCCTTGCGCAGCAGCGTGTCGATCTCCGTGGTGTGGCGGTCGACCGGATCGCTCGTGCGTTCGAACGGGGCGAGCGACGCGGTTGTTGTTCGGGCAGGTAGCTGAGCAGCCGCAGCGCGGTGCGCAGCGCGGCCGAGCTCGTCGCTGACCGTGAGGTCGCAGACGCCGCTCGCGCCGTGCACGCCGGGCCGCCGAGATCGTCGGCGCGTGACGTCCTCGCCGAGCACGCTCTTGACCACGCCCGGGCCCGGTCAGTCCGATGAAGGTGTTCGCCGCCTGGATCATGAAGCGAGCCCTGGCGCGGCAGATAGGCGCCGCCGCCGGCGTTGTAGCCGAACATGCAGGCTGATGCTCGGCACGACGCCGCTGATCTTGCGCAGCGCCGTGAACGCCTCGGCGTAGCCGTCGAGGCCGCCGACGCCGGCGGGCACGAAGGCGCCCGCGCGAGTCGTTCATGCCGATCAGCGGGATGCCGCGCTCGCCCGCCATGTAGATCAGGCGGGCGAGCTTGGCGCCGTTGGTCGCGTCCATCGAGCCGGCGCGGACGGTGAAGTCGTGGCCGTAGACCGCGACGTCGCGGCCGTCGATCTTGAGGATCGCCGGTGACGATCGACGCGCCGTCGAGGCTCGGCCCCCAGTTCTGGCAGAGCACCATCGGCTGCGTGTCGCGGTCCTGCAGCACCTTGATGCGCTCCCAGACCGTCATGCGGTCCTTGGCGTGCTGCCGGATGGTCTGCACCGTGCCGGCGGCGACGTACGGCTTCCGTCGCAAATCGTCGCCCTGCGCCAGTGCGAGGTCGTACGGGCCCTGCGGCCCGACTGGCTGTCCCGATGCGGCCTCGGCGCCGGCGAGCGGATCGTCGAGCGCGGGGAGCACGGGAGAGTCCGTCTTGGGGTTCGGATTCGGCTTCGCCATGGTTTTGCTCGCCGGGGCCCGACGCGCGGGGGGCCGGGTCCGGGCGCTCATCTCCTAGTGCGCTGGACGTGAAAACGCCAGCGGCCCGCCGGCCGAACGCGCGGATCACGCGCCGGCCGCCGGCAGCCGCCGGCCGGACACCGCCAGCGACCCGCGCATCACGAATCGCCACGCACGGAGCGCGTCCCGCCCGGCGTAGGCGACACCGATGCGCGGCGTGCGTGCGACGAGCCGCGGCGGCACCGCGGCGCCCTCGAGAATCCGCAGCGGACCGGCCGTGAGATCGACGCGATCGTGCGCGCGCGTGATGCCGAGCGCCCGGCACAGCGCACCCGGGCCGCGGCACAGCCGCCATGCCGGGGCGCCGGCGAGGCCGCGGCGTGCTCGCATGAGGTCCACTCCCGCGAGCGGCTCGAGGGCGCGGATCAGGACCGCCTCGGGTCTCTCGGGCGGCTGCGTCACGACGTTCATGCAGTGGTGCATGCCGTAGATGAAATACACGTAGGCGTGCCCCGGCGGCCCGTACATGGTCTCGGTGCGCGGCGTGCGCCGCCCGCCCCAGCTGTGCGCCGCACGGTCGCGCGGGCCACGGTAGGCCTCGACCTCGACGATGCGCCCGGCCGTCTGGCCGTCCTGGCCGTCGTGCACCAGCACTTGGCCGAGCAGCGCGCGTGCCACGGCCAGCGTGGGCCGCAAATAGAACGAGCGGCCCAGGGGCCGCCCGTTCGGGAGCTGCGGATTGGTGACGCGCCGGGCGCCGGTCACGAAGCCTTGAGCTTCTTCACTTCCTCCGTGAGCTCCGGCACCGCCTTGAAGAGGTCGGCGACCAGGCCGTAGTCGGCGACCTGGAAGATGGGCGCCTCCTCGTCCTTGTTGATCGCGACGATCACCTTCGAGTCCTTCATGCCCGCCAGGTGCTGGATGGCGCCGGAGATGCCGACGGCGATGTAGAGGCTCGGGGCGACCACCTTGCCGGTCTGGCCCACCTGCAGGTCGTTCGGGACGAAGCCGGCGTCGACCGCGGCGCGGCTGGCGCCCATCGCGGCGCCGAGCGCATCGCACAGCGGCTCCAGGTAGGTGGTGAAATTCTCACCGTTCTTGAGGCCGCGTCCACCGGAGCAGACGATCGAGGCCTCGGTGAGCACCGGCCGGTCGGACTTGGTCTCCGCGAACTCGACGAAGGTCGTCTTGCCGTTGCCGGCCGAGACGGTCGCCTTCTCGACGGCCCCCGCGCCGCCCTTGGCGGCGGGCTCGAAGGCGGTGCCGCGGACCGAAATGACTCGAGGCGATCCTTCCGCCTGCACGGTGGCGAACAGGTTGCCCGCCCACATCGGCCGGACGAACGTGTTGGCGTCGACGATGGCGCTGATGTCGGAAACCATGGCGGCGTTGAGCCGGGCCGCCAGGCGGGGCAGGAGGTCCTTGCCGACCGCCGTGGCCGTCGCGACGACGCTGCCGATGCCCTTCTGCTGCACGATGTCGGCGATGGCCGCGGTGTGGGCGTCGGCGAGGTAGTGCTCGAACTGCGAGCCGTCGACCGCGATGACGTCGATGCCGTACGAGGCCAGCTCGGTGGCCAGCGCGTCCACGTTCGCGCCGAGCACGGCGGCGATGGCCTTGCCGCCGGTCTTCTCGGCGAGGGTCTTGCCGGCGGTGACGCCCACCAGCGTGGTCTTGGGGAATTTCCCGTGGAGGTGTTCTGCGACGACGAGGACGTTGCTCATGACGGTTCCCTTCAGATGACCTTGGCTTCGTCGTGGAGGACCTTGACCAGCTCCTCGACCGATTCGACCTTGCGCCCGCCCGCCCGCTTCGGCGGGTGCTCGAGCTTGACGATCTTCACCCGGGGCGCGACGTCGATCCCGAGATCGGCGACGGCCACCTCCTTCAGCTCCTTCTTGCGGGCCTTCATGATGCCCGGAAGCGAGGCGTAGCGGGGTTCGTTCAGCCGCAGGTCGGCGGTGACGATGGCCGGCAGCCCGACTGCGATCGTTTCGAGGCCTCCGTCGACCTCACGCGTGACGGTGGCCTTGCCGTCGGCCAATTCGAGCTTCGACGCGAACGTGGCCTGGGGCCAGCCCAGCAGCTCGGCCAGCATCTGCCCGGCGCAGTTGTGGTCGTAGTCGACGGCCTGCTTGCCCATCAGCACGAGCTCCGGCTGCTCGTCCTCGACCACCTTTTTCAGGATCCGAGCCACCGCGAGGGGCTCGAGGTTCTCGTCGCTCACGACCAGCACGGCCCGGTCGGCACCCATGGCAAGGCCGGTGCGCAGCTGCTCTTGCGCGCCCTTGGGCCCGATGCTGACCAGGATCACCTCGGACCCGGCGTGCTTCTCCTTGACCCGCAAGGCCTCTTCGACGGCGATCTCGTCGAACGGATTCACCACCCATTTGACGCCCTCGGTGGCGAAGTCGTTGCCGGCAGCGTTGATCTTGAGCTGTGTCTCGGGGTCGGGGACGCGCTTGACGGTCACCAGAATTTTCACGGGAGGTCTCCTCTGCGGGGAATTCCGGACGACAACCCGCCTTGGCTACACCGCGTGACGCAGCCAGTCAACAAACCGGGGGCCGTCAGACCGCTTCGCGCTTGCCGGAGTCGAAGCCCAGCCGTCCGGACAGCTCCCGCCCCGCCTTGACGGCGAGCGGTCCGAGCTCTTTGTCGATCCGCTCCGCTTGGAAGCGATACGCCGGCCCCACGATCGCGAGCGCGCCCACGACGTTGCTGGCGTAATCGCGCACCGGCGTGGCGACTGCGCGCACGTCGTCCAGATGCTCGCCCATGTCGATGGCATAGCCGTTCGATGCGACCGTCTTCAGCTGCTGTTGCAGCGCCTGGCGGTCGACGGGCGTGCGCTCGGTGAACTTCGGCAAGGGGTCGGGCAGGAGCGGGCGGGCCTCTTCGTCGGTCAGCGCCGCCAACAGCACTTTGCCCGCCGCCGTGCAGTGCAGCGGCAACACCTCGCCGACCTGCGACACGATGCGCACCGAGCGATCGGTTTCGACGAGCTGCACCGGGACGACACCGGCCCGACGCAGGACCCCGAGATACGCTGTCTCGCGAGCCTGCCCGACCAGGTCCGTGAGAATCGGCAGGGCGTGGCGCAGGAGTCCCATGTGCCGCACGTAGCTCTGCCCGAGCTGCAGGCACCGGACGCCGAGGCGGTAGTTCTCCGTCGCGCGGTTCTGCTCGATGTAGCCGCGCGACTCGAGCGTGGCGAGCAAGCGAAAGACGTTGTTCTTGTGCAGCTTGAGGCGCTTCGACAGTTCGGTGACGCCGAGCTCCTCGGTGCCCTCGCAGAACTGCTCGAGGACGTCGAGCGAGTGCGAGACCGACTGGATGATGTAATTGGATTTCTCGCGCCGCATTCGCTGGTATTCCCCAAAACCCGTTTTACCCTACGCCGATGCCAACGGGGAGTCAACGCGGCCATCCGGGCGGATCGGACGCGCCCGCAGGGCTCCAAATCAGGCTTTTCCCGATCCCGCCGAATGGGCGAACGGTGTCTTGACACGTCGGCGTCGGCTGGGCGAGCCTGCCCCCGCATGCGGATTCTTCTGGTCGGACAGGCGGCGTTCGCCGCCAAGGTCCTAGAGGGGCTCGAGGCGGCCGGGCATGGGGTGGCCGGGGTCGTCTGCCCGCCGGATCGGGGCGGGAAGACCGACCCGGTGAAGGCGGCGGCGATCGATCGTGGCGTCCCGGTGCATCAGTTCGCGTCGCTCAAGACGGGGGAAGCCCGGGCGGCCTTCGCCGGCGCGGAGGCCGACCTCGCGGTGCTGGCCTACGTGACCCAGATCGTGCCCGAGCCCCTCCTGGCGATGCCGAGGCAGACGGCGATCTGCTTCCACCCGTCGCTGCTGCCGCGCTACCGCGGCGGCAGCGCGATTCCGTGGCAGCTGATCCGCGGCGAAACTCGCACGGGCGTGAGCGTCTTCTGGCCCGACGCCGGTATCGATACGGGGCCGCTCCTGCTCCAGCGCGAAGCGCCGATCGGTCCGGACGACACGGCCGGCACGCTCTACTACCAGACCTTGTTCCCCCTGGGCGTGCAGGTGGTGCTCGACAGCGTCGAGTTGATCGCCGCCGGTCGCGCGCCGCGCCTGCCGCAGGACGAGGCGGCGGCGACCTACGACCCGCTCCTGACCGACGCGCACGCGGCCATCGACTGGGGGCACGGTGCCGCCGCGGTCCACAACCTGATCCGCGGGTGCGATCCCCAGCCGGGCGCACACACCGCGTGGCGGGGCGGACGGCTGCGCCTCTTCGAGCCGCGGCGCGTGCCCGGTGCCGGCGCTCCCGGCGCCGTCCTGGCCGTGGACGCCGGCGGCATGACCGTTGCGACGGCCGACGGCGCGGTGCGGTGTGGCCGAGCCCGCGGCGACGGCCCGAAGGCCGCCGCCGCGGAGGTGGCCGTAGCGCTCGGCATCGCACCGGGGGCGCGGCTGGGCGCGGGCCAGTAGCCGCTCAGTAGACGAAGGGCACCGAGAAGTCGAAGAGCTTCTGCTGGTCGCAGCCGAGGTTGATGTTCAGGTCGGCGCGCAGCCGCGCGTTGACGTTGACGGCGAAGCCGAGCGCCTCGCCCCGGTTGAGGGCGGCGGCGGCGAAGACGGATCCACCCGGGGCGTGCCCCTGGATGGTGCCGAGCAGGTAGGGGAACTCCGGGTCGGGCGCGGTGATGGTGGTGGCGTCATGCACGGTCACGCTGGCGCACGGCGCCGTCCCGCCGGTGCCGCACTTCCAGGTCACCCGCTGTCCCCAGGTCAGCCCCGGGTTCCGCGTGTCGATGCCGTTCGAGTCGACGTCGTAGACGCTGCTCGGTTCGGGGCCGTCGTTCGGACCGTCGGCGACCGCGATTGCCGCCGTCTCCGCCCCGCTGATCGAACCACCCGCGGTGACGATCAGCGGGCTCTGGCGCTTTACGTTGAGCCAGTGGAGCGCGGGCGGCGCCCAACTCGTGCAGCCGACACCCGGCGCATCGCAGGCGCGCGGCAGGAGCTGTGTCAGGATGCCGCCCTGGCAGGTGTTGTGGCTCCCAGCCCCCGGAAACACCTGGACCGACGTGCCGGTGGTGCGGAGATTCGCGAGCCGCCACTTACCCGTGGCGTCGGCATGCACCGTCCCGAGGCGCACCGGGATCCCTTTGTTCTTCCACGCGCACCACGAGAACGGATCGACGCCGCCGTCGATGCCCTCGCGGAAGTTGCGCTGGGCGTACCAGAGCTCGACCAGGCGGCCCGGCGGCGCCAGACCTTCGATGCTGTCGAGGTCGTTGTTGTTCGTGGTGACGCGGTAGATGATGGGCGCGTTGCCCACCGAGTGGACGGTGACCGCGCGGAACGTCAGACCTGCGGCCATGACGGCGCCGGCGGCGGCGGCGAGCATCTGCTGTTGCGATGGCATGCGACCTCCTCGAAGATATGGCAGGGCGGGCCGAACGCGGGTGTTGCAGGGGACGTGCCGGGCGAACGGGCCGGCGTGCCGGCGTCGCCACCGCGCGCGTTGCAGCGCGTCCGTTCAGGAGGTTGCGCTCGAGTCGGTCGAGAACGGGTCGCGGATGCCGTGGCGCTCCATGCGGCGCCAGAGCGTGACGCGCGAGATGCCGAGCGCCGTGGCGGCGCGCTGGCGGTTCCAGCGGTGATCGTTCAGCACGCGCAAGATCCGTGCGCGCTCGTCAGGCCAGAAGCCGCCGGCGAGCGACGGCGCGTCGCGGAGCGCGCTCGCGAGGTCGCGCCCGTCGGCATGCGCGAGGATGCAGATCGACTCGAGGGTGTTCTCCAGTTCGCGGACATTGCCCGGCCACGGGTGGTCGAGCAGCGGCCGTAGCTGCGGGGTCGGCGGCACGATGAACCGCGTGCCGTGCCGCCGGTTGAAGCCCTCGACGAAGTGCGCAACCAGGAGGGGCAGGTCGGTGCCGCGCTCCCGCAGTGGCGGCAGCTGGATGCTGAGCACGCGGAGGCGGTAGTAGAGGTCGCGGCGGAACGCGCCCGCTTCGACCATGCGCCACAATTCGCGGTTCGATGCCGCGACCAATCGGACGTCGACCCGCTGCGCGGTACTACCGCCAAGAGGGCGCACTTCGCCGTCCTGGACCACCCGGAGCAGCTTGGCCTGCAGCGATGGCGGCAGGTCTTCGATCTCGTCGAGGAAGAGCGTGCCACCATCGGCCAGCCGTAGGGCCCCGGGTCGGGCGTCGATGGCGCCGGTGAACGCGCCGCGTGCGTGGCCGAAGAATTCGCTCTCGGCGAGGGTCTCCGGCACGGCCGCGCAATTCAGCGGCACGAAGGCGGCCCGTGCGCGCGGGCCGAGCCCATGGATGGCCCGCGCGACCACCTCTTTCCCGGTGCCGGTTTCGCCCTCGAGCAGCACCGGCGCCGTCGTGCGCGCGGCCGTCCGGATCAGCGTGCGGACCCGGTGCATGGCCGCGCTGTGTCCGACCAGGCCGGCCAGCAGGGGCTCCCGGTCGCCGGTCGGCGCCGACGCCTGTGTCGGTGCAAGCAGGCGATCGGCCAGGTCGGGGGCGTCGAGCATGAGGTAGTCCATCGCCCCGCCTTTGAGTGCGGCGACCGCCGCCGCCGCGCGGTCGCGGCTCCCGACCACGACCACCGCCGCGCGCCCGCCGAGGATCGCGAGGAGTGCGGCGACGGCGTCGTCGCCGGCGGTGGGGCCGATGACCACCAGCGCCGCCGCGGCGTCATCTAGCAGCGCGTCGCCGCGTGCGACGGCCTCGGCGACCGCGCGCAGCGCGATGCGTGCGTGCGGGCGCAGCATGTCGTGCAGCACACGCGCAGACGGATCGTCGTCGACCAGCAGCACCCGCATCGGCGTGGACCTCCCGGAACGGCCGCGGGACGGTAGGGCGGCGCGCCCGTCCAGGCAACGGCTGGCAGCGGAGTATCGGCGCCGCGCACCATTCGCGGACGGCGGTGCCCGCGCCAGGGCGATGCGGCGACGGCGGCGCGACACGCCAGTACCTTGGTTGTTAGATCCTGACGCGAGGGCTCTAATTGCTGGCAACACCGCGGCGATGCGCCCGGCGACACGTCGAAAGGGGTCCGGTCATGCGTACCGACGACAACACCATCCAGAACAGGAAGCGCAAGAGGCAGCGGGGCGCCGTGATGAGCGCCTTCGTCATCGGATCGGTCGCGCTCCTCGCCTTGACGGCCGTCGGCATCGACATCGGCCGCTTGACGATGGTCGCGACGGAGGTGCAGACCGCCGCCGATGCCGCCGCCACCGCCGGCGCGCGCGCGTTGCTCGGCGGCGCGACGGCCGCGATCGCCCGCAGCCAGGCGCAGTCGGTCGTCGGGCAGAACCGCGTCGGGGGTGCGACGGCCGTGATCCAGACGTCGCAGCTGCAGGTCGGCACCTACAACCAGGCGGGCGCGTTCGTGAACGGGGGCACGCCGGCCACGGCCGTGCGGGCGACCCCCGCCGTCTCCGTGCGGAACCTGTTCGGGGGCATCTTCGGGCCGTCCTTCGCCAACACGACGGTGACGAAGACTGCGACGGCCGCCGCGTTCGGGCTGGGAGGCGGCCGGCCGACGCTGCCGCTGGTGCTGGGCGATTGCCACTTCCCGGCGCTCACCAGCTGCTTCCAGACGCCGGGCTGCCTGCCGAGCATGACCCAGGTGCCGAACACCAGCAACAACAGCGGGTGGACCGCCTTCTTCGACGGGTCCGCCAGCTCCACGAATGTCAATCAGTACATGCCGTCGGAGTGCGGCGGCACGGTGACGGCCCCCGTGATCAAGGTCGGCGATGTGATCAGCCTGAACAATGGCCAGCTCACGGGAACGCTCAAGAATGTCGACGACTGCGTGAAGCGGAACATCAACACCTTCATGGTGCCGATCGTGTCGTGCAACAGCAACTTCAACCAGTCGGGGACCGTCCTCGGCTTCGCGACCATCGTGGTCACCCGGGTCGAAGCCTTCGGCAGCCCGAAGGGCGTCGATCTGCAATCCATCTTCAAGGAGGCCGCGGGTGAGCCCGGCGGCGGCAACTTCGGCACCTATACGATTCGCCTGATGAGCTGAGAGGGGGCCCGGGCGGCGACGAGCGGTCAGCCGTCGCTCGCCGTCGCCCGGGTCACCTCGACCAGCAGCGCGCCCGCGTCCACCGTCTGCTCCGCCGCGACCGCGACCGCGCCGACCGTCCCCGCCACCTCCGCGCGGAGCGTCGTCTCCATCTTCATGGCCTCGAGGACGACCAGCGGCTGGCCGGGTTCGACGGCGTCGCCCACCGCGACGAGGACCCGCACGATCTTCCCGGGCATCGGGGCCACGACGGCGCCGATGCCGCCGGCGCTGCCGCCGCGGGAGGGCGCGTCGCCCAGTTCGACCACATGGGCTCCGCCGTCGAGCGCGACCAGCAGGCGCTCTCCCGTCCGGACCACGCAGGCCCGGCGGACATGCCCATCGACGGCCACGACGAGGTCGGCGACGGGCGGCCCGTCGCCGGGCCGGTGCACGTGGGTCGCGATCCGCCGGAGGCGGTGCGGCGTGCCGTCGAGCTCCGCGCGCACGCCGTCGGCGTCCTCCACGATCGTGACCGTGCGCAGCCGCTCGCCCTGCCGGAGCCGGATCTCCATTGCCGTCAGGTGCTCAGGCGCCAGCGACCCAGATGGGCCCACGGCGACGCCGCCGCCGGGGCATCGCCGCCGCCGCGGTGCAGGTGCTCCGCCGCCAGGGCGGCGATGATCGCGGCGACGTCCGTCTCCGCCGCATCCGGGCCCCAACCGGCGAAATGCTGGTCGAGAAAGCCGATATGCGTCTCGCCGGCCAGGAACGCCGGGTGCCGGAGCACGTCGCGCAGAAAGGCGAGGTTGGTCGCGGGCCCCAGGATCACGGTGTCGCGGACGGCCTGCTCCAGCCGCCGCGCCGCCTCGGCGCGGGACGCGCCGCACGCCGACAGCTTTGCCAGCAGCGGGTCGTATTCCACCGGCACCGTCACACCCGCGGCGATGCCGGAATCGACGCGCACGCCGGGCGCCGCCGGCTCGCGCACCGCGAGCACCGGGCCCGCGCTCGGCAGGAAGCCGGCGCCCGGGTTCTCGGCGCACACGCGCACCTCGATGGCATGCCCGCGGAACACGACGTCGTCTTGCGTGAACCCGAGCGGCTCTCCGCGGGCCACGCGCAACTGCGCGGCCACCAGGTCAATGCCGGTCGTCCACTCCGTCACCGGGTGCTCCACCTGCAGGCGCGTGTTCATCTCGAGAAAATAGAACTGGCCGTCCGGCGCGAGCAGGAACTCGACGGTGCCGGCGCTGTGGTAGTCGACGGCGCGTGCGACCGCGAGCGCCGCCTCGGTCATCGCGCCGCGCAGCGCGGGTGTCATGACGGGGCAGGGCGCCTCCTCGATCACCTTCTGGTGCCGGCGCTGCACCGAGCACTCGCGCTCGCCGAGATGGAGCAGCGCGCCGCGGCGGTCGCCCAGCACCTGCACCTCGACATGACGCGGGCGCTCGATGAGCTTCTCCAGGTACACCCGGTCGTCGCCAAACGCCGCTGCCGCCTCCCGGGCGGCGGCGGCCAAGGCGTCGTCGAGGTCGGCTTCGCCGTGGACCGCGCGCATGCCCTTGCCGCCGCCGCCGGCGGCCGCTTTTACCAGCACCGGATATCCGAGCGCCGCCGCCTGCCGGCGCGCGATGGCGGCGTCGCCGGCTCCGACGTCGGCGCCGGGCACCACGGGGACGCCGACGCGGGCCACGGTGGCACGCGCCGCCACCTTGTCGCCCATGGCGGCGATCGCTGCCGGCGGCGGGCCGATCCAGATCAGACCGGCTTCGTCCACGGCGCGCGCGAACGCGGCGTTCTCGGCGAGGAAGCCGTAGCCGGGGTGCACGGCGTCGGCGCCGCTGGTGCGGGCGGCCGCCAGCAGCGCGTCGATGCACAGATACGATTCGCGCGCGGGCGCCGGGCCGATGCGGACCGCCTCGTCCGCGACGCGGACATGGGGCATGGCCGCGTCGGCGTCGGAATGGACGGCGACCGTGCCGAGGCCGGATTCCCGGCAGGCGCGCGCGATGCGCACCGCGATCTCGCCGCGGTTCGCGATGAGCACCCGGCGCATGGTCACATGCGGAACACGCCCCAGGTGGTGCGGGGCACGGGGGCCTGAACGGCGGCGGCGAGCGCGAGGCCGAGCGCGTCACGGGTCTCGAGGGGGTCGAGGATGCCGTCGTCCCACAGCCGGGCGGTGGCATGGTACGGGCTGCCCTCGCGTTCGTACTTGGCCCGGATGGGCGCGGCGAGCGCCTCGGCGTCGTCGTCGGACAGTGTCGCGCCGCGGCTCTCCAGCTGCTGGCGCTTCACCGTGAGCAGCGTCTGTGCCGCCTGCTCGCCGCCCATGACGGAGATGCGGCTGTTGGGCCACGAGAACAGCAGGCGCGGCGAGTAGGCGCGGCCGCACATGCCGTAGTTCCCCGCGCCGTGCGAGGCGCCGATCAGGACGGTGAGCTTCGGCACCGCGGCGTTGGCGACGGCGTGGACCATCTTGGCGCCGTCCTTGGCGATGCCGCCGTGCTCGTAGCGCTTGCCGACGATGAACCCGGTGATGTTCTGGAGAAAGAGGAGGGGCACGCCCCGCGCGCAGGCCAGCTCGATGAAGTGCGTGGCCTTGAGCGCCGACTCGGAGAACAGCACGCCCTGGTTGGCGAGGATGGCCACCGGACAGCCGTGCACATGGGCGAACCCGGTGACCAGCGTGGTGCCGTAGCGCGGCTTGAACTCGTGGAATCGACTGCCGTCGACCAGCCGCGCGATGACCTCGCGGGCATCGGTCACGTGCCGGGGGTCGCGGGCGATGACGCCGTAGAGCTCGGCCGGGTCGTACGCCGGGGGCTCCGGGGCGTCGAACGCCACCGCCGGGGGCGCCTGCCGCGGAAGCGCGGCGAAGATCTCCCGCGCGATGCGGAGCGCGTCGCCGTCGTCGTGCGCCAGATGATCGGCCACCCCGGAGATGCGGGTATGGACGTCGCCGCCGCCCAGGTCCTCGGCCGTGACGTCCTCGCCCGTGGCGGCCTTCACCAACGGGGGACCGGCGAGGAAGATGGTGCCCTGGTGCTGGACGATCACGGTTTCGTCGCACATGGCCGGCACGTAGGCGCCGCCCGCGGTGCACGAGCCCAGCACCACCGCGACCTGCGGGATACCGGCCGCGGACATCCGGGCCTGGTTGAAGAAGATGCGGCCGAAATGGTCCCGGTCCGGGAACACCTCGTCCTGGAGCGGCAGGAAGGCGCCGCCCGAATCGACCAGGTAGACGCAGGGCAGCCGGTTTTCGACCGCGATCTCCTGGGCGCGCAAGTGCTTCTTCACCGTGAGCGGGTAGTACGTGCCGCCCTTCACGGTGGCGTCGTTGGCGACGATCACCGCCTGCCGGCCCGCGATGGTGCCGATGCCGGTAAGGAGGCCGGCGCCGGGCGCCTCGTCCTCGTAGCAACCGTGCGCCGCCAGCGGTGACAGCTCGAGGAACGGCGTCGCGGGGTCGAGGAGGCGCTCCACGCGTTCGCGCGCCAGGAGCTTGCCCCGCGCGGTGTGCCGGGCGCGCGCATCGGCGGGGCCGCCCTCGGCGGCACGCCGGCGCTGCTCCCGCAGGGTGGTCACCAGCTCCGCCATGTGCGCCGCGTTGGCGCGGAACTCGGGGTCGGCGGGTCGGACGCGCGTCTTGAGCCGCATGCTCACCAGAACAGCGAGCGCCGCGCGGCCAGGCCGTCGGAGATCATCGCTGCGATGCGTTCCTTCACCCGTTCGACGCGATCGGCGACGATGTCGTCCTCGTCGTCCGGGCTGCCCGTGACGTGCATCGGCTCCCCGAAGTAGATGTGGTACTTCACGGGCAGCGGCACGATGCCCAGCGGCCCGAGGAGCGGCCAGGTGAGCGTCACGGGGAACGCCGGCATGCCGAGCAGGCGGCCGAGCCCGCGCAGGTTGGCGATGGCGGGCGCCTGCTCCTCGGAGCCGACCACCGCGATGGGCACGATCGGGGTGTTGGTTTCGAGCGCGAGTCGCATGAACCCGTGGCCGAACTCCTGCAGTTGGTAGCGTTCCCAGATGAGCTTGTTCATGCCGCGCACGCCTTCGGGGAAGGCGATCACGCACTCGTCGGCCTGCAGCAGGTCGACGCAGTTCTTGCGGGTGCCGACCACCGAACCGGTCCGCACCATGGCGATGTTCACCCATGGCACGGTGGGCAGCCAGTATTCCCCCATGCCGCGGATGATCCGTGGCGGCTCGGCCTCGAGCACCATCGCGACCCCGATCATGGCGGCGTCGATCGCCACCTGACCCGCGTGGTTCGAGATGAGCAGGACGCGGCCGGGTGGCACGCGCTCGATGCCGTGCGTCTCGACGCGGAACCAGTAGCGATAGGCCAGCGCGGCGGCGAGCAGCGCGCGCTTGGCGGTCGCGGGGCTCATGCCGAAGGCGTCGTACCCGTACTCGTTGAGGTGTGTCGGGATCCGGCGCAGCCGCTCCTCGATCTCGCGCTCGAGTTCGGCGGCCGGTTCGACTACGAGCCTGGACGTGCCGGCGAGCACGTCGCCCGCGGTCCGGCGGAGGGTGTCAGTGACGGACACTGGCGAAGACATCCTGGAGGCCGTGCGCGTGTCGAAAGCCGGTCGCCGCGCGAAAGCGGCGGCCGTCGAGGCTGCACGGGTACTTGACGAAGTCGATGGCGCCGGGCGGCACGTGGTAGAGCCCGAGCTGGAAGAGCTGTCCGAACACCACGCGGGCCACGGGATCGGGAATGGGGAGCGCCGTGCCGCCCGTCTCGCGGATGGCGACCGAGAGCGGCACGGGGTCGGGGCCGACCACGTTGAACACGCCGTGCGTGCCGCGCTCGAGCGCCAGCACCATGGCCGCGGCGACGTCGTCCTCGTGGATGAACTGCATCATCGGGTCGAAGCCCATGATGGTGGGGACGAACCGCTGCCGGAGATAGCGCGCCATGGTGCTATGGACCGTGGGGCCCAGCGTGGCCACGGGCCGCAGGATGGTGGTGGCGATCTCCGGGTGGCGCCAGAGGAACGCGTTGCAGAGGGTGTCGACCTCGGCGAGGTCCCGCACCTCGGGGTAGGTGCGGCTCACGTTCAACGAGTACTCCTCGTCGAGATACGATGGGTTTTCGGGGAGCGCGCCGTAGACGTAGTGGCTCGACAGCACCACGACCTGCCGCACGCCGTACGCGACGCAGTACTCGAGCAGCCGCTTGGTGCCGAGCACGTTCACTTCGTGTCGCACGTGGGGGTCGACCTGGAAATGCCGAATGAACGCCTGGTGCACTACCGCCGCGGGGCGCTCGGTGCGCAGGATGTCCTCGAACTTCCGCTTCCGGAGATCGAGCACGTGCACCGAGACGTCGGACGGGTGGTCCTCCCAGGCCGTGCGGTCGACGCCGATGACATGAAACGTACCCCGCAGGCGATGTGCCACCAGCTGCCCCTGGCCGCCCGCAATGCCGGTGATCAGGATTTTGTCCCCCGGCTGTGCGCCGGGGGATCGGCCGTGGCCAGGCCGGTGCGCGGGCTCGCGCGGTGCGGGACGGTCGGGAGTGGGGCGTGCCATGTCGCGTGTCGGGTCGGCGCGCGTGGGCGGGAGGCCACCGCGGGTGCTCGTCACGCCTTATGCCGGGGGCGGGCCGGCCGCTCAAGGCCGCCGTCCCCACGCCGCTCATTGCGGCGGGCGCGTCACCCGCTCGGACGGCGCGTCCGGCGGGGGCAGGTGGTCGGGCTCGTGGAGATGCTCCCAGCCCTGGTCATCCAGGGCGGGGCGCATGAGCACGTCCACCGAGAGCCGCTGGCCTGCTTGGCCCCGGTATACGCCCCGGACGGGCGGGACGTCGGCATAGTCGCGGCCGTAGGCGACGCGAATGTGGCGGGTCGACGTGGGTGTCCCCAGCGTGGGGTCGAGGCCGATCCAGCCTGCGCCGGGGATCATCACTTCCGCCCAGGCGTGCGACGCTCGCCCGCCGGCCACCTGCTCGATCTTCGACTCGCTGGGGCCGTCCTCCCGCGGCATCAGGTAGCCGGACACGTACCGGGCGGGCAGCCCGCGGCCGCGCGCCACCGCCAGGAGTAGGTGGGTGAAGTCCTGACACACGCCCGTTCCGGTGGCGAGGACATCCCGGACCGACGAATGGACGTGGGTGGCGCCCGGGGCGTAGCGGTAGCGGTCGTGGATCAGGCGCGCGGCCGCGCGGACGAATCCCGCGGCCGTTCCGCCGGCGGCGTCCTCGGCGGCGCGCAGCAGCGGCGCGATCTCGTCCAGGGCGGGTACGTGGTGCGACGGCACGACGAAGTCGTAGTGGGCATCGAGCAGCGCGGCGCGCTGGGCGTCCACGGCGGCGAGCGCGTCGCCGGTTGCCGGCTCGATCACCGACTCCTGCGTCATCACCACTGACTCCGCTTCGACGCGAAGCCGCCGGTGTCTGGCGGTGACGTTGAAGCGGTGCACCCAGTTGCCGAAGTAGTCGCGCGACGCCGTGGGCGACGAGACCGGCTGCGTGCGCAGCCGGAACCCCACGCAGTTCTGGTGCTCGTCGTCGACCGGCTGCAGGTGGACCTCGTTGTAGCTCTCGTAGACCGGTCCGTCGTACTCGAACTCCGTCACGTGCAACAGACGGACGCGTTTCATGCGCCAACCTCGTAGTAGAAATACGTGCGGGCGAGCTCTTCGCCGATGGCGCGGCAGGTCCGCTGCACGTCCGTCAGGAACGGATGGAGGCCCCGGCCGAGGATGTCCTCGATACGGTCGTACTTGAGGGAGTCGTACAAGCGGCCGGTGAGCCGTTCGGCCTCGTTGTCGTAAGTGTCTGCGCCCGTCCGGCTGATCGCGCGCAGCGCCGACTGGAGGATGCCGACGCTGAAGCGAAGCGAGCGCGGGTGCTGGGGATGGAGGATCAGGAGCTCCGCGACCCGGGTCGGCTCGATGCGGGTGTTGTAGGTGCGGCGATAGAACTCGTACGCTGCCACCGATTTGAGGACCGCCATCCACTGGTGGGTGTCGGGGTCGCCGGCGGTCGTGGCCGGCCCGGCGACCAGCGTATGGTACTGGACGTCCACGATACGCGCGGTCATCTCGGCGCGCTCGAGCGCCTGCCCGGCGTTGAGAAAGTGCCAGCCCTCGTCGCGGGGAAAGGTGGCGCGGCTCGCGCCCATGAAGCGATGGCTGCCGGACTTCACCAGTTCGCAGAAGCGGTGCGGGCCGGCTTCCAGGAGGTCTTCCACGCTGAAGTGGCCCACCTCGAGGTAGAGCCCGTTGATGTCCTCCCACATCTCGCGCGAGATGCGGTCGCGGATGGTACGCGCGTTCTCCCGCGCCTTTCCCACGCACTGCATGATCGAGTCCGGATGCTCGCTGCTGAAGCCGAGGAACTCGAAGACGGAACGCGGGTCTGCCTCCGGGTAGCGGGCGAAGAATTCGTCGTGCGCGCCCGCGATGCTGACCAAAGGAGCCCAGCGCAGGCGGTGCGCCTGCTGGGCGCCCTCGAGCATCATGTAGTAGTTCACGTCCAGGATGCGGGCGGTGTCCTCCGCCCGCTCGAGGTAGCGGGTGATCCAGAACAGCGAGTCGGCGATCCGCGACAGCATCAGGCGTCGTTCCCGAGGACCCAGGTGTCCTTGCTGCCGCCGCCCTGCGACGAGTTCACCACCATCGAGCCTTCCCGCAGCGCGACGCGCGTGAGCCCGCCCGGCACGATGGTCACACGGTCGCCGTCGTAGAGGCAGTAGGGGCGCAGGTCGACGTGGCGACCGACCAGGCGGCCGCGTTGCTCGTCCCAGCACGGCACCTGCGACAGCTCCACCAGGGGCTGCGCGATGTAGTTGCGCGGGTCGGCCTGGAGCCGGCCCCGGAACTCGTCGATGGTCGCGCGGTCGGCCATCGGCCCCATGAGCAGCCCGTAGCCGCCCGATTCGCCGACCGGCTTCACCACCAACTGATCGAGGTGCTCGAGCACGTAACGCAGCTGCTCGGGCTCGCTACAGAGCCAGGTGTCGACATTCCGCAGGATCGGCTCTTCGCCCAGATAGTAGCGGATGAAGGTGGGAACGTAGGCGTAGACCGCCTTGTCGTCGGCGACCCCGTTGCCCACGGCGTTGCAGAGCGCCACGTGGCGGGCACGGTAGGCGCCCATCAATCCGGGCACGCCGAGCACGGAATCCGGCCGGAAAGCCAGAGGGTCCAAGAAATCGTCGTCGATGCGCCGGTAGATCACGTCCACCCGGCGGAGCCCGCGAATGGTCTTCATGTAGACGACGTCGGTGTCGACCACCAGGTCGCTGCCTTCGACCAGCTCGATACCCATCTGCTGGGCGAGGAAGCTGTGCTCGAAGTACGCGCTGTTGTAGATGCCCGGGGTGAGCAGGACGATCGTCGGACGGTCGCCGCCGTGGGGTGCGACGCTGCGCAAAATCTGGAGCAGTTCGGTGGGGTAGTGGTCGACGGGCCGCACCTCGTATTCCTGGAAGAGCTTCGGGAAGGTCCGGGTCATGACCAGCCGATTCTCCAACACGTAGGACACCCCGCTGGGGGTGCGCGCGTTATCTTCGAGGACGACGTATTCGCCGGTCTTCGAATCGCGAACCAGGTCGATGCCGGCGATGTGGACGTGGATGCCGCGCGGTGGCTCGACGCCGACCGCCTCGCGCCGGAAGTGGGTGCAGGAGAGCACCAGCGGGCGCGGGATCTTACCATCGCGCAAGATCCGCTGCGGCCCATAGACGTCTTGCAGGAAGAGGTTCAGCGCGATGACCCGCTGGGCCAGGCCCCGTTCCACGCGGTCCCACTCGGCACCGGGGATGATGCGCGGGATCAGGTCGAAGGGGAACAGGCGCTCGGTGCCACGGCCGTCGCTGTAGACCGCGAACGTGATGCCCTGGAGCAGGAAGGACACGTCGGCCAGCTCCCGGCGCTCGTCGAGCTCCGCGGAATCCATCCCGGCGAGCCGGGCGAACAGCTTGCGGTAGTGCGGGCGCGGTTCCCCCGACGCCTCGACCATCTCGTCGAAGAACCGTCCAGTCTCGTATCCGCTCACCAACGAGGACACGGGCCCCCCCCCTCCTTCGTGACGTGCCGTGTGAAGCAACGCGCGTGCCCAGGAAAGAGTCCGCTCGCACCGGGGCGGGACGCCCAGCGGGGTCGGGAGCGCCCGTTTGGCGAGCGGTGCGGTGCCCAACCGGCGGGCAGCCGGCGCCGGGCCGTGCTTCGATACCGGCCCCCGAGCGCTAGGGGCGACTCGCGCGATTCCAGAGGGGGCTTCCGCCGTATCGTTCCCGACCTGGGGCACTCTGCGCCATCGACGACGGGACCGTTGGCTGGGATGACCGGCGACTGCTCCTGTGGGAGCCGTTGAACGACCGGAGATCGAGCGGCACGCGTCGAAGCACTTGCCATCTCCTATCACCGGGCTGTTGCGGCACTCCAGGCGGGGTCCCTCGTGGCGAAGCTCGACGGGGCGTCCAACAGCGTTGGCCGCGCGATCCAGGCGACTGTGGGGAAGTACCCGAAGTTCGCCCAGGCGACGGGCCGGCGATCGCCGCGCTTGCGAAACGGGCCGCGACGGCCGCGAAGGGAAAGAAACCGAAGAAGCAGATCAGGCCGGCGTGCGGCGCCGCGATCCAGCAGTTCGCCGATGCGCTGACCATCGACCTTCCGTGATGCGTATCCCGACGGACGCGCGAGGCCATGTGCGAGTCTACCGCCGGGGCGCCTGCCGTGCGATCCGCAGCGCAACGCGTCAGGCGATTTTCGTTGACGACAATCAAGCGACGTGTCTATCGTGCCGCCCGTTTCCGTGACCCCATAACCCTGCTCGAAGGAGAGGTCCGCGATGCGCAGCGCGATGTTCGTGGAGACGCCGGTCGTGGGCGGCCGTGCGCCGCGCGGGCCGCTCCAGCTGCCCTGCAGGTGATAAGGGGCTCCAACGGCGAACGCGACCTGCTGCCCTGGGGGGGGCTGGCGCCGGCGGGCGAGAGGCCGGGGGCCTTTCGCCTGCCGCGGGTCGCTGCACGATCTCAACCAATGCACTGGTTCAACGACAAGGGGGGTTCAACGATGCGCAGCATGCAACTCATGGGAGTGCTCGTCCTCGGCGCCTGTGTAGCGTTCGCCGGTACGGCGAGCGCGCAGTCCAAAGGATCGGGGAAATCGAGCATCACGATCGTCAAGGTGCCCGCACCAGGCGGGACGACGCCGAAAACCGCGGGCTCGGTGTCATCGAAGGCGTCGGCGACGGTGGCCGGCAAGCCGCCGACGGGCGGCGGCTCGTTCGCGATGAAGCTGGCCAAAGACGTGGGCGATCCGTTGAAGCCCGGGTTCGCCGATGGCGAGTACGTGCTCGAGATCGAGTCGGCGCCGACTGCGGACGGGGATCTCGTCGGTAACCCCCTTGCCGCGGCGTTCTTCATCGAGTTCACCGTCAGCGGCGGCAAGTGCACGATCCGCAACAACCCGAATTTCGATCCGGGCGGCGGGCTCTGCGACGGCCCGATGCAGCCCGTGTGCGCGGCGCCGGAAGGGGTCGGGAAGTGCAGCGCCAACCTCTACCAGGTCACCGGGACGCTTCTCGACGTCACGCTGAACGCCAACGATCCCTTCACCGGCCGCTTCCGGATTCGCACCAACCCGACGCCGGCCGACTGCCAGACTGGCCATCTCCTCATTGAGGCCACCGGGCTCTCGCCCGTCACCAGCACGTGCCGCACCGGCACCGTCGTCGGCGTCGGGGGCGTCGCGCTCGGCACGCTGCAGTAGCGCCCGACCACGCGATTCATCACGGGCGGGGGCCTGCCACGGGGTCCCCGCCCGTACCCGTTCCGGGTCCCGGCTCCTTCGCTCGTCGCGAGAACCTTCGGGCTGGGACTCGTACTGTCCGCGCGGGCTCTGCTACAGCGTCAGCCGGCGATGGGCGTCCAGCATGGCGGCGCGGATGGGAATGTCCTGCGGACAGGTGCCAGCGCAGGGCGCCGGGCAGCCGGTGCACAAGGCGGCGGTCCGCTCGAGCCGGGCGTAGCGCTGCATCCCCTCGCGTTCCCAGCCGTAGTCGCGCGCATACATCCGGTAGCGCAGCACGTCGTGAATCGGGAGACCCTCCGGACACGAGTCGAGGCACGCCCCGCAGTGGGGTTGGCAGTAGTCGCCCCGCACGAGACGGTCATAGCGTTCGAGGACGCCGACGTCGGTGGGGCGCAGCGCGGTGCCCGACGCCGCCAGATATTCGTCCACCTGGTCCAGGGTGGCCATCGAGATCACCAGGCAAGACACGTTCGGATTCGACAGCACCCACCGGAACGCCGCCTGCGAATAGGCCGGGGCGTCGCCACGAAATCCCGTCAGGTCGGCATGCCGGGCGCCCTTGAGCGTCTTCATGGCCACCACGCCGACGTCGTGCTGCCGTGCCTTCTCGAGTATCTGGCCGAAGGTGGGCCACATCCCGAAGTGGTAGGCCAACATCATCACGTCGAACCGTCCGGAGTCGATGGCCGCGTTGGCTACCTCCTCCAGGTTGGGGGTGTGTGTGCTCACGCCCAGGAAGCGGACCTTGCCCTGTTCCTTCAGGCGGTCGAACGCCTCGTGGATGTTCGGTGCCAGGAGGCGATCGACCCGGTCGCAGGCATGGATGTGAATCAAATCCACGTGATCTGTCTGGAGACGGGCCAGGCTCTGTTCCACGGCCCGCATGATCTCGGGCACCGGCGTCTCGTCCGGCAGGTGGCCGTCCGGACGGCAGAACTTGGTGGCGACGAAGACCCGGTCGCGGCGCCCGTGCAGGGCCTGGCCCAGCAGCGTCTCCGAGCCGGCGTCGGCATAGTCGGGCGCGGTATCGACGTAGGTGACGCCGCGCTCGAGCGCGGCGTCGGGCACGGCGAGGTCGCGGATGCGGCTCGAGCCGAGCGAGATGTCAGATACGAGCACGCCGGTGCGGCCGAGTCGGCGCGAGGCGCGGATGCGCGACCCGGCCCATGCCGCCTGCGGTGATGGCGCGGTCTGCTCGGGGACGACGCCGAATATCTCCCGCCCGACTCCGACCCAGCCGGCGTTGCGGCCGACGGCGGCCGCGACGCCGCCCACCGATGCCGCCACGGCCGCCCCCCCGGCCCGCAACAGGGTCCGTCGGGTCGAACCTTCGGGAGTTTCGACGAAACCGGCGGGGGTCGCTCCGGGACACGCGGGACAGATCGGCCTGCGGAGGCGGAGCGCGGTGGCGGCGACGGCGGCCGACAGGACGAGCACGGATGCCCAAAATTTCCAGAGCGGCAAGAGGGTCCGCTGAAGGCCCTCGACCATATCGTGCAGCAGCTGCCCGCCGAGCCACCACGCGGTCGCGAGCCCCGCCAGCCAGAGCGTGGCGACGAGCGGCCACCGAAGGCGCAGGGGCCGGGGCGCCATCTCACGGCCGCATCGCATGCAGTTCATGACGTCCAGCGCATCACCTATCGGCTCGTGCCGCGTCGATGCAAGCTGGTGATCGTTGCCGGTGTGGCCGACCCCGCCGCCCGGGGTCTTCGCGCCCGTAGCGTGGGCACCTGCCTACGCCCTGGGCATCGATCCGGCGAAATCCCCGTGTGGATCGCGGCCAGGTCTGTCGCTCGCGTGGCGAGCCTCTTGCTACGTGGAGGGCGCCATGAAGCGGATCGACGCCATCATCAAGCCGTTCAAGCTCGACGAGGTCAAACAGCGTCTGGAGGCCGCCGGTGTGCATGGTGTGACGGTCAGCGAAGTGAAGGGATTCGGTCGTCAGCGAGGCCACACCGAGCTCTACCGGGGAGCCGAGTACGTGGTCGATTTCCTGCCGAAGGTCCAGGTGTCGGTGCTGGTACCCGACGATCTCGCGGCAGAGACGGTTGAGGCCATCATGGAGGGCGCGCGCACCGGGCGCATCGGTGACGGCAAGATATTCATCACCCCGGTGGAAGAGGTGATCCGCATCCGCACCGGAGAGCGCGGCTCCGCGGCGGTCTAGGTCGGGCGGCACCCACCATCAACCCCCGGGGGCACCCGGGACGAAGAGGAGAGATAGCTCATGGTGAAAGACACGAGACGCTGGATCCTGCCGGTCCTGGGGCTCGCCGCGCTGGCGGTGCCGATGCTGCTGGGGACCGCGTGGGCGGACGAAGCGGCGGCGACGCCCGCAACGGCCGAGCAGGTGAAGGAACTGCTCGCGACACCAAAGGTGATCGCGGACACGATGTGGACGCTCATCGCCGGCATGCTGGTGTTCTTCATGAACCTCGGCTTCGCCATGGTGGAGAGTGGCCTCTGCCGGGCCAAGAACTGCGTCAACATCCTGGCGAAGAACTTCATCGTCTTTGGCGTCTCGTCGCTGGCGTTCCTCGTGCTGGGCTGGGGCATCATGTTCGGTGACGGGACGCCATTCTTCGGCACCGACGGCTTGTTCTTCGTCGGCGGCGCCGACAACAGTCCGGCGACGGGCGACGCCTATGCCGGCGCCTACAGCTCGATCGCCTGGAGCGGCGTGCCCTTGTGGACGAAGTTCTTCTTCCAGCTGGTGTTCGCGGGCACCGCCGCCACCATCGTATCGGGCGCCGTGGCGGAGCGGATCAAGTTCATGTCGTTCGCCGTCTTCTGCTTCGTGATGGTCGGGTTGATCTACCCGATCACCGGGCATTGGATCTGGGGCGGCGGGTGGCTGGCCAGCCTCGGGTTCTGGGACTTCGCGGGCTCGACCGTGGTCCACTCCGTCGGCGGGTGGGCCGCGCTCGCAGGAGTGCTCGTGCTCGGTGCACGGCTCGGCAAGTACAAGGGCGGCAAAGTGCAGCCGATTCCGGGGCACAACATGTCGACGGCCACGATCGGCGTGTTCGTCCTCTGGCTCGGTTGGTTCGGCTTCAACCCCGGCAGCACCATGGCTGCCGACCCGCTCGCCATCGGGCACATCGCGGTGACCACCAATACCGCGGCGGCGGCCGCGTCGCTCTCGGCGCTGATCACGGCCACCATCCTGCTCGGCAAACCCGACCTGTCGATGATCCTGAACGGCTGCCTGGCTGGTCTGGTCGCCATCACGGCGCCGTGCGCCTGGGTGAGCGTGCCGAGCTCGTTGATCATCGGGCTCATCGCCGGCTTCCTGGTGGTGGTTGCGGTGCTCTTCTTCGACAGGCTGCAGCTCGACGATCCGGTGGGTGCGCTGTCCGTCCACCTCGTGAACGGCGTCTTCGGTACCCTCGCCGTCGGGCTGTGGGCCAACCCCGACGTTGCCCCCGTGAGTGGCCCGCCGGCCGGGTTGTTCGCGGGAGGCGGCTTCGGTCCCTTCATCACCCAGCTGATCGGAGTGCTGGCGGCGGGGGCATACACGTTCGTCATCTCGCTGGTGGCGTTCGGCATCATCAAGGCGCTGATGGGTCTGCGGGTCTCGCCGGAGGAAGAGATGGAAGGTCTCGACATCGGCGAGCACGGCATGACGGCCTATCCGGACTTCGTGATCGCCTCCGAGGCGATGGGGCAGGGGGGCATCCCCGGCTCACCGGCTGGTGGCGCCCACGCCTCCAGCTACGCGTCGCGCCCGGTGCACGCCTAGTCTCTCCCGAACGCGATACGAGCTCATGCCGCCGTGCCCGAGGGAGGTGACACCTCCCTCGGGCACGGCTGCTTCATGTCGAGGCGGTGGTGATGAGCAAGAAGGACATGGACGTCTCTGCGGTGAATGCGCGCCTGGTCGATGCCGCCGAGCATGGACAGACCATCGAGCTGATTCTGGTCGTGCGCGGCAAGGTGCGACCCGTGCGGGGAACCGAAGGGCGCCGGTGGCGGATGCGGATCGATCGGGAGCACGTGCTCACGTTCCGGGCGGACACCGTCGTGGCCGCGACGCCGTTGCCCGTGCCGGCGCGGCGCGGCGCCCAGCACGAGCCCGAAGAGTGAGGCGGCGCGGTTGCATGCGACGGCGGCAACCGTGTGCCCGAGCAGCGGGCTCTGCGCAGGCTCGCGATCGGCTCCGCCGCGGCGCAACCGGGACGCCGTCGTGGCACCGGCTTTGCTCTCTGAGTTCCGCGTGATCCTCGGCTGGCCCGGCAAAACGACACCAGTCCCCCCCTGGTGGCCGGAGCGCGGCAGGGCAGCGAAGGTTGGTTGGCAGAGACGGGCCCCGAATGCGAGTTGGGTCGATGGGAGACCTGGCCGCCGCCAGCCGGGGATCACGCAAAGGTCGGCGCCGTCTGGCGTGAGGCGGTTGCGGAGGGGGGCGCGTGGCTTTGAACGCCGCCGGGAAAGCGTTAAGGATGCCGCTCATGGCGGACTCCACCGGGAGAGCGGACATCGAGCGTTGGCGCGACCTGGCGCGGAAAGAACGGAAGGGCGCCGATCCCGAAGGCCTGCTGTGGCACACGCCCGAGGGACTGGCGGTCAAGCCGCTGTACACCGCGGGCGACGTCCAAGGCCTCGATTTCCTCGACGGCGTCCCGGGAGATTTCCCGTTCCTGCGTGGCCCGCGTGCCACCATGTACGCGGAGAAGCCCTGGACCATTCGGCAGTACGCCGGCTTCTCGACGGCCGAGGAGTCGAATGCGTTCTACCGCGCCAATCTGGCCGCCGGCCAGATGGGCCTGTCGGTGGCGTTCGACCTCGCCACCCACCGGGGCTACGACAGCGATCACCCGCGCGTCGTGGGCGACGTCGGCAAGGCGGGCGTGGCCATCGACTCGGTCGAGGACATGCGGGTCCTCTTCGACGGCGTGCCGCTCGACAAGATGTCGGTCTCGATGACGATGAACGGCGCCGTGCTGCCGGTGCTGGCGAGTTTCATCGTGGCCGGCGAGGAGCAGGGCGTGCCGCGCGCCAAGCTGACCGGGACCATCCAGAACGACATCCTCAAGGAGTTCATGGTCCGCAACACCTACATCTACCCGCCGGCGCCCTCGATGCGGATCGTGGCCGACATCATCGAGTACACGTCGCAGGAGATGCCGCGGTTCAACAGCGATCTCGATCAGCGGCTACCACATGCAGGAGGCGGGAGCGACGTGCGACCTCGAGCTCGCCTTCACCATCGCCGACGGCCTCGAGTACGTGCGCGCGGCGATGTCGAAGGGGCTCGACATCGACGCCTTTGCCGGCCGGCTGTCGTTCTTCTTCGCCATCGGGATGAGCTTCTACATGGAGGTGGCGAAGCTGCGCGCCGCCCGGCTGCTCTGGGCCACGCTGGTGCGCAAGCACTTCGCGCCGAAGAAGCACGCGTCGCTCATGCTGCGCACGCACTGCCAGACCTCGGGCGCCAGCCTGACCGAGCAGGATCCTTTCAACAACATCATCCGCACCACGGTCGAGGCCATGGCCGCCGTCTTCGGCGGCACGCAGAGCCTGCACACGAACTCCTTCGACGAGGCCATCGCGCTGCCGACCGACGCCTCGGCGCGCGTCGCGCGCAACACGCAGCTGATCCTCCAGCTCGAAACCGGCATCCCGAAGGTGATCGACCCCTGGGGTGGCTCCTACTTCATGGAGTCGCTGACCCACGCGCTGGCCGCGAAGGCGCTCGGCATCATCGACGAGGTCGAGCAGATGGGCGGGATGACCAAGGCCATCGAAGCCGGCATGCCGAAGCTGCGGATCGAGGAGACGGCGGCGCGCCGGCAAGCGCGGGTCGATCGCGGCGAGGACGTGATCGTCGGCGTGAACAAGTTCCGCCTGGACGAGGAGCCGGAGATCGACACCCGCGAGATCGACAACACCGCGGTGCGCGAAGCGCAGGTGCGCCGGCTCGAGCAGATCAAGAACACGCGCGACACGGCGAAAGTGGAGGCGGCGCTGGCTGCCCTCACCGCATGCGCCGAAACGGGGCAGGGCAACCTGCTGGCGCTCAGCGTCGAGGCGGCGCGGGTGCGCGCCACCGTCGGCGAGATCTCGGCGGCGCTCGAGAAGCCCTGGGGTCGCTATCAGGCGGAGATCCGCTCCATCTCCGGTGTCTACGGCGGGCACTTCGCCGACGATCCCGACTGGCAGGCGATGCGCGGGGAGATCGACCAGTTCGTGCGTGACCACGGCCGGCGGCCACGCATCCTGGTGGCCAAGGTCGGCCAGGACGGCCACGACCGCGGCGCCAAGGTGATCGCCACGGCGTTCGCCGACCTGGGCTTCGACGTCGACGTCGGCACGCTCTTCCAGACGCCGGAGGAGGTCGCGCGGCAGGCGGTCGAGAACGACGTCCACGTGGTCGGCATCTCGACGCAGTCGGGCGGCCACAAGACGCTGGTGCCGCAGATCGTGCAGGAGCTGGCGGCGCTCGGTGCGAGCGACGTGATCGTCACCGTTGGCGGCATCATCCCGGCCAAGGACTATCCGATGCTCGAGCAGGCGGGGGTGAAGGCGATCTTCGGCCCGGGCACGCACGTGCCGAAGGCCGCGCGGCGGGTGCTCGAACTGGTCAATCGGTCCCTGCAGGGCGGCCGGCCCGGCAGTGCGGCCGTTGGCGCCTGACCGGTGACCGTCGACCGGCTGGCGGCCGGCGTGCGCGCCGGCGAGCGGCGCGCGCTCGCGAAGGCGATCACGCTGGTCGAGAGCAGCCGGGCGGACCACCAGGAGGAGGCGCAGCGCCTGCTGGAGCGCCTCTTGCCGGACACCGGCCATGCGGCACGGGTGGGCGTCACCGGCGTCCCGGGCGTCGGCAAGAGCACGTTCATCGAAGCCTTCGGTCTCTACCTGCTCGCGCAGGGCAAGCGCGTGGCCGTGCTCGCCGTCGATCCGTCGAGCGCCCGCTCGGGCGGCAGCATCCTCGGCGACAAGACGCGGATGGCGCGGCTGGCGACCGCGCCGGAGGCGTTCATCCGGCCGAGTCCGTCGGGCGGCTCGCTGGGCGGGGTGGCGCGCCGGACGCGCGAGGCCATGCTGGTCTGCGAGGCGGCCGGCTATGATGTGGTGCTGGTGGAGACGGTCGGCGTGGGGCAGTCGGAGACCACGGTCGCGTCGATGGTCGATTTCTTCCTGGTGCTGATGCTCGCCGGCGCGGGCGACGAGCTGCAGGGCATCAAGAAGGGCATTCTCGAGATCGCGGACGCGCTGGTGGTGAACAAGGCCGACGGCGACAACGTGCAACGGGCCGAACGCGCGGCCGCGGAGTACCGGGGCGCGCTCCGGCTGTTCCGCCACGTCAGCGCCAACTGGGATCCGCCGGTGCTCACGGCGAGCGCGCTCGAAGGACGGGGGATGGACCGGGTCTGGTCCACCATCGAGGAGCATCGCGCCACCCTGGGCGCCTCGGGCGAGCTGGCGGCGCGGCGCCGCGAGCAACAGCAGGCGTGGCTGTGGTCCATGCTGCGCGACGGGCTCGAGGAGCATTTCCGGGCGCGCAGCGACGTGCGGCGGTTGCTGCCGGAGCTGGAGGCAGAGGTGGCCGCGGGACGGATCACGCCGACCGAAGCCGCGCGGCGGCTGCTGGCCTTGCTCGCCGACGGCTCGCCGCCGTCGCGTGCCCGGTGATCAACCCGGCCCGCGGGCCGGGTTGCACGCCTGACGCGCCGTCACCATGCGGGCGGCCACCTTGCCGTCTCGGTCGCGGGTTGCTGCAGCGACCTTGGCCAGCATGCGGACCATCGCATCGCCCGGCACCCCGAGGCGCTCGAGTAGCTGACACCCGATGCCATCGGCCCGGCGCTCGAGATCGGCGGTCCCGCCCGCCAGCGCCCGCGGCGCACCGGCAAGGTGACCTCGGTCGAGGAGATGACCGAGTTCGTGCGCGAGGGCGGCGGCAAGCTCGTCGTCGTCGAGAACGTCGAGCAAAGCCCGCGACGCCTCGATGCGGCCGTCCGGCCAGGCCCAAGCCCCGACCGTCTGGCGCGGTGTCAGGTGCCAGCGCACCGAGGCTCCAGGAAGCAGCGCCTCGCCGATGCGTACGATCCGGCTGCGCCCGTCGTCGGTCGCCGACCAGTCGAGAGGACTTGCCGGCGTCGGACCTCGGCAGCCGGCGGCGGCGACCGCGAGTAGCAAGACTCCCGCTGGGACCATGCCCGTGGGAGCAACCCACGTGCCGCCGATGTAGGCCGGCCCCATGGGGCCGGGTGCGAATCGCCTGCCGCTCCTGCGGGCAGATGCTCAGCCGATGGACAGCACCGCCCGGCGGGCCGGTCGAGGATTCCGCGGGACCGTCGCCCAGGCCGGGTCGTCGTCCGAGCGGGGCGACGAAACCGGGGGACGGCCCCGCGGTGTCTATGGTGCCTTCGCAGTTTCGGTCCGAGCGAGGGCGATCAGCGTGCGCGGCCAGGCGGCTCGTACTGCCCCGGCTTGATGCGACTCCAGCCCATCGATTGCCTCGGCTGCCTCACGTCTTCCTGCTCCCCGGTGAGCGCGTAGCGCCCGGTCTTCTCCCGCGGTTCGACGGTGAGACGGCGGCTGCCGGCGCATGCCGTCAGCGTGACGGCGACCGCGGCCGAGAATCCCAACACCAGGATGGTCTTGGTCGACATGCTTCTCCCTCCTCATGGCCTCGCGCCTCTCGGCGCGGGGCGCGGTTCAGCTGGTGATCGTTCTCTACTGGGCGATTGATTTGTCGACAAGACCAACGGTAGCTACGAAACACGGAGGTATTCCCGACATGAAAACGGCGGCTCTCAAGAGGATCAACTTCAACCATCTCTTCTACTTCTGGGTCGTCGCGCGGGAAGGCAGCATCACCGGTGCGAGCCGTGCGCTCGGCCTCACCCATCCCACCGTGAGCGGACAGGTGCACGCCCTCGAACGCGCCCTCGGGCAAAAGCTGATCGCCCGCCGTGGGCGCACGATCGAACTCACGGAAGCGGGGGAGGTGGCGCGCGACTACGCGGATTCGGTCATGTCGCTCGGCGCCGATCTGGTGGACGTTCTCACGGATCGCCCCTCGGGAGGGCCGCTGCGCCTCGTGGTGGGCGTGTCGAACGCCCTCCCGAAGATGATCGCGCGCTCGCTGTTGGAGCCGGCGCTTCGAATGGAGCAGCCCGTACGCCTGGTGTGCCGCGACGGCCAACCGACGCGGCTCTTCGCCGCCCTGGCGGCCAATGAGGTCGACGTGGTGCTGACCGACGTGCCGCTCCCCCCGAAATCGGCCGTGCGCGCCTTCAATCACGTGCTCGGGGAGTCCGATGTGTCGTTCTTCGCCTCGGCGGAACTTGCGCGCCGGCTCGAGCGCGGGTTCCCGGGTTCGCTCGACGGCGCACCGGTGCTGCTGCCCACGGACGACACCAGCCTGCGGGCGGCGCTCGACGCATGGTTCCTCGCGGAGAACGTGCGGCCCCGCATCGTCGCCGAGATCGAAGATGCGGCGCTGCTCAAGGTGTTCGCGCAGCGCGGTCTGGGAGCGTTCGCGGCGCCGACGATCATCGAGCCGGCGCTACACGCCCAATACAAGGTCCTGCCCGTTGGCCGGGTGCGCACGCTCCGGGAGACGTTCTACGCCGTGTCAGCCGAACGCCGGCTGCAGAACCCGACCGTCCTCGCGATCCGCGAAGCCGCCCAGACGTCGCTGTTCGCCCGTTTGTGAGCGGCGCTCGCCGGGCGCTCGGCGCGTGTCCGTTACGGTCTCGGATACGGCAGGACGATCCCGACCGCCAGCTGCCCCGCCCCGGCCTGCATCCGGACTGGTCTCGATCCCCGCGTTCTCCTCGGGGCGCCCGCCATGCCCTTCACTTCTTGCACGCCCAGCTTGATCTCATTGATCGGCGTGACGATGTGCCCCGGCACCCTGGATACCGTCACCGCCGCCGGGACCTGATCGAAGATGATCTCGTTCGGCAGGTTGGACTACGTGTCGGCGGGCGTAGGAGGCCTCGAACCGGTGGGCAGCGCTCGATTCGCTCCCGCGGCTATGCATACAGACTCCATGGGGAGGAGAGCTGAGAAATGCATTGGTACCGGATCAAGACCGCGCTCGTCGGCCTGAAGCGATTGGCCCAGCTGACGAGCGAAGAGAAGCAGGCGTGCATCGACGCCTTCAAGTTCTTTCAGCGCATGCAGGACGGCGAGAAGACCGAAACCGCGGAGGAGACCAAAGCCGTCGCAGACTACTACAAGGTCCTGAACAACATGCTCTCGGTCTTCGATCTGGAGAAGCTCTACATTCCGCCGCAACTCGACGAATCCGAGGGCTTGTACGGGAATCAGCTCCTGTGCGAGCAGGCGGTGTTGACGGCGTTGAATCTGAGAGACCCCGCGCGTTCACACCTGCTGGACATGGGGTGCGGCCGGGGGCGGATCTCGTACCACTTCGCCACCCTCACGGGCGGCGAGGTGTCCGGGTACAACATCGATCCCAACCAGATCGAGAATGCGATCGACTGGGCGGCCGAGTGCGGCATGAGCGATCGGCTGCACTTCACCGTGGGGAACCATCACGAGCCACTCGCGTACGACTCGGAGGCCTTCGACGGATGTTTCTCCTTCCAGGCGGTCTGGCCATTCTTCAAGAAGGAAGAGCTGGAGGTCCACGCGAGCGAGATGTACCGCGTGCTCAAGCCCGGAGCGCGCTATGCCTGTTCCGAGTATCTCTTGACGCCGCACTTCGACTGGCAGAACGACGAGCACGTCCGGCTCCACAAGGCCTTCCTCCCCACCCTCGCCGCCACGCAGTCGATGTATCCGGCCGATGTTTGCGCCGCCCTCGAGCAAGCGGGTTTCCACATCGTCCTCTCCGCGCCCTCGAAGGGCCCGGCGTGGCCGATCTGCGAGCAGAAGCGAGATCTGATTCTCGGCGGGCGCAAGGTCGTCCGAGCGCTCGAGGCCGTCCGGATCCTGCCTGCCTGGGTCGAGGAGTCGCTCGAACTTCTTCAGTGCGGTGGTCAGGCGTGGACCGACGCCGAGAAGGCCAAGATTGCCGACCTCAACTGGCGCATCGTCGCGGAGAAGCCGCTGCGCCAGTGAGCGGGAGCGCCGGGACGCCGCGCAGGACGTGGCCCCAGTCGTTCAGGCGGGCTCGGACCGGGGCGCTCCCGCCATCGCCGTCGTCGCATCCGCCCCTCCCGCGCTCTGCCGGTCGCCCACGAGCACCTGCGACCTGGCCGAGAACTGCACTGGATCGGCCACGACCTGCCGGCCCGGAACCCCCCGCGGACGAACGGTGCCGATTCCCCCAACCTCCACTCGATCAAGCAGGCGATGTCGCGGCGTCCGACGCGCGTTCACGGCTCGAGCCTGCAGACGGACGAGCAGCCGTCACCGCTCGTCGTGTTGGCGTCGTCGCATTCCTCGCTCCCGTCCGTGACGCCGTTGCCGCACAGTTGACATGTCGCGCCGACCTGACGGACCGCAGGCACGCAGAGTCCCGTGGCGCTCCCGACGTCCACCTGGATCGGCGCGCCGTGGAGGTCGTTCTCCACCTGAATCTGACCTCCCACCGATCCGGGCGGTTCGGTCCCGTAGCACACGAGGTAGCGGGCCGGGTTGACGAGCGTGCTCCCGTCCACCGCGACGGGCGTACACAGGAGGTCGGGTGCCCCGATCGTAACGGTCTGCGGCTGGAACTCATCGAGCAGGCCGACGTCCTGCCCGAAGGGCGCGCCCTCTGCCGCGTAGCACTCGAAGGCGTCGACGGCGACAGTCGAGAACCGCTCCGGCACGCACACCGCGACGGGCGCCCCGATGCGCACCGGCTCGAAGCCGAACGCGGTCTGGACATCGAGGCAGGTGTCGAGGACGCGGCCCGGGTGGGCGTAGCAGGTCTGGTGAGTCGTGGGGTCGAGCGGCGGGACGCCGTCGATCGCGACCGGCGGTAGCTCGAGGACGACCGGTCCCAGGTCCACCAGCTCCATCGCGAACTCGTCGTCGAGCCCGAGGACGGGACCGTCCGGCCCGGTGGCGGCATAGCGACGGTACGGAATCACCGGGGTGCCGCCGATGAGGGTGGTGGTGGTCGATGAGGTCGTCGTCGTGGAGGTCGTACTCGACGGAGACGTCGAGCTAGAAGTCGTCGTAGACGGGGCCGTGGTCGTCGAGGTGCCCGGGAGGGTGCTGCTCGTCGGGGGCGGGGCGACCGTGGTGGTAGTCGTGGCCGTCGCGGCCGCGCACGCGATGTGGGCCTTGATGACACCGTAGTCGTCGGCGCGCGCGTTCCGCTCCTCCCAGCGGAGGGCGAAGCGCTCCCCACGGCCGCGCACGAGGTGGGTATAGACATGGGCGGCGTTGTACGTGTGGTTTTCGGCATCGGGGTGCTCGAACGTGGCGCCGCCGTCGACGCTCAGCCGGATACGGCTATGCTCGTTCGGGCAGCAGTCGAAGTCCGAGCCACACAGCGCCGACGCATTGGGAATGGCGAACCAATAGTGCGCGTCCTCGCCCGTCGGCCCTCCGACGCCGGCGCCGGGCGTGCCCTTGCAGACGCCGCTCTCCCACTGGCGCGTCCAGATGCTGAGGGTCCCGTCGAGGGTGACGCGGTAGAGCGCGCCGTCCTGCAGCACCGGTCCTTCGACCCAGGGCGCCGGGTCTCGATCAGCGGCCACGTCGAGCATGACACTCGTCGGCGTGTCCATACACGGCACCGGGTTGCTCGTGACGAACGTCAGCTCGTAGGGAAATCCCGGGACCGGCGCCGCCGTGACTGCCATGGCGAAGAAGTTGCCATCGATGGTGCCCTGGTCCGGGGGGGCATGCCGGAGCTGGAACTCGGTCTGGCCCGGGACGGCCGGAACGGCGGCGACGAGCACGGGCCGCAGGCCGCTGCCCATGTCCTTCAGTCGGTATATCCGTACCTCGCGGACGGCGTACCCGATGGGGAAGAACGTCACGTGCGCGGGGTCGAGGCTCACCGTGAAGCGCACTGTCTCGTTCGGCCGGAAGTCGGCAATGTCGGCGCTGGCCGCGAGCGCGGTGGGCGAGCGCGACTTCGGTGGCGACGTGAAATCCACCAGGCTCCCCGGATCGAGTTCCACGTCGAGCAGCTGCTGAAGACGCTCGAGCACGCCCGCCTCGAAATCGGTCCCGCCCTTCGCGGCCAGCCTGAGGATCGCCGTCGAGGCGTACTCCGGATCTAGAAGCTGGCCGGCCACGGATGCCAGGTCTAGCGCCAGGGTCGCCCCGGCGCTGAACTTGAAGAAGGAGAGACTGAGACGCCGGGGTAGCCAGCGGGGCTTCAATGCCAGCTTGGCGAACGGGCCGCCATGCACCTCGATCTCGACCCGCGTGGCGTCGAACACCGTAGAAAGGTCGCTGAAATCGGGGAGATCCTTCGCCTCGAACCACTTGGCTCCCGGCGCGAGATCGACGCGCGGGTCGGCGAACACACCGCAATCCGGTCCGGACCGACAGAAGGTGTAGCGGATGTCGACAGAGCCCACCGCCTTGCCGTTGGTTACCACGCCGATGCCGCCCACGTTCACCTTGCCGCTCAGCTCGAAGCCAAAGCCGAGCGGCACCGATGCCCCAATCGCGACGCCCACCGGCCCCCCGATGGGGAGCGGAATACTGCCGAGCTCGACCTCGCACTCGACGGAGCCCTCGCCGGCCGCGCTGAGTGTGGCTTCCCATTGCACGTCGAGTTCGATCGACCCTTTGAGGGCGATGCGGGTGATCCTCCCGCCCGGGCCGGAGCGGATCGGCAGCATGAAGCCCCTCGGGGTGAGGTTGAAGGAAGGGAGTCCGGGACTCAGGAGCGGCAGCGATCCGTCGGCCTCGCAGTCGAGGGGCCCGAGGCGGAAATCCTGGGCTTGGGCCTGGATCAACGCTGCGGGGCGACTCGCCCGCACCGTGGTCGCGGGCACCGCGCCGGCCTTCGGGCGGAACTCGAGACGCTGGTCGGGCCCGCGCATCACGTCGTAGAGCGCCAGTATCTCGTCCGGGACGACGACGTCGACGGACGACAGGTCGAACACCTCGTCGAGCGCCAGGGCCGTGAACATCTCGTCGAGGGGCACGACCTCCAGGGTCACGACGCGCTGTCGTCCGGCCTTCTCGACCGCGACCACGCGCCCGCCAACCTGCGCCCCCTCGGCCGCGAGCAAGATGGTTCCCGGGGCCGGCGCCCGCCTGCCGTTCAGGGTGATGCGGTAGCGGGTGCCGACCCCGAACGCCGGCGTGCCTTCCACAACCTCGGGCTCGCCAACGATGTCGGCGTCGCGCACCAGCACGGCGCCGGGCGCCGGCTCTGCCACGAGCGCCAGCGCCGGCGGCGAGCGCACGCCGCCCGCCGACGCGACGATCTGGCTCGAGCCGACGTCGACCTGCGCCGTGATGCGCCCGTCGGCGCCGATGGCAACCCGCTCCGGCGCGCTCGACGTCCAGGTGACGGCCGCGGCGATGCGGTGGCCCGCAGCATCGAAGACGCGCGCCGCCAGGCGACGCGTCTCGCCGGCGCCCGTGAGCAGCGCCGCGCCCGGCACGATCTCGACCCGCGCGGGTCCGGTCGTTGGCCGGCACGCCGCCGGAGGCCGGGACTTCCGCGCGACGTACTTCTTACTCGCCGCGAACTTCGTGCGGCCGCCGAACTCGAAGCAGTAGAGCTGCCCGCCGAGGCCCACCGTCACGTGCACGGGGTTCGGGTCCGTGCCGAGACCGTGCCCGAGCGCCTCGCCCCTGGCGACGATGGCGACCCCCTTGCCGGGCTTGACGATCGCTTTCCGGACGGGTCCCGCGTTCTTCAGGACATACCCCTTGTTCTTCCCCGCCTTGCCCTTGTAGCGCCAGCTCGCGGCCGGAAGTTCGTAGGTCGTGTCGAACCCGCCGCTCGCCGACACGACCCCCAGGAATCCGCCGTGCAGGACCGGGTCGCCGGCCGTGCCGTTCTCGACGCCGGCGCCGACGGCGCGGTCCTTCGCGACGAGCGTGAGGGCGCGTTTGCGGGGCCGGTCGGGTCGGTCCGCCAGCACGAGCTTGCTCCCGCCGAGCGGCGATCCCGCCACGCCCGGCAGTGTCGTGGTCGTCGTGGTGCTCGGGGTCATCGGGTTCGGCGGAATCGGCTGCCAACTCGGGTTTCCGTCGTCCGCGGGATGGTCGGTCACGCGCACGGGCGCGCTCCCGTCCGGGTTCATGCCGTAGATCTCTTCGTTGCCGTCCCGGGCGCTGTGGAACACGATCCGCGTGCCGTCGGGCGACCATTCGGGATCCGTCTCCTCGTCCATGCCCTGCGCCGTCAGCTGCACCGGCACGGTTCCGTCTGCGTACATGAACCAGATCTCTTTGCCCCCGGTCCGATCGCTCTCGAAGACGATCCGCGCGCCGTCGGGTGACCACCCTGGGTCCTCGTCCTCGTCCTCGTTGGACGTGAGCTGCGTCCTGCCGCTCCCGTCCGGGTTCATGACCCAGATCTCGCGCTCGTCGTCGTCCCCGCGCCGGAAGGCGATTTTCGATCCATCCGGCGACCAGACCGGCTCTCTGTCGGGCTCGGAGACATCGTTCGACAGGTTCGTCGCGCCGCTTCCGTCGGCGCGCATGACGTAGATCTGCTTCTGGCCGTCGCGGTCGCTGTGGAACACGATGCGCGTTCCGTCTGGTGACCAGCTCGGCTTCTCGTCCGCGTGTTCGTTGTGGGTGAGGCGGGTCTGGCCGCTTCCGTCGGCGTTCATGACCCAGATATCGCCCTGCTCCCCTCGGCGGAAGACGATCTTCGTCCCGTCGGGAGACCACTGCGGCTCGTAGTCGCCGTCGGGGTGGTTCGTGAGGTTCGCAAGTCCCGAACCGTCGGGACGTACCACGTAGATCTCCTCGTTGCCGTCGCGGTCGCTCTGGAAGGCGATCAAGCCGTTCGCACCCGGGAAGCCGCCGAACGCGGCTGGGGGGGCGAACAATCCGAGGAGCAACGCGAGCCGGACGGCGCCATCCCCGATCCGGGCGTGTCCGGCGCGTCCCCTGATCGGGGTCCCTGAGTGCCGAGTTCGCATCGAGCGCCCCCCATAAGGGCATCTTCGGCTTACCAAGCCCGAGCGCCGTGCGTCTACCCGTCGCCGACGCTGTGCGTCGAACCGGTATGCAGTCGGCTGGCGCAGCGCTTCGTGAAAGCTGACCGAAAAGGCGTCATCAGATCGTCGTCGCATCCGCCCCTCCCGCGCTCTCGTGAGAACGCATGATGTAACGACGACCGGTTGAATGCACCGCGCCTATCTCCTTCCTCGTGCGCCCGTCTGGTCCTTCGCGCCCTTTTGTGGTTGCCTCCGACCGGAGGGCGAACTCATGGCTGAAGCGACTCTCGTTCCGTCCAAGGGGCAGGCCGGCGCCGATCCCTACTCCATTCCCCTCGAGCGCATCGACGTCTCCGACTCGGAGCTCTTCGAGACGGACACGCACTGGGGATACTTCGAGCGCCTGCGCAAGGAGGATCCGGTCCACTTCTGCGCGCAGAGCGACTTCGGTCCCTACTGGTCGGTGACGAAGTACGACGACGTCCTCCACGTGGACAAAAGCCCCGAGCTCTTCTCCTCGGCGCGCAGCATCGTGCTCGGCGACCCGGATCCCGACTTTCCCCTGGAAGCGGGGTTCATCACCATGGACGGCGTCAAGCACGACAGCCACCGCAAGGTGGTCCAGCCGGTGGCGGCGCCACGCAACATCACGTTCCTCGAGCCGCTGATCCGCGAGCGCATCGGCAAGATCCTCGGTGACCTGCCGGTGGGCGAGACCTTCGACTGGGTCGATCGCGTGTCGATCGAGGTCACGACCTGCATGCTCGCCACCCTGTTCGACTTCCCCTACGAGGACCGTCGCAAGCTCACCTTCTGGTCCGACATGGCCACGGCGAGCCCGCTCCAGGTCGGCGCGGTCGGCGTGACCGAAGCGCAGCGGCGGGCGGCGCTCATGGAGTGCCTCGAGGTGTTCACCGCGCTCTGGAAGGAGCGGCAAAACGCCCCGACCGCCGGCCGGCTCGACTTCGTCACCGCGCTCGCGAACGCGGACGCGACGCGCGGGCTCGATCCGATGGAGTACCTCGGCACCCTGGTCCTGCTCATCGTCGGCGGCAACGACACGACGCGGAACTCGATCTCCGGCGGAGTGCTGGCCCTGAACGAGAACCCCGGCGAGTATGCCAAGCTCCGCGCCCATCCGGAGCTCGTGACCAACATGGTGAGCGAGATCATCCGCTGGCAGACGCCGCTGGCTTACATGCGCCGCACCGCCACCTGCGACACCGAGCTGGCCGGCAAGGGCATCGCGAAGGGCGACAAGCTCGCCATGTGGTATGTGTCGGCCAACCGCGACGAGGACGTCTTCGAGCGGCCGAACGAGTTCCGCATCGATCGCGAGAACGCCCGCGACCACCTCGCCTTCGGCCGCGGCGTCCACTTCTGCATGGGCAGCCGGATCGCCGAGATGCAGTTGCGCGTCCTCTGGGAGGAGCTCCTCGCCCACTTCCGCCACGTCGAGGTCGTCGGCAAGCCGGTGCGGGTGCGCTCGAACTTCGTGAAGGGCTACGCGCAACTCCCGGTTCGCGTCCACCCGCACTGAGCGCGCGCGACGGCGGCGTCAACCTCGAGGTGGGCAGCGGCCGGGACCAGCTTGAACGCGGCGTGGGCGATTCGAGGAGGTGCGCTGGGGGATTTCGCCGACGCGGGGGCAAATGCCCCGCTCGTCCGGCGCCCGCGCGCCCGGGATGCCCGGCCTCCCGGGCTGGCACGGAGCTTGCCTTTCCCGGGCTTGTCGTGAAGGAGGGGATGATGCGCTACGCAACGACGGTTGGTTTGGGCCTGCTGCTGCTGGGGGGCGCCGCGCGCGCCGGGACGCCTGTGCCGGTCACGACGTGTGGGCAGATCGTGAGCGGCACGGGGCAACTGCTGGCAGATCTGGACTGCTCCGCGAACGCCGACGAGGCGGTAAAGCTGTCGGGCCGGCTGCTCCTGAACGGCTTCACACTGATCGGCAACCCGGCGTTCGACGTCGTGCGCTGCGAGGTGGGGCGCTGCGGCGTGTCCGGTCCGGGCACCATTACCGGCGGGTCCGATGGGGTGCGCAGCGATCGCGGCGCCCGCGTCGACGCCGGGGCGGTCATCGCCGGCAACGCGGGCGACGGGGTGCGCACCGAGTCGACGGCTAAAGTGATGGACTCCACCGTCTCGGGAAACGGCGGCGACGGCGTGCGCAGCAAGTCACGCGCGACGGTCCAGCGATCGACGGTCAGCGGTAACGGTGGCGACGGCGTGCGCACCGACTCGACGGCCTCGCTCAAGGAGTCCACGGTCACGGGGAACGCCGGCGCGGGCGTCGACAGCGATCGCACCGCCAAGGCGAAAGTGTCCAGCGTGACGGCCAACGGACTCGACGGGCTGAAGGGGCTCAAGGTCGTGCTGTCGAACTCGACGGCGACCGGCAACGGTACGGCGCCGATTTGCGGCCTGCTCGACGATTGCGCCGATCTGGCCGCGGCGAGCCGGCCGCGGCTCGCGGGCATCAGCGGTTGCGGAACCAGCCGCGACACGGAAAACGGCGGGTCCTGGGGCGTCTGCGCCAACGACTGAACGGCCGGTCGCGTGCACCCCCTCCTCATCGCGCTGACGGGACCGCTGCTGGCCGTGCACCAGTGGCTGTATGAGGTCACCGACGGCCGCCTCGGTGCGACCATTGGCGGGCGACCCATGCTGCTGCTGCGGACCGTGGGCCGGCGCACCGGCCAGCCGCGGACGGCCGCGTTGCTGTATGTCCGGGACGGCGAGACCTACGCCGTCGTGGCCTCGAAGGGCGGGGCGCCCAAGCATCCCGGGTGGTTCCACAACCTGCTGGCGCGGCCGGACGTCGAGATCCAGGTCGGCCGCCAGCGCATCCCGGTCCGGGCGCGTGTGGCGGAGGGAGACGAGCGGACTCGCCTCTGGGAACGGGCCGATGCGGTGAACCAGGGCGTGTACGCTTTCTACCAGTCCCGCACGAGCCGGCGCATCCCGGTAATGGTCCTGGAGCCCCGCTGAGAAGGCGCCACGCCGCGGTCTCCTTCCGGAGGAGGCCTTCTGGGAGCTTGGTGCACGTCGACCAAGAGCCCGAGCTGGCTGAGGAAGGCGACATTGCCGGTCCACCGCGGCCCGAACTGCCCTTCATCCGGGTGCATGCTCCCCCGTGACCACGCAGGGGGGCGGGCCGCGGCCGGCATCGGGCGCCGCCCCCCGCTCCTCTGCGCACCAACCGTAGCACAGGCTGGCCTGGCCCGCGCCTAGCGGCCCGCGCGTGTCGATGTGGATGGTGCTCTGGGCGGAGTCGGTGCGCGTCAGCAGGAGGCTGAAGCTGTTGATGCGGCCCGGCATCCAATCCGCGTGCGACGTCACCGCGTCGATGAGGGGGGTGATCTCGTCGCCCAGCGTGATCTCCGTCGCACCGTCCGGCAGCGTCAGGACGACCTCCGTGCTCGCCAGTCTCGGTCGCAACTCGACGTCACCGCGCACGCGGCGATCGAAGCCCGGACGATTCGGCGGCTCGACCGCGAGGCGCAGCGTCACGGTCAGAGGCCCCCGCCGTATCGGACGGATCGGCAGCGTCACCCGAACGCTCCCCACCGGCGACGAGGCAGGGAAGAATCCCGCTCCGACCAACCGGACGGCAGCGATGGTCCGTTCGTCGCGCCGGAGCGGCAACCGCGAGCGACCGACCCTGGGTCGTCGGCAGGCGGGGTCGACGGTGCATCGCACCTCGGAGGCGAAGTCCTCGCGCACGCGCGTCCGCATGAGGCTCCATGCGAACTCGAAGGACGTTTCGTACAGGTAGACGTTGTAGGCGGACCAATCGGTCGTAGTGAAGTAGAGCACCCGGCCATCTTCCCGGCTGAAAATGGGATCCCAGTCGGCCCCATAGTTCGATCCCCATCCGGTCCCTGGCGCCCCGTTGATGATCGTAGGGGCACTCCATGGGCCGGTGAGCGTGGGGGAGGTTCTGAACGCCACCGCGCTGAGGAACCCGAACGGCGAGAACAGGACGCTGTAGAGGCCCAGGTACCGTTGGTGATAGGCGCTCCAGTGCACCTTGGGTTCTCCCGATTCCGTGAACAACACCGCTACCGTGTCGGGAGTGGCCGACCAGCCGTTCGTGGTCCAGAACTCGTACGCGTCGCGCCGTTCCACCGCGTCGAGCGACACGCGCTTCAGGGTGGCACTCGACTCGAAGCCTTCCAGCTTGCGACCGAACAGATACACATAACCGTTCTCGACCAACGCATGGCCGATGTTGGTCTCGTAGACCGGGTCGCCGGGTAGCACATAGAAATCCGTACGGACGAACGGCGGGTGCCCGTCGCGCATCACCGCGAGGCCCGCCCCCAGCGGCGGCGTTGACGGCCACCCGGGGGGGATGCTCAGGTAATACGCATAGATGTTCCGGTCGCGTACGAACGCCGCGGACAGCCATACCGTGGATTCTTCTCCGACCGGTGGCAGCACCGGCATCGCCTGCTCGGGCAGGTAGTACTCGAGGTCGAGTCCGTCCCGCGCGTCCAGGTCGGTGGTGTTGGCCATGGAGTTCGGCAGCCATAGCGTGCTGCCGTCGTCGCGCGACACCGAGGTGTCGCCGAAGAAGAGCCGGACCTCGTCGCCGTATGGAACGATGAGGGCGGCGTCCTGGCCGATCACGTTGCCGTGCTCCAGACCCCTGCCGCCCGTACAACGCTCGACCTCACGGGTGAAGGTGGGGATATCGACGGCCTGGCCCCATGTGCGAAAGGGCAGCAGCAATGCGGTCGAGGCGAGTGTGCACGCGACGGCGCGAAGAAGCGCGTTGGGGGAGAAGGCTGTCATGATGCATCTCCTCTTGCACCAAGCTCAGTGCAAGATAGCTGCAAACGATGTGCCACCTGCCGAGTCAGCGTCGTCGCCGCAGGGAGCGTTCCTCCGCCTGTATGAGTTCCGGGGTGTGCAAAACTGCGTGGCATCGGCGAGAAGAGCGGCGGGGAGGAGCCGAGGTGTCGCGCTTTCCCTTGCCGGTGATCATCGCCCACGCGTACTGCCCGGCGCGCCCGGGTCGAAGCGCCGACGGTCGTCGAGTGGCCGCCGTCAGCGGGCGAGATACAGCATCCAGCGCCCTGGCACCCCGCGAAGCGCGTGCTGGCCGCGGCGCTCGAACGCCAGGCCGGTTCCGACCAGCGCGTCGCGAACGCTCGACGTGACCAGGACCTCGTTGGAGCCGGCGAGCGCCAACACCCGCGCGGCGATGTGGACGGTCATGCCTCCGATGTCATCGCCCCGACGATCGCAGTCGCCGACGTGGAGGCCGACCCGCAGCGGCAGGCCGAGACGCAGGGCCTCGGCCGCCATCGCGCGCGCGCAACCGACGGCCCGTGCGGCGGCGTCGAAGTGCGCGAGCAGCCCGTCGCCGGTGGTCTTGACCAGCCGTCCCCGCGCGCTCTCGACGGTCCGCGTCGCGAGGCGATCGTGCTCGTCGAGGAGTTCCTTCCAGCGACGGTTCCCGAGTTGGGCCGCTTTGCCGGTGGATCCGACGATGTCGGTGAACAACACGGCCGTGAGCATCCGCTCGTCGTCGCGCACCGCGATCGAACCGGTCACGAGTTCCTCCAGCAGGGCGGCCAATCCTCGTCGCTCGCGGACCTGCGCATCGGCCGAGTAGCCCGAGACCTCGATGTGCCGGGCGCCCGGGATCGCCTCCGCAGCCCGGCGCGCCGCCTCGGCCGGCTGTCCCGTGTGCTCGCGGAAGTGATGCACGACGGTCGGCACACGGATCGTCGGAAGTCTGTCGCCGAGATCCTCGAAGAAGGCCGCCCGCATCATGATGGCCGCGGCATGGGGAGTGCAGGCACGCCGTTCGACCCGTGCAAAGTAGGCCTGCAGTCCGGTATCCCCCATCAGGTCGGCCGCCGCCCCCGCCCCCCAGCCCCGCTCGATCGCGGCGAGCGCCTCGTCCATGTCACGATCCAAGGCCCACTGGGGTCGCATCGGCAGGGCGTTGTAGAGCACGAGCGTCCGGGTCCGCTCGGGATGGGCGGCGGCGAAGGCGGCTGCCGTCTTGCCGCCGTCCCCGATGCCGACCACGACGGCCTCCCGGGACCCGGCCGCGTCGAGCACCGATTCCACGTCGGCGACCAGGTGTTCCATCGTCGGCGCGACGTCGCCAGTGACGCGGTCGGACAGGCCCACTCCACGGCGATCGAAGAGGATGACTCGCGCGAAGCGCGCGACATCGGAGATCCAACGCACGAGCCCCGGCTCCTCCCACTTCGCCTCCAGGTGCGAGAACAGCCCGGCGACCTCGATCACGTCGACCGGCTGTTCGCCGATGGCCTGCCAGGCTAGCGTCGCATCGCCGCTGCGCACATAGCGGATCCCGGGCGCTTCAATCATGTGACGAAGTTGCCTCACGGGGGCGCGTGGATCCATCCGCACGGGGGCGTCGAGTGCCATGCGGCGCCGTGGCCCGCCGGAGGCACGTGACGGGCGGCGGTGTCGTACCGTGAACGAGCACTGGTCCCTCGATCTGGCCGACGCGCGCCGGCGGATCGAGACGTGGCGCATCGACTACAAGGAGGTCCGGCCCCACAGCGCGCTGGGTGACCGGCCCCCAACGGAGTACGCGCAGCGCGGCGGACTCTCATAATGAGTGGTCGAGGTTGGGGGCACGTCCAGGGCATCCCCCTCTACTTCGGAGACGGGGTCCGTCCTCCCAGCGATGCCAGAAGGTCTCGCGCTATTGTCCAGTCGCGGTTCGCATCGGATGGCGGCCGGTTCCGACAGAAGCTCTGCAACGCCGCGACGGCGCGGTCGATCTTCCGGAGCCGGATCTCCGCCTGAGCCCAGGAGAGCAGCGTGCGAAGCTCCAGGGCGGTGGTCTGCTGCTCCTGCGCGACCGCGACTGCACGCTCGAAGGCGCTCCGTGCGCTGTGCCAGGAGGGGCGCGGCAGGGCGAGCAACGACTCGCCGCGCAGTCGGTGCAGTTCCGCTTCGAAGTAGTGCTCGCCGGTGTCTTCCCCCTGCGCCAGGGCCGATTCGAGAATCTCCATGGCCTGCGCGGGATTCCCGGCCTTGATGGTCTGCTCCGCGATCAGGGCGAGGAAATAGGTCAGGAAGACTCGTGCTCCGATCCCTTCCGCCGAAGCGCGCGACTCGTGCATCATCGTAAGCCCCGCCTGCATGTCGCCGGTCTCGCAGCGGGCCCAGCCGAGCACGCCGAGGGACCATCCGGCGAAGAGGGGGAGGTCGTGCTCGGTGGCGTGGTCGATCGCACGCTGTGCCGAACGGAGAACCGCCGCGGAGTCCTGCACGAGCTGCAGCAGTATCCCCTCGACCGCGAGCGCGTAAGAGAGCGTGAGCGGGTGCTCGAGGGACTCGGCTCGCGCCATCGCCTCGGCGCAGGCACGCAGGGCCCGATCCGTCTCACCGAGAAACCAAAGCGGCCACGCCAGAGTCGCCTGCGCCGCCACGTCAGGATACTCGCCGAACAGACTCACCAGCGTGGGGCCGTTCTCGCCGAGCTCCCGACGGCTCGCGTCCTCGAGCAGGGCGCGCGCCGAGGCGAACTGTCCGCGCAGGAGCTCCGGCCAGGCCATGGCCCGGAGCGCCACCACCTCGCCGAGATCGTGGTGCGCGCGCGCCAGCGTGAGAAACTGGGCGGCGATCTCCGACGCGAGCTCGATTCGCCCGCCACAGACGGCGTTGTTCCACAGACCGTAGAGCACCGGCAGAAGGTGCGGTCCGCGTTCGAGCTCGGCGCAGAGCGCCCTGGCGCGCTCGTACGTGCGCACCGTCTCCGGCGCAGTGTATCCCTCGAAGCTGATGAGGGCGTTGCCGAGGGCGATGAGCAGACGCAGCTCCAGCGTATCGCGATGCCGGTCCTTCGCTCGCCGCTCGAGCAGAGCCAGAGCGCGTCGCACCAGCGCCGCCGTCTCGCGGCTGGCACCGCGCTCGGCGGCATACCGGGCGCCGAGCTCGTAATAGCGGATCGCCTCGAGTGCGCTCCCCGGCACGCTCGAAGTGTTCCGCGAGCTCGCCCGCCCGCTCGAGGACCGCGCCGCCACATTTCGCTTCCAGACGGCGCGCGACGGCGAGGTGCCGGCGCTGGCGAACCATGGCGGGTTGTCGTTCGTAGAGGACCTGGGCGAAGAAGTGATGACCGAAGCGGAATTTCGTCGACCGCGATCCGTCCGGCCACTCCACCTCGCCGACGACCAGGGGATATCCGATGCTCCGCGACAGGCCCAGCAGCGAGACCTCGATCTCGTCCTCCTGCTCCAGGTCGGCGGCGAGCAGAGGGGACGAGAACTCGAACCCGGCGACCGCCGCGCGCTCGAGAAGGTCGACGCTCCGGGAGTCCATCGTCGCGACGCTGAACTCCACCAGTTCCAGCAACGTTCCGGGAATCGTGCGGAGGAACTCGGCGAGATCGACTTGGCCGCGGGTCGCGGCGAGCCAGCTGTCGACGGCGAGACGCATGTAGAGCGGCTGCCCGTGCGTGTACGCCTCCAGATCGGAGACGAGCTTGGGGGTTGCCGTGTGGCCCAGCCGAACGGTCAGGTAGTCGGCAATCGCCGCTCGATCCAGTGGCGCCAGGGAGAGGCGGCTGGCGCGACCACGCAGGGAGAGTTCGGTGGCGCGCCGTGCCGCCTCGCTCCCGGCCTGCCCGGTACGGATCGTGCACACCAGCAGCAGACGCATCGGGGTGGACAAGCGCGAGAGATAATCCAGCCACTCCAGGGTCGACGGATCTCCCCACTGCAGGTCCTCGAGGACCAACACGACCGGACGGGCTTCGCTCAGCGCCGTGATCGTCTCCGACAGCTCGAGCAGCATCTGGTCTTTGCGGGTCGCCGCGTCGAGCGCCGCCGGACGGTCGCCCGGCAGCAGCTCCGGAAACGATGCGCGCCAGGTCGGCGCCCGAGTCGACACGGCGCGAATCACATCGTCTGCACAGGAGGAGCGCGCGCCGCGGCGCAACGCGTCGAGGAGCGGAAAATACGGCTCGGTGACGTCGCGCTCGCCGAGGCACTGCCCGCGCAACACCGCGGCGCCGCTGGCCGCGCACTCGTGTGCCGCAAAGGTCTCGACCAGCAGCGTCTTGCCGATTCCGCCCTCGCCGAGCACGAAGACGATCTGACAACGCCCCTCGAGCGCCAGCTGTAGATGGCGGTCGAGCAGCACGCGCTCGTCCCGTCGGCCGATGAAGGACGTGCTCGGCGCCCGGGCGGTCGCCGGGCCCTCCGCCCGTCGAGCCGGCGGCGCCGCCGCCCGCTGCGGCCGCGAGGCGGACGAAACCGGGGCCACGAACTGGTAGCCGCGGCCGTGCACGGTGCGGATCATCCTCTGCGCGACGCCGCTGTCGCCCAGGGCCCGGCGAATGGCCTTGATGCGGCTCGACAGGGCGCTGTCGGTCACGAACTTGCCCGGCCACAGCGCCGACAACATCTCGTCGCGGGTGACGACCCGGTCGCGGTGCTCGACCAGATACACGAGCAGATCGAACTCGAGCCGTTCAAGCCGAACCTCCCGATCCCCCCGCCACAGACGGAACGTTTCCGTGTCGATCCGGAACTTGCCGGCCTCGTAGATCATCGGCCCGGGCCGCGGCGGCGATGCCAGGTCGGAGCGAAACGCATGTCGGATCAGCTACTTGGATTGCTCGCAGAAGTCACGAGAACTCCACCCAGAAGCCAGGAACTCGCCAAGCACGGCAAGCCGCCGCGTCCTAGGGTTCGCGCCGTCGCCATCACGGGGATGGCCACTTGCGACAAAAGGAGGAGCATCATGCAAGCGCAACAGCTCACCACTGCGAATGGAGTGTCGGGCGACACGGAACGCTACGCCAGCTGCGTCCGCGTTTCCAGGCGCATCCGCTGGGACATCGACGACGACGTCATCCGCGGTCGCGCCTTCGACCCGGCGGACAGTTTCCTGCCCGCCGGCCTCACCCGCGTCGACCGTATGGCGACGCTGAGCGCCGCCGAACGCCGCACGATGAGCCAGATCCAGGGCCGCACCTACGCCAACGTCTTCGGGCTGGTCGAGCGGTTCATCGGCGCCAAGGTGCTGGAGATGTCGAGCCGCCACTGGCTCGGTGACCAGACCGCCCTCGAGGCGCTGGTGCGCTTCAGCGACGAGGAGTTGAAGCACCAGGAACTCTTCCGGCGCCTCGAAGGGATGGTGGGGGACGTCATGCCGGTGGGCTACGACTTTCCCGTCGATCCCAACGCGGTGGCGCGCGCGGTCCTCGGCAAGAGCACCTGGGCGGTGCTGGCGCTCACCTGCCACATCGAGCTCTTCACCCAGACGCACTACAAGGAGAGCATCGCGCCGGAGGTGCACATCTCGCCACTCTACAAGGACGTCTTCCTGTACCACTGGCGCGAGGAGGCGCAGCACGCCATCCTCGACGAGCTCGAGTGGCGCGCCGAAGATCTGCACCTGACGGCGGAGCAGCGCAGCGCCGCCGTCGGCGACTTCATCGATCTGGTCGGTGCCGTCGACGGGATACTGCGCGAGCAGGCGAAGCGCGACGCCGCCTACTTCACGTCGGTGTGCGGGCGACCCGTGCACGCGAACGAACTCCGCATGCTCGATGAGGAGGTGCTGCGCGCCTATCGCTGGCAGTACATCGTCAGCGGAGCCCGCACCCCCCGCTTCATCGAGATCCTCTCCGGCCTGATCGACGACAGGGACATGGACCGCGTGGTGGATGCCGTGGCACCGCTCGCGGAGGGGCTGAATTGACGGACCACGAACCTCGTACCCCGTTCGATGCGCGAGCGGCGTCACGACCGCAACGCATGCCCCGGAATTCCGGTGACCCGGCTGGGCCGCACGCCCAGCCGGGTCGGACGGCGGCCCGCACACAAGTGAAGAAAGGGATCATGCCCCCGGAGTTCATCCCTGGCCTGGTCGATTATGCGATGGCGGCGACCCGTGACGATGTTCGCCCTCACCTGGTGCGAATTCTGCTGCTCGGTTCGCAGGTTCTCCGAACGGCTGGGAATCGACTATCGCTCCGTCGATCTGGACGGCCCGCGGCCGAGCTGCCGGTCGAGGCTGGTCGCATTCGCGGCGTGCTCGTGCGCATGACCGGCAGCGCCACGATCCCGCGGAGCTTCATCGCCGGCGAGCACGTCGGTGGATGCACCGACCTCTTTGCGGCCTACACGAGCGGCGAGTTGCACGCCCGGCTCGAGCGCAACGGAATCGACCATCGACGGCCTGAGGGCGTCCGCCCCGAATCGCTCCTGCCCAACTGGGTCCACACGCGGACGACATCGTGAGGGCGAGCGAGCGGCCGAAAGTGATCTCTCCGTCGTGCGAGTCGGCGAGCCGAGCCAAGGATGCAATCGGCATGTCCCGATCGAGCGATCCCGGCCGCAGCACGCGATGATCGCGATGCACGAGATCGGGTGGACACGAGTCACCTCATCGGAGGGGGGCGTGACCCGTATCCGTGCGTCGCCGTCGTCCTCCGGGGAACGGATACGCGCGAGTTCGAACGCCTCCCTTTCGGGGCGTCCGGGCCAGGCGAGGCTCCACGGTGATCCGCTTGCCGGTCGACGAGGAGCTCCAGCACGTTGACAGACATACCATGGAAGATGGGTGCCGGGCCGGCCTCTTCGGGAAGAGTCACTGAAAAGGCGTGATCAAGGGACGGAGCGGGGGACTGCGAGGCAGCGTGGAATCCAACCCCGAGAATCGCCTGGCCACGCGGCGGCGGCTTCTGATACCCTCCCGGCCACCGCCTGGCGACCTTCGCCAGGCGGGCCACATGACCAGGACGACGATTTGGACCCTGATCCTGACCTTGGTGCTCACGAGCGCCGCCTTCGCCGCGACGGACGGGGAGGCTGGCGAACGGCGACGGGCCGGCGACGGGACTGAACTGGGGACTTCAGTGGGGGTTCAAGACCGATGACGGGTCGATCCACGACAAGGACGCTGCCTTGCACGTGGCGCGCCACGGGCGATGATCCCGACGGCGGTGCCTTCGTGGATTGTCTGGGGACGCACACATCCAACCAGAGGAGACAGACGATGAAGACACTGACGTGGTTCCTGGCGGCGGTCCTGCTGTGCGCCGGCGCGAGCGGCGCCGCCGCGGCCACCGACCGCGAGACCTTCCAAAAGCAGGTGAGCAAGGTGGCGCCGCCGTCCGACGCGAAGGGGAAGGCGCTCTGCTACTGCGTCGATCAGGCGTCGGCGGCCTTCCAGAATCGGGTGGGCTACATCCGGCACGTCGTGTCGGGCAACCAGGTAAATGTGACCTGCGGGGGCGACGTCTTCGATGCGGCGGGCGCCAGGATCGGCGGCTTTGGCTGCACGACCTTCAGGCCGCTCGTGAAGTAGGGCGCGGCGTCAGCCGCCGAGGCGGGTCAGGTCGCCGGCGCGCGCGAACTGCTGGCGCAGAAGATGGCGATGATGCATGCACGCGGTCGCCGCAGCATCATGGATGTGCACGCCGGTCTCCCGCCAGCGCAGTCCGCGGGTGCTGTCCGTGGCGGAACGCGAGGAGATCTCGCGCGGCGTAGCCAGCGGGCACAGCCTGCGGCAGATCGCTGGGGCCGGCCGCGTGCGGTCGACGATCGGCCGCGAGCTCGGGTCCCCTGAGCAGATCGCCGGCGCGCTCCGGCAGACGAGTCCGGAGGACGAGCGGGTGTACGTGCTCCACCAGACGATCTATCTGAGCCTGTTCATCCGCACACCGTTGCACGCTGGGGTCCATTCGTGGCAGTCGGGGCAGGAGTGGGCGTCCCGCAGCCACAGGGCGCCGCCCAAGCAAACGACGGAGGTGCCGTATGACCACGTGTACGACCGGCCGCTCGGAATCGCCCGGTGCCCCCTCAGCGCTCGTCCTCATCGGCATGCTCCTGGCGTCGCCGGCGCTCGCTCAGGTGGCGTGCGGCGACTTCATCCGGAAGGGGAGGACAGTCACGCTCACGACCGACGTGGGCCCCTGCGACGGACTCGACCAGGACGCCGCCATCTTCCTGGATGGCGGCACGCTTGACTTGGACGGCCGAACCGTGAGCTGCGCCGACGTCAACGGCGATGGCGAGACGTCCCAGGGGATCGGCCTGATCGGCAAAAAATCGAAGGTCATGAACGGGACGGTGGTCGGGTGCCGGAACGGCGTGTTTCTGGCTGGGGCCGGCAAGCACCTCGTCCGCAACGTCGTCGTTCGGGGCTCGGCGGACGACGGGCTCGACACGAACGCCGCCGCCCCGAAGAACACGATCCGCGACAGCACCTTCGAGCAGAACGGAAACGACGGCATCCATCTGCGAAGCGACAAGAACAAACTGCGTGGCAACACGGCGAGCCAGAACGTCGAGGACGGCATCGACCTCGTGTCGACCGCCGACAAGAACACGCTGATCGCCAATACCGCGACGGGCAACGGCGACGACGGCATAGAGATCGGCGGCACGAAGAACAAGGTGATCAACTGCACGTCGACCGCCAACGCCGAGGATGGGATCGACTTCGCCGGGCCCCGAAACCTGGTGCGCGGGGGAACGTCGCAGGGCAACGGAGTCTTCGACGTGACCGACTGTACGGGGAACAAGGTGAAGAAGCTGGCCTTCACCACCGCATCGCCCGGCTGCCCGTGACGACCGCTGGTCTCGGCGGCGGTCAGGGCAGAACGAACCCCACCGTCGCGCCGGTGATGCTCATGACGCCCGAACCCGGACGTTGACGACCACTGCCGTGGCTGGGTCGTCGACTTCGCCGGCGCGGGCGATCCGCCAACGGGGATGTGCTGGACGACACCCGCGCCGTGATCAGCCGGGTGACACGCGTCGCCGAGGACGCGGTGCAGCCACGGCTGGCGTGGGCGTCGCGCCGCGCATCCGGTGCCTGCCAAGCGTCGCCGGGCGGATGCGGCGGTCGTGACGAACCCGCCGTTCTTCCTCGTCGGTCCGTCCCGGTCCGGAACGACGCTGCTCGGCCGCATCGTAGGCAGCCACTCGCGGCTCGCCGTCTACTTCGAGACGCAGTACTACCCGATCCTCGGCTCCGATCGGCATCGCTACGGCGACCTCGGCCGGCGCGCGAACCTGGAGCGCCTCCTGCGCGACGTCGTCGAGATCGCGACGGCCCAGGGCCTCATGCGGCCGCCGACCTCCGACGAGCTCTTCGCCCGCCTGCCCGCGGCCACCTTCGAGGGCGTACTCGCGGCTTGGCTGCAGCTCTTCGCGGAGCGCGCGGGCAAGGCGCGCGGCGGCGACAAGACACCCGAGCACTACCGCGTCCTGCCCGAGCTCCTCGAGCGGTTTCCCGAGAGTCCCGTCATCTTCACCGTCCGGGATCCCCGCGACGTCGCCATCTCGGCCCGCGAGGCGTTCGGGACGCCCCTGGCGGCGTCGGCCTGGGCCTGGCGAGATGCGGTCGACATCCTGCGCCTCGCCGCGCGGCCCGTCCACGTCGTGCGCTACGAAGAGCTGGTCGAGCGACCGGTCGAGGTGGGGGAGGCGTTGTGCGCGTTCCTCGGCGAGCGCTGGGAGCCCGAGATGCTCCGGTTCTTCGAGACGCATCGTCCGTCGCGCGCCGGCCGTTATCACCGGAGGCTGGGCGAGCCGGTCAGCGCCGCGTCGGTGGGGCGGTTCGAGGCCCTGCCGCCGGCCGACATCGCGTGCATCGAGGCGATCTGCGACGGCATGGAGACCTGGGGCTACCCCAGCAGCCGGTCGCAGGGCACGCCCCGCGGCCTCGCACCGCCGCGGCGGCGCGACCAGCTGGCGAACCGCATCCGCTTCTACCTGCGCGACCCGCGACGCATACGGCGCGGCTGGCTTCGCTGGCGCATCGTCCTGCGCCTGCGTGTGCGCTGGCTCCTGGGGAGCGTATGACGGAGCTTGGCCGCGCGCTCGATGGTGCGCGTGTGGCGGGGCTCCAGGCGTATCTGGAACGCCTACGATCTGGTGATCGGCACGGGGAAAACGTGCTGCAATCTGCAGTACACGACAAGCCAGTCGTCGGCCTTGGCTTACGTTCCCGAGGCTCCATCGTCATCCGGGCAGGGTCGCCAACCTCAGGCTTTGGGCATATTGTCCGCGTTCGCCGCATCATCGCCCCCACCGGCCGTGCACTCGTTCGAGATGGGGCAGACCCACGGTGAGGTGCGCGCGCTCGCCAGCCATGCCGATCATCGCCTGTTTCGACTGCGATACCGCGCCCCACGATCAGGACACCTGCGAAGCGGGACTCGCGCCGCGGGTTCGCGATATCGAGCATCTACGCAAGCATCCCGACCTCACGATCGAGCATCTCCCACATGAGTTCGCGACGCCGAGACGAGCGAACCGGCGCACCGGTCGGGAGTGCCCGGTCGACGGGGTGGCGCCCTTCTGTGCGTGGCAGACCGGGGACCGTGGGTCGAAGGCGTTCGAGGATCTCAGGCCAGCGTCGCACCCTGCCGCGGCCAGCTCCGCTTCTCCCGCAGAGGGGCTCCTGTCGTGAGCGCCCTGCGCGGCCGGTTCGAAGAGGCGGCGATCGCGTTGCGCTTCGCCACGGCGCTGCCGGGCTTTCTGCGGGGGCCAGCGACGTCGGTCGGTGCAGTCGAGGTGGTGCGCGGCCGCTTGCGCGCGCGCGCCGCCGACTTTCTCGCCATCGCGCGCGAGCAGATCTTCGCGCATTCCGACAGTCCCTATCTTCCGCTGCTGCGGCACGCGGGCTGCGAGTTCGGCGACGTGCAAGCCCTCGTCGAGCGCGAGGGCCTCGACGACGCGCTGCACAGGCTATTTCGCGCCGGGGTGTATCTCACGACCGACGAGCTCAAGGGCCACGCCCCGATCGTCCGTGGCAGTCTCTGCTACAGCGCCGCGCCGCAACGCTTTCGCAATCGCTTGGCGGCGCAACACATGAAGGTGACGTCCGGAGGGAGTACCGGCCCGGTGCGCGGCCACCTGCTCGACCTCGCCACCTTGAAGGAGCTGTCCGTCAACTACGGTCTTGGCCTCGAAGCCCTCGGAGGCTCCGGCGACTCGTTCGCATGCTGGGATACCGCGGGTCCGGTGATGACGGCCAACCACCTGTGGTTCGCCGCCTACTTCGGCCGGCCGATGTCCCGCGCGTTCCGGATGGATGCTGGCGGGAGCGAGCTGCGCGGCGTGCAGGCCAGCGGCGCGATCCTCTCCGTCGTCGGCCGGCTGTGCGGGTGCCCGTTTCCGCGGCCCGAGATCGCGCCGCTCGGCGACCCGATGCCGGTCCTGCGCTGGCTCGCCGCCGAGCTGCGCCGCGGCGCGCGCCCCAGCGTGCGGACCTTCCCCACGTCCGCTATGCGCCTGGCGCAGGCGGCGGTCGATCAGGGCGTCGACCTCACCGCCGCGCAGGCCGTGGTCGCCGGCGAGCCGCTGACCGCGGCGCGCCGGGCCGCCATCCGCCGCTCGGGGCTGGGGGTGGCCTCGCTCTACGGCGCGTCGGAGTGCGGCCTGATCGGCTACAGCTGCCTCGCGCCCACGGAGGTCGACGACGTGCATCTCCAGGACGATCTCCACGCCCTCGTGCAAGTCGATGCGGACGAGGCGCGCGGCGCGTGTCCGGAGGGCACGTTGTTGATGACCTCGGTGCGGCCCACGGCGCGACTGATTCTCTTGAACGCGTCGCTCGGCGATTCCGCCGTCATGGAACGGCGGGACTGCGGGTGCCGCTTCCAGGAGATCGGCTGGACCACGCACCTGCACGCCATCCGCAGCTACGAGAAGCTCAACAGCGCGGGGATGACGTTTCGCGGCCACGACCTCGTGCGGGTGATCGAGGAGGTGCTGCCGCAGCGCTTCGGCGGCACACCGGCCGACTACCAGCTCGCGGAGGGCGAATCGGACGGCGGCGAACCCCGGGTCGTGCTGCGGATACACCCGTCGCTCGGCGACATCGACGCCGACGCGGTGAAGCGCGTGTTCCTGCAGTCGATGGGCGGTGCCTCCGACATCAACACGGTGATGGCGAAGGTGTGGTCCGACGGCGACGTGCTGCGCGTGCGCCGCGAGCCGCCGGTGGCCACGGCCGGCGGGAAACTGCCGCCGTTCCAGCGCAGCGCGCGTTCGTAGGTCGGCATCGTCACGGTGGCGGGTCTCTCGAGATCCGTGGTGTTGCTGCAGTGTGGTGAAGCCCCATGGCCGCGCGACGATAGAGCCGAACGGACGGCCACCGCGATTGAGGAAGGTCTGGCCCGAGCCGACGACGAGATCCCGGGCTGTGCGGGACGTCAGCACCTCGCCGGGCCCCGCGTTCGGCCCGCCCCCTCGCGCCGAAGGCGCCGTAGCAACGCCGGGGCGCAACTCCCCGCGCCCGCCCCGCTCGGGCGCGCGGAGGCGGGTGTCAGCCGCCGTACGGGGTCGCGAGCCTGGGCTCCGCGTCCCCGTCGCAGACGAGCAGCACGGCGCGCTCCATGGACGCGCGGCGGTGCAGCTCGAAGGCCTCGCGGTAGCCGGGGTAGCGGTCGAGCGTGAGGAATGCGGCGCGGCTCGGGTACCAGACCGCAACGACCTCGTCGAAGCGCTCGTCCGGCGTGCCGATCGCGACGCTGCGGCCCTCGGTAGCCCAGAGGATGCGGCCGCCCGTCGAGACAATCGCCTGGAACGCGACGATGCCGTAGCGCAGGTACGCTTCGCGCCCGCTCACGTCCGCGTCGGGCGTGCCCGGCGGGTAGGCTGCGCGCTGACGGTAGCGGTTCAGGTTGAGGGCGACGATCGGCCCGTCGGGCCGGTGCGACGCCAGCGCGGCGAGCTGCGCGTCGCTCGGCTCGATGCGGGCCAGATCCATCTCGGGCGCCCTCATGCCGCCGCGCGGGAAGTGGCGCGCAGCCGCGGCGACACCGCGTCCGCGAAGAGCCGCATCGACGCCTCCGCCTCGGCCTGCGTCATCCCGCCGTACTTCGTGATCGCGAGCACGTCGACGTCGCAGCCCAGGATCCGGCGCTGCGTCTCGATCTTCTCGACGATCTGCTCCGGCGTGCCGAAGGTGTTCACCGCTGCGTACATCGTCGCCAGCTCCTCGAGGCCGATGGCGGCGATCATGTCGGCGGCGCTGGCGTAGAACTCGTACCCCTTCGTGCCCTGGAAGTGTGTGCCGTGGATCTCGTAGTGCTCGACCACGGTCGCGAAGTAGTTCTTGACGTAGCGCTCGCCGAGCTCGCTCGCGCGCGCGGCGTCGCGATCGCAGTAGACGAGCTGCCCGCAGACCGGCGGCGGCGGCTCGGTGCCGCGCACCTCGCGCCACGTGTTCTGGTAGGGCACGAGCGCCATGTCGCGGAACACCTCCCACGGCTGCTGCGCGAGCACCATCAGGCGCGCGCCGAGCAAGGCCGCCTGCACCGCGGAGTCGGGCGACACGCCGATCGCGTAGACGCGGTCGTTGAACGTGCGCGTCGGGCGCGGGCGGAGCGCTGCGCGCGGCTGCTTGAAACACGACGTGTCGGCCTCCATGAAGCCGCGATCGAGCGCCTCGACGACAAGCTGCGTGCCCTCGTCGAAGCGTGGGCGCGCCTCGTCCATGGGAATACCAAAGGCCGCGTACTCGCGCCTCGAGAGACCGCGCCCGAAGCCGAGCAGCACGCGACCGTTCGCCTGCTGGTCGAGGAGCGCGACCTTGGCCGCCACACGATACGGGTCGTTCCAGGGCATGATGATGGCACCGGTGCCGACCTTGATGCGCGTCGTGCGCGCCGCGACGCCCGCGAGCCACTGCAGGTTGTCGGGACACATCGAGTAGCCGAAGAAGTGGTGCTCTGTGGCCCAGTAGCTGTCGTAGCCGAGTGCGTCGGCGAGCAGGGCGAGCGCAAGCTCGCCGCGCATGACGTCGCCGTCGTCGTGCTCGTCCCGATAGTTCTGGAAGATGGACAGTATCCCGATCTGCATGAACCCGCTCCCTTCCTCGTCGTGACCCGATGGGCTGCCGTGCGGCGCGATCGGCCGGCCGGCTGCGCATGGCTCGCGCCGCGGGGAGATCATAGGGCGATCCTGCGTCGGCGTGCAAAGGCTTCTGCGACGGCGTCGGCTACCTGCCGTGCGGCGGAGCCGCCGCTAGACTTCGGTCCCCTACTGCGCGTCGATCGAGGAGACAGGAGACAGCAGACTTGACGCGGGGTGCCGCTTCACAGAGGCCGCTACAGACGTCCGTGCGCTCGGACGTTACGATGACCGCCTGAGACCGCCGGCCGACGCGAGGAATTTCGGCGCGCTCCTCGCGGCTCATGGCGCGTGCGGCAGCCGCTGGTTGGCGGTGGCGGCGCGCAGGCGGGGGGCGTCCGCCTTCATCTCGGCGAAGATCCAGTCGACGAAGGCGCGCACGACGCGGCGATGCTCGTCGCGCTTGGCGTACACGACACTGTAGCACCCGGCCGGTAGGAGCGGGCCCGCGATCGGATTCCTGAGGCGCTCGGCCCCGGGCGCATCCCAGACGAAGGGGGCCAGTCCAAGCATCACGCCGACGCCCTGGACGGCCGCGCTGATCGCGCTCGGCAGATTGTCCAGGCGCAAGGTCTTCCTTGGCTTCATCCCGGCATGCCCCATGGCCGCGAACCAGGATCTCCAGCCGTCCGGCCGCGCGCTGTGCTCGATGAGCATGTGGCGAAGCAGGTCGGTCGGACCGCGGATGTGCTCCGCCAGTGCGGGTGTGCACAGTGGCACGGCCTGGAGGTCGATGAGTTTGCGCCGGACCAGGCCGGAGGAGGAGATGGGAGAGTTGCGGATGCCGATGTCGGCCGCGCCCGAGGCCACGTCGACCAGGTCGTTGACGGTTTCCAACTCGATGGTCAGCTCCGGCCACCGGCTCTCGAACGAGGGCAGCCGCGGCACCAGCCATGTGTTGGAGAACAGGGGCAGCGCACTCACGCGCAGGCGGTTGTCCGTGCTGTCCTTGCGGGCCTGGTCGAGGGCGCGATCGATCTGCGCGAAACCTCCACCGATCGCCTCGCATAGAGCGGCGCCCAGCGGCGTGAGCTCAACGCGTCGTGTGGAGCGGCGGAACAACGGCGCCCCCACCCACTCCTCGAGGGCGCGCACCTGGTGGCTGATCGCCGAGGACGTCACGTGTAGCTCGGCGGCAGCGCCGCGGAAGCTCTCGAGACGGCCGGCGACGGCGAAGGTCCGCAGGGTCGTCGGGGAGGGCCGGCTCATGCCGCCCTATGACTGAATACAGCTCAACAATAAAGGTCAGTTTTCAATTGTCGGCCGTGAGGTTCCTGCCCTACGCTTGCAGCCATGACGACTGAGGCCAGCATGCGGCAGCTCACGTTCGTGGAGCCCGGGCGCCTACAGTGGCGTGAGGTACCGACGCCGCAGCTCGAGGGACGTGGCCAGGCCCTGGTTCGCCCCCTGGCCGTCACCCGCTGCGACCTGGACCTCTACATCGCCACCGGCCTCTACCCGATCCGGGGCCCATTCGCCTTCGGCCACGAGATCGCCGGCGTGGTCCTCGACGTCAGCGACGATGTGAAGTCGGTCGTTCCCGGAGACCGCGTCATCGTGCCCTTCCAAGTCAACTGCGGCGATTGTGACTTCTGCCGGCGTGGGCTCACCAACGCCTGCTCCGCCGTGCCACCGGCGTCGGCCTACGGGCTCGCTGCGATCAGCGGCACGGAGTGGGGGGGAGGGCTGAGCGATGTCGTCCGTGTGCCGTACGCCGACCCCATGCTCGTGAGGATCCCCGCGACGCTGACGTTGCCCGCGGCCGCAGCCATGTCGGACAACGCCGTCGACGGCTATCGCACCGTGGCCGGCCCCCTGGCAGCTCTTCCCGGCGCCGACGTGCTCGTCGTGGGAGGGCTGGCCCAGAGCGTGGGGCTGTTCGCCGTGGCGGCTGCGGTTGGCCTGGGCGCGGGTCGTGTGGTGTACACGGATTTCGGCGAGGCACGGCTGGCCAAGGCTGCTGGACTCGGCGCCGACGCCGTTGCCTGTGACTACTCGGCCAGGGAGCGCTTCGACCGGAGCTTTCCCATCGTCGTCGAGGCCGGGGCCACTGCCGACTCTCTCGCGTTCGCACTGCGGAGTACTCAGCGATGCGGGACCTGCACCGGGGTGTCGGCCGGCACGGGGACGATGGCCCAGGTGCCACTCAGGGAGATGTATACCAAGGGCATCAGCTACCACGTGAGCCGCGTGCATGCCCGCGGCGTTCTGGATGCTGCGCTCGACTGCGTGTGCAGGGGCCGCTTCGATCCGGCGTCGGTGTTGACGCGCGACGTCTCCTTCACCGAAGCCGCCGATGCGATGATGGAAGGGGACATCAAGATGGTCTTCTTGCGCGCCGAATAGGCGCTCGCAGCCTGGCGCTTCCAGCAGCATGCGCGCGCGCAGCCGTCGATCGCCGTGCGGACTGCCCGCGTCACTCGCCCTTGCGCTGGATCACGTAGACGAGGTGGTCCGATGACAGCAGCAGGATGGCCGGTCATGCGAGACCACGCCGGTAGATCGTTGGCGGCGCCCGGATTCCGACCGCAACCCATTTCGCCTGCGTCCCCGCGTTCGATCACGACGGACGTCCCACGCCCGCACTCGCTCTCCGATGCTCGGCCCGAGCGACGCCTCGACTCGAGGTGTCGTGCTTTGACGCGTGTGCCGCTGCGCGTCGCAGCGCTGATCGCGCGCCGCGGCCGCGGAATCGGGTAGAAGCCGAGGGGAGGACGTTGATCCGCGGCCGCGGGGCGAGGGCGCTCACCCCACGCCCGTCGGCGATGCTGGCGTGCCGGGCCCGCCGGCGGCCCAGCCGAGCGCGGTGTGGACGAACACGCCCAGGAAGGCGCGGCACAGCGGATGGTCGAACGCCAGGCGGTAGCGCAGGCGGTGCGGCAGGGTGAGCACCCACTGCCGGACGGGCACCCACGGCAGGACCGCGTCGACCAGATGCGCCGCCCAGGCGCCGATGGTGGCAGGAGTTCCTCGCCACGCCCCGGGTTGGTCCACCGTACGCGGCGGAGTACACTCCGCCGCGACCGCGAAACCCACCGAGGAGCCCACGCCATGACACGCGACGCCCACGTTCTCCACGACCCCGACGGCCGGCCTACGAGGGACGCCCCGTGGATCTTCCGCACCTATGCCGGGCACACCAACGTCCGGGCCTCCAACGAGCTCTATCGCGCCAACCTGTCGCGCGGGCAGACCGGCCTCTCGATCGCCTTCGACCTGCCGACCCAGTGCGGGTACAGCTCCGACGACCCCATCGCCGGGCCCGAGATCGGCAAGGTGGGCGTGCCGGTGAACAGCATCGACGATTTCGAGATACTGTTCGATGGTATCCCCATCGACGAGATCAACACGTCGATGACCATCAATGCGACGGCGATGTGGCTGCTGTCGCTCTACGTGGCGCTGGCCGAGCAGCGCGGGATCGAGCCGAAGCGGCTCCAGGGCACGACCCAGAACGACATCATCAAGGAGTACCTGGCGCGCGGGACGTACATCTTCCCGCCACGGGAATCGATGCGGCTGATCGTCGACATGTACGAACATTGCCTGCATCACATCCCACGCTGGAACGCGTCGAACATCTGCTCGTACCACTTGCAGGAGGCCGGGGCGACGCCGACGCAGGAGCTGGCCTTCGCGCTCGCCACTGCCATGGGCGTCCTCGATGCCATCAAGGGCCGCGGCACGTTCAGTCACGACGAGTTCGAGCGCTGCGTCGGCCGTGTGTCGTTCTTCTGCAACGCCGGCATCCGGTTCGTCGAGGAGATGTGCAAGCTGCGCGCCTTCGGCGAGATGTGGGACGAGATCACGCGCGACCGCTACGGGGTCACGAACCCGAAGTATCGGCTGTTCCGCTACGGCGTGCAGGTGAACTCGCTCGGCTTGACGGAGGAGCAGCCCGAGAACAACGCGTGGCGCATCCTGATCGAGGCGCTGGGGGTCACGCTCAGCCGCACCGCCCGCTGCCGCGCGCTCCAGCTTCCCACCTGGAACGAGGCGCTCAGCCTGCCGCGGCCCTGGGACCAGCAGTGGTCACTGCGCCTGCAGCAGATCCTCGCCTACGAGACCGACCTGCTGGAGTACCCGGACCTGTTCGACGGGTCGCCGGTGGTGGCCTCCAAAGTGGCGGCGCTGAAGGCCGCGGCGTGGGACGAAATCAAGAAGATCGATGAGCTGGGCGGGGCCATCGCGGCCATCGAGTCCGGCTACATGAAGGCGGCGCTGGTGGGCAGCCAGGCCGAGCGGCTGGCCCGCATCAACGCCGGCGACGTTACGGTGGTGGGGCGCAACAAGTGGACCGACGGCCTGCCGAGCCCGCTACTGGCCGGCGACGACGGCGGCATCTTCCGGGTGGATCCTCAGTCGGCGGCGGAGACGCTCGAGATGCTGCAGGCGACCAAGGCGCGCCGCAACCAGGCGGAGGTCGACACGGCGCTCAGGCAGCTGCGCGACGTGGCGACGGCTGGCGGAAACCTGATGCCGCTGTCGATCGCGTGCGCCAAGGCGCGCGTCACCACCGGCGAGTGGGCCGGCACGCTGCGCGAGGTGTTCGGGGAATTCCGGCCGGCCACCGGCGTGGAGGGCCAGCAGCTCCGGCTCGAGACCGACCGGGTGGCCGCCGTGCGGGCCCGGGTCGCGGCCTGGACCGACGCCCACGGGACGCGGCCGCGCATCGTGGTCGGCAAGCCTGGGCTCGACGGCCATTCGAACGGCTCCGAGATGATTGCGGTCGCGGCCCGTCATGCCGGGTTCGACGTGGTCTACGGCGGCATCCGCATGACGCCGGGCGAGATCGTGCAATCGGCGGTGGAGGAGGACGCCTCCGTCCTCGGGCTGTCGGTGTTGTCGGGCTCGCACGTCGAGGTCGCGAAGCTGGTGCTCGACGAGCTCGCGCGTCAGGGCGCCCGCGACGACATCCCGGTGGTGCTGGGGGGCATCGTGCCGGATGCCGACATGGCCGCCCTGAAGCGGCTCGGCGTGAAGGCCGTCTTCACGCCGCGCGACTTCGATCTGATGGGGGTGATGGACCGCATCCTCGACGTCATCGGTGCGCCGCCGGCGGCGCAGGCCGTCCACGCCGCCAGTGCCTGAGGCGGCCACAGCCGCGGCGTCGGCCGACGCGCAAACGCTGCGGCTGCTCACGCGCGCCGCGGGCCTCGAGAAGCACCCCCTGGCCCGCCTGATCTCGTTGGTCGAGCAGGAGCACGACGCGGGTCGCGCGCGCCGTGCCGCGCTCTTCCGGCACCTGCGCGCGGAGGCGGCGACCTACCCGCTGCGTGCCCGCATCGTCGGCGTCACCGGGACTCCAGGGGCGGGGAAATCGAGCCTGATCGGCCGGCTGGCCCTCGCGCTCCTCGAGGCGGGGCCCACGGTCCGCGTGGCCGTGCTCGCCATCGACCCGTCCAGCGTCGAGTCCGGCGGCGCGCTCCTGGGTGACCGGCTGCGTACGCACTTCCCCGTCGGCGAGCCGCGCATCTTCTTCCGCTCGCAGGCGACGCAGGGCGACCTGGGCGGGGTGGGGCGCCGCACCTTCGCCGTGACGCGGCTGCTGCGGCATCTGTTCGACTTCGTCTTCGTGGAGACGGTCGGCATCGGGCAGAGCGAGATCGAGATCACACAGTTGGCGGACGCGACGGCGCTGGTGCTGCAGCCGTTGTCGGGTGACCACGTGCAGTTCCTGAAGGCCGGCGTCATGGAGATTCCCGACCTCTTCGTGGTCAACAAGTGTGATGAGGAGCGCCTCGCGCGCCGCAGCGTGTACGAGCTGGAGACCGCGTTGCAGAGCGTCCGGGTCGGTGCGCGCCGCGATGGACTTCCGCTGCGCGTCTTCCGGACGAGCGCGCTGCGCGGCACCGGGGTCGCCGAGCTCGCGACCTTCCTCGCCGAGCACGTGCCGGCTCCCACCGCGGCGGCGCTCCGCGCCCGCGAGCGACACTTTCTCGCCAAGGCGATCGCCGAGCGCTACGGGTGCTTCGGCGTCGAGGAGCTCGACCGCACGCTGGCCGCCCTGCCGCCGGCAGAGGTGGAGCGCCGCATCTACGAGGACCTCGAAGACGCCGCCCTGACTGCGATCCGGGCGCGCCTCCGCTAGCGAGCCGGCCCGGCCGCGGCGGCGACGCGGGAGGGCGGCGCCGGCGGGCTAGACGTCGCGACCGCCGCGCGCCATGTCGTGCAGGCGGGCGACCCGGTCGGCGGTCGGCGGGTGGGTGGCGAACAGGGTCGCCATGCCGCCCGGACGGAAGGCCGAGAGCGGGTTCACCTGCGCCAGCGGCGCCAGTGCGGGGGGGATGTTCATCGGGATGCGGCGCGCGGCGGCGTCGAGCTTCTGGAGCGCGCTGGCCAGCGCCAGGGGCTGTCCCGAGATCTCCGCGCCCACCCGATCGGCGTCGAACTCGCGCTGCCGGCTGATGGCGAACTGGATCATCATGGCGGCGAGCGGCCCGAACATGACCATGAGCGGGCCGGCCGCTGGCTGGCCGTTCGGGTCCGGCCGCCGGGTCATGATCTCGAAGCGGGCCAGGTTGCTGACGGCGCCCGCCAAGGTGGCGGTCACCGTCTGGAGCAGCATGTCGCGGTTCTTCACGTGGGCCAGTTCGTGGGCCAGCACACCGGACAGCTCATTGCGGTCGACCAGCTCGAGGAGGCCCTGCGTCACGCACACGACTGCGTTGCTGGCGTTGCGGCCCGTGGCGAAAGCGTTGGGCTGCCGGTGCGGCGCCACCGCCAGCGTCGGCATGGGCAGCCCGGCGCGTTGGCGCAACCCGTCGACCAGTGCGTAGAGCTCGGGCGCCTGGGTAGGCCCGACGACCTGGGCGCGATACGCACGCAGCACCATCGACGCCGACGAGAAGAACATCACGAAGTTCGACACGGCTGCGAACAAGAAGGCGACGACCGCGCCCTGACTGCCGCCGAGCGCGCCGCCGATCGCCACCAGCAGGCCGGTGAGCCCGGCCATCAGCACGAACACCTTGACGTTGTTCACGGCGTCACTCGGGGTCGGCGAACCGCGGCGGGCGTCGTTCCAGGTTGGCCTGCACCGCCTCCAACTGGTTCGGGGAGCCGATGAGCCGGCGTTGCAGCTCCTCCTCGAGTCGCATGCCGTCTTCGCGGGGGACGGCCACGCTCGCATCCAGCAGCCGCTTGCCGGCACGGATGGCGTCCGGGGAGCGCTGGGCGATCTCGCGGGCGAGCCCCAGGGCCGCGTCGCGGGGCGACGCCTCCACGCGCGTCGCGAGGCCGAGGGCGACCGCTTCGTGGCCGGTGACGATCCGCCCGGAGAAGGTCAGCTCCTTGGCGACGTCGAGCCGGACGAGGTGGCGGAGTGTCTGCGTGCCCGTCATGTCGGGGATGAGGCCCCAGCGGATCTCCATGACCGAAAGCTGCGCCTCGGGCGTGACCAGCCGGATGTCGGCCGCCAGCGCGATCTGCAGCCCGCCACCGTACGCCACGCCGTGGATCGCCGCGATCACCGGCACGGGCACCTCGGTCCAGATCCAGGCCGCGCGTTGGGCCGCGTTGACGATGCCGGTACCGTCGCGCGCGAGCAGCCGCGGCCCGCCCTCGGCGCCCATCGCCATGAAGCTGGCGAAGTCGAGGCCGGCGCAGAACCCGCGTCCCTCGCCGGAGAGCACGATCGCTCGCAGCGACCGCTCGGCGGCGAGGCGGTGTCCGGCCTCGACCAGTCCCTCGAACATGGACGGGTCGAGGGCGTTCAGCTTCTCCGGGCGGTTCAGCCGGACGTCGGCGACGCCGTCCGCCATCGTGATGTGCACGCGCTCCGTCATGCGCAGTGGTATCGAGCCTGTCGCCGGTCCGGTCAAGCCAGGCGACGCGGCCGGCGCGTCACGCGGGGCGGGCGCGCCGAGCCCGCAGCCACTCGAAGACGACGGGGAGCAGCGACAGGGCGATGATTGCCAGGATCACGGTCTCGAAGTGCTCCTGGACGACCGGGATGCGGCCGAAGTAGTACCCGGCGAGCACGAGGCCGAACACCCAGACGAAGGCTCCGGTCACGTTCCACATCGCGAAGTGCGAGTAGGCCATCTTGCCGATACCCGCGATGAAGGGCGCGAACGTGCGCACGATCGGCACGAAGCGGGCGAGGAAGATCGTCTTGCCGCCGTGCTTGGCGTAGAACTCCTGCGTCCGACGGATGTGCTCCGGGTTGAGGAGCCAGGATCGCGGGCTCGAGAAGACCCGCGGACCGACGTAGTGCCCGATCGAGTAGTTGACGGCGTCGCCCAGCACCGCGGCGACCCAGAGCAGGAAGAGGATCAGCGGCAGCGAGAGCGGGGAGCCCGCGATCGAGGCCAGCGCACCCACCGCGAACAACAGGGAATCGCCTGGCAGGAACGGGGTCACGACGAGCCCCGTCTCACAGAAGACCACGAGGAAGAGCACGAGATAGAGCCAGGGCCCAAGTGTCGTGGCCCACGTGTTCAGGTGCTGGTCGAGGTGGAGAAAGACGTCGAGCAGGGACGTGATCCACTCCATGACGTCGTCGCGCTCAGCCGCGCGCCTGGAGGCGAAGCGGAACGCCGTGACACCGGACCGGATCGAGATCGACCGGCCCCGTCCCGGCGCCGACGCCGTGGGCCGCGAGGGCCGCGCGCGCCTCACCGAGGTTGGCGGCTTCGATGACGAGCCCGGCGAGACCGTCGCTCGCGTCCGGCTCTGCGAAGAACCGCAGCCGCACGCCACCCACGCGGACGGCGTCGTCCGCGACCCGTTCGAGGCCGAGCCGTGTCGCGAACAGCTCCGCGGCGCCGGCGACCTCCTGATGGCGCGCGGTCACTTCGGCCAGCGCGAGCCCGCCGTGGCCTGCTGCGTCGTGATGCGTCTCGCCGGGCGGTGGGGTGGCGAACTCGACCAGCACGCCGCGAGTGCCCTTCGGGTGCAGGAAGCAGATGGTGCCGGCCAGTCCGGGGCGAGGCGCCTCATCGATCAGCGGGAAGCCGCTGTCGCGGGCGCGGCGGAGTTCGCCCGCCACGTCCGCCGTCTCGAAGCAGACGTGGTGCAGGCCCTCGCCGCGCTTCGCGAGGAACTTCGCGACGCCGCCGGCCGGGTCGATCGGCTCGAGCAGCTCGATCTCGCTGCGCCCGATCGGCAGGAGGGCCGCCTTGACGCCCTGGTCCGGCACGGTGGCCTGCTTCGAGACGTGGAGCCCGAGTGCGTCCTGCCAGAAGGCCAGTCCGTCCTCGAGACGGCGTACGACGAGCCCGACGTGATGCACACGGGTGAGCATGGCGCGGAGCGGTCTATCAGGGGCGCCGCGCCTCTCGCAAGGCAACCCGCGCGGCGCGTGTCAGTGATCCGCGCCGCCGGGCCCGTGGGCGTGGCCGTGCGTGATCTCCTGGGGCGTGGCGGCGCGGACGCCGATGATCGTCACGTCGAAGGTGAGGGGCATGCCCGCGAGCGGATGGTTGCCGTCGAGCGTCACGACGTCGCCCTCGACGGCGACGATGGTGAGGACGTCCGTGCCATCCGGGCCGCTGGCCTCGACGCGCATCCCGACCTCCGGTGGTTGGGCGCCGAACTGCGCGCGTGCCGCCCGGTGGACCCGCCCGTCGTCCCGTTCGCCGTAGGCGTCTGCCGGTTCGAGCCGCACCCGGACCGCATCACCCGCCACGTGGCCGTCGAGGGCGCGCTCCAGGCCCGGGACGATCTGGCCGATGCCGTGGATGTACGAGAGCGGCTCCGCGCCGCGCGACGTGTCGAGAACCGTGCCGGCGTCGTCGGTGAGCGTGTAGTCGACGGAGACGACCATGTGCCGAACGATCTGCATGGGAGTGGGTTATCGGTGGTCGCCACCGGCGATGCAACGCGATGCCCCAAGGACGCCCGTTGCGGGGCGGCTCACCGCAGGAGGCGACTGCCGGCCCGGCGCAGCACGGCGGCGGGAACGTCACGCGCCCCGCGGATCACGCGATTCCGGGCATAGCGGAGACGCACCGGGTACGAGATGCCGTCGTCGTCGCGGTACGGACAGATGTCGAAGAAGGTGGGATCGAGCCACCAATTGCCGTGATAGCGGATGTCTCCATACGTGACGCACCCGCCCGTGTCGCTGCCGTAGGGCAACAGGTCGGCCACGCACAGCGGCGGGAAGGATAGGGGATCGAGCGGACTGGGGCACGGGCCCAGGGAGACGAAGCCCACGGGGTTGTCGACGGAGACGTTGCCCCGCAGGGTGACGTAGCGCGACCCGCCGTCGGTGTAGAAGGTGTTGCCGCCGGCGGCGGGCCGTTTGCCCATCGCGACGTTGCCGGCGATGAGCGTGCCGCGCGCCATCGACGGGCCCTGGCGCCCGGTGGTGTAGATGGCGCCGCCGTCCCAGACCACCTGGAGGAAGTCTTCGATCCGGTTGCGCACGATGCGGTTGTCGCGGGCAACGGTCGGGGTGTCGAACTCGCCCCACTGGCCCCGGGCCGCCCCGGGCAAACCCGGGAAGCCGCCTTCGTCGAGCAGGCCCCAGCCCCAGCCCATCGCGATCCCCGACCATGGCGTGTCGATGATCGTGTTGCGCGCGATGCGCGTGCGGGCGGTGAAACCGACGAAGATCGCGGCGGCGTCCACGTAGTCCCGCCCGGTCCGATAGATGTGGTTGCCGGCGACGACGGTGTCGCGGGTCACCCCCGCGGCGGTCGCCGGGCGCGCTTCGTCGGCCGAGACCCCGCCGAGCTGGATCGCCGCCGCCGAGACATCCCGGAAGACGTTGCGGCGGATGCGTGTGCCCTGGCAACCGGTGACCAGGTCGACGGCCACGGCGCCGAGGTGGGCGAAGACGTTGTCGGAGAACGTGACGTCGCGGCCGAAGCGCACGCGGATGGCTCCCGGCGTGCGCGTGACGTGCTGCACATGGCCGATGTAGTTCGGCCCATGGCCCGTGCCGGTCAGATGAAAGCCGCTCTGGTCGGCGACGTAGCCGTCGGGGCCGCTCGGCCCGAGCCAGGTGGCGCCGGTGAAGGTGATGCCGGAGAACCGCAGGCGCGACGCCGGTCGCTCCGCCGTGCCGTGGATGTCGACGAGGGTCTCGAGGACGGGCAGCTCGACCAGCGCGGTGGACAGGTCTTCGCCCCAGAGCGGCCAATAGTAGAGGTGCCCCGTCGCGCGGTCGAGGTACCACTCGCCCGGTTCGTCCAGGAACTGGAGCGCGTTCTCGAAGCGCGTCACCTGCCAGAAGCTCCAGATGCCCGGCGCGCCGGTCCGCGGATCGCGGAAGACGTTGGCGTTGGTCCAGCACGGCTCGCGGACGACGAGCGCGCCGGTGCCGAGGAGGGGGGCCGGGACGACACGGTCGAGGGGGCAACTGGCCATCTTCCACTGGGTGACGATCACCGCTTCGACGTCCTGCGGATTGGTCCAGCGGTGCGGGTCGGCGTAGCCGGGCGGGTTCAAGAAGGGGTTCGGCAGGTATTCGATGCCGCCCTGCGGGGCGCCCGGCAGCGTGTCGATGGTCGGCCGAAAGCTGGCCGGATAGTCCGCCGTGCGGGCCCGCGTCGCCCGCCGGCCGTTCACCCAGAGTTGCCGGGTCGCGACCGCGCCGACCGCGGCGCGGTGGATGCGCCCCGCGAACGGCACCCACCCGCCGATGGCGCGGGCGCCGCTCACGACCGGCGTTTCGCCCGGCGCCGCACGGAACACCAGCCCGTCGTCGCGGTGGTCGAGCTCGAGGGGGCGCGGCAGCCGGTACGTCCCGCCCCGGAGCGTGACGACGACGCCGCCCGCACCAGTCGCCCTGGCGGCGTCGCGCGCCCGCTCGAGCGAGGCGAAGGGGCGGGCGCGGGACCCGGAGGCCGCGTCGTCGCCGTCGGGTGCCACCCAGTACCGTGCCCGCGGCGCGGCGGGCGTCGCGCCCGCCGCGCCGAGGCAGATCAGCACCGCCAGCACGGCCTGCTTGCGGGTGTCCAGCGGTCGCATCACGCAGCGCCCCTCCTCCGCATTCCCTGCTGGTTCAAAAACTTACCGGAAAGAAGGTAGCAGACCGAGGCTGGGGGCGACAGACGAGCGCCCGCGTGGTCGCCTGCGGCTGTCTAAGGCACGCCGCGTGTCGATGGCCGAAGTCGTGGTTGCCGGGGGAGGGCGATTCGGCGTACGTTATCGGGCGGTTCGCCCGGGTCCGAGCAATACCGTCATGCGCTTCCACCGCCACCTCCTCGCCGTCGCGCTCGCGCTATTCGCCATCGTGTCGATCGGTCACGCGGCAGTCCCGGCCGAATTTCAGCTCACCACAGTGGCCGCTGGGCTGTCCCAGCCGGTGGCGTTGGCGGCGGCGCCGGACGGGCGCGTCGCCGTGGCCGAACGCGCCGCCGGGCGCATCCGGCTGATCGCGAACGGGAACCTGTTGGCGGCGCCGCTGCTCGATCTGAAGCAGGCCGTGGCAGGTCCCGCGTACTTCGAAACCTCTGCGGAACATGGAGTACTGGGCCTGGCGTTCGACCCGGGATTTCCAGCTTCTCCGTACCTGTACGTCTACTTCTCGGTCTGCAAGACGCCAGCGTCGGGGTATTGCGAGAGCGTCAAGAACCGGGTGGCGCGATTCACGGTCGGCCAGCAGGGTGACCCGAACCGGGCCGATCCGGGAAGCCAGCTGGTGCTGCTCGACGACATCGATTCCGATGCGGGCAATCACAATGCGGGTTGGCTCGGGTTCGGACCGCTGGACGGCAAGCTGTACGTGACGGTCGGGGACGGCGGCCGGTCGCCCGAGAAGGCGCAGAGCCTGGAATCGTTGAACGGGAAGGTGCTGCGCATCGAACCCACGGGCGGGGTGCCGTTCGACAATCCCTTCGTGGGCCTGTTCGGCGTCCGTGCGGAGATCTACGCCCTCGGGCTGCGCAACCCGTGGCGATGCCGCTTCCATCCGGACGGGCGTCTCTTCTGCGGTGACGTGGGGGCGTCGCTCTGGGAGGAGATCGACTGGATCGTGTCCGGCGGCAACTACGGCTGGCCGGTGACCGAAGGAGACTTCAGCGCGGGCATGTATCCGGAGTTCGTGCGTCCCGTGTACGTCTATCCCCACTTCACCAATCGGACCGACGGGCCGTTCTACGGCAGCTCCGTCACCGGTGGCGACTTCGGGTCGGAGACCAACTTCCCGGGAGACTTCCAGCAGAGCTGGTTCTTCGCCGATTACGGCAACAAGTGGATTCGTCGCGTGGTGCTCGGTGCCGACGGCGTCACGATAGTCCGGAACGAGCCGTTCGCGACGGACATGGGCTCGGTGACGGACCTGATCGCCGGGGCCGACGGGGCCCTCTACCTGGTGGACATCGACGGCGGGGTGGTCCGCCGGATCACGGGGGCGGGGGCGAATCATCCCCCTGTGGCTCGCATGGCCGCCGTGCCCGCCCAGGGGGCCGCCCCGCTTGCCGTGCAGTTTTCCAGCACGGGTTCGTCGGATCCCGACGGCGAGGCGCTCACCTACGCGTGGACGTTCGGGGACGGAACGCCTGGGGCCACCGGGCCGACGACGTCCCACACCTACGTGAACCCGGGACTCTATACGGTCCGCCTGACCGTCTCGGACGGCACGGGGAGCGACGTCGTCGAGACGCCGATCACCGTTGGCACCCCGCCCGTGGTCCGCATCGGCCAGCCGACCGGGGCACCGTTCGTGGGAGGCCAGACGATCGAGTTGGCGGGGAGTGCGACGGACGCGGAAGACGGACCACTGCCGGCCAGCGCGTTGCGATGGGAGGTGCGGTTCCATCACGCGGACCACTGGCACCCCTACGTGGCCGAGCTGGTCGGATCGCCGCAGGGCTTCGTGACGGCGACGACCGGCGAGACGGCGGCGGACGTGTGGTACCGTGTCTACCTGCGGGCGACGGACTCGACGGGCCTGACCGGTGAGGCATGGGCCGACGTCCCACCGGCGACCGTGCGGATGACCATCGAGACGCAGCCGGCCGGGCTGCAGGTGACGCTGGACGGGCAGCCGCGGCCGACGCCCCTCGTGGTGGAGGGCGTGGTGGGCGTGGTGCGCACGATCGGGGCGCCGTCGCCGCAGGGCGGCTACACGTTCACGGCATGGTCGGACGGCGGGGTCCAGGTGCACACGATCGCCACGCCGGCCGTCGACGCCACCTACACGGCGGTCTTCTCGGGCTCTGGCCCCACGCCGACGACGGTGACGACGACCACCGTCACGACCACGACGACCGGCGTGGCCGCGTCGACGACGAGTACGACCGCCGGGGCCGCGTCCACGACCACGGTGTCCGCCACGACGTCGACGACGCTTGCGGCGTCACCGGGGGGCGACGGCACGCCGCCCGCGCCCGGGTGCCCGGGGACGGGGCTCGCCCCGATCGGGTGCCGGCTGGAAGAAGCCACCGCCGGTCTGGACAGTCTCGCCCTGATCGGCGATGCGCGCGTGCGGGCGGCTGGACGCCACCTGCGAGCCGCCACGGTGCGGGTGCAGCGCGCGGCTGCCCAGTGCGCGTCGGGTCGGACCGGGAAAGCGCGCACGATGGTGCGCGGGGCGGCGCGGCGCGTGGAACGCGCGCTCGGTTCGCTCAGGCGCGCGAGCGGCGGGCTGGCGCGCAGCCCGGACACCGCCGCGCAGCTCGCGACGCTGGCGCAGGACCTCCGCGCGCTGCGCGGCGGGCTCAGCTGTCCCTGAGCGTGGGCGCGAGGCGTTCCGCTCAGCCGAGCGCGCCCGCCTGCCGCAGCGCCGCGATCCGCGCGTCGTCGTAGCCCAGGACGTCGCGCAGCACCGCCGCGGTGTCGCGGCCCGGCTCGCGCGCTGCGACGCCCGGAGTCGGCAGCGATTCGCCGATCGGTTTGATTGGCGACGGCATCAGGTCGGTGCCAGCCTCTTGCCACGGGCGCATGGCCAGGCGAGCCTGGAACTGCGGGTCCTGCGGGAGGGTCTTGACCGAGTTGACCGGGCAGATGGGCGTGTTGACCTGCCGGCCGAACGCCACCCACTCGACGGTCGTGCGACCGGCGAAGATGCCCGCCAACTCGTGGCGCAGCGCCACGTTGCCCCGGGCGTGGTCTGCGTATTTCGCGCCCGGGTTGGCGGTGAAGAGATCCGGCCGGCCAACGCCCTCACAGAAGTTCTTCCAGAACTCGCGCTCGGAGGCCATGAAGAGCACGAGACCGTCGGACGAGCGGTAGTACTGGTAGCGCACGGACTCCTTCATGCTGTCATCGCCGACGGGGCGGCGCGCACCTTTGCCGTCGCCGTCGTTGCCGGTGACCTCGTCCTCCGGTCGCTCGTAGGCCTTGTTGCCCTCGATGCCGTTCCAGTTGAACGCCGCGGCGGCGTCGCTCTGCGCCACCTCGAACCAGCAGCCCTGACCAGTCGTCCGGGCGCGGATGATGGCGGCGCAGATGCCGAGGGCGGCATAGAGCGGTCCGGCGTTGATCCCGATCGCGGTGTAGGAGGGGAGGGTCGGGAAGCCGTCGTCCGACGTCGTCGGGCGCGCCACGCCGGCCCACGCGTCGTACGCGATGCCATGGCTGGGCATGTCCTTGTACGGGCCGGTCATGCCGTAGCCCGTGATGGTGCAGCAGACGATCCTCGGGTTGAGGCCGCGCAGCTGTTCGTAGCCGAGTCCGCGGCGCGCCAGGGCGCCGGGTCGCATGCCCTCGATCACCGCGTCGGCGCCGCGCACCAGCTCCCGGTAGGTCTCCACGCCTTCCGGCGTCCGCAGGTCGAGCACGATGCTCTGTTTGCCCCGGTTCAGGTGCCAGTGCAGCAGCGAGATGCCGTCGACGATGGGAAACGCCATCTTGCGGACGTAATCGCCGCCAGGGGCCTCCACCTTGATCACCTGGGCGCCCAAGTCGGCCAGGTGCATGCCGACGGCGCCTGGCCCGAGCAGCGCGCTCTCGACGATACGGACGCCGGCGAGAAGGCCGGGCGTGGACTCGCGGGTCGTCATGGGAGGGAGCACCTACCACAGCGTTCCGTTGCCGGCGACGGGACGGGCAGTCCGGCGGCCGGCGCTCAGCCGAGGGTCCGACCGCGGGCGATCGTGGCGCCGCCGTCGACGGGGATGAGCGTGCCCGTGACGAAGCCGCTCTCCCCGCTCGCGAGCCAGACCACTGCGTGTGCGACGTCGTCGGGCTCGCCCAGCCGGGTGAGGTGCATGGCGTGAAGGTCCGCTCGTCGTTGCGGCGTCATCGCCTCGTCGCGCCGGTCGTTCATCACGTATCCGACCGAGAGCGCGTTGCACCGAATGCCCTGGCGGCCGTAATCGACGGCTATGGCGCGGGTGAGGGCGTTCAGGCCGCCCTTGCTCGCGACGTACGGGGCCAGCCCGGGGCTGGCGCGCTCCGCCTGACGTGACGAGACGTTCACGATCGACCCGTGGCCGGCGCGCAGCAGGTGTGGCACGGCGGCGCGGCAGAGCCACGCGACGGCCGTCAGGTTGATGCGCAGCACCCGCTCCCAGTCGGCCGTGTCGAGCGCGGCGACGGGGCGGGGCGTGCCGCCGATCGCGGCGTTGTTGACCAGGACGGTGAGCCCGCCGAGCCGGCCGGCGGCGGTATCGACCAGCGTCGTGCAGGCGGCCTCCTGGGCGAGGTCGGCGGGGACGAACGTCGCGTGGCCGCCGCGCGCTCCGATCTCGCGCACGACTGTCTCGCCGCGAGCGGTGTCACGGCCGTGCACGCAGACCAGCGCCCCCTCGGCGGCGCAGCGGACGGCGACGGCCCGACCGATGCCCGCGGTCGAGCCGGTGACGAGCACCCGTTCGCCCGCGAGCCGCATCGGGATCCTCAGAGCCCGTAGGCCGCCTTCAGCTCCGGATCCTTGGCCGCAAGCATCTGGGCCAGGTTCACCATCACCTTGCACTGCTTCCAGGTGGCGTCGTCCTGCATCTTGCCGTCGATCATGTGGACGCCGCGGCCGTCCGGGATGGCTTCCAGCACCTTGAGGGCGAACTTCACCTCGTCGACCGGCGGGCTGAACACCTTCTTGGCGATGGCGAGCTGACTCGGGTGCAACGACCAGGCCCCCACGCAGCCCAGCAGGAACGCCGCCCGGAACTGGTCTTCGCAGCCCAGCGCGTCGGCAATGTCGCCGAACGGCCCGTAGAAGGGCAGGGCGCCGTGTGCGGTACACGCGTCGACCATGCGGGCGATGGAATAGTGCCACGGGTCCTGCTGTGCCGTGGGGCGCGGCGCGTCGGGATTCGCCTTGGCGGGGTCGCTGCGCACGAGGTACGCCGGGTGGCCGCCGCCGACGCGCGTCGTCTTCATCCGGCGGGACGCGGCCAGGTCGGCGGGACCGAAGCTCACGCCCTGGACGCGCGGGCTGGCGGCACAGATCTCTTCCACGTGGGTGACGCCCTGGGCGGTCTCCAGGATGGCGTGCACCAGGATCGGCCGCCGCACCTTGTGCTTGCCTTCGAGCTGGGCGAGCAGGCGGTCCACGTAGTGGATGTCCCACGGCCCCTCCACTTTGGGCACCATGACGACGTCGAGCCGGTTGCCGATGGTCTCGACCAGCGTGCAGAGGTCGTCCAGGCACCATGGGCTGTCGAGGCTGTTGATCCGGGTCCACAGCGGCGTGTCCCCGAGGTCGACTTCGCGGCCGATCCGCACCAGCCCCTCGCGCGCGGCGATCTTCTTGTCGGCGGAGATGGCGTCTTCGAGGTTGCCCAGCAGGATGTCGGCCTGTTTGGCGAGGTCCGGGAGCTTCGCCGCCATCTTCTCGTTCGACGGGTCGAAGAAGTGGATGCTGCGGGACGGCGTGACGGGAATCTCGCGCACCGGGTCGGGCGCGCCGAGCGCGAGCGGCTTGAAGAAATCTCGAGGGCTTCGCATGGGCCGTCAGATAGACGAGGCCGGTGGGGCACGCAATCCGGGGGCGCCCGCGTCGCGGCCGCGCCGCCGCTACGCCTCGCCGATGCCTGCCATCACGGTGCGCAGGATCGCCGACTCGGACTGTTCGTAGTCGATGTCGAGCGGGCGGCCGTAGCGCACGGCGAGCTCCCGCCCGGTCTTGCGGAGCCTGAGGCCGGTCTTGTCGAAGGCCTCGCGCAGCCCGTCGAGCCGCACCGGCACCACGATGGGGCGGAAGCGCTTGATGATCTTGGCGCAGCCGATGCGACCTGGCGCCCCGGGCGTCGTCGTGCCCTGCGGATAGGTGAGCACCCAGCCACTGCGGAGCCCGGTGTCGATGTTCGCGATATCCTCGGGGTCGACCTTGCGGTCGACCGCCTGATCGCCGTCCTTCCACGTGCGCTTCACGCAAATGGTGCCGTTGTAGGCCATCAGCCGCGGCAGCCAGCCGCTCGATTTCATCGTCTCGAGCGCGGCGACGATGTAGAGGTTGGTACGCGGCCACACCAGGTAGGGGCGGCGCAGGTAACTCACCGAGTGGAAGACGACGATCGAGTCCATATAGTAGGTGAGGTGGTTCGAGACCAGCAGCACACCGCGCGCGGGGAGGCGCTTCAGGTTCTCGATGCCTTCGATGCGCAGCCGGTTCAGGACGCGCAGCTGCAGCACCGTGAGGTAGCCGCCGAGGTTGATCATCGCCCACCGTATCGGGCGGAGGTGACCGAACGCGTCCCTGAGCATGAAACCCCACCATAATCAGGGCGCCGGGGGTGAGAAAGTGGCTGCCGGCAGCCCCGCCGCGGACTACTCGTAGAGCTTGACCACCCGCACCGTGCCCGCGGGGGTCGCTTTGATGCAGAGGTCGCACAGCGTGCACTCGTCGAGGTTGGCTTCGACGATCTCGAGGCTGCCCGAGGCGGACTGCTTGAAGATGTTCACGGGGCACACCTCGACCAGTGTCTTGGCGAGCGCCGCGTCGGCCGCGACTGCGGGGTCGACCTGCACGTCGATGAACATTCCCGGCTTCGTGCCCGCCATGGTCAACGTCCCTTCAACCGTTGCTCGACGAGGGCCGGGATGTCCTCGATGCGCTCCGCCACGGAGATGCCCGCGGCCTGCATCCGCTCGATCTTGTCGGCCGTGGTATCGGCCTTGCCCTCGACGATGGTGCCCGCGTGCCCGAAGCGCATGCCGGGCATCTCGTCCATGAACCGACCCGCCATGAAAGCGACGATCGGCAGTCGCGACTTGTTCTCACGCACCCAGTCCGCCAGCTCGGCTTCCATCCGGCCGCCAGGCTCGGAGTAGATGGCGATGGCTTTCGTCTCCGGATCCGCTTCGAACAGCGGCATCAGCTCCGCGTAGGTGGAGCCGATCACCGCATCGCCGCCGATGGAGACGGCCGTGGACTGGCCCAGACCGGCCGCGGACAGCGTATTGCAGATCTCGGTGGTCATGCCGCCCGAGCGAGACATGACACCGATCGGCCCCTTCTTGAAGGCGCGCCGGACGTTCACCGCGGGGCCGCCGAGGCCGCCCATCTTGGCCTCGTCCGGCGACAGGATGCCGAGGCAGTTCGGCCCGATGATGCGCGCGCCCCGCAGTTTCGCCAGTTCGACCATCTGCGCCACCTCGCCGCGCGGGATGCGCTCGGTGACGATGACGATGATCTTGACGCCCGCCTCGATGGCCTCGAAGACGGCATCGCGCGTGAAGCGCGGCGGCACGGTGACGATGGACCCGTCGACATGCACCTTCGAGGTGATGTCCCGGACGCAGTCATAGACCGGCACGCCGTAGACATCGCGGCCGGCGCGGCCCGGCGTGACGCCGCCCACGATCTTCGTGCCGTAGTCCAGGCCTTCGCGGGTCAGGTTCACGGCCTCGCGGCCCGTGATGCCCTGGATGATGACCGTGGTGTCCTTGTTGATCAGGATCGACATGCGGCGTTCCCCAGCGAGGGCGCGGAGCTACCACGCAGTCCCGGGGGGGTCAAGGTAGGCCCCGGTGTGGTAGGAGTCGCAGGCTGCGGTCTCCGAGACCGCAGTGACGGGAAGGAGACGCAGGTGCGCCAGGAACCGTTCGTGCTGGGGGCCGTGGCCTACGATCCCAAGGTCGTGACCATCTGGGAGGGCTTCAAGTCCTGGTTCGCCGCGCAGGGCTTCCCGTTCGACTTCGTGCTGTTCTCGAATTACGAGCGCCAGGCGGACGCGCACATGGCCGGGGAGGTGCACGCCACCTGGGATTCCCCGCTCGCGTGGGTCCGCCGGCGGCGCCTCGCCGCCACGGCGGGGCGCGTCGCGCGGGCGGTCGTCATGCGCGACACCGATCAGAACCTCCGATCGGTGGTGCTCGTGCGCGGCGACGGCGATGTCCACGAGCCGGCCCAGCTCGCCGGGCGCACTGTCGCGACCGGCGCCGTCGACTCGCCGCAGGCGACGCTGCTGCCGCTGGCGCACCTGGCCGGGCTCGGCCTCGAGCCGGGCCGCGCGTTCGCGGTGCGTCGCTTCGACGTCATGGTGGGCAAGCACGGCGACCATGTGGGTGGCGAGCGCGACGCGGTGCAGGCGTTGCTGGCGGGCGAGGTCGACGCCGCGTGCGTGATCGACGGCCACCAGCTGGTCTTCGCCAAGGAGGGCATGATTCCGCCGGGGGCTGTGCGCGTGCTCGCCCGCACCGAGCCCTACGACCACTGCACCATGACCGTGCTGGACGACGCGCCGCCGGCCGCGGTCGAGCGGTTCGTCGCCTTGCTGCGTGCCATGTCGTACGACGACCCGACGGTGCGGCCGCTGCTCAAGCTGGAAGGGTTGAAGGAGTGGCGTCCGGGGCGGACGGAGGGCTATCGTCAGCTGGAAGCCGCGGTCGACCGGTTCGGGTTCTACGGCGCGGACGGGTCGATCCGGGCCGAGGACTACCGCCCCTGATGGGGCCGGCCGTCGAGCTGGCCGGGCTCGGCTTCGATGCGGGCGCCCACGTCCTGGTCCGCCTCGGGCTCGCGGCCGTGGCGACCGGCGATCGCGTCGTCGTGCGCGGGACGCATCCCGATCTCGAGGGTCACCTGGCCGCGTGGTGCCGCGCCCAGGGCCACGTCATGCGCGGCCACGACGCCGTGGGCTGGGTCGTCGAACGCGGGTCCGCCCCGTCCGCGCACTGGGTCGGTGCGGAGCGGGCCGGCTGCGCGGATCCCGCCGAGCCCGGGGCGATCGCCGCGCGGCCGCCGCCCGGGTGGGGCCTGGCCGCGCGTGGGGCATGGGTCGAGGCCGGCGGGCCGGCGCCCATCTTCCGGCTCGATCGCCGCGACGAGGTGTGGAGCGACCGCGCGCCGCGGCTCTACGCGCAGGCCGCGGCGGCACAGTGGGACCCGGCGACCGCGATCGACTGGACCGCGCCCCTGCCGGCCGGACCGGTCGAGGACGCCGTCGTCCAGGTGATGACGTTCCTGATCGAAAACGAGGAGGCCGCGCTGGTGGTGCCCGCGCGGTTCCTCGGGCAGGTGCACCCGCATTTTCGCGAGGTCCAGCAGGTGCTTGCCGCCACCATCGCGGACGAAGCGCGGCACGTCGACGTGTTCACGCGTCGCGCGACGCTGGGCGGCGTCGGGCTCGCCTTGTCCACGGTCGGCGGGCGCGCGTCGCTGCAGACGCTCCTCGAGGAGCCGGACTTCGCGGTATCGGCGTTCCTGCTCTCGGTGATGGGAGAGGGGACCTTCGTGTCCCTGCTGGCCTTTCTCGAGCGTCATGCGCCGGACGCAGTCACCCGACGCATCGCACAGCTCGTGCGCCTGGACGAGGCGCGACACGTGGCGTTCGCGCTGTCGCACCTCGAACGCCACGTCGGGGTCGATCCGAGCTTGACCGCGCGCCTGGCGCGCGCCGCCGAGGAGCGCCACCATGCGCTGCGAACCACGGCCGGTCTCAACGACGACGTGTTCGATGCCCTGGTGCTGCTGGCTGGCGGGGCGGCCACGCCCGATGCGGTCGCGAACGGATGGGCGGCGGTCCAGGCACTCCAGCGCGATATGGACGACGGCCGCCGCGCCCGTCTCGCGCGGCTCGGGTTCGCCGCCAGCGAGGCCGAGGCGATCTCGGCGTTGCACACGCGAAACTTCATGTGATCTGCGGGGCGCCCGCCCGGCGGCAGCGTTCCCCGGAGGAGCGCGGGCTTGCGTGTCGGACTCCTACCCGTATCCTCGGGGGCGGAAGGGCATCCAACGATCATGACGCATCGAGCAATGCTGTTCCTGTGCGCCCTGGGCGGTGTCGCCGCCGTGGTGGGGCCGGGCTGGACGGCCGAGCAGGGGGCCCCCGCGGCCGGAGGAACCATGACGACGAAGACCTACGCCAAGCCGAGCGAAGACGAGATCAAGCAGCGCCTCACCCCCGAGCAGTACAAGGTGACGCAGCGCGAAGGCACTGAACCGCCGTTCCGCAACTCGTACTGGGACAACAAGGAAGAGGGGCTGTATGTCGACGTCGTGTCGGGCGAGCCGCTCTTCAGCTCGCGCGACAAGTTCGATTCGGGCACCGGCTGGCCGAGCTTCACGAAGCCGGTGGATCGGACCCGCATCGTCGAGCACGAGGACAGCAAGCTGTTCATGCGTCGGACCGAGGTTCGCTCGAAGGCCGGCGACTCGCACCTGGGGCACGTCTTTCCGGATGGCCCGGCTCCCACCGGCCTTCGCTACTGCATCAACTCCGCGGCACTGCGTTTCATCCCCGTCGACAAGCTGGAGGCCGAAGGCTACGGCGAATACAAGTCGCTGTTCGACGGGGCCAAGCCGGCAGGGCGCCACTGAACGGCAGCGCCGGTCCGGCCCGTTGCGTGCGCCCGCCGAACGACATACCCGTCTGGGCCATGGCAACCCTGATGGGGCGGATGGTGGGAGCGGCGCGGCTCGATCCGGCGACCTACGAGGAAGTCGAAGCGGATACCTCGGCGACGGCGCAGGCCGCGCTCGTCGTCGTGCTCTCCAGCCTCTGCATCGCGCTCGGCGCATCGCGAACCCACCCAGGCAGTCTCGTGGGCGTCACCATCTTGCGGCTCGCCGGGTGGTACGTCTGGGCGTTCATCACGTACCTCGTCGGGACGCGGCTCCTGCCGGGGCAGCGCACCGATGCGGACGTCGGACAGTTGCTCCGGACGCTCGGCTTCGCGAGCGCCCCGGGCATGGCGGCGCTGCTCGGACTCGTGCCCGGCATCGGCGGCGTGGTCGCGTTCGCGGTCACGATCTGGATGGTGGTGGCGATGGTGGTCGCGGTGCGCCAGGCCCTGGACTACGACAACACGGGTCGGGCCGTCGGCGTCGTCGTCATCGGGTTTCTCGCATACGTGCTGGTGGCGTTTGCCGTCGGGAGCATGATTTTCGGCACCACGCCGGAGGTGAACTGACGTGTATGCCTCGCTCAAGGGCCGGCGGTTTCTGGTCACGGGAATCGTCGACCAGGCATCGTTGGCGCTCTTCGTCGCCGACGAGCTGCGGCGGCTGGGGAGCGAGCTCGTGTGTGCCGGTCTCGGTCCGACGCCGCATCATGCCGGGCTCTCGGAGAAGGCGCGGCGCTATCTCGAGTCGAGCTACACCTCGTTCCAGACGACCGTCGCGGGGACGCTCGGCGGCGACGTTCCGACCTTCCCGCTCGACGTCACGCTGGACGCGAGCCTCGACGACTTCGCGGCCACGCTGGCGGACCGGGGGCTGCTGCTCGACGGCGTGCTGCACTCGATCGCCATGGACAAGACCATCCGCGGCGGTGACGTGAAGCCGCTACTCGACGTGACGCGCGACGAGTTCCTTTCCTGCATGGACGTCTCGGCCTACTCGCTGATCGCGCTGGTGCGGCCGCTGCTCGACCGCGAGGTGCTCCAGCGCGGGGGCTCCGTGGTCGCGCTGTCGTACCTGGGGGCCCAGCGCATCGTCGCGCACCCCTACAAGAACGTCGGGGTCGCGAAGGCGGCGCTCGAACGCATCACGGTGGAGCTGGCGATGGAACTCGGCAAGTCGCACGCCATCCGGGTGAACGCGGTGCGGTTCTCGCCCTATACCGAGAGCCGGGCGGGCGGCGCCATCCAGGGCCTGCGCGACGCGGTGGCGCAGTGTCAGGAGCGCGCCCCGATGGGCAACGCGCGGCCGGAAGACCTGGCGTTCGAGGTGGCGCACCTGCTGCGACCGAACTCGCGCATCACGGCCGAGGTTCGCCACGTCGACGGGGGGTATCACATCGTCGGGTGAGCCCGGCGCCGCCGGGGACGATCTGCCGCGTCGCGCGGCACGAGCGGTGTGGGCGGCGTGCCGATCTCGGCAGCGGCTGCCGGCCCGCCGCGCTGCACGAGCCGGATGCAATCATCGACGACCAGGGCGAGTGCGGGAACCAGCACCAGGCTCACGGCGGTCGACAGCAGCACGCCGAAGGCGAGCGAGATCGCCATCGGGATCAGAAACTGCGCCTGCAGGCTACGTTCGAGCAGCAACGGGGTCAGTCCGGCGAACGTCGTCAGCGAGGTCAGGAGGACCGCGCGAAAGCGGGCGCTGCCTGCGGTCGCCGCCGCCTCGGTGACGGGGATGCCGTCGCGCACGCGGCGGTTGAGGTAGTCCACCAATACCAGGCTGTCGTTCACGACGACCCCGGCCAACGCCACCGCGCCGATGACGGAGAACATGCTGAGCTCCCAGCGCATGAGGAGATGACCCCAGATCGCGCCCACCATCCCGAAGGGGATGGCGCTCATGATGATCATGGGCTGTACGTAGGAGCGCAGCGGGACGGCCAGGAGGGCGTAGATCACGAGGAGCGCCAAGAGGAAGTTGCGACCGAGCGAGCCCAGGAACTCCTGCTGCTCCCGTTGCTCGCCCTGCATCGACCAGCCGACGTGGGGCCGATCGCGCACGAGCTCCGGCAGGACGCTCGCGCGAAGGTCCGCGACGATGTCGTTGGCCGTGACGATGCGCTCGTCGACGTCTGCCGTGACCGACACCACGCGCTGCCGGTCGGCCCGCTCGACGGTGGCGAAGCCGCGCCCGGGTTCGACGACGGCCACCGCAGGAAACGGCACGGCGGTGCCGCCCGGCAGGCGGATGCGCAGCTGCTCGATGGCGCCGAGGGCCCGCCGCTCCTCGGCGGGGTATCGCACCATGACGCGGACGTCGTCGCGGCCGCGCTGGATGCGCTGCGCCTCCTCGCCGTAGAAGGCCTGGCGGACCTGGCGGGCGAGGTCGGCGAGCGACACCCCGAGCGCCTCGGCCTCGGGGCGGATGCCGAGCTTCAGCTCCTGCTTGCCGCCGCGGAAGGAATCGGTCACGTCGTAGACGCCCGGGTACGCTGCGAGCCGGGTGCGGAGGGCCGCGGCGGCGTCGCGCAGCTGCGTGACGTCGCGACCGCGCAGCTCGACGTTGATCGACTCGCCGGCGGTAAAGAGCGCGGCCGTGAAGCTGAGCTCCACCGCGTCCGCCACCGGCCCCGTGCGCTCGCGCCAGCGCCGGGCGACCTCGGCGCTCGACACCCGCCGCGCCTCCGACGGTGCGAGCTCGAGGTTCACCTCGCCCACGTGTCCGGCGCTCACGGTGGTGCCGACGCGGCCCGTGCGATCCTCCTCCTGCCGGCGGCGGTAGGGCTGTTCGCCGATCGACGCCAGCACGTGACGCACGACGCTGCCCGTCGCGGCCGCTCCTTCCGTATCGAACTCGCGTCGCACCTCCTCGGCGCTGGCCTCGAGCCGCTCGATGGCCCGCGCGGTCACCTCCGCGGGCGTGCCGAGCGGCATCGTGAGGAAGGCGACCACGTTGTCGCCCTCGACGTCGGGGAAGAAGACGAAGCGGACCCATCCGCCGCCAACCAGCCCTGCCGTGACCACGAGGGTGCCCAGGGCGATCGCGACCGTGAGATACCGCCAGGCGATGGCGCGCCGGATGAACGGGTCGTAGGCCGTGCGGAGGAAGCGGTCGAGCCCGCGCGCCACGGCCGCCTGGACGCGTTGCCACAGGCGCCCCGGCAGGTGCGCCGGCCGCGCCGACCGGCCGTGCGCCAGGTGCGCGGGCAAGATGAGTTGCGACTCCACCAACGAGAACAGCAGCGCCGTGACGACCACCAGGGGGATCGACGCGATCAGTTTCCCCATCGCGCCCGGGATGAAGAGGAGCGGGCCGAAGGCGGCGACGGTCGTGAGCACGCCGAAGATCACCGGAACGGCGACCTCGGAGGTGCCGTCGATGGCGGCGCGGAGCGGGGGTTCTCCGGGTCGCTCCTGATGGGTGTGCACGTTCTCGCCGACCACGATCGCGTCGTCGACGAGGATGCCGAGGACCAGGACGAACGCGAAGAGCGAGAGGAGGTTCACGGACACCTGGAGTGACGGCAGCATCCAGAGCGTCCCGAGGATGGCCGTCGGGACGCCGAGCCCCACCCAGAACGCCAGGCGCAGCCGCAGAAAGAGGGCGAGGACCACGAGCACCAGCACGAACCCCATCCGGGCGTTGGTGAGCAGGGTGTCCAGTCGTGCCCGGAGGAGCAGGGAGTTGTCCTCCCAGGTCGTCAACGTGATGCCGTCCGGCATGCGGGGCTGCGCGGCGGCGACGTATTCCTTCACCTTGGCGGCCACGTCGAGGGCACCCTGGTCGCCGACCCGGAACACCTGCACGACGACCGCGGGCTTGCCGTCGAACCGCGCCTGGACGTCGGTGTCCGCGAAGCCGTCGACCACGCGAGCCACGTCACTCAACAGCAGGCGCGTGCCGTCGGGGTGCGACACCAACACCAGATTCTCGAAATCCCGCTGCCGGTAGGCCTGCCCTTTGGTGCGCAGGAGAATCTCGCCGCCCGCCGTCTTGAGCGAACCGCCGGGGAGATCGAGCGAGGAGCGCCGCACGGCGGCGCTGACGTCGTCGAAGGTGAGTTGATGGCGCCGGAGCTGGGTCTCCGACACTTCGATGGACACCTCGTAGGGCCGCGCGTTGGCCAGCTCCGCGTGGGTGATGCCGGGAATGGCGACCAGGTCGTCGCGAACCTGCTGGCCGAGCGTGCGCAGGGTGTGCTCGTCGGCGTCACCGGCGATTGCGACGGTGATGACCTGCGCCCGCATGACCGCCTGTTTCACGACCGGCTGCTCGGTCTCGACAGGGAAGGTGTCGATGGCGTCGACCTCGGCCTTGATCTCGTCGAGCGCGCGCGTCGGGTCGACCCAGGGGTGCAACTCGACCACGACGACGCCCATGCCCTCGGCCGCGGTCGATCGCATGCGCTTGATGCCCTCGACCGCCTGGATCGCCTCCTCGATCCGGACGCACACGCCTTCCTCGACCTCTTCTGGTGCTGCTCCGCGGTACGGCACCGCGATCGTCACCACGTCGAGACGCACCTCGGGGAAGACCTCCTGCTTGACCCGCCGGGCGGTCAGGAGTCCTCCCGTGACGACGACGAAGAGCAGGAAATTGGCCGCCACGGAGTTCTCGGCGAACCAGGCGACGATCCGCCTCATGACGATTCCTCGACGGTGCGGACCTGCATGTCGTCGACGAACGCGGCGACCGGCGAGACGCAGACCCGCGTGCCCGGAGCGAGTTCGTCGGCCAGCACGACGCGGTCGTGCTCGAGGCGGAGCACGGTCACCGGCTGCGCGACGAGGCGATCCGTGTCGGTCACGACCAGCACGCGGTTCCCCTCGTGCAGCGCGGCCCGTGGCAGGACCACGGCCTGGGGCACCGTGCGGCCGAGAATCTCCGCGTCCACGAACATGCCGACCGCGAGCGGTGGCCCGCCGTCCCGCCGTCGGCGTCCGTACGGGTCGTCGACGCGCGCGACGGCGTTGACCATGCGTGTCTTGGGATCGATCTCCCCTTCGGTGCGCACGATGCGACCGCGCCAGGTCTCGGTCGCCCCGGCGAAGGTCGCGCGCAGGATCACCTCCGGGCGGGTCGTGCTCCCCGAGGCGCCCGACAGCGGCAGGTCGAGGTGGGCCACGTCGGCGTCGCGGATCGGTAGACGGATCTCCGCGGCGTCGACGGCGTACAGCCGGGCGACGGGTGTGCCCCGTTCGACGAACTGGCCGACGTCGACATGCTTCTCGCGCACTCGCCCTTCGAACGGCGCGTGCAGGACCGTACGCTCGAGATCGCGCCGGGCCTGCTCGAGCGCGGCTTCGGCCTCGCGCCGCGCCGCCTCGGCCACCGCCGCGGCGTTCTCGGTGTCGTCGAGGGTCTGGCGGGCGAGGAGCCCGTCGGCGGCGAGCACCTGGCTGCGCTCGTGGGTGCGGCGGGCGAGCGCCGCTTGGCTGCGCAGGCCTGCGAGGCTCGCCTCGGCGCGACGCAGCCGGACCTCGTGGTCGCGCCGGTCGAGCCGGATGAGCGGCTCGCCCTTCTCGAAGAAGCCGCCCGCCGCCAGCGCCGGGGAGAGCCACTCCACCCGTCCAGCGACTTCGGGCACCAGGGTGCTCTCGGTCCGCGGCGCGACGGTGCCGTGTGTGTGTACCACCAGACGCACGGCTTCGGGGCGGACCGACACCACGCGGACGAGCGGCACCACGGCCTCGAACGGCGCCGTCTCGACCGGTGCCCGCGCGGCGACGAGCAACCCCGCCAGCACGGCACTCGCCGCGAGCGCCCCCAGCGGCAGCCCGATCTCGAGGAGCCGCGCGCGTGTCATCGTGCACTCGCCGGCTGGCCCGGAGCGAGCGTGGCCTCCAGCCCGGCCGTGACGAAGTCGACGACGCGCTGGGCGAGCCGGCCCGGCCCATCGTCGCGGAGCCGGTGGTCGGGAATCACGTCGAGCGTGTGATGCCCGGAAAGGACGTGACCGACGACCCCGATGGCGAACTGGAACCTCCAGGTGATCTCGTCCTCGGGGGCGTCGGGGAGCGCCCGCTGGAGCGCCTCGAGAAAGCGCCGCCCGACGTCGCCGAACTGCTCGCGGAGGAGCGGCTCCACCACGGCGACACCCTGGCCGAAGAACTGCCCGACGAGCTGCGCGAGGCGTCGTCGCACGTCGTCCGGCTGCTCGAAGCCTTCGAGCAGCGGGCGGACGAAGGCTTCGACGATCGCGCGCGGCGTCGGCCGGCCGCCGGTCGCCGTCTCGGCGGCCTCGAGCCGCCGTAGCCGTTCGGCGTTGATGGGCATCACGCGGCGCGCGAAGAGCTCGCGCACCAGGGCCTGCTTCGAGCCGAAGTGATAGTTCACCGCGGCCACGTTGACCCCAGCCGCCAGCGTGATGGCACGGAGCGACGCCTTCTCGAGGCCTTGATCGGAGAACAACTTCTCGGCCGCGTCGAGGATGCGTTGCTTGGTGTCTTGGCTGTCCAACACGTGCTTCAAACATACGTTTGAGGACGGGCCGGTGCAATCCCGCTCTTGCGCCACGACCGGTTCGGCTCAGAGCACCGCGACGACGCCGCAGGCGACGCACAGGCGGTCGTACAAGCCGAGCACGTCGGTTGCGGACTCGACGGTCACCGTCACCCGGTGGCTCACGTACCGCCCCCCGCTGCTGGCACGGACCTCCCACGCCGTCTCGACGACGGCGTCACGGAGCGCCTCGTCCACCGCGGCGTCGGCGCGGCCCTACGCCTGCATCTTGGCCACTGCCCGGCCGGCGGCATCGTACATGGACACCGTGCGATCGCAGTACTCCACGCCGTACTTGCGGAGGATCTTGAACCCGTCGTCCTCCCACGCGCCGGGGATGCGGAAGATCGCGATGGTGTCGGCCGGGGTGCGGCCGGCCTCGATGCAGCCCTTGATCACGCCGCGGGCGACGATGTCGACGCGGGTGTTCGACACCACGTTCATCATCACGGCGATCTTCTTCACCCCGGGCTTGGAGAGGATCAGCTTGGTGAGCTCGCAGGCCTTCTTGACGCTCGGGTTGCCGCCGATCTCGCAGTAGTTCGCCGGCCGCCCGCCGTGCTTGCGGATGGCGTCGAAGAGGGTGAGCGAGCCGCCGCCGGCGCCGATCACGAGGCCGAGGTCGCCGTCGAACTCCTTCACGTTGCCGGCGACACCGCGATGGTCCGATGCGTCCACCTCGGCGCCCTTGATCTCGAAGGCCGTCGGAGGGCGTGCCTCGCGGGTCTCTTCCTTCCCGAGGCCGAGGTCCTTCAACAGCGCGGCGTGCTTGTCGCGCGCGTCGCCCTCGAGGTCCACGTGGCCATCGAGGACCAGCACGCGCCCGTCCTCGAGGCGCCCAATCGGGTTGATCTCGGCCAGCGTCAGATCGTAGCGCAGGAACACCTCGACCAGCGTCGCCAGGATGGGCGTCAAGCGGTTCAGCACGTCGCCGCTGACGCCGACCGCGCCAACCGCCTCCTTCGCCTTGTATGCCGAGAAGGGCAGGATGGTGGAGATGTGGGTGGTCGAGACGTGGTCGGGATGGGTCTCGGCCACTTCCTCGATGTCGATGCCGCCCATGTCGCTGAAGATCAGCACCGGCAGCTTCCGGCGTCCGTCCCAGGTGACCGCGGCGAAATACTCCTGCACCACCGGCACGCGTTGCTCCACCAGCACGCCGCGCGGCTTCTGGCCCTTGATCTCGAGGGCCAGGATGGCCTCGGCGTGCGCCGCGGCCGTGGCCGGGTCGTCCGCGAACTTGACGCCGCCGGCCTTCATGCGGCCGCCGGTCAGCACCTGCGACTTGAGCACCACCGGGCCGCCGATCTCGGCCGCGGCGTCGCGGGCCTCGGCCGCCGAATGGATCACCTTCCCCTTCAGCAGCGGGATGCCGTGACGCGCGAAGAGCGCCTTGGCTTCGTATTCGTAGAATCGCATGGCTCAGCTCCGGCGCGCCGCCAGCGCCTCGTTCGGCGCGGGCGGGTTCTGCCCGTAGTCGTAGAAGCCTTTGCCGCCCTTGCGCCCGAGGAATCCGGCCAGGACCATCCGCCGCAGCAGGCTGGGCGGCGCGAAGCGGGCTTCCTTGTATTCGTCGTGGAGCAGCGACGCCATGTGGAACACGATGTCGAGGCCGATGAAGTCCGCCAGCGCCAGTGGTCCCATCGGGTGGTTGGCGCCATTCTGCATCGCGGTGTCGATGTCGGCGATGGAACCGAGCCCGTGCTCGAGGCAGACGATCGCGTCGACGATATAGGGCACGAGTAGCCGGTTCACGATGTACCCGGTGGAGTCGCTCACCACGACCGGCGTCTTGCCGAGCTGCCGGGCGAACTCCACACAGGCGTCCACGGTCTCCGCCGACGTCCGCAGGGCGGGGGCGACCTCGACCAGCTTCATGGCGTGTACCGGGTTGAAGAAATGCAGGCCCACGAAGCGCTCCGGCCGCCGGGTGGCCGCGGCGATCTCCGCGACCGTGAGAGTGGACGTGTTGGTGGCGAAGATGGCGTCGTCCTTCACGATCTCGTCGAGCCGGCCGAAATGCTCGACCTTGACGGGCAGCTCCTCGACGATCGACTCGATCACCAGGTCGACCTCGGCGAGGTCGTGGAGGTGGGTGGTCCAGTGGAGCCGCTCGAGCAACGCGCCGTGGTCGGCGGCCGTGAGCTTGCCCTTCTCGACCTCCTTCTGCAGCTGCTTTTCGACCCTGCTTCGTGGGGCGTCCAGGGGTCCGGGCGTCGCCTTCGCCATGAAGGTGTCGAACCCGGCGCGGGCCGCCGCCTGGGCGATCCCGAGCCCCATCTGTCCCGCGCCTACGATGCCGACCTTGCGAATCTCCATGTTGCGCTCCCTCCCGACAAGTCGCGGCTCGGGGCAGTACGACACTCGCGCACGGTGGTCAATCGTCCCCCGGGGCGGCTGGCCTTTGCGCGTTTGGAGATGTTAGATGCTCCCATGTCGAACGAAGCGTCCGTCATCATTCCCGCATTGCGCGCCACGGTCGACACCGCGCTCGAGATCGGGCGCCGGGTCACCGAGGGCGGCAAGACCATCGACGATCATCAGGTGCACGCCGAGCGGCTGGCGTATGCGGCCACCGAGGCGCGCGCGGCCGAGGCCCTGGCGGATTACGCGGCCGAGCGGCGGCAGGCGGGGGCGGGCGATGACACGACCGACCTAATGGCGTCGGCGTTCGCCGCCGAGATGGCCGGCAAGCTCCGCGCGATGATCGACATGCAGCGGGATGACTTCGGGGTCAGCGACGAGCTGCTGAACCGGACCATCGGCGCGCCCGAGGTCGTGGCGGCGGTTCGCGCCGCCCAGCACGAGTCGCGCCTGCGGCAGATCGGGCAGGAGGTCGTCCGGACGCGCGGCGCCAACAACGGCTACATCGACGGCGACCTCGCCGAGATGGCGCGCGACTCGGCTCGCGCCTTCGCCCGGCGTGAAGTGGCGCCGATCGCGGAGCACATCCACCGCCACGACGACCTGGTGCCGGAGTCGATCCTCGACGCCATGCGCGAGCTGGGTTACTTCGGGATGTCGGTGCCCGAGGAGTACGGCGGGCAGGGCATGGGCAACCTGCCCGATGATCATCATCACCGAGGAGCTCTCGACGGCCTCGCTGGCCGCCGCCGGGAGCCTGATCACGCGGCCCGAGATCCTCACGAAGGCGCTGCTCAAGGGCGGCACCGAGGAGCAGAAGCAGCAGTGGCTGCCGCCGGTCGCCGCGGGCGACCTGATGGTCGGCATCTCGGTCACCGAGCCGGACACCGGCTCCGACGTCGCCTCGGTGCGGTGCCGCGCGGAGCGCGGCGAGCAGGGCGGCAAGCCCGGCTGGTTCATCAACGGCGCCAAGGCGTGGTGCACCTTCGCCGGTCGCGCCAACGTGCTGGCGCTGCTGGCGCGCACCGATCCCGACATGGCGAAGGGCGCGAAGGGCCTGTCGCTCTTCATCGTCCCGAAGGACGCCTTCCCGGGTCACGAGTTCGAGATGCAGCAGCCGGGCGGCGGCGTGCTGCACGGCAAGGCGGATCGGACTCCGGGCTACCGCGGCATGCACTCGTTCACCCTCGGGTTCGAGCGCTACTTCGTCCCGGCGGCCAACCTGATCGGCGAGGCGCAGGGCGAGGGCAAGGGCTTCTACCTGCAGATGCAGGGCTTCGCGGCGGGTCGCCTGCAGACCGGCGGGCGCGCCAGCGGCCTCTCGCAGGCGGCGCTCGAGGCCACGGCCACCTACGTCGGCGAGCGCAAGCAGTTCGGCCGTCCGATCGGGGACTACCAGCTGACGCAGTACAAGCTGGGCCGCATGGCGACGCACCTGGCCGCGGGGCGCCAACTGACCTACGCCGCGGCCCGCATGATGGACGAGGACGAGTCCGTGTCGCTCGAGCCGTCCATGTGCAAGCTCTACGCCTCCGACGTCGCCGTCTGGGTGACGCAAGAGGGCCAGCAGCTGCACGGCGGCTGGGGCTACGCCGAGGAGTATGCGATTTCCCGCCACGTCGTCGATGCCACCGTGCTGCCGATCTTCGAGGGCGTGAAGCCGATCCTCGAGCTCAAGGTGATCGCCCGCCAGCTCCTGGCCGGTTGAATCGATTGCGCGGCGGGATGCGCCGATCGCCGGCTCGCCCGAGCCGGCGATCGGCACGCGTCCCGCGCGGCGGGGCCAGGAGCCGTACCGTGACCACCGCGGCGGGCACCAGATACGCGAGCGACATCGGCACCCACATCAGCACGCCCGCCAGCGCCTGATCGTCGAGCGCCCGGGGACCGAGGAGTGCCGCATAGCTCGGGTAGAGCGGCCGCGCGGCGAAGACGAGGGTGGCGGCCAGCGCGGTGTTCTGCAGATCCGCGAGCAGCAGGTAGGGCACGAGGGCCCAGCGTGGCATGCGCGGGCGCGCGGGCCAGGGCAGCACCACCGGCCACCAGAAGAGCACGCCGCCGCCGAGGAAGCAGGCGTGCTCGATGGCATGCCAGCGCTCGGAATGGAGCGCCAGTTCGAACGCCGCGGGCACGTGCCAGCCCCAGGTCGCCAGCGTCACGGCGAGCCACCCGGCGAGCGGATGCCCTAGGACGGTGGGCAGCGGCGAGCGCAGCAGCGGCCGCACGACGCGGCGGGCGAGCACGCGGGGGAGCCCGCGCGTGATCGGCACCAGCGGCGCGCCAGCCAGCAGCAGCGGGGGTGCCACCACCAACAAGACCAGGTGCTGCAGCATGTGGGCGGCGAGCGTGCGGTCGGCGGCGGCATCGAGCGGGGAGGCCACCGCGAGCGCAACCGTGGCGAGACCCGCGAGGAACGCCACGAGACACCGCACGGGAAAGCGCGCGGGGCTGCGCGCGTGCAGGTCCCACCAGCCGCGCCCGTAGACCGCGCCGCCGAGCGCGAGCAAGCCCAGCACGCTGGCCGCGGGCACCCAGGCGCCCGGGGTCTCGGGCCGGCGCGCGTGCACGCCGCTAGCGCGTAACCGCGCCGGCGAGCGGCCTGGCCGCGTCGCGCGCCGGCTGCTCGCCGCCCGGGTGCAGCGTCCCGAGGAAGGCGACCAGCGCCGTCACCTCGGCCGGACTCGAGGTTCTTGCCGTAGGCCGGCATGTTGCCGCCGCCCTGCAGCACCTGGCGAATCAGCTGGTTCTCGGTGAGTCTGGTCGCGACGTCGTCGAGCGCGGGGCCGCGCATGCCCCCCTTGGCCGTCGAGCGCGTGGCAGTTCCGGCACTGCTTGCTCTGCACCAGCAGCGCGCCCGCAGCTCCAGGGGAGCGCGTCCCTCGAGGTAGCGCGGCGGGCGTCGGGAGTCGCGCTCCAGGCGTTCATGTGCGGCGACCACGGTGCGCACGTGCCGAGCCAGGTGAGGGTGCCCAGGATCAGCGCAACGACGTGATCACCGTCACCACCGCGACCGGGCGGCGCTTCCAGCTCTTCTCGCCCGTCGCCGGCGATGAAGGGCAGCGCCAGCAGCAGCGCGACGACGACCACCGGCGCCGCAGCATGCAGCGGCGTCTCGAGGTTCGGCGGCAGCAGCGCGAACAGCGCGAAGAGCCACAGGAAGAAGAAGTCGGGCTCGGGCACGGTCTCGATGATCGTCGGGTCCGGCGGGCCGTTCGGGCCGATCGGGCCGAAGAACGGCGGCGCACGCGACGAGCGCCAGGATCACGACACCGGCGAACACCAGATCGCGCTTGTGCGGCATCCGGGAAGAACGCGACGCCGTCGCGCTGACGAGTGCCTCGTAGTCGCGCCGGTACGTCTGCGCGACTCACCAGGCGTCCCGGCATCGGCCACTCGTTGATGCCGAGGCTGCAACACCAGGAACAGATGGAGACCGATCGAAGCCCGATCAGCAGACCCGGGGATCACGAAGACGTGGAGCGCGAAGAAGCGCGACAGCGTCGCGGCGCCGATGATCGGGCCGCCGAGCAGCAGCTGCACCACCTCGGGGCCGATGAGCGGAGTCCGGCCCGTGATCGCCGCGCCGATGCCGAGCCCCCAGTACGCGTCCTGGTCGAAGCGCAGCACCTGGCCGGTGAAGGCCATGCCGAGCGTCAGGAAGAGGAGCAGCACGCCCATCATCCAGGTGAGCTCGCGCGGATACTTGAACGCGCCGAACAGGAACACCTGGATCATGTGCGCGATCACCAGGCGACCATGAAGTTCGAGCCCCAGCCGTGCACCGCGCGCAGGAACCAGCCGAGCGGGATCGTCGGTAGTCGAGCTGCGATGAGGCTGCTCCAGGCGTCGTTGGCCGACGGTGCGTAGACCGTCGCGAGGCAGATGCCGGTGACGATCTGCAGGACGAAGCAGACGAGCGCTGGCGCTGCCGAAGACGTACCACCAGCTCGCCGTGTTGCGCGGAACGACGTGCGTCCGCGACCTCGCGGATCGGCGCGCCGAGGCCGAGTCGCTCCTCGAGCCAGCCGCCGATGTGCGCGAGCCGCATCACACGGGATCCGAGAGCGTCGGCAGCTCGCCGCCGCGCACGATGCAGCTGGCCGTGCTCGAGCGGTACGGCGTACTCGTAGAGGCCGCGCGGCGGCGGCCCCGAGGCGCGCGAACCGTCCTCGTAGTACACGCCGCCATGGCACGGGCACATGAAGAGGCCCGACTCGGGGAACCAGCGCACCGGGACAGCCGAGATGCGCGCAGTTGATCGGCGAACACCTGGAACCGCTCGCCGTCGATGCGGCGCACCCAGCAGGCGACGTTCGCCGGTTGCGCCGTCCCACGGCCACGGTGAAGGGATTGCGGTAGGTGGCGAGGCGTGTCTCCCCGTCGGGGAAGTCGGCGACCGCGCCCAGGTCGATCCAGGCCTGCTCGGCGATGCGGCGGATCGGTGCGAGGAGGAAGCCGAGGACGGGCACGGCGACCAGCGTGGCGGCGATGGCGTTGAGGCCGAGGCCGAGTGTCATCAAGAATCCGCGACGGGACGTGTCAGCCATCGGCCCATGCCTCCGTTGGATCCGGCTTGCCCGCGTACGGTCGGCCGCCTGGCGGCGAGCCATGCGACCACGTCGGCGATCTCGGCGTCCGACATCGCGCGGCCGGGGACGAGGCTCCGCCAGTCCGGCATGCCGAGGGCGGGCCGGCCGACCAGCACGATGGTGCGCAGCAACTGGTTCGATCGTGAGGCGGAGGTAGGCGCCGTCGACGACCGAGCCGCCGTGCGGGCCGCCCGTGCCGTCCGCGCCATGGCAGTGCGCGCAGAACGTCTCGTAGGCGGCGGCGCCGGCAGCGGGGTCTCCGGGCGGCGCCGCCCAGCGCCGGCGCCGCCGCACCGCCGAGGGCATCGGGCTTGCCCCAGCGCGTGCGCATGCCGGTCACCAGGAGTCCCACCTGCGCATCGGTCAGATGGCCCCCAGCCCGCTCGCTGAACGCCGGCATGGCGGTTCGGGGCAAGCCCTGGGCGGTTACGCGCACGAGCCACGCATCGTCGGCCAGCGCCAGGTAGAGGGGGTCGGCGAGCTTCACGCTCGCTCCGGGGCGCCTGTCGTCCCCGTGGCAGCCGGCGCAGTTCTGGTCGTAGAGGGCTACCGGGTCGGTGACCGCGCTCGGGCGGGCCGGCTTGTGCGCCGGATCCGGGCGTCCCGGGAGCGCGTCGCACGCGAGCGCGGCGACGACCAGCAAGGCGGGGGCGAGCCGATGGCACCTCATCGCGCGGTCGGGACCTTTCCGGTGCGCATCACCACCGCGCCAGCCACCAGCCCGAAGGCGACCTGCGTGATGACGAACCACGGCCAGTCGATGCGCGCGTTGAGCGTGGGATTGACGGCGTGCAGCGTCGCCGCCAGCAACGCCGACCAGGCCAGCGGCGCCACGAGACCGCCGGTCGCCAGCGGGTGCCACGGGAACATCGGCAGGAGCGCGCCGTACAGGAGCCCGACCAGCAGCGCCACGATGCCGTGGATCGCGATGGCGAGGCCGCAGGCGGCGCCATTGAAGGCGCGCAGCGTCTCATGGCTGGCCGACGCCAGTTCGGGCGCGGCCACTGCCGCCAGCAGGTTGACCGGATACCAGGCGCTCCCCTCGGCGACGATGCCGTAGAGCATCGCGAGCAACGCCATCGCCGCGCCGCCGGCGATGCCGCCGCGCAGCCCGGCGGAGATGGGATACACGTCGACGGGCAGCCGCGCGCGGTGCGGGGTCCCCGGGCGATCGGGTACGGCGCTCGGGCGGGGGTGCACCGGCGACGGCGGTGCCGCCAGTGGTGCGGCCTCTTCGTGCTCGTGTGGCAACAGCTCCCGCAGCCAGCCGACGACCCCGCCCACGAAGCAGCAGAGGCCGGCGAAGGCTGCCAGCGGATGCGTCACCAGCGATGCCGCGAGCAGCGTCACTCCCGCCGCCGCATAGAGGGGGGCTGCCGTCGCTGCGGGGACCAGCACCGCTCCGGGAGGATCACGCGGCTCGGTCATCGTCCGATCACGTACACTACGAAGAACACGACCACCCAGGCCGCGTCGACGAAGTGCCAGTAGAAGGAAATGGCCTCCACCCGACGCTCGTGCGCCAGCGTGACCGCGCCGCGGAGCGCGAAGCCGAGCACGCTCGCGAGCAGCAGTGCGCCCACCATCACGTGCGAGGCGTGGAGCCCCACCAGCGAGAAGAAGGTCGTACCGAGCAGGTTCGACCGGATGGTCAGTCCCTCGACGTAGATCAGCCGATGCCACTCGACCGCCGTGAAGCCGAGGAACGCGAGCCGAGGGCCAGCGTCAGACCCCAGCAGAGCGTGAAGCGGGCCGGCGCCCCCGCACGCAGCGCCCGGACGGCCAGCTCCACCGTGACACTGCTCGACCACAGGACGAGCGACGCCAGGATGGGCAGCGACAGCGCCGCGGTGGTGGGGCCGCTCAGGCTCTGGCCCACGTAGTAGAGGTGCGCCACGACGAAGATGCCGAACACCGCCGTTTCGGCCAGGATGAGGCTCAAGATCCCGACACGGCTGGGCGGCGGCGTCCAGGCGGTGGCGGCGGTCATTCGTGCACCCAGTCGGGATCGTCGGGGTGCTTCCGGTCCCACAGCGGGCGCCGGCTCCGGACGACTGGCAGCTCGGCGAAGTTGTAGACGGGCGGGGGGGAGGTGGTCGACCACTCGAGCGTCCAGGCGTCCCACGGGTCGTCCCCGGCGGGAGCACCTGCGCGCAGCGCCGCCACCACGTTCCACAGGAAGAGGGCGACGCCGGCGACCTGCAGGATCACGCCGGCCGACGAGAGCTGGTTCCAGACCTCGAACCCGCGTCCCGCCTCGTAGGTGTAGATGCGCCTGCGGCATGCCGGCGAGGCCGGCGAAGTGCTGCGGCAGAAACGTCAGGTTGAAGCCGACGGCGAACAACCAGAAGTGCCAGCGGCCGAGCCGCTCGGAGAGCAGCCGGCCCGTGGCCTTCGGGAACCAGTAGTAGATGGCGCCGAAGACCGTGAAGAGGAGCCCGCCGATCAGGACGTAGTGGAAGTGCGCCACCACGAAGTAGGAGTCGGACAGCTGCCAGTCGAAGGGCGCGACCGCCAGCATGACGCCGGTCAGCCCGGCGCACAGGAACTGGAAGAGGAAGCCGAGGCAGAACAGCATGGGCGTCTGCGAAGCGGATGGAGCCGCCCCACATCGTGCCGATCCAGTTGAAGAGCTTGATGCCCGTGGGCACCGCGACCAGCAGGGTGGAGACGGTGAAGAAGGTGTTCCCCGCCGGCACCATGCCGACGGTGAACATGTGGTGCGCCCACACCGCAGAAGCTGATGAAGCCGATGGCGACGGTGGCGGCGACCATGACTGGATAGCCGAACAGCACCTTGCGCGAGAACACCGGGATGATCTCCGAGGCGAACGCGAAGCCGGGGAGGATCAGGATGTAGACCTCGGGATGCCCGAAGATCCAGAAGAAGTGCTGCCAGAGGACCGCCGAGCCGCCCGCCTGCGGGTCGAAGAAGTGCGCGCCGAGATAGCGGTCGAGCAGCAGCATGATCTGGGCCGCCGCGAGGGGCCCGATGGCGATCAGCATCTGCAGGGCAACGACCAGGTTGATCCACACGCAGCATCGGCAGGCGGGCGAACGTCATCCCCGGGCAGCGGCGGCAGCAGACGGTGGTGACGAGGTTCACCGCGGTGCCGATCGAGCCGATGCCGCTCACCAGCAGCGAGAGCGTCCAGTAGTCGGTGGCGTTGCCGAAGGAGAAGGCTTTCGCGGTGAGCGGAGCGTACGCGAACCAGCCGACATCGGGCGCCGCGCTGCCGCCGTAGAGCCCTTCGGCGCCGAGCACGCTGAAGTAGAAGAGCAGCGTCCCGAAGAACGACAGCCAGAACGAGAACGCGTTCAGCCGCGGGAACGCCATGTCGCGGGCGCCGATCATGAGCGGCACCAGGTAGTTCGCGAATCCGAGGATGATCGGCATGCCGACGAAGAAGACCATCGTCGTGCCGTGCATCGTCATCAGGCGGTTGAAGACCTGGGGCGAGACGACGGTGTTGCCCGGGACCGCCAGCTGGATGCGCATGGCCGAGGCCTCGAGCCCGGCGACCAGGAAGAAGACCAGGCCCGAGGCGATGTACATGAGCCCGAGCCGCTTGTGGTCGACGCTGGCGACCCAGCCGTGCAGCGCGGTGAGCATCAGCGCAGCGTCACCAGGTAGTCGACGACGTCGTCGACCGCGCTCGGCTCGAGCTGCATGGCCGGCATGCGAACGCCGGGCTTCAAGTGGTCGGGATTGGCGACCCAGTCGCGCAGCGTGTCGGCCGAGAGGGGCGCCGCGCCCGCGCCGAGAGTCGTGCGCGCCATGAGGTGGGTCAGGTCGGGGCCGAAGCGCCCGCCGGCGATGGTGCCGCGCACCGTGTGGCAGTTGATGCAGGCCGTCGCCTCGAAGACCCGCCTCCCGGCGTCCCCCGCCGGATCGCGCAGCGCGGGCTGCGCCTCGGCGGCGGCCCAGCGCGTCGAACTCGTCGGGCGAATGGGCGTACACCCGCAGTAGCATGTTGGCGTGCTGCGTGCCGCAGAACTCGGCGCATTGGCCCAGGTAGAGGCCCGGCTCCCGGGGTGCGATCCAGGTGTGGTTCTCGCGGTTGGGGATGAGGTCGGTCTTGCCGGCGAGGCGCGGCACCCAGAAGCTGTGGACGACATCGGCCGACTCGAGCGTGAGGAAGCTGGGGACGCCGCCCGCGCCCGCAGCCACCGGCACGTGCAGCTCGTTGGCCGTCGTTACGCCGAGCCCGGGATACTGGACTTCCCACCACCATTGATGGCCGATCAGCCGGATGTCGACGGCGCCGGCCGGCTTCACGGCGCCCTGCACGTCGTAGATGGTGCGTGCGCTCACCAACGACAGCACGACGACGACCAGCATGGGCAGTATCGTCCAGGCCATCTCGAGGCGATCGCTGCCGTAGACCTGCGGCGGCTCGCCGTGGTCCCCCGGCCGTTGCCGGAAGCGGGCGACCGTGTAGACGAGCAGGCCGCCGACGAGCAGGAAGATGACCGCACAGAGGCCGAGCACCACCAGCGCCGCCTCCAGAATGGCATCGGCCGGCGCGGACAGCGGCGCGAAGATGCTGGTGGTCGCGGCCGGATCGGCCCCGAGGACCACCGCCTGCAGCGCGCCGAGCATCGACGCCACCCACAGCCCGACCACCGGGTAGGTCCTAGCGGTTCGAGGGTCCGCCTTGCAAGATCGTTGGCGGCTCGGGGCGGACCGCGCCGCAGGTCGCTTCGCGTTCGGCGGCGCGCTACCGCGCGGTCACTCCCGACACCTGAGCTCGTGGGTCCGGCGTCGGCAGGCACCGTCGCCGCCCGCGCGCCCGAGCGCGCCTTGATAGATGCCTACGCTGGGGACCGCGAGGCGCATCCGCAGCTCGGCGGGGCCCGCCAGCGTCGCGGCGGTCACCGCCAGCGTCGCGCGGACGTCGACGGCGCCGCCGCCGCGCCGCCGCAGGTGCAGCGTGTTGCCCTCCTGCGTACATCGGACCCGGTCGCGGCCGCCGCGGCAGGCGTCCGCGCCGAACCGCACGAACGCGAGAGCGGCGCCGGCGCGCGCTGCGAACGACTGGCCGACGCCGATCTGGACGCCGTTCGCCAGCGCGCCAGCGATCAGGGGCTCTGGATCGCCGGTGTCGAGGCGCGCGCTCGCACGGGCGCGTCCGCGCCGCCCCGTTGCGTCCCGCACCTTGACGCGTCGTACCCGCAACCCGACCTCCGCGAAGCGGATCCGGACGACGCCACGGACGACCGCGACCAGCAGGTCGCCGTTGGCGTCGACGGCGATGTCCTGCGGATAGAGGCCGTAGAAGCTCGAGGGCACCGCGATCGGGTCGAGCGTGCCGGTCGCGGGATCGACCCGCAGGAGCCGACTCTGGTCGGCGACGAAGACGGCGCCGAAGGCATCGGCGGCAGCACTCCTGGCGTGCTGGAGACATGCCGCCGTGGCCGGTCCGCCCGCGCCGCACGTGCCGTACGCATGGCTCACCCCGATGCCGGGGCCTCCCCCGGCCACGGTAGCGATGCGGCCGTCCGCCGCGCGGATGCGCCGGACGCGGTCGTTGTAGGTGTCGGCCACGAGCAGGTTGCCGCCGGCGTCGAGGGCGATCTTCGCGGGCCGGAAGAGACATGCGAAGGCCGCGGCGCCGCCGTCGCCGCAGAAGCCGAAGGCGCCGCGACCGGCGACCGAACGGACGAGGCCGCTCGCTCGGTCGATCGCCCGCACGCGGTTGCTGTCGGTGTCGGCGACGAGCACGTCTCCGCCCGGCGCGATCGCGATGCCCTGCGGCCGCATGAGGCATGCGGCCGATCCGGCCACGCCGTCCTGCCAGCAAGGCGCGCCCGGAGTTCCCTCGACGCCGGTCCCCGCGAGCGTGTCGATGGTGCCGGCGGCGAGATCGAGATCGCGTACGCGATTGCCGAGGAGGTCGGTGACGAAGGCGTGCCCGGCGGAGTCGAGGGCGACGTCGCTCGGGTAGGCAAAGCAGCCGGCGAGCGCTGGCCCGCCGTCGCCGCAGGAGCCGCGTTCGCCCGACCCGGCGACGCGCACGAGAGTGCCACCCGCCACGCGCCACACGACGTCGCGCGCATCGGTGACGTACACGCGGTCGTCGTCGTCGAGGCCGACGCCGGTTGGCAGCAGGCAGGCCTTGTCGGCTGGCCCGCCCTCGCCGCAGAAGCCGTAGCGGCCGCCGGCCACGCTGGTGATGACGCGCGTGGCATGATCGACGCGGCGGATGCGCTCGTTGTCGCGGTCGGCGATCAGCACGTCGCCGGACGGTGCGAGCGCGACCGCGAACGGGTCGGACAGACACGCGTCGGCCGCGGGGCCGCCGTCGCCGCAGAACTCGCCCTGTTCGTATTCGGGATCCCACGCGCCGTTGCCGGCGACCACGGTGAGGGCGCCGGTCGCGGGATCGAGGCGGCGCACCCGCGCCCGGCCGTCGCTGGCGACCAGCGTGCCGTCCGTGTCGACGGCGACGTCCACCGCGCGCAGGCAGAAGGGGGTGCTGTCGGGATCGCACCCCGAGCCGTGGCCGAGCGCGACCGTCTCGATGATCTGTGTCACGGCATCGACGCGGCGCAGGCCGTCCCACGTCGCCACGTAGAGGTTGCCGGTCGCGTCGAGCGTGATGGCCCGGGGGGCGCCGAGGCATGCCGCCGTGGCCGGTCCGCCGTCGCCGCTCGCGCGGCAGCCGTCGTCGCCCGTGCCGGCGACGGTGGCGATGACGCCGGTGGCGGCATCGACGCGCCGGACGCGCCCGCCGGCAAGGATGTAGACGTCGCCGTTCGGGGCGACGGCGAGGTCCTGCGGGCGCGCGAGGCAGGTCGCGGTCGCCGGGCCCCCGTCGGGCGACCCCGTGCACGGCGCCGAGACGCCGTACGCGCCCGTCCCGGCCACCGTCGTGATGATCCCGGTCGCGGCGTCGACGCGCCGGACGCGCTCGTTGCCGTCGTCGAGCACGAACAGGTTGCCGGCGGCGTCGAGGGCGAGTCGCGCCACGCCGAGCGCGAAGCAGGCCTCGGCGGCGGGCCCGCCGTCGCCGCAGTAGGCATACGGACCGCTGTGGCCCCGGACGCCGAGGCGGCCGTTGCCGGCGACCGTGGAGGCGAGGCCGGTGGCGGCGTCGATGCGCCGGATGCGCCCGTTCCGATGATCCGGCACATACAGGTTCCCGGCCGCGTCGACGGCGACGTCGCTGGGCGTCACTTCGATCTGCGTCGCGGGGAGGCTCTCCCCGACCCCGCCTCCCGCGATCACTTCGACCGTGACCGCCGGGGCCCGCTGGACGACCGCCAGCAAACCGACCACTGCGACCAGCGCGCTCCGCATGCACTCGAGGCAAGCAACTATCGCACCGGTCACGTGCCCGGAGGAGCGGAGGGAGGGGCGCTCCGCAGCTGCGTGGCTGCGAGACTTCGGGGCGATCGCGTGAAACCGACCGAGAGTGCGACCTTGGTCGCATCGCGCCGGCGGCGAGCTGGGCCTCGAACGCTGGGCTGCGGAATCCCGGCACCCAGGCGTTGCTCCATGCCGGAGGGCCTCTCGACGACGCATCACGGACAGGTGTCCGGGGGGATCGGGCACGTTCCCGGCGCGGAGGCGTTCGATGCCACGAACCGCCCTGCGCCGCCCGCGTTCGGTGGGTTGGTGCCCGAGTCCCGGGTGACCTTGCCACCGAAGTTGGCGCACAGGACGGTCGAGCCGCTCGTGAAGATCGCGCCGACGCTGCCCTGCGACGGCGCGCGGAGCCCATAGGTGATCGGCTGAGGGCCGTTGCCCTTGGCGATGATCTTCAGCATGCCGGCCTTGAGGGTCGCGACCCGGACGGGTGACGCCGTCAGGGCCGTGTCGTGGTAGGTGAACCGTCCGTTCCTCGCGCGCCACTTCGAAGCCACCAGGTGGAAGCACGCCGACTCGGCGCCGCCCGCGCTGTTGAAGACGTGGAGATGGGCACCGTCCGACGTCGGGTTCAGGCCGGTCGGCGTGATGCGGGGATCGCGCGATTGGAACTTGACCCCGACGGTGGGACCGGATGGGCGGTCCTTGATGGATATCTTCTTGCCGGTGATCGGCGTGCCGGCGGTCGGGGCGCCGCCGACGGTGATGGTGACGGTGCCGAGGTTCGAGTCGATGGACCCGTCCCAGGCGGCGAAGGTGAAGCGATCGACGCCCGCGAAGCCCGGCTCGGGGATGTAGCGGGCGACGGAGCCGGTCAGCCCGGTAGTGCCGTGGGCCGGCTGCGACACGACGCGCAGTGCGAGCGGATCGTTGTCGGGGTCAGACGCGTCGAGCCTGAGCGAGATCGGGACGCCCATCGGCGTGAAGATCGACGCACCGGTCGCGATGGCGGCGCGGTTCGGGTTCGCATCGCCTTCGTGCGGGCCCCGATGGCAGCCGTAGCATCCGATCTGGAAGCCCGGCCACACCTGCATGGTGCCCGCTTCGCCGGAGAGCGTCCGGGTGGCCTTCGCGCGCGACAGGACCGTGCCGCGATAGTCGGCGCCGTGGCACGCCTGGCACCGAGTGGTGTCGCCGTGTTCACCGATCAGGTCGTGATGCCGGTCCACCCACGATTGCCCCACGGGGTGGAGCCCGTGCGGCCCGCCGTCGACCGTCGCGGGCTGCGTGCCGCCGTGGCACGGGGCGCACTCGATCAGGGTTCCGACGTGTCCCTGCCGCTCGAGACTCTGGACGTTGTCGTTCTCGTGGATCGACGTGTACTCGGCGTGGGTCGAGCCGTGGCAGGCCTCGCACTTGAGGCCGCCGTGGCCGGTCGAGAAGCGGTAGAGCGACAGGCCGGGCATCGGGACATTCGCCGTGGTCGCAAAGGTGGCGTCGGCCGCCTGGCGCTCGTGGCCGGGGGCGTCGAACACCGAGTTGTGCCGCAGCCCGCCGGTGTTCGTGATGGCGGTGCCGGTGTGGCAGCTTTGGCACGTCGGCTCGTTCAGCCAACCAGTTCGTCCGGCGGCGCCGACGGCGCTCATCGAGCCGTGGCAGTCCTGGCACTGGATGGCGAGCGAGCCGTCGGGTGCCACGGCCGCGCCCATCACGCCGCGGAGGCAACGTGTCTCCGAGCCGGGATGGCAGCGATAGCAGGCCGAGCGATTGGACGCTGCGTCGAGCGGCTGCCCGCTCACCGGATCGACGACGGTGGCGTGCCCGGCGTGCACGGCCTGGGTGAGCGGGGCGACACCCGGCTGGCCACCGGCGCCGAGCGCTTCCGAAGCGTGACAGACGGCGCACAGGATCGGCTTGCCGTTCGTCAGCACCGTGTCGTACAGCCCGCTCGGGTGATATCCCGCCGGCACCAGAGCCGCCAGCGCTCCGACGAACACCGGGTCGGTCGCCTGCAACTCGTCGTGCTTGCGGAGGATGTTGAGGCGCATCTCGCGCTGCGGGTCGGGGTCGGTCACCCAGCCGCCCGACGGCATGGCGGGCGCGGGTGTGCCGGCTGCCGGGGTATGGCAGCTCCGGCAGTCCATCTCGTCGGAGACGGGCAGCACGATGTCGGTGTGCGCCAGGACCAAGCCGCCGGCGTTGCGGGCCACGAGGCGCATCATCGGATACGGGTTTTTTCGATGCGCGTCGTCGTACGGTGTGATCGGGATGCCCTCGGCGACGAACCAGCCATTGGCCGCGTCCCAGCCCATCGGCTGCGGCACATTGTCGGCGCCGGGCATGCGGACGCCGGTGAGACCGACGTCGATCGCTGGCGCGGCGCCGAACAGCGGCCCGACCCATTGCCAGAAATCGGTCTTGCCCTGCGACGTGGTGTTGATCGACCCCGTGGCGTCGGCGACCGCCTCGTAGGTGACGGTGATGCCGGCGGCGACCGGGTTGTCTACCCGCTTGCCGCTCGGATCGATCACCTGGGCGTGGATCGTGTTGTACGGAGGGAGAATCGTGAGGACCGAGAACTCGGCGTCCATGCAGTGCATGCCGAGGTTGTTCCACCCGACGATCGTGTAGCTCGCATGCGCGAGGGCGGCGCGACCCAGAAGGAGCAGGCCCAAGGCGGCGGTGCCGATCATCAGCGAACGTGCCATGCCTCATTGCACGTACCATGCCGGTGGGGATGGCGGGCGGTGGCGTCCCGGCCTGCAGCCGGTCCGTTCCCGCCGGCGAGACGGGAGGGCGGCTTGCGACCAGATGTTGCGAAACGGCCCTGGTCAGCCCGGCCGCGTGATGGCGCCCTCGGCCGCCGACGTCACCAACGCGGCGTACTTCCCGAGCACGCCGCCCGCATAGCGGGGCGACGGCTGCCGCCAGCGTGCTCGCCGCGCCGCCAGCGTGGCGTCATCCACGGCGAGGTCCAGCCGGCGGGCGTCGATGTCAAACACGATCGCATCGCCTTCCTCGACGAGCGCGATCGGTCCGCCGACGTACGCCTCCGGTGCCACGTGACCGGCCATCAGGCCGCGGGTGGCGCCGCTGAATCGGCCGTCGGTGAGCAAGGAGACGGTCTCGCCGAGTCCCTCGCCCATGATGGCCGCGGTGACGCCGAGCATCTCCCGCATGCCCGGACCGCCGCGCGGACCCTCGTAGCGGATCACCACGACGTCGCCGGGCTGGATCCTGCCGGCGAGGACCGCCGCCATGGCGTCCTCCTCGCGCTCGAAGACGCGGGCGGGGCCGCGGTGGTGTGTGCGCTCGTGGCCTGCGACTTTCACGACGCACCCCTCGGGAGCCAGCGAGCCCTTCAGGATGACCAGGCCGCCGGTCGGTTTGATGGGCCGGTCGAGCGGCCACACGACGTCCTGCCCCGCGGTCTCGCGCGCCAGGGCGGCCTCCTCGCCGAACGTGCGCCCGGTGACGGTGATCGCATCGCGGGCGACCAGCCCGGCATCGACCAGGCGCTTCGCCACGATCGCCGTGCCGCCGGCGTGCTCGAGGTCGACCGCGGTGTATTTCCCGCCCGGCTGCATGTCGGCCCACAGGGGGGTGCGTCTTCCGATCGGGTCGAAATCGTCGATGTCGAGGGGCACCCCGGCCTCGCGCGCGAGCGCCAGTAGATGCAGGACCGCATTGGTGGAGCCGCCGGTCGCGTTGACCCCTGCGATGGCGTTCTCGATCGCGGCTCGGGTGACGATCTGCCGGGGGCGCAGCCCGCGGCGCAGGACGTCCATGACCAGCCGGCCGGTGTCCTCCGCCACCTGGTTCTTGGCGGGTTCGGTGGCGGCCACGCTGGCGGAGCCCATGGGGGACAGGCCCACGAACTCGAGCGCCATCGCCATGGTGTTGGCGGTGAACTGGCCGCCGCAGGCGCCGGGGCCCGGGCAGGCGACACCTTCGAGTTCGGCGAGGTCGGCGTCGCTGATCTTGCCGGCGGCGTGCGCGCCGACCGCCTCGAAGAGGTTCAGGACCGTCACCGGCTGGCCGCGGAACCGTCCGGGCTGGATCGATCCGCCGTAGAGCACCACACCGGGGACGTCGACCCGGAGCAGCGCCATGGCGCCGCCCGGAATGGTCTTGTCGCAGCCGACCAGCACGACGAGCGCGTCGAACATGTGGCCGCGCGCCATCAACTCGATCGAATCGGCGATGACCTCGCGCGACACCAGCGAGGTCTTCATCCCTTCCGTGCCCATGGTGATGCCGTCGCTGATGGCGACGGTGTTGAACTCCATCGGCGTCCCGCCCGCCTCGCGTACGCCCCGCGCGACGTGCTCGGCGAGCGCCCGGAGGGTGAAGTTGCAGGGCATGGTGCCGGTCCAGGTGTTCGCGATACCGACGATCGGGCGGGCGATGTCGCGGTCGGTGAGGCCGATGGCCTTCAAGTACGAACGCGCCGGGGCCCGGTTCGGGCCGTCGTAGAGCGTGCGGCTGCGGTGTCGGAGCTCGTCTGCCATGGTGGCGCGAGATTGACCTCCCTCGCCGCGGCGGTCAAATAGGACGCACCGAAAGGAGACAGACTGATGATCAAGGCCGGAGACAAGCTGCCCACCGACATCAAGCTGATGGAGATGGGAGACGCCGGACCGAAGCCGGTCACGGTCGGCGAGCTGACCGCAGGACGCACCGTGGTCGTGTTCGCCGTGCCGGGGGCCTTCACGCCCACCTGCTCGATGAAGCACCTGCCGGGCTTCATCGAGAAGGCCGCCGACATCCGCGCCAAAGGCGTGACCGAGATCGTCTGCCTGTCGGTCAACGACGCGTTCGTGATGGGGGCCTGGGGTAAGGACCAGGGCGCCGCGGGCGCCGTGCGCATGGTGGCGGACGGCAACGGCGAGTTGACGCGGGCCCTCGGACTCGAGATGGACGGGAGCGGCTTCGGCATGGGCCAGCGCTCGAAGCGCTACGCCATGATCGTCAAGGACGGCACGGTCGCCGAGCTGCTGGTCGAGCCCGCGGGCGGGCTCAACGTGTCGAGCGCCGAGTCGGTGCTGGCCAAACTCTGAGCGACGGGACCGGCGGCGGGCGCCGACCGGGCGCCCGAGCCGCGTCAGTCGTCGCGGCTGCCGGTGCCGACGAAGCGGTCGGCCGGATCGGCGAACAGCACGTTGAAGGTGGTGAGGCTGCCGTAGATCCGGGTGATGTACTCCTGGAGCTGCAGGCGGTCGGCGTCGGACAGCTTCGGGTGGGCGTTGATGCGCTGTTCGAGGACACGCAGCTTTTCGCGCACCCCGACGATTTTGCGGAAGAAGCTCTCGATCGGCACCGCCTTCTCCGCGGCCCCGGGGCTCCCCGGTCGGAGCACCAACTGCCCACCGGCCCAGCGGTCGGCGATCTCCCCCGTCACCGACTCTTCGGCACGGAAGACCGCCCGTACGGCCTGGACGATCTTTCGGACGTCCTCGTCTTCCAGCATGGCGCCTATGCCTCGTCGCCGGGCGGTTCGTAGAGCCCGATCAGGTTCCCGCTGGGATCGGCCACCGTGGCGACGGCGCCGAAGTCCTGCCGGCGGATGGGCTCCACCACGCGCGCGCCGCCAGCTTCCAATTCGACCAGCGTCTTCTCGATATCGGTCACCAGCAACGACACCTCGACGCCGGGATGATTGCGGGTGCGCTCCTGCAACGCGATGGTCCCGGTTTTCCCGACCCCGAACTCGGCCCAGCCCCGTTCGACGTGGCGCGTCTTCAGGCCGAGCGCGTCCCGATAGAACCGCACCGACGCGTCGAAGTCGTCCACATAGTAGATGGTGGCGTAGACGCCATCGATCGCCATTTGTCGCCTCCTCAGCGGGGAACGTCGCTCTGCCCCGGCTTCGTCGCGTTCACCAGGACCGCCATGTTCCCGTGCGGATGCCGGTTGTCGTGCATCAACTGGTGCACGTGTGGGATCTCGTCGAAGCCGTAGGTCTGCGACAGGCAAGGATCCACCTTGGCGGCGAGCACGAGGTCGTTGAGCGCCCGGGCGTCGTCGTCATTGGCGAAGTGCGACCCCTGGAAGCGTTTCTGCCGCATCCAATGGTAGCGCAGATCGAGCGTGGCGTTGTAGCCCGTGGTGCCGGCGCAGATCACCACCATCCCGCCCGTGTCGCAGACGAAGATCGATGTCGGCACGGTGTCTTCGCCCGGGTGTTCGAAGACGATGCGCGGGCTCTTGCGTTCGCCGACCGCCTCCCACAGCGCGGCGCCGAACGCGCGGGCGCCCTTGGCCCACTCCCCGTAGGCCTGGTCGTCCTTCCAGTGCGGCAGCATGCCCCAGTGCGAGAACTGTTTGCGGTTGATGGTGCCCCGGGCGCCCAGGCTCTTGCAGAACTCGATCTTGTCGTCGCTGGAGATGACGGCGATGGGAACGCCGCCCGCCGCCTTGGCGATCTGGATGGCCTGGCAGCCGAGCCCGCCGGCGCCGCCCCAGACCAGCACCACGTCGCCCGGCTTCACCGTGTGCGGCGGCCAGCTCATCAGCATGCGGTAGGCCGTGGCCCCCACCAGCATGTATGCCGCCGCCGCGTCCCACGACAGGTGCTTCGGCTTCGGAAGGCACTGATGCGCCTGCACGCGGGTGAACTGCGCGAAGCTGCCCCAGCTCGTCTCGTAGCCCCAGATGCGGAACGTGGGGCTGAACATGGGGTCCACGCCCGCCCGTACCGACGGGCAGTCCGCTTTCCACATGCCGCAGTGGATGACGACCTGGTCGCCGACCTTCACGTTGGTGACGGCGCCGCCCACCTTCCAGACGATCCCGGAGGCGTCGCTGCCGCCGATGTGGAAGCCCGAGTCGTCGGGCCAATCTTTGTCGCGGGTACGCGCCTTGATGACGTCGACGGGCGTGCCGAGCCCGGCCCAGACGTTGTTGTAGTTGATGCCGGCGGCCATCACCCACACCAGCACCTCGTCGGGCCGGAGCTCCGCGGGGGTCGGAATCTCCTCGCGCTGGAAGGCGCGCATGGGCTCGCCGAACCGGTCCTGGCGGATCACGTGGGCGATCATACGGGGCGGCACTTCGCCGAGGGGTGGCGTGTCGCCGAGCTGGTGGACGTCCTTCATGCGGATGGTCTCCGGGCGGCCGCGTCCGGTCAGGGCCGGAGCGGGCTCATGACGGCGAGAAAGTCATTCAGGTTCCGGAAGCGCAAGAGCGGGTTCGTGCGCTTCTCGTCGCCGATGGTGGATTGGTTCGCAGCGGCGTAGTTGTGACCGGGGAAGAGCACGGTGTCGTCGGGGAGCACGCCGAGGACCTGGTGCAGACTGCGATACATGTCCTCGGGACTCGACCCCGGGAGATCGACGCGCCCGCAGGAGCCGATGAAGAGCGTATCGCCCGACACGAGGGCGTTCCCGACCAGGAAGCACTGCGAGCCTGGTGTGTGGCCGGGCGTGTGGAGCAGCTTCACCGTCAGGTTGCCGACGCGGACCTCGTCGCCGCCTTCGACCGCCAGGACGTCGCTGTCCGAGAGCCCGGTGATGCGATGGACGAAGGGCATCTCGGCCTTGTGGAGCACGACCCGGACCGGCAGCCGCCCGACCAGCTCCGCCGCGCCCGTGACATTGTGGCCCATGAAGCCACCGCCCAGGTGGTCGGGGTGAAAGTGGGTGACCAGGTCATGGGTGATGCGGTAGCCCTCGGCCTCGGCGGTCTCGATGACCGCGTCGATGTCCCAGGCCGCGTCGACGACGGCGGCCTCGCGCGTGGTCGGGTCGCCGAGCAGATACACGTAGTTCTGCATCGGGCCGAGCTCGAGCTGCTTGAACCAGATCGGTTGCGTCATGCGGGACTCACGGCGTCTCGCGCGTCCGGTCCGCGGCGATCGCGGCTTCGCGGTCGAGGGGACGCTGCCAGAGGTACTCGTCCTCGCCGAGGTGGTGGCCCATCCAGCGGGACAGCACGAACAGGAGATCGGAGAGTCGGTTCAGATAGGCGAGCGGCTGGTCGCCCACGTCTTCCGCGCGCATCAGTCGCAGCACCTCGCGTTCTCCGCGGCGGCAGACCGTGCGTGCGACGTGGAGCAGCGCGCTGACCCGCCCGCCGCCGGGCAGCACGAAGGAACGGAGCGGCTCCAGGTCTTCCTGGCAGCGGTCCATCAGGCGCTCGAGGGTCTCGATTTCCGCGGCGCCCACCCGGAACATGCCGGGCTGGAAAGCGACCGGCGGGGTCGCCAGCTCGGCGCCGAGGTCGAACAGCTCGCTCTGGATCCGGCACAGGATCGCGTCCAGTTCGCGGCAGGCCGGTGCGCGGTCGAGCTCGGCGGCGTTGAACGCCCGGACGGTTCCTAGCGCGGCGTTCAACTCGTCCACCGTCCCGTATGCCTCGATGCGAGCCGCGTCCTTGGCGGCCCGCTCGCCGCCGACCAGGTCGGTTTCGCCCTGGTCGCCGCGCCGCGTGTAGACGCGTGTGATCCGGATCGCCACCGCCTCTTCCTAGCGTCGGCCCCGGGGGTTGTCCACCGCCGCGCGCGCGCCGCACGAGCAGCCCCGATGGGAGCTTCAGCCGACCGCGGTTTCCACCCGGCGCGCGTGGCGCTTGATGAGCGCACGCAGCTTCTGGAGGTCGATGGGCTTCTTGTAGACGACGTCGTCGAGGCCGGCGAGCTTGCTGCGCTTGATGACGTGGTCCTTGTCGAAGTGGAAGGCGGTCATCAACACAACCGGTAGCCCGGGATGCCGCGCACGGACCTCCTGGAAGAGCTCGTAGCCGTCGAGGTCGGGCATGACGACGTCGCTCAGCACGAGGTCCACCGCCTCCGTGTCGAGGGTGGCGAGCCCCTCGCGGCCGCCGGTGGCGACCAGGACGTCGCAGCCTTCCTGCGTCAGCAGGTCGTGCAGCGACTGGCAGACGCCGAGGTCGTCGTCGACGACCAGGATGCGGACGCCGGCCAAGTCGGGATCCCGGGCTTCGGCACGGCCGGCCGCACCGGCCGCCGCCGCCGGTTCGGGCCCCCCGCCCAGGTCCGTCATCTCGGTGCCGGGGAGGTATTCGCGGGTTGCATAGGCGGTGCCCTGGGCGAGGTCGTTCAGCCGGGTGACGATATGCTGGATGCGGCCGATTGCCGCGTACGTGGAGTCGAAGCGCTCGCTTTCGACGACGAAATCCTCGTCGGCGCTGATGCGTGCGACGTACTTCTCCAGCAGGTTCAAATTGTTGACGATCACTTCCAGCGGATTGTTGATCTCGTGCGCGACGCCGACGGCGACCTGCCCGAGCGTGACCAGGCGGTCCTGCCGGCGGATTTCGCGCAGGTCCTTCGCGAAGCCGATCGACCCCAGTTCGTCGCCCGTCGCGGTGCGAATCAGCGACCCCGAGATCGCGACCGGGAGGACCGTCCCGCTCTTCGACACGAAGGCGGTCTCGACGTTCCGGACCTGTCCCGGACGGTCGGCACCGGAGCCCTCGCGCATCGCGGCCATCACCTTGCGGGCTTCGTCGAGGTTCCGGTAGATGCGCGACACGTGCTGGCCCAGCACCTCATCCGGCGAATAGCCGAGCGTGCTGCGGGCGCCGTCGTTGTAGAAGATGATGATGCCCTTGGGGTCGACCGCGACGACGATGTCGGGAGAGTTCTCGAGCAGCGTCTCGAAATAGATGGACGGGAGGCGGGAGACGGTGTCCATGCCGACGAAGAACTGTAGGATCGTAGGATCCGGAACGGTGCGGGTCAAGGCGATCGCTTGTCTCGTGGCGGCCCTGCTGGCGGGGTGCTTCTGGCGCTCGTATGCCCCGCGGCTGCGGACGCATGCCGAGGTCATGGTCGCCATCGCGCGCAAGGCCGCCGACCTGGTCGGCGCCGGCCGGTTTACCGCCGAGAGCATGCCGGAACTCACGTATCCCCTGGAGCGCGCCACCGCGTTCGCCCGCCAGGCGCGGGAACGCTCCGGCGGGGCCCCGCCCGCCTCCCTGGCCGCCTTCGAGACGTTGATTGCGCGCTACCGGCACTTCATCGATGCCCTCGACCGGGTCCGCCGCAAGCGGCGGGGGCCCGCCGCCCGTGCGGCGCTCGCCGGGCCCCTCCGGGCGCTCGAAGCGCAGGCGGCGGCGGTCGACGAGGCGCTCCGGCTGGAGTAGCGGCGGACGAGCGCGTCACCCGCGCGGCATCAGGGTGACGCGCTTGCCGTCCTTGACCGTGGCGAGCAACGTCGACACCGACTGCCCGAGTTGCGGGTGGATCATCTGGGGGGCGAGCTCGGCAAGGGGCAGGAGGACGAACCGGCGCTTGTGGAGCTCGGGGTGCGGGATCTTGAGGTTCCGCTTCGTGATCACGTCCTGATCGAAGAAGAGGATGTCGAGGTCGATGATGCGGGAGCCCCAGCGCTTGCCCTTGACGCGCTTGCGGCCCATCGTTTCCTCGATGGCCTGGAGCTTCTTGAGGAGTTGGTCGGACGGGATGTCGGTTTCGAGCTCGACCGCGCAGTTGACGAACCAGGTCTTCGCATCGCCCAAGGGCTCGCTCTCGTAGAGCGAGGACGCTCGGACCACCCGGGTGCCGGGGAGCTGCGCCATCCGATCGATGGACTCGGCGGCGTTCGCCCGCCGGTCACCGAGGTTGGAGCCAATGCCGATGTACACGCGGTGCGGCACGCTGACCTCGCTGCCTCCTCAGGGCGTGGGTTGGCGAACTGCTCGGTGCCGGGCGAGGGCGCTACCAGGCTGAATTCCCTCGCGTTTTGTGCGCCGGCCCGTCTTTGGTACCACGGTCGCTCGTCTTCTAACGAACTCCGTCGCCTTGTTCAAACAACTGTTTCCGGCCGGGTGTCTGGCCGGCCGGGCGTCAGAACGCCGCCTGGTACAGGAACCCGGGCCCTGTCGGTGGGCCCAAGAGTGGTCGCGCTTCCGCCCGTCCGGCGCCGTACCGCTCCAGGAACGGTACGATCCAGCGTAGCGCCGCAGCGTGGGCCTCGTCCTGGGATAGCGTGGTGGGGAAGCTGCAGTCGGGCGACGGGAAGCAGGCGTCGGAGAAGGCGTAGTGGCCGGCGTGCTCTATCTCGATCAGCATCTTCGGCGCGACTGACGCCGCAAAGGCGGTGCGGGAACGTGCGTTGTCGACGACGCTGTCGACGTTCCCGAGCGCGATGAGCGACGGGATGTCGAGGCGGCCGTTGGGGGGCGCCGCGGGAGCCATCGCGACCGCCGCCCGTATGCGGCTGTCCGCCGCCGCGACCAGGAACGTCGTGAGCCCCCCGAACGAATGGCCCGTCATCGCGATCCGGGTTGCGTCAGCCGTCCCGAAGAAGGGCGACGCCGGATCGGCGCTGGCCGCGAGGAGCTGGTCCAGGACGAAGATCATGTCCTGCGGGCGTTCGAGGAAGGAGCGGGCCTGGGCGGTCGGTGTGCCACACGCGGGGAATTCGAAGAGTGTGTTTCCCGGGTGGGGCGGCGCCACCACGATGAAGCCGCGCGACGCGAGCAACGGCGTCAGGAAGGTGCTCTGGAGCGCATAGCCGCAGGAGCCGTGCGAGAACAAGACGATCGGGTAGGGGCCGGCGCCGGGTGCGACGGCCGCATCGAGCACCGCGCTGCCGTAGCGCTCATCGAGGGGGCCGCTGCCCGCCGGCGCCGGATACCAGATCACCGTCTCGAGGGTCCGGGGCGTGCCGGGCGACGCCACGGAATCCTTGGTCCAGGAGATCACGCGGACCCCGGGCGTGAACGGGCCGGCGGCGCGCGGGTCGTCGCAGGTGCCGGCGGTCCAGGTGCGTACGTCGTCGCAGGACGTGACGGCCGTGCAGGCCGTGCGCTCGAGGCGGCGGCCATCGCGGCAGCCGGTGGGGCGCGCGAGCGAGCAGCGCGGCGCCGCGTCCGGCTGGTCGACTCGCACGGCGCCGCAGGGAACGCCGCGGGTGCCGCAGGCGGTGGTCCGCAGGCGCCGCTTGGCGGTCCGTTCGCAGGACGCACGGAGCTCGCCGGTGCCGGCGGTTTCGCGGAGCACCCGGCGGGCGCACCGGCGCCATGTGCTCGCGCGGGCAGCATCGGCACAGGGGCACACCACCTCGGTGGCGTCGGCAAGGGCGGCGAGCGCGCGCTGGTCGCCGAGGGCCGACGCGCCGGTCAGGCAGGGATCGTCGGCGCGCGCGGTCGCGGCACACAGGAGGACGGCACAGAGCGCGGCGGTCGGTCGCATCCGCTGGTGCCTACCATTGTCGGGCTCGGGGGGTCCACGCAGGGGGCCCCATCGGCCCCTGGGCGCGATCAGAGGCCCAAAACGTCGCGCATGGTGTACAGGCCGATCGGCTGGCCCACCACCCAGCGCGCGGCGCGGAGGGCGCCGCGTACCAGGCACTCCCGACTCTGGGCCCGGTGCACCAGCTCGAGCCGTTCTCCCAGGCCGCCGAATACGACGGTGTGGTCGCCCACGGCGTCCCCCGCGCGCAGCGCGACGATCCCGATCTCGTCTGGTGGCCGTTCGCCGACCAAACCCTCCCGGCTGCAGCGGGCGGCCTCGTCGAAGTCCAGCCCGCGCGCGGCGGCGAGGGTACGGCCCAGCGCCAGCGCGGTGCCGCTCGGCGCGTCGCGCTTGGCGTGGTGGTGGATCTCGACGATCTCCGCCTCGAACGAGTAATCGAGCAGCCGCGCCGCCTGGGCGACCAACTCGGTGAGCACGGTGACGCCGACGCTGAAGTTCGCAGCCACGACCGACCGCGTGCGGGTGGCCAGCGTGGCCAACTCCTCGCGCTGCCGGGCATCGAATCCCGTGGTGCCGACGATCAGGGGCAGGTGGTGCTCCACGGCGAGGGCCGCATGTCGCACTGTCGCGTCCGGGTTGCCGGTGAAGTCGACCACCACCGGGGCGGCGTGCAGACAGCCGGCGAGGTCGGGCTCGATGCGGATGCCGATGGCGGCGCCGCTCGCGGTCACGCCCGCATCGTGGCCCATCGCCGGATGACCAGGGGCCTCGACGGCACCGACGACATGCAGACCCGGCTCCTCGCGCGCCAGCGCGATCAGCAGCCGGCCCATGCGACCGGCGGCTCCACACACGGCGATGCCGATCGACTCAGAGGAGGTCATACTCGCGCAGGACCTGCGCCAGCTGTTCGCGGTTGGTGGCGCTCATGCAGGTGAGCGGCATCCGGAATTCCTCTGCGCATCGCCCCATGAGGGCGACCGCGGTCTTCACCGGAATGGGGTTCACTTCGAACTGCATGGTGAGCGCGCGCACCAGGGGCAGCAGGTCGTGCATCCGCCCGCGGGCCGCGGCGAGATCGCCCGCGCGCAGCGTGGCGGTGAGATCGACCATCCGCTCCGGCGCCACGTTCGACGTCACCGAGATCACGCCCGTCCCCCCGGCGGCCATCACCGGAAGGGTCATCACGTCGTCGCCCGCCCACACCGCGAAGTCCGGCCCCGAGGCGGCGATGATTTCGATGACCTGCTGGATCGAACCGCTCGCCTCCTTGACGCCGACGACGCGGGGCACGCGCGACAGCCGGGCGACGGTCTCGGGCAGGATGTTCGAACCCGTGCGACCCGGGATGTTGTAGACGATGATCGGGAGCGCCGCGGCCTCGGCGACCGTCGCATAGTGGTGGTAGATGCCGTCCTGCGTGGGCTTGTTGTAGTAGGGGGAGATCAGCAGGGCGCCCGCGGCGCCCGCGTCCTGGGCCGCGCAGGTGAGCCGCACGGCCTCCGCCGTCGAGTTGGAGCCCGTGCCGGCGATGACGGGTACGCGCCCGCGGGCGAAGCGCACGACCGCCTTCACCACGGCGATGTGCTCGTCGTGGGTCAGGGTGGCGGATTCCCCGGTCGAACCGCAGGGAACGATTCCCTGGACACCGCCGGCGATCTGCGCTTCGACCAGTCGTTCGAGCGCGATCTCGTCGATGGCGCCGCCCCGGAACGGGGTCACCAGCGCCGTCAGGCAGCCGTTCCACATGTCACACCTCGATGGAGCCGTCGAAGACCGCGACCGCGTCGCCGGTCATGCGTACGTGGTCGTCGGGCAGCCAGGCGATGTCGAGCGGACCGCCCGGCAGCGATACGCGAACGCGACGCCCCGTCCGTCCCGTGCGCGCCGCCGCCACCGCGGCCGCGCAGGCCCCGGTGCCGCAGGCGAGGGTTTCGCCAGCGCCGCGCTCCCAGACCCGCATCTCGAGCGCGTCCGGTCCCGCGACCCGGATGAACTCGGTGTTCACCCGGCGGGGGAAGAACGGGTGGCGCTCGAACTGCGGGCCGAGCGTGGCCAGCGGCAAAGAGGCGATCTCGTCGAGGAACACGACGCAGTGGGGGTTGCCCATCGACACGCAGGTGATCGAGTACGTCCGGCCGGCGACCTCCAGCCGGCGTTCGACGATCTCGCCGTCCGCGTCCACCGGGATGGAGCGACCGTCCCAGATCGGTGCGCCCATGTCGACGGTGACGCGCGCGACGCCGCCGTCCCGGCCCTCCGTTTCCACCAGTTTGACGCCGGCGTCGGTCTCGACCCGCAGCGGGCCGGACGCGGCGAGCCCGCGGTCGAGGACGAACTTCGCGAAGCCGCGAATGCCGTTGCCGCACATCTCGGCCACGCTGCCGTCCGCGTTGAATATCCGCATGCGGCAATCGGCCTGCTCCGACGGCAGCAAGAGGATCAGCCCGTCGGCGCCGATGCCGCGGTGCCGGTCGCAGAGTCGTGGCGCCAACGCCGCCGGATCCCCGGGGAACCCGCGGCGGGCGTCGACGTACACGAAGTCATTCGCGGTGCCGTGCAGCTTGGCGAAGGGGAGCGTAGCCATGGGAAAGCCGGCCCGTGGCCGGTGCGCTGTCCTTACTGCCCTGTCTGCGGGGGGTCAACCTTGGTCGGGTCGAACGTGATCGCCACGGGCCCTGCGGGCAGGCTGCGGTAGCCGTCGAGCGTGACGGCGATGACACGATAGAAGTATCGCATGCCGGGCACGGCCGTGGCGTCGACCCACTGCATGTCGCGCTGGGGTCGAAAGCGCGTCTGGTCGTCCAGCGTGAGCGTCCCGACTCGCGTGAAATCGATCGGGCTGTCCCCCGGGGCCCGCTCGATCTCGAATCCGCCCAGGTCGTTCATCCGGGCGCCGCCCGTGTACTCGGTTGGCCGGCGCCAGTCGAGCTGCACGCCAGCGACCGCGGAGCGCGCGAGCAGCGCCCCGGGAGGGGTGGGTTGGATGGTATCGGGCGGCAGGACCGCCGTCTTGTTGCCGCACGCGGCGACCACCAGGAGAAGCCCGGCGCGCACGAGGAGGTGGCGGCGCCTCACGGACGGGCCTCGCGTGCCGCGCGGGCGAGTTGGCGCTGCACTTCGGCCGGTGCCGTGCCGCCCAGCACGCGCCGCCGCGCGATCGAGCGTGCCGGCGTCAGCTGGCGCAGCTCCGCCGGCTCGAGCAACGGCGCATGCCGGCGCAACGTGGCGTCGTCGAGATCGCGCAGTCCGGTCCCCGTGGCGAGGCAGTGGCGGACGAGAGCGCCCACCATCTCGTGCGCGCGCCGGAACGGGACCCCGCGTTCCACCAACGCGTCGGCCACGTCGGTGGCGAGGAGCAGGCCGTCGGCGGCGGCGCCCATGCGGGCGGCCTCGATGTGCAGCGCCGGCAGCATCGCGGCCAGTACGTCGAGGCACCCGCGCAGTGTGGCCGCCGCGCCAAACACGAGCCCCTTGTCCTCCTGGAGATCGCGGTTGTACGCGAGCGGCAATCCCTTGAGCGTGGTGAGGAGCGCGACCAGCGCGCCAAGCACCCGCCCGGTGCGGCCGCGCACCAACTCGGCGACGTCGGGATTCTTCTTCTGCGGCATCATCGAGCTGCCGGTGGCGAACGCATCGGGCAGGCGCACGAAGCCGAACTCCTCGCTGGCCCACAGGACCAACTCCTCGGCCAATCGGCTGAGATGCACGGCGGCGAGGGCGGCGGCCGCCAGGAACTCGACCGCGGCGTCGCGGTCGGCAACGGCGTCCATGCTGTTGCGCGAGACCCGGGCGAAGCCGAGCAGCTTCGCCAGGTATGGCCGGTCGAGTGCAAAGCCGGCGCCCGCGAGCGCGCCGGCGCCGAGTGGCAGTTCGTCGGCGCGAATGCGCCCGTCGCGGAACCGCCCGCGATCGCGGCCGAGCATCTCGTGGTACGCCAGCAGGTGGTGCGCGAGTAGCACGGGCTGGGCCCGCTGGAGGTGCGTATAGCCCGGCAGCACCACCCGCGCGTGGCGGCGGGCGACCGTGACGAGGGCCCGCTGGAGCCCGGCGAGGCTCGCGTCCATTGCCTGGCATTCGGCGCGCAGCCACAGCCGGAGGTCGAGGGCCACCTGATCGTTGCGGCTGCGGCCCGTGTGCAGCTTGCCGCCGAGCGGACCGATCAGCTCGGTCAGGCGGCGTTCGATCGCCATGTGGATGTCCTCGTCGCCGGGCCGGAATCGGAAGCGGCCGGCATCGAGCTCGGCCAGAACGCGCCGCAAGCCGGCGTCGAGGCGCCGGCCCTCGTTCGCCGTGAGCAGTTTCGCCCGCACCAGCGCGCGGACGTGCGCGCGACTCCCCGCGACGTCGTGCGGATAGAGGACGCGATCGACGGGGAGGGACGTGGTGAACTCCTCGACGATCTGGGCGGTGGGTGCGTCGAAGCGTCCAGCCCACGCCTTGGCCGCGGCGGGGCGGCGGCCCCGCCTGACCCGCGCCGTCATCGGGGACCGCGCTCGACCAGCGTCCGGACGCGCAAGCGGAGGCCGTTCAGCCGGATGAACCCGGCGGCATCGGCCTGCCGGTAGCCGCCCGCCTCGTCGAAGCTGGCCAGCTTGGGGTCGTAGAGCGACTTGGGGGCCTTGCGGCCGACCGTCCGCACGCCGCCCTTGTACAGTCGCAGCCGGGCCGTGCCGGTGACGGCCCGCGCGGCCTCGTCGACGGCGGCCTGCAGCATCTCGCGTTCGGGCGCGAACCAGTACCCGTTGTAGACCAGTTCGGCGTAGCGCGGCGCCAGCGAGTCGCGCAGGTGGAGCACCTCGCGGTCGAGCGTCAGCGATTCGACGGCCTGGAACGCCTGCCGCAGCACGGTCCCGCCGGGCGTCTCGTAGACGCCCCGCGACTTCATGCCGACGTACCGGTTCTCGACCAGATCGATCCGACCGACCCCGTGCCGTCCCGCGATGTCGTTGAGCCGCGCCAGCAGCACGGCAGGCGACAGCCGCTCGCCGTTCACGGCAACCGGCACGCCGGCCTCGAGGGTCACCTCGACGTCCTCGGGCCGATCGGGCGCGGCCTCGGGGGCGACCGTGAGCTGGAACATGTCGTCGGACGGCGCCTGCCACGGATCCTCGAGGATGCCGCCCTCGTAGCTCACGTGCAGCAGATTGCGGTCGCTCGAATAGGGCTTCTCGGCCGTGACCGTGATGGGGATCTGGCGCGCTTCCGCGTAGGCGATCAGGTCCGCGCGACCCGTCATGTCCCAGTCGCGCCACGGCGCGATGACGGCGAGCTCGGGCGCCAGCGCCGCGAACGTGAGCTCGAAGCGCACCTGATCGTTGCCCTTGCCGGTGGCGCCGTGGGCGACGGCGTCGGCGCCATGGGCGCGTGCCACCGCGACCTGCCGCTGGGCGATCAGCGGTCGGGCGATCGAGGTGCCGAGCAGGTACTGCCCTTCGTAGATCGCCGCGGCGCGGAACATCGGGAACACGAAGTCGCGTGCGAACTCCTCACGCAGGTCCTCCACCACGCACGCGACGGCGCCGGTGCCGCGCGCCCGCGCGTCGAGCCCGGCGAGTTCCTCGCCCTGGCCGAGGTCGGCGCAGAACGCGATGACTTCGGCCTGGTAGTGATCGACGAGCCAGCGCAGGATGACGGAGGTGTCGAGGCCCCCCGAGTAGGCGAGCACGATGCGACGGACCGGCGTGGGCATGACGGGGCCGGTCCGTAGCACATGGGGCCGGAGGGGGACAGGGGTCAGGGCAGCGAACGGCCCGCAAGCCCGAACAACCCCTGCAGCAGGCGGTAGGTGAGGCCCCACACGACATGGCGATCGGGCGCGCCGACCAGGATGCCGGGCCAGCGCCCGGGGCCCCAGTGGTGGTCCACCTGGGCGGCCGGGTCGAGGAGGGTCCGGATCGGTACCCAGAGCGTGTCCGCCACTTCGTGGTTGTGCACCAGCGGTGGGCGCGTGTCGACGCGGTAGACGAAGGCCGAGAGGATGAGCGGCGCGACGACGCGGACGCCGGCCTGGAGGTCGTCGAGGCGGCCGAGCCGCTCCGCGCCCGCGAGCGACAGGCCGACCTCCTCCAGGGTTTCGCGCTCGGCGGCCGCGCGCGCGTCGGTGTCGCCGGGGTCGACGCGGCCTCCCGGGAACGCCATCTGGCCGGACCAGGGATCAGTCGGGTGGCGCGCCCGCTCGATGAAGAGCAGGGCCGGGTCGTGCGGTTCGCCGTGCGCCACCACCGCGACCGCGGCGCGCCGGCGACCCGCCAGCAGCCGGGGTTCGTGCGCCCCGAGCACCCTGCGGAGCTCGTCGACCGACAGCATGGGCGCGTCGGCCGGCCGTCACTCCCGCGGCGCCGCGCCCGAGAGCCAGACCATGATCGCCTTCTGGACGTGCAGGCGGTTCTCGGCCTGGTCGAAGATGACGGACTGCGGCCCGTCGAGCACCGCGTCCGTGATCTCCTCGCCGCGGTGCGCGGGCAGGCAGTGCATGACGAGCGCGTGGGGGCCGGCGAGCGTGACGAGCCGCTCGTTCACCTGGAACTGCCGGAACGCCCGGCGGCGTGCCGCCGCTTCGTGCTCCTGGCCCATGCTGGTCCAGACGTCGGTATAGAGCGCGTCGGCGCCGCGCACGGCGGCGTCGATGTCGTGCGTGATCGTGACGTGCGGTCCGGCCTCGGCGGTGATCGCCGGGTCGGGCTCGTATCCCGGCGGGCAGGCCAGCACGAAGTCGAACCCCAGTCGCACCGCGGCGTCCATCCAGGAGTGCGCCATGTTGTTGCCGTCCCCGACGAAAACCACCCGTAGGCCGCGGATCCGCCCGCGGCGCTCGAGCAGCGTGAAGCAGTCGGACAACACTTGGCAGGGATGGTGGAGGTCCGAGAGCCCGTTGATCACGGGAATGCGCGCCGCCGTGGCCAGCTCGACCACGCTCTCGTGGGCGAAGACCCGGGCCATCAGGAGGTCCACCCAACGTTCGAGGTTGCGCGCGATGTCCGTCGCCGGTTCACGTTCGCCGAGCTTGATGTCGCCCTGCGCGAGGTTCACGGCCGCGCCGCCGAGCTGCACCATGCCCACCTCGAAGGTCACCCGGGTCCGGAGGCTGGGCTTCTCGAAGATCATGGCCAGCGTGCGGCCGGCGAGCAGCGGGTGCGGCGTGCGTTCGCGCAACTGCCGCTTGAGGTGCGCGGCCAGGGCGAGGATGTGTTCGAGTTCGGCGGCGCTCAGGTCCGCCAGGCGCAGCAGGTCCCGCTTCATGCGGCCTCGAGCGCCCGATCGAGGATGGCGAGCCCTTCGTCGACCTCGTCGGCGGCGATCACCAGCGGCGGCGTCAGGCGAATCACGCGCTCGGCGGTGCAGTTGACGAGCAACCCCGCGTCGAGGCAGCGGGCGACCACGTCGCCGCCGGGGCCGTCGAGCACCATGCCGAGCATCAGGCCGAGCCCGCGCACCGCCCGGACTCGCCGGTGCCGAACCGCCAGCCCATCCAGGCCGGCGCGCAGGCGCCGCCCCATGGCGACGACATGGTCGAGGAACGCCGGCTCGGCGATCGTACGCAGCGCGGCCACCGCGGCCGCGCAGGTGAGCGGATTGCCGCCGAACGTGGTGCCGTGCGCGCCCGGGGTGAACGCTGCGGCCACGCGCTCGGTGGCACACAGTGCGCCGATGGGGACGCCGCCGCCGAGCGCCTTCGCGAGCGTCATCACGTCGGGTACGGCGCAGGCCTGCTCGTAGGCGAAGAGCGTCCCGGTGCGGCCGATCCCGGTCTGGATCTCGTCGAAGACCAGGAGCAGCTCGTGGCGGTCGGCGAGCGCGCGCAGCGCGCGCAGGTAGTCCGCGTGCGGGACCACGACACCGCCCTCGCCCTGGATCGGCTCGACCAGGATGGCGACGGTTTCGGGGGCGATCGCCGCTTCCATGGCGCCGAGGTCGTCGTAGGGCACCAGCCGGACCCCGGGCAGCAGTGGGCGGTACCCCTGGTGGTACTTCTCCTGGCCGGTGGCGCTGAGCGCGCCGAAGGTGCGGCCGTGGAACGAGCCCTGGGTGGCCAGGATCTCGTAGCGTCCGCCGCCCTGTTCGGCGCCCCAGCGCCGGGCGAGCTTCATGGCCGCCTCGACCGCCTCGGTGCCGCTGTTGCAGAGGAACGCGCGGGCCGCGAACGAGTGCTGGCACAGCAGATCGACCAGTTCGCCCGCCACCGCCGTGTGGTAGTGGTTCGACACGTGCAGCAGTTCGCCCGCCTGCCGCCGGATCGCCTCGACCACGGCCGGATGGCAATGCCCGAGACTGTTCACCGCGACGCCGGCGAAGAAGTCGAGGTAGCGCCTGCCGTCGGCGTCCCAGACGCGGCAGCCCTCGCCCCGCGCCAGCGCCAGTGGCTGGCGGGCGTAGAGGCCGATCTCGTGGGCGGCGCTGCGGGCGACGATGTCCGCAGTGGTCATGCCCGCGCCACGCGCCGCCGCGAGTGACGCGGGCCGTGCACCACTTCCGTCCCCACGCCCTGTGCGGTCAGGACCTCGAGCAGCAGGGCGTGCTTCACGCGTCCGTCGATCACGTGGGCCTGCCGCACGCCCGCCCGGAGGGCCTCGACGCAACATTCGATCTTCGGGATCATGCCGCCGGCGATGATCCCGGCGGCGATCATCTCGTGCGCCTCCTCGGCCGTGAGGGTCGGGACGAGGGTGCCGTCGGGGCCCTTCACGCCGGCCACGTCGGTCAGCAGGATCAGCTTCTCGGCGTGCAGCGCCTCGGCGATCTTGCCGGCCACGACGTCGGCGTTGATGTTGAAGGTCTGACCGTCGCGGTCGGCCGCGGTGGGCGCGATCACCGGCACGAAGCGCTGCAGCGATTCGATCACCTGCGGGTTGACGCCGACGACCTCCCCGACCAGGCCGAGGTCGACCGGGCCGGTGCGCTTGCGTGCCACCACGAGTTCGCCGTCCTTGCCCGAGAGGCCGACGGCTCGGGCCCCGTGTCGGTTGAGCAGCGAAACGATCTCACCGCTGATGCGCCCCGCCAGCACCTGCTCGACGATGTCCATGGTGGCGTGGTCGGTGACGCGCATGCCGCGCTCGAAGCGGGGCTCGATGCCCGCCTGGCGCACGGCCTCGTCGATCTGCGGGCCGCCGCCGTGCACCACGACCGGGTGCATCCCGACGTACTTGAGGAGCGCGACGTCCTGCGCGAAGGCATCCTTCAGCTCGGGGCGCTCCATGGCGTGCCCGCCGTACTTGATGACGAGCACCTTCGCGGCGAACCGCCGGATGTACGGCAACGCCTCGAGCAGCAGCTCGGCTTTCTCGACCGGATCCACGCCGGTTTTATGCCTGTCGCGACGTGGAGGTACAACCGGCGCCCGGCGCTCAATAGAGGGCGTCGAGGTCTGGCCCGTACCGTTCCAGCACGCTGCGCCGCTTGAGCTTCAAGGTGGGGGTCAGCATGCCGTTGTCGGTCGTGAAGTCTTCGAGGGACAGGACGAAGTCCTGCACGCGCTCGTACCCCTTCATGTCGCGGCTCAACTGGTCGATCTCGGCTCGGATCAGCTCGCGGACGCGTTCGTTCAGCAGGCATGTCGTCCAGCTGCACGCCGTGCTTCGCGGCCCAGCCCCGGAGCGCGTCGGTGTCCGGCACGATCAGCGCCACGTTGTACGGCTTGTTGGCGCCGTAGATCATCACGTTGGCGATGTACGGCGAGAGCTTGAGCCGTTCCTCGAGCGGCGACGGGACGACGTACTTGCCGTTCTCGAGCTTGTACTGCTCCTTGATGCGGCCGGTGATGTAGAGGAAGCCGTCGGGGTCGACGAATCCCATGTCGCCGGTGCGGAAGCTGCGGTCGTCCATCAGGACCGCGGCGTTCTCCTCCGTCGCGGTTGTGGTAGCCCTGCATGACGTTCGGGCCCTTGATGATGATCTCGCCGTGCACCGGGTCGGCCGTGATCGTGCGGTCGATCTGGATCGAGACGCCCGGGATCGCCTTGCCGACGCTGCCGATCTTGCGCGTGCCCGGCCAGTTCGCGGTGGCGATCGGGCTGGTCTCGGTGAGGCCGTAGCCCTCGTAGACCGTGATCCCGAGCGCGTCGATGAACGCAGCGACCTCGGGGCTGAGCGCCGCGCTGCCGCTGATGGCGTACTTGAGCCGGCCGCCGAAGCGCGCCGCGCACCTTCGAGAAGATCAGATGGTCGGCGAGCCCGAGCAGCAGCTGGTCGATCGCGCCGACGGACTCGCCCTGTCGCCTTGCGGTTGGCGGTCTCGATGCCGCGCGTGAAGAGCCACTGGATGACGCCCGGCTTCTCGGCGATCTGCGTGTTCACGCCGTCGTAGAGGCGGTTGAAGACGCGCGGCACGGCGAAGAGCATCGTCGGCTTCACCTCGGCGAGATTCGGCACCAGGTTCTTGACGTCGTCGTTGATCGCCATGGAACAGCCCATGCTGACCAGGCAGTGCAGCTCGCAGGTCTGGCCGAAGGAGTGCGCCCACGGCAGGAACGAGAGCGAGCGGTCGTCGGGTTCGAAGGTGAAGACCTGGTGGATCGCGTTCACGTTCGACGATGATGTTGCCGTGGCTCAGCATCGGACGCCCTTCGGCATCCCGGTGGTGCCCGACGTGTAGATCAGCCCGGCGAGGTCCTCGGGGGTGGGCGAGACGGCGGGCGCGGGGTGTGCGCGACCTTGGCTCGAGCAGGGCCGCGTACGAGTCCGGATCGTCGGGGCGGGCAGCTCGAGGCCGATCACGTGCTGGAGGTCGGGCAGGGCGGCGCGCATCCGACGCACGGTTTCCGTGATCTCGTTGGTGGCGCAGATGCACCACCTTCGCGCGGCAGTCTCCCAGGATGAAGCGCCACTCCTTCTCGAGCTGCGCCTGGTACATCGGCACGTAGGCGGCGCCCAGCCCGTAGGTGGCGTAGCACGCGACGGCCCACTCGACGCGATTGTCGGCGATGATGGCGACGACGTCGCCGCGGCCGACACCGCGGGCGGCGAGGCCGCCACGGCAGGCCTCGACCTGTTCGCCGAACTCGCGCGTAGGTGAGCCAGGTCCAGTCGGCGCCGCGCTTGACGCCGAACAATGGTCGCGCCGCGTACTCCCGGCAGCTGCGCGTGCAGAGTTCGACGAGATTTTCGAAGGTCACCGGCATAGTCGGCGTCTCCTTGCCCGAGCGGATGTTTTCGTCCTGACACGCGGGGGCGTGCCGCGCAACGTCCCCGTTGCTTGCGCGGTATCGGCGAGGCGATACGCTGGCGAGCCATGACCGACGGGACGGTCCATCGCCTGGCCGACGGCACGCGGGTCCGCCTGCGACCCCTGCGGCCGGAGGACCGGGACGAGCTCCGCGCCGGGTTCGCGCGGCTCTCCCCGGAATCGAAGTACCGCCGCTTCTTTGCGGCGCCCCAGGCGCTCTCCGACGCCGCGCTCGAGTACCTCACCCATCCCGACGGCCGGGATCACGTTGCGATCGGCGCCGAGCTGGCTGCCCCCGATGCGGCCGGGCGGGCCCGCGGCATCGGCATTGCGCGTTTCGTGCGTCTGCCCGACGAGCCGACGGCGGCGGAAGCGGCGGTGGCGGTGATCGACGACATGCAGCGCCGCGGAGTCGGGCGGTTGCTCCTGCGGGACCTCGTGCGGGCGGCCCGCGAGCGGGGCGTGAGCACGTTCGTCTGCCATGTCCTGCCAGGCAACACGCCCGTCCGGGCGATGCTGCGCGAACTCGCGTCCGTTGCCGCGCCCGCGCCCGCGCTGGAGGACGGCGTGCTGACGTACCGCCTGGCACTCCCCCAGACGCTGCCCGGGGAGCCCGACGGGGGCGTCCTGTCCCGCGTCCTCCGCCTCGCAGCCGGAGGGCTGCGGGTGGTCTTCCGGCTGGTGCCGGGGGGCGCGTCCGCCGCGGGCCCCTGAGCGGCGAAGGTCAGAGCGGCGGTAGCCCCTGGCTGGGGAACCAGGCGACCGAGCCTGGCACGGGGACCGCGGGCCGCTTGTAGAGGTTCACCAGATACACCTGGTTGCCGGGCGTCGTGCCCGCGTCCTCGAACAGGTTCGCCGTCGTACTGAGGAGAACGAAGTGGACGCCCAGCACTGCGGCGATGCGCTGCGTGACGCCGCCGGGGGTGGTGACGACGTAGCGCTGGTTGGCTCGGACCATGGTGAAATAGGGCACGCCGTCGCACACGTAGGCGATCCGCCAGTCGCGCAGCACCTTGTATGCCGAGGGCAGCTGGCACCCCGTCGGCTCGTTGGTGATGCGGGCGTAGGTCCGGCTCTTGACGTCGTAGAGGTAGATCTGGGGCACGCCGGTGTCGAGCTGGGTGCCCTTCAGGTCGGCCGTGCTCTCGAACACGACCAGACGGCCGTCGTTGCTCACGGCCGGATTCATGCTGGGGCCGAAGCCGGCGGTGATCGGGGCGACGTCGCCGATGTTCACGTCGCCGAGCCGATCTGCGCGACGCCGCTGTCGGCACCGGTGACGAGATCGCTCGAGGACTCGAAGACGATCAGATTCCGCTTGGGGCTGAGGACCGGGTTGCGGCTCGTGCCCGATCCCTGGCTCAACAGGCGGACACTGCCGTCGCCTTCGCGGACATACACCCGGCGCGCACCGGGCGTGCCGGTCCCGGTCAGGTCGGCGGTCGATTCGAAGGCGATCCGCCGGCCGACCCCGTCGATCCCGGGATTGACGGCCGTGCCCGTGGGGTCCTCCGAGACCTGGATGCGGTCGCGCCTGAGCGCGGCGATCACTTGTCGGCCGGGCAGCCCGAGCCCGAGCGGGTCGCTGGCCGAGTCGAACGCGAACACGCGGCCGCTGGCGGAGACGACGGGATTGGCGTGGGCACCGGACTCGGCGACGAGGGTCTGGGCGGTCGGATTGCGCCGGTCGCGCCACGGCGAGAGCGACACCACGCGGTGGCCCGATCCCCATTCGACGGAGAGCACCAGGGTCTTCTTGCTCGGCGTCGGCTGCCGGGGAAGGGGCGTGTCGCCCGACGTCGTGAGCGGCACGACCGCATCGGTCTGGCGGTGATGCGCGAGCGCGGGCGCGGAGATCGCCAGCGCGGCGACGAAGAGGATCGGGGGGAACGATCTCATCTGGATTCTCCTGGGGCGAGGCTGCCTCGATGACGGGGAAACCATGTCAACGTTTCTTGCGGCAATCGAGTCGCCGGCCGGTGTTCAGCAGCCGGCAGTCGGCGTCGTCACCGACCGTGATGAAGCGCGCCTCGGCGCACTGGCCCGTGGCGGCGAGCGGGGCGTCGAGAATCACCGAGAGGGTGAGGGCGGTCTGCCCGAGAGCCCGCTGCATATCGCCACCACGGCCGACGACGACCAGGCGGATGTGGCCTGGATCGTTTGGGTCCTGGCGCAGGCTGAGCGCCTTGATGCCGGCCGCGCGTGGTACGTCCGTGCCGACGTTCTTGTAGGACCAACGACCCTCGCCGGTCGCGCGCCAACCTGCGCGCGCGTCGGAGTCGAACGCGCGTGGCTCCAACACGGCGTCGAACACGACGCCGAGCGGACCGGTCAGCACGAGCCGCAGGCCCTTCGCGAGCGGGTCGATCTGCGGGTCCGGCGGCACCTGAAGGTGGGTCTTGATGCGGAGGCGATCGTCGTCGCCCGGCGCCGAGAGCTTCGACAGCCCGAGTCGCGGCTGGCTCATCTCGCCGCCGGCGACGTCGGTGCAGGGATCGCAGGTGTCGCCGACGCCATCGCCGTCGCCATCGGCCTGCTCCGGGTCCGCGATGAGCGGGCAGGCATCCTGGCGGTCGCAGACTCCGTCCATGTCGCGATCCGGCTCGCCGGTGTCGTCCGGGCATTCGAGCGACGTGCCTGGACAGAGCTCGGGTATGTCGCAGGGAGTCGCGGCCGCTCTGCAGGTGGTGTCCGGTGACGCCAGGCTGTCGACCGGGCAAGCGGGGCCGACGCCGCTGCACTGCTCGGCCAGGTCGCACGGGCCGGCGGCGGGCCGGCAGACCTGAGCCGGCTTGAAGACGTTGCCGGGGCAGGCGGGCGCGATGCCGTTGCAGGTCTCGGCGACGTCACACTCGCCGGTTGCCGGGCGGCATTCGGTTCCGGCCGCGGCGAGGGTGCAGGTGGGGAGACAGCAGGAGAAGGCGCCGGTGGGACCAGGATCGCACTGTTCCCCGGGCTCCACGATGCCGTCGCCGCAGACCGCCTGGGCGGCTGTGGCGCCGAGCGAGCCGAGGATGATCAGGCCGCATGCGAGCCGGAAGAACCAGCCGCGGGCATAGATTCTCGTCGCCTTCCCACGCATTCGTCTGTCCCCTCCGTCTCGCCGGGTCGTCGCCGCCGTCGTTCCGCACCGCGTCACGCGCCGGACCGACCTGCATGCCTAACATGACGGTCGACCGGCCTGTCAACGGAGAAATGGGCTAGGCAACGGAAAACATGACGTTTCCGGGACGAAGGTCGTAGCGATCGCGGCATGCCTGCACGACGGCCGGGGCCGTGTCAGTCGTGATAGAGACGATGCGCGGTCGCTTCGCGTTCGAACGCTCGCAGCTCGCGGCTCCAGGATCGTGCGAGGGCGCGCAGGTCGGCTCGGGTCTCGACGGCGACGCGCACGGCGGGGTCGCCGGTCAGGACATCGATGGGGAGTCGGTCCGTGACGTACTCGTAGGGAGGCTGTTTCCAGGCGAAGCGGTCGGGGTGCGTCGCGACGATGGCCTGCAGCAGCGCGAGCGTGGTGAGGTAGGGCCGGTAGCGGGTGGCGTCGGTCACGTGGAGCTGGAACCCGCGGCACACCTCGCCGTGCCACTTGTGGAAGGTGGGTAGGAAGTCGTGATCGCGTAGCACGAAGCCCGGCAGCCGGTAGGGCGCCAGCCGGGCGCGGATCGCCTCGGGGTCGAGCCAGGGCGCGCCGAAGAGTTCGAACGGCCGCGTCGTGCCGCGCCCCTCCGAGACGTTGGTGCCCTCGAGCAGCACCTGCCCCGGGTAGACGGCGGTCCCTGCGGGCACCGGCATGTTGGGCGACGGTAGCACCCAGGGCAGGCCGGTGTCGGCGAAGGTCATGCGCCGCCGCCAACCGTCCATCGGGACGACGGTCAAATCGCAGGGCGCGCCGCCGGGTCGCGCGGCGAGCCGTGCGTTGACGAGCAGGGCCAGCTCGCCGATCGTGAGCCCGTGGCGCATCGGCACGGAATGCAGGCCGACGAAGGACTCGTAGCCGGGTCGGATGCCGTTCCCCTCGACCAGTCGTCCGCCGATCGGATTCGGCCGGTCGAGGACGACTACGGACGTCTCCGCCCGGGCGCAGGCTTCGAGCGCCAGCGCGACCGTCCAGACGAAGGTGTAGACGCGGGTGCCGACGTCCTGGAGGTCGATCACCAGCGTATCGACGTGCTCCAGCATGTCCGGCGTCGGGCTGCGTGTCTCGGAGTAGAGGCTGAACACGGGAATGCCGAGGCGCCCGTCGGCGGCGTGCGCCGATTCGATCATGTTGTCCTGGCGTTCGCCGGCGATGCCGTGCTGCGGTCCGAAGAGCGCGCGCAGGCGGCTGCCGCTCAGGCGGTGCAGGACGTCGCGCGCGGACTCGAGCCGGCGTGTCACCGACGCCGGGTGCATCAGCAGCCCGATGCGGCGGGTCCTCAGCCAGCGCGGGCGGGTGCGCGCCAGTACCTCGAGCCCGGGGGTCACCATCCTCGTCTGCGCCACGTCCATCCCTCCCGCGAGCGGATGCCGCTGGCTATCCGGCCGGGTGGCCGCTTCGCAAGCGGGCGGCCTACAGGATGAAGCGGGAGAGGTCCTGGTCCTCCAGGATGGGCGCCAGCCGCTCGCGCACCATCGCGGCGTCGACGACGATCGACTGGCCGGCCAGTTCGGGGGCATCGAACGACACCTGATCGAGCAGCCGCTCGAGCACCGTGTGGAGGCGCCGGGCGCCGATGTTTTCGGTGCGCTCGTTCACCTCGGCGGCGATGCGCGCGATCTCGGCGACCGCGTCGTCGCGGAACGTCAACGTGAGGCGCTCGGTCTCGAGCAGCGCGACGTACTGCCGGGTGAGCGCGTTCTCGGGCTCCGTCAGGATGCGGACGAAGTCCGCCTGGGTGAGCGCGTCGAGTTCGACGCGGATCGGAAAGCGGCCCTGGAACTCGGGGATCAGATCGGACGGCTTGGCGATGTGGAAGGCCCCCGACGCGATGAAAAGGACGTGGTCGGTCCGCACGGGGCCGTGCTTGGTCGACACCGTGGAACCCTCGACGATGGGCAGGAGGTCACGCTGCACGCCCTCGCGCGACACGTCGGGGCCGTGCACGCCTTCGCGCCCCGCGATCTTGTCGATCTCGTCGAGGAACACGATGCCCGACTGCTCGACGCGCCGGACCGCCTCGCGCGTGGCTGCCTCCTGGTCGATCAACTTGCCGGCTTCTTCGGCCGCGAGGGTGTCGAGCGCCTCCGGCACGCGCATGCTCGTGCGTTTGGTGCGCTTCGGCATCAGGTTCTGCAGCATGTCCCGCAGCCCGGTTTCGATCTCCTCGATGCCCTGGGGCGTCATCACCTCGATCATCGGCGACGCGGGCCTGGTGACCTCGAGTTCGACAGTGCGTTCGTCGAGCGCACCCTCGCGAAGCATGCGGCGGAGCTTCTCGCGCGTCTCGGTCGGCTCGGGCGCGGCGCCAGCGAACCCCGCCGGCGCGGGCAAGAGCAGGTCGAGAAGGCGCTCCTCGGCCAGTTCGCGGGCGTGCGCTTGGTTCTTCGCTTTCTCCTCCTCGCGCACCATGGTGACCGCGAGCTCGGTGAGGTCGCGGATGATCGACTCGACGTCGCGGCCGACATAGCCGACCTCGGTGAACTTGGACGCCTCCACCTTCACGAACGGCGCCTGCGCTAGCTTGGCGAGGCGCCGGGAGATTTCGGTCTTCCCGACGCCGGTCGGGCCGATCATGATGATGTTCTTCGGCGCGATCTCGTCCCGCAGCGGTTCCGGCACCTGCATGCGGCGCCAGCGATTCCGGATGGCGATGGCGACCGCGCGCTTGGCCTCGCGCTGCCCGACGATGTAGCGGTCGAGCTCGGAGACGATCTCGCGGGGGGTGAAGGTGGCCATCGCCGTCAGCCCGCCTCGAGCTCTTCCACCGTGAGCTGGTCGTTGGTGTAGACGCAAATCGCGGCGGCGATGCGCAAGGACTCCTCGACCACGCGTCGCGCCTCGAGGTCCGCATGCGCCACCAGGGCGCGCGCCGCCGCGAGCGCGAAGTTGCCGCCCGACCCGATCGCGCAGACGCCGTCCTCGGGCTCGATGACGTCGCCGGTGCCCGAGACGATGAGCGACGACTCGCGGTCGGCGACCACCAGCAACGCTTCCAGGCGTCGTAGCAGGCGGTCGGTGCGCCAGTCTTTCGACAGCTCGACCGCGGCGCGCCGGAGATTGCCGTTCACGGCCTGCAGCTTCGCCTCGAACCGCTCGAAGAGGGTGAGGGCATCGGCCCCCGCGCCCGCGAAGCCGGCCAGCACCTGGTCGTGGTGCAGGCGGCGGACCTTGCGCGCGTTCGACTTGAGAACGGTCTGCCCCAGCGTCACCTGGCCGTCGCCCCCGAGGACGACGCGCCCGCGATGGCGCACCGACAGGATGGTGGTGCCGTGCAGCTCAAGCACGGGGGTGGGCACGATCGTAGGCGTCCATCAGGCGGCGGAGATCGACATGGGTGTAGCGTTGCGTGGTGGAGAGGCTGGCGTGACCGAGCAGCTCCTGGATGGCCCGTAGGTCCGCTCCCGCGCCGAGCATGTGCGTGGCGAAGGTGTGACGCAAGGCGTGGGGTGTCGCCTTGGCCGGCGAGCCCGACGCCGCCACGTACGGGCCCATCAACCGATCGACGCTGCGTGACGTCAGCCGACCGCCGCGCGCATTGCGGAACACGGCGCCGCGGCGGGCATCGAGGCCCGCGTGCAAGCAGGCGGTCCGATAGCTCTCGAGCGCCTGCAGCGCCGGCCGGCCCACCGGCACGATCCGCTCCTTGCGGCCCTTGCCCAGCACGCGCACGGCGCCGCTCTCGCCGTCGAGGTGCGTCCAGTCGAGCCCGGTGAGCTCGGAGACGCGGAGTCCCGACGAGTACAGCAGCTCGAAGATGGCGCGGTCGCGCAGGCCGCGCAGCGTGTCGCCGTGGGGTACGGCCAGCAGCCGGTCGACATCGTCCAGGCTCAGATGGGTCGGTAGCGAGCGCCGGACCTTCGGCGTGGCGATGCCGGTCGTGGGATCGCGGGCGAGTCGCCCGCTCCGCGCGCACAGGCGGCAGAAGCTTCGCACGGCCGCCAGCTTCCGGGCGACCGACGCGCGCCCCGCCGTCCCGTCGAGGGTGCGGAGCCAGTGCCGGACGGTGTCGGGGGTGAGGTCGGTCAGGCGCGCGACGGCGGCCGTGGCCAGGAACTGCCGGACGTCGGTCAGGTAGGCGCGCCGGGTGTGCGGGGACGCCTGGCGCTCGGCGCGCAAGTGCTCCTCGAAGGCCGTGACGGCGTCCGCGACGGCCCGCGTCGTCCTTGTCGCCATCCCGCCGGGAATGCTATCAACCGCCTCCGGGCGGAACAAGGTGACGGCCACCACCACGCGCGCGACGCTCGCGCTTCGCGTCCTCGGGCTGGGCGCACTGGTCGTGTTGGCGGCGTGCCGACCCGGTCCGGACACGCCGCGGGGCACCGCCGAACGCTTCCTCGACGCCCATTACGTCCACATCGACCTCCCGGCTGCGCTCCCCTTCACGAGCGGTATCGCGCGCCAGAAAGTCGAGTCCGAGATCGCGTTGGTGCAGGGCGTCGCGATCGACGAATCGACCCGGAAGCCGACGGTGCACTACACGCTCCTCGAGGAGCGTCCGGAGGGCGCCGACACGGTCGGCTTCGTCTACCGTGGCCGCATCGTTCCCGAGGGGGCCGAGGCGTTCGAACGCCGTTGGCTCGTCACCGTGCGGCGTGAGGCGGATGGCTGGCGGGTGGCGAACTACCAGGAATTCGAGTCGTGACGCGCGGGAGCGCGGGGTGACCTGGGATCTGGTCGTGCGGGGCGGCCGTGTGGTCGACGGCACGGGGGCTCCGGCGTGGACTGCCGACGTCGCGGTCGTGGATGGTCGCATCGCGGCCGTCGGCAGGGTGGAGGGGCCGGCGCGGCGCGAGATCGCGGCCGACGGTCTGGTCGTCGCGCCGGGGTTCGTCGACGTCCACACCCATTACGACGCGCAGCTCGCCTGGGATCCACTCGCGACCCCGTCGTCGTGGCACGGGGTGACCACCGTGCTGGCCGGCAACTGCGGTTTCACGCTCGCGCCGGCTCGGCCGGACGACGTGGGGTGGCTCGGGCAGATGCTGTCGCGCGTCGAGGGGATGTCGGCCGAGGCGTTGGCGGCGGGGCTGGGGTGGGAAGGGGGCGGATTCGGCGAGTACTGGCGCCGGCTCGCGGGTCGTCTCGGGGTGAACGCGGGCAGCTACGTCGGGCACTCCGCCGTACGCCGCTTCGTCATGGGCGACGACGCTTCGGTCCGCGCGGCGCGCCCCGACGAGATCGAGGCGATGCGGGGGCTCGTGCGGGCGGCGATGCACGAGGGCGCGCTCGGCTTCAGTTCATCCCAGCTCGACATCCACGTCGCACACGACGGTCGCGAGGTGCCCTCGAATCATGCCGCCCCCAGCGAGCTCGTGGCCCTCGCGGGCGTGCTGGCGGAATTCGAGGCCGGCGCCCTCGAGTTCATCGCCCGCAGCTTCGTCACCGGCTGGGACGAAGGGGACCGCGCGCTGCTGCGCGCCATGGTGCGGGCGTCGGGCAAGCCCATCGAGGTGCACACGCTGACCCCGTTGGTCGCTGCGCCAACCGGCTGGCTCGAGGCTCTCGAGTTCGCGCGCGCCGCGCAAGCCGACGGCATCCGCATCCATCCGATGTTCCCCACCAACAAGCTGGGTGCGCACTTCGCGCTCGACTCCACGTTCGTGTTCGACGAGTTTCCGAGCTTCCGCGCGGCCCTCACGCTGCCGCCCGGCGAGCGGGAGCGCGCGCTGCGCGATCCGGCGGTGCGTGACCGCATGCGTCACGATTTGGCGCATCCCGATGGCCGGGCCTTCGTCTTCGCCTGGGAGATCGTGTTCGTCGAGTCGGTGGCGGACCCTGCCCATGCGGCGTGGGTGGGGCGCACGGTGGCCGAACTGGCGGCCGAGCGCCGGCAGGACGCCCTCGACTGCTTCCTGGATCTCGCCCTGGCCGACGGACTCGCCACCTCGTTCCTGCTGGAGGCGCCGGCGGGCAGCGGCATCGAGTACGTGGTCGAAACGCTGCTGCGCGAGCCGTTCGTCATGGCGGGGAGCAGTGACGGCGGCGCCCACCTGATGACGTTCGTCGGCGCGGACTACACCACGCGGCTGCTCGCCGAATGGGTGCCGGGCGTGCTGTCTCTGGAGGCGGCGGTGGCGAAGCTGACCAGCGTGCCGGCCGCACTGCACGGCCTGCGCGATCGCGGCGTGTTGCGTGCGGGGGCGGCGGCCGACCTGGTTCTGTGGGACCCGGCACGGCTCGCGGTGGGGCCCACGCGGCTCGTGGCCGATTTTCCCGCCGGCAGCACGCGCTACGTGGTGGATGCCGCGGGCTATGTGGCGCTGGTGGTGAACGGCGAGGTCGTCCTCGCGGACGGTGTGCCCACCGGGGCATGCCCCGGTCAGGTGCTCCGGCCCGAGGCCGGCGGCGCGTAGCGTTCCCAGAAGAGACAGTCGTCCACCGACCGGCGTACCGGCCGGGCGTAGCGCCCGAGCGGCCAGCCGATCGGCAGCAGCGCGCAGGTCGGACAGCTGTCCGGCAGCCCGAGCCAGGCGTCCACTTCCCGGCCGATCGCCAGATGGACCTGGGTGAGCGAGGCGCCCAATCCCACGGCACGGCAGGCGAGCAGCACGTTCTGGATCGCCGGAAAGAGCGCCTGGAGTTGCGGCGCCCCGCGCCGGGTCCAGCCCGCCACGAACAGATGCACTGGCACGTCGTGCAAGTGGTCGGCGAGCCAGATCGCGGACCGCATGTTGCGCCGCTTGTCGTCCGGGTACGCGGGATCCTGCGCGGCCTCGACCGCGGGCTGGATGTAGCGGTGGAAAAGCGGCCGGTACCGCTCGGCGACCCAGCGGCGCCGCTCCGGCTCGGTGACGGCGATGAAGATCCATGGTTGGCGATTGCCGCCGCTCGGCGCGAACGAACCCGCCTCGCACACCTTGCGGATCAGCGCCGCCGGCACCGGGTCGGACCGCAGCCGGCGCAACGCGCGGGTGGTGCGGATGCCCTCGAGGAGCGGGATCTCCTCGCCGACCGTGTCGAGATCGATCATCGGCGTCGACGGGTTACGCACTCCGAACCGCGGCTGTCAACGCGGTGTGCGCTGGGGCCGCTTTCCGGGGCCGCTTGCGTGGGGTCGAAACCGTCTGCTACCCGGGTGATGTGGCGGTCGCGCGGGTGACGGAGATCATCGCGTCCTCTCCCGACGGGTTTCGCGAGGCTGTCGAGGAGGGCGTGCGGCGCGCCGCGCGCACGCTGCGCAACATCACCGGCCTCGAGGTCACGGGGAAACGGGTGAAGGTGGAGCGCGGGCATATCACCGAGTATCGCGTCGATATGAAGCTCATCTTTCTGCTCGATTGAGGGAGCCAGCATGGCAGTCGCGCGCGTCACGCAGGTGATCGGAGCCTCGCCCCACAGCTGGGAGGATGCCGTGCGCAATGCGCTCGAGCGTGCGAACCAGACCCTGCGTGGCATCACCGGCATCGAAGTCATCAAGGAGAACGCCGCGGTCGAGGACGGTACGATCGTCGAGTACCGCGCCACCGTGCAGGTGACGTTCGTTCTCGAGGGCACCTGAGGCGCCATGAGCGACCGCATGACGCCGCTCGATGCGGCCTTCTACCATCTCGAGCGCACCGGCCAGCTGCTGCACGTGGGCAGTGTGTGCATGTTCGGCGGACCGCTCGACTACGAGCGCACCGTGGCGGATCTGGCTGCGCGGCTGCACCTGGTGCCACGCTACACCCAGCGGGTGATGCCTGTCCCCCTCAACCTGGGGAACCCGACCTGGGAGCCCGCCCGGGGTTTCGACATCCGGCAGCACGTCGTTCGCCATGTCCTGCGGCCCCCGGGCGACGACGAACAGCTGCGGAACCTCGTCAGCCGCCTGTTCGCCGAACCGCTCGACCGCTCGCGCCCATTGTGGGAGCTGCATCAGATCGACGGCTGGCGCGACGATCGCGGCGTGCTATTGGCCAAGGTGCATCACTGCATGATCGACGGCGTGAGCGGCGTGCAGCTGCTCGGCGTCCTGTTCGACGTGACTGCGCTGCCGGCACCATCGCCCCCGGCGCCCGAGCCGCCCCCGCCCTCGCCGCCACCGACCCCGTCCGAGCAGGCCTGGCAGGCGGTGGCCGAGGGCGCCGCCAGCGCCGCCGAGGGGCTGCGGGTCCTGCGCGGGCTGCTGCGTCGGCCGCGCGACGCCTGGCAGGAGGCGCGTGCCGCGCTCGAGGTGTTGGGGGGGGGCGCCCGGATGATGCTCGAGTCCATCCCGCCCACGCCGTTCAATGGCTTCGTCGGAACGTTGCGTCGCCTGGAATGGCTCACCCTCGATCTCCACGAGGTGAAGCGGGTGAAGAACCGCCTGGGCGGCACCGTCAACGACGTGGTCCTCGCCACGATCACGGGGGGGTTGCGGCGCTATCTCGAGCACCGCGGCTACACCGCCGATCGCGTCGAACTGCGCGCCATGTGTCCCGTGAGCGTCCGCACCGCCAACGAACGCCTGCAGCTGGGCAACCGGGTGTCTGCGATGATCGCGCCCCTGCCGGTCGGCATCTTCGATCCGCTCGAGCGCCTGCGGCAGATCCGGACGGCGATGGAGCAGCTCAAGGGGCGTGGCGAATCGCAGCGCATGGGCCGCCTGATCGAGCTTCTCGGCTACCTGCCCGCGCCGCTCCAACCCCAGATGGGCTGGCTCCAGTCGACCCCGGTGAACACCATCTGCACGAACGTGCCCGGTCCGCCGGTCTCGCTGTTCTTCCAGGGGCTGCGCCTGGAGCGGATGGTGCCGCTGGTGCCGCTCGCGCAGGGCGTCGGTCTCACCTTCGCGATTCTGAGCTACGCCGACACGCTCACCATCGGGGTCAACCTCGACCCGGCCCTGATCCGCGACGGCGACCGCATTGTGAAGGAGCTGGACGCATCGTTCGCGGAGCTCCGCACGCTCGCGGGCGTCGAGCCCGGAACGCCAGCACGGCCCGCGCGGCCGCGGCGCAGGCCTTCCGCCTCGAGCCGCGTCGCGTGACGTCCGTCGACGTCGCCGCCTTCTCGGCCCTCGGGTGGGAGGCGCGGGTCGTGCTCGGTGCGCTGCGCGACGTGCAGCCGGCGGACGGCCCGCGGCGCTGGCTCGGCCGACTGCCGGGCGCCGGGTCGTGCCTGGTGGTGCAGACCGGGGTCGGTCCCGACCGCGCGGCCGAAGCCGTCCTCGGCGCGCCCGCCGGCGCGGCGATCCTGTCGATCGGGTGCGGGGGCGGCCTGGTGCCGTGGCTGCGCACCGGCGACGTCGTCGTGGCCACCGAAGTCGTCCGGCTGGACGGGAGCTGTCGCCCGGCGGCGCGCATCACAGTCGCGTGCCCGACGCTCGATGTCACCGTCGAGACCGGGGGGATCGCGTCGAGTGCGAGGGTGCTCGGGAGCGCCGCCGAGAAGACCGCCGCCGCGGGGTGCGGTGCGGTTCTGGTCGACATGGAGAGCTGGGTTCTCGCGGCCGAAGCGGCGCGGCGCGGCGTCCGCTTCGCGGCGGTGCGGGTCGTCCTCGACGCCGCCGGCGACCGGCTCCCCGATTTCGGCGGTGCGCTCGACATGGCGACGGGCGACATCGACGGCTGGCGCGCGGCGCGCGCGCTGCTGCTCCGCCCGTGGATGCTCCCCGGCGCCGTGCGACTGGCTCGACAGCAGGGTGAGGCGGCCGAGCGGCTCGGGGAGGTGGTGGCGGGGGTGCTGCGGGACCCCGCGCGCCTTCGCGCGCCGCGTGCCGGGCACGGTGGATGAACTTTCTCGCACACGATTGGCTGTTGGGCGACGGGCTGCCCCCGCTTGCGCATGTCGGGGCGTCGCTGCCGGACCTCTGGTCGCTCCTGCCGGTGCGTCCGCTGCCCCTGGTCGTGCTGCGCGACCTGCGGGCCCGCGACGAGTGCGACGCCGCCGCGCTGGCGTTCGGCATCACGCACCATTTGCATGCCGACAAGGCGTTTCACGGTCATCCGGTGTTCGAGGCGCGCACGGCCGCGGCGGCGCCACGGCTGCGCGGTCCGCTCGGCCTGGCACGACACAGCGGGCTGGCGGCACACATCGCCGTCGAGATGGTGCTCGACCGCTGGCTCATCGACCGGCGGCCGCGGCTGCTGGGAACCTACTACGCGCGATTTTCGGCCGGCTGGCGCCGGCGTGCGGCGGAGCTGTCGCACGCCGAACCCGACCGGCGGGCAGCGCTGGACGGTGTGCTGGATCGCTTCGCGGCGATGCGCTTCCTGGCCGATTACACGAGCTGGGACGGGTTGGCGCGCCGCCTCGTGGGCGTGCTCGCGCGCGTGGGGGTGGTGGACGCGGCGCGGGTCGCGCCGCGCGGTCTGGCGGCCGAGTTGGCCGGGCTCCACGAGGAGTTCGGGCCGGGCTCGGCGGCGCTGCTGGCCGACGTCGGCGGGCGCGCGGCGGCGAGCCTCGCGGGCGGCGGCGTGAAGCGGCCAGCGGCCTGACCCTCTCGACCGGGCCGGTCCATCTGTCATGTTGGCTGCATGGTGATCGGCCCTCACCCCGACGACGCACCCGTCCGCCCGTCGACCACCGACGCGGTGCTGGATGCGGCGCTGGCTCTCTGTCAGGTGGCGCTGCTGCCGTTGTTGCTGGTCTGCTGGCTCGAGCGGCGGCGCGGGGCGAGTGACCGCTGGCTCATCGCCGGCGCCGAGCTGCTCAGCCTGGTACCGGGACCGCTCGGCAGTCTGGTTCGCAAGGCCTTCTACCGCGCGAGTATCCGTGGCTGCGCCACCCGGTCGTACCTCTCGTTCGGCAGCATGATCGTGAACCGCCGCGCGTCGGTGGGAGATCGCGCCTTCGTCGGCCCGTACTGCGTAGTGGGGGCGGTGCGGATCGGCGCGGGTGCCCGGCTTGCCACCCGTGTCTCCGCGATGAGCGGGCGCCATCACCATGGCAGCGCAGTGGCGGGCGTGGAGTCCGAGGGCTTTCACGACGAAGGCGTCGTCGAGGTCGGCGACGGGGCATGGGTCGGCGAGGGCGCGATCGTGATGGCGAACGTGGGCCGCGAGGCGATCGTCGGGGCGGGCAGCGTCGTCACCCGCGATGTCCCCGCCGGCGTCGCGGTCGCGGGAAATCCGGCTCGCCCCATCGGGGGCAAATCTCCGGACGCCGTCGCGCGGGCGGATCAGCGGACCGCGTAGGCGCCGCGGTCCTTCGTGCGCCGTGGCGCGCCGGTGACGTCAGCGGGCGCCAACTCGGCGGGATCGGCGGAACCGGCGGCGGGCGAGTCCGCCCGCGGCCGGAAATCGGGTGGCGTTCCGCCGGGGTTCGCCAGCTGGGGGTCTTTCTGCAGATCGCCCGCGCCGTAGCCGTACTGTCGCGTGGCGTCGATGAACTGTTGCACCGTGCCCGCGTCGCCTCCGCCGAATTGCGTGATCGCCTGCGTGGTCGGCGACCACATCAGGTTCGAGCCCTCGCGATTGGTCGCCGGCGCGATCGGAAAGATGACGCTCGAGGTGAAGAGCGCGAGCGCATGCTTGTCGCGGCAGCTACCGCCCTTGCACAGCGACGCGTCGCGCGTGCAATCGGCGCCCTGGTTGGTGGACTGCCAGCAGGTGCGTTCGCCACGCGGCACCAGGATGTTGTTGAACACGGCGGAGCGGTTCGTGAAGGCGGTGATCTCGCCGCTACTCGGCCGCCGCTGATTCTGCCAGCAGGTGTTGTTCCGGATGGTGGCGCCGCTCGACTTGAAGACCGCGATGCAGTTGCCTTCGTTGCCGTAGATCAAGTTGCTCTCGACGAGAAAGCTGCCGGCCTCGCCGGCCTCGCAGCAGTTGCCGGCGCCCGCACCGGTGCAGCAGGCGTGGGGAACCCCGGGACCGGTGCAGGTGGTGGCGCAGGCGGGGTCCTGCGGCCAGCCGCAGTTGGTGCCGCCCGCCTTGGCGGGCGAGCAGGTGCCGCGCGCGACGTCGAGGATGAGGCCGTGCCCCTCGGTGTCGCCCGCGCACTCGCAGCCGCCGGTTCCCTCGCCGCAGCGGCGGCTCACGCACTGGCTGCTCTGGCAGTCGGAGTCGGCGCCGCACGGGCACCCGAAGCCCTGCGGCGCGGCGGCGACGCGGTTCGTGTACTGATCGAAGACGCAGGCGGCGGTGTGCGACGCGGGGCCGCCGCACATCTTGGCGAGGCAAAAGGGTGGGGGGTCGTCCTGGTTGTCGTGGATCACGTTGCCCCGGATCACGTTCGCGCCTTCGTTCTTGCCGACCGAGTTCCAAAAGTTGACCGCGGTGGTCCACCCGCGTGTCCAGTTGTGGTGGACGTGATTGTATTCGAACGTGACGCGTCCGGTGCCGTGTGCATGCAGCACGCCGCCGCCGTTGTTCCGCGTCAGCTCGGATTTCCGGATGGTGATGTCCGTGGCGGGCCCGAGCGCCCAGTGCAGGAAGATCGCGTACTGCGACGGAATGTGCTCGGAGTTGGTCGCGGTCGCTCGCCGGTCCCAGAAGCTCCAGTTCTGGAACCGGAAGCCGTCGAGGACCGTGTGGTAACTCGGGCTGCGGTCGCAGCAGCGGGGACACGGGGCGCCGGGGCAGCCGGTCGTGGCGTTCCCGTCGTCGGTGCTGCACTCCTGGCCGGCGCGGGCGCCCGCCCGGCACAGGCCGACGGGCGGCGTGATGCCCGCGCACACGCCGTGGACCAGGCCGTGCGGGTTCTCTTGCTTCGGGATCTGCCCGGCCGGGTCGATGACGGGCGTCTCTCCGGGATGGGCGCGGTAGACGATGGGATGCGCCGCGGTGCCCTTCTTCACCAGCTCGAGCACGCACATGCCCGCGCAGCCGGGGTCCATGCCGCAGTGCATGCGTTCCGAGTAGGTGCCGCCCCGCACGGTCACGAGGTCCCCCGCGCGAACCTGCTGGCCGGCGGCGCCCAGGGTGCACCAGGGCTTGGAGCCCGCCGGCTTGGCCCCGGCGTTGTCGGCGGCGGGGTAGTCGTCGTTGCACGGTCCGCCCTTCGAATCGTGGTCGACCCAGAGCGTCCTGAGCGGCGCCGCGGCGGCGAGCGCCGCCGGCGCCCCCAGCACGCAGGAGAGCAGCGCTGCCAGTACGGCGAGTCGGGGACGGGCGTTCATCAGCAACCTCATGAGCGACGGGAGAGGCCGTGGTCCGGGGCTGGTTGGCCCAAGTCGAAAGGTAGTCGATCGTTCCCATCGCGGCAAGGCTACCGGGTCGTTCTCCTCGCGCTCGACGGCTGCTAGTATACGTTCCGCTCTCGAGGTGGAGGGGAGGGACGATGGGGACTGCGACCGCACCGCTGCTCGAGACCGACCTGCGCGACGCGGCCGAGGAGCGGTATCTCAGCTACGCGCTCAGCGTGATCACGTCGCGCGCGCTGCCCGACGTCCGCGACGGGCTCAAGCCGGTCCAGCGCCGCATCCTCTACGCCATGTACCAGAACCTCCGCCTCACCGCGGGGGCGCGGCCGCGCAAGTCCGCGGCGGTCGTCGGCGAGGTGCTCGGCAAGTACCACCCGCACGGCGACGTCGCGGCCTACGAGGCCATGGTGCGGATGGCGCAGCCGTTTTCGCTCCGCTACCCGCTGGTGCACGGCGAGGGGAACTTCGGCTCCCTCGACGGCGACAGCGCCGCCGCCATGCGCTACACCGAGGCGCGGCTCACCCCACTGGCCGAGGAGATGCTGGACGATCTCGGCGCCGACACCGTCGCGTTCCGTCCCAACTACGACGCCACGCTGGACGAACCCGTCGTCCTGCCGAGCGGCATCCCGCAGCTCCTGATGAACGGGTCGACCGGCATCGCGGTCGGCATGGCGACCAATATCCCGCCTCACAACCTGCGTGAGGTGGTTGCCGCGCTGATCGCGATGATCGACGAGCCCGACATCGAGGTGAAGGGCCTCCTCAAGCACTTGAAGGGGCCGGATTTCCCGACCGGCGGCGAGATCCTGAACGGACGCAGCGAGCTGCGCGAGATCTACGAAACCGGCCAGGGCCCCGTCCGGCTGCGCGGGCAGTACGCGGTGGAGACGCTCCCGCGGGGCCGGCGGCAGATCGTCGTCACCTCGATCCCGTACGCGGTCAACAAGGGCGAGCTGGTGGCATCGATCGGCGAGCTCGTCGCCGCGCGCAAGTTGCCCCTGATCGTCGATGTGCGCGACGAGTCCACCACCGACGTGCGCATCGTGCTCGAGCTGAAGCCGGATGCATCGCCCGAGGCGGCGATGGCGTATCTCTACAAGCACACCGCCCTGCAGGCCAACTTCAACGTCAACCTCACCTGTCTGCTGCCCTCCCCGAATTCGTTGGTCGGGCAGCCCGCCCGCGTCACCTTGCGCGACCTCTGCCGGCAGTTCCTCGATTTCAGGATGGTGGTGGTGACGCGCCGGCTCGAGCACGAGAAGCGCCGGCTGGAGGAGCGCCTCCACATCCTGGCCGCGTTGATGGCGATCTACGACGACGTCGACCGCGCCATCCGGATCATCCGGAAGGCCGAATCGCGGGCCGACGCGCAGAAGCAGCTCATGAAGGCGTTCGGTCTCGACGAGGTACAGGCCGACGCGATCCTGGAGATGCGGCTCTACCAGCTCGCTCGCCTGGAGATCGAGAAGATCCGCGCCGAGCAGGCGGCGAAGACGAAGCGCCTGCGCGAGATCGAGGCACTGCTCAAGGCCCCGAAGGCGCGGTGGCGCATGATCCGCGACGAACTCGAGCAGCTCGCCGCGCGGCACGGTGACGCGCGCCGGACGCGCTTCGCGACGGGCGACGAGCTGGTCTACGACGCCGAGGCCTACGTCGTGCACGAGGACGCGGTCGTGCTGTTGTCGCGCGACGGCTGGATCAAGCGCCAGACCCAGGTGAAGGACCCGGCCGCCACGCGGCTCCGCGAGGGCGATGCGCTGGCTGCGGTGCTGCCGGGCACCACGCGCGACCGGGTGGCGTTGTTCTCGACGCACGGCTCGCTCTACGTGTTGCGCGTGGCGGACATCCCGGCGACCACCGGCTATGGCGAACCGGTGCAGTCGCTGCTCAAATTCGCGGACGGGGAGCGTGTGCTCATGACGCGCCTGCTGCGCGAGCCCGACGCGACGCCGGGGCAGCAGGCGCTGCCGGGGCTGCGTGCCGCCGCGCCGACATCCTTCCTGGTCGCGACGGCGCGCGGGTACGGCTTCCGGTGCACGCCGGACCTCTCGGAGACGACGCGCACCGGGCGGCGGGTGGCGCGCGTGGCCGACGGCGACCTGGTCGTGTCGGTCGAGCCCATCGCGGGGCCGGCGGTGGTGACGGCGACCGCGACGGGGAAGATGCTGCGCTTCGTGATCGACGAAGTCGCCGAGCTGTCGGGCCCCGGCCGCGGGGTGATCCTGATGCGGCCGGCGTCGGACGATCGTGTCGTCGGCGCGCTGGCGCTGCCGGAGCCGTCCACCTTTCTCGCCGTCACCCTCGACGGCGGCGAGCGCAAGATCGGCCTGGCCGACGTTCCCGTCGGGCACCGCGGCGGCAAGGGGCAGAAGGTGGTAAAGCGCGGCGGCGTCGCCGCCATCCGACGGCCGGAGGCGTAGCTCTGGCCGGTTTCGGCCCGGTCGCGATCCTGCTACGGGCGTCGGTGGAGGGGAGGGGGATGGCAGCACGCAGCTACACCGCGAAGGACATTCTGGTCCTGGAGGGGCTGGAGCCGGTGCGGCGCCGGCCAGGCATGTACATCGGCGGCGTCGACGCGGCCGGCCTGCATCACCTGCTCTGGGAAATCGTCGACAACTCGGTCGACGAGGCCATGAACGGCTATGCCACCCGGATCGGTGTGGTGCTGCACAAGGACGGCTCTTCGGCGACGGTGTCGGACAATGGCCGGGGCATCCCCATCGACCGCCACGCGCAGTACAAGAAGTCAGCGCTGGAATTGATCCTCACCACCCTGCACGCGGGCGGCAAGTTCGAAGCCACGAGCTACTACCACTCCGGGGGGCTGCACGGCGTGGGTGCCTCGGTCGTGAATGCGCTCAGCGAGAAACTGGTGGCCCGCGTGCGTCGGGACGGCGGCGAGTGGGAACAGGCGTTCGTCCGCGGCAAACCGGCCGGCCCGCTCAGGCGGGTGGGGGCGGCGCGCGGCACGGGTACCACCATCTTCTTCAAGCCCGACGGCCAGATCTTCCCCAGCACACGCTTCGATCCGACGCTGATCGCCGAGCGCCTCGAAGCCAAGGCGTATCTCCACGGGGGCCTCACCATCGAGCTGCGCGACGAGGCGGCGGGGACGCACGTCGCCTTCCACTACGAGGACGGGCTGCGCGCGTATCTCGCGAAACTGCTGCACCAGACGGATGGGGCGCCGCTGGCCGGGGAGATCATCGCGATCCGCAAGGAGCAGGACGGGCTGCACCTCGACTGTGCGCTCGCCTGGACGGAGGACACCAGCGAACGCGTGCAGTCGTTCGTGAACGGCATCCCCACGACGGCGGGCGGGGCGCACGAGAACGGGCTGCGCGGCGGGATCGGCAAGGCGGTGCGCAACTACCTGACCACGCACAACCTCGTCCCGCGCGGTCTCACGATCGCCGCCGAGGATGTGCGGGAAGGGTTGGTGGGGCTGCTCGCCATCAAGATCTCCCAGCCCCAGTTCCAAGGGCAGACCAAGGAGCGCCTCAACAACGCCGAGGTCACGCCGGTGATCGACGGCATCGTCCGGACGGCGCTCGAGAACACTCTCAACGCGAACCGCACGGTGGGGGATGCGATCGCCAACCGGGTGATCCTGGCGGCGCGTGCCCGCAGCGCGTCGCGGGCGGCCGCGCAGGAGGTGCAGCGGAAGAGCGCCGTGTCGCACCGCCTGAATCTGCCGGGCAAGCTCGCCGACTGCAGCTCGACGCATCCGGCGGAGTGCGAACTCTTCCTCGTGGAAGGCGATTCGGCGGGCGGGTCGGCCAAGCAGGGGCGCGACCGCGCCTTCCAGGCCATCCTGCCGCTGCGCGGCAAGGTGCTCAACACCGAGCAGGCGTCCACGGCGAAGGTGCTGACCAACAAGGAGCTGTCGGACATCGTGTCGGCGCTGGGGTGCGGCGCGGGGAAGGACTTCGACGCCGGCAAGCTGCGGTACCACAAGGTCTGCCTGCTGATGGACGCCGACTCCGACGGCAACCACATCTGCACCCTCCTGCTCACCTTCTTCTATCGCCATCTGCCCGAGCTGGTGCGCCAGGGTTACGTGTACATCGCCCAGCCGCCGCTCTACCGGATCGACGCGGGCAAGCAGGTGCTCTGGGCGCGCGACGAGGCGACGCGCGATCGCCTGCTGGCAGGTTTGAATGGCAAGCGGGATCGGGTACAGGTGCAACGCTTCAAAGGGCTCGGAGAGATGAACCCGGGGACGCTCAAGGAGACGACGCTCGATCCCGCACGCCGCGCGCTGCTGCGCGTCCGGATCGTCGACCCGGCCGCCACCGATCGCGCGATCCAGACGCTGATGGGCCGGGACGTGGCGCCGCGTTTCGAGTTCATCATGGAGCGCGCGCCGCGGGTCGACGAAGACGAGGTGGACGTGTGAGGCGCGTCGTCATCACCGGTCTGGGCGGCGTGACGCCCATCGGCATCGGCATCGACGCGATCTGGGAGAACGCCGTCGCCGGGCGGTCGGGGATCGGTCCGATCACCATGTTCGACGTCTCGCGGCAGAAGTGCCGCATCGCCGGCGAAGTGAAGGGGTTCGATGCCGCGCGCTTCATGCCGGCCAAGCACCTCAAGCGCATGGACGACTTCGCCCGCTATGCCGTGGCCGCCGCGGTCATGGCGGTCGACGACGCGGGCCTGCCGATCAGCCAGGAGAACAGCCAGCGCATCGGGGTGATGCTCGGCAACAACAACGGCGGCGCTCGCACGATCTTCCGTACGGTGACCCAGTTCAACGCCGAGGGGCCGGACGCCGTGTCCGCGTTCTACATCACCGCCATCACCACCAGTCTCGGGGCGGGCCAGGTGGCCATCCGCCTCGGCGTCCGGGGGCCGAACTTCACGATCGGCAACGCGTGCGCCTCGGGGCTCAACGGGATCGGCGAGGCCTGGCGCTACATTCGCGAGGGCGAATGCGACGCGGTCATCGCTGGCGGCACCGACGCGCTGATCGACCCTACCGAGATCGCCGGCTTCGCGAATTCGAAGGCCGTGTCCCTGCGGAACGACGACCCCGAGCGCGCCAGCCGCCCGTTCGATCGTGATCGCGACGGCTTCGTCCTGTCGGAGGGCGCCGCCATGATGGTGGTGGAGGACCTCGAGCACGCGCGCGCGCGCGGCGCCAGGATCTACGCCGAGGTGATCGGCTATGCCACCCGCAGCGAGGCCTTTCACATCGCGGCGCCGCTGCCCGACGGAATCGGCGCGGCGGCCACCATGCAGGCCGCAATGGCGAGCGCCGGCATCGGGCCCGACGACATCGATTACGTCAACGCGCACGCCACGTCCACGCCGCTCGGCGACGTGAACGAGACCCAGGGCATCAAACTGGCGCTCGGCACACGGGCGCACCGGGTCCCGGTCAGCGCAACCAAGTCGATGACGGGACACCTGATCGGGGCGTCGGGGGCGCTGGAGGCGCTGGTGGTGGTCAAGACGCTGGAGACGGGGATCGTGACGCCCACGATCAACCTGGACCACCCCGATCCCGAGTGTGACCTCGACTACGTGCCGCACACGGCGCGGCGGGCAGACGTCCGCACCGCCATCAGCAACTCCTTCGGCTTCGGCGGTGCCAACGCCTCGCTGGTGCTGCGGCGCTGGGACGGCTGAGCCGACGGCGCCGCCGCCCCGAGAACCCGCCGTGGACCGCCGCCTCCTCGTCATCGTCCTGACGCTCATCGTGAACCTGATCGGCTTCGGGATCATGATCCCGCTGCTGCCCCTCTACGCACGCTCGTTCGGCGCCTCCGAAACGGTGATCGGGCTGGTCATCGCCATGTTCTCGCTGAGCCAGCTGGTCGCGTCGCCGGCGCTGGGCGCCCTGTCCGACCGGATCGGCCGGCGGCCGGTCCTGCTGCTCAGCCTGATCGGGACCGCGGTGAGCTTCGTCATGATGGCGCTCGCCCGGTCGGTGCCCTGGCTGTTCGCGGCGCGAGTGGTCGATGGCCTCTCGGGCGGGAACATCTCGACGGCGCGCGCCTACATCGCCGACATCACGACCGAGGACGAGCGCGCGAAAGCGTATGGCTTGATCGGCGCCGCCTTCGGCATCGGGTTCGTTCTCGGTCCGGCGCTGGGTGGCGCGCTCGGCCATATCAGCTACACCGCACCCATCTGGGCGGCGGCGGCGCTCACGCTGGTCGCCACGGCGCTGGCATGGATCTGGTTGCCGGAGACGGTGCACCGCGGGGCGGCGAGTCCGGGTCCGTTCTGGGCCGGACTGCGCGGGGCCGTCCGGCACCGCACGCTCCGGCCGCTCCTGGTCGTGGATTTCGCGTACTGGACTGCGTCGGCGCTGTTCCAGGGCACCTTCGCGCTGGTGGCTGCGCACCGGTTCGGATTCGACGTGCCACAGGTCGGGTATGTGCTGGCGGCGTTCGGGGCGCTCGGGGTGCTGGTCCAGGTGGGTGCCGTCGGACGGGTGGTGGCGGCACTGGGCGAACGACGGACGTTCGCGCTCGGGCTGCTGCTTGCGGCGTTCGGGTTGGGCGGCGCCGCGCTGGCGCGGACCGTGCCGGCGTTCCTGACTCTCCTGGTGCCCTATGCGATCGGCTCGGCGCTATGCACCCCGGTGCTGGCGTCGCTCATCAGCCGCACGGCGGGGCCGGAGAATCAGGGGACGGTGCAGGGCGCCGCGTCGGCGATCGAGAGCCTGGGCCGCACCGTGGGCCCGGTATGGGGCACCGCCGTCATGCAATGGGTGGGCGATGCCGCGGCCTTTGGGACCAGCGCGCTGGTGCTGGCCGCCGCGATGCTGTTCTTCCTCGGCGTCCGCGCGCGCGCGGGCGCGTCGGCGCGCTGGGCGGCGTGAGTCCCGGCGCCGGCGTCAGTCCTCGCGACCGCGCAGCTCGATCAGCTCGATCTTGTAGCCGTTCGGATCCTCGATGAAGGCGATGACCGAGCCGCCATGCTGCATCGGCCCGGGCTCCCGCGTGACCTTCGCGCCCTGGGCCCGCAACGTCCCGACCGTCTCGTGGATGCCGTCGACGCCGAGCGCCACGTGCCCGAAGGCGGTGCCGAGTTCGTAGGCGTTCGTGTCCCAGTTGTGGGTGAACTCCAGCACGGTCTGCCGGTCTTCCGGGCCGTATCCGACGAACGCCAGCGTGAAGCGGCCGGACGGGTAGTCCTTCCTGCGCAGTAACGTCATGCCGAGGACGTCGCAGTAGAAGCGCAGGGTTTCGTCGAGATCGCGGACGCGCAGCATGGTGTGGAGCAAGCGCATGCCGCCGCGTATAGCCGACGGCTGGGGTCGCCGCCACGGACCCCGCCCGGCGCTCTCGCCGCCGGGCCACGCGCTCGAGCCGCATCGTGACACACGAAGGGCCACGCGGCCGTCTGTCGGACGACCCCCTTCGAATGCCTGGACCTGCCGCGCCGGCAGATGGGCCGGACTGAATGGAAAACGGATGCAGAGGTCCTGCCCGGTGAGGCTCGGTCGTCGAGGCGGTCAGGTTTCCTTCACCGCGAGAGGCGGCGCGCGCCGGATGATCCCCGCGTTCCGACTCTCCCCAGACACGATGAGGACAACGAGCAATGAACACAGCCTTCCTTCCGGTCGTCTCGCCGCTCAAGCGGGGCGCGTTGATGGCGGCCTTTGCGCTTCTCCTGGGCGCAACCGCGTCGCAGGCGCACGAGCTGCTGGCGGCGGTGGCGACGCCCGACTGCGAGACCAAGACGATCGGGCTCCGCTTCACCGGCCAGTACATGGAGAACGGCCCGTTCTCCATCCCCTATTCCATCACGGTCACCTGTCTGGACGGCGGCCCGGCCATTCCGCCGATCACGGGCACGGCCAACGGCACGGTCGTCAACAACCCGCCGAACGCCCTGGCGGGGACCTTCGACCTCACGGTCACGCAGGCCGCGGACGCCCTGGCGGGCCGGACCTGTGATCTGAGCGGGTCCGCGACGCTGTTCCAGGATGGCGTCCAGTACAACACGGTGCCCCTCACCGACGGCGCCGGCGGCACGAGCATCCCGGTGGATTGCGAGGTCGAGGTGTTCGCCGGGTGTACGCCCGGGTACTGGAAGCAGAGCCAGCACTTCGATTCGTGGGTCGGCTATTCGCCCGACGGGTTGTTCGAGACCGTCTTCGGCCGCGACGTGCCGGGGAACCCGACGCTCCTCGACGCGCTCAGGGGGCGGGGTGGCGGCCTGGTGGCCCTCATGCGGCACGCGACGGCGGCGCTGCTGAACGGGTCGAACGCGAGCGTGAACTATCCGTACACGAGCTCCCAGGTCGTCTCGCTCTTCCAGCAGGCGTTCGACAGCGGCGACTACGAGAAGTTCAAGGACATGTTCGCCGGCATGAACGAGATCGGCTGCCCGCTCAACTGAGCCGACATCCCATCACCGCGACGCGGGGGCCGGGCGGATGAGATCGCCCGGCCCCCATGTTGCGTTCGGCGGCATGAGTGGAGGGTACTGGGGCGCCAGCGTGCCGCGTCGTCGAGCGTGCGTGGGGAGATGGCGCGTCGAGAACGGCGGGCGGGTTGCGCCGCCGGACGCATCGTGGCTGAATCATGCGGGTGAACGCACGCTCGAACGTGAGCGGCGCTCGCCGCGCCCTCGCGGCCCTCGTCTGGTCCTGGGGGTGGGTGTCAGCGACCAACGTCGCGCCGACCCTCGCCGTGGCGGCGGACGTGCCCGTGGCAGGACGCACGATCGCGCTGCGAGCCAGCCCGCGAACCGGGGCTCCGCGGCGGTTGTCGATCGTGCTGCGCGACTCTGCGATCGCCGCGCCGTTTGCCGATCCGCGGCGCGGTTCGGCGCTCCGGATCCGGGGCGGGACCGCACCTGGGCAGTGCGACGTCCGGATCGACCTGGATGCGGGGCGGTGGAAGGCCCTGCGCGGCGACGGCACCCGGCGTGGCTATCGCTACCGCGCGCGCCGGCCGGGCACCCGCGGGATTCGCGCCATCACGCTGCGTCCGGGCCGTATCGTGATCCGGGGGCGTGGGACGGCGTTGCCCTGCCGGTTGTCCGCACGGCAGCAGCGCGTGCCGCTGTCGATCGAGCTGGTGACGAACGGCGGTCGGTACTGCGCCGCGTTCGGCGGCGGGGTGTCGCACAACGACGTGGGCCGGTTCGTGGCGCGCCGGGCCGGGGCGCCCGCCGCCTGTCACCCCGCGCCCCAGAACGTGGTGGTGCTGGTTGCCGACGATCTGGGGTATGCCGACCTCGGCATCCAGGGCTCCCGAGTCATCCCCACGCCGCACATCGACGGCCTCGCCGCGGAGGGGGTGCGCTTCACGAATGCGTACGTGACGGCCGCCACGTGCAGCCCATCCCGGGCCGGGCTGCTGTCGGGTCGCTATCAGCAACGATTCGGCTTCGAGTTCAACACCGGGCCGCGCGAACTCACGCACAGCGAGGGCCGCGGGCTCGACCCCGCCGCGACCACGATCGGGGACGTCTTGGCGGCGGCGGGCTACGCGACTGGCATGGTCGGCAAGTGGCACCTGGGCAGCCAGGACCCCTTCCATCCGCTCGCGCGCGGGTTCGACCAGTTCTTCGGTTTCCTGATCGGTGCGCATCCGTACTTCTCGACTGCGACCGCGAGGCGGGAGACGTGGGAGACGGTGATGCGGGGGCGGGAGCGGGCGAACGAGACAGCGTACCTCACCGACGCGTTCGCGCGCGAGGCGGTGAATTTCATCGCAGACCATCGCGATGGGCCGTTCTTCCTCTACGTGCCGTTCAACGCCGTCCACACGCCGATCCAGGCGCCGGACGAGTACACGGCGCGCTTCGCCCACGTGGCCGATCCGGAACGGCGCGCCTACTATGCCATGGTGAGCGCGCTCGACGATGCCGTCGGGAGCATCCTGCGGGCGATCGCTACACATGGGCTCGCCGACCGCACGCTGGTGGTGTTCACCAACGACAACGGCGGCACCCTCGCCCACGGGGACAACGCACCGCTGCGGCTCGGCAAGGCGTTTCTCTTCGAAGGCGGCATCCGGGTGCCGCTGATCATGCGATGGCCGGCCGTGACGGCGGCCGGGCAGGTGCGTGGGGACATCGTCAGCACGCTGGACCTGTTCCCGACGTTCCTCGACGCCGCCGATACGCCGCGGCCAGACGACCTCGACCTCGACGGCATCGACCTCGGCCCGTCCCTCCAGGAGCAGCGCCCGAGCGAGGCGCGGCAGCACCTGTTCTGGCGCAACGGCCCGAACCGCGCGGTCCGCCGGGGCGACTGGAAACTGATCCAGGCGGGCGACCATGTCTGGCTCTTCGACCTGGCGAGCGACGTGGGCGAGCGCACCAACCTGGCCACCACCGAGCCCACGGTCGTCCGCGAGCTGCTCGACGCGCTCGGCGCCTGGGAGGCGGGTCTGCTGCCACCGCGGTGGCAGAGCCGGGACCGCGATATCGCCGTCGTCGACGGCGTGCCCTACGAGATCCATCTCTGATGGCTCGGGCCACGCCGCTCCTCCGGGGCGCGTGCCCGTGCTCGTCCCCGGGACTCACAGGTCCTTGACCGCGGTCACGAGCGCCGTCGCCATCTGCTTCGCATCGCCGAACAGCATGAGCGCGTTGTCGGCGGCGAAGAGCGGATTCGGGATGCCGGCGAAACCCGGCCCGAGGCTGCGTTTCACCACGACCACGGTCCGGGCCTCGTCGACGTTCAGGATCGGCATGCCGGCGATCGGAATCGCCGGGTTCGTCTCGCGGGCCATCGGATTGACGACGTCGTTCGCGCCGATCACGAGCGCCAGGTCGGTCTCGCGGAACGAGGGATTCACCTCGTCCATCTCCTTCAACTTGTCGTAGGGCACGTCGGCCTCGGCGAGCAGGACGTTCATGTGGCCCGGCATGCGCCCCGCCACGGGATGGATCGCGAACTCCACTGCGGTGCCACGGCGTTCGAGCACCGTGGCGAGATCCGAAATGGCATGCTGGGCCTGCGCCACGGCCAGCCCGTAGCCGGGCACGATGACGACCCGCCGGGCGTCCTCCAGCAACAGCGCGACCTCCTCGGGCGAGGTGGTTTTCACCCGGCCGGCATAGACCTCGTCCGCCTCGGCGGTGCTGGCGACGTGGGCGCCAACGCCCGCGAACGCAATGTTCGCCAACGAGCGGTTCATGGCTCTGGCCATGATGCTGGTCAGGATGAATCCGGAGGCTCCCACCAGCGACCCGGCGATGATGAGCACGCTGTTGTTGAGCACCCACCCGTGGCCTGCGGCGGCGAGACCGGAGTACGCGTTCAGCAGCGCCACGACGACCGGCATGTCCGCGCCGCCGATCGGGAGGACGAGGCCGAGACCGAGGACACAGGCCGCCACGATCAGCAGCCAGAAGGCCGTCGATGAGCTCGGCGTCGCCATCAGCCAGACGCCGAGCCCGAGGCAAAGCAGGGCGAGCACGGCGTTGAGCACGTGCCGTCCCGGCAGCAGGACCGGGCGCTCGTCGATCAGACCCTGCAGTTTGCCGAACGCCACCATGCTGCCTGTGAAGGAGAGCCCCCCGATGATGCCAGAGAGCGCTGCCGCGCCCGTGAACTGGAGGTCGATGGCCTCGGGAAAGGTGCCCGCGAGCGCTTCCTCGAGCGCCGCCCCCACGGCGAGGGCGGAGGCCCCGCCTCCGAACCCGTTGAAGACGGCCACCACCTGCGGCATTGCCGTCATCGGAGCGCGAGCGGCGAGGGCGACGCCGACGAGGCCGCCCGTGGCGAGCCCGGCGACGATCACCTGGTAGCTGACGATGTGCTGGTCCCCGAGCGTCACGACGATGGCGATCAGCATGCCGAGCGCGGCCAGGAGGTTGCCACGCACGGCGGTCCGCGGGTGCGCCAGGCCCTTCAGGCCGAGGACGAAGAGCACCGATGCGAGCAGGTAGCAGAGCTCGATCAGCGGGTCAGGTCGCATCGCGCCTCGTCCGCCTGAACATGGCGAGCATCCGATGCGTCACGAGAAAGCCGCCCACCACGTTCGCGGTGGCCATCGCCACGGCCACGAACCCGAGAATCGTCGTGAGGGTGGTGAGCTGCATCCCCGAGGTGACCAGCGTGCCCACGAGCGTGATGCCCGAGATGGCGTTGGCGCCCGACATGAGCGGCGTGTGGAGCAGCGGCGGGACCTTGGTGATCAGCTCGTAGCCCAGCAGTAGCGCGAGCACGAAGATGGTCAGGGCCCAGACGAACTGTTCCATCAGTCGGTGCTCCGTTCGGACGGCTCGAGCAGGGCCTGGACGCGCGGGTGCACGAGCTCACCGCCGCGCGCCACCAGGGTGTCGCGAGTGATCTCGTCGTCCGAGTCGAGGTGGAGCACGCCCTGCCTCGTGATGTGCCGCACGAAGGCGACGATATTGCGGGCATACATCTGGCTGGCGTCGCGCGGAGCGCCGTTGGCCACCGCGATCGGGCCCAGGATGCGAACGCCGTGCACCGCGATCGTCTCGCCTCGTTGCGTGAGCGCGCAGTTGCCGCCCGTGTCGGCCGCGAGGTCGACCACGACGGCGCCCGGCCGCATGCGGGCGACGGTGTCCGCCGTGACGAGGACCGGCGCAGCTCGTCCCGGCACGGCGGCGGTGGCGATGACCACGTCGCTCGTGGCAACGACGGCCGCAAGCGCGTCCTGCTGCCGACGCGCGAAGTCCTCGCTGAGGTGCCGGGCGTAACCGCCGGCGGTCTCCGCATCGCCCTCCGGGAGCCCCAGATCGACGAACTTCGCTCCCAGGCTCTCGATCTGCTCGCGCACGGCCGGCCGCACGTCGTACGCCTCCACGGCGGCGCCCAGGCGGCGCGCGGTGGCGATGGCCTGCAGCCCGGCCACGCCCGCGCCCAGGACCACGACCTTCGCGGGGGCCACGGTGCCGGCGGCAGTCATCAGGAGCGGGAACATCTTGTCGAGCGCCTCGGCGGCGAGCAGCACGGCGCGGTAGCCGGCCACCGTGGCCATCGAGGTGAGCGCATCCATCGACTGTGCGCGGCTGATACGCGGCAGGAGCTCGAGCGCGAAGACAGTGGCGCCGCGCGTGGCGAGTCGTCGATGCCGGTCCGGTGAGCCGAGGGGATCGAGGAGCCCGACGAGCACCTGGCCAGCACGCACCGAGTCCGCATCGAGCGGCCCGTGGGCGGGCAACCCGAGCAGCGGCAGCAGCTCGGCCTCCGCCAGGACGCTCTCCCGGTCGGCGACGAGGCGCGCCCCAGCCGCTTCGTAGGTGTCGTCGGGAAACCCTGCCGTCATTCCGGCGCCGCACTCGACGATGACCGCGTGCCCAGCCTGTCGCAGGAGTGGCACCACGGCGGGCACCAGCGCAACGCGCCGTTCCTGTCCGGTCGCCTCCGCGAGCACTCCGACGATCATCGCCCTCCCATCTGGACCCCGCCATTGGCCCGCGGTCCCGCCGGCGCACACCCGGGGCCGCCGCCGCCCCCGGATGCGGTTGCGTGCCCGAGCACGCCCTGCCTACTCCGCGCGGCCTGGGGCGGCAAGATCGCGCGCCCGTCCGCGTGGCGGCCGTCGAAGGCACCGTCGCGGCGGGGCTTCGCTCAGGTCCAGAGCAGCCCGATCGCCGGTCCGCGCGGTCCGGTGCTGCTGCAGGACGCATCTCCGCTCCGCGACGGCGGCGTGGGACTTTCGGGCCGCCGCCCTCCGCGGATTGCGCCGCCGAGCGCTCCGACCAGGGCCAGGGCCGGGCCGCCGACGAACGCAGCGGTCATGGCGGCTTCGAGGTCGCGATCGTGGAGGTTGGTCGAGAATAGCTGGACGGCGACGTAGACGGCACCGGCGCCCACCAGGTAGCCGACGAGCGCGGACACTAACGCCGAGGCGAGCCGATTCATGCCGACACGTGTCGCTGTACACGAAGTACTAACCCGGAATCAATGAGAAATTTACGTTCATGCTTGACTGTATGTTCCAGCTCGGGTATGGCCTGGGGCTGTGACCCAGACTGCCCTCGGCAACCGCTCCCGCCGCACCCAGGCCGAGCGGCGCGCCTCCACCCGGGGGCGACTGCTCGACGCCACGCTCGAGTGCGTGGGCGATCTGGGCTACGCCCACACCACCACCCCCGAGATCGCCCGGCGCGCCGGGCTGTCGCGCGGCGCGCAGCTCCACCACTTCCCCACCAAGGCCGAGTTGGTCACGGCAGCGGTCGAGCACCTCTTCGAACGCCGGTACCAGGAGTTCCGCGCCGCGTTCGCCCGGCTGCCGGTTGGCGCCGACCGCTATGCAGCCGCGATCGACATCCTGTGGTCCATGGTGTCGGGATCGACGTTCCACGCGTGGCTCGAGTTGGCGGTGGCGTCGCGCACCGATGCCGAGCTGCGGCTCGCCGTTCACGCCCTGACCGCCAGATTGCGCACCCTCATCGCGGAGACGTTCCGCGAACTGTTCGGAAGCGCGGGCGACGACCACCCGTTCTTCGCCGTGGCGCCCCATTTCGTGTTCTCGCTGCTCGAGGGCCTGGCGCTCGAGCGGATCGCCGGCGGCGACGACGCCGAAGCGGGACGGGTGATCGACGCCTTGAAACACCTGGCCCGCCTCACCATGCCGCCGGCGGACGCCGGTGCCCCATCATGACGGGAGGACCCCCACGATGCCGACTGCCGCCGGAACCTTGCTGAACGCCGATTACGAAGTACCGCCGGAGGAGCCCACCCGCTCCGCCGGGCGCCCGGAACGCTACCCGCAGCTGGTCGCACGGCTGAGCCGTCAATCGGTGGTGAAGCATTTCGACGCCTACGCCGACATCCCGTGGGACGATCCGGCCTATCGCATCGATCCCGCGGACCCGCGCTGGGAGCTGTCGGCGGAGGACGTGCTCGGCGGAACGGCCTGGTACCAGCGCCAGCCGCAAGCGGTCCGAGCACGCATCGGCCTCCACATGACGGCGACGTTCATGAAGATCGGGCTCCAGTTCGAGGGCGTGCTGAAACGCGGCCTGCTCGAATTCGCCCTCAAGCTGCCGAACGGATCGCCCGAGTTCCGCTACGCGTACCACGAGATCATCGAAGAGGCGCAGCACTCGCTCATGTTCCAGGAGTTCGTGAACCGCACCGGTTTCGACATCCCGGGGTTGGCCTGGTGGCAGCGCATCGGCGCGAGCCAGGTGATCCGCTTCGGCCGCACCTTCCCGGAGCTGTTCTTCATTTTCGTGCTCGGCGGCGAAGATCCGATCGATCATGTGCAGCGCACGGCGCTGCGCAGCGGCCGCGAGATGCATCCCCTCTTGAAGCGGGTGATGCAGATCCACGTCACGGAGGAGGCGCGGCACCTGTGCTTCGCCCGTCACTATCTGAAGGAGCACGTCCCCCACCTGGGCGCGCTCCGCCGCTTCGTCCTGTCGCGCCGCGCGCCGTTCATCCTCGCGATCATGGCGCAAATGATGATGCGACCGTCGGGCCAGATCGTCGCGACCTATGGTATTCCGCGCGCGGTGATCCGCGAGGCCTACACCCGCAACCCGCTGCACCGCGCCCGCACGCTGGATGCGCTGCGCAAGGTGCGCGAGCTGTGCGCGGAGCTCGGCCTGGTCACGCCGACCTCACGCCGCCTCTGGCGGGTCCTGGGCATCTGGGAGCCGGCGCCAGCGACGACCTGACACGGGCCGTCCCGACGTGGCCCGCGGGGGTTGACAGGCGCTCCGGCCCGGGTCATTCCACTCTCATCCTGTAATCAGGATGAGCGGATATATGCCCGGCCTCGCCGCCACGACCGACCTGCTGCACGTGTTCGGGGATCCCACCCGCGTGCGGCTCCTCGCCGTGCTCGCCCGTCACGAGCTGACGGTCGCGGAGCTGACGGGCATCCTCGACGTCGCGCAATCGCGGGTCTCGACCCATCTCGGCCGCTTGCGCGATGCCGGGCTGCTGCGCGACCGGCGCAACGGGGCGTCGACCCTCTACGCGCTCAACGAGGCGGCGATGCCGGCGGCGGCGCGCACCCTCTGGTCCCTGCTCGAGCGGCAGGTGGAAGACGCGGTGCTCGAGTCCGACCGGCGGCGGTGCGAGGCGATGCTGCGGGCGCGTGACCGCGCCGCCGCCTGGCCCGATGCGGTGGCGGGGCAGATGGACCGGCATTACTCGCCCGGCCGCACGTGGGAGGCGACGGCGCGGGCCTTTCTCGGTCTCGTGCGGCTCGGCGACGTGCTCGACGGCGGCTCGGGCGACGGCGCGGTGGCGGAGCTGCTCGCTCCACGCGTGCGCAGCCTGACCTGTCTCGACCGGAGCGCGCGCGTCCTGGCCGCCGCCCAGGCGCGCCTGGGACGCATGCCGAACGTGCGCTACGTCCTGGGCGAGCTCGAGGCGGTCCCGGCGCCCGCGGGGGCCTTCGACCACGTGCTGCTGTTCAATGTCCTGGCCTCGACGCGCCAGCCGGCGCGCGCGATCGCGGAGGCCGCGCGGGTGCTGCGTCCCGGCGGCGGCGTCACCGTCGTGACGGTCGACGAGCATGCGCACGCCGCCGAGACGGCGCGTTACGGTCATGTCCATCCCGGGTTCAAGCCCGGTACGATCCGCCGGTGGCTCACCCAGGCCGGCTTCCAGGTGGAGGCTTGCACGGTGACCTCGCGCGAGCGCCGCCAGCCGCACTTCCAAGTGCTCACCGCCTTCGCCCATACGCCCGCGCAGGAGACCCCATCGCCATGATTCGCCCCGACGCCACCGACACGCTGCGTACCCTGCTCGGCCGCCGCATCCTCGTCCTCGACGGCGGGATGGGCACCATGATCCAGCGGTACGCGCTCGCCGAGGCCGACTTCCGTGGCGAGCGCTTCGCGCGCCACGGACAGGACCTCCGGGGCGACAACGACGTCCTGGTGCTCACGCGGCCCGACATCATCCGTGCCATCCACGACGCCTACCTCGAGGCCGGCAGCGACATCATCGAGACCAACACCTTCAATTCGACGGCCATCGCACAAGCCGACTACGGCCTCGAAGGGGCGGTCCACGAACTCAACGTGGCCGCCGCCCGGCTGGCACGCGAGGCCGCCGACGCCTGGACGGCCCGGACTCCCGATCGGCCGCGCTTCGTCGCCGGCGCGATCGGCCCGACCAACCGCACGCTGTCGATCTCGCCCGACGTGAACGACCCGACGTTCCGGCCGGTCACGTTCGACCAGGTGCGCGAGGCGTATGTCGAGCAGGTCCGGGGGCTGGTGGAGGGCGGCGTCGACATCCTGATGGTGGAGACCATCTTCGACACCCTGAACGGCAAGGCCGCACTGATGGCGATCGAGGAGGTGTTCGACGAAATCGGCCAGCGGCTCCCGATCATCATCTCCGTCACCATCACCGACCGCAGCGGGCGCACGCTGTCGGGGCAAACGGTGGACGCCTTCCACACCTCGATCGCACACGTCGGCGCGCTGGCCGTCGGCATCAACTGCGCGCTCGGGGCGCGCGACATGCGGCCGCACCTGGTCGACCTCGCGGCGCTCACGCCGTCGTTCGTGAGCTGCTACCCGAACGCCGGCCTGCCCAATGCCTTCGGTGGCTACGACGAGGACCCGCCGAGCACGGCGGCGCAGCTGCGCGAGTTCGCCGAAGCCGGCCTGCTCAACCTGGTGGGCGGCTGCTGCGGCACCACGCCGGACCACATCCGCGCGATCGCCGACGCCGTGCGCGACCTCCCGCCCAGACGCCCCCAGGCGCCCGACGGCCTCGCGCGGTTCAGCGGGCTCGAGACCCTGACCATCCGCCCCGAGGCAACCTTTCTCATGATCGGCGAGCGCACCAACGTCACCGGTTCGGCGCGCTTCGCCAAGCTCGTCAAGGCGGGCGACTACCAGGCGGCGCTCGAGGTCGCGCTCGAGCAGGTGCGAGGCGGCGCCAACATCCTCGACGTCAACATGGACGAGGGCATGCTCGACTCCGAGCAGGCCATGACGACCTTTCTGAATCTGATCGCCACCGAGCCCGAGGTGGCCCGCGTGCCGATCATGATCGACAGCTCGAAGTGGTCGGTGATCGAGGCGGGGCTCAAGTGCGTGCAGGGCAAGGCCATCGTCAACTCGATCAGTCTGAAAGAGGGCGAGGACGATCTCCTCGCCAAGGTGCGCCGGCTCCGTCGGTTCGGCGCCGGCGTGGTGGTGATGGCCTTCGACGAAACCGGGCAGGCCGACACCGCCGAGCGCAAGATCGCCATCTGCCAGCGGGCCTATCGGCTGCTCACCGAGCGCGGCGGCATGGACCCGACCGACCTCATCTTCGATCCCAACATTCTGGCCGTCGCCACCGGCATGGAAGAGCACGCCGACTACGCTCGCGCGTTCATCGAGGCCACGAAGGTCATCAAGGCCACCTGTCCGGGGGCGCGGGTGAGCGGCGGCATCAGCAACCTGTCGTTCGCCTTCCGCGGCAATGCGATCGTGCGCGAGGCGATGAACGCAGCGTTTCTCTACCATGCGATCCACGCCGGCATGGACATGGGGATCGTGAACGCCGGACAGCTCGCGGTGTACGACGAGATCCCGAAGGACCTGCTGGTCCACGTGGAAGACGTGCTCTTCAATCGCCGTCCCGACGCCACCGAACGGCTGGTGACGTTCGCGGCGCAGGTGAAGGGGGAGGGGGCGAAGCGGGAGGTCGACCTCGCGTGGCGCGAGGCGCCGGTGGCGGAGCGGCTGTCGCACGCCCTGGTGCAGGGGATCGTGGATTTCATCGAGGCGGATGTCGAGGAGGCGCGCCAGGGCTACGCCAAGCCGCTCGAGGTGATCGAGGGGCCGCTCATGGCCGGCATGCAGGTGGTTGGCGACCTGTTCGGGGCGGGCAAGATGTTCCTGCCGCAGGTCGTGAAGAGCGCCCGGGTCATGAAGCGCGCCGTCGCCTACCTGGAACCGTTCATGGAGGCGGAGCGCGCCGCGGGCGATGCCCGCTCGCAGGGCAAGATCGTGCTCGCGACCGTGAAGGGCGACGTGCATGACATCGGCAAGAACATCGTCGGTGTGGTGTTGGGCTGCAACAGCTACGAGGTCGTCGACCTCGGCGTGATGGTCCCGTGCGACCGCATCCTCGACGCGGCGATCGACACCGGGGCCGACCTGATCGGCCTGTCGGGCCTGATTACGCCGTCGCTCGACGAGATGGTCCACGTGGCGCAGGAAATGCAACGCCGCGGCCTCGAGTTCCCGTTGCTGATCGGTGGCGCCACCACCAGCCGGGAGCACACGGCGGTGAAGATCGCCCCGGCGTACGGACAGCCGACGGTGCACGTGCTGGACGCCTCGCGCGCCGTCGGCGTGGTGTCGAGCCTGCTCGATCCGACGCGCCGTGCGGCGCTGGATGCGGAGAACCGTCGCGAGCAGGATCGCATGCGCGAGCTGTTCGCGCAGAAGACCGCGCGACCCCTCGACGCCCTGGAGGTCGCGAACGCGGCCCGGCCCCGTCTCGCCTGGCGACCGGGAGAGGTGACCGCGCCCGCGTTCCTCGGCCGGCGGGTGGTCGACGACGTCCCGCTCGCGGCGCTCGTGCCGTACATCGACTGGCGGTTCTTCTTCACGGCCTGGGAGCTGCCGGGGCGGTTCCCGGACGTGCTCGAGGATCCGATCTACGGCGAGGCGGCCCGCGACCTCTACCGCGCCGCGCAGGCGCTCCTCGATCGCATCGTCGGCGACCGCCTGCTGCGCGCGCGCGGCGTCTTCGGGTTCTGGCCGGCAGCGGGCGACGGGAATGACATCGTGCTGTACGCGGATGCCTCGCGGAGCGCCGAGTTGGCGCGCTTCCCGATGCTACGGCAACAGGGTCGAACCGGGGGCGACGCCCCGCACTGGTGCCTGGCGGACTTCGTGGCGCCGATCGACTCCGGACTGGCCGACCACGTGGGCGCCTTCGCCGTCACCACGGGGCTCGGGATCGACGAGTTGGTCGCCCGGTACGGCGCCGAGCACGACGACTACCACGCGATCATGGCGAAGGCGCTCGCCGACCGCCTGGCCGAGGCCTTCGCGGAGTACCTGCACGAACGCGCGCGGCGGGAATGGTACGCGCCCGACGAGCGCCTCGACCTGGACGGGCTGCTGAAGGAGCGCTTCCGGGGCATCCGGCCGGCCTTCGGCTATCCCGCCTGCCCGGATCACAGCCCGAAGACGACGCTCTTCCGGCTGCTCGACGCGCCGGCGGTGGGTATCACCCTCACCGAGTCGATGGCGATGCTGCCCGCGGCGAGCGTGAGCGGTCTCTACCTGGGCCACCCGGAGTCGCGCTACTTCGCCGTGGGACGGATCGGCCGCGACCAGGTCGAAGACTATGCCCGGCGGACGGGAACTTCCGTGGCGGTGGTGGAGCGCTGGCTGGCGCCGAACCTGGGCTACGACCCGAAGGCGGGCGGCGCGGCCGCCGCGTGAGCGGCGGGGGCCGCTGGTCGCGCCGGGCCTCTCGGCACCCGGGACGGCGGCCCCGAGCGCCTGCCGGCGCCCCCTGGCGCAGCGGTGTGGCTGTGCCGTATACAGTGCCCGGCCGAGCAACGAGGACGCGGTTGCTTTCGCCTGGCGGGCGAGGAGAGGATCGGGGGTTGTCGGAGAAGTGCCAGGTCCGGGAGGGCGGTGCGTGGCGGCCGGAGTGACCGGCCGTCGGGCGAGCGACGGTCCATGAAGCCCGCGCTGCGTATCCTCGCCACGTCCATCCTGGTGGTTGCGGTGCTTGCCGGCTGCGCCCGTTCCCCACGCGCGACGAGCCCGCGGGTGAACAGCGTCGAGATGGCCGCGCCGCAACCGACGCGCTCGACGGGCTGGACGGCGACGGTCCCGGATACGGCGGGCGTGGCGCCGCTGGACGACGATGAAGACGACGATGCGGACTACGACCCCTGGCAGCACTTCAACGAGCACATGTTCTGGTTCAACCATCGCGTCCTCGATCGGTTCCTGATGCGGCCGTTGGCGACCGGGTGGTCCAAGGTGCTCCCCGTGTCCGCACGGCGCAGTATCGAGCGCCTGCTGGTCAACATCGAAATGCCAAAGCGGTTCGCCAACAACCTGCTGCAGGCCCGGCCGGTCGGCGCCAGCCGCGAGCTGGCTCGATTCGTCATCAATTCCACGGCCGGGGTGGCGGGGCTCTTCGACGTGGCGAGCGGCGTGGGCATCAGGCCGAGCCCTGCCGACGCCGGCGGCACGCTTGCCATGTACGGCATCGGCGCGGGTCCCTATCTGGTGCTGCCGACCATGCCGCCCCTGACGGTGCGGGACGCCATCGGCCGCGGCATGGACGGGGCGCTCGACCCGCTCAGCTACCTCGTTCCCCTGCCGTTGTTCGCCAACCGCGGCCGGTCGCTCTTCACCGCCATGAACGAGCGATCGCTTGACCTGAAGTTCTTCGCCGGGGTGGAGGAGAGTGTCCTCGATCTTTACGCCGCCGCCCGAAACGGATACCTGCAACGTCGGCGGATGGTCGTCCGGGTTGCCAAAGAAGAACGGGCCGCCGAGTGGCGGTGGGCGTTGGGCCCGGCAGAGTCGGCGCATCCGATCGCCTCGTTGTGGCAGGACCGATCGTTGATGGCCGACGATCCGACATGAAGGAGCCTCCCCTGCAGTCTGCTCCGCGCTGCGAGGGGCCTGCGCCCGACCTGCGCCCGGTCTCGTCGGCCATCGTCCTGCGAGACCTCCGCCGCGAGTACGGCGGTGAGGAGGTGGTGCGGGGCGTGTCCCTCGAAGTGCCCGAGGGCGAGATCTTCGGCCTGCTCGGGCCGAACGCCGCCGGAAAGACCACGCTCCTCTCCATGATTTCGACGCGCATCCGACCCACCAGCGGCGACGCCTGGGTGTTCGGCAAGCACGTCGTGCATGACGTCGACGCGGCCCGCCGGCTGCTGAACGTCGCTCCGCAGGAAGAGGCGCTCTATCCGAGCCTCACGGCCGAGGAGAACCTCAAGTTCTTCGCCGACCTCTACGGGGTGCCGCGGTCGGAGCGGCGTCGCCGCGTTGCCGCCGCGCTCGATGCGGTCGGTCTCACGGCGCGCAAACGCGACCGCGTGTCCACCTACTCCGGCGGCATGCGCCGGCGCCTCAACCTGGGGTGCACGCTCGTGAGCGGGCCGAGGCTGGTCCTGCTCGACGAGCCCACCGTCGCCGTCGACCCACAGTCGCGCGCCCACATTTTCGATGCCGTCCGCGCGCTGCGCGCTGCCGGCGTCACGATCGTCTACACCACCCACTACCTCGAGGAGGCCGAAGACCTCTGTGACCGGATCGCGATCATGGACGAGGGAAAAGTCGTCGCCTGCGGGACGCTGCCCGAGCTGCTCGCGATGTCGCACGCCACCGACATCATCGATTTGCGGCTGCTGGCCGTCCCGGACGACGTTTCGGCGCTCGAGGCCGTAGAAGGCGTGGAGAAGGTCGAGCTCGTCGGGAGCGAGGTGCGGATCTTCACGCGGCGCCCGCAGCATGCCCTCCCGCTGGTCTACCGGGTGCTCGCGCGTATGGGCCACGGCGTCGTGAAGACCCGGGTCACGCCGGTGACACTCGACGACGTGTTTCTCCAGCTCACCGGGAAGGACCTGCGGGACTGATGGGGCCGGCATCCCTCCTTCGCGCGACCATGGCGCTCTGCGTGCTGCTGGCCGGCGGCCGGGCCGCGGCGGAGCAAGAGGGGCCCATGGCGCTCACCCGCAGCGTGCTCGAGCAGAGCAACGTCATCGTGCGCGGCCCCGGCGAGCGCAAGGAGAAACTGGTCAAGCTGAGCGACCTCCTGCGCGGCTTTCTCGACACGGAAGCACTGGCGCGGCTCGCGGCGGCCAAACACCTCGAGGGTCGGAGCGACGCCGAGGTGCGCGAGTTCCTCGGGCTCTTTCACGATTTCTTCGTCCGCACCTACGTGCAGCGACTCCTGCTCTTCGACGCGCCGGACTTCGCCTACAAGGAGGAGAAGATCGCCGGCGAGGACGCGCGAGTAGCGACAGAGGTCATCACGCCTGGCGACCGCTTCGCCGTCGACTACCAGATGCACCGGAGCGCCCCAGGCTGGCGCGCCACCGACATCGTCGTCGAGGGCGTCAGCCTGTCGAAGAACTTTCGTGCCCAGTTCGACGCGGCCGTGGCGCGCGAAGGGTTCCAGGGGTTGCTGAGTCGTCTCCGGGCCAAGGTCGCGGACGCGAAGTCCTAGGATCCCGACCGCCCATGCTCGCCGTATTCCGGAAGGACCTGCGGATATTCCTCCGCGACCGGTCAGCGTTCGTGTTCTCCCTGTTGATGCCCATCCTGGTCATCAGCGTCATCGCGGCCGGGCTCTCCCACAATCAGAGCAAGCCGAAGCGCCTGGTGCCCGTGGTGAACGAGGACGGCGGTCCGGTCGCGACGACGTTCATCAAACTGCTGAACGAGCACGCCGAGGTGCGAGAGATGGGCCGGCCGGAGGCCGAGCATCTCGTCCGCGACACCCACGAGGCGGCGGCGGCACTGGTCTTCCCGCCGAAGCTCAGCAAGCAGTACCTGCAGGGACGTTCGAGCGAGATATTGCTCCTCACCGACCCCGCGGCGGGCAGCGACGTGCAGGCGGTGAAGGTGCTGCTGCTCCTCCTGGACAAGGAGGCCGCCGCGCTGGCCGACCCGTTCGCCGAAGACAAGATCACGATGCGCGAGGAGAATCTCACCGGCAACCGTCTCGAGGTGACGATCTTCGAGCAGCGCGTGCCCGGGTTCGCGCTGATGTTCGTCTTGTTGGCGGTCGTGTTCGGCACGTCCATGAGCATGCACGACGAGCGGGACTGGGGGACGCTGTCGCGGCTGCTGGTCGCGCCCGGCGGGTTCACGCGCATCCTCCTGGGCAAGCTGGCCGCGCGCTTCGTGGTCGGCACCCTGCAGATGCTGGTCCTCCTCGCGTGGGCCCACTGGGTGTTCGGCATCTCCCTCGGGTCTTCGCCCTGGGCGATGCTCCTGCTGACGGCGGGGGCGGTATTCGCCGTGGTCGCCGCCGGGATGCTGGTGGCGGGCCTCGCGCAGTCGCGCGAGCAGACGTTGCCGCTCGGCCTGTCGCTGGTCATGGCGCTCTCGGCGGTGGGGGGGCTCTGGTGGCCGCTCTCCATGCAGCCCGACTGGATGTCGCGCATCTCGCCGCTGCTCTTCACCACGTGGGCGATGCGCGGCCTGAACGATCTGATCCTTCGCGAGCGGGGTCTGGGGGCGGTGCTCGTGCCAACGACGGTCCTGCTCCTCTATGGCGCCGGCGTCATGGCCCTCGGCGTGTGGCTCTTCCGGGTCCGCCACAGCGCGCGCTGAGGCGATCCGGTCGGGGTGTCAGGGATCCGTCAACGCGGCCAGGAACTCGCTGCCCCAGCGCGCGAGCTTGGCGGGACCGATGCCGGGGACGTCGAGGAGTTGCTCCGGCGTGCGCGGCAGGTGCGCGGCCATCGCGAGTAGCGTGGCATCGCTGCAGACGATGTAGGCCGGGACGCCGGCCGTATCGGCCAGACGGCGGCGCAACGCCTTCAAGCGGGCCACCAGCGCGTCGTCTGCGACGGCCGGTACGGCCGGTGCGACCGCCGGCTGGCCGCGCCCCCGCTTCGGCACGTGTGGTGCGATGGCCAGCGGGTCGGCGCCGCTGCAGACGTCGCACGATGCGCCGCAGGGCTCGATGCGCTCGCCGAAGTGCGCCACCACGGCCCGGTGGCGGCAGGTGCGGCGGTCGACCAGATCGAAGAGATCGCGGGCCTGCTGGTGGCGACGTGCGGCCAGCGCCTCGTCGCCCTCGTCGCGGAACGAGTCCCAGGCGACGACGTCGGCCCATGAGTAGAAGAGGATGCAGTCGGCGGGAAGGCCGTCGCGACCGGCGCGCCCGATCTCCTGGTACCAGCCCTCCACCGAGCGCGGCAGATCGCGGTGGATGACCCAACGGATGTTCGGTTTGTCGATGCCCATGCCGAAGGCGACGGTCGCCACGACGACATCGACGTCGTCGCGCCGGAACGCGTCCTGCGTCCGGGTGCGCGCCTCGTGCTCCATGCCGGCGTGATAGGGCAACGCGCGGATGCCGCGCTCGCGCAGCCACGCGGCCATCTGCTCGACCGCCTTCCGCGTGAGACAGTACACGATGCCGCTCTGGCCCGCGCGTGCCCGCACCAGACGCCCGATCGCCTCGCGGACGCCGATACCGAGGGCATCGCCCTTGCGATAGGCGTGGAGTCGCAGATTCGCGCGGAAGAAGGACCCCCGGACCTCGAGCGGCGCGGCCATGCCGAGTTGTTCGACGATGTCGCGCGTCACCGCGGGAGTGGCGGTGGCGGTGAGGGCGAGCACCGGCACGCCGGCGAAGCGCCGCTTGAGCCCCTGGAGGTTGCGGTAGGCAGGGCGGAAGTCGTGCCCCCACTGGCTGATGCAGTGGGCCTCGTCGACCGCGACCAGCCGCAGGTCGACGCGTTGCAGAGCCCCGCCGACGGATGCCTCCAGCCCTTCGGGCGCGGCGTAGAGCAACTCGTAGGCCCCGGCGCGGAGGTCCACCACTCGCGTGCGCCGCTCGGCGGGGTCGAGGCTCGAATCGAGGCGGGTGGCACGCAGCCCGACGGCCTCGGCGGCGTCCACTTGGTCCTTCATCAACGCGATCAGCGGTGAGACCACCAGCGTGGTGCCGCCGAGGCACCGGGCTGGCACCTGGTACGTGAGCGACTTTCCTGCACCGGTCGGCATGACGCCGATGCAGTCGCGCCCGGCCAGCACCGCTTCGATGATCTCGGCCTGGCCGGGACGGAAGGCCTGGTAGCCGAAGACGTCCCGCAGGACCTCACCGGGCAAGCCGACCGGCCGGCGCGGGTGAGGGGGCGCAGCGACCCGCAACGCCGACGCAAGCTCGCGCAGGGCGGCGACGGATGCGGCGTCGAAGAGGGTGCTCTGCTCGCGCCACGTGGCGCGGAGCTGCGCCAACATGCCGAGGCAGCGGGCGCGCAGCGACGGGTCGGCCGGATCGCCTTCCCCCATGCGGTCCGCAGGGCCGCGACCGCCCGCGCGACGTCGTCTCGCGACGCCGGCGGTGCGGTGGGGCCCAGACCGGGCAGGGGGGCCTGGGGGAGGTCGTCACTCTCGGGCATCGGCGGCGGCGCAGTGTAGCGGTCGCGCCGCGCGGCGGGAATGCCCTCGTTCGTCTCAGTCGCCGCCTCCCAGATCGACGACCAGCGCCTCCTGGATGAGGTCGTGTTCCGCCAGCTCGTGCTCGCGCAGGGTTTCCAGCAGACGGACGATCCGGGCCCGGACGTCGTACGGGGGTGGCACCGTCAGCAGCTGGTGGGACAAGACGGCAGCATCCGCCAGCATGACCTCGTGCTCGTGCTCGAGACGGGCCACATGCACCCCGAGGCCAGGGCGGCGCGCCAGGACCTCGCGGAGATAGCCCCCCTCCTCCTCGAGGGCGAAGTGCACCTGGAGCCGTGCGCCGAGACGGCTCAGCCGTTCCACCAGGGCCGTGCGCAGGGGGTGGTCCAGGTCGCGGCCGTGCTCGGCCAGGACCATGAGGTCGTCGGCCTCGCGCCGCAGCGCGTGATGGTCGGCCATGATGTGTCCGAGGCGATGACCTGGGGTGTCGACGGCATGTGTCGAGATCATGTCGGGGCCCTCCTGCGGGCGCTACGAGCAGGAGGCGTGCCGGCGCGGGTGCCCCCAGCCAGGCGGGTGTCGGTCGGGCCGCGTGGCGCTGTGCCGCCGCAACGAGCAGCAACTGCCGCCGCGGCGTGCGCCGCGTGCGCGGAGCAGGCGACTGGCGCGGAGGCCCCGGATCGCCGCACGGGCGCACGGGGCACGCGGCGCTTGCACTGATCGGGTGCCGGTGCGAGGAAACGCGATCATGGCGACCGTGCTCATCACCGGCTGCAGCAGCGGCTTTGGCCTGCACACCGCCCTCGAGTTCGCGCGCCGCGGGCACCGCGTCGTGGCGACCATGCGCGCGCCCGGGCGCGACGCCTCTCTCGGCCCGGCGGCGCGCGCCGAAGGCGTGACGATCGGTATCCACGCCCTCGACGTGTGCGACCCGGCGCAGGTGCCGGAGGCCGTGCGTCGCGCGGAGGCGGAATACGGCCCGCTCGACGTGCTGGTGAACAACGCGGGAGTCGAGCTGCGCTCGTCGATCGAGGACGCGGACGAGGCGGACATCCGCCGTCAATTCGACACCAACGTGCTCGGCACGGTGCGGATGATGCAGGCGGTGCTGCCCGGCATGCGCGCAAGACGGGCCGGGGCGATCGTGAACGTGTCGTCCATCGCCGGGCGGGTGAGCCGTCCCTACGGCGGCTACTACGCCGCCAGCAAGCACGCGATCGAGGCGATCACGGAGGCACTGCACTACGAGGTGGCGCCGTACGGCGTCCGGGTTGCGCTCGTGGAGCCCGGCCAGTACGCGACGCGGCTTCTCGACAACGCCTGGAACGGCGCTCGGTTCACGCCGGCATCGCCGTATTGGGAGCGCTCGGTGCGCTTCGACGAACGCGTGCGCCAGCTCGTGCCCGGCGGCGTGCCGCCGGGCCCGGAGGAGGTGGCGCGGCTCGTGTGCGATGTGGCGCTTGCCGAGCGCCCCGCGCTGAGCCACCTGGCGGGGGCCGATGCCCGGATGATCGCGGAGGCCTACCGCCAGCTGGACTTCGAGGCCTACGAGCAGGCGATGCGGCAGGCGCTCGACTGGTGGGACTGACGGAGCGTCGGGTGGGGACGCGACGCTGGACGGCGCTGTGGTACGCGCTGTGGCGGCCGCGGTGGTTCTTGGGCGGGCTCTACGGCCATGTGAGCGGGGACGATCTGCCGAACCTGGCCGCGGCGTTGTCCTTCTACTTTCTCTTCTCGCTGTTCCCGTTCCTCCTCTTCCTGCTGGCGCTGGTGACCCTGTTGCCTGGCGTGCGCGGCATCGAAGACTGGTTGCTTGCCCGGGCATCCGGGGTGATGCCGGGCGGCGCCTACGACATGGTCGACTCCGTCGTCCGGGGCCTGCTGGCGCAGCCGCGCAGCGGCCTGCTGTCGCTGGGCGCCGGGCTTGCGCTCTGGAGCGCCTCGACGGCGGTCACGTCCATCGCCAGCACGCTGAACGTCGCCTATGGCGTGACCGAACGCCGGCCCTGGTGGCAGGTGCGGCTGCTCGCGATGGGGATCGTCGTGGCGCTGTCCGTGTTCGTGATCCTGGCCTTCGTGCTCACGGTGAGCAGCGCGCCGCTGGCGGCGCGGGTGAGCCGGCTCCTTGGCCCCGCCGGCGGCTTCGCCCTATTGACGGGCAACTGGCTGGTGGCCCTCGCGGCGATCACGCTCGTGACGGCAACCCTCTACCATGTCTGTCCGGACGTCGATTTCCCATGGCGGTGGTTCTCGCCGGGTTCGGTCCTGTTCACGCTGGGCTTCGCCCTCGCCACGTTCGGGTTCTCCTACTGGGTCTCGCATTTCGGCTCGTACGACAAGACCTATGGCTCGCTCGGCGCGGTCATCATCCTGTTGCTCTGGCTGTATCTGATCGCCTTCCTGCTGCTGCTGGGCGGCGAGGTGAACGCCTGGCTCGACCGGGCGGCGGTCGAGCTGCTGGGGGAGGAGGACGAGGAGGTCGCTCCGCCTGGGGGCGAGGACGACGACCTCGACCTGCCGGCCTGGGCGCGCGAGGACATCCGGCTGGATCGTTGAGTCGGTCAACCGCGGCGCCAGAGGGAGATGGCCTCGGCGAACCGGCGCCGTTGCTCGGAGCCCTGCCCCGGATTGAGGTCCGGATGGTTCTCTTTCAGGAATTGCCGCCACGCCCGCTGGAACTGCGATCGCGTCGTGCTCGGCGGGAGCGAGAGGATGCGGAGCAGCTGCGGCGGCTGGCGGGCGAGCGGCTCCTTCGGCCGGGCGGCGCGCGCGGCGGGCTTGCGGGCGCGGACCCGGGGCGCCGACCAGCGATCGGCGATGTCGAGCCACCACCGGAAGTCGCGCGTCACCTCCGCGTAGGTCGGCTGCTTCTTCCGCCAGCTGGGCGGGAACCACTCGCGGTGGAGCCTGGCCAGGAAGCCCTCCAGCCGCAGCGCCAGCTCCGGCGGCATGCGGCCCTGGTATCGTGACAGCGCCAGCAGGAGCGCGTCCGCCTCTTCCTGATACAAGGCGCGGCGGATCGTCCAGCGGACATGGACCACTCGGCCGAGCCACGGGCGCAGGCGTCGCAGGAGATCGCTGGCGTTGGGGGCGAGTGGCATGCGGCGCTCGCCCGGTCGGCGAGCGCACCCGCAATGACCAGGCCCGCCGGCGTTGTCAATCCACGCCGGGCGCCGGGACCGCCGCGCGGCGACGCGCGACGCGTTCTTCGACCAGCTCGTACACGGTCGGCAGCACGATGAGGGTGAGCAGGGTGGCGGTGGTGATGCCGCCGATGACGACCGTCGCGAGCGGGCGTTGTACCTCGGCACCCGCGCCATGCGAGAGCGCCATCGGGACGAACCCGAACGCCGCGACCAGCGCGGTCATCAGGACCGGCTTGAGTCGCGTCCCCGCACCCTCCAGGACCGCGTCGCGCAGCGTCCGACCCTGCAGCCGCAGCCCGTTCACCGCCGCGATCATGACGACGCCGTTCAGCACCGCCACGCCGAAGAGCGCGACGAACCCGATCGACGCGGAGAGGCTCAGGTTGAGTCCCCGCATCCAGAGAGCCGCGATGCCGCCCACCAGCGCGAAGGGCACGTTCAGGATGACGATGGCGGCCTGGCGGGCGGTGCGAAAGGTGAGGAAGAGCAGGGCGAAGATGATGGCGAGCGACAGCGGGATCACGAGTGCCAGGCGGCGCGTCGCGCGCTCCTGGTTCTCGAACTGTCCGCCCCAGGTGGCGAAGTAGCCCGCGGGCCAGGAGAGGTCGGCGAGCTGGCGCTTGGCGTCGGCGACGACGCTGCCCACGTCGCGCCCGCGCACGTTGGCCTGCACGACGAGGCGGCGCTGGCCACCCTCGTGGCCGATCGCCTCCGGCGTCTCGGCCTCCCGGACCGTGGCGATGCGGTCGAGCGGGATCCGTTCGCCGCCAGGGGCGGTCAACGTGAGGGCGGCGATGGCGTCCCGCGTCGACCGCAGCGCGTCGGGGTAGCGCACCACGACGGCGAACCGGCGCGCGCCGTCGAGCAGCTCGGTCGCCGTCTTGCCGCCGACGGCCGTCTCGATGAGCTCCTGGACGTCGCTGACGTTGATGCCGTACCGGGCAGCGGCGGCGTGGTCGATGTCGATCGCCAGCTGCGCGGCGCCGGACAGGACCTCGACCTGGAGGTCGACGATGCCCGGCACGCGGGCCAGGCGATCCCGGGCCGCGTCCGCCAAGCGGACCAGCTCGTCCAAGTTCGGGCCGAAGATCTTGAGCGCCACGTCCGCCTTGACGCCGGACACGACCTCGTCGAGCCGCATTGCCATCGGCTGGGAGAAGTTGAAGCGCACACCCGGCAACGCGGCCAGCGCGGTCGCCATGTCGCGGACCAGATCGTCCTTGGTGCGCCCTGTCGTCCACGTCTCGATCGGCCGGAGGCTGACGTAGACGTCGGCCTGGTAGATGCCCATCGCCTCGGTGGCGAGCTCGGGCCGCCCGATCTTCGACACCACCGACGCGACCTCCGGGAAGCCGCCGACGATGCGTTCGATCTGCGTGGCGACCTCGACGGACTCGGGGAGCGAGATGGACGGCAGCCGGCGGGTCTCGATGAGGACCGCCCCCTCGTCCAGCCGCGGCATGAACTCGGTGCCGATGAACCGCAGGGAGCCGAGTCCGAGCGACACCACCGTCGCGGCGACGGCGAGCGTCCGCCAGCGGTGGCGGAGCGCGCCGCCGAGGTGTCGCACGTACCGCGCGCGCAGCCAGGCGAACCACCCCTCGTCGTGGTGGCTGCCGCCGAGTCGCAGGAGATACGACGCCACGACGGGCACGCCCGTGAGGGTGAGCAGCAGCGCGCCCAGGAGCGCCGAGCAGACGGTGATGGCCATCGGGCGGTAGAGTTTGCCCTCGAGGCCCTCGAGCGTGAAGATCGGCAGGTAGACGGCGACGATGATGAGCACGCCGAAGAGAATGGGGCGGGCGACCTCCGTCGACGCGGCGCGGAACATGGCGAGGCGTTCCGGCCCGGCGGCGTCCGCGCGGACCTCGGCGCGCCGTCGCACGAAGTTCTCCATCATCACGACCGCGCCGTCGACGATCATCCCGAAATCGATGGCGCCCAACGACATCAGGTTCGCCGATACTCGGAAGAGCCGCATGCCGATGAAGCCGGTCAGCATGGCGAAGGGGATCACGGCGGCGACGATGAGGGCCGCCCGCAGGTCGCGCAGGAAGAAGAGCAGCACGCCGACCACCAGGAGCGAGCCTTCCAGCAGGTTCCGCCGCACGGTCTGGGCGGTCCGGGCGATCACCGCCGACTGATCGTAGAACGGCACGATGGTGGTGCCCGGAGGGAGCGTGGTGGCGATCTCCGCGATCCGCGCCTTCACGCGGGCGGCGACGTCGCGCCCGTTCTCGCCCTTCAGCATGATGGTCATGCCTGAGACCGCCTCGCCGCGGCCGTCGCGCGTGACAGCGCCCTGGCGCGGCATGGCCCCGATCTGCACGTCGGCGAGGTCCCGCACGTAGACCGGCACGCCGTCGACGGCCGTCACGACGATCTGCGCGATGTCGTCCACGCCGCCGACCAACCCGAGGCCGCGGACCGTCATCCGCTCCGCGCGATGTTCGACGAAGCCGCCGCTGAACGACGCATTGTTCCGGCCGACCGCGTCGACGACCTGGTGCAGGTCGAGTCCGTATTTCTCGAGCCGGCGCGGATCGACGATCACCTGGTACTGCTGGGTCAAGCCGCCCCAGGAGTTCACCTCGCTCACCCCGGGGACGGCGCGAAGGCGGGTGCGGATATCCCAATCGTGGAGCGTCTTGGTCGCGAGGAGGTCGGGGCCTTCGACGAGGTACTGGTAGATCTCTCCGAACGCGGTGGCGACGGGCCCGAGCGACGGCTCGACACCGGCTGGCAGTCGGGCGCGCGCCTCGTTCAGGCGCTCGCCGACGAGCTGGCGGGCGAAGTAGATCGGCACGTCGTCATCGAACACGACGGTGACCATCGACAGGCCGAACTTCGAGGTGGACCGCACCTGCTGCGCGCCGGGCGTGCCCATGAGCGCGGTCTCGATGGGGAAGGTGATCCGCTGCTCGACCTCCGTGGTGGCGAGGCCCGGCACCTGCGTCGAGACCACCACCTGGTTGTTGGTCAGGTCGGGAAAGGCCTCGACGGGCAGGTCGCGCAGCGCCTGCAGGCCGAGCAACCCGAGTACGCCGAGGCAGGCGAGCACCAGCCCGCGCCGTCGGAGCGCACCGGCGACGAAGCGCTCGATCGGTCCGGAGGGCGCCGGCTGGTCGCTCACTCTCCGCTGTCCCCCGTGTCGCCGCGCCGCTGCAGCAGCTCCGATTTGAGCAGGAACGTGCCGCTGATGGCGATGGGCTCGCCCGCGGCCAGGCCGTCCACGATCTCGGTGCGGCCGTTGGCCTCCTTGCCCGCCTGCACGGGGCGGGCGGTGAACCGGTCGGGCCCGGTTTCGACGAAGACCACCGGGCGGCCCGCGAGGTCCTGCACGGCGGCCTGCGGCACCTCGACGACGCGGCGCGTGCCGCTGGTGTCGAGGGTGACGCGCGCGAACATGTCGGGCTTGAGCGCGCCGGTCGGATTCGGGGCGTCGCAGCGGACGGTGATGCGCCGGGTCTTCGGGTTCACCCGGTCGCCCACGAATGCGATCGTCCCGACGACGGTGTCGCCCGTCGCCACGCGGATCGTCACCGGCTTCCCGACGGTGACCTGCGTGGCGGCGGTCTCGTCGACCTCCGCCACCACCCAGACCGTCGAGAGGTCGCTCACCACGAACAGCGGCGCCCCGGTCGTGACCGCGCTGCCGGCACTCACCAGCCGCTCGAGGACGACGCCGGCGAGCGGCGACCTGACGGGGATGGTCTCGCCGCGTTCGCCGCGGGGATAGTCCCGGCTGGTGATGCCGAAGTGCTGCAGGATCTCCTCGGCGCGCCGGACCTCGGCGCGGGCGACGCCGAGCTGCTCCGCCGCGGTCAGGCGGTCGACGCGCGCCCGCTCGGCGTCCTGCCCGGGTATGGCCTGATCCCGGAGCAGACGTCGGGCCCTGGCTTCGACCTGTGTCGCGTAGTTCAGCTCGCCCGCCGCCCGGCGTTCCTCGGCGATGGCTTTGCGGTGGGCCGCCCAGGCCTCGTGGACCATCTGGCTGTCGAGCGCAGCGAGCACGAAGTCGGCCGGGACGCGGTCGCCCACTTCGGCGAACGTGGTGACGACGATGCCGTCGAGCACGGCGCCGATACGCGCGGTGCGGCGCTCGTCGAGCGCGACGACGGCGGGCGCCTCGAGCCCGTCGGTACGGAGCGCTGCTGCCGCCGCCGCGGTCTCGATTCCGGCCGCCCGGCGGGCCTCGGGCGTGAGCGCGACGGTGTCGTCGGCGACGGCTTGCACCTCGCTCGCGCGAGGTGGCGGCGCGTCCCCGCCGCCGCAAGCGACGACCAGGACGAGGCCGATCGCGGCGACGCGCGTCACGGTGTCGGCTCCTCGCCGAGGGCCAGGCGCGCACGGAGGGTCGCCAGGACGGCCTCGAGCCGCAGATCGAGGAGCGAGCGCCGCGCGCTCACCGCCACCCGCTCCGCGTCGACCAGGTCCAGCAGGTTGTGGCTGCCCCCCTCCCGGAGTCTGGCCCGCGCGGCCCGGCGCACGACCTCGGCGGGGGCGACGAGCTCCTGCTCGACGCGGTCGGCGGCCTGGGCCAGGCGGTCGGCCGCCTCCAGGCTGGCCAGCACGTCGGCCTGCGCCTCCGCCTCGACGAGGGTGAGCGCATGGCCGGCGGCCTCGGCCTCGGCGGCCGCGGTGGCGATCTCGCTCTGATTCCGGTCGCTGACCGGCAGCGGCACCACCACCGCCATGACGCCGGTGTTGGTGTCCTCGACGCGCTTCCAGCCGCCGGCGACCGCGACGTCCGGCCAGGCGCGGCTGCGTTCGAGCTCGAGGGCACGCCGGGCCGTCGCCACTCGTGCCCGCGCCGCGGCGACGTCGGGCCGGCGGTCGAGCGCCTCCCGCGCGCGGGCGCGCGGGTCGCCGTCCGGCGGGGCTGTCAGGGGTGGATCCACCAGGCGATCGGCCGCGATCGGCTCGGTGGTCTGGATCGAGACGCCGAGCCGCGCCAGCGCCTGCGCCAGTGCGACCTCGGCGCGCACGCGGTCGACGTCGAGCCGTGCCAGCTCGGTGTCGATCTTGGCCAGGTCGGCGCCGGCGGCCACGCGCTCCTCCACCCGGCGTCGCAGGATGCGCACCACCTCGGCGATGCTCTCGCGTTGGTCCGACAAGGCTCGCACCAGGGCCCGGGCCTGGAGCGCCGTCACGAATCGCTCGGCCGTGTCGAGGACCAGCTGGCGCTCGGCGACCCGCAGGCTCTCTCCCGCGACGTCGAGGGTGGCCACGGCGAGGTCGCGCCGGGCGGCGCGTTTGCCGCCCAGCTGGATCGGCATGTTCAGTACGGCGAAGTAGTCGACCTTGGGATTGGTGTCGCCGCCGGGCCGCCAGTTCTCGCTGCGGAGTTCCAGGGATGGATTCGGCAGCCGGCCGGCGCTGCGCGCGGCGCGCTCGGCGCCCGAGAGCGTCGCGGCCACCGCCGCGCGGCGGGGCGAGCGCTCGAGGGCGAGGGCGAGCGCGCGGTCGAGGGTCAGGCGCTCGCCGGCGCCGTGCGCGCTCGCGGCGAGCAGCAGCGCTGCGAGCGGGGCCCATCGCCGCCCGCCGTTCCGCCGCACCGCCATCACCCGCTTCGGTTGCCCGCAATTCCCGCGCGTGGCAAGTCGGGGCGCGGCAACCGCCCGGTCCCGGAGGCCGTGGCGCCCGGTTGTCGGCCGGTCCGCGGGGTCGCTAGAATGGGTCCCATGATGGAACGCCGCCGTGCTCTCGTCGCCGTCGCAGGGGTCGCGCTCGCCGTTGGCGCCTTTGCCGCCGATCCGCCGCCCGCCACGTCGACTGGAGACGCGATTGCGCATGCCGTCGCCGTCCTGGCGGCGACGCAGGGACAACAGGCCGCGGGCACGGTGCACTTCCGGCGAGAGGCGGGAGGGGTGCGGGTGACGGGGGATGTCACCGGCCTCGCGCCCGGCACGAAGCACGGCTTTCACGTCCACGAGTTCGGCGACTGCTCCGCGCCCGACGGGACCAGCGCGGGCGGTCACTTTGCACCCGAGGCCCACCCGCACGGCGCGCCCGACCCGGCCGCGCACCACGCCGGGGATCTGGGCAACCTGGAGGCGGACGCCGCGGGCAAGGCGACGGTGAACTTGCTGGTTCCCGGCCTGTCGCTGGGGAGCGGAGCTCGCGCGCTGCTGGGGCGTGGGGTGATCGTCCACGCGCAGGCCGACGACCTGACGACGCAGCCCACCGGCAACGCGGGCGGGCGCATCGCATGCGGGGTGATCGGCGTCGCGAAACCGTGACGCCGATCGCGGCGTCGTCCTGACCGCGCGGCTCGCCGTGGCTCAGCAGGGACACCGTCGACGGGGACGCGTGTGAAGGGCCCGGCGACGCGGGCCGACGCGGCGTCGGGTTCGGGGACCCACCGCGGCCGGGCGCTGCGGGCGCTCTCCTGGAGCCTCTCCGGTCAGTTCGCGGTCCAGGCCGTCCGGTTCGGGTTCGGGGTCGCGCTCGCGCGGCTGCTTTCGCCCCGCGAGTTCGGTCTCCTCGCCATGGTCACGCTCGTCGTGCAATTCGGCACGTCGGTCGCGGATCTCGGCTTCGCAGACGCCATCGTCCAGCGGCGGAGCCTCGATGAGGAGCATCGTTCGGCGGTGTTCTGGACCTTGCTCGTCGCCTCCGTGATCCTGATGTTGGCGACGGTCGCGTTGGCGCCACAGATCGCGGCGTTCTACGGGGTCGCGGACGTGGCGGGGCTCGCCCGCATGGTGGCGCCCGTATTCGTGCTCAGCGGACTGTCGACCGTGCCCAGGGCGATCGTCGAGCGCCGGCTCGACTTCCGCAGCGTCGTGCAGTGCGAATGCGTCGCGGCGGCGATCGCCGGCATGGCCGGGGTCGTGCTCGCCTGGCGGGGCCATGGCGTCACGAGCCTCGCCGCGCAGCTCCTGCTCGGCACGGCGATCGAGGGTCTCCTGTTCCTGCGCGCCAGCGGCTGGCGGCCCCGCATGAGGTGGTCGGCGGCGGCGCTCGGGGATCTCGTCGGGTTCGGCAGCAACCGGGTGGCGACCCGGATGCTCGGGTACTGGAGCCGGCACGTCGACGAGCTGCTCGTCGGCAGAATCCTCGGGGTCGCGGCACTCGGGCTCTACACGCGCGCATTCAACCTGATCCAGGTCCCTGTCGTCTACGTGTCGCGCGCCACCAGCCGCGTGCTGTTCCCGTCGCTCGCCGAGATCCAGGACGATTCGGAGCGGGTGCGTCGGGCCCACCTGCGGACGACCGGTGCGGTGGCACTCGCGACCGTGCCGATGTGCCTCGGGCTCGCGGTGCTCGCCGACCCGATCGTACTCGGCGTCTTCGGCGTTCGCTGGCAGACGATGGTCCCGCTCGTCCGTATCCTGTCGGTGGCGGGGCTCCTGCAGAGCGTCACGAGTCTGTCCGCGAGCCTCTTCCTCTCGCAAGGGCGTGCGGACCTGCACCTGCGTGTGACCCTCTTCCAGAGCGTCTGCACCATCATCGCCGTCCTGGTGGGCCGCCAGTGGGGCGTGACGGGTGTCGCGGTTGCGTACGTGGCGGCTGGCATGGTCGTCGCCGTCCCGACGCTGCGCCTCGCCGGCGGGCTCGTGGGCCTGTCGGTCACCGACATCGTGACGTCCGTGCGCCCGGCGCTCCTGGCCGGCACGATCATGGCGGTCGCGGTCGCCCTGGTGGACCGCTGGGCGTTCGACGGCGCGTCCGCGTTGGACCGCCTGGCCGCCGGGATCCCGCTCGGGATCGTCAGCTACGCCGCGATGATCCACTTCGGTCGGGTGCAGGCCTACCGCGACGTGGCGAATCTGCTTCGGCGCGCGGCCTAGCGACCTGGTGCGTGGCGAGCAAGACGCGTAGCCGGTCGATGGGGGTCGCCGCGTCGACGGTGCGCCGCGCCGCGCGAGTCGAGGCGCTCTTGACGAGGGCGGCGATGCGCCAGAACGGGAGCGGATCGGGGTCGATTGGGCGTCGTCGCCACGATTGGTAGCGATCGGTGAACAGGCGCCAGTCGCGCGCTGGCATCGGCCATCGATACCAGGTGCGCGCGAGATCGTAGTCCAGGAAGCCCCTGCGGAGTCCCTCGTTGTCGACGACGACCAGACGCCCGCGGGCATCCTCCACCAGGTTCTCCGCGCAGAAGTCGTTGTGGGTGACGCCGACCTCTGCCGCCGCAGGAGCGAGATGCCGTAAGGCGTCGAGCGACGCAGCGACGTCCGCGGGCGTGAGCGCACCCCGGCCCGCGAGCTCCGCGATCCGGCGGCGGGTGCTCGCAACGAGGGGGCCCGTGGAACGCGTCTCCGCTCGGCCGTGGGCTGTGGACGGGGCATGGATGCTGCCGAGGAGATCGGCGGCCCGTATCAGGCGCTCCCGGCTCGGCGGGAGTGCGGCGACCGGGGTGCCGTCGATCCATGGCTCGAGCGCGACGCAGCCGCTGACGAGCAGCGGCGGCGGCAGTTGCTCGTGCGACATTGCCCGCACGATTCGTGCGTACCGGTCGACCCGTGCGGCTCGCCGGAGTCGGCGGGCCTTCACGATGCGGCCGTCTGCCAGGCGAATCCGGAAGGTCGCGCGGCGGGAGCGTTCCCCGGGCAACCCCGTGATGGAGACGGCATCGACCGGCTCCGCGCCGAACGAGGCAAGGGCCGCGACCATGTCCCTGCCGAGGAGCCTCGCGACCCCGGTGGATGCGGCTGTCATGTCGGCCTGCGCGCGCCGAGCGCGGCGCGGAGCAGGTCGACCGCTGCCCGCGGCTGCGCGAAGTGAGCCGCGCCGAGCCGGACGGAGAAGCAGGGGACGCGGGCGGCGATCGCTGCGAGGAGGGTCGCGTCGGTGGCTGTTGGCCGGGGGGCGGCCAAGAGGCGCTCGAAGGCGGTGGGACCGGCCTTGTGCGACGATATGCCGAAGCGGCTCGCGTGCAGTGCGCGGCCGGCGGCGTCGGTGGAGAGTGATTCCATGGCGAAGCCGTCCGGCGCTTCGGCCGATCCGGGAAAGACGACCGCCGCGAGCCGACCGTCGCCTCCGAGCGTGACGCCGAGCTGGCGCGCGAGCTGGGGCGGCGAGAGGCGGAGGCGCGTTCGCACCTCCGGCCGATCCTGGCCCCGCGTCGCCGCGGCGAATTCCTCCGACGTCAGATGCGCCGGCCGCTCGACGGACATGCCGCGATAGAGGCGGGGGACGAGCGGGCGCGTCTCGGGCCGGATGCTGACCAGCGTCGGGACCCCGCGGATGAGGAAGCCCCCGCCGACGTCCTCGGCCACCACCCGGTCGTTGGCGAGGACGCGCGCGCCCGTCGACGCGGCGAGGTACGCGAGGAGCGTCGTCTTGCCAGCGCCCTTCGGGCCGGCCAGCAGGACGACGCGGCCGTCCACCTCGCAGGCGGCCGCGTGCAGCTGGACGCGGGTCCCGGATGCGAGGGCGCGCGTCGTCAGGACCTCGCGCACGACGCGCATGACCCCCCCCCGGAAGAGACCGGTGTCGGGGCCGGCGACCACCTCGCCGGCCGTCGCGTCGAGGGCGTAGAGAGCGCCGTACTTGGCATCGGCGAGCACCGTGCGTCCGCCGGCGCGCCACACGGGATGCGAGATCACCTGGCGGTCCAGGGCGAAGCACGCCTCCTCGCCGAGCCGCCCCGGGGGCCGCGTGGCGGCGAGCGCGGCGTGCGCCGCCGGGTCGGTGCGGACCGAAACGGCGAAGCCAGCCGGACCAGTCCAGGACTCGAACGCCGGCTGGAGGAATTCGTCGAGCCACTGCTCGACGGCCGGAGCATCACTCTCGACCGCGACGGTGGCGCCGAAGAAGAGGTACCCGCGCATGGCGACTACGGTGCGCTCGCCGGGTTGCGTCCGATGCGCGGCAGCCGGGCGGTCGATTCGGGGGCGTGTGCTTGACGACGCGCGACGGGCTGGCTTACGGTGGTCGCCCGCCACAGCCTCCGATGACGTCGCTTCCTCTCGACCGGATCGCGCGCGCGCTCGACGGAGTGCCCCGTGCCGCCTACTCGGTACCGCACGTCTACCCGTCTGCGGCCCCCGCCTTCGTTCCCGCGCCGATGGCCGAACGGCCACCGCTCCGCGCCGCGAAGCTTCGCCTCTACGCGCACGTGCCCTATTGCCGCTACCACTGCACGTTCTGTTACTTCGCCGTGCGGGTAGGTGCCAGCGCAGACGCCATGGCGCGATACGTCCGTGCGCTCGCCGCCGAACTCGAGTGGGTGGCGCCTGGAACCCCGCTGACCCAGTTGTTCGTCGGGGGCGGCACACCCACGGCGCTTCCGCCGGAGTTGCTCGACGAGATGCTGGAGCGCATTTTCGCGCGGGCGCGCCCGGACGGGAGCGGCGTCCACACCGTCGAGACCTCGCCGGAGACGATCTCGCCGGCGCACATCGACGTCCTGAAACGGCGAGGCATCGGCCGCGTGAGCATGGGCATCCAGAGCCTCGACGCCGAGGTGCTCGGCAGCGTGCACCGCCGGCAGACGCGCGAGCAGGCGCTCGCGGCGTGCGAGCTACTCGTCTCCTCCGGCCTCGTCGTCAACGTGGACTTGATCTACGGGCTGCCCCAGCAGACGGAGGCCGGATTCCTCGACGACCTCCGCGCAGTCGCCGCATGCGGTGTGCCGGCCGTGACCCTCTACAGCCTGCGCGTCACGGAGCGGACGGGGGTGGCGAAGCAGCTCGAGCACGACGAACCGTTCGACCTGGCGAGTCTGCTGCGGTGGCGGGCATTCGTGAAGCGGAGCGCCGAGGTACTGGGGTACACACAGACGCGGTGGCATACCTTCAAGCGCCTCGACACGATCGCGAGCACGCACGAGCGGCTCCCGTGCTTCGACGACGACATGGCCGGCTATCAGCTTGGGATCGGGATGAGCGCGCGGTCGCACCTGGGCTTCACCGTGTACCGGAACCACGAGCAGCTGGAGCCCTACCTCGCGCGGGTCGAGGCGGGGCAGAGCCCCGTCGAACACGTGTTCGACCTCGACGAGGAGGATCGGATGACCCAGTTGATCGCCCGTACCCTCGGTGACGGGCGAGCGCTCGTTCGCGACGACTACGCGCGGACCTTCGGCCGTCCGATCGAACGGGACTTCGGCTCGCTGCTCGACCGCCTCCAGGGCGCCGGCCTGCTGGAGACGACCGGGCCCGCGCTGGCGCTCACGCCGACCGGCGAGCTGCTCTACGACGTCGTCACGCTCGCCTTCTACCCGCGCCGGGCGCGCGACTGGCTCATGGCACGCGAGCCGCGCGCCGCGTTCGTGCGCATCGACACGGAGCCCGCATCCGTATGAGCGCGCACCCGTCGCACGGGGCCGGACGGTCCGTGGAGCGCCGGGTCGAGTCCCGTTCGAGGCGCAGGTCGTGGACGCCATCCGTGGTCTCGTAGCGGGCGATCTCGGGGCCCCGGCGATCGACGTGGCGCCGATCCTCTCGGTCGCGCTCGTGGGGATCCGGAGGGGGGGCGAGGAGCCGCCGTGCTGACGCGCGAACAGCAGGAGACGCTGACCCGTGTCGGCTCGGGAACGCCGATGGGGGAGCTGCTGCGCCGCTATTGGTTTCCCGTGGCGGCGAGTTCCGCCGTGTCGCCCCGGCAGGTGGTTCCGGTCCGGCTCCTCGGGGAAGACCTGGCGCTGTTCCGGATGCCCGACGGGGCGCTGGGTCTCGTCGACGCACGCTGTCCGCATCGCGGCGCGTCGCTCGCGTACGGTCTGGTGGATACGGAGGGACTCCGCTGCCCGTATCACGGCTGGTGCTTCGACCGGAGCGGCGCCTGCGTGGAGATCCCGTCGCTTCCCGGCGGCGTCCCCCCTCGCGACCGGGCCCGGGTGCGCGGCCCTCTGGCGCAGGAGCTGGGGGGGCTCATTTTCGCCTACCTGGGGCCGGAGCCGGCCCCGCTGCTGCCGCGCTACGATCTCTTCGTGTGGAGCGGCGTGCTGCGCGACATCGGCCGCGCGATGCTGCCGTGCAACTGGCTCCAGATCATGGAGAACAGCGTCGACCCGGTGCACCTCGAATGGCTGCACGGGCACCACCTGGCCTCCGTGCGCGAGGGAAAGGGGGAGCCCGCGCCGACGCGCTACCGGCGGCGGCACGCCGAGATCGGCTTCGACGCCTTCCGCCACGGGATCCTCAAGCGCCGCGTGCTCGAGGGGGGGAGTCGGGACGACGACGACTGGCGGATCGGGCATCCGCTGGTGTTCCCGGCGATGGTGCGGGTGGGGGCGCAGCGCCAGCACCGATTCCAGATCCGCGTGCCGGTGGACGACACGCACACGCTCCAATTCTGGTATTCGTGCTACCTCCCGCGTCCGGGCATGCCGGCGCCTGTCCAGACCGAGATCCCGGTGTACGAGGTGCCGTTCCGCGACGCGCGCGGCGAGTTCCTGCTGGATTTCGTCGACGGCGGCGACATCATGGCCTGGGTGACGCAGGGGCCCATCGCGGACCGGACGCGAGAGATGCTCGTCGACACCGACCGCGGGGTGGCCCTGCTGCGCCGCGTGCTCTTCGAGCAGATCGCACGGGTGCGGTCGGGACAGGACCCGCTCGGAATCGTCCGCGATCCCGAAGAGAACGTGATGATCGAGCTCCCGCAGGAGGGCGAGAAGTACGGCGCGGGCGACGCCTTTCTGGCCGAGTCCATCGCCATGAGCCATGCGCGCTACAGTCCGATCCGTGACGAGATCGTCGCGCTCCTCGGGCTCCCCGTCGGGCGGTGAGGCGATGCGGGTGCTCTGTCACGCGCAGCATCTCTCCGGCGTGGGTCACTTCGTGCGCATGCACGCGATCGCGGGCGGCCTCGCCGTCGGTGGACACGAAGTCCATCTGGTGGACGGGGGACGGCCGGTCCCCCGGGCGGACGCGGGAGTCCATCGGCTGCCCCTGCCCAGGCTCGAGCGTGCGGGCGGCCGGCTCGTCGGCGCCGACGGTCGTGACGGCGAGGCCGTGGTCGCGGAGCGGGCGCGCATCCTCGCCGACGAGGTCGACCGGATCCGCCCCGACGTGGTCGTCGTGGACCATTTCCCGTTCAGCAAGTGGGAGCTGGCGCCGGAGGTCGCGGCGCTCGCCCGAGCGGCACACGGCCACGGGGCGCAGGTGCTGTGCTCGCTGCGCGACATCGTCCGGCAGACGGTCTTCGAGGCCGTGCCCCCGGCCGCCTACGCGGTGCGGGTCCTGGGGCTCTTGGGGGAGCATTTCGACGGTGTGCTCGTCCACGCGGATCCGGCCTTCGCCCGCCTCGAGCACCACTTCGCTCACGCGACGGACGTGCCGGTGCCGCTCCGGTACACCGGCTTCGTCGGCGCGGGGCGCGCGCCGTCCGGGGCCGCACCCGCTGCCGAGCCATACGCCGTCTTGAGCTGTGGGGGGACCGCCGGGACGGCGTTCCTCCGCGCAGCGATCGCGGGGTTCCGGCGGGCGGTCGCCACGGGGGCACTCGGCGCGATGCAGCTCCGCGTGTTCCCCGATCCGTGGACGGCGCAGGCAGATGGCGACGTGCTCGGGGTGGCCGGGGACGAGCGTGTGCGGATCTGCGGCTTCACGACCGCGTTCGGGCATTGGCTCGCCGGCAGCGCGCTCTCCGTGAGCCGGTGCGGCTACAACACCACCGTCGAGCTGCTCGAGAACTCCGTGCCCGCCGTCGTGGTCCCGGACCCGCGGATGTCCGACCAGGGCGCGCGCGCGCGGCGATTGCTCGACCTCGAGCTCGCCAGCGTGGTCGAGGGAGACCCGCCGTCGCCCGAAGCGATGGCCGCCGCGATCGAGCGCGCCGTTACCGCGCCGCGGCCGTCCCGACGCCTCGACCTTGACGGGGTGGCGCACACGCGGGCGCTCCTCGAGCGGGTCGTTGCGGGAGACGAGGGGGCATGGCGATCGACGGATACGTCCGGGTCGCGAAGCACGCCGGCCTAGAGGAGCGCGAGGCGCTCCTGGACGTGCTGGCGGGTCTCCACGGCGATCCGGATGCCGTCGCCGACGCGCTCCGGCGTCACCACCTGATCGGGCTCGTCCGCGCGCGGGTGCCGGATGCCGATCTGCGTGCGTGTCTCCCGCCGGCGCTGGTGGCCGCGCTGGCGAGCCGTCGCCCCGTGGGTCTGGCGCCGGCGCGAGATCTCCTCGCCGCATACGGGGAGGTGCGTCGGGCGCTCGAGCCTGAAGGCGTCGATGTGCTCGTGCTGAAGGGGTTCTACTTCGCCCAGCGTTTCTATGGCGGCATCGACCGCCGCCCGCAGCATGACCTGGACCTGCTGGTGCGACCGCCCGATTACCGGCGGGCCCTCGCAATGCTCGGGGCACTCGGCTTCGCGCGCCGGAAGCGCGATCTGCACTCGATCGCCGTACGGCGGGGCGGCATCCAGATCGACGTCCACCGCCATCTTCGCTGGGCGCCGGCCTTCGCCGTCGAGGAGGGGGCGGTCTGGAGGACCGCGCGCGATGTCGTGGTGGAGGGAGCCCCCGTTCGCACACTGTCGGACGAATATACGCTGGTCTTCGTGCTGCTCGCCGCCTTCGAGGACCTGGGGCAGGGACTGGCGAAGTTGAAGCAGCTCCTCGACCTCTACCTGCTGCTGCGAGCGACGGACGCGACGACCGACTGGGAGGCGTTCTTTGCGCGGCGCTCGGCAGAGAATCTGCTCGCGGTCGCGGTCAACGTGCTCGCCGTCTGCGTGGACCTGTTCGAGGCCGGGCCGGAGCTCCCGCACCTGATGGAGGCGCTGGGGCGGCGCCAGCCGCTGCGGGTGCTCGCGGGCCGCGACGAGGCGCTGCGGCTTCTCGCGGCGCCCGCGAAGGATCGGGAGAGCCTCGTGTGGTTCGGTCGTGTCTACCCGGGCTCACTCGTCCACTATCTCGTGTGGTTCTGGGCATTCGGCTTCCCGGAGAACCTCGGGCGCCTCGGGCCGGGCTGGGTCCGCTCGCAGGTTGGGGTGCTCGTGGCGGCTGCGCGCGCGCGCTGGCGGTGAGTGCGCGCCACCGTGAGGCGGTGCATGCCGACCGATCGCGGCGGCGCTGGCCCCTCCCGCGCGAAGTCGTCGCGGGCCATGGCCGTCGCGGGACGAGTCACCTGATGGCTCACGCGGGAAACCGTCGATCGAAGTTGCGGTACTGGATGGCCTCCGCCAGGTGCGCGGTGGTCACGGTGTCCTCGCCGGCCAGGTCGGCGATGGTGCGGGACACCCGCAGGATGCGGGTGTAGGCGCGTGCCGAGAAACCGAGCCGTTCGCTGGCGACCTCGAGCAGCCGGCGACCGGCGTCGCCGACGTGGCAGACGCGCCGCAGCTCACGGGCCGGCAACTCGGCGTTCAGCAGCGGCCCGCGCGCCCGTTGCCGGGCTCGCGCCGCCTCGACCCGCGCCCGGATGGCGGCCGACGACTCGCCGTTGCCGCCGAGCCCGAGCTGCCCGACCGGCACCCGTGGCACCTCCACGTGCAGGTCGATGCGATCGAGTAGCGGGCCGGAGACCCGGCCGCGGTAGCGGGCGATCTGTGGCGGGGCGCATCGGCACTGGTTCGACGGGTCGCCGAGCTAACCGCACTCGCACGGGTTCATCGCGGCCACCAGTTGGAAGTGGGCGGGAAAGGTCACCGTGGCGGCGCCGCGCGCGACGCTGATCGCGCCGGGCTTCGAGCGGCTGGCGCAGCGGCTCGAGCACGTGCCGCCGGAACTCCGGCAGCTCGTCCAGGAACAGGACGCCGCGATGGGCGAGGGTGATCTCGCCGGGCCGGACGGGTGGCCGCCGCCGAGGAGCGCGGCGTCGGACACCGTGTGAGTGCGGCGCGCGGAACGGCCGCTGCGTGACCAGCGGCCTTGCCCGTCGAGCAGCCCGGCGCACGCTGTGCGATCGGGGTGACCTCGAGAGCCTCCTCCAGGCGTCAGGCGGCGGCAGCAGGCCGGGCAGGCGGCGCGCCAGCATCGTCTTGCCCGAGCCGGGAGGGCCGACGAGCAGCAGGTTGTGGCCGCCGGCGGCCGCCACCTCGAGGGCCCGCTTCGCGTGCAGCTGGCCGCGCACGTCGGCGAGGTCGCCGCCGGCCGACGGCGCCGGCGGCCAGCAGCGCCGCGGCGTCGCACCGTGGGGCGCGACGTGCCCGCCGCCGCGCAGGTGCGCCACGGCGTCCGCGAGGGTTTCGACGCCGATCACCGGCGGTCCGCCGGCGAGAGCGGCCTCGGCGGCGTTCGCGGCGGGTACCAGGATGCCGTGCCGGCGGCGCCGAGCGCGCCGCGACGGCGATGGGCAGCACGCCCCGCACGGCGTGCACGCGGCCGTCCAGCCCCAGCTCGCCAAGGACGCACCAGCCGCCGAGATCGGGCAGGGGCGGGTGCGCGTTCGCCGCCAGCAGCGCGAGGGCGATGGGCAGATCGTAGGCGGCGCCCTCCTTGCGGACGTCCGCGGGCGCCAGGTTCACCGTGACGCGGCGCTGCGGGGTGCTGGAAGCCGGCGTTGCGGAGCGCGGCGCGGATGCGGTCGCGACCCTCGCGCACGGCACCGTCGGGGAGCCCGACGGTGCTGGTGTGCGGGAGGCCGGGCGAGACGTCCACCTCCACCACGAGCAGCAGCGCGTCGACGCCGCGCAGCGCTCCGGACCGGATGCGAGCGAGCATCCACCCGGCGTGCCCGGCGTCTCGGGCCGCGACAATGCCTGGAACCGGAACGGCGGGGCGCCCTGCGGAGGGCGCCGGGGTGGGTCAGTAGCAGTAGGTCTCGTTGCCGTAGCGCTCGCAGGCGCGGGCGTCGTCGCTGAAGCTCTGCAGGCTGAACGTCGCCGTGCCGCGGGACGGCACTTCTCGACCCATGATGATCGGGCCGGCGAAGCCCTGCATGCGGAGCGCGGTGCCGGACTGGCGCGCCGTCGGGTCCGTCTGGGTGCCCATGCGCATGGCGATCCCCGGCCAGCGACAATCCATTTGCGATCCCACGCGCTCGCAGTCCGCGCGTGCCGCGCCCGCATGCGCGAGTACCAAGCCCAGGACGAGCGCGCCGATGTACCTCATGAGCGATGACCTCCTGGCGACCACAAGACGCTCCCCGGCGAGCCTACGCAAGGGGAGCGGCCGGCGCTCGTCCAGGGCCGGGCACCGCCGCCGCGCAACGCGTCATCCCGCGTTGCCCACCAGCATCGCGCGGAAGTCTGCCGGCAGGCGCTGCGGCTTGCCGGCGTCGTCGAGTACGGCGTGTTCGGTCTCGCCATCGACGAGCAGCACGTCGCCGCGTGCGATCTCGTAGGCGAGGGTGAGGCGTGCCCGGCCGAGCGCGCGCACCCCGCAGCGAATCTCCAGCTGGTCATCGTAGCGCGCGGGACGGTGGTAGCGGCAGGTGGCGGAAAGCACGGCGAGGTAGAGCCCGCGGTCGACGTAGTCTGCGAAGCAATGCCCGAGCTGGCGAAAGAGTTCGGCGCGGCCGATCTCGAACAGGCGGAAGTAGTTGGCGTAGTACACGATCCGCATCGGGTCGCAATCCGCGAACAAGACGGTGTAGTGCGCCACGGGCGCCAGTGGCAGGACAAGGGGCGTTGCGGGCATCGCGGGGTGGCTACCACGGTGCTGCGCGGGCGACCACCGCGTGCTGCGCGCGCGGGGCGCCTCGACCGGGTCGCCGCGAGCAGGTATGACAACGGGGTGTCGAGCGCGTCTCTGAAGATGAGTGGAGACGCCGCCAGCGCGGTGCCGACGGATCGGCGGCGCATCGACGAAGCGGTGGCGGTGGTCGGGGCACGGGCGCGTGATTTCGCCCGGCTCGCGCCGGCGGCGAAAGCGGCGCTGCTGCGCGAGTGCATCCCGCGCGTCATGGCGGCGGCGCCGGCTTGGGTGGCGGCGGGGGCGACGGCTCGCGGCGCCCCACCGTCGGAGGAATGGCTCGCTGGGCCGGGCGTGACGGTGCGCGTGCTGCGCCTGCTCGCCGAGAGCCTCGAGCACATCGCCAGCGACGGCCGTCCGGCGCTTGGTCAGGGGGTGCGGGTGCGGCCAGACGGCCGCACCGAGGTGCGCCTCTTTCCGGCCAGCCGGCTCGACGGTCTCGCCTTCAGGGGCTTCACCGCACACGCGCTGCTGGAGGACGGCATCACGCCGGCGCAGGCGCGCGAGCGGCAAGCCGCGTTCTATCAGCGGCGCGATCCCGACGGCGGCGTGGCGGTGGTGCTGGGCGCGGGCAACGTCTCGAGCATCCCGGCGCTCGACGTCGCCACCAAGCTCTTCGTCGAGGGGTTCGTCTGCGTCCTCAAGATGAACCCGGTCAACGAATGGGTCGGCCCCTTCCTCGAGCGCGTCCCTGGCGCCGCTCGTGGAGCGCGGCTACCTGCGCATCGTCTACGGGGGCGCCGATGTCGGCGCGGCGCTGGTCTACCACCCCGACGTCGCCGACGTGCACATCACCGGTTCCGATCGCACGCACGACCTGATCGTCTGGGGGCCGCCGGGCCCGGAGCGCGAGCGGCGCCTCGCCGCGCACGATCCCTTGCTGCGGGTGCCGATCTCCTCCGAGCTGGGGAACGTGAGCCCGGTTGCCATCGTTCCCTGGGCGTACGACGAGGCGGAGCTGGCGTTCCAGGCGCACAACGTGGTGTCGATGGTGGTCAACAACGGCTCGTTCAACTGCAACGCGGCCAAGATGCTGGTCACCGCGAAGGGCTGGCCGCAGCGGCAGCGCTTCCTCGACCTGGTGGCGCGGGGCCTCTCCGGTGTGCCCACCCGCCGCGCCTACTATCCCGGCGCCTTCGACCGCTACCGGGCCTTGCTCGCCGGGCATGCCGAGGTCCAGCGCTTCGGGCAGGCGACCGACGATCGGCTCCAGTGGGCGCTGATCCTCGACCTCGATGCCGGCGATGCCAGTGAGCCATTGTTCCGCACCGAACCCTTCTGCGGCATCTTGAGCGAGACCGCGGTCGGGTCGACCGATCCTGTCGAGTTCCTGGCCGAGGCGACGCGTTTCATGAACCACCGGCTGTGGGGCACGCTCAACGCAACCCTGGTCGTGCCGCCGGCGCTCGAAGGCGATCCCGTGGTCGGCGCTGCGCTCGACCGTGCCATCCTCGACCTCCGGTACGGGACCGTCGCCATCAACCACTGGCCCGCCGTGGGGTACGCCTTCGGTACGACGCCGTGGGGTGGCCACCAGAGCGCCACGCTCGCCGACGTGCAGAGCGGGCTCGGGTGGGTGCACAACACCTGCATGCTCCAGGGGGTCGACAAGACGGTCGTGCGCGGCCCGCTCGTCGTGCGGCCGGCGCCGATGTGGTTCGCCGGCAACACCCGGGCGGAGCGGGTCGCGCCGCTGGCGGCCGACCTCGAAGCGGCGCCGAGCTGGCTCAAGGTGCCGCGGCTGCTGCTGCGCCTACTCGCGTAGTGCTCCCATTCCCGACCATCGCCGTCGTCATGGGTGTCTCGGGCGCCGGCAAGACCACTGTCGCCCGCCTCCTGGCGACACGGCTCGGCTGGGACTTCGTGGAGGGCGACGACTTCCATCCGCCGGCGAACGTCGCGAAGCTCCGGCGCGGCGAGCCCCTCGACGACGCGGATCGCGCGCCCTGGCTCGCGGCGCTCCGGCATCGCATCGATCAGCTCGCGACGACGGGTCGTTCGGCGGCCATCACGTGCTCGGCGCTCAAGCGCGCCTACCGTGATGTCCTCGCCGCCGGGCGCCCGGAGGTGGCGTTCGTCTGGCTCGATGCGCCCGCGGACCGGATCGCCGCCCGGCTGCGGCGGCGTGCCGACCACTTCATGCCCGCCTCACTGCTCGAGAGCCAGCTCCTGACGCTCGAACCCCCCGAGGACGCGCTGCGCGTGGACGCAACGCGGCCGCCGGCAGAGATCGTCGAGGCGATCCGGCGCGCGCTCGCGCCGTCCGCGCGCACCTGAGCGGCGGCGCGGTCAGTCGCCGGACAGGTCGCCCAGGCGTCTGCCGGCGTGGGCGCGGGCGCGCGCCCGGTCGACGACGTCGGTCGGCACCGGTTCGGCGCGGGTCATACCGAACCGCAGCAAGCCGGGGAACACGAGACGCAGGAAGCGCGCCGTCACGAGCTGGGGGCTCCAGCGCGGCACCGTGACCTCATGGCGGCGTTTGGCGACGACGTCGAAGATGGCACGGGTGACCAGTTCCGGCGGAAACTTCCGCCCGTCATAGGCGCCGGGCTCGTCCTCCTTGTGCCAGATTTCGGTGTCGATCGGGCCGGGGTTGACGATCGCGACGTGGATGTTGGAGCCGGCGAGATCGTTCCACAACCCCTCGCTGAAGGCGTTCATGGCCGCCTTCGACGCCGCGTAGATCGGCTCGCGGGGCGGCGCCACCTTGGCGGCGAACGACGAGACGTTCACGATCGTCCCACCGCCCTGACGCAGCAGGTACGGGATCGCGGCGAGCGTCGTCCACATGCACGACAGGAAATTGATCCGCATCACCGCCTCGGCCTCGTCGGCCGAGAGATGATAGATCTGCTTGTGCTTCGACACCGCGGCGTTGTTGACCAGCACGTCGAGCCGGCCGTGGCGGGCGGCGGTTTCGTCCACCACGTGCTCCGCGAACGCGCGCTCGCCGAGGTCGCCCGCCAGGTAGTCCGATGCGGGGGCTTCGGCGCGGCACTCGCGCACCAGCTCCTGGAGGAGCGGTTCCCGCCGCGCCACGGCCATCACGGTGGCGCCGCGCGCGGCGAACGCGCGCGCCGTCACCCGCCCGATGCCCGAGGACGCGCCGGTGACGAGGACGACCTGGCCGGCCAGGTCCTTCATGGGCAGTCGTTCACCGCGCCGTTGCGGATCCAGGTGCGCATGGCGTCGCGCGCCTCGGCCGAGAGCAGCACGGGTCCCGGGGGCATCGAGCCGCCGCAGAAGCCGTCCACGCACTGCGCATCGAAGCGGCCGTGGGTGCCGTCGACCTTGCGCATCAACCAGCTCCGATCCGGATTCCCCGGTTCCACCCGGCGCATCGACGGGAGCTGCGTGCTGGGCACTCCCACCATGACCGAATAGCCGGTGATGCAGCCTTCGAGCCCGCTCAGCCCGCCAGATCCGCCGTGGCAGCCGGCGCACTGCGGTCCGAGCACGCGTGCCTGGATGGCGGCCCATGACGGCGGGATGGTGGTCGAGGTCGTGGTGCTCGCGGGCGTCGTCGTGGTGGTCGTCGGGAGCACGATCGCGCAATCGACTGCGAGGCACGAGGTGGCGCCGTCGGCGACTCCGCGCTGGAGCCGGCGCGTGTCCCCACAACGCCCCGGGCGCATCGCGCCGCAGCGGAGGCGGCCGCCGCGCACCTGGCGCGTGCAGCAGATGGCCGCTCCGGGCCGACCGCAGGTCGACCGTGCCGTGTTCACGAGACGCTTGCAGGCGCGCCGCAGCGTCCCGCCGCCGACGGCGTCGCGCACCACCCGGCGCATGCAGCGCCGGTAGGCCTGCCGGGTCCGTCCGGACGTGCCGTCGAAGCCGGCACATGGACACGCGGTCTCGCCGGCGGCCGCCACGGCGTCGACGTCGCGCCGATCCTGCGGCGCGCTGCCGCCGGCGAGGCAGGCGTCCTTCGGGCCGGCCAGCAGTCCGTCGCAGTCCTCGTCGACGTCGTTGCCGCCGATCTCGCGGGCGCCCGGACGACGCCGCGGATCGCGGTCGTCGCAGTCGTCGGGAAAATCCGCGCCGTCGCGATCCTCGTCGCACGCTGGCGACCCGGACACGCACAGCGCGGTCAGGCTCTGGGGAATCCGCGAGACGGCGTCGGACTGACTGGCGGGATCGCCGGAGCGCTCGCCCACGCCGCCGCCGACGAGCACGTGCCCATCGACCACCGCGGGCGCGGCCGCCAGGACGAAGGTGACCGGCTGACTGCCGAGCTTCGTGCCCGTGGCGGTGTCGTAGGCGCGCAGGGTGCCGCTGAGCGCGCCGCCGACGAACGCCACGCCCGGGATCGCACTGGTGGGCGCGAAGCTGGCGTCGGCGTTGTCCTCCCCGGTGTTCTGCCAGACGATGGAGCCGGTATCGAGGTCGAGCGCATGCACCGTGGGGCGCTGCGGCGAGAACACGGAGCTGCCCGGTGCGGTGCTGAAATAGACGCGCCGCGCCGCCTCGTCCACCGCCGCTGTGGCGATGATGCCGCCGAGCGCGCCGCCCCGGACGACATTGGTCTGCCAGTAGGGGAGCTGCGACGGGTCGGTATCGTCCCAGCGCACGCCGGTCGCGCCGTTCACGCCGTCGCGGTCGATGACGTAGTAGGTGCCGTCTTTGTTGCCGATGCCGACCACGTCGCGCGGCACGCCGCCCACCTGGATGGTGAAGAGGTTCGGGACCGCCCCGAAGGCGAGGTCGTCCGGGTCGACGGCGCGCGGGCGCCAGCGCCATACCGGCGTGCCGTCGAGCGACAGGGCGAAGATGGCCTCGTCGAAGGGGGGCATGGGGGGAGCCGGCCGTGGCGTGGCCGGGTTCGTGTCGGTGTCGCAGTTGCTCGACGCCGTGAACAGGCGGCCTCGTGCGGCGTCGTAGGCCATCGAGGACCAGACGTTGCCGCAGCCGTTGCGGGTGCGGGGATGATTGCAGCCGCTGCGCGTGGCGAGGAAGCCGGGTGGAAGGCCCAGCTCGGCTTCGCTGTGGTAGCCGTCGTAGCGCCGGATCTCGTCGCTCGCGTCGGGCCGGCAGGTCATGCCGCTCTCGAGATCGAAGAACCAGGCGAGGCGGCCGTCGCGGAGATCGACGGCGTAGACGCCACCCTTGCCGCCCTCGCGGTCGTTCACGTCCATGCCGAAGAAGACCTTGCCGTCCGCCACCAGCGGGGACGATTCGATCTGGTTGCGCTCGCCCGCGAAGCCGCAGAGCCCCGGCGGCGCGAGGCAGCCGGTGCCCGCGGCGAAGCGCCAGCGCTCGGTGCCCGTTCGCGCGTCGACGCTGTAGAGGTACTGCGCCGACGCGAAGTGCACCCGGGGCTCGCCGTCCACCACCGAGACGTCGAGGGAGGCGGAGTTCGGATACGTCGATCCCGGGTGGTCCGGCACCGTCAGGCGCCACACCTCGCTGCCGTCGCGCAGCCGGACCGCGTACAGCGTCTGGTCCCACGACGGGAAGAAGACGACCTGCGTCGGGCCTTCGCCGGGGAGGTCGATCGTTGCCACCGACGGCGACGCGGTGATCGCGGCGCCCGCCGGTGCCTTCCACTTGATGCGCAGGCCGTCGACGTTGGCGGCGGATATCTGGGTCTCGGCAGCGTTGAAGAACAGCCGCCGCGGTCCGCCGGCGTACATGGGCCATTCGACGGCGCTCGCGACTCCGGTCACGAGCGCCACCAACACGGCGGCCGCGACCGCCGTCGAGCGTCGAGCCGGTTCCATGAGGGTCGGGGCGTAGCACGGGCGCGCCATGAATGTCACCAACTGACCCGGCGCGAGCGCCGCCGTCCATGCGTTTCGCGTTGACGGGCTCCAAGTGTGCATCGTAAGGCGATGGTCGAGGTGCCGATGACGAACGTGCGCGTGCGCCGCCTGCTCCTGCCGCTGTTCGCCGCGTGCGTCATGCACGGTGCCATGGCCCGCGCATTCGACGTGGTGCTGAGCGCACAAGGCGAGTTTCTCGACGCCTATCCGATCGACGGCACCGAGCCGCCGCAGCGCGTCGTGTTCATCGACCCCGATCCGCCACGGCCAGACGACCCGACGAGCCCGCCGCCGCGGGTGGGCCGGCACGTCAATGGCAAAGTCTGCTTCTTTCCGAAGGGCTTCGGCCCCAGGGGCGGGTTCGTGATCGCGGACGACACCCATCGCGAGGCGTGCCTCGATCGACGCGGCGGGCCGCAGGCGCGCTGCAGCATCACCAACCCTCGCAATCGCAGCTACGTGGGCACCGACCTCGACGGCTGGGGCGTCTTCCGGCGCAACGGACGGTGGGACAAGTGGGTGATCCAGGTCGACCGGGATGCCGCCGTCCCCGAGCCGCAGGGCAGCATCGATCCGCAGGGGTGTCTCTTCGACGCCAAGGGCAATCTGTGGGGTAACGACGTCGGCAACGGAGCGTTCGGGAGCAACAATGGCAGCCTGCTCGTGTTCTTCCCGGGGCCGAAGCAGCGCTACGACTCGTATTGCTTCCTCGACAGGACGATGGCATCGCCCGGCATGCCCGCCATGGACGACGCCGGAAACATCTACGTGCCCGAGCCCGCCGCCGGCCGCATCACGAAGCTCTCGCCGCCTTTCCCGACCAGCGCGGCCGATTGTGCGAACCCCGCGCACCTGGTGACCACCCCGCCCACCAGGACCACGTTCGCCACGGGGAGCGGCCTCGCCACGCCGGTGGGGATCGTACGCGTCCCCGCCAGCACCAACTTCATCATCGGCAGCGTCGTCATCCCCGCGGTCATCAACGAGTACGATGCCGGCGGCGCGTTCGTCCGCAGCGTCGTGCCCGCCGGGGTGCCGCGCAATCCACTCGGCCTCGGGGTCGGCAGCGATCGGACGGTCTACTACGCCGAGCTGAACCTCGACCCGGCCACGTTCCGGACGCGCTGCGGTCGCGTCTCGCGCGCGCGCCCCGGCCCGGGCGGCCAGTACCTGCCCCCCGAGGAGATCGGCCGCGATCTGCGCTTCCCCGACGGCGTGACGGTCGTCGACTCCCGGCAGCTGAAGGTGCGGTGGAACCGGTTGCCGCCCTCGCCCCGGAACGACCCGACGAGCTGCGGTGGCGAGGGATCTCCCAGCGGCGCGTTCCTCGAGTGAGCCGGCGGCCCGCGCCGTCGCGCGTATGCCCGGGCGCTCCGTCTACTGATTCGCCGCCTTCGCCGACCGTGCGGCGGCATCCTGCTGGATCGCCTCCATCACGCCCTGTGTCGCGGCGCCCAGGAAGGGGGCCCGGTTCGCCTGCACCCACTCCATGCTGCGCGTGGTGAAGGCGCCCGCATCCTGGAAGCGCGGCATCACATAGCGGGCGATCAATTCGTAGCTGCGCCGGGTGGCTTCGCGGTTGGCCCAGTCATGGCCGATCGACAAGAAGGCGCCGAACCCGCCCGACTGCTCCTCGAGGCGCGCGATCTGCGCGACGAGATCGTCGGGCGTGCCCACGACGGCCACGCCCAGATTCAGCATGGCGTCGAGACACTCTTCGGGGGTGCCGGTCTCGGGGATGCCCGGGAGCGCGACGACCTGCTGGAAGTAGTAGAGGAAGTCGGGCAGCCCGAACAGGACGTCTCGTCGCGCCTGCTCGCGCGTCTCGGCGACGTGGCACCAGCCGGCAAGCCGCCAGCGGTCCCGCCCGACGCACTGGCCGTGCTCGGCGGCGGTCTCCTCCACCATGCCCCAGTGGTACGCGAGCGCGTTGAAGCCCCCCTGCGTGGTCGCCGCCGGCGACAGCATGGAGATGCCGTACCGGCCGGCCGTGCGTGGACCTGACGGCGTGACCGACGCGGCCACCGCCACTTCGAGGTGCGGCCGCGAGTACGGCGTCAGGTGCAGCTTGGCGTCGCGCAGCTCGAACCAGTCGGTGCGTTGGGTGACGACCTCGCCGCGCAGCAGGCGCAGGATCACGTCCAGGGCCTCGCCCATCATGCGGCGCTGCTCGCGCGGTTCGATGCCGAGCATCATGGCGTCGGACGGCAGCAGCCCGGGACCGACCCCCAGGATGGCGCGGCCCTTCGTCAGGTGATCGAGCTGGTTCATTCGCTCCGCCACCATGAAGGGGTGGTGATAGGGCAGGGACACGACGCCGGTCCCGAGACGGATGCGGCGCGTGTGCGCCGCCACGTCGGCGATGAACAGCTCCGGGCTCGAGATGATCTCGTAGCCGGCGGAATGGTGCTCCCCGATCCAGGCCTCGTCGAAGCCCAGTTCGTCGAGCCACTGGACCAGATCGCGGTCGCGGTCGAAGCAAGCCGTCGGGTTCTCGCGCGGCGAGTGGTACGGGGCCATGAAGACGCCGAAGCGCAAGCGGGGTCGCAACATGGGAGCGGACTCTAGCCGAGGCTGCGGAATATGGCGATCCGGTCCGAGGACCGCTCAGCGGCGGAAGGGCGTCTCCGGACGGACGATGCCCTGGCGGCGCAGGTCGGTCAGCGTGAGCACGCGGGCCGTGAGTGACGGGTCCTGCCGCACGAGCCACAGGAGGGCGTCGGAGACGATCACCGGGTCCTCGAACCCCGTGGTGTCGAAGTCGGCCGGCAGAGTGGCGTCGAACCCCTCGGTCCAGATCGGGATGTCGATGCGGATGCAGTTCACCACCAGGCGGTCGCGCAACTCGTGGCCGAGCGCTTCGGAGAGGCCTTCGAGGGCGAGCTTGGTGGCCGTGTAGCTGGGTCGCCCGAACTCCGGCATCACCGCGGCCGCGGACGACACGTTCGCGACGCGTCCGCCGCCGCTCTCCAGCATGCGACGGCCGAGGTGCCAGGTGAGATAGAAGGGCCCGTTCAGGTTGACGTCGACGGCGAGCTGCCAGCGGCGGATCGAGTCGGCCAGGGCGGGCTTCGGCGGGGCGACGGCCGCGTTGTTGACGAGCAGGTCGCAGCGGCCCCACTCCCGGTAGATGCGCTCGGCCAACGCGGCGACCGCGTCCTCGTCCTGCACGTCGAGCGCGGCGGCCATGGCGCGGCGTCCCGTGGCGGCGACCACCGCCGCCGTGTCGTCGACGGTGCCGGGCAGCTTGCTCGGCGCGTCGTGGCTCGAGCGGGCGGCGCAGACGACGTCGTAGCCGACCCCGGCCAGGTCGACCGCCAGCCGCTTGCCGATGCCGCGGCTGGCGCCGGTGACGACGGCGACGGGGGCGCTCATGCGCGGCTTCTACTGACTGCTCGGCGCCGGCGTCAACGGGCGCATCGCAGCGGGAACCGGGGGGCTGGTCGCGCCCGACGGGATCGTCGTCGACGCTCTGCGTCTTGCCGCCGATGCTGGCGTTCGTTACCAGACCACGGTGCGAGCACCTGGCGATTCGGCGTCTCGCTGACAACGGGAGGGTAAACCGATGACGACACCACACAGGTTGATCGCCGGCCTGCTGCTGCTGGGGGCGTCGGCGGCGCACGCCGGGTCGAAGGTGATCTTCACCGGTCCCGTGCCGGTCGGGGCGGGGCAGTTCGTCTCGTGCCGCGCGACCAACACGAGCGCCGACAAGCCGCTGACGGGTGTGCAGATCACCATGCGCCGACCCGGCGGGACCCTCTTTGCGAGTACCTTCTGCTCCACAGTGGAGCCGCTCGCCACGTGCGGGAACGCGTCGTCGAGTTCCCCAGGCCCGGGCTCCGTCTCGTGTGAGGTGACGTCGGACAAGGGCGCGAAGCTCCTGCGGGCGACGCTGGTGAACGAAGTGACCGGCGCCAGTTCGGACGCCCGCTGACCGCCGCTCCGGCGTCCGCACGGCGGCGGTGACGGCCGCCGGCAGCACGAGCGCACCGCCCCTTGCGCGGCGCGGTCGACCGGTGCGAAAGGCGTGGCCCATGAGTTACGCGATGACGCGCGCCGAGCGCGAGGCCTTCCTGGCGGACACGCACGTGGGCATCCTGGCGGTCGCGGCCCCAGGCCGCGGCCCGCTCGCGGTGCCGGTGTGGTACCACTACGAGGCGGGTGGCGTCCTGCGGGTGGTGACGGCGGAGGGATCGCGCAAGGCACGGATGCTGCGGGCAGCGGGCCGGATGACCCTCTGCGCGCAGACCGAGACGCCGCCGTACCGGTATGTCACGGTCGAGGGGCCCGTCACGTTCGGCGCTCCCGATTTCGAGCGCGACGTCCGTGGGATGGCCGTCCGCTACCTCGGACCGGAGATGGGTGAGGCCTACCTCGCCATGACCGCCGACGAGCGGGCGCGGAACCCGGAGGTCCTGATCGAAATGCGGCCCGCGCGCTGGCAATCCGTCGACTACGGCAAGCTGGTCGGCTGACCCGCCGCCCATGCTGGCGTCACTGTTCCCGCATGCCCGGGTCCCGGCGGATCTCGACGCGGTGACGCGCGTACGCTGGGAGGCGGAGGTCGCGCCGCACGAGGTCGGCGTCACGGCGGCAGCCCGCGATCGCATCTGGGAGGCGGTGCGCCGGCTCTACCGCAGCGGCATCCATCCGGCGATCGCGTTGTGCGTTCGCCGGCACGGGGGCGTACTGCTCGACCGCGCGATCGGTCATGCGCGCGGCAACGGACCCGACGACTCCCCGCAGGGCCCGGCTGAGGTGTGCGGGCCCGACGCGGCGTTCTGCACCCTGTCCGCGTCCAAGGCCGTCACGGCCATGGTCATCCACCTGCTCGACCAGCGGAATCTGCTCCGTCTGGACGATCCCGTCTGTGAATACGTGCCGGAGTTCGGCGGGCGAGGGAAACAGTGGATCACCATCCGTCACGTCCTGATCCATCGCGCCGGCATCCAGAATCTCCCGCCCGAGGTGTTGCAGCTCGAGAACCTCGACGACACCGAGCGCGTGCTGGAGCTGATCGCGGCGCTGCCGCCGGCGGGTCGGGCCGGTCGCCAGCTCGCCTACCATGCGGTCACGGGTGGGTTCGTGCTCGCGGAGGTCGTGCGGCGGGTCACCGGCCAGAGCATCCGGACGGTGCTCGACGACGCAGTCTGCCGGCCGCTCGGCATGCGCTGGCTCGGCTACGGCGTGCGGCCGGAGGCTGTGTCGCAGGTCGTCACGAACTACCAGACCGGCCCGCCGCCCTTGCCGCCTTTCTCGCAGCTCTTCCAGCGTGCCTTAGGGGTGACGTTCGAGCAGGCGGTCGCGTTGTCGAACGACCCGCGCTTCCTTACCGCCGTCGTGCCGTCGGCCAACCTGGTGGCGACCGCGAACGACATGAGCCGCTTCTACCAGCTCCTGCTCGACGGCGGCACCCTCGACGGCGTGCGCGTCTTCGAGGAGCGTACCGTGCGGCGGGCGACGGTGGAGCATTCGTACCTGGAACTCGACCTGACGCTCGGCGTCCCGTTCCGCTACGGCAGCGGCTTCATGCTGGGCGCCGAGTGGTTCAGCCCCTACGGCCCCTATACGCAACGCGCCTACGGGCATTTGGGCTTCACCAACATCGTCACCTGGGCCGATCCCGAGCGCCGCGTCGCCGCCGCCCTCCTCACCAGCGGGAAGCCCTTCCTCTATCCGGAGATCGTCTATCTCTTCGACGTCCTGCGGCAGATCGGGCTCGCGTGTCCGAAAGTAGGCCAGTGACCACCCGGCGGCTGGGCGCTGCCGTCCCGAGTGCGAGTGTGCCACTGTGGGCAACCATGAAACAGGATGTCGCCGTCTGGCCACGACTCCTCGCCGCGCTCGTGGTCGGCGCCGGGCTGTACGGCACGGATGCCCGGGTTGGGGCGGCCGCCGCGACCGGCCCATATGGCGGCTATACGAGCCCGACCTACGCCGACCCCGCGCACTGGCTGTGCCGGCCCGATCGCGACGACGTCTGCGACGGCGGCCTCGACGCCACCATCGTGCGGGCGAACGGCAGGACGCGGGTCGAGCGGTGGCGGTCGGCCAGGCGGTCGCGAATCGACTGCTTCTACGTCTACCCCACGATCTCGACCGACCCGACCGGCAACAGCGATCTCGTCCCCGGGGCCGATCAGGAACTCTACGTGGTGCATCAGCAGGCGGCACGGCTGGGAGCCGTCTGCCGGGTTTTCGCGCCGGTCTATCGGCAGGTGACGCTCACCGCACTGGTTGGTGCGCTCGGCGGCGGCGGGGTCTCGGCCGACCGTACGCTCGCCTATGCCGACGTGCTGGACGCGTGGAAGCACTACGTCGCGAACGATAGTGATGGGCGTGGCGTCATCCTGATCGGGCACTCCCAGGGCGCCGGGTTGCTGGCGCAATTGATCGCGCAGGAGATCGACCCGAATCCGGCCCTGCGGAGCCGGCTGGTGTCGGCGATGCTGCTGGGCACGAGTCTCCAGGTGCCTGTCGGCGCGGATGTGGGCGGCGACTTCCAGCACGTCCCGCTGTGCCGAACGGGCCGCCAGACCGGCTGCGCGGTCAGCTATGCGTCGTTCCGGTCTACCGTGCCGCCGCCTCCCGACAGCCGCTTCGGCGTCTCGCGGCGTCCCGGCTGGCAGGCTGCCTGCACGAACCCGGCGTCGCTGCGGTCGCAGGCCCGTTCGGCGCCCTTGCGCGCCTACTTGCCGAACGCGGGACGCGCGCTTCCCCTCGGGCCGACGCCCGCGCCGCCGGCCTGGTTGGACCCCGCGACCGGAGTCACTGTCTCGACGCCGTACGTGACGCTGCCCGGGTTCCTCAGGGCCCGTTGTGCCGAGCGCGCGGGGTTCTCGTACCTGGAGATCACCGTCGACGGGGATCCGGCCGACCCGCGGATCGACGACCTGCGCAACGGGGATCTGACGCCGGACTGGGGACTGCACCTGGTCGATGTGAACCTCGCCATGGGGAATCTGGTGTCGCTGGCGCGCCGGCAGGCCGCCGCGTATTGCGCCCGCCGCCGCTGCGCACGGCGGCGCTGACCCCGGTGGGTGCCGCGTGCGCGTCACTCGGCGAGGACGCGCTGCACCAGCAGGACGCAGATCGCGCCTTCTCCGACCGACGACGCCACCCGCTTCACGCTGCCGGCGCGGACATCGCCTGCGGCGAACACCCCGGGGTGCTGGTTTCGGGGCGGTCAGCTGGGTCCGGGCGCGGAGCGTGCTGCGCGGGCTCTCCTCGATGCGCCGGATCACGATCACCTCCCCGTCGGTGCGATCGGGTCCGGGGCAATCATCGGGCGGATTGTGGATGCAGGGACGCGGCGACGCGTGGTCCGGCCGGGGCCGGAGCGCCCCAGAGCCCGCTCCGCTTTCGTCTCTCGACGCAACCGGCGATAATGCCGCCCCTCCAAGGAGGATACACTGCGCAACGCGATTCGTCTGCTCGTCGGTCTCACGGTGTCTGCCGCGTGTCTCTGGTTCGCCACCCGCGGGACCGATTGGGCCGCGGTCGGCCAGGTCCTGGCGTCGGCGCGCCTGCCCTGGGTGCTGGCCGCGGGGGCGGCCAGCATGCTGGCGATCGCGCTCCGCGCCCAGCGCTGGCGACTGTTGCTGCGCCCCGTCGCCGCGGTGCCGTTCGGCGCCTCGTTCTCGGCCACGGCCATCGGCTTCGCGGCCACGGCCGTCCTGCCGCTGCGGCTGGGGGAGGTGATCCGCCCCGCGCTGCTGGCGCGCCGGGTCGGCTTCGGGGTGAGCCCGGCGGTCTCCAGCGTGGTGCTGGAGCGCCTGTTCGACATCGTCTTCGTTGTCTTGTGCTTTCTGCTGCTCTCGCGCCTCTACCCGCTGCCGACCGATCTCGGGCGCGCCGCGCTGCTGCTGGGCGCGATCGCCGCCGCCGGCTTCGTGATCCTCTTTCTCCTGGCGAGCCGCCGGGCGTTCGCCGAGCGGCTGCTCGAACGCGTCATGGGCGTGCTGCCGGCCGCGCTCTGGGGGATCGTGCGGCCGCTGGCGACGGGTTTTCTCGACGCGCTCGGCGCGCTCGAGTCGGCGCACATCATCGGGCGCGTCGCCGCGTATTCCGCGGTCCTGTGGATCGCGAACGCGCTGCCGTTCATGTTCTCGCTGCTGGCGCTCGGCATCCAGGCGCCGCTCGTACCCGCCGCGCTGGCGTCGATCGTGATCGTCGCCGCTTTCGTGTTCATGCCGCAGGCGCCCGGCTTTCTCGGCACCTGGCAGGCGGCGTGCGTGCTCGCCCTCGACCTCTTCGGGGTGCCGAAGGACCAGGCCGTCGGGTACTCGCTCTTCACGTGGGTGGTCCAGATGGTGGTGAACGTCGGTCTGGGCGGGCTCTTCGTGGCGCGTGAGGACGTGTCGTTGTCGCAGTTGGTTCGCGGCACGACCACGACCACCAGCTGACGCGGGCTTGCCCGCGGGCCGGCGCTCCGGCTACACGCGGCGCATGACCATCCGATTGGCGTCCGTGGCGGGACGCGCTCAGCTGGTGTCCGGCGATCGCCTCCTCGATCTCGAACGCACCTCCGGCGGTCGATTCGGCGCCGACCCGATGACCGCGATCGCGGCCTGGGATGCGGTGCGCGAGTGGGGCGGCGGGCTGGCCGCCGGCCGGTTCGATGCGCCGGCGGACCGGACGCGGTTCGACGCGCCGGTGCCGCGCCCGGCCAAGGTGTTCGCCATCGGACTCAACTACCGGGCGCATGCCGAGGAGGCAGGGCTCGAGATCCCGAGCACGCCCATGGTGTTCACCAAGTTCCCGAACTGCCTGGCCGGTCCCTACGCGCAGGTGCCGCTCTCGTCGGGATTCGTCGACTACGAGGCCGAGCTGGTGGTGGTCATCGGCCGGCGCGCCAAGGGCGTGGCGCCGGCGCATGCGTTCGAGGTCGTCGCCGGCTATTGTGCCGGGCAGGACATCTCCGACCGCAAGCTCCAGTTCAGCGACAAGCCTGCCCAGTTCTCGCTGGGCAAGTCGCTCGACGGCTACGGACCCATCGGGCCGGAGGTGGTGTCGCTCGACGCGATCCGCGACCCGAACGACCTCGAGATCACTTGTGACGTGAGCGGGGAGCGCCTGCAGTATGCGCGGACCACCGACATGATCTTCGGTGTGCCCGAGCTGGTGGCCTACCTGTCGCGCCACTGCACGCTCGAGCCCGGCGATCTGATCTTCACGGGCACCCCGGCGGGGGTCGGCTCGGTGCGCACGCCCCGCCGGTATCTCCAGCCCGGGGCGGTGATCCGGACCGTCATCGAGGAGATCGGGACGCTCGAGAATGCCTGCGTCGCCGGCTGAGAAGCGTCCGGCGCGGCCTCCGGCCGTCGATTGCTGGCTCAACCTCCCGGTCGGCTTCGCCAACTTCCGTCCGGAGTTCCTGGTTCGCGTCGCCCGCGATTACTTCAAGCGCGAGCGGGAGATTCTGGATCCCGCGCCGCTCCCGGAGCTGCTGCGGCAAATGGACCGAGCGGGGGTCGAACGCGCCATCGTCACCATCGACGCGCACTGTCCCGAGCCGTTCGACGAGATCGTCCGCGCGTTCCCCGGCAAGTTTCTGCCCTCGGCGGTGGTGGACCCGCTGCAGGGCATGGAGACGCTACGGCTGATCGAGCGCCTCGCCTCCCGCCACGGGCTCGGGTTGGTGCGGATCGTGCCGTTTCTGGTGAATCGGCCCCCGAACGACAAGGTCTACTACCCGGTGTACGCCAAGTGCATCGAACTGGGGATGCCGGTGTCGATCAACACCGGCATCCCAGGGCCGCCCATGCCGGCAGAGCCGCAACGACCGCTCTACCTGGACGAGGTGTGCCTCTTTTTCCCGGAGCTGACCCTGATCATGGCGCACGGCGCCGATCCCTGGTGGGGGGAAGCCATCCGACTGCTGCTCAAGTACCCGAATCTCTACATGATGACGTCCGCGTATGCCCCCCGATACCTGCCGGCCGAACTCATCCATTTCATGAACACACGCGGCACGGAGAAGGTCCTGTTCGCCTCGGATCACCCCGTCCTGTCCTTCGACCGCTGCCTCCGGGAGGCCGATGCACTGCCGCTCCGCGAGGGCGTGCTCGCGGCATACGTCCGCGAGAACGCGATGCGGGTCTTTCGCTGGCCCGATCCGCCCGGGTGATTTGCACGAGTTGGGAGGGTGTAGTAGCGCCCTCGACTTCCATGCCACCCGGCAAACGAGACGCAATGCGTCGGGAACAGGCCTGGTTGACGCTGGCCTTGGTCCCAGGGCTCGGCCCGGCGCATGCCCGACGGCTGTCCGAGCGCGTCGGCGGGCCCGAGGCGGCCTGCGGGCTCGGTCGCGGCGCGCTCCTCGCGGCCGGGGTGCTCCCCGAGGCCGCAGCCGCCTGGCCCGCGGCCCGGGCCGCGGCGGCGGCGGAGTGCGAGCGGCTGTCGGCGCTGGGAGCGTCCCTGCTGGTCTGGGATGGCCCCGGGTATCCGGACCGCCTGCGCGCCATCGCCGATCCCCCCCTCGTGCTGGCGGTGCGGGGGACGCTCATCGCCGACGAGCCGGCGGTTGCTGTCGTGGGAGCGCGCCGGGCCAGCGGCTACGGCCGCCGCGTCGCCGAGGAACTCGCCCGAGGCCTGGCGGAGGTCGGGATCACCGTCGTGAGTGGCCTGGCCACGGGCATCGACGCCGCCGCGCACCGCGGGGCGCTCGCGGCCCGCGGGCGGACAGTGGCCGTCCTCGCGACCGGCGTCGACGGTGTCTATCCCCGGTGGCATGCGGCGCTGGCGCGTGACGTGGCCGCGAGCGGGGCGCTCGTCTCCGAGTTCCCGTGCGGTACCGCGCCGCTGCCGCATCACTTTCCCCGTCGCAACCGGGTGATCAGCGGGCTGTGCCTCGGGACGATCGTGGTCGAAGCGGCGCTGCGCAGCGGCTCCCTCATCACCGCGCGCTCGGCGCTCGATCAGGGGCGCGAGGTGTTTGCCGTGCCCGGGCCGATCGGAGCCGTGCTGCATGCCGGCACCAACCAGCTGATCCGTCAGGGGGCGACGCTGGTGACCCGGGTCGAGGACGTCGTCGAGGCGGTGGCGCCGCAGCTGCGCGACCGGTGCGGCACGGCGCGGGCGGCCAGTCCGACGCTCGACCCGCTTGAGACGCGGGTGCTGGCGGCGCTCGCGCCGGGTGACACCCACGTCGACGACGTCATCCGGCGGACCGCGCTGGCGCCCGGGGCGGCGCTCGAGACGCTGCTCGCGCTCGAGCTACGCGGAGTGGTGGAGCAGCAGCCCGGCATGCGCTTCCGGGCACGGGCGGCCTGAATGGCGAAGCACCTGGTGATCGTCGAGTCGCCGGCGAAGGCGAAGACCCTCAGCAAGTACCTGGGGCGCGACTATCAGGTGAAGGCGTCCGTGGGGCACGTGGTCGACCTGCCGAAGTCGAAGCTCGGGGTCGACATCGAGAACGACTTCGCCGCCGAGTACGCGGTGATCCACGGGAAGCATGCGATCCTCCAGGAGATCAAGCAGGCGGCGAAGGACAAGGAGGCGATCTATCTGGCCCCCGACCCGGATCGCGAGGGGGAGGCCATCGCCTGGCACATCGCGCAGAAGCTCGGCCATCCCAAGCGGGCCAATGTGCGGCGCGTGCTCTTCAACGAGATCACCAAGAAGGCCGTGCTCGAGGCGCTCGAGCAGCCGCGCGACCTCGACCAGCATCTCTTCGAGGCCCAGCAGGCGCGGCGCGTCCTCGATCGACTGGTGGGCTACCGCCTGTCGCCGCTGCTCTGGCAGAAGGTACGCCGCGGGCTGTCCGCGGGGCGCGTGCAGTCGGTCGCCGTGCGGATCATCGTCGAGCGCGAGCGCGAGATCCGCGCGTTCGTGCCGGAGGAGTACTGGACGGTCGACGCGCGGCTCGAGGGCGGGCAGCCCCCGGCTTTCCTCGCCCGTCTCGCCGAGGTCGACGGGCGACGCGTCGACAAGCAACTGCGGCTCGACACCAAGGATACGGTCGACGAGATCCTGCGTGGGCTCGATGGCGCCGCCTGGACCGTCACCAAGGTGGACAAGAAGGAACGGCGCCGCCACCCGACGCCGCCTTTCATCACCTCGCGCCTCCAGCAGGAGGCGTCGCGCAAGCTCGGCTTTCAGCCGTCGCGCACCATGCGGATCGCGCAGCGGCTGTACGAGGGCGTCGAGCTGGGCGCCGAAGGCGCCGTCGGCCTCATCACCTACATGCGCACCGACTCGACGCGGGTGTCGGCCGAGGCGATCACCGCCGTGCGGGAGTACATCCCGCAGCGCTACGGCGCCGCCTACCTGCCGGCCGACCCGAATTTCTACCGGTCCAAGAAAGACGCGCAGGACGCCCACGAGGCCATCCGCCCGACGTCGATGCAGTGGGACCCGGACCGCGTCGCGCCCTATCTCGAGCGCGAAGCGCTGGCGCTCTACACCCTCATCTGGAACCGGTTCGTCGCGAGCCAGATGGCCCCGGCGGTGTATGACGCCACCGCCGTCGACATCGAGGCGGCGCGCTCCCGCTTCCGCGCCACCGGGCAGGTGCTCAAGTTCGACGGCTTCATTCGCGTCTACACCGAGGGCCAGGACGACCGCGTCGCCGCCGACGACGAGAACGCCGAGGGCCAGCTGCCGCCGCTCGCCGAGGGCCAGGTGCTGGCATTGCGCGAGCTGTTGCCGGAGCAGCATTTCACCCAGCCGCCGCCGCGCTTCACGCAGGCCACGCTCATCAAGGAGCTCGAGGAGAAGGGCATCGGCCGCCCGTCCACCTACGCGAGCATCATGGGCACCATCCTGAACAAGGAGTACGTGGTCGAGGACGAGCAGAAGCGCCTGCGGCCGACCGAGCTGGGGATGCTGGTCACCGACCTCCTGGTGGAGTCCTTCCCCGACGTGCTGAACGTCGAGTTCACGGCGGGCATGGAGGACGAACTCGATCTGATCGAGGAGGGGCGCGAGCACTGGGTGGCCGCCATGCGGCGTTTCTGGACGCCATTCGCGAAGGACCTCGAACGCGCCGAGGTCGAGATGCGCGACGTGAAGCGCGAAGAGCGCCCCACCGATCTCGCGTGCGAGAAGTGCGGCAAACCCATGGTCATCAAGTGGGGCCGCCGGGGCGAGTTCCTGGCGTGCACCGGCTATCCGGAGTGCCGCACGACGACCAACTTCACCCGCGATGAGGACGGCACGATCCGTCCGGTCGAACCCGAGATCACGGACCGGACGTGCGACGATTGCGGGCGCCCGATGCAGATCCGGTTCGGTCGCTTCGGCAAGTTCCTGGGCTGCTCGGGATATCCGGAGTGCAAGAGCGTGCAACCGCTCTTCAAGCCGGTCCCGACCGGCATCGCGTGCCTCGTCTGCGGCGAGGGGGAACTGTTCGAACGCCGGTCGAAGCGCGGCAACCCGTTCTTCAGCTGCAATCGGTATCCAACGTGCACGTTCGCGGCGTGGGACCCGCCGGTGATGGAGCCGTGCCCGCGGTGCAGCGCGCCCTTCGTCACCGAGAAGCAGACCAAGCGCTCGGGGACCGTGCGGCGGTGCGCCCGTGAAGGATGCGGGTGGCAGGCGCGCCTCGACGAGGACGAGGGCCGCTGGGTGGAAATGGCGGCGCCGCCGCGTGCGGCGGCCCGGACCAGGCGCCCGGCGCGGCCGCCGGCCAAGCGTGGCCAGGGCGGTGGCGCTGGCACCGTGGGTGCGAAGAAGGCCGCCGCCAAGGCGGTCGCGGGACGGGGCGCGACCGCCGCCGCGCCGCGTGCGGCAGCCACGCCCAAGCGCAAGAAGCGGGCGGCGCCGCGGAAGCCCACCACATCCGGCGACCCCGGGCAGGGCGTCGCGCCATGACGGGCGACGCCGGTCGGGTGGTCATCGTCGGGGGCGGTCTTGCGGGCTGCGAGGCCGCCTGGCAGCTCGCCCGGGCGGGCGTCGACGTCGATCTCTACGAGATGCGACCCCAACGCGGCACGGCGGCCCATGCCACCGACCGGCTCGGCGAGCTCGTGTGCTCGAACTCGTTTCGCAACGCCACGCTCGAGACGGCCGTCGGGTTGTTGAAGGAGGAGATGCGGCGCCTGGGGTCGCTCGTCATGCGGGTGGCCGACCGGCACCAGGTGCCGGCGGGCGCGTGTCTGGCCGTCGATCGGGTCGGCTTCGCGAACGCCCTGACCGCCCTGATCGAGGCGGAGCCGCGTGTGCGGGTGGTGCGCGAGGAGCTGACGGCGATCCCATCGGACTGGACCGTGCTCGCCTCGGGCCCGCTCACCTCGCCCGCGCTGTCGACGGCGCTCACGGAGACGCTCGGCACGGGGCACCTCTACTTTTACGATGCCATCGCCCCGACGGTCACCGCCGAGTCGATCGACATGCAGGTGGCCTGGAAGGCGTCGCGCTACGACAAGGGCGGCGACGACTACGTAAATTGCCCGCTGGGGCGGGACGAATACTACGCCTTCGTGGCGGCCATCGCGGCGGCCGAAAAGGTCCCGACCCGCGACTTCGAGCGCTGCGTGTACTTCGAGGGTTGCATGCCGATCGAGGAGATGGTCCGGCGCGGGCCCGACACGCTGGCGTTCGGGCCGATGCGCCCGGTCGGCCTGACCGATCCACGGACCGGGACCCGCCCGCACGCCTGCGTCCAGCTGCGGCAGGACGATGCGGCCGGCTCGCTCTACAACATGGTCGGCTTCCAGACCAAGATGACGTACCCCGAGCAGCGACGCGTGTTCCGCATGATCCCGGGGCTGGAGCGGGCGGAGTTCGTGCGGCTGGGCAGCCTGCACCGCAATACGTACGTCGACTCCCCGTCGTTGCTGCTGCCGACGCTGCAGGTGGCGCATCGCAAGCGGTTGTTCCTCGCCGGGCAGATCGTCGGCGTCGAGGGCTACGTCGAGTCGGCGGCGACCGGCCTGCTGGCGGGCCTCAACGCGGCTCGCCTGGTGCGGGGCCAGCCCGCGGTGGTTCCGCCCGCGACCACTGCCCTGGGCTCGCTGCTGGGCTACGTCACGCAGCGCGGGCGGAAGGAGTTTCAGCCGATGAACGCCAACTACGGCCTCTTCGCACCGCTCGCTCGACCGCTGCGGGGACGCGAGAAGAAGCTGGCGCTGGCGGAGCGCGCGCTCGGGGCGCTCGCCCGGTGGCGCGACGAGGCGGGGCTGGCCGTGCCGGCGGCGGAGGCGGCGTCGGTCGCGTGACGGCGCCGCGGGGCGGTGCGGCCGTCGCCGCGGTGCTCGACGTGGGGAGCAACTCGACGCTGCTGCTCGTGGTGGCGGTGGACGACACGGGTCGGGCACGTGCCAGCGACGCCGCGCTCGCGACCACGCGGCTCGGCGGTGGCCTTCGCAGCGGTGGGCTGCTCGACGCGGCGGCGCGCGCGCGCGCCCGGGATGCAGCCGTCGCATTGTGCGGCCGGGCCCGTGCCGCGGGCGCATCGGAGTGTTGGGCGTTCGCCACGGGCGCGGCACGCGAGGCGGCGGATGGTGCGGCCTTCGCGGCCGACGTCGCGGCCGCCACGGGTTGCCCCGTGGAGGTGTTGTCGGGTGAGGACGAGGCCCGGCTCGCCTGGGCTGCCGCTGCGCACGCGCTCGGCGACGGCGGGCCCATGCTGGTCGCGGACGTCGGCGGTGCGACCACCGAAGTGTCGTACGGGCGCGGCGGCCGGGTCGAGGCGCTGGCCAGCCTGTCGCTGGGCGCCCTCCGACTCACCGAATGCGACACCGCTCCTGACGAGGCGCTGGCCGCCTTCGGCACGGCGGAGCCGGTGCTCCGCGCGCGGCGTGCCGGCGCGCCGCTGATCGCGTCCGGCGGCACCGCGACGGCGCTCGCGGCGCTCGACCTGCAGCTCCGCACCTACGACCCGGCGCGGGTGCACGGGCACGTGCTGCGGGTGGATGGGCTTGCGGCCCTGGCGGGGCGCGCGCGCGACGGCGATGGCGTCCTCGACGAGGGGCGTGCGCGCATCCTGCCGGCCGGGGCGGCCGTGCTGGCGGCCGTGGCCCGCGCCGCCGGCGTCGAGACGCTGGCGGTGAGCGACCACGGCGTGCGGCATGCCTACCTGCGCCGTCAGCTGGCGCGCGCCGGCGTCGAAGCCGATCTGCGATGGCTCTGGAGCTGACTGCGGATCGCCTCGCCGGCGCCGGTGTGCCGGAGCCGGCGCGCGTCGCGGCGGCGGCGGTGCCGCTGGCCGCGTGGCTGGCGACCGCCGGCGAGGCGGCCGTGCTGGAGGGGCTGGCTGCGGCCGCGGACCCCCCGGGAGCGCTCCACGGCCTCGAGCGGTTGCTGGACCTGGCGGCGCCGCGTCTCGCGCCGGACGAGGTGCGGGCGCTGTTGCGGGTCCTCGGCGGAAGCGTGACGCTCGCGCAGACGCTGGTGGCGGAGGGCGCGGGGTGGCCGGCCGCACTGCGCGCCGCGCTGGCCGCGGATGCGCGCGACCTCGCCGCCCATGCCGTGGCGCTGGCGGACCTCGGCATCACGGGCGCCATGCCGCGTGACGTGCTGCAGGCGCAGCTGCGCCGCTATCGGCGGCGCGAATATCTGCGCATCGGGAGCCGCGACCTGCTCGGGCTTGCGACCGTCGACGAGACGGTTCGCGAGCTCAGCGTGCTGGCCGAGGCAGTGATCGGGGCGGCGCTCGACGCCACACGGGCCCGGGTTGCCGCCGATTGGGGCGGTGACGTGCCGGTCGCATTCGTCGTGATGGGCATGGGCAAGCTCGGTGGCGGCGAGCTCAATTACAGCTCGGACGTCGACCTGGTCTACGTCTACGAGGGGGACGCCGACCTGCCCGGCGGCCGGTCGGCGCGCGAGCTCTTCGCGCGGGTCGCGGAGGACGTCACCCGCGTGCTCGCCGAGGTGACCGCCGACGGGTTTTGCTTCCGGGTGGATGTGCGTCTGCGGCCCGGGGGCGGGCAGGGGCCTCTGGCGGTCTCGTTGGCCGCGCTCGTCTCCTACTACGAGTCGTTCGGCCATACCTGGGAACGGGCCGTCTGGCTGAAGGCGCGCCGCGTGGCGGGCGACGCCGCGCTGGGCCGCACGCTCATCGAGGAGTTGACCCCCTTCGTGTACCGGCGCTTCCTCGACTTCGGCATGCTCGATGACCTGAAGGCGATGAAGCGGCGCGTGGATGCTTCGTTGCGCGACCCGGGGGCCCTCGACCGCAACGTGAAGCTCGGCCGCGGGGGCATCCGCAGCGTCGAGTTCTGGGTGCAGGCGCAGCAGCTCATCCACGGCGGCAAGGATGCGCGACTGCGCGCGCGCGCGACGCTCCCGGCGCTCGAGACTCTCGCGGCGCTCGGCTTCGCGCCGCCTGCGCAGACCGCGTCGCTGGCGGCGGCGTATCGGTTCCTGCGTGACGTCGAACACAAGCTGCAGATCGAGCGGGAACGCCAAACGCAGCTGATTCCGGCCGATCCGGACGAGCTGCGCCGGCTGGTGCGCCGGCTCGGCTTCGTCGGCCGCGATGGGGAGGCCGACTTCTGGCGGGTCCACGCGATGCACACCGCGGTGGTGCACGAGGCGTTCTCGTCGCTCTTTCACGGCGCGGAGCAGGAGCGCCGGCGCGACGAGCGTCCGGAGCTGGCCGGGCTCCTCGATGCGCTCGACCAGGAGGAGCAGGCCATCTGGCAGCTCAGCCGCCTGGGGTTTTCCGATGCCGAGGCCGCGTATCGCGACCTGTGCCTGCTGCGCGACGGCCCCCCCTACGCGCCCGCATCGCCGCGCCGGCGCGAGGCGCTCGCGGCGCTCGGCCCGAGTTTGCTCGGCGAGATCGCGGAGTCGGCGGCGCCGGGCCTCGCGCTCCATCACATGGCGAGCTTCATCAGCACCGTCGGGGCGCGCACCAGCTACTTGCATCTCCTCTTGGAGAACGCCGGCATCCGGCGGCTGCTCGTGCGACTCTTCGCCACCAGCGAGTTCCTCTCGAACGTGTTCCTCCGCCGCCCGGAGTTGCTCGACAGCCTGGTGCGCGCGGACCTGGTGCGCATCGTTCGCTCGTCCGAAGATCTCGCGTTGGAGCTGCGCGCGCGGCTCGCGGCGGCCGACGACTACGAAGCCGAACTCGACGGGCTGCGGCGTTTCCGCACCGAGGAGTTTCTCCGGATCGGCGTCCACGACATTCAGGGGGAATTGCGGACCCCGGAGGTGTCGACGCAACTCTCGGCGCTGGCCGATGTCTGCCTGGCCGAGGCGCTGCGACTCGCGGTCCGCGACGTGACGCGCAAATTCGGCCTGCCCGCCGAACCGCCCACGGCCGGGCTGACGGTGCTCGCCATGGGGAAGCTCGGTGGCGGAGAGCTCAACTATCACTCGGACCTCGATTTGATCTTCGTGTACGATCCGGGCGACGCGACGTGGTGGCGGGAGCGGCCCGCGCCGCACGAGCTGTTCACCCGCATCGCGCAGCGAACCATCAGCCTGTTGCAGACCCCGACCCGCGAGGGGGTCGCGTACCGGGTCGACACGCGTCTGCGGCCGTCGGGCAACCAGGGGCCGTTGGTCTCGTCCCTCGACGCCTTCGTCACCTATCATCGGGGGCGAGGGCAGCTCTGGGAACGGCAGGCGCTGATCAAGGCGCGGCCGGTCGGCGGCGCGCCGGACTTGCGCGGCCGACTCGAGGTGATCGTCTCGGACATCGTCTATGGGCGCGGGCTCACGCCGGAGGAGGTGGCCGAGGTCCGGCGCATGCGCGAGCGCATCGCCGCCGAGCGCGGCGCATCGGACGCCGGGCGCGTGAACATCAAGACCGATCGCGGGGGGCTCGTGGACGTCGAGTTCGTGGTGCAGCTGCTACAGTTGCGCCACGGGCGGGACGAACCGCGGGTGCGGGTGCGCGGGACGCGCGAGGCCCTGGCCGCGCTCGAGACGGCCGGTCTGCTCGCGCCCGCCGACGCGCGGGCGCTCGGCGACGGGTACGATTTCCTGCGCGCCCTGGAGGGACGATTGCGCATCGAGCGCGATCAGCCGGTCGAAGCGCTCGATACCCACCCCGAAGCACTCCTTGGTGTGGCGCGGCGCCTGGGCTACGAGGGAAACGAGGACGACGTGGTGGGGGCGCTCCGGGCGGACCACATGCGGCACAGCGGTGCCATCCGCGCTTGCTACGACCGCATCGTCGACGCCGCTGCGCGGGGCGCCGGACCCCCGGCGTGAGTTGCCTTCGACGGGACGTTCGGGCTAGCTGAGCGCCGTCGATGCAGAAGACCGAACGGATCTGGCTGGATGGCGCCTTGGTGCCCTGGGACGAGGCGAAGGTGCACGTGCTGACGCACACGCTGCACTACGGGCTGGGCGTGTTCGAGGGCATCCGCTGCTACGAGGGTCAGGACGGGCGTTCGGCCATCTTCCGGCTGCGCGAGCACGTGGATCGGCTGTTCGGCTCGGCGCACGTGCTCGACCTCGCCATGCCGTGGACCCGGGAGCAGATCGCCGAGGCGTGCACCCATACCGTGCGGGCGAACCGGCTGCGCGCCTGCTACCTCCGGCCCATCGCGTTCCTCGGCGAAGGGGAGATGGGGCTCTCGGCGAGGCCGGCCACACGCGTCGCCATCGCGGCATGGCCCTGGGGCGCCTACCTGGGCGACGAGGGGCTCCGGCACGGCGTGCGCCTCAAGACCAGCTCCTTTCAACGCTTCCACCCGAACACGATGCTCACCAAGGCCAAGGCGGTCGGGCACTACGTGAACTCCATTCTGGCGGCCCAAGAGGCCCGCGGAGCGGGATACGACGAGGCGTTGCTGCTCGACGTCGACGGCTACGTCTCGGAGGCGAGCGGCGAGAACATCTTCATCGTGTCGCAGGGCGTCGTGAAGACGACGCCGCTGCCCACCGTGCTGGGAGGGATCACCCGGGATGCGGTCCTCCGATTGCTGGGCGACCTGGGTATCCCGACCCGCGAGGAGCGGTTCACGCGTGATGAGGTCTACCTGGCAGACGAGGCGTTTTTCACGGGCACGGCCGTCGAGGTCACGCCCATCCGGGAGCTCGACGACCGCCGCATCGGCCCTGGACGCCCCGGACCGGTGACCACGCAGATCCAGGAGCTGTTCTTCTCCATCGTCCGGGGCGGGCTCGACCGGTACTCGTCCTGGCTCACGGTCGTCTGAGGCCCGCAGCTTGCGCTGCGCAAGGGGCTCAGGTAGCTACGCCGCCCATGGGAGGACGCTCGATGCGCCGACTGTTCATGCTTCTGTGCCTGGCGATCGTGCCGTTGCTCGCAGCAATCGGGTGCGGCGGAGCACCCGAGCAGCCTGCCACGACGGCCTCGACGACGGTCAACGCCACTCCTACCACCCTGGCCCCGATGGGCGAGGCGGGGGATGACGAGGAGGGCGGTGACGCGGCGCTGGACGAGGGCGACGACGAAGAGGAATACGAGCTCGACGTCATCGCGGAGGCGGAGCCCGACGAGGGCGCTCCGCCGCTCAAGGTGCAGTTCACGGCGTCGGTCGAGGAGGAAGAGGGTGGCCCGTGGAAGTTCCAATGGGACTTCGGCGACGGCAGTAAGAGCACCGAACAGAACCCCGTCCATACTTACGACAAGGTGGGCGAGTTCACCGCCACCCTGACCGTGACAGACCAGAAGGACAACAAGGGGACGGACGAGATCGATATCTTCGTCGAAACCGACGAAGACGCCGCAGACTAAGCGACCGCCGCTCGAGTCGCGCGGGCGGGCCGGGACGCGGCTGCGGGCGCCCCGACCGCCGCCAGGCCCTGGGGGCCCGTTCTGTGCTCAGCGCCCCGCGCGCTCGCGGGCTTCGCTGACCGTGAGCGGGCGTCCGCCGAAGCTCTTGCCGTTGAGCGCGCTCACGGCAGCTTCCGCAGCCGCGTCCGTCGACAGTTCGACGAACGCGAATCCGCGGGGCCGTCCGGTGTCTCGATCGGTGACGATCTTGACCTCCTCCACCTGGCCTCCCCCTTCCTCGAAGAGGGCGCGGAGCTGCGCTTCGGTCGTCTGATACGGAATGTTTCCGACGTAGAGTCTCTTCCCCATTCTGGCTGGCTCCCGGTTGTGGGCCGGGGCGGCACGCCGGTGCCGACCGCGTCCCGTCGTTCGCGTCGACGTTCTAGCATGCCATTGGAGCGGCGGTCTAGGCTTGCCTTTAGGTCGGCGAATGTTCCGTATAAGCCTGGGCACCGCCGGAGTGTGAGGCGCCGAGGCTTGAGCTGCCGCCGGAACCTGGTCTAGGGTGCCCCCGTCGAGGAGGACGCCACCGTGGAAGAGATCGCGTTCGATGACGTCGCCGCCCTCAAGGGGAAGATCAGCGACACCTACAGTGATTGGAGCGATCCGATCGAGGTCACCCAGGAGATGATCGACCGTTTCGCCGATCTGACGGGCGACCATCAGTGGATTCACGTCGACGTCGAGCGGGCCAAGCGGGAGAGTCCCTTCAAGGGAACGATCGCCCACGGCTTTCTGACGCTGAGCCTGCTGCCGGCGATGCGGAGCAAGACGACCTGGAAGATCACCGGCTACGGCAACGCCACCAACTACGGCGCCAACAAGCTCCGGTTCGTGTCGCCGGTCCCGGCGGGCGCGAAGGTGCAGGCGCATGCCCGGCTGATCGGGGCCGAGGCGCACCCCAAGGGCACCCAGGTGACGCAGGAGATCGTGGTGCACGTGGTCGGCAGTGACAAGCCCGCGCTGCTCTATGAGATGGTGGTCCTGTATCACCCGCCCGTAAAGCGGGGCTGAGTGGTCCTGCCGATCGGAGATGCGCCCAATCCGAAGGGCGCGCCGATCATCACGTACCTGCTGATCGCGGCGAACGTCGCCGTGTTCTTCCTGATCAGCGTCCCGCTCGGACGGGCACGTCCTGCCTCGAACGACCCGGCCCTTCTGGACTACCTGCGCGTGATGTCGGAGTCCGTTCGGGACCGGGCGACCTTGCAGCAGCTGCTGTCGCAGGTGTCGGTCTACGACCTCTTCGTGTTCGACTGGGGCTTCCGGCCGGCCCACCCCTCCCTCGTGGATCTCTTCACCTGCATGTTCCTGCACGGGGGCTTCCTGCACCTGTTCGGGAACATGCTGTTCCTCTGGATCTATGGCGACAACGTGGAGCATCAGTTGGGGTCGCTGCGCTTCCTGTTCTGGTATCTCGCCACCGGCATTGCGGCGACGCTGTTCCACGTGGTCGGGGCGCCGGGTTCCGAGGTCCCGCTGGTGGGGGCATCGGGCGCCATTTCGGGCGTGCTCGGGTTCTACTTCCTCTGGTTCCCGCGCAACACGGTCCGCCTGTTGTGGCTGCTGCCCCCGTTCGTGATGCAGGTCTTCGAGGTGCCGGCGCGGCTGGTGCTGGGAATGTACCTCGTGCTCGACAACCTGCTGCCGTACATGGTGTCGAGCGCGGAGGGGGGCGTCGCCCACGGCGCCCACATCGGGGGGTTCATCGCGGGGCTCGCCGTGGCGTGGTTCATGGGGCATCGGCAGCTCGACGGCCGTCCTGAGGAGTTCGCCAAAGCGCCGATCGTGTCGCTGAAGCACGAACCCACCTGGGGTGCCCGCGTCGCATCGGCGCTCGACGCCGGACGCATGGAAGAAGCGGCCGTCGAGTACTTCGAAGTGCCCGCGCAGGCGAGCCGTGGCTTGTTATCGCCCGCGCAGTCGACGGCGTTGGCGCGTTGGCTGGCGGCGAACGGCCACGAGGGCGCCGCGCTGGTGGTCGCGCGCCGTCATCTCCGCGATTACCCCACGGGAACGGGGGTGGCGGAGGCGAACCTGATCGCGGGCGAGGCGTTGCTCGCGTCGCACCAGCCGACTCCCGCATACCAGTACTTCGTGGCGGCGCTCGATGCGCATCCCGATCCGGCGACGGCGGCGGCCGCGCGCCAGGGTGTCGCGGCCATCGAGGGCCTCCAGAAACGGCAGATCGGCCAGTTGCACACGCGGCGGGGATGACGGACGCGGCGGCGATGGCCGCGAACGGCCGGGGGCGCGTCACCCCGCCGGCTGTGCTAACGAGGCCGCCATGGATGTGACGGACGCCCTCCTGGGCGAACACGGCGTGTTCCATCTGCTGGTCGAGCAGCTCGACGACGCGCTCGGACGATGCGAGAGCGTGACCGAGTTGCGCATGGCGTCGGAGCCGCTGGTGATCTCGCTGTTGGGCCATCACCGGGTGGAAGAGGAGTCGCTGCTCGCACCGTACGAACGCGCCACCGGCTCGCTCGGACCACTCATGTGCCTCCGCCACGAACACGAGCAGATGAACCAACTCGCGCGGCTCATCTTCCGGGCGACGGAACCGGTGCGCATGCGGGAGGGCATCCAGATGCTGCTCGAAGTGGTGCGCCGGCACTTGGCTCGTGAGGAGCAGCTGCTGTTCGGGCTCGCCCGGCAGGCGCTGCCGGATGAGGCGCGTGTCGATTCCGGTGGCCAGTGGGCCCAGTTTCGCGGCGTGACACTCCCGGAATGACCGCTGCGACCCCCGAATGGGGAAAGGCTTCCGGCACGCGGGAGGAGATACGGTTTCTCGAGGGCCCGCAGCCGCGCGGGTTGGAGTTCGGGTTCCTCACCCGGATCATGCGGGAGTTCTTCCGCGGACTGCGGCAGTTGCACTTCGTGGGGCCCTGCGTGACGGTGTTCGGCTCGGCCCGCTTTGGCGAAGGACATCCCGCCTACGCCATGGCGCGCGCGGTCGGATACGATCTGGCGCGAGCGGGTTTCACGGTGATGACCGGCGGCGGTCCAGGCATCATGGAGGCGGCCAGTCGAGGCGCGAAGGAGGCGGGCGGGCGGACCGTTGGGTGCAACATCGAGCTGCCGCGGGAGCAGGAGCCGAACGCCTATCTGGATCGTTGGGTGCCGTTCCGGTACTTCTTCGTCCGCAAGGTGATGCTGCTGAAGTACTCCTACGCCTTCGTGGTGTGTCCCGGCGGCTTCGGCACGCTCGACGAGGTGTTCGAAACCCTGACCTTGATGCAGACGGGCAAGATCGAGGACTTTCCACTCGTCATGATGGGCACCGAGTTCTGGCAACCGCTGCGCGATCTCATCGAGCGGCGATTGGTCGAGGCCGGCACCATCGACGTCGCAGACACGGCCCGTTTGATCTGGACGGATTCGCCGGCAGATGCCGTGGCGCGGATTCGCGATCGCGCGCTGCACGGCTTCGGTTTGACCTACGGCCCGCGTGCGCGCCGCCGCTGGTATCTTGGTGAATGGGAGCGCCGTCCGGCGACAACCGTGGCGCGGTCCTGATCGGGTACACCTTTCATCGCAGCGCACAAGGCGTCTGCGCGTGTTCGATGCGGTGCCCTGGTTGGTCCGCATCTTGCGAACGTTTGCGGCGCGGCGAGGCGTGGGAAGCGCCATCCGCCCGCGAAACCAGAGGGAGATGAACCGAATCCATGCGAACCGATTGCCCGAAATTGCGCCATCGCACTGTGTCGTGCCTCACTTTCGTACTGCTGGGCTTGTCGTCGACAGCGCTGCCAGCCGTGCCAACGGGCTTCCAGGAAACGGTGGTGGCCACGGGGTTGGCACAGCCGGCGGCGTTGGCGGTGGCGCCGGACGGGCGGATCGCGGTGGGGGAGCGGGCGGCGGGGCGGGTGCGGCTGATCAAGAACGGGAGTGTGTTGGCGACGCCGTTGGTGGACGTGAAGCAGGCGATCGCGGCGCCGCAGTATCTGGAGGCGTATAGCGAGCGGGGGCTGTTGGGGCTGGCGTTCGACCCGCAGTTTCCGGCGCAGCCGTACCTGTACGCGTACTACACGGTCTGCAAGGTGCCGGGGGCGGGGTACTGTCAGACGGCGAAGAATCGGGTGGTGCGGTTCACGGTGGGGCAGGGGGGGAATCCGGACGTGGCGAGTCCGGGGAGTCAGGTGGTGTTGCTGGACGACATTGATTCGGACGCGGGGAACCACAACGCGGGGTGGCTCGGGTTCTCGCCGGTGGACGGGAAGTTGTACGTGTCGGTGGGGGACGGGGGCGCGAACGCGGCGAAGGCGCAGCAGGTGGGGTCGCTGAATGGGAAGGTGCTGCGGCTGGAGCGGAGCGGGGCGGTGCCGTTCGACAATCCGTACGTGGGGTTGTTCGGGGCGCGGCCGGAGATTTGGGCGGTGGGGTTGCGCAACCCGTGGCGGTGTCGGTTTGCGCCGGACGGGCGGTTGTTCTGTGCGGACGTGGGGGCGGGGGCGTGGGAGGAAGTGAACTGGATCGTGGCGGGGGGCAACTACGGGTGGCCGACGACGGAGGGGACGTTCAGCGGGAGTGCGTATCCGCAGTTCGTGCGGCCGATCTACACCTACCCGCACTACGCGAACCGGGCGGACGAGACGTTCTACGGGGCGTCGATCACGGGCGGGGACTTCGGGGCGAAGACGACGTTTCCGGGGGACTACCAGCAGAGCTATTTTTTCGGGGACTACGGGAACAAGTGGATTCACCGGGTGGTGTTGGCGGCGGACGGGGTGACGGTGCTGAGCCGGCAGGTGTTCGGGCAGTTCTTGAACGCGGGGGTCGTGGACCTGGTGGCGGGGGCGGACGGGGCGCTGTACTACACGGACTTCGAAGGCGGGCGGGTGCTGCGGATCGGCAGCACGAGTGCGAACCGGCCGCCGGTGGCGCGGCTGACGGCGACGCCGACGCAGGGGGCGGCGCCGCTGCTGGTGCAGGTCGGGGCCGGTGGGTCGACGGACCCGGACGGGGACGCGCTGACGTACACGTGGGCGTGGGGGGACGGCACGGCGAACGGGACGGGCGCCAGTGCGAGCCACACGTACCCGACGCGCGGGGTGTATGAGCTGCGGCTGACGGTGACGGACGGGCGGGGCGGCACGGACACGGCGACGACGACGATCACGGTGGGGACGCCGCCGGTGGTGACGATCAGTGCGCCGACGGGGACGCCGTTCGTGGGGGGGCAGACGATTGCGCTGGCGGGCGGGGCGACGGACTTGGAGGACGGGGTGTTGCCGGCGAGCGCGTTGCGGTGGGAGGTGCGGTTCCATCACGCGGACCACTGGCATCCGTACGTGGCGGAGCTGGTGGGGACGCCGCAGAGCTTCGTGACGGCGACGACGGGGGAGACGGCGGCGGACGTGTGGTACCGGGTGTACCTGCGGGCGACGGACTCGGCGGGGTTGACGGGCGAGGCGTACGTGGACGTGCCGCCGACGACGGTGTGGCTGACGGTGGCGACGCAGCCGGCGGGGCTGCGGGTGACGCTGGACGGGCAGCCGCAGACGGCGCCGGTGACGGTGGCGGGAGTGGTGGGCGTGGTGCGGACGCTGGGGGTGTCGTCGCCCCAGGGCGGGTACACGTTCGCGGGCTGGTCGGACGGCGGCGTGCAGGTGCACACGATCACGACGCCCGCCGCCAACACGACCTACACGGCCACCTTCTCGGGATCGAGCGGAGGAACGCCCTCGTGCGGCACGGACGAATCGGCGTGCGAACAAGGCGTCCGGCAGTACTGTCTGTGTAACGGCGTCGACCCGTGTCTGGCCGGAGAGTTCTGTGCAGGGGCGGCGAACATCTGTCCCACCACCAGGAGCGCGTGTCTCTCCGCCCTCGGGGGCGCGACGAGCACGACGGTGGTGCCGACGACGACGACGACGAGCACGACCGTGGCGGGCGGAACGCTCTGGTTCGGCAGCCGGACGATCGGGACGCAGGCGTCGGGGAACACGGCGGACAACAAGCGGATGTCGCCGTTCACGTTGAGCGAGGCGGGCGCGGTGAGCCGGCTGGTGGTGTATCTGTCGAGCGCGACGGGTGGGTCGCAGCGGGTGCGGCCGGTGATCTACCGGGACGCGTCGGGAGCGCCGGGGACCCTGGCGGCGGCGGGACCGGAGCAGGTGGTGACGGCGCCGGCGAGCGGCGCGTGGATCGGCTTGCCGTTCACGACGCCGGTCTCGCTGACGGCCGGGCGCTACTGGCTCGGCATCACCAGCGGCGAGAACACCGGCGCGACGAAGCATCACTTCGGCACCACCGCCGACGCGCGGGCCTTCGCGTGGGACCCGTATGGCGACGGACCGAGCGATCCCGCGGGCTCGGTGATCATCACCCAAGGACCGATGTCGATCTACGCAGAGTATGTCCGGGCCGGCACGACGACCACGACCACTGCGCCGCCTCCGACGACCTCCACCACGACGACGGTGACGACGTCGACGACGACCACGGTGACGGGCTCCCTGGCGATCACCACGGCCGCGCTGCCGGTTGGCGTCGTGGGCGAGAGTTATACGGCGGTGCTGGCGGCGAGCGGCGGAACCCCGCCCTACAGTTGGAGCATCGGCGGCGGGGGGCTACCCGCGGGGCTGAGCCTGAACACGAGCACCGGGGTGATCGCGGGCACGCCGACCACGGCCGGCACGGCCAGCGTGACGGTGCGCGCGAGCGCGGGGGGGCAGAGTGTCACGCGGACCCTCGACCTCGTCGTGGCCCACAGCCTCTGGACCGCGGACAAGACGCCGGCGGAAGGCGATGCCGGGTGGGATTCCCCGGTGGAGCTCGGGGTGAAGTTCCGCGCGGACGTCGCGGGCGTGGTGACGGGCGTGCGATTCTACAAGACCGGCGGCAACACGGGTACGCACGTGGGCAGCCTCTGGTCGGCGACCGGCACCCGGCTGGCCTGGGCGACGTTCACGGGCGAGACCGCGTCCGGGTGGCAGCAGGTGACGTTCTCGTCGCCCGTGCCGGTGGCTCCGAACACCATCTACGTGGCCTCGTACCACTGCCCGAGCGGCTACTACAGCCGCGAGACGTACGACTTCGCGAGCAGTGGAGTCAGTGCGCCACCGCTGTATGCGCCGGCGAGCGGAGAGATCGGGGGGAACGGCGTGTTCGCCTACGGCGGGGCCGGGAGCTTCCCCAACAACAGCTGGGTCGCGACGGACTACCTCGTCGACGTCCTCTTCGTGCCCCAGGGTGCGCCCTCGACGACCACCACGACGGCGCCGCCCGCCACCACGACCACGGTCACGACGTCGACGACGAGCACCACCACGGCGGGCGGCACGCTCGCGATCACCACGGCAGCTCTGCCGCCGGGCGTCGTCGGTGAGAGCTACGCGGCGACCCTGGCGGCGAGCGGCGGGTCTCCGCCGTACACCTGGAGCGTTGCCAGCGGCACGCTGCCTGCGGGTCTGAGCCTCAACGCCAGCACGGGCGCGATCGGCGGGATCCCGACCGCTGCCGGCACGACGAGCGTCACGGTGCGGGTCAGCGCGGGCGGCCAGAGTGCCACGCGCACGCTAAGTCTTCGCATGGCCCGGACCCTGTGGACCCGGACGAAGGCGCCGTCACAAGGCGACGCGGGATGGGATGCGCCGGTGGAGCTGGGGGTGAAGTTCCGTGCCGACGTCGCGGGCGTGGTGACGGGCGTTCGCTTCTACAAGACCGGCGGCAACACGGGCACGCACGTGGGCAGCCTCTGGTCGGCGACCGGCACGCGGCTGGCGGCGGCCACCTTCACGGGCGAGACCGCATCCGGCTGGCAGGAGGTGACGTTCTCGTCGCCGGTGACGGTGAACGCGAACACGACCTACGTGGCGTCGTACCACTGCCCGAGCGGCTACTACAGCCGGGAGACATACGACTTCGCGAGCAACGGTGTCAGCGCACCGCCGCTCTCCGCGCCGGCGAGCGGCGGGATCGGTGGGAACGGCATCTACGCCTACGGTGGGCCCGGCAGCTTCCCCAGCACCACCTACCTGGCGACGAACTACCTGGTGGACGTGCTGTTCGTGCCCCAGGGGTCGGGGTCGCCGCAGGGCATCCCACCGCCGGTGATCACCACCACCGCGTTGCCGGCCGCGGTCGTCGGGGAGTCCTACGCGGCCACCCTGCAGGCGACCGACGGCGTGGGGCCGTACACCTGGACGGTGACGAGTGGCGCATTGCCCGCGGGGTTGACCCTCAACACGACGACGGGTGCGATCACGGGCAACCCGACGACGGCCGGGACGGCGACCGTCACGGTGCAGGTGAGCGGTGGTGGCCAGAGCGCGCCCAAGTCCCTCAGCCTCGCCGTCGCACGCACCGTGTGGACGAAGGCCACCGTGCCGGCGGCGCCGGACCTGGGTAACGACAGCCCAGTGGAGCTCGGCCTCAGGTTCCGCGCCGACGTGTCCGGTGTCGTGACCGGCGTGCGCTTCTACAAGAGCGCCGCGAACACCGGCACCCACGTGGGCAGCCTCTGGTCGCAAGGCGGGACGCGGCTGGCGGCGGCCACGTTCACCGGCGAAACCGCCTCGGGGTGGCAGCAGGTCACGTTCGCGTCGCCGGTGCCGATCACCGCTGGGGCGACCTACGTCGCGTCCTACCACTGCCCGAACGGCCACTACAGCGGCGAGCGGTATGCCTTTGCGACCCAGGGCTTGACGCGGTGGCCCCTCACCGTGCCTTCGAGTCCGTCCGCGGGCGGCAACGGCGTCTTCGGCTACGGGCCGGCGGGCACGCGCCCGGTGAACTCGTACCAGTCCACCAACTACTTCGTGGACGTCCTCTTCGTGCCGGGGCAGTGAAGGGTGCGCTTGTCGAGCCCGCGACAGCGGGCTCGACAGGCTGAGCCCCGGAGGGTAGCGGAGGGGCATGACGACGGCGGGGGCGTTGCGGCCCGGCGACACGGCGGTGCTCGCCCGGGACGGGCTTGGCCGCCTGCTCGACGCACTGCGCGCCGACGATCGCACGGTGCTCGCGCCCGTCGTACGGGATGGCGCGGTCGTGTATGCCCCCGTCACCTCGGTCGACGAACTGCCGGCGGGATGGCGCGACGTCCAGGATGGCGGCTCGTACCGGCTGGAGCGTCGCGACGACGGCGCGTTGTTCGGCCACACCGTCGGGCCGCAGTCGTGGAAGCCGTTCTTCCTGGCGCCGCGGGTACGTGTTTTCCGGGCGGCGCGCGACGGCGACGGGCTCGCGTTCGAGGCCGAGCCCCCCGAGGCGCCCCGGTTGGCGCTGCTGGGCGCCCGCTCGTGCGATCTCCACGCCATTGCGGTGCAGGATCGCGTCCTCGGCGAGGGCGCGTGGACGGACGCGGACTATGCAACCCGGCGCCGCGACGTCTTCGTCGTGGCGGTCAACTGCGGCCAGGCGGGCGGGACCTGCTTCTGCGTCTCCATGGGGACGGGACCGCGCGCCACGAGCGGCTTCGACCTCGCGCTGACGGAACTGCTGGACGGCCCCCATCGCTTTCTGGTCGAGGTGGGCAGCGAGCGCGGTGCGGCGCTGATGGCGAGGCTCGCGGCGGCGCCGGCCCATGACCACGACATCCGCGCCGCCGCCGCGGTCGTCGCGCGGACCGCGGCGTCCATGGGGCGGCGGCTCGACACGACCGGCGTCCAGGCGTTGCTCGCCGCGCGACCCGAGCACCCGCGGTGGGACGACGTGGCCACGCGCTGTCTGGCGTGCGCCAACTGCACGCTCGTCTGCCCCACCTGCTTCTGCACCGCGGTGGAGGACGTCACCGACCTGACCGGCGAGCACGCGGAGCGCTGGCGGCGTTGGGATTCCTGTTTCACGCTCGGCTTCTCCGCCATGCATGCGGGCAGTGTGCGGGCGACGACGCGTGCGCGCTACCGGCAGTGGCTCACCCACAAGCTGTCGACCTGGATCGACCAGTTCGGAAGCTCGGGCTGCGTCGGGTGCGGGCGCTGCATCACCTGGTGCCCGGTCGGCATCGATCTCACGGCGGAAGTGGCAGCGATCCGCGACGGGGAGGACCCCACCCATGGAGACGCTTGAGCGGATACTCGCCGAGCACCCCTTCTTCAGCGGGCTGCCGGCCGACCACCTGGGCCTGCTCGTGGGCTGCGCGGAAAACGTGCGTGTCGATGCGGGCCGCTTCCTCTGCCACGAGGGCGAGGAGGCGGACCGGTTCTTCCTGGTCCGCGCAGGCCGCGTCGCCCTCGAGATCGCCGTGCCTGGAGGATCGCCCGCGACGCTGCAGACGCTCGGGCCGGGCGAGATACTGGGGTGGTCCTGGCTCATTCCGCCGTATCACTGGCCGTTCGACGCCCGGGCCGTGGAGCAGACTCGCGCGCTCGCGCTCGACGGCACCTGCCTGCGACAGAAATGCGAGGCGGACCACGAGCTGGGCTATGAACTGCTCAAGCGGTTCGCGCGAGTCATCGAGCGGCATCTGGAGGCGACGCGGTTGCAGCTGCTCGACGTCTATGGAGCCCGATGAGGGGCGCCGCGTGATCGCGCCCGCGCTCGTGCCGGCGGCCGCCCGCGTGCGGCGCGTCCGGCGCGACACCCGGGACACCTTCACGCTGGAGGTCGACGTCACGCCGCGGCCGGCATTCGAGCCGGGGCAGTTCTGCATGCTCTATGCGCTCGGCGTCGGCGAGGCGCCGATTTCGCTGAGCGGCAGCCCGGCCCCGTCTCGCCCGCTCGCGTTCACGATTCGCCGGGCCGGCGCGGTGACGCGCGCCCTCGGGCGGTTGGGCCGCGGCGCTGCGTTGGGCCTTCGCGGGCCGTACGGACGGCCGTGGCCGCTCGACGACGCGCGCGGCCGCGACCTGGTCGTCGCCGCCGGCGGGATCGGCCTGGCGCCGCTGCGCGCCGCGCTCCATGCGGTGGCGCGCGCGCGACGGGACTTCGGGCGCGTGACCGTGCTCTACGGCGCCCGCAGCCCCGCCGACCTGCTGTTCGGGTCCGACCTGGCGCGCTGGGAGGCCCGCGCGGACGTCGACGTGCAGGTCACGGTCGACCATGCCACCCGCGAGTGGACGGGGCGGGTCGGCGTGGTCCCGGCCCTCGTGCCCCAGCTTGCGCTCGACCCCGGACGCACGGTCGTCCTCATGTGCGGGCCCGAGGTGATGATGCGGTTCACCGCGAAGGCGTTCCGCGAACGCGGCGTTCCGGACGCCCGCATCGCCGTGTCGCTCGAGCGCCACATGCAGTGTGCGATCGGTCTCTGCGGACACTGCCAACTCGGCCCCACCCTGGTCTGCCGCGACGGACCGGTGTACTCCTACGAGCGGGTGCGCCATTTGCTCGAGGTGCGGGAACTCTGACGATGGCACGGTCGACGACGCAGAAGCGGCCCACGCTCGCGGTCTGGAAGTTCGCCTCCTGCGACGGCTGTCAGCTGACCCTGCTCGACTGCGAGGACGAGTTGCTTGCAGTCGCCGGCGCGTTCACGATCGCGCATTTCCGGGAGGCGTCGAGTGCCGTCGTGCGTGGCCCGTACGACTGCTCGCTGGTCGAGGGCTCGATCACCACCCCGGCGGATGCCGAGCGCATCCACGCCATTCGTCGCGTCTCGCGGCGGCTGGTGACGATCGGCGCCTGCGCGACCGCCGGCGGTATCCAGGCGCTGCGCAACTTCGCCGACGTGGCGGAGTTTCGGGCGGCCGTGTACGCGTCCCCGGCGTACGTTTCGACACTCTCCCGCTCGACGCCGATTGCCGCGCATGTGCCGGTCGATTTCGAGCTCCGCGGCTGTCCCATCGACAAGCGGCAACTGCTGGAGGTCCTGACTGCGTTTCTGCACGGACGCAGCCCGGTCACCCCGCCCCATGCCGTGTGCATCGAGTGCAAGCTGCGCGGCGCCGTCTGCGTGATGGTGGCGCACGGAACGCCGTGTCTCGGACCGGTGACCCACGCCGGCTGCGGAGCCATCTGCCCGGCCTACGACCGTGGGTGCTACGGTTGCTTCGGGCCCGCCGAGACGACCAACACCGCCTCCCTGGCCGGCCGCCTGCGCGCGCTCGGCATGAGCGCCCGGGACCGCATGCGGGTGTTCCGCACCTTCAATGCGGAGGCGCGGGCGTTTCGCGCCGCCGGGGACGCGGCGGAGGAGGAACGGTCGTGACCGACGGGCCGCGCACCATCCGCGTCGACTACCTCTCGCGCGTCGAGGGGGAGGGGGGACTCTTCCTCAAGCTGCGCGGCGAGCGGGTCGAGGAGGTCAGGTTGGACATCTTCGAGCCGCCGCGGTTCTTCGAGGCGCTGCTGCGCGGGCGCGCCTGCACCGAGGCGCCGGACATCACGGCGCGCATCTGTGGGATCTGCCCGGTGGCCTACCAGATGAGCGCCGTGCACGCCGTCGAGCGGGCGCTGGGTGTCGAGGTGCCGGCACCGGTGCGGGCGCTGCGGCGCTTGCTCTACTGCGGCGAGTGGATCGAGAGCCACGCGCTGCACATCCATCTGCTGCACGCGCCGGACTTTCTCGGCTATCCGGACGCCGTGGCGATGGCGCGGGACCATCGTGACGCCGTGCAGCGCGGCCTGCGGATCAAACAGGCCGGCAATGCGCTGATGGCGCTGCTCGGCGGCCGGGAGATCCACCCCATCAACGTCCGCGTCGGCGGCTTCTACAAGGCGCCGGCGCGCGGCGATCTGGCGCCGTTCGTGGATCGGCTGCGCCGCGCGCGTGACGAGGCCCTCGAGGTGGTTCGGTGGGTGGCGGGTTTCGCCTGCCCGGACGTCGATCGCGACTGGGAGCTGGTCGCCTTGCGCCATCCGACGGACTACCCGATGAACGAGGGGCGCGTTGCCTCCACCGGCGGCCTCGATGTCGACGCGGCCGACTTCGAGGCGCACGTGGTGGAGGAACACATGCCGCACACCACGGCGCTGCACGCGCGCCTCGTCGCGCGCGGCGCATACCTGGTGGGCCCGCTCGCCCGCTACGCCCTCAACGCCGAGCGCCTGACGCCGCTCGCGGCCGCCGCGGCGCGGGAGGCCGGGCTCGGAGACGCCTGCCGCAACCCCTACCGGAGCGTCGTGGTGCGCGCCGTCGAGGTGGTCTTCGCCTGCGAAGAGGCGCTGCGGCTGATCGAGTGCTACGAGCCGCCGGCCGCGCCCGCGGTGCCGCTCGTGTTCCGGGCCGGTACCGGGCATGCCTGCACGGAGGCGCCGCGGGGACTCCTCTATCATCGCTACCGCCTGGAGGCGGACGGCACCATCGCCGAGGCGAGGATCGTCCCGCCGACCTCGCAGAACCAGCGCACCATCGAGGCGGACCTGGCCGCCGTCGTGCCACGCTACCTCGGGCTGCCGGACGACGAGTTGCGGGAGCGGTGCGAGCAGGTGATCCGCAATCACGACCCATGCATCTCGTGCGCCACGCACTTTCTGCAGCTCCGGGTGGATCGTGCCTGAGGCGCGCGTCCTGGTGATCGGTGTCGGCCAGCCAGCGGCGGGCGACGACGGGGTCGGGGTGGCCGTACTCGACGCGCTCTTCGCTACGGGCGTCCCTCCGGGTGTGGCCCTGGTGCGGGCGGCGGACCCGGCTGCGCTGGTCGACCTGCTGGCGGTCGACGTGCCGGTGGTGTTGGTCGACGCGCTTGCGAACGGCACGCCGGGCGACGTCGTGGACCTCGCGCCGGCCGACCTCGCGGCGCGTGCGACGGCGGCCTGCTCGACGCATGGGCTCGACGTGACGGGGGCGATCGCGCTGGCGGACGTTCTCCACCCGGACGAGCGCCGCGCGGTGCGGATCGTCGCCATCGGGATCGAGCGACCGGTCCGGCACGGCACGGTGCTGTCGCCGGCGGTTGCGGCGGCGGTGCCGCGGGCCGTCGCGCGCGTGCGCGCCCTGGTCGGGACATAGCACATGCACGAAGCGCTTCTCGCTCGGCAGATCCTGACGGTCGTGCTGGCGCGCGCCGAGGCGGCGGGAGCCGCGCGCGTCTGTGCCGTTCGCGGCTGGGTGCGGGAGAGCGAGGCGATATCGGACGAAAGTCTGGCGGCGCACTTCGCCGCCCATGCCGTCGGGACGATCGCGGCGGATGCCCGTCTGGCGCTCACGATCGAGCGGGTGGCGGCGCGGTGCGGCGCCTGTGGCGCCCGCTACGAGCCGGAGCATCACGTGGTGCTGTGCCCTGCCTGTGGCAGCGGCGACGGGGCCCTGCTCGGCACGAGCGGGCTGGGCGTCGACTCGATCGACGTGGTGTAGGGTGGTGCGGCTGGCCGTGTCCGTGCGGGGGGTGGTGCAGGGGGTCGGTTTCCGGCCCTTCGTGTACGCGGCGGCCACCAGCCGCGGGCTCGCGGGATGGGTGCGCAACCGGCCGGACGGCGTGGCGATCGAGGTGGAGGGGGGCGAGACGGCGGTCGCGGGGTTCGTCACGGCGCTGCGGGCCGACGCACCCCCGGGCGCGCGGGTCGAGCGGCTGGAGATCGCCGCCGTGTCGCCATCCGGCGACGCGGCGCCCTTCCGCATCCTGGCGAGCGACGGCGCTGCGCGAGCGCGTGCCACGCTGCCCGCGGACCTGGCCACCTGCGCGGCGTGCTACGCGGAGGTCATGGAGCCTGGCTCGCGCCGGCATCGCTATGCGTTCGCCACCTGCGCGCACTGCGGGCCGCGCTACACCGTCGTGGAGTCGCTGCCGTACGACCGCCCTCGCACGGTCATGCGCCAGTTCCCGCTGTGTCCGGCGTGTCGCCGCGAGTACGAGGACCCGGGGGATCGACGTTTCCATGCCGAGCCCGTGGCCTGTCCAGCTTGCGGGCCGCGGCTGCGGCTGCTCGGCGGCGACGGTGCGACGGTGGCGACCGGCGACGACGCCCTCGCGCGTGCCGCCGTGGCGGTGGCGGGAGGCTCGATCCTCGCCGTGAAGGGGCTCGGGGGGTATCAGCTCGTGGTGGACGCCACCGACGCGCTCGCGGTCGGCCGGTTGCGCGCCCGCAAGCGGCGCGAGGCCAAGCCGTTCGCGGTGCTCTTCTCCGACGTTGCCGCGGTCCGCGCGGTCTGTGCGGTGACCGAAGAGGAGGCGGCGGTCCTCGCTGGCCCGGCGGCGCCGATCCTCCTCCTCGCGCGGCGGGCGGAGCCGTCCACCGCACTCGCGGCGGCGGTGGCGCCTGGGGTGCCGCGACTCGGCGCGATGCTGCCCGCGTCGCCGTTGCACCACCTGCTGGTGGCGGCCGCGGGCCGGCCGCTCGTCTGCACCAGCGGGAACCGCGCCGACGAGCCCCTCTGTACGGACGACGCGGACGCGGTCGTGCGGCTCGGCGAGGTGGCTGACGTGGTGCTGGCGCACGACCGTCCCATCGTGCGTCCGGTGGACGATTCGGTCGCGCGCGTCGGGCCGGCCGGGCTCCAGGTGATGCGGCGGGCGCGCGGGTTTGCGCCGCTGCCGCTGGCCGTGGCGGGCATGCCGGCGGGCATCGTCGCCCTGGGGGCACAGTTGAAGAGCGTCGTGGCGATCACGCTGGATGACGCGGTCGTACCGAGCCAGCACCTGGGCGATCTCCACGCGGTCGAGGGTGTCCGGCTGCTCGAGCGCACGGTCGGCGACCTGCTGCGACTCTTCGAGGTGACGCCGCGCACGGTCGCGTGCGATCTCCATCCCGACTACGCCTCCACCCGCGTCGCGGAGCGTCTCGCGGGCGCATGGGGCGTTCCGCTGGTGCGGGTGCAGCACCACCACGCGCACGTGGCCGCATGCGTCGCCGAGCACGCCCTCGCGGGGCCGGTCCTCGGTCTCGCCTGGGACGGCGCGGGGCTCGGGTGCGACGGCATGCTGTGGGGCGGCGAGGCGCTGGTCGTCGACGGGGCGCGGTGGCGGCGGGTGGCCCACCTGAAGCCCATCGCGTTGCCGGGTGGCGAGGCGGCGATGCGGGAGCCGCGGCGCGTGGCGCTGGCGCTCCTGCACGCGGCGGCGCCGGAGTCCGTCGCGCGGTGGGTCGGGCGGGCGTTTCGGCCGGAGGAAGGGCGGGTTCTGCTGCGCCTCCTCGACACCGGCCGTGACATGCCGATGACCACCAGCGTGGGGCGACTCTTCGACGGGGTGGCGGCGCTGGCCGGCCTGTGCGACCGGGCGGGGTTCGAGGGCCAGGCGGCGCTGGCGCTCGAGGCGGCCGCGGGGATGCATGGCGGCGACGCCGCTGCGTATCCGATTTCGCTCGGCGAAGGGGAGCCGGCGGTGGCCGACTGGCGTCCGCTGGTCAGGGCGGTGTGGCGCGACGTCGAGCGCGGAACCCCGCCCGCCGCGATCGCGGCGGGCTTCCACGCGGCGCTGGTGGAGCTGGCGGCGGTGATGACCGCGCGGGCCGCGGTCGCTCGTGTCGTCTGCACGGGCGGCTGCTTCCAGAACGTGCGACTGGCGGACGCGGTGCGGGCGCGGCTCGAGGCGCACGGCGCCGTCGTCTGGACGCCGCGGCTCGTGCCGCCGAACGATGGCGGCATCTCGCTGGGTCAGGCGGCGGTCGCCGCCGCGATGGAACTGGAGGATCGTGATGTGTCTCGGCATCCCGGGTGAGATTCGCACCGTTACCGATGGCGACCTGCGCACCGGGCAGGTGTCCTTCGGGGGCGTCGTGAAGGAGGTCTGTTTGGCCTACGTCCCAGAGGCCCGCATCGGGGACTACGTGGTCGTCCACGCGGGGTTCGCGATCAGCCGGATCGATCCGGCGGCCGCCGAGGCCACGTTGGCCTGGCTGGCGGCCATCCCGGAGCCGTCGTGAGATACGTCGACGAGCTGCGGGATGCGTCGGCCGTGCGGCGCGCCGCCGACGCCATCCATGCGATCGTCACGCGACCGTGGACCATCATGGAGGTGTGCGGCGGACAGACCCACGCCATCGTGCGCTTCGGCATCGACGGCCTCCTGCCGGAGGCGCTGACGCTGCTGCACGGGCCCGGCTGTCCGGTATGCGTGACGCCGGTCGCGACCATCGACTCTGCGCTGGCGATCGCGACGACGCCCGGGACGATCCTGTGCTCGTTCGGCGACATGCTGCGCGTGCCGGGGTCGGCGGGTGATCTCCTCGGGTGCAAGGCGGAAGGTGCCGACGTACGGCTGGTGTACTCCCCGCTCGACGCGCTGGCGGTGGCCGCGCGCCACCCGGACCGGCACGTTGTCTTCCTCGCGGTGGGCTTCGAGACCACGGCGCCGGCGACGGCGATGGCCGTCCACGAAGCGCGGCGCCGCGGGGTCGCGAACTTCTCGCTGCTGGTCTCGCACGTGCTGGTGCCACCGGCGATGGAAGCGATCCTCGCGGCGCCCGATCGTCGCCTCGACGGGTTTCTCGCCGCCGGGCACGTGTGCACGGTGATGGGCCTCGACGCCTACCGGCCACTGGCGGCTCGCCACCGGGTGCCGATCGTGGCAACCGGCTTCGAGCCGCTCGACTTGCTCCAGGGAATCCACCTGTGCGTGCGACAACTCGAGTCGGGGCGCGCCGAGGTGGAGAACCAGTACGCGCGGTCCGTCCGGCCGGACGGCAACGCCGCGGCGCGCGCGATGCTGGCGGAGGTGTTCGAAGTGGCGCCGCAACGCTGGCGGGGCATCGGCGAGATCCCCGCGAGCGGCCTCCGGCTGCGACCGGCGTATGCGGCGCACGACGCGAGCCTGCGGTTCGATCTGAGCGGCATCCACGGCGCGGAGGCGAGCGAGTGCCGGAGCGGCGAGGTCCTGCAGGGGAAGCTCCTGCCCCCGGCTTGTCCCGCCTTTGCGACGCGCTGCACGCCGGAGACGCCGTTGGGCGCCACCATGGTGTCGAGCGAGGGCGCGTGTGCCGCCTACTACCGCTACCGGAGGTGCGAGTCGGCATGGCCGTCCGCGACGTCGACCTGAGTTGTCCCGCGCCGCTCGGGCGCCACGTCACCGTGCAGTTGGCGCACGGTGGCGGGGGGCGCCTGATGCAGGAGCTGCTCGACCGGGTGTTCCGGCCCGCGTTCGACCACCCGGCGCTCGCCGCGCGGCACGACAGCGCCGTCGTCGAGGCGGGCGGCGTGCGGCTCGCGTTCACCACGGACGCCTACGTCGTCCACCCGCGCGTCTTTCCAGGCGGCGACATCGGCATGCTGGCGGTGCACGGCACCGTGAACGACCTGGCGATGGCGGGCGCGCGACCCGCCTGGCTGAGCGCCGCCTTCGTCCTGGAGGAGGGGTTGCCGATCGCGGAGCTGGCGGCGGTGGCGGCGTCGATGCGCACCGCGGCCGCGGCTGCCGGCGTCGCGCTCGTCACTGGCGACACCAAGGTGGTCGACCGCGGCAAGGGCGACGGGCTCTTCGTTACGACGGCCGGCGTGGGCATCGTGCCCGCTGGTGTCGACGTGCGACCCGCCCGGGTACGCGCCGGCGACGTCGTGCTGTTGTCGGGCGACGTCGGGCGGCACGGCATCGCGGTGTTGTCGGTGCGGGACGGCCTCGCCTTCGACAGCCCGCTCGAGAGCGATTGCGCGCCGCTCGGGGAGCTGGTGGCCGGGCTCATGGCCGCCGGCATCGATGTCCACTGCCTGCGCGATCCGACGCGCGGCGGGCTGGCTGCCGCGCTGAACGAAATCGCCAGCGACGCCGGTGTCGCCATCGAGGTCGAGGAGGCCGCGGTGCCGGTGGTCGAAGGGGTCGCCGGCGCCTGCGAGATCCTGGGCCTCGATCCCCTCTACGTGGCCTGCGAGGGCCGCCTGGTGGCCTTCGTGGCGGCGGCCGATGCGGCGCGGACGCTGGCCGCGCTGCGTTCCCATCCGTTGGGCGCCGGGGCGGCGGTCGTGGGCCGAGTCGCGGCGGCGCCGGCGGGCGTCGTGACGCTGGTCACGCGGGTCGGCACGCGGCGGCTGCTCGACCTCCTGTCGGGCGAGCAGCTGCCGCGCATCTGCTGACGCGCGGGTTCAGACGCCGACGGCGTGGCTGTCGATGAAACGCCGCACCTTGCCCATGACGCCGGGCAGGCGGGGCAGGAACCCCATGTGGCTGCAGGGGTACCATGCGATGGGGGGCTGCCCCCAGCGCCGCCACGTGTCCTCGACGACGGCCGGATCGAAGAAGAGGTCGGACGATCCCATCACGAAGAAGATCCGCTCCGGCGGAAGCGCGGGAGCGAGGTCGTACCAGCCGATGTCCTGGACGAAGCGCGCGAAGTCCTCGAGCCGCCAGCCGAAGCGGCGCAGGTCCGCGCGCATGTTCGCCAGCACCGGCGCGTCCGCCACCATGGCGGCGAGATCCATGTGGGCGATCAGCGGCACGGAGAACGCGAAGCGCCCCTCGAGGCACGTGAGGCCGAGGGTGAGGGCGCCGCCCAGGCTGAGGCCCATCACGCCCACCGGCTGGGGATTCTCGGCCAGCAGCCACCCGAGCAGCGTACGGGCGTCGAGCAGGTTCTGGCGCAGCGACTCCATGCTGCGAACGAGGTCGGCGGTCCAGTACAGCTCGCCGCTCAGCCACGACGCCCGCGGCGTGCGGCGACCGTGGTACGGCGGCTGGAGCTGGATCACCTCGACGTCGAGCAGCCGTGCCATGCTCGCGAGCAGCGCGACCTCCTCCAAGTAGGTCTCGGGCTGGAGGTAGCCGTGCAGGTAGAGCACGCGCGGGCGGTTCCGGCCGTCGGTGGGCCGGATGCGCCGCGCGTAGACCGTGTGCGTCTCCGGGTAGTCGGCGTAGTATCGAGCGCGGAACGCGGGCTCCAGCGGCTCGTGCTGCGACTTGAAGACGATGTCTTCGCTCACGACGCCCGGCAGGCTCCAGCGCGTGGTGACGCGGGCCTCGGGCACGCCGGCGGGCGCCGGGAACAGCACGTCCGCCGGCAGGCCCCGGTAAGCGCCCACCTGCGGCAGCGTGTTCTGGACCGGCTGTGCGACGACCCGGATCAGACGACTGAAGGCGCCGGTGATCTCGTCGGGATGGGGCAGGCGAAATGGCGTCTGCGGCGGCATGGCGGGGGCGCCGGACTGTCGCACACTCGCGCCTGGGGAGCGAGCGGGGCGGCTCAGCCGGCGCCGTCCGGCCGGGGTGCCGGCGGCTCGAAGTCGGTCAGCACGCCGTAGTGGTCGCTCGCCCACAGCACCCCGTCGCGCGAGGCGGGGAACGCACGGTCGAGGATCAGCCGGCTGTGGCGCGGCTCCCAATGTTCGCCGGCCGATGGGGCGGAAAAGAGGAAGTCGATGCGCCGCCCGGCGGTGGTGGAGGCCGCCGCCAGCGCCTGGCCCCACGTGTGTCCCGCCGTCGCGGGATGCATGTGGCGGAAGGAGTCGAGCCAGCCCTCGAGGTCGGTGAGCCAACGGATCTCGTGCGAGTGCTCGTCGGCGTTGAAATCGCCGCCGACGAGCACGGGATGCGGGTGGGGGGTCGCCTCGACGGCACGGACGAGCGCGGCGATCTGCCGCCGCCGACTCGCCGGCGAGCCGGCGGTCAGGTGCACGGAGAACGCGCTGAAGCGGCCCATGGGCCCGTCGAGCACGACCTCGAGGGCGATGCGGCGTTCATGGAGCGTCAGGCCGGACGACAGGCGATGGATCCGGTGTCCCGTGATCGGCAGCCGGGACAGCACCGCCGGGCCCTCCTCGAACGCCAGCCGGCGTGACAGCCGCCCTCCGGCCCCCAACGCGCTCCACAGCGGGGCCGGGTTGGCGCGCGCGTAGACGTGCGCCATGCCGAGCTGCTCGGCGAGTCGCGCCGCGGTGCTGCCGTGGCGCGCCGTGACCGACGCTTCCTGCAGCAGCACGACGTCCGGCTCCGCGTCGGCGAGTTGGCGGGCCGTCCAGTCGAGGCGAGCGGCGACGGACATGCGGGCCCGACTCCAGGGCGGCACGGGCGCGCCGTGCAGGAGGTTCAGGGTGACGACGCGCACGTGCGGAGTCGACGGCATGCGGCGTCTCCGAGTGTAGCAGCGCCCGCGCGCCGCGCGAGCCCGTTCCTTGCCGCGGCGCCTGGCGTCGGGCAAACTCGCCGCCATGGCGACGCCCCGGCTGCTCCTCCACCAGTACGACACCTCGCCGTTCTCGGAGAAAGTCCGCAAGGTGCTGGCGCACAAGCGGCTGGCCTGGGGCGCGGTCGAACAACCCACGATCATGCCGAAGCCCGACCTGCTGCCGCTCACGGGCGGCTACCGCCGCACCCCCGTGCTGCAGGTCGGCGCCGACGTTTGGTGCGACACGCAGCTGATCGTGCGGGTGATCGAGCGCCTGCATCCCGAGCCGACGATGTTTCCGACCGGCACGGGCACCGCCGGGGCATGGAGCCTCTGGGCGGATCGGCTCTTCTTCATGCCCGCCGTCGCCGTGGTCTTCGCCGACATCGGGCAGTTCATGCCGCCGGAGTTCCTGGCTGACCGCTCGAAGATGATGCCCGGGCGCGACTTCTCCGAGCTGCCGAAGCAGGCGCCGCAGGCCCGCGAACAGGTCCGTGCGCTGCTGGCCATGCTCGACGGCCAACTCGCCGGCGGTCGTCCCTGGCTCCTTGGCGACGCCTTCAGCCTCGCCGACGCCGCGGCGTACCATCCGGCGTGGTTTCTGCGGGTGGCTCCCGGCGGGCAGGCGCTGCTCGCGCAGTTCCCGCAGGTCGGCGCCTGGATGACGCGGCTCGAGGCCATGGGGCAGGGCGAGCGGCACGAGGTCGCCCCGGCGGAGGCGCTGGCGGTGGCGCGGGACGCCGAGCCCGAGGCGGCCGGCGGCGTCGACCCGCACGAGCCGAACGGCCTGCGGGCCGGCGCAACGGTGTCGGTGACGCCGGACGACTACGGCTTCGATCCCGTGACCGGCACGCTGGTGGCATCGTCGCCCGACGAGGTGGCGATTCGCCGCAGCGACCCGGCGGTCGGCACGGTGGTGGTGCACTTCCCGCGCTTCGGCTTCCGGGTGGCGCCGGCCGGCTGACAACCCGATGGCGCCTGCGCCTGAGCCTGGTCAGGCCAGCCCGGTGGACGCCGGACGCGGTGTGGCGCACCACGCCTACCTGGTTCCCGGGTTCTTCGGGTTCGCCAACCTGGGCGATCTCACGTACTTCGGCCACGTTCATGAGTTCCTGATCGCCGCTTTCGCCCGGCGCGGCCTGACCGTGCGGGTCGACGTAGTGCCGACCCTGCCCACCGCGTCGCTGCTGCGCCGCGCGGAACGCGTCGCCGCGACCATGGTTCGGACGCTCGCGGACGACGATGGACCCGTCCATCTGATCGGCCACTCGAGCGGCGGGCTCGACATTCGTCTGCTCCTCGATCCCGAGGTCAGGCTCCCGACCGACCTGGACGTCGAGCGCGTCACCCGGCGGGTGCGGACGGCCGTCACGCTCGCCACCCCGCACCACGGCACCCCGCTCGCCGGCTTCTTCGCGAGCGTGCTCGGCCAGCGCGTGCTGCGGGCGCTGTCGCTGGCCACCATGGGGATGCTGCGCTTCGGCCGTCTCCCGCTGTCGGCGATGGTCCAACTCGGTGCGGTCTTCGCCCGGCTGGACGACTTTCTCGGCATCAACAGCGCCTTGCTCGACGAGGTCTTCGACAAGCTGCTCGCCAACTTCTCTCCCGAGCGCCGGCAGGCGGTGTCGGCCTTTCTGGCGGAGGTCGAGGGGGACCAGGCGCTCCTCACCCAGTTGACCCCCGAATCGATGGAGGTCTTCGCCACGACCGTGCGCCTGCGACCCGCCGTCCGGGCCGGGTCTGTCGTCACCCTTGCCCGGCCACCGAGCCTCGCGTCGCGCTGGGACGTTGGCTTGGACCCCGCCGGGCAGGCCACCTACGCCATCTATGCGGCGATGCATCGCCTGGCGCGGCTCCCGACGGCGCGCGTGCCGCCCCTCGATGACACGCAGGCGGCCGTCCTGCGCACCGCCTTCGGGGCGCTTCCCGACGCAGCGGCCAGCGACGGCGTGGTGCCGACCCGCTCGCAGGTGTGGGGCGACGTGATCCAGGCCATTCGCGCCGATCATCTCGACGTGGTGGGGCACTACGGCGACCCGGCGCACGAGCCGCCGCACATCGACTGGATCACCACCGGCTCGGGCTGCACCACCCCGCGCTTCGAGCGACTATGGGACAGCGTCGTGGAGTGGATGCTGCGAAACGCACAGTAGGTTCGCCGCTCCGCTCCCTGCGCCACGACCACCGCATCGTTCAGCAGGGCGACTGGCTGGCCCGCTGCGGCAGGTGGTTGCGCTCTGTCGAGAGCCTGCGCAGCGTTGACCTGGGACTCCGGCCGAGGCACAGCTCGAACTGGACTGCCCGTGACGCCACCACTCCGCTCGCTCGCGCCCGACCTCTGGGTTGCCGACCGCCCGCAGACCTTCTACGGGCTGCCCGTCGGCGCGCGGATGACGGTCATCCGGCTGCCCGACGGTGCGCTCCTGCTCCACTCGCCCGTCGCGCTGGATTCGCAGCTCCGCGCCGCGCTCGACGCGATCGGGCCGGTACGCTACGCCGTCGCGCCGAACCGCCTGCACCATTTGCATGCCGGGGAGGTCGCCATCGCGTATCCCGGGGCGCGCCTCTGGGTGGCGCCCGGGTTGGATCGCAAGCGGCCGGATCTCCGCTTCGAGGCCGTGCTCGGTGACGAAGCCCCGGCGCCGTGGCGCGGCGTCGTCGACCAGACCTTCTTCCGGGGCCGGCCGTACGAGAACGAGGTCGTCTTCTTGCACCGGCCGAGCCGGACGCTCATCCTCTGCGACCTCGCCTTCAACTTTCGCGCCGGCACCGCGGCGGCCACCCGCATCCTGATGACGCTCATCGGGAGCTACGGCTCCTTCGGGCCCACGAGACTCGACCCCTTGCTCATCCGTGACCGCGCGGCGGCGCGGGCCAGCCTGGAGCGCATCCTCGAGTGGGACTTCGACCGGGTGATCATCGCACACGGCGACGTGCTGGACCGCGGTGGTCGTGAGGCGCTACGTGCGGGGTACACCTGGTTACTGGCCTGAATGCGCGCACCGCGGCGTGCGCTCGACGATCGTCCGCAGCGCCGGATTGTGGGAACCGGACCGGGCGCCCGAACCCGTCGTCTTGACCTCGCAGGTAGTTGCTCCCGGGCCCGCGACGGCGCGATGAAGGGCCATGAAGACGTTTCGCCTGCTGCTCGTCCTGCTCTGGATCGTGATCGCCAGCTATACCGCCGTGGTGATCGCCCATCACGGCTGGGGCCTGCTCCCCGTGTTCTTCGGCGACATCGCCCGCATGGGCTGGCCGGGGCAGTTCAACCTCGACTTCATGTGCATGCTCGGCCTCTCCGGACTCTGGGTCGCCTGGCGGCACGGCTTCTCGGCCGGCGGCCTCGTTCTCGGCCTGCTCGCGCTCCTCGGTGGCGCGTTCTTCTTGACGGCCTATTTGCTGGTCGCAATCGCACGGGGCGGGGACGATCCGCGGGCACTCCTGCTGGGGCCGTTGCGCGCGCGGGGCTGAGACGTCAGGCACCGCGGCGTCACCGGCACCGTGCGAGGCACGGCCGTCCGTCGGCGTCGACGCGGTCGACTGGCTTCGGCCTCCCTGCACGGTGACGCGTGTGCCAGCGGCACATGCCGCTGATCCGCCCCCCGTCGTGCGGCCGGCGTGCCACATCGCCCTGCCGGCCGGGGACCCGGCGGGGGCGACGCCGCCCCCGCCCGACCCTTCATCCGATCACGGCGTGCAGGAGCACACCGTCCGGCACTCGTCGAAGCCTCTGTTGAGCGCGTCGAGGGCCGCGGTGATGACGCTGTAGCCGAGACACGGGTCGTACTGGCTCAGCGGGATGCCGCGTAGCGCCTGATCGGCAAGCGCGATCAGGTCGTTCACCGTCAACGCGTTGTCCAGGATGCACTGCGAGACGGTGAACGGGCCGGTCCGACCCCCGATGCCGTCGCACGTGCAGAACGACCCCGGCAATTGCCAGTTGCCGAATCCGGTGGGCTTGGCGCCGAGGTTGGACAGCGCCACCGACAGCTTGAGCGCCAGCGTCTGCCCGGCGAGGACGCCGCCGCCGGCGCCTCCCGACCCCGTGCCCGACGGATCGGGGACGTCGCTCGCGACCGCGATGGTCACGTCACCGAAGGTGAGCGGCCCGCCCGTGCCGCCCGTCGGCATGAAGGCGATCAGGCCGGCCTGGGTCGTGACCGTGACGGAGCTCCCCGTGCCCGGCGCGCCGATGGCGGCGGGCAGCACGTTGGGAGTGTTGGTGACCCAGCCCTGGCCGCCGTTCGCGATCCCGCATGCCGCCACGCATGACCGGCCGCGGGCATGGCCGGCGGCATGTCACCGCACCGCCGTCACCACCTGCATGGCGCCGCGGTGATTCGACACTTTGTGGATATCCCGGAAGCCGACCTCGGCGAGCTCGGCCGGCAGGCCGTGCCGCACCATGTCCCGACGCGTCGGGTTCTCGAAGTTGATCAGATCCCGCGACGCCGGGACTTCCCAGCGACGGGGCGCCACGACTATGTTGGCGCATGCACGCCGCTCGCGGCCGCGTGGTTGCCACGCTCGCGCTCCTGCTCGCGTGCAGGACTGGGGGGCAAGGAGGCTCGCGGACGCGGTCGCCGTCCCGCGGGGCACGCTGCCCTCGGGGACGCGTCAAGACGCGCGTTTGATGAGCACGAAGTCTTCGGTCCGGATCGGCAGGCTGCGCGTCGTCTGGCCAGTGCCGATGCCCCGAAACTCCAGCTGCCCGCGCAGGACGCATTCCTTGCCGTCGACTTCCATGTCGCGTGCGACGAGGACGACCCGGACCGCGATCGAGGCGGATGGCGACGCAAAGCTGGTGGATTCGAAGGTCCCCGACGCGAGCGGCACGCCCGTGCGCGTGGCGAGCGAGGCGCCGGTGCTCGCCTCCTCGATGCGCATGTCGACCTCCCCTCGACAGGACCGGGAGGCGGGCACGCCGATGCCGATGTCTCCCGGCTCCACGACGCCGACGGAGACCTGCACGATCTCGTTCGACATGCCGTGCGGCCCGCTCACGTTCACGTGCGGCTTGGTACGTACGAACTTCTCCTTGGCCGCAAGCACATCGGCCGGCGCGCAGAGCGCCAGGACGACTCCAGCACAGATCGCGAATCGCAACACCGCCGTCATGGCCTGACCTCCTCGCCCCAGCAACCACACATGTCGGGTAGAGTGCAACGGGATTTCGATCACGCCAGCCTCGAGGCTGCCAAGTGGATCGCCCTGCTGACCATGACCGTGGACCACTACGGCAAGATCGTGGCACCCGATCTCTTCGTTCCAACGCACGCCATCGGGCGCCTCTCCTTTCCGTTGTTCGCGGGCATCCTGGGCCTCCGCCTGAGCACCACCCCGGCGTTGGCTTCGCGCTACCTCCGGCGTCTCCTGTTCTGGGGGGTCGTGGCGCAGCCCGTGTTCGTGATCGCCGGACGCCCGTGGCACGACGGCAACATCCTTTTCACCCTCGCCCTCGGCGTGCTCGCCTGGCGGGCCGGCGTGGCCTGGCGGGCCGGCCGGCCGGGTGCCGCGTTGCTCGGCGCGGCCCTCGCAACGCCCCTGGCGTTCCTCACGGAGTTCGGCCCGTTCGGGGTCGTGGTTTCCGCGGGCGTCGCACTCGTCGCCCGCTTCGGCATCCGTGCCGCCATGGCAGCCATCGGACCGCTGGGTGTGCTCGCCAACGTCGTCCTCAGGCCCCCCTGGCTCACGCCCATCGACCTCTGGGCCCTCGGAGCGACACCCATCATGCTCGCCGCGCCCCGTCTCTCGCCGCCGCTCCCCCGGCTTCCCGGCCCGCTCTTCTATGCCTACTACCCAGCCCACCTGCTCGCCCTGCACCTGATCGACCTCCGGCTTTGCGCGGGCGCGTGATCTGGCTTCGGAAGGACGGCAGGGGCGGTAGACGGATCGGCCGAGGGGCTGACGGCAGGGTCAGTCAGATCAACCGAAGCATGGAGTCGCCGGGCCTCCGGCGTGCTCGTGGCCGTACCACCCTGCCTGGTCCGCGCGCAGGAACGATGAACGCGACATTCCATGGGCTGCGGCATGCAGGAGATCGCCCGGGGCTCTGGATGACGCCGCACACGATGCTCGACGGCGCCCGGGCCGACGACCTTGGCATCCGGCGCGAGATGCCGTCCCCGGAGCGCTCCACGGGGGGGGCCACATGATGAAGCCAGGCAGGACCACTGGTGGGGGGGCGGCGTGCTCTGCCTGATCGTCGGACTCGTGGCGCCCATGGACGCCGGAGGGGCCGGCGCGACGCTCTGTGAGAAGCCCAACGGGCTGGTCATCCTTCGCAGCAAAGGCGTGCAAGCCCCGTGAGACATCGCTCGGCGCTCTCGGAGTGCCGGGCCCGACGGGCCCGACCGGGCCTGCCGGCCCGGGAGGGTTCGGCCTCACCATCGTGCGGACCCGCGGCAGCCGGGGGGGAGGCCGGATCGTCAACGTCCGACTTCGGGGGTCATGTCGGCCTTCGCCGCGTTATCGCGCCTACGCTCTCTGCTGTCCGATCGACGTCCGCGTGACCGTATGGAATCGAACGCGCGCCAGAGCAGAGCCGCTGGTCCGGGACGGAGCTGTGTTGGCCGCCGACCCTGCCTCCGGCACCCCAGACCGCCGATTGTGCGCTGCGTCTTTAAGGAAGGGCACCGATCGGTTAGACGCACCGGGCGGGCTTCTGCCGCGTTTGTCGAGGCCAACCGCGTCACTCCGTCCATCCGTAGACTGGGAAGCCGATGGCACGCTGCCGGACCGTTGCGACCACACTGACCTCATCCCCGCCGCGCGGTGCCCGCTACCGGGTGGCGCGCGCCTCGAGCGTCGTCGTCGCGGCCCTGCTGCCGCTGCTGCCGGTCGTCACACAGCCCGCTGGGGCGATGACCAAGCAGTGTGCCGCCGACTGCAAGCAGGACCAGCGGCACTGCCGCAAGGGTATGAAGTCCGTCCTCAAGGCCGCAAGGGCGGCATGCAAGGGCACCGTCGGCAGAAAGGCCCGCCGCTCCTGCAAGCGGGCGGCCAAGACGAGCTTCCGCGACGGCGTGCGGCGGTGCAGGCAAGCGTTCAAGGACGTCTGCAAAGCGTGCTGCGAGGAGATGGCGAGCGGCTGCACTGCCGCCGTCTGCGGCGACGGTGTCGTAAAGGCCGGGGTGGAGGTCTGCGACGACGGCAACTCGGTCGACGGCGACGGCTGTGATTCCAATTGCACGCCGACGAGCCCCGGCAACGGCATCGTCACCGACGGCGAGGAGTGCGACGATGGCAATGACATCGACGGCGACGGGTGCGATTCGGCGTTCACCCGGACCCGCTGTGGCAACGGCATTGTGACGGCGGGGGAGGAGTGCGACGCCGGGGCGGCGAACAGCGACACGGCGCCCGATCGCTGCCGCACGGACTGCACCCCCGCGCGCTGTGGCGACGGCGTTGTCGATGCAGGTGAGGCCTGCGATTCCCCGGACCGGGTCGTGTGCACGGCCGACTGCACCGTCTGCGAGCCGCAGACGCCGGAGATATGCGACGGTGTCGACAACGACTGCGACCAAGCGGTCGACGAGGACATCCCCGACTGCTCGCCCGAAGCGGTCAGCGTCACGGACGTGCTCGCCTTCGCGACCGAAGACCAGGGGCTCTTCGGGCCGGGCACCCCGGTCAAGAGCGACACGTTTCTCGTCGACGACCTCTTCAGTCAGACCTTCGGGCCCGTCACCCAGGGGCGGATCGAGCGCATCGACCAGGACGTTCCCGTGGAGATCCTGCAGGAAGTGTGGAACCGGGCGGTGGCGACGTGCACCGGGATTACGTACACCGTGGACCCCTCGAGCTACGGCTTCGACGCGTGCGCGGACTTCGGCGTCCGGCCGAGCGAGTCCGAATGCATCACCGGGCGCATCGGCAGCCGAACCGTGCGAGTGACGTGCTGCGCCTTCGGGGACGACTACGACAACGGCTGCACGTTGGGGCAAACGGTGTCGCGCGACATCACGGTGAACGTCGACCAGGACCTGGGCGGAGGCATCGGGTCGCGCCCGACGCAGCCGCTGACGAAGTCCATCGACGTCGGCGCCGTGGTGACGTATCGCGCGAACGTGCGCGTGGGGCTCGAACTCGAGATCGAGCGGAACGGCGGCAGCGTCGACATGCGCTACGGCACACGTGCAGTGCTGCAGGCGAGCCGGGCGAGCGCACGGCCGGGCGACGTGGTCACTCTCACGGCATGGCACGTGCCCGACCCGAGCGCGATGAACATGCGATCCCTGTATCCGAGCATCAACTTCATCTTCCGCTACTTCATCCGTGCCGACGGCCAGATGGACGCGGACTACGCGCACATGGGGGCGGACGGCGAGCAGGTCCGCGTGCAGAAGACGGTCGTCCGCTACGACAGCGCCGACGCCGCCGGGGCCGATGCCCTTGGCCGGCTGACCGGCGATCTGGTGTCGGTCTCGGCCGGGGTGGCGGGAATCCGGGTAGAGGCCTTCGACGGCGTGCCCTACGCGCCCGAGCCGGTTCAGGACCTCGCCTTCGAGTTTCCCCTCACGCTGCCGCTCGTCTCCATGGACGTCACCGTCCCTTTCCAGTGCCCGACCGGGGGCAGCGTGATCGGCAAGGTGCTCGGCAAGACGTGCCCGCCCACCTTTCCCGTGTCGACCGACCTCGCCGAGTTCGCCTTCCGCACGCCGCAGGTCAACACGCCGGCCTTCGGCGGCTTCGACGGAGGATTCGCGGGCTTCGCGCCTGACAGCCCGCCCCTACTGCCGGCCCGCAGCCGCGTGGACGCCGACGGCTCCGTGACAAACACGACGCCGAGCGGCTGGCGGCCGTTGTTCGCCGGACTCGCCGCCATCGATCCCGATGATCCACTGGACATCAACGACTTCACGATCGACGAGGGGGAGCTGTCGACGGACTTCGCGCGCCTCGACATCGACGTCGACGGCCTGATGTCGTGCGCTCTGGTGGGCTGCGCGAATCCTCTGGGCGTCAACTTCCAGATCCGATCGGGCGTCGACCCGGTGTTGGGGAAACCGGGGATCGTCCTGGATGCCGAAGGCAACTTCATCGACCTCGACATCGTGAACTTCTTCCACATCGACCAGTCATTGCGCTTCGCCCCTGGGCTCGAGGCGGAGCTGCGCTTCGACAGACCCGTGGAGGTCTTCGACGAGACCAGCGGAGAGTGGGTGGTCGCGAACGGGTGGATGCTGCCCGTCGGCGCGGGCACGTTCGATCAGCTCATGATTCGCCAGCCTGCGGGTGGGGTCACGATCACGCCGGTGTACGGCCTCGGCGGAAACCGCTTCACGAACACCACGAAGTGGCTCTACACGCCCGCGATCCAGGAGACCCTCTTCCAGATCAAGTTCGACGGGTGGCTGGTCTCGTTGCTGAGCGGAGCGCTCCCGGCGCAGCCGAACTTCGCGCTGCTGCAGCAGACCCTGTCGCCGGGGCCGATCGTCATGGACACGACCTTCGAGGAGCCATTCGCGTTCGGGGGCTTCGGGACCGCGACGGGTACGCCCTTGACCATCGCTGTTCCATAGGCGCCGTGTTCGGGTCACGAAGTGCCGCCGGCGCGCCAGGATCTCGCGCAGGCGGAGCACCGTGGCGGGCGGGACGTGCACGAGCGCGCGGTACGTGTCGCGCCGCAGGCCCTCGCAGAGCTCGAGGGCATCGTGGCGGTCACTCTTCTGCAGCGGCCGGTGCGCCTTCAGCCGGACCTCGTGCGCATCCACGACGACCGGCGTGAACCCGTGGCGCACCAGCTCGCGCGCCGCGAAGAACGCGACCGTCCCGGTCTCCAAGGCGACCCGCGTGCCGGGCGGGAGCTGATACGCCGCGCGCAGCCGCGCGAACCCGGCGGGCGTGGTCGGGGTTTCGCCCTGGGCAATCACGCGGCCCTCGTGATCCTCGATCGCGAACGCGCTCTGCCGACTGTGCACGTCCAAGCCCACGTCGTACTGTGTCATCGGGCTGCCCTCCTCTGATGCTTGGGGCTCCGTCAATGGATGACCCCGTGGTCCGCCGCGAACCGTATCGCGGCGGAGGGCAGCCCGTCTTCATCGATACACCTTTGAAGCCCCTACCTCCTCCCTGGCCGAGCGTGACGAGATCTCGCGGGGCCTGGGCGCGGGACACACCCTGACCCGGATCGCCGCCGACCTCGGTCGGTCCGTCTCGACGGTTTGCCGTGAGGTTGAGCGCCACGGCGAGGCGTAGTGACAGGCCACCTTCCCCTTTTCGACAGACGGACGGACACTGGTCAGCAACCCGCCGCACCTGAGGGTGGAGGTAGGAAGATAGGCGCTAAAAACGCCCGCGGCTGCCGGGGGGGTGGGGGAGGCAGGGTCGTCAACGTCTGGGTTCGGGGGGTATGTCAGCCTTCGCCGCGTTATCGCGCCTACGCTCCGCGCGCAGGCTGACGACGTGACACCGCGGGTCGAGGAAACGGGCGAGCGGCAGCAGATCCCCCTCGTCCGCCCCGATGCCGTGCAGGAGGACCAGGAGCGGCGGCGCGGCGGCGGGCTCCCGGGGCGGCGCGACACGCGCGACGAATCGACGGGCTGCATTGCGGCGCATGGTGGCGGGGCGGCGCGACCACGGCAAGGTGGATTGCCGCCTCCCCCGGCGGGCAGTAGGACGGCGCGATGGAGATCCCGCCACGCGGCGTGTTCGCGTTCCTCGACGGGCTCGACGGCGCCGCCACCGTGAACCTGGCGCGGGAGGTCGAACGCCTGGGCTACGGCGTGCTCTGGCTGGTGGAAGCGGTCGGGCGCGACGCACCGACCCACGCCGCCGCGCTCCTCGCGCGCACCGAGCGGCTCGTGGTCGGCTCCGGCGTCGCGAGCATCTGGGCCCGCGAGCCGTCGCAGATGATGGCCGCGGCGCGCACGAACGCCGAGCTGTCGGGCGGACGCTTCGTGCTGGGACTCGGCGTCAACAACCCGGCGTCCGCGGCGATGCGGGGGCTGCGCTACGACCGGCCGGTGGCGGCCATGCGCGACTACCTGCGACACATGCGGGCCACGGTGCATGGCGCGCCCGCTCCCGCCGAGGAGCCGCCGATCGTGCTCGCGGCCCTCCAGCCCCGCATGCTCGCCCTGGCGGCCACCGAGGCGGCGGGCACCCTCACCTATCTGATGCCGCCGGAACACACGGCGAAGGCTCGCGCCGTGCTCGGCAGCGGCCGGGTGTGCGTCGAGCAGGCGGTGATGCTCGAGACGGATCCCGCGCGGGCCCGGACGACGGCACGGGACTATCTGGGTTTCTACCTCCCGGCCATCGCGCCCTACGTCCGGGCGCTGCGGGACCTCGGCTTCGACGACGCCGACTTCGCGCACGGCCTGAGCGACCGCCTGGTGGACGCGCTGGTCGCCTGGGGCACCGAGACGCAGGTCCGCGACCGCATCGAGGCGCAGGTGCGGGCGGGCGCGTCGCACGTCTGCATCCTGCCGCTCGACCCGGCCGGCGGGCTGGCACCGTGCCGGCGGGTGCTCGCGGCGCTGGCGCCCCGCTGAAGCCGGCGTTGAGGCCGCGAACCGCGCGTGCGACAGGACCTGCATGATCGCCCGCCGCCTCGACCACGTCTCGTTCCCGGTGCGCGATCTGGCGACGCGCGGGTGCATCTGCTGGAGGTGCCGGCCGACTTCGAGGGCGGCACGCCGCCGCCGCACCTGAATCCGATCGCCGGTCACACCGCCTTCGCCGTGGAGGATTACGACGCGACCCTGGGACGGCTGCGGGGCCACGGGCTCGAGGTCCTGGCACTCGGCACGGCGGCGGGCCAGATGTGGGTCCGGGACCCCGACGGCCACGTCATCGAGCTGATCGCCGTGCGGCGTTGAGTCTCGAGCTCCCGGGATTACCCCGGGGCGCGCATCGCGCGTCGGCGACCTGCCGAGGCCGGAAAGTCGGTGGACCCTCTCTCCCGGTATCGAGAATCGGGCGGCGGATCTCCCCGAAAATCCGCCGCGCGCTGTCTGGCACCCTGGTTGCTCGGCTGTGCCGTGGGCATCCACGCCCTTCCGGAGCACGGGTCTCGCCCGTGGAGGGATTCGCCGATGGTCGTCAGATTCGGCATGCGTGCCGCGTTCGCGGTGCTGGTCGTGGCGCTCGCGGCCGCGCGGGCGCCGGCAGCCTGCTCCAGCAAGCGCTGCCCCGACCAGCCCACCCTGCGCGCCGTCCGCGCGGCGGTGGCGCTGGCCTGCGATTGCGCGGGCAGCAGCCGGCATCGGCAGTACGCCAAGTGCGCAAAGCAGACCATCAAGCAGGCCGTCAAGGGGAACCGCCTTCCGAAAGCGTGCAAGGCCACCGCCATGGCATGCGAGTCGCAGACGACCTGCGGCCGGGCCGGCGCCATCGTTCTTTCCCCGCTGGCCCTCTCGAACTACGAAAAGATGGTCGAACTCGTCGAGAACTTTTGATCGTGAACAATGTTGCCATCTGCCTGGCGTACCATGTTAACCTGTATTTGGTATTGCAGGGCCCACGAACGAAACTATCCATAGATTTAGCAATGGAGGCATAAATGAATTCCCGCGAAAGAATGTTGACTGCTTTGGACAACGGTCGGCCGGACCGCCTTCCCTGCCAGGTGCATGGCTGGATGGACTACTACCTGAACCACCATCTGGACGGCATGGACTGGTGGCAAGCAAACGCCAAATTTGGCATGGACTACGCTATCTATGTGTCACCGCACTATATCTATAGCGATGCCGACATGGCCCAGTGGCGTACTGATCACCGCGATTTGGGCATAGACGCAGATGGCAATCACCGTTGGGAAGAGACCATCGTCACGCCCAAAGGAACGCTGCACCATGCAGGCGCCAGGAATGAAATCACGGCCTGGGAGATGGAGTACCTGATCAAAAACGAGGACGACTTCCGACTCTGGGATGCCTATTGCCCCGTGCCCACCACCGTCGATTTCGCGCCGATCCAGAAGGTCAAAGATCGCCTGGGGGACCAGGGCATCATACGCAGCCATCCCTTTAGCCCGGGCCAGGGCAGCCCTTGGCAGAGCTTCGCCAAACTGGTCGGTACCCAGGAAGCCATCATGATGGCTATCGATACGCCGGATTTCGTCCACTATGCCCTGGACGTGATCCTGCAGCAAACTCTGAAAGTAACAGAGATGTGGGTAGGCACTCCTGCGGATATGGTGGAGACCGGCGGCGGCGCCGGGTCAAATACGGTCATCAGCCCCAAGATGTTCGCCGAATTCTGTGTTCCCTACGATCGACAACAGCACGCCGCTCTGCACGAGGCAGGCCTGAAGGTTGTCTACCATCTGTGTGGCGGGTTGATGCACATGCTGGACTTAGTGACCCAAAACGGTGCAGACGGATTGGAGACCATGACACCCCCGTCTATGGGCGGTGACTGCGATCTGCGCGAAGCCTCCCGACGGGTGGGCGATAAGCTCTTCTTTATTGGCGGATTTGACCAGAACGCCGGTTTCGAACAGGGCACTCCGGAACTCGCGCGCCGCCAGGTATTTGAATGCTTCGAGGCCACCCGAGACCACGCAGGGTATATCATTGCACCGTCCGACCACTTCTTCTACGGGGATCCGGCCAATCTACAGGCCTTCGTCGATGCTGCAAAGGAGTGTCTCTACTGATACAGGGATTGCATTCACCGGATCGAAAGCAAAGGGCAAGCGCAATGACGAAACCTATCGTACACATGATCGGCCAGGCCCATCTAGACCCTGTCTGGCTCTGGCCTTGGACGGAAGGTCGCGCCGAGGCGCTGGCTACCAGCCAGTCTGCCGTTGACCGGCTCAATGAATACGCCGATTTTCAATTCGTGCGCGGCGAGTCCCAGGTATACCAGTGGATCCAGGAAGAGAACCCGCAGCTCTTCGCCCAGATCCTGGCGTTTATCCGCCAAGGCCGCTGGCACGTTGTCAATGGCATGGTCATCCAGCCGGATATGAACATTCCCCAGGGCGAGTCCTTTGTCCGGCAGATCCTTCTGGGCAAAGCGTACATGCAAGAGCATCTGGGGGTAGAACCCAGAGTCGCCTACTGCGTAGACAGCTTCGGCCATGCGGGTACGCTTCCCCAAATCTTCAAAAAATGCGGTCTCGACGCCTACGTGTTCATGCGCCCAGGGCCCCACGAAAAGGAACTGCCGGCGCAGGCATTCTGGTGGCAGGCGCCCGACGGCAGCCGTGTACTTACTTTTCGTATCACCGGCGCCTACACTAGCTCGGATTTGGATCAGGAACCGCGCATAGCGGCCGCCGTTGAGGCCAAGCCTGCACAGCTTGCGCATACCATGTGTTTCTTTGGTGTCGGCAACCACGGTGGCGGTCCCACCAAGGAACAGATCGAAAATGTTCAGGCCACTGCCGCCGCGCGCAGCGATTTGGAAATTCGCTTCAGTACGCCGGACGCCTACTTCGCTGCCATCGAAGCCGACGCGGCACAGCTGCCGCTGGTAGACGAAGAACTCCAGTTCCATGCGGTCGGCTGTTACTCGGTTGTCAGCGAATTGAAGCGATCTCACCGTCAGGCAGAGTGTCGCCTGCTGCTTGCCGAGCGCATGGCAGCGATGGCTCAGATCTGGGCGAAGCGACCGGCGCCAAAGGAGCGTCTCTATGCGCTGTGGCACGATCTCTGCTTTAGCCAGTTTCATGACACACTCGGAGGGTCATCGATCAAGGAAGCTGAAGACGAGGCCGTCAACATCTTCGGCCACGTGATCACGTCCTCTAGCGAAATCATCGACAGCGCCGGCCGCGCTATCGCCGCCCAAATTGATACCTCGGGAGCGGGCGGCGTCCTCGTGATCTTTAATCCTTTTGCTCAACCTGTCAACCAATACATCGAGTACGAGCCGTGGACCGGTTGGCAAAGCTGGTCAGACGGCAGCTGGGGTCTGGCAGACGAAGAAGGAGAAGCTGTTCCATACCAGGTGATCGAGACCCACGAGGCGCTCAGCCGCCCGCACGTGGGGCCGGCGCGTCTCGTATTTCCCGTGAGCTTGCCCGCGATGGGATACAGGCTGTATCGTTTTCAGCCGAATTTTCCCGGCAGTCCACTCGCTGGAGATGCGCGAGCCGAAGAGTTGATGTTGGAAAATGACCTGCTCCAGATTCGCTTTGATGCAGAGACAGGCGCCATCGTCTCGTGTATTGACAGGTCAACGCAATTGGAACTGGTCGGCCCAGAAGGTTGGAATGTAGCTCAGGTTCTGGAAGATACGAGCGACACATGGTCTCACCGCATCCAGACCTTTGACCAGGTGATTGGGGCCTTCGGTCAGGCCGACATTCGTATAGGCGAGGAGGGTCCTTTACAGGCCTCGTTGTTTGTTGAGCGAACCTATGAGGGGAATCGTTGGCTGCAGCAGTTCACGGTACGGCACGGTGTTCCCGACATTATGATCCGTAACTGGCTTGTGTGGCAGGGACAATGGCGCATGATTAAGCTGGCGTTTGATGTTGCCATTGACTCCCCCCAGGTTGCGCATGACGTGCCATTTGGCTGGTGTTTTCGCCCCTGTGACGGCAGGGAGGTGCCGACACACATGTGGATGGATGTGTCAGGCCCGGCTCGCTCAAGCCCTGAACAAGTCGTTGGCGCTGCGCTTATGAATGACGGCAAGTATGGCTGTGACGTGCGGGATGGCATGATGCGGCTGACCATTTTGCGCTGCCCGCCATACGCCTATCATGAGCCCCATCCCTTTGGTTCAAAGCAGCGCTACGATTGGGTGGATCAGGGATATCAGGAGTTCACGTTGGTGCTGCGACCCCATATTGGTGACTGGCGCGATAGCGCTGTTATACAGCGCGCTCGGGAACTCAACCTGCCGGCTGTGCCCATTACCATGCACTGCTAGTCCGGGTGAACGCCCGACCCACGCCTCATTGTTGGGGCTTTCGTCGCAGGAGATGGAACTGACGGCCCTCAAAGTAGCCGAAGATGGTCGCGGGTATATTGTACGCGTAGCAGACCGTCACGGTCGTGGCGCAGAGGGCGAGCTATCCTGGCTGGATGAGTCGTTCCCGATCTCTGTAGCACCGTTTGAGGTGACCACCTATCGCCTGGTGTCAAGCGATGGCCGTTGGCAGATCTCCCCGTGTGATATGCTCGAGCGGCCGCTGTAGAGGACGGGCCAATCAATATCCACGCCGGTCATCTACCATTATCAACGTAAATCCGCGTCTATCAGCGTCCGAATTTGGAGGAGCTGACTCATACGCGAGTCTCTAGCCAAAATATCCGACTTGAGCTAGAATGTGTGATGTCGGAATTCTGCTGTTGTTTGCATGATTACCAGAACGCTTCGAAATTCCAATTCTGAGCATATTCCATAGAGATAGCGACAGGATTCATGCCAAATAATCCACACGTGGACGAAGCGGAAGACGGTGCACTTTCGTTTCTGTATCGATTCGAACTAGACGGTGGGGATACCTACGAGTATCAGGTCACTGTTGACAATGAAACACTTGTTTCAACTTGTGAACTATCCGGGCCTCCGCCAAGATGGACGCGCGCTCGGATCCCATTGTCGCGAGATCTGCCACTATCAGGGCGGGGAACACTGTCCGGCTGCACTGCGACTCGTGGATCCGGTTTCTATGTTTAGTGACGTGCTTTCCTGGGAACGGGCCAAGGTTACAGTCATCACTCAAGATAGGGCGTACATGAGGGAGACCGATATACAGGATGGATTGCGCAGCCTTTTTGGTCTATTGCTGGCAACAAGTGGTTGCCCATCAATGGAAGAATTTAGGTCGATGGCGCGCTTTCATCTTCCGTTTTCTACACTAGAAGAAACTAGCTTCCGAATTGCCGCTATGATGTTGCTAAGGCGATATTTTGAGTTCCGTGACGGAAAGATACCATTTATAGATCGGGAAGTGCTCGCGGATCTGCATTCAGTGTATGAGGCAGTAGCCGATGTAAACAAGGGGCTTGCCCAGCAAGTCACTGAGGCGTTTCAGCATGAGTCGTCGGCAAACGCAGTGACGATACTAGATGCGTTTTCGGTGTTGGTACCTGTGAGTATTGGCGACAATTTGGAGGGGCTTAGGGCGATGTTGTTTGGGAAATAAGTCTCCAATCCCCCCAATTAAAAGCCGGACTTCTCGAAGAAGTCCGGCTTTTAATTGGGGGGATTGGGCTGCCGGCTGGGTACTACTTGCTGAGGAAGGGCAGCAGGATACGATTTTGGTTGCCGATGTAGTTCTCGTCTGTTGGTTGGGACCCCTGCACCACGTCTAGCGGGACATCCTCCGGGCTATCATTCTCTACCCAGGCGACGGTAGAAGTGTCTGCGCCACTCCAAGCAGTGCCTCCGCTCCAGGCGGTACCGCCGCTCCAGGCGTAGTCACTACTCCAGGAGTAGCCTCCGCTCCAAGCGTTTCCGCCGCTCCAGGCCGTGCCACCGCTCCAGGCGGTGCCGCCACTCCAGGTAGTGCCACCGCTCCAGGAGTAACCACCGCTCCAGGCGGTGCCGCCACTCCAGGCGTTGCCATCGGCATCGACAATGTAGAAGTTGCCGTCCTCATCCTGGTTGGCGTAGCCGCCGTAGTGCTGGGTGCCGGCCAGGTCTGCCACAACGTCCAGCCCGCTGTTGGCGCTGCCGGAGACGTTGGCAAAGACGGCATCATAGGCGTTGGCGCGTCCGGCGCCCTGCTGGAAGATACTGACCGCGTACTGGCCGTATGGGTCGACAGCAGGCGCCGCCGTGGCCATGAGGCGATATTTGACCTGATCGGGTGTCAGGCTGGGATTCTGCTCAAGGATGAGGGCGACGACGCCAGAAATCTCGGCTGCGGCCATAGAGGTGCCGCTCATCTTGAAGTAGTCATCGTCAACCTGGTATTCAGGATGTTCTTGTGCCAGCTGGCTGTACTCCGACATGAGGCCGACGACGTGTGCGCCCGGCGCCACGAGGTCGGGCTTGACAAAACCTTCGACAGTGGGGCCTGCCGCCGAGAAGGGCGGGATGTAGTCGTCAGACCAGTCGCCCGGCGTATAGGCGTCGGTGATGGCGCCCACGGTAATCACATAGGGATTGTTGGCGGGGACGCCGATGGACATGGGGTCGGGACCGGAATTGCCAGCGGCGACCACAACGACGATGCCGTTGCGCCAGGCGGCCATGGCTGCCTGATTGAGCGGGTCGTCCCAGTAGTGAGACTGGGGTGGGGCCGTGAGGGAGAGATTCATGACGCGGATGTTGTAGTCATTCTTGTGGTCGACGACCCACTGGATGCCCTCGATGACGTCGGTATAGGTACCCATGCCGTTCTGATCCAGCACCCGTACGGGAATGACGGTGGAAAAGGGAGCTGCACCGTAATAGTTGCCATCGGCATTCATATTGCGATTGCTGGCGAGGGAGGCGACGATGGTGCCGTGACCGTTATCATCGTCGCGACCGTCACTTTCGTTCTCGGTGGCGTTCCAGCCTATTTCCAAACCGCAATACAGATTCTTCTTTATGCAATACCGAGTGTCTTCGTCGGCGTTGTAGCGCAGGTCGGTGTAGTTCTTCGTTCCAGAATCGACCACGGCGATACCGATGCCCTGGCCCTTGATGCCGGCGTCCCAAACGGGGTTGGCGTTGAGGGCCTCGAAGGCCTGACTGACGTCGAAAGTCGTATCGCCCACCAGTTCGGCCAGATGCAGACTGGTACAATCGAGCAGATCGCCGACTGCTGCGTTGTACTGGATTTCCACGCGGTCCAGATCGGATGGCAGCGTAAAGATGCCGGTCAAGTCCAGTCTTACCGCCAATGAGACGGTGCCTGCGACCGGCGCCAGTATGAGGTCTCCTGGGTCCACCACCATTAGGTCAAGACCTGTGTCGGGCCACACTGAGACGGGGTATGTGTCCGGCAAGACAACGTCGGTGAGCAGGACGTCTGGTGAGTTTGCGTCGAGGACAAAGGGATGCCAGACCTGGGTCGACGCCTGATAGACGGCCACCCGTGCCATCTCCGGGTAGGCGCCCTTAAAGGCAAGATTGAGGTCGATGATAGCGGGCAGCTGATTGGGATCATGGACCGGTTCAAAGACGCAGACCTGATAAGAATCTGCAACTGTGCCTGGGTCGGCGACTGCTACACTGAGCTGCCCGCTTTCGACCGGTGCGAAGGTCTGTCCGGGGTCTGCCGAGGCGGCGGTGCGCACTGGGCTGTCCTGCCAGATACGTGAAATGCTGCCGGATTCGGCCAGGGCTTCCCGCTGTGCCGCGGTTAACTCTGCACCGACAGCGTTGATGAGTGAGAGTTCGTGCGTGATGGCGCCGCCCACGGCCTGCACCTCGTCCATGACCTGCGCCACATTCTGCCCTTGGATGATGTAGGAGGCAGCGGACGTGACAAGTGCCTGCGGCGGAACTGTACAGGCCGTCCACAGACAGAGGGCGAGGAAGACGGCCAGGGGGTGCAGTCTGTGTAGTCGTCTCCTCATCTGTTTCAACATTGTGATTGCTTCCCTCTTATCCGATATCTGAACTGCATGCTGTGCTACGTCTTTAAACAGATGGCGGGTGCTATTTCTGCGTATCGTCCACAGAACAGGTTCATTCGACCTGCCATCCTCGATCTCAATCTCTCCGTTTGTCCTTGTCCAGCATACACTGATCTATCTGTCAATTACCTGTCAGTTTGCTGTCAAATTCCTGTGCATCTTCGTCTCTATGAAATCACTTGAAATGGCAACGCCCAAATGTAGGATCTACCATAAGCCATATGTCATAGTCACTTTGAGCGACGGCCAAATGCATTCGACATCAGAGACTCCGGTCAGCGGAAACGAACGATGGCGCCCCTGTGGTCGCCGGTCTCCGGCTTTTTGTCTTTGTCTAGAAGTGTAGCAGAAAGAGGAGGGCTACGCAGTGACTTGTGCCACTACGGCCCTGTGACATATGTCACCACTGGAGATTGCGGGGTGCTGCCAGCGGAAGCGTTGCGTGCTGTGGCGCGGCCGCCCCTTGTGCCGAGGCAGTGCCGCGCTTTGTGCTGTGGTACGAGGTTTTAGTCTGGGCGTATCGGTCCAATCATCAAGTTGCGCCCACCGGGCCAAGGCGACGTGGTCGTGTATCGTGATAAAGGAATCTGCGCCAATGAACACCCCAGGAGCTTTGCCGATCGCAAAGTACGGTTGACCCGTTCTCGGGACAACCAGGGCTGCCATGTCACTCTGGGTCAGGCGCAGAGGAATCGTGGTCGATCCATCCGGCTGTGGCTGCCCGTAGGCGGAAGCAAATTCAAGCATCTGGCGCATCAAACGACCGCGCAGATCGAGGGTCGAGAGAGCAAGGTTTCGTTCGTTAGACTGGCGCAATCGGCGGCACAGGTGTTCCAATACGTTCCTGTTGAAAAGTGGCAGGCGGTGCAGGCACTCCTGGAAGATCTGGCCGTCCATCCACAACATCTTGGTCTGATCCAGCGTGATGGCATTTGCCGAGCGACCTATACCGTCCATTAGGCTGATCTCGCCCACCACATCCCCGGGTCCGAGTATGGCCAGGATCACGCTGGCGCCGTGTATCTGTCGATCTGCACCTTGATGCTGCCTGTCAAGATAAAATAGACGACACTGCCCGGCTGTTCTACGTTGACAACTGCCGTGCCCGGCTCGTACGTCGTCAGCCGCGTACGGTGTCGAATCCACCCCAGCGTTTCCGGTGTGAGGTTATGGAAGAGGTTGACCTGCTCAAGATCTGGGATTTGCTCATGCCATATCATTCGGAGGGCCCCCGTGGTGAACATTGCAGTTCACCCTTTGCACACATTTGATTATGCCGGTAATGGATGCTCTGGATTTCCTGGTTGTGGGATGCATCTGGTCTTTTGTCACCAGCAAATTGATTGTTATCTGAGTCTTGCATTTTGTCTGCCGTGCGGACACGAACTATCGTGTCCGCACTCTGGCACCACTCTCTCAACTGCGTGCCTTCTAATGCTAACGAATGACGGAGGTGCAACCTCATGCAACTTGGCTGTTGCCCTCTTTCTCTTGGAGCAGCATCTCAATGTTGGCCAGGTAGAATTCCGCCCCCAAGTCTCGATAGATTGTCAGCGCTTGGCCAAAGCATTCTGCGGCCAACGCTGTCTCGCCTAGGGCCAGATGGATGCGACCGGTCTGAGTTGCCACATGGCCTTGTTCCAGTGGACTGTGTATTTCGGCTAGGGATGCCGCTTGGTCAATTGCGTGTTGAGCCGACTGGGCATCGCCCAGGGAAAGATCGATTTCCGAGAGGATGCGCCAAGCCGATACCTCGATGCCGGTACTGCCAACTTCTACGGCGAGGCGTGTCGCCTGCTCTGCTTTTTCTTGCGCCGGATAAATCCTGTTGCGCATGCAGAACCTCGGCCTCTACGGTGCAGATCACTCAACAGCTCTCGGGCGTCGACTGCTTGAGCCTGGGCTCTGCACTTGGCGAGCAGTTCGTCTGCGCGCTGGGTATCGCCGCGTAAGACGCACACCTGGGCCATTCCCATATAGGCATTTGCCGTGTGATACCCCATCTGATACGGGATTGCAACGTCGAGGCTATCTTGAAAGTGTCTGTGTGCCAGTGCAGGTGGCCCCGGTTGCGCGCCACCGTACCCAGATTGTTGTGCAGGATCGCAACACCTTCCATATCGCCCATTGTGCTGCGCAATTCCAAGCTGGACTCGAAGAGCGATTTCGCCTTGTTCCAGCTGGCCCTGGCCGTGGCCAACACGCCCAGGTTGCTGCGGCGTAGCCGCCATGCCCCAGACGAACCCGATCAGCTCTGCGCAGGTCCATGGCCCGCTGGGTATGTTGCCAGGCAGAGTCGAGATCGCCATGGCGCCAGTAGATACCGCCCAGCAGATTTTCGGCTGTCGCCATGTCATTGTCGCTGCGTGCCTGCGCCGCATGTTCCAGACTGGTCAGGGCCGCATCGGCGGCGCTGGATCCAAGCTGCCCTGCAGGAATTCGGCCCAGGCAATGCCGCACCAGATGCGTGCGGATTCTTGGTATGCGCTGCCGTTTGCCGGTGTCACCCAGGTTCTCCAGGGCGATCTGATAGTCACCAGATGGACTGCGCCAGCTTTCCCTGTTTCTCTCTGGCCTGGCCTAGCTGCCTGTGTAGGCTGGCTTGCTGAATCGAGGTAAGCCGACCGTCTGTGAAGTTGGAGATGCCATCTTCCAAAAGGGTCAACGGCTTTCTCGTATTGGCCGGTGAAGCGATGAACTTCTCCCAGTCCCGTTGTGATGCGCCACTGTCATCTCGTTGTCGATATTGGGCAGTGTCGCCGCCAGATCGGCTGCCTGTTCGAAAGTAGGATGTCGCCGTCTCATTGGCGTAGCGGACCCTGGGCGCGTTCTCCGGACAGCACCATGTAGGGGACTGCCCGACCGGCTATCGTTGGCATGCAGGAAATGATGTGCCAGATCTTCTGCCCGTTCATCCTCCATACCCGACCAGCGGATTTCGATTGCACGTGCGGCGCGCGGTGGAGGACCCGTCGTTGTGTGGTCAACATGGAGTCGTAGGCAACTTTTTCGATCAGTGGGATGGCTGAAGACCCATTGTTGCCGTCCGGGAGCTGCGCCAGCATGGAGCGGCGTTCTAGCTCGGCCATCCATGGCTGGGTCTCTGTCTGCGGGCGACCAGTTGCAGCAGCGATCCTTCGATCGAGGCGCCCAAGACGGCGGCGGCATGTAGCAACTGTCTAGACGCCTCGGGCAGGGCGTCGACGCGAGAGCGTATGAGTACCTGGACCGAGGTCGGCGTGTCCACCGAATCCGTGATCTCGGCCCACCGTTCTTCGCTACACTCTCCGAGATAGCCTTTCTCGGCCAGCATGCGCACGAACTCTTCCAGGTAGTAGGGATTGCCATCACTCTGTTTGAGCATGAGGTCGCGTGCAGCTTCCGGGATTTTTCCCGGCCACGGATTTCCTCGAGCAGCAGTGCGCTGTCCTCGGGCGAAAGGCGGCCGAGCCTCATCTCACATGCCCGCGACCCAAGGAGCTGGCGAGCCACGGCAAAGCCAGTCGCGTCCACAGGACGGATCGTTGGTGCGCTGCGTACAGATGAAGAAGACAGGCGCGGATGCGGCGAGATCGCTCAGAAACTGGAGCAGTTGGCCGGAAAGCGGATCCATCCACTGAATATCGTCCAGGACGAGGACAAGGCTGTGGTCGAGCCGTCTGCTGTCTGAGTAGGGTGAGCATGGCCACGAAGATCTGTCGGCGCAATTGATCCGGTTCCAGCTTTTCCAGAGCTCGCCCTCCGGGCCTTGGGGACGCAGACCCAGTAACAGTTCCAGGTAAGGGCGAGTCTCCTGTGTTTCCGGCTGCCAGTCGGCCAATGTGGCGTCGAGTCGCTCACGAATTTGGGGCGGAAGGTCTGCCGTGCTCGATGCCGATCTGGCGGCCGATCAGGTCTTTAAAGAGCGAGTAGGCCTGGCGTGACTGTTGCTGCGTGGAGCGGCCGGACCAAATGGCTAAATCGGTTCGATCGAGTTGGCGACGGCCGCGCGTGCCAAAAAGCTCTTGCCGATTCCGGCTTCGCCTTCGATCAAGATGAAGCCGCCTTGACTCACGGTGTCGTTGATGAGATCAAGGATGGTGGTGAGTTGGGAGTCACGACCAATCATTCGTGTCTTATGGTCAGGCTTGTGGGTGTGCCTGCAGATAGGGCCGCCGTCCAGTCACCTCTTCGATCTTGCTGGCTGCGGCGCCGTTGAGGCCCTGCACCGCTTGAAAGTTGAACATGTGCGCAGTTTCTGACAGAGATTTGCTGGATCCACCCAGATCTTGTCCGCTGGCGCGGCTTGCGCAAGCTGTTGCGTCATGCGCACGAGATCTCCGTCGATGACGAGATCTTCAGGTGTTTGGTTCGGCAGATCGCTGGCTGCAACGTCACCCCGGCCAAGGCCGATGCGGACCGAAAGCGCCAGACCGTCTATGTGGTCGGCTTGTTGGGTCGTATCGGCCAGGTCACACGCTGTTTCGAGTGCGCGCAGGGCATCGTCCTCATAGGTGTGGGAACGCCGTAGAGAGCCAAGAAACCTTCGGGATGTCGCCGGACCGTTCCACCCGTCTGACGCGCAATGTCCATGAGCTTGGGCAGTAGGGTAGTCGTGGCTTCGAAGAGCGCCTCGTCGTCGGCGCCGTCTGTAGCATCCAAAATCAGGTACAGGGCCGAGGCGATATGGGGATGTCCGCTGACGCGTGAGATGTCTGATCGCCGGCCATTTTGTCGAGCGCGTCGTCGACTACGGCCAGTTCGTGCTTGGCGCCCAGCGGCGCCAGAATTGCCGCGGCATGTTCCAGTTCGTCGGAGGCCTGAGTATGCAACTCGTATCTCTGCGCAGCATCGACATCACCCCACAGGCGACAGAGTGTACCGAGTTCTCGGTGTGCCAACGCCTGCGCGATAGAGGTCTACGATCCAGTTCCGCGCGATCGAGCGTCTGGACGAGAAGTTCTCGTGCCCGTGTGAACTCGCCGATCTGGACATAGAGCGAGCCCAACACGCGTTGGCAGTCATTCACTTCGTCGACCAATCCGGCTTTCTCGGCGCACTCCAGCGCCTTGGCCGCCGTTTCGTATGCCGGCCTCGATGTCGCCGGTTGCGGCCTGAATCTGGGCCGTGATCCATTGAGATCGGATATGGATATCTGTGCATTCCACGGACTCGGTTAGTTGGGCAACGATGCCCAGCCGTTCTGAGCGCCTGGGTGTACTCAGTCGAGTCACATCAAGTTGGGCCAGGGTAACCTGAGCCTGCGCCCGGCCCCACCGGTCGCGCAGGCGACGTCGGATCTCGAGGCTGGCCTCGAGATCCTGCTCGGCGTCGTCGTATTGGCCCATAAACATGTGAAGAAAGCCAAGGTTCGCCAGAGCGATGGCTTCACCTTGGATATCGCCGATTTTTCGTTTAATGCGAATTGCTTTCTTCAGGGCCACGGCTGTGTCCTGCCAACTGCCCATGCGGAAATAGAGAATGCCGAGATTGCTGAGCGCATTGGCCACGCCCCATAAATAGTCGTGCTTTCGTACAAAGCAAGACAGCGCTGGACATGCGTGGTCGCTTCGCCGAGGTCGCCTCGTTGCCAGCAAATGCCGCCCAGCGTGTTATAGACAGCCGCCATAGGTGGGGGTCCCGAAACTCAAGGTCTACGTGATGGTTTGCGATCTCAGCCGCCGTGTCATACGCGTTCGTTGAGCGCACCCTGGCGGAAGCGCACCCATGCCATACGGTCCATAACGGGCGCCCTAAGGTCATCGCCGTCCAGGTTGTCAGCCGCTACCGATCAGACTCAGTGCATGGTTCAACTGTTGGATCGCCTCCTCAAGCGCGCCTTCGCGTATCCGCACATCGGCCAACTCTCGGTATGCTTCGACCAACTGTGGCAGTGGGTCTTGCAGGCCGGACGCCGCATCCTGTTGTTCCTGGATCAGCTTTTGCAGATTGCTGCCGGCTTCCGCCAGCGCTCCGGTAAATTTCTGCGCCGCGGCTCAAACCGACAATTGCATCCAGATAGTGATCTCGATAGCCAGGGTCACTCTCCTTTGAGAAGATCCAGAAGCTTGTCTGTAGTGTTCGGCAGCCGTCTCGTTGGCTGAGCGGCTTGCGGCTTTTTTTGCGGCTTCGATCAAATAACAAATTGCCTTGGGACGATTCGTCGATCGGGCGTAGTGATAGGCCAGCAGGTCGATCCGCTCGCCGTGGAATCCGCCATCGCCCGACTCGATCAGCTCTGCTACCATGCCGTGAATTCGTTGACAGTTGCGTTTGAGCAGCGTGTTGTAGATGGTGCTCAAAATCAGATCGTGACGAAACCGATAACCGGACACTTCGCCACGGTTGTGCTCGACCAGGAATCGCTGCTGAACGAGCATGTCGAGCCATCCGACGAGAACAGATCTTTCCATGCCGGTAATGGATTCCAGCAGGCTGACCGGGAAGAACCGGCCCAGCACAGAAGCGAATTGGAACGTCCGGCGTCCTTCCGGCGGCAGCTTGTCAAAGCGAGCCATTATCAGGCCGGCCACCGTACTCGGAACTTGTTGCATCAGTTCTGATGCTTTTTCCGTGGCCGCCAGACGGTGATCATCCCAGACGAGCCCCCCATGTTCCAGGAGCATGCGGATGATCTCCTCGGCGAAGAGAGGGATGCCTTTTGCGTCGTCCCACGATCTGGCCTTTGAGCGAGTCAGATACGTCCGTTGACTGTTGGGTAAGATAGCCTACCAGTTCCCCCGTCTCGGTCGGGCGCAACGGCTTGAGGGCTAACTCGACCACCCTTTCCGAAAGGCCATTTGTGCTGGGCAGCGCCTGCAAGATTTCGCCAAGATGCTCGTCGGTCCGGCTGACTATGACATATAAGAGCGGAACATTAGCCGTTGCGGTGGCCAGGTGCACCAGGATCGATCGGGAAGCCTCGTCCGACCAGTGCATGTCCTCTAAAATGATGGCAAGGGGCTGTTGTTGTACCTCTCGCATGATGAGTTGCAGCAGCACACTGCTTGTCTGGCGCTGGAGCGCGGCCGGCTCCATTAGGTGAAGGCGCGCTTCGCTGGGGACACCGGCGCGGGTTAACCCCAGCAGGTGCATCAGGTACAGCGGAGTGGTGGACCCGTCGATGTCGATTTCCTGCAAATAGGACTGAATCTTCGCGCTGGCGCTCTTCCGGATCGGTGTCCGCAATGCCGATCAGGTCACGCATTAGCTGCGCCATGACCCAGAGGGGAACGGAGCGAGCGTAGCTTAGGCACTCGCCCTGGAGAATTCTGACGTGCTGCTCGCTGGCTGCGGTGCGGAACTCACGGACGAGACGGCTTTTGCCGACACCTGCCTCACCGGTGACCAGAACCATGTGGCTGACGCCGGACTCGCAGACGTGCGTCAGCGCGCTTGATAGCAGATCCCGCTGACCATCCGCCCGATCATGGGTGAGTCAAATCCTGGCAGACCGCGGACACGCATGGGTCGTGCACGCGGCCCCAGCGGCTGGTAGCCCGTAACCGGTTGGCTAACCCCCTTCAGCGTGAGTTCAGACACTTCCTCGTACTCAAACAGGGGCCAGGTTCGCTGGTAGGTCGCTGCACTGACCAAAACCGTGTCCCGCACCGCGGCAGATTCCAGGCGGCTTGCCAGGTTGACGGTGTCACCGATCACCGTGAATTCTCGATGAGCGTCGTTGCCCAGGGTGCCGGCAATCGCACTGCCTGTGTGGATGCCAATGCGAATATGGAAATCGATGCCGTCCGATTCGCGCACCTGGCACGCCGGCGCGGTCAGGGCTACCTGCATTTCGATGGCGGCGCGACAGCACGATGGGCATCATTTTCGTGGGCAACCGGTGCGCCAAACAACGCCATGAGTCCGTCGCCGGTGAACTTGTCGACCGTCCCTTCGTATTTGTGTACGATTTCGGCAAGTATTTGCATGAGTTGGTTGACGAGGAAGAAAGTATCCTCGTTACTCAAAACCCCTGTCGTTGCTGTGAAGTTCACGCTGTCGACAAATAGAACGGTTACCTCACGGCGTTCGCCGGAAATCAGGCTGGCGGTGGCGCGTGGTATTGTGGCAGCTTTGTCGTTGCTGCCTAGCGTCACAGGCATTTCCGTTTGGGTGGGTGGGGCAACTGGGGGCTGCTCGCCGGTGCGTGCGCCGCATTGTCCACAAAACTGGTTTCCAGCCGGAACAACATGGCTGCATGAGGGGCAGAGCGAGCCGAGGCTGGCGGCGCAATTCATACAGACGATTGCACCATCCGGGTTGTCTTGACTGCAAGCTGCACATATTGGCATATGCTCACATCTCCTTGAGTCGAGCGAATCATCACGTTCCTAGATCTGTACAGATGAAAGAGTGGATTGTATGCCGATGGCTTTTGCCAATCCGCACCACCCTTTTGCTGCATTTTTTCTTGCTGTCAAGCATATACCAGTTATGCATCATCGTTCCTGTCAGAATACCGTCAAATATATATGTGTATTGACTAATACAAATCATTGAAAAATGCAACAGGCGAAAGACTGATTTCTAGTACGACATATGACGGTACTCGCTGGATTTCAGGAACAAAGTTTCCTGGAACGGGCTGAGTGGTCTGTGCGCTAATTGGCTATGATCAATAAATGGGATTGCCGCGTACCAGAGAACTCTTCTGGAGGCGGAGTGCCGGCTACTCATCCTGCATACCCCTACGTAGTCAAGTCAACAAGTCAGGTGCAGTGCCAAAGGTATTCACACCGGGTCTTGCTATCGATAATGGCAGTAGGCTTCGAGTTACCTTCTTGCTTGGTTGCCACGCCTGCTGCAAATATACATCAGTATGAATTTCTATTGCACCGTCAGATGATGGAGGTGCAACAACAGGCTGGAGACCGACAAAGGTGCGAGGCGATCATGCCAAAACGTGTAGCAACGTCCATGAATCTGCCAAGTTAGGGTCCAACAGGGAAATCAAGCATAGTCATAGGCTATCCCCGCTGGTGAAGCCGCAGCTGCCGGTATCACAAAGCAAGGGCGTTTCCACAGCGGGTTTCCCAAAGGAGGACAAGAAGACCGGGCATCCTCCACAGCGGATGCCCGGTCTCGCTTTGCCATGACATTGCTTGCCATTGAGGAGTACCCTCAATAACACTTATGGGTCAACCCGCCGTCGACCACAATGTACGTTCCTGTCACAAAGGAACTCTCATCGCTGGCCAGGAAGAGCGCCACATTGGCAATTTCCTCCGGTTCAGCGATTCGGCCCAATGCGTATTCTGAGGCTACTCGCCTGCGCGCCTCCTCAGGATCTGGGAACTGCTCAAAATACTCAAGAACCAACGGCGTGGCCACGTCGCCCGGACAGATGCTGTTGACGCGGATATTCTGCTTCCCATGGGCCTGGGCCATGGCGGCGGTCATGGCCAGGATCCCGCCCTTGGTGGCGCCATAGGCCGGCAGATCGGGATCGCCCACCAGACCCAGGATCGAGGAGGTATTGACGACGCTGCCGCCGCCCTGCGCGATCATCTGGGGAATTGCGTACTTGCAACCCAGATAGACCCCTTTTAGGTTCACGTCCATGACTTTGTGCCAGTCGGCGCCGGAAGTTTCAGGAATCGACCCGAAGACCTGGATGGCGGCGTTGTTGCACAGAATGTCCAGCCGGCCAAAGGCTGCCACCGCGGCCTCCACCATCTTGCTGACGTCGTTCTCCTGGGATACATCGGCCTCCACAAAGAGCGCTTCTCCGCCGCCCGACTGCACCATGCGCACAGTCTCCTGGCCCTCTTCGGGCTTCCAGTCCACCACGACCACTCGCGCCCCTTCCTGGGTGAAACGGAGCGCGATGGCGCGGCCAATCCCTGATCCCGCGCCGGTGATCAGCGCGACTTTCCCTTCGAGTCTCACATCCACCTCCTTATTACTGAACCATTAAATCTTGGGCTTTGGCGATTTCGCGCCAGGTATCATCCATTGTGTCCGGCATATGTGTCTGCCTGCTATCGGGCTTGCGCACCAGCGTCAAGGCTCCTTCAGGACAGGTCGACACGCACAGCCCGCAGCCAATGCAGCGGTCGACATTCAGCGCAACGCGATATCCGTCTTCGTCAAGGGCTTCCATCTGGCACCGGTCCAGACAGGTCCAGCAGCCCTGGCACAGATCAGGATCAAGGCTGGCGATGAAGGAGCTGGCGACAATGTCAGCCGGCCGGGGATGTCTGTTTCAGTCCTGCGAGAACACCACAGCAGCAGCCACAGCAACAACAGATGGCAGCAACCTGCCTGGAGTTGGTCGGTTGAAGAACCAGATTGGCTGCGTCTGCCCTGGCCAGGATGTCCATCACCTCCGTTCGATCGATGGAACGGCCTCGCCCTCCCCGAAGGTAATAATCCGCAAATTCACCAAAGAACAGAGCAACTCTCCTCCGGTGCATCACAGCCGCTTCCTGTCATCGTTGCCTGACGACGGCAGATGCAGGGGGCCACCGCAAAACGATCATGGGCATCGACCAGCGCATCAACCTGCTCGTAGGCAGCACCTCCATATGGGGCTTGATGCTCTCCCCACGGGAATGGTGCGCATCTGGGGGATGGTCTGTGCTGGTGATCTTGGCTCGCGCGTGTGCCAATACCCGGCCAGATCTGGAGCAGATCCTCGTTCAGCCGGTTGACCTGGAATTCGTAGATCCCGACGACAAATGGCGCAGCCTGGTAGAGAGTGGCGCCATCCTCCGCTTGAACGGAGAAGATGAGCCCTTTGTGAGCCATCTCGGCGAGCCGTTCTTTCGTCTCGGCGAGCGGCAGTGATCGCTCTTTCGGCAATGGCCTGGGCGTCCTCTCGATCCAGTGTCAGATGTATCGCCAACTCGGCCTCTTCCGGCGTGAACAGTCTTTTCAGCAGATCTATGTCTGCTCCGGTTGTGCTGGGCGCAAAGCCGTCTGGAAGCCGATCCAGATGTTCAGCCAGTTTCCGATACGTTGCCTCGTACATAGAGTTATTTCTCCTCTCTTCCTACTCGGACCGTCGGTCAATGTGTTCCGATTACGTAGCCCTAAGAGCGGCATCTGTTTGCCGATAACGCATGCCATCTGCTCCAGCCATTTGCCCGGATGGGCGTTCACCTCGGAAGTTCGTCAATGAATGCTGAGAATTCACCTGGGTAATCGTAGGGGTAGTTTCTATACCGCCTTGGCGTCGAAACCTAGAGGCACGTGATGGAAAACGCACCTACGGCCCACTCGGTTACCGATCTCGCTGATCAAACTCCATGAACGAACTGGATCATCGTCCCCTACGGCATCGCACCACATTCTTCTCAGTACGATCGCATATTCGACTACCGGTTATCCCGCCCCTTGCGGGCAGATGGCGACGCATGTGCCACAGCATCCGTAGGATGCGCAGGCGAACGGATTCTTCCAGCCCACACCGTCTATGGCGCCGGAAGGACAGTTTTCGACGCACAGTTCGCAGCGGTCACACACCTCATACGCCAGCGGTTCGCCGGCGGTTAGCGGGCAGTCGGTGATAATCGAAGTCACTCGTACCCGTCGGCCCAAACTCGGGCGTGAGAATGCAGCAGTTAAGACCCAGGGTGCCCATGCCCGCCAGGTACATGGCCGGCATATGGTAGAACGGCGCCGTACGGAAGCGCGCATCCTGCTTGGAGGGTGGCAGATGGAGAGAATTCCACCCATGCATGCGCAGGAACTTGGCGATCTTGTAGCCGATCCAGGATAGTTCCCGTTTCAGGATTTCGGATTCCTCGGCCATAAAGAAATTTTCCGCGCCTACAGGTTGGGCTCCACCGCTGGAAACATGGTCGGACGCACGCCTACGCAGGCCGGAAAGCTCGGGGCGCAGCACAGTAGTCATGGTGCCTGGCTCATAGGGAAGGCCAATCACGATGATGGAGCGTGCATTCTCGACGAAACGCGCCGGCTGCGGCTTGTCCGGGAACTGCTTTTCATAGTCTGTTGCCGAGGCGACCCCATATAGCTCCACTCCCAGCGCGCTGGCGTACTCGCGCAACTCCGTGTCCATATCTGTCCCATTTGTCGAGGAGACCCGCCGGTCCGAGTCGAGCCGAATCTGGTCGATCATGTTGCCCTCCATATTGGTTCAAATGTGTATTGTGCGTCGATTGGCTGTACGGCAAGCTTATCATTCTGTTGTTTTGGCTGTGTTATGACACAATAGTGCTGGAAGTAACACAGATTGTGCCGCTGCATTTCTCCTGGATCCCTGTTGCGTACCTTTGGCAATGAAATGGGTAAATTGACATTAGTGCGAAAATGACGAATATTGTGATAACCATCTGCACGCGGATTGATTGAGCATATGCCTGCTACAAAGGGGACTGAAAATGAGGGAGCGGGCAATGTTCAGGAGCAGGTTGAGCCGCAAGAGTCACCAGACGGTTCCAGCCACATCATCGCTCCCGGGTGGATTCCCTGGGTTCGAATCCCGCTGAACGGATCCCCATGGGAGATATTGCGTAAGCTAGGCATCGTATTGGGTTTAATGTCAGCACTAGTTGCGCTTTCCTTGAACGCACCTAAGCTGTGGAAGGAGCAGATCGCATCGGAGCTGCAAGAGCCGGCCGTGCAGGTACCACCAAAGCCGACAGGTACGCTGCCCTTAGTCAAAATAGATGGACCGGAAACGGCGCACTTGGGTGTGAAGACCTATTTCACTATCTTCAGTGAAGATGCCGTCCGCGCCGAGTGGAGTGTAGGCGGTTTCCAGGGAAACGAAGTGATCCCTGTGGAGCCTATCAGCCCAGTTCACGAAATATATGTGGAGCCGACAGATGGTGCCCGAGTTGGGGAGACCTTTACCATCCTGGTGACGGTATTTGACGCCGAAGGTCGATCTGCAAGTACCACAAAGCGATTTCAAGTTGTTTCAGACTGATGGTCAGCCCTACAACCGCATTTGTTTTAGCACGCTTGTGCGATGCACTGGTCAGCAAGGCCAGGAATGACTCAGCGTTCTTGACCAATGCGTCGCAAAAGGGGTCAAGTGCGGTTGAATCCGCCTGTACACCTGTGCCTAAGACGGTGATGACGGCGGCAGGCTGCTGGATGTTCACATCCCAGATTTGTATCAATGCGCCATCACTTGGCGTTCACCCTATTCGCTCTGTCGCGGAGGGGAAGTGTGCGCGAAGAGAAGCCTGTCCTCGAGCAGCGCCCCGGGGAGCATCGCCATGACAACCATCTCAACCGGACCGCATACACGGCTGGTATCCAGCCTGAAGCAGCCGAATCCCTTGCCCGTATTCCAACGGCAGCGGTCGATTGCGCTCCAGGATACGCCCCCTTGACCGAGGCAGAAATCGCCGATGTCGTGACAAAAAATCCTCCACCCCATCATATAGACTTTCGAATGATGACTGAACAGAGGTATATCATGACTGACATGCTGGTCAAGCTGTACGATGTCAAAGATGACTGGTCCTTCCTGACCGAGCAAGCCAAGAAGGGCGTTGTGATTCGCAAGCCGTCGAGTTCGGAGAAGCATCATGTCGTCACCTGGGTCAGAGAGAACTTCAGCGAGGCCTGGGCTAGTGAAACGGAAATGGCGATGTCCAACCGGCCCATCTACTGTTTTGTGGCTATTCAAGAACAAAGACTCATCGGTTTTGCCTGTTACGATGCTGTTGCCCTCGGTTTCTTTGGCCCAACGGGGGTTGGCGAGCACTCTCGCTGCCAAGGCACGGCGCCGCCTTAATGCTGGCCTGTCTGCTGGACATGAAGTTGACGGGGTACGGCTACGCAATCATCGGCGGCATCGGTCCCACCGAATTTTACAGGAAAGTCGCAGGAGCTGTTGAAATTCCAGCATTCAACGCCAAGTATCTGGACAGACTGGCTCGGTGGAAGCGAGAATGAGTGACAACAGCCTGTCATGAAACGGCAATGTCGAGACGGTCTCGATGATTTGATGCCGCCTACGGCACCAAACCACTTGAGTACAAATAAAGAAAGGACATTTGTCACCATGACAACAAGAAAGATCAACAGAAATCGCCGTTATACCAGAGCCTGTCAAAATGGTGCGTGTCATCTGGCGCATTTGAACTTGGCCCCTCAACACGGATCAAAGCTTCTGCCGACGTGCTGGAAGTCGGCCGCTATCTTCAAGAATCCCTTGAGCCGGCGACGGGCTACTCGCTGGCACTGGAAGAGAGCACCGATCCCCATGCGCGGCCAAACGAGATCCTGCTCACCACCAGCGGCGCCAATCAGGCTCTGGGCGATGAGGGCTACGAGTTGAAGGTCACGGCGACAACCGTTGTCTCCGTGCGCCCAAAGCAGCCGGTCTCTTCTATGGCGTTCAGACCCTGCGCCAACTTCTGCCGCCGGAAATTGAGAGTGCCCAGCCGGTGCAGGATGTGGCGTGGAAGATACCGGCGCTTGAGATCGAGGACCAACCTCGCTTCCAGTGGCGCGGCCTGATGCTGGATACGGCGCGACACATGGCGCCACTGGCACTTCGTCAAGCGTTTCATCGACCTGCTTGCCCTGCACAAGATGAACGTCTTCCATTGGCATCTGACCGACGACCAGGGCTGGCGGATCGAGATCAAGAAGTACCCCAAACTGACTGAGATCGGATCCCAACGCCGATCTTCGCCCATCCCTGCCGACCGCCACACAGCAGACGGCAAAGCGCACGGGGGCTTCTACACGCAAGAGGAAGTCAAAGAGGTTGTCGCCTATGCGGCCAAACGCTTTGTGACCGTTGTCCCTGAGATCGAAATGCCGGGACATGCCCTTGCCGCATTGGCCGCTTACCCAGAACTGGGCTGTACGGGCGGGCCCTATTCGGTCGAAACATGGTGGGGCATCATTGAGGATGTCTATCTGCGCCGGCAATGAGCAGGTATACGCCTTCCTGGAAGACGTGCTCGAGCGAGGTGCTCGACCTCTTTCCCAGCGAGGTGATCCACGTCGGCGGCGACGAAGTGCCCAAAGACCGCTGGGAGCAATGTCCCAAATGCCAGGCCATGATCAAGAAGCAAGGGCTCAGGAACGAGGAAGAACTGCAGAGCTATTTTATCCAGCGCATGGAGAAGTTCCTCAATGCCAAGGGACGACGCCTGATGGGCTGGGACGAGATCTTGGAAGGCGGGCTGGCCCCCAATGCCATGGTGATGAGCTGGCGCGGGATGGAAGGCGGCGTCGATGCCGCCACGGCCGGACACGATGTGGTCATGAGCCCGACCAGCCACTGCTATCTGGACTACTATCAGTCGGACAGACACAGAGTCAGAACCGCCTGCAATCGGCGGATTCATCTCGCTGGAAAAGGCCTATGCCTTTGAGCCGGTGCCGGCGGAGCTGTCCGCCGACCAGGCTGCCCACATCCTTGGCGTGCAAGGTAACGTGTGGGTAGAGTATATGCCAACAACTGAGCAGGTTGAGTACATGGTCTACCCCCGTGGATCCGCACTTGGCAGAGGTAATGTGGTCATCGCCTGACTCGACGACGATGTTGAGGACTTTACTGGCGGAACTCCACCTATTTCTGCAACGGCTGAAGCAGACTTGGTGTCAACTACCGAGACCGTCTAGGTCTCGTGCGTGGCCTTGCGCTGCATAGTGGTGGAACAGTTGACTTGGATGAATCTCGTAGTCCACGAACTCTTCCGTTCCGGATGCCACAGTTGCCTACGATTCCGCACAGGCTACAATGGCGATTCCACGAAATCGTGCCTACCGACTCTGGAGCAACCTGGCGTCAGCATTACAGCCTTTCGCCACAGACACTACCATGACCATGAGTTGACGCATGTCGCTCAAGGCCTCATCATGGGGAGCACAAGTACGATGCGAGCACTGAGTAAGATAGCACCGGAGTGGTGGGACTACACGACGCTGGATCGCGAGATCCTGGACGATGCCGCCCGCTTGACGGCAGAGGACTTGCTCGGACTCAGCCGGCAAGGGTTTACGGTCAAATTCTACGACACGCTGGAGGAGTTCTACCTGGCCGAGGCGCTGGAGTACGTGACGGCCTGGCAGCAGGCGACCGAAGACCAGCCGGCGGGCATCTGCGGCCCGATCGGACCGACCGAACAACTGCCGCTGGTGGCGCGCCTGGTCAACGAGCTGGGCATCTCACTTGCGCCACTGTCACTTCTGGGGCATGGACGAGTGGGTCGTCGATGGCAAGGAGGTGTCGGAGGACATGCTCCTCTCAGCTTCGCCCGCGCCGACCTGGAGCTCTGTTTCAATCGCATCCGGCCTGAGCTGGCCATGCCCAAGGAGAATATCCATTTCCCGACCGCCGACCCCAGCGCATACATCGAGAGCTGGTCCCAGGCTCGCTGCGTGGTGATGCAGGGCGGGCAGGGTGAGGTGAAGCACTGGGCCTTCAACGATCCGCCCCGGCGCAAGGAGCGTATACGGATGCGCCGCCGCCGCCGCAGGAGTACCGCAAGCTGGGTACCCGAGTGGTCGACCTGCACCCGATGACGCTGATCCAGAACGCCCGCACATCGGGCGGTGGCGTCGTCCAGAATGTGCCCAGCCAGGCCGTGACTGTGGGCCCGGTGGAGACATGGCAGGCCGAGAAGGTCTCCATCTGGCAGGCCGGCATGCACGACAACCCGTTCGGCATGCGCCTGACAGCCCTGATGATCTCCGAGCGCATTCCCGACACGTCGGCGCCCATGTCCCTGCTGGCCGATCACCCGAACGTGCAGTTCAACTATCTACGCAGCGGCATCGGGACCTGCGACGCCGAAATGCACTGACCCGTTTTGGAAGGGGAACAACATGGCCAAACGCGCCTTCGCCATTGTCGCCCATCCGGATGACATCGAGTTCATGATGGCGGGCACCCTGATCCACCTGCAGCATCACGGGTTCGAGATCCACTATATGACCGTGGCCAATGGATGCTGTGGGACAGTAGAACATGATGCAGAGACCATCGCTCGCATACGTCGCCAAGAATCCATCAACGCCGCCGACTCTGATCGGCGCCGTCTACCATGAGAGCCTGGTCAACGACCTGGAGATCTTCTACGACAAGCCTACCCTGCAGCGACTGGCGGCGCTGATACGAGAGGTGGCGCCTGAGATCGTGCTGACCCATTGGCCGCAGGAGTACATGGAGGATCACATGAACACCTGCCGGCTGGTGCTGACGGCGGCCTTTGCACGCGGCATGCCCAATTTCCCGACCGAGCCGCCGCGGACAGCCGTGAACCAGCCCGTCACCGTCTACCATGCCCTGCCCTATGGCCTGCGCGATCCCCTTGGCCGCCCGGTGACACCGGGCCTGTACGTTGACATCTCTAGCGTCATCGCTACCAAGCGGGAAATGCTGGCTATGCATGCCAGCCAAAAGAACGTGGCTTGACGTCAGCCAGGGACACGACTCCTACCTGGTCCAGATGGAAGAAATGTCCCGGGAAATGGGGCGACATGTCCGGGCGCTTTTGCCTATGCCGAGGGGTGGACGAAGCACCTGCACCTGGGTTATTGTGACCCGGAATCAGACCCCTTGGCAACAGCCCTGCCAGGCTTCGTGAGCGATGTCCCATCACATCCAGGCTGAAAGGAGGCGAGGTACAGGTCACTTTGCACTGGGATGAGCTGCCAATCTAGAATAGCCCACAAATCCCTGCCCATATAGGAGATATCATGACCACACCGACCATCGACCAGATCAACCGGCACGTGTCAGTCCGCCACTTTCGGCCCGATCCTGTCTCATCCGAACTGGTTGAGACCATTGTGGCAGCCGCCCAGCGCAGCGCCACATCCTCCAATCTGCAGATGTACAGCGTGGTGGCGGTGACGGATGCCGGCCGCCGCGCCCGTCTGTCGGAACTATGTGGCAACCAGGCACAGATTGTCCAGGCGCCGGTCTTTTTGGCCTGGTGCGCCGACCGCAGCCGGCTGGACCGCATCTGCCAGCGGCGGGGCTATACGCAGGTTCCCGAGTATGTAGAGCCCTTCCTGGTCGCGGCTGTAGATGTTGCCATCCTCATGCAAACCGCCACCTCTGGCTGCCGAGTCACTGGGTCTGGGCGGCTGTTACATCGGCGCCATCCGCAACAATCCGGCCGAGGTGATCGAACTGCTGGACCTGCCCCGCCTGACTTTCCCTATCTCCGGCATGACCCTGGGCTGGCCTGTGGTAGAGCCCAAGCAGAGACCCCGGCTGCCCACTCAGACTATCCTGCACTGGGAATCCTATGACTGCAGCGACGAGGAAGAGGCGCTGCTGGAGTACGACCGAGCCATGGTCGAGACCGGCATCTACGACGGACGCCAGGTGCCTGTGCCCGGTGTCGACGGGGAGATGGAGGATTACGGCTGGAGAGAACATACGGCGCGCCGGTATCTCCCAGCCCACGCGCACAGGTCTGCGCCAGGTCTTACGCCAACAGGGTTTTGACCTGGCCTGACTGCTCTGGTGTTGGCGGACCACCACTTTTAGTTTGTAAGCGGTCTCTCAACTGAGAACTGGCTGGAGCATCGATATGCGAGTTAGGGGTCGTAAACTGCCCCTGCCCACGAACGAGTTTCCCTCGCGGGAACAAATCCCGAACCGGTGTAGATGGGGATTGAAGGTGGATCCGGTTGTAGTACGCACGTAGGCAGTTCGGGATTCAGGTTTACTGCTGTGCGGACTAGCGCTGTGGCATAGCCGCGCCGGCGAAAAGCCGGCACTGTTGATAGACCGTAGATCCCCGCTATACCGTCGCTGGCATGGACGATGGTGCTAACGACAACCCGTCCATCAAAGCGTGCGTTGAGGTAGACCATCCCTGCGTCGTCAAGCGTTGTCAACGCGTGCTGGCTGAATCTCTTGCTCTCAGGATCTTCAACTTTGGCCATTACGAAACCCTCCCAGGTTGCCTGTTCGAAGTCGGCCAGTTGGTCGGTGGAGGCGACAATCTCGATGGAAAGTTCCGGCGGCATCTCGAACGCTTTGGCTTGCGAAGATGGTGGTCGTACATACCAGGTCGATTTCCACTCATGTTGGAACCCGATGCTGCCCAGGTCGCGTGATGCCCAGCAGTCCCAAACGAAAAATCGTTCTGCCCCCCAGCTTCCTGGACCAACCTCAGGTCTGAATATAACTCCTCTTCGGGCCTCTCTGCATCGAAGATCGACGCCGCCAGGTATATGGGCGAGCCTCCGGGCTGGCGCCCCCATAGACAGTTGGTATGGAATGTCTGCATGCCAAGACAGCGCCCAGAAGACTCCGTCCATGCCCGCGACATTTAGCGCCATTTTTCTCACAGATCCACTTCTTGGATTCCATGAGTGTTACGTAAGTTCCCTCTGCTAAGCCACGCAGGTCCGGAAGGCTGAGGTAAGAGGCACTGCGCAGTGGCGGCCATATTTCAGCGTCCAGCATTGCCAACAGCAGGGCCTACCCATGACCAGTTCGGTCTGAGAATGTCTTTTGAATCAGTCATGGTGACTGGCCTTCTTTTGCAGCAGCAGGTAGATGGAGTCCCCATCTTCCATTTCAGAATACCTCTGCAATTCCAGCGCTTCATACTCGGTGCCTGTACTCTCCCCCAATGTCGCTTCCGTGTAGTAGGTAAAACGCAAACCGGACATTTCCTCCTCTCCTTCCCCAGGCCAGAATGAGTGTAGCAGAATTCCATTCTGGTTCAAGACGCTTGCCTGCCGGTGCAGCGACTGAATGAGCTCCTCTCTTGTCAAGTGATGCAAGACTTTGTTGGAGTATATGCAGTCGAACTGCCTATCGACGTCCATGGTCATGGCATCGAGCAAGAATCAGGTCTGCACCGGCATCCTTGTGCCTGTATCGCTCCAGAAATGCCTCAGCGTTGTCGGAGCCCTGACCTGGTACTACTCGCCTAGAAGCTCAAAATCCTTGCCCGCTCTCATGCCTAGTTCCAGCACATTAGAGCCGGCTCTGAGGTGTGTATTGAGTACTTCTATGAGTTTTCGGCCATCGTATCCCTCGGCCATCTTGACATATTCTTCTGCATTCTTCTCATCATCGAAATATCCCATAGACTTCCTCCATCTATCTGAGGTTCGTCAACATTTCCGATTGCTCATCAATCTTCATCTCGAAGTTTACGTTGACAAAACTCGTGTGGTACAAAAGTTGCTTCCTGGCGCCGATGTCCATAGGTAACCCCACTCATTAGCAGTAACGGCAGTTTTAGGGACCCCTTTGGTGCGTGCGTCTCATCCATGTCCCCAGTTTATCAGAGGATAGCAATCGTTGTATAGCCGCCCCTTTTTGGGTGCTTTGGTCCTTTGGACCCTGTTGACAGACAGAGACCGGTGATCATATACTGGTGTCTGGGGGTTTCTGGTGTCCACACTGACCTTATCCCACCGTGTTAGTTGGTGCACCGTAAAGTCACTCGTAAGACGGTCAATCATTTTTTGGCGTGAAATCTGCTCGATGAGGACAGGCGACGCCCACCAGATCTTTGCGTCCCCACCACTTGGGTTAGCCGGTCGATCAGGATGTCCGCGCCGCGAACTGTGCAAGCTCACCATTCAAATCGCGCTAGCGTACACCGGTCACCGCCGTCCGCCTGCCATATCCTCGACTGTAGATAGTTCTGACAGTTCAGAAGTTTTCTTTGCGTAAGTAGGCGCGTTCTGCGTCAATAGATCGAATGTACTAGACAGCAAACAGGAGAAAAGCACATGTCACACAGATTCAAGATTCTTGCGTTGTTACTGGTGGCCGTCCTGATTTTGGCGGCCTGTGGGGGAGGCGATGAGCCTGCTCCCGCCGAGGAGGCGCCTGCGCCGACGGCGACAGTCGAAGAAGCAGCCGTAGAAGAGGTGGCAGAACCAACCGCCGAGCCGGAGGAGGAAGCAGCCGAAGAAGAGGCAGCAGAACCAACGGCCGAGCCGGAGGAAGAAGCGGCCATGTCTGAGGGCGAGCTGATTTTCCTCTCCACCCAATTCAACAATGTCGACGAGTCAACGAAGTTCAACGAAATCCTGGGCGAAGGTGGATATGCCTTCACTGGTTCAGAGGAGCCCGATATGCTAGACCTGCTGATGGCCGAGGCTGAAGCAGGCGAGGGCACCGTCGACCTTATCGGTGCACTGCATGGGACCTTCCCACCGCTGGCCCGGGAAGGTGTCATGATGAACATGATCGACGTGGCCGACGATCTTTCTGCAGACCGCGATATTGCACCGGCGTTCCTGGAAACGGGCCTGTTGGGCACAGACGATTTTCTGAACTATGTACCCTGGATGCAGGCGACCTACATCATGGCCGCTCATAACGATGCCTTGGAATATCTGCCCGAGGGGGCTGACATCAATGCCCTGACCTGGGAGCAGTTTGGCGAATGGTGCAAGACCATTGCCGAGCGAGACTGGGGAAAACCGCTGTGGTCTGCCACACTCGGGTCTGTTCCATCGTTTCCTTGAGGGTTATCTCTTCCCGTCGTTCACCGGCGGTATGGTTAGTGAGTTCAAGAGCGAAGAGGCCGCCGCTATGTTTGAATGGGTGCGCGATTCACTCTGGCCGTATGTTCACCCGCAGTCCATCAGCTATGAATTTATGCAGGAACCGCTGCTGGCGGGTGAAGTCTGGGTCGCCTTTGACCATACAGCTCGACTGCTTGATGCATTCAATCAAGAGCCCGAGAACTTCGTGGCCTTCCCGGCTCCCGCCGGGCCAGCCGGCCGCGGCTTCATGCCCGTTATCGTGGGGCTGGGCATTCCCAACACATCGCCAGATCCCGAAGGCGCGACGGCCCTGATCGAGTTCTTGACACGTCCTGAGACCCAGGCCGCGGTGCTCAACAATCTCGGATTCTTCCCGGTTGTGGGTGGTGTGGACACCTCCAACCTACCGGAAGGTATTGGCATTGAGGCCGGCGCCGTAGCGGCCCAGGCTCAGTCAGCGGATGCGCTACCGGCGCTGCTGCCGGTTGGTTTGGGAGAGCGCGGCGGCGAGATCAATCAGATCTTCCGGAACGCCTTTGACCGCATAGTTCTAGACGGTGAAGAGATCGAGACCGTGCTGGAGGAAGAAGGGGCCGCCCTGCAGACCTTGATGGAGGAGACGGGTGCGCCATGCTGGGCGCCCGATGCGCCAAGCGACGGGCCTTGCCCGGTCAACTAGTACGGAAGTGATTGTAACATAAGAAGTCGGGATTCTTCATGGAAGTTGAGAAAATCAACCGGTAATCACGACTTCAGTCGTGCGCATTGCGACTGAAGTCGCCACTACCGAATTGAACCCTCAAACTCCTTCGAGAATCCCGACATCTTGAATCCTCCGGGGAACGAACAGGTAGTCAGCTGCAGAGTGGAAACGAGGCGGCGGCTTACGCCAACACCTGTAGCAATAGACTATAAAGGAGCGTCTATGGGCGCAACCGGCTCTCCTGCTGCCAAGCGCCGTCGCAAAAAGCGCAACTGGGCTCCCTATCTTCTGATTCTGCCATCATTGATCTATTTGGCGATGTTCTTTGCCTGGCCCATGCTGCGCGGTCTGAGTTTAGCCGTATGGGATGCAGAAGCGCTGCTACAATTAAATGCAGAAGCAAATGCGCAAAGCGATGTGGTCGGTTCGCTGCCCCAGGGCACACAGATTGATATTCTGGACCAACAGGGTAACGTAGTAGCTCCCGAGGAACTGGAAGAGCGCAACATCGCCACTGAGATCTGGTTCCAGATTCGCAGCCAGGACGGTTCAGGCCAGACCGTGGAAGGCTGGGTGCCCGAAACTCGCATCCGCGTGCGTGAAGAGGATAACGACGGGCAGCCGTTGGCGGGAACCGTGCGCCGCAAGCTGGCCAGCGGCGCCGATCCGCTGACCAATGTACATGCAGAGCCCAGTGCTCTATCCGACTTGGCGGGAAAGCTCGAGGCGCGTGCTGTTGTTGAAATCGTTGATCAGACTACATTGGAACTCTGGTACTTGATACGCGGGGATGACGAGGGTGGTGAGACGGCGGAAGGTTGGGCGCAATCGCGCTACATCCAGGTCTATGGAGACGAAGAGACAGGGCGCGTCGATCGTGGCAATGCAGGGCAGCTAACCACGAAGTTCATCGAGAAGATGGTCAACGACCGCTTCTTCTGGCCTGCAACCCTTACTACTCTGCTCCTGATGGTTCTGATCATTCCTGTCCAATTTGCTCTGGCCATCGTTATGGCGCTGGTCATTCAGACGCAACTGCGAGGGACCTCGTTCTTTCTCTATATCTTTGCGATTGCGCTTGGCGTCTCGGACCTGGCCGTGGGCATTCTTTGGTTTGCTATCTTTACGCAGAACGGCTATCTCAACACCATCTTGCAGGGTCTGGGCTTCATCGATGCTCCGATTGCCTACCTGACCGCCGAGACCCGTTACTGGATCATCATTGCCGTCTGGCTTGCCGAAGTATGGCGGGCGACTGCCATCGTCATGGTGATCGTGGTCGCCGGACTGCAGGCAATTCCCAACGAAGTGCTGGAAGCGGCCGAGGTCTTTGGCGCCAGTCTCGGACAACGGGTTCGTTATGTCATTCTACCACTGCTGCGTCCCAGCCTACAGGTCGCACTCATTTTACGCACGATTCTGGCACTACAGGTATTCGCCGTTGTCATTGCCCTGGGCGGCGGGGATGTGGTAACGGTACTCACCAACGAAACCTTTCGGCAGTATTCAGAGCTGCGCAACATCAACGTGGCAGCAGCCTATGCGGGCTTTATTCTGATGCTGTCGATGATCAGCGCCATCTTCTACCTGCGTACAGTACGATCACAGGAGGAGACCACCGAATGACTGTAGCAGAAGCAAACGAGGTCGAGACAGAAATCAGACGCGCTCAGGCATCTCAGGAGATGCTGGAGATCCAGCGGCGCGCGCTGCGCAGGCAGAAGGTGAGCCGCGGTTTTGCCTATCTGGTGGCGACCCTGATTTGTCTTTGGGTGCTAGTGCCCATCTGGTTTATTGCTTCCATGGCCTTCACCACGCCGGAAACGGTGCGCGCCTACCCAAAAGGTGTGCTGCCCTTCATCCCCTTCTCGTTTGAAACAATGCGGTTCTTCCTCACGTCGGAAGGTATTCTTCAGGGGATCGTGAACAGCATCATTGTGGCTATCATCACGCTGGTGCTGTCGACCCTTATTGCAGCGCCGGCCGGCTATGCCGTCTCCCGTTATCTTTTTGTCGGGCGCGATGCATTTCGGCTCTCCATCCTGGCCGTGCGCGCCTTTCCAATCGTCATTCTGGCTGTGCCTCTGGTCGTGATCTTTATCAATCTGAACATGTTCGACAGCGTCTACAGCCTGGCGCTCATGCATACGGCGTTAACGCTTGCCCACCACGATCCTGATCATCGGCAGTGTCTTCGCCAGCGTCCCCTATGAACTGGAAGAAGCTGCCCAGGTCTTTGGTTGTACGCCCGTTCAGGCCTTTCGGCGCGTGGTGTTACCATTGGTCACGCCCGGCATTGCTGCTGCAGCGATTTTCACTTTCGTCATGTCCTGGAACGAAGTCTTTGCCGCCAGCATTCTGACGATTCGTAACCGCACACTACCGGCGCAGGTCTTCAAAGCCTTGGGCCAGTCGTCACAGCCGTACCAGTTTGCCGGCGCCTTCTTCATGATGGTACCGGCCCTGATCTTTATCTTTTTCATCCGTCGCTACCTGTTCAATATGTGGGGACAGGTGAGTAAATAGGAAAAGCCCGTATGGCTGAGATCACAATCGAGAATGTATCCAAGATGTTTGGTGAGTTCGTCGCCGTTGACGATGTCTCGCTGACTGTACATGATCAGGAGTTTGTGGTGCTACTGGGGCCGAGTGGCTGTGGGAAGACCACGCTTCTGCGCGCCATAGCTGGGTTGGGTATGGCCGATGGGGGACGCATCAGTATCGGCGGGCGAGATGTGACCTATCTGCCGCCGCGCGAAGCGGGGACTCTCTATGGTCTTTCAGAGTTACGCCATCTTCCCGCATATGAAGGTGTACGACAATATCGCCTTTGGCCTGAAGATGAACAAGGTCGACGAAGGCCGAGATGGACCGGCGCGTGCACCAGGCGGCGGAACTCCTGCACATCGAGAACATGCTCGAACGGCGTCCGGGCCAGATGAGCGGTGGCCAACGCCAGCGCGTGGCGGTGGCGCGGGCCATTGCCATGCAGTCCCAGGTACTGCTGATGGACGAACCGCTTAGCAACCTGGACGCTCTCTTGCGGCTAGAGATGCGCGCCGAACTCAAGCGTCTGCTTGCCGAGATTAACGCAACCACGATCTACGTCACCCACGATCAGATTGAAGCCCTGAGCATGGGGGACCGCATTGCAGTCATGCGTGATGGCGTGCTCGAGCAGGTCGATCAGCCCATGCGCGTCTATGATCTACCCAGCAGCAGATTTGTGGGTGGCTTTATCGGCAACCCGCCCATGAATTTTATGCAAGGTCAGGTCCGGCAGGAGAACGGCAAGGTGGAAGTGCTCATTGGCGATTTCCGGCTGTCCCCCGATAGCGGGATGCAAGAAATCCTGGCAGCATACAACGGGAAGCCTATCCTGCTGGGGATTCGCGCTGAAAACATGGAAACGCTCAGCCAGCCGGCGGCAGATGCCTTACGCGTGCGTGTGCTTGTGGTCGAGCCGCTCGGTTCGCAGAACCTGCTCACCATTCAGATCGGCAGCGACACGGTCAAAGTCTCGACCCATCCGACTTTTGAGGCAGTGCCGAACCAAGATATCTGGCTGCGATTCCCGACCGACAAGATCCGCTGGATCGATCTTGACACTGAACAGGTTCTCTATGCGGTCTGATGACCCATCCTAGTCGGCTGAGCGTAAGCGCTCCCCCTTCGGCGTCGACAATCGTAGATCTTTGTCCCGTTTCGCCTTTCCGCCGATCTCCCCAACCGCCGTCGTGCGGCCTCGCTGCATGACAAAGACTTCTCTTGTTTTGGTTGAAGGCATCGTCTTCCTCAGTCTTATCTCCCATGATTCGATACCTATCTCAGGATCTGAAATCTTGTCGCCACCGCCAGGCAGGTACAGCAACTAAACCACGCTACCATTCTTCACATTATTTGGTGCTGACGCTGGCTATATTTGACAAATGTGGTACACTAACTACCATCTTAATGCTTCGTCGGTCCGAGGCGAACAGATCGGTCAGTGCGCAGCGTATTCAACACCAACTCCCTGTCATCCCTGGCGCCGCCAATCTTTCGCCCTGCACATAGACCACAAACACAACCTGACCTGAGACCAACACTCCTCAACATCTCCATGGGAGGGAATACTGTGAGACGCGGGTTCCATCTGGGCGTCGATGTCGGGTCTACGACGGTGAAGATCGTTGTCCTCGACTCAAGTGAGACTCTGTTGGCTTGGCGTTATCTCCGTGCCCGCGGTCAACCGCGCCAAACCCTGTTGGCCGGCATAGAGGCCATTTCCCAAGAAGTTGGTCCAGAATTCGTGCTCTCAGCCGGATTAACCGGGTCGGGCGGCGGACCTATCGCCGCCCATATCGGCGTGGGCCACATCAACGAACTAGTGGCTCAGGTTGCTGCCGTGGGCCACTATTATCCCCATGTGCGCACCATCATCGAGATCGGCGGTCAGGACAGCAAATATATGTCCGTAACTTGGGACGAGCCCAGCAACAAGTTGGTATTGGCCGACTTTGCCATGAACAACCTGTGTGCAGCCGGTACCGGCTCGTTTCTGGATCAGCAAGCCGACCGATTGGGCATCTCTGTAGAAGACGATTTTGGCCGTCTGGCCTTATTGTCTGACCTTCCGGCGCGCATAGCAGGTCGCTGCACGGTTTTTGCCAAGTCCGACATGATCCATCTTCAGCAGCGAGGTACACCACTGCCAGATATTCTTGCCGGTCTCGGTATGGCCCTCGCCCGCAATTTCAAAAGCGTTATCGGCCGCGGAAAGGCCTTCACACCCCCGGTGCTTTTCCAGGGCGGTGTAGCCTACAACAAGGGTGTTGTACGCGCCTTTGAACGTGTACTGGAACTGAACCCCGACGAGATCGTTGTTCCCCAACACCCGCACTTGATGCCCGCCCTGGGTGCGGCCTTCCTGGCCATGGAAGAGGAGCCGGAGAACGGTGCGCTCACATTCCAGGACTTCGCCGAACTCACTGGCATGGGGCACACGCAACATCGCCTCAAACAACTGCCGCCACTGCTCAACCTGGCGGAAGATAAGTCGGCGCTGCCGGTGGCTCGATCGGATTGCGACGGCGACCCGATCCTGCGCGTACCGGTCTGCCTCGGGATAGACGTGGGCTCGGTTACAACCAAGGTCGCGGTGATGGGGGAAGATGGCGCGCTTCTTGCTCATCGTTATCTTCCTACAGCCGGCCAGCCCCTGGAGGCCGTACAGCGCGGTTTGGCCGAGGTCGCTGCTGAGATCGCCGAAAAGGTGGAGGTTATAGCCGTCGGCGCCACAGGCTCGGGCCGCTACCTGACTGCCGACTACATCGGCGCAGACGTGGTGCGCAGTGAGATTACTGCACAGGCTCGCGCCGCCATTTTCGTCGACCCGACGGTAGATACCATCTTCGAGATCGGGGGACAAGACAGCAAGTATATCAGTTTGGACAACGGCGCCGTTGTCAACTTCACCATGAACACCGCTTGCGCCGCCGGAACGGGCTCGTTCCTGGAAGAGCAGGCGGAGAAGCTGGGTATCAGCATCCGTCGTGACTTCAGCCAATCAGCCTTCTGCTCAAGCTGCCCTCTGGCGTTGGGAGAACGATGTACAGTATTTATGGAAAGCGATCTGGTTCACCACCAGCAGCAGGGCGCGATCCACAACGATCTGATCGCCGGGCTGGCCTACGCTGTGGTAGAGAATTACCTCAATCGCGTTGTCAACAAGAGACCCATTGGCCGTAATGTCTTCTTCCAGGGCGGCGTCGCGTCCAATGCCAGCGTGGAGGCAGCCTTCCAGGCGCGCACCGGAGGCAAGATTGTGGTTCCTCCTCACCATGAAATCAGTGGTGCAATCGGTGCGTCGTTGCTGGCGCGTGAGGAGATGGCCGCGACGTACGCAGAACGGTGCAGCGCCGAAGACACGCTTTAGGGGCTTTGACCTGCGCCAGCGCACCTATCAGGCTCAAGCCTTCGTCTGTCAGGCGTGCCCCAACCTGTGCGACATCAACAAGGTGTCCATTGCCGGCGAGCTGCCCATCTTCTATGGGGCGCGCTGCGACCGTTTTGAGGAGGCCGGTCGCAAGCGTCATTTTGATGTTCAGGCCATCCCCGATCTCTTTGCCGAGCGCGAGGCGATGCTTCTGGGCGGCTATCGAAGCGCCGTCGCCACGCAGTGGCCGTATGCGCGTTGGAATCCCGCGAGCTCTCATTTTCTACGATATGTTCCCCTTCTGGCACACTTTTTTTGATGCCCTAGAGATGGATATTGTGCTCTCGGCTTCGACCAATGCAGAGACTCTGCGCGCGACCGCCGAGTTTGCCGTAGTGGAAGCCTGTCATCCCATGCGGATTCTGCATGGCCATGTAGCCGACCTGTTGCAGCAAGGGGTGGATGTGGTTTTCCTGCCCAGTATCAGCAGCCGAGAGGATGTGGCGCCAGGTCAGGCGGAGAATACGTACTGCCCGCTCATCTCAAGCTCACCCTATCTGGTCAATGCCGCCATGGACATGGCCGGCCACGGGGCGCGCATGGTCACCGCGCCGATGCACATGCTCTGGGAAGCGGCTTGGCGCCGCGAACTTAAGATACTGGCGCGCGAACTGGGTGTCGCGCGACCGGCGCGTAAGTAAGGCGGCGCACAGCGCCCAGCAAGCACAGGACGCTTTTTATGCCACACTCCGGCGGCGCGGTAATGCGCTCTTGCATGAAGCCGGTGATAGATGGCCGCTGGCAGTCCTGGTCGGCCGGCCCTACAATACCAGCGATGCAGGGATCAATCAGGATCTACCCTATAAGTTGCGCAAGATGGGCGTTCTGCCCGTACCTATGGATTTCTTGCCGGTGGAGACGGTAGACATCTCCGATGATTATGCCAACATGTTCTGGCGCTGTGGCCAAGATATCCTGGCCGCAGCGGTACTCATTCGCGAGGATCCCCGACTCTCTGCCATCTATGTAACCAACTTCAACTGTGGGCCGGACTCGTTCCTGGTAGGTTATTTCCGGCATATGATGCAGGGCAAGCCCTTCCTGGAATTGGAGTTGGACGAACACACGGCCGATGCGGGCATCATCACGCGTTGTGAAGCCTTTTTCGAGAGTCTGCGCATGCGCTCCGGCATTCTGTCCCAAAACCGAATCAGCTCGATATAGGTTTTTGCCTCGGTGCGACTCACTATCCGCAAGCTACTGTCCTGAGAAAGACCGTCCTGGACAGTGAGTCGCACCAGACAATCATCCAGCAGTTTTCACGTTATGTTTGGTCTAGATTGAGGACTAGCTGATGGACGCTGTGAACAAGACCCTGCTGATCCCGCCTATGTGCGACCACGCCTATGTGTTGAGCGCGGCGCTTCGTGCCCACAACGTGCCTAACCGGGTCATGCCACCTTCCGACGAGGAGTCGATGACTCTCGGCCTGGATCTGGTGAGCGGCAAAGAGTGCTTGCCCTGTCTGATCAGCACCGGTGACATTATCCGCTTTGTGCAGCACGAGAAATTGGATCCGGCGCGCTCGGCCCTGCTCATGCCGACCGCCCAGGGCCCCTGTCGCTTTGGGCAATATCACGTCTTACAGCGCAGTATCCTCGACCAGCACGGACTGGAGGATCTGGAAATCCTCTCGCCCTCGGCAGCCAACGCCTATCAAGGATTCGGCGACCGTCCAACGGCTTTTCGCAAGCTGGCGTGGGAAGGGATCGTGGCACTCGATACGCTGCAGAAGCTGCGTCATGAGTATCGTCCCTATGAAGAGGAGCCAGGAGCCACCGACCGGCTCTGTCAGCTGAGCCTCGACCGCATCGTGGCCGCGGTCGAGGAGAACGGCGGGCGCCGGTTAGTGCAGGCCATGGAATGGATCGGCGATGGCTTTGCTTCCTTGCCACGTCAATCGCAGCCAGCGTCGTCCGGTTATCGGCATGGTCGGCGAGATCTTCCTGCGCTTCAGCGATTTCGCCAACCAGAATCTGATTCGTCAAATCGAGGCGGCAGGCGGCGAAGTGGTGCTTGCCTCCATGATGGAGTGGCTCTACTATACCAACTGGGCCGTCAAAAAGATCACTCGTTATCTCGGTCGCTACCGAGATCATCTGTTGATGTCGCTGGTGGACGTTTATCAGCGGGCGCGTGAACGCCGTCTGGTCCGGCCCGTCGCCCACCTGCTCACCTTTCCCTACGAAACCCCAATTTCCCACTTGATGGAGCCGCTGCGCGAGTATGGTTACGAGCCGTACCTGGGGACAGAGGCGGTGCTCAGCATGGGCAAGGCAATTGAACTTGCCGGCTGTGGTTTGAGCGGCATTGTCAATGTCATGCCCTTTGGGTGTATGCCAGGTCTCATCACTGCGGGTATGGGGCCGCATCTGCGCTCCGGTCTGGATCAGATTCCGTGGCTGGATGTGATCTACAATGGGCAGGGTAGCACAAACATTCAGACGCGTCTGCAGGCCTTTCTCCATCAGGCTGCACAGTACCAGCGCAGACGCCCGGATGCATTGAGTTTTCCTCAATAGTTCCAATTCCTCTTGCCGGAAAGCATACAAACAAATCCTCAATCACTTCTTCATAAGTTCTGAACAATCCTTCGATAGAGTAGGGTCATATCCGGCATGGCCGTCATGCTGGTGCGAACCGAACGTCTAGATCGACATTAAAAACGAAGGAGATTTGACCATGACAGGTAGGAAACGATGGACGCGCATTCTAGTCGGCAGTATTGCGGCTCTGGTGCTCGCCGTGGGAGTACTGTGGGGGTTTGCCCTGAATACAGAAGCTGCCGCGGCTCAGGCACAGCCGGAAATGGGTAGCGGAGAACTGATGTTGACCCGCGGCGGACCGGGTGGGTTTGGTCGTAGTATGGGCCGTGGCTTTGACAACGGCAGCGCACTGCTGGCCAACGCCTTGGGTATCACCGAAGCAGAGCTTCAAGCCGCGCACCTGGCAGCCGCCGAAAGCGCGCTGGACCAGGCTGTGGCCGACGGGCTGCTGACCGAAGATCAGGCCGCAAAGCTGAAGGAGCGTGGGGGCATCTGGTTTGGCATCATGCACCGTTTCCAGGGCAATGAGAACACCGACGCGCTGTTGGCCGAAGCTCTGGGCATTAGCGAAGAGGAGCTGGGCGCCGCGTGTGACAGTATGATCGAGAAAGGCGTTGAAGCCGGCCTGCTCACCGAGGCCCAGGGAAATGACCTGACGGTCATGAAGATGATGCGTGATGCGGCGAGCGAGGCTATTGACACCGCGCTGAAGAAGGCAGTCGAAGCAGGCCTGATCACGCAGGAGCAGGCCGACAACCTCCTCGGCGATCACAAGGGTGGTTTCCGTGGATTTGGCGGCTTTGATCATCCGCGTGGTTTCGACAAGCGAGGTGGTATGCGCGATTTCGGCGGATTCGATCATGAGCGCGGCTCTGGGGGGCGAGGCAGCTTCCCCGGCTTCCGTCGTGGTTTCGATGGATCGCAGTTCGAAACCCCGGATGTGGAAACGCCGGACACCAGTAATCTGTAGGCAGACTCGCTTTACAGTGTAGAAAAGACTTCTCAAGGGGGGTGCGGCCACTGGCTGCACCCCCTTCTGAACATTTTCCGTGTATATCATAAGCTTAATTGGTTGTGCCCAGCCATTACAAAGCTGAAGCTTTCAGACCGCATGATGTATGAGATCCGCCAGTCAAATAACGCAAAAACCGGCGGCAATGTGATAGAATCTTTCTGGTGCATATTTGTGTCGGCTAAACTGGATTCTCCGTCTTTTCGGAAGTATGGTAGTGGCGACGGCGATGATTTGGGTCATCAATCCTAATAACGTGAGCAGTAGAACATTATGGATCTTGCTGATCATACTCCTGGTGTTCACCGTTGGCGGCGGATACTACTACTATACCAATATCTATACGCAAGATCGGGTTACGCAGACGGGGCAGGCCGAGATTAGAACCGCACCTGTGCGCCAAGGCGATCTTGTGATCTCCGTCGGCGGCGTGGGCACCCTCCTGCCGGCGGTCGAGGTCAGTTTGGGTTTTGAAACCAGTGGTATTCTGGCCGGAACCGATGTCCACGTGGGCGACCAGGTGGCGGTCGGCGATAGACTCGCCTATTTGGATGATACTGACTGTCGCGCCCAGGTACTCCAGGCCGGGATCAATGAACGGCAAGTTGAACTCGGGTTGGCTGCACTCTTGACAGATCCGAGTGCGGCCGATATTGCCACCGCGCAGGCGAATCTAGCTGAAGCGCAGACAAACTTGAACAACGTGCTCCATCCCGCATCAGAAGAAGAATTAAGAGCCGAACGCAATCAACTCATCAGCGCTGAACAGGAATTGAACGAACTCCTCGCTGGCATGTCTGAGGATGAAAGCGCAGTGTTGAAAGCCGATTTGATGGTTGCGGAAATTTCCCTGCGCCTCGCGCAGGGCGACTATGACAGCGTCGCATGGCAGGGTGAACGGGGAGCAAGTAGCCAGGCAGCGGCATTGCAGCAAGCAACTATCGCCTATGAGAAGGCCCTGGCGCAGTATAACCTATCCGCGATCGATGCGACGCAATCACAGATTTCTTCAGCCCGGGCCGCGGTTGCCGATGCACAGGTCCAGCTTACTGCCCTGGAACAGGATCCAGATTCGCTTGTGCTTGCTGCTGCCCAAGCCGGTGTTGCCCAGGCCCAGGCCCAGCTCGTTGACCTGTTGGATGGACCCTCTGCGGACGAACTGGATAACGCCCGCTTAGACATCCGAGCAGGCGCGGCTTGACATGGATGCCGCTGTACGCCAGTTGGAAGGCTGCACGACCAAGGCACCTTTTGATGGCGTAGTCAGCGCTGTTAATGCCCAGGTCGGCGAACAGGTAGGATCAGAAGCTATTGTGAGTCTGGCCGATCGAAATAGCCTCCTGGTACGTTTCTGGGTAGAGGAACTGGATCTGCCAAGTGTAACCGTGGGAAATCCGGTCAGCGTGATCCTTGAAGCGTATTCAGATATCGAATTCAGCGGCGAGATCGTACGAATTGAACCGGCCCTGGTGGATGTGGACGGTGCCTCGGCTATCCAGGTATGGGCAAGCATTGACCCGGCCCAACATCCCGTTACCGTGCTCTTTGGCATGAACGCTGAAGTAGAGGTGATCGCCGGCGAAGCTCTAGGCACAACACTCGTTCCCGTGCAGGCTTTACGTGAGCTAGGACCTAATCTCTATGCGGTCTTTGTCGTACAGCCGGATGGCGAGTTGGAGATGCGTCCGGTTGAGATGGGGATACGGGATTTTGTCAGTGCCGAGATCCTTTCGGCTGTGGAACCAGGTGAAACGGTGAGCACGGGTGAAGCGCAATAGTGGATAATTCAGAAACCACGAATGACAACGTAATCGATATCGATAGCCTGACCAAAGTCTACGGGGAAGGTGCCATCGTCGTCCAGGCTTTGCGCGGCATTGACCTGCGGGTAAAGCGAGGGGAGTCTGTTGCCATCATGGGTCCGTCCGGCTCAGGCAAATCAACGCTTTTGAATATCCTGGGCTGCCTGGACCAACCGACCAGCGGTGTGTACATTCTGGACGAAGAGGACGTCAGTCGTATGGATCGAGATCAGTTGGTGGCGGTGCGCAGCAGAAAGATTGGATTCATCTTTCAATCCTATAACTTGCTGCCCCTGTGGCTTGCACTTCGCAGCGAAGATCTGCGCAGCCCGGCTGAACGAAACGCCGTTCTCAAGCAGATTGAGGGCGCTATGGCGGCGCCCCAAATGCAGGCCATCGCCGCCATGCAATTGACGCGTGTGATAACCTGTCCAGCTGGGCGGAAAGCCAAGGCATCGAAGTGCCATCAGGTTCGTCTGCGCCGATCTGGCCAGGGGCAGCAAGGAGGAGGGCCGTTCGCCAACATGTCGGAGGAAGAGCGTGCTGTCTTTCGAGCGGAGATGCAAAACATGTCGGAGGAAGAACGCGCGCGCGCTTTGCCGAAATGGGCATTGAAGGAAGCGGTGGCGGAAATAGAGGTCAGCGGGGGGGCGCCAGCCGCTTCAACGCCACATTCGATCCGCTCATTGACCTGTTGACAGTTCGGGCGACAGAATAGGCTATTCCGTAGAAACCTATCTCCGGCGCCATACTTTCTGATTGAACTGTTCCGACTGGCCACGGGCGAATACTCAAGGTCTCCCACCCCTCAGACCGGGCATGTTTGGCCAGCAACACAATCTGGCCGACATGGTAAGCGCAGTGGGCTAACTGGCGATTCAATGCCTGGACCACCGTATGCGGCTCACCGCGAATGGTCACAGTGGCCATTAGGTCGTCTGGCGTCAGCGGGTCGACGGCGCCGAACAGGAGCTGCCAGCCCGCCTCCCAGCGTTCTTGCAGAACTGGCGTGTATCCTCTTCGTAGAGTTCAAACTCGCTGTCCCGGTCGCGGTCTGGCTTCTCACCGTCTGTTATAAGGAAGTCTCGCCAGCGCGAGTGCGCGTTGCCTGCCATATGCTTGACCAGAATAGCGATGCTGTTCGCCTCCGGGTCGAGAATGGCGAAGTACGCCTCGTCGTCGATCTGTGCCATTGCCCTGTCTGCCATCGACTTATAGGTGCGGAAGCGGTCATTGATGTCAGCCAGGTAGTGGGCGCTGAGTGACTCTGTCATGGTCTCTGACCTCCTTTGGGGCTGTGGTGTACACCCAATCCGAACGAAAATCATGCGAATGTACGTATACCATTTGTGGCGGCGAAAAGGATTTCTTGTCTGCGATACCTGGATATCTTCTGGCGCATTGCACGGCGATTGGTCAAGCCCGGCCTGGGCGTAGTGGCCACCCTCTTCTTTACCATGGCCTGGAACGATTTTATCTGGTCCCTCATTGTGTTCAGCAAGATCGAGTTGTACACGTTGCCTCTCGGCATTGCCACCATGTCCGGCCCCTACGAGATCCAGTACGGGACTATCATGGCCGGCTCTTTCCTCAGTACCTTGCCTATCGTTATTGTCTTCTTGGCCATGCAGAAGCAGTTCGTTTCTGGATTGACCGTGGGGGCACTAAAGGGGTGAGTGCTGCAGGATGCGGTTTCAGGTAAAAATGGGCAAACCGTGCCGGTGAGATTCGTGCGTCTCATATATACGTTAGCCTACGCCCTGGCGATCTCCTTCACAAGAAAAATCATCTTCCTGGAAGTTCACAACTTCCAGGAAGATGGTGGTGTACCCGCGCCTTGTAAGCGGTTTCGCATACGTTACTATGGAGCGGAAAGGCTGAACTGACGGCTTCGCAGCTAACCCGTTGCGCTGCCAGCCGTTTTAGCGCCGTTGCCGTCCACGCCCAGTACCTCCCCGATGCGCCGGGTTAGCTCGGTGTCCAGGGCATTGGGATGGATGGCTGAGATAGGCCCTGTCTGTGGATTGCTGCCCGCAATCACGGACACATGGTCCACCGGGAAGAGTTCCATCGCCCCGGCAAAGTGGTCGACCAGGTCTTTGAACACCTCGATGAGGTAGGCGGATGCCCCAACTCCTTTGCCCGACTGCAAGATCTCGATGGTGAGGCGCAGCTGATCCAGTTCGGTCTGGGCGCGGCCGCGGATCTCCGCAGTCTGCTGCATGAGCTTCCTCGATCTGCTTGGACTTCTCGCGCCTGGGGAGGCACAATCACGTTGGCCTTTAGCTGCTGGCGCACCATCTCAATGCGCTGCTTTCTCGGCTTCGATCTGGGCGCGAATACCGGCCAGCTCGGACTCGGCGTTGCGCGTCGCTTCCTGCACGCCCACAGCGCCGCGCTGCCGTTCTTCGGCCAGCAGCACCTTGGCTTGGGCCTCGATGCTCTGCCGCTCGTTCTGCAGCTCGCGCACCTCTACATCGGCACGGCGTGTTTCCTGCTCCTCCTTGGCCCTGGCCAGGGCTTCCGCCTTGGCCCGCCGTGACTGGGTTTCGGCATTGACCGTCTGCACGCGCTTGAGCAGGGCAATGTAGAGATCAGGTTCATCCACCCCTTCCAGCCGGTGATCGTCCACATCGGCGATATTCATGGTGGTGATCTCCAGACCGATCTCCTCCAGGTCAGATTTGCACACCTTGATCATGTTCTGGATCAACTGATCCTTCTGGCTCATCACCTCTTCCGGCGTCATAGCGGCAATGGAGTCGCGCAGATGGCCCTCGATGATGGAGGTGGCGATGTCGCGCAGATCGGTCCAATCGTCGGTCAGGTGCAAGATGCGTTTGACCGCGTTGATCAGACCGCGTTCGGACTGGGCTACGGCAAAACTGACCGTGGCCGTGACCGTCAGGGGCACGATACCCTTGGCAATCGCCGATTCAACCTCCACGCTGGTCGTCTGCGGTTTCAGGTCCATGGTGTCGAAGCGGTTGATCAGGGGCAGGACAAAGACGCGCCCACCGCGCACCAGACTAAAGCTGCCGTTGCGGCCGTGCACGACGCCCAACTGGCTGGGCGGTACCAGCCGCATCTTGGACAAGATCTGGGCCGTCAGGGTGCCTACGATCAACACTAAGAGTGTGAGTAGGGCAATAGTTACGATTACCATGGTCTCTAGTGTCCTCCATTCTCGATATTCGGGCTGCCCATCAGCTGCCGGATATCGATGCCAAAGCCTGCTTCCAACTGGCGCACGAAGTCCACCAGCGCCGCCGGGCCGCGGTTGACCGCACGGTTGAATCCATCCTGCTCGTTGAGCACCAACAGGCTTTCCACGTGGTGTGTCTGTGCATGCTCCTGGTAGGTTTCGAACAGGGAGGGTAGCTGGGTGAAAAAGAGCACCAGCTTGCCGATGTCGCCGTTCTCCCTGATGAGTTCCACTTTCTGATCCAGCAGATCGTTGTGGGCCTGGCGCACAATGCGCACGGCTTCGGCTTCGCCTTCGGCCAGGATCTCAGCGGCGGCGCGGTATGCTTCCGCTTCCAGCGTCACCTCAGACATATTGCGCAGCGTCTGCAGTCTCCACACGCTGCTCTTCCACGCTGCGCTGGCCCTGGCTAGAGGCCTCGGAGATGGCGCTATCGGCCTCCAGTTTGGCCTGGCGAATCTGGGCATTCGTTTCGCGGCGGTAGAGTTCTACCTCTTGGTGGGCGGCGATGATTCGCTCATTGGCCTGGCTCTCCGCCACCTCCATTCGCCGCTCGGCGTCGGACTCGGCGCGTTCGGCCTGGGCGCGCAGCCGTGCTTCCTCTACCTCAACGTCTCTGCGTTTGCGTGAGAGGGTCTTGTTGGCCAGGTTGGCGATATAGTTGGACGTGTCCCAGACACGCTGCATGGAGACGGAGACCACCTCAATGCCAAACGTGCTGAGATCCCCCTGGCAGTCGTCCAACAAGAAGCTGCGGAAAAGGGCTCGCTCGCCCTCGCTGGCGGCGCCGTTGCTCTTGTTGAGCGCTGCCGCTCTCTCTGACGTGCGCTAAGCGGTTTGCCCGTTAGTTCGACAAACTCGTCATCACTGTCTGTTTCCGCGCTCTCCACCATGCCGATGGCCTGCAGTGGCGTCGTCTTGTTGAGTGCGGCGCGGAAGTTGCCGACCATGGTCTGCTGGATCTGGTCTGCGAATCTCGTCGCGCGATTTGTCCAGCAGCTGCTGCACGGCGCTGTAGAGCAGCGTCTCGTTCTGGTCGTCCACACAGACACAGGCTGTGGCATCGGCGCCGACCTTGATGCCGTTGGCGGAATTGACCCCTTCCACGCGTACATTGATGGGAATGATGGTCATATCCACCTGCTGACACGCTGGATAAACGGGAGCACCACCGTCCAGCCGCTTTTCTGCAGGCGAAAGCCATACTTGCGCCCGCCGACCACGGCGCCGCTGCCGCCGGTGACGACCAGGATCTGGTTAGAAGGGCAGACCCGGATGAAGAGCCGGAGCAGCGCCAATACCAGAATGAATAGTAGTAGGGCAAATAGCCCTGCCACCAACCCAGAAATTTCAACAGGCATAGAACCTCCTCCTATTTCGCAAACTTGTTGGACGCAAGTACTGTATGCAGCCTGCCATCATGTCAGATCAGATAGATTCCCCACTGGGCCATCTACTCTACATAGACACACTTGTCGGCCGTGCGCACGATCTGTACCGTGTCGCCCTTGCCGAAAGCGACGCCATCGCGCGCAGCCAACGCGTAGAGATCTTGCACATTCAAGCCGACATGCGCCCGCACCCGTCCCATGTCAGTATGGGTGAGCGGGATGGTCACCGTGGCCTCTGCATAGAGCAGATCACGGTCGGTCACCAGCGAGCTCGTATCGGCAGGCCGGAAGCGGTAGATCAGGCGGGACAGAACCACGCCCAGGATTCCACCTGCCGTCGCCAACAGCAGGCTGCGCGATGCGCTGCCACTTGACCGCCATGCTGACCAGTCCCAGCGGTCCAAAGCCCAGGCAGAAATAGACAAACATGCGCAGATATTGGATGGCCGCCAGGATCGGCCCCCCGGCCAACTGGACTCCACGCTGTCGACATCTACATCATCGATGTCGGCAGGGGCATCATGCCGCCGTCATGGATCGCGTGCTGCGTCCAACGCCTCATCCATATGGCCTACATCATCTACGTGGTCCATGGCGGCGCCGTCGAAGTCAGCCAGGTCGCCGTCCACGTGCATGTCCAGGTCTCCGTCACCATGGCCGTGGCCGCCTGTATCCATGTCGCTATGCCCGAGATCATGCCGAAGTGATCGGCGTCGTGCCATCGGAATCGTGTCCGTGGTCCTCACCCAGCAGGCCCAGAAAATCGACGACAAGGACACCCAGCGAGAAGATGGTGGTCGGCGATGTAGAGCTGGGTGAGGAAACTGGCGTCGATGACCTGCAGCGAAAGCGAAACGGCGGCGATGGCCAGCATCAGCGCAATGACGACAAAAAAGATGATGCGTGTGCGGTTCATGCCAAGGCGGCGATCGGCGTCGTGCTACACGATAACCTCTCATAGCCCTTCGCACCTCCAATCTCATGTTACGCGTGAAGGCATCCTGATAGAACGACAGGCGGTTGAGACGAATCTGCGGCAGTGGTACAGCACAGGGCCGGAGAGCCCGCATCAAACTCCTGCTCCTTACAGGATACCAGATTGACAGCACCAATAGAAGAGACAATTGTCGACAGCTATCCCCTAGAAAGCTGACATTTCTGGTCACGTCACGCAAAAAAGCGCCACCGGAGCGCGCTCTTTGTCCTTATACTGGCTCCCACGATCATCTACCGAACGAAGTTATGCCTGCGATGAGCATCCAGGTGCTGTCTTATGAGTACATAGCGATCATAGCACTGAGTGTTGCCCACGATGTTCAGAACATATCGAGAACAAGTCACCTCGTGTCTACAGGCGACGCATGTACAAATACACAATCGGCGAGGTCCATGCCACACGCAGATCGCGGCCGCGGAAGGGGCGATCATCCGGCCCGCGCTGCCCGTGTCCCACACCCCATTGTGCCGGCCACTGCAGCCGTTCCACACCCCAGGCGGACGCACCCAACAGCGAAGACCATGGCGACCTATCGTCCCAACGCCAGAGCAAGCCACCCGGTCCCATACCCGAATGCAGGACGACCTGCAACGAGAAAGGTCTGCCCGGCGCCAGTGTGGGCCCATGCCAGAGATGCGGGCTGCGTTCGGGCTGCGGGCTGAGCAGCACGCCCAGCCGGTTCTCCGAACCCAGAAGTCCGATCCAGAGCGGCGCCAACGCCGAACCGGGATTCCAGGCGCTGAGCAGGGTCTGTGGCGCGCCGTTATCCGCCGGTGGACAGACACCGCAAAAGTGCCACGCCATACTCGTCGTTGTGTCAGTCTCTGTGTCTTCTCCAAGGCGGGGAAGCCTGCTCACCCGGCACAGCGTGGCCATGTCGATACAGGCGGTAGCCTCAAGGGCCAGGACAGCCCCTCGCGAACATGTCCATCCCTATCCAGCACCTGATAGCGCAAGCCCTGCGTGTCCAGCGCCATCTGCACACAATGGAGGTACTCCTGTTCCTCGGGCATGCGATGCGCCGTACCCGCGCCCGCCGTCAGGATCTGCAGCACGCCCTGGTGTACCTGCACATCAAAGGCCAGAATGTGGCTGCAAAGATAGGCAAGCACCCCGTGGCGCACCAGCACAGCCCAGAGGGCGCGGCCACTCTGCATATCCAGCTCGCGTTGATAGGATGCGGCAAAGCCGTTGACGGGAAAGACAGGATGATGGCCGAGCACCAACTTGAAACGCGCATCGGCGTGGTCTACCAGCGTGCGCTCCAGCCACTCTGTCTCCACGCGGCCCTCACCGCCCAGTCCCGACCACAGCGTGTTGGCAAAGACCAACAGCAGGTCGCCACGGCGCACGAAGTAGGAGAGTCCCTCCTGGCCCGGCGGCCCGTCCTGCGGCAGGTGCGCCATGACCTGGCGATAGATGGACTCGCTGGCGGCATCATAGGTGGTGTGATTGCCCGTAGTGTGATAGAGGGGAATGCGCTGCCGGTCCAGCCATGCCATTTCGTGGTCGAACCAATACCGCCACTGTGTTCGCAACGCTTCGTCATCGGCCGTCAGCCCGCCGATCTCGTCGCCGGGAAAGCAGATAAACTCAGGTTGCGGATGCAGGCGCGCCACCACCGCGTTCACGGCGGCAAAGGTAGATTCGTGCAATGCGCCGGGCACACCTGAGCAGCTATCGGCGTAGCAGACAAAGTGGTGTCCGCTGCCGCGTGGCGCCAGCGCTGCTATCGGATCGGGCATAGGTGTAGGTGATGGCATGATATCCCGTTTACGTAGACGGTAAACAGTAGTCAAGGGACGTAGACGATATCCGTCTACCCTATCTATCCCTTTGCCGGCAACGACAGGACAAATGTGAGGCTGCGCTCCACCCACCCTTCCAAGTCGGTGTCGGAGACAAGACCTTCCGGGTCCACATAGACAAAACCGCGCATGGGCCGCCCGGTGAAATCCATAGGCCGTGCGTGGGGTTGCGCCAGGGCATCCTCGTAGCCTTCTTTGCCGACCCGTACCATCAAAGACTCCTGGTTTACGCCAACACTCATATTGCCGTTTACCATAAACGCCAAGCCGCCAAACATCTTCTTTTCCACCACGTCCACGCCTGGCGTCAATATGCTATGCACGCGCCGGGCCAGGGCTTCGTCATACGCCATGGGGAGACGCTCCTTATTGTGTATAGGGTACGGGACCAATCAATGCCCGACAGTTTAGCACATATGTGCGACTCTGTCATCTGCCACAAAATGGTGATTGGAAAGGGTCTACCCTAGTCATAGACCCTTTCCAACCACCATTTGTTATTGATCATATCCAGATATACGACACACAGCATCCCCTCTACTGTAGTCAGTGCATAATAATCTCTCCATACGCGCCCGCCCTCTGTCCACCAATCAGTGTCCACCTGCCAATGTTGTTCAATGCGCCGGACGCGGTACCGGTTCCCGTTGAGCGCAAAGCCCATGGGGCTGCCCAACTTGCCCACTGTAGTATCGATCGGTAGTCCGTTCGGCCAGGTACGTGTCAACCTTCACCCCATCGTAATGCGCGTATATAGAAAAGAACATTTGTTCTCTATTGTATATTACACTATCGCACTCGAATGTGGCTAGAACAGACATACGGGAGACGATCGCTGTGAATCTAGCGTGTTTTCTGTTCGGCTTCACCGTGGGTAAGATGGTGGCTCGCGATCGTCTCCGCTCGAATGAGATCATCCACTACATACATGCGCAGCTATACAGGAGGGCAGTGTGAACGACTCTGATACCCAGCAGGAGTCTGCCTTTTTCCAGATTGAAGCGACGCAGGTCGACGCTGCCCGACGTTTGACCCAGGGCATTGTAGCCCAACGCCTTCGTAACGGCGATGGTGTGCTGGTTGCGAGCAATGTACCGTCCTTGCGCCATCACAGCCAGACAGGCTTCGATTTTGGCCACGACGGCGCCGGTCCGTCGGATCTGGCGCTGGCCTGCGTCCACGCCGTCCTCACTCGCCTTGACTACAGTGGGCCTACCCAACATTTCGGGACGGTAGCCGCGACCGGTTGGCCCATGACCTGCACTGTGTCGTTTCGCCAGCGCTTTCTGGAGACGGTTGCCGAGGACGAACTGGCTAATTCCCTGGCGGCAGGTTATGGGTCGGACGTGCCAGGAATTGCTGGCCCTGACCCGGAGCAAGAGTATAACGCCCGAGAGCATTGTCAACGCCTGGCGCGAATTGCGGCCTGGTCTTCCGGCTGACTTGCCCGTTAATAGCCTGGATAGCGCTGATCTGCTCCGTGACTTGCGCGATCGAGTCGCCGAGATCGGTGCTGACGCCGCCATCCTGCTCCAGTTCCTGGGTATGGTGGCCTGAGGGGGAGCTACGCGGCCTTCACCTCGATGGTCTTCGCCTTAGCCGGGGCCGATTTGGGTAATGTCAGGCGCAGCACACCCTCATTCACTGTAGCCGAAATGTGTTCCTGATCAATCTGATCCGAGAGGTTGAAACTGCGCACATAATCGCCAGTTTCATATTCGGCATAGGCAGGTGAGTATCCATCTGGTATCTCAATGTTTGGATACCCCCTAATGCTCAACACGTTCTTTTCAAAGAACCTCGACGGTGTTCTTGTCCACGCCGGGCATGTCAGCCACGACAATGATGTCATCAGCCGTCTCATAGATATCAGCGCGGGGGTACATATTGCCGGCGTGCGCGTGGTCGCTCTGCGCCCTCTGTCACCGGAACCTCTTCTTTGTCCATTTCCAGGGATGGTGTTTTTTCCGACATTGGTATTCCTCCGTATGTGTGATATTTCACACTATTTCGATCTCGACTGTAATCTTCCGCGGTTTGTCAGCGGCGGCGCGGCTAAGTAGTTAATCGCCAACACGCCATTTTGGAACCTCGCCCGCACATCACCTGCGTCTACACGAAAAGGCAGATCGATAGAGCGGCTAAACTGGCCCTGGCATGTTTCGCGCCGGTGATACTGGTGCCTTCAGCCAGATCATCGGGTTCGCGTGCTCCACTCAGGGTCAGGCTTTCACCTACTACTGATATTTCCATCTCTTTGGTGAAACGCCGGGCATTTCCGCACTGACGATGGCTGAAACCTCCACTGACCCCAGCGTTCATGGCTGGATAACTCGACACATGCCCCGGTCTACCCGGTACGTCTCCTGACAGCCGGTTCATATCCCGCTGCAAACGTTCCATTTCATTCCATACGGTTGGCCGTGCATAACGCCAATACATAGTAATTGATACCTCCTCTTTTCCTTACAAATCCTCACAGAGCTGCGCGGGTGCTCAGCCAGAGGTCGCTGCAAATCGACAATCAGTTTCAGCCGGCGAAACCTAGAAGCTTGACTGTTCGCCTCTGTTTCCTATCTGTCCTGGCAGACAATCAAACATCTAGCGTGTACAACAAAAACCTAGCACACAAATGTTATGTTTTGGCATGCAAATCATAAGAGAAATACTAGCGTTCTGAGTGCTCCATGTTGCCAACTGACCTTACTGCAAGGCCGACCACTGAGGCTCGAATGGAACCCTAACATCGTTCAGACAGTGATATAGCATATCGTTAAAGTTATGGTTGCATTGAAGTCATATGCTAGCTGGTGATAGCAGATTTCAGGGATCGACTCTTCCTGACCATCGGCCGGACTTATCGCCAGCGCGGACAGGTAACGGTGAGAGCGGCGAGTATCCTCCTGACCCTACACGTGTCCGAGTCTGAACAGGCCAAACGAAAGCGTATAGCAGGTAAGGCAGTCTAGTTCAGTTGGCGTGAATACCACGACAGAAATCGGGCTGCTATCCTACCTCTCGTAGGAACTGTACAAGGATTTCTGCCGGGATTCACCAGGTCGTCATGTGCAGGCAACCAGCGGGCCGAGATCGCTGCGGGCGTTCGCGTTTGGGTCAGCTCAATTTTGTGGGACGGTCCTGCTGCGGAAGCTGGGCTGCAAGAAGGCGATATCGTCACGGCCATCGATGGCCAGACCGTGTATCGCTTTGAGGACCTAGTGGGCCACCTTTCAAGGACACCCGACCGGCTAGATAGTCGTTCTCACCTTCGGGGCGGCCACGAGCGTTCCCAGAACCTAAACCTGGGTGTACGACCAGGTTCGAAGCCCCACCAGAGTCTGATAAATACGATCGACGCGGCTGAAGCGATTAAGACTGCGTGCATAGAAATTGAAACTGTGGGAATCATGGACGAGATCGATGGTGCACCGGCCCGACAAGATGTGCACAACGGTCAGCCTGTCTGGGTGGTCACTTTTACGGGTAGCGGCAAAACAGCGGACGTAATCGTGGATGCAACGTCAGGAGAGATCTTGGGTACGCAGCTGGAACAGGTACCGTGTCGCGCGGCAAGCGCAGCGAAATGGATTTAGCTATATGAAGAAGGTGATTGCGAGAAGCGGTGGATTACCGATGGGAGTCTTCAGTGTGTCTTCACTGTCATTCCTGGATGGTGGTCAGATCTTTTGTCGAGGCCAGGTTGCGTTTGTTCCAGACGATTCAACCGTCTGATGGGAGAGCAACCAGCGACTAATCCAATGCTAGATCGTGCAGGGATCGACGGGTAGGCGATGAGACTGAAAAGGTCAGAACGTGAACTAAGATTCAGCTGGAAATCGAGCCCTTTGTCGACAATTCAACTCGCTCCATACACTGCGTCAGTTTATCCAGTCTGCTGTAACCGAGCTGATGGGCCAGACTGCATATGCCCTAGAGTATTCTATCGCTTAGCAAGGTGTCGAATATGATCGAAGCACATCATCTCACTAAAGCCTACGGCAACATACAGGCGTTGCACGACGTATCTTTCAGCCTCGGTGCGGGAGAAAATCGTCGGTCTGCTAGGACCAAATGGCGCCGGTAAAAACGACGACGATGAAGATCCTTACCGGATATCTACAGCCGGATGCTGGTGAAGCCACCATCGACGGTCTGGATGTCTTGACACAAACGCGCGAAGGTTCAGGCTCGAATCGGGTACTTACCCGAAAACGCCCCACTTTATTCGGAACTTACCGTTCAGGACTATCTGCGCTTCATCGCCGACCTGCGTGAAATTCCACCTGCGCAGCAGACGGACCGTATCTCAGACGCCGTCTATGCCACAAACTTGGCAGACCATCTGACCAAACTCATCGGTGAGTTAAGCAAAGGATACCGCCAGCGTGTGGGCCTGGCTCAAGCCATTTTACATCGGCCGAAATTGCTTATCCTCGAGATGAGCCCACAATTGGCCTAGATCCCACTCAGATCGTCGATATCCGTCGCCAGATCCAGCGCTTCGCCCGCAACAGTACAGTTCTCTTCTCAACCCACATTCTGCCGGAGGTGGAGGCGCTCTGCGATCGAGTCATATTTCTTCTCAACGGGGAAATTCGGGCCGATGCTCACCTGGCCGATCTGGCAATGACGGCCGATGCCATTCTGTCCTCCAACAGGAGGTACCTGGCATGGAATCCCAGTTGCGCAATCTGGAAGGAGTAGACATGTTGGAACACACTCGATCACTAGATGGATACCCAGCTCTGCGCATCCACGCCACAGATCAGGCGGATCTCTGCCTGCTATCTACGAATTGGCGCGTGAAAACAACTGGCCCGTTCGTGAATTGCATCGTGATGTCCCGACTGTACCGACGGTCTTTAACAACCTAGTGACAAGCGCACAGTGAAGGAGTAGTGAACTATGAAACAAACGCTTGCCATTACAAAAAGGAAATAAGCGGATACTTCGGTTCGCCCATGGCCCTGATTTTCATCGGGGTATTTCTAATAGCTACGCTCTTCTCGTTTTTCTGGCTGGACACCTTTTTTGCGCGTGGTATTGCTGACATGCGCCCCCTGTTTCGCCGGATTCCGATACTGGTGATCTTCTTGGTCGCAGCTCTTACCATGCGCCAGTGGAGCCAGGAAGCCCAGAGTGGGACGCTCGAAATTCTGCTAACTCTGCCTGTACGTATCTGGCAACTGGTGCTAGGCAAGTTTCTAGCTGTCATGGCGCTGGTCGTGCTAGCGTTTAGCCTGACCTTTTTTATCCCAATTACCGTGGCGATTCTGGGCAACCTGGACTGGGGTCCTGTTATAGGGGGTTACCTGGCAGCCGTGTTGATGGCAGCGTCGTTTGCAGCCATCGGCCTATTTATCTCGTCGCGCACAGAGAACGACATTGTTGCCTTGATTTTGACAGTTGTCGTCGGTAGCGTTTTCTACCTTATCGGCACTCGCGGTGTTACCGAGTTTGCCGGTGAGATGCTGGGCAATATACTGCGCGCCCTGGCCACGGGCAGCCGGTTCGAGAGTATTGAGCGGGGCGTCATCGATCTGCGAGACCTCATCTACTATCTCTCACTCGCCCTGGTCTTTCTGGCCTTCAACGCGCCCTCCCCTGGAAAGCAAGCGTTGGAGCCACAACGGACGTACCGCAGCCTACCGCCGCAATGCCCAGTTGGCCGTCGTTCTGCTGACGCTCAACCTCATTGCGCTCAATATTTGGCTCTTTCCTCAGTCTCGTATACGGCTTGATCTTACGCCAGACCAACAATACACCTTGTCCAATGTAACCGAAGATCTCCTGGCCAATTTGCAGGAACCCCTGTTGATTCGAGCGTACTTTAGCGAGCGGACCCATCCGCTGCTGGCCCCTCTGGTTCCGGCGTATCACAGACATGCTGCATGAGTATGAGGTCGCGTCCGGTGGTGCTGTCAATGTCGAGATCATCGACCCTGCTCAGAACCCGGGATCGGAGGCCGAAGCGAATCATACCTACGGCATCCGGCCGACACCCTTCCAGATCGCCGAACGCTATGAATCCGCATTGATCAATGCCTACTTCGACATTCTCGTGCGATATGGTGACCAGAGTGAGATCCTCAATTTTCGGGATCTGATCGAGGTCGAGAGCTTTCGCGATGGACAGCTTGATGTGCGACTGCGCAACCTGGAATATGATCTGACCAGCGCCGTCAAAAAGGCTGTTTATAGCTTCCAAAACCTGGATTCAATTGTTGCAGCGCTGCCACAACCGGCTCAGTTAACGCTCATTGTAACGCCGGATACGCTGCCCGTTGATCTTGCCGAAGCACAGCAAACAATCGAGACCGTAGCACAGGAGATCGACACGTCTGCCGGCGAGAATTTCGCCTTCTCGATCGTAAACCCCAACGAAGCGGACAGCCCTTTTGATCCCCAGACGCTCTATGACGAGTTCGGGATCCAGCCCTTTGCCAGTTCGCTCTTTTCCGAAGAAACCTACTACCTTCACATGCTGCTCCAGGTAGGGGATCAGGCGCAGATTATCTACCCAACCGGGGATCTGAGTGAGACCGACATACGCAGCAGCATTGAGGCGGCTTTGAAACGTTTTTCCTCGAGCTTTCTTCAAGTCGTTGGCGTCTGGCGACCGACTATCGGCCCGGATCCAACCCTTGCCCAATTGGGTCAAGTGCAACAGCCGCCGTTCTCCACATGGAATACGCTGACGGATAGCTTGCTCCAGGATTATGAGGTGCAAGTGTTGGATCTGAAAAGCGGGCACGTACCTCCGGAAGTGGATGTTCTGCTGGTGGTCGCACCACAGTCTATGTCCGAGGTAGAACAGTTCGCTCGTGACCAGTTCCTGATGCGTGGTGGGGCGCTTGTTGTCGCCGGAAGCAACTACAAGGTGGAAGCCGATCCCTTCACCGGGGAGCTGCGCGAAGCCCAATCGAGGATGGTTTACACGATATGCTGGCTCACTATGGTGTGGACATGGAACAGACGTTGGTCATGGATCCACAAAACGAGCCGTTCCCACTTACCGTTGCACGAGATGTGGGCGGCTACACTGTGCAAGAGATCCAGGCTATGAACTATCCTTATTTCGTGGACGTGCGCGCCGACGGAATGGCCCAGGATAGCCCGATCATTTCGAATCTGCCAGCAGTGACGCTCAACTGGGCTTCACCGGTTCGGGTCAACGAAGAGAAAACCGCAGACCACGAAGTGACGACGCTGCTTACTTCCAGCCCGAATTCTTGGTTGCGCAGCGATACCAACATCCAACCCGATCTGGAACTCTATCCGCAAGACGGCTTCGCTGCCGGCACCGACCTTGGTGTACAACCCCTTGCCGTTTCCCTAATCGGCAGCTTCGACAGCTATTTCGCCGTTCAGGAGCCGCCGGCAGCAGACCAGGCAGGAGAGGATATGTCGTCCCTACGGGCGCCGCTGGCACGATTGAGCAGTCGCCAGAAAGTGCGCGTCTGGTCGTAATCGGCAGTGGCGATTTGCCGCGTTTCCTCAACGACACCATCTTTACTGTCTCATCACAGATGACGTTTGACGGCTACCTAAACAGCCTGCGCTTGATTCAGAATGTGGTGGATTGGTCCGTTGAGGATCTGGACTTACTCAGCATTCGCTCACTTGGCACGCATGCACGCCTGCTCGATCCCATGGAATCAGGCGAACAATCTTTCTGGGAAATGTTCAACTATGGCGTCGGCTTGCTTGCTCTGCTTGCCGTTGGGCTCCTTTGGGCAGCGCGAAGGCGAAGCCAGCAGCCGATGGAATTACATGACAGTCGCTCGGATACGACAGAGCAGGAGGTGCAACTTGAGCAAAACTGAATCACCCGATCCTCGGACGCAGCCTCTTCTGGCGCCAGGTTCAGTTTGAGTCGGCTCAATCAAGTGCTGTTGTTCGTTCTGATCGTCCAGGGGGCACTGATCGCCTATTTGTTCTGGCCACGCAGCACAGCCGGGAAGCTCTTTGGGCGCGGGCGATCCATTGCTGGGCGAATTGGCCGCTGTGGATGTATCCGCAATCGAGATCGCCGATAATAGTGACGCTCTGCTCAAGCTCATCAGAAATGACGATGGCTGGGTATTCGCCCGAGACCGGTGACTATCCCGCAGCTGGTGAGAAAATCGATGAAGTCCTTGGCAAATTGCTGGCCATCAACACCGATCGCTTGGTCACACAGACGCCGGGCAGTCACAGTCGGCTACAGGTCGCCGAAAATGAATACAACCGGCGGCTGACTCTGACCACGCCGAAAGGTGATGAGGTCCTCTACCTCGGATCATCCGCTGGTGCCGGTGCAAGCCATGTGCGCGCCGCCGATCAGACGCAACCTACTTGACCGGCGAAATCGCTGCCTGGGAACTGGCAACACAACCGTCAAGCTGGATCAATCCCCAGTATTTTGGTGTGCCTGCCAGCGATACCATTCTCGTTTCTCTCGAGAACGAGAACGGAGCAGCTAACCTTCGTGCGCGACGAGGCAGACGTGTGGACACTGGAGGATCTGGGCGAAGACGAAGCTGTTGAGCCCAGCAGCATTGATTCGCTGGTCAATCGTTGACCTCAATAAACCTGTCCAGCCCGCTCGGCACAGAAGTGGAGGCCGACCACGGCCTTGATCAGCCAACAGCCACTATCATGCTGACCGTGCAAAATGACAGCGACACCGCATCTTATACATTGGTATTAGGAGCCAAACAGGATGCGGATAAGGGTTACGTGCTTAAGTCATCCGACTCCAAGTTTTATGTGACGGTTCCGGCATTTCTGGGTGACGAAATGGCCGTCAAACGGCGCAGCGACTTCCTGGCTTCGCCCGAGGCGCAAGAACCCCAAACCGAACCCCAGGAAGACACCCCGCCGGCAACGCCGGAAATCGGCTCGCCTGAGTCGCCGCTACCTACACCGGATCCTGAGGGGGAATAGATCGCCCGAAGCTGACGCCGCTTTCCTGCTGACGCCGATGTGCTACAATGCAGCATGGGTTTACCTGGCAATCTCGGCAATCTGCAGCTAACAGCCTGTCTCATCGGCTGGACAGGCCGAGTCGCGTCGCCCGCTGGCAGGTTCCCAATATCCAGCATTACACAGTACTCAACCGCAAGAGTCAAGTCCTTACTGAAATGACATTTAGGAGGATAACACAATGATCATCCGCGTTTTTCGGGCGCGCGTCCATGAAGGGAAGCAGGAAGAATTCGAACGGTTTTTTCTCAACAAGGCCTTGCCCATGATTAAGAGTCGGCAGGGTCTGATTTCGGTCTCGATTGGTACACCGTTGCCGTCAACGCCCGATGAGTTCGTGATGATCATGGTCTGGAAAGACATTGATGCCCTGAAAGGCTTCGCCGGCCCAGAGTGGGAAAATGCCGTTATCGACCCGGATGAAGGGCACCTTATCAAGGAGACATTTGTCCACCACTATGAAGCTGCAGTGCTAGCGGAGTGAGGGTCACCCCATGACCCGCCGGACCCCCTCTTCGGTGGGCTATAGAGTGTGTTCTCGCGGTAACAGAAGGAATGTAAAGGGAGGTGTACGATGATCTGTTCCAAATGCCAGACGGCCAGCCCGGAAGGCGCCAAGTTTTGCATGAATTGTGGCGCTGCACTCGCCCTATCGTGTTCGAACTGTGGCACCGTTCTGCCTGCCGAGGCCAAATTCTGTTTCAATTGTGGTCACAGCGCAGCCGGCCCGGCCGCTACGCCACCGGTATCAGAGTCCGCTGATCCGAATACCCACGCAGAGAGTGACTTTGCACGGTACATGCCCAACGAACTGTTGGCTAAGCTGGAATCTGCCCGCAAGGTTGGCGCTATGGAGGGCGAGCGTCGTATCGTGAGTATGCTATTCTGTGACGTAACGGGTTCGACTGCGGCAGCCAGTGATTTGGACCCCGAGGAGTGGGCCGAGGTCATCAACGGAGCCTTCGAGCACATGATCCAGCCCGTCTTCCGTTATGAGGGCACTGTCGCCCGTCTGCTGGGTGATGGCCTCCTGGCCTTCTTCGGTGCGCCCATTGCTCATGAAGACGATCCGCGACGGGCGGTGTTGGCCGGTCTAGGAATTGTGCAGGCCATAGACTTCTTTCGTCAGGAAATAAAGCAGCGTTGGGGTCTCGACTTTGCGGTGCGTGTGGGCATCAACACGGGCCTGGTGGTTGTCGGTGCTGTAGGCTCCGACCTGCACATGGAATACACCGCCGTGGGTGATGCCATCAACCTGGCTGCTCGTATGGAGCAGACCGCTCAACCCGGCACAGTGCAAATCGCTGAGCCAACGTACAGGTTGGTTGCCCCACTTTTTGATTTCGAGATATTGGAGAATATTGAAGTCAAGGGCAAGGTCGAACCTGTACAGGCCTATCGTGTGCTGCGCCCAAAGGCAGAACCAGGCTCCGTGCGAGGTATCGCCGGTCTGCATTCACCCCTTGTTGGCCGTGGCAGTGAGATGACTCTGCTGCGTGCCGCATTTGCCAATCTACAACAGGGCCGCGGGCAGATTGTCTCCGTGATGGGTGAGGCTGGACTGGGTAAGTCTCGCCTGGTTGCTGAGTTGCGCGAGGAAATGGCTGTCGGGTCTACCCATCCTTCGGCGAATGGGTACGCGGTTGAGGAAGTTCAATGGTTGAATGGCCACTCACTTTCCTATGAAACCAAGATCCCGTTTTCCTTTCTCCTCGCGTTTTCCTACCTACTTCGGCCTCGTCGCGCGGCGCAGTTAGAGGGTAACCGCTATCTTCGCCTTGGGTTGAGCTTGAGAGTCTTTTCCCCGGCCGCGGCGACGAGATAAGCCTTTTATGGCATCGCTGCTCGGGCTCTCGATGCCCACCGACGCTGAAGAGTTCGTTTCCTGAATCCGCCTATGCTACGCGGGCTGACATTGAGCATGTAAGACAACTGTTGGCAAGAATGGCAAGTCAGCAGCCCCTGGTCCTATTTCTAGACGATCTGCACTGGTCTGACCCTTCTTCACTGGAATTACTGGAGGCATTACTTCCATTGACGGATAAGCATCCGCTGCTGCTGATAGCCGCGTTCCGGCCGCGCCCCGGCAAGAAGCAGCCTGGCGTTTTCATGAGAAAGGTCAGCGTGACTATGTTCACCGCTACACAGCGGTACCTCTGCAGCCGTTGGATGGCGGTCAGTCACGTGAGTTGGTGGCCAACCTGCTTCACGTCGAGGACTTGCCTGAGAGCGTACGCCACCTGATCCTGGAAAAAGCGGATGGCAATCCTTTCTTTGTCGAGGAGGTTATTCGCTCTCTGTTGGATAACGAGTTGGTGGTGCGCGACGACGGGCACTGGCGTGCAACCAAAGAGATTGCAATATTACAGTACCTGATACTTTGGTTGGTGTAATCACCGCGCGTCTGGACCGTCTGGACGGAAGCCTTCGCCGCATCATTCAGGAAGCGTCCGTGCTGGGTCGTGAATTTGGCCTTGGCACGCTAACAGATATTCATGATGCACCTGAAGAACTGGATTCCGGTCTGGTGCAGCTTCAGCGCCGTGATATGGTAGTAGAAACAGCACGGGCGCCGCACCGAGCATACATCTTCAAGCATGTGCTTACCCAGGACGCTGCCTACAGCTCGATTCTGCTCAGCAGGCGGCGCGTATCACACCGGCTGGCAGCCGAGTCGCTAGAACGGCTAGAGCCGGATCGTGTCGCCGACATTGCTCACCACTTCTTGGATGCTCGCCAGCCTGCTCGTGCCCTGCCCTATCTTGTGCTGGCCGGCGACGCCGCGGCACGCAACTTCGCCCCAACTGAGGCAATGGACTTTTACCGCCAGGTCCTTGATCTGCGTGCCGACGGTTGAGATTCTGGAACCTGTACAGCGCGCCTATGAAGGCCTGGGCAACATTCTCACCTTGGCCGCTCAGATGCCCCAGGCCATGGATACCTATCAGGACATGGTTCAGTTCTCCGTGAGCCACGGTGATGTTGGCATGCAAGTTTCGGCGTTGAACAAATTGGCATCTGTTTCTGCCTTAAGCTTGGGCCAGTTCGCCGAGGCGGAAGCCTACCTGGCCCAGGCTGAAGAGCTGGCCCAAGAGTACGATGAGGTCGGTGGGATCGCCGAGTCGAGCATCCTTCGCTGCCAGATGTGTACGGCTCAGGCCGATTTTGACGCCGTTATTCGATATATGGGCAACCTTATCGACGCCGGCCATAAGCTGGGAGCCAGGAACATCTGGCCATGGGGATGGAACACGTGTCCATGAGCCTGATATTCCTAACACGATTCGAAGAGGCCGAAGAAAAGGCCCAGGAAGCGCTCGCCGTCTCTCGTGAGATAGGGGATAGACAACATGAAGCGAGGGCGCTGCTGGCCTTGTCAATGTGCCATCTCTGCCGAGGGGACTTCACAGGGGCGCACCAGTTAGCCGAAGAGAGCCTGAAAATCGGCGAGAAGATTCGTGACGTATATTCATTGGTCTATGACAACTGGCTCTTGGCCGAGATGGCGTGGGCAAGGATACTACGAACAGGGGTTAGTCTACGGGCGAAGGTCTCTAGATGCTGGTTTGCCTGTAGAGGAATTTATGCCCTTCATGTCGGTCCAACCCCTGGGTGTTCTGGGCTCCATCTATCTGGAGATGAGCCCCAAATTCACCGACGCTATCGCCGAGTTCCACCGGCGCACGCGCTGAGCCTATTGGAATCGCCGATGACGGCCATGGGCGGTGGAACAGTATGGGCCAATCTCGGGTGGTGTGCTCTGAGTCTGGGTGATCTGGAGATTGCTGCCGAGTCATTCGAAAAAGGGCTACAGATTCCGTCTATGTTCATGCTCGTGGAAAGGCCTCGCTATCTCTCAGGTTCGGCGCTACTGGCCAGCAGGCAAGACCGCCATGATGAAGCGCTGGCGCTGGCCGACGAGGCGTGCGATTACGCAGTAGAGCGGAGCATGTGCCATCTCCTGTTCCCAGTGTCGATTTGTAGCGGGACAGGTGCGCGCCGCGCGAGGGGAGTTTGAGCAGGCTCTGGACCAATTTGCTCAGGGCGAAGCCGTGGCAGAGGAGTTGTTGATGCGACCCTACTTGTGGCAGACCTGCAATTCTGCTGCTCGCGTCCTGGACGTCTTGGGCCGTACTACAGAAGCCGCGGAGAAGCGCGAACATGCCCGAACTGTGGTCGCCGAAATCGCCGATCTGTTTGAGGATGATACACTGCGCCAGGCCTTTCTGGCCCAAGCTGGGTCGGAGATCGATGTGTAAAGCGAATGGCACTCGAATATGGCAGTTCGGCATTTGTGTCCGACGCACTGCACAGCTAGGCCTTCTTGAGACAGCAAGATTGTGGACAGTGCGTCGCACACAACGATCACGCGGTGCGTGTGTTAGCACGATCAGGCTGTAGTTTTTACGTTGCATTCAGCGAAAGGGATGCCTGTCTCGACTGGATTAGCCTTTCCCTGGCTCCATTCAAACCAGCCCCCATCGTAAACAGCTACGTGCTCCCATCTCATCAAGTGTGCATAAAAGAAGGTCTCACTTGCCCGCCAGCCTGTGCCACAATAGAAAGCCACGTGCTTATCCGCCGTAATGCCTGCTTCCAGCCAATCGGCCTCTATTTCGTGATAGTTGCGCATGGTATTGTCGATGTTGCGGTAGTGCTGCATAAGGTAGGCGTCGGTTCCACTGTTTCCCCACACCGCGCCCGCAATGCGTCCACTCGCTCCAATGTAGTTGTAGCCGCTACTCTTGCCAATGAATTCATCCCAGGTTCGTATGCTGACAAGGACCCCGTTGGGGTCGGCCAGCAGCGCTTTGGCTTCGTCCAGATCAATAAAATAATGTGGGCAGTTGGGTATCTGTAATCCAAACGCCGGCACAGGGGACGGATGACGCACTTTCGTCTCAACGGCATATCCGGCTGACACCCAGGCGTCATACCCACCGTCCAGCAAGCGCACATCTCTGACCCCGGCGTACATCAGGATCGCGGCGGCGCGCATGGCTGCGATTTGGCCCGCTCTATGCCGGAGGTGCGCTTCGTCAGGATCTGCCGGGATGTCTCGCCCATAGAGTACGATGATCTTGTCGTGGGTGATGCCATGTGCTTGCATCGCAGCTTCTAGTTCTGCGGAGGAACGACGGTTCCAGTCAGACGAGGATTCAAGCACATTCGTGTCCAAATAGAGCGCCCCGGGAAGATGACGGCCGCGTACTCTTCCGGCGCGCCAAAATTCACATGAAAAGCCGCAAAATCATTACCTGTGTACGTCTCTGGTTCTTGCCCGTTTAGCAGCCGGTGAACCCATTCTGGATGGACCAGTTTTTCGTATCGGGCCAGGCGAGACATTGGCAGATGTTCATCTGCTGCCCACGCCATCACACCGGCCTCGTATGCGCGCACCTTATCGAATCCCATCTCTGCCGATCTCCTGACCGGGATGGCGCTGTCGTCAGGGCTGTAGCCGTATATGACAATGATTTTCTCTCCCGCGATGCCCTTTGCCGCGAGGATCTGTTCCATGCCCTCTCTATCGAATTTGTCCAACCACGACAGAGGACAGGCAATCGCCCCACGAATATGTCCGCCGCGTGCCTCGCTCTGAAGCTGCCAACCGTTGTAAGCTGCCATCGATCGCACGTCGACAACGATGAGATCGGAATCGCCAAGCAGTTGTGCTAGTTCGGCGGTAGAGATTGTTGCTAGCATAATCCTTTCATTCTGTCCGTAGATTTAGGCTAACGCCAGCATCGGCGCAAAGAGTAATACGAAGCAACCGGAATAAATGCTCAAGTCAGCACGGATGGGCCAAGTAGCCAGCACGGGTACTGTAGTGACGACTTCATTCGTGCTAGCCGGCGATACGATCAGAATCGTAACTGCTGACCCTCGCAAATTATGGCTGACTCGACGCTAGCGCCAGCAATGTGGGGGCGGAACAGGGCATCGCCTCAGACAAACGGACGTTACCTCTATCTCTGTCTTGTCGCCATGCGCATGGGACGGCAGCGCCGCTGCTCAAATCGATACGCCGGCCGCGGCCACTCCTCCCGCCCAAGCCCAGATCGCCGGGCAGCGTGTGTACTGTCATTTGCGGCCAGGGCAGAACCAACGCCAGCGACTCAGGACTCCGTTGCAAGGTAATGATTTCCCCTCCCTCCACTTCATATGCGCCACCCGGCACTAGAGCTGTGTCGTCTGCGCCCAGTTCGGCGTAGAGCGTACGCACCACATGACCGGCCAAGCGCGGCGTATAGCGACGGTCGACCAGACCGTTGCGTACGAAATATCCGCGGTCGATGTCGACGAGCGTATCCACAAAGACGTCTACTTCTGTACGGCCAGTGTTGCGACCATGGTCTCGGCCACGCGGTTGGCATTGTCCAGATCATCGACAAACGCCGGCAGGATCGTCGGTGACCATCCTCACTTCCACCGAAGCCTTGAGCTCGCGCTGCCCAGTTACCCGAGCAATCGCTTGCAGATCGGACCACGGCGACACATCGCGGGGCAGCTGGAAAGCCAGCCCGTCCATGGTGGCATCCGCATCCGGGTGCGCCAGCAGCACATCGAACAGATCCTCCTCATCGGGACGGAAGCCGTGGCGAATGTTGTGGAAGTAGAGCGTGCCAGGCAGGCCCGCCGTGCTGCGCAGCGGCACCGTCTTTGGGCGCGTCCTCTTCCTTGCTGCGCAACTTCGAGAGCAGGACGCGCAGGGGCGCTTCGTCGCGTATTTGCCCAACGGCGGACGCCACCTTATCCAGGTCTTGCCAGGAAAAGACGACTTCCCAAAAGGCAACTAGGCCGGCGTACGCCACAAGTGTTTTGCGCAGTCTCCTTGGGCACGCCATAGGAATAGACCGTGAACTCGTGGCCCATTCCCTGCAGGATCGACATGCGTGCGCACGTGACAGGATCGGCCAGATCTTGCAGTGGAACACGCAGTTTGCGTATGCCCATCTCCCACAGCGCCAGCAGCGGGTAGTCGTTCCGCGCCTCTTTGCGCTCAAACTCGTCTGCCCCTCCTGTGGCTGGGATAGCCGTGATCTCGGCCCACGGATGGCGTAAATGGACGCCAAACGGAGCGCTGTGCCCTTCGCGGGTGTGTCGGGCCAGCAGACGGTGGGTGATCGGGGTGGGCGTCTGGTCCGGAGGGAGTGTAGCTCCACCCGTGCGAACCATATGTACCACATGGCCCTTTTCATAAACTTTCACGACAAAGAAACCCAATTTGGCGGCATCGTTGCGCCCATACTCCGGCGCCGGGTCGACACGGAAGAACTCGCTGTAGTCATGGCGCACAAAGGAGATTGCGGGTAACACGTAGCAGTCTGTGCTGGCATAACGGTTGAAGAAGAAGTTGTGTACGTGACTGGTGAAGAGCGCCTCAGGTCGATACTTCTTCACCAGCCCCAACAGCCAGGAGCGTCCCGGTTCATCGATATTGTCATAGTGGCTGCGTTCGTCGGGCTGTGCCAGGAAGAGCGGATAATGGGTGCAGAAGAAGATGCGCTGGCCGGCATGCGCGGCCAGGTCCTCTTCCAGCCATGTTCGCTGTTTCGCCTCATGTTCCAGACCGGAGTTGATCACCGGCGAGTTGGCCATCACATAGTGGCAACCATGGGCGTCGAAGGCGTAGTAGTGCTGGCCAAAGTTCTCCTCAAAGCGGTCGATATACGCATCAGAGACGGTCTTGGCAGGCATCCAGGCCACCGGCTTGTCTCCGATGTCGTGATTGCCCGGCACAAAGTGGACGGGGCAGTGTAGCGACCGGATGAGCTGGCGAAAGCGCGCTACCGCTTCCGGATAGGCCGGCAGGGATGGAACCGGATCGGTCAGATCGCCGAGATGGATGACAAACTCCGGGGCGATCTGGTTGATGGCGTGGATGGCGAAGCGGACGCGGGCATTGGTGAACCGAGCTGGACGGATAGGGGGAAGAGGAGGATTCTTCAGCCTGATTTACATGGGTATCGGCCATTACCACAAAGGTGAAATGGTGCTCGCCAAGTCCATGCGTAGGCGATGCAGATGGCATAAGGATCCTCCTTTGCGCCTTGGCGAGAGATTACTCGTATTTCGCACCGAAAACTAGCTAGGACGGTCTTTGTCCTGTGAACTTGCATTCATTTTTGGGATTCTTTTCTGCCACGTATGATGAGCAGTGGTTCAGCGAAAACCTCCATTGCCCGGCGAACACGTGCAGGATCCGCTCGAAGATAGTCGATCCGGGCGCGCTTCAGCTTGATCAACTCCTCGAACTCGGCGTGGCTAAAGCCATTCTTAACCAATTCCGTGCCATTCTCCCACGCATGCGTCAATTCCGTCCAACTCGATCTGGTGGCGGGCCGTGGCATAGGCCGCGCCTTCCTCTACAGAAAAGCGTGCATCGCCGGGAGAGACCAGAGCCAAGTGGCCGTTGATCTGAACGTCCTGTAGCCCGGCGTTGCGGAAATGCCACGCTAAATCCAGGTTCAGAATACTATGGTCCACACCCAACTGGCGGGGACGCACCGTCTGACGACAGATGCGATTCACTTTCACGTCCAACTGATCGATGCGATGGTTGCCGGAGAGTGGATAGCGACCATGATAGCGGGTAAGGCCGCCGCTGTGGCAAAAGCAGGCAACGGCCGACACCGTGCCACCGGATTGAGCTACCCGTACCTGTTCGCGCAGACCCTGCGCGGCGTCGCTAGAATTCAGAGCAGCGTCTGGCTGGTGACCAGATCGAAGGTATCCGCCGGCGAACGGGAGCTCGTAGGCATTGGCCTGCCCAAGCTGAGCATGAGCGCTGTGCCCTTCACGGTCCAGCATCTGGCCGGCCAGTTCCAGCATCTTGAGGTCGCCGTCCAGGGCGGTGATGCGCACGCCGTCCAGGTTGCGCAGTAGCAGACGGGTCAGGAAGCCGCTGCCACAGCCGACCTCCAGGATCTGCATGCCGGGACGAGCGCCCAGATAGGTCAGGAGCAGCGGCACAAACTCGGAGCGGTAGGCGTAGCGCCACACCAGTTCCAGGAGTTCACCCTGAAAGAGTCCACTGGCGGCGACGGGTGGAACGCTGGGTTTGGGTCCTTGCACTTGTGGCCTCATTTCTCTGGAAAGTTAGCTATTCACCATGCCCCAAAAATTGCCTTTGCGATTTACTCATCTTCTGTTGTAGAGTATTTTCATTGGTATCGACGCTGCTCTTCTCCAGGCGTTGGCTTCCGCTTGATTTTCCAGTAGCCGGATATGATTGGTCACCCAAGGCGGCATCGGCAATCTCTACATTGGCTTCGTCAGCGCCAATCCCAGCTGTAGCCATCTTCTCCTGAATACCTTTTTTAGAAAACGGACCAATCAGCAAACCTTCCATTGTTACCTGTAATAGGAAAGGGCCCCGAAGGGCCCTTTCTTTATCGACTAAGGTGTGCCGAAGCCCACCTCGCATTCCTCACTTACTGAACCATCCCATGACTTCCTCGATCACTGCTTCGAGCGTGCTTACGGCATCCTCGCCGCCTTCGATCAGATAACCACCCTGCTTGGTATGCTGATTAAAGGAGAGCAGTTCGCTCGCTTCATCTTCGTTAATCAGTTCCGCTCGGTGGCATCCACCACAGGCTCTTGAAGCGGGACCGGTGACATATTCCGGTACATGACCGATGTTTCTGTCAACAGTCTCATTCGATCGCCGACGCCGAAAGGATACCGGGTAGCGACTTGGACTGATCCGGCACATTATATGGCCTGCAATGTGGCAGGACTCACAGTTTGTAGACGCCATGCGTGGGATACGGGAACCCGATGTGATGCTCATAGTGCATGGCTTCCACCGGATCGGTGAAGTCAATATCGCCGATATCGAATGCCTGGAACGAATGGATCGCATGGACATAGGAATCGATCGATCTCGACTGCATTTCCAGATGAGAACCGCCACTCTTCGTGATGTGACACATCCTGCAGACAACGATATTCCCACCTCTATCCGGCGAATGGAAGGTTGTTGCCAGCGCATCATGGCAGTTGTTACAGCCATCCGTCAACCTTGGCGATAGGGCTGTAGAAGTCATCGGCAAATTCATTGGCGCCAAGGTCAAAGGTTCTGGAAGGAGCGTTGAGTGCAAGCGTGACGCCATCGGCATTTTCCAGAGCCGGCATAACCGCAATTTCCACTCTCTTTACGGTGCCATCAGCGATCAGATCAGCCCACGCCGACAGGTCTGCAACAACTTCCCAACTGCCGTCTTCTGCCGACACTGTGGTAAAACGCGGATGCTCTGCACCTACCTCGTATTCCAGAGTTCTCTGGTCGCCACTGCTGCTGCTAATTTCGCCATCGCCGTTATCGTCGAAAAGTCTTTCGTGCGGACCAATGATGTAGTCCTTCGTGTCCCAGCCATACAACCCGACCATCACGGTTGGGACAATGTCCGCCACATCGAGCCCGGCAAGATCTGGAGACTCAGCCGCGCTGAATTTGATATTGAGATTGGTGCCGTCGAAGGATGCACTGTCAATGGTGACGGAAATGGCGTCAGAATACTTCAGCCCGTCAGCAGTATAGATCACCTTGTCATAGCCGGTGTGGATCTCGCTGAATGCTGACAGCTTCCTTTCCCTCACCATGGCAACTCGTGCAGTTCTCCGTATTCAAGTCCATGTCATCATGGTCCGATGCGGGCAATATGGTCTTCAGTGCGAGCTCGGCAGTCCCATATTCCTCGGAACCGGTCACGGGATGACAGCTCTTACAGGTCTCCACCGTAAAATTGGCATCCGCCAATACGGTATCCAGTTTGCCTTCGTGGCAGGTTACGCAGTTTGCCATGGACTGAGGATAGGGGAATTCCATGGCATGCGACATATGCACGTCATTCATCAGCGACGTTTTATATGCGTACTGGGCTTGCTGCTCAGGCGTCAATTCAACTTCGTCTGCGAGAAACGCAGCAGCCAGCGCCGGATCATCAACCAAGAGCTGCCATTCGAAATGGCCGCCTTCACCGTTATCCAGGTGGCAGGCTTTACAGGTGTAGAAGTCAGTTGCGGGATCGTGATCCACCTGGGCATAGATGTAACCATGCTTGAGGTAGGGATCCGTGTGGCATTTCACGCAGCCGGCGTTATTGGCGGCAGAAACGTAATCAACGCCAGCTCCGGTTTCTAATATAGCCGCAAACGGGTATTTGGTTTGTCGGACGCGAGCAGGAAGCGTACCGACCGTCTTCATCCCTGCCGTATACTACGATGAGGCCATCCACCGCACTAAAATCGGGGGTCCCGGCCAGAGTACTCGTGATTCCGCCTGCGCCATCATAGGTTAGATCCCCTTTTAGGGACAGTCTTTCGGCGGCCGGCTCGAACTGGAACTTTGTACCGGTATACGGTACAAAGTAGATACCCAGTGAATCTGCCTTTCTGGCATCAAAAGGAGCGCCATCTTTGGTCATTTTGAAAGTTACCGTGCTCGTATCTGGAGCAGAAAACGAGTAAGCCAAATCGGTAACTTGAATGACACCATCCTGATACAATTCATCATAGGACGCCTGATGTTTGGCGCCAGCTTCACTATGACATGTCGCACAGGACTCAGGTTGGACGGCAGCTGCAGTCGTCTGGTGTGGCAGCAACGGAAGTGCCCGTAAAACCGGCCAGGGTTGCAACACCCACTAGACAGATAACAGCTGATCAAGATGAAAAATGACTTCTTCCGCATGGTACTACCTCCGTTTTCGGTTGATTCTCGCCAACACTCGAGTTGTGTGAAAGAGCGAAAATAGGGCTGTCACAGGCAATATACGCTGCGACCTGTGGTCACGAAGATCTGATTCCATCACAAAACCGAGCCAAGGTCCAGCGTGGCCCGTTGCCTCGCTCATGGGGGCGCATTCTTCGTTATGCGAAAGTCCATCACAAAACTCGAGTGACTTGCCGAGAAACGATGGATTATGGATTACGGTTTACGCTAATTGAAGTAGAGAAGACCTACACACCAATTGCAGGTCACTGCGCAGTGAATAAGTCGAACAAGTCCAAAAGCTCAACTCAGAAGAAAACCGATCCTTAGTTGCAGATTCGTAACGCTGATGTGGTGAGTGGCACAACATAAGTTGACAAACCGTTAGTAGAATACCAACCCTAAGAAAACAATACCACAAGACATACTGAATTACAAGATTGCATTGTGAAAAATCAAACAATTGGTATGGATCGCGGTGCGTAGCCGTATGGTAGCGGTGGGAAATGGTCCTTTGCGTCATGTTCTCGCATCCGAGCACCAGCGATACATCGTGTTGGCTACTTGGATCGGCCCATACGATGATTCATGCCCTTCCGCAAATTTCCACATCCACCTAGTAGTTCAACAAACAGAGTTTGCCGGGTGAGTCCAGATGTGGCATTCTCTCCTGGAATCTCGAATGGAGGAGAGAAAAGATGCCAGCAAAACGATATCTAGTCAGTCTACTGGTTGAAGAGCGTGTAGCACTGAACGCTCTTGTGAGTAAAGGCAGAGGATCTGCCCGCCGCCTAAGGCGAGCCCAAATGTTGCTGATGGCAGATGAAAGCCAAGAGGGCGGCGGCTGGAAAGATGGCGCCATTGCCAAGGCATTGAGCGCCCACGAACGAACTGTTGAGCGGGTGCGCGAGAGATGCGTAATGGAAGGAATCGAGGCAGCGCTTAACCACACGCGGCCGAAACGAACGTGGTCCAAGGTATTGGATGGTGCGGCAGAAGCCCGATTGGTCCAGTTGGCATGCGGCCAAGCACCAGACGGCCATGAAGAGTGGTCGATGCAAATGTTGGCCGACAAGCTCATCGAACTCGAGGTGGTTGAAAGCGTGTCGAGAGAGACGGTGCGAACGACACTAAAAAAAACGAACTTAATACTACAACCGCATTTGAAAAACTGGGGCATCCAGCGATAATAGCTTGGGGATCAAGATGCTGGAGGAGCCATGGAATTGACCGAACTGGACGGATGGGCGGAAGACTTTGAGGCCTTCCATAGTCGCTTTGCACCGCTGTTTGGCCGAAGTGAAGGCCGAGAACAGGCAGCCAAGTATCTTCATGGGTTGTTGTCGCCTGTTGAACGGAAGAACGGCTGGCAGTTGGCCGAAGCCGTGGGCGACCCGACGCCAGATGCGACCCAAAGACTGCTCTACAGCACGAAGTGGGATGCAGATGCGGCCCGTGATGAACTGCAACGATTCGTGATCGAGGTCTTCGGCGACCCGGAGGGAATCGGCGTCGTAGATGAGACCGGGTATCTCAAGAAAGGAACTAAGTCGGCTGGGGTTCAGCGCCAATACAGCGGGACGGCTGGCAAAAGACAGAGAACTGTCAGATCGGTGTCTTCCTGACCTACGCTAGCGAGCAAGGCCATGTTTTCCTGGATCGGCGGCTCTATCTGCCGGAGAGTTGGTGTGAAGATGTAGAACGACGTCAGGAAGCAAAGATTCCGGCTGAGGAAGTCTTCGAAACCAAGCCGACCCAGGCGGTCATATCGACCATTCCCGGGGCAAGATCTCCTGCATACGCCTGGTGCCATTGAAAGCCCGCAAATAAAAATAGAATGGCGGCCAATAACAAAACCATACCGGTGACAAATCCTCTTTTAGTAGACATCGTCTCCTCCTTTCTTAACTGAGTGTTTTGGGTTTCGGTTTATGCAGATTAGGCCCTTAGGGGCTTTTTTCTGACAACATGTTGTCAAAAGCTGAAGGTTTCAGGTCTCAGGTGTCGGGTGTCAGGGAAAAGAGATATTAGATACCGACACCTGACGACCTATATAAATTATCAGCGTGCTTACTGCCCATCAGGGGCCATTTTTTCCGAGCGTCGTATCGCAAAAAGCTTTTTCCAGCGCCATTGAGTGGCATAAAACGCCACCGCGGCAATAATAACAACTCCCCGTATCACAAATTGATACTCCACTCTCAACTTCAACATCAAAACGAGATTCAGCAGAACCGTCATCAATAACACGCCCGCGATGGTTCCCGAGACTCTGCCCTTTCCGCCACCCAGCACAACGCCTCCGACGGCAACGGCTGCAATCGAATCCCATTCGTATCCGATACCGATATTTTGATCGGCATACCCGAGATAGCCCACGAGCACCAATCCGGCTAACGATGCCAGAAATCCGGACAGCATGTAGGTGAGAATCGTAACGCGATCGACGATTACGCCGCTCAAGAATGCCGCCACTGGATTTCCGCCAACTGCATAAATAGATCTTCCCAAGGTGGTTTTTGCCAGTAAAAAATGGGCCATCAAAGCCGTACATCCGAAGATGATAACGGCATTGGGGATCGGGCCGGCGGAGGCACTGCCGAGAAATCGAATAAAAGACGGCAAACCGCCCGATGGCGTGGCTTTGGTGACCAGCAGGCGCAGACCGGTAACCAACAAGCCGACAAAAAGAGTTGAAACAAAGGGCTGGACCTTTCTTTTGGCAACCAAAAGACCGTTGCCAAAGCCCACGGCGGTTCCCATTAAAAGTACGGTCAAAACGGTAATGACGACATATCTATCCTGGCCTTTGGTAATTTCTGCGGCGGTCACACCTGCCAATTGCATGATCGCGGCAATGGAAACGTCGATGCCGCCGGCAATAACGACCAGCGTCTGACCGACAGCCAACAATCCCAAGGCCGAGGCCTGGCGCAATATGTTGAAAAGGTTGTCAATTTTGAAGAACTGCGGGGATAAAAGCGCGGCAACAATAAAAACAGCCACAAGAAGACATAAACCACGTGGTCTCTTAAAATTCGAGCCGGAATGGAAGCGTAGGCCAGTTTCATCGATTGTCATCTCATTTTCATTGACCGATTGCATCGTAAAGGCGCGCTTTTCTGCAACAGCGATCGATCGATTTTTCCATCGTTTTCCTACACACTCAGCCATCTTTCAAGGTTATCTCTGACAAAGGCATCGTCATGGATATGCGGGTAAGATCTATAGATTCTGTCGATCTGTTCGGCTTGGCCCGAAGACAATATTTCATTTTTATCCAGACACCAGATCCCCCGAAACAGGCCCTGCCTTCGGAGCACCTCGTGTATACCGGGAATACATCCGTGATAATTATTGGCAGCATCGAAAATGACTGCATTGGCATCTGTAATCTCTTGCGCAGGCTGAGCATTTGTGGGGGAATCGATGAATGGTTTTCGGTCAGCTCGTGAATTTGCGCTAACAGATCAACCGCACTTTTCGTCCAAACGCTCCAATGACCCAAAAGGCCCCCGACAATTCTGACGGTCTTTTCGCCGCTTTCAGTTTGGATCCGATAGGTTGTCAAAAGGTCGATGACGATATTATCATCGTTTCCCGTGTACAAAGCGATATCATTTTCACGATCGGCGTCACAGACCGCGCGGATCACATCGAAAGTTTGATAACGGTTGAAAGGCGCAATTTTTATCGCAATCACATTTTCAATCTCGGCGAATTTACGCCAGAACCCATAGGGCAAAATTCTTCCGCCGACAGACGGTTGCAGGTAAAAACCGAATATCGGCATGATCTCCGCCACTCTTTCACAATGACCGACCATCGTATGGACATCATCATGGGCAAAAGCGGCCAGGCTAAGCAGGCCGGCATGATAGCCATTTTCGACAGCGAACTCGGCTTCTTTTATAGCCTGTTTGGTTTTGCCGCAAATACCGGCGACCTTCAAGATGCCGGCCTTCGGGTTGCAACAGGCATCGATGGTGCTGGAAACCAGCCGGAGAACCGGTTCGAACAAATTAATTTCAGGTTCCCGAATTTTAAATTGGGTCGAATGGACACCGACGGCAATGCCGCCGACCCCGGCATCAATGTAATACCTGGTAAGTGCACGTTGATGCTTTTCATCAAAGGTCCTATCCGGGTTCAATGCCAACGGCATGGCCGGAATGACGACGCCGTTTTTAACTTTTTGACGGATACTTGATGGAATGTCATTGGTCTTCATTTTAGAATTTTCCATCTCGAACTTCAAAATGGGTCGGCTTGTCCAGATGACGCGCCTCCCAACTCAATCCAATGTGCAACCCACTCAATCATCCGCAGCAAGGGGACGGAAGGATATCCGAAAAGCCGCGCCGCTTTTGAGGCATTATTTAAAAGAGCGGTCGGTCTTTCTTCATTGATGAAGGTAACTTCCTTGCCAAATATGCGGGCAAATTGCCCTGCAATATACCTGACCGATGCGGTTTCGGGGCCGGTCATGTTGATAATATTGGCGGGGGAGCTACAATGCGCCAAGCACAGAATGGACTGGTTGATGACATCGCCCTGCCAGATGACATTGACATGCCCGGTGCTTAAATCAATGGGCCGGTCGGCATAAACCCTGGCTCCGATATCACGCAGTACCCCGTAGCGTAAGTCAATGGCATAATTCAGACGGATAATGCAGACGGGGGTTTTGTTCACATTGCTGAAATACTCAAATACCCTTTCTCTTCCAAGGGCGGATTGTGCATACCCCCCCCTCGGATTGGTGAGATCATCTTCTGTAGGCATCGCACCGCAAACCGGGGCCAGGTCGTAGACACTACCTGTCGAAAATACGGCGATCCTGCTTTCTTTGAAATGATGGGCCACATTCGCAGGCACCACCGTATTCATAGCCCAGGTCAGGTCCTCTGAACCGCTGGTGCCGAATTTTCTGCCGGCCATAAAGATGACATTGGGGGCTTTGGGTAGTTTGCCGACCCAATCACGGTCTAAAAGATCGCATTTGATGGTATCGGCGCCAAAGGATTCCATTTTTTTTCTGACACTTTCATCCGAAAAGCGCGAAACACCGATTATTCTGTTTTTCCTCCCGGCTTTAGCTACGGCTTTTACGGCTGTCATTGTCAGCTGAACACCGATTTTCCCGGCACACCCCAGGATGATAATATCGCCGGAAATTTCTTTGAGCATACGAACCAGATCGGGTGATCCAAGCGACATCACCTCGTCTAATTGTTCCTCGCTGGTAATTTTGTCGGGCAGATCGATGGGCATCATTTTCTTTCTTTCCTAAACTTGAAGGAGATTTTAAATAAGGATGATAAAAATAAGGTTTGTTATTCCGGTTCTAACGGTAAAACCACACACTGTCTCGCCAGCAAAGCCCTTTTTATCCTCTCCGTGGTTAAAAGTCAACCTCTTGATTGCTTGTAGAGATTGACATCCCTTCTAACATTTGCAATTAGATTTTTTAAACCATATTTAACATAGGAGATAGAAGTTGTATGATCAAAACATGACGATTGTTTTAATGAAAATTTGTATTAATTTTCATTATGAACGCAAAAATCCTGAAGAATAAGGAGATCTCCCCCCGATGAAAACCATCATTGAGCCCTTTAGAATTAAAAGTGTGGAACCCCTGCGCTTTACCACTCGTCCGCAAAGAGAAGAAATATTGAAAGCCGCCGGCTACAATCTGTTCAACATCCATGCCGATGACGTTTTAATCGATTTGCTTACCGACAGTGGAACATCTGCCATGAGCGCCCGACAATGGGGGGGAATGATAGAAGGTGATGAATCCTATGCCGGTTCCAGAAGCTTCTATCAGTTGGAACAAAAAGTAAAAGATCTGACAGGATTTCGGCATTTTATCCCCACCCATCAGGGCCGCGCGGCTGAAAAAATACTGTTTAGCATCATGGGTGGACAGGGAAAAATAATTCCCAACAACACCCATTTCGACACCACCCGAGCCAATATAGAAGTCAGCGGGGCGGAGGCCATCGACCTTTTACCACCGGAAGGCATCGATCCCCAGGTGAGAGGAGACTTTAAAGGCAACATGGACTTGAAAGGGTTGGAAGATCTAATCCAGCAAAACGGTCCGGAGCGGATACCATTGGTCATGCTGACCGTCACCAACAACTCCAATGCCGGCCAGCCGGTTTCCATGGAAAATATTCGTAAAACTGCTGAATTGAGTCATCGCTGCGGCATCCCCTTTTTTCTGGACGCCTGCCGCTTTGCCGGAAAATGCCTATTTTATCAAAATGCGTGAACCCGGTTATGCAAAGACGCCCGCTCGTGACATCGCCCGGGAGATGTTTTCTTATGCCGACGGCTGTACCATGAGCGGAAAAAAAGACGGGTTGGTAAATATGGGAGGCTTTCTGGCCCTAAATGACGACGACCTCGCGCAGCAAGCCCGAAACATACTGGTGGTCACGGAAGGATTTCCCACCTATGGTGGTCTGGCGGGTCACGATTTGCAGGCCTTTGCCATCGGGCTGGATGAAGTGCTCGAAGCTACCTCAATTGCCCCGAATCCGTTCTGTAACCTATCTGGGTGAACATCTGACGGAATTGGACATACCGATTTTTCAGCCACCGGGGGGTCACGCCATATATCTGGACGCCGGCGCATTTCTACCTCACATACCCGTCCATGAATTTCCCGGTCAGGCGCTGGCCTGCGAGCTTTATTTAAGTGGTGGCATTCGATCCTGTGAAATCGGTAGCGTGATGTTCGGCAAAACCGATTCTGCGACCGGTAAATTCGCACCCGCGACGCTGGAAATGGTCCGTCTGGCCATACCCAGAAGGGTATATACCGAAGTTAGGCACATCGATTATGTAATTGAATGTATCGGGAATGTTTACCGCCAACGGGATAAGTTGAAAGGGATGCGCATTGTCTACGAGCCGCCGATTTTGAGACTCCACGGCGGTCTTTGAACCATTGTGATTCACATCTGTTTAAACAGATGCGCATAAGATCGGCTCACCGTGAGGGTCTCCGACAAATCTTTAAGCTTGACAATATGCCGTCCGGCAAATGAGCGATGGACGCCGGCAATCCGGTTGACATTGATGATACTGCCCCGGTGAATGCGCCAAAATTGATCGGGGTCCAACTCTTCGGCTAATTGTCGAATGCTTTTTTTGATCAAAGATTCATTTTCAAGTGTTCTTACCAGGGTGTATTTGTCTTCCGCCTTAAAGTAGCAGACCTCATCTATTGAAATCAGCCGCACCTCTTCACCGTGCCGAACTTTTATCCATTTCAAATATCCGCTGGGCTGCTTGTCTTGAGGGCAGCTAACAATCGATCCATGGTCCCATGAAAAATCGATGGGTGGGCTGGAGATAGCGGATATTTGTTTTTTCAACCTTTTGATTGTTTTTGCCAGTCTTTTAGCGGTAACCGGCTTCAATAAATAGTCGACGGCTTCGTTTTCGAAGGCTTCAATGGCATATTGATCAAAGGCGGTGATAAAAACCACCCGGCAATCAGCACCTATTTTTTTGGCGACTTCCAGGCCGGATAACCCCGGCATCCTGATATCCAAAAAGGCGATGGCGGGTCGTAAGGATTCAATTAAATCCAGGGCTTCAATACCGTTTTCCGCTTCGCCGCATATCCGCAATTCAGGCCACAACTCAAAGAGTTTTGATTTTAAGTAGATTCTGAGCTGCGCTTCGTCATCAGCAATGATGGCCTTAAGGTCTGACATAGGGGACCTCTATCGTGGCTTTCACTCCAGCCGGTTGATTTTCTTCTATAATTAATCGGCCGCTATTTCCATAAAGAGATTCGAGACGCTCGCGAACATTGGATAATCCCATGCCGCTGTTTTTTTCGCCCTTAAAACCATCGCCGGTATCGATGACTTCCAATCGAAGTCGTCCATCGTTTGATTTTCCGCTGATGAAGATTTTTCCCCCATCAATTTTGGGTTCCAGGCCGTGCTTGATCGCATTTTCCACCAGGGGCTGAATCAGCATGGGTGGGAAAATATTGGATTTTAAATTTTCAGGCATATCAATTTGATATTGCAGTCGGTCGCCCATCCGAACCTTGAAGATGTTGAGATAGGCCTGGATCATTTCCATTTCCTGTCCAAGGGTTGCTTGCTGTTCCCTGATTTTTGAAAGGGAGGCCCTTAAATATTGAATAAAGTCAACCAACATGGATTTCCCCTTTTCCGAGTCGGTATCCAGAAGGCTCAAAACATTGGAGAGCGTATTGAACAGGAAGTGAGGTTCGATCTGGGCCTGAAGAAGTTGGAGATTGGCTTCCGCCGCTTTTTTTTCACTGGTGAGTCGTTTAATCTTTTCTTCCTGAGCCTGGGCCTGGGATTCCGCAATTTGTTCCCGGGAACTGAAGAAATAGGTAATAATGGAACCAAACATCACCCCCAGAAACAAGAGTTGAAGCAGGCTGTGCCTCGCAAAAAGATCTGATGGACTCAAGCCCGATACGAAAGACCCGGCGTAAGATCCGAGCACGGTACCGACAGTCAGTGCGGCTGCCACCAGAGTGGCCTTGAGGATGGGTCCGGCCCTATAAAAAAAGCTATGGGCAATTAACACACAGGTGCATATGGACAAACCGATGCACTGGGAGATGATAAAATTGATCGGAAATCCTTCGCCATATCTTATAGCCGTCAAAAAAAGTGCAATCAGGGTGTTAAAAACAAAGGTATATATAAGTGATTGGATGACTGATTTTATGGAGATATGGTCTTTGCAGGGATTCATAACAATTCGAACTAATTATAAAAGGTGTGCCACGGATTTTTGACTTTGCCTTACTAATCGTTAAAGGATTCTTACATTGGCCATAAATACCCTGGTAACATCAAAAAAACAATATGGTTATCCAGATTGTTCAAGACGCGAGGCGTAGTCTATTATCCATCAGAATTAACCGCCCTCTCACTTCGTTCGCTCGATCTACACAGACGAACGCAGACAATTTTTCTGCGACTCCCGTGAGACAAGCTGTGCGATTCACGGAAGAAGCCTTCCTCGAGCGACGGCGAGAAAGTGGCCTCCGGGATATGTGTCCGCGTATGTCTGCGAGAGTCTGCAGTTGATATAATTAAAAATCAGAAAGAACTCTGAAACCACGATTGACTGCACAGCATGAAATTTGCTCGATGATGTCCGGATTTCCTTCTTTTGAAAACTGTTTGGCAGGAGAAAAAAATTGAATTTAAAGCACGAAAAGAATCAGATTAAATCGCATGCATACGCCCTGCACCGTTTCTTATTTTCCGCATTCCAACTTCCCACCGGGGCGTAGGCGCCCCTATCAGCCGGAGCCGATTCCTGACACCCTATCCCCTCCAGTCCTCCATAAATGCCTGAACGGCATCGCGGCCCGCCATCATTGTCGGTGTGTATCCGCCGCCGTGAGACCACGCACTGGCCAGGTAAAGTCCCTTGATCGGTGTTCTGACGTCCAGCAGATTCATCTCTGGCTCCCTGGCGATCATACCCGTATATAGCGCCATGGTAATTGCCGGTGTAGCGAACGTTGGTCAACGGCGTGGCCGCATCCATGACTTCAATCATGGACGTCAGGTTCGGGATTACACGGGATTCTGCCTTTTTAATAAGAAGTTGAGCCAAACGGTCTTTCTCTTTGGCATAGACCTTTTTGCGGCCGGCGAAGTAATCGGTTTCGAACTTTTCCCAGGGTTCATACCCGCACAGGGTCATGATCGTTAAAGTACTTGTCCCCGGTTGTGAATACCCCTTATAAAGGTTGTCATAAATTGTAACGCCCAAGCCGGTCCTTCCGAGATCGCCGGATAAAGCGGCCCTAAATGTCGCCTCGGGGCCGCCATCTGCGCCGACAAATATCTCGTAATCCTTTATGTCCTTGAGCTCCCGGTTAAGGCCCAACCAGACGATGAAAGAAGAAATAGATGGTTGGCAGCTGCTGAGCTCATTAAGATAATTTTTCGGAATTTCTTCGCGTGGAATCAGTCCGCCGAATAGGGCCGGAACACTGGAGTTTGCAATGACTGCACTGGCCGGATGGCGGTTTCCATTTTCATCCTCCACCCCGGCGACTTTTCCTTCTTTTAACAATATGCGTTCGGCTGCAGTTTCAAGGAGCACCTCACCGCCTTTTTCGATGACGGCGTCCATGAGGGTATTGCTGAGATCCTGGGAGCGTGTTTTAAAGTATTGGCCACCGGTTACAAGGTATTGGCCTGTCGCTATCGCATAGAATAAAGCGTTCAGCCGGGAGGGCGGCAACCCGTAATAGCCGCAGAAAGCAGATAAAAGGCCTCTGACTTCAGAGCGTTGGATATGGGTGGCAAGCCAGTCGGCCAGGGTAAGGTTCTCAAGCCGGTCCATGGTCGAATCTTTGCCTGCATGTCCTGTCATTTCCTGCTGCACCTGCACCATATCGTCAATAACGGCGTTTATTCCTTTTTTTTCATCCGGAAAGGTATCACCTAATAAAGTTTTTATCTTTTCAGGATCCTTGGCAGGCAACGTCAAATCATAATCCGAAGAGATGACGCGACAAAATTCGGGCGTATACACGACCTTGAGCTTATCCCAGATACCAATTTCGGACAGAACCTTTTGCGGTATTCCGTTTTCAGCCACCGTGGCGTGCAGGGAAACATCGAAGGTAAACTTACCGGCGGCGCGATCAAAAGAAGTGGCGTACCCCCCCGGTAGCGAGTGCTGTTCGAGTAGCGTTACCGGGAAGCCGTGCTTGGCCAGATAAGCTGCCGACACCAACCCTCCCAGGCCGGCCCCAATTACGACGACGGGATAATCCCCTTTATTTTTGATGTCAGCAGCCAGGGCTTCAATACGGGTCCAGTCTATGGCCGCCGCGGCACCGGCCATAAGCATCAAATGTATGAATTTACGTCGCGTCAGGCGACCGGTTGGTGTTCTCATTCATGGGTTCTCTCCTTTCTATGGATCACAGGTTCAGAGTTACCGTGAACCCTGAACAGCTATCTAATCTGAGGTTCAATGTCGATCTGCATCTCAGCCGAATTCAATTGGAACATGACATCCTTATAACTGGGTTTTCCGAAAAATCCTTTGGCGTTGTTGGAAAAACCGTAGGCCTCCTTTGGAATACCCATTGCATTTTTATCCATTTTCTCGTTGGCATTTTCATCGTGGTAAAGAGAAATCCCGTACCAGCCGTACGGCAGGTTGGCAAAAATAACCTGAACCTTTTGATCCACCACCTTGGTCTTTGTTTTAGCGATGGCAGTGTCCTCCCCGCCTTTGTAGGATTCTTCCGAATTATTCAACGCCACCATTGCGAATCCATCGGAACTGGGAAAGCCGCTGATATTGATAATCAGATTGCCGGTGGATTCTGATACAGCGGGCGAGGTATTTGCAATCAACAGCACTAAAATGGTGAACATAAAGAAGCATCTGCTTATTCTTATTTTCATTTTTACCTCCTAATTGATGCCGAACAGCTGATCCATCTGCATCAACAAGGACAGATCGCCTTCAACGTTATATTTTTGGTCCAAAAACATCTGTTGCCCGTCGGCCTTATCGGTTAAAATATCCATCCATACGTCAAATGGGGTGTTTACCGTTAGATCCGGCTGGTTAAAGCTACCCTGCCTGCCATTGATGGAACCGTCTGCGATGGATAGAAAACACGAACCCTGATGTTCACCGGAAAGTTAAACTGAATTCAATGTATGTTGTGAGTTGTCGGTTGTCAGTTGTGGATGAAAAATGACAGCAAGCGGCATATCCACTCTGATACAAGCTTAATTGAAATAAAGGATCATTGCGATGAAAAGGCGATGAAATGTAAAAGAAGGGGGATGGGTGGTTTATTTGGGGGATGAATTGAAGCTGTGTCGAGATGCAAAAATTGCTGCGCCCAGCATCGCGGCTGAAACCCACTCCCACTTATGTACAGCGGTTTATAAATACAGTAACGTATAATCTATCGAAATCATAACGTCAATTTGATCTCACCACAGAGGCACGGAGAGCACAGAGATGTTTATTTTTCGTTTGCCGGGAGACGACGGCAAACGAAAAGCATCCATGCTGGAGCATAAGGAAAATCTTAGTTCTAATAAGCAGTGGAGTATCGCCCGAAACAGGCTTTTTTGCCCATCGCCGTCTCCCGATGGGCAAAAAGAAAAATATCCTCTGTGTTCTCCGTGTCTCTGTGGTAAAAAAATATTACTGCGCTAATACTTGACCGTAATTACGAATATGAGCACTAAGTCAACCAAATTTTTAGTGCGGCTTTCAGCCGCGATCTTTACGATGATAGATTGTTAAATTCCAGTGCTGCCAGAACGGTTTGAAAATGAATGTCGACCGTATCCTGAACGTTGGGCGCATAGCCACCGGCCACTGGCGACCGCGACCGGCAGCCCAGCTTGGTCAAGATGCCTAAAAACCAGGCGATCCCGTTGCGCCAGCCCCGCCTTGGTTAAGGCAAGGCGGCCGAAGCGATCGTCATGGTAAGGGTCTGCACCTGCCAGGTAAATCACAAGATCGGCTTTGAAGTTCTGCATGGACGCAGCAAGGCCATTTTCAAGGGCATTGAGATAGGCGGCATCCTCCGTCCCATCGGCCAGTTCAACATCCAGATCGCTTTTCTCTTTGTGATAGGGAAAATTGTTTTTGCCGTGGATGGAAAATGTGAAGATGGTGGGGTCGTTTTGGACAATGGCGGCGGTGCCGTTTCCCTGGTGAACATCGCAGTCGATAATCAAAATGTTGCCGGCAAGCCCTTCGGCCTGGATGGCCCTGGATGCAATACCGCTGTCATTCAGCCAGCAATACCCCTGGCCATGATCGCTGAAAGCATGGTGGGTGCCGCCCCCGAGAATGATCGGCGATCCCTTTCTCCAATGCCGCCCGGCAGGCTTCGACGGTGGCACCGGCAGAATATCGTGCCCGCCGCACAATTTCCGGCGACCACGGCAGACCGACGCGTCGGATCTCCTTGGCGGATAGCTCCCCGTTTTGCAGCCGATGTATATACACCGGATCATGGGCACGGATAATTTCCGCATAGGTCGCCGCCCTGGGAATTTGCAGATCAACAGACTGTGCAATCTGGTTTTCCATAATCCGCCTTCGCAACAATTCAGACCTGTTCTGGAAAGCTGTGCGTTTCCGGTAGTGGTATGGGAAATGTGTCGGTGTAAAAAATTCCATTCATCTCTCCCAGCTTCTGGGCCGAATTCATTAATCTGGCTTCGTATAGGAATTTCCTTTTTTGGGACACGGATGAACACGGATTACCATGATATTAAAAGCTACAGAAAACCAAATATCTGTGGAAATCTGTGAAAATCTGTGTCCTAATTTAAGCTATCTTTATAGCCAAGTTAACTAATTTTGACTACCGTCAACTTTGACAAACTCGTAAAAAGTCCGAAATTCCGTCATGCCTGCGAAGGCAGGCATCCAGAACTATGTGAAAACACTGGATAGCGCTAAAGCTTCACTTCGTGCCCCGCCTTCGCGGGAATGACGCCAAAGGACGTTTAAGACTTTTTACGAAACCATCAACTTTTAATCAATTTGAAACTTAATGAAAAATTTTTATGTCCTATCCGCATTGATTAATTTATATTTTTCAACTACAATATTCAAAAATGCCGAATTCTTCCAGAATTTGTCTTGCGTTTGAATATGAAGTTGGTTGACGACTTCGATAAAGCATGGAGAAGTGACGGACTTTTTAAAATGATGACCAAAGAAGATCGAAAAATTTTTAAAGAGTTTACCGATCGTGTTCATGAGCGGTTTTCGGATGCGCGTGTCTGGGCCTTTGGTTCCCGGGCAAGAGGAGAGGCGACATGGGAGTCCGATTTTGATATGTTTATCGTTTTAAGTGAAGTCGATCAAAAAATAGACCGTTGGATACGCGATATTGCCTGGGAAGTCGGCTTCGAGAACGATCGTGTAATTACAACAATTCTTGTTAGATAAAGTACAATTCGAAAATGGCCCTATGTCCGAGAGCACCATCGTTGACAATATTCTGCGAGAAGGAATCAGCGCATGATGACCGAAAACATCCAGGCTTTGGTTACCTATCGACTCGAACAAGCCGATGAATCCCTGGAAGCTGCAATAACATTGTTGGATAAAAATTTGATCAGACCCTCAGTGAATCGGGCATACTACGCAATGTTCTACGCGGTGCTGGCGCTTCTTGCTCAGGGAAAGAAAGAAACCTCGAAGCATAGCGGTGCAATTGCACTTTTTGACAAGGATTTTGTCAAGCAGGGTATATTTAAAAAGGACTATTCCCGGTGGCTGCACGATGCCTTCGATTTACGGCAACGCTCCGATTATGCCGCAGAATATCACGCTTCCCCGGAAGATGCCGAAACAACACTAAAAAACGCCGAAACGTTTGTGGATGAAGTTAAAAAGGCTGTCAAGGAAACGTAATTAGCTAAATCCTTTCCATCAGAAGAATATACCCCAATCATCAACTTCGCAACCGAAAATCGTTTGACCTTTCCCCTGCTTTCCCGCTATCTTACCTATCAATTTCATTCGGTTACCCTGAAAAATTTTAAAGTGCCTTATAGCAACTCGGGGTAAGGAAAAGTATGAAATAACGATCAAGGAACTTGATTGCCTTTTTAGCCATTAAAATATCAAGGAAGGACTGAGAAACTATGAGCGAATACCAATATTATGAATTTACAGCGGTTGATAAACCGTTAAACGAAAAAGACATGCAGGCGCTCAGAAACCTGTCGACACGGGCGCAGATCACCCCCACCAGTTTTGTAAACGAGTACAATTGGGGCGATTTAAAAGGCGATCCATTGAAACTGGTGGAAAAATATTTTGATGCCTTTCTATATGTGGCCAATTGGGGGACCCACTGGTTCATGCTCAAGGTGCCGCGACAATTAGTCGATGTCGATCTGGTCAAAAAATATTGTCCCGGTGAAAGTGCGGTTATCCATGAAAAAGGGGATCATTTAATTTTCGAGTTTACTTCAGAGACCGAAGATTATGAATGGGAAGAAGGCGAAGGGTGGCTGTCATCGCTGATATCATTGCGTGCGGATATCCTACATGGCGACTATCGCTCACTTGTATCTGGCCTGGCTCTTTTGCGCCCAGATGGAAGAAATGGAAGATGATGAGCTGGAACCGCCGGTTCCGCCAAATTTGGCTGATCTCAATGCACCGCTGAAAAGCTTTGTCGACTTTATGCGAATCGATACCGACTTAATCGCCGTTGCAGCTGAAAATAGTATTTCTGAAGATCGGCAAACTGATCCCGAGGCTTTGAAAACCTGGATCCGCAATCTTCCGGTAAGTGAAAAAGATGATATCTTGTTTCGTTTAGTCGAAGCGCCCAGTCCTCATCTCAGGACTGAATTAATGCAACGATTTCAGCAGACAGTTTCGACAAAAGCCAATTCTAAAATGGACAAGCAACTGCGCAGCGTTAAGGATCTGATTTCAAGAGCAGAAACATACGCCGAAGAAAGAAAACGTCGAGCTGCTGAACAAAAAGCCAAAGAGCAAGCGAGAAAAAAAAGAGAAAGAGCGCTTGCCCGAGAAAAATATATAAAAAGTCTTGCCGGACGTGAAGATAGTATTTGGAAAAAAGTGGACGAGCTCATCGATTCAAAGCAACCGGCCAAATACGATGAGGCGGTAAAGCTATTGGTTGATCTGCGGGATCTCAATAAAAAGACTGGAAAGGAAAAGACCTTTAACAAAAAGTTGAAAACGATCTGCGAAAACCACCACCGAAAATCGACTTTCCTGAATCGGCTGAAAAAGGGAGGTCTGAAGAGGTTGATGATTAAACAGAAGTCGGCGAAGGAGGTAATTACATACTGAATTAAAGCCTTAATCCCTTTTTCCAAGATAAGATTTGTCTTTTATATATGCATTAGACAATTGATATGCGAAACTTGTTGCCCAATATGGTAATTATCATATAACTACCTTATCCAATTCTTCCTTTCGTTTGCGCCAATCAGGCTGACAGCGTGTCAATAGAGAATAAAAGGACGTAGAATGATTATGGTATTTCAAGTGGCAAAGCTCATGCATGATAACATACTCGATGCAATGGACGGGGGCTTTTACCAGGTTTAAATTTAGTGTGATACGGCCTTTGGGACTGCAGCTTCCCCAACGCCTGCGCATGGTGCGGATCAGCAGCACAGGCTCAGGAACGCCATGGCGCGAAGCAATGGCGTAGCATCTTTCCATGTAGCGGCCGAGGGTTTCATGGGCCCGTTTACGGTACCAGGAATCCACTGTTTTTCCGACGCTTTGAGAGTTTTTTTTATCTTCGACCCATACCCAAAGAAATCGTCCCATCAGTTTGGCCGGCTGACTGCGACCCTGTTCGACCTTGAGGCGATACTGCCGGCCCGAGATAAACGAGGGTTTCTCCGCTAATGTATTTTTTCGGTGCCGGCAGCGGATGATACCTTTCAAGTGCATCGAGTTTGCGGCGATCCAGGCCGTTTTTTTCATCACTGCGGCCTGAATCTGGTCTTCGTCGGCGGTGGCCGGTGCAAACACATCCACGGTAAGGTCCGGAGCAACGACGATTCGCAACCGCTTGCGGTCTTCGAGATGAAGGTTGTAAGTAATCTTGCGGGTACCGAAATCAATCACATTCATGAAACCGTCAGTTCTCATTGGCGATTGCCACCTCTATGCAACGGTCGATGATGGCATCGTGGTCATCCAGCGAGAGGTTCAGGCCGCGCTTTTCCTCAATGTCAAACAGAATATCGTCAATTTCCCCCCGCATTCGGTTGACGGCGTCTGGGTTGGTGCGCCAGTCTCGGATCTTATGTTTAGCGATGCGGCCAGCGATATCAATCGCAATTTCCGCCCCGGCCTTTTCACTTGTGCCGTATGCTGCGATCCGCTCACGCACCTGTCCGAAGTATCGCCTTGCCATATCCTTTCCCACAAGCTCGGTCGGGATATCGTCATCGGTGCGGGTGACGACTTTGGTGGAGATATCTTTGATTTTTTCCAGTGCTTCCAAGGCTCGCAAGCGGCCCTCGTGATAGGCCTCGATCACTTCTTCAAGGAGTCTGGAAAATTTTTTGTAAAAAGCGGGATCTTTGGCCATCTCCTGTTCGATGACGTGACGGGTCGCCGAAGCGATCATATCGGCTTTGGCGTCGGGGCTCTTGCCGTTTTCCTCGAGAACCCGCTGACGTTCACCTTGCGTCGAACAGGTTGATCGGTTCGCAGAGCTGTTCGACCTCACCGGCGCCCACGTGGGTATCGATGAGCTTCTTGATTCTGGGCTCGTATTCGGAGAAATCGACGGCTTCCTGGTAGCGGATGGTGACCGCCGCCCGGAGATTCTGGAAAAACTTCAGGTCCTTCTTGTATCGCTCGATGGTTTCCTGGCTGGCGTTTCTTCCAGGAATTGCTGGATGACAATGCCAGGGCGAGCGTGCGCGCGAACAGGCTGAAGCGTTCGTAGAATCGGTTTCGCAGGTCCGCATCGCGAGGTGCTCTTCGTAGGCTTCAGGATCACTGGATCCCTTCACCTCGGTGAAAAGCTCCCATAGGTCCGAATGCAGTTGCGGCAGCTGTGCGGCCTGGTCCGCGATATATGTGACGGTATCGTCGAGATCCATACGGTCGTAATCGGCAAGCTGGCGTAGAAATCGATGGCCTCATCCAGGCTTTCGATCACGCCGCTGTAGTCGAGGATCAGGCCGTACTCCTTGCCCTCGTACAGGCGATTGACGCGGGCGATGGCCTGCAGAGCGTGTGATCCTTGAGTTTGCGGGCCAGATACAGAACCGTGTTGCAGGGCGCATCGAAACCGGTCAGGAGCTTGTCCACGACGATGATGATTTCAGGCGTCCTCGCCGTGCTTGAAGGCATTGATGAGCTGCTTGTTGTATTTTTCCTCGGAGCCGTAGCGATCCATCATCGCCTGCCAGAAAGCCTTCTCTTCGTGGACGGCCCGCGTCCTGTGTTGTCTTCGCCTTCGTGTCTCCGCGGCGGCGGACATGAGCACCTCGGTGGGGACCATGGCGAACTCGTCGAAGAACTGTCTTGTAGAGCAGGGCGGTCTGCCTTGTCCGGCGTGACCAGTTGGCCCTTTATGCCCGTGCCCTGATACGTCATGGCGTAGTGCAGGCGACATCCCAGGCGATCATGCGCACTTTTTGCGTCGCCTTGTTGAGTTGGCGTTCGGTGGAAAACTTCCGTTTCAGGTCCGCCTGCTGCTCCTTCGTCAAGGCCGAGCGTGACTTTCTCGAACCAACCGTCGATGGCATCCTTTTATCGACCGGCTGCGGAACGTGGCGGGCCTCATACAGCAGCGGCACGACGGCCCCGTCCTCCACGGCCCGCGCGATGGTGTAGGCCGGCTGGAAGAGATCGCCGAACTGGGCGAAGGTATTCTGTTTGGCCGATTTGGCCAGGGGGGTGCCGGTGAAGGCGATGAAACAGGCACCCTTCAGGGCCAGGCGCATGCGGGCATGCTGCTCGCCGTATTGACTGCGGTGTCCTTCGTCCACCAGAACGAACGTGTTGCGATCGGCCTGCAGTTTTGGTTCGACGCGGCGACCGCGAACTTGTGGATGAGGGTGGTGACGACATGGGCTGCGATGGTCCTGCAGCAGCTCAACCAGATGCTTGCCGGTCTTGGCCTGCTCCGGCTCCAGGCCGCAGGCGCGAAACGTGCCGCAGATCTGATCGTCGAGATCGATACGGTCGGTCACCAGAATGATCTTGGGGTTGACGATATCCGGGTGCAGGGCCAGCGACTTGGCCAGCATCACCATGGTCAGGGACTTGCCGCTGCCCTGGGTGTGCCAGACGACGCCGCCCGGTCGCGGCTCCGACGAATGCTCGCTTAAAACCCGCCTGAGTGATATCCTGAACCGTAAAATACTGCTGATAGCGGGCGATCTTCTTTGGTGCCGTTGTCAAACATAATGAACTTATAGGCCAGCTCCAGCAGGCGCTCCGGCCGGCACAGGGCATAGAGGGCGCGGTCCTGCTCGTAGATCTCCCGTCCCTGATCGAGCATCTTGCGAAATATCGTTTCCGACGTCGGCAAACGGCCCGGACAACAGCAGATCCATATCCTTTTGATTCAGGGGCGTTTCCAGCAGCTTTCGGATCGGGTCGTCAAGGCGGTCCTCCTTCCAGACGGTCCAGAACTGCCGCAGCGTGCCGGTGGTGCCGTAGCTCGGCCTTGTCCCGCGCCAGGGCCAGCAGAAGCTGGGTGTATAAGAAAAGCTGGGGAATGCCGTCTCTGGCCTGATAGCCGGATAGCTGGTCGATGGCAAGATCGATCGGTTTCTTTTTGACCTGGGTGTAGGCGGAGCGCTTGCATTCGATCACCACCAGCGGGATGCCGTTTACGAACAGGACAATATCCGGGATGTAGTGCTTGTCATATCCGACCCGCTCGACCTTGAACTCCGCCGTGCAGTGATAGGTGTTGTTGGCCGGGTTTTTCCAGTCGATATAGTCGATCGTAAAACTCTTGGTATCGCCCTCGACGGTCTGGGGCACGCTGGTGCCCAGGCACAGCAGGTCATAAATCTGCTCATTCTGGTGCAGCGCGCCGGTGGCCCGGAAACTTTTGATCGTCTGAACCGCATTCTGGATGGCGTTTTCGGTAAAAGGATGGATCGCGCCCTTGAACTCGTAGCGGCAATGTTCGCGGATGTGATCGATCAGGATCGGCTCCAAAACGACGGCCCCCAGCCGACCGTTGCGCAGCTTGACGGTTTCCTCCGGCGCAAGATACTTCCAGCCCATCTGCATCAACAGGTGCAGGGCCGGAAGCTGCGACTGGACTTTTTCCAGATAACTGGGCAGTTCGTGCTCGGGTGCGCCAAATGGGGTTTGATTTTCCATGAAGTGCTCCTATTTTAACCACGAAATATACGAAAAACACGAACATTTCAAAAAAAAAATTTAAACTTTAGTGTGTTTCGTGGTTCATTGATCCGTCGTGCTTTCACCTATCTGTAACCACAAAACACACGAAATACGCGAAAGAAGAAGACAAATAATGAAACTTACTGTCATTTCCTTCATTTCATATATTCCTTCTGCAATGTCAGTCCTCTTGCGGTGAACCGGTATTTCTGCAGCCTGCTCTTCGGCTTTTCCGGGCGCGTCATTTCCACAAGTCCAGCGTTAGTGCGGGTAAAAGATAAGCTTTACGGAAATGGTCAGCATTTTTAAGTCCGAGCATTTCCTGGAGCTCCGCGCGGGAATGATCGCCGATTATGACATTTAATAGCCGCTTGACTTCCGTGGTGACTTCCCTATTTTTCAAGGTTTCGGCAAAAACTGGATGCACGGGAAATTCGACATGGAATGGTTGCAGCCAGAGACATTAATTCAATTTCATCCTGATGTCCGGCCCCAGCCGTAATGGACCCTTTCCGGATGTAATATGCAAATTCTTTTTTACCTTTTGCCAGAGATACCGGTGCCTTGTAAGGTCTGGTCTGTCCGCCTGCGGCCCAGAGCACAAGAATATGTCTTCCATTCACTTCAAAAGGGGCAATTATGGGATGATAATAGGGGACTATCCGATAACCAAGTTCTACGATTTCTTTTTGAATGGTATCTAATTGATTGACCGGCAGCCCTGTTGGCGGCAAAACCGGATGACCGTCTTCCTCGCCAACACCGATTATGACGTATCCACCGCCCAAATTGTGAAAGTCATTGGCAAAGGCGCACATGGTATGCAGCACAGCCTTCGGGTTCCAACCTGCCTTGAACTCCAATCGTTCCCACTCAACCGTGCGGGAGGTCGGTTGCCGGATCATAGTCGATGCTGGTGGCATAAATCTCGAGGACCTTGCGCCAGAAAACCTTTTCCGAGGATCGGATGTCACGAATGCGGGCGAGCAATTCGTCAAAATAGTTCCCACCTCCTGCCTGTTTCAGCCGCTCGTCATCTAAAGTAAACCCTTTGACAATATACTCGCGCAGCCGTTGAGTGGCCCAGATCCGGAACTGAGTGAGCAATACGTCTCGTCAGGTGTGCAACATAAACAT
>CAWKPA010000004.1:0-893470 GCA_963851365.1 uncultured delta proteobacterium | reverse complement strand
ACGTTTGATAACAATACCTCTTTCGCCAACATAACATCCTCGATTCCGACTACGAATGCCGCGACGACTCCCTTCTTTCCATCGTTTTACTACAGATGTGGCTATCCAGTCGATTACATGTTGCATCTATTGTATCCTGAACTAAAAAATGCTACACCCATTGACTTTTTCAGAGAAGGAAACTTTAGCAAATCAGATTTTCTCATTCTCGGGGAGCATGGGTTTTGTTGCGGATGGCGCAAACGCAAGCTGGGTCCTGATTATTTTCGAGAGAATTTCCCCGGAATTTCCATTATTGTCAATGGCGAATCATTCGAACATGGACGAGGTGAGGAATGGGACTTGGGGTTCTTTCTTGGATACAGGCAAGACTCGTGGCGGCATGTCCGTGTCTATTTTGTAGCTACTGTTCTGGTCCGATTGTCTGTTAGAAACCGAATCCTAGACCCAAGTCAGAAACCAATCAACACGGGGGAGCGCTTTCTGATCTATGCTGCAAGTAATGCGGTGGAATTTCGTCAACGAGCCTTTGATGCCATGGCAGAAATTGACGTCGTATATCAGGGAGGGAAGACTAGTGGACTGAATTACACAAGTGCCAATTCGGAAAGAGTAAAGATGGTCTCGAGAGGAGAAATGAGGACAGAATGGAGTCGCAACTTTGAAAACTTTTCCCAATACAAGTTCTGCCTGGTACTAGAGAACCGAAACTTGGAAGGATACATCACGGAAAAGATCCTTAATGCATTTCTAGCAGGATGCATTCCTATATACTATGGGACGACCGAGGTGTTTGATATATTCAATGAAAAGGCATTCATCTATTATGATATTGAAAATCCATTGCCGGCCATCAGTCGAGTCAAATACTTACACGGAAATAGAACCGCCTATGATGAGGTCATGGCAGAGACAATTCTTGCAAATGGAACACTTACGGCAGAAAAGTACTTTTCGTTATCAGATGACATTGGGGGCGGCAAGCTGCGAAAGAGAATTCGAGGGATGATAGACCAAGCACGCCGGAAAGCTCTTGCACAACACGATCGATCAAGTAGTCTACCTGTTATAGCAAGCTTGATATAGCGTCAAAGGGAACTAGGAAGCTCTTCATCCAATCTATAAGCAGCGTGCCATTACACAAGCATAACTAAACTCCAAATCAAGTCACAATCAAGCAACAAGCAACCATCTCTCCACTACTACTTTAGCTATTGTTTATCCAAAGTAAGTAGTAGGTCGAACAGTAGAATAAGTCGAGCTGGAAAGTGCCTTTTGTCCTCTCTTTCCACTCGCCGTACGATGAGTGAGTGGGAACTTGACCTTGGCAGCAGCAAACTGCATGCCATTGGGACGCTTCAAGTCGGCAGCCTTGACGGTTGCTGTTCGAATAATTTGAATGGAACGAGGACGAGCACGATGACGACCAGCCATTTCATCATAGAGCTGAGAAACAGCACCCGTCAGTTTGACATCTCGAAACTCACGGTACATGTTGTGAGTTCCCGATCGACTGGAATAACGCAACCAAATTCCATAATTCTTGACAATGCGAGAGTTCTTTTCGACAATCTCGACAACATCCAGAATTTCACCAGTCGTCTTTTTCATCTTGTGAAACTGGTGTAGATAATACCAAAACTTGGATTTGACAATCGTCTCGTTGGGAGCAAACAGAATCATGCGAAAAGCCTCGGGGTTGGGATTCTCTTCTGTGGGGGCCCTGCGGCCCACCACTTGGTATTGACGCATAATTCCAGCGACAGTCATCTGTTGTAAACAAACAAGAAGAAAAGGTTAGCTTGTAATGCTGGTGACTTGCGTGATCAACAAACGAACACAAAAGACGGCTCAGATCCTGATGCATGAAATGGCGGGCGGGTCGCTATCGGCACCAATTTCCATCTTCTCGACAATTCTATGGACACTGGAGCATTCCCCACTCCACACAGTCAACAGATACACAACAAGATAACAAAGAACGGCGGGATTCGGCAGCACATCATCGTCATCGCACCTTGCTCCCATTCTTTGGATGCGAGGTTGTCTCGTCGCTTCTTCGCGCAGTAAAGCGGTAAGCGGTACACTCCTCAAAGAGAGAAGGCATCAAAGAACGGCCAGACAGACAAGCTTTTCGGGAGTGACTCCCTCCAAGAGCGCAAAGGAAATTTTACTTGGCGCGCCGGAATTTTCTACGTGAACGCGGTACAAAAGCAACGTAGAATTCTTTCGAGTGCACCGCAACACACTCAACACAAACAGACTCTTGCTGTCCCTGTTGCTGCTCTACCACTCCAACATGTCTGACGCTGAAGAAAACAAGCCTGCTGAGGGATCCGAGCCCATTACTATTCGTGTCCGTGATCAGGTGAGTGAAGGAGAAGAGAGCAAAAGAGAAGACGGTCATTGCTGACGGCACGTGAAAATTCCGCGGTGCAATGCTATAAATACCTCGAAGTATATACTCTCAACAATACGATGCTGGGAGAAAAAAGGAAACGAGTCGACGAGAGCTTCTCCTGTAGTATTCACTGTATTCTGATTGTATTCCGTACTTTTTCAAAAGGAACAGAGAGACTATTCAGCAGTCCTCATTGCATCATCTCCAATGAATCGACGCATTGCTCTCACAATCATTGACTCACTCAACGCGTCCCTTTCTCTCGTTACAGACGGGCGAAGAAACATTTTTCAAAATCAAAAAGTCGACCAAAATGTCTAAAGTCTTTGAAACCTACGCACAGCGCAAGGGTGTTCAATCGACTTCGTTGCGTTTCCTTCTCGACGGAGAACGCATTAATGGAGATGAAACGCCCAAAATGTTGGAGCTCGATGATCAAGATCAGATTGATTGCATGCTCGAACAGACTGGTGGATATTAGGGAATGTCTGTGTGAGATTTTAGTCGAATGCATTTTATTTACAGTATTATAGCTGATGAATGCAAAACCAATGACAATCTTTCTCTTCTTTCTTATCGACTGCGCGAGTTTCTGTAGCTGTCGTCTTTGTGGTTCGTGCTTGAAAGCATCAACGACCATCTGGGTTCCAAACTCAATCTCGCTCAAGAGCTTCTCTTGAAAATCCGAGCTAGCGCCGGTAGGCACCCTGCACCCTATCTCTGCCCACCACTCCTCGGCTTGCAATGTCCTACCCTATACAGTAATCCACATAAGCGCACACCAGACTTTACTGTTACCATGCCCTACTACGCCTTGGTGTGCCCTCACTCCGAGGACGGCTCGAGCCACGGGTGCAACATCTTCTTCGCGGTGTAACGCAAGAGTGTCGGACTCCACGCATTTCGACCAACATGACATCCTGCAATCAAGACTGTTGCTGTGGCAAGCTGGCTGGGAAGGTTGTCGATTCGAATTGTAGCTGAGGAGGGTAGTGTACCGTCAACAAAAAAATGTAGCAGGATAGATGAATAATCTTCTTGTCGGCGTGAGTGGCATTTACGAAACAAACCAAAACAGTATGAGCACCACTAGGAACAATTATTAATACCTGATACTTCAACGTCTTCAAGATGCCGTCCTCCATCTCGAGAATCTGGCAACGAGAAACCAAGAGTGAATGACAAGTCGGAAACAAAGACAGTCCTCACAATGCCACAACCGAGACAAATGAAAGCTCACCTCATGGCATGTGCATGCAAGATCACAAATATAAACGGGATCACAGAGTTCTGAAGGGTAGTTCTCTTCATACTTGGAGGCAATCAGGAGAGATGTGGCTCCAACCAACTGAAGTCTTGGGCAGGAAACCTCCTTTCGCTAGAGGTATCGATCAATCAAATTGACAGCGAGATACAGCATCTCCGGAACAAGCTTGAACTTCAAATGAACTTCCACAAACCAATCGACGAGAATAGAGCGCATGTGTTCGTTAATGTGAGCTTGATTCTCCATGCTCTTTGAATCGAAAATGGTCATGATGTCTACGACGTATTCAGTAACAAATCGTGGATCATTGACATCGCTTTCATCAATATTATCCACCTTTCCAGTATCTTGGTAGCTTTGGTGTTGTATACGGCTAGATTTTCGTTTGTTTTCTTGGGAACGCAATGTCATTGATGTTGTCGGAGATAGTTTCCAGTGCATGACGGCGTCTCTTGCTTGCTCAGTTGTCTCCCCCAACGAACCTCCCCATACGCTTGTTATCCGATTCCTTCTCGACATTGACGCTCTTGGAGGTCACCAGGTGTCTCCTCTTTACCTTGTTGCGCTTGGCCATGATCGATTGCTGTGCTGTGTTGATGATGACAAAGGAGATGGATGATATGATGCGATGGAGATGATAGGAAAAATGTCAAAATGTCTTTGACAAAAATAATAATGACCAAAACTGCCAAGCAAAAAATTTTCGTCTTGGCCGCCACAAGACACAACACACATCATTGGCAGCAGCTCCCCACGGCCATACTAGCCGCTGCTACTGCAATCCCCTGTCCTTCACAACTGATTGGCCCTTATGGAGCATGATAGAGAAGAATCCAGTGATCTAGAAATGCCCTCACACCGAGCAGATGAATCGTTTCGCAACGGACAGGTTGAATTGACGGAAATGAAAGGCTCATCTCGAGACTGGAGCACGGAGAGTGTAATTGATGAACACCGAGAGAGACCGTCGAATGAAAAACTTCTTGTAAGTTGCCTATATTCCATGGCTGTCTTCTAGTTTGTTACAATCGGACTAGTTCTGTTTCTCACCAACGCAAATCTCTCCCCGCTCACTATTACTGCAGTCGACTGCATTTGTGTCCTTCATGTCGTTTACACTTTGCCAGGCTGTGGCGGCAGTAATTGCCGGTTCGGAAGCAATGATGGGAGATTCTGCAGCCATGTTTGTGGACGCCTTGACATATCTATTCAATCTTGTCGCCGAACGCAAAAAGAATGACTTTGACGACACTTGGCAAGGAACCATGGAACGAGATCCAGAACGTGCCAGACGAATACGACAACGTGCCAAACGAAAAATGATTTTGACGATGGAACTGATACCTCCACTGATAAGTGTGTCCACCCTCATCACTGTCACGGTATTTGTCTTGAGAGAGGCCATTCGTGTGTTAAAGTTGGACGTTCATCGAGATGTGTCACTTCAAGGCGACCCAAATCTAAGTCTCATGTTGGCTTTCTCGACGGTAAATTTGGGATTGGACGCTTTGAACGTCTTTTGCTTTGCCAAGGCAAAACATTTAATGGGATTTGAAACATTAGAGGGCCATCCAGGGTCGCCGACGACCTTGAGAGAAAAGTACGAGGCTATCGATGCCACAGACTTGGAGATGCCAATACATGAAAAGATTAGCTCAGAGCTGTTGAATAGTCACGGGAGGCAGCTACATACAAACAGCAATCACGAGGAAAGTGATCAGGATGACAAAGTAATCATTGGGGATGACGATGACGATTGGTGCTCACCAGACCCCCCGGGACTAACAGGGGATGAAGTGCAGCAATCGTCTTTCGAACTTTTCGATTCGTCTGATTCCAGCGACGAAGACGAGAAAAGCGTTGCCAACTTAAACATGTGCTCTGCCTACACTGTAAGTATCTTGGCTTTGATTACTACAGAGAACGAATTATTGGTGACTTATTGTTGACTTTTTACATTCCTGCAGCATGTCTTTGCCGATACTCTACGAAGTATAGCTGTCATTGTTGCTGCCTGAGTGCCGAGATTGTCGCTAAAGTCACACCGGAAGAGGCCGATGCCACAGCTGCAGTTGTAGTGTCGTTTCTGATTCTGCTTAGCTTATACCTTTGTTCCATGGGCTACTGCAAACGTCTTCGGAACTTCGTGCAATTCGTGCGGAGGAATCGTCAGAAAAGATGTTTCTGGACACTCAACGACTCGTTTGAATTAACATAGCAACGCCGCGTCGCACTGACGCCAACTTTGTAGTATGACTACATGCAATTAACGACATGTCACGGACAGAGACTCACCTTTACAATGAGCTCAAGTAGCTCTCAATAATGCTCAAGGCTTGGTAGTCAAAAGTTTGCCCTGCGAAAGGCCGGCATATTATTGTCGTGCTACTAGAGAGTAACGTCACGATAGCTCCTATTGAACATACATATGTAATACTACCGAAAGAGTACTGTTAGCCCTGTAAATATTGCCCCAATTACTAAAGAAAGCATATAACGCCTCCTTACGCTTGATGGTACTGGTGAGTCTGCTGGCCATAGGGATCGTGGTGTCACATAGGGGTCGTGATGAGTAAGTGACATGATCTGTAACTGGGTAATGGCCGTAGGTAGGAGCCACTTGAGCAGCCTGAGGATTCATAGCCGCCTGATTGGCAGTGTATTGCTGCATCTCCATCTGAAAGCGCATCTTGTCCTGCGCGGCCATGTCCTCGTAACGCTTCTTCTCTTCCGGGATCCAAGGCCCTCCAACGTTCTCCAAGAATACGACCCATTTCGACGAATTTCACACCTGGATATTCCTTCATGACGATGGGACGCATCTCGTTGGTAAAGAAGACGTAGGCTCCACTTGCACGCTTCGGAGCAGCGGGTCCTTCGGCGCACGCTTGTTACGCTTACGAGGGCGATGATCTTCAATCATGACTCCACGGGCGTCGTGTCCAGGAGGAGGAACGTAGCCGGAAATTTCCGCATCATAGCGAGCCTTGTCCTGGGCAGCACGAGCATCCCACGTTGCCTTCTCTTCCGGGGTGAGGTTCTGAAGTACAAGTGGTGGTAGCAGGGGAAGCGAGTGAGCATGGAACCCGATAAGTAGCTGGCATTCACGAGCCAGCACAGCATCGTCTTACCTTGTACATATGCGACGTGTACTTTGCTAGCTGGCCAAAGGTCATGCCTGTTAAAACGTATGGCATGGTCAGCTTCACTAAGGAGCAGATAACGTAACAACACCACTTTACTCGAACTACTACAACATACCTGGATTCTCGCGTTTGAACTGTTCACGCATCGCATTCTGATAGAGGAGATACGCGGACATATTCCTTTTGGGAGCATTCGGATCCTTCTCGGGCTTACCCCTACGACCTTTTGCAGGTTGAGCGGTAATGATCGCGTCTCCCTTGGCGTCGTAACCTGGCGGAGGTTCATACGTTGCCAGCTCCTGCAAGTAGCGAGCCTTGTCGGCTTCGCCGCGGGCGACCCACGCTTCCTTTTCGGCGGGAGGCACTGCAATGAAATAATCGAAACAATTGATCAGAAACAACAATCGAAAGAGTACCTTGTGGCAACCATAAGGTACAGTAGCATACTTACTTTCGGCATACATGGCTGAAGTGTACTTCGAAAGTTGGCCAAAAGTCATTCCAGGGTTGAGGGCTTTGAATTGCTCACGCATAGCGTTTTGATAGAGCAAGTAGGCACTCTGATTCCTCTTCGGGGCATTCTATATGAGTTAAATGGAATAATATCGTTAGTTAGGAAGAAGCTAGCCAATTCATTCATAATAAACATTGCTTAGACGAAACGTACCGGATCGCGAGGCGGTTTCTTCGGCATGCTGTCGGTTGGTATCCAAGAGGCTAAGCTTTTAGCTAGATAATCTTGTACATGAAGCGGATGCAGAAAGACTGTGTTAGAACTATAATGGGTGGCCATCGCCATAGCACTTGCGTCAAAATGGAAGCGGAATCCCAGCGAAGGATGAAAATAGAAGGGAACTCACTCCCTTTAAGTCAACTTCGAAAAACAATCGTCTGATCTCTCACGAGGGAAACTAATAAAAGAACTGTAAGGAGCGCACGAAAATGCTACCGTGATTCTACGTACTGGCGTTTTTGTACCATGGCAACGGAGACGCCGTTCATCTCCACAGCGTCCCAGTACAAATGCTTCCTGACGGCATTGCAAATCACTCATGCTCACAATTTGCATCTCAAATAAGACACGTTGCGGGCACAGGCGCAATGAAAAAGGCGTAATCAAACAATCTGAACATCATCGCCAACTCACCTTCGTGTCAGAATGACCCTTTAGCGAAAAGTGCGGCGCCACGGACGGCACCGCGGTGAAAGCATGGGTTTGGACCGCGTGAGAAGAACTGTTGAAAGTTTGAATGGTTTTCTTTTCCTCAGCTATGAAGATTCTGTATGATTGGTCTTTGAACGGTAGTTTCATTTACTTAGAGGATATTCAAAAAAATTGTCATGATGTAGTTTACTTAGTAAAGGAACAATTCTTCGAGGCGGCACAGTACTTACTAAATAAGTTGAAACACGAACGAACAGAATGCTTTTGTTCGACGTGCCTCGCCTCGCTCACGCTCGTGCTGTTGGCATTTCGTGCACTCTCGTCGACGCGGATCTGGACTTTGCACGATCAGCAACAGAGCAACGCCTCTATCGTTTACAATGGCACGACAACAACAGAGTCCTTATACAGGAAGATATAAAAGAAATCCATGAGTCCTCAGCCGCGGAATCCATTTCAAGGGCGCCGAAGTTTGTCGGGTCGAAATTTACTGCCACGGTATGCTCCCTTTCCGCACAAAGATAGTCAAATGTCCAAGGCACTCAAGCAAGCTTGTATTATTCTCGTTGCTGGAACAATATTAGTCTCTTTACTTTCGGTGGCAATTCCCCCAGCTCCAACAAGTGTTCATAGTCGCATGGCAGCTCCTCGTCCACAACTGAGCTCGTCGGGAGGCCTTCGCAACAGTATGCGACAGCGTGGTGGTGTTCAAAGCCAGTCCATAGTACGAACCAATGTCAAGCCAAAAGACAATCCTATATCTGATAAACAGCATCACTGGGGTGCGGATACATTGGAAAACAGTGGCACCGATAGCATGGAAGAAGAATCTTCAGAAGAGTCTCCAAGCAAGCAACAGGCCGCACAAGAATTGGCGGCACAGATTGAACACAAGACGAAAAAGCAAAATGCAGCTGCCGATGGCGTCTTTGGACGTACTAATGATGAAGTGGGTGGGGGTGATGAGAACGTGAACAAGAAGAACAATGTCGTTGCGGCAAAGACATTGTCCAAGGGTCAAGTCGTTGTAGACGCTTCGGAGTCTTCGGAAGGTGACCAAGAGGTTGAAACAGAAGAATCAGAGTCGAAAAAAGATGTTAAAGCAAATATTATTCAAGTCGAGGATGAAGAGGTTGTATCAGAGGAGAGTGACACTGGTGATGAGACGGCTAGCGCCGATACCGAAGATGCAGAAAAAGAGCTGGCAATGAATTCTGGAAAGCTTCCCGAGATGAACCTCAAGGATGAATCGGAGGAGGATACATCCCCAAGCGACGAAATAGAAGAGAAACAGGGTGTTTTCGGGAAAGATGGAATTCAAAACAATGAAAAGGAGGACGAGAAAGCCGCCGCTGATGTTAGCAAGGCGGCAGATGATGGCGCAGGAGCAAAGAACATTATTATCGTAAGAGAGAAGGACGCTGAGGCTGAAAAGCGGATACGCTGTTCGGATGAGGAGGAGATGCAGTCGCGACAAATCAAACCAAAAAGCTAACGATTCAAAAGACGTCCAAATGGATGGTAAGGCAGTTGGAAAGACTGATGAATCTGTTGGTAGGAATGAAGCAAAGGACGACAACTCGAAGGCCGGTGCTAGCGAGGCCAACGCAGAGGGAGAAGCAAAAGCTGACGAATCGCAGAAGGACTCGGCGATAGCAGTATTGGAATCAGCACATTCAGAAAGAAAACGAGTAGCTCGTGAGAGTCCAGTGAATGACACATGAGATATGCTATCGAATTGAGGCGATCATCGAAGATTTTTTCCCACTAGCAACACTCTGTCATATGTACGAGTAATACAATATACTAACTTCGAACTTTTGCCTCCAAGAGAAATTTACTATCATAGTGAAATGTATTCGAGGAGGACGGGGGAGGAGAGGGCTTCGATGTCTTCGTGCATTATTGAAGAAGGAACAATATTGGGTGTCGATACCGTCGTGCCGCCGTTTTCACGAGTCAAGGGACGGTCGGGACTTGTTGTGGAAGAACTGCCACCGTCGGCAGCCATGGATCTGCAAGATTTAGCTCTCGACATGTACCAGTCTTTTGTAGATGAGCAAAGTAACCGATAACAGGAAGTGATCTTGATATACTTCCGCATACCCCCTGACTTCGACCGCGTCATAACTGAAAAAATGGAAGCATGGTACCACCACCAAGTCGGTCCGTTGCAAGGACACAACTGAAATAGCCAGTAATAAGTTCCCTTTATCTTGTTACACACCTTTACCAGTACATGTGTGGTTCGAATATAACATCGACATAATTCAACTGAAAGTTCTCTCCACGCTTTTTTCTGGCGTTTCCTGGCGACTCTCTTCAAGCAGTTTTCTAAGGGCCGCTTCATTCTTGTACACATGGTCGAGGTAGACTTTGTCGCCACCTCGTTTTGCAGCAAAGTCCCTGAAGCGGCCCATGTACTCAAGGCAACCATGATTCTTGTGAAAGACTTTGCTGTAGCGAAGCAGTGCAGGAAACATGACAGCAACTCTCAAGCCATGTCCATATGTCCCTGCAGCTTCTTCTGCTATCTTTATCTTTGTCTCTTTGTCACGTTTCTCGTACCAAATTTCAAAGTCGCCGCCTGGATAAAGAATGAGTCTTGGCCCGGCATGTCGATACACAGATGACTTACACCGGAGAGTGCGTATAAAGCTACAATTTTGCCGGTTAGGGAGAGTAACAACAATATCATCAACATTGCAGAAACGAAGGCAGCGAAGCTTGCCTTGGTCTTCCAGTTCCTGCGAGGACAGTTATGAAACGACGTGAAAGTGAGTAACGCTCAACAAGATGTGCGAGTCCTCGGCTGCTTACCTACCTCAAAGCAGTTTCGAAAGTAGATATTGCCAACCTTAGGGCAGGCAAAGTTGATCGTAGTCACGGGCTTGGGAATGAATTCATCGGTGGATGCGGCTGCCTCCAGAGCAACAAAATGGCCAGCGATGCTCCAAGCGAGTGACCAGTAACATAAAGTCGATATCCTGGACACTTTGCAAACACTACTTTAAGATCCGACATTATTTCACTGTACTTGTTTACTCCTTCGAGATTCGTCGCTCCTTTGTGAAGTTTGGGTGGGCCGTTCAAGTAATCTAGTTTTGGCGGGGGAAGATGTGAGAAACAATCTGCGCTCATATGAATCGGAACATTGGAACTCACCATGAAAGCCTTGGTGGACACCAATCTTCTCTTTCGAGTCTGGATTGAGTGGGTTGTCACACTCGACAATAAGCCCATCGGCATCAATCAGGAGATCTTTCAAAGTGCGACTTCCGCGAAACGCGACAGTGACTGTCTTTGTTGTACTATAGAAGCAAGGCAAATAAAAGTATTCACTTTGAGCAATCTTGGCAAACGGTCAAATACAGTCTTTGATGACACTTACTCGCACTTGAAAATACCATAGACGAGTTCACTGTTGCTATGCTGACCGTCATAGGCCACAATCTCCGTCTCCTTGACGGCTTCGTGGGGCATGTTTTCAATGTATTCTTTTACAAGAAAGAGAGCTTTGCCATAAAGCTTGTGGTCCCTGGGACAAAAATTCTTTTTCAATTCATCTTCATACTTCATAATAACTTCCACAAGATCCGCAACCTTGATTGGAAAGTTCATGACACTTGACGCATCTACTTCATCAAGCACGTTCTGGTTTACTAGAGCATAAAGATCTGGCAACGCATACATGAAAATGGAACCTGCATAGAGAGGAAGCGAGTGAGGGCGCATTCAACAGAAGAAGATTAACAGATGTTAACACAAGACCGTGCATCTTTCCCAGATTCAGAAGCATCATCGCGGGCGTGGCGGGCACTTGCAGCTCTGCAGCTTACCACACAAGAGACTTTGGCTTTCCTGCGACTAAATTCGGCCATTCCTCATCAATTGATGACTCTGCGGTTGGCATAACTTGTTTCTTGAGGGAGTAGTTTTCTGATAGTAAGACGCCGCCCAACAAGTCTGAACCTGTGATCATCCGTTGTGATGTGTGTGAGGGCTGTGCCTGTGATGCATCGCTCGCAAACGAAACCTTTTCACATCTTAGGGAAAGAGTTTGACATTTTCATTGACGAGCCCGACTAAAATTTCGCAATGCCTCCACGCTGAAAGCACGCACGCCCTTCCGATCCCAAAAGACGACGACGAGACGACGAGGACATAGCAGCAAGTGACTGTGTCCTTTATGGTTGCTGTCGTCCCTTTTCATCTCACTAGTAGTGTTGTTTGTTTCATTGAAAGACTTTGTTATTGATTGACAGAGCACTGAAAACGAAATGGCCATGCATCATCGCAATCTTGATCGCAACCAACGTCCTCAAAATCCGTTTGCCGACGGAGCACGACGAGGCTTATCGTACGGCGGAGACCCGAGATATGGTCCTCAACGAGCCAATACTCATGCTCCCAAAAAGAGCTTTTCTGGAATTATTGTCTTTGCTCTCGTCTTGATGGGATATGCGCTCTACACGTGGACTGCCGTCCCCGATAGTCCCAGTCGTATCAGTGACAATCTCGTGGACAACAAGGCATCGTTCAACAGTCAGTCCATGAATATCGTGGAAGAGAAAACCAAGGAGTCATACAATAAGAGTAATGAACTTCCGATTCACAAGGGTGGAGACGAAGAAGACAAATCTGCAGCGGCGAGTGAGGAAGAAAGTGAAGATGAGTCTCACACAGGATATCGTGGAAGATGACCCTGACGAGAACGATAAAACTGACAATGAAAGCAAGGATGTTGCCTCGAATGAAGACTCACAAGATAATGCCAAACAAGACGCTGATGAGAATGATGAAGGGGAGAGTCATCAAGCTGAAAGTGAAGACCAGGTCGAACCTGACAGTGCTGATGAGCAAAAGTCAGATGCAAGCAAGGACGGTGCCGGCGACCTGGCCGACAAGCTTGTGGACCCGGATGCCTTGAAAGTGGATCGGCAGAAAGTAGTTGATAGTGAAGATCCTGATGTAGTGGGCGAAAAGGAGACTGTTGATGACGTTGAACCGCACCACGAACCTCCACCTGGGGCCGACAGTGAGGACCGAAACAGTGACGAAGATGCTCAGTCGGACGAAAACGAGAAAGATGACGATGTCGACAGTAACGATTCTGCATCGGAAGAACAAGAACAAGAGGATGGCCTGGACGAAGCTGAATCTACAGAGGGAAAAGACAAACTCGCCGCCGAAAGGGACTCTAATAACTCGAACGCCAAGGACGCCGACGAAGTCGAAGATCCAGAGCTGCCAAATAGCAAGGGTGACAAGGATTCTATTGAATCGGATGCAGAGGATGCACATGAAGAAGCAAGTAATGAAGAAAAGAGTGCAGAGAGCGTTGATGAAGGAGAAGAAGCTAGTGACAAAGCAAAGCAGGATGAAAACAAGTCGGGAGCCAACAATAGTGAGGACGAAGCTGATGCGTCCAAAGTGGCCGACGAGGATCCACAGCAAAAGGCTTCTGCAAGTCAAGACACGCAAGATGCTAGCGAAGATGGTGTCGAGGAGCAGGGCAACGAGAAAAAGGTTGGTGATGCTTCTCAAGACGACGAGGAAACGGACAAAGAGTCCGTCGACGTTGCTGCTGAAGGTCAGCTAGCTGATTCTGAAGAACAGGCCTCGAACGATTCTGAAGACGGAGACCAAGCTTCAGGTCAAGAAAAGGATGTCGAAGCTTCTGGTGACAATGCTTCTGCTAGCGTTGACGATGAAAGTGACGACGTCGATAGTGTAGTCAACCAAGCGAAACCCAAGAATGGTATTGAAGACACCGAGGCTGACAATTCCAGAGCGACTGACGATTCCGAACAGACTGTTGCTGATAACGGAGATGAAAATGAAGTGGAAGAGACAGAAGCTGACAGTGAAGACCCTACGGAAAAGATCGTCGATGCCGATGAAAAAGTGCCAGATACGAAGAAGGAAAAGAAAACCGCTGATGATAGCCAGGGAAAGGAAGACGACTTTGACGCAAGTGACGAGGATGAGTCTGTAGCTGATGAAAAGAATGATGCTGATTCAGTTATCGTCAAAGACAAGGCTGCTACTGCCAAAGCTGAAGCAGCTGATGAAGACTCGGAGGGCAGTCAGGCGGAAGATGCGAGTGGCGATGAAGACCAGCCCGTGGACAAGAGTGATGGAAACGAGAACGGCAGTGCAGCTTCCGAGGAGGGCGAGAAAAACAACCAAGACCAATCCAAGGGTAAGAGCGACGATACCGACAGCGCAGGTTCCGAGCAAGATGAGAAAGAGAACAAAGGCACCGTAAAAGAGGAAGCCGATAAGGCCTCAAACAAAGGCAAAGCGGACGTTGGCGACGAAAAGATTGGAGCAGCGTCGGGCGGTAAAGTTGTCAAGTCTGGTTCCGTCGACAAAAACAAAGACGAGTCAAGAGCTGCGACAGCCGATAGCAAGAGGAAAGATGCTGTCGGTGCCGATGATTCTAAGAAAGCGAGTGCTGGTGAGGCCGGGGAGAAACCAGAAAAGGAGTCTGGCGAGAGCGGCGCTTTGAAGGACAAGGTCGATGTCGTTGGAGAGGGCAAAACGGAAACAGTCGGTGAGGAGGTCTCAGAGAACGATGCCCCAAAAAAGCCTGCTGCTGGGAAAGAGACCACGAAGAAGAAGCTACCTGTCAAAAAGGTTGCCGAAAATGGTTCCAAGAAATCTGCTACTAACGATGTTGTGGACGCCGCGAAGGAGACTGACGGGGAAGAGGCTGCTGAAGGCGATGGTTCCAATAAGGCCGGAGCTGACGAGGAGCCCGATAGCCCCAAGAAGAAGGCCGGAGCTGACGAGGAGCCTGATAGCCCGAAGAAGAAGAAGTCCGCTGACGATGAAGAGCCAAAGGCTGATGGGAAAGAGGCTGCTGAAGGCGATGGTTCCAATAAGGCCGCAGCTGACGAAGAGCCCGATAGCCCCGAAGAAGGCCGGAGCTGACGAGGAGCCTGATAGCCCGAAGAAGAAGAAGTCCGCTGACGATGAAGAGCCAAAGGCTGATGGGAAAGAGGCTGCTGAAGGCGATGGTTCCAATAAGGCCGGAGCTGACGAGGAGCCCGATAGCCCCAAGAAGAAGGCCGGAGCTGACGAGGAGCCTGATAGCCCGAAGAAGAAGAAGTCCGCTGACGATGAAGAGCCAAAGGGCGACGCCTCCGAGAAAAAGACTGCCGGTGACAAAGTTCTTGACGAAGCCAGCGTCGCTCGAGTAGCCGAGTCTATCGAAAAGGCTGACGCAGAAACACCAAAGAAGTCTTCGTCGCTTGGTGGATTTCTGCGAAAGAAGAAAGAAGTGCCCGATAAGAAAGCAGCCAAGCCGAGCGACAAGAAAGAGCTGGACCCCATTTCTAAGAAAGAAGATCTCGCCAAGGTCAAGAGCGCCGAGAAGAAAGCTGAATCTATTATCAAGAAGGTCTTCACCAAGGACAAAAAGACAGAGTCAAGCATCAAAGCGACAGACGAAAAGGAGCCAGACGCCATGAAGGCACAGTCCAGTCAGAAAAAGACCTCTCCCAAGGACGAGACACTGAATGTTGACAAGCGCAAAGACGTTGACAACAAAGCAGCGCCCAAGGCCTACGAAGTCAAGGTCGTCGACGAGAACAAGAAGACTACAGTATCAGCGTCAGACAAAAAGAAGGCTGCAGAGAAGAAGTCCACGGAGAAGAAGAAACCTTCGACAAACCACCACCGCTCGAAGCCTGCCGAAATAGCACGACGAGACAATCAAAAGACCGACTCGATCCTTCGCCGCGGAAAGAAAGGCGAAGCGAAACAGAAGGGTGGCGGTTTACGGCAAACATTTTAGCCCTACCTCGTCGATGGGTGACTGCACCTCTCACTCCCTTGTGGCTGCCTGCCAAGCTCAAGATGCGACGGATAATTTAGTTTATTCACTTGTATTAGAATACAATTGCAATTATATAACTAGCTAGCCAAGCTTTTCTATGAGCAGCACCGCTTCGTGCTTCACCATCGTCTTATCAAGCTGTCGTTCACCACTGGTCCTCGTCGGCCAGTACTGGTGTTCTCGTTGTTGAATAGCGCAGCCCCCATGACTTTCTGCTCCGAGTCGGAATGTGGAGCTTGTTCGGCCACAGCTTGGAGAGCATCCATTTGACTCTCAAAGAAATGTCCTTGCAAGGGTCTGATAAAGGGCCAAATCATTCTACCCCACAATGAGTTTCCATGTTTTGAGTAAGAAACAAGCTCGACATCGACGTTTCCGTCGTCACGATGCGCCACAGTCAAGCGCTCTTCTCCTCGCATCCAGTGTCCCTTACAGGTTGCATATGCAGTCGACGAATACGTCGTAGACGGTCCTCGTTGATCTACCAAGTCGTAGACAACAGTTACTGGACTGACACAGTAGATTCGTGGTAACCACTTGGACTTGAATACCTGCGTGTATGTCGCGAGTCGTCTTCCACCAGGTCCCGACCAAATTTTCATGGCATTCTCTCCAGAAGGTCCGTACAGATTGCCATCACCAAAACTCATGTTATGCACAATATCATAGCCCGTTCCATACGAGTCTCGTCTTTGATAGTACTGTTCCGCACGAGCTTGTTGTGGATGAACTTGAACAATGCCAACATTGTCATTACAAAACTCCCATTCCAAAGCAGCGTCCCTGACAGTATTATAACAGCCTAATCCCCATCCTACACGACGACTCAGTCGTATTCGTCTCCATCCCTTAAATGAGGGACACGCTGGCCACCAATCATTGTGATCACTCGCACTGCTTGAGGACGAGGACGATGACACGTCCACAACGTCATGCTCGTTCGAATCCAACAAGTCAATGTGAAGACATGGATTCGTCATTCCAGCATCATCATGATTAAAGTCTGACTTGCTATTGCGATACCATTGTGAGACTCGTTCCGTTGTGGGTGTCTTGAGACGAATCAAGCTGCCAATGCCAGGGCGCGCCTTGTCGTGATGTATGGAATGTTTTCGTCGACATTGAAAGTGAAAAAGCTTGGTTGTTGGCGACGATGCATCGCAAAGGCAAAGAATAACGGCCAGAACTATCAATAGTGGTATTGAAAGTGGCGTTTGTCGTCTAGTCATGGTCCTGTGGGTTGCTTTTTGTCATCAGCCACTGATGATGAGACGAGAGATGGTGCAGTTGCGCGACAAGTGCCCGCGGGTGACACGATTTTTCTTCCCCGCTGTCGTGCGATACATTTAGCTCTCTTTCGCTCAGAGTGAGTTGACTGACGAAAGCCAACTTTGCCGCCTAGACGAATCTTCGAATCTTCATCCCGACCCGAGTTCCAAATACAGTAAAAGATGTCCACCAAAGAGATTTACTACCATCACCAATGGTTCTAGCTACTTTCAACAGCACCTTATCATACATTGTTGCATCATCAGTCCGCTCTCGAGCCTCCGACAAGCAAGTCTCTTGTCTCTTCGTCCCCGGGGCGGGCGGGCAAAAAAAGTCGGACGACAGGCAGGACACTGCCACCAATGACGCGCACGCATGCAACAACGCACGACCGGGGGACAACAAAGGGCGCCGCATGCAATGTAAAAGGTACATGTACATCCTTTGAGATGTTGGATGCTCTTTCTTTTGCAAATGGTGTCTGCATTCGTCATTATGTTTTGAAACAAAACTACATCGTTACAGTATGATAGTAACCAATTTTATCACAGAGATGGATGCAAGACTGCTTCATGACACAGCACCCATTTAACGCTCAACAGAGGAACTCGTCAAGAAATCCATTTTAATAATAATGGAATGTGAACTTGAATTCGTACTTCGAGAAGGTTTCGTCTGTAGGCGTGACAAGGAGCGTTCCTTCATGTCCCTTGTATGAACCGGAAGCAGCAGTGATGAGGAAAACATCACCATCAAGAGAATCAAGTATGTCAACACCTTGGATTGTGATTTCTCCCTCATGATCAACAATTACTGACCAAGTGCAGTAAGCTTTTTGGATGGAAGGATCATGCTCGTACTCGGCAGGGTATTCAGCCACAACTATGCACGTTCCAATGTTAGTTCCAGCCGGATACTCGAGATGTTCATCGTAGTAGAGGCTATTCTTGAATGTGAGTATGGTGCCAACACAGGCGAATGCATCAGGGTCGCAATGCTTGTCGAGGTTGAAACTTTCAGTACCTGCAGAGGAATCAAGATAGAGTATAAGAAGCTTTTCTTCCCTGGGCTCGTCCTTTGGTTCGTCCCTATCCTTTGTGCTGCTTTTATCGCTCTTGCTGCTCTTGCTGCTCTTATCGCTCTTGCTGCTCTTGCTGCTCTTATCGCTCTTGCTGCTCTTATCGCTCTTGCTGCCCGAGCCCTAACAATAGAAAAAGAGATCGTCGTTAGTAAGTATTGAACATGTTTGGACATTGCGATGCTTATAAGACTTACTGTAAGTCCACGTTGGATCTGTTCATGAGCTGCATCGAGGTTACCGCTAATCAAGTCGGCACCAGTCTTTCGGAGACCGGCGTCAACGCTTTGTGCCTTAGCGGCGGGAACCAACACTGCAAGAGCGAGAAGAAGGAGTGAAGAATACTTCATGGTTGCTTTTTTTATTTGACACTGATGTGCTTGCCGGTGAAAAAGTGAGATCGGAAGGGTGTGAGCCTGATGAGAGCGATGGAGCATTTCAAATTTCCAATCCGTCCTACCGGTATGTGTCTTGCATCTAGGAGTCCGGACTTAGTAGTATCAGTTTTTGTGTACTTTGAATTCCCCGAACACGACACAACACGGGACTAGCAATTTCGCAGTCGCCTTGCCCATGCCACAGGCATCCAAAATTTGGATGGAGCAATGAGAAGCCTATCTAGGAGTACTTTGTATTGTGACAGGCCTGCACCTACCTACAGTTCATGCCCATACAAGGAGAGAGAAGCCTTTTCTTGTCTCTGACTAGCCTGGCATTGAAGGACAAACAGACAGATGAGCCATCGAACTGGTCGATTGCTCGGCGCCGGGACAATCATTTTGCCGTTGATGTTTGGCGAATAACAAAGACTTACTTATTGGGGTGCATACTTGCAAATGATGAGCATAAGCTTGGAAGCCATGTTCAAATGACAAACCAATAAGGAACACAACACCACGGGCACTGGCTCGGAGTCGAGTCAGTCTTGCACATCTCGAAGTCGACACGCGAAGAAAGTTTTTGCGCGAAAACCTGTTCATCAGAGGTTACAGACAAACCAACAAATTCGACCTCTTCGACTCGACTCCGTTCTCGCCAAAATTCGACCATGACCATCATTGGCGCCGGTGCCTTTGTCCGACCACTTGTGCACCATCTGCTGCTTGCAGAGAGATTTCAGCATCAGGGTAGCTCACAACAATGTCGAAAGCACCGTCGTTGGACTTGGTAGAAACTACCGAGGTGAGTTTTGTCGATTTTTGACTCGCGCGGGCAACACACAAACACAAACGAGACACACGGCAAGTACAGTATTGTTGCTCCAGTGATGGATTCTACATGAGATTACTGAGTGCAAGTCTCTCTTTATTGAGATATTATGCTTGAAGAGATGTTTGTTATTTACAAAAAGCAGAGGAGCAACAATACTGTGTCGCGGTGTGACCGTACTCTTGTGTGGTGTCTCCGTGATTTTCAAACAATTAGACTCTTTGGACGGAACGGTGACCGAAAGGTTACATGCCTGACGACACGATTGTTATGCTAGATAGTATCTGAGGAGAGAAAAGAATAGACTGCTTTTTCTTCTTTATTTTGAACATGTTTTGTGCCTTTGATTCTCACTACAAACACTTTTGCCTCGCGGATTCACACATTTCACTCATTCAGACAACAATTCAAGTGGAATTCAAACCGTTCTCGGATGTCACGGATCACGAATTGCAATGGAAGGAATATCCAGGAAAGTGGGATACAGCTGGTATGCACACAGCGCCTATACAAGCCAGTGGAAAAGAAGGTCAAGGCGGAATGCAACGACTTGCAGCCCGGCTCGACCTATTGTGTCCGACTCTCTTGCGCTGGAAGAGATCCAGGCGGAACTCTATTATTGATACAGAACAAGTTGGATGCACTCCAAAGTCTTCTGGTCGATGCGTCATATTGTAGCTGTGTCGTTTTCGTATTGGTGTGCATTATTGGTGGAATATGCAACGGCGATAGTAAACTACAGCATTAGCAGCACAATGTAATCGCTTATTCATTGATAACAGCAAAGCTCATGACTTTACAGTAAAACTTCTCTTCCAACCTATCTGTGCGTGGCTTGGGTGGTCCGTGCCGGACGCGAATTCGCAAGTCTTGCGAGCTCGTTGTAACGTACAGATACTTGTCCTCGCCCAGTGTCAGACTGGTAAAAGGTGTCGGCGAAGCAACCTTACCGAGCACCAGTTTGCCATTTCTTGAAGACGAAAACACCGCATCAGAGACAGCGAAGAACACATTGCCGCTCTCGTCAACCGCCATGGCCTTTGGCGGTTCAGAAATGTTGGCAAGCGCTTCTGTCAAGTTCATCACCACCGTTACCGTCTCTCGAGTGGATGCATTGTCTTCCTCATCATTGTAATCATCCTCTTCCTTCCAATAAAGAGATGTGTATAAGCAACACACCATCGTCATCGCGTTTGGCAGTCACGTAGAGCCCTTCGCCTTTTGAATCAAGTGCCATGCTCCCCAAAACCGGCTCTTTCAACAGTACATCACATTTCGTGCTGCCGACGTCCAGTGTGGCGGCGGCTTCTGCGTCGGCGGGATCTGCTGCATCGACCTGCCTGGTGTCGGCGTCGTCTGCCCGTAGCCTGGGCGGGCGATCGTCAACCCCATCTCCGACGGCGCCCCGGCCCGCGGGGTTGCCTCACGCCCGCGTTGGCCCTAACACGGGAACCTTTCCAGCACTTTCACAGGAGGGACCTGAATGGCCGCACACGTGCAACAGCCCGCCCCGCACTTCGCCTGCGAGGCCGTGGTCAAGAGCGAGTTCAAGAACGTTTCGCTGGACGACTACAAGGGCAAGTACCTCATCCTGTTCTTCTACCCGCTCGACTTCACCTTCGTCTGTCCGACGGAGATCCTGGCCTTCAACGATCGGGCGGAGGAGTTCCGCAAGATCGGCTGCGAGGTGGTCGGGGCGTCGGTCGACAGCAAGTTCTCGCACCTGGCGTGGATCAACACCCCCCGCAAGGAAGGCGGCATCGCCGATGTCACCATCCCGCTGCTGGCGGACCTGAAGAAGGAGATCGCGCGGGACTACGGGGTGCTGCTGCCCGATGGCGTGGCGCTCCGCGGCCTCTTCGTCATCGACCCGAAGGGCGTGGTCCGGCACATCACCATCAACGACCTGCCGATCGGCCGGTCGGTGGACGAGGCCCTGCGCGTCGTCCAGGCCGTCCAGTTCGCCGATAAGCACGGCGAGGTCTGCCCCGCCAACTGGACGCCGGGCAAGGACAGCATGAAGCCCGACCCGAAGGGCTCCAAGGAGTACTTCAAGAAGGTCGGCTGACGCGCGGCGGCGGTTCCCGGGGCGCCCGCTCCGGGAACCGCGCGCGCTATTTGTGCATCTGCTCGGCCAGGTACGCCGACTCGCCGAGTTGCTTGATCAGGCCGAGCTGCGTCTCGAGCCAATCGGCGTGCTCCTCTTCGCTCTCGAGGATGTCCTCCAACAGGTCGCGGGACGTGTTGTCGTGCTCGGCGACGCAGAGCGCGATGGCCTGGTTCAGTTTCTTGATGGCGTCGTACTCGAGCGCGAGGTCGTTCTTCAGCTGCTCGGGGACCGTCTCGCCGACCAGGATCTTGCCGAGCTTCTGGAGGTTCGGCACGCCGTCCAGGAAGAGGATGCGCTCGACGATCTCGCTGGCGTGCTTCATCTCCCCGATCGACTCCTTGTAGCTGTGGTCGGCGAGACGCTCGAAGCCCCAGTTCCGGCACATTTTCGCGTGCAGGAAGTACTGGTTGATGCCCACCAGCTCTCCGCCCAGGACGTCGTTGAGGGCGTCGATGACGGCCTTGCTCCCCTTCATGCCACCTCCGTTTCGAAGTCGACGGTTAGCACAGGTGGGGGAAGGGGACCAGCGACGGCGCCGCCGCTGGCTCAAGCGTGCGGCGGTTCGGCGCGACCCTGGAGATGGATCTCCAGGTAGGCCTGGCAGGAGCCGCAGTCGCCGCCGGCACCGTCGCAGTGCTGGTGCAGGTCCTCGAGGCTCCGGGCGCCGCAGCGCACCGCCTCGACCACGTCTCGTTCGGACACTCCCCGACACAGGCACAGGATCATCTCGACCACGCCTCTCCTGGCCGACTTCCTTACCCGATTTTGAAAGTCGATTTCAAGTAGCCTCGAGGTACGGCCGAACATACCGGGTCCGTCGTGTTTGCCGCGGTGCGGCAGCGGGGCCAGGGAGGGCGCCTCGGTCTCGCCAGGAGCCGACGGCGGTCCGCTCACGCGGCGGATTCAACCCGGGGAAACAGCGCCTCGGGGGCAAGCGTGCGGTGGCCGGCGGCGAACGCCGTGCCCCAGGGGCGGTCCAGCTCGTCCAGCATGGCGTGCGGGAGCGCCAGCTGATCCAGCAGCCGGCGCGCCGTCTCCGGCAGGGCCGGCGCCACCAGCTGCGCCGTGACGCGCAGGACCTCGCACAGCTCGTGCAGGACCGCGCCCGACGCGCGGCCGCTGGGCCGGGTCCTTCGCCAGGCGGAAGGGGGCGGTGTCGGTGACGTACTTGTTGGCGTGGTCGAGCGCCCGCCAGACGGCTTCGAGGCCGCGATGGAAGGCGAGCTGGGCCATGTGCTGGTCGAACTCGCGCCGTGCGTCGCCGAACGCCGCTCGCTGCGCCAGCTCGGCCTCGCCGGGGGCGAGCGGCTGCACGACGCCGTCGAAGTAGCGTTGCTGCATCGCGAGCACGCGGCTGGCGAGGTTGCCGAGTCCGTTGGCGAGGTCGGCGTTCAACCGCGTCACGAACGCCTCCTCGGTGAAGTCGGCGTCGTGGCCGAAGGCCATCTCGCGCAGCAGGAAGTAGCGGAACGCGTCCATGCCGAAGCGCGCCTGCACGTCGAGCGGCCGGACCACGTTGCCGAGGCTCTTCGACATCTTCGCCTGGTCCATCTGCCAGTAGCCGTGCACGTGGAGTGCGCGGAAGAGCGGCAGGCGCGCGGCGAGCAGCATCGTCGGCCAGAAGATGGCGTGGGTCTTCACGATGTCCTTGCCGATCAGGTGGTGCGCGTTGTCCCACAGCTCCGGGCGCCCGGCGGCGTGGAGCGCGCTCACGTAGCTCAGCAGGGCGTCGAACCAGACGTAGGTGACGAAGCGATCGTCGAACGGCAGGTCGATGCCCCACTGGAGGCGCGACTTCGGCCGCGAGATGCAGAGGTCGCCGATCGGCTCGCGCAGCATCGCCAGCACCTCGCGCCGGTAGCCGTCGGGCGTGATGCGCTCCGGCTCGGCCTCGTAGAGCGCGAGCACCTGGTCCTGATAGCGCTGCATCCGGAAGAAGTAGTTCTCCTCGGCGATCTCGGTGGGTACCGTGCGGTGGTCGGGGCAGCGCCCGTCGACCAGCTCGCGCTCCTGGTAGAAGCGCTCGCACCCGACGCAGTAGAGCCCGCGATAGGAATCGAAGTAGATGTCGCCGCGGTCGTGGATCTCCTGCAGGATGCGCTGCACGAACGCGACGTGCTGCGGGTCGGTGGTGCGTACGAACCAGCCGACCTCGAGCCCGAGCGTCTGCCAGGTGGAGCGGAACAGGCCGCTGACCCGGTCGGCGAACGCCTTCGGCGCGACGCCCGCCTCGGTGGCGACCTGCGCGATCTTGTCGCCGTGCTCGTCGGTGCCGGTGACGAAGAAGGCGTCGCGCCCGCGCTGGCGCCAGAACCGGACCAGTGTGTCGGCGACGACCGTGGTGTACGTGTGGCCGAGGTGCGGCTCGGCGTTCACGTAGTAGATCGGCGTGGTATAGTAGATGGGCGCGTCAGGCATCGGGCCGCCGTTGGAGCAGGTCGTCCAGCGTCGCCTCGACGTGGCCGTCGCCGTCGCTACGGCGGATGACGACCGTCTGCTTGAGCAGATGGTGGGCGACGACCCGGCCGTTGCCCTTGACGCTCTCGACCTCCTTGCCGATTGCCGGCAGGCCGCGCTTCAACTCGACGTAGGTCTGGTACTCGTATCGCATGCAGCACTTGAGCCGACCGCACTGCCCGGCCAGCTTCGACGGGTTCAAGGCCAGGCCTTGCGCCTTCACCATCTTCACCGCCACCGGCTGGAACTCCTTCAGCCACGAGGAGCAACACAGCTCGCGGCCGCACACGCCGAGGCCTCCGGCCACCTTCGCCGCATCCCGTGCGCCGATCTGCTTCACCTCGACCCGTGCACGCACCACGCTCGCCAGTTCGCGGAGGAGGTCGCGCAGCTCGAGCCGCTCCTCCGCGGCCAGGTAGACGACCACCTTGCTGCCGTCGGCGGCGCTCTCGACCTTGATGAGCTTGCCCTCGCCGCGCAGCGTCCCCAGCGCGCCCAGCACCGTGGCCATCAACTCGCGGTCGCGTTGCAGTTGGCGATCTTCCCGCATGAGATCACGCGGATCCGCCTTCTTGGTCACGCGGGGCAGACCGCGCTGTCGGGGTCTGGGGTACGGCGCCGCGGCGACGACGCCGAGCAGGGGGCCCCGTTCGGTGTCGACCAGCACGCGGTCGTCGCGGTGGAGCCGCAGGCCGGCCGGGTCGAACTCACGGACCGGCCCGCCCGGCTGCAGGCGAATGGCGACGACCATCTGCTGGTCGTCGCCGGGATGGTCTAGGGATGACTGCTCGTCCATGGATCGGCTCGTGCGGGGTCGCGTTCGATGCGCCGCAGGGCCAGCAACAGCGTCTCGACGGCAAGGGCCCGGTTGGCGTTTCGGTGTAGGGCCTCGATGGTATCACACACTGCCCGGAGTTGGTGCAGAACGGCCGGGACCGTGGTCCGCCGCGCGGTGGCCTCGAGCGCGCCCGCCGCGTCGGGGTTCCGGAGGGCCGCGCCGCTGCCGGCGGCCAGGCCGAGCAGGTCGCGGTACCACGTCGCGATGACGTCCATGGCGGCGTCCACCTCGCCCCGCGCGACGGTCTGGGCCAGCGCGGAGAGGTCCGCGGCGGGCAGATCGGGTAGCTGGGCCAGACGCTCGAGGAGCCGGGTCCGTTGCTCGGCCTGCGGATCGTCACGCAGCGCGAGGGCGCGGCCGGGGCAGCCGCCCGCCCGGGCGACCAGCAGCACGGCCTCCTCGCGAGTGACCTGGCGGGTCTCGAGGAACCGGGCGAGCTCCGCATCGGACAGGGGATCGAGGCGCACCGGTTGGCAGCGTGACCGCACCGTTGGCAGGAGCCGGGATGCCCGGCCCGCCGTCAGGACGAGCACGGCGGCGCCCGGGGGCTCTTCGAGCGTCTTCAGCAAGGCGTTCTGTCCGTGCTCGTTGAGCGTGTCGGCGCCGTCGACGAGCGCGATCTTGCGCCGCGCCATGAGCGGTCGCAGTGCCAGCCAGCGCGACAGCTCCCGTACCTGTTCGGTGCGGATGTCGCGGCGGTCGGCATCGCGGACCACCACCGTCACGTCCGGATGCGTGCCCGCCGCGACGCGGACGCACTGTGCGCATGCGCCGCACGCCCCGGCTCGTGCTGGGGTCGCGCATAGGAGCTCGAGCGCGAACGCATCGGCGACGGCGCGCTTGCCGACCCCCGCCGGCCCGGAGAACAGGTAGGCGGACGCGGGCCGGTCGCTGGTGACGGCCCGCCGCAGCCTCGCGGTCGCGGTCGCGTGCCCGATCACGTCGGCCAAGGTCATGGCGCCGCGCGCCCCGCCAGTGCGTCTCGCGTCGCCACCTCGATGTCCCGGCCGACCTCGTCGGCGGGGCGCGTGCTGTCGACCAGCCGGTACCGGTCCGGACTCGCCGAGGCGAGCGCCCGGAAGCCGCGTTGCACCGCCTCGTGGAAGGCGAGGGTCTCCTGTTCGAACCGGTCGGCGGGACCGCATCGTGCCTTGGCGCGGGCCAGCCCGGCGGCCGGCGGGCACTCGAGCAGGAAGGTGAGGGTGGGTTCCAGGTCGGCCCGCGCCAGGGCATCGAGCCGGCGGACCACGTCGAGGTCGAGCCCGCGCCCGTAGCCTTGGTATGCGATCGTGGAGTCGGAGAAGCGGTCGCACAGCACGACCCGGCCGGCTTCCAAGGCGGGACGGACGACTTCCGCCAGATGCTGCGCGCGGTCGGCGCAGTAGAGCAGCAACTCCGCCAGCGGCGCGGGCGGCGTGTCGGCGGGCGTCAGCAGCAAGGCGCGCAACGATCGCCCCAGCGCCGTCCCTCCGGGCTCGCGCGTCTCGAGCACGTCGTGCCCGCTCGCGCGCAACACCGTAGCCAGGCGTCGCACGTGCGTGGACTTGCCGCAGCCCTCGACTCCCTCGAAGGTGACGAATACGCCGCGGCCAGACTCGATCGGTCCTCCCTTCGCGCCGGTCATTCGGGAAACTCCCGCCCGAGCACGAGGCCGACCGCGTGCAGCAGCCGCCGTGGCGTGACGGGCGACGAGAGGAAGTAGTCCGCCCCGAACTTGTAGCCTTCCAGCAGCTCTTCGTCGGCGACCCGGTCGCCGACCAGGATGACAGGCACGGCGGAGTGCTGCGGCGAAGAGCGAATGCGGTCGAGCACCTCCATGCCGCTCATCCCGGCCATGCCGACCTCGAGGAGGATCACGTCTGGCCGCTGCGACTCGAGCGAAACGAGGGCGTCCGGCCCGCTCGCGACCGTGTCGACGGCGAGCCCCCGTGCCTCCAGCGTCGTGCACAGCGTGTGGAACCGCTCGTCGGAGCCGTCGACCACGAGAGCGCGCAACGTCATGTCGGGCGCCCTGCCGCGGCGCCGGCATCAGGGTGGGTCGCGCAGACCGGCCAGGAATGCGCGCCGCGGCAGCGGCAGGAGTCCGTCGGCCGCGTCGAGCGCATCGGCGCTCGCCGAGACGCTGGCCTCCCCGTCGACCAGCAGCCTGGCGCCGGTAGCGAGCCAGACGGCTCCCCGCACGTCGAACCGTGCGCCGCTGGCCACACGAATTCCCCCTGCCGCGACAACGACGCCGTTAAACTCGAACGCCCCGGCGATGTCGAGGAGGCCGTCCACCAGCAGCAGACCACGCCCGGCCGCGGCCCCCCCGACGGTGAGATCGCCGGCGGTCAGCGTCAACGCGAGTGGCGGCGTCCCGGTGGCGACGAGCGTGCCGGCGGTCGCCGCACCTGCGGTCCGCAGCCGGTCAGCGAGCAGTGTGACGGGCGGCGGTGGCGCCGAGGAGGCGGCCGCGCCCGCAACCACCACGACGCGGGCGCCCTGCGCGACCAGCCATGCGTCCACACCCGACGGATCGCCGGGCGTGGCGACCGGCGCCAACGGCGGCGCGGCGGGCCGCGCCGGATCGGTGCCGTCGAATCGGAGCGTTCCCCCGACCGGCCGCAGGTCGGCCGGATCCGCCACCCAGACCAGCCCGCCCACCCCGGGCGCGGTGGTGCGGGCGGCGACGCCCTGAACCACCCGGCGCCCGGTCCCGGCGACGGCTTCGACCTCGAGCAGCACGCGGGGCGGGGCCGCGGCGCCGGGAGCCGTCCGCGCCGACGCCGTGCAGCCGGGCGGTGCTGCGAGCACGCCATCGTCGGCGGTGCCGGGGATGCCGTCCGTGCCGGCGAGCGTCGTGTCGAATTCCCATCCCGCGGGGAGCGCCGCGACGATTGCGGCCAGGCAGCCGTCGGCGGCCGCCTGCGCCTGCGCGGCGACGTCGCGATTGCGCCCCAGGATGATCGCGGTCCTGGCCACGACGGCGAGGGCCGCGGAGACGCCCGCCGCGACGGCGGTCACCACCAGCGCGGCGAGCAGCGCGGTGCCGCGCTGACGCGTCATGGGCGCCCCCGCAGCGCGATCTCGGCCGTCCGGATGGCGGGTGCGCCTCCGCCCGTCGGCGCGACGGCGATGTCGAGCGCGATCCGCCGCACGCGGACGCGCTCGCCGGTCCCGAGCCCGCTGGACGGGGGCGGCAGCGTCATGCCGGCGGCGTCGAGGTAGCGGAACGCGCAGTGGGTGACGGGCGCCGCTACGGGCAGCGACTGCGCGCCGATGATGCGGGAGAGGCGCGGCGGTCCGGTCGCGCACACCCAGCGCGTCACTTCCTCGGACGACGCATCCAGCACGCCGTCGCCGTCGAGGTCGGCGTGCAGCGCGAGCTGGTCGCTGGCCGCCACCGCCAGTGCGTCGATGCCGGCCAGCCCCGGGTCCCAGCCGGCGCGCCGTACGTCGAATCGAAACGCCTCGGTGGCGAGTTGCGCGGTGTCCTCGGCCTCCGCGCGGGCGCCGGCCGCGACGACCAGGCGCGCCGCTGCCGCGACGCTGCCGACGCAGGCGCCGAGGACGAGCAGCGCGAGCGCCGTTCCGACCATCAGCTCGAGCAAGGTTGCGCCGCCGGCGCGGCCCGCACGGGCGCAGCGCCTCACGGGAACGCTCCGGTCTCGAGTCGCACGGTGCCGTCGGGCCACGCGACCGCGACCCGCAGCCGCGTCACGTCGCCACGCCCGCCCGTCACCGTCCAGGCGCGCGTGAAGACGATGCCCGCCACCGCCGGCTCGTCGCGACCGTCGGCGCGCGGCCCGGCGCGGAGCGCCTCCAGCCGGTCGGCCGCAAGTCCCACGGCGATGCTGCGCTCGCGGGCGAGCCGGACGTGCCGCACGCACGAGGCGGCCGTCGCCGCCAGCGCGGCGAGCGCCACGGCCGCCAGGCCGAGGGCGGCGAGCGCCTCCACCAGCACGACGCCGCGCGTGGAGTGCCGGCTCCCGGGCTGGCGCCGCATCACTGCACCCGGACCCTGCCGCGCTGGTTGATGACGATCCGCCGCACCGTATGCCCCGCGTCGAGGGCGATGGTGGCATTGTCGGCGGTCCCCACGGCGCTGAAACGGACGCGCCGGCTGGCGGGCAGGCTGGTGAAGCGGATGCCTGGCGGCAACGCGTCGCGTGCCACCACCGTGCCCGCGACGTCGCGCACCTCCCAGAGCCGACTGGCGTCGTCGAGCCGCACCTCGACGGGTCCGCCGCGTTCGAGGGCGCGGCCGCGGGCCTGCCGGAGGGCCGTCGCGAGGCGCTGCACCGCGCCGCTCAGGCGGAGGCTGGCGAGCACCTCCGGCAAGCGGAGCGCCCCGGCACCCGTCACGATGGCCACGAGGGCCACGCAGGCGACGAGCTCCACGAGACCGAATCCGGACGAACGGATCACCATGACAACCTCCGCACGGTGGCGCGGGCCGCCCCTGCGAGACGGCGCGCGGATGGTCGAACGGGTCAGCGACCGGCGACGATCGTCCAGGGCAGGGCGAGGCCCGGGACGTAGAGTGCGGCCAGCGCGCCGAGCGCGAGGAACGGCCCGAACGGGAGCGGCGTGCGCCGCAGATGCCGGGACAGTGCGCCCGGGCCGAGGCGCCGCAGGACGCGCCGCGCGCGGGCGCGCCCGCGCCGGCTCAGGATGACGGCGATGCCTCCCAGGCTCCCGGTGATGGATCCGAGCAGCAGCACTGCTGGCAGGCATTGCCAGCCGAGGAACGCGCCGATCATGGCGAGTAGCTTGACGTCGCCGAGGCCGAGGCCTTCGATGCCGGCGATGCGTTGATAGACCGCGGCCATCGCCCAGAAGATTCCGCCCCCCAAGGCGGCGCCGAGCGCGGCGTCCCAGACGCCGACTCCGCCCGGCACCCACGCCGACGCCGCGAGTCCGACCAGGATGCCCGGCAGGCTCACCACGTCCGGGATGATGCCCCAATCCAGATCGATCACCGACACGACCAGCAGCGCGCAGGCGAACCCGAAGGCGACCAGCGCCCAGGGCGTCGCTCCGAAGCGCGCCAGCGTGCCGACGGCCAGGGCGCTGCCGAGCAGCTCGATCAGCGGGTAGCGCGCCGGGATGCCGGCTCGGCAGGCGCGGCAGCGCCCGCCGAGCCGGACCCAGGACACGAGCGGCAGATTGTCCGACCACGCGATCGGCGCGCCGCACGCGGGACAGGCCGAGCCGGGCCATGCCACCGATCGCTCCAGCGGGATGCGGTGGATGCAGACGTTCAGGAAGCTGCCCACCGCGAGCCCGACGAGCGCGGCCAGCAGGAACATGGGCCACTCGCCGGCCCCGGCGGGGATGAAGGACGGCATCGGCGGCGTGGTGCGGGTCACGGCTAGCGACTGCCTTTCTCGACGTCAACCGGGCAGGCGGCGCGTCAGGTGGTGGCGCAGACCAGGTTCGGATCCCCCGGCGTCGGGTTGGAGGAATAGGTGCACTGGAACCCGGGTGCGCCCGGGTGCGCGGTGACGACGGTGAAGGCGGCGGCATCGCCGGTGCACGTCATCGTGACGCCGTCGGAGCGCGTGAAGCCGGGGAGGGCGGTGCAGTCGCTCGAGTAGGTGTTGGCTTCTGCGAAGAACGCCTCCTGCGCGGTGGCGGCGTTCCGCGCGTCCGACTGGACGCGGGCCCGGAACCCGCGCTCTCGGTACGCGCCGAACTGCGGAATGGCGATGGCGGCCAGCAGCCCGATGATCCCGATCACCACCAACAGCTCCATCAAGGTGAATCCTCGTTCCCGGTGTCGCATGCGTCGTTCTCCTTCCGTGGGGACGATCCGCCCGCGCGTCCGCTCACCCGAGCGTGGCGCCGAGACGGAAGATGGGCAGGTACATCGACACGACCAGGCCGCCGATCAGCAGTCCGAGGAAGAGGATCAGCGCAGGCTCCAGCACCGCGAGCACCGTGGTGGCGGCGGCCTGCACGTCTTCGTCGCAGCAGTCGGCGACGCGGGCCAGCATGACGTCGAGGGCGCCGGTGGCCTCGCCGACATCGATCATCTGCCGCGCGACGGCGGGCACGACGTCGCTCGCCGCGAACGACCCGGCGAGCGAGCCACCCGCGGCCAGGTGGCCGCGCGCGCGGGTGAAGGCGTCGGCGACGACGAGATTGCCCGCCGTGCGGGCGGCGATGTCGAGGGCGTCGAGCACCGTCACGCCGCAGGCGAGCATGGTGCCCAACGTGCGGGCGGCGCGCGCCACGGCGGCCTTGGCGAGCAGGTCGCCCAGGGCCGGCACCCGGAGCATCCAGCGGTCCCGCAGCCAGCGCCCGCGCGGCGTGCGCACGCCGAACGCCAGGGCCGCGGCGCCGACGCCCAGCGCGCCGGCGCCGCCGGCCCAATGGGCCTGCAGCGTTTCCGACGACCGGAGAACGAACCGGGTGGGTCCCGGGAGGTCGGCGCCGGCGGCGGCGAAAGCCTCCGCGAACACGGGCACGACCCAGCCGAGCAGGAGGCCGGTGACCGCGACCGCCGCCGTCACGACGACCGCGGGGTAGGCGAGGGCGCCGAGCACCGTGCGGCGCAGGCGGGCGGTCTGCTCGAGATGCGCCGCCAGGCGTTGAAGCGTGGATTCGAGCACGCCGCCGCGCTCGCCCGCGCGGATCAGGCTCTCCGCCAGCGGCGGAAAGGCGTCGCCCTGGGCGGCGACGGCGTCGGCGCAGGTGCTGCCGTGTTCGATCCGCCGCGCGACATCCGCCAACGCGTGGCGCACCGCGCGCTCCTCGCTCTGATCCGCCACCAGCGCGCAGGCCGTCACCACCGGCACGCCGGCGCCGACCAGGACCGCGAGCTGGCGGATCGCGAGGCCGAGCGGCCGGTCCCGGAGCCGGCGTCCGGCTCCCCCGCGCCGGGCGACGACCGGCGGCGACGGCTGTGCGAGCGTGATCGCCATCCCGCCCCTCACGCCGCCCCGGCGCGGCTGCCGCCCAGGAGCCGGCGCACGTCGTCGGGTTCGGTGGCCCGCTGCACCGCCTCGTCGGCGGTGATGTGCCCCTCGGCCACGAGGGTCACGAGCGCGCGACTCATCGTCTGCATGCCGGTGCCCGCATGGCCGAGCTGCATCTGCGACGGCAGCTGGTGGAGCTTCTCGTCGCGCAAGAGGGTCCGCACGGCAGGCGTGACGACGAGCACCTCCGCGGCCACGCATCGGCCCGCCCCGTCGCGGCGGCGGACGAGTTGTTGCGCGACGACCGCGCGCAGCGTGAGGGCCAGTTGTGTGCGGATTTGCGCCTGCTGGCGTGCGGGAAAGACATCGACGATGCGGGTGATGGTCTGCACGGCGGAATTGGTGTGCAGCGTCGAGAGCACCAGGTGCCCGGTCTCGGCCACGGTGAGCGCCGCCTCGATCGTTTCCCGGTCGCGCATCTCGCCGACCAGGACGACGTCGGGGTCCTGCCGCAGGACGTGCTTCAGCGCGGCGGCGAAGCCGGCCGTGTCGGTCCCGATCTCGCGCTGGGTGACGAGACAGCGAACGGGCTCGTGAACGAACTCGATGGGGTCCTCCAATGAGACGATGTGATCCGCGCGCGTCCGGTTCACCCGGTCCACCAGGGCGGCGAGCGTGGTGCTCTTGCCACTCCCCGTGGCCCCCGTGACGAGCACGAGTCCACGCGGCAGGTCGGCGAACGTGGCGACGACGGGCGGGAGGCCCAGACGATCGAGGGGAGGCGGCGCCGCCGGGATCATGCGGAAGGCGCCCGCCACCCCGCCCCGCGTCACGTAGAGGTTGGCTCGAAACCGCCCGACTCCCGGCACCGTGACCGCCAGGTCGAGCTCGCGGTCGGTTTCGAAGCGTCGGCGCTGTGCGCCGTCGAGCAGGCCGCAGCAGAGTGCCTGGGCGGCGGCGCGGGTGAGCGGTGGGTGCTCGAGTGCGACCAGCGCGCCCTGGACGCGGATCAGCGGGGGGCGCTCGGCGCAGACGTGCAGGTCCGACGCGCCCCGGGCGACGGCTTGCGCGAGCATCGGCTCGATCGGTTGCATCGAAGCGCCAGCGAGCAGGAGGCGTGCCAGGGTGCGCCGGCAGTGTCGGCGGGGAGGACGCGTCGGGGCCCGTGCGGCGCTGCAACGCCTCCGCAGCGGCGTGATTCATGCGGTGGCTGCGGCGGGCGTCACGCGCAACACCTCGTCGAGGGTGGTGACGCCGCACACCGCCAGCGCGAAGCCGGCCTCGCGTAGTGACCGCATCCCGGCGGCGCGCGCTCCCCGCTCGAGGTCGAGTGCGCCCGCGCCGGCCGCGATGGCCTCGCGCAGGGCGGACGTCGCGACCATCAGCTGGTACGCCGGCGTACGGCCACGGAAGCCGGTGCCGGCGCAGTCGGCGCACCCGGCGCCGCGACGCCCGTCGAACGGCGGACCGCCGAAGCCCGCGGCACGCAGCGCGGAGACGCCGAGCGGGGCGGGTCGCGCACAACGCCCGCAGACCACGCGCACCAGCCGCTGCGCCACCACGAGCAGGAGCGAACCGGCCAACAGGAACGGCGGGATGCCCATGTCGAGGAGCCGCGTCACGGCCGACGGCGCGTCGTTGGTGTGGAGGGTGGAGAGGACGAGGTGCCCGGTGAGGGCGGCCTTCACGGCGATGTCGGCGGTCTCCAGGTCTCGGATCTCCCCCACCATCACGACGTCGGGATCCTGCCGCAAGAAGGCGCGGAGCGCCGCCGCGAACGACAGGCCGACGTCGTCGCGCACCGCCACCTGGTTGACGCCGTGGAGGTGCAGCTCGACCGGGTCTTCCGCCGTGCAGATGTTGACTGCCGGCGTGTTGAGCGCCGCCAGGGCGGCATACAACGTGGTGGTCTTGCCGCTGCCGGTGGGGCCAGTCGCGAGCACCAGGCCCTGGGGTTGCGCGAGCGCGCCGCGCACCAGCGCCAGGTCGGCCTGGTCGAAGCCGATGGTGTCGAGCCGTCGCACGAGGCCGTCCTGCTCGAGCAGGCGCAGGACGAGTGTTTCGCCGTGCAGGGTGGGCAGCACCGACACCCGCACGTCGACGGCCCCACCCGCGGCGGTCGTCACCCGCAGGCGGCCGTCCTGCGGCACCCGGCGTTCGGCGATGTCCAGCTGCGCCATCACCTTGACGCGTGTGGCGATGGCCGCCGCCAGCCCGGCCGGTGGTGGCGCCACCTCCGCGAGCACCCCGTCGACGCGCAACCGGACGCGCAGCGCGCCGTCGAACGGTTCCACGTGGATGTCGCTCGCGCGCCGTCGCACCGCTTCCGCGAGGAGCGCGTCGACGTAGCGGACGACCGGGGCGCGCTCCGCGTCGGGCACCGGGCCCGGGAGCGGCCGCTCCGCACGCGGCGCCGGGCCGAGACCGGCGACCGCGTCGGCCAGTTCGGGCGCGTCGCCGTAGAGGCGGGTGACGGCGTCGCGCACCGCCGTGGGAGCCGCGACGGCCGCGAGCACGTCGAGACCGGTGAGGAATCGCAGCTCGTCGAGCGCCGCGGTGTCGGTGGGATCGGCCATCGCCACCGTGAGCAGCGCGCCGTCGAGCGCGACCGGCACCAGCTGGTGCTTCCGTGCCAGCGCGTGCGGGACGGCGGCCAGCCCCTCCGGCGGTACGGCGACGGCGCCAGGGTCGATGATCGGGAGCCGGCATTCGTCGGCCAGCACTTGGACCAGAGCGGCTTCGTCGACGCCTCCGTGCGCGACCAGCCGCAGGGCGAGTCCACCGCCGTCGCGGCATCCCCCTGGCGGTGTCCCCGTGAGGACGCCGTGCCGGATCAGGAGCTCCGCGAGCCGCGACGCCATACGCGGAGGACGCTAGGACGTCCGGGCCGCCGGGACAACGCGCGCGGCGGACTACGCCGGCCCAACACGACGGGCGCCACGCGCCGGTCGGCGTGGCGTCCGCCGGCCGGCGTCGCGGTGTCGCCGGGGCCCCTCCGTGACGGCGGGCAGCGCGAGCCCCGCCGCCCGCAGCGCGGCGGCCATCGCGGCCAGCGGCGCGCGGCGCCCCGTCCAGCGTTCGAACGCGAGCGCACCCTGGTGGAGCAGCATGCCGGCGCCATCGAGCGTCGGGCGGCCGGCGCGCGTCGCGGCGGCGAGGAACGGCGTACGGGCGTAGACCAGGTCGACCACCAGGCAGCGGGGCGGCGTGGCGGTGAAGCGCACGGCGATGACGCGGCCGGCGAGCCCCGTCGGCGTCGTGTTGACGATCAATCGCGCGCCCGCCAGCACGGTGTCCCGGCGGAGGGCGGCCAGGGGAACGGCGGTGGCGCCCGCCGCGCCGAGCTCGTCGCGCAGCCATGCCGCCAGCGCGGCGCTGCGCGCGGCGGTGCGGTTCGCCACGACGATGTCGGTGCACCCCGCCGCGGCCAGGCCCGCGGCGACGGCGCGTGCGCTGCCACCGGCGCCGATCACCACCGCGCGGCCACCGCGCAGCCGCACGCGGCCGCCGAGCGATCGCAGGAAGCCGGGGGCATCGGTGTTGTCGCCCAGCATCCGCCCACCCGCGAACGTCACCGTATTGACCGCTCCGATCCGGCGCGCGAGCGGCGTCACCGCGTCGAGCAGTGGGAGGGCGTGCTCCTTCAACGGCACGGTCAGGTTGAGTCCGCCCATGCCGAGGCGCCGCGCCTCCGCCAGCGCCGCCGCCAGCTCGTCCGGCCCGACCCGGAACCGCAGATAGAGGTGGGGAAGGCCGCGCGCGGCGAACGCCGCGTTGTGCATCGCGGGCGAGCGCGAGTGGTCGACGGGGTCGCCGAGCACGCCGTACAGGCGCGGCTCGGCGCCTCGCCTCCGCTCCCCGCGCATGCGCGGCGGCCCGCTCAGCCTTTGAGCGCCGCCTGCGCCGCGGCCAGTCGCGCGATCGGCACCCGGAACGGCGAGCAGGAGACGTAATCGAGCCCCAGCTCCTGGCAGAGCGCGATCGAGGCCGGGTCGCCGCCATGCTCGCCGCAGATGCCGAGCTTGAGCTTCTTGTTGACGCCGCGGCCCTTCTCGACGGCCACCCGCATGAGCGCGCCCACCCCGTCGCGGTCGATCGATTCGAAGGGATCGCGCGGGTAGATCTCGAAGTCGGCCACGTAGGGGGTGAGGAAGCGGGCCGCGTCGTCACGCGACACGCCGAGCGTGGTCTGCGTGAGGTCGTTCGTGCCGAAGGAGAAGAACTCGGCCACCCCGGCAATGGCGTCGGCGGTGAGGGCGCCGCGCGGCACCTCGATCATGGTGCCGACGAGATACGGGAACGTGATGCGACGCTCCCGCATGACGGTCTCGGCCATCCGCCGCACGATGTCGGCCTGCAGCTGCAGCTCTTTCACGTGGCCGACCAGCGGGATCATCACCTCCGGGTGGACGTCGCGCTTCTTGGCCTTGACGTCGGCCGCGGCCTCGAAGATGGCGCGCGCCTGCATCTCGGTGATCTCGGGATACACGATCCCGAGCCGGCAGCCGCGGAAGCCGAGCATGGGGTTGAACTCGTGCAGCGCCTCGACGCGGGCGTGTACGCGCTCCGCGGGGATGCCCATCTCGGCGGCCAGCTCGGCCTGGCCGTCGGCGTCATGGGGCAGGAACTCGTGCAGGGGCGGGTCGATCAGGCGGATGGTGCAGGGCTTGCCCGCCAGCACCTCGAAGAGCCCCCGGAAGTCGGCGCGCTGGAGCGGCAGCAGCTTCGCCAGCGCGGCGCGGCGCTCCTCGGTGGTCTGCGCCAGGATCATCTCCCGCATGGGGCCGATCTTGCCCTCGCCGAAGAACATGTGCTCGGTGCGGCAGAGGCCGATGCCCTCGGCGCCGAACGCCACCGCCTGGGTGCACTGGTCCGGCAGGTCGGCGTTGGCGCGCACGCCCAGCTTCCGCGTCTTGTCCGCCCATTCCATCAGCCGCGCGTAGAGCTGGTAGATGGGCGCCTTCTTCGGGTCCAGCGCACGGTCCACGAGCACCTCGACCACCTCGCTCGGGCGCGTGGGGATCTCGCCGCGGAACACCTCGCCGCTGAAGCCGTCGATGGAGATCGGGTCGCCCTCGCGCAGCACGTCGTCACGGCCGGTGATGCGCATGGTGCCGGCTTCGTAGTCGATGTCGAGCGCGTCGCAGCCGACGACGCACACCTTGCCCATCTGGCGAGCGACCAGCGCCGCGTGGCTGGTCATGCCGCCGCGCGCCGTGAGGATGCCCTCGGCGGCGGCCATGCCGCGGATGTCCTCCGGCGAGGTCTCGATGCGGACCAGGATGACGCGCTTGCCGGCTGCCGCCAGCTCCTCCGCGTCTTCGGCGTGGAAGGCGATGACGCCCGTGGCCGCGCCGGGGCCGGCGTTGAGCCCTTTGGCCAGCAACCGGCCGTCGCGGTCGGCCTGGTCCTTCGCCGCCTGGTCGAAGACGGGGCGCAGCAGCTCGTTCAACCGCTCGGGGTCGACGCGCAGGAGCGCCTGCTTCGCCGTGATCAGCTTCTCGTCCACCATGTCCACGGCGATGCGCACCGCGGCCGTGGCCGGTGCGCTTCCCGACGCGGCACTGCAGCATGTAGAGCGTGCCCTGCTGGATGGTGAACTCGATGTCCATGCACGTCGCGGTAGTGGCGTTCGAGCGTTCGCCGGACCTTGAGCAGCTGCTGATAGACCGTGGCGTTCTCGCGTTCGAGCGCGCTGATCGGCAGCGGCGTGCGCGTGCCGGCGACGACGTCCTCGCCCTGCGCGTTCATCAGGAACTCGCCGTAGAAGACGTTCTCGCCGGTGGCGGGGTCGCGCGTGAACGCGACGCCGGTGCCGGAGTCGTCGCCCATGTTGCCGAACACCATCGACTGGACGTTGACGGCCGTGCCCCAGCTTTCGGGGATGTCGTTCAGCTTGCGGTAGGTGATGGCCCGGTCGTTGTTCCACGAGCCGAACACCGCGCCGATGGCGCCCCAGAGCTGCTCGGTCGGGTCCTCCGGGAAGACCACGCCCTTGCGCATCTTGATGAGCGCCTTGAACTCCAGCACGAGCTCCCGCAGCGCGTCGGCGTCGAGTTCGGTGTCGAGCGTGACGCCGCGCTCGCGCTTCTTCTCCGCCAGCGCGACCTCGAAGGGGTCCTCCTCGGTCTTCGACTGCGGCTTCAGGTCGAGCACGACGTCGCCGTACATCTGCACGAAGCGCCGGTAGGAATCGTAGGCGAAGCGCGGGTTCCCGGTCTCGCGGATCAGTCCTTCGACGGTGCGGTCGTTGAGGCCGAGGTTGAGGATGGTGTCCATCATGCCGGGCATGGAGGCGCGCGCGCCCGAGCGGACCGACACCAGCAGCGGCCGCGCGGGGTCGCCGAAGCGCTTGCCGAGCGCCTTCTCCACGCGCGCCAGTGCGTCGGCCACCTGCTTCTTCAGCACGGCGGGATACTTCCGGCCGTGCGCGTAGTAATAGGTGCAGACCTCGGTGGAGATGGTGAAACCCGGCGGCACGGGCAGGCCCAGGTGCGCCATCTCGGCGAGGTTGGCCCCCTTGCCGCCCAGCAGGTTCTTCATCTCGGCGCGGCCGTCGGCCACCCCGCCGCCGAAACCGAATACGTACTTGCCCGGCTTCACTTTGGGGACGGCCGCGGCGGCTCGGCGCGTGGTTGCCGCCCGTGCGCGCGACTGGGGTCGTGCCATCATCTCCTCCTCGTCGAAGGGGCGGGAAGCTACCGGAGGGACGAGGGAGGGTCAACGCGTGTTCGGGCGAGAAAGGCGCGCGAGCGCACCGGGCCCGAGGTCACGGTGGCGAGCAGCTCCGTGGTGACGCGTTCCGCCGCCTCGAGTCCGAGCCCACCGCCGGCGTCGGCGAGTGGGCGCACGGCGAGACGGGTGAGGAGGGCGGCCGTCTCCGCCCCGATCGGCAGCACGCGCTCGCCCGGGGGCACGCAGCGGCGGCAGAGGAGGCCGCCCCGCTCCACCGCCAGGAAGAGCGCGGTGTCGGCGGGCGTGCCGCACCGGCGGCAGCGGTCGAAGGCCGGGGCGTAGCCGCTGGCGCGCAGGAGATGCAGCTCCAGCGCCCGCAGCAGCGGGTCGATCGCTGCGCCGCCCGCGAGCAGCGCGAGCGCCTCGCGTACCAACCCGTAGACCTCCGCGCTGGACTCCTGGCCCAGCACCATGCGGTCGGTCAGATCGAGCACGTAGCAGCCGGCGGCGTACCGGTCGAGGTCCCCGGTGATGCCTCGCATCGCCTCGATCAGTTCGCTGCGCAGCAGGAATGCCAGGTCGGTCGCGGGCCGTTGCTGGAACGAGAGGCGCACGTGCAGAAACGGTTGGAGGGTGCCGGGGAACCGCCGCCGCGAGTTCCGGGCGCCTTTGCCGATGCCGGTGAGCTTGCCGTGCCGCTCGGTGATGAAGGTGACGATGAGGTCCGACTCGCCATAGGGGCGGGTGCGCAGCACGAAGGCCGGCGTGGAGAACTCGAGGGGCACGGGACGTCCCCGATCCGCTAGCACCGTGGGGGCGGCCTTTCAAACCACGCTCGTCTCCGCTCGCGGGCGCGGCAGAGTTGCGATACACGGCGGCCCGATGTCCCGACCGGACGAGGGGCCGCGCGGCATCCGCCGCGGGCGCGCAGGGCTCGGCACGTTCGGCGGGGTGTTCACGCCCAGCGTCCTCACCATCCTCGGCCTGATCCTCTTTCTGCGGCTCGGCTTCGTCGTGGGCAACGCCGGGCTCGTGCGCACGCTCGGCATCTTCGCGCTCGCGACCTCCATCTCGCTCCTCACGAGCTCGTCGCTGTCGGCGATCGCGACCAACCGGCGCGTGCGCAGCGGGGGCGACTACTACCTCATCTCGCGCAGTCTCGGCATCGCGTACGGCGGCGCGCTGGGCCTCCTGCTGTTCGTCGCGCAAGCGGTGTCGGTGGGGTTCTACTGTCTGGGGCTCGGCGAGGGGCTCGCGTCGGTGTTCCCGGCTGCGCCGGACCGCTTCGCCACGAACGCCGCCACGGTGGCGGCGGCGTTGCTCCTCGGGGTGGCCTGGCTCGGCGCGGATCTCGCGACCCGCATGCAGTACGGCATCATGGCGATCCTCGGCCTCGCGCTGGCCTCCTTTTTCATCGGCGGTGTCGGCAGCGCGAGCGCCGTGCGGCTCGGACAGAGCCTGGCGCCCCATCCGGGCGGGCCGGGGTTCTGGCTCCTGTTCGCGGTGTTCTTTCCGGCCGTCACGGGTTTCACCCAGGGGGTGAGCATGTCGGGCGACCTGGCGGACGCGCGGGAGAGCCTGCCGCGCGGCACTTTTCTGGCCGTGTTCGTGTCGAGTGTCGTCTACCTCGCCGCCATCGTGGTGCTGGCCGCGGCGGTCCCGCGCGAGACGCTCGTCGGGGACTACGCGTCGATGCGCACCGTCGCGCTCGTGCCCGGACTCATCGACGCGGGCGTCATCGCCGCCACCGCATCGTCCGCACTCTCCTCGTTGCTCGGCGCGCCGCGTATCCTCCAGGCTCTCGCGGCCGACGGCGTCTTTCCGTGGCTCGCGTTCGCCGCCCGCACGCATGGGCCGAGCCGGAACCCCCGCCGCGCCGTGCTGCTCACCGCGGCGATCGCGTTCGCCACGATCCAGGCGCGCAGCCTCAACGCGGTGGCGGCCCTGGTGTCGATGTTCTTCCTGGTCTCCTACGGGCTCCTCAACTATGCGACCTGGGTCGAGGCGACGGCACGGAGCCCGTCGTTCCGCCCGCGTTTCACCTTCTTCCATCGCCGCGCGAGCCTGCTGGGCACGCTGCTCGCGGTCGCGGCGATGATCGCCATCGATCCCCGGGCGGCGCTCGTCGCGGGCGCGATCATGACGGCCATCTACCAGTACGTGCAGCGCACCGCGGTGCCGGCGCGCTGGCGCGACAGCCGGCGCGCGTACCAGTTCCACCGCATCAAGCAGGCGTTGCGCGAGGTGGCGGACGAGCCCGACGATCCCCGGGACTGGCAACCGCACCTGCTCGCCTTCACGGCCGGGGAGGAGCGCCGGGAGCGCTTGCTGCGCTTCGGGTCGTGGATCACGGGTGGCACTGGGATCGTCACCGCCGTCCAGCTCGTGCCGGGCGATGCCGCGGCGGAAACCAGCCGCGAGGCGCGGCTGGCGGCGGAGGGCGAGTTGCGCGAGGAGATCGCGCGCCATGGGCTCGACGCGTTCCCGCTCGCCATCGCGGCGGGCGACTTGCGCGTCGGCGCCGGGGTCCTCGTGCAAGCATGGGGAGTCGGTCCGATCCGCAGCAACACCGTGCTGCTCAACTGGCTCGACCGCGATCCTGTCGACGAGCGGAGCGCGGCGGCGGAACTCTGGTTCGGGCGCCTGCTGCGCACCGCGATCCGGCTGGGGCGCAGCGTCGTGGTCCTCGATGCCGAGACGGAGGACTGGCGGCGCCTACTGGACACGGCGGGCGAAGAGCGGCGTATCGACGTGTGGTGGGGGGGCGACGCCTCGACCAAGCTCGCGCTGTTGCTCGCCTACCTGATGACGCGCACCGAGGACTGGCGCGATGCCCGCATCCGGCTCGTCGTCCCGGCGGCCCAGAACCCCGACTCGGCGCGCGCCAACCTCGAGGGACGCCTGGAGGAGATGCGCATCGAAGCCAGCGTGCGGATGCTGGGGGAGGCTACACCCGCGGCGCTGGTCGAGGCCGCGCGCGACGCAACCCTGGTCCTGCTGCCGCTGCGCGTGCACGGCATGCGAGTCGTCGATCCGTTCGACGGACCGCTGGCGGCGTTGCTGGAGCGCCTCCCGGCGACCGCGCTGGTCGCGGCGGCGAGCGACGTCGAGCTGGTAGACGGAGAGGCCGAACAACCCGTGGCACCGGCGGCGCCGGATCGCGAGCCTGCCGGCGAGACGTGAGGTGCCGCGAGCGGCGCTCGTCAGCGGCTGCGACCGAGCGCCTCCCGTGCGCGCCGCGAGAAGTCCACCAGCTCGCGCCGCGCGTCGGCCGGCGTCGCGATCGGGGCGGAAAAGGCGAGGCGGATCGGGCGCGCTCCGCCACCGGTCTCTGCCGACAGCTCGAACCCGTAGCGGTCGACCCCGGTCATGGTGGCGGCGCGTGCATCGGTCGCGCGGCTGAACGCATGGCAATAGCTCAGCATGGCGTCCGCGTGGTCGGCGTTCATGTGCTCGATGATGCCGCGCGCATGGGGAGCGATGGGATCGGGCGCGCTGCGCCGCCACTCGTCGATCGGGACCCAGGACATGCGACCGTAGCCCCCGATGTAGCGGAGGCTTTCGACGTCGAGGCGCCAGAACCCGAAGTCGGCGTAGTCGACGTAGTAGGCCGCGGTCGGGTGGGCCTCGAGGTAGGCCGCCTGCGCCGTGTCGCGCTCCGCGCCGGCCGCGAGGACCCTGGCCCGCCCGAGCAGGGTGACCCGTCCGTTGGCGAGCGGATCGGTCCCGCCCCCTTCGGCGACCAGCAACGAGGCGCGCGGATCGACGCGCAGGTTTTTCGTGTGCTCGGCCATCTCGCTGATGAAGAAGATCGGATCGGGCCCCGCCATGGCGAAGGTGACGAAGGAGCCGTAGGGGAAGCCGGCCGGCTCCTTGGCGAGGGTGCACAGCGTGCCGGTCGCGATCGCGGCGACCAGCGTGCGGGCCCGCTCGCCGTGGCTGGGGGTGGGGACGTCGAGGTCGTAGAGGGGTGCCTCGGCCTCGCCGCTTGGACGGCTATGGGCATCGTTTTTCACGGGGCGCAGTGTAGCGCGTCGGGTCCACGCGTGCATCGGGCCGGTCGAGTCGCGCAGTCGCGATTGCAGCCGGCAAACGGGCGTGCGAAGCACGGGGCATGGTCCCGGTCCGTCCCGGCAGGGCTCCGCGATGACGCACCCTGCGGTGCATCTCACGACGGTGCTCATGGCGTTCTTCGCCATCATGAACCCGGTGGCGAATGCGCCGATCTTCCTGGGCCTGACGGAGGCACTGGACGCGGAGTCGCGGCGCGGGGTCGCGTCTCGCGCCGTGCTGCTCGCCTTCGTCATCGTCGCGGCCTTCACCGTCTTCGGTCGTACCATCTTCACCCTCTTCGGCATCACGCTCCCCGCTTTTCGAATTGCCGGCGGGCTGCTGGTGGGGCTCGTCGGGTTTCATCTCCTGCAGGGGCAGGAGTCGCGCGTGCAGGTACCGACGGCGGACGACACGGCGCGCAGCCGCGACGCGGCGCTCGGGATCGCCATCACGCCGCTGGCGATGCCGATCCTGGCGGGTCCCGGGACCATCGCCACCGCCATGAGTTTCGCCGCCGATTCGACCGGCGCCGAGCTGATCCGGGTGCTCGGCGCCCTCGTGCTGATCTGCGCCATGAACTGGCTCGCCTTCGTCGGCGGCGAGCGCCTCGTCCGGCTCCTGGGCCAGAACGCCATCAAGGTGGTGACGCGCCTGATGGGGCTCATCCTCGCCGTGATCGGCGTGCAGATGGTACTGCTCGGCGTTCGCGGCGCCAGGCTGACACCGTGACGACATCGAAAGGGAGGCTCGCATGACGACCAACGGCATCAGGGTAGTGATCGTGGCCATGACGCTCGGCCTGCTCCCCGCGGGAGCACGCGTCGCGGCGGCGCAGCCGGCGCCGAGCGCGCCGGGCTGCTGCTGCGTGGCGAGCCGCGGCTTTTACGTGTGCGCGGAGAAGACCCAGGCCGAGTGCCTGAAGCTCCAGCCCGCCGTGCCGACCTTCCCGAAGCTCGCTGACTGGAAGAAGGCCTGGGACGACGCCGTGGCGGCGTCGAAGGCGCAGGAGGCCAAGCCCATGCAGGGCGGATGGGTCGCCGAATCCTGCGAGCGGGCGGAGTCCAGGACCGGGTGCTGCTGTTTTCCGAAAGTGCCTCCGGCCGAGGGCTTCGACTGCCGACCCGGTCTGAACGAGTTCGATTGCCGCGCCGAATGCGCCATGCTCAAGGACGGGCGCGAGCCGTCCGGGTGCACCTGGTCGGTCGGGGTCTGCCAGTAATCGGGCGGTGAGCGGGCGGCCGGCCCGGCCGCCGCTTGGATCGGGGCGTCTCGCCACATACACGACCCGCCATGGCCGACGTCTTCCGGGGTTCGCTCGCCCGCCTCGCGCGGATCGGAGAGGAGACGGGGGCGTCGCCCGAGATCCTCGAGGTCCTCGCGCATCCCGCCGCCACGCTGACTGCCGCGCTCCCGGTGCGCATGGACGACGGCACGCTGCGCCATTTTCTCGCCTATCGTTGCCGCTACAACGATCTGCTCGGCCCCACCAAGGGGGGCATCCGCTACCATCCCGACGTGACGCAGGCCGAGGTACAGGCGCTGGCGCTCTGGATGACGCTCAAGTGCGCCGTGCTGGACCTGCCCTACGGGGGCGGCAAGGGCGGCGTCGCCGTCGACCCGAAGGGGTTGTCGCCGCGCGAGCTGGAGCGCCTGTCGCGGGCGTACGTGCGGGCGATGGTCGACTTCATCGGCCCCGACGTCGACATCCCCGCCCCGGACGTCTACACCACCCCGCGCATCATGGGCTGGATGGCCGACGAGTATCGCATCATCACGCGCCGGCACGCGCCTGCGGTCATCACCGGCAAGCCCCTCGCGCTCGGCGGCAGCCTCGGGCGCGACGAGGCCACCGGGCGTGGCGCATTCCTCGTCATCGACGCGCTGGCCCGTCGTCGTGGTCTCGAGGCGGCGCGCACCCGCGTTGCCATTCAGGGCTTCGGCAACGCCGGGTACCATGTCGGTCACCTGCTGCAAGAGGCGGGGTATCGGATCGTCGCGGTGAGCGACTCGCAGGGTGGCATCTATTCGGATGACGGATTCGACGTCGCGAGCCTGCACGCGCAGAAGCAGGCGACCCGCCGGCTCGACGGGGTGTATTGCGAGGGGTCGGTGTGTCACGAAGTGGCGCACCGCCACGTCACCAACGCCGAGCTGCTCGAGCTCGACGTCGACCTCCTGGTGCCCGCGGCGCTGGAGGACCAGATCACCGTCGCCAACGCCGATCGCATCCGCGCGCCGCTGATCGTCGAGGTGGCGAACGGGCCGATCACGCACGACGTCGACGAGCGGTTGCACGCGCGCGGCACCGTCGTCGTGCCCGACGTTCTCGCCAACGCCGGCGGCGTGACGGTGAGCTGGTTCGAATGGGTCCAGAACCGGCGGGGCATGCGCTGGCCGCTCGAGGAGGTCCGCCACCGCCTCGCCGAGAGTATGACGCGCGCGTTCGATGCCGTGTGGGGCGTGTCCCAGGCCGAAGGCCTGTCACTTCGCAGCGCGGCCTATGCGGTCGCGCTGCGCCGCCTGGGTGCGGCGCTGGACGCGCAGGGCACGAGCGCGTACTTCCGCGGCGACGTGGCCGGCTGACGGCTCGAGTCCAACCACCGTGAACGTAGTCGACATCGTCTCCTTCAACCTCCTGTCGCCGATGGTCCTGGCCTTCGTGGCCGGTGTCGTGGCTACGCTCCTGCGGGGGGACCTGCGGCTGCCCGATCCCATCGTCTCGGCATTGTCCACCTATCTGCTGCTGGCGATCGGCCTGAAGGGCGGGGTGGCGCTGGCGAAGACGTCGCTGGCGACGGTGGCACTGCCGATCCTCGCAGGCGGCGTGCTCGGATCGGCCATCCCGTTGTGGAGTTTCGCCGTCTGCCGGCGCATCGGCGGGCTCGGTCGCGCGGACGCGGCGGCGATCGGCGCACACTACGGGTCGGTGTCCGCGGTGACGTTCATCGCGGCGCTGAGCTACATGGCGCGGCTCGGCGTCGAGGTGGAGGGCTTCATGCCGGCCGTGCTCGCGCTCATGGAAGTGCCGGCGATCCTGATCGGCCTCCTCCTGGCGCGCGGCGGCGCCGACTCCGAGCGCGGCAACGTGGCGGCCGCCGTGCACGAAGTGTTCACGAGCCGCAGCATCCTGCTGCTGCTGGCGGGGCTCGTGATCGGCCGGGCGTCGGGTCCGGAAGGCTACGAGACCGTCGCCCCGTTCTTCGCGGCCCCGTTTCAGGGTCTGCTGACGCTCTTCCTGCTCGACATGGGTGGCGTGGCGGCCCGGCGCCTGCGCGAGCTCCGCGGCGTGGGCGGCTTCCTCGTCGCCTTTGCCGTCCTGATGCCGCTCCTGAACGGGCTGCTCGGCGCGCTGGCGGGTACCCTCTCCGGGCTGTCGACCGGCGGCGCGATGGTCATGGCGGTGCTGGCCGCCAGCGCGTCCTACATCGCGGCGCCCGCTGCCGTGCGCATCGCGATTCCCGAAGCCAACCCTACACTCTACCTGACGCCCGTCCTCGGCATCACGTTTCCGTTCAACCTTGCGGTGGGACTGCCGCTCTTCTACGAGGTGGCGAAGTTCTTCCGTGGAGGCGCACCATGACGTCGGCATCGCTCAAGCTCCTGACCATCCTGGTGGAGCCTGAGATCGCGAACCGCCTGGCCGAAGAGCTGATGGCGCAGGGCGCCCGGGGGTATTCGCTCTTCCCGGGCCGGGGCAAGTGGCAACGCGGGCGGGGTAGCGCGGACGGTGTGGTGAGCGACTGGGAAGGGGAGAACGTCCGCATCGAGACTGTCGTGCCGGCACGGGTGGCGGACGCGGTCTTCGCGCATCTGAAGGCGCACTACTTCCCGTACTACGCCATCTTCGCCTACACGACGGACGTCGCGGTGGAGCGCCCCGACCGCTACTCCTGAGGGTTCGGCCTCAGAACGCGAAGCCGAGCGCCGCCGTCGGACCGCTCAGCCGCATGTCGATGCTGCCGTTCGTACGGGAGAAATCCCGATCGAAGGCGACGATGCGCCAGCCCAGGCCGAGCCACGGCTGTGTCGACCACGGCGACCATTCCGGCCAGTACCGGAGATCCCCGGCGACGCCCCAGATCAGGTCCGAGCTCACGCCGAATCCGCCGACGTCGCCGCGGAAGGCGAACGATAGACGATCGAACACCGGGATCTCGCCGCGCAGGCCGATCAGCGGGTCCGCCCAGTTGAACTCGTCGGACGCCGTCGCCTGGCGCTGGAAGTTGCCGGCGCCGGCGCCCGCGGACAGGTCGATCCCGAAATGCGTGTACCGCATCCCGACGTACGCGCCCAGGGAAGCCGGGCGCAGCCGGCTCGGGACCGACCATTCCCCCAGCCGATAGCCCACGGCGACGTCGACGAGCACGGGGCGGATCCGCGCCACCGTGTTCAGCGACACGCAGCAGAACCGCGTGGGGACTTTCGTGTCGACGGTGTCCTTCATGTAGGCGCCGAAGGCGTCGACGTATGCGAAGAGGCGATCGTACTGGGCGCTGAAGTAGCCGCCGCCCGCCAGCGCGTCGCCTTCGACGGCCAGGTCGACGACGTCGCCCGGGCCGATGGCGAAGGAGGCGGATCGGCCGTCGACGTCGACGGTGCCACCAGCCCCGCTGAGCCAGACGTACGGAACCATCTCGAACCGCCAGGGCGAGTGTGCGCTTTCCACGGAGGGGGTCGCCCGCGCCGCCGTCGCCATCGGGTCCCCGTCCGCGGCGGCGGCGATCGCCACCGTCGCCACCAGCAGCGCGAGCACGCTCGGCGTCAGTCTCATGGGTCGCTCCTATCGCGGGAAGAGGAACTGCACCGGGAAGCGCAGCTGCCAGTCGGGCCCGAAGTCGGGGGTGACGGCGTTCCAATAGCCCTGCAGCGAGGTGTTGATCGGCAGCTTGCCGAGGTTGCCGATGCCGTCGCCCAGCAGGTCGTGCAGCTGGAACAGCTTGCCGGCGCCGAGCCCGACGGGCACGGTCCACTGATCGCCGCCGTCGGCCTCCCAGTTCGCGGTCAGGATGGGGGCGGTCGTCAGGTACCAGCCCGCTCCGAAGTTGTAGTTCACGAACGGCTGCAGCAGCATCTGGTTAGAGGTGCCGCACGGCAAGGCCGCGATCGCCGGCCCGACCATCCGCCGCGTGAGTCCTCGGGGCATGCTCGTTCTCCTCCTCACGCCTGGGGGCAGCTTCGAACGCAGGGCACGTAGGCCTTTTCGCACGCCGTCAGACCCGGCGCCGCGGCCTCGCGCGCGTCGTCACGACAGACGAAGGCGTTCGCGTCGGCGATCTGGATGCACGCCTGGCGCTCCGAACCGACGGGCGTCGTCGCCTCGCAGGTGGCGCCGGCGGTCCGTCGGGTGTTCTCGCAAGATTCCAGCGCGGCCGCGAGCGTCGCCTGTGTGGGCTGGCCGCACGTCGTCCGCGTGTCACGGCAGCTCTGGACGCAGGTCGCGTCCTTGTCGAAGCAGGCGCTTCTGGCCGTATTCGCGGTCTGGTTGCAGGTGGCGACGGCGGACCGCTTGGTTCGCGCAGCCTCGGCCAGACAGCGGCGGACGCCGGGCGGGCGAGCATCGGGACCGCACGGCCTGACGCACCCCCGGAACAGAACGGCGCAGCGTGCCAGCTGGCCGCGGCGGGACACCCGCGCGCCGTTGCGGCATTGGAACGTGGAGAGCTGTGCGTCGTCGATGCACTGCGATCGCCTCTTCGTGCCCGCCGCGAAACGATTCAGGCACCGCTGGATGGCCGCCTCTCCTTCGGACGCACACGCCGCCAGCGCGGGGCCGAGGCCGGTTGCGGCCACGCAGTCCTGTTCGCCGACCACGCACGCCTGGGCGCAGGCGAGGTCGCGCCCCCGACAGAGCGTGCGCGAGACGGACTGCGTCTCGACCGCGTTCTGCCGGCACTCGATGGACGACTGGCGCTCCGCCTCCAGGCAGGGGTCGCCGCACTCGCGCGCCGACGCGCCGCCATGGACCACCAGCAGGCTCAGCACTGCGGCGAACATGCGCATTGTCACTTCGTAGCCGCTGACATTCGCGCGGTCTTGCCATTCAGCGCCATGACACGCAAGGAACGCCGTCGCGTCGCTGCCGTCGGAGTCGTACGCGCCTTCCTCGCGGGGCCGCGCCCCGGCCGGGGAGACGATCGCAGCGACCCCGGGGTCGTACAACGTGAAGGAGTCCCGCATCGGACCCGCATGGGGGGTCCTTGTCGCTGCAGCTTCTGCTGCCGTAAGCATGCCGGGAATGGTCTGCTACCTCATCAGTGACCTCCACATTGGCGGCGACGGCGGGCTCGACCGCTGCGAGTTCGAGCGCGAGCTGGTCGCGTTCCTGGCCGACATCGCCGCTGGCCCGCAACCCGCGGAGCTGATCATCGCCGGAGATGCGTTCGGGTTCTGGGAGCTGACGGACCGCGACGGGGTCTCCAAGCTCGAGGCCATCGCCGGCACGCACCCCGAGCTGTTCCGGCAGCTCCGCGATACCGGGGCGCGCGTGACGATCACGCTGCTACCGGGCAACCACGACTACGATCTGGCGTGCGTGCCGGCGTATGCCGCCGAGCTGGCCCGGTACAACGTCCGACTGGAGCCGCGCGTGTCCATCACGCGGACGATCGCCGGCCGCACGGTCTGGATCGAACACGGCAACCAGTACGACGACTTCAACCGTTTCCCGGATTTCGGCAACCGCTGGGCACTGCCGCTCGGCTACTTCGTCACGCGCCGGGTCGTGGCCGCCGCCGGCCAGACGGCCGAACGGGCGAGGAGCCCGTGGCTGGACGACGTCGAGTCGGTCTACCCGAACGAGGACATCCCGTTCTGGGTGCTCTCGAACCACTTCTACAAGGACATGGCGCCCTGGCTGCGCTGGGGGCTCTTCCCGTTCCTGCTGCTCTTCGGGGTGAGCGCCGCGATCTTCGGGCTTCGCGCGCTCGAACGGCTGAGCGGGTTGCACACGGGCCTGTTCGAGATCGACCTGCAGCCCATCTTGGGGTTCCCCGGCCGCATCATCGACCTGGTGCAGTTCGTGAACAGCACGGTGGTCGCCACCCTGCTCGTGCTCGCCGTGCCGCTCTGGTTCGTGCTGCGTGACCTGCGCGCCGCCCTGGTACGCTACGGCGTCGCCCACGGCGACGTCCTGCATCGCGAGAAGGACGACCAATACGTAGCCGCGGCCCGGCGCGTCTTCGCCGCCGACCCGTCGGTGGCGGCGTTCGTCTACGGGCACACGCACATCCCGTCGCAGCGCGCGGTGGACGGACGCCTCGTGATCAACACCGGCACCTGGTTGAAGCGTCTGGAGTACGTGCCGGTCTGGATCGGGCGCCTGCCCGGCGTCTACGTGCCGTCGTACCGGTTGAACTGGTTCCAGCTCGACGAACACGACGGCGCGCTGCGGGTGCGGTATCGAACGATTCCCAAGGAGGCGCCGGATCAGCTCACGTGGCTCGAACGACTGCTGACCCTCGGCCGGAAGCCGCTCCCGCTGGCCGCCATCCCGGCGGAGACGATGGTCAGTCGAAGAAGTACGAAACCTTCGCCTCCAGCTTGAAGTCGTAGACCGGGTAGGCCTTCACGATCGGGACGCTCGCCTCGATCGACGTCACCAGCGACGGCGTGACCAGGACCCCGAGCAGGGCGTCGAACGGGAAGAACAGGCGTCCACCGCCCTTCGGTCTGCCCAGATCGATGCGGATGTCCGAGCTCGGAAAGAGGTTCAGAAACACGCCGTGGGGCAGCTGGACGTTCAGCGTGGGCTGGAGCTGCAGGTCGCCCGCCTCAGCCTCGCCGGCCTCGAATGCGTAGAGAATTTCCGGCGCGAAGAAGCTGCCCGGGCCGAGCTCCGGGAGCATCATGCGGGCCACGACGCCTGGGAGCACCTCGTAGGCGGAGGAGCCGGTCGCGGCGCGCGAGGCGGACGGATACGTCACCTGCGATCCGGCGGCGAACGCCCACCGCTCGTTCGCCGTGTAGATCAGGCCGAGCTGGGTCAGCAGATTCCCGAACCCGACCACGAAGTCGCCGTTCCGGCTGTCGGGAGACGGGGCGTTGGTGAGCACCACCGGGATGTCGAGCCGGAGTGACGCGCTCCAGTGCGCGTCGAACTCGAGCTTCCGGATGCCGCGGACCGTGAGCGTGTTGCGGCTGTCTGGCGCTGAGCCGGGGATATCCTGGAATTCGTACAGGACGGTCGCCTGCGTGCGCGGCCGGGTCCGGTCGAGCCCGTTGTTGGGGACCGGTGGCGGCGAGGCGGCGCAGGCGCATGCGGCGAGCACCGCGAGCACCGAGGCGGAGACGATGCGACCCATCGGAGTGGAGAACCCGAGAAGCCACACTCGGGCGCCCCCGCCAAGTCCCCGCCCTGTCACGACGGACCGTCTTGGCGTGGAAAGGCAAGTGCAGTGTCCCCCGGCAAGCTATGGTACTCGACCTCGATGCACGACGGGATCGGCCGCAACCCACCATGAGCCGCGAGACGATGCGCGCCCGGCGGGGCGAGAGCGCGGTGTACGGTAGCGCCGTCCCCGATGCGGGCCTGGTCGCCTGCCCCGACTGCGATCTGCTGCAACGGCTCCCGGACCTGCAGTGGGGCGGCTCGGCGCGCTGTCCGCGCTGCGACCGGGAGCTGTGGCGCCGGCGGCGAGACTCGCTCGACCGGACCCTGGCGCTGGCGATCGCGGCGGCCATCCTCTGGGTGGTCGCGAACGTCGTGCCCATGCTCGGGCTGTCGGCGGTCGGACACCGCGCCTCCACCACGGTGATCGGCGGCGCCCGGCAGCTCTGGCACGACGGGCAGCAGGTCGTCGCCGTCCTGGTGCTCTTCGCCGCCGTCGTGGCGCCCGCGCTCCAGATCGCCGGGATGCTGCTGATCCTCGTCGGCGCGCGCCGCGCCCCCGCGCCGCGCTGGGTGGGTGCGTTGCTGCGCCATCACCCCACGACCCGCATCTGGAGCATGATCGAGGTCATGATGGTCGGGGTGCTGGTGGCGCTCATCAAGATCGCCGACTACGCCACGGTGATCCCCGGCCTCGCAATGTACGCCCTCGGCGCGCTCGTCTTCGTGCTGGCGGCCATGCAGGCCGGATTCGATCCACGGGAGGTGTGGGCGCGGGTTCGATGGGCGGAAGAAGCCGCGGGCGACGTCGCGCGTGTCGGATACCGAGCGGCCGAGGCGACGCGATGACGGCCGCCGCCGCTACCGCGATGGCGCACGGTCTGCAGAGCTGCGAGTCCTGCGGCCTGCTGTCGCGCCCCGTGCCCGGCGACGACGACGCCCGGTGCCCGCGTTGCGACGAGGGCCTCGAGTTCCGCAGGGCGAACAGCCTGGAGCGGACGGCCGCGTTCGTCCTCGCGGCGGCCATCTGCTACGTCCCGGCGAACCTCCTGCCGGTCCTGACCACCACGACGGCCGCCGGCGCCGAGTCCGACACGATCCTGCAGGGCGTGGTGCTGCTGTGGTCGCCGACCGGCTGGCCGTTGTCGCTGATCGTCCTGGTGGCGAGCGTCATGATTCCGATCGGGAAGATCGTGGCGCTCGCCTACCTGCTGTTCACCGTCCGCCGGGGGTCGGTCGCGAACAACGGCCAGCGCGTCCGGCTGTACCGGCTGGTCCGGCTGATTGGCCGCTGGTCGATGGTCGACGTCTTCGTCGACACCTTCACCGCGGCGCTGGTCCAGCTGCAGCCGCTCATGTCCGTTCAGCCCGCGCCGGGGCTGTTCTTCTTCGCAGCGGTCGTGGTGCTCACCATGCTGGCCGCCGAGTCTTTCGATCCGAGACTGATCTGGGATACGGTCGGCGGCGAAATGCCCGTCCATGCCTGAGCGCGACCCACCGCCCCCGCCGGTGCCCGAAGCGCGGGCCGTGTCCAGGAGCAAGACCCGCCTGTCGGCCGTGTGGCTCGTCCCCATCATTGCCGCGCTCGCCGGCGCCTGGGTGGCGGTGACCCGCATCATGAACGAGGGGCCGACGATCACCATCACGTTCGACTCGGCCGAAGGGCTCGAAGCCGGCAAGACCGAGATCCACTATAATGGCGTCACCGTCGGCACGCTGAAGACGATCCGCCTCTCCGACGACCACCGCAGCGTCGTCGCGATCGCGCAGATGGCCCCGAAGACCGAGGATCTGCTGGTCGACAACACGAACTTCTGGGTGGTGCGCCCGCGCATCTCCGGCGCCACGGTGTCCGGGCTGGGCACGCTGATCTCGGGCTCCTATGTCGGCATGGAGATCGGCTCCGCGACGCGCGCGCGGCGCGAGTTCGTGGCGCTCACCACGCCGCCCGTGGTGGCCGGCGACGTCCCGGGCCGCTTCTTCGTGCTGAAGGCACCCGATCTGGGCTCGCTCGACACGGGCACGCCACTGTTCTTCCGCCGCCTCCAGGTCGGTGAGGTGGCGGCCTATTCGCTGGACCCGGACGGCAAGGCGTTCACCGTGCGCGTGTTCGTGCAGGCGCCCTTCGACCAGTACGTGACGAAACATACGCGGTTCTGGCAGGCGAGTGGCATCGACATGTCGCTCTCCGCCAGCGGGCTCAGCCTGCAGACGCAGTCGCTGCTCTCGATCCTGATTGGCGGCGTGGCCTTCGAGACGTCGACCACCGGCCCGGTGCTCTCGCCGGCCGAGGCGGAGACCCAATTCCCGCTGTTCGCCGACCGCGCCCAGGCCTTCAAGCCGGTGCCGGTCGATCCGCAGAACTACCTGGTGGTGTTCGATCAGTCGGTACACGGGCTCACGATCGGCGCGCCGGTGGAGTTCAAGGGCATTCGCATCGGCGAGGTCACGGGCGTGCGCGCGCAGTTCGACGCGCAGACCGCCCGCTTCTCGGTGCCGATCACCATCCAGGTCGACCCGGCGAGTCTGGGGATCAGGGTGCTCGGCCTCACCGCCGAGGAGAACGTCGGCGCGACGCATCGCCGGCTGATCGATGCGCTCGTCTCCCGCGGCCTCCGCGCGCAGCTGCAGTCCGGGAGCCTCTTGACCGGGTCGCTGCTGGTCGCGCTCGACGTCTTCCCGGACGCGCGGCCGGCGGCGGTGGACTGGGCGCAGGACCCGCCGCTCTTTCCCACCGTGCCGGGGCAGATCCAGGCGATCGAAGCCAACGTCGCCAGCATCATCAAGAAGCTCGACACGATGCCGATCGAGGCCATCGGCGACGATGTCAAGAAGGCGCTGGTCGGACTCGACCAGACGCTCGCCGGCGCCCGCGGCAGTCTGGAGAAACTCGACGGGACGCTCGGCAAGGTGAACACCGCGGTCGGCAGCGCCAACCAACTGCTCCAGCCCGACTCCCTGCTGGGTACGTCGCTCGGCACCACGCTGGACGAGGTGAACCGCGCCGCCCGCGCGCTGCGGCTGCTGGCGGACGAGCTCGAGCGCCACCCGGAGGTCCTGCTGCGGGGAAAGAGCGGAAAGGCGAAGTGATGGCGGGTCGCATCCGGGGAGCGCTGGCGTTGGCCCTGTGCGCGGTCGTCGCGACGGGCTGCGGCCGGACGGCGAATTCCAAGTTCTATACGCTCGAGTCCCTCGCCACCGCCGACGCCGGCCCGCCCGCGCGGTTCGCCGTCGTGGTCGGGCCCGTGACGATCCCGGCAGCCGTCGACCGGCCGGAGATGGTCCTGCAGGCCGGGCCGAATCGGGTCACGGTGGACGAGTTCAATCGCTGGGCCGCCCCGCTCGGGCAGAGCATCGCGAGCACGGTCGCCGCCGACCTGGCGGCGCTGCTGGGCACCCCGCGGGTGGCGACGGCGCCTCTCGCCAACTTCGACGCCGCCTACCGGGTCACGATCGAGGTGCAGCGCTTCGATTCGGCTCCCGGCCAGGACGCGCTGCTGGAAGCCGTGTGGGTGGTGCGCCGCGCCAAGGGCGGCCGGACCTGGTCGGGCCGCACGGCGGCGCGCGAGCCCGTGCAGGACGCCAGCATCGCCGCCCTCGCCGCCGCGCACAGCCGCGCGCTCGCCGCGCTGAGCGGGGACGTCGCGGCGGCCATCCGCGAGGCCGCGGCGGACGATCCGTAGGGCCCACGCCCCCCGGTCGCCCCTGTCCGGCTTACTGCCGCTCGCAGTCGCTCTTGCAGCCGGCGTAGTCGTCGTGACAGCCCTGGTCGCACTGCCGGTAGAGATCGGACTCCTGCTGGGTCCCCGAATCCCGTTCGACCTGGCATCCTTGTTTGCAGCTCTGGAGTGTTTCCTGGCAGCCTTGCTTGCACTCGGCTTTCGCGTCGTCTCGGGCGCCGGCGCACGGTGGCTCGACCACCACGAGCGTCACCGCCGTCAGGATGACCGCGATGCGGCTGACCGAACGGTCCGGGGGGCGCGTCGACCGATTGTTCATCCGGCACCCAATGACTGGTTTGCGCGTTCGAGCCAAACGGGCGGGCACGGAGCGGCCCAACGGCAGGGTGGCGCCGAATGGCAAGAACGATCCGCGCGTTTCTGCATAATCGGCGCAGAGGCCGGACGGGCCACGAAAGAAGGTGAAGTTCATGAAGACGGGATCGGTTGCGCTCGGGGCAGCCCTGTTCTCGACGTTGCTGGCCGCGACGGCCTCGACCCAGCAAGTCACCGGCACGCTCGGCTCGCCCGGCGCCACGACCACGATCGACGGCAAGCAGTTGCCGCCTCCCGCTCCGCCCTTCGGCGGCGTGATCAAGGACGACGCGCTGCAGTCGAAGCCGTGGTGGCCGCCGCGCGTCGTGCCGCCGAAAGGCGCACCCAACATCCTGCTCATCCTGACCGACGACGCGGGCTTCGGCGTGCCCAGCACCTTCGGCGGCGTCATCCCGACGCCGACGATGGACCGCATCGCCAAGGCGGGTCTGCGCTACAACCGCATCTTCTCCACCTCGCTGTGCTCGCCGACGCGCGCCGCGCTGATCACCGGTCGCAACCACCACTCGGTCGGGTTCGGCGTGATTGCCGAGCAGGCCACCGGTTTCCCCGGCTACGACAGCGTCATCGGCGTGGACAACGCGACGATCGGACGCATCCTGCGCGACAACGGCTACGCGACGTCGTGGTTCGGCAAGAACCACAACACGCCGACCTACGAAGCCAGCCAGGCCGGGCCGTTCAACCAATGGCCGACCGGCATGGGCTTCGACTACTTCTACGGCTTCGTCGGCGGCGACGCCAACCAGTGGGGGCCGAACCTCTTCCGCAACACCACGCAGATCTATCCCTTCCGGGATTTCCCGAGCACCTTGAAGATGGATCGTTCGGATCCGAAGGCGGCGATCTGGCCGGTCACCGGCAAGGAGAGTTCCTGGAACCTGGTCACCGCGATGGCCGATGACGCCATCGACTGGATGGACCGGATCAACCAGACCGACCCCAGCCAGCCGATCTTCATCCACTACTGCCCCGGCGCCTCGCACGCGCCGCACCACCCGACCAAGGAATGGGTGGACAAGATCCACGCGATGCACCTCTTCGACGACGGCTACGAGAAGCTGCGCGAGCGGATCTTCGCGAATCAGCAGAAGCTCGGCGTCATTCCCACAGGGTCTGAAGCTGACGCCCTGGCCCAATGACATCCTGACGCCGTGGGACCAGCTGAGCGACGAGGCCAAGAAGCTCTACATCCGCCAGGTCGAGGTCTTCGCCGCCTATGTCGCCTACAGCGACCACGAGATCGGCCGCGTGATCCAGCATTTCGAGGATCTCGGCAAGCTCGACAACACGCTGATCATCTACCAGAACGGCGACAACGGCACCAGCGCCGAAGGCGGGCCGGAAGGCACGTTCAGCGAGGTCGCGTTCTTCAACGGCGTGAGGCCGCCGGTGGACGTGCAGATGAAGTTCTACGAGGCCTGGGGCACCGAATTGGCCTACAACCACATGTCCGCCGGTTGGTCCTGGGCCTTCGACACGCCGTTCGACTGGTTCAAGCAGAACGCGTCCCGCTTCGGCGGCACCAACCAGAACATGGTGATCCAGTGGCCCAAGCGCATCAAGGACAAGGGCGGCCTGCGCGAGCAGTTCATGCACGTGATCGACCACGTGCCCACGATCCTGGAGGTCACCGGCATCGCCGCGCCCGAATTCGTGGACGGCATCAAGCAGAAGCCGATCGAGGGCACGAGCTACGCCTACACCTTCGACGCGGCCAACGCCAAGGCGCCGTCCCGGCACACGACCCAGTATTTCGAGATGATGGGCCAGTGGGCGATCTACCACGACGGCTGGTTGCTGAGCACCAAGGTCGACCGCGCGCCGTGGGATGCGTTCTCCGCGGCCAACCCGGACCCGCTGAACAACCAGGTGTTCCAGCTCTACGACCTGAGCACCAGTTGGAACCAGTCCGAAGACATCGCCGCGCAGCACCCGGACAAGGTCAAGGAAATGCGGGCCATGTTCCTCGAGGAAGCGAAGAAGTATCAGGTGCTGCCGCTGGATGCGTCGGTCGGTGCCCGGGTCGCGGCCGCGCGTCCGAGCCTCACGGCCGGTCGCAACGAGTACGTCTACACGCATCCCATGACCGGTCTGCCGCAGGGCGATGCGCCGTTCCTGCTCGATACCTCCTTCACCATCACCGCGGACATCACCGTTCCCGAAGGCGGCGCCGAGGGCATGATCGTGACCTCCGGCGGGCGCTTCGCCGGCTTCGGCATGTACCTGCTCGAGGGCAAGCCGGTGTTCCTGTGGAACCTGCTCGACCTGGAGCGGCCGCGGTGGGAAGGCCCGGACGCGCTCACGCCCGGCCGGCACACCATCGAGTTCGAATCCAAGTATGACGGCCTCGGCGTGGGCACGATGGCGTTCAACAACTTCTCGGGCATCGGCCGGCCGGCGGACACCACCTTCAAGGTGGACGGCAAGGTGGTCGCGACCAAGAAGATGGAGAAGACGATCCCCATCATCCTGCAATGGGACGAGAGCTTCGACGTCGGCTCCGACACCATCACCGGCGTGAACGACGCGGACTACAAGCCGCCGTTCCCGCTGACCGCCAAGCTCAACAAGCTGACGATCAAGGTGGACCGTCCGCAGTTGTCGCCGGCGGACATCAAGAAGTTCGAGGAGGCCCTGAAGAAGGTCGAAGTCCGGCCGCGAGTAGGCGACTGACGGGTGGGACGACTTCGGTCGGCGGCGAGCGGCGCGGGCCGCGCCTCGGGAGGCAGCGGCCCTGGTGTTGGCGGTGTCTCCGGGGACGGTCGTCTCCGGAGACACCCATCTCGAGTGAGGACCTGAGAATGAGGACGTCCAGCGCGCTCTTCATCCTGTCGATCTTCGTGTGTGCCGCCGCCCATGCCGGGCCTGCTGCCACCACCACACCCGATACGGGGCCCGCCGCGCGGCAAGCGGACTTCGGCGCCCTGGTCGGTCGGTGGGTGCGGCCAGACGGCGGCTATACGGTCACCATCAAACGCGTCGAGGCCGGCGGCACGCTCGACGCAGCCTATGCGAATCCGAACCCACTCCCGTTTGCGAAGGCCGAGGCCTCGCGGGACGGGAAGACCATCAAAGTCTTCCTCGAGCTGCGCGCCGGCGGCTACGACGGCTCGACCTACACGCTCACCTACGACCCGGCGCGCGACGTCCTGGAAGGCGTCTATTATCAGGCGGTCGCCCGGCAGCGATTCGACGTCCAGTTCTCGCGGCTGAAGTGAGTCCCCGTGGCGGCGGAGCGTCAGTCCCGGCGCGTGCCGACCCGGCTGACGAGCGTCGCGACGACGACCGCCAGGTAGATCTGGCCGGCGATCGACTGCACGCCCGTGATCAGGCGGGCCGTGGGCGTGATGGGCACGATGTCCCCGAACCCGACCGTCGTCAGGGTGATGGTGCTGAAGTACTGGAAGAGGGCGACCAGCTGCAGGTCGGACCGCTCCGCCAGCGGCGAGCCGTCCACGCGGTAGGAGCCCGGCGCCAACGCCTCGAGCAGGCCGTGGAGGCGCATGAACATCATGAGGATGAGCAAGAAGCCGACCAGCGCCCCGACCACGGCGTCGAGTTCCGTCGTGGTGGAACGGAAGACCTCGCGCAGCACGACGGCGAGGACCCACAGCAGGTACGCGCTGGCGACCCCGTCCTGCAGCATGCGGCCCGCCGGCGGTGGTGGTCTCCATGCGGGGTTGGCGAGGACGACGGATACGATGAGAATCAGGAGGCCCACCCATACCGTGAGCCGACTCTCGCTCAGCACGTAGAGGCACGCGCCGACGACCCCGACATGGGCGGCCTGGATCAGGAAGGTGCCGGTCGGGGTGTCCGGTGCGCTCCCGTTGAGTACGTAGTTCAGGACGGCGGCCGCCAACAGCAGCGGGAGCGATCCGGGCCGGACGTGCGCGGCGACGGTTTGCAGCGCGCGGCGCGGTCGGTGGGGGCGCTCGTTCATGGCTCCAGCTCCGCGACGAGGCGCTGCGCGCCCGGGTCCTCGGGGTCGAGGTTGCGGAGGGCGCGGGCCCAGGCGAGCGCGTCGGCGCGTCGGCCGCGGTCGCGGTTCATGGTGGCGAGCGCGATCAGCACGTCGCGATCGCCGGGATGGCGCGCGTGGGCGCCGCGCAGCACGTCGAGCGCGCGATCCGGCTGCCCCGCGCCGTGCAGCGCCACCGCGTAGACGTAGGCGTATCGCGCCTGCGCAGGGGCCAGCTCCGCGGCGCGGGCCAGCTCCTGGAGCGACTCGTCCGCGCGTTGCTGGCGGACCAGGGCGAGGCCCAGCGCGTGGTGGAGGTCGGCGTCACGCGGCGCCGCCGCGAGGCCTTCGCGCAGCACCGTTTCGGCGGCGGCGTCGCGCCCCTGCGCGCGATGGAGATCGGCGAGATTCACGTATGCGGCGGGCAGGGCCGGGGCAATGCGTATCGCGCGCCGGTAGCGCTCCTCTGCGGCCCTCGCGTCGCCGCCTTCGGCGTCCAGCACGCCGAGGTTCAACTGACCCTCCGGCCGGTCGGCGACCACCAGCTGCGCGGCGCGGTACTCGGCGAGGGCGGCGGCGAGCGCTGCCCGTTCGGCGTCGGGGACTTGGTCCGGCGGCACCGGGGCCAGGGCCCGCGCGGCGTCGATGCGGACGGTGCGCACGGGGTCGCGCAGGAGCGGGGACACCAGCCGGACGCGGGCCACCGGCTCGATCCCGGCCAGGGCCACGACGGCCGCGTCGCGCACCAGCGGATCGTCGTCCCGGAGCGCGCGCTCGATCGCCGGACCGGTGCCGGGTCCCAGGTACGATTCCAGCATCGCCACCGCGGTGGCACGCACGATGCCGGGCAGCGCGGGATCGCTCGCCACCGCAGCGAGAGCCTGGCCCGCCCCGGGCAGGTTCTCGCGACCCGCGTGGATCGCCTCGCCCCAGTGCGGGCGGCTCGCACGCCCGGGGCCCCACCAGCGCGTCGCCGCGTCGGCGGCCCACTGCGGAGACTCCGCGCTATGGCAGTCGGTGCACGCGTTCGGGGTCCCGATCTTCACCGACAGGTCGGGGCGGGGCACGCGAAAGCCATGGTCGTGGCGCGGGTGGACGACCATGTAGGTCCGCTCCGGCATGTGACACGCGATGCAGCCGGCGCCGGGCGAGCCAGCGGGATGATGGTGATGGGCCGGCGTGGCGAAGGCGGTCGACAGGTGACAGTGCGCGCACACGGCGTTCGGGTCGTCGGCGACTCCGCGCAGTCTCGTGCTGTGGGCGTCGTGGCAGTCGGTGCACCCGACGCCGGCGGCGTGCATGCGGCTCTGCAGGAAGGAGCCGTACTCGAAGACCTCGTCCTGGATCTGCCCGTCCGCATGGTAAAGCGGATCGTTCAGGAGCGCGACGCGATGGGTGTCCAGCAACGGGCGGCCCCAGACGTATTCCTCGCTCACGATGCCCCGGCGCGCATGACAGCGGCCGCACGTGTCCACCTCGACGTGCGACCGCCGGGGAGCGCTGCGCCGGGCGATGCCAGTGCCGGCGTCCATCGTCCAGTGCGCGCCGTCGCCGCCGAGATCGACGGTCAGTCCGGCGGCGGCGATCGCCCGGTCCGCGCCGGCGTGCGCCCAGGCCACGTGGCTCGACCCCGGGCCGTGGCAGGCTTCGCACCCCACGTTCACCTCGGACCACGTGCTGGTGAAGCGGTCTGCGGCCTCGTCGTATCCCTTGCGGACGTTCGTCGAGTGGCACTCGGCGCACATGTGGTTCCAGTTGTTGGCGATCCCGGTCCAGTAGAGGAGGTCGCCGGGTGGGATGCGTTCGTCGCCGTTCAGGTGGAACCAGCGTTGTCCGCCGGCCGCGCGCGGTCGCGCGTCCCACGCGAGGGGCAGGGCCTGGAACCGGCCGCCAGGGAGCGCAACGAGGTATTGCTGCAGCGGGTGCACGCCGAAGGTGTACTCCACCTGGTAGTCGGTGGGTAAGCCGTCGGGGCCCTCGGTGCGGACGAAGTACTTGCCGTCGCGCCTGGAGAAGGTGGAGGTGACGCCGAGATGCGTCAGCGTGCGGTCGCCGAAGTCGCCGAGCACGGTGGCGTCGGTCGCGACCTGCATGGCGCGGTCGTGGTGCGAGCCCCGCCAGGCGGCGGTCTGCGCCGCGTGGCATGGCTCGCAGGCCGCCGTCCCGACGAAGGTCGCCGGGGTGGCGGGCTCGGCGCGCGCTGCGGGACGTGCCACCGTCGTCGTCGTGCTCGCGCCAATGGCGGGCGCCGCACGGGAGGGCGGGTCCTCGGGGGCGCCGCACGCCAGGACGAACACCGCCGCCGCGGCGCAGGCCGGTAGCAGCCGCGCCATGACCTCCGACGCTGGTCGTGTGCCGCGCATCTCAGCACGCGACCGATTCGCCGAGCGGCAAGGTGCCGAGCTCGAGGCCGGGCTCGGTGGCGGCGAGCGCGTCGACCAGCCGGGGCAGCGCGATCGCCGGCAGTGGACGGGCGCCGCGCGCCATCGGGGAGAAGAAGTCGTCCCAGTGCGACAGCAGGATCGCGCGCGGCGCGAACGCGCCCAGCACGCGCTCGACGAAGCGAGGCGTGGTGGTCCAGCCGGCGACGCACAGGAGCAGCAGATCGACCCCGGGCACGCCGTGGCCGTCGAGCAGGTTGGCGCTGCCGAGGTGGTAGAGGGTCAAGCCGCCCACGCGAATCTCGACTCCGAAGACCGCGCCACAGCGATAGCGGTGGGCCCGCAGCGGCACGTGGTCGCAGTCGGCGATCTCCCCCGGGAACGGCACGCGGCCCAGCAGCAGCGCCGAATGCGCGCTCGGGACGAAGCGCAAGGCGAATGGCCCGACCTCGGCGTGCGCCGACTCGTCCCGCAGGGCGCTCTCGACATCGACCACCCGGTCGGCCGCGACGCCCTCGACGCGGCAGAGCGCCGCGCAGGAGCGGGAGCCGTATACCGTGGCGCCGGTCGCCCGCGCGATCGCCGGCACGTCGAGGACGTGATCGAAGTGCGTGTGGCCGGCGATGACGGCATCGGCGCGGGGCGCCCAGCGCGCCACGGCCGCCGCGTCGCTGCGCAGGGGGGCGCGCACGCAGTCCCACAACGACGCGCGGGTGACGTACGGATCGAGCAGCACCACCGTGCCGGCGTGCTCGATCGCGAAGCCGGCCGTCCCGAGCCACGTGACGCGGACGGGCGGGCGTCCCGCGATGGGACCAAACGGTTCCGGTGCGAAACGCAGGTCGTCAGGACGCACAACGGGTGACTCTAGCGGATCGGCGGGCCGCCGACACGCGCCGCCGGCGGCTCAGGGGCTGGGAACCGCGCGATAGTAGACGCCGTTCGCGCCCCAGGCGGCCTTCAGCCACAGCCCGCCGCACTCGTACGCCGCCGGCAGGGGACGGTAGATGCATCCCATCGGGAGCGTGGGGTAGATCGCCCCCGCGCCGCCGCCGGCGGCAACCCCGGCGGCATAGGCATTCGCGCTTGCCGCCTCGCCCATGGCGGTGCCGACGCCGAGGCCGACCGCCGCCGCGCCCGCGCCGCGCCACCCGCCGCAGCCGTAGCACCCGCCACCGTAGTAGGAATTGACGACCGTTGGCGGGTGGTACGTCGCATACGCGCCGCCATAGTAGCGGTCGTACCCGCCGTAGGCCGTCGTGCCGTACGGCGTCCTGGCGTGCCAGTAGCCGTCTCCGCCCGACGCGCTGCCGCCCCGGTAGCCCTGGGCGTTCCAGGAGCCGTCGCCGCCCGATGCGGTGGAGCCGCGGAACCCGGTGCCGCTCCATGACCCGCCGCCGCCCGACGCGCTGCCGCCCCGGTAGCCCTGTGCGCTCCACGACCCGCCGCCGCCCGAGGCGCTGCCCCAGCGCCCGGCGTGGCTCCAGGCTCCGGCCGGGCCGACCGCGAGCGCCGTGACGAGCAGACTCGCAACGCCGGCGATCGTCTTCTGCATGCGATGCCTCCGTGCCGTCATCGCGGCGGATCCGGCCTGGCGAACTCCATACGGGGCGCCGCCGCGGCGCGCTTCGACGTGAACGCTCCTCCGGGGATGCGCCCGTCGAGCGTCCAGTCCGAGAGATCGACCTGGTGCCAGAGCCGCGCCGGGTCGTCGAGGTACACCGCGCGGACGCGGCGGGGCAGATGATCCTCCGCGCCGATCCAGAGCTGCGCGAACATGCGCTCGTCCGCGATGGCGACCATGTCGGTCGTGGTGCCGCCGACGACGTGCGACTGGCCGATCTCGAAGGCGTGCCGGAGTCCCTCGGCCAGGTCGCGATATGGGTCGGCGACGACGAAATCGGTGAAGGGGAAGTAGGTGGCGTGCTGGCGGTAGGCCGCTTCGAGCGCGGCGTCGATCGTCGGCGGCGCCTCCGCCACGGCCACCAGGTTCTCGGCCGGTGCGTACGCCATCATCGTCTTGCCGTCGTAGTAGAACTCGGTGGCCGGCCCATCGCCCGCGGTGATCACCGCGAGCTTGTCGGGCCGTTGCACGAACACCTCGGAGGTCGTGGTGTAGGCGAGCGCCGGCCCGAGGATGCTGGGGCTCTCGTAGGTGGCGACGGCAGTGAAGCGCATGGTCTTCGCCCCGGCGAGCCGTCGACTCATTGCCTGGAGGAGCTCGATCGCCCGCGGCTGGAGGACCGGGGGGACCGGCGCCGCCGCTGGCGGCTGCCGGCCGGCGCGTGCGCGCGCCTGCGGCGATCCTGTTCCTGGCTGCGCGGGAGATCCCTCGCTGGCCAGCAGCGCACCCAGCGCGAGTGCCGCCACCCCGGTCGCCGTCCTGCGCATCTTCGTCCTAGATGTGCTTCTTGAGCTTCTGCCAGAGCGTTTCCTTCGGCGTCGCCTTGCAATCCTCCACGAGCGCGCCGATGGGCTGGCCGAACTTGTCGAGCGCCACGGTCTCCACCGCGGCTTCGTCCTTTGCCGTCGCGAACCCGTCTACCCAGTACGCGATGCGCTGCTGATCGTCCGGGTCGAGGGCCAGGAACTCCTCGCAGGTGATGTCCTTGATCTTGTGGTCCTTCGCCTCGGCGGGCAGCGGGGCGAGGGTCAAGATGCCTCCCAACGCTGCGGCAATCGTGACGCCACCGATCCAACGAGTCTTCCGCATGTCCTCTCCTTCCTGTGGTTTCGCCGGGAGCGGCGATCGCTCCCGCTTCACCGGAGACCCTAGCGGTCCGGCGGGCGGCCATCTTGCCCTTTCGCGCCAGACGGACAGATGCCGGCATGTCCCAACGGATGCGGGATCCGATTGACCACGCGGGGCCCTCATGGCACTGCGGGAAGCGCTTGCAGCCGGTCATACCCCTCGTTCGGGCGGCCCCGGTCCGCGCCTTCGCAGGTCGGATCGAGGAGTTGGGCGCCGACGTCGAACCGTTGCTCGAACGGAGCGGCCTCTCGGCACGGGTTCTGGTCGAACCCGCCGGCGAAACGCTGCTGCCCCTCGCCGGCGTCGCCAACTTCCTCGAGCTGGCGGGACGCTGGACGGGTGTCGAGGATTTGGGGCTGCAAGTGGGCGCCTCGCTCGACCTGCGCCAGTTCGGACACTTCGGGATTTTCGTCGCGACCGGGACGACGTTGGGCGACGGCCTGGGGCGCGCCTTCGATGCCTGGCCCGGCTTCAACTCGGGCGAGCGCAGCTGGATGAGTCGTTCCGGGAACCTGGTGGACGTGCACCACCGGTTCATGCACCCGGACGCACGATGCTGGGAGCAGCTGACGGCCTTCAGCCTTGCCGTGTACCTGCGGTTCATCGCTTCGGCCGCCGGACCCGGGTGGTCGCCGACCGCGCTCCATGTCCCGCTGCGCAAGCTCCCGGGCGCCGACGCGCACCCCCTGCTGGCGAACACGGCCCTTCGCTTCGGGAGCCCCTGGACGACCATCACCATGCCCGCATCGGTTCTCGCGCGGCCGCTCCCCCGGCGCGGCGACCCGAAGGCCCCTCCCCACGGTCGGCGCTGGGAGAACGCCATGCCGGCAGGCGACGTCGCCAGCGCCTTGCAGGAGGTGATCACCGGCCTCCTTCCCGACGGCTACCCGGCGATGACCCGCGTTGCTGTCGCCGTGGGAATGAGTCCCCGGACGCTCCAGCGCCGCCTACAAGCGCGCGGACAGTCGTATGCCGGGGTGGTCTCGAAGGCGCGGTTCACCGAAGCCCGGCGCATGTTGCACGATCCCGCCCGCAAGATCATCGACGTCGCGCTCGACCTCGGCTACTCCGATCCCGCCCACTTCACGCGTGCGTTCGAGCGCTGGGCGGGCATCCCCCCGCGCGAGTTCCGCCGGAAAGCGCGCGAGGGGAGTGTCGCTCAGGGCGCCTCGGGCGCCGGCGCGTCCGGCGACGGCGCGTCCTGACCCGCGGGATCCTGCGGCGCGCCGCCCGACTCGCCAGGCGCGCCGTGGTCCATGATCTGCTCGCCCTGCGTGGGGCGCGCCTGGTTCGTCGCCGGCGGCGTCTCGCCGCTACCACAGCCCAGCAGCGGCGCCATCAACAGGATCGCGACCACCGTCACGCGCGGTCTGGAGATCGTCTTGCGCATCGACTGTTCCCCCTTCTTCACCATGGGCCAGACCGCTTCTACGGGAGGGACGCCTGGCAGTCCAGGTCGCGGTCGCATTGCCGGCGCCTTCGCGCCGCCGCAGCATGCGGGTGATGTCGCGAGGCGCGGGGCGTGTTCGGGGGCCGTGCGTCCGGGAGACAGGGCGCACGGCCGTCACGACGACGTTTGCGCCGTGCCTTTCTTCCCTTGCGTGGCCGTGTAGGAAAGACCCAGGCCGGTGGAGTAGGTTCCTGGCCCGGCGGTGATCGTCAGCGGCACGGTGACCGGTACCTTCTTGACCGTCGCGTTGGTGAGCCCGTAGGGGGCCATCAGGGCCTGGAAATCCCCCTTCAGGTTGAGCGTCACTTTGTAGGTGCCCTGCTTGGTCACGCCGTTCTTCAGGCTGGCCTTGAGGTTGAACTTGTTGCCGCCGCCGTCGTTGGCCTGGCCGCTCTTGTTCAGCAGGAAACTCGCGGTCGCCCCGCCCACGTCGGCCGTGACCGGCAGCCCCGCCAGCGAGATGCCCTGGCCGACGGTGATCTTGCCCTTCCACTGGATGGTGTCCTGGCCGGTCTTGTTGAACTTGAGCGTGATGGTGGCGTTCTTCGTCGTCGGCTGCGCGAGCGGCGCGAAGTTCACCACCTGCGCCAGTTCCTCCTCGCTCAAGCAGTGGAGGGCGGGCGACGGCAGGCTGATCAGGTTCTCCATGGCGTTCTTCGCCTGCTTGAAGTTCCCCTGGACGCTGGTGAAGGTCATGATGATGACGGAGCCGCCGGCCGGAATCGTCGGGTTGTAGGTGACGATCGCCGTCCCGCTGCTGTTGACCCCCTCCGCCACCGCACCGGCCGTCGCGCCATCGCCCTGGACGATGAAGCCCACCGCGGGCTCCGTGGACTGCTGGCCCTGCGGCACCGACTGCCCGCTGGTGAACCAGAGGTCGCCCGCCGTCACGATGTTGTCGCCGCTCGACGTGGTGCCGATCCGGGTCTGCGTGCCGGAGCCCAGCAGCCCCTGCAGCGTGATGCCCACCTGGCGCGGCACGGTGGCCGTGTTGGTGACGATGTTGAGCCAGCGGACGAAGTCCGAGTTGTTCGGGACGAACACCTTGCGGGTCACGAGCAGGCCGGCGCTGGCGAAGCTCTGCGTCTGGAAGATCAGCTCCCGGTTCTTGCCGTTCTGGGCGCAGTCCTCCGACGCGAGCGCCTCGCCGGGGTTGAAGACCAGCGGCGTCGGCAGCGCGACGCCGCCGAGCCCGGAGATCACCAGGCCGTTGAAGCCGGCGAAGGCGTTGCGCAGGGGGACGTCGACCGTGCGCTGCACCGAATAGGTGGTGAGCCAGAAACCGAACGGGGTCAGGCCCACGAAATAGCTGGTCACCGTGACGGCCTTGTCGTAGGTGGCGTTGGCGATGGCGCCCGACGCCTCCGAGTTCCGCGTCAGCGGATCGACGTTGGTGTTGATCAGGTAGCTGGTGCCGTTCTGGTCCTTCAGCTCGATGGGCTGGGCGCCGGCGCGGGCACCGAACCCGAGCAGGGCGACGGCGACGAGCAGGCGGGCGATGGGGTGCAGGACGGACATGGCGGACTCCTCCTGATTCGAGCCGATAGCGCGACGGAGGCGGGAGTGTCTTGCCATCTCGCGCCAGGACGGCGGCCCGTCGGTCAGGCGCGGTCGTGCGCGATGTGCAGCCCCACCAGCCGGGCGATCATGACGGCCAGGTAGAGCTGGCCGAACAGCGATTCCGCCGCGCACAGGGCGCCGCTGGCGGGCGTGGCCGGTGTGATTGCGGCCGAGCCGACGGTGGAGAGCGTCAGCATGCTGAACACGTTGAACGCCGGCCGCAGGTCGTGCCGCGAGCCGGTTTGCCAGCTGTCCGCCACCGCGAACGACCCCGGTTGTCGCAGCTCGAGCAGATAATACAGATCGGCCCAGAGCACGCCGAGCAGGAGGTACACGCACGCGGCGCCGGCCAGGGTGTCGAGCGTGACTGCCCGTTCGGCCAGGACGTGGCGGGCGACGAGGAAGACGACGCGGGCGAGAAAGAGCGCTCGGATCGCGGCGGCCAGGGCATGGAAGCCATCCTGGCCGGCCAGCAGTCCGGCCACGTCCGCGGCGATCGTGGCCAGGAACAGTGCGACGGCGAGGGGGCCGAACCCGCTGACGAGCAGCGCCGCGAGGATCACCAGCGAGCCGAGTCCGCGTGTGATCACCAGCCCATCGGGGAGGGTCGAGAGCACCGGAGCCAGCGCCAGCTCTCCCAGCATGGCCGCCAGGAGGAGGACGAAGGACGCTCGCTCCCCTGGTGACGGCGCCGCCATGCGTGGCGCACCCGTAGCACGCCGCGATCCCCGGTCGAAAGCGCCGGCGGGCGTTCGCGCGGCGCGTAATGGCAAGATGCCACCCGCCATCCGTGATGCAGATGTCGACCAGCGTGGCCCCAACGAGACCGCCAGCGAATGTCGAGCACGTCAAGCACGCCCTCGAGGCGCTGCTGGCGTTGCGCGCGCCGGACATCGCGCTGATCGCGCAGGCGCTCCGGATCAGCCGCCGGACCCTGCAGCGCCGCCTGCGCGGCGCGGGCCGGACGTACGTCGGCCTGGTCGCCGAGGTGCGGCAGCAGACGGCCGAACGCCTCCTGCGGGATCCCTCCCGAAAGATCGCCGACGTGGCGCGGGCGCTCGGCTACTCCGATCACGCGCACTTCACGCGCGCCTTCCTGCGGTGGACGGGCACCAGCCCGCGCGAGTTCCGGGCCGGCCAGCGCCGCGCGATCGGCGACGAGCGACGCGCGTCGCATCCCCACTGAACTCGGGCGGTGTCGCCGCGTCAGGCCGATGCGCGCACTCCGGCGCGCTCGAGCGCCGTCCGCCACGCGGCGAGATCGGCCCGCGCGCTCAGCGCCAGCAGGACGCGATCCGGCCGGAGCAGCGCCGCGTGCGCGCCCTGCGCGGCGAACCATGCCGCCAGCGGACCGCCGGCCGCCACGACGCGCGTGTCGAGCGCCGACCAGAATGGGTGATCCGCCTCGCCCGGCGCGGGGGGCGGATCGGCTCCGGCCGTCACGACCGCGAAACCCGTGCCGAGGAGGTCGTCGATGCGCGTCACGGCGCCGTCCGGCCCGACGGTGTCGAGCTGCGGCAGCAGCGAGCCGGCGCCCGCGGTGCAGACGAGCGGGCCCCGCGGCAGGGGCAAGAGCCCCTGTTGCATGACCCGGTCCTTCAACCAGCCCACCTGGTCGAGCAGCGGCAGCAGCCGGTCGCGCAATGCCGACGTCCACTCGCCGCCACCCATCATGACGCGGCCGATCTGCACGGCGAGCTGGATGACGCGCCGCACGTGTGGCCGGCGCTCCGCCTGGTAGGTGTCGAGCAGGCGGTCATCGGCCCGGCCGGTGACGACGAGTGCAACCTTCCAGGCGACGTTGGCGGCATCACGGATGCCCGCGCACATGCCCTGCCCGATGAACGGCGGCGTCTGGTGCGCGGCGTCGCCGAGCAGGAGGATGCGGCCGCGTCGCCAGCGGTCGGCGACGAGCGCGCGGAACGTGTAGGTCGCCTGGCGGAGGACGGTGAGCGCCGCGACGTCGACGCCGCGCAGCCACGGTCGCGTCAGCTCGAGGAACACCTCGGGCCGCGCCAGCTCGGCTTCGGTCTCGCCCTGCATCACCATGAACTCCCAGCGATACCGCCCGGGACCCACCTGCATGTACGTGGCCGGCCGCTTGGGGTCGCACACCTGGTGCACGCCGTCCCAGTTGTCGAGGGGTACGGGACTCCGCACGTCGACCACCAGCCATCGTTGTTCGAAGCCCAGATCCCCCATCGTCGCGCCCACCCACCGGCGTGACGGCCCGCTGGCGCCGTCGCAGGCGAGGACGACCTGCGCCCATGCTTCGGCCAGCCCTCCGGTGCGCTGGTCGCGCACGGTGACGCGGACAGGCGCGGGGCCGTCGCGACGATCCTCTTCGACGGCCTCCACCGCGGTCGAACCGAGCAGCCGCACCCCGGGGAAGCGGGCCAGCCCGTCGCGCAGCACGCGTTCCAGATCGGGCTGGTCGAACATGTTCGCTTCCGGGTGCCCGTGCGGGCTGCCGCCGGCACGTCGTCGGACTTCGGTCAGCACGCGGTGCTCGCCGTCGAGGAGCCGCATGCCGAGCATCGGTCGCGACGCCGCGCGGATCGGCGCTTCGAGCCCCATGGCCTGGAAGATCCGGAACACCTCGTCGTCGAAGTGGACGGCGCGGGGCAGGGGATAGACGTCGGGGTGGCGCTCGACCAGGAGGCAGTCGACGTTGCGCTGCCCCAGCAGGTTGGCCGCCGCCACGCCGGTGGGGCCGGCTCCCACGATCAGCACCGGCCAGACGTCGCGGCCCGCCACGCCGCGCCCGACGGTCATCGGACGACGGTGTCCTGGGCGCCGAGGTCGATCGCGCCGTCGGGCGTCCGGATCGCGGCGCGCACCCGGTCGCCCGGCTGCAGGTATTCGCGGCGCCGCGCCTGCGTCGCGACGAACGCCCTCCAGCGCAGCTCGTCGGGCAGCAGGGCGCCCAGGAGGCGCTGCAGCAGCGGCGCCGGCGGCTGGAGCGCCACGCCCCCGGGGGTTCCCGTCAGGACGAGATCACCCGGCGCCAGCGCCTCCAGCTGCGAGATCTCGCTCAGCGTTTCGGCGGGGCCGTAGACCATGTCGGCGCACGACTCGTCCTGGCGAACCTGCCCGTTCACGCTGAGCGTCAGTCGCAACTCGGGGATGCGCGCGAGGTCGCCCGGCTCCGGCACCACCAGGTAGGGGCCGACCGGGCAGAAGGTACGGTAGCTCTTGCCCTTGTAGAATTGGGTCTGCGGCAGCTGGACGTCGCGCGCGGAGACGTCGTTGGCGACCACCAGCGCGCCGACCCAGCGGTCGAGGGTGGCGGCCTCGACGGTCACGGGCGCCGCGATCGGCGCGCCGATCACCAGGCCGAGCTCGATTTCGTAGTCGAGCAGTTGCACGTGCGGCGGTCGCACGATGGCGTCGTACGGGCCGGTGATCGACGCCGCCGCCTTCCGGAAGAGCATGTTGAACGCGCGGTGGTTCGGGTCGAGGCCGACCTCGCGCAAGTGGGAGCGGTAGTTCGTACCCTGCGCGACGATTTGACACGGCGTCGTGACCGGGGGCAGCACCTGGACGTCGCGCAACGGGAGCGACGCCGCGCCGTCGCCGCGGGCGCGCAGCGCCCGTGCGGCCGGCACGCCGCCCGCGAGCACGGCGGCGGTCGTGGGGTACGTGCCGGGCAGGGGCTCCAGGACGTCGCCGCGCACGAGGCCCCACGTTCCGGGGGTGGGCGTGGCGCCGGCGGCATAGTGGACCAGGGCGAAGGCCATGTGTTCTCCTCAGCGGGCCAGGGCGCGGGCGGTGGCGATCAGCTTGCCGAGCGTGGTTTCGTCGTTGCCGGCGAGCGTGCCGGCCACGCGCCCGGCGAGCGCCGGCCCCGGCGCGGCGCCCAGAAAGTCGGGCGGCAGCGGCGGGCCCCACTGCGCCAGGTTCGTGGCGCGAAAGGCCAGTCGGCCTGTCGGCACCGAGGCGTCGAAGACGTCGCCGTCGGCGAAGTGCTCCACCATCACGCCGTCCGGGTCGCGCCAGTAGTCGAAGAGCTGGCTGCCGAGGATGTGCCGGCCGATGCCCCAGGCATGCCGCCAGCCGCGCCGGCGGAGGTGCTCACCGCCCGCGGCGACGGCGTCGAGGTCCTGGACCTCGAACGCGGCGTGCGCCAGCGCGTCGTCGAGTCCGGCGGCGAGGGCCACGGTGTGGTGGTCGGCGGGGTCGGGGCCGCGATCGCACCGCATGAACGCCATCACCGGGCCGAACTCCGGGCGGGCTTCGAGGAACTGGTAGTCCGACACGACGAGCCCGAAGGTGCGCAGCCAGAAGAGCAGGTTGGCGAAGAAGCGCCGCGTCTCGAGCGCCACGTGGCCGAGCCGGAGCACTTCCGACGGCGCGCATGCCGGCCGCTGCGTGGTGTTCACCCGGGTCCGCGCGGCCGGGTGGTTGTGGAGCATCGGCGGGCGGACCGGGAGCGCGGGCAGCGGCGCGATGCCGTGGACGGCGTGGACCTCGAGGCCGCCCGGCGTGCGCAGCCGCACCCGGAGTCCGCCGCCCGGCTCGTCGATCGCTTCGACCGGCGACGCGCCGGCCAGCGACGCCAACCGCCGCAGGTCGATCTCGTCCGGGACGCGCAGTGCGACCGCCGCCACGCGCGCCCGCTCCGCGCGGCGCAGCACCACGGCATGGTGCGCCGGGCCGGCGGCGCGCAGGTAGACCGCGTCCTCGGTCCGCGCCGCGGGCAGGAGGCCGAAATCCCCGTAGAAGGCTTCCAGCATGCCGAGCCGCGCGGTATCGAGCTCGACGTGCGCGATGTCCGCGGCGCGGACCGTCGGGTCGGCGGCCCGCCCGCGCTCGATGTCGGCGCGATCCGGGCCCGGCAGCTCGTCGAGGCGGGCGGGCATGCGAATGGATTGTTCAATCGACCAATTTTGTCAAGCGCGCGGGACGGGACGGTCGGCGGCGTCCGGCGCTGGGCGCCGGGCCCAGGAGCAACGTCATGAGCGCGTCGGCATGCGCCTCGATCACGGACGGCGCGTGCGGGTCTACGCCGGTCAACTGCCGGCACTCCGGCGCGACCACGAACATGTGGCAGGCGGCGCCGATCAGCATGTAGTAGAGCGAGACCAGCGGCAGGCGGGGCGCCAACCCCTCGCGCTGCAACGCGCGCAGCAACGTCGAGGTGAAGGCGTAGAGCGGCCGGACGTGCGTCTCGACGAGCCAGCGGGTGCGGGCGGCGTCGCGCTTGCCTTCCTGGATCATCAGACGGTGCAGCTCGGGGTGCGCGGCGGAGAAGCGGACGAAGTGCCGCAGCAGCTCGCGCAGCCGCGCCGGCGCGTCGGCGCTCGCGAGCGCGGCGCCGCGCGCGTCGAGGCTGCCGCGCAGCAGCCCGAAGATGTGGTCCATGGCGGCGCGCCACAGCGCCTCTTTGCCGGCGAAGTGGTAGGCGATGAGGCCCTGGGGCACGCCGGCGGCATCGGCGATGGCGCGCGTGGTCGCCCCGTCGAAGCCGTGTTCGGCGAAGGCGCGGAGCGCCGCGGCGACGATACGCTCGCGGGTGTCGGCGGCGCGGCGTTGCGGGCGGCGGCGGGGAGTCGGCGGATGCGGCATCGCCGGCAGTGGTGGCCGCCGGCGGGCGACCAGTCAACCACGCCGCGTTGGCAACGCGGGTCGGATCGCATAAGACGCGAACGGTTCCGCCGCCGCCTCGAGGAGCGCATGACGAATCCCACCGCCGTTCCGAAACCGAGCCAGCGTCCCGCCTGGCAGGCGCTGGTCGCGCATCACGCCCGCGTGCGCGGGCTCCACCTCCGCCGGTTGTTCGCCGACGATCCGACCCGCGGCGAGCGCTTCGTCGCCGAGGCCGCCGGCGTCCACCTCGACTACTCGAAGCACCGGATTACCGGCGAGACCATCCCGCTGCTCGTGCGCCTCGCCGAAGAGTGCGGACTCCGGGCCCGCATCGACGCCATGTTCCGCGGCGACAAGATCAACGTGACCGAGCAGCGCGCGGTGCTGCACGTGGCGCTGCGGGCGCCGCGCGGCACGCGCATCCTGGTCGACGGCGAGGACGTCGTCCCGGGCGTGCACGAGGTGCTCGACCGCATGGCGGCGTTCGCCGACCGCGTGCGGAGCGGCGCATGGACCGGCCACACCGGCAAGCGCATCCGGACCGTCGTCAACATCGGCATCGGCGGCTCCGACCTCGGCCCGGTGATGGCGTACGAGGCGCTGCGGCACTATGCCGACCGGTCGCTCGACTGCCGGTTCGTCTCCAACGTCGACGCCACCGACCTGGTGGAGAAGACCCGCGATCTCGACCCGGCGGAGACCCTCGTCATCGTCTCGTCGAAGACCTTCACCACCCTCGAGACCATGGCGAACGCGCACAGCGCGCGCGACTGGCTGCTGGCGGGCCTCGGCGGCGATCCGGCTGCGGTCGCGAAGCACTTCGTCGCCGTGTCGACCAACGCGGAGCAGGTGGCGGCGTTCGGCATCGACACGGCCAACATGTTCGCCTTCTGGGACTGGGTCGGCGGGCGGTACTCGATGGACTCCGCCATCGGCCTGTCGACCATGCTGGCGATCGGTCCGGCCGCCTTCCGCGAGCTGCTCGACGGCTTCCACCGGATGGACGAGCACTTCCGGACCGCGCCCTTCGAGCGCAACCTGCCGGTCCTGATGGGGCTGCTCTCGGTCTGGTACGCCAACTTCTTCGGGGCCGAGACCGTGGCGGTGCTGCCCTATTCGCAGTACCTGGCGCGCTTCCCCGCCTACCTCCAGCAGCTCACCATGGAGAGCAACGGCAAGCACGTCACGCTCGACGGCGAACCGGTGGACTACCAGACCGGCCCCGTCTACTGGGGCGAGCCCGGGACCAACGGCCAGCATTCGTTCTACCAGTTGATCCACCAGGGGACGCGGCTGATTCCGACGGACTTCATCGCCTTCGCGCAGCCGCTGAATCCGCTCGGCCGCCATCACGACCTCCTGATGGCGAACGTCTTCGCCCAGACCGCCGCCCTCGCCTTCGGCAAGACGGCGGGCGAGGTGGCCGCGGAGGGCACGCCCGCGTGGCTCGTGCCGCACCGGGTGTTCGAGGGCAACCGGCCGTCGAACACCATTCTGATGCAGCGACTCACGCCGCGGGCCCTCGGCACCCTCGTCGCCCTCTACGAGCACGTCGTCTTCACGCAGGGCGCCATCTGGCAAGTCGATTCGTTCGACCAATGGGGCGTCGAGCTGGGAAAGGTGCTGGCGCAACGGATCGTCCCGGCGCTGGAGGCGGCGGCGGAGCCGGCGCTCCCGCACGACGGCTCCACGAACGCCTTGATTCGCCGCTATCGCGCGCTCCGTGACGGCGCGCCGCAGGAAAGGAGCAGCTGATGCAGCTCGGCATGGTCGGCCTCGGCCGCATGGGGGCCAACATGGTGCGACGGCTCGTGAAGGCCGGGCACCAGTGCGTCGTCTTCGACCAGCAGCCCGACGCGGTCGCGGCGCTGGTGCGCGAGCACGCGGTGGGCGCGACGTCCCTCGCTGATCTCGTCCGCAAGCTCGACAAGCCGCGGACGGTGTGGCTGATGGTGCCGGCGGCGGTCGTCGACCAGACCATCGCCGACCTGGTGCCGGCCCTGGAAGCCGACGACGTCCTGATCGACGGCGGGAACTCGTACTACGTCGACGACCTGCGCCGCGCGAAAGGCCTGGCCAGCCGCAGCGTCCACTACGTCGATGTGGGCACCAGCGGCGGCGTGTGGGGCCTCGAGCGCGGCTACTGCATGATGATCGGCGGGGAGCCGGACGTCGTGCGCCGCCTCGATCCCATCTTCGCCGCCCTCGCGCCGGGCATCGGCGACATTCCGCGCACGCCGGGGCGCGAAGGACGGGGCGGGACGGCGGAGCAGGGCTACCTCCACTGCGGGCCGAACGGCGCCGGCCACTTCGTCAAGATGGTCCACAATGGCATCGAGTATGGCCTCATGGCCGCGTACGCCGAGGGGTTCGGCGTGCTGCGCGACGCCAACGTGGGCAAACAGGAGCACGCGATCGATGCCGAGACCACGCCGCTGCGCGACCCCGAGCACTATCAATACGACCTCGACCTCGACGACATTGCAGAGGTGTGGCGGCGCGGCAGCGTGATCTCGTCCTGGCTCCTCGACCTGACCGCGGCGGCGCTCGCGAAGGACGCGGACCTGGCGGCCTTCTCCGGGCAGGTGTCGGACTCCGGCGAGGGGCGCTGGACCATCAAGGCGGCGATCGACGAGGCCGTGCCCGCGCCGGTATTGTCGGCGGCGCTTTACCAGCGCTTCAGCTCGCGGGGCGAGTCCGACTTCCAGGACAAGATCCTGTCGGCCATGCGCTTCGAGTTCGGCGGCCACGTCGAGAAGAAATCCTGACGGCACCGCCTTCCGTACCTCCGGTAGGAGAGCGCACTAACAATAGTGGACTCGGGCGGTGAGTTCGTATCCGTAGTCGAGTCGGATGGCCCTCGGCGGAGCGTCCCGATTTCGATCGTGAGCCCCCCTACCGGTCTGCCCCCAAGAGGCGCTGCACGTCCGTTCGCTGAGCGAACAGCGCACACTTCGCCAGGGCCAAATTGTGCCCGCCAACCGGCGTTGGCTCGGACGGCTTGCTGGCAGCGGCGAGCGCTTCGATCTTGCGGCGGGCCTCAAGCGGAGCCTCGAGGGGCAACTGGCCTATGTACACGGCGTAGACCCCCTCGACGTCCCGGGCGATGTCGCCGCCTGGATAGGCGACGCCCAGGCAGAAAGACTGGGCCAGAATTTGACGGATCTGCGTTGGCGTCTCCGGCGAATCGGCGCGGGCCTGCGCACCGAAGAACAGAACGGTCAGCCACAGCAGCGCTGTCGTCACGGCTCGCACTTCCACAGATGGACGATCATCGGTCCCTCCTTGAAATAGGCGCCCGTGCCGATTTCATTGATGCCCAGGATGTTCGTCTGGCTGATCCGTCCGATATCGACGTGGCCGCCTGCGCCGAAATCGGCAATTCTACCCTGCCAGTCGTAACCCAGCAGGCCCTGCGCCGGCAGCGTCACCGCGCCGAGCCATTTCTTCTGACCGCTCCTTCGCCCATCCCAGATCGTCTTGGGCTCACCGAACGCGTGCTTCATGTAGGTGATCATTTCGTCCGCACTGATCATGTAACGATACCCATCGTCTCCTTTGAAGCTGCGCACGCCGCTCAAGGACCCAACCTCATGGCCGGCCCGGTTGAGGCAGTAGCTCAAGCGGATGGCGCAGGCATTCATCGCGTCCAAATCCGGATAGATGGCTGCCAGCCGAGCGCTCAGCATGCCGCCAATGCCCTCCACCAGCCCCTTGTTGCCGGTGATCAGCGCGCCCGCGGGGGTATTGACGCTCACGCCCGTCTTGTAGGGGAAGGCGATACGCAGCTTGGTGAAGCTGGGAGGTATCATAATAGCAAAACCCCTCGACGCTCGAGCGAGAGACGCAACGATTGGCCTGATGCGTCCGCCGTTGGCGAACTCCCTGACAGCACACGAGACCCGGCAGGCGCCTGGACCCACCCACCACCTGAGCTACCACACACGGAAGCCAGCGACAAGAAAAACGCCGACAGGGCAGACTCCGTCCGTAGGCCACGATCGCCCTCCATCGAGCATCCTCGCTTTTTCCGGGCACCGACCAGCATCGGGCGAGCGCGGGGTGCCTGCGCCCGACCAGTCTCAAGGGCTCGTCGCCGACGAGCCCGTTCCAGTTGGCCCTCTGCCCACCATCACGTCTATCCCGCTTTGGCTTGCAGCTCGCAGCGCCGAAAAGTCATCCGTCTGCGATGCGCACGCTGATCGCCCTGACCGTGCTCGTGAGCATCGCGCCGACCACCGCGGACGGAAGGGCGCGACCATGTCGGACGAACGATGCCTGCGCGAGCGACGCGTTCTGCAAGAAACCACTGGGACGCTGCGCTGCTGTCGGTCGATGCGTGACGCGACCGGACCTGGTCGTCAAGATGTTCAATCCGGTCTGCGGCTGTGACGGCATCCAGTATCCCAACAGATAATCCGCGTGGGCGGCGGGGGTGTCGGTCCGTCGGCACATCAGGCAACGAACCGTCCCCTTGGATGCGCGCGCCCGCTGTGAGGAAGACTCCTGGACGGAGTATCGGCGGGGAGGGATCGATCACATCGTCCATGGTCCGCCGGGCGTGGCGAGACGACCGACGTTGGAGCCCCGGCATGTTTGACGAGTCGACGCGTTCTCCGCGACACGAAACCGTCTGGGATGTTGGCGCGCGATGGGGCGCGGGTCACACGTCGTGGCTCCTGATGTTGCTGGCGCTCGTGCTCGCCGTCCCTTCGCTAGCCGGTGCCGCGCAAGGCCAGCTCGATCGACGCTTTGCGCTGGACGGCGTGGCGCGGACGGCACTCGGCGCCAGCGGCCTGATCAGCGTGACCGGCGCGGCGGTTCAGCGCGACGGTCGCATCGTGCTTGTTGGCCCGGCCAGCGGACCCAAGGCCGTGGTGGTGCGATTTCTCTCCAGCGGGCAGCCCGACCTCTCGTTCGGGGGCACCGGTGTGGCGCTTGCCCATAGCCTCCCCGATCTCGCTCCCGGAGTCGCCGTCGCCGAGGAGCGGATCGTCCTTGCAGGGGTCCCTTCCAATGGGCTCTCGGTGGCGAGGGTATTCGACCAAGCCGGCGTCGCGATCGGCGGGCACGAAATATCGAACTTCGGGGCGGGAGCCGTCGGCATGACTGGGGACGGCGTGCCGTTGGTGCTCGGGCTGAGGGCTAGGTTCGGGCTCATCAGCGGCTACGCCAGTGGCTTCACCGTCTCTCCGACGGGAGTGGAGGAGGTGGTCCGGACTCGAGAACTGATGGAGTCCGCCAGAATCGCGATAGTGAACGCAGCGTTCCTTGCCTCAGGGCCGACGCGAATCGGCATCTTGGCGGACACCGGACTCGTTCGGGGGCAGCATCATCTGTTCGCCTTCGACGGGCAGGGCGTGGTCGACTCAGCCTTCGGCAACCGGGGGGTGGTGGCGGTTTCGAACACGGCGCCTCTCGGGGCCCTTGCCGTTCAGCCGCAGGGCGGGATCGTTGTCGTCGACGCTAGTTCCGACCATGGGCAGCTTCGCGTCAGGTTCCTCGACGCGGCAGGACGCTCCACCAGCCGCCTTGTTGACCATCCGTCCGATCTTACGCCGGTCGGACTGGCCTCCGCACCGGACGGTCGGATCGTCCTAGTGGCGAAGAGCGGGAATGCGTCGTACGTGCTGATCCGGCTGCTGCCCACGGGGGAGCGCGACCCGTCCTTCGGCACCAACGGGATCGCCGAGCATCTGCTCGGCGGCTTCGAGCGTACGCCGAGCATCACCGTGGAACCGGACGGCGACATTCTCGCCTATGGGACGACGATCGCCGGGGGGACGCGCGAGCTCGCGGTCGTCCGGTTCATCGGCTCGCCCTGCGGGGACGAGGTGGTCGATCCGGGGGAACAGTGCGACCGGGGCCGGGGTGTGAACGGGACCCCGGGCTCGTGCTGCACGGCGAGCTGCACAAGGCGCCCGAGCGGCGAGTCATGTGCGGCCGGCGGCACGTGCAACGAGGACGGGGTCTGCGTGGGACCGCTCCCACCCGACTGCGGCAACGGCACGGTCGAGACGGGCGAGCAATGCGACGACAATCGGAATCCCTGTTGTTCGGCGACCTGTGGGATCGAGGGACCGAGCAAGGTATGTGGCCTGTCGACCAACCCGTGCGTGGAGAATTCCCAGTGTGACGGCCAAGGTGGGTGTACGCCCGGCCAGCGTCTCTGCTCGGTGTCGCCCCCGGACGTGAAGAACAACGGCACGCGTAACGTCCGCGTGAAGGTGACATGTCTGGCGATCGCTCAAGGGGAGTGTCGTGCCGAAGCGAGGGAGATCGTCTCCGGTCAGGGCACGAGCCAGGCGTCTCCGCGCGCCGAGGTAACCGCCAGCGTGATCGCCGCCACCCCCTCCAGGCCGCTGCGATGCAAGCGCGGTAGACGCGGAAGGTCTGCCGGGCAGCTGGCGTGCAAGGCCAAGCTGGTGCTCCGACTCACTCGGGACGGGCGGGAGAGGCTCGAGCACGCCAACGCAGCAACGATACTCCAGACGACGGTTCAGCCGGATGGTAAGCCGGAGGTGCCAGTGAAATCCCCGATCGAGTTCCTGAAGTTCTTACGCTCTCGGAGGTAACCACGATCACCCGAATCACCCTCGCGGTGGTCTCGCCCTCTGGTGCGGTTGCTTGGTTCCTGGTAGCAACGAGTCGGGGAGGGGTGGGTGATGCGAAGACTGGTGGCGGCGATGGTGGTGATCGTGGCGGGGGCGGTGCCGGGGGCGGCGCTGGCAGGGGCGCCCGCGTCGCCGTTCGACTACGCGGTGTTCGCGCTCGACGACTTGCTGTTGCGCAACCAGACGCGTGCGATCGACGGCGACGTCGGCTCGAACAACGGGACGGTCACGGTGGGCCGAAACGTCCGGGTGCGGGGCGCCGTCGTCGGGCGGACCATCCGGTTCCGCCGGAACGCGGCGGCCAACGCCGCCTATTGCCTGCTGCTGGAGAATGGGCCGGGGGGCCTGGCGTGCCAGGCCGTGACGCTCCCGGTGGTTCCAGGCGGACTGCTGCCGGCGGTGCAGGTCGTGCCCGGCTCGATGAGGATCAACGTGACGGCCGGGAGCAGCACCTCCCCGCTGCCGGCTGGCGCCTACGGCAGGGTCCGGGTCCGCTCGCGCGGTCAGCTCCGGCTCGCCGGGGGCAACTACGCCTTCCGATCGCTCGAACTGGCGTCGCGCTCCAGCCTGGTCTGCCTGGGCGCCTGCAACATCGGCGTCGCCAACCGGGTCCGCGTGCGGTCGCGGGCCGGGCTGCGGGGCGGCAACGGGGTGCCCGCGCGCGACGTGCGGATCAGTATCGCGCGCCGCGGGAGCAAGCCCGCGTTCGCCGCCGACCGCCGCTCGAACGTCGCGGCCGTGGTCTACGCGCCGGGCGGCTCCGTCGTGTTGCGGAACCGCGGCAACTTCGTGGGATCGTTCGTCGGCCGCGTCGTCCGGGTGAGGCAGGGCGCCATCGTCCAGTTCAAGTCGGACTGAGCGCGGGGCGCGGCCCGATGTCCGACGAGTTCTGGCGCGCACTCCTGGACCCCAGCGCGCCGCTTCCCACGGGCTGGCCGGCGGGCGCGCTGGGCACGTTCCTGCTGTTCTGCGTCCCGATCGGGGGCGTTGCCTGATCGGCGATCGCGCCTGAAGACCCGGTCGACCGGCGCGCGCTGGCTCACCTCGCCCGGGCCGTGCTAGCCAGAGTCATGCGCGCCGTCCGGCTCGCGGCGATGGCGGTGCTCCTGGCAGCGGCCCCCGGATCCGCGAGCGATCTGACTTCCGAGATCCATGCCGCCCTGCGCGGATCCGACAACGTCATCCTGCAGTTCAAGCCGCTCAGCGCCTGGGGCACCATGCGGCACACCGTGCGGCTGCCGATCCCGTGGACCCTGCAGGCACCCGTCGATGTGCCGCCGCACGCGGAGCTGGCCTTCGACATCGGGGTGGTCGACAAGTTCTTCGGGGAAGACGTGGCGGCCAAAGCCGAGCCGACGCACTTCCGACTCACCTACACCCCAGACGGCGGGGTGCCGGCCGTCCTGCTCGACCGGCTCGTCGACCCCAAGCAGCGGCCGCGCGACCGGGGCTGGATTCCCCAGCGCATCGACCTGGCGCGCTTCGCCGGCACGCGGGGCACGCTCGAGTTGCGCGTCGAAGTGGCCGGCAAACCGGCCCAGCACGGGGCCACCGCGGCCCTCATGTCGCGGCCGAGCCTGATCGACCGCGAGGCCAACCGCCGGCGGCCGAACCTCCTGCTGATCACCATCGACGCGCTGCGCGCGGACCACCTGGGCGCGTATGGCTACGGGCGGCCGACGACGCCGGCGCTCGACCGGCTGGCCGCGGAGGGCGTGCGGTTCTCCAACGCGTTCTCGAACGCGCCCATGACCGTGCCGTCGCTGCCGCAGCTGCTGACGGGCCGCTATTTCCCGCAGCCCGGCGTGCCGACGCTGCTGTCGAGCCTCTACGCGGGCGGCATCCCCGACGCCCTGGCGATCATCCGCAATCCGTACCTGCACGTCTTCCTGACGCTCGATGCGCGCGACTCGTTCGACCGCCAGGTGCTGCTCGACAGCTGGCGCGCGCCGCACATCTCGCGCGCGGCGCTGGAATGGATCGACCGCCGCCAGGGCGAGCCCTTCGCCCTCTACCTCCACTACCTCGACACCCACACGCCCTACACCATCCCGGAGCCGGCGGCGACGCGCTTCGCCGACCCGTCGCACCAGGGGCACGTGGGCGCCCGCTTCGACGACGTCGAGCCGGCCAAGCGAGGGGCGCTCGACGCCGGCGATCGCCAGCGCGTCGTCGACCTGTACGATGGCACCATCCGGTGGGTCGACGACCATCTGGGCCAGGTGTTCGACGGGCTGCGCGAGCGCGGACTGCTGGACAAGACCCTGGTGATCGTGACCGCCGACCACGGGGAGGAGCTCTTCGAGCGCAACGGGTTCTTCCATGGCCAGTCGCTGTATGACGAGCAGCTGCGCGTCCCACTGCTCGTGCGGTTTCCCGCGGGCGCCCACGCGGGCCGAGTGGTCGAGCAGCAGGTCGGGCTGGTGGACGTCGTGCCGAGCATCGCCGAGATCCTCGATCTGCCGGTGTTCCCGGGAGTGGACGGCATGAGTTGGATGCCGCTCGTCCGCGGCGAGCCGTCGCCGGTGCGCCCCATCTTCGCCCGCGCCGCCAATCCGGACCGCCCCTGGCGGTTCGCCGTGCGGTTGCCCGGGTCGAAGCTGATCTACACCGTGGATCCGCCCGAGCAGCAGCTCTTCGACCTCGTTGCCGACCCCGGGGAGCGCGTCAACCTGATCGACGACGCGGCGGCGGCCGGCACCGCCGCGAAGCTCCGCGAGCTGCTCGACGTCTTTCGGGCACCGCTCGCCGACTTCGGGTATCAGGTGCGCGCGGTGCCGCGGCGTGGCGGTGAGCCAGTCGACCTCGAGGTCCGCGTGCGGGGAAGCGAGCGGGCGCCATTGGCGAATCCGGATCGGATCGGCCGGCTGGGCCCCGATCGCCTGGAGTTCGCGGACGGCGGGGAGACGCTCACCTGGCGGACCCGGATCGACGGGGCGCCGCAAGGCATCCGGTTCGACTGGGCACGGCTCCCGGGGGTCGTCGAGGCGACGCTCTCGATCGACGCGTGGGTGAACGGCCGGCGGATCGACCCGGGCATGCTGCGGATCACCGGCGACGGGACCCCCGCGACGCGGCTGCCGCTCGAAATCCGCGCGGCGCCGCCGCGGCCGTTCGCGGCGAAGGTGGAAACGCCCTCGCTGCTCGCGGCCACCCCGCCGGCGCTCGCCGCGCCGGAGACGGAGCCCGTCCGGCTCTACGCCTGGCGTGCGGGCGATTCCGGGACGGGCGGCGTCGCGCCGGCCCCCGTCGACGAGGCGCAACGGCAGCGCTTGAAGGCGCTCGGCTACGCCGAGTGAGATGAGCGAGTCCCATGCGGCGCAGGACGCCTACTTCGCCGAGGCGGACGCGGCGCATTTCCGGTGGACGACCGCCGACCGGGCGTTCGCACCGGTCGAGGACGCGTTCCTCCTCCCGCGGCTCGCGGCCCTGCCGTTCCCATGTCTCGAGGTGGGGTGCGGCGAGGGAACCAACCTGGCGCGGCTGGCGCGGCGCGGCACGCCGGTCGGCGTCGACCGCTCGGCGGCGAAGGCGCGCTTCGCGGCCCGCGCGGTGCCCGGCGCCCGGACGCTCGCGGCCGATGTGTTCGCGCTGCCGTTCCGCACCGGTGCGTTCGCCGGCGTGCTGGTGCGGGACCTGCTGCATCATCTCGAAGCGCCGGCCGACGCGTTGCGCGAAGTGGCGCGCGTGCTGCGCCCGGGCGGGACGCTGGTGCTCCTGGAACCGAACGGGCGCAACCCGGTGATCGCACTGCAGGCGGCGCTGGTGCCGGTGGAGCGCGGGATTCGCCGCTTCTCGCCGGCGTTCGTGCGTGGCCTCTTCGCGGGGCTCCCGTTCGCCGACCTCGCCTGCGAGACCGCCGAGGCGCTGCCCGTGCGCCGGCTGGTGCTGCACTACCGGTTCGGGCTGCCTGCGCTCGGGCGCACCAGGCCGGCCGCGCGTGCGCTCGCCGCGGTCGAACGCCTCGGCGGCGCGCTGCTGCCGCGTGACCGGTGGTCGTACGTCACGGTGCGCGCGCGGCGGGCGTGAAGCGCCGCGCCCGGCGTGGCCGCGCGCCTACTTCTTGACCGGCTGGAACTGGAACTTCTGGCCTCCCACCGACGCTTCGGCCATCAGCCCCTGGATCGGCAGGGTGAAGACCAGCAAGCCCTGCGTGTAGCGCGCGTTGCGCGACGCGCCCTCGGCGGCCACCACCGCGCTCACCTGCGCCGCCATCTCGAAGCGGCTCTGCTTGAAGCGGTCGAGGGCGCGCTTGTTCTCGAACAGGATCAGCTGCGAATACACTTGCCCGCCGACCTGCGCTCCGACGGTGACCTGCGACATGCGCGCCGAGCCGACGAGCCGCCCGCCACGCTCGAACACCAGTCCGCGCCCACCGGCGCCGCCCAGGATGAAACCGCCCTTGCCGATCTTCGGGAACACCGCATAGCCCGCCGCCGACTCGACCAGTCGTGCAATGCCCGGGTCGGTGCGCTTGAAGCGGGCCAGCGTGCGGTTCGCCTCCTGGCGGAGCGAGTCGTCGGCGCGCACGTCGTGCGCCGTCAGCGCGCCCAGAGCGGCGAGCAGCGCGGCCGCCAGGAGTCGCCGTCGAGTGGTCCCCGCGCGATGCATCGGCGCCGAGTAGCACTCCCGTTTCGGCAGGTCCAGGCTGGTTCCGCAGCCGGAACGACGGTAGAACCGGACCATGCACGGGATCGGTGCCGCGTTGCTGCTCGCGGTCCTCGCCGCCGGCGCGGCGGCGATGGAGATCGACGATGCGCCCCCCGCCAGCGTCGCACCCTCCACGCCGTGGGTGGACGATGCGCCGCCCGCGGACGTCGTGCCGAGCCGGCCGGTCGTCGATGACGCGCCCGCGTCGCGCGGCGAGACGTCCCGCCCGATCCTCGACGACGCGCCCCCGAGCGACGCGGAGCCGTCGGCCCTCGACGACGTGGAGTAGTGGCATCCGTGCGGCGAGTGGGCTAAGGACCCAGCGCCGTGCGGATAGTCATCGTGGGCGGTGGGCTCGTGGGCTCGACGCTCGCCGAGAAGCTCGCGCGCGACGGCTGCGACGTGTCGCTGGTCGAGCAGGGGCCGGATCGCGTCCGGGGACTCGCCGATCAGCTCGACGTGCAGGTGACGTGCGGGAACGGCGCGACGGCGCCCGTCCTGCGCGAGGCGGGCGCCGCGGACGCGGACCTCGTGCTGGCGACGACCGACTCCGACGAGGTCAACATGACCGTCGGCCTGGTCGCCGCCACCCTGTTGCACGTCCCGCGGGTGGTGGTGCGATTGCGGGACCCCGCCCATGCCGAGGGGTTCCGACTCCTCGCGCGCGATTCGCCCAGCGTCGCGGTGCTGGTCAACCCGGAAGCCGCGGCGGTCGATCGGGTGTTCGCCTTGCTCGGGGTGCCGGGCGCGGTCGACGTGGTGCCGTTCCTCGGCGGCGCGGTGGTGCTGGCGGGGTTTCGCATCACCCCGCAGTCCGACCTCGCGGGCCTCTCCCTGTCGCACATGAAGCTGCTGTTCCCGGCGACGCCGACGCTCGTCGCGGCCATCCAGCGCGGGGACGCCTGGATCGTGCCGCATGGCGACGAGGAGATCCGCGCCGGCGACCTGGTCTACTTCTCCATCGCGCGCGAAGAGGTCGCCGACGTGGCGGGGTTGGTCGGGCCGATCGCACCGGCCGAGGCGCGCGTGATGATCGCGGGCGCGGGCCGCATCGGCCTCGCGCTGGCCCGGCGGCTCGAAGCGGAGAACGCGCGCGTCGTGCTGGTCGAGGAGGATGCGGCGGCGGCCCGGCGCGCGGAGGAGGCGCTCTCGCACACCCTCGTCGTGCACGGCGTGGTGACCGACCGCCGCGTGCTCGAGGAGGAGTCGATCGAGCGGGTGGCGGCCTTCGCGGCGTTCACCCCGGACCACGAGGTGAACCTGGTTTCGAGCCTGCTCGCCAAGCGGCTCGGCGCCCGGCGGGCCTTCGCCATGGTGGACAATCCGGCGCTCGCCACCCTGATCGGCGAAGTCGGGATCGACGCCGTGATCAGCCCGCGGTTGCTGGCGGTGGGGCTCATGCTCCAGCACATCCGGCGCGGCCGCGTGCACGCCGTGACCGCCCTGCCCGACGACCGCGTCGAGGTGATGGAGGTCGAGGCCGAGGCCGGCAGCCGGCTCGTGGGGGGCGTCATCGCCGCCCTCGACCTGCCGGCCGGCGTGATCGTCGCGGCGATCCGGCGCGGCGACCGCTTGCTCGTGCCGTCGGGCGGCGACCGCGTCGAGCCCGGCGACGAAGTGCTGATCGTGACCGAAGCGACGGCGGCCGCGCAGCTCGACGCGTTCCTCGAGCGTCGATGAACGTTGCGCTCGACCTCCATGTGCTGGGGTGGCTCCTGGCGCTCGTCGGGGCGGCGCACCTCGTGCCGCTTGCGACGGCTGCCGTGTTCGGCGAGGCGCTGTCGTCGTGGGCGGCCGGCGGAATCGCCATGCTCGCCGGCGGGGTCGGGCTCGCCCGCGCCTGTCGCCCCGCGGATTGGCGCCTGCGTCCGCGCGACGGGTTCCTCGTGGTCGCGGCCGGCTGGCTGCTGGTGTCGCTGGCCGGCGCGGTGCCCTACGTGCTCACCGGCGCGCTCGGGCCGCTCGACGCGTGGTTCGAGTCCGTCTCCGGCTTCACCACCACCGGGTCGACGGTCCTTGCCGGGCTCGAGGGGCGGCCGCGGTCGCTGCTGTTGTGGCGCTCGCTCACGCAGTGGGTCGGCGGCATGGGCATCATCCTCTTCACGATCGCCCTCCTGCCCCTGCTCGGGATCGGCGGCATGCAGCTCTTTCGCGCCGAGGTGCCGGGGCCGATCGCCGACAAGCTGGCGCCCCGGCTCGTCGAGACGGCGCGGCGGCTCTGGCTCGTCTACGTGGGGCTCACGGCGGCGGAGGTGGTGGCGCTGGTGGCGGCGGGCATGGGGTTCTTCGAGGCGCTGTGCCATGCGCTCACCACCCTGGCCACCGGCGGATTCTCGACGCGCGACCTGTCGGTCGGCGCCTTCGCCTCGCCGCTGATCGAGTGGATCGTGACCGGCTTCATGCTGCTCGCCGGTGTGAACTTCGTCCTCCACTACCGCCTCTTCACCGGCCAGGTGGCGGCGGTGCGGCGCGACGCCGAGCTGCGGTACTTCGGCACCGTCGTCCTCGGCGCGACGGTGATCGTCGCGCTCCGCCTCGCGGCCGACGGACACGCCTGGGGCGCGGCCACCCGTCTGGCCGCCTTTCAGGTGGTCTCGCTGGTCACCACCACCGGCTTCGTCACGGCCGACTTCGAGCGTTGGGCGCCGCTCGCCCATCTCGTCTTCATCGTGCTGATGGTGCTCGGCGGCATGTCGGGGTCGACGAGTGGCGGCGTCAAGAGCCTGCGCACGCTGCTCGGCCTGCGATCGCTCGACGTGGCGTTCGAACGGCTCGTACACCCGCGGGCGGTGCGCTCGGTGAAGTACGCGGGCAGGCCGGTCGGCGAGGACGTGCTCGCCGGCATCTGGGCCTTCTTCACGGGATACTTCCTGATCGCGATTCTCGCCACGGGTTGCATGACCGCCGGTGGCTACGACCTCGAGACGTCCTTTTCCGCCGCGATCACCGCGCTCGGCAACGTCGGGCCCGGGCTCGGGGAGATCGGCGCCTACGACAATTTCAGCGCGCTGCCGGGCCCGCTGAAGGTCGTCCTGTCGCTCTGCATGCTCGCCGGGCGCCTCGAGGTGTTCACCCTGGTGGTCGTCGTGCTGCCGCGCTTCTGGCGCCGCTGAGGTGCCGGATCACGGGGCCGGGTTGCAGGCGCCGAGCACGGTCTGCTCTGCGGGCGTGGCGCCGTCGCAGGGCCCGTCGCAGAAGTTCTGGATCGGCCCGCCGGCGAGGAAGGCCGTCAGCTGGCGGATACCGGCGCGCACGCCGGGCTGGCGCGGATGGGGATCGCACTGGCCGGTCACGATCTGGTTCGTGAGCGGCGGGATGTCCTCCACGTGCCGGGGGTCGAACAGATCGAGCTCGCCGAGGTCGTAGTAGACCAGTCCCGAATCCTGCGGGGCCGTCACGTCGGGGATGTCCACCACCTGCCGCTGCACCGAGCCGTCGAGCATCGCGAGTCCCATGGTCCGCGCGGCGATCTCGGTGCACTGGTTCGACACCTGATGGTCGAGCCAGGCCTCGGTGTAGAGGGACCTGCTTGGGCGGCCCGGAGCCGGGCAGCGGGTTCGACGTGATCCGACGGACGACGCTGGCGGGCTCGCCCTGCACCCAGAGCTCGTGCGTGAGCTGGATGCCGAGCGCGGCGTCGAGCGGGTCGGTGATGCCGATCGCCGACAATAGCGCGTCGAACGGGCGGAAGGGCGTCGCCCGCTGCAGCATGCACGAGAAGTTCACCGCGCCGACCGCGAGACCGAACCGCTCGATGTCGGGCGTGAGCGCCGCCAGGTAGGTCCCCATGATCCCGCCCAGGCTGACGCCGTAGTAGCCGAGCGGCTCGGCGGCGCCCGGGAGCACCCCGGCGCCGTCGGGCGCCCGGAACGCGGCGTGGCGGTTGAAGAGGCCGCGCTTCATCATGCGCGCGAGCACGAGCGTGTTGAGCAACCCCTGGCGGAGCCGGCCCGGGAAGGCGGGGAAATTGTGCAGCTGGCTCAGGCTGGTGCCGATCACTCTGGTCGGCACCCAGGCGACGTCGAGGCTGGACAATCCGCGCCAATCGGTGGCCATGGCGACCGATGTCCACGGGGTCACCTGGTTCACGACGGCGGGCACGAGGTCGGTGAAGAACTTGCCCTCCTGGAAGATGCCGTGGCCGAAGAGCACCGCGGACGGCGGCGTGCCGCGCAGGAGCGAGCAGGGGAGGGTGGCGAAGAAGCGGGCGCGGTGGAATCCGTTCTGCACCGGCAGGCCGTCGGCGTCGAGGGCGGGGAACGGCGCCGTGGCGTCGTCGAGATCGCCCTCCAGAAACAGCGGGACGTCGAAGCGGCCCGCGACGTTCTTCCAGGCCACGGCGCCCGGCGCGCTGCAGTCGTTCTCGCTCACGGTCTCGACGGTGAAGGGCATGGCCGCGGGGTCGGCCTCGACGATGTCGAGCCAGTCGTAGGCCTGATCGCGCATCGAGCGCATGACCTTCGTGTTGGCGTCCTCGCTACCCACCCGGAAGTCGAAGGCGAGCACTAGATCGTCGCGCGGGATGCCGTGGGCGGCGAGGACGTCGAGAACGCCGACATCGAGCGCGGCACGGCGCGCCTCGACCGCGGGGCCGGCGGGATCGCCGTCGCGGATGGCGGCGAACGCCGCCTCGGGCAGCACGGGCTCGCAGGTGGGCGTGACCAGGTTGCGCACGGCCACGATGTAGCGGTGCCCGTACTCGAGGATGCGGCCCGGGCGGAGGAAGAGGATCTGCCGGGTGGGATCGGCGGTGCGCGCGTCGGTCTCGACCCAGTGGAGCAGGCGTTCCCCGGTGTCCGCATCGAGCAGCACGGTGGGGCTGTCGGGGTCGAGAGAGCGCGCGGTGTGCGTGCGGGTTTCGATCCAGGGCGGCCCGTCGGGCTGGCCGCAGCACCCGGCCGGCAACAGCCGCGACGCGTTCGAGCGGACGACGTCGACGCCCTGCGGGAAGTTCGTGAGCACCTGCACCGCGGGGCTGAAGCCGTCGAGCACGTCGAACAGCCCGGCGGGCACGGGTGTTCCGTTCACGGCCGGGAGGCCGACTTGCGGGATCCGCACCGCGACGCCGGTCGCCGTCGCCGCCGGCACGAGAAAGCGGCTCGACGGATACGGCAGCAGGCAGGAAGCGGCGTTCAGGACGTCGCACTGCGCGGGGTCCGCCGGCGTCGTGGCGACCGCGGTCGGCGGGCAGGCGGCGGGCACGCCGCGCCGGGCCACCAGGCGCCGCCCCCGCTTCGACTCGCGGAAGGAGATCTCGCTGCCGGCCGACGTGGCGAAGCGGGTGCACATGCGCCGCACCACGCCGTCGGCCGTGTTGCGGATCGTCAGGACGGCGAGGATGCCCCCGGGGCCGCGCGGCGCGCCTGAGGCGAGATCGAGCACCCGGCCGTCGCCGAGGCCGCGCGTCAGGATGCGCGCCTCCCGCCCGGCCTCGATGTGGGCCGTCCGCACGGTGGTCGGCCCGCCAGGCGCATCGCGGTTCGTGAACGTCGCCATGCCAGCCCGGATGTGTTGCCACGGCGCTGCCATGGTCCACCGGCCGCGCAGCGCACACGAGTCGTCGGCGGCATAGACGTCGAGTGACGCCGACACGTCCCCGGCATCCGGGCCCGCCGTCACAGCCGGGTCGCGAGCGACGAACAGTACGGTGTCGGTCCGGGACCGATCGCGGACGACCAACCGGGTGCCGGCGATGCCGACGTCGGTCGTCGCGGCCCGCGTGCTGGCGGCAAGACCGGCGACGAGACGACGAGGACGAGGGAGAGGGTAGTGGCGCGGCGACGGCGCATGGGGGCCAGACCCTAGGGCGGCGCGTCCCGGGCGTCAACGCATTTCGAGCCCGGGGTCGCTGTCCCGGACAGCGCCGACCCTGGCCGCGGCGTTGACACCGCGGCGCCGCTGGCCGTATGCGAGCCCTGCACCACGCACCATGCCGGACCCCGATCGAGGCGCCTCCGACGCGAGCTGGCTGCGCCGAACGGGGGGGCTCGCCGCCGGCGCCGCACTGATCGCCCTGGCGGTGGTGGCGGCGTCGTGGCCCGTGTTCTCGCGGCCGGGCTCCGCCGTCTACGCCGGCGGTGCTGTCGCCGATACGCCCTGGATGCGGCTCCTCGGGGGCGATCCAGGGGCGCCTGTCGCCGGGTCGTCGCCGGACGCGGACTTCTGGTCGCGATTCGGGGCAGCGGACACCCTGCGCGGCGTGTGGACCCTCGCCTGGTGGTCCCATGCCGCGCTCCAGCCGGCCGCCTCGTTCTTCGAGGGCAACACGCTGTTCCCGGTGCCGCGCGCCCTCACGTATGCCGATCTCCAACTCGGCGTCGTGCCGTGGTTCGCCCCGACGTACTGGCTCACCGGCAACCCGGTGCTCGCCTACCAGCTGGCGCTCCTGCTGAGCGCGACGGCCGGCGGCGTCGGCTTCCTCGTCCTGGTCCACCGCTGGACGGGCAGCCCCGCCGCGGCCCTCGTGGCGGGCATCGCGGCGGCGATCGCGCCGTTCCGCATGCATCAGCTGAATCTGTTGTACCTCTTCGCGATCCAGTACCTCCCCGCGGGCATGCTCGCGATCGACGCGGTGTTCGCCGGCCGGCGGCGTGCGCTGGCGGCCGCCGGGCTGGCCGTCGCGGTCATTCTGCAGGCCTCGTGCTCGGCGTACGCGACCTACACCGCGTTCCTGCTGCTGCCGGCGTATGCCGCGGGTGTGCTTCTCGAACAGCGTCCGCCCGCGACGGGCCGCGCCGCGGCGTGGCTCGGCGCGGCGTTCGCGGTCGCGGCAAGCGCGATCGTCTGGCTCTACCGGCCGTTCTTCGGGCACGTGGCCACGGGGGTCGTGCCGGCCAGCGGCGAAGCCGCTGTGCGGCACGCCGGCCCGCTGCGCTTGCTCTGGCTGTTCCGTGGGATGAACTTCGATGTGCATTTCGTCACCGGCGTCGGCGTGCCGTTGCTGGTGCTGGCCGCCTGCGGACTGCTCCATCGGACCTCTCGGCGCCGCTGGACGGCCCTCGGCGTCACCGCGGTCGGCGCCGTGCTCGCCCTCGGGCCGGAGTTCTCGATTGGCTCGGTCTGGGTGCGTCCCTTGCCGTGGGCCTGGCTGGCGGCGGTCGTGCCGGGCTTCGGCGCGCAGCGGCACCCCGTGGTCACCACGACGATGGTCGGCGTCGGGGTCGTCTGCCTGGCGGGGCTCGGCGTTGCTGCGCTGCTCGAACGCGGACGCCGGCACCGGGCGTGGGCCGCGCTGGCCGTGCTGCTCGTCGCCTGGGCCGCGTGGACGACCCGCGCGCCGATCGGGCGGGCGGCGGTCCTGCCCGTCGCGACCGGTGATCGGGTGCCGCCGGTGTATCGGTGGCTCGCCAACCACGGCGCCGGCCAGCCGCTGCTCGAGCTCCCGGCGCAATTGGTGCCGAACGCGGTCTATGCCTATTTTTCCACCTACCACTGGCTGCCCACGTTCAACGGGACGTTCTCGGCACCGCCCCCCGGCTATCTGGCGCTGCTCGACCGCGCGGCCGACGCCCTCGACCCGGCGAGAGGCCCGGCTTTCCTGCGCGACGTCCCGGTGACCTGGGTCGTCGTTCACAAGGGGCTGCTGCTTCCCGCGCACGCCGCGCGGCTCGCCACACCGCCGCCCCACCTGGAACAGGTGGCGCGCTTCGGCGACGATGTGGTGTATCGCGTGCGCCGGCCGTGACCGGCTAGGCCCAGGCGCTGCGCCGGCGTCGCGCGGCCGGGGCTCCGGCGCGCGGCGCGGGCGACGCCGCATGCGGCGCCGCGGCCGGACGAGGGCCCGGGGCGCTCCGCCGTGGCGCCGGCGCCTGGTGGCGCCGCGCCTGCGCGGGCCGCGGCGGCGGTGCGGCGTCGTAGTCGAAGCCGGCGACGTGTTCGCGGACCAACGGCGTGGCGAGCGCCCGCTCGATGGCGCGGATGACCGGGGCGTCCTCGCGCGCGGCGAACGTGAAGGCGTCACCGGTGCGTTCCGCCCGACCCGTGCGCCCGCTGCGGTGCACATAGGCGTCGACGGTGTCCGGCACGTCGTAGTTGATGACGTGCGAAACCGAGGACACGTCGATGCCGCGCGCCGCGATGTCGGTGGCGACCAGCACGCGCACGCTGCCGTTCCGGAACGCCGTGATGGCGCGCTGGCGCTGGTTTTGGCTGAGGTTGCCCTGCAGCGACGCCGCCGCATGGCCCGCCGCTTCGAGCTGGGTGGCGACGCGCCGGGCGCGATGCTTGGTGCGCGTGAACACCAGCACCGATCCGGTGTCGAGGCGGTCGAGCAGCACCTTCAACAGGTCGGTCTTGCGGTGGGCCTCGACCGGGTAGACGGCGTGCGACACGGTCTTGGCCGGCGCCGGGCGATCGACCTCGACGGTGTCGGCGTTGCGCGTCAGCTCACGCGTCAGCCGGCCCACTTCCTCCGGCATCGTCGCTGAGAAGAGGAGCGTCTGTCGGGCGGCCGGCAGTTGGCGCACCACACGCCGGATGTCCGGCAGGAAGCCCATGTCGAGCATCCGGTCGGCTTCGTCGAGGACCAGCACCTCGAGGGATCGGCAGTCGACCGCGCCGGCGCGCATCTGATCGAGGAGGCGTCCCGGACAGGCGACGACGACATCGGCGGTGCGCAGCGCGCGCGCCTGAGGCGGCAGCGGCACGCCGCCATAGGCAGTCGCGCTGCGCAGCCCGGTGCCGTGGGCGAACGCGACCACCGCCTGGTGGATCTGCTCCGCGAGTTCCCGGGTGGGCGCGAGGATCAGGGCGCGCAGGCGGCCGCGCGGGCCGTCGAGGAGACGGTGCAAAATGGGGAGGGCGAACGCCGCCGTCTTCCCGGTGCCCGTCTGGGCGAGTCCGATGACGTCGCGACCGCTCAGCACGACCGGAATGGCGTGCTGCTGGATCGGCGTCGGCGTGGTGTAGCCAGCGGCGCGGACGGCGGCGCGCAGGCGGGCGTCGAGCGGAAAGGTATCGAAGTTTGACAAGGATGCTCCTGTGGTTGGGGTCGCGTCTCCGGAAGGTGCCGAACGAGCGAACGGTGAAGCAGGCACCGGACTGAAGGGAGCGCACACTCCGCCGCAGCGGCTCCGTGTCAAAAGGACAGGAGTCGGGGCCTACGGAACGCCCGGACCATACGCGGCAGCGGGACATCGTGCAAATCGCTCGTTTGACACCCGGGGCGGGGGCGCGTACGTCAGAGGGGAGCCGTGTAGATGTATGCGCGGCTTCACCCCCCCGCGGATACTGGCCTCCGTGAGGTTGGCGCCCTGTCCACGGCCTCGACCCGGGAGTCCAGATGCCCGACCCGCGGAGACCGTCGTTCCCGTCATTCGTCCGTCTGCAGCCCGCCCGGGCGGCCGCTGGCGGCCTCGTACTCGCCGTCGGCTCGCGCGGCCTGCTCGGTACCGGGCGGAGCGGGTCGGTGTCGCTCACATCCGACGACGGATTGACCGTCGTGGCCACGCTGGCCGCCGGGGTGGAAGTCGAGATCATCGCCTGGCGACCTCGTCGCAACGGCAGCCCGTCCTACTACGTGCGGCCGACCGGCGGAGGTCCGGAGGGCTGGCTCGACGCCGCCAAGCTGCGCCCCCATGTGGTGCCCAGGCCCGTTCGCAAGGCGCCGGCAGCGGCCGCCACAGCCCCCAGACGTCCGGCAACCCGCCGGACCACACGGTGAAGGAGGGCGCATGCCCACGGCGAAGTTCGCTCCCTGCCCGCACTGTAGCGCCCCCCTGTCCTTTCTCGAAGGGGTGAGCGGCAGTACCCTGCATCCCAAGTGTCCGCGCTGCCGCGTCGAAGTGGCGGTGTCCCGGGCCACGTTCTTGATGGTCGATCACTCCCGGCCAGCCGCGCCGCTGGCCGTCAAGCCCGGCTGACGGGACCTTCACGCCGCTTCGAGCGTGGCCACGCCGCCGGCGGGCGTCAGCGTCCACCGGCGGGTGTGGTAGTCGATGACGGACGGCCGGTGGGCGATCGTGACGATCGTCGCCTGCGGGAGCCGCTGCATCAGGAGCTCGTAGGCGCGCTGTTCCGTCGTCTCGTCGAGCGCGGACGTCGCCTTGTCGAGGAACAGCCAATCGGGCACCTGCAGCAGCACGCGTGCGAGCGCCAGCTGTTGCCGTTCGTGCGGCGAGAGCAGTTGCTCCCAGCTCTCGGTGGCGTCGAGCCTGGTGGAGAACCGTTCGAGACCGACCAGACGCAGCGCCTCCAGGATCGCGTCGTCCGGGAAGGTGTTCGCGGACTCCGGGTACGCAACCACGGCCCGCAGGGTGCCGATCGGCAGATACGGCCACTGCGGGACGAACAGCATGCGAACGCCGGTCGGCACCTCGATGCGCCCGGCCCCGAACGGCCAGATGCCGGCGATCGCGCGCATGAGCAGCGTCTTGCCCGTGCCCGACGGACCCGTGATGGCGACGCGGTCTCCCGCGGCGATGGTGGCGTTCGCGTCCTGGAGGAGCCGGCGCCCGTCCGGTTCCTCGATGCGGATCCCGCCGAGGCGCAGCACGTCGCCGTCGGCCTCCACCACCCGGATGCCAGGACCCTCCAGTCGCCGGTCGATGAGATCGAGGCTCTCGGCGAGCGTCGAGAGCCGCTCGACGTTGGCGCGCCAGCGGGCGATCTCCTGATAGGCGAACACGAACCACGACAGCGCGCCGGAGATCTGGCCGTAGGCGATCCGGATCTGGACGATGCTGCCGAGCGTGATCAGGCGCGCGAAGTAGGCGGGCGCGGCGATCAGCACGGGCACGAGCGCATTGGCTTGCCCGATGCCACCCGTCAGCAGGCTGAGGTTCCGCTGGGCGCGGACGAGATGCCACCAGTTCGCGATCAGGTGCCGGAAGCGCGTCAGGGCGTCACGTTGCTCGTTCGCCTCGCCGCGGCTGATTACGACGGTGGCGGCGTTGTCGGCGAAGTGGACCAGGCCGTACCGGAAGTCGGCCTCGAGCCGGAGCTGGTCGTAGTTGATCGGCACGAGACGGCGGCCCACGCGATGGGTCACCCACATCGACGCGGCGGCATACCCGAGCGCCACCCACAACATGAGCCCGGGAATCACGATCGTGCCGTCGATCGGCAGCGGCCACGACGCGGAGAGGCTGTAGAGCAGCCCGCCAAAGGATACCAGGGTGGCGACCGCCGCGAGCAACGACAGCGACAGCCCGAGAGCGCTGGCCACGAAGTCGCGCACGTCCTCCTGGATGCGCTGCTGCGGGTTGTCGACGTCCGCGCCCTGGATCTCCTCCATCAGAAAGCAGCGCGCGCTCACCCAGCGCTGGACGAAATAGGCGGTGAGACTGCGCCGCCAGCGGAGTTCCACCGCCTGTCGAGCGTAGATGCGGTAGGCCGCCGCGGCCACGAAGCCGAGCGTGGCGGCGAAGAAGAACCCGACCGCCGCGAGGAACGCGCTGACCTCGCGATGCTCCAGTCCCTCGAGGATGCGACGCTCGGCGTCGGCGATCATCAAACTCCCGGCGACCGTCCCGATCTCGAGCGCCACCGCCGTCGCCAGCAACAACACGCCCGGCTTCGCCTCGGGCGAGGTCCAGTAGACGCGGATCAGCCGCCACAGGTTGCGCGCGAAGCGGCGGTCGAAAATCGCGGGTCGTCGGACATCCGGCATGAACCCCCCTGCCGGATGGGCCTTTTCGCCGAATGCGGGCCCCCTGTCCATGCCGCGGGGCTTCCGGCGGTGTGGCTGGGATGGGTGCGTGAAACCCGGTAGACCGGGCTGGTGACCGACCAGCGCAACGACCCCCGGGTGCGTGCCGCCGTCGCGCGGCTCGCGGAGCCGTTCGCGCTCCTCCTCGCGCGCCTTGCGGCGGAGGAGCAGGAGGAGATGCGCGCATTTTTCGCGGAGGCGCGCGCCGCCCTCGAGGGCGCCACGACGGAAGTCGCGCTGCAGCGGGTCTGCACCACCTGGCTGGGCCCCAGTGGTCCGCTCTGCATCGCCCATGGCGTGACGCCGGCGGGCATGGCGTGCCTCGACCACGTCCTGGCCATCGCGCTCGAGATCGCGCAGGAGTTCGCCCACTCGGGGACGACGCTGCACTGACCGGGCAGCCGCCCGGTCACTTCCCCGACGTCGGCCGCTCCGGGACGAGCGTCTCGGCCGGACCGTCGCCGGTCGGCACGAAGCCGGGGTCGGTCGTGAGCACCAGGCGGTCGACGGCGTAGCCGTTCTCCCGTGCCCGGAGCCGCAGCGTGTGCGTGCCCGCGCTCAGCGGCAGCGGCGCCGGCGCCTCGACCCACACCCAGGCGTCGGTCGCGCGGACCGTGTCGTCCAGCACGGCCAGCGCGCCGTCGTCGACGCCGATCCACGCCGAGTCGGATAGCGCCCCGCCGAGGCCGTATCCCCACGCGGCCGGCACCCAGCGCCGCACCCACAGGCGGTAGGTGCCGCCTCCGACCGCGACCTGGAACGCCAGCCCGGCGGTGGCGTCGGCGGCGCGTGCCGGGTCGTTGCGGGCGACGTGCACGTGCAGGTAGCCGTCGCCGACGTGGCCGGGGAAGCGGTTGCGCTCGATCCAGCTGCCGTCGTCGAGCCGCGTGAAGTGCTCGGCTTCGACCACCACCATGCCGGCCTGTTCCTCGGCCAGGAAGGGATCGTCCTGCAAGCGGTTCTCGAACCACACCAGGGACACGCTGCTCGGGTCGAGCCCCGGGGTGTAGAACGGCGCCGCTTCGAAGAGCCCACTCGCCTCCCACCACTCCTCGCAGTTCGCGAGGATGTCGAGGTCGCCGTCCTCGTCGAGGTCGACGAGCTCGACCTGGTCCCATTTCTCGGCGAAGCCGCGCTCGATGGCGATGGCCATGGTCTTGTCGGAGCCCCAACGAATCGGGCGCGTCGTCCAATTGGCCGGGCCGGGCGCCGGCCCGTGGTAGCGCATCCAGAAGACGGACGCCTTCGCCGCGGGGATGTCGCCGGTGCGATGCGCCAGCATGCCGAGGAGGTCCGGGCGTCCGTCGCCATCGAAGTCGCCGACGCGGATGGGGCGGGCGAAGAACCGAGCCCGCGCGTCCTTGGCGATGACGATGCGCTCGAACGTCACGGGCGCGAGTCCCGTCTTGCGGAACCAGTAGATGTCCGACTCGACCTGCGTGAGGATGTCGGTCAGGCCGTCGCCGTCGAGGTCGGCCACCCCGATCTGCGGTTTCGGGTCGAACTCGGGTCCCTGATAGACGAGGTGCTTGGTCCACGGGTCGCGCTGCGCGGGAGTGCCCGTGCCCGGGTTCTCGTACCAGTGGACCGTCTCCTCGGCCTCGGGCGTGTCGAAGTCGGCGTTGGCGTCGACGATGTCCTGATCGCCGTCCTGGTCCATGTCGGCGAGGACGAACCCGTGGCCGTCGATCTGGTCGGGGTCGATGTCGTGCACGGTCCAGCGCGAGAGGTCCCGGCGCAGCATCGGGTCGATCGGCGCCTCGATCCACTGCGGGCCGGTCTTGCGGCCGTTGCCCGCGTGTAGCCGGCCGCCGGCCAGGATGTCCGTGGCGCCGTCGCCGTTCACGTCGAAGGGCCGGACCCAGAGGTAGTGGCCACGGTCGACGGTGGCCGGGATGCGCGCGCCGTCGAGCCAGGCGCCGGGGTCGACCACGTCGCCCGGCGCCGGTCCCCAGACGACCCGCACGCCGGCCTCGTTGCCCTCGAACGCGGCCAGCTGCGAGTACCCCTGCGCCGACAGGACATCGACCCGGCCGTCGCCGTCGACGTCGCCGAGCGCCGAACTCTCCGGGTTCACCCCGAAGCCGGCGGCCAGCGGCGTGGGCTGCCAGGTGATCACCGCAGGCCAGCGCTTGCGCACCAGCGCCGGTGGGGGGCGGAAGGTGACGACGAAGCGCTGGTCGAACTCGTAGTTGGTGAGGTAGTCGGTGCGGCCGTCCTGGTCGACGTCGCCGCCGTGGAGGCCGTTGGCGCCGCGGAAGCGGTCATCGACCGCGTGCGCCATCCAGGTGTCGTTCAAGCGGCACCGCTCCGCCGTCCCGGCGTTGCGGGCGAGGAACCTCCGCCCGGGCGCGTGACTGCGCGCGCCCCCGAACGCCAGACAGGCGCGGTGCGCGCCCAGGCGCAGCACGACCTCGACGGTGCCCGGGTCCGTGGCGAGGCCGTGCCCGAGGCCCGCGCCGCGCCCGGCGATGCGGAGCACGCGACCCGGTCGGATCACCACCCTGGTGATCCCCCCCGTGCCGCGAAACCGATAGCCTCGATTGGCTCCAGCGCGGTCGATGTACGACCACCCCGCGGCGGGCAGCCGGTAGCGGGTGTCGAACCCGAGGGCGTCCGCCGCGGCCACCCGCAGCGTGGCGCCGTGCAGGACCGGGTCGTCGGCGCTGCCGTTCCCGGCGCCGAGCGTGATCCCGGGGTCGCGGGATCGGAGCGTGAGGGCGCGACGGGTCGGGTCGTCCCGGGCGTCCTTCAGCTTCAGTCGCTTGCCCGCCAGCAGCTCGGGCGGGGCGGCCGCGGGGGAGGTGGCGGGGAGGAGGGCGAGGGCAAGCAGCGCCACGCGGTACGCGCGGCGCCGGGGGGCCTGGGACATGCGCGATCTCTACCCGCCGCCGGTGCGGACCGAAAGAGGCGGCACGCCCGACAGACCGTTGCCGGTTGACCCGCGCCGCTCGACGCGACGGTCACCCCGACCGGGAGGCTGCCCGGGCCGTCCCAGGGCGGATCGATGAGCTGTCGCGCCTGTCACCTGGTCGACGAGCACCACCTCGCGCCGGGCGGGGGCAACCGCACCTACGCGGATGTCGCCCGCCTGAGCCCCATCCCCGCGCGCGAGGACGGGCTGACGACCACCCCGCGGAATTCGCCGGCGCTGGTCGGGATCGCTGATCGCCTGCTGGCGCCCACCGTGTTCCACTTCGACGGCGAGTTCCGGACGCTCGCGGACCTGGTCATGGCGACGCTCACCGGCCGCAACTTCGGCTGGCTGCCCGTCGAGCACGATGCGGCCGTGCGGCACGTCGCCGCGGTGATTCGCGAGGACGACGGCCGGGGCGCGCTGGCCCGGGCGTTCACGACCGTGGCGCACGCCAGCCGCGTCGTCGAGGAGTTGTTCGAGCTGGTGGCGGGCACGTTGCTGCTCGCGCTGCTCCTCCACCACCTGTTCCGGCTCGCCCCGGCCGTCTGCCTGCGGGCCGGGGCGGAGCCGGAGTCCGGTGGCGCTCCCCCTGGCTAGACGGCGTTGCCGTCCGCGCGCGCGTCCACGTCGGCAGCGCTGAGCGCGTTGCCGCAACGGGCGACGTCGCCCTGGATCTCGAGCAGCGCGGCGGCAACCCGGTCGAGGCGAGCTCCGGATGGTGTGGAGGCTCCGGCGGGCGTGGGTTATCCTGACGTGCGTGACCTACCGCTTCGGTCGGTTCGAGCTCGACCTGGCCCGGGCCGAGCTGCGCGCGGACGGAGAGGCCCAGCCGCTGGAGCCACAGGTCTTCGCGGTGTTGGCGCTGTTGGTCGAGAGCGGCGACCGCCTGGTGTCGAGGGACGAGCTGGTCGAGAAGGTGTGGGACGGACGTGTCGTCTCCGACTCGGCCGTCGCGAGCCGCATCAAGTCGGCCCGCCGCGCGCTCGGCGACGACGGCAAGGCGCAACGCTTCATCAAGACCATCCATGGCCGAGGCGTTCGCTTCATGGCACCGGTGACGGTGGCGCCCGCGGTCCGGGTGGCCGCCCCCGGTGCGGTCGAGGCGGACGACGCCGCGCCCTCCGAGCTGGCGGCGCGGCCGTCGATCGCGGTGCTTCCGTTTCGCGTCATCGGCGACCCCGGGCCGTGGGGCGCGATCGCGGACGCCCTGCCGCACGAGCTGATCGCGGAACTCTCTCGACAGCGCTGGCTGTTGGTCACCGCCCGCGGCTCGTCCTTTCGGCTGCGGGCCGCCGAGGCCGATCTCCGGGAGGTGGGTCGTCTGCTCGACGTCCGTTACTGTCTGACGGGGGCGGTGGAGATCGCCGGCGCGCGGCTGGTGGTCACGGCCGAGCTGACCGACACGCGCCGGGGCAACGTCGTGTGGGCCGAGCGTTTCGACGGCGCGCTCCAGGACGTCCACCGCGTCCGCGACGAGATCCGTGGGCGGGTCCTTGCCGAGCTCGAGATACGCATTCCGGCCCACGAGGCGGCGTGGGCGCGCCTCGCGGTTCCCGACGACCTGGGGGCGTGGGGGGCGTTCCACCTCGGCCTCCAGCACATGTATCGCTTCAACAGGCACGACAACGAGGTGGCGCTCTCCCTGTTCGAGCGGGCGGTCGCCCTCGAACCCGGGTTCGCCCGCGCGCAGGCCGGCCTCTCGTTCGTGCACTTTCAGGCGGCGTTCCTGCGTTACACCGGCGATCTCGGCCGCGAGATCGAACTCGCCCGTCGCTGCGCGGAGCGCGGCCTCGAGCTGGACGCGTTGGATCCGTTCGTCAACATGACCATGGGACGTAGCTTCTGGCTCGTCGGCGATCTCGACGGCGGACTCTCCTGGCTCGAACGCGCGACCGCGATCAGCCCGAGCTACGCCCAGGGAATCTACGCGCGGGCCTGGACCGAAGCCCTGGCGGGGCGGGGGACCGAGGGGCGGGAGCACGCCGATCTCGCGATGCGCCTCAGCCCGCTCGACCCGTTGTACTACGCCATGCTCGGCACGCGGGCACTCGCGCACCTGGCGCTCGGGCAGGACGTCGAGGCGGTGGCATGGGCCGAGCGCGCCGCCCACTCGCCGGGCGCGCATGTGTTGATCACGATGATCGCGGCCGCGGCCGCCGCGTTGAACGGCGACGCCACCGGGGCCGCGGCGTGGGCCGCCAACGCGCGAGCGCGCAACCCGACGCTCGGCCGGGAGCATTTCTTCCGGGCGTTTCCGATGCAGCCGCCATCGCTCAGGCGGCGCGTCTCGGGGGCCCTGGCCCGACTCGGTTTCTGAGCGCGGAACGCACGGGCGTCCGGTCACGCCACCGCCACGGGAGGGGTCTCGATTACCTCCGACATCATTGAATGGGTGTGAGGCGGCGGCGACAATGCGGCCGCCGTCAAGGAGGAACCGTGCCGCTTCCCACCGTCCAACCGCGTCCCGCGGACGCCTCGTCGTTCTCGCAGCTACTGAAGGCGTGGCGCCAGAAGCGCCGTCTGTCGCAGCTCGCCCTGGCGCTCGAGGCGGGCGTCTCGCAGCGTCACCTGAGCTTCCTCGAATCCGGCCGCGCTGCGCCGAGCCGTAGCATGATCCTGCAGCTGAGCGAGACGCTCGAAGTCCCGCTGCGCGAACGCAACGACTGGCTCGTGGCGGCGGGCTTCGCGCCCGTCTTCCGTGCGCGCCCCCTGGACGATCCGCGCATGAGCCAAGTGATGCGCGCCGTGCGCATGATGCTCGCGAACCATGCCCCGTTCCCCGCCATCGCGGTCGATCGCGCATGGAACGTGCGCCTCGCGAACCGCCCCTTCGATCTCATGCTGTCGATGCTCGGCGACGACGTCTGGGCGCGCGTCGGCGGCGCCGAGCGCAACCTCATGCGCCTGCTCTTCCATCCGTGTGGCGTGCGCCCGCAGATCCTGAACTGGCGGGCCATCGCGCCGCTGCTCTGGCACCGCGCGCGCCGGGAGGCGGACACCCTCGGCGGGGAGGACATGCAAGCCGTCCTGGCCGACCTCGGCCAGTATCAAGACGCGGAGACCTTGTGGGCGGGCGAGGACACCGCGCTGGTGCCCGTGCTGCCGCTCGAGATGCAGAAAGACGGCACGCGCGTGGCGCTCTTCACGGTCATCGCGACCTTCGGCACGGCGCAGGACATCACCGCCGACGAGCTGCGCATCGAGAGCTTCTTTCCGGCGGACGAGGCGACGGACGCGCTCTTTCGCCAGGCAGCCGGGTGAGGCGGTGCGCGAGGGCAGGCGCACCAGGCCACCCGGCGTACGAATTCGTGCGGCGTCATGGCCGACTCGGCGGCGACGTCGGGGCGCGCGCGGTCGAACTCGGGGTGGATCAAGGAGCGGAGGCGCGGCGCCTCACGCGTGGCCCCCATGATCGGCGCGCCTTCCTGCACAAGACCTCCGGGGATCGGACGCCGCCGATGCCGGGTCGCCGGCGCCCCGGTTGTTTCGAGCGTTGCGCGTGCCTCTCGATTCCCCGAGGCGCAGGCGGCTGCGTCGCTGTCTCCCGGGTCAGTTCAACAGGATTTCGGGCATCCCCTCTTCCAAGACGCCGTAGAGTCTGGTAGGCGGGCGCATGCTTAAAGCCAAAGACTCCTCAGTTTCGACGCAGGCGCGGCGCGGCGCCATGATCGGACGCGCCCTGTCTGTCCTGATGCTGGTGGCTGCCTCGCAGCTTACGGGTTGCGCGTGCTTCCATCATGGCTCCGCGGCAGAGACCATGGCGCCTCCGCCGCCTCCGCCGCCTCCGCCGCCGATGACCCAGCGCCGCGGCGGCTGAACCGGTTCGGCAGCTCGAAGGCGAGCGCGGGCGACCAGAGGGTCGCCCGCGCTCGCCCGGCTGCGAGATACTGATCGAACAGCCTTGCCGGGCGACCGCCGGCGAAGGCCGTTTTAGGGACTTGACCCCGCCACGTGGCCGGGCCGCGCCCCCTGTCGTCGAGGCGGGCCGTCCGTTCGCCTCTCGCGCGACAGGCCGCCCCATGCTCCTCTGACCGCGTGGCTCCTCGATCGCCCCAGATCCTGGCGCGCTTCTCCGCTGCGACCCGCGCCTGGTTCGCCGGCGCCTTCACCGCGCCCACCGCGGCGCAGGCCGGCGCGTGGGATGCCATCGCGTCGGGGCGTCATGCCCTCGTCTGCTCGCCCACCGGCTCCGGGAAGACCCTGGCCGCGTTCCTCTGGGCGCTCGATCGTCTCGCCGCCGTGCCGCCACGCACGCCTGGCGTGCGGGCGCTCTACGTCTCCCCGCTGAAGGCGCTCGCCGTCGATGTCGAGCACAACCTGCGCGCGCCCTTGGCGGGCATCCGCGACGCGGCGACGCGACTGGGGTTGCCGCCGCCCGCCATCACCGTCGCGCTCCGCACCGGCGACACGCCGGCGGCGGAGCGCCGGCAACTCGCGAAGCACCCCCCCGACGTCCTCGTCACGACGCCCGAGTCGATCTTCCTGCTGCTCACCTCGGCGGCCCGCGACGTCCTGCGGACCGTCGAGACCGTCATCATCGACGAGGTCCACGCGGTGGCCGGGACGAAGCGCGGCGCGCACCTCGCGCTCACGCTGGAACGGCTCGACTGCCTGCTGGCCGCGCCCGCGCAACGCATCGGCCTGTCGGCGACGGTGCGCCCGCTGGAGGAAGTCGCCCGATTCCTGGGTGGGGCGCAGCCGGTCACGGTCGTGGCGGTACCGGCCGACAAGACGCTCGATCTGTCGGTCGTCGTCCCCGTCGAGGACATGGCGGTCCTCGGCCAGCCCGCCCGTGCCGCGGCGAGCGCCGGCGCAGCGGGCGCGGAGGAGCGGCACAGCGTCTGGCCGCACGTGGAAGAGCGGCTCCTCCAGCTCATTCGCGCGCACCGCAGCACCATCGTGTTCGCGAACTCGCGGCGATTGGCCGAGCGGTTGTGCGCCCGCCTCAACGAGTTGGCGGAGGACGACGTGGCGCGGGCGCACCACGGGTCGGTGAGCCGCGCGCAGCGGGGGGAGATCGAGGACGCCCTGCGCGAAGGCCGCATCCCGGCGGTCGTCGCGACGTCGTCGCTCGAGCTCGGCATCGACATGGGCGCGGTCGATCTGGTGGTGCAGGTCGAGGCGCCGGTGTCGGTCGCGTCGGGACTGCAACGCATCGGGCGAGCCGGGCACCAGGTGGGTGGCTCGAGCCGCGGCGTCTTCTTCCCGAAGTACCGTGGCGATCTGCTGGAGTGCGCGGTGGTGGTCGAGCGCATGCGGGCCGGCGCCATCGAGGCGCTGCGCTATCCCCGCAACCCGCTCGACGTGCTGGCGCAGCAGATCGTCGCCATGGTGGCCATGGACGACTGGACCGTCGACGCGTTGGAGCGGGTGGTGCGGCGCGCGGCGCCGTTCGCCGAGCTTCCACGCGCGGCGCTCGACGGCGTGCTCGACATGCTCTCCGGGCGCTACCCCGCCGACCTGGTCGCCGCGCTGCGCCCGCGCCTCACCTGGGATCGCACCACCCAGCGGCTCACGCCGCGACCGAACGCGCAACGGCTCGCCGTCACCTCGGGCGGCACCATCCCGGATCGCGGCCTCTACGGCGTCTATCTGCTGGGCGAGCGGCAGACCCGCGTCGGCGAGCTCGACGAGGAGATGGTGCACGAGAGTCGCGTCGGCGAGGTGTTTCTGCTCGGCGCGTCCAGCTGGCGCATCGAGGACATCACCCACGACCGGGTCCTGGTGTCTCCCGCGCCGGGCCAGCCGGGGAAGATGCCGTTCTGGCGCGGCGACGCGCCGGGTCGCCCGCTCGAGCTGGGCGCCGCGATCGGACGTGCGGTGCGCGAGCTGGGCGAGCTCGGCGACGACGGTGCGCGGCGCCGGCTGCGCGCCGCCGGGCTCGACGAGTGGGCGGCCGGCAACCTCCTGCGTTATCTCGCCGAGCAGCGCGCCGCGACGGGCGAGGTGCCCGACGACCGCACCATCGTGGTCGAGCGCTTTCGTGACGCCGTCGGCGACTGGCGGGTCTGCATCCACTCCTTCTTCGGCGCGCGAGTGCATGCGCCGTGGGCGCGAGCCGTCGAGGCGCGGTTGCGCCAGCGGCTCGGCATCACCGTGCAGTCCATGTACACCGACGACGGGATCGTGATGCGCGTGCCCGATGCCGACGACGCGCCGCCCGCCGCCGCCGTGTTCGTCGACCCGGAGGAGGTGGAGCACCTCGCCACCGCCGAAGTGGGCGACTCGGCGCTGTTCGCGAGCCGTTTCCGCGAGTGCGCCGCCCGCGCGCTGCTCCTGCCGCGCCGACGGCCCGGGGCGCGCACGCCGCTCTGGCAGCAGCGCCAGAAGAGCGCGGCCCTGCTGCAGGTGGCGAGCCGGCACCCGTCGTTCCCGATCGTCCTGGAGGCGTATCGCGAGTGTCTGCAGGACGTGTTCGACCTGCCGGCGCTGGCGGAGCTGCTCTCGGCCGTGCGGCGGCGCGAGGTGCGGGTGGTCGAGGTCGACACCCAGCTGCCGTCGCCCTTCGCCGGGTCGCTCCAGTTCGGGTTCGCCAGCGCCTTCCTGTACGAGGGCGACGCCCCGCTGGCGGAGCGCCGGGCGCAGGCCCTGTCGCTCGACCGCTCCTTGCTGGCGGAGCTGATGGGGCGGGCCGAGCTGCGCGAGCTCCTCGACCGCGGCGCCCTGGCGGCGCTCGAGCTCGAGCTGCAGCGTCTGGGCGACGAGCAACGCCTGCGCGGTGCGGACGACCTGCACGATCTCCTCCGCACGCTGGGCGACCTGACGACAGCCGATGGCGAGGCGCGCGGGGCCGAACCGGCCTGGTTCGACAGGCTGGAGCGCGCGGGCCGCGCCCTCCGGGTGCGCGTCGGCGGTGAGGACCGCTGGATCGCCGTCGAGGACGCCGCGCGTTACCGCGACGCCCTGGGCGTCGTCCTGCCGGGCGGGGTGCCGGGAGCGTTCCTGGAGGCGGTGCCGGACCCGCTGGGCGACCTGGTCGCGCGGTGGGCGCGCACGCACGGACCGTTCGTGCCGGCCGACGTCGCGGCGCGATTTGGGCTCGGCGTCGCCGTGGTCGAGCCGGCGTTGCACGCGCTCGAGGTGGACGGCCGGCTGCTCGACGGCGAGTTCCGGCCCGGGGGCAGCGGTCGCGAGTGGATCGATGTGGAGGTGCTGCGCCGGCTGCGCCGCCGCTCGCTCGCGGCGCTGCGCCGCGACGTGGAGCCGGTGCCGCCCGAGCAGCTGGCGCGCTTCGGGCTCGCCTGGCAAGGGGTCGGCGCCACGGCGGTGCGGCGACCGACGCTCGAGGCGTTGCTCCGCACGGTCGAACAGCTGCAGGGCGTCCCCCTGCCGGCATCGGCGCTCGAATCGCAGATCCTCCCGGCGCGACTGCCCGGCTACACGCCCGTGTTGCTCGATCAGCTCGGCGCCGCGGGTGAGCTGGTATGGGCGGGGGCGGGCGCCCTCGGGCCGAACGACGGCTGGGTGGTTCTCGCGCTCGCCGACCGGGCGTCGCTCCTGCTGCCGGAGCCGCCGCCCTTCGCGCCGTCGCCGCTGGCGCAGCGCCTCCTCGAGACGCTCGCCACCGGGGGCGCGCGGTTCTTCCGGCAGCTCGGCGAGTCCGTCGCCGAGGGCGACGATACGGCCCTCCTGCTCGCGCTCTGGGAGCTGGTGTGGGCGGGGCGCGTCACCAACGACACCGTGGCGCCGCTGCGCGCGATGCGCCACCGCCGTTCCGCCAAGCCGCGCGACGGCCGTCCGCGGCGCGCGCCGCGCCCGACGCGTTTCGGTCCGCCCGCCGGCGCGGGACGGTGGAGCGTGGTGCCGCCCCGGGACCCGGACGCGACGCGCCGGCTCCACGCCGTCGCCGAGCAGCTCCTGCTGCGCCACGGGGTGGTGACGCGCGGGGCGGCGATGGCGGAGCGCGTGCCGGGCGGCTTCGCCGGCGTGTACCCGGTGCTGAAAGCCTTCGAGGAAGTGGGGCGCTGCCGGCGCGGGTATTTCGTCGACGGGCTCGGTGGCGCGCAGTTCGCGGAACCCGGCGCCGTCGATCGGCTGCGCGCGCTCGGCGGGCCGGACGGCGCCGCGCAGGTCCTCGCCGCCACCGATCCCGCCAACCCCTACGGCGCGGCGCTGCCGTGGCCGGAGCGTGCGGCGGTCGATGCCGGCCACCGTCCGGGGCGCAAGGTGGGCGCGGCGGTGGTGCTGGTGGGCGGTGCGCTCGTCCTCTACGTCGAGCGCGGGGGTCGCACCCTGCTGTCGTACAGCGACGACGACACCGCCATGCAGCACGCCGCGGACGCGCTCGCCGTCGTCGCGCGCGAAGGGAGGCTCGGCCGGCTCGAGCTGCAACGCGCCGACGGCGGCGCCGTGCTCGACGCTCCCGTGGCCCGCGCGCTGGCGCAGGCCGGGTTCCACCCGACGCCGTGGGGCATGCGCGTGCGTGCCTGAGGGCGACGCGGCCGCCCGGCGGTCGCCTCAGCGCGCCTGGTGGCAGCCCGTGCAGGAGTGCGGCGAGCTGAACATCGTCGTCCGCCCCGGCACCGGAGGCTGCCGGTCAAAGAGCGTCGCGTTCTCCGCCGCGTCGACGATGCGCCGCTCGAGCACCGCGCGATAGGGCCAGCGATCGTAGCCGTCGACCTGACGCGCGCCCTCATACACCGTCACGCCTGTTGCCACCTGGCCGTCCTTCACCAGCATGTCGCCCAGGTTGAGCAGGAACCCCTGCACGTTGAAGGGGGCGATCCACGAGTTCCAGCACGCGCGCAAGCGGCCGCGGGGGGTCGTGCGCGCAAACGTCGCGACGAGGTCCGGTTGCCGCCGATCGACCACGGCGCCGGCGCAGAGGTCGATGTTGCGCCATTGCTGCTCGAGGGCCAGCTGGAACTCCGGCGACTCCGCCGGCAGCTGGCTCAAGATGTAGCTGGCGCTGAACAGGTTGAACTCGGGCCAGGCCGCAATGCCGTCGGCGAAGAGGTCGGTCCCTTTGGCGAAGAGGGCCGGATCGGATCGGATGATGCCCTCGGCCAGCGTGATGCCGGCCAGGAAGCCGAGAACCCGGGCATCGCCGGGATTGAGCACGTTGGCGCGGGCAAAGGCGGGGCGTGTCGCGGCCAGGCTCGCGGCCAGGTCGGCGCCGCCGGCGACGCCGCGCGCCAGCTCGCCGATGCGCCAGATATGGGTCCAGGCCACGTGGCGGACCAGGCTCGGGTCGTCCGGATGCGCGGCGAGCGCCGCGTCGAGGCGATCGAGCACCTCCGGAATGGCCTCGTACGCGCCGGCATGGAGACGATCCCAGAAGAACGCGTCGGCCGGATGCAGCGCGTCGCGGCACGCGTCGTCGGGGCCGAGCTCGGTGCACGCGGGCGCCGGCGTCAGCGGGCAGGTGTCGAGCGCCTCTGGCCCGGCGACGGCGAGTTCGTCCTCGATCCGCCGGCAATCGGCTATCGGTGTCGTCCGACACCGCCGTGCGCGCGTCCTGCAGAGCGCGAGCGCCGCCCGTCGGTCCGCCCGGCTCTCCCGGCGGCACGACGGCGTCGCGCACGCTGCGCGAGCGTCACGGGCCACCGTGCGCGCCTGTCTGGGGCATGCGGCCCGCGCGGGCGCGCAGGCGCGCGCCATGCCGCGGCAGAGCTGCCGGCACGGCGTGGTTCCGGCGCTGCTCTCGGAGCCCATCGGCGCGACGAGCATGCCCACGAGCATCAGGGTGGCGGCCGGGAATGCGAGACGTCGGGCTCGGCGCAACGGCGATCCCTCCAGCGCGCGGGTATCCCGACTCGCCCGCGGGACGCAAGCGCGCCGGTGCCTTGGCGGCGCGCTGGTCTCGGTCGCCCGAGTCGCGATAGAGGCCCCGCGTGCGGTGCGCCCTGCTCCTCGCCAGTCTCGCGTTCGCCCTGCCGGCGGCGGCACGGCCTCGGTGCGAGCCCGGGGCGTTCGTGGTGCACCGCGGCCCACGGCTGCTCGCCGGCGCGACGGGGACCTATGACGTCGTGCGCCTGGAGGGGACGGGGCGCGCGATGCGGGTGGCGCTCGGCGCCACCTGCCCGCCGGTGCGGGCACGGGTGCGCGGCCGGCGTCTCGTGGCGCATTGGCCCGGACGTGCCTGCGGCGTTCGGGGTCGTGTCCGGCTGACGGCCTCGATCGCCGGCGACGGCGAGCTGTTGCGCGGGCGCCTGCGGCGTCCCGGCCTCCCGGCGGTGCCGCTGGTCGCGGTGCGCTGCGCGCCTGACGGCATGGTGCGTGCCGGCGCCGGGGAACAGTGCGCGGCCCCGGACGCCTGCGGGCCGGACCAGCGGTGCGTCGATTGCCGCTGCGTGCCGGCGGTTCGCTTCGGCCGCGACGTGCAGCCGATCTTCCGGAGCTGCCTCACGCTCGCATGCCACGAGGGACAGCGCGCCACCGGCGCCTTCTCCCTCGAACCCGGCTGGGCCTACGGGGCGTTGCTCGCTGGAGTGGGGCGCCGCGGGCCGTGTGCGGGCAGGCGGCTCGTCGTCCCGGGCGATCCCGACGGCAGCGTGCTGGTCGCGCGCATCGGGGGCGGCACGTGCGGCGCCCCGATGCCGCTCGGCGCCGTCGCGCTGCCGCCCGCGGAGGTGGATGTGCTGCGAGCCTGGGTCGCACAGGGTGCGGCCGAGGACTGAGCCCGATGCGCTGGGGGATGACGCGCTACCAGTGGACGGTCTTCTTCGCCGCCTGGCTCGGCTGGGGGTTCGACGTCTTCGACGGCCTGCTGTTCAACTTCGTCGCGCCCGTGGCCGTCCCGCAGCTCCTCGGCGTCGGGCCGGGCGACCCGGCGGGCGCGGCGCGGGTGACGGCGGTCACGGGGCTCGTCACCTCCGCGCTGCTGGTCGGATGGGCGACGGGCGGCATCCTCTTCGGATGGGTGACCGACCGGGTCGGCCGCGCGCGCACGCTGCAACTCACCATCCTGACCTATGCGCTCGCCACCGCGGCGTGCGCGCTGGCGCCCGACATCTGGACGCTGGTGATCCTGCGCTTCATCGCCAGCCTGGGCATCGGCGGCGAGTGGGCGGCGGGGGCATCGCTGGTCGCGGAGGTCGTGCCGCCGTCGCGGCGCGTGGCGGCGGGCGCGCTGCTCTATACGAGCGCGCCGGTCGGCATCCTGCTGGCGGGCTTCGTGACCGACCTCCTCACCACGCGCATCGGCTGGCTCGCCGCGCAGCCCGACCTGGCCTGGCGGCTCGTGTTCCTCACCGGCGTGCTGCCGGCGGTGTTCGCGGCCTGGATCCGCCGCCACGTGGAGGAGCCGGAGGTGTGGCGCCGGGAGCGCGGTGTCGCGCATCCGCGCCTCGCCGAGCTGTTCACGCCCGCGCTGCGCCGCGCCACGCTGGGCGGACTCGGGCTCTGCCTGGTGACGTTGCTCACGTGGTGGGCCACCAACGCCTTCCTGCCCTTCGTCGCCGCGCACCTCGCGGGGCAGGCGGACGCGGATGCCGTGCTCCGCCTGCGGAGCCGCGCGACGCTGTTGTTCACGCTGGGCGGCTTCCTCGGCACGCTGGCGACCATCCCGCTCGCTCGCCTGGGCCGCCGGCCGCTGTTCGCCATCTACCTGGGGGGCGCCGCGCTCTCCATCTGGGTGACGTTCGGCCTCGACTGGTCGCCGGCGACCCGTATCGCACTCCTCTTCATGAACGGCCTCACCGTCTTCGGCGTGGTCGGCGCGTTCAGCTTCTACCTCCCCGAGCTGTTCCCGACCCGGCTCCGCGGCACCGGCAGCGGATTCTGCTTCAACACCGGTCGCTACCTGGCGGCGGCCGGCCCCTACCTGGTCGGCAGCGCGCTCGGGGCCGCGCCGACACCCATGGACGCCATCCGTTGGGTCGCGCTGGTGCCGCTGGCAGGGCTCTGTCTCGTGCCATTCATCGTCGAGACGGCACCGGCGCGCGGCAGGCGCCCGCCCGACGCCGGCACGGACGGATGAGCTCGCTCGTCAGTCGCAGTTGAGGTCCACCTCGACGCCGCTGTGATCCGACACCCAGCAGGGCGGCGCCGGCAGCGGGCCGCAGGCGGGCGCGAAGGGATTCGGCGCGCCGGCGAACAGGCGGGTGCCGACGCCGTCGCCGTCCGCGTCGTCCGGCGTGTCGAGCGCGGCGGTGCACGATGCCGCCCCGCGCGGCGGCAGCAGGAACGCGAAGTCGATACGCGTGGTGACGCCGAGCGGCGTGGCCTCGAGGTCGGTGAGGTCGTCGTCCACGCGTCCCGACGTGCAGCCGGCGCCCGTCGTGGCCTCGCATTCGGCGTTGCCGGCATCGAGAAACGCGTCGCGGGCGCCGAGCCCGCTGACGAAACGGTCGTAGACGAACGACCCGGGCCGGTCGTTGAAATCCCCGACCACGAACGCCGGCGTGTCCACGTCGTGCGCCGCGGCGACGGCGTCGGACAGCTGCACGGCCTGGCACTGCCGGACGGTCGCGGCACCCGCCGCGAGGCAGGCGGCGGGGCAGGGCTCGAACGTCCCGCACGGCGAGCCGGCGAAGTCGCTGCCCGAGGCGAGGTGCGTCGCGAAGACGTCGAGCGGGCCGAGCGGATGGTCGATGCGCGCGTGCTGCGCGTAGCGAAGGGGGCCGTAGAGGTCGATCACCTGGTTCGACGCGACCGCGTAGCGGGAGAGGATGAGGGAGTCGTCCGCGGCGAAGGTCTGCTGGAACGCGACCGCGTAGGGGTCGGGACACACGCCGACCAGCTGGCGCTGCACGTTCGAGAGCACGTCGGCGCCCGGACTGTTGCTCCAGACCTCCTGGAGCGCGACCACGTCGGGGCAGCGGCGATCGACGAGCCACTGCCCGAGCAGTGCGATGCGGTCGGCGAGCCGGCAGTTGGCGGTGCCGTCCGGACAGAAGAGCCCGTGGAGCACGTTCAGGCTGGCGACCCGCACGTCGCCTCCCGCGCACGCGAGCGGCGGGGGGCTGGCCTTGGCCACGAACCGCCCGGCGACGTTGCGGGTCACGGCGCCGCCGAACGCCGCGCAGTAGCGCTCGCCGCCCATCCGCAGCGCCACCTCCACCGGCGTATGCTGGGCCACGGCCGCATCGCACGGCAGCGCGACGCCCTGCGCCTTGATCGCGATCGTGCCCCCACGGCGTCCCCGCCGGACGACCACCGTGCGCACCCCGCCGGCGCTCGCCGTTCGATCGAGGTAGCGCCAGCCCTTGGCCGCGTCGCCGCCCAGGGCGGACCACCCGGAGGCCGGGAGCGCGACGTCGAGGCGACAGCCCCCCGGCTGATTCGACGAGAAGACGAAGAGCGATGCGCCCGTCGTCGGGTCGCCGAAGGGCGGCGCCAGGGCCGGGTCCGGTGTCGAGCGGAACACCAGAGTGCGAGCGGTGGGCGCGCCGCCACGCGCGTCGAGTCGCAGCCGTTTGCCGCCGACGAGGTGATCGGCCGCCGGCGCGGCGATGGGCAGCAACACGGCCAACAGCGCGAGCAGGCGGCGCGGGACGATCATGCCGTGGCATCGCACCGGCGCCGCCGGCGCGTCAAGTCGCACGCCGGCGTGGGGCGCCGCCCCCGAGCGGTGCGCCCGCCGCCTTGCGCGACGCCGTGCAACTGTTCAGAACGGCCCCGATGGGACGAGCTGGGTGGGAGCGGTGGCTGGCGTTTCGCTGCACCGGATGCGGGAACTGCTGCAAGGGAACCTACATCTGCCTGACCGACGGGGACGCGCGGCGGCTGGCGGAGGGCACGGGGCGGCCGCTCGAGGAGTTCGTCCGCTTCGCCCATGAGGACGAGTTCACGATGTCGAAGCGACACGGCTGGTGGGTGCGCTTCCGGCGGCGGCGCGGCATCATGGTGCTGCGCTGGCGGCGTGGTCGATGCGTCTTCCTCGACGCCGCCGACCGCTGCACGGCGTATGCCCACCGGCCCATCGTGTGCCGCACGCATCCCTTCGACATCACGCTGACCGACGGCACCGGCGGCGGCGTGGAGAAACTGTCCATCAACCGGTTGACGCCGTGCCCGCACGAGCTCGACGGGCACCAGACCAGGCGCGAGCTCGGCTTGCTCGAGCGCCTGCACTGGCGGGAGAGCCTCCGCTACTGCGACAAGGTGTCGGCGTGGAATCGCCGCTTCCGGGGCCGCCCCGCGGGCACGTTCGGCGAGTTCCTGCGCCACGTCGTGCTCGGTCCGCCGGCGTCCGACACCGCCGCGGACGACGTGCAGCCCCGCGCCCGGGCCGGATGAGCGGCGTGCCGGCCGCCGGTCCGCTGGTCGGCCTGCGCGTGCTGGACCTCGGCACGCGCATCGGTGCACCGTTCGCCGCCACGCTGCTGGCGGATCTCGGCGCCGACGTCATCAAAGTGGAGCTGCCCGGCCAGGGCGACTTCATGCGGACCATCGGACCCTTCGACGAGGGGTACTCGCTGTTCTGGGCGGTCGAGGGGCGCGGCAAGCGCTCGGTGACGCTCGACCTCCGCAAACCGGCGGGGCAGGCCCTGCTGAAGCGGCTGGTCGGCCTCGCCGACGTCGTCGTCGAGAATTTCCAGCCCGGCACGCTCGAAGGGTGGGGACTCGGCTACGAGGCGCTCGCCGCGGCGAACCCGGGCGTGATCCTGACGCGCGTCTCGGTCTACGGCCAGGACGGCCCCTACCGCGACCGGCCTGGCCTCGACCGCAACGGCATCGCGCTGGGCGGCCTCCTCTACCTCACGGGCTACCCCGACCGGCCGCCGGTCCGGCCCGGCCTCATCGTGTCCGACTACCTCACCGGCGTCTTCAACGCCTTCGCCATCCTGTGCGCCGTGTACGAGCGCGACCGGAGCGCGCGCGCGGAAGGCGCGCCGCCGCGCGGCCAGTGGGTCGACCTCTCGCTCTACGAATCGATCCTGCGGATCATGGAGCACACGCTCGCCACCTACGACCGCCTGGGCGTCGTGCGCGAGCGCGAGGGCAACCGGCTCCGCAACTCGGCGCCGCTCGACAACTGGGAGACCAGCGACGGCAAGTGGGTGTGCATCATCGCCGCGGGCGACGGGCTGTTCCCGCGGCTCGCACGCGCCATGGGCCGCGAGGACCTGCTGGCCGACCCGCGCTTCGCCACCATGGCGACGCGCGCCGCGCACGGCGATGAGATCAACGGCATCGTCGCGGCATGGGTGAAGGAACGGACGGCGCGCGACGTGCAGGACGTTCTCGAGCGCCACGAGGTGCCGTTCGGGGTGGCCTATTCGGTGGCCGACATCTTCGCCGACCCGCACGTCGCCGCCCGCGGCGCCATCGAGACGGTGGACGATCCCACGATCGGCCCGGTGCGGATGCAGGGCGTCTACCCGCGGTTTTCGCGCACGCCCGGCGCCGTCCAGCGCGGTGCGCCGCCGCTCGGTGCGCACAACGACGAGGTCTACTGCGGGCTGCTCGGCCTCGCTCCCGAGGAGCTGGCGGCGCTGCGGGCCGAGGGCGTCGTCTGACCGCGGCGCGTCTGGGGCCGCTCCTGGCAGGCCTGGCGGTCGGCGCCTGGGCGGCCTGCTTCCGGTCCTACGGCGTCTTCGACTTCGCCGACGAGGGCGCATTGCTGATGCAAGCGCTCCGTGTCGCGCGTGGTGAACGGCCCTATCTCGACTTCGCGACCGGCTACGGGCCGCTCTACTTCGCGATCCAGGGCGCGCTGGTGGGGCTCGGGGGTCTGCCGGCGGTGCGCTGGGCGCTCGTGGGCGTGCACGGCGTCGCGGCGGCGGCCCTGTTCGCGGCGACGCGTCGGCTGGTCGGCGGCGCTGGTGCGGCGCTGGCCGTGCTCGTCACGGTGGCGTTCTTCCTGCCCGTCGCGCCCCGGCAGGGCGCGCCGTTGCTGATCCCGTATCCGTCGTGGTGGGTCGAGGCGACGGCGCTGGCGTGTCTGCTGCTCGTCGACCGCCGGCACGGGCTGCCCGGGGTCGGGCGTGCTGGGCTGGCGGGTGCGGCCGCCGGCATGGCGTTCGCGATGAAGCCGAACAGCGGCCTGCTGCTCGCGGCGGGGTGCATGGCGGCCCTGGTGCTGGGCGCTCGCCCGGGAGCGGCGTACGAGGCGCCGGAGGGCGATCGGCCGGCGCGGGCGGCCGGACCGCTCGGGACGGCGCTGCTGCTCCTCCTCGCCGCCGGCGCCCTCGCGCTCGTCATGCCACCCGCGACGACCGTGCTGTGGTGGAGCCTGGTGCCACCGGCGCTCGTCCTTGCCGCGCTCGGCCGGCGCGATGCGGTGGCCGACAGCGCGGTGGCGCCGCGGGCCGCGGCGCTGGCGGGCGCGTTCTTCGCCGTCGCGGGGCCGGCCTACGCGCCCGCGCTGCTGGCGCTCGGGCCGGCGGCGTTCCTGCGCGACGCGCTGCTGGTCGGTGCGGGCGTGGCGGACGTGTACGCGTCGACGTTCCCCGTCGCGGCGCTGGCGGCGGCTGCGGCCGGTGTCCTCGCCTTTGCCGACCGGCCCCGTGCCGCGTTGGCGCTCGGCGTGACCGCGGTCGCAACCGCGGCGGCCGCCGCCGTGGCCGGCGCGCCGGGCGGGGTGGCGGCCGTGCGACTTGCCGCGGAGCGCGGACTTGCCGCCGCCGTGCCGCTCGTCCTGTGGGGCGGCCTGGCGGCGTTTCGCACCCGGCGCGACGCGCGGCTGGCCGCGCCGCTCGCGCTCGCGGTCCTCTCGGGCCTCCAGCTCTACCCGCGCCCCGACTTCCTGCATCTGGTGTCGGTGGCGCCCGTGCTGCTGCCGCTCGCCGCGGTGCTCGCACGGGACGCGGCGGCGGCGTGGGGCGGGACGCGGGCCGTGCGCGCGGTCGGCGCGGTCGCGGCGGCGGTGGCGCTCGCACGGCTCGCGCCCGCGCTCGGCACCGCGACGGCGATCGTGGGCGGCCACGTCGAGACGGTGCGCGCGGGCGCCGTCGCGTTCGAGGTGGAGCCCGCGGGCGGGCCCCGCCTGCGGGCGCTCGGCGCCGCCGTCGACGCCGTCGCCACGCGCACCGGTCCCGGCGCACGCGTCGCGACGTTCCCGGGCTGTGCGCTGGTGCCGTTTCTGGCCGGCCGCCTGGGGGCCGGCCCGCACGACTACTTCTTTCCGGGGCGGCCGTCGCGTGCGGAAGGCGCGGCGCTGGCGGAGGCGTGGCGGGCGGCGCCGCCGCCCGTCGCCGTCACGTGCGATGCGGCCGGCACCGACCTCGCCGCGGCGTGGGCGGCGTACCCGGAGCTGGTGGCGCTGTTCGCGGAGCGATACCGGCCGGTGCACGAGGGTCCGCCCTTCACGGTGTCCGAGGCCCGGCCGTGACGGCGCCGGCGCGAGGCGTCGGCCGCGGCGCCGCGTTGGGGGTCTTCGCCACCGGGCTGGACCGGCTCGCGGCGCTCGGCATCGCACTCTGGCTGCCGCGCCACCTCGGGCTGGACGACTACGGGCGCTACACGCTCGTCCTCGCGCTGCTGGCCTTGTTCCAGACGCTGACCGACGCCGCGGTCGAGAACGTGTTGGTCGCGCGCATCGCGCGCGAGGGGGGCGCGACGGGTCCCGCGCTCGCCGGGGCGGCCGCCCCGCTGCGGGCCGCCCTGTCGCTGGCCTGCGGCCTAGCCGGCCTGGGCGCCATCTGGCTCGCCAGCGCCGACGCCCGGCTGGCGACCGCCGCCGTACCGTGGGCGTTCGGCCTCTGGCTCGCAGCCGTCAATCCCTACCGTGCCCTCTTGCGCGGGCAGCTGCGCCTCGGACGGTATCTCGCGCTGGTGGCGGCGCAGACGGCGGCGCTGGTGGTGGCGCTCGCGGTGGTGCTGCGGGCGGGCGGCGGGTTGGCCGGCGTGCTCGCGATCGGCGTCGCGGGCGGGACCGTCGCCGTCCTCGCCGGGCGCCTGCTCGCCGGCACGGGCGCCGCGCCGCACCGCGATCGCGCCGTCGTGCGCGCGTTGGTCGCCGCGGCGGCGCCGCTGGCGGCGACGTCGCTGGTGTTGATCGGCGCGCAGCAGCTGGTGCAGGTGCTGCTGCTGCGGGTGCACGGGCCGGACGCGGTGGGCCTGCTCGGTGGCGCCGGACGCGTGGTGGACGCGGTGAACCTGCTGCCGCAGGCGGTCATCGTCGCGCTGCTGCCGGCACTCGCCCGCACCGGCGGCAGCGCAGCCGGCGCGCGCACGGCGCGTGACGCCGCCCGCGCGCTGGCGCTGGCCCTGGCACCGATCGCCGTCGCCCTCGGACTCTGGGCGCCGCGGGTTCTCACCGTGCTGTTGGGCGCGCCGTTCGCGGCGGCGGCGCCGGCTCTCCGGGTGCTGGCGGCGGTCGCGCTGCTGGCGGGGAGTGGGCAGGTGCTGACGGCGCTGCTGGTGGCGGAAGGGCGCGAGCGCGTGCTGCTCGCCGTCACGGGCGCCTCCGCGCTCGCGACGGTGCTGCTCGGCCTGGCGCTGGTGCCGCCGTACGGCCCCGCCGGGGCGGCCGCCGCCGGCGCGCTCGGCATGTTGGGCGGGCAACTCGGGCTGCTCGCGCTGGCCGACACACGGTCCGCCGCGCTCGGCGTGCTCCGCGCCATGGCGCGGCCCCTGGCGCTGGCGCTGGCCGTTGCGGGCGTCGCGGTCGCACTCGCGGGGCGCGGGCCGTGCGGGCTCGTCGTGTTCGCGGCCGCCTACGGCGTGGCCGCGCTCGCGACCCGCACCGTCACGCGGCGCGACCTGGCGCGCTGGGCGTCGTGACGCCGGCGCGGACGTTCAGGGTCTGGCGAGCGCGAGCAGGGTGACGAGGGCCGCCAGACTCACCACGGCGCCCGCGTACAGGCCGCGAGGGACGTAGGTGAATTCCACCCGGTGGCGGCCGGCCGGCACGGGCACGCCCCGGAACAGGTGGTTCGTCGGCACGATCGGAGCCGGGGCGCCGTCCACGGTTGCCTGCCAGCCGGTGAAGTGCGTGTCCGACAGCACCACGAGTCCTGGCGCCTCCATGGTCACGTCGAGGGCGACGACGGTCGGGTCGTCGATCACGAAGGAGGCCGCCCCGCCCCGCGGGGGCGCGCCGACCCCGGCCACGAGTCCCACGTCGTCCTCGACGAAGCTGAGGACCAGGGGATCGAACGTCTCCGCCGACATGGCGTCGAGCAGCGCATCCGCGGCGGGGGCGCGTTCGGTGCGATAGACCGTGTACGCGCGCGGGACCACGCGCGGATTCTCCCAAGCCTCGAGTTCGCCGGTGATGTCGACCCGCCGGAATCCTCCCGCCTGCAAGAACGCGTCGAGATCAGGGTTCGGCGCCGCCGGATCGGCGACGACGTAGCGCACCGCCGCGACGTCGAGGAGCCGGCGGCGTGCCTGGGCGGGCGCGACGTCGGGGCGCGGCAGCGGCATCGGCAGGCGCCCATTGAAGGTGGCGTGCGGGTCGCGGGGCGCCGCGGCGCCCTGGGCGAAAAAGGTGAGGTACTGCGCTTGGCGCTGCAGGTTGATCGGCGCGTAGTCGTCCAGGCTCCGGACGCGCGCGTGGGTCGCCTGCTTCGGTGTGCTGGCGAGCGACTGCCACGCGCCCACGAGCCAGATGCGGTCGTGACCGGCGAGGGCGCGGACGGCGGCGAAGCCGGGCGCGTGGCGGAAGACGTGCTCGACCTGCCGGGGCAGGAAGGGGAACGAGCCGGCGAACGTCGGCAGCAGCGCCAGTTCGATCATGGCGCCGGCGAGGACGGCGCCCGTTGCCACGCGCGCCCACCGCGTCGGTCGTGCGCTCGCCAGGGCCAGGACCAGGATCGACGCCAGCACGAGCCACGGCCATCCGACGGGCTGGACGCGGACGGCGGCGAAGGTCACGGCTGCGAGCAGCAGCGGCGCGGTCCAACCCGCGACGCGTTCCCTCTGGTCGATCGTCCCGCGTGCGCGCAGCAGGTGCTGGACCCCGCAGGCCGCGGCGATGGCGATGCCGAAGTCGACCAGAAAGGTCAGCCGCGACGGAAAGCGGAACCAGGCGAACGGCGGGATGGCCAGGTAGAGCGGGAACGCGGGCGAGAGCGGTCCGAGCGCGAACACCGCGCACACGGCCGCCAAGCCGAGCGCCCACCCCGCGAGGAGGCGGTGGCGCCGGCCGAGCAGCCCCGCGAGGGCGCACGCGAGGACGAGGCCCCCGAAGGATCGACTGTTGCCCATGATCGGATCGCGGAGGAGCTGCGACACGCCCGGGCCCCACGGGCCGAGGGCGAGCATCCGCTCCGTGGAGAGCGCCGCGGTCTCGCGGGTGCTCGCCCGGACCAGCTCCATCGTCGGCACGAGTTGCACCGCGGCGAGCGCGGCGCCGAGCGCGAGCGCGGCGGCGAACCCCACGCCGACGCGCCCCCAGTGCCGGCGCCACGGCGTGTGGCCGAGACACCATACCACCAGCAGCGAGGCCCACGCGTAGACGACGTACGCGCTGATCTGCGGGTGGCCGCCGAGGAGGCTCATGCCGACGCAGGCGGCGAGCAGCGCGATCGCGCGCCGCCTCGGCCGTTCGACCAGCGCCACCACGGCGTACATGCCGAGGGGGAGCCAGGCGGCGGCCGCGATCAGGTTCTCGCTCATGTACATCGACGGGAACGTGCCGCGGGTGGCGAGCACGATCACCGCGACGACGCCGGCGAGGGCGCCGAGACCCGCCCGCCGCGCGAACGCGAGGAGGCCGAACGCCACCAGCAGCATGTGGCCCAGGGTGATGGCGCCGAAGGCGAGCGGCGTGGGCAGGACCAGATGCACCCAATGGGGGGGATAGAACACGCCGCCCTCGAGTGCCGCGATCAGCGGCATCCCGCAGAGCTGCCACGGATTCCAGGTGGGCAGCGCCCCGCCGAGGACCGTCGTCGCCGCGTACTCCGCGACGAAGTAGTGATAGGGCATCAGGTCCCCGGAGTCGGCGCCCCGGACCGCCATCTGGCGGCCGAGCGTCGCCACGACGACGAGGACCGTGGCGGTCGCCGCGTACACCCACCTCACGCCCGACGCGCTATAGCGCGTCCCGCCGGGATGTCGAAGCGCCGGAGGCGTCGCCGTCGCGCTTGACCGTCCGGGTCGGCTGCTCTAGGCCACGGCCGTGGCGCAGCTTCTCTTCTGCACGCTCTGCGACGACGTGCGCTTCGAGCACGGCAACAAGCACACGCTGGTCGGGCTTCTTCGACACTTTCAACGTGGCGGACTTCGCGCAGCCGCTGCCGTCGTTCCGGGTCTTCGCGCGCATCGCGCTCGACGCGCCGGGTACGCACCCGGTCACGCTCGCCATCACCAACGCGGACGGCGACTTCCGGGTCGAGGTCGCGGGGCGGCTGGAGGCGCGCACGCCGAGCGAGGTCAGCGGGCGTTTCGAGAGCGTGTTCGCCGCCGCGCTGGCGGCGCTCCGGGTGCCGCGGCCAGGGCGCTACGACGTGCGGCTGTCGATCGATGGTGAGGACGTCGGCGGGTGCGCGTTCCTGGCGGTTGCCGCCGCGCGTCCGACGCTGCAGTGACGGAGGAGCGCATGGCGACGGTACGATGGGACGTCGATGGGCCGGTGGCGATCGTCACGATCGACCGGCCCGAGGTCCGCAATGCCGTCGATCGCCCCACGGCGGAGGCGCTGGTTGAGGCGTTTCGGCGCTTCGACGCCGACGACGCGCTGGCCGTCGCGGTGTTGACGGGGGCGGGCGGCACGTTCTGCGCCGGCGCCGACCTGAAGGGCGTGACGGTGGGGCGCGGCAATCGGGTGGCGGAGGACGGCGACGGCCCGATGGGGCCGACGCGGATGCTGCTCTCGAAACCCGTGGTGGCGGCGGTCGAAGGGCATGCGGTCGCCGGCGGGCTCGAGCTAGCCGCGTGGTGCGACCTCCGGGTGGCCGCGCGGGATGCCGTGTTCGGCGTCTACTGCCGGCGTTGGGGCGTGCCGCTGGTCGACGGTGGCACGGTGCGGCTCCCGCGGCTGATCGGGCACAGCCACGCGCTCGATCTGATCCTGACCGGTCGCGGCGTGTCGGGCGACGAAGCGTTCCGCATGGGGCTGGCCAACCGGCTCGTCGAGCCGGGCGAGGCGCGCGACGCCGCCATCGCGCTGGCGCGGCAGCTCGCACGCTTTCCGCCGCGCTGTCTCCGCGCAGACCGGCTGTCGTCCTACGAGCAGTGGGCGCTCGACGTGCCGGCGGCGCTGCGCAACGAGACGCGCCGCGGCCTCGCGGTGATCGCGTCGGGCGAGACGACGGCGGGCGCCGCGCGCTTCGCGGGCGGCGCCGGCCGGCACGGGCGCTTCGAGGAGTGAGGCCCGTGGCGGCTCAACGGCCCGCGAACAGCCGCTGCCAGAGCGCGGTCTGCCAGCGGCCACCGGGGTCCAGCTGGCGCTTGAGCGCCAGGAACCGGCGGACGCGTTCTTCCTCGAAGTAGTCGCCGAGGTCGTCGGGGGCGAGGGTCGAATCCTTGGCGTAGTAGAAGCGGCCGCCGGCGTCGCGGACGACGCGCGCCAGCGTGCCGCAATGCTGCCAGAGCCGCGTGCGGCTCCGCCGCGTGACGCGAAAGTCCATGGCCAGCGACCAGCCGTCGAGCGCCGTGGGTCATCCAGAACGGATCGGGACGATGGCGCTTCAGCACGCCCAGGTAGGGCACGATGCCGGCCTGGTGCGACCGGGTCGAGCAGCTCGGTGTAGGTGGCGTGCCCGGCGTCGGCGGGCACGAATGCCTGGAACTGGATCAGGCCGCCGGGCCCGTAGGCGCGCTTCCAGTCGGGCACGTAGTCGAGCAGGAAGTGAAACGCCACATGTGGTTGGCGGTAGCGGAAGTGCCCCTCGGCGGGCGCTCAAATGGTACTTGGCCGCGTTGACGAGCCGCACGCCCAGGCGGGTTGGTGAACGGTCGCATGAAGCGCCACATCGCCGATTTCGGCACGACGCCGAGCAGCGTCGGCGGCAGCTCCTGGCGCGCCGGGCGCAACGTCTGCGCCGCCCGCCGGTCCTCGCCGGGCGGCAAGTGGTAGGCCGCGTGGACCAGGCCGCGTCCGAGCGCCTGCCCGCCGGCGAAGGTGTCCATCCAGCCCACCAGGTAGTCTGCCGTGTCGAGGCGCGCGGTCAAAGACGTCGAGCATGTCGCCCAGTGACCGGGCCGGCACGGCCTCGACCTCGATCAGGCCGGAGTGGATGCGTTCCAGCTGCAGCTCGAGCGCCGTGAAACAGCCGAGCATGCCGAAGCCGCCGATCGCGGCATGGAACAGGTCGGGTCGCTCGTCGCGCGAGCAGTGCACCACCTCGCCCGACGCCAGCAGGAGGTCGACCGCCCGCAGGTGGTCGCCGATGGGGCCCAGCTTCCAGGCGTTCTTGCCGTGGACGTTCATGCCAGCGGCGCCGCCGAGCGTGATCGCCATGGTGCCGGTCACCACGGGCGGCCACCAGCCGTCCTCCAGGACGTACTGCCAGAGCTGGCGGATGGTGACGCCGGGTTCGACGCGGATCACGCCGGTGTCGGGGTTCCAGTCGAGCACGCGGGTCATGCGCGAGCAGTCGAGCGACACGCCCTCCGGCGCGAGCGACGCGTCGCCGTAGCTGCAGCCCGCACCGCGCAGCCCGACGGGCAGGTCGAGCGCCGCCGCGTGCGCGACGGCGCGGCGCAGGCCCTCCACCGTGGTGGGCCGCCAGACCCAGCTCATGGCGCTGTCGGCGCCGCCCCACGCCCAGAGGCGCTCGAGGCGGTCCATCGGCAGCGGCGCGCTGGCGGCGGTGGGCGGGCGGCGGGGGAGGGCGACGACGCTCATCGGTCAGAGATCGAGCCGCTGGAAGATCACGGAGGGGATGTTGCGGAGGACGAACATGATCGGCCGCCAGCGTCCCGGCACGTAGGCGACGCGCGTGCCGCGGGCGGCGGCGGCGAGCGTGGCGCGCGCGGCGTCGCCGGCGGAGATCAGGAAGGGTAGCTTGGCCCGATCCATCTCGCGGGTCAGCGGCGTGTCGACGGGGCCGGGCTTCACGGTGACCACGCGCACGCCGAAGCGGCCGACGCGGTTGCGCACCGACTCGAGGAACGTGTCGAGCGCCGCCTTCGAGGCGTGGTAGGCGGGGTTGCCGCGTCGCCCGCGGTCGCCGGCAACCGACGACAGCGCGACCAGCGTTCCGGCGCGGCCGCGCTCGAACCGCTGCGCCGCCTGGTTGATCCAGGCCATGGCGCCCAGCACGTTCACGGCGACGATGTCGCGGTCCTTGGCGAAGTCCCACTCGTCGGCGCCCACGGCAGGCATCACACCAGCGGCGTAGACGAAGAGATCCAGGCCGCCCAGCGCGCGACAGATTTCGGGGAACAGCGTGGCCACGTCGTCGCCGCGTGTGACGTCGTGCGGGAACACCAGCGTCTGGCCGGCGCCGATTTCCCCCGCCAGGCGCTCGAGCGCCTCGCGCCGGCGCGCCACCAGCGCCACGCGGCATCCTGCGGCGCCGAGCTGCCGGGCGATGGCCTCGCCGATGCCGGACGAGGCGCCCACGACGATGGCCTGCCGCCAGGGAAGGGTCACCGAGTCAGGGTGACCCGAGGGCCGGCCGGAGGTCAAGCGCGGTTCCGGGATCGTCGTTGTGCCGGCGCTGGCATTCGGGTCAGAATGCGGGGCATGCCGTCGGCACTGCGGGCGTTCCTCGGGCTCGTCCTCGTCGCGGTCGCGCCCGCCGCCGCCACCGTCCGTCGAGGCGACGTCCTGGTGTCGCAGCCCGGGGGCTTCGTGCGGCTCGACCCGGGAACCGGCGTCGCGGTCGCGGTGCACGTGACCCCGCCGCCTGTGCACCCCGCCGGCGCGGTGGTGCTGCCCGACGGCGATCTCCTCGTCGCCGACTGGGTCGCCGCCACCACGGACGATACCGACGGCCTGCTGCTGCGCGTTGCCGTGCGCGCCCGCCTCGCGACGCAGATCAGCCTCCCCGGCGTGCTCGCCAATCCGTTCGCGCTGGTGCGCGGTCCCGACGGCCGGGTGGTTCTCGCCGACATCGACGCCGGCAGCCACTTCGCCCTGCCGTCCGGCGCCGTGCTCCGGCAGGGCGCCTTGTTCGACGTCGACCCCGCGACCGGCGCGTGCACGCGTGTGGTGCCGGACTGCTGCGGGTGGAACCCGGTCGGGTTCGTCTTCGCCGGCCCCACCGACCTGCTGGTGGCCGACGCGGGGTGCTGTGCCTTCACCGGCATCGGCAACCTGGCGCGCGTGGACCTGGCGGCGGGCACCTGGGCGCCGTTGGCCACCGGCGCGGTGTGGCGCGATCCCTTCGGGGTGGCGTTGTCCGCCGACGGTGCGACGCTGTTCGTCGCCGAGTCGGCGGCTGCCGAACCGGGGCCGCCGGCGGTCCGCGCCGTCGATCTCGCCACCGGCATCACCACGACGGTGCGCGAGGGCGCGCCGTTCGTGAGCCCGTCTGCGCTGCTGCGGGAACCGGACGGTCGCTTGCTGGTCGCCGACCAGGCCGCCAACGCGGTCTTCCGCCTCTCGCCCGCCGACGGCGCCGTCGAGACGCTTGCGCAGGGCGGCCCGCTCGTCGCGCCGAGCCATCTCGTCGCCGTGGACGTGGGCGACGAGATCGGCGGCGGACAGGCGCCGGACGGGGCGGCCGCGACGTGCGCGCAGCGCGCGTCGGAGGCCGGCTCGTCGCTGGCCGCGCGGGCGTTGCGCTGCGTGGCGACCAGGAGCGGCGAGCAGCAGGCGGCCTGCCTGCTGCACGCGGATGCGCGCTTCCGCGCCCGGCCGATCCTGTTCGCGTGTCCGAGCTGCCTGATCGCTTCGCGCTGGGCCGGTGTCGAGTTGACGCAAGCCCTCGTCGCGACGCCCGGGCGCCGCTTCGACTGCGCGGGGTCGGATGCGCGCTGCCGCCGGTCGCTGGGCCAGGCGGCCGGCCGCTTGTACCGGGCGCGTGCCCGCTGCACCGCGGCGTATCGGACCGTCCTCGCACCGGACCCGTTGGCGCTGGCCGCGTGTCGTGACGCCGCCGCCGCCGACTACCGGGCGGCGACGAGCCGCCGCGGGGGCTGCGGGACCTGCAGCGCGGCCGACCACCAGGCGATCGTCGCGCAGGTCGGCTCACTGGTGGACGGGTTCGCCGGCGCCTGGTTCTGCGCCCGGTAGCGCGGCGGTCGCGACCCGACCGACCGCGAGCAGCGACATCCCGACCGGCGGGCCGAACTCCCGCTCCAGGCGCAGCCAGGGCACGAGCAGGTCGTTGATCCTCGCCTGGAACCCGGGAACCGTCCGGCGACGCAGCACGACTGCGTTCAGCCACCAGCCCGGGATGCCGAGCATGTTGAAGTAGGAGAGATGCTCCACGTCGAGACCCGCGCCGCGCAGCTTGGAGGCGATCTCGTCGCGCGAGTAGCGCCGGTAGTGGTGGATCGCGCGGTCGATCTCGCCGTAGAGGCCCTTCACGGCGGGAACGATCAATACCAGGCGCCCGCCCGGTTCGAGCACGCCGCGCAGGGCGGCCAGCGCGCGCGCGTCGTCTTCGATGTGCTCGAGCACGTTCGAGCACACCACGGTGTCGAAGGCGCGGCGGGGGATGCCGTCGCCGGCGCCGTTCAGCTGCGCGAGATCGAGGTGGCGGACGGTGACGTTCGGGTTGCCGGCGAACTGGCGCGACAGGAACTCGACGTACTGTTCGTCGATGTCGGTGGCGACGACGCGCTCGCGCTTCGAGAGGTAGCGGGTCATCAGCCCGGTGCCCGAGCCGATCTCGAGGATGCGGCGGCCGACGAAGGGCTGCACCAGGTCCCAGAGAAAGCGGTTGTAGCGCTTCAAGACCTCGACGCGCCGGAGCGTGGTGAAGCCGGCGTCGTCGCGGCCGATGTCCGGCGCGACCGCGAAGCGCAGGATGGTCCAGACGGCCGAGAAAGCGTCCTTCCAGCCGATCTTCTTGCCCTCGGCGTACTGCCGGCCGTGGTACGAGATCGGGACCTCGTAGAGCCGGCACCGCAGGTGCCCCACTTTCGCCGTCAGCTCGGGCTCGAGCCCGAAGCGGTTCGACCGGATCGGAATGCCCTTCAGGATGTCGGCGCGGAAGGCCTTGTAGCACGTCTCCATGTCGGTGAGGTTGAGGTTGGTGCACATGTTCGACAGCAGTGTCAGCAGCTTGTTGGCCACCGTGTGCCAGAAGAACAGCACGCGGCGGGGGCTGCCGGAGAAGCGCGAGCCGAACACGACGTCCGCGTGCCCGTCGAGGATGGGTTGCATGAGCCGCGGGTATTCGTTCGGGTCGTACTCGAGGTCGGCGTCCTGGATGATCGCGATCTCGCCCGAGACGTCCGCAACTCCGGTGCGCACCGCGGCGCCCTTGCCCTGATTCCGCTCGTGGAAGCGGACGAGCAACCGGTTCGCCTCGGTGTCGGGCGTGGCGGCGCGGAACTCCTCCAGGACGGTCCGGGTGCCGTCTGTCGAGCAGTCGTCGACGACGATGATCTCTTTCGGAATGGGGACGGCCATCACACGCTCGAGGAGCGTGCGGACGGTGCCCACCTCGTTGAACACGGGCACGATGACGGAAAGCCGCGGCGTCGCCGACATGCGCGCGGCATCATCGCAAGGCGCCGCCCCGACCTCAAGTTCGCCGCCGGTGGCCGTTGCGTCCCGGCTGGTTCGCCGCCATGGTCCCCCGGGTGTTCCGCGCCGGTCTGATCCTGGGCCTCGTGGCCGCGCTCGCGGGGTGCGGCCCGCGGCGCGCGCCCGCGCCCGGCTCGAATCCGGGGCCGGCGGCCGAGGCTGCGCCCGATCCGGACGTCCGCGAGGGCAGCCTGGACAAGGGGTTCATCACCATCCGCGTGGCGCTCCCGCCCGCGGCGCCGGGACGCGTCCCCGCGGTGCTGACGCTCTTCGGGCAAGAGGAGCCGATCCGGGCGCGCGGCATGGCCGCCGTCTCGTTCCAGGTGCACTGGGACATGCTGCGCGGCTTGGCGCCCCCCGCGCCGCCGCCGGCGTCGCGGACCTGGGGCAAGTGGATGCTCGCCGCTCCGAGTCCGCACACCGTCGGCCAGGGCTATTTCCAGCTCATCACCGACAACGCGACCCGAACCATACCGCGGGTGCTCGATTGGCTGGCGGGTGTGCCGGAGATCGACCCGACCCGCATCGGGATCGCCGGCGTTTCCACCAACGGGTTCACGGCGCTGCAAGCCACGGCCGCCGATCGCCGGATCGTCGCCGCGGTCGTGATCGCCGCCTGCGGCGACTACCGGCGATTCCTGGCTGACTCGCCTCTGGGTCTCGGGGGCGCGGAGCCGTTCGAACCCGCGCCCGACTTCGCGGCGTTTCTCCGCGCGCACGAGCCGATCCGACACCCCGAGCGGCTGGTGCACGCCGCCGTGCTGATGCTGAACGGCGACGCGGACCACGCGGTGCCGATCGCGTGTGCGCGCGCGACCGCCCGCGCGCTCTCGCGTGCATACGCGCGGGCGGGGCAGCGCGGGCGCTTCCGGTTCGCCGTCGTGCCCGGCGGGGGCCACGACCTCGGCGCCGAGGCGCGGCGGCAGGGGCTCGACTGGTTCGAGCGCTGGCTCGTCCGTCCGGACCGCCGTCGCTGGCCAGCCGGGAGCGCCGCGCGCTAGACTCCCGCGCCGTGCGCCGATCCGCGTCCAGCTTCCTCGGCCCCGCCGCCGTCTTCGCGGCGGCCGCGGCGTATTTCCTGAGCTTCGTCGGCTACGGTATCAACCTGGAGGACGAGGGGCTCATCCTGCTCCAGATCGCCCGGACGCTGCGCGGCGAACAGCCCTACCTCGACTTCCACACCGGCTACACCCCGGGCGCGTTCTACCTGAACGCCTGGCTGCTCGGCCTCACCGGCGAGTCCGTGCTGCCGATCCGCTGGGTGCTGGTGGCCGTCAATGCGGCGGCGGTGGCGATGATCTTCGTGCTGGCGCGCCCGTGGGCCCGGAGCGCGCTGGCGGGCGTGGCCGCGCTCGGGTGGGCGGCGTTCCTGCCGGCGTTCGTCGGCGACTTCGCATCGTTCAACATCCCGTACCCGTCGTGGTACGCGATCCTCGCCTTCCTGGTGGCGCAGTGGGCGATGGACCGCCACCTCGTGCGCGGCGGGCACGGCCCGCTCATCGTCGCGGGGCTCGCCTGCGGCCTCGCGTTCTCCTTCAAGCCGAACTCCGGTGTGCTCGCCGTGCTCGCCTGCGGCATCGTGCTGGCGTTCCTGCGCGCCGGGGACGGCGACCCCGACCGCCACCCGGCCCGCGCGCTGCTCGGGCTCGCCGCCCTGGTGCTGCTGGCGGCCTTCGGGTTCGCGGTGGTCGGGGCCGAGTTCCCGACCATCTGTGGCCCGCCCATCGCGTTGCTGGCGGCGCGTCTCCTGTGGGCGCGCGCGCCCGAGGGCACCCCGCTCCGCCTCTGGCCCGCCATCGGGACGCTCGCCGCCACCGGGCTGGCCGTCACGTTGCCGTGGGTGGCGTACTTCCTCGTGGCGCTCGGTCCGTTGGCCTTCCTGCGGGACGTGCTGCTCATCGGATCCGAGGCCGACGCCATCTACGCCACGCCTTACCCGATGCCGATCGGCTTCCCGGCCAGCTGGCCCGCGGTGGTCGCGCTCGGGCTGGTCGCGGTGGGCGTGCTCGGCATCGCGGCCGACCGCCGGCACGTCCACGTGCGCCACGCCGCGTGGGCGATCGGGATCGGCACCGCGGTGTTCGGCACCCTGCTCTTCAGCTGGGCCCGCATCCCCGAGGGACTCGCCCGGTCGATCGTCTGGCAGGCGCAGCACGTGGGGTTCTTCCTGGTGCCGATCATGGGCGTCGCGGCGTCGCTCCACGTGCTGCGGCGGCTCCGCGGCGCGACCAGTCGGCTCGGGCTCGCGGGGCGGCGATTCCTGAATCTCACCGTGTTCGCGCTCTGCATGTACGTGACGCTCTACCCGCGCGTCGACACCATGCACCTCATCGTGGCGCTGCCCTCGGCGCTCGTGCTGGCGGCGGCGTGCACGGCGCGCATGGCGCGCGCCTGGGCCGACGTGCTGGGGACGCCGGCGCCGGCGATGCGGGGACTCGCGGCCGCCGGGGGCGCGGCGCTCGCGCTGGTGGCGGCGGTGCCGAACTACGCGGGCCCGCTCGGCACGCCGCAGGTGTCGCTGGCGACCCCGAAGGCGCCGATCCACCTCGAGGGCAGTCGCTCGGCCGACCTGCGCGCGCTCAACGCGGTGCTCGACCACCTCCGCGAGCGCCTCGATCCCGGCGAGTCGCTGTTCGCGTTCCCCGCGCTGGCGCTGGTGCCGTACGCGCTCGGCCACCCCACGCCGACTCCGCACGACTATTTCTTCCCCGGCCGGCCGGACCATCGCGCCGAGGCGGAGATCGTCCGCGCGCTGGCCGCCGACCCGCCGCGCTACGTCGTCACCATGAACCGTCGCCTGGGCTTCTTCTCGGAAGCGCCGGCGTACTACTTCATGCTGCGCGAGTGGCTGCGCCGCCACTACGTGCTGGAGGCGCGGCTCGGCCGGTACGACGTGCTGGTGCGCGCGGACCAGCGGCGCGGCCAGCCCGTCGTCCGGCAGTTTCTCGACCCCCCGGCGCTCGACACGCTGATGGCCGAGCTGGGCGACCCCGACCGCGAACGGCGGCGCGCGGCGGTGAAGCGCTTCCTCGACGAGGCGGGCGGCGCCGCCGGCATCGAGCCGCTCGCCGCGCGCGTGGCGCCCGACGAGGCGTCGCAGCTGCTGCTCCTGCGCAACCTGGCGGAATCGGGCGACGCGCGCGCCGTCGATTTCCTGCTCGACACGGTGCAGACCGCGGGCGCGCGCGTGAAGGGCGAGGCGACGGGCGCGCTCTCGCTGTTGGTGCTGCGCGAGTTCGGGGACCGCCACGTGATCGGCCCGCCGCAAGACCCGCCGCCCGCGCAACTACGCGACCACATGGGCAACCTGCCGGTGAAGGAGGTCCGTTGGTGGATGTCGCAGCCGAAGAGCCGCCGCCAGATCGGCGTCTTCGCCGCGACGGCGCTCGGGCTGGCCGGCGACCGCGAGGCCATCCCGGCGCTCGAGGCGGCGCTGCGCGAGGAGTCGAAGCGGCCGCTGCTGCAGGTGCTGGCGGCGCAGGCGCTGGTCGCGTTGGGACAACCCGAGCGGCTGTGCGACCTGGTGGCGCTGCTGGCTCGCCAGAAGCACGACATCCAGGACACCGTGCCGAGCTATCTGATCGAGATGACCCGCGTCCATCCCGAGGAGAGCCGGCGTTGCCTGGCGGAGGGGCTCCGCGCCGACGACGCACGCGTGCGCGAGACCACCGCGTGGATCGCCGGCGCCGCGGTACCTGGACACGCTCGCACCCGACCTGGTGCCCCTGCTGGACGACTCCCATGACGGCCCGCGCATCGCGGCCATCTGGGCGCTCGGCACGTTGGGCGACGCCGCGGCGCAACCGCGGCTCGCGGAGCTCGCCCGCGACATCGACCCGCAGGTGCGCGCGTTCGCCGAGGCGGCGCTCCGGCACCGCGCGACTCCCGAGGACGACAAGACATGAGCGACGCGATCTTCACCGGAGAACGCCTGCCCGGCGGCGGAGCAGCCGAGTTCTCCGTCGACCTCGAGCGGCACCTGGCCGCGTACCGCTGGGCGGCGGCGCGCGCCCAGGGGAAGCGCGTGCTCGACGCCGGCTGCGGCGAGGGCTACGGCGCCGCGCTGCTGGCGGGTCACGCCACCTCGGTGCTCGGCATCGACCGCGCCGAGCCCGTCGCCACGGCGCAGGCGCGCCACCGCGCGCCCAACCTGGCGTATCGGGTCGCCGACCTCGAGCGCCTGGAGACGCTGGGCGAGCGGTTCGACCTGGTGGTGAGCTTCCAGGTGATCGAGCACCTGCCCGACCCGGTCGGGTTCCTGCGCGGGCTGCGGGCGTGCGTCGCGCCGGGCGGCGAGCTGATCGTGACGACGCCGAACCGGCTCATGTCCGTGTCGGAGAATCCGTACCATCTGCGCGAATGGACGGCGCCGGAGCTGCTGGCGCTGGCGGCGCCGGTGCTGCCGGGCGCCCGCATGTTGGGCGTGCACGCGTCCGAGCGCGTGCTGGCGTACGAGCGGGCGCGCGGCGCACAGGTGCAGCGCATCCTGCGGCTCGACCCGTTCGGGCTCCGCAAGCTGCTCCCCGAATCGGTGGTGAAGGCCGCGTTCGCCTTCCTGGCGGCGCTCGTGCGCCGGCGCGTGCAGGGCGAGGGGGCGCTGCCGCAGGCCGGGCCCGAGGACTTCCGCGTCGGCGACGACGGGCTCGAGCGCGTCCTCGACCTGGTGCTCGTGGCGCCGGGGACGTGACACGCCAACAGCGGACACCTGGCCGATTGGCGCGAGCACGACGGCTTCCGCTATCTCTCGTACGCCGGCTCGCTCGACGGCGACAGCTTCGACCTCCGGGGAAACGGCAGGATCGGGCTGGCCCGCTCGCGCGACCTCGTGCACTGGCGAGTCGCCGGCGACCTGCGCGACTGACGGCAGGCGCCGCGCTCGGGGTGGTGGATCAGTCCGGGAGGACGCGGAAGCCTTCGCGTCGAGCGGCGTCGCCAAGTCGTTGATCGAAGGTGAGGAGGTACGCGCCGTCGGGGTTCTCGCTGCGCCAGGCGAGCGCAGCAGCGAGTTGGAGCGCGTCCCCCGCGCGCAGCACGTGGACGCGGAGGAGCCGGGTGGCGGTCGCTTTCACGCGTTCGACGTCGGTAACCACGTGCGCGCGGGCCACGAGGTTGCCAATGATCTCTTCGGCCTCACGGGCGGCCCGCTCGGCGAGGGCACCCTCTCGGACCAGCCGTTACGCCGCCGACACCAACTCGACCGACGTGAACGTCCATGCGACGACGGCGGCGTCCTCGGCGATCCAGCGCTCGGCCTCCGGGGAGGTCGGCTGTTGCACGACGAGCGGAACGAGCGCCGAGCTGTCCCAGAACCTCACCGATCGTCCTGGCGTTCACGGACGAGGATGGCGACGGCATCGGCGTTGGTGCGGGGCCGACGCGCCCACACCTCCCGGGTGATGCGACCCCGACCTCGCTTCAGGATGCCGCGCGCCTCGAGTTCCGACACGCGCTCGGCGTCGTCCTCTGGCACCGTGGCGGACCCGCCGGCAGGCTCGATCCGGGCGATGACGCGATCCCGGTCTCGCACCAGCACGGACTCCCCGCGGCGCACCATGCGGAGGTAGTGGCTCAAGCGGTTCTTGAGCTCGGCGACGTTCACGGCCGTCATGGCCATGTGATAGCCTCAACGATCGTCCATGAGAACGCCAGCGCTCCTGCGGGCGCTGCGCGGGACTGACGGCCGGCGCCGCCCCCAACCAGGCGGCTGCGGCGCGCTCGGTCGCCAGCGCTCCGATCAGGAGGTCGGCGAAGCCGAACCGTTGCCCCGCGCCGCCCGCGCGCGATCGGCCCCGCTTCGCTTGCCCGGTAGCGGGTGCCCGCGTATGGCCCAGCCCGTGCCTGCACCGCGTGGGATCGTCGCTGCCGGGTTCGCCTGGACGCTGTGGGCTGGTGGCCCGCGGCAGCGCTCGAGCGGCTCGGCGACGCGAGTCGATTCACGCCCTGCACCGTCGCGGGCGAGACGCGGCCGGCACGAGCTGCGCCACGCCGGTCCTGCTGGCTGCGCACAAGGGTCGCCGTCGGCCGCCGGCGGCGAGCTCCTGGTGCCGCTGGGCGCACTGCCGGCGGGCGCCGGGCCCGTCGCGATCGAGGTCGAGGCGTACGCGATGGACGGCGGTCCGCGGCTCGCCGCCGCCCGCCTCGTGATGCGCGACCTGCCTCGGCTGCTGAGGGCGACGCGCCGGCACGGTGCCCTCGGCGGGGTCCTCCGCCAGGAGTCTACGATGCGCAGGCTGCCGCAGGTCGCGGTCGCGGCCGCGCGCCCCCCGGCGATCGGTGACGATCCGCGGCGACGGCATCCGCCGGGCACCCGCGTCGCGTATGCGGTATGGGCCTGGCCGCTGGCGCTCGCGGACTTGGAGCTCCCGCTGCCGCCGATCGCGGACGGCGCCGCGCTCTCGCTCGCGGCGGCTGTCCACGACGTCGCCGCGGCGGGCCTGGCGCCCGTGACGTTCGAGGCCGAGCTGCTCGATGCCGACGACGCCCGTGCCTGTGGCGACCGTCTGGCGCCGCACCCTCGACCCGACCGCGCGGGCCGCCGACCGCGGATGGCAGGATCGACACCGTCGATCTCTCGACCCTGGCGGGGCGGCCGGTATCGACTGCGACTGCGCGGCCGGATCGCCGCCGGCGACGCGGCGCCGCACGCCGGAACCTGGGCTCGCCCGACGCTGCGCGTCCGCGTCGCCGGCGCCCGACCCGCGCCCGAGCGTGCTGCTGCTGTCGCTCGACACGCTCCGGGCGGACCACGTCGGTGCCTACGGCGCCGCCCGGGACGACCACGCCGCGGCTCGACGAGCTCGCCCGGCGTTCGGTGGTCTTCGAGCGCGTGTACTCGACCTTCCCGTCCACCACCGGCGCGCACATGTCGATGCTCACGTCCCTGCCGCCGTGCGCGCACCGCGTGACCGTGCCGAACGCCGTCCTGGCGCCGGCCATCCCGACGCTCGCGGAACTGCTGGCGGTGCACGGGTATGCGACCGCGGCCATCACCGAGGACGGGCTCATCAAGGGCGAGGCGGGCTTCGATCGCGGCTTCGACCGCTACCGCGACTGGACCCAACCCGCCGGACGGCCTCGGCGCGTTCCACACCGGGATCGCGCTCGCCGCAGGAGTGGCTGGCGCGACGCGGACCCGAGCCGTTCTTCCTGTTCCTCCACACCTACGAGCCGCACATGCCCTACAAGACGCCGCCCGCATCTGCGTGGGCTCTTCATCGCGCCCGCCGACGCACCGGAGTGGCGGCGGCAGGAGGCGGACTACGACGTGGGCGTGCGCTACACCGACGAGCTGCTCGGCGGCCTCCTCGACTGGCTCGCGACGGGAGGGGCTCCTCGACCGCATCGTGCTGCTCGTGACGTCGGACCACGGTACCGAATTCGGCGAGCGTGGTGGCTTCGGCCACGCCAAGGGCGTTCACACGGAGCAGCTGCACGTGCCCCTGATCGTCCAGCACCCGCCGGTCGGGCGCGGCCCGCCGCGTGCCGGCGATCGCTTCGCTGGTGGACGTGGCGCCGACCATCCTGGACTTGGCGGGCGTCGCGCGCGCCGCCGGGGTTCGCCGGGTATCGAGCCTGGCGCCGCAGCTGCGCGGAGCGCTGCCGAGCCGGTCGATCGCCACGTCTTCAGCGAGCAGCTGTGGGGGCCGCGCCAGACGTCGCTGCGCGACGGGACGCACACCTGGATCGTCACCGAGGCGGGTGCCGCGCTCTTCGACGGACGCGACGGATCGCTGGGAGCGCCGCGATCGCGCCGCTCGCGGAGCCCGCGCTGGCTCGTCGCGGCGCCGACGCGATCGCAGAGTTCCGCCGCCGCTGCGACGTCGAGAAGCGCGAGCTCGGGCGTGCACCGGTCGGCGCTCGACCCCGAGCGTCTGCGCGCGCTGGAGGCGCTGGGGTACGTGCAGTAGCGGCGCAGGGGCCGTACGCGTCCTCCATCAGCGTTTGCAGCGCCGCGGCCGCCCGAGCGGCGCGCTCCGCCTGGGCCGCGTCGCGGAGGTGCACGCCGTCGTCCAGCGCCGCCGGGTCGACGCCGGTGTGGAAGTCGATCAGCCGCTCTGGCGGGAAGGCCTCGCGCAGGAGGCGGTTCAGCTCGTCCACGGCGGGCGACGGCTGTCCCGACTCGTCGGCGAACGGAGGCGTGAACGCGATCAGCACGGGAATCGGAGTCGAAGTCGCGGACGAAGTCGCGGTAGCCCTCGACGACGGCGGCTGGATCGCGGTGCAGGACGCGCAGGTCGTTGGTGCCGAACGCCGCGATCGCCAGGTCGGCGTGCCAGGAGCGGGCCTGATCACGTTGCACGCCCGCCCAGGGCCAGTCGATGCCCGGGTCGGTCACCGTGGCGCCACCGCGGGCCACGTTCAGAAACGCGAGTGGCGGCCAGCGCACTCCGCGCTCCAGCGCGCGCTCTGCAGCGCGACGAGCTCGCACCAGCGTGAGCGACCGGCGCCGGGCCACGTCGCGTCGGTGTTCGAGTCGCCGACGACACGCGACCCGGATCATCCCGTCGCCGTCGAGATCGCGGATCGTCGCACCCCGCTCGCACGCGGTGAGCGCGCGCAGGACGAGCAGCAGGCCGAGTACGCCCGCGATCCGCCGCGGTCGGGCCCGCCGCGGCGCCGTCCGATCCCCCGGGCCCATCACGACCCCAGCGTAGTCGGTCGCCCTCCGCTTGACCACTTCCAGCGAGAGCGCGGCCATCGCCGCGCCGCTCAGGGGGTGTGGCGGAGCACTGTGATCGGATCGGCCGGGAGGAGCAGGGCGCCCGGACCCGGCGACCCGACGGGGTCGATCGACAACAGCGACCTCGCTGTGGGCGCGATACAGAAGATCGAGGCGAACAGCGCGCGGGCGGTTCCGGGGATGCCCCGCCGCGCGATGGTGCCACCGTCCTTGGTGGGGAAGCACGACGTCGCGGAGTCGTTCGAGCAGCACTGCTGGGCGATGCCGCCCTTCGGGTCGATGCACTCGCCGTTCGGCCCATACCCGGCGCAGTCGGTGCACGCCGCGTTGCACGTGCCGGCGCCGCAGCGGTCGGGCAGCGCCTGGCCCGGGCACGGGTTCGGCCCCGGCGCGCTCGCCGCGGGGCCGGTCGTCAAGCGCAGGGGCAACGCGATGGCGGGACCGGGACTCTGGGCATCCCCAGGCGGCAGACACGTGCTCGACAAGGTGTAGTCGGGATCGCCCTCGCCACCGACGACCCGCACGAAGCCATCCACCACGCAGGCGGCCCCCGCGTTGCGGGCCGTCGGCGAGCAGACGCCGGTCTGACCCAGCGCGTTCGCGTCGTTGGCGTTCGGAACCACGCAGCGCGGGCAGATCCTCGCCCGGCGTGGATAGCCGCAGATAGGTGTCGGAGAAGAGGTCGACGGGATTCGGGCCGGACGCTCCCTCGCCGCCGGCGCCCGACGCCAGATCGAACTCGCCGGTGATCGGGCCGGGCTGATAGCGGTTGACTAGGCAGACCGGGACGGTGGCGCTCAGCAGCGGCAGCGGCGCGCCGAAGGTTTCTCCATTGAGGGTGCCGGGGCCGGTGTCGCCGGATGCGTCACAGAGCGTGTCGTGCACGCCGTCACAGTTGCTGAGGCAGTAGCGCAGTGAGGCGCCGCCGACGACGGGGAAGTCGTGCGCGACGCCGTTCCAGCCGATGTCGAGGTCGGACCCGTTCGAGCCGGTGGTCGCGTCGGGGAGCGGCACCTGCAAGCATAGTTGCCTTGGCGCGGGGGCGATCCCAGGGTCGTTCGGGCAGGTCGCCGGGCAGGGCTCCCAGGGGGGCGGCAGCGGGTCGATGCCGACCGGATTGGGCACGCATCGCACGACGAGCGTGTTCCGGCCCGTGCCGCCCGGCATGGTCTTGAACTGCATGGACACGGTCACCTTGCGCGACCGCTTGGGCCTCTTGCCGGCCTTGCCCCGCAGCCGCAGCGAGGCGACGCCCGGGGACCCGCAGCTCGCGACCGTGACGTCCGGGGCGCCGAGTCCGTCGAAGCGCCTGGTCTTGCCGCCGAGCTTGAACCCGACGAGCCGCTGCGGTGTGCACGCGGGGCCACCTTGCCCGGTGCAGGCGATCAACTGGACCGCGCACCGGCTGTTCACTTGGCCATCGAGGTCACATGACGGATCGCCGTCCGTGCACGTGAGGGTCCAGGGCTTTCGGCGGTTGCGGCCGGGCGTGGCCTCGGCGTTGCCCGTCCGCCAGGTGGCGGCGCACTCGTTGCCCGTCTGGGCCGGTACCTCGACGGCGTGGGAAGCTAGTGCGAAGAGCGCCGTCAGGGCGGTCGCCGCCAACACGCGCACCTTCGAAAGACACGTCATCACGCTGGCCTCGCGAACGATGGTTCGGTGTGCGAGTGCCTGAGGTCGATCTGGCACCCCTTCAGTTCGCGCACGATCCGCCTCGCCGAACACGTCATACATGATCAATACGGACGTCCTGGGCGATCGTCGACTCACCGCGCCGGCTCCCACCGGTAGATGCGCACCACCGGGCCCGGGCGCTCGACGCCGGCGAACCGGCGATGGGGATGTAGTAGGCGTCGAGGTCTTCGTAGAGGCCGGCGGTGCCGTCGCGGAACGGGCTGAAGGTCGCCAGCAACGTGAGGCGTGGGGCGAGCTTGGCCATGGTGACGGGCGATGGCCGCGAGAACGGCAGCGGATGCTCGTGCGTCACCACCCAGCCGACGCCATGGGCGTCGAGATCGGTCGAGCCGAGCGGCAGCTCGGCCGCGATCACGCCCTTCGGCGGCTCGGGGTCGGCGATCTGGAAGATGCTGCTGCCGAAGCGCGCGATGACGGCGCCGGGCGGCAGGTGCTCGGCCATCCAGCGTTGCGCGAGCACGCGCGTGTCGGTGTGCGCCGCGATGCGATCGTGGGCGACGCTGCTGCGCGAGTGGCTCGGCGCCCAGCAGCAGGAGGGCGCCGCCGGCGATTGCGGCGCGCATGGCGGCGCCGGACGCGTGTGCGGCGCCGGCGGCCACCGCGGCGCCGGCGAGCAGCGCCAGGAGCGGCAGGATGGGCGTCAGGTAGCGCGACTGCGTCACCTGCGAGAGCCCGATCACGAGGAAGTAGAGCACGCAGAAGCCGGCGGCGAGGCGCAGGAGCGGCGGCCGCGCGCGGCGCAGCCCCCACGCCACCAGTGCCGGGCTCGCCAGCGCCATCGCCAGCCCGAAGCCGTGCCGCAACGAGACGGCGGCGTGGTAGACGAACGTCCGGCTCTCGATCCAACGCGGACGGCGTCGAGCAGCTCGACCGCCGGCCCCGGCGCGAGCGCGGCGCGCTCGCCGAAGACCGCCAGCAGCGAGAACGAGAAGATGTGCCAGAAGCGCGCGATGTCGCTCAGCAGGAACGGGTTCAGTCACCAGGAACACCACGAGCGCCAGCAGTCCGATGGCGATCGTCGCGGCGCCCGGCACGAGCCGTCGCCACCCGCGCGGCGCCCCAGCATGGCCTCCGCCTGCCACGCCGAACCGACCAGCAGGATGCCGGGGTACTTGAGACTGGTCGCGAGCCCGATCGCGATCCCGGCGGCCCGGCGGCGTGCCCGCGCGTCGGCGGCGCCACCCACCGCGCCAGCAGCGCCGAGACGACCGGCACCGCGGCGGTCAGAAACACGTCGGCCTTCATCGCGTGGCTGTCGCGCACGTGGAGGAAGCAGACCGCCAGCAGCGCCGCGGCGACGACGGCGGCGAGCGTGCCGGCGGTGCGGCGCGCCAGCGTCCACACGATGGCGATCGTGCCGGTGCCGACCAGGGCAGCGAGCCAGCGACCGACCAGAATGGCGTCGCCCATGCGCTCCCGCAGCAGCGTGGCGTAGTCGGGTAGGGTCGGGTCGACCAGGCGGCCGATGGCCAGCACGCCCCCGATCCACGCATAGAGCAGCCAGAAGAACGGATTCGGGTAGACCAGCCACCCGGGATCGAGGTCGCCGGTCGGGAACGCCACGGTGTGGTCGAGCGCCTCGCGCTCGTCGGGGCGGCTCATGGTGAAGGGCAGACCCTGGTCGAGGCCCCAGATGCGGAGCGCCGCGCCGAGCAGGAGGATGGCCAGCAGCGCCGGCCACGCGCGCTTCACACGGGGCTCCGCGGCCGGTCGCCGATCCGCCGCGCCGGGACGCCGCCGACGATCGTGTAGGGCTCGGTGCTCTCCGTCACCACCGCCCCGGCGCCCACCACCGTGCCGCGCGCCAGCGTGACGCCGGGCGTGATGACGGCGTTGGCGCCGATCCAGACGTCGTCCTCGATCGTGACGGGCTCGACCCGGTGCCCCTGCACGGCGATCGGCCGCGCGGGGTCGGTCCACTGGTGCTCCGAGGTGACGAGCACGACGTTCGGGCCGATCAGCACGTCGTCGCCGATGGTGAGCCCGCCGCGGGCGTCGATGAAAACGCCGCTGTTCACGCGCCAGTTGCGGCCGGCGCGGATGCCGTATGCATGGAGGATGCGGACACCGGGGTAGAGGAAGCAGGGGCCGTCGAGCCGGGCGAAGAGCAGCTTCGCGAGCAGCCAGCGGAGTCCGTAGCCCAGCGCGCCGGGCACGGAACGCACCAGGGCGCCGACCCAGTCCTCCACCCAGACGCTCGCGATCTGGCTGGCGGAGAGCGTGCCATAGTAGCGCGCGACGTGGTCGCGCAGCGTGGGCGTCTCGTTCATCGGGGCCGCGCCGTCACCAGCATCTCGCCGAGCGGCAGGGGGAGCGGGCGGTCGCGCCACCGCCGCGGCAGCGCCGCCGCGCCCAGTCGGACCAGCGGAGCGAGCGGCGCCGCGAGGCGTTCCGCTTGCGCGGTGGCGTAGTCGAGCGGCAACGGCTTCCGCACGGGTCGCACCGCGACGTCGGTGAACCCCGCCGTGTCGAGGAGGCGGGCAACGGTGGCGGGCGTGAAGTGATGCACGTGATCGGGCGCGGCGTAATAGTACCAGTGGCGGCCCAGCAGTCGCGCCGGCAGGCTGGCCACGTTCGGCACCGTGAGCGCGAGCAGCCCGCCGGGCGCGAGCCATTCGCGCACGCGGGCCAGCAACGGTGCGGGCCGCGGCAGGTGTTCGACCACGTCGAACGCCGTCACCACGGCATAGGCGCGGGCCGGCGCGAAGGCCTCGACGGCCGTCTGGCGGACGGGCAGGTGCCGCCGTTGCGCCAGGGCCACGGCCGACGCGGACACCTCGATGCCCTCGGCGTCGAGCCCCGCGGCGACAGCGGCGGCGACGAACGCGCCCGCCGACGCGCCGACGTCGAGCCACGGCCCGGCCGGCGCGAGCGGCCGAAGCCGGGCGAGGCGGTCGGCCGCCACGGCGTCGCGCACCGGCTCGGCGGCGGCGAAGTCCGCATATGCGCCGTCGGCGTATGACCGCTCGTGGTGGGCGGCCAGCTCCGCCTCCGTCGGCAGCGGGCGCAGCGATACCAGGCCGCAGCTGCGACAGCGCACGTGCGGCCAGCCGTTCTTCACGAAGAGCCGCTCGGCGTCCCGCCCGCCGCAGAGCACGCAGTCGTCGTTGCCCGGGCCCCCGCCGTCCATGCCCGGTGAGCATAGAGGGCGCGGTCGGGGGCCGGCAAACCGGGGCGTCAGGGCACTGTGCGGATCACCATGATCTCGTCTCTCGACCGGACCGCAGAGATGCGCCGCCTCGTCGCGACGACCGCGGATCTGGGGCTCGCCGGGCGGCCGATCGTCCCGGTTCTCCTCGAGCACGCGCAGCTCGCTCAGCATCCAGTCGCCGTGCCAGCCGAGGTCGACCGCGAGCCCCATTCGCGTCGCGTTCGCCGCCAGCAGGCCCAGTTGCTCTTGCCAGAACGAGACGAACGGGTTGGTGAGGCGCAGGAAGCGTGCCGGCACGGCGGGCCAGCGCGCGACGAAGACGGACCTGCGCCGGTGGCGCGATCAGGAAGCCGTCGAGATCGACCGGCTCGAACACGGCCGCGAGCGGCTGCCAGCGTCGGCCGTCGTCGGATACGGCGACCTCGCCGCGGAACGCGGCGGCCGCGCGGTCGAGCGGCACGATCAACTCGACCCCCGAGACGGCGGCGAGCGCGCCCAGGTCCACCGTCAGCGACGGAGCGACGCCGGCGACGGGCGGGCCGTTCCAGAGCGTAGCGGGGTCGCCGTCGACGAGCCGATCGAGTCCCGCGTCGCCGCTGCTCGATGTCAGCTGTGCCGGCGCCGGCGTCACCACGGCGGCGGCGGGGGTTCGGCGGCGGCACGACCACGTCGCGGACGTCGAACACCAGCTCCGGACCGGCGCGCGTGTCGAGCCGGGCGCCGAGCGCCGTCGCGCGCGCAATCACGTCGTCGCGGCCGTGCCGTGCGGCGTGCGCAGCAGGACCCATCCCACGCCGAGCTGGCGGAGGAGGCGCGCGGCGCCGGGCGACGGGAAGGTCGCCAGCCGCTGCGTCACGTAGTCGCCCCCGGGCGGCAGGAACCCACTGTACCCGATCGGCATCGGGTGCCGGTGGAAGATCGCGTGGTACATGGCGAGCGCCACCGTGTCTGGCAGGTCGGCGCGCTCGTAGACGATCGATCCGGCGGGCAGGGCCGCGAGACGCCGCACACCGGGCGAGAGCGTCGCCGCGGTCGGAAACGCCTGGTGCTCGCGCGGCGGGCGGCCCATGTCGGCGAGCGCCAGCGCCAGGATGACGAACCCCGCGAGCCGGCCGCGCAGCCGGCGGGCGTTGAGCCAGCGCGTCGCGCTCGCCGCGAGCGCCGCCACGAAGACGAGGCCAACGAAGAACGCGCGATTCGAGTTGCGCGCCATGTCGAGGCCCGGCAGGAGGTGTTGCCAGCGGAGCGGCGCCAGCACGAGCGCAAGCGAGGCGCCGACGCCGACCACGTGCACGGCCCAGACGAAGCGGCGGGGCAGCGCCAGCCGTGGCACGGGACCGTGCCGGCCGAGCAGCAGCCCCGCGAGCGCGAGCGTCCAGGCGACGATGCCCGGCCCGAGCGCCACCGCCGCGTGGCGCGGGAGTGCCCAGCCGAGCAGCGTGCCGGGCGCCGGCCAGAGGAAGGCCAGCGGGGTGTCGAGCCCGCCGGTGCGCACCGTGCCTTGCGCGGCGCGCAGCGCCAGGTACGGCGCGACGGTGGGCCACAGCGCGAGCCCGACCACCAGCGGCGCCAGCAGGGTGCCGAGCCAGAGGCGCGGGTCGCGCCGCGCCGGGGCGGCGACGAGCGCGAAGGCGCCGAGCGCGCCCATCACCAGGGTGAAGTAGAGCGCCACGTACTGTCCCATGAGCGCCTGCGCGATCCAGCACGCGACCCAGGCGGTCCACGCCGCCGCGCTGCGCGTGGCGACGAAACGCAGCCACGCGAGGAGCGCCAGGGGCACGAACGCGGTCCACAAGACCTGGAGCCAGAGCGGCGACGCGAAGCGGTACGGCGTGAACGCGAAGACGATCCCCGCGACCAGCCCCGGCACCACGCCGCCGCCGACGACGCTGCGGGCGTAGGCGAACATCGCCGTCCCCCCGGCGGCGTATGAGGCCAGGCTCAGCAGGTTGTACGCGAGCAGCGGGCCGCCGCCGGCGAGCCGGATCGGCAGGCCGAGCAGCGCCTGGCCGATCATGTGGTCGCCCAGCGCGAGCGCGTCGCGCAGCGGGTGGAAGATGCCGGCGTCGAAGAGCGCACGCGGATCCGCGAACAGGGTGCGTGACACGTGGTCCATGGCCCAGGTGAGCAGCAACGCGTCGGCGCTGCTGCCGCCCGCCGCCGGCAGCGTGCCGCTCAGCTCGCCGGGCGTCGGCCGGAACACGGCCAGGGTCAGCAGCGTGAACGCGACCAGCGCGAAGCCGACCCGCAGCGGGCTGCGGGTCGGCTCAGGCACCGAGCACCAGACGTGCGCGCCGGCCGAGCAGCGCCGTACCGAGCCGGCACAGCACGCCGGCGCCCAGCAGGCCTCCGGCGGCGACGGCGGGGATGCGCGCCGGGGCCGGCCAGCCGTGGACGAGCGGCCGCACGGGCCCCTGGAACATGGCGTGGTAGAGGTAGAGCCCGAGGCTGGCCGCGCTCAGGAACCCCACGAGTCGCGGCACGGGCCGCGCCGGGGTCAGGAGCGCGATCAGGCCCACCACGCCGAACGTGTAGAGCATGCGGAGCGTGCCGACGATCGCCCACGGCCAGCGCGCGGCGACGCCCAAGAACAGGGCGACCGCGCCGGCGCACGCGAGCAGGCAGGCGATGCGGTGGCGCGTGGCCAGTCGCGCCAGGTCGTCGCGATGCGCCGCCGCCAGCCAGCCGGTCACGAACAGCGCGTAGTTGAAGTTGAACGGCGACCGGGCCAGCCAGAAGAACCCCGCGAGCGTCGGCGGGCGCGTCGTGTCGACGATGCGCGCGTAGGCGTACAGCTCGGTGGCGATCGCCACCGCCCAGAGCGCGGCGCAGAGTCCCCACAGCGCGCGCGGGGGCAGGCGCGACAGCACCCAGATGGTGGGTACGAAGAGCGCCAGCAGGAACACGAAATAATAGATGCCCAGGGTCGACCCGGTGGCCACCTGGAACGCCAGGTCCGCCAGGTCGCGGAACCGCGCCAGCCCGACGGCATAGGCGACGAGGGAGGCGACGAGGTACGGCACGATCACGCGGGCGAGCCGGCGCCAGGTGGCGCGGGCGGGGATCGGGGTGGCGCGCCGATAGAGGAAGCCCGAGACGAACAGGAACGCCGGCACCTGGAAGTTGACGAGCACGCCGCACAGCCAGAAATCCCAGCCGCCGTAGCCGGGTTCCCACGGCCCGATGCCGCTGTGCGTGAGCGCGACGGCCACGATGGCCGCCGCCTTCACCGCGTCGATGGCGGCGATGCGTGTCATGGCTCGGCGGAGCGTGTGCGTCAGGCGAGCGGGGGATGCAAGCGGAGTTGGCGCTTTGCCGGCTGTTCGACTAGGGAGCGGGCCCGATGCGTGCGGGGGACCGGTGGGTGGCGCTGGCGGCGGGCGGGGTATCCCTGGCGCTCTATCTGTCCACCCTGGCGCCGGGCCTCGTCTTTCCGCCGGGCGACAGCCACGAGCTGGTGCTCAACGCGGCGCGCCTCGGCGTGCCGCATCCGAGCGGCTATCCGATCTACACGTGGCTCGGCTTCCTCGCGATCCACGCGCTGCCGATCGGCGAGCCGGCCTGGCGGATGAACCTGCTGTCGGCCGTGCTTGGGGCGGCGGGGGTGGGGATGCTGTTCCTGGTCGGCAATCGACTGGGCTTGCCGCGCTTCATCGCCGTGGCGGCGGCGTTGCTGTTCGGCATCTCGCGCACGTTCTGGTCGCAGACGGCGATCGCCGAGATCTATACCGCCGACGTGCTGGCGCTGGTCGTCGCGGTCTGGCTGCTGCTCCGCTGGGCCGACCGACCGGCGGCGACGCGGCGTTTCGCCGCGTTCGGGCTCGCGCTCGGTGTGTCCCTGGGGACACACCTCTCGAACCTGCTGTATGCGCCGGCCTACGCGCTGTTCGTGGTGCTGACGGACCCCGGTGTGCTCCGGCGGCCACGTCAGATCGCGCTCGCGTTCGGCGCGTTCCTGCTCGGCGCTGCGCAATACCTCTGGCTCCCGTTGCGGGGCGGGCGCTTCGACGTGTATCCGAACGAGCCCCCGGTCACGCTGGGCGCCTTGTGGTCCTACACTGCGGGCGCCTTCGCGAACCTGCGCTTCGCCTTTCCGCTCTCCGCGTTGCCGCAGCGGCTGACGCTCTTCCTCCAGCTCCTCGCCGACAATCTCACGCTGCCGGGCGTGGCGCTCGGGCTCGCGGGCATGTGGGTCGTGCTGGCGCTCGACCCGGCGCGGTTCTGGCTGCTGGCCGGAATTCTGGTGGCGAACGCCGCCGTGTTCTCCCAGTTCGCCGTGCCGGACCCCGAGGTGTTCTTCCTCCCCAGTTGGGTCGTTTGGGCGCTGTTCGCCGGCTTTGGCGCCTGGGCGCTGTGGGATGGCGGCCTGGCGGTCCTGGCGCCCGGCGCGCCGCGCCGGCGCACCATGCTGGGCGGCCTGGCGGCCGTGCTCGTCGCAGCGGGCCTCGCGGCGCAGGCGCGCAACGGGCTCGCACGCAACGACCGCCGCGACGATACCGCCGTCGCCGACTTCGACCGCAACGCCCTGGCGATGTTGCCGCGCGGCGCCGTGCTGGTCACGCCCCGCGGCGCGTTCGGGGCCGGCATGGCCTACTGGCGCGACGTGGTCGGGCTCCGGCCTGACGTGGGGCTGGCCAGCCAGTCGCCGCCGCCGGACCCGATGCCCGGTCCGCGCTTCTCCACCGTCACCCTGGCGGACGGGCGACCGACGGCGAGCGGCCGCACGGGCCAGGCTCCGTGGGCGTTGCCGGCCGATGGCTGGTACGTGCCGATCCTCCTCGGCGGGCGGCTCGGTCAGGTGCTGGCGCGGGTGGACGGCCCACCCGCCCTGGTCGAGCCGGCGCCGCCGGCGGCGGCGTTCATCGCCCCGGGCACGGTGCTCGGTCCCGTCACGCTCACACGTGCCTCGGTCACCCCGTGGCCCGACGCGCCGCGCCCGCGCGTGCGGCTCGAGACCCGGTGGCGGCTCGCCGCGCCGCTCCCGCTGGTGGTGTCGACGCGGGTGGACGACCGGACGATCGAGTCGCACGAGCTGGGATTCGGCAATCTCGCGCGCTACGCGACGCAGGTGGAGTGGCCGCCCGGCGGCTTCGTCGTGGAGGACGTCGACGTCGTGCTGCCGTCGCGGCTCGCACCGGGGCCGCACATCGTGCGGGTCGGCATCACGGTGTTCGAGCCGACCAGCTTCCACACGGAATGGATGGACGTCGGTGTCGTCGCCATCCCTTGAGCCTGGCGCGCGGCGGCTGGCCCGTCGCGCGGGGACCGCGCTGCTGGTCGTCCTGCACGCGGGGCTGGCCGCGCTGCTCGTGGCCGCCGTGCTGCGCGACGAGGCGGTGCAGCGTCCCGCCGTCCCGGGTGCGCTGCCGGCCGGGGCGCCCGTCGTGATCGGGCTGGTCGCACGGCTCGGCGACGACGCGTTCGTGGCGAGCGCGTATGCCGGCGAGCGCGAGGTGCGCATCGACCCGCACACCGCCGTGATCGGCCGGGACGGTCCCGCGCGCCTCCAGGATCTCCGCCCGGGTCGCGGCGTCATCGTCTGGGGAACGGACGGTCCCGACCACGAAGTCCATGCCCGCACCATCCTGGTGGGGCCGGCTCCCTGACGGCATCGCGTTACGGCGCGACGAAGAGCTCGACGTCGTGCACGCCCCACACGACCCATTCGGGCCAGACGTCGAGCGGCGTGTCCGGCGCCGCGGTGCGCACGATGCGGAGGTGGCGCACCGGCGTGGGCGCGGGCAGGCGCAACTCGGTTCGCAGGCGTGCCGGATCGTCCCGCAGGTCGCGGAAGGGCGGCGCTTGGAGCGTGTTGGCGGCGACCGGCTCCCACACCGCGCCATCGGCCGACGTCTCGAGTCGCCACTGGCGCAGGTGCTCGCCGGCGTGCCGGCCGAGCCGGAGCACCACCCGCGTCAGCAGCGCGGTGGACGGCAGGTCGAGTTGCAACCAGTCCTCGCGGCTCGGCTCCACGGCGCGCACCCAGTGCGTCGACTCCCGGCCGTCTATGGCCGCGGCGGCGGCGTCGCCGCCGGAGGTGGTGACCCGGACCCCGGCCAGCGGCAGCGGCCGGTCGGGCGGAGGCGCCGGCGCCGGCGGCGCCCCCCGAATCTCGAGGACGCACCCATCGGCGCCGCGGTGCGCGACCGTCACCCATGCGCCGAGGCGCGCCGGGTCGCCCGCGCAGAGCGTGTTCTGGGGGGGCAGCGTCTCGGCCGGATGGACCACCACCCAGCGGACGCCGATCTCGTGCAGCACGCCGATGCTCCGCGCGTCGGGAAAGGCGGCCAGCAGGGTGCGGAAGTACGCCGCGGTGGGCGTGAAGCCGCTGTAGCCGTTGACGAGCGGGCGCCAATGCGCGGCCGCACGCGTCATGTGCGAGGCGTCGCGCAGCGGATTGCCGATGGGCAGCGCCACGACGGCGTCGCGGTCCGGCTGCTCGGCGAGCCACCGATGCACCTCCGAGCGCGTGCCGCCGGCCCACGGCAGCCGCTCGACGACGAATGGCGGGCGCCAGCTCTCCGCCACGCCGATGGCGACGAAGAGCGCGGCGAGCGCCGCTCGTGCGCCGCGCGTCCGGGCGCGGCGCCAGAGCGCGTCCGCGCCGCAGCCGGCCACCACGGCGACGGCGAGCACCGCCACGATGGCCGCGCGCACCGGTACGCGCAACGCCGCCCATCCGGGCACGAGCGCGGCGAGCAGCGCCCAGGGGCCGGGCGGCCCGCCCTCCAGGTGCGGGCTCCAGCGCAGCGCCGGCCCGAGCGCCACGCATGCCATCGCGACGGCGACCGCCGCGAAGCAGGCCGTCAGTCGGCGCCCACGGGGCGCCGGTGCTCCGACGGCCGCGCCGATGGCGAACAGGATCAGCATGGCCGGCCCGAGGATCGTCATCGGGTTCTCGCCGGCGAGATAGCGACGGGCGAGGTAGCCGAGCGGATTCGTTGCGGCGCCGAGAAAACTCTGGCCGACGGCGCCGAAGAAGGCGGCCTGCTGGGTGTCGCGGGCGAGCCCGTAGACGTCGCGCGCGATGGCGTAGGGAACCAGCACGATCGCCGCGCCCATGCCGGCCGCCACGGCGCCGGCCACGGCCCGTCGCCGCCCGCCCGGGGCCGCCGGGCAGCCGAGCAGCCAGTGGAACGCGAGAAAGAGCGCGGCGGCGAGTCCGAAGAAGTAGGCGTAGTAGACGCTGCTGAGCGCCACCAGCAGCAGCGTGACCGCGACCGCCACGGCGCCGCGACCCGTCCGCAGGCAGCGCAGCAGCGCGAGCAGCGCGAAGGGCATCCACTGCGCCGAGAGCGCGTGCAGATGGCCGATGGCGCCGAAGCGCGCCGGGCCGAACGCGAACAGGACGCCCGCGAGCACGGCCGCCGGCAGGCCGGCGCCCAGCTCGCGCAGCAGCAGCGCGGTGCCCGCGCCCGACAGTACGAACGTCGCGATGACGAGCGCGTTGTTGTCGAGCACCGGGTCGCCCGCGACGAGGTCGACGGGCAGCACGAGCAGCGCGCCGGCCAGCAGGTTCTCCGAGAATGCGAAGGTCCAGGGCAGCGGATGGAAGATGTTGGCGTGGAACAACCGGTGCGGCGCGGTGCGCAGCGCGTGGGCGGCCCAGCCGAGCATCCACCCGGTCAGCATGGAATCGGCGCGGCCGAGCCCGGTCGGATCGGGCCCTGGGTGGAGCCAGCCCGTGCGCAGCACCGGCAGCAGCGGGTGTAGCCACACCAGCGCCAGCACACCGAAGACGCACCAGATCGCCAGCCGACCGCCCCGTCGGGGTCGGGGAAGCGCCCGGGTCACGACGGGCGCGACCTCGCGAACCGACGTCTCCATCGGGGGCGGCTACGGCGCGGGGCGCACCAGGACGACATCGGCGAGGAAGCGGCCATCCAATTGCTGGCGCCCGGTGATCTGAACGCTTGACCCCGGATGGATGTCGCCGGGAGACGCCAGGCTGTCCTCGGTCCGAAAGACCGTGAGCTCGTCGATCCGCACGCCAACGCGGATCTCCGGAGTCATCACGGTGAAGCCGTCGTCGGCGATGTGGTCGACGTAGCCTCTGACGGCCGCCAATCCGATGCCCCTCTTCGCCCGGGTCGCCTCGATCGCAACCTCCCGCGCAGCTTCGCGCGAGGGCGGCGTGACCAGGGTCGTGAGGTGACGGAGCGTCAGCATCACGAATCCGGATCCGCCTTGCACCACGAGCAGGCTCACCGCTCCCGCCAGCCGGAGCAGGCGGGGCAGCGGGCCGACGTCAGGGGATGGTGACGTGGCCGACCTCCGTCCAGTGGGTGGTGAGCCCGGTGGGCGAGGACTCCGTCACGCCGAGCCGGATCGCATGCTCGCCCCGGGGGAGCGTCGACGGCACGACGACGTCGAACGCCTCGTGTACGAGTGCGCCGTCGGGAACGCCGACCTCGGCGGCGTAGCGCGGGAGGTTGCCGAGCCCGAGGTCGTGCGATTCGAGGGTGTGGTCGCCGATGCGGGTCGAGATGACGAACCGAGCGGCGGTGGGCACGCGCCACCAGCTCTCCACGTGGAGCCGTGGGCTCGGCGCGTCGGCCACCGGCGTGACGTTGGCGGCGACGAGGGTGAGCGGCCCAAGCGGCTGGTCGAGGCGCTCCGCCGGCGCGTCGGGCACCACGAGCGGCGGCGGTGTGTCCCGCACGCTCGAGAGGAGGAGCCCGAACGTGTTGCCCAGTAGCACCGGCACGTACCACGCGTCGGGCGGAAGATCCTCGGCGCGCTGCCCCAGCCGCCCGGTGGGGGTCGCCTTGCCGCCGGCAACCCGCACGGTGGTGAAGAGCGGGGCGCCGGGCGGGCGGGGCGGCGCGCCCGCCTGGCCCAGCACGATGACGTCGCGCCCGAGCCCGTGTGCGCGCTGCCAATAGGTCATGTCCGCTCCGAACGCGCCGCGCGGCGCGACGACGAAGCTGCCGGGGGGCATGAGCGCAAAGGCATTCGGGCCGAAATCCCCGGCCAGCGTGTCGGCGCTGCGGTCGTTCTGCCGCCAGCTGGTGCGTGCGGTGCCGGCGAGCCAGACGGCGAGCCCCGCCGCCGCGATGCCAGCGACCGCGCGCCGAGGGGCGACGCGTGTCGCCGCGTCCAGCGCGGCCTGCAGCGCGAAGCCGATGAAGAGCACCCAGGGCAGGTAGCCGGCCAGGAAGAACGGCTCGGGGTCCGGCACCGCCATCTGCGCGAACACGAAGACGTTGGTGACCAGCATGCCGAACAGCAGCCAGAAGCGCGCGGGGTGGCGCCACAGCGCCACCCACATGCCGAGCGTGCCGAGCGCCACCCCGGCGACGGTGAAGTTCTTCGCCACCAGCCCGAGGTAGAACCACAGCCGGAAGGGGAGCGCCGCCACGGGGTAGGCGAACTTGAGCGACCCGAATGCGCCGAAGGTGTAGTACCAGATGCTCGTGAGCGTCACCGGGGCCGTGTTCGGATACTGGTCGAACACGCCGCCCCGCAGCGGCAGCCAGACGTACTGCGCGGCGCCGAGCAGGAAGGCGGCCAACGCGAGCGCGATCACGCCCGGCCGCCGCAGGATCCCCGGCTGGGTGGCGAGGACGAAGAGCGCGAAGCTGGGCGCGAAGCCGAGATTCGAGAGGTGCGTGCCGAGCGACAGGCCGAAGGCGAGCGCGAAGAGCACGAAGCGCCGCTGGCCGTCCCCGCCGGCCCGGACCTCCGCCGCCCAGCGGAGCAACAGCAGGACGACGAGCGCGAGCATCGCCAGGTCTGGCGCGTAGACCTCCGCCATCACCGATTGGGACCAGAAGGTCGTCGACACGCCGAGAAGCAGCGCGGCGAACGCGGCGACGAGACGGCCGAGGCCGAGTCGCCGCCCGACCAGGACCACGAGCCCCGCGCCGGCGGCGCCGAGCACCCCGGACATCAGGTTCATCCGGTAGGCCGCGTCGCCGAACGGGAGCAGGTGGATGAAGAGAAAGCCGGCCCACGTGTAGAGCGGATAGCCGCTGGGATGCGGGACGCCGAGCCGCAGCGCGTTCAGCGTGAGCTCGTGGCTGTCGGTGACCGGGAAGATCAGGCCCGGGGCCAGCGTGCGGACGTACAGGCCGAGGCAGAGCGTGAAGACCGCGAGCGCCGCGAGCGCATCGGCGCGCGACGGCGCATCGCGCGCGCTCGGCGCCGGCGTGGCGGCCGCCGGGCGGGCGCCGGCGCGGGGAAGGGCGGAGGCGGTCACCACGGCGCGCCGCCCGTTCAGGGCTTCGCGGGCGCCGGGGTCGGGACCGCGGCGGCGGGTCCGCCCGCGAATCGCCAACGACGGTCGGGCCGCAGCAGGTTCCCGGCGATGCTCTGGTAGGCTTCGCAGGGCGTCCAGCAGTTCGGGCAGTTGCCCTCCCAGGCGTCGCGCTGGACGGCGATCGTCTCCGGGCGGTTCCAGATCGCGCGCAGGTCGTAGTCGACCTCGCGCAGGCTGCCGACCTTGCGGTCCCAGATGGTGCACGGGAACACGTTGCCCCACGAGTCGACGAAGCACGACGAGGTGAGCGCATGGCACGGCATCGGGGTGCGCCCGGTCTCGAGGTAGCGGCGCACGCGCTTCAGATACGCGCGCTCGAGGAAGGCGACGGGATGGAGCGCGACGCCCCGCAGCTTGCCGTAGGCCTCGGCGGCGTCGGCCAGTGCTTGTGGCGTGACACGCTGGCGCAGCCCCAGCGCGGCGTTGCCGAGGTAGTGCTCCGACTCGTGCACCACGTTGACGTGGAAGTCCTCGTAGCTCAGGCCCGGCACGGCGCGCTGCGCCGCCGCGAACGCCTGCGGGAAGTGATCGACGTTCCGGGCCGAGAGCGTCATCCCGAGCACGGGGTGCACCCCGTCGATCTCGCGCAGCTTGCGGAAGGTTTCGATCTGACGCTTCCAGCCGCCCGGGATGCCGCGGATGGTGTCGTTCATGGCCTCGTCGCCGTCGGTGCTCACGGTGACGATCAGGCGTTCGGCGCCCATCTTCACGATCTCGCGCGTCCCGGCGACGATCTTGTCCGTCAGGTAGCCGTTGGTGGGGAAGTGGAGCAGCAGCAGGTTCCGGCAGTTCGACGTCACCGCCTCGCAGACGTCGACGAAGTCCTTGCGGAGCCACACCTCGCCGCCGGTGAGGTCGACCCACAGGAAGCGCGACGATTTGCGGAAGAAGGTCCGGATCTCGTCGAGCCGCAGCTCGTCGCGCGGCTGCATCTGCCAGATGTTGCAGGTCTCGCACTTGTAGTTGCACCAGAACGTGATGCAGAACGTGAGCTTGAACGGGTGGTCGGGCCGGTGGACGTTGGCCTCGGCGGCTCGGAGGGCGAGCGCGGCGTAGGGGGCGAGGCGCATACCGTGGTGGAGGATAGCAGCGGGCGCCTCCATGTGTCACGCGCGTCTTCGTGTCCCGCGCCGCCAGGTCATCCCGGCGCCGGGTCCACGCGCGGCAGCGCCAGGAACGCGGCGACCCCGACCGCGTACACGCCGAGCGCGACCAGCAGGACGGCGTCGAAGCCCCAGCTCATGGCCAGCATGGTGGCCAGCAGCGAGCTGATGACCGAGAAGAAGCCGTTCACGGCCCACGCCCAGGCGACGTACTCGGCGCCGTCGCCCGTGAGCGCGCGCCACGGTGCGCAACCCGAGCGGCATGAACATGCCGAGGCACGAGTCCGAGCGGCGCCAGCAGGGCGAGCGCGATCGCGATGCGCACCGGGAGGGCCGCCGCCATCGCGGCCGCGATGAGCGGCGGCAAGCCCAGGCGATAGAAGATCACGACCAGGGCGGCGAGGCAGCCGAGCAGCGCGAGGAGCGAGCCGTTGCGGCGCCAGCGTCACCCGCTCGCCCCAGAGCGCGCCGAGCGCCGTCGACACCAGCACGCCGCACAGGGTGACGGTGAGCGAGTAGGTCGGGTAGCCGAGAAAGAGCGTGAGCCGCTGGATCAGCGCGACCTCGAAGAACATGAAGCCGAGCCCGAGGGCGGCGAAGTAGACGCCGGCGGCGAGCTTCCCGGGCATGACGCGCCAGCGCGACCAGCGGGCCAGCAGCGGGAGGGCCAGGAAGAGCGTGGCCAGCGCCGTCGCGCAGGCGAGGAGCGCCATCAGGAGCTGCTCGCCGAGCCCGTGCTCCATCGCGATCCGGCCCCGGGGCGAGCTGCTGAGCGCGGTGCGAAAGGGCACGAAGTGCCAGAAGAATGGCGCGTCGTCGTGCACCGCGGAGACGTCGAAGGGCCAGCCGGCGAGCCAGGCGGCGAGCGCCGTGTCGTCGCCGCCGAGCACGGTGGCGACGGGCCCCGCCGGGGTGTCCGGCGGCGCCCATTGCACGACGCCGCCGTCGAGGCCGCGCGTCGCCGCCGCGAACCGGGCCGTCTCCTCGGCCGTGAAGGGCTGGCGCTTGACCAGGATGGTGGCGCTGGTGAGGCCGAAGCCCGACGTGGTCGCGACCAGCACGTGCCCGCCGGGATCGAGGACGCCGAGCCGGCGAAGCGCGTCGCGCGCCGTCACCAGGTAGCGCAGCGTGCGGTTCGGCTTGCCCGCGAAGTCGAGCTCGCCGAACTGGATGGCGACGACGCCGCCCGGCGCGAGCCGCTCCAGGCTCTCGGCGATCATCTCCGCGGTATACAGATAGCTCTCCGACAGGACGAAGGCGCCCGACGTCGCGGCGTTCATCGCCGCATAGCTGTCGGGCGCCACGAACCACACCAGGTCCATCGGTTCGCGCGCCCGGGTGAGCCAGGTGCGACCCTCGGCGCACACGAGGCTGACGCGCGGATGGGCGCCGAGCCGGCCGGTGAAGTCGGCGAAGCGGTCGCGCAGCAGGTCGACGGTGACCGGGTTCAGCTCGACGGCGGTGACGTGCGCGGCGCCCCGATGCAGCGACGCCAGGATCTCGGCGCCGCCCGCGGCGCCGATGACCACCACCCGCGGCTCGGGCCGCAGCACGGTGAACGGCAGGATACGGGCGTCGCGGTCGTAGAACGCCAGCGACTCCCGATCGCCGCCGGCGCGCATGATCGAGCCCCATTGGCCGTCGTGGACCAGCATCTTGAAGGCCTGGCCCTTCGCGAAGTCGGCCGTCGGCTCGAGCACGTCGACGCGGAACACCGGGCTCCAGCGCGAGAACAGCACCTGGTGCGGCGGGTCCTGCGGCGCCAGGGTCTTCACGCGGTCCACCACGGGATCCGGCAGCACCGTCGGGCGCAGCGCGAGCGCCAGGAGCGCCGCGGCGCCCGCGCCGACCGGCAGGCGGCCCCTCCCGCGGAGCCCCGGCCAGGCTGCGGCCGCCGCGAACGCGCCGGCCAGCATGACGCACCCGGGCGGCGAGATCGTGGCCATCAGCGGCACGCTGAGGGCGCAACCCAGCGCCGCCCCGAGCAGGTCCGCGAAGTAGAGTCGGTTGGCGTGCGCCGGCTGCGTCGCGAGGATCGCCGCGATGCCGACGCCGGCGCTGAAGAAGGGCAGCGCCAGGAGCACCGCCAAGAGCAGGAGCTTCAGGCCCTCGCGCACCGCCACGGCGCGCTGGCCGCTGGCGACCGCCTGCACCATGTCGAACGCGTTCAGCTGCACGCCGGCCACCACGAAGTACCCGGCGAGCACCGCCGCCGCCGTTGCGACGGCCGCCCCCGTGACCAGTCGCTCCGTCGTCGAGGATCGCAGCCGCGCCGACAGCGACACCGCGATCCCGCCCGCGCCGAGCCCGAGCAGCGCCAGGCCGATCACGAGGTACGTGAAGTAGTAGACCAGCTTGAACGACAGGATGCGCGTGTAGCTGATCTCCAGGAGGATCGCGGCCAGCGCGAGCAGGAAGATCTGCGGCTGGAACCGCGGGCGGTCGGCGGCGGCCATGGTCACGAGAGCGCGTTCAGCAGCCGCATCACCAGCCCGTGGCGGGGCGCATGCGTGTCGAGGTGGCGGCAGAACCAGTCGTAGGCGTCGCACATGAGCGCCACGTTGGAGAAGCGGGGTCGCCAGCCGAGGATGCGCTCCGCCTCGCCGGTGTCCAGGATGAAGTCCGCGTCGGCCAGGAGATAGTGCTCGGGCACGATCGGCGACAGCTTGACGACGTCGAGCACGCGGGCGGCGTTGCGGAGCGCCGACGCCGGGATCGCCACGATGCGCGAGCGCGTGCCCGCGTGCGCGACGAGCGCCGCCACCTGTCCCCGCACGGTCGGGACGTCGGCGGCCCCCAGGTTGAGCACGGCGCCGCGGCTCTCCGGCCGCTCCGCGGCGAGCAGGCACGCGTCGGCGACGTCGTGCGCGCTCACCATCTGCACGCGGTTCCGGCCCGCCCCCAGCAGGTACACGTTCTTGCCGCGGCGGACCCAGTCGAACAGCAGGACGAACACGCCGGTCATGCCCGGTCCGAAGAGGCTCATCGGCCGGAACACCGTCACGTCGAGCCCGGCGTCCACCGCCTCCCGGCAGAGCCGTTCGCCCGCGATCTTGCTGTGGCCGTAGGCGCCGAGCGGCTCTTGCGGGTGCTCGCGCTCCCGCACGGGGACGGCGCGCGGGATGCCGTAGACGCCGGAGCTCGAGATGTGCACCACCTTGCGGACGCCCGTCGTGTGCGCGCCGGCCAGGACGTGACGGACGGCGGCGACGTTCATGTCGAAGATCTCCTGCTCCGACATGCCGGCGAACTGCGGCTTCATGCGTTGCCCCGCGGCCAGGTGGTAGACCACCTCGACGTCGCGGCAGGCGTCGGCGACCGCGGCGGCGTCGCGCAGGTCGACCAGCCGGATGTCGTCGCCGGGCTCGGCCAGACCCGCCGGCGGCGCCGCGACGTCGAGCAGGCGGAGCGGCACGCCGCGCTCGCGGAGCCGCGGCACGAGGCAGTGGCCGAGGAGTCCGCTGCTGCCGGTGACGAGGGCGCGTGCAGGCATGGGGGCCGGTCAAGCGGCGCTGGCAACGGGCCGCGCTCGCAGCCAGTCGCGCAGCGGGGCCGCGTCGCCGAGGTAGTGCGTCTCCACGGCGGCGAGGACCTCCTCGGGACGGATGCCGCGCATGCACACGGGGTCGAGGCAGCGGCTGACTTTCAAATTGTAGTTGGTGAGGCACGGGCTGCAGTAGAGGTCCCGGTAGAAGACCAGGTTGTGCTCGCCGCGCGGGCCGTAGTGCAGCGGCGCGGTGGGGCCGAACACCGCGACGACCGGCGTGCCGACGAGGCCTGCCAGGTGCATCACCGAGGTGTCGTTGGCCACCACGAAATGGCAGCGCTCGAGGAGTGCGGCGAGGGCGGGGACGCCAAAGCGGTCGCAGGCGTCCAGCGAGGGCTGTTGCATCCGCGCGCGGGTGTGCCCGATCAGTGCGCGTTCCTCATCGCCGCGGCCCGTGAAGACGACGGTCGCGCCATGGCGCGCGGCGAGCCCGTCGGCGACCGCGGCGAAATGGGCCGGGTCCCAGCGCTTGAGCGGGATGCGGTAGAAGTTGTCGCCGATGCCGAGGTGGATGGCCACCAGCGGGAAGCGGTCGGCCGGGACGCCGGACTCGGCCAGGAACGCGGCGGCCGCCTCGCGGTCCGCCGCCGTGGTGGCCAGGAGCGTCGGCGGCAGCGGGCCCGTGATGCCGAGCGGGCGCAGCAGCCGGGCGTAGATGCCCGACATGTGGTCGCTGTCGGTGTAGACCACGCGGGTGGTGTAGAGGAAGCCGCGCCGCTGGCCGTCGGTGTTGAACCCGATCCGCTCGGGCGCGCCCGACGCCCAGGCGATGATGGTGGAGATCTTCACGAACTGCTCGAAGTCGAGGACGATGTCGTAGCGGCGCGCCCGCACCGCCGCAATCGTCTGGCGGAGCGAGCCCAGGAACGCGCCGGGCGACGACGTGTCCACGGAGAGCACCCGCGCCACCAGCCCGCTGCGCTCGAGCAGCGAGGCGTTGCCGCCGAGCGTCAGGAAGTCGATCTCGACGTCGGGGAAGCGTGCGCGCACGGCGGCCAGCACCGGCACGAGCATCACCGCGTTGCCGAGGCCATAGAACTTGATCCCGAGCAGCCGCCGGGGCCGTGGTGGCGGCGCGCCGTCGCGTGGAGGCGTGGTGGCGACCAGCGGCGGCAGGCGCGGCCGGCCGGACAGCCACCCGGCGACGCGCTCCCAGGCGAACAGCGCCAGGCAGATCGCGAGACCGACCCAGCGGTCGACCTTCCTGGCCCAGTTGAAATTCGTCATGCGGCGCGCTCGCGCGCGACATTAGCCGCGCGGCTCGCCGAGCCGCAAGCGCTGCGGGGGCCATGCTGCGCCGCCCGTCCGTGCCTTGACACCGCCGGCGCGCGCCCCGATTAGTGCGCGCGTGCCACGCGCCGAGTCGCCCCAGGCCGGTCCGGCGGCGGACCGCCGCGCGGGCGGGCGGCTCGTCGATCTCGCCGTGGCGGGCGGAGTCTTCGTGGCGGCGGTCGCGCTGCAATGGCCGCTGCGGCTCCGCACGCTCAACCTGATCGACGAGGGGCTGGTGTTGCAGGTCGCGGACGACCTCCTGGCGGGCCGGCGGCTCTATGCCGACGCGGTCGCCTACGCCTGGCCGGGGGCGTTCTGGCTGACGGCGGCCGCCTTCGCCGCGTTCGGCACCTCGATCGAGACCGCGCGGACCGTCGCCGTCGTGGTCTTCGCCCTGGCGGCGAGCCTGGTCTACCTGATCGCGCGCTGGTCGTGGGGACGCGCGGGCGCGCTCGGCGTGGTGCTCGGGTTTCTCGCCTATCGCGTGTGGGCCTACCCGCACTGGCAGATGCTCAACTACTCGCCGCTCGCCATGACCGCCGTGCTCGCCGCCACCTGGCTCAGCGGCGGCGCGATCGCGCGCGGCGGGGGCGCGCGCGCGGTCGCCGCGGGGGCGGCGGCCGGCGTCGCGGCCCTGTGCAAGCAGGATCTCGGGCTCGCCGCGACGGCGACGCTCGGCGCGGCGCTCTGGCTGGCGCCGCCCGGCGGTCGTCGTGCCCGACTCGTCGCCTACGGCGCCGGCGTGACGGGCGTGCTGGGCGGCGCGCTGCTCGTGCTGGCGGCGCAGGGACTGCTCCCCGCGTTCGTGCAGGAGACGATCGTCGCGCCGCTCCACGGCGCGCGCACCTTCGAGTATCCGTCGCGGCCGGCGTTGTGGCCGCCGTTCGAGCAGGACGCGGTGTTGCGCGCCAAGGCGTTCTCCTACCTGCCGTCGGTGCTGGTCGACCTGCACTGGTCGGCCTTGCTGGCGAGTCCGCTGTGGCGGGACACCCCCGTGATCGACCTGCTTCTCAAACTCGTCTTCCACCTGCCGTGGCTGGCGCTCGTCGTGACGGCGCCCGCCGTGCTCCGCGAGTTGCGCGCGGGCGCCGCCGCGGCGCAGCCCGAACGGCCGCTCGTGGTGCTCTGGTGCGCGGCCGCCGCCGCCGCCGTCGCCTTCAATCGGCCCCACGACTGGGTGCACCTGCTCGTGCTGTATCCGCCGACGTTGCTCCTGCTCGCCGCACGCGGCGCGCGGGTCACGCTGCCCGCACGGCTGCGGGCGCCGGTTCGCGCGACGGCCTGGCTGCTGCTCGTCGTCTTCGCCGGCGTGTCGGCGTGGCTCGGCGTGGGCATCGTGCGGCTGAACGACACGCCCGTCCGGTCCGCCCGCGGCACGCTCTACGGCCCGGCCCGCCAGGCGGCGCCGCTGCAGGCGCTCCTCGACGACCTCGCCACGCGCCCGGGCGCGCCGGTCGCCTCCTGGCCGTATCAGCCGCTCGTGAATTTTCTGACGGCGCGCCCGCCGGTGTCGCGGCACTACATCATCTGGCCGGTGGACATGAATGCGCAGCGCGACGAGGAGGTCCGGCGCGGGTTCGCGGCGCATCCCGATGCCGAGATCGTCTACAGCCAGATGCAGGTGCCGCACTACCCGCGGCCGCAGGTCTACGCGCCGGAGCTGTTCGCGGCGCTGGCCGACGGCTGGCGCACGGCGGGCGTGTTCGGGGGCGACCCGACCGGCTTCACCTTCCTGCGGTTCGATCGCCAGCCGCCGGCGCCGGGCGTGTCCCTGCTTGCGCAACTGGCGGACGCCCCCGTCACGGTCACGCCCGACGGCGGTGCGCCCCGCGTCGTGTCGCCCGCGGAGCACGCCCGGCTGGTCGGACCGGCGGTCTGGCCGTTCCGGCGGGTGCTGCGGATGGGGGCGTTGCCGGGCGCCTGGACGACGGTTGCGCTGTCCCTCACGCCGGCGCCGGGCGATCGCTTCGACGCGTCGTACGGCATCAACCCGGACTACCTGGGGACGCTCTTCGGCCCGGGAGCGCGCTTCGCGGTCGCGATCGCCGCGCCGGGCGAGCCCGAGCGGGAGGTGTTCGCGGCGCGCCTCGACCCCAGCGCCGTGCCGGCGGATCGGGATTGGCGCCGGCTGGCGATCGATCTCACGCCGTGGGCCGGCCGCTCCGTCGAGCTCCGGCTGCGCGTGGCCCCGATGCTGCCGGGGCCGGGACCCGCGCGGCTCGATGTCGCGGGCTGGGGCGACCCGCGCCTGGTGTCGCGCGCGTCAGCGGGCGAGAAACCGGAGCGTCGTGACGTTCCAGGTGCTTTGGACGACGTGGCTCGGCCCGAGCTTCGATGAGCCCCCGCGGCGGTCGACGAAGATGATCGGCACCTCGCGCAGGCGGAAGCCGAGGCGGTAGGCGCGGTACTTGAGCTCGACCAGGAACGAGTAGCCCGAGCAGCGCAGCGTGGCGACGTCGATGCGCTCCATCACCTCCCGCCGGAAGCACTGGTAGCCGCTGGTGCAGTCGTTCACCGGCAGCCCGGTGACGGTGCGCGCGTAGCGGTTGGCCAGGACGCTGAGCCAGAGACGCTTCAGGTCCCAGTTCACCACGCTGATGCCTTTCAGGTACCGCGAGCCGATGACCAGATCGGCGCCGTCCATGGCGTCCATCAGCGCCGGCAGGTAGCGCGGCTCGTGCGACAGGTCGCCGTCCATCGAGACGAACTGGGCGTACGGGCGCGCCAGGCCCCAGGCGAAGCCGTCCTGATAGGCGCTGCCGATGCCGAGCCGGCGTCCGCGCTCGAGCACCTGCGCGCCGTGCCGGCGCGCCAGCTCGGCGGTGCCGTCGGTCGAGCCGTCGTCGACCAGGAGCACGTCGGCGCCCGGCGCGTGTTCGTGGATGCCCTCCAGCAGTTCCGCGATGTTTTCGCGCTCGTTCAGCGTGGGGATGACGATCAGGGTGGCGGGGGAGGGCACGGTGCGCCGTTCCGTCCCATGGTCCCGGCGAGAAGGCAAGGTCACGGGAGACCGCCCAGCAGCAGGGTGCGGTAGAGGGCGAGCACGTCGGCGATCGGCAGCGTGAGCGGGTAGAACGCGGTCGTCAGCCCGATCGCGCTGAACGCGAACGTCACGGCGATCACGACCCGGTCCCGGACGCCGAGTGGCGCGGGGGCTCGCCAGCGCCGGGTCACGACGGTGCCGAGCGTGTTGTAGAGCGCCCACAGCGACCAGGGCAGCCAGAACCCCGGCAGTCCGGCCGCCCCCGGGCCGAGCAGCTTGAGGCCGCCGATGTGGTGGTAGAGCGCGACGGCGGCGAACACCGCGGCGACGTTCCACCACGCGAGGCGATCCCGCCGGCCGCCGGGGTGCGCGCCGCCGAGCGGCACGTAGACGTACTCGTGCATCCACGCGCCGAGCGACATGTTCCATCGCCGCCAGAAGTCCGCCGGCCCGTAGGCGCGCTCGGCGTGGTCGAAGTTCTCGGGCAGGACGACGCCGCTCAGCGCCGCGAAGCCGACCGCCGCGTCCGTCCAGGCGGAGAAGCCCAGGTAGACCGCGAAGTAGACGCCGACGGTGTGGAGCCAGGCGGGCCCGATGGGGCCGGCCGTGGCGCGGCGATACGCCTCCGGGGTGAGGGACCAGGCAGCCAACGTGAGCAGCGCCAGGGCGGCGAAGCCGCGCGCGATCCGCCACAGGGCCGGGCCGACGGGCTCGGCGCCGGAGGCGCCCGCCTCGGTCCAGTACCAGGCCTGGCGGCGGGCGCCGAGTTGGCTCGGGGAGAAGAAGGGCCCGCTCGCGAAGGCCGGCCAGTAGAAGGTGTAGAACGCATAGTCGGCGACGCTCCGCGCCGGTCCGTCCAGCCCTCGGTCGAAGGCCCAGGCCCAGGAGCGCAGGAAGAAGAGGTTGGTCGCGAACGCGACGAACTCCCGCACGATGCCCGTGTACCCCGGCAGGCGTGGCAGCCAGAGGATGGCCCCGGCCACCTGCACCACGAGAAGTGTGGCGACGGCGCCGGTGCGGAGCGGTCCCCGCGGCAGGCGCTCGCTGGCGGCGTAGAAGCAGGCCGCGTAGGCGACGGCGATCACCGTGATCACCGGCGTCGTGCAGGCGGCGACGAGCCCGAGGCTGACGGCGACCAGCCACCAGAGGCGGGTCCGGACCGGCAGCAGCGCCCGGCCGGCCGAGGCCGCGGCCGTGAAGACGACGCACGCGATCACGAAGCGGGTGAACAATCCGGCGCGGCCGTCGAGCAGCGCCGCCGCCAGGTCGCGTGTCAGCTCGAACGTCACGGCCGGACGGCTCTAGCACTCGCCGCCGCAGGCGCTCCAGCGCCCCTCAACCGAGCGCGGCCACGAGTGCCCCGGCCCCCAGCAGGAGCCACCCCCAGACCCAGGCGGGGCTGCGGGCGATCCGCGGGCGCACGGAGGTTTCGCGGACCCATTCCGCGTGGCCGCCGGCGCCGCCCAGGGTGGCGCGCACGAGCCGGAACGCCGTGCCGAGGTGCAGGAGCCAGCCGGCCGCCGCCAACAGCAGCGCCGCCGCGGGTGCGTCCCGCCACCACAGGCCCGCGAGCACCGCGGCTCCCAGCACCAGTGTCATCGCGATTTCCCGCTTGACAGCGCTCGAAGGCACGGCCCATTGTCCACGGGGTGCGAGTGCTCTTCTATTACCGCGGCATCGAGAACCTGGGCGTCGGCTACCTGATGTCCATGTTGAAGAGCCACGGGCATCAGATCGATCTGATCTTCGATCCCGGGCTCGACGACAATCTCTTCCTGAAGGCTCCGCAGCTCGCCTGGATGAACCGCCACGAGGCGCTGCTCGAGCGGGCCAAGGCGTTCCGCCCGGACCTGGTCGCCATCGGCTCGCTCACGAATCTCTGGCCGTTCGCCAGCAAGATGGCCGAGAAGCTGAAGGAGCATCTGGGCGTTCCGATCATCGTGGGCGGGCATCATGCCCAGGCGCTGCCCGAGTACGTCCTCGCGAATCCGCACGTCGACATGGTCTGCACGGGCGAAGGCGAGATCGCATTGGCCGAGGTGGTGCGCCGCATGGAGGCCGGGGAAGACCTGCGCACCGTTCCCAGCGTTTGGGTCAAGCAGGACGGCGAGATCCATCGCAACGAGCTCGGCCCGCTCGAGAACGACCTCGACCGCTTCCCGTTCCCGGAGAAGCAGCTCTGGTGGGAGTACGGCTGTTTCAAGGACAACCTGGAAGTCTTCACGGGGCGCGGCTGTCCCTTCAAGTGCACCTTCTGCAACATCCACTATCAGCGCGATCTCTTCAGCGGGAAGGGCGATTTCCTCCGCAAGCGGTCCATCGGCAACGTCATCGCCGAGCTGAAGGAGAACATCGCGCGGTACGACATCCGGTTCGTCTCCGTGCACGACGACAACTTCACCACCGACCCGCACTGGGTGGAGGAGTTCTGCGAGGTGTACCGCAAGGAGGTCAATCTCCCCTGGTACTGCTTCGGGTATCCCACCACCATCAAGCCGAAGCTGGTGAAGGCGATGAAAGCCGCGAACTGCGCCACCGTGTTCATGGGCGTCGATTCGGGCGACGAGAGCATCCGCCGGCAGATGATGGAGCGGCCGATGAGCGACGAGCTGATCTACCGCTCCGCGCAGCTCATCAAGGATGCCGGTATCGGCCTGCAGATCTCGTGCATCTACGGCATCCCCGGCGAGACGCCGGAGCAGATGTTCAAGACGCTTTCGATGGTGGACAAGATCAAGCCGACCCAGAGCTCGGCCTACATCTTCTACCCGTTCCCGAAGACCAAGCTCTACGCCAACGCGGTCGAGCAGGGCTACCTCGACGCGGAGGGCGAAGAGAAGGTGCGCCGGGGAATCTCCGGCTACCACCACGAGTCGATCCTCAAGCATCCGCACAAGGAGCTGGCCGAGACCCTCGCCAAGGTGACGCCCATCTACGCGCGCACACCCGAGCGGCTCAAGCCGATGATGAACTGGATCATCAGGCACCGCATGAAGCGGCTGGCGCTGTTCCTCTACGTGTGCTTGATCCCGCTCACCTTCCCGTACCTCGGGATGGAAGGCATCAAGGTGACGCTGCGCATGGCCTGGCGCGCGCTGCGCGGGGGGCGCGTGCGCAAGCCGAAGGCCGCCGGGTCGCTGCCCGCGCCAGCGGCGCCCAAGGCAGCCTAGCTGCGACGGCTCCTGCCAGTCGTGCTGGCGGGCTGTCTGATCGCCGGCTGTGCGGACCCGGAGCTGCCTCCGGTCGGTCGGGTCGGGTTTCGCCTGGGGCCGGTCGACTTCGGCGGCGGCGACGACGTGCCCGGGCCCGGCGTGCGACTCGGGCAGGAGGTTCGCGAGGTCGTCGCGCCGCGCCCGATCCGCGAGGCGCGGTCGACCGATGTGCGGCGGGGCGGCGCGTGGACGCGAAGCGTCCTCGTCCTGCCGCCGGCGATGCGCGATTTCCGCGACCGCGTCCTCGCCCTCGACGTGGCCCGCAACGTCGACGAACGGCTGCTGCGGAACCTGCCGCAGGCGGTGGCGGGCGCCTTCACGTTCCAGCTCGCGGCGGTCGAGCAGCCCTGGTTCCTGCGGTCGTCCCCTCGCAACGATGGCACGGTCAAGGTGGCGATGCGGCGGGTGCCGAGCGCGCCGATCGGCGTCGTCCGGCTCACCAGTCTGACGCCCGCGCCGGCGCGGCTCGAGAGCCGTCCCTTCGACGTGCCGCCGGGCGGGCGGCTCGCGCTCGCCTTCGGCCTCGCGACCGCCGGGCGTGGGCCCGTCGGCAGCCCAACCCGGTTCCGCGCGGCGGTGGACTGCGCGTGGGCGCGGGAACGGACGGTGGTCGACCGGACGGTCGACGGCGCCGGCGCCTCGCGGTGGCACGAGGCGTCGGCCGACTTCCCCCGCGGTGGGCGTGGGTGCCGGCTGGTGCTCGAGACCCGCGCCGCGGCGGTGACCGATCCGGTCTGGGCCGTGCCGCGATTCGACGTGCCGGGCGCCGACCCCACCGCGCCCCGGCCGCCGCACGTCGTGCTCGTGTCCCTCGACACCGTGCGCGCGGACCACCTGAGCGGATACGGCTATCCACGCGCGACGACCCCGGCGATCGACGCCGCGCTGATCGCGCGCGGCACCCTCTTCGAGCAGGTCAGCACGACCTACCCGATGACCCATCATGCGCACGCCAGCCTGTTCACCGGGCGCTATCCGGCGGCGCTCTCCACCGACGGGGTGCTCCCGGCCTCGCGGCGCATCCCGACGCTCGCCCGGGCGCTCGGCGAGGCCGGCTACCTCACGCTCGGCGTCACGGAAGACGCGCTCGTCGGGCACGAGTTCGGTCTGACGCGCGGCTTCGATCAGGTCGTCGAGCACGCGTTCCGCGCCCCGCCCGAGGAGCGCGGACATCCGGTGTTCAAAGAGGGCGTAGCGGCGCTCCATGCGTACGGTGACCGCCCGGTCTTCCTGTTTCTCCACACCTACAAGGCGCATGCGCCCTACGAGCCGAGTCCGGCCTACCGCGATCGTTTCGCCGCCCGGCCGGCGCCACTGGCCGCCGGGTTCGACCTGCCGCCGGCGCGGCGAGCGGACTTCGACGCTTACGACGCGAGCATCCGCGAGGCCGACGATGCGCTGGGCGGCTTCTTGCGCGAGCTCGATCACCTCGGACTGGCGGAGCGGACACTCGTGGTGCTGGTATCCGACCACGGGGAGGCGTTCGGCGAGCACGGCATGGTCGAACATGGCATGTCGCCGCACGAACCCGCTCTTCGCGTGCCGCTGGTGCTGCGGGGGCCCGGTGTGCCTGCCGGCCGGCGGGTCGCCTCGCCGGCGAGCCTGGTGGACGTCGCGCCGACGATCCTCGATCTGCTGGGCCTGGCGCCGCTGCCGCGCGCGCAGGGACGCAGCCTCGCGCCGGCGCTGGGCGCGGATGCGTCGCTGCCGGACGTGCCCATCTTCTTCCAATGGATCGGCGCCGAATCCGGCGGCGTCCGGATCGGCGCCCGCAAGCTGTGGCAGGGGTCGCGGGTGTTCGACCTGTTGAGCGACCGGTCGGAGGTGCACCCCGGTCGTCTGCCCGCGGGCTATGTGGCAACGCTGCGCCTGGCGCAGACCGGATACGGGCTCGCGTGCGCCCGGCTCCGGGCCGAAGACGTCCCGCCGGCGGGCGACGCCGTCGCTCCGACGCTGTCGCCCGAGACCGAGCGGTCGCTTCGCGCGCTCGGCTACCTCGGCGAGGAGGGGGCGCCGGCCGCGGACGACAGCCCGCGTGCTCAGTAGGGGTTGATCTCGCCGAGCTGGAGATCGGACTTGCCGCGCCAGCTCTGTCGGACGCGGCGCTTCATTTCGATCAGTGACTTGTCGAGCCGCGACTCCTGCCGCTCGGTGATCACCGCCCGGACGAGCTTCACGACCCGCATCGGCCGGATCAGCCACGACACCAGGAAAAACCAGCCCAGCGCGGCCACGCGCAGCCGCTCGAGGTTCTTCGCCGGGATGGCGTCGGTGTAGCTCTGCACGGCGCTCATGGCGCCGGGCAGGTTCTCGGTGCCGAGCGCGAGGCCCCGGTAGTATTCGTCGTCGAGCCGCTGGGGGATGCGGCCCCGCGCCTGCAGCTCGCGGAAGATCTCGGACCCGGGGTACGGTCGCAGCGGTGCGATCGAGATGTCGTGCACGCCGGCGACGGCGATCTGTGCCAGGAAGCGGAACGTGCCGAGGATGGAGCGGTAGGTGTCGCTCGGGAAGCCGAAGATGAAGTTCGCCTTCACGTTGCATCCGGCCCGCACCGCCGAGCGCATGGACGCGACCATGCGCGCGGGCTTGATCTTCTTCTTGATCAGCCGGAGCGTCTCTTCATCGCCGCTCTCGGGAGCGTACGTGAGGTTGGTGCAGCCGGAGCGCACGAGCAGCGGCAGGACGTCGTCGTCGAGCGCCTCGGAGCGGGTGCCGCTGGGGATCTGCCAGGTGATGTTCAGGTGTTCGTCGATCAGGCGGTTGGCGAACTCGAGCACCCACTCCTTCTTGACGATGGCCGTCAGGTCCTGGAAGTCGAAGTTGGTGGCGCCGTAGACCCGCATGTAGTGCTTGATCTCGTCGACGACGCTCGCGGGCGAGCGCGACACGTAGCGCGTGGTCCACATGGTGGGGCTGGAGCAGAAGGTGCACTGGTAGGGGCACCCGCGCGTGGCGTTCATCGGCATGCTGCGCCCGCGATCGACGCCCACCATGTGGCCGCCTTCCAGGTAGTGCTGCACCGGGACCAGATCCCATGCCGGCCAGGGCAGGGCGTCGACGTCGCGCACGCGCACCTTGCCGGCGCTGCGGCGAACGGCGCCGTCGGCGGTGCGATGCCAGCAGCCCGCGACGTCGTCGATGGCGCGCTGGCCCGCCAGGTGCTCCAACAGGTCGCAGACGGCGCGGTCGCCCTCGCCCTCGAGCACGAAATCGATCGGCGCGTCCTGCATGGCGCCGGCCGGCTCCGCCGTGAAGTGCTCGCCTCCGCCCACCAGTGCGGCGCGGGGATGCGCCTCGCGCACCTTGCGGATGAGCCCGCGGGCCGGCAGCCAGTCCTGCGAGAACATGAGCCCGAAGCCGATGACGTCCGTGTCGGCCGGGATGCGGGCGAGAATCTCGTCGTCGAGCAAGCCGCGCCGGAGGAGAATGCCGTCGGCGTCGATCGGCGTGAAGCGGTCGAGCGCTTCACCGGTGGTGTCGATGATCGTGACGTCGTGGCCGGCCTCGCGCAGGCTGGACGCCACGTAGGCGAGTCCGATGGGCGGCAGGGCGTACGCCGCCGACACGTACTTCGCCATCGTCTGGGGGCAACGGATGAGCGTGCACTTCATGGCGACGGGAGCGGACTGAGAACCCTTCCACAGCCGGAGGAACCGTGTCAACGCAGAAATCGCGTGCCGGGCGGGCCGCTGCGGAGGTTTGCCCCTCCGGGGGGCTCCGGGTATCGTCCCCGCCCAGTCCATGATCATCCTCGGCCTCAGCGGCTATGCGCACGATTCCGCCGTGGCGCTCCTCGACGGGTCGCGCATCCTCGCGTGCGCCGAGCAGGAGCGGTTCAACCGGGAAAAGCACACCGGGGCCTTCCCGGCGGACGCGCTGCGGTGGGCGCTCGCCAGCAACGGGCTCGACCTCTCGGACGTGGACGAGGTGGCGTTCTACGCCCGGCCCTGGGCGCTGATCGGCGCCCGCACGTGGGAGGCGGTCCGCCACCTGCCGCGGTCGCTGGGGGCGTTCCTGTCACGCGATCCCGACAACGCGGCCCGCTTCGTGTCCGTGGCGCACCACCTGCGCTCCGACTCGATCCCGGCGCGGCAGCGGGCGCGCTTCCGCCTGCGGCACCTGGATCACCACCTCACGCACGCCGCCAGCGCCTTCCACGTCTCCGGGTTCGACGAGGCCGCGATCCTGTCGGTGGACGGGGCGGGCGAGCACGTCACCACGTGGTTCGGCCGCGGGCAGGGGCATCGCATCGAGCGCCTGCACACCATCCGCCTGCCGCACTCGCTGGGGTTGCTCTACTCGGCCGTCACGCATCACCTCGGCTTCAAGCCGTGGGGCGGCGAAGGCAAGGTGATGGGGCTCGCGCCGTACGGTGACCCGGATCGCTACTACGATCGGCTCGCCGAGATCGTCCGGTGGACGGACACGGGTGGCCTGCAGCTCGACCTGCGCTTCTTCGAGTACCACGTGTCGTCGTGGAGGCGCTGGACGTCGGCCGCGTTCGCGGAGCGGTTCGGCCCGCCGCGCGCGCCCGAGGACGAGCTGCGCGCGGAGCACCAGGACCTGGCGGCCGGCCTGCAGAAGGTGACCGAGGAGGCGGCGCTCGCCTTCGTCCGCCATCTGCACCGGCTGGTGCCGTCGCGGAACCTCTGCCTCGCCGGCGGCGTCGCCCTCAACAGCGTGATGAACGGCCGTCTCGCGCGCGAGGGGCCGTTCGAGCGGCTGTTCATCCAGCCCGCCGCCAACGACGCTGGTACCGCACTCGGCGGGGCGCTCCTGCTGGCCTGCACCACACACCGCCTCCCGCGGCCGGAGTCGCCGGAGGTGGTCTACCTCGGGCCCGAGTACGACCGCGCGCAGTGCGAGGCGGCGGCGCGCGCGGCGGGGCTCGGCGTCGAGGTCCCCGCCGACGTCGCGGAGCGCGCGGCCGACCTCCTGGCCTCCGGGAAGATCCTGGGCTGGTTCCAGGGGCGGATGGAGATCGGGCCCCGCGCTCTCGGCAACCGCAGCATCGTGGCCGATCCGCGCAGCCCGACCATGAAGGACACGCTCAACCACCGGGTGAAGCACCGCGAGGGTTTCCGCCCGTTCGCGCCGTCGGTGCTGGCCGAGGAGGCCGGCGCCTGGTTCGACGACCTGCGGCCGTCGCCGCACATGCTGCTCGTGTTCGACGTCCGTGCTGAGAAGCGCGCGCTCGTGCCCGCCATCACCCACGTCGACGGCAGCGCGCGCGTGCAGACCGTCTCGCCCCGGGACAACGCCCGCTACCATGCGCTGATCGCCGCGTTCGCGCGCCGCACCGGCGTGCCCATGGTGCTCAACACGTCTTTCAACGTCCGGGGCGAGCCGATCGTGTGCACGCCCGAGGACGCGGTGCGGTGTTTTCTCGGCACGGAGCTCGACGCGCTGGTCCTGGGCGACCTGGTGTGCTGGAAGCCGGCGGCCGGGGCCGGCCAGGAGGCCACGCCATGAGCGCCGACATCCGCACGGCCACGCAGGCGCACTACGACCGCTGGTCGTACGACTTCGGGACGGCCGAGCACGACGCGATGCAGCTGGAGGACAGCCTGCTCGGCCGTGCACTCGCCGCGGTGCAGCCGGGCGACGTCGTACTCGACGGCGGCTGTGGCACCGGCCTGGTGTCGCGGCTCGCGCGCGCGACCTCGGCGGCGCGCGTGGTGCTCGGCGTCGACCTGAGCCGGGGATCGCTGCGGCGGGCGCACGCCGCGTCGCCCGGCGTGAGCCTGATGCAGGGCGACCTGCTGGCGCTTCCCGTCCGCACCGGCGCGGTGGACCTGGTGATCTCGCGCGGGGTCATCATGACCACCGGCAATCCGGAGGGCGCGCTGCGCGAGCTGGCGCGGGCCACCCGGCCGGGCGGCAGCCTCTACGTCCGGGTCTACAATCGTGACAACGCCTACCGCTGGATCTACCAGCTCGGGAGTCCGGTCTGTCGCGCCATCGCGGCCGTGCCCGGTGGCCGCACGCTGCTCTGGGTCACGCTCGTTCCGCTGTTCTGGCTGGGACTCCAGCTGGCCGTGTTGGCGCTCGGCCGCCGGCCGGTCCGGACGTCGCCGGCGGTGCTCTGGAACGTGTTCGCCGACCAGCTGCTCGTGCCGCACAACAGCTTTCATACCATCCCGGAGGTGGAGGAGTGGGGGCGGGCGGCCGGCCTGCGTCCGGTGGCCAGCGAAACCATCACGCTCGGCCAGCAGATCGGCGTGCTGTTCGAAAAGGAGCGCTAACCGCGCGCCGGCTCCGTGTCACCCGCCGGCGAGGCGTCGCAGGACGACGAGCGCGCGGGGCAGGTCGTTGGCGAACACGACCAGGCCGAGCGCGAAGACGTGGAAGGTGGCGAACGTGGCGATGCCGCGTCGCACGGCAGACACCGGTGCGGGCCCGCGGCGTGCGCGATACGCGGCGAGGGCGGTCAGCAGCACCCCGTGATACAGGCCCCAGACGAGATAGTTCCACCCGAGCCCGTGCCATAGCCCGCATGCCGCCATGGTGGCGATCTGCGCCACGGCCTGACTGGCGAACGGGTGGGAGGAGAACCGCAGCAGGCGGCGCGCGGCAGGGATGAAGATGAAGTCGCGCAGCCAGCTCGTGAGGCTCATGTGCCAGTGCTGCCAGAGCGCCGCCAGGTTCGGTTGCAGGTAGGGGTGGTCGAAGTTCTCGCGCAGCCGCACGCCGGCGAGCGCACCGACGCCGATCGCAAAGTCCGAGTAGGCCGCGAAGTCCAGGTAGAGTCCGAACGCGTACGCGTACATCGCGCCCCACGCGAGAGAGGCCGTCAGCGTGTCCGGGTGCGCGTACATCGGCAGCGCCCAGGCCAGCAGCGGATCGGCGAGCAGGAATTTCTTGCCGATCGCGAGCACGATGCGCTCCGCGCCGCGGACGCGGGCGGACCAGTCGAGGGGCGGCGCCGCGAGCTTCGCGGCGAACTCCTGGCTGCGTTCGATCGGGCCCGCGGCCCAGGTCGGGAGCAGGAACACCCAGGAGAGGTACGCCGGGAGCCCGATTCCGGCGGCCCGGCCGGCGCTGGCGTCGACCAGGTGCTGGACCAGCTTGAGCGTCAGATAGGCGAGCCCGAGTGTCGCCGGTCCGCCGGCACCCGGGAGCGCGCCCGCCCCGCGGGCCCACACGAGCCGGGCGAGCACGGCGATCACCGCAGCCCAGAGCGCGAACGCCCGCAGGCGCGGCGGCAAGCGAGGCAACCGGGTGCCGAGCGCCCAGACGGCGATCGCGATCGCGAGCGGCGCCGCGAGCGGCACGCCCCACACCAGCTGTAGGCCGGCCACCGACGCCGCGGCGACGCCGATGGCGCGTGCGCTGGCCGGCAGCGCCGCCGCCGAGACGATCAGCGTGAGCGCGGCCGCGACGAAGCTCCAGGAGAGCACGGTCCGCCCGTTCCGGCGCTCGACTCAGTCCGCCGCGGCGCGCCGATCGATCAGCGCGAGCAGCGCGGCGATCGTGTCGACCCCGCCGGCGCGGACGTCGTCGTCGGAAAGCCGAACGCCGAAGCGCTCCTCGACGAATGCCGCCAGCATGACCACGCCCATCGAATCGAGCAGGCCGCTCGAGACGAGCGGCGTCTCGGCGTGGATGGGTGACCCGGCGTCCACCATGAGCGCGGTGTGCAGGAACTCGACCACCGCGGCAATGCGGGCGTCCGGCATGGCCGGTGGTATGTAGCCGGCACGTCCCCGCGTGTCGAGCTTCGGTTGACCCCCCGGGAGGCCTGACGTAGCAACGCGCCATGTACCGCTCGCGCTCGCCGTGGTGGCTCGGAATGCCCCACACGCAGGCGGGGGGCCTGTCCGAGGCGGCGTTGCTCGCGCATGCCGGCGATCTCCGCTGGCGCGATCTGTGCGCGGCCACGGGGGTGCCCGCCTCCGAGCAGCGCGACGCCGAAGGCTGTCGCGTCTACGCGAGCTTCTACTACCTCGCGGTCGAGAACTTCCCGCCCGCCGGCCTCGGGGCCTTCGGGCCCGATGACCGCCTCGAGGTGGTGAGCACGCTCACGCGGTGGGGCCGCAGCATGCTCGACGGCGAGCACGCCCTCTATCGCGAGGGCGTGCTGCCCGCGTCCCTGCCGGCGGTCCTGCCCCCCGCGCCGCGGGTGCGTCTCTCGAACGTGTTCGTGCGCGAGGGGGCGGGGCCGGACGACCTGCGCGTCACCACGCCAGTGAGCGGACGGCTCGACGACGTCCCGGCGTCCGCGACCGAGCCCGACTCGTATCGGCTCGTCAAAGAGGCGCGCCAGCGCGGTACCTTCTTCGAGAAGCCGGCGGACGCGACGCCGCTGTGGGGTCCGAGTGGCGTGCGCGTCACGCGCCCGATCGACCCGGATCGGGACGTCAACGGGGTCGGGCTGGTCTACTTCGCCAACTACGTCACGTTCGCCGACGCGGCCGAACGTGCGGCGCTGGTCGAGCACGGGGGCTTCGCGCCGACCGCACTCGACGGCCGGCGCACGCTACGCCGGCGTATCGGCTTCTACGGCAACGCCCAGCGGCACGACGTGCTGCACGTCGACGTGGACGCGTGGCGACTGCCGTCGCCGGATGGGCGGTTGCTCGTCGACTGCCGGATTCGTCGCGGCGCCGACGATCGGTTGATCGCCGTCGCCTCGGTCGAGAAGCGACTGGCCGCATGACGATGCTGCGGACGGGTGCGCTCGCGGTCGCCTATGCGGCCATCGTCGCCGCCGCCGTGGTGCTGGCGCAGAGCGCCCCGCCGTTCATCTACCAGGGATTCTGATGTCGGCCCGGAGCCGCACCGCCGCGCTGGCGGGGGCCGTCCTGCTGCTCGCGGCCGTGGATCTCGTGATCGCCCGCGTGGACGTCTTCGCCTGGCTCGAACCGCCGACCCGCCCCACCGGCTTCCTGACGAGCATCAGCGCGCAGCTGGTCGACGTGGTGCGCGCCCTGTACGGCCCGCCGGATCGGCGCCGGGGCGTCGTCATTCTCGGGAACTCGCAGACCGAAGCCATCGTCCGGCCGCTCGCCGGACTCCGCGGCGCGCTAGCGGCGTCGGGGGCGCCGGGGGCGCCGGTGACCTCGCTCTGCGTCTTCGGCACCATGCCCACCGACGCCGACGTGCTCACGCGGTGGCTCGGGCGGCTCGCCCCGCGTCTGGTCGTGCTCGGGCTCTCGCCGCCCGACCTCGGGGCGACCGTGGAGCGCGCGCGCGCATCGCCGGTTGCCGCCCTGCTCGACGTGGGCTTCGGCACGGAGCTGATGCCACCGGCCGACGTCGAGGACCGCCTCGACCGCATGGTGCGTGGGGGCTGGCGCCTCTATCGGTACCGGCGCTTGTTCCGGTACCTCCTCCTGCCGCCGGTGGCCGAGCGGCGGACACCGGCCGAATGGCTCGACCAGTCCCAGACGCTCGACGTGGCGTTGGCGCGGGCCTTTGGTCCCGCGAAGGCCCGCGAGCTGCTCGGGCTCCGTGCCCGCTACGAGGCGAGCGGCGACTTCGCCGACCTCGCCGCGTACCTCGACGCCGTGCGGGGACCTGGCTACCTGCCGGGGCTCCGCCAGCGCTGGCGGGAGCTGGCCGCGCAGGAGATCCAGCTGGCCGCGCTCCGCGGGATGGTCGCCGGCGCGCGCCGTCTCGGCGCGCAGCCGGCCTGGCTGCTCGTGCCGGAGAACCCGTGGCTGGCGCGCGATCCCGAGATCGGCGCCCTCGTGCGCACGCGCGGTGCGGAGGTCGGCGCGGTGGTGGACGCCCTCGCGACGGAGCTCCGCGTGCCGCTGATCGACTTGCGCCACGCGTTGCCGCCGTCCGCCTTCGTCGATCTGAACCACGCCATCTACAATCGCGGCGACCTGGTGCCGGAGATCGCGCGACGGCTCGCCCCGCTGGTCACCGGGCGGCCGGCGGCGCCGATGGCGCCGCCATCAAGCTGAGCCCGACCTGCGGCCACACCAGCGCCGCCATGTGCCGGTGCCCTTCCGGCGTGAAGTGCCCCGTCAGGTCCGGCGTCAGCTGGGCCGTGGGCACGGCGTCGTGGAGGTCGAGCAACTGCCCGCCCGCGGACTCGACCTCGCGCCGGAGCATCGCGATCCGCCGGTCGATTCGGGCCGGGTCGTAGCGGCCGGCGTCGGTGAGGGCGCGCACCGGCATCGGCGTCACGACGACCAGCACCTGGGCGCCGCGGGCGCGGGCGAACCGGACGCCCGCGCGGCAGAACCGCACGAGGGGAGAATTGCGGCCGATCGGTGCGTCGTACGCGTCCATGATCCGCCCGACTCCACTGAAGAACCGGAGGGTCGCCTCGTCCCCCGACTGGCGGGGGCGTTCTTCCGGGCCGAGAGTGCTCCAGAAGGGCGCGGTCTGGAACTGCCGGCGGAGGCCTTCCGCAGCGAAGAAGACGCGCTCGCCAACGGGCGCAGCCATGGCCCGCGCCAGCAACAGCCGGGGCATCGTCATGCCGCGGAAGCTGAAGGGCAGCGCGAGCGTGCGGGGTAGCTCGTCGAGCGGGATCAAGGCCGCGAGGTCGTTGAATCCGCGCGTGCCGCTGGGCATCCGCAGCAACCGCATGTTCGCGACCAGCACGACGACACGGGGACGCCTCGCCATCACCGGACCCAGCAGCTGGTAGAACGCCCAGCAGTCGAGCCCCCAGGACGCGACCTTGAGGCTCTGGTCCGCCGCCGGGAGTTTGGTGCGCGCGAGAACGTCGGGGTAGGCGTCCCCGAGCATCGTCGAGTCGCCGAGCCAGACGACGGCTGGAGGCGGGTCGTCCTTCGCCAGCGCGAGGCGGGCGAGCACGCTGCGATGCGGATAGAGCGCACGGCCCGCCGCCTCCGCCCCGTCGCCCCACTGGAGCACGACGAGCGCGCCGAGCGCCGCCCCGCCGACGAGATACGTGAGCGCGATGAGGGCGACGCGGCGCATGGGGGGACGCCGCGGTTGACGCTGCGACGCAGGCTCCCCTAGAAACCACGTCCGCCCATGGTCTTCAACAGCCTGGAGGGCATCCTCTTCGTCCTGCTCTCGCTGGCGATCCACTATGCGATCCCCGCGGGCGCCTGGCGTGGCCGAAAGGCCTTCCTGGTCGTCGCGAGCTACGTCTTCTACATGTCGTGGAACCCGGCCTACGGGGTGTTGCTCCTCGGCTGCACCGTCACCGTGTTTCTGCTGGGGCTCGCCATCGAGCGCGCCGCCACGCCCGGGTCGCGGCGCGCGCTGGTCGCCCTCGGGACCACGATCGCGCTCGGCGTGCTGGGCTGGTTCAAGTACGGGGAGTTCCTGCGCGACACCCTCGTGCGGTTGCTCGGGTGGCCGCCGCCCGCGCCGCTCGACGTGCTGCTGCCGATCGGCATCTCCTTCTACACCTTCGAGGCGCTCAGCTATCTGGTCGACATCTACCGCGGTGAGCGGGCGTCCCGCAGCCCGCTCGACTTCGCGCTTTTCCTGTCGTTCTACCCGCACCTGGTGGCGGGGCCGATCGTCCGCCCGCACGACTTCCTCCCGCAGCTCCGGGCGGCGCCGCGCGTGGCGGGGCCGGCGGTCGAGCTGGCGTTGGCGCGGGTCGCGCAGGGCATGATGAAGAAGGTCCTGCTGGCGGATACGCTGGCCGTCTACGTGGACGCGGTCTGGGCGCAGCCGGCGGCATGGCCCGCCGGCAACGTGCTGCTCGCCGCCTATGCCTACGCGTTCCAGATCTACTTCGACTTCTCCGGGTATACGGACATCGCGCTCGGGCTGGCGCAGCTCTTCGGCTTGTGGCTGCCCGAGAACTTCGACCGGCCCTACCTGGCGCGCAATCCCCGCGAGTTCTGGCAGCGCTGGCACATCTCGCTGTCGACCTGGTTGCGCGACTACCTCTACGTGCCCCTCGGCGGCAATCGCGGCTCGACGTTCGCGACGTACCGGAACCTGATGATCACGATGCTGCTCGGCGGCCTGTGGCACGGCGCCGCCTGGGGGTTCGTGCTCTGGGGCGGGTACCACGGGTTGCTGCTCGCCGTGCACCGGGCGGTGGTCGGCCGCCGGCCCGCCGCCACGGGCGGGATGCGCGCGCTGCTGGCGCGCGCCACGACGTTCAACCTCGTCTGCCTCGGCTGGGTCTTCTTTCGGGCGCCGGGCGGGGCGGCCTTGCTGCAGTTTCTGTTCGGCGCGTTCCGGCCGGGAATGATCTGGGTGCGCGGCGCCACCATCAGCGCGATCCTGGTCGCCCTGGCGCTCGTGCTGCACGCGGCGCCGCCTGCCCAGCGGTTGCGGGCCCGGTTCACCGCCCTCCCGCCATGGGCGCAGGGCCTCGCGTACTCGGCCGCGACGGTGGCGATGTTCCTGCTGGCGCCGGCCTCGGCGCCGTTCATCTACTTTCAGTTCTGAGCCGAGACGCCGGCGGCGTCGCTTGCGCCGCCAGCAGGCTGATCGCGACCTGTGGCCACACGAGCGCCGCCATGCGTTCCTGTCCCGCCGGGGTGAAGTGACCGGAGTCGTCGCGGAAGAACTCGCTCGGCAGCGCGTCGTGCAGATCGAGCAGGCGCCCGCCAGCCGATTCCACCTCGCGGCGGAGCATCGCGATCCGCTCCGCCGCGCGCGCGGCGTCGTAGTGACCGGCATGCTCCAGGATGCGCGTCGGCATCGGACTCACCACCACCAGGACCTGCGCGCCGCGGGCGCGCGCAAACCGGACGGCGGCGCGGCAGAAGCGCACCAGCGGCGTGTCGGGCCCGAGCGGGGCGTCGTAGGCGGTCAACATCGCCGCCTGGCCCGACAGCGCCCAGAACCGGCGCGCCGCGTCGCTCCGCGGCGGTTCCTCCGGGCCGAAGATCTCCCAGAAGGGCGCGGCCTGGAACTCCCGCCGGAGGCCTTCTGCGACATGGAACGCCTCTTCGCCCCACGGCGTCGAGAGCGCACGCGCCAGCAGCAGCCGGGGCGCCGTCATGCCCCGGAAGCTGAAGGGCAGGGCGAGCGTGCGGGGCAGCTCGCCGAGCGGGAGCAAGTGGGCGAGATCGCCGTATCCACGCGTTCCGCTGGGCAGTCGCATCACGCGCATGTTCGCGACGAGGACGACGACCGGCGGCTGCCGGTCCATGACCGGACCGAGGAGCTGGTAGTACGCCCAGAAATCGAGGCCCATGAACGCGACCTTGAGCGACGGCCTGCTCGGGCCGAGACGGCTCCGGGCGATGAGGTCCGGGTACGACCCGCCGTAGATCGTCGAATCGCCGAGCCAGGCGACCACCGGCGGCGGGTCCGCCGCCGCTTCCTCGAGACGCGCGAGCTGCCGGCGATGCGGATAGAGGGCGCGCCCGGCGTCCTCCGCGCCGGCGCCCCACTGGCGCATCACGAGCGCACCGAGCGCCGTCAGGCCGGTCAGATACGCGAGAGCGATGAGCGTCAGGCGACGCATGGCGAGCGGCGACGGCGCCGCCACGACTTCCCCCTCATTGGTCGGCGCTTCGAGGATCGCTCGCGGGGGCGTTCGTGCGGCGGTGGCGGGGCGACCAGACGGTCTCGGGCCGGAACGTGTCGAGCTGGTAGATGTCGGTGGTGGCGTCCTGCGCGACCAGCCGTCCCTGGCGCTGCGCCAGCTCGACCAGGTCGGCGGTCTGGCGCTGGCTTGCCTCGCCCGCATTGGAAAGGAGATCGCGGTGGACGGCGACGTACTTGAGATACGGCAGCGTCGCGAAGTCGGTCACGCGCCGCGCCAGGAACAGGCGCCGGCCCGGCGGCAGTCGCGACACGGTGCCTTCGAGCAGGAACTTCCCGTGCTTCGTCTGGTAGTACATGTAGCGGCTCGAGAGCAGCGCCCATCCGCCGGCCGTGTAGCCCGAGGGCAGGTCGAGAAGCGCCGCCTCCTCCGGGTCGTTGGCCACCACGTCGTAGGCCGACGGCACCGCGGCGGGCTTGAGCGGCGCACGGATGCCGCGGGTCTCGAACGCCGGGACGGCCACGGCGAGCGCCAGCAGCGCTGCGGTCAGGGCGGCGCGCGCGGACCCTGCCCGGTGGGCGCGGAGCGCCGCGACGCCGACGCCCGCCAGCACCGCGAGCACGGGATTCACGGCGGTCATCCAGCGGTAGGGCGCGCGAAGGAACTTGAGCAGCGGGAAGACCTTGCCGAAGATCAGGTACGGGCCCGGGATGCCGCTCTCCGGCATCGTGCCTCCGCCCTTGGGCAACGAGAAGAACGGGTGCTGGACGTGCAGGTAGGGCCCCATCACCATGCCGAGCAGCGGGAGCGCCGCCAGCGCCCAGTACGCCGCCCGGCGCGGCGCCATCCAGAGCCCCGCCAGGCCGAGGGCCATCGTCATGGTGCCCAGGTAGTAGACCAGCCCGAACCGCAACGGCGGCTCCTTCAGCCAGCGTGGCACGAAGAAACCGGCGATGAACCCCGACCCGAGCAGCGCCTGATCGCTGCGGGGCGGTTGCGCCGGGTTGGCGAGCGCGATCGCCGCCAGGCCGCCGAGGAAAAGCCCGGCCAGCCCGAAGAACACCAGCGTGCCGCGGACCCAGAGCGGAGGGAGGTGGAACCGGCGCGCAAGCAGGAGCCGCAATGCGGCGTCGAGCAGCAGCAGGGCCACCGAGAGCATCGCGTACTCCTGCGACGCGAAGACCGAGAAGACGAGGAGCGCGAGCGCGACGCCGATGAGCGTCCACTGCCTCCGTCGCTGGGCCACCCACCACACGAACAACAGGGCGGGCGGAATCCAGCCGGCGCTCAAGTAGATGACGGGGAGCACCCACATCGCGAAGGGCGTCACGGTGCCGAGGAAGGCGGCGACGAGCGCGGCCCACGGATCGCCGGTGGCCTCCCGCGCGAGCAGGGCGACTGCGAGAAAGAGCAGAGCCGGCGCGGTCACCACGAGGACGTTGTGCGCGACGAGCGGGCCGGCGAGCAGTTGGATGGGCAGGCTCGCGAGGCCGAGCGAGAAGGACCCGGTGTGGAAGAGCAGGGGGACGCCGTCGGGATAGTAGAGATGGTGGGTGCTGAAGGGATGGCGGAGCAGCCCGAGGAGGCTTTCCCGCACCCACCAGACGTTCCAGGTGAACTGGAACGCGTCGAACGTGCCGTCGTCCAGGACGGCGGTGCGGAGGTGCCGCGCGAGTGGCCAGGTGAGCATCACGCCCACCGCCAGCCCGAGGGTGGCGGCGAGCGCCACGAAACGGGAGCGCGACACCGCCAGCCCCGTACCATGCGCCGCTGGTGACCCGCCACCCGTGCAACCGTTGCACCCAACCGGAGCACGCCCTATCCTCCGGCCGTGCCTGCCCCTCGCATCGCCGTGGTCGCCGCTGCCGGTCGCGGCACGCGCATCCACCCGCGCAGCACCAGCGTGCCGAAGGTGCTGCTCGAGGTGGCGGGCAAGCCGCTGCTCACGCGGAACCTGGAGCTGCTGCGGGACCAGTTGGGCATCCGCGAGATGCACCTCGTGATCGGCTACCTGGGCGACCAGATCCGCGCCGCGTACGGCGATGGCGGCGGCCTCGGCGTCGACGTGCGCTACCACGTCAACGACGACGTCGACGGTGGGCTCGGGACGGCCCTGTTCGTCGCCGAGCGGGCCGGCATCGCCGAGCCGTTCCTGATGATCCTCGGCGACGAGCTGTACCTCGACTCGAACCACCGTGAGCTGGCGCGGCTGGAAGGCGCGTGGGACGTGGTGTGCGCCATCCATCGCACCGACGACTCCGAGGTCATTCGCCGCAACTACTCCGTCGCGCTCGACGACGGCCGCATCACCGCGCTGGTGGAGAAGCCGGTGGAGGCGCCGAGCCCCTACGTCGGTTGCGGCACCTACGCGTTCACGCCGCGGATCTTCGCCGATGCGCGAGCCACGCCACGCTCGGCGCGCACGGGCCGACTCGAGCTCACCGACGTGATCGACCACGTCGCCAAGCGGGGCGGGCTCGTCCGCCCCTTCGAGCTGACGGGCCACTACCTGAACGTCAACACCATCGAGGACCTGAACGCCGCCAACTACCTGGCGCGCGCGCTGCACTTCCCCGAGGCCAAGGTGAGCCTCGTGATCCCGGCGTACAACGAGGCCGCGTCGATCGGCCACGTGGTGCGCGACTTCCGCCCGCACGTCCACGAGATCGTCGTCATGGACAACGAGTCGAGCGACGGCACTGCCGACATCGCGCGGGCGGAGGGTGCCGTCGTCCACTCGCGACCGCTGCGCGGTTACGGCGACGCGCTCAAGCAGGGGCTCGACGCCGCCACCGGCGACGTGCTGGTCCTGGTGGAGGCGGACGCCACCTTCCGCGCGAAGGACCTCGGCAAGCTGCTCGAGTTCTTGAAGGACGCCGACATGGTGATCGGCACCCGCACCACCCGCCAGATGGTCGAGCAGGGCGCGAACATGGACGGCATCCTGCGGTGGGGGAACGTCGTCGTCGGCAAGCTGGTGGAGGCGCTGTGGTGGTCGAAAGAGCCGCGCTTCACCGACGTCGGGTGCACGTATCGCGCGCTCTGGCGCGACGCCTGGCACAAGATCCGCGGCTACATGACGCGGACCGACGCCGCGTTCTCGCCGGAGATGATGGTCGAGATGATCCGCGCCGGCGGCCGGGTGATCGAGATTCCGGTCAGCTACTACCGGCGCCGTGGCGGCGAGTCGAAGCACTCGTCCAGCCGGTGGCACAGCGTCCGCACGGGACTGAAGATGCTGCGCGTGATCGCCGAGAAGCGCCTCAACCTGTCCTGAGGACGTCCTCGATCAGCGCGGCGGTTTCCTCGCCGCAGCGCTCCCAGGTGAGGCTCCGGGCCCAGGTCAGGCCGCCCGCTTCGAGCCGCGCGCGCAGCGCGGTGTCCGTGAGCACGCGCACGGCGCGTTCCGCGAGCGCCTCGAGGTCGCCCCACGGGTAGAGGAGTCCGGTCTCGCCGTCGCGGCAGCTGTCGCGGAGGCCCGGCGAATCGGCCGCCACGCAGGCCGTACCGCACGCGTTGGCCTCGACGTTGGTGAGACCCCAGCCCTCGCGCACCGATGGGTTCACCAGCAGGTGCGCCTGCTGCAGCAACCGCACCTTCTCGGCCGACGGGACGAAGCCGGCGAAGCGCACGGCGTCGCCGAGCCGGAGCTCGGCGGTGAGGCGCTCGAGCGCGGCGCGCTCGTCACCGTCGCCCACCACGGTCAGCACCGCCCCGGGCACGGCGCGCCGGATGGCCGGCATCGCCCGCACCGCATGGTCCACCGCCTTGTAGCGCTTGAGCCGCCCGACGTAGACCAGCGACGGCGTCGCGGCCTTGGACGGCGCGCCGTCGGTGGTGTAGGTGCCGCGGTCGACGCCGCAGAGCACGACCCGGATGCGTTCGGCCGGCCAGCCCCGCGCCACCAGGTCGTCCTTGGTCGATTGCGAGATCACTTCGACGTGACACCGGCGGTACACCGGCTCCGTCAGCCGTTCATAGCCATAGAGCACGGCGGCCAGCGGCGCCGGCACCTCGTCGAACACCGATTTGCCCATCAGGTGCGGCACCACCATGATCACCGGCCGCCGCGCCCACAGTGGCGCCAGCAGCGGGATCTTGTTCACGTCGTCGAGCACGATGTCCGGCGGGTCGGCGGCCGCCACGCGCCGGTAGAGCCGCGGGGCGGCGACGTGGAAGGTGTACTCGCCGCCGCCCCGGACGATGCGGTAGCCGTCCTTCTGCACCGCCGACGCCGCGCCGGGAAACCGCGAGGACAGCAGCGTGCACCGCCAGCCCCGCCGTCCCAGGTGGCGCAGGATCTCCTCCATGTGCACCTCGGCGCCGCCGGCACGCGGGTTGTCGAGGTCGCGCCAGTTGAGCGCCAGGACGTGCATCGCCGCCGGGCTCTAGCGTACCGTACGGGCGGTGCGCCACCGGAGGGGCGCGGAGCGCTGGAACTTTGCCTTCCGGACGGAGGGTGTGGTAGCCACCCAGCGTCCCCTTCGCCGCCGTGCCGCGCAAAATCGTCGTCATTCCGACCTACAACGAGCGTGAGAACGTTCCCACGCTCGTGCCGGAGGTGCTGGCGTCAGGATCCGGAGATCGAGGTCCTGATCGTCGACGACAACTCGCCCGACGGGACCGGCGCGCTGGTGACGGAGATGCGGGCGCGCGAGCCGCGCCTGCACCTGCTGGCGCGGCCGGGGCGGCAGGGGATGGGGCCTGCGTACAAGGACGGCTTCCGCCGGGCGCTGGAGGCGGGGGCCGACCTCATCGTGCAGATGGACGCCGACTTCTCGCACAACCCGGCGATGCTGCCGCGCTTCTTCGCGGAGGCCGCGGACTGCGATCTGGTGCTGGGCTCCCGCTACGTGCACGGCATCACGGTGGTGAACTGGCCGATCGAGCGCCTGCTGCTCAGCTACTTCGGCAACGCGTACGTGCGTGGCGTGCTGGGGCTGCGCGTCCGCGACGCCACCGGCGGCTTCAAGTGCTGGCGCCGCGCCGCGCTGGAAGCGATCGACCTCGAGGACGTCCGCTCAAACGGGTATGCGTTCCAGATCGAGATGACCTATCGGGCCTCGCAGCGTGGCTTGCGCATCCGGGAGATCCCGATCCTGTTCGCCGATCGCACGCAGGGCGAGTCGAAGATGACCAAGCGCATCAGCCTCGAGGCGCTCTGGATCGTCTGGTGGCTGAAGCTGCGGCGTACGGGGCGTCGCCCCTTGCCCGAGCCGTCGCAGTCCTGAGCGCGCCGGGGGCTCAGGCGCGGGCGCGCAGCCGGTCGAGATCGGCGTGCACCATCATCGCGATCAACCTGGCGAAGTCGACCTTCGGTTGCCAGCCGAGCGTCGCTCGCGCTTTGGACGCGTCGCCGATGAGCAGCTCCACCTCGGCCGGCCGGAGCAATGCCGGGTCGCGCACGACGTGCTGCTCCCAGTCGAGGTCTGCCACCGCGAAGGCGGTCCGCACCAGGTCCTCCACCGAGTGCGACACGCCCGTGGCGATGACATAGTCATCCGGGGTGTCCTGCTGGAGCATCCGCCACATGGCCTCGACGTAATCGCCGGCGAAGCCCCAGTCGCGGCGGGCGTCGAGGTTGCCGAGCCGCAGCTCGCGCGCGAGGCCGAGCTTGATGCGCGCCACGCCGTCGGTGACCTTGCGGGTCACGAACTCGAGGCCGCGGCGCGGGCTCTCGTGGTTGAACAGGATGCCCGATGACGCGTGCAGGCCGTAGCTCTCGCGGTAGTTGACCGTGATGAAGTGGCCGTAGACCTTCGCCACCCCATAGGGGCTGCGCGGGTAGAAGGGCGTGGTTTCGGCCTGCGGCGTCTCGCGGACCTTCCCGAACATCTCGCTCGAACTGGCCTGGTAGAACCGGGCCTCCGGAGCGACCAGGCGCATGGCTTCCAGCATGCGCGTCACCCCCACGGCGTCGAAGTCCGCCGTGAGGACCGGCTGCACCCATGAGGTGGGGACGAAGGACTGGGCGGCCAGGTTGTAGACCTCGTCCGGCTGGACCTCCTTCATCAGGGTGATGAGGGAGAGCTGATCGAGCAGATCGGCCTGCCGGAGCTCCAGCCGATCCCGCAGGTGGGCGATGCGGTCGAACGACTCGGTGCTGGCGCGCCGCACCATGCCGACCACGCGGTATCCGCGCTCGAGCAGGAACTCGGCCAGGTAGGACCCGTCCTGCCCGGTGACTCCGGTCACGAGTGCGGTGCGAGGCATGGCGGCCGATTTGTAGTCGAGCGGCGGCTCGTTTGTCGAGGTGTCTGCTCGAGTGGACACCCCTGACAACTCCGCCGGACACATGTGGCGCCGAATTGCCCGGCCCACCGTGCCATTCGAATGGCAGGCCCCTTGCACAACGAACCCTGCATGGCGAGCGGACTTCGACTGGTGTGGTGCTCGCCGCCGCGGCGGGCTCCCGGCCTCTCCCCCCTCCTGGTCGTGAGCCCGACCCCGGCGGCGAAGACCGCCGGCCAGGCCATCGTCGACGACTGGCTGGCCGAGCCATGGAGCAATCGCGCCGATGCCCTCGATGACCTCGCGCGGCGCATCGACGAGGCCCTGGAGGCGGCGCGCCGACCGTTCGGCTGAGCCGGGGCGTGCCCCCGAGCGCGCTGGTCAGGGCGTGGCGATCTGTTCGCGCAGCGCGCGCTTCAGCACCTTGCCGCTGGCGGTCCGGGGGAAGTCGGCGACCACCACCAGGCGTTCGGGCAGCTTGCGCTTCGACAGTCCGTGCGCCAGCAGGTGCCGGGAGAGCCCGTCGAGAGTGGGGTGGGGCGCGCCCGGTCGCAGCCGCACCGCCGCACAGGCGATCTCGCCGGCGGTGGCGTCCGGCACCCCGACGACGGCGACTTCGGTGACGTCGGGATGCGCGGCGAGCAGGTCCTCCAGCTCGCGCGCGCTGATGTTCTCCCCCTTGCGGATGATGATGTCCTTCCGGCGTCCGGTGATCCGCAGGTAGCCCGCGGCGTCGCACGTGCCGAGGTCGCCGGTGCGGAACCAGCCGTCGGGCGTGAAGGCGTCGGCGTCGAGGGCGGGGTCGAGGTATCCGAGGAAGCACTCGGGGCCGCGCGCCAGGATCTCGCCCTCGCGGCCCGGGAGGACGTCCACGGCGTCGTCGTCGACGAGTCGGATCTCCGCCGCGCCGATCGGTCGGCCCTCGCTGTCCGCGCGCCGTGCCGGCGGATCGTCCGGTCCGGTGGTGGCGACGGTGGGGAACTCGGTGGAGCCGTACACCCGCTTCACGACGCAACCGAGCCGCGCGGTGGCCTCCGCGACCAGCGTCGGGTCGACGTCGGCGCCGCCGCATGAGAACAGCCGGAAGCTCGCGAGATCGGTCGTCGCGACGTCCGGGTGGCGCGCGAGATCGCGCAGGAACGTCGGCGCGCCCACCATGTAGGTGACGCGCTCCCGCGCGATGAGCTGCAAGGCGGCGCCGGCGTCCCAGCGCGGCATCAGGACCGCGCGGGACCCGAGCGCCGCGGGCACCAGCACGGCGTGCATCAGTCCGGAGACGTGCGTGAGCGGGGAGGGCATCAGTACGGTGTCGTCCGGTCCGAGCCCGTGCGCGCCGGCCAGGCTGCGCGCCTCGGCCAGCAGGGTCTGGTGCGAGTGCAGCACGCCCTTGGGCTCGGCCGTGGTGCCCGACGTGTACATGACCAGCGTCACCGCGTCCGGGTCGCTCGCCGCGGGCGGTGGCGCGGTGGTGGTGGCGGCGACGGCGCCGAAGTCGTGCGCGTCGGGACCGGCCTCGTCGCGGACGACGACCACGGTCTCGAGCGCCGGCAGCGCGGCACGCAGGGCGGCCAGCAGTCCGCGGTGGTCGCAGTCGCGCAGGCGGCCGGGGATGAAGGCCGCCCGGGCGGCTGTTTGGCGCAGGATGAAGCCGAGCTCGCGCTCACGCTGAATCGGCAGGACCGGCACCGCGACGGCGCCGAGGCGGGCGAGCGCCAGCAGGACCACCACCGTCTCGCTCCAGTTCGGCAGCTGCACCACCACGGCGTCGCCGGCCCGCACGCCCCGCGCCGCGAGCCCGCCCGCGAGCGCCGTGGCGCGCGCGGCGACGGCCGCGAACGCGAGCCGCGCCTCGCGCTCGACGAGCATCGGGCGCTCGCCTGCGCGGGCGGCGGTCGCCGTGAACGCGTCCCAGATGGTGTCCGACCGCCATGCGCCCTGCCGCCGGTAGGCATCGGCGAGCGTGGGCCAGCGGGTCGGCTCGATGCGCGGCACGATCCCCCGTATGGGGGGCGTTGCGTGCGAGCGTCAAGCGCCGATACCCCGCTGACGCGCCGTTCTATTGACGCCGCGCAGGGTTCCTGTGTAACGACCACCCCGATGCGCGGCGTGTTGGCTGCGGCGCTCGTGGCGTCGCTGCTCTTTTCAGCGACGGGCGGCGATGCGGCCGAACTGCGCGATCATCTATACGGGGTGCGCGCGCTCAGCCCCACCGAGGCGTGGGCCGTCGGGAACTTCGGCGCCATCCTGCACACGGCGGACGGCGGCAAGACCTGGGCCGCGTCCACCAGCGGCACCCGGCTGCCGCTCTACGGCGTCGACTTCGCCGACGGCCGCAGCGGGTGGGTGGTCGGCAAGTCGGGGCTCGTCCTGCGCACCGAGGATGGCGGAGCCACCTGGAAGCGACAGTCCACCCCGCTGTCCGTGGAGAAGCACCTCTTCAAGGTCCACGCCGTCGACGCGAAGACCGCGTGGGCCGTCGGCGACTGGGGCACGATCATCAGCACCACGGACGGTGGCGCCACGTGGCAGGACCGCTCGCTCGGTACCGAGCACGCGAAGGTGGAGACGGTCGAGGCGCCCGGTCGCTCCACCACCGTCGTGACCGACGACGTCATTCTGTACGACGTGTCCTTCCCGAATCCCACCTTCGGCGTCATCGTCGGCGAGTTCGGCACGGTGCTCCTGACCGACGACGGCGGCGCCACCTGGCGCCGCCAGGCCACGCCCACCGAGAAGACGCTGTTCGGGGCCCACTTCGTCGATCGCCAGCAGGGCTGGCTGGTCGGCATCGACGGCCTGGTGCTCCGCACCGAGGATGGGGGCCGCACCTGGGAGGTGCAACACGGCGAGCCCGAGGTGACCAGGGTCGACGAGCTCAACTTCCGCGATACGCTCAAGAACCCCGGCATGTACGCCGTGCAGGTCGACGGCGAGGCCGGCGTGATCGTGGGCGACGTCGGGATGGTGCTCACGTCGACCGACCGGGGGCGCACGTGGACGCGGCGCGAGCTGCCCGACGAGGATCGGCTGGTGTGGATGCGGGACGTGAGCCTCGCCCCCGGGGGCGTCGGCGGATTCGCGGTCGGCGCCGGCGGGTTCGACGCCCGGGTGGAGCGCGCCGACCTGGTGCTGCCCGACGGCCGTCGCAGCGCCGCCCCCACCTCCTAGGACGCGCCTCGCATGCTCTCCCGCAAGACCATCGAGGCGTACCTCTTCTTTCTGTTGCGTCACAAGGTGCCGGTGTCGCTCGTCATCGCGGCGCTGACGGCGTTCCTGGCGTGGATGACCTACTCGCGGCTCGTGGTCCAGCCGGACTTCGCGAGCATGTACCCGCCGAAGCACCCGTACATCCAGCTCTACAACGCCTACCGCAACATGTTCGGCACGGCGTTCACGGTGCAGATCGTGGTCGAGACGAAGAACGGCACCATCTTCGACGATCCCGCCACCGTCCAGAAGGTCGATCGCATCACGGTGGAGCTGCTGCACGACATCCCGGGCGTGAACCCGGAACAGGTCTACTCCATCACGCACCCGAAACTGAAGACGACGATGACCGCGGGGTCCGGCATCAAGGTGGTGCCGCTCATGTATCCGCGGGTGCCGGAGAACGCCGAGGACCTGGCCTTTCTCAAGACGAAGATCTACACCACCGAGGGTGTCCGTGGCGTCTTCGTGTCCGAGGACGACAAGGCGACGCAGATCATCGCGGGCTTCTGGGAAGAGTTCTTCGACGTCCGCACCATGTTCGCCAAGCTGCAGGAGATCCAGGCCCGCGAGTCGGACGCCAACACCACGATCTACGTCACCGGCATGCCGATGCTGTTCGGCTACTTCCAGCAGATCATGCCGCAGATGGTGAACGTGCTGGCGGCGTCGATCGTGATGATCCTGCTGATCCTCTGGGTCGAGTTCCGGAGCTGGCAGGGCGTGGTCATCCCGGCGTTCAGCGGGACGCTGTCGGCGATCTGGGGGCTCGGGTTCGGCGCGTTGTTCGGCATCAACCTCGACCCGCTGGTCCTGGTGATCCCGTTGCTCATCACGGCCCGGGCGCATTCGCACTCCGTCCAGTCCATGGAGCGCTACCACGAGGAGTATCATCGCCTGCGCGACAAGGACGCGGCGATCGTCAAGTCGTACACCGAGATCTACGCCCCGGCCATGGTGTCGCTGCTGGCCGACGGTCTCGCCGTGCTCACGCTGCTGGTGGCGCGCATCCCGATGATCCAGAAGCTGGCGTGGCTCTGCTTCTTCTGGATCGCGTCGATCTTCGTGAGCGTGGTGACGCTGCACCCGATCATCCTGGCGTACACGCCCCCGCCGGAGGAGCACAGCCGGAACAAGGACGAGCTCGAGCGGTTCATGTCGTGGATGATGGTCGCCGGGCTGGCGTGGCTGTTCTGGCTGTACGGGTGGTTGCCGGGCGAGTCGCTCGCCCGCGGATGGCTGCCGGGCTGGCCCGTGACGGCGATGCTCGCCGTCGCCCTCGCCGGCGGCGCGGTCGAGGCCGCCACCGGGGCCGTGCTGCCGGTCTACGGTGTCCTCGGCATGGCGATCAGCCGCTTCACGGATGCCTTCGGCGAGTTCTTCGCTCGCGTCTACCTGGTGATCGAGCGGACGCTGATCTGGCTCTCGCAAAGCTGGCGCCGGCCCGTCATGGGGGCGCTGCTGCTCGCGTTGCTCGGAGTCGGCGTCTACTACCAGTCGAAGTTGCGCGTGGGGGACACCACCCCGGGGGCGGCGCTGCTGTTTCCCGATCACCCCTACAACGTCGCGTTCACCCGGGTGAACCAGAAGTTCACCGGCGCGAGCCAACTGGTGATCATCGCGGAAGGGGCGGCGTACTGCACGGCGGGCGGGCAGCCCTGCGAGGGCGAGCAGTGCCGCCGTTGCCAACTCGGCGAGGACGGCGCGTGCCCGGCCGGCGAGTCGTGCGCGCAGCGCGAGGGCGCCATCAAGGACGCCAACACGCTCGCCAACCTCGATCTCTTCGCCCACTACATGGCGCAGCAGCCCGAGGTGGGGGGCACCGTCACGGCGGCGTCGCTGCTCAAGAAGATCTTCCGCACCTTTCGCGAGGGCGACCCCAAATGGGAGATGTTGCCCACCAGCAACGACCACGTCGCCCAGTTGTTCTTCCTGCTGACGTCGAACACGCGGCGCGGCGAGATGGACCGCTTCTTCGACGCCGACTACAAGAACGCCACGGTCGCGATCTTCTACAAGGACTACACCCACGAGACGATCCGCTCGTCGATCGAGCGCGCCAAGCAGTACATCGCCGCGCACCAGGCGGATGCGCCGAACGTCCAGTACCGGCTTGCCGGCGGGTTGATCGGCATCCTCGCCGCCGTCAACGAGGAAGTGGAATGGTCCTATCGGGTCAACCTGCTCCTCATCCTCGTGGTGGTGTTCCTGCTGAGCTACGCCACCTACGTCTCGGTGGTGGGGGCGCTCATCGTGATGCTGCCGTCGCTGGTGGCGCAGCCGCTGTCGGAAGCGGTGATGTACCTCCTCGGGATCGACTTCAACATCAATTCGCTCCCGGTCGCCGCCGTCGGGATCGGCATCGGCATCGACTACGGCTACTACGTGTTGTCCCGCATCGTGGAGGAGCTCAAGGCGAGCGACGAAGGCGGATTCGACACGGCCATCCGTCGGATGTTCGAGACCACCGGCAAGACGGTCCTCTTCACCGGCGTGTCGTTGACCGCCAGCATCATCTTCTGGGTCTTCTTCCCGATGAAGTTCCAGGCCGACATGGCGCTGCTCCTCGTCCTGTTGCTGGGCTTCCACCTGATGGGCGCGCTGATGTTCATCCCGCCGATGGTGTCGCTCTTCAAGCCGCGCTTCGCCATCCGGTACGCGGAGGCGCGGCAGCGCGTGCGCGACGAGGAGGCGGCGGCGGAAGCGCTGGCCGCCCGGGTCGGAGCCGCGGGCGGCTAGACCCGGCCGGCGCGCGGGAGGCGGCGTCAGCGCGCCGGCGGCCGGTCGGCGGCCGAGGGGCGGTGCGCGACGAAGAAGAACGAGCCCGCATGGCGGGCGTGCAGGAACGGCCGTGCATAGCGCTCCTGCGCGCGGGACATCCGTCGCCCGAGCGCCCCGTACCCCTCCAGCGCCCAGGTGAAAGGGGCGGAGAGCGCGCGTGCCATCGTCTGCCCGGACCGACCCATCGCGGCCCCGATCTCCATGTCGATCTGCGCGCGCAGGACGTTCCAGGACGGGATGGGCGAGATGCACTCCACCTCCAGGCCGGCCATGGTGAGGACCCACGATGCGCCGACGTGCGAGCAGTGGAAGAAGGAGTTGTCGTGGAAGGGCTCGAGAAAGGCCACGGTGCCGATGAACGCGCCCCCGGGCTTCAGCACGCGGGCCACCTCCGACGCCGCCCGCACCGGGTCGGCCAGGTGCTCCAGCACCGCGATCGACATCACGAGGTCCACGGACTCGTCGCGCAGCGGCAGGGCGTGGGCATCGACGAGGTCGTCCGCCGCGTCACCTTCGTAGTCGATCGCCCAGCAGGCGTAGCCGAGCCGCTCGAGGACGTTGCGTTGCGCGCCGTGGCCGCACCCCAAATCCACGGCGATCTGCCCGGGGCCGGCGGCGGGCAGGTACGACACCTGGGCCGCCGTGAGATGCACCGGCACGTCGTTGCCGAAGCGATTCCGCGGCGGATCGCTCGGCCGTTCGAGCGCGAGCGGCACGGCGACGGCCTTGGCGTAGCTCGCTGGCGAGTACCGGCGTTCGTAGGTGATCGATTCGTCGGCGACCGGGCGGAAATCTACGCGCCCGCCGGGCAGCGCGGGGAAGGCACGACCGCACCCGTCGCAGGCGAGCGGGGCGACGTCGCCGGCGAGGTCGTGATGACAGAGGGGGCAGGCCAGGAGCTGGCGTATCGGGGAGGGACGCATGCGGCTCAGTCCGTACCGCGGATCGCCGTGCTCAGCCAAGCCGGCTTGACGTGGGCCGGCGCCACGTCGCCCCCGGCGGCTTGACGCCCGGACCCGCGATCCGCGACAACCGATCCGCCGATGGATTTCCGCTTGAGCCCCTCCGAACAGGCGTTCCAGCGCGAGGTGCGGGACTGGTTGCGCGCCAATCTGCCCGCCGGGTGGGGCACGCCGGGCTACCGCAAACCCGACGAGCCGGCGGAGAAGGTGGCGTTCGCGCGGCGCTGGCAGCGCACGCTGCACGAGGGAGGGTGGGCGGGGCTGCACTGGCCGCGCGCATACGGCGGTCGGGGAGCGACCCCGATCGAGCAGTTCCTGTTCGCCGAGGAGTACACCCGCCAAGGCGCGCCCCCGATGATCGACATCGGCGTCGGGCCGGGACTGACCGGCCCCACCCTGATCCATCACGGCACCGAGGCCCAGAAGCGCCGGTTCCTGCCGCGCATCCTCACCGGGGAAGACGTCTGGTGTCAGGGGTTTTCGGAGCCGAACGCGGGCTCGGACCTCGCGGCCTGCCGGACGCGCGCCGAGCTCGACGGTGACGTGTTCCGCGTCACCGGACAGAAGATCTGGACCAGCTATGCCCGTTTCGCGGACTGGTGCATCCTGGTGGCCCGCACCGACCCGAAGGCGCCGAAGCACAAGGGCCTCACGTTCCTGCTGGTCGACATGCGGAGCCCGGGCATCACCATCCGTCCCCTGGTCGAGATGACCGGAGTCGCCTGGTTCAACGAGGTCTTCTTCGACGACGTGCGGGTCCCCAGGGACCACATGGTCGGGACGCTGCACGACGGCTGGCACATCGCCATCACCACGTTGGCGCACGAGCGCGGCGGGTCGGCGCCGCATGCGCGGCTGGCGGGGGAGCTCGCCGACGTGCTGGCCCTCGCGCGCAGCGGCGACGCCGCCCGTGGGGACGCCCGCTGGCGCCAGCGCCTGGCGCAATCCTGGATCGAGACCGAGATCGTCCGGCTGGTGGCGTACAAGCAGGTGAGCGACGTGATGCGCACCGGGCATCCCGGCCCCGAGGGATCGTACCTGAAGCTCCTCTGGAGCGAGACCGACATGCGCATGAAGGACCTCGCGATCGACCTCGAAGGGCCGTACGCGGCGGTGGAGCGCGGCGATCCGCACGCCGTCGACGCCGGGCGCTGGCAGTACGAGTATCTCTGGTCTCGCGCCGCCGGCATCTACGCCGGCACGTCCGAAGTGCAGCGCAACATCATCGCCCAGCGCGTGCTGGGGCTTCCGCGAGGGTAGGGCATGAGTGGCATCGTCGACGTCTGGACCCAGTGCATCAGTCCGACACCGCCCGGCGTGAATCCGCAGGGCGAGAACGTCTTTCGCAACTACGGCATGCTCGACGTCTTCCATCACGGCACCGACGTGGCGAAGATGATCGACGTGATGGATCGCCACGGCGTGCAGGCGGCGTTGATGGCGGGCGACAACGAGGCCGTGGCCAAAGCGCAGAACGCCCATCCGGGACGCATCTTCGGGCAATACCACGCCAACCCGACCCACATCATGAAGGCGGTACGCGAACTCGAGCACTATGTGCGCGACTGCGGCTTCGTCTGTCTGCGCATCGAGCCGTTCATGTGGAAGAAGCCCCCGACCGACCGCGCCTACTATCCGCTCTACGCCAAAGCCGCCGAGCTCGACGTCACCTTCCAGACCCAGGTCGGTCACACCGGGCCGCTCTTCCCGTCGGACACCGGGCGGCCGCTCTACATCGACGAGGTGGCGCTCGACTTCCCCGAGCTCCGCATCGTGTGCGGTCATATCGGCTGGCCGTGGACGGAAGAGATGATCGCGGTGGCCTGGAAACACCGCAACGTGTGGATCGACACCTCGGCGCACGTGCCCAAGCACTACCCGCCGGCGTTCGTGCACTTCATGAAGACGTTCGGCAAGACGAAGGTGTGCTTCGCCACCGATTATCCGCTCCTGCAATGGGACCGGGTGCTGGGCGAGGTCGAGGCGCTCGGGCTCGCGCCCGAGGTGCGGCAGCGCTTCCTGCGCGACAACGCGCTGGCCGCCTTCAAGCTGGCGCTGTGATGGCACACGAGCCGGTCGACGTGCTCATCGTCGGCGCGGGTGCGGCCGGCGCCGCGCTGGCATGGAGTCTGTCGGACACGCGGATGAACATCCTTTGCCTGGAGCAGGGTGACTGGGTGAAATCGGACGACTATCCCGGTCTCCGGCTGGACTGGGAGACCGGGCAGTTCGGCCGGTGGGCGTTCAGCCCGAACGTCCGCCAGCGCCCCGAGGACTATCCGGTCAACGAAAGCGGCTCGCCGATCCAGGTGGCGATGTACAACGCCGTCGGCGGCAGCACCATCCTCTACGCGGCGCACTTCCCGCGCTTCCATCCGTCGGACTTTCGGTCCCGCACCTTGGACGGCGTCGGTGACGACTGGCCGCTGGACTACGCGCGGCTCGCCCCCTGGTACGACGTCAACGCACGCATGATGGGCGTCTCGGGGCTGGCCGGCGATCCGATGTACCCGCCGAAGGAGGTGCCGTTGCCGCCGGTGGCGCTGGGGAAGCTCGGCCAGACGCTGGCGCGCGGTTTCGACCGGCTCGGCTGGCACTGGTGGCCGTCCGACAGCGCGATCATCACGCGCGAGTGGGAGGGGCGTGCGCCGTGCGTCAACGCGGGCACGTGTCTCAGCGGCTGTGCGCAGGGGGCGAAGGGGAGCACCGACGTCACCTACTGGCCGGTGGCGCTCCGCCGCGGCGTCCGGCTCCAGACGCACTGTCGGGTCCGCGAGGTCACCGTCGGGCCGACTGGCCTCGCGGACGGGGTGATCTACTACGATGCCGAGGGCCGCGAGTGCGTGCAGAAGGCGCACGTCGTGGTGATCGCCTGCAACGGCATCGGCACGCCGCGCCTGCTGCTCAACTCGCGCTCGCCGCAGTTCCCGGACGGGCTCGCCAACCGCAGTGGCCTGGTCGGCCGGCGGTTGATGTTCCATCCCTACGTGCTCGTGATGGGGCTCTTCGACGATCCGCTCGAGGGCTACAAGGGCCCGACCGGTTGCTCCATCATGAGCCAGGAGTTCTACGAGACCGACCCGGCGCGGGACTTCGTCCGCGGCTACTCGTTCGAGATCCTGCGCGGCTTCGGCCCGGTCCAGAGCGTGCTCTGGGCCATGCAGCACGGGCGGGTGGCTTGGGGCGCCGACCACCATCGCACGGCCGCCGCCTTCCTCGACCGCCTCGCCGGCATGGTGGCGATCTGCGAGGACCTCCCCGACGAGGCGAACCGCGTGACGCTCGATCCGCAACTCACGGACGCGCACGGCATCCCGGCGCCGGCCATCGCGTACCGGCTCAGCGAGAACAGCACCCGCATGATGGCACACGCGGCGGCACGCGCCGCGGAAGTGCTCGAGGTCGCGGGCGCGCGGGACGTGATCACCGAGTCGCCGCTGGCGCTCGCCGGGTGGCACCTGATGGGCACGTGCCGCATGGGCACCGATCCCGCCACGTCGGTCGTCAACGACTGGGGGCGATGCCACGACGTGAAGAACCTCTTCATCGTCGACGGCAGCATCTTCGTCACCGCCGCCGGCGTGAACCCGACCAACACCATCCAGGCGCTCGCGCTGCATGTCGGCGATACCATGAAGCGCAACCTGGCCACGCTCTTCGAGTGAGGTGCCCGTGATCACGGACGACGTGGAGACCCGCCCGCTCACCGACGCCGAACAGGGGCTGCTGTCCGCCGTCCTCGACGAACTCGTGCCGGCGCAGGCCGACGGCCGCCTGCCGGGCGCCGGCGGACTCGGCCTCGCCGCTGCCGTCGACGCGGCGCTGCGCGAGACGCCGCCGCTGCGCGCGATGGTGATCCTGGGACTCGCCGAGCTGGATGCCGCCGCCCGCGCCCGCGACCCGCGGGGCTTCGGCGGGTTGTCGCCGGCCGCACGCGTCGAAGTGCTGCAGCAGCAGGGCTTCGTCTTGCCCCTTACGTTGCAGGTCTACGCCGCCTACTACGCGCACCCCCGCGTGCTGGAGTGGCTCGGGCGCGAGGCGCGGCCCCCGCACCCCGGCGGCTACGAGATGGCCCCGGACGATTTCGGCCTGCTCGACAAGCTGCGGGGCCGGCGTCGGTATCGCGAGGCGTAGCGCCTACTCGCCGGGCTCGAGGCCGCGGTAGTAGTGGGACGACTGATACTGCGCGACGGCGAAGCGCGCGACCACGCCGAGCAGCGCGCACGCCGGCACCGCGATCAGCACGCCCACGAACCCGAACAGCGCGCCGCCGGCAAACACCCCGAAGAGCACCCAGAGCGGATGGACGCCGATGCGGTCGCCGACCAGCCGGGGCGTCACGACGTAGTCGGCGACGAAGTTGCCGCCGAGGAAGATCGCGGCGACGATCGCGACCCGCTGCCACGCGGGCCAGAACTGGATGATCGCCATCCCGACGGCGGCGCCGAATCCCACGAACGTGCCGAGGAACGGCACGAACGACAGGGCGCCGGCCACGAGCCCGATCAACAGCCCGAAGTCGAGCCCGACCATCGAGAGCGCCCCGGCATAGAACAGGCCCAGCAGCGCGCACACCAGCGCCGCGCCGCGTGCGAAGCCCGCCAGCACCCGGTCGGCCTCCGCAGCCTGGGCGCGGATGATCGGCGCATAGCCGCGCGGTAGCCAGCCGTCGATGGTCGCCAGGATGCGCGGCCAGTCGCGCAGCAGGTAGAACGCGACCAGCGGCGTCACCGAGAGCAGGCCGACGATGTTGACCAGTGCCAGACTCTGGCCGAAGAGCTGCGCCGCCCGGTCGGCGACCATCCCCTCCAGCCGATGTCCCGCCTCTGCCAGCACGGCCGGCACTTCGCCGCGCGGCCCCGCCCCGAGGCGCTGGAGGCCGCGCTCGAGAAGCGGCACGCTGATCCGGTAGGCCGCCCCCAGCAGGTCGGGCAACCGGTCGAGGAAGCGGCCGGCCTGCTCGAGCACGATGGGGCCGACCACGAGCAGCGCGGCCACGCCCACGAGGAACGACCCCACGATCAGCAGTCCGGCGGCGGCGCCGCGCGACAGCCGGAAGCGGCCGAGCCAGACGACGACGGGATCGACCACGTAGGCGATCGCCATGCCGAGGACGAACGGCAACAACACGTCGGAGAAGAGCCAGAGGAGCAGCAGGAACCCGCCCAGGACGACGGCCCAGAACACGAGGTCGCGGCGCACCGCCGGCGGCGGCATGGACTGCGGCGCCTGGCTCATGGGCGTTGCGCCGCGCGCGCGCCGGCGGCGACGCGTGCGCCGGTGCGGGCGTCCCAGGCGACGGTGGTCCCGTCGCGCAGCTCGCACACGAGGTGATTCCCGTCGCTGGAAAAGCGCAGCGCGACGACGTCCGCGGGCGCGATGGCCGTCGCGATCGTGACGGGTTCGTTCCCGGCGTGCGAGGAGATCCGGATGCGACCGGTTGCGTCCATCGAAGCGAGCACCCTGCCGTCGGGGCTGGAGGCTTCCAACGGTGCTGGCGACTTCGCGGCAGGCGCTGGGAGATCGCCGTCCGGCGGGCGCCCGACGGGAGACGATCGCCACATGAGCGATCCGCCGATGAAGCCGACGAAGAGCAAGGCGACCAACGCCCCCGGGAGCCGGCCGGGCCGCCGGCGACGCGGCGTACGTGGCGGCGGCGCGGCGTTCCGTTCGCGGTCGCGGCGGGCCCATTCCTCCGCGCGCTCCGCCATCGATGCGTCGATCTCGACGGGGTGCGGGCGTAGGGCGGGGTTGTCGTCGGGGGGCGTCGCGGCTGCCGGCGAAGGCGGGCTCGGCGTCCCCTCCTCCTTCTCCTCCCGGTCACCGCACTGGTAGCGCCGGGTGTCCAGGCGTGACGCCGGCACGGGAAGGCGCTGGAAGTGCAGCGCGCGCAGGGACGCCGGCGGCAGGTCCTGGTCGGGGGCCTCCGGCAGCGGGGTTTCCCAGTAGGTCGGCCGCACGAAGTGCGGGCGACCGAGCGAGAGGGCGTACTCCCATTCCTGGCGGACCCAGGGGGAGCGCATCGAGTTGCGCGACCAGAAGAGCTGGAAGACGTCGGCGGTGCGAATGAACTCGAGGAGGCGGTCGTTCCACGTCTCGCCCGCCCGCAGATGCGTGATGTCGCGGAGATACTCGTCGCCCATGGTGCGGGCGTAGGTCTCGACCTGCCGGACGATCTCCTCGTCGCGATGCGAGTAGGAGGGAAAGATGCGCCGGTACGGGCGGGCGTGCTCGGCCTCGGCGTCGCCCGGCGTCTGCGGTGTCGCCGATGCGTCCACCGGGATGGCGAGTCGGACCTCTCCGACGAGCAGGGCGCCGAGATGCACCCGGAGGGCGCCCCGCACCGTTCGGCCTCCCAGGGACGCGGGCGCCCGCACGCGGAACTCCTCGCGTTGCACGTCCTCGACCCAGCGGAAGCTGCGTTGCGGCGGATTCACGTCGAGCCCGGGCAGATCGAGAGCGAAGGTGATCGCGCCCGCGCGCGGGATGGCGTGGCCGGCGTCCTGGGTCACGTCGGCATAGACGGCGGCCTGTGCGCCGAGCGCCTGATGGGCCTGCCGGCGCACCTCCTCGATGGGATCCGGGCTGTCCGCGGGCGCGTCGGGCCGGCGCTCCGCGAGGTGCGCGAAGGCGAGCACCGAGCGCCAGGTCTCGGGCGGGAGGCGGCGGGGGCGATAGACGGTGAACTGGACGTTGTCATCGATCGGCAGCGTCGTGGGCTCCGGTTCCGGCGTCGCTCCGGCGCTGGGTGCCCGGTGGCCATCGGCGCCCCCGCGCAGGAACTCGAGGGCGATCCGGCAGGTCGATCGGTCGTGTTCCTGCAGCCCGGGCCAATCCGCGCCGAAGAATCCTCGGGTCCGCCAGGACCCCCAGCCCGGCGTGACCGCGAGGGCGAAGGCCCACGCCGTGTCCTCGAGCACGGCTTGCATGCGCTCGCTCCATCGCGCGAGCGTGTCGGGGGACGGTGTCGCCGTCAGGGCGACGAGCCAGCCGACCGGTCGCTGCACGAGCAACCTGGGGCTGACGAGCGGACACGCAACGGCGGCCCGTGTCTCGATCCTGTCACGGAGCGCGCGGGCCACGGCCGTGGCGACATCGGCCTCGGGATGGATCGTGACGTCCTCCAGCGATGCGGTCGTGTCCTCGCCCGTGCGAGCCACGTGGCGCAGGACCAGGGGCGCATCCGGGCCCACGTTCAACACGTCGGCGGTGAGCAGGGCCAGCGCTGTGGGGTGCGGGGAATCCGCCTGACCGAGTGCGTCCGCCAGCGCACGCTCGATCGCGATCTCGACGACCTCGGGCGCGCCGCGCTCGTCGTCGACCATGACGTCGAAGAGCGAGCGCGCTGGGGACAGATCTTGCCACCCGGCAGTGAACTGTTCCCGGTCGGCGGGCCAGCGCGGCGTCGCACGGACGGCCTGCACCTCGCCGGGCATCGCAGCGTGTCTAGCAGGTCCTGGCGGGACCTCAACCGGGCGGGGCGCGCCGTGCTTGCGCTTCGCCGGCTCCGTCCCGTAGCTTCCGGCGTCGGACGGGAGACGACTCCCGCGACGCCAAGGAGACCGCCGTGACGGACACGCTCAAGTTCGACGTCGAGGACGGGGTGGGGTGGATCGTGCTCGACCGCCCCGAGGCACGCAACGCCATGAACGCGGAAATGCGCGAGGCGTTCCTGGCCGCGCTCGCGCGCTGCGGTGACGACGCGGACATCCGCGCCGTCGTCCTGACGGCGACGGGGAAGGGCTTCTGCACCGGGGCCGACCTCTCCGGCTCGCGGGCCGCCACGGGCGCCGCCGGGCCGGCGCACCCGGGCGCGACGCGCGCGGCGATGCAGCCGAGCCAGCGCGTCATTCGCGCCCTCTGGGATATCGAGAAGCCCGTCCTCGCCGGTGTGAACGGGGTCGCCGCCGGCCTCGGGGCCCATCTTGCATACGCCTGCGACCTCGTCATCGCATCGGAGGAGGCCCGTTTCATCGAGGTGTTCGTCCGGCGGGGGATCGCGCTCGACGCCGGCGGCGGCTTTCTGCTGCCGCGGCACCTCGGCCTTCACCGCGCCAAGGAACTGGTGTTCTTCGGGGACGACCTGTCCGCAGCGGACGCGGAGCGTCTCGGCCTGGTGAATCGGGTGGTCCCCGCGGCGGAACTGGACGCCACGCTCCGCGCCTGGGCCAAGCGGTTGGCCGAGGGGCCGACGTTCGCGATCGGCTTGTCGAAGCGCCTGCTCAACCGCTCCCTCCAGGCGGATATGGATACGCTGTTTGCGGAAGAGGCCTTCAGCCAGGCGCTGGCGGCGAACAGCGAGGACATGCGGGAGGGGATCCGGTCGTTCATGGAAAAACGGCCGCCGGCCTTCACGGGCCGGTAGCGCACCGGCCTCGGCGGAGCGCATCCGGGGCGATCGGCGCGGCGACCCAGACGGGGGTCGCGATTCGTCTTGTCTCGTGTCACGTGGCTCGGTATGCCTTCCGCAGTGCAAGCGGCCAGGTCTGGTCTGGCTCACATCACAAAGGAGTTCTTTCATGTTTCGCACCACCCTCGCCAGGACTCTCCGCGGCGGTCTGATGGCGGCGACCCTCGCCGCGACCCTCATGGTTTCGGCGTCGCCGGCCCACGCCACGGGCTGGTTCGGGAAGTGGCAGCCGCCCAGCTGGTGGCCGTTCCGGCCGCGGGCGGCGTCCACCCCCGAGATCGACGCGGGCCTCGCGCGCAGCGCGGCGGCGATCGTCGCCGGCGGCCTGCTCGTGATGCGCGGTCGCAAGAAGCGCCCGAGCTGATCCGCGCCGGCGGGGACCTTGCATGAGACGGTCCGGGGGGACCGTCTCGACCGGCGAGGAGTTCCTCGCCGGCCCGAGAGACGTCGGCATCGGGCCGCTCTCCTGGTTGCTCGCCGTCGGTAGCCTCCCCCTGTTCGAGCTGGGGACCCTCAGCGTCCTCTTCGACTCGAGCGACCTGGTCGCCCGCGGGGGCCGGCTCGGGTGGCTCGTCGCCGCCACCGGCGAGCTCGCGCGCGCCGTGGTGCCGTTGCTGGCGGCGCTGGCGCTGGTCGCGGCCGCGCGGCTCACGGACCTGACGCGAGCCATCGGGCCCGCCCTCCGCGGGCCGAGACCCTGGATCGCACTCGCCGTACACCTGGTCTGCACCGTGGCGGCGATGTGGCTCACGGCCCTGGTCTTCGCGCTGCCCGCGGCCGGCTCGGCTCTGCTCGCCGCCTGGGTGGCGTGTGGCGCCGCCGCGGCCGCGTCGTGGCTGGCGGCCCTGCTGCCCAGTGTGGGGCGTGCCGAACGCGGGCCGCTCGTCGCAGGCACCCTCGGGGTCGCGGCCGGTCTGGGCCTCCTCGCCGCCGGCGCGGCGACGGTGACGCGCGGCTGGTGGGAGCCGTTCGGCCGCGCCACGTTGCTCGCCGTCTACGGCGCACTGCGCGGGTTCGGCTACGAGGTGGGCGCCGAGCCCGAGCACTTCCTGGTCGGGACGCCGCGCTTCGTCGCGGAGATCACGCCGTACTGCTCGGGCTATCAGGGGGTGGGTTTGATCCTGGCGTTCCTGGGCGCGTACCTCTACCTGTTCAGGGACCGCCTGCGGTTCCCGCGCGCGCTCTGGTTGCTGCCGCTCGGGGCGGCGCTCGCCTGGGTGCTGAACGCGGTCCGGATCGCGGCGCTGGTCGCGATCGGCGACGCCGGGCACGAGACGATCGCCGTCGAGGGGTTCCACTACCATGCGGGGACGCTGCTCTTCTGTGCCACGGCGCTCGCGCTCGGCTTCTGGGCGGGACGGTCGCGGACGTTCGGCACGATGGCGCGCGAGCGCGCCTGGGTTGCCGACGCCGCCACCGCGGCGTACGTCCTGCCGTTCCTGGCGCTGCTCGCGACGTCGCTCGTCACCGGGCTGGTGTCGCGCGACGGCGTCGATGCGTTCTACGGCCTCCGGGCGCTCGTCGCCGGGCTCGTGCTCTGGCGCGTCCACGGGCACCTGGCGGGCGCCGGCTGGCGCATGTCCGCGTCCGGCCTGGTCCTGGGAGTCGTCGCCTTCGGCGTCTGGCTCGGCCTCGCGAGTCGCGGGGCTGGCGCGAACGACTTCCAGGCGGCGCTCGTCGGGCTCGATCCGGCCGTGCGCGGCATCTGGCTGACGGTCCGGTTGCTCGGAGGCATCGTCATCGTGCCGCTCGTCGAGGAACTCGCCTTCCGCGGCTACCTGGCGCGCCGGCTGATGGCAGCCGATTTCGAGTCCGTGCCGCTCGCGCGGGTGAGCTGGGTGGCCACGTGCGCCGCTGCCGCCGTCTTCGGCCTGATGCACCAGGACGCGCTCGCCGCCACCGCGGTGGGCGTCCTCTACGGCCTGGCGGCGCGGCGGACGGGACAGCTCGGCGACGCCGTCGTCGCCCATGCCGTCACCAACGCGCTCCTCGCGTCGCGCGCGCTCTTCCCGGGCGGTTGATCGCGTCAGTGCGTGGCGACCGCGCGCAGGTCGCCGTCGAGCCAGCGCGCCAGCAGGCGGTCGTCGTCGCTCAGCTCCGGGTGAAACGTGGCGGCCCATACGGCCCCGGCGCGCACCAGCACCGGCTCGCCGCGGTGGCGGGCCAGCACGTCCACCCCCGAGCCGACCCGGCGGATGCGCGGCGCGCGAATGAAGACCCCCCGCAGTCCTGCGAACGGGCCGTCCGCGTCGAGCGGGGCCTCGAACGAATCGACTTGTGTGCCGTAGGCGTTCCGCTCGACGTCGATGTCGAGCGCGTCGAAGGAGCGTTGGGGCGGGTTGGCGACATGGTGGGCCAACAGGATGGCGCCGGCGCAGGTCCCCAGCACCGGGCGACCGCCGCGCAGCAGGTCGCGCAGCGGCGGTTCCAGGCCGTCGCGCGCGATGCCGTGCAGCATCGCCGTGGATTCGCCGCCCGGCAGGACGAGGGCGTCGAGCCCTGCGAAGTCGGCGGGCGTCCGGACCGGGAGCGTCACGGCGCCGAGGCGCGCAAGCGCGCCCCGGTGTGCCGCGAAGTCCCCCTGCACGGCGAGGATGCCGACCGTCACCATCCGCGGCCGGCGAGGCGCTCGGCTTCCGGGATGGTCTCCATGGCGAGACCCTTCATCGGGAGGCCGAGACCGCGCGAGGCCTTCAGCACCTCGGCGGCGTCCTGCCAGTGGGTGGTGGCGTGCACGATGGCGCGGGCCCGCGCCGCCGGGTCGTCCGACTTGTAGACGCCGGAGCCCACGAACACGGCTTCCGCGCCGAGCGCCATGCAGAGCGCGGCGTCGGCCGGCGTGGCGACGCCCCCCGCCGCGAACAGCGGTACCGCCAAGCGACCGGTCGTTGCCACGGCGACCACCTGCTCGTAGGGCGCGGCGAGCGCTTTGGCGTGCGCCATGCGCTCGTCGGGCGTGGCGCTCGCCAGCGCCTGCATGTCGCGTCGGATCTGCCGCAGGTGGCGCACGGCCTCGACGATGTTCCCGCTGCCGGCCTCTCCCTTGCTGCGGATCATGGCCGCGCCCTCGCCGATACGCCGCAGCGCCTCGCCGAGCGAGCGCGCGCCGCAGACGAACGGGACGCGAAAGGCGTGCTTGTCGACGTGGTGCTCGTCGTCGGCGGGGGTGAGCACCTCGCTCTCGTCGATGAAGTCGACGCCGAGCTCCTCCAGGACCCGCGCTTCGAGCAGGTGGCCGATGCGGCACTTCGCCATCACGGGGATCGTGACCGCGGTGCGCACCTCTTCGATGCGCTCGATCGCGGCCATGCGGGCGACGCCGCCTTCCTTGCGGATGTCGGCGGGCACCCGTTCCAGCGCCATCACGGCGGAGGCGCCGGCGTCCTCGGCGATGCGGGCCTGTTCGCCGTTGGTGACGTCGAGGATGACGCCGCCCTTCAGCATCTCGGCCAGGCCGACCTTCAGGCGGAACGAGGGGGTGGTGTCCATGGAAACCTCCGAGGGGGATGTCAGACGTGGATGGCGACACGGCCCGCCGGCGCGGGTCGCGGCTGCGGGCGGGCGAGCGCCGCCCGGGCGACGTCCGTCAGGGCGCGGACGCCGCGGGCCACCGCACCGGGTTCGGCCGCGCCGACCACGAGGCGCAGCGACGAGGAGCGGCGCGCGTCGGGATAGAAGAGGGTGCCCGGCGTGTAGACGACGCCGCGCTGTTTTGCCGCCGGCAGCAGGGCGAGCGTGTCGAGCTGCTCGGGCAGCGTGACCCAGAGCGCCAGGCCGCTGCCCGGGCGGGTGAAGCGGGAGCCCGCCGGCAGGTGGCGGGTGAGGGCGTCCGTGGCGCGCGCGTGGCGCGCGCCCAGGGCGCGGATGAACCGCCGCAGGTGGCGGTCGTAGGCGCCGCTGCGACACAGGTGCGCCAGCGCGGCTTGCGCGAGCGGGCTCGAGGTCAGGTCCATGCCGCGTTTGAGCGCCGTGGCCGCGACGCGCATGGCGGGCGCGGTGACGAGCCAGCCCACGCGCGGGCCCGGGAACAGCGACTTCGAGACGGTACCGACGTACACCACCAGGCCGCTGCGATCGAGTGCGCGCAACGGCGGCGCAGTGGGGACACCCGCGCGCAGATCGTGCTGGAAGTCGTCTTCCAGCACCGGCACGCCGAACCGGCTGGCGATGGCGAGGAGTCGGCGGCGATGGGCGAGGTCGGTGGTGATGCCCGTTGGGTTCTGCAGCGTGGGCATGGTGCACACCAGGCGGGCGCCGCCGCGCGCGAGCACCGCCTCGAGCGCGTCGAGGTCGAGCCCGTCGGCGGCGAGCGGGACCGGGACGACCCGGAGCCCGAGCGACGCCAGCGTGGCGAGCAGACCGGGGTAGGTGGGAGACTCGACGGCGACCGCGTCGCCGGGATCGCAGAACGCGCGTGCCGCGATGGCGAGCGCCTGCGTCGATCCGCCGGTGACGACGAGTTCATCGGCCGTGGTCTCGATGCCCGCATGCGCGAGCCGCTCGACCAGGACCCCCCGCAGGCCGTCGTGTCCGGCCGGATCGCCGTAGTCGAGGAGCGCCGCGCCCTCGGCCCGCAACACGCCGTCGACCGCCCGCCGGTAGGCGTCGAGCGGGTAGCAACTCGGGTCCGGCACCAGCCGCTCGAGCCGGACCGCGCCTGGAGGCGCGGTGTAGTCGACGACCGGGAGCGCCGCCGCCGCGGCCGCCGCCCGCGACAGCGGCACCGCGGCACCGAAGGCGGCTGGCGCGTCGGGCCGGACGGCGGCGTGTCCGGACGTCGCCCGGCGCACGAAGGTGCCCCGCCCGACACCGGATTCCGTCAGGCCCAGGGTTGCCAGCTGGCGGTAGGCGTCGGCCACGGTTTCGCGGTTCACCGCCAGGTCGCGCGCGAGGTCGCGGATCGGCGGCAGCTTGGCCCCCGCGGGGAGACGCCCGGCGTCGATCGCGCGCCGCAGGTAGGCGACCACCTGCTGCGAGAGCGGCGCAGCGCCGCGATGCCGCTCGAGGGGAATCACCACCGCGGGCGACAATGCCGCGGCTCATTGGCCCGGTCAATCCGGACAATTAGCCGCCCTCAAGAAGGCTGATTGGCCCTACAGGTATGCCTTGAGCTGCAGCAGCGTCAGGAAGCCCGAGAAGTCCGCGGTGCCCTTCCGAACGGTGCCATTGGCGAATCGGACCGTCGTGTCGCTCGACTGGTAGAGCTGGAACGGCATGTAGACGCCGATGCTCACGTGATGATTCAGGAAGTATTCGAGCCCGGCGCCAGCGGACCAGGCGAAGCGCGGGCTCTGCGGGTCCCACTTGGGCGAGCGAACCGCCTTGGAGCCCCCCTTGCCGTCCGGCACGTAGACGATCACCCGCGGGTCGTTGACGATCAGGTAGCTCCAGCCGACCCCCGCGGTCAGGTATGGAACCAGGCGCCCGTTCAGGAAGGGCCAGCGCCAGCGCACCGTGGGCAGGATGGACGTGACGTCCACCTCGCCGATTTTCTCGATCGAGCCGGTGCGCAGGTTGAGGGGCGTCTCGATGATCTGGATCTCCACCCCCCAATGCCGGTCGAGGTTCACACCCAGCATCCCGCCCTTGCTCAGGTTGAAGTCGCCGCCCTTGTCACGCACCTTCACGCCGCCGCCGACGCTGCGATTGAAGAGGAAGTCGTAGCCGAAGTAACCGCCCAGGTAGGGGCGCACCTCGTCGGTGTCGAAGGGGCCGTCGCTGGCCAGGAAGAGGGTCCGGCCGCCCGGGGCGTTGCGCGGTTGACCGGGGAACAGGCGCAGCTGCGCCAGGAGCGTAATGCCGGTCAGGTTGAGGTCGCCCGTGGTGCGGGTGACGCGCCCGCCGGGGCCGGCCTGGTAGTCCACCGTCGCGGTCTGATTCGGGTGGATCGTGTAGCGGCCCTCCACGCCGACGGCGACGTTGTCGGACAGGAAGTAATCGAAGCCGCTCGACAGTGAACCCACGATCCCCGAACTGCTCGTGTTCGCCTGCACATAGGGCTTGGCGTCCTCGTTGACGTCGGTGAAGCTCATGCCGACGCCGCCCGTGACGTAGGGCACGAGACGGCCGTCGAGCAGGTGCCAGCGGTAGCGGGCGGCGGGGACGACGGTGATCACGCTGATCTCCCGGATCTTGCCCCGGCTCTCCGAGCGGATGTCCGGTTCGCCGCCCTGGAACTGGAGCTCCGCGCCCCAATGCTGCGAGAAGTTGTAGCCGAGGCTGCCGCCGAGGACGAGGTCGGGGAAGCCGTCGAGCTCGGCGTCGCCGGCGAACGGCGTGTCCAACACGAAGCCCATGCCGGTGACGAACTGGAAATAGAGGCGGTCGGTGTCGTCGATGGGCCCCGGTCTCACGCCGGCGGCCGGCGCGAAGGCCGGGTCGAGGGGCGGCGGCGCGGTCGCGGCCCCTGGAGGCTCCGCCCGCGCGGCGCCCGCGAGCGCCAACGCCAACACGAAAGCGAGCCAGCATCCGGTTTCACGTCGCAACGACATCGCGTCCCCCTCCTCCCGTCCGATCCGGATCGGCCGCCTTCTACACCGAAGCGCCCCGGCGGAAAACCGCCCTCGCCTTGCACTGCGGCGGGGGCGCATCGTAGCCTCCCCGGATGGTCGGCATCACCGCGTACGGCGCCTACGTTCCGATGCTTCGCCTGCCGCTTGCCGCGATCGGCGGCGGGCAGGCCAAGCCCGGCGGTCCCGAGAAGGCGGTCGCCGGCTGGGACGAGGATGCCGTCACCATGGCCGTCGCCGCCGCCGTCGATTGCCTCCGCGGGGTCGACCGCGGCAGCGTCGACGCGGTGCTCTTCGCGTCCACGTCGTACCCGTTCAAGGAGAAGCAGGCTGCGGCGATCGTGGCGAAGGCGCTCGACCTCCGCCGTGACGTCTACACCAGCGACGTCGGCGACACGTTGCGGGCGGGCACCAACGCGCTGCGCACGGCGGTCGACGCGGTGAAGGCGGGCTCGGCACGGTGCGTCCTGGTGGTGGCCAGCGACGTCCGGATGGCGGCGCCGCGGACCGGGCTCGAGGCCAATCTCGGCGACGGCGCGGCGGCCTTCCTGGTCGGTGCCGACGACGTCGCCGTGGCGGTCGACGCGGTCCACGCCGTCTCGGACGAGATCATCGACGTCTGGCGCACCGAGGGCGATCCGTTCGTCCACGCCTGGGAGGATCGCTTCGTCGTCGACCACGGGTATCGGACGTGTGTCCGCGAGGTGGTGCGCGGGCTCTGCGAGAAGACGGGTCTGCAGGCCGGCGACGTGACGGCGCTGGTCCTCTACGGTCCGGACGCGCGCGCGCACGCGGCCGCGGCGCGCGAGCTGGGCTTCGACGCGAAGACGCAGGTACGCGACCCGCTGTTCGGCAAGCTCGGCAACGCCGGCGCCGCCCTCGCGCCGCTGCTGCTGGCGGCGGCGCTCGAGGAGGCCACGGCCGGCCAGCGACTCCTCCTGGTGGGCTACGGCGACGGCGCCGACGCGCTCCTGTTGTCGACCACGCCGCAGGTCGAGCGGCTCGAGGGGCGGCGCGGCGTGTCCTGGCACCTCGCGCGCCGCGCGGAGCTCCCCGGTTACGACCTCTACCTGCGCCTGCGGCAACTGGTCGCCACCGAGCACGACCGCCGCGCCGGCGCCGGCCTGTCGGCCACCAAGCACTTCCGCGATCGCGACAGCGACGTCAGCTTGCTGGGCCAGCGCTGTCGCCGCTGCGGGCAGGTGCAGTTCCCGCGCCAGCGCGTCTGCTTTGCGTGCTACGCCAAGGACGAGTTCGAGCCGGTGCGGCTCTCCGACCGTGTCGGCGCCGTCAAGTCGTTCACCTTCGACAACTTCGCCGGCAGCCCGCAGCCGCCGCTGGTGGCGGGCATCGTCGACGTCGAGGGGGCTCGCCTCTATCTGCAGATGACCGACGTCGCGCCAAAGGAAGTGAAGCTCGGCATGCCGGTCGAGCTCACTTTCCGGAAGATCCACGAGGCCGGCGGCACGCCGAACTACTTCTGGAAGTCCACCCCGGTTCGCTGACCGGGGAGCCCGACTCAGATGACGCGGTCGCGGCCTGCCCAGTAGCGGTCGCGCAAGAGGCGCTTCATGAGCTTGCCCGTCGGCGCGCGAGGCAGCTCGGCGGCGAAGTCGATCGAGCGCGGGGCCTTGTAGCCGGCGAGCTGCCGGCGGCAGTGTGCGACCAGTTCCCCGGCGAGCGCGGTCGACGGGTGGTGGCCGGGTGCGAGCTCCACGGCCGCCTTCACCGCTTCCCCGAACTCCTCGTCCGGGATGCCGAACACCGCCGCGTCGGCCACCGCCGGGTGACCGACCAGCACGCTCTCGATCTCCGCGGGGTAGATGTTGACGCCGCCGGAGATGATCATGTCGATCTTGCGGTCGCTCAGGAAGAGATAGCCGTCCTCGTCGAGATACCCGATGTCGCCCAAGGTGGCGACGCCGGGCTCGCGGTGGGCTGCGGCGGTCTTCGCGTCGTCCTTGTGGTACCGGAAGTCCGCGCCCGCGCGGCTGCGGAACCAGATCTGCCCGGGTTCCATCGGCCCGGCGCGGGTGCCGTCGTCCTTCACGATCGACAGCTCGGCTACCGCCGTCGCGCGGCCGACGCTACCCGGCTTGCGGACCCACTCGTCGGCGGTGATGACGGTGAGGAAGCCGCTCTCGGTGCCGCCGTAGTACTCGACGATCTTTGGGCCCCACCAGTCGAGCATCCGCCACTTCACCAGGGGCGGGCAGGGCGCGGCGCCGTGCACGGCGGCGACCAGCGAGTCGCCGCGGAAGCGCCGGCGGACGGCCTCGGGCAGCTGCAGCATGCGGATGAACTGGGTCGGGACGAGGTGCAGGCAGGTCACCCGGTGGCGGTCGATCAGCTCGAGCGTCTCGGCGGGGTCGAAACCGTGCCGCATGACCACGGCGCTGCCGGCGAAGAGCGGCAGGACGGAAAAGGCCCACTGCGCGCTGTGGTAGGCCGGCCCGCAGAGCAGCGACACGCCGCCCGCCGGCACGCCGAGGAGCGCGAGGAACACCTGCGCGCCGGCGCCCAGGAACGCCGGGTCGGCGCCCGCTGGAATGATCGCGTTGCGGACGCCCTTCGGAAAGCCCGTGGTGCCCGAGGTGTAGAACATGGGCGCGCCGGCCTCCTGGTGATCCGGCTCGCCGGGGGCGCCCTTGGCCACGAACCGCTCGTAGGCGGCGAAGCCGGCCGGCGGCTGGTCGGTCATTGCGAGGCGCAGCCGGCAGCGGGCCGCCTCGGGCGTCGCGGTCGCCGCTCCGGCGACGTCGAGGAAGCGGTCGTCGGCCACCAGCGCGACCGCGTCGGCATTGTCGAGCACGTAGGTCAGCTCGCGCGCGACCCAGTGCCAGTTGACCGGCACGACGAAGAGGCCCGCATGCAGCCCCGCCGCCATCACCTCGAAATACTCCCGCCGGTTGCCGCTGAGCAGCGCGACGGTATCGCCCGCGCGCAGCCCGGCGGCCCGGAACCCGTGGATGAGGCGGTTGGTCCGGTCGTCGAGCGCCGCCCAGCTGGTCTCGCCGCGCTCGTCGACGAGCGCCGCGGCGCGAGGCCGCGCGCGGGCCGGGCCGGCGAAGAGGCGCGCCATGCCGACGAGCTAGCGCCTCCGGCGGCGGCGGCGCAAGCCCGGGCGCCGACGGAGCGGCTTCATCGCAGCGTCACGCGTTTCGCCGCGAGCGCTTGGTTCACCAGTGCGACCGGGCGCCGGGCGCCGCGAGAGACCCGGCGCGGCTACGACCGGCGGCGCTCGAGCGCTTCCAGCCGTCGCTCGGCGGCGGCCAGGCGCCGGGTGTCGGCGGTGCGGCCGATCAACACCGAGCGGGTCAGCACGGTGCTGCGGGAGTCGAGCCGGCCGAAGCGTCGCTGGACCCGTTGGTTCTGCGCGGCCACGACACGGACGAGCCGGGTGAGCACGTCGATGGCCTGCTCGAGGCGCGCGCCGGTCGCCTCCACGGCGGTCTCGAGGTCGGCCAGGCGCCGTTCGAACCGGCGCAGCTGCGCCGCGCCGAACGGGACCACGGCGCGCGGGCGGGGACGCTTGGGAACGGCCATGGCCGGGCAGTATCGGGAAGGCGGCGCGCCCGGGTCAAGGCGCGTCACACGAGCGTGGGCGGCACGGACTCCCACGCCTCGGCGTCATGGCCGTAGATCACGCGCGCGCCGGCGTCGCGGAAGGCGCGCAGGCGTCGGAGCGAGGCGCGCATCGCGTCGGCATCCCAGGGGTTGGGCGGCAGATGCTCCGCGTCCATGGTGCGGCGGAGGTAGCAGGCGTCGGCGGTGAGGACGACGTCGCCCCCGCCCAGCCGAACGAGGAGCGACTGGTGGCCGGGCGTGTGGCCGTGCGTGGGGAGACACACGACCCGGCCGTCGCCGAAGAGGTCGTGCGCGCCGTCGACCAGCTCGAGATCGTGGCCATGGTCGAAATCGTGCGGCGCCAGACCGAGCGCCGCGGCCTGGTCGGAGTCCTGCCCCGCCGCCCACTCGCGCCGCTGCACCACCAGCCGCGCGTTCGGCAGCGTCGCGAGCCCGCCGGCGTGGTCGAAGTGCAGGTGCGACAACACCACGCGGTCGACGTCCGCCGCCTCGACCCCCAGGGCCTCGAGCCGCGCCGTCACCTCGTCGCCGGCGCGGAACTCCGGAGGAAGCGCATCCGCGAGGAAACCGAGGCGGCCGTGCGGGTCGTGCTGCACGTCGGGGTGCAGGCCGGTGTCGAAGAGCACGCGGCCCCTTGGATGGTCGATCAGGAAGGCGGGCACCGGCACGCGCAGCCGGCCAGCCGCGCCGTCGAGGAAGAGGCCGGCGGCGCCGGTGAGCCATCCGCACGTGAACGCGAAGAGCCGCATCGCACGGAGGTAGCGCACTCGGTGTATCGCGGCCAGGGGCGGTGGCTCTCCTGGCGCGGCACGGATTGGCTCCCTATTGCCCCTTCCACGACCATATTGGCTCGCTATAGGGTCGGCTCGTGCTCGACATCGCCTTCCAGCCGCGCCGCGACGGGGACGCGCCGCTCGCCCGTCAACTCGCCGATCACGTGGCGGGGCTGATCGCGGCCGGTCGCCTCCCCATCGGCACGCGCCTGCCGCCGACCCGCGAGGTGGCGGCGGCGCTGGGCCTCGGCCGCAATACCGTGACTGCCGCCTACCAGCAGCTCGCCACGCGTGGCCTCGTCGGCGGGGAAGTCGGCCGCGGGACGTTCGTCGCGACGCGGCCGCCCGCCCCGCGCGCACCCGGCGTGGCCCCTGCCGACGCCGGCCCGCAGGACCTGGCTTGGCCGGCTCTCTTCTCGCGGACGGCGCAGGCGACGCGGCTGCCCCCGGCGTTCCGGCGCGCCGGCCGCACCGGGTCCGTGACGTACGATTTCCGCGGCGGGCGGGTCGATCCCGAGGCGCTGCCCGCGCAGGACCTGGCCTGGGCGTTCGCGCGGCCGTTCCGAACCCGGGCGGCGCTGCGCGCGCTCGCGAGCCACCAGGACCCGTTCGGCTGGCCGCCGCTCCGCCAGGCGATCGCCACGCGCCTGGCCGATCGTGGCATCGTGTGCGAGCCCGCCGACGTCGCGGTCGTGAGCGGACTCCAGCAGGCGATCGACCTGGTGATGCGCGTGCTGGTCGACCCGGGGGACGCCGTCGCGGTCGAGCAGCCCGGCTACTTCGGCGCCGCGCTGGCGGCCGCGGGTCGCGGCGCCGACCTGCTCGGCGTCGAGGTCGACGGCGACGGCCTGCGCACCGACCGCCTGGCGCGCCTGCTGCGTGTTCGGCGTGTGAAGCTGGTGTACGTCACCCCCGCCGCCCAGAGCCCCACGGGCGCCGTGCTGAGCCCAGCGCGACGCGCGGCGCTGCTCGCCCTCGCGAACGAACATCAGGTGCCGGTGTTCGAGGATGACTACGACTCCGAGCTGCGGTGGACGCGTCCGGCCCTGCCCGCGCTCAAGGCGGCGGACGGCGCCGGACACGTGATCTATGCCGGCACGTTCTCGAAGGCCCTCTTCCCGGGGCTGCGCGTCGGGTACGTGGTGGCGCCCCAAGCGCTCTTGCAGCGCCTGGTGACGGCGCGCTTCCTCGGCGATTTCGGGACGGCCGTGGTTGAGCAAGCGGCCGTCGCGACGCTGCTGGCGACCCGGGGGCTCGAACGCCACGTGCGGCGCATTCGGCGCCTCTACGAGGCGCGCCGCGACGCGCTGGCGGCTGCTCTCCACCGGCACATGCCGGCCGATACGCGGTGGGACACGCCGCACGGCGGGCACTTGATGTGGGTGGCGTTGCCGCCCGGCACCGACGCCGAGCGCCTGTCGCGCGAAGCGACGGCGCGCGCCGTGGCCTACACCCCCGGCGCGCTGTTCCATGCCGATGGCGGCGGTGCGGACCACGTGGCCCTGGGGTTCACGACGCTCGACGCCGCGGCGATCGACGCCGGAGTCGCGCGCCTCGCGGCGGCCGTGCGCGCCGCGGGCCCGGGGGCGGCACGCCGGCACGGCCGCGCCGCCGGCCGCCGTATCACCGCCGCGGCGCCGCACCGGGCACGTGGCGGAAGGGAAGCGGTCGATGCGCGACGGTGACCGGAACAGTCCCTGGGCGATCGGCCTCGGCCTCGCGGGCGTTGCCACCCTGGCCCACGCGGCCTGGATGCTGCTCGACCCCGCCGGCTGGTACGCGACCCTGCCGGCCGCCGTGCCCGACACGGGGCCGCTCAACGCGCATTTCGTCCGCGATGTCGGGGCGGCGTTCGCGGCGATGGGCGTGGCCCTCCTGCTGGCCGCCCTGCGCCCAGCGCTGCGGGCGCCCATGCTGGCCGTCGGAGCCGTGTTCTACGTGGCGCACGCGCTGATCCATGTCACCGATACGCTTGCCGGCCGCCTGCCGCCGTCGCACTGGCTCGTCGATCTGCCGGGCGTCTACCTGCCCGCGTTGGTGATGCTGGCGGTCACGGTCGCCGCCCTGCGGGCTGCGCCGCGATGACGACCGTCGCGCGCGTCGCGCTCGGGCTCGCGCTGGGCGCGCTGCTGGCCAGCCTGCCGTACCTGCACTACCGCGCCACCGGAGGGTCGCATGCGCATCACGCCCATTGAACGGCCGACGAACCCGCTCGTGCGCCTGCTCTGCGCCGTGACGCGACGGCGTTTCGGCCGGTCGCTCACCCCCTTCAAGGTGATCTTCGCCCGCTTGCCGCGTGCCGTTGGCGCCCAGCTGGGTATCTACGCCGCGCTCACGCCGAAGGCGCTGGGCCTCGAAGCCGACCTGCAGCTCCTGCTCCAGCATCACGTCGCCGCGCTCAACGGCTGCGGCTTCTGCGACGACATCGGCCGCGCCCTCGCCGTCGAGCAGGGCGTGCCGCTCGACAAGCTCGACGCCGCCGCCGCGTGGCAGACCAGCCAGCGCTTCACCGATCGCGAACGGGCGGCGCTGCGCTACGTCGAGGAGGCGACCCGGACGAAGCGCGCCTCCGACGAGACCTTCGCCGCGCTGCGCGCCCACTTCGACGACCGGCAGATCGTCGCCCTCACCTGGCTCAATGCCGTCGAGAACTACTTCAACCTCCTGAACGGCCCCCTTGGCATCGAGTCCGACGGCCTCTGTGCCATCGCCCAGGGTCGGCGCGGGGCGTCTCCCGGGTAGCCGCGCGCGTACCCGGGAGCGCGGGGGGTCGGGGGCACGTGGTGGCGGCGGCGCCCGGGGTTGCCATCGCGGCGGCACCTCAGTACCTGGCGAGACGCGATGGAGAACCTGCTGGGCCTGGTCGAACTCGCCGACCTGCTCGACATTCTCGTGGTGGCGACCCTGGTCTACGCCGCCGTGGTCTGGATTCGCCGCACCCAGGCGGGGTTCGTGGCGATCGGGCTCTTCGTGCTGGCCGGTCTCTACGTGCTCGCCGAAGCCCTCGACCTGCAGCTCACCACCGCGATCTTCCGCAGCGTCTTCGCCATCCTGCTGGTGCTGATCGTCGTGCTGTTCCAGGAGGAGCTGCGCCAGCTCTTCGAGCGGCTGGGCGTCTGGAGCGTGCGCAGGGGCCGTCGGCAGCCGGAGGTGGCCCGGTCACCGCCGGCGGACATCCTGGTGGAAGCGTTGGCCGATCTCGCGCGCCAGCGCCGCGGCGCGCTCGTCGTGCTGCCCGGCCTGCAGCCGATCGCCCGCCACGTGCGGGGCGGCGTTCCGCTGGACGCGATCGTCAGCGTGCCGCTGCTGGAGAGCCTCTTCGACCCGCATTCGCCGGGGCACGACGGCGCCGTCGTGCTGGAAGGCGACCGGCTGGCACGCTTCGCCGCGCACCTGCCGCTGTCCACGAGCTTCCAGCAGTTGCAGGGCGTGGGGACGCGGCACGGTGCGGCCCTCGGCCTGGCCGAGCTGACCGATGCCCTCTGCCTGGTGGTCTCCGAGGAGCGCGGTACGATCTCGGTGGCCCGCGACGCCCGGCTTCGCCGCCTCGCCGCGCCGGGGGAATTGAGTGCCGAGGTCGTCCGCTTCCTCCGCGAGACGCGCCCGGGGAACGACGAGCGGCCGTCCTTCTGGCGGCAGCTCGTGCGGGAGCACTGGGCGGAGAAGGCGGGCTCGCTGGCGTTCGTGACGGCCCTGTGGCTCGCCGTGGTGCCGGGCGCTCGCCCCTTCGAGCGCACGTTTCAGGTGCCGGTCGAGGTGACGAACCTGCCGCCGAGCCTCGTCACCGAGGACGTCACGCCTGCCGCCGTCGACGTCACGTTGTCGGGGCTGCGCCGCGACTTCTACCTGTTCCCGCCCCGCTTTCTGCGGGTGACCATCGACGCGACCCTGGCGGCGCAGGGCCGGCGCACTTTTCAGGTGCTGGGCCGTGACGTCCGCCACCCGCAATCGATGCGCCTGGAGGACATCGAGCCCGACGAGGTCCGGCTCTCGGTGCGCAAGGTGCCCCCGGGCGGCGCCGCGGCCGCGCCGGACACCCCGGGCTCCTGACCGGCGCGGGGCGCCCGCGCGGCGCCCCGCCGGGCCGCCTCGTCCCGGTCGCCCCGGGCGTGGCCGGGGCCCGTTGGCAGGCGACCGCGGCCGCGGCGTTCGCGCGCGCGGTCTCCGCCGGCTCCCGCCGTCACGACCGCCCCCTGCCGCCCCCACCCCGTATGATGGAATCTCTTGACAAGCGCCGAGGCTGCACGCTAGACCCCGCTCTGTACGCAGTTCTAGCATGTTCACTATCTGAACAACCGCGGCCGCGCCCGGGGTGTGGTCGCCCAAGTGGGGTGCATCATGGTGACGAGACGTTGGCTGCCTCTAGTACTCCTCCCGCTCTGCGCCTGGACCGCGCCCGCTCGGGCGGTCGTGTGCCCGGGGCCGGGACCGAATCAGACGATCGTGCCGGCGACCGGCCAGAGTCTCGGCGTCCTGATCCAGTCGCCGCCGACCGGGACCCAGGTGCCGATCCCGCCGGGGACCCAGCTGGTGACGGCAAACTGTGCCATCGGCAGCGTCCCGGGGCAGCCCATCAACCTGCTGTACGTGGTGGATGTCTCCGGAAGCACCGACAAGACCTACATGACGGCGAACGGCATCACGTTGGTGGATGCCAACGGCGACGGCCAGATCAACGCCCTCGACGACTACAACGGCGATGGCGAGTTCGGCGAGACGCTCGACGGCGAGATCTCGGGCGTCCTCGCGCTGAACGCCTCGATCGGCAACCCGGCCAACGTGCGGGTGGGCGTGACGGCGTTCGCTTCGGGCTCGGTGAACGCCGACATGGCCCCCGCGGGCGGCGACCAGAAATTCACCGTGCCGCCGCAGGCGGACACGAACGCCAACTCGAAGCCCGACGTCGACGAGGTGTTGCGCTCGCTGCGGTCGGAGCATCCCACCGGCGGGACCATCGGGCAGTTCACGGCCAAGGGGCCAGGCCCGATCGGCAACAGCACGGACTTCATCGATGCGCTCACCGTCATGAACGCGACGCTGGCGGGGTTCCCGCAGCCGGGCACGAACATCGTCTACTTCCTCTCCGACGGTCAGTCGAACGAAGGCATCTGCTGCACCGCCGGCGTGCCGACGGGAGCGTGCCTGGCGGCCCTCAATACCGCGGTGGCCGCGGGCACCAAGATCAACACCGTAGGGGTCGGCGCCAGTGCGGATCCGAACGACCTCCAGTGCATCGCCAACTACACGGGCGGCACGTTCGTCCAGGTGACGGACCCGAGCGATCTGTCGACGGTCCTGCCTTCCATCACGCCGAAGGGTATCGACCATGTCGAGATCGACGGGACGACAGTGCCGATCGACGGCCTCGGCAACTTCGACCTGACCGTGCCGTGCCCCGCCAACAGCCCGCCCCAGCCCTTCACCGTGACGGCCACCTGCGTGGCTACCGACGCGGCGAGCACGACGGTGGACGCGTGCATCACGCTCACCTGCTACGCCCTCTGTGGGGACGGCCAGGTGGGAGCCGGCGAAGAGTGCGATCCGCCGAACACGCCCACGTGCGACGCGTCGTGCCAGCGCGTACCGGCGTGCGGCGATACGCACATCGACGCGCCCGAGCAGTGCGAGCCGCCGAATACGGCCAACTGCGACGGGCAGTGCCGGCTCATTGCGTGCGGCAACGGGCTCGTGCAGCCGGGTGAGGAGTGCGAGCCGCCGAATACGTCCACGTGCGACGCGAGCTGCCAGCGGGTGCCCAACTGCGGCGACGGGAACATCGACGCCCCCGAGACCTGCGAGCCGCCGAACGTCGGTAACTGCGACAGCGACTGCACGGCGATCGTCTGCGGCAACGGCGACCTCGAGCGCGGCGAGGAGTGCGAGCCGCCGAACACCACGACCTGCGACGCTGGCTGCCAGCGCGTGCCGGTGTGCGGCGACGGGCTCCTCGACAGCCCCGAGCAGTGCGAGCCACCGGGCACTTCGACGTGCGACGCCGGCTGCGTGAACATCGTGTGCGGCAACGGTGCCGTCCAGCCGGGCGAGGAATGCGAACCGCCCAACACGGCGACCTGCACGGCGACCTGCCAGCGGGTACCCAGCTGCGGCGACACCTTCGTCGATGCGCCGGAGGAGTGCGAGCCGCCGAACAGCCCGAACTGCGACGCCAGCTGCAAGCTGATCGCGTGCGGTAACGGTGTGGTGCAGCCGGGCGAGGAATGCGAACCGCCGCGCACGACCTTCTGCGACGGCGACTGCCAGCGCATCCCGCTCTGCAGCGACGGGTTCGTGGACGCGCCGGAGACCTGCGATCCCCCCGACGGCGTGACCTGCGACACCGATTGTACGTTGATCGAGTGCGGCAATGGGCAGGTGGAGGCGAGCGAAGAATGTGATCCACCTGACACCGCCAGCTGTGACGCGGTGTGCCAGCGGATCCCGGACTGCGGTGACGGCAACATCGATGCGCCGGAGGAGTGCGAGCCGCCGAACGGCCCGAACTGCGACGCCAGCTGCATGCTGATCGCGTGCGGCAACGGCGTGGTGCAGCCGGGCGAAGAGTGCGAGCCGCCGAACAGCGAGACCTGCGACGCGAGCTGCCAGCGCGTCCCCCTCTGCGGCGACGGCTTCATCGATGCCCCGGAGGAGTGCGAGTCGCCGAACACCGCGACCTGCAGCGACATCTGCGAGTTGGTGGAAGCCTGCACCAACGGCACCGACGACGACGGCGACGGCCTGATCGACTGCCAGGATCCGGACTGCCCGCCGTGTGTGGTGCCGAAGAAGGATCCGGCGACCATCAAGTTCGGCCGGCTTCCGGGCACGGACCGCTTCAAGGCGCATGGCAGCCTCTTGTCCTCCGACGAAGCGATCACCTTCGACCCCGCGACCGATACCGTCACGGTGGTGCTCAGCAACGCCAACGGCATCATCTTCCGGTCCACCATGGTGCCGGGCACGATGACGTCCCGGGCGCCGGGCCGGGCCGATTTCCGGGACCGCACGCTCGCGCTGGCGGACGGGCTCTACCGGTTCAAGATCAGCGCGCGGAAGGGGCTCTGGGTGTTCTCCATCCTGGCCCGAGGCGATTACTCGGCCGCGACCGATGGGCAGATGACGCTCGCCATCAACGTCGGGTCGCAGAGCTTCGCCCTCACCCGCAACTGGGCGCCGAAGAAGTACGGCTGGTACCTGGGTTTCGACCGCATCAAGTGAGGGGACCCAGCCGGTGAACGGGACGGGGCCGGGCGCCAACGCGTCCGGCCCCGTCCGCGTTCTTGCCTCCCGGTGCGGGGGCGCGCACGCCGCGGCTTGCAGTTTCCGGACCCTGATCGTAGCCTCGCGCCGCCATGAAGCCGGACGCCATTCGGGACAAGGTCGCCATCGTCGGCATGGGCTGCTGCAAGTTCGGCGAGAACTGGGACAAGGATCCCCGAGGACATGATCGTCGAGGCGGCGTTCGAGGCGTACGAGGACGCCGGGATCGAGAATCCGCAGGAGCAGATCGAGGCGGTCTTCTGCGGTGCGCGTATACCCGTCGAAGGGCACCGCGGAGGTCGCCGACGCGCTCAAGCTCTTCGATCGCCCGGTCAGCATGGTGCAGAACTACTGCGCCACCGGCACCGACGCCTTTCGCTACGGCGTGTTCGCGGTCGCGTGCGGGATGTACGACACCGTGCTGGTCGTCGGCTTCGACAAGCCGAAGGACCGCGGCGTGTCGGGCCCGAGCGTGGCCGATCACCGGCGTGCGCGGCCTGCCGATGACGCCCGCGGGCTGGTTCTCGCTGTGCGCCGCGAAGTACTTCGAGACCTACGGCGCGGGTCGCGAGGACCTGGCGAAGATCGCCGTCAAGAACCACCACAACGGCACGCTGGCGCCGAAGTCCATGCTGAAGCGCGAGATCACCGTCGACGACGTGCTGAAGGCGCCGATCATCTCCTGGCCCTTCGGGCTGTACGACTGCGCGCGCAGTCCGACGGCGCCGCCGCGGCCATCCTCACGCGGCGCGAGCTGGCCAAGGGCTTCCGCGACGACTTCGTCCTGGTGCGCGGCAGTCGGCATCGCGCTGGCGCCGAACCCGCAGGAAGATCCGCAGTTCGACTTCCTGCGCTGGAAGCCCACCGATATGCGCGGCGAAGCAGGTCTACGCCGCAGGCCGGCATCACCGATCCCGTGCAAGGAGATCGACGTCGCCCAGGTGCACGACTGCTTCACGCTCACCGAGCTGCTGACCTACGAGGACCTCGGGTTCTGCGAGAAGGGCGCGGCGAAGGAACACATCGCGAGCGGCACGTTCGAGCTGGACGGCGAGCTGCCGGTGAACACCGACGGCGGCCTCAAGACCTTCGGACACCCGACCGGCGCCACCGGCGTGCGCATGATCTACGAGAACTACAAGCAGCTCCAGGGCAAGGCCGAGAAGCGCCAGGTGAAGAACGCCCACGGTGGCGCTCAGCCACAACATCGGCGGCGCTCCGCAGGCCTGCGGCATCTGCATCGTGGCGATGCCCTGACGCACGGTGTCGGCACGGCGGCGCCCGGCCGGCGGGAGCTGCTGCGGACCACCTGGACGCTGGCCTGGCCGGCGATCCTGTCGTTCTCGTTGGAGTCGATCGTCGGCTTCTGCGACCTGCTGATGGTCGGCCATCTCGGCTCCGTGGCGGTCGCGGCGGTCGGGGTGGGCATGCAGATCCTCTATGCCGTCAACTCGACGCTGTTCGCGTTCGGGACGGGCGCGCTGGCCGTCGTCGCTCGCCACATCGGCGCGGGGGAGCGCCGTGCGGCCGAGGAGACGCTGCGGCAGTCGATCGTGTCCGGGGCGCTCGCGTCGTCGCTCGTGGCGCTGGCGGTGATGGCCGCGGCGCGTCCCATCGTGACGTCGTTCCGGGTCGAGCCGGCGGTCGTCGAGGAGACCGTCCGCTTCCTGCGCTCGGTCATGGCGTCGGCGCCGGGGGGCGCGGTGGTCTTCGTGATCGCGTCGAGTCTCCGCGGGGCGGGCGACACGCGCACGCCGCTGCTGGTCGGCGCGGTGGTGAGCGCCGTGAACGTCGGCCTGGCCTTCGTCCTGATCTACGGCCGGCTCGGGCTGCCGGCACTCGGAGCCGCGGGCGCCGCCACGGCGACCGCGCTCGCCTTCACGACCGGCGCGGCCCTGGCGCTCGCGCTGCTGGCGCGGGGCGGGCTGCGGCTCGTCGTCCGCTGGTCGGACTTCGCGCTCGATCGCGGGTTGGTGCGACGGGTCCTCGACGTCGGCTGGCCGGCGGCGCTCGAGCACCTGCTCATGCAGGTCGGCTTCTTTCTCTATGTCGTGTTCGTCGCGCGGTATGGCACGGGGCCGGCCGCCGCGTATTTCATCGGCGCCCGAGTCCTCGCGCTGTCGTTCCTGCCGGGGTTGGGCTTCGCGACCGCGGCGGGCGCGCTGGTGGGCCAGCACCTGGGCGCCGGGCGGCCGGCGCTGGCCGAGCGCAGCGGGTGGGCGGCGCAGGGCATGGCGCTCGCGCTCATGTCGGCGGCCGGTGTCGTGTTGTATGCCACGGCGCGGCCGGTGGCGCGCCTCTTCGTCGACGACCCGATGGTGGTCGGGCATGCGGTCGACTTCATCCGGATCCTGGCCCTCTGCCAGCCGCTCATGGCCATCGACTTCGTCATGGGCGGCGCGCTGCGCGGCGCTGGCGACACCCGCTTCTCGCTCGTGAGCGCGCTGATCGCCTTCTGGGTATGCCGGCTGGGGGCGGCCTGGCTGGTCACCGAGGTGCTCCACCTGGACCTCGTCTGGCTCTGGCGCGTGGTCGTACTCGACTTCGCCGCACGGGCGATCCTGAAGAGCTGGCGATTCCGGGCCGGCGCGTGGAAACGGGTGCGCGTGTGACTTTGCACCGGGGCGCGCGCCACTGGTAGGCTTCGCTCGTCATGGCCATCGATTTCCGCCGCAGCCTGGACGTCGCCACCTCGCTGGGCGCCACGTTGGCGCGGTTCGGGAGCGGTCTCGCGGTGTCCGGGGTGGGCAAGCGGCCGGCGCAGCCGCTCGCGCTCTACGAGTTCGAGGCGTGCCCCTACTGCCGCAAGGTGCGGGAGGCGCTCTCCATCCTGGACCTCGACGCCGACGTGTACCCGTGCCCGCAAGGCGGCCCACGGTTCCGCGAGGAGGTGCGGACACGCGGCGGCAAGGCGCAGTTCCCGTACCTGGTCGACCCGAACACCGGGGCAGCCATGTACGAATCGGACGACATCGTCCGGTACCTTGCCACCGAATACGGCGATGGTTCCGTGCCGCGGTTGCTGGCCCTCGGACCGGTGACGTTGGCCGGGTCGGCGCTCGCGTCGGGTTGGCGCATCGGGCGGGGCCAGCGGTATCGACCGGCCCGACGGCCGGCGCAGCCGCTCGCGCTGTGGAGCTTCGAGGCGTCGCCCTTCTGCCGCCTCGCGCGCGAAGCGCTGTGCGAGCTCGAGTTGCCGTACCGGCTGCACAACGTCGCCAAGGGCAGCGCCAAGCGCGACGCCTTCGTCGCGCGCTCGGGCAAGATGATGGTGCCGTATCTGGTCGACCCCAACACCGGCACGGCGTTGTTCGAGTCGGCCGACATCGTACGCTACCTCGACGCCACGTACGCCAGGTAAGGCAGCCTGCCGGCCGGCGTCGCGGAGCGTGCCATGGACCGCGTGTTCGCGCTGCTCGACGATGCCGACGCCCGCGTCGATCAGACCCCGCGTGCGCGGGCCTTCGAGCTGATCCTCATCCTGGTCGTCGGAACCGAGTACTGGCTGCGGGCGATGCCCAAGTGGGGCCAGCTCGATCCCGCGTATCACTGGCATCTCGCGATCGCGTCGTCGTGCTGCCTGCTGGCGCTCCATGTGCCCTGGCGGCGCGCCGCGCTGGCGATCCTGGCGGTGAGCCACGCCGGCCTGGTGTGGCGGGAGTTCCCGTCCGCCGGCAATCACGCCTATCTGGAAGCGCTCTTCTGTGCGCTGGCGGCCTTCCTGCGCACGGCAGACCCGGCGGAGGCGCGCCTGCTGGTGCGCGCCGTGCGTGGGATGGTGGTCTGCATCTTCTTCTACTCCGGTCTGCAGAAGCTGGCATACGGGTACTGGGTGCAGGGCCAGTACCTCGCCTACTCGCTCGACACGGCCGGGTTCCGGCCCGTGCTGAGGGCCTTGCTCGCTCCGGCCGAGTTCGCGCGGCTGGCGGCTTTGCGGGGCGAGGTCGGCGACGGACCGTACCGTGTGATGAGTTGGCCGCTGCTCGCGGTGTCCAACGGCACGTGGGTGGTGGAAATGGCGCTGGCGCCGCTCCTGGTGTGGCCGCGGACGCGCGCCGTCGCCGCCGCGGTGGGGGGTGTGTTCCTAGTGGGAGTCGAGCTCGGCGCTCGCGAGGTGTTCTTCGGGCTGACCTTCCTGAATGCGACGCTTTGCTTCCTGCCGGTCGGGTTGCACCGGCGGCTCGTCCCGATCGTCGCCCTGGTGCTGGCGGCGCTGGCACTCTCGCGGGTGGGCGTGCTGCCCGAGGCGGTCTTCTATTGACGGTGGCGGCCAAAACCCGGGTCGTGCATGCGGTGCTGGTCCTGGCCGCGCTGTGGCCGGTCGCGCAGATGGCGCTGGTCGTGCGCTGGGACCTGAGCCCGTGGAAGCTCGCGGGCTGGGGCATGTACGCCGAGCCCCGCTTCGGCCTCCTGGGCATGGAAGTGTACGGTCGGCCCGCCGGGAGCCGTGACGAGGTGCAGCTGCAGGCGCCTGGTGCCGAGCTGCGCGCCGAGGCGACGGCCTTCCTCGAGAGCTACCGCTGGCTGCGCGGGCTCGCGCCGCGGCGGCGATTCGTGGCCGCCGTCTTCGCCGAGCATCCGGAGTGGGACCGGGTGCGGGTGGTCGTGTCCCGGCCCGCGATGGATGCGCGCACCGGCATGGTCGTGATGCGTCATGCCGAGTACGCGCACCCCGCGGGCGAGTCATCCGGTCACGGGTTGCATCGCACGAGGTAGCGCGCCGAGCCCGAGCCGTTCAGCGCCGCCGAGCACGAGGGGCGGGTGTTGCAGCACGAGCCGATACCGGCCGGAGGGCACGACACCGGCTGGCAGCCGTCGCCGTCCTCCCCGCCCGTGCCGAAGCAGTTCGAGTACCCGCCGAACGAGTTCACCGAGAAGGGCGCCGCCAGCGAGCAGACCAGGTCGATGTTGTTGTTGGGGCGGTTGATGGTGACGCTGCAGCCCGTCGGCCCGCTCTGACTGGCCGTGCCGCCCGGCCACTCTGCCGAATCGAAGAACCCGCCGCTGTTGCTGTTCACCGTGAAGGTGAAGGTCTGCCCCGGACACTTGCAGCGGCCGCCGGTGCAGAAGTTCGTCAGGCAGTCCCCGTTCGCGAGGCACAGCTTGTCGAGTGCGCAGTCGGGGCAGGAGGGGCCGCCGCAGTCGACGTCGGTCTCGCTGCCGTTGCGCGCGCCGTCGCTGCACGTCGGGGACTGGCAGAGCCCGCCGATGCACACGCCGCTCGCGCAGTCGGCGGGGACGGTGCAGGCGCCGCCTGGCGGACAGCCGGGACAGCCGCCGCCGCAATCGACGCCGGTCTCGCTGCCGTTCTGCACGCCGTCGCCGCACGCGGGCGCCTGGCAGAGACCGCCCGTGCACACACCGCTTTGGCAGTCGCCGCCGGAGAGACAGCCCTGTCCGGGGGGGCAGTCGGGGCACGAGGGACCGCCACAGTCGCTGCCGGTCTCGCTGCCGTTCTGCACGCCGTCGCCGCAGGTGGGCGCTTGGCAGAGGCCGCCCGCGCACACGCCGCTCTGGCAGTCGGCGCCGCTGCCGCACTGCTGCCCGACGCCGCAGTCGGGACACGGCCCGCCGCAATCGATGTCGGACTCGCCGCCGTTGCGGGCGCCGTCGGTGCAGGTCGGAGCCTGGCAGATCCCGCCGATGCATACGCCGCTCTGGCAATCCGCGTGGGTGGCGCACGCCAGTCCGTTCGCGCAGTCGGGACAGGCGCCGCCGCAGTCGACGTCGGTCTCGGTGCCGTTGCGGACGCCGTCGGCGCAGGTTGCGACCTGACAGACGCCGGCGCCGCACACGCCGCTCTGGCAGTCGCCGCCCGCGGCGCAGGTGCCGCCGTCGGCGCAATCGGCGCACGAGGGCCCGCCGCAGTCGACGTCGGTCTCGCCCGCGTTCCGCACGCCGTCGAGGCAGGTCGCGGCCTGGCAGACGCCCCCGGCGCAGACGCCGCTCTGGCAGTCGGCGGGTACGCTGCAGGTCTGCCCGTTGCCGCAATCGGGGCAGCCGTTGCCGCAGTCGACGTCGGTCTCGCTGCCGTTCCGCACGCCGTCGACGCACGTCGCCCCCTGGCAGGCGCCCCCGGCGCAGACGCCGCTCTGGCAGTCGGCGGGTACGCTGCAGCCCTGCCCGGTGCCGCAGCCGGGGCAGGCGGCGCCGCAGTCGATGTCGGTCTCGCTGCCGTTGCGGACGCCGTCGACGCACGTGGCCCCCTGGCAGGCGCCCCCGGTGCAGACGCCGCTCTGGCAGTCGGCGGGTACGCTGCAGCCCTGCCCGGTGCCGCAGCCGGGGCAGGCGGCGCCGCAGTCGACGTCGGTCTCGCTGCCGTTGCGGACGCCGTCGGTGCAGGCGGCGGGCTGACAGACGCCGCCCGTGCACACCCGCGTGGTGCAGTCGGTGAAGGCGCCGCAGGCGCTGCCCGGGCCGCACGCGGGACAGGCGGCGCCACCGCAATCGACGTCGGACTCGGTGCCGTTCCGGGCGCCATCCGTGCAGTCGGGGCAAGCCGTGGGCACCCCGCGTTTGAGGGTCAACTTGTAGCCGGTCGCCGTGGCGACGTGCGTGATCTGGCTGCCGCTGTCGAGGGCGTACCGGGAGCACAGGCGATGGGTGGAGGCGTCCGCGGCGTTGGTGATGGTGAACACGGTGACCACCCCGCCGGCTCCTGGCGGCGTCGAGATGTCGAGACCGCCAAGCCCTTTGGACGAGACCTTCGCCAGGGCGCCGTTCTTGACGATCGCCACCTTGACCGGGGTGCCCCCGGCCGGTGCAAGGCCGTTCTTGAACTTCGCCACCACGGGGGTGGCCGTGGCCCATGGAGCCGGGAGCGGGAGCACGCCCGTGTTGCCCGGCGCGTCAACGTAGTACAGCTCGAGCTGTCCGCCGAGCTGGGCGGGCGTGGGCGCCGCGCCGAAGTGGACGTTCACGTCCTTCTGCAGCGACTTGAGCGACTGCCTGCCGTTCGCGCTGCTGCGCACCGAGACGCGACTGCCGGCGACGCCGACGTCGGTGGCCCGCGACGCCGTTGCGAGCCAGCCGACGACGGCCATGCCGGCGGCGATCGCCGGGATCGAGACACGGGTCTTCATGTGGAACTCCCCTCCGAAGGAATGTCGCTCACTCGAGACACTGGACGAGGTAGCGTGCCGCTCCCGAGCCGTTGAGCGCCGCCGAGCAGGATGGCCGCCCGCTGCAACACGATCCGATGCCGGCGGGCGGGCAGGACACCGGTTGGCACCCGTCGCCGTCCTCGCCGCCCGCGCCGAAGCACTGGGAGTAGCCCGTGAAGCCGGCCACCGAGAACGGCGCGGCCAGCGTGCAGACCTTGTCGATGTTGTCGTTGGGGCGATTGATGGTGACGCCGCAGCCGGGCGAGGCCGTCTGCGACGCCGTGCCACCCGGCCACTCGGCGGAGTCGAAGACGCCGCCGGAATTGCTGTTCACCGTGAACGTGAATGCGCGGTTGCCGCAGGTACAGCGCGCGTTGAGGCCGCAGACGCCGCTCTGGCAATCGCCAGGTGCGGAACAACGGCCCTGGAGCGGGCACCCCGGACAGGAACCGCCGCCGCAGTCGAGGTCGGTCTCGGTGCCGTTCCGCACGCCGTCGACGCAGGTGGGCGCCTGACACACGCCGCCCGCGCAGACGCCGCTCTGGCAGTCGGTGGCAGACGCGCAGCCCTGGCCTGGCGCGCAGCGCAGGCAATTCGGCGATCCGCCGCCGCAATCGACGCCCGTCTCGGCGCCGTTCTGCACGCCGTCGGCGCAGTTCGGCACCCGGCAGTAGCCGCCGGCGCACACGCCGCTCGGGCACTGCGCTCCCGTCGAGCACGGTGGCTGGCAGACCCCGCCCGAGCAGCCGCCGGCGGCGCAGTCCGACGACAGGAAGCAGCCCGCGCCGGTCGGGCAGCCGGGACAGCTGCCGCCGCCGCAGTCGAGCGCCGTCTCGGCGCCGTTGCGGACGCCGTCGGCACAACTCGGTGCCTGGCAGACGCTGTTGAGACACACCCCACTCGGGCACTGCGTCCCGGCCGTGCAGGCCGGCACCAGATCGGCGAAGATGGAGTAGAACTGCCCGTTGCGGGAGACCTCGAGCCCCGACAGCGCGAGCCCGAGGAACTGCGGCAGCGGAAAGCTTTGCAGCGCCGAGGCCAGCTCCGGCAGGAAGGAGCCGACGAGGCTGGGCAGGAACGTCTGCAGGGTCGTTTCGTCGACCCCGAGCGGGTTCGCCAGCAGCGCGATGGTGACGTCCGCCGGCCCGGGCGGCGACAGCGCGAAGCCGATGCCGCCCGGTTGGAAGGCGAGCTGCAGGCCCACTCGCGCGTCGACGGCCAAGGCGAGGAGGACGGTCTCGCCGGGCAACCCAGGGCTCTGCACGAACTCGACGTGAATCTGCGCCATGCGGATCTCGCCCAGCTCGCCGGCGGGACCGGTGGCGCCGGTGAGCACGGGCGCCAACGTGGGCGCGATGCGGATGGCGATCGGCATCGACGCGGGCAGCGAGTCGAAGGGCGGGAGGAGCGCGGCAAGGAGACCGGCGGTCACGGGCACTGGCCCGCTGCCGAGGTCGATCGTCGTGAGGCTGGTCTGCAGGAGGCCGCCCTCGATCTGCGCCCGCAGGAGCTGGTTGAATCCCGACGTCGAGATTGCGAGCCCGAGGCCGTACGGCAGGTGCTGCGCCGGCGTGAGGGCGCCGAAGGCAGGGAAGGGCTCCGGCAGGTGGTACGTGGCGCTGAACGCGGGCGCGCCCGGCGCCGGCGCGAGGCTGGTGGCGGCGATGTCGGCCGCGAACGTGATGCCGACCGGTATCCTCCACGATGCTGGTGAACGGCGCGTACACGGTCGCGCCGAGGCCATCGCCCACCGGCCCGGCGATGTCGATGCCCGCGAGCGCCGTCTCGATGGCGCCGGCGATCGGCGTGTTGCCGTTCGCGTCGGCCGTGTTGAGGAAGTCCTGCATGCCGTTGGCGAAGAGCGCGCCGACGTCGCCGATGGTCTGGCCGAGGAGCGCCTCTTCGAGGTCGCCGAGCAGCCCGTCGCAGTCGGTGACGTAGGTCGTGCCGGTGGCCTGCACCGATGCGCCGCCGACCTGGGTGACGTCGACGCGCGTAGGCTGCGCCGCCAGCGGGGATAGGTCGTAGGAACCATCGATGGTGATGGTCGGGACGGTGAGCTGCAGCTCGCAGTGCAGCGGGATGCCGCTGGCGTTGTCGACGTTCACGGTGACGCGCAGGTCGCGGACGGTGATCAGGCCGTTCACCGCCCCGGTGCGCGAATCCAGCGCGATCCCCACCGGGCCGATGGCGGGCGGCGGTGTCGTGCTGATGCTGACGTCGACCGCGCCCAGGCAGAGGCTGCCGATCGCCAGGTAGCAGTAGTCGGAGAGCACCGTCGTGCCGGGCGTGACCAGCGTGGCCGGGTCGATGTCCACGAGCGTCGTGGCGAGCGGCTCCACGCTGTCGAGCCCGCGATCGTTCATCCGGAGACCGACGCCGTTCGGCGCCACGGCGCCCAGCGGAATCGACTGGCCGGCGATGACGACGACGCGATCGAAGGCGGTGCGGCCGTCCCAGCGGCGAACGAGCCGTGCGTGGATCGGGTTGAAGACCGCCGCGGCCGAGAGTGGCATGGTCGCCGCGAACCCGCCGCCCGGCTGCAGCGCGACGGGCGTGCCGTTGAGCGTCAGGTCCGCGCCCGCCGGGCCGACTCCAGTGGTGTGGCCCGTGACCGAGGCGGTGGCGGCCTGCGAGAAGGCGCCGTGCGCCGGCGTGTCGATCGTGACGGTGAAGGGCACGCACGCGGGGCAGGGCGCACCGCCGCAGTCCACGTCGGTCTCGCCGCCGTTGCGGACGCCGTCCGCGCAGGTGGGGGCCTGGCAGAGGCCGCCGGTACAGACGCCGCTCTCGCAGTCGGTCCCACCGCCGCAGCCGTCGCCGGCCGGGCAGCCGGCGCAGGCGGGACCGCCGCAGTCGACGCCGGTTTCCGTCCCGTCGCGCACCCCGTTGGTGCACGACACGGGCTGGCAGACGCCGGCGGTGCAGATGCCGCTCTGACAATCGCCAGGACCCTCGCAGCCCTCGCCCGCCGGGCAGGCGGGACACCCCGCGCCCCCGCAATCGACGCCGGTTTCGAGGCCGTTGTGGATGCCGTCGCCGCAGGTCGGGCAGGGGACCGCGACGCCCTGTTTGAGGGTGAGCTTGTATCCGCTGGCGACTACCCGGTGGAGGACCCGGCTGCCGAGTGCCGGCCGGTAGAGCGAGCAGGTGCGGTGCGTCGTGCCGTCGCCGGCGTTCGCCACCGTCAGGATCGAGAGAACGCCGCCCGGTCCCGGCGCGACGGAGAGGTCGATGCCGCCAACGCTGGGCGCCGAGTCTTGGCGATCGCGCCGCTGCGGATCTTGGCCGTCTTCACCGGCGACGGTCCGGCGGGTGCGGCGGCGTTCCGATACGTCGCGACGGCGCCGGTGTTCGAGGCCCACGGCGACGGCATGGCGAGGACGGCCCGGTTGGCCGGTGTATCCACGTAGACCACCTCGAAGGTGCCCGAGAGCTCGCTGGCGGCGCTGGCCGGTCCGACGTGGATGCCCGGGGCCTTTTGGGTCGATCGCAGGGCTTGCCGGCCGCTCGATGCGGCCACGCTGAGCACCAGGGTGCGGCCGGCGGCGCCAGTGTCGTCGGCGCGGACTCGCCCAGCCATGCCGGTGAGGACGAGCAGGACCAGCAGCGATCGCGCCGCGAGTCGTCGGACCATGGACACCCCCCTCGCTCCGCGAGCCGCTCCCGGCGCCGTCCAGAGCGCGGGAGGCGTACCAGATAAGCAGCCGGCGCCGCAAGATTTTCCGCGTGCCGGGCGCTCAGCGCTCGGCGCGGAGCCGATCGTCGGGCAGCGGCGCCTCGAACGTCACGGGCCGCCGCGTGGCGGGGTGGACGAGCGCCAGGCGTCGGGCGTGCAGCAGGTACCCGCCGTCGCCGGGCAGGCCGGGGTCGTCGGCCGGCGCGCCACCCGCGACGTAGAGCGGATCGCCCGCCAGCGGGTGGCCCGCGGCGGCCAGATGGATGCGGATCTGGTGCGGGCGGCCGGTCTCGATGCGCACGTCGACCACGCTGGTGTCCGCCTGGCGCGCCACCACGCGCACGCGCGACACCGCGCGCACGCCAGCCGGCGACGCGGCGTGGACGGTGCCCAGGCGCGGGTGGGGCACCGGGCCGATCGCCACCTCGATGGTGCGCGCGGCCCATACCGGCACGCCGGCGACGACGGTCCGATAGTCGCGCTCCACGTCGCCGCGCCGCCACGCGGCGGCGACCGCCCGCCGCGCCGCGAGCGATCGTGTGAAGAGGACGAGCCCCGACGTGCCGCGGCCGAGCCGGTGCATGGGCACCGCCTCCGGATGCGCTGCGCGGACCAGGTGGAGGAGCGTGTGGGCGAGGAAGCCGCCGTTCGGCACCGTCGGGAGACCGCTGGGCTTGTCGGCGACCAGCAGGTCCGCATCACGATGCACGATGCGGTAGCCCAGCGGTACGGGAGGCTCCTCCCACGGTGGCCGCGTCCAGCACAGCACGCTCCCCGCCCGCAAGGGGGTGTCGGGTCCGACGACCGTCCCGTCGGCGCACACTTCGCCGCGCGCCAGGCGCCCGCCCCAGACAGCCGCATCCGAGTGCCGCCACCGTCCGGCGAGGTACGCGAGGGCCGTCGTCCCGGCGTGGGCGCCGCCGACGACGGCGCGGTAGGTCCAGCCCTGGTTCGGCATCGCCTTGGCTCGCGCGGACCTGGGCGCTAGAGAGAACGCCGCATGGACCTGCCCGACACCGAACGCCTGCTGCGCGACACCTTCCGCGCCTGGTTCACGAGCGAGCTCGAGCCCGCGGTTCCGGCAATGGAGAACGGCACCCGGTTGCCCTACGACTTGATGCGGTCGATGCACAAGGCCCTCGGGCTCGACGCCATGCTGGCGCGGCCGGCCGGCGACCGGACCGCCGGGGACGCGACGGGCGGCGGCGACGGCCTGTCGGACCAGGTCGCCCGCTACGCCCGCACCACCTTCGTGGTCGAGATGGCCCGGGTGAGCCCGTCGTTCGCACTGAGCTGGGGCGCCAGCACGGGGCTGTTCGGCGCCAACGTCCTCGGCAAGGGCACGCCGGAGCAGATCGAGCGCTTCGCCCTGCCGGTGCTGCGCAGCGAACGGGTCGGGTCGTGGGGACTCACCGAACCCGGCGCGGGCAGCGACGCGCTCAGCGGCATGCGCACCACGGCGCGGCGCGACGGCGACCACTACGTGCTCAACGGCGGCAAGACGTTCATCACCAACGCGCCCTTCGCCGACGTGTTCCTGATCTACGCGCGCGTGCGCGGCGGGGACCTCGACGGCGCGATCCAGCCGTTCATCGTCGAGCGCGCCGACCCGGGCCTGACCACGGGGCCGCCGATGAAGAAGATGGGCATGCGCGGCTCGCCGACCGGCGAGGTGTTCCTCGACGACGTCCGCATCCCGGCAAACCGCCTGCTGGGCGGCGGCGTGCGCCAGCGTGACCACGTGAAGACGAGCCTCGCCGTCGAGCGGGGCGGCCTCTCGGTCCTGTCCTACGGCATCGCCGAGCGCTGTTTCGAGATCGCGCGCGACTACGCCAAGACGCGCACGCAGTTCGGCCAGCCGATCGGCGACTTCCAGCTCGTGCAGCACCGCCTGGCGCGCATGTGGGTGGCGCTCGCGAACTGCCGGCGCATCGTCTACGCCGACTGGCTCGCGGGGCGGGCCTTGCGGGAGTCGGTCGCCGACGTCTGCGCCGGCAAGCTCTACTGCGCCGAGATGGGGACGTTCGTGGCCTTCGAAGCGATCCACATTCTCGCCGGCAACGGCTACATGGAGGAGTACGTGGTCGAACGCCTGGCGCGTGACGCCAAGCTGATCGAGCTGGGCGGTGGCACGACGGAGATGCAGATCCTCACCATCGCCCGCCAGCTGCTGGCGTGAGGGACCGATCGCCCCGTGCGGAGTCACGTGTCATGAGCGCGCCGCCGCTGCCGCGTCGCGTAGAGGGCGACCCGCGCATCGCGGACGTCCGGCGGGCGCTCGCCGCGGCCGCACCGCTGTGGGGGCGGGGCGACCTCGGCGTGGCGCGGCTCGTGCGGACGCCCGCGCTCGACGCGGCGTTGGTGCGGGCGCGCGACGCGGGCCACCTGCGCCGCGGGCTCGAAGCCGCTGCGGTGGCGCTCGACGCGCAGCGCCGCGGCCTCCTCGCCGGCCACGACGTCCGGGTGTCCCGGCTCCTGCTGTGCGCCGACGACGGCGCCGAGCGTTTCTATCGGACGGTGGAGCGCGCGCTGCGCGCGCACGCGCCGCGCGTGCTGGGGGGCGTGCTGGACGCGGACGCGGCGGCGCTCGGCCGGTTGCTCTGCGCCGCCGACGCGACGGTGCGCTGCGTGCTGGTCGAGCACAAGGACGCGGTCGCCGACGTGCTCCTTGCACTGGCGCCGGAGCCGCGCTGACGCCATGCTGCCTCGCATCCGACGCCTGCTCGCCCCCGACGGCCGGTGCTTCGACGTCGCCGTCGACCACGGCGTGTTCAACGAGCCCTCGTTTTTGGGCGGCATCGAGGACATGCGGCGCGCCGTCGAGACGATCGTTGCCGCCGGCCCCGGGGCATGCCCCTCATGGTCGAACCGATCGCCATGCGGCTGCCGGCGGGAGACGGCGGCTACCCGAATCCGGGTGCCATGACGCGCGCGTTCATGGCGATCGTCCACGACGGCGCCACCCCGGAGGCGGCGCTCGCCATCCTGCGTGGCGCGGGTTGATCGCCATGGAGCGCGCCATCGCCATGACCGGGCTCGGCGGGCAGGGCATCCAGCTCGTCGCCAAGCTGCTCGCCGAAGGGGCCATCCGCGAGGGCCGTCAGGTGATGATGTTCGGCATCTTCATGGGGATGATCCGCGGCGGATCGAGCGACTCCAGCGTCGTGGTGGCCGACGACGAGATCGTCTCGCCGCCGCTGGTCCCCGAGTGCTGGGCGGTGCTCGCCATGCACGCCGATGGCCTCCCGAAGCTGACGCCGAAGATGCGGCCCGGCGGTGTGGTGGTCCGCAACGTGACCACCGTGCCGGGCCCGCCCGGGTGGGGCGGCGTGTGCGACGTCGCCGTGCCCGCCACCGACCTCGCACAAGAGCTCGGGCAGCCGCTCGGGGGGGGCATGGTGGCGCTCGGCGCGCTGGCGGCGGCGACGGGCATCGTCGCCGTGCCGTCGTTGGTCGACGCGCTCGCGACGGTCCTGCCGCCGCACCGCCAGCGCCACGCCGCGGCCAACCGCGCGTGCCTGGAACGCGGCGCCGCGTGGGCCACGGAGCAGGGCATGGCCGGCGTCGTCACCGCGTGGCGCTGAGCCTCAGGCCCGCTCGATCGCCGGGTCGCGGCGCGACGCGCACGCCGTCCGTGACCGCGTCGCTCGGGTAGACCACCACGATCGCGCCCTCGTCGAGGCCCGCGTCGATCGCCGCCTCGCGCTCGCCCCGGGCGCCGACTCGTACCGCGCGCCGCCGCGCGCGTCCGCCCTCCACCGTGTAGACGGCCCAGCCGTCCTCGGCGCGGAACAGCGCTCCCGACGGCACCACCAGGGCGTCGGCGCGCTCGTGCACGGTGACGCGGGCGTCGACCCGGAACCCGTCGCCGAGGGCGCGCCACTCGTCGCGCGGCGAGACGATGTCGATCAGCACGTTCACGCGTTGCTCCTCGACGCCCAGCGCGGAGAGCTTGGTGAAGCCGGCCGGCTCGACCAGTCGCACGCGGCCCGCGAGCGGCGCCGGCCCGCCCCACCGTTCGATCGACACGGCGGCGCCGGGGGCGACGCGCACGGCGTCGACGGTGAGCAGGTCGACCACGATCTCGAGGTCGTCGGGGTCGGCCAGCTCCAGGATCGGGGCACCGGCCTGCACCACCGACTCGCTCTCCTGGAGGACACGGAGAATGCGACCACGCACCGGCGAACGGATCTCCCAGGGCTCGCCGGCGGCGCCGGATTCGCGCGTCGGATCCCGCAACCGACGGACCGCGGCCTGCGCTTGCGCGAGCTCGTGCCGGGCGAGATCCTGCTCGAACTCGGCGGCGGCGACCTCGCGGACGCGCACATCGACCGCGAGCTGCGCGCGCTCGAGGTCGGACCGCGCGACGATCCCCTCACGGGCGAGGTGGCGGAGGCGCTCCAGGTCGATCCGCTCCTGCGCCAGCGCGACGCGGGTGCGCTCCACCTCGACGGCCGCGCGCCGCGCCGCGGCCTCCGCGGCGCCGACCCGTTCGCCGAGCTCCTGGCGCGACCGCGCGTCGAGGAGCCGTGGCGCGGTGGGCACGATCGAGACCAGCAGCTCGCCACGCGACACCTCCTCTCCCTCGTCCCGCTCGACCCGGAGCAGCGTCCCGGTCACCGGTGCGGACACGACATAGCGCTCGCGCACCCGCGTGATGCCGTCCTCCTCGACCACGAGCGCGAACCGGCCGCGGTGGGCCGCGGCGACGTCGACCGGCACCCGGGTCGGCCAGAGCAGGGCGGCGACGATGGCGGCGGCGAGCAGCCCTGCGACGACCAGCAGTGTGCGCCCAGCGTGCCGCATGCTGGTCAGTCCCGGGCCTTCAGCACGCCGACCAGGTCGAGGTGGTCGATGCGGCGCCGGACGAGCAACGCCGACGCGACGCCGGCGCCGAGGACCACCAGCGCCGCCAAGGCGTAGGTGCGCGGCGACACCACGAGCGGGACGCGGAACGTGTCCACCTGGTGCGCGGAGAACACCGCCCATGCCGCGAGCCAGCCGAGCCCCGCTCCCACCGGCAGCGCCAGCAGCAGCGCTGCCGTCGCCTCGCCCAGGAGGAGTGCCGAGACCTCGCCACGAGTGAAGCCCAGCACCCGGAGGCTCGCCAACTCCCATGCTCGCTCCTGCAACGCCACCCGCGCGGTGTTGTAGACCACGCCGACGGCGATGGCGACGGCGAACGCCGTCAGGATCAGGCTGAAGAACAGCACGAAGGTGGCCGTGGTCCGCTCGAACACCTCGAGCCACGTGCGCTTTTCCGCGGCCGTCGCGATGCCGCTCAAGGTCTTCAGCCTGGCGTGGAGCGCCGGCGCCAGGCGCGCGTCGAGGCGCAGCGTGGCGGCATTGACCACGTCGCCCTCTTCGAGCACGCGGTTCAACGCGTCGCGATCCATGTAGGCCGAGAGTCCCACCAGATCGTCGACCAGGCCCGCGACCGGCACCTCGCGCTGGGGGCGCTTGCCCTCGCGGACGTCGACCAGGACGGGATCGCCGGGCGCGAGGTGCAGGCGGTCGGCGAGTTGGCGGGTGAGAAGTAGACCGTCCGGCGGCACGGCGACGGGACGCGCCTCGGCGTCGAGCAGGCGACGCAGACGCGCGTCCTCCGGCACGCCGAGTACGGCGGTGCGGTAGCGGCGGTGGCCGGCGCGGAGCTGGACGGGGACCGTGCGGTACGCTTCCACTTCCAGGACGCCCGGCAGATGCGCCAGCTCGCGAACCGTCCGCAGCGTCACCGGCCGTGTGAAGGCGACGGTGGTGTCGCCGCGCTCGGCGAGGGCGAACTGCACCGTGGTCATGTAGTCGACGGCGTCGCGCCAGCACAGTCCCAGCACCACAATGGCGAGCGCGGCCGCCGTTCCGAAGACGCTCAGCACGAATCGCATCGGTCGGCTCGAGATGCTCCGCAACACCATGCGACCGCGGGGGGACAGGCCGCGGGCCAGGCCCAGGCGCTCGAGGAGCGAATGGCGAAAACTGGACGGCGCCGGTGGTCGCATCGCCTCCGCCGGCGCCAGGCGCAGCACCCGGCGGAGCGCCGACACCGCTCCGACCGCCCCGGCGAGCAGGGCGACGGCGGTCGCGACGACCGGCGTCAGGGGGGAGACGGCGAAGCCGAGGACCGGAAAGCGAAAAAACTGCGTGTACTGCGCGGTCATGGCGGCGCCGAGCCAGCTGCCCAGCACCACGCCCGCTCCGGCGCCGGCAAGCACGATCGCCCCCACCATGGCGAGGTAGTGCGCCGCCAGCGCGCGGTCCGCATACCCGAGCGCCTTCAGCGTCGCGATCTGTTCGCGCTGCGCGGTCACCAGTCGTCCCAGGACCATGTTGAGGAGGAAGGCCGCGACGGCGAGGAAGATCGCCGGGACCGTCGTCGCCATGCCGCGCTGCTGCGCGATCTCGTCCTCCAGGAAGCGATTCGACGTCTGTTCGTCGCGCCCGTGGGCGCCGAGTCCGCCCCAGGGGGCGAGCAGGCGATCGACGGCGTCCAGGACGGACGGCAGGGCGGCGTGCGACGCGAGCGTCAGTGTGACGTCGTTGAAGGCGCCCTCCATGTCGAACGCGGCCGTCAGCGCCGGCTCGCCGATCCACACCAGGGCGAAGCTGCGGTCGTCCGGCAGCGCGTCGCCGCCGCGGATCGGAAAGACGTACTCGGGCGAGAGCCCGATGCCGACGATGTGGAGGACCTCGCGGCGCCCGTTCAGGATCGCCACGAGGCGGTCACCGGGCCCGAGACCGTGCGCGGCGGCGAACCCCTCGCTGAGCACGATCTCGTCGCGCCGGGCCGGATCGACGGCGCGGCCGCGGCGGAGGTGCAGGCGGTTCAGCCGGGGGCCATCGGCCGGCAGCGAGATCATGCGCCCGACCGTCGGCGTGTCGGATCCGGGCACGTCGAGGATCACGTCGTGCACGAGGCGTGTCTCGACCTCCGCGACACCCGGGATGTCCGCCATGCGGGCCGCGAGCGGGGCCGGGGCGCGCTCGAGCACGGCGAAGACGTCGGCGAAGTGCGCGTCCGCGTAGTAGCGGGCCCGTGTCGCGACCAGTGAATCGTGGGTGCTACGCGCCGCGACGAACGTGGCGATGCCGCACGCCACCACCAGGGCGATCGTCGCGGCCTGTTCCTTGGCGAGGCTCAGGTCGCGCAGCAGCTTGCGGTCGAGCGCCCTCACCACCGCAGCTCGTCCGGCGTGAGCCGGCGCACGTTGCGCTCCTCCGCCACCACGCGGCCGTCGGCGAGCCGGAGCACGCGGTCCGCCATCCCGGCGATGGCGGCGTTATGCGTGATGACGACCGTGGTCGTGCCGAGCTCGGCGTTGATCCGCGCGATGACCCCGAGCACGACCTTGCCGGTATCGTAGTCGAGCGCGCCCGTTGGCTCGTCGCACAACAGCACGTCCGGTCGCTTGGCGATCGCCCGGGCCATCGCGACGCGCTGCTGCTCGCCGCCGGAGAGCTGTGCCGGAAAGTGGTCGAGGCGGTGGCCGAGCCCGACCAGACCCAGCGCGTCGGCGGGGTCCATCGCCCGCGGCACGAGGTCGGTGACCAGGGCGACGTTCTCGCGCGCCGTCAGGCTCGGGATGAGGTTGTAGAACTGGAAGACGAACCCGACGTGCTCGCGCCGGAAGCGGGTCAGCGCGGCTTCGTCGGCGTGACGGAGGTCGTGGTCCAGGAAGCGGGCCTCGCCGCTCGTGGGCACGTCGAGGCCGCCCAGGATGTTGAGCAGCGTCGATTTGCCGCTGCCCGACGGGCCGAGGAGGACGATGAACTCGCCGCGATGAACGTCGAGATCGACGCCGCGAAGGGCATGCACCTCGACCTCGCCGAGGTGGTAGACCTTGGTGAGCCCGCGGGCGGTCAGCACGGGCGCCGCGTCGTCCACGGCGGTGCATGAGGCCAGAGGGGGGGCGGGTCGGTCAACCGGGCGGCTGGGATCGTCGTACGAACGAGACGACCGCGGTCGCATCTTCTCGCCGGCGCAAAGGCGGGGTAGGACACGGGCCGACACCGACCGGCAAGAGGCTTGCTCGGATCGGGACAGCAGGAGGCGAACCATGCAGGAGCCACTTCAGATCAGCTATCGGGACATGTCCTCCACGCCGGCACTCGATGCCGCCATCCGCGAGCGGGCCGACAAGCTCGACGAGCTGTTCGATCGCATCACGGGGTGCCGGGTGCTGGTCGAATCGCCGCACCGCCGACATCACCACGGGCGGTTGTTCCACGTCCGTGTCGACCTGGCGGTGCCGGGGCGCGTCATCGTGGTGAACCGCGAGCCGTCCGAGCGGCACGAGCACGAGGACGTCTACGTCGCCATCCGCGACGCGTTCGACGCCGCGAAGCGGCAGCTCGAGGACTACGTGCGGGAGTCGCGCGGCCTCACCAAGCACCACGAGGAACCTCCGACAGGCCGCGTCGCCCGGGTGTTCCCGGACCAGGGGTACGGATTCATCGCCACGGACGACGGGCGTGAGGTGTATTTCCACGCCAATGCGCTGCTCGGCGAGCGATTCGACCGGCTGGAAGTGGGGACGGCGGTGCGCTTCGCCGAGGAGCTGGGCCAGCAGGGCCCGCAGGCCAGCACCGTCCACGTGGTGGGCAGGGCGCACAACCACAAGGACCATTGAGGATGTGGGTTGCGGCGGCGCGGTTCAGCCGCGCCGCCGCGCTTGCCGCACGTCCACCGTCAGGACAGCCCGCGCTCCAGGCGCCTGATCCGTTGCTCGAGGGCCTCGAGCCGCTTGGCCAACTTCGGGAGCTCGTCGAGCCGTACCTCGGCCAGGCCCCGGCGCGCCCCGCCTGCCAGCCGTCCGAGCCGGGTCTCCACGGCGCCGACGATCCGCTGGCCGCGGGACTCCAGGTCCTTCAGCGACGTGTCGGCCAGCCCGCGCAGGTCCTGGCGCAGCTTGCGCACGTCGGCGTCGATCTCGGCCCGTGTCCGGCGGGCGAACCGCTCTGCTTCGCGGCGGATGCCGACCATGAAGCGTTGCGCCTCGGCACGGATGCGATGCACCGAGCTCCGTACCTCGGCGACCGACCCCCGCGAGGGCGCTCGCGGGGTCGCCACCTTGCTTCGTGCCTTGCTGGTCTTGTTCCGTGCCATGTCGGACCAAGCACCAGCCATGCCAGCGATGGCGGTGGGGCGCCTCGGGGCCTCGTCTCCCAGGTCTGACGCGCGGGCGGGGATTCCTTCGCAGACCCGGGAACCCGCCGGCCAGGGCGTGGCCCCCCGTGGGGCGCGCGGGCTGGCACGGCCCTCGCTCTTGGTTCATGGTGACCACCTCGATCGACCCGGTGCTGTCTCGCCCGGAGGCTGGATGACGAGCGTGCAGATGCGTGAGGCCACGGTCGGCGAGGCGAACCGGCCTCGCACCGCGCTGGTGCTCTCGGGCGGCGGCGCCCGCGGGGCCTACCAGGTCGGCGTGCTCCGCGGTCTGGTGGACCACGGCTTCTTGTCTCCCGATCGCGGCGCGGTGGACGTGTTCGTCGGCTCGAGCGCCGGCTCGATCAACGTGGCGGCACTGGCGGCCTACGCCGACCGCCTCGAGGATGGCGTGGTGCGGCTCGAGCAGGTGTGGCGCACGATCGAGCCGCAGCATGTCTTCCGGACGGACATGGCCTCGATGGGGAAGATCGGCGTGCGGTGGGCCTGGGACCTGTCGCTGGGCGGCGTCACCGGGCGGTCGCAGGCCAAGTCGCTCCTCGACACGGCTCCGCTGCGCGAGCTGCTCGCCGACCGGATCCCGTTCGAGCGCATCGAGGCGAACATCGCGAGCGGGGCGCTGAACGCTCTGGCGCTCATCGCAACCGACCTCTACACGGCCAATGGCGTGGTGTTCCTCCAGGCCCACCCGGCCGCGCCCCTCTGGAGCCGTCGCCGCTGGCGCATCGAGCGCACGCGGATGCGCCCCGAGCACCTGATGGCGTCAAGCGCCATCCCGATCTTCTTCCCCCCCATCGAGATCGACGGGGCGTACTTCGGCGACGGGTCGATCCGGAACACCGCGCCGTTGCGCCCCGCGATCAACCTGGGTGCCGATCGGATCATCGCCATCGGCGTGAGCGGCCCGCCGCCCGCCCGCGTGATGCCCCGACCGACCCGCGCGCCGAGCATCGCGCAGATCGCCGGCGTGCTGCTCGATGCCGTCATGCTCGACGCCATCGAGGTCGACGTCGAGCACAGCGAGCGCGTCAACACCGGCGTGCTCCACTGCTCGTCGATCGCCGACCCCCAGCATCCCTTCCGGCTGGTCGACATCCTCTGGCTGCGGCCGTCGGGGATGGTGCGGGAGATCGCCGCCGAACTTTCCGATCGCATCCCCGCGATCGTGCGCTATCTGATGCGGGGGCTCGGCTCGGACGAGTCCGTCACCGAGTTGGCCAGCTACCTGCTGTTCGACTCCGTGTTCTGCAGCCGGCTGATCGACCTCGGGCGGCGCGACGTGGCGGCGGAGCGCGATCGCATCGCGGCGTTCTTCGCCGGCGATGCGACCGCATCCGCGGCCCGCTGATGGTGGTTCAGGGCATCTTCATGTCGAAGAAGCAGAGCTTGTTGCCGTCGAGATCCCGGACGTAGGCGCCATAGAAGATCGGCATGCGCTCACCCGGCGCGCCTTCGTCGGTGGCGCCGAGTGACATCGCCTTGGCGTAGAGCGCGTCGACGCCCTCGCGGGAGCCGCCGGGAATGGCGACCATGTTGCCGTTCCCGACGCTCTGCGGCTTGCCGTCGAACGGGGTGCACACGGCGAGCATGGGCGTGCCCGGTCCGGTGCCGTAGAACTTGATGCGGTCCATGCCCATGAGTTGCCGGGCGCCGACGACGGCCAGGAGCTGGTCGTAGAAGGCGCAGGCCTTGTCGATGTCGTTCGTGCCGATGGTGACGTACCCGATCATGTGTGTTCCCTCCACGGTGACTGAAGCCGGTCTCCCGGAGCCGAGGCAAGCGCCCCGGGCCCCTGGACCCTGCGGCGGCCGGACCCGCCGGCTTCTCGCAGACGCGCGGATCGTCCGGGTGCGGCTTCCCAGGGGTGCGAAGCCCGGCGCCATCCCGTGCGCGTGGTCCATTGCGTTCCATCCCCGGACGATGCGATCGCGCGGGCGCCGGGCTCGTGCGCGGCGGCACGTCCCCTGCTACGTTGGGTGGAAGGAACGGGAGCACGACATGGCCAAGCGACCCACCACGAGGAAGGCGCCAGCCCGGAAAGTGGCGACGGACCGGCCTGGCGGAACCGGCAAGGCGCAGAGCAAGGGTCTGGTGCGGAGCCTGAACCGGAGCGGCACTCGCGACAAGAAGGCGCACCCCGCCGAGACACGGCAGGGGCGGCTGCGCGAGCCGTCGGCGTGCGAGCAGTGTGGCGCCGTGTTCCTGCGCCGGAGTTGGCGGCGGGATCACCGGGTGACGCCGCGGCTCCTCGACCGTGCCGTCTGGATCGTCTGCCCGGCGTGCGAACAGGCGGCGCGCCAGGAGGGGCAGGGGCGCATCGTGATCCGCGGCCGCTTCACCGTGGCCAACGAAGAGGCCATCCGGGCGCGGCTGCGCAACGTCGCCGCCCGCGCCGCGCACACGCAGCCACAGCGGCGGCTGGTGTCGGCGACGCGCCGGGGCGACGTGCTCGAGGTGCTCACCACCTCGCAGAAGCTGGCGCACCGCCTGGTGAACGAGCTCAAGAAGGCCTTCCGCGGCCGCGCCACCTACGACTGGTCGGACGACGGCACGCTCTTCGCCACCTGGCGGCGCGAGGCCTGATCGCCCGGCGCATGCACCCCGCCTGGCACGAACGGCTGACCGCGGCGGACCGGTCGTTCCTCGTCTTCGAAGGGCCGCATACCCACATGCACGTGGGCGGCACGTCGATCTTCGAGGGCGGGTCGCTGGTGGGCACGGACGGCGCCGTCGACATCGAGCGGATCCGCGACTACGTCGGGTCCCGCCTGCACCTGATCCCGCGCTATCGCCAGCGCCTGGCGCATATCCCGATCGAGGAGTACCCGGTCTGGGTCGACGACGACCGCCTCAACCTGCGCTACCACGTCCGCCATGCCAGCCTGCCGCGGCCCGGCGATTCGCACCAGCTGCGCCAGCTGGTGGGACGGATCATGTCGCAGCAGCTCGATCGCCGGCGCCCCCTCTGGGAGGTCTGGATCGTCGAGGGCCTCGAGGGGGGGCGCTTCGCGATGGTGCTGAAGACGCACCATTGCGTCGTCGACGGCGTGGCCGGCGTGAATCTGCTGTCCGTGCTGTTGCGTCCGGACGCCGAGGACGCCTTCGAGCCGGACACGGCCTGGACGCCGCGCCCTGTGCCGACGCCCCTCGAGCTGGTCCGCGCCGAGTTGCAACGGCGTGCCGCGGCGCCCTTGGCGCTGGTGCAGAGCGCGACCGAGCAGCTGCGCGACCTCTCGCGCGGTGCCGTGCAGCTGGGCGAGACCATGTCCGGCGTGTGGGATTTCTTCCGCTCCGGGATGCGACGGCCGGCGGAGACGCCGATCAACCGGCCCATCGGCCCTTACCGCCGGTGTCACTGGACCAGCACCAGCCTGGACGATGTGAAGGCGGTGAAGCGGCATCTCGGCGGGACGGTGAACGACGTGATCCTCGGCACGGTCGCCGGCGCGGTGCGGCGGTATCTCCAGCAGCGCGGGGCGGACCTGGCGTCACTCGACTTCCGGGTGGTGGTGCCGGTCAGCGTCCGGTCTGCGGCCGAGGCCGGTGAGACCGGGAACCGGGTGGCGGGCTGGCTGCTGTCGTTGCCGGTCGCGGAGGCCGATCCCCACGTCCGCGGCGCGCGGATCCGCGAGACGACGGCGGCGTTGAAGGAATCGAAGCAGGCGACGGCGGTGCAGGTGCTGGCGCAGGTCGCGGAGCTGTTCGACCCGATTCTCACCGTGGGCGTTCGCCTCGCGGCGCGGCTCCACCCCTACAACCTGATCGTCAGCAACGTGCCCGGACCGCAGTTCCCGCTCTATCTGTTGGGCTCCCGCATGGTCGAAGGCTATCCGGTCGTTCCGCTGTTCGAGTACCAGGGCCTCGGACTCGCCACGCTCAGCTACGACGGGCGCGTCTTCTGGGCGCTCAATGCGTGCTGGGACCTGGTGCCCGACGTGGACGCCTTCGTCGCCGCGCTCGAGGACTCCTTCCGCGAGCTGCACGCCGCGGCGACGGCGGCGAACGCGCCGCCGACAGTGCCGGCCCCGCGTTGACGGACCCGGAGCACTCGTCTTACGGTTGCGGCGCATGTCGTCTCCCACCGAGTTCCCCATCGCGATCATCGGCGCCGGCTTCGCCGGCATCGGCGCCGCCATCCAGCTCAAGCAGGCCGGCATCCTCTCGTTCACCATGTACGAGCGCGCCGGCGAAATCGGCGGCACCTGGCGGGACAACACGTATCCCGGCTGCGCCTGCGACGTTCCCTCGCACGTCTACTCCTATTCTTTCGAGCAGAACCCGAACTGGAATCGCGCGTTCGCGCCCGCGGCCGAGATCCAGCAGTATCTGCTCGACTGCGTCGCACGGCATCGGCTGCGCCCGCACCTCCGCCTCGACACGCCGATCACCGCGGCCCGTTGGGACCCCGGCGCGGGCGAATGGCGCCTGGACACCGCGACGGGAGAGACGGTCACGGCCCGCGTCGTGATCTCGGGCGTCGGCGGTCTGGTCGACCCGGCCTCTCCCGACATCCCGGGGCTCGACCGCTTCGCCGGCGCGATGTTCCATACCGCGCGCTGGAACCACGACGTCCCCTTGGCGGGCCGGCGCGTCGCCGTCATCGGCACCGGCGCGAGCGCGATCCAGGTCGTCCCCGCGATCGCGCCCACGGTGGGCCGGCTCCTGGTCTTCCAGCGCACGGCGCCGTGGGTCATGCCGAAGCGCGACCGCGTGATCTCCGACCGCACCAAGGGGCTCTTCGCCCGGGTGCCGTTCCTCCAGACGGCGTATCGCTGGACGCTGTTCGGGCTCAGCGAAGCCATGGGCCCGATCGTGTTCCTCGACTCCCCGCTGTCGAAGATCGGCGAGCGCGGTTCGCTGCGACACCTGGAGCAGAGCGTCTCCGATCCGGAACTCCGCCGGAAGCTGACGCCGCACTTCCAGTTCGGCTGCAAGCGGGTGCTGATCTCGGACGACTACTGGCCGGCGTTCGAACGCGACAACGTCGAGCTGGTGACCGAGGCGATCCGCGAGATCACGCCCACCGGGCTCGTGACCGCCGACGGCCGGGAACACGCGGTCGACGTGATCGTCCTCGCCACGGGCTTCAAGCTGGGCCTGGCCAACGCGCCGTTCCCCGTCACCGGCATCGGCGGCCGCACCCTGGACGAGGCGTGGGGGGACGGTGCGGTGGCCTACAAGGGCATGACCGTGTCGGGCTTCCCGAACTGGTTCATCCTGATGGGGCCCAACACCGGCCCGGGACACACGTCCGTGCTGGTCTACACCGAGCACCAGATCCAGTACGCGCTGCAGGCCATCCGCATGATGATCGCGGAGGACGTGCAGTCCGTCGACGTGCGGCGCGAAGTGATGGACGCCTACAACGCGCACCTGCAGCAGCGTATGAAGCGCACCGCGTGGAACTCCGGCTGCAAGAGCTGGTACCTGAATCCCGACGGCTCGAACCACGCGCTCTACCCGGGCTTCGCCAGCGAGTACTGCCTGGGGGTGCGGCACTTCAAGCCGGCGGAGTACCGGATCGTGCCGCAGGCTGCCGTCGCCGCGAGCTGAGCCTCACCGCACGAACGCCACGGCGTCGGTGTCGGCCTGCACGCGAGGGGGCTCGACCTCCTGCCACTCGAGACGCCCGGTGCCACGAAGGTCAGTTGGCGCATGGGGCGGACGATGCGCGGCGCCCCCGGCGGTGGCTGCTGGCTTGGCCCGGTCGGGCGCCTCATGTTAGCGTGCTCCGCGGTATGCCCCGTCAGCCGGCCACCGTCTCGATCGACGTCGAGCGCTGCAAGGGCTGCATCCTCTGCATCGACGTCTGCCCGCCGCGCGTCCTGGTGATGACCGACACGGACGTCAACGCCATGGGGTATCGCTATCCGCTACTCCTCGACGGCTGCACGGGTTGCGAGCTCTGCTACCGAATCTGTCCCGATTTCTGCTTCGAGGTGTATCGCGGTATCGCCCCGGAGGCCGCCGCGCCGTGACGCCACCCCGCGTGCTCATGGAGGGCAGCCACGCCATCGCGGAGGCGGCCATCCAGGCGGGCTGCCGGTTCTACGCCGGATACCCGATCACGCCGTCGACCGAGATCCTGGAGTACATGTCGCACCGCCAGCCGCAGGAAGGCGGCGTGTGCGTCAACGCCGAGAGCGAGATCGAGGCCATCAACATGGTCTGGGGCGCGGCGGCGTGCGGCGTGCGGTCGATGATCGCGTCGACGGGGCAGGGGATCAGCCTCATGCAGGAAGCACTGGCGGAGATGTCGAATGCCGAGATCCCCTGCGTGGTGGTGAACATGATGCGCGGGCAGGGCGACTACTTCCAGGCAACGCGCGGCGGTGGGCACGGCGACTATCGCCACCTGGTCCTGGCGCCCCACACGGTGCAGGAAGCGGTGGATCTCGTCGGCGACGCGTTCCACCTGAGCGACCGCTGGCGCACGCCGGTCGTCGTGCTGGGCGACTTCGTGCTCGGCCACACGTCCGAGGCGGTCACGTTCCGCCCGCGCGACGGGTCGGACCTCCCGCCCAAGACGTGGGCTGCCACCGGCGCGCGCGGCCGCCGGGCGCACAACGTGACCCCGCTCGGGTCGCCCGAGAAACTCGACCTGCGGCACGGCGAGCACTTCGAGATCATGGCCGAGAAGTACCGGCGCATGGCCGCGGCCGAGCGCCGCTGCGAGACCGGCCTGCTCGACGATGCGGAGGTGGCGGTGGTGGCCTTCGGGTCGCCGGCGCGCGTCGCGAAGTACGCCGTGCGTGCCTGCCGGGCGCAGGGGCTGAAGGTCGGCTGGGTGCGGCCGATCGCGCTCTGGCCGTTTCCCGACGACGTGCTGGGCGAGGTCGCCGGGCGGGTCCGCACCGTGGCGGTGTTCGAGCAGAACGCAGGCCAGATGATCGACGACGTCCGGCTGGCGATCGAGGGCCGGACACGGGTCGTCGGCATCGGCGGCATCAGTCACGACCACTCCGGGTTCGGCGTCGGACCGCTGCTCGAACCCGCCAACGCCGTGGAGCGCCTGCGCCGCGTCTACGGGACGGAGGCCGCCGCATGACCGCCACCCCGCCGCTCGGGAAAGTCGCCGCTCGGTCTGACCTGCTGCTCTCCACCGAGCACTCGCTGTGTCCGGGCTGCGGCGAGCCGCTGGCCATGCGCACGATTCTGGAACTGGTCACCGAGCTCGGTGTGCGCGACACCACGGTCTGCGTGTGCGGGATCGGCTGCTACACGGCGTTCCCGTCGATCATCGACGTCGACGTGGTGCAGGCGCTGCACGGGCGGGCGCCGTCGGTGGCGACCGGCGTCAAGCGGGTGCTGCCGGACCGTTTCGTCTTCACGCTCCAGGGCGACGGCGACATGGTGAACGAAGGGCTCCAGGAGATCATCCACTGCGCGGCCCGCGGCGAGCGGTTCACCGCCGTCCTGCTCAACAACGGCGTGTTCGGCGAGACCGGCGGGCACATGACCGCCACCAGCGTGCTCGGCCAGCGCACCAAGACCACCATGGCGACCGGCCGGGTGCCCGAGCTCCACGGCTGGCCCATCAAGATCGCCGATCTGATCGCGTCCATCGACGGCGCCGTGTACGTGGCGCGCGGCGCCATGCACACGCCTGCGGCGATCAAGTGGACCAAGCAGTGCCTGCGCGACGCCTTCCGGGCCCAGCTCGACGGCCTGGGGTTCACCTTCGTCGAGATACTGACCATGTGCCCCACCGACTGGTACGTGGAACCCACCGAAACGCCGGACTGGGTGGAGCGGAACTTCGCGCCCACCTACCCCCTGGGTGTGCTGAAGCGGCCTTGACGGGCGAGCCGCGGGCGCTTGCCTTCGTCCCGCGCGAGGGCGAATATCAGGCGAAATGTCCTGGTTGCCCATGCGCGGACGGGGTGTCGCCACGAACCCCCCGAATCGGTACGACACCGTGCACGTCGAGCCGGAGGACCCCGCGGCCGGCGACGACCGCACGGTGTACTACCGCGACGCCAGTCGCAGCGTGCTCGCCGAGAACGACAGCCCGGACGTCCCGTTTCGCTACAGCCTGAACCCGTACCGCGGCTGCGCGCACGGCTGTTCGTACTGCTACGCGCGTCCCACACACGAATACCTGGGTTTCTCGGCCGGCCTCGACTTCGAGCGGCGCATCATGGTGAAGGAGGACGCGCCCCGCCTGCTCCGCCAGGCGCTCGACGCGCCGCGCTGGACGCCCCAGCTGGTGGCGCTCTCGGGCAACACCGATTGCTACCAGCCGGTGGAGCGTCGCCTCGAGATCACGCGGCGCTGCCTCGAGGTGTTCCTGGAGTTCCGGAACCCGGTGGGCGTGGTGACGAAGTCGGCGCTGGTGGCGCGCGACGCCGACCTCCTCGGCGCGCTGGCCCGTTACGGCGCCGCGCAGGTGAGCTGTTCCGTCACCACGCTCGACACCGACCTGGCACGGCGGCTCGAGCCGCGGGCCGCGCAGCCCGCGAAGCGGCTGCAGGCCATCGCCACCCTCGTCGCCGCCGGCGTCCCGGTGTCGGTCCTGATCGGCCCGGTGATCCCCGGCCTGAACGACGCCGAAATCCCGCGCATCCTCACCGCCGCGGCCGATGCCGGCGCCACGAGCGCCTCGTGGGTCCTGCTCCGACTGCCGACGCCGGTCGACGCGCTCTTCGCGCGCTGGCTCGAGGAGCACGTGCCAGAGCGGCGGGATCGAGTCCTCCATCGCATCCAGGACACGCGTGCGGGCCGGGCGAGCGACACGACGTTCGGACGCCGCAAACGCGGACAGGGCGTCTACGCCGAGCAGATCGCCGCCTTGTTCGCCGCCGCCGCTCGCAAGCACCGCCTCGATCGCCCCGTGCCGGCGCCCAGCACCGCGTCGTTCCGCCGGCCCCCGCGCGCGGGCGAGCAACTCCGCCTGCTCTGAAGCGGCGACCGCTTGACGTGCAGTGCCCGACCCGCTTGAACCCCCGCCATGCCAGCCGTGCCTGCCCGTCGCGCGCTCCTCCTGCTCGCCGCCCTCGCGGCGGCATGCGCCGGACCCTCACGGCGGGCCGAGACGCGGTTTGTGGAAGGGTCGCTGCCGCAGGCCGGCTTCCGCATGGTGGCGGCCGACACGCCCGCCCGGCGGGAGCGCCTACGCGCGCTGCCGCAGCGCCGGCTGACGCAGGCCATGCGCGACGGCCAGGTGGTCTACTGGTACGCGGACCTCAGCGGGTGCAGCTGCGCGTGGGTCGGCGACGAGGCGGCCTACCGGCGCTACGACACGTTGGCACAGGCGCGCGACGAGGTCGCCAGCGACGCCGCGGACCGCAAGATGCTTCGCACCGTCGAGTCGGTCGAGGAGACGCCGCCGGACGCCTGGTTCTGGCAGAACGTCGCGCCGGAAGCGTTCCCGCAGTGAACCTGTCCTACGCTGCGGCCGAGGAGGCCTTCCGCGCCGAGTTGCGGGCGTGGCTCGCGAGCAACCCCCCGGGGCCGGAACCCGACACGCTCGACGCATGGGTGGCGTACGGCAAGGCATGGCAGCGCCGTCTCTGGGAAGCGGGGTGGTGCGGCATCGCCTGGCCCGCCGAGTACGGGGGCCGCGGGGCGTCACTCATCCAGCAGATCATCTTTCAGGAGGAGATGGCGCGTGCGAAGGCCCCGATGCTGATCAACCTGGCGGGGCTCACCATGGGCGGCCCGGTGCTGATCGCGCACGGCACCGAGGCGCAGAAGCGCTCCCACCTGCAGAAGATCCTGGCCGCCGACGAGATCTGGTGCCAGGGCTTCTCCGAGCCCAACGCGGGTTCCGACCTGGCCGCCCTGCGCACGCGGGCCGTGCTCGACGGCGACGACTTCGTCGTGACCGGCCAGAAGGTCTGGACCAGCTTCGCGCGCTATGCCGACTGGTGCATGGCGCTGGTGCGGACCAATCCCGACGCCCCGAAGCACAAGGGGATCACCTTTCTCCTGATCGACATGCACAGTCCCGGGGTCACCGTGCGCCCGCTGCGTCAGATCAACGGCGACGAGGACTTCAACGAGTTGTTCTTCGACGAGGTGCGGGTGCCGCGCGCGAACGTCGTCGGCGAGATCGACGCCGGCTGGGACATCGCGATCACGTGCTTGATGCACGAGCGGCAGACGCTCACCTTCAGCCGCCAGCTCCAGTCGTCGGTCGCCCTGGAGGACATGCTGGCGACGGCGCGCGCCCGCGGCACCGCACGCGACCCGTTGGCGCGTCAGGCGCTCGCCGGTGCCGTGATCGATGCCCACGCCATGCGGTACACCGCGTACCGCAACCTCACCCGAGCCCTCCGCGGTGACGTGCCGGGCCCGGAGGGTTCGATCGAGAAGCTCTTCTGGAGCGAGATGTATCAGCGGCAGACCGAGATCGGGCTGGCGTTGCTCGGTCCCCACGCGGTCCTGCAGGCGGGGTCGCCCCACGCCGTCGACGACGGCCGCTGGCCGCACCTGTTCCTCTACGCGCGCGGGCGCACCATCGCCGCCGGCACGTCGGAAGTGCAGCGGAACATCATCGCGGAGCGGGTCCTGCGGCTGCCGAAGGGCCAGTAGGCGCGGCCGGCTGCGGGCGCCCGCACGGCGGTCGGGGCCGGCCGCGTGCGAAGCCCTCGCCCCTGGGGTGGTGGACACATCGATGCGACGCCGGTCTGGTGGGGGGCGCACCGATGTTCGAGAGCATGTCGACAGGCCAGGGCCAGCACCGGATCGCCGTCGTGGACGACGATGACGGGGTGCGTCGGGCGCTCGCCCGGCTCCTGCGGGCCGCCGGGTTCGATTCCGAGGGGTTCGAATCCGCCGAGGCCCTGCTGGGCGACGGCCGGCCCGACCGCTTCACCTGCGCCGTCGTGGACATCCGGTTGGGCAGCATGACAGGCCTCGACCTGGCGCGATCCCTGCGGCAGCGCGCCCCGGATCTCGGCGTGATCTTCATCACGGCCGAGGACACGCCCGCCAACCGGGACACCGCCTGGGAGATCGGCTGCGCCGGCTACTTCGGCAAGCCCGTCGAAGGGCGTCAGCTCCTCGAGGCGGTGCGACGCGTCGCCGGGGAGTGCGAGCACCCGCGCTGAGGCGTCAGCGCGGCGTCACGTCGTAGGGGTTGCCGTCGAGGACGCGCGAGACGTCTCGGATCGCCTTCTGCGCGCGGACGCTGTTGCCGGCGGCGTCGAGCGGCGGCGAGAAGGCGGCGATGCCGAACTTGCCCGGCGACACGGCGATGATCCCGCCGCCCACCCCGCTCTTGGCCGGTAGCCCGGTGTGGAAGAGCCACTTGCCCGAGTCGTCGTACAGACCGGCGGTGGCCATGACCGCGAGCACCTCTTCCACCACTTCGGGGCTCACGACGTCCTTCTTGGTGACGGGGTTGCGTCCCCCGTTCGCCAGCGTCGCCGCCATGACCGCCAGGTCCTTCGCGGTGACGTTGACGGAGCACTGGCGGGTGTAGATGTCGGTGGCCTGCAGTGGATTCGCCTTGATCCGGCCGTAGGCGTGCATGAGCATGGCGATCGCCTGGTTGCGCTGGTTGGTCGCCGCCTCGGACTCGTAGACTTCCTGGTTGACCTCGAGCCGCCGGCCCGCGAAGTCGCTCTGGATGCCGATGATCTTCGCCCATACCTCGTCGGCGGTGGTGCCCTGCACCAGCGCGGTGGTCGCGATCGCGCCCGGGTTCACGAAGGAGTTCATCTCCTGACCCTTGTGCTGTTCGACGGCCACGATCGAGTTGAACACCTGACCCGTCGCGTCGACGCCGATGTCGGTCTCCACGGCCTGGGCGCGGCCCTCCTTGAGCACCTCGGCGAGGGTGAACACCTTCGAGATCGACTGGATCGAGAACGGGTGCTCCACGTCGCCGACGGTGTGGACCTGGCCATCGACCGTGACCAGCGCGATGCCGAACAGATTCGATGGCACCTTGGCGAGCGCCGGAATGTAGTCGGCGTTCGTGCCTTCCTGGAGGGCCTTGTACTTGGCGTGGGCCGCCGCGAGCGCCGCGTCGATGTCCGTCGTGCCGGGCGTGTCCGCGGCGGCGGGCCGGACGAGCACGAGGGCGGCGAGCGCGGCCAGCATGGCGCGGCGCGGGCAGGGACGAGTTCGCATGGGGGTCTCCTCAGAAGATCGAGTACAGGAAGCCGAGTTGGAAGCGCACGACGTCGCCGGCGCTCCCGTTGGCCTGCTCGTTGCGGCCGTAGAGGGTTTCGAGTCCGACGCTGAAACGCTTCCGGAGCTGCCAGATGAGGTTCAGGCTGGCGTAGTGGGTGCGCTTGTATGCCGTCGGGCCCTGCGAGAACTGCGGCTCCTGGTTCACGTAGCCGTAGGTGGCGGTGGAGCGCCAGTCGTCGTCCCACCGGTGGGTATAGCCCGCGAACAGTCCCAGGTAGGGAATTGCGGTGAGGTCCCCGTCGGGATCGAGCGCGACGTCGTTGTTGAAGAAGCCGGTGTCGTTGCCGTACGAGCCCAGACCGTGGCCGTAGGTCGCGAGCGCCTGCGCCGAGTCCGTGTCGAAGACGGTGAAGGCCGCCGTGGCGTTCACGCCCCAGCCGAACGTCTGCGCGTCGCCGAATTCGCGCTGGTTGGCGCCGGAGCCGAAGGTGCCACTGCGGACCCCCAGATCGCGCAGCACGGTGGCGAATTGGGCGTGCCCCACCTTGGCGACCTCCCACCGCACGTTGGCCGTCCCGTCCGGCGCGTGGTTCTGGGCGGTGACCGTCTGGCCGAAGTACGCCGCCGCCAGCGTCTCGGGTTGTTCGATGCCGAAGTTGAGGGTCCACCCGTCGTCGAGCGGCACGGCGTAGCGGACCAGCGGCCGCCGCGCGAAGATCATCGCGTTCGGCCCCTCGTAATCAACCGTATCCGGCCAGACGTCGGGGTCCTCGAACACGCTGAACGCCTGGCCGATGGTCAGGTTGTACCAGCTGCCGTACAGGAACCGCAGGCGGTACGGGAACTCGCCGCCGCCGGAGCCGAAGAAGTCGTTCTGGTAGTAGAAGCGCGGGCTGCCTGGCAGGTCGGGTGCCCGGGCGTCGACCGAGAGTTGCGACCCCTTGGCGTTGACGTTGAAGACGCTGCCGCCGCCGTAGAGCGGGTCGTCCCGGACGGGGATCTTCGCCGTCACGAAGCGGTTGTCGTCGCCCGGATTCCGGGTGTCGAACGTCAGGTCGACACGCGGCTTGGCGTTGAACCGCAGCAGCACTGGCGTGTTGGGGATCGGGACGAACCCGCGGTACTCCGGGTCGAGCGGCAGGTTCCCCGGGCGGGGCGCCGCCTCCTGCTCGTCACGGAACGCATCGCGGTCCTGGATGGGGCTGGCCATGCCACGCGCGGCAGCGTCGGAGGCGTGTTCTCGGCGGAACGGTTCGTCGCCGGCTCCTGTGCCGCCCGGCGCGGCCACCTTCGGTGCGGGTGCCGGCGGGGTCACCGGCGCGGCGACCGACGCCGGCTTGCCGTCCTTGCGCGCGGCGTCGCGTTCCATGCGTTCGATCTTCGCCTTGAGCTGTTCGATGGTCCGACCCATCTGGTCGACCGTCGTCTTCAGGCGGCGCAACTCGGACGATTCCGCCTGGGCGGATGCCGGCGACGCGGCCCCGAGCGGGAGGGAACACGCTGCCACCGCGATCAGAACCCGCCAGCCACCTCTCCGTTCGACCATGACCGCTCTCCCCCGAGGACGTGGGCGCGCAGTCAAGCAATCGCGATTCACTCGGTCAATGGGTGCGACTCACGCGATTGCACCGGCAGGGCGACCGACTCCGCCGCGAACGCGACGAGGCGCGGGGCACCGTCGGCGACGGCCACCTGGAGGCTGGCGACGCCCTGGCGGGGCACGGCCTCACCGCGATCGTCGAGGGCGTCCAGGAAGAACGGCACGCGGACGGTGACGCGGTCGCCGACGGGCTTGGCCTCGAGGAGCCCCGTCGGGACCGCCAGCTGCCCGCCGCCTGTGGGGTCCAGGTCGAGCGCGCCCGCGGCCGGGGCGGCGTCGGGCGCGAACAGCGCCCGGACGCCGTCGGCGTCGCCGGCGGCGTAGGCTCGCCAGAAGCGATCGACGACTTCGATTGCATCCCGCGTCGCAGGCGGCGCGGCCCGCGGGAGCGGCGGAACGTCCTGCCGGGGCAATGGGGCGTCGATCGGAACGGGGGGCGCCGCCGGTGGCTCGGCGGAGGCCGGGGGACGGGTCGTGGCCACCGGGGTGGGGGCGACGGGAGGCGGCTGCGCCGTCGTGGCGACGGAGTCAGGCGCTGGTCGCGCCGTCGCCGGCTCCCGTCCGCGGCCCACGTCGGGCGGCCAGGCCCACCGCGGTTGGATGGCGAGCAGTGCGAGCCCCGCCAGGGCCGCGACCGCGACCGCGGCGGCCACGGCGCGCCGGCGCAGTGGCCGCGCCTCGGTCGCCGGCGTGGCATCACGCGGCGCGGCGGGGGGCGCCGGCATGGGAGCGCCCTCGGGACGGTGGAGCGGCGCGTAGTCGGCCCAGGCCGCGTCGACGAGCGGTGCCGACACCTGCCGCCGCCCGTCAGCGAACGCCGCGACCAGTGCCGCCTGGCAGAGGACGTTGACGACGCGCGGGACGCCGCCGCTCAGTGTCGCGATCCGCTCGATCGCAGCCGGCTCGAACAGCGCCGCATCCGGCGCGCCGGCTCGGGCAAGGCGGGCGCGGACATACTCGGCCACCCGCTCCGGCGACATCGGGCGCCAGCCGGGCGACGGCGCCGATGCGCCCGCGCAGCGGCGCCAGCGTGGGCGCCTCCAATTGGATGTCGAGCTCGGGCTGTCCCGCGAGCACGACCTGGAGCGCCGGCCGGCCCGCGTCCGTCACCAGGTCGAGCAGTGCGGGCAGGCGCGCCAGCGTCTTTCCGTGCAGGGCCTGCGCCTCGTCGAAGAAGACGGCCACCGTGCCGCCGTCGCGGGCGTGCTCGCGGAGGAACTCGGCCAGCCGTTCGCGCAGCGCCTCGGGGTCCCCGCTTGCCACGGGCACGCCCAGCTCGAGCAGCAGGTGGTCCAGCATCTCGTCGAACGACACCGTGGGGTGGAGGACGAGCACGGTGCGGACGTGGGGGGAGGGAGTCCAGCAGGCGGCGGACCAGCGTGGTCTTACCGGTGCCCACCTCGCCGACCAGCAGCACCAGCCCCGCGCGCCGCTCGATGCCGTCGGCGACGGTCGCCAGCGCGGTCTCGACCAGCGGGTCGAGGTGCAGGTAGCGCGGATCGGGCGTAATGCGAAACGGCTCGTCCGCGAGGCCGAAGAACTCGAGGTACACGGACGGTCGCTAGGCGGTGCCGCTCACGACGGTTTCTCCCTGGTCGAGCCGGGTCACGCGCCGGCTAGCGCTGCACGACCGGGGCGGGTCGCTGCAGCTGCTTCAGGTCGCGTTTAAGCGCTTTCGTCTCGGCGAGCAAGGCGCGGCCGACGCGGCGCAATTCTCCCGCGTCGGCCCCGTCGATGTCGCCGCGCCGCCGGCCCTCGAGGACGGCACGCAGGAGGCGGTCGGCGCGGAGGGGCGCATCGCGCAGGAAGGGGTATGCCAAGCGCCCGCGTAGCTGGGCGATCGAGGGAGCCGGGGGCAGGCGTAGCCCCCGCGATCCGCCCGGCGGGACCGGGCGCTCCGGGTCCAGCCCGCCCAGCACCAGCACGCCGGCGTCGAGCGCATCGAGCAACTCGAAGAGTTCGTCGATGATCACGTCACCGGCGTCGCCGCCGACGCTCGACTCGTCGAAGACGAACATGAGTATCCGTTCGATACCGCTGCGCAGCGTCAGCGCGCGCCGGTACGGAGGGCGGAGCGGGCTGCATGCGGCGACGTCCTCGAGGGGCTCGTGGGAGCAAGCGGCGGCGCGGCATCGATCCTCGGTGCACGGGTCATCGTCGGGTTCGCACTCGGTCGCCTCGAACTCGGCGCCATCGACGACGCAGCCCTCCGCGTCCGCGTCCGGATCGGCGGGGACGCAGCGCAGCACGGCGCACGTGTCGCCCTCGGCGCAGAAGTCGTCGACCGGCTCGGACACGCACCCGGCGCCGTCGCAGTAGTCGTCGGTGCAGGAGATGCCGTCGTCACAGTCCAGCGGGTCGCCGGCGCAGATCCCGCCGTCGCACACATCGTTCCCGGTGCACCCGTCGCCATCGTCGCACGGACTCCCCGAGCCCGGCACGCTCGCGCAGCGACCGTCGGCGTCGCAGGCGTCGTCGGTGCAGGGCTCGCCGTCGTCGCAATCCTCGTCGATGTCGCAGGGCCAGCAGTCCGCGGCGGCCTCGTTCCGACACCGCCCGTCCACCCCGCACGTGTCGTCGGTGCAGGCATCGCCGTCATCGCACTCTTCCGCCGCCGTCTCCGCGACGCAGGCGGTCTGGGCGCGCGCCGGAAGGGTGGCGAGGAGGACGAGCGCCAGTACCGGCAACGGTACGGCGCAGACCGTGCGCAGTCGGGGCACGAGGAGACTATACCGGGCCGAGCCCGTGCACACAGCCGGGTTGGCGCGGCGCCGCGCGCATGACGCGCGCGCCGGATCGCCGGGGGCCGTTGCGATGCGGATCGCGTTCGGCAAAGGTCGCCGCCCATGGTGCGGCTCCTGGCCATCGCGGCGGCCTTGACGCTGGTGGGCGCGGTACGGGCGGACGCCGCGGCGCCCGACGGCGGCCACGCCCGCCCGGCCAGGGTGCGGGCGCGCGTCGGGGAACCGGTCGGGTTCTCTGCCGATTGGGACGCGCCCCCGCCGATTCGCTGGCGGCTCGACGGAGTGCCCGCCGGCCTGGGGCCGCTGTGGACCTTCATGCCCGGGGCGACGGATGTCGGACGTCATGTCGTGACCGTCGACGCGGGCGACGCCGCGACGCCGCGGCGGCGGGACTGGATCGTGCGCGTGACGCCGCCCCGCCTGCCGCGTGTCGCGGCGTCGTCGCCCGTTGCGGACGTCGTCGCCGTCGACGTTGGAGACGCCGTCGACTTCCGCTTCGCCGCGGAACCCGCCACGCCGGAAGACGCGGTGCAGGTGCACTGGACCGTCGACGGCATCGCAGCCGGTGAGGGCGATACGCTGCGCTGGCGCGCGGAGTCGCCGGTCGTCGCGCAGGTGCGGGCCCTCGGCGTGAGCAACCTGGGCGGGGCGGTGGGTCGCGTCTGGCGCGTCGAGGCGCGCGCAACCACGACGACGACCAGCACCACCACGACCACGACGACGACCACCACCACCACCACGACCAGCAGCAGCACCACCACCACCACCACCACATCCACCACGTCGACCACCGAGCCGCCCGACTCCGCGCTGCCGGAACCGGTGGCGCCCCTCGGGCCCGTCCCGACGCCGGGTGACCCAGGGGCGGCGAACCCCGACGACCGGGAGCCCACGATGGCGCCCAGCGTTCCGACCACGTCCACCACGCTCCCCGAGCCCGAGCCGCCCCCCGCTTCCCTGGGGCCGGATTCGGTCAGCGAAGACGAGGTCCGCTGGCTGCTCGAGCGCTACGAGCGGGCGTGGCGGAATCGCGACGCCGCCTTGCTGTGTCGCCTCGCCCAGATCGACAGCCAGGCCTATGTGGCCGAACTCGATCGCTATTTCGGGAGCCTGGGCGGCTTCGACGTCGAGCTGCAGGTGCTCGAGATCCGTCCCGAGGTCGACGGCGCCACGGTGCGGTTCATCCGGCGCGACCTGATCCGCGATCGCGCCGGCCGGCTCACGACGCGGGAGTCGCCGCCCCTCGAGAAGCGGGCGGTCCGGACGCCGGACGGCGTCCGCTTCGAGCCGGGCAACCTCTAGGGTTCACCAAGACAGAGCACTAGAGTAGTTGACATGCGTCTCGTCCTCCTGCTAGGCAAGGAGGCGCCATGCGGCCGAATGGCCGCGGGCGCGACGGGCCAGCGCGGCGGCCCGGCCCTTGGTCCCCCCTCGGGTCGGGTCGTCGCGCGCCGCTCGGTCAGCCGGCTGGCCGCGGAGCGGCGCGCTCGACGATCGCCTCGTAGTCCAGGCCCGGGGGCAAGGTGCCGAAGGCGCGCCCGTGGTCTCCTGCCAGGCGCGACGCGCAGAACGCGTCCGCCACCTGCGCCGGGGCGTGGCGGACCAGCAGCGATCCTTGCAGCACCAGCGCCAGCCGCTCCACCAGCCGCCGCGCGCGGGCTTCGAGGTGGGCGGGCTCGCGGAGCTCGCGTTGCACGCCGTCCACGGCCGCGTCGAGCCGGGCGTCCGCGCCGCGGGCGAGCGCGACCTCGGCGAAGAAGGCGTCGAGCGCTTCGGGTCCGTCGCGCAGCACACGGAGGACGTCGAGCGCGATCACGTTGCCCGAGCCCTCCCAGATGCCGTTCAGCGGCGCCTCACGGTACAGCCGTGGCAGGAGCGACTCCTCGACGTACCCGCTGCCGCCGAGACACTCGAGCGCCTCGGCCACCACGCGCGGGCTGGCGCTTGCACACCCAGTACTTCGCGACCGCCGTGGCGATGCGGGCAAGGTGCCGCTGTCTCCGCGTCGCGTGCGCCCTCGTCGTAGGCGCGCGCCAGTCGCATCATGCGCGACGGTCGCCGGCTTCGGATTCGAGGCACAGGTCGGCGAGCACGTTGTGCATGAGCGGCTGCTCGATCGAGTCGCTTCCCGAACGCCGCCGGTGCGCGGCGTGGTGCAGTCGCCTGCGCCACCGCCTGGCGCATCAGCGCGGCGGCGAGCCGATGACGCAGTCGAGGCGCGTGTGCGTTGACCATCTCGATGATGGTGGCGACGCCGCGGCCCTCCTCGCCGACCATGCGCGCCCACGCGCCGTCGAACTCGACCTCGCTCGACGCGTTGGAACGGTTGCCGAGCTTGTCCTTGAGGCGCTGGACATGGAACGCGTTGCGCGTGCCGTCCGGCAGCCAGCGCGGCAGGAGAAAGCACGACAGACCCCGGCTCGGTCTGCGCCAGCACCAGGAAGGCGTCGCACATCGGCGCCGAGCAGAACCACTTGTGGCCCGTGATGGCGTACTCGCTCGCCGGGGCCGCCGCGGCCGAGCGCGATCGCGCGGGTGGTGTTGGCGCGCACGTCGGAGCCGCCCTGCTTCTCGGTCATCGCCATGCCGCAGCAGGCACGCCGGTCTTCTCTGCCGCGGGGCGATCGGCGCGGGTCGTAGCGGCGGGACACGATGCGCGGCTCCCAGTCCGCGGCCAGCTCCGGCTGGTGTCGCAGGGCGGGGACGGCGGAGTACGTCATGGAGATCGGGCAGCCGTGGCCCGCCTCGGCCTGCGACAGCACGAAGAAGAGCGCGGCGCGAGCGGCATGGGCGCCGGGTCGTGGCTCGCGCCACGGCAAGGCCGTGCAGCCTCGTGCGCCACGGCGGTGCGCATCAGGTCGTGCCAGGCGGGGTGGAACTCCACCTCGTCGATGCGGTGCCCGTAGCGGTCGTGGGTGTGCAGCACGGGCGGGTACTGGTTCGCCAGCCGGCCCCATGTCATGGCGTCGCCGCCCGCGATCGCGCCGAGCGCGTGCAGCCGCTCGCGGGCCCAGCCCGCTCCCTCGCGGTCGACGGCGTCGCGCAGCACACGGTCGCTGCCGAAGAGGTCGAGTCCCTCGAGCGGCGGCGGCTGGTTCAGCACCTCGTGGGTCGGCGGCATGACCGGACACTACCAGACCGCGGGCCGGACGCACGACGGGCTCCCGGGGGTATCCCCCGGGAGCCCGTCGCCGCTGCGGGATCGGACCGGCTCCGCTACGGAGCCGGGACGCAGGCAGGGTCCTGGTAGAGCGCCTCGACGCAGTCCCGGAAGGCGTCGCGGCAGGCGCGGAGGCCGGGCTTGGCCACCTCGCGGGCAGTGTCGCGGCACTGGAACGCGACGACCTTGGCCTGCAGGACACACGCCGCGTCGCCGGCGCACGCGGTGATGGCGGTCTGCTTGGCGGCCTGACATGCGGCAACCGCAGCATCCAGCGTCGCCTCGATGGGGGCGCGACAGGCGGCCCGATCGTCCCGGCAGCCCTCCACGCAATCGTGCACCAGGCCGCGGCAGGCGTCCTTGGACAGCTGGAACTCCTCGCGGCAGTCGGCCTTGCACGCCCGGTAGTCGGCGACCGCGGTGGTCTTGCAGGTCTTGCGGTCCTCGACCGGACCAGCCCCGGTCGGGCATGCCTTCACGCACGGCCGGAAGCCCTGCACGGCGGCGTCACCCTTGCGACAGGCCTGGACGAGCGGCTTCTTCTCGTTGCGCACGCCAACCCGGCAGACGAACGCGGCGACCTGCGCGTTGTCGATGCACTGATCCCGTTCGGGCGTCTCGGGCAGGTAGATGACCTTGCAGTTGGCCACGGCGGCGTCACGCTCCGCGTTGCAAGCGTCGATGGCGGCTTCGAGGCCGGTGGCGTCGATGCAGGTCGCGCGATCCTCGCGACAGGCCTCGACGCAGTCGTGGTCCCGGTTGGTGCAAGTGTCCTTGGCGGCCTGGAAGGCCTCCTTGCAGTCGCTCTTGCACTCCTTGTACTCGCCCGCGGCGGCCTTGACGCATTCGCCGGTGGCGCCCGCCAGGGCTAGCGAGCCGTACGATGAGGCCATGGCCAGTGCGAGCCCGATCCGTCCGACGATTCCCTTCATGCGTTCGCCCTCCTTGTTCGGACGAGCGTACTCGGACCCGCGCGGACCCTCAAGTGAAATCTGGCGGGAGCGCGGTTGCCCGCCGGTGGTGCGGCAACGTAGAAGCCCGTGCCATGCCCGTCGAGCCGTTCCGGATCGCCGTCCCCGATGCCGTCCTGACCGACCTCCGCGATCGTCTGGGGCGCACCCGTTTTCCCGACGAGATCGCGGGGTCGGGGTGGCAGTACGGGACCGACCTGGCCTACGTGCGCGAGCTGGTCGCCTACTGGGCGGGCCGGTACGACTGGCGCGCCGCCGAGGCAGCGTTGAACCGCTTCCCGCAGTTCCGGGCGCCGGTGGGGGAGCTCGGCATCCATTTCATCCACGTGCGCGGCGTCGGCCCCCGTCCGTTCCCCCTGGTGATCACGCACGGGTGGCCTGGGTCGGTGGCCGAGTTCACGAAGATCATCGGGCCGCTCACCGACCCGGCGCGTCACGGCGGCGACCCCGCGGACGCGTTCGACGTCGTCGCGCCCTCGATGCCCGGGTACGGATTCTCGGATCACCCGCGCGCGCCGGGGATGGACGCCGAGCGCATCGCCGCGTTGTGGGCGGAGCTGATGCGCGGCCTCGGATATGCCCGCTTCGGCGCCCAGGGGGGCGATTGGGGGGCGATGGTCGGCACGTACCTCGGCGCCAACCATGCCGACGTCGTCGCCGGCGTCCACCTGAACATGGTGGTGGCGTTTCCGCCTGATCCGGCGAACCCACTCGACGGCCTGACCCAGGAGGAAGCCATCGACCTGATGCCGATGCAGCACTGGATGCGCGACGAAGCGGGGTACCAGCGCATCCAGGGCACGAAGCCACAGACGCTGGGCTACGGGCTGAACGACTCGCCGGCGGGGCTGGCGGCGTGGATCGTCGAGAAATTCCGCAGCTGGAGCGACTGCGACGGCGACGTCGAGCGGCGGTTCACCAAGGACGAGCTGCTGACGAACATCATGCTCTACTGGGTGCCGCAGACGGCGACGTCGTCGGCGCGCCTCTACTACGAGATGATGCACGCGGGGAAGTTCCCGCCCACGGGGTTCAAGGTCGACGTGCCCACCGGCTGCGCGATCTTCCCGAAGGAGATCCTGAAGCCGCCACGCTCGTGGGTGGAGCGGCTCTACCGCGTCACCCGCTGGACGCGCTTCGCGTCCGGCGGGCACTTCGCGGCCATGGAGGAGCCGGCGGCGCTGGTCGAGGACATGCGCGCGTTCTTCCGGCCGCTCCGCGGGTGAGCGGCATGGCGGGCGGGGATCCGCTGGCGCGCGATCCCCGCGTGGCGCTGGCCGAGGAGCGCACGCTGTTGGCGTGGATTCGCACCGGCGTGGCGCTCATGGGCTTCGGGTTCGTGGTCGCCCGCTTCGGCGTATTCCTCCGCGAGCTGGCGGTCGTCCATCCCGGGGCGGCGAGCCAGTCGGCGGGGCTCTCGGTGTGGTTCGGCTCGGGGTTGGTGGCGGTGGGCGTTGCGGTCAATCTGATCGCCGCTGGCCAGCACATTCGCCGGCTGCGGGCGCTCGCCCGGGGGGATCTGTTCGCGATCCGACCGACCTTCGGGGTGGCGGTATCGATGCTGCTCGCGCTCATCGGGCTCGGCATGGCCGTGTACCTGCTGGCGCTGGCACACGGTTGAGCGGCCGTCCGGGCTCACGCGGCGCCGGTGCGCTCCCGGTCGCGGAACGGCTGGTTGCCCCAGCGGTCGAGGTGGACCACCTCGCCGACGGGCCGGCGCGTCGTCGGCCCGTAGCGTCCCTGCGGCCAGCCGAGCGGGATGACGGCGCAGGGCGTAACGGACCAGGGCAGGCCGAGCGCCCGCCGCGCCAACCAGGTGTTCCAGAGCGGCAGCGTGATGAGCGCGGCCCCGAGCCCGGCGGCGCGTGCCGCCAGCAGCAGGTTCTGCACCGACGGGTAGATCGACCCGTACACGCTGGACGCCGCCACCCGCGGCAGGATCGGGACGACGCCGCGGACGCACGCGACGACCACCACCGGGATGTCCGCGAAGTGGTCCGCTTGCCACTGCACGGCCTTCAGGATGCGCTGCATCGGCGCGTTGTCCCGATAGAGCCAGCCGCCCAGTCCGCCGTAGAGGTTCCAGGCGAGGCGATTGAGCCGTCCGAGCCGCTCCTTCACGGCGCGATCGCGCACCACCACGAACTCCCAATTCTGCGCGTTGCTTCCGCTCGGCGCCTTGAGGGCCAGCTCGAGCAGGTGGAGCACGAGCGCGTCGTCGACCGGGTCTGGCTTGAGGCGGCGAATCGCCCGTTGGGTGCGCATGGCGTCTTCGAGCGGCATCGAGAGTTCCATGGGGCGCTCTATGCCTGACGCCCCCGGGCCTGGCCAGCGGTTGACAAGTCGCCGGCCGTTCGGAGAACTGGTGCGCATGTCCACGCCGTCCCACCCGTCCTTCGCGCGCGAGCTGTGGGATTTCCTGCGGATCCGCAAGAAGTGGTGGCTCGGGCCGATCGTGCTGGTGCTGGTGCTGTTCGGCGCGCTGATCGTGCTGACCCAGGGATCGGCCGTCGCGCCGTTCATCTACACCATCTTCTGATGCGCGACGCCGTCCGCACCTCGGCGGAGCTGCGCCGGTTCGGTTTGACGGTCGGCGGCGTCTTCCTGCTCCTCGCGGCGTACAGCTGGTGGCGCGGCCACAGCGTGCCGCCGGCAGTCATGGCGGCGCTGGGCGTCGGGCTCGTGGTGCCGGGCCTCCTCGCGCCGCGCGCGCTCGGGCCGGTCGAGCACCGGTGGATGGCGGTCGCGGAGATCCTCGGGCGCGTCAACACGAGCGTCATTCTCGGGATCTTCTACGCGCTCGTCATGACGCCGGTCGGCATGGTCCGCCGCCGGCTGGGGGATCCCCTCGATCGGCGGATGCGCGACGGGCGGCCATCGACGTGGTTGGCCCGCCCGCGTGCCCCGGTCGATCCCGCGCGCTACCGGCAGCAGTTCTGATGCCGACCATTCTCGGCATCTCCGCCTTCTACCACGACGCGCGCGGCGTGCCTGGTGCGCGACGGCGAGATCGTGGCCGCGGCGCAGGAGGAGCGCTTCACCCGCAAGAAGCACGACCCGGGTTTCCCGCGCCGCGCCATCGCCTACTGCCTGGCCGAGGCGGGGGTCGGCCTCGAGCAGGTCGACTACGTCGGCTTCTACGACAAGCCGCTGCTCAAGTTCGAGCGCCTGCTCGAGACCGTACCTCGCCGTCGCGCCGCGCGGGCTTCGCCGTTTCTCGCCGGCGATGCCGGTCTGGCTGCGCGAGAAGCTCTTCACGCGCGCGAGCTGATCCTGCAGCGAGCTCGAGGGATTCGCGGGCGAGATCCTCTTCGCCGAGCATCACGAGTCGCACGCCGCGAGCGCGTTCTACCCGTCGCCGTTCGCCGAGGCGGCGATCCTCACCATGGACGGGGTGGGCGAGTGGGCGACGTCGCTCGTGGGGCGTCGGGCAGGGGCAGCGAGCTCGAGCTGCTCGCCGAGCTGCACTTCCCGCACTCGCTCGGCCTGCTCTACTCGGCGTTCACCTACTACACCGGCTTCAAGGTGAACTCCGGCGAGTACAAGGTGATGGGTCTCGCGCCGTACGGCGAGCCCCGCTACGTCGACCTGATCCTCGAGCGAGCTGGTCGAGCTGCGCGACGACGGCTCGTTCAAGCTCAACATGCGACTACTTCAACTTCCTGCACGGGCTTCACGATGACGAACGGCGCGTTCGACGAGCTCGTTCGGCGGCCCGCCGCGCACGCCGGAGTCGCCGCGTCACCCAGCGCGAGATGGACCTCGCCGCGCTCGATCCAGGCGGTCACCGAGGAGATCGTGCTGCGCATGGCGCGGCACGTCCATCGCGAGACGGGCATGCGGAACCTCTGCCTGGCGGGCGGCGTGGCGCTCAACTGCGTCGCCAACGGCCGGCTGCTGCGCGAGGGGCCGTTCGAGCGACTCTGGATCCAGCCCGCCGCGGGCGACGCGGGCGGCGCGCTCGGCGTCGCGCTGGTCGTCCACCACACGGTGCTCGGCGCACCCCGCGGCGCGCGGTCGGGGGGCGACGACATGCGGGGCGCCTATCTCGGCCCGGCCTTCGACGACGAGGCCATCGAGGCCGTGCTGCGCGGCGCCGGCGCCGTCTACGAACGCCTGTCGCGACGCCGACCTGCTCGACCGCACCGCCGACCTGCTGGCCGGCGAGCAGGTGGTCGGGCTGGTTCCAGGGTCGCATGGAGTTCGGACCGCGCGCGCTGGGCGCGCGCAGCATCCTCGGCGACCCGCGCTCGCCGCGCATGCAGTCGGTGCTGAACCTGAAGATCAAGTACCGCGAGTGCTTCCGGCCCTTCGCGCCGAGCGTCCTGCGCGAGCACGCTGCGCGACTGCTTCGACCTCGACGTCGACTCGCCCTACATGCTGCTGGTGGCGCCGGTGGCGGTGTCGCGGCGGGTGGCGATGACGCCGGAGCAGGAGCGGCTCTTCGGCATCGACCGGCTGCACGTGCCGCGCTCGACCATCCCGGCGGTCACGCACGTCGACTGCTCGGCTCGGGTCCAGACCGTGCACCGCGGAGACGAACCCGCTCTACCATCAGCTGATCGAGCGCTTTCAGCGCCGCACCGGCTGCCCTCTGCTCGTGAACACCTCCTTCAACGTGCGCGGCGAGCCGATCGTCTGCACGCCGGAGGACGCCTAGCGCTGCTTCCGGCGAACCGAGATGGACGCCTTGGTGATCGGGTCGTTCCTGCTCGAGAAGCATCGTCAACCCCCCGTCGCGGGCGACGGGTCGTGGCGCACCGAGTTCGCGCTCGATTGACCCCCCGCCTATTGCCTGGACGAGCGGCCGCCGGGACGGCTACAACCGTCCGCCATGTCGATCGATCTCCGCAAGGCGGTGGCCATCGTCGGCGTGGGGTGCACGCGGTTCGGTGAACTCTACGACACCAGTGCCGAGGATCTCCTCTGCGACGCCGTCGACGAGGCGTTGGCCGACGCCGGGTGCGAGCGCGAGCGTATCGAGGCGGCATGGGTGGGCTCCGTCGTCTCCACCTTCGGCGGCGACGCGCTGGGCGACGCGCTCAAGCTCTTCGGCCGCCCCATCACCCGTGTGCAGAACTACTGCGCGTCAGGCATGGACGCCTTCCGCAACGCCTGCCTGGCGGTGGCGTCGGGTATGCATGACGTGGTGCTGGCGGTGGGCTTCGAGAAGATGCGCGACGGCAACTTCGGCCGGCCGAACCGGAGCCACCCGGTGCTCGACTTCGGCGAGCGGGCGCCGCACATCTTCGCCCTGTCGGCCAACCGCTACTTCGCGGAGTACGGCGCGTCGAAGAAGACGCTCGCGGCGGTGGCGGTGAAGAACCACCAGCACGGCCTCAGGAGCCCGAAGGCGCATCTCAAGATGCCGATCGACGAGGCGACGGTCCTGAAGGCGCCGATGATCTACAGCCCGCTCGGGCTGTTCGACTGCTGCCCCACCACCGACGGCGCCGCGGCCGCCGTGGTGTGTCGGGCGGACCTGGCCACGCGGTTCACGGGGCAGCCCGTGTGGCCGCTCGGCATCGGGCTCGCGGTCGTGTCGGGCCAGCCGTATTACAAGCCCAGCTTCGGCTACGTCGGCTTCGAGGCGACCGTGCGGGCGGCCGAGGCCGCATACGGCCAGGCAGGCATCGGCCCGGCCGACGTCGACTTCGCCGAGGTGCACGACTGCTTCACCATCACCGAGATCCTGAACTACGAGGACCTCGGCTTCTGCGGGCGCGGCGAGGGCGGCCGCTTCGTCGAGGAGGGGCGCGCCACGTTGGGGGGCGAGAAGCCGGTGAACGTCTCCGGCGGTCTCAAGTCGTATGGCCACCCGGTCGGCGCCACCGGTGTGCGCATGATCTACGAACTGGCGACGCAGCTCCGGGGTCAGGCGGGCGAGCGCCAGGTGCGGGGCGCCAGGATCGGGTTGGCCCACAACCTGGGCGGCCCCGCCGCCGTGTCCTGCGTCTCCATCCTCACCAACCAGGCCTGAACGCGAGAACGCCCCCGGAGGCACGTGGCCTCGCGGGGGCGTCCGGTCCGTGGCGACGGTTGCCGGCTCAGTCGAGCAGGCTGACCGGCAGCGTCAGGAAGGCCCGGCTCGGCGAGCCGTACATGGTGGTCGTGGTGGTCGTCGAGGTCGGCGTGGTGGTTGTCGTCGTCGGACCACCGCCCGGGCAGACGCCTTCGAACAGCGGCTTCTTCGCCTTGAACAATCGGCTGTCGACGTTCTTGATCTGACTGTCGACGCCGAACTGCAGCGAATAACGGTCGCCTGCGGCGGCCGCCAGACCGAGCTTCAGCGCCACACAGCCGCTGGTGCCGGGATTGGGCGGGACGACGGTGACCGGGCCGTTCTTGGCCTGGACCTTGGCCTGCATGGTGAAGGTGCCGCTCGTCGAACGCCGGATGATGACCGACTTCACGGGGCCCTGCTCGCCCTTGCCGTCCTTGTACTTGAACCCCGTGGTGCCTGCCGCGCGCCAGAATGCCTTGCCCGCGACGTTGGTGCCCTGCGGCAGCACGAAGGACTCGTTGCTCGGCGAGGCGCCCGCGAGGAACACCTGGAGGATGGCGCCGCCGGCGCTGCCAGCCAACGTGGGATCCCCGACGATGGTTTCCGCGCTGCCGACTTCCCGCGCGGAGGTGGCGATCCGCCGCCTGGAGGCGTCGCCCGGGTTCTTCACCGTGAGCGACTTGCCGAGAATGGTCTGCTCGGCCGCCAGCGCCAGCCCGGTCGCACACCCGATGGCCGCCGCCGCGGCCATGAACCTGGAAAAGTTCTGCATCGTGTCCCCCCTCGCGGGCCACCGAAGCCGGCCCGTGCCTTTCGGCTAACCGCCGCGCGGCCCCCGTGTCAAGGGAAATGACCCGTTGGCGTGGACGCGCTACTTCGCGCCGCGCGGCCGCAGGTCGAGATCGGGCGGCTCGGTGTCCGGCAACTTCCAGTTGATGTAGGGCTTTTCCTTGAGCTCGTGATACGCGTTGGCCGCCTCGATGGAGGCATGGAACGCGCGCTCGAACGCCGCAAAGTCCTTGTTGGCGATCGGCTCCTCCAGGGGCTTCCAGTTCTCCGCCAGGTACTGGTTGATCGCCGCTTCGTGCTTCGGGCGCATGAACGCGCCCATCTCGAAGAGGCCGACGATCTCCTTGTACTGGAACTTTGCCATGGGCCAGTTGGCATGCTTGGCAGCGTAGAAGAGCTTCCAGGTGCGGGCCCCGATCTCGGGCATGATGCGGGCCAGACCCGGCTGGACGGCGGCCATGTCCTCGATGGTCATCGAGTTCTTGCCGCTCCAGAAGGTCATGGCCTTGATTTTGTCTTCGAGTTCCTTGTCGTCCATTCGTCTGTTCTCCCAGCTTGGGCCGTCTCCCGCGGCCCCGACGTGTGTAGCGAACGCGGCGCACTCCCGCCAGGCCGCGGCGCTCGTCGTCTACCAGACCAGCGGCCAGTGCGGGTGCCAGGGCCGCTCGCGTTCGAAGGCGAGCGACGCCTGCAGTGCCAGGTCGTCGCGATGGCGTGGAGCGACGATCTGCATGCCCATGGGGAGCCCCGCGCGCGACAGGCCGACGCGCACGGTGGCGGCGGGGTGCCAGGACAGGTTGAACGGAATGGTGAACGACCCGACGTTCGACCAGTTGACCTCGCGCCCTTCGATCGTGGTCGGGTAGGGACCCGGCGCCTGATAGGGATCGAAGGGGACCGTCGGCGTCACGAGCAGGTCCACCTGCTCGAACACCTCGGCGCACCATGCGTTCACCTGCGCGCGCAGCGCGGCCAGCGCGCCCCACTGCTCCTGCGTCATCTGGGCGGCCATGCGGAAGCCCGCCAGCAGGCCGCGACCCACCTGATCCTCGCGCCCCGGCAGCACGTCGTGGAGGCGGGCGCCGAGGAGGAACGCGCCCAGCAGGCCCCACGTCCGCCCCGGCTCCGGCGGCCCGCCGGCGATGCGGTGGACCCGATGTCCCATGCGCTCGAACACCCGCGTCGCGTCCTCGACGGCGGCCGCCACCTCCGACTGCACGACGGCGTAGCCCAGGTCCGGCGAGAACCCGATGCGCAGCGGGGTGGGTAACGGTTCCCGCAGCCGCTCGGCATAGGCGACCCCCGGGTGGGGCAGGCTGTAGGGATCGAGCGGCGACGCGCCCACCACCTGATCCAGGAACAGGGCCGCATCCGCGACGGTCTTGGTGAGCGGCCCGTACACCGCGGTGGCGCCGTACTCCCACTGGCCGTCGGGCTCGCGCGGCACGCGCCCATACGAGGTCTTGAGCCCGAAGCAGCCGGTGAAGCTGGCGGGAATGCGAATCGAGCCACCGCCGTCGCCCGCCGTCACCAGCGGGATGACCGCCGCCGCCATCGCGGCCGACGACCCGCCGCTCGAGCCGCCCGGCGTGAGAGTCGGGTTCCACGGCGACCGGGTGACGCCGTAGAGGCGATTCTTGGTGTAGGCCGGCGCACCGAACTCCGGCGCGTTGGTCTTGCCGACGACGATGGCGCCCGCGGCCTTCAGTCGCCCCACTTGAACCGAGTCCCGCTCGGCAACGCGGTCGGCGAACAGCGACGAGGCCTCCGTGGCCGGCAGGCCGACCGTGTCCTCCAACTCCTTCACGCCAAGGGGGATGCCTTCGAGCGGGCGCCCGTCCCCGCGGGCGATGCGCGCCTCGGCGGCGCGGGCGTCGTCGAGACACGCGGCCGGGTCGCGGCGCGAACAGACGGCGTTCAGGTCGGGGTTGGTCTCATCGATGCGGGCGAGCGTCGCCTCCATCAATTCGACGGGCGAGGCGCGGCGCGCGTGCAGCGTCTCGCACAACTCGGTGAGGGTGAGGGTCAGCAGCGGGTGGGCCGGCATCCACCCCGGTTAGCACCGCGCGCCGCGGCAGGGGAAGCGCGACGCCTCCCTGCCGCGGCGCCCGCTCATTCGGCGAAGCCGTCGAAGGTTTCGCCGTCGTTGCGCTTGAGGCCGCTCCGCTGGTACGTGGCCTCCCAGCACTGGCCGCTCGCGGACTGCAGCTGCACGGCCACGGGCACCGGGAGCGGGGGCGTGGGTAGCCCGAACGCCCGCTGCGCGAGCGAGGTGCCCCTCGCCTTGAGCAGGATCTTGGACTTGCCGTCTGGTCCCGGGTTGAGCGACAGGCTCAGCACCCCGTCGGGGGTGCCCGCCTTGTTCTTGTAGCGGAAGGTCTTTCCGTTCCCGGTCCAGCAGGGGCGGGTGCCGCAGGTGCCGCCGGCCGGGACGTTCGCCCGGAACAGCAGGCGCGTGCTGTCGAACACGCAGAGCGTCAGGTCGTCGGTGCCGACCGGGTCGCCGAAATCGGCGAGCGTCGTCGCGCCGCCGTTGACCCACCGCCACTGCACCAGGTCGTTCCGCGGTCCCCCGAGCGAGTCCTTCAGGCGGAACCGCGCCTTCGCCGGGACGGCCGACCGGATGCAGGTCGTTCGCGGCGCGGGGACGCAGCCTGCGCCCTGCGGGTCGCAGGTTTCGCACGGCCCGCAACCAGCCGCCGACCCGCCCGTGCAGACGCCGTTCTGGCAGGAGCCGCTCAGGTTGCAACCGCCGCCCGCGCAGCTCGTGCCGTCGTCGGCGAAGCGGTCGGTGGGGCAGGCCGGGCCGGCGCCCGTGCAGGCTTCGGCCACATCACACACGCCGGCGGCCGCGCGGCAGGTGGTGCCGGCCGCCGCGAACTGATCCGCCGGGCAGGCGGCGCCGTTGCCGGTGCAGGTCTCGGCCCGGTCGCAGGCGCCGGCCGCGGCGCGGCAGCTGGTCGTGGCCGGCGCGAAGCCGTCGGCCGGGCAGGCGTTGCTGCTGCCGTCGCAGTTCTCCGCGACGTCGCAGGGCCCGGCGGCGGCGCGGCAGACGCTCGTGCGCTTGGTGTCGGCCGGGCAGGTCGTGGCGGTGCCGGTGCAGGTCTCCGCCTGGTCGCAGGCGCCGGCGGCCGCGCGGCAGACGGTGCCGGCGTTGCCGGCCGGGTGCGTGCAGGCGCCGCCGCCGTTGCAGACGTCGCGTGTGCACGGGTTGCCGTCGCTGGCGCACGCGCTGTCGACGGCCTCGAACCGGCAGGTGGCCGAGCAACAGTCGCCGCCGACGGTATTGCCGTCGTCGCACTGCTCGGCGCCGGTCACGACCCCGTTGCCGCAGATGCTGGCGATCGTGGTCGAGGTGATGCTCGTCGTCGTGGTCGTGCTCCCGATGTTGGTGCTGGTCGTCGACGACGTGGTGGTGGTCGTGCTGGTGGTCGGCGGCGGACAGCTGACGCAGCAGGGCAGCGCCGAGAGGAGCGTGCGGATCGCCGGCGGCGTGTTGGGGCCGGTGACCGACGGGGCCGGCGCCTGGCGGTAGAGGAGCAGGTTCTGGTTGGTCGCCCGCAAGGTCCCCGCCACCGTCATCGTGGAGCTTGCCGCGATGGTGTTGCTGGCCGACGGCATCCCTCCGGGGCCTTGCGCCGTCAGCGACCCGGCTCCCTGGATGTTCACCGCGCAGCCGCTGAGGTTGATCGTGCCGCCCTGCGTGCTGCCGTCGGCGTTGAGCGACCCCGACACCGTCAAGTTGCCGCTGGCGTCCACGTCGATGGAGCCGCCCGTGCCGAGGCGGCCGCGCACGTCGAGCTGCTGGGCGAGCGTGGCCGCGCCGCCGGCAATGATGAAGACGTCGCCGCCCAGGCCGTCGATGCCGTCGCTCTGCGAGAGGAGCGCCTTGGTGAGGGTCACGTTGGTGCCGGCGAAGACGTCGACGGAGCCGCCGAAGCCGCCGGGCGCGGCGCTCACGTCGATCTTGCCGCCGAGGCTCACGGCGCCCTCGCCGGAGAACACGTCCAGGTCGGCGCCATCGCCTCCCGTCCGTCCCTCCTCACGGAAGTCCGTGGCGGAGCCCGTGCCGATGATCTCGCCGGCGACGCTGAGGTCGCCGGTGGCGCTGAGGTCGATGCTGCCGCCGCCGCCAGCGTCCCCGTTGGCGTCGACGTTCAGCACGGCGGCGGACAGCGTCTGCAGCGTGGTGCCGGCGGACACCTCGATGTCACCGCCGTCGCCGCCCGACGCCTTCAGCGGCGCGCTGACCACGACACTGCCGGTGGCGCCTTCCACGCTGATCGAACCGGCCCCGCCGAGGTCGCCACCGGTGACGTCCACGCGGGTCCCCCCGACCGACGTGTTGCCGCTCGCGAACAGGGTCACGTCGCCGCCGAAGCCGCTGCGCGTGACGTTGCCGTTCGCGCTGATCCGGCCGGAGAAGCTCAGGTTGCCGCCCAGGGCCTCGATGTCGACCAGGCCCGCGCTGCTGCCGGCGGTGACGTCGATCAGGGCGTTGCGGATCGTGGCGTTGGTGGCGGATAACACGGTGAGGTTGCCCGCCATGCTGCCGTCGCCCGGCAGGATGACGGTGCCTCCGTCGATCAGGAGATCGCCGGCGCGGATGGTGAGGCTGGCCCCCGGGGGACCGTTCACCCTGAGGATCTTGGTGATGACGAGGCGCCGGGCGCCCAGGTCGATCGAGAGGCCGCCCGCGGGAAGCGTCAGGGTGCAGTCCGCCGCGACGGAGCAATCTCCGACGCCGGGACCACACAGCTGCGTGCCCCCGCACTGCGCGGCGGCCTGGCCTGCCGCGGCCATCAGGAGTGCAAGAATGACTGCCGGAATCCCAGGCCTCATGAACCCTCCCCGAGGCTACATAGTCGCCACGGCGCGCAGCGGTCAATGAGACCAACGGGCGAAAACGGCCCGGGTCCCGGTCGCGCGCGGCGACCGGGACCCGGGTGGAGTCCGGCGTCAGTCCTCCCCTACTTGCACTTGATGGTCTTGCCGCCGCTCACCTCCGCGCAACTCGGCTTCGCGGGCGGGGTGGCGGGGAACGTGGCCTCGCCGCACTGGCCGGTGCTGGCGATCGGGGTGTCGATCACGATCGTGCCCGTCACCGGGAGCGCGGCGCCGTTCACGGGGTAGGTGCCGTTCTTGCCCTTCACGCTGAACTTGTATTTCCCGGGCGTGGACGCGATGGCCTTCAGCTGCGCCTTCTGGATCCCGTTGGTTCCCGTCCCAGGGCCCTTGTAGGTCCAGGCCGTGCCGGCGCCGTTGACCTTCCACCCGGTCTTGGTCCCCGGGTCGAAGGCGCCGCCCGGGATGGTGACGTCGACCGAGGTGACCCCGAGGCTGTCGGTGATCAGCACCCGCAGGCCGTTGGCCAGCGGATCGATGGTGGGGCTGGCGGGCACGTCGGTGAAGAAGCCCTTCAGGGTGAGCTTGTCGTCGCCCGCGGGCGGCAGGAGCTTGGTGAGGGTGAGCTTCTGCTTGAGCGGAGCGGTGGGGACGACATTGGTGCAGGGATCGCAGACGTCGCCCAGAGGGTCGCTGTCGCCGTTCTCCTGCCCGGGGTTGGGGGCGAGAACGCAGTTGTCGATGGCGTCGCACACCGTGTCGCCGTCGGTGTCGGGCAGACCGCTGTCGGCGGGGCAGGTGTCGGTGACGCCGTCGCAGGTCTCCGCCACGTCACAGGGCCCGGCCGCCGCCCGGCATTCCGTCCCGGCCGTCACGATGGTGCAGGTGGCCGAGCAGCAGCTGCCGGGCATGCCGTTGGCGCCGCCGGCGTCACACGCCTCGGGGCCGTCGACGATCCCGTTGCCGCACACGTCGTTCAGGTAGCGCACCACCAGGACGTCCGGCGAGCTGACCGGGCCGGTGAAGCCCGCGCCGACGATCTTGCCGTCGGCCTGCAAGGCGAGCCCGTTCAGGCCGTCGCTGCCGGCGCCGACCGGGGTCACCACGATGCCCCCGGTGCCGAAGCCGGTGTCCAGGTTGCCGTCGGCGTCGTACTTGGCGAGTGCGACGTCGTCATTGCCCGAGGAGATGTTCGTGAGGCCGCCGAGGACGAGCTTGCCGTCCGCCTGCAGCAGGAGCCCCCTCGCCTGGTCGGTCCCCGCCCCGATCGACGTCGCGACCTTGCCGCCGGTGCCGAAGGTGGCGTCGAGGGTGCCGTCGGCGTTGAATCGGACGAGGGCGAAGTCGATCGGACTCCCGGTGTACCCGCCGACCACCAGCTTGCCGTCGGGCTGGATTTGGAGCGCGGTGCCGATGGCGTACGTGCCGCTGACGGGCGTGGTCGCGATGCCGCCGGTGCCGAAGGTGGCGTCGAGGCTGCCGCCGGCGTCGTAGCGCACCACGGCGATTTCGTAGACGGCGCCGCTGCTCGCGTAGCCGGCGACGACGATCTTGCCGTCCAGCTGGACGGCGACGCTGTTGGCGCTGTCCGTGCCGGTTCCGATGGCGGTCGTCACGATGCCGCCGGTGCCGAAGGTGGCGTCGAGGCTGCCGTCGGCGTTGTAGCGCACCAGGGCCATGTCGATGTTGCCCGCGATGGTGGCGAAGCCGGCGGCAACCAACTTGCCGTCCGTTTGCCGCGCCACCGCGTTCGGCGTTTCGTTGCCGGTCCCGATGGGGGTCAGCACCGTGCCGCCCGTGCCGAATCCGGCGTCGAGGGTGCCGTCGGCATTGTAGCGCGCCACGCCGAAATCGTTGTTGGCGCCCGCACCACGCGCATTGCCCGTGACCACGATCTTGCCGTCCGGCTGCCGCAGCACCGCGCGGCCCACGTCGTTGCCGAATCCGAAGTTGGTGGACACGACGCCGCCGGTGCCGAACCCGGCGTCGAGCGCGCCGGTCGCGTCGTACCGGACGACGGCGAAGTCCTGGTTGGCGTTCGCCATGACGCCGGCGGCCACGATCTTGCCGTCGGGTTGGACGACGACGCCCCACGCCGCGTCGGCCCCGGCGGTGAGCGCGGTGGTCACCGTCCCGGCGCCGCCGAACGTGGGATCGAGATCGCCCGGCGCAGCCGAGGCGATCCCCGGCAGGACGAGCATGGCGAAACCGAGTGCGAGCAGACCCATCGAGCGCATCGAAATGTTCCCCCCTCTGGTTCGTGAGGCGGCAGCGTTGCCGCAGGAGCGTCTGTGCTAGCTGCCGGTGCGCGCGCCGGTCAAGGCTGGAAATAGGGGCAAACCCGTAGAGACTTGTCCAAGGACGTGGCCGACACCGCGGGTCAGTCGCCGATGGTCACCGCACGGTTCGCATCGACGCGCACCTCGAGCGCGATCTCTGCGGCGTCGAGGTCGTCGAAGGGTGGGACGCGGATGCGTTCGAGTCGGCGCAGCAGGCAGTCTCCGAACGCCGTCCCTTTCAGATCGCACCAGCCGGCGTCATACCAGACGTTGCTCGCCGTCCCGTCGGGGACGAAGCGGAACGCGAGCGGGCAATCGCCGGCTGCGCCCGCGTGGTTTCCACAGGCGGCGGCGGCCTCGCGGGTGGCGGCGACGGCGATGTCATGCGCCCGCGCGCGGTCGTACGGTCCGGATTCGAGCGGCCGTCCCCACGCCCAGTATCCGGCGACGGCCAAGGCGATGCCCGCGAGCGCCAACAGCGAGACCGGCATACGCCGGAGGCCCAGGATGGCGCGCAGCTTCGTCGCCAAGTGCGCGACGTCGTCGTCCCAGCGGTCGTCGCGCAACGCGACGGCCTGGCGATCGGCCAGGGGCTGGAGGTCGTCCGGCAAGTCGTTCCGCGACGGCAGGCTCGCCCCCTGCACCAGCACCGGGATGACGCCGGCGCCGTCGTGCGCGAGGGCCTGGCGCAGCTCCTGGCGGACGAAATCCTCCTCGGGCAGGCGTTCGTCGAACGCGCGCCGCCACTGTGGGCCGATCACCGCCAGCACGGCGCCGCACGAGCGGAGCTCCGCGTCGAGCGCCTTCGGGAACTCCGCGCCCGGGACGATGTCGGCGACATCCATGAAGATGCGATCCCCGAGCAGCCGTGTGAGGTCGGCCTCGAGGCGGCCGGCATGGCCGGCGCTGTCGGCGCGTCGATAGCTGATGAAGACCCGCCGCCGTCGCCCCGGTTCGGCCATGCTACTCCCGCAGCAGGACGTCGAGCGCGAAGCGCGCGCGCTGGAGCACCCGGCCGAGCGCGTTGTCCTTCACGTTCCGGCGCAGCGCCACCAGGGCCTTGCGCTCGAGCCGATAGCGCAGCGGAGCCTGCCCCTTCACGGGCACGGGCGATCCCTTCGCCGCTTCGAGTTGTGCCACGATGCGGGCGCGCGGGTACCCCAGCGTCTCGAGGTCGGCGTCGTCGAGCTGGTCGAGCACCCGTGACACGAGCGCGAGCGTGTCCGGGTTGGCCGCGATCTCCGCCGCCCACTTGCTCACCGACCCGGTCACCGGCCGGGTGTGGCGGGCGACGCCCGTCGGGTCGCCCAAACCCTTGAACGCCTCGCTGCTCTCACCGTAGCTGATCGCCTGCGCTTCGAAGGGCACGCCCAGGTGCTCGCACACCCGGCGGAAGTGCGCTTCCGGCTCCTCGACCAGCTCTTCGTACTTCACCCAGACGTGCGGCACCGGCTGCTCGCGGACGAAGCGGGCCAGTTCGGGGACATAGCGCTGCAGCACGGGGTTGTGCGCCAGCGCCACCCGATAGTCGCCGTCGAAGAACGACTCGACGTACGACGAAAGCACCGCCAGCGGGTGGCGTGTGAGCACGACGTAGAGCGCCTGCGGGTAGAGCTTCGTCAGGAAGGGTAGCACCAGCGCGTAGGCCGGGGTCTTGTCGAGGAAGAGTTGCTTCCCCGCGGGCGCCGCTTCCAGCAGCTGGGCGTAGAGTGAATCGGTATAGGCGCGGAGGGCGTCCAGGTAGCCCGCCTCGTGGCGCGGGATCTCGGCCACCACCTCGCGGATGGCCTGCTCGACGTTGTTCTGGTCGTACGGCGCCTTCTGGACCTTGCCGAAGTAGCCCAGGTGGGCGATGGGCGTGATGAGGTGCGGTTCGGCCCGCCCGTGGATCTGCGAGTGCGCCGACAGCATGCGCGCCAGCAGCGTCGTCCCCGAGCGGGGCGCGCCGATCAAGAAGACCAGCCGATCCTGCACCCGTCCTACCTGCCAGCCAGCCGCCCGAGCGTCCAGCGCCGCCCGCACCGGCGGGTCATCGGTCCGACCGGCTGATGTCGGCGCCCACGTCGCGGGCCGCCGCGCCCTCGGGGGCGGCGACCTCGACGATCGGATCGTCACGATCGTCGAACTCCAGGCGCAGCGCCCTGCACATGATGGCGTGCATGTCGTAGAGCGCCGTGATGTACGTGAGCTCGAGGATCTGCTCGTCGGAGAGGAAGGCCCGTAACGCGTCGAACGTCGCGTCGGGTACCCGGCCACCGTCGAACACGAGCGCGTCCGTGTAGGCCAGGACGGCCCGCTCTCCGGGCGAGAAGCAGTTCGCCACCTGCCAGGCCGGGATCGCCGCGATCTTCGCGTCGTCCATGCCGAGCGCACGGCACGACTTGCAGTGCTGCGAGAACACGAACTGGCTGCCCCGGGCCCATCCCGCGCGCGTCTGGCCGAGCTCGCGCAACTGGGGGTCGAGTGTGCGTGCGGGGCTCCGGTAGAGACCGAATCCCCGCACGGCATGGTCCATCACGTCGGGGACGAGGGCGAACACCGTCCACCAGTTGCCGGGGGTCCGGTGGCGGTGCCGGGCTCGGCGACCGGATCCCGCGCGCCGAACAGCATGTCGTACATCGTCGTGACGATTCCCGCGCCGGCTTCGGCGCGGGGAACCTGGCGGAGTCTCGGCATGTCGCCTCCTCGTCGGATCAGCGCTACCAGCCCTCCGCTCGTCGCGTCCACCCGCGCCTGGTGGCCTGGCCGCCCCGATGCAAGGCGACCGTGGTCGGTGCTAGAGGGATGTCGATGTCGGTGGACTGGCGCACGAGACGAGATGGCGACCGATCACCGCTCGACCCCGAGGGGTTCCTCATGGGCGAGCTGCCGGCGGCGGTCGAGCGCCACCGCGCGGCGATGGTGCCGGGGGCCGCGCTGCTCGATCTCCCTCCGCTGGCCTTGACGGTCGATGGGCGTGCCTGGACGCTCGCCTGGACCGGCGCCGCGGTGCAGGTCGCCGCCGGCGCGGCGCCGGGCGCCCGTGCCGTGGCGCTCACGGCGGAGCAGCTCGCCGACCTCGTCCACGACCAGACGACGCCCGTCGGCCTCTACGTGAGCGGCGCGCTGGGGCTGCCGCGCGGCGCGGTGGGGGCGGTGCTCGACTGGTGGCTGGTGATGCGGGCCGCGCTCGACGCGCGCGCGCTGCCGACCGCCGGGGGCGTCTCGCTGCGCGATCGCCACGGCGAGCCGCTCGATCTCGGGACGTCTTTCGCGCCCGATGCCGACCGCGAGGAGATGCGACACTTCTTGCACGAGGCCGGCTTCCTCCACCTCCGCGGGGTCTTCACCGATCGCGAGATGGCGCGCATCGATGCCGACATGGATCGCGCCGCCGCCGCCTACGGTGACGGCGACGGCAAGAGCTGGTGGGTCACCGTCGGCGACGGCAGCCGGCGCCTCGCGCGCATGCAGGGCTTCGATCAGCACTCGGAAGCCGCCGCCGCCCTGCTGGCCGACGACCGCCTGCGCCGTCTCGGCGACCTCACCGGCGACGGCCACCGGCATACGGGGCTTCCGGGCAACCGCATCGAGGCGCTCGTGAAGCCGATCGGGGTCGTGCAGGGCATTTCCGACGTGCCCTGGCACAAGGACTGCAGCCTCGGTCGTCACAGCTACGAATGCTGCAGCCTGACGGTCGGCATCTCCGTCACCGGCGCGGGGGCGCGCTCGGGGCAGCTCCGGGTGACGGCCGGCTCCCACCGGACGCTCATCTGGCCCGCCCTGCTGCAGTCGGCCGAGCGGTGGGGCCTGCGTGAGGTCGATCTCCCGACGAAGCGCGGCGACGTCACCGTCCACCTGAGCTGCACGCTCCACATGAGCCAACCCCCCGTGGAGCGGGAGCGGCGGGTCATGTACACGAGCTTCCGCTTGCCCGCCGCCGACGAGACGGCCGCCGCAGCCGCCGCCGCTCGCTCGCAGCTGCTCGCGCTGCGCGAGGCCGCCCCGGTGACGGTGTCGCAGGAGGCCGCCGCGTCCCGCACCTCCGGCTAGCGCGGCCGGCGGTTCGTCAGGGGGTGGCGGGAGGCCGCAAGCGCTCCGGCAGGCCGGTGAGGACCTCGAGCACTCGCCGCTCGATCAGCGACCCGTCGTCGTCCGTCTCCCAGGCGAGCTTCGCCGCGTGATCCAGCAGTCGCGCGTTCAGGTTCCAGCCCTCGCTCGCATGAAACACGTGGGCCAGCGTGCGGCCGAATTTCCCCCGCACCCGGCCGGCACGGTCGAACGCCATCGAGGCGACCAACACCTTGGCCCCGAGCGGCAGCCACTCGGCGACCCGTTGCTTCACGAACAGTCCGGCCTCCCGTTCGACGCCCCGTGACTCTGGCGTGTTCACGAACTCGAGGCGGATGCGCTCGCGCATCCAGATCGCCCACCCCAGGTCGAGATCGAGGTCGAGGGTGTCTCCATCGACCACGCCCACCACCACTCCGCGACGGAAAAAGCGATCCTCCGGTATCGGCGGGAATTCGGCCATCGCGCCCCCTCGTCTGGGTGAATCGACCCGCGTCCCGGGTGCATGCGTTCGCGCCGGATGTCAATCGTCGGCGGGGCGCGAGGCGATGACGGCGGTACGTGCTAGCATGCGGAGTCGAGGTGGGAGCGATGAACGATCTCGAGACCGCGATCACCGGCGTCATGTCGGCCACGCTCGACCGCGCGGCCCGCTTCCTGCCCGACCTGCTCGGCGCCCTCGCCCTCCTGGTCGTGGGATGGGTGCTCGGGCGCGTTCTCCGCAGCGTGACGGTGCGGACGGTCCTCCTGCTCGACGCCGTGCTGGCGCGCGTGCTGCCCGGCCCGAGCCCCGAACGGGCGCGGATCGCGGACGCGGCGGAGGCGCTGGGAACCGCCGTCTTCTGGGTGGTGGTGCTCTTCTTCGTCACGGCCGCGACGCAGGTTCTCGGCCTCGGACTGTTCACCACCTGGCTCGGGCGCTTCCTCGACTACCTGCCCACGCTGGCGGCCGGCGTGCTCATCGTCGTTGCCGGCTACCTGCTCTCGGTGTTCATGCGCGACCTGGTGGCGGCCACGGCGACGGGCGTCGAGCCGGTGCCACGGCGTGCGCTCGGGCGTGTCCTGCAGGCCGTGATCCTCGTCACGGCGCTCCTGGTCGGCGCCGATCAAGTCGGCATCCGGGTGACGTTCCTCGCGGTGCTGGTCGCCATCCTGGTCGCCGCGCTGCTCGGCGGCGTGGCGGTCGCCGTGAGCCTCGGGGCGCGCAGCTACGTCGCCAACCTCATCGGGGCCCACTACCTGCGGCAGTCGTTCGAGGTCGGCCAGCGCATCCGGGTTGCCGGCCACGAGGGACGCATCGTCGAGCTGACACCGCTGTCCGTCGTGATCGAGTCGCGCGCCGGCCGGGTGACCGTGCCCGCGCGCCTGTACAACGAGGAGCCCATCGTGCTCGTCGCGGGGACCGACGCGGATGGCTGACCCGGAGGTGCTCACGCGCGCATTCGTCGTCGCCCATCCCGGGGAAGCGGCCCGCGTGCTCGAAGCGTTGCCGGTGGAGCCGGCGGCGGCACTCATCGCGCACCTGCCGGCGCGACTGGCCGCGCCCGTGGTGGGAGCGATGCTGGCGCCGGTCGCCGCGCGTCTCCTCGGCGCCCTCGACGACGAGCGGGCGAGCGGGATTCTGGCGAGCCTGGGTTCGCAAGGGGCGGTCGCGCTGCTTCGCCATGCCCCGGAGGGGCGGCGCGTCCGCTTGATGGACCGCCTGCCGACGACCACCGCGCTCGCCGCCCGCCTGCTGCTCGGCTACCCGGAGGACGCGGTCGGCGCGTGGACCGATCCGGATGTCGTCATGCTGGGGGGCGAGGTGCGGGCGGGCGACGCGCTGGCGGCCGTCCGGCTCGCGGGCGAGGCCGGCGGGCGCATCTACGTGGTCGACGATGCGCGACGACTCGCCGGGATCGTCGAGCTGTCCGTGCTGCTCGGCGCCCCCGAGGAGCTGGACCTCCTGGCGCTGGCGCGCCCCGTGGCCGCCTCGCTGCCGGCCGTCACGCCGCTCGCGGCCGCCGCCGACCATCCCGCCTGGCACGAGGACATCCTGTTGCCCGTCGTCGAGCGCGGCGGCGCGTTGCTGGGCGTGTTGCGGCGGGCGACGCTGGCGCGCGCGCGTGCCAGGGCGCGCGTCACCGGCCAGGGGACGGCGGATTTTCCGATCGCGGCGATCCTCGCCGGCGGGTATTGGCGCGCCCTCGCGACCCTGCTCGAGGCCGTCGTTGCGCTGCTGCCCTCGTTCACCGACCCGGCGGGAGGCCCGCGTGCGCGCTGACCCGCGACCGGCCATCGCCGCCCTCAACCAGCGCTTTCTGCTCGACCATCCCCGGGAGGCGGCGCGAGGGCTGGAGACCATGGGGGTGGCCGATGTCGCGGAGCTGCTCTCGCAAGCGGCGCCGCACGCCGCGCTGCGCGTCTGGCAGGCCCTCACGCCCGATATTGCGGGCGGCGTCCTCGAGCACGTGGGCGAAGAGGTGGCGGCGCGGCTGCTGGCGGAGGCCGAGCCCGCAGCGAGCACGGCCGCGCTGGCCAGCCTCGAAGACGAGAGCCGGCGCCGGCTGCTCTCGCACCTCGAGCCGCAGCTGTCGCGGGATCTGTCGGCGTTGTCGGACTATCCCGAGGACTCCGCCGGCCGTCTGATGGATCCCCGGGTAACGCCGCTCCGTGCCGACCTGACCGTTGCGGAGGCCGTGGCTCGCCTGCGCGCCATCCGCCGCCGGGGCCTGCGCGAGCTCTTCGTGGTGGACGATGCGCACCGTCTCGCCGGACGGGTCGAGATCCAGGATCTCGCCACGGCCGAACCCGGCAGTGCGTTGCGCGCCATCATCCGACCCACGATCGCGGCGGTCGCAGACGTCGATCCCCGCGAAGACGTGGTCGGCGCCCTCGAGGGGCGGGCCATCACCGAGCTTCCGGTGGTGAACCACGAGGGGCGCTTCGTCGGCGTCATCCACCAGACCGCGCTGCTGGCGGCGGTCGAGCAGGAGACCAGCGTCGACATCCAGACGATGGTGGGCGCCAGTCGTGAGGAGCGCGCGCTCTCGCGTGCGGGCTTCGCGGTGCGCAAGCGGCTCCCCTGGCTGCAGGTGAACCTGTTGACCGCGTTTCTGGCGGCAGCCGTGGTCGGGCTCTTCGAAGGCACCATCGCCCGGTTCTCGGCACTCGCGGTGCTGCTGCCGGTGGTCGCCGGGCAGTCCGGGAACGCCGGCGCACAGGCGCTCGCGGTCACGATGCGGGGACTGGTCCTGCACGAGATCACCACCCGGCACTGGCGGACGGTGGTGGGCAAGGAGGCCCTGGTCGGCCTGGCCAACGGGATCGCGGTGGCGGCGACCACGGCGCTCGGCGTCTATCTCTGGAGCCGCTCCGTCGGGCTGGTGCTCATCTGCGCGGCCGCGATGGTGATCTCGATGGTCGTAGCGGGAATCGCCGGAGCGCTCGTGCCGGTGCTCCTGCGCCGCTTCGGCCAGGACCCCGCACAGTCCTCGTCGATCGTGCTCACCACCGTGACCGACGTGGTCGGGTTCTTCTCGTTCCTCGGGATCGCCACGGCGCTGGCGTCGCTGTTGCCGTGACGCGCGCCCGACGACCCGCTAGCGACAGCGCGCGCGCCGCCCGGTCAGCGTGCAAGTCCCGCCGGCTCCCACGAACCTCACGTCGGCGCACTGGCCGGCCTCGGCGGTCGGCGGATCGACGGTGAACATCGCGTCGAGTGGCAGGTCGCCGGCGACCAGGGGATAGGAGCCTCCGGTTGCGACCACCTCGAACTGCAAGACGCCCGGCTCGCGGCGGGAGCGATCCCGCAGCGTCACGGCCCGGACGTCCCCCGGAGCCGAGTCGCTGCGGTTCCGGTACTTCCAGCCTGTGCCGTCCGGGCGCACGCGCCAGCCGACGCGCGTCGTGGGATCCCAGGCGCCGCCCGGCACCAGCGTGTCGACGAGGCGTGTTCCCGCCGCCGTCGTCACCGCGACCCCGACGCCCGTCTCCACCGGGTCGAGCGCCGGCTCGAAGGGATACGCCAGCGCGACTCGTCCGCGGAGCTTGAGCTTGTCGTCGCCCGGCGGGGTGGCGAGCCGCTGCACGCTGAGACTCGTCGCGGACGTCTCGCCACCGAGATCGCACCGGAGCGGGCAGGGCGGGAGCGGATCCGGGGGCGGCAGGACCGGTGGCTCGCCCGTCGGGGGGTCGTCCGGGTCGTATGGAACGACGGCGACCGACATCACGAACGGGCCGCGCGCGGGCGGTGCGCCCGTGCAGATGCCGACCGGGCGGTCGGCGCTGCGGTTGTCGGCGAACGTCGTGTTCACGTGGCCATGGACCCAGCGATACGGGTTCTTGCTTCCGGCGATGCTGGCACGATTGCCCGTGATCCTGGTGCCGTCCACCGGCAGCCCCAGGATCGACGTGCGAACGGGGGTGCCCACGATGATGGCCACGTGTGCCGGGTCGTCGCTGGCGAAGACGTTGCCCTCGATCGTGTTCCGGTCGTCCTCCACGCGAACGCCGTAGGTGACGCGCTCGAAGGTGTTGTCGCGGATGACGTTGTCGTTCGCGTAATCGAGCACGTAGCCGAACGCGTACTGCGGGTCGGTGCAGTTCATGGGCAGCGTGTTCTCGCCCATGCGCGACGCTACCCAGATCCCGGTGTCCTCGCCCACGAAGATGTTGCGCTCGATCAGGTTGCCGTGCGCGCCGTAGCGGCGCTCGAAGTAGCGATCACGCTCCGGGAACTCGCCGCAGTTCTTGTAGAGGAAGATGCCGCCCGCCGAGTTGCCGCTGAACCGGTTGTTGCGGACCACGTTGTCGCGCGAGCCGTCGATGGCGATGCCCTCGCGGCCTGGACCCCAGAACCAGAAGGAGGTGCCGCCGATCTCGAAGAGCTGCCCGTCGGGACCGTTCTCGCGGTAGCCGTTGTTCACGATCTCGTTGTCCTCGACGACGTTGCCCTTCGAGCCCGTCTCCAGATAGATCCCCGCGCTGCCCGTGTTCTCGATATGGAGACGCCGCAGCGTCACGTCGGTGACGTAGCCGTTTACGAAGATGCCGACGCCACGCGAGTTCCGCATCGTGCTGTCCTCGACGACGATGTCGGAGAAGACGCTGTCGTACTCCATGCCCGCCGGCAGGTCGCGGAAGCCCTCGCGTTCGATGTGGACGCTGTTCAAGAACCCGTCGAAGTGGCAGTTGCGCACCGTCACGTTCGACAGCGGTACGTCGGTGGGAGCGACGATGTGGACGCCGTAACGGCGATTCGGCGCGGCGATGAGGGCGCCCTGACAATCGAGGGTGACGTCGGAGGCGACGATCTGGATCCCGCGCGTCCAGGTGCAGGACGGGTCGAGGTGCGAGGTGCTCGCGACGGTCACCGGCGTATCGGCGAGTTCGCACCCGATCGGCTGGGAATCCGGCTCGAGGCCGTGCGCCGACCCGAGCGGAAGCAGCAGGGCGGCGAGCAGCAACGCGGAGGGTGGGAAGGCAGGGCTGGACATGTGCGGGTTCCTCACGGCGTGTCCCCTTGTGAGTGAACCCTCGCCTCGCGGTCGGGTCAAGCGGGTAGTTCGACCCAGCGGGCTACTCTGCGGCGGGCGAGCCCGTCAAGCGTTCGAGGACTGTCGGCAGAGGACCATGCGCGTCGCGAGCCGACGGCGGCGACGTTCTGGCGGTCGCTCTTGCTGCTCGGTAGGGTCACCAGGTCGGCACCGCCATCAGCGCGGCAGAGGAGTGACGTCGGGAGACGCTGGGGTCACTCCAGCAGGAACGCGCCGCTCGGCGAGCCCCGCGGGCCGATGTCGAGCCGGATGCCGGCGCGGCCGGTGGCCGCCGGCTCGCCATGGCGTCCGCCGTCGTCCGCGTAACTGAGCTCGACGGCGAAGAAGAGCGTCGCGGCGTCGCCGTGGTCGGTCGGCCGGTTGGCGACGAAGTCGATGGCGCAGCCCGTCCGCGTCCCTTGCGGATGCGTGTGCGCGTTGTGCCCGAGGAAGAACGTCCACAGGTAGCGGCTGCACGGGGGATCGCCGTCCTCGACGTCGGCGACGCGGCCGCGGAGCCGCACGACGCTGCCCTCGGGGACGACGGCGCCGTCCATGGGGGCGACGATCGCGACCTCGGGGACGGCGTTGCCGACGACCACCCGCCGGCTCACCGGCAGGCTGCGCGCACCGGATTCGGCGACGACCGTCAGGGTCGGCTGGTAGGCGCCGCCGGCGCGGTAGGTGCGCGTGACGCGGGGGGCGCTCGCGTCGACGCGGCCATCGCCGTCGAGGTCCCACTCCCAGCGCTTGATCGCGTCGCCGCGCCCCGGAGCGCGCGAGCGCTCGCCGGAGAACTCGACGGTGAGGGGGGCGGCTCCCATCGCGGTCGAGGCATCGAGCACCGCGACGGGCGACAACCCGCCATCGGGCGCCCACTCGATGCGTGTGAGGCGCGCGTCGGGATTGTCGCCGAAGTAGCCGGTGCCGAACTCGAGGACCCAGAGCGCGCCGTCCGGTCCCACCTCGACGTCGATGGGCCGCAGAAAGCGTTCCCAGGGCAGCAGCCGGCGCACGCCGAGGAGACGGTCGTCGGGGGTGACGTCCAGCGCGCCGATCAGGTCGCGCGTCCAGTCCGTCATGAGCAGGCGGTTGCGGAACGGCTCGGGCAGGTCGAACGGGGCGCCGGACGGCCGCCGGTAGACGGCGCCGGCGATCGCGGTGCGTCCCGTGAACCCACCCTCCGGGTTCACCGCGTTGCCGAGCGCCCGGTCGGACACGGTCACATAGTCGTAGAAGAGGAGCGCCGGCTGGAAGGGATCGCAGACGAAGGCAGGGCCGGTCGAGGAGGTGGCGAAGTCGTGGTCGGCATAGGGGAGGTTGTCGGCGATGCACCAGGGCCAGCCGTAGTTGCCTGGACGGTCGGCGAAGTTGATCTCGTCGTAGCCGCGCGGGCCGCGCGGCGAGTCCGTGAGGGCGTCCGGCCCGACCTCGCCCCACCAGAGCCGGCCCGTCGCCGGATCGACCGCGGTGCGGAAGGGATTGCGCGACCCCATCGTGTAGATTTCGGGCCGCCCGAGGCTCCCGTCGGGCGGGAAGAGGTTGCCGGGCGGGATCGACCCGTCCGGGTTGATGCGGAGGATCTTCCCGCGCAGGTCGAACGGATTTTGCGCCGTGCGCTGCGAATCGAAGCCTTCGCGTCCGGGGCGCTCGTCGAGGGGGGCGCGCCCGTCGCTGGCGAAGGGGTTGGTGTTGTCGCCGGTCGAGAGGAAGAGCGTGCCGTCGGGTCCGAACGTGAGTGCGCCCGCTTCGTGGCAACACACCCGCTCGCTCGGCACGCGGAGCAGGTCGACGCGCGACGCCAGGTCGAGGGTGCCGTCGTCCCGTGCGACGAAGCGCGAGACCGTGTTGTCGCCCGGCGGGCGGCCGACTGGCGGCGGCTCGGACACGGGTGCGGAATGGTAGAGGTAGACGAGGCGGTTCGAGACGAAGCCCGGATCCACGGCGACGCCGAGCAGCCCGTTCTCGGCGCTGGTGTCGACTGGCAGCACCGCCGCGGTCCGGGCCGCTCCGGTCGTCGGATCCCACGTCAGGAGCTCGCCGGTCCGCTCGGTCCAATAGACGCGCCCATCCCGCGTGACGGCGAGCGACAGGGGGTTGCGGGCGTCGTCGGCGATCACGGAGCGGCTCCATGCCGCCGGTCTGGCGGCCCAGCGGATGCCTTCCACCAGATGGCGCACGAAGCGCGGGTCGTCCCACGACTCGGGACGATGGCCGAGATTGGTATAGAAGGAGCGGCCGCCCTCGAACTCCTTGTACCAGGCGATGGGGTGGTCCTCGCCCATCGACGGTCCCGGGGGGAAGTTCGGGAACGAGAAGCCGGCTTCGTCCACGGTGAGCAGGATCGCGTTGTCGATCCGGGGATTGCGGTCGAAGTTGTAGATTTCGTCGGTGAAGGGGAACGTCGCCGGCAGATGACTGGTGGAGGGGTGCAGCGCGTCCTCGGTCGCCACCTCGACGGTGACGGGGAGGATCGGATGGTTCCGGAAGTAGGCGCCCACCAGCCGCCCGTACCAGGGCCAGCCGTACTCGGTGTCGGCCGCCGAGTGGACGCCCACCCAGCCCTTCCCGCCCCGTACGAAGCGCTCGACCGCTTCCTGCTGCGCGTCGTCGAGGATGTCGCCGGTGGTGTTCGCGAAGACCAGGACGTCGAATCCGGCGAGCGTCGCGTCCTCGAACTGCGTCGGGTCTTCGGTCAGCGTCGCCACTACGCCGTCGCGCGGGCCGAGCGCACCCAGCACCCGACGCGCGTCGGCGATGGACGGATGTCGGAAGCCCGCGGTGCGGGTGTAGACCAGCGCGCGCGCCGCGCGGGTCGCCGCGAAGGTCAGCGTCGCCTCCGGCTCGCGGGAACGCAGCGTGCCGTCCAGGCGCGCGCAGCTCCGGGCGTCGACCGCGGCGCGCAGGCGCACCAGCCGGCGCCCGCCGCACCAGCGCCAGCGGGCCTTCACGACGTACACCGACCCGCGCCGTTTGACGCGCGCCGTGGCTGGGCCGCAGTCCCCGTCCCAGGCGGCCGTCCGCGGGTCGAGGTGGAGCACGTCGCTCGCGCCGCCGCTGTCCGGGAAGAGCGGGCCCCCGTCGACCACCCAGGCGCCCTCCTGACAGCGCGGTCGCTCGCGACGTGCCTCGACGCCGGCGCCCGGCGCGAGGAGGCCGAGCAGCAGGACGAGGGGAGTCAGGACGCGATGGCGGTGGCGCATCGTACCGGCATACGCGGGCGGGTCACCGATTGTCACGTCCGCGACGCTACCATGGCAACAGGCGGAACAGCAGCAAGTCGCCGAGCCGGCCGAGTTCCTCCCCGCCGGCTGCACGGATCTCCTCGGCGCGATTCGCGGGCAGCAGGCCGAGGAAGGGGGGCACGCTCGGGTCGCGGAGGAGACGCACGAGGTCGTCGGCGTCGTACGTCGCCATGGCACGGCCACTGTAGAACACCAGGGACGGGTGCTCCCGGATCGTTCCCACGACGTCGCCGGCCAGCGACATCTCGGCCAGCGTCGTGCCGAAGGCGCGGAACGGCTCGAAGTCGCGCTCCTGGGCGAGGACCGCCCGCATGAGCCGTCGTGCCTGTCGCATTGGAGAAGAGTCGAGCGTCTATCTGCGCCGCGGTCCCCCTGTCCAACGCGAGGCGCCCCCGGACGCCTCGCGCCGTTTACGTGCGGCAGACCAGCGCGAACACGCGGTGGTGCACGGCCAGCGGTGAGTCGGGGAACGACGCGGACAACAGCGCCGCCAGGTCGTGGTCGAACCGCGAGACCGCGTCGGGCAGCAGGCTTGCCGCCACGCCGGCGCTGGCCCGGATGCGACCGCGCCATCCCTCGTGGGTATAGGGCACCATCACGTCGAACGAGAAGGTCTCGAGAGCATGGAAGCCGGCGCCCGCCGCGTCCGCGAGCCACGGCGGATACAGGCCCGTGCCGCCGGAGAAGGTCCACGCGGGGTTGTGCCGGAGAATCAGGCGCTCGGTGGCCTCGACCACGTTGCCGGGCAGGGGAATCCAGTCGAAGTGGCCGATGACGAGTGTGCCATCGGCCGCCAGCACCCGACGCGCCTCCGCCGCGGCGCGCGGGCGGTCGAACCAGTGCCAGCATTGCCCGGCGGTGACGACGTCGACGCTTGCCGCCGGAAGGCCGGTCTCCTCGGCTCGGGCCACGCGATAGTCGACGATGACGCCGGCCCGGGCGTCGAGGCCGCGTGCGGCATCGAGCATCGCCGCCGAGCGATCGAGGCCGATCACGCGGCAGCCGCGCCGGGCGAGGCTGCGCGCGACGGTGCCGGTCCCCGTCCCGACGTCGAGCGCGCGCTGCGCAGGGAGGCCGACGCCGCACTGCGCGAGGCGCTCGAAGAAGGCGTCCGGGAAACCCGCGCGGTGCGTGGCGTAGTCGCTCGCGGTGTTGCCGAAGTCCACGCGCATTGGTCACGGGTTGCCGGTGCGTCCCGGCCGTTGCAATCGGCCGCCGTCACCCGCGGACCGCCCGAGCGATTTCCTCGTTGACGCCGCGGATCGGGGGGCCGTACAGTAGGACGCCTGCCAGGGTGGGTGGAACCGGCTCGCCCCGGACGTTCCGAGGAGGTGCGCGGATGGAACTGAACCAGGCCAAGATCGACGAATTCGTCGGCAAGGCGCTCGGCGATCTCGGCGGCGCGCTCACGGCGTCGTTGGTGGTGATCGGCGACAAGCTCGGTCTGTATCGGGCGATGGACGGCGCCGGGCCGCTGAGCTCGGAGGAGCTCGCCGAGCGGACGAGCACCAACGAGCGCTGCGTGCGGGAGTGGCTCGCGGCGCAGGCGGCCGCCGGCTACCTCGACTACGACGCAGCGAGCGGTCGCTACTCGCTGCCCCCGGAGCATGCCGTCGCGCTCGTCCGGGAGGACAGCCCGGCCTGCGTGCTGGGCGGCTTCCAGGGCATGACGGCGGCCATGCGCGCCGAGCCGAAGGTCACCGAGGCGTTCCGCCACGGGCACGGCGTCGGCTGGCACGAGCACGATCCGGCGCTCTTCCAGGGCACGGAGCGTTTCTTCCGGCCGGGTTACAACGCCAGTCTCGTCAGCACATGGATCCCGGCCCTCGACGGGGTGCAGGCGCGGCTCGAGGCGGGCGGGCGCGTGGCCGACGTCGGGTGTGGCTACGGCGCTTCGACGATCATCATGGCCAAGGCATTTCCGCGCTCCACGTTCGTTGGCTTCGACTACCACGAGCCGTCGGTGATCTCGGCCCGCGACCGCGCCGTCGCGGCGGGAGTCGCCGATCGCGTGCACTTCGAAGTCGCGCCGGCCAAGGGCTATCCGGGCACCTACGACCTGGTGTGCATGTTCGACTGCCTGCACGACATGGGCGACCCGACCGGCGCCGCGCGCCACGTCCGGGCGTCGCTCGCTCCCGGCGGCACCTGGCTGCTGGTCGAGCCGTACGCGCAGGATCGTGTCGAAGAGAATCTGCACCCGCTGGGGCGCCTGTTCTACTCGGTGTCCACGCTGGTCTGCACGCAGGCGTCGCTGGCGCAGGAGGTCGGCGCCGCGCTGGGGGCGCAGGCGGGCGAGGCCCGACTCAGGACGGTGGTCGAGGAAGCCGGCCTCACCCATTTCCGCCGCGCCGCCGAGACGCCCGTCAACCTGGTGTTCGAGATCCGCGCGTAGCGCGGGATTGCTGCTGCGTGCGGGCAGAACGCTCGGAGCGCTCGTGCCCGGCGTGCTCGCCGTGGCGCGGCGGCCGGTGTTTCGTGGCGTGAAATCGGTCGTTCGATTGACACTCGCGACGAGCGCGTGTTAGCCGGCAGCCGTCCGCGACGCCGCTGCGGTGCGCGTCGAGCATTTCGTTTCCGGAGGAACCATCGACATGGGCAAGCTGTTGGAGGGCAAGGTCGCCGTCGTCACCGGGTCGGGGCGGGGCATCGGGCGAGGCATCGCGCTGGCGCTGGCGCGCGAGGGCGCCAAGGTGGTCGTGAACGACGTCGGCTGTGCCACCGACGGCCGCGGCACCGACGCCGATCCCGCGGCGGCGGTCTGCAAGGAGATCGAGGCGCTCGGCAGCCAGGCGGCGCCCAACTACGACAGCGTCGCCGAGTTCGACTCGGCCGGGAACATCATCAAGACCGCCGTCGACGCCTTCGGGCGCTGCGACATCCTGGTGAACAACGCCGGCATCCTGCGCGACAAGCAACTCGTCAACATGACGCCGGACGACTTCGACGCGGTACTGAAGGTCCACCTCTACGGCGGGTTCAACTGCGCTCGGCACGCGCTCCCGCTCATGCGCGAGCACGGCTACGGGCGTATCGTGAACATCGTGTCGAGCGCGGGCCTGCGCGGCAATTTCGGGCAGGCCAACTACGGCGCCGCCAAGGCCGGCCTGATGGGGCTGGCCTTCGTGATCGCCGTCGAGCACATGAAGGGCAATGCCGAGGGCAAGTATTCGATCACCGCCAACTGCCTGGCGCCCGCCGGCATGACGCGCATGGTGGGGCAGATGCCCGGGATGGAAGGCCGGCCGGTCCCACCCGAAATGAACCCCGACCTCAACGGGCCGATGGTCGCCTATCTGGCCTCCGAGGCGGCCAAGCACGTGAACGGGCAGGTCTTCGGGCGCCGTGGCTACGCGTTCACGCTCTTCCAGACGCCGAAACCCCTGGCGGCCATGTACAAGGAGGGCGGGCTCGACGCGGGCGAGATCGCCAGAAACTTCGACGCCGCGTTCTCGGATCACCTGAACGTTCCCGGCATCCCGATGACGGCCGCCATGAAGGAGGCCGCCGCCAAGGCCGCCGCCGCGAAGGCGGCGGCGAAAAGCTGACGGGCGGGCGATGGGCGCGCGTGGCTGGTCGCACGTCGGGCTCTCCACGCTCGACCTCGACGCGACGCGATCCTTCTACGAGGGTGTGCTCGGCTTCCCGGCCGTCCGGTGCGACGTCCTGGAGTTCGAGGAGGGCGGTCGCATCCGTCACGCGTTCTTCGACACCGGCGGCGGGCAGCTCATCGCCTTCATGGAGCCGCGCGGCGTGCCAGGCTTGCCGCCGGAGTACGACGCCGGCATCAACCGCGCGCTGGGACTGCCCGACGCCTTCTACCATTTCGCGTTTCAGGTGGACTCGCACGCGGCGCTCGAGGAGAAGCGGGCGGAGCTGATCGCGAAGGGCGTCAAGGTGACGCCCATCGTCGACCACGAAGGGTGGATGGAGTCCATCTACTTCAAGGACCCGAACGGCATCATGCTGGAGTACGCGTGGCAGAGCCGCCCGCTCGAGGCCGACGACGCCGTGATGCAGGTCCGCGCGCGGCTCCGGCTCCGCAGCCGCTCCCCGGTCACCGACTTCCGCGACTCGTAACGCGGCGTTGCGCCGGCGTTCCACCGGCGCCGCGCCGGTGACGGCGGCACGTGGCGCAGGCGATGGCGCGGCGTGTGCTCCGGTGGCCTCGCATGCTGCCCGAGCTGCGCATCGCGATGGGATCCTGGCACGTCGTCGTCTCGACGCACGCGGCGGCGGTGGCGCTGGCGGTCGTCGCCGGCGCCCTGTCGGCCGCGCGTCGTGCGCCGAGGCCGTCGGTGTTTCTTGCCTGCGTGCCCTTGCTGGCGACGGCCGTCCTCGCGGGAAGCCACCTCCTCTACGTCCTGCGGGCGGGTGCGCCGCTCGACTTTCGCCACGGCGGGCTCGCGTCGATGGGCGGGGTCGCGGGGCTCGCGGCTGGCATGCCGCTCGTGGCGCGGCTCGCGGGCATGCGGCTCGCCGCCGTTGCCGACGCGGTGGCGCCGGCGGCGCTGCTGGCCCTGGGCATCGGGCGCGTCGGCTGCTTCCTCGCAGGTTGCTGCCTGGGACTGCCTGCCGCGTTGCCCTGGGCCGTCGTCTTTCCTGCGCTGGGGCCGCCCGCGCGCCACCCGCTTCAGCTCTACGCCGCCGTGCTCGATCTCGCGCTGGCCGGCGCGGTCGGCCGCACGGCGGGCCCGCCTGGGTTGGCGGCGACGCGCACCATGGCCGTCTTCGGTGCCGCCCGGATCGCGCTCGAACTGCTGCGCGACCCGATGGCGCGCGACCCACTCATCGCCGGCGTTGCCACGGCGCAGGCGGGCGCGGCGCTGCTCCTGGCGGCCGGGCTGCTCGGGGGCGCGCTGGTGCGACACCATGCCGCATTGCCGTCGCCGTCGCCGCGCGGATAACGCTGGTCGGGCCGCAGTTGCCCGGCATGGGGGGTTCACGAGAAGATTCGGTCGTGGTCGACCCGCGATCGCCCGCGCCCACCGACGGCATGCCGCTCCGTGATGCCCGCGTCGCGGTGAGTCTGCCGTGGTTGCGCGGGCTCCGCTGGGGCGGTGTGCTCGGCCAACTGGTCACGGTCGGCGTCGGCCACTGGACGCTCGGCATCGACCTGCCGCTGGTGCCGGTGCTGGCGCTGATCGGTGTCACGGTCGTGACCAACCTGCTGCTCGGGCGCTGGATCGACGCCGGCGGGGTGGTCGGCGCGACGGTCTGTGGCGGGCTGCTGGCCCTCGACATCCTGGTGCTCACCGGGCTGCTGATGGCGTCGGGCGGACCGTTCAATCCGTTCAGTGTCCTGTATCTGGTCTACATCATGTTGGCGGCGGTCGTGCTCGGCGCGGCGTGGACGTGGTCGTTGGCCGGCCTCGCGGTCGCCTGCTACGTGGCACTCTTTCAGCTGCCGGTGCACCACCTGGCGGCGCACGCGCACGGCGACCAAGCGCTGTCGCTGCACCTCTGGGGCATGCTGGTCGCCTTCGTGGTGGCGGCGGTGCTGACGGCCTCCTTCGTCGTCCGGCTGTCCGCCGCCATCGAACAGCGCGATGCGGAGATCGCGGCCATGCGCGAGCAGGCGACGCGGACGGAGCGGCTGGCGGCCCTCACCACGCTGGCCGCCGGCGCCGCCCACGAGCTGGCCACGCCGCTCGGCACCATCGCGATCGCCGCCGGCGAGCTCGAGCGCGCGCTCGCGCGCCGGGCGGACGCCGGCGCGCTGCGCGAGGACACGCAGCTCATCCGTGCCGAGGTCGAACGCTGCCGGCGCATTCTCGACGCCATGGCCGGCGACTCCGGCGAGCAGGCGGGCGAAACACCGGCGCCCGTGACGCTCGACCAGTTGGTGCGCGACGTGCTCGCGGCCCTGCCGCCGGAGGGAGCGGGCCGCGTGTGCGTGACGGGCGGCGCCGCGCCGTCCGCGTCGGTGGAGGTCCCCCGGCGGGCGGTGGCGCGCGCCGTCGCCAATCTGGTGCGTAACGCCCTCGACGCCTCGCGGCCGCCGGCCACCGTGACGCTGGACGTCGCCGGCGACGCCGCAGGCTTGCGCATCATCGTCGAGGACCAGGGCGCCGGCATGACGCCGGACGTCCTCGCGCGTGCCGTCGAGCCGTTCTTCTCGACCAAGCCGGCGGGGAAGGGCATGGGACTCGGACTCTTCCTGGTGCGGACGCTCGCCGAGGACCTGGGCGGGCGTTTCGTCCTGCGCTCGACGCCGGGCGGCGGCTCGACGGCCGAGCTCATCCTGCCGTGCGGCGTCGCGGCGGCGGAGGCGCTCGGTGTCGCCTGAGCTGGCGCGCTCCGTCCTCCTGGTCGACGACGACGAGGTGTTCCGCCACCGCCTCGCGCGCGCCTTCCGCGACCGGGGCTGGGAAGTGCGGGAGGCCGGCGACCTGGGCGAGGCGCTCGCCGCCGCCGCCGACGACACGCCCGAATACGTCGTGGTCGACTTGCGGCTGCCCGACGGCTCGGGGCTCGAGGTGGTGCGCCGCCTGAAGGCGCTCGACGTCACCACCGCCATCGTCGTCCTCACGGGGTACGGCAGCATCGCCACCGGACTCGACGCGCTGCGGCTCGGCGCCGCGCACTACCTCACCAAGCCCGCCGACGTCGACGCGGTGATCGCGGGCTTCGCGCGTGGGGGCGGCGGCGCCGCCGATGTCGACGTCTCTGCGCCCGATCCCACCGTCGACACGCCGTCGCTGGCACGCGTCGAATGGGAACACATCAACCGCGTTCTAGCCGACGCGGGCGGGAACATCTCCGAAGCGGCGCGGCGGCTCGGGCTGCATCGACGCTCGCTGCAGCGCAAGCTGGCAAAGTATCCCGTGCGTCGCTGAACGGGGTCAGAAGCGCCAGACCAGCCCGCCGCGCAAGCGAAAGGTGGGCAGCGTCTGCAGCGCGGTGTTGTTCTGGAGCACCGGCAAGTCGGCGGTGAGCTCGGCGCTCAGCTGCGTGGTCCAGGTGAACCGCACGCCGGGACCGAAGTAGAGCGCCGTGAGGGCGGTGTCGTCGAGCCGCTCCCCGAGCTGTGTGTCCTTGCCCTTGGCCTCGCCGGACAGGACCAATTGCAGCCCGAGCGTATAACGGTGATCCAGCAGCGGATACCACCCGGGTCCGCCGAACCACGTCAGGTCGTTGGCGTAGCGGTAGCCGAACGCGCCTTCGCGGCGCACGGCGTATTGCACCATGGCGGTCATGAAGAAGCGGTCGAAGCTCGCATAGGTCGACGCGCCCAGGATGCCGTCCACCGAGCCCGAGCCCAAGGCGAGGTCATGGCCGTGGATGCCGCCGAAGAGGCGGCGACCGGGCACGTCGTCGTTGTCGTCGTCGCCGCCAGGCGTCGAGTGCTGGGGGATGCCGCGCAGCGGCACGCCGGGGCCCGCGGGCCCGCTGGCGGTTTCGAGCTCTTCTCCGAGCAATGCGGGATTGCCCGACGGGAGCTTGAGTCCCCCGATCAGATTGACCAGGAAGACGCTCCGTTGGTTGCTGTACGCGTACGCCTGCGCGGTGCCGAGCAGCGAGAGATCGCCGGCCCCGATGGAGGTGCCGTCTTCGAACCGGCCATTCTCGAGCCGCCGGAAGGTCCGGGCGATGAACGGGATGTTCATCTGCAGGCCGAATCGGTCGGTCAGCTGGTATCCCAGCAGGAACTGGGTGGTCGTGCTGTCGAGGCGCTCGCCGAAGCTGGGGATGGTGCGGCCGTTCAGGCGCTCGGTGGTGCTGTGGCTCCACTGTTCCCAGATGCCGAGCCGGAAGCCGCTGCGGGCCTGCGACACCTCGGTGGCGACGTAGATCGCGCAGACATCGCACCCGGCCGCGGGGGTCGCGGCGAGGACGAGCCACCCGGCCAGGATGCCAGGGACGATGCGCAGGAAGCGGAGGTTGGGCACGTCGAGCTGGACACCATTCATCCCCCATGGTCAGTTGTCGATGCGTCCTAATGCCGCACCTGTTCCTCCTGCTGGCCCTCGCGCTGGCGTCGTCGCCCGCCACGGCAGCCCCCCGGGCGTTGAAGCTGCGGTTTCCGCGCACCGTGATCGAGCCGGGGCGGAACGTCGAACGCTGCGTGTTCCTCCGCGTGCCGGCGGCGGAGGCGTTCGACCTCGCGTCGTGGTCACTCGCACAGACCGGCGTCGGGGGCGACGTCGCCACGGCGCACTTCCTGGTCTACCTCTATACGGGGGAGCGCGCGGGCGAGTTTCCCGTCCGGCAGGTGGTCGAAAGCCGGGGCTGCTTGGATCTCGGTCCGGCGGACCGCGACGCGCGGCAGCTCGTCGTCTCCTCCGCCGCTCCGAGGGCGCGCGGGGCACTGCCTGCGGGCCTCGCCCTCCCGCTCGTCCCGACGCCGAGTGAGCCCGACGCGGCGCCCGACGCCATCGGCATCCTGCTGGACGTCAACTGGGTGAACGGCTCGACGCGCTCGCGCGCCGTGTCCGCCCGCGTCGTGTTGCACCGGGCCCGTCCCGGCACGGTGCGCCGCCGCTTGGCGCCCATCGCGGATCGCGCCGCCACGGGGGGCATCGCGGTGCCGCCCTTCCGGGTCGCCTTCAGCGAAGGGCGGTGGAGGCCGCCGGGCGACGTGTGCCTCTACGACGTCACCGGCCAGATGCACCGCCGGGGGCGATTCTTCGCCGTCACGGCGCGTGACGCCGCCGATGTCCCGCGCCCGCCGCTCGACGGCCCGCGCGACGTCTTCTCCCGCGTGCAGACGCTCTTCGGTGCGTCGGACTACAGTGATCCGGGCTCGCGCCGCTTCGCGCCGCGCGGACTTCCCCTCGGCGCCGGCGAGTCGCTGCACTACGGGTGCTGGACCGAGAACGGCGACCGCCTGCCGATGCGCCTCGGGTGCGAGGAGACCGTCGGGCTGACACCGGGGGCGCCGGGGGCGCCCGCGGCGCCGTGCCGCTCCGGCTGCACCTGCGTTCCCGCCAACGCGGTGGCGGGGCCGACGCCCGACGACGAGCTCTGCGGACTTGGCGGCTTCTACTACCAGGCCGGCCCAGGCGGCTCGTGTGACCTGGCGAGCGCAGCGGCCATCCCGTAGGTCGTCGATGTCGATACGCACCGTCTTCGCCGCCTGTGTGCTGCTCATCGGCCGCGCCGTGTTGGCACATGACACGCCGTTGAGTCCCAGCACGTGCGTGCTGGACGGCGTGGGTTTCGATGGGTCGTCGGGCGGCGGGCAGCCCATCGTCGCGCCGCCCGGCAGCGGCGACACCCTCCGCGCCGTGTACGGCATCGCCAGCTCCATCGTCCAGTTCCAGCCGCGCCAGCCTGCCCTCCGCCCGCTCACCGTCGCCGGCGAGCCCGGGCTCGTCGTCCTGCCGGCGGCGTTCGACGCCACCCTGGACGCCGCCGGCGATTTGCGTGCCGACCACGTGGCTGTCGAGGTGGGCCTGGCCGGCGGCATGGTGCGGATCCCGCTGCGACTCACCACCAGCCTGCTCGCGCTGGGCGGCGCCGTCGTCGCCGGCACGCCGGTCCAGCCGGACGGCCGCTTCGAGCTGGTGGGTGCCGTGCCGGCCGAACTCGTGCCGCCGGCGCTCGCCGGGGTCACGGCGCTGCGCTTCGGCTGCCGGCTGCAGCCCGCGCCGGACCTCGATCGTTTCGCGCCCGCGCCGGCGGTCGAGGCGCTCGCGGGGACGCTCTCGGCGCGCGGCGGTTCGCTGCGCGGCGCGCTGCGCCGGGTGCCCGGGTCAGACGCGTTCGACACACAGCCGGTGCTGTTCGAGGTGCGGGTGAACGGCGCGCGGGCGGCGCTCGTGGAGGTGCCCGGCGGCTTCACCGGGCCCGCGCGGCGGCGGATCGCCGAGGCGCCCGATGGGAGCCGTATCACACTGCGGAGCGGCGCCCGCCGGCGCGCGGCACGCCTGCGGGTCCGGCTCGCGACCGCCGATCTCCCCTCATCGCTCGCCGGCTCGGCGGACGTACGGGTGTCGCTGGTCTCGGGCGGCGTCACGGCGCGTGGCGCGGCGACGTGGCGCGCCCGGGGCGGCGCGTTGCGGGCGGGCTCGTGAGGATGCGACGGCTCGAACGTTGCGACGGGGGGCCCGCTGTGCCAAGCCCGGTGGGGATGCGGACCGTTCTTCTGCTGGTCGCGGCGATCCTCGCCGCGGGTGTGCCGGCGCCGGTCGGCGCGCAGCTGCGCCCGGTCTTTCACGGCACGCTGTCGGTGCTGGGCGGCAGCGGCAGGCTCGACGCCAGGATCGGCACCGGTCTCCTGAAGGTGAAGCGCTGGGTGTTCAACCAGTCGCGCGACTCCGACGGCATGGCGCCCGGTTCGGAGCCGATCGTCATCGGCATCGGCGAGACCAACCGGCTGGTCATCCCCGCGGGGCAGCTGCGGCAGTCACGCAACGGCAAGCGCTTCACCTACCGCAACCCGGGCGCCACCCAGGGGGTGCGGTCGTTCGCGATGCGGCGACTCAAGAACGCCCCCGACGGCACGGTGCGCTACCGTGTCGCCCTGACGGTGGTCGGCGTCGACCTGTCTCGACTGGTGGTCGAATCGCCCACCTGCACGCCGCTGGCGGTGGTGGTCGGCGACGACGATGGCTTCTCGGGAGTGGATACTCGAGCGCCCGGGCATCCTTCGTGGGGGCAGCCGGCTGCGGGTGCTGGGCGCCTGTTCAGACGTCGGCGAATGGCCCTGGCTCTGAACCCGGCTTGACGCAACCGCGTCGCGAAGATTACGAAGCGGCCTTCGCCTTCGCGAAAGGAGCCGCCCATGTGGATTCGCTCGACCGCGCTGCTCGCCCTATGCGCCTGCCTCGCCGGCGCTACCGGGTGCACCACGTACAACCCCGCCACGGGGCAGTACGAGACCAATGCGATGGCGACGTCGGCCCTCGCCGGTGGGCTCGGGCTCGCGGGCGGCGTGGCGCTCGGCGCCGCGCTGGCCGATGACGACGACCACTGGGGCGGCTACTACGGCGGCGGCGGGTACTACGGCGGCAGGCGCGGCAACGTCTACGTCAACAACAACCGCTACGTGAACTACGACAAGAAGAACTACAACAGGAAAAACTACAACAGGAAAAACTACAACAAACAGAACTATAACAAGAAAAACTACAACCGCGGCGGTGGGAGCTACAAGCGGGGCGGCGGGGGCGGTGGCCGTCGTGGCGGCGGCCGCAAGCGCTGAGCGGGTCTCGAGGAGGACGTCATGATGAATCGTGTGGTTCGGCTCGCAGGAGCGGGTCTCATCCTCGGGGTGCTCGTGGGGGCGGCGCCCGCGGCGCGGGCGGCGATGGAAATGCAGCGGTTCGTGTCGCGGCTCGACCCGGCATGGGCGCGACTCGCCAAGAACAACGCCACGTTCCTCACACCGGAGCAGGCGGAGCTGCTCGACGACCTGGCCTTCGCCGCCGCGGTGGCCGACGGCTGCCCGAGCTTCAAGATCGACAAGGACGCGTTCGATCGGGGTTTCCTGGCTCTCCGGTCGAACGAGTACATGAAGATGGCGCCCGACGAGAAGCGCATGTTCGAGTATAAGGTGATGATGAGCTTCGGCGCGGCGACGGCGCTCTACTCGGCCGAGGGGCATCTGCACCCGAAGGAGGGGTGCCGCTTCGCCGAGACGCGGCGCAGCGGCGGACCCGGCCGCTTCTGGGTGCAGCCTGCCGCCGCATCGGCTGCGCCGGACAAGCGCTGATGGTGCGGATCAGAGCTGCTCGGGCGTTTCGATCCCGAGGAGCTCGAGGCCCTGCGCGAGCACGCGCGCGGTGAGCGCGCACAGCGCCAGCCGCGACGCCCGGGTGGCCGCCTCCGCCGGAAGCACCGGGCAGCGCTCGTAGAACGCCATGAACGCGGTGGCGATCGCGTAGAGGGCGCCGCAGATCCGGTGCGGCTGCAGCGTCTCGCCGGTCTTCGCGACGGCGCCCGGGAACTCGAGCAGCGCGAGCGCCAGCGTGCGCTCCGCCGGATCGTCGATGCGGATCGCGCCCGCCGCCGCTTCCCGCTCCGACGTCTCCCCCCGGCGCAGGATCGAGCGGATGCGCGTGTTGGCGTACATCAGATACGGCGCGGTGTTGCCGTCGAGCGCCAACATGCGATCCCAGTCGAACAGGTAGTCCTTGATGCGGTCGCTGGAGAGGTCGGCGTACTTGACGGCCCCGATGCCGACGGCCCGCGCGATGTCGCGCCGGCTGGCTGCGTCGAGCTCGGGCGATTTCCGCTCGACCACCGTGGCGGCGCGCTCGATGGCCTCGTCGAGCAATTCCGCCAATCGCACGGAATCACCCGCGCGGGTCTTGAGCATCTTCTTGTCGGTGCCCAGCACCGAGCCGAAGGCGACGTGCTCGAGTCGGATCGTCGCGTCGGCCCAGTCGGCGCGCCGGGCGGTTTCGAACACCATCGCCAGATGCTGCGCCTGCGGCGCCCCCACCACGTAGACGATCCGGCTGGCGCCGAGGGTGTCGACCCGGTGGCGCAGGGCCGCCAGGTCGGTAGTGGCGTAGGTATAGCCTCCGTCCTGCTTGCGCACCATGAGCGGCACCGGCTCGCCGTCGCGTCCCGTGAAGCCGGGCAGGAAGACGCAGATCGCGCCCTCGCTGGGACGGGCCAGTCCGAGGCGCTCGAGGTCGGCGACGACCGCCGGGAGCGCGGCGTTGTAGCGGCTCTCGCCGGCCACGTCCTCGGGGCGCAGCGTGACGCCAAGCATGTCGTAGAGGGTGCCGAAGTGCGCGACCGACACGTCGATCAGCCCCTGCCACAACGCCAGCGTGTCCGGGTCGCCGGTCTGCAACAGCACGACACGGTGGCGGGCGCGGGCGGCGAACGCGGGGTCGGCGTCGAATCGGGCGCGGGCGGCCTGGTAGGCGGCCACCAGCTCCGCCACCGACGCGGCGCGACCCTCCGCATGCTCGTCGCACAGGTGCTCGATCAGCATGCCGAAGGGCGTGCCCCAGTCACCGACGTGGTTCTGGCGGATCACGCGGTGGCCCTGGAACGCGAGCAGCCGCACGATGGCGTCGCCGATGATCGTGCTGCGGAGATGGCCGACGTGCATCTCCTTGGCGATGTTCGGCGCCGAGTAGTCGACCACCACGGTCTCCGGCGCTGCCGCCGCCGGCACGCCGAGCCGCGGGTCCGCCAGCATGGTGCGCAACCGGGCGGCCAGCGCGTCGGCGCGGAGGGTGAGGTTCACGAATCCGGGACCCGAGACGGATGCGTCGGCGAGCAGGTCGTCCGCGGGGAGCCGCTCGGTCAGTGCGGTCGCGACCTCGCGCGGGTTGCGCTTCACGAGGCGCGCCAGTGCCAACGCGACGTCGGCCTGGTAGTCGGCGTGAGCCGAGCGGTGGATGGCCGGGTCGACGGCGTCGGCGATGTCGCCGAATGCGTCGCGCATCGCGTGGCGCACGCGCTCGCGCAACACGGGGATCGGATCGACGCTCATCGATCCCGCGCCATGCCACATCGGCGGCGGGCGGTCGAGCGTGCGGGAGGTGTCGTCATTCGCGGGCGAGGAGCGCCCAGTAGTCGTCGGGGACCGGCACGCCGCGCTCGGCGGCGCTGCGGGCGTCGCGGATCGCCTCCTGGCGCTGGCCCAGGATCAGGTGGGTGCGGGACCGCGCGAGGTATGTCCGCCCGTCGGGCGCGAGCGCCAGCGCGCGGTCGAAGCTGTCGAGCGCCTCGCGGTACGCCTTCTTGCCGTTGAAGAGGGCGATGCCGCGCGCGCGCCATGCTTCGGCGTCGGCCGGATCGAGGTCCAGCGCCCGCCCGTAGCTCCCCAGCGCCTCGTCCCACTGTTCCAGACGGGCGGCGGCGCTGCCCCGGAGCAGATGGCCCTTGGGGTCGTTGGGCGCCGCCGCGATCATCGTGTCGGCGTCGGCGAGCGCGGCGTCGGGCCGACCGAGCTGCAGGTGGACGAGGCTGCGGACGTCGAGTGCCTTCAGGTGCCTCGGGTCGGCGCGTAGCGCCGCGTCGGCGTTGGCGCGTGCGCGCGCCAGCAGCGCCCGAGCCGCTTCGGGGTCAGGCATGGCGAGCGCCTGGCGATAGAGGTGCGTGGCGAGATTGGTGTGCGGGATCGGGGTGCCCGGATAGGTCCGGACGACGTCGCTCCACAGCGTGTCGGCGTCCCGCCACACGGCGACGCGCGGGACGGTGGCGGCCGCGAGCATTGCCGCCAGCGCTCCGGCCACCCCCCATCGCACCGTCGGGGTACGCAGCGCCGGGACGTGATCCTCGAGGAGCATCCCGAGCGCGAAGGCCAATCCGATGTAGGGCACGTAGGTGTAGCGCTCCGAGAGCAGCGTGTAGCCGACGGCGAAGAACTGCACCGCGAGGAGCAGGTTCGCCGTGTAGAAGCCGGCGCCGAAGACCAGCGCCCGTTCGCGCCGCCACCGCCACAGCGCGGCGCCCAGGAGCGCGAGTGCGACGGGGGACAGGCGAACGGCCCAGTCGGCCTGCCCGGGCGCCGGGTAGGGGTGGAAGGCCGACAAGGGCCACGGGACGAAGAACCGCAGCAAATAGGCCACCAGCCCCCAGCAGCCGAAGAGGAGGCGGTCGATCGGCGAGAACTCCTCCCACGAGGCGATCGCGGTCGTCGACTGCAGCGACACGGTGAGGAGACCGAAGGCCAGCGACAGCCCGAAGAAGGGAACCTTGTCGAGCCAGAGGGTCCGGTCCACCGGCCGCGCGCGCCACCAGTCGAGCAGCAGCAGCACGACCGGCAGGATCACCGCGGCCGGCTTCGAGAGCAGGGCGAGGACGAAGCAGCCGAGCGTCAAGCCGTAGTCGAGCCGGCGCCGGCGCTCCAGGTAGCGCCACCAGACGAGCAGGGCGAGCAGGTAGAAGGCGGTGTAGAGGACATCCTTCCGCTCCGAGACCCACGCGACCGACTCGACGTGCATCGGATGCAGCGCGAAGACCAGCGCCGTGAACACCGCCACCCACGGCCGGTGATCGGAGAGCACCCACGCGAACCGGCACACGAGCGCGACGTTCACCAGATGCAGCGCCCAGTTGACGAGCAGGTACCCGAACGGCTCGACGCCGCCGGCCTGGTAGTTGAGGGCGAGCGTGACGAGCGTCAGCGGATGGTAGTTCGAGAGGAACGGGCGGGTGAAGATCGCGGTCCAGTCGGGACCGCGCAGCAGCGCGTTGTCGAGCACGTAGGCCTGGTCGTCCCAGTTCGTGAGCTCGTGCCCCAGCATCCGCCAGAAGACGGCGCCCGTGACGGCGAGCAGGGCGAGGAGCGGTCCGCTCGGGAACGCGGCCTCCGGGCGTGGCGTGACGGGAGCATGCCGGGCCGGTTGCGCGCGCGCCGTCTTCGCTCGAGACTGCTGCACGGCGGTCTTGCTCGAGCCGTCGCTAGGCCAGGAGGTCGGCGTACACTCGGCCGAGATCGCGCAGCGCTTGCGCGCCGTCGCCGCGAAAGACGGAGCCGTGCATCGCGGCGAGAGTGCTGGGCTGGAGCGCGGCGAGCCGCTCGAGGCTCGGCTCCGTCAGGCGCGTGTAGGGGATGTAGTTCGCGAAGGGGCCCTGCTGGTACTCGAGCAGCGACTGGCGGCAGGCATCCAGCAGCTCCGGGCCGCCGACTGGCGGCCGCCGCCCGCCCTGGTGCAGCAGATCAGTGCAGAAGAGCGTGCCTCCGGTCTGCTCGAACAACATGCCCGCTTCCCAGCAGTGCGGAACGTGCGGGGTGTGCAGAAAGCGGAAGCGCTTCGTGCCGGTGGCGAACTCCTCGCCGTCGGCGAGCTTCCGGGCCGGGCGGAGGGCGAAGTCGTCGACGCTGACGACGGCGCCCACGAAGCTGCACGCGGCCTGCGCGTGCGTCGCCAGCGCCAGCCATTCGTTCAGCGAGCCGCACTCGTCGGCCTCGAAGTGGCTGAACGCGACCCAGCGCAGAGTCGCCGGATCGATCACCGTGGCGACCGCGTCGCGGATCGCGGGAAACAGCGCCTTCATGCCCGTCTCGAAGAGCAGCGGCTCGTCGTCGCGCACGAGGAACTGGCTGAACTGCAGGTCGGCCTCGGGCACGTATGTCGAGATGCGGAACACGTCAGCGGCTATCTCGTCGACCGTCGTCATGGGTCGTCTCCCTCCGGGAGGACCCTAGAACCCTGGAGGACCGGAACGCAAACCAGAGGGCCGCCATCGCCCCGCAGGGCTGCGGGTCTAGCCATGCGCGGTCGCACTTGATACGCGGTCGTGGGGCGATGGTGAAGCTCGTCTTCTGCTGCCGGCGGTTGCCGCATCTCTCGCGCGCGGAGTTCCAGCGCTACTGGCGCGAGACGCACGGTCCGCTCGTACGCCGGCATGCGAGCGCGCTGCGCATCCGCCGCTACGTGCAGAGCCACAGCCTCGATCATCCCGTCAACGCGGCGCTGGCCGAGGCCCGGGGCGCGCCCGGGGAGTTCGACGGCGTGGCCGAGCTGTGGTGGGACGGCCTCGACGACTTCGCGGCCGCGACCGCGTCGGCGGAAGGACGAGCCGCCGGCATCGAGCTCTATGAGGACGAGCGGCGCTTCATCGATCACGCGCGGTCGCCGCTGTGGATGTCCGAGGAACACCCCATGGTGGAGCCGTGAGCGACGCGCCGGTTCGCCTGGTGGTGTGGTCGGACTACCTCTGCCCCTGGTGCTACGTGGCGGCGACGCGGCTGCGCCGCCTGCGCGAGGAGCTCGCCGGCCGGGTGACGGTCGAATGGCGCAGCTACCTGCTGCGGCCCCACCCCGGCTCCGCCCGCCCGCTGGAGGAGTTCAAGGTCTACACCCGCAGCTGGGCCCGCCCGGCGTCCGAGCCCGACGCGCCCGCCTTCCGCGTCTGGGAGACCGATGCCGGGCCGCCCTCGCACAGCATGCCGCCACACCTGATCGCGAAGGCGGCGGGGACCTTGGGCCCTGACGCCTTCGACCGCATGCACGCGCGACTGCTCGAGGCCTACTTCGGCGAGAACCGCGACATCACCGCCGCCGCCACGCTGATCGCATTGTGGGACGAGGCGGGTCTGCCCGCCGGTGCGTTCGCCCGCGCCGGCGATCAGGCGTTGGTCGAAGCGGTCGTTCGGGAGCACAACGAGGCGGTGACGATCGGCCTTTCGGGCGTGCCGGCGGTGCAGCTGCAGGGCAACGATGTCGCGGTCCCCGGTGCGCTGCCCTACGAGAGCTACCGCCGCTGGGTGGAGCGGGCCCTTGCCGGCCGGGTGTAGGGCGGGGCGCGCTACGACCGGAAGATCTCGAATGATCGACTCTGGCCGTCGGGCCGGCTCACCCGCACCGAGATTACACCGTCGCCGTCGCACGCGTAGGTTTCGCTGACCGCCGAGCCGAGGAGGTCCTCGCGGTCCCGCACGTCGGCGGGCGTCACGCGCTGGTCGACGGGGATGGCCGGGTCGTACGGAAAGAGCACGTCGGACCAGGGGCGCACGCCGAGCGCGGGCCGGCCGGTGTCGTCGATCGCCGTGCACTCGAGATAACGCAGGTGGCCGATGTTGTGCCGCGGGGCGTACTCGACGCGCCGCTCGACGGGCTCCGCGCCGCGCGGGGGGAGGGGCATGCCGGCGGGGAAGATCGGCGCGAATACCTCGCGCTGGCCGTGGTCGGCGAGGCGGACGACGCCGAAGTGGCGGGAGAGGATGTCGCGGATGGTGGTGGCGTCGGCCGCGTGGATGGCGGCGCCCATGGCGGTGGCGGTGAAGGGCTTGTCGGTCACCACCTGCTTGAGTCCGGGGAAGCGGGCCGCGAGCAGCTTCGACAGCAGCGGCAGGCGGGACGAGCCGCCGACCAGGTAGATCGCATCCAGGGTCTCGGGAGCGACACCGGCCCGCGCGGCGGCGTCGCCCGCGATCAGCCGGTCCACCGCGTCGATGGCCGGCGCGACCACCTCGCGGAGCGCCTTGAAATAAGCCGCGACGGAGACGGCGCACGGCTTCGCCTTGATGCCGACGTCGAGCGGGGCCAGGGTGAGCGAGCGGACGCCGCCGGCGGCGATACCCTCTTTCTGCCGCCGGGCGTGCTGCAGCAGCAGCTCGAGCTGTAGCGGCGAAAGCTCCTCGAAGGGGACCTTCATGCGACGCGCGAACAGCTCCGCCAGCACGCGGTCGAGATCGTCGCCGCCGAGCGCCTCGACGCCGGCGGTATCGAGGACGGTGAAGTCGGTGCCGTCGATGCGGACCAGCGAGGCGTCGAAGGTCCCGCCGCCGAAGTCGAAGACCAGCACCGTGGCGTGCAGCCGGCGGGAGGCCGGACGGTCGCCCTGGGTGAAGCGGTTGGCGTACTCGACGGCGGCGGCAGCCGGCTCGCTGAGCGTGCCGATGACGTCGAATCCCGCCTCGCGGAAGGCGGCGCGGGTCACCCACCGCTGCGCGCCGTTGGCGTTGGCGGGCCAGGTGACGACCGCCTCCAGCGGCTCCCCGTCGGGGAAGAGGCCGGACGCGTCGAGCGAGGTGCGGAGCGCCCCCGCGAAGCGCGTCAGCAGGTGGAGGGTGTCGAAACCGCGCGGCTTGACGTGCGTGGCCACGCGACCGCCGCCCACCCAGTCGCGCAGCACGCGCTTGAGCGACCGGATGACGCCGCGCCCGTCGCCCCGCGCCGCGTGGCGCTCGGCGTCGGGCCCGAAGAGCAGCCGTTGCCCCTCTTCGTCCCACGCGACGAGCGATGGGAAGATGTCGCGGACCACGCGGCCGATGGCCGTGTCCGCCCCGTGCGGGACCACCGGGTAGCGCCCGCGGTCGCTCGCCACCACCACCGTGTTCGTCGTGCCGAAGTCGATACCGATCCGTGCCATCCCGCCACCTCACCCCGCGCTGACGGCGACCGCCGCCTTGGCCAACACCAGCCCCCGGCTGCTCCGGAATCCCGGCCGCACCCCTTCCAGCACCACCCCGCGGGGCGTCCCCCCGCCGGGCCGCTCCGCGACCACGGTATGGATCAGCGGATCGACCACGTCGAGCGGCTCGGCCACGAAGCGCACCGCCCCGACCCGGTCGAGCAGCTCGTCGATGCGGTCGAGCGCGGTCTCGGAATCGGCGCCCGACGTCAGCACCCGGCGCACGTCCGCGAGGTCGCGGGCGACGGCCTCGAGCCGCTGCTCGAGCAGCTCGCTCAAGAGCCGCCGCAACGAATCCACCGCACCGTCGAGGGTCCGGTCGGCCTGCGGGGCCTCTCGCCCTGCGGGCCGGGTCGCCGGTGCTGCCCGGGCGGCCGTGTCCGCGGACGCCTTGGGGGCCGTCGGCTTGCGCGCCTTCGTCGCGGCGGGCGTCTCGCGGGCCTTGCGCGGCGCGGGGGCCTTGTCAGCCTTCTTCACCACCTGCTCGTCCTCCTCGGCGGCTCGGCTCGGGCACGCGCCGCCACCTACAGAGGAAGCATATGATCGGGCCCCGGGAAAGGCGTCAGGTCGCCGCACCGTCGCGCCAGGCCGCGGCGCCCCGCGCGATCAGGTGCAGCTGGCGCACCGTCCGCGCTGCCAGGGCCGCTTCGGCGTCGGCCGTGCCCGCACCATTCGGGACGTCGAGCACGTCGCCGGTGAAGGTCGCGCCCGTGCTGACGATCAGATGGGCGACGACCTCGAGGCGCTCGCGACCGAGGTGGGCGAGGGCGGGCAGGGCGCCGAGGTCGTCGGCCAACTCGCCGACGAAGAACCGCACCTCGCGCGCGATGGCGGCGCGAACCACGGGCGTGCCCCCGTAGCGCTCGCGCGCGACGAACTCGAACGCCCGCCGGTGGGCGCGGATGGCCCCCAGGTACGTGCGGACCGCCTCGGTCGCCGTCGCGACGGCGCCCCGCGCGGCCTGCCGGACCTCCCGAAGCACCCGGCGCATCGTCACGAAGGTCTCGTCCACCAGGGCGAGCCCGAGCTCGTCCATGTCCTGGAAGTGACGATAGAAGGCGGTCGGGACCACCTGCGCGGCGCGCGCGACCTCGCGAAGCGAGAGCGCTCCGTAGCTCCGGCCTTCCGCCATCAGCGCCAGCGCGGCATCGAGCAGCGCGCGCCGGGTGGCGAGCTTGCGTTGGAGGCGGAGGCTCATGGAGCCTGCGTATCACGGGAACGTTTGTTCACCAAATGCCCTTTACTTGTCTGTCGGTTTTCGCTGGGCCGGGTGCTTTGAGTGAACGACTGTTGACTAATGGCCCCGCGGCGCGGTATTGGTTGGTGCACAGTCGTTCACCCAAAGGAGTCGATTTCGATGCTGACCCGCCTCGTCCGCGCCGACACGGTCGAATTCTGGGCCCGCCACCTGGACCCTCTATTCGCCAGCGACCGCGTCCTCGCGCGGGTCGAGTCCCTCGAGTGGGAGTCCCCGCGCGCGCGCACGCTGGTGCTCCGCCCGAACCGCCGGTGGGGCGGCTTCCGCGCGGGTCAGCACGTGGCCCTGACCGTCGAGATCGACGGTCGGCGGCTGGCGCGGACGTTCTCGCTCGCGGGCGCCGCCACCGACGCGGCGCTACGGCTGACCGTCGGCCGGCAGCCAGCGGGTCGCGTGACGGGCTGGATCCACGAGCGACTGCGGCCCGGCGCCGTCGTCGAGCTGAGTCAGGCCCACGGCGACTTCACGCTGCCCGACGATACCGGCACGCGGCTCCTGCTCGTCGCCGGCGGCACGGGCATCACGCCGTTCCTCTCCATGCTGCGTACCCTCGCGGCCCGAGGAGAGCGCCGCGACGTGGCGCTGCTGTGTTATGCGCCGCGGGCGGAGGAGCTGATCGGACGGCACGTGCTGGCCGAGCTGGTCGCCGCGGTGCCCGGCCTGCGCGTGCAGCCGGCCTACACGCGCGACGCCGGCGCCGGCGCGCTCGCGGGCCGCTTCGGACCTTCCCACCTCGCCGTCGTGGCGCCCGACTTCCGCGAGCGGCTGACCTACGTCTGCGGCCCGGAGCCCCTGATGCGGGCGGTCGAACGCCATTGGCAGGAGGCGCAGGTCGCCGGGCGGTTGCGGCGCGAATGGTTCGCGCCGCCGCGGCGGGCCGGCGCCGGTCGCGGCCCCGCCACCGTGCGCTGCGCGGCGAGCGGGCGAACGGTGACGGTGCCCGGCGAGCGCAGTCTGCTCGAGGAGCTGGAAGCGGCCGGCCTGTCGCCTCGCCACGGTTGTCGCGCCGGCATCTGCCGGCAGTGCACGTGCCTCAAGACATCCGGCAGCGTGGAAGCGCTCCGCACCGGCCGTCTGGGCGATGAGAATGGCGAGCCGATCCAGCTGTGCGCCGTCCGGGCCGCCGGCGACCTGGTGCTGGCCCTGTGAAGGAGGATGGTATGACGACGACGCGATCCCGCCCCTTGACGGCCGAGGAGCTCGACCGCTTCGGTCACGAGCTCGACGCCCTCCGCGACGAGGTGTGCGCGGCGCTCGGCGAGGACGATGCCCGGTACATCCGCCGCGTCCATGCGGCCGTGCGCTATACCGAGGCCGGCGGCCGCGGCCTGCTCTACCTGAGCTTGCTGCCCCCGGCCTGGCTCGCCGGCACGGCGTTGCTCGGCCTGTCGAAGATCCTCGACAACATGGAACTGGGCCACAACGTCATGCACGGGCAATACGACTGGATGCAGGACCCCGCGCTGCACTCGCAAACCTTCGAGTGGGACACGGTCTGCCCCGGCGACGAGTGGCGCCACTCCCACAACCTGGAGCACCACACCTGGACGAACGTGCTCGGGCGCGACCGCGACATCGGCTACGGTCTGCTCCGGCTCTTCCCCGAGCAGCCGTGGTCGGTCCGCAATCTGCCCCAGCCCCTCTATGCGATGGCGCTCGCCGTGGTGTTCAACTGGGGCATCGCCCTGCACGACGCCCAGCTCGACCGCGTGCTCGACGGCGAACGATCGCCCGCCGAACTCGCGCGCACGGTGGCCCCGGTGCTCCGCAAGGGCGCGCGGCAGCTCGCCAAGGACTACGTCGTGTTCCCGATCCTGGCCGGCCCGCTGGCGCCGTTCGTCTTCGCGGGCAACCTGGGCGCCAACCTGATCCGGAACCTGTGGTCGTTCGCCATCATCTTCTGCGGGCACTTCACCGCCGACGTGGAGGTGTTCCCCGCGTCGGTGGTGGAGGGCGAGAGCCGCGGCCACTGGTACCTGCGCCAGCTGCGCGGCTCGAGCAATCTCGAGGGGGGGCCGGTCTTCCACCTGCTCTCCGGAAACCTGAGCCACCAGATCGAGCACCACCTCTTCCCAGACGTCCCCGCGCGGCGCTATGCCGAGATGGCGCCCCGCGTGCGGGAGATCGCCGCCCGCCACGGCCAGCACTACAATACCGGGTCGTTCGTGCGGCAGTTCCTCTCGGTCGTCCGGCGCATCATCGTTCACAGCCTGCCGTCGTTCGGCGGCAGCCCGAAGCCCGTGGAGGCATGACATGTCCAAGACCTTGCTGCGTATCGAAGCCGTCAAGGATCTGGTGCAGGAGGCCGTCGACCAGGGCGCGACCACGGTCGAGCAGATCCACAAGATCATCGCCGACCTGCCGTTCTCGGTCCTCGAACAGCGCGGGCTGCTCGACGACACCAGCTCGGCCGTGCGCGATACCAGCGCGCGCACGATCGGCAGCGTCTACGACGCCATCCGTCGCATCAACCGGGAGATCGGCGAAATGGCCTCGCACGTGATCGAGGCCGTCGACGACCAGCTCAAGGTGCAGCGCGATATCGGCGTCCGCCAGGCCAAGCACGCCGACAAGTGACGGTGGGGATCACCCGGCCTTCGCGATCAGCTCGCCCAGCTGCTCGAATCCCCGCGTGATGCCGTCGGGGTCGAAGGCCGGCGGCGGCACCATGAAGCGCGACACGCCGAGGTCATGGAGCCGCCGCACGCCGTCGAGGTCCGGCGCGGCCCGGCCCGACGTCACCTCGATGGTCGACGGGTCGCGCCCGAGCTTCGCGCACTCGTCGCGCATGATGCCGAGCAGCCAGACCAGCTTGTCCTCCTCGGCGACGCCCGGGAAGAAGCCGTCGCCGTAGCGGGCCGCGCGGCGCGCCGCGAGTTCGGTGTGCCCGCCCACCACGATCGGCACGCCGGGTTGCTGCACCGGCTTCGGATGCGATTCGACCTTCCCCCATCGGTAGAACTTGCCCTGGAACGGCTCGGCATCCGGCTTCCACAGCGACCGGATGGCGCGGACCGCCTCGGCAGTGCGCGCGGCGCGGGAGTCGAACGGGATGCCGAGCGCGTCGAACTCCTCTTGGAGCCACCCGATCCCGATGCCGAGGATCATGCGGCCATGGGAGAGGACGTCGAGGCTGGCGACTTCCTTCGCGACGTAGAGCGGATGGCGTTGCGGGAGGATCAGGATGCCGGTGGCGAGCCGGATCGTCGTCGTCACCGCCGCCGCGTACGCCAGCGCGATCAGCGGATCGGGCATCGGCACCTGCTCGGGGGCGGGCAGCTTGCCCGACGGGTCGTAGGGGTACTTCGATTCGTACCCCAGCGGGATGACGACGTGCTCGACGGCCCACAGCGACTCGATGCCGCAGCGCTCCGCGGTGGTGGCGAGATGGGTCAGCATCTCCGGGAACGCGAAGGGCCCGGCGTTGGCGTACATCACTCCGAATTTCATGGGGCCGTGGTACTACGTTCCGGGTCGCCGCCGAAAGAGCCGTTGCCTCCGCGCGACCCCGGGTGCTACGGGCGCACCATGGAACTCGTGGAGCTGGCCCCGTCGGTCTACGCCTGCCTGCAGGAGGAGAAGGGGCTCGGCACGAGCAACTCGGGCCTCGTCACCGCGGGCGGCGGGGTCGTCGTCGACACCTTCTGGGACCTGCCGCACACCCGCGAGCTGATTGCGCAGTATGCCCGTGTCTGGAAGGGCCCGGCGCGGCGCGTGGTCAACACGCACCGCAACGGCGACCACTGCTGGGGCAATCAGCTCTTCGCCGGATCGGAGATCATCGGCCACCGGCTGTGCGCCGAGCAGTTCGGGCGCGAGAGCCCGCAGATGATGCAGGCGCTGCGCGGAGCCACGGGCAGCCCCGACCCGGCGATCGCCCGCATGGCGCAACTGCTCGCCGACTGGGATTTCAGCGACATCGAACTTCGTCCGCCCACCACGCTGGTGGAGGACCGGCTCGACCTCGATCTGGACGGCGTTGCGGTCGAACTACTCTGGGTCGGACCGGCGCACACCGCCGGCGACCTCCTGGTGCACCTGCCGCGCGAGCGCGTGGTCTTCACCGGCGACGTGCTCTTTCGCCTCTGCACGCCGATCGGCTGGGAGGGGACGCAGGCGCAGTGGGTTCGGGCCCTCGACACGATCGTCGCCCTCGATCCCGCCGTCGTGGTCCCCGGCCACGGCCCGCTCTGCGGCCTCGAAGGTCCCCGCGAGATGAAGGCCTATCTGGAATACGTCCATGCCGAGTCGGCGCGCGCGTTCGCCGAGGGCCTGTCGCCGCTCGACGCCGCGAAGCGCATCGACCCCGGCCCCTATGCCCGCTGGACCGAGCCCGAGCGCATGCTCTTCAATGTGGAGCGCGCCTACCGCGAGTTGCGCGGCGAGCCGTGGGACGCCCCCATCGACGTCGCGGCGCTGTTCCAGGGCATGTACCAGTTGCGGGAGTCCTGGCGCTGCGGCGCGGCAAGTTGACCGCCCCCCTGTGGGCATGTAGCAGCCAGAGCGGTGCCGGTCGTGCGAAGGGCGTTGATGGCGTGCCTGTTCCTGGCGTGGCCGGTGCTGTTGCCGCCGATCGCGGGAGCCGCTCGGTGCCCGACGGAGGACCGTGAGGCCTGCCGAGAGTGCTACGATTCGACGCTGCTCGACGACTGTCCGGAGGCCGACAATCTGATTGCCGGCCGGCAGAACCGCATCATGGACGCGAACATCGCGCTCGGCGTCTGCAAAGACCAGGCGCCCGAGGAGGCGGGAAGCTGCGGCCGCACCATTCGGGCGCTGAACCGGTGCCTGCGCACCCGGCGGGTGGACGTGAACGGCGCCTGGACCCTCTTCAAGCAGCGCGCGCGAGCGCGGTGCAGCCGGAGAGCGGTCTCCGCGGCGAACACGGCCCGCCGCCGCTGTGTGCGCGACGCGGCCTGCGGTTGTGCCGTGCCGGTATCGGCGCTGTTGATCACTCCATCGGCCGATTCGACGACGACCACGTCCACCACGTCCACCACCACGACCACGTCGGGAAGCGGCACCACGACGACCACGTCCACGACGGTCACGACCACCACCAGTCCGCCGCTCAGGCCGGACGGATCGCGGTGTCAGCGGCAGTGCATCGCGCGCATTGCGAGCAACTGCTACACGCGGTGCCAGCAGAGCTGCGGCGACAGCGTGGACGCGCTGCCGAAGTGCCAGCGCGCCTGCCGCAATCGCCAGTGCACGGACCTGCGAGCCGTGTGCGCTCCCAACGACAACACCGACTTCGACAGCAACAATCCCGGGCGTCTCGATCCGGAGTACTTCATCTGCTGCAAGGGGCCGCGTGGCGACGGTGAATGCGAGTTCGACGAGCCGGAGGGCGTCGCCTGCGCCCCGACCACCACGAGCACCACGACGACGAGCACCACCAGCACGAGCACCACGACGACGAGCACCACCACGACGACCACGCTGCTCCGGGTGTGAGGTCGTCCGCGCCAGGCGCGGGTGTCAGGCGCCCGGCCAGCGGTGGCCCTGGAACCGCTCCCGCAGCTCGCGCTTCGCCAGCTTCCCCACGCTGGTCTTGGGCAGGCTCTCGACGCACACCACGTCGTCCGGCAGCCACCAGCGTGCGACGCGCGGCTCCAGGTAGGCGAGGATCGCCTCGCGGGTCACCGTCCGGCCGGGTTTCGCCACCACGCAGGCGAGCGGCCGCTCCTGCCAGCGCTCGTGCGCCAGGCCGATGACGGCCGCCTCCAGCACGTCGGGGTGCCCGACGATGAGGTTCTCCAGCTCGACGCTGGAAATCCACTCGCCGCCGCTCTTGATCACGTCCTTGGCCCGGTCGGTGATCTGGACGTAGCCATCGGCGTCGATCGTCACCACGTCGCCGGTGCGGAACCAGCCGTCGTGGAAGGCATCGGCCGAGCGTCGGTCCTCGTAGTACGCCGCCGCGATCCATGGCCCCCGCACCTCGAGCTCGCCGACGCTCTTGCCGTCCCAGGGCAGCGGCGCGCCCGCGTCGTCCACCACGCGGATCTCGACCCCGGGCAGCGGCATGCCCTGCTTGGCGCGCACCGTGCGCTGCCGCTCGGCGCTCCAGTCGGCCATGGAGCTGCGCGGGCGCGACACCGTGGCCAGCGGCGACGTCTCGGTCATGCCCCAAGCCTGGATGACGGGCACGCCGAGCGCATCGTAGCGCGCCAGCAGGCTCTCGGGCACCGCCGAGCCGCCGCACGGGACCGCGCGCAGGCTCGAGAGGTCGAACGATTCCTGCTCGAGGACCTGCAGCAGGCCGAGCAGCACCGTGGGCACGCCCGCGGTGACGGTGACGCGGAAGTCCTGCACGAGCTGCGCGATGTCGCGCGGCGTCGGCTGCACGCCCGGGTAGATCTGCGACGCGCCGACCATCGTGGCGCTGAAGGGCAGGCCCCAGGCGTTCGCGTGGAACATCGGGACCACGGACATGACCCGGTCGGCCTCGCAGAGCCCGAAGGCGTCGCTCATGCACTGCGCGTAGCACTGCAGGACGAGCGCGCGATGGCTGTACACGACGCCCTTGGGGTTGCCGGTGGTGCCCGAGGTGTAGCACATGGCCGCCGCGTCGTGCTCGTCGAGGGCGGGCCAGTCGAACGACTCCGGCGCGGCGGCGAGCAGGTCCTCGTAGCGATGGAGCGGCCCGAGCGGAGTCTGGGGCAGCGGGCCGTCGCCCATCACGACGAACGCGCGGACGGTCTGCAACGCGGCGGCGTGCGGCTCGAGCTGGGGCACCAGCGCCTCGTCGAGGAAGAGCACCGCATCGGCGGCGTGGTTGATGATGTACGTGATCTGCTCGGGAAAGAGCCGGATGTTCACCGTGTGCAGCACAGCGCCCATCGACGGGACGCCCAGGTAGAGCTCCAGATGCCGGTGGGTGTTCCACGCGAAGGTGCCCACCCGGTCGCCGGGCACGACGCCGAGCGCCTGCAGCGCACCGGCCAGCCGCGTCACGCGACGCGCCACGTCGCCGTAGGTGTAGCGGTGCAGCCCGTCGGGGGTCCGGCTGACGATCTCCTTCGCCGGAAACAGGAGAGCGGCCCGCTCGATCAGCGAGCGGATCGTCAGCTGCGAGTCCATCATGAGTCCGCGCATGGGAGTCCTCCGAGAAAGTCGAGTACGAGATCGGCGAAGACCTCGGGGCGTTCGAGGTGGGGATGGTGGCCCGCGCCGGGGATGGTCGCGGAGCGAGCCCGCATCGCCGCGAGCCGCTCGGCCTTGTCGGCGGCGTCGAGCCGCAGTCCGCTCTCGCCGCCCTCCAGGTGGAGCACCGGGCAGGCGACCTCCCGCCACAACGCCATGGCGCGGGCGCGGGAGAAGGGGACCGGCGAGTTCGTCTGGTGCAGCGGGTCGAACTTCCACACGACGCCGCCCGGGACCGCGCGCGTGCCGTGTTCCGCCATCTGGCGCGCGACCGCGGGGGAGAAGCGCAGAAACCGTTCGCTCAGCCGGTCGGTGGCTTCGTCGAGCGTCATCGGCGTGGGCTGCCGCCCGGCCACGCGGGCGAGGTCGCGGAGCCACGCCCGGTGGCGCGCGACGACGTCCTGCTGCTCCATGTCGGGCGGACCCAAGCCGTCGACCAGCACGAGCCCCGCGACGCGCTCCGGCTCGATGCCGGCGTAATGCATCGCGGCGGTGGCGCCCATCGAGTGTGCCACCAGCGCGGCGCGGCCGCCCAGCGCGCGCAGCAGGAACGCCAGGTCGGCGCCGTAGTCCGCAAAGTGGTAGTAGCCGCCGGCGCCGATCCACTCCGAGTCGCCATGGCCGCGCCAGTCGAGCGCGAAGACGTGGTGCCCCGCGGCGGCCAGGCGCGGGGCGACGAGATCCCAGGTGTGGGCGTGCTCGAGAAAGCCGTGCAGCAGGAGCACGACCGGCCCGCCCACGCCCCACTCGAGCAGATGGTGGCGCAGCCGGTTCGCCACCAGGAAGCGTGCGCGCGAGGTCACCGGCGCGCGGCGTCCGCGACGGCCGCGCCCATCGGCGGATCCGGGTCCACGGCCGTCGACTCCAGGATGCGGGCGAGCATCATGTAGTAGCCCACGGTCACCAGCAGCTCGACGATCTCGCGCGGGGGGAAGTGCCCTGCCAGCGTGGCGAAGCCGGAATCCGACAGGCGGGGCCGCTCGAGCAGCTCGGCGCCGGCGGCGAGCGCGGCCCGGGTGGGGGCGTCGAAGCAGGGCGCGTCGAGCGCGCCGCACTCGACCGCCGCGATCTGCTCCTCCGAGACGCCGACCGCCTGCGCGATCGCGACGTGCTGGGTCCATTCGTAGGGTGCCGGTGAGCGCCGCCCCACCAACAGGATCAGCAGCTCGCGCAGCCGCGGGTCGAGGTCCTGGCGACCCAGGATGGCGGTGCCGAGGTGGATCAGTGGCCGGAACGCCGTCTCGGCGTGCGCCATCATGCGGAACACGTTCAGCGGGACGGGCAGGCGTTCCAGCGTCTCCCGGACCTCCGGCGACGCGGCGGTGGGCTCGACATAGGGCAACCGGGCCATGGCACTCAGCTAGCGCGGCGACCCGCGTCGTCGCAAGCGACGGCGAGCGGGCCGCCGCCGGGGTTACTGCCGCACGTAGCGGATCGTGCGGCCGCCATTGCTGGACGATTCGAGTGCGAGCCATTCGTCGTCGGGCGAGTACCAGAGCTCGATGCGCAGCGCCGGACCTTCCAGCGCGTAGTGATGAGCCGGGCGCTTCTCGCCCCGCACGTCGAGCACGTCGTCGCCGAGCCGGCGCAGCATCACGTTCTCGAACTCCCCGGTCTGCGCGTTCAGCAGTTTCGGTGCCTTCAGGTACTGCGGGTTCCAATAGGCGAAGGAGCGGACGCAGGACGGGAGCGTGGTCCGTGTCGTCTGCGTCTCGACGGCGAAGCCGTCGGCGCCCAGGGCGCCCTTCACCCGGAACGGCGTCCCGTTGTCGTCGGTGTCGGCCTCGATCGAGGCGAGGCAGCCCTGCTCCCACACCTCCTCGTTGCGGTGCCGGTAGCTGTAGGCGTTGATGAAGAGGATGTCGACGTCGAACTTGGCTTCGGTCCGGACGCGCTGCCGCGACCCTTCGTCGCTCACTCGAAACACCTGGGTGCCGATCGGCCTGTCGCCCAGGAAGACGTCGAAGCGCCATTCCCGCGGCGTGGATGCGTGGGCGCCAGAGATCCCAGCCAAGAGCAACGCGAGCGCGGCGAGGAGCGATGACCCGTGCATGGGGCACCCCTCTAGCATTCCGCACGAGCCGTGTCTTGCGGCGGTCAGCCCTGGTTGAGCCGGCTGGCGAGCGCGAGGGCGAGGCTCCGCGGGCTGACGCGAACCGACTGGGCAGCCACTTTGTTGAACAGCCCGTGCACGACCATGCGCTTGCCGGCCATCATGGCCGCATAGGCCTCGCTGGCGACGCTGGCGGAATCGGCGGCCCCGAACTTGAAGAGCAGCGAGGTGTCGTTGCCCGCGTGGCCGGCGAACTCCGTCGCGGTGGCGCCAGGGCAGCTCACCGTGGCCGTCACGCCGGTGCCGCCGAGCTCCCAGGCCAGCGCATCGGTGAACGAGTTCACGAACGCCTTGGTCGCATAGTACGTCGCCATGAAGGGGCCTGGCTGGAAGCCTGCCGTCGAGCCGATGTTCAGGATCCGTCCCCGTCCCCGCGCGATCATTCCCGGCAGGACGAGGCCGGTCAGTTCGACGAGGGCGGTCACGTTCACCTGCACCATTTCCACCTGCCGGCGGACGTCGGTCGTCGCGAAGGCGCCGGTGGCTCCGAAGCCGGCGTTGTTCACCAGGTAGTCGAGCTCGAGCCCGAGACGGTGGACCTCGTCGTGGATGCGGCGCGGCGCTGCCGGGTCGCCGAGGTCGGCCGGCACCACGTGCGCCGCGACGCGGCGTGACGCCGTCAGCTCGGCCGCGAGCGCGTCGAGCCGATCGCGGCGGCGCGCGACCAAGACGACGTCGTGCCCGTCGCGTGCGAACAGCCGGGCGAAATCGACCCCCAATCCGGCGGAGGCTCCTGTGATCAACGCGACGCTGCTCATGCGCGCTCAGTAGCGCGCCGGGTTCCCCCGTGTCCACGTGTGGGCCGCGTGCGGGACGCGGCTGGAGCGCTCCGGCGATGCATGCTACCTCTCGCGCGGGAGGTGCAGACATGGAGAGCTCGATCAGCCGTCGTGATCTCCTGCTCGGTGGGGCGGGGACGATGATGGCGGCAGGCGTGTCGATCGCCGCCACCGAGACCGACGAGCATGCCGACCACGAGCACGGCCAGGGTCAGGCGCTCGTCGAGGCGGCCCGTGCCTGCGTGGCAGAGGGAGAGACCTGTATCGCCCACTGCCTGGGGTTTTTCGCCAACGGCGACACCTCCCTGGCGGGCTGCGCGCGGGCGGTCCAGGAAATGGTGGCGGCGTGTCGCGCGGTGGCCAGCCTGGCCACGCTGGATGCCAAGCGGCTGGGCGAGTTCCTGAGCCCCTGCATCAACGTCTGCGCCGACTGCGAGCAGGAGTGCCGCAAGCACGCCGACAAGCATCCGGTTTGCCGCGCCTGCGCCGAAGCGTGCGCGCGCTTCATCGCCGAGGCGAAGAAGGTCAAGAGCCCGCCGGTGCCGATGCCGGTGCCGGAGGCCCCACCGGCCTGATCAGCCCCTCCTGCGCCACGCTGACCACCAGCAGGCCCTCGCGCGTGAAGAGGTGCCCCATGGTGAAGCCGCGTGCTCCGTGGGCGGACGGGCTGTCCTGGGCGTAGAGCAGCCATTCGTCCGCCCGGAATCGGCGGTGGAACCACATGGCGTGATCCAGGCTCGCCATCACGTGGCTCGGGTCGTTCCACGCGATGGCGTGCGGCAGGGTGGCCGTGTCGAGGAGCGTCAGGTCCGACGCGTACGCGACGATGCACTGGTGCAGCAGGTAGTCGTCGGGGAGGCGGCGATTCGCCCGCAGCCAGACCAGTTGCCTGGGCGGCCGCGCGACGGGCTTGAAGGGGTTGCCCGCCACCACCGGGCGTATCTCGATGGGACGGTCGCGCGTCAGCCACTCGAGGGCTTCCGGCGGCAGGGAATCCTTCACCTTGGCGATGCGCTCGGCGAGCGGCGGCAGACTGTCGGGGTCCGGCGCGTCGGGCATCGGCGCCTGGTGCGACGGGCCCGCCTCGTCGGGCTGGAACGACGCCGCCAGGTTGAAGATGGCCTGGCCGTGCTGCACGGCGACCACGCGGCGGGTGGTGAAGGTGCGGCCGTCGCGAATGCGATCCACCTGGTAGAGGATCGGGGTCGTCGGATCGCCCGGACGCAGGAAGTAGGCGTGCAGCGAGTGGACCTGCCCCCGCTCGACGGTGCGGCCCGCGGCGACCAGCGCCTGACCGGCAACCTGGCCGCCGAACACCCGCTGCCGGTTTTCTTGCGGGCTGCGACCGCGGAAGAGGTTCACGTCGAGTTCCTCGAGGTCGAGGATCTCGATCAGGCGGTCGACGGCGTCGGGCATGGGGGCTCCTTGTGGCACGGCACGGGGCGGGGTGCGACTGGGTGTGGGCTGGGCGGGGCCCCTTGCGCCCCGGAGGCCGGAGGGCGAGAAGACCCGTATGCGCGCAGCCGTGATGCGAAACTCGCAGATCGTCGTCGACACGATGCCGGACCCCGAGCCGGGCGCGGGCGAGGTGCTGGTGCGCACGTTGGCGTGCGGCATCTGCGGCTCCGACCTGCATGCGCTCACCCACGCCGACAAGATGGTGGAAGCGACGCGCGACGCGGACACGCCCTTCCACCTCGACCCATCGCGCGATCTCGTGATGGGGCACGAGTTCTGCGCCGAGGTGGTCGACTACGGACCCGACACGGCCGGCATGGCGCAGCCGGGCGAGCGCGTGGTGTCGATGCCCCTCTTGTTCCGGGGTGCCCAGATCTACGGGATCGGCTACTCGAACGACATCCCGGGCGGATACGCCGAGCTGATGGTGCTGTCCGCGGCGCTGGCGCTGCCGGTGCCGAACGGGCTGCCGACGGAGCATGCGGCGCTCACCGAGCCCATGGCCGTGGGCTGGCACGCGGTCGAGAAGGCGCGACTCGAGCCGCACGACGCCGCCCTGGTGGTCGGATGCGGACCCGTCGGCCTCGCGGTGATCGCGGCGCTCAAGCTGCGTGGCGTCGAGCCCATCGTGGCCGCCGATTTCTCGCCTCGCCGCCGCGCGCTGGCCGAGCGGTTGGGCGCGCATGTCGTCGTCGACCCGAAGGCGCGCCCCGTGATGGAGGCGTGGCGCGAGGTCGCCGACCTGCGGCCCGCGGTGCTGTTCGAGTGCGTCGGCGTCCCCGGCATGCTGCGCGACCTCATGCGCCAGGCGCCCCGCGGCGCGCGCATCGTGGTCGCCGGCGTCTGCATGGACGACGACACCATCCGACCATTGATCGGCATCAACAAGGAGCTCAGCCTGCAATTCGTGCTGGGCTACACGCCCGGCGAGTTCATGGACACGCTCGCGGCGCTCGCCGACGGCCGGATCGACGTGGCGCCGCTGGTGACCGGCCGCGTCGGCGTCGAGGGCGTGGCCCAGGCCTTCCGCGATCTCGCCAACCCCGACGAGCACGCCAAGATCCTGGTCGAGCCCTGGCGGAGCTGAGGGCGGCCGTCCGCGCGGTGGCGCGCGGGCTGCCGTATTGGCATGCGGTATCCCTGCTGGTACCAGTGCCTCGCCAATCGGCAGGCATGTCTGCCGCCCGTCGTGCTGACGGAGATGCTCAGCGACCCGAAACTGCCGCGTGACGTCGCGGGGCTGCTCGTCCAGATCCGCGCCTGGAACTGCTCGACGGGTACTGGGAGCGAGCCGGAGCCTTGCGGGCCAAGGTGCTGCGGCTGCATCGCCGGGCACCGGTGGCCGACGCGCTGATCGCCCAGAGCTGCATCGACCACGACGTCGCTCTCATCACCCGTCCTCGACTTCCGGCACTTCGTCCGTGCCGGGGGCCCGCGGCTCGTCGGCCGGTGACCCGGCCCGTCTCCAGAGGCGGCGCGATGCATGCTGCCGGGGCGAGCATGCCGGGCTACGGGCAGCGCCGGTTCGGCTCAGAACCCCGGCGGGGGAGCGAATCCGCCCAGCACCTCGGCGACGGCGCGGCCGGCGGCGAGCGTGGTGCGGTCCTCCAGGTACGGCCCCACGATCTGCACGCCGACGGGCAGGCCGCCCGCCGTGCGGCCGACCGGCACCACGGTGGCGGGCAGGTAGGCCAGGGTCGTCAGCGCGATCCAGCCGAAGAGGTCGGTGTACGGGCGCGTCCCGCCGGACCACCGGATGGTCCGGTCGGTGAAGGGCTCGCTGTGGTCGTGCGGGATGGCCGCCACCGGCGCGACCGGCATGAGCAGCACGTCGACGTCGCGGAAGAAGTCGGCCATCAGCGCGCGCACCTGCTGGCGCCGCTCGTCGGCGAAGATCCAGTCGCGGTGGCGGAGCGTGGCGAAGCGCACGCTGCGCGCCAGCGGGCCGTCGTCTTCCACCGGCAGAGCGGTCGCCAGCGCGGTGAAGCCGTCGAAGCTCTCCTGCGCCATGGTGCCCAGCAGGATCGGGTAGAGGAGCTGCTGGTAGGTGCGGACGATCTCCGGCAACTCGACCGCGGGCCGCGTCTCGGCGATGCGGGCGCCGGCGGTCCGCAGCGCACCCGCCGCTGACTCGAGCGCGGCGCGCACCTCGGGATCGACCGGGAAGGCGGTGTCGTCGAACCACGCGGCGACGCGCAGCTCGCGCAGCGCGGTGGCGCGCGGCGGCGGCAGCGCGAGACGCCAGCCCGCCGCCTCGTGGCCGGCGGCGCCGGCGAGGACGCCGAGCGCCAGCTCCAGATCGTCGACGGACCGGGCGATCGGCCCCATGACGCCGAGATCGGTGGCGCCCAGCGCGCCCGGCGGCGGCGGCAGGTGCCCGCGCTGCGGCACGATGCCCCAGGTGGGCTTGTGGCCGCAGACGCCGCACCAGTTGGACGGCACGCGGATCGAGCCGCCGATGTCGCTGCCGAGCTCCAGCGACGTCATGCCGGTGGCGACCGCCGCAGCCGCGCCGCCCGACGACCCGCCGGTGGTGCGCGCCGTGTCCCACGGGTTGTTGGTGGTCCCGAAGATCGGGTTGTACGTCTGCCAGTCGCCCGCCAGCGTCGGCGTGTTGGTCTTGCCGAAGATCACCGCGCCAGCGCCGCGCAGCCGCGCGACCGACTCGGCGTCGCGCTCGGGCACGTGGTCCCAGGCCGGCAGGCCGCAGGTGGTGCGCAGGCCCACCGTCTCGTAGGTGTCCTTGATGGTCATGGGCACGCCGTGCAACGGGCCGCGGGCCTCGCCGCGCGCCAGCGCCGCGTCGGCCGCGTCGGCGGCGCGGCGGGCGGTGTCGACGTCGAGCGTGACGACCGCATTCAGCGGCGTGTTCAGGCGCTCGACGCGAGCCAGGTAGTGGTCGAGCAGCTCGCGGCTCGAGATCTCGCGGCGGCGGATGGCGTCGGCCTGGGCGTGGGCGGGGCGGAAGGCGATGTCAGACATGTGGCGTCTCCTCGAGTGCGCTCGCCGTGCCGATCACGGTGACGGTGCCGTCGGCCTTGGCGCTCCAGACGTCGAGCACGACGCGCCGGCGCCGTCCCTCCGGGACGACCTCGCGCACCAGGCCCGTGGTGGTGATGGCGTCGCCCGGCCACACCACGTTGACCAGCCGGACGTCGAGCGTGCCGCCGTGTTGCCACCCCGCGCCGAAGCGCAGCGCCATGGCGTCGGCGGCGAAGCACACCGACATCATCCCCTGCACGACGATGTCCGGGAAGCCGAGCGCCTGCGCCATCTCGACGTCGGTGTGGTAGTTGCGGCTCGGACCCGAGAAGGCCTGGCACATGGCGTGGGTGACGATGCGGATGCGCGGCGCGAGCCGCTCGCCTGGCCCGTCGGGCGGGGCGAAGCGGCGGTCGCTCCGGCGCTCGCGGTCCTTGTCGACGACCATCTCCGTCGCGACGGGATGCTCGGCCAGGAAGCTCTGGTGCGTGCGGCTGCGCTGCAGCCAGCGCCCGTCGGGCGTGGTCCACAGCACCTCGGCGACGACGTAGTCGCGGTTGCGCTTGCGGTAGCGCTCCACGACGGTGACGCGCGATCGTACCGCGTCGCCCACGCGCAGCGGCAGGAAGAGCTGCCACTCCTGGCGCGCGTGCAGGTTGCCGATCAGGTTCGGCAGGTACCACGAGAGGTCGCGGTAGACCTCCGAGTGATAGAGGAGGGCGGGCGCGGGGTCGGCCGGCAGGTCGGCGCCGTCGACGCCGGCGCGGTAGCGCGCGACGTCGTCGGCCTCGACGCACACGTCGCGCCCGCCCAGGTCCTGGCCGACGTGCACCTCGCCGGGGGCGAAGAAGGGCTGATCGGTGGGCACCGTGGGTGTCCTAGCGTAGCTTCGCCCGCATGGCCAGGTTAAGACGTCGTCCCGATGGCGATCTACCTCCTGCGGCACGCCGAGACCGACGCCAACGCGGCCCGGGTGGTCCAGCGGCCCGACGTGCCGCTGAGCGCGCGGGGCCGGGAGCAGGCGGCGCGGCTGGCCCGGCGGCTCGCCGCGGCGGGGGTGGCGCAGGTCGCCAGCAGCGACGCCCGGCGCGCGCTCGAGACCGCCGAGGCGCTGCGCGACGCGACGCGCGCGCCCATGACGATCGACCCGGATCTGGCGGAGCGGAACTACGGCGACGTGCGCGGCACGCCGTACGCCGAGCTCACGGCCGACATCTTCGCGCCGGACTACGAGCCCCCCGGCGGCGAGACCTGGGCCGACTTCCACGCCCGGGTCGACGCGGTGTGGGCGCGGATGCTGGCGCTCGCGGCGGGGACGCCGGGCGACCTGGCGGTCGTGACGCACGGGCTCGTCTGCGAGGCCGTGCTGCAGCGCCACCTCGACGGCTGGTACGAGCCCGGGTTCCGGCGCTGGACCAACACGTCGGTGACGGTGATCGAGCCGCCGCGAACCGTGCGGCTCCTCGCCTGCGGCGCGCACCTGGCCGATCTGGACTCCGCCGCCGAGGGCGGCGCCGTCTGAGACCCACGTAGTGCGGCTGTCCGACGCCGCGGGCGCGGCGCCCGAGGTCGCCGGTCGCTGGCCGCGAAACACCGTGCAACGCGAGCGCTGCACCAGCGCGGGTGGCCGCAGCGCGCCCCCTTCCTCGCCACGGTCGCCGCGCGCACCGACGGCGCCGGCGTCCCTGGCTTCGTCGCCCGGGAGTTCCGCGCGTTCCTCGGTTGCGGCGTGCCCTCACGGCCGACGGCGCGCTCGCCTTCCATCGCGCCGCGCCGCCCACCCCGGAGGCCCTGCGCCGCGTCGTCGCCAATGTGCGCCGCCGGGTGGTGGGTGAAGGTGCTGGCCGCGCGGGGCGTCGACGTCGACAGTGACGCCGTCGACCCGCTCGCCGAGGAGTCGCTTGCCCTGGCCGGGTTCAGCCAGGCGGCGGTGCGTGGCCGCGCCGGGCTCGGCGGCACCGCGACCTGCTCGAGCCGCCGCGGAAACCCGGCCGCGCTCCCACTCGGGACCCGGATCCCTTCCCGGCCTGCTGGAAGCGAGCCTCGACGGGCTGTGCCGGTGGGCGGAGCGGAGCGGGCTCAGGCCCTGAAGCATTGGCCTCCGTTGACCGAAGGCGGCGCGCTGGTAGACGCGCCGGGCAGAGCACTGGTAGGGGCGAAGGGTAATTTGCCCTTTGGAGGAGTTCGTCGATGGCCATCTTCTTGAACGAAGGCGACGTGGGTCAGGCCGCCGACCTGGTCGGATTTCCGCACCTGCTGGTGTGCATGGGCTATGTCGCACTCACCGCGGATCGCATGTACGGCCTGCACATGGATACCACGGTGCAGGAACACCAGGCCAAGGCCTTTCCCGCGCTGTGGCAGTTCATGCAGGCCAAGGGCGCCGGGCCGATCGTGGCGCTGTACGGCTGCTGCAATCGCCATGAGCGCTACAAGCGGCTGGCCTCGGATGCGGCACGTCTGGCTGCCTGGACCGCGGAGATGGGCGTGATGGCGCACGCGCTGGGCCAGTACCACGGGCCGGCGCGCGGCTTCGACACCTCGATCATTGCGCCGCTGGACGGCACCTACGTCGAGTACCACCCCAACTACCCGCAGGGCCGGTGCCGCATCTTCTACAAGCGCCACGAGAGAATGAAATACGCGACGGTGGACCATACGCAGGCGCATGACCACAACCCCGACCAGTCCTGGGTCAGCTACTACACCGGCCGCACGCGTGGCGTGGATGTGGAGACGGTGGCTGCCGCAGGCAAGAAGGGTCTGTTCCACAAGGGCACCCTGCACGAGGTGGACTACGCGCTGCGGCTGGACGAAGTACAGGTCTGAACGCTCGGCTGCGCGCCGAGTGCGCTAGCACAGTCCTTGAGCGAGTCCGCTGGTTCGATCGCTCTGCCATCGGACACCCGCGCGCCCAAGCGCGTCGGCTCCTGGTGAGCACGATCGCGCCTCGCTCGTCGCGGCGCGAGATCAGTTGGAAGCAGAGGTTCGCGCCGTTGGCCGAAGGCCGTGGCCAGGGTCGCGATCAGGTCGGTCGCTGTCACGAAGAGCGCGCGGATGCCGACGGCGCACGCCTTGAGCCCGATGGCGACCGCGAGATGCGTCTTGCCGATGTCAGGCGGCCCGAGCAGCAGGACGTGTTTGCCGCTCCCGAGCCTTATCGGGACTACGGTCTGAGCGCGAGAACGAGGAGCGCGGTGATCCCGCACCGTCTCACCCGTCACCACTGAAGGAGATCCCATGCCGGGCAAGAGTGCGCACGCGAAGCAAGTCGCCGAGGAGACACAGCGCAAGCTGGGGTCGTCAGATGGGGAGACGATGGTTTGGGCGTTCGTGGAGGGCGTCGCCGCCGTACTCGACGGGGTCAAGCAGATGCCCATCGTGGGTCCCGCCGTGAATGTCTCCAAGATGGTCGTGGCGGCGGTCAAGGGCTCGGGCGCCGACGAGATGCTCGATAATCCCTACTTCATCGGCAACGGCCACGGTGACGACGATCCATCGCGCCGGACCGGGGCCGATCTGAAGAGCCGCATGGGGAAGGGCCTCGCCGGCAGCGCGGCGAGCATTGCCGGCGCGGTCGGAAGCGTCTGGACGGCCGGGACGATCGCCGAGTGGCTCGAGCTCGTCATCGACTGGATGGCGATCAACGACAAGCTGCTGCTCATCTGACCTCGACAGACGGCGACATGCCGGCCCGGTCTCCCCCGGCCGCCGCGGGGCAGCCGGTCAGCGACGCGCTACGGCCCGGCGATCGCCGCGCACGTCGAATCGGGCGCCCCATCCCTGCACACGAGCCTGGCGCCGGCGTCGCCCCCGATGAGCGTGTGCACGCACTTCGTGAACGCGGTGCAGTAGCACGTCGAGTCTCCGTCGTTGGTCACACAGAAGGCCGTGGACACGACTCCGCTGGGCGCGCCTTCCGTCAGCACGTCCAGCCCCCCTCCGTCCCCGAGGCTCTTGCTGACGACCTTCAGGAGCTTGCCTGGCTTCACCAGCGCGAGCTTCACGCCGGTCGAACCGCTGGGAGCGGCTTTGTTCGAGTACTTCGCGACGGACTGCCCGTTGAGTTTCCATCCTTCGACGGCCGCGAACGCGCCGGAGGGGATCGAGAATCCGCCTGCCGCGGCGTCGTAGGCGACTCGGAACGTCGCACTGATGTCGTTCACGTCGGTCCCGGGTCCCTTGCCGATGCCGGCGTCCGTGGCGACGTAGACCATCTTGGCCCTGCCGGCGCCGGCCAGCTTGTCGACCACGACGAGCTTTCTCGCCGCGATGCCCGTCGTGATCTCGTCGTGCAGCGCTTCGAGGTTGAACCACGGACTGGCGACGTACTCGAGGCGGTTCTCGAACACCAGCACCTCGCGCAGATTCAGGTACGACGCCCACCGCGAGCCGTCGACGACGCTCACGTCCTCGGCCGGGATCGTGACGAGATCGGAGTTCGCCTGAAGGCCGTTGTAGTAGATCCGGTCGTAGACGCCGTTGCCCCAGTAGATCCGGTCGTTGGCCTCGGTCCATGCGGGGGAAGCGGCGGCCCGCACTGGCGCAAGGGGGAGCGGGATCGTGGCTTGGAAGGTGCGGCCGTCGGCCGCGAGGTCGACCGAGATCATGCCGGCGGCGCTCGAGTAGTCGAACCGGTCTGCGGGCGGGGTGAAGAGGTTCACCGAATCGAGCGAGAGGACGCTCGATTGCGCCTCGATCACCATGTAGTAGGGCGTCGGGTCGTCGCCCTTGGTGACGAACACCGACCACTCGGCCCGAAAACCGGACACGAGACCCTGCACCTCGTAGATGTTCAGGACCACGATGTCACGCGGAATCGATCCGAGCACGGTGGTCATGCTGGCCAGTTCGAAGCCGTCGGGAAGCGGGATGGCGTCGGCCAGGGCCTGGCGCTGGTCCGGCTTCATCTCGAACACGAGGAAGATCGACGGCGGAGCCTCCTGCACGCGGAACTCGAAGAGGGGATCCGCCAGCCCCGCTCCGATGCCCTGGGCCCGCTGCAGCTCGAGCGCCGAGAAGGTCGACGCCTTGGCACTCTCGAGCGTCGCGCGGAAGGCCGGATCCAGGTCGAGGGCCAGGTCGGCGACGTTCGTCCACGGCAGCACGACCGTATCGAGCCGCCCTTCCAACATGAGCACCCACTGCAGCTGGGTGGTGAAGGCGGCCCAGGCGCTCTGATCGTCGATCGCCACCGATGTCGGGTCGATGTCGACGAGATCGCGGTTCGTGACGAGGCCGTTGTAGTACACCCGATCCGTCACCCCGTTCCGCCAGTAGACGATGTCGGCCGCCGTGCTCCACTCGGGGTCCACGCGCCGCACGAGGGGGGCCGCGGGGCGCTGGAACGACGCGGAGAAGGAAGCGCCGTCATCCTCGACCCGGACGTCGACGGTTTCGTTCGCCATCGTGTACGTGAGCGCGTCCGCGGAGTCGGTCGCGAGATTCACCGGGTCGATGGTGGGGCTGCTCGTGTCGACCTCGAGCAGAAACATGCGGGGGCGGGGATCCTGGACGGTCTTCACGTACGTGATCCACTCGGCGCGCAGGCCCTGACGGTCGCCTCCCACCTCGGTGAAGGCGAGCGTGATGTAGTAGAAGGGGGCCTCACCGGCTGCGACGCTCACCGGTGTCAGGGAGAGACCATCGGGCAGCGCCGCCGCCGTCGCCAGCGCGGCGAGCTGCGCGGCGGGCACGCGGTAGTGGAGCCAGAGCGTCGGCAGGCGTTCGCCGGTGCTCACGTACTGGATGGGCTGCGCATCGCCGGTCGCGACGTCGTTGGCGTGCGTCGTGGTGAAGCCCGAGTAGATCGTCGCCTTCAGCGTGATGAGATTCTGCAGTGCGCCGAGTTCGATCGAGTGCGCGGATCGGGCTGCAACGAGGCACAGCGCGCCTGCGAGCAGCCCCCCCATGCGAACCCCCGCGCTCCTCCAGCAGCGTGAGCGGGCGCTCTCGTGGCGAGTCTTCATTCGTTCGTGTTCCTCGTTGTTTCCCCAGGCGACAGCGCGGACGGATCAGCAAACATATCCGCTGCCTCCTTGTCCATTCGTCTCCCGGAGGGCGGGATCGCCGGGTCAGCGAACGCCGCCGTCGAGATTCAAGGTGGTGCCGGTGACGTAGCTGCTGGCGGCGCTGGCCAGAAAGAGCGCGGCGCCGACGATCTCGTCGGGGTTGCCGGCCCGCTGCAGCGCGAAGTTGCTGCGGAACACCTCTTTCATGCGCTCCATGTCCCAGGCCTTGGAGATGTCGGTGAGGAACGGCCCCGGCACGAGGCAGTTGACACGCACCGTCGGGCCGAGCGTGCGGGCCAGGCCGTAGGCGAGGTTGTTGATGCCGGCTTTGGCCGCGCCGTATACCAACTCGGCGGCAGACGGCCGCTGCGAGGCGGTGGACGACACGAGGATGATCGACCCGCCGTCGCCCTGGGCCATGCGTGTGCCGACGACGGCGCTGAGCCGGAACGGGCCTTTCAGGTTCACGCCCATAACCTTGTCGAAGTACTCCTCGGTGATGTCCACGATCGAGGGGTACAGCGGCGACATGCCGGCACTGCACACGAGCACGTCGACGGCGCCGAAGTGACCGTACACACGGTCGGCAAGGCGGTCGGCCTCGTCCCAACTGGCGGCGTGGTAGCCGACGGCCAGGGAACGCCGGCCGCGGGACCGGATGTCGGCGGCGACGGCCTCGCAGCTCTCGATCTTGCGGCTGGCGACCGCCACGTCGGCGCCCTGCTTGGCGAAGGCGAGGGCCATCTCGCGTCCGAGACCGCGGCTCCCTCCGGTGACGAGGGCCACCTTTCCGGTCAGGTCGAACAGGTCGTCGGGGTTCCCCGTCATGCGTGTCAATGTCCCTGACATCGATCGTGCCCCCCGGTCGGTCAGCGCGCCGGGAACCAGTTCGCATGGAAGCCCAATGGCACACGCTGGGGTAGCCGTACGCGAGCGATCGGTCCAGCGGCGAGGTCACGGGCATCGAGGATCAGCACCTCGCTCTGGTTCCTGCGGGAGTCGTGGGAGAGGTTCAGTATCCAACCCTCGTCCTCCGCTGCTCCGGTAGGATCCGGCGCGAAGACGGCCTCTCCGACGTGTCCTTCGTCGCCTGCGTACCAGGTCGTTCGGGTGCCGGTTCCGAGGTCGTACTTGACGATCGTATCGAAGTCGCCGGCGGTCGCCCCCGGGCGGGTGAACGCCGGCATGTAGAGGCAGTCGGTCCGCCGCCCGGTGTGGTCGTCGTTGATGCGGCCGAACTCGCCCAGCATCTCGTCGATGGGTTCCCAGCCGGCCGCGCCCGTGGAGAGGTCGATCCAGTATCGTGCTGGTTGGGCTCCGATCGTGACGACGCCCGTCTCCGCGTCGGCCTCCTCCGTCTGCAAGCCGAAATCGACCTTCTCGTACCGGCATCCGGTCAGCTCGATACGGTGTCCGTCGGCACTCGCGTTCCAGAAGTGCTGGACGTGGCTCGGCTCGACCTCGAACCAACGGATCTCGTCGGCCCCGCCGCGCCGAGGCAGGACACCCAGGCGGGTGCCGTTCTCGGGGCGCCACACGACCAGCGGACCGCCGGTGCCCAGCGCCGCGATGTCGAACACGACCGGGCTGTCCATGAAGATGGCGTGCGTGTCCGTGATGACGAAGTCATGCATCATGACCGGCGCTGGCATGTCGAGGTTGACCCGATGGACGAGCGCTCCCGTGGCATCGGCGACGTAGTAGCTCAGGTACGGGGGAAACAGGTTATAGGAGAAGAAGAGCAGCTCTCCCGTAAGCGCGTCGATCCGCGGGTGGGCCGTCATCGCCCCGGCGAACGCGCCGCCGAAGTCCCACTCGCCGACCGTGGCGAGTTCGTTCGTGACCTCGGTGGGAAGGCCTTGCTCCCAGAGCGCGAGGAGCCGTCCGGCGTGCCGGATGATGTGGGTGTTCGCCCTGTTCTTGATCGGGCCCGCATCGCCGACCAATGCGGGGTCTGGGCGGTTCTGGATGTCGCTCAACCCCGGGTAGACGGCCCGTCCGAGTGCGATCTCCGCCATCAGGCCACGAGTTCGCACCCAGCGATTCCGATAGACGACGCGGTTCGCCAGGAACTCGATCCCGTGGAGCATCCCGTCCCCATCGAAGGTGTGGTATTTGCCAACGGGCTCGAACATCTGATTCGGGCCGTTCCGAACGAACAAACCCCGGAGTCTCGCAGGAACCTGGCCGACGATCTCGCACTCGGTCGGACCGATCTCCTGATCGACCGGGAAGTTGTCCCCCCGCAAGTCGAGGTGGTTCCCGATGTTCGTCACGTGTCCCCTGAGCAGCTCGGTCGTCATCTCGATTCCTTGTCGCCTGTTCGGGTGAGAATGCCGCTGTCCGGCTGGAGGTGCCGCCCCCCGGGGACGCTCGACTCGTTCAATCGGCCTTCGTGGCGCCTGCGCCCGCCGTACGCGTCCGCACCTGACCCAGAAAGTCGAGCTTGCCCAGCGGAACGCCCTGCATCCGGAGCACGTCGTAGGCGGTCGTGACGTGGAAGTAGAAGTGCGGCACGGCGAAGGAGAGGAAGAAGTCTTCCGTGGCGAATGGCAACGTCACGTCGCCCGCGCGAAAGGTGACGTGCCCCCCGGACAGCGCGTTCACGGCAGCCGCATCGAGGGTCTCGACCTCGTTCCGCGCCGCCCGGACATAGCGTTGCAATCCGTCGTAGTCGAACTTCAGCGTCAGGTCGGGCGCGCCGAACTTCCCGGTGCGCGCGGCTTCAAGCGCCCCGGTGGACATGTGCACCAGCGTGACGATCTGGAAGTGCAGCGGGAGCATGTCCGGATGGATCCCGCAGTCGACGAGTTCGTCGGCCGTGCGCCCGATGGATGCGCAGTGCTCGCGGCCCTTGGCGAGACAGTGTTCGACGCCGGGAAGGATCTGCGCATACGGCCGCACGACGGCATCATACAGTGACAAGCTCATGCATGTCCTCCCTCAGGGCAATATCGCTGGGCATCATGAAGCATGTCGAGCGTCCGCGTGACGGAGCCGGCGGCGCGGTTCCAGCCCTCACGCCGAGGTCGTCGCCCGTCGAAGAAGAAGTCGGTCACCTCCCGCCGACGGAAGGAGCGGATCGCCACGCTCGGACATACCCAATCCAGGCATGACTTCCAAGACCGCGGGCGGAGGAGCTGTCGTTCGACGGGCGGCGCCCGAACTGTGTCCACACGACCCACTGCCTTGCGACGGCTCGGCCACCAGTGCAGGTGGGGGCGATGGCGTCGCAACGGATCGCGATCGTGGTGGGAGTCGGTGCCGAAGCCGGGCTCGGGGGCGCGCTCTGCGTGCGCTTCGGGCGCGAGGGGTTCCACGTCCTCGTGGCTGGTCGTACGGCGGTGCGCCTCGAGGCGATCGCGCAGCGTATCCGCGCCGCGGGCGGGCAGGCGACCCCCGTGGCCTGCGACACCACCGTCGAAGCCGACGTCGTGCGCCTGTTCGACGTCGCCGGGGAGCCGCCGGAGCTCGTGGTCTACAACGCGGGCAACAACCGGATGGCGAATCTGGCGGAGATGGAGGCCTCGCTCTTCGAGGACACCTGGCGGGTGGCGTGCTTCGGCGGCTTCCTGGTCGGGCGCGAAGCCGCCCGCCGGATGGGTCCGGCCGGCCGCGGGACCGTGGTGTTCACCGGCGCCACCGGATCGTTGCGCGGCAAGCCGCCGTTCATCGCCTTCGCGGCGGCCAAGGCGGGCCTGCGCGCGCTCGCGCAAGGCATGGCGCGCGAGTTCGGGCCGCAAGGCATCCACGTGGCGCACGTCATCGTCGACGGCGGCATCGACGGCGAGCGGCTGCGCTCCGCCGCGCCGGGCTTCGTCGAGGCGAAGGGCCCGGAGGGGTTGCTCAAGCCCGACGCCATCGCCGACGCCTACTGGTTCCTGCACACCCAGGACCGTACCGCCTGGACGCACGAGCTGGACCTGCGGCCGTTCCGGGAAGCGTTCTGACGCGGTCCCCGCTCGCGCCGACCGGGCGGGCAGGGGTATAGATCAGCGCCATGGCACGCTTCGCTGTGGTCGGGTCCGGTGCCTGGGGCACCGCCATCGCCGCGCACCTGGCGCGGCTGGAACACGACGTGGTGATGTGGGCGCACGAGCCCGAGGTCGCCGAAGAGATCGCGACCCGCCACACCAACACCATCTACCTCGCCGGCGTCGCGCTGCCCACGGGCATCCGGGCCAGCAACGACATGGTCGAGGCGGTGCGCGACGCGGAGGTGGTGGTGCTGGTGCCCCCGTCGAGCCACCTGCGGGCGGTCTCGGCGCAGGCGGCGCGGGGACTTCGGCGCGATGCGATCATGGTGGTGGCCACGAAAGGCATCGAGGAGCGCAGCCTGTCGCTCATGTCCGACGTGCTGCGCGAGACCGTACCGTCGCTCGACGCGGCGCGTCTGGCGTTCCTGTCCGGCCCGACGTTCGCGCGTGAAGTGGTGGAAGGGTTGCCGACCGACGTCGTGGTGGCGTCCGCAGGCATGGTGGCGGCGCGGCGGGTCCAGGAGTTGATGCACTCGCTCGGGCTCCGGGTCTACACCAGCGCCGACCCGATCGGCGTACAGGTGGGCGGCGCCATCAAGAACGTGCTGGCCGTCGCCACCGGCGCGTGCGACGGATTGCGTTTCGGCACCAACGCCCGCGCCGCCCTGATCACGCGCGGGCTCGCCGAGATCACGCGCCTCGGCGTCAAGCTCGGCGCCGACCCGCTCACCTTCATGGGCATGGCCGGTGTCGGCGACCTGGTGCTCACCTGCACCGGCGACCTGTCGCGCAACCGCCAGCTCGGCATGCGCCTGGCCGAGGGGGTCGATCCTGCCGCCTATCTGGCGAGCCAGCGCGCGGTCGCAGAGGGCTTCTCGACGGCGGCCGCCGCCTGGGCGCTGGCGCAGAAGCTCGGCGTCGACATGCCGATCACCGAGCAGGTCTTCCACGTGCTGCACCGCGGCCGGTCGCTGCTGGAGGCGGCTCGCGCGCTGATGGAGCGCCGCCACACCGAGGAGCTGGTGGGCATCCGTGAGACGGGTCGAGAGTAGGGCGCCGCGCGGGAGCGCCGGCGACCCGGCGCCCGATGTGGACCGTGTCCGCGCGGGCCGATGATGGCGCCGCCCACCCGCAGGCTCACCACGATCGTCGCGTTGGACATCGCGGGCTACTCGGCCCGCATGGAGGCCGACGAGGCCGAGGCCACCGCCGCCGAGGCGGCGTTCGCGCTCGCCGAACGCTGCGAGCCCAAGGTGCGCGTGGGCGTGCATCTGGGCGACGTCGTGGTGCAGGCGAACGGCGATCTGCTCGGCCACGGGGTCAACGTGGCGGCGCGCCTGATGGCGCGCTGCGAGCCGGGGGCTGCCCTGGTGTCGGCGGACGTCCGGCGCACGATCCGGGGGCCGTTGGCCGACCGGCTCGTCTCGTGCGGCATCCTGCAGCTCGACAAAGATGGCGGAGACGATCGAGGCGTTCGCGCTGGCCACCGTTGCCCCGCGTGTCGCCGCGGGGCCTATGCGGCGCATCTGGGCCTCGTCGACGATGCGTACCGCCTCGCCGCTACCGCGCGGCTCGGTCCGGCGTGCACCGCGGACGACATGATGGGCCCGGACGGTTACCGCCCGGCGCTGGCGTTCCACGCCGGCATGCCCGAGTTGCGCGCCGACCCGCGGTTCGTGCGCCTGTGCGCGCGGCTGGGGCTGGTCGAATACTGGGTGACGACGGACAAGTGGCCCGATTGCGTCGGGGAAGTGCCCTATGACTTCAAGGCGGAATGCGAGCAGGCCCGTCACATCCCGATCGAGGACGTGGGATTCTGAGGGCGTGTCAGCGCGTCCGCGGCTTGCGTCGCGGGCGGCCGGGCCCCTATGAACGCGTGAGGTGGGCGACGACACGGGGCGCCTCCACGAGCTCGCGACCGGTTGGGAGGAACAGGCATGGACCCGAGGGCATTCGTCGTGACGCCGCGTGACTACGCTCCCGCGCTGGACGTGCTCGGAGCCAGGGTGACGGTCCTGGCGTCGAACGCCGCGACAGGAGCGTACGAGATCCCCCTCCAGCGGGGTGAGGAGGGGACGGGTCCGCCGCTGCACAGCCACGACTGGGACGGCGGACTCGCCACCCGGATGTGCACTGCGCTCGGCACGGAAATCCCTCCCGGGTCGGCCGACCAGTCGCACGCCATCGACGTGCTCCGGCGACATGGCGTGACCGTCGCAGGGTGATCATGGCGGAGCAACGCTACCGCGTCGAGGTCGCATCCGAGTTCCTGCGCTTCGCCGCGGCGCACTTCATCGCGTTTCCCGGCTTTCGCGAGCCGCTGCACGGCCACAACTACCAGATGTCGGTGCGCGTCGACGCGGCCCTCAACCCCGATGGCTACGTCATCGACTTCTGCCGCGTCAAGGACGTGGCCGAGGCGCTCTGCCGGGAGCTGGCCGAGCGCACCATCTTGCCCGAGCGGAGCGACTGTCTGCGCGTCGAGCGCGACGCCGACACCGTCCACGTCACCACCGAGGAGGGCGACCGGTTCGCCTTCCCGCTGAAGGACTGCGTGCTGCTACCGATCGTCCACAGCTCGGCGGAGGAGATCGCGGCGTGGCTGTTGGAACGCGTGCGCCACGCGCTGGCGGGCGAGCTGGCGGGGCGCAACGTGCGCACCATCGCCGTCGGGGTCGCCGAGGCGCCCGGTCAGATGGCGTGGTGCGAAGAGACGTGCTGAGCGGCCTCCGTCGTGCGCTGTTGGTCGGCCTTACCGTCGCCGCGGGATGCGCGCCGTCGCTGCCAGACCCGGGGTCGCGGGGTGCGCAGGTGCTGGCCGAGCGCTGCGGCGGTTGCCATCGGGTCTACGCCCCGTCGCTGTTGACCGCGGCGATGTGGCGCTACCAGGTGGACCGCATGCGCGAGCAGTTCGCGCAGCGCGGCCTGCCCTGGTTGTCGCCCGCTGACGAGCAGGCGCTGCTGGCCTACCTGGCGCGGCACGCTGGCGGCAACTGAGGCTTGCGCGGCGGCGTCGGGGCGCGGGATAAGCGCCGCGATGGAGCATCCGTTCGCACCGCTGCCCGCCATCGAGCCGGACAGCGAAGCGTGGTGGACGGCCTGCCGGGAAGGCCGCTTCGAGATGACGCGCTGCCAGGCGTGCCGCTGGGTGATCCATCCCGCGCGCCCGGTGTGCAGCCGCTGTCGCAGCCGCGACGTGAGGCCCGAGCCGCTCTCGGGGCTGGCGACCGTCGTCACATACACCGTGAACCACCAGCGTTGGATGCCGGGGCTGGAGGTCCCCTACGTGATCGCCATCGTCGAGCTGGTGGAGCAGCCGAACCTGCGCCTGATGACCAACGTCGTCGGCTGTGCGCCCGACGCCGTCACGATCGGCATGCCGGTCACGGTGGCGTTCCGGACGGTGACCGACGAGATCGCGCTGCCGATCTTCGAACCAGACCCCGCGCCGCGCCCGCCGCTCGACGCGCTGCGCACCACGCCGCCCGCTCCGCCGAAGCGCACCGACACCGCAGAGGTCCTGGCGCGCCCGCCGCGTCGCGTGGCGCCGGAGGAACGCCTCGAGCGCCGCGCCGTCCTCTCCGGCGTCGGGCAGTCGCAGATCGGCCGCCGGCTCTTCCGCACCGACATGGACCTGACGGCGGAGGCGGCGCTGCGCGCCATCGCCGACGCCGGCCTGACGCCCGACGACGTCGACGGCATCGCCTCCTATCCGGGTTTCGTGGGCGCGGCGCCAGCCGGATTCGCCGGGCCGGGGATCGACGAGGTGCAGGACGCCCTCGGCCTGTCCGTCTCCTGGCGCCTCGCCGGTCCGGAGATGCCCGGACAGATCGGGCCGCTGATCGCCGCCGCGCTGGCGGTGGCGGCGGGGCTCGCGCGCCACGTGCTGGTCTACCGCACGGTGAGCGAAGCGACGGCGGCGGCGGGCACGGGCCGCATGGGGATCGGCGCGGGCTCGCGCTCCATCGGCGGCTTCGGCGCGTATCTGATCCCGTACGGCGCGATGTCGGCGGCCAACTGGATCGCGTGCTACGCCCGCCGCCACATGCACGAGTTCGGCACCACGCGCGAGCAGCTCGGTGCCGTCGCGCTGGCTGGCCGGAGGCACGCGGCGCTCAACCCGGCCGCCGTCTATCGCGATCCGATGACCATGGACGACTACCTGGCGGCGCGCCTGGTGAGCTGGCCGTTCGGCCTCTACGACTGCGACGCGCCCTGCGACGGCTCGACGGCGGTGATCGTCTCGCATGCCGACGTGGCGCGGGACCTGCCCAAGGCCGCGGTGCGCATCGACGCGGTCGGCACCGCGATGCGATCGCGCCCGAGCTGGGATCAGTGGGAAGATCTCACCACCATGGCGGCGCGCGACGCCGGCGCGCAGCTGTGGTCGCGGACGGACCTGACCCCATCGGACGTCGACACGGCGCAGCTCTACGATGGGTTCAGCTTTCTCACGCTCGCGTGGCTGGAGGCGCTCGGCTTCTGTGGTAAGGGCGAGAGCGGGCCGTTCGTCGAGAGCGGGCGCCTCGAGCTGGGTGGCGCGCTGCCCACCAACACATGGGGCGGCCAGCTCTCGGGCGGCCGGCTCCACGGCTACGGGTTTCTGGCCGAGGCGATCCGGCAGTTGCGTGGCGAGGCCGGCGGCCGCCAGGTGCCGGACTGCGAGGTGGCCGTGGTCGCGAACGGCGGCGGCCCGGTGGCGGGGTGCGTGCTGCTGACGCGAGGCTGAGCCTTGCGGCCGGCGCGCCAATCCCCCACCATGCGCCGCATGCCCGCCCGGCCCGCCGACGCGCTCGACCGCCTCGATCGCAAACACCTGGTGCACGGCTTCGGGTCACCCGCGGTCGCCGATGCGACGGGCACGCTGCGGCTGGTGCGCGGGCGCGGGATCTACGTGTGGGACAGCGACGGCCGTCGTTACATCGACGGGCTGTCGTCGCTCTGGAACGTCGCGGTCGGGCACGGGCGGCCGGAGATCGCCCGGGCGGTCGCGAAGCAGATGCGCGCCATCGAGTTCGCGCCCACGCTGCTCGGCTTCTCCAGCGAGCCCGCGATCCGGCTGGCGGCGCGCATCGCGCGCATGGCACCCAAGGGGCTGAACCACGTGATGTTCACCTCGGGCGGATCGGAGGCGAACGAAAGCGTGATCCGCCTGGTGCGCCTCTATGCGCGCCTCCGGGGCAAGCCGGACAAGATCGGCATCGTCGCCCTGCGGAACGCCTATCATGGCACGTCGACCGGGGCGGCCAGCCTCACCGGGCTGGCCGGGTTCCACCGCATGTACGAGCCGCAGCTTTCCGAAGTGTCGCGTATTCCGCGTCCGTACTGCTACCGCTGCGAGCTGGGCAAGACGTACCCGGGGTGCGGGCTGGCCTGCGCGGACGAGCTCGAGGCCCTCGTCGAGCGGGAAGGCGCCGATCGCATCGGGGCGGTCATCGCGGAGCCCGTGCAGGGCGTCGGCGGCGTGATCGTCCCGCCGCCCGGGTACTTCGAGCGCCTCCGGGCCATCTGTGATCGGCACGACCTGCTGTTGGTCGTGGACGAGGTGATCACGGGGTTCGGCCGGCTCGGCAAGCCGTTCGGGATCCAGCGCTCGAAGGTCACGCCCGACCTGTTGGTGTTCGCGAAGGCGGTCACCAGCGGCTACCAGCCGCTCGGCGGTGTGGTGCTGCACGACCGGGTGTACCGCGCGCTGGTCGAGGCCGGACCCGAGTTCGTCCTGCACCACGGCTACACGTACTCCGGCCATCCGGTCGCGTGCGCCGCCGCGCTCGCCAACCTCGACCTCATCGAGCGCGACGGGCTGCTTGCCGGCGTGCGTCGCAAGGCGCCGTACTTCGCTCGCCGGCTGCGGAGCCTGGCCGCGCTGCCGATCGTCGGCGAGGTCCGCGCCGTCGGGCTGATGGGCGCGGTCGAGCTGGTGCGCGACAAGGCGTCTCGCGCGCCGTTCCCGGTCGAGGACACGGTGGCGCCGCGCGTGCGCGCGGCGGCGCTCCGGCGCGGCGTCATCTTGCGCGCCGGCCAGGATCTGATCGTGGTGTGCCCGCCGTTCGTCATCACCGAGCACCAGATCGACGTCGTCGTGCGGGCGCTGGGCGAGGCGATCACCGAGGTCGCCGCCCAGCTCTAGGTTGCTGGCGGTCTGGACCGGGTGTAACGGGGGGCGTGGCCGACGTCTTCGTGAGCTATGCGAGCGCGGACCGGGAACGGGCGCGGTCGCTGAGCGAGGTCCTGGGGGCGCGCGGCTGGACGGTCTGGTGGGACCGGACCATTCCACCCGGCCGCGTCTTCGACGAGGTGATCCAGGACGAGCTGAACGCGGCGAAGTGCGTCGTGGTCCTTTGGTCGCCGGCGTCCGTGCGGTCCAACTGGGTGAAGACCGAGGCCGCCGAGGCGGCGGCCCGCGGCGTACTCGTGCCGGCGCTCGTCGACGACGTCGCGCCGCCGATCGAGTTCAAGCGCATCCAGGCGGCGAACTTGACCGAGTGGGACGGCGATGCCGGCCATGCGGAGGTGGCGACACTGCTCGCGTCGGTGGACCGGCTGGTGCGTGGCGGGGCGCCGCCGGTGGTGGCCCCGGCTCCCCGGCCGCCACCCCCGCGATCCGCCGGTAGGGGCGCGGGGCTCCTCGCCGGCGCGATCGCGCTGGCCGCCGTGGCCGGCGCGGGCGCCTGGGCGCTGCGACGGCAACCGGCGCCGGAGCCGGCGCGAGTCGCCGCCGCCGGCGAGACCGCGCCTCCGGGGACGATCCTCGCCGGCGGCGCGGCGGCGGAACCGGCCGGTGCACCGGTTCCGACCACGCCCCCCGCGACGCAGCAGCCTGGGACGCGCCGGACGAACCTGCTGTCGCCGGCCAACGGGGGACAGGTGCTCGCCGCCGCGACCGCGGATTGGGCACGCCTCATCGACGGCAACGAGGAGCAGGGAGTGTGGGTGGACGGCGGCGAGGGCGTGTTCGCCTTCAGGGATGAACGGCCCGCGCGTCTCGACACGTTCGCCGTGCTGGTGCCGGACACCAACGGCGTCAACCTGAAGACCTTCGAGCTGCTCGCCGGCAACGAATCGCCGACGGGATCCTTCACCGAGATCGGCCGGTTCGACACCCAGAACCTGCGGCTCTTCAAGTCACCGTATCAGGAGTTCCGGTTTGCGCCGGTCACGGCGAGGTATCTCAAGGTGAAGGCGCTCGGCAGCCATCAGGGTGATTCCGGCGCCGTGCGCGCCTACGAGTTTCAGGCGTTCGGCGCGCTCGAGTAGGCTCAGCCGCGCTCGAAGCGGCGCAGCCAGGGTGAGAGCGCCAGGATGACCGCGCCGGCGCCGCCCGCGGCCACCACGAACAGCATGAAGAAGTCGGCCTGACCGCCGAGGTGCCAGGGGAGCGCGATTTCGCCGCGCTCGACGGCCTCCACCTGCGCCGCCACCAGCCCGCCGCCCAGGTTCGCGAGGAAGCTCGACACGAACCAGAAGCCCATCAGCTGCGACACCGCGTGCGCCGGGGCGGCGCGGGTGACGTAGGACAGACCGGTCGGCGAGAGGCACAGCTCGCCCACGGTGTGCCAGAAGTACGTGGCGAGGACGAAGATCATCCCTGCGCGCGCGCCTGGTGCGGCGGCGATGCGACCGGCCCAGACCATGAACACATAGCCCAGCGCGAGGAAGAGCAGGCCCAGCCCGATCTTTACCGATTGACTGGGATCCCGGTGGCGGCGCCCGAGCCACGACCAGACGCCGGCGAACAGCGGGGCGAGCAGGATGATCAGCCCGGCGTTGACCGACTGAAACCAGGTGGTCGGCACGTCGAAGTTGCCGAGGCGGCGGTCGGTGTACTCGGCAGTGAAGAGGTTCAGGCTCGACCCCGCCTGCTCGAACGCCAGCCAGAAGACCGCGTTGAACAGGACGAAGGCGAAGATCGTGGCGGTCGGGCCGCGGTCGCCCGGGGCCTGCCGGGCGACGAACCACCCGGCCCATCCGATGCCCGCCGCCGCCAGCCCGGGCGCGAGCCACGGCATCGCGGCGACGCCGTGTGCGAGCGTCCCCAGCGTGCCCGCGTGGTAGAGCAGCGCAACCAGCGCCGCCGTCGCGATGCCGCCTGCCGCGATCGGCATCGACAGGTTCGCCGCCCCCTCGGGCGGCCCGCCGATGCCGTGCAGGAGCCGCGCCCGGAGCGTGAGGTACAACGCGAGCCCCGCGAGCATGCCCACCGCGGCGGCGCCGAACCCCCAGTGCCAGCCCACTCGTTCGCCGAGCGTGCCGCACACGAAGGCGGCGAGGAACGCCCCCAGGTTGATGCCCATGTAGAAGATGGTGAACGCGCCGTCGCGCCGCGGGTCGTCCTGGGCGTAGAGTTGCCCCACCATGACGGACACGCACGGCTTGAAGTGACCGGTGCCGACCACGATCAACGCCAGTCCGAACACGAAGACCGCCATGCCCGCGGCGTCGTGCGCGAGCGACCCGATGCCCGACACCGCCAGGACCGCGTGGCCGAGCGCAATGAGCAGCCCGCCGACGACCATCGACCGATGCGTCCCGAGCGCCCGGTCTGCGAGCCAGCCGCCCGCGATCGGGAACAGGTACGCCAACCCGGTGTACCAGCCGTAGAGCACGCTGGCGTCGGCGCGTGACCAGCCGCGGCCCGGGTTGAAAAAGCCCGTCGTATCGGGCGCGGGGTCGGTCGCCTGCACGAGATAGAGGACCAGCAGCGCGCGCATCCCATAGTACGAGAAGCGCTCCCACATCTCGACGGCGAAGAGCAGAAACAGACCGGCGGGATGACCGAGAATCGTCATGGGGGCTCGCCGGACTGCCACGGCGGCGCCCGGGGCTCAAGTCGCCCGTGCGTCCGGGCGGCCGGCTCCGCTCCACAAACGACCGTTTGACTGCCGCGCGCGGGCCGGCGTATCCACCGTGGCCGTGTTGATCGATCTGACCCGTGAGCAGTCCGCGCTGCGTGACGAGATCCGCGGCTACTTTCGCGACATCGTCACGCCCGCGTACGAGGCCGAGATCGCCGTCACGGAGGGCGGCGGTCCCGAGTACATGCAGGCGCTCCGCAAGATGGGCGCCGACGGCTGGCTCGGTGTCGGCTGGCCGAAGGAGTACGGCGGCCAGGGCCGGACGCCGATCGAGCAGTTCATCTTCTTCGACGAGGCCTGGCGCGCGGGCGTGCTGCTCCCGACCCTCACCATCATGTCGGTGAGCCCGATGATCATGCAGTACGGCACCGAGGAGCAGAAGCGGTTCTTCCTGCCGAAGGCGCTGCGCGGGGACGTCCATTTCTGTATCGGCTACACCGAGGCGGGCGCCGGCACCGATCTGGCGTCGTTGCGCACCAAGGCGGTGCGCGACGGCGATCACTGGGTGATCAACGGGAGCAAGCTCTACACCAGCCAGGCCCAGTATGCGGACTACGTCTGGCTGGCGGCGCGCACCGACCCCGACGCCAAGAAACATGCGGGCATCTCGATTTTCATGGTTCCGACGTCGTCGCCGGGGTTCAAGATGACGCCGCTGCCCACCATGGGCGACGTCACGACCAATGCGACGTTCTTCGAGGACGTCCGCGTCCCGGCGTCGGCCCTCGTCGGACCGGAGAACGGCGGCTGGTGGCTCATCGTGGGGCAGCTGAACCACGAGCGCGTGTCACTGATTCCGGCGGGCCCCACCGAGCGCTTCTACGAGGAGGTGCGCGACTGGGCGCGCGCCACGCGGCTGCCCGACGGCCGGCGCGTCGTCGATCAGCCCTGGGTACAGCACAACCTGGCGCGGGTGCAGGCGGGCGCCGAGGTGCTGAAGCTCCTCAACTGGCGGCAGGCGTGGAACCTGACGCGCGGCGAGATGAACTATGCCGAAGCGTCCACGGTGAAGGTCTACGGCAGCGAGTTCTACGTCGAGGCCTACCGTCTGCTGCTCGAGGTGCTGGGGCAGGCGGGCTACGTGAAGCGCGACTCGCCGGCAGCCCTCTTGCAGGGCCGCCTCGAGCGCATGTACCGCGCCACGCTGATCATGACCTTCGGCGCCGGGACCAACGAAGTGCAGCGGGAGATCATCGCCATGGGCGGGCTCGGTCTGCCGAAGTCGAGATAGGGGACGCCGGGCATGGACTTCGCCTTCACACCGGAACAAGAGGCGCTGCGCGATCTGGCGCGCAGCATCTGTCAGGATCACGCCACCCACGAGCGCCTGAAGGCCGTCGAGGCCGGCGCCGACCGCGTCGATCGCGACCTGTGGCGTGCCCTCGCCGCGGCCAATCTGCTGGGTGTGGCAGTTCCCGAGGCGTATGGCGGCAGCGGTCTCGGGCTCACGGAAGTCTGCCTCGTTCTCGAACAACTCGGCGCCGCGGTGGCACCGGTGCCCGTGTGGCCGTCGCTGGTGCTGGGCGGCCTGCCGGTGGCGCAGTTCGGCAGCGCGCCGCAGCGCGATCGGTGGCTCGGACCGCTCGCGACCGGCGACGCCATCCTGACCGCGGCGCTGGTCGAACTGCCGGCGGAGGCGCCGGCGGCGCCGACCGCCATGGCCGTCCGCGACGGCGCGGGCTGGCGACTCGACGGCATGAAGGACTGCGTGCCGGCTGCCCACGTGGCGTCGGCCGTGCTGGTGCCGGCGCGGATCGGTGACCGGGACGTCGGCGTCTTTCTCGTCGAACCGTCCGCTACGGGTGTCCGCCTCGAACGACAGGTGGCCACGAATCACGAGATCCAGGCTCGCCTCACGTTCGACGGCGTGCGGCTCGGCGCCGACGCCCTGCTCGGCGACCCGGCGCAGGGCGCCGCCATCGTCGCATGGCTGGTCGATCGGGCGCTGCTCGGCCTCTGCGCGCTCGAGCTGGGCGTGGTGGAGCGTGCGCTCCAGATCACGGCGCAGTACGCGGGCGAGCGCAAGCAGTTCGACCGTCCCATTGGCAGCTTCCAGGCCGTCCAGATGCGCGCCGCCGACGCCTGGATCGACGTCGAGTCGATCCGGCTCACCACCTGGCAGGCCGCATGGCGGCTCGATGCCGGCTTGCCCGCGTCGGACGAGATTCGGGTCGCCAAGTTCTGGGCATCGGAGGCCGGGCACCGGATCACGTACGCGGCGCAGCACCTCCACGGCGGCATCGGGGTGGATGTCGACTACCCGATACACCGGTACTACCTCTGGTCGAAGACGCTCGAGCTGACGCTGGGCTCGGGCGCTCGGCAGCTGGCGGCCCTGGGCGAGTCGATCGCGGCCGAGGGATCGGGCTGACCGTACGCCGGGCCGTTACGCCGGCGTCCGTCGGCGACGGACGCCTATGACGACCCGCCGAGCCCGCCCAGGACGTCCTTGGCGTGGCTGGCGGGGTTCACGGTGTCGTGCACCTGCAGGACCTTGCCGTCGGCGCCCACCAGGTACGAGATGCGGCGCGCGACCGGGGCCCCGGCGGACTCGGCGGCCCCGACCTGCACGGCGAGCGCTCGCTGCTGGTCCGAGAGCAGGCGGAACGGGAACTGCTCCGCCGTGGCGAACGCGGCATTGGCGGCCGGATCGTCGAACGACACGCCGAAGATGTCGATGCCCTTGGCACGGAAGGCGTCGATCTGGTCGCGCAGACTTCGGCCCTCCGCGGTACAACCGGGCGTCATCGCCTTCGGGTAGAACCAGAGCAGATATCTCTTGCCGGCCAGGTCCGACGACGATACCGTCGCCCCCGTCTGATCGGTGAGCGACCATGTCGGGAATGCGTCGCCGACCGCGAGGAGCCCGCCGGCATGAACTGGTGCAGCGACGGCCGCGGCGAGTGCCGCGACCGCCACCATCATGGCTCGCATCCGTTCAGTTGTTTTCCGCGAGCAGGCTGCGCGCGATCTGCGAGACCTGGATCTCGTCGGTGCCGGCGTAGATCTGCAGCACCTTGGCGTCGCGGCAGAGCTGCTCGACGCGGAACTCCGCCATGTACCCGTTGCCGCCGAAGAGCTGCACGGCTTCCAGCGCGACCTCCATCGCCGCCTGCGCCGCGTAGAGCTTGCAGGCCGACGCCTCGGCGAAGCTCATCGGTTTGCCGTCCTGCGCCATCTCGATCTGACGGAACACCAGGTTCTGGAGGTTCATGCGCGCCACTTCCATCTTGGCCAGCTTGAGCTGGATCAGCTGGAAGTCGCCGATCGGCTTGCCGAACTGCACGCGGGTGCGCGCGTAGTCGAGAGAGAGCTTGAGGCTTTCCTCGACGATGCCGAGCGCCATCGCGGCCACGCCGCTGCGCTCCATGGAAAAGGTGGCCTTGGCGCCGGAGCGACCCTGTGCCGAGTCTTCGGTCTCGCCGATCAGCCGATCGCGCCCGCAGCGCACGTCTTCCAGGAACAGCTCGCCCGTGGGCGAGGAATGCATGCCCATCTTGCGCATGGGCTTCGACTGCGTGAGGCCCGGCATGCCCCGATCGAGGACGAAGCTCACCACTTTGCGTTGCCGGGGCTCGCCGCCGTCGTCGAGCTTGCAGATGAAGACGATGGTGTCGGCATAGGGGCCGTTGGTGATGAAGGTCTTGTTGCCGTTCAAGACGTAGTCGTCGCCGTCGCGCCGGGCCGTCGCCTTCATGCCGCCGAACGCATCGGAGCCCGAGCCGGGCTCGGTGATGGCCCAGGAGCCGATCTTGTCCATGGTGAGGAGATCGAGCGCCCAGCGTTCCTTCTGGGCGGTGGTGCCCTTCGACAGGATGGCCTGGGCCGCGAGACCGATGCTGACGCCCATGGCGGTCACCATCCCGGGACACCAGCGGCACAGCTCGATGACCGGGATGATCTGCATGCCGGCCGAGTCGTCGCCGCCGCCGTTCGTGTGCGTGCGCTTCTCGATCTGCTGGCCGGCGGCGACGGCCTTCTCGCGCGCGATCTGCTTGGCGAAGCGCTGGCGTGCCATCTCGTCCATCCCGAAGTTCTTCATGAGCTTGCGCAGGATGTCGTACGGCGGAAGATCGCCATGCTCGAGGTCATGCCATTTCGGCTTGATCTCGTCGTCGATGAACCGACGCATCATGTCCCGGATCATCAGGTGCTGCTCGTTCCACTCGATCATGGCGGGTGCGTTGCTCCTTGCGTATGGGGTGTCGCCCGGCGTCGGGCCGCTCCGGCTTAGCAGCCCCGTCCTGCAGGGAAAAGCCGCACGGGTGCGCCGTCACGCTCCGCCGGCGGCGCCGCGCGCGAAGGCCGCGATGGCATCGAGGAGCCGGGAGTCGTTGAAAATGTCGTTGTGGCCGCGTCCGGGGATGACGAGGAAGGGGGCCGGCGGGGAGGCGGCGGCGGCGAGCGCCTTCCCGAGTCTCGGCGGCACGATGGTATCGCGGTCGCCGTGCGCCACCAGGAGCGGGACGCGTAGCGTGGGGACGCGGGCGAGGGAGTCGAACCGGTCGCCGGCCAGAAACGCCAGCGGGCCGTAATGGGCCCGCGCGACGTCCCGCAGTCGGGTGAACGTGCTCACCACGGCCACGCCGGCACAGTCGCGGCGCGTGGCCAGCGCGATGGACACCGCACCGCCCAGCGACTCGCCGAAGCAGACGATCCGGCCCGGCGGCACCCCGGTGGCGACGAGGCCGTCGAAGGCGGCCTCGGCGTCGAGGATCACGCCGGCCTCGGTTGGCCGGCCTTCGCTGCGCCCGTAGCCGCGGTAGTCATAGGCGAGGACGCCGAGCCCGCGCGTGGCGAAGGCGCGTAGCACGTCGACCCGATCGGCGATGTTGCCGGCGTTGCCGTGCGACCAGAGCAACGTCGCCGCCGGGTCGGCCGGGCCCCCGTACCATGCGTGCAGCCGCAGGCCGTCGCTGGTGGTGATCCAGCGGTCCGCGACGTCCGACGGGGCCGCAGGAACGTGCCGGCCGGGGAAGAACACGAACGCGTCCAGCATGCCTCCCTCAGAGCGCGCGGCGACGAGCAGCGCAAGGAGGAGGGCCGCCAATGGCGTCATACGCGGGCCGGGGTTAGAGTCCCCGCATGGACGAGCAGGAGTACCGGCGGGTTGCCGACGCATGTCTGGAGCGCGCCGCGCGCTGGCTTGGCGACCGGGAGGATCTCGACCTCGCCACCGGCGACGGTCTGGTCGCCATCGAGTTCGATGACGGCACGCGCTTCGTGCTGAACCGCCAGGCCGCCGCCCGGCAGATGTGGCTCGCCGCCGGCGCGCGCGCGTGGCACTACGGCTGGGACGCCGCGCGGCGGAGCTGGATCGACGACCGGGACGGACACGAGCTGTTCGCCAACCTCCGTGAGGTGGTGGCGGCCAAGCTCGGGGCGCCCGTCCCGCTCGCCTGACCCCTCAGGCGGGCACCAGGTCCGGATAGCGCGGCTCCCACATGGCGTCGCGCACGACGCCGGCGATCTCCTGGTCCCCGAGCGGCCGCCCCACGCCGTCGTCGCGCGCCGCCGCGACGACCGCGGCGGCCACGCGCACGGTCACGCTGCGGAGCTTCGGTACGGCCGGGAAGAGGCTGCCGCCCTCGGGGGGGTCGTCGCGGACGGCGTCCGCGAGGGCGCGGGCCGCCGCCATCAGCATGCCGTCGGTGACCTTGCGGGCCTCGGCCACCATGGCGCCGAGCCCGATCCCCGGGAACACGAACGCGTTGTTCGCCTGACCGATCACGAAGGTGCGCTCGCCGAACCGCACGGGCGCGAACGGGCTGCCCGTGGCGACCAGGGCCCGGCCGTTGGTCCAGCGCAGCACGTGCTCCGGCCTGGCTTCGCATTGGCTGGTGGGGTTCGACAGCGGGAGGACGATGGGGCGCTCGGTGTGCCGCGCCATCTCGCGAATCACCGACTCGGGGAACGTGTCGGGCTCGCCGGACGTGCCGATCAGGACCGTGGGGCGCAGCGCGCTGACGGCCGCGGCGAGATCGCGGGGCTTGCCCGGCCCGAGGCCGGTCGCGTCCGCCAGCGCGGTCGGCCAGGCCAACTCGCGCTTGTACGTGTCGCGGATCGATCCGTCGTCGATCACGACCCCCCGGCTGTCGAGGCACGCGACCGCCTGCACCAGCCCGTCGCCCGACACGCCGTCGGCGGCCAGCGCGTGTCGAAGCAGCCGGCCGATGCCGACCCCGGCGGCGCCAGCGCCGAGGATCACCACGCGCTGCGCGCGCAGCGGGATGCCCGACGCGCTGTGCGCCGGCCAGGAGGGCCGCCACCGCGACGGCCGCCGTGCCCTGGATGTCGTCGTTGAACGACGGGCAGGACGTCGCGATAGCGCTCGAGGTGCGCGAACGCCGTGCCCTTCTTGAAGTCCTCCCACTGCAGCAGCGCCTTCGGGAAGCGGCGTTGCACCGCCTGGACGAACTCGTCGACGAACTCGTCGTAGGCGGCGCCGCGCAGCCGGGGCTGGCGCTAGCCGATGTAGAGCGGGTCGTCGAGCAGCGCCTGGTTGTCGGTGCCGACGTCGAGGCTGACCGGCAGCGTCGCGGCGGGGTGGATGCCGGCCGCCGCGGTGTAGAGCGCGAGCTTGCCGATCGGAATCCCCATGCCGCCGGCGCCCTGGTCGCCGAGGCCGAGGATGCGCTCGTTGTCGGTCACGACGATCAGCCGCACGTCGTCGTAGGGGGCGTTGGCGAGCGACGTCCACGATGCGCCCGCGATGCTCCGGCGTGATCCAGATGCCGCGTGCGCGGCGGAAGATGTGGCTGTACTGCCGGCAGGCCTCGCCGACGGTCGGCGTGTAGACGATGGGCAGCAACTCTTCGAGGTGCTCGAGGAGCACGCGGTAGAACAGGTGCTCGTTGCGGTCCTGGAGGGCGGCGAGGCCGATGTACCGCTCGAGCGGGTCGGTCTTGCGCGCGATGTTCGCGTAGGCGCGCGTGGCCTGTTGGCCCATCGTGCTGACTACCGGCGGCAGGAGCCCGTCCAGCTCGAATTGGCGCCGCTCCTCCGGGCTGAAGGCGGTGGACTTGTTGTGCAGGGGGTGCCCCAACAGGCGCGGGCCGCGCTCGCGGACCCTGACTTGCCCGCGCCCGTCCGGGGTGGTCTCGAGACGATAGGATTCCATGGAGATTCCATTCTCCTCGCGAAGCACGGGTGCCACAACCCGCGAGGGTTCGACGTCGCTGCGTGAGGCGGGGACGCCAGGGGAACGTGGGCCGGCGGCGCCGCTCAGATCGGGCCGTACACCTCGGTCTCCTGCGGGCCGACGTCGCGGCGGGTATCGAGCGGAACGTAGGAGCGCTGCTCGTGGCCGAGGTAGAGCTGCTTCGGCCGGGAGATCTTCTGCTCCTCGTCCAGCACCAGCTCGGCCCACTGGGCCATCCAGCCGGCCGTCCGCGGAATGGCGAAGAGCACGGGGAACATCGCCATCGGGAACCCCATGGCCTCGTAAATGATTCCCGAATAGAAATCGACGTTCGGGTACAGGCGGCGCTTCACGAAGTAGTCGTCGTCCAGCGCGATCTTCTCGAGCTCGAGGGCGATGTCGATCAGCGGGCTGCGGCCCGTCACCTCGAAGACCTGGTGCGCCACCTGCTTGATGATCTTCGCGCGCGGGTCGTAGTTCTTGTAGACGCGGTGGCCGAAGCCCATCAGGCGCCGCTCGCCTGCCTTGACGGCCTTGATCAACGCGGGCACGTTTGCGACCGACCCGATCTCGTGCAGCATCCGCACCACTTCCTCGTTGGCGCCGCCGTGCCGGGGCCCGGAGAGGGCTGCGGCCGCCGCGGCCACCACGGAGTAGGGGTCGGCGAGCGAGCTGCCCACCACGCGCGCGGCGGTGGTCGAGCAGTTCTGCTCGTGGTCGGCGTGCAGGACGAAGAGGACGTCGAGGGCGTGCTCCAGCACCGGATCGGGCCGGTACTTGAGCTCGGTCATCTTGAACAGCATCGAGAGGAAGTTGCCGGTGTAGGAGAGGTCGTTGTCCGGGTACACGTACGGCATCCCGCGACTGTGGCGGTAGGCGAACGCCGCGATCGTCGGCATCTTTCCGATCAGGCGGCGCGTCTGCTTCCGCCGCGACTCGAGGTCGGCGACGTTCTTCGCCTCGGGGTAGAACGTGGACAGCGCGCCGACAGTGGCGACCAGCATGCCCATGGGATGGGCGTCGTAGCGAAAGCCCTGCATGAAGCGCTTGACGTTCTCGTGCACCATCGTGTGCATGGTGATGTTGTGGCGCCACATCGCCAGGTGGCTCGTGGTCGGGAGCTCGCCCTTCACGATCAGGTACGCCACCTCGAGATACGTGCTCTTCTCCGCCAGTTCCTCGATGGGGTAGCCGCGGTAGTGCAGGATGCCCCGGTCGCCGTCGATGAAGGTGACGCGGCTCTTGCACGACGCGGTATTGAGGAAGGCGGCGTCGTAGCTGATCAAGCCCGGGTCGCTGTCGTCCGTCTTGATCTGCGCGAGGTCGGTGGCGCGGATCGCGCCATCGTCGATCGGGATGACGTACTCTTTGCCGGTGCGGTCGTCGCGGACCGTGAGGGTAGATCTGGCCATGGCTCCTTCTACTCTGGCGAACGACCCGGGTTAAGCGGTCGCCTGGGGTACGCCGTGCTGGACTCCGCCCGGGGCATCACATAAGGCCAAATGACCGGACCTGGCCGCGTCAGGCCAGGACGATGGGGTCGCCGACCCGTACCATGCCAGGGGTGGTGACCGTGGCGTACACCCCGAGATTCTGGTCGGCCGCCCGGACGATGGCCCGGAGCACCATCGGGTCCTTGGGCAGGTCGTGCTGCGCTTGCACGGTCATGCTGCACCGTGGGGTGCCGACCTGCACCGCGACCACCGCCTGACCGATCCGGAGCGTTCGCCCCGCCCACGCGACCTCCGCCAGCCCCGTCGTGGGGGCGGGCGTCTCGATGAAGACGTTGGGCCGGAAGCGACGGCGGTCGAAGCGCCCAGCCGGCGCGCCGGCCCCGAGGGTCGCCAGGGACGCGGTGGTCAGCAGATGGAGCGGAAACGCATCGAAGTAGGTGCCGAGCGGGGAGGTGAACTCCATGAGCTCGGGCGGGAACACCCCGAGGTCGGGCAAGGGTTCGTCCGGGGTGCGGCCGAAGATGTCGCGCAGCTCTTCGATCATGTCGGTGTTGTCAGGCAGGCCGCGACGATAATGATCCTGGTTCGCCGCCGGCTGGCGCGACCACAACGTCACCGTGCGGCCGAGGAGCGCCGAGAGGCGCTCGGCCACCCGTGGGTCGTCGGTCGTCACCGTTGCGCCGTCCGGCAGCGTGATCGCGGCCGTGGGGACGGTGGTGGCGTCGGGCTCGCTCAGGTAGCGGGCACTGCACAGCATGAGCTGCGGCAGCTTCTTGCCGCCCCGGATCTCGCCCGCCGCCTCGTCGCGGACCGCCCAGCCGCGGTCGCCCGGGATGCCGAGCGCATCGAGCCGCGCCTGCTCGAGGCCTTCCCCCGCCATCGATTTGACCGGGTAGCGCCACAGCTCGCGGACTCGTCCAATCGTCGTCATGAACGGGATCTCCCCACGAACTCGTCCATCGACGCGTTGACGCCGAGGAAGTTCGCCACGCGGTCGAACAGGCCGACCGGCAAGAACCGGATCACCGGCACCAGGTGGACCAGCCACGGCATGATGAGCCGCCGGCGGTTGGTCTGGACCGCCTGCACCACGCGCTCCGCGACCTGATCCTCCTCCAGGATCGGCAGCAGCAACGGGAAGCGCGAGCGCACACCGCGGAACATGCCGGTGTTGATGTAGTAGGGGCAGATCACCGTCGTGAGGACGCCGGGCGCGACCTTGCGGAGCTCCGCCCGCAACGACTCGTCGAAACCGATCGCCGCCCACTTGCTGGCGGCATAGTCCGCCAACCGCGCGACGCCGATCAGCCCGGACGCCGACGCGATGGTCACGATGTGGCCGCGATTCCGCTCGATCATCGACGGCAGGAACGCCTTGCCGGTCCAGAACAAGGACAGGACGTTGATGTCGAACGTGGCCTCGATCTTCTCGTCCGGCAGTTCGAGAAAGTCCTTGCCGCTGACGATGCCGGCATTGTTGATGAGAATGTCGACGGGGCCGGCTCCCGTCGACGTCGTTTCGGCGGCGCATGCGTACACCCGCGCGCGATCGGCGACGTCACAGACGAATCCCTGGGCGCCGCCGCAACCGGGCACGGCGCGCAGTTCGGTCACGGCGGCCTCGAGGCCAACGGGGTTGATGTCCCAGATCGTCACCCGGGCGCCCCGCGCGGCCAGCTTCCGCGCCATGCTGCGCCCGATGCCGCTCGCGCCGCCTGTGACCAGCGCGTGCCGTCCCGCGATCTCGCTCATGTGACTGGACGGTTCCGTCAGTGCGCCTGGATCGTGCGCAGGTACTCGGCGATCGCCAGGATGCGCCCCCGCACCTGACCCTCGACGGCGGGAGACGGCTTGTCTCCGCCGCCCAGCTGCTCGCCCAGCTTGGTCCCCCACACCGGCATCCAGGGGTCTCCGTGTACACGCGGCATTTCGCGGCCGTCGATGGCCTTCGCGACGTCGTCGAGGGGGAAGGTGCCCTCATGCCCTTTCGCGAGCAACGTCAGATTCGGCGGGCTCGGGCGCATGAAGCTCGAAGCGATGCCGTCACCCTTGCCCTCCGGCCCGTGACACGCCCCGCAGTAGCGGACGTACAGCTCTCGCCCCGAGTCCTGCTCGGCGCGCGCCGCCGGCGCGGCAGCCATCGCGAGCAACGAGACCGCGACCGTCCCCATGATGCCCATGATCGACCCACCCTCCATGTGTCACCTCCCGAGGCGGCTACTACCAGCGCTCATCGCGGGTCGCCAGCGGCTCGGGGGACGGACGCCGTCACGCAGGTCTTGGTGTGGTGGATCGTCCTCGGGGTCGGACTTGCCGCCGACCGGCGGAGCGCTTCGTCCATCCTGTTTTCTCGCCGGCCGCCGAACCCTCGCCGGCCAGACGCCTGCTGTCGTCGGGATCGGGCTCCTCGAGAACACGACGGCCAAGCTCCGGTTGGCCGCCGGGGGGGCTTCCCACCGGGCGCCCGCGACCGACGGTGATCCTTGACCGCCCGCCGGCGGGTGGGGTTTGCTGCACTGGTGGTTCCCACCAACCCGAAGCGGAGAGTCATTGCCGCGACGGCCATCCTCGTCGCGCTCGACGTGGCCGTCGCCCTGGGCGGCGGGCCCACCTGCCTCGGCGCTCGCCGGGGGTGTGTCGCCTCGGCGCGTTTCGCGGCGCGGGCATGCGAGCGCGACGCCCGCCGTCTCGCGGACCCGGTCGACGTCGCGGTGGGCCGTGCCGCCTGCCGCGCCGAGCGCGCGGCCGCGGCCGACGCGTGCCGCGCGGTCGCTGCCCCGTGCGCCGTGGCATGCCCGGGAGGCGGTTCCGCCTGCGGGCCGGGTATCGACAGCTGCCGCCGCGCGGCGCGCCCGGCGCACAAGACCTGCCGGGCGGGCTGCGCCGGGCGACGGGACGTTCGCTGTCTGGTGGGCTGCGACCGCGCCCGGGCGCGGGCCGAGGCCGGCTGCGGCTTCGTCGTGGCGGGACGCGCGGCCGGGGTCCCCGAGCTGCCGTCGCTCCCGACGGGCCGGCCGGCCGACCTCTCGGTCTTGCTCGACGCCGCGGAGCAGGCGGTGGTGGCCGAGGCCGACGCCCGAGCTGCGACGCTGCGGAGCCGCGACCTGCGGCTGTGGGTCGGGCGACCGGGCGCCGCGGTGGCCGTCACCCAGCTCCGCCACGGGTTCCCGTTCGGTTTCCCCATGGACCTGCGCGAGTTGGGCGACCCCGCCGACCTCGAGTTCTACGGCGGCCTTGCGCGCGACCACACCACGCTCATGGTCGCGGAGACCAGCCTCAAGTGGCGCAACGCGGAGCCCGAGCCCGGGCGCTTCGCTTTCGACACGGCCGACGCCGAGCTCGCCTGGGCGGCGGAGTGGGGATTCCCCGTCAAGGGCCACACGCTGCTCTGGGGCAACGCGCCGCCGTTCTCGACCGGCAGCGGCCTGCCGCTGTGGCTGCGGGAGCGCTTCCCGGACCCGACCGTGTCGCCGGCGCAGCGCGAGGAGCTCCACGCGCTGGTGCGGCGGCAGGTGGAGACCATCGTCGGGCGCTATCGCGGCCGCATCGCCATCTGGGACGTCACCAACGAAACGCTGAACGTGTTCACGCAGTGGTTCATCGACCGGCTCGGTCCCGGGATCGTCGAGGACATGTTCCGCTGGGTGCACGCCATCGATCCCGGCGCACAGCTGGTGTTCAACGAGTGGATCACCGAGGTCTTCACCGGCCTGCCAGGGCCCGATGCTGCCGCCGTCCGCGACCGCGTACTCGCGCTCCGCGCCGCGGGCGTGCCGATCCATGCCGTCGGGCAGCAGTCGCACTTCGTGCCGGGCGCTGCGTACGCGGGCCTGCCGGCGGACCTCACGCAGCGCACGCGCATCGACGACTACGCCGTCGCCCTCGACACCCTGGCCGAGACCGGCCTGCCCATCCACCTGACGGAGACCAACGTGATCGCGCCCGAGGAGCCCGAGGCGCGAGCGGCGCAGTTCGAGGCGCTGCTGCGGCTATGGTGGGGACACCCGGCGGTGGAGCAGGTGGTGTTCTGGGGACTCTGGAACAAGATCGCGGGCCGCAACTACTTCCAGCACGGGCTGTGGGACGACGCGGGCGCGCTGTCCCGGCACGGCGAAGCCGCGGTGTCGTTGCTCAACGATCGCTGGCGCACGCGCGCGGTCGTGACGGCCGACGCCGCCGGCGTCGTCACGCTGCGCGCGACGCTGGGCGACTACGTCGCCGCCTGGGAGGAGGACGGCGCCGCGGTCCACGCGCGCTTCCGCGTCGAGCGTGGCGCGGGGCCCGCCGTCGTCGCCGTCGCGGCACTGCCGTGAGCGTCAGCCGTTCGACGCGACGGGGGGCGAGGGCGGCTCGTCCAGGTGGTCGACCATGGGACCGGCCGCCAGCCACTTGTCGGCGGCGCGGCGGCCCTGCTCGTACATCGAGTCGAGCACGCTGGGCTCGAAGTAGAGGTACGAGCCGGCGTTGAAGCACGCCGCGCGCTCGGGCCGGACGGCCTCGTAGAGCGTGACGGCGCGATACGGGCTGGCCTCCGGCGCGAGCCGCGCCACGCGGTTGCGCTCGAGCAGCAGCTTGCGATCGACGTTGTAGGCGTTGTCGAGGAAGCTGTCGACGGTGCGCTCGACGGCGCGCCCTAGGTGCGGTAGCGGCGCGCCGTTCGGGTCGGGCGCCTCCGTGACCAGTACGGTGACGATCTCCTCGGCGCCGAGCGCCACCACCGGCGCCAGCGGCGTGTTCACCAGCAGCCCGCCGTCCCAGCACAGGTGCTGCCCGATGCCGACCGGCGGGAAGAGCAGCGGAATGCTGGCGGTGGCGAGGATCATGTCGACCGTGATGGCTTCCACCACCACGTACTCCGGCGAGCGCGTCGCCGGCGCCGGCGCCGAGACGAAGCGCACCACCTGGCCGGTATGGGCATCGACGGTGTTGATGGCGAGGCGCGCGCCGTGCGTCGGCACGCGCTCGCCGCCGAATGCCTCGACCAAGCGCTCGCGCAACGGCGTGGTGTCGGCCAGGTACGGCACGCGGATGGTCTCGAGGAGCCGGCTCACCAGCTCGAAGCGCTGGGTGAGCAGATACTCGACCCACAGGGCCAGTTGGCTCGCGGGCAGCGGCGACAGGTGGTTCCGGAGGCGCTGCAGGAAGCCCAGGAAGAGCTTCGGTCCCGACAGCCACCGGCGGATCTCCCCCAGGCTCAAGCGTAGCATCCCGCGCAGCACGCCCTCGAAGAAGAGGTGGCTGGCGATCACCGGCGGATTCGCCCCGATGCCGCGCCAGAACTCCATCATCTCGGCCGGCGTCCTGCCCGCCGCGAGGAGGGCCGAGTTGATGCCGCCAGCCGACGTGCCCGACAGCACGCCCGGCCCGCTGGCGAACCGGCGGTCCTCCAGCAGGCGCTCGATGACGCCCACCTGGAACGCGCCGCGCGCGCCGCCGCCGGAGAGCACGAGCCCCAGGGTGGGGCGGCGGATGGGTCTGGTCGCCATGGTGAGGACGTCTTATCGAGTGTCGGTGGGGACGCACAATCATACATGGGCGGCGGCGGCCTCGCGTCCCTGGTCACGGTCTACGAGCAGCCGTCCGAGCTCTGCCTGCCCCGGCTCGCCAGCGAAGGGCTGCGGATCGACTTCGCCTTCGTCGACGGGCATCACCTGTTCGACTACGTCGTGGGCGAGTGCCTCCTCCTCGGGAAGCTGCTGCCGCGCGGCGGCCTCCTGGTCATCGACGACACCAACCTGCCGTCGATCGTTCACGGAAGGGATCCGCCCGGGCCTCCTGCGGCGCCTGCTCCGTGCGTCGCTCCCGGCGCCTCCGCCGCTGCTGCGCCTGTTTCGGCGGGTCGCGGACGACGACGCGCGGGCCTGGAATCACTTCGTGCCCTTTTGACGGACGCAGGCCCGTCTCGACGACCGTCTGGGCCGGCCGGCGGAAGCGGCCTCCCGCCCTGGTGCGGACCGCCCGCCTTGATCGACTAGGCAATCGGTACTAGCCAGGCGCATGCGTCAGACGATCATCGTGTCGCCCGACCCGGCGTTCGGCCCGTACGGCGTGACGCGCCGTTGGGATTGACGCGGTAGCAGCGACGCCGATGGTGGCGACGCCGGTCATCCTGCACGCCGACATGGACGCCTTCTATGCGGCGGTCGAGCAGCGCGATCGCCCGGAGTTGCGCGGGCGCCCGGTGATCGTCGGCGGGGCGTCGGGCCGGGGTGTGGTGGCGGCGGCGTCGTACGAGGCGCGGCGGTTCGGGGTGCGCTCGGCGATGCCCACGGTGCAGGCGCGCGCGCTCTGTCCCGCGGTGGTGATCGTGCCGGGCGACATGGCGAAATACCGGCGTGTGAGCGCGCAGATCCGCGCCGTGTTCGATCGCGTGAGCCCGCTGGTGGAGCCGCTGTCGCTCGACGAGGCCTTCATCGACGCGACCGCGTCGGTGCGGCTGCTCGGCGCGCCGCTCGCGATCGGCCGGTTCGTGAGGGACCGCGTGCGCGAGGCCACCGGGCTGGCGGTGTCGGTCGGCATCGGGCCCGGCAAGATGGTGGCGAAGATCGCGAGCGACCTGTCGAAGCCGGACGGCTTGCTTGAAGTGCCCGCCGCCGGCGTGGATGCCTTCCTGCGCCCGCTGCCCGTCGGCCGACTGTGGGGCGTCGGCCCGGTGACGGCGCGCGCGCTGGCCGCGGCAGGCGTCGTCACCGTTGGCGACCTCGCGGCCGCCGACCCGGTGGCGCTCCGGCGCCACCTCGGCCCGGCGGCCGAGGCGCTGCAGCGCCTGGCGCGCGGCGAGGACGTGCGGGAGGTGGAGGCTGACCGCGAGGCGCGGTCGTACGGCGAAGAGAGCACGTTCGCCGGCGACGTGCGCGATGATCGCACTGCCCGTGACGCAATTATCGCGCACGGCGAAGCGGTCGCGCGCCGGCTGCGCCGAGACGGGGCGCGGGCGCGGACCGTCGTGCTCAAGATGAAGCTCGCCGAACGCTTGGGTCCCGGCCAGTACCGCGTCCTGACGCGTCAGGCGCCGCTCGCGGCGCCGACCGATGACGGCGCCGCCATCACCGCGGCGGCGCTGGGCCTGTGGGAGCGGCACCGCCCACGCGCCGCCGTTCGCCTGCTCGGCGTCACCGCGACCGGCATCCTGGGCGCGGCCGACGCGCAGCTGGCGTTGTTCGACGACCCGCGCCAGGCCACCCGCCACCGCCTCAACGCGGCGCTCGACCGCATCGTCGACCGCTTCGGTCGGGACAGCATCCACCGGGCCGTGGCGCGGCCCGAGAAAGCGTCGCCGACGCTGCAGGTGAAGCGCGGCGACGACGCCTGAGGCGCACGGCCGCTCAGTCCGGGTCGCAGGTCCCCGCGCAGAACTGTTCCACGCGGCCGTCCGTGCGCAGGAAGGCGTCGATCTGCTGGCCGGTGGCCAGGTTCCCGGTGGAGCCGTGGGCGCGGTTGTTGAAAGTGGGCGCGGTGTTCGTCTCGGGTGGGACGCCCGAATCGCAGCGCGTCCGCGTCGGTGTGTCGCCCGGACCGGGGCAATCGGCGTCGGTCGTGCACGCCGCGCCCGGGCTGTTGCCGCCGGGCACGTTGCAGCGCGAGAAGCCGAGCTGCGGGTCCACCTCCACGAAGGCCGAGTCGTCGAACGGCGCCGCCCGCTCGGGGATGTCAACGTAGCTGCGGTGGACCGGCGTCACCTGCGGGATGCCGAGCGATCGGACCATGATCTCGGTGGCGACGTTCGACACTTCCGAGTCGTAGGTGGCCATGTGGATCAGCACCTTGTGGGGCACCGGCGGGTCCGAGAGGTCGCCCGACGCGAGGTGCGGCAGGTAGCCGTGCGGCTCGGCGCGATCCCAGAGCTGCTGCACGACGGCCAGGTTGATCTGCTCGTCGAGGCGGTCGGGGTACGCGGCGCGGGTGAGGGCCAGGAACGGATTGAAGTCGATGCTGCGCTGGAGCAGCGTGCTGTAGTTCGAAGCCGGCACGGCGACGAAGCCGCGCCGAAACTCCTCGGCGATCGCCATGACGGCGACGCCGAAGATGCCGCCCTGACTGCCCCCGGCATAGAAGGCCTCGGTCGTGTCGATGACGCCTGTGGGCGGCGTGCCGAACTGGAACGCCGGGTGGCTGTTGAAGCCGAGCACCGGGTCGGCCATCAGCCGACCGAGCAGGAGGTGGTTCAGGAATCCCTGGTGGAGGCGGTCGGGGATGCGGTGGAAGAGGGAGAAGTCGGCCACCAGCGGCAGGATGGCCGGGACGTCCGCGTCGGACATGCCTTGCATGTCGACCGCGGTGATGACGAAGTTGAAGCGTTGCGCCAGCTCGGAGAGGGTGCCCAGCTGGAAGCGGTTGCCGAGGAGCCCGTGGCCCCAGGTGGTCGGGCGCGCGGGCCGCGGCTGGCCGCCGGCGTTCACGGCGACGTGTGGGATGTCGACCACGAACGGCACGGACGCCCAGCCGTTCTGGCGGGGCACGCCGCCCACCAGGTTGAGGCGGCTGCCCGGCGCGTCCGCGGTCATGAAGAGCGGCGCCTGGAAGGTTCCTTCGATCCGGCGGAAGATGTTCTCGTTCCGGCCGACGCCGCCCGGGCCGTCGTTCACCCGGGTGACGGTGAACGACGGCGTGCCGAGCGCGAACGCCTGGTCGCGCACCGCCACGATCCGGTCGGTGAGGGCCGCGCTCGACGCGGTGGTGAACTCCCAGGCGAGCAGCAGATCCTGGCGCGGCACGCCCGCCGCCGCGAGCCGCGCGAACACGTCCTCCATGGCGCGGCGGCGCGTGGTGATCACGTCGGCGCAGGGCCGGCCGCAGGCGGCCGCGAGCGCGGCGTCGCCGGCGCCGTCGCGCAGCGCGCGGAACGCGAGACGCGGGACGACCGGCGCGCCGGCCGTGTCGCGCAGGCCGCGGATCGCCACCAGGTAGCGGGTCGCATTGTCGAGCCGGACGCCCGGGCGCATGATCAGCGCCTTGTTGGCGGGATCGTCGGTATTGGCATCGAGCTCGGCGAAGTGGAGCACGCGCGCGCCGTCGGACCCGCGCACCAGCACGGTGGGCGAGTCGCTCGCCAGCGACCGCGGGTAGCTGGTGGGCGTGGCCGCGCCGGACGCGACCAGGTCGACGGGCGTGCCCGCATCCGGGAAGAGCGACAGGATCACGGCGCCGGGGCTGAAGCCGTCGAGCGTGTTCCAGTCGGTGGGGTCTATGTGGGTGCCGCCGGTGTTCCGCGGGAGTGCGGTGGCGGGATAGTGGATGCGCTTTCCGGTGGGCGTCGACGGGTCGTCGTCCAGGAACGCCGACGACGGGAAGGGCAGGGTGCAGCGCTCGTCGATCAGGAAGTCGCAGCGGCTGGACGCGTCGATCGCGAGCCCGCACCATGCCGAGGTGTCGAGCGCACTGCGACGGCCCTGCAGCGCGCCGAAGCCGGCGTCGGCGAACGGCACGTAGAGCCGGCTCTTCTGGCAGCGCAGCCCGGCGCCGCGGCGGGTGCAGTCGGCGACGCAGGTGCGCGCGCAGCCGCCGCCGATCTGCAGCCGGGCGCGCAGCGGCCGGGCATCGAGCGGCGCCAGGAAGGTCGGGGCCGCGTCGCGGAGCCGCACGCGGACGGTGTCGGCCTGCCCGCGCAGGTCGTCGAGCCGGGCGCTGCCGTGGAAGGCGGCCGTGCCGTCGTAGCGGGTGGCGCGACCGCGGCTGACCAGCGCCCCGGCGGGGATCGCGACGGCGTAGAGGCGCGTGCCGTCGCGCGCGTCCTCGATCACCACCTCGAGGCCGCCGGCGGCCGCCGTCGGATGGGTGAGCCCGGCGCGGGTCACGGTGCCCGTGAAGGCCACGCGGTTCGGCCCGACGCGGAGCGCGCGGACCGACCCGCCCGCGCAGTCGGCCGCCAGGGCAGGAAGGGCTGGGAGGCCGAGGAGGACGGCGGCGAAGAGGGAGCAGGCGCGACGCATGTGGGATCCCTACCGCGCTCGCGCCTCGGGCGGCAACTCAGCCGCTGCCGGCGCCCTCGGTGATGGCGATCATGTTCTCGAGGGCACGCCTGGCGTCACGCGCCAGGGCGGCGCGCTCGTCCGGCGCGAGCCGCTCGCGCACGCCGGTGATCTCGTTGACCGCGTCGCCCGCCATCACGCGGTTGACGTCCGGGGCGCGGCCCTTGGCGAGGAGGTCCAGGATGGCGACCAGGTGCGGTGGGTCGTTCCGCGACATCGTGGCGCACCCGCAGCCCATGGCCGCGAACTCCGGGGCGGGGATGTCGGCCATGTTGACGACCTCGACGCCGCGCAGCGCGGCCTGCTCGCGGGCGTTGCGCACGAAGTGCCCCTCGGTGGCGATGGCCAGCTTCGTGCCCGGCGCCGCCTGCATGACGGCCTTCCAGAGATACGTCGTGGAGCCCGCACCGTCGGCGACGTCGACGACGATCTTCGGGCACTCGGGGTGGACGAGCACGCGATAGCCGCGCTCGCGCCAGTATCTCACGTGGTCGGGCCGAAAGACCGTGTGGACGCCGCACCATGAACCCCAGAGCACCATGCGCGACCGGTCGAGGCGATCGCGCTCCGCCGCGGGGAGCGCGGCGATGCTGGCCTGCGCGCCGTCCGTCCCACCGGGCCATTGATACAGCTGCTCCGGCCCGACCCCGACCCAGCCGGCGACCACCTCGCCCAGGTGCCGGTCCGGCACGAAGAACATCTTCTTGCCCTGCGCCAGCGCCCAGGCGACGACCTGCTTGGCGTTCGAGCTGGTGCAGACGGCGCCGCCCGTCCGCCCCGCCATCGCCTTCACCCGGCCCGACGTGTTCATGTAGGCGACCATCAGGAGGTCGTCGCCGTAGCGCGTCCGCAGCTCGTCGAAGACCGGCTCGATCATGAAGTCCTTGGCCATCATCTCCATGGTGCAGCCGGCCTTCGGGTTGGTGATCCAGACCTGCTGGTCCTCCGCGGCCAGGATGGCGATCGCCTCCGCCATGAAGTGCACCGCGGACTCCACGAACAGCGTGACGTCGGGATGCTCGACCGCCTGCAGCGCGAGCTTGTACGAGTCGGCGATGTGGCCGCCGTAGCGCTCGACCAGCTTCACGATCTCGCCGCCCATGTAGTAGTGCGCGAGCAGCATCACGCGGCTGCCCAGCACGTCGAGCGCAGGCCGGATGTAGCAGTCCATCCAGGGGAGCACGGTGCCCGGCAGCCGGTCGGGCAGGGCCAGGTACTCCTCCGCGTACGAGCGGAACTCGTCCTGATACCAGCCGAGCGGCAGATCTTGCTGGCAGATCGGCATGTCCGCGACGATCTCGATCCCGCTGGGTGGCATCTCGGTCATGCCGGAATCCTAGCCCGGGTGGTCCGCCGTCGCCATCCGCAGCGACGGGCGGGAGATCCCCGTCCGAAAATCGCGCCGGAAATCCGTTGCCGTTCGTCCGACCCGCGTGCTAGCGTCGCGGGCCTCGATGAGCCGGCTCCTCCTCGCCCTCGCCCTCGTGACCGCGCCGAGTGCTGCGCCGCTGACGTTCGCCGAGCCCCCGATCGTCACCGTCGGTACGCGGGTGCTCGGTATGCGGGACAGCGAAACGCCCGGACGGCGGTCGTTCTCGTGGTCGGTGCGCAGCGGGCTCGACGACCCGGCGCACCAGGTGTCCACGCCGGTCGCGGGCGGCGCCGGCGATCCGACGCCCGCGGGCGTCACGGGCGGCGGGGCGGTGCTGACGGTCTACAACACGGCGGGCAGCGGGGAGTCGTTCGTCGTGGTCCTGCCCGCGGGACGGTGGACGCAGCAGGGAAATCTGTCGAACGGCCCGCGCTATGTCTACGCAGCCGACCCGGGTACGGAGCCGATCTGGAAGATCTGGCTCAAGGGGAGCAAGTTGACGGTGCGCGGCGGCAAGCAGGCGTGGGGGTACACCCTCGACGAGGTCGCGCAGGGGCGTCTCGGCATCCGCCTCACGCTCGGCACCGGCGTGACGTACTGCGCCGACGTGCCTGCGCGCACGTCGGGCAACCCGCCCTCGAGCGCCAAGTTCGACCGCCCCGGCCGGTTCCAGGGACAGTCGAAGACCCCGTATCCGGCCGCGTGTCCGCCGCTGCCCTGAGCGACCGGCTCAGCGCCGCGTCGCGATCAGCTCGATGATGTGGCCGTCGGGGTCCCGAACCCACAGCTGACCCGCCTCCGGGCCGAGCGCCAGCACGTCGAGCCCGTGGTGCCGGAGCGTCGTGAGCGCCGCGTCGTAGTCGTCGATGGCGAACGCGGTATGGCCGGCCAGCGGGTTCAGATGCGGCGGCGGCGTCCCACCCTGGAAGTCGTCCGGGACCTCGATCAGGTGCACCTGCGCGTCGCCGGCGCGGAGCCAGGCGCCGGGGAAACCCAGATCGGGCCGCGGCACGGGCGCGAGCCCCAGCACGTCGCGATAGAAGGCGCGGGACCGCGCGAGGTCGCGTACGGGGACCGAGACGTGGTCGAGGCGCTTGGCGATCATCGTCCTCGTGTTAGCTCGTCCGCTCGATCCGGCGCCAGAGGACTGGTATCCGGCCGGCCGGTCATCGTATGGACGAGCACGATGCAGGCCATCGACCCGTCCGCCTGGGTCGCCCCCAGCGCGCAGCTCTACGGCGTCGTCGCGATCGGTTCCGGCGCCTCGATCTGGCACAACGTCGTCATGCGGGCCGAGTGCCACGCGATCCGCATCGGGCGGCTGTCGAACATCCAGGACTTCGTGATGATCCACGTGGCCTACCAGCAGGGCACCGTGGTGGGCGCGTTCTGCTCGGTGACGCATCACGTGACGCTCCACGGCTGTACGGTCGAGGACGAGTGCCTGATCGGCATCGGCGCCACGATCATGGACGGCGCGGTGATCGGCCGCGGGTCCATCGTGGCGGGCGGGGCATTCGTGAAGGAGGGCATGATCGTGCCGCCGGGCTCGATCGTCGCGGGCGTGCCGGCGACGGTGATCCGGCAGCGTGATTCGTCGCGCGAGAATCGGCTGAACGCCTGGCAGTACCACCGCAACGCGGATCACTACCGGCGCGGCCAGCACCGCGCCTGGGACGGCCCGGAGTATCAGGCCTGGCTGGCGGCGAAACGCGCGGAAGTCGAGCGGGACGAAGACCTGGGCTAGCGCCCCGCGTGACCGCTCCGGATGCGGGGGCCGATCTCTCAGGCCGTCAGGAGCACCTTGCCGACGTTGCGACGCTCCTGGATGTAGCGGTGCGCACCGGCGGCGTCGCCGAGCGGGAAGGTCTTCCCGACCACCGGCGCGATGCGCCCGGCCTCCGCGTCGCCGAGGAGCGCCAGCATCTCGCGCCGCAGGAGCTCGATGTGGTCCCACAGGTGCCCCAGGTTCACGCCCATCACCGCCTTGTTCGCGTTCATGAGCTGCACGGGATGGAACAGCGGCAGGGCCAGCAGCTTCGGGATGGCGGCGAGCCGGTTCGGGGTCATGCCGGTGGCGGCGGCGGAGAAGCCGAAGCACACCAGTCGCCCGAGCGGCGCCAGGCAGCGGTAGCTCTTGCGGAAGGCGCCGGTCGCGTCCAACACGATGTCGACGCCGCGCCCGTCCGTGAGGCGCCGCACCTCGGTCTCGAAGTCCTGGGTGCGGTAGTCAATCGCGTGCGCCACGCCCGCTTCGCGCAACACGGCGTGTTTGCTGGCCGAGGCCGTGCCGATCACCTCGGCGCCGGCCAGGCGGCAGAGCTGGATGGCGGCCATGCCGACGCCGCCGGCCGCGGCATGCACGAGCACCCGCTCGCCCGCCTGCACGTTCCCGAAGCGGCGCAGCATGAGCACGGCCGTCAGGTAGTTCACGGGGATGGCGGCGCCCTGCTCGAACGACAGCGCGTCCGGCAAGGGGAACACCTGCGCCGCGGGCACGGCCACGGCTTCCGCGTAGCCGCCAAAGCGGGTGAGCGCGACGACGCGCTGTCCGGATGCGAGGCCGCTGCTGGCCGGCGCCCGCTCGACCACGCCGGCCACCTCGTAGCCCACCACGCATGGGAACGGCGGCGCGTCGGGGTAGAAGCCGAGCCGCGCCGAGACGTCGGCGAAGTTGACGCCGGCCGCCCGGACGCGGACCAGCACCTCGCCGGCGCGCGGCTCGGGATCGGGACCGTCGCGGACCTCGAGGATTTCGGGCGGGCCGGCCTTCGGGATCCACACCGATCGCATGCGGCCGCGTAACGCGCCGGGTCGCACGGTGTCAACGCCCGGCACCGCCCCGCGTCCCGGCGCCCGGCCGCGAGGAGTCCTGGGGTCGCTCGTCACCGCCCAGCAGGATATGAGGCGGCCCCGGAGGTGGACATGGACGTGTTGGTGAACAATCGGGCCTTCGGAACCTATGCGCTCTGCGCGGCGATCCTGGCGCTCAAGATGCTCGTGTCGGCGGTCTACACGGGCATCTGTCGCATGCGCTCCGGCGGCTACGTGAACCCGGAGGACGCGGCCGCCTTCGGCAAGGGCGCCCGGGCGGGCGAGGTCGAGCAGCCGGCCGTCGCACACGCGCTCCGCATCCAGCGCAACGACCTCGAGAACATCCCCGCGTTCTTCGCGATCGGCCTGATCTACGTGCTCCTCGGGGCCACGCCGTTCGGCGCCGCCGTCTATTGCTGGACGTTCACCATCGCCCGCGTGGTCCACACCCTCACGTACATGGCGCACCTGCAGCCCTGGCGGGCCATCGCCTACTTCGTGGGCGTCGCATGCCTGGTGGGCATGATCGCGCAGATCATCCAGCAGACCGTGTAGCGCCGCGGGTGGGGCATGTCGGTTTGCCCTCTCGGGCGATCGCCGGTATCGAAGCGGTCGCATGGACGGGGGCATCGCCGCCATCAACGACCGCGTGCGGGCGGGCTCGGCCTTCGCGGAGCGCCTGCGGGCCGAGATCGGGACCATCATCGTCGGCCAGCACGAGCTGGTCGACCGCCTGCTGATCGGGCTCCTCACCAACGGCCACGTGCTGTTGGAAGGGGTGCCCGGGCTCGCCAAGACGCTGGCCGTGAAGACGCTGGCGCAGGCGGTGCAGGCGAGTTTCCGCCGCATCCAGTTCACACCCGACCTCCTGCCCGCGGACCTGATCGGCACGCTGATCTACGACCCGCGCAGCGCCACGTTCACCACCAAGCGCGGGCCGATCTTCGCCCACCTGGTGCTCGCCGACGAGATCAACCGGGCGCCCGCCAAGGTACAGAGCGCGCTGCTCGAGGCGATGCAGGAACGGCAGGTGACGATCGGTGACGAGACCCACGCGCTGCCCGACCCGTTCCTCGTGCTGGCCACCCAGAACCCGATCGAGCAGGAGGGCACGTACCCGCTGCCCGAGGCGCAGGTCGACCGCTTCATGCTGAAGCTCCGGATCGACTACCCGACGCGCGCGGAGGAGCGGGAGATCCTCGACCGCATGGCGACCAGCGCGCCGCCGCGGCCGGTGGCGCCCGTCGTCACCACGGCCGACATCGTCGCCGCCCGCGGTTTGGTCGACGAGGTCTACGTGGACGACAAGATCAAGGACTACATCGTCAGTCTGGTGGTTGCGACGCGCGACCCCGCGGCGTTCGGCCTCGATCTGGCGCCGCTGATCGAGTACGGCGCGTCGCCGCGCGCCACGCTCTGCCTCACGCTGGCGGCCCGCGCCCATGCGTTCCTGCAGGGCCGCGGCTACGTCACGCCGCAGGACGTGAAGGCGATCGCCCTCGACGTGCTGCGGCACCGCGTGATCGTCAGCTACGAGGCGGAGGCGGAGGACGTCGACGCCGATGCGCTGGTGCGCCGGGTGCTGGACGGCGTCCCGGTGCCCTGAGGGCCGCCGCGCCGCGGCTCAGTGGCTGGGGATGGGCGGCTCCTTCGGGCAGGCCAGCGTGATCTGCCGGAGCACGTCGTAGAGGAACAGCGCCTCCGGGAAAAAGAAGGGCTTGCCGCTGTTGAGGAACGCCGCCGCGACGTTCCGCTCCGGATCGGCCCAGGCGACCATGTTGATGAACCCGAGGTGTCCGAAGGCGTGCGGCGTGTCCCAGCCGAAGAACGGGAACTGGCCCAGCATGAAGCCGGCCGAGTACCGCGTCGGCACCCCCAGGGTGAAGTCGACCTCGAGGTACGACTGCTCGGACGTGGCGCGCCGGATCGTGCGGGGTTCGAAGACACGCACGCCGTCCAGCTCGCCGCCGGCGAGCAGCAGCTGGTAGAAGCGGCTCAGCTCGTTGGCGCTGGTGACGATGTTGGCCGCGGGCACCACCGCAGCGAGCCACCGGGGGTCGTTGGCGATGTCGGCCACGTCGACGAAATCCACCCCGAGGGTGCGCCGCGCGAGCGCGGCGAACGGCGCCAGCGGGCGCGGTCCGGTGAATGCGCTGCGTGCGACGAGCGGAGCGTCGGCCGGTGCCACGCCGTACGACATCCACCGGAAGCCAAGCGGGCGGAGAATCTCCTCGTCGAGGACGGTCTTGACGTCACGGCCCGTGACGCGCCGAATCACCTCGCCCAGAATGAAGCCGCCGGTGATGGCATGGTAGGCGAGTCGGCGCCCCGGCGCCCAGCTCGGGGCGGAGTCGCACAGGATCTCGACCACCCGGGCGGGGTCGGCGAGATTGTCCACCCGGGTCTCGTCGGGAGGCATGTTCGGGATCCCCGCCCGGTGCGTCATCACCTGCTCGATCGTCACCCGGTCCTTGCCGTGCCGCGCGAACTCCGGGATGTACTCGGTCACCGGGTCGTTCACGTGGAGCGCGCCGCGCTGGTCGAGCAGGTGCACCACCATCGCGGTGACCGCCTTCGACGCCGAGAAGATGCAGAACGGGGTCTCGACGCCGGCGACGATCTTCGGCGCGTCGGGCGGGTCGTCCGGGGCGTTGCCCGCGGTGTGGCCGATGGCGCGGTCGATCAGCACCTGGCCGCGCCGTCGCACGCAAAGCTGGAGCGCGGGATGGAGGCCGGTGCGGTAGAATCGCTCGACGGCGCTCCAGACGGCGCGCACTGCCGCGGGATCGACGCCGACGCTGCGAGCCGGCACTTCCTCGCCCCGGGTGGTCACCTCGGCGAGCGACCATGGCACGCGACTACGGTTCAGGAGGTTCGGCAGGCTCGGCAGCAGGGAGGGCATGACGACTCCCCACCCATACCGCGCCGCGCACATCGCGTCGATGCGGGTCGACTCGGGCGCGGCGTCGCTCAGCGGCGCAGGACGACGATGGCGACGTCGGCGTTGAGGTTCGGGTCATCGGTGACGCGCTGGCCGGTCTCGCTGTCGAGGTAGACTGCCGGGTCGATCCGGATGCGGCGGGCGGCGCAGAACGCCTCGAAGTCGTCGATCGACGGGAACCGCCGGTTGGGCGTGTTCCACCACTCGAACTGGTAGACCCCGCCGCCCTTCGGCGAGCGGCCCTCGACCGCCAGCATGCGCCGGAGCTTGTGGTAGGCGAAGTTCGGGAAGGTGACGATGCCCGCACGGCCGACTCGCAGCATCTCGGCGACGATGCCTTCGATGTCGACGATGGACTGGAGGGTCTGCGACAACACCACGACGTCGAACTGGCCGTCGGCGAACGGGGACAGCCCGCGCTCGAGGTCGCTCTGCACGACGTCGAGGCGCTGCTCGACGCACGCCAGGATGGCCGCCTCGTCCAGCTCGATGCCGACCAGCCGATCGTGTCCGCGCCGGCGGAGCCGCGACAGCAGCCCGCCGTGGCCGCAGCCGAGGTCGAGCACGCTCGCGCCGGCGGGGATCAGCTCGAGGACGACGTCGTAGTCGAGGCGCTGGGCGTCGAAGATGCTGGTCGGCTGCGCCGGCGCGAGCCCTTCCCGGACGCCGGTCGGACGGTCGTCGTCGACATGCTCGGCGAAGGCGCGCACCAGCCCGCCGTAGATGTCGATCTTCTCCTCGAGCAGAAAGGCGTCGTGGCCGCCGGACGCCTGCACCTCGCAGTACGTGACCGGGCGGTCCGTGCGGATCAACGCGCGCACGATCTGCCGGTGCTGCTCGGGCGGGAACAGCCAGTCGCTCGAGAAGCTCACCACCAGCCAGCGGCAGCGGCTCCGGCCGAGCGCCGCTTCGAGCGCCCCGTCGGTCGCGCCCAGGTCGAACAGGTCCATGGCCATCGAGAGCGTCACGTAGCTGTTGGCGTCGAAGCGCTCGACGAACTTGTGGCCCTGGTAGGCGAGGTACGAGCCGACCGAGAAGTTCTTTTCGAAGGCGGTGGCGACGTCGCGGGGCTCGAGCCGGTCGGCGTCGAACTTCGCCGTCATCGCCTCCCGCGACAGGTAGGTGATGTGCGCCAGCATGCGGGCGAGCGCCAGGCCGACGACCGGGCCGCCGCCGCCGTCGTAGTACTGGCCACCGGCGCAGTGCGGGTCGTGCAGGATCGCGTTGCGCCCGACGACGTCGAAGGCGAGCGCCTGGCTGGTCAGGCGCGCCGAGGTGGCGAGGGCGGCGCAGCCGCGGACGCGGTCCGGGTGCCGGACGGCCCAGGTCAGGGCCTGCTGCCCGCCCAACGAACCGCCGACCACCGCCAGCAGCGAGCCGATGCCGAGGTGATCGAGCAGCCGGCGCTGCACCGCCACCATGTCGCCGACGGTGACGACCGGGAAGTCGGCGCCGTAGGGGCGGCCCGCCTGCGGGTTGAGGCTGTTCGGCCCGGTGGTGCCGCGGCAGCCGCCGAGCACGTTGGGGCAGACGACGAAGTAGCCGCTCGGTGTCGATCGGCCGGCCCGGGCCGACCATGATGTCCCACCAGCCCGGGTCGTCGGCGTCGTCGTGGCGGGCGACGTGCGAGTCGCCGCTGATGGCGTGGCAGACCAGCACGGCGTTGTCGCCGCGGGGGTCGAGCTGGCCGCAGGTCTCGTAGGCGACGGTGACGGCGGACAGCGTGCCGCCCAGCTCCAGCGCGAGCGGCTCGTCGAAGCGGACGGTCCGGGCGTGGCGCAGCGGCGCACCGCTGCGTGCGCTGTCGCTGCTCGCGAAGAGCTCCGCCGCCATGCCGCTCAGCGCTGCGATGCCACCAGTGCCTGGTCCAGGTCGGCGATGATGTCCGCCACGTCCTCGATGCCGACCGACAACCGGACGTACTCGGGCGTCACGCCGGTCTGCGCCTGCTCCTCGGGCGTGAGCTGCGAGTGGGTGGTCGAGGCCGGATGGATGACCAGCGTCTTGGCGTCGCCGACGTTGGCGAGGTGGCTGGCGAGCTTGACCGATTCGATGAACTTGACCGCCGCCGGATACCCGCCGTTGATGCCGAAGCCGAGGATCGCCCCCTGGCCATCCGGCAGGTACCGGGTGGCGGCGGCGTGGTCGGGGTGGGTCGGGCAGCCCCGGGTAGTTGACCCATTCGACGGCGGGGTGCGCGGCGAGGAACTCGGCGACCGCTTGCGCGTTCCGGCAGTGCCGCTCCATGCGCAGGTGCAGCGTCTCGAGACCGAGCAGGAACAGGAACGCGGCGAACGGGCTCATGCAGGCGCCCGTGTCGCGCAGCCAGTGGGTGCGGATGTGGATGATGTAGGCGATGTTGCCGATCGGGCGCAGCGCCTCCTCGAAGACGACGCCGTGGTAGGCCGGATCCGGCGCGCAGAACTCCGGCCAGCGGGTCGGGTCCTTCGCCCACGGGAAGGTCCCGCCGTCGACGATCGCGCCGCCGATGTGGACGCCGTGCCCGCCGATGAACTTCGTGGTCGAGTACACCACGATGTCGATGCCGTGCTCGATGGGGCGGAGCAGCATCGGCGTCATGACCGTGTTGTCGCAGATCACCGGCAGGCCGGCGGCGTGCGCCGCGTCGGCCAGCCGCCGGAAGTCGGGCACGTCGTTCTTCGGGTTGCCCGAGGCTCTCGAGGTAGACGCAGCGCGTGTTCGCATCGACCAGCTCGGCGATCTGCTCGGGGTGGTGCGGGTCGAAGAAGCGCACCTCGATGCCGAGCTTCGCCAGCGTCTGGGTGAAGAGCGTCCAGGTGCCGCCGTAGAGGCTGGTGGCGGAGATGAAGTTCTGTCCGCTGTGGCAGATCGTGAGGATCGCCGCCGTGATGGCCGCCTGACCCGAGGCGAACGCCAGCGCCGCGGCGCCGCCGTCGAGCGCGGCGAGCCGCTTCTCGAGCACGTCGACGGTCGGGTTCATCAGGCGGGAGTAGATGTTGCCGAACTCCTTGAGCGCGAAGAGGTTCGCCGCGTGCTCGGTGTCGTCGAAGACGTAGGATGTGGTGGCGTAGATCGGCACGGCGCGCGCGTTCGTGGCCGGATCGGCCGCCTGCCCCGCGTGCAGCGCGCGGGTGCCGAGTCCGGGGGGCCGGGGCGTGTCCGTACTCATGGCGTCCGGGCGTATGCGGGGTCCGGCACGGTGTCAAGAATCGCGCCGCCGAGCGGCGAGTTTGCGCTCCCGCCGGTTGGCCGGTATCGACCACGAGGTCGGCGCCCGGCGGGGCCGCCGACGCACCGATGCTGAGCCGCGAACAGCTCGCCACCGTCCGCAAGATCCAGATTCGCACCAGCCACCTGGTGAGCGACGTCTTCGCCGGCCAGTACCACAGCGTCTTCAAGGGCCGCGGCATCGAATTCGCCGAGGTGCGGCTCTACCAGCCCGGGGACGAGGTCCGCACCATCGACTGGAACGTGACCGCGCGGACGGGCGTCCCGCACGTGAAGCGATTCGCCGAGGAGCGCGAGCTCACCGTCGTCCTGCTGGTCGATGCCAGCGCCAGCACCAGCTTCGGGAGCGTGCGCCAGACGAAGGCCGCGCTGGCGGCCGAGCTCGGGGCGGTCCTCGCCTTCTCCGCCATCACGAACAACGACAAGGTCGGGCTGGTGATCTTCTCCGACCGGATCGAGCAGGCGGTGCCGCCCCGCAAGGGGACGCGGCACGTGCTGCGGGTCATCCGGGAGGTGCTCTCGGTCCACGCCGCGGGTCGCGGCACCGACATCGCCGCCGCCCTCGAGCACGTCCGGCGCGTGACGCGGCGACGCGCGGTGGTGTTCGTGATCTCGGATTTCCTCGATCCCGGGTGTCGCACGGCGCTGCGGCTGGCCGCGCGCCGCCACGACGTCATCGCGGTCGTGGTGGACGATCCCCGCGAGGCGGAGCTGCCGGACGTGGGGCTCGTCGAGCTCGAGGAGGCGGAGACGGGCGTCCGCTACGTCCTCGACACCGGCAGCGCCGCGGTGCGCGCCGCCTTCGCCGCCCGCGCGGCGGCCGCCCGCGCCGCGCGCGACCGCATGCTGCGCGGCTGCGGCGTCGACACCATCGGCATCGCCACCGACCGGCCGTACACCCAGGCGTTGCTGCGGTTCTTTCGCATGCGGGAGCGCCGGCCGTGAGGAGGGTCGTGGTCCTCGTGGCGCTCGCGCTCGTGGCCGGCGCCCGGGCCGATGCCCCGCCGGCGGCGGTGGTGTCGACCCGCGTCGCGCCCGAGCGGCCCACCGTCGGCGAGCGCTTTCGCTACGAGCAGGTCGTCGATGCCCCGCGTGGCACCGTGGTCGACCCGCCGCCGCGCCCGGAGCGGCTCGGCGACTTCGACGTGATCGACGCGGGGGTCGAGCCGCCCGTCGAACACGGCGATCGCGTGACGGCCACCCGCTGGTGGCAGTTGGTCGGGTGGCGGACGGGCGAGCACGCCGTGGCCGGCCCGGCCGTCCGCGTGCGTGAACCAGGCGCGGCGCCCCGCGATCTCGCCGTCGATCCGGCGCCGGTGGTCGTCGCCAGCGTGCTCGGCGTGGCGGACGAAACCAGCGACATTCGTGACATCAAGGGCCCCGAACCGGTGCCGCCGGCGCTGGCGCCCTGGCTGCTCGGCGCGGCCGCCCTCGCCGCGCTGGCGCTCGGGGCGTTCGTCCTGCGCCGCCGGCGCGCGCGCGGCGTGCCCGTAGCGCCGCCGGCGCTCCGGCCCGCGCACGAGGTCGCCACCGAGGCGCTGCGCGCGCTGGCGGCGCGCCGCCTCCCGGAGCAGGGCGCGTTCAAGGAGTTCTATGCGGCCCTCTCGGACGTCGTCCGGCGCTATCTGGAGGACCGTTTCCGGGTCCGGGCGCCCGAGATGACCACCGAGGAGTTCCTGGCGGCGACGGCCCGCGGCGGCGCGCTCGACGCCGCGCACCGCGAGCTGCTCGGTGGCTTCCTCGCCGAGTCCGATCTGGTGAAGTTCGCGCGTCATGTCCCCGCCCTGGCGGACGCCACCCGCGCCTTCGACGCCGCGGGGCGTTTCGTCGACGAGACGGCGTCGCGCCCGCAGGCGCCGGCCGAGGAGGCCCGTGCGACTGGCTGACCCCTGGCTGTTGCTCGCCCTGGCCGCGCTCCTCCTGCTCGTGCCTCGCCGGGGTCGCGCCGCGCGCCCGCCCGCGGTGCGCTACCCCAGCCTCGATGTGCTGCGGGCCGTCGCCCCGGGCGGCGCGGGCCGCCGCCGTGCGCTCCTCGGCGTGCTGCGTGCGGTGACGCTCGCGCTCCTCGCCGTCGCGCTCGCGCGCCCGCAGCTCGGGACGAGCGAGACCACCGTCCACCGCGAGGGCGTCGACGTCGTCCTTGCCGTGGATGTGTCGGGCAGCATGCTGGCCGAGGACTTCATGCTCGACGCGGGCCGCACCAACCGGCTCGAGGCGGTGAAGGACGTCGTGCGGCGTTTCGTCGCCGCCCGGCCCGACGACCGGATCGGCCTGGTGCTCTTCGCCGCGCGGCCGTACACGCAGGCGCCCCTCACGCTCGATCACGGCTGGCTGCTCCAGCACCTGGACCGCGCCAAGGTCGGGATGATCGAGGACGGGACCGCCGTGGGCTCGGCGCTCGCCACCGCCACCAACCGCCTGCGCGCGTCGACGGCGCCCTCGAAGTTCGTCGTCCTGCTCACCGACGGCCAGAGCAACGCAGGCGCGATGACTCCGCAGACCGCGGCCGAGGCGGCGGCGGCGCTCGGCGTCAAGGTCTACACCGTCGGCGCCGGCGCGGAGGGCATCGCGCCCTACCCGGTGACGGACTTCTTCGGCAGGACGTACTATCGCCCGATGCAGGTCGACATCGACGAGGAGACGCTGGCGGAGGTGGCCCGCATTACGGGCGGGCAGTACTTCCGCGCCACCGACACGGATCGCCTGCGTGGCGTCTACGACGAGATCGACCGTGCCGAGCGGGCGCCCATCGAGGCGCCGGAGTTCTCGGACCGCCGCGAGGTGTACCACTGGCTGGTCTGGCCCGCACTGGCGCTGCTCCTGCTGGAGATCGGGCTCGGTGAGACGGCGCTGAGGATGCTGCCCTGATGCAGTGGCGCGATCCCTGGAGCTTCCTCGGGTTGGCGGCGGTCGCGGCGCTGGCCGCCTTCCTCGTCTGGGCGTGGCGCCGCCGGCAGCAGGCCCTGGCGGCATTCGTGGCCGCGCCGTTGCAGCCGGTCGTGGTGCCCGACGTCGATCCGCGCCGGCGCCGGCTGCGCGCCGCACTCGTGGTGAGCGCCGCCGGGTTGCTGGTCGTGGCCCTCGCCGGGCCCATGTGGGGGTTCCGGTGGGAGCAGGTGCAGCGGCGGGGCATCGATCTCGTGATCGCGCTCGACACCTCGCGCAGCATGCTCGCCACCGACGTCAAGTCGAACCGCCTCGCCCGCGCCGAGCTGGCCGTGCGCGACCTGGTGGCCGAGGCGCGCGGCGACCGACTCGCCCTGGTGCCGTTCGCGGGCACCGCGTTCCTCCAGTGCCCGCTCACGCTCGATACGGGCGCGTTCCTGCAGAGCCTCGACGCCGTCGAGGTCGGCATCATCCCCCGTGGCGGCACGGCGCTCGCCGCCGCCATCGAGACGAGCCTCGCGGCGTTCGAGGGCCGCGAGGCGAACCACCAGGCCATCGTCTTGATCACCGACGGCGAGAGCCACGAGGGCGATCTCGACGCGGCCGTCGCGCAGGCTCGCGAGCGCGGGGTGCGCATCTTCACGGTGGGCATCGGCACCACGGAGGGCGAACTCCTCCCGGACGAGGGCGGGACGTTCGTGAAGGACCGGCGGGGCCAGGTCGTCAAGTCGCGCCTCGACCGCGCCACGCTCGAGCGCATCGCCGTCGAAACGGGCGGCGTCTATCTCCAGGCCGGCACGGCGGGGCCGGGGCTCACCGAGCTGTACCGCGACCACATCGCCACCATGGACGAGCGTGAGTTGGAGTCGACGCTCGAGCGCCGGTTCGAGCAGCGCTACCAGTGGCCGCTCGGTCTCGCGTTCCTGCTGCTCGTCCTGGAGCGTCTCCTGCACGACCGCCGCGCGCGTCCTGCGATGCCGGGCGTCGAGCGGCGCCCGCGGAATCGGAGTGCCGCCGCGGCGGCGGTCCTTCTGGCCAGCGTGTCGATCGGGTGGCTCGATCCGCATGCCGCCGCGCGTGAGGGCAACCGGCTGTACGACGGCGGCCGGTACGACGAAGCGGCCGAACGCTACCGTGCGGGCCTCGTCGACGATCCCGAATCGCCGCGCCTGCACTTGAGCCTCGGCGCCGCGCGCTACAAGGCTGGCAAGTACGACGATGCCCTCGCGGAGCTCGAGAAGGCGCCGGACGACGAGACGGATGCCGCCCGCACGGCGCGACGGGCGTACAACGTCGGCAACACCAAGTTCCGGCAGGGGGGGGCGCTCGAGGAGCAGCAACCGCAACAGGCGCTGGCGCTGTGGAAGGAAGCGGTGGCGGCCTACCGCCGCGCCCTCGGCGCCGACCCCGCCGACGTCGATGCCAAGTTCAATCACGAGTTGGTCGAGAAGAAGGTGGCGGCGCTCGAGCGGCGGCTCGAGCAGCAACAACAAGAGCAGCAGCAACAACAGCAGCAGCAACAACAGCAAGAGGGCCAGGAGCAGGACGGGGAGAAGCAAGGGGAGCCCCGGGACGAGCAGGGAGGGCAGGACGGGGGCCGGCGGGAGCAGCAGCAGCGTGACGGACAGGATGACTCGCGGGATGCGCGGCCCGGGGACGATGGCAACGACCAGAAGCGGCCCGGGCAGGCGACGCGTGACGGCGGCGAGCGGCAGCCGTCCGACGACGCGGAGGTGGGGGGCGCCGAGCCGGAACGTGATGCCGGCGAACGGCAGCCGACCGGAGGCGCGACGCCCGGGACCGAGGCCGCGTCCGGTGACGGCAGCGACGACACGACGGCCAGCGGCGGGCCCAACCGCCCAGGCGCCCTCGACCCCGACGAGGCTGCCGCGTTGCTCGACGCGCAGCGGTCGCAGGAGATGTCGCCCGCGGAGGTCACGCGTCGGCTCCAGCCGTCGAGGGTGGCCGAGCCGGAGGAGGACTGGTGAGCGTCGTCGGGCGGTCGCTCGCGGGGGTGGTCGTCGGGTTGCTGGTGGCCACGGCGGCGCGCGCCGGCGTCACGGCGCAGGCCCGGATCGAACCGCCGCGGGTCGGGGTGGGGGACCCGGCGGAACTCACGGTGGACGTGCGCGGCACGCAGGACTCGAGCGTTCCGGCCGTCCCGGCGCCCGGCGGGGTGGCCGTCCGCTACGTCGGGCCGGCGACGCGCATTTCGATCGTGAACGGACAGACCACGTCGTCGATCACGCACTACTTCACGGTCACGGCGCAGCGCCCCGGGCCGGTCACGCTGGGGCCGATCACCGTCACGGCGGACGGCGCGACCATTCAAGCGGGCACGTTGACGCTCCAGGTCGGGGGCGGTCCGGTCGCGCGCGCGCAGCCGGAGGAGGCCGTGCGGCTCGAGCTGGCGGCGCCGCGGACGCGGGTCTACCTCCGCGAGCGCGTCCCGTTCACCCTGACGTTGCTGGTGGGGGCGGCGCAGGTCGGCGACGTCCAGTTCCCGCAGGTGGCCGGCGACGGCATCGCGGTCGACCCGCTCGGGCCCCCGGAGCAACGGCGCGAAACGCGCGACGGGGTATCGTATCAGGTGGTCGAGTTTCAGGGCGCGGTCGTGCCGCTCCGTACCGGGGCGATCACCGTCGGGCCCGCGACCATGCGCATGACCGTGCTGGCGGGGCAGGGGCGACGGAGAGGCGGTTTCTTCCAGGGGGGCATGCCGGAGTCGATCACCCTCGAAAGCGCGCCGCTCGGACTCGAGGTGCTTGCGCTGCCGGAGGCGGGACGCCCGCCGGAGTTCTCGGGCGCCGTCGGCCAGTTCAGCCTCGACGTCCGGGCGACTCCGCTCGACGTCACCGCCGGCGATCCCGTGACGCTCACGTACACGCTCGGGGGCGAGGGCGATCTGTCGGCGATCGCGCCGCCCGCCGTCTCCGGGAGCGAGGCGCTGCGGGTCTACCCTGTCCAGCCCGCGGCGGCGGCGCCCAAGGGCGCGGCGGGCACGCGCATCTTCGAGCAGGTCGTGATCCCGCAGCACCCGGGCACGCTGGCGCTCCCGCCGGTGCGGTTCAGCTGGTTCGACCCGCAGGTGGAGGGCTATCGCACCGACACCGGCGCGCCGATCACGCTCACCGTGCGCCCGTCCGCGGCCGGCGGCGCCTCGCAGATCGTCGGCGCGCCGGTGGGCGAGGGGGCGCGCCCGCCGGAGACGCTCGGGCGGGACATCGTGTTCATCAAGGAGACGCCGGGACGGCTCGAGGCCGCGCGCGTGCCGCGCTGGCGGCGCCCCGCGTTCTGGGCCCTGCAGCTCGTTCCGCTCTTCGCGCTCGTCGTGGCGGCCTGGTTCGAGCGGCGCCGGCGGCGCTTCGGCAGCGACACGCGCCTGGTGCGGGCGACGGGCGCCGGCCGGGCCGCGCGGGCGGCGTTCGCGCGCGCGCGCCGCGCGCTCGACGGCGGCGATCGCGCCGGGTGCGACGATGCCGTCGCCGGCGCGCTCACCGGCTACCTGGCCGCCAAGCTCGACCTGCCGCCGGGCGGTGTCACCGCCGATGAGGTTGCCCGCCGACTCCGCGCCGCCCATGTGCCGGAGGCGCTGGCCGACGAGCTGCGGGACGTGCTGGCGGCCTGTGAGCGAAGCCGCTTCGCGCCGGGATCGCCCACTGGCGACGACCCGCGGCGATTGCTGGCGCAAGCCGAGGCGCTCGTCCGTTCGCTCGAGCGGACCCGCAGTCTCGCCCGACTGGCCGGCGCCGCGGCGGTGGCGATCGCGTTCGTCGCGGCGGGCGCGCGAGCCGCCGACGTCGAGACGCCGCCGGCGGCGTTCCTCCGGGCAGGCGCGCTGTACGCGGGTGGCCGGTATGCCGATGCGGCGGCTGCGTACGAACGGCTGCACGCGACCGGCGTGGCGAGCGCGAACACCTGGTTCAACCTCGGCAACGCCTACCTGAAGGACGGACGCGTCGGCCCCGCCGTCCTATCGTACGAGCGCGCCGCACGCCTGGCGCCCGGCGACCCCGACATTCGAGCCAATCTCGCCTTTGCGCGAGAGCAGGCGGGTGTCGATGCGCCAGCGGCGGGCTGGGGTCGCCTGGTCGCGCCGCTGGCCGGCGGATGGTCGGGGGACGGCCTGCTGCTGGGGAGCGCAGTCGCGTGGTGGCTGCTCGCCGGCTGCCTGATCGCGGCCCGGCTGGTGCCGGCGGTGCGGCGCCCCGCGACGTGGGCGGCCGCGACCGCGGCGGGCGTCCTGGCCCTCGGCGCCACGGCGGCGGCGTACCGGATCGCGGTGACCGATCTCCGCCAGACGGCGGTCGTGATCGCGCCGGCGGCGGTGGCGGTCCGCTTCGAGCCGTCGAGCGGGGGGACGGTGCACTTCGAGGCCAAACCGGGCGCCACGCTGCAGGTGCTCGCGGAGCGGCCGGGCTGGGTGCAGGTCGGCCGCGACGACGGGCTGCGCGGGTGGGTCGAGCGCGACGCCGTCGGTGACGTGACGGTTCCGGCAGCGTGTCCCGGCGGCCCGGGGTGCGACGCCGGCTAGCGGTCGCCGCTGCGCCGTCCGCCGCGACTCGGCGCGTAGGACTGGGTGGCGAGCCGACCTCCACCGCCGCCAGACCCGTCGGCGGACCCGTGATCCTCGTGGATGACCTCGAGCGCGCCGGACGCGAGGAGCGCCGCCAGACCCCGGTGCTCGATGCTACTCGACGCTATCTGCCCGGTCTTGCCCGGGCCGAGATGCAGGACCTTGCCGCGGGGGAGGGGCACGCTCAGTGGCTTCCGTGTGGTGTTGCGGACCGCTTTCATGCCCGCTCCCGCGCTACCGCTTGCTCTTCGATGGCGTCTGGGGACTGTGGTTCTGGCTGTCCTGCTTCGACTTGGCCGCGGCCGTGCCCTGCGCGCGGGCGGCGCCCTTCTGCTTCAGCCCTCGTTGGATCGACTTGGGTGACTTGTCGCCCATCCGCTGTCTCCCTGTGGACGCTCGCGTCGCCCAGGCAGCCGGCGCGCGCGGGCCGACGTCGACCCAGCACGCGGTCCGGCCCCATGGCGCCTCAGAAACGCCGCGCTCCGGTCCTGCCGCCCGACGGACGCTCGTTCGCTTCGCTGACGTTCAGCTGGCGGCCCTGCAGGTCCGTGCCGTTGAGCTGCGAGATGGCCCGCTGCGCCTCGCTCGAGGAGCTCATCTCGACGAAGCCGAAGCCGCGCGACCGCCCGCTGTCGCGGTCCGTGATCACCGCGGCGGATTCACACGTCCCGACCTGGGAGAAAAGTGTCTCCAGGTCCGTGCTGTTGGTGTCGAAGGAGAGATTGCCGACGAAGAGTTTCTTGCCCATGACTGCCTCCTGGCCCAGAGGGCCGCTGATGTTTTCGACGCGCTGTCTGGGCGAGGGAACCACGCCGGACGAGTGAAGAACGCACGCACAAACACGACGACGGACACTACACATATCAGATACAGTGTGACACGCAATGCAGTGATCACGCTGGCGTGCTCGCTGCCACGCCGGCTACAAAGATATTCGTCGCGCAGGCTTTCGACCCCGGGGCGGGCAGGCGCGCTCGCGGGCTGGGCGCACGTCAGATTGACAGCGTGCGGGCCGGCGGCTACGGTCGACGCTTCCTGGACACGCCGGCTCCTGTGCCAGGCGCCCCGGGCCCGCTTCGCGCTCGAGAGGCCTCCGCGCGACTGTCGGTACGCAGGCCGCAGCGAGGAGAATGCTGATGTCGTTCATGCGCTGGTCCGGTCGCGGAACCATGCCGGGAAGGGCCGCGGGCGTGGTGTTGGGGGTGGGTCGCCGGGTGAGCGTGGGCGGCACCGAGGGGTTGCGGGCTCGGGTGGCGGTGACGGACGATGCCGGTGGCACCGTGGTGGGCGAATTCGTCGCCGGCGCCGAAGTGGAGATTCTCGGGTGGCGCCCGGGTGGCTCGCACGGCGTCCGGTACCAGGTCCGTGGGACGCAGACCGGCATCGAAGGCTGGCTGGCCGCCGAGAGCCTGCGCGATCCGAGGGTGGTCACGAAGCCAGCGGCGGTCGTCACCGATCGGTCGAGTGCGCCCGCTTCGCTCGATACCGCGCGGCGGTTCGGGCAGCGCTGACTCGGTCCGCAACCGCGACGGCCGGAGCGCGGCTGTCGCACCGGGCCGTCATGATGCGAGCGTTCCTGCAGGCGAGGCGCGCCGCCCGCGCACAGCGGGCGCTCGGAGGACTGGGGAGCCGAGACGAGCCCATCCGCGCAGAGCTCTTCGGTGTCGAGCGGCTGGAGCAGCATGCGGAGACACTCGCCGCCGCTCAGTTGGTGACCGGGAATCCCCGTCATGGCCGCGCCCTGGTTCGCCTCGTGCGCGACAACGGGCGGGTCCTGCTGGCATCCTATCGGACGCTCGCCCAGGCCATCCGAGAAGAGCGCACGATCACCCCGGCGGCGGAGTGGCTGGTCGACAATTATCACGTCGTCGACGAGCAGCTCCGCGACATCCGGGACCATCTCCCCCGCGGGTTCTATCGCCAGCTGCCGAAGCTGGCGAACGGGCACCTGGCGGGGTATCCGCGCGTCCTCGGGCTGGCCTGGGCGTTCGTGGCCCACACCGACAGCCGCTTCGATCCCGAGGTGCTGCGCCGGTTCGTGCGGGCGTACCAGCGCGTCCAGCCACTGCGCATCGGGGAGCTGTGGGCGGTCGCCATCACGTTACGGGTCGTCCTGGTGGAGAATCTCCGGCGCCTGGCGGGCCACATCGTCGCGGCGCGTGCGGACCAACAGCGCGCCGATCTGCTCGCGGACGAGCTGCTCGGGGTCGGCGGCCGCGAGGCGGCGGAGGCATCCGCCGCCCTGCCACGGCTGGCCGCGAAGTCGCTGTCGAGACGCTTCGTCGTCCAGTTGGTTCAGCGCCTGCGGGATCAGGACCCGGCCATGGTGCCGGCGTTGGGATGGCTCGACGACCGGCTCGCGGCCGAGGGCACGAGCACCGACGACCTCGTTCACGAGGAGTACGGGTCGCAGGCCGCGACCAACGTGACGGTCCGGAACGTGATCACCAGCATGCGCCTCATCTCGGCTTTCGACTGGAAGGACTTCTTCGAGAGCGTCAGTCTCGTCGACGACGTCCTGCGCGCCGGCAGCGGTTTCGCCGATATGGACTTCGCCACGCGCGATCACTACCGCCACGGCATCGAGGCCCTGGCGCGGCACTCGCGGCATACCGAGATCGACGTCGCGCGCCGCGCGCTGGCGCGGGCGGGGGCGGGAACGACCGAGCGGGAGCGCGACCCTGGGTATCACCTGATCGGGCAGGGCCGCCGGCTCCTCGAGCAGGAGATCGGATTCCGTGGAGGACTGGGACAGCGCATGCGGCGGGCGTATGCTGCTGCCGGCGTGCCGGCGTACCTGGCGACCATCGCCCTCGTGACGATGCTCGTCCTGACGCCGGCGCTGCTGTTCGCGGCGGGTGCTGGCGCCGGTGTGCCTGCGCTCCTGTCGTTCGGGGTGCTGGCGCTGTTTCCAGCCGCCGAGCTCGCGGTCGCCCTGACGAACCGCCGCGTGATGGCGTGGTTCCAACCGGCCGTGCTGGCGAAGCTCGCGCTGCGCAACGGCGTGCCCCCGGACCTCCGCACACTCGTGGTCATGCCGACGCTCCTCACCAGCCCGGCCGACGTGCTGCGACACGTCGAGCGGCTGGAGATCCACTATCTCGCCAACGCCGACGACGGGCTCTGCTTCGCGCTCGCCTCCGATTGGACGGATGCCCCGAGCGAGGCCATGCCCGGGGATGACGGTGTGCTCGCGGCCGCGCGGGAGGGCATCGCAGCGCTCAACGAGCGCCACGGGCGGACGGCGGACGGCGCGGAGCGCTTCTTCCTGTTCCACCGCCGCCGGATGTGGAACCAGAGCGAACGCGTATGGATGGGGTGGGAGCGGAAGCGCGGGAAGCTGCACGAGCTCAACCGCGCGCTGCGCGGCGCGACCGACACGAGCTTCGTGTGGCGCGCAGGCGCCGCGGTGCGATGTCCGCCGGGCGTTCGCTACGTCATCACGCTCGACGCGGATACCCGGTTGCCGGCCGGTGCAGCGCGGCAGCTGCTCGGGACGATCGCGCATCCGCTGAACCGCCCGCAGGTGGACCCGGCGCTCCGGCGTGTGGTCCAGGGCTACGGGCTCCTCCAGCCGCGCGTGGCACCCAGCCTGCCCGAGGGCGGGAACGCGTCGCTCTACGAGCGGGCGTTCTCCGGCCCGTGCGGCATCGACCCCTACGCCGCTGCGGTGTCGGACGTCTACCAGGATCTCTTCGGCGAGGGCTCGTACACCGGCAAGGGCATCTACGACCTCGACGCCTTCGAGGCCACGTTGGCCGGCCGGGTGCCCGAGAACGCGCTGCTCAGTCACGATCTCTTCGAGGGGGTGTTCGCGCGCGCCGGGCTCGTGACCGACGTGACGGTCTTCGAGGAGTTTCCATCGGACTACCTGGTGGCCGCGGCGCGGCAGCACCGCTGGGCGCGGGGCGACTGGCAACTCCTCCCGTGGATACTGGGCCCGGCGTCGACGCGCATCCCCGCGCTCGGTCGCTGGAAGATGATCGACAACCTGCGGCGGACGTTGTTCGCGCCCGTCGTCTTCCTGCTGCTGGTGACCGGGTGGGTGCTGCCCGGGGCGTCGCCCGCGATCTGGACCACGTTCGTGCTCGCCACTGTCGCCCTCACCGCCTCCCTGCCCGTGTTGCACGAGGTGGTCCCCCGCCGGCGGGGCGTGTCGACGCGGAGTCACCTGCGGGGTGTCGCCGCGGACGTGGGGGCCGCGGCGGGCCGAGTCGCCCTCACTGTGGCGCTGCTTGCCCACCAGGCGTGGCTCATGGGGGACGCGCTCGGTCGCACGCTGGTGCGGTTGGTCACCGGGCGCCACTTGCTCGAATGGGTGACCGCAGCCCAAGCCAAGTCCGCCCACGATTTCGCGCTGGCGACGTTCGGCCGGCGCATGGGTGGCGTCGTCGGGCTGACGGCCGTCGTGGCGACCGCGGTGGCGTTCCAGCGTCCCGAGGCGTGGCCGTGGGCCGCCCCGGTGCTGGGGCTGTGGCTGCTGTCGCCCCTGGTGGCGTGGGCGATCAGCCTGCCATGGCGACCGGGGCGCGTGGCGCCGCTCGCCCCCGACGAGGTGGATGTCCTGCGCGTGACGGCGCGACGGACCTGGCGTTTCTTCGAGACCTTCGTCGGGGCGGAGGACCATGCGCTGCCGCCGGACAATTTCCAGGAAGACCCCGCACCGGTGGTGGCGCATCGCACGTCGCCCACGAACGTGGGCCTCTATCTCCTCTCGACGGTGGCCGCACACGACTCCGGATGGCTCGGCTTGCTCGACACGGTCGACCGCCTCGCGGCAACCTTCGAGACGCTGCAGGGCCTGGAGCGGTTCCGGGGCCACCTCTACAACTGGTACGACACCCGGGAGCTACGGCCGCTCGACCCGCGATACGTCTCCACCGTCGACAGCGGCAACCTCGCCGGCCACCTGCTCGCGCTGCGCGAGGCCTGTCGCGAGCTGGCGGAACGGCCGCTCCTCGGCGACCGGGTGCTCGTCGGGATCCAGGACACTGCGCTCGTGCTGCGCGAGGTGGCGCACGCCGTCACCGTTGACCGCCGCACCCAGACCGTGTCCCAGAAGGACCTGGACGCGTCGCTCGATGCACTCATGGCGGCGCTCGGATCGGCCCCGGCGACGCCGGCCGACTGGGCGGAACGGCTCGGCGTCCTCGCGGCGCTGGCGGATACGACGGCCGACATCGCCCGCACCCTGCAGGCGGAGCGCGACGAACCCGACGGCGGGGAGCTGGTGGTCTGGGCGGACGCGATCCGCGCTGTCGTCGCGAGTCATGCGCGCGATCTCGACGGCGTGCTGCCGCGAGCGCCGACCCTGGCCGCGCGCGACCTCGGGGCGCGCGCGGACCTGGCGGGCGCGCCGATGCCGAGCCCCGTGGGCACGGCCGCGAGTGCCGCCGTCGCCCGGCGCCTGACGACGCTCTGCCGGCTCGCCGACGAGCTCATCGGCGGCATGGACTTCCGATTTCTCTTCGACCCGACGCGAGAGTTGTTCCGCATCGGGTATCGCGTGGCCGACGGCGAGCCGGATGCCAGCTGCTACGACCTCTTGGCGTCCGAGGCGCGGCTGGCCAGTTTCATCGCGATCGCGAAGGGCGACGTCCCCCCGGCGCACTGGTTCCGGCTCGGCCGGGCGATGACGCCGGTGGATCGAAGCGCCGCGCTGGTGTCGTGGTCGGGGTCGATGTTCGAGTACCTCATGCCCGAGCTGGTGATGCGCGCGCCGGCGGGGAGCCTGCTCGACCAGACGTATCGCCTGATCGTGGGGCGGCAGATCCGCTACGGCGCCGAACGCGGTGTGCCGTGGGGCATTTCGGAATCCGCCTACAACGTGCGCGATCTGGCGTTCACGTATCAGTACTCGAGCTTCGGCGTGCCTGGCCTCGGTCTCGAGCGGGGGTTGAGCGACGATCTGGTCGTGGCGCCCTACGCCACGGTGCTGGCCGGCATGGTGGACCCGCCGGCGGCGGCGCGGAACCTGTTGCGCCTCGCCGCGGCGGGCGCTCGTGGCCCCTTCGGGTTCTACGAGGCGTTCGACTACACCCCGAGTCGGGTGCCGGAAGGCGCGACCGTCGCACCCGTGCGCGCCTACATGGCGCACCACCAAGGGATGATCCTGGTGGCCATCCTCAACATCCTGCAGGAGGGTGCCATGCGCCGGCGCTTCCACGCCGCGCCCATCGTGCAGGCGAACGACCTGCTTCTCCAGGAACGGACGCCGCGGGACGTCGGTTTGACCCGCCCGCGTACCGACGAGGTGGACGCGGCGCCGCACGTCCGGGATTTCGTCCCCCCGGTGCAGCGGCGCATTCGCTCGCCGCACGATCCCGTCCCGCACACGCATCTGCTGTCGAACGGCCGCTACGCGGTCATGCTGACGGCGGCGGGCTCGGGGTACAGCCGCTGGCGTGATCTCGCCGTCACTCGCTGGCGGGAAGACGTGACGTGCGATGGGTGGGGGCAGTACGTCTTCGTCCGCGACGCGCATCGGGGCGACGTGTGGTCGGTGGGGCACCAGCCCACCGGCGTGCTGGCGGACGCCTACGAGGCGGTCTTCGCCGAGGATCGGGCGGAGATCCACCGTCGCGACGGCGCCATCTCGACCACGCTCGAGGTAGTCGTCTCGCCCGAGGATGATGCCGAGGTGCGGCGCATCTCGGTGACGAACCTGGGGACCGAGGCGCGGGAACTCGAGCTCACGTCGTTCGCGGAGGTGGTGCTGGCGCCGCCCGCTGCCGACGTCGCACATCCCGCCTTCTCGAATCTGTTCGTCCGGACGGAGTTCGTGCCCGACTGCTCGGCGCTCCTCGCCACCCGGCGGGCCCGCACGCCGGATGAGCCGGTGGTCTGGGCGGCTCACGTGGTCGTGGTGGATGGCGTCGGCGTCGGCGGGGTGCAGTTCGAAACCGACCGCGCACGCTTCCTCGGGCGCGGGCGGAGCGCACGCACGCCCATGTCCGTATTCGACGGTCGCCCGCTGTCGAACACGACCGGGACGGTCCTCGACCCCATCTTCAGCCTGCGCGCCCGGATCCGCCTCGCGGCGGGCGCCAGCGCCCGCGTCACGTTCTCGACCTTGGTGGCGGGGTCCCGCGACGACGCGCTCGGTCTGGCCGACAAGTACCACGACCCCGCGATCTTCGAGCGCGCGGCGACACTCGCGTGGACGCGGGCCCAGGCGCAGCTGCACCATCTCGGCGTCGAGCCCGCTGAAGCACACCTCTTTCAGCGTCTGGCGAACCGCATCCTCTACTCCGATCCGTCGCTGCGGCCCTCCCCCGAGACGCTGGCCCGCAACACGGGCGGTCAGGCCGGCCTCTGGGCGCACGGCATCTCCGGCGACCTCCCCATCATCCTGGCCCGCATCGACGAGCCGGGCGACCAGGAGATCGTCCGCCAGCTGCTGCGCGCCCACGAGTACTGGCGGATGAAGCGGCTGGCCGTCGACCTGGTGATCCTGAACGAGCAGCCCGCCTCGTACGTGGCCGGCCTGCAGGTCTCGCTGGAAACGTTGGTGCGCACGAGTCAGTCGTCACTCCAGGCCGACCCGGACTCTGCGCGCGGCAGCGTGTTCGTGTTGCGACCGGACGGGATGACCGCGGCGGAGCATGATCTGCTGCAGACCGTGGCACGCGCCCGCTTGTTGAGCCGCCACGGCACGCTCGCGGATCAGGTAATGAGGATGGAACCGCCGGGCACGGTGTCGCCGCCGCCGCCTCTCCGCTCCGTGCCGGCGCCGTCGCCCGAGCCGTCGCCTTCGCGCCCCGAGCTCGAGTTCTTCAACGGGCTCGGGGGGTTCACCCCCGACGGCAAGTCGTACGTCACGATCCTCGGCGAGGGCCAGCGGACGCCGGCGCCCTGGATCAACGTGGTGGCGAACCGCACCTTCGGGTTCCACGTCTCCGAGTCCGGCGCAGGGTACACCTGGTCGATCAACAGCCGCGAGAACCAGCTCACCCCGTGGTCGAACGACCCGGTAGCGGATCCGTCCGGCGAGGTGTTCTACGTACGGGACGAGGAGACGGGCGAGGTCTGGGGGCCGACGGCGCTCCCCATCCGGGAGGAGTACTCGACGTACGTCGCTCGTCATGGCGCGGGATACTCCCGGTTCGAGCACGTGTCGCACGGCATCGCGCTCGACCTGCTGCAGTTCGTGCCGATGGACGACGCGGTCAAGCTGTCGCGGCTCACCCTGGAGAATCGCTCCGGGCGCCGGCGCCGGCTCGGCGTGACCGCGTACGTGGAATGGGTGCTGGGGGCGTCGCGCGGTACGACGGCGCCGTTCGTCGTGACGGAGATCGACGGGGCAACGGGGGCGATGCTCGCGCGCAATCCGTGGAGCCCGGAGTTCGGAGGGCGTGTCGCGTTCGCCGACCTGCGCGGACTCCAGACGGCGTGGACGGGCGACCGGACGGAGTTCGTGGGGCGCAACGGAGCGCTCGATCGTCCCGCGGCGCTCGAGCGTCCCGCCCGGCTGTCCGGCACGGTCGGCGCCGGCCTCGACCCGTGCGCCGCCTTCCAGACGATCGTCACGCTGGGCCCCGGCGAGCGTGCCGACGTGACGCTTCTGCTGGGTCAGGGAGCGACCGCGGACGAGGCGCGAGCGCTGGTGGAACGGTATCGCGCGGCCGACCTGGACGCCACGCTGGCCGAGGTCGAACGCTGGTGGGACGACGCACTCTCGGTCGTGCAGGTGAAGACACCCGACCGTTCGCTCGACGTGCTGCTGAACTCGTGGCTCCTCTACCAGGCGCTCGCGTGTCGCGTCTGGGCGCGCGCCGGGTTCTACCAGGCCAGCGGTGCCTATGGCTTTCGCGATCAGCTCCAGGACGTGATGGCTCTCACGGTCTCGCAGCGCGTGCTCGCCCGGGAGCACCTGGTGCGCACCGCGGCGCGGCAGTTCGTCGAGGGCGACGTCCAGCACTGGTGGCATCCGCCGACCGGCCGTGGCACGCGGACGCGCATCTCGGACGATCGGGTGTGGCTCGCGCACGCGACGATGCACTACCTCCAGGTCACGGGCGATCTCGGGTTGCTCGACGAGGTGGTGCCGTTTCTGGATGGGCCGGCGCTCGAGGCGCACCAACACGACGCGTACTTCCAACCGTCGGTGTCGGGCGAGGGCGGGACGTTCTTCGAGCACTGTGCCCGCGCGCTCGATCGGAGCCTCGCGGTGGGCAGCCACGGGTTGCCGCTCATGGGAACGGGCGACTGGAACGACGGCATGGATCGGGTGGGGATCGGGGGCAGCGGCGAGAGCGTGTGGCTCGGCTGGTTCCTGTGCACGACGCTCCGTGACTTCGCACGGCTGGCCGAGGCGCGCGGCGAGGCCCGGCGGGCGGCGCTGTGGAGCGAGCACGCGGCTGCGCTGCAGGCGTCGCTCGAACGGCACGGGTGGGATGGGGACTGGTACCGGCGCGCGTACTTCGACGACGGGACACCGCTCGGGTCCAGCCAGAACGTCGAGTGCCGGATCGATTCGATCGCGCAGTCGTGGGCGGTGCTCTCCGGGGCGGCGGAGCCGGCACGGGCCGCGCGTGCCATGGCCGCGGTCGAGGAGTATCTGGTGCGGCGCGGGGACGGCCTCGTCCTGCTGTTCACGCCGCCGTTCGATCACACGCCGCTGGACCCCGGCTACATCAAGGGATACCCGCCGGGCATTCGGGAGAACGGTGGGCAGTACACCCACGCGGCCCTCTGGGCCGTGCTCGCCTTTGCCGCGCTCGGGGACGGCGACAAGGCCGGCGAGTTGTTCGCGATCCTGAATCCCATCAACCACACGAGCACGCGTGCCGGTGTACACCGCTACAAGGTCGAGCCCTACGTCGCCTCGGCCGACGTCTACACGGCGCCGCCGCACGTGGGGCGCGGCGGCTGGACCTGGTACACGGGCTCCGCCGGCTGGATGTACCGCGCCGGCATCGAGTGGATTCTGGGTTTTCGGCTGCGCGGCCGCTTCCTGCACGTCGATCCCTGCATCCCGCGCGCATGGCGGAGCTTCGAGATCGCGTTCCGCTACCACTCGGCGCACTACGAGATTCTGGTCGAAAACCCGCGGGGCACGACCCGCGGGGTCTCGGCGGTGGCCCTCGACGGACTGCAGCTCGGGCCGGGCACCGCGATCGCTCTGGTGGACGACGGCGCGCGGCATGCGATCCACGTCGTGCTCGGATGATCGTCGGCTCGGGGTGCGGGCATCTGCGTCAGGGGTCGTGACCGCGACGCGGACTCGTGCTACCGGAGCATGCATGGCGAAAACGAAGGTGTCGCGGGCCAAGGCCGCTCGCGGGGCGGGGACGAAGAAGCAGGTGGGGAAGGCGAAGCGCCCGGTCGTGAAGACCGGACGCTCCCAGGCGGCCGCCAAGAAGACTTCCGCGACGAAGCGCCGGGTCGGGGCCGCCCCGGCGGCGGCGAAGACGCGGGCGGTCGCCCGGCCGAAGATGGCCCGGCCGTCGGTCGCGCCGAGGCCGGCCCAGGTGTGGCCGGGCCTGCCGCCCGGCTATTTCGACCGCGCGCGCTGATCGGGCGGCGCCGCGTCAGCGGCCCCGGCAGTCGGCGGTGGCATCGATGAGCTCCTTCGGCAACTCGCCCTGGACGATGCGTTGTTCGAAAGCGCGGAATTCCTCGAGCGTGAAGCGCCGCTGTATGCGGTCGATGGAGCATGTGCAGATGCGCTCCGGCGCGTTGGCCCGGCACGTGACCATGAAGGTCTCGACCACGTCCTCGGGGTAGGGATTCGGCGGGCCGCTTCGGCACCCGGCCGTGCCCGCCAGGATCGCCCCCAGCACCGCCGCTCGCATCCGGTCGCGCATGGGTCGACTGTAGCCCGCCGTGGTCGGGCGGGGCCAGCGCCCCGGCCCCGCCGTGATGGACGCCAGCCGGTGGGTTCGTGCTAGGAGGAGCCATGGACGATGTCCGGCTCGGGCGCACGGGCTTGCGGGTGAGCCGCCTCTGCCTCGGCACGATGAACTTCGGCCCGCTCACCAGCGAAGCGGACAGCCGGGCGATCATGGACCGGGCGCTCGACCACGGCATCACCTTCTTCGACACCGCGAACGTCTATGGCTGGAAGACGGGCGAGGGGATCACCGAGCAGATCGTCGGGCGCTGGCTTGCGCAGGGCGGCGCGCGCCGCGAGCGGGTCGTGCTCGCCACCAAGGTATACGGGCGGATGGGCTCCGGGCCGAATGACCAGCGTCTCTCGGCACGGCACATCCGCCAGGCCTGCGACGCCAGCCTGCGGCGCCTGCAGACGGATCATCTGGACCTCTACCAGATGCACCACGTCGACCGGGACACGCCGTGGGAGGAGATCTGGCAGGCGTTCGAGACCCTCGTCGCCCAGGGCAAGGTGCTGTACGCCGGCAGCAGCAACTTTGCGGGCTGGCATATCGCACAGGCCAATGCCGCGGCCGCGGCGCGCCACTTCCTCGGCCTGGTGTCGGAGCAGAGCCTGTACAACCTGACCGCGCGCACGGTGGAGCTGGAGGTGCTGCCCGCATGCCGGGCGCTCGGGCTCGGCGTGATCCCCTGGAGCCCGCTCGGCGGCGGTCTCCTCGGCGGGGCGCTCGGCGCCGTGCAGCAGGGGCGGCGCGCGTCCGACCGGCAGCGCCAGGCGATCGAGCGGCATCGGCCCGCGCTCGAGGCCTGGGAGGGCTTCTGCCGTGAGCTCGGCGCGGCGCCGGCCGCAGTCGCGCTCGCCTGGTTGTTGCACCAGCCGGGCGTCACGGCGCCCATCATCGGACCGCGCACCGCGGAGCAGCTCGACGCCAGCCTGGCGGCGCTCGAGGTATCCCTCGACGCCGATGCGCTGGCGCGTCTCGACCGGATCTGGCCCGGCCCCGGCGGTGCCGCGCCGGAGGCCTACGCATGGTAGGAGTGTCCCGATGACGATGCTCGGTTTGCGCTACGACCTCCGGGCTCCGGCGTTCGCCGGCGTGAACCACGCGGAGCTGTACGCGGCGTGTCTCGAGCAGTGCGCCTGGGCCGATCAGCGCGGCTTCGGAGTGGTGGCGCTTTCCGAGCACCACGGCGTCGACGACGGCTTCATGTCGGCGCCGGTGACGCTGGCCGCCGCCATCGGCGCCCGGACCAGCCAGATGCAGATTAGCATCGCCGCGGTGCTCCTGCCGTTGCACGACCCGGTGCGGCTCGCCGAGCAGCTGGCGGTCGCGCAGCTGGTGAGCGGCGGGCGGGTGTCGGTGGTCGCGGGGCTCGGCTACCGGCACGAGGAGTTCGCCATGGCCGGCGTCGACCGCCGGCAGCGGGGGAAGCTGCTCGAGGAATACGTGGGCGTGCTGCGCCAGGCGTGGACCGGCGAGCCGTTCGAATGGCGCGGCCGCCAGGTGCGCGTCACGCCGGCGCCCGCGTCGCCGCCGATGCTCCTGATCGGCGGATCGACCGAGAAGGCCGCCCGGCGAGCGGCGCGGCTGCGCGCCGGCTTCTTCCCGGCAGTCGCCGATCCCGAGCTGGTCCGGCTCTACGAGGAGGAGTGCGCCCGCGAGGGCTTCGCCGGATTCGTCGCGATGCCTGGCGGCCCGGGCTTCGTCCACGTCACCGAGGACCCCGACCGCGACTGGGCGCGGATCGCTCCGCACGCGCTCTACGACGCGCGGACGTACGACGCGTGGCAGACGCCGGGACAGCGCTCGCAGGTGCACACCTCGGCGACGACGCTCGACGAGCTGCAGCGCAGCGGCGTGTACCGCGTGGTCACGCCGGACGAGTGCGTCGCGCTGGCCCAGGAGTTCGGCCGGGTGCTCCTGCATCCGCTGATGGGCGGGTTGCCTCCCGCCCTCGGGTGGGCCAGCCTCGAACTGTTCGAGCAGAAGGTGCTGCCGCGCCTGCGCGGCGGCTGAACGCCCGCTCCGGGCCCCGCGACCCGGCCGAGAGAGACGACGATGGCGACACGGCAACCGAATCGGCCCGAGGACGGACGGCTGGCGAAACTGGCGGCGGAGTTCTACGTCGGTGCGCTGGTCCTGGGGGCGGTGATCCTGGCGGCGGCGGTGGTGGCGATCGTGGTGGCGGCGGCGATGCAGGTCAACAGCTGGGTCATGGCGGTGGACTGACGTGTCGTCGCTGCCGCGCGACGGCCTCGTCGCGGTCGTCAAGCGGGATTGCCCCACCTGCCGGCTGGTCATGCCCGTGCTGGCGGACATCGCCGGCGGCGAGCCGATCCTGGTCTACTCGCAGGACGATCCAGGCTTCCCGCCGGGCGCGGTGGTGCACGACGACCGGACGCTGGAAGCGTCGTTTCACCTCGGCGTGACGATCGTGCCCACCTTGCTGCGGCTCGCGGCCGGCCAGGAGGTGGCCCGCGCCGAAGGCTGGGCACGGATCGAGTGGGAGGCGGTCGCCGGCCGCGCGGGCCTCGGCGCCGGGCTTCCCGAGACGCGCCCGGGTTGCGGATCGCGCTCGCTCGAACCCGGCGTCGCCGAAGAGCTGGCAGTGCGGTTCGGTGGCGCCTTGCGCGCGCGGCGCATCGAGGCGGGACCGCTCGAGGACGAGGCGGAACTCTGCTTCGAACGCGGCTGGACCGACGGGCTCCCCGTCGTGCCGCCGACGCCCGCGCGGGTGCTCCGGATGCTCGAGGGCACGCGCCGCGCGCCGGACGAGATCGTCGCGGTCGTGCCGCCCGACCTCGTCCCCTGCACGGTCGAGAAGGTCGCGATCAACGCCGTGCTGGCAGGGTGCCGGCCCGAGTACCTGCCGGTGGTGCTGGCGGCGGTCGAGGCGGCGTGCACGGAGGAGTGGAACGCGCACGGCGTGCTCGCCACCACGTGGTTCTCCGGGCCGGTGGTCGTGGTGAACGGCCCGGTCGCCCGAGCGATCGGCATGAACGCCGGCATCAACTGTCTCGGGCAGGGGAACCGGGCCAACGCCACCATCGGCCGGGCGCTACAGCTCGTGATTCGCAACGTTGGTGGCGGCCGCCCGGGCGACGTCGACCGCGCGACGCTGGGCCAGCCGGGGAAATTCACGGCCTGCTTCGCCGAGCGCGAGGACGACTCGCCGTGGGAATCGCTGGCCAGTGAGCGAGCCGGCATCCCGCCGGATCGCTCGGCACTCACGCTGTTCGCCGGCGGCGGCGTGCAGGGCGTTGCGGATCAGGCGTCGCGTACGCCGGCGTCGCTGGCGCGTACCTTCGCCGCGTGCCTCCGCGTGGTGATGCACCCGAAGCTCGTGATCGGCGCCGACGCCATGCTGGTGGTGTCGCCCGAGCATGCCCGCGTCTTCCGCGCGGCGGGCTGGACCAAGGCGCGGCTGCGGGAGGAGGTGGAGGCGCTGCTGCAACTGCCAGGCAGCGAGCTGGTGCGGGGCGCGCAGGGCATCGCCGAAGGCGTCCCCGAGCACCTCGCCGGCGCGACCCTGCCGAAGTTCCGGCCCGGGGGCTTGCTGATCGTCCACGCCGGTGGCACGGCGGGGTTGTTCTCGGCGATCATCGGTGGCTGGGTATCCGGGGCCATCGGCAGCGAGCCGGTCACGAGGGAGATTCGACCATGAGCGATCTGGGGCGGACGTATCTCGACCCGACAGGGGAGCGGAGCCCGGCGGCACGTCCGCGTGCCGCGCGCCCGACCGGGCTGGCCGGCGCCGTGGTCGGCCTGGTCGACATCGGCAAACCGCGTGGCGACGTCTTCCTCGACCGCCTCGCCGAGCATCTCGTCGCGCGGGGCCTCACGGTGAGGCGATTCTCCAAGCCCACCTTCACCAAGCCTGCGCCGCTCGACCTCCGCCAGCGCATCGGCGCCGAGTGCCAGCTGGTGATCCAGGCGCTCGCCGATTGAGGGTCGTGCGTGTCGTGCAGTGTGCACGACGTGCTCGACTACGAGGCCCGCGGCGTCCCGGCGATGTTCGTCGCCAGCGACGAATTCGTGCAGGCGGCCGAGGCCCAGGCGCGCGCGCTTGGCGGCGACCCTGCGCGGGTCTTCGTGCCGCACCCCGTGCAGGACCGCACCGACGACGAGATGCGGGCCATGGCGGATGCGGCAGCCGAGGCGGTGCTGGCCGCCCTGCAAGCCTGACGCGGCGGTCAAGCGCTCGAACGCGCCTCGTCCCGGACGGAGGGCAGCGAGACGGTGAAGGTGCTGCCGCGGCCGGGTTCGCTCGTCACCTTCACCTCGCCGCCGAGCTGTTCCACCAGCCGGCGGACGATGTGGAGGCCCAGGCCGACCCCGCTGAAGGACCGGCGGTCCGAGCCGTCCACCTGCCGGAACATCTCGAAGATTCCCGGCAGGTGCTCGGGCGCGATGCCGGCGCCCGTGTCCGCCACCTCGAAGGTGCAGGCGTCCGGGGCGATGCGATAGCGGACGGCGATCGAGCCGGCGGTGGTGAACTTGAGCGCGTTCCCGATCAGGTTCTTGAGGATCGTGCGGAGCTTGCGCCGATCGGTGACGAGCGTCACGGCGTCGCCGGCCTCCCAGCGCAGCTCGACATCGCGCGGGCATGCCACGACCGCGAAGTCGGCGGCGAGGTCCGCGAGGAAGGCCCGCAGCGCGACGGGCTCGAGCCGGGGCGGTTCCCGTCCGGCCTCGAGCTGGTTCAGGTCGAGCGTGGCGTCGATCAGGTCGAGCAGCTCGCCGCCCGCGCGCCGGACGCCTGCGAGCCAGGCCGCGCGGTCCGCCGGCGTCGCGTCGTCGGCCAGCATTTCGGCGTAGCCGAGGATCACACCGAGGGGCGTGCGCAGCTCGTGGGAGATGGTCGAGATGAACTCGAGCCGGTGCTGCGCGGCCGTCTCCAGGTCCTCGAGCCGGCGCCGGGAGGCGGCGAGGGCATCCGCGGTCCGCGCCCGGATGATGGCGAGCCGCGCAACGTGGACCGCGGCTTCCAGCAGGCGCCACTCGCGCACGTCCGGTCGCCGCTGTTCGCGATAGTACATCGCGAAGGTCCCCAGGCACTCGTCGTCGGCGGTCAGGATGGGCGCGGACCAGCAGGCGAGGAGCCCATGGCGGAGCGCGACCTCCCGGTAGGCGACCCAGCGCGGATCCGAGGCGATCGCGTGCACCACGACCGGCTGGCGGGTGAAGGCGGCGGTGCCGCACGAGCCCACGTCCGGGCCGATGGTGACACCGTCGATGGCGCGACGGTACGGCGCCGGCAGCGAGGGACCCGCGCCGTCGCGCAGTCGGTCGCCGTCGAGCAGCAGCACCGACGAGATCAAGCCGGGCTCTTGGCGTTCCACGAGCATGCAGAGCGCGTCCAGCACTTCGCCGACCGACCCCTCGGTGGCGGCCATCTCGAGGATGTGGGTCTGCCCCGTGAGCATCTCGGTCATCTGCGCGATCTCGCGCCGGCTGCGCGTGTAGGCGCGGGCGGCCAACGCGATGCCGGCCGTCAGGGTCACCGCCGCCGGAATCGGGCGTCCCGCCACGCCCAGCGCGACTGCCAGCACGGCGAGGCCGAGCCCGACGCCGATGAGGAGCGCACCGGCGTCACGGACGGTGCCTGGCCGAGAGACGGTGCGGGTCGGCCGGGACGCGAGTGCCGGGTGGGCGGCTCGACCGGGGAAGGACACCACGGTGTGGAACCTAGCGCAGCACCCCCATCCCCGGAAAGCCCCGCGGACGGCGGCGGTCAACTCCCGGGGACCGTGACCACCCCGCGAGCGGCGGGGTAGGCGTCCACCATGAGGTAGGCGCGGAGCGCGCCCGTCACCTGACCGGCCGGCACGGGGACCCGCACCGACGCGATGGTCCCGTCCGGGGCGAGCGTGCGCGTGGTGGTGAAGCCGTAGTCGAGCGAGACGGGCCGGCCCGAGGTGGTGTCGACCAGCAGGAGCGAGACGCTCCGCATGTCGGCGCGCAGCGTGGTGCCGGCGAGCGTGGCGGTCACGCCCGTCGAGTCCGCGGCGAACTCGACCGTACCCACGCCGGCGGGCGCCTCCTGGACGCCGGTGCCGTAGGGCGCCAGCTCCGCGCCGCCGAAGGCGTCGAGCAGGTCGGTGTCCGGATTGCAGTACCCGAGCTGCTGGAAGAACTGTCCGTAGAAGGTGATGCCGGCGCACGGCGTGAGCGCGTTGATCGCCGGGCTGGTGAGCGCGGCGCCGCGCTCGTCGATGCGCGTGGCGATGCGGAAGAGCGCGAAGGGGATGCGGATGGCGTTGAACTCGATGGCGAAGCCGCCCTGGTTCGCCAGGGTCAGGAGTCCGCCGTCGTGCCGGACCTCCAGGGGGAAGAGCACGCGCGTCGCCGGATCGACGGCCGTGCGGTTCTCGCCGTCCGTCAGGCGCCCGCCGACGACCCACGCGATGGCGTGGCCGGCGCCATCGCCCTCGACGAGGCCCACCAGGTAGTGCAGCGAGTCGAAGCCGATCTGGTTGTAGCTCGGCAGGATGGTCGGCAAGGGTGCGGCGAGCCGTGACAGCTCCCAGACGCCGGCCGGGTCGCCGGGTGCCCCGGGCACCGGGAGCGGCACCGGGCCGCCGTCGGCGGCGGCCCGCACCGCCAGCTGCACGGTCTCGGTGAAGGAGCCGCCCCGCGTGCCCCCGGTGAAGCGCAGGCCGTCGCGCTGCGGGTCCACGAGATAGTCACCCGTGATCGTCACCGCCAGCGGGCCGCCCGCGGGGCCGGCCAGGCGGTCTGCGGGGATGATGGTGAGGAACTTGCGGTCGCCGGAAACCTCGGTGCGGACGGGCGCGGGCGGGTCGAGGACGACGCGCACGGTCGCGGTGTCGATGAGCCCGAGCTGCGTGTCGCCACCGCGGCGGACCTGGAGCGAGAACGTGAGCGGTTGGTTGGCCTCGATCTCGGTGGGCGGCGCCGGCAGCGCGCGGCCGAATTGCGTCACCCAGGACAACGACGCGCCGTCGGCGGGGAGATCCTCGCCGCCGCGGCGGCACCGCGTGTCGCGACGGGCGTCGGGGCGGAGGCACCAGTCGTACGGGATGCTGAAGACCTCGCCGCTCTCGCCGGCGATCACCACGGCGTCGCGGCCGAGCGCGGGCGACGCGTTCAGGTCGTCGCGCGGGCCGTCGATGAGCAGCAGCGACCAGCGCAGCGTGCCGTCGGGGTTCAGCACGAAGAGCCGCCCCTCGCCCGAGCCGACGTAGACGTGGCCGTCGCCGTCGACGGCGGGCGACGAGCGGATCGCGTCGCGGGTGTCGAACGCCCAGCGCAGCGTCCCGGTGGCCGGGTCGAGCGCGTAGACGGTGCCGTCGGCCGACGGCTGGATGATCGTGCCGTCGGGCAGGGCGGCGGGGCTGGCGTAGATGTGGTCGCGCGCGCCGAAGGTCCAGCACGGTACGCCGGTCGCCTGGTCGTAGCACGCGCACGAAGCCGTCGAAGCCGCCGACGATCACCTTGCCGTCGGCCGTGAGCAGCGGGCTCGCGGCCACGGTGCCGGCGACCGACGCCTGCCAGACCGTGCTGCCCGTGGCGGCGTCGATCGCGAACGTGTTGTGGCAGCAGCAGCTGGATGTTGTTGCCGATGAAGAGGCGGCCGGTGCGCGGATTCAACGCCGGGCAGCGACCAGGTCTGGTCGTTGGTGCGAAATCGCCAACGCACCGCCGCGGTGTCGCGGTCGATGGCGTAGGTGAAGAAGTTGTCGTTCGGCGCGTACAGCGTGCCGTCGATCCCGATCGCGACGTTGCCCTCGAACCAGTTGATGAAGCCGCCGGTCGCCGCCGCCGGGTCGGCCGCGAACGTCCACACCTCGGCGCCGGTGGCGGCGTCGCGGGCGTAGAGCTTGCCGTCGCCCGAGCCGACGTAGACCCGGCCGCGATCGTCGAGCAGCGCGGCGGAGTCGATGATCTCGCCGGTCGGCAGCGACCAGCGCACCGTGCCGTCGCGGTCGACAGCGCGTAGAACGTGCGGTCGGCCGAGCCGACGTAGACGTTGCCGTCGCCGTCGATCACCGGCGTGCTGAAGATGCCCTTGCCGGTCTGGAAGCGCCACAGTCGGCCACTGCCGGTCCGCCGCATCCGGGGGCTCAGGCCGGTCTGCCGCGCGTCGCGGCGAAACTTGGGCCACGGGCTGTCGCGGGTCGAGCGGCACGTCGTAGGGGCTGCGCAACGCGCGGAGTCTGCGCGTTCGCGGGCGCACGCGGGACCGCGCCACGCCCCGGAGCGTGCCGCAGTCGCCGGCCGTGACGACGGCCTTGAGCCGTACGGCACCGGAGATGCCGGCGCAGTCCGGCCATGAGGCACGGAGCCGCGTGCCGCGTCGGGTCGGCGCGATGGTCGCCGTCACGGCGGGACACGTCGGCTCGAGCGCGATCGTGCCGTCCCGGATCACCAGCGTTTCCGGCGTCTCGCCGAAGGGGCGGCCGCTGCGTAGCGGGAAGCGGCCGTCCGGGCACACCACCGGCGGGGGCCGGCGGGCAGCCGTTGCCGCCGATGCGAGGCCCATCGCGAGCAGCAGCGATGTCGCCATGCGGAGCCGCATGGCGAAGACCTACCCGGTGGGCCCGCCGGCGGTCAACGCGCCGGGCGGGCTCGCACTCGGGTGCGCCACGCGTCAGAATCCGGCCGTGCCGCGCGAAGTGGTGCTGCTGCTGGCGCCGTCCTCCGCGTCGCCGGCGATCGCGGGGCCCGCGCTGTCCGCGGCTGCGGCGCGCGCGCTCGGCTGCGCTCCGGACGCGCTGGCCGAGGTGCGGCTGCGGCGACTCTCGTTCGACGCCCGGCCGCGGGAGCGGCGCTGGCGCTTGGTGGTGGATGTCTGGCGCGTCGGCGAGTCGGTGCCGCCAGGACCGGCGACGGCGCCGCCGACGTTCGGCCCCGCGGGCGCGGGCGCGGCGCATGTCGTCGTCGTCGGCAGTGGGCCGGCGGGACTCTTCTGCGCCCTCGACTGTCTCGCCGCCGGCCTGCGGGTGACGGTGTTCGAGCGCGGGCGCGACGTCCGCGCCCGCCGGCACGGCCTCGCGGCGGCCAATCGAGGACGGCCCATCGATCCGGAGTCGAACTACTGCTTCGGCGAGGGCGGAGCGGGCACGTACTCCGACGGCAAGCTCTACACCCGTAGCGGGGCGAAGGGCGGGATGCGCGGCGTGCTCGAGACGCTGGTGGCGCACGGGGCCCCCCTCGAGATTCTGGCCAGTTGGCGCCCGCACATCGGCTCGAACCGGCTGCCGCGCGTGGTCGAAGCGCTGCGCGAGACCATCCGTCGCTCGGGCGGGACGGTGCGGTTCGGGGCGCGCGTCGAGGAGATCGAGACCGTCGCGCGCGCCGGGCGGCCCGCCGTCGCCGCCGCGGTGGTCCGCGAGCTCGACACGGATCGGCGCGAGCGCGTGCCCTGCGATGCGCTGGTCCTCGCCGGCGGTCATAGCGCGCTGGACACGGTGGAGATGGCTGCCCGCGCCGGTGTGCGGCTCGAGCCCAAGGGCTTCGCCATGGGCGTGCGCGTCGAGCACCCGCAGCACTGGCTCGATGCCCGGCAGTACGGCGGCCTGCGCGACACGTGCCACCTGCCCGCCGCGTTCTACGAGGTCACCACGCAGGTGGACGCGCGCGGAGTCTACAGCTTCTGCATGTGTCCCGGCGGCTGGGTGGTCCCGGCCAGCACGGATTCGACGCGGGTGGTCGTGAACGGGATGAGCCTCGCGCGGCGCGATTCACCGTTCGCCAACGCCGGGCTGGTCGTGCAGATCGAGCCCGACGACTGGTGCGGCGTCCGTGGGGCTGCCTGGGGTTGGGACGCGCTGCTCGGCGGTGCGCTGCCAGCCCGCCCGGCGGACGACCCGCTGCTCGGCGTGCGGCTGCAGCTGGCGCTCGAGCGGCGCGCCGCGCAGGCGGGGGGCGGCGGCAATCGCGCCCCCGGCCAGCGTGCCGATCTCTTCCTGGCGGGAGGCGGGCGTCTGGCGGAGCCGGCGCACTCGAGCTACCGCCCCGGCTTGGTCGCCTGCGATCTGGGCGTACTGCTGCCGCCAGGCATGGCGGAGCGGTTGCGCGCGGCGTTGCGCACCTTCGACCGAACGCTGCCGGGCTTCGCCGGCGGCGCTGCGCAGCTGATCGGCGTCGAGACGCGCACCAGCTCGCCGGTGCGGCTCGCGCGCGACCCCGAGACGATGGAGAGCGCTGGCGTCGCCGGTCTGTACCCCTGCGGCGAGGGGGCGGGCTACGCCGGCGGCATCGTGTCGGCCGCGCTCGACGGGCGGCGCGTGGCGGCGGCCCTCGCGGCGCGCTGCGCGTGAGGCGCTGCGGCGCCCGGTTGCCCGGCAGCCGATCCCGCGCCATGTAGACGAACATGCGGTTCCGCTCCCTGCGCGTCCTCCCCTTTGTCGTCACGACCCTGGTCGCCTGCACCGGTCCGGAACAGGGTGCGGACCAGCGCCTGCAAGCGCGCCTCGACGCGCTGGCGCAGCGACTCGATGCGATCGACCAGCGACTCGGCGCCATCGACCGCGACCTGCCCACCGGCGAGCGGCTGCGGAGCGATCTGGCGTCGGTCGAGCAGCGGCTCAGCGCCGTCGACGCCAAGGCGACGGAGGCGCTCGCGACGGCGACCAAGGCCGCCGCGGAGCGAGCCGCCGAGCCCGCAACGGGCCGGCCGGGCGGTCGCACGACGGCGCCGCCGCCGAGCCCGCAGGTGGATCCGACGGAACGACGCAACCAGCTCGGCGCCCTGATGGCCGAGTACCGCCAGCGGCTCGCCGACCTGCAACAGCAGGGCGGGGCCAGCAGTCCCGCGGAACGGGCGGCCGCGCGCCGTCAGGTGCGGGAGTGGTACCTTGCGCGCCGCCGCGCGATCTTGAGCGGCCGGCCGCTGCCCGACTGAGCCGCCGTCAGGCGTGCACCGGCGGCCGCCGCCCGGCCCACGGGGCCGCGGCCTCGAGCTGCGCGGCGACGCCCAGCAGCAGGTCCTCGCGGGCGAACGGGGCCACCATCTGCACGCCGATCGGCAGGCCGTCGGCCGTCCAGTGGAGCGGCAGCGAGATGGCCGGTTGCCCCGACATGTTGAAGGGCAGCGTGCATGCCCCGTACGGCGCGGAGCGCATGAAGGCGAGCAGCGGCTCCTCCGGAGTGGAGCGGAGGAAGCCCAGTGGTGGCGGCGGCGCGGCCTGGGTCGGCGTGACGAGCAGGTCGAAGTCGCGCTCCCACCACGCGGCGAGGCGGCGGCCGAACGCGTGTGTCGCTTCGATGGCGGCGATCAGCTCGGTGGCGGCGATGGCGCGGCCGCGCTCGACCAGCGCCCACGTGAGGGGCTCGAGCTCGTCCTGTTCGGGGGCGCGGCCGACCTTCTGAGTCCACGATTCGACGGCGCGGGCGGTGTTGCTCGCCACGATGGTGACGTAGGTGAGCACATGCTCGGGCTCGTCGAGCGCCGCGGGGTACGCCGCCTCGACGTGGTGTCCCAGGTCCTCCAGCAGACCTGCGGCGCGGTCGACGGCGGCGAGACACTCGGGATGCGTCTCGGTCGCGCGCGGGGCGCCGCGGAGCACGCCGATCCGCAGCGCCAGCGGCGGGACGGCGACGGCGGTGGCGAACGGCCGCGCGGGGGGCGGCGCGGTGTAGGGATCGCCGGGCATCGCCCCCGCCGTTACGTCGAGCAGCGCGGCGGCGTCCCGCACGCTGCGGGTGACGACGAACTCGGCCGAGAGACTGCTCCAGCGTTCGCCCAACGCCGGGCCGAACGAGTTGCGCCCGCGGGTCGGTTTGAGCCCGACCAGGCCGCACATGCTCGCCGGCCCACGGATCGAGCCGCCACCGTCGCTGGCGTGCGCCGCCGGCACGATGCCCGCCGCGACTGCCGCCGCGGCGCCGCCGCTCGACCCGCCCGCGCTGTGGTCCGGGTTCCAGGGGTTGCGCGTGGCTCCGAAGGCGTCGGGCTCCGTGGTGGGCAGGAGCGCCAGCTCCGGCGTATTGGTGCGCCCGAGCGAGATCAGTCCGGCCGCCTTGAAACGGCGCGTGAGCCAGGCATCCTCGGGCTCCACCCAACCGGCGTTCCGGAGGAAGCGCATGCCGCAGCAGTAGGGGCGACCCGCCTCGGCGCCGCCGATGTCCTTCATCAGGAAGGGCACGCCGCGGAAGGGGCCGTCCGGCAGATCGGGGGCCGCTGCGGCGGTACGGGCCAGATCCAGGGCCGGGTGGACCACCGCCCGGATCGCGGGGTCGAGACGCTCGAGGCGGGCGATCGCGGCGTCGATCAGCTCGCGCGGCGTGAGTGTGCGGCGCTGCACGAGCTCCGCTTGCGCGGTGGCGTCGAGGGTGGCGAGGTCGTCGCTCATGGCGCCCGCCTACCACACCTCGGCACGTCAGCCGAGTGGAACGCCGGCCGCGGCGCAGGTGATCCAGGCGGTGAATCCGACGACCAGCGGGATGGTGAGGTTGTCGTCGACTCGGAGTCGCACGAACTCGTAGGCCACGGTGGCGCAGGCGATCACCAGCGCGGCGCCGAACACCCGGGGCGGCTCGACGGCGACGGTGCAGGTGAGGACGGTCGCGGCGATCACCAGCACGGCGACGAAGTACGCCGTCATGCCCTCGATGCTGCGGTCCGGAGCGACCTCGCGGGTCCCCCACCGGATGCCGACGACCGCGGCCAGCGGGTCGGCGATGCCGAGCGTGTAGATCGCGATCAGGGCGATCGTCTTCGGGAACGTCAAGATCGTCAGCAGGACGGCGATGGCATACGGGATCATCGCCGATTCCTTCATCCGCTCCTCCGCGCGAAAGAACAGCCGGTTCAGCCAGGGCAAGCGCTCGAGCGCCTCGGGGTAGTGGATGCGGATCCGGTCGGCGATGTAGGCCAGGCAGGCGATCGTCCCGAAGACGTGCACGAGCTGCGCGTGCGTGAAGAACAATGCGTAGGCCGTGGCGACGCTGACGCCGTTCAGCAAATGGAAGGCGCGCCGCCCGAGCTGGAGGTCGCGGCGGGTCGCGGTGGGGGCGTGCGCCGGTGGGAGCGCGGCGACGTCCTCGGCCGGCGCCGCGACGGACTCGAGGGGCTGCATCGGCCCATCGTGGCGCGCCGCGGCGCCCACCGCAACGTTTCGCGCTACTCGGCGGGGGCCTCTTCTGCCGGAGCGGGTTCGGGCACGGGAGGTGGCGGTGCGGCGGGGGCTGTCGCCCGCTCGCCGGGACACACCTGGTAGCCGATGATCGATCCGACGACGGCGCCGAGCGCTCCGCCGCCGAGCGCGGCACCGACGGTTGCGCCGCCCTGCTTGGTGGACGACAGGTCGAGCGAGTTCACCGCCAGCCCCCCGATCAGGCCGCCCACCGCGACACCCACGCCGGCCGCGGTCCAACGGCATGCCGGCCGGTTGTCACCGAACATGGAGGCACATCCGTTCAGTCCGTAGGCCAGCACGAGGCCGGCGATCAGTCCGCGTCTGCTGCCCATGCGCACGTCTCTCCCACCCTCGGTCTCGCGGCGGGGTTCGTCTGCCACGCGACCGTGAGCCAGGCAACGGGGCTGGCGTGACGATTTCGTGACAGACCGGCCGCGCGCCATCGACCTTGACGTGCAGCGCGCGATGTCAGTACACGAAGGGTCGCGTGCCCGCCGCACGCCCGTGCCGTCCGCTCGACAGCAGGCGCACACCGAAGCAAGCATTGGAGGAGATCACCGTGACCGTCTTCCGCGTCCCCCTCGCCGTCCTGCTCGTCACGACCCTGGCGCCTTCGAGCTCGTTCGGAGCCAAGTGCTCGGACACGTCCGGTTTCGCGGCCGCCCGCGCGCTGGTCGATGCCGCTGCGCCCTGCGGCGGAAAGCGCGGGAAGTACGTCAAGACGGCCCGCAAGGCGGTCAAGGGCGCCGGCCTGTCGAAGCCCTGCCAGAAGCTCTTCCTCAAGCTCCACGTCGTCCAGTCCACCTGCGGGCGTTCGGGGGAGATCTGCTGCCAGGCCCGGAAAGGAGCGAGCGGTCGCTTCGTCAGGAAGGCGAAGCAGTGCAAGCCGCCGGGGGTGATCTGCACGGGTGGAGCCAGCGTCGTCGCGGCGTGCGAGTCGACGGGCGCCTGCGCGGCGCCGCCAACCACCACCACGACTTTGCCCACGGCCGTGACGACGACCACGACGACCCTACCGCAGACGGCCGACCCGACCCAGCTCGCCGTGGTCGGGGTCGTCGGACCGGATCCGGCGCCGCCCGGCGGGCGCGTCACCTATCAGGTCGTCGTGACCAACACGGGCGCCGCACCCGCCCTGGGGGTGAAGGTGCGGATGCCGATCCCCGACGGCAGCTACGGGATCGGATGCTTGATGGACGGCGCGACGTTGGTCCAGGGCGGGTCATGCGACGCGGGTGCCGTGTACGAGTGGGCGGTCGGCGCCCTCGCACCGGGGGCGTCGGCGACGGTGCAGCCGTCGGTGCAGCTCACCCCGAGCAGCCTGCCGCCCGCCATCGCCACCTCGATCCGCGCGTCCGCCGACAATGCGCCGCAGGCGGGGCCCATCGACGTCGCTGCCGCGAGCGATGCCGCGGCGCCGTTGCAGCTCGCGATCCACGACGGCCCCGACCCGGCTGCCCCGGGACAGGCGATCACCTTTGTGCTGACCTTCGGCAATCGCGGCGACGTGCCGCGGCTGAATGCGACGCTGACGGCGACGTTGCCGCCGGGCCTCGTCCTGGACCCGACGTCGCTTGGCGACGGCGGTGCCGCGGGGAGCGGCACGCTCACCTGGCCCCTGGGGACGTTGAGTCCCGGCGCGGCGGGGCAGCGCACGTTCAGGGCGACGGTGACGGACCTCGGGGCGGGCGATCCCCGCACGCGGCGGGTGACGGCGCAGCTGGTGGACGGTGGCGTGCCGCAGGCGTCGGCGCGGGCGGCGAGCGTGACGGTAGTCGAGCCGGCGGCCGTGCTCGGGCTCGCGCTCATCGCCACGCCGGACCCACAGGTGCGGGGTGGCGGCGTGACGTACCGGCTGACGGTCACCAACCTGACCGATGCCCCGGTGACGGGCGTCACCGCGCGACTGCAGGTGCCGGTCGGCTCGTACGGCATCGGCTGTCTGATGGATGGGAGCGTGCTGGCCGAGGGAGGCTCCTGCGACGCGGGCGCGGTGTATGCGTGGACGCTGGGGGTGCTGCCGGCACGCGGCTCGGTGACGGTCGAACCGCTCATCGACACGACGCCCAATCTGCCAGCGGGCTTCCTGCTCACCACGCTGGCCCGCGCGCGCGACGACGCGGGGCGGGGCGCGAGTGCGGGGATCACGACGGTCGTCGACCCGGTGGCGCCGCTGCAGCTGGCGGTCCACGACGGTCCCGACCCGGCTGCCCCGGGGGCGGTGGTCGCCTATACGCTGACGTTCGGTAATCGCGGTAGCGAGCCGCGGTTGAACGCGGCGCTGGCGGCGACGCTGCCGCCGGGCCTGACGCTCGACCCCGGGTCGCTCGGGGACGGCGGCACGGAGACGGACGGCATCGTGACGTGGCCCCTGGGCACGCTGAGCCCCGGCGCGGTGGGCCAGCGCACGTTCAACGCGACGGTGACGGACCTCGGGGCGGGCGATCCCCGCACGCGGCGGGTGACGGCGCAGCTGGTGGACGGTGGCGTGCCGCAGGCGTCGGCGCGGGCGGCGAGCGTGACGGTGGTCGAGCCGGCGGCCGTGCTCGGGCTCGCGCTCATCGCCACGCCGGACCCACAGGTGCGGGGTGGCGGCGTGACGTACCGGCTGACGGTCACCAACCTGACCGATGCGCCGCTGACGGGCGTCACCGCGCGACTGCGGGTGCCGTTCGGCTCGTACGGCATCGGCTGTCTGATGGATGGGAGCGTGCTGGCCGAGGGAGGCTCCTGCGACGCGGGCGCGGTGTATGCGTGGACGCTGGGGGTGCTGCCGGCACGCGGCTCGGTGACGGTCGAACCGCTCATCGACACGACGCCCAATCTGCCAGCGGGCTTCCTACTCACCACGCTGGCCCGCGCGCGGGACGACGCGGGGCGGGGCGCGAGTGCGGGGATCACGACGGTCGTCGACCCGGTGGCGCCGCTGCAGCTGGCGGTCCACGACGGTCCCGACCCGGCTGCCCCGAGGGCGGTGGTCGCCTATACGCTGACGTTCGGTAATCGCGGTAGCGAGCCGCGGTTGAACGCGGCGCTGGCGGCGACGCTGCCGCCGGGCCTGACGCTCGACCCCGGGTCGCTCGGGGACGGCGGCACGGAGACGGACGGCATCGTGACGTGGCCCCTGGGCACGCTGAGCCCCGGCGCGGTGGGCCAGCGCACGTTCAACGCGACGGTGACGGACCTCGGGGCGGGCGATCCCCGCACGCGGCGGGTGACGGCGCAGCTGGTGGACGGTGGCGTGCCGCAGGCGTCGGCGCGGGCGGCGAGCGTGACGGTGGTCGAGCCGGCGGCCGTGCTCGGGCTCGCGCTCATCGCCACGCCGGACCCACAGGTGCGGGGTGGCGGCGTGACGTACCGGCTGACGGTCACCAACCTGACCGATGCGCCGCTGACGGGCGTCACCGCGCGACTGCGGGTGCCGTTCGGCTCGTACGGCATCGGCTGTCTGATGGATGGGAGCGTGCTGGCCGAGGGAGGCTCCTGCGACGCGGGCGCGGTGTATGCGTGGACGCTGGGGGTGCTGCCGGCACGCGGCTCGGTGACGGTCGAACCGCTCATCGACACGACGCCCAATCTGCCGGCGGGCTTCCTGCTCACCACGCTGGCCCGCGCGCGCGACGACGCCGGCCGCGCGGCGACCACCGGGGTGACCTCGATCGTCACGATTCCCTAGCGATCCTGTACAGATCGATGATGCGCGCCCTCTTCGAGACCGACGGGTCCCGCGTAATCCCAACCGAGCTGGCCCGCGGGCCGTGGGACCGACGGGCCCTCCATGGCGGGCCGCCGGCGGGGCTGCTCGCTCAGCGCATCGAGCACGCGGCGGGCGGTGACGGCATGCAGGTGGCGCGCATCACGGTCGAGTTGCTGCGGCCGGTGCCGGTGGCGCCGCTGGGCGTCGAGACCACGGTTCTGCGACCGGGGCGCAAGGTGCAGTTGATCGGGGCAAGCCTGCGCGCGGGGGCGGTCGAGGTCGCACGCGCCACGGCGCTACGCATCCGGACAGCCGACCTGCCGGTCCCGCCTGACCCGACGCCGGACGTGCCGCCGCCGGGCCCCGAGGCGGGGCAACGCGGCGAGTCCGCATGGAAGCACGTCATCGACGATTACCCGGCCTTTCATAATGAGGGCGTCGAGCATCGGTTCGTCGCCGGCGGATTCGACCGGCCCGGTCCGGCGACCGACTGGATCCGGCTGCGGGTCCCGCTGGTCGATGGCGAGCCCACGACCGGGCTGGCGCGCGTGGTGGCCGTCGCCGACTTCGGCAACGGTGTCAGCTGGGTGCTGCCTCGCCAGGACCGCTGGCAGTTCATCAACCCGGACCTGACGGTCGCGCTGCACCGGCTGCCGGCGGGCGAATGGGTCTGCCTCGAGGCCGAGACCGTGGTGGAGTCCCACGGCATCGGCCAGTCGGTGAGCCGACTTCGGGACGAGCGGGGGCGGCTCGGGGTTGCCGTCCAGAGCCTGCTGCTCGACCGGTAGGGGGCTGGCCTGCGCCCCGGGCGCTGGACTCTCCGCCCCGTGACGGGGCAGTATCCCCCTCGATGAAGATCGCCAAGAAGGACCTGCCCGCCGCCGAATCGGTGGCATCGGCGAAGCCGCTGCTCGAGACCATCGAGAAGCGCCGCGCCAGGCTCGCCACCGCCCGCGAGGGCGCCACCAAGGACGGAACGCTGGTCGCCCACGAGCCGGCCTTCCGCACGGCTCGCAAGAAGTTGAAGCGCGCGCAGCGGCGACTACGGATCGAGTTGATCCGCGCGAAGGCGCTGGCGAAGCCAGCGGCCGAGGCCCCTGCCGCGGCGGCGGCTCCAGCACCGGCCCCCGCGCCCGAAGCGGTCCCGGCGGCCGAAGCGCCCGATGCGACCGCGGCAGCCCCGGCGGCCGAAGCGCTCGCCCCGGAGGAAGCCCCACCCGCGTCGGATCCGCCGCCCGCGGAGTCGTAGCGCGACCGGGCCGGGGCGTCAGGCGACGTTCCGGCCCGCGCCGCCGTCCGCTTTGACCATCGCCTCGAATTCCTCGGCCTCGATCGTCTCCTTCTCGAGGAGCACTTTCGCGATCTTGTCGAGGAGTTGCCGCTTATCCGCGAGCAGCGCGATCACGCCGGTGAGTCGCTCCTCGAGCAGGCGCTTCACCTCGCCGTCGAGCGCTTGCGCCGTGGCCTCGCTGTACTCGCGTTGCTCCGGAAAGAGCCCGCCGCGGTCGGCGAGATACCCGGGCCCGTGGCGGCGCGGAAACGTCATCGGCCCGAGCGTCTGGCTCATGCCGTATTCGATCACCATGGAGCGGACGATGTCGGTTGCGCGGTCGAGGTCGTTGTGGGCGCCGGTGGAAACCTCGCCGAACACCACCTGTTCGGCGGCGCGGCCGCCGAACAGCACGTCGACGCGAGCCTCCAGCTCCTTGCGGGTCATGAGATAGCGGTCATCCGTCGGGAGTTGGTAGGTCATGCCGAGCGCGCCGATGCCGCGCGGCACGATCGAGATCTTGTGCACCTTGTCGGCGCTGGGAGTGAAGGCCGCCACCAGGGCATGGCCGGTCTCGTGCACTGCCACGATCTCGCGCTCGCGCGGATTGATGAGCCGGTTCTTCTTCCGCAGCCCGGCGACCACCCGGTCGATGGCCTCGTCGAAGTCGGCCATGTCGACCGCGGTCTTCTTGTGCCGCGCGGCAAGCAGCGCGGCCTCGTTCACGAGGTTGGCCAGATCGGCGCCGACGAACCCGGGCGTGCGCTGGGCGATCACGGCCAGGTCGACGGCGGGCGCCAGCTTGACGCCCTTGATGTGGACCTTCAGGATCGCCTCGCGTCCCTGGCGGTCGGGTCGGTCCACCAGCACCTGGCGGTCGAACCGGCCGGCGCGCAGGAGCGCGGGGTCGAGCACCTCGGGTCGGTTGGTCGCCGCGAGGATGACCACGCCCTTGGCCGTGTCGAAGCCGTCCATCTCGACGAGCAGCTGATTGAGGGTGTTCTCGCGTTCGTCGTGGCCGCCGACCACGCCACCGACGCCGCGCGCCTTGCCGAGCGCGTCGAGTTCGTCGATGAAGACGATGCATGGCGCTTTCGCTTCGGCCTGGGCGAACAGATCGCGTACCCGCGCCGCGCCCATGCCGACGAACAGCTCGACGAACTCCGAGCCGCTGATCGAGAAGAAGGGGACGTTCGCCTCGCCGGCGACGGCCTTCGCCACCAGCGTCTTGCCGGTGCCCGGCGGGCCGACGAGCAGGACGCCCTTGGGCAGCTTGCCGCCGAGGGTGCGATAGCGGCTCGGCTCGCGGAGGAACTGGATGATTTCCTGGAGTTCCTCCTTGGCTTCGTCGGCCCCGGCGACGTCGACGAATGTGACGCCGGTTTCCCTCTCTGCGTAGATGCGTGCCCGGCTCTTGGTGAACGCCATTACGCCGGATCCCGGACCCATGCGCCGCATGGCGAACGCCCAGATGCCGACGAACACCAGCGCCGGCAGCACCCACGACATGATCGCGTTCAGGAGGGGGCTCTCGTACTGCCCCTCGAACCGCACGCCCTTCGACTGGAGTTCCGACACGAGTTGGTCGTCCGGTATCCGCACGGTGACGAAACTCTTCGACGGGTCGCCCTCGCTGTCCCGCCGGGTGCCGCGGATCAGCGTGTCGGAGATCAGGACCTTCTCGACCTGGCCCTGCTGCACCATGGTCTTGAATTCGGAGTAGGGCACCTGCTTCGACTGCGGGCCGGCGAGCAACGACTGGATCCAGACGAGGGCGAGCGCGGCCAGCACGAAGTAGCCGACGGAGAAGGCGTTTCGGGGCGGAATGTTCGGGGCTGGCGGCATTCGCGGGCCTCCTGTGATTACCCTGCCCCCTCGCCGGGGTTTTGGCAACGCGGAGGCGAGCGGCCTCAGCCGCCGCTGCGGGCCCGGCCGGGCGCGGGCGTGTCCCACGACTCGTGCAGGCCGCATTCCCGCTTGAGGCCGCTGAAGCGGGTCTCCTCCTCGGCCATGCCGTCGACGAGCTTCGCCGACGTGTGCCAGTCGCCGATCGAGACGTAGCCCTCGGTCCAGAGCGGGTGGTAGGGCAGGTCGAAGCGCGTCAGGTAGTCGTAGACGTGCTTGTCGTTCCAGTCGACGATCGGGTGGAGCTTCAAGTAACCGTTCTGGATCGCCAGGACGTCCAGGTGTTTGCGCGTGGTGGCTTGCGAGCGTCGCAGCCCGACGATCCAACCGCGCGCGCCCAGTTCGTCGAGCGCGCGTTGCATGGGCTCCACCTTGTTGATCCGATTGTAGCGCTCGATGCCCTCGAGCCCCTGTTCCCACAAGCGTCCCCAGCGCGCTTCCTGCCACGATGGCCCGAGGGGAGCCCGGTAGACCTTGAGATTCAGCCCGAGCCGTTCGGTCAGCTGGTCGATGAAGCGATAGGTTTCCGGGAACAGATAGCCCGTGTCGGTCAGCACCACCGGAATCTCCGGCCATTGGCGGGTCACCATGTGGAGGAGCACCGCTGCCTGCGCACCGAAGCTGGACGACAGCACGATGTGGGGGCGCAACCGCTCGAGAGCCCAGGCCACGCGCTGCTCGGCGCCCACGGCTTCGAGCTCGGCGTTGCCGGCCTCGAGGTCGATGTCGAGCACGTCCTGCGGCGGGGGGCTCAGTCGCACTACCCGCAGGTATACACACCCCTCCGACCCTAGAGCCAGCGCCGCGGCGGGCGGTCTCCGGGCCGCCCGGCGTTGACATGCGGGCGATCGGCCGCACTGTCGACCTCAATGTCCGCTTACCGCCTCATCCCCCTCGACGACACGGTGGTCTTCCCGCACATGCAGGCCACGCTGCCGATCGACGTCGGCACCGACTCCCGCGTCTTTCTGGTCCCCCGGCATGGCACCGAATACGCTCGCGTGGGCGTCGTCGCCGAAGTCGTGGAGCATCTGCGGCTGCCGGGCGGGGCGCGGGCGGTGGCGCTCCGGGGGGAACACCGCGGCATCGCCGGCGCCGCCCAGACGGCGCCGGACGGGGTGCTGCGGGTCGAGGTCGATGAGCGGCCCGACGTCGCGCCGGCGCCCGGCCAGGTCGCGGACCTGGAACGGGAGTACCGCGCCATCATCGAGGAGATTCTCGATCTGCGGGGCGACGACGGCCGCATCCGGGCCTTCGTCCGCGCCATCGCGGAGCCCGGCACGCTCGCCGACACCTCGGGGTACTCTCCCGATCTCACCTACGAGCAGAAGGTCGACCTGCTCCAGACCATCGATGTCGCCGAGCGCCTCCGGCTGGCCGTCGAACTCCAGCGCGCGCGCCTCGCCGAGCTGCAGGTGCGCAAGCGTATCCGCGACGACGTCGAATCCGGCGCGCAGAAGCAGCAGCGCGAGTACTTCCTGCGCAAGCAGATGGACTCGATCCGCAAGGAACTGGGCGAGGACGACGCGTCGGTGGCCGACGAGTACCGTGGCAAGATCGCCGCGGCGGGCATGCCCGAGCGGGTGCGCGAGCAGGCGGAGCGTGAGCTGCGACGGCTCGAGCGCATGGGTGACCAGAGTGCGGAGTCGTCGATGATCCGCACCTACCTCGAGTGGCTCATCGCGGTGCCGTGGTCCACGCACTCCGTGGATCGACTGGACCCGGTGGAGGCCCGGCGCGTCCTCGACGCCGATCATGCGGGACTCGACGACGTGAAGGAACGCATCACCGAGTACCTCGCGGTGCGGAAGCTCCGTGCGGAGCGCGGCGTGCCCGACGACGCGCGGTCGGGCGCGATCCTGACGCTGATCGGACCGCCCGGCACGGGCAAAACCTCGATCGGCGAGTCGATCGCTCGCGCGACGGGCCGGAAGTTCGTACGGATGTCGCTCGGCGGCGTGCGCGACGAGGCGGAGATCCGGGGGCACCGTCGCACCTATCTCGGCGCGCTGCCCGGGCGCCTGGTGCGCGCGCTCCGCGACGCCGGGACGATGAACCCCGTGATCATGCTCGACGAGGTCGATAAGATCGGGGCCGACTGGCGGGGTGATCCGTCCTCGGCATTGCTGGAGGTCCTCGACCCGGCCCAGAATCACGCCTTCCGCGACCACTACCTCGATGTCGAGCTCGACCTGTCTCGCGTGCTCTTCCTCGCCACGGCGAACGTGGCCGACTCCATCCCGGCCCCCCTGCGCGACCGCATGGAGGTGATCCGGTTCGACGGCTACACGCTCGCCGAGAAGACGGCGATCGCGCGCGGCTACCTGTGGCCGCGGCAGATCGAGCGCAACGGGTTGCGACCCGACGAGGTGTCGGTGGACGACGCCGTCCTCCGCCTCGTCGTCAAGGACTATACGCGCGAAGCCGGCGTGCGACAGCTCGAGCGCGAGCTGGGCACGCTGCTGCGCAAGACGGCCACCCGTCTGGCGGCTGGCCAGGTGGTGCCGCCGGTCGCGGTGGACCCGGTGCTGGTTCGGGACGCACTGGGGCGCCAGAAGTTCTTCCAGGAGGCGGTGGAACGGACCGTGGTGCCTGGCGTGGCCACGGGGCTCGCCGTCACCGGCACGGGCGGCGACGTCCTGTTCGTCGAGGCGGCGAGCATGCCCGGTTCGGGCGGCCTCGTGCTCACGGGGCAGCTCGGGGACGTGATGAAGGAGTCGGCCCGGATCGCCCTCACCTGGGTGCGCGGCAACGCGACCCGATTCGGCATTCCCGACGACGCGTTCGCCGACCGCGACTTCCACCTCCACGTGCCGGCGGGCGCCATTCCCAAGGATGGACCGAGCGCGGGCGTGACGCTGGTGACCGCGCTGGTGTCACTCCTCACGCGGCGGCCGGTGAAGCACACGGTGGGCATGACCGGCGAGGTCACGCTGCAGGGCCGCGTCTTGCCGATCGGCGGGGTGAAGCAGAAGGTGCTGGCCGCGCATGCGGCCGGCCTGACGGACGTCATCCTGCCCGAGCGCAACACGGGCGATCTCGACGAGGTGCCGGACGACGTGTCGGCGCAGGTGCGGGTCCATGCCGTCAAGACCGTGGACGAGGTGCTCGCCGTGGCGCTGGAGCGTGAGGCCGTCGCCCTGGCGGCCTGAGCGCGGCCAATCAGGGCGACAGCGCGCCCCAGGACGGGAGGGCCGTGCCGTCGATGATGGCGTCGGCAACCAGCTGTCCCATCTGCACCCCGAGCGCGATGCCGTGCCCGGCGCAGCCGCCGGCCACGAGCACGCGCGGTTCGCCCGGCAGGGGGCTCAGCACCGGGGTGGGGTGGCGTCCCTGGGTGAACGCGATCGGACCGCCCCAGCGTGCCTGCAGCGCCACGCCGGCCAGCGCGGGGTGCAGCGCGGGGATGCGCGCCTCGAGCCGGCCGAGTGCGGCGGCGGCATCGGCACCGTCCAGCGCCACCCGCCGCACGTCGCCGTCGGGTGCGGCTGCCAGTCCGGCGCCGAGCACGAGCCGGCCGTCGCGCAGCATGCGGCCCCAGAGGTAGGGGAGGTCGACCGTGTAGAAGGGAACGCCGTCGGCCAGGCCGAGCGCCGCGATCGCGGTGGGCGCGAGGGGCTCGGTGCAGACGGCGAGCGTCAGGGCCGCCTCGAAGCGAACCGGTAGCGACGGCAGGGTTGCGGTGAAGGCGTTGAGCGCCACCACGACGTGGTCCGCCGCGATGACGCCGGCGTCGGTGCGCAGCCGGACCGGTCGTCCCGGCTCGACAGCCCGCACGGGCGTCCGCTCGTGCAGGGCGGCGCCCGCCGCCGTTGCCGCACGGGCAAGGCCAGCGACCAGCTCGCCTGGATCGATGGTGCCGCCGGCGACGGTGCCGCTGGTGACGAGCCAGGCGTCGCCGTCGCGCCAGCACGGCGCCGGGCCATACGGTTGCGCGCGGTGCGACAGTTCGCGGCACCCCGGCAACCGGAGGTCGCAGTCGATCCCCGCCGCCGCGACGACGCCCGCCAGGGTGTCGAGGCACCGCTCCACCGCCGGGAGCGGGCCGGCTGCCGTGCCCTCGAGGACGATGCCGCCGGTCCGCCCGCTCGCCCCGGCGCCGAGCGTCTCGGCGTCGAGCAGCGCGACCCGCGCGCCCCGGCGGGCGAGATGGTAGGCGGCGGACAGCCCCGTGAAGCCGCCGCCCACCACGGCGACGTCCGAAACCGTCGCCAAAACGCCTGGCTCCGATGCGCTGTCGATGCGCCACGGCGGGACGCCCCACGACGGCGCGCCGATCACGGCGGTGCCACTCCCACGCGGTGGGCCAAGAGAGCCATCGACGCCTCGTCTATCGCTCGCACGCGTCTGCGGCGAGCGCGCCCGCAGTTGCACGAGCTGCATCCCTGCGATACCGCCCGACCACCATGCCGATCACGGCGACGCGCCGGTTGCAGTTCGCGATGGGCCATCGGGTGCACGGGCACGAGGGCAAGTGCCGGCACCTGCATGGCCACAACTTCGTGGCGTTCGTGACGGCGGAAGCCGAGGAGCTGGATGCCGTGGGTCGGGTCATCGACTTCGGCGTGCTGAAGGAACGCGTCGGCGGTTGGATCGACCGCGAATGGGACCACGGCTTCGTGGTCTGGGAAGACGACGCCGAGGCGCGCGGCGCTCTGGCTCGGGTCGACGGGCAGAAGGCGTATCTCCTGCCCGTCAACCCGACCGCCGAGAACCTGGCCGATCACCTGCTCCGGGTCGTCGGACCCCGGACCCTGGCGGGAACCGGCGTCCGACTCGTCAAGGTGACGATCTACGAGACCGAGAACGGGATCGCCGAGGCAACCTTGTAGCCCGCGCTCAGGCCGCCGGAATGCGAAGCTTCTGGCCCGGATAGATCTTGTCCGGATGCGACAGCATCGGCTTGTTGGCCTCGAAAATCTGCTGGTACTTGTTCGCGTCTCCGTAGAATTCCTTGGCGATCTTCGACAACGTGTCGCCCTTCTGGACCGTGTGGAAACGCGACTCGGTGGACGGGCTGGCCACCTGCATGCCGTCGTTCACCTTGGCGATGCCCTCGACGTTGCCGAGCGCCAGCACGACCTTCTCCCGCTCAGCCTGGGTCTGGGCCGTGCCGTGGACGTGCGCCGTGTCGCCGTCGACCTTGACCTTGAGCCCCTCGACGTGCAGCCCGAGGGACTTGATCTCGTTCTCGAGCGCGGTAGCGCGCTTCGACAACACTGCGGGGTCGGTCGGAACGGCGGCCTCCGCCTCGCTCACGCCGAAGAGCTTCTTGCCTGCGTTTACCACGAAATCGATCAATCCCATTGATGCTTCCTCCTTGTTGGGTGTCCGCTTGATCAATCACACTGCGCCGGTTCTGGCGACCGGGGGGGCGACGGGATAGGAAAGCGCCATGTCCGAGCCGTCGTCGCCGAGCAACTGGGACCGCAACATGGGCCTCCGCATCGTCCGCGCGTCGCGCGACGAGGTGGTCGCCGAGTACACCATCGACGCGCGGCATCACCAACCCTACGGCATCGTCCACGGCGGCGTGCATTGTTCGGCCGTCGAGAGCGTCTGTTCGATTGGCGCGGGGCTCGACGGCGTGGCGCGCGGACAGGCGGTGGTTGGTGTCGAGAACCACACCAGCTTCGTCCATGCCGTGCGATCCGGGACCGTCACCGTCCGTGCGACCCCGGTGACGCGCGGGCGCCGGTCGCAGCTGTGGGAGGCGGTGGCGCGCGACGAGACGGGGCGCATCGTGTCGACGGGTCGCGTGCGCCTGCTCTGCCTCGATCCCGGATCGGAACTGGCGGGGGAGCCTGCCGGGGTCAAGCGGGAGTGAGCGCGCGCCGGGGGTCCGTTCTGCTGCTGGCGCTGGCGTGCCTGGGCTGCCCGCGCAAGGGGCCGGACCTCGAGGAGGAGCTGACGCGGGTCGAGTACACCCGGCGCAATTTCCGGGGCTCGCTCGCCGGCTGCACCGATCCGTTCTCCGGGCTCCCGTCCGCGTGCGTACAGCTCGACATCGACTACGTCGAACCGTCTCGGGCGAGCCTGCCCCTGGCCGGCGCGATCGGCGCCTTTCTGGACGATACGGTGCTGCGTGCGGTCGACGGGGCCGAGCCCGCCCCGTCGATCGAGGCGCTGCGCGACGCTCTGTACGAGCGGTACCGTATCCAGCAGGCCCAGATGCCGGGCTACCAGACGCCGTGGCGCATCCGGCGATCGGTGACGGTCGGGTGCAACACGACGCGCGTCCAGGCGCTGGTGGCCATCGACAGCTCCGCCGCCGGCGACCAGCAGCCGGTCGAGCAGGTCGAGTTCCGGACGTTCGACACGAAAACCGGCGAGCCGCTGGGGCTCGATGCCATGGTGGCACCCGATCTCCTCGCTCGCTTCACTGAGGTGATCCGCGGGCGGATCGAGCAGGGTGGGGGGGGGATCGGCGCGGACGGGGCCGACGGCGTCGCCGAGGGCACCCAGGGGTCCATTTTCGACCGCAGCCCGCAACGGTCGCGATCGCAGGGCTTCATCGATCCGAACGGCGTCCTGCTCTGTCCGGACACCATCGGGGTGCAGTGGCTCGACGGGGCGGGGCGAACCGCCGTGCGGCTCCCGCGCACGGAGGTGAAGTCGCTCGTGCGCGGCGATGCGCCCTGACTGCCGTTACGAGCCGGCGCCGCCGTAGCGCTGCAGGTTTGCGGCGTTCTCGAAGTACAGCACGCGACCGTCGGGGAGCGCGCCGATCACGGCCGTGGCTTTGTCGACCCGCTTTCTCGACACCGGGTCGATCGCTTCCCGCACGGCGGCGTCTTCGGCGAGGCGCCCCTTGCACATCTCGCAACAGCCGAAGTAGGTCTTGCCGCCGACCTGCACGGGAATCTGGTCCTTCGGGAACAGGCTGTCGTTCACCATGCAGACGCGCTTCGCGTCCACGCGCTGCACGGGCTCGGCCCGAACGGCCGGGGACGCGAGGACACACGCGAGGACGAGGCCCAGGGCAAGCGGCCAATGCGGGCGGAAGGGCATGGCGGGGACAGTAGCCAGCGCCACGGACCCGGGCAAGTGCGGGCCCCTCAGCCCGGCAGCGCGTCCGGCTGCGCCTCGGTGGCCTCGAGTATCCGCGATGGCCTGGTCGAGGCGCGCGCGGAGCACGTGCACGTAGTCGTAGAGCGCCTTGTGCACCACGGCGAGCGACACCGCGTCGGTAAAAACCGACGGCCGGCGGAGCAGGGTGTGCCCCAGGAGTGAGAGCGTGAACCAGGCGCGGCGCGGCGAGGCGCGAACGACGGTCCGCCACATGATACGGGCGAAGAGCCGCAGCTCCTTGCCGCCGATGGTCCCCGATCCGTTCAGCTCGTCGCCCTTGCCCAGGAGATAGTCGAGCGCTCGGCGGCGGAAAACCGGGAAATCGTAGAGGCCGGTCACGAGCTCGCGGTAGCCGCGGTACAGCTCGAGGCGCGACATGCCGAGGGGCTGGATGTTCGAGAGCACGAACTGGTCGCCGGTCGACTCGCCGATCAGTCGGCCTTCGGCGGCGACCCGGGTGTGCAGCGGCGTCTTCGGCAAGGCCTGCAGCATGCCGGTCATCGAGACGGGGATGCGGGCCTCCTGGATGAAGCGCAACTGCTCCTCGAAGATGCGGCGGTCGTCGTGGTCGAAGCCGACGATCATGCCGGCCTGCACCTGGATGCCGTACTCCTGGACCTTGCGCACGTTCGCCACGAGGTCGCCGCGCAGGTTCTGCGTCTTGTGCGATTCCGCCAGCGAGGCGGGGCGCGGGCTCTCGATGCCGATGAACACGGTTGTGACATGCGCCGCGCGCATCAGCGCCAGCAGCTCGTCATCCTGGGCGACGTTCAGGGACACCTCGGTGTTGAAGTGAATCGGGTGGCCGTTCTCCTCGCTCCAGGTGGCGATGGCGCGCAGCAGCTCCTTGGCGAGCTTCTTGTTGCCGATGAAGTTGTCGTCCACGAGGAACACCTGGCGGGCCCCCAGGCGGTGGCACTCGGCGATCTCCGCCATGACCTGCTCCACCGACTTGGCGCGCGGCCGCCGGCCATAGACCACGATGATGTCGCAGAACTCGCAGTTGAACGGGCAGCCGCGGGCGAACTGCACGGTGAGGGCGTGGTAGCGGTCGACCTTCAGCAGGTCGAACCGGGGCATGGGGGCGGTGGTCAGGTCCGGCTTCTCGGCCGGCACATACTCCGCTTGCCACGACCCGGCTTCGAAGTCGCGCAGGAACTGCGGCCAGGTGTCCTCCACCTCGTCGACGAAGAGGACGTCACAGCGCCCGCGCAGTGCCTCGGGGCACAGCGAGGCGTATGGCCCCCCCACGACGACGAACTTGCCGCGCGCGCGGAAGCCGTCGATGAGCTCCAGCATGTGCTCGCGGTGGATGATGTACCCGGTGATGCCGACGATGTCCGCCTCGACGTCGAAGTCGACCGCTTCGACGTTGGCATCGCACAGCGTGACCTCATGGTGGCGGGGCGTGAGCCCGGCGACCGTCGGCATGGACAGATTCGGGAACACGCACCGCTTGCCGAGCGCGGGCAAGACCTCATCGTAGGTCCAGAAGCTAGGCGGGTTACGGGGAGTGACCAAGTGGATGCGCACGATCTCACCTCGACGACGGGACGTGCGCTCTTCCTGCCAGCTCACCGTCTCCTGTCAATGCCCGGCGTTCGACGCGCCGCGCTGGCGAGGCGGGCCTTGCCGGAACGACAGGGGCCCCGGTCGCGCGCGGCGACCGGGGCCCGTGAGGGAGACGCGGGTCAGCCCGCGGTCACGTCGGTATCACTTGCACTTGACGGTCTTGCCGCCGCTGGCCGAGACGCAGCTCGGCTTCGCCGGCGGCACCGCGGGGAAGGTCGCCTCCCCGCACTGGCCGGAGATCGCGACCGGGGTCTGGATCACGATCGTCCCCACCAGCGGGAGCGCGCTCGTGTTCACCGGGTAGTTCCCGTTCTTGCCCTTCACGTTGAACTTGTACTTCCCGGGCGTCGAGGGGATGGCCTTCAGCTGGGCCTTCTGGAGTCCGTTGGTGCCCGTGCCGGGGCCCTTGTACCGCCAGGACGTGCCGGCGCCGTTCGCCCTCCAGCCCGTCTTGGTGCCCGCGTCGTAGGCGCCGCCGGGGATGGTGACATCCACCGACGTGACGCCGAGGCTGTCGGTCAAGAGGACGCGGAGCCCGTTGGTGAGCGGGTCGATGGTGGGGCTGTTCGGCACGCTGGTGAGGAAGCCCTTCAGAGTGAGCTTCTCGTCGTTCGGCGGCGCCAGCAGCTTGGTGATGGTGAGCTTCTGCTTCTCCGCGGCGGTCGGGACGATGTTGGTGCAGGGGTCGCAGACGTCACCCAGGGCGTCGCTGTCGCCGTTCTCCTGACCCGGGTTCGGGGTGAGCACGCAGTTGTCGATGGCATCGCACACGGTGTCGGCGTCCGTGTCCGGCAGGCCGGTGTCGGCCGGGCAGGTGGCGCCGGTGCCGGTGCAGGTCTCGGCGACGTCGCAGACGCCGGCGGAGGCCCGGCAGACCGTCGAGGCCGGCTCGAAGGCGTCGGCCGGGCAGTCGTTGGCGACCCCATCGCAGGTCTCGGCGACGTCGCAGACCCCGGCGGCGGCGCGGCAGACCCCCGAGCCCTTGGCGTCGGCGGGGCAATCGACGGCGACGCCGTCGCAGGTTTCGGCGACGTCACAGACGCCCCCCGCGGCCCGGCAGAGCGTGCCGTTCGGCGCGAGGACGTCGGCGGGGCAGGTGGCGCCGACGCCGTCGCAGGTCTCGGCCGGGTCGCAGGCGCCCGCCGAGGACCGGCAAGTGGTGGTATTGGGCTCGACCGCGTCGGCCGGGCAGGCGCCGCCGAGGCCGGTGCAGACCTCCTGGACGTCGCAGTCGCCGGCGACCGGCCGACACACCGTGCCGCCCGGCACGAAGCAGTCGTCGGTGGCCTCGTTGCAGAGGTTCCCGCAGGCCGGGCCGCCGAGACAGGGGTCACCGGGGCCCGCGACGCAGGTGCCGGCGCTGCAGGTCTCGGCGCCGGTGCAGAAGAGGTCATCGTCGCACTCGGCGTTCGCGACGCAGGCCACGCACGCGGGGATGACGCTCAGGAACGGGGTGGCGTCGACGTCACCGGTGACGCTGTCGCAGGCCGGGTCGGTTGGGCCGGCGGGGCAGCCCCAGTAGTTGTTCTCGGCGCCGATGGTGGGCGGCGCGGCCGCCGTCACGATGCCGGCGTCGTTGCCGAGGATGGCATTTTCGGTGAGCGTCACCGACGCGCCGACCTGCAGGCCGCCATATGCGAGCGCCAGCGAGTCCCAGATGCTGACGCCGTTGCGGAAGCCCTGGATGCGGTTGCAGCTGGCGGTGATGCTGACCGTCGCGGGCATCACGTTCGAGAAGGTGCCGGACGGCAGCGAGGTCGATCCCGTCTGCGCTTGCACGTAGATTCCGGAGGACGGCGGGGTCGTGCCGGTGCCGCCGACGTTGCCGCCGTCGAGCGTGTTCCCGGTGACCACCACGGGGCCGTTACCCCGCAGCTGGATCCCGTGGGCCTGCGTCGCCGAGACGAAGGTGCCGGCGAGAGCGATGTCGTTGTCCATGATGTTCACCGCGGCGTTCGTCAGCTGCGCCGGGAGCCGCACGAAGATCGCGGGGCTTGACAGGGAGACCGAAACGTCCTTCTGGATGGTGTTGTCCTCCACCGTGATCGGATTCTCCAGGCCGATGCCCGGAGTGGAACCGCCGAGATACACCTCGAGGTCGAGGGCGTTCCCGGTGAAGCCGGTGAAGCCGTTCCGGCGAATGGTGATGTTGGAGGCGGCCACGCCGCTGCTGCCGTAGAACTTGAGCAGTCCGACCCCGTTGCGGCCGCCCGTGAACGTGGAGTCCTCGATCACGACGTCGCGCATCTCCTCGGCGTAGACGGCGTAGGTGTTTCCGCCGCCCCCGACGTTGGTGAAGGTGGTGTTCTGCACGGTCAGCCCGGAGAACCGCGAGGTGCTGTTGTCGTTCGCCACGTACAATCCGTAGGTGCCGCCGGTGAAGCTCGTGCCGCTGATCGTCATGCCGGCGACCTGGGCGGTGGACGAGGTGCGGATGGCGATCGCCGCCACTGCGAACTGGCAGTCCGTGATCGCCACGTTGGTGACCGGGAACGTGGCCGCCAGCGAGACGTCGATGCCGCGCGAGCTCTGCCCGGTGAACGCAACCCGGGTGATCTGGGTGTTGTTGCTCGCGGCGCTCTGGAAGGCGACGCCGACCGTGCCGTTCTGGATGGTGAAATCCTGCAGCACGATGTCGTTGGTGCGGACGGAGAACGCGGCGGCCGTGGGTTGCACGACGGTGGTGCCGACCCCGGCGCCGACGATGATCAACGACTTGGTGAGGTTGATCTGGCTGGGCACCGGAAACGCGCCGGCGCCGATCTGGATCGTGTCGCCGCTCGTCGCGGCGGTGTTGGCCTGGGCGATGGTGTTGCAGTTCGGGTTGGCCACCGTGCAGACGTTCGAGCCCGTGCCGGGCACGCCCCACACGGTTGCCGCCGCCGTTGCGGGTGCCATGAAGGCGGCGCCGCACGCGATGAGGCACGGGAAGAGGAGAGGAAGGGACTTCGAATCTCGCATGTTCATGGGCTCCTGAGGTTCGGAACGACAGGGGCCCCGGACGCGCGCGGCGACCGGGGCCCCTGAGGGTGGCGCGGGTCAGCCCGCGGTTACGTCGGTGTCTACTTGCACTTGACGGTCTTGCCGCCGCTGGCCGAGACGCAGCTCGGCTTCGCCGGCGGCACCGCGGGGAAGGTCGCCTCCCCGCACTGGCCGGAGATCGCGACCGGGGTCTGGATCACGATCGTCCCCACCAGCGGGAGCGCGCTCGTGTTCACCGGGTAGTTCCCGTTCTTGCCCTTCACGTTGAACTTGTACTTCCCGGGCGTCGACGGGATGGCCTTCAGCTGGGCCTTCTGGAGTCCGTTGGTGCCCGTGCCGGGGCCCTTGTACGTCCAGGAGGTCCCGGCGCCGTTCACCTTCCAGCCCGTCTTGGTCCCCGCGTCGTAGGCGCCGCCGGGGATGGTGACGTCCACCGAGGTGACCCCGAGGTTGTCGGTCAAGAGGACGCGGAGCCCGTTCGTGAGCGGGTCGACGAGGGGGCTGTTCGGCACGCTGGTGAGGAAGCCCTTCAGGGTGAGCTTCTCGTCGTTCGGCGGCGCGAGCAGTTTGGTGATGGTGAGCTTCTGCTTCTCCGCGGCGGTCGGGACGATGTTGGTGCAGGGGTCGCAGACGTCACCCAGGGCGTCGCTGTCCCCGTTTTCCTGCCCGGGGTTCGGGTTGAGGTCGCAGTTGTCGATGGCGTCGCACACCGTGTCGGCGTCCGTGTCCGGCAGGCCCGTGTCGGCCGGGCAGGTGGGGCCGGTGCCGGTGCAGTTCTCGGCGACGTCGCAGACGCCTGCCGAGGCCCGGCAGACCGTGGAAGCCGGCTCGAAGGCGTCGGCCGGACACGCGGTGTTGGCGCCGTCGCAGTTCTCCGCGATGTCGCAGTCGCCGGCCGAGGGCCGGCAGGTGACGAAGGCGCCGCTCACGCTGTCGGCGGGGCAGTCGACGTTGGTGCCGTCGCAGTTCTCGGCGACGTCACACGCGCCGGCGGCGGCGCGGCAGAGGGTGGAGCTGGACTCGACCGCATCAGCGGGGCAGTCGACGTTGGCGCCGTCGCAGTTCTCGGCGATGTCACAGGCGCCGGCCGAGGGCCGGCAGGTGACGAAGGCACCGCTCACGCTGTCGGCGGGACAGTCGACGTTGGCGCCGTCGCAGTTCTCGGCGACGTCGCAGACGCCGGCCACCGCGCGGCAGGTGGTGCTGGCGGGCTCGACGGCGTCGGCCGGGCAGTCCACGCCCACGCCGTCGCAGTTCTCGGCGATGTCGCAGACGCCGGCCGAGGCCCGGCAGACGCTGCTGCTCGATTGCACCGCGTCCGCGGGGCAGTCGTCGTTCACGCTGTCGCAGTTCTCGGCGACGTCACAGACGCCGGCGGAGGCGCGGCACTCGGCCGAACTCTTGGCGTCGGCCGGGCAGCTCGCGCCGGAGCCGGTGCAGTTCTCTGCCACGTCACACACCCCCGCCGAGGCGCGGCATTCGGTGGAGTTCGGCAGGAAGCCGTCGGCCGGGCAGTTGGCGCCCGAGCCGTCGCAGCTCTCGGCGACGTCGCAGTCACCCGCGACCGGCCGGCAGACGCCGCTCGACTGGAACCCGTCGGCCGGGCAGGCGTTGTTCACGCCGTCGCAGCTCTCGGCGACGTCGCAGACACCGGCCGAAGCGCGGCACTGGGCCGTGCTCTTGACATCGGCCGGGCAGGTGCCGCTGCCGCCCGTGCAGGTGTCCGGGACGTCGCACACGCCCGCCGACGGCCGGCAGGTCTGGCCCGCGGAGCGGAAGGTGCAGTTCACGGTGCAGCACGAGGTGGCCGAGCCGTTCGCTCCGCCCTGGTCGCACTGTTCGGACACGGCCGCATCGACCACTCCATTGCCGCACAGGGGAACGACCGTGATGTTGACGAAGTGACCGTCGTTGTCCGGGCTGCGGTTGCCGCAGATGCTGCAGCCGGTGACCGTCGTCCCGGCCCCCATCCGGAGCGCCGTCTCGTCGGACGCGCTCGACGTGGAGCCCGTCTGCACGAAGCTCAGACTGTGGGCCTGCGGCGACCCGTTGCTGACCGCATGGATGGCGGCGTTGCCCGACTGGTTGATGGCGATGGCGCTGCCCTTCCCCGGGTTGTCGGCCACGTCGGCCAGGTTCAGCGACCCGGAGGTGACCGTCCCGCCGCTCTGCGACCCCGCGACGCCGCTGACCGCCGCCGACCCGTTGTCCCCGATGCAGATGGTGCCGCAGTCGTCGACGCGGGCCAGTTCACCGATCCGCTGCTGGGTCAGGTCGAGGCGGTAGCCGCCGTTGGTCGTCACGTTGAAGCTGACGTTGTGCTGCGCCGTGCCGCTCATGCTGACGTTGCCGAGCGTGCCCACGTCGGTGCTGATGTTCCAGCGGTACCGGCTGGAGAGCGACGTGGGGCCGCTCGTGACGGCGCCGACGCTGAACTGACAGCTCCGGTCGGCAGTGTTGCCCGCGCTGCAGCTCGAGCCGGTTGTGCTATTTGCGGCGCCGGTCAATTGGCCGTACGCCGTGCTCGTACCCATGCCGAGCAAGATCGCCAACGCCCAAGTGAAGATAGCCCCCCGATCGAATCGGATCGACATACTGGTCCCCCCTCTAGTTTTGGTGCTGCGCTGTCCCGGAGTCCGGTTGGGCGCTGGCCGGACGGTGGTACCGCTGCGAATCTCCGGCTGTCAAGGTAATTCACCCATGGGGGGGCATCGTGCCCGGAGCGAAGCCCTCTCCGGCCGGGCGGGGTTGTTTGTCGCGCTCGCGGCGCTCGTCCTGGCGTGCGCGCGGGCGCCGGAACCGATCGCCCGGACCAAGCGCACCCTGGCGCGCCTTCCGCCGTCGGTCCGGGTCGCACGGCTCGTCACCAGCGAGGACGGGACCCGGCAGGCGTGGGTGCGGAGCGATCCGGACGGCGGATGCCGCGTGGTGGACACCGGCACGGCGCATCCTCGCTACCGCGAGTGCGGCCGGCAGATCTTCACCTTCTCGCCCGGGAGGGGCCGGCTCTTCTATGACGCCGTCGACGAGTCGGGCCGTGCCTGGTTGGTCGTGGACGGGACCCCGCTTGCCCTGACGGACGCGCGCGAGGACCGCCTGGCCTGGAGCCGTTCCGGCGGGCGGCGATGGGCCGCGACGGGTCGGGAGGCCGACCCACGCGACGGTGGCCCCGATGTGGTTCTCGCGAGCGACGGGACGGTGCTCGGTCCCTGGGCCGATGCCAGCCGCCCCGCCGTCAGCGACGACGATGCCCGGGTCGCGGTCGTCGTCCAGCATCCGGACGGCGGCCTGGCCCTGGTCGAGAGCGGGGTCGAGCGCCGGCGCTATGCGTCCGGCGCCGCCCCGTGCGGCATGCCGCCGCCGGCGCCGTTCGAGCTCGATCGCCACGTGCGGGTGCGTTACCTGAGCGACGGCCGGCTCGTGCAGGTGGCGCCCGACAGCGACGGTTGGGCCGTCTACCGCGGCGAGGACCGCCTGGCCACGTACCCGGTCCACGTGCCGGTCGCCGTCTCCAGCAGCGAGACGCACGCGCCGCCGCCCGAGTGCGAAGCCCAGCGGGCCGTCCTCCCCGGCAGTGTCAGCGTGGCCGAGCGGGCGCCCGCGGCGGTCTGGTGGGAACGCCTGGCCGGCGAGCCCGACGGGCCCGATCTCCGGTGGCGGATCAGCCGCGATGGCACGCCGGCGAGCCCGGTCCTCTGCCGGTGGCCGGCGCCGGCGGGCGACGAGATCGCGATCACGCCCGACGGACGGCACGTCGGCTTCGTGTGCGCCGTCGACGGCGCCGGGCCGACGGCGGAGGTGTATGCCGTGCTCGACGACCGGCGTTTCGGTCCCTATCGGCAGGTCTGGGGGGTGGGCGTCGCGCCCGACGGCGCCCACCTCACCTACGCCGCCGCCGCGGGGGGCGGCGCCACGCCGTGGCGCGTGTACCGCGACGGCGTGCCGCTGTCGCGGAGCTATCGGTCGATCTGGCCGCCGCGGTTCTCGCCGGACGGCCGCCATGTCGCGTGGGAGGCGCTGCTCGACCGCGAGGGGCGAGGGGTCGTCGGTGTCGACAGGGTCACGGTCTCGCGCTTCGACGGAATCCTTTCGGGGCCGATCTTCCCGGCGCCGGATCGCGTGGCCTGGGTCATGCTGCGCGGGCGCCGGGTGGTGCGGCTCGAGCTCGGGCTGCGCTAGCTCCGGTGCGGTGGCGGGGGCTGCGCCACCATCGGGATGGACGGCGGACGCCCCTCGGAGCGGGCCTCCAGCAGGAGCCACAGCGCCATCAACGTGGTGTGCGCGTTCGGCGTGAACGGCTGGTCGGCATAGCCGGGCCACTGCCCGTCCCCGAGTTGCTGCTGGAGCACGAAGTCGAGCCACTCCTGGCGCACGGCGTCACCGCCGCCGATGTAGAAGAGGGCGGCGAGCGCTTCCACGCGTCGGTCGGTGAGGAGGCCGTCCTCCTTCTCGATCTGGCGCACCAGTGCATCGACGTGGCGCTGCTTGCGGGCGGCGATCGCTTCGGGAGCGACGCAGCCGTTCTCCACCAACCACTGGCTCGCGATCACGGCGTGGGTCATCGCGTAGCCGCCCAGCTCCACCATCTCGTCGAGTGTCATGAGGAAATCGACCGGGATCGGAATCGCCTGGCAGTGGATCGCCATCGCGGTCACCTGGTCGATCGGCATGCGGAGTCGCTCGATGTCGGCGGCCGTCACCGTCGCTCCCGGGTCCATCAGCCGCCGGAACACGGCGAGCATGTCGGCCAGGTTGTCCCCCGTGCGCATCACGGTGCCGGCCTGGCGCGCGGCCTGCTGGGCGGCGTCGACGTAGGGAGCCTGGGGAGGCACGGCCGCCAGCTGGAACCGCCGGCGGACGGAATCCAGGATGATCGCCAGGATCGGATCGAGCGTCGCCTGCTGCGCCACCAGCGACTGGGTGGCGCGGTCGATGGCCTGTTGAGGGATCGGCCGGCCGCGCCGGCAGGCGCCGCCGCCCGTCGTGAGGATGCCGGCGAGCAGCAACGTCGCGAACCGGCGCGCAGGGTGCATGCAGGGCGCCTACCTGGCACCGCGGCGGGACCGCAAGCGGCGCGAGCGGTGGCGGCCGGGAATCCGGGTGTGTTACGGGAACGGCATGCGTGCCCGCACGGTGCTGTCGATCGCGGCCCTCGTGTCGATGACCACGGTCGTGGGGGCGACCGACGAAGCCACACGCGTCGCGCCGACGGCCACCTACGCCGACGGTCGGCTCAGCGTCCGCGCGACGGCCGCGCCCCTGCCCGACGTACTGCGCGCGGTCGGCCAGGCCACCGGCGCCGAGTTGCGCGGCCGTCCCGCCGACACCCCCCCGGTCACGGTGACGGTGGAGGGCCTCCCGGTGAAGGACGCCCTCGAGCGCATCCTCGGCACGCAGAGCTTCGCGCTCGTGGTGGGCGACGACGGCCACGTGCGCGCGATCGAGCTGCGGGGCGGGCCGCAAACCGCGCGCCCGCGCCAGTTGCCGCTCCAGGCGACGGCGGACGGCTGGACGCCGTCCGACGAGACCGTCGAGGCCGCGGTGGTCGTCGACCAGTGGGTCCAGAGCGATGCGCGCTATCCGGTGTCGGGACGGTTGGCCGACGCGCTCGGCGGTCCCGAGGCCACCTTCAGCCAGATCGCCGAAGCGGCGCTCGGCAACCCCGACCGGGCGGTCCGCGCGCAGGCGCTCCGCACCAGCTTGCGCGTCCTGGAGGCCAATGACGAGGTGCGCGACGCGTTCGTCCGGATGCTCGGCACCCTCGACGACGCGTTCCTCGGCAACTACGCCCGCCTGGCCATGAAGGAGAACGCCACGGAGCTCGTCGCGGGCATGGCCGCGCGATCGAGCACGCCGGCGGTCCGGTCACGCGCCCAGAGCGTCCTGAAAGAGCTGCGCGCGACTCCCACGCCCTGACGCGGGGCGCGGCGTCACGGCGAGATTCAGGGCCCGGCGGTCCCCGCGAAGTACTGCGTCGCCCGCTCGAACGCCCCGATGCCCACCTGGGCGCCCGTCATGCGGCCCGCAAGGTCGTCCGCCGGCACGTGGATGCCGCCCCAGAGCCGCGATTGCCCTGCCAGGTCGGCCGCGTCGTAGTAGGTTGCCCACTGGAGTCGGACGTCAACGCTGGGGCCGTCCTCGAACGTCAGGTACTCGCCGGCGCGGGCGTGGAACTCCCCGAGCCCGCCGGGGACGAACGGCGATCCCGTGAAGCGCGCGAGCACTTCGGCCGCCGCGCGGCTGAAGGTGCTGTGTCCCGACGTGTACCCGGCGAAGGCGGGCGTGACGAAGGTCTTGCGCTGATAGGGAATCCATTCGACGGCGCGCACCCAGCGGACGCCGCTGGTCTCGGTGGCCGGAGCGGCCGGCTCGCCCGGCCAGGCGAGCACGGCGATCTCGCCCTCGTGCCCGGCCAGGTGGGCGTGGCGCGCGCCGGGTGCGGTCGTGGCCGCGGTGATCACTTCGATCACGCCGGGTTGCAGCGGCAACCCCTGCGGATGCCAGGATGGCGCGCCGGGATCCGACGATTGCCCGAGCTCGCCCAGGTGGCGGATCATCGTGATGGGCCGGACCGAATCGTAGGCGCGCTTGAGACCCCAGGCGGTGATGGCGGCGTCGTGCACGGCGCCGTTCAGCGCCAGGTAGAGCTTCACGTCCCACTCCAGACGCGGCAGGACGGGACCGGCGCCCCCGAGGCGCCGCGCCAGCGCCGGGTGGTCCGACACCTGGTTGGCGAGCACGTTCCAGTGCCCGGGGGGCGTCTCCGAGTGCGGGCCGTCCGCCCAGTATTCGGCCATGACGCGACCGAAGTCGCCGCGCGGCACGCGCTGCGACGCGTACGGCTGTCCGGTGGCGGGATTCAGCGCGTGGCCGGCGCCGGCGTTCGTGCCGAGCGGGTTGTTGCCGAGCGCACCCGGCGAGATGTCCAGCAGCGCGCCATCCGCCGGCGTGAGCCAGCTCGACAGCTCCAGCACGCGCCGCGCGCCGTCCTTGTACCCGGGCTCGGACGGCGTCCCGAGGAGCGGGGGCGGGCCGGGATCGAGGTAGAGCGCGCCCGGGAGGCCGCGCGTCAGCGCGAAGGGCGTCACCTGGTTCCAGCCGGCGCCGATGAACGTCTGCACCTTGTCCGGGAGCGGGAGGCCGTTCTGGGTGATCAGCAGGTCCAGGGCGAGCGGCTGCCAGCGGTTCGGGTCCAGCACCGCGCCGGCGCCGGGCTCCTTCACCACCAGCGGCGGGTTGACGGGCACGTAGGTCGGGTCGGCGTAGTTGGCCGCTTCGTTGGCGCCGTCGGCCAGGCCGAACGCGATCACCGCGGCGGCGATGCGATTCCCGACGGCGGCGGGCGCGTCGCCGTCGGCGGTGGTGAAGTCGGCGTCGTACCCGAGCGCGTCCATGGTGGCGCGCAACTCGGCCTGGGTGGCCGCCGTGCCGGGACCCTGCTGGAAGCGGTGCGCCAGCAATCGATAGGCGGCGAAGCTGATCGCGGTCGCCCGGTCGGCGTCCGGGTCCGCGGAGACGTGCGATTCCGCGACGCGCCAGGGCGAACCGCCGCCGTCGTAGGCGCGCCAGGCGTCCCACATGGCGCCGGAGAGGTGGTAGAGGTTGCGCGCATGGACCGTCGGGCGCGGGGTGTCGCGGCGGATCGCGTCGAGCAGGACCTCGTTCCACTGCCGCGCGATCGAGCGGGTGTCGGCCGGCCGGTCGCCGCAGTAGGCCGCGGCGACGCCGTCCTGGAAGCGATGGCAGGGCGTGCCGAGGCGATCGGCGGCGCCGAGCGCCGCGCACACGCCGCACGCCGCTTGCTCCTCGAGGCAGCTGCCGAGCGCGGTAGTCCCGGCGCCCCCGCAGCGTCCCGGCAGCACGGCGGCGAGATCGACCCCTGCGCACGCGTGCGCGAGCGCCTTCGCGGCCTTGGCGGCGACCTTCGCCGGGAGGGGGCCGGCGGTCGCGGCCTGGCAGCCCGCGAGGTCTCCCGGGCCGCGGATGGTGCCGCTCTTCAGGCCGGCCACCTTGCACGCGTTGAACGCCTTCACTTTCGCGCCGGCGATGCGCGCGAGCTGCTTCGCCGCGGTCTGCTGGCAGCGCGCCGCCGCCGGGTCGGTCGTCGCGTCGCGCAGCACGGCGTCGAGGTCCAGCCCGAACAGGTCCTGCGGGCGCAGCGTGCCACCCATCGCCGCGTTGACGGCGGCGGCGGACGGCGGCCCGAAGGAGGGCACCAGCGGGCACTTCTTGAGGGCCGCGGCGGTGGTGGCCGCGCGCGCCCGGGCCAGGCGACCACGCGGATCGCCCGCGACGCATGCCTGCGCGCCGCCCGGCGCGAGCCGGCCCGTGGTGCGCGCCTGCACGCAACCGACCAGCCGCTTGCCCGCCGCGATGCCGAGTTTCGCGCCCGCCTTGTTGAGGGCCAGGATGCAGTTGCGCTGCTGGCGCGTCTGTTCGTCGACCCCCGGAGGCGGTTGCCGCAACACCAGCCGCTGGTTCGGCGCCACGCGGTCGCGCACGGAGCGCACGCCGTCGGGCCACCGGACCTCGACGGTCACGCTGCGGGCGCCGCCCAGGCCGAAGTGGGCTTCGGCCGGGTCTTGCGAGGCGTAGTTGCTGCCCGCCCGCACCTCGCGCACCTGCGTGCGCCCGTCGGCCGTGACGCGGACGCGCGCCCCGATGGCCTCCGTGTTGGGCGACCGCCCCGCGAGCGCCACGGCGAGCCAGCGGCCGCTGTTGCCGCCGTCGTTGCGGTACAGCCGGCCGGGCGCTTCGCTGTTGTGGACGAAGAGGTCGAGATCGCCATCGCCGTCGTAGTCGAAGGCGGCGACGCCGCGGCCCTCGTCCGTGTCGGCGACGCCCAGCTCCGCGGCGCGGTCGGTGAAGACGCCGCTGCCGTCGTTGACGAAGAGCACCGACGGGTCGGCGACGAACTCCGCCGTTTGCGGGATGTCGGCGCGACCGAAGCCGTTCACGTGGAAGAGGTCCAGGTCGCCGTCGTTGTCGAAGTCCTGAAACGTGCTGCCCCATCCCCACCAGCCGACGCGCACCCCGGCGGCGTCGGTGGCGTCCTCCAGCGTCCCGTCGCCGCGGTTGCGGTAGAGCCGGTTGCCGGTGGTGTCCCAGTTGCCTTCGGCGACGCCGTTCGGATCCCAGATGCTCGAGACGAACCAGTCGAGGTCGCCGTCGTTGTCGTAATCGCCCACCGCGGCTCCCATCGCGTTGCCCTCGGTGACGACGGCGAAGTCGGTGGCGAGCACGAAGCGCCCGGCGCGGTCGTTGCGGTAGATGCGGCTGGTGAAGAAGTCGCCTGTCACCAGCAGGTCGAGCCAGCCGTCGCCATCCATGTCGGCGAAGTTGGCGGTGAAGCTGTTGAAGGTGTCGCTCGGCCCGAGGCTGACGAGGCCCGCCTCGCGTGTGACGTCGGTGAAGGAGCCGGCGCCGTCGTTGCGCCAGAGATGGTGCGAGCTCTCGGCGGCCGTGAAGAAAGCGGTCAGCCAGTGGGTGAGGAAGAGATCGAGGTCGCCGTCGCGGTCGTAGTCGGCCGCGGTCGCGGAAAACGTGTCACGGCCCTCGGGCAGGACGATGCCGCTGGCCGCGGTCGCATCGGTGAAGGTGCCGTCGCCCGCGTTGCGGAACATGGACGGGGCGGTGCCGTCGACACCGCCGACGAACAGGTCGAGCCAGCCGTCGCCGTCGAGGTCGGCGAACAGCGGCCCGCTGCTGCGCACGCCGGCGAGCGCGACGCCGGCCGCGGCGCCGACCTCCTCGAACGTGCCGTCGCCGCGGTTGCGGAAGAGCAGGTTCGGGCCGATGTCGCCGCGGACGACGTAGAGATCGGTATCGCCGTCACGGTCGTAGTCGCCGGCGGCGACGCCCCCCGCGTGCTCGGACGCCTCCCGGAACCCAGGGGTGGCGACGTAGCCGTGCTGATAGACGAGCCCGGCCTCCGCGGTGACGTCGGTGAAGCGCCACGCCGCGTCCGCCCCGGAGGCGACGACGGCGAGCAGGGCGGCCAGGACGAGGCGGTGCGTCATCCGGGGCGAGATATCCCGCGAGTCCATCGCCGCGGTCAAGGACGAATCGACCGGGCGCCATTGCCTCGCGGCGGCGGCTTGGCTAAACGAGCGCGACCTCGTGGCGACCCTCGGACGCGTTCTGCTCGGCCTGGTGCTCTTCGGGGTGGCGCTGTGGTGGAGCCTCGCGTTGTACTTCCGCCTGGCGCTGCCGGCGCCCGTGCCGGTGGTCGCGGCGGGCGGCTGGCTGCTGGCCGCGGTGGCCGTGCTGGTGGCGGTCCGACCGTTCTGGCGCGCCGCCCTGGTCGTGCTGGTCGGCTTCGGCTTGCTCGCGCTGTGGTGGGGGACCATCCGCCCGTCGAACGACCGCGACTGGGCGCCCGAGTACGCCCACACGCCGTGGGGCGAACTCGACGGCGACCGCCTCACGCTGCACAACGTGCGGAACTTCGACTACCGTACCGAGACCGACTTCACGCCGCGCTGGGAGACGCGCACCTTCGACCTTTCGCAGATCACCGGACTCTCCATCTTCATGTCGTACTGGGGCTCGCCGTGGATCGCCCACACCTTCCTCAGCTGGGAGTTCGCCGATGGCCCGCCGCTGGCGATCTCGATCGAGACCCGGCGCGAGCGGACGGAGACGTACTCCGCCATCCGGGGCTTCTTCCGCCAGTTCGAGATCTTCTACGTCGCCGCCGACGAGCGGGACCTGGTCCGGCTCCGCACCAACTACCGCGGCGAGAACGTCTACCTGTACCGGCTCGCGACTCCGCCGGCGACGGCGCGGAGCCTCCTGCTCGACTACCTGAAGACCATGAACGCGCTGCGCGACCGGCCCGCCTGGTACAACGCCTTCAGCCAGAACTGCACGACCGCCATCCGGACACACACGAAAGCGGTCGGGGGGTTCGCGGCGCTCGACTGGCGGTTGCTGGCCACCGGGCACCTCGACCGCCTGCTGTACGAGCGGGGGGCGGTGGACACGCAGCTGCCCTTCGAGCAATTGAGGGCCGCGAGCAACGTGGACGCGCGAGCCAAGGCGGCCGATCAGGACCCGGCCTTCTCGGATCGCATCCGCGTCGGCGTGCCGGAAGCCGTGAGGAGGTGACATGAAGCGAATGGGACGGATCGGGTGGGCGTTGCTGCTGGCGGCGACCCTGGTGGCGATGGGGGCGGCGGACGTCCACGCGAAAAAGAAGAGCGGCGCGGGCGCCTCGGCCACGCTGACGCTCCAGACGAAGTCGGTGTCGGTCGGCGTGGGGTGGTCGTGGGGCAGCGGACGGCTCCGGTTCAAGGGCCGGACGTACCCCTTCAAGATCGACGGCCTCGCCATCAACGCGGTGGGCGTGTCGGCGAGCGAGGCCACCGGATACGTCTACAACCTGAAGCGCCTCTCCGACTTCGAGGGCACCTACACCGCGATCGCCGCGGGCGGAACCCTCGGCGGCGGCAAGGGCATCCTCAGCATGAAGAACGCCCAAGACGTCCGGATAACGCTCCACAGCACCAGCCGCGGCCTCGAGGCGAAGGCGGCGCCTGAAGGCATCAAGATCACCCTCCAGAACTGAACACGCCATGCGAAGGCCACGACATGCGCTGACGGCCCTGGTCGCTGGACTCGGAGTGGCGGCACTCCTGGCGGCCTGCGGGCCGCCGCCCCGGCAGGGGGTCGCGCCGCCCGTTCCCCAGGCGCGGATGATCCGGGTGGGGACGTCGGCGGATGCCCCCCCGATCACGTTCCTGCAGGACGGCCGCATCGCCGGTGTCGAGCCCGACCTGGCGCAGGCGATGGTGAACAGCTTCGGGCGGCCGGTGGCGCTCATCCCGCTGGAGTTCGACGAGCTGGTGCCGGCCCTCCTCGACGGCCGCATCGACGTCATCATGTCGGGGATGAGCATCACCCGCGCGCGTGAGGTGCGGATCGCGTTCAGCGATCCCTACCTGCGCTCCGGCCTCCTGGCGGCGACGTCGCGCGCGCAGGCGGGCAGGTACGCCACGCGGGACGCCATCCTCAACTCGGGCGCCAACATCGGCGTCCGCATGGGGTCGACCGCCGAGAGCTGGGCGCAGTCGAACCTGCGCTCCGGCAGCGTGGTGCCGTACCCGCGCATCGAGGACGCCGCCCGCGAACTGTCGCAGGGGCGTCTCGACCTGATCGTGAGCGACGCGCCCCAGACCGCGTGGGCGGTGTCGTCGTTCGCGGCCACGTTGCAGATCCTGCCGATGCGCCTGACGCAGGAGGACATCGCCTGGGCCTTCCGCCCCGAGGACGTACGGCTCCGCCAGGCCGCCAACACCGCGCTGGCGGCCATGCGGCGTGACGGCCGCCTGCGCGCGATCCTGCTACGGTGGATCCCGTTCCTGGACCGGCTCGAGCGCCTGCGCTGAGGAGAAGAGGAGGATGCGCGCGCTGCCGCTCTGGACCCGCCGCCCCGCCGCCGTGGCCGCCGTCGTCGCGCTCCTGGCGCTCCCGGGGTGCCCGTTGCCGCAGAAGCCGCCGCCGGCGGTCACCGTGACCGGCGTCTACCACGTGCGGCTCCCCGCGGCGGACGCCAGCGCGCGCGTGGTGACCCTCTGGCTCCAGATCGGCGGCACCGCGCTGCTCGAAACCGTGTACGTCGGCAAGGAACGCCTCCCGGTGGCACGCGGTCGCTGGGCGGTGAGCGCCGACGTGCTGACGGTGCGCCTCGACGGCGAGCCCGAACCGTTGGTCTTCACGATCACCCCGGATCGGCTGGAGCCGCGCTCCTGGGACCGCAACCGGTACGGCGACGCGGGACTCACGCTCACGCGCCGGGCGGCGTACAACCCGGACCGCCCGAGCATCTGGGAGGCCAACGTGCCGGCTCGCGTCGAGCCGTAGCGAGCCGCTCAGGGCGGGGGCGGAGTCGAATCGGTCCGAAGGCGCGGAGCGTCGTCGTTGGTCAGGCGCTTCTGCACCCAGCGCCACGACCCGTCGGGCTGTCGGTCCTCGATCCACTCGCCGGCGAAGGACCGCTCCCGCCACTGCGCGGCCCGCTCGGCTTCGACGGTCGCGAGCGAGACGCGGCGGTCCGCGGCTTCCGCCCGCATCAGGATCAGGCGGTCCGCATTCTCGGCGGCCACGGTCTCTTCGACATAGAGGCCGTACTTGCCCGGAGCCTGCTGCAGGATGCGCAGCCGGCCGGTGCGGTCCTCGCCGACCAGGCGCGAGTTCTTGAACGATTGCACCTCCGCCATCCGGTCGCGCCTGCGCGCCTGTTCCTCCGCGGTCTCCTCGTCGCTCCCGGGGGCCGCCCCGGCAGGCCGCGAACCCTGGTGCTGGTAGATGTCCACCCGCAACGTGACGTCCACCTCGAGGGGCTTCGGAGTGGCGACGTTGACGGGCAGCCCTCGGCATCCCGCCACTCCGACTCCCACCGCCACCGCCATCGCGACCGCCGCGCGCGTGTCCTTCATCACTGCCCCTCGTGCGGGGCGCCCGCGACCAGCGGCGCGTCCCGGAAGTAGTTGACCTCGATCCGCCGCTTCCCGCGCTGGCTCCGGAGCTCCAGGTCGGCCTCGCCGCGCGGAGAGAGGTAGCGGACCGTGCCGCCGCCCGAGTCGTACGGGTAGTCGGCGAACGCCTGGACCGCGGCCCGCAGCAGGTCGCGTTGCCAGTCCGGCGCCGAGGCCGGCAAGTTCGACACCAGCGAATCGAGCGCCGGGACACGCAGCACACCTGGCTGCGTGAACCGCAGGTCGGCGCTCGCCCGGTCCACGCGCGTGCCGGCCGCCTCCACCGAGGCCTCCAGGTTCACCATGCCGGTCATGTCGAAGGAACCGCCCCTGGCCACGGTGGCCGCGATCGGTTGCAGGTCCAGGTCGGTGGCCGCGGCCCATCCGGCCATCGTGCCGGCACCGTAGGGGACGCTGAGCCCGCCGTTCACGTACCCGTCGTAGGCGCCGCCGCCGAGGGTGCTGTTGACGCCCTGCTCGTCGAAGGTGGCGCTGAGCCAGCCACCGGTGATCCGATAGTCGCGCCAGCGGATGGTGTCGACCTCGAGCGTGTTGACGACGTTGTCGGAACGGCTGCCCGGCGGGTAGTCGAAGCGCAGCTCGCCGTGGACGCCCAGCAGGTCGAGGTCGAGGCCGGGGAAGCGGTAGTCCTGGCGCGGCACCTCGAGCGCGGCGGCCAGCCGGAGCGTGGCCAGTTGGCCCAGGACGACGTTCTGGGCGTCGGTGCGGAAGCCGAGGGGTACGGTGGCCCGGTCGAGGCCGTCGTACGTCACGACGATCCGTCCCAGCTCGACGCGGAGCTGTCGCACGGTCCATGGCGCCCCGGCATCGCCCGCCGCCTCGCCGCGACCCGCGGCGTCTTTGAACCAGACCAGGTCTTCGCCCAGGTAGATGGTGGGTCCGAGAATCGTCATGGCGGCGATCTGGCGCTCCAGCAGGCCGGCCAGCGTGAAGTCGATGAACAGGCTGCTCACCTGTACGACGGGCCGGAAGGGGTCGAGCGGCGAGTTGAGCGCGATGTTGGCGAGCTCGATGCGCTGTGGCTGGCGCGAGGTCGCAAGTGCGACGCCGCCCAGCGGGACGTGCGTCAGTCGCGTGTGCACCAGCAGCGTGACGTCGGGAATCCTCGCGCCCAGGTCGGCGACCCGGAGGCCGAGCTCCTCGATGTCGACCACGTCGATCGTCCAGCCGGTGGATCCGCCCGCGCCCTCGCCGGGAGCGGCGAGCCGCTCGCGGAACGTTCGGTCGAGCACGATGACGCCGCGCGAGACATCGAGCCGCGTGATCCGGCGATCCTCGAGCAGTCCGGCCAGGGTCGCGTCGATGCTCCCGGCGTCGATGGTCACCGACGGCGCCTGCCCGCCGTAGCGCACGCGCAGGTCGCGCACGTGGATGCGGTGGGTGGTGGCCGCGTGCGCCGAATCCAGGCCGAGCTCCCGCAGGTCGAGTCGGAACGCACCCGCGATGGCCGGCAGCGTGCCCGACTCCTCGACGTCGATTCGCCCGTCGTCCGACACCAGACGACCGACGGTCCACGCCGGCGCGGCGCCCCCGGGCGTGCCGGGCGCCGCGGTGGGCCGCGCCGGTGCGGGCTCGCGGGGCACCGTCACGACGGGGCGCCGCACCCAAATCTCGTCGATGCGCAGGTCGCGCACGCCCGCGATGGATGCGCGCAGCTCGACGTCGTCCGCCGCGAGCACGCGGGCGCCGCCGGGCCGCGCGATCGCGAGGTGCGACAGGCGCACCTGATGTTGCCGCGCGGCGCGGGCGGGATCGGCGCCGAGGTCGTCGAGGTCGGCCGCCACGCGGAACGTGGCTCCCGGCCGCTCGGCGGTGGCGGCCAGGTCGACCGCGCCCCCCGTGACGACCAGGCGTCCCACCGTCCAGCCGGGGCCGCCGTCGCCGGGGGCGCCGTCCCCGCCGCCGAGCGCTGGCAGCGACGCGCCGAGCACGAGGTGGGGTCGCACCAGACGCACGGAGTCGACGTGCCGGCGCTCGAACACCCCGGCCGCCGACGCGTCGATCACCGCGGCGCGCACCCGCAGCAGCGGAGCGGCCGGCGGACCGACGACCGCGTCCTTCACCACGAGCCGCTGCGTGCGGTTCGCGACCGCCGGCTCGGTCCCCACGTCGCGCAGGTCCAGCTCGACACGGGCGGAGACGGCCGGACGGTCGCCGTGTGCCGGCGCCCGCACGCGCATGCCGCGGCTGACCACGCGACCGATGCGCCAGCCGCGGGACGCCGGACTCTCGTCGCTCCCGCCGCCGGGGAGGGACGTGGGGACGGTCACGACCGCGCCGTCGAGACGGAGCTCGTCCAGGCGCCGCACGAGCAGCCCGCCCGCCGAGAATCGGAGGGCGGCGCGGTCGGCTTCCAGCAGGGGCGCGCCGGTGGTCCTGTCCCCCACGCGCAGGTCCCGGAGCACGACACCGCCCCGCACGTCCACGTCCGCGCCGGCGACCGTGACGTCGAGGTCGGGCGCCACGAGGTGCACCGCGGCCGGCAGGAGCACGGGCAAGCGGTCGAGCCCGCACAGCACGAGAAACGCCGAGAGGCCCACCGCGATCGCGGCGACCCAGACCGAGCGGACGACGGGCCAGAGCGCCCACCGCATGACGGAGCCCACCGGACCGGAGTGTAGCGGTCCGTGCAGATTGCGCGAAGCGGGACGACGACTTGGTGTGCCACCGGAAATCCGCTACCTGAAAGACATGGGCGAGCCCCTCGTGACGCCAGCGACGGCGCCGCCGGCGTCCCCCGCTACGCTGGACCCGAAGCTGGTGTCGTACACGCACCTGATCTACGCCCTCCATGCCGCGAGCGTGGTGATCGGTCTCACGTCGGCGGCGACCGTCGTCGGGGCGTTCGTCTTCGGGCTGCCGTCGATCGTGGCCGTGATCCTGAACTACGTGTGGCGCCAGGACGTGCGGGGCACCATGCTGCTGTCGCACTTCCGCTGGCAGATCCGGACCTTCTGGTACGCGTTGCTGTGGATGGTGATCGGGGGGCTCTGTTTCGCCACCGTGATCGGCATCCCGCTCGCGTTTCTGGTCTTCTTCGGTGCGGGCATCTGGGTGATGTACCGCGTGGCGCGGGGGTGGATCGCGCTCCACGACCGCCGGTCGATGTACGGCGCGGGAGGTGTCGCGTGAAGGTCAGCCTGGAGTTCGACATCTCCGCCAAGGAGATCCGCCAGATGCTGGGGCTGCCGGACGTCGAGCAGCTGCAGCGCGAGGTGGTCGAGGCCATCCGCCAGCGCATGGTGGCAGGCGTCGAAGGCTTCGATCCCCTGTCGCTGCTGCGCACGTCGTTCGCGGTCGCGCAGAGCTTCCCCGGGGTGGATACGCTGCAGAGGCTGCTCCGGGCGGCGGCGGCGCGGGCCACCTTCTCCGGTGGGGGCGGGAGCGAGCGCGAGCCGGACGACCCCGGCGACACGCCGATTGACCCGGGAAACGACACGGGCCGCGCCGGCGGGGTGCCGGCGCGGCCCGTGTGGGTGGACGGAGCGAGGCGGGCTACTTGCTCAGGACCACGAGCTCGGTGCGGCGGTTCTTCGCCTTGCCTTCCTCGGTGTCGTTGGTGGCGATCGGGCGCTCCTGCCCGAAACCCGCGGCCTCCAGGCGGCCGGCGTCGATCCCGCCGGCGATCATGGCGTCGCGGACCGACTTGGCGCGCGCGTCGGACAGGGTCTTGTTGGCCGCGGCGTCGCCGGTGTTGTCGGTATGTCCCTCGAGCCGTGCCCGCATCGTGGGGTAGGCCTTCATGATGACGACGAGGTCGTTCACCACGCGACGCGAGTCGGGCTTGAGGGACGCGCTCCCGGTCTCGAAGTTGAGGTCTTCGAAGATGAACGTGCGGGGCACCGTGCTGTCGGCAGAGTTGGCCATGTAGCTGGCCAGGTTGTAGGCAAAGCCACCTTCCGCGAGCTCGATGGCGACGCCGCCAGGCAGCGTCACGCGCGAGAGCTTGCGCGCCGTTGCCGCCGTGGTGTCGCGAGCGGTCTCGCGGGCCGTCTCACCGCAGCCGCGCGACGCCAACCAGGCGCCGAGCAGACCGAGCAGCGCGAGCGGGATCAACCAACGGAGCGGCGAGCCGCTCGGCTCGGGCGCGCGCGGCGGGACCGGCGGCGCACGGTGGGGCGCCGCGGTCGGGCCGGTGGCCGAGAGGATGCTGGAGATGGCGGCCGGCAGGAGGCCGGCGTAGCTGCTCCGCTGGCTGCGGAGCAGGCCGGCGAGGCCGCCGGCGTCGAGGTTCTCCTGCTTGCGGTAGCGGGCCAACAGCGACATCACGAGCGGCACGGCCAGGCGCAGCAGCGAGCCCGCCGTCGACGACGACTTGGCGCCCACGGCGCTGGCCAGGGCGTCGAGGAGCCGATTCTGGTTGCTGCCGAACAGCGTCTGCAGCACTTCACCGGCGGCGGTCATCGCCGTCTGCGTGCCGGAGCCGCCCCCGAGGAAGCCGGCGAGAGACCCGAGGAGGTCGCCGTCGCCGCCGAGGCGATTCACCAGCCCGAGGAGCTGGGAAGCGCCGGTGTCGGTGGACGACAGGTTGGCCAGGCCGGACAGGACGGTCGGCACCGCCAGTCCCAGGCCCTTCTGCGTCACGGTGGGCGTCTCGCCCACCAGGGACGCCGCCTTCTGCAGCAGATCCGGTGTGAGCATGTCGGTGATGGTCGTCACGAGGTCAGCCATGAGATCCTCCTCTGGTCGTGTGGTCGTTGCAGTGGCCTGGCGGTGCTGGTGCAGGCACCGCCGGTCGGCCGTTTGGGTGGCGTCGGTTCCGTACGGATGCAGGCCGGCTGCCGGCCGAAGCGACTGTCGTGTACAGCACCCGCACTTTCATGCAATACGGGCGACCTCAACGTCCGAGTATGGCGAGACACCGCTTCGTGCCGTCTTCGACGCGCCCCAGCGCCTCGTCGCACAGTGCGGCGTCGAGGAGCAGCCCGGCCTTGAACTGCAGGACCGACGTGTCGAAGCCGGCGAACATGGCCCACAGCCCCGCGTCGTACAGCGCTCGCGTCATCAGCTGCCCCCCGCGTTCGTGATCGAAGCGCAGGCCCATCACGACGCCCTGGCGGCGGATCTCGACGAGCCAACCCGGATACCGCGCGCGCAGCGTCTCGAGGCCGGCGGCCAGGCGGTCGGAGATGGCCTGCACGCCGGCGAGCGTCCCGGGACGGGTGGTGACGTCGAGCACGGCCTGCGCCACGCGGCAGCCGATCTCGCTGCCGCCGAAGGTGGACACGTGCCCCCAGCCGTCCTCCTCGAGCCACCGCGCGGCCCGGGGGCCCAACACCGTGGCCGAGATGGGGTAGAGGCCGCCCGAGAGGCCCTTGCCGGTCACGAGGATGTCCGGCGCGACGTCGAAGCACTCGACTCCCCACATCCTCCCGGTGCGCCCGAGCCCGGTCTGCACCTCGTCGGCGACGTAGAGGGCGCCGTGCCGTTCGCACAACGCCTTCACGCCCGGCAGGTAGCCGGGCTCCGGGAGCGGGAAGCCGGAGGTGGCGGGGATGGTCTCGAGCAGCACCGCGGCGACGCGATGCTCGCACAGCGCGGTTTCCATGGCGGCCAGGTCGTTGAACGGCACCTGCACGAAGTCGTCGCGCGACCCGGCGGAGAGAAAGCGGGCGGAGAAGCGCTCGTCGCCCGCCGCCAGCGCGAGCCCGGTGTGCCCGTGGTAGCCCTTCTGGACGGAGACGACGGTCCGACGCTGCGTGGCGTGGCGCGCCGACTTGATGGCGACGTCGATCGCCTCGCCGCCGCTCGGCGAGAAGACGACGTACTGCAGGTCGCCGGGCATCGTCCGCACCAGCGCCTCGGCCAGTTCGGCGCGCGCCAGGCTGGGAAAGTGGTGATTGCCGATGTCGAGCGTGTCGAGGGCATCGCGCAGCGCCGCCACCACCTCGGGGTGGCGGTGCCCCAGGTTGAAGACGCCGCCGTTCAGGTGGAAATCGAGCAGCTCCTTCCCGTCGAGATCCCACAGGCGATAGCCCTCGCGCCGGCCGATCACCAGGTCGACGCCCATGGCCGCGAACGTCCGGACGCGGTCCGGACAGACGTAGCGTGCGGCGAGCTCGAGTGCGCGGCGTTTGGCGTCGGTCATGTCATCCTCCGAGGAGCCTGTCGGCCTGCAGGCACGCGAGCTGCACCACCAGCGGCGCGAACTCGCGCGCCATGGGCGTCTCGCGGCGCGTGTGCATCCAGCCGAGTCCGAGGAGCAGCCGCGCCATCACCAGGGCGTCGAGCTGGTCGAGCTGGTCGTCCGGCAAGGGCGTCACCGTCCGATACCCGTCCATCCACGCGTCGCGCACGTCGGCGAGCGACGGGTCGGCGACCTTGCCGGCGAGCAGCGTGGCGAGGTCGTAGAGGTACCAGCCGTAGCCGCCATCGTCGAAGTCGATGACGTGGGGGACGCCGCCGGCGACCAGCACGTTGTCGGGCATGAGGTCGCCGTGCGTGAGGCCGAAACGGTCGGCCGCGCGCCCGAAGTCGCCGAGGAGGCGACGGACGCGGTCGGCGGCGCGATGCATGCGCGCCAGCTCGTCGGGTCGGAGGAGCCGCAGGTCGGCGTAATCGCCCCACAGCGCACGGGGCCCCAGCAGCGCGTCGACGTCCCAGGTGGGCCGGGTGAAGCCGGGCGGCGGCTTCCAGCTGCGGCCGTGCCGCTGGATGAGCGCGGACGTCCGGCCGACCAGGCGATGGACCTCCCGGTCCTCGGCGGCGGCGTCGAGCGGCCGGCCCGCGATCCAGGCCAGTGCGTCCACCTGCAGGGGCGGCCCGCCGTCAGGCGGCGCGACCAGCTGGAGCGGGTCGCCGTCGAGACCCGGCCGGGCGCGGGGCGTCGGCACCTCGGCGTCGCGGAGCGCGTCCATCCAGGCGAGCTCGGAGCGGATCTCGGCGGAGGTGCGGTAGCCGTGTCGATGGACGCGCAAGGCCCACCCGGTGCCATCGGCGGGATCGTCGACGCGGAAGACGGCGTTCTCGCGGTGGTGGATCAGCGTCACCGGCGCGGCCACGTCGATCCCGAAGCGGGGCAGGGCGCGCCGCGCGGTCGCTTCGAGGCGCGGCAGCGCGCCCGCGGCCGGGTCGTGCGCGGACGCTGGACCGGCGCGCTGGGTGGGATCGGCCATGCGACGGGTTTTCGCAGGCGGGATCTCCTGCCGCCAGCCCTCACCCGGTCGAGCCGGCGATCGCCCGCGGGCCGGGCGAGGCGACCCGCCGGGTCGCCTCGCTTCGTCTCTCGCAGGCGTGAGAGAAACCCGCCGCAGGCGCACGGCATTCGACGCAGGATGGCTGGTGTCAGGCATGTCGATGAGGGAGAGGAGCCTCCTCATGCATGCCGATCGGACGTGGATCGCCGGCCTGGCGGTGGCCGCCGTGGCATTCGCCGCCGTGTTCGGGGTCGCCGGCCTGGCGCCGGCGGCGACGACGACCTTCACGGTCGACAGTGCCGCGAGCACGCCCGACGCGGCGCCGGGCGACGGTGTCTGCGACGACGGGACGGGTCGGTGCACGCTGCGCGCGGCGGCCGCGGAGATGTGGCCCTGCGGCGGGACGATCGTGCTCGCGGTGGACGAGACCATCACGGGCGACGTCGGCTTCGCCGCGGACCTCACGTGCGGGCCCGACATCACGCTCGTCGGGCGCGGCGTGGACCGCTCGACCATCGCGGGGAACCTGTGGGCGCCCGGCGGCAGACTCGCTGTTGCGGACGCGACCGTCCTCGGCGGGGTGTCCGTGAGCCGGATGCCGTTCTCGACCCTCGCACTGGACCGCGTCCGGGTGCAGGGGGCGGACGCCTTCACGGTGTGGCTCGCCGACAGCGTCGTGAGCGGAGGTTCCGGAGCGGGTGTCGGGGGCGTGTTCGTCAGCGCCGATCGCTCGCGGATCGAACGCAACGCGGAGTCCGGCGTCGAACTCGGCGACTACCGGGGGGACGCCGGCGTCTGGCTCACGGATTCCATCGTGCGCGACAACGGCGGCGCGGGCGTTCTGGGGCCGATCGTCTCGGCGGTGCGCGTGGTCGGGTCGCAGATCACGGGAAACCTGGGGGACGGCATCCGCGTGAGCGGCAGCGTGACGCGCTATTCGGTTGCGGTCTCCATGCGCGGTTCGACCATCGACGACAACGCCGGGGTCGGCCTGGCGGCGTCGCTGGCCGCGACGGTCGACGTCGACGGCAGCACCATCAGCCGCAACCGTGACGGCCTGTGGGTCGACGGGCACTGCGTGAAGGGCGGCGCGATCCTCGCGGTCGGCAACAGCACCATCACCCAGAACGGGAGCGGGATCGTCGGAAGCGGCATCGGCGGGACCTCGAGCGTGAGCCAGAGCACGGTGGCGGACAACGCGACGCGGAGCCTCGACTTGTCCTTCTGCCCGTGGGGCACCGCGAGCGTCACCGGGAGCATCCTGACCGGCGGCGGTGCGGCGTGTGCGGCCGTCCCGTGCGACGGTTGTGGCCCCGCCGAGCCGGTCACCGTCTCCGCCAGCCTGGTGGGCTCGACCGGCGCCGGCTGCGCCATCGGGTCGAACGTGCTGGTCGGCGTCGATCCCCGTCTCGGCCCGCTCGCCGACCATGGCGGCCCGACGCCGACGCGGTCGCTCCTCGCCGGCAGCCCGGCGGTCGATGCGGCGGGCGCATGCGTGGGGACGGATCAGCGCGGCGCCGCGCGCCCGCAACTCGCGGCGTGCGATCTGGGCGCGTTCGAATCCGGCTGCGGCAACGGCGCGGTCGACCTGGGCGAGCGGTGCGACGACGGGACGCCCGGCGACGGCGATTGCTGCACGGCCGACTGCCGCCTGGAGCCCGCCGGCGCCTCCTGCGCGGGCGACGGCGAGCCGTGCACGGCCGACGTCTGTGACGGCGCCGGGGCCTGCGCCCACGCCTTCCCGTTGGCGGCGTCCTGCCATGCGCCGCTGCGGGGCGGCGCCAGCCTGGTCATCAAGGATTCTCCCGCCGACCGGGCCGACAAGATCACGTGGAAGTGGCGGGGCCCGGGTGGCCTGGGCGAGTTCGGCGATCCGGCGACCGACGGCACGCTGGCCCTGTGCGTGGCGGACGGCGAGGGCCACCTCCTGCTGAGCGCCCCGTTTCCGCCCCCGGCCGCCTGCGCCGGCAGGCCGTGCTGGCGGTCGCTGGCGTCCGGCTTCGGCTACGCCGGCCCGACACGGTCGCCGGGCGGCATCCATCGAGCGGCGCTCCGCGCCAGCGCGAGCGGCCTGGCCAGCATCCGGATGACCGCACGGGGCGACGGCCTCGGTCTGGGCGGTCTGCCGCTCCCGCTGCCGGTGATCGTCCGGCTGGTGCGGACGGACGCGCCCGTCTGCTGGGAATCGGTGCTGGCGAACGCGGCGCGGAACGACCCGCGGCTGTTCCGGGGGACGGTGGACTAGGGCTTCTGCCGTTTCGTGGGTCGAGCCCCCACTCCGTGGCATGAAAGACTGACGCAACGTTAGACCGGTGCCCGCCCTGTGGGTCAGGTGATTCGCTGCGCTGGGCTAGATGGGCAGCACTGTAGCAACATTGCCGTTGACTCCCCGCCCGCGGGCCGTGTAGAACGCCCGTACTACCGACCGGGGCCAAGGAGGCCGACATGAACGAGCAGGGGCGGGTGCCGGAGCCGGGGGTGGGCGCGATGGATTTCATGCGGGGCGCGTCGTTCCGGCGCGACGTGCAGCCAAGCCCGGCCCGCCGCCTGATGGCGGCGATCCTGGAGGACGCGGTTCGCGAGTTGATCCGCCCCGGCGGTGGGTGGCGCGGGGCGCGGGCCCGGCGGCGGGCCGAGGTCTCGGCATGGTTCGCGTCGGACGACGTCGAGTGGCCGTTCTCCTTCGTCAACGTGTGCGAGACGCTCGACGTCCCTGCCGGGCGATTCCGCGCGCTCCTGCGCGGCGATGCAACGGTGTCCAGTCCCCGGGGCGAGGACCCGGCGCCGCTCACCCCATCTGAGTCATGAACTGCTGCATGTCGAAGTAGTCGCGCCAGGCGCGAATCTTCCCGGCGGACGTCACCTCGAACGCGCCCATCACGGGGATTCGATCCGTTTGCCGCCGAGATCGAATCGGTCGACACGCTCGGTCAGCACCGTGTCGCCGCACACGGCGAGCGCCCGGAGCTCGAATTCGACCATCGTCGCCGGGCCGATGAACTGTGTGAGCGTCGCTTCGATCGCCTCGCGGCCCTGGACGGGGGCCACCGGGATGTTGTGGTACACCGCGTCGTCGGTGAAGCAGGCGCCCAGCTCCTTCACGTCGCGACGGGCCACGGCGGCGCAGAACGCGCGGACGACGTCCTCCGGGGATTGGCTCATCCGACCCGGATAGATCGGATCGCGGCGTAGTGCCAGTACGCCCGCGCGAACGCGAACCCGCGGCGCGCGGGGATGCGTACAATCCGGAGCTGGTGCGCGACAACAGCCAGACGGAGCCCGGGCGCACGCCGGAAGAAGGCGACCATCTCACCGTCGATCTGGTGGAGAAGGCGAAGGCGATGATCGCCGACGCCAACCAGGTGGCGCCGAACAAGCCCTTCTTCCTCTACTTCGCGACCGGCGCGATGCACGCGCCGCATCACGCGTTTACCTCGGCGTCACCTTGACGGACGGGCTGACTTCTCTACAGTTTCGGTGCGTTCACCGCCTCGAAGGGGCGAAAGGTAACACGAGGTAACAGATGCCACGCGTGAAGCTCACTGATCGAACGGTGCAGGCGCTTCGCCCCGATCCTCGTCGGCAGGTCGACTACTTCGATGTTCGCTGGCCCGGGTTCGGTGTGCGGGTGTCTCCGGCGGGACGGAAGTCCTGGATCATCCTGTATCGATTCCATGGCCGCGTGCGCCGCGTGACGATCGGGCCGTATCCGTACGTGTCGCTCGCTGACGCGCGAGCCAAGGCGAAAGCCGTCGGGACCCAGGTCTTCCAGGGGACGGACCCGGCCGCGATCAAGGCGGCTGAACGCCTCGCGGAGACGTTCGCGCAGTTGGCCGAGGAGTATCTCGAACGCCACGCGAAGCCGCGAAAGCGGACATGGCGGGAGGACGAGCGCATCCTGAAGCGCGAGCTCCTGCCGCACTGGGGTAGGATGAAGGCCAAGGAGGTCTCGCGGAGGGACGTCCGGCTCCTGATCGATCGGGTGGTCGAGCGCGGGGTCACTACGTACGCGAATCGGATATTCGCCCTGGCTCGCAAGGTGTTTAACTTCGGGCTGCAACGGGACATCGTCGACGCCAATCCGTGCCAAGGGTTGCCGCAGCCGGCGCCGGAGCACCGCCGCGACCGGGTGCTGTCCGAATCCGAGCTGGCGGTGCTCGGGAGGGAGTTCGAGGCGGAGCGCCCACTCGTGGCGGCGAGCTACAAGCTTCGCCTGCTGACGGTGCAGCGCGGCGGGGAGATTCTCGGGATGCGGTGGGACCACATCGACTTCGCGTCGGCCTGGTGGACGATCCCGACCGAGATCGCGAAGAACGGGATGGCGCACCGCGTGCCACTGAGCCGCCAGGTCCGGGCGATCCTGGCCGAGATCAAGCTGTTGGGTCTGTCCTCGACGTGGGTCTTCCCGAACCCGACACGGTCGGGGCCGATGGACACCACGCAGAAGGCCGCGGAGCGGATCCGGACGCGGACGGGTATCGACTTCCGCCAGCACGACCTGCGGCGGACGGCCGCCAGTCACATGACCGGGATGGGCGTCTCGCGCCTGGTCGTGGGGAAGATACTCAACCACGTCGAGGCGGGCGTGACGGCCGTGTACGATCGGCACTCGTACGACCGGGAGAAGCGGGAGGCGCTGGACGGGTGGGCCACGAAACTGTTCGAGATGGTCGCCGGCTCGACGGTGATCGACAGTGCCGCTGATCCCGAAGCCCGGGCTGCCGTCGTTGAGGCGGGTGGGGGAGCCGGCCAGTGACCTTCTTGATGAACCGATAGCCCTCGCGGCGCGTCGACCAGCGTCTGTGCGGCCGGGCTACCCGGCTACCTGCTCCGAGGCTCCCTTGGCGCTCGTGTGGTTGATGCGAGGTAGGCGCGCGGTGTGAGGATGCGCAGGCTTTCGAGGCCCGCAGCGCCGAGAACGTCCCGATCGAGGTCGAGCAGGTCGCGATCTCCGGTCAAGAGGACGTCTGCGCGCGCGGCGACGCAGCATTCGAGCACCATGTCGTCACCGGGATCACGGCAAGCCCGAACCCGGATGGCCGGCCTAACCGTCCGAGCGCTCGCGACAAAGGCCCCGGTCCCGGCGACGAGGGCGCGCCACTGTTCCTGGGTGATCTTGCGGGCTGCGAGCAGCTCCCCCGGAACCGCACGGTACTCGTGGAGGAGTGCCGGGGACACGAAGAGATCGGATCGGCCAATCAGCTCGCGCAAGGCGGCCCGTGGAGTTCCGCCAAACGCCAGCGCGGAGACGATGACCCCGGTGTCAACGACGGCCCGCTCGGCCACGTCGTCCGGCGGACACTCGCCGCCGCCTCACCTTCCGCACCGCCGCCTCGATGTCGTCGAGGGTGAGTGTCGAACCCCTGAAGGCCTCGCGCGCCACGGCGAATGCCGCGTCGAGCCGATCCTCGGGCGAGAGCACCGACAGAATGAACTCCTCAGGGGAGACAGGGGCCGCACCACGCGACATGCTCGAGTATGGTGCCGTGCTGCCGTCGTCGTCAAGCCGACAGGCGGAGCGGAGAGAAGCCCTCCCTGGGGTTACGTAAAGGTGACGGCCCCGTCCGCGATGGTAGAGAAGTTTTCACGACCCGTTCAGGGGTGACCCTTCGCCGGCAGTCGTCTGGCCTCGCGGGCTGGGCCGCCGCCCTGTGCCCCCGAGTGGGGACTGATATCCTCGGAGAGCCCAAGCTCACGGCCGAGTATCGTCGCGACGAAACGTGCGCCCGTCGATTCGCCCGCGATCAGCTTCCGGACGCGATGGTGAGTCTCCGCGATGTTCCCCTGGCGCTCGGCCGCCCGCATCGTGTTGGCATACGCGGTCCGGACGTCCGCGCCGGTGATCTCGTAGCCGTAGCCTGCCACGAGCCAATGGAGCGCGAGCATGCCAGCCTCCACTGCGAACGCGGGCTGCGCATCGGCATGGTCCCGCGCCGCGCGGGCGAGCGTTCTCGGGTCGCATGGCGTGCGCCTGGCGAGCGCGAGCGCCTCATCGTACAGCCCCGCCTCCTTCGCAGCCGCGAACCACTTGCCTTCCTCGCCAGGGGTCGTCGCAACCAGGTCGGCGAGTATCTCAGGCGGGTGCTTGTGGGTGTACTTCCGCTGTACCGCGCGGAACGTGGCGAGGTAGGTTCCGGCCCGGTTCGCGCGGAGCCCGTAGCGCGTGTACGCGTCGTCGACGAATCCGGAGGATAGCAGCATGTCCTCGCAGACCGTGTCGATCTCGTAGTCGCTCGCCCACGGGCCGCGGCACGACTCCGCGTAGCGGATCGCCTCCGCTTTCCGGCCCGTGGCGGCGAGGGCCATGACCACCCACCGCTTGTAGGGCCAGATCGCGTGGGCTCCGACGAGACTCGCGATCTCGGCATAGCGCCTGGCCCGGTAGAGGGCGCTCAGACACGCCGATGTCCCATGGAAGTGGCCGCGCAGGCTTGGGTCGGGGCTCAGCGCCATGCGCGTGACGTCGAGCAGGCGATCGGCCCATTCCGATGCCACCTCCGGCGAACCGCACAACTCGCCCCAGTGCTCCGCGAGCTGCTCGATGTACGGGATCTCGTCCGCCGCATGCGCTTCGAAGAGCCGCTCGAGCCATGCCGAGCGGGTTTTGGAATCGGCGGGCGCGTTGGCGATCACCGCCACCAGCTTGGCGATCGCCTGGTTGACCGCCGTGCCGATCGCCCCCGACGAGCTATCGACCTGCTCGAGCGCAGGCGAGATACGCTCGAGGAACGCGACCGCACCGTCGGCGGCGAGCAGGGGGTCCCGTCTGGCGACCGCCTTGATCTCCGCGACCGCCTGTCGAACCCGCTCGATCGCGGGCCCCGACCTCCAGCCGAAGGCGTGGCGGCGAAACCGCGGGGCGAACTCCCACCTGTAGGCTTGCGTGCGACGTGACCGTGCCACGAGCGAGTGAGAATCGGCCATGTCCCGCTCCGTGTCGAGTCGCGCCGGAGCGACGGCTCCGGTGATGGTCGCTACGCGACCTCCTTCTTGGTGTCGAGTGAGCCCCAAGATCGTCAACCTCGTTGAGCGCGGAGTGCTGGCCGTATATGACACGCCGGGCGCGGCGCGCAGGCACGTTCTGAAGGAGGATCGGCCGAACGGCGGGTATGCTGCTCGCGCGCGCTGCCAGGGGCAGAGGAGAACGCCATGGCGACGTTACAAATCGTCCTGCCGGACGACTTGCGGCCGCGGTGAGCTCATAGCGGGGCGGGGTGTCGCGTGACGAAAGGGAGAAGGGGCCGGGCGGTAACGGCCAAGCAACGGCTACCCGACGACGCGTGGGACGCGGCGCAGGTTGCGGCGGAGGCTCGGCGGCAACTCATGGCCGTCATCGCTGCCGCACAGCGCGAACTCGCCGAACGGCTCGGACTATCCTTCGCCGAGCCCGGCGCCGCGAAGCCCTACGTCCTTACTCCCGGCCAGCGAGGGATGGTGCCCGCCCACGGCAAGAGAAGCATCTTCAAGGTCTGGGAGGCTGCGCTGCCTCGCCTGCGAGCCTACTGGTTTCTGTCGACCGTTTGGAGAGCAGTGCTGATCGACAAGGAAGCGGTAACTTTGGTGAGGGTTCGTCGGGTTGCCGAAGATGCGATTGCCGCCGACAACATGGACCTGCGGGTCCTGTTTGCGCCGCGCGGTGCGACCGCCGGCGGGGGCGATGAGCGCCCCGAGCTGACCGACGAGCTCCTGGCGCGGGTAGGGATCGCGCTGGGGTGCAAGCGTCGACCGGACGGACTCTACACCGCGCCCACGAAGGCCATCGCCGCAGAGAAGGCTTCCCCGCCCGGTGTCGTACGAATGGTCGCAGAAGACATCGCGCCCGCCCGTGGTGTGGATGTCGACACGGTCCTGCGAAAAATCCTACGCCCTATGCTCGCCGGGCGCCGCAGAAAAGGTCGTGTCGTAGGCACCCCCGTCAAGGCCACACGGCATAAGCAGAGTCCCGCGGGGTTCTCGGTACCCAGCGTCCCTGGTGTAGATGTGCTGACCTTCGGTGTGAACACGAAGGCGTTGGGCAACTCACAGTTGGGGTCGACTCGCCGGATTGTATGAACCAGATCGCTGGTCGGCATGACCAGCGTCTGTTTCGCGAGACCGAGCGGCTGCAACTCGCGCAAGCGGCGTTGGCATCGCGCCCGAGAGGTATCGACGACCGCGCGATCTACCGGGCGAAGCTCATTGAACCAGTTCTCGTCGAAGCTCATGCGAACACCACTCGCCAATGGGGAGATGCGAGGCTGCTACCTGCCCGTTACCTCAGGAGCTAAGGGTTTGGTGACCCGCGTCTATAAGCGGTTGATTTCACAAAGCCACCCGCCGGAGTCGAACCGGCGACCTACTGATTACGAATCAGTTGCTCTACCGACTGAGCTAGGGTGGCACCCGCGCCCGCGACGGCCGTCGCCGCCCGGGATCGGGAAGCGAAACCTACACAAGGCCCCAGGACCCCGCAAGGGATCACGAGGCGGTCCATCAGGAAGGCGCTCGCCAGGTCCGTCTCCGGTCGACTCCCGGGCGACCCCGTTCCCCTACTCACATCAATGCCGGCGCCGCGGCCGTACGAGGCGATGCTCCGCGAAACCGGGCACGACATGACTCGCGAGGCGGGCGACTCTACGGGCGGCGCCTCCAATCGGCCGATACGAGGGCCGCTGTGGAACACACCCGCCACCCACTCCCGGCCGAAGCGCTGCACTGCTGGGAGGACTTCATCGCCCTCGACGAGGACCAAGTGTGAAGAGCACGGCTTGCGGCCACGTTGCATCGAAGCGAGCATCTGGCCGGAGGCCTACGAGCGCGGCATCATAGGTCCTTGAGATCGGGTTGATGGAACACTAGGCCCGTGGCTCATGAGCAAGCCCGTGCAGGTCTACCTGGACGACGACGACCTCGCGCGGCTGGACGAAGTCTCGGGTCGTCCGCGCCGCATTGCGCGCCCTCACCGGGCCCCCTGAGCGCGCCCCTCTGCTGGCGGCCAGCGGCATGATCGACGGCCTGCCCGCCGATGCCAGTGAACGCTTCGACGACTCTACCTGAACCAGACCTATGTCGCGGAACGTACCCCTCCGTAGGGGGCGCAGCGCCGGCGAGCGAAGCCTGTTCGTCGCTAGCGGCGCCTGGATCGCCTATTTCGGCCTTCGCGACGACCGTCATCGCGAGGCCGACGCGCTGCTGCGCGCGGCGGTTGCGGCACGCCCGAGGCTCCTCACGACCAGCCTCGTCCTGGCCGAAGTCCACCGCTGGCTGCTCTTTCGGGCCGGCATCGGGCCGGCGGCCGCCACGCTCGATCGGATCGACGCGAACTGCCGCGCGGCCCTCACGTTCGATCGTGACTTCACGGTCGCCGGGTTCACGCCGTGGCGGCCGGAGGGGGGAGGCGCATGAAGGCTCATCGGACGATTGCCCACCACGCGCCCCCGCCGCCTGATCGTCCTGCAAGGCAGACCCGAAGTCGTGCAGCGCCGCCCGCCCTCTGCCCTTCAGTCCGTGGGGGTCCCACGGTCCTTCTGTGGGTTTTCCCGGGCATGAGGCTTGCTGTCTACGGAGTCGCCGGCTTGTTTCCGGGGAGGGAATGGGCTGGTGAGGCGGGTGGCTCGGATCGACGCTTGATTCGATCCGGGTCACCCGCCGCCATGCTTGCGTAAGTGCCCGTCTCTGTGTGCTATTCGGAGGTGTGGCGGCATGGAGAGAACGGAAGTTCCCGGTGCGCTTTGACACTTTCCGGGGCCGGGATCTCCATTGACCGGCTTCCCCAGGCTCCACGTCGACGTGGATGGCGACGGCCCGACCGTCGTGCTCGCCCACGGCTTCGCCGGCAGCGCGCGCAACTTCGGCCCGCAGGCGCGCGCACTGCGCGACCGCTGGCGCATCGTGCGCTACGACGCGCGTGGACACGCGCGCAGCGACGCGCCCGATGATCCGTCCCTCTATACGCCCGACACGTTCGCCGACGACCTGGGGCGCGTCTTCGACGGCGCCGCGGTCGTGGGGGGACTTTCGATGGGGGCCGCCATCGCCATCCGCTTCGCGCTCGCGCATCCCGAGCGCGTGCGCGGGCTCGTGGTCGCAGCGCACCCCGCAGGTGCGGAATTGCATCGCGGGATCAGCGCGCAGGCCTTGGCGTTCGCGGACGCCATCGAACACGACGGTCTCGAGGCGGCGGGCGCGCGCTTCGCGTGGGGCCCGTCGTCTGGTCTCGATCCAAGTGGCGCGCGGCTGGTGCGTCAGGGATTCCTCGAGCATCGTCCGCATGGGTTGATCCACACGCTGCGCGGCGTGCTCGCGCGACTGCCGTCGCTCGACGACCTCGCGCCACGACTCCGCCGTGTCGACGTCCCGGTGCTGCTCGTCGTCGGCGATCGGGACCGCGCCTCGCTCGCCACCTCGCAGCGGCTGGGCGAGGAATTTAAATATACTAGAATGGGGGTCATCCCGGATGCGGGGCACGTGGTGAATCTCGCCCAGCCCGCCGCATTCAACGCCGTTCTGACCGAGTTTCTGGAGGAGATCGGGGTGTGAACCGGAGGGCCCACCTGGGCCCTGAATGGGAACTCAGGTTCTCGCGTGCGTCAATAATTTGTCGGTCCAGCCGTTGCCGAAGGAAGGCACGGGCATTGCTGTATGGGGCGATGGCTATGCCCGAGACCGAACGAATCACTCGCACCCCAACACGGGTCGACAGGGACGCTCAGGACCTGATCCGTGAGCTGGGCCGGTGGACGCGCCGCGTCCGTGAGTTCCTCGACTTCTCCCAGGACAAGTTGGCGAAACTGGCTGGCGTCAGCCAGGGCGCCATCAGTCGGGTGGAGGCGGGGCGGGGCATCGCGACGCCGATGGTCACCTTCTGGAAGATCAACCAGGTCTTCGTGAAGGCCCTCGGCGAAATCGATGCATCAATGCTCACCGACGAGGCGCGCGGGATGCTGGAAAGGGCGCGTAATCTCTCGCGTCCTGCGCCGGAGCACCGGACCATTCACGAGCAGTTCGAAGCGTCCGAAGAGCGGACGCCCTTCGTCCTGGTCGACCCGGTGCTGGCGCGGCTCATCTCGACCTACCACTCGATGCCCGAACGGGACCGTCCGGGGTTCCTGAAGGTGCTCGAGGCGGCCGCCTCGCTGTCGGCGCCCGTGGCGACGCTCGCGGCGCAGACGGCGTCGCTCGCCTCGTCGGCGAGCTCGACGATGGTCGAGTCGCCGCTGCAGCACGCGGCGCGCACACCGAACTGAGCGCGAGTCGGGGCCCTCTCCGGAGGGCCCCGATCGTACACCTTCGTGCGGATTGCCCGCTGGGCCGGACGAATCTGTACGAACAGCCCCGCCGGCGGCCGGCGTTCAAAAGTGTCACCTGCTCACCGCCCGCGGGTGGGCGCGCCGAGGCGCTTCAGCTTGCCGTAGAGCGCCTCCCGGGTGATCCCGAGACTCCTCGCCGCGGCCGTCTTGGTGGGGAGTGCGTCGAGTCGCTGCCGGATGAGCGCCAGCTCGATGCGGGCGAGGAGGGTGGCGAGCGGCGCGGCTTGCAGCGGGCGTCGCGCCGCCTCGCGAACGGCCGGCGCCAGGTGGTGTGGCCGGATGCGCTGGTCGTGGGCCACGCTCAGCACCAGGCGGTGCACCTCGTGCTCCAGTTCCCGCACGTTGCCTGGCCAGAGGTGCCGGGCCAACAAATCGAGGGTCTCGGGGGCGAAGCCGCCGGTGCGCCGGCGCTCCTCGATCTCGAACCGCTCGAGGAACCGGAGGGCAAGCGGTCCCACCTCGGCGGCGCGCTGGCGAAGCGGCGGGACGCGGATCGGGAAGACGGCCAGGCGGTAGTAGAGGTCGCGCCGGAAGCGGCCGGCATCGACCTCGCCGGCCAGGGTGCGGTTGGTGGCGGCGATGATCCGGGCGCGGACGGCGTGTGTCCGGTCTGCGCCGACGGCCTTCACCTCGCTGTGCTGCAGGACCCGCAGCAGCTTGACCTGCACGGCGAGCGGGGCTTCGCCGATCTCGTCGAGGAAGACGGTGCCGTCGCCCGCCTCCACGAAGAGCCCGGCCCGCTCGCGGTCGGCCCCCGTGAAGGCCCCACGCACGTGGCCGAAGAGTTCGCTCTCCAGCAGGTTCTCGCTCAGGGCGCCGCAGTTCTGGACCACGAACGGTGACCGCGGGCGCGGGCCGCGGGCGTGGATGGCCCGGGCCAGCACCTCCTTGCCGGTGCCGGTCTCGCCCTCCAGGAGGACCGGCACGCGGCTCTGCGACGCCCGCTCCACCAGGAGCAGCGCGTGGCGCATGCGTGGCGTCAGGGCGACGAAGTCGGGGTGGGGCAGGGCGGGCGCCAGGATCGATGTGGGGGCTTGTGGCTCGTCGAGACCAGACAGCACGGCCTCTCCTGCGGCGCAGCGGATGGCGGTGAGGACGTCCCCCGGCGTCGCGGCGGGCCGGCGGAGATAGTCCGCCGCGCCCAGCTTCATCGCGGCGACGGCGATCTCTTCCGAGCCGGCGGCGGTGGCCACCACCACGGGGACGTCGGGTCGCGCGGCTTGCAGCGCCCGCAGCACGTCCAGGCCCCTGCAGTCGGGCAGCTCGAGTTCCGTCACCACGCAGGCGATGCCCGGGCGACCGAGCGCGGCGAGGCCGGCGCCGAGGCGCGCCGCCACCGTCACTCGCGCGTCGTCTTCCGCGGTGACGATGGCTTGCCGGAGGCGCGCGGCCTCCGCGGCATCCGGCTCGATCACCAGCACATGCAGCCGAGGCAGCGAAACCAGGCCGTCCATCTCCCGTGCATCCCCCTTCGCGCGCGAGCCCCAGCCGCGGCGCCGGGAGCACTAGAGGAGCGCGAGGCGCCTGTCAATTCAACTCAGGAGACACAAAGCTAGTGACACTATGCGCCCCGGTGATGGATGCGGTGAGAGTGGTCCGCCGCGGACTATGTGCTGGCGGACGCGATCGTCACTACACGGCGGCGCGCGGAACGTGCTACACGCGCCCACATGCTGAGGTTGCTCCGCTGCGTGAGCGTCCGGGATTACGCCGCGGCGCCCATGCGGCTCGTGTTGATGGTGGGCGGCATCGCCGCGGGCGTGGCGCTGATCGCGGCACTCGGCATCATCAACGTGAGCGTGCTCGCGAACTTTCGCGCCTCGCTCGAGCGGGCGGCCGGGAAGGCGGCGCTGCAGGTGGTGCTCGGAACCGGCGAGGTGGGTTTCGACGAGAGCGTCGCCGAGATCGTGGCGCGCGACCCGGACGTCGCGCATGCCTTCGGTCTCGTGCGGGGCTGGCTCGCCGCCACCGACGAAACGGGCGACACGGTCCAGCTCTTCGGCGTCGATCTCACCTCGGATGCGATCGATTCGTACGACGTCCGCGTGGTCGGCCGCGAGGACATCGACGAGCTCGAGCTCCTGAACGATCCGTCGTCGGTCCTGCTCGGCCGGGAGTATGCCTTGCGGCGGGGAATCGAGGTCGGCGATCGCGTGCGGTTCGCGAGCCCGCAGGGCATCACCCCGCTGCACGTGCGTGGGCTGCTCGAGGCCGCGGGCCTGGCGACCGCGTTCGGCGGCAATCTGGCGGTGATGGACCTGATGGCGGCGCAGCGGTTGCTGGGCAAGGACCGGCGCGTCGACCAGGTCGACGTGCTGTTGGGTCCGCAGGCCGACGTGGGTACGGTGCGCGACCGCCTGGCCGCCGCGCTGCCGTCGTCGCTGTCGGTCCTGCGCCCCGCGCTGCGCGGCGAGCGCTTCGAGCGGGTCATCGCCGCCTTCCAGGCCATGCTGGACGGGCTCAGCCTGCTGTGCCTCCTTGCCGGCGTCTTCATCGTCTACAACACGAGTGCCACGGCGGTGGTGCAGCGGGCGCGCGACCTGGCGATCATGCTGGCGGTCGGGGCGGAGCGACGCACCATCTTTCGCCTCGTCCTCGTCGAGGCGGCGCTGATCGGCCTGGCCGCGTCGGTGATCGGCGTCGCCCTCGGGTTCGGCTTGGCGCGAGTGCTGCTGCAGCTGGTCGCGCAGTCGATGGGGGTGATCTACCAGACGCGGTTCACGGTCGAGTCGTACACCCTCACCCCGTCGCAGGTCGGTTGGTATTGCGCGCTCGGCGTCCTCGCGTCGGTGGCCGCCGCGCTCGCGCCGGCCCGCAAGGCCAGCGGCCTCGACCCGCTCGAATTGATGCGCCCCGATTTCCGCGAGCGGCTCGCGATGGCCGCGCCGGCCCGGCTGCTGGTCACAGGAGGCGCCGTGCTGCTGGTGCTCGTGCTTGCGGCAGTGCGCATGGAGCTGTCGACGCGATCGTGGTGTGGGGAAACGTCGCGGCGTAGCCTTCGGGGTGTCGGCGATGGTGCTCGCGATCCCTTTCACGGGCGCGGCTCGTGAGCCTTCTCCAGCGAGTGTTTCCCCGGGTGGCCGGGCTTCGCGGGGCGTGTCGCCGTCGAGAGCCTGGCTGCGTGCCCCGCACGCACGGGTGTGACGGCTGCCGTGATCGCGTTCAGTCTAACGCTGGCCATAACCGTGTCGTCCGTGGCTCTCAGCTTTCGCGAGTCCGAGCGCGATTGGTTCATCCTCAGCGGCGACCTGGTCGTATCGTCCGTCGCCACCGAAGGTGGCTGGCTTGAATTGCCTCTGAACGCCGAGATTGGAGAGCGAACTGCAGTGCGCTGCCGGACGTGCAACGGGTCGAAACCTACCGTGCGCTGCAGGGTCAAGCCCTTGGTGAAGGATCGAATCGCGGTCGTTGCGATTAGCCCTGGCTTCATGGAGACACCGCAGTTTCGTCGACAACTCGCGTGGGTGGAGACGAACGCGATTCGCGGCTGCAGCAGGGCCGCGGTGTGCTGATCTCCGACAACCTCGCCGAGCGGCAGGGGTTGGACGTGGTGGCACACCCTCGACCTGCCGTCGCCGGCCGGACACAGCGATTGCCCATCCTGGGCGTCGTCGCGGGAGACTACAGCGGCGACCATGGTTCGGTGCTGCTCGATCGAGAGCATTTCGTCGCTTGTGGGGCGATCGGCAGGTGAGTCACTTCAACGTGTTCGCCCGGCCCGGGCAGAATCCGCGGCGTGCGTGAGTCAATCGCGCGGCGGTCTAGGGCGAGCAGTACCTGGTGAAGATACTCACCGTGCCGCAGACGCTCGCCTATCATCAGTCGATGGTCGATCGTGCTTTCGCTTTCACCTACGCGATACAGCTGCTCGTGGTCGCAGTGACGCTCGCCGGTATCTTCGATCTCCTCATGACGCAGATCATGGAGAGGCGTGGTGAGTTCGCGAATCTTCAGAGCGGTTGGCGCCGAGCCGCGCAACTGGGTCGCGCGATTCGACTGGAGGCGATCTGACGATCGGCGTCGCTGGGGCGCTCCTCGGAATCCTGCTCGGCGATCGGCACTTCGCTCTTGTGGGTTCGAGTCAACTTCCGAATCCTGATCGGTTACATCCTCGAATATCCACTTTCCGGGGCCGATGGCGGCATGGTACGTATTCCTCGCCGCGCTGGTCGCCTGCTGTCCGGCCGTCTAGCTGCGCCGCAGGGCATTGCGAGAGCCGTTCTCGATTCGCTTGCGCTACGAATGAGCGGACTGGTGCAAACGTGAACGGATTCCGGCAGCGCGTCGAGTATCCTTGCTCCTGTCCATCCCGCACGCGCAGGTCCTTGCAGCCGCAGGTGTTGAAGTAGAGCTGCCGCTCGCGTGCCAGCGTCGCCAGGCGCGCGTAGGTCGCCAACTTGCGTTCGAGCGGGACGCTGAGCGCGGTGCCGCCCTCCATGGGCGCCGGCTCCGTGAGCAGCGCGACCGACCGGGCGAGGAGCGGCTCCCGCCGGAGCCGGCGCAGATACCGGCCCCAGGCGAACACGTACGTGGCGGTCACGGCGTTGGCGTGCCGTGCGGTGGCCTCGTCGAGCAGGGCGGCCAGCGCGGACGGGTCGTCGTCCAGGTCGGGAAACATGGGATCGATCCGGATGGCGGCGATCACGTGGCGCTCGGCAAGCCGGTCGAGGTTGCCCAGCCGCTCGCGCGCGGGCGGGCAGCCGGGTTCGAGGACCGCGTTGCGCCGATCGTCGACGCTGGTGACGCCGATGCCGACGCCTTCGATCTGCGTCGGGTGCGCGGCGAGCAGGTCCAACGTCCGGTCGGGAATGATCCCCTTGGTGAGGATGCCGACGGTCGTGCCGCGCCCGAGGAGGTGTTGCAGCACCCGATGGGTACGCGGCGCCGCCTGCGGTGTGAAGGGGTCGCTGGCGGGGCTGAGGAACACGCTCGGCGGCGCGGGCAGGTCGTCGAGCCGTTCGACGTCGAGCGCGGTCGGCCGCGTCGCGCCCCGGCGCCGAGCGCCGATGTCGGCAAAGGGACAGTAGACGCACCCGAAGCTGCATCCTGCCGTCACGTCCGCCACGTGGTTGCCGCAGAAACGCGGCTCGAACTCCACCTGTACCCCGCCGCGATCGTCCGCCATCCGGTCGCCCTCCCCGAATCAGCCCTGACCAAAGTGGATGAAGCCTGTAAAGGCTGTTCGACAGCCATTCGCAAGCGGATGCTTGCGTGGCGCCGGTGGGCACGGTAGCCGTCGTCCGTATGCTGCGACGTCTCGGAGTCCTGCTCGCCGCGCTCGCCGTCGCGGCTCCCGCGCACGCCGACGCGTTGCGGAACGCGCTCGACCGCCTGCAGAAGCGCTACGACGACACCCGGACGCTGCAGGCGGACTTCCGCCAGGTGGTGGAGTCGAAGGCGCTGGCGGGGAAACTCGAAACCAAGGGCAAGGTGGCGTTCGAGAAGCCCAACCGCATGCGTTGGGATTACGCGCCGCCCGACGCCCAGACCATCGTCGGCGATGGCTCGATTCTCTGGATCTACCAGCCGGACTTGAAGCAGGTGATCAAGGCGCCGCTCAACGAGGCGTTCCAGTCGAGCACGCCGATCACCTTTCTCGCCGGTCTGGGCAACGTCGAGCGCGACTTCGACCCGTCACTGGTCCGGGAGGAGCGTGACCGCTGGATCCTGAAGCTCGTGCCAAAGGCGCAGGACGACGGGCGTGGGGACGCTCGAACTGGGGGTCCGGAAGGCCGACGCCAGCGTGGCCGAGGCCCACATCGTGGATGCCGCCGGCACCTCCACGCGCATTCTGTTCTCGGCCGAGAAACGCAACGGCAAACTGGCGCCCGACCTCTTCCGCTTCGCGCCCCCCGCCGGGGTTGACGTCGTCAACCCGCCGACCTATTGACCGCGCCCCATGCCGTCGTTCGACGTGGTGTGCAAGCTCGACCTCCAGGAGGTCGACAACGCCGTCAACCAGACCCTGAAAGAAGTCGGCCAGCGCTTCGACTTCAAGGGGACTCCCACCGAGGTCCGGCGCGAGGCGCACACGCTTCACCTGCGGTCGGCGGACGACTTCAAGGTGCGTGCCCTGGCCGACATCCTGAAGGAGAAGCTGGCCAAGCGGCAGGTGCCGTTGAAGGCGCTCGTCGAGCATGACATCGAGCCCGGGCCGGCTGGCAGCGCCAAGCAGACGCTCGACCTCCAGCAGGGCATCGAGACCGAGAAGGCCCGCGAGATCGCCAAGCTGGTGAAAGACGCGAAGCTGAAGGTCCAGGCCGCCATCCAGGGCGATCAGGTTCGCATCTCGGGCAAGAAACGCGACGACCTGCAGGCGGTGATGGCGCTGTTGCGCGAGAGCAGCCTCGACATCGCCATGCAGTTCGTCAACTTCCGGGACTGACGTGGGGGAGGCCACGGGCGGCGCGCGGCGCGTTCACTTCCTCACCCTGGGCTGTCCGAAGAACCAGGTCGACGCCGAGGTCATGCTCGGTGTCCTGGCGCGCGCCGGACACGAGGTGGTGCTCGACCCCGAGCAGGCCGACGTCCTCGTCGTCAACACCTGCGCGTTCATCGGCCCCGCCAAGGAGGAATCGATCGCGGCCATCCTCGACGCCGCGCGGGTGAAGGCCGAGCGGGAGGGGCGGCGGCTCGTCGTCACCGGCTGTCTGGCGCAACGGTACGCCGACGACCTGATCCGCGGGTTGCCCGAGGTCGACGCATTCGTCGGCACCGGCGGCCTGACCCGCATCGCCGAGGCGGTGGCCGGTCCCGCCGCGGCCGAGCCCGTGGTCTACCGCGGCGCCCAGCACGAGTTGCCGCCTCACGGCGTGTCGCCCCGGGTGCGGACGGGAGCCTGGTGGACGGCCTATCTGAAGGTGTCCGAGGGATGCGACCATCGCTGCAGCTTCTGCATCATCCCGAAGATCCGTGGCCGTCACGAGAGCCGTGCGATGGCCGACGTGCTGGCCGAGGCCGAGAGTCTGGTCGCCGACGGGGCGGTCGAGCTCAACCTGATCGCCCAGGACCTGACCGCGTACGGCCGTGACCTGCGCGACGACGCGTCGCTCGCGCGGCTGCTCCGCGCCCTGGCGGTGCGCGTCCCCGAGGCCCGCTGGCTCCGCCTGCTCTACGCCTACCCGTCGTCGATCACGGAGGAACTGCTCGAGGTGATGGCCACCGAGGCGGCGGTCTGCCGGTACCTCGACATGCCGCTGCAGCACATCGCCGACGACCTGCTGCGAGCGATGCGGCGCGAACGCAGCGGCGCAGCCATCCGCCGCCTGATCCGCCGCGTCCGTGAGGCCGTGCCTGGCGTGGCCATCCGCTCGGCCTTCATCGTCGGGTTTCCGGGCGAGACCGATCGGCACGTCGACGAGCTGTGCGCCTTCCTCGAGGAATTCGCGCTCGATCGGGTGGGGGTGTTCCGCTACTCGCGGGAAGAGGGCACCCACGCGGCCACGCTGCCCGGGCACGTTGCCGAGCGGGTCAAGCGCCGGCGCTGGGAGCGGGTGATGGAGACGCAGGCGCGGGTCGCGGCCCGGCGTGCCGCGGCCCAGGTCGGGCGGACGATCCAGGTGCTGGTCGAGGCCGAAGGCGATCGCCCCGGCGCCTTGCTCGGACGGAGCCGCGACCAGGCGCCGGAGATCGACGGGCTCATCCGTCTCCGGGGTTCGGCCGTTCCGGGCGATCTGGCCTGGGCGCGGGTCACGGTGGCCGACGTCTACGACCTGGAGGCGGAGCTCCTGTCATCAGGGTCGGGCACCGTTGACATCGGTGGGGCGAGGCTCTAGGTTCCGCCGCTCGCTTCCTAGGGGGTGACCATGCGCAAGGCGTTTCTGAAGAAGGCGCGCGAGACCCTGGAGGACATGCGCGCGCAGCTGCTGCGCAACGTCCAGCAGGATCTGAATGCCGTCCGTGACCAGCACAAAGACGAGGGCATGGACACCTATGACCTCGCCAGCGATGCTCGCGACAAGGAGATCGACCTCATCCTCGGCGATCGCGAGCGCGAGAAGGTGCAGGCCATTGACGAGGCGCTCAGCCGGGTAGCGAACAACTCCTACGGCATCTGCGAGAGCTGCGAAGGGGAGATCGCGGAGGCACGCCTGCAGGCGCTACCCTTCACGCGGGTCTGCGTGAACTGTCAGGCCGATCGGGAGCGCGAACTCAAGATGCACCGGCGCTACGAGGAGGACCGCAGCTTCCGCCGTCTGTCTTCCAGCGAGGGCGAGGACGAAGGCAGCTGATCCCGCTCAGACCCGCATGCCGCCCAGCGCGAACCCGAGCAGCGTGAGCGCCCCGATCTTGAGGGCCACCGTCAGCACGGCGGGCATCGGTTCGAAGTCGTTCACCTGCTGCACGCCTCGGATCTGCAGGAACCACGCGTAGAGCAACGCGAAGCCCCACAGCCGCGGCACCCACAGGAACACCAGCGGTGCGGCGGCGTACGCCACCACCCTGAACATCTGCTCGAACCCGGCGCGGCCGTCGAAGAGGTGCTGCGCAATGGCGGTGAGCAGCCCGGCGGCGATGAACTCGCCGACGATGAACGAGATGGTGCCCGCCACGGCGCCACCGAGGCCCCAGCCGAACAGGAGCGAGCCCAGGCCGTTCAGCACGGCGCAAACGCCGAGAAAGACGAGGGGCTCGTGCAGGCCGCCGGTGCGCGGCATGCTGGCGAAGAACCCGCGCGGGTCGGTGATCACGCGGCGCCAGGTTTCCGGAAAGGCCTGGCTGGGCGCGGGCGGCGGAAGGGAGTACTGGGTCTCGGGCGGGCCCGAGGTCTGATCCGTCGTCATGTCTCCACGCTATAGCCGCGACGCGGGCGTGCGTCCATGAGTGTCGCCGACCCCGCGCTGCGCGCGGTCGCGGGCGCATGTTTCGAGGCCGCGCTGGCGGCGGTGGCGCCGCGCCCATTGGCGGAAGCCGCGCTTCAGCGGCAGGAGGGGGCGCTCGCGCTCTGTACGCCGAGATTGGTGGCGACGCATCGCGGACCGGTGACGCTGATCGCCGCGGGCAAGGCGGCGGTAGCGATGACGGCGGGCGCGGGCGCGGCGCGCGCGCGCGCGGCGGTGCTCGTCGCGCCGCACGGCGCCGCGGGGGAAGCGCCGCCCGGTCTGCAGGTGCTGGGGGCGGCGCATCCGGTGCCCGACGTGGCGGGCGTCGCGGCGACCGCGCGGGTTTTAGAGACGGTGCGGGCCGCCGGTCCGGATACGCTGGTGCTGGCGCTGCTGAGCGGCGGGGCGTCGGCACTGCTGGTGGCGCCGGCGGGCGACCTCACCCTGGACGACAAGCGGGACGTGACCGCCGCGTTGCTGGTCGCGGGCGCCGACATCACGGCGCTCAACACCGTGCGGAAGCATTGCTCCCGGGTGAAGGGCGGGGGGCTCGCGCGGGCGGCCGGGGGCGCGGCTGGCCTCTGGACCCTGCTGCTGTCCGACGTCGTCGGGGACGACCCGGCCACGATCGCGTCGGGGCCCACCGTTGCCGACCCCACGACGTATGCGGACGCGCTCGCGGTGCTCGACCGGTGGCTCGCACCCGACGCCGTACCGCCCCGCGTGCGGGCGCACCTCGAGGCGGGGTGCGCGGGGCGCCAGCCCGAGACGCTGAAGCCCGGCGACCCCGCGCTGGCGCGCGTCGTCGTCCACCTCCTGGCAGGCAACCGCACCGCGGTGCGTGCGGCCGCGGCGACGGCGCAGCGGCTCGGCTTCGCGACCGACGTCGTCGCCGCGCCGCTGGCCGGCGATGCCGCCGCGGCGGGCCGGTGCATCGTCGACCGTCTGGCGGCCGCGCCGCGGGACCGGCCAGTGGCGATCGTCGCGGGCGGCGAGACCACCGTGCGCGTCGTCGCCGGGGGGCGCGGCGGCCGGTCGCAGCACCTCGCCTTGGCGGCCGCGGTCGCGCTCGCGGGGCTTCCGGGGGTGGTGCTGGCGGCCGGTACCGACGGCGTCGACGGTCCGACGGACGCCGCGGGCGCGTGCGTCGACGGCGACACGGTGTCCCGCGCGCGGGCCCGTGGCCACGACGCGGTGACCGCGCTGGCCGCAACCGACAGTCATCCGGTGCTGGACGCGGCCGGCGATCTGTTACGGACCGGGGCCACCGGTACGAACGTCGCCGACCTTGTGGTTGCCCTGCGGGCGGCATGCTAAGCCCCGGCCAAGCCGCATGCCCCGCGTCGTCGCGAATTGCTCCGAACTGTTCGTCTCCTTCCAGGGCGAAGGCGTCCACGCCGGCCGCCGGCAGCTGTTCGTGCGCTTCGCCGGTTGTCCGCTGCGGTGCCGCTGGTGTGACACGCCGGCTAGCCTGGTGCCGGTCGCGACGTGCCGCATCCTGGGCGCGGACGGCGTCCGTGTCCGACCGAATCCGCTCACCGTCGCGGCGCTTGCCGCCGACGTGGCGGCGCTGCGCGCGGCGGCGCCGCCGCTGCACGCGGTGGCGGTGACCGGGGGCGAGCCCCTGGCGCAAGTGGACTTCCTGGTCGAGTGGCTTCGCGGCGCACCACCCGGCCTGCCCGTGTTGCTCGAGACCGCGGGCATCATGCCCGCCCGACTCGAGCGTGTCCTGCCGTTCGTCGCCATCGTGAGCCTCGACGTGAAGTGTCCGAGCAATACCGGGGAGCGCGCCCGGTGGGACGAGCACGAAGCCTGCCTGCGCGCAGCCGTTGCGGCGGGACGCGAGGTCTACGTGAAAATACCCGTGGACGACGGCACCAGCCCCGACGAGATCGAGCGCGGGGCCCGGCTGGTCGCGGCAGCGGGTGCGGGCGCAGCGCTGTTCCTCACCCCGCTCACGGCCCCGGACGGCGTGCGGCCGGAGATCGCGCCGCCGGTGCTCGAGCGGCTGCACGCCGCCGCCAGCCGCCACCATCCCGACGTCCGCATCCTGCCCCAGTTGCACAAGGTTTTCGGCATTCTCTGATCGCCTTGACGCGCCGTGACATGAGGGAATCGGTCCGCTACAGTCGGATGAGTGATTCCCGGACCCGCCTGGCGCCATGCCGCCCTGGACACGCTCGAGCGCGAGCGCTTCGACCTGTTGGTGATCGGCGGGGGTATCAACGGCGCGGGCATCGCGCGCGACGCCGTGCTGCGCGGGCTCCGCGTCGCGCTGGTCGAGCAGTCCGACTTCGCGTCGGGTACGTCGAGCCGCTCCTCGAAGCTGATCCACGGCGGTCTGCGCTACCTCGAACAGGGCGAAGTGCGGCTGGTCCTCGAGGCGACCCGCGAGCGCGAGCGCCTGCGCCGACTGGCCCCGCACCTGGTGCGGCCGATGCGGTTCGTCTACCCGGTGTACGACGGCGCGGCCGTCGGCCGGATGAAGCTCGCCGCGGCGTTGTGGGCGTACGACCTCCTGGCCGGCATCCGCAACGTGCGCCGTCACCGGATGTTGAGTGCCGAGGTCACGCGCCGCGTCGAGCCGCAACTCCGCACCGAGGGCCTGCGCGGCGCGGGCGAGTACTGGGACTGCTGGACCGACGATGCGCGCCTGGTGCTGGAGACCTTGCTGGCGGCGCGCGACGCCGGCGCGGTGGCGGTGTCGTACGCGCGCGTGGTCTCGCTCGTGAAGGAGGGCGACCGCGTGGTCGGCGCGCGGGTATCGGACCGGTTGGGGGGGCGTGAGTTGGTCGTGCGCGCCCGGACGGTCGTCAACGCCGCGGGCCCGTGGGTCGATGCGGTGGACGGGATGGACGCGCCCGGACCCAAGCGGCTCCGCCCGACGAAGGGCGTCCACATCATCGTGCCGCGTGCGCGTCTCGGGCACGAGGCGGCGATCGTGCTTCACGCCGTGCGGGATCGGCGCGTGATGTTCGTCATCCCGTGGGACGAGTGCTCACTGGTCGGCACGACCGACACCGACCATCCCGACGGCGCCGTCCCACCCACCGTCGAGCCGGACGACGTCGCCTACCTGCTCGAGACGGTGAACCACTATTTCCCCACCGCCGAGCTCCGGCCCGCCGACGTGGTGAGCGCCTTCGCCGGACTGCGCCCGCTGGTGGCGCCGCCCACCGGGGACGGCGCGTCGCCGTCCGACGTGTCGCGCGAGGAGGAGATCTTCGTCTCGCGGTCCGGACTGATCACCATCGCGGGCGGGAAGCTCACCACGTATCGCGTGATCGCCGCGCAGGTGGTGGACCGCGTCGCCGAGCGCTTGGTGCGCGCGGCCGACGGGCGGCCGATCGGTCGCTCGCGGACCGCGGACCTGCCGCTGCCCGGCGGGTCGGTACCGCCCGAGACGCTGGCAGCGGTCGCCGCCGCCAACGACGGTCACGGCGTCGCCCGCGACGTCATCGACCACCTCGCCGGCCGCTACGGAGGGCGGCTGGACGCCGTGTTGGGCGTGGTGGCGAAAGACCGGGCGCTCGGCGCGCCGGTGCTCGCCGCGCAGCCCGATCCCCGTGCCGAGGTGGTGGCGGCGGTCGAGGCCGAGATGGCCGTGACGCTGGAAGACGTGCTGCGCCGGCGCACCCAGCTGGCGCTGTTCGATCCCGCGGGCGGCGCCGACGTGGCCGATGAGGTGGCGGGGCTGATGGCGCAACGGCTCGGCTGGGGGCCAGACGACGCCCGCGCGGCCGCCCGGGCCTATGTCGAGACGGTCCGCGAGGACCAGCGCCGGTGGCGCTGAACGTCGCGCGGGAAAGCAAGGCGGCGCGCGCCGCGCGGGCTCGGGCCATCGCCCGGGGCCTTGCCAAAGCCTACCCCGACGCGTGGTGCGAGCTGGATCACCGCTCGGCGTGGGAGCTGGTGATCGCCACGATCCTTTCGGCCCAGTGCACCGACAAGATGGTGAACCGGGTCACCCCGGCCCTCTTTGCCGAGTTGCCGACGCCCGAGCGGCTCGCCGCCGCCGACCCGGCACGGGTCGAGGAGCTGATCCGCCCGACCGGCTTCTACCGGCAGAAGACGAAGGCCATCCAAGCCGTCGCCCGTGCCGTCGCGGCCGAGTCCGGGGGACAGGTGCCCGCCACGATGGAGGCGCTCACGGCCCTGCCCGGCATCGGGCGCAAGACCGCCAACGTCGTGCTCGGAACGGCATTCGGTCAACCGGCGATCTTCGTGGATACGCACGTGAAACGCCTCGCCAACCGCTTGGGGCTGACGGTCGAGGACAACCCGGACCGCGTCGAGCGGGACCTCCAGGCGCTCCTGCCACCGAAGGAATGGACGGCCTTCGCGCATCGCCTGATCCACCATGGCCGTCGGGTGTGCGCCGCCCGGGCGCCCCGGTGCGACGCCTGCTCGATCGCGCCCTGGTGCCCAAGGATCGGGGTGCCGGCGCCGCGACCGGCCAGGTGATCGAACGATCGTTTGGTTTTCCCTTGACATCGCGGTGTCGCCGACGTTACGGTGCCAAGCCGTTTTCGGACGGGATTCCAATAGGTTAGCGCAGGAGACCCCACCAGATGACCCTGAACGCGACTATCAGCAGCACGGAACTATTCGACATCGCACAGGATTACGGCCTTGGCTCGGTCACCGGCCTCTCGCCGCTGCCGCTGAGCCCCGTGACGGGCAGCTACTGTCTCGAGACGCCCCGCGGCCGGCATCTGCTCCGCGTCGAGGCCACCAAGGGCGAGCTCGATCTGAAGCGCGAGCTCGACCTGCTCGTCTACCTGCGCAAACACGGCTTGCCTTGTCCGCAGCCGCTCGCCGACCGCAAGGGGCGGCTCTACCGCGAAGCCCGCGGGCAGTGCCTGTCGCTCTTCCGGTGGCTCGACACCCAGGCGAAGCGTCCCGACCGGCTGACGACGGCGCGCCTCGAGAATGTCGGCCGCGCGCTGGCCGACCTGCACCTGATCGGCAAGAGCTACAAGAAGGGCATCGAGAACCGCTTCACCTTCGAGCGGATCGCCGAGATATATGGCGAGATGCGGGATGGGCTCCCGCCCCACCACCGCAAGATCGTCCGCACGCTGGACGACGAGGTCGCCTACCTCGAGCACTACCTCGAGCACAAGCTCCCCAAAGGCATCATTCTCGGCGACCTGCGGCTCGACGCCCTGCTGTTCCGCGGCGAGAAGCTGGTGGCCATCCTCGACTTCGAAACCGCGTGCCGGGGCAAGTTCATCTTCGACCTCGCCGCCGCCGTGAACGCGCTATGCACCGGTCCGGAGGGCTACGATCTCAAGCGCTTCGAGTCGTTCATCGCGGGGTACGAGTCGGTGCGCCCGCTCTCGCTGGCCGAGTGGGACGCGTTCCCGAACGAACTACGCCTCTCCGCCCTGCGCGGCACGGTCATGCGGTTGCGTGACCTGACGACCCGGCCCGGCGACGACGCCAGCCGGGTCGATCGCGAGTTCCGCGACGCGTACGAGATCCTCCGCGTACTCCGCCGGGAACGCGAGGGCGGTATGGAGGCGCTGCTGATGGCGATGGCCACAGGCTACGACTATCGCAAGTACCAGCGGATCAAGGCGCTGGAGAAGAAGGGTTCGGCGCGGTAGATCGGGGCGTGCTGATCAAGGACCTGTTCCGCGCCGGCGCGCCCCTCGTCTCGTTCGAATTCTTCCCGCCCCGCACGCCGGACGGCGAGGCGGCGTTGCTGCGTACGATCGACGCCCTTCGTCCGCTCGCGCCGGCCTTCGTGTCGGTCACGCGCACGGGGGGGAAGCCCCGGACGGCGCCGGTGGAGATCGCCACCCGCATCAAGAGGCTCGGCATCGAGGCGGCGGTCCATGTCACCGCCATCGAGGCCAGCCGGGAGGACATGGCTCGCCACTGCGACCTGATCGTCTCGCAGGGCATCCAGAACCTCGTGACGATTCGCGGTGACCGTCCCGCGGACCCGGGGTTCGTGCCGCCTGCCGGCGGCTTCCGCTATGCTGCGGACCTGGTGCGGTTCATCCGCGAGCGCGGCGACCCGCTGTGCCTGATCGGCGGCGGGCATCCCGAAGGACACCCGGAGTGCCGCGACCTCGAGGTCGGCATTGCCCATCTGAAGCAGAAGGTGGATGCCGGTGTCGACGTCGTCATCACGCAGCTTTTCTTCGACAACGACGTCTACTTCCGCTTCGCCGACCGTGCCCGGCGCGTCGGCATCGACGTGCCGTTGGTTCCGGGTATCATGCCGATCACGAACGCGCGCCAGATCCAGCGTATCGCGCAGCTCTCCGGGAACGCCGTGCCGGCCGCCCTGGCGGATGCGCTCGAACGGGCCGGGGACGACCCGGCTGCGGGGCTGGCGCTGGGCGTCGAGTTCGGCACGCGCCAGTGCGCCGCGTTGCTCCGCGGCGGTGCGCCCGGCATCCATTTCTACACCCTCAACCAGTCGCCGGCGACGCGCGCCATCTTCGAGCACCTGCGGGCCGACGGCCTCGTCTGAGGCGGTGACGCGCGCGCTCGCCGCTCGCTGCCTCGCGCTCCTTGGACCCCTCGACGGTCCGATCGCCGTGCTGGGCCCGCATGCCAGTCGCCTCACGGCGGCACTACCGGCGGGGATCCGGCTGGCGGGCGCCGCTGAACCGGCGGCGGCGGCGATCGTTACGTTCCTGGGCAGCCGCACCGGCTCGATCGACCGCCAGGCCCTGTTGGCCGGCCTCCGGGCCCGGCTCGCGCCCGGGGCCCCGCTGGTGGTGCTGGATCACAACCAGCCCCGGGCCTGGTGGCGCCGCGCGCTCGGCGGCGCGGCGCTGGCGTGCTGCGGTCTGGCCCCGTCGCGGGCCCGCTATCCGGCGGCGCGGGAGCTGGCGGCGTTGGGATTCGGTATCGATAGCCTGCGCTTCGCGTGCGCCGAGTCCGTCCAGCTGATTGCGGCGCGGCGTCCTTGTGGAGCTGCGCGGGAGTGCGTAGAAGAATCCGGGCGCGAACCATGGCGGTGATGGGCGCTGGCGGGCGGCGAGCGGACGCGGACGGGGCGCGGCTGCATGTCGAGCGGGGAGGCGACGGCTCGGTGGTGGTGGGCCTGCGGGGGGCGTGGACGCTCGAGGACGGCTTGCCTGACGTGACGCCCGTCGAGCGGGCGCTGGCCGTGACGCCTGCCCCCGGCCGGGTGGCGTTCGACCTGTCGGGCCTCGCGCACTGGGACACCGGCGTCCTCGCATTCGTGGCGAAGGTGGAGGCGACGGCCGCTCGCCACGGCGTCGCCGTCGACCGGAGTGGCCTGCCCGCCGCTGTCCAACGCCTGCTCGCGCTGGCCGAGGCGGTCCCCGAGGCGCAAGGGGCGCGCGGCGTCGCGCGTCGCGGCTCGTGGCTCGCGCGCCTCGGCGAGGCGACGGCGTCGGTGTGGAGGTCCACCCTGGACGCGCTCGCGTTCTTCGGCGAGGCGGCGGTGGCCTTCTGGCGCTTCGCCACCGGCCGGGCGCATTTCCGGTGGCGCGATCTCGCGGTCGTCATCCAGGAATGCGGCGCACAGGCGCTGCCGATCGTCACCCTGGTCAATTTCCTCGTGGGCATCATCGTCGCGTTCGTCGGCGCGGTGCAGCTCCAACGATTCGGCGCGAGCCTCTACGTCGCCGACCTCGTCGCCATCGCCACGGCACGCGAGATGGGATCGCTCATGACCGCGGTGATCATGGCGGGGCGCACCGGGTCGGGCTTCGCCGCCGAGCTCGGCAGCATGCAGGTCAACCAGGAGGTCGAGGCGCTCGAGACCATGGGGCTGGCGCCCATGGAGTTCCTGGTGCTGCCGCGGCTGATCGGGCTGTCGGTCATGATGCCGTTGCTGGCCGTCTACGCGAACGTCATCACCTGGCTCGGTGGCGCCGTCATCGCCATTGGCATGCTCGACCTGAATCCGACGCTCTACTGGCTCGAGAGCCGGCAGGCGGTCACTTTGACGGACCTCGCGCTCGGCATCTCCAAGAGCCTCGTCTACGGGGTGATCATCGCCGTCGCGGGATGTATGCAGGGCATGCGTGCCGAGCGCACGGCGGCTGCGGTCGGTCAGGCGGCCACGTCGGCCGTCGTGCTGAGCATCGTGTGGATCACCGTCGCCGACGGCATCTTCGCCTTCCTCTGCAATCTATTGGACATCTGAATGAACACGACCGACGGCACGCCGCAGATCACGGTGCAGGACGTCACCTTGGCGTTCGGCGACTTCGTGGTGATGCGCGACCTCTCCTTCGATGTGCGCCGGGGCAGCATTTTCTTCATCATGGGGGGCAGCGGGTGCGGCAAGAGTACGCTGGTGCGCGCCATGATCGGCTTGAAGGAACCCGCCCGGGGCGACGTCCGGTACGACGGAGTCAGCTTCACCGCGGCGGCGCCCGAGGAACGCGAGCGGATCCGGCGCAGTTTCGGCGTCCTCTACCAGACCGGAGCGCTGTGGAGTTCGATGACGTTGGCGGAGAACGTGGGGCTCCCGCTGGGCGAGTTCACCGACCTCGCGCCGCGGGAGATCGAGGAGGTGGCGGCCCTCAAGCTGGCGCTCGTTGGTTTGAAAGGGTTCGAGGACCATTTTCCCGCGGAGATCAGTGGCGGGATGCAGCGGCGGGCTGGCTTGGCGCGGGCGATGGCGCTCGATCCCGAGATCCTCTTCCTCGATGAACCGTCGGCCGGCCTCGACCCCATCACCTCCCAATTGCTCGACGAGCTCATCCAGGCACTGCGCGACAGCCTGGGCGCCACCTTCGTGATCGTGTCGCACGAGCTGGCGAGCATCATGGGGATCGGGGACGATTCGATCTTCCTCGATACGGCGATCCGCACCATCGGCGCCCGTGGCAATCCCCGGACGCTGCGCGATCATGCGGAGAGCGAGAACGTGCGGCGCTTTCTCACGCGCACCGCCCCGAATCCGGCCGCCGGCGGGGCGCCATGAGCCGGAGTAAGCGCGCGAGTCCCGTGCTGGTGGGCGCGTTCGTGCTGGGAGCGCTCATTCTCACCGTCGCCGGGCTGACGATCTTCGCGTCCGGCAAGTTCTTCCGCCGCACCGACGAGTACGTGGCGGTGTTTTCCGGCTCCGTGAACGGGCTGAGCGTCGGGGCGCCCGTCAAGTTTCGCGGGGTGCAGGTGGGATCGGTGTCCGAGATCCTCCTGACGCTGCCTGGCATGACGCTGCCCGAGCTCCGGATTCCGGTGTTGTTGGCGATCGATCGGGACGCCCTGCGGAACCTCGGTGTGATGGAGCGGCAGACCCGCCCGGATACCATGAACGCGCTCATCGACCGCGGGCTGCGGGCGCAGCTGCAGCTCGAGAGCATCGTCACCGGCGTGCTCTTCATCGAACTCGACCTGTTCCCCAGCAGCCCGGTCAACCTCTACCTCCCGGTCGACAGCGACTGGGTCGAGATTCCGACCCAGCCCACGCTGTTGCAGGAGGCCACCGCCACCGCCGCGGACCTGGTCGCGAAACTGCGCAACCTGGACCTCGAGGAGGTCGTGATCTCGCTGCGCGATGCGGCCCGCGGGGTCAGCGAGCTCACCGGCTCGCCGGAGCTGCGCCAGGCTCTGCTGGCGATGCGACAGACGCTCGAGACGACGCGCGATCTGTTGACGGACGTGCGGCCGCGCATCGCGCCGCTGGCGGGTCGGATCGACACGGGCGTCGCCCGGATGGAAGAATCGCTCCACCGGCTCGACGGCACGTTGGGCTCGTTGCAGACCACGCTCGGCTCGCTCGACCAGCTGATCGACCCCCGCGCGCCGCTCGTGTATCAACTCACCGCTACGCTCGGCGATCTGAGCGACGCTGCGCGCTCGATCCGCCAGTTCGCGGACTACCTCGATCGCAACCCGAACGCGCTCATCACGGGCCGGCCGCCGCCGGAGGACTCCACTCGATGATTCGCACTGCCCTCGTCGCGCTGGCCCTCCTCCTGAGCGCCTGCCGCCTGCTCCCGCAGCCGGCGCCGGAGGCCCGGGAGTTCCTCACGCTGGCACAGCCCGTGCCCTTCACGCAGGGTCGCACCCCGCTGGTCGTCGGGCTGGGGCCGGTGACACTTCCGGGATACCTGGACCAGACGTCCGTGGTGCTGCGGATCGACGAGGAGCGCGTGACGCTGGTGCCGGGAGCGCGCTGGGCGTCGCCGTTGCCGCAGCAATTCGGCCGTGCGCTCGGCCTGCGGCTGATGGACGAGTTGGGCGCGACGGATGTCGTGGCGTTCCCCTGGTGGCCCGACCGGCGGATCGACGTGGCGGTCGCGCTGACCGTGGTGGCGTTCGAGGTCGACACCGGCGGCCTGGCCCGGCTCGACGCACTCTGGAAGCTGACCGGTCAGAAGGGCACGCCGACGCTCGGCGAGGGGCAGGTGCGGGTGCGCGAACCCGTGGAATCCGGCGGTACGGGAGCGGCGGTCGCCGCGCTCGACCGCGCGCTCGCCCGCCTCGCGGCGGCGATCGCCGACGACGTGCGCCGCGTGCCTCGCTGATCCGCCTGTACGGACGCCGGTGGGCGTGCTACGGCTCGCACGAGTCGTCTCGATGCCGCGTCTCGCGCTCGCCGCCCTCGTGCTCACCCTCGGCTGCGACCCGGCGGCCGACGCGTCGCCGCCCACCCGGGTCGTCTGCCGTGACGGCGTGCGCGTGGCCACGGTCGACGGCGCGCGGCGCCGCGGCGTGTGCGATCTCGACGAAGCGGCGAACGACCGCTGCCAGGTCGTGCTGGTCGCCGGCGGCGAGGCGGAGACGGTCGTGCTCCCGATCGGGCGCCGACTCGTCATGACGGCCGACGGCCGCCGGTGGAGCCTGCGCTGTCGGCGCTCGGGACTGCCGCAGTCCGGCCCGGGCTACTGACCGGCGGTCACCGCGGCGATCGCCCGCGCACACACCCCAGCCGTGTCGGTCGCCGCGTCGACCGGACGCACCACCGCCCCCGCGGCGTAGTGCGCCAGGACGGGGGCGGTCTCTCGCCGGTAGACCTCGAGGCGCCGACGAATGACGTCAGGCCGGTCGTCGTCGCGTTGCACCAACCGGCCGCCGGCGTCGCGGCAGCGGCGGACCGCCGCGGCGTCGTCCACATGCAGCACCCAGGGATCGCCCGCGCCGGTGCAGAGCCGGCGGCCTCCGAGCCGGCGGAGGATCTCCGTGTCGGGCAGGTCGAGGACGACGACCGCGCTCAGCGGTCGGGCGGTGTCGCGGAGGACGGTATCGAGCACGGTCGCCTGGTGGAGGTTGCGCGGGTAGCCGTCGAGAAGCAACCCGCGATCGGCCGGCACCTCGTCGATGCTCGCGCGGAGCAATCGGTCGATCAAGCCGTCCGGCACCAGCGCGCCGCGCTCGATGTACCCGGCCGCCACGCGGCCGATGGCGCTCCGCGCCGCGACCTCCGCCCGCAGGCGCTCGCCCGTTGCGATGCGGGCGAGGTCGAAGCGCGCCATCAACGCGGGGGCCAGCGTGCTCTTGCCGGCGCCGGGCGGACCGATGAGCACGATGTGGAGCGGCACGGCCGTCAGAATTTCGCGAACCAGGGGGCCGGCCGGTACTTCGGGTGTGCCAGCACGACGTGGTAGCGCTCGAGCAGCGTGCCCTGGGCCCGGCGCCACGCGGCCACTGCCAGCGCATAGTCGAAGTTGGCCTGCACCTGATCGACACGCGCGACCGTCAGGCGTTGTTGGAAGTCCAGCAGGTCCTTCGTGGTGGCCATGCCGACCTCGAAGCGCTTTTGCTGCGCGCGCATGTTCTCCTCCGCCAGCTCGACCGCCGTGCGTGACGCGTCGACTCGCTGGCGGCTCGACTGGATGTCGGCGATGCTCTGCCGCACCTCCAGCGTCACCTTGGACTGCAGCTCGCGGTGGTTGAGCTCCGCCTGGTTCACCTCGATCTTGCTGCGGGTGTGCTGCGCCTTGGCGGCCGCGTTGTCGAGCGGGACCGAGAGCTGGACACCCACGTTGTAGGTGTTGAACTCCCCCGAGGTGAGCCGGGTGAACGCGTCGCCGCGAGTGCCGGCGAAGGGGGAGGGAGGGGCGGTCGTCGTGACGGAGCACTGGTAGACGTTGGTGGTGATGAACTGGCAGCGCCCGCCACCCAGGTCGGTGGGGCTGATGATGGTTTCGGTACCCTGCAGCGTCTGGTTGCGCCCTGCGAGCCCGTTGACCCCGTACCCGCCGATCAGGTCGACCCGTGGGAGCAGCTGGTTGCTCGCGATACGTTCGTTGATCTGGCGGGCCTGGACGCCCTTCGACGACGCCAGGATTTCCGGGCGCGACTGCAACGCCGTGTCGAGCGTCTGCTGCGGATCTACCTGCACTTCCTCGATGCCCTCGTACTCCACGGGTTCGAGGGTCCGGGGCACGAACGTGCCGTCGGGGTTGTAGAAGCACAGCTGCGCCAGGCGCTGGCGCGACAGCTCGAGCAGGTTCTCGGCGCGGATCACTTCGTCCCGCCGACGGGCGGCGTCGGTCTGGGCTTCGAGGATCGCCACCGGCGGCAGCAACCCGACGCGGACGCGGGCCTGATTCTCCGCCACCGTGCGCTGCGCAAGCGTCTCCGCCTCGACCCGGACCTGCAGGTTGGCGCGAGCGCCCATCACGCTGAAATAGGCGTCGATGACTTCGCGGACGAAGTCGGCCACCTGCGCCTCGTAGGCGTAGAGCGCGCCCTCCGCCGTGCGCTCCGCCACCCGCACGAGCAGGTAGGAGTAGTCCCAGCCGAAATCTCGCAGCAACGGTTGGAAGAGGGAGAACCCCATGGTGGGGGTGTACTGGGGCCGCAGCTGGAAGAAGCGGCCGTTGTTCGAGAACCGGGTCCAGTCGAACCCGAGCGAGAGCCGTGTCCCGGTCCGGAAGAGCTTGGCCAGGTTGGCGTCCACGAACCGGGTGTTCGCGACCGTCGTGCGGGTACCGGCCAGGACGTTGGCGTTCGGGGTGATCGAGTTGGTGTACTGGCCGCTCCCGCCGGCCACCGGATCGAACTGCGACTGGGCTTCCAGAATGTCCTGGTCGACGCGCACCGGCTCCAGTCGCTTCGCCGCGATCCCGGGGTTGTTCTCGAGCGCGATGGCGATCGCCTCTTCGAGCTGGACCCGCTGAGTCTGACCGTCGTGTGTGGCCGGCAGCGGAATCTCGAGGTCGTCGCCGTCCGGCAGGCGTCGCTGCCATTGCTCCGGTATGACGGTGAGGCGACCCGGCGAGGGCGGCGGCGGCGGCGGGTCGACGGCATTCGACACCGGGTCGGTGCCGCCGGCGGGCAGAGCGGCGAGCACCAGGACGAGCGCGACCGCGGGGGCCGGAGACCGCATGACCGCATCGCGGCTACCGGAAGCCCCAGCGGGAGTCAACGCGTGCGCATCGATCCCGCCTTGCAATCGCCGATGCCGGCCGCTAGACGAAGGCCTCAACTCGTCGCACGACTGGCGTTCGCGTGGAATCGACCACGGGGGAGTGCTGAGCAACCGGCGGGCCGAACGCCTGGGCCCGCGCGTCCGGTGGGGACCAGCCAGGTCGGATGACGTATCGAGTACTCCTTGCCGACTCCCTCGGCGCCGAGGGATTGGCCCGCCTGCGCGGGCAGCCCGATCTCGACATCGACGCGAAGCCGGGTCTGAGCCCCGCCGAGCTCCTCGAGATCGTGGACCAGTACGACGCCCTCGTCGTCCGCAGCGCGACCAAGGTCACCGCAGAGGTCATCGCACGCGCCGCCCGGCTCCGCGTGATCGGCCGGGCGGGCATCGGTGTCGACAACATCGACGTCGATGCCGCGACCAAGCGCGGCATCGTGGTGATGAACACGCCCGGTGGGAGCAACGTCACCACCGCCGAGCACGCCATCGCCATGCTGCTCGCCCTGGCGCGCAGCATCCCGCAAGCGGCCGCGGCCGTCCGCGCCGGCGAGTGGCCGCGCAGCAAGTGGCTCGGCATCGAGGTCTGCAACAAGGTCCTCGGCATCGTCGGGCTGGGCAACATCGGCACCATCGTGGCCGAGCGCGCGGTGGGGCTGCGGATGAAGGTGATCGGCTACGACCCCTTCGTCACCCCGGAGGCGGCGGCGCGGCTGCGGGTCGAGCTGGTGCCGCTCGAGCAACTGTTCGCGCGCGCGGACTTCATCACCATCCACACGCCGCTCACGGCGGAGACGCGGGGTCTGGTGGGGCGTGACTCCCTCGCGCGGATGAAGCGGGGCGTGCGGATCGTCAATTGCGCGCGCGGCGGCATCGTGGACGAGGCGGCGCTCGCCGACGCCATCCGCGAAGGGCATGTCGCCGGGGCGGCGATCGACGTCTTCGAGCAGGAGCCACCGCCCGTCGATCATCCGTTCCGGGCGCTCGAGCAGGTCATCGCCACCCCGCACCTGGGCGCCTCCACCGCCGAGGCGCAGGTCAACGTCGCCGTCGCGATCGCCCAGCAGGTGGGGGACTTCCTCACCACCGGCACGATCCACGGCGCCGTGAACGCGCCCTCGTTGTCGCCGGAAGTGCTCCAGGTCCTGCGGCCCTATCTGCGCCTGGGCGAGAAGCTCGGCGCGCTGGCTGCCCAGCTCGACGACGGCGCGCCCCAGGAGATCGCGGTGCAGGCCACTGGCGAAGTGGCGGAGCGCGAGCTGAAGGCCATTGGCACCGCGGTCCTGCGCGGCTTCCTCGATCTCCTGATCGACGTCGAGCTCAACTACAGCGTCAACTACGTCAATGCGCCGTCCCTGGCGCGCGACCGCGGCATCCGTCTGATCACGGCCCACGCGCCGACGAGCGACTACGCCAACGCGCTCACCGTCGAGGTGAAGCGCGCGAGCGGGACCACCGTCGTGCAGGGGGCGGTGTTCGGGGCCGACACCATTCGACTCACCCGCATCCGCGACTTCCGGATGGAAGCGGTGCCGGAGGGCTACATCCTCATGTTGCACAACCGCGACGTGCCCGGCGTCGTCGGGCGCGTCGGCACCCTGCTCGGCGAAAACCGGATCAACATCGCCGGTCTCGAGCTCGGCCGCGAGCGCATCGGCGGCATGGCGCTCTCGCTCTTCCACGTCGACGACCCGGTGCCGGACGAAGTCCTGGCCCAGCTGCGGACCTTGCCGCCGGTCGTGTCGGCCGAACGGCTCCGGCTCTGACCCGCATGGCTGCCACCGCCATCATCGGAACGCAATGGGGCGACGAGGGGAAGGGCAAGGTCGTCGACCTGCTCGCCGCTCGCGCCGACATGGTCGTGCGCTACCACGGCGGCAACAACGCCGGGCACACGCTGGTCGTGAACGGCGAGAAGACCGTCCTCAACTTGATCCCGTCCGGGGTGCTTCATCCGGGAAAGGTCTGCGTGCTCGGCCCGGGCATGGTGATCGACCCGGCGGTGCTGGTGCGGGAGATCACCGCGCTGCGCGCGCGCGGCTATCTGACCGAGGATCGCTGGCTCCGCGTGAGCGAGCAGGCGCACCTCATCATGCCGTACCATCGCGCCATCGATCACGCGCGCGAGCGGCTGCGCGAGGCTGGAGCCATCGGCACCACCGGCCGCGGTATCGGTCCGGCCTACGAAGACAAGATGGCCCGCACCGGCATCCGGGTGGGCGATCTCTTCGACGAGGCGGGGTTCGTCGAGGCCCTGGTGCGCAACTTGCGCGAGAAGAACGGCTACCTCGAATCGTTGCTGGGAGAACCGCCGCACGCGGCCGACGAGATTCTCGCCGAGTATCGGGGCTACCGCGAGCAGCTGGCGCCGTTCGTCACCGACACCGGCGCCGAGGTGCGAGCGGCGGTCGGGCGCGGCGCCCGTGTGCTGCTCGAGGGCGCGCAGGGCGTGCTGCTCGACATCGACCACGGCACCTACCCCTTCGTGACGTCGTCGAACTGCGTCCCCGGTTCGGCGGCCGCCGGCGCCGGCCTGCCGCCGCGCATGATCGGTCGGGTCATCGGCATCGCGAAGGCCTACACGACGCGGGTCGGCGGGGGGCCGTTCCCCACCGAGCTGTGCGATGCGCTGGGCGACCGGCTCCGGGCCGACGGCGACGAGTACGGCGCCACCACGGGACGCCCCCGCCGCTGCGGTTGGTTCGACGCGGTGGTCGTCCGCCACGCGGCCGCGCTGTCGGGACTGGACGCCATCGCACTCACCAAGCTCGACGTCCTCACGGGCATCGACCCGATCCGCGTCTGCGTCGCCTACGAGATCGACGGCAAGCGCGTCGACCGCCCGCCGGCGACGCAACGCGGGTGGTCCCGCGCCCGGCCAGTCTACGAAGACGTTCCGGGCTGGCAGGAAGACCTCGGCCATGCCCGGAGCCTCGACGAGCTGCCGCTGGCCGCCCGCCGCTACCTCGACAAGCTCGGGCACCTCATCGAGGCGCCGATCGCGCTGGTGTCGATCGGCGCGGGTCGCGAACAGACCATCCGTCTCGGCGATCTCTTCTGACGGCGGCGGGCGCCTGGAGGCCGGCCGCCTCGCGCCGCCGTTCGAGCTCGTGCTAGGACCCGTCGCATGACGGATCCCGTGCTCCTCGTCGATCGCGCCGACGGCGTCGCCACGTTGACCCTCAACCGCCCTCGGGCGCTCAACGCGCTGTCGCGCGAGCTGCGCCAGGCGCTCGGCGCGGCGTTCGTCGATCTGCCCCGCAGCGGCGACGTGGACGTGATCATCCTCACCGGCGCCGGGCGCGCGTTCTGCGCTGGCCTCGACTTGAAGGAGCTTGGGGGCGAACGCGCGAGCCAGGGCGAGATCGCGGCCGCGGTGGGCGGCGACGACCGCCTGCTCGACACCATCGCCGCCTGCCCGCTGCCCGTCATCGGTGCCGTCAACGGCTTCGCCATCACCGGCGGGTTCGAGCTGGCGCTCGGCTGCGATGTACTGATCGCGTCGAGCGAGGCGCGCTTCGCCGACACGCACGCCCGCGTCGGCATCCTGCCGGGGTGGGGGCTCAGCCAGAAGCTCTCGCGCGCCATCGGCATCTACCGCGCCAAGGAGCTGTCGTTGACGGGCAACTACTTGTCGGCCGAGCAGGCGGCGGCGTGGGGGCTGGTGAACCGCGTGGTCGCGCCGGACGAGCTGCTCCCCGCATGTCGCGCCTTGGCGCAGGACATGCGCTCGTGCGTGCCCGACGTCTTGCGGGCATACAAAGGCGTGATCGACCGGGGATTCGCCACCACCTTCGGCGACGGCCTCCGGCTCGAGGCGGAGGCCAATCGCGCCCACGCGCGCACCCTGACGCCGGATATCCTCGCCGCGCGCCGGGCCAGCGTGCAGGCGCGCGGCCGCGACCAGTCCCAGGGCTGAATCGGACTCAGGGGGTGACTGCGGCGCCGCCGTCCTTGCGGGGGTCGCCGGCGGCGCGGGCCCGTCCCGCGGCGTCGAGGCCGGCGGCCGACACGGCGCCCAGGCCCGGGGTCACGCGGATCGGGTGGCACCAGGTCCGTTCCAGCTGACGGCGCACCGGCTGCGGCCAGGCCGGCTCGACGAGGAGCGTGGCCGGAATGCCCTGGTCGTGGATGCGCGGCGCGACCACTGCCTCCTCGACGTCCCGGCCGGCTGCGATCACACCGAGGATCGTCTGCAGGACGCCGGAGATGATGAGCGGGCCGCCCGAGCCGCCCACGACCAGCTCGGGGCGGGTGCCGGCGAGCACGACGGTCGGAGACATGCTCGACTGCGGGCGCTTGCCGGGCGCCACGGCATTGGCGGCGCCCCCGACCAGGCCGAACGCGTTGGCGACGCCGGGCGCGATCGCGAAGTCGTCCATCTCGTTGTTGAGGATGATGCCGGTCCCCGGCACCATGAGCCCCGCGCCGAACGCCGTGTTGATCGTCGTGGTGAGCGCCGCGGCGTTGCCCAGGGTGTCGACCACGGCCACGTTGGCGGTCCCGGCATCGTGCGGGGCTGCGACCTCCGGCATGGCGCATGGCGTGGCGCGCAGCGTGCGCCGTACCCGGGCCAGGCGGGCCGGGTCGAGCAACCAGTCGAGCGGAACGTGGGTGAACGCCGGGTCGCCGTACCAGCGTGCGCGATCGCCGAAGGCGAACGCCATGGCGCCCGCGAGCCGGCGCAACCAGGCGACGTCGGCGCGGGGCGTGCCGCCGGCCACCAGGGCGAGCGCTTCCAGGACGACGCCGCCCGATCCGGGCGGCGGGAAGGTGATCACCGTGCGATCACGCACCGGGAGGACGAGCGGCTGCCGCCAGACCGGCGCATACGAGGCGAGATCATCGGCGGTCAGGACGCCGCCGGCGCGCCGCACCGTCTTCGCGATCGCACCGGCCACGCGACCTCGATAGAACGCGCGGGCGCCCTCGCGACCCACGGCCTCGAGCGTCACGGCGAGGTCGCGCTGGACGACCCGGAACGCCGGCGGCGGGACGGCGACTCCCGCCTCGAGGAAAACGGCACGCAGGGCCGGATCGGTCGCCAGCAGGTCGCGGTGCCGGCGTACCTGCTCGCCGAGGTGGGGCGCATCCGCCAGCGCGAAGCCGTCGCGCGCCAGGCGGACCGCGGATGTCAGGACCTCGGCCAGCGGCAGGCGTCCGAAGGCGGCATGGAGCGTGACCCACCCGGCCACCTCGCCCGGCACGCCGACGGCGAGGCCGCCGCGTCGCAGGCGCTCGGGTCGCGGCTGGTCGCCCGCGCGGTACCGGTCGGCGGTTGCGCCGGCCGGTGCGCGCTCGCGAAAATCGAGGGCGAAGGCGTCGCCGTTGCTGAGACGCACGAGCGCGAAGCCGCCGCCGCCGACGCCGCAGGACGATGGGTGGACGACGCAGCCGGTGGCCGCGGCAGCGATCGCCGCGTCGACGACGCTCCCGCCGCGGCCCAGCACTGCAGCGCCGGCGGCCGCGGCAAAGCGGTGTTCGGCCGCGACGGCGCCGCCGGTGGCCCAACCGCGCCCCGGCGCGAGCGCCGCGACGATGAACAGGAGAGCGGCGACACGCGGCACCGGCCGCACCTAGCGCGGCGGGCGGCTCCCGGCAACTACGCGCCCTTGCCGGCCGCCGCGCGTGTGGTAGAGGAGCCGCCGACGATGGCGAAGCGGCCGCGCAAAGCTCCGCACGTCCAGCCGTACGGGGAGAAGGAGTTCTACCTCGAGGAGTTTCGCGGTCGCAGTGTGCTGATCGCCGTCGCGCCCGCCGCGGTCACGGCGCGCGCCCCGCTCAAGTCGCTCGGCAGCGCCGTCGGCGCGCTCGTCCGCAACGACACCCAGGTGGTGGTGTGGTGGCCCCGCGTGAACCCGCAGGCGGAGCGACGCCTGGTGGCGGCGCTCGGCCGCGGATCGGTGGCACCGAGCGGGCGTGGCCGCAAGGCGCGGCGGGCCCGGCGGGTGCGCCGGCCGTCGCCCGTGCTGCGGCTGGCACCCGGCGAGGTCGCGCTGGCGCACCAAGTGACCGAGCTGCGCAGCGCGCTCTGGACCCGGGTGCGGCAGGGCGGGCTTTGCGTACTCTCCGCGGCGGGCGGCGCCGGTTTCCCGGCGCAGCCCGTCGAGCTGGCGGCGGGGTTGCGCATCCCGAAGGTGGTGCTGGTCGACCCCCAGGGCGGGCTCGTCGCCGATGGCCACCGGCTCTCGTTCGTCGACGAGAACGTCCTCGCCACGATCCTGCGCGAGGGCCAGGCCGAGTGGAGCGGGCTCGGGGATCGCCGGACGCTGTTGGTCGCCGTGCGCGCGGCTCTCGATCGGGGGGTCGAGCAGGTGAATCTCTGTCCGCCAGACGGCGTGGCCGATGAGCTCTTCACCTACGCCGGGTCCGGGACGTTGTTCACGGAGGGCGACTACACCCGCGTGGGCCCGCTCGGTCTCGATGAGTTCGATCAGGCGGAGCGGCTGCTCGAGCGGGGGCATCGTGAGGGACTGCTCAAGCTCCGGTCGCCCGAGGAGTCCGCCCAGGTGCTCGGGGCCGGGTTCGGCGCCACCGTCTGTGGACGACACCTGGCCGGTGTGGGGGGACTCCTCACGGCGCCCTACGCCGACGTCGGGGCGGGCGAGCTCGTCGGGCTCTATACGATCAACCGGTTCAAGGGCGAGGGGCTCGGCGACCGCCTGGTGGAGCGGATGCTCGAAGAGGCAGAGGCCCTTGGGTTGCGGTACGTCTTTGCGTGCACCGTCGACGAACGGGCGCGGCAGTTCTTCGTGCGCCAGGGGTTCGTCGAGGTCGAGCACGATGCCGTGCCGGCGCGGAAGTGGGTGGGCTATGATGCGAAACGCCGGGCTCGCGTGGCGGCGCTTCGCCGCGATCTGCCGGCGCACGCGGCGCGAGCGATCGGGGAGGGTGCCTGAATGAGCGTGTGGCTACGCGGCTTGGGGATGATGGTGCTCGCGCTCGGGATCGCGAGCGGGACGACGGCCGGATGGTTTTTCCTGCGGGACGCCGGCTACGCCGAGGCCGCCGCAGCCTATGCGCGCCACCCGGGGCATCCGCTCTTCCAGGCCGACTACTACCTGGCAGCGGGCCGGCACTGGGGGCTGCTCGCCCTCAGCGCGGCGGGCTGGCTGTTCGGGCTGGTGGGGGGGAGCCTGCTGCTCGGCGTGGGCCAGGTCTTGCGGCGGCTCGGCCGGCCGTGAAGACACGACGAGCCGGATGGACGTCGCCCATCCGGCTCGCTTGTCAGTCTGGATCGGGAACGCCGCTCAGGCGGGGCGCTTGAACAGGGTCTGCATCTTCATCGCGAGACCCATGTCACCCGAGATCTTGAGCTTGCCGCTCATGAACGCCATCTGGCCGTTCAGCTTGCCCATGGTCATGTCGACGTAGTCCTGGGCCGCCATCGTCATGGTCATGTTGGCGGACGGGGCGGTGCCCTCGCTCACCTCGGCCTTGCCGTCCTTGATGGTGACGTACCACTGACCGCCGTTGTCGCCGCTCAGGTTGAACTGAATGGTGGCGTTCACGCCCTTGGCGGCGTTCTCGTCGAGCTGGGCGGGCATTTCCTTGAAGATATCAGCGGGGGTCATTCCTAAACTCCTCCTTCTCCGATTGGGTGGTGGGGGCTGACCGGCCTAGGTAGGCTGGCTCGGCGGATATTGTCAAGGCATGCGAGAGATACCCAGCTCTGCGAGCGCAGCGCGGAAGCGCTGCGCCAGTGCCGGGGCCCGACCCGCCTCGTCGTGCTTCAGAAAGACGTGGACGCGGCGCCAGCTCGAGACGCCACGCAGCCGCACCGCCCAGGCCTCGAGGTCGCCGTCGCCGTAGGCGTCGCGTCGCAGGCGCACGTAGCCGAATGGTGCGGTCGCCACCAGCGGCGTTTCGAGCTCGTCGCTCTCGGCGATGCACAGCGCGGCGCTGCGCGCCCGCAGCACGGCCCAGGTCGCTTCTGCGAACCACGAGGGATGGCGGAATTCGACGGCAACGGCGGCCCCCGGGGGCAGGGCGCCCAGGAAGCCGTCGAGCCGGTCCAGGTCGCTCTTCAAGTTCGGCGGTAGCTGGACGAGGATCGGCCCGAGACGCTTGCCCAGTGCGGCGCAACGACGCACGAACTCGCGGGCCGGCTCTGCCGCATCGCGCAAACGGAGGCGATGCGTGATCTGCTGCGGCGCCTTCACTGCGAAGCGGAACGTCGCCGGCGTGTCCGCCGCCCACTTCTCGAGCAGGGCGGGCGCCGGCATGCGATAGAAGGTGTTGTTGACTTCGACGGCAGGGAAGCTCGCCGCATAGTGGGTCAGCATGCGCGCCGCGGGCAACCGCTCGGGATAGAACACGCCGCGCCACGCGGGGTAACTGAAGCCCGACGTCCCGACCAGGAACTCGGGCGGCGCCGGACCTGGGCTCACGGGCGCTTACGCACCAGCCGGCGGTGGATCACGAGGTGACGGATCGCGTCCTGGTGGCGGCCGAGCCGTTCGTAGAGGAGACTCAGGTTCCAGTGCGCATCGGCCAGCCGAGCATCGGCGCGCACTGCCGCCTCGTAACAGGGCAGCGCCTCGGTGGGACGGTCCCCATCCTCGAGGACCACGCCGAGGTTGTACCAGGCGAGCGCACAGTCCGGCTCGTAGTGCGCGGCCTCTCGGAAGTGCGACTCCGCGCCCACCAGATTGCCGTCCGCATGGAGCAGGCGCCCCAGGTTGATACGCGCGATCACATGGCCGGGCTCGAGGTCGAGGGCGTGGTGATAGGCGGCGCGCGCCTCGAGCGGCGAGCGCTCCTCGATCTCCATGGCGAGGTCGCACCATTCGTCGGCGTTGAGCTCGGGCAACCCGGCGCGACCCTCGGTCCGCAACGTCGTCACGCGCTCGCCACCGCGCCTGCGCGCGAGGCGCCCGGGATCGAAGTCGAACAACAGCTGGCCCGACTCCGGACTCCACCGCTTCGTCCCGTCCCACGCGACTACCCGATCGCCGTCTCGGTAGACGCTGAGTCGCGTGAGCGGGTGGTTGCCGAGCTGTCGGCGCAACGAGGCCAGTGCTCGCCCGATGCGAGTCAGCGGCACGCGTTGCTCGAGGAGGGCGCGCGTGGTGCGGAGCAGCACCAGGTCGACGAAGTCGAACCGGAGCCGCCCGCGAGGATCCCGGGCGGGGGCGACCAGTCCGGCGCGAACGCATCGACGTAGCCGGCCGGCAGGCAGGCCAACGATACGCGCGGCCTGCGCCGTGTCGAACAGTCGTTCCGCTTCCGCCGGGCGCCGCTCCGGCACGCTCACTTCTTCTTGCCGCCTCCGGCGGCACGCGGCTCTGCGGGGCCGGCGCGGCGGCGCGCCGCCGCGGCGCGAGCGGGCCGCGGCACGGCGGGGCGGCCTTCGCGCGCGAGGCTCTGCTTGAGGGCCTCCATGATGTCGATGACCTTCGTGCGCGGGGACGCCGTCTCCGGCGCCGCGACCATTTCACCGGCGACTTTGCGGTCGACCGCTTCCTGCAACCGCTCGCGCCAGTGGTCGTGGTACTGCCCCGGGGCGAATCGCTCGGCCGCCAGCTGCTCGATCAACTTGCGCGCCAGCGATGCCTCGGCCGGCTTGACGGTGGCCGGGGCACCACGGTCGATGTCGTCGAACGACCGGACCTCGTCTGCGTAGTAGAGCGAGTGCAGGGCCAGGCCGTCAGTTAGGGGGCGCACCAGCACCAGGCGTTCCTTGCCGCGCCAGGTGTGCTGCGCCACCGCCACCATCGCCGTTTCGCGCATCGCTTCGGCGAGCAGCTGGTAGGGCTTCTCGGCGCCGGTGTCCGGGCCGAGGTAGTGCGTGTCCTCGAAATAGACCGGATCCACGTCGGCCAGCGGCACGAACTCCTGGATGTCGATCGTCTGGCTGGCGGCGGCTTCGAGCGCCTTCAGCTCGTCGTCGGAGAAGAGCACGTACTGATCCTTCGCGACCTCGCGGCCCTTCACCAGCTCGCGCCGTTCCACGACGCGCTCGCACCGCGGGCACCACGTTTGCTGCTTGATGCGCGACTTGCACTCTTCGTGAATCAGGTTGAACGAGGGCTGCTCGGAGTGTCGCGCCACGTACAGGCGGACGGGGATCGACACCAGCCCGAAGCTGATGGTCGCCGAGCCGATCGACCGTGCCGGCATGGGGGCGACGTAAATCGGGAAGTGGGCGGTGTGTCAAACCTCGATCGTCACCCGCCAGGGCGGTCCCGCTTCCGTGACGCCCACCACATGATGCCCGCTCGCCTCCGCCGCGCGGGGAATGTCGCGGGCGGCCCGAGGATCATCGAGAAGCAGATCGAGTTCCTCGCCCCGAACCAAGGTGTCGAGCACCACTCGCGCCTTGGCCCAGGACAGGGGGCACCGCACACCGCGGAGATCGAGGAGGGCTCGTGCCATCTCTCCCCTCTGACACCGCGGCCCGGCGGGCGCCAGCGCCGGCGCCGCTCGCGCCCTCTCCGCCGACCCGGGCGCCCGGAAGAAGGCCGCGCCGTCTAGTCGAGGGTCTCGACCTGGATGGCGGTGATGCTACGCGCGAGCCAGTTGCCTACCGACGAGGTCGCCCGACAGGCCACGTCGACCGTCCCCGCCGCCTCCAGCGTTCCCGCCGCCGTCAGGGTGACGATCTCGCGGTCGTCGGACGCGGTGAGGTCGAGTTGGGGTGGCAGCGAGACGTCGGCCGTCCGGTCGATGACCAGGCCGCCGAGGAGCATCTCGCAGGTGTAGGAGATCGGGTTCACGGTATTGCTATTCGGCACCACCTTGGCCGTGATCACCCAGCTGCCGGCGGCGAGTCCGAGCGTCGCTACGGTCTGGTACGCGTCGGCCTCCCATTCGAGGATGTCGGTGCCGCTCGAGTAGAACCGGCCGTTGCTGGGGCCGCGCGCCCCCGGCGCGCCGGCCGCGCCTGGTGCGCCCGGTGCCCCGGGGGCGCCGGCGGGACCCGGCTCTCCCGGGGTCCCGACGACCCCGAGCTCGGTGGCGGGCAACACCGTTTCCTTGTTGGCGCAGCCGTCTTCACGGAGGGTGATGCGTTTGCCCTTCTTGCACAGGAGGACGTCGGCCCGCGCGTCCCGGACGGCCGGGGTCGAAAGGCCGATCAGCCCGGCCAGCACGCCGGCGACTGCGGCGGTCGTGAGTCCAGTCGTGTTCATATAGCCCTCCTACTTGGTGTTACACTATCTAGTAGAGAGGCTACTGGCGCGCAAGTAGGGTGGTCGCGCCGGTGTCGGCGTCGGTCACGAGGATCCGGCCCGCGCTCGCGAGCACCTGGGGGGTCGGGTGGGCGAGGAGGTCGAGGCAGCGTGCCGTGCGGCCGGAGGAGGCAGCGGCGTCGCTGGCTGCGCCGAGCGCCACGGCCTCGTCGAAGACGCCGCGCGCCGTCGCGTCGAGCAGCCCGAGAGCGTCGGAGAGGAGGAGCATTCCGCCGGAGATGCCGGCCGCGAGTCCCCAGCCGCGCGCCGCCGCGGCGCTCATGTCCGTGTGGCTGCGCCGCAGCATCACGCAGTCGGGATCGTTCACCCAGAGTCGCCGGTGCATGAAGGCGCGGACGAGCGTGTTGCGGAACGCGTTGCGGGTCGCCGGTTCGCAGTCGCCATGCCCAGGCACCAGCGCGCGGTCTGGCGGCAGCGCCCACCACGGCGCGACGTCCGGGCCGATCCGCATGCCGTCGACGAGGCCGACCGCCGGCGCCAGCGGCATGCCGTAGCCCAGCAGGAAGACGGCGTCGCCCGCCCCGCGACGGATCGCCTCGAGGCCCGTGCGCACTCGGCTGGCCGGCGTGCGAGTCGGGTCGGCGAAACGGCCGGCGAGCGCCGGGGCGTATACGAAATCCAGCTTCAGGTGCCGGAACCCGCGGCGGGCGAGCCCGCTGGCGACGGCCTCCAGGTGCGCCAAGACCTCCGGGCGAGTCGTGTCCAGCACCCACATCCAGCCCTCGTGCCCGCCGGCCGCCACGCCGTCGACGCCGGACGGAAAGCGGGGATTGGTCACCAGCCAGTCGCCGATGGCCTGCTGGAAGCCGTCGTCGAGCTGGATCAGGTCGAGGGGCCAGTCGGCGGCGCGCGTCAGGTTGGCGCGCAGGTCGGCCTCGGTCACGTCGTGGAAGTAGTGGTACCAGGAGCACCATCCGGTGCGCCGCGGTCCGGCCACGCGCGCAGCGCCGCGACGACCGGCGCGGTCGGCCCAGTCCTCGAGCCGCGTGCAGGCGTCGCGACCGGCATCGAGGTCATCGTCGACGACGATCTCGTGCAGCGGGCGCGCGTCGCCCGGCGCGAGCACCACGTCGCCGAGAAACGCTTCGGCGCGGAGCACGACCGGTCGGGTCGCGCGCGAGCCGCAGCGTGACCGCCCAGCGGAAGCCGGAGGGGGTCGGGGCGAGGTCGACGACGAGCGGCCCGACGTCATGCGCACCCGCGCCCGCGGCCGGTGTGCTGCTGGCGGCGCCGTCGACCACGGCTTCGATGCGTGCGAGGTGGAGTCGCATCGGGTCTACCGGCTCGCGCGAGTCAGTCGATCGCGCACGGCGTGCCACGCGTCGTCGTCGGGTACGCGTTCGACGACGATCACGTCGGCGCGCGCGTCGAGCGCATGGAGGGCGGCGTACAGGTCGTGCGCGTACCCGGTCGGCTCGTCGGGCAGGCGCGCCGCTGCAACGCCGGCGGGTGGGTCGAGGGTGTGGAGCAGGGCGGCCGGGCGGGCTGCCGACGCCAGCGTGTGACGGAGCGCTTCGGCGTCGCCTCGCGGGATCAGGCGGATGCGGGCGCGCGGCGCGTAGTGGCGCGCCATCAGGCCCGGGCTGGCCCGCGGCGCGGCGTCGGGCATGCTGGCGTCGAAGACGTCGACGGGCCCGATGATTGCTTCGACCGCGGTGCGCGCCACGTGGCCGGGGCGGAGCAGGACCGGCGTTGCGGCGGTGAGAGCGAGCACGGTCGATTCGATGCCCACATTGCTCGCTCCGCCGTCGAGAACCACGTCGATGCGCCCGTCCAGACCCGCGAGGACGTGGGCGGCTGTCGTGGGCGACACGCGGCTCGTGCGGTTCGCGCTTGGCGCCGCGATGGGCCGGCCGGCGGCCTGCAGCAGCGCGCGCGCGACCGGGTGCGCCGGCGCGCGCACCGCGACGCTGTCGAGCCCGGCCGTGACCGCGCCGGGCACGATGTCCCGCTTCGGCACGACGAGCGTGAGCGGTCCGGGCCAGAAGCGGCGGGCGAGCGCCTCCGCGGGCTCGGGCCAGGCCCGCGCGACGTCCCGCGCCTCCGCGACCCCGGGCACGTGAACGATCAGCGGATTGGTCGCCGGTCGCCCCTTGGCGCCGAAGATCGCCTGCACGGCGCGCGCGTCGAGCGCGTCGGCGCCGAGGCCGTAGACCGTCTCGGTGGGAAACGCGACGAGCCCGCCCGCGCGCAACACTCGCGCCGCCTCCTCGATGGCGCCGCCGTCGATCGCCTCGGGGTCGATCGTGATCACCCGTGTCCGTCGCTCGCTCACGACGCGCGAGCGTAGCAGGTTGCCCGCGTCGTCGCTCGACCTCCCGCGTCGATCCCGCTACAACCCTGCGCGACCACTCGCATGGACACCTACACGCTGCGCGCGCCCGCCGACGCCCGCCCGTCCCCGCGGTTTCGCATCGACTATGCCGGCGAGCTGAACGAGGAACAGTACCGCGCGGCGACGACCGTCGATGGCCCGGTGCTGGTCATCGCCGGCGCCGGCAGCGGCAAGACCCGGACGTTGGTCTACCGGGTCGCCCGCCTCGTCGAGTCCGGCGTGCCGCCGGCGCAGATTCTCCTGCTCACGTTCACCCGCAAGGCGGCGGAGGAGATGCTCGGCCGCGCCTCGGCGCTGGTCGGTGGCAACTGCGATCGCGTCGCGGGCGGCACCTTCCACTCCTTCGCGAACACCGTGTTGCGCCGGGCGGGCCGTCCGATCGGTCTCGAGCCCGGGTTCACCATCCTCGACCGGAGCGACGCCGAGGACGTAATCGGACTGCTGCGCAGTCGGGCGGGGCTCGACCGCAAGGACCGCCGCTTCCCCCGCAAGAACACGCTGCTCGAGGTCCTGAGCATGGCGGTCAACCGCAGCATGACGGTGCCGGACGCCGTCGCCGACGGCTGGCCGCACCTGGCCGACCACCTGGACGACATCACGCGCTTGGGCGAGCAGTACACGCGCTACAAGCGCGAGCGCGGCCTCGTCGATTACGACGACCTCCTGGTGCTCCTGCGCGATCTCCTGCGCGACGCGCCGGAGACCGCGCAGCGGCTCTCCGCCACCTACCGCTACGTGATGGTGGACGAGTATCAGGACACCAACCGGCTCCAGGCGGAGATCGTCCGCGGGCTCGCCGTCACCCACGACAACGTGATGGCGGTCGGCGACGACAGCCAGAGCATCTATTCCTTCCGGGGCGCCGATTTTCGCAACATCATGGAGTTCGAGCGGCTCTTTCCCGGAACGCAGCTCATCAAGCTCGAGGAGAACTACCGCTCGACGCCGCCCATCCTGGGGCTCGCCAACGCCGTCATCGACCGCGCCGCCGAGAAGCACACCAAGGTGCTGCGGGCTCGGGCCACCCGGGGTGAGCGACCGCTGCTGGTGCGGTGCCCCGACGACCGCAGCCAGTCGCGCTTCGTGTGCCAGCGCGTGCTGGAGTTGCGCGAGGAGGGCGTCGATCTCGACGACATCGCCGTCCTCTTCCGCTCCAGCTTCCACTCCTTCGATCTCGAGCTCGAGCTCCAGCGGCACGACATCCCGTTCGTGAAGCGCGGTGGTTTCAAGTTCATCGAGACGGCGCACGTGAAGGACGTCCTGGCGCATCTCCGCGTCGTGGCGAACCCACGTGATGCGGTGTCCTGGCACCGCGTCCTGCTGCTGCTCGACGGCCTCGGTCCGAAGACCGCCGACGACGTGCTGCGCCACGTGGGCCCCGCCGCCGACGTGGTGGAGGCTGCGGAGCGCCTCGCCGATTTCCCTCGGCGTGGCGCCTACTCGAAGGAGCTCGGCCGGCTGGGGGCCGTGCTCCGGCAAGTCGGCGGCGAAGGGCGAACCCCCGGCGAACAGGTGACGGAGGTCGTGAGCTTCTACGCGCCCATGCTACGGCACCTCCATCCCGACGACTTCCCGAAGCGCGAGAAGGATCTGGAGCACTTCGTCACCATCGCCGCGCGCTACCGTAGCCTGGGTTCGCTGCTCACCGACATGGCGTTGGAGCCCCCCACCGACAGCGTCGGCGACGTCCTGGCCGCCGGCACGGATGACGAGGGGCTGCTCACCCTCTCCACCATCCACTCGGCCAAGGGCCTCGAGTGGCGAGCCGTGTTCGTCATCGGGCTGGTCGATGGCCGCTTCCCGTCGTACCAGCACCTTCGCAGCGCCGACGAGCTGGAAGAGGAGCGGCGGCTGCTCTACGTGGCGGTGACGCGCGCCAAGGAGTACCTCTATCTGAGCTACCCGATCGACATCTTCGACCGCGTGACGGGTATGGTGTTGGGCAAGCCGTCGCGCTTCATCGAGGGGTTCCCGGCCGGCGTGCTCGGCGGTGTCCAGGTGGTCGAGGAGTTCGACGACCCGGCGTGAGCAGGCGCGCGGCGACGACCGTCGCGCGCCCGCGCACCACCGGTCTCAGCGCCCGCTGATTTCAGGCTCCCAGTCGTCGCCTTCGAGCAAGCCGCGGTGGACTGCTCCCGCCAGCGCGGCCCCGACTATTGGCGCCAACCAGAACAGCCACAGCTGCTGGAGCGCCCAGCCGCCCACGAACAGCGCCTGACTGGTGCTGCGCGCCGGGTTCACCGACGTGTTGGTCACCGGAATGCTGATCAGGTGGATCAGGGTGAGACACAGTCCGATGGCCGCCCCGGCGAAGCCGACCGGTGCTTTGCGGTGCGTGGCGCCCAGGATGACGAGCAAGAACATGAACGTCATCACCACTTCGGTGACCAGTGCCGCGCCGAAGCCGTATTTCCCTGGCGAGTGGTCCCCGAAGCCGTTGGCCGCGAAGCCCGACGCCACCAGTTCGAATCCCGGCTTGCCCGTTGCGATGATGGCGAGGACGGCGGCGGCCGCGATGGCGCCCAGCACCTGGGCGACGACGTAGGGCAGCAACTCCCCGGACGAGAAGCGACCGCCGGCCCACAGGCCGACCGACACGGCCGGGTTGAAGTGGCCACCCGAGATCGGTCCGAAGGCATACGCCCCGGTCAGCACCGTCAACCCGAAGGCGAGCGAGACGCCGAGCAGCCCGATGCCGACGTCGGGAAACGCCGCCGCGAGCACGGCGCTGCCGCATCCGCCCAACACCAGCCAGAAGGTCCCAAGAAACTCCGCTGCCAGTTTCGATCCCATCGCCGTCCTCCCGGGCAGGTCCGTATCACGCTGGGCCAGCCTTTTCGACGGAACCATGCTGGGGCTCGTGCCCAGGCGCAACGAACTCCCGGCACGCGTGTTGGGAACGGCGTGGGGCGTCACCTCGGGACAGCGTTTCCCGTCGCCATCCTGGGTCTTCTGGGCCTGATGCCGCTTCCCGCTCAAGGGCAGGACGAGGGTTTCTATGAGCTCGGTCCTGCGGTCGAGGAGCCCATGGCCGGTGGCGACTTGGACGACCGCCCTGGGGCGGACGCCCCGCCCCCCGAGGCGTACGAGCAGGCCTTGAGCTCCTGGGGCAGCTGGGGGTCCGACGCCCGATACGGGCGGTTCTGGCGCCCGTCCGTCGGGGGTGGCTGGCAGCCGTTTTCCGATGGGCGATGGGTGTGGACCAACTGGGGATGGACCTGGTTGTCCGCCGAGCCGTGGAGCTGGACGTTCCACTACGGCCGCTGGTCGCTGCTGCCGTCGTGGGGTTGGGCCTGGTTCCCGGGCTCCGTCTGGAGTCCCGCCTGGGTGCGGTGGAACACGGTCGGCGGCTATGTCGGGTGGGCGCCCTGGGGGTACGGGGGCCGCCCCTCCTTCAACCAGTATGTTTTCGTCCGCGACTACGACTTCTGCGCCCCCTCCCTCGGGCGTCGCGTGGTGCGCTACGATCGCCTGCCGCGACAGGCGCTGGTGCACTGGAGCGACCATGGGGGGGCACCGCCACCCCGAGCCAGCATCGAGCGCGTCGGCCGTCACCCGCTGACCGTCCTCGGCGATCGCCCGTCCGCCAGCCTGTCGCCGTGGGATCGGAACCCGCGTCGGCGGGTTGGCGGCGCCGACGGTCCGATGGGACTCGACCGCGGCGGGCGCCACCGCCCCGGGAATCTCCGCGCTCCGGATCCGGGCCGCGGTCCGCTGGTGATCGATCGACGCGCGGGGCGCGACATGGCGGTGAGTCCAGGCCGTCGGCGGGGCGGCGGGCTCCGGAGCGGTCTCGAGGACGGCGGGGGCTCGCGCGGCACGCTGACGCATCCGCGCGGCGGAGCCGGCGAAGGCCGCCTCCCGGGCGGGTCGCGGGGCAGTGTCGCTGGCCGCGGGTCGGTGCCGCGCGCCCGCGGTGTCGGGGGCGCCGGGCGCATCGAGCGCCTCGGCCCTCCCCGCGGCGCGGCCGCGGGGGGCGTCGGCGGAGGCGGTTCCCGCGGCGGGCATGGGACCGGCGGTGGGGGGGGCGTGGTGAGAGGGGGCCGTGGCGGAGCCGGTGCATTCGGCACCGGACGCTGATGCCGAGTCAGGGCCGGCGGGCGACGATCTGCACGACCCGGAGTTGGCCCGCGGCGATGGCCGCGGCGATGCGCCCGCGCACCGCCGCTTCCGCGGCGCCTGCCGTGGACGCGGCGAGCCGCAAGGCCAGCTGCTGGCGCGCCGCCACGACCTGCGCCGAATGCTCGGCGGCATCGGTGACCTCGCGCATGCTGGCCTCGACGAAGCCGGCCTCCAGCACGGCAGCTCGCCACACACCTGCGGTCTGGAAGGCGTGACGGGCTACGCCAGGCCCGGGCGCCAGCTCCTGCAGCGCCAGATGCCCGCCTGGTCGGACCACCCGGAAGGCCTCCGCCAGCGCGCCGCGCGCATCCGCGAGATCCGACAAGACCTCCACCGCCCACACATGCGTGAAGCGCGCCGGCCCGAACGGCAGCATTCCGGGCCTCGCCGCCACGTGGGCGACGCGGTCGCCGAGCTTGGCCAGGCGGGTCAGCCGCGCGCCGGCGACGGCCGTGGCCGGCTCCTCGGCGGTGACCACGGCGGAGCAGCCGAGACGGGCCGCGAGCCAGCGGCCCGTCTCGCCGAGTCCGCCCGCCAGGGCGAGAACCGACTCGTACTTGCGGAAGATGCCGTGGGCCGCGAGGGCGTCCCGCAGGTGACTGCCGGTGCCCGTGGTCGACTCGAGCCCGAAGCACGGGAGGCCGCGGGGCGCCGGGCCCAGGCCAGGCCGGCGCACGAATTCCTCGATCAGCGACGCCAGCGACGCCCGGGACACCGCCGCGACATATCCGGTGGCGATCGCAGTGGTCCAGGTCGCCGCCGGGGTTGCGTGCGAGGCGAACGAAGCGTAAGGCCTCAGAAGGTGTCGCCGCGTCGCTCGACAGGCATTGTGCTGCTGCTCGTCGTCGCCCTCGGGGTACAGGTGTCGTATGCGAACCCGGGTGTGACGGGCGCCGAGCTGCGTGCGATGTCCTGCTGCGCCGAGCACACTGGCGGCCCGATGTCGCTTCCGGCGTCCCGTGCCTGCTGCGGCGTGACGGCGACCCAGAGCGGACCGGCTGAAGGGCCGGCCGCGTCGCACGTCCCAGTGGTTGCTCCGGGAGCGTTCGTCGTGCCGCTGGCGGTGCTCGCACCGACCGCCGTCTCGCACGGCCTCCGTGCAGGAGCGCCTGCGGGCACGGGTCCGCCGCCGTTTCTCGAGCACCTGCACCTCCTGATCTGATCGGTCTCGCGTGGCCCCGGCCCGTGCCGGCTGGCCTGCGCCCCCGTGCGGCGTGCCCTTTGGGCGCGTCCGGGTCGTCCCGCCACTGCCGCAACCAGGGAGAGATCGATCGCCATGTTGCCGATTCTGCGCGTCGCTGGCATCGCCAGCGCGTTCTTGCCGATTCTGCTGGAGGGGCTCGCCGTCGCGGCGAGCCCCCCCGCCGAGCCGTTGGGGCTCGACGAGGTGCTCGCCATGGCCCGCGAGGCCAACCCGGAGATTCGCGCCGCCGCCGGCCGGGCACGGGCCGCGGCGTTCGGGCCCGCCCAGGCGCGCGCCTGGGACGATCCGATGGTCTCCTGGGAGGCGTGGAACACCCCCGACAACTTCAACCTCGCGCGCGCCGAGAACACCATCTTCAAGGTCGCGCAGCGCATCCCGTTCCCCGGCAAACGGAAGCTGGCGGCGGCCGCCGCCGGCGAAGAGGCGCGTGCCGTGGCCCACGGCGTGGATACCGCCGTGCTCGACATCGAGCAGGCGGTGAAGCGGGCGTACTGGGCGCTCTGGCGCGCGCACCGGCGGCTCCAGGTCTACGAGGAGGAACGTGCCGTCACGGAGCGCGTCGCCAAGACGGCGGAGGGGCGCTACGCGGCGAGCGGGGTGCCCCAGGCGGACGTGCTCCGGGCGCAGATCGGTCTCACGCACGCCGTGACGGACGCCAAGACCGCGGCGCTCGCGGTCGACGTCGCGGCGGCGGATTTGAACACCCTGCTCAGCCGCGCGCCGGGCACGCCGCTCGGCGCCCCCGTCGATCCCCTGCCGCGCGTGCTCCCGGCCTCCGCCGACGGGCTCGCGCGGCTGGCCCTGCAGCGGCGGCCCGAGGTGGCGGTGCAGGCGGCGACGATCGCCCGCGACCAGCGCGCGCTCGAGTTGGCGCGCAAGGACCGATTGCCCGACGTCGAACTCAGCGTGTCGCGCTTCATCAACGCGGGCGGAGCGGATGGCTTCGGCGCGATGGCGATCGTGACGGTGCCGATCGCGAACAAGCCCAAGTACGACGCTGCGATCTCGGAGGCGAGCGCGCGGATCGTGTCGGCGGAGGCCGAACGGCGACGCGTCGAGGACGCCGTCCGGCGGGACGTCGAGCAGGCGTGGCTCGCGCTGCGCACGGCGGCGCTCGAACACGACCTGCAGGCGACGACGCACCTGCCGCACGCGGAGGTGACCCTGCAGGTGACCGAGAGTGCATATGCCACGGGACGCGTCGATCTACTGGCCCTGCTCGACACCGTGCGTGAGTTGCTGACGGTGCACCTCGAGCACATCGACAGCGCGGCGGCGATCGAGGTCGCCTGGGCGGACCTGGAACGGGCCGTCGGCGGTTCGTTGTCGCCCGCGGAGGTCTTCGATGACTAGGCGCGTACTTGGTGGGATCCTGTTGGCGAGCGTGGCGGCGACCGGCGCGTGGTGGTGGCGCTGGCATCGCCCGGCGGTGCACTCGCTGCCCGCGCCGGCCGCTACCGCGCCGGCCACCAGGTACCAGTGCGCAATGCACCCGCAGATCGTGTCCGATCAGCCGGGCCGCTGCCCGATCTGCAACATGCGCCTCACCCCGGTGCAGGAGCACGCATCGCACGACGAGGCGGCCGCGGCGCCGGCGTCCGCGGCCGGCGCCGTGCCCGGTCGCGCTTCGTTCACGCTGCCTCTCCCGCGCCAGCAACTGATCGGCGTGCGGCGCGCCCGCGTCGAGGTTCGTCCGCTCCGCATGGCGATTCGCGCCAACGGCACCGTGGCCTACGATCCCGGGCTGTTCGAGGCCATGGTCGAGTACCAGCAGGCCTTGCGGGCACAGGCGGCCCTCGCCGGCAGTACGCTTCTCGAGGCCCGGGAGGGCGCCGGCTCGCTGGTGCGCGCCGCGGCGGTGCGGCTGCGCCAGAAGGGCGCCACCGCCGCGCAGCTGGCGGCCCTGGCCCGCGGTGACGCTGCCCCCCTCAACCTGTTGCTGCCGGGGAAGAGCGTGTGGGTGTACGCGCAGGTGTTCGAGTACGAGCTGGGGCTGATCCGACCCGGCCAGTGGATGACGGTCACCGCGCCGTCGATGCCCGGCCAGCGGCTCACGACCCGCGTCGCGTCGATCGACCCCATCCTGGACCCGGGCACGCGCACCGCCCGCGTCCGTGCGCTCCTGCCGACGCCGCACGGCGAGCTGCGGCCGGAGAGCTTCGTCGACGTCGTGATCGACGTGCCGCTCGGCGAACGTCTCGCCGTGCCGGAGGACGCGGTGCTCGACACCGGCACGCGGCAGATTGTGTTCGTGGTACGCGGGGAGGGCGAGTTCGAGCCGCGCACCGTGCAGCTCGGCCAGGCGGCAGGCGGCTTCCGGGAGGTGCGGTCGGGCGTCGTCGCCGGCGACGAGGTGGTGGTCGGGGCGAATTTCCTGATCGACTCCGAGTCGCGCTTCCGCGCCGCCGTCCAGGCGTTCGAGGCCTCCCCCGGCGGTGCGCCGCCGGCCGGCGCGAGCGCGCCGGGGCACCGGCACTGAGGGACGGGACGATGGTCGAGCGCATCATCGATTTCAGCGCGCGCAACCGGGTCCTGGTCCTGCTGCTCACCGCGGGGGCCTTGGTGGGCGCGCTCTGGTGCATCCGGCGCATGCCGATGGACGCCATCCCCGACCTCTCCGACACCCAGGTGATCGTGTTTTCGCGCTGGGACCGGAGTCCGGACATCATCGAGGATCAGGTCACGTACCCGATCGTGACGGCGCTGCTGGGCACGCCGCACGTCAAGGCGGTCCGCGGCTTCTCGGATTTCGGCTACAGCTACGTCTACGTCATCTTCCAGGACGGGGTCGACCTCTACTGGGCGCGTTCGCGCGTCCTCGAGTATCTGAGCAAGATCCTGGCACGCCTCCCGGAGGGGGTGGAGACCGAGCTCGGCCCGGATGCCACCAGCGTAGGCTGGGTGTTCCAGTACGCCCTCGTCGACACGACCGGCCAACACGACCTGGCACGGCTCCGCAGTCTCCAGGACTGGTACCTGCGGTACCATCTCCAGGCCGTGCCCGGCGTCGCCGAGGTGGCGGCGGTCGGCGGCTTCGTCAAGCAGTACCAGGTGACGGTCGACCCGAACCGGTTGCTCGCCTTCGACGTGCCGCTGACCGACGTCATCGACGCGGTCCGGGCGGGCAACGTCGAGACGGGCGGTCGCCTGCTCGAATTCGCGGGCGCGGAGTTCATGGTGCGTGGCCGCGGCTACGTGCAGTCGCTGGCCGACATCGAGAACATCGTCGTGAAGGCGGCGCCGGCGACGGGCACACCCGTGCTGGTCCGGCAGCTGGCGCAGGTGGCCCTCGGACCCGACATCCGGCGCGGCGTCGCGGACCTCGGCGGAGACGGCGACGTCGTCGGCGGTATCGTGGTCATGCGGCAAGGCGAGAATGCGCTCGCCGTCATCGATCGCGTGCGGGCGAAGCTGGCGGAGCTCGAGCCGACGCTGCCGCCGGGCGTTCGCCTGGTCACCACCTACGACCGTTCCTCGCTGATCCACCGCGCGATCGACACGCTGCTGCACGCGCTCCGCGAGGAGATGGTGATCGTCAGCCTGGTGATCCTGGTCTTCCTCTGGCACGTGCCGTCGGCCTTGATCCCGATCATCACCATTCCGGTCGCGGTGGTGCTGGCCTTCATCCCGCTCTACTTCCTGGGCGTTACGTCGAACATCATGTCGCTCGCCGGCATCGCCATCTCCATCGGCGTGCTGGTCGACGGCGCGATCGTCGAGGTGGAGAACGCCTACAAGCGCCTCGAGGAATGGATCGAGGGCGGGCGACAGGGCGACTTCCACGAGGTGCGGCTGGCCGCCCTCAAGGAGGTCGGCCCCGCGGTGTTCTTCTCGCTGCTCGTCATCGCCGTGTCGTTCCTGCCGGTGTTCACGCTGATCGACCAGGAGGGGCGGCTCTTCAAGCCGCTGGCCTGGTCGAAGAACCTGGCGATGGCGCTCGCCGCCCTCCTGGCGATCACGCTCGACCCGGCGCTGCGCATGTCCTTCGCGCGGATGGACCCGTTCACCTTCCGCCCCCGGCCGCTCGCCCGCCTGTTCACGGCGGTGGCGGTGGGGCGGTACTACCCCGAGGAGCGCCATCCGATCAGTCGCGCCCTGTTCGCGGTCTACGGGCCGGTGTGTCGCTTCGTCCTGCGGCACCGGGCGCTCACCCTGGGGGCGGCCCTGGTGCTCGTCGCGTCGACGGTGCCGATCTTCCAGCGGCTCGGCTCGGAGTTCATGCCGCCGCTCAACGAAGGCGCCTTCCTCTACATGCCGACGGCGCTGCCCGGCATGTCGGTCACGGAGGCGCAACGCATCCTGCAGGCGCAGGACCGCATTCTGCGCGGATTTCCCGAGGTGGAGACGGTATTCGGCAAGGCGGGCCGCGCCACCTCGCCGACCGATCCCGCACCGTTCTCGATGGTGGAGACCACGGTCGTCCTCAAGCCCGAGTCGGCGTGGCGACCGGTGCGCCGCTGGTTCTCCGACTACCCGCAGCCGCTGCGCTGGCTGCTCGCCCGCGCGGTTCCGGAACACCTCACGTTCGACGAGTTGCAGGCCGAGATGGACGCGGCGCTCCGTTTCCCCGGCATCCCGAACATCTGGACCATGCCGATCCGCAACCGCATCGACATGCTGTCGACGGGCATGCGCACGCCGATCGGCATCAAGGTGCTGGGCCCGGACCTGGGGGAGATTCAACGCATCGGCGAACGGCTGGAGCAGTCCTGGGCACGGTCGCGGGCACGCGAAGCGTCGTCGCGGAGCGCACCGCCGGTGGGTACTACCTGGATTTCGTGCTCCGGCGCGAGGCGCTGGCGCGCTACGGTCTCTCGGTCGGCGGACGCGCAGACGATCGTCACGTCGGCCATCGGCGGCGAGACCGTCACCACCACGGTCGAGGGACGCGAACGGTATTCCGTGAACGTGCGGTACGGGCGCGAATTCCGCGAGGACATCCCGGCGCTGCGCCGTGTCCTGGTGCCGACGCCATCCGGGCTGCACGTGCCCATGGCGCAGATCGCCGACCCTCGAACTCCGCGAGGGGCCGGCGATGATCCGCAACGAGAATGGCCAGCTGGCCGGGTACGTGTTCGTCGACATGGCGGGACGTGACATCGGGGGCTACGTCGAGGAGGCGAAGCGGCACGTGGGCGAACGACTCGATCTGCCCGCCGGGTACACGCTCGCGTGGAGCGGACAGTACGAGAACATGGCGCGGGTGCGCGAGCGCCTGCGGGTGGTCGTTCCGCTCACCCTGGCGCTGATCGCGCTGCTGCTCTATCTGAACACGAAGTCCGTCGTGAAGACCGGCGATCGTGCTCCTCGCCGTGCCGTTCTCGCTGGTCGGCGCGGTGTGGCTGCTATGGGCGCTCGACTACAACATGTCGATCGCCGTGTGGGTCGGCATGATCGCGCTGATGGGCCTCGACGCCGAGACCGGCGTCTTCATGCTGCTCTTCCTCGATCTGTCCTACGAGGACGCCGTGCGGAAGGGCCGGATGCGCACGGAGGACCGACCTGCAGGAGGCCATCGTCCACGGCGCCGTCAAGCGCGTCCGGCCGAAGGCCATGACGGTGGTGGCGGCGTTCCTGGGGCTGCTCCCGATCATGTGGTCGACGGGAAGCGGAGCCGACGTCATGAAGCGCATCGCGGCTCCGATGGTGGGCGGGCTCGCCACCAGCTTCGCGCTCGAGCTTGCTGGTCTACCCGGTCCTGTACGGCATCTGGAAGTGGCGGTTCGTGCTGCGCGGCGGCCGGGCCGTGCCGACGCCCGGTCCGGCCGTCGGCCTGACGCGCGATCAGTACGCGACGTGCGCCTCGAGCGTCGCCGTCCTCCGTCCGCACCACGACCAGGCGCGACATGCACGGCATGCAGTAGACGCGGTCGCCGGGGCGCAGCTCGCGGGTCGAGCGGATCACCACCTTGCAGACCGGGCAGATCACCTCGTTCGGCGCCAGGACGTCGCCGGCGCCCTTCCACTTGCGGTAGAAGCGGCGGTACTTCTTCGGCACCTCGTCGAAGCCGGTGTCCTCGAGCACGAAGCGCTGCCGCGGGCCGCTCGTCGGCGGTCGCGGACGTCTCGACCTCCTGTTCGAGCGGGTCGGTCATGGCGCGAATCCCAGCCGCTCGACCGACTCGAGATACGCGCGGCCCAGCCGCTCGCGTTCGGCGTCGAGGCACGCCGATGTGGCGCGTGGTCTCCTCGAGGGTGTCGAGCACGAGGTGGTCGAGCTCCTTCTTGGTTCGCCCGATCCGCGCGCGGATGTGCGGCGAGGCGGCGAGGCGCCGCCCCAGCTCGTTCTCGCCGAAGCCGATGTGACGGCGCTCGTCCTTGACGACGCCGCGGAGCACCTCGGCGGTGATCGGGTCGGCGTCCCGGGCGTGCGCCGAGAAGACCGCGAACTCGAGCGACTCGAGGATGACGTTCTGCGCGAAGATGGCGGCCTCCCAGTCCTTGCTCGCCACCAGCTCGAGCAGGCGGCGGCGGAAGAGCTGCAGGCCGCGGGCTCCGCGCCGCTCGATCTCCGCCTCCGGATCGGCGACGCCCGAGCTCGCGCAGGCGGTGCAGGAAGACCTCCAGGTGACGTCCCTCGTCGACGACCTGCGTGGAGAGGAAGACCTTGGCCCGGCGGTTGGGCGCGATGGCGATCAGCCCGCTCGCGCCCTCGAGCGCGGCCGTCTCGCCGACGCAGTAGTTGCAGAGCACGGTGATCAGCCGCTCGCGATCGCTCGGCCGCGAGCGGCGGCGCCGCGGTGTCGGGCTCGTGCCCGTAGGTGGTCCCCGAGAGGTAGCCCTCGACCGCCTGGAACCAGAACTCGAACGAGTGCACCTCGTCGAGGAACTGCTCCGGGTCGAGGTCGTGGATGTCGACCGGCTGGCCGGTGCCCATGGCCCGCCCGCTCAGCTCGGGCGGGCCGGGGGTCTGGTACTCGATGCCGATGCGGCCGAGGCGCGTCTTGAACTCCTTCAGCACCGTGTCGGCCAGCACCGCCTCCATCTCCTCGGGCTCCAGGGTGCCGAGGTCGGCGCCCTGGTAGTCGGCGTGCGCGTCGCTCCACGCCCGAGGCGCTCCAGCTCGTCGAGCGCTTCGGGTGTTGCGGAACGCGTCGGCGAAGGTCGCGAGCATGAAGTACGACATGTCCTTCTGCATCCGCTCGATCTCCGTCGCGCTTCTCGGGGTGCTCCTTGATCAGCGAGCCGATGCGGTTCTCGCCGAAGCCGACGTGGCGGCGCTCGTCGGCGATCGTGCCCGAGAGCGTGTGGGCGAACTTCGGGTTCACCTCCTGGTTCATGGCGTGCATCATCTCGAAGACGCTGAACGCCATGCCCTCGAGGACGATGTTCTGGCCGACCACGCCGGCGACGAAGTCCTTGCGGTCGACCTTCTCGAGCAGCACCTCGGCGAACTTGCACCAGGTTCGGGTTGGCGTACTGCTCGATGGTGTCCTCGAGTCCGGCCTTCGTGACGCCGAGGTCGTAGAGGCGCTGGGTGAAGATCTCGACGTGACGGGCCTCGTCGAGGGTCTGGGTGGCGAGGAAGCGCTTGCTCCCCTCGTCGGGCGCCGCGTTGATCAGGCCGGACGACGCCGCCAGCGCGCAACGCTCGCCGACCACCAGCTGCACGGTCGTGCGGATCGCCTCCTCCCGCAGGACTGGGATTGCTCGTGAACAGCTCGAGCTCCGTCTCGCCGGGCTGGTGGCCGTACTCGGTCTCCATCAGGTAGCCCTGCGGGGCCGACTCGAGCCAGTTCTGGATCGAATACGCCGAGAGAAAATCCGCCATCGGAACGCCTCCTATGGCGGGCGGAGGGGAGCAACAGCCGTGCCGAGCCCGTCCGACCGATCGGTCGGCCGCTTTTGGGGGCCCGTGCGCATGCCGTTCCCATGCGCGCGACCCTGGGCCACCGAGACGGCCGTCGCACTCGCAGCGATGAGAACCGTCCGGGGATGTTGCCGGCCGGCGGGCCGGCCTCCATCGGCGGTCGGCCTGCGGCGGCGGTGGGCTAGGGTCGCCGCGATTCATGGCTGCCCCCGGTGCGCCCCCGGCCTGGTACCGCCGCCTCCCGCCGGCGCTACAGCGCGTGGCGGCCCAGAGCGATCGCGTGCCTGCGCTGCCGGTGCGTCCGGGCCGTGCGCTGGCCGCCGCCGTCGAGCGGCTGCCGGCGGCGCTCCGTGGCGAGCGGGAAGCCGCGGTCGAGACGGTCGCCCAGGAGATCGCGGACGGGGTCTGCCGCGCGCTCGGGGTGGTGCCCCTGCGGGTTTGCGTCGAAGGGCAGCGGCCGCACGATCGCCGGGGCGAGCTGCATGGCATCTACCATCCCGCGAACGGCACCGGTCGCGACCGGATCACCCTCTGGATGCGGACCGCAAAGCGCGGGCAGGTGGTCGCGTACCGCACGTTCCTGCGCACGCTCCTCCACGAGGTCTGCCATCACCTCGACTACACCTATCTCCGCCTGAGCGCCTCCCTGCACACCGTCGGGTTCTACCGCCGGGAGTCGAGCCTCTTCGAAGCGTTGGGGGGCGCGGCGGCCGACCCGGCCGTCCGCGGGCGTCGGTGAGTCCGTCGGCCCGGGTGCGCGAGGAGCACGGAAGGAGTACAAGCGGCCCCCGCATGATCGGGACCGCCGTCACCGCGCGCGCCAACGTCAACGTCGCTCTGGTCAAGTACTGGGGGAAGCGCGATTCCGAGCTCAACCTGCCGGCCACGGGCAGCATCTCGCTGACCCTGGATGGCCTCGCCGTCGAAGCCGAGGTGGCCTTCGGTGCCGAGGGCCCCGACGCGGTGACGATCGACGGGGAACCCGCGGGGGCGCCGAACGGGAGCGCGTGGTGCGGTTCCTCGACCTGGTCCGCGAGCAGGCGCGGCGGCACGACGGTGCGCGGGTCGACGACGCGGAGCACGGTGCCGCGAGGCGCGGGGTTGGCGTCGTCGGCGGCGGCGTTCGCCGCGCTGGCGCTGGCGGGCAGCCGCGCGGCCGGGATGCGACTCGAGCCGCCGGCGTTGTCCGCGCTGGCGCGCCGGGGCTCCGGGTCGGCGGCGCGGTCGATCTTCGGCGGGTTCGTCGAGTGGCACCGCGGCGAGCGACCGGATGGTAGCGACTCGATCGCAGAACCGCTGCTCGCGCCAGATGCATGGGACCTGCGCGTCGTGGTGGCGATCACCAGCCTCGGCCCGAAGGCCGTCTCGTCTCGCGAGGGCATGGCGCGCGCGGCGACGTCCCCCTTCTTCCCGGCGTGGGTGGAGGGTGCCGGCGCCGCTCTCGCGGAGGCCCGTGCCGCCATTCGCGCGCGCGATCTGGACGCGCTCGGGCACCTCGCCGAGCACAGCGCGCTTGCGATGCACGCGGTCGGTCTCGCGGCGCGGCCGCCGCTACTGTACTGGCGCGGCGCCACGGTGGCGTGTGTCCACCGGGTCTGGGCCCTGCGTGCCGAGGGTGTGCCCGCGTTCGTCACCATCGACGCGGGGCCGCAGGTGAAGGTGCTCTGCGCTCCCGGCGCCGCCGCAGGCGTGGCGGCGGCCCTGCGGGACGTGCCGGGTGTCGAGCGCGTCGTCACCTGCGCCCCGGGCGGCGGCGCCGAGGTGCGCGCGTGACGGCGGCGCGGGCGCCCGGCAAATTGTTCCTGACCGGGGAGTGGGCGGTCCTGGACGGCGCGCCGGCGCTGGTCGCGGCCGTGGACCGCGACGTGCGGGTCACCATGGAGCCGGGCGGCGGTGGGGTGATCGTCGAGTCGCTGGCGGAAGGGCGGACGGATCGCTTCGACGCGGCGAGCGGCGCGCCGTTACCGCGCGGCGACGCCGGCGCCGTGCTGGCGGCCCTGCGCCAGCGCCACGAGCCGCCGCGGACGCTGCGTGTCGTCGTGGACTCGCGCCCGTTCCTGGTCGGTGAACGCAAGCTGGGACTGGGCCGCAGCGCCGCGACGATCGTGGCCGCCACTGCGGCGTTGCAGCCGGGCGGGTCGCGTGCGGAGTTGCTGCGTCGTGCGCTCGAGGCCGAACGCGCTCTTCCAGGCGGGGCAGGGCAGCGGCGCGGACGTCGCCGCCGCCGTGACCGGCGGCGTGGTGGAGGTGCGGCGGGCGGCGGCCGACCTCGCGGTGGTGCCGCGCGCCTTGCCGGCCGGCCTGCACCTCGTCGCCGGCTGGACCGGCACGTCGGCGCACACGCCGCCCCTGCTGGCGCGCTTCGCCGCGCGCCCGCGGCCGGCGGTCTTCACCGAGCTGACGGCCGCGGCACGCGAGGCGGCCGAGGCGGTGGCGTGCGGTGACGCTACGCGCCTGCTGGCGGCCGTCGACCGCGCGGCGGCGCTACTCGCCCGCCTCGGCGTCGCCCTCGACCTGCCCATCGTCACCCCCGAATTGGCGCGGTTGGTGCGCGTCGCCAACGGGGCGGGCGCGGCGGCCAAGCCATCGGGCGCCGGCGGCGGCGATTGCGGCATCGCGATCGCCACGTCCGCGGCCCAGGCCGCTGCGGTCCAGGCCGCCTGGCGCGCGGCGGATCCTGCCGGTGCCGGTCGGGATCGCGCCCGAGGGGGTGTCGGATGCCTGAGAGCATCAGCGACCGGAAACGGTCCCATCTGGATCTCTGCGAGCGCGGCGACGTGGAGTTCGCGGGCAAGACCACGCTGCTCGACGAGGTCGATCTGGTGCACGATGCGCTCCCCGATCTGGCGGTCGAGGAGGTGGACGTGTCCACCGACCTGGTCGGGAAGCGGCTGGCCGCGCCGCTCGTCATCACGGGGATGACGGGCGGCACCGACGAAGCGGCCGACATCAACCGCAACCTGGCGCGGGCGGCCGAGGCCCACGGCATCGCGTTCGGGCTGGGTTCGCAGCGCGCGATGCAGCGGCTGCCGGAGCTGGAGTACACCTTCGCGGTCCGGCAATGGGCGCCGCGCACGCTGGTGCTGGCCAACCTGGGACTGGTGCAGGCGGCGGCGACGCCGTCGGCCGAGGTGGCGCGGCTCGCGGAGCGCATCGGCGCCGACGCCGTGTGCATCCATCTGAATCCCGCGCAGGAGCTGGTGCAGCCCGGCGGCGACCGCGACTTTCGCGGCGGCCTGGCCGCGTTCGCACGGCTGGTGCGGGAGCTACCCGTGCCGGTGGTCGCGAAGGAAACCGGGTGCGGCATTTCCCGCAGCGTCGCGCTGCGCCTGCGCGACGTCGGCGTGCGCACGATCGACGTCTCGGGCGCCGGCGGCACGTCGTGGATCAAGGTGGAGACGCTCCGCGCCGACGGCGACGAGCGCGCCCTCGGCGAGGAACTCGCCGAGTGGGGCATCCCGACGGCCGCCGCGGTGGCCGGTGTCCGGGGTCTCGGCCTCGACGTCGTGGCGAGCGGCGGCATTCGTTCGGGGCTCGACGTGGCCAAGGTCCTGGCCCTGGGGGCACGCGCCGCTGGCGTCGCATTGCCGGTCCTGCGCGCGTATCGTACCGGCGGGGCGAGCGCTGTCGACGATTACCTGAGACGGTTGATCACCGGATTGCGCACCATCATGGTGCTCACCGGCTGTCGTGACGTGCCCGCGCTGCGGACGACGCGACTTGTGCTAGGACGTCGGCTGCGCGATTGGATTCGCGTGCTCGCCCTGGAGGAGGTGCATGACTAGTTCCCGGATACCGGCGTTCTACCAGCTGAGCGTGGCGGAGCGGCAGAAGCGGCTCGTCGAGGTGCTCGGCCTGACGACGACCGAGGTGGAGACGCTGGTTGCCGCCGACGCCTTGCCGCTCGACACCGCCGACATCATGGTCGAGAACGCCGTCGGCACGTTCGCACTGCCCTTCGGGGTCGGGCTGAACTTCCTCGTGAACGACCGCGAGTACATCATCCCCATGGTGGTCGAGGAGCCGTCGGTGATCGCGGCGGCGTCCAACGCGGCCCTGGTCGCCCGCGCGGGCGGCGGTTTCGTGGCCGAAGCCGACGCCGGCGCCATGATCGGGCAGATCCAGCTCGTGCGGGTGCCCGATCCCGCGGGGGCGGTCGAGCGGCTTGCGGCGGCGCGGCCCCAGCTCCTCGCGGCGGCTGCCAAGCTGACGCCGGGCCTCTGCAAGCGTGGCGCCGGGCCGCGCGACATCGAGATCCGGCTGGTCCCGACGCCGCGCGGCGAGACCATGGTGGTCGTGCACGTGATCGTCGACACCGGTGACGCCATGGGCGCCAACGCCACCAACTCCCTCGTCGAAGGGCTGGCGCACATGGTCGAGGAGATCGGGCGGGACGGCCTGTCTGCGCATCCTCTCCAACCTGGCGGATCGGCGCCTGGCGCGCGCGGCGGTGCGCCTCCCGGTGACGGCTCTCGGCCGCGACGGCATGCCGGGCGAAGAAGTCGCGGAGCGCATGCTCTATGCGTACGAGTTCGCCTGGGCCGATCCCTACCGCGCCGCCACCCACAACAAGGGCATCATGAACGGCGTCGACGCGGTCGCCGTGGCCACGGGGCAGGACTGGCGCGGCATCGAGGCGGGCGCGCACGCGTTCGCGTGCCGCGACGGCGCATACCGTTCGCTCACGCGGTGGAGCATCGAAGACGGCCACCTCTCCGGCACCATCGAGATGCCCATGGCGGTGTCCACGGTGGGCCCAGTGACCGAGGCGCATCCGCGGGTGCGCCTTGCGCTCCGCATGCTCGGCGTCGCGTCCGCGCGTGAGCTGGCCGGCATCATGGCCGCCGTGGGGCTGGCGTCCAACATGGCCGCCATGCGAGCGCTTGCCACCGAGGGCATCCAAAAGGGGCACATGGCGTTGCACGCGCGGGCGGTGTCGCACGCGGCGGGTGCGCGCGGTGCCGACGCCGAACGGCTGCGCGAGGCGCTGATCGCCGGCGGGGAAGTGAAGATCGACCGAGCCCGCGAGCTGTTGCGGGCGCTCGAGCCCCGGTCCTGAGCCACGGCGCCAGCATGGGGGGCGCGGACCCGATGCACGGGTGTGGGCGCGCGGGCGGCAAGGTCATCCTGCTCGGCGAGCACGCGGTGGTCTACGGCCGGCCTGCGCTCGCGACCGGGCTGCCGCTAGGCCTCGAGGTGGAGGTGACGGAGGGAGCGGGCCCCGCGCTCGCCACCGACCAGCCGCTCGACGCCGATCCGCGGCCGTTGGCGATGCTCGTCGAGGCGGCGGCTCTGCTCGGTATCGACCCGAGCCGCGTGGTCGCACGCGTGTGCGGAGACCTGCCAGTCGGTCGTGGCCTCGGCAGCTCCGCCGCGCTCGCCGTCGCGACGCTGCGCGCGCTCGCGGCGGCGAGTGGCCGCCGGCTCGACCAGGCCACGGAGTTCGCGCTGGGCCGCCGCCTGGAAGCGACGTTCCACGGCACGCCGTCAGGCATCGACCCCGCCGCCGCCGCGCTCGGAGGCTGCTTCCGCTTCGTGCGGGGCGACCCGCCCGCCGTCACGCCGCTCGACCCGCCGGGGGCGTTTCCGCTCGTCATCGCGTTCGGCCCGCTCCCGCGGAGCACCGGCGCTGCCGTCGGGAGCCTCCGTGCGCGGTGGGAAGCCGACCGCGCCCGCTACGAGGCGCTCTTCGACGCGGTCGGGGCCGTGGTCGAGCGCGGGACCGCTGCCATCGCCCGCGGCGACCTCGCCGCGCTCGGTGGCGCCTTCGACGACAATCAGGCGTTGCTCGAGGCGCTCGGCGTGTCCTCCGACGAGGTGGCGGCTCTGGTCGCCACGGCCCGCGCGGCCGGCGCGCTCGGCGCCAAGCTCACCGGCGGCGGCGCCGGCGGCGCCGTCATTGCGCTGGCGCGGCGGCCGGAGTTCGTGGCGCGGCGCCTGGAGGAAGCTGGCGCGCTGACCTTTGCGGTGCATGTCCACGCCGCCGGGGCGACCGCATCGGGTGGGTGACGAAGGAAACGATCCGCCGGCGGCCGGATCGGCGCCGATTCAGGGCGCAGCGGCGGCGGCCGGCGGGTCCTGTCTGAGCCAGATCTGCCCCTTGCCGGTCGCCCACTCCGAGGCCTCGACGCGGACGCTCACGCCGGCCCGCTTCGCGTCGTCCGGCTTGGCACGCACCTCGCGGAGCGGACCCAATGAGCCGCGGTCGGTGACCTGTACGGAGGTGCCGAGCTGCTTGGCGAAGAATTGCGCCGCCGGCTCCAGCTCGTCGAGCGGCATGACGTACACCGCCATCTTCGCGGGGGTCTCGTCGAGCCGGATCTGGTCGATGGTGAACTTCATGTTGAACGCTGCACCGGGATATGGCGCCAGCCCGAGCGGGACGGGGTCGAGCACGCGCTGTTTCCATTCCGCCAGCGAGCCGACACGCTGGGCGGCGGCCGGGCCGGCGCAGCACAGGAAGGCGAGGGCGACGAGCGTCGCGCGGGCGTACCGCATCGTGTCGTCAACCGTACGCGCTCGACGTCGGCGTTTCAAAGGCCGGCGGTCAACCGCGCGTCAGGCTCGAACGCGGCAGGTTGGCCAGCTCGTCCGGCACCGGCAGCTGGCTCACGCCGCCCGTGTCCCACCAGCTGGCGGTGAGGGTCTGCGGCCCCGGCTGGCTGCGCGGCCAGATCTCTTCGAACGTGCGGCGATAGGCCGTGCGGGCGATCAGCCAGTCGCCGTCGCGCTTCACGTACTCGTCGACATAGAAGGCCGCGCCGCGCAGCGCGAAGTCGCGCCGGGTATCGATCACGACGTCCTCCAGCGCCCAGGTGCCCATCGCGGTGGTCGGCCCCGTCAGGTCGATCTCCGGATGATGCACCCGGTGGCTCGACAGGAACGAGGTGGCGCTCATCGCCCGGCGGAAGAACTCGAGGATGGCGTCTCGGCCCTCGAACGCGTACTTGCCGCCGCTGTAGATGGCTACCGCGTCCTCGGCGAGGCAGGTCGCCATCTCGTCCCACAGCTTCTGGTCGAGGCACCGCATATAGCGGTATTTGACGCGCTTGATGAGCTCGATCTCAACCAGGTCGGCAGGGGTCATGCGGCCTCGATACGCGACTCCGCCCGGTGGCGGCAAGCCAGCGCCGGCCAGTTCTCGAGTCGGCGGGCGGCGCCCGTGTGCCATGGTGTGCGCTGCGACGATCGCGGCGGTGTGCGTGCTCGGGGGGAGCGCGCTGGCTGCGGCGCCGCCACGGTCCTTCGGCGATGGACTCTGCGCGCTGGCGTCGGGTCGATGCGGCCGGCCACCACGGTTCGCCGTCCTGGCGGCGTTGCCTGCCGAGCTGGCGCCGCTGCTCGCGCGCGCGACCGTGCGGGAGACGCTGGTCGTGGGGGATCGGGTGCTGCGCGTCGGGACGTTGGGCGGCGCGCCCGTGGTGCTCGGCCTGCTCGGCATCGGGTTGGTTAACGCCGAGGCCACGACACGGCTCGTGCTCGACCGCTTCGACGTCGCCGCGGTGATCGTGTCGGGCGTCGCCGGCTCGTCCGCACGTATCGGCGACGTGACCGTGGCCGCGCGATGGGAGGGCGATGACGGGTCCCGCTTCGACGCCAGCGCCGCGTTGCTGCGGGGGGCGGCCCGGGCCGCCCCCCGGACGGCGCTGGCGCGCTGCGCCCCGGTGGCGCCGGGGCCGGTCGTCTGCCTACCACACCAGCCCGAGGTGCTCGTCGGCGGGGTGGGGCGCAGTGAGGATCCGTTCGGCGGCCGCGCGCTGCCGTGTACGCCGGGCGGCGACGATGTCTTCGGCTGCGACCCGGGCGGGGCCGCGCAGTCCGCTGTTGCGCGGGGCCCCAGCGTGGTCGACATGGAGACCGCCGCCGTCGCGCGCGTCGCCCGGGCGCACGACGTGCCGTTCGTCGCATTTCGCGGCGTCTCCGATGGCGCCGGCGACCCCCTCGGCCTCCCCGGCTTTCCGCAGCAGTTCTTCGCCTGGTATCGGCTGGCGGCGGGCAACGCGGCCGCCGCGGTGACGCGGTTCCTGGGACGCTGCGCGCACGGTGGCACCGGGCGGACGGCTGCGGTGACGGCGCGTGCGAGCTGCGGGTGGGAGCGCCGCGCCACGGCGGTGTGCGCCCCGGGCCGCGCCCCGCGCGCGCTCCGCGCCCGGGTCGATCGAGCCTGCCGGCAGCTCGCGGGCGGCGCCGATGCGGCCGCCGTCGCCGGGGCCTGGCTCGAGGCGGCCGATCTGGCCAGCCGCTCCGGCACGCGCCGCCGCACCGGCGCGCGCTGCGCGCGCGCGCTGGATGCCGCGTTGCGCGACCGCGCCGGCCTCCGGTGACGTCCCGGATGCCGCCGGATCGGCGGCTTGCGCCACCCGCCTGCGGTCGTCAGGCCGTCGCGCGCGGGATGGCTTGCAGCCGCGGCATGACCGTCCCTGCGAACAGCCGCATGCTCCGCTCGGCCTCGGCGATCGGCATGCCGGCGTAGCTGAAGACGCCGACGAACGTCTCGCAGCCGGTGCGCCGCCGAATGTCGCGGATCTTCTCCTCGCACTGCGCCGGCGTGCCCCAGACCTGCAGGTCCAGGAAGAACTCCGTGAGTCCGTCCGTACCGCCCTTGGCGCGCGCCACCTGCTGCAGCTTGGCGTAGTATTCGTAGCCCATCGTGTGCTGCAGGTGGTCGCCCACCAACTCGTAGTGCCGCATGACGGATTCCCAGTAGCCGCCGATGTACCGCACGGCCATCTCGCGCGCCCGCCCGGCGTCCTCGTCGCAGAAGGTCCATCCGGCGACGACGGGCGGCGGCGCCTCGGTACCGTGCGCCTCGCGGAAGTGGCAGCGGTAATCGCCCAGCTCGCGCTCCATGGTCTCCCAGGGCTTCTGCGGGATCACGAGGATGCCGACGCCGAGCCGCGCGACGATCGGCATCGACTCGGCGGAGACGGCGGCCGCATACGTGCGGCCGCGGAACGACTTCCACGGCGCGGGCCGGAGCGGGACGGCCGGCTGGCGGATCCACCGGCCGTCGTACTCGCAGACGCCCGTTTCGAGCCCGCGCAGCACCATCTCCGCGCTCTCGACGAACCGACCGCGCGCCTCCTCCATCGAGAGCCGGAAGCCGTCGAACTCGACGCGACCGAGCCCGCGCCCGATCCCCAGGATGAACCGGCCGCCGCTCATGGCGTCGAGCATGCAGACCTGCTCGGCGACCCGGAGGGGGTCGTGCCAGGGCAGCACCACCACCATCGACCCCACCCGGACGGTCTTCGTGCGCGCGGCGATCCAGGTGAGGTACTGCAGGACGTCGGGGCACATCGTGTAGTCGGTGAAGTGGTGCTCCACGCCCCAGACCGACTCGAACCCGAGGGGTTCGGCGAGGTCGGCGAGCGCGAGATCCTGGGCGTAGACCGCGTGGTCCGGACGCGCGGCGCCCGGATTCTGGAAGATGACCGCCGTCCCGACGTGCATGGTCAGAAGAGCGCGGTCGGGTCGGCCACCGTCTGGAGGACGTGACCCGGGCTGCCCGCGCCCGCCACCTGCGCGACGTCGTTGCTGCCGACGCTGCCGCCCCCGCCCCCGCTCCCGCCGCACGATCCGCCCGCCCCGCCGCCCGCGCGCAGCCCCGAGGCGGTGGTGCCGGTCAGGGTGCCGGCGGCGCCGCCCGCGACGGTGACGGTGCCGGCGTCATCGATGACCGGCGACAAGAGGTGGACGATGCCCCCGCCGCCCCCACCGCCGGGGCCGTCGGAGCTGCCGTTCGGGCCGCCGGCACCGCCGTGGGCGCGAACGACGCCGGAGTTCGCGACGCGTTCCTTCGACGCCAGCACGATCACGCCCCCCGCGCCGCCGCCACTGCCGAAGACGCCAGGGCCGGCGCCATCGGCGCGCACCGTGCCGGCGTTGACGATCGGGCCCGCGGCGAGCACGGTCAGGCTGCCGCCGCCATCGCTGCCCGAGAACACGCCGCAAGAACCACCGCCGCCGGCGTTGACGCCAGGCCGTAGGACGCTGCGCGCTTGCGCCGCGCTCAAGCCGATGCCGCCGAAGCCGCCGAAGTAGAAGTTGCCGGCCGGTCCGAGCTCTCCCCGGGCGGCCGGCGCGAGCGCGACGCCCTGGCCCGGTGGTTGGTAGGTCGAGTCGATGGTCGACGCACGGACGGCTTCTTTGGCTCCGGGGCTTCCGTGGCCGACCAGGATCGTGCCGTTGTTGGTGAAGGCCCCCGTGCAGCGGATTACCGTCCCGCTCGGGATCGTCAGCGTGACGCCGCTCGCCACGGTGAAGTTCGTGAACTGCAGGTTGGGCTCGTCGAACATCGTGTCGGCGGTCACCGTGCGGGCGCCAGCCGAGCCGTCGCCGTAGATGCGCAGCTGCCCGTCGGCCCCTGCCGCCCCGGCGGGTCCGGGGGTCCCGGGCGTTCCGGGGACGCCGGGCGGGCCCGCGACGAGCAGGCCGAGTGCCGCGGGGTCGACTTGCCGCTCGCGGCGCTTGCAGGCCGCTCGCAGGCGCACCACGCCGGCGGGCTCGCCGCCTTTCGCCTTCGCGCACAGGACGACGGCATGGGCTGGCGGATCGACCAATGCGGCCACGCAGCAGAGCGCGATCGCGATGGGCAACCGTGTTCGCGTCATGCCCGAATTGGCTAGTGTGGCTGGGGGCCTCCCGTCAAGCCGGTGCCGGCGACCGGTCACCGCCGTTGTGGTGAGGCTGGTCGGCCGGTGCTAGGGAGAACACTCCATGCGTGCGGGGGAGCCGATTCACCGGTCCGGTCCGGACGAACGCCTCGACGTCGCCATCGCCCGCGCCACCGGCGCCCTCCTGTCGCGTCAGCATCCGGCCGGCCACTGGCAGGGCGTGGTCGAGGCGGCGGCGAACCTCGAGGCCGAGTACCTGTTCGTGAACCGCCTCGTCGGGCGCCAGCGCCCCGAGCAGGAGGCGCGCATGGCCGAGCGGCTGCTCGCCACGCAGGGTGCCGACGGCGGCTGGGCGCTGGCGCCCGAGCAGCCCGCCCATCTCTCCACCACCATCGAGGCGTACCTGGCGCTCAAGCTGGCCGGGGTCGCCGCGACGACGCCGGAGTTGGTGCGCGCGCGCGAGGTCATCCTCGGGGGAGGGGGGCTGGCCCGCGCCGGCATGTTCACCCGCTTCTGGCTCGCCTGTTTCGGCCAATTTCCATGGTCGGCGGTGCCGCGCGTGCCAGTCGAGATGATCCTGCTGCCGCCGTGGGCGCCGCTCAACGTGTCTCGCCTGGCCAGTTGGACGCGCGCCACACTGGTGCCGTTCTCGCTCCTGATGGTGCATCCTCCCGAGCAGCGGGTGCCGCCCGAGGCCGACGTCCAGGATCTCTGGCTCCGCGAGCCGACGCCGGCCGACCTCTCGTTCGGCCGCTCGGCTTCGCTCGTGTCGTGGCGGAACCTGTTCCTGGCGCTCGATCGCACCCTGGCGGTCCTCGGGCGGGTGCCGTGGCGACCGATGCGCCGGCGGGCGGTGGCGCGCGCGATCGAATGGGTGCTGCGGCACGAGAACACCAGTGGGCAGTGGGCCGGCATCCAGCCGGCCATCGTGCACTCGGTGCTGGCGCTCCACGCCATCGGGTTCGCCAAGGATCATCCCGCGATGGTGCGCGGTCTCCAAGGACTCGACGACCTGCTGGTGCAGCGCGGCGCCGGGCTGGTGGCCCAGCCGTGCGTCATGCCCGTGCTCGATACCGCGACGGCGATGCGCGCGTTGCTCGATTCGGGGCTGCCGCCGGGCCATCCGGCGCTGGCGCGCGGCGGCGACTGGCTCGCGGCGCAGCAGATCTACCGGGCGGGTGACTGGGCGCTGCGCGTCCCGGGCCTCGATCCCGGTGGGTGGGCGGCGCAACCCGGCAACGATTTCTACCCGAACGTCGGAGTGTCGGCGCTCGTGCTGTCGGTGCTGCAGGATCTGCCCCTCGCGGTGCACCCGGCCGGACGCCATGCGCTCGCGCACGGCATCGCGTGGCTGCTCGGCATGCAGAGCCGCGACGGCGGGTGGGCCGCGTTCGATGCCGACAACGATTCGCGTGCGCTGGCGGCCGTTCCGTTCCCCGACCTCGAGGGCGTCACCGACCCGCCGTGCGCCGATACCACGGGCTGGGTGCTGGAGGCCGCCGCGGCCCACGGATTCAAGGGCACGTATGGCCGTCTGCGGCGCGCGACGGACTTCCTCGCGCGCCGGCAGCACGACGACGGCAGCTGGACGGGTCGCTGGGGGGTGAACGCCTTGCACGGCACGTGGCGCGCCATCGCCGGCCTGGTCGCGGTGGGCGAGGAACCCCACGCGGCCATCATTCGCCGGGGGGTCGACTGGCTCGTCGGCCGGCAGAACACCGACGGCGGCTGGGGCGAGCGCGTGTCGTCCTACGACGACCAAGCGCAGCGCGGAGTCGGTGGGAGCACGCCGGCGCAGACCGCGTGGGCGGTGATGGCGCTGCTCGCCGCGCGCGGGCCCGACCATCCGGCGGTGGCCGCCGGCGTCGAGCATCTGCTGAGCGCGCAGCGCGCCGACGGCACCTGGTCCCCGGACGCGTACACCGTCACGGGCGTGCCGGGCCGCTCGTACCTGCGTCTGGAGCTGGCGTCGCTCTCCGACCCGTTGCGGGCGCTCGGACAGGCCCGGGCGCACCTGGCGTTCCGGGCCTGAGGAGGACACGACCGATGACCGTCCCCACCCCCACCACCGACCTCGCCGTCGACGACATCGCGCTGGGCGCCGCCGAGGTGTGGTCGCGCCCCGACCGCGAGGGCATCTTCGCGCGGCTGCGCGCCGAGCGGCCGGTGTCGTTCCACGCGGAACCGGAGTTCCCGGGCTTCCCGCCAGGCCCGGGGTTCTGGGCACTCGTGCGGCACGACGACGTGGTGCGGGCGTCGCGCGACGCCGACACCTTCATCTCCGGTCGCGGCTCGAACATCGGCGACCTGCCCGCCGAACTGCTCGAGTTCTTCGGCTCCATGATCAATATGGACGCCCCCCGCCACACCAAGCTCCGCAAGCTCGTGAACCGTGGCTTCACGCCTCGCGTGGTGGCGTCGCTCGAGGACACGGTGCGCCAGCAGGCGCGCCGCATCGTCGAGGCGGTGGCGCCGAAAGGACGGTGCGACTTCGTCGAGGAGATCGCGGCAGCGCTGCCGCTCAAGATCATCTGCGACATGATGGGCATCCCCGAGGCCGACAATCGGCGGATGTTCGAGTTGTCGAACGTCATCCTCGGCATCGGCGACCCGGAGTACGGCACGACGATGGACGTCCTCATGGCCGCCGCGATCGAGTTGTCGCAGTACGCGCAGGCGCTGGGCGAGGAGCGTACGACGTCGCCGCGCGACGACATCACGAGCGTGCTGATGCAGGCCGACGTCGACGGCGACCGGCTCACGCCCGCGGAGTTCGCCTCCTTCTTCATCCTCCTGGTGGTGGCCGGCAATGAGACCACACGCAACGCGATCAGCCACGGCATGAAGGCGCTCACCGACTTCCCCGATGCGCGGCGCGCCTGGATGGCCGACTTCGCCGGGCTGGCGCCGACGGCGGTCGAAGAGATCGTGCGCTGGGCCACGCCGGTCATCCACTTCCGTCGGACCGCCACGTGCGACATCGAGATCGGCGGGCAGACCATCCGCGCCGGCGACAAGGTGGTGCTGTGGTACAACTCCGCCAACCGCGACGAGCGGGTCTTCGACGACCCCTATCGGTTCGACGTCACGCGGACGCCGAACGACCACGTCGCGTTCGGCGGGGGCGGCGCGCACTTCTGCCTCGGCGCCAACCTGGCGCGGCGCGAGATCACGGTCATGTTCGAGGAGCTGTTCCGCGTCATGCCCGACATTCGCGTGACCGGCGCGCCGGACATGCTGTTCTCGGGCTTCATCCACGGCATCAAGCGCATGCCCGCCGAGTGGACGCCTCGCTGATGGACCTCCGCGCGGTGCTCGAGACCGCGGGGACGTGCCGCTTCTACCGGCCCGACCCCGTGCCCGACGACGTCCTGCGCCGCGTGCTGGACGCCACGCGCTGGGCGCCGACCGGCGGCAACCGGCAGGGTGTCCGTGTCGTCGCGGTCCGCGATCCGGCGTTGCGCCGGCGGCTGGCCGGTCTCTACCTCCCGCTCTGGGAGCAGTACGTCTCGCGTGCCACGTCGCGCCCCGGCGCTCCGCTCCCGCGGCTGCTGGCGAACGCGGACCACTTTGCCCGCCACTTGGCCGGCGTGCCGGTCCTGCTCGTCGTCTGCGCGCGGATCGGCGACCTCCTCGCGACCGACCGCCACCTCGAACGGTTGTCGGTCGTGGGCGGCGCGTCGATCTACCCCGCGGTGCAGAACCTCCTGCTGGCCGCACGCGCCGAGGGCCTGGGCACGGCGCTCACGACGTTGCTCTGCGCAGTCGAGCCCGAGGTGAAGGCGCTGCTCGACATCCCGGACGACGTCCTCACGGCGGCGATGGTGGCGCTCGGTTGGCCCGAGAGGCCGTTCCCGAAGCGACTGGCGCGCCGCCCGCTCGCACACAGCTGCTTCGTGGATCGCTACGGTTCGCCGCTCGCCGGCTGACCGCTGGCGACGTCAGGGCCGGGAAAGCCGCTCCCGGATCCACGCGACGACGGCCGCTCGTTCCACGGGCGTGTTGGCGCGCGTCGCCAGGTGGCGGATCTCCAGCCGGTCGGCGCGGAGTCTCTCCGGGTCGGCGACGATCGCGAGCGGGATGCTCTTGCGGTCGGCGACGTCGAACTGCGTGCCGAGCTTGGCGGCGTGCGGAAAGACGTCGACGCGCAGCCCGGCCGCGCGCAGCTCGGCGGCGAGGGCGAGCGCCCCGGCGGCGGCCTCGGGCGCGGGGAGGGCGATCAGGACGTCCGCGGCGCGGGCCGCCGCGTCGAAGAGGCCGCGTTCCTCCATCAAGCCGTAGACGCGCTCGAACCCGATCGAGAACCCGCACGCGGGCACGTGCACGCCCGCCAGGCGCTCGACCAGGTCGTCGAACCGGCCGCCGCCCGCGAGGCTGAACGGCACGCCGGCGGCGCCGATTTCGAAGATCGGGCCCGTGTAGTAGTCCATGCCGCGGGCGAGGAAGGGATCGAACCGCATCGTGCCGGACGGGAGAGGCGGCGTGATGGCGATGACCTCGCGCAGCGCGGCGAGGAGCGGCGCGCCGGCATCGCCGGTGCGTCGGGCGACCTCGTCGAGGCGGGCGTCGTCCGACATCGACTGGACGGCAGCGTGGAGGTCCAGCAGCACGCGGGCCGCATCGCCGGGCACGTTCTTCGACGCCATCTCGAGCGCCACGGCGTCGGGCGTCTCCTTGTCGAGCTTGTCGATCGCGACCACGGCCGCGCCGAGGTGGTCCTCGGGGACGCCGCAGCACGCCAGCAGCGTGGCGAGGAGCGGGCGGGAGTTGAGCCGGACGACCAGACCCTCGAAGCCGAGGCGTGCCAGCGCGGTCGTGGTGGCGAGGATCACTTCGGCCTCGACGGCCATCGACGAGGAGCCGAGCACGTCGACGTCGCACTGGACGAACTCGCGGAAGCGCCCATGCTGCGCCCGCTCCGCGCGCCAGACGGGTCCGATCTGATAGCGCTTGAAGACGGCGGGCAGCGCGCCGCGATGGGTGGCGTAGTAGCGCGCGAGCGGTACGGTGAGGTCGAAACGCAGGGCCAGGTCCCCCAGTTCGCCGCCGGACGCCAGGGCGCGGGCGAGTTCGGCGCCGCGCTTCAGCACCTGGAACATCAGCTTCTCGTTCTCCCCGCCGCCCTTGCCGAGAAGCACGGCCAGCGACTCCATGGCCGGAGTGTCCATGCCTTCGAAACCGAAGGACTCGTAGGCGTCCCGAATGCGCCGGACCAGATCGCGGCGCTTGCGGTGCTGGGCGGGCAGGAAGTCGCGGAAGCCGCTGGGCGCGGCGAGCTTCGTCATGGGCGCCCCTTCTCTGCCTCGGACGGGCGCGTCAGTCCACCGGCGCGGGCGCCGGCCGCCCGAGTGCCTCGGCCAGATACGGCAACGCGGCATCGGTGAGCGAGAGGCCCGGCGCCAGGCGCTTGCCCATCCCCTCGGCGGTCATCAGCGCCAGGTTCACCATCGTCATGTGGCTGCGCGACTGGATGTGGTGGCGGCGCAGGATGTCGAAGATCCGGCCGATCTCCAGCGTCACCTGCAGATTGGCGAGCCCGCGGGCACGCACGCCGTCGACGAAGGCGACGATCTCGTTCTCGTAGGCGGCGTAGTCGGCGACGGCGGTGTGCGGCGCGTTCTCGTGGAAAATCCGGGCGACGCTGCGGCCGTCGCCGGTGGAGAGCGCGAACAACAGGGCGGCGAAGCGCAGCCGGTCGCCGTCCTCGAGTTCGCCGACCAGGCCGAGGTCGAGCAGCACGATGCGGCCGGGAGCCGTGAAGCGGACATTGCCGGGGTGGAGATCGGCGTGGACGAAGCCATGCAGAAAGACCATGCGGCAGACGCACCGCATGCCGGCCTCGACCACGCGCCGAACGTCGATGCCACGGGCCTCCAGCTCGGCCTCCCGCACGCCCTCCACGAATTCCATGGTGAGCACCGCGTCGGCGCAGGCCTCCGGCACCAGTCGGGGAAAGCGGACGTCGGGGTCGTCGGCGAAGTTCGCCGTGAACCGGCGGTTGTGGGCAGCCTCGTTCGTCAGGTGGCTCTGCTCCTCGACGGCATCGCAGAAGGCCTGCAGTGCGCCCGCGAGCGACATGAGCCGGAACGACGGCACCAGGCGCTCGAGTGTGCGGCCCAGGAAGAGCAGGATCGACCGGTCGAGTGCGACCTTCTCCAGGATGTCGGGCCGGCGCACCTTCACGGCGACCACGTCGCCGCCGACCCGCAGCACGGCGCGGTGGACTTGTGCGACCGAGGCGGCAGCCACCGGCTCCGGTTCGAACTCCGCATAGATGGTGTCGAGCGGCCGGCCCAGCGCCTGCTCGACGGTTTCGCGGACCGCGGCGAACGGGAAGGCGGGCACGCGATCGCGCAGCAGCGACAGCTCCTCGACGAGCGGCTGCGGCAGCAGGTCCGCCCGCGTGGAGGCGATCTGCCCGACCTTGATGAACGTGGCGCCGAGCGCCGTGCACAGGCGGACCAGCGCGCGGCCGGCGGCGCGGGGCAGGGCGTCGCGGGCGCCCCGCCGCCGCAGGCGAACCCCCTCGCGGATCAGGACGGCCGTCGCGGCGGAGCCGGCCCGCGCCATCTGGAGCGAGCGGAGTGCGATGCGCCAGCGCGCCCGTTGGGGGGGCGCGCCCGCGCGCTGCGGCGGGGTCGGCGAGGGCGATGACATGGAAGGGGAGGAGTTTGACGCACCGGACCACCCTGAGCTAGGCGGGCGCATGCGCCTGCTGGAGGGCGGGACGGCTGCGGCCGCCGGCCCCATGCGACCCTTCCCGCCCTGGGTGTGGACCGTCCCGGACTCGTTCAACATCGGGGTCGCGTGCACCGATGCGCATCTGGGAACGCCGGTCGCGGAGCGAGCGGCCGTGATCGTGGACCGCGACGATGCCGGAACGGAGACGCTCGACTTCGCGATGCTGGCCGAGCGCACCAGCCGGTTCGCACAGCTCCTGCGCGATACCGGCTGCGCGGCCGGCGATCGAGTCCTGATCCGGCTGCCGAATTGTCTGGCCTATCCGGTCTCCTTCCTGGGCGCCCTCAAGCGCGGCGCCGTGCCGGTCCCGACGTCGACCCTGCTCGCGCCCGACGAGGTGCGATTCCTCGCCGGCGACTCCGGCGCGGTTCTCCTCGTGACCGACCGCACGACCTGGGACGCGATGCGCGACGTCCTGGAGGAGTTGCCCGCGCTGCGCGACGTCCTGCTGCTGGGCGAGGGGCCGGCGCCCGCGGGACGCCGGCTGCGCGTGCAGTGCCTCGATGCGGCGCTCGCGACCATCGACCGCTGGGATCCGTCCCACCCGACGCGTGCGGCCGACCCGGCGTATCTGGTCTACACGTCGGGGACCACGGGCTATCCGAAGGGGGTGCTCCACGCCCACCGGGCGCTACTCGGCCGGCAGCCGTCGTCGGCCTACTGGTTCGACTTCGATCCGGCTGGCGACCGCGTCCTCCACGCGGGGAAGTACAATTGGACCTACGTCCTGGGCACGGGCCTGATGGACCCGCTCTTCCGCGGGCACACGACGATCGTGCACGAAGGCGCCACCGATGCGACGCGCTGGCCGGCGCGCATCGCCCGCCACGGCGCCACGATCTTCATCGGCGTGCCCACGATCTATCGCCAGATACTGCAGAAGACCGCGTACGGCGGCGCCGATGTCCCGACGCTCCGCCACTGCATGAGCGCCGGGGAGCCGCTGTCGGCGGAGGTGCTGGCCCAGTGGCGCCAGCGCTTCGGGCTCGAGATCTACGAGGCGCTCGGGATGACCGAGTGCTCGTACTACCTCTGCGAGACGGTGTCGCGGCCCATCCGGCCCGGGTCGGCGGGCTTCGTCCAGCCGGGGCACGACGTCCGGCTGCTCGATCCCGAGAGCCTGACCGAGGTGCCGCCCGGCGTGGAGGGTATGCTCTGCATCCGTCGCGCAGATCCCGGGCTCATGCTCGGCTACTGGAATCGGCCCGAGGAGACGGCGGCGTGCATGCGTGGCGACTGGTTCCTCACCGGTGACTATGCCCGGCGCGACGCGGACGGCTACGTCTGGTTTCTCGGGCGCCGCGACGACCTCATCAACACCTTCGGCTACCGGGTGTCGCCGCACGAGGTGGAGCGGGTGCTGAAGTCGCATCCGAACATCGCCGACGCCGCGGTCGTCGGCGAGACGGCGGGGCCGGAGAAGACGGTGGTCGCGGCCTACGTCGTGCCACGGACGCGCGAGCTGACGCCCGGCGACGTGCTCGCCTTCGCACGCGAGCACGTCGCCGCGTACAAGACGCCGCGGCAGGTGTATCTGGTGGACGACCTGCCCCGCACGCGCAACGGCAAAGTGTTGCGGCGCGCGCTGGCGCCGTCGCTGGCGCGCGCCGCGCAGCGCGGCTGACCCGTGCGAGCCGCCCGCGCGATCGTTGCGCGGGCGACCGATGCCCTCCGACCATCGTCTGATTGACTTCGCGCGGTCAGGAGCGGAGCCTTCGCATCCGCTCCCGCCGCGGTACGTTCAGCATCACTCGTGCTGTGCAGTCCGGTGGCACGGTGCAGAACGAAACGATGTGAGGGGAAGTACATGCGCGGTTTCGGATCCTGCGGTCGGATGACGTGTGTCCAGCTGACGTTCCTCGCGGTCATCGCGGCGCTCACCGCCGGGAGTGATGTGACGGCCGCGACGACCGGCGGCGAGTTTCTCCAGGCCTCTGACGGCGTGGTCTCGATCGAGGCGGAGCACTTCGAGGCGAACAGTGGGAACGGCGGGCAGAGCTTCGTGGCGTCGGCGCCGTCTGGGGCGTCCGCAAGCGCGGCGCTCCAGGCCACGCCCAACACCGGCGTCGTCCGGAATACCGGCTACGGGGCGTCGAGCCCGCGCCTCCAGTACCGCGTGGAGTTCGTCAAGACGGGCACGCACTACGTGTGGGTGCGCGGCATCGGGGCCACGCCGGCCGACGATTCCGTGCACGTGGGCCTCGACGGCGTGGAGCTCGCGAGCGCCGATCGCATCGCCGGCTTCGGCGGCGCCTGGACGTGGTCGCGCGATACGATGGACGGTGTCGTGGCCACGGTGCACGTCGGCACGATCGGCGTGCACGTCGTGGATGTCTGGATGCGCGAGGATGGCTTCATCGTCGACAAGCTGGTCCTCGCCACGGATCCCGGCTTCGCGCCCGCCGCCCTCGGGCCGGCGGAGAGCGCACGCCGGACGGCGACCGCGTCGGCTTCGGCGGGCGCCTTCACGCAGGGCACCGATCTCAACGGTCTCGTCTCGGTCGAAGCGGAACACTTCACGTCCAACACGGCCCAGGGCGGGCGGAGCTGGCTCGCGGCCGCGAGTGGCACCGCCCTCCAGGCCCTTCCCAACACCGGCGGCAATCAGGACTCCGGGTATGCGACCGGCAGTCCGCGGCTGGATTTCCGCGTGGACTTCGTCAAAACGGGGACGCACTACCTCTGGGCCCGCGGGATGGGCGGAACGGCGGCGGACGACTCGTATCACGCGGGCCTCGACGGAACGCCGGCAGCGGCCAGCAGCCGGATCTCGGGCTTCGGGACCGCCTGGACGTGGTCGAGCAGCACGATGGCCGGGCCCGTGGCGACCCTGACCGTCGGCACCCCCGGCGTGCATACCCTGAACGTGTGGATGCGCGAAGACGGCTTCGTGCTCGACAAGCTCGTCATCACCTCGAATCCCTACTACGTGCCGGGCGGCACGGGGCCACCTGAGAGCCCAATCGTGAACGGAACCTCGCCGGTGTGCGGCGACGGCGCGTGCAACGGGACGGAAAGCTCCGCCAGTTGCGCGGCCGACTGCGGCCCCCCCCCGGCCGCGTGCGGCAACGGGGCGTGCGAGGCGACCGAGGGCGCGGCGAGTTGCCCGGCCGACTGCGCGCTCGCCGCCGGTGGCGCGTGGGTCGTCGACGGCAAGACCGGGAGCGACTCGGGCAGTGGGCGTGCCAACGCGCCCTGGCGAACCTGGGGGAAGCTCATCACCGCGCTCAACGCCGGCACCATCGGGCCCGGCGATCAGGTGTGGATTCGTCCCGGACGCTATGCGGCGTGCGAAGGGCAGGGGTTCTGGGAGAGTCTCCGGGGGCCGGGCGGCACGGCGGCCGCTCCCATCACGATTTCCGTGGACACGAGCCTGCCGGGCGATGTCGAGATCCATGGTTCCAGCCGTGGAGGGCATTGCGGCAATTCGGCCTGGCTGCCCGCGAAGCGGTGCAGCGGCGGGTCGCTGTCGGGCGCCGTGTGCGAGGCGAACGGCGACTGCCTGGGCGGGGGCACCTGCGCCACCGTGCCCAACCTCTTCTATACGGTCCTCGGGTTGAGCACCGCGAACTCCTGGGACGGCGGGGTCGAGGGGCCCGGGGTCGCCTTCCAGCCCGCGCTCGCGCCGGTGGGCGGCGCCCCGAAGATCTTCGAGATCCTCTATTCCGACGCGCCGACCGCCGGGTCGCCCCCCAGGATGCCGGCGTTCACGCCGGGGCGCGATCAGTACTGGCCCTACCCGATCATGGCCCGGAAGTGCACGGCGAACAAAGTGCCGTGGTTCTGCTGCACCGGTGCCGGGACGGGTACCTGCGGCAGGCCGCGCGGCTACGTGCAGACAGCCTCGGGCGCGGCGCCTGACGCCGTCGGCACCGGGCAATACGGGCCCGTCGAGCTGCCGCACTCCAAGCACGTGCTGACGCAGGGGAACGGGTCGACGGCGCCGACCACGTACATCCGCTTCACCAACCACGTCGGCGGGGTCGATTCGGGACGGACATTCTACTTCTGGTGGGCGACCACGGGCATCCTGCAGCTCGGCAACGCGCACCATCTGCTGTTCGAGGACTTCGACATCGCCTACAACTCGCGGTCCAGCGCCATGTCCGGTGTCAGCACCGGCACGACGTTCCCTCGCTTCATCGGCGGCGACACCTATCTCGTCAACCCCATCGCCAGTAACTCGAGCTACGGGCCGCGGAACGTCGTCCACGACATCACGTTCCGCCACGGCAAGATCCACGGCAGTCAGGGCAACGAGTTGGTGCACTCCAACAGCGGCGCGCTCGACCGCTTCTACGGGCTGACGTTCGAGGGCGTCGAGTTCGCCGACGGACCCTGGTCCGTGCCCAATGGCGTCTCGAGCACCCCCGGCACGGGCAACGCCAACGGCAACCAGGTGAGCAAGGCCTGGCCGCCGCCGAACTATCGCCCGAAGTGGAGCAACACCTATAACACGCACTGGAGCCCGCTCGGCGGGGGCGGGGTGACCTCGGGTGCGATGATCCTGAACACGCCGAAGAACGTCGTCCGCGGCTGTTACTTCCACGACGTGGGGCTCATCTCCTTCCACGAGAATCCGAACAACGCCGGGAACATCTTCGAGAACAACCTGGTGGATCTGGGCTTGCTGAAGTATGCGGACACGAACCCCTGGTACTTGAACGGCGTCCAGATGGCGGGCTTTCACCCGCCTCTGCCCGTCGACTACTGCGTCGGTGGACCCGATCGGTGCAGCGGGTACGCGGGGCATTTCGGCGTGACGATGCGCACGCGATACGCGCTGCCGAATCTGAACGGCAACATCGTGCGCAACAACGTGTTCGTGAACACGTACGCGCACGGGCTGCTCTTCAACGACCTGGAACAGCCGAGTCCGTATCCGCCCGTCACGCCGCATCAGATCGTGAACAACACGTTCATCATCGCGGCCGATGCGGACTACCTGTCCGGACGCGATCATTGGGTGCCGGTGATGGTGATGGGGAATTGGGCGTCGTCCGCCGCGCGCGGCCTCATCAAGAACAACATCTTCCATCGGGCGGCGGCCTCGGCCACCGGGAGCTCCCTGTTCCATATCTCCTCGGAGTCGCTCGCCAACACCGAGATCGACTACAACGCCTGGGGCGGCATCAATCCAGCCTGGCTCGTCGGGGCGAGCTACCGGACCACCTTCGCCGAGTTCCGGAGCCTGGTGCAGGCGACGGCCGGTGCGAGCAACGAATCGCACTCGGTGACCGCCGACCCGCGGTTCGTGCTGCCGTTTTCTGATCTGCGCCTGCAGACCACGAGCCCCGCGCGGTACGCCGGGATCGATCTCGGTGGCGTCGGGTGGGCGCCGTCCTCCTACGATTACACGTGCGACGTCACGGCGATCGCGTCGTGTACGCCGCGGCCCGCAGGGCGTTGGAGCATCGGGGCGTACCAGTAGCGCGTGGATTGCCGCCGCGGCGCGCCCGGGCCGCTCAGTTGAGGACGTTGTGCCCGCGGTTGCGCATGCAATCGCGGTAGGCGGCCTTGTAGTTGGAGTCGGCTTCGATGCCCTTGTAGGCGCCGCCCCCGACGCCGCCCGACGCCGCCCCGATGGCCGCGCCCTTGCCGGCGTTGCCGGTGGCCGCCCCGATGGCCGCCCCGGCGGCGGCGCCGATCAGGCCGCCGACGACGCCACCCGTGGCCGTCTGTTGCACCGTGCCGCCCGAGGCTCGGCGCGCCAGCTCGCGGCAGTCGGCTTCGTCGCGACTCAAATTCTGCGCGTTCGGATCGTTGTAGGTGTCGACGGTCGGGCGGTACCCGCCGTACTCGGCACACCCCGTGGTCCCCAGAACGGCGGCCATCCCCAGTGCAATCAACCCTTTCCACATCGCGCACCTCCGTCGGGTTCGTGAAACACGGCCACAGTGCGCGAGTTACGCCGGGTGTCAAGCGTGAGGGAACTGGGGTAGAGGGCGCCCATGAGCGATCTCTTCTCTCTCCGGAACAAGGTGGCGCTGGTCACGGGCGGCTCGCGCGGCATCGGGGCGATGATCGCGCGCGGCTATGTCGAGGCCGGTGCGAAGGTCTACGTCTCGTCCCGCAAGGCCGAGACGTGCGCACAGGTGGCCGAGGAGCTGTCCGCCCTGGGCCCCTGCATCCCCCTGCCGGGCGACTGCGGGACGCAGGCCGGCTGCGAACGCCTGGCGCAGGCCCTGGCCGCGCTCGAGCCCAAGCTCGACATCCTGGTCAACAACGCGGGCGCCAACTGGGGCGCACCGATGACCGAGTATCCCGACGCGGCGTGGGACAAGGTGCTGGCCCTCAACGTGAAGGGCGTCTTCCATCTCACGCGCGCCTGCCTGCCGCTGCTGCAGAAGGCGGCGACGGCCGCCTGTCCTGCGCGCGTGATCAACATCGGCTCGATCGACGGCCTGCGCGTGCCCGTGCTCGAAACCTACGCCTACTCGTCGAGCAAGGCGGCGGTGCATCACCTGACGCGGGTCTTGGCGGTCCGGCTCGCGCCGGAGCACATCACCGTGAACGCCGTGGCTCCGGGCCCGTTCGAGAGCAAGATGATGCACGAGACGCTGGAACGCTTCCGCGACGCCATCGTCGGGACCTGCCCGCTCGGCCGTATCGGCGAGCCGGACGACATGGCCGGCGTGGCGATCTACCTGGCGTCGCGCGCCGGGTCGTACGTGACCGGCGTCGTCATCCCGGTCGATGGTGGCATCACGGTCCGGCCCTCCTGACGGGGACGGTCTCGTGGAGAGGCGACGGCGGCGGGAGAAGCTGGCCCGCCGCCGCCGCCGCCGGCCGCCCGCCCGGAGGGTTGCGGCTCGTTCACGGGCGGACAACCGACATGGCGATCGACGGCTGTCGGCGCATGGGTGTGTCACCGACCCGACTTGCGCCCTGCGGAAGGCGATCGTAGGAGGGTGTCGTGGCGACGAGTGTCCGCCTCGAGTACGGCCGGCGCGGGCTGGAGGTCGACCTGACCAGCACGTCGCATCTGCTGCTCGAGCGTCGCGGCGCGCCTCCGCTGCCCGATCCGCTGGCCGCGGTCCGGGCCGCCTGCGCCGCGCCGATCGGCGCGCCGCCGCTGGCGTCGCTCGTGCGAGACCGCCGCAGCGCCGTGGTCGTGATCTCGGATCGCACGCGACCGGTGCCGTACGCGGTCGTCCTCCCCCCCCTGCTCGCCCTGCTGGAAGAGGCGGGTATCTCCCGCGACGCCATCGAAATCCTGGTCGCGACGGGGCTCCACCGCGCCAGCACGCCTGCCGAGCTCGTCGAGATGACCGGGCCCGACGTGCCGGCGCGCTATCGCATCCGCAATCACGACGCCCGCGACGTGGGCCGGCACCGGCACCTGGGCCGCACCGCGGCCGGCACCGAGATCGCGATCGACGACGGATACCTCGCGGCCGATCTCAAGATCGTCACCGGCCTGGTCGAGCCCCACATCATGGCGGGCTACTCCGGCGGCGCGAAGGGCGTGGCCACCGGCATCGCCGCGACCGAGACCATCCGGCGGACCCACGCGCCGGACATGCTGGAGTCGCACGTCGGGCCGGGCATTCTCGCGGGGAATCCCTTCCAAGCCGACCTGATCGAGGTGGCGCGCTGCGCGGGCGTCGATTTCCTGTTGAACGTCACGATCGATCGCCGCCGCCGGTTGACCGGCGTCTTCGCCGGCGACCTCGGGCGGGCGCACGCGGCAGCCACGGCGGCGGTGGCAGGGCAGGTCCGGGTCGATGTGGATGCGCCGGTCGACATCGTCGTCACCTCGGCGGGCGGCCACCCGCTCGATCTGACCTTCTACCAGTCCCTCAAGGGGGCGGTGGCGGCGCTCAACGTGATCCGCAACGGCGGCACCGTCATCCTCGCGGCGGAGATGGCCGAAGGTCTCGGGAGCGCCGACTTCCGCGCGCTGCTCGACCGGCTCCGGGACGGCGCCGACGCCATGACGTTGCTCGCCACGCCCGGCTTCTTCTCGATCGACCAGTGGATGGTGCAGCATCTCGACCAGGTGCTTCGCAAGGTGGGGTTGGTCGTGGTGTCCGCGGGACTGCCGGCCGATGCCTTGCGTGGGTTGCCGATCGCGCGGGCCGCGACCGTCGAGGCGGCGCTCGCCGCCGCGTGCCGGCGCCACGGTGTCGCCGAGCGGATCGCCGTCATCCCCGAAGGCCCCTACGTCCTGCCGACGGTCGGTGGCCGGCTCCTCCCCCTGGGCGGCGGGGCGCACGACGCCGTCGTCTGACGCCGTCCGAGGCAAGCCCGGCGGTTGTCTCGTCTCGAACGAGCGTGGTACTCGTTCGAGGATTGACCCGAGCACTCGCTTCGAGAGGAGAGTCCCATGCGCAAGATGCGTGAAGCAGTCATCGTCGCCACGGCCCGGACCGGCCTGGCCAAGTCCTTCCGCGGCTCCTTCAACCAGACCCGGCCGGACGACATGGCCGCCCACTGCATCAAGGCGCTGACGCAGAAGGTCCCGCAGCTCGATCCGAAGGAGATCGACGACGTCGTCATGGGGACCGGCTTTCCCGAGGGGCCGCAGGGCTTCAACGTCGGCCGCAACGTCGCGGTCATGGCGGGGTTGCCGCACGACGTGCCGGGTTCGACGGTGAGCCGCTTCTGCTCGTCGGGGCTCAACGCGGTCGCCGTGGCGGCGCACATGGTGGAGAGCGAGGGCGCCGATGCGGTCATCGGCGGCGGACTCGAGTCGATCACCATGCTGCAGAACGACTTCAACAAGAACAACCTCTTCAACCCGTGGCTCCTCGACCACTACAAGCACATCTACATGCCCATGGGCCTGACGGCCGAGGTCGTCGCCGAGCGCTACAAGGTGACGCGCGAGGCGCAGGACGAGTACGCGCTGGCGTCGCAGCAGCGCACCGCCGCCGTTCCAGAAGACCGGCAAGCTCAAGGACGAGATCGTCCCGATGACGGTCAAGATGCAGGTGACCGACAAGGCGACCGGCGAGACCTCCGAGAAGGAAGTCACCGTCGACCGCGACGAGTGCAACCGGCCCGAGACCACCCTGGAGAGCCTGCAGAAGCTCGCCGCCGGCCTTCAAGGAGACCGGCACGGTGACGGCGGGCAACGCGTCGCAGTTCTCCGACGGCGCCGCCGCGGTGCTCATCATGTCCGCCGACAAGGCGAGGCAGCTCGGGGTCAAGCCGCTCGGGCTACTTTCGCGGGACGGTGTTCGCCGGCTGCGAGGCCGACGAGATGGGCATCGGGCCGGTGTTCGCGGTGCCGAAGCTGCTCAAGCGCGCCGGCCTGACGATCGACGACATCGACATCGTCGAGCTGAACGAGGCGTTCGCGTCGCAGGTGGTGTACTGCCGCGACCGGCTCGGCATCACGATGGAGCAGCTCAACCCGAACGGCGGCTCGATCTCCATCGGCCACCCGTACGGCATGACCGGTGCGCGCATGACGGGCACGCTGCTGCTCGAGCTGCAGCGGCAGAAGAAGCGCTGGGGCATCGTCACCATGTGCATCGGCGGTGGCATGGGCGCCGCGGGGCTGTTCGAGGCCGCCCTCTGATCGAGCCATGGCGCGCCGTCACTGGCTGGTGAAGCAGGAGCCGACCAACTACTCCTTCGATCAGCTGGTCGCGGACGGCCGGACCATGTGGGACGGCGTTCGCAATTTCCAGGCGCGCAACAACCTGCAGGCCATGCGGACCGGCGACCGGGTGCTCTTCTACCATTCGGTCGTCGGTACCGCCGTGGTCGGCATCTGCGAGGTCGTGCGCGAAGCATACCCGGATCCGACGGCGAAGGAGCCGGGGTGGGTGGTCGTCGACCTCGCCCCGGTGCGGGCGCTGAAGCAACCCGTCACGTTGCAGCAGATCAAGGCCGAGCCCGCCCTCCGCGACATTCCCCTGCTGCGGCAATCGCGGCTCAGCGTGATGCCGCTCGAGAAGGCGGCCTTCGACGCGATCGTCCAGCTGGGCGGGTGAACCCGGCCGGCCTCAGGGGGCGGCTTGGCTGGCCTGGCCGCAGCTCGTGGGCGTCGCGCCGGCGGCGTCGAGGAAACGCGGGCGCACGGTGGTCAGCGTGAGCGCCTTGGCGTCGTTCGGGACCACGTCGAAGGCGCCCAGCGTGAGGGTGTCCGCCAGGCCGGTGACGAGCCAGATGGGCGCCTCGACGAGGCCGACGCCGAAGCCGCCGAAGATCAACGCTGGCCACGCCAAGCCCGTTGCCACCGCGCTCTTGCCCGTGGTCTCGGTCGTCGCAGCGACCTGCCCGCCACCCGCCGCCTGACGGAACGGCAGCGGCAGGGCGTTCAGCATGGCGACCGGCCCCTGCGCGGCGGGCGGCGCGATCCATGCGCGGGTGCACTCCCCGGTGGCGTTCAGGACCCATCCGGCGCGTGCCGCCGGAGCGGCCGCGAGCGTGCAGGCGGCCAAGAGGGCGGCGGCGGGAGCTCGCATGGTGGCGGCGGCTCTAGCCCGGGACCGGACGGCGGGTCAACCGGTCGGCCGGGTGGGTGCTCCGCAGTCTTCCCCTCGAGGCGCTTCCGTGGCTTTGCCCGCGCCATCACGCGTGGCACCCCGGATGCGGCCTGCGCGGCGCGTGCCGGCACCGGGCTCGATGGGCGCTTCGCGCGGACGGAGGAGCGCGGCGACTGCCTTATCACGCGCGACGCGGCGAGCGTCACCGCCGCGGTGGCGGCGCGTCTCTGGACCGGTGTGGCCCATGCGGGGCCGGGCAACGTCACCGTGGCGGCGCCGATCGGCTCGCCGCCGGTGTTCTCGCGTGACGTCGATCGGCCGGACCTGCGGGCGATCCCGTGAGGGGAAGCGGCGCCCGGGCGCTGCGGGCCCGGAGGGTGCGGCCTCAGCGGGGCGCGCCGGCGAGGGTCTCGAGGTCAGCGCCGGCGACGCGGTGGATGGTCCACTCGTCGAGCGCGGTGGCGCCGAGGCGCCGATAGAAGGCCAGGGCTGGCGCGTTCCAGTCGAGTACCGACCACTCGAGTCGCCCGCAGCCGCGCGCGACTGCCACCGCCGCCACGTGGGCGAGCAGCGAGCGACCCACCCCGCGCCGGCGGTGCGCTTCGAGGACGAAGAGATCCTCGAGCCAGACGCCCGGCTTGCCGAGCCAGGTGGAGTAGGTCGTGAAGAAGAGCGCGAAACCCCGCGCGGCGCCGTCCTCTTCGGCCAGCACACACTCGAACGGGGGCCGCGGGGCGGCCAGCTGGGCCCGCAAGACGTCGGGCGTGTTCTGCACCGCGTCCGGCTCGTGTTCATACCGCGCGAGCGCACAGACGAGCCGATGGATTGTCTCGGCGTCGGCGGGCGTCGCCGGGCGCAGTCCGATCATCGTCCCTCGAAGGTGGGGCGTCGCTTCTCTCGGAATGCCGCGACCGCTTCGGCGTGGTCGTGGGTGCGGTAGAGGTACTCGAGCACGAAGGCCTCGTGGCGCACCTGCGCGTCGAAGGTGGCCGACAGCCCTTGATAGAGGGCACGCCGCGTGAGCGCGAGGGACAACGGCGCGCAGGACGCCATCTCCCGCGCCAGCTCCCGCGCCGCGTCCTGCAGCGCCGCGCCCGGCACCACGCGGTTCACGAGCCCCATCCGCTCGAGCTCGGGCGCCGGGTACCGCTTGCCGGTGAACATGAGCTCGCAGGCGCGCCCGATCCCGACCAGGCGCGGCAGCAGGTAGGTGGAGCCCAGCTCCGCCATCACGCCCATGCGCGGGAAGAGGAAGCCGAGCGTGGCCTCCTCGGCCGCCAGCCGGACGTCGCAGAGCAGCGTCATGGTGCACCCGACCCCCAGCGCATAGCCGTTGATCGCCGCGATGGTGGGCTTCGACATCTGCTGCATCAACGCCGGGAACTCCTCGACGCGCCCGGGCCCGTCACCACCGCCAGCGCCGGTGCCGCCGCCGCCGCGGATCTGGGTGGCGAAAAAGTCCATGTCCGCACCGGCGCAGAACGCGCGTCCGGCGCCCGTGAGGATCACGGCGCGCACCGCCCGGTCGCGGTCGAGGGCGCGGAAAGCGTCGGTCAGCTCGCGACCCATGACCGGCGTCCAGGCATTCAGCTTCTGCGGCCGGTCCAGCGTGATCGTGGCGACGCCGTCCTCGTGGTCGACGCGGATGGTCTCGTAGTCCATCAGCTCTTGAACTCCTCGCCCTTGGCGGTCTTCTCGCGCATCACCTGCAGCAGCTTGTCCGGGCCGCCGCTGCCGATGATCTCCTGGAACTGGGAGCGGAAGTTGGCGACCAGGCTCACGTGTTCCACGATCATGTCGATCACCTTCCACTCGCCGGCATGCTGCCGGAGCCGGTAGTCCACCACGACGTCCTTCGTGCCGCCGCCGCGCAGGACGCGCGTCTGGACGGTCCAGTCTCCGTTCGACTCCTTGCGGTCGCCGACGATCGACACCCGCTCGTTGCGATAGTTGTCCAGGCGCCGCCCGTACGTGGCGGACAGGTGACTCTCGAACTCGCGCTTGAACTCCTCCTGCTGGGACGGGGTGAGGCGATTCCAGTTGCGGGCCAGCACGAGGCGGCTGAGCGTGTCGAAGTCGGTGCTCTGCATCACGATGGCCTTGACGCGCTCCCGCCGCTGCTGCGTGGACAGCCCCTGTTCGGCGAGCACGGCGAGGACTCGATCCGACGTGCGCTGCACTACGTCGCGCGGCGCCGCCTCCGCGGCGGCATGCGAGGGGACCGCGCCCAGGAGCAGCAGACACGCCGCCGCCAGCACGCGCCGACCATCACGGCACGGTGTAGAGCTCTGAGTCGTCATAGGTTGGAGTCCTCTCCGGAGCGGTGCGCTCCGCGCGATCCTCGACCTGCGCCTGCCGGCGCTGCAGGTAGGCGTTGCGGACGAAGACGTAGAAATCGAGCGACGTGGCCCGCGCTTCCGACACCTCCTCCAGGAACGCGGCGCGGGTGTTGACGATGTCGACCAGCCGGGCGCCCACCAGAATGAAGGCGTCGACGAAGAAGGGCGTGATGGCGGCGGCGGAATCGACGCCCAGCGCCGGCAGGTCGCGCGCGCTCGACGGCCCGAGCACGGGAACGACGAGGTACGGCCCCACGGGAACGCCCCAGTGGCCGAGCGTCTGGCCGAAGTCCTCCGTCTGCGCATCGAGCCCGAGGCCCGTCGCCGGGTCGAGCAAGCCGGCGAAGCCGATCGTCGTGTTGACCGTGAAGCGACCGAGCACCTTCGCGCTCCCGACCGCCTTGCCCTGGAGCGCGTTGTTCACCAGATCGATCGGAAAACGCAGATTGGTGAAGAAGTTGGAGACGCCGGTCTGGACCGCCTGCGGTGCGATCGCATCCCAACCCGTCGCGACCGGCTCGAGCACCCAGCGATCGATCGCCTCGTTGAACGAGAAGATCTTGCGATTCATGCCCTGCCAGGGGTCGTAGTCGGACGCCGGCTGTTCGCCGGGGGCCGGTGCGGCGCCCGCGGCGCGCGCTCCGGGAAGCGGACGCGGTCGATCGTCTGCGGCCGCACCCCCCTCGACCATCGCCATCGCCAGCAACATCGCCAGGGCCGCCGCCCGCCGCGTGCCTCGCGTCATCGCTCCGCCCTTCCTCCGTCGCCCTCGGCGTCCTTTTCGCCGTTGCCGACGTTGTGCACCAGCTTGCCGAGCAGCCGCTCGAGCAGCACCGCGGACTCGGTGAAGCTCAGGCTGTCGCCGTTCGCGAGCATCGTGGGCTCGCCGCCGAGCTGCAGCGAGACGTACCGGTCGCCGAGCAGACCCGACGTGACGATGGACGCGGTGGTGTCGGTGGGCAGCTCGAGGCCGGGTTCGAGATCGAGCGTGACGCGCGCGCGGTAATCTTGCCCCAGCTCGATTCCACGGACCTGTCCCACCTTGACGCCGGCGATCACCACCGGAGCGCGGGGCTTGAGGCCGCCCAGCTCGTCGAACCCCGCGATCAGCGTCAGCCCGGTGCCGGGGCGGAGCGAGGCGCCGCCGATCGACAGTGAGAGGTAGGCGATGGCGCCCATCCCGAGCATCACGAAGATCCCGACGAGCGTGTCACGGCCGGCTGATCGCATTCATACCCCCCACAGTGCGGTGATGAAGTAGTCGAAGACCAGGATGCTCACCGACCCCACCACCACGGTGGCGGTGGTGGCCGCGCTCACGCCGGCCGAGGTGGGGGCGCTGGTGTAGCCGCGCCAAGTGGAGATCAGTCCCACGAGGACGCCGAAGACGGTGGCCTTCAGCAGGCAGCTCGCCAGGTCGTCGTGCAGGTCGACGGCGTTCTCGAGGCCCGTCATGTAGGCGCCGGCGTCGACCCCCAGCAGGCGCACGCCCACCAGCCATCCGCCGAAGATGCCACACACGATGAACAGCGCGGCGAGCAGCGGCATCACGAGTCCCATCGCGACGGCGCGCGGCGTGACGACGTAGTCGACCGGATCGACCGACATCATGCGGAGGCCGTCGAGCTGCTCGGTCGCCACCATGGTGCCGATCTCGGCCGCCGTGGCCGAGCCGGCGCGGCCGGTGACCAGGAGCGCGGTAAGGACGGGCCCCAGCTCCCGCACGAGCGACAGGCCGACGACCGCACCGAGCGACTGCGTGGCGCCGAACCGCTCCAGCGTGTTGTACCCCTGCAGCCCGAGCACCATGCCCACCGCGACCCCGCAGACACAGATGATCAGCAGCGACAGGACGCCGAGCTTGTACGTCTCGTCGGCGATCTGACGGATGCGCCACGGGGGCGTGGTCGCGTTGCGGATCACCTCGCCGAAGAACTGCGCCATGGCGCCCAGGTCCGCGACGAGACGCGTCGTCGCGTGGCCGAGCTGGCGGACGGCATTCCCCATCAGCCGGCCTCCGGCAGGTCGAGGCCGTCCTCGAGCTCGTGGCTCAGGAAGGCGCGGACCCGGGGATCGGCGCTGCCCCGTAGTTCGGCCGGCGTGCCCGCCACGTGCCCGCCCGGCAGCAGCATGAGCACCTGGGCAGCCATGCGCATCGTCGAGTCGACGTCGTGTGAGACCACGACGGTGGTCATGCCGCGGTCCCGGTTCAGTCCAGTGAGCAACGTCTCGATCCGTCGCGTCGAGATGGGGTCGAGCCCGGAGAACGGCTCGTCGCACAGCAGCACGCCGGGGTTGCGGATGATCGCCCGCGCGAGCGCCACGCGCTTCACCATGCCCCCCGAGAGCTGGCTCGGGAGCAGGCCGTCGACGTCGCGGAGCCCCACCGCTTCCAGCCGCTCGTGGACCGCCGCGGCGACGTGCGGCTCGTCCAGCCGGTCGTGCTCGCGGAGTGGGAGCGCCAGGTTGTCGAACACCGTCATCGAGTCCAGCAGCGCACCTCCCTGGAACAGCATGCCGATCTTTCGTCGCACCCGGAACAGCTCCCGTTCGCCTAGCCGCGTGACGTCCTGGCCGTCGACCAGGACGCGGCCGCTGCGCGGCTGGATCAGTCCCCCGATCAGCCGCAACACCGTGCTCTTTCCGGTGCCGCTGCCGCCGAGCAGCACCGAGATTCGGCCGGTCGGGAAACGGCAGGACACGTCCGCGAACACCGGTCGGTCGCCGAAGGCCATCGTGACGCGATCGAGCTGGACAGGGGCTCCGGACTCCATCAATTCCGCGTCGTTGTAGCAGGCTGCGAACCTGGCGCCAGCGGCGGGGCGAGCCGCCCGGCTTGGGACGGCCCCGGTTGGCTTGCTATGGGCCACGCCGTGTCGTCCCGCCGCCGCTGGATGGTGCTCGCCTCGTGTCTCGTCTGCCAGATGGGGCTCGGCCTCGGGGGCTACGTCTTCGCGGTCTTCCTGAAGCCCGTGGTCACCGAAATGGGATGGAGCCGCACAGCCTTCGCGGCCGTCGGCGGACCACTGCTGCTCGCCATGGCGTTGGCGAGCCCGCTGGTGGGCGGACTGACCGAGCGGCTCGGGGCGCGCGCGGTATTCGCGGGAGGGATCACGGGCGTGGCCGTAGCGCTGATCGGCCTGAGCCACGTGCAAGACCTCTGGCAGTTCTACCTGCTCGGCTTTCTCCTCGGCGTGGCCGTCACCGGCCTGGGCGACATCCCGGCGGGCGCGGTGGTGTCGCAATGGTTCGGCACGCAGCGCGGTCTGGCGCTGGGGCTGGCGTATGTCGGCTCGAACATCGGGGGCGCGCTGGTGCCCCTGATCGCGACGGCGGTGGCGGCCTCGTCGTCGTGGCGGACGGCGCTGCGGGTGTTGGCCCTCGGCGGCTGGGTCGTCATCCTGCCGTTCGCGCTCTTCGGCGTCCGGGAGCGCCGGGCGCCCGCGGGGGCGCGCGGCGCGGCGGCGGCAGAGGACGGCGGTGGCGCGACGCTCGGCGATGCGCTTCGCACGCCCGCCTTCTGGCTGCTCGCCGTCACGCTCTTCCTCTTCTACTTCTACTATCTCGGGGTGAACAACCACCTGGTCGCGTTCCTGAGCGATGCCGGCTTCTCCGATGCCGCTGCGGCTCGCCAGTTCAGCGCCGCGGTGGCCGTCGGCATCGCCGGCAAGATCGGCATGGGTCTGGTGGGCGACCGCATCCCAGCACGCCGCGCGGCCGTGCTCACGTTCGTGCTCATGGCGGCCGGCTCGCTTGCGTTGCTCGCGGTGGGCCGGGTGCCGGCGCTGCTGCCGGTCTTCCTGGTCGTCCACGGCTTCACCGTCGCGGCCGAGAACGTGATCGTGCCGCTGGTGGTGATCGAGTGCTTCGGGGTGCGGCACCTGGCGCGGATCTATGGCGCGCTGATGCTGGCGCTGCTGCCCGGCGGGCTGGCGGGCCCGACCTTCGCGGGCTGGGTGTTCGACCGCACGGGCACCTACGGGCCGGCGTTCGCGGCGTTCGCGGTGGGCAACGCGCTGGCGGTGATGTGCCTGGCGGCGCTGCGCCCGGCGGCGCGGCGGTGATGCGTGGCCGGCGGTCCGACCGCTCATGCGAGGGCGCGTCGCAGCCGTGCCACCAGGGCGTCGCGCTCCGCAGCCGGCAGCGTGTGGCGGCGCTCCGCCAGGGGACGGACCCAGATCGGGTGCAGCGGCTCGGGGTCGTCGGCGTGGCGCGGGATGACGTGCCAGTGGACGTGGGTGAGGAAGTTGCCGAGGCAGGCGTAGTTGATTCGTGCGGGGTCGACCACCCCGCGGAGGGCCGTCGCGACGCGGGCGACGTCCTCCCATAGACGGACCTGCCGCTCGATCGGCACCTGATCGAGCTGCTCGGAATGCTCTCGGGTGATGACCAGGCAATAGCCGCGGTAGGCCTGCTCGTCGGCCAGGAAGACCATCGAGTCGGGCAAGGCGGCGACGAAGTCGGGATCGCGGCCGGCGCGGGCCCGGTCCATGCGGTCGCAGGCGGGGCAAGACATGGCGCGTGTGTAGCGCGCCGCGCGTCCGGCCTCCAGTCGGGCGTGGGGCGCCGCCGGTTTGTGCCTCCGGCGCTCCGCGTGTTACGCGCTCGGCGTGCCGCTCGACGATCTCGACCGCGATCTGTTCCGTCGCATCCAGGACAAGGTGGCGGTGGTGGGCATCGGCCACCTGCCGTTCGCCAAGGACATCGGCCGGCCCATCTCGGATACCGCGGTGGAGGCGATCCAACTGGCGCTCGACGACGCCGGCCTCGAGGCGGAGGACCTCGACGGCATGTCGATGCTCGAGATGGAGTCCACCCACGAGGTCTCGATCGCGCGCCGGCTCGGCGTCCGCCAGCTCACGTGGTGGGACAAGATCTCCTACGGCGGCGGTGCGTCGAGCGCCACGCTGATGCACGCCGCCGCCGCGGTCGCGAGCGGGCTCGCCACCGTCGTGGCGTGCCACCGGGCCCGCAACCGCGGCGCCAAGACGTCGCGGCCGTGGGCGCAGGAGCGCGAGCTGGTGCGCGACGACAAGGCGCTGCACACGCCGTGGGGGTTGATCCGCCCGGTGGACGTCATCGGCATGTGGGCGCACCGCCACATGCACGAGTTCGGCACCACCCGCGAGCACTTCGGCAACGTCGCCATCGCAGCGCGCAAGCATGCGCAGGCGAACCCGTTCGCGATGATGCGGGGGCGGCCGCTCGACATGTCGGCGTACCTCGCCGGCCGCGTCATCGGCTACCCCCTGACGCTCTTCGACTGCTGCCTCGAGACCGACGGTGCGCTGGCCTGCATCGTCACCACCACGGACCGGGCACGCCACCTCCGGCAGAAGCCGGTCCTGATCCACTCCGTGGCGCAGGCGTCGGGGCCGAACCCGGTGCACCTGGCGAACTACAACAACTCGCCGGGCATGGAGACGACATCGCGCTGGTGCGCCGAGCTGCTCTGGAAGCGCTCGGCCCTGGGGCCGCAGGACATGGGCTGCGCGCAGATCTACGATGCGTTCACGCCGCTGGTGGTGTCGGGTCTCGAGGACTACGGCTTCTGCAAGCGCGGTGAGGGCGGGCCGTTCACGGAGGACGGGCGGATCGAGATCGGCGGCGCGCTGCCGGTGCTCACGTCCGGCGGGGGGCTCTCGGAGGCCTACGTCCACGGCTTCAACTTGCTCCTGGAGGGCGTGCGCCAGATCCGTGGCACGTCGGTGAACCAGGTGCCCGGCTGCGCGGCAACGCTGGTGACGGGCGCGTCGGGCGTCGCGACCAGCGCGGTCGTGCTGCGCGGCGAGTGACAGGGGAGGGACCCGATGGCCGAGTTCGTCGAGGACGCCCAACCGCTCCACCCGGACTACCCGCTCCCCGACGTCGACGACCCGGTGATGCGGCCGTTCTGGGACGGCGCGCGCGAGGGGCGCCTGATGCAGCAGCGGGACCTGCTCACGGGCGCCACCGTGTGGCCGCCCAAGCCGCTGTACTGGAAGGACGGGCGGCGGCTCACCTGGTTCGAGGCCAGCGGCCGTGGCCGCGTCTACACGTACGTGGTGGCGCACGAACCGTTTCTGCCGGCAATGCGCCACCTCCTCCCTCACATCATGGTGGTGGTCGAGCTGGAGGAAGGCTGCCGCCTCGTCGGGCACATGGTCGATTGCGCGCCCGACGCCATGCGCTTCGACCTGCCAGTGCGCGTCGTGTTCAAGCGCCTCACGGACCGCGTCACGCTGCCCGTGTGGCGACCGGACCGCTGAGCCCGTGGAGGCGCTGGTCGCCCGCTTCGGCCTCCCGGCGGTCTTTCTCCTGACCGCCCTCGAGGGCGATCTGGCGCTGATTCTGGGCGGCGTCGCCGCGCACCTCGGCCTGCTATCGCCGGTGGCCGTGGTCGTGGCCGGCGCGCTCGGCGGGTTCGCAGGCGACAGCGCCTGGTTCGCCATCGGTCACCGCGGCGCCGGCGCTCTGCGGCGAAGCGCCGCGTGGCAACGCGTCGGCCCGATGCTCGAGCGATTGGTGGCGCGGCTCGGACCATGGCAGATCCTGCTGGCGCGCCCGATCTACGGCACGCGTGTCGCCACCATGCTGTTCTGGGGGGCGCAGCGGCTCGCGCCCGTCGCGTTCGTGGCGCTCGACCTCCCGGCCTGTGCGGGCTGGGCGGTGCTGTTGGTGACGCTCGGGTACCAGTCGAGCCGCAGCGTGTCGGCGCTCCTGGGCGAGGTCCGGCACGTCGAGGCGTGGCTGGCGGGGGCTGCGCTCGTGGCCGTGCTCGCGGCGATGTGCGGGCGCGCGCTGGTCCGCCGCGCGACGCGGCCCCGCCCGACGCCTTGACACGTCCCGTTGGCGACGACTAGACCTCCATCAGGCCCGCACATAGACGACGCGCGTATGGAGATAGGTAGCGTGTGGTCGGGTGCGTGCGGCTCGCGGCGAGCGGCGCGCCCGGCGCCGTCGTGGGCGAACCCCGGCCGCGGGACGCGACGGCGGGAGGAGAGGGCTCGTGACCGCAAGCGCGCGAAGGTTCGCTGGCACCCTGGTCGTGCTGCTGGCCGGTGCGCTGGTGCCGGCCGCGTGGGCTCCCGCCCTGGCGCGCTCGCGTCCCCGTCCGGCCCCGTGCCCGGCGGCGCGGTACCTCGTGGCGGGGGAGCCGATCCGCTCGCCGGTCACCGGTGTCGCCGCGACCGGACTCGCGATCGGGCCGCGCGTCGCGCTCGACGAGCTGTGCGCGGGCGTCCCGCCGAAGCGGCGCCGGGCGAACGCGAAGGGCGTCACGCGGATCGTCGCCCGGTGGAAGTCCTGCGAGGGGTTTCCGGGCAGTGTGGCGCTGCGGGGCCGGGTGACATCCGGGTGCGCTCGGTTCGAGGGCGCCTTGCGGGCGAATAAGGTCAAGGCGCGGAAAATCGTCGCGACACGCTCAGACTGCGGGGATGCGGTCGTCGATACGCTCGGCGGCGAAGTCTGCGACGACGGCAACGACGTGGCCGGCGACGGGTGCGAACCCACCTGCCTGCCGACGCCATCGGTCGGACCGTCTACCCCGGCGACGCTCCCCGTTTCGACGACCGTGCGGCGGCCGACGACCACCACGACGACGGTGCCGGCGACGACGGCGCTCGCGCTCGTTGTGGTGACGAACCCCTCGCCCGTGTTGCCGCTCGGACAGCTCACCTACGATGTCACCATCACCAACCTCGGCCCGGTCGACGGGGCGCAGGTCGAGGTGCGCATGCCGATCCCCGTCGGCATCTCGAGCTGCCAGAGCATCTCCGACGGCGGAGCGACGCCCGACTCCTGTTTCGTCGGGCGCGACATCGTCTGGACGATCGGCCGCCTGCCCGCCGGCAGCAGTCGGACCGTCCAAGCGGTGCTCGGTATCGGCAACCTGGGCGACGGGGCCGCGATCGTGACCACGGCTCGGGCGACGGATGCGGCCGGCAGCCCCGTGGCGACCGCCGAGACGACCTCGGTCGTCGCCGCCGCCGTGCCGCTGGTGCTCGGCTTGGCCGACATCGCCGATCCGGTGCGGGTCGGCGAGACGCTGGAATACGTCGTGCGCTTCGGGAACCGGGGCGGGCAGGCGTGGCCCTCCACGACGCTGTCGCTGACGCTGCCGGCGGGCGTGACGCTGGTCGACGCCGGCGGTGCAACCGAGAGCCCGCCGGGTACTCTGTCGTGGGCTCTCGACACGCTCGACGGGGCGGAGATGGGCGAGCGGCGCGTGCGAGTGGTCGTGACCGGACTCGGGGCCACCGATCGCCTCGTGCGGTTGGCGCGCGCGGTGTTGGCGAGCGGGTCGATCGAGGCGCGCGCCACGGCGGTGACGCAGGTCGAGGCGGCCCCGCTGGGTCTCACCATGGTGGCGAACGCGGATCCGGTCGGCTCGTCCACGGCGATCACCTACCAGCTGACGGCGACCAACCGTGGGAGCATGGTGGCGAACGAGGTCGAGGTGCGCATGCCGATCCCGGTCGGCGTGGCGAGTTGTGAGGCGATCTCGGACGGCGGGACGACACCCAACTCGTGCTTCACCGGCCGGGACGTCGCGTGGACCCTGCCCGCGCTGGCGCCGCAGACGAGTCGCACGCTCGAGGTCGTCTTCGGGGTCGGCAGCGGCTCTGTGGTGCCGGCGGGCACCATCCTGAACGCCACGGCGCGCCTGACCGACGCGACCGGCGCCAATGCCCGGGCGGCCGTGAGCACGTTCGTCGCCGCCGCCGACGCGGCGCCCTTGATGGTCGGCCTGGCGGCGAGCGCGGACCCGGTGCGGGTGGATGCGGCGCTGGAGTACGTGGCGCGCTTCGGGAACCGGGGTGGGCTGGCGCGGCCCGACACGGCGCTCGCGCTGACGCTGCCCGCCGGCGTGGCCCTGGTCGACGCCGGCGGCGCGACCGAGGGGCCGCCGGGCACGCTCACCTGGAGCGTTGGTACGCTCGACGCCGGACAGACGGGCGAGCGACGGGTGCGGGTCGTCGTGACGGGGCTCGGGCCGGACGACCCGCTCGTGCGGGTGGCACGCGTCGTGGTGGCCAGCGGCGAGGTCGCGGCGCGAGCCGCTGTGGCGACGAAGGTGGAGCCGGGGACGCTGGGGCTCGTGATGACCGCGCATGCGGATCCGGTCGGCCCGTCCACGGTGATCGCGTACGAGCTGACGGTGACGAATCGCGGGAGCGTCATGGCGAACGAACTCCGCGTGCGGATGCCGATTCCCCTCGGGGTGTCGAGCTGTCAGGCGATCTCGGACGGTGGCGTCCCGCCCAACTCGTGCTTCACCGGCCGGGACGTGACGTGGACGTTGCCGGCGCTGCCCGCGCGGACCAGCCGCACCGTGCAGGTGGTGTTCGGGGTGGGGAGCGTTGCCGCCGGGACGATCCTCCACGGAACGGGGCATGTCGCCGATGCGTCGGGTGCGAATGCGGCCGCGCGCGTCAGTACGGCGGTGCAGCCCCAGGTGACCGCGCCGTTGATGCTCGCGCTGGTGGCGAGCGCGGATCCAGTGCGGCTGGACGACGCCCTCGAGTACGTCCTGCGCTTCGGGAACCGCGGTGCGCTGGCGCGCCCCGACGTGGCGCTGACACTGGCGGTGCCGGCCGGCATCGCCGTCGCCGACGCTGGCGGTGCAACCGCGGGCGCGGGGAGTACGCTGACCTGGAACCTGGGCACGCTCGCGGCGGGCGAGGTGGGCGAGCGGCGCGTGCGCGTCACGCCAACGGCGCTCGGCACGGGTGATCCGCTGGTGCGGGTGGCGCGCGCGGTCCTGGCCAGTGGAGACGTGGAGGCGCGCGCCCAGGTCGTGACGCAGGTCGAGGCGGGGGGGACGCTGTCGGTGGCGATGGTGGCGCAGGCCGACCCCGTGGTGCCGTCGCAGGTCGTCACCTACGAGATGACGGTCACCAACCGCGGGAACGCCCCCGCGGGGCAGGCGGAGGTGCGCATGTCGATTCCCCTGGGCATCGCGAACTGCCAGGCGATCTCCGACGGCGGGACCACGCCGGCGTCGTGCATCGTCGGCCGGGACGTCGCCTGGGCGCTCGGGACGCTCCTCCCCGGATCCAGTCGTGCCGTGCGCGTCGCGTTCGGGATGGCGAGCGCCGCCGCCGCGCCGAGCGGCACTCTCCTCGCCGCCACGGCCCGGGTGCTGGACGCCACGGGAGCGAACGCGCGGGCCGGCGCCGCGACCGCGGTGCAGGCCGCGGCGGACGCCCCGCTCATGGTCGGACTGTCCGGCGGGCCGGATCCCGCCCCGATCGGGTCGGCAGTTCGCTACACGGTGCGCTTCGGCAACCGGGGCGCCGTGTCGTTGCCGGGGACGCAATTGACCGTGACCCTCCCTCCGGGCTTGGCGCCGATCGACACGGGCGGTGGCGCGCCTGGACCGGAGAGCACCCTCGTCTGGAACCTCGGCACGCTGGACGCGGGCGAGACCGGGGAGCGGGTGGTGCAGGCGATCATCACCGGGTTGGGCGCAGGCGCGCCCCAGGTCCGGGTCGTGCGCGCCGTGCTGGGGCGCGGCGCGGCAGCGGCTCGCGCGGGCGTCGTGACGCAGGTGGCGGCGGCGATGCCGCCGCTCCGGCTGTCCATCGTCGCCCAACAGGATCCGGCGCCCCCCGGTGGCAACGTCGCCTATGCGCTCACGCTGGAGAACACGGGCGCGACGCCGGCGGTGCAGGCGGCGCTCCGCCTGGGCATTCCGGTCGACTTTGGCGCGTGCGTGTCGTTCACCGCCGGTGGCGGCGCGCCGGATTCCTGCATCACGGGGCGGGACATCGTCTGGTCCTTGGGCACGATCGCGCCCGGGGGCAGCGCGACCGTTCAGGCGACGCTGCGGGTGGCGAACACCACGCCGCCCGGGACGGTGCTCTTCGCCGCGGCGCGGGCCGAGGACACGGCGGGTGCGCGGGCGCGCGCGAGCACGAGCAGCGCGGTGAGCGCCAACTGAACGCCCCGAGCGGCCACGAGGATCACATCACCGCGCTGATAGCCGCTGGCGTGCTGGAGTGACGACCGGAGGCGCCCTCGCGTTCGCGACCGCAGGCATGGTACCGGGTGCCGATGCGCGAGATCGCTGCCGGGCTGCAGTTTCCCGAGGGCCCCATCGCCATGCCGGACGGCAGCGTGCTGCTCGTCGAGATCAAGCGCGGGACGCTGTCGCGGGTCACGCCGGACGGCAGGGTTGCCGTCGTCGCCGAGACCGGGGGCGGCCCGAACGGCGCCGCCGTCGGGCCGGACGGTGCGATCTACGTGTGCAACAACGGCGGCTTCGCCTGGCACGAGGTCGGCGGACTGACGGTCCCGGGTGATCAACCGGACGACTACACCGGCGGCAGCATCCAGCGCGTGGACCCGGCATCCGGTCGCGTGGAGACGCTCTACACCGCCTGCGACGGACATCCGCTGCGAGGGCCGAACGACCTCGTCTTCGACCCGACCGGCGGGTTCTGGTTCACCGACCTCGGCAAGGGCCGGGCGCGCGACCGGGACCGGGGCGGACTCTACTGGGCGCGTCCCGACGGCTCGCTCGTCCGCGAGGTGGTCTACCCTCTCACCGAGCCGAACGGCGTCGGCCTGTCGCCCGACGGCACGCGGCTCTATGTCGCGGAGACCTTCACCGGGCGCGTGTGGCAGTGGGAGGTCGTCGGCCCGGGCGAGTTGGCGTCCGGCACGGGATCGCTGGCGCCCGGTGGCGCGACACTGCTCTGTGGGCTCCCTGGTTTCCAGTTGTTCGACTCCCTGGCGGTCGAGGCGCGGGGCAACGTCTGCGTGGCGACGCTGGTGAACGGCGGCATCACCGTGATCGCGCCGTCGGGCGAGATCGTGGAGCACGTGGCGACGGGCGACCCGCTCACCACCAACGTCTGCTTCGGCGGTTCCGACCGCCGCACGGCGTACGTGACGTGCTCGGGCACTGGCCGGCTGCTCGCGGTCGACTGGCCGCGTCCCGGCCTTCGGTTGGCGTACTGAGCGGCGGTCGCTCGGCGGCCGCGCACCGGCGCGCGGGCCGAGACGTCACCCTTGCGAAGCGGACGAGTCCGGCGGCGGCGTCACGCGCGCTGCCAGCTGCTCGCGCAGCGGGGCCGGCACCGAGCCGTCGGCGTCGGTGAACACGAGCGCCGGCACGCCGCCGGTCTGCAGGAAGGCGCGGCGCAGCACGCGGTCGTCCCACACCGTGTCGAGGTCGTAGCGGGTCAGGTGCTGCGTGCGCAGCGCCTGCCCCATGCCGCCGAGCATAGCGGTGACGACCCGGTTCGCCACGTTGACGAAGACGGTCGATTCGTTCGGATCGTCGAGCGGGCCGTGACGCACGTCCGCCGGCAGCGCGGCGCGGCCGGCGAGCAGCCAAGCGAGCGACGTCATGTCGTGCGCCACGACCGACGGGCTGGCGAACACGAGCCCCCATGCGGGCGCGAGGACGTGGCCGTCGTCCGGCCCGAAGGTGGCGAGCACCTGCGTGCCGCTGGTCAGCACCAGGCGTTGTTTGGCGAGCATGGTCGGCACGCTGTTGGCGTCGGCGGTCTTCTCGGAGAACGTGCCGGCGTCGCGATGGTACTCGAGCCGGCTGTCGTGCCGCCACCAGCCCACGGCGGCCTTGAGGCCCAGCGTGCTGCCCGCCAATAGATGGCGCGACGTGCGCGGCAGCAGGACCACGTGGTCGACCTCGCGGAGGATGTTGGGCAGCATCACCGGTCCGGCCCACGTGCCGGACACCGTGGGGCGCTCTTCGAAGAACCCGTCCCAGCCGGCTTCCTCGAACGCCTGCAACTCGGCGCCCGCGTCCCGCGCGGCGCGAGCGATCCCGTTGCGTTCCATCAGCACCCGGCTGCTGCCGCGCAGGCCGTCCCGCCAGAAGCGCACGAACTGCACGCCCGACATGTCCGCGACGATGACGCGCCGGGCGCCGCGCTCGCCCAGCAGCTCGGCCAGGGCACGTACCGCGACGGGATCGGTGGTGGCGGGGTAGGGGTTGCCGGAATTGGAGGCGACCTTCAGCAGCACGGTGTCGCCGCGCGACAGCCAGGCGAGGTCGTCTATGGCGAGCGCCGCGGCGCGGACGGCGCGGGCGGTCGCTTCGGGTGTGCTGCCGCGGGGGACCGCGGCGAGCGTGACGGGCAGGGCATCTCCCCGGGCCCGTGGTGGGAGCGGGGTGTCCGCGGCCCCTCCGCGCGCCCGCGGGTATCCGGGTGCTGCAAGCGCGGCGAGCCCGCCGGCGCCGAGCGTGAGGACCGCGCGTCGCGACAAGCTTGGCATGCGCCGTCGTCGCACACGTGCCAGCCCCCGGCAAGGCAGGCTGGCGATTGCGTCCGGCGGGCGCGGGCCCCGGATGGCCTTGGCCCCTGCGCGCGCGGGCCCGCAGCCCGGGGACCCTCCGGCGCTACCTGGCACCGGCTCCGGGAGTCGCGTAGGACGGCCGCATGGTTCCTGGGCGCGACAGCCGCTGGGTGGCACTGGTGGTGGTCCTGCTGGCTGCGGCGTGCCAGGACCGCGTCGCGAGCGGGCCACCCCGCCAGGGACCCCCGCCCCCCGTGGTCGAGGTCGCCACGATCGAGCGCGGCAGCGTCGACGAGGGGCTGTCGCTGGTGGGGCAGCTCGAGGCCGACGAGTCGGTGATGCTCCGCCCGGAGACCGACGGCGTCGTGGCGACCGTCGGGTTCCGCGAGGGCCAGCACGTCGAGCAGGGCGCGGTCCTCTTCCGCCTGCGTGACGCCGAGCAGCGCGCACGGCTCCGCGAGGCGGAGGCGCAGGTGATCGTCACGAAGCAGGCGTGGCAACGCGCCAGCGCCCTTGCGGGCGAGCGCATCCTGTCGGCGGCGGAGGCCGACCAGGCCCTGGCCAACCGCGACGCCGCCCGGGCCCGCCTCGACCTGGCCCGGGTGCAGCTCGACCGCATGACCATCCGCGCCCCGTTCGCCGGCATGCTGGGCCGGCGCCTGGTGTCGCCGGGCGACCGCGTCACGGAGAGCACGGCGCTGGTGCAACTCGATGCCGTGTCGTCGCTCAAGGTCGCCATCCCGGTCCCGGAGCAGATCGTCGACCGCGTGAAGATCGGCATGCCGTTCACCCTGTCCGTGGCGCCGTTCCCGGGCGAACGTTTCCCGGGCACGGTGTTCTTCGCCGCGCCGTCGCTCGATCCGACCAACCGCCAGCTCCTGCTGCAGGGGCGAGTGCCGAATCCCGATCGACGGCTGCGCCCCGGGTTCTTCGCCACGGTGCAGCTCGAGACCGCCCGTGCCGACGACGTGCCGGTCGCGCCCGAGTCGGCGGTGGTCTACGACCCGCAGGGCACGTTCGTGTGGCGGGTCGGCGTCGAGGGCGCGGTCGAACGGGTGCCGGTCGTCGTCGGGCTTCGCCGCGAGGGGCTGGTGGAGATCCGCTCGGGTCTGGAGGTCGGCGACCGCGTCGTGTCCGCGGGCACCAACAAGGTCGTCGCGGGCCGGCCCGTTCGCATCGCCGGTGCGCCGGCGGTGGTCCCCCAGGGCGCCGGGTCGTGAAGCTGCCCCGCATCTGCATCGACCGGCCGGTCCTGGCGGTCGTCATGTCGCTGGTCATCCTGCTGCTGGGCGGGATCGCGATGCGGCGGCTGCCGAACCGCGAGTTCCCCGACATCGACCCGCCGGTGGTGTCGGTCAACACCGTGCTGCCCGGCGCCGCGCCGGAAGTGATCGAGACGTCGGTCACGTCGCCGCTCGAGGACCAGTTGATCGGCATCGAGGGGATCCGCCACATCACGTCGCTCAGCACCGAGCAGCTCTCCACGATCACGATCGAGTTCGCCCTGTCGCGCGACGTCGATGCCGCCGCCAACGACGTGCGCGACCGGGTCGCCCGCGCGCGCCGCCTGTTGCCGGAAGAGGTCGAGGAGCCGATCATCGCCAAGCAGGACGCCGACGCATTCCCGATCCTCTGGGTCGCCCTCTTCGGCGGCGACAAGAGTCAGGTGGAGCTGTCGACGCTGGCGGAGACACGCATCAAGGACCGGCTCGGCAAGCTGCCGGGCGTCTCCGACGTGATCATCGCCGGCGAGCAGCGCTATTCGATGCGCGTCTGGATCGACAACGCACGATTGACGGCCTATCGCCTCACCGTCGCCGACGTGGCGGGAGCGCTCGAGCGCGGGAACGTCGACATCCCGTCGGGACGCATCGAGGGGGCCGACACGGAATTCACCGTGCGGACGATGGGGGAGTTGCGCTCCCCCGACGAGTACGGCGCCCTGGTGGTCGCCACCGTCGGCGGGGCGCCCATACGGCTGCGTGACGTCGCCGAGGTGAAGATCGGGTCGGAAGACGAGCGCAAGATCGTCCGTTTCAATCGCGAACCCGCCGTCGGACTCGGCGTCGTGAAGCAGGCGAAGGCCAACACCCTCGACGTGGCGGAGGCGGTGAAGGCCGAATTGCGGGAGATCGAGCCCATCCTGCCGCCGGGCGTGCGGCTGGAGAAGGCCTTCGATTCGTCGGTGTTCATCGAACGCTCGCTGGCCGACGTCCGCACGACCATCCTCGAGTCGATCGTGCTGGTCGTGATCGTCATCTGGCTCTTCCTCCGCACGTTTCGCGCCACCATCGTTCCCACGCTGGCCATCCCGGTCTCCCTGGTGGGCACGTTCTTCGTGCTCGATCTCCTCGGGTTCACCATCAACACGCTCACGCTGCTCGGCATGACGCTCGCCATCGGCATCGTCGTGGACGACGCGATCATCGTGCTCGAGAACATCACCCGCTGGATCGAGGAGGGCACGCCCCCGATGGAGGCGGCGCGGCGCGGCATGGACCAGATCGGGTTCGCCGTGATCGCTGCCACCATCTCCGTGCTGGCGGTGTTTCTGCCGCTGGCGTTCCTCAGCGACAAGACAGGGCGTCTGTTCCGCGAGTTCGGCATCACGGTCGCGACGGCAGTGGGCATCTCCGGGTTCGTCGCCTTGACGTTGTCGCCGGCGGTGTGCGCCCGTCTGCTGCGCCCGCACAGCTCCGAGACGGGCCTCAAGCGGCTGCTGGCGCGCGGCTTCGACGCCGTCGAGCGCGGCTACGGCCGGCTCCTCGCGCCCGCCCTGCGCCACCACCGCCTGGTGCTGCTGGGCGGGCTCGCCTGGGCCGCGCTCGGGTACGTGCTGCTGCAGGCCATCCCGCGCGAGTTCATCCCGGTGGACGACCGCGGAGCGGTGCGTACCTTCACCCGCGCGCCGGAGGGCAGCACCATCGACTACACCGATCGCTATCAGCAGATGGCGGAGGGGATCGTTCTCGACACGCCCGAAGTGGAAAAGACGTTCTCGGTCGTGGCCCTCGGGCGCGGCTATCCTGGGCAGGTGACCGAAGGAGCGATGTTCACCACGCTCCAGCCGTGGGAGGAGCGCGCGCGCAGCCAGCAGGTGATCGTCGACGAGCTGCGCGGCCGGCTCGCCACGATCCCCGGCTTCGTCGCGTTCCCGCAGAACATCCCGGCGCTGGCGCAGGGGCAGGGAAACCCGATCTCCCTGGTGATCCAGGGGCCGGACATCGAGGCGCTGGCACGGTACGCCGACGAGATCATCGCGCGCGGTCGCGAGGTGCCTGGCGTCGTGAACCTGCAGACGGACCTCGTGATCAACAAGCCGCAGCTCGAGGTGACGATCGACCGCAACCGCGCCAGCGACCTCGGCGTCCCGGTGCGCGACATCGCGACCACGCTGCAGATCCTCCTCGGTGGTCTCGATCTCTCGCGGTTCAAGCTGGGGGGCGAAACCTACGACGTCATCGTGCGGCTCGAGCGGGACCAGCGGCAGAACCCGAATGACCTCTACCGCCTCTACGTGCGCGGGCGCGACCGCCAGCTCGTTCCGTTGGTGTCGGTGGCGACGGCGCGAGAGACGGTGGCGCCTCGCGGCGTCCCGCACTTCGACCGTCTCCGGGCCGCCACGGTGACGGGCGCGCTGGCGTCCGGCGTGCCGCTCGGGGGCGCCCTCGCGCGGATGCAGGCGATCGCGGAGGAGGTGCTGCCCGCGGGCCAGGGCTACCAGGTGACGTTCTCGGGCGAGTCGGCAGACTTCTTCGAGTCGTCGAATGCGCTCGCGTTCGCCTACGCGCTCGCCGTCGTCATCGTGTTCCTCGTGCTGGCCGCGCAATTCGACAGCTTTCTCCATCCGCTGACCATCATGGTGGCCGTGGTGCTGTCGTTCACGGGCGCGCTGCTCGCGCTGCGGCTGACGGGCGACACCTTGAACCTGTTCTCGCAGATCGGACTGGTGATGCTGGTCGGTCTCGTCACGAAGAACTCGATCCTGATCGTGGAGTTCGCGAACCAGCTGCGCGCCGAAGGTGTCCCGCTCCTGGCGGCCGTGCAGGAGGCGTCGCAGAAACGCTTCCGGCCCATTCTCATGACGGCGGTTTCGACGATCGTCGGCATCCTGCCGATCGCCCTCGGCGCGGGGGCGGGCGGGGAGGCGCGCGCGCCACTCGGCATCGCGGTGGCCGGCGGCATGCTGTTCTCCACGCTCCTCACCATCTTCGTGGTGCCGGCGGTCTACGTGTCGATGGAGCACCTGCGCGCGGCGGCGACCGGCCGGCGCCGGGGCGCTGGCGACTCCGGTGGGACGCCCGGGCGGGTGATGGAGCTGCCGCTCGATCGCCCGCAGGCCTCGTCCTCCGGGCACGGTCGATAGGCGCCCCGGGACGAACCTGCGGGCCCGTCTCCAGCGGGGGACCGGGCGTTCAAGCGCCGAGCTGCCCGACCAGCGGTGCGTGCTGATCGAGCAGCGCGAGGACGTCGTCTCTGCCCACCGAGGGCACCGCCAGGATGCCACGGCCGATACCGAGGTCGCGGAAGGTCCGCAGCGCGTCGGCGTCGCCCGGCGCCCAGAAGAGCGATACCTCGATGGAATCCGGGTTGCGCCCGGCGGCGTCCGCGCGCGCGCGCAGGTCGCGGATGGCGCCGCCGAGGTCGGTCAAGGCGAAGCCGATCGGCACCCAGCCGTCGCAGTAGGCGACCACGCGGTCGAGACTCTTGCGTGACGCGCTGCCGAGGATGATGGGCGGGTGGGGCTGTTGGAGGGGCTTCGGGAGTTGCCAGATCGGGTCGAAGTTCACGAACTCGCCGTGGTACTCGGCCTCGTCCTGCGTCCAGATGGCGCGCATGGCTTCGACGCGCTCGCGCAGCACCTTCCAGCGACGGGCGAACGGCGTGCCGTGGTGTTCCATCTCTTCGACGTTCCAGCCGGCGCCGATCCCGAAGAGCACGCGGCCGCCGGAGAGCCGGTCGAGCGACGCGACCTGCTTCGCGGTGACGATCGGGTCACGCTCGATCACCAGGCAGATGCCGGTGGCCAGCTTGATCCTGGTCGTGGCCGCGGCGGCGGCGGTCAGTGCCACGAACGGGTCGTAGGTGGACCAGTACTCGCGGGGCAGGTCGCCGCCCGCGGGGTAGGGCGTGCGGCGGCTGGCGGGGATGTGCGTGTGCTCCGGGAACCAGACCGATTCGAACCCGCGCTCTTCGCAGGCGCGGGCGAAGTCGTCCGGGCGGATGGTGTAGTCGGTGGGGAAGATGGCGACGCCGAGCTTCATGCCGTTCGGCGTACCCCGGAGCGCGAGCCGTCGCCAGCGCGGGTCGGTTCCTGCTAGGGAAGCGCATGGCCCGCCCCCTCGCATGCTGGCTGGCATGACATCGGCGCTCGGCGTGTGCCTGCTGGTCGGGAGTGCGGCCGGCGGGTGCTGGTACGCCCGCGAGCGGCGGTTGCGGCGCACCTACGCCGTGCCCGGCGGGCTCCATCCGGACGTCACGCTGCCGCACGCCGCCGAGTTCGAGCTGTACCACAATGCGTTCTCGCTCTGTTCGAAGAAGGTCCGCCTGTGCCTCGCCGAGCTCGGCATTCCGTACGTCGGGCACCACGTGGATCTCATCGAGACGGGTCGCTACGAGACGCTCGGCCGCCGTTTCCTGGCCGTGAACCCTGCCGGGCTGGTGCCCGTGCTCGTGCACCGCGGCCATCCGGTCTACGAATCGCACGACATCCTGCTGTACGCCGCCGCGCATGCGCGGACGGCCGATCGGTTGGTGCCGGACGATTCCGATGCCCGCGCCTTGATGCAGCGCTGGGTCGACCGCTCGTCGCTGGTCGGCGACGACCCCACGCAGGCTCTCGCCGCCAGCGCCGGCAACTGCGTGCCCGGGCTCACCATCCCGCTGTTCGCCGCCATGATTCGCGACATCCCCACCTGGCGCATCGCCGAGGGGCTGCTCTTCCACCGGCTCGCGGTGCGCCCGGCGCTGTTCCTGCTCTTGCAAGCGGTCGGCGTGTCCCGGTGCGCCCGTGTCCCGCCGGTCCGCCGGGTGATGGTCGCGAGCAGGCGCGAGATGGCGCGCCATCTCGCCGCCCTGGAGGGACAGCTGGCGGCGAGCGGCGGGCCGTGGATCCTCGGGAACTCGTTCTCGCTCGCCGACGTGAGTTGGGCGGTGATTCTCGAGCGGCTCCGGGAAGCCGCCTGGCTCGAGGCACTGGTGCCGCCGGCGCGGGGCCGCGTGGCCGCGTATTGGACGGCGTTGCGGCGGCGACCGAGCTGGGACGTCGCGATGACGCGGCACGAGCATCCGCTGGTGCGCGAGGGGACGCGGCGCATCGTCGCCGAGCGGCGGCGCGCCGGCGGGTCGCTCGGGGCGCTCTACGCCGAGGTCTGCGCGCGGCCGGCGGCGGGGTGACCCCACCGCCGGCCGCGCGCTGGTCAATCGAGGCGCTCGATGATGGTCGCGTTGGCCATGCCGCCGCCTTCGCACATGGTTTGCAAGCCCCAGCGCCCGCCGGTCCGTTCGAGGGCGTGAAGCAGGGTGGTCATGAGCCGGGCGCCGCTGCAGCCGAGCGGATGGCCCAGCGCGATCGCGCCGCCGTGCGGGTTGACGCGGCGCATGTCGGCGTCGAATTCGCGCTGCCATGCGAGGACCACCGGCGCGAACGCCTCGTTGATCTCGACCAGGTCGATGTCACGGAGGGTCATCCCGGCGCGGGCGAGCACGTTCTTGGTGGCCGGGATCGGTGCGGTCAGCATGATCACCGGATCGACACCGCCCAGCGCGAAGGCGTGGAAGCGCGCCCGCGGCCGGAGCCCCAGGGCGGCGGCTTTCGCTTTCTCCATGACCAGGATGGCGGCCGAGCCATCGGTGATCTGGCTCGAATTGCCGGCCGTGATCACGCCGTCCGGCCTGAAGGCCGGCTGGAGCGATCCGAGCTTCTCGATCGAAGCGTCGGGCCGCACGCCCTCGTCGGCGGTGATGGTCTCGCGCGAGCCGTCTTCCCGACGGATCTCGATGGGCGCGATCTCGGGCGTGAACCAGCCCTGCCGCGCGGCCGCGGCGGCCTTCTGGTGCGACGCGACCGAGAAGGCGTCGAGGTCGGCGCGCGGCAGCTGCCACTTGTCGGCGATGATCTCGGCGGAGAGCCCCTGGTGCACGAGGCCGCCGGCGCCGTAGAGGTTCGCCTCCTCGTAGCGCCGGCGCATGCTCGGGCCGAACGGCTGGCCTCCGGCCGCGATGCTGGTGCCCATGGGGATGCGGCTCATCGACTCCACGCCGGCGGCGATCACGACGTCATAGGCGCCGGCGATCACGCCCTGGGCCGCGAAATGCAGGGCCTGCTGACTCGAGCCGCACTGGCGGTCGACGCTGGTGCCGCAGACCGTCTCCGGGAAGCCCGCCGCCAGTGCCGCGTTCCGGCCGATGTTGATGCCCTGCTCGCCGACCTGCCCGACGCAGCCCATGACCACATCCTCGATGAGCGCCGGGTCGACGCCGGTGCGCTCGACCAACGCTGTGAGGGTGTGCGCCGCCAGATCGACGGCGTGGACGGGGTGGAGGGCGCCTGTCTGCTTGCCGCGACCGAGCGGGCTGCGAACGGCGCCGACGATGACTGCTTCACGCATGGGGACGATCTCCTTGCCGTGCGGGTTGTGGGGCTCCCCGAAGCGGGAGCCGCTCCTCAGTAGCGTGGCCGGACCGGTGGTGGAAGCGCCGAGCCTCAGCGGCAGTCGCGCCGCCCGAGGTAGACGTCGGCGTCGCCGCCTCGGTCGTCTTCCCAGACGACATAGCAGCGGCGGCGGGCGCCACTGCCGCCAACCGCGAGCGCCGGGCGTGTCTGGCCGCTCTGGCCCGCGCCGGTGTCGTCGACCCGCTCGGCGGGAGCGAACGTGCCCCCCCCGTCGAGGCTGGTGGTGAAGAAGACGTCGTTGTTGCCGAGACGGTTGTCCTGCCACGCGACGAACAAGCGGTCCCGCTGCGCCGCCAGGGCGGGATGCCACTGGTTGGACGGCGTGTCGACGTCGGGATCGAACCCGACCTGCGAGCCGTCCAGCTGCCGATTGGGCGAGAAGGTGGCGCCGGCGTCGTTGCTGCGGGCATAGAGCACGTTGGTGTCGGGCTGGCGGGCGCGCAGGTCGGTCCACGCCGCGTGCACGACGCCCCGGCGGTCTGCAGCCAGGACCGGCCGCTCGTTGATCCGCTCGAAGGCCGGCGAGTCGTCGATGCGCACGTTCGTGCCGAACGTGATGCCGCGATCCGCGCTGTGCGCCAGGTAGACGTCCCAGTTGTAGCTGCGGAAGTCCGCCCAGGCGATGAACACGTCACGCCCGCGGGCGGCGATGGACGGCGACCACTTGTTGTCGTGGTGCGTCGCCAGCGGCACCGGTGCCCCGGCGTCGACCCGGACGTTGGTCCCGAAGGCCCGGCCGCCCGGCTCGCCGCGGGCTGCGTAGACGTGCGCCAGCCGCTGCCCGTCGGGACCGATGTCGCGCTCGTCGATCCACGCGACCACCGGCCGGCTGCCGGCGAACGCCACCGCCGGCATCCAGGCGCCGCCCGGCATGGCGTCGTCGACCCGTACGTCTGGACCCCGCTTGCGGCCGCGCGTGTCGAACCACGCCAGCTTGACGCGCCCCTCGTCGTCGTCGCCGCCATCGGCGAACTCCTGCCACGCCACGGCGACCCGTCGCCCGCGCGCCGCCACCACGGCGTTGAGTTCGACCACCGCGCCTGCCGGATTGTCGCTGACGCGGATCGGGACATCGAAGGTCGCGCCCCGGTCGTGACTGACGGCCAGGTAGACGTTCTCGAAGCCGTTGCGGGCCTCGTGCCAGACCACGAAGACGCGCGCGCCGCGGCTCGCGACGCGGGGCGCCCGCTGCGCCACGGGCACGGGTTCGGCGCCGCTCACCCGCACGCTCGCTTCGAAAGCCGGGGGGAGCGCGCGGACCGGGTCGAGGGCCGCGGTCACCGGGCCGCTGGGGATGTCGAGGTCGGTCCACACGACGGCCTCGCGATAGCCGTTCTCGCACGCGCCGGGCACGAGCGGGCCGGCGCATGGGATGCCCGATCCCGGGAGCAGGGCGACGCCCGCGGTCACCAGCGCGGCGCGGCGGGCGGCGAGCGACATGGAGGGATCGGCGATGCCGGGATCCGGGACGATCCAGGGCGCCACGGCCAGGAATCCCGTGTCGGGATTCTGGCCGGCGAAGGCGTTGTCTGGGCCGAGCGGGCCCGGTGGCGTCTTCTCCTTGCGGCCCAGGATGGCGGTCTGCCCGTCGAAGGTGATGTCGATCAGGTTGCCCGTCATGCTGGCGTTCACGTTGAGCGCGAACTCGGGCTGCTTCTGCAGGGTGGCGAAGCCGCCCTCCTTGAAGACGTCGGGAGACCACTCCGTGGTGGTGAAGGCCCACGAGTCGAAGGCCTCGGGCTGGAGGATCACGTTGGCGCCCTTCATCGCGAGCCGGTCGTTGACGTCGACCATCCATGCGTCCTTCGAGATGACGATGCCGAGCCGCCCGACGGGCGTGTCGAGCACCTCGACGTCGGTGAGCGGCCCCGCCGCGAGCGACAACCCCGCGGCCTCGCCCGGGGGAGGCTGCTCGATGGGCACCAGATACGCCTTGTTGATCGAGCCCGAGAGCACGCCGCCGGTCTGGGCCGGGGCGCGTCGGGTGCCGCCGCGCCCGTCGGGCACGAGCACCGAGCCGTCGGGCGCGAACACGAAGGTGGTGTTGTAGGGGAGCGGCGACACCGCTTCGTAGGCATAGGTGCGTCCGGGTTCGTCGGGATCCCGGAGCAGCGCGACCAGCGCGGGATCGTCGGCCTCCTCGACGCGCCGGGCGACACCGATGTCGGCCGAGGCCGCGAGATAAACGCCGTGTGTGACGGCGAGGTCGCGAAAGGTCTCGTAGAAGCTCCGGTAGAGCGTGTCGGTGAGAGCCAGGATCAGGTACCGCACCGGCGGCTGCCCGGGGTACTTGGCCGCATAGTGCTGGAACTGCGGGCCGTACGTGCCGAGAAGCGTCGCGATCGCGGCGGGCGCGCTGGTCTGCGCGCGCGCCGTGGCGCCGCGGCTGCCGATGAACGCGGCGATGAGGCCGGTGCTCTCGGGGAAGACGACGAGCGCCCGGTCGGGCGCGGACGGGTCGTGCTGGATCAAGTGCGACGCCACGTCGTCGACACCCGCCTGCACGAAGGTGCCGCGATCGGGGGCGGCGCCGTCCATGAGGGCGGCCATCTTGGCGTGGAAGGTCTGGTAGGTGACGGCGTCGTCGAGCCGCTGCTTGTGTCCGACGGCGAAGACACGAACCGGGGCGGCCCACGCGGGCGGGGCGACCGCCGACACGAGCGCCAGCGCGGCGAGCAGGAGCGGCGCCATGGCCTCGAACCGTACCGTTCCCCGAGGCCGCGTGGCAAGCTCCCCGGAGCGACCACAGCACGGGGCCGGCGGGCGGCGTGCCCGTCCGTAGCCGCGGGTCACCACACCACACTACATCGGCGGGCGCGCCGCGCGCTCGAGCAGGCGAGCGGCGATCCGCGGGGGTGGGGCGTCGCGCTCGCGAGCGTCGCCGAGTTCTGGAGCGTGGTCATGCATCGCCATTGCCGGCTCGGCGGCGCCGGTGCTACGGTCCGCCGGGCCGGACATCACACAGGGGAGGACGCCGCCATGGGATTTGCCGCTCGAGTCGAGCCGACGGTCGAACAGTTCGTCGGCGCGCCGTCGCGCAGGATGTTGATCGACGGCCGGTGGGTGGACGCCGCGTCGGGCAAGACGTTCGAGACGTTCGACCCCGCCACCGGGTCCGTGTTGGCGCACGTGGCGGAGGGGGACGCGGAGGATGTGGACCGGGCGGTGCGCGCCGCACGCCGGGCCTTCGACGCCGGCCCGTGGCCCCGCATGGCTCCCGCCGAACGGCAGAAGATCCTCCTGCGGGTCGCGGACCTCATCGACGCGCACGGGCTCGAGCTCGCGCAGCTCGAGACCCTCGACAACGGCAAGGCGCTGGCGGAGAGCCAACACGTCGACATCCCGTCGGCGGCGGAGACCTTCCGCTACTATGCCGGCTGGGTGAACAAGCTCGCCGGCGAGACCAACCCGACCGACCCGGCGTTCTTCAACTTCACCTTGCGGGAGCCGGTCGGCGTGTGCGGGCAGGTGATCCCGTGGAACTTCCCGTTGCTGATGGCGTCGTGGAAGCTGGGGCCGGCGCTCGCGTGCGGCAACACGGTCGTGCTGAAGCCGGCCGAACAGACGCCGTTGACGGCGCTTCGCCTGGGCGAGCTGCTGCAGGAAGCCGGGGTCCCCGACGGCGTGGTCAACATCGTCCCGGGCTTCGGCCCCACGGCGGGGGCCGCCGTCGTGCGCCATCCGGGGGTCGACAAGGTGGCCTTCACCGGTTCCACCGAGGTCGGCAAGGCCATCCACCGGGAAACCGCCGAGACGCTGAAACGCCTGTCGCTCGAGCTGGGCGGCAAGTCGCCCAACATCGTCTTCGCGGACGCGGACGTCGCCGAGGCGGTGAAGGGGGCGCTCATGGGCGTGTTCTTCAACCAGGGCGAGGTGTGCTGCGCCGGGACCCGCCTCTTCGTCGAGGAGCGGCTGCACGACGAGTTCGCCGATGCGGTGACTACGGCCGCCGCCGCGCTGAAGCAGGGGCCCGGGCTCGACCCGACGACGCAGGTGGGGCCGCTGGTGAGCCGCGAGCAGCTCGACCGCGTCACGGGATACCTCGACATCGGCAAGCGCGAGGGGGCGACGGCCCGGACGGGCGGCGAGCGCAACACCGCGCCGGGCCTCGCGGGTGGGTACTTCGTGAAGCCCACGGTGTTCACGGGCGTGCGGAACGACATGCGGATCGCCCAGGAGGAGATCTTCGGCCCGGTCGTCGCGCTCATCCCGTTCAAGGACGAGACCGACGCCGTGCTGCAGGGCAACGACACCCTCTACGGCCTCGCCGCCGGGGTGTGGACGCGCGACGTGTCCAAGGCGCACCGGGTGGCGCGCGCCATCCGCGCCGGCACCGTGTGGGTCAACTGCTACAACGTCTTCGACGTCATCTCCCCCTTCGGCGGCTACAAGCAGAGCGGCTACGGCCGCGAGCTCGGCCGCCAGGCGCTCGACCTCTACACCCAGGTGAAGAGCGTCTGGATGAGGCTCTGAGTCATGGCGCGGGTCGCGTCGTTCGCGGACATCGCCGACGAGTTCCAGCGCCGATGGCAGCGCACCGTCTGGGCCACCATGACGACGGCGAGTCGGAGCGGGCGGTTGCAGTCCCGGCTGGTCCATCCGCTCTGGGAAGCGGCGACGGGTTGGGTGCTGACCGGTTCCGACTCGCTGAAGGCGCGTCACCTCCGGGCGAACCCCTATACGTCGCTCACCTACTGGGATCAGGTGAACGAGCAGGTGCACGCCGAGTGCCGGGCCGAGTTCGAGACCCGGCCCGAGGAGAAACGGCGCGTATGGGATCTCTTCAAGGACACGCCGTTTCCGATCGGCTACGACCCCGCGCTGTTCTTCAAGGAGGGCCCCGAGGCGCCGTCGGTCGGTGTCGTGCGGCTCGTGCCGTGGCGGATCGAGCTCTGGTCGCTCGCCGAACTCATGGGAGGGGCACCATCGCACGTGTGGCTGGCCTGAGTCGGGGAGGGACGGCCGCGTGACCGGGCCGCTCGAGTTCTGGTTCGAGTTCGCCAGCACCTATTCGTACCCTGCGGCGCTGCGCATCGAGGCGGTCGCGCGCGACGCCGGCGTGGCGGTGGCGTGGCGGCCCTTCCTGCTCGGTCCGCTCTTCGCGGCCCAGGGCTGGACGGATTCGCCCTTCAACCTCTACCCGGCGAAGGGCCGCTACATGTGGCGTGACCTGGAACGCGTCTGCGCCCGGCACGACTTGCCCCTCCGCCGCCCGTCGCAGTTCCCGCGCAACGGCCTGCTCGCGGCGCGCATCGCGCTCGTCGGCGCGGATCAGCCGTGGGGGCCGCCGTTCGTGCGCGCCGTCTACCACGCGAACTTCGCACGAGGATCTCGACATCGCGGACGCGGCGGTGCTGCGCGCCATCCTCGGGCGCCTCGGCCGGGACGCCAATGCGGTGTTCGACGCCGCGCAGCACGCCGACACCAAGGACGCGCTGCGGCGGCAGACGGAGCGCGCGCCGGTACTCGGCATCTTCGGCGCGCCCAGCTTCCTGAGCGGCGCCGAGCTGTTCTGGGGCAACGATCGTCTCGAAGACGCGGTCGCGTGGCACCGGGTCAACGGCCGGACCGGCTGAACCCGCCCAACTGCCGGCCCCCTCCGAGCGGTGAGGCGCTGCCGCCCGGTACGGCTGCGCTCGGCACGGTGCAGCCGGCATCGTCCGGCGAGCTCACACTCGCGCTGGATCGGTCGGGTCTGTCGCCGTCGCGGGACGCAGCCGCACCAGCGTCGCGCCGAGTCCGCCGCGGTCGGGCGGGGCGTCGCGGAACGCGGCGACCAGCGGATGCGCGGCGAGCACCTGCCGCACGCGGGTCCGCTGGACGCCGATGCCGCGGCCGTGGATCAGGCGGACTTCGCCGAAACCCGCGTCGTGCGCCGCCTCGAGGTACGACTCGACCACCGACGGAATGTCACGCGGCGCGAACGAGTGGAGATCGAGCGCGTCCTCGATCGGAATGACGACGGGTTCGTCCTGGTCATCCACGCGGCGTCGCCTCGTCGAGGAACTGGACCACCGCGCCGGTGAAGGGGTCGTTCTGATCGCCGGCGACCATGTGGCCGGCGCCGGAGACGTCGACCCAGCGCGCGTGCGGCACCAGGTCGAGGAAGGCGCGCGCGCCGACCTCGCTGACGACATCGCTCTGTCGGCCACGGACCAGCAGCGTGGGGACGGTAATGGCGCGCGCTGCGCGCTCCAGCCGTGCCGGGTTGCGGACCGACTCCGGCGCCCGCTTGCCATCGAGGAAGCGCGGGTCCCAGTGCCAGCGGTAGCGCCCGTCCTCGCCGAGGCGCAGGTTCTTCGCGAGTCCGCTCAGGTCGCGGGGGCGGGGGCGGTGATGCACGTAGGCGGCGACCGCGTCCGCCGCTTCGTCGAGCGTGGCGAAGCCGTCGGGGTGCGCGGTCATGAACGCGATGATGCGCCCGACGCCCGCGGCGTCGACACGCGGCGCGATGTCGACCAGGACGATGGCCGACGCCGGCGCCTCGGGGTGCTCGCCCTGCGCCACCAGCGTCGCCAGACCGCCCAGCGATGCGCCGACGACGGCGGGCTTCACGGGCAACTGGCGCTCGACGGCGATGAGGTCGCGGGCGAAGGCATCGAGCGAGTAGTCGGCGTCGGGCGCCCAGCCGCTGTCGCCGTGCCCGCGCAGGTCGAGCGCGACCGCGTACCGGCCGCGCGCGCCCAGCGCCGCCGCGGTGCGCCGCCATGCGTGTCGCGTCTGGCCTCCGCCGTGCAACAAGACGACCGGCGGATGGGACGCGTCGCCGTAGGCGTCGCCGGCGAGCCGCAGGGGGCCGACGTCGAAGTCGATGCGGTGCCCCTTAGGCATCGGCCGGCGTCTCGGGCGGGCGCGCGAAGGCGTCCCTGATCCAGTCGTGCAGCCGCGCCCGCAGGTGGTCCGCCGCTTCGAGCAGGAGATGTCCGGCGCCGGGGAGAACTTCCAGGCTGCCCGTGCCCGCAAGCGCCTGCACCGCCTGGCTGGCCGCCACCGGCAACAGCTCGTCGCGATCGCCGTGGAGCAGCAACAGCGGGCGGCGGAGCGCCCCGGCATGCTCGCAGCCCGCGGACTGTGTCGAGAGCGTGACCACGCCCGCCAGCGCGGGGCGGAGCATGCAGCCCGCGTTGACCGCGACCGCGCCGCCGAAGGAATGGCCGATGACGACGAAACGCCGGGCGCCGTTGCGGTTCGCGAGATCGGCCGCGCCCGCGACGTCCAGCACGCAGGCGGGCAGGTCGTTCGGCCGCCGGTAGCCGATGCGGATCGCGCCCATGCCGCCGGCGGCGCAGCGTTCGCCGAGGTCGTGATACAGACCGTGTGCCGGTCCCAGCAGGCCGCCCATCGCGCCGCCGCACATCAGCACCACCCGCTCGGCGTTCGGATCGCCGTGCCAGAGGAAGGTGAGCAGCCCCTCCAGCGTGAAGCCCTCGATGTGGCGCAGCCCGGGCGTCACCAGCACGTCCTGCTTGGCGAGCACGCGCAGCCGCTCGAGCGGGCGCTCCGGAGGAGACGCGTCCATCGCGCGGACGCTACGACGGAGGTCCCCGCAAGTCCAGGCTGGCCGTGCCCGCCGCGGCTTGCGGCCGTGACCCTGCCGGCATAGCCAGACACGCGTGAGCGAATCCGATCGTGCCCTCGGGCCGCACGTCACGCTCCTCGCGAGCCCGCGGGGCGGCAAGTATCCGGAGGGCCGGCCGCTGCTGGTGCGTGGGACGCAGGACACGGCGGTCATCGACCCGTCGCTGGCGCTGGTGGGGCGGCCCGGGGGCGCGCCGGCCGCCGACCTGGTCCTGAACAGCCATTGCCACGAGGACCATATCGCCGGAAACCATCTCTACCCGGCGTCGACCTGGTGGCTGCCCGAGGCGGACCTGCCGGGCATCCGGTCGCTGGACGGGCTGATGGCCATCTATGGCTTCGAGGGCGCGATGCGGGACGCCTTCGCCCGTGTCGTCGTCGACCAGTTCCACTTCACCCCGCGCGCCGATCCGCGCGCCTACCGGGACGGCGACGTGTTCGACCTGGGGGGCGTCCGGATCCGTGCGGTGCACGCGCCGGGACATACCCGTGGTCATAGCCTGTTCCACATCGAGCCGGACGACGTCCTGTACCTCGGCGACATCGACCTCTCGAGCTTCGGGCCGTACTACGGCGATGCGTGGTCGTCGCTCGCGGAGTTCGTCCGCACCCTCGCCATGGTGCGCGACCTCCCGGCACGCTGGTACGCCACCTTCCACCATGTCGGGGTGCTCGAAGGACGCGCCGCGTTCCAGGACCGGCTCGAGCGGTTTGCGGCGGTGATCGCCCGTCGCGAAGCGGCCTTGTTGGACTACGTGGCGGAGCCGCGCAGCCTGGACGAGATCGCCGCGCGTCGCTTCGTCTACCGCCCGGGGGACGATGTGCCGTACGCCGGAGCCGTGGAACGCCGGAGCATGGCGCAGCACCTCGATCGCCTGATCGCGGCCGGGACGGTCGAGGAAGTGTCCCCGGGGCGCTTTCGGCGCACGCGGTCCTGACGATTCGAGACGGGCCCGGCTGGCCACATGCCGGGTTTTCCCGTAAGGACACGGCCCGTTGGCGATGCCGCGATCGACGCCGAGATTCCTCACCACCTGGGCGCTGGTGCTGTTCTCCCTGCCCATCCTCACCGTGCGGGGGCAAGCCGCGGAGCCCGGAACCCCGCCCACGACGGGGGCCGCCGCGAAGCCCGGCGCCGGGAGTCGGGCGGTGACCGAGATCGATCCGCTCGACGAGGAGTTGCCGCGCGCATGGGACCCGTTCGAGAAGGCGAATCGCCGGACCTTTCGGCTGAACAACTCCATCGACCGATGGTTCTGGAGCCCGCTGACCGGCGCGTACCAGTTCGTCGTGCCGAGCGGCGGGCGGCGCGCACTCCGGCGGGTGATCCTCAACCTCGAGTCGCCGGCGTTGTTCGTGAACCACGTGCTGCAGCTGGCTCCGCTCGACGCGCTGATCACGCTGCAGCGGTTCGGCATCAACACCACCGTTGGCCTGGCCGGCCTCTTCGATCCGGCGGGGCGGCTCGGCCTGCCGGCACGCCACACCGACTTCGGCCAGACGCTCGCGGTGTACGGGACCCCGAGTGGCCCCTACCTCGTCATGCCGGTGCTGGGGCCGACCACCGTGCGCGACGGCACGGGCTACCTGGTGGATTTCATGTTTCAGCCCACCACCTACTTCCTCCCGGGCTTCACGCTGTTCATCTACGCCGCGATCCACCAGGGCGGGGCGGGGCTGGCGGCCCGCGAGGCGCACGCGAGCGAGTTACACGCGCTCGAGGTGTCGTCGGTCGATTTCTACGCCGCCTTGCGGAGCGCCTACTACCAGACCCGGGTCGCGGCCATCGCCGAGCGCAAGGAGCACCCCGGGCCGCGTGCGATCGCGCGGCTGTTAGCCTTCCGGCCGTTTTGCGCGGCCGGCCGCCAGGTCGGCGATGCGGCTCCGCACCACCTCGGCAAGCCCGCCGAAGCCGTCGCGCTCCAGCACTGACGAATAGTCGGAGCGTCGCAGCGCCAGCTCGCTGACGGTGCCCTTCAGAAAGACGTCCATGATGCGCCAGCCGCCGCCGGCCTGGTGCAGCCGGTACGTCAGGTCGACGTCGTCGTGGCCGGGGCTCTTGACGAGTGACTTCACCAGGACGGTGTCGTTCGCGCTCGGCTCTTCGCCCACGATGTCGAACTGCTGGCCGGTGAACGCGTCGAAGTTGGCGGCGTAGTTCGCAACCGTGAACTCGCCGAACAGTTCGCGCCAGCGCTTCTGGTCGGTATCGCTCAGGTCCTTCCACTTCGTCCCGAGAACCTTCTCCGCCATGAAGGGGATGTCGAAGGTGTCCCGCATCACCGGCTGCAGGCGCTCGAAGCGCCCGGCGTAGCCAAGCGCCGGCCCGTCCTTCAGGATCGACAGCAGCGCGTCGTTGAAGCGACGCACCACCGCGGTGGGCGCGGTGTCGCCCGCGTGCGCCATCGGCGCGAGGGCAACCATACCCGCGAGTACGACGCCGGGTGTCCCGACCATGATCCAATTCCTCCGGCGACGTGTCGGTTCGTTCTGGGCGCGGACCGGGACAGGGGAAGCGATCACGGGCGGCGTCACCCGGCCGCCCGGTAGGCCAGCGCCGCCGCGGCGTCGAGCAGGCTCCGCTCGGTGGTGGCCCAGTCGATGCAGCCGTCGGTGATGGAGACGCCGTAGGTGAGACCGTCACGGCCGCCCCGCAGCGCCTGGCTGCCGGCGCCGAGATTGCTCTCGACCATGAAGCCCATGAGCGGCGAGTTGCCGGCGCCCACCTGCCGCACGACGTCCGCGAGGATGTCGGGCTGCTTCGAGTAGTCTTTGCCCGTCTGGGCATGGCTGCAGTCGACCATGACCCTGGGCGGAAGGCTGGCCGCCCGCAGCAGGCGTTCTGCCCCGAGGAGACTCTCGGCGTCATAGTTGGGCTGGCGCCCGCCGCGCAGGATCAGGTGCCCATCCGGGTTGCCCGTGGTGTGCACTACCGACGACGCCCCGTCGGCGTCGATGCCGAGGAACGTGTGCGGATGACGTGCCGATTCCATCGCGTTCACGGCGATGGTCAAGTTGCCGTCCGTCGAGTTCTTGAACCCGACCGGCATCGAGAGCCCGCTTGCCATTTCCCGGTGGGTCTGACTCTCGGTCGTCCGGGCGCCGACCGCCGTCCAGCTGATCAGGTCCGCGACGTACTGCGGCACGATCGGGTCGAGTAGCTCGGTCCCGGCGGGAAGTCCGAGGCGCGTGACCTCGAGCAGAATGCGTCGCGCCAGCCTGAGCCCGAGCTGCATGTCGTTGCTGCCGTTCAGGTGCGGATCGCTGATGAGACCCTTCCAGCCGACGGTGGTGCGCGGCTTCTCGAAGTACACCCGCATCACGACGACGATCGAGTCGCTCACGCGGCGGGCCAGGTCGACCAGCCGCCGGGCGTACTCGAGTGCCGCCTCGGGGTCGTGGATCGAGCACGGGCCGACCACGGCGACGAGACGGGGGTCACGGCCAGCGAGGATCTCGCGAATCGTGTCGCGGGCGCGGACGACGACCTGGTAGTCGTCGTCGGCGGCGGGCAACTCTTCCCGCAACGCCCGCGGCGGGATCAGCGGCTCCACCCGCGCGACGCGTATGTTCTGGGTGCGGACCATGAGCAGCCTACTTTAGGCGGAACGCGCTGGTCTCGCCAACCCCGGGCCGGGTCTGGGGAATCGGCCTCGGAAACGGGCGGCGCCCGGTCACGGGATGACGCCCTGCTCCTTGAGCGCCCCGATGGCCTCCCAGTCGTGTCCCAGCTCGAGCAAGAGTTCTTCCGTGTGCTGGCCGCATTCCGGGGACGCCCCGGCGGGCGCCCAGGCGGTGTCGGAGAAATCGACCGGCGTCGCCACCATGCGCGCCGTGCCGCCTTCCGCGACGGGGACCTGCACCCAGCATCCGGCGGCCTCCGCCTGCGGGTCGGCGACGACTTCCGTGGTGCTCTGGACCGGCGCCCACCACATGCCGGCGCGGTCGAAGGCCTCGCCCCAGTCCGCGAGCGTGCGGGTGGCGAACAGCGCGTCGAGGAGCCCGACCAGTTCGACGACGTGCTCGCGCCGCGCCCGCATGGTGGCGAAGCGCGGATCGTGGAGCCACTCTGGACGCTCGATCGCTCGTACGAGGTCGGGCCAGTGCCGCTGGCCCTGGAGGCCGAGCAGCCAGAACCACTTCTCGTCCCGCGTCCGATACGCGCTGATGACCGGGTTGGGCGTCCAGGCGCGCGTCATCGGCGTCGCGTCGATGCCGAGGCGCAGCGTCGCGTTGGTGTCCCAGCCGAGCACGTAGACGCCGACCCGCAGCAGGGACGTGCTCACCAGCTGGCCGCGGCCGGTGCGCTCGCGTGCCAGCAGCGCCGCGGAGACGCCGCCCGCGAGCGTCATGCCGGCGGTGTGGTCGCCCATGGCGCCGCGCTGGAAAGGCGGATCGCTCCCCGGCGGCGTCAGCGCGGCGGCGATGCCCGAGCGTGCCCAGAAGGCGCCGATGTCGTACGACGGACGATGGGCCTCGGGTCCGCGTTCGCCGTACCCGGTGACCAGTCCGTAGACCAGGCGCGGGTAGCGCGCCGACAGGGCCGGCCAGTCGAGACCGAGCCGGCCGAGCGCCGCGGGGCGCATGTTGGTGAGGAAGACGTCCGCGCCCGCCAGCAGCTGGTGCGCGATCCGCTTGCCGCCTTCGCTGCCGAGGTCGAGGGCGATGCTGCGCTTGCCGCGGTTGTCGAGCTCGAAGGGCGGGTTGGCGGGCAGTTCCGCCCCGGCGACCGTGAGATACATGCCGCGAAAGGGGTCGCCGTCGTGTGGCTCGATCTTGACCACCCGGGCGCCCCAGTCCGCGAGCACGGCGCCCGCGGATGGTCCCGCGACCCACAGCCCCAGTTCGACGACGGTGATGCCTTCCAGCGGTCCAGCCATGGATTCGCCTCCTCAGGGCGCGACGGGCGCATCGTCTCGCAAGAAGAACTTGCCGATCGACCGTGCGAGCCGCTCGCCGGCGCGATGGATTTCCGCCTCCACCACCCAGTATCTGGGGTGCGATCGATCGGTGACGGCGGCGCTGATGTCGAGCGGCACGCCGACCAGCACGGGCCGCTCGTAGCGCACGGTCAGCTCGCCGGTCACCACCCAGCGGTCGGCGGTGAACGCGATGGCCGCGCATGACACCTCGTCGAGGATGGTGGCGACGATGCCCCCGTGCGCGACCCCGGGTGCGCCGTGGAAGCGGTCGGCGATGGTGTGGCGCGCATGGATGCGCTCGCCGCGCCGGCGGAACCGGAGCTGGAGCCCGGCCGGGTTGGACGGCGAGCAGCCGAAGCAGCCGCCGTCCTGTGGGAAGGTGACCTCGACGTCCTCGGGGATCGGCACCGTGGGGGAGGCTATGCCCCGGAGCCTTCGCCCGAGGCAAGCCCGTCGAAGCCGAGATGCGCCGGGTGCAGCGCGGCCAGCGAGTCGAGCACGAGATCGGCCTCGGCGACGGGGCCGTGGCCCAGCGCCGGATCGGGTACGGCGATCACCTGCATGCCGGCGGCACGGGCCGACTGCACCCCGGCCGGCGCGTCCTCGATCGCGACACACCGCTCGGCCGGGATGCCGAGCCCGCGCGCGGCCAGGAGGTAGATGTCGGGCGCCGGCTTGCCGTGCGCGATGCGCGGATCATCGCCGTTCACGACCACCCGGAAGCGCGCGAACCAGTCGCGATGGCGGGTGATCTTGAGGTCGTAGAGACGGCTGGCGGAGCTGGTGGCGACGGCGACCGGCACGCCACGCGCGTCGAGCGCCTCGACGAGCGCCCGTGCGCCGGGCATGGCATCGGCGGTGGGCATGAGGGTCTCGAAGAGCACCTCGCGCTCGCGGAGGTAGTCGTCGGGGGTGATCGGCAGAGCGAGGGCGTCGACCAGGTAGCGGGCCGACTCGCGCGCCGGCCGGCCGATCATGTGTCCCTTGATCGACCAGTCGAACACCTTGCCGAATCGGCCCACGATCTGCTGCGTGGCCGTGGTGTAGAGCCGCTCGGTGTCGAGCAGGACGCCGTCCATGTCGAAGATGACCGCATCGACGGGTCGGACGAGTCGCCTGAGAACCGGGCTGTTCATCGCCCCGTCCACCGCGGCCGCCGCTTCTCCACGAAGGCCCGCTGCGCTTCGCGGGCGTCGTCGGTGCGGCGGAGCGGGCGGCCCAGTTCCTCCTGCCGGCGATACGCCTCGGCGAGCGGGAGGTGGAGCAGTGCGCGGACGCCCCGTCGGGTGGCGCGAACGGCGAGGGGGGCGTTGGCGGCGATCGCGTCGGCCGTATCCAGCGCGGCCGGCATGAGATCGTCGGGCGGGACGACGGCGTTCAGCAGCCCGATCTCCCGCGCCTGGTCGGCGTCGATGGGCCGGGCGGTCAGCAGCAACGCCTGGGCATGGACCCAGGGGATCTGACGCGGCAGCAGCACCGTGGCGTGGCCGGTCGGGTACTGTCCGAGCGCCACCTCCTCGAGCGCGAACGTGGCCTGGGGCACGGCGAGGCGGATGTCGCCCGCGAGCATGAGGTCGAAGCCGCCCGCGCGGGCGTGCCCGTTGACGGCACAGACGAGCGGCACGCCCAGGTCGAAGTCGACCAACGTGGCGGTGGAGACATCGCGCAGCGCCGCGAAGGTGTCGTCGTCCACCCGCTCGCCGCGCGCCAGGCGCTGCGACGCGGGGATGGTCGTCTTCATGTCCATGCCGGCGCAGAAGACCCGGTCCCCAGCGCCGGTGAGAACGGCGCAGCGGATCGCGGGGTCGGTTGCGATGCGCCGCCAGGCGTCCGCGAGCCCGCGCAACGTCGGCGGATCGAGGGCGTTCGCCGCCGCGGGGCGGACGATCGTGACGACGGCGACGTGCGGGTGGCCGGCCGGCAGGTCGAGGCGAACGCTCACGGGCGGGCCCCCGCCGTCACGTGCGATGCGTGCCCCAGGCGTCCCAGTGCACCAACTGCGATGTCGCGAGGCGTTTGGCCGGCTTGAAGTCGGTGCCGGTGTAGTATGCGACGGGAAAGAGCGCGGTCTGCGTGACGCTGTCGGGAATGCCGAGCAGCTTCGCGATGTCCTGCTCGAACATCAGGTGCAGCGTGGTCCAGGCCGTGCCGAGCCCGCGCGCCCGCAGTGCGAGCATGAACGACCACGCCGCCGGCAGGATCGAGCCGTAGACCGACGCCTGCGCGAGGACGCCGGCGTTCTCCACCCGGCCCTCGATGCACGGGATCACCATCACCGGCGCCTCGTGCATGTGCCGGGCCAGGTAGGTGGCGGAGTCGAGCACGCGCGGCAGCTGCTGGGCCCGGAGGTCCGTGTCTTCGTAGGTGGGGCGCAGGTCCGGGTTGCCGGAATAGGCTTCGAAGCCCTGCCGGTAGCGGTCTCCGATCGCCTTGCGCTTGGCGGCGTCGGTGACCACGACGAACGACCAGCCCTGGGCGTTCGACCCGGTGGGCGCCTGGAAGGCGATCTCGATGCACTGCATCACGACGGTCGGGTCGACCGGCCGGGAGAAGTCGAGACGCTTGCGGACCGAGCGCGTGGTGGTGAGGAGGTGATCGGCGGCGGCGAGATCCATGGGGGCTCCTTTCGGGTCAGGCGTGTGCCTCCGCACGCAGACCTTCGATGTCGGCGACGGCTTTCGGCACGGCTGCGGAGAGTACCTCGACGCCGTCCGCGGTGACCAGCACGTCGTCTTCGACGCGGATACCGATGCCCCGGAACGCGGGGTCGACGTCGTGTGCGTCGGGCGGGACGTAGAGGCCGGGCTCGACGGTGAACACCATGCCGGGCTCCAGCGGGCGGGGCGCGTCGCCGATCTTGTAGAGACCGACGTCGTGGACGTCGCGGCCGAGCCAGTGGCTGGTGCGGTGCATGTAGAAGCGCTTGAAGTGCTCGCGCTCGATCACCTCGTCGACCGGGCCGGCAAGGAGGCGCAGGGCCACCAGGGCCTCGGCGAGTGCGCGCACCGCGAGCGCGTGCAGGTCCTCGAGCGTCGCGCCGGGTGTGGCGCCGCCGATGGCAGCCTGCTGCGCGGTCAGCACGGCCTGGTAGAGATCGCGCTGGGGCGTGGTGTACCGGGGGCCGATCGGCCACGTCCGCGTGATGTCGGCGCAGTACCCGTCGCGCTCGCAGCCGGCGTCGATCAACAGCAACTCGTCGGGCGCCAGCGGCTGGTCGTTCTTGACGTAGTGGAGGATGGTGGCGCTGGCGCCGCCGGCGACGATCGACTGGTAGGCGGGGCCGGCGGTGCCGTGACGGCGGAAGACGCCGTCGATCATCGCCTCGACCTCGTACTCGAACATCCCCGGGCGCACGGTGCGCATCGCTGCGCGGTGGGCTTCGGCGGCGACGGCGATGCTCGCGCGCAGCCGGGCGATCTCGGCGGGATCCTTGTGCAGCCGGAGCTCGTGCAGGACCTCGCCGGCGTCGCGCACGATCGTGGGGCCGGTCCCGGTGCGGGGGCGCTGCGCGAGCGCGCGCCGGATCTGGGCCCACATACGCCGGGTGAGGGTGTCGTCGCGCCCGAGGGGCAGGAACACCTGGGGCGCCTCGCCGAGCCAGTGAAGCAGCTCCTTCTCCAGGTCTCCGATCGGGTGGGCGACCGCCGCGTCGTAGTCGGCCACCGCCCCCTCCACCCCCGCGCGCGGCCCGACCCAGACGGCCTGCTCGGGATCGCGGGCCAGGACGAAGAGGGCGTAGGGCTGTTCCGCGCCGGGCGCCAGCACTGCGACGGCGTCGGGCTCCGGGAACCCGGTCAGCCAGCCGAAGTCGCTGTCCTGACGGAACGGGAAGTGGGTGTCGGCGCTGCGGACCTGCTCCGTCGCCGCCGGCAGCAGCAACACCCCGCCGCCCATGGCCTCCATCACGCGGGCCCGGCGGGCGGCGAAGAGGGCGCGGTCGTCGGGGGCCGGCGGCATCGATCAGGTTTCTACCGACGCCGCGGAGGCTACGCCACGGGTGCGGGGAAGACCTGCTGGAAGGGCTTCACTTCGACCCGATTGAACACGCCCTCCGTCACGTAGGGGTCGCGCGCCACCAGCGCCCAGACGTCGGCGAGCGAGTCGGCTTCGACGACGATCAGACTGCCGGTGCGATCGAGGAACGGGCCCGCGAGCTTCACCCGCCCGGCATCGGCGAGCGGGCGCAGGTGCTCGAGGTGCGCCGGGCGGACGGCGGGGCGCTTCTGCGCGCCGTCCGGGGCATCGTGTCCGACGATGACGAAGAGCATGGGCGGTCCTACGATACGGCGCCCGCCCAGTCCATGCCGCGCAGCCGCACCGGCAGCCAACGGCGGGAGGCGCGGTTGGGAGCGCAACCAGGCTTGCGCCATCCACACGGGGTCGTCTACGACGAGGTGGGCCGTGCGTCACGAGGGGCGGCGGCCGGTACGGAAGGAGGGACGCACCACTCATGGCGAAGCAACCGAACATCCTGATCATCTGGGGTGACGACATCGGACAATCGAACCTCAGCGTCTTCACCAAAGGCATGATGGGGTACCGCACGCCCAACATCGACCGCATCGCCGAGGAAGGCATGCTGTTCACCGACTACTACGCCGAGCAGAGCTGCACGGCGGGGCGGGCGTCGTTCATCACCGGCCAGTGCGGGCTGCGCACCGGACTCACCAAGGTCGGGCTGCCGGGCGCCGAGCTGGGCATGCGGTCCGAGGATCCGACCATCGCCGAGGTGCTGAAGCCGCTCGGCTACGTGACCGGACACTTCGGCAAGAACCACCTGGGCGACCGCGACGAGCATCTGCCGACGATGCACGGCTTCGACGAGTTCTTTGGCAATCTCTACCACCTGAACGCCGAGGAGGAGCCGGAGCACCCCGACTATCCGACCGCCAAGGAATTCCCGAACTTCCGGAAGAAATACGGCCCGCGCGGCGTGTTGCACTGCTGGGCCGACGGCAAGGGCGGGCAGAAGATCGAAGACACCGGGCCGCTCACCAAGAAGCGCATGGAGACGGTCGACGACGAGTTCCTGGCCGCGACCAAGAAGTTCATCAAGAAGGCCAACGCGGCGGGCACGCCGTTCTTCGTGTGGTTCAATACCACGCACATGCACTTCCGCACGTACGCCAAGCCGAAGAGCAAGGGCCAGTCGGGACGCTGGCAGTCCGAGTACCACGACGTGATGATCGACCACGACAAGACCGTGGGCGAGCTGCTCGACCTGCTCGACGAGCTCGGCATCGCAAAGGACACGTTCGTGATGTACAGCACCGACAACGGGCCGCACTGCAATTCCTGGCCCGACGCCGGCACCACGCCGTTCCGCAACGAGAAGAACTCGAACTGGGAAGGCGCCTACCGCGTCCCGGCCATGGTCCGTTGGCCCGGCAAGATCAAGGCCGGCTCCGTCTCCAACGAGATCGTGAGCCATCTCGATTGGCTGCCCACCTTTGCCGCGATGGCGGGAGAGTCCGCCATCAAAGAGAAGCTCAAGAAGGGGCAGAAGGTCGGCGCCAAGACCTTCAAGGTGCACCTGGACGGCCACAATCTCCTCCCGTTCCTGACCGGCAAGGAAGAGAAGAGCCCGCGCAAGGGTTTTTTCTACTTCACGGACGACGGCGACCTGGCCTGCCTGCGGGCCGACCACTGGAAGTTCGTCTTCATGGAGCAGCGGGCCCGCGGGACGCTGCAGATCTGGGCGGAGCCTCTGGTGACGCTCCGCTTACCCAAGATCTTCAACCTCCGCACGGACCCGTACGAGCACGCCGACGTCACCTCGAACACGTACTATGACTGGCTGCTCGACCACGCGTTCATGCTGGTGCCGGCGCAGGGGCTGGTGATGGAGTTTCTGCAGACCCTGAAGGAGTTCCCCCCGAGGCAGAAGGCGGCCAGCTTCAACCTCGACCAGGCCATAAGCCTGCTCGAGCAGGGCGCGTCGGGCGGCGGTTGAGCGACAGGGCCGCCGCGACCCGGTCCGAGGTCGCGGCGGCCGGTCCGTTGCGAGAGGGGAAGCGCCCATCGAAGAGCTGTTCAAGGACGTCGCGGGAACGGTCGCCCTCGCCCTCGAGGCCATGTCGGTGCTGGTGATCGCCATCGGTGGCGCCGAAGCGGGGTACACCGCGCTGTCACGCGTCGTCCGGCGCGGATCGACCCATGGCCTTCGGCGAGGGGCGTGGCTCAGCCTCGCCCGCTGGCTGCTCCTGGGGCTGGAATTCATGCTCGCGGCCGACATCGTACGCACGGTGGTCGCGCCCACCTGGACCGAGATCGGGCAGCTCGCCGCGATCGCGGTGATCCGGACCTTCCTCAACTTCTTTCTCGAGCGTGACCTCGAGCTGGCGAGTCGCGCCGACGCCGGGACGGACATGGCATGAGCAGATCGGACGACCTGGCGAGCGAGCGCACGCACCTTGCGCACCTGCGCTCGCACCTGGCCAACGAGCGCACGCACCTGGCGTATCTCCGCACGGGCGTGTCGCTCATCGGGTTCGGCATCACGCTGAATCGATTCAGCCTCTACCTGCTGCAGAATCGGGAGCTGTCCCCGGAGTCCACCCGGTGGGGCCTGCGCAACACGGAGCATGCGGGAGTGGGGATGGCGTCGCTGGGCGTCGTCGTGCTGGGGTATTCGCTCTACCGCTTCTGGCGGGTCAGTCGCGACATCGAGCGCGCGCAGTACGTGGCGCGCTATCGGCCGACCCTGGTGCTGACCATCGGCTTGCTGGCCCTGGGCGGCGCGAGCGCGCTCTGGCTGCTGTGGAGGTGAGGGGACGATGGGCGACGTCGGATACAAGCTGGCAGCACCGGAGGTCTTCACCCTGCTGTTCGTCACTCTCGGTCCGCTCAAGCTGCTCGGGCCATTCGCGCGTGCCACGAGGTCGATCGACGCCGGCGAGCTGCGCGGCTTTGCGCTGCGGATCGGTGCGCTGGCCGCGATGATCGTGATCGCGGGAGGATTCGTCGGCCGCGGACTGCTCGGCAACTGGGAGGTGCCGGTGGAGGTGCTGCAGCTCGCCGCGGGCATGATCTTGTTCGTCGTCGCCTTCCGGATCGTGCTGCAGCCGTACGAGGATCGTGAGGCGATGACATCGCCACCGCCGGCTGCGGGGCGGCCTTCGGTGACCCAGCTGGTGTTCCCGCTCGTGCTCACACCGTACGGGATCGCGGCGGTGATCGCCCTGCTCGCCGCCAGCATGGGGACGGAACGCACGGGGCTGATCGTCGCCATGCTCCTGGCGGTGATGGTCCTCAACGTGCTCGCCATGGCGTTCGTCCGGCCGCTGCTGCGGGTGCTCGGGATGCCGCTGCAGGCGCTCGGGGCGGTGCTCGGCGTGCTGCAGGTGGCGCTGGCGCTGCAGATCATGCTGGGAGCGCTCCGCGGTCTCGGGGTGCTCGGGGGGCAACCGTGAACGTCCTCGCCCGCATGCGGATCGCCGCGACGTGCGCGGTGCTGGTCCTCGCCTCGACGGCGGGAGGCGGTGGGGATCCGCTTCCGTCCTGGCGCGACGGCGCCGCGAAGCAGCGGATCGTGGAGTTCGTGCGGGCCGTCACCACGCCGGGCAGCACGGAATTCGTGCCGCCGGCCGAGCGCATCGCGGTGTTCGACAACGACGGCACGCTGTGGTCGGAGCAGCCCATGTACGTCCAGTTGCGATTCGCCCTCGATCGGCTGAAGGCACTGGCTCCACAACACCCGGAGTGGCAGACCACGGAGCCGTTCAAGTCGGCGTTGGCGGGCGACCTCGCCGCCGTTGCGGCCGGTGGCACCAAGGCGGTGGCGCAGATCGTGGGCGCGACGCACGCGGGCATCACGACCGACGAGTTCGCCAGCGTCGTGTCCCAGTGGATCGCCTCGGCGCGGCATCCGAAGTTCGAGCGGCCGTACACGGAGGTGGTGTTCCAGCCGATGCTCGAGTTGCTGGCCTATCTCCGCGCCAACGGCTTCACGACCTGGATCGCCTCCGGCGGGGGCATCGAATTCATGCGCGTGTTCTCGGAGCGGGTCTACGGTGTGCCGCCCGAGCAGGTCGTCGGCAGCAGCATCAAGGCGAGGTACGAAGTCCGCGACGGGGAGCCCGTGATCGTGCGCCTGCCGGAGATCGATTTCGTCGACGACAAGGCCGGCAAGCCGGTCGGGATCCAGGCGTTCATCGGGCGGCGGCCGATCGCCGCCTTCGGCAACTCCGACGGCGATTTCGAGATGCTCGAATGGGTGACGACCGGCCCGGGGGCGCGGCTCGGCATGCTGGTCCACCACGACGACGCCGAGCGCGAGGACGCGTACGACCGGGAGTCCCGCGTCGGCAGGCTGGCGCGCGGCCTGGACGAGGCCCCCGCGCGCGGCTGGACCGTGGTCAGCATGCAACGGGACTGGGAGAGGGTGTTCCCGGAGGCGCGGCCATGACGAAGGCGACGGCAAGGATCGGGAGCTGGGCGGTGCTGTTGGCGACGGCGCTGGGCCTGGCGGCGCCCCACGTGGCCGGGGCCGTCGGGCACTATGTCCCCGGCCTGCCGAACGCGCGTGACCTGTTCGTTCCGCCGCCGGGGCTCTACCTGGTGGACTACACGTACTGGTACCACGCCGACACGTTCAAGAACCGAAACGGCACGACCGTCGATTCCTTCCCCGTCAACGTCCCCGGGCAAGACCCGCGGCGATTCTCGCTCGATACCGACGTCAATCAGCTCGCCCTGGTGCCCACCCTGGTCTGGGCGCCGGATTGGGAATTCCACGGCGTGCGGTGGGCGGCCTACGCGGCGCAGGCGTTCGCGAACGTCTCGCTCAAGGCGGCCGTGAACGACGTCGAGCTCGATCGTGCCATCGCGACGGAATGGGGTGCGGCCGACGTCTTCGTCCAGCCCGTCTGGCTGCAGTGGTCGCCCCTGACCCAACTCGATGCCATGCTCGCGTACGGCTTCTACGCTCCGACCGGGCGGTTCGACGTCGGCGCCGCCACCAACACCGGTCTCGGCTACTGGACACACCAGCTCCAGGCCGGTGCCGGCATGCACGCCGACGCGGCGAAGACGCTGTCGCTTCTCATGGTGAGCACCTGGGAACTCAACGGGGAGCTCCAGGACCAGGACATCGCCCCGGGCAACCGCTTCACGCTCAACTGGGCGATCAGCAAGATCTGGCTCGAGGGCATGCTCGAGACGGCGATCCTCGGCTACGATCAGTGGCAGATGGCCGCCAACAGCGGGAGCGAGGTCCTCCCGGCGCGTCAGGGCGCGCTCGACGTGATCCACGCGGCCGGGCTGCAGCTGGGCGTCCCGAAGTTCGGTCTCTCGCTCAAGTACCTGCACGAGTTCGCCGCGAAGGCGCGGTTCCAGGGCAGCGTGCTGACCTTTACCTTCACGGTCCCGATCGACCTGCTGCTCGATGCCGCCGGATCGCTCGGCGGCTGACGCCTACTCCGCCGCCCGGAACGACGCCTGCAGCGCACCCGTCTCGCTCCGCAGCTCCAGTGACCCGTCGCCCAGGCGATACCTCGTCGTGCGCCCGAGAGCGGCCAGGTATGCGCGTTCCTGCTGCATCACCGGGTCCGGGCACAGCTTGCGGGTGGTCGCCGCCGGTCCGATCGTGATGGTGTCGCCGTCGGTCTTGTAGGTGGCCGTGTAGCGATTGCATCCGGCGCTGCCGGTGAGCGAGTTGCCGGCGCCGAAGCGGGCGGTGATCGTGGTGTCTTTCACCAGGCTGGAGACGCCGCCCTTGCCGTTGTTGACCATGGTGGCGGCCCAGGGCGTGTCCCGCAGCAACGCGACGGGGAGTGGCACGAAGGTCGCGAGGCGCTGGCCGTTCGCTCCGGTGAGCACGAGCTGCCCGGCGTCCATCGCGTAGCCGCGGGCGGTCGCCAGCATCTTCGTGAAGGCGGCGGCCTGCCGCATCACGGGTTCCGGGCAGGCCATCTGGGTCGAGGCGCCCGGCGTGAGCACGACGACCTTGCCGGAGGTCTTCCACGAGCCATGGTAGCGGTTGCACCCGTCGCTGCCGGTCATGATCCCTTCGGCCTCGAAGACGACCGTGGGTGCCGCGTCGCCCACCAGGTCGGTCCCGACCAGCGTGGCCAGCTTCCACGACGTTCCGGCGAGTGCAGTCCCGGGCGTCACCCCCGGCGGCACCTGCGACGCGGTCGGGGCAGGGCGTCCCGCCATCAGCAGCGTCGTCCACAGCATCATCCAGACCATCGTCCGCGACATCGTCGGCTCCTCTCTGATGGGTGTCCCCGGTGCCTGCGCCGCGGGGCTAGCGCACATCCACCGGACCCGCAAACTCCGACCGGCCGTCGCGTGTCGCGGCCGAGGCGGCGCGCCGCGCGCCGGGGATATCCGCCGCATCGTCACTCCGTGCACACCGCCCGGGTTCGTCCGTTCTTGATCCCCGTGACGCGAAAGAAGGGGCCGCACAGCAGGAAGGCCCAGCGCGCCGCGGGCGCTCCGGACATGGAATTGTACCAGTGGGCGAGCCCTGCCTTCATCGGAGGGAAGTGGGCGATCTCCTCCGGTGCAACCGGCGGAATCAGCACCGTGCACACGAAGCCGGTGTGGCGCCGCAGGAGGCGGCGCAGCCCGACGCTGCTCAGCAGCCGTGTCCCGTCGTAGCGTCTGCCGCTGCGCCAGCGCACCCAGGCCGGCTGCCACCGGTGCGGCAACCAGCCCACGCCCCACACCAGCACGTGCGGTTCGGCGGTCACGCTGAATCGGTTCGGCGTGCTCAGGGCGATACGGCCGCCCGGTCGGGTGACCCGATCGATCTCGGCCAGGTAGGCGCCGGGATCGCGCACGTGTTCGATGACGTCGAGCGAGACGACGGCGTCCACCGACGCGCTGGCGAGTGGCAGCGCCTCGCCCCGCGCCGCCGCGAGCAACGGGGTGCCGCCGTGCGCCGCGATCAGCCGTTTGGCGACAACGAGCCACGCGAGCGACAGATCGATACCGATTCCGTTGCAGCCCAGCGCGGCGGCCGCGGCCAGCAGCATGCCGGAGCCGCAGCCGAGGTCGAGTACGAGGCGGCCGGGCTGTACCGACTCCCGGAGCCAGCCGGCAACGTCCCCCCGGAGGCGCAGAGGGCCCTCGAGAACCCGTCGGGTCGCTGCGGCGACCCGGCGCTCATCCTCCCGACCCAAGTGCGTCTCCTGGACACGACGCACGAGCGTGTCGAGCCGATCGCCGGCTCTCGCCGCGAGCGCACGGGCCAGTCGCCGGTCGTCGTCGAACCCACCGCCCGTGCGCAGGTCCGGGATGCCATCCACGCACTCGTAGTGGTTCCCGCAGCCGGCGCAGCGGAGGTGGTCGCCGTGGTCCGCGAGCGGGTGGCGGCAATGCGGACAGCGCCAGGTCGACATCGTCCCGGTCAGTGTCCTTGGTCCGCCCTCCGTTGTCCACGCGTGCTCCCGCCGTCGTCCCGGCGGGGCCCCCGTGGCCATACCGGGCCGTCGCTGCTAGACGGCGGCTCGATGACACCACCGGAGGGCCAGGAGGGATGCCGATGCATGGTGACCGAACGATGAGGTGGGTGGCTGCGGGCGTGCTGGCCGCCGCGCTGGCGGCGCTGTCGCCCGCGCCGGTCGCCGGGCAAACCGGGAAGCGTCCCAACATCCTGGTCATCTTCGGCGACGACATCGGCTACTGGAACGTGAGCTACAACAGCGCCGGCATGATGGGCTACCAGACGCCCAACATCGACCGCATCGCGCGGGAAGGCCTGCGCTTCACCGACTACTACGGCGAGCAGTCGTGCACGGCGGGGCGTGCCGCCTTCATCACTGGACAGATGCCCGTACGAACCGGCCTCACCAAGGTCGGCCTCCCGGGGTCCGATCTCGGTCTCCGTCCGGAGGACCCCACCTTGGCCACGCTCCTGAAGCCCCTCGGCTACGCCACCGGGCAATTCGGGAAGAACCACCTGGGGGACCGGGACGAGTTCCTGCCGACCAATCATGGCTTCGACGAGTTCTTCGGCAACCTCTATCACCTGAATGCCGAAGAGGCCCCGGAGCACCCGAACTACCCGAAGGACCCCGAGTTTAGGAAGAAGTTCGGTCCGCGCGGCGTGCTGCGGAGCGCCGCGGGCGGTTCCGTCGAGGACACCGGACCGCTGACGAAGCAGCGCATGGAAACCGTCGACGACGAGTTCCTCGCCGCCGCCACGGACTTCATGGGGCGCCAGCACGCCGCCGGCACGCCGTTCTTCTGCTGGTTCAACTCGTCCCGCATGCACTACGTGACGCACGTCCCGCCCGCGTGGGAGGGCAAGTCCGGTCTCAACTTCTACGCCGACGGCATGCTGCAGCACGACGATCACGTGGGGCAACTGCTGAAGACGCTCGACGATCTCGGCATCGCCGACGACACCATCGTCATCTACAGCACCGACAACGGCCCGCACTTCAACATGTGGCCGGACGGCGGCATCACGCCCTTCCGCGGCGAGAAGAACACCAACTGGGAGGGGGCGTACCGCGTGCCGTTCGTCATCCGCTGGCCCGGGAAGATCAAGGCCGGCGAGGTGTCCAACCAGATCGCGTCCCACACCGATTGGGTGCCGACACTCCTGGCCGCCGCGGGGCAGCCCGATGTCGCCGCACGGCTGCTGCAAGGCGACAAGATCGGCGGCCGGACCTACAAGGTGCACCTCGACGGCTACAACCTGCTGCCGCAGCTCACCGGACAGGGCGGCGACTGGCCGCGCAAGGACTTCTACTATTGGAACGACGACGGCGAGCTGGTGGCCATGCGCTACAACCGCTGGAAGCTGGTCTTCAAGGAGCAGCGCGCGAAGCAGTTCGGGGTCTGGATGGAGCCCTTCGTGAACCTGCGCGTCCCGCTGGTCTTCGATCTGCGGATGGATCCGTTCGAGCGCGCGTCGGTCGATGCCAACGGGTACTACGAGTGGATGGAGGCGGTGGCGCAGTGGGCCGGCGCTCCGGCGCAGGTGTTGGCGGGCAGGATGGTGGCCAGCTTCAAGGAGTTTCCACCGCGCCAGAAGCCCGCGTCGTTCAACCTCGACCAGGTCATGCAGGCGCTCACGCAGGGCGGGGAGGGCCGGTAAGGGCGCCGTTCCCGTGCGACGATCCGACGCGCGGCTCGCGGCGAAGCGTCCGGCGGCGACGTATCTGCCGCTCAGCCCCTACCTCGACCGCCCGGCCGACCTCCAGGCGCCGATCCATGGGGACGTGCGGGCCGACGTCGCCATCGTGGGCGGCGGTATCACGGGCCTGTCGACCGCGTTGGCGCTCGCGCGCGCCGGCGTGCGCGCCGTCCTCCTCGAGCGCGAGTTCTGCGGCTTCGGGGCGAGCGGCCGCAACGCCGGGCATCTCACCCCGACCATCGGCAAGGACCTGCCAACGCTGCTCATGATGTACGGGGAGGCCAAGACCGGCCGGCTCGCCCGCTTCGCGGATCACTGCGTGCATCGCACCGAGCAGTTGCTCGCCGAGCTGGGCGTGGACTGCGATTACCTGCCGTCGGGCAACGTCATGGCGGTCGTCCACCCGAAGCAGGAGAAACGTCTGCGTCGCGCGGCCGGCCTGGCCCAGACGCTCGGCGCCAGGGTCCGGTTCCTCGAGCCGGCCGAGATGCGCCAGCGCGGCATCCCGCCCGCGTTCCTCTGCGGCGCGCTGGAGGGCTCGGGCGGGACGGTGAATCCGGGCAAGATGGTCAACGGACTCCGGCGCGCGGCGATGCAGGCGGGCGTCCGCGTCTGCGAGGGCTCGCCCGTCGTGGCGATGGAGGGAGGGGCCAGACCCACGCTCCGCACGCCGCGCGGCCGGCTGAGGGCCGATCGGGTGGTGCTGGCGACCAATGCCTGGACGCGGGAGATCGGCCACCTGGGCCGGCGGGTCGCTCCCCTCTACGTCACGCTGTGCGAGACGGCGCCGTTGACCGACACCCAGCTCGAGGCGATTGGCGGTTGGCCGGGGCGCGAGGGCATCTACACGGCCCACGAGGCGCTGGAGAGCTACCGCTTGACGGCCGAGCGCACGATCATCGGCAACTCGAAGCATCCGCGCTACCTCTGGGGCGGCAAACCCGGCGCGCGCGGCGGGCCGCACGCGGCCACGCAGGCCATGGTGGAACGGGCCTTCCGCGATCGCTTTCCAGCGCTGCGGGACCTGCCGATCGCCCGCTTCTGGGGCGGGTGGATCGCGATGACGCTGAACTTCCTGCCGTCGATCGGCCGCCTCGACGACGCCGGCCGGGTGCTGCACGCGGTCGGCTACAACGGCCACGGCGTGGCGCAGGCAACCGCGGTGGGCGACCTGCTCGCGGATCTGATCATCGGTCGCGAGAACGAGTGGACGGCACTCGTCGCCCGGCTGGGGCCGACGCTGCCGCCGGAGCCCTTCCTGGGGTTGGCAGCGACCGCGGCGCTCGGGCTGTTCGGGGTGATCGATCGCGTTACGGACTGGCGGATTCGTACGGGCAGATGACGACCCTGAGGAGGAGTCTCTCATGCGGAGTGTGATCGCGGCAGGTCGCCTCGCATCTCGACTGGGCTTGATCCTGGCGCTCACTGCCGGGTGCCCGGGCCAGATACGGGCGGAAGCGCCCCGGGACGGCGAGGTGCCGGCGAAGGGGGCGTTCGACGATTACGAGGGGGTGGGCGGCGGTCACGTCGCCGAGCCCGCTGCCGCAGGGGACGCGGCGCGACAGCGGTACTCGCCGTGGGTCCGGCCGTACCCGACACGCGTCTATTTCGGCGACACCCACCATCACACCGCCAACTCGGGCGACGCCTTCATGGGCGGCAATCGCCTGGGCCCGGAGCAGGCCTACCGTCTTGCGCGTGGCGAGGCAGTGGTCTCGTCCACCGGCGTGCCGGCGAAGCTGTCGCGCCCGCTCGATTTCCTCGTCATCTCCGACCACGCCGAAGGCCTCGGCGTGGTCTACGAGATCTACGACGGCAACCCAGCGATGGCCGCCGACCCGACGCTCGCCCGCTGGGGGAGGATGATGAAGGCAGGCGGCAAGGAGGCCGCGACCGCGCAGAACGAGCTGGTCTCGGCGCAGGCACGGGGTACGCTGCCGGCCCCGATCAAGGACCCCAAGGTCGTGGGCCCGGTCGTCAAGAGCGTCTGGCGGGCGTACACGGCGACCGCCGAGCAGTTCAACCAGCCGGGGGTGTTCACCGCGATGATCGGCTTCGAGTGGACCTCGGTGCCGGGAGGCGACAACCTGCACCGCAACGTGCTCTTCCGCGACGGCAAGGAGCGGGCCGACCAGGTCGTCCCGTTTTCGTCCTGGCAGAGCGAGGATCCGGAGCAACTCTGGGCCTGGATGGACGCCTACGAGCGGAAGACCGGGGGCAAGCTGTTGGCCATCCCGCACAATGCCAATCTCTCGAACGGGCGCATGTTCGAGTTGGTGGATTTCGCCGGTAATCCGCTCTCGCGCGACTACGCCGAGCGCCGCGCCCGCTGGGAGGTGCTGCAGGAGATCATCCAGACCAAGGGCGCCAGCGAGACGCATCCGGCCCTCTCGCCGAACGACGAGTTCGCCGACTATGGCGTCGCGGGGTGGGAGTACGGCAACCTGACGCTCGAGGGCGAGCCCGAGACCCCGGCGATGCGGCCCACCATGTACCTGCGCGCCGGGTTGCTGCAGGGGCTCGCGCTCGAGCAGTCGCTCGGCACCAACCCGTTCAAGTTCGGCTTCGTCGGCAGCACCGACGTGCACAACTCCCTCACCGCGATCGAGGAGGACAACTTCTTCGGCAAGCTCCCGATCCAGGAGCCCAGGCCGGAGCGCTGGGGCCATGTATCCAAAGAAGGCTTCGGCAAGAAACGCTACACCTGGCAGTACATGGCCGCGGGCTACGCGGCGGTATGGGCGACCGAGAACACCCGCGCGGCGTTGTGGGACGCCATGAAGCGCCGGGAGGCGTACGGCACGTCGGGCACGCGCATGACGGTCCGCTTCTTCGGGGGCTGGCGGTTCGCCCAGGACGATGCGCGATCCCGTGATGTGGCCGACGCCGGGTACGCCAAGGGCGTGCCCATGGGTGCGGACCTGCCGCAGGCGCCGGACGGGGCGCAGGCGCCCACCTTCCTCGTCGCGGCGCTGAAGGACCCGATCGGCGCCAACCTGGATCGCATCCAGATCGTCAAGGGCTGGGTCGACACGGACGGCAAGCCGCACGAACGGATCGCAGACGTGGTCTGGGGCGACGCCGACCGCCGGCGGCCCGCTTCGGGCGGCGCGCTTCCGCCGGTCGGCGACACCGTCGACGTGGCGCGCGCAACCTGGACGGACACGATCGGCGATCCCGAGCTGTCCGCGGTCTGGACGGATCCCGACTTCGACCCGTCGATGCGCGCCTTCTACTACGCTCGGGTCATCGAGATCCCGACCCCGCGCTGGACTGCCTACGACGTCGCGCGCTTCGGGGTGACGATGGCGCCCGACGTGCCGATGAAGCACCAGGAGCGCGCCTGGACGTCGCCCATCTGGTACACTCCGTGACGAGGGTCGTCACGGAGCGGACGCCTCGTCCTCTCGACCGGCGCTCCCGGGCATCCTGGTCGCCGTGCTCGACGCCGGCGCGTTGACCCATCGCGGTCGGTCGGCTTTGGTGTGGGGATGCGCCATCCACCCGCGTCGATGCCGTTCGGGGGCGAAGACGCCATGTCGTCCGAGGCGCTGACGGCAGGCCGGTGAGCGTGACACCGAGCATCGGGAGCGGAGTCCGCGCCGCCGCGCCGCCCCGCTTCCACCTGCTGGCCAAGCCGAGCGGTTCGACGTGCAACCTCGATTGCACGTACTGTTTCTTCCTCTCGAAAGAAGCGCTGTACCCGAACGACCGGCAGCGGATGTCCGACGCCACCCTCGAGCAATACATCCGCCAGCTGCTCGAATCGCACCGCACCCCGACGGTGACGGTGGCCTGGCAGGGCGGCGAGCCCACGCTGATGGGGCTCGACTTCTTCCGGCGGTCGGTCGAGCTGGTCCGCCAGTACCGCCGGCCGGGGCAGCAGGTGGAGTACACCTTCCAGACGAACGGCGTGCTGCTCGACGACGCATGGTGCGCCTTCCTGAAGGAGCACGGGTTCCTGGTCGGGTTGAGCGTCGACGGCCCCAAGGACATCCACGATCGCTATCGGGTGAACCGCGGCGGCAAGGGCACCTTCGACGAGGTCATGCGGGGGCTGTCGTGCCTGCGCGCCCACGGCGTGGACTTCAACATCCTGTGTACGGTGAACGCGGCCAACCAGGACCACGGCCGCCGGGTCTACCGCTTCTTTCGCGACGAGCTCGGCGCCACATGGATGCAGTTCATCCCCATCGTGGAGCGTGCCACCGCCGAGACCCTCCCCGTCGCCAACCAGGGCTGGAGCGAGCGGCCCGGCCAGCCACGGCTGCTCTACACACAGTCCGGCTCGCTCGTCACCGAGCGATCGGTGGGCGGCCGCCAGTACGGCCAGTTCCTGGTTGACATCTTCGAGGAGTGGGTGCGCCGCGACGTGGGCACCGTCTACGTGCAGCTGTTCGACGTGACGCTCCACGCGTACTTCGGGCAGTACATGCTGTGCATCCACGCTCCCACCTGCGGCAACGGGCCCGCGCTCGAGCACAACGGCGACCTTTACGCATGCGACCACTACGTGGAGCCGGGGTTCCGGCTCGGCAACATCCACGAGACCCACATGCTGGACCTCGTGGCGTCGCCTGCGCAGCGTAGGTTCGGCCTCGACAAGCGCGATACGCTGACCCGGCAGTGCCGCGAGTGCCCCGTCCGCCCGCTGTGCAACGGCGGGTGTCCCAAGGAGCGGTTCGCGGCGTCACGCGACGGCGAGCCCGGGCAGAACTACCTGTGCGCGGGGTTCGAGCTGTTCTACGCGCACACCCGTCCCGCCATGGAGACCATGGCGCGCCTGCTGCGCCAGGACCGGCCCGCCGCCGAGGTCATGCAGCAGGTCGGCGCCGAGGACGCGCGGCGCGGCCGCAACGACCGGTGCCCGTGCGGCGGCGGTCGCAAATTCAAGCACTGTCACGGCAATCCGTCGCCGCCGGGGAGCTGATGCAGGTGGAGCCCCGGGGCGCAATCATGGGGACCTCAGAAGAGAGGACGCGATGAGCGAGCGCGCGGAAACGATCCAGCATGGCGGGAAGCCTCTTTGGCGACAGCGGGGCGCGCAATAGCCGAATCGACGTCGATGTCACGAGAAAGTGGGCCGGTGATCCGAGGCAGGCGGAGGCTACGCCGGGCCTGCCTCTGGGGCGGGACTGGGGCGCGGGCGATGCTGGTCGCGCTGGCGATGTTCGCCGGCTGCGGCGGTGGGCCGGACGAGTCTGCGGGCGGCGGTACCGCGGCGGACAGGGTGACCGCGACGGTCACCTACCGCGAGCGCACGGCGCTGCCGCCGAACGCACGCATCACGGTGCAGCTGGCGGACGTCTCGCGTGCCGACGCGCCGGCGGTGGTGCTCGGGGAGCAGATCTTCGAAGCCGGGGGGGGGCAGGTACCGTTCTCGGTCGTCATCCCGTATGACCAGGCCGCGATCGCGGCCAACCGGACCTATGCGATCCAAGCCCGCATCGAGGTGGAGGGCGCGCTGCGGTTCATCAGCGACCGGCACTACGCGGTGCTCACGCGCGGCGCGCCGGCCCACGTCGAGATCATGCTGAAGGCGGTCGGCGACCGCTGATCCGCGACACCATGCGCAACCGTGCCTTCAATACTCCCGTGATCGTCGGCGTCGGATTCGTGCAGGAGAAGCACGATGACCCTGCCGCGTGCAGCGAGCCGTATCGACTGATGGTGGAAGCCGTGCGGCGTGCGGCCGGCGACGCCGGGGCGCCGGGGCTGCTCGGGGAGCTCGAGTCCGTCAGCGTGGCCAGGGGCGGCTGGGACTACCCGAACCCGGGCAAGCTCATCCGCGACGAGGTCGGCTGCCCGGCCGCCCGCAGCATCCTGGGTGAGCTGGGCGTCCTGCAGTTGCAGTTGCTGAGCGACCTCTGTCGCGCCATCGCGGCGGGCGAACAGCACGTGGGCGTCGTGACCGGCGGCGAGGCCAAGTATCGCATGCTGCGAGGGACCATCGCGGGTCACCCGGTCGTCGACAGCGAGCAGCCCGCCGATACCCCGCCGCCCGACGTGCATCACACGTCGGTCGATCCGTGGTGTACGGACCTCGAGGCGCGGCGTGGTCTCGCGGCGCCGGTGGAGTTCTACGCCATCATCGAATCGGCGCTGCGCCACCGGCGCGGACTGGACGTGGAGCGCCATCGGGACGTCATCGCGGCGCTCTACGCGCGTTTCAGCGAGATCGCCTCGCGGAACCCCCACGCCTGGCGGCGCGAACCCGTCGGCCCGGCGGCGATCCGCGATCCGTCGCCGAAGAACGCCATGCTGGCGTTTCCGTACACCAAGCTCCACGCGACGCAGTGGAACGTCAACTCGGCGGTGGCGATCCTGGTGTGCTCGGCGGCCCGGGCGGTGGAACTGGGCCTGCCGGAGGCGGGCTTCGTCTACCCGCTGGCCGGGGCGCAGTCGAAGCACGTCGTGCCGCTGGCGCAGCAGCGCGCGCTCGGCAGCCGGCCCGGCTCCGTGCTGTCGGGCGCGCGTGCCCTGGAACTCGCCGGCGTGTCGGTTCGCGACGTCTCCGCCGTCGAGCTCTACAGCTGCTTCCCCGCGGCGGTGCAATCGTTCGCGCACGATCTGGGCCTCGATGCCTCGATGCCGTTGACGGTGACCGGCGGCATGTCGTTCGCCGGCGGTCCGTTCAACAGTGCCACGCTGGAGGGCGTGGGCCGCATGGTGGAGGTTCTTCGCGAGGCGGGGCCGGGACGGCGCGTCGGGCTGGTGTCAAACCTGAGCGGCATCTTCGCCAAACAGGCGTGCGCGGTGTTTTCGACCGCGCCCAATCCCGGCGGCTACCGGTTCGAGGACGTGACCGCCGAGGTGGCCGCGCGCGACGTGCCCGTGGCGATGGCCGTGGACTATGCCGGACCGGCGACCATCGCCGGCTACACGGTGATCTTCGCCGGCGGCAGGCCGTCCCACGCCATCGCCATCTGCGATACGCCCGCGGGGGAGCGCACCGTCGTGCGCAGCGAAGACGCCGCGCTGCTCGCGGCGATGATGCGGGAGGAATTCTGCGGCCGGCCGGTCGCGGTGACGCGGGACGGCGGCTTTGCACCGGCCATGCGGTAGCGCTCGGCAGTCCGCCGAGATACTGGAGCAGGCGCCGCCGGCCGCGGCGGCGCGAGTGTGCGCCGGGCCGAAGGTGTAGAGGAGCGAGTCGATGCAGGATGTCGTGAACCGGAGAGGCCCCCGCGTCGCCGTCATCGGCGCCGGGATGTCCGGTATCCTGGCGGCCATCACGCTCGGGCAAGCCGGCATTGACGACGTGGTCGTCTACGAGAAGGCCGACCGACTGGGCGGAACGTGGCGCGAGAACACCTACCCGGGGCTCACCTGCGACGTACCGTCGCACTTCTACAGCTACTCGTTCGCGCTCAACCCGGAGTGGAGCCATCGTTTCGCGCCGGGGGCGGAGATCGAGGCCTACTTCGAGGACATCGCGCGGCGGTACGGGGTCGAGGAACGCATCCACTACGGGGCCGAGATCGAGCGCTGCGTCTTCGAGCGCGGGCGCTGGCGCCTGGCGACGGCGGACGGCGGAACCGACGCGGCCGACATCGTCATCGCCGCCACCGGCGTGCTGCACCACCCGGCGTACCCGGACATCCGGGGTCTCGACACCTTCGCCGGCGCCTGCTTCCACAGTGCGCGTTGGGACCACGGCGTCCCGCTCGACGGCCGGCGCGTCGGCGTCGTCGGCACCGGCTCGACCGCCATCCAGATCGTGACGGCGCTGGTCGACCGCGTCGCCGCGCTGCACCTCTTCCAGCGCACCCCGCAGTGGATCGCGCCGGCGGCGAACCCGGCCTATACCGAAGAGGAGAAGGCGACGTTCCGACAGACCCCGGCGGCGATGGAGGCGATCCGCGAGGACACGTCACGCGCCTTCACCGACGGCTTCGCCAACGTGCTGGTCGACGCGAACTCCCCGATGCTGCTGGCCATCCAGGCGGCGTGCGAGGCGAACCTCGAGACCAGCGTGCGGGACCCGATGCTCCGGGAGAAGCTCCGCCCGAACTACCGCGCCGCCTGCAAGCGCCTCATCATGTCGGACGGCTTCTATGAGGCCATCCAGCGACCGAACGCCACGCTGGTGACGGACGGCATCGAACGCGTCGAGCCGCGGGGCGTCCGCACCCGCGATGGGGTGCTACACGAGCTCGACGTCCTCGTGCTGGCGACCGGCTTCCGGGTCGACCGGTTCGTGCGACCGATGCGGGTCGTGGGCCGCGACGGCGTGCCGCTCGACGACGTCTGGGCGGACGGGCCGTTCGCCTACATGGCGCTGACGGTCCCCGAGCTGCCGAACTTCTTCATGTTGAACGGCCCCAACGGCCCGGTCGGGAACTTCTCGCTCATCGAGGTCGCGGAGCTCCAGATGCGATACGTGATGCAGCTGGTCGAGGCCGTGCGTTCGGGCCGGTGTCGAGAAGCGAGCCCGACGCGCGCGGCCATGGCCCGCTTCGACGCCGAGCGCCGGGACGCCGCCCGGACCACGATCTGGAACACCGGCTGCAAGAGCTGGTACCTGGATGCCGCCGGGCTGCCCACCGCATGGCCGTGGACCTTCGACCGCTTCCGCGAGGAAATGGAGGGGCCGCGCCTGGACGATTTCGACCTGCGCTGACCGCATGAAAGGACGACGACGATGGCCATCGACTTCAGCTTTCCCCCCGAGATCGACGCGCTGCGCCTGAAGGTCCGCGAGTTCATCGCCGAGGTCGTGCGCCCGGCGGAGGCGCGAGATCGCGCGAGCACGAGGGCGACCGCGCGGTTTCTCGTCAAGTCGATCATCGAGATGCGCGTCGCCGCCAAGGACTGGGGGCTCTGGCTGCCGCACATGCCGAAGGAGTTCGGCGGCATGGGGCTCGGCCACGTCGCGATGGCGGCGGTGTCGGCGGAGGCGGCGAAGTCGGGCTTCGGTCCGTACGCGCTGAACGCCCAGGCGCCCGACGAGGGCAACATGCACACGCTGCTCCACTGGGCCACCGACGCGCAGAAGGAGAAGTACCTGCGGCCGCTCTGCGAGGGGCTCGTCCCGCTCGTGCTTCGCGATGACGGAGCCGGAGGTCGCCGGCTCCGACCCGACGCTGATCCAGACGCGCGCCGTCCCGGACGGCGATCGCTGGGTCATCAACGGCCACAAGTGGTTCATCTCGGGCGCCAGCGGCGCCAAGTTCGCCATCCTGATCGCGCGCACCGAGGACGACCCCGAGATCCCGCAGGCCGCGAACACGGCCTTCCTCGTCGACCTCCCGTCGCCGGGCTGGGACGTCGTGCGCGACGTCATCACCATGGCCGGCCACCACAACCACGCCGAGATCCGCATCGAGAACCTGCGCGTGCCGAAGGAGAACATGCTCGGCGGCCGCGGGCAGGGGCACCTGCTCGGTCAGGCGCGCCTCGGGCCGGCGCGGCTGGCGCACTGCATGCGCTGGATCGGGCAGGCCGAGGTCGCGCTCGACATGATGGTCGACCGCGCCACTCAAGCGCTTCGCGCACGGCTCGCTGCTGGCCGAGAAGCAGGGCATCCAGTGGATGATCGCCGACTCGGCGATGGAGCTCTACCAGGGCAAGCTGATGGTGCTGCACGCCGCCTACAAGATCGACCGCGGCGAGGACTTCCGCAGCGAGGTGTCGATGGCGAAGCACTTCGTCGCCAACGCGCTGAACCGCATCATCGACCGCGCCATCCAGGTGCACGGCGCGCTCGGCTACTCGATCGACACGCCGCTGGCGCGCATGGCGCAGCAGGCGCGCTGGGCGCGCTTCGCCGACGGCGCCGACGAGGTGCACCAGTGGCGCATCGCGCAGCGCACCATCGACGCCTACCAGCGCGACGGCTCGACGCGGAGAGCGACGGGCGACCTGCCCTTGTGAGCGCGGCACCATGGCGGAAGTTGTCGGCTCGCTCGCCTGGGCGGCACGGACCAACGGCAACCTGACGGCCCGCGAGCGCCGCGGCTTCGTCGGCGCCGTCGTGCGCACGACGGCGCTCTATACCGTGGGACGTGCCCGCCTGGCGCTCGGGTTGCGACGGGCGGACGCCGCGCGGCTCGACCTCGAGTCGTTCGCGCTGCCGGACTCTGCGCTCGCGAAGGCGGCGGAGGCGGAGGCGCATGGGTCGCTCACCGCGACGATGGTGAACCATTCCTATCGCACCTTCGCCTTCGGCCTGGCGCTGGCGCGCCTCGACGGGGCGCCGGTCGACGTCGAGCAGCTCTACGTGGCGTCGTTGCTGCACGACATCGCGCTGGAGACGCCCGAGCCCGGGCGCTGCTTCGCGGTGCGGGGCGGCGCGCGCGCCCGGGCAGTGTGCGAGCGGGCGGGGGCAGACCCGGAGACGGCGCGGGCGATCGCGGAGGGTGTGACGATCCACATCACGCCCGGCGTCGGATACGACTGTGGGCCGCTGGGGCCGACGGTCAACGCCGGGGCGCTGGTCGACCTGGTGGGGCTCCGGCTGTGGGATCTCGATCAGGCCTTCGTCGACGACGCCATCCGGCGGTACCCCCGCCTGGGCTGCGGCCGGCATCTCGCGGCGTGCTGGAAGGCGGAGGTGGCGGCGGTGCCGGAGGGGCGGGCGGCTGCCGTCGAGCGCTTGTCGTTCTTCACGCTGTTCCTGGGGCTGGCGCCGTTCCGCGATTGACCGCCGCTTCACGGGCCCGTGAACATCTTCCCCGACTGCGGACGGGCGAGGTAGCTCGCCTTCGGATCGTAGTCGCGCGCCTCCTCCGCCCAACGGGCGAGTTCGGCGCGACCGACGACGAACCAGTGCACCTCGTCCGGCCCGTCGGCCAGCCGCAGCGTGCGCTGGCCGGCGTACATGTCGGCGAGCGGCGTCCACTGCGAGATGCCGGTGGCGCCGTGGATCTGGATGGCCTGGTCGATGATGGCGCACACCCGCTCCGGCACCATCGCCTTGACGGCGCTCACCCACACGCGGGCCTCGCGGTTGCCCAGCACGTCCATCGCCTTGGCGGCCTTCAGCACCATCATGCGCATGGCCTCGATCTCCACGCGGGCGCGGGCGATCACCTCGGTGTTCTTCCCGAGACTGGCGAGGGGCTTGCCGAAGGCCTGGCGGGAGAGCCCGCGCTTCGCCATCAGCTCGAGGGCGCGTTCGGCGGCGCCGATCGACCGCATGCAGTGGTGGATCCGGCCGGGACCGAGGCGGACCTGGGAGATCTCGAAGCCGCGGCCCTGGCCCAGCAGGATGTTCGCCTTCGGGACGCGGCAGTCGGTGAAGCGGAGATGCATGTGGCCGTGGGGGGCGTCGTCCTTGCCGAAGACGTGCATGCCGCCCAGGAGCTCGACGCCGGGCGTATCGGTCGGAACCAGAATCTGCGACTGGCGCAGATGCGGCGGCGCGTCGGGGTCCGTCTGCACCATCACGATCATGATCTTGCAGCGGGGATCGCCGGCCCCGGAGATGTAGTACTTCTCGCCGTTGATGACCCACTGGTCCCCGACCAGCTGCGCCTGGCAGGCGATGTTCTTGGCGTCCGACGACGCCAGATCCGGCTCGGTCATGGCATAGGCGGAGCGGATCTCACCGGCGAGGAGCGGCTTCAGCCATCGCTCCTTCTGCTCGGGCGTGCCGACGCGCTCGAGGACCTCCATGTTGCCCGTGTCGGGCGCCGAACAGTTCAGACACTCGGATGCGATCGGGTTCTTCCCCAGCTCGGCCGCGATGTAGGCGTAGTCGAGGTTCTTGAGGCCTTCCCCGGTGTCGGCGTCCGGCAGGAAGAAGTTCCAGAGTCCCTCGGTCTTGGCCTTGGCCTTGAGCCCGTCCAGCAGCTCGAGTTGCCCCGGCGCCCACGACCAACGGTTGGCGCGCCCCTCGCCCAACTGGAAGAAGCGCTGGGTGACGGGATCGACCTCGTCGCGTACGAAGGCCTTCACGCGGGCGAAGAGCGGCTTGGCCGCGTCGGACATCCGCAGGTCGAACAGCTCGTCGGTGTTCTCGAGACCGGGCATCAGGGCGTCCTCCTCGTTCGGTTGGAGGGTTGCCGATACACGGCCCCGGCCGCGGGTTCAACGCAGATGGGCGCGCCGGTGGTGGCCGTCATCGCGTGGCTCGACGGGCTGGGCACGTCTCGCTCCATGCCGGCGGGTGTGCGATAGCGTCCCCATGCCTACAGGACAGAGTCTGGCGCGACCCGAGTTGCAGCGGTACGCCGCGAAGAACAAGCAGCGGTTCGAACGCCTGTTGAAGGAGTTCGTCGAGATCCCGAGCGTCTCCGCCGAACCGGAACGCAAGCGGGACGTCGAGCGCTGCGCCGAGCTCGGCGCGGCGACGATCCGCGACTTCGGGGGTCGCGCCGAGCTCCACCGCGTCGCGGGCGGGCCTCCCGTCGTGCTCGGCTCGTTCGAGTCCGGGAAGGGCCGGCCGACCGTCACGGTCTACAACCACCTCGACGTCCAGCCGGCCTCGCGGGAGACCGAGCCCTGGGGCACGGACCCCTTCACGTTCACCAAGCAGGGCGACACGTACCTCGGCCGCGGCACGACCGACGACAAGGGACCGGCGCTGTCGGCGCTGTTCGGCGCCCGCGCGGCGATCGACGCCGGCGTGCCGGTGAACGTCAAGTTCCTCTGGGAGCTCGAGGAGGAGATCGGCTCGCCGCACTTCGCCGACACCCTGCGCCGATCGGCCCCGCCGCGGCGACCGACGCCGTCGTCGTCTCCGACACGGTCTGGGTGTCGCGCGGCGCGGCCGTCGCTCTCGACGGGGCTGCGCGGCCTGCAGCCGATGACGCTTCCACCTCGAGACCGGCGCAGACCGACCAGCACTCGGGCACCACGGGCGGCGTCGCGCGCAACCCGGTGGCCGAGCTCGCGCAGCTCGTCGCCGAGATCTTCGACGCCCGCACCGGTCGGGTGAAGATCCCCGGCTTCTACGACGACGTCGAGAAGCTCTCGACGCAGGCAGATCGCCGACTTCAAGGCCGCCGGCTTCAGCGTCACGGGCTTCATGCAGGACCACGGCTTCAAGTCGATCCGCACCAGGCGACCCGCTCGACGTGATGAAGCGGCTCTGGGCGATGCCGACCTTCGAGGTGCACGGCCTCGTGGGCGGCTACACGGGCCCGGGCGTCAAGACGATCGTGCCGCCGCGCGCCGAGCTCAAGGTCTCGATGCGTCTCGTCCCGAACATGAAGGGCGAGAAGGTCGTCAAGCTGCTGCAAGGCCTTCGTCAAGAAGACGCAACCCCGACGTGCGCGTCGAGGCCGGCTCAGCCGGCCCCGCCCTACAAGGGCGTCACGACGCGGCCGCACTGTCGAGGCCGCGCGAAGCGGCGCTGAACTTCGCCTTCGGCAAGGAGCCCGTCTTCGTGCGCGAGGGCGGGACGATCGGCGCCGTCCTGTCATGGAGCAGATCCTGAAGTGCCCGATCGTCTTCATGGGCCTCTCGCTGCCCGAGCACGGCTACCACGCCCCGAACGAGAACTACGACTGGGGCCAGGCCAGCGGCGGCATCGTGGCCTTCGCGAAGTTCTTCGAGGAGGTCGCCGGACGCTGACCCGGAGCCGGTCGTGACCACCCTCGCCTGGATCGTCGCGGGCGGCGTCCTGATGACCGCGATCGCCGCCGTGGGTAGCCTCACGCTCCTGCTGACAGAGAGGCGCTTCGACCGCATCCTCCTGCCCCTGGTCGCGTTCTCGGCGGGATCGCTCATCGCCGGCGCCCTGCTGCATCTCATCCCGGCGGCGCTCGCACACGACGTCGACCCGCTGCCCGCCCTCCTCTGGGTGCTCGCCGGATTCGCCGTGTTCTTCGGCGTCGAGCAACTCCTCCATTACCACCATTGCGAGCGCGCCACCGCCCCCTGCCGCCAGCCGCTCACCTACCTCATTCTGATCGGGGACGGCTTGCACAATTTCCTCGGCGGCCTCGCGATCGGCGGCACCTTCCTCCTCGACGTGCGGCTCGGCATCGCGGCGTGGCTCGCGGCGGCCGCCCACGAGATCCCCCAGGAGCTGGGGGACTTCGCCGTGCTCGTGCACGGGGGATGGAGCAGGGCGGGCGCGCTCGCGTTCAACATGCTGTCGGCCTCCACCTTCCTGGTCGGCGGCCTCGTCGCCTACCTCGCCGCCGCCCGCCTGGACGTGGCGTTTCTGGTCCCGTTCGCGGCGGGCAACTTCCTCTACATCGGCGCCGTCGATCTCGTCCCCGAGGTGAACAAGGCCCACACCCTGACCACGAGCCTGCTCAATCTCGGTGCCTTCCTGGCGGGCATTGGGCTCCTGCTGGCCTTCCGGCTGCTGCTGTCCGGGCCCTGAGGCGGCGCCGTTCCGTCCCGTTCACACAAGATGGGGTGAAGCGGCGGGCCTCCGCGGACGCCACCGGCACCGCCTCGGCACAGGCGCTTCTCCGGGAGACGCCCCCAGGTGGACAACCTTGACAGCCGCTCGATGGCGGATGCATCAAAGAGACACATTCGATGACAGATGGACAGGAGCGGATGAAGCATGCCGGCGCGTTGGCGCGGTTGAGCGCCGCTCTGGGAGTTCCCGACCCCGGCCTCCTGACTGCACTCGAGTCCGACATCAAGCCACAGCTGCTGCCGTCGGGAAGCGTTCTCTTCCGGGAGGGGGACCCGAGCGATGCCATGTACGTCGTGCTGCGGGGCGAGCTCCAGGCGTCTGTCGTCAACCCGCAGCACGGGGAGCTGATCGTCGGACGCGTCGGACCGGGCGATCCGGTCGGCGAGATGCAGATTCTCTCCCAAGGCACACGAACGGCGACCGTCCGGGCGACCACCGACACCGAGCTGGCCCGGGTGCCCCGGCTCGCCGTGGAGCGCCTCGCCCGCGACACGCCCGAAGCGCTGCGCCAGCTGGCGGACGCCATCCGGCGGCGCCTGCGCCGCAATCAGCTCGCCGCCATCCTTCCCGCGCTCTTCGGGGTGCTCGACGAGACGATGCTCCGCGAGATCGAGGCGAGCGTCGAGTGGGTGGCGCTGCCGCGCGGCGCGACGCTCTTCGAGCAGGGCCAGGCGGGGGACCGGGCCTACATTCTCGTGAGCGGGCGGCTGCAGGCCTCCGTCCGCGACGCCGCGGGCAGCGAGACCGTCGCGGGCGAGATCGTGCGCGGCGAGATCGTCGGCGAAATGGCCGTCTTCACCGGCGAGCCGCGCAGCGCCCTGGTTCGGGCCCTCCGCGACACCGAGCTGGTCTCGCTCGACCGGGCGGCCTTCGAGCGACTCATCCTCAAGTACCCGCAGATGCTGCTGGCGCTGACGCGCCTCGTGATCCATCGTCTGCGCGAGGCGCAGAGCGGTCGCCGGCGGGAGAGCCCGGTGCGGACCGTCGCCGTGATCGCCGCCGGCCCCGACGTGCCGCTCGCCGACTTCACGCAGCGCCTGGCCGCGGCGCTTGCCGAGTTCGGTGCAACGGCCCACGTGAGCGCGGCGGACTCGATCGACACCTCGGGACCCCTGGTCTGGCCCGAACCCCGCCCGACGACCCGAGTGCCGCGCGCATACCCTCGTGGATGGACGAGCAGGAGATCAACCATCGCTTCGTGATCCTCGAGGCCGATGCGTCCGCGTCCCCGTGGAGCGTGCGATGCCTCCGGCAAGCGGACCGCGTCCTCATCGTGGGCCGCGCTGGCGACGATCCCGTGCCGGGTGCGGCCGAGCGCGTCCTGACCGGCGCCGGCGAGGCGCCGTTCCCGGTCCCTGCGAGCTTGGTGCTCCTCCATCCTCCGGAGACCCGGCTTCCCGCCGGCACCCGGCAGTGGCTCGAGGGTCGCCGCCTGCTCCGCCACAATCACGTCCGCGCCAGCGACGCGGAGGACGTCGCGCGCGTGGCCCGCTTCATCGCCGGTCGCGCGATCGCCGTGGCCCTGAGCGGCGGAGGGGCGCGCGGCTTCGCGCACATCGGCGTGCTCGACGCGTTCAAGGAGGCGGCCATCTCCGTCGACCTGATCGGAGGTACGAGCATGGGCGCCGTCATCGCCGCCGAATACGCGCTGGGGTGGGACGCCGACACCATGGCCCGGCAGAACCGCAGCATCTTCGGCAGCTGGCGGCGCGACCTCACGCTGCCGTTGCTGTCGTTCCTGGGGGGTCGCAGGAGCAAGGCCCGCCTCGCCGCATGCATCGGCGACGTCCAGATCGAGGACTTGTGGATCCCCTACTTCTGCGTGTCGAGCAATCTCTCGCGGGCCCGCATGCAGATTCATCGCACCGGTCTGCTCAGACAGGGCATCCGGGCCAGCGCCAGTCTCCCGGGCGTGCTGCCGCCGGTAGTGTCGGAGGGCGATCTCCTGGTCGACGGCGCCTTGCTCCGCAATCTTCCCGCCGATGTCGCGCGCGATCTCAGCGGCGGCGGGACGATCGTCGCCGTCGACGTCAGCGCCGACAGCGACATGCAGTACGGCCAGCCCTACGACGACGCGATCTCGGGGTGGCGCATCGCGTGGAACCGGCTCAGCCCATTCGCGCCCCGGGTGGCCATGCCGAGCATGGCCGCCGTGTTGCAGCGGTCGGCCGAGCTCGCCAGCGTCGCCATGCAGCGCGACGCGCTCCTGCGCGGCATCGATCTCTACGTCCGCGTGCCCGTGACGGAGTTCGGTCTCCTCGACTTCGATCGAGCCCCCGACATCATTGCGGCAGGTCGCCGAGCCGCCCGCCGGGCGCTCGCCGGGTGGCCAGCCCGGAGCGCGGCTGATCCGCAATGACCGGATCTCCCGTCGCCGCCGTTCGTGTCGATCGTCCCGAACCAGTTCCCGAAGGCGGTGCCGGCCGGCGCGTGTTCCGCTGACGGCCTGCGATCCTACGGCACGATCGCGTCCACCTCGATCTCGATCAGCATCGCCGGATCGATGAGCGCCTTCACCTCGACCAGGCTGGTCGCGGGTGGGTGCGCCGCGAACGCTTCCCCGTGCGCGCGTCCGAACGCCTGCCAGTGCGAGGCGTCGGTGACGAACATGCGTGTCCGCACCACGTCCTTCAGGTCGGCCCCGACGTCGCGCAGCGCCGCCGCGATGATCTCGATGCAGCGGCGCGCCTGACCGTAGGGGTCGCCGGGCGCGGCGACGCTGCCGTCGGGCGCCATCGGGGCGGTGCCGCTGACGAACACGTGCGGCCCGACGCGGACAGCGCGGCAGTACCCGACCTTGGGTTCCCAGGGAGAGCCGGAGAAGGTGCGACGGATGTCCATTCCGGCCGTCTAGCACGGCCGGCGCTCACTCGAGCACGCCCAGGGGCGTCGCCCCGGCATCAGCCGCATGGACCGGTGCCGCATAGAGCGCGATCCGCCCGCCCGGCTCCGGGCGCTGGTTCAGACGGCGTAGGCGAGGTCATCCGGTATGGCGTGATCGAAGAGACACCTCACCACGTCTCGGGCGCCATCTGTCGCGCCACGAGCACCTCGATCTCACGTCGATGGTCTTCGTAGTATGATCGGAGCTCTGTCGGCGTCTCCGCGGTGATCAGCACGAGCTCCGCGGCGTAGCGAGCCCGTCGAAGCAGGCGAGGGCGCCCTCCGTGTCGTGCTCCGCGAACACGTCCATACGCAGCAGGCGGCCGTCGGCGACCCGAATGACGTTCAGGAACCCGTCATCGAAGTCGCCGCCGCCGTCGGGGACCGTGCCATGCCTGGCAACGGCGACGACGAGACCACTCTCGTTCCATGCAAGCACGTCGTACACGCGCGTACGTCAACCCTTCGCTCAACCCGTCGATGGCCTTCAGCGACTCGATCCATTGCTCCCGGTCGAGCGTCTCCCAGGAGGGCGAGCGGACGGTGATCGACGAGCACGAAGTCGGGTGCGCAGAGGATCCGCAGCCTCGTCCCAGCGCCTCTCGTTCAGGGCTTTGCAGGCGGCGAAGACCCCTGCAGCCATCGGCGCCGTCGGCCGCGGCAAAGCGCGTCATGGCTTCGTAGGACGCCGGCCAGAGATCCTCGGGATCGAACATGATCACCGCCCGCATGTGGCCCTCCGCGTCGGCTTCCAGGACCCGGATGCGCTCGAGCTCGAACGCGTCGCCGCCGGGCTCGCCGCTCCACACGACGCGGTCGAGGGCGATGTGATCGCCGAAGGTGCCGATGAGGGTGCTCCGGGGCCGCCATCCGGGCTGAGAGGTGAACTGCATCGAGGCGATCCAGGCTTCGACGTCTCCGGTCACGAGGGCGCGCTTGCCGCGATCCTCCAGCACGAAATCAGCAGCCGCGAGACGGCGGATCGCGTCCCAGTCGCGCGCCACGAATGCGTGGTGCTGGCGATCGCGTGCCCGCGTCGCTGCGTTCGTCCGTCCCAGCCGGAGGTCCGCCAGACGGGCGAGCGCGTGGTCGAGATGCTCGACCTCGAAGAGCTCGAAGTACGACACTTTGCCATCCCGGGAGCGCGACAAGAGAACGAAGAACGACTCGACCTCGCCCCCTTCGCTATTCAAGCCCCACGTGCGGTTGACGCTCACACGGCCGTGACTCTCGATGGCAACGAAATACAGGAACTCCGTTCGCGCGTCCGGAATCAACTCGAAGAGTGCGGCGACGGACTCGATGTACGCGTCCGGGCCCTCGAGCCGCCCCATGCCGGCGAGTCGATGATCGTCCAGAACGAAGTCGTCGGACAGGCTGCCACGTACCCGCTGCAGATCGTGCTCGTTCCATCCGCGCATCGTTTCGAAAAACCCGTGTGGCATGCCGTCGGCGCCCGTTGCGATATAGCGCTCGAGCAGCTCCCGGCTGGCGGCGGCACGATCCTCGGGGTCGAAGAGGATGCTCCGCACGAATCGCCCCGAATCACCCAGCTCGTCGATCTCCAGGAACTCGATCTCGGAGCGGGCGTCGCTCTCGCCCTTGGTCCACAGCCATCGCTGCAGCGCCAGGCGATCGCCGGCCGTCGCCAGGACAGTCCTGGCAGGCTGCCACCCCCCTTCATGAAGCAATGAAAGATGGACGGCGATCTCGGTGTTTCGGTCGCTCACCGTCCGGAACAGCGGGCGGCGATCCTCGAGAGTGTACGACGGGTCCAGGAGCGCGACGACCGCGTCGGCGTCCCCGGCCAGTGATGCCTCCACCCACCGGTCGATGCCACGCGTCGCCGCGTTCGGCGGAATGCGCAGCGTATCCTCCCTCCCACCTGTCCCCCGAAGCCTTGGCGAAGGGGGAAGCCCAGGCGAAGGGGGGCGCAGCTCCTCGAAGCGCGCGAGCGCCTTGTCGAGCGCGTCCATCTCGAACATCTCGACGCGCGCAATGCGCCCCTGCGCGACGACGTAGAGGTAGAGATACTCGTTCTCGAAATCTCCGCCGCCGTCCGGCACGGTGCCCGTGCGGCGCAGAACGGTGATCGCACCGTGACGATCGAGAGCCGGCCACCGCCAGCCGAGGTCCGCGTGGGTGACCGGCGCGAGCTTCCACAGGGCGACGATGCTCTCCGTGTAGGCATCCGCCCCCTCGACGCGCCCCATCCCCGCCAGTCGATGGTCCTCGACGACGAGATCGTCCGCGAATGCGGCGCGCCATTTCGCGGCGCTCTTCTCGTTGAACGCGTCCAGGGCCTCTCCGACGGGCGTCAGCACGGCCGCCACGTCGGGCTCGATCGCGGCCCAGCGCGCCCACGCCTCGCGCTGCGCCGCGCGCGCGTCGTCGAGATCGAACAGAACGAAGGCGGTGAGCAGACCGTTCTCGTCGCACTCGACCACGCCGAGGTACTCGATCTCGAACGGGCCATCCGACGGACCGCCGACCCAGAGCACCCGCATGACGAACACACGGTCCCCGAAGAATCCAACCGGGTGCCATTCGGGCCTCGCCCCCATCGCAGCACGCTCGCGCGCCGAGGCCACCATGAGGTCGACACTTCCGCGGAGCAGCGCCATGCGCCGGCGATCGTCGAACACGAAGCCCGGATGGCAACCGCGCCTCAGTTCATCCCAGCTCCCCGTCTCGAATGCCCGATCGTACGCGTCGAACCAGTCGCTCATGGCGCGCATCGCCGCGTTCGGCGGAATGTGCAGCGGGCGGCGTGCTCGATCCCGCGTCCGGCACGACGAGGTCTGCGGCGGGCGTCATCACGGCCGCGACGTCCAGTACGGTCGACTCGCGATCGACGATCTCCCGGAAGCGGGCGAACGCCTGGTCGATGTGGTGCGGGTCGTAGAAATCGAGTCTCTGCGCCCGGCCATCGGCGGACAGCTCGCCGACGGCAACATACGGGCTTTCGAACGCGCCGCCGTCGCGCGTACCCGTCCAGATGCTGTCGGTGAGGAAGCCGCGGCGCGATGTGCGCATGTGATGGCTGCGCATTCGCGCGTCGGGGGCGAGATCGACCATGGCGCGCAACGTCTCGAGAAACGGAGTCGGGCCGCGAAGCGTACCCCAGCTGACCAATCGATGGTCATGCCCGACGAAGTCCGGTGCGTACCCGGCCGCAACGGCGTCCCAGTCGCGCTGCTCGAAGGCCGTTGCGAAATCGCGCACCCAGGCGACTGCGCGCAGATCCGCGGAACCTTCATCCATGACACGCTCGTCCAGCTCGGCGTAAGCCGAATCGGTATCGTCTGCGTCGAACGTGACCACGGCGCGGTGGCGTCCGTCGATGCCGAGCTCGATCAGGAGGAGCCAGTCGATCTCGCTCGGACCGACGTCGCCTCCGGCGCCGCGCCACAGCATCCGCACGAGCGCAAGACGATCGCCGCGTGTCGCGAGCACGTCGAGCTTCGGCGCACCGGAGGTCATCTCGACGATCGGCCGGAAGGCAGCCAGCCACTCGTCACGCCCCGACTCCACCAGGAAGAGGGCACGACGATCGAAGTTCCGGAAGTCGTCCGCGAACAGCGCCCGGAACTCCTCCCAATCGCGCGCGGCCAGAGCGCCGGCTCCCCGCGTCACGGCGGCGACCGCTGCGTTGGAGAAGCAGGACGCGACGGGATCGAGGGCCGCCGAGGAGCCCTTCGTGCCCGCGAGCTCCTCGAAGCGCGCCCGGGCCTGATCGAGCTGATCGACGTCGTAAATGTCGAAACCGAGCACCAAGCCCGCCTCGTCGTAGCACGCCGACGACGAGGAACGGGTTCTCGAACGCGCCGCCCTCGCGCGTTCCCACCTGCGCCTGCTGCCCTAGCTGTACGCGGCCTCGCGCCCGGTGATGATCGATGCGATAGCGCCAGTCGGGTGCGAGCTCGGAGAGAGCGAGCTGCGCCTGCAGGAACGTGTCGGCATCCCGGAGCGTATCCCCCCAGCTGAGCTTCCGGTGGTCTCGAACGCGAAACCCGGGCGCCAACATGGCGCGGCAGGCGTCGATATCGCCGTGAGGGAGCGCGACGGAAAGGCGCAGCGCCTGCTGCCAGGTTGCGTCGTGGCGGCCGTCGCCCGCGCCGTAGCGTCGGTCGAGCTCGGCGTAGGCGGCATCGAGGTCGTCGGGGTCGAAGAGCACGGTCTCGATGAAGCGGCCGTCGGCATCGGTCTGGTCCAGGGCGAGGTAATCGATGGCGATCGGGCCCGCATCCGCTCCCGCCGTGCCTTCGAAGACGTAGCGGCTGACGACCAGGTGCTCGCCACGCGTCGCCAGGGGAGTGACGACCCACCGGCTTCCGGGAACATCGAAGAGGAAGCGGAGTGCCGCGCGTGCATCGCCGTCCGGGAGCCGCATTTGCATGAGTCGGCGGCGATCGTCGACATGGTGGCCAGCGACATACGCGCCGGAAACCGTATTCCAGTCTCGCTCTGCCCAGGCACGCGCGAAGCGCTCGTTGAGACGCGACGCGGCGTTGGAGAAGCCTCGGTCTGCTGGGGAGGGTCGAGCGTCGCCCTCCCGCGGCCCGCCGGCGAGCGCGTCGAAGCGTGCGAGCGCTTCGCTCTCCTGGCCGATCTCGAAGCTCTCGGTGTGCAGCACGCGGCCGTCTGCGCCGAAGGTCCAGAGCTGCAGCAGCGGGTTCTCGAAGGCTCCGCCGCTGTCGCGGGCCGTTCCGTAGAATGTCATGCGCAGGAGCACGGCGTCGGGTGCGAGCGCGAGGACGTCGTCCGACCGTGCGGAGAAGTCAGGCGCCAGCTCGAGCTGTTGGCGGTAGTGGCGCAGGACTTCGTCGGCGCCGGCCATCGTCCAGGTGCCGAACACGCGATGATCGACGTTGCTGGAGCTCGGGTCGGTGACGGCAGCAACGCGGTCGAGATCGATCGCCCCGTTGTAGGTCATCATCGACGCCGCGATTCCGGCCGCCCGCGTTCGCGCGGCGCCTTGCGGAAGACCTGCGGCATAGCCCTCGTAGAGACGCACGATGGCGTCGCCCAACTTCTCGGGAGCGTAGAGATCCATGCGGCGGCACTTGCCGAATGCGTCCGCCTCGACGCACGACGATCTCGTCGAACTCCGCCCGCCCGAAGTCCGCCATCGCTGCAGTCGCGCACACCTTCGACAGTGACATGGTGGCGGTGTACCGCCATGCGATCGCCGAGGCTCGCGAGCACCTCCAGCTCGAACTCGAGGTGCTTCGCCTTGAAGGCGCCGCGCCACGTGGCCATGAACTCGCGCGCCCGCGTAGCTGGCCCCGTCGGGTGGTGCTCGAACTCGGAGATCCTCGGCGAGCAGGTCCTCCAGCGCCGCGGCGTCGCGCGCATTGATCGTGCGCAGGAAGCCCTCGCTGATGCGTGTCGCCGCGTTGGCTCGGACGGTGCGCCGCGAGGGCCGATCCGTCGCGTGCCGTTCTGAGGAATCCGCCGTCAGCTCGTCGAAGCGCGCCAGCGCGTCGGCTTCGCGCTCGGCCTCGTAGCAGTCGATGGCGGCCACGCGACCGTCGTCACCGAAGCGGTAGAGCACGCAGATGCGGTTCTCGAAGGGGCCGCCGCTGTCGCGGCCGATGCCGTGATAGGTCACGTGCGCCAGCAGCATCGCCGGCCCGAGCGCGAGCACGTCGTCGATGCGGCCCGTGAAGTTGTCCACGAGCTCGAGCTGATGACCGAAGTGGTTGGCGAGCTCGTCGCGGCTCGCACAGGACCACGTCGCCAGGACACGGTGATCGGCCAGCGTGAGGTCCCGGGCGTAGGCGCCAGGCAGGCGTCCGACGTCGACCGGTGCGTCGATCGCAGCCACCGCGCGCGCGATCCCCGCCGAACGCACGGCCTCCGGGCCTGCGCCGAGGCGCTCGCCGTGCCGTTCGTAGAGCCGGACGACGGCGGCCCCGAAGCGTTCGACGGAAAAGACCTCCGAGCGCCAGACGCCGTCTTCGACGACGTCGGTGAGTACGAGGTGGTCCATCTCGTAGTCGGCGACGTCGAAGCGGCCGCCTTGCTTGCCGCTCGCGCGGACGCGACGGCGCGCGAGACAGAGGCCGTCGCCCAGCGTCGCGAGCGCTTCGAGGCGGAAGTCGAGGTTGGGCAGATCGAGCATCCGATCGATCGACTCGAGCTGTCCCTCGCGCCCGTAGGTCACGCCCGTCGGGTGCTCGATCGTCTGCAGCGGCTCGCTGAGGAGTCTCTCGAGGGCGTCCCGATCGCGCGCGCCGAATCCGGCCTCGATGCCCTCGATCAACGCGCTGGCGGCGTTCGGGCGAACACGGCGGCGAACGAGTCGCGACGCCTCGTCGCCCGCGCCGATCCCGTCGACCGGGCCCGGGACGAGCTCTTCGAATCGCGCCAGCGCCTCGACCTCGCGGTCGTCGTCGAACCACTCGGCGCGCGTGAAGCGGCCGTCGGCGCCGACCACGAAAAGCGAGAGGAACCAACGCTCGTACGCTCCTCCGCCGAGACGCTCGGTGCCGTGGTGCAGCGTGCGGGCGAGCAGCGCGCCGGGCGCGAGCGCCAGGACCTCCCGCCACTCGGAAGTCGACGTCGTCGGCCACCTGATGCAGTGCGCGCAGGTGATCGAGGTACGCCGGAGCGCCGCGCAGCGACCAGTTGCTCAGGTGGCGGTGATCGATCCCTTCGATGTCCGGCGCCAGCACCGGCGCGAGACGCTCCGGGTCGGCGTTCGCCGATCGCAGAACGAGCCATCGACTGTGCTGTCGCCGCGGCACGGGTGCGTGCGGCTCCTTCGGGCAGCAGCGCGGCGTGGCGCTCGTAGAGGCGCACGACGGCGTCGCGGAGCGCGTCCTCGCCGAAGATGTCGATGCGCCGCGCGCAGCCCTGATCGTCGGCCTCGATGACGAGCAGGTAGGTGACCTCGGTGGCGCCGAACGGGACGTCGTACACGACCGAGCCGGAAGCCGTGCTGTGCAGCCGGCAGAGCGCGACGAAGTCGCCGAGCGTGGCGAGGTCCTCGTGGCGGAACGCGCCGTCGGTGGACTCCTCGATGGTGAGCCGAACCCGCTCGACGATCGCGTCGTGTCCGTACTCGACGCCGAACTGGTGATCGACGATCTCGACGTCGCGCCGGTACAAGCTCTCCAGCGCCTGGACATCGCGTGCGGCGACGGCCGCTTCGGCGCGCCGCGCCTCCTCGATCGCGAAGTTCGGGCGGACCGGGCGGCGGCGCGGGGCATGCGCGACGCGCGGCGCGGGAGCCGCGACCGGCGGCGCGGCGGGGGAAGCCCGACGCCGCGCGCTCTCGGCGAGTAGCGTCGCCCCCTTCGCTTCCCAGAGATCGATGGCGTGCCGGTGTTCCGCATCGGCCTCGGCGCCGCGGCCAGCAGCGCGCAACGCCGCCGCGAGCGCGAGTCGCGCGTCGGCGTGGTCGAGCAGCGCGTCGGTGGAGGCGGCGATTGCGACCGCCGCGCGCGCGAGATCGATGGCCTCGGTGTGCTCGCCGCGCTTTGCCAGCGCCTCGGCGCGCACGCCGCGCCAGGCGATCGCCGCCTTCAGGTCGTCGCCGGCGAGCGCTTCGCTCTCGTGCGACAGCGCCTCGGCCTCGTCGCTCCGGTCCTGCGCCAACAGCGCGCGCGCCAGCAATGCCGCTGCCCGCGCCGCGTCGATGCCGAGTCCGAGCTCGCGCAGGCCGTCGTAGGCACCGCGCAGAGTGGGCTCGGCGGCAGACGCGTCGCCTTCGAGCATGGCGACGAAGCCGGCGAAGACGTCCGTTTCGAACAGGCGCTGAGCGATGCCGAGCTCCTCCACCATCTTGCGGCCCGACGCGATCATGCGGTGCGCCGCCTCGGTGCGGCCGCGCAGCGCCTCGAGCACCCCCTGACAGCTGAGGGCGACGGCTTCGACCGCGGGCGCGCCCTGGGTGATGCGCAGAACGCGGACGACGTCGAGGCAGCGGCCGCTGGCGCGGGTGACCGGGCTCGGTCCCCAGAGCGCGGCGAGCGGTGCGATCGCCAGCACGGTGTTGGCGCGGCGGCGATCGCCGGCCTTGCGCGCCGCCGCGAGCGCCTGGTCGAGCGACCGCCTCGCAGGCGCCGACCCGGCCGAGGCGCGCCAGCGCCAGGGCGTGAACGAAGTGCGCCTTCGCCTCCCCGGCGGCATCGTCGAGCTCCGCGAACTCGTTGGCCGCGGCAGCGACGGCATCGGCGGCCGTCTGCAGTTCTTGCGGCGCGGTCATCACCGTGAGCTGGCCGGTGAAGCAGGTGTGCCAGGCACGCAACCGGTCCGCACTGGTCGCCGGAGGACTGAGGGCGGTGGCGAAGCGGGAGAGCTCTTCGATCGCGTCGGCGGCGGCGTTGACGTCGCCGGCGGAAAGCAGGGCTTCGCACCAGTCGAGAGCCAGATCGGCGCGGGCTGAGTCGTCGTGGTCGAGCCGATCGACGGCGCGGCCGAGCAGGTCGGCGGCGACCGGCACGTCGTCGCGCTCCAGTGCTCGCCGGCCTGCCGCCGACAGACGTTGTGCGGCGCGCTCGCCGAGCCTCTTGGCGCTCGCATCCAGCGGGCCGATCTCCCCAAGGAGCTGGTGTGCCTGCTCCAGATGCCGGCCGATGGTCTCATCGTGCTCGGCACGTCCGCCGGAGGCCTGCGGAGTGCGGGAGGCCTCCTGTCCCTGCGCTTCGATCCAGTTGGCCAGCCGCTCGTGCAGCTCGGCGCGCGTCCCCTTGAGCAGTCGGCGGTACGCCGCGTCGCGGATCAGCACATGGTGGAAGCGCAGCACCGGCTCGCCGAGCAGCCAGCCGGTGTCGGGCTCGATCAGCTCGGTGCGCCGCAGCGCCTCGAGGCGCGCGTCGAGCGCGCTGCCGTTGCGTCCGAGCAGCGCCGCCACCGCGCCGCGCGAGAAATGCCGGCCGACCACGGAGGCCCGCTCCAGTACCGTGCGCTCCTCCGGCTGGAGGCGCTCGATGCGTGCTGCCAGCAGCGCATGAATGGTCGGCGGCATCTCCAGGGCAGCCAGGTTGGCGCCCACCGTCCAGCGATCCCCACGCATCTCGATGGCCCCCTCGTCCACCAGCATGCGCACCAGCTCACTCACGAACAGCGGATTGCCCTCGCTGGTGGCCAGCACCTTGGCTGCCACCGCCGCCGGCAGGTCGGCGGCGCCGATCACGTTGGCGGCCAGGCGCATCGCCGCGCCGGCATCCAGTCCGCTCAGGGTCACAACGTCGGAGACGAGGCCGCCGACGGTGGCCAGTGACGAGCGCCGCTCGCGCAGCTCCGGCCGCGCCCCGACGACCACGAAAAGCGGCACGCCGCTGCCCCACTGGATCAGGTGCTCGACCAGGTCGAGAAGCAGCGGCTCGGCCCACTGCAGGTCGTCGATGACCAGCACCACCGGCTTCTCCTTCGCCAGGGCGCGCAGGAAGCGGCGGATGACGAAGAAGGTCTCCTCCGGCGACGCGGGCGAGCCGGCGAGCAGAGCGCTGATGCCGGCGACGATGCGGGCGCGGTCCACCATCGCCGAGGCGTCGGCGGGCGGGTCGGTGGACGAGTCGGCGGTCAAGGCTGCTTCGATGGCGGCACGCACGCCTTCGCCCGCCTCACCAACCTCCCCTGGCCCCTCCTTCGCCAGGAGGGGATTGCCGCCCAGCCACTCCCGCAACGCCTCGGCGATCGGCGCGAACGTCGCGCCGCCGGCCGCATCGCAATGGGCAGCGATCAGCTGCGCGCTGTCGGCGAGGCGGCGGCCCACCTCGTCGATCAGGCGCGACTTGCCCAGGCCGGGGGAACCCAGCAGCACGGCCAGGCGGGCGGCGGGCTTGTCACGTGCGGTCTCGTACACCGCGGTCAGGCGTGCCAGCTCTTCGGCGCGCCCCACGAACGCGGCGGTCGTTCCCGTCGGCCGCTCCAGCGACAGCACCCGGTACGCCGTCACCGTCTCGGCCCGCCCCTTGAGCGCAAACGTACCGGCACGCTCCAAGGTGACCGCCTCGGCCACCAGCCGCCGCGTCGCTTGCCCGATCAGCACCTGGCCGTCGCGCGCCTCCTGCTGCAGGCGCGCCGCCACGTTGAGCGGGTCGCCGATGCCGGCCGGGTGCTCGTCGCTGACCACCACCTCGCCGGTGTTCACCGCCACGCGCAGGCCGATCGACACGGTCAGCGACTGCTGTGACTGCACGAACTCACGGAACGCCTCCTGGATTCCCACCGCGGCGCGCACCGCCCGCAGGGCGTCGTCCTCGGCGATCCGCGGGATGCCGAAGGCGCACAGCACCCCGTCGCCGAGCAACTGCACCACCGTGCCGCCGGCCGCCTCCACCGGAACGCGCACGGCCTGGTAGTAGGCGTCCATCACCCGGTTGACCGATTCGGGATCGAGCCGCTCCTGCAACGCCGTCGAGCCCATCAGATCGGCGAAGATGATGCTGATGACCTTGCGCGTCTCGCTCTGGTCGGCCGCCCGAATCGTGGCAGTCGTGGTGCGCGGAGAGGCTGCGCCGGTGTCTGGCGGAGGCGTGGCCGCGCCTCCCGTCCAGATGAGAATCTTGCCTTCGCGTCGTGCCACCTGCTGGACATCGACGAGCTCTTCGACGAGCTCATCCAGCTCGTCGCCGCCGGTCTCGAGCTCGCGTTCGAGCGCGCGGGTGGAAAGCCGACCCTGCTGCGCCAGGATCTGCCGGGCCCGCTGCAGTTTGGCGATGAAGCTCATCGGGCGGGACTATGCCATGGTCACCCGCACTTGATCGAGCCGTCGCACGAGATCCGCCCCCGTACCAACCGGAGTTCGACGCGACTACCTCCACCCTCAGGTGCGGCGGGTTGCTGACCAGTGTCCGTCCGTCTGTCGAGAAGGGGAAGGTGGCCTGTCACTACGCTTCGCGGTGAGCAGTCGATAGATTGATTGCGTCGAGCACCCCACGGCCGTGGCGGCCCGTGCATACGTCTCCCCGGCGGCAAGCCGGCGCCGAGGCTCCACGTCCTCCGCCTTGGTCAGGCGCTTTCCCTGTCGCATTCCGGATCCTCCTGGTCGCGAACGTCTCTTGCTCAGTTCGCTGGATCCGTTGCGATGACCGCCTGAGACCGCCGGGCAACGGCGGAAATCTCTAGTGCACCGCCGTCCAGATGGAATCAGGCATGACATTCCTTCGTCCGACGTGGCATGGGACGAAGGGTGGAGGTGGTGGTCACGGCGAAGCAACGGCGAGAGCTGACGCAGATCGTGGCGAAAGCGATCGCGCCCGCCCAGGAAGTCCATCGCGCTGGGCTCGCGACACGTCCGAAGGCGGGACGGACGGCACGGGGTTCCCGTAGCGACGGTGGAGAAGATCGTGGAGTTGGCGAAGTCGCCACCCGCGGCAAACGCGAGAAGGCTGGTGGGCAGTTGACGTGCAAGGCCAAGCTGGCATCTCGCTCGGCGTGCGTGCCTTGTAGACGCCAGGCAACATGGCGCCACCGGCGAAGGCCGTGCTGTTCGCGCTCGCGGAGCCGGAGCCGACCGCCGACGCGCAACGAGCCCTTGCAGGGCGGCATGCGCCTGACATCGAGGTCGTGCGGCCGTCGGGCCGAATGAACGCGTGGCCGGCTCCCTCGATTTTTGGTCACATCGGGGCTACTTCGGTTCGCATGGCTGACCAGACGCGCGACCCGGCCGCGCCGCACTCGCACCTGATCGCGTTCCCCGAGGCGCTGGAGGCGTTCTACACGCGCGTGGGCGAGCTGCGGGTCGTGTTGGGTCCGCGGGCCGCGGCTGGCGTCGACGGGCTCGAGGCGCTCATGCGCGAAGGGCTAGCTGCGCGCGATCGCGGCGACCACGCGACCGCCGTACGCCTGGTGATCGCGGCCATGCGGCGTCTGGCGGACCTGGCGGGCGCCAGCGACGCCGCCGAAGGGCCGATGTTGCGCGCCATGGCCGAGCGGTTCGCCGCCGCGCTGGAACACGGCGCGCTGGGCGACGCCAAGGCCGTCGCCGAGGTCATGCGCGAGGAGTCGGGCAGCACGATCATCCCGCGGCGGCGTTGAGCCGGGCGGGGTCGATCCGGCAGCCGGCCAAGCAGTTTCCAGCCGTCGAGGACGCGCTGTGCGCGGACGGCCGCCTTGAGCAGCCCGTTCACCTCGCAGTCCACGGCCTGCTCGCGCCCGGCTCGATCGTGCGACGGATCCAGGAATAATGCTGCCGTGCACGTCGTGTTCCGCCTGATCCCGGCATTGCCCCGCCTCGCGTGGGCGGCGCGCATCGTGCGCGGCGGTTCCGTCGTGCGGGTGTGGCACGGCCCATGGGTCGAGATCTTTCCGAACGCATTCGTCGAAGGGGCATGGGACGCCCCCTTCGCTGCGCTCGGCTTCGACTGCTCGGCGGCGCTCGCCGGCTCAGGGGGGCGGCTCACGCGAGACGGGCTGCTCTTCGCGAGCCCGGCGAACATGTACGAACGCCTCCACTCCGTGCGCATCGACGACGCGCTCGTCGTGTCGAACTCCCTTGCCTTCGTGCTCGCCCTCTCTGGAAGCCGACTCGACCCTTCCTACCAGCGTTACTACTCCGATCTGCTCGACCATTATCGGTGCGGCATCCGTTCGACGTTGAAGTATCTCCAGCTGGCCGGCGGTCGCCGGGTGGCGCTCCACGACTGTTGCAATCTCCTCGTGACGCCCGACCTGGAACTCCGCCGCGTCGAGAAAGCGTGGGGACCGCCCCCACGCAGCTACGCCGACTACGTCCGGCACCTCGAGGCCACGCTCGGGCGGGTGATCGCCAACGCCACCGGGCCCGAGCGCCGCTGGCGCTATCGGCCGCTCGTCATGCTCTCGCAAGGCTACGACACGACGGCCGTGGCGGCGCTCGCGAGTCGGTTCGCCTGCCGCGAGGCCGTGACGTTCCGCAGGAGCAAGAGTGACGCCGGCTACGCGGACGACAGCGGCGAGGCGATCGGGCAGTGCCTCGGCTACGATGTCACCGCCTACGAGCGCAACGACTACGAGCGCATGCCGGGCCATCGGCCCGAGGAGTTCTACCTCGAGCCGTGGGGCGTCGACCGCACGATGGTCGCGATGGAGGGCCAACTCCCTGGCGCGCTCCTCTTGAGCGGCCGGTCCGCAGAAACCGTCTGGAGCCGGGCGCAGCCGGGGCGCTGGGGACTGCCCGATCTGCAGCACCCCATCGATCTGACCCCGGGCTGCGCCCTGGGCGAGTTGCGCCTCCGGCTCGGGTTTCTGCAGTTTGCGCCCGCGACCGTCGCCGCCATCCATGCGCCCGTGATCCATGCGTGGAATGTCGCGCCAGAGCTGCGCCCATGGTCGATCGGCGGCTACTACGACAAGCCGATCGCCCGCCGGATCGCGGAGGAAGCCGGCGTGCCTCGCCACCTCTTCGGCCAGGAGAAGAAGGGCGGGCCCGATCCGGCCCAAGACCCGGCCGCGGCCCGCAGCGGGTGGTTCCACCGCTGGTACGAGCGAGCGATGCGACGACCGCGTTCACGCGCGATCATCTTGCGATTGCTCGGCAATCGTCTCCACCCCCACTGGCGGCAGGGCGCGCGAGACATTCAGGTCGCCGTGGACCGGATGATCGAGCGCTATCGCGAAGCGCTGATCACCTGAGCCCTGCACGGGGTGCCGGCTCACACGCCCGGGCCGCGGCCCACGAGTTCCACATGCCGGCCGCCCAGTTCTCGGTGTCGAAAAGCCAGCTCATGCCGAGCGTCACGCGCCGTAGAGGCGGGTGACGAGACGACCTTCCACGCCGTGCCACCGATGCGCAGGGCACCGACGACCGCGAGCGCCCAGCCACCGGCATGGCGGCGACAGCAGCGCGACCGCCGCGAGGGCGGCGACCAGCACGCCGAGGCCGATGTCCATCCACCGGAGCTGCCCCGGACGACCACGTGCCATCAACCGCGCGGCCGGGCCGGGCGCGGATGCGTGGCGAGCGGCGTTCCAGCAGCGATGCGGGCCGCGACGCGATCGGTGCGATCGCCAGATTCGCGGGCGGGCCTCCCGCATGGCCATCGCCCCGGGGGTATCGACCCCAGCCGGTCGCCCCGCCGGGAGAGAACACCCCATCGGGCCGCGCCATCACGTCGGCCGCTCGGGGACGTGCGCGCGCCGCACTTCCTCGTACAGCTCCACCAACCGGTCGACGTGCCGGTCCTCCGTGAAGCACCCCAGCGCCCGCTGTCTCCCCGCCGCCCCGAGCCGCTCCGCGAGCGCCCGGTCGCGAAGCATTCGCTCGAGCGCATCCGCCAGGCCCCGCACGTCCCCCGCCGGCACCAGCAAGCCGGTTTCCCCGTCGACCACTTGCTCGCACAGCCCACCGGAGTCCGTTGCAACCACGGCCGTGCCGCGCATCATCGCCTCCGCGGCGACCAGGCCGAAGGGCTCCTCCCAGATCGACGGCACCGCCTGCACCCATACCGTACTCAGCGCGTCCTCCACCCGATCGCGATCCAGATGGCCGAGGAACTTCACCGCGCCATCGATGCCGAGACTGCGGCCGAACGCTTCCAGCCGGCTGCGCTCCGGCCCGTCGCCCGCCACCACCAGGACCGCGTCCGGCACGCGCGCCCGCACCGCCACCATCGCTCGCAGCAGCACGTCGACGCCCTTCTTGGGCACCAGCCGTCCGGCGAAGCCCACCACCGGTCGGTCCCCGAGCGGCGGCCGCGCGGCGCGTACGGGAACGCCGTTCGGCAGCCATCCGTCCACACGCACGCCCTCGGCGCGCAAGCGCTCCGCCACCCAACGGCTGTTCGCGACGACGCGGTCGAAGACGCTCAGGTCCGTCAGGCGCCGCTGTAGCGCGGCGCGGGCGACGCCGGTCCACGAAAGACAGCCGCTCCGCCCACACGCCATCCCCGGCGTCGCGGTGCACGGCCGGCCGTCGGGCAAGGTCTTGGTGGTGAGCGGACAGATCTGATCGTAGTTCACCAGGTGCAGCAGGCTCGGCACCGGGCGTAGCAGGGGCAGGATCAGTGGCGACAGCTGCGTGAGGAACATCTTCACGTGCACCACGTCCGGCCGGAAGGCGCGTAGCAGCCCGTGCAAGCGCCAGACGGCATGCGGATTCAGCGCCTGCAGGACGCGGCGCGGCGCCCCCAGCGTGCCAAAGCAGGTGGCGTCCGCCTGCACCGTCAGCGGCAGCGGGCGCGCCGTGCTGGTGAACAGCAGGGCCTCGTGGCCCCGCGCGCGCAGCCCTCCGCGGGTCTCCCAGATCATCCGCTCGGCGCCGCCGCTGAGGGTGCCGTAGTCGTGAACCAAGAGGACTCGCACGGCGGCGGCGCCCCGCTAGTCCGCGAACTGCGCGCGTTCGGCCTCGCGGACGTACGGCAGGCGGACCAAGTCGAAGCGCCCGGCGCGCTCCGCGCTGTCGCCGGCGCCGAACGCGAAGCCCATCGCCTGGCCGACCGCGTCGACGCCGAGCGCGACGGCGAACAGCGGCGCGATGCGCGGCAGGACGTCCCGGCGCGGGTGCACGCGCAGCCGCGGCCACAAGGCGCGTACCCGCAGCAGCGGGAAGAGCGGACTCGCGGCGACGTAAAGCGCCCGCCGCGCGCCCGACCAGCCCTCGGTCCGCGCGCGCGTCGCCGCGGAGGCCCGGGCCGAGAACAGGCGCAGCGTGAGCGTGGGGCCGACCCGCGAGGTGTTCAGGTGCTCGAGCACCGCCCGGGGCTCGAGATAGAAGCGGTACCCCTGCGTGCGCAGCAGGCCCAGCAACCCGCCGTCACGGGCGAGGACGTCGGGCAAGCGGTCGCCGAAGGCGGTGAGCACCTCGCGCTTGAAGGTGGAGTTGTTGCGCGACACGCGCGACACCTCGCCTCCCGGCGCCGCCTCGTCGTCGAAGCCGTAGCTGAAGAAGTGCTCGACCCAGCTGGTCGCGGTCTCGGGGTTGGCGTTGCGGATCACGCAGCCAACGGCGGCCCAGGGGCCGGCATGCGCGCGCAGGATCGCCGTCGCCCAGCCGGGGGCAGGGAAGACGTGGTTCTCCAGCAGCGCGACGACGGGCGCGCGTGCCGCGGCGATGGCCATCGCCTCCGCCCGCTCCACCTCGCGGATCGGTCCCACCGCGAAGGTGCGCCAGGCGCAAAAACCGGCCACGGCCGCGGGCTCGAGATCGTCGAACGACGTCGCATCGGGACCGACCAGCAACAGCTCGATGCGCTCGCGGCCCTCCTGCTGGCGCAGGTAGCGGACCGTGCGGCGGAGTGTCGCGAAGCGGTCGGCCGTGACGAGCACCACGCTCAGCTCGGGCGCCGCGTTCATCGCCCCGCCTCCGGATCGGTCGCCGCGTCCGCCGGCGCGAGCGCACGGCGCGGCCGCACCGAACCCCAGCCGAGATCGTACGCCGCGACACCGAGCGCGAGGGCGCAGAAGAGCACGCAGGCATCTGCGGCCGGGAAGCGGGCGTCGGCGACCGTCCGGCGCAAGATCTCGAGGCGCTTGCGGTTGGTCAGCGCGGGCGGCGGGGCGAGGTTCGCGTACCGGCGGGCGCTGCGCCCGTAGACGAACGCCTTCCGCAGGAAGGCCCCAACCGAGTCCAGCTCCAGATGGTCGACCACGGCGCCGGGCACATAGCACACGGCCGCCGCGCCGTGGAACGCGAGGACGCGACGCACGAAGAGCACGTCCGCGCCCCGAGGGCGTTCGTCGAAGGGGCCGAGCCGGTCGAACGCCTCGCGCCGGGTCATCAGGTTGTTGGTGTGCCCGGAGTACGCGCGCACGTCGGTCCCCGCGCTCACGACCACCTCCTTCTGGTGGGTGTATTCGGCCAGCAGGCGCACCACCCGCGAGCGCCCCACGGCCAGGTCCCGGCCCATGACGACCACGATCCGCGGGTCGGCCATCGCATCGACCAGGCGTCGCAGCCAGTCGGGCCGCGGCACGCAGTCGGCGTCGGTGAAGGCCAGCAGACGTCCGCGCGCTTCGCGCACGCCGCGATTGCGCGCGGCGTAGGCGCCCGGACGCGGCTCGCGGAGCACGAGCACCTCCGCTCGCTGGGCGACCGCCGCCGAGGCGTCGCGCGAGCCGTTGTCCACGGCGATCACCTCGAACCCGCCCGCCGGACTCTCCTGCGCCCGCAGCGCCGCCAGGCACCGCGCCAGTGTCGCCGCTGCGTCGCGGAAGGGGACGATGACCGACACGTCGATCATGCCGTCGCCTGCTCGGGCGCGCCGCGTCGCCCGCTCGCCGCCGCGCGCGCGGCGGCGGCGACGATCTCGAGGCTCTTGAGCCCGTCCTCCAGATGCGGGCCGTCGCCCGCGCCCCCGCCGCGCGCCGCGGCGACGAAGGAGGCGAGCGCGGCGGAGTAACTGCGTTCAGGCGGCGGCAGGACCGCGTCGCGAAGCGCGCGCGGCAAGCCGGCCACGGCGGCCCCCAGAGCGCGGACCCGCGCCGCCCTGCCCAGGGCGCGCTCGGCAGGAATCCATCGCAGCCGCGATGACCGGTAGCGGTCGAAGACCACGCCCCCACCCGTCCCGTAGACTTCGATGCGATCCTCCTCGACGGCGGCCACCGAGACGAAGACCCCAACCAGCGGGCCGGCGGCCAGCCGCAGCTCGATGGAGACCGCGTCGTCGTCGGCCTCCAGCGACCGCGAGAAGGCTGCGACCTCGGCGACCTCCTGCCCGAACAGGAACCGGACCAGGTCGACGTGGTGGCTCGCCAGATCAAGCAGGGCCCCGCCGCCGTCGCGCCGGCGCCACGACGTGTCGGCGCGCCGGCGCGCCGCGGCTGAGAAGATCGTGCGGGCCGCGACGACCTCGCCGAGGGCGCCGCTCAGCAGCATCCGGCGCAACTCGAGCACCAGGGGGTGGAAACGGAAGTTGAAGCCGATGCGGCCGATCGTGCCGGCCCGCCGCCAGGCGGAGAGGACCCGGCTCGCATCGGCCGTCGTGGTGGCGAGGGGCTTCTCCAGATAGACGTGCAGGCCGCGCTCGAAGGCCGCGACCGCCGCGTCGGCATGCAGCGCCGGCGGCAGACAGATCACCGCCGCGTCCACTCCCCCGCGTTCGAGCAGGTCGCCGTAGCCGGCGAACCGGGTGGCCCCGGGAGCGACGGCCTCGAGCGCGCTCCGCCGGCTCGCATCGGCCTCCGCGACGGCCGCGATCTCGACGTCCGCCAGTCGGCTCAGGGCCGGGAGATGAGCGCGCTCCGCGATCCGGCCGTAGCCGAACAGCGCCACGCGCAGGGGTCCGACGGCGTGGATCATGCCCGGCTCATCCCGAGACGGCGGTCGCCGACGACCCCGCGGGAAGGAGCCGGGACACGAACTCCAGGAACCGGGGAGCGTTGGCGCCCAGGTCGAAGTGGCGGCTCGCGCCCAGCGGCAATCTGGATCGACACAGCGTGCGGGCATCCGGCGAGGACAGGAACGTCACCCAGTCCGCGGCGGTCTCGCGCACGACGATCTGCGGCAAACCGAGGGACGGCAGACCGCGGAGCCCGAAGGGCGTCGAGAGCACGGGCATGCCGTGATAGATGCTCTCCGCCGCCTTCACCGACACGCCGGAGCCGTGCCGGATCGGAACCACGATCCAGTCGCACGTGCGCCACACCTCGGCGAGGTCATCGACGAATCCGTGCGCGATGATCCGCGGGCACCGCCCGTTCGCGCTGCCGGGGCCGAACAGATGCAGACGAACGTCGCTCGGCAGGTGCTCGAGTATCTCGCGCACGAACCAGTCGACGCCCTCACGGTTCGGCCACCACTGGAAGTTGGCTAGGATGCCGAGTTCGAGCCCCGCGGAGGGGTTCTTGGCAACGCGTTGCGACGCATCGGTGAACTGCGGCGGGAGCACCAGCGAATCGAGCGCGGGAACGCGCCGCGAGTAGTCCGCGGCATCGGATTCGGAGAGGAAGATCGCCGCGCGCGCGCGCCGCAACCCCGCGAGCTCGAACTCCCGGAGGCGCGCGGCATCGGCCAACAGCAGGCGGCGGAGGACTGTCCGGCGCGGGGTCGTGACGGCGACCTGCTCCGTGAAGAGATCGGCTTCGCGGTTGTGGACGACGACGAGCGTGCCCACCCCGGCCGGCGCGTCGTCGAGGCACCACAACAGATCCGAGCCGTTGATCACGAGCAGATCGACGGCGTTCCGCGCCAGCGCGTCACGGACCCGGCGGCGGAAGTCCCGGTAGCGGAGGAAGTGGACCTTCGCGGGAATGCCGGTCCACTGCCCCCAGGCCAGGCACGCGGCCTGCCGCAGGCGGCGTGCGGTCGGCTCGGGTGGAACCAGCACCGTCATCTCGACGGTCCATGGCCCACGCCGGAACAGTTCGACGAGCCCGCGCGTCACGGTCCACGCCCCGCCGCGCCGGATGCCGGGGTCGACGATGGACGGCATCACGATGCGGAGGCGGCCGGGCCGCATCTCAGCGGTACGCCGTGCGGGCGAGCGGCCGACCGCGAAAGGCCTGCACCATGCCGGGAATCTCCATGAGGTGGAGGAGCACCGAGAGGGCCATCGCGAGGGGGACCTCGCGCCAGCGGACGCCGTACTGCGGGGCGCATCGGATGCAGTCCGCCCAGTTATCAAGCGTCTTCGCCGCCACGATGATCGGAATGGACAGGTAGCCCAGGCGGACCAGCCAGGCCTGGGGCATCTTCGGGTCGAGCAGTCGCGTGACGACGGTGCTGAAACCGTGATGCCGGCGGATGTCCCGTTCCATCCGCCACCCCTCATAGTCGTGCACGAGCCGCATGTGCGGCTGGAAGAGGAACCGGCCGCTCGCGCGTCGGATCGCTTCGGTCTGCAGGCGCGAGCCGTAGGGACCCGCATGGGTGGGCAACGGATGCTGGAGCCACACGTCGCGCCGCATGCCACCGTTGTTGTTCGAAAAGAACCGGGTCGGCCCAAAGCGGCCGGGGTCCACGAACGAACGGGACAGCAGGGCCATCATCCGCTCCCACCGTGTGCGGCCTGCATAGAGCGTTCGGCCGGAGACACCGACGACGTCCGGGTTCTCGCGCAGCGTTTCGACCAGACACCGGATCCACTCGGGACACGGCGCGCAGTCGCCGTCGATGAACGCGACGATGTCGGCCGACGCTTCCTGCGCGGCGGCGTTCATCAACTCGTAGGAGCTGCCTACCGGGTACGACAGGATGCGAAGCGACGGGAGGATGGTCGCAAGATCGGGCGGCAGCCGCGCCACGCGGTCGGTGCTCTCGCTCAGCAGGAATTCCAGCGGGCCGTCGAAATCCTGGGCGGCCAGGGCCGCCATCGTCGCCCGCACGTCGTCGGCGCTCCGATCGCCCTGGTACGCGAAGTCGATCGCCGTGATGACGCTGACGACGGGCTTGGTCGGCGTCTGCGGCGTGGCGGTAGCGCCAACTGTCATGCTGGTCCCGGAGAGCCCGTTCGATGCAAGGCTTTCGAATTTGGCATACCAAGAATCCAACTCGCGCGTCCACCAGCCGGTGCCGATCGTGCATGGTGTTGGGCATGGCAAGAGCTGCGGTCCACCGATCGAGCAGCGCCTAGGGCTTGCGAGCCCGCTGCTTCAGCGGTTCTCCCCGAGCCGCCTGAGGTCGTCGACCGGTGCGTCCGGCGGCAGCTGTGGGGGCGAGGGCCCCGGGAAATCCCTTCATTCCTCCTACTCGACGACCCGCCTGCAGATCGGGCCGGGCGACACGCGCTACTGCGCCGAGTGCGGCGGCACCGATCACCTCGGGAGCAACGCGCTTCGGTGCCAAGGAATGGTCTAAGGCGGCGACGTTCGCGATGGAGAGTCGGCTCGCCGTCGCGCGCGAACGGCGCACACGCGTTGCTGAACGGCCCGATTGGGGGTGACACCACGCTGGCGGGGTTGGTAGGGTTCATCGAGGGAGGGATCACGATGAAGAGAGCACAGTCGGTCGCCGCGTTCCTGATGATCGCCCTCGCTCCGACGGCAGCGCTCGCCGCCGAGATCGACACGGACGAGAAGAAGGTCAGGAAGCTCGCCGTCCCCAACGGGGACGTGTTCGACGCCAAACCGAAGGGGCTCTGCGTGTGCATCGACGACCCGGTGACCGATGTCGTCAGGAGGATGGGAATCATCACATACCAGCGGGTAACGGTCAGCGGAGGCGAGGAGATCGAAGTCTACTGCCAGGCGCTTCGCTACTCCGGGACGACCGGCGACCGGAACCAGGCCGTCATCTGCGACGACTGGGTTCCGCTCGCGAAGTAGCCGGTCGCGCAGACGGTCGCCTGGTGTCGGCGGCCCTCTGCCTGGCGGTGGCCGCGGCGGTGATCAGACTGCCCGGTGGGCGGGTGGCTCGGGCGGAGGCCTGGCGTCACCGAGCAGGCCGAGGTGGGTGAGGATGCGCCGCACGACCGGCGGCAGCACATTGATCCGCGGACGCGGCTGGCGTCGACGGGTTTGAAGCGCTCATGCGCGAGGAGTCGGGCAGGACGATCATCCCCCGGCGGCGCCGAGCTGGGCGGCATCCGTCAGGCAGGCGGCCAGGCGCTCGAGCGCGCGGGCGGCGTAGAAGCCGTCCTCGACGCGCTCGTCGTAGGTGTAGCGCAGGGTGAAGACCTCGTGGCTGCCGACGGAGCCGTCGTCGTGCACCACCGGTGCGCGGTGGATGCGGCCCATGGTGACGAAGATCGGGCAGGTGCCGTAGTCGAAGAGGTGATGGAACGCGGCATCGAGGCCGACGCTGCCTAGGTTGGCGACGAAGGCCGAGGCGTAGAGCGGGTCGTCGCGGGTGAGGGCCGGCGGCAACAGGTTCCAGCCGTCGAGCACGCGCTGCGCGCGGACGGCCAGCCGGAGCAGCGGGCCGGGCAGGCGGAGCAGCCCGTTCACCTCGCGGTCCGCGGCCGTCTCGCGGCCCGCCTTGCCGTCGCCGAGCGCCCCGAGCAGTCGATCGACCATGGCCGGCAGGGCCTCGCCCGGCTGGAATGCGAACTTGGTGGTGAAGACCGGCGCGTCGCGCTCGAGGCGCTGCTTGGCGCTCAGCGCGAGCCAGATGCCGCGGCGGTCGTAGAGCCGACTCCCGGCCACGAAGCGGTTCAGCCGCGGGAACTCGGTCAGCGCGACGCCGATGGCGTACAGTACGCAATGAAAGGGCGTGATCCGCCGCTCGGGCGGGCGCTCGGTGTTGAGTCGCTCGAGCGTCTGGCGCAGCGCCGTCGTTGGGACGTCCTGCTCGAACAACACGAACGCGCCGTTTCGCACGGGCATGATGAACGGCATGATCCGCCGCAGCGGGTGGACGCGCGCGACCGGCGTGCCGTCAGCGCGCATGGAGCCAGCGCTCCACGTTTCGCAGCGTGACGGCGACGATCGTCTCCTGCGGATTGACGCCGATCGACGACGGCAGCACGCTGGCGTCGGCTACCACCAGGCCACGCGAGCCGTGGACGGCGCCGGTCGGGTCGGTCGCGCCGCGCGCGGGATCGGCGGCCATGCGGGCCGATCCCATGATGTGGACCGTCATCAGCTCGATGGTCTCCCGCACCCGCGGGCGCGCGTCGATGCGGGGCAGGTCGCCGGGACCGTCGAGCACCGCCAGGTCGGCGAACGGCAGCAGGACCTTCCGCGCGCCGGCCGCGAACAGGAGCTCGGCCGTCAGGCGCACGCCGCGGTGCAGCCGCTCGATGTCGCCGGCGCCCAGCGTCTGCAGCATGTAGGGTTGGCCGTCGAGTCCTGTCACGACTCGGCCCTCGGTCTCGTCGTCGACCAGGGTCGCCGCGGTGAGCATGTGATTGTACTGCGCCATCCACTCGGCGTGCTCGGGGCCCAGGCCGGGCAGGGCGGCGGCCAGCAGCCCGGGCGGCACGGCCGCGTACCCGATGAGGATGCCGTCGCCGAGGAAGTGGTGGATGTGGAACGCCTGGTGGGTTCCGACCCAGGGGTCGATGCGCTCCTCGAAGATGCCGACGCACTTGGCGTTGGGATGCGTGTGGAGGCCGCGCCCGATGGCGCGGGCCCGCAGGCCGCTGCGGCGGAGCAGCCCGGGCGTGTGCCGGGCGCCTGCCGCCAGCACCACCAGCGGCGCGCGCACCTCGAATCGGCCGCGCGGTCGTCCGTGCTCGTCGAGTAAGCGTCCGCAGACGCCGGTCGCCTGCGTGCCACGCCACAGGACGCGGTCGACGCGCGCATCGGTCACGAGCGCGGCGCCGCCCGCCAGCGCCGCCGGGACCTCGGTGACCAGCATCGATTGCTTGGCGCCCGTCGGACACCCGAGCGCGCAGTTGTTCAGCCCGACGCAGCGCCGCATGTTCCGCGGCGCGCGCGCCACCGGCCACCCGAGCGCCTCGGCGCCACGGAGAAACAAGTGGGTGTTCCGGCCGAACGTGTCCTCGTGGTTCGGTTCGACGTGCAGGATGCGCTCGGCCTCGGCGAAGTACGGCTCCATGTCGCGTGGTCCGAAGCCGTGGAGCCCGAGGTCGCGGTCCCAGCGCTCGAGTACCGGCGCGGGAGTGCGCCACGCCATGCCGCCATTGATGACGGTCGAGCCGCCGACGCACCGGCCCTCGGCGAAGATGATGGGCGGGTTGCCGAGGATCATGCTGGTGCCGGCGTCGCGATAGAGCCGGCGGATCATCGTGGCGGGATCGGTGGTGAAGCTCTCCGTGCGGTGCAGCCCGCCTTCCTCCAGCATCAGGACGTCGAGACCCGCCTGGCGCAGCCGCGCCGCCGCCGTGGCGCCCCCCGCTCCCGTGCCGACGACGACGGCGTCGGCGTGGAGCACGAGATCGCCGTGGACCCTCGCACCGGCGGTCACGTTGGGGTAGGCGATGCCGTATTCCGGCGGTTCGGGAGCGTGTCGAGCGAGCACGGGCCGCACCTCAGGGACGCCGGAGCACGGCGATGTCCATCAGGCCGTCGGTAAAGTAGCGGTCGCCGCCGCCGTTTCGGCCGTCCTGGGTCGGGCCGACGCCGGGGACCTGGTAGTGGTCGGCAACCCAGCCGGTGGCGACGAGATCGTGCATCAGGGTGTCGCGTTCGGCATCGATGTCGGGACCGATGTGATGCGTGATCTGGCCGGTGTCATGGCTCACTCCGACGCCGCGGTCGAACGTCGCGGCGCCGAGCCACAGGGGGGCGCCGCCGTCGTCGGCCTGCGGCGCCTGCCAGAGGCGGACATGGTTGCGGTGCCGCGCGCTGTCACCCACTTCCTGCTCGAACGCCAGATCCTCCTTGCGACCGAAGAGGTAGAGCGTGCTGACCGGGGCGCTCGGGTCCGGGCGGTCGAGCAGGACGCTCTCCGCGATGCCGAGATCCGCCCGCACGCCGAGCGCGGCGGCGGGCGACCAGGCGGCGGCGCCCATCGCCGCTTCGATGTCGGCCCGCGTGCCCACCAGGGCGACGTTGAGCGGATCCGCGGGGAGGTCGCTGCCGGTGCGCGTGATGCGCGGGGTGTTCGCCAACGCCGGGTGGCGCTCGTAGTGGCGCTTCCAGAGTGCCGGCACGATCAGGTAGGCGAATACGAGATACCCGCCGGCGAGGAGCGCGAGCCAGTGCCAGAGGGGACGCCGAGCTGTGGTCATGCGGGGGCCTTGGGATCCGCGCTCCAGTCGGGCGCGTACCCGAGGCGCTTGTCGACCAGGTTGCGGAGCGGCTGGCCCGCACGAAAGCGCTCCAGGTTGTCCGCGAACAGCGCCAGCGCGCGCGTGAAGAAATCGGGCAGATAGCCGGAGACGTGCGGCGTGAGAATCACCGCGTCGAGCCCCCAGTACGGGTGCTCTGGCGGCAGCGGCTCTTCGCGGAAGACGTCGAGGCCGGCGCCTGCGATGGCGCCGGCACGGAGCGCGTCGACGAGGGCGTCGTCGTCGATGATCTCCCCGCGTCCCACGTTGATCAGGTGCGCCGACGATCGCATGGCCGCCAGCGCCGCGTGGTCGATCAGGCGGTGCGTGTCGGGCGTCAGCGGCGTGGCGATCACCACGAAGTCGGCCCAAGCGAGCAGCGGGTGGAGCGCATCCGTTCCCACCACCGCCTCGGCGCCCTCGACCGGCAGCTCCGGTCGCCGCCGCATCACGCGCACCTGCATCCCGAGCCCGCGCGCGAGCCGGACGACGCCTTGGCCGATGGCGCCGGCGCCGAGCACGGCCAGGTGACTGCCGCCGAGCGGCAGGAATCCGCCGCCCGCGGCGATCATCGCGTACCGGTCCCAACGCCGCTCGGCCTGCAATCGCCACGCGACACGGAGATTCCGCGCTAGCGCGCACACCAGTCCGATGGCGTGCTCCGGGATGTTGACCGCATGCATGCCGGCGGCGTTCGTCAGGAGGACGTCGCTCGCCCGCATGGCCGGGAAGAGGGTCTCCTCTACTCCGACGGCCACCGAGTGCATCCAACGCAGCCGGGTGGCGGTCGGGAACAGCTCGGGCGGGAAGTGGAACCCGACAAAGACGTCGGCGTCGGCCAGCGCGCCGGGCAATTCGTCGTCTTCGGTGACGCGCACGAACCGGACGCCCGGAAAGCGCGCCTCGAGGGCGCCGAGATCCTCGTTGCTGATCGTCCAGCGGATCTCCTTGATCCGCAGGTAGAGGACGACTGTCACGACGGCGCGACTCCGGCGGACGGCGCCGTCGAGAGGAGCTCGGCGCGGCGGCGCGTCAGCGCGGTGGCGCGGCCCTGCCAATCGACACCCATGTCCGCCAGCACTCGCGGGTGCTGATAGAACGCCAGGTAGACCAGCGTGCGGAGGCCGAGCACCATCGCGGCGCGCAGGCCGCCGGCGCGCTGGAACGATTCCAGGTAGGCCCGCGCCTCGTCGGGCGGCATGGCGCTGAAGCGGGTCCAGCGCCGAGCCAGGACGGGCGGTCCCCACTCGAGCAGTCGCAGCCCGACCGGGAAGCCGACGCGCATCGGGGTGGGCAGGTGGAGAAAGAACCGCTGCATCTCGACCAGCACGTCGTCGTCGATCGGTTGGTCGAAGCCGTGCCCGCGCGGCCGGATCGCCGCGACGGCGGCGCGCAGGATGCGGTCGGTGCCGCGCGAAGACATGGGGATCGTGTAGGGGACCGTCCGGCCGGTTGCAACGGCCGGGCCGTGGTTGCGCCGCGCCGGGTCTCGCGGCTACAAGCCGGCCATGGCATCCGCCGCCGAGCGCCTGCAGACCCCCCTGCGTGTCGAACGCCCCGACCGCGAGGTCATCGCCGAGCAGCTCGATCGCATGAGCCACGGCGAGCGGCTGGAGGCCATCCGGTCGCTCGGCGGCGCCCGCGCGCAAGCCCGGCTGTGGGAAGCCGCCGCCGCTGCGCCGGCTGTCACGCTCGACGACCTGGTGCCGCCCGACCTGCCACCGCTGCGCGAGGTGATCTGGCAAGGCAAGAACTCGTTGCCGGCGTTCACGCTGTTCCAGAAGCGGTTCTGCCGGCCGGCGCCCGGCACGACGTCCGCCCAGCTCTGGGGTTACAACCATACCGCCATCGCCTGGCTGGTCGGTCCAGGCTATTTCGTGGTGCACCGTGAGGGCGACGCGCCCGCGGCCATCGACTATCGCCTGGTGCCGCCGTCGCAGCCGGCCGGTTGGCCCGCGGTGAAGCCGAACGACACCGGGGCGTCGTATTTCGTCTACCGCGACATGGTCGACTATCTGCGTCGCGTGTCCCGCCACGTGCTCATCGGCCGAGCCACGCGGTATGGCAAGGAGCTGCCGAACTACTTCGTTCTCTGCCGGGAGGGGTGAGCCGATCGCAGGGCGCGACGTGAGGGCGCCTGCCGGTCCGGGGCCGGCCGGTCTCGACGCCGGCTCGCGCTGCCGAGGCCCGGGGTTTGGCAACTTGGCCGGAGTCGGCTAGGGCGGAGACATGGCAGAAGCCGCCGAGGAGCTCGAGTGCTGCCGCCGGACGCGCGAGCGCTGGGAACACCGCATTCGGACCTACTACGCGTCGTTTCCGGTCATCAAGGACGTGCCCTGCGACGACTGCCGGAAGATCGTCGAGATTCGCGTCTTCGCATCGCCGGCCGCGTGAGCCGGTCACGCCGACACCTGCGGCACCGGCCGGCATCGAAGGGCCAGCCATGCGCGCATCGGTGAGGGGCGGGACCAACTTCGACGCGACGCTGGCGGCGCACGGCTTGCGGCTGCGTCGATACGCCCCGACCACGCTCCAGGTGAACGTCGGCAGACGCTGCAACCAGGCGTGCCATCACTGCCACGTCGACGCCGGCCCAGGACGGACCGAGGTGATGCCCGAGGCCGTCGCCGAGCGCGTCCTCGTCCTTCTCGAGCGGAATCCTTGCCTCGAGGTGCTCGACATCACGGGCGGCGCTCCGGAGTTGGCTCCGGGCTTCCGGTCTCTCGTGACACGGGCCCGCGCCGTCGGCCGGCGCGTGATCGACCGCTGCAACCTCACCATTCTCTCCGAGCCCGGCCAGGAGGACCTGGCGTCGTTTCTTGCCGCGCAGCGGGTCGAGATCGTGGCCAGCCTCCCGTGTTACGGTCCCGACAACGTGGACGCGCAGCGCGGGGCGGGCGTGTTCGAGACGAGCATCCGGGCGCTGCGGACGCTGAACGGCCTGGGCTACGGGCGTCCCGGGTCGTCGCTCAGGCTCGACCTCGTCTACAACCCGCTGGGCGCGACCCTGCCGCCCGCGCAGTCCGACCTGGAGCGCGACTACCGCATCCATCTGGGCGAGCGGTTCGGCATCACCTTCGACCGCCTGCTGACGATCACCAACATGCCGATCAGCCGGTTCGCCGCCCAGCTGGAACGGCGCGGCGCGGCGGCGGCGTATATGGCGCTGCTGGTGAATCACTTCAATCCCGCCACGGTGCCTGGGCTGATGTGCCGCTCGCTGGTGAGCGTCGGATGGGACGGCGGCGTCTACGACTGCGACTTCAACCAGATGGTGGGCCTGCCGCTGGGGGGGCGGGCGGCGATCACCGTCTGGGACGTCGACGATCTCGGTGCGCTCGCGGGCGGGCCGATCGCCACGGCCGAGCACTGCTTCGGCTGCACGGCCGGCGCGGGCTCGAGCTGCGGCGGCACACTCGCCTGAGCGGTGCGCCTCTCGGTCGTCCTCCCGGTTCTCGACGAAGCGGCCCGCCTCGAGCGCCGAATCGCCGAGCTGCGGGGCATGCCCGGCGTCGACGAGATCGTGGTCGTCGACGGCGGCAGTCGCGACGGCAGCCCGGACATCGCCCGCGCCGTTCCGGGCGTGCGCGTGCTCGGAGCGCCGCGCGGGCGTGGATCGCAGCTGAACGCCGGGGCACGGGCGGCGACGGGCGATGTCCTGCTCTTCCTCCACGCCGACACCCGCCTGCCCCCGGATGCGGCGGCGTGGGTGGCCCGGACGCTGGCCGAGCCCGGCGTCGTGGCGGGGGCGTTCCGCATCCGGACCGTCGCGGACGGCGGACCGAACTGGCTTGGGCCGTTGCTGCGCTTGGCCGACCTCCGCTCGCGATACAGCGGGCTGCCGTACGGGGACCAGGCGGTGTTCGTCCGGCGCGATGCCTTCGCGACCGTCGGCGGCTTCCCCGACCAACCGCTCATGGAGGACATCGAGCTGGCGCGTCGACTCCGCCGGATCGGGGCCATCCAGACGGTGCCTGCGGTGGCCGAGGTGTCCGGGCGCCGGTTCCTGGCGCGGCCGGTGCGGACCGTCCTGGCGCTCCGGACGTTCCCGCTGCTCTACCGCCTCGGGGTGTCCCCGTCCCGCCTGGCGCGACTCTACGGCGACCCGCGCTGAGGCGGCCTTGACACGCCCGTGCGCTGCGGGCGATCGGGATGGGACGCGCCTCGCGCGAGGAAGGAGTCCGCCGATGTCGAGCGTCGACCGATATGCGCGTCCTGTCGAGGAAGTGGAGTGGGAGATCCCGGGAGCGTTCTCCACGATGTTCGAGTGGGAATACGAGCAGGGCTCCCAGGCGCTGCGGCGGCTCTACGAGAAGGGCAAGAATCTCCAGTGGAACGCTACCAACCGGATCGACTGGTCGCAGGACCTCGATCCGGAGAACCCGCAGGGATTGCCGGACGAAGCCGTGACGCTGTTCGGCTCGCCGGTGTGGGAACGGCTCACCCCGAAGGAGAAGGCCAAGGTCCGGTACCACACCCAGGCGTGGCAGAACTCGCAGTTCCTCCACGGCGAGCAGGGAGCGCTCATCTGCACGGCCAAGATCGTGCAGCAGGTGCCCAACATCGACGCCAAGTATTACGCCGCCACGCAGGTGGTCGACGAGGCGCGCCATGTCGAGGCCTACAGTCGGCTCCTGCACGAGAAGTTCGAGCTCGCGTACCCGATCACGCCTCCACTGAAGCGCCTGCTGAACGACGTCCTGAGCGACTCGCGCTGGGACATGACGTATCTCGGCATGCAGGTGCTCGTCGAAGGCCTGGCGCTGGCGGCCTTCGGGCAGATCCGCGATACCGCGCAGAACCCGCTCGCCGCGGCGGTGAACGCCTATGTGATGCAAGACGAGGCCCGGCACGTCGCCTTCGGGCGGCTCACGCTGCGCGAATACTACCCGCAGCTGACCGACGCCGAGCGCGACGAGCGCGAGGAGTTCGCGGTCGAGGCCTGTTACCTGATGCGCGACCGCTTCCTGAGCCAGGAGGTCTGGGAGACGCTCGGGTTGCCGGTCGAGGAGTGTATGGCCTGGGTGGGTGAATCGGAGCGCATGCGGCAATTTCGCTCCCAGCTCTTCAGCCGCATCGTGCCCACCATCAAGGAGATCGGCCTGTGGGGCCCCCGCATCCGCCAGGCCTACGCCAACATGGGCATCATCGGCTACGCCGACGTCGATGCGGCCGAGCTGCAGGCGAACGACGAGCGGGTCGCCGAGGAGTTCGACGCCCGGCGCACGGGCGGTCCCCGGCCGGCCCACTGACGGCCGTGATCGCGACGCGACCGTTTGGCCGGACGGGCCATGCGAGTAGTCGAGTGATCTTCGGCGCGGCGGCGCTCGCCGCCATGCGCCAGGAGCGGGCCGACCGGGTGTGCGAGCTGCTGCGTGAGTTCGGGGTCAACCACATCGACACCGCGGCGTCGTACGGCGACTCAGAGCTGCGCGTCGGCGTCTGGATGCAGCGCTGGCGGGACGAGTTCTTCCTGGCCACGAAGACCGGCGAGCGGACGGCGGAGGGGGCTCGTGCGAGCCTCCGGCGATCGCTCCGGCGTCTCCGCGTGGATCGCATCGACTTGATCCAGCTTCACAACCTGGTCGATGAGCGCGAGTGGGACACCGCGCTCGGGCCGGGCGGTGCCCTCGAAGCGCTGGTCGAAGCACGCGACGCCGGCCAGGTCCGCTTCATCGGCGTGACCGGCCATGGCACCTGGGCGGGGGCGATGCACCGCCGGAGCCTCGAACGCTTTCCCTTCGACGCGGTGCTGCTGCCGTACGCCTTCACCATGCTGCAAGCGCCGGCGTATGCGGCGGACGTCGAGGCGATGCGGGCGCTCTGTCGGGCGCGGGGTGTTGCGGTGCAGACCATCAAGGCCGTGGCCCGGCGGCGCTGGCGGGGTTCGGGGCAGCCCCGTTTCAGCTGGTACGAGCCGCTCACCGACCCGGGCGCCATTCGGCGCGCGGCGCACTTCGTGCTGTCGCAGGAGGAGCTCTTCCTGAACTCCTCGAGCGACGCGACGCTGCTGCGCCCGTTGCTGGAAGCGGCATCGGAGGCGCCCGTCGCGCCGCCGGCCGATGCACTCGTCGCCGACGTCGCGCGCTTCGAGATGGAACCGGTCTTCGTTCGCGGCGTCTCCGACGCGATCTGAGGCGGGCCCTACGGGGCGCGTTGCCGGACGGCGAGGGCGATCGCCGCCAGCGCGGTGATCAGCCCGCCGATCGCCAGCGCGCGGGGAACGCCGATCCGGTCGCCCATGATGCCCGCGATCACCCCGCCCATGGTCGCCAGGCCGAAGAACACGACGGTCAGGATGCTCATGACGCGGCCGCGCATGCCGTCGTGGACGGCCATCTGGATGGTGGTGGTCAGCGATGCGATCGTGACGGTCTGCAACGCCCCGAGGAGCATCAGCAAGGTCGTCATGGCTTGCAGCGTGCGCACGCGGTCGAATCCGAGGAGGCAGACGCCGAACGCGATCGACCCGGCGGTCGTCACCCATGGTGCGCCGCCCCGCGCGCCGGCCAGCGACAGCATCAGGCCGCCGATCACCGCGCCGGCGCCGATGGCCGCCATGAGCCAGCCCAGTCCGGTGGCGTCGAGGCCGAGCAGGTCGTGGGCCAGCGCGGGCATCATGATGATGTATGGGAAGCCGAAGAGGCTCATCACCGCCGCGAGGGTCATCGCGGGCCCGATCACCGGGTGGCGTTTCACGTAGCCCAGCCCCTCGCGGAGCGCGCGGCGGAGCGGCGGCTGGACCACGGCGGGCCGTGCAGGCAGCGGCAGGCGTCCGATCACGCCGGCCAGCAGGAGAAACCCGCCGGCGTTCAGCGCGAAGCACCCTGCCGCCCCGACCGCCCCGTAGAGCAAGCCCGCCGCGGCGGGGCCGACCGCGCGTGCCAGGTTGAATTGCACGGAGTTGAGGGAAACCGCTTCCAGCAGGTCGCCTTCTTCCACCAGACTCGGGATCGAGGAGTGCATGGCCGGGCTGTAGAGCGCGTTGGCGGTGCCGGTGACCACGGCCAGGGCGATCACGCGCCAGATGGTCACCTGGTCGAATGCCGCCAGGGCCGACAGCGTGAGGGCGCTGGCGGCGAGCACGAGCAGGCTGGCGATCATGATCCCGCTGCGGCTCATGCGGTCCGCGATGGCGCCGCCCACGAGGCCCAGCACCAGCATCGGCGCATTGCCGACGAAGCTGACGGTCCCGAGCCAGGATGCCTTGCGGGTGAGCGTATAGACCAGCCACCCGAGGGCGATCGTCTGGATCCAGAGCCCGAGGTTCGCGATCAGCGACCCGGCCCAGAAGAGGCGAAAGCTGCGAGAGCGGCTGAGGACGCCGAACACCGGGCCGCACGTCAGCACGGCGATGCTGGCTTGGTCAAACCGTGCCCGCCGCCTTGCTCCTTCAAGGAAGGCCCCGGGTGCGCTACAAGCGCGGCATGCGCGTCTGGCCCGGCAAGCCGCACCCGCTCGGTTCCACGTGGGACGGCCAGGGCGTCAACTTCGCCATCTTCTCGGAGAATGCCACCGGGGTGGAGCTCTGCCTGTTCGACCATGCCGGCGACGTCGAGGAATCGGCCCGGATCCCGCTCACCGAGCGCGACGCGTTCGTCTGGCATGTCTATCTCCCCGACATCCGCCCGGGCCAGCTCTACGGCTATCGGGTCCACGGCCCCTGGGCACCCGAGCACGGGCACCGCTTCGACGCCGCCCGCCTGCTGGTCGACCCGTACACGCGTGCGCTGAGCGGTCCGGTCCCCGCCGCAGGGACCGACATGCCGAAGTGCATCGTGATCGAGCCCACATTCACGTGGGGCGACGATCGCCCGCCGCGCGTCCCCTGGAACCGCACGGTGATCTACGAATGTCACGTGAAGGGGCTGACGAAGCTCCACCCCGGGGTGCCGGAGCCGCTGCGCGGCACGTATCTCGGCCTCGGGATGGAGCCGGTGCTCGAGCACCTGCTGGCGCTCGGGGTCACCGCCGTCGAACTGCTGCCGGTGCACCAGTCCGTCACCGAGTCGCACCTGGCCGCCCGCGGTCTGACCAACTACTGGGGGTACAACTCGATCGCGTTTTTCGCCCCAGACGTGCGGTTTGCCGCCGACGGTCCGGGCGGGTGCGTCGGGGAGTTCAAGACCATGATCAAGCGTCTCCACGGCGCCGGCATCGAGGTGATCCTCGACGTGGTCTACAACCACACCGGCGAGGGTGACGAGCGGGGCCCGACGTTGTCGCTGCGCGGCATCGACAACGCGTCGTACTACCGGCTCGACCCGACCGACCTCCGCCGCTACGTCGACTTCACGGGGTGCGGCAACAGCCTGAACATGCTGCACCCGCGGACGATCCAGCTGATCATGGACAGCCTGCGGTACTGGGTCCTCGAGATGCACGTCGATGGGTTCCGCTTCGACCTGGCGCCCGCGCTGGCGCGCGAGCTCTATGAGGTGAACCAGCTCGGGACGTTCTTCGACATCATCGCCCAGGACCCCGTCTTGTCGCAGGTGAAGCTGATCGCCGAGCCCTGGGACCTCGGTCCCGGCGGGTATCAGGTCGGGAACTTTCCCGTCGGCTGGACGGAGTGGAACGGCCAGTACCGCGATACCATCCGGCGGTTCTGGCGCGGCGATCCCGGGCAGCTGGGCGACTTGGGCACCCGGCTCACCGGCAGCAGCGATCTCTACGGGCCGACGTCGCGCAGCCCGTATGCGAGCATCAACTTCGTCACCTGCCACGACGGCTTTACGCTCCGCGACCTGGTCAGCTTCGAGCACAAGCACAACGAGGCCAACGCCGAGGACAACCGCGACGGGACGGACGCCAACTGGTCGCGGAATTGGGGCGTCGAGGGGGACACCGCACGCACCGAGGTCCTGCGCCTGCGCGACCGCGCCATGCGCAACTTCCTCGCCACGCTCGCGTTCTCGCAAGGCGTGCCGATGCTCAGCGCGGGTGACGAAATCGGGCGCACGCAACAGGGCAACAACAACGCCTATTGCCAGGACAGCCCGCTCAGCTGGGTGCACTGGGACCTCGACGCCCGCGGGACGGCTCTGCTGGGGTTCGCCCGGGAAGTATTCGGCCTCCGCCGCCGCCACCCGGTGCTGCGGCGCCGCAGCTTTTTCCGCGGCGCGCCCATCTCCGCGGACGGCGTGAAGGACGTGACCTGGCTGCGGCCCGACGGGAACGAGATGGGCGGCCCGGAATGGACGTCGTTCGAGGGGCGGGCGCTCGGCATGCTCGTGCATGGGGAGGCCAGCGACGAGATCGACGACCGTGGACGCCCGGTTGCGGGCGACACGCTGCTGCTCCTCCTGAACGCGGCCTCCGATCCGTGTCAGTTCGCGTTGCCCGCCATCGGCACGTGGCGGGAGCTGGTGAACACGGCGCGCCCGGAGGCGCGCGGCGCGTGTGCCGGTGCGTACCGTCTGTTGCCGTACACCCTGGCGCTCCTGCGTCTGGTCCCTCCGGACGCACCCGCCGGCGGTCGCCGAGCGGTTCCGAAGGCGCAGGCCGGCGGGTCGCCGGCCGACGATGCTTGAGCCCGCCGGTGACGGCGGGCTATAGCCGCCCCATGGGAGACATGCTCGCGGGGCGCGTCGCGATCGTCACGGGTGGCGGACGCGGCATCGGCCGCGGCGTGGCGCTCGCGCTCGCCGCCGCCGGCGCCAAGGTGGTGGTCAACGATTACGGCGTTGCGGTCGATGGCAGCGCGCCGTCCTCGGGGCCGGCATTCGACGTCGTGGCCGAGATCGGCGCCGCCGGGGGCGAGGCGGTGGCCAGCACCGAATCGGTGGCGGACTACGAAGCGGCGGGCCGGATCGTCGACACGGCGCTCCAGCAGTTCGGCCGCATCGACATCCTGGTGACGTGCGCGGGCATCCTGCGCGATCGGATGATCTTCAACATGAGTGAGGAGGAGTGGCACGCGGTGCTCGGCGTGCATCTGAAGGGCACGTTCAATTGTGTGCGCCAGGCGTGCACCCACATGCGGGAGCAGCGCTACGGCCGCATCGTGACCTTCAGCTCCGGCTCGGGGTTGTTCGGCAATCCGGGACAGGCGAATTACGGCGCCGCGAAAGGCGGGATCAGCGGGCTCACCAAGGTGGCCGCCCGCGATCTCGGGCGGTACGGCATCACCGTCAACGCGATTTGTCCGGTCGCCGGCACCCGGATGACGGTCACCGACGCCTACCTGAAGGCGCGCGAGCTGCGGAAGACGCAGGGTATTCAGCGAGAGGACCGTGGCACCGGCGAGATCGAGACGCTCGACCCGAACGACGTCGCGCCGATGGCGGTCTACCTGGCCAGCGAGCACGCCGGGCCGGTCAACGGACAGTTCTTCCTGTGCTACGGGGGGGCGATCGCGCTGCTCTCGCAGCCACGTCCCGTCCAGACCCTCTTCAAGTCGGGCGTCTGGACGCTCGACGAGCTGGACCGGCTGGCGCCGACCACGGTGCTCGCGGGCGTCACCAACCCCGCGCCGGCGAAGGAGGGCTGAGTATGGGCAGGCGACTCGAGGGCCGCGCGGCGGTCGTCACCGGGGCGGGCCGCGGCATTGGTCGGGCCATCGCCGAACTGCTGGCGGCGGAAGGCGCCGCCGTGGTCGTCAACGACCTGGGTAGCAACGTCGACGGCAGCGGCGCGTCGGCGAACGTCGCCGAGGAAGTCGTGGCGGCGATCCGCGCGCGGGGTGGGCACGCGGTCGCCAACGCCGACAGCGTGACCGATTTCCACGCCGCCGAGCGTATCATCGACACTGCCGTGCGCGAGTTCGGCGCCATCGATATCCTGGTGAACAACGCCGGCATCCTGCGCGACCGCATGCTCTTCAATATGGCCGAGGACGAGTGGGACGCGGTCATCGCGGTACACCTGACCGGAACCTTCAACTGTACGCGGCATGCGGCGGCGCGGATGCGTGAACGCCGGCGCGGCCGGATCATCTCGATGTCGTCCACTTCGGGCGTGTTCGGCAACTCGGGGCAGGCCAACTACGGCGCGGCCAAGGACGGGATCGCGGGGCTCACGCGGGTGATCGCGCGCGACCTGGGCAAGTACGGCATTACCGCGAACGCGGTCTGTCCCGGCGCCAGCACGCGGATGACCCAGACCGTATCGGACACGGCGCGGAGCGCACGCCACAAGGCGGGCGTGCAGAGCCCCGGCGGCCAGCGCACCTTCCAGCTGGAGCACACCGGACCAGAGAACGTGGCGCCATGGGTGGTCCACCTCGCCACCGACGCGACGAGCCACGTGAATGGGAAGGTCTTCTTCGTGATGGGCGGGCTGATCGCGCTCCTCGGCGATCCGACTCCCGTGCGCACCATGTTCTGCGACGGGCGGTGGACCCCCGAGGAGATCGCGACGTTGTTCCCGCGGACTCTGGGGCTCGACTTGACGAACCCGGCGCCCCCTCGGGAGGCGTAGGCGTCAGGACGACAGCGGCGGTTCGGTCTTCTTGGCGGGCACCGGCGGGGGGGCGAGGTCCTCCTCGCGATTGGCTTCCATGAGGGCGCGGAGGATGCGCTCCATCACCGTGATCTCGGCGTTCATGTTCATGAGTCCGTCGAGCGTCCCGGCCCAGTGTTCGTCCGGTTCCTGCTGATCCTTGGACAGCACGGCCAGATGCTTCGCCGTGGTGAGGACGGCATCGGAAGCCAGTTTGAGGTGCACGGCGAGTTCCGTGAAGGTTTCGTGGTCGATGATCATGCGGTTTGGTGACCTCTGTCGGGGGGCATAAGCGAATAGAATGCCAGCCCGCCGCCGGTCACGGGGGCCGGTCGTCAGGATGGCCGGGGCGGGAAATTCCGCTCGTGTTTTCAGTCGGTTGTCGGGATTCACGGCGCTGGGATGGGCCGGCCGTGTGCCCGACCGCCCCGATCGACCGCGTTACGTGGCCTCCCGGCCCGTGCAGGCGCGCCGACTCGCGGCACCGGCGCACGATGTCATCCGGCACTGCCGCCCGTCGCGGCGCGCCAGAAGACGACCCGGGCGGGCTCGATCCGCACCACCGGGTGTGCGATCGGGTCGTCGAGCGACATGGCGCGATACTGCGGATAGCGCAGGCGGAGCAGCTGGAGCGCCGCGGCGTGCGGCCCGGGCTCGACGACCTCCCGCGCCGGTCCGCGGATCAGCACGAACGCCAGGCGGGTCCAGTCCTCGTCCCAGGCGTCCACCACCACCGCGGCGCGTGGGTTCTCCCGCAGGTGGCGCAGGCGGGCGAGGTCACGGGCGGGACCGCGCTTCGGCTTGGCGTCGGCCACGAAGTAGAGGGCCTCGTCGTCGAGCGCGTAGCAGATCGGGACGACGTGGGGCGCCCCATCGGCGGTGGCGGTGGCGAGGTGACCGCGGCGATGCGACTCAAGAAAGCGCCGCGCGTCGTCCGTCCAGCTCGGCATACCGCATCTCGCGACCGGCGAACTCCGCCTGCGCCTCGGCCACCAGCTCGCCGTAGCGCCCCTCGTAGCGGGGCGAGAAGTGGAAGACCTGGAGCCGCGCGGCCTGTGCGGCGCGCGCCAGCGCGCCCGCCTGCCGGGCGGTCAGGTGGTAGCGCCGGCTCGCCTGGTCGAGGTCGGCGTCGAGGAAGGGCGACTCGCAGAAGAAGACGTCCGCGCGGTGGGCGAGCCGCACGATCCGCTCCGCGTTCGCCGGCGAGAAGAGCACGTCGACGACGTAGGCGATCTTCTGGCCCGGCGTGACGATCAGCAACTCGTCACGCAGCGCGCCGAGCGGCCGGCGGTCGCCAGGCGCCACGTCGATGGCGAGGTCGTCGTCGGCGCCCGCCCGCACAGCCGCCTTGAGCCGCCCGAGCCACGGTCCCGGTCGGAGCCCCTGGACGGCGAGCGCGTCGGGACGGACGTTGAGGTGCGTCCGTTCGGAGACCGCATAGCCGAGCGAAACGATCTTGTGGTCGAGCGGGGCGGCCTCGACGGTGATGATGTCGTCCTGCAGGCAGATGCCGGCGAAGGGCGATGTTCCGGCGTGTTCGCGCGCGAAACGGCGCGCCGCGGCGAACCGCCAGTGGGTCATCGTGTCGCCGTCGATCTCGGTCACCTCGAGGGTGAAGGCGTAGTCGTCCGTCAGATTCCAGGTATAGCCCGCGAGCTTCCCCTGCACGCAGTCCGCGATGCCCGCGGGGCCGAACAGTCGCAGCGTGCCCTCGCGTGCCAGGAATAGCCGCAAGAGCTGGTCGAACCCCATGAAGTGGTCCATGTGGGCGTGCGACACGAACACCGCCTCGATGGGCAGCAGCACGCTGCCGGGGGTCCGGTCGATGCGGCCCAGGTCGACCAGGATGGCGCGGCCCTGCCAGCGCAGCGCGACGAGCAGCGCAGGGTCGCCGGTCTGCCCGTTCAGGAGGCGCGGGCGAAAGGAGGACTTGGTCACGGGAGGCATTGTAGGAAGGGGGGGCGGATCACGCCAGCCGCGGTCGCTGGCGGCCGGCAAGCAGCGCGCGCTATACACCAACAGCGGATGCGCAGCGGGCGCGCAGCGGATCGGATCCGGTCAGCTCTGCATCACCTGCAGGACTTCGCCCATCGCCTCGGTCATCATCTCCTGGGCGATCTCCCGCAGCGCCTTGTCGTCGGTTTCGAGCTTCGTGACCAATTTCGAGAGCACGGAGTAGTACGTGACCTTGAGGTCGGGGGTCATGCTGTCGAGCCGTCCGTCCATCGCCTTCACGAAGCGCTTGTGGGCGTTGACGATGAGCCGATCGAGGTCCTTCTCCGGGGCGCGGTGGGTCATGACCGGGCGAGTATAGGGGTGCGGCTGGGGCCGATCAACGCACTCACGATCCTGCTCCTCCTTGCTGCCGCCGGGCCGGTCGAGGCCGTGACACTGCCGTCATGGCTGCAAGCCCGAGGGCGTCTCTATGGGCTCGCGATCGTCGATACCGGCGGCGGGCCGCGGCAGCGGCCGGAGGCGATCGGCATGCTCGAACTCCAGGCGTCACCGCGCCGGGACCTCCGTGGGCTCCTCGAGCTGCGGAGCCGGGCCGGCGGACCCTTCGAGGGCGGTTCGGGTCCCGCCCTGTACAACCTGAATCAGGCCTTCCAGAACTACTCGCCGGCGTTGGAGTTCCGCCAGGCGTTCCTCGAGTGGCGCGGACGTCGCACCAGCGTTCGGGCTGGCCTGCAGGTCTTCGCCTGGGGCAAGCTCGACGGCGTTGCGCCCACCGACGTGGTGAATCCGCGAGACCTCCACGACCCACTGGTAGTCGACGAGTTCTTCGAGGAGCAAAAGATCGGCGTCCCGGCCGTGCTCACGACGCAGGCCATCCCCGACCTGCCCGGCGCCGGACTGACGGGCCTCCAGTTCGAGCTGGCCTACGTTCCCTGGCCGGTGCCGTCGCGACTGCCGCTCGCTCTCGAGCGCTGGTTCCCGCCGACGGTCGACGATTTTCCGGCCGATCCGTGCGTTGCGCTGCCGGATACGGACTTCCCGGCCGCGCGGGGGTGTCCAGCGCAAACGATCCGGGTCAGGACGAACTTCGGCACCCGGAACGACGGGCCGGCACGTACGCTCGACGCGGGCGCCGTGGCGGCGCGCCTGCGCGGCAGCTGGCGGGGAGCGGACCTCGAACTCTCCCACTACAGCGGGCCGGAGACGGGGGCGAACGCTGCCCTGCGCATCGTCGCCCGCAACGCCGGCACCGTGCTCGACCCGAAGGTCGAGGCGGCGATCCGGCTCGCCCAACAGACGACCACCATGCACATGACCGGCGGGGCGGCGGCGTTTCCCATCGGACCCTTCACGGTGCGAGCCGAAACCGCCTGGTTCGTGAACCATACGTATCTCCGTCCCGCCGACGACGTCATCGGGCCGCTGATCGCGGGCACCTTCCCGCGGCGGCAGGCGACGGTCAACCGGATCCTGTCCGGAGCGCCGACACGCATCCAGGTCGCGCCGTTGTTCCCACGGCTCGACGCCGTCGAATGGGGCATCGGTGCGGACACCCTCTGGCGCGGCTTCCAGCCCCTGTTGCAACTCAACCAGATCATCGTGCTCGGCGATCCGCCTCGGTTGCTCATCTCGAACCCGGAGACACGGCTGTCCGGCACGCTTCGCCGTCGCTTCGCCGCCGACCGGGTGGAGGCCGAGGTGCGCGGCCTCTGGGCGATCGAACGCGGAGGCTTGTATTTGTTCCCACGGATGTCCGTACAGGTCGTGGAGAACCTTTGGGTGCGCGCGGGGTATCTCGTCGTCGCCGGTCCGCGCGATTCCCTCCTGGGGCAGTTTCGTGACAACGATCAGGTCGTGTTTCAGGCCCGCATGACCTTCTGACCGCCATGCCTGCCGACGTCGTCCCCATCCGGCTGCGCGTCCGTCGCCGCGACATCGCATACGTCAAGTTCGTGATCGAGTCGTACGAGGGTGTCGCGGTGACGCGTACCCTGGATCCGGTGCGGGGGGAGATCGTCGTGTTGGCCGCGCCGGACTTCGTCGGCGACGCACGCCGTGCGTTGGCGGCGCTCGAGGCGGAGGGAGCGTGTGCGGTGGTCGAATCGGAGGAGGGCGGGGCCGTCGATTGGCTCGGACCGGAGCCCGACGACGGGTGACCGGCGCTCAGCCGTCGCCGGACGCCGAGGTCTCGCCCTCGTCGTCCTCGGCTGCGGGACCCGGGCGGGCGACCGCCCAGGCGATGCCGATGCTGAGCGCATAGAGCAGCAGCAGCGGCGTGGCCATCAGCACCTGCGAGGCGATGTCCGGGCCCGGCGTGAGCACGGCCGCCACCACGAAGATCGTGACGATGGCGTACCGCGTCCAGCCGATCATGGTCCGGTGCGTGACCAGGCCGAGGCGCGCCAAGAAGAACGTGGCCACCGGCAGCTCGAACGTGATGCCGAACGCCAACAGCATCCGCGAGGCGAAGGTCAGGTACTCGGTGACGCGAATCTGCGGGGCAATGCCGACGGAGCCGAACTCCTCGAGGAAGAAGCGGAACGCCACGGGGAACACCACGAAGTAGCAGAACGCGGCCCCAGCGAAGAAGAAGACCGTGGCCGCGATGGAGAAGGGCACGGCCAGGCGGCGCTCCGTCTCGTACATGCCGGGCGCCACGAAGCGCCACGCCTGGAAGAACACCACGGGGCTCATCAGGAAGACGCCGGCGACGAACGACACCTTGAGCTTCGTGAAAAAGGCGTCGGTCACGCCCGTGCCGATGACGAGGCTCTGGTCCGGGTGCAGTGCGGTGAGCGGCGCCAGGATCCAGGTGACCAGGGTCTCCGCGAATCCGTATGCGACGGCAAAGCCGATGCCGATGGCGATCAGCGAGCGGATCAGCCGCGTGCGCAGCTCGTCCAGGTGTGCGGTGAGCGGCATCCGCACATCGTCCTCGGCTCCAGGCACGTTACGGTGAGCCGGGCGTCAGGTGGTGGGCGGCGAGGGCTTCGGCCTGGCAGCGGCCGGTGCGGTTGCAACCGTGTTGGCCGCGGCGGTGGGCACTACGGGCTGGACGGCCCCTTCAGGCGGCGCAGCCTGAGCGGGCTGGCGCCGCCGCTCGGCCTCGTCGTCGAGTCGCGCCTGGGCCTGGAACTCGTCCATGATCTCGCTCGACTGCCGTCGGAACTCGGACATCGCCTTACCCAGGCTGCGGGCTACCTCGGGGAGCCGCTTCGGGCCGAGCACGATGAGCGCGATCACCATGATCACGACCAGCTCGGGCATGCCGATGCCGAACATCGGTCGAAGCCTAGGGAAAAGGGGTGGAGGTGTCAATTTCGGCGCGTGCCAGCCAGGGTTCCGTTTGCTACAGGATTCGCATGGCCGGAGGCACAGGGCTGATCCTCGACGACCGCATGCTGGCGCACGACCCCGGCGCAGGTCATCCGGAACGCCCGGAACGCCTGCGCGTGCTCCACCACCGGTTCGCCGGCGCGCCAGGCCTCGTCCACCTCGCCCCTCGCACCGCCACCGAGGACGAACTGGCTCTGGTCCACACCCCCGCGTTCGTCGAGCGCGTGGCGGCGACTGCCGGCCGCGCCGGCGTCGTCTTCGATCCCGACACGCGCACCTCGGCGCGCTCGTGGGAGGCCGCCCGGTTGGCCGCAGGCGGGCTGCTAGAGCTCTGTGACGCGGTCCTGGCGGGGGCGGTCGACAACGGGATGGCGCTGGTTCGCCCGCCCGGGCACCACGCGGAGCGGGGACGCGCGATGGGCTTCTGTTTGTTCAATAATGTGGCCGTCGCCGCCGCCTATCTCCGCCGTCGCGGGCTGGCGCGCATCCTCATCGTCGACTGGGACCTCCACCACGGCAACGGCACGCAGCATGTCTTCGAGCACGACCCCGACGTGCTCTACGTGTCGACCCACCAGTACCCCTACTATCCCGGCACGGGTGCGGCGGAGGAGGTGGGCGAGGGGGCTGGCGCCGGGCGGACGTTCAACCTGCCGGTTCCGGCGGGCTGCGGCGACCATGAGTTCGGGCGCGCGTTCGCCGAGGCGATCGTGCCGGTAGCCCGGCAGTTCAGGCCCGAGTTCGTGCTCGTCTCGGCGGGATTCGACTGCGACGTTCGTGATCCCCTGGGCGGACTCACGGTGACGCCGGCCGGCGTGGCGGCGATGGCGCAAGCCTGCGTGGCCCTGGCGGAAGAGTGCGCTGGCGGTCGGATCGCGGCGGTGCTCGAGGGCGGCTACGACCTCGACGCCATCACCGACGGCGTAGACGTGGTGCTGGCGACGCTCCAGGGCGCGCGCCGTCCGGTGCAGCCGGTCACCGGCGATGCCCGGCGCATCGACCCACTCCTCGAGCGGGTTCGCAGGGCCCATGCCCCCTGGTGGCGATTCTAGAAGGCCTGCGCGGCGCCCGCGGTCGGGGGGGTCTCGCGCGGCCGCCGGCGGAGCGGTTTCGATGTCGCCTGCGCCGTGTTGGTGCCGCCGGTCTGCGCCTTCGAGGGGGCTTTCGCCTTGCTCGGAGCACGGCGCCGCCGGGGCCGCTCCTCCGCATCGACGGCGCCAGTGTCGAGAGCGGCCATGGTGGAGGTGCCGCCCGGCGCCGGGAACGCGATGGCCGGCCGGCCCTTCAAGGCGGCGCTCATGAACGAAGCCCAGATCGGCGCCGCCGCATGTCCGCCCGTGTCGCCGGAACCAAGGCGACGCGCAGTGTCGTAGCCGACCCACACGCCCGTCACGAGATCGGGCGTGTACCCGACGAACCAGGCGTCGCGGTTGTCGTTCGTGGTTCCGGTCTTGCCGGCGACGGGCCGACCGATCTGCGCCTTCTTCGCCGTGCCACGCCGGACGACACCCTCCATCATGGTGGTGAGCTGGTACGCTTTCTCGGCCGGGATGACGCGCTGGAACTGCGGCTTGGTGTTCTCGAACTCGATGCGCTTGCCCTCTGGATCGGTGATGCTGGTGATGAAGATGGGTTCGAAGCGTTTGCCCAGCGTGGGGAAGATGCCGTAGGCCGCCGTCAGCTCGAGCGGCGACACCTCGACGGCCCCCAGCGCGAGCGCGAGATGCCTGGGGAACGGCTTGCTGAAGGGCAGCCGGCCGAGGAAATCGCGCGTGTAGTCGATCCCGATGTCGCTCACCAGCCGGACGCTGACGGTGTTGAGGGAGTAGACCAGCGCATTCCGGAGCTGGGTGGGCCCGTTGTAACGGCCGCTCGCGTTCCTGGGACGCCAGCGCTTGCCGCCTGGGCCCCCGGGCAGCGAGATCGGAGCGTCCAGCACGACCGACGATGGGCCGTACCCGCGATTGAAGGCGGCGGCGTAGACCAACGGCTTCATCGCAGAGCCGGGCTGACGACGTCCCAGCGTCGCCCGGTTGAACTGGCTGCGCTCGAACGAGTACCCGCCCACGATCGCCTTCACCTGGCCCGTGTACGGGTCGATGGTGACCAGGGCGCCCTCGACCTGGGGGTCTTGGTCGAGGACGAAGCTCTGGACGCCGTCGATGTCGTCTCCGACGGTGACGGAGAGCACGTCCCCCGGCCGGAATGCGGAGGGAAGCAGTCGCCGTCCGCCGCGCCAGTCGAGCTGGCTGGCCAGGATGATGCCGGACTCCCAGGCCGTGCGCACCAGCAGGCGATCCCGGCGCACCTCGGTCACGACGGCGTTGCGGTACGACGAATCGGGCGTCTTGCGTTCCTTCTCGCGCTTCAGGAACGGTTCGATCCGGTGCGCGCCGAGCCGGCGGACGCCCCCCCGGAAACCCTGCCGGCCGTCGAGCGACCGCAGCCCGCGGCGGAGCGTCTCCTCCGCCAGGTCCTGCAGCTGGAGATCGACGGCCGTGTGCACGCGTAGGCCCAGCTGCGCCGCCGCCGTGCCGCCGAAGTGCTCTTCCAGCAGGCGGCGCACGTGATCGACGTACCATGGTGCGGCCGTGTAGGTGGCGTTCTGGCGTCGGGGTTGGAAGTCGAGCTCCTCGGCCAGCGCTTCCTCGTACTCCTCGTCGGTGATGAACTTTTCCACCCGCATGCGGTCGAGCACGTAGCGCTGCCGGTTGCGGGCGGCTTTCGGGAAGCGCTGCGGGTCGTACTCGCTCGGGCGCTGCGGCAGACCACCCAGCAATGCCGCCTGCGCGATGGTGAGGTCCTCGGCGTCGACGTCGAAGAAGGTGCGGGCGGCCGCCTGGACGCCGTAGGCGCCCGCTCCAAAGTAGATCTGGTTCAAGTAGAGGTAGAGGATGTCGTCCTTGGTCAGCTTGTTCTCCAAGCGGAGCGAGAGGATGACTTCCTTGACCTTGCGCTCGATGTTGCGATCTGGGGTGAGAAGCAGGGTCTTCACCACCTGCTGCGTGATGGTGCTGCCGCCTTGGACGACCCGTTTGCTCGACAGGTTGGCGAGGAGCGCGCGCGCGATGCCGAATGGGTCGATGCCGGGATGGCGATAGAAATCCGCGTCTTCGGCGGCCAGGAAGGCCGTGCGCACGTGGTTCGGCACGCGGTCGAGCGGGATCAGATAGCGGCGCTCGACGTAGAACTCACCCAGCATGGAGCCGTCTTCGGCGAATACCTGGGTGGTGGTCGGCGGTTTGTAGCTCAGCAGTTGGTCGACGGGTGGGAGCTCTTGGCTGATTTCCCGGTAGACGACGTATCCGACCGCCCCCGCCACGACCATGCCGGCGAGCAGGATGGTCCGGAAAATCCGCCGCAACCGCCCCGCCCGCCGCGGTGCCTTCTTTGCTGCCCGCCGCGGATTCCGCTTTGCCATGCCGACGGCGGGCACACTACCCGGGCGCTGCCGGCACGGCAAGCTGGCTCCTCGACGCCGGCTGCGGTCGACAGGGACCGCGCGACCGGCTAGCACAGCGTCGCCCTACCCGCCGTGACCGTACCATTCCTCGACCTCCGAGCGCAGGATGCCGAAGTCGGCGTCGAGGTGCGTGCGGCGGTGGACGAGGTGTTGGACTCGCAACAGCTGGTTCTCGGGCCCCACGTGGCCGCCTTCGAGGAGGCCATGGCCTCCTATTGCGGGGTGCCCTATGCCGTCGGCGTCAACTCGGGCACCGATGCCCTTGCACTGGCGCTCGGCGCGATGGGGGTTGGTCCGGGCGACCGTGTGCTCACCACGCCGTTCAGCTTCTTTGCCACGGCCAGTACGATTGCACGCCTGGGAGCCCGGCCCGTGTTCGCCGACATCGACCCGGTCACCCTGAACATGGACCCCGCCGCGGCGGCCGAGGCCGCCGAGCGGGCGGGCGGCCCCGTCAAGGGCCTAGTGGTCGTTCACCTCTTCGGGCGCCTGGCCGATATCGCCGGGTTGCGCGCGGTGGCCGATCGCCACGGCGCCTGGCTCCTCGAGGATGCCGCGCAGGCCGCCGGGGCCGAAGCGGGAGGCCGCCGTGCCGGGGCGTTCGGCCGGGCCGCCGCCTTCTCGTTCTACCCCACCAAGAATCTGGGCGGCATCGGCGACGGCGGGGTCGTGGTCACCGCCGACGCCGAGCTGGCCGATCGGGTCCGGCGCGACCGCGCCCACGGGCTCGTCGGCCCCTATCTGCACGATGCGATCGGGCTCTGCTCGCGGCTCGATGCGATCAACGCGGCGGCGCTGGGCGTGAAGCTCCCGCGGCTCGATGCGTGGAACGCGCGCCGCCGCACCGTCGCCGGCTGGTACGCCGCCCACTTCGAAGCGCGCGGGCTCGCGGGTCACGTGGGCGCCCCCTTGAGCCTGCCGCCGCCCGGGGGCGCGGCGCACGTCTTCCATGTCTACACGCTGCGGGCGCGAGCCCGCGATGCGCTGGTCCGCCACCTCACGGCCACCGGGATCGGCACGCAGGTGTACTATCGCGTCCCGCTGCACCGTCAGGCCCCGTTGCTTCCGTTCGTCGAGGTCCCCGTCGGGGTCCCCGAGGCAGACCGGGCGGCGGCCGACGTCGTCGCGCTGCCGATGTTTCCCCAGCTCGCGGAAGCCGATGTGGCCAAAGTGGCGGACGCCGTCGCCGCTTTCTACGCCGGCGGTGGCGCGGATTGAGGCGCCCGGGCAGCCCGGATAAGATCGCGCCGCCGATGAAGGCTGAGCGGCGCAAGCCCCAGGTTCCGCAGTCCCCGGGACGGTCCGAGGTGATCCCGCGGGTCCGCCGTGGCCACGGTATCACGATCCTCGAAGACGTGACGGCAGCCAGCCAGCACTCCGAGGACCTCCAGGAGAGCCTGCAGCGGATCGTCGAGGTGATCGCCAAGCGGACGAGCACCGACGTCTGCTCCATCTACCTCCTCGAGCAACGAATCCAGCGTCTCACCCTGCGCGCGACCACCGGCCTCGAGCGAAGCGCAGTCGGCAAGGTGAGCATGAGCGTCGGCGAGGGACTGACCGGCATGGTGGTCGAGAAGCTCGAGCCGGTGATGGTCACCGACGCCATGTCGCACCCGCGGTACAAGTTCTTCCCGGAGACTGGCGAGGATCGGTACCACTCCTTCCTCGGCGTTCCCATCGTCGAGCGCGGCACGTCGCTGGGCGTCCTGGTGGTGCAGACGCTCCGCCGGCGCAAGTTCTCGGCCACGGAGGTCCGCATCCTGCGCGCCATCGCCGTGCAGGTGGGCGGCGTGTTGGTCCAGGCGCAGCTCCTCGAGGACCTGCGCAGCAAGGAGAAGGAACGCAGCGAATACCGGCAGCGCATGCTGTCGGCGATGAAGCGCCTGCACGACTATGAGAACCGGATCGAGGCGGCGGACCCGCCGCCCCGACGCAAGCGGCGCGAGGGGCGGCTGAACGGACTGCCGGCCGCGCCGGGGTTCGGCCGGGGGCGCGCCCACATCCTGCTGCCCGCGGTCCGCTTCGATGCGCTCGAAGAGCGCCGGACCAACGACGTGGCCGCCGAGCGCCAGCGGTTCCAGCGTGCGCTGGCGGAGTCGGCGCGCGAGCTCGAGACCCTGAAGGCGCGCCTGGCGCGCCGCCTGCCGGAGTTCGACACCGCGATCATCGACGCCCATGCCATGATGCTCGAGGACCGTGGTTTCGTCACCAAGGTCGAGGGGCAGATCAAGTCCGGCCTCACCGCCGAAACGGCGCTCAAGCACGTCGCCGAGGAATATCTCGAGCGCTTCGGCGCGATGCGCGACGAGTATCTGAGCGAGCGCGCCGCGGACGTGAAGGACGTGGCGTTGCGCTTGCTGCGCAACCTGCTCGGGATCGAGGAGCCGGAGCGCACGCTGGAGCGCGACACGGTGCTGGTCGCCGAGGACATCACGCTATCGGACCTTGGCCTCATCGACCACGAGCACCTGAACGGCATCGTGCTCATGACGGGCGGCGTGACGTCGCATGCATCCATTCTCGCCAAGTCGTTCGAGATCCCCACCGTCGTCGGGGCCAAGCCCGCCGCCGGAGAGGAGGTGCACGAGGGGGACTCGGTGCTGGTGGACGGCAACTCTGGCGTGGTGTTCGTGAACCCCCCGGCCGAGGTGGTGCGGGAGTACGATCGGCTCGATCGCGAGTACCGGGCCTTCAATCGCGAACTCGAACCGCTGAAGGCGCTTCCGGCGGAGACCACCGACGGCCGCCGCGTGAATCTGTTCGCGAACATCGGCCTGATCAGCGACCTGGTCTTCGTGCATCGCCACGGCGCCGACGGGATCGGCCTCTACCGCACCGAGTTCCCCTTCCTCACCTACCGGGATTTCCCCGACGAGGAGGAGCAGGTCCAGCTCTACGCGCGGGTGGTGCGGGGCATGGAAGGGAAGCCGGTCACCATCCGGACACTCGACATCGGGGCGGACAAGTACCCGGCGTACTTGAACCTGGCACGCGAGGAGAACCCGTTCCTCGGGTGGCGGTCGATCCGCATCTCGCTCGCGATGCCCGAGCTGTTCAAGACGCAGATCCGGGCGATCCTCCGCGTGGGGACTCTGGGTCGCGTGCGGCTGCTTCTGCCGATGATCAGTGGGCTGGAGGAAATCCGGCACGCCCGCGAGCTGATCGAGCAGGCGAAGGAGGACCTGCGGCGCCAGGGGCGGGAGTTCGACGCATCCGTGCCGGTCGGGATGATGGTGGAGGTGCCGTCGGCGGTGGCGTTGGCGTCCCACCTGATCCGCGAGGTCGATTTCTTCTCCATCGGCACGAACGACCTGATCCAATATTTGCTCGCGGTCGACCGCAACAACGCGCGCGTCGCGCCGCTCTATGAACCGTTGCACCCCGCGGTGCTGCGGGCGATCCACGACACCGTTCAGGCCGCGCGTGGCGCTGGCAAGTGGGTCGGCATGTGCGGCGAGATGGCTTCCGATCCCTTGTGCACCATCATGCTCCTCGGCCTCGGGCTCGACGACCTGTCGATGGGCCCCTTCTTCATTCCCGTGGTGAAGCGCATCATCCGTTCCGTGCCGTATGCGGCGGTCCGCACGCTCGCCCGCGATGTGCTCGGCCTCTCCACCGTCAAGGAGGTGAAGGGGTATCTGTTCGACGGCATGCGGAGCCTCGGGATCCTCGAGCTCATGGAGATGTACCACTGAACGATAGGAGGGCGGGGGGCTTCCCCGAGCGCCCAGTTCACGGCCGGCGGTACGGATGACACCGGGGGAGCGCGCGCGCTTGGTCGACGTGGTCGGCCGCCTGGTCGCGGTCGCCCGGGTCGACCCCGTGTACCGGGACCTCTACTTGCGCCGGGGGCGGGCGCTCCTGGCGGGGGTGTGCGCGGCGCCGGACCTCGATCGCCTGCAGGGACTCGAGCGCGGGCTCCGGCACGCCGAGGAGGAAGCGCGCGCGGCGGTGTTGACCGGCGACTGGCCGCGGGTGAAGCAGCTCGCGGCCGGGATCACGACGAGTCGTGCGACGCTCGAGGCCCACCGAGCCGACATGGAGCTCGCCGCGGCCGTCTACCGGTCGCACGACGTGCCGATCGACCCCTTCTCGCCCGGGTTGGCGGTCCTGTTGCCCGGGCAGCCCGATCCGGTCGTCCTGCGTGCCCGCGCCCTGGAGACGCTGGCGGCGCTCGAGCGGGACGATCCCGCGGGGGCAGCCCTGTATGCGACGCGCCAGTCGTACCTGGCACGCCTCGACGTGGGGGCGGGGACGGGTGACCGCGCGACGCCGGTCGTGGACCCGGCCCAGGCGGAGGTCGAGGCGCTCGACGATCTGCGCCACGGGCGCTTCGAGGAACTCGGCCGGCTGGCGCAGCGCATGCTCGTCCGCGCTGCACCCGAGGGGGCGGGGCACGTGAACCCTGCGGATCGAGACGGGCTCGCGGCGTGTCTCGGGACCCCGTTCCCGGCCGAGGCCGTGGATCGCGGCCGCGCACTGGGCATGGTCCACGTGCGGTTGCCGGCGGAGCCGGCCGTCGCCGACTACCTGCGCCGCGTGGCGTGGACGCCGGCGTTCGCACAGGCAGAGCTGCTGCAAGACGGAGCCACCCGGATCGACGCGGCGTTGGCCGATCCGGTCATTCGTGGGTTCCGCGAGCCCGCTCGCGAGACCCTGGCGCTGTTCGCGCTGCACCCGTACCTGAATTCCGGGGGCGCGCGCTATCTGCCGCGCCTGATCGAGGAGACGGTCCTGGTCGAGGATTTTCCCGAGGATCGCGAGCCGCCCACGGCGTCACCGCTGCTGGATATCCTCGGGATGCGCGGTCGGCGTGGCCTCGCCCGGGTCGAGATCGATGCGGCGCTCCTCGAGAAGGGGCCGGATGCGCTCGAGACGCTCGTCGGGCTCGATCCCCTGCACTATCAGCTCGTGTGCATACCCTCGGACGTCTACAACCGCGCCGGCGCGGCGCACGGCTGGGGACGCGCACCCGTGTGGACGCATTTCGACGGCTACCAGCTGATGCGCTCCGGCCACTTGCGCGCCCTCGTGGGGGGCGACGTCCGGTACGGCGGGCGGGCCGATCTGGTCAGCATCGCCCGCGACGATGGGCGGGACAAGGTCATCCTGCGCTTTGCCGCCGTGCGGCGGGAGCGCATGCTGGGGCGGTGGGCATGACGAGCGACCTCACGGTGCGCCCGCTCGAAGAGCGGGACGCGGATCGTGCGGGCGACGTGAACTTCCTGGCGTTCTTCGAGGTCGCCCTCCGTCACGCGCAGCCGCCTGTCGTCACCACGCCCGCCGAGGCTCGCGCGTACGTGCGTCATCTGCTGGCGTTCGACCCGCTGGGCGGTCTGGTGGCGGCGTGCGACGGCGAGATCGTCGGCATGGCCTGGGTGCACATGCGAGGCCCGGTCGCCACCGTCGGACCGCTCGCGGTCGATCCGCGCATGCAGGGTCGGGGGATCGGCCATCTGCTGCTCGATCGCTGCATCGCGCTGGCGGGGCCGCGGGTAGCGCAGGTCCGGCTCGTGCAGGAGAGCTACAACGCGGCATCGCTCGGGCTCTACGTGCGCGCGGGCTTCCGGGTGGTCGCACCGCTGGTCGAATTCGAGCTGCCGGCTGGGGGGTCTCTCCACGCCGCGACCCCGACCGGAGCACGGCTCCGTCCCGCCGGGGCCGCCGACCGCATCCAGCTGATCGAGCGGGATGGTCGGGCGTTCGGCGCGCCCCGGCCGCAGAACGTCGACCTCTACCTGCGGCGAGGCCGCGCGCTGGTGGCCGAGCGGGGGCGGGCGCTCGCTGGCTACGTGTTCGGCATCGCCCTCGGACCGGCCGCGTATCTCGGCTCCGCATCGGCCGAGGACGGCGCCGTCTTGCTCGAATTGCTCGCGGCCCAGGCGGCGGCGGTGCATGGCCCTGCGACCGCCGTCCGCGTCCTCATCCCGTCGAGCGATCGTGTGCTGGTCGACGGCCTGCTGGCGCTGGGCTTCCGCGTCATGCGGGCCTGCCACTACATGGTCCGGGGCGGCGGCACCGCGCCGCCGCCGAACTACGTGCTGATGAACGGCGACCTGATGTGATGTCCGCTCAGGAGAGCGGGGTGACGTCCACCGCCACGTGGACGCGATGGGCGCCGCCGCCCAGCACCACACCGCGCAGGGGGCTCACGTCGGCATAGTCCCGGCCCCACGCCGCGGTGATGTGTTGGTCGCTCGGTAGCTGGTCGTTCGTCGGGTCGATGTCGACCCAGCCCGCGTCACCGACCCAGACGGCGAGCCACGCGTGCGACGCGTCGGCGCCGACCAGGCGTGGCGCCCCCGGCGGGGGCACCGTGAGGATGTAGCCGCTGACATACCGGGCGGCGAGCCCGAGGGCACGCAGGCAGGCGATCTCGAGATGTGCGAAGTCCTGGCACACGCCCCGCCGGGTTCGCAGGACCTCGGCCACCGGGGTGGCGACGGTGGTGGCGGTCTGATCGTAGCGGAACTCGCGGTTGATGCGGTGGGTGAGCTCGCGGACGGCGTCGAGGATCGGGCGCGCGACGCCGAACGACGGCGCGACAAACTCGAGCACGCCGTCGTCGAACGCCACATGCGGCGACTCGAAGGCGAACTGATAGGCGTCGAGCGCGGACGCGCTGCGATCCGTACGCAGGCGATCGCGCACCGCCTCCCAGGACGGCGTCACCTCCGGCGGCGGCAGGGGCGTGACGGTGACGTCGCTCTTCGCGGTGATGGTGAGCTGGCGATGCGGCTCCTGGACGGTCAGGACGTGCATCTGGTTGCCGAAGAAATCCAGGCCCGGCACCAGTGCCGACGGCGTCGGGTCGACGCGCAGCTGTGTCCGGCGCGGGCGCTGCCGCGCGTCCGTGCGCGGGGTCAGCCGGAGCTCGTTGTGGCACACCGACGCCATCTCCTCGTAGTGATACGTCGTGACGTGCGAAACACGGTAGTTCACCGCACGCCTCCCAGGCGATGTGACGGGACGGCATGGCTCAGGTAGCTCCGCGTGATGCTGTCGGAGAGCGCAGCCAGGTCGGCGACGAACGAGCGCAGGATCTCGTCCAGACGACTGCGCACCCCCTGCGGACTCGACGCGGACAGGTCGTTGACGTCGAGCAGCCGGACGCGGGTCAGGAGCGCTAGCGCCAGTTTCTCCTCGGCCGTGCGCATGGCGCGGGCCTCGTCACGCGGCAGGCGGCGGACGTGGGCCTCGAGTGCGGCCAGCTGGAACGCGACGGAGCGCGGGTTGGTCTCGTCCAGCACCAGGAGGTCGAGGAGCGGCGGCAGCTGCAGGCTGCCCAGGTAGCGGCGCCGGTACGTAATGGACACGTCGCCGACCTCGAGCAACGCTTCGAGCAGGCTGTCGGGGGCCGCGGCGGGCCCGACCAGCGTGCTGCGCAGCAGCGCCGTCAGCTGTGCGCCGCGTTCGAGCCGCCGGCCCATGTCGGCGAAGCGCCAACCCTGGCCCCGGGTCATGCTCTCGACGCCGAGACCGCTGAACGCCGCGAGATTGAGGATGAGGCGGTCGAGTGCATCCAGTGCGGCGGCGGGCCGAAGTCGTCCGCGCGGCACCGTGAGGGTCGTTTGGTTCACCACGCGCCAGGTGTCGAACGAGATCTGGTCGCGCACGACGGCACCCAACCGCTGCGCCGCCGCCAGTGTCGCGCGCAGCCCGCGCGGTGGTTGGTCGTCCTGGAGGAATCCCAGGACGCCGCGCTCGCTGAGCGAGCGGCCGCCCTGCGCGTCGGCGAGCACGAACGTGGGTTCCACCTTGGTCTGGGCGGCGAGCGCCTCGCCCAGCAGCGGGAGCTCGGGAGCCTCGCCGGCGGTGTCGGCCAGCCGCGCCAGGATGCTGCGCAGGAGTCGCGCCGTCCCCTCGGCGCGCTCGACGTACCGGCCGAGCCAGAACAAGTTGTCGGCCACACGACTCGGCAGCTCGGCGCCGCCCCGCGTGATCTCGACCGCGGCGCCGGCGGGACGCAGCAGGGTGATGGGATTCACCGGACCCTCGGAGAGCACCCAGGTGTCCTTGCTGCCGCCGCCTCGTTGCATTGACACCACCAGGGAGTCGCGCGAGTTGGCGGCCCGCGTGAGCCCGCCCGGCATCACCTGGTAGCCGTCCCCGCTCGCCGTCAGATACGTGCGCAGCACGATCTGCCTGGGCTCGACGCGATCCGTGCAGAGCGCGGGGGCCGTGGAGAGGGCGATCTGCTCCTGTGCCACATAGGCCCACGGCCGCCGGTGCATCCGGGCGATCAGCTCCTCGCGGGCCGTCGCGTCCAGGTGCGCGCCGAAGACCGGCTCGCGGCCGGTGCCGGGGAAGGCCGGCTTGATGACCAGCTGGGCGAGGTTGGCGATCACGTACTCCAACTCGCGCGGCTGGCCGCACCACCACGTCGCGACCGATGGCAGCGCGAGGTCGGCGTCGAGGAGCGCGCGGCAGAGACCTGGCAGGAACGGCAGCAGGGCCGGGGTTTCCACCAACCCGCTGCCGAGCGCGTTGGCGACGGCGACGTTTCCGGCGCGTACCGCCTGCAGTAGGCCGGGTACGCCGAGTGACGACTCGGCGCGCAACGCGAGCGGGTCGCAGAAGTCGTCGTCGAGCCGGCGCATGATGACGTCGACTGGCTGGAGTCCGCCGAGGGTCTTCAGAAAGACGGCTTGGTCACGAACGGTGAGGTCGGCGCCCTCGACCAGGGTATAGCCGAGGTAGCGCGCGAGGTACGCGTGCTCGAAGTAGGTCTCGTTGTAGACGCCCGGCGTGAGCAGCACGATGCGCGGGTTCTCGCGGTGCCGGGCCGCGAGGAGCCGCAGCATGTCCCGCACGGTCCGAAAGAACCCCGCGAGGCGGAGGACGCGACAGTCGCGGAAAGGTTCGGGTAGCGCGCGTGACAAGACGATGCGGTTCTCGAGCGCATAGCCGGCGCCCGACGGCGACTGGGCCCGGTCCGCGAGGACCCACCAGCCTCCATCCGGGGCGCGGGCGAGATCGACGGCGAGAAGATGGAGCCAGCAGGCGTGGGGTAGCGTGACGCCATGGCACGGTCGCAGGAACCCGGGGTGTCCCCACACCAGCTCCGGTGGCAGCAGACCATCGCGGAGCAGTCGTTGCGGTCCGTAGAGGTCGGCGAGGATGAGGTTCAGGAGCCGCGCCCGCTGTGCGAGGCCGGTCTCGAGCGCCTGCCACTCGTCCGGCGGCAGCAGTACCGGAAGCGGGTCGAGCTCCCATGGCCGGTCGGCTCCGCGTGGGTCGCCGTAGACGTTGTAGGTGACGCCGTTCTCGCGGAGCTGCCGGCGTGCCTGCTCCCATCGCCGCGTGAGCTCTGCCGGCCCGAGCGTCGCCAGGGATTCCGTGAGGAGTCGCCAGTGGGACCGCGGCGTCCCGGGCGCCGACAGCATCTCGTCGTACACGTCGGCGTCGGGGGGAAGCGGGTACCCGAGGAGCGGGTCCACGACCGCCGCGACGGGAGGCGCTGAGCGGCCGCTCGCGGTGCTCATCGGAGGGCGGTATGCCCCATGACGTGTACCGGCGCCAGCGCAGCTCAGTGGTTGCGCCGACCGATGGCCCGCCGAGTCGACCACCCGGGAGGAAAGATGCTGGCCACGTCGACGTCGAGCGCTCGGGCGAGCGCGAGGGCCGTGGCGACGGTGGGCAGGGCGCGCCCGTTCTTGACCTGGTTCAGGTGTGCGCGGTCGAGGCCGGCACGCGCCGCCAGCTCGATATCCGACCAGCCCCGGACGGCGAGCAGACGGCCGAGCTCATTGCGGTTCATCGCCCCTCCGGGTCTGCGAGGTGCCAGACCGATTCGATCGGCAAGCCGAGCGCGGCCGCGACCCGATCAGCCACCACCAGACGCGGATTGCCGTGCCGGTCGCCCAGTCGCGCCAGCTGAGCCCGCGAGAGCAGCGTGCGACGGCCCAGCTCTGTCCAGGTCATGCCCCGCTGGCGCAACAGCCTGGGCAGGCGATTCACCACGACCGGGGAGGGATGCGGCATGCCGCCTTCCTGTCCCGGCCCGCGCGGCGTCGCAAGGGGTTCGGACGCTCTGGATCAGAAGGTGAGCTGATCCATCGCCTCGAGGTTGATCACCCCGAGCGGCGTGCAGGAGGTCGCGTCGGCCGGCGAGGCGAAGGCGATGGTGCCGTTCACCTGCAGGTTGGTGACGCGCTGCTGCACCTCCCTTGGCTGGGTCCGGTCGTCGAGGATGTTGGGCGTTCGTAGGCTGACCAGGATGGTCGCGTCACGTGCGTCGGCCGTCACGGGCGAGACTGCGACGCCCGTCACCACGCTGCGGCTCGAGCCATTGCGATTGTTGGGCAACTGGAAGGTGGCGCAGGGCGCGATGCCGTTGGCCGGCAGCGCGCCGCCAGCCGCTTGCGCGGGCGTGACTTTGTAGACGCTCACGGTCGCCTTGGTGGCCCCGTCTCGCACGGTGGCGAAGATCACGCTGCCGTCGGGATGAACCCGGAACTGGTCTTCGAAGAAGGACGAGTCCAGGAATTGAAGCGGCGCTGGGCGAACCCGCCAGACCCCACCCGAATCAAACGAGGCGAAGGCCTGCGAACCGTCACGGGACACCTCGAGGTGCGTGACGTTGTCGATGTCGTCACACTCCGTGACGCCGCTCGCGGCGTCGATCCGCTCCATCACGCGCTGTCGCAGCTGCCCGTCGCTCTTGCGGAAAGAGACCAACTCCTCGCGGGTGTCTCGGAAGCAGTCGCCCGCCTCGGGTACGCTGGCCGGCTGCGCGACGAAGAGCCGGCCGCCCGCGCTAGTGGAGAACCGGTCGCAGGCGATCTTGGCGGCGTCCTCGGGGACGCGGCCGATGACCGCCCGTGCGACGGTGGCGCCGCCGCCGTCGACACCAAGGCGCACCAGCGTGCCGCGATCGGGGTACTCCTTGGTGTCCTCGTTGGGGTCGCTGAAGAACGTGTCCTCACTCAGGACGTACACCCCGCCGGCGCCATCGCCGCAGATGTCGGTGATGTCCGGCACGCTGGCGACGGTGAAGTCACAGACGCCGCCTCCGGCTTGGCAATCCCGGTCGACCAGGCAGAGGTCGGCCGACGAGAATCCGCCCGTGGTGGACGTGCACTGGCCTGCGCCTGCCTCGACCGTGAACGGCGTCCCTCCAGGGAGCTGTGCGCGCAGGTCTTGACCAAGCCACGGCGCCCAGAAGCAGGGTTCCGACACGAAGGCCGGGCCACTACCTGCGGCGGTGCCGCCGTACCCGCGCGCCAACAACGCGACGAGCCGGCGGGTCACGTTGGCGCCGGGCGTGTTCGCGGCGACCAGGACCACGGCGGCGGACGCATGACCCTCCGCGGTCGGTGCGAAGGTGGCGGTCACGGTGCGGCGGTCGCCGGGGCCGATCTCAAGCCGGTCGTCGCTCAGCGTGAAGGCGTCGCCATCGACGTCGAGGCATGTCACGAGCCGGCTGGTCGGTTCCGTGGATCGGTTGACCACCTCGAAGGTGCGCGTGGCCGTGCTACCGGGCGGGATCGAGCCGAACTCGAGCGGTCCGTCTGCTTCGACCTGAATCAGCCCTGGCGTCGTCCCTTCCGGCTGCGGACAGGAACGCAGGGTCACGGGTGTGGTGGTGCTGGCCTGGCCGTCGCTCACCGTGAGCGTGACGGTGCGCGCGACGTCGCCGTCTGGGAAGACCCGCGAGGTCGTCGGCCCCTCGGCGGTGACGCCGTCGCCCAGGTCCCACCGGTAGGTGAGCTCGTCGAGTTCGGGATCGAAGCTCTGGCTGCCGTCGAAGCCCACCGGGACGTCCGGAATCATGACCTCGCTGTCGAGCAGGATGTTCGCCACGGGTGGGGTGTTGGCCGATTCCACGGCGCGGAACCTGACACGCGCGATCTGCCGCGCCGACTTGCCCTTTGCGTTGGCGCGCTGCGCCCTCACCACGACGCGAAGGCGATTCGAGCGCCGGCGGCCGAAACGCAGGTCGTCCGCGGGGATGCTCGCGCGGCTGCCGACCGTCTTGCCGCGGTCGAGGACCGGCCGGAAGCGTTCCGTGACGTCGCGCCCGTTGAGGCGCGCCCGCAAGGTTCCCGGGTCGGCCCCGGTGAAGCGGAGCACCAGGTTGACGTCCGGGTGGGCAGGTGCGACCGACCGGCCCGCCGGTGCGAGAATCTGCACGAGCTGCGGACCGGCCTTGCGGCGAGCGGTTGCGGGCGCCACCGACACGAGAACGGCGCAGGCAGCTGCGAGCACTGCGGCGTGGCGCATGACCCGGATGAACATACGGGAGGTTCCCGGGGATGGCAACGACGAACTGTGGCCCGTTCCAGCCGCGCCGCGCGCTCGGCCCCCGTGCTATCGAACCGGGCAGGAACCCGGGATGCTCGCGACGGTGACGGCGTTCGGGAACGTGTCCCGCAACCGGACGGTTTGGGCGAACGGTTTGGACTCGCGGGGCAGGCCGCGGGCGTTCAAGCGGAATCCCTGCACGCGATCGATCTCGCCTCCGCCCACGAACACCACCTGGCCTACCTGGGGATAGGGCGGGAACACGAACATCTGGAACGGGCTCGCCCGGAAGTTGTCGCTGGTCCGCATGGTGGCGTCCCGCGGAATCCCGCCCGCCGGCACCTCCTCGTCGGCGGCGAGCAGCCTGTAGCCGTCGATGCGCCCGTCGAGGAACTGCGACCCCAGGATGCTGGCACGCTCGGTACCTTGCGCCAGGACCATGGCATTGTACCGGATGTCGTTCCGGGTCCGCCGTCCCCGCTTCCGCGTTGCAGACGTCCCGCGCAGCTGGCGGTTGCGGGCCGTGCATATCCCCGCGGCGTTGACCTTGGCGTCCACACTGAGCCCGAACGCCGGACACAGATCGTCGACGTCCGGCAAGCCGTCTTCGTTTTCGTCGGGGCAGGTGCAGGGATCTCCCTCCTCACCGATGACGCCTGGGCACTCGACGGGTTGTCCACTGGCTGGACAGAGCTGCAGGACCGAGATGGCGCGCCGGAAGCGTTCCGAGACGTAGAGCAGATCGTCCTGCAGAACGAGCGCGGCGGCCCCGTTCAGGCGCCGGCGCGTGCTGTAGGGATCGATCTGTGCCCGGGCGGTGAGCGGCGCCGGCGTTTCGCCCTTTCTCACCTGTTTCTTCGTCGGGTCAGGGACGATCGGGTTACCGTCGATGTCGGTGAGGACCACGCCCTCGGTGCACTGCGCTGACGACGCGGTGTACACCTTGTCGTTCTGGTCGCAGGGGTTCACTTCGACGCCGGCGATTGTGCGCGTGGCGCATTGCGTTTCGTTGACGCCGGCGCGAATCTGCTGGTTCACCACCACCGTGCCGTCGGCGAAGTTGCCGTCGCCGCCGAGCGCATAGACGCGGATCTCCCCGCGCGATACGGACCGGGCCACGTACAACAGGCCGTTGGCGACCTCGACGTCTTCCCACTCCGACGGGATGGGTCCGAGGACGCAGCTCGAGCCGGTCTGCTCGGCGGTCATCGTGAGCCCCGTCGCGGGGTCGATCGGGAACGCTGCGATACGGTCCTGCTGGCGCTGTGGGACGTAGAGCACCGGCGTGCCGTTCGGCGCCGTCGCGATCGTCAGGTCGCTCGAATTCATGCCTCGGAGCGGTTGCTCGGGGATCGATCCCCGCCGGGTGAGGACGCCGTTGTCCCCGATCCGGAACACCTCGACCTGGTTGTTCTCCGCGACGTAGAGAAACCTGCCGCCGGTGAACGTGGCCGTGACGAGCCGGCTGGGCGCTCGGCCGCGGGTTGCGATGCGCTGGCGCGGATCGGGGTCGAGCCCGCCGTTGTCGCCCACGCAGTAGCTCGTGATCTCCCCCGTCGTGGCGGCGGTGGCGTAGAGGATATTGGCCGCTCGGGCCGTGGACGCGCACAACGCGCATGCCAGGAGACCCGGCAGAATGGCTCGAAGCATACGGGGGGTCGTATAGCAGCGCCCGCTGCCGAGGGACAGTGTGCCCGCGCGCGTTGCCTCGGCCGCGCCGGCGCGCGTATGATCTGCGTCCCTCGTGCAGGACTGGAACCTATTGGCCACCTCGGTGGAGGGGGCGCGTCCCGTGCTGCTTGCGGGTCTCCGCCGCCTCGGCGTGTTTCGGGGCGGTGGCTATCGCAACGTCGCCATCGGGCGCGTCGCCGACGTGGCCGCGTTCCTCGACGCCTGGCGCGAGGCGCTCGCAGGCGACCCGATGTTGATGGCGTCGGTCGGGCGGGTCCTCCCGATCCTGCAGACCTTTGCGGTAGACCAGCTGGACCCGGCGGCCAGCCTGCAGGCCGCGGTCGAGCCGCTCGCACCCCTCCTCGCGGGGCGCTCCTTCTACGTGCGAATCGAACGCCGCGGACTGCGGGGGATGCTGAGCTCGAGTGAGGCCGAACGCGCGCTCGGCGCAGCGCTGTGGGCCTCGCTCGAGGCCGCTGGCCATACGCCACGGGTCACCTTCGACGATCCCGACGTGGTGGTCGTCGTCGAGACGCTGGGCGATCGCGGCGGCATCGCAGTGCTCGATCGCGCCGTCCGAGCCGGGTACTCGTTCGTCCGGGTGTCGTGAGGCCGCGCTACAGCTTCGTCGAGCCCAAGAGGTTGCCACCGAGTCGCGCATGGCCGACGCGCGGGTCGCCCAGTATGTTCACCACCGACGCCCGTCCCGACGCGAGAGCGCGCTCGAGAGCCGGGCGGAGCTCCTCGGCGTTGGTGACGTGTTCGCCGTGGCAGCCGATGGCCTCGAACATGCGATCGTAGCGGAGGTCGGGAAGCATGTCGAAGGGATCGACGCGACCGCGCAGCATGGGCATCTGGTCGAAGCTCGGCCCCCACGAACTGTTGTTCCACACCAGGGTGCAGATCGGCAGCCGATGCTTGAGCGCGGTCTCGATGTCCATCCCGCCGATGCCGAGCCCGCCGTCGCCGCTGACGACGATCACCTGCTTGCCTGGCCGTGCCAGCTGCGCGCCGATGCCCATGCCGACGCCGTGGCCCACGGGCGCCAACGGCCCCGCGTCGACGATCTGCCCTGGGAAGCGCGCCGCCAGCCATTGCGAGAGCCAGCCCGACAGCGTGAAGCTGTCGACGACCACGGTGGCGTCGGGATCCATGATCTCCAGAAGGTCGCGGACCACGCGCGCCGGGTGGATCGGGTGGGCCGCGTGCACGTCGGCCTCCTGCGAGCGCAGCGCCCGCTCGAAGTCGGTCCGCACGCGCGCCACTTCGGCGAGCCACGCCCCGTCGGGTCGACCCGCCCGGTCGAGACCGAGCTCGCGGGCCCGTGCGGCGAGCTGCGCGAGTACCAGCTTCGGGTCGCCGACCACCGGCAGCTGTGCCGGCACGTGCCAGCCGATTCGCGACGGGACGGCGTCGATCTGCACGTACGTGGCGGAGGCGTTCCACGTGGGCGGCTCGCCGAAGTGTTCGCCGCTCCAGAACCGGAAGCCGACGGCGACCACCACGTCGGCGCGCCCGGTAAACGGTTTCTTCCACGCCCCGCGTACGGCCAGCGCGTCGTCTTCGGACACCGCACCCTGTGCGGCCCGGCGAGTGTAGACCGGGATGCGGAGCAGGGTGGCCAGCGCCTGCAACTCGGAGGCGGCGTCCGACCAGAACACGCCGTCACCCGCCACGAGGAGCGGCCGCTCGGCGCGCGCCAGCGCGTCGAGCACCCGGTCGATCACGGCGGGATCGCCCGCGCTGCGGAGCGCTCCCGGCGCATACACGTGCGCGCCGCGTCGCTGCCGGGCCGGATCGTCCTGCTGGTAGAGGACATTGGTCGGGACTTCGAGCAGCGCCGGGCCCGGCGGCGGCCCTAGGGCCTCGCGGAACGCGAGGCGCAGGTCGATCTCGATGGTGGACCAGTCGAGGACGCGTTTGGTGAACTTCGAGAACGTGCGACAGATCTCCGACCCGTATGCCTCCTGGAACGAGCCGAGGAGGTCTTCGGTGGTCGGGTGCTGGCCCGCCAGGCACACCACTGGACTGCCGGCCAGTCCTGCGACGCACAACCCGGTGACCGCGTTCGTGAGGCCGCAGCCCGCGGTGACCGCGAGGACGCCCGGCGTCCTGGTGGTCCGCGCCCAGGCGTCCGCGGCGTAGGCGCACGTCTGCTCGTGACGCATGTGGATCATTTGGATGCCGTGCTCGCGGAGATGGCTCAGGATCGGCCAGATGTGTCCGCCGTTGACGGTGAAGCAGTAGCGTACGCCTTGCTCGCCCAGGATGCGTCCGATGAGCGCACCGCCATCGAGGCGGGTCTCGTCGCGTCCCGGGAGCGGGCGGCCCATGGAGTCCCCGATGCCGCGTGTTCCATCCACGCGGCCGGGGTACCAAGCCCCGCGCGCGCGGCGCAAGTGCGGGCGTTCGCTCTTGGCAAATCGCCCGATCGTGTTTACGTCATCGCTCATGTCTGGTCGCCATGCCATTCTCGCCGCCTTCGACGAGCTGTTCGATGTCGCGGCGACGAAGCTCAATGTCACGGTCACGCCGGAGGAGCGGGCCGAGGCCCGGGACGGCTTCGCCGATCGTTTCGGCAACGCGCTCGAGTTGATCGACGGCATCGAGGACGCTGCGCTGCCCGCCGAGGGGCTGGCCGAGATGAAGACCGCCATCGACCGCCTCTCGATGGCCGAATTGGCCGGGATGGTGGCCTCCATCCCGCTGGCGCGGCGGGCGCAGGAGATGCTCCACGCCATCGCCATGCAACAGGCCGAGCAACGCCTGCTCGAGCACCTCGCGGGACAAGCCGACGATCGCTACGGCGGCAACTGACGCCGGCGCCTTTGATTGACGGGAACGGGGGCCGCCTGGTAGCCTCCAGCCCGCGTGGAACCCGCGCGCAGCAAGGTCATTCCGGTCGATTTCGCAGCACGCCGGCCACGACTCCGCCCAGCGGAGCGAGCCGGCGGCTATGCAGATGCGCGGAGGGCGCTGGCCGAGGCGACTCGCTTCATCGTCTTCGAGCGGCCTCCCTCGCGTCACAGCGCCGCGGAGTTCCTCGGGGCCCGCTGGGAGTGGGGCTGGACGCTGTTCGTCTGGACCGCCGACGACGTCGTCGGGGCCGTCTGGGACTCCCTCATCTCGAACCGCGGCTATGTTGCGCGGCGGTGGTCGGGACCGGAGCTGGCGGCGTTCCTGGCACGCGCCCGGGAGATCGGCGGTCTCTTGATCGACGGCGATCTCGAAGCGTCGGGGGAAGTGGCCAGGGCGGAGCCGGCGCAGCTGGTCGGGCGCGACGACGTGCTGGCTGTGCTGGTCGGTTGACGCGGCTGCGCGGCCCCGGCGTACACGCCGGCGCCCGGGCGGGGGAGGCGACGATGCGGTGGATGGGAGCGGGTCTCGTGCTGGTCCTGGTCGCGACGGCGACCTTCGGCGCTGAGCGGCCGATGAGGCGTCGTCCCGGCAGCAAGGCCGCGGCGGCCCGGGTCCCCCGCCCGCCGGTGCCGCCGCCCGGCCCGCCCCCGTCCACCGAACCGGTCGGGTTCCACGTCGTGGCGGCGGAGACCGGCGTAGAGCTCGCGAGCCACGATGCGGACCGGCAGTGGCCGCCTGCATCCATGACCAAGATGATGACGGCTCTGTTGGCACTCGAGCAGGTGCAGGCGGGCAAGCACGTGCTCACCGAGCCCGTGCGGGTGTCGAAGCGCGCTGCTGCCCAGGGTGGGTCGCAGGTGTTCCTGGGCGAGGGCGAAGTCGTCCCGTTGGGCGATCTGCTGGCGGCGGTGATGATTCCATCGGCCAACGACGCCGCCGTCGCGGTCGCCGAGCATCTTGCGGGCTCCGTCGAAGCCTTCGTCCGACGGATGAATGCGCGCGCCCAGTCTCTCGGCATGACGGGCACGGTGTACCAAACCCCGAATGGACTGCCGCCGCCGCCCGGCGGGCAGCCTGACCTCACCACCGCGCGCGACCTCGCGCGGGTCGCCCGCGCACTGATGACCCATCCCGAGGCGCTCGGGTGGAGCGGCACGACCAACACGACCATCCGCAACGGCACCTTTGCGATGAAGAACACGAACCAGCTCCTCGGCCGCTTCGCCGGCGCGACCGGGCTCAAGACCGGGCACACCTGGGCTGCAGGATTCTCGGTTACCGCGACGGCCACCCGGGGCGACCTCACGCTGATCGCCGTCGTGCTCGGAACGCCGAGTCGCGAGGTGTGTTTCGGCACCGCGTCCAGGCTCCTCGGCGATGCGTTCGACCGCTACCGCCTCTTGGTCGCCGCACGGCCCGGCGTGTCGGTCGGAACGGTGCCGGTGGCGGGTGGCGTCGAAGGGAGCGTGAAGGCCGTGCCGGCCCGGGAGCTCAAGCTGGTCGTGCCGCGCGCCAACGAACGGCAGCTGGTGATCGAACCGCGCGTCGCCGAAGAGCTGCCCGCGCCGGTGACCGCTGGCCAGCCGGTGGGAGACCTGATCGTTCGGCACGGCAACCACGAGCTTGGCCGCGTGGCGTTGCTGTCGGATGCGGCGGTGGAGGAAGCGGGCTGGCTTGCGTGGCTGTGGCCGAGCAGCCGGGCGGCGCAAGCCGCGCGCTGACATCGATCGGCTCAGGTTCCGTCGATCGCACGGGGCAGCTCCGCGAGCGAGCGCAGGACACGCACGCCGGTGGGAAGCGTCACCGACCGTCCCGCCCGCTCGACCAGCATCGCGCGGAGGCCGGCGCCGAGCGCGCCGAGGACGTCCGCGTCGATGTCGTCCCCGACGTGCACCGCCGCCGCTGCCGCGACATCGAGCCGTGAGAGGGCCGCCGCGAAGATGGCCGGATGCGGTTTGGCGCAGCCGGTGGCCGTCGAGTGCACGACCACGTCGACCGACGCGGCGAGCCCGAGCGCGGCGACGAGCGCCGGCAGTCGTCCGTCGAAGTTCGAGACGATCGCAAGGCCGAGTCCGCGGGCCCGCAGTGCGGCAAGCACCTCGGGGACCTCGGGGAACACGCGCCAGGCGTCCGGCCGGGCGTAGTGCGCGAAGAGCGCGGCGAATGCTCCGTCCACGGCCGGCGTCTGGGGGTCGGCGCCGAGTGCCCGCGCGACGATCGCGCGCCACCAGGCCCGTTCGAGCGCGACGACCGTCTCCGGCGTTGCTCCAGGAAAGGCGAGCGGCGGGGCGGCCGCCAAGGCGGCATGGAAGCGGTGCTCGATCGCCTCGGGGGCGAGCGTGAACCCGAAGGGCAGGGCCAGTCGCGCATAGGTGACGCCGACCGGCTCCGCGACCGTGACGATTGTCCCTGCGGCGTCGAGCGTGACGGCCTCGAGCCGCACGGCCGCGGGCTCAGGCGCGCGCGTCGCGCACGGAGTGCAGCGCGGCGTGCAGCGTGGTGCCGTCGTCCTCGACCACGACATAGCCGCCGTCGCGTAGCGCCCCGGCGTTCAGCACGAGGGTGTCGCCGACGCGGTCGACGCCGCGGCCTTCGTGGATGTGCCCAACGACGCACACGTGTGGCGCCCGCGTTTCGATGAAGGCTCGGACCGCGGGGCTGCCGACCGGCGTGCCGTTCATCAGGCGGTCGAGTCGGGTGTCGAACGGCGGGGTGTGGCAGATCATCAGTCGCCGCGGCGCGTCGGCCACGCGGGCGAGGCCCTGCTCGAGGATATCCCGCAACGCGTCCTCCTCGAACTCCGTCGGCGTATCCATGGGGGTGATGTTCGAGCCGCCGCACCCGAACACGCCGACGTCGCCGACGCGCCGCCCCTCGCCGTGCAGCGAGACGCCCCCCTCGCGGAGCGCATCGATCACCCAGAGCATGTCGAGGTTGCCCGTGACCGCCCATACGGTCGGGCAGTGTGCCCGCACGGCCTCGATCACCCGCCAGGCGTCCTCGGGCTCTCCGAAATTGGTGAGGTCGCCGGTCAGCAGCGCGACGTCTGCCGTGCGGAGCGCTGGCGCCATCCGCTCGATGGCGCGGAACGCCATGTGGATGTCGCCTATGCAGACGAACCGCACGGCGTGGTCTTAGCCGGCGGTCGGTCGCCAGGCAACGCGGGCCGCCGGACGCCTGGCACACGGTTGGGCCCGCGTGCTAGAGCACCTTCACCGCCGTGGGAGAGCTCATCCGATTCGCGGACGTTGTCCGGATGCGGCGCCGGCAGGAAAGCCGGCGATGCCACGCCCGCTGCCTCGGAATCCTCGCGGATTCGGTCGCGGCCGCCCGTCTCGCGGCCGCCGCGGCCCCGGCGTCCGAGCGTGGCGTGTGGCTCGGACGAGTCCGGAAGTTCGAAGCGCTCGAAGCATGGGCGAACGGGGGGGCGCCATGATCAACGTTCCGGCGATGCGGCTTCGGCAGTTCGGCGTCACGCTCTATCAGGCCATCCTCGGCGCGCGCGACGTCGATCGCTTGGTGCGTTTCGAGGTTCTCTCGTACCACGGCGCCGAGGCTTCCCCGCCGACAGGCAGGCGGGGCAAGCCCAAGCCGTCGCGGGTCAATTGGGAATTGCTCGAGAAGCGCATCGCGGAGAGTTCGGAGGCCTACCAGCGTCCGGTGATCCGGAAGAAGATCGCGGAGCTGGTCGACTACTACGTGCAGTGCGCCGAAACCGGGAACCTGCCCGCCGTCCCCGGAGCGGTCCTGCTCGTGGCCGACCGGCGACTCGAGTTCCGCGCGACGAGTAGCCATGGGGTGCTGGGTGTCTTGCAGATTCCCACCGAGGGCGGCGTGCTGCGCGCGCTGGATGGCCAGCACCGCCTTCTGGCTCTGCACCAGATGGTCGCCCAGAATCGAGCGGGCGATGTGCAGGTGCCGGCCGTCGTGTTCGACGCGCTTGCTCCCGACCAGGTGGTCGAGCTGTTCGTGACCATCAACGCGAAGCACACCAAGCTCAATCCGTCGCACTTGATCAGCCTCGCCGGCCGCCGGCTGTATCCCGACAAGGCGCTCGCCGCCGGTCACGACATCATCCGAACGCTGAACGAGCATGCGGACTCGCCGCTCCACGGAGAGATCAAGCTGTTCGGGGTGGGACGCGGTCGCGTGGCGCAGGCGCCGCTGGCGGATGAGCTCAAGGCCATCTTCACCGGCCTGGATGCCCTCGGGGGGGCGCAATCGGAGCGCTTCCGGGAGGCGGCGCCGCGCTTCTTCCTCAACTATTTCAAGCAGGTTGCCCGCGTGTTTCCGCGTGCCTGGGCGGGGCGCAAATACTCCATCAAGACCGCGACCGCCCTGCGGGCCTTCCTCGCCGTCGTCCCCGCGGTGCTCGGGGCGATTCGCGCCGCCGGTGACGACGTGCTCGACGCTCATGCCATCGGCCGTGCCATTGCGCCGTGGGGCGAGCTGATCGGCGACCGCCGGTTCGAGACCGAGGGGGAGTGGCGCGAGAAGCAAGCCGGCGGCACCCGAGGCACCGTGGATGTCCTCGCCCGCGAGTTGCGCAGCGCGCTGCGCCCGTGAACGCGCGCGCAGCTTGACCGGCCCCAGGCCCCGTGCCAGAAGCGCCGCCATGTCCACGTTCGTGAAGGCGTGCGCGGCGTCGGAGGTTGCGCCAGGCACGGGAAAACTCGTCACAGTCGCCGGTAAGGAGATCGCGCTCTTCAACGTGGATGGCACGTTCCACGCCATCGACAACGAGTGTCCGCATCGCGGTGGGCCGCTGTCGGAGGGCGAGATCGAAGGGTGTATCGTGACCTGTCCGTGGCACGCCTGGCAGTTCGACATGACCACCGGGGAGAGCATCACGGACGACTCGAAGGTCGAGCGCTACGAGGCCAGGCGCGAGGGCGACGACGTCCTGATCGCCGTCGACTGACCCGTCAGCACGCGCTTGGACGCACCAGCGCGTCCGAGCCCCCGTCGACGAACAGTACGGCGCCGCAGCAGAAGGCGGCGTCGGGCCCGAGCAGGAAGGCGATCGCACTGGCGATGGCGTCGGGGGCCGCGAAGGCGCCGCCCAGGGGAATCGGGAGGCCGCGGATCGCCGCGCCCATGGCGGGCTGGTCGAGGCCGTCCTGGAGCAATGGCGTGAGGGTCGCGCCGGGCGCGACCGCGTTCAGGCGGATGCCGGCGCCGGCCCATCGTGTCGCCGTGGCCTCCCGGCGCATCCAGCGCACCAGAGCGAGCTTCCCGGCGGCGTACGCCTCGAGGCCGCTGCCCGCGCCTGCGAGGCGCAGCGCCGCGGCCTCGTCCCCGGCGAGACATGCCGCCGTGAGCGGTCCGTCGGCGTTCGGCGTCAGGGTCGCGGCGTTCGACGCCACGGCCACGGCGGCCGGTGCGTCCCCGCGGGCGAGGGCGCCTCGGAGCCCGTCGAGGACGGCGACGGCGCCGAAGAAGTTCACGGCCGTGATCTGCCTCGGCTCCAGGTGCGGACCGAGGCCGGCGCAAGCGACGCTCCCATCGAGACGATCGTTGCTCAACCGCAGCACGGCATCGACGGCCACCTGGCGACCGGCGGGCGTCGCGAGGTCGGCGGTCACCTCGGCCTCGCCCAGGTCGACGCCGAGCACGCGATGGCCGACCCGCTCGAGCCGCTCGCGCAGGGCGCGACCGATGCCCGAGGCCGAGCCGGTGACGGCGATGGTGCGGGGTGGGGCGGCGGACGCTCGCATGTGCCGCCTCTAATGGCAGGGACGGGTCCGCTGCAAGGACGCCGTGGCGCCGCGCCGGCTTGTCACGCCGCCCCCGGGCCGGCACCGTGCGGGCGCATGATCACAACGAGTCTCCAGTCCCATCTTGCGGCGCGTGGCGCGGTCCACGAGGACGATCGCGGCGTCGGGTTGCCCCGGCACTTCGGCGACCCGGAGACGGAGTACCGTGCGCTGACGGCCGGGGCGGCGGTGATCGACCTGGGCTACCGTACCCTGCTCCGCGCGACCGGCGCCGACCGCAGCGACTTCCTGCAGGGCATGCTGACGAACGACGTGGCTCGCCTTGCGCCCGGGGCCGGCTGCCCGGCGCTGCTGCTGACGATCCAGGGCCGGGTGACCGCCGATGTCCGCGTGTCGGCGATGGAAGACGCGCTGCTCCTCGACGTCGACGTCCGCGCACGCGACACCTTCGTGGCGGCACTCGAGAAGCTGGTGGTGGCTGACGAGGTGGAGTTCGCGACGCCGCCGGTGGCGACGGCGCTCGTTGCAGTGGACGGTCCGGAGGCCCCCGGACTCTTCGGGCTGGGCGACCTCGCGGCGTACGCCCACCGCGACATCCGCGTCGCCGGGGTGACTGTGCGCGCGGTGCGTGCCAGTGAGGTGCGCGGCGCGGGCGCGGTCCTGCACATCCCCGCCAACATGGCGACGCGCGTGTGGGACGCGCTGGTGGCCGCTGGCGCCTGTCCGTGCGGGATGGTCGCTCTCGAAGGGCGTCGGGTCGAGGTGGGCGTGCCGCGCATCGGGCTCGACATGGGCGACAAGACGCTGGCGCTCGAGGTGCCGGTCGAGGACGCCGTGAGCGCCACCAAGGGCTGCTATCTCGGGCAGGAGGTGGTGGCGCGTGGGACGGCGCGCGGGCATGTGAACCGGCGCCTGGCGCCGCTGCTGCTCGACGGGCCGATTCCTCCGCCGGGCGCGCCTCTCGTGCGCGACGGCAAGGAGGTCGGCCATCTCACCACCGTCGCGCGGGCGTTTGGCGCCGGCGCCCAGGCGGCGCTCGGGTTCGTGCGCCGGGAGCATTGGGCGCCCGGCACCGCGCTGGCGGTTCACGGGGGGCACGGCGTCACCGTCGCGCGGGTGGCGGTCTGGCCTCTCGCCTGACGGCCGGCCTCAGCGTCACTCGGCCATGAGCAGCCGGCGGCCCCGCTCGAGCGCCTTGCGTTCCGCGGACCCGAGCGTTGGATACGCGAGGTCGAGGCGCTCGAGGGCGTGTACGATCGCGGCCACGACGACCAGACGGGTGAACCATTTGCGGTCGGCGGGCACTACGAACCACGGGGCGTGCGGCGCCGCGGTCGCGCGGATGGCCGCCTCGTAGGCCCGCATGTACGCCCGGCGGAAGCGCCGCTCCTCGACATCGCGTAGCGAAAACTTCCAGTGCTTCTCGGGCTCGTCGATGCGTTCGAGCAGGCGTCGCTTCTGTTCCGCGCCGGATACGTGGAGAAAGAATTTCAGGAGCAGCGTGCCGTTGCGCGCCAGGTGATGCTCGAAGGCGGCGATGTCGGCGAGTCGCTCGTCCCAGATGCGTTTCGTGACGAGGCCGGGCGGGAGCCGTTGCGGCACGAGCAATTCGGGATGGACGCGCACCACCAGCACCTCTTCGTAGTAGGAGCGGTTGAAGATCCCGATGCGGCCGCGTTCCGGCAGGCAGCGGGTGGTCCGCCACAGGAAGTCGTGGTCGAGCTCGCTGGCGGAGGGCTGTTTGAACGAGAACACCTGGCACCCCTGCGGGTTCACGCCCGACATCACGTGCTTGATCGTGCTGTCCTTGCCGGCGGCGTCCAGGGCTTGGAAGATCAGCAGTACCGACCACCGGTCCTGCGCGAAGAGTCGCTGCTGCTCGTCGACCAGCCACTCGACGCCCCGTGCGAGCCACTCGCGCGCTTCGTCCTTGTCGTCCGCCTCGAGGTGCTGTGTGTCGCCGGGATCGACCGTGCGTAGCCGGAATCGCCGGCCGTTCGTGACCCGATACGGGCCGACCAGGCGTGCGATGCGTTGCAGCAGTGACCGGTCCATGCCCACCTCCCGCCGTGCCCATGCCACGTTCCCCGCGGGGGGTGCCAGCAGGCACCCGCTGCGGCTTGAGCCCGCGGCGGACAGTCTGATACCCACGCGCCCATGGCCACCCAGCTCGGCAAGCGCTACCTGTGCGACACCTGCGGTGCGGAGGTGCTGTGCAACAAGCCCGGTACGGGCGAGCTCACGTGCTGCGACCACGAGATGAAGCTGAAGGAAGCGAAGCCGCTGCCGTCGTCGGACTGAGGCGGTCCAGCTGGCTCATCGAGGCGGCGCGGGTCGAGACCGGCGCTCCTGGTGCGCCGCGAGCGGAGGCCGTCCTGGTGCGCGGCGGGCGGGTGGCGGCGGTCGGCAGCGCCGCCGCCTTACGCAGGTTGGGAGGGCCGGATGTGCGGCGCGTCGCATGCGGCGGGGCGACGATCCTGCCCGGACTCGTCGATCCGCATCTCCACCTGTACGCGCTGGCGGCCCGGGATGCCCACCTGGACTGTGCCACCTTCCGCACGATCGGCGCGCTACTGGAGGGCGTCCGCGCGCGGGCGCGCACCGTGCCGGCGGGCGCCTGGGTCCGGGGCGAGCGGCTCGACGAAGCCATGCTGGGCAGATTGCCGACGGCCGCCGAACTCGATCGGGTGTCGCCTCGCCACCCGGTTCGCCTGCGACATCGCAGCCGGCACGCATCGGTCCTGAGCGGCAAGGGCCTGGCGTTGCTCGGCCCGCGGCCCGGCGTGGTTCGGCGGTGCGGCCGCGCGAGCGGCCTCGTCCATGGGGAGGAGCGGGCCGTCAGCCGCGCGGTCGGTCCGCTGCCCGCGGCTGTCCTGACCGCCGGACTCATCGCGGCCTGCGCCACGTTGCGTGCCGCTGGGCTGACGACGGTGGCGGACGCGACCCCGCGGTCCTGGGGCGAGTTGGCCCCGCTGCGTGGCCTGCTCGCGTCGCGGCAGCTCGCGGTGCGAATCTACGCGATGCGGCGCATGGGGACGCCGCGATGGCAGGCGTTGGATCGGCTGCGCCCGGGGCCGGTGAAGTTGATGGTGGAGGAGGACCCGGCGGGTCTCCGGCCGTCTCCCGTGGTCCTCGCACGGCGCATCGCGCTGGCGGCCGGCCACGGACCAGTGGCGGTGCACTGCCTCGGCGCGTCGACCCTGGTGGCGGCCCTCGCCGCATTCGCCGCACTGCCCGCCCGGTTGCGAGCGCGGGGTCCGCATCGCTTGGAGCACGTCGCCGAATGCCCGCCGCCGCTGGTGGCGCGGATCGCGGCGCTCGGGCTGACCGTGGTCACGAATCCCGCCCTGGTGGCGGAGCGCGGTGATGTATACCGCCACGAGACCGAGCCCGCGTGCTGGGGCTGGCTCTACCGCGTTCGCTCGCTCGCCCGGGCGGGCGTGCCGCTCGCCGCGGGCTCGGACGCGCCCATCGGGCCACTGAGCCCCTGGATCGGGCTCGCTGCGGCCCGGGCGCGGCGGACACCGTCGGGGGAGACCCTGGGGCCGCGTGAGCGGCTCGGAGCAGCCGGTGCGCTCGGGCTGTTCACGCATGCGGCGGCCGATGCCCTCGGGGCGCCGGCGCTGGGTCGCCTGCGTGTCGGTGGGCCCGCCGATCTCCTGGTGGTCGAGCCGGATCCGCTCCGCGCGCCGCCGGACGAGCTGGCGGCAACCCAGGTTCGCCTGAGCATGCTCGGTGGGGACGTCCTGTGGCACGGGTGAGAGATTTCGCGACGCTGCGCTGGCGGCGCGTGGGCGCGGTTGCGGTGGTGAGCCTCGATCGCCCGGATTGTCTCAACGCCTACGACACGGCGATGCGCGACGACCTGGAGGCGGCGTTCGCCGTGGTGGATGCGGACCCGGCCGTGCGGGTCATGGTGCTGCGCGGGCGGGGGCCCGCGTTCTCGACCGGTGGCGACCTGCGCGAGTTCGGCAGCGCGCCGTCTCCCGTCATCGCACGGGCGGTGCGCTGGCGGCGTGATGTTTGGGGGCGCCTGTTGCGGGTGCGCGCCGCCACGGTGGCGGCCGTCCACGGTCTGGCAGTGGGCGGCGGCATGGAGATGGCGCTGCTGTGCGACTGCTGCATCGTCGCCGACGATGCCCGCTTCGCTTTGCCGGAAACCGCCCGCGCCATGATCCCCGGGGTCGCCGCCACGCAGACCCTCCCGCGGCGGATCGGTGTGGGCCGCGCCCTCGACCTCGCGCTCACCGGACGGTGGTTGTCCGCGGCCGAGGCCGCTCGCCTCGGGCTGGTCGCTCGCGTCGTGCCCCGGGCCCAGCTCGACGCCACGTCGCTGGCGCTGGCGCGCGGGCTCGCCCGTCTCGAACCGGACCTGGTGGTGGCGATACGGCGCTGCGTGCGCGCCGCCCATGACCTGACCCTCGCGGAGGGCATTGCGCTTGAGCGCCGGCTCGCGCTCGGGCTAGAACCCGCGGCGCCATGAACACCGTGAGTTTCCTCACGATCCCGGCGGGCATCGTGCCCGGGCAGGAAGCGCTCGTCTTCGAGACGCTGCGCTTGAGCTATGCCGACCTGGAGGCGCGGGTACGCCGCCTGGCGGGCGCCCTCGCGGCCCTGGGAGTCGAGCGCGGTACACGGGTGGCGGCGTTGCATACCAACTCGCACCGGTACGTCGAGGCATACTACGCGACGGCCCTCCTCGGCGGGGTGTTCATTCCGGTGAACTACCGCGCGAAGCAGCACGAGCTCGAGCACATGCTGGTGGCGAGCGAGGTCAGCGTGCTGCTGCTCGGCGAGCGCTACCGGGCGGCGGTGGACTCGCTGCGCGCTGGACTCCCGGCGTTGCGCACGACGATCGGGTTCGACGGCCCCGCGACGGGAGTGCTCGACTACGAGACGCTGGTGGCGGCCGCGACGCCGCACGACGAGGAGGCGGACGTCGACGACGACGATACCACCATCCTGATGTTCACCAGCGGCACCACGTCGTTGCCGAAGGGCGTGATGCTCACCTACGGTGACTTCACGGCCTACGTCACGGCCAACGTGGAGCTGGCGGACGGTACGCCGCGCGGCGCGGCGCTGCTGTGCGCGCCTCTCTACCACATCGCCGGCGCCACGAACATGATGACGACGTTGTGGACCGGCCGCCGGCTCGTCGTGATGCCACAGTTCGAGGCGCGGAGCTGGCTCGACGCCGTCGAAAGCGAGCGCGTCACGCACGCCTTCGTGGTGCCGACGATGATGAAGCATCTGCTCGATCAACCCGATCTGGAGCAGCGCGACCTCGGGAGCCTCGCGGTACTCGCCTACGGGGGCGCGCCGATGCCCTTCCCGGTGATCCGGCGCGCCATCGAGCGTTTCCCGAGGACGGTTGGGTTCGTCAACGCATTCGGTCAGACCGAGACGACGTCGACGCTGACGGTCCTGGGGCCCGAAGATCACCGACTCGATGGTGGTCCCGCCGCCATCGAACGGACGTTGCGGCGGCTACGGTCCATTGGGCGGCCGCTGCCCGACGTCGAGGTGCGGATCGTCGACGAGGTCGGGACCGAACTCGGGGTCGATCAGGTGGGGGAGATCCACGTGCGCACCCCTCGTGCGATGAAGGGGTACGCCGGGGCAAGCCACTCGCCGTTCACTGCCGACGGATGGCTGCCCACACGCGACCTCGGCTGGATCGACGGCGACGGCTACCTCTACGTCGCCGGTCGCAAGGACGACATGATCATCCGCGGCGGGGAGAACATCGCCCCGGCCGAGGTCGAGACCGTGCTGGGCGCGCATCCCGCGGTGGAGGAGGTGGCGGTGGTCGGCCTGCCGGACGAGGAATGGGGCCAGCGGGTCGGCGCGTTCGTCGTCCTGCGAAGCGGCGAGCAGACGACTGCGGAGGAGCTGGCGGAGTTCTGCCGCGAGCGCCTGGCCAGCTTCAAGAAGCCGGAGGTGATCCGATTCCTGCCGGAGCTGCCGAAGAACCCCATGGGCAAGATCCTCCGCCGCGAGCTGAAGGTGCAAGGTGAAGAGGAGTGACGGCGGGGCGGGGTAGGGGGCGGCCGCCGGCCGTCACCGTTGCGGTGCACGGTGGTGTGGCGTGGCTGGAACTCGCCCGCCCGGCGACGGGGAACACGCTCGACGCGGAGATGATGCACGGCCTCGCTGCGGCGTGCGAGCGCGTCGAGCACGACGAGGCTGTGCGGGTCGTGGTGCTGGCGGCGCAGGGCCGTACATTCTGCGCCGGGCTACCGGCCGGAACGCGGTGGCCACCGGCGGGCTGGCCGGACGGCATCCGTGCCGTCTCGGACGTCACCAAGCCGATCGTCGCCAGCCTCACCGGGCCGGTACGCGGATGGGGACTCGGGCTGGCGCTTGCCTGCGATCTCCGTGTTGCGGGCACCAGTGCCGTGCTGGCCGCACCAGGGCTGGGGCGGGGCGTGCTACCGGGCGGTGGCGTTACGCAGCGCCTGACCCGCCTGATAGGGCCGTCGCGGGCCCTGGCCATGCTGCTGCTCGGCGAGGAGGTCCCGGCTCGGACCGCGCTGGCCTGGGGGCTCGTGTCGCGCGTCGTGCCGCTCCCTCGTGTCCGGCCGGTGGCGGCGACCCTGGCCCGGTACCTCGCCCGTCGCGGACCAGACGCGCTGCGTTTCGCCAAGGAGGCGGTGGTGCGCGCCCTCGACCTGCCGCTCGACGATGGCATCCGACTCGAGCAGGACCTGTACGTTCTCCTGCAGACGACGACTGATCGACGAGAAGGGGTCCGGGCGTTTCTCGAGCGCCGGCCCGCACGCTATGAAGGACACTAGGAGGTCCAACGATGCCCAGCCAGATCGGGAAGATATACCTTTGCGGCACGTGCGGCGCACAGATCATCGTCACCAAGGGCGGAGCGGGGACGCTGCGCTGTTGTGGTGCGGAGATGCAACAAAAGAAGTGATCGCGGGGCGGCCGTGGTTGCCGGGTGCAACCGGAACGGCTATGAGCCTCGCCACCGGTGGCCATGGCGCTCAGGATCATCGCGGGACGCGCCCACGGTCGGCGGCTCCGGGTTCCGGAAGGTCCCACGCGTCCAACCTCGAGCCTGGTTCGAGGAGCACTCTTCAACATGCTGGAACACCGAGGCTGGCTCGCCGATGCGGCCGTGATCGATCTGTACGCCGGGAGCGGCGCGCTCGGCATCGAGGCGTTGTCGCGCGGCGCGCGGTCCGTGGTCTTCGTCGAGTCGTCGGCCAGCGCGGTGCGCACGCTGCGTAGCAATCTGGCGGCTTGCGGTTTCGCGGAGCGGGCCGAGGTGCTGCCCACGTCGGCGGAGCGTGCCATCCGCGTGTTGGCGCGTCGCGGCGCCCGCCTGGACGGCGTCATCGCCGATCCGCCTTATCGCCGTGGCGCCGTCCAGCCGCTCGTCGATGCGTTCGCGGGCGGCCCGCTGCTCGCGCCAGGAGGATGGATGGCTGTCGAGCATGCCCTGGAGGAAACTCCGGCCCCACGCCCGGGCCTGGAGCGCGTGCTCTGTCGCCGGCATGGCGGGACGGCCGTGTCGTTGTTCCAGCGCTCGGAGGTGCCCGCATGATCCGGACCGCGGTGTATCCGGGTTCGTTCGATCCGATCACCAATGGACACGTCGACATCATCCGTCGGTCCCTGCAGGTCTTCGACCGCGTCATCGTCGCCGTCGCGTTCAACCCGAACAAGGACTCCGCCTGGTTCTCGCCGGACGAGCGCGTCGGAATGATTCGTGACAGCTTCGCGGACGATGGCGATCGGGTGATCGCGGACGCGTTCAACGGCCTCCTGGTCGACTACGCCGCGGCCAAGGGGGCGGCCGCGATCGTCCGGGGGCTGCGGGCGGTCGCCGATTTCGAGTACGAGTTCCAGATGACGTCGATGAATCGACACCTGAAGCCCCAGGTGGAGACCATCTTCATGGTGTCCGGGGAGTCGCACTTCTATGTGAGCTCCCGCCTGGTGAAAGAAGTGGCAAGCCTGGGAGGCGACGTGACCGGCCTGCTGCCGGATCATGTTCTCAAGCGCCTGCTTGCCCGGGCAAAGGAGCGGCACGGATGAAGCTGACCGCGCGCGTGCGGGGGATCAAGCCCTCTCCCACGCTGACTATCGCTGCCGAGGCGGCGGCGCTCAAGGCCGAGGGCAAGGACATCATCGACCTCTCGGCGGGCGAGCCCGACTTCGACACCCCGGAGCACGTGAAGGAGGCGGCGAGACAGGCGCTGGCGCGCGGCCTCACGAAGTACACACCGGTGGGCGGCACCAACGAGCTCAAGGACGCCATTTGCCGCAAGCTCGAGCGTGACAACGGGCTTGCCTACGATCGCAGCGAGGTGATGGCCAGCTGCGGGGGAAAACACGCGCTCTATAATGCCTTCCAGGCGCTCTTCGAAGCCGGCGACGAGGTCGTCGTGCCAGCGCCGTACTGGGTCAGCTACCCCGACATGCTCGTCCTGGCCGAAGCGACGCCGAAGATCGTCGAGACGACCCCGGAGAGCGGCTTTCGAATGAGTCCGGAGCAGCTCGATCGCGCCTGCGGTCAGCGTACGGTCGGTCTGGTGCTCAATAGCCCGAGCAATCCGACGGGGGCCGTATACTCGTCGGACGAGCTACGCGCACTGGGCCAGGTTGCGTTACGCCGCGATCTCGTCGTCTTCACCGACGACATCTACGAGCACATCGCCGAGCGGCCCATCGAGAACATCGGCAAGCTGCTTCCAGAGCTTCGTTCGCGGCTGGTCGTGGTGAATGCCGTCTCCAAGACCTATGCAATGACGGGCTGGCGGATCGGCTACACCGCGGCGCCGGCGCCTCTGATCAAGGCCATGACGGCGCTCCAGAGTCAGAGCACGTCCAATCCCACCTCGATCGCACAGGCGGCGGCGGTTGCAGCGCTGACCGGGCCTCAGGAGTGCGTCCGCGCGATGACGCGAGAGTTCCTGGCCCGTCGCGACGTCGTGATGGAGCGACTGGGGGAAATCCCCGGCGTTCGGACGGTGAGGCCGGCGGGCGCATTCTACGTCTTCCCCGACGTCAGCGTCGCCTTCGGCAAACACGGTCCGGACGGGTTGATCGAATCGGCGAATGACGTCGGCGTGTATCTTCTCCGACACGCGGGCGTCGCGGTCGTGCCCGGGGAAGGATTCGGCGCCCCCAAGCACATTCGCCTCTCCTACGCGGCGCCGCTCGCCGTCCTCGAGGAGGGCGTCCGCCGTATTCGGGACGGGTTGGCGCGCCTCGGCTGAGGCGCGCCAACCCCATCACTCCGGTCCCGAAAAACAAAAAAGGCGACGGCTCATCACCCTCGCCTTCTTTGAAACTGAACAGAAGGGGGAAGTGTTACTTCCGCATCCTCCCGCCCCCGCAATTCGCGCAGGCAGCCTCGGCGCGCGAAACGCCAGCTTCGGCCTGCCGCGCTGCAGCCTCCGCGCGGGTCGCACCCGCATTGGCGCGCGACACGACCTCTTCGGCCTGCTTCTTGGTGGCGCACCCGGTCCCCATGGAGGCCAGGATCAACAGCGCTCCCATCCCTGCAAATGCCTTCTTCATGCGCATCACCTCCTTAACTGAACCTGTTTGGAAGTGGCGCGTACTACTTGCGCATCCCGCCGGAACAGCTCGCCGCCGCGGACTCGCAACGGCTGACTGCGGCCTCGGCGCGGCGTGCCGCGTCCTCGGCCCGCGTGGCAGACGCCTGCGCCTGCTCCAAATCCTTGCGGGTCGCGCAACCTACGCCCACCGTGCCTACCAGAGCCAGCACCGCGATGCTCGCCCCCAACTTGCGTACCTTCATCCCTACTCACCTCCTCTGCCCCGGGTCCTGCCGGGGTGGTCTAGGTCAAGCACCGCGCTTCTGTCACAAACGATGAGCGCTCGCAACCAAGCCTCGGCCCGCAGCGGGATAGCTAGCCGGTGCGAATGGGGATGCCCCGGCGGTTGCTGCTGATCCCCGGAGATGATCCGTGGACCCGCCGTGCGCCGGTGGGTTGACTGTCTCTGCCGCTCATCCGCAAGAACACCGAAAACCAACGTGTTATTGATGTGTTAGCTGGCTCTTTCGGGCGGAGCCCATGCGGGGGGACGGCCGAGTCGATTGTGAATCGCCGGTCGTCTCGTTGACCGGAAAAGTGGTTCTCGGTTAGTATGGGACGGCTCACCTGCTGATACGCCGGAGGCGAATGTCGATGACTGTGATGTTCAAGGTAGGAGAAAAGGTCGTCTATCCGGCACACGGCGTAGGGGTGATCGAAGGGATTCAAACGAGGGTGGTGTCTGGGTCGGAGCGGAAGTTCTACATGCTCCGCATCCTCGACAGCGACATGACCATCATGATTCCCACCGAGAACGTCAACGCGGTTGGTCTGCGGCGGATCATCGGCAAGGACATGGTTGCCAAGGTCTACCGCATCTTGCGTGACAAGAAGGTCGAGATCGATCAGCAGACCTGGAATCGCCGGTATCGCGAGTACACGGAGAAGATCAAGACCGGCAGCGTCTTGGAGATCGCCAAGGTGCTGCGCGACCTCTTCGTGTCTGAAGGGCGACAAGGAGCTGTCCTTCGGCGAACGCAAGATGCTCGACACGGCTCGAAACCTCCTCGTGAAGGAACTGGCCATCGCGAAGTCGTTCAGCGAGGAGAAGATCATGGAAGAGCTGCGCACCATCTTCGCTAACTGAAACGTCCGTCGCGCGGCGACGGGACGCGTCCTTCCGCGTGCCTAGCGGAGGCGAGGGGTCGAAGGTTCGTCCTTCGGCCCCTCGTTCATTCAGGCCGCAGGACCTCGTTCAAGCTGCCGCTGCGGAAACCCTGCAGATCGAGCGCCACCCAGGCGAAGCCGATTTCGCGCAATGCCGCCACGATCTCGGCGCGTTCGGCGAGGGCGCGGGCCATGTCGTCCGTCGGCACTTCGATTCGCGCGAGGGCGTCGTGGAACCGGACGCGCAGCTCGCGGAATCCGCGGTCGCGCAGCCAGCGCTCCGCGGCGGCTACCCGCGCGAGGCCCTCCGGCGTGATCCGCGTGCCGTACGGAAATCGCGACGACAGGCACGGACTGGCGGGACGATCCCACGTAGGGAGATCGAGTCGACGGCTCGCCTCCCGCACGTCGGCTTTGGTGAACCCGGCGTCGACGAGCGGATGGCGCACTCCGTGGGCGCTCGCCGCGGCGAGTCCAGGACGGTGATCGCCGAGGTCATCGAGATTGGTGCCGTCGAGGACGATCGCGATGGCACGCGCCGCGGCTTCTCGCTGGCAGATGACGTACAGATTGCTCTTGCAGAACCGGCATCGATCCACCGGGTTCTCGGCGTAGCCGGGTATACGCAGTTCGTTGGTGTCGATTATGAGGTGCGCGACTCCCATGCTGGCGGCAAGCGCTCGTGCGTCCGCCAGGTCGTCGGCGGGCGTGGTCGGAGAGGCCGTCGTGAGCGCGAGGCAGCGCTCGCCGAGGACGTCGCGGGCGACGCGCAGGAGAAACGTCGAATCCACTCCACCCGAAAACGCCACCAGTGCGGACGGGTGTGCGCCCAGTTGGCTCCGGAGCCGCGCGAGTTTCGCCTCGATCGTCACGGTCAGATGCCTTCGGCCTGGAAGAGCGGCGTGGTGAGGTAGCGCTCTCCCATGTCGCAGAAGAGAGTGAGCACCACCGCGCGACCACCCAGCTTCTGCGCCACCCGGACGGCGGCCGCGCAGTTGGCGCCTGACGAGATTCCCACCAACAGCCCCTCATGGCGGGCGATCGCCCGGGTATAGGCGGTGGCCTCTTCGTCGGTGATTGCCTCGACCTCGTCGTAGATACCGACGTCGAGGTTTTCGGGCACGAAGCCGGCGCCGATTCCCTGCAGCCCGTGGTACCCCGGTTCGCCGCCAGAGAGCACGGGTGAGCCGGCTGGTTCGACGGCGGCGATCCAAACCTGGGGGCGATGGGCCCGCAGCACTTGCCCGACGCCCGTGATGGTCCCGCCCGTGCCAACCCCTGCCACGAACGCGTCGATCCCGGGCAACTGCTCCAGAATCTCCGGACCCGTGGTACGCCGGTGCGCTTCGGGGTTGGCGGGGTTGCTGAATTGCTGCGGCATGTACCAGTCTGGGTTTTCGGCCAGCAATTCCTCGGCGCGCCGAATGGCCCCATGCATCCCTTTGGTGTCCGGTGTCAGCTCGAGCCGCGCGCCATACGCCAGCAGCAGCGAGCGGCGTTCCTCGCTCATGGTGTCCGGCATGGTGAGCACCAGACGATACCCGCGGACCGCCGCGGCGAGCGCCAGGCCGATGCCTGTGTTGCCGCTCGTCGGCTCGATGATCGTACCGCCAGGACGCAGTCGGCCGTCGCGCTCCGCGTCGTCTATCATGGCGCGGCAGATGCGATCCTTCACGCTGCCGCCCGGGTTGAAGCACTCGAGCTTGGCCCAGACCTCGCCACGCACCGCGGCCAGCTGGGGTAGGCGCCGGAGCCGAACGACGGGCGACGACCCGATCAGGTCGAGCGCGGTGCGGGCCACCTGACAGGGGAGCGACATCGACGCGTTGTCCGCCGCGGACGTGGAGAGCATATACGGCCCGTGAACGGAGGGTCAATTCGTGGCCAGGTCCTGATCTTCCCGGGCGCCCTGGGTGATTTCCTCCTCGCATTGCCGGCGCTGCGCATGCTCGGGCAGCGTCACGGAGGGCGTACGACGCTCGTGGTTTCGGACCCGCTGCGAGCCCTGGCTCGCCTGACTGGTGCCGCTGACGAGGTGGCGAGTCTGGACGATGCCAGCAGCGCGTGGTTGTTCGGAGGCAGTGTTCTGCCGCGCTGGCTCGCCGGGCGGCCCGCGGTCCGCTGCTGGCTCGGAGGGGCGGGTGTTGCCGAGCGTCTCGCCGCGGTCGCCGATCCAGTGACAGTGTCTCGCGTGGAACGTGGCGCGGGTCGCCGGCATGCCGCGGCGGCGTACGCCGCCGCGGCCGGACTGCATCTGAGCCGCTCGACACTCTGGCGCCTGGCCCGCCTGGCACTACCCCCGTCTGCGGCGGTGCGCCGCCTGCTCGCGACTCTCCGCCGGCCGGCTCTCGCCCTGCACCGTGGCGCTGGCGCCCCGGCCAAGCGATGGGATCCCGAGGCGTTCCAGGCCATCGTCACCCGGTGGCGGCGCGCGGGCGGCTCGGTCGTCGAGATACTGGGGCCGGCCGAACTCGGCGACCCGCCGCTCGAGGGCGTGGTCCCGGTGCGCGGCTGGGCGCTCGCGGAGGTAGGGGCGCTGCTCGCGCAGGTGGACGCCTACGTGGGCAACGACAGCGGGGTGAGCCACCTCGCGGCGGCGGTCGGCGTGCGGACGGTGGCGGTGTTCACTGCCACGGCGCCGCAGCGCTGGCGTCCCTTGGGCCCGCAGGTCGTCGCGCTGCCCAGCGTCGGGGCCACGGGCCTTTCAGGGGCAGTCGTGGATCGCGTTCTGGAGGCGCTCATCCCGGTAGAATCCTTGACAAGCACCCACCTCGGGTCTAGCGTCCGGCCATCACGACATTCCACCAGGCTGCGGCAGCCCGCATCGACAACTGCGGAAGACGGCCCGTCCGCGTCGCCCCTCGACGCCGATGGGCGGTTCGGCGTGGATAGTCGGAATCGGCGACGCCGGTAGCGCCCGCAGATGACAACGAGGGCGCACGCGACCCGACCTCCCGCAGCCGGGAGCGAGCTAGGATCATGAGCGAAGAGGACAAGGATTCTCCGCGCGGATTCCGAGTCACCGATCGCCGTCGCTTCTCCGAAGAAGGGGAAGCGACGGTGGCCGACGACTCGGACGCCCGCCGAACCGAGCCCGAACCCGATCCGACGAGTCGCGCCGGAACGCCAGCATCCGCCGACTCGGTCGAGGAGCCGGTGACCTTTTCGACGTTCATTCTGGGGCTCAGCACGCAGGCCCTGCTGCACCTTGGCGAGATACCGGACCCGCTGAACGGCCAGACGGAGACCGACCTCTCCGCCGCCAAGCACGTCATCGACATTCTCGGCATCCTGCAGGCCAAGACCCGCAGCAACCTCGAGCAGGCGGAAGAGCGCATGCTCGACGCCGTCCTCTACGACCTTCGCATGAAGTACGTGGAGATCGTGCGAGGCGCATCGAAGGAGGAGGCATGAGCAGCACGGCCAGTCGTCGGACGGTCTTCGTCACGGCGCTGATCGGATTCGCCATCGGCGTTGGCGTGAGCCTGCGGGCGAAACCCAGCGAGGCCGTCAGCCTCTTCGGTGGCGAGTCGGAGAGGCCAGCGGCAGAACCATCGGCGGGTGCGGTAACGCTGCCGGATTTCGCCACGCTGGCGCAGCGGCTGTCGCCCTCGGTGGTCAACATTTCGAGCACCCAGGAAGTGAAGTCGCGCAGCCCGTTCGGCGGTGGCGGTGGCGGTGGTGGTGGCGGCGGCATGGGCGAGGACGATCCGTTCCAGGAGTTCTACGGCCCGTTCGAGCGCTTCTTCGGGCCGCCGCGCCGGCCGTTCAGGGCGAAGAGCCTCGGATCCGGCTTCCTGATCGATGCCACGGGCTCCATCATCACGAACAATCACGTGGTCGAGAACGCCGACGAGATCGTCGTGAAGCTCTCGACCGGTAAAGAGTTCAAGGCGAAGGTCGTCGGCCGGGATCCAAAGACCGACATCGCGTTGATCCAGATCAAGAAGGGTGCGGACGACCTTCCCGCGTTGCAGCTCGGCGATTCGAGCACGCTCCGCGTCGGCGAGTGGGTGGTGGCGATCGGTAACCCGTTCGGGCTCGAGAACACCGTCACGGCGGGCATCGTGAGCGCGATGGGGAGGCACATCAATCAGGGGCCGTACGACAACTTCATCCAGACCGATGCCGCCATCAATCCCGGCAACTCGGGCGGCCCCCTGTTGAACGCCAAGGGCGAGGTGGTCGGCATCAACACCGCCATCTTCAGCCGAGGCGGCGGCAACATTGGCATCGGGTTCGCTATCCCGATCGACCTGGCCAAGGAGATCATTCCGCAGCTCAAGGACCGGGGTCGCGTCACGCGGGGATGGCTCGGTGTGATGATCCAGAAGGTCACGCCCGACATCGCTGAGACCTTCGGGCTCGAAGAAGCCCAAGGTGCGCTGGTGGCCGATGTGGTCAAGGATGGTCCGGCAGCGGCAGCCGGCCTGAAGCAGGGTGACGTGATCGTTGAGTTCGACGGGAAGCCCGTCACCGATTCGTCCGACCTCCCGCTGTTGGTGGCACGCACCGGCGTGGGAAAGGCGGTCTCCCTCACGATCATTCGCGACAAGAAGCGGGAGAAGGTTTCGGTGACCGTTGCCGAGCTCAAGGACGAAGAGGAGCTGGCGCAGGGACCAGGCGATTCCAGTGAGAACCTGGGGCTCGCCGTGCAGACGCTCACACCCGAGTTGGCGGACAATCTCGGTCTCGAGTCGGGACTGAAGGGCGTGGTGGTGACCCAGGTCGACCCCGAAGGACCAGCCGGCGAGGCTGGCATGCGGCGCGGCGACGTCATCCTCGAGGTGAATCGATCTCCGGTGAAGGACGCGGCGGCGTACGGCAAAGCGGTGCGCGCCGGTGCCAAGGGCAAGAGCTTGCTCTTCCTGGTTCGCCGGGGGGAGAACACCATCTTCCTCGCCGTCAAGCCGTCGGGGGACGGCGAGTAGCCTCGGGTGATCGTCCTCGGGCTGGAGAGCTCGTGCGACGACTCGGCGGCGGCCGTCCTTCGGGACGGCCGCCTCGTCTCCTCCGTGGTGTCCTCGCAGGACGCGGTTCACGGACCGTACGGCGGCGTGGTGCCCGAGCTCGCGTCGCGCCAGCACGTGCGCAATCTCGTGCCAGTCATCGACGCAGCGCTCGAGCGGGCAGGCATCGATCTCACGGCTGTCGACGGGATCGCCGTCACGCGCGGTCCAGGCCTGATCGGGTCCATCTTGGTGGGGCTCTCGGTGGCAGCCGGCCTGGCCTTGCGTCGCGGGTTCGCGCTGGTCGGCGTGAATCATCTGGAGGGCCACCTGCTGGCCGCCAACCTGGACCGCGCTGCGGACGAGCCGGTGGGGTTCCCGTTTCTCGGGCTCATCGTCTCTGGCGGGCATTCCGGTCTCTATCTCGCCGAGGCCCCGGGCGCCTATGCGTGCTTGGGCAAGACCCGCGACGACGCCGTCGGCGAGGCGTTCGACAAGGTCGCGAAGACCCTGGGCCTCGGCTATCCCGGGGGGCCAGCCATAGACCGACTGGCCCGGGGGGGAATCCGCGCGCGGTCCACTTCCCACGGGCGCGTCTCAGGCGGGGCCGCTTCGATCTCAGCTTCAGTGGCTTCAAGACTGCGGTGTGGCAGTGGGTGCGCGACCATTCGCCGCCGGCGACGGCACTGTCGGACGTGGCTGCAAGCGTCCAGGAGGCGCTCGTCGACATGCTGGTGGACGCCGCGACGGAGGGTCTTGACGCGACAGGTGCCGGACGCCTGGTGGTTTCGGGCGGGGTGTCGGCCAATCGCCGGCTACGCGAGCGGATGTTCGCCATGGGGGAGGCGCGTGGGGTCGAGGTGATCGTTCCTCGGCCTTCGCTCTGCACGGACAACGCCGCCATGATCGCGTTGGCGGGGTGGCGGCGGCTCGCCGCCGGCGATCATGATGGCCTCGATCTCGAAGCAGACGCGGCCCTTCAGCTCGGGGTGCCGTGGCAGGGGTGTTGAGGGAACGCTCCTGATGGGCGCGCGGCGTGACGCCCAGGACGCGTTGGCCACCGCCGGGCTCCGGCCGCAGAAGCGTTGGGGCCAGCACTTCCTGTGCGATCCGTCGGTGGCGCATCGGATCGTGACGGCGGCTCGTCTCGAACCGGGGGCGGCCGTGCTGGAGATCGGGCCTGGGCTCGGGGCGCTGACCGACGAACTGGCGGCGCGGGCAGGGCGGCTCGACGTCGTCGAGATCGATCGGGGCCTGGCGGAGCGCCTGACGGCGCGGTACGCCGACCAACCCCATGTCCGCGTCTTGGTGGGCGACGTCCTCGCGCTACCGCTCGATGAGCTGCTCCCCGCGACGCCGGTGACCGCCGTCGCGAATTTGCCTTACAACGTGTCCACGCCGGTTCTTTTTCGGTTGCTCTCGCTCCGCGCGCGCGTGCCGCGGGCCGTGTTGATGCTGCAGCGGGAGGTGGCGGACCGGCTGGTTGCGCGGCCTGGCGGGGCTGGCCGGAGCGTGCTGTCGGTTGTGGTGCAGACATGGGCGGAGGTACGGATAGCCTTCGGTGTCTCGCGCCGGAGCTTTCTGCCGCAGCCTCGAGTGGATTCGGCCGTCGTCGTGCTCGAGATCGGCGCGGAGCCCCGGATCGCGCTCGGGAATGTGGCCACTTGGGACGCCGTCGTGCGCGCCGCGTTCGGCCAGCGCCGGAAAATGCTTCGCAACGCGTTGGCCGGCCTGGCCGCGGAACGCGGGCTCGATGCCCGGGCGCTCGAGGCGGCGTGCGACCGCGCCGGGGTCGCGCCACAGGCCCGGGCCGAGACGCTGACGCTCGACGACTTCGGGCGCCTCGCGCGCGCGCTCGAGGTCTGACGTGCCCGAGTTGCCCGAGGTCGAGACCATCGTGCGCAGTCTCGCGCCGGCGCTGCAGGGGAACCGCATCGCGACCGTCCTGGTGCGTGAGCCTCGGTTGCGGGTGCCCTTGGCGTCGGACTTCGCGGCGATGCTCGCGGGCCGGCGGGTTGTCGGACTCCGTCGGCACGGGAAGTTCATGCTTGTCGATCTGAGCGGGGACCGGGTGTGGCTGATCCATCTGGGGATGACGGGCCGGCTCGTCCTGGCGCCTCCGAATCGTTCTCCGCGGCTGCATGATCACGTCGTCGTGACCCTCGAGCGTGGCGGGCGGCTCCTCTACAACGATGCCCGTCGCTTCGGCCGTATGGCGGTGCTCGATGCGGGCGAGGTGGCGGCGGAAACCGTGCGGGGGGTGGACGCGCTCTCGGCGATGCTCACGCCCGAGCTGATGTTCGCCGGGTCGCGCCGCCACCGGCGGACGACGGTGAAGGCTCTCCTCATGGATCAGGGGGAGATCGCTGGCCTGGGCAACATCTACGCCAACGAGATACTCTTCCAGGCCGGTATCCGGCCGCGCCGTCGGGCCGGTCGACTCACCCGCGCCGAGTGCGCCCGGTTGGTCGTGGCGACGCGGGCGATTCTGCAGGCGGCCATCGCGCGAGGCGGTTCATCGATCGCCGACTACCGCGACGGATTCGATCAGGCCGGCAGCTACCAGCTCGAGCACCGAGTCTACGACCGGGCCGGCTTGCCGTGTCCACATTGCGGGATTGCCCTGCGCGCCTGCACCGTGACGGGCCGGTCGTCCGTGTACTGCGTGCGCTGCCAGCGCTGATCTCGCGTCATCAAGGTGTGGATATCGCATCGTTCTATTTGACTAAACGACGCGACGTTGGTTAAGTTTGCGCGGGGTCAGGGGATGAACGTCGTGGAGGAGTAGCCATGTGGTCAGCGCTTGTACTTGTCGTCGCTCTCGTCGTTGGCGTCCCGCCGATCGCACGCGCCAGCAGCGCGTTTCCGCGCCCGCCGTCGATGGAGCACCAAGTCAAGTTCTGGCGAGATGTCTTTACGACGTACTCGCAGGATCAGACGCTGATCCACGACACCATGGACCTCGACAAGGTCTACGTGGTGATCGACTTCGGTCCGGACTACGACGTCGTCGGCCCGGCTGCATTCGACCAGTACCGGAGGAACCGGACCGATGCGGAGATCGAACGCATCCGTGCGTTGTTGATGCGCTTGCATCAGCGCGTGCCGCGGGAGTCCTTGACGGCGGACGAGCGGCGCATCGCGGACATGTTCCGTAACGATCGCGATCCGTACAAGTTTCTGCGCGCGGCCGAAGAAAAACGCATCCGCGGGCAGAAGGGCATCCGCGAGCAGTTCTACAAGGGCTTCCGCATCTCCCGTGCCTATTTGCCGGAGATGGAACGCATCTTCCTCGCCGCCGGATTGCCGGTTGAACTGACACGGATCCCGCTGTTCGAGTCCAGCTTCAACGTGGGCGCGTATTCGAAGGTCGGAGCCGCGGGCATCTGGCAGTTCATGCCGGCGACGGGCCGCTTGTTCATGTCGGTCAACGACACCATCGACGAGCGGCGAGACCCGATCGCCTCGACATACGCCGCCGCGCAGTACCTGACGCGATCGTACTACAAGCTGGGCAACTGGCCGCTCGCCGTCACTTCCTGGAACCACGGGCCGACCGGTGTCTCGCGGGCGGTCGCCGCCACGGGCTCGACCGACATCGCCACCATCGTCCGGTACTACGATGGCCCCGGCTTCGGGTTCGCTTCCCGGAATTTCTACGCCGAGTTGCTCGCCGTCATCGAGATCGAGCAGAATAGCCAGCGCTACTTCGGGCGTCTCCCGCCAGAACGGCTGCCTGCCACCCGGACGGTCAGGCTCGACCGTCCCGTCGTCCTGTCCGAGGCGGCGCGCGTCGCGCGCACCCCAGACCATGTGCTCGCCGACCTCAACCCGGCCCTGCTGAATCCGGTCATCTCGGGCCGATCGCCCATTCCGGCCGGGTATGGATTGCGCCTGCCCGCCGAGAGCGCCAGCGGCTTCATGGACCGCCTGGCGCGGGCGGACACCGGACAGCGCGCCCTGCCGTAGCGCCGGGGACGCTCGCGGGTTCCGGGTTCCGGGCTCCCGGGGGTTCTGGTACGATCTTCACCCCATGCGAACCCATCCGGTGTTCCTGTGCCTGGAGGGCCGCCGGTGCGTCGTCGTCGGCGGGGACGCCTTGGTCGAGGGCAAGGTCGAGGCCTGTTGGCGTGCCGGCGCGGATGTGACCGTCGTCACGGAGACCCTCGCGCCGGGCCTGCGGCAGCTCGCCGACACCGGGGCGGTCCGGTGGCTGGCGAGACCCTACCGTCCGGGCGATCTCGCCGGAGCGACCCTCGCCTATGCCAGCACGCGTGATCCGGACCTGATCGCGCGGCTGCGTGACGAGGCGCTCCAGGAGCGGGTCCTGCTGAACGTCGTCGATGTCCCCGAGGCCTGCTCATTCCTTGCGCCGGCGGTGGTGACGCGCGGCGAGCTCCAGGTGGCGATCGGCACGGGCGGGGCGAGCCCGGCGTTGGCCGGCGCACTCCGGCGTGAGCTCGACGCCCATCTGGGCGAGGAGTACGGCCCGCTGGTGGCCATCCTGGCGGCGGTCCGTCGCGTTCTCGCCGGCGATCCGACGCGTCCGACCGTCCTGTCTGCGCTCGTCGCCTCTCCGCTCCGAGAGCTCGTGCGGCAGGGAGATCGTGCGGCCATCGACGCGTTGCTGGGGCGGCTCGCCGGCGCGTCGTGCACGCTCGATCGCCTCGGTATCCCGGCGGTGGGATAGGGCGTCATGGAAGTCGCCCTGCTCCGCGGCGCCGCCGCATTCTACCTCGCCGCCACGATCGCGGCACTGGTCGGCGTGGCGATGCGTCGCGATTTTCCCACGCGACTCTTCCACTGGCTCGTCGGCGCCGGGCTTGCCCTCCATGTGGTGTCTCTGGTGACGCGCGCGACCCTCGTCGGTCATATCCCCGTGGCGAACTTCGGGGAGGGCCTGTCGTTGTTGGCGGCGATGCTGGTCGCCATCTTCCTGCTGGTGCAGCGAAGGGCGCCGCTGATCGCGCTCGGCGCCGTCGTGATGCCGCTCGCGTTCGGCATCGCGCTCTCCGCGAGTATGATCAAGGGCGGCGCGCAGCCGCTTCCGCAGGTGCTGCGCAGCGTGTGGCTGCCGGTACACGTGCTGCTGGCGCTCCTCGGTGACGCGGTGTTCGCCATCGCGTGCAGCGCGAGCGTGCTGTATCTGATCCAGGAACGCCGGCTGAAGGCCCACCGCGGCCGCGGTGTCCTGCGCTCCCTGCCGTCGCTCGAGCGACTCGATCAGGTGAGCTACAGCGCCCTCAAGTGGGGGCTCATCCTGCTGACGCTGGCGATCCTGACCGGCATCGTCTGGGCGCACGAAGCCTGGGAGCGAGGCGATTGGGTCACCGACCCGAAACTGTTGTTCTCGATCCTCGTGTGGGGCCTCTATACGGTCCTGCTGCAGGGCCGCATCACGGCGGGCTGGCGTGGCCGGCGAGCCGCGCAGCTCACCATCGCCGGCTTCGCGGTCATCCTGGTCTCGCTGGTCAGCGTGAACATGCTCGGTCTCGGCAGCCACGGCGGAGCGTTCTAGGTGGCGCATCGGATCGTCCTGGTCGGTCTGAGCCACCACACGGCGCCGATCGAGGTGCGGGAACGGGTGGCGTTCGCGAACGGCCGCCTGGAGGTCGCGCTGCAGGACTTGGTGCGCCGTCCAGCCGTCGAGGAAGGCGTGATCCTGTCCACATGCAATCGGGTCGAGGTGATGGCGAGCGGGAGCGACCCCGAGGCGATCGCGAGCGTGCTGCCGGCGTTCCTCGCCGACACGCACGCCCTGCCCACCGGCGATCTGCAGGGCCGACTCTACACGCATCGTGATCGCGAGGCCGTGCGGCATCTCTTCCGGGTCGCGTCGAGTCTGGACTCGATGGTCGTCGGCGAGCCGCAGGTACTGGGGCAGTTGAAGGACCAGTACGCGGTCGCCGCGGCGTCCGGGGCCTCCGGGCGCGTCTTGCACCGGTGCTTTCACAAGTCGTTCTCGGTGGCGAAGCGCATCCGGAGCGAAACCGGCATCGCGGCGCGCGCGGTGTCGGTGGGATCGGCCGCGGTCGAACGGGCCTGTGACGTCTTCGATCGTTTCGACGACAAGACCGCCCTCCTGATCGGTGCGGGCACCATGGGCGAGTTGACGGCGCGGCAGCTGCTCGCGAAGGGCACCGGCACGTTGATGGTGGCCAATCGCACCTTCGAGCGCGCCGCGGACGTGGCCCGCGAACTCGGCGGCCTCGCGGTGCCGTTCGAGCGACTCGTCCGCATGCTGCCTCAGGCCGATCTGGTGGTGAGCGCCGCGGGCGGGGACGTGCTGCTGCGGGTCGCGCAGATCGAAGATGCGCTGCGCGAGCGTCGCGGGCGGCCCATGCTGCTGATCGACCTCGCCGTGCCGCGGTCCATCGAACCGGCGGTCAACGACCTCGACGGCGTGTACCTGTTCGACGTCGACGACCTCGACGGCGTCATCGCCGAGAACCGCGGGGTGCGGGCGAGCGAGGCGCTCCGCGCCGAGGCCATCGTCGACGTCGAGGTGGACGCGTTCTGGCGCTGGCTCGAGGGACTCGACGTGGTGCCTACGATCGTCGCGTTGCGCGAGAAGCTGGATGCCATTCGCGAGCGCGAAGTGGCGCGCCATCTCGCCGCGCTTGGTTCGGTGGATCCGCGCCAACGCGACGCGATCGAACGCCTGACGCGCGCCATCGTCAACAAGATCTTGCATCACCCGGTGACCGCGCTCCGTCGTCATCAGGCGGAGCGCGGCGAGCCCTTCTACGTCGAGGCGGCACGGTCGCTCTTTCGGCTCGAGGGCGACGAGCCACCCGACGACGAGGACGGGTGAGGGCGATGGCCTCGCGGGTGGTTCGCGTCGGCACGCGTGGCAGCGCCCTGGCGCGGGCGCAGACCGCCCAGGTGTGCGCCCGGCTGCTCGAGCGCCACCCTGATCTGGTCGTCGATACGGTCGTGATCCGGACCAGCGGCGATCGCTTGTCGCAAGGGGCCCTGGCCCCGGTCGGGGGCAAGGGGCTGTTCGTGAAGGAGTTGGAGGAAGCGCTGGCGGCGGGGCGGATCGACTGTGCGGTCCATTCGATGAAAGACATGCCGGCGGCGCTGGCCGATGGCCTCGCGATCGGGGCCGTGCCGCCGCGGGCCGACGCCCGGGACGTGCTGGTCGGCGGTGCCACGGGCGGCCTCGCCGGACTCGCCCATGGGGCGCGCGTCGGCACCGCCAGCGTGCGCCGGCGCGCGCAGTTACTCGCACGACGGCGCGATCTCGACGTAGTCTTCCTGCGCGGCAACGTGGACACTCGGCTCGCCCGGTGGCGGTCGGGGGCGATCGACGCGATCCTGTTGGCGGCCGCTGGCCTCGAGCGGCTCGGGGTGCACGAGCCTGCTGCTCGACCGCTCGATCCCGACGAGCTGCTTCCGGCCGCGGGGCAGGGCGCGCTTGCGCTCGAGTGCCGTGCCGCCGATGCGGAGACGCAGCAGCTGCTCGTGGCCGTCGCCGATGCCGACACGGCGGACGCCGTGGCGGCGGAACGAGGCTTCCTGCTCGGTATCGGCGGGGACTGCAATACGCCCCTGGCGGCATACGCCCGCATCTCGGCCGACCGGGTGTCGCTGCGGGTCCAGGTGAGCGATCTGGATGGCCGCGAATGGTTCGAGGACGCCGGCGCTGCGGCGCGCGCCGACGCCCGGGCGCTGGGCGCAGACTTGGCGCGGCGGCTGCTCGATCGGGGCGCGGGACGGGTGCTGGGTCGATGAGCGGGCGCGTCGTGCTGGTGGGCGCCGGCCCCGGCGATCCGGGGCTTCTCACGCTGCACGGCCAGCGCTGGTTGGCGCGCGCCGACGTCGTGGTCCACGACTACCTGGTGCCCGCGCGCGTCTTCGAGTCGGTCCGCGCCGATGCCGAGATCGTGTGTGTCGGTCGATCCCACGGCGGCGGTGAGCGGCTCGCACAAGAGGCCATTGAAGCGTTGCTGGTCGAGCGTGCGCGGCGCGGGAAGCTCGTGGTGCGCCTCAAGAACGGCGACCCCTTCGTGTTTGGGCGCGGGGGTGAGGAGGCGCTCGCCCTGCGTCAGGCGGGCATCCCGTTCGACGTCGTCCCCGGCGTGACGTCCGCGGTCGCCGTCCCCGCCTACGCGGGGATGCCGCTCACCCACCGCGACCACGCATCGTTGGTGACCATCGCGACCGGTCATCAGGCGTGGGCGCCCGGCGCCGCCGCGCCCGACGTCCCGGCGCTGCCGTGGCCCGAGCTCGCGCGTCACGGCGGTACCCTCGTGTTCCTGATGGCGGTGCGCCAGCTCGGCGGTGTGCTCGCCGCACTCGTCGCGGCCGGCCTCGACCCGGAGACGCCCGCGGCGATCGTGGAGCGCGGGACGCTCGGCACGCAGCGCACGGTCGAGGGCACCGCGACGACCCTCGCCGCGCGGGCGGTCGGAGCGGAGGTCGGGCCGCCTGCCGTGTGCGTCGTCGGGACCGTGGTCGCGCTGCGAGAGGAGATTAGCTGGTTCGAGAAGCGCCCGTTGTTCGGCCGGCGCATCGTGGTCACGCGGCCGCGCGAGCAGGCGGGCGACCTCGCACGCGCGCTCGAGGATGCTGGTGCCGAGGCTCTGGTGTTCCCCACCATTGCCATCGCGCCGCCCGTCGACCCGGCGCCGCTCGATCGGGTCGCCGCCTCGGCCGCAACGTACGACTGGGTGGTGTTCACCAGCTCGAACGGCGTGCGCACGTTCTTCGCGCGCTTCGCGGCGCTCGGTCGAGACATCCGCGAGCTGGCGGGCGTGCGCTTGGCCGCCATCGGCCCCGAGACGGCGGCGGAGTTGGAGCGCCGGCTGCTACGGCCGGCGGTGGTGCCTCGGGAGTTCCGGGCGGAAGGGTTGCTCGACGCGCTCGCCGCCGAGGACATGGCGGGCCGGCGCGTCCTGCTGCCGCGCGCGGAGGGCGCCCGGCCGATCCTGCCCGAAGCGCTGGCCGCACGCGGCGCCACGGTGGATGAAGTCGTCGCGTACCGGGCGATCACGCCGCCGGACGCCGACGTGTCGGGGCTGCGCGCCGCGCTGGCCACGGCGGCGATCGATGCCGTGACCTTCACGAGCAGCTCGACGGTGCGGCACTTCGCCGCGCTGGTCGGCCCCGACGGCGTGCGCGCCGTTGCGCGGACGGTGGTGGCTTGCATCGGGCCGGTCACTGCGGACACCGCACGCGAGATCGGGCTGACCGTCCAGGTCTGTCCCCGCGACTACACTGCGACGGCGCTCGCCGCGGCGCTGGTGAAGCATTTTTGCAACACCGCCGCGGATCGACTAGACAGGGAGGGGCGATGAGTCGCTACCCCGCGTACCGCCCGCGGCGGCTGCGCCGGAGCGAAGCGCTCCGCCGGCTGGTGCGGGAGACCAGCGTCGCCACGACTCAGCTTGTGCAGCCGCTGTTCGTAGTGCCCGGGACGGGGATCGAGCGACCAGTCTCGAGCATGCCCGGCGTCGCGCAGTTGTCCGTCGACCGCGCTGCGGAGGAGTGCCGGCGTCTGGTGGACCTCGGCGTCGGCGCGGTGCTGCTCTTCGGCGTCCCCGACGGCAAGGACGCCGCGGGCAGTGGCGCGCAGGACCCAGGCGGGGTCGTCCCGCGGGCGCTGGAAGCCATCCGCCGCGCCGCGCCGGCGCTGGTCCTGATGACGGATGTCTGTCTCTGCGAATACACCGACCATGGTCACTGCGGCGTCCTGGACGGCGACGAAGTGGATAACGACTCCACGCTGGGCGTGCTGGCGGCGGCCGCGCTGGCGCATGCTCGCGCCGGCGCGGACCTGGTCGCACCGTCCGACATGATGGATGGGCGGGTCGGTCGCATTCGGCAGGTGCTCGACGAGGCGGGCTTCACTCAGGTGCCCATCATGTCGTACGCGGCGAAGTTCGCGTCGGCGTTCTACGGCCCCTTCCGCGAGGCGGCCGAATCAACGCCGCAGTTCGGCGATCGGCGCGGCTACCAGATGGACCCCGCCAACGGTGACGAGGCCATGCGGGAAGTCGCGCTCGACATCGACGAAGGGGCCGACATCGTGATGGTGAAGCCGGCACTGCCGTACCTCGACGTCGTTCGGCGCGTGAAGGAACGCTTCGGGTGGCCGGTTGCGGCGTATCAGGTGAGCGGCGAGTATGCGATGGTGAAGGCGGCGGCGGCGCAAGGCTGGCTCGACGAGAGCCGGGTGGTGGACGAGACGCTGCTCGCCATTCGGCGCGCGGGTGCCGACGTCATCGTGACGTACTTCGCGCGCGATGTGGCGCGGCGGTGGGCCCGATGATGCGGCTGCTTGCGCTGCTCCTGACCGTGGTGCTGGCGGTCCCGCCGCAGGTGGCGGCGCGCGGCGGTGGCGAGCGGGAACTCGGCCGCCGATTCTTTCTCGAGGCGCGCTCCCAACTCCCGTTGGCCGACGACCCGGCTCTCACCGAATGGATTCAGAGCGCCGGCCGCAAGCTGGTCGAGACCATCGGCCCGCAGGAGTTCGACTATCGCTTCTTCGTGATCGAGAGCCCGACGCTCAATGCGTTCGCGGTGCCGGGCGGCTATATCTTCATGTTCACCGGCCTCATTGCCCGGGCGAATACCGAAGACGAGGTCCTCGGTGTGCTCAGCCACGAGATCGGTCACGTGAACGCGCACCACGTCGTTCGCCTGCAACAGGCGGGCACCATGTGGTCGGCGGCATCGCTCCTCGGGATGCTGCTGGCGGCCGTGAATCCGGTGCTGGCGGTGGGTGCGATGGCCGCGGCGCAGACCGCCCAGCTCAAGTACTCTCGCGACTTCGAGCAGGAAGCGGACTTTCTCGGGCTTCAGACCATGACCGAAGCGGGGTACGACCCGAACGCGCTCGCGTCCTTCTTCAAGGAGCTGCTCGTCGAGCAGCGGGTCAATCCGACCGGCGTGCCGCCCTACATGCTCTCGCACCCGGTGACCGAGGATCGCGTTGCCCACGCCGAGAGCGCCATCCGGTCGCGCGGTCTTGCGACGCCGCCGGGCCGGCCGCGGGCGAGCGCCGAGTTCCTCGAGGCCAAGGCCGTCGCGAGCGCGCTCGACGGTCCGGCGGAAGGGATCATCGCGGCGTACCGGCGGCGAGTCGAGGAGCGGCCCGATGATGCCGAACGGCAGTTCCTGCTGGGGCGCGTCTACCAGACCGTGGGCCGACTCGAGCCGGCCCGGGCGGCCCTCGAGCGCGCGCGCGCGCTTGGCTACGGCTCGCGCGTGGAGCGATCGCTCGGCTCGGTATACCTCGCGGCCAAAGAGCCCGCCCGGGCGATCGCTGCGTTCGAGAGATACCTCGCGGCGAAGCCGGGCGACGGATGGACGCACCTGCAGCTGGGCAAGGCGCTGGCCGACGCGGGCAAGCCCGGCGACGCCAAGCGGGAGTACGAGCGGGCTCTCCGGCTCGACGGTGACCTCGACGAGGCGCATCGCCTGCTGGGGATGGCGCTCGGCCGCGGCGGCGACCAGGCGCAGGGCTTCTACCAACTCGGGACCGCTGCCCTGCTGCGCGGGGAGCTGGAACAGGCCTTCAGCCACTACGAGCGAGCGAAACCGCTCCTTGCGGAGGGGACGCCGCAGCGTGCCGAAGTCGACGCGCTCATGACCGAGATGGAGCCCTTGTTGCGAGACCGCGCGCGCGAGCGGGCGGCACAGAGCCGGCGCCGCGGCGCCGCCCCCGTGCGCTGACTCGACGTGGGCAGCAAGGGGCGCCCCTACCGCTTGATCGTGGTGGACGGGTTCGACGTGCTCGTCGGCAAGGGAGACGTCGAGAACGACCGTCTGACGTTCGAGGTGGCGGAACCCCGTGACTGGTGGCTGCATGTCGCCGGCTTCTCGGGCAGCCATGTCGTGGTGCGCAACCCGGACGACCTCCCGGCGCTCCCGCAGGCGGTGCTGCAGCGCGCGGCGGAGCTCGCCGCGTGGCACTCGAAAGGGCGCGGCGCCGGCAAGGTGGAGGTGCACGTCTGTCGCGCGGCCGATGTGTCGAAGCCGCGCGGCTTCGAATCCGGCAAGGTCCAGCTCCGCCGGTGGACGAGCCTGCGGGTCTACCCGCGCGACGTCGCCACTGCGGCGCCGGCTGCGGACTGAGCGGCCGGCGGGCCGCGTTGCAGGGCCGCGCGCTTCGCGGTAGTCGCGTCGGGGTGACGGATGGACCCCGGCGGTATGCTCTCGAGTCCTTCTTCGGGCCGGCGCGGCGCGAGATGGTCGACCACATTCCCCACTGCCGGCGGATCGGCATGGAGGTAGTCGAGATCGGGCCGCACCGCGCGGTCGTGCGGCTGCCCCACCGGGAGGAGCTGATCGGGGACCCGGCCCGCGGCGTGGTGTTCGGCGGGGCGATCACCACGTTGCTCGATCACGCGGGTGGGCTCGCCGTCTCGTGCAGCCTGGAGGAACTGACGCCGATCGCCACGCTCGATCTGCGGCTCGACTATCTCCGGGCGGCCGGTCCGCGCATGGACTTGCTGGGAGAAGTCGACTGCTACAAGCTGACCAAGCACGTCGCGTTCGTCCGCGGCCGGGCGTGGGATCGGAGGGCCGACGACCCCTTCGCCACGTGTGTCGGGACGTTCATGCTTGGGGCCAACCCGCGCGAGAGTCCGATGCTGCGGGCCCTGCGCGAGCGGGACCGGGGGGACGGGTGAGAGGTCGCCAGGCACTGGCGGCCATTCCGTATGCGCGATTTCTCGATGTCCGCCTCGAGGAGGACGCAGAGGGCCTGGTGTGCGTCCTTCCTTTCCGCGAGGACCTGGTCGGGAACGCCGCGCTGCCGGCCGTGCACGGCGGTGTCGTGGGCGCATTCCTCGAGTTGACGGCGCTGGTGGCCGCCATCGACCTGGCCGACAGCGAGCGGGTGCCGAAGCCGATCACCTTCAGCGTCGATTTTCTGCGTTCGGTCGGCCCGCGCGACACGCGGGGTCGGGCGGAGATCGTCAAGCAGGGGCGGCGGATCGCGAACGTTCGCGTACTGGCCTGGCAGCAGGATCCCGGTAGACCCGTGGCGGCCGGGATCGGCAACTTTCTCCTGTGAGCCGCCCGTCTCGACCGGCCGACTGGCTGCGTCCGGCAGTCCGGGGCGTCGCTCCCTACGTGCCGGGCGAGCAACCCGCGCCCGGCCGGCGTGTCATCAAGCTCAACACCAACGAGAACCCCTACCCGCCGTCGGCAGCCGTGCTGGATGCGCTGCGCGCCGCGATCGGGGATGAGGTGCGGCTCTATCCCGACCCCGAGGCGCTGGCGGTGCGGCGGCAGGCGTCCGCGGTCTACGCGGTGCCAGCCGACCACATCATGGTGGGCAACGGCTCGGACGAGCTGCTGGCGCTGCTGCTGCGCGCCACCATCGATCCGGGGCAGCGCGTCGCGTTCCCCGTGCCCACGTACAGCCTCTACGAGACGCTCGTGGCCGTGCAGGGGGGGCAGGCGGTGCAGGTGCCCTTTCCCGACGACTGGCGCGTCCCGCCCCTGCTGTCGTCCGCGTCGGCGCGTGTCACGTTCCTGTGCAACCCGAACTCACCGTCGGGAACGCTGGTGCCGCTGGCCGAGGTCGAAGCGCTGGCGCACGCGGTCACTGGCGTGCTGGTCGTGGATGAAGCCTATGTCGACTTCGCGGACGAGAGTGCGATCCACCTGGCCGGTCGCCTGCCGAACGTGGTGATTCTGCGGACGCTCTCCAAGTCGTTCTCCCTGGCGGGGCTTCGGTGCGGTCTTGCCTTCGGGCACCCGGAGCTGCTCGCGGGTATGCACACGGTACGGGATTCCTACAACGTGAACCGACTGACCCAGGTGGCGGCCATCGCGGCGTTGGCCGACCTGCCCGCGATGCGGACCGCCGTCGAGCGCATCCGGGCGACCAGGACGCGGGTCACCGCGGCGCTGGCCGGGATGGGCTTCGTCATCCCGCCGTCGCAGGCGAACTTCGTGCTCGCCCGCCGGCCGGGGGTGGATCAGGCGCCGGTCGCCGCCGCCCTCGCCGCGCGTGGGATATTCATTCGTCACTTCGCGACGCCGCGGCTCTTCGACGCCCTGCGCATCACGATCGGCACCGATGAGGAGTGCGACGCGTTGCTGGGCGCGCTGGCGGAACTCGCCGGCTGAGTCCGGCGGCCGCCGGAGCGAGAGGCGAAGGCTCGACGCCTACTCTTCCGCGGGATCGTCGAGGAGATCGTCGTCGTCGCCGGGCTCGCCGGGGGCGTCCGGCTTGACCACCGCGGGGGCCGGCTCCGGGCCGACGAAGTCGCGCTGCTGCTTGTCGAGGCGCGTGTACATGTAGTCGCGCACCTCGAATACCGTCTGGCCCCCTTCGCGCATGGCGTAGTAGGCGCCGTCGTGTTTGGTGAGCAACACGGTACCGATCGGCTGCTGGTCGCGGTCGACGATCGTGATCCTGATGTCCGGCGCTCCGAGGCCGAACCGCCCGATATCCTTGGCGGGCTCCTGCGCGATGGATGAGCCCTTCAGCTCGCGGAGATCCTCGACGAAGCGTTGGATGGCGCCACCGCGGGATTGCTCGGCGCCGTCCACCGTCCATCCCCCCGGCTGGCCGTGGACCAGCGTGGCGCCGGGGCCGTCCTTGCGCTCGAGGACGATGCGCCCGACGCGATCGTCGCCGAAGCCGAGGACGGTCTTGTCACGGAACTGCCAGGCATCCTTGCCGAGTGTCCGGAACGACCAATCGCCGAGCGTCACGATGGTGGGCTGGTCGCTGCGCTTGGCGAAGACCTGCTTCTGGGTCCCTTCCGTGGTTTCGCCGCCGAGGAGCAGGCTCTGTGAGCCGGCGGGGCCGAGTTGCGCGGTGACGGTCAGGCGAGGAGCGTCGAGTCCGGCCGCCGCCGCCGTCGTGTCGGGGAAGTCGATGGCCCGCGCCGCACGCAATGACGAGAGGTACGAGCGCACTTCGGTGAGATCCGTCGGTTGCCCGCCCGGCTCGAGCGTCCAGACGTCCTTCTCCTTGCGGACGAGGGCCACGGTCGCGCCCCCCGCGGGGGCGATCTCGATGCGGGTGACGTCGTCGTCCTTGAAGGTGAGGAGCTGCTTGTCGCGGAGATCCTTGGCCTGCTTGTCGAGCGCGGTCCGGATCGTCGCCGGCGTGAGGAGTACCTTCGGGGCGTCACCGATGCGGACGTAGACGTTCCCGCCGACGGCGGCGTTCTTGCCGACGGCGATCGGCGGCAGGTCGCCCGCGGCCGTGCCCAGGCGAACGGTGGGATTCGGGGCGTCCAGCCCGAAGCTCGCGAGGTCTGCGGGCAACTCGTCGAGCGTCCGCTGGATCTGCGCACCGGTCAGGCTGCCGAGCAGCGCCTTGACTGCGGCATCGTCGGCGCGGGCCTCGATGGGCTTCACGAGCCGCCACTCCCCGTCCTGCTTGCGTAGCGCGACCTCCCGGTCGGGGAAGGCGAGCGTGATTGCGGTGACGTCGTCGGGCGACGCCGTCAGCAACTTGGCCTTGGTGGCCTCCTCGCGGGCCTTGGGGACCTCCACCTTGTAGATGTAGGCCCCGAGCGCCGCGACCAGCAGGAAAAGGAATCCGATCCGACCGAGCTTCACGCCGCTCTCCGGCGCCACCAGACCCAGATCCCCAGCGCCATCAAGAGCTGTGGGATGATGAACACGGAGAGGTAGAACACGCGGGCCGCCTGGGCCGGAGTCAGGTCGGCGCGCGACGCGCGCACGCTCCGGGTGCGAATGGACACGAGCTCGTCCTGACCCACCAGCCAGCCGACGGCGTTGAGGAAGAGATCCCCATTGAGAGGCGACTGCGAGAGCTGCTGGCTGTCCACGAACATCGGCGTGCCGAAGACGACCAGACGGGCTTCCGTGACGCCCTCGGGAGGCGTGCGTCCCATCTCCTTCAGCTTGGCGGTGACCGCGACGCCGATCGATACCGGCCCCTTCACGTCGTCCTCGTCCAGGTTGGCGACGCCCTGGGTGAACACCCCTTCGACATCGCTCTCGGCCCAGCTCGTCTCGCTGGTGCGTACGAGGGTGACGGCCTGGAGCCCCTGCTTCCCCGTCGCGGCGGGCTCGACGCTGGCCGTCTGCGGGTAGATGGTGAAATCACGGAAGCCCTGCGTAATGGGGTGGGTGCCGTACGAGCGGCTGAGCGGGACGACGCCGAGGCGCGGTCCTTCGAACAACCGCACCTCGCGGTCGATGACGATATTGCGCCCGACCTTGACGCCCCAGTCGGCCAGGAGGGCCGTCAGTTTCTCACCCGCGCCGCGTGGCCCGAGCATGGCGAGCAAACGGCCGCCCCGATCGAGATAGGCTCCCAGGGCGGCGACCGCGCCATCGGTCAGGGGGCGCGTGGGCCCGCCCAGCACCACCACGCTGGCGTCGTCGGGAACGCGTTCCGCAGACGGCAGCAGCAGCGGCTTCACCTCGTAGTTCTCCTGCTCGAGGGCCAGCTTGATCGCGGCAAAGCCCTTCGGGTCCTCGGGGCCCGCGAGCGGGGGTTCTCCGAAGCCCTCGGTGAAGTACACCACCTTCTTGCCCGGGCGCGTCACCCGAATGATGCCGTTGGTGACGGTTTCCTCGCTCGGAGCCGTCACCACGAACGATTCCTTGCCGTACTCGATGTGCACGCTCGGCACGGTGGTGATCTTCATCTGTTCGGCGAGGGCGGGCTCCTTGTCCGGGTCGACGATGCGCGTCTCGACCCGGCCGGGGTTGGCGTCGCGGAAGCCTTCGAACACGGTCTCGAGTTGCGTGTCGCTGCCGCGCTCGGCGAAGCCGGTGAGCACCAGCTTCTCCGTCAGCGCCCTCGCCACCTTCTGCGACTGCGGTGACAGCGTATAGACGCTCGCTTCCGTGAAGTCCCACTTCTTGCGGTAGCGCGTGCCGAGGTAGTTGAGACCCAGCACGAGCGCCACGAACAGCAGCGAGTAGAGCAGGGCGCTGGCGCCGTAGCGGGTGGCCCGCGATCCCATCAGGCTGCGCAGGTTGTCGAGGCCGAACGCCAGGTAGAGCAGCAGCAGGACCGCGCCCAGGACGACGTTCAGCAGCACGTAGGGATCCGTCCACGGCGACGTGACGAACCCGGTGGCGATGAAGCCGAAGGCGAGGAACAGCAGGCCCAGCAGGCCGAAGATCGAGGCCGATTTCCGCACGGCCTACCTCCAGCGCACCGATTCGACGGACCGGTGGGTCAGAAACAGCGAAACGATCAGGATGGTGGCGAAATACACCAAGTTCTTGGTGTCGATGACGCCTTTGGTGAGTTCCTGGAAATGGTCCGTGACCGAGATGTACCGTACGACGGAGCCCCAGAACCCCGTCAGCGTCTCGCCGAGCCACCCGATGGTGTAGAGGACCAGCAACGCGAAGAGCGTTCCGACGTACGCCACCACCACGTTGTCCGTGAACGACGAGATCAGGGTGCCGATGGCGAGAAAAGCCACCGCCATGAGGAAAAGTCCAAAATAGCCCGTCAACATCATGGGCACTTCCGGGTTGCCGTAGCGAGACAGCAGAAGACCGAAGAGGCCCGACAACGCGACCATGAGGGCGACCAGGACGAGCCCGCCCAGAAACTTGCCCGCGACGATCTCGCCGATCCGCACGGGCGAGGTGAGGAGCAGCTCGTAGGTGCCGGCGCGCTTCTCCTCCGGGAACATGCGCATGGTGAGCGCCGGGATGATGAAGATGAGCAGCACGGACATGTTGTGGAGCAGCGGCCTGATCACCATTTCGTTCAGGTTGAAGCGCTGCAGCATCTCGGGGTTGCGCATCATCGTGTAGAGCGCGAGCGCCTGGTTGAAGCCGGTCAAGAGTGCGTAGAAGAAGTATCCCGCCAGTGCGAGGAATGCCGCCAGGAGCACGTAGGCTACCGGTGACGAGAAGTACGAGCGCACCTCGCGCCCGGCGATAGTGAGCGTATTGCGCATCAGGCCGGCGCCCCTGTCGGGTTCAGGCCGCCCGAGATGGCCTGGGTGTAGACGTCTTCCAGCGAGCGATCGCGCGTGAGATCGCCCAGGGGCGCCTCGAGCACCGCCCGGCCCTCGCTGATGATGACCACCTTGTGGCAGGCGCTCAGCACCTGCGACAGGATGTGGGTAGACAGCACGATGGTGCGCTTCGCGCCCAGGGATCGGATGAACGCCAGCATGTCGCGGATCTGGCCAGGGTCGAGGCCGTTGGTGGGCTCGTCGAGGATGAGCACCTCGGGCTCGTGGATGAGCGCCTGCGCGAGCCCGACGCGCTGCCGGTAGCCCTTGGACAGGTGCCCGAGGAGCCGGCCGGTCACCTGCGACAGGCCGCAGGCGTCGACGACCCGGTCGATCGCCGCCGGGATGTCGGCGCGAGCGAGGCCGTGGAGCTTGGCGGCAAAACGCAGGTAGGGCACGACCGTCATGTCGTTATAGAGGGGCGGGTTCTCCGGCAGGTATCCGATGCGGCGGCGCACCTCGGCGGATTGCTCGAAGACGTCGAATCCGCAGACCCGCACGGTACCCGTGGTGGCGGGAAGGAAGCCCGTGATGACCCGCAGGGTGGTGGTCTTGCCCGCGCCGTTCGGCCCGAGAAAGCCGAGGATCTCCCCCGGGGCGGCGGTGAAGGAGACGTCCTGGACCGCTGTGAGGTCGCCGTAGCGTTTGCTCAGGTTCGCGACTTCGATCATGTAACCCTGCTGGGCGAAGCTACCTGGCTCAGAATTCGGGGGCGGTTCTTAACACTTCGAGTTTCGCTGTCAAGATTCGGAGCACCGTACCGGCGAACCTCTCGCCGAGCAACTGCGCATGTCGGACGACGCATCACGCCTCTACCTGATCGACGGCAGCGGCTACGTCTACCGGGCCTTCCACGCCCTCCCGGCGCTCAGCACCTCGCAGGGGCTTCCCACCAACGCGATCCTCGGGTTCGCCAACATGCTGGCAAAGTTGCTGCGCGAGCGTCGTCCGGCGCGACTCGCGGTGGTGTTCGACGCGCCGGGCGCGACGTTCCGCGACGAGCTCTACGCGGGTTACAAGCAGACGCGACCACCGATGCCCGCCGAGCTACGCCCGCAGCTCCCCTACATCCGGCGGCTGGTGGCGGCGCTGCGGCTCCCCGCGATCGAGGAGCCCGGCGTCGAAGCCGATGACGTCCTGGGCACGTTGGCGGCGCAGGCGAGCGCGGCCGGCCTCGAAACGGTGATCGTCACCGGCGACAAGGACATGATGCAGCTCGTCGACGAGCGCACCACGCTCTACGATACCATGCGCGACCGTCGCATCGGGGTAGCCGAGGTGCGGGAGCGCTTCGGCGTCGACCCCCCGTACGTCCCCGACGTGCTCGGGCTGATGGGGGATGCGACCGACGACATCCCGGGTGTTCCGGGGATCGGCGAGAAGACCGCGACGGCGCTCGTGCAGAAGATCGGCCCGGTCGAGACCATCCTGGAGCGGCTCGATCTGGTGGAGCAGAGCGGTGTTCGGGGGGCCAAGAAGCTGCGCGAGACGCTCGGGCGCGAAGCCGATGTCGCGCGGCTGTCCAAGACGCTCGCGACCATCCGGTGCGACCTCCCTGTCCGGCTCGACCTGGACGCGATCCGGTGGGCTGGCCCCGATACCGAGGCGCTGCGCGCGTTGCTGGCCGAACTCGAGATGCGTTCGCTCCTCCGCGATCTGGGCGGTGCGGGCGAGCCGCTCGCGGTGGCGGTCCGCGAGCTGGCGGATGCGCCCGCGGTCACGGCGGCGCTGCAGGCGCTGCGAGCCGCGCCCGCGCTGTCGCTGGTCGCGGAGTTCGACTCGCCGCGGGCCACCGCCGCCGCACTCCGGCGCCTCGCGGTGGCGGCACCAGCGGATCCGGTCCTGATCGTCACCGGCCCCGACGCCGGCGACGTCCAGCAGGCCCTCGCGCCGGCACTGGGCGATCTCGCCGTCGAAAAGATCGGCGCCGACTTGAAAGCTCTACGCGTGGCGCTGGCGCGCCGCGGCCTCACCCTTGCCGGCCCGGCGTTCGACGTGGCGCTGGCCTCGTATTGCCTGAACCCCTCGAGGCCGGACCATGGGATCGCCAGCCTGGCGGAGGACATCTTGGGCGTGCCTGTCGAGGTCGGCGACGGCGCACCGTCGCTCGCGCGCGCGGCGCGCGTGGCGCATCCGCTGCGTGCCGAGCTGGCGGCGCGGCTGCGCACCCACGAGATGGACGCGCTGTTTCGCGACCTCGAGATGCCGTTGGCCGAGGTGCTGGCCGGCATGGAGTTGGCGGGGATCACCGTCGATCGTCCCGCGCTGGCTGCGCTGTCGGCCGAGTTCGGCGCCCGCATGTCGCGGCTCCTGACGGAGATCCACGCAGACGCTGGAGGCGAGTTCAACGTCAATTCGCCGCCGCAGCTGCGCGAGGTGCTCTTCGAGCGGCTCAAGATCCCGACGCGTGGCGTGCGGCGCGGCAAGACCGGTCTGTCGACCGACGTCGACGTGCTGACCCGGCTCGCGCACGAACATCCGTTACCCCGGAAGATTCTCGAGTACCGTGCGCTCTCGAAGCTCATGTCCACGTATGTCGATGCGCTGCCCGCGTTGGTGGACCCACGGACCGGACGGCTGCATACGTCGTTCAACCAGACCGTGGCTGCGACCGGCCGGCTGTCGTCGTCGGACCCGAACTTGCAGAACATCCCGGTGCGCTCCGAGGCGGGCCGTCGCATCCGGGCGGCGTTCGTCGCAGCGCCGGGCTGCCGGTTGATCTCGGCGGACTACTCGCAGATCGAATTGCGTCTGCTCGCGCATCTCGCGGAGGATCCGGCGCTCATCGACGCCTTCGCGCACGACGAGGACATTCACGCGCGTACCGCCCGGGAGGTGTTCGGCCAGCTCGCGCCGGCGGAGGGCCGGCGACTCGCGAAGGTGATGAACTACGGCATCGTCTACGGCATGGGGGCGGGGCGGGCTGCGCGCGAGATGGGGGTCACGGTGGCCGAAGCCGAGGCGTACATCGAGGGGTATTTCGCCCGCTACCCCGGCGTCCGCCGTTTCGTCGACCAGACCATCGCGACGGCGCGGGAGCGGGGCTACGTCGCCACCGTGCTCGGGCGGCGGCGGTATTTTCCGGAGCTGAGCGCCCGCGACCCAGCCGTGCGGCAGTTCGCCGAGCGGGCGGCCACCAATACGCCCATCCAGGGCTCGGCGGCCGATCTGATCAAACTGGCGATGCTGGAGGTGGCGCGCCGGCTCCGCGCCGCCGGCTTGCGCGCGCAGCTGTTGTTGCAGGTGCACGACGAACTGGTGCTGGAGGCGCCCGATGCCGAGGCCCCTCGCGTGGTGGACCTGGTGCGGGAGGCGATGGAGGGGGTTTGGCCACTCGAGGTCCCGCTCCGGGTCGACGTCAAGTCAGGAGCGCATTGGGCGGAAGTACACGGCTGACCGGTGAATACCCAAGCCCCACGGGCGTCTGATAAAGCGACCGTGCCGTGGAGTCCAGCGATGAAGAGCTCGTACGTCAAGCTCGAGGAGGGGATCGAGACGCCTTCCGCGAGCTGGTCGAGCGCTACCAGCGCAAGATCGCGGCGCTGGCCATCGGGATGCTGCGCGACCGTGATGAAGCCCTCGATGTCGTGCAGGAGGCCTTCACCAAGGCGTTCCAGGGCCTCGACCGCTTCAAGGGCGAGGCGGGCTTCTACACCTGGGTGTACCGAATCGCGATGAATCTCTGCATCGACCACCAGCGCCGCGAGGCCAGGGCCCCCGTGGCAACGCTCGAGCCGCGGGGCGACCAGGGCGTCGAGGATCGGCTCGGCGCCTTCCCGGACACCACCGGGCAGGCGGATCCCTTCCGCCGCGCGCGCAATGCGGAACTGGCGCGCGCGCTCGACCACGCCCTCGGCGAGTTGACCGCAGAACATCGAGCGGTAATAGTCTTGCGCGAGGTGGAGGGACTCTCCTACGAGGAGATCAGCCAGGTGCTCGAGTGTCCCAAGGGGACCGTCATGAGCCGGCTGCACTACGCCAGACGCCAACTGCAGGAGCGGTTGCGCGGACTTCGTTGAATCCCGATGACCTGTCCCGAAATCGAGCAGCTTCTCGACGCGTTCGTCGACTCCGAGTTGCGCCCCCCCCAGCTACTCGAGGTCGCCCAGCATGCGGCCTCCTGCGCAGCGTGCGAGGTCGCCATCGGTGAGCTCACGGCGATGCGCCAGTCGGTGGCAGCGCTGGTGGAGCAGGAGTCGAGTCGGCTGGACCTCTCGCGGGTATGGCCGGCGGTCGAGGCGACCATCACCCGCGTTGACGCCGTGCGCGCGGCACCGGCCCGCGTCGTGCCGTTGCGGCGCTCCGCTCCCGCTCTTGCCGCCTGCGGAGCTCTCGCCGCGCTCGCGGCCAGCATGTTTGTCTGGGTGCGGCCTCCGCTACGGGAGAGCGGACGTCCGCGGGTGACGCGCCTGCCGGCGGGTCAAGTGGAGGTGGCGTCGGTCGCATCGGTGTCGAAGGCACGCGCCATCGGGTCGATGAACCACGCCGACATCGACCGGTTGTCGGGCAAGGACATCGCCGTGCGTCGCGAACCCAAGAGCGGCACCACGATCATCTGGGTGAGTCACGAGGAGGGCCGCTGATGCGAGCGGCCGTGCTCGCGGCCGTCGCCGGCGGCGTGTTGTTGGCCCCGGTGCTGGCCGCCGAGGCGCAGCCGCTCGCCGTGCAGGTCACTACCGTGCGCGCCAGTGACGACGGCATCTGCGATCCGCAGCTGGAACCGCTGCGGCCGCGGCTGCGCCGGCTGGCCGGCTATCGGGCGTATCATCTGCTCCGGCGGCAGCAGCGCCGTGTCGCGTGGCGGAGCACCGAGTCGTTCGACGTCGGGGACGGGCGTTCCCTGGTGCTGTTGCCGAAAGGGATGCACGACGAACGCATCATGATGCAGGTGCGCCTGCTCGACGGGCGGCGCCGGCTGGTCGACACCAACGTGCGGCTCGCCAATGGCGGGACGATGGTCTTCGGGGTCGGGCGCGACGCCCATGCGGCGGACGGCGCCGTGCTCATTCTGTTGCGAGCCGAGCGCGACGACTGACGCGCTACCCGAGCGTCTCCCAGCGCACGTCCCAGAACTCGGGTACCGGCGGCCGCAGCTCCGTATGGCCTCCGAAACAGGAGAAACTCGGCCGGTGTGTGAGCCGCTCGCGCACCAGGTGCAGGTACTCGTCGGCGGCTTGGCCTGCCGCCGGCGACCCGAGATCGAGTCGCCGGCGTTGCCCGCACTTGCGGCATTCGACATCGACCTGCATCGGGCGTGGCCTTGGCTTCGGTCAGGCCTGAGACTGTCGCATCGCGGCGGCGAGAATATGTGAGGTCGAGGGCCGCATGATGCGCGGATCGACCTCGCGACCTTCGAGGAGGGCCTTCCGCACGTCCTTGCCGGAGATGAACACCGGCTTCTCGTCCGCGTGGTTGTCCATCAGATCGACGCGGCCGATCGACTCGTAGAAGGCGGCGAAGCCGACCTTGAGCGGGCTGGATCTGCAGGTCGCCCGGCAGAGCCGAGAAGATCTCCTGGGCGTCGAAGTCGCCCCAGATCGGCGCTGCCGTCGTGGTACGGGGCGTCGGCGTGCTTGCGGCCGATGACGATGTCGGTGAAGCCGAAGTTCTGCCGATAGATGGCGTGCATCACCGCCTCCCTCGGACCGCCGTAGAACATCTTGATGTCGAGGCCCAGCAGGATCACGCGGTCGGGGACCGATTCGCCGCGTGGTCCCCAGAGGTCCGGGTCGCTGTCGCCGTCGCCCAGCGCTCGCGTGCTGATCAGCGCCTCGTACGTCTGCATGCGGACGTCGGCGTGCACGTCGTCGCCCTTGGTCTCGCCGATCAGCGGATTCAGGCATGCACCGGCGTTGTGCCCCTGGCGCAGGAGCGTTTCCAGCCCGTAGACCAGGGCGTACTCGTGCGCACGATGCAGCGGGTTGCGGGTCTGGAAGGCCACCACGCGGTCCCAGCCCTTCTCCGCCAGCAGCGCGCGGACCTCGCGCGGGCGAGAGGACGTACTTGCCGAACTCGGGGTGCTTCGGCTGCGGGCAGCACCCGCATCGTGCCGCCGAGGAGGTGCGTCTTGTCGGCGTCGCCCGACGAGCACCATGTCGGCGCCGGGGTGGTCGGTGCGCTCGGTGCCGTAGACGCTGCGGAGATAGTGGGGCTTGTCCCACTCGAAGACGTCGCTGACCTCGAGGGTGGCGACCGGCTGGCCGCCGTGTTACCAGCGCCACGGTCTGACCGCGGCGGATCGTCGCCGGCCAGTGCACGCGTCACGGGCAGGCTGAGCGGGATGCGTCCAGGCGTAGCGGGTGCCGTTGCGCTCGATGCACCATCTCGTCGAGCACGCGGTGGTAGGTGGCCGCGTCCATCGGGCCGGTGAGCGGGCGAGAGTCCGCCGTCGCCGAAGCGATACACGGCTCGAGAGGTCGGCGTCGGAGACGGGAACCTGGGTCATCGTCCCGGCATCCGCGACGAGCCGGGCCTCGTCGGCACCCGACACCGTGCAGGACACGGGCTCGGCGACGCCGCCGTGCGGAGGAATCAGATCGGTCATCAACGGAGGTCCTTTCTGCGAGGGGTTGCGGAACCGGAGAACGTAGGTGAAAGCCCGCGACGGCTCAACCGCGCGTGCTCGGATCCTGGTTCAAAGGTGCGACGCGTCGAACGAGTCGCTGATGGTCTTGACGCGGAGCCGGCGCCGGAAGCGGGCGAGGCCGCGTGTGGCCAGCGCGCCGAGCCGCGACCGGGCGAACCCCTGGAGCGCGCGGCCGAGGCCCGCTCCTGCCGCAGCGGGGTGGGCTTCCAGCGGTGTGATGCCCGTGGAGAGCTCACGGACCCAGGTCATGCTGATCCGGCGGTCGTGGACGGCCGAGTACAGTCGCGCGAGCACCTGCGCTAGCACTGCGGGATCGAGCGGCGGCGACGCGAGCCCGCGGCGCGTCGACACCACGGGCACGGCGCCGAGGGCGGCGAGGGCGTCGATGCCGGCGAGGGTGGACTCCGCGGGCTCGAGCCCGAGCACGAGATCGCTCCACACCGTCCCGCTCGGAAACACCGTCGCGGCGTGACCGAGTGCATCGAGGTAGCGCTGGCGTCCGATGTAGCGCGTGCGGCCGACGCAGTGGCGGTCGAGCAGGTGCGGGTCGAACACCTCCAGGTTGAAGCTGATCGCATCGACGCCGTTGGCGTAGGCCCAGTCGATCCATCGGTCGGCGCGTGGCGGATGGACCTGCACGGCGACGAGGGTGTCGAAGTGGCGCCGGATGCCCTCCACATAGGGCGCCAGGAACGCGAGGCCGCCGGCTTCGACGTCGAACGCATCGGTGTTGAGCGCCACGAGCTCGGCGGCGCCCTCCTCGAAGGCGGCGCGCACCACCTCGACGACGTCGGCAACCGTGCCGAGCACCCCGTCCCGGCTGCGCGCGCCCTCCACGCAGAATCGACACGGCGCCCCCTGCACGCTGAAGCCGCACGCCCCGCCCGGGTGCACCAGCAGGACGGTGCCGAGCAGGGTTGCGAGGCGTCGCATGGGGACGCCATTGCTGGTCTGGCGCCCGTGGAACCGCGGCAGTGCGGGGAGCTGCACCGCGATGCGGGTGGCGTCCTCGCGCAGCGGGTCGGTGAGCCAGCACCGGTCGCTCGTGCCCAGCAGACGAAAGGGCGCCGCTGCGGTCCCGGCGATGTCGACCGGCGCCGAGACGCGGGTATGATCATCGACCAGCAGCTCGATGGTCTGCGCCTGGTCGGGAGCGCCGGCGAGCGTCGCCCGCAGGTCGGCGTCGATGCGCAGGCCGCGGATGGCGATGTCGAGCTTGGTCTCCGGTTGCACCCACACCCTCACGTGTGGGCCCGGCGGCACCACGCGCAGCCGTCAGTGGCGATCGTGTCGCCGGTGAAGGTGCCGGCGGCCAGGTCGAATCGCTGGCGGCGCCCATGGGTGGCCGGCTCAAGCAGCAGCCGGAGCGCCTCGGCGGCGACCAGGGCGGCGGTGGCGGCCGCGGTCGGGCCGTCCATGGACCCGACGGGGCGCGGCGCGAACGGCGCGGGCCCGCAGACGCCGCACGGTCCTCCCACCAGCGCCAGCACCTCGCCGGCCGCGCCGGCGCAGCGCCCGCGAACCAGCGGGATGCGCGCCGCCACGGCCGCGCGCGCGACGCCCGGGTCGTCGTCGAGGTCGATCGACAGATCGCAGTCGTCCCGCGGCGACGCACGGTGGACCCGCACCCCCGCCCGCTCGAGTAGGTCGATGACCGCGGCCGCGGGCACCCGGGTGTCGCGCGCGGCGTGCAGGCCGATCCGGGCGGCGAGCAGCCGCGCCTGCCCGCGGCCGCCGACCTCGGGAACGAGAATCTGCCGGCTCCAACGATCGATCTGCGCATCGGTCAGGGTCATTCGATGACGTTCTTCTCGATCGGCTCCACGGTCACGCCCCGCTCGCGCAGCCAGGCGATGCCCCGCTCGATTGCATCGTTGGTGCCGTCGAGCTCGATGGCGATGATCCCGATCTCCTCGTTGACGCTCGCCTGCCGGATGTTGAACATGAGGTCGAAGGAGCGGCTGAGTTCGTAGATGAGGGGCTCGCGCACCAACCGGCTCGGGTAGGTGAGATAGAGCTTGACGCGCGTTTGCGCGCCGCCCGTCGTGCGGGTTGACGCCCGAGCGGTCCGGGTCATCGTGGGCGCCATCCGAGCCAGAGGTTGGTGGAGAGGTAGCGATCGCCGAAGTCCGCGAACAGCACCACGATGGTTCCCTCGCGCAGGGTCCGGGCGACGCGGAGCGCGGCCACGTAGGCGGCGCCGCAGGATTGACCGATCAGGATGCCCTCCTCCCGTCCGAGACGGTAGACCATGTCGTAGGCTTCGTCGGTGCCGACGCCGACTTTCAGGTCGAGTTGCTCCTCGTGGTAGATCCCCGGGACGATCGAGCTCGCCATGTGCTTGAGGCCCTCGAGTCCGTGGAAGGGGTCTTCCGGCTCGGCGGCGACGATCTGCACCGCCGGGTTCTGCTCCTTCAGGTAGCGGCCCGTGCCCATGATGGTGCCGCTGGTGCCGATGCCGGCGACGAAGTGCGTGACGAGTCCCTCGGTCTGCCGCCAGATCTCCGGACCCGTGGTTTCGTAGTGGGCGAGAGGGTTGGCGGTGTTGTTGTACTGGTCTGGCTTGAAATACCGGTCTGGGTCGGCCGCCAGGATCTCCCGGCAGAGCAGGATCGCGCCGTCCGATCCTTCGAGGGGATCGCTGAACACCAGCTCTGCCCCGAAGGCGGCGGCCATCTGTTTGCGCTCCCGGCTGACGTTCGCCGGCATCACCAGCTGGACGGGATAACCCAGTGCAGCGCCGATCATGGCCAGCGCGATGCCGGTGTTGCCCGACGTGGAGTCGAGGATGGTTTTTCCCGGCACGAGGCGCCCTTGCCGGATGCCTTCCTGGATCATCCTGAGCGCGGGCCGATCCTTGACGGAACCGCCGGGATTGAACCCTTCGATCTTGCCGAAGACCCGGACGCCGTCCGGCACGCCATCGCGCACGCGCTGGATCTCGACCAGCGGCGTGTTGCCGATCAGCTGGAGCACGGTCGGCGACACCAGCGGTCCAGCGCTGGGCGCCGTGGGGCCCGTGAACAAGCGGGCCTGCGCGAGGCGGGCGACCATGCCGGTCTCCGCGTCAGCGGCCTCCCGCGATCGCCGGCACGATCGACACTTCGTCCCCGGACTTCACGGGCGTCTCGAGTTGTTGCAGGAACCGAATGTCCTCGCCGTTGACGAATACGTTGACGAATCGCTTCACCTGTCCGGACTCGTCGCAGATGCGGTCGCGCAGGCCGGGGTAGCGGTTGTCGAGATCGGCCAGCAGGGCGGCGACGGTGTCGCCATTGGCTTCTACTGCCTCGGCTCCGCCGGTCAGCTTGCGTAGCGGGGTGGGCACTCTCACCTGGGTCATGCGGTCGGATCCTCCTGTCGATGTGGGGCTGCGTCAACCGGTCGAGGCCGCACGGTTGTCTCGCAGGCGGGTGTAGAGATCGTCGAACTCGGCGAGCCGAGCCGGGATGCGGTACGGCTGGTCCACGCTGTCCAGCACCGCTTCGACCGTCTTGTAGCCGTTGCCCGTGACGCAGATCACGATGGGCTCGTCACGCGGGATGCGGCCCTGGGCGATCAGCTTGCGGGCCACCGCGACCGTGGTGCCGCCCGCGGGCTCGGTGAAGATGCCCTCCGTGCGCGCCAGCAGCTTGATGCCGTCCACGATCTCGGCATCGGTCGCTTCCTCGCCCCAGCCCCCGGATTCCCGGATCGCCTTGAGCACGTAGAAGCCGTCTGCCGGATTGCCGATGGCGATCGACTTGGCGATGGTGTTCGGTTTCACGGGGTTGATCAGGTCGGTGCCCTTGTGCAGTGCGTGAATCACCGGCGCGGAGCCGGCGGCTTGCGCCCCGTAGATGCGGAAGTCGCCGTCGACCAGGCCGAGGTCGCGGAACTCGCGGAACGCCTTTGCGACCTTGGGCAGGATGGTCCCGCCCGCCACCGGCAGGACGATGTGTTTCGGCAGGCGCCAACCGAGCTGTTCGGCCACCTCGAAGCCGTACGTCTTGGCCCCTTCGGTGTAGTACGGTCGGACGTTGATGTTGACGAAGGCCCAGCCGTACTTGTCGGCGATCTCGCTGCACAGCCGATTCACGTCGTCGTAGTTGCCACGGATCGCGACGGCGCGCGGGCCGTAGATGGTCGATCCGATCACCTTCCCCTGCTCCAGATCGTCCGGGATGAAGATGAAACAATTGAGCCCCGCGCGCGCCGCGTGCGCGGACACCGAATTCGCGAGATTGCCGGTGGACGCGCAGGAGACGGTGTCGAAGCCGAACTCCATGGCCTTCGAGATCGCGACCGACACGACCCGGTCCTTGTAGGAAAACGTGGGGTGATTCACCGAGTCGTCCTTCACCCACAACTCCTGCACGCCCAGCACCGCCGCCAAGCGGTCGGCGCGGACGAGCGGGGTGAAGCCGGAATGGAGCCCGATCTGGGGCTCGACCTCGATGGGCAACAGCTCGCGATACCGCCAGAGGTTGCGCGGGCGACTCTCGATGAGGGCGCGCGTGAGTGTGCGACCGATGGCGGGATAGTCGTACTGCACTTCGAGCGGGCCAAAGCAAGTTTCGCAGACGTGCAGCGGGGCGATCGGGGTCTCGGCGCCGCACTCGCGGCAGCGCAACCCGGTGGCGTGGCTCATCGCGCAATGCTCCTTTGTGTGAGGACCTTCTGATGCAAGGGGCCGCAGGCCGGGCACTCCAGCCGGGGCATCACGATCACCCGGCGCCAGGCGCCGAGGCGGGTGTCCACGTGGAGGAGGCGGCCCGCGAAGAGCGGGGCGTCGCCGGCGAGCAGCCGCACGGCCTCGGCGGCCTGCAGCGTGCCGGCAAGGACGACCGAGGGGCCCATCACCCCGGCTTCCTGGCAGGAAGGGGTCTCGTCGGGCGGGGGGGGGGCTTCGAACAGGCACCGGTAGCAGGCACTGCGGCCCGGCAGGATGGTGAGCAGCTGGAATTGGGTGCCGAGGGCGCCCGCATGGACCAGCGGCACTTCCCGTGCCACCGCCGCATCGTTGAGCAGGAACTTGGCCGCGACGGAGTCGGTGCCGTCGAGGACGACGTCGAACGCGTCGAGCAGGGGCGCCATGTCCGGGACGAAGCGCTCGCCGATCTCCTGGACGCTGATGCTCGGATGGGCGGCACGGAGACGCGCGGCCGCCGCCACGACCTTCGGCCGGCCGATGTCCGTTTCGTCGTACAGCGGCTGGCGATGTAGATTCGACGCCTCGACTCGATCCGGATCGACCAGCCCGAGCGTGCCGACCCCGGCTTCGGCCAGGACCCGCGCGGCCGGGGCGCCGAGACCGCCCACCCCGACCACCAAGGCGCGCGCGCCACGCAGCGACTGAGAGTTGTTCGTGCCGTTTCGCATGTGCTGGTGTGCGACGGATCCCCCACCAGCTTAGCGATCCATCTTTCGCGTCGCGCTTCGGCAGCGTCTTCGCGTCGGAATTAGCACCGCGCCCGTTTCCGGGTCGGTTGCTGTGGCTTCGATGGGCCGGACCCTCCGCCACTCTGGATGGGCTATACGCGCGTCTTCTCTGGGACGGTGCTAGCCCGGATCGCTTCGGCGTGTCAAATCAGGCGAGCCCCGACCCGCCCGCAACGTCCGTGCGGTCGCCCCGTCAGTAGGCCCGGCCACCCGGCATGCCCGGGCGGTCCGAGTAGGCCGACACCGGTGCCGGGATGTTCTCGCGGCGGGCCTCGGTCTTGAGCGCGTCGATCCGTGAGACCAGGAGCGGCAGGGGGTCTTGGCCGGACGACGGGTCGAGTCCGCCCAGTTTTTCCCGGGCGGCTCGCCCGAGCGGCGAGTCGGGGTGGTAGCGGGCCAGCGTGGCCAGGGCCAGGTTCGCCTCTTCGGGCTCGTCCCGCGCCGCGTACGCACCAGAGAACTTGTCCAGCGTCCGGGCCGTGGCGTCGGTCTCGGGATAGTCCGTCAGGAGTCCACGCAGGCGCGCCTCGGCTGCCCGGAGACTGCCCCGTCCCAGATAGAACGCAGCGATCCCGGCGTCATGTCCCGCCATCTCCTCGCGGCACTCGCGCAGCCGGAGGTCCGCCCGAGCCGCCCAGGGCGTGCCGGGATACCGGTCGACGACGTTCTTGAAGGCGTCGGCCGCGCTCTTGACGAACTGCTGGTCTCGGTCGCTCGACCGGTGCTGGGCGAGGTAGGACATGCCCCGGCGGTATTCGATCTGCGCCAGATTGTCGCTGGTGGGATGCATCCGCTCGAAGTCGCCGAACGCGGCGATGGCCTCCGGGTAGCGCTTCGCATTGTAGTACGCCTCGGCGACCCGGAGTTCGGCCTCCTCGGCGCGTGGGTCGAACGGATACTGTCCCAGCAGCGCCTTGTAGTTCTTGATCGCTTCGTCGTAGGCCTCGTCTTGCAGCGCCCGGTCGGCTTCGGACCAGAGCTGCTCGGACGGGGTCGGGGCTTTCTTGCCGGAGCAGGCCACCCAGCCCGCGGCCAGCGCCAGCAACACCGCAGCGCGGGCGATTCGCATGACCTCTGGCTAGAACAAGGACCCGGGGCAGTCAACGACGCCGCGGCCCGGCCCTGTTGAAGCGTCTGCGACGGGCTGGCATGAGCGGCCCCGGGTGGCGGGCGAGCTCTTCGGCATGTGGCGCAACACGCGCATGGTGGTGCTGACGGCCATCTGCGCGGGCCTGTACGCCGCCATCCTGATCCCCTTCAAGGTCGCGCCGCTCATCCCCGGGGTCACCGAGCTGCGGCCGGCGAGCGCGATCCCGGTCGTGTGCTCGTTCCTCTTCGGGCCCGCGGGCGCATGGGGGGCGGCATTCGGAAACCTCATCGGCGATTTCTTCGGGGGCCTCGGCCCGGGCGATCTCTTCGGCTTCGCGGGCAATCTGTTGTTCGGCCTGGTCCCGTTCACGGTGTGGGACGCCGTCAGCGGCGCCGCGCCCGTGCCGGCGCCGCGCGCCGGCTGGTGGATCCGCTTCGTCGGCGTGGTCGTGCTCGCCGGCATGCTCTGCGCCACCGTCGTCGGGTGGGGCCTCCACGTCCTCGGATTCCACCCGTTCACGGTGGTCGGCTCCGCCGTGCTGCTGAACAATCTCCTGGCCGGGTTGTTTCTCGCACCGCTGCTGCTGGCGCTCCTGTACGACCGGGTCGCGCGTGCCCGGTTGCGCCATGCCGACCTGCTCGGCGTTCGCCCGCGGTCGTCGCGGTTCCGCCGGACCGTGGGCGTGACCCTCGTGGCGGTGGGCACGGTCGGCGGCTTCGCGATCGGTCAGCTCGCCGCGGCGCACCTGTGGGTGCCGCCGTGGGTCGGGGTGGCCACGGCGTCGGCCCGGTGGGAGGTGGGCGTCGGCGTGGCGCCGTGTCTCGGCGTTGCCCTGCTTGGCCTGGCGCTGCTGTGACGGCGGGGATCGCGGTCCGGGGTCTGAGCTGCACGTACGACGGCGCCGGGCGACCAGCCCTCGACGGCGTCGACTGGGAGGCGCCGACCGGCACGTTGACGGTGGTGATGGGCGCCACGGGCGCCGGCAAGACCACCTTGGTGCGATGCCTCACCAACATCGTTCCGTGCTTCCTGCCGGCGGACGTGGAGGGCGAGGTGCGGCTCGACGGCGAGTCCATCGCGGGCCGGCGGGTGGGCGAGCTGGCTGGGCACGTCGGTATGGTGTTCCAGGATTTCGAGGCGCAGCTCTTCTCGTCCGACGTCACGCAGGAGGTCGTGTTCGGCCTCGAACACACGGGCGTCTCGCCAGACGAGATGCCCGGTCGCGTGCGCAACGCCATTCGGGCGGTTGGCCTCGAGGGCTTCGAGGGCCGGGATCCCGCCACGCTGTCCGGCGGCGAGAAGCAACGGTTGTCGATCGCGGGACTGCTCGCGCTCGAGCCCCGCATCATGCTCTTCGACGAGCCCACGACGGATCTCGATCCGCAAGGTCGCGCGGACGTCTTCGGGCTCCTCGGAAGACTCCGGGAGGCGCAGCGGACGCTGCTGGTGATCGAGCACGACGTCGGCGCGGCCGTGCATGCGGACCGAGTGCTGCTCCTGCGCGACGGGCGGGTTGCGGCTGACGGACCGCCGGCCCTGGTGCTCGCGGACGTCGTGGGGTGCGCCGCGGCCGGCGTGCGGCCGCACGATGTCTGCCGGGTCTTCGCGGCGCTCGGCCTGACGGACCCGCCGCTCGACGTCGATGGTGCGGCCGAGCGCCTGCGCGCCGCGGGCCTCGTTCCAAGGCCGCCGCTGCCGGCGATCCGTGCGGACCCGCCCGCGCCGCCGGCACTGCTGCGGGTCGCGGGCCTCGCGCACCGATTCCAGGACGGGCGCCTGGCCCTGGACGGCGTCGGCTTCGAGATTGCGCCGGGCGAGGTGGTGGCGCTCATCGGCCCCAATGGCTCCGGCAAGACCACTCTGGCGCGTCATCTGAACGGCCTGCTCAGGCCGACCGCGGGGCGGGTCCTGCTGGACGGGCAGGACGTCGCCGCGCTGCCGCTCGAGCGCGTCGCGCAGCGGGTGGGGTACGTGTTCCAGGATCCCGACCATCAGCTCTTCGCGCCGACCGTCGAGGAGGAGGTCGCCTTCGGGCCGCGCAATCTCGGATTGCCCGAGGGCGACGTCGCGCGGCGGGTTGCCGAGGCGCTCGCGGCGGTCGATCTGGACCATCACGAGGCGCGGGCATCGGACCCGTTCCTGCTCGACAAGGGGGCGCGGCAACGGCTCGCCGTCGCCGCCGTGCTGGCGCTCCATCCCGACATCGTGGTGCTCGACGAGCCGACCACCGGGCTCGATTGGCCGCAACAACGGCAGATGATGGCCCTCGTCCGTGCGCTCCAGCGGGAAGGGCGGGCGGTGATCGTGATCACGCACACGCCCTGGGTGATCGCCGAGCATACCGCGCGCGTCCTGCTGCTCGCGGACGGCCGGCTGCGCTACGATGGCCCCGTGCGCCGGTTCTTTGCCGATCCGGCGCTGGTGGCGGCCGCCAGCTTCGGGGCGCCGGACGTCACCCGGCTCGGACAGGCGCTTGGCTGCACGCCACTGTCGGTCGACGAATTGCTGGCGTGGATGCCGGGGCGGGCACCCGCGTGACGTTGACCCTCTATCTCCCGAAGCCGACGGCGCTGCACCGGTTGCACCCGGTCACCAAAGTGCTGGGCTTCCTCGGGCTCATCGTGGCAGCCTTCCTGGTCGATCGGCCGGCGTTGCTGCTGGCACTCGCGCTGCCGGCCGCCGGGCTGCTGGTCCTGGCGGGCGGGGTTGCCCACCTGCGGCGATTCGCACCGGTGATGGCGGTGATCGCTGGCATGACGGTGCTGATCTGGACGCTGTTCTACGGCGGCGCGGCACGCGAGCAGGGGCTGCGCTACGGGCTCTCCATGGCGGCTCGACTCGTCACCTTCCTGCTGACCGGTCTGCTCTTTCTCTCGATCACGCGGATCGAGGAGGCGGCGGTCGGGCTCCACCGCCTCGGCGTGCCCTACCTCGCCGGGTTCACGCTCACCCTCGCGTTCCGGCTCGTGCCCGTGTTCTTCGAGTCGGCGGTCACCATCATGCAGGCCCAGCGATGCCGCGGGCTCGACCTGCGGCAGGGCGGGCCGCTTGCCCGGCTGCGCCGCTTCGCACCGGTGATCGTGCCGGTCTTCATCGGCGCGCTGCGCCGGGCCGATCGGATGGCCATGGCGCTCGAGCTGCGTGGCTTCAACGCGGGACGGCCGCGGACCCGGTTCCCCAGACCGGCACCGGGGTCACGGGATTGGCTCGCCCTCGCGGTGGTCGGGGGCGTGGTCTGCCTTTACCTCACGTTCTGGTACCGCGGTCTTGCGGCGTTTTCTTGACTCCCCCCCGCGACCCTCTTAACATCGTGATCCTGCAGGGGAGGAACGGCACGCGGCGGCGTGTGGTGGTGACGGGAACCGGCCTCGTCACGCCGCTCGGCACCGGGACGGAGCGGAACTGGGATGCGCTCATCGCCGGCCTCTCCGGCGTCCGTGCGATCAGCCGGTTCGACGCGTCGTTCCTGCCCGCCCGTATCGCCGGCGAGGTCCCCGACTTCGAGGCCGAGCGGTTCATCGATCGCAAGGATATCAAGAAGATGGACCTGTTCATCCAGTATGCGCTCGCCGCCGCCCACATGGCGATGGCCGAGGCGGGCGTCGAGGCGCCGTTCGCCCGCCCCGAACGGGTCGGCGTGATCGTGGGCGTCGGCATCGGCGGCCTCGAGAGCCTCGAAGCGGCCTACCATCACTTCGCCGCGCACGAGGTGCGACGCGTGTCGCCCTTCTTCATTCCGCGCCTGATCCCGAACATGGCGCCGGGACACATCGCCATGCGCTTCGGCGCGCGCGGGCCGAACTACGCCACCACCAGCGCGTGCGCGTCGGGCGCGCACGCCATCGGCGACGCCGTGCTCCATATCCGCGACGGCCGGCAGGACGTCATGTTGGCTGGCGGCGCCGAGGCGCCGATCTGCGTGCTCGGCATCGGAGGGTTCACGGCGATGCGCGCCCTCGCCACGGGTTTCAACGACGAACCGACCCGGGCAAGCCGGCCGTTCGACCGCCAGCGCGAGGGCTTCGTGGTGGCCGAGGGGGCCGGGATGCTCGTGCTGGAGGCGCTGGAGCACGCGGAAGCCCGCGGTGCGCGCATCCTGGCGGAGATCGCAGGCTTCGGTGCGACGTGCGACGCATACCACATGACGCAGCCGTCGCCTGGCGGGGAAGGTGCCGCGGAGTGCATGACGCAGGCGCTCGCCGACGCGGGGCTCGCCCCGGGCGACGTGGGCTACATCAACGCGCACGGCACCGGCACCCCGTTCAACGACCAGGCGGAGACGGCGGCCATCAAGCGCGTCTTCGGCGACGGGGCGTGCGATCTGCCGGTGAGCTCGACGAAATCCATGACCGGCCACTTGCTGGGGGCCGCCGGTGCGGTCGAGGCGATCTACACGGTGTTGGCCCTCGATCGCAGTATCCTCCCGCCAACCATCAACCTCGACGATCCCGACCCCGCATGCGACCTCGACTACGTGCCGCATCGGGCCCGGCCGGCCATGATCGAGGCGGCGCTGACCAACTCCTTCGGCTTCGGCGGAACGAACGTGTCGCTGGCCTTGCGCCGACCTGCCTGATGCCGCGTGCGCTGCTCGATCGCCGACTGCATTTCGTGGTGGGCAAGGGAGGCGTCGGCAAGACCACCGTCGCGGCGGCACTTGCCCGCTGCGCCGCGGCCAGCGGCCGGCGCACGCTGGCGGTGGAGATGGACACCGTCGGGCGGCTCCCCACCGTGCTCGGGCTCACCGGCGCCACGACGGAAACTCGTCTGGTGGCGCCGAATCTCGCCGTCCTCTCGATCGACGGGCGGACGGCCCTCGAGGAATACCTGGGGCTCGTGGTGCCCGTGAAGCGCCTGCTGCACACCGTCTTTTCGAGCCGCATCTACCAGTACTTCGTCGCCGCCGCGCCGGGGCTGAAGGAGCTGATGACGATCGGCAAGATCTGGTACGAGGCGACCCGCCTGGAAGGCGGTCGGCCGGCGTGGGACATCATCGTGGTCGACGCGCCAGCGACCGGGCACAGCCTGCAGTATCTGCGGATGCCGCAGGCCGCCCGGGATACCTTCGGGGCCGGACTGGTGCAGCGGGAAGCGGCCAAGATCGTCGACCTGCTGCAGGACCCGCACACGACCGCAGTGAACCTGGTCACCCTGGCGGAAGAGATGCCGGTGGCGGAGACGCTCGAGACGTGCGCGCAACTGGCGGATCCGCTGGCCTTGCCCATGGGGTGGGTGGTGGTGAACCGGCTGCACCGGCGTCGCTTCGATCCGGACGTCCTCGCCGCGCTGGAGGCCGCGGCGCCGGCGGGGGACGGCGCGCTGCTCGCCTGTGTCGCCGAGCGCGCGGCGGAGGAGCACGGCTGGGCGACCATCAACGCGGCGAACCTGGTGCGATTGCGCGAGGGCATCGGCGGCGTGCCGATGGTGGAGCTGCCGTACCTGTTCGTCGAGGAATTCGGTACGGCCGAGCTGGACGTGCTCGCCGGCATGATCGCGGATGCCGTCGGCGGCGAAGAACGGCCCGCGCCGTGACGTTCCGGGACGTCGTCGCGGATCACCGCATCGTCGTTTCGGCTGGGAGCGGCGGGGTGGGCAAGACCACCGTCGCGGCGTCGATCGCGCTCTGGGGCGCGCTGCAGGGTCGGCGCACCGTGGTCCTCACCATCGATCCGGCGAAGCGGCTTGCAACCTCGCTGGGGCTCGAGGCGCTCGGCAGCCTGCCGCACCGCATCCCCGACGAGTTGTTCGCTGCCCAAGGCCTCGCACCCTCGGGACAGCTGTGGGCGATGATGCTCGATCAGAAGGGGGCGTGGGATGCGCTGGTGGAACGTCATGCGCCGGCGGACGCCAGGCAGCGTATTCTGGATAACCCCTTCTATCAGCACCTCTCGCAGACCTTCGCCGGGTCGCAGGAATACATGGCGATCGAACAGCTCTGCGTTCTGGCCGAGAGTGGCGACTACGACCTCATCGTGGTCGACACACCGCCAACCCGACACGCGCTCGACTTCCTCGAAGCCCCACAGCGCCTGGGCGACTTCCTCGACAAGAGCGTCATCAAGTGGTTCGTGAGGCCGGTCAACGCGAGCTGGTCGGCGTTCCGCGCGGTCAATCGCAGCGTCGGGTTCCTGCTCCGTCGTATCGAGCAGGCGACGGGGATATCCGCGCTGGCTCAGATCTCGGACTTCTTCACGAGTATGAGCGGGCTGTTCGAGAACTTTCAGGCGCGGATCGACAAGTCGTACGAGGTGCTGCGCGGGCCCGGCACGGCGCTCGTCGTGGTGTCCAGCCCGGAGGAGCAGGTGCTCGAGGACGCCGAGTACCTCTCCACCAAGATGGCCGAGCTGCGCGTGCCGTTGCAGGGCGTGGTGCTCAACCGCGTGCATCACGAGTTCCGGCCCGCCGGACGGGGTGAGCACCCGGCCGAACTGGGGCCGGAGGACGTCGAGCAGGTCGCCGGCGTGGTCGCCCGCGCGCTGGGGAGCCGCTCGGATCAGGCGCGGGAGCTGGCAGCCAATTTCGCCGACTACCAGGTCCTCGCGCGGGGCGAGTCGATCCGGATCGAGCAGTTCCGCGCCGGCCTCCCGCGCCTGGTGCCGCTGGTCGCCGTGCCCAATTTCGCACGCGACGTCCACGACCTGCGCGCCCTGGCGTCCATGCACGCCCACCTCTTCGGCGCGGCCTGACCTGCGGCCGCCCGCCCGGACCCGGGGCGCCAGGACCGAGGCGCGGCTCAGCCGAGGGCCGGCATCCGCGCCAGGTCGCGGGCGATGTTCTTCTGGTGCGCCTCCACCGTGCCCCCGCCGATCTCGAGCAACTTGGCGTCGCGCCAGAGCCGCTCGACGCGGTACTCCCCCACGTAGCCGTAGCCGCCCAGGACCTGGATGGCGCTGTCGGCCACCTGCTTCGCCATGGTGGCGCAGAAGAGCTTGACGCCGTCGGAATCGACGCGACTGCCGCCCGCCGACAGGTCGAGGGTCCCGGCGACCTGGTACACGTAGCTGCGCCCCGCCATGAACCCCGCGTAGGCATCGGCGATGTGTCGCTGGATCTGCCCGAAGGCGTTGATCGGCTGCCCGAAGGCATGCCGCTCCGCCGCGTAGCGGTTCATGATCTCGAGCGAGCGGCGGGCGATCCCGAGGCTCATGGCCGCCAGTGTGAGGCGTTCCAGCTCGAGGTTGCGCATCATGTGCCCCGTCGCGTCGCCTTCCCGGCCGACCAGATGGGCGTCCGGCACGCGGCAGTCCTCGAAGACGAGCTCAGCAGTCGCCGACGCGCGCATGCCGAGCTTGTTGGTGATCTTCTGCCCGAGCCGGAACCCGGGCGTTCCCTTCTCGACCACGAAGAGGGAGAGGCTGCGCACGCCCCGGTCGCCGGTGCGGGCGTAGACCAGGAAGGCGTCGCCGAGCTCCGTGGCGCTGATCGCGCCGTTGGTGATCCACATCTTGGCACCGTTCAGCACCCAGTGGTCGCCGTCGCGGACGGCGCTGGTCCGCATGCCGAGAACGTCCGTGCCCGCGCCAGGTTCGCTCATCCCCATGCCGCCAACCATGCGACCGGCGCAGGCGTCCGGAAGCCAGCGCGCCCGTTGCGCCTCGCTGCCGTTCAGGCCGAGATTGTTCACGAACAACACGGAGTGTGCGAGATAGGCGAGGCAGAAGCCCGGATCCGCGGCCGACAGCTCCTCGTGGGCGATGACGGCGGCCACGGCATCCATGCCAGTCCCGCCGAAGCGGGGATCGGCGGTGATGCCGAGGAGGCCGAGGGGGCCCAGGCGACGGAACAGCGGCAGGTTGAACGTTTCCGTGCGGTCCGCCTCCTCGGCCTGGGGTTCGACCTCGCGCTGGGTGAAGTCGCGCACCAGCTGCCGCAGGGCCGCGTGTTCGGGGGTCGGGGTGAACAAGTCGGGCATGGCGGCGTTGTATCGCAGCGCGGCAGGCGGGGCGACGGCCGCGGTGGCCCCCTGCGGGCGCGCCTCGGGGGGGCGCAGCGCCGTGCGGCCCCGGCATGCCGGCGGTTCGTGCGCCGACCCGGCCTCCCCGGGGCCACCGCCTGCCTTGACGCGCCCGGCGGAGCAGCTAGCAGTGGTGCAGCTAGAAAGGGGATAATCTTATGACGCATCCGTCCCGCCCTTCCTCATTCGCGCTCACCTTGGCCGCGCTCGTCCTGGGAGCCGGAACGGCCGGGGGCGCCGGTTGCGGCGACGTGGTTGCCGGTCCTGGCACGGTGCGGCTGGACACGGACCTCGTCTGTGCGACGCCGGTGGCGCTCACCGTGCGCGACGGCGCGACGCTCGAGCTCGGCGGGCGAACCGTCCGCTGCGCCGCGGGGGGGGTCGGGATCGTGGTCCAGGGCGTCGGTGCACGGCTGCTCGATGGCTCCGTGACCGGCTGTGCCACCGGGGTGTCGCTCTCCGGGCGGGGCCACCTGGTCCGTCACGTCCGGGCAACGTTCAACGGGCGCGGCTTCGTCACCGAGGGCACGCTCGACGACGCGCGACTCGAAGACAATCAGGTCGATTTCAATGCGGCCGGCGGCCTGGGGGTGTCCGGGGCCCACAACCTGATTCGGCGCACGGCGGCGTTCGCCAACGGCGACACGGCACTCTTCGTCGTCGGCGACGACAACACGGTCACCCGCAACGAGACGATGGCGAACTGCGTGCCGGGCGGATGTGCTGCGGCGGTCGTCGTGGCCGGCACGGGGAACGCAGTGACACGGAACACGGTGACGGGCGAGGAGACGGGGATCCTCGTGGCGGTCGGCTTCAGCGACGGTACGTCCGGCAACCTGCTGGTCAGGAACACGGTGCGCTTCAGCGCGCTCGCCGGCATCGTCGTGGCGGAGGGCGCGGCGGACACCCGGCTTCGCCGCAACGTGGTCCGCGGGAGCGGGGTCCACCTGGTCGACTTCAATGCGGACTGCGGCAGCAACGTGTGGGAGCGCAACGGCTTCCGGACCGGCAACCAGCCCTGCATCCGGTGACGCGACGGCGCGTCGGGGGTCAGTTGATGCCGCGCGTGAGGTAGTCGCTCATCGTGAGCCCGAACATGATCAGGAGCCAGACGAAGCCGCTGGCTGCGGCGAGCTGCGTGAGTCGGTTCGTGAAGCGAACGTGCATGAAGTAGAGCACGACGAGCGTCGCCTTCACGGCGGCGATGCCGAGCATCACGACCACGTTCATGGGGCCCAGATCGACGAAGGCCACGGTCACCGTGACCGCCGTCAGGACGACGAGCGCGGTGAAGATCAGCAGGTAGATGCGGATCGGGACGATGTGTTCCGTCGACATGGCGGTCCTCAGTGCCGGCCGATCAGGTACAGCAGCGGGAACAGGAAGATCCAGACGATGTCGACGAAGTGCCAGTAGAGGCCCGAGATCTCGACGGGGTTGTGGTAGGACGGACCGACCCGACCGGACCAGGACATCCAGAAGAGCCACGCCATGATCCCGAGGCCGATGATCATGTGGAGCGCGTGCAGGCCCGTCATCGCGAAGTAGAGCGAGAAGAAGAGCTCCGCGGTCTGCGCCGTCGCGCGCCGGGCCAGTGGAAGTGCGGCCCGGGGACGAGGTGCTCGTGGAACTTGTGCCAGTACTCGAAGCTCTTGATGCCGAGGAAGACCGCGCCGAGCACCGCGGTCAGCGCGATGGCAGCCGAGCAGCAACTGCCGGCGGCCGACCTGCGAGCGCCCACACGGCGAGCGCCATCGTCAGGCTGCGTGCGATCAGCACCGCGGTGTTGATCGCGCCGAGCGTGATGTCGAGGTGGCTGCTCGCGTGCGCGAAGGCGCTCGGGTAGCATGGTCCGGTAGACGAGGTAGGCGGTGAACAGGCCGCCGAAGAACATGACCTCGGTGACGAGGAAGACCCACATGCCGAGGGTGGCGGCCTCGCGCTGCTGCTCGGGGTCGTCGAAGTGGTGCGCGACGTGCGCGCCCGTGGCGGAGTGGGCGAGGCGTCAGACAACGGCGGCCTCCTTCGGCTGTCCCGGCAGGCCGGGGAGCACGTGCTCGTAGTCGTAGGCCTCGGCGGTCACCACCGGGGTGCGCGGGAAGTTCTCGGTGGGCGGCGGCGACGGAGGTCTTCCACTCCAGGCCCGTCGCGCGCCAGGGATTCGCCGGAGCGCGCTTGCCGTGGCGCAGCGACCAGATCAGGTAGACCAGCGGGAGCAGGTAGCCGACGCCGAGGATCGAGGCGCCGGCGGTCGACATCACGTTCAGCACCTGGAACTCCTCCGGGTAGGCGTGGTAGCGGCGCGGCATGCCCAGGTAGCCGAGGAGGAACTGCGGGAAGAACGTCAGGTTGAAGCCGATGAAGATCGACGACGCGCCGAGATGCGCGCCGGCCACTCCGGGTACATGCGGCCGGTGATCTTCGGCCACCAGAAGTGCAGGCCGCCCAGGTAGCCCATGATCGCGCCGCCGACCATGATGTAGTGGAAGTGGGCGACGACGAAGTAGGTGTCGTGCACGTGGACGTCGAGGCCGAGGGCCGCCAGGAACAGGCCGGTCAGGCCGCCGATGGTGAACAGGCCGATGAAGCCGAGGGCGTAGAGCATCGGCGTCTCGAAGCGAGATCGAGCCCTTGTAGAGCGTCGCGGTCCAGTTGAAGACCTTGATCGCCGAGGGGATCGCCACGAGGAAGCTCAGGAACGAGAAGACCAGCCCGGCGTAGACCGACTGGCCGCTGACGAACATGTGGTGGCCCCAGACCAGGAAGCCGAGCACCGCGATGGGCAGGCTCGAGACGGCGATGAAGCGGTAGCCGAAGATGCGCTTGCGGGAGAAGCAGGTGATGATCTCGCTGATCACGCCCATGCGCGGGCAGGATCATGATGTAGACGGCCGGGTGCGAGTAGAACCAGAACAGGTGCTGGAAGAGGATCGGGTCGCCGCCCAGCGCGCGGGTCGAAGATGCCGAGGTGGAAGCCGCGCTCGACCGCCGACCAGCAGGAGCGTGATCGCGATCACCGGCGTGCCCAGGACCATGATCAGGCTGGTCGCGTAGTGCGCCCAGACGAACAGCGGCAGCCGGAACCAGGTCAGCCCGGGCGCGCGCATCGTGTGGATCGTGACGATGAAGTTGAGGCCGGTCAGGATCGACGAGAAGCCGGTGATGAAGACGCCGAGCGCCGTCGGGATCACGTTGGTGTTCGACGACGTGGTGCTGTAGGGCGTGTAGAACGTCCAGCCGGTGTCGACGCCGCCGGTGATCATCGCGTACAGACGCGAACAGCCGCGCCGAGCGATGTAGATGTACCAGCTCAGCAGGTTGAGCTGCGGGAAGGCGAGGTCCCGCGCGCCGATCATCAGCGGGATCAGGAAGTTGCCCGAGCACCGCCGGGATCGACGGGATCAGGAAGAAGAAGATCATGATGACGCCGTGCATGGTGAACAGCTTGTTGTAGGTCTCGGCTGCGACCAGGTCGCCGGCCGGGCGTCAGCAGCTCGAGGCGGATCAGCGGCCGCGAAGATGCCGCCGAGCAGGAACATGACGGTGATCGAGACCAGGTAGAGGATGCGCGATCCGCTTGTGGTCGACCGTCAGCAGCCACGAGCGGACGCCGTAGTCGGCGTTCAGGTAGTTCGTGCGGGGCGTGGTCGTCTCGGCGGCGGCCTCGGTGCTCATCAGTTAGGCCCTCCGTCGGCTGACAGCGACTTGATGTAGGCGATCAGCTGCATGCAGGTCTCTCCTCGCTCACCTGGCCCTGGAAGGTCGGCATGATCGGCGCGTAGCCCTGCGACGACCTGGCGCCTGCGGCTTGAGGATCGACTCGCGGAGGTAGTCGTCGTCGGCGACCGCGCTGTCGCCCGTCGGCGAACGTGCGGGTCTTGCCGAACACGCCGGCGAGCGCCGGGCCGAGCGGCGCTCCCGCTGGCGTGGCAGGTCGCGCAGCCCTTCGCGGTGAAGAGCGCCTTGCCGAGCTCCGCCGGCGACTGCTGGGCGGCCGTCGCGGCTCCGCCGCGGGCGGCGCCCGGCGCCACTGCGACGGCCGGCACGTCGGCTTGGAGCCAGTCCTGGTACTCCGCCGGCTCCATCACGATGACCTCGCCGATCATCCCGGAGTGCTCGTGCCGCAGTACTCGGCGCAGAACAGGTGGTACGCGCCCGGCTTGGTCGCCTCGAACCACGCGGTGGTGTAGCGGCCGGGCACGACGTCCTGCTTGATGCGGAAGGCCGGGACGTAGAAGCTGTGGATCACGTCCTCGGAGGTCATCGTCAGCTTGATCGGGCTGGCCGACCGGGACGTGCAGCTCGTTGATCTCGCGCTGCCCGTCCAGGTGCTGCATCTTCCACATCCACTGCTTGCCGACGACGTTCACGTTGCATCGCGTCGGCGGGCGGCCGCTTGATCTTCGCGTAGAGGCTGGCGCCCCAGACGAAGATGACCATCACGATGACGAACGGGATGCAGCGTCCAGACGATCTCGAGCGATCAGCGAGCCGTGGACGTCCGCTCCGACCTCGTCCGCCGTGCGCCGGCGGTAGCGGATCGTGAAGACCACGATCATGGCGGCGATCAGGAGGGTGAAGAAGACCGTGACGCCGGTCAGGAAGAGCGTCAGGGCGTCGACCTGGCTCGCCAGGGTCGAGGCCTGCTCGGGGAAGAGCTTGAATCCTCTCAACATGCGGTATGGCTCCCGGAAGCGACCTCGGGGCCGGGCGCAGGCTGCGTGCGGTCGCGCCGCAGCATCACGAACAGGAACGTGCCCAGCGCCATCAGCGTGAGCACGCCGCCGAGGCGCACGGCGTTCAGCGCCACTTGACTGTACCGGCCCGTCGCCGGGTCGTAGTGGAAGCAGAACAGCAGGAGCTGATCGACGGCCGAGCCGATCCGTTCGTTCGAGGCCTCGACGAGGCGAGCCGGAGGTCGCGCGGCGGATACTCGACCCCGTAGAAGTAGCGCGACACCCGGCCGTCCGGGGTGAGCGACCACGACGCCGCTGGCGTGCGCGTACTGCTTGGCGGCGTCGTCCAGGTGTAGCGGAAGCCGATCGACGCCAGCAGCGGCGCGGATCGACGTCTCGTCGCCGATGAGGAAGTGCCAGCCGGCGTCGGCGCCAGGCCGGCGGTACTGGGTCAGGTAGTTCGCCTTCTTGGCTGCCGCCAGCGTGCTGGTCTCGGCCGGGTCGAAGCTCACGGTGACGACGTCGAACTCCCGTCCGATGTCGAAGGGCAGGGCGCGCAAGGCGCTCACGACGCCGTTGAGCACCAGCGTGCAGAGCATCGGGCACTCGTAGTACGCCGGCACCAGCAGCACGGGTTTGTCGCCGAAGTAGTCTCGCAGTGTGACGGTGCGGCCGGTCTCGTCGCGGAAGGGTGCGTCGAGCGGGACCTGCTCGCCGAGGCGCTGGTCGAAGCCGACGTCGCGCAGGATGGGCGGGAGCCCGGTCTCGGCCCGCGCCGCCGGTCCACCCGTCGCCCCTGCGACCGCGAGGAGCGCGACCAGCGCAGCCAGCCTGGCGCTTCACCTGCGGCTCCCCGCCGGCGCCGCGTTCGAGCAACAACTGCATGGCCCGGTCGATCGGGAATGCGCACGATCCCCGCCTGGCGATCGACCCAGCCGTAGCCGTCGAGCTGCGCCTGCTCGCGGGCGCGGAGCGCCTGGAGGTCGCCGAGCGGGTCGGTCTGCAGCCGGGGGGCCGGGGGCTCCGCGGGACCATAGCCCGCCATCGGGTTCGCGGGTGGGCCGGTGCGCGTCAGGAAGCGGTTCATCGCCCCCGAGCAGGAGCCACATGGCGGCGATCGCGAAGCCCATCAAGGCGAACACGCCCAGCGCCAGCCGACGATGGCGCCCGGACGAATGTCGCGCTGCTCGTGACCGACGCGTCTGCACCGGATCGGATGGCATTCATCGCACCACCGGATTCGACGGGATCGTCGCAGCGGGAGCAGCGGGTGTCCCTCGAGTTGACGGACGAAGAGCCAAAGCCACAGGCCGCCGAGGCGCGAGCACCGCGGCGACGTCCAGCAGGCTGAGTCCGAAGCCGGGCGGGGTGCCAGGCGGGGCGCAACCAGCCAGAAGAGGTCGATGTAGCGCAGCGCGAGCACGAACAGCGCCACGCCGGCGAGCGCCTGCGGTTGCGCTTCAGGCGGCGCGACAGCAGCAGGACGAAGGGCAGGGCGAAGTGCGCGATGACGATGACCAGCGCGACCCACTGCCAACCGCCCCGGAGCCGGGACAGGTACCAGGGGATCTCCTCCGGGAGGTTGCCGGACCAGATGATGAGGAACTGCGAGAAGTTGAAGTAGGCCCAGAGCATCACGAAGGCGAGCATCAGCTTGCCGAGGTCGTGCAGCTGGTCGTCGGTGAGCAGACCCTGCAGCGGCGGGTGCCGGGAGAGCAGGGCGGCGATCGGGATGATCGAACGCGAACGCGGTCAGCGCGCTGCCCCCCATGAAGATCACGCCGTAGATGGTCGAGAACCAGTGCGGCTCGAGCGACATCGCCCAGTCGATGGAGGCGAAGGTCATGGTGAGGCCGAGCAGCACGAGGCCGCCGCGCGAGATCAGCTCCATCCGCGCCGCCGGCTGCGGGTCGAGCTGTCGTCCTGCCGCAGCGACCAGCGTGACAGCGACCGCGCCAGCAGCGCCCAGGCGGGAAGTAGAAGGCGGCGCGGACGAGGAAGAACGGGACGTTCAGGTAGAGGGCCTTGTGCTGCAGGAGCGGGTCGTGGGCGACGTGCTCCGGCTGCGCCCATTCGTAGAGCTGCGCCGACGCCGAGGGCGATCGGCAGGAAGAGCAGGGCCATCACCGGGAGCGTGCGGGCGCCGGACTCGAGCAGCCGACGGATCGCCATGCCCCAGGCGCCGCCGGTGATGTGCTGGATCATCAAGAGCGCGAGACAGCCGAGCGACGCCCCCGATCCAGAACAGGTACGCGACCAGGTAGGCTGGAGCAGCTGGGTGCGGGCTGGCGCAGGCCCGCGAGCGCGCACACCAGCAGGGCGGCGCCGCCGACGCCGATGGCGATGCGCTGCACGCGGTGGAGGCGGGTGATCCTCCGTCAGGAGGAGGGACGGGGTGCCGTTCATGTCAGCGGCTGCTCCGTGCGCCGTGCCGAGCGTGGCCCGTTCGGGCCTCGGGGACGTCGGCCAGCGCCGCGTGCTGGCTCAGCTGCAGCGCCCGGATGTACGCGCGTGATCGCCCAGCGGTCGGCGACCGGGACCTGCTGCGCGTAGCTCGGCATGACGCCGAAGCCGTTGGTGATGACGTCGAAGAAGTAGCCGTCGGCCTCGCCGCGCAGCCGGTCGATGTGGAAGGACGGCGGCTGCTTGTAGCCGCGCTGGACGATCATGCCCTGTCCCGTGCCGACGCGATCGTGGCAGGGCGAGCAGAAGATGTCGAAGCGCTCGCGGCCGCGCGCGAGCACGGCGTCGGTGACCGGCACGGGCGCCTGGCGCACGAACTGCCCGTCCTCCTTGCCCGTGAGGAGGGGCGTGTCCTCGACGGGCAGCGGCGCGCGCCACGGTGCCGTCGACGAGCGGCGCGACGCCCCGCCCGTCGGCGAAGAACGGGCTCGCGGCCTGCGGGTCTGATCTTCGGCTGGTCGTGCATGTCCTGCCGGCAGCCCGAGCGTGCCGAGCGACCGCCAGGGCGAGGACCAGGAGCGCGGCGCGGCGCATCAGTGCGTCGACCTCCGAGATCTGGCGCGGCGCGAGGCGCTCGAGGAAGCGCCGGGTCTCCTCGTGGTCGAACATCGGGTCGTCGGCTTCGATGCAGAGGAAGAACCGGTCGCGCGACGACAGCGCGAAGCGCGGCACGTTGAAGACCGGATGGTAGGGCGCGGGAAGGCCGTTGAGCGCGAGCATGCCGAAGACCGCCGTCAGCGCCGCGACGAGCATGGTGCACTCGAAGGTCACCGGGATGAACGACGGCCAGCTGTTGAGCGGCCGCCCGCCGACGTTGATCGGGTAGTCGATCACCGACGTCCAGTAGCAGAGTGCGAAGCCGCCGACGCCCGCCGACGATGCCGCCGAGCAGGACCAGCAGCGGCAGCCGGCTGTGGTGGCCGCCCAGCACCTCGGCCAGCTCCTCGATCGGGATCGGCGAGTAGGCGTCCATGTGCCGATAGCCGGCCTCGTGGCGCCGTGCGGGTCGCGCGCGTCAGCTCCTCGGCGTCGCTGAACTCGGCCATCAGGCCGTGGAGCGGGGGCCGCTTCTTCATGCGGCGTGCTCCTCCTCGACCTTCGCCTCGGGCAGCATCGTGCGCATCTCGAAGATCGAGATCATCGGCAGGAAGCGGATGAACAGGAAGAAGAGCGTGAGGAAGAGGCCGATCGTGCCGATGAACATGCTCCAGTCCCAGAAGCGTGCCGGTAGTACATGCCCCACGACGACGGCAGGAAGTCGCGGACAGGCTCACCACGATGATGACGAAGCGCTCGAGCCACATGCCGACGTTCACGAACATCGCGACGAGCAGCAGCAGCCCGGTGCTGGAGCGCACCGTCTGGAACCACAGCAGCTGCGGCGACGAGCACGTTGCAGAGGATCAGCGCCCAGTACATCGGGGCGTACGGCCCGATGAACCGGTTCATCATCATGAAGCTGCTCGTACAGGTTGCCGCTGTACCAGGCCATGAAGACCTCCATCACGTAGCCGTAGGCCACGATGAGGCCGGTCGCGAGCATGATCCGGCCCATGTTGTCGAGGTGCTGCGCGGTGATGAAGTCCTCGAGGTCGTAGATGCGACGCAGCGGGATGGCCAGCGTCAGCACCATCGCGAAGCCGGCGTAGATGGCGCCCGCGACGAAGTACGGCGGGAAGATCGTCGCGTGCCAGCCGGGGATGATGCCGACGGCGAAGTCGAAGCTCACGACCGTGTGCACCGAGAGCACCAGCGGCGTCGAGAGCGCCGCCAGCAGCAGGTAGGCCATCTCGTAGCGGTGCCAGTGCCTGGCCGAGCCGCGCCAGCCCATGGCCAGCATGCCGTAGATGAAGCGCCCGACGCGGCTCTGCGAGCGGTCGCGCAGCGTCGCCAGGTCGGGGATCAGGCCGACGAACCAGAACAGCAGCGACACCGTGGCGTACGTCGAGACCGCGAAGACGTCCCAGATGAGCGGGCTGCGGAAGTTCGGCCACATCCCCATCGTGTTCGGGTAGGGGAAGAGCCAGTAGGCGAGCCACGGGACGGCCGGTGTGGAGCAGCGGGTAGAGGCCCGCGCCGCCACCGCGAACAGCGTCATCGCCTCGGCGAAGCGGTTGATCGACGTCGCCAGTTCTGCCGGAGCAGCAGCAGGATGGCCGAGATCAGCGTGCCGGCGTGGCCGATGCCGATCCACCAGACGAAGTTGATGATGTCGAAGCCCCAGCCGACCGGGACGTTGAGGCCCCAGATGCCGATGCCGCGGAAGAGCAGGTTCGCGATGGTGACCAGCAACAGCGACATCAGGAGCGGAAGCCGACGCCGAAGCCGAAGAACCAGCTGAGCGGCGTGCGGCCGCCCAGGACGATGGAGCTGATCTTGTCGGTGATCGAGCCGAACGTGTGGCCCGGGCCCGATCAACTGCGGCGGCGTCGGCGGCTCGTCGAGGCGTCGGGCGTCAGGGGTCACGTCGACTCCTTCTCGCGGTGCGCCGCGTGGTCCCCGGGCGGCCCGGCGGCCGCGAGGGCCGGGTTCGGGTTGTCGACCGCCGCGAGGTAGGTGGTGCGCGGGCGCGTGTTCAGCTCCGCCAGCAGCGCGTAGTTGCGCGGGTCGGCCTTCAGGGTGGCGACGCGGCTCTGCGGGTCGTTCGACGTCGCCGAAGACGATGGCCTCGGTCGGGCACGCCTGCTGGCAGGCGGTCACGATCTCGCCGTCGCGGATCGGGCGGTCCTCCAGCTTGGCCGCGATGCGCGTCGCGGTCGATGCGCTGCACGCAGTAGGTGCACTTCTCCATGACGCCGCGGCTGCGCACGGTCACGTCCGGGTTGCGCGCCAGCGTGAGCGTCTCGTTGTTCCAGTCGGCGTACAGGAAGAAGTTGAAGCGGCGGACCTTGTAGGGGCAGTTGTTCGAGCAGTACCGCGTGCCGACGCAGCGGTTGTAGACCATGTCGTTCAGGCCTTCGCTGCTGTGCACCGTGGCGTTGACCGGGCAGACGACCTCGCACGGCGCGTTCTCGCACTGCATGCAGGGGACCGGCTGGTGGAGGATGTCCGGCGTCGTCGACGTCGCCCGCGTAGTAGCGGTCGATGCGCAGCCAGTGCATCTCGCGGCCGTGCGAGCACCTGCTCCTTGCCGACCACCGGGATGTTGTTCTCCGCCTGACGCAGGCGACGACGCAGGCGTTGCAGCCGATGCACGACGCGAGGTCGATCGGTCATGCCCCAGGCGTGGCCGTCGTACGGCTTCGGCGGGTACAGCGACATGTCCGGGCCGGGTTGTGCTCGGCGTGTTCGCGAAGTCCGGGCTGCTCGCGCCACTCGGCCAGCGTGGCTCGCCGCACCAGCGGTCCGGCCGGCCATGGTGTTGTGGTGCTGCGTGCTGGCCAGCTCGTGGGTGGCGCCGGTCTTGGCGAGCTGCACCCCGCTGCCGCCCCACAGGCGCATCGCTCGGGCGGATCGCGCCAGGCGTCGAAGCCGACGCCGTTGCCGACCCGGCCGACGCTGCGTGCGGCCGTAGCCGAGGGACACCGTGACGGTGTCGAGCGGCTGTCCGGGGGTCACCCAGACCGGTGCGCGCAGCGTGCGGCCGTGGAACGCGAGCTCGACGACGTCGTCGCTCGCCAGCCCGAGCCGCTCGGCCGTGGCGGGGGCGACCAGCACCGCGTTGTCCCAGGTGAGCTTGGTGAGCGGCCGCGGCAGCTCGTGCAGCCAGCCGTTGTTCGCGAATTGCCCGTCGAGCACGTACGGATCGAAGCGGAAGGTCGAGCTCGAGGCCGTCGGTCCGCCGCCGGCGCGGCGGCGGGACCGGCGTCCCAGTCCGCCGCGGAGGCGCCGGTGTGGCCGCCGGCAGCGCGCTGTCCGGGACGAGGCCGTCGTGCAGCGCGCGCTCCCAGAAATCGTCGAAGCCGCTGTCGCCGCGCAGCTGCTTCCAGTGGGCCTTCACCAGGTCGTACGCCGATTTGCCGCTCTCGCCGCGGAAGGCGGCCAGCAGCTCGGCGGCAGTCCGGCCGCCGTAGAGCGGCGCGATGAGCGGCTGCACGATGGTCGTCGTGCCGTCGAACGCGCGGACGTCGCCCCAGCTCTCGAGGTAGTGGGCTTCCGGGACGTGCCAGTGGCAGAGCCGCGCGGTCTCGTCGTCGTACAGGCCGAGGTGGATGCGCAGCGGTACCTTCTCGAGGGCGACCGGCGAAGTCGAGGTCGGCCGGCGCGTTGTAGACGGGATTGACGCCGAGGATCAGCAGGCACTCGACGCGCCCCGCGCGCATGTCGTCGACCAGCGCCCGCAGCGAGGCCAGCTGGTCATCGGGCTGGGCCTCGACCGGCTCCGTGTAGGCCACGGTCGTGCCCGACGTTGCCGAGCGCGTCGTTGAGGGCGTGCGCGAGCGCGTGCACGGCCGCCGGCTGTCCGTCGCCCGGCACCACGACGGAGGCGCCGCGGTTGGCCCGCAGGTCCGCGACCAGCGCGTCGATCCAGGCCCGGTGGGCCTCGACTACGGCGGTCTCGGCGGCGGGACGCACCGCCACGCCGACGGCGGCAGCAACGGCACGCGCGACCGCTTCGACGTCGCGGGCCCGCACCGGTAGCCGATGATCGGCGACGCTGCCGGTCACGCTCGGCGTGCTCTCGATCGCGTAGAACCGAGACATCGCACTCCGGCCCGCGTCCACCTTGCGGGTGCGCATCAGGTCGCGGGCGTAGCGCAGGCGCCCCGGGCCGAAGGTCATGAAGTCGGCGTCGAGCGACACGACCACGCGCGGCCTGGTCGAAGCGGTACCGCGTGTCGACGTCGGTGCCGAACGCCATGCGGGCGCCTGCCCGCGCCCCGTGCTGCGCCAGCGGGTCCCACTGGTGCCAGCTGCGCTTGCGGAAAGTCGGTCCGCAGGGCGCGGAGCTGCCCCGCCAGCGTCGGGCGACGTCACGGTCCCGCGTCAGCACCCGGAGGCCTGCGCCACCCTTCGCCTTCTGCGCGTCGTGCACCGGAGCGAGGGCTTCGAGCAACGTGTCCCATGTGCGGATCTGCCCAGCGCTGGTGACGACCTGCGAGCGATCCGGGTCGTACAGGCCGAGGACCGATCCCTGCGTGGCGACGTCGCTGGCTCCGAGGCTGGCCGGGTGTCCCGGGTTGCCCTCGACCTTGGTCGGTCGCCCCTCGTGGCTCTCGGCGAGCAGGCCGACGCCGTACCCGCCGAGTGGCATGGCGGTCGCGTAATGCAGCGGCTCGCCGAGGACGATCTCGGTCGGCTGCACGACGTACGGGACGATGTGATCTTCCGGCTGCTTGGTGCAGGCGTTGAGCCCCGCCAACGCGAGCGACGCGCTCATCAGCTTCAGGAACTCGCGCCGGGCGGTGCCGGCCTCGCGGATGCCCGCAGCCTGCCGGGGGAACTCGTACTCCAGGAACTCGACGAACTCGTCGCTTTCCGCGAGCTCCTCGAGGCTGCGCCACCACTCAGGTCCCTGTCGATTCGCCAGGCGGTGGCGGATCGCAGCGAGGTCGAGAGACGGGGAGGGGGGGCGCCGGTCGTCCACGCGAACTCCTAACGATGACAGGTCGAGCAGTCGGTACGGGGATGGATGTCGTACGCCTTCACGAGCTCGAGCCCCAGCTCGCGCTGCGGCCGCGACGGCTCCCAGTCGAGGTTGAATACCTCCTCGCGCGGCCGGACGTGCTGCTCGGGGTGCCGGTGGCAGGACAGGCACCATTCCATCTGCAGCGAGGCGGATTGGTAGAGCTGATTCATCTGGTCGACTCGACCGTGGCACGAGACGCACCCGACACCCTTGTGCACATGGACGCTGTGGTTGAAGTAGACGAAGTCGGGCAAATCGTTGACCTTGACCCAGCGGATCGACTCGTCGGTGGCCCAACTGGCGCGCACCGGCTCGAGGTACGGGCTCTGGGCCCAGATCTGCGAGTGGCAGTTGATGCAGGTCTTGGTCGGCGGAACCGATGCCACCGCGGAAACCTCGACGCTGGTGTGGCAGTAGCGGCAGTCGATGCCGAGCTCGCCGACGTGGTGCTTGTGGCTGAACTGCACCGGCTGCGCCTTCGCGACGTTCTGGTTGGTCACGTAGCCGGAGCGGTTGATGATCATCAACAACCACAGCAGGAACGCGGCGAAGAAGAGCGCACCGAAGATGCTCACCCGGGAGAGGGTGTTCGTACTACGGTGGAAAATCTGCGGCATGCGAGTCTAGACCGTGCTTATCGCTTGCCGGGTGGTGCCAATCAACGAGGGACGCCCTGAGATCGTTTTGCGGGATGGATAAGATCGCCTGATGCGATCGGGCGTTCCGCTCCGGCGCGCAGGGTGTCCCAACGGCCACAGGCCGGACATCGCCCGGCCCAATCGGGCGTGTCCGCCCCGCACGCCTCGCAGGCCCAGGGCCCGGCGAGGGCCAGCTCCGGGCCGATCGCGGCGGCGAACGCCTCGGCGGCTGCCACGGCATCGCCGCGGGCGAGCGCGTTCGCCCCCTGCACCGCCCGCTGCAACGGGGCGGCGGACTCGGGCAGCCCGGCGACGACGGCCTCGGGGCGCTCGGCCTCGCCATGTGTGGTCAGCCAGCGCGCCAGGTGCAGCTGGAGGACCGGGGCCGTGGGGTGCCGATCGACCAGCCGCCGCAAGAGGTGGCCGGTGCGTGCCGACTCGCCCCGCGCGGCGTCCAGCTCTTCGATGCGTCCGAGCAGGACGGCGGCCGGTCGATGCCGGAGCCCCCGAAGCCACACGCGCCGCCCAGCCGGGGCCCGTCCGGCCCGCACGGCCCGGTCGCCGGCGCTGACCCAGGCGGGGAGGAAATCGGGTGCTTCGCGGGCCAGCGCGCGCAGTTCCGCGGCGGCCCGGTCGTCGTCGGGGAGCGCCATGGCGGCCTCGTAGCGGAATCCCAGCAGCGCGTCCCGCCGGCCCGCCAGCCGGCGGGGCACCTGCGGACTGAAGAGGGTCTCCGCCTGCAGCGCGGCGGCGTCGCGCCAGCGACCGTGGGCGGCGTAGAGGTCGCGGAGCCGCGCCGTCAGCCGCGGACTGGTTGGCGCCGCGCGGCGGGCGCGTTCCAGGGCGTCGATCGCGGCGGGCGGATCGCCGAGTTCCTCGCAGGCGCGCGCGAGGAGCTCGAGGAGGCGGGGAGCGGACGGCGCTCCCTCGAGCATGGCGCGCGCGGTCGCCGGATCGCCGTCCTGCAAGTACGTTTCGGCCAGCAGGGCGAGCCGCGCGACGTCCGGGACGGCGCGCTCCGGCGCGGCGAGCAGCGCGGCTCTGGCCGCGGCCGTCTCGCCCGCCCAGACGAGTTCCCCAGCCCGTGCCAGGCTGTCCCGGCGGCGTCGCTCGGCGCGTGCCTGGCGCCGCGCGCGCCGCGCGCGGGCCGTGCGCCCAATCGCTCCCCCCAGTGCCAGCAGCGCGACGACGCTCGCGCCCACGCCAAACGCCGCCATGAGCGCTAGACCGAGCGACACGGCCGCCGTGCGCGTGGGCGACACCCGAACGAACACCTCTCCCGGGTTCAGCAGAACGAACCAACCGCCCGCGATGGTGATGACCGCCGCGGCGAGCGCGGTGAGCCAGTACTTCATCCCCCGGCCGGGTGCGCTACCCGTTCTCCGTGCCGGTCTTCTGACTCCGCGCCTGGCTCTGGAACGGCTCGGGGAGGTCGGCCCGCGGCGCGCGCGCCCACAAGCGATCGAGGTCGTAGAACGCGCGGACGGGGACCTGGAAGACGTGGACGACCACGTCTCCGTAGTCGATCAGCACCCACTGTCCGCGTTCGAGCCCTTCCACCGAGATCGGCTCGACGCCCAACGCGGACAGGTGGTCCCGGACGCCCTCGGCGATCGCCTGCACCTGGGTGTCCGAGCGCCCGCTACAGATCACGAAGTAGTCGCCGATCGAGGTGAGGGCGCCGACGTCGAGGACCACCAGGTCATAGGCCTTGCGGTCGAGCGCGGCACGCGTGCATTCGAGGACTCGCTCCCAGGTTGGCTGCGCCATCAGCGAGCACCCTCCGCCCCACGGTACAGCCGTTCTCGCCGGATGTAGGCCTCGACGGCCGGGGGGACCAGGTAGCGGATGGAACACCCGCCAGACACCAGGCTGCGGATCGCGGTGGCGGAGATGTCGAGGGCGGTGATGCGCTGCACGCTCACTGCGTGTCCCGACGCGTGGTGGATCGTTCCACTCTCCGGGTGATAGCGGATAGGGTCCTGCGTCGCAATCCGGAGATCTCCGGGCGCGAGCGTGCCTGCCCACGGCGGCCGGGTCATTACCACGAGATCGCACAGGGTAAGGATGGCCTCCGGGTCTTTCCAGGTGTGGAACTCGTCGAAGGCGTCCCTGCCGAGGATGAACACGATCCGGACGGCCGGGCCCACCTCGTCGCGCAGCGCCCGGATGGTGTCGACCGAGTACGAGGGGCCGGTGCGCAGCAATTCGACGTCCCAGGGGCGGAAGGCCGGGTGTCCGGCGACGGCAAGCTCCACCATGCGCAGGCGGTGGACCGCGGGCGCGATGCCTCCAGCCTCCTTGTGGGGCGGCACGGCCGACGGGACGAAGCGGATCTGGTCCAGCCCGGCGCCCTCACGCACCTCCTCGGCGGCGCGCAGATGCCCCAGGTGCACCGGGTTGAAGGTGCCGCCGAAGAGGCCGATGCCGCCGCTCGGTGGCGCCGGCGTCAGGAGCGGACCTGCCCGGTGCCGCGCACCAGGTACTTGTACGTGGTCAACTCGCGCAGCCCCATCGGCCCGCGGGCGTGGAGCCGGTTCGTGCTGATGCCTACCTCGGCGCCGAACCCGAACTCGTAGCCGTCGGTGAAGCGCGTGGAGGCGTTGGCGAACACGGCGGCGGCGTCGACCTCGTGGAGGAAGCGTTCCGCGGCGCGGTAGTCCTCCGTGACGATGGCTTCGGCCAGCCCCGTGCCGTGCGCGGCGATGAACGCGAGCGCCTCGTCGAGCGACGCCACCACGCGCACGCTCAGGATGAGGTCGAGGTACTCGGTGTCCCAGTCGGCGTCGGTCGCCGGCGTGAGCCCGGGGACGATCTGGCGGCTCGCGTCGTCGCCACGGAGCTCGCAGCCCTGCGCCGCGAGCGCCGCGGCGATCCGCGGCAGCACGCGCGGCGCCGCGGCCTCGTGGAGCACGAGGTTCTCGATGGCATTGCAGACGCTCGGCCGCTGCACCTTGGCGTTCAGACAGAGGCGTTCGGCCATGTCGAGGTCCGCCGCCGCGTCGATGTACAGGTGGCAGATGCCTTCGAAGTGCTTCACCACCGGGATGCGGCTCTCCTCGATGATGGTGCGCTTGAGGGCTTCCCCGCCGCGCGCGATCACGACGTCGATGCGGTCGTCACGGCGCAGCAGCCCGCGCACGACCTCGCGCCCGCCCGTGACGAGCTGAACGGCCGCTGGCGGGAGCCCGGCGGCCTCGACCGCGGTGCGGACGACCCGCGCGATGGCGCCGCTCGTGGACTGCGACTCCGAGCCGCCTTTCAGCAATACCGCGTTGGCGGTCTTGAGGCAGAGCGCGGCGGAGTCGGCAGTGACGTTCGGCCGGGATTCGTAGATCGTGAAGACGACGCCGATCGGTACCCGCACCTGCGCGATCTCGAGACCGTTCGGCCGCCGCCAGCCCGCGATGGTTTCGCCCACGGGGTCCGGCAGCGCCGCGATCTCCTCCATGCCGGTCGCCATCGCTTCGATGCGCGCCGGGGTGAGCGTCAGGCGATCGAGGAAGGCGCCGCGCTCGCCCGCGGCGGTGGCGCGCTCGACGTCCTCGCGGTTGGCCGCGAGCAGCGCCGCCTCGGCCTCGCGCAAACCGCACGCCGCGCCGCGCAGCGCGTCGTCTTTGGCCGCGCTCGATGCGCCGGCCAACAGCCGGGCCGCGGCGTGCGCCGCGTCCGACAGCTCGCCGACCTCGTGCAGGGCGTCGGCGGAGATGGCAGCCTGCATGGGGCCGGGTTCTAACCCAGCCCGCGCGCGGGTGCCAGTGCGGCGCGGTCAGTCCGCCCGCGCGATCAGCACGAGATCGTCGCGGTGGATCACCTCGTCGCGGGCCTTGTAGCCGAGGACCGCGGGCACGTCGCGCGTCTGCAGGCCGGTGATACGGGCCAGATCGTCGGCGGCGTAGCCGGCGAGGCCACGTGCCACCTCGACCCCGTCGGGGCCGACGCAGCGCACGCAGTCGCCGACGCCGAAGCGTCCATCCACGGCGCGCACGCCCGACGGCAGCAGGCTGCGGCCCCCCTGCGCCAGCGCCCGCACCGCGCCAGCATCGAGGTGGAGCGTGCCCGCGGGTTTGAGCGTATGCGCGATCCAATGCTTCCGTCGCGCCAGGCGATCGCCGTCGGCCAGCAGGAGCGTACCGATGGCGACGCCCGGATCGAAAACCGCGCGCAGCACGTCGCGACGCGCGCCGTGTGCGATGATGGTGGGAATGCCCGCTGCGGCGGCTGTGCGTGCGGCGGCCATCTTCGAAGCCATGCCGCCGGTGCCGACGCCGGACGAGGCCGGTCCCGCGACATCGAGGAGCGCAGCATCGCGTGCCCGCGCCAGGGGGATCAAGCTCGCCGCGCGCTCCCTGCGGGGGTCGGCGTCGTGGAGGCCTGCGACGTCGCTGAGGATCACGAGCAGGTCGGCCTCCACCAGCGACGCAGTGAGCGCGGAGAGGTTGTCGTTGTCGCCGAATTGCAACTCCTCCACGGCGACCGTGTCGTTCTCGTTGACGATCGGAATCGCGCCGAGCGCGAGCAGCGTGCGCAGCGTCTGGCGCGCGTTGAGATACCGGCGCCTGTCCGCCAGGTCGGCGTGCGTGAGCAGCACCTGCGCCACCGTCCGGCCATGGCGCCGGAAGGCCTGCGCATAGATCGCCATCAGATTCGGCTGACCGACGGCGGCGGCTGCCTGGCGCCACGCGAGCTGCCCGCGCCGTCCGCCCAAGCCCGGGCCGCCTGCGGCGACCGCGCCGGAGCTGACCACCACGACCTGGCGGCCATCGCCGGCGACCGCGGCGATCTGGCGGGCCAGGGCGCGAATGCGCGGGGCGCGCAGCCCGTCCGGGCCGGCGAGCACGTTGCTGCCGATCTTCACGACCGCGCGGCGTACGCGGCGCATCAGGGGACCCTTGTGGGCGAGTTGTGTGGGGCCGAGCGGGCTCACGGCGCGGCGGCCGCCTGCGCTGCGGGGGCGGTCGCGGCGCGCGCCGCAAACACGGCGGCAGCGACGCGGCGGACCAGCTCGCGCATGCCCTCACCGGTCGCGCCGGAGACGGCGAGCACGTCGATGCCGCGCGCCGCGAAGCGGCCACGCACGGCGGGCAGCTCCGCGCGCGTCTCGGCGAGATCGAGTTTGCTCGCGACGACGATCTGCGGCTTGGCCGCCAGAGCAGGACTGGCGAGCGCGAGTTCGCCGTTGATGACGTCGAAGTCCGCCAGCGGGTCGCGCCCCGACAGGCCCGACACGTCGAGGAGGTGGACCAGGACGGCCGTGCGCGAGAGGTGCCGGAGAAACCGGGTGCCGAGCCCATGGCCGCGGTGCGCGTCAGGCAGCAGGCCGGGGACGTCGGCGAGGACGAAGCTGCGGTCGTCGTCGGCTCGCACGACGCCGAGATGAGGCACGAGGGTGGTAAAGGGATAGTCGGCGACGCGGGGCCGTGCGGCGGACACGGCCCGGATGAGCGTCGACTTGCCGACGTTCGGAAAACCGAGCAGTCCAGCGTCGGCCAAGACCCGGAGCTCGAGCCGGAGCGTGCGACGCTCGCCGGCCTCCCCAGGGTCGGCCCGCCGCGGCGCCCGGTTGGTGGAGGTCGCGAAATGGATGTTGCCGCGGCCACCGCGACCGCCGGTCGCCACCACGGCGCGTTCGGCTGCGTTCCGCAGGTCGGCCAGTACCGCGCCGCTCTCGTCGTCGTGCACGACCGTACCCGCAGGGACGCGAAGCACGAGGTCGGCGCCGCGCTTGCCGTACTGGTCCTTGCCCCGGCCGGGCTCGCCGTGGCCGGCCCGCAGCGTCCGGGGATACGAGAGATCGAGCAGCGTCGCGAGGCCCGGATCGACCTCGAGGACGACGTTCCCGCCGTCGCCGCCGTCGCCACCGCTGGGTCCTCCGCGCGGGATGTACTTCTCCCGCCGGAAGCTGGCGCACCCGTCCCCGCCGTCGCCGGCTTCGACGCGGATGCGCACCTCGTCGACGAACTTCATCGCTCGCGTGATGCTACCGCAGGGCTCCGCCCAGTCGAAGCCGGTTCCGCCCCGCCACCGCCGGAGCGGCCAGCCGTCGTCAGGCCTGGGGGATGCCGGGGCTGGGCGGTTCGACCCGGGCCCGGGTGCGCCGCTTGCCCCAGCGTTCGTACCGGACCGTGCCGTTGATCAGGGCGAACAGCGTCCAGTCGCGCCCGACACCGACGTTCTCCCCCGGGTGGATGCGCGTGCCGACCTGACGCACGAGGATGTTCCCCGCCTTCACCAGCTGGCCGCCGTAGATCTTGACGCCGCGGCGTTGACCCTGGCTGTCGCGCCCGTTTCGGCTGGAGCCCTGTCCCTTCTTGTGCGCCATCAGGCGGTCCCCTGGACGATTTCCGTGACGCGGACCGTTGTAATGCTCTGCCGATGCCCGCGCCGCCGTCGGTAGTTCTTCCGGCGCTTCTTCTTGTACACGAGAATCTTGCGGTCGCGTCCCTGAGCCACGATCTGGCCGCGCACCACGGCGCCGTCGACCAGCGGGGTGCCAATGGAGACGGCAGACTCGGGCTGGTCGCTGCCCGCGAGCAGCACTTCGGCAAACTCCACCGGCGCGCCGACGTCGCCGTCGAGTCGCTCGATGCGCAGTGTGGTGCCCGCGGTGACGCGGTACTGCTTTCCCCCGGTACGAATCACGGCGTAGTTCATGGCATTGGGACGGCGCCGGGCAGACTTGCCGCGCCGAGCCCGGGTCTGTACTTGAGGTGTCGCAGGGTGTCAACCACGCGATGCGCCTCACGTTGTACGGTCGAGCCGATTGTCACTTGTGCCACGAGATGCGGCGGGTGGTTGCCCAAGCCCGTCGCGAGGTGCCGTTCGAACTGGAGGAGGTGGACGTGGACGGGAATCCGGCCCTCGAGGCGGCCTACGGGGCCGAGGTCCCGGTGCTGCTGGTCAACGGTCGAAAGGCCTTCAAGTATCGCGTCGGTCTGGCCGCGCTGCGGGTCCGCCTCGCGCGCGAGTCGGGCGGCGCGGCCCCGGTCGGCGCGCGCTGAGGAAGGGGCGGGAGTGCCGGTCATCGCGGTCGATGCCATGGGGGGCGACCATGCGCCGGACGAAATCGTCCGCGGGGTGGCGGACGTGTCCCTCGGGACCGACATCGACTGCCTGCTGGTGGGGCACGAGGGACGCATCCAGTCCGTGCTGGAGGAGGTGCCCTACAATCCGGAGCGGATCGCGGTGCTGCACGCCCGCGATACCATCGCGACGGACGAGGAGGCCACCGAGGCGGTCCGCGCGCACCGCGATTCCTCCTTGGTGGTCGCGCTCCGCGCCGTGGCGCAGGGACGCGCCGACGCGATCGTCTCGGCCGGCAACGCGGCCGCGTGCCTCGTCGCGGCGGGGGACCACTTCCGGCTGCTGCCCGGCGTCCGTCGCGCCGCGCTCGCCTGCGTGCACCCCCGGTTGACGGAACATCCGGGGCAGGACCCGCTGGCGTTGCTGCTCGACGTGGGGGCGACGGTCCGTTGCGATGCGGAGGAGCTGGTGTCCTTCGCAGTCATGGGCGGCGCCTACGCCAGGCGCATCTCGAAGGTGCCGAACCCGAAGGTCGGGCTGCTCAACATGGGCGCGGAGGTCACCGCCGGCGGGCCCGTCCTGGCGGAGGCGCACCGTCGGCTGCGGGCACTTCCCTCGGTCGACTTCGTGGGCAACGTCGAGGGCCACGACCTCGTGGGTGGCCGGGTCGACGTCGTCGTGTCCGAAGGGTACGCCGGCAACGTCGCGCTCAAGGTGCTGAACGGCGTTTCCGAGGTGCTGGTCGACGTGGCGCAGGCGACGGCGGAGCAGAAGCTGGTGTGGCGTCTCGGGCTGCGACTGCTCTCGCGCGGCATCGAACGGGTCGGCGCCCTCACCGATTTCCGCCGCTATGGCGGCGCGCCGATCCTCGGCTTCGACCGGCTGGTCCTCGTGTGTCACGCACGGGCGCGCGGGCATGCCATCGCCAACGCGGTGAAGGTGGCGGCCAAGGCCGTGCGCGACCGGGTTCCGGCCGAGATCGCCGACGCGGTTGGAGGACTCGCGTGACGCTCCGCCGCCGTCTCGTCGCACCGCCAGCGCCCCTCCTCTGCCGGTGGGACCTCGACAAGACGTATCTCCGGAGCGATTTCGACACCCTTCGCCAGCTCCTGCGTACCGCGCGGGAACGCGGTGAAGACAAAGTCGAGGTGCCCGGTGTCGTCGAGGTGCTGAAGGGCCTGCGGGGGGCTGCCGACCGCCACGGCCGCCCGATCGCGACCTACTTCGTGTCGGCGAGCCCCCCGCAGATCGGTCAGGCGATCCGCGACAAGCTGCTGCTCGACGGTGCGCCCTACGACGGGATCGTCTTCAAGGACCAGCTGCGGCTGCTGCGCCGGGGCAAGTTCTCGAAGCTGCGCGAGCACGTCGGGTTCAAGCTGGGCGAGCTATTCCGCGGCCGCGCCGCGAGCGGGCCCGGCACGCGCGAGCTTCTCTTCGGCGACGACTGGGAGTCGGATCCGATCACCTATTCGCTCTACGCCGACGTCGTCGCGGGGGCGCTGTCGCTCGATGCGGTCGAGCCGTTGCTGCTGCGACTGGGCGTGGACCCGACCGCGCTGCCCACGCTGCGCGAGCTGGCGGCGCCGGTGGTGGGCTGGGGCGGCGTGGAGCGCGTGTGCATCAACCTCGCGCGCCGGACGCCGCTGGCCTGGTTCGCGCGCTTCGGACCGCGCGTGGCGCCCACGTTCAATTACTTCCAGACCGCGCTCGTGCTGGCCGCCGACGGGTGGCTCGACCCCGGCGACGTCGTCGCCGTTGCGACGGCGCTCGCCGAGCGCGCGGGGCTGACGCCGCGCCGGCTGGAGAACTCCCTCTCCGATCTCGTCCGGCGCCGGCTGCTGGCCCTCCCGGTCGCGGCCCGCCTCGCGACGCCGATCCGCCGGGCCGGGTTGTTGCCCGCCGCCCCGCGCGGCGAGTGGCTTGCGCGGCTCCGCGCCATGCTGCGCCGGCGTCCCCCAGCGGGCGCCGCCGCGACCGGGCCCCTCGACTACGAGGCCATCCTCGATCGCTACCACCCGCCCCGCTCCGGCGTGGAAGAGGTGCGCGCGTGACCTTCGCGCCCGCCGACGCCCGCGTCGTCCTCGTCACCGCCGGCAGCCGCGTGGAGGCGGAGAAGATCGGTCGGGCGTTGATCGCCGCGCGGCTCGCCGCCTGTGTGAACGTCATCGGCCCGATTCGCTCGATCTACCGCTGGCAGGGCGCGGTGGAGGAGGCGGACGAGCACCTGCTGGTCGTGAAGGCGCGGGCCGCCGACGTGGACGCGATCGCCGCGCGGGTGCGCGCGCTGCATTCCTACGACGTTCCGGAAGTCCTCTCCCTTCCCGTGACCGCCGGGTCTGCGGAGTACCTGACATGGCTGGCCGGAGCGACCGACCGCCCCTGCTGAACACGCCGCCGCGGCCGCCGCTGGTGCGCGAACTCTCCTCGGGCGGTCTCGTCTACCGGCGCAGCCAGGGCCGGTGGCTGGTTTGTCTCGGCGGGCGCCGGCGCTCGGAGACCGGGCCACTCGTCTGGAGCATTCCCAAGGGGCACGTCGAGCAGGGCGAGAGCATGGCCGAGGCGGCGATGCGCGAAGTACGGGAGGAGACGGGCTTGGTGGCCGTAGTGGATGACCGGCACCTCGGCGACGTGACGTACTGGTATGCGCGGCGGGATGCGGCGGGACAGTCCATGCGCATCTTCAAGCGCGTGCGCTTCTTCCTGTTGCGCCATCGCGGCGGGCGATTCGCCGACCGCGACAATGAGCTCGATGCCGTGCGTTGGTTCGGGCTCTCCGAAGCCGAGGCGGCCATCGGCTACGCCAGCGAGCGGGCGCTGGTCGGACGCGCCCGCGCGCGGCTCGACGGGCGGGCGACGTGATCCAGGCGCTCGCGAGCGGCCTCGCCGTGGTGTGCGCGCCGAACCCCGGGCCGATGACCGGGCCGGGCACCAACCAATATCTCCTTGGACTCGCAGGGGTGATCCAGATCGATGCGGCACCGCTCGACGCCGAGAACCGCCGGCGGCTGGCGGCTGCCGCGCCGCCCCCCGAACGGCTCGTGCTGACGCACATCCATCCCGACCACGTGGGGGGCGCCCACGACCTGGGCGCGCCCATCACCGTGCATCGGAGCCGGGCGGATTTCGTGTCGTCCGGCCGCCCGCTCGTCCCGGCCACGACCCTGGTGGACGGCGACGAGATCTCCTGGGCCGGGGGGCGGCTGGTGGTGGTGCACACGCCCGGCCACGAGTCGGGACACTGCTGCTTCTACGAGCCGGCACGGCGTTGGCTCTTCACCGGCGACACGGTGCTGGCCACCGGAACCACCATGATCGGGCCGCCCGACGGCGACATGATCGCGTATCTGGACTCGCTGCGGCGCCTGCGGACGCTCGACCTCGCGGTGATCTTTCCGGGGCATGGCCCGCCGATCACGGATCCGTACGGGGTGCTGAACTACTACCTCGCCCATCGCCTGGAGCGCGAGCGGCAGATCATGGAGGCGCTCGGCGAGGGCCCCGCAACCGTCGACGGGCTCGTTGCCCGCATCTACGTCGATCTCCACCCGGCGCTCGTCTGGGCGGCGGGAGCCACGGTGCGTGCGCACCTGGCCAAGCTCGCCGCCGAGGGCCAGGTGGTCGTCGAACCGGCGGCCGATGGCTGCGTGCGCGCGGTCTGATCAGGACCAGAGGCGGGGGGGAAGCTCCGGTGGCCACGCCCCGAGCAGGATGAGCACGCGCGCCCCGCGCCGCTCGACTCGCGCCCCGGGTGCCGCCATGCGGATGGCGTCGGCGAACTCCGCCGCGTCCCCGGGCGTGTCCCAGGCCGTCATCCAGGCGACGAGCGACACGGTCCCGCGTTCGAATGCCACCAGGCGATCGCCGTCCCAACCGGCGGCGACTTCGGCCGCACGGGCGCGCGGCAGGCTCCGTTCGAGCAGGATCCGGACGACCAGTTCACCCAACGTATCGCCCAGGACCGGGGCGTAGCCGCGCCGCGCCAGCTCGGTCGTGCCGCCGATGGCGACCGGCGTCGGCTGGTCGCGCGCCGCCGTGAGGTAGCGCTCGGGGTGGAGCACCTGCTCGGACGACACCGGTGGATCGGCCTGCGCGCGGTCGATCGCCCGCCAGCCGCCACGCGCCAGCAGCCGGTCGACGAATACGGCCCCGTCCGCGTACTGGAATGCCAGCGTATCGCGCAGCAACGCGGGCACGTCGGGGAGGGCGGTGGCAAGCAGGCTCGGCAAGCGGTCGAGTTGCGTCAGGATCCGCGCGCGCGTGTCGTCGGCCAACGCCGGGTCGATCGCCGTCGCGATCGACGCCCAGGTGGCGTCGCCTTCCAGCAGCGCGCGGCGGGCGAGCACACGGTCGGTCTGCAGATCGGTGGCCGGGCGGGGCGCCGGCAGCACGCCCCAGTGTTGATCCTGCAGCGCATGGGTCAGCTCGTGGGCCAGCACGACCTCCCTGGCAGTCTCGCCGCCGGCCAGCGCTCCGAGCGGTCCGCCCCCGGCGAGCATGCCCCGCGCCACGACCAACTCCTGCCGGCGCGGATCGTAGAAGGCTGCCAGCTGCGTGCTCAGCAGGCGCTTGGTGGCCGCGTCGAGCCGGGTGCCCGGTGTCACCAAGCCGACCTGCGCGAAGACGACGTCGATGCGCGCCCGGTCCGAGGGGGCGACGCTGTCGGCCAACTCGTTCCCGACGCGCTCGGCGACCTCGTCCGGACCGAGGATGCGGACCGGCACCGGCCGGAGCGCTGGCAGTCCACGGACCGCGCTCACGCGTGCGGTCACGCGGGCGACCTGGCGATCGTCCACCCGGCCACGCCGCGCGGCCAGCCCGCAGGCGCTCGCGGCGAGCGCGCCGGCGAGGGCGGCGGTGGCGGCGAGACGTCGCGGCCGCGACATCGAACGCGCCCCGGGAACGGTCAGCCGCGCCCGAGGCTGGCGCGCCGCTTCGGCGGTTCGTGGCCGAGCACCACGATGCGGACCGGCGCCGTGCCGGTGGCGACGATGTCGAGGGCGTAGGCCGCCGCGAAGGAGAGATCGATGACGCGCCCGTCGATGTACGGCCCGCGGTCGTTGACGTACACCGTCACCGTGCGGCCGTTCTGCAGGTTGGTGACCCGCGCCCAGGTGCCGAGCGGCAGGGTGCGGTGCGCGGCTGTGAAATCGTACTGGTCGTACACCTCGCGGCTCGACGTGAGCCGGCCCTGGAAGCCCGGCCCGTACCACGAGGCGAGGCCTTCCTGCGCCGGGTAGTGCGACGCCACCGTGCTTGGGGCCGGGGGGCGTGCGGTTCGTCGGACGGGTGCTGGCGGCCGCCTGGTCGCACAGCCCGCCAGCAGGCTCGCCCCCGCGACCGCCACCGTGACGCCGCTCCACACCACCACGCCCCGCCACATGCGAGGCGCTCTAGCGTCATCCCCGGTGCGATTCAACCGCCGTGCCGCCGCCCGCACGTCGCCGGCCGCGAGGCCCCGCCGCGAGTTGTCCCTGGAGGGGCCATGTGATAACCGCCGAACGTTCGATGTCTGGCCATTCCAAGTGGAGCACGATCAAGCACAAGAAGGCTGCCAAGGACGCCAAGCGTGGCAAGCTCTTCACGAAGCTGATCAAGGAAATCACCGTCGCGGCGCGACTCGGCGGCGGTGACATCAAGGCGAATCCGCGGCTGCGCACCGCCGTGCTCGCGGCGCGTGCGCAGAGCATGCCGGGAGACACCATCGACCGGGCCATCAAGAAGGGCACGGGCGAGTTGGAAGGCGTCAACTACGACGAGGTCACGTACGAGGGCTACGGGCCCGGCGGCGTGGCGGTTCTGGTCGAAGCGCTCACCGACAACCGCAACCGCACCGTCGCCGACCTGCGCAATATCTTCGACAAGTGCGGCGGCAACCTCGGCACCTCGGGGAGCGTTGCCTGGATGTTCAGCAAACGCGGCCTGCTCACGGTCGAGCGCGCCGGGGTGGACGAGGACCGGGTGATGGAAGTCGCGCTGGAGGCCGGTGCCGAAGACGTCACCGACTCGGGCGACCTGCTGGAGATCGTCACGGCGCCCGAGCAGTTCGAGCCGGTGAGGGAGGCGGTGGACGCCGCGGGCATCGTCACGGCGTCGGCCGAGGTCACGATGCTGCCGTCGTCCAGCACGGCGATCAGCGGCAAGCATGCCGAGCAGATGATTCGATTGCTGGAAATGCTCGACGATCACGACGACGTCCAGCGGGTGTCGTCGAACATGGACATCGCGGCGGAGGAGCTGGAGCAGCTGTCGGCATAGGCGGCGGGCCGCGGGGCTCGCCGGGACCGGGCGGAACGCTCGGGTGGAGGGCGGTGGTGCGGGCGCTCGGTATCGACCCCGGATCGCGCGTGACCGGGTGGGGCGTGGTGGAGAGCGCGGGGCCGCTGCTGCGGTACCTGGCCTGCGGCACGGTGTCCCTCGGCGCGACGGTGTCGCTGTCGGAGCGACTCGGCCGCCTGCACGCCGACTGCCTGGCGTTGTTCGAAACCTGGACGCCGTCCGTGGTCGTGGTCGAGCGGGCCTTCGTGGCGCGCAACGTCCAGAGCGCCCTGCGCCTCGGCGAGGTCCGGGGCGCCGTCCTGGCCGCGGTGGCAATGGCGGGGATCGCGCTGGAGGAGTATGCGCCGGCGGCGGTGAAGCTGGCGGCGGTCGGTCACGGCGCGGCCGACAAGGAAACGGTCATGCGCGGCGTGACGCTGCGCCTGGGGCTAGCGCGGCGACCGTCCGCCGACGCGGCCGACGCGCTCGCGCTCGCGCTGTGTCATCTCCAGGACGCGCCCCTGCGCAGGGTCGTGGCGCGCGCCGGCTGGGGGCGCGTGCGCCGCGCCGACGGCGCGGGGCCGATCCGATGATCGCGAGCCTTGCCGGCACGCTCAGCGAGAAGGCTCCGGATCGCCTGGTGGTCGATGTCGGCGGCGTGGGGTACCTGGTGCATGTGTCCCTCCAGACGTTCAGCGATCTCCCGCTCGCCGGGGAGCAGGTGCGGCTGCTCGTCCACACCGAGGTCCGGGACGATGCCATCGAGCTCTTCGGCTTCGCCGACGCCCGCGAGCGCGCCGTGTTCCATCTGCTGCGCCGGGTGAAGGGGCTCGGCCCGCGCACCAGTCTCAGCGTGTTGTCGGGGATGGCGGCGCCGGAACTGCTCGGGGTGATCGCCACCGGCGACGCCGCGCGCCTGCAGACCATCCCGGGGGTCGGGAAGCGGTTCGCCGAGCGGATCGTCGTCGAATGCCGTGACGCCGCCGGACTGCTCGCCGCCCAGGCCGTGCCAGCCGCGCCCGCGGCCGCCGCAGGGACGCCGCCGGCCTTCGAGGAGGCGGTTTCGGCGTTGGTCAACCTGGGCTATCGGCGTCCGGACGCCGAACGGGCGGTGCAGCGTGTGGCGCAGGACGGGGAGCCTCTCGAGGAGATCATCCGCGCGGCCCTGCGGGGGTTGTCGGCGTAGGCGATGGCGCACCGTCCGCCCAGCCCTGTGGTCGCCGACCCGCTCGACGAGGACCTGCTCGTCGAGGCGCCCCTGCGGCCGCGGACGCTCGAAGAGTACGTCGGCCAGGAGCACGTGCGCGAGAACCTGCGCGTGCAGATCGCCGCGGCCCGGGCCCGTGGCGACGTGCTCGACCACGTGCTCCTCTACGGGCCGCCGGGGTTGGGCAAGACTTCGCTCGCGCTCGTGATCGCCGCTGAACTCGGCGTCTCGGTCCGGAGCACGTCGGGCCCCGTGCTCGAGCGACCCGGCGACCTTGCGGCCATCCTCACCAACCTCGAGCCCGGCCAGGTCTTCTTCGTCGACGAGATCCACCGGCTGTCGCATGTCGTCGAAGAGACGCTCTATCCCGCCATGGAGGACTTCCAGCTCGACCTCGTGGTGGGGCAGGGGCCGACGGCGCGCTCGATCAAGTTGCCGCTCCGCCCCTTCTGCCTGGTGGGTGCGACCACGCGGGCCGGGCTCCTCACCTCGGCGCTGCGCGACCGCTTCGGCGCCAGCTACCGGCTCGATTTCTACGATACGGCGCAGCTGGAACGCATCCTCGCGCGCTCGGCGAACATCCTCGACGTGCCGCTCGACGCGGCGGGCGCGGCCGAGATCGCGCGCCGGTCACGCGGGACGCCGCGCGTGGCGAACCGTCTGCTCCGGCGAGTGCGGGACTTTGCGCAGGTTAGGGCAGAAGGCCACATCACCGACGCGGTGGCGCGCGACGCGCTCGCGCTCCTCGACGTCGATGCGGCGGGCTTCGATCGCATGGATCGCGGGCTGCTGCTCACCATCATCGACAAGTTCGGCGGCGGCCCGGTCGGGCTCGACACCCTCGCCGCCGCGGTCGGCGAGGAGCGCGACACGCTCGAGGAAGTGTACGAACCCTACCTCATCCAGGAGGGATTCCTGGCCCGCACGCCCAAGGGCCGGGTGGCCACCGCCCGCGCGTATGCGCACCTCGGTCGCGAGCTGGCGCCGGTGACCCAGGGCCGCTTCCTCTAGGGGGCCGTTGCAGCAACGCTGGGGCCTGCGTACAGCGAAGCCATGTCCTGGCCGAGCGTGTCGCAGATCGCCTCGTGGTTGTTTCTGGCCGGCAGCCTCTGGGGCGCCTGGTTCACCTGGAACGCCTACCAGCCCATCGCCAGTCGGCCCCGGCTCTCGGTGCTCAGCTTCTTTGCCGGCTGGCTCACGACCGAGCTGGCGCTGCACCACATCGCCTGGCAGGCCGTGCTCACGATCGCCTTCGTGTGGGCGGGCGCGCTGGCGTACTGGCCCGGCCGGCTCGGTCTTGCGATCACGCTGGCGTCGTGGGCCGGCCTCGCCGGATGCCTGCGCGCGGCGTGGGGCACGGAGGCGGTGGTCGAGCGCGCCTTGCAGGACGGCCTGGGCCCCGCGTACGACCGCGGCATCCGTGCGGAGCTGGCTGCGGCCACGGTGTCGCCGCCAGTCGACTGGCGGCAGATCCTGCTCCCGTTCCCGATTCGCCAGCCGAACGTCGAGCGCACCCGCGACATCTGTTTTGCGCGGGTGGGCGGCCAGAACGTCCGGCTCGACGTCTACCGCGGCACCGCGCATCATACAGGCTGCCCGGTCCTTCTGCAGGTCCACGGCGGCGGATGGGTGCTCGGGAGCAAGAACGAGCAGGGGCTGCCGCTCATGCGGCATCTCGCCGAGCGCGGCTGGGTGTGCGTGTCGGCCGACTACCGTTTGAGCCCCGGCGCCACGTTTCCCGACCATCTGGTCGACTTGAAGCGGGCGATCGCGTGGATCCGCGAGCACGTGGCGGATTACGGCGGTGACCCCGATCGCCTCGTCGTGACGGGCGGGTCCGCCGGCGGACATCTCGCGTCGCTGGTGGCGCTCACCGCGAACGATCCCGTCTATCAGCCCGGCTTCGAATCCGTGGACACGTCGGTGTTGGCGTGCGTGTCGTTCTACGGCGTCTACGATTTCACCAACCGTTTCGGCGTGTGGCGTCACAACGGCTTGCGCGACGTCCTCGAGCGGCAGGTGATGAAAGCCTCGCTCGACGAGGCGCCGGAGGCCTATGAGGCCGCGTCGCCGGTCGCACGCGTCCACCCGGGGGCGCCGCCCTTCTTCGTGATCCACGGGACGCGCGATACGCTGGTGCCGGTGGAGGAGGCGCGCCGCTTCTGCGAGGCACTGCGCGCGCGGGCCCATACGCCGGTGGTCTACGCCGAGCTGCCCGGGGCGCAGCACGCATTCGAGATCTTTCCGTCGCTGCGTACCACCTTCGTGCTGCACGGCGTCGAACGGTTCCTCGCCGCCGTGCTGAGCCGTTCGGCCGCGCTCGACGCACCGGCGGCCGCGCGTGACGCCCCCGCGGCCTGACACGGTCAGGGTTCCTCCCCGTACCAGCCGCGGCGATCCGCCAGCCGAATGCGAATCAGGTCGCCCAGCATGCGGGCGGCGTCAGCCACCGGCCGCACGCTGCTGCGCGGGTCGTCGTCCCAGGTGACCGGCACTTCGGCGACCCGCAGCCCGTACCGGCGCGCGAGCCACAAGAGCTCTACGTCGAAGCCGAACGCCTCGATGCGCTGGCGCCGGAAGAGCCGCGCGGTCGCCGTGGCGGTGAAGAGCTTGAAGCCGCACTGGGTATCGCGGACGCCGGGGACGGCGACCGCGCGCACGCAGGCGTTGAACAAACCCCCCATCGTGCGCCGGAGCCACGGCTGCGGCACGCGGACGGTGGAGGCGGGCAAGCGGCGCGAGCCGATCGCCACGTCGGCGCCGGCCGCGATCGCTGACGCCAGTCGGTCGACCTCCTCGATCGGCGTCGAGAGATCGGCGTCCGAGAAGAGCCGCAGGCGTCCGTGCGCCGCCAACATGCCGCGCCGCACGGCGGCGCCCTTGCCGGTGTTGACCGTGCGATCGAGGAGGCGGACCGGCACCCGGCTGGGGACGGACCGGACGACGGCGCCGGTGTGGTCGCGCGAGCCGTCGATCACCACCAGGAGCTCCGCGGTGCCGGGGCGCCCCGCCAGGTAGTCGACCACGCGTGTCACCGTTGGTCCGATGCGGTGGGCCTCGTTGTAGGCCGGGATGACGACGCTCAGGTCCACGGCGCGCGGTCCGCCAGGCTTGCAGCGACGAGAGCGGGCTGGCAAGCCAGCGGCATGGCGGACATCGGTCGCTTCCTGATTCTGCTCGGCGTAGCGGCCGTCGTCGTCGGCGCCGCGTTGACGTTCCTGCCTCGGATCCCCTGGCTGGGCAAGCTGCCTGGCGATATCGTGGTGCGGCGCGAGCGCTTCACGTTCTATTTTCCGATGGCCACGTCGATCGTGGTGAGCCTCCTGTTGACGCTGGCGCTGAACCTGTTCTTCCGGCGCTGACGCGCAAGAGACATCGCATGAGCACACGCGGCTACCGCATCATCTCCGCTGATTCGCACACGGTCGAGCCGCCGGATCTCTGGGAGCAGTGGCTGGAGCGCAAGTACCTCGCCACCGCGCCCAAGCTGGTGGAGGACGGAGACGGTGGGCACGCCTGGGTGTACATGGGCGCCGCGACCGCCGAGCCGCTCGGTCTCGTCACCTGCGTTGGCACGCACCCCGAGGAGCTCAAGTGGACCGGTGCGCGCTACGGCACCCCGACCGCGCCGGGGGCGCGCGAGATCCACCCGGGCTGCTACCGCGGCGAGGAGCGGCTCGCGTTGATGGACGCCGACGGTGTCGACGCCGAGCTGCTCTACCCGCCCCAGCGGGCGATGCTAACGTTCATGAAGAACACCGACGTCGGCGCGCACCTGGCCGGCGTGCGGGCGTACAACCGCTGGCTCAAGGATGGGTTCTGCGCCGCTGATCCGGAACGGCTCGTCGGCATCTTCCAGATGCCGAACGTCGGCATCGAGACCAGCGTGCGCGAGCTCGAACGTGCCCGCGCGGAGGGCTTCCGGGGGGTGGCGCTGTCGGCCTGGCCGTCGGGCGGCGACACCTTGCGGGCCGAGGACGATCCGTTCTGGGACGTCGCCGCGGAGCTCGACATGCCGGTCTCGATCCACCTGCTCATGGCGGCGCAGCAGACCAAGCTCGGCGCGTCGGCCAAGGGGAGCGTGGCGATCGGAGCGTCGGCGTTCCTGTACACGATGCCGACGCTCGTCGAGTTGATCTTCCAGGGCGTGTTCGACCGCTTTCCGCGGCTGCGTATCGCGTTCGTCGAGGTGGGCTGCGGGTGGATCCCGCACTTCCTCGAGATGATGGACGACCGCTACTGGCGAAACCGGCACTGGACCCACACGACAGTGAAGAAGGTGCCCAGCCGGTATTTCAAGGATCATTGCCTCGCCACCTTCATGACCGACCACAACGGTGTGTCGGTGCGCCACCAGGTGGGGCTCCGGAACATGGCCTGGTCGACCGATTTTCCGCACCACGGCAACGACTGGCCGTACTCGCGCAGGACCATCGACGGGCTGTTCACGGGTGTTCCGGACGCCGAACGGCACCTCATCATCTGCGACAACGCGGCCAGGTTCTGGGCGCTCGGCTGAGCCACCGGCCGCGGGTCGTCCGAGAACGCCGCTCCGACGCAATGATCTCAGGCACTTAGGTCGGGAGGCCCGCCTTGCCTTCCCCCCCTGGGCTCCCTATCATCCCGCCCCGGCATGCCGGAACCGTCAGACCGGGTCCCTGGCGAGGTGCCGGCGTCCCAGGCGGCGCCAGCGGCCGACGCCCGGCGGCGGCGGGTGGAGGGGGCGATCATCCTCCTCACCTCCGCCGCGGTGGTGGCCTTTGCGCTGTTCGAGACCCGCCTCCCGCAGTTTGCGGGGAGCGGCTCGTTCGGCACCGACGCCATCCTGGTTCTGCTGATCAACCTGAACCTGATCCTGCTGGTCCTCCTGGTGTTCTTGGTGGGCCGCAACATCGTGAAGCTGATCCTGGACCGGCGCCGTCGGATCATGGGATCGCACCTTCGGACGCGGCTGGTCGTGGCGTTCATCGGCATCGCGCTCCTGCCGGCGACGATGCTCTTCATGGTCGCGCAGGTCTTCCTCAGCAACTCGATCGAGGGGTGGTTCAACGGGCAGGTCGAGCGCGCGCTCGAGGGGTCGCTCGACGTCGCGCACGCCTACTACGAGGATCTGGCCACCACCTCCCTGGGCTTCGCCCGGCAGACCGCCGCGCAGCTGAGCCGCAACGGACTACTCAAGCCCGACAAGCGGGCCGCGCTCAAGACCTGGCTCGGCGAGCGGCGCGAGGAGTACCAGCTCGACCTGATGGAGGTCTTCACCGACGGTCAGACGCTCGGTCGCGCCCGACGGCCCGACCTGGAGGGCAAGGTCGGGGTCGAGGCCTGGTCGGAGCTGGTGCGGACGGCGGCCGGCGGCGCCGAGACGACGGGCGTCGACGCGGTCGGCGAGGCCGATGTGATTCGCGCCGCCGCACCGATCCTGAGCGATGGACGAGTGCTCGGCGTCATCGTCGTCGACGCCTACGTCCCCAACAGCGTGGTGAAACGCCGCGAGGAGATCGACCGCTCCTTCGGGGAGTACCTGCGCCTCAAGGTGCAACGCCGGCCGATCCGGACGGCGTACACCATCACGCTCATCCTGGTGACGATCGTGATCCTCTTCGCGGCGACGTGGGTGGGCTTCTACGTGGCGCGAGGCCTCACGGTGCCGATCCAGCGGTTGGCCGAAGGGACACGCGCGGTCGCGCAAGGCGACCTCGACCACCGCATCGCGGGTGAGGGCCAGGACGAGATCGGGACGCTGGTGACCGCGTTCAACCACATGACGAGCGACCTGAAGACGAGCCGCACCGAGCTGGACGCCCGCCGGCGCGACCTCGAGATCGTGATGGCGAACATCGCGGCGGGCGTGGTGTCGGCGGATCCGCGCGGCCACGTGTCGACGCTCAATCGGGCGGCGGCCGACATGCTCGGCATCGACGCCGGGCCGGCCGTCGGCCGGCGGCTCGCAGACCTGTTCGCAGGGGACGCGCACGCGGAACTGCGGCCGGCGCTCGCCGCACTGCTGGCGGGGGAGGGGACCCTCGAGAGTCAGCTCACGCTGCGCCGCCCGGACGGCGAGGAGCTCACCGTGTTGGTGACCGGCACCGGACTGCGCGACGAGGCCGGCCAGGCGCAAGGCGTGCTCCTTTTCCTGGAGGACGTGACGCATCTGCTCCGCGTCGAGCGCATGGAGGCGTGGCGCGAAGTTGCGCGCCGGATCGCTCACGAGATCAAGAACCCGCTGACGCCCATCAAGTTGGCGGCCCAGCGGCTGCGGCGCCGCTTCGGGTCCCGTCTGGGCAAGGACGCGGCGGTGTTCGACGAATGCACGCGCACGATCGTCCAGCAGGTGGACGAGCTCAAGGACCTGGTCAACGAATTCTCGACGTTCGCCCGCATGCCCCAGGCGGAACACCGCCTCTGCGATCTGAACGCGCTGGTCGAGGAGGCGCTGGTGCTCTTCCGCGAGGCGCATCGGGAGATCGAGTTCGTGTTCGACGCGGCGCCCGAGCTGCCGGCGCTCGAACTCGACCGCGACGGCATGAAGCGCGCGGTCGTAAACATCCTCGACAACGCCGTCGCCGCCTGCGCCACCGTGCCGGCCGGGCCCGACGAGCGCCGCCGCGTCGAGCTGCGCACCCGATTCGATCGCCGTGTGGGCGTGCTGCGCCTCGAGATCGCGGACGACGGCGTCGGGATGACGCCGGAGACGCGGGCGCGTGTCTTCGAGCCGTATTTCTCCACCAAGGCGGAGGGGACGGGGCTCGGGCTGGCGATCGTGTCGGCGATCGTGGCCGATCACAAGGGCTTCATCCGGGTGCGCGACAATCCGCCGCGGGGCACGCGCTTCATTCTGGAGTTCCCGGTGCGGCGCCAGCCGGCGCAGTTGATTGCCCAAGCCCGGCTGGGGGCGCTCGGTTCGTAGAGGGAGGGGTGGACATGTCCGGGACGATTCTGGTGGTGGATGACGAGGCGCAGATTCGATCGAGCCTGCGCGGCGTCCTGTCCGACGAGGGCTACGACGTCGTGGAGGCGGAGAACGGCCGCGCCGCACTCGAGGTGCTGGCGCAGGGGCACCCGCGGCTGGCGATCGTCGACATCTGGATGCCGGAGATCGACGGCATCGAGCTGGTGCAACGCATGCGCGCCAGCGCTCCGGCGATCCCGATCATCGTGATCTCGGGGCACGGGACCATCGAAACCGCGGTCCGTGTCATCCGTGACGGCGCTTTCGATTTCCTGGAGAAGCCCTTTCCGCTCGACGCCCTGTTGCGGATGGTGGGCCGCGCCCTCGACGATCCCACGCGGGCGGCCGCGATCGGCGTGGTCACGGAGACCGCGGCCGCGGCGGCGCCCAGCGTCGCGCCGCCTCGCCGGCTACCCCAACGGACGATCGCTCGCAGCGTCGTGGTGAACGGCCAAGGACTGCACTCGGGCGTCCGGACCGGTCTGATCCTGCAGCCTCTTCCGCCCGGCAGCGGGATCGTCTTCGAGAGCATCACCAGCGGCGACACGGTGCCCGCGTTGATCGACTGGGTCGATTCCACGGGCTACGCCACGACGCTCATGCGGGGCGGCATGGTCGCGCGCACCGTCGAGCACCTGATGGCCGCGCTCCACGCCACCGGCATTACCAACCTGCTGGTGAAGATGCAGGCCGAGGTGCCCATCATGGACGGCTCGGCGGCGGAGTTCTGCGCGCTGCTCGACGAGGGCGAGGTGGTCGAGCAGGGTGAGACCGTCGACGAGTTGGTGGTCGATCAGCGGTACGGCGTCGGGTCCGAGGACCTGGCCCAGAAGGGTATCAGCATCGAGCCCGCCGACTGTCTGGAGGTGCACTACACGCTCGAGTACCCCGCGCCGATCGGCCGTCAGGAGTACACGTTCCGCTTGACCGGCCCCGAGGCCTTCCGGGAGGAGATCGCGCCGGCGCGAACGTTTGGCTTCGTCAAGGAAATCGAGACGCTGGAGCAGATGGGGCTCGCCAACGGTGGGCGGCTCAACAACTTCATCCTGGTGGGAGACGAGGGCGTCGTGAACGCGCCGCTGCGCTTCGCGGACGAGTTCGTGCGCCACAAGATACTGGACGTCCTCGGCGACTTCTACCTGCTCGGTCGGCCGATCCGCGGGAAAATCTCCGCCTGCAAGACCGGTCACTCCGACAACGCCGCCCTGCTGCGGGTGCTGCGCAACCGCTTCGGACTGCCGCCGCTGCGCGGCATCTGAGCGCGGGCGGGCGGTTCAGCGCGGGCCGGCTTCTGGGGCGTCGAGCGTTCCGGTGACGCGAAACGCGGTGGCGCCGGCGGCGTCCCGGGGCAACCGCTCGACGAGCCGCCGCAGGGCGCGCGGGGCCCCGGGCATGGGCGTGATGGCGACCTCGACGTCGAGCGCGCTGGCGCCGAGGTTCGGTGCCAGGTCGACCTGCCCGCGCATGGCCAGCTCCATCTCGGGGCCGGCGAGGTCGAGCGCGGCCAGTGCCAACCGGCGCTCGGCGAGGCTCCAGCGCGCGGTCGCGGTGTCGGCGTGGAGGTCGATTTCCTCCAGCGTCGGGATCGGCGGTCGCCATGCCGCGGCCCGTAGCGCGATTTCGCCGGACCCGCGGGCGGCCCCCGCGGCGGGGACCTGCACGGCGGCGTGTCCGTCCGTGCGACCGGCCAGCGGATCGTGGCGACCGAGGGTGTCGAGCACGCTGCCGACGTCGAGGTCCGTCCAGCGCACGTCCAGCGTGCGGCCGGCGGCGTCGACGCCGATCCATGCGTCGATGCTGCCGCCGAAGACGCCGGCGGCGATACGCCAGGGCCGGCCGAACCGATCGCGCCACAACGCCGTCCACGACGGGCGGAGCCGGACCCAGTCGGTTGGGAGGAGCACGGTGCCGTCGGGTCCCCGGTAGGTCAGATCGTCGAGGACGAGACCCCACGGCCGCAGGTGCGCCTGCCGGAAGGTGAGGGTGTTGCCCGCGGGCAGCGCCAGCCGGGTCACCAGCGACCGGACCAGCCGATCGGTGGGGAAGAAGGCGAGGCCCAGCCCCAGGGCGAGCGCGACCATGACCGCGAGGGCGACCCCCGCCCGGCGGCCGAACCCGGCGCCGCCGCGCGGCTCGTGCGCCGTCGGTCCCGCCGCCCTACTCGAGGATGATTTCGACGCGGCGGTTCTCCGCGCGCCCCTCGGCAGTGGTGTTGCTGGCGAGCGGGCTGGCCTCACCGAAGCCGCGGGCGGTCAGCCGCGCCGCGGCTACGCCGTCGGCGACGAGCGCCTCGCGGACGGCATCGGCACGCTCTTGCGAGAGGCGCTGATTGTAGGTGTCGCTGCCGACCGAGTCGGTGTAGCCGTTCACCAGCACGGCGCGCGCGGGGTGTTGCTGCAGGACGGTCGCCGCCGCGCGCACCTGGTCGCGGCCTTTCGGGGTGAGGGTGGCCTTGTCGAAGGTGAAGTGGGCATCGCCGAGCGACACGACGCGGGTCATGGCCGGCGGCCCCGTCGACGGCGGCGTGGAGGACCTCACGCAGCCGGCCAATGCCGCCGCCACCAGCACACCCGCCGTCACGCGCCCGAGTTGCCTCATCGCCGTCCCTCGCTCGTGCCCTGCGCCGCCGCAGGTCATAGCGAATACGACGGCCGAACTCCAGGACGGTCGTGGCGACGCCGCGCGGCGCGATCCGGCGGCGCGCGACGGCGCGCGACGGCGCGCGACGTTGACAACCGCAACGCACGGGTCGTACAAGGCCACGTCTTTGAAGGAACATCCGCCCACTCCTGGATCCATCCCACCACGTGAGCGGGCGCTCGACGCCCAGGTGGAAGATCTCGCGCGGCGCCTCGTGACCGCGGTGAACGAAGCCAGCCCTGCGCAGCGGCCCGGGCTTCGCGAGTACGCCCTCGAGCTCCTGCGCGAGGGGACGGAGGCCGTGGATCAACCGTCGTCGCGCGGCGCTGCCGCGCCGCCGGCCGCCGGGAGCAATCCGATCGGGATCGCGCTGCTGCTCGGCCTCCTTTCCCTGCCGGCGCTGTTGCTGTTCACGCCCGTCGGGCTCGTGTTGCTCGCGGTCGCGCTGGTGCTGGGTGTCTGGGGGGTCGTGGCGACGTTGCGCAGACCCTGACTGAAAGGAACCGGAGTCAATGGCCAAGCCAGCTTCCGCCGAACAAAAAGCGGAGACCGCCGAGCAGCGGCGCGTCGAACAGGCGCTCGAGCGCGAGAAGGCCGCGCGGGCGAAGGCCCAGTTGGGGGGGCTCTGGTCGCGGCGCGACGTGTTCGGACGGTTCGGATGGGCGGTGTTCGGGGCCTTCTCGGGCATCTCGCTGCTTGCGGCGCTGCGGTCGGCGTTTCCCCGCGTGCTGTTCCAGCCGCCCACGTCGTTCAAGGCGGGCTTGCCCACCGACTTCACCGTCGGCGAGGTGAGCACGAAGTTCCAGAAGGATCAGCGGGTGTGGGTGGTGCGCGAACCCGAGGGCATCTATGCGATTTTCGCGAAGTGCACCCATCTGGGATGCACGCCGCGCTGGCTGCCGGCGGAGAGCAAGTTCAAGTGCCCATGTCACGGCAGCGGCTTCTACAAGAGCGGCGTCAATTTCGAGGGCCCGGCGCCGCGTCCGCTCGAGCGCGTGCGGGTGACCAAGGCCGAGGACGGTCAGCTGATCATCGATAAGGGCGTCAAGTACCTCTACGAGAAGGGCGAGTGGAACAAGCCGGGCGCCTTTCTGAAGGTGTGAGTCGATGTCGAAGTGGGACGAGATCAAGCAGTCCGTGACCGAGTCGCCGGTCTGGAAGTCGATCTTCCGGCACGGCTACGACGATACCCCGCGCAACCGCGTGCTGATGGTGTCGGGCAACGTCTTCCTCCACCTGCACCCGTCGAAAGTGCGCCGGCATGCCACCAGGCTGCGGTTCACGTGGTGCATGGGAGGCATCACGTTCCTGATGTTTCTCGTCACCACCGTCACGGGCGTCTACCTGATGTTCTACTACCGCCCGACGGCGGAGTACGCGTACGCCGACATGAAGTACCTCGAGTACGACATGCCGTTCGGCATGTTGATGCGGAACATGCACCGTTGGGCCGCGCACGGCATGGTCATCGCCGTGTGGCTGCACATGTTCCGCGTCTTCCTGACCGGTTCCTACAAGCCCCCGCGCGAGTTCAACTGGGTGGTGGGCGTCATCCTCCTGGTGCTGACGCTACTGCTGTCGTTCACGGGCTACCTGCTGCCCTGGGATCAGCTGTCCATCTGGGCGGTCACGGTGGGCTCCAATATGGGGCGCGCGACGCCGATCCTGGGTCACGAAGGCCCCGGGCATGAACTGATCCCCGGGTTGAACAACGTCTACGATGCCCGGGCCTTCCTGTTCGGCGGGGGCGAGATCGGCCCCCATACGCTGCTGCGCTTCTACATCCTGCATTGCATCTTCATCCCGCTCGTCACCAGCCTGTTCCTGGCCGTCCATTTCTGGCGCATCCGGCGCGACGGCTTCTCCGGGCCGGCGCTCTGAGGGTGGCATGCCTGCCGAGTTGAAATACGCCGTCCTCTCGCTGGTCCTGACCCTCCTGTCGTTCTGGCTTCCCGGCGGTCGCGTCCTGACCCTGCCGTTCTTCTTCGTCTTCATCCTGGTGCTGATCTTCTGGTCGGCACGCCGCGCCGCAGACCGGGAAGCGGCGGAAGAGGAGGCCTGAGCCATGGCCACCCCCGAAGCGAAGGCGCCGGTCGCCCCGGCGGCGGGCAAGCGCGTCGAGGTGCCCCTCAAGAAGGCCACCGGCCCAGGCGACGACAAGGTCCACACCTGGCCCTTCCTGGTGCGGTCGGAGTTTCTGTGCGCGATCGTCGTCGTGCTGCTGTTGCTCGTCTGGGCGTTGCTCGTGGACGCGCCGCTCGAGGAGCCGGCCAACCCGGCGCGCACGCCGAATCCGTCGAAGGCGCCATGGTACTTCCTCGGCCTGCAGGAGATGCTCGTCTTCTTCGACCCGTGGCATGCGGGCGTAGTCCTGCCCACGTTCATCATCATCGGGCTGATGGTGATTCCGTACATCGACATCAACCCGAAGGGGAACGGCTACTACTGCTGGAAGGACCGCAAGTGGGAGCTGCTCACGTTCCTGCTCGGTTTCCATATCCTCTGGGTCTCGCTCATCGTCATCGGAACCCTGCTGCGGGGACCGGGCTGGAACTGGTTCTGGTTCTGGGAGAAGTGGGACCCGCACAAGGTCGAGTCGCTCACCAACGTCGACTTGCCGTATCTCCTCGGCGTGCGGGACGCCACGACGGCGTTCCTGGTCGGCCTTACGCTCGTGGTGGCGTTCTTCGCCGCGTCGTTCGTCGGCTTCTACTGGATGTGCAAGCGTATCAAGGGCGCAGACTTCGACGACTTCATGGTGCGTTGGGGGTGGGCGCGGTTCACCCTCACCTGGTTCCTGGTCGCCAACATGGCCGCGGTGGTGGTGAAGATGGTCCTGCGCCACGTCTTCAACATCAAGTACGTGATGGTGCTGAACACCCCCTACTTCAGCATCAATATCTGAAGGACATGCCGGGCATCCCGTACGCTGCGACCCATGTGGCTCCTCGCCAAGATCCTGCAAGCCGCCGGGTTCACCTATGTGGGCTACGCCCTCTGGTGGGGGGTCGTCCGGGACGACATGTGGAACGAGCTGTATCTGACGCTCGCCGGCATGGCGGTGTTCGCCGTCGGCTGGCTGCTCGAGCGGAAAGCGTGAGCTGATCATGGCACGTCGCGATACCACGCCGCAGGACGACGAGAAGCGGTCATACGGCGCCCTCTGGCTGGTCTGTTCTCTGCTCCTCCTGGTGGGGGCGCTGTGGGCGATCCTCGACGACAACTTCTTCCGCCGGCCGTGGAAGAAATGGCAAGCCGGCTTCAGCCGGCTCGAGATCGCCACGGTCGAGGATCAGATCAGGGCCGAGCAGCAGCGGCTCGATGCGGACCCCGCCTATCGGGAGGCGGTGGAACGCCTCGACGCCGCCCGCGCCGACCTCCAGTCCGGCGCGACGGCGCAGGAGATCGCCCGCCTCGAGCGCCAGCTGAGCGAGGCCGTCCTGGCGGACCAGTCGAAGGACCTGAACCTCCGGTTCGTCAAGAGCGAGCTGGAGGAGCTGCGTTTCTTCTACGACGACGCGAAGCACCACGGCCGGCCGACGGACGACATCCTCGAGCGCATCAAGCAGCGGGAAGCGGTGCTGGAGGAGCGCAAGGGGATATTTGCCGAGTCCCAGGCGCACATCGAGGACCTCCGCGCGCAGATCGCCGCCAAGCGCGAAACGGTGAAGGAGCGCGAGGACGCCCTTGCCAAGCTGACCGCGGCGCGCGACGAGCTGCAGCAGAAGCTCGAGACGATCGCGCTGGGCAAGTACCCCGGACCGACGGCGTCGTTCCCGTTCGTCGCCAACGAGTGGCAGCCCAAGATCCCGAAGATCCGCCAGGTGGTGATGGAGGAATTCGACCGCAACGCCTACAACCAGCCGGTGGCGCGGGTCGATCGCTGCACGTCCTGCCACGTCGGGATCAACAAGCCCGGGTTCGACGACCAGCCCAATCCGTGGAAGACGCACCCGCGGCGCGAGTTTTTCCTGGGCAAGCACGATCCCGACAAGTTCGGCTGCACGCCGTGCCACAACGGCGACGGGACGGCCGTGAACAGCGAGCATTCGGCCCACTGCAACTACTACGACGCCGAGGGCCACCTGCACGAAGTCCACTTGCGGGAGGACCTCGCGCTGTTTCGCGGCCCGCAGATGCAGACCAACTGCATCAAGTGCCACCAGGACGTGCTCCACCTCGATGGTGCCCCCGTCCTGGCACGCGGCGAGACGCTCTTCGTGGAACTGGGCTGTCAGGGATGTCACCTGGCCGAGGGCTACGAAGACCTGTCGAAAGTGAACGGCGTCACGGCGGTGGCGCCGTCGCTCCGGCGGATCGCGGCAAAGGACGATCCGGCGTGGATGGTCCAGTGGATCACGAACCCGCATGCGGTGCGGCCGCGCACCCGCATGCCGAACTTCCTGTTCGCGCCGGAGCAGGCGGAACAGATCACGGCGTATCTGCTCGACGTCACCAAGGCGCCGAGCCAGGAGTGGCTTGCCGGGCACCCCGATCCAGGCATCGTTCCAAACGCTCCCCTCGCCGCGCGAGGCCGCGAGCTGATGGACGGGCTCGGGTGCCGCGCCTGTCACGCGCTCGCGCCCGACGAAGTGGCCGGGCAACTCGGCGCCAACAAAGACATCGCCCCGAACCTCTCGCAGATCGCAGCCAAGACCGATGGCCGTTGGCTCTATCACTGGATCCGGAACCCGAAGGGCTATTCCGCCGTCGCCCGCATGCCGAGTCTCCGACTGTCCGACGACGAGGCACGTGCGGTCACCGCGTACCTGCTGACGCTCGGCGAGCGGGCGCCGGCACCCGACGGGCTGCAGGCGCGACTGGCGGACCCGGAGAACATCGCCGGCGGGGAGAAACTGGTCCGCAAGTACGGCTGCCCCGGCTGCCACGATATCCCGGGCATGGAGAACGAGTCGCGCATCGGCGCGGAGCTGTCGGCATACGGGGGGAAGTCGAAGGAGGAGTTGTTCTTCGGCGACCGGACCGACCTCGAGGAGACCTGGAACGCTTTCACTTTCCACAAGATCAAGGAGCCGCGCGGTTACGCAACCAAGTGGATCGAGCAGCTCATGCCGCAATTCGACCTGGCCGACGAGGACATCGACGCGCTGCGCGTCTTCCTGCGGAGCCGGACCGAGAAGAAAGTGCCGGCGCAGTACGTCTACAAGAACCCGCATGGCCGGGAAATCTTGCAGGGCCGCCGCCTGGTGGCGCGATTCAACTGCACGGGTTGTCACATCATCGAAGGGCAGGGGGGCGACATCCGGCGCCTCTACGAGGACAACCTGTCGCAGGCGCCTCCCAACCTGCTCGGCGAAGGACAGAAAGTGCAGCAGCCGTGGCTGTACAACTTCCTGAAGGCGCCGTATCCGATCCGTCCGTGGCTGCAGGTCCGGATGCCGACGTTCGGCCTCGGTGACGAACAGGCCACGCAGCTGGTCCGCTACTTCGGCGCCGTGGACGGTCTCGAAGTGCCGTTCGTCCACGTCGAACGCGCCATGCTCAACCCGGACTACGTCCACGCGGGCGAGCTCCTGGCGTCCAAGGACTACCTGTCGTGCTGGTCCTGCCACGTCCGTGGCAGCCAGAATCCGGAGGGATCGCCGGACAGCTGGGCGCCCGATCTCTCGATGGCGGCGCAGCGGCTCTACCCGGACTGGATCGTGCGCTGGCTGCACGACCCGCAGGCACTCATGCCCGGGACGAAGATGCCGAGCTTCTATGCCGACCCGAACGCCACCGACGGGCCGCCCGACATCCTGGACGGCAACGACGACGAGCAGATCAAGGCGCTCCGTGACTACGTGATCTCGCTCGGCATGCCGCCGGTGCCGCAGGCGCCGCCGGCCCAGACGGCAGCGGCGGTCGGGCCGTGAGGCCCGCGCCGGCCGATCACCACCACGATCACCACGAGAACAAGGGAGGTTCGCGATGAGAAACAGCATCCTGGGCGCGGCGCTGGCAGTCGCGCTGCTGGCGGCCGGTTCGCAGGTGAGCGCATACGAAGCGGTGCCGGTGACCGACGGCGGCACGCTCAGTGGCACCGTCAAGTACGCCGGCACGCCGCCCGCGGCGCCGATGATCGAAATCACCAAGGACAACGAAGTGTGCGGCAAGGAGAAGGCGGACCCGGCGCTGGTCGTCGGCTCCGGGGGGGGGATCGCGGAAGTCGCCGTCGTGGTGAAAGCCAGCAAGGGGAAGGCCCTCGAGGTGCCGGCCGCGCCCGTCACCTTCGACCAGAAGGGCTGCACGTACGTCCCGCACGTGCTGGCGTTCCCGGTCGGCACCACCGTCGCCATCCTCAACTCCGACGGCATCCTGCACAACGTCCACGTGATGGGGAAGGAGAACCCCGAGGCCAACCGCGCGATGCCCAAGTTCCAGAAGAAGATCGACTGGAAGGTGGAGAAGGCGGAGTGGCCGATCGCGGTGAAGTGCGACGCGCATCCCTGGATGCACGCCTACTGGCTGTCGATGGACCAGCCGTACTTCGCCGTCACGGACGCCGACGGGAATTTCAAGATCACCGACTTGCTGCCGGGCGACTACGAGGTCGAGGTCTGGCATGGTGAGCTGGGCAAGAAGACCGAGAAGGTCTCGATCAAGCCCAAGGAAGACACCAAGGTCGAGTGGTCGATGAGCAAGTCCTGACGGCAGGCGTCCACCGTCGCGTGGCCCTGGTGGCGCTCGCCGTCGCGCTGGTGGCGACGGCGGGCGCCGGCCCCGGTCCGGCGCCCGCGGCCGAACCGGCCCGTGCGACGTGTATCGCCGCCGCACGGACCGCCCGCAACGCGTGTTTGCGTGACGCCGCCACACGCTGCGAGCAAGGATTCCGGGACGACGTCCAGGGGTGCTTCGGCGGACCAAACGACTGCGTGCAAGGATGCATCCGTGGCCACGAGCGCTGCCTGGACGAGCCGCACGCAAGCCAGGACAGCTGCCGCACTGCCTGCGGGGCCGACAAGAAGACGGCGCTCCGCCGGTGCACGCAGGAGGCGGAGCCCGGACGGTGCCAGGAGGCGGCGCGGCTGGCGGCGGCCACATGCAAGCAGCGCTGCACCGCGGCTGCGGCGCCAGGCAAGCAGCGCTGCAACCAGGGTTTCAACGACTGTCTGAACGCGTGCGCGCGATGAGACGGGCGTGATCGTCAATTGCGCGGCGTACGCAGAGGGCCGCAAGGTGGCGGACATCCCGCTCGATCAGGCGGGCGAGTGGGCCGCCCGTGACGGCCACTTCGTGTGGATCGGGTTGTACGAGCCGTCCGAGGACGAGATGCGGCTCGTCCAGGTGGAGCTCGACCTGCACGACCTGGCGGTCGAGGATGCGCACCGGGCCCACCAGCGGCCCAAGCTGGAAGAGTACGACGACGCGCTCTTCGTGGTGTTGCGGGCGACCTACTGGGACGAGACGAAGCGCACCCTCGACCGCGGAGAGACGCACGTGTTCGTCGGCCCGCGCTACGTGGTGTCGGTGCGGCACGGTGAGACCGGCTCCTATTCGCTCGTGCGGGAGCGCTGCGAGGCGTCGCCCGAGCATCTGGCGCTCGGCCCGGGTTTCGTCCTCTACGCCATCATGGACTTCGTGGTCGACAACTACTTCCCCGTGCTCGATCATCTGGAGGCGCGCATCGGCAGGATGGAGGAGGCGATCTTCGCGGACCGGCCGCAGCGCGACATCGCGAAGGGCATCTACGAGCTGAAGCGCCGCCTCATGCTGGTGAAGCGCGCGGTGTCGCCGCTGGTCGAGGTGTGCAACCGGCTGGTGCGCTACGACAGCCGCCAGCTGATTCCCGACGCCGTGCGTCCGTACTTCCGCGACGTCTACGACCACGTGGTGCGGATCAACGAGACGGCGGACGCGGGGCGCGATCTCCTGGCCAGCGCGCTCGACGCCAACCTCGCCATGACGTCGATTCGCCAGAACGAGGTCATGAAGCAACTCGCCGGGTGGGCCGCGATCCTGGCGGTCCCGACCTTGCTGGCAGGGGTGTGGGGCATGAACTTCGAGTTCATGCCCGAGCTGCGCACGCGGTGGGGTTACCCAGTCGCCCTCCTGACGATCGCCGGCGTGATGTCCATGCTCTATGCGCGGTTCAAACGTGCCCGCTGGCTCTAAACTCGGCCGAAGGTACTAGGCGCCTGCCCGAAGGGGCGGCGTGATCCGGCGTGAGTGCACGGTCTCGGCGCACTGCATGGCGGCGCTCGCTCTTTTCGTCGGATTCCCGTGGACTTTCTGGCACCTGGCGTGCTTTGGTTGCGGCCGTCCGGACCCGCCGTCCGAAGAACACCGGCATCAGGAGGAAGATTCGCATGACCCGATTCGTCGTTGCCGCCGCCGCCTTCTTGGCGCTCGTCAGTGTCTCGACCGAGGAGGCCCACGCGCTCACGTCGAAGACCCGCCTCTGCATCTCGCGCGAGCGTCGCAGCTACCGGGACTCGCTCCGGACGTACCGGGCGCAGGCGCTGTCCGATTTCCAGACGCGATACAGAGGGTGCTTCGGTCCAGGAGCCGACTGTGCCGCGGCCTGTCAGGCCGTCCAGGACGGCTGCCTGAAGACGCCGCGCAACGCGCAGCAGAACTGCGTCGACGACAAGGGGGCCAGCCCCACCGAGAGCTGCAACGAAAAGTTCGACACGCAGCTCGAGACCTGCCAGGCGCTCGCCGACGATGCGGCCGCCCTCACGTGTGCCACCCAGGCGCGACTCGACCGCTTCGCCTGTACCCAGGCGTGCGCGGCCGCCGCGCAGCCCGCGGTGGATGCCTGCAACATCGACTTCGGCGACTGCGTCCAGTCCTGCGCCAGCACGCGCTGACCGCTGACGGATTCACTCCCCCGAACGGAGGCGCCGGCGGAGCGGATCACCGCTTCCCGGCGCCCCTTCGCGTCCGGCGCCTGCGTGCTATAGCGCCTCCATGCGACTCCGAGATCGTATCGCCGTCATCACCGGCGCCGGCTCCGGCCTCGGCCGCGCCGGCGCGTTGGCGTTCGCCCGCGAAGGGGCACGGGTCGTCGCGAGTGACCTCGACCCGGCCTCCACCGAGGCGACCGTGGCCGCCGTCCGCGCCGCGGGCGGCCAAGCCTGCGGTGTGCCCGCCGACGCTGGGGACCGTCTTCACGTGAAGCACCTGATCGACGAGACGGTTCGACAGTTCGGCGGGCTCGACATCCTCTACAACAATGCGGGCATCGCGCCCATCGGCCGCGACGGCTTCACGCCGAACATCGCGGAGGACGACTGGGACCTGGTGATCCGCGTGAATCTGACCAGCGTCTTTCTCTGCTGCAAGTATGCCGTTCCGGTGATGGCGGGGCGGCCCGGGGCGGCCATCGTCAACACCGCGTCGTCCATGGCCATCCAGCCCCTCGGGATGATGGACGCGTATGCCGCATCCAAGTCGGGCGTCGCGGGGTTGACCAAGTCGCTGGCTCCAGGATGCGGACAACTGGGCATCCGCGTGAACGCCATCTGTCCTGGCTATGTCGATACGCCGATGAACGCGCTGATCTTCGGCAACGAGACCTTCCGCGACGCCTTCGCTCGCGACCACGCCATGGGCCTGCAACCGCCGGAGGAGATTGCCGAGATGGCCGTCTTCCTGGCCTCGGACGCGGCCTCGAGCATGACCGGGGCGGTGATCGCCTGCGATCGAGGCTGGACGGCGTTCAAGCGGCCGGCCGCCCTCGCGGACTGACCCCGGCGCCCGGCGGGCTCAGCCGCCGCAGGTGAACCGGCGCGGCTTCGGCGTGCAGGGCACGACGACCGACGCGCCGTCCTCGCCGAGGTCGATCCGGACGCTGAGCGGCGGCTCGAGGATGACGGCGCCCGTGTCGTCGAAGCGCCGCAGCCCCTGGGCTGAGAACGTCAGGTCGAACGGCTTCGACCGGACCGCGACGCGAACGCCCTTGCGACGGGTGAACTTCACCTTGAGGCCCTGGATCTGGCTGGCCCGGGCGGACCGTTTGCGGGTGAGGGTCTTGCCGCGCAGCTGCGTGTCGGCGGCCGCCAGCGTGCCCGACCACAGACGGCCGCGTTGGTCCGCAATCGACACGGTCACCTGCTTGCGTCGCACCGGTCCCGTGCCCGCGCCTTTCGGCTCAGGCAGCAACCCCGGCTCGAGCACCGCCGACACTCGCACGCGGTCGCGCGGCTTGGGCGCGCGGTCACTCAGGAGGGAACCCGGGCCGCGCCGCACGGCCAGTTGCCGCACCCGCAGGGCGGCCGGCGCGGCGAGCAGGACCGCGCTCCGGGCCTTGCCGCCGCCGATCGTGCCGAGCAGCGCCATCCGACCGGTCGAATTGACGGCGATGCTCTGACTCACGCTGGTGATGCGTCCGTCGAGGCCTGCCGGGCCGTTCTCGGCGATGCGGAGGTAACTGCGCACGTCGCCGTCGCGAACCAGGAAGACCCCAGGGACCCCGCCGCTCAGCGTGTCGAACCCGACGCGCAGCGCCACGTGGCCGTTGCTGCTGACGCCGAGGCGGCCCAGGCTCCGCACGCGGCCGCCTTCCGGACCCCGCTGGCCGGTCTCGAGGAGCGGCGCGAAGCCGAGCGCCGACCGCTGCATCACCGCGCCGCGGTCGCCGGCGAGCTTGATCTTGAAGAAGACGTCCCCGGCGGTATCGGCGAAGCCCTTGCCCTGGAGCGTTTCGAGCGTCATCCCGGAGACCGCCTCGCCTTCGACCGCGATCGCCCGGACGCCGGCATCGTCGCGCAGGAAAAGCCCCGCCTGGCCGCCCTGAAGCGGCGCTCGAAAGAGGACGGAGCGCCCGCGAATGGTCGGGTCGCGGAAGCTCGCGAACCGCCGCGCGCCGGCACCCGACTCCTGGCCTTCGGCGGCGATGATGCGGATGCCCGAGGCGTCGGCGAGAAAGACGCAGTTCTCGCGCTCGTCGGGGAACAAGATGCCGAAGCGGCTCTCGTACTGTACGACGCCGCGGAACACGACCTCGCCCGAGTCGCTGAGCGACGGACTGGCGGCGACGCTCTTGATGAACGCGCCCGGGCGGTCGGGATCGGGCGGGATGAGATCGTCGGCCGGCATGGCGACCTTGCGCAGGACGCCGTCACGGGTGACGAACGCTCCGTTGCCCAGGCCCTTCGCCGTGCCGATGAAGGCGACGTCGCCCGCTTCGTTCAGGCTCGGCTCCCCGACCAGGTTGACGAAGGGCGGCGCCCCGTCGAGCGGCGCGGGGTCTCCGACCCGCACCACGGCGTCGAGCGCGCCCGCGCGCCAGCGGAAGATGCCGAGCGCCGGGCCGCGGGCGACGAAACTCTTGAAGACGACGTCGCCGGCGTCGTTCAGCGTCGGCGGGAAGAACGCCGGCCCGCCGACGAAACCTTGGCCCGGCGCAGGGACGGCGTCTCCGATTGCAATGCCGTCGGCCGCGGCCGGGCCGCCATCGACCGGTACCCAGATGAGCCCCTCGCTGGTGGACGAGGTGTCGATCCGGGCGCTGAACGCGAGGTTGCCGGCCCCGTCGAGCGCGGGGCCGGACGAGGCGCTCCGATAGACGCCGCCGAGCGGCGTCGCGTCCGCCCTGGCGCCGCCCAGCCGGACCAGCGGGCGGATCGTCGCCGTGTCGGGGTCGACCCGGAGAATGGCCTGGCTGCTGCCGTCGTTGACCTCGGCGAAGAAAACGACCCTCCCGTCGGGCGTGAAGGCGGGCGGGGCGGTGCGCGACCCCTCGTCCGGCGACAGGGCGATGGTGGACACCCGTCCGCCGAGCAGGTCCACACGCTGCCCCGGGAACCCCACGAGCACGGGGTTGCCGCCCGCGCGGATCAGGATCACCCCGGGGCTGCCGTCGAAGGCGCCGAAGTCCGCGGCATCGTAGAGCTCGCTCACGGTGCACAGCACATCGCCGGCGTCGTTGAGCGCCACGACGTCCCCGAACTCGAACAGGTCCCCGTCAACGGGTTCGCCGCTGACGGTCGGCACGGTGACGACGTCGGCGTCCGGATCGTCGCGGATGAGCAGCGTCGTCGCCCCGCCGGACACCACGAAGACCCCGTCGAGCGACAGGGCGCCTTCGAGGAATCCGCGGAAGGCCATCGTGCGTCGATTGTTCAACGCCGGTGGGCCGAGAATCGCGAAGCGGCCGCCCTGGAACTCGTCACCCAGCTTCACCACCGGTGCCAGCGCACCGCCAGCGGGCGCGAAGAAGATCGCGCCCCCCTGGCGGGCGCCGTCCAAGGTCGCGGATACGAACGCCACATCGCCGGCGTCGTTGAGCGCCGGCGTGCGCTCGGCGACGTCGATGCCGCTCTCCGTCGACAGCACGTTCAGCGTCGTCGTGAGGTCGAGCAGGCCGAAGCCGGTGTCGAGGCCGGGCGCGGCGATGACCGTGAGGCGGCTCTGGCTCCGGTTCCACAGAAAGACGCCGGCGGGCAGGGGATCGAGCGGCCCGGGCGGCGGGGCGTCGTCAGGCGGGGTGGTCGTGGCGACGAACGCGACGTCGCCGTTGGCGTTGATCGTGGGGCGGCCGAGGAACTGCTTGATCCGCCCGACGGTGTCGCTGACCGTCTGGCCGATCCGGGCCACGACGACGCGGTCGCGGGTGACGAAGTTGTTGGCGACGATGACTTCGGGCGATGGATCGTCGGTCACCAGGGTTCGGAAGGCGACCCAGCCGGCGCCCGCGGCCGACGGCTCGCTCACGAAGCTCGGCCCGACGAACACCCCGCCGCCCGGCGCCGCGTCGCCCAGCGCCGCGACGGCGATCTTGGAGGCGGCCTGGGCAGCCTCCGGGGCCAGGAATCGGGTCAGCCCGAGCAGGAGGGCACCGGTCAGGAGGCGGCTCACCACGACGAACTTACGAGCAACCGGAGTGCCCGTAAAGCGCCTGGAATCCCGGGATGTTGTGCGCGCGAACGGGGGCGCGGGCGCACGACCGTTGCGGGGTCGCACGAGACACCGCCCGGACGGGCCATGGCGGCGTCAGACGCCGCCGATCTCGCACCAACCCGCCAAGCCGGCGACGGCAGGGACCCGGCACGATGCATAGACGAGCCGTAGCGCCACCGGTCCGCCGCCGCGGATCACGGGCAGGCGGTGGACCGGCTCGGGGCTGAGATCGACCCGTTCCCCGCCGGCGAGTTCGACGCTGAGGCCGAAGCCGTCGAGCGGGTCGGCCCGTGGGCCCAGCACGGCGGTGGCCTGGGTCACCTGCCGGTGGCGCGAGCCGTCGCAGATGAACCCCGTGACGGTCGTGTCCGCCAGCCCGACGACCAGCGAGAGCCGCCTGCCGCCCGGGAGCGCCAGGGCAGCCCGCACACGGGGCCAGGGGCCGGGGGCGCCGCCGCTCGCGGCGGCGAAGCCCTCGCCGCCGAGGTCGAGCCGCTGTCCGTCGAGCATCGCCGACCCCGTCACGCGGCCGAACGCGCCGTCAGTGCCGCAGGCGTGGAACGGGGAAAACGCCAGGTCGACCGTGGCGTCCTCGACGGCGTGTGCCGTGCCGAGCCCGCGCTCGAGGTCGAGGAACGGGGTGGTGTCGGGGAACCGCATCATGGGCCCCGCGAAACGCACCTGGAGCGCGCCGTCGGGGCCGTCGTCCACGGAGAGCCCGCCGACGCGGCCGGGCGCCTCGCCGCCCGTGCGTTCGCCGGTAAAGAGCGCCAGCCCGCCGCAGGGCGGGAAGAGGAGGAGGCGGCCGCCGCCGCTGTCGGTGGTCACCAGTAGGCCGCCGTCGGCGCCGACCGCCTCCAGCGTCCGGCGGTGCGGCCGATCCGGACGCGGCGGCGGAAGCGCTTGCACCGCGGGCGCTGCGATCTCGGTCTCGACGTCCGGCTCGAGCAGCGGGGAGAGGGCGGCGCGGACCGCGTCGACCAGGCGACGGCGCCAGGCGCCCGGCCAGCGGAGCGGGATGCCCAGCTCGCATTGCATCGCCTGCGCCCGCTGCCCGAGCGCTGCCAGTTGGCGAACCAGCGGCCGCCCGTCGTCGCGGTATCGGGGCGTGAACAGCTGGACCAGGTTCTCGCGCCCCGATGCCGGATAGCGCGCTCCCACCGTGGCGGTGATGTCGCGGGCGGCGCAAGATCGCACCAGCGCCGGCACGGCGCGGGCGGCGAATACGGCAGAGACCGCTGTCCGGCCGTCCGGTGTCTCGCCGGGCTTGCATCCGATACCGAGATCGACAACGGGCTGGATGACGTTCCAACCGTGCACCGTGAGCACCGTGGCCCGCCCATGCGCGGCCAGCGCGGCGGCGATGCAGTCGGCGAGTCGCTCCAGGAACGCGGGGGCGCGATCGCAGGCGGCGCTCAAGCGGTTGAGATCGACGTCGTTGCGGTCGAGGGTGTCGTTGATCAGCGCCGCGGCGCCCGTGGCCGCCGCCAGCTCCCGCGTCAGGGACGCGGTGTGCAGGTCGTTGACGCGCAGCCGGCCGCTCCCCCACGGCCGGTTGGCATAGTCCCGGTGCCCGCCATGGGGGGCCACCAGGATCAGCGGGATCGTCCCCGGGATGACCGTGGGAACTACAGCCCGCACTGCTGGAAGTAGCGCCGGAAGACTTCGGGCGCCACGTCGGCGAGGCCGGCGACATGCTGCGGGCTCTCGGCCAAGAGCTGCTTGGGATCCACGCCCGCTGCGGCGATGTATTGCTGGGACTGCGGCTCGCCCACCAGTCGGGCGACCATTGGCTCGGTGACCTCGAGGTGGAACTGGAAGCCGTACACCGTGTCGCCCCAGCGAAACGCCTGCTGCTCGTAGACCGGAGACCGCGCCAGGTTCACCGCGTCCGGGGGCAGTTCGTAGGTGTCGCCGTGGAGGTGAAAGACGGTGAACGAGTCGCCCAGGCCGGCGAACAGCGAGTCGTCCTTGCCCTCGTCGGTGAGGTGCACCGGCGCCCAGCCCACCTCGCGGCGTTCGCCCGGATACACGCGGGCTCCGAGCACCTGGGCGATCATCTGGGCGCCCAGGCACACGCCCAGCACCGGCCGCCCGGCCTCGATGGCCTTTTCGACGAAATCGGCCTCGGCCTTGAGGAACGGATGCTGCTCGATCTCATAGGCCGCCATCGGGCCGCCGAGCACGATCACGCCGCCGACCGACCGCACGTCCTTCGGCAACCCGTCGCCGCGGGCGACGTCGAGGTACCGGTTGTGGATGCCCAGGTCGCGCAGCGCGTTGGCTAGCAGCCCCAGGCCTTCCGCTTGCGCGTGCCTGAGCACGATCCAGGAAGTTCCCTCGCCCGAGGCATCCCCGTCCTCACCCCTCCGTGGCATGGGTCCCCTCATTCCCCGAGGGGACTGCGCCAGTCAAGGCGTCCGGCGGCCGGCCAGGGTGCCGGTGTCGGGGCGGCTGGTTGCCCGACCTCGCTCGGCCGGTTACGGAGGTGTCTGCGGGCGTCGAAGGTCTGGCGGGGGCCTGGCTGGGAGTTCATGCCGTGGTAACTGGCGTTTCACAGTGGCCCGCTAGAGTCGCCCGGCAAGAAATCCCTGTGACGGTCAAACGCACGATCCTCGTCGTCGAAGACGAGAAAGACATCCGGGAACTGATTCGGTTCCATTTGGAGCAGCAGGGCTACGCGCTGCGGGAAGCCGATTCGGGCGAGGCGGCCCTGGCGCAAATCGCCACCGAGCGCCCGGCCCTGGTCGTGCTGGACATCATGTTGCCGGGCACGGATGGCCTGGAAGTCTGCCGGCGCCTGCGTAGTAGCGAAGCCACCCAGGGCATTCCGATCATCGTGCTGACCGCCCGGGCTGCCGAGGTCGATCGGGTGATCGGGCTCGAGATGGGCGCGGACGACTACATCACCAAGCCGTTCAGTCCGCGGGAGCTGGTGGCCCGGGTGAAGGCCGTGTTGCGCCGGACGCATGGCGACGACGTGCCGCAGCCGCATGAGGTCTTCGAGCGCGGCCGGCTGCGGATGGATTTCGACACCTACGAGGTGTTCATCGACGGCCAGTCGGCGAGCCTGTCGTTGCGCGAGTTCGAGCTGCTCAAGTTCTTCGTGCGCAATCCCTACCGGGTCTACGACCGCCTGCAGCTTCTCGACCTGGTGTGGGGCCAGGACGTCCACGTCGAGCCGCGGACGGTCGACGTCCACATCCGCCGGTTGCGCAAGCGGATCGAACGCGACGACGCCTCTCCGGAGCTGATCGTCACGGTCCGAGGCGTTGGGTACAAGTTCATCCCAGACGCGCTGGGTGCCTAGGCTCGCTGCCGGGTTCCTGGCGCCGGCGCTCGCGGCGCTGCTGGTTGCAGTGGCGGTGGGCGCACCGGTGCGCTGGGCGTCGGGCGACGCCGCGCTCGCGCTCGGCGCCGGCCTGCTTGCCGGCCTGCTGTTGGCCGCGGTCGTGGCGTTGGCTCTGGCGCGCCGGCTACAGCGCCGGCTGGAGAGGCTGGTCGGGTTCGCCAGCAAGCTGGCGGCCGGCGAGCCGCCGCCCTATCTCGCCCCGGAGCGCGCGGACGACGTGGGCCGGCTCGAAGCGCAGCTCGGCGACATGACCAGACGGATCGGGGGCACCATCAACGACCTCCGGGTAGAGCGGGAGCGGTTGGAGGCGATTCTGCGAGGCATGGTCGAGGGCGTCCTCGTGACCGACCTCGATGGGCGGGTCGTGCTGTTGAACGCGCGGGCGGGCGAGCTGCTCGGTCTGGCGTTCGACGCCTCGCCGACGGGGCGCCCGCTGGTCGAGTTGACGCGCGATCCGGCCCTCGGCGAGCTGATGCGCGAGCTGGCCGGCGGCGCGCGCATCGCGTCCCGCGACGTCACCCTGAGCGCCGGCACCGGCCCGACGCTCCAGGTGAACGCGGCCCGGCTCCGAGGCGCCGACGGCGAGGCCTTCGGCTTCGTGCTGGTGCTGCACGACGTCACGGAGCTCCGCCGGCTCGAGGTGATCCGCCGCGACTTCGTGGCCAACGTTTCCCACGAGCTGCGGACGCCGCTCACGGCCATCAAGGGCTATGCCGAGACGCTGCTCGGAAGCGCCGGCGACGACCGGGACACCGCGCGTCGCTTCCTGGCCATCATCGACCGGCACTCCGAACGGTTGGGGCGGTTGATCGATGACCTCCTCACCCTTTCGGACCTCGAACTGGGCCGCACGCCGATGCGGCTCTCGCCCGTCGCGGTCGCGTCGGCCGTCGACGACGTCCTCCAGATATTCGCCGATCCGGTCGCACGGGCAGGCGTGCGGGTGGAGGCGCAGATCGCGCCGGGGCTGCCGCCGGTGCAGGCCGACGGCGACCGGTTGCGCCAGGTGCTGATCAACCTGATCGACAACGCGGTCAAGTACACGGCGGCCGGCGGTCACGTGCTGGTTCGCGCCATGCCGGCGGCGGGCGACGAGCAGGCCGGAATGGTGGAGATCACCATCGAGGACTCCGGCATCGGGATTCCGGCGCAAGACCTACCGCGGCTGACCGAGCGCTTCTTCCGGGTCGACAAGGCCCGTTCCCGCGAGCTGGGCGGCACCGGCCTCGGACTCGCGATCGTGAAGCACATCGTGCAGGCGCACGGCGGCTCGCTGTCGATCTCGAGCGCGCTCGGGCGGGGTACGACGGTGCGCGTCTTCTTCCCGACGGTGGACGCGCCGGCGTCCGCCGAGGCCCGTACCCCGATGCCCGCGCTGGCGCTCGTGAAACGCTGAGCGGCCCGCGGCGCCCCCTCGCCCCGCCCGGGTCAGAATTCGCGCGGCAGCTTGTCCATGTGGCGGATCGAGCGACCTTTCACCATGAAGATCACCATCTCGGCGATGTTCGTGGCATGGTCCGCGATCCGCTCGAGGTACTTCGACACGAAGAGCAGGCGCATGATCCGGCCGGCGGCCGAGGGGTCCTCGCTCATCACCATGAGCAGCTCCGCCAGGTACTGCTGGTGCACCTCGTCGATGGCGTCGTCCGCGGCGCAGACGCCGAGGGCCAGCTCGACGTCCTCCCGCACGAAGGCGTCGAGGCTGCGATGCACCATGCTGCTCGCGAGCGCCGCCATGGCCGGGATGTCGATGGTGCGCCGCAGCGGCGGTTCGGTCGCCAGCTCCAGGGTGCGCTCGGCGATGTGGGTGGCCAGGTCGCCGATGCGTTCGAGATCGGTGGTGATCTTGAGCGCGGTGGTGATGAGACGCAGGTCGCGCGCGGCCGGCTGGTGCAGGGCGAGGAGCTTGAGCGAGAGGTCGTCGATTTCGACGTCGAGCCGGTTCACCACGTGATCCCGCTCGATGGTCGCCCGGGCGAGGGTCTCGTCGCGGGTGGCGAGCGACCGGATGGCCTGCGCGATCTGATCTTCGACCAGTCCCCCCATCTCGAGCAGGCATGCTCGCAGCCTCTCCAGCTGGCTCTCGAACGCGCGGTCGGTGTGCTGCGGCATCAACCGAACCGTCCCGTGATGTAGTCCTCGGTTTCGGGCCGGGTCGGGGTGGTGAACAGCACGTCGGTCTGTCCGAATTCGATCAGCTGCCCGAGATAGAAGTAGGCCGTGTAGTCCGACACCCGGGCGGCCTGCTGCATGTTATGCGTCACGATCACGATTGTATAGTCCCGCTTGAGCTCCTGGATCAGCTCCTCGATCTTGGCGGTGGCGATGGGATCCAAGGCCGAAGCGGGCTCGTCCATGAGCAGCACTTCCGGCTGGACGGCCAGGGCGCGGGCGATGCACAGGCGCTGCTGCTGCCCACCGGACAGCTCGAGCGCCGAGGAGTCGAGGCGGTCCGCCACTTCGTCCCACAGCGCCGCCTGCCGCAGGCTGCGCTCCACGATCTCCTTGAGCGAGACCTGGTCGCGCAGCCCATGGATGCGCGGGCCATACGCCACGTTCTCGAAGATCGACTTCGGGAACGGATTCGATTTCTGGAACACCATGCCGACTCGCCGCCGGAGCACCACGGGATCGACGTCCTCGCCGTAGAGGTCATCGCCGTCGATCGCGATGCTGCCGGCGATGCGGGTGTTCCGGATGTAGTCGTTCATCCGGTTGAGGCACCGCAGGAACGTCGACTTGCCGCAGCCGGACGGTCCGATCAGCGCCGTCACGCGACGATCCGGGACATCGAGGGTGACGTCGATCAGGGCCCGCGTGGCGCCGTAGTAGACGGACAGGTCCCGGACGGCGATCTTCACCGGCGAGTCGAACTCAAGGGGGGCGGTCGGGGAATCCATGGCGGCAACCGTGCGGAATCCGGCCTATCCAACCGCGCGCCGACCCGCAAGGTCGGGGCAGCGTCGTGACCGAGCGTCTCGACGCCACGGGCCGGTGTGCGATAACGCGCGGGCATGCGAATCGGCGTGATCGGTCTTGGAATCATGGGAGCACCCATGGCGCGGAACCTGCTGCGCGCGGGGCATCGGGTGGTCGTCGTCGGGCGGCGGCCCGAGCGCCTCGCACCGCTGGTCGAGGCCGGCGCGCGGGCGGTCGGCTCGCCGGCCGAGGCGGCGGCCGGAGCGGAGGCGGTGCTCACGTGCCTGCCGGATGGGCCAGACGTCGAGGAGGTGGTGTCGGGACCCGTGGGTGTGCTCGAAGGGAGTGCCCCGGGGCTGCTGGTGATCGACACCAGCACCATCGCGCCCGACACGGCGCGGGCGCTGGCTGCGCGCTGCGGCGAGGCGGGGGTGGCGTTCCTCGACGCGCCGGTGTCCGGTGGCGAGCGCGGCGCCATCGACGGCACGCTGTCGATCATGGTGGGCGGTGACCCGGCCGCGTGTGAGCTCGCCGCCCCGCTGTTCGCGGCGATCGGGCGGACCGTCACGCACATGGGCGGGCCGGGGCAGGGACAGATGACCAAGCTGGTGAACCAGGTGATCGGCGCGACCACGCTCGCCGCCGTCGCCGAAGGGCTCACGCTCGCGGCGCGCGCCGGGCTCGACCCGGCAGCCGTCGTCGCCGCGGTCGGCAGCGGCGCGGCCACATCGTGGCAACTCACCAACCTCGGGCCGCGCATCCAGCAGGGCGACTGGGCGCCGGGCTTCATGGTGCGTCTCCAGCAGAAGGACCTGCGGCTCGCGCTGGCGACGGCGGGACGTCTCGGGGTGGCGCTGCCGGCCACCGCGGTGGTCCAGCAGCTCTTCAGCGCCGTCGAAGCGCGCGGGGGCGGCGAGTTGGGCACGCAGGCGCTCGCGCTGGCGCTCGCGCTGCTGGCGGGTGACCGCCCTTGACCAGCGCGCACGAGGTCGCGTAGCCGGTTCGGCCATGTTGATCGACACGGGGATGATGACGGCCGACCTGCGCCGCGTGGCGGCGCTCGCGCGCGACGCGGAGGCGTTCGGCTACGACGGGCTGTGGACCGCCGAGGCGGGGCACGATCCCTATCTGCCGTGCGCGCTCGCGGCGACCGCCACCGACCGGGTGACGATCGGCACGAACATCGCCGTGGCGTTTCCGCGCAGCCCACTGGTCCACGCACAGATCGCCTGGGATCTACAGGCGGCGTCGCGGGGACGCTTCGTCCTTGGGCTCGGCACGCAGGTGAAGGGGCACAACGAGCGGCGATACTCCACGCCCTGGGCGCCGCCGGGGCCGCGGCTGCGCGAGATGATTCAGCTGCTCCGCCACATTTGGGACGTCTGGCAGAACGGCACCCGTCCGGCGTTCGAGGGGGTGCACTATCGCTTCAGCCTGATGACCCCTTTCTTCTCTCCGGGGCCGATCGAGTGGCCGCACATCCCGATCTGGATCGCGGCGGTAAATCCGTACATGTGCCGCCTGGCCGGCGAACTCTGTGACGGCATCCACGTGCATCCGTTCCACTCCGTCCGCTACCTGCGCGAGACGCTCCTCCCCCACATGGAGCAGGGGCTCGCCAAGGCCGGCCGGTCGCGACGGGACATCACGCTCGCGACCACCGCCTTCGTGGTGACGGGGCGGACGCGGGCCGATCTCGACCGCGCCAGGGACCCGGTGCGGATGCAGCTGGCGTTCTACGCGTCCACCCGCGCCTATGCCCCGGTCCTGGAGGCGCACGGTTGGGGCGATGTCTGCCAGCGCCTCGGCGAGAAGGCCGCCCGGGGCGATTGGGCTGGTATGGGCGCGCTCATCACCGACGACATGCTCGACGTCTATGCCGTCCAGGGCACGTGGGATGAACTGGCCGGTCTGCTGCGGACGAAGTACGAGGGGCTCCTCGACCGCCTCGCATTCTATGCGCTGCCCGGCATCCTGCCGGACGATCCGGACGCGCTCCAGGCGATCGTCAGCGCCACACGCGGTTGAGGAGGTCGGCCGGTCGCGGCAGTAGGGCCGGCACCCGCGCGGCGTAGCGCACCCACGCCTCGCCGTAGGCGTCCCGGAGGACACGCTCCTCGACCGGAACCTTGAGGGCCACGCCGGCGGCGAATCCGCCGGCCAGGCAGCATGTCGCAAGGGAGGGATGCGCGATTGCCGTCCCCGCGGCGAGCAGCAGCACGGCGAGGTAGATCGGGTGGCGCACCCGGGCATACGGCCCATCCGTGACCAGGCTGTGGCCGGGACCGATGGTGACCCGGCTCGACCAGTGCACCCCGAGCGCACGCCGTGCGCGCGTGTGCAGCGCGAGACCGGTTGCCGCGAGCGCCACGCCCAGGCCGGCGGCGAGCGGGTTGAAGGCGAATCGGCCGCCGGTGAGGTGTTCGAGAACCGCGGCCCCGCCGAGGAGCGCCACGAGGACGGCCACCACGCCCGCCGGCGCGGGGCGTGGTTCCGCTGCCCGCGCCTCGGCCTCGCGCCGCCGCATATGGCGATTGTCGAGCAGGACCCCGAGCCAGGCGGCGACGAGCAGCACGTCGGTGACGGCGCGGAGGCTCACGGCGCCGGCCCTAGGATGTCCACGCCACGCGGTCAATCGGGCCCGTGTCCCGCGTGTGCCTTGCAGCTTGCGGCCGCGCGGCTGATCTGCGACTTCGGGCGGATGGCGGTATTGAAGGTCGCCCACCTCGGGCACCCGGTGTTGCGGCAGGTGGCCGAGCCCGTGTCGCCGGAGGCGGTGCGCGCACCGGACATCCAGCGTCTGATCGACGACATGCTGGAAACCATGGTGGACCACGACGGCGCTGGCCTGGCGGCGCCGCAGGTGCACGTGTCGCGGCGCATCGTCATCTACGGCGTCGAGGCCAATCCCCGCTATCCGGACGCCGAGTCGGTACCGCGCACCGTGCTGGTGAACCCGCGTCTCACGCCGGTCGGGACGGAGCGGGAGGAGGACTGGGAGGGCTGCCTCAGCGTGCCCGACCTGCGTGGCGTGGTGCCGCGGTGGACCCGGGTGCGTGTCGAGGCCCTCGATCGCGACGGGAGCCGGCTCGCGTTCATGGCCGACGGCTTTCATGCCCGCGTCGTGCAGCACGAGTGCGACCATCTGGACGGCCACGTGTACCTCGACCGCATGACCTCGATGGAGACGCTCGCCTTCCTGCCGGAGTTCCGTCGCTACTGGCTCGGTCGCGGACAGGAGTAGGGGCGGCGCACCCGCGCGTCGCCGACGCCGTCGTCCTCGGCGGCGGGGTGATCGGCTGCGCCGTGGCCCGCGCGCTGGCACGCCGCGGGCTCGCGACGGTGCTCGTCGAACGCGGCGAGCTCGGCGCGGAGGCCAGCCGCGCGGCGGCGGGGATGGTTGCTCCGCAGGCGGAGACCGATCGCCCCGGTCCGCTGCTCGAGCTGGGTCTCGCGAGCCGGCGCCTGTATCCGGAGTTCGTCGCCGTGCTGCAAGCCGAGAGCGGGGTCGACGTCGAGTATCGGACCGACGGCATACTCGGCGTCGGGCTCGATGCCGCGGACATGCGCGAGCTGGGGGCGCGGGCGCGGTGGCAGCGCCAGTTCGGCCTGCGTGCGACTGACCTCACGCCGGCGGCGGCGCGGCGGCTGTGTCCGGCGCTGCCCCGGCGGCTGCGCGGGGCGGTGCTCTTTCCCGACGACCATCGGGTGAACAACGAACGGCTGGCCTTGGCCGCCGGGCTGGCGGCCCGACGGGCGGGTGTGACGGTGTTCGAGCGGACCCGGGCGCTCGCGGTCGAGGCGCGCGGCGGACGCGTGTGCGGCGTGCACACCGCCGCGGGGGGTATCGAGACCGGCGTCGTCGTGAATGCGCTGGGCGCTTGGGCGGCGGGGCTCCAGCTGCCGTCGGGGGTCGCGCCCCCGCCCGTGATGCCCGTGCGGGGCCAGATGATCGTCCTGCGCGCCCCGGTCGATCGGCTGCCGCTGCCGGTGTGCGGCGCGCGCGCGTACTTGGTGCCGCGTCTCGACGGACGGATTCTCCTGGGCAGCACGCGCGAGCAGGTCGGCTTCGAGAAGCGGGTCACGATGGCGGCGGCGGCGGAGCTGCTTTCCGCTGCCGTGGCGCTCGCTCCCGGCCTGGCGTCCGCGACGGTCGAGGGGGCGTATGCCGGTCTGCGCCCCGGCACCGCGGACGATTTGCCGATCCTCGGCGCGGCGCCCTCACTGCCCGGCCTCTTCTATGCCGCCGGGCTCTACCGCAACGGCATCCTACTGGCCCCGGCGGTCGCCACCGCGTTGGCCGAGCTGATCGCCGACGGCCGCACGGCCCTGCCGGCGGCGCCGTTCCGGCCGCGTCAGCGGCCCAGCAGATGGCGCAGCGTCGCCTCCAGCCCGGGCGTGCGGAAGGCGTAGCCCGAGCCGGCGAGGGCGGCGGGTGCGACGCGCGTGCTGGCGAGCACGGCCTCGTCGGCGAGGTCGCCCAACACGGCGCGGACGGCGCCGGCGGGAACGGGGAGCACCGCCGGGCGCCGCAGTACGCGCGCCAGCGTTCGCGTGAGGTCGCGGTTCGTGACCGGCTCCGGGGCGACGGCGTTCACCGCGCCCACCAGCGTGTCGGTGTCGAGCGCGTGGTGGATCGCACCCAGCACGTCGTCGACGCCGATCCAGCTCACCCACTGTCGGCCGCTGCCCACGACTCCGCCGGCGCCGAGCCGGAACAGCGGGAGCAGCTGGCCGAGCGCGCCGCCGAGCGGGCTCAGGACGACGCCGATGCGGAGCAGGACGACCCGGATGCCGGCGTGGCGCGCCGGCTCGGTGGCTCCTTCCCAGTCGCGACAGACGTCGGCCAGAAAGCCCGCGCCCGGCTCGGCCGTTTCGTCGCAAGGGGTATCGCCTCGGTCGCCATAGATGCCGATCGCCGACGCCGACACGAGCACGCGCGGTGGCCGGGCGAGCCCGGCGAGCGTCTCGCACAGCAGGCGAGTGCCGGCGACGCGACTGTCGCGGATGCGCGCGCGGACCGTGTCGGTCCACCGGGCAGAGGCGACGGGCTCCCCGGCCAGATGCACGACCGCGTCGAGGCCGTCGATCGCAACGCGGTCGATGGTCCCGCGCACCGGATCCCAGCGTGCGACATCCACCCCCGTGGCGTCCCCGCGCCCGAGTCGCACCACTCGGTGCCCGCCGGTGGTGAGAAAGGGGACGAGTGCCGAGCCGATCAGGCCCGAGGCCCCCGTCACGAGCACCGACGCCGCGCTGGACTCCTCGCAGCGCGCGTGGCTCGCGAGGTCGCCCGCCGTGACGCGATGCCGGTAGCCGAACATGCCCGTCAGCATGCCGTGAACCACGGGTGCGCCAACCGCGTTGACGACGGCGCCGCCGGGCAGTGCGTACAGCACCCGATCCTCCAGAATCGACGCATGCGGGCCCTCGGGCACGAAGCGGTGGGTGTGGTCCCAGCGGGCGAAGGGTCCCCGCACCTGGACGTCGCGGAAGAGCCGCCCGGGTTCGAGCGCGCGGTGCTCGGCCACCCAGGTGACGCCCGCGGGGCCGACCGGGATGCGCAGCACGATCCGCGCGCCGGGCTCGATGCCACGGCCGCTGCGCTCGACGACCCGCACCGGCGCGAACGGCGGCGTCAGCCGTTCGAGGGCACCGGGCCGGGCATGCCAGTCGAAGACGCGGTCCGCTGGGAACGGCAAGTGCGACCGCTGAACGAACTCGCGCGATGACATCGCCATTGGGTGTGCCGCGTCGGGGCGCCCGTGTACAGGGGCGCGCTGGCGGCGCCCGCGGCGAGTCGCTACATCGGTCGGCCGGGGCGGCTCGATCCGGCCCCATGGGGGAATCCGATGGAGCTTCGGGACCGGGTGTGCGTGGTGACCGGTGGGGCGAGCGGGATTGGTCGTGCGCTGGCCGAGCGATTCGCGGCCGCGGGAGCGCGTGCCGTCGTGGTGGCGGATCGCGACGGCGACGGCGCTGAGGCCGTCGCGGCCGGTATCGGTGGCGTCGGGATGCGTGTCGACGTGGCGCAGGAGGACGACGTCCGGCGCCTGATCGACGACACCGAAGCGCGTTGCGGGCCGATCGATCTCTTCTGCTCGAACGCCGGCATCCTGGTGGTTGGGGGGCCGGAAGTCCCGACCGCCGACTGGCAGCGCATTTGGGACGTGAACGTGATGGCCCATGTCTTCGCCGCCCGCCATCTGGTGCCGCGCATGCTCGCGCGGGGCGGCGGGTACCTGTTGAACACCGCCTCTGCCGCAGGGCTCCTGGCGCAGATCGGCGCCGCGCCCTACAGTGTCACCAAGCATGCCGCGGTCGCGTTCGCCGAGTGGTTGGCGATCACCTACGGCGATCAGGGGCTCCGCGTATCGGTGCTGTGTCCGCAAGCGGTTCGCACGGCGATGACCGACGGCGTGCCCGACGGCGGCGTGGCCGGCGTCGACGGCATGCTCGAGCCCGATCGCCTCGCCGAGGTGGTGGTTGGGGCGCTGGGGGAGGAGCGGTTTCTCATCCTGCCGCACCCGACCGTGGCGGAGTACGTCCGTCGGAAGGCGGAGGACGAAGAGCGGTGGTTGCGGGGGATGCGCCGGCTCCGGGCGCGGTTCGACGGGCCCTGAGCCTGGCGGATCGGGTCAGCCCGAGCCGGTGCGGGCCGCCGCGGCGCGCACGTGGACGTCGGCCGGGGCGCACGCCGGATCGACCTCCACTGTCACGGTACGCCCGATAGCGCCCTCGAGCGCGGCGAGCCGCGGCGCCCCCTCGCCGGTGAGGAAACTCGCGACCGTGGGGGGGACGCGCACGGCGAGTGGGCCGCTGCCGTGATGCACGGCGGCCTCCTGCTGCACGCGCCGGAGCGCCGCGTGCGCCAGCGTCTCGGCCGACCTCACGCGTCCGGTGCCCTCGCAGTGCGGGCACGGATCGGTGAGCAACTGCCCGAGACTCTCGCGTGTTCGCTTGCGGGTCATCTCGACCAGCCCGAGCTCGGAGATGCGCAGGATGTTGGCGCGTGCCTTGTCGCCCTTCATCGCGTTCTGCAGCACCTCGAAGACCTGCGCCCGATTCTCGGCCGACTCCATGTCGATGAAGTCGATCACGATGATCCCGCCCAGGTTGCGGAGCCGCAGTTGGGTCATCACCTGCGCCGCCGCCTCGAGGTTGGTCTTGAGGATGGTTTCCTCTTGGCTGGTCTTGCCGACGTAACGGCCGGTGTTGACGTCGATGGCCGTCAGGGACTCGGTCTGCTCGATCACGAGGTAGCCCCCCGACTTGAGCCAGACCCGTCGGTCGAGGGCGCGGGCGATCTTGCTCTCGATGCCGTGCTGCTCGAAGATCGGCGTGGTGCCGTGGTAGTGGTGCACGCGGCCCGCCAGCTTCGGCATGGTGGCCTCCACGAACTCGCGCACGCGCGCGAAGTCCGCCGCGGTGTCCACCGTCAGGCGCTCCACTTCGGTGGTGAAGAGGTCGCGCACGGCCCGCAGCACGAGGTCGAGGTCCTGATGGATCAAGGCCGGCGCCGGCGTGGTGCGGGCGGTCTTCTCGACGCGCGCCCACAACCGGGTGAGAAAGCGCACGTCGTCGTGGATGTCTCGCCGGGTCGCCCCCTCGCACGCCGTACGGACGATGAACCCGCCTTCGGCGGGGCGCTCGGCTTCGACGATCGCCCGCAAGCGGTCCCGCTCGGCTGCATCTTCGATGCGCCGGGAGATCCCGAGGTGGCGCGTACCCGGCATGAGGACCAGGTGCCGGCCGGGCAGCGAGACGTAGGCCGTGACGCGCGCGCCCTTGCTGCCGATCGGCTCCTTGGCGACCTGCACCAGCAGCTCCGCGCCCTTCGCCAGGCGTTCCTCGATCGGCGGGAGGGGGGTGCGGCGGCGGGGCGGCCGGCTCGGATCGTCGTCGGGCTCCGGCGCCGGGTCGGCGGGCGCCAGGGCGGCGGTGGGGTCGGCGGTCGGGGACGCGACCGGCGGGTCGCCCGCCTCATCGCCCGCGGCGGCCGGCTCGTCGGGCGGCAGCAAGTCCGAGACGTGCAGGAACGCCGCCTTCTCCAAGCCGACGTCCACGAACGCCGCCTGCATTCCCGGCAACACGCGCACGACCTTGCCCTTGTAGATGTTGCCCGCGATGCCGCGGTCGGTCGCGCGCTCGACGTAGAGCTCGCTCAGCGTCGTGTCGTCCAGTACGGCGACCCGGGTTTCCCACGGCGCCGCGTTGATGATGATCTGCCGGCCCACGAGATGCGCTACGGCGCCGCCGCCCGGGCCGCGGGCTCGCGCGCGGCGTGCTGGAATCGCGTGGCCACCTTGTGGACCCGCAGCCTGGGCACGGCTTCGGGAGGGAGGTCGAGCAGCGCGCCCACCACGGCGCTCGGCCGCAGCGTGCCGGCGGCAACCACCGAGATCTCCACGACCAGGCGGTGGTCGCCTGTGGCCGCGAGGTGCGTCACGGAGTCGCGGCCGTCGATCATGCGGTCGGCGTGCTTGCCCGTCTTGCGGACGGGGAGGGGCGACCCGTCGTGGAACCGCCCGACGGCGCGCGACGCCGGCGACGCCGGCAGATCGAGGTCCGACAGGTCCACCTCCCAGCGAAATCCCGCGACGGACTGGTCGATGCTGGGCGCGTGCCGGGGATCTCGGCGATCCCGAGGAGCTCGAGCCCTTCCGGTAGCTCGGGCGCGAGCCGCGCCCGCGCGTCGGCGGGCGCCATCGCCACGGCGAGGTCGACGTCGAGCAGCTCGTCCTCGCTCGATGCGCCGACCGGCAGCCCCGGGCCGAACGAGAACTTCGGCATGGGATGGTGCCCGCGCGACCAGGCGAGCGGCAGGCGAGCGCGGCGGGCCGCCCGGGCGAACACGACGCCCAGCTCGCGCGAGCCGATGAACCGCGCCGGTCCGTCCTTGCGGTAGCGCACCCGCAGGCGCTGGACCGCCGGCGGGGTGGCGGTGTCTGCCGCGAGCGACGACGGGACGGCGCCGAGCCATTCCTCGGCGCTGCCTTCGCCGGTCGACGACGCCGGCCCGGGCTGCACCGCGAGTGGCGCGGGCAGCGGCGCCGCGGCGACCGGCGCGGGGGTGGGCGCCACGGGTTGTCGCGCCGTGCGCCGCGCGGCCACCTCGGTTCGGATTCGCCGCCACGCGCGCGTTTCCCACTCGGGGAGGGGTCCGTCCTCGGACGGCACGAGCAGCTCCGCCCACCGCGAGATCACGCTCCCGCGGTGGTCGGCGCCCTTGGCGCCCGCCGGGTGGTAGTCGATGTTGCGCACGGTGCGGAAATCGCACGCGCCGCAGTATGTGCAGCGTTCGATGGAGCAGTCGGGCGTGAGGCGGCCCTCGACGGCGCGGGCCAGGTCCTGGCGCAGGAAGCGCGCACTGACGCCCGCGTCGAGGTGCTCCCACGGCAGCGTCTCGCCGAGGGGCCGCCGGCGCAGGTAGAACTCGGCGTCGAGGCCGTGGGCCGCCAGCGCCTGTTCCCACAGGTCGAGCCGGCACCGATCCGACCAGCCGTCGAACCGGGCGCCCAGGCGTTGGGCCGTCTCGATGACGTCGGCGAGCCGGCGGTCGCCGCGAGCGAAGATGCCCTCCAGCCACGAAAGCCGGCTGTCATGCCACCGGAACTCGACGCCGCGCCGACCGAGTTCCCGCCGAAGCATGGACTGACGCGCCTGCGTATCCTCGACGGAGAGCTGCGCGGCCCATTGGAAGGGGGTGTGCGGCTTGGGCGAGAAGGTGGAGACGCTGGCCGTCACGGCGAGGCGCCCGCGCGCCGCGCGCTTCACGCGGCCGGCCAACTCGGCGATGCCGAGCACGTCCTCCTCGGTCTCGCTGGGAAGGCCGATCATGAAGTACAGCTTCAGGCTGCGCCAGCCGAGATCGGCGAAGAGGCGAGCGGCGTCGAGCAGCTCCTCCTCGCGGTACTCCTTCTGGATGAGGTCGCGCAGGCGCTGCGTGCCAGCCTCCGGAGCGAGCGTGAAGCCGGTCTTGCGGACGCGACGGATCTGCTCGAGGAGGCGCGGCGACAGCGCGTCGACGCGAGTGGAGGGCAGCGAGACGGCGACGTGCGCGGGCGACAGCTCGTCCATCAGCGCCCGCAGCACGGGGTTGACGCCGCTGTAGTCCCCGGTCGACAGCGAGAGGAGCGAGACCTCTTCGTAGCCGGTGCGTGCCACCAGCTCGCGGGTGTGCGCCACCACGCCTTCGGGATTCCGCTCCCGCAACGGGCGATAGACGTAGCCTGCTTGACAGAAACGACAACCCTTCACACAGCCCCGCATCACCTCGACGCTGGCACGGTCGTGTACGACGTTCAGATTGGGAACGACCGGATTGGCGGGGGGCGGGAAGCGATCGAGGTCGGGCAGCACCCGCTTCGTCACCGTGGGGCGGTTGGGATCGACGGGGACGACCGCCGCGATGGTGCCGTCGGGGTGGTGGCGGGGCGTGAACGCGGCAGGCACGTAGACGCCCGGCAATGCGGCCAGCTCCCTCAGCAAGGTCGCGCGGTCGCCGTGGCCGTGGGCCTGCACGACGTCGACGATCTGCCCGACGACCTCCTCGCCGTCGCCGAGCACGACGGCGTCGAGGAAGGGCGCCAGTGGCTCCGGATTGAAGGCGCAGGGGCCTCCGGCAATGACCACCGGGCCCCCGGCGGTCCGGTCGATGCTGCGGCGCGGAATGCCGCCCAGTTCGAGCATGGTGAGGAGGTTGGCGTACGTCAGCTCGTACTGCAGGCTGAAGCCGACGACGTGGAAGTCCGCCAGGGGCAGGTGGTTCTCGAGCGACACCAGTGGCAGCGCGTGCGCCCGCAGCAGGGCCTCGAAGTCGAACCAGGGCGCGTAGCACCGTTCCGCCGCGACGTCGGGCCGGCGGTTCAGGATGTCGTAGAGAATCTGCAGCCCCAGGTGCGACTGCGCGATCTCGTACACCTCGGGAAAGCACAGCGCCACGCGCGTCCGGACGCTGCCGGGATCCTTACGGATGGCACCCCGCTCGCCACCCAGGTATCGAGCCGGCTTCTCGACCGAGGGGAGCAGCCGTTCGTACTCGGCCCGAAACGTCCGGAGCATCGGAAGCGCGGAGTATACGAGCGGCCCGGCCGCGGTGCAACGGCGGCTTGCCTGCCGACGGCCGCTTCCCTATGATCGGACCATGTTCGGCCTCGGCATGGGCGAGCTGGTCATCATCCTCGTTATCGTGCTCCTGGTCTTCGGGGCTGGTCGCCTGCCCGAAGTCATGGGCAGCCTCGGAAAGGGCATTCAGTCCTTCAAGAAGGGCATGAAGGAGCCGCCCGAGATCGACGTCACGCCCGAGCCGCCGACCACCCCATCGGGCAAGCCCGACGCCTGACGCGGACCGCTACGGTGTGGTGGGGGGCCGCTTTCGTCGATGCACCTCGGCCACCTCGACGCGGAACTCCTGCAGCGGCACCGGTGGATCGACAAAGGCGAGCAGGAAGTCACCGTCTTCGCCGGGCAAGAGGCGCCAGTTCCGGGGCGGTTCGAGGGTTTGCAGCAGCTCGATCTCTTGCGTCGAGAGGTCGTGCAGGTCGTGGGGGGCAGTGCCCGCGTAGACCACACGCTGCTGCTCCGCAGAGCCGACGATGCTCCCCTTGATCTGAATGGCGCTCAGGGGCACCGGCGCGTTGTTGACCGCGCTGCCGGTGATGACGAACACGAGCGCATCCCCGCCGGCCCGGGCGTACTCCCCGCGGACATCGATGAGCTGCACGTGGCCGGGCGCCAGACGGGTGGCCGCGAGGCGCGACCCGACCAGAGGAACCCGCTCGAGCAGCGCCGTCACGCGGTCCCGATGCTGGTAGACGTAGATCGACAGCAACCCGAATAGGAGCGGGACTCCCACCAGGTTGCGCAGTGCGAAGCCGGCGGCCCACCGCCGCGCCCGTGTCGGTTGCCCGGGGTCCTCGTCGGTGGGCGCCGAGGCGGCTCTCGGGGTCGTCGGCCGTCACCGCAGCCGCGCGCTGCGGCGGGGAGGGCGGCCCTGCCGAGGCGAACACGTGATCGCATCGCGAGCACCGGAAGCTCAGCGGCTGGCTGCCGGTTGCCTCCGGCGGCAACCGGTACACGATGTCACAAGCGGGGCAACGAATCGTCACGCGCGCTGCAGCCGGCGGCCGTCCACCGCGTCGCCCACCCCGCCCATTCGGGCCGACGTGTAGTGAGCGACCCGGGGGCTGTCAACTCGTGTGCCCCTCGCCACGGGGAAACGCGGTGGCCTGCCGAGCAGCTCGGAAGACGCCGTGAAAAAGGAAGACACTGAGCACCAGGGGCACGACGTGGTACGCCAAGCGGAAGATCAGGACCGCCACCACCGCTTTTTCGAGGGGCACGCCGAGGCCCGCGAACACGGCGGTCATGGACCCCTCCATGACGCCCAGTCCGCCCGGGACGAAGGACACCAGGGAGAAGAACAACCCCACGCTGAACCCGACCATCACTAGGCCGGGCGTCAGCGGGTACGAGACGGCACGGAACGCGGCCCACAGCACTCCGCTGGTGAGCACCCAATCGAAGGTGATCCAGACGGTCGGGCCGAGCATGCCCGACTTGCGGGAGAGCAGGAACTCGATGCCCGAGTCGAGCCGGTGCTGAAATCGCCAGAACCGCACCAGCTGGGGGGTCCGGCGCGGAGCGAAGCGCCGCAGCACGCGATGCGCCGCCCCGCCGATCCAGAACAGCGTGAGCCGTCGCCAGCGGCGCTGGAACACGAGGACGACCCCATACACCAACGTCGCGGCGAAGAGTGCCAGCAGCGTGGCGGCAGCGACAAGTGGGGCGCCACTGAGCTCCTGGCGCGACAGCAGCGACACGAAGCCGGCCAGGATGAAGAACAGCAGCGTGACGTTCGTGAGGAAGGTCTGCACCAGCGAGATCAGGACGGCGCGACCCGAGACCACACCATACTGCGACAGCAAGAACATGCGCACCGCGAACCCGGACAGGCCGGCACTGGTGACGACGTAGTTCACGGTGTTCGAGACCAGAGTGATGCGGAACCAGACGGGGAACCGGAGGCGGGTTCCGGCGAGGGCCGCGATGCCCTGGTAGGACCGCGCCATCGCCCCGTAAGAGCAGAGGGACAGTGCGAGCGGCAGGACGAGCCCGGAGGGCGGGATCGCCCGGGTGGTTTCGAGCAGCGCCTGCCCGTCGGCCACGATCACCAGGCCGACCAGCAGCGCCAGGCCGACGAGCACGGTCCCCAGAACCAGGAGACGGCGCGGGGCGGTCGGCTTATCGGCGTCTTCGTGCACGACGGACTGGCGCCTCGTGGCGCTCGCGCGTCTATCCCAGGGCCACCGGCCCGAGCAAGTCACGGTGCCGTCGGCCGCGTCCTGCGACGCGGTGTGCGCGAAGGTTGCCAAACCCAGGCCGGCCCGCTAGGGAACCCAACCGATGCTCGAGGCGCTCAGGGAGCCGGCTCGCGCGCTCGCACTCGCGGGCCCCTATCGCGCGGCGGCCGAACGTGCGCTGCTCGACGGCGGGCTCGACGTCGACACGGCGTTCAGCGTGATGACCGCGCCGGACGACCACGTGCCGGCGGTGCTCTGGGCGGCCTACGCGGTTCGCGCCCGCCACTTCGGCCTCCGCGTCAAGCTCTGCATCCTCAACAACGCGCGCAGTGGGCTTTGTCCGGAGGACTGCGGCTATTGTTCGCAGTCGGGTGTTTCCGGCGCCGAGATCGCACGCTACCGGTTGAAGACCGTTCCGGAACTCGTGGCGGCCGCGCACGAGGCGGCTGCGACGGGCGCACGCCGCTACTGCATGGTGACCAGCGCGCGGGGCCCGAGCAGCGCCGACGTCGAGCACTTCGCACGCGCCGCACGAGCCATCCGCACAGAGCTGCCGCACCTCGAGCTCTGTGTCTCGCTTGGGATCATGGACGAGCCGGCTGCCAGGACGCTGCATGGGGCCGGGATCGATTTCGTCAACCACAACCTCAACACCAGTCGACGGCACTACCCGGCGATCTGTAGCACGCACACCTACGAGGACCGGGTCGCCACGGTGCGGAACGCCCGCCGCGCGGGCATGTCTGCGTGTTCGGGCGTCATCGTCGGCATGGGGGAGACGGACGACGACTTGGTCGACGTCGCGCAGGCGCTGGCCGCGCTGCAGGTCGAGTCGCTGCCGGTCAATTTCCTGCACCCGATCGACGACACACCGCTGGGCGACCGCGAACCACCAGCGGTGGCGCGGTGCCTGCGGGCGCTGGCCATGTTCCGGCTCACCAATCCGCGCGCCGAGATCCGCGCCGCGGGCGGGCGCGAACACTGCCTCATGGAGGCACAACCCCTCGCGTTGTTCGCGGCGAACTCGTTGTTCGTGGGGGGGTACCTCACCACCCCCGGTCAGGCGCGCCGCGAGACGACCGCCATGATCGAGACCCTCGGCTTCCAGGTGGAGGGGGCGGAGGCGCTGGTCGACGGCTCGGCGACCCTGTAGGAGACGCGCGACATGTGGGACCAACTGGAGGAGGCGATGGACGAGTACCTGGTGGCGCTCCTCGGGGCGATGGCTCTGGGCGGTGACGACGACGAGGACGACGACGACCTCGAGGATGACGACCTCGACGACGAGGACGACGATCTCGAGGACGATGACGAGTTCGACGAAGACGACGATGACTGGGACGACGATGACGAGGAGGAGGACGAGGACGAGTGAGTCGGCGTCAGGCCCCGGCAATCGTCATGCGTTCCACCTTGATGGTGGGGGCAGATGTGGCGTTCCTAAACGTCAGATCGGAACCGACCATCGTGATGCCGGCGAGTATCTCGCGTAGGTTGCCCGCGATGGTCACTTCCTCGACCGGATACGCGAGTTCGCCGCCCTCGATCCACATGCCCGCGGCACCGCGCGAGTAGTCTCCCGTCACGAGGTTGACTCCGAAGCCAATCAACTCCGTCACGTAGAGGCCCGACGCGACGGAGCGCACGATCGCCTCGGGCGCATGAGGACCCGCCTCCAGGTAGAGGTTGGTGGGGGCCACCCCCGGGGCATCACCGGCCGCCCGGCTGGCGTGGCCGGTGGGGCGAAGGCCGAGCCGACGAGCCGAGTAGGAGTCGAGCAGCCAGCTCTCGAGGACGCCGGCGCGGACGATGGTCCGGCGCTTCGATGCGACACCTTCGCCGTCGAAGGGGCGCGACGCGGCGCCGCCCGGGCGGAGCGGGTCGTCGATCACGGTGATGCCGGGGGCCGCGATCCGCTCTCCCATCTGGTCGAGGAGAAACGTCGCCCGGCGATACAGCGACGTGCCCGAGATGGCGGCGGCCAGATGCCGCAGCAGCGACGCGGCGACCTCCGGATCGAAGACGACCGGGCATTCGGTGGTGGCGACGCGCCGGGCGCCCAGGCGGCGCAGTGTCCGCCGGGCCGCCTCGGTGCCGACGGACACCGGCGGGTCGAGGCGATCGAGACGGCGGCCCGTCGTGTACCAGTAATCGCGCTGCATGGTGCCGTCACGCTGCGCGACGGGACTGACCGAGAGGCTGAAACTCGACCCGCCATAGGCCCCGGCGAAGCCGAGGCTGGACGCATAGGCAACGCGGCCGCCGCCACCGCCGAACTCGGCGCCTTCCGAGTTGTCGATCTCCGGCGAGGCGCCGAGCGCGGCCTCCTCGGCCTCGCGCGCGAGTCGCAGGGCCGCGTCGACCTCGAGGGATTCGCTGGCGGGGTCGTACAGGGCGAGATCGGGCTGCTCGGTGGCGAGGTCCTGCGGGTCCGGCAGTCCGGCGAACTGGTCCGGGGCGGTGGCGCGGGCGAGGGCGCAAGCGTCGCCCGCCAGCTCGGCGAGGCCCGTCGCCGACAGGTCGGCGGTGGACACGATGGCGGTGGCGTTGCCGACGAAAACTCGCAGGCCCGCGCGCCGTTCGCGCGCGCGCTTCAGTTTCTCGATCGCGCCCATGCGCACGCCCACCTCGAGGCCGTCGCTCTCGCCGGCGATCGCGTCGGCGGCGTCGGCGCCGGCAGCGCGCGCGTCGCGGACCAGCCGCTCGGCGACGTCGAGCAGGTCGTCGCGCCCGCTCACGCGCCGGTCCCGCCCACGGTGAGGCCGTCGATGCGGATGGTCGGCAGACCGACCCCCACCGGGACGGACTGCCCGTCCTTGCCGCAGGTGCCGAGGCCCTCGTCGAGCGCGAGATCGCTGCCGACGCGGGTGATGCGCGTCAGCACGTCCGGCCCGTTGCCGATGAGCGTGGCGTCGCGCACCGGCCGGCCGACGACGCCTCCCTCGATCAGATAGGCCTCGCTGGCCGAGAAGACGAACTTGCCCGAGGTGATGTCGACCTGGCCGCCCCCGAACGATACGGCGTAGAGGCCGCGGTCCACGGAACGGATGATGTCCTCCGGCGCGTCCTCGCCCGCGAGCATGAAGGTGTTCGTCATGCGCGGCATCGGCGCGTGGGCGAAGCTCTCGCGCCGGCCGTTGCCGGTGAGCGGCATGCCCATCAGTCCCGCGTTCTGCCGGTCCTGCAGGTAGCCGCGCAACACACCCCGTTCGATCAGCATGGTGCGGCCCGTCGGCGTGCCCTCGTCGTCGACGTTGATCGACCCGCGGCGGCCGGGCAGGGTGCCGTCGTCGACGACGGTGCAGAGTTCCGAGGCGACCCGCGTGCCGATGCGATCGGTGAAGGCGGACGTGCGCTTGCGGTTGAAGTCCCCTTCGAGGCCGTGGCCGATGGCTTCGTGGAGCAGGATGCCCGGCCACCCGGGGCCGAGCACGACGGTCATGCTGCCGGCGGGCGCTGGGGCCGCGTCGAGGTTGACGACCGCCTGTCGCGCCGCTTCGCGGGCGAAGCGTTCGGCCCGCCCGTCGAGCAGGTCGTGGAAGGCGTACCGCCCCCCGCCTCCGGCCGAGCCCTGGGTGCGCATGCCTCCGCGCTCGGCGATGCACGAGACGCTCACGCGCAGCAGCGGGCGGACGTCGCCGACCAGGAGCCCGTTCGGCCCCGCGACCAGGACCACGCGGTGCTCGAGGCCGAGGCCGGCGATGACGCTGGTGATCGTCGGAGCAGCGGCGCGCGCCACCGCGTCGAGCCGCTCGAGGAGCGCGATCTGATCGGCCAAGGGGACGTCGAGCAGCGAGGTGTCGAGCGGGTAGAGGTCGTGGGGGGAAGAGGGCGGCGCCGGGGGGGTGACGGCGACGGCGTCCGATCCTTGCGTGGTGATGTAACGCGCCGTGCGAGCCGCCAGCTCGATGCGTTCGAGCGACACGTCGTCGGAGTAGGCATAGCCGCTTCGCGCGCCCGAGAGCACCCGTACGCCGACGCCCTGGCGGACGTTGCGCGTCGCCTTCCGGACGATGCCGTCCTCCAAGGATGCGGTCTGCACCGCGGCGAGCTCGAAATAGCAATCGGCCCAATCGGCGCGGGATTGGATCGCGGCGCCCAGCACGCCGTCGAGGGCGCGTTCCGAGAGGCCGAAGCGGTCGAAGACGAGGTGTTCGGGGCTGACCGCTTGCATGTGCAGGACGCTACCAGAGCGGCCGACCAGCTGCCACCGGGAAGGTCGGGGATGGACAAGGGATCAGGCGACGGTCCATACTCCCCGACCTGCCGATGTCATCTCCCCCGAGTCGCGGGGTGGTTGCGAACCTCCTGCACGTGCTCGATCGCCCGGGCCCACTGGTGATCCTGCCGCACGACAACCCCGACCCCGATGCGATGGCGAGCGCCGCCGCTCTCAAGTACCTCGTGCACTCGGTGCTCGGGAAGCCCGCGGACATCGTCCTGGGAGGCATCGTCGGCCGCGCCGAGAACCGCGCTATGCGGACGTATCTGAACATCGACCTGGTGCCGGTGAGCGCCGTGCGGTTCGACGCCGACGTGCAGGTGGCGCTGGTCGACACGCAACCTGGACGGCCGAACAACTCGCTCCCGGAAGGAGTGGCACCGCTGGTCGTGATCGATCATCACCCGGCGTATGCCGAGTACCCCGGGGTGCCGTTCCTCGACCTGCGCGACATCTACGGCGCCACGTCGACGATCCTGACCGAGTATCTGCGCGAGGCCAAGGTGTCGATCGACCACAAGATCGCCACCGCGCTGTTCTATGGCATCACGGCCGAGACGCAGGACCTCGGCCGCGAGTCGACGGCCGCCGACATCGAGGCCGCGCACTTCCTCTACCCGTACACGAACAAGCGTCGCCTGGCGAAGATCGAGAACGCGCGGGTGCCGCGCGAGTACTTCCGGGTGTTTCGCGAGGCGATCGACAAGGCGATGCTCTACGGCGACCGCGCCGTCGTGTCGTTGCTCGGCGAGGTCCAGTACCCGGACATGGTGGCCGAGGTGGCGGACTTCCTCCTGCGCCTCGATCGGGTGGATTGGGCGGCCGCCATCGGCACCTTCGAGGGGTGCCTCCACTGCTCGATCCGGACCACCGAGCGGGATGTCAACGCCGGGGAGATCCTCCAGCGGGTGCTCGGCAGCAAGTTGGCCGGCGGACACGATCAGATCGCTGGCGGCCGGATTCCAGTGGGGCCAGAACCGGAGGTGGGCGCGAAGGCCGCTGCGCTGGTCCGAGACCGCCTGCTGGCCGAGCTCGGTGCGCCGCCCGACGCGACCCCGCTGGTCTGAGACGGCGGCCGGCCAGGCTCAGGCCCCGAGCGCGGCGTCGACCTCGGTGCGCACGTCGAGCGCGGTCTCCGCGATCCGAGCGCGCTCGAGCGCGCGCCGCGCCGTGCGTCCCCCGATGCGCCCGAGCGCCCAGGCCGCATGGCTGCGCACCAGCGCCTCGGGGTCCGCGAGCGCGCCAACGAGCGCCGGTACGGCCTCGGGATTGCCGGTGTTGCCGAGCGCGACGGCGGCGTTGCGGAGCAGCCCGCGCCGGCGGGCTCGCCACAGCGCCGTGCCGGCGAAGCGCCGCCGGAACGCGGCGGCGTCGAGCGCCAGCAGGTCCGGCAGCGATGGCGACAGGCGGTCGTCGTCGGGCCCGCGCGTGTTGCGGTTCCATGGACAGACCTCCTGACAGACGTCGCAGCCGAACACCCAGTTCTCGATGGCAGGTCGCAGCGCCAGTGGGATCGCGGTGCGATGCTCGATGGTCAGGTACGAGATGCACCGCCGTGGCTCCATCGCATAGTCGGTGAGTGCTCCAGTGGGGCAGCCGGCCAGGCAGCGGTTGCAGGTGCCGCAGTGGTCCGCTGGCAGCGCGGCGGGGGGCAGCTCGAGGTCGGTGAGCAATTCCGCCAGGAAGAAGTACGAGCCGGCCTCTCGATCCAGGAGGAGGGTGTTGCGACCGATCCACCCCACGCCCGCGCGCATGGCCCACTCGCGCTCGAGGATCGGGCCTGTATCGACATACGGCCGGAACGCAGCCTGCGGCCAGCGAACGTTGAGCCGCTCGATCAGCCTCGACAAGCGATTGCCGAGGCCATCGTGATAGTCTAATTCGACTGCGTACGCGGCGATCCGGCCGCGCAACGTGTGCCGCCAATCGGCGGCTGGCGGAGGTGGCGCCTGGTACGGGACGGCGAGGCTGATGATCGAGCGGACCCAGGGCCAGCGCAGGCGCGGGTCCAGGCGCTCGGCCGGCCCGCGCGCCAGGTAGCCCATCTCGCCGGCTCGGCCTTCGGCCAACCAGCGGGCCAGGAATTCGCCCCGTGTCAGGCGGGCCACCCGGGTGAATCCGGCCAGCGAAAATCCCAACGCGCGAGCCTCGGCGAGAATGTCTGCCTCCGGGGACGTCACCGGGCCCGGTCCTGCCACGAAGCAGCCGGAGCGCCAAATCCATAATTGGCTTTGGGTATGTTGGGTGAATGCGGATTCGACTGGCGTCATCGGGAAAAGAATGATGTGCGACCTGCTTCATCTGGCCTCGCGCTTTGGGTGTCGGGTCGGGTACCCTGACGAGCGGGGAGGGACGAGGATATGGGACAGCCGTCGTCAGACGAGCGTACGGCGCGGGAAGCGCTGATCCGCCGCTACCTTCCCCTGGTTCGCCGGATCGCCGGTGCGCACAGCTGGCGCCTGCCGAGCGGAGTCGACCTGGACGACGTGCGCTCATGGGGCGTGTTCGGGCTCCTCGCGGCGGTCGACCGGTTCGACCCGGCCCGCGCCGAACTCTTCGTGGCGTATGCGCGCAAGCGGATCCGCGGCGCGATCCTCGACCAGCTTCGACAGAGCGATTGGACGCCGCGGAGTGTCCGGGACAAGGCGGAAGCCGTGGCGCGGGGCACCCGCGAGGTCGAAGCGCGCCTCGGGCGCGCGGCGACCGAAGACGATATCGCCAGTGCGCTCGGGCTGCCGATCGACGCCTACCGCGCTCTGATCGGGCGGATCGCTCCGGTCGCCGTCGTGAGTCTCGAGGATGTGCGGCTCGAACAGGGCGAGCGTTGGCAGGGGGGGCTGCCCGACCATGGAGCCGAGCCCTTCGATGCGATCCTCCGTCGGGAGGAAGCCCGATTGCTGGCCGATGCCATCCGAGGATTGCCAGAGCGGGAGCAATTGCTGCTGTCGCTCTACTACCGGGACGAGCTCACGCTGAAGGAGGTCGGGGCGGTGCTCGGGGTGACCGAGTCGCGGGTCTGCCAACTCCACGCCCAGGCGCTGCGCGGCCTCCGGGCTCGGCTCAAGCCAGGCGGCGAAACGACCGATGGGAAGCGTGAAGGGCCATGGGGTGGAGCAGCAGACAGGATGCGCAGCGCGACAGCGAGCAGCGGGCGAGGCGGCTCGCGCGCATTCGGGATCGTGTGCGCGCCGGCCAATACCGGCTCGATGCGGACGCCACGGCCCGTGCCCTGCTCACGGCGCTTCGCCGTGTCCGATCGCGTATGAGCTGACGCCGGCGCGAGTCGGCTCGCTGCTCACCTAGGGCACGAGGCAGATCAACGAGATCCGCTTGTCGCTCTTGGCCCGGTCGGTACAGAAGCACCCGAACAGGCTTGCGTTACGGCCGAAGCTGATGCGTGCGTCAGGAGCCACGACCGCCGCGTTGGCCACGGCGTTCTGCGACAGGCGGACGGTCCTGCCCTGCACGTTGAGCACCACCGGGTCGGCGCCCTGCGCCGGCCCCAGCTGCGAACCCGATCCGATCTTCACGCTGCCCGTCACGTCGAGGCGCGCCGGACCCAGGGTGGTGATCTTGACGCCGCGCCCGGTCTTGATGTCGCAGAAGGTGAAGTCCCCGGGGGAGAGCATGATCGAACCGCCGTCGAGGACCCAGAGGCGTCCGTACACCCCGGGAGCGAGCGGACCGGCCTTGAAACCCGGTTCCACTTGGACGTCGTTGCCGTTGCAGCTCGCGATGGCTGGCAGGGGGCAGAAAGGTTCAACCACCGGCAGGGTGGGGGTGCCGGTCCCATCCCTCGCGACGGCGTTGGTGCCGAAGGACGGGCTGTTCGCCAGCACGCGGGCCACGCTGGAGGCGTTCCCGACGATGACGGTGTCACCCGTGACGCTGGTGGCGTCCGGCATGACCACGTTCCTGCCGAGGCGGATGCGGCCGACGGTGGAGTTGGCTCCGACGTTGTTGCCGATCGTTGCGCTGTTGTTGAACTTGCCGTCGCGGGCCACCAGGAACGGCGTGCCCGAGCAATCGAGGCAGACGGGGATGGTCGTCGTCGTGGTGGTGCTGGTGGTCGTGGTCGTCGGCATGGTCGGCGACGACGTGGTGGACGTCACCGTGCTGGAGGTGGTCGTGCTGGTCGACGTGGTCGTCGGCGCGCACCCGACAAGGAGGAAATCGAGGCCGGTGGCGATGTCGTCGCTCGTGCCGCTGACGATCTGGACATCATAGAAGCCGGCCGCCGGAACCACGATGCTGAAGGTGGGGGGGATGGAGACCGGATCGACCCGATAGCGGTCGGAGCGCTGCGGAAGCCCGATGACGTAGAAGCCCGCGATGTCGTTGCCCGTCGTGAAGGTCTGACCCGGCATGACGTCCTGGGACACCGCCCGGACGAAGATCGGGTGGACTGGAGTGTCCGCGGCATCGATCATCTGGTTCCCGTTGCGATCGCAGTAGATGGTGCCGCTCACGCGGTGGGCGAAGGCGGGCGAGGCGGCGGCGGCGAGCAGACAGGCGAGAGCGATTCGGGCGCGCATAGCAGCCGTCAGGGATACGAAGTGCGGAAGATGCGGTCAAGGGAAAACTGAGCGGGGCCCCGGCCGGGATGGTGCCAGGGCGGGTGCAGTGCCCATGGTCCCCGGGGGGACCGCGGTGATATGCGCCCCGGATGAGCGGATTCGGGATCGACGTGGAGCGGGACGGCGCGGGTGTCGCGTGGCTAATCCTGCGCAACCCGGCTCGGCTGAACGCGGTGCGTCTCGAAATGTGGCAGGCGCTGCCGGGCGTGGTGCGCGACCTCGAAGCCGACGCCTCTGTGCGGGTGGTGGTCCTCCGCGGCGCCGGCGACCAGGCCTTCGCCTCGGGCGCGGATATTTCGGAGTTCAGCACCCATCGGCGCGACGCCGCCTCGGCCGCCGCCTACGAGGGCGTCACGGCGCGGGCCTTCGCGGCGCTGCTCGAGATCGAGACGCCGGTCGTCGCCATGATCCAGGGGGTGTGCATCGGCGGCGGTCTCGCCATCGCGGCGTGTGCCGACCTCCGGATCGCGTCCGACGACGCGCGCTTCGCGTTGCCGCCGGCTCGGCTCGGTCTCGGCTATCACCAACAGGGCGTCGAGCGTCTGGTTGCACTCCTCGGGCCGTCGGCCGCGGCGGAGCTGTTCTTCACCGCGCGGCAGTACACTGCGGACGAAGCGTTCCGCCTCGGGCTGGTGAACCGCCTGGTGCCCCGGGCCGAACTGCGCGACTTCACGCAACGGTACGTTGCCGGTATCGCGGCGAACGCGCCGCTCACGCTCCGCGCGGTGAAGCGCGCCATGCTCGAGGCGCAGCGTCCGCCTGAAGCACGCGATGCGGCCGCCGTCGCCCGGCGTATCGCCGCGTGCTTCGAGAGCGAGGACTACGCCGAGGGGGTGCGTGCGTTCCTGGAGAAGCGTCGGCCCGTGTTCCACGGCCACTGATGGCGTGCTCAGAGCCACCCGCCGCCGTTCGGGCTCAAGACCTGTCCCGTGACGAACGCGGCGTCGTCCGATGCCAGAAAGGCGCACGCCGCGGCAACGTCATCGGGCGTGCCGAGCCGGCCGACCGGGATCGCCTGTCGCGATTGCGCTAGCAGGTCGTGCGGGATGCCCGACGCGCGCAAGAGGGGGGTGTCCACCAGCCCCGGCGCGACCGCGTTGGCCGTGATGCCACACGCGCCGACCTCGAGTGCAACCGCTTTGGTGAAACCGATCACGCCAGCCTTGGCCGCGGCGTAGTGGCTGAGATTCGGCCCGCCGCGGAGTCCGCCGACCGACGACACCGTGATGATGCGGCCCCACCGGGCCGCCAGCATGTCCGGGAGCGCAGCCTGCACGACGAGAAACGTGCCGGTCAGGTGAACGGCCAGCATGCGTTCCCACGCGGCGACGGTGAGCGCGGGCAGCGGCGCGAAGCCGGCGATCCCGGCGCTGCAGACGGCGATCAGCACCGGTCCGCGGGCCGCGCGGGCTTCGTCGATCGCCGTGCGGACAGCCGCCGGATCGCCGACGTCGGCGACGACGGCGCCACTTCGGATGCCCGCCGAGGCCAATTCGGCGGCGGCGGCTGCTGCCGCCGCCGGGTCGATGTCCAGGACGGTGACCGCCGCCCCGGCGCGGCCGACCCGGGCAGCCACGGCGCGCCCGATGCCCGAGCCCCCGCCGGTCACCAGCGCGTGCCGTGTCTCGTGCTCCACCGGTCGGCGTTGTAGCAGGACGGCACGATCGCCCGGAAGCGCCGTGCGGCTCGACCGCCTTGACACCCGCCGCGGCGGGCGGGCAAGTCCGCGCCATGAAGCGGTTCGTCGCGGGCGCGCTGGCGTTGCTGCTGGTCGGCGGCGCGGCCTGCTGGTACTGGCAGAGCGCGCTGCTCGGCGCGACCAGCAGCTGGTACCTGCGCCGGGTCGCGGCGCGCGAGGACCGCTCGGGGGATATCGCCGAACGGCGGCGCGTGGTCGCCCAGACGAACCGGTATCTGTTGATGCCGCCGCCGGACGACGCGCTCGTGCCGGAACTCTTCGACCTGCTGACGCAGCTGTCCGCCCGCGTGACCACCGGGGAGGTCTCCCTCAACTGGGCCGCCTACGTCTTCACCGCCTACCAGCGCGACCTGGTGCAGCAGCGTCCCGCCGGGTTGCCGCGCCGCTCGGCCGCGGATGTGGGGATGGAGCTGGAACGCTACCTCCAGTTCTACTCCATCCAGAAGCGGCCAGACCAGCCCGGCTACACGGTGGGAGACATCCTCGGCACGGGGGACGACGTGATTACCCTCGAGGAGATCGAAGAGGCGGACCGTGCAGGGCAGGAGATCGACCTGCGCACGCGCGGCGCGCGGTGAGGGCTCAATCGCGCACGGTCGGGAAGCCGGCGTCGAACCAGGATCGCCACCCGCCCCACATCGAGACGACGTTCGTGTAGCCCATCTGCCGGAGGGCGTCGGCTGCCAGCGCCGAGCGGTAGCCGCCGCCGCAGTAGAGGACGATGTGCGCGCCGCGGTCCGGGATCGCCCGTTCGATGTCGCGCTCGATGACGCCTTTGCAGAGGTGCCGCGCGCCGATGAGATGGCCGTCCTGCCACTCGTCCTGCTCGCGGACGTCGAGGACGTGCACCGGGTCGCCCGCCGCCTGCAGCGCGCGCACCTCGTCGATCGACACCTCGGGGACGCGTGCCCGGGCTGCTTCGACCAGCCGGAGGAATGCGGGGGAATGTTGCATGGGCCGCGGGTAGCACTCCTCACGGCGCCCGTCGATCCCGCACCCGGGGTTCGCGGGTGCAGCCGGATGCGCTAGACGGGAAGGGTGACCTTCGATGCGGTCGTCGTGGGCGGCGGCCCGGCCGGGAGCGCCGCCGCCTGGCGCCTGGCGCGCGCCGGGATGCGGGTGCTCTGTGTGGATGCCGCGCGCTTCCCGCGCGTCAAACTCTGCGCCGGATGGATCACCCCGGCCGTGCTGCGGGACCTCGAGCTGGATGCGACGGCATACCCCGGTACCATCCAACCCTTTGCCGTCGCGTCGATCGCGGTTGCGGGGGTCGAATACGTGACCCGCTTCGGACGGGTCGCGAGCTGGGGCATCGTCCGCGCGGAGTTCGACGCGTTTCTCCTGCGCCGCGCGGAGGCGGCGGGCGCCGTGGTGCGCGAGGGCGTGCGGGTGCGACGCCTGTCCCAGGGCCGCGCCGGTCTGCGCGTCGAAGGCGATGGCGTCGACGTGACGGCGCCGCTCGTGATCGGCGCCGGCGGCCACCACTGTCCGGTGGCGCGCGCCTACGGCGCGCTGGACCGGACCGAAGACGTTGTCGTCACGCAAGAGAGCGAGACCCGCATCGGCGCTGGCCGCCTGGGCGCACTCACGCCACGGCACGGGACGCCGGAGCTGTTCGCCGAGCCGGACTTTCGCGGCTATGGCTGGTACTTCACGAAGGGTGACTTTCTGAACGTCGGCGTCGGCGCGTTGGGCGGGCTGGCGGTCGGCGCGCGGTTGGAGCGGCTGCGTGACACGCTCGGCGCCCTCGGGCGTTTGCCCGACGGGCTCGCCCTGACCCCCTTTCGCGGACATGCGTACGCCGTCCGGCGGCGGCGCCTCCGTCGCATCGGTGGCGAGCGGTTCCTGCTGGTCGGTGACGCCGCCGGTCTCGCGCGCGACGTCTCGGGCGAGGGCATCGGCCCGGCGGTTCACAGCGCGCGTCTGGCAGCGGACGCGATCCTGGCCGGCGACGTGGCGCGCTATCCGGAGCGGATCGCCGCGGCGTTTCCATGCCCGTCGGCTGCGTTCGACGCCGTGCTCGGCCTGCTGCCGGTGGGCGCCGTCAACACCGCCGCGCGGCTGGCGTGTGCGCTCCCATGGGCTCGCCGCCGCTTGGTGCTCGAGGGGGCGTTCGGGATGGGGTGAGCGTTGCCGCACAGCACCCGGTCCGCCCAGGCCTCGGCCAGCGGAACGTCCGCGAAGCCGGGCAGGCGGCGGATGGTCGCGTCGATGCGGCGCAGCGACGCGCGGCCCGCCTCGTCGGCGAAGAGGAAGCGGGCGAGGAAACGCACCTCGGCGTCCGGCTGGACGCCGGTGCCTACGGGCGCCCAGCAGCGCTCGACCAGCCAGCGTGCGACGCGCCGCGCGCCCGGCGCCGCGAGTCGTCGCTCGGCCTGTTGGTAGTAGAAGCCGAAGTGCCGCGTCTCGTCGTGCGCGATGCGTGCGAGCAGCGGGACGAGCGTGGGGTGCGGTTCGCGGGCCGCGAGACGCTGGTAGGCGGTGAGCGCGGTCAGCTCGTTCACCGCGCCCCATACCATGTGCACCGCCACGAACTCCGGCCACGCGCGGGCGATCGCTTGCATCGTCCATGCGGTGGCCCGGTACGCCAGCGGAGCGCGCGAGCGCGCGCGGGGCGGCACCGTCTGGCCGGCCGCCTCGAGCACCCGGGCCAGCGCGCGGCCATGGAGCGACTCGTCGAAGAACCAGGCGGCCAGAAAGGCGGCGACGTCCGGGTCGTCGATCGCCCGTGTCGCGAGCAGCTCGCGCACGTAGACGATGGTGTGCGCTTCGATGTCCTGCATGTAGCGGAGCGCGCGCAGGGCGTCGGGGCCGAGGGGGCGCTCGTGCAGCAGCTCCCACGGCAGGTCGTCGAGCTCTCCGACGCGCGAGCGCCGGGCCCAGGTGTCGATGGCGGCTTTGTCCATCTGCGCGTTCGTGCCCGGCTTGAGGTGTAGCGCTCGCGGGACGGGTTGCAAAGCGTCCCCCCGGCGATTGACACGGGGATCCTCGGTGGCGCACCGTCGCCGCCATGGCGATCCGGCAGATCACCCCAACCGAGGCGTCGCGCGAGCTGGCGGCGGACGCCTCTGCGGTCTATCTCGACGTGCGAACGCCCGAGGAGTTCGAGGCGGGTCATCCGTCGGGCGCCCGCAATGTGCCCGTGGTGCTGTTCGGGGGCGGGGGGCCCCGGCCCAATCCGGAATTCCTGGCCACCGTGCAGCGGCACCTGTCGCCGGCCCTGAAGCTGATCGTGGGCTGTCGCAGCGGCGTGCGGTCGCAGGCGGCGTGCGAGCTCCTCGCGCAGGCCGGCTTCGCGGACCTCGCCAACGTGCGTGGTGGCTTCGGTGGCTCCGACGATACGCCCGGGTGGGCCGAGAGCGGCCTCCCGGTCGAGACCGGCGTGGTCGGGCGCCTGGATTGACGCCGACTCACCCCGCGGCGCGGAGTTGCATCCAGCGGTAGCGCGGGTGGAACGGGCGGAGCCGCGCGGCGCGAGCGAAGGCGTCCGAGGCGTCCGGGCGCTCGCCGCGGCGGAGGTGGACGACGCCGATCCGGTAGTACTGGCGCGCGATGCGGTTGCGGACCCGCCGCGCGCCGATGGTCTGGACGACCCCCGGCGCGACGCCGGGCAGACGTTCGAGCGTGCGCGCCACCTCCAGCCGCATGCGCAGCAGGTCACGGGTGATGTTGGCGTCGTGACGCCGGTAGTGGAACATCGTGTGGTCGACGCACGCTGCCCGGAGGTGCGGCAGTAGGCGGTAGCCGTACTCGAGGTCGGTCAGGATGCGGTAGCCTGGGTCGAACGCCCCGGCGGCGGCGAAGGCGGCGCGGGGGACGAGCGCTCCCTGGAAGTAGAGCGGGAAGCCGTTGAAGAGATCGGAGACGGACAGCGTGCGGCCCCGCGTTGCCCTGACGAAGCGCGTGGCGACCACGTCCGGGCTCGCCGGATCGTCCGCCGGCATGTGGCGGCCGTTGCCGAAGACGGCATTCACGTCCGGGTGCTCGCGCAGGAATGCGCGCGACCAGGCGAGCCGGTCGGGCATCGCGACGTCGTCCGCGTCGTGGAACGCGATCCAGTCGCCCGTCGCGCGCGCGAGCCCGAGGTTGCGCGCGGCACCGAGCCCGCCGTGGTCGCCGTGGACGACGGTCAGGCGGCCGGCGTACCGCGCCAGGACGTCCGCCGTGTCGTCCGTCGACCCGTCGTCGACCACGATCACCTCATGATCGGGGTCGGTCTGTGCGAACACGCTATCCAGCCCCTCGGCCAGCCAGCGCGCGCAGTTGTAAGTCGGGATGACGATGGAGACGGCCGGCATGCCCGCGCTCAGGCCGCCGGCCGCGCGCCGAGGCGGGCGCGGATGGCGGCCTCCAGCCCTTCGGCATCGCCAGGCTGGAGGATGTCGGGCACGGTCTCGAAGAGCTCTCGCTCCTCGGCGCGCACATGGGCCTCCAGCAGGTCGGCGAACGCGACCAGCGCGGGTTCGAGTGCAGCCGCGTCGTCCCCGGCGGCGGCGACGCCGTCGCGGAGCGCTTCCAGGCGGCGGTGCTCGGCGACCAACCGGTCGAGGAGCGCGAGGCGCCCGGGATCGCCGGCCAGGCGCTGGCGAAGCAGGGGGAACAACACCTCCTCCTCGGCCCGGAAATGGCCGGCGAGGTGGTCGCCGAAGAAGGCGAGTGTGTCGGCCGCGCGGCTCTGCGACGTGCTGGCTGGCGTCATCGGCGTGACGGGCCCGGGCGGCGCGGGATGGTGCAGGCGGAACGCCACCATCAGCGCATCGCGATGCTGGTGCGACAACGGGATGAGACTCTGGTGCCGGCGGCGTCGCGTCATGGGCTCCGTCTAGCGTGGTCCGCTCGCGTCGTCGACCACCGCGCGGCCGGCGTGGATGCGCCCCGGGGTTGATCGCGCCGCCGCCGGCCGCTATCCCGCGCCAGATGGCGGACGCGGCGTATCTGGTGCGGGACCTCCTCTTCGTGTCGAAGATCACCGAGGCGGCCGACCACTACGGTGTCCCCGCCCAGGGCGCGCGTGATGCCGATGCGCTCGCCACGGCGGCGCGCGGTTCGCGGCTCGTCATCGTCGACCTCGGGCATCGCGAGGCCATGCGCGCGTTCGAGCTGCTGGCGGGCGATCCCGACACCGCGGCAATCGAGTCGGTCGGCTTCGTCGGCCATCGCGAACTCGACGTCATGGAAACGGCGAAGGCGCTCGGCTGCCGACGGGTGCTCTCGAAGGGGCAGCTCGCGGCGGAGTTGCCGCGGCTCTTCGGTCGACTCAAGGGCCTCGACATGGGTTGACGCCCCGGGCGTCGCCTGCCAGCTTCGGCGGCCATGCACTTCGGCCTCTTCGGGGTGAACTTCGCATCCTGCGCCGACCCCGAGGTGCAGCGCCGGGTCGTCCTGGCGGCGGAGGAGGTCGGCTTCGAATCGGTCTGGACCGGGGAGCACGTGGCGCTGCCGATCCAGGGGAACCCGGTGCCGATTCCTGCGGAGACCCCGTTCCTCGACTCGCTGGTGGCGCTGGCGCGCATCGCGGGCTTTACGAGGCGCGTGCGACTCGGCACCGGCATCCTGGTGCTGCCGCACCACAACGCGGTGCTGGTCGCCAAGGCGCTGGCGTCGCTCGACGTGGTGTCGGGCGGGCGGGTGATCGCCGGGTTCGCGGGCGGGTACGCCGAGCCGGAGTTCCGGGCGCTCGGCGTCGACTTCCGCCAGCGCGGCGCCATCACCGACGAATCGCTGCGCGCCATCCGGACGCTGTGGACGCAGGAGGTGCCGACGTTCCGGGGGCGCTTCGCCGACTTCTCCGACATCCGCTTCGAGCCGAAACCGATCCAGCGACCGCACCCGCCCATCGTGGTCGGTGGCATGGCGGCGGCGGCGCTGCGCCGCGCCGCACGGGAGGGCGATGGCTGGTACGGATTCGCCCTCACCGTGGAGCAGGCCGCCCCGGTGGTGGCCGAGCTGCACCGCCTGCGTGCGGAGGCCGGCCGGGGCGCCGCGCCGCTCGACATCTCCCTCACCACCTTCGAGCCGGTGACGCCGGCGCTGGTGGCGGCGGCCGAGCAGGCGGGCATCCATCGCCTGATCGTGTTTCCCCAGGTGCCGGCGGCTGCGCTGGAAGACGTCGTGCGCGATCTCGGCGCACGGTTCTGCCATCCGGCGTGAACCCGTCACCGCTGCTGCGCGCCGTTCTCTGGGCGCATCCGCTGCTCGGCCTCGTCACGGTCGCGCTGGCCCTGCGTGCCGCGAGCCTGGCGCTGCGCGGCCGCCGCGGCGGCCCCGGCGCGGCCGCGCTGCGCGCGCGGCACCGCCGGTTGGGGCCCCTGGTGCTGGCGCTCGTCGTCGCCAACTGGCTCGCCGGCTTGGCCAGCGTGCGGCTCGACCCCCGGGATCTCGAACTGGCGGCAAGCGGCCACTTCCAGGTGGGTAGCGGGCTGGTCATCCTCTACGGGCTGGCCGCGGTGGTGTCCCGCCGGATCGACCTCGATCCGCGCGCCCGCGCCGTCCACCCGTGGATCGGCGCCGCCGCGCTGCTGCTGTCGGGCGTGCAGGTGTTTCTGGGGCTGCAGCTGATGCCGCTGTGACCGTCCCCGCCGACCTTGCACGACGCGGGCGGGTCCACTAGCGTCCGGCGCATGTCCGAGCTGGAGACCTTCCGCACCGACGTGCGCGCGTGGCTCGACGCCAACGCGCCGGTGTCGATGCGCACGCCGCCCGCGTCACCCGACGAGGTGTGCTGGGGCGGCGCGAAGGGGACGTACCCCGACGACGTCCGTCGTTGGCTCGCCGTCATGGGCGAGCGCGGTTGGACGGCGCCCACCTGGCCGAAGGAGTACGGCGGCGGGGGGCTGTCGAAAGACGAGGCCCGCGTGCTCGCCGAGGAGATGGCGAAGCAGAAGCTCCGGCCGGCCCTCGTGGGCTTCGGACTCGAGATGATCGGGCCGCTCATCCTCCAGACGGGCAACGAGGAGCAGAAGCGCGAGCACATCCCGCGTATCGTGCGCGGTCAGGTGCGCTGGTGTCAGGGATATTCCGAGCCGGGGGCCGGCTCCGACCTGGCGGGGCTGCAGACCCGCGCCGTGCGCGACGGCGACGACTACATCCTGAACGGTCAGAAGGTGTGGACCTCGTACGGCGACAAATCGGATTGGATGTTCATCCTGGTGCGCACGGACACCGCGCAGAAGCACGGTGGTATCACCTTCCTTCTGATGGACATGGCGACGCCGGGCGTGCAGGTCCGCCCCATCCTGTTGATCAGCGGTTCGTCGCCGTTCTGCGAGACCTTCCTGACGGACGTGCGCGTGCCGCGCCGCAACGTCGTCGGCCAGGAGAACGGCGGCTGGAACATCGCCAAGATGTTGTTGCGCTTCGAGCGCAACATGATCGCCGATGTGTTCAAGGCGCGAGACGATCGCTCGCGCCTGCTGCGCATGGCGCGACACTACCTGCCCAGCGGACCGGACGGCCGGCTCCTCGACCCGGTGCTGCGTGATCGCCTGACGCAGGTGGAGCTGGACCAGCTCTGCATGGACCTGACGCTGTCGCGGTCGCGCGACCGGCTGAAGGCCGGGCAGCCCCCGGGCCCCGAAGCGTCGATCTTCAAGCTGTACGGGACCGAACTGAACCAGCGGCGGCGCGAACTCATGATGGACCTCGCGGGTCCGCAGGGCCTCGGCTGGGAGGGGCCCGGCTTCGACGGTGAGGAGCTGGCGCTCACGCGGGATTGGCTGCGCTCGCGGGGCAACACCATCGAGGGCGGGACGTCGGAGATCCAGCTCAACATCATCGCCAAGAACGTCCTCGGCCTGCCGGACTGACCGATGGCGCTCGCACGCACCGAAGAGCAGGAGTTCCTCGCGCGCACGGCGCGCGAGTTCGTCCAGGGCAAGTCGTCCTTCAAGCGCATCCGTACCTTGCGGGACGACGCCGGCGGCGTCGGTTTCTCCCCCGACCTCTGGCGCGAGATGGCGCAGCTCGGCTGGCTCGGCATCGTCGTGCCGGAGGGCTACGGCGGCGCCGGGCTCGGCTGGACCGACCTGATGGTCGTGCTGGAGGAGTTGGGGCGTGGGCTGATGCCGGAGCCGATGACCGGCACGGTGTTGCTCGGCACCACGGCGCTGCTGCTGGGTGGCACGGCGGCACAGCGGCAGGTCCACCTGCCGGGCGTGGTCGCCGGCGAGCGATACCTGGCGCTGGCGTACCAGGAGCCCGGCAGCCGCTGCGACCACCAGCACGTGGCGACACGCGCCGAGCGCGCTGGCGATGGCTGGCGGCTCACGGGGAGCAAGATCCAGGTCCTCGATGGCCACGTTGCCGACTGGTTCATCGTTTCCGCGCGCACCGCGGGCGATCCGCGCGATGCGGCGGGGGTGACGTTGGTCCTGGTGCCGCGTGACGCCACCGGGCTCGTGGTCGAGCGCCAGCATCGCGTCGACATGCGCGGGGCGGCGCTGATCCGGCTCGATGGGGTCACGGTCGGCGCCGGTGACGTGCTCGGCGCGGTCGGGGAGGGCGGGGCGCTCCTCGGTCGTGTGCTCGATCGGGCCACCATCGCGCTCGGCGCCGAGATGCTGGGCGGGATGACGGCGTGCTTCGAGATGACGCTCGACTACTTGAAGACGCGCACCCAGTTCGGCGTGCCGATCGGAAGTTTCCAGGCGCTCAAGCACCGGGCTGCACGCCTGTTCGTCGAGCTCGAGCTGGCGCGTTCCATCGTGCATGCCGCGCACGCGGCGCTCGACGAGGGTGCGGACGACGCCCGGATCGCGCGTCTCGCCAGCGCGGCGAAGGCCCGCTGCTCCGACGCCTACCGGTTGATCGGCAACGAAGGCGTGCAGATGCACGGCGGCATCGGCATGACCGACGAGCACGATGTCGGCTTTTTCCTGAAGCGCGCGCGCGGTGCCGAGATGACGTTCGGCGATGCGGCGTTCCATCGGGACCGCGTCGCCCGGCTCGACGGGTACTGAGTTCGCCCGCCGCGGCAATGCAGCGGCCCGGGCGGATCGATCGGTGGCTGGTCGAGTCCCTGCTGGTGGCGCTGGGCGCGAACCTGCTCGCGTCGGCGACCACCGGGATGACCATCGACCTGATGCGGGGCCTCAGCCCGTTCGCGCAGGAGGTCCGCCGGGCGGACCTCGCGATGCTGCCCTGGTGGCGGCTTGCGACGTACGGCGTCATCCTCCCGCTGGCATTGCGGTATCTGTGGCCGATCGTCCGCTGGGTGCCGCCGACCGACCCGGACGCGGTGCCACTCGCGGTGCGCCGCCGCGTGGTGAGCGCGCCGCTGGTGGTGACGCTGCTCGCCTTCGGGGGGTGGGTCGGGAGCGTCATCGTGTTCCCTGCCGTGACGCTCGCCCGCACCGGGCGGTGGACGTCGGACCTCATGTCGCAGCAGGTCCTGTCGCCGCTGGTGAACGGGTTCCTTGCCGCGGCGACCACCTACCTCCTGCTCGACCTCATCTTCCGCCGGCGCGTCGTGCCGGCCGTGTTCCCGCGCGGGGGGGTGGCCGAGGTGCCCGGCGCCTGGAGGCTCGGCGTGCGCGGTCGTCTGCTGGTGTTCCTGGTGGCGGTGGGGTTCGTGCCGCTGTTCACGCTCTTCGGGCTGGTGCGCGCCGCCGTGGTCCGGCTCGGCGGCGGCGCGCCGATGGAAGTGGTCGTGCCGCAGCTGGCGCGTGCGAGCGCCGTCTCCTTCGCGGTCTTTCTGCTCCTCGGCATCGGGCTCACCGTGGCGCTGGCGCGCACCTTCACGGAGCCGCTCGGCGCTGTGGCGGCAGCGCTGCGGCGGATCCGGACGGGCGACCTCGCCGCGCGCGTGGCAGTCTCGTCGGCGGACGAGATCGGGGTGGTCGAGGACGGGGTGAACGCCCTCGGCGGGACGCTGCGAGAGCGCGAGCGGATCTTGCAGACGTTCGGGTACGTGGTCGAGCCGGCGGTGCGCGATCGACTCTTGTCCGGCGACCTGCGCCAAGGCGGGGAGCAGCGCACCGTCACCGTGTTGTTCGCCGACCTGCGCGACTTCACGACCTTTGCCTCCCGCACTGCGGCGCCCGACGTGGTGACGGCGTTGAACGAGTTCTTGACCGTGATGACCCGCGAGGCGCGAGCCACGGGTGGCTTCGTGGACAAGTTCGTCGGCGACGCCATCCTGGTGGTGTTCGGTCTCTTCGGTGCCGACGGGCCGGCCGACCACGCCGCGGCGGCCGCGGCGGCGATCCGTTGCGCCACGGGCATGCGCCGCGCCGTGGCCGACCTGAACGTCCCGCGAGCGGCCGACGGGCGTCCGCCACTGGCACTCAAGATCGGCATCCACACCGGCCCGGTGGTGGCGGGCGTGATCGGTGCGGCCGATCGCCACGAGTACACGGTGATTGGCGACACGGTGAACGTGGCGTCCCGGCTCGAGCAGCTATGTCGCACCCATGGCTGCGAGCTGCTGGTGTCGGCCGAGACGCAGCGGCTGGCGGCCACCGCCGGGCCAGTCCCGCGCCCGACCCTGCGGGTCACCGTGGCACTGCGCGGCCGCGAGCAACCGGTCGAGGTGCTGGGTTTCGGCTGACGGCGGGCCCCCGCGGCCGGTCAGTGCAGCGTCGGCGTGTCGGTGGAAAGGCGGCCGAGGCGCTTGCGCACCTCCGTGGCGTCGTCGGCGGCGGGTGCCAGCGCCAGGTAGCGACGCAGGTCTGCTGCGGCGGACGAGAAGCACTCGAGCGCCTCATAGAGGCGGGCCCGCGTGCGGAGGTCCTCGACCGACCGGGGGGTGACCACCAGCAGCAAGTCGACGGCGGCGAGCGCGTGCGCGGGCTCACTGCGATCGAGGTAGATACGCAACAGGTTGCGCAGCATCCGCGCCAGGATGTCGGGCGCCGGCGTGGGCTCCAGGAACTGCGCCGGCACCTGCGCGAAGTCCGGCCCGTCGTGGCCGTCGGCGAGGCTGCGGAGGCGGGCGAGCAGGTCGTCGTCGCCGAGCGGCTCGCCGCCGGCGAAGCAGTCGAGCACCACCGCGTGCTCCGGACCGCCGGCGCGCACCAGGAAGTGCCCCGGAAAGCCGATGCCTTCGATCGGTACGCCCAGCCGTCGGCCGACCTCGATGGCGACGAGAGACAGCGTGATGGGGATGCCGAGTCGACGCTCGAGGACGTCGTTCAGGAAGCTGTTGCGCGGGTCGTAGTAGTCCGCGGCATTGCCGCGGAAGCCGCCATCCTGGAACAAGAACCGGGCGATCGCTCGGGCGGCGTCGGGGACGCTCGCCGCGGCGGGCAGATGTCGCCGCGCCTCGTCCGCCAGCTGGTCGAGCGCCGCGAGTGTCGGGGCGGGGTCCAGATGCGGGTGGCCGATGCGGGCGATCTCCAGCGCCGCGCGCGCGAGGTCGCAATCGGGCGCCGCCACCTGGGCGGCGAAACGTTCACGAGACGTCGTCATTCGGGCGCACCGTAGCGGCTGTGCCGGCGATCCGGCAAGCCAGGTCCCACGTGGCAATTTGACTCGGACCCGTCCGGTCGCTATCCACCTGACCGCTCGGTCAGCCACGGCGGTGCGGCCGTCCCTCCGGGAGGCCTGCAGCAGCGGCTGGCCGATCGGTCAGGAGGATGGCGGGATGGGGGACGGACGGGTGAACGGGGTGGGAGCACTGGGCAGGCTCGATGGGTTCGACCGGGAGCAGCGGCTCGCCCGGCTCCAGCTCCACGGGGGTCTCACGCCGGCCGATGTCGACGAACTCGCCGGCGACACGCCGTTGGCCTTCGACGCGGCCGACCAGATGATCGAGAACGCGATCGGGGTGCTCGGCCTGCCGTTGGGGCTCGGCCTGCATGTGCGCGTCAATGGCCGGGACCATGCCGTGCCCATGGCCGTCGAGGAACCCTCCGTGATCGCGGCCGCGAGCCGGGCGGCACGGCTCGTGCGCGATGCCGGCGGCTTCACGGCCGATGCCGATCCGCCCGTGATGATCGGCCAGCTCCATTTCGTATCCGTCCCCGATCCGGACGCCGCCGCCGCGCGCGTACGGGTCGCTGGGCCGATGCTCCTGGAGGCCGCCGACGCGATCCACCCCAACATGGTGCGGAGGGGTGGGGGGGCGCGGGGGCTGGAAGTCCGCGTGCTGGCGGACGCCGCGTGCGGTCCCGTGCTTGCGGTTCACGTGCTCGTCGACGTCGGCGACGCCATGGGTGCGAACGCCATCAACACGATCGTGGAGGCACTCGCGCCGGCCGTCGAGGAACTCGTCGGCGTCGGGAGCCGGTTGCGCATCCTGTCGAACCTCGCGGACCGGCGCCGCGCGCGGGCATGGTGCCGCATCCCGCTCGAGTTGTTGCGCCACGGCGATCTCGACGGGGGCGAGGTCGCGCAGCGGATCGCCGAGGCGTGCGCCATCGCGGCGGCCGACCCGTACCGGGCGACCACGCACAACAAGGGAATCATGAACGGCATCGACGCCGTCGCGCTCGCGACGGGACAGGACTGGCGGGGCATCGAAGCGGGTGCGCACGCCTATGCCGCGCGGACGGGCCGGTACGAGCCGCTCAGCCGCTGGACGGTCGAGGACGCGGCGCTGCTCGGCGCCATCGAGCTGCCGCTCGCCGTGGCCACGGTCGGTGGCAATCTGGACCTCAACCCGCGGGTCGGCGTGGCCCTCCGGTTGCTCGGCGTGCAGAGCGCGCGCGAGCTCGCACAGGTGATGGTTGCGGTCGGCTTGGCGCAGAACCTGGCCGCCCTCCGAGCGCTCGTGACCGACGGCATCCAGCGCGGGCACATGGCGCTGCACGCCCGTGGCCTCGTGGCGGCGGTAGGCGCGCCCGCGGCCTTGCGACTCGAGGTCACGCGGCGGCTCATCGCGTCGGGCGAGGTGAAGCTCGCGACGGCGCGCCGGATTCTCTCCGAGATCCAGGCGGAGGCCCGATGACCGCGCCGGCCGCGGTCGGCGTGCGGTCCGGCGGTTTCCGCGAGCGCCTGGACGAGGCCATCCGGCGCGCCCAGGAACGTGCGCTCCGCCTCCAGCATCCAGACGGCTACTGGCAGGCGCCGCTCGAGGCGTGCGTCGGTATGGATGCCCAGTACATCATCTGTAACCGGTTCCTGGGCCGATCCCCGGCAGAGACGGAGCAGCGCCTCGTCGCGAACATCCTCGTGCGGCAGTCCGCGGACGGCAGCTGGAATCTCTACGACGGCGGCCCCGGCCACGTCAGCACGACGATCGAGGCGTACTTCGCGCTGAAGCTGGCCGGCCTCTCGGCCGAGCAGCCCGCGATGCGACGGGCCCGCGAATGGATCCTCGCCCGGGGCGGTCTCGCCAAGGCGGGCGTCTTCACGCGCTTCTTTCTGGCCCACTTCGGCGAATTTCCGCGCAGCGGGCTGCCGTCGATCCCGGTCGAGCTGATCCTCCTGCCGCCGTGGTTCCCCGTCAACATCTACGCGTTCTCGAGTTGGGCCCGCGAGACGCTCGTGCCGATGACGGTGCTGGCGGCAACCCGGCCGCGGGTCCCGCTCGCGCCGGAGCACCGCGTGCAGGAACTCTGGCTCCGGCCGCCGACCGCCGCCGATCTCGCGTTCCCGCGTGGCGCGTCGCTGGTGTCGTGGGAGAACGCCTTCCTGCTGGTGGACGCGACGCTCAAGCTCCTCGGTCGGTTGCCATGGCGCCCGCTCCGCGCGCGGGCGCTGCGCCGCGCCGAGGCCTGGATCCTCGAGCGCCAGGAGCCGGACGGTGGGTGGGGCGGCATCCAACCGCCGATGATCAACTGCGTCATGGCGCTCCGCGCCCTCGGCTACGGCGACGATCACCCTGCGGTCCGCAAGGGCGTGGAAGCGATCGAGAGCTTCGTCACCGAGCACGAGGGGCGCATGTTCTTCCAGCCCTGCATCTCGCCGACGTGGGACACGGCGCTGATGGCCAAGGCGCTGCTCGACGCGGGCGTGTCCGGGGACCACCCGGCTCTGGTACGTGCGGCCGACTGGCTCATCGACCGCCAGATACTGCAGCCGGGCGACTGGAGCGTGCGCAATCCGACGCTCGCGCCCGGCGGATGGGCCTTCGAATTCGAAAACCGGTGGTATCCGGACGTGGACGACAGCGCCGTGATCCTGATGGGTCTGCACCGTATCCGCGCGAGCGATCCGGAGCGGCAGCGCCGCGCCATCGCGACCGGGACGACCTGGGCGTTCGGCATGCAGAGTCGCAACGGCGGATGGGGGGCGTTCGACACCGACAACGACGCGACGTTCCTGAACGCCATTCCCTTCGCCGACATGAAGGCGATGATCGACCCGCCCACCGAGGACCTGACCGGACGGCTGCTCGAGCTGATGGGCGTTGCGGGGCATGACCTCCACTTCGATCGGGCGCGTCGGGCACGCGAGTTCGTGCTCCGCACGCAGCGCCCCGACGGCTCGTGGTGGGGCCGCTGGGGCGCGAACTTCGTCTATGGGACCTGGTCGGTGTTGGCGGGCCTCGCGGCGATCGGTGAGTCGCTCGATTCCCCCCACGTCCGGCGGGCCGTCGCGTGGCTCGAAGCGCACCAGAACGCGGACGGCGGCTGGGGCGAGACGCTGGCATCCTACGACGACGAGTCGTTGGCGGGGGTCGGCGAATCGACGCCGTCGCAGACCGCCTGGGCGCTGCTGGGGTTGCTCGCCGGCGACCGTGCCGTGTCTCGGGCGCTGCGCGCAGGTGTCGAGCATCTACTCGCAACCCAGCGCGCGGATGGCGGCTGGGACGAGCACGCGTGGACGGGCACCGGCTTCCCGTCGCATTTCTACCTCCGGTACTGGATGTATCGCGACTACTTTCCCCTGATGGCGCTCGGGCAGGCGCGCGCGCGCTTTGCGGCCGAGGGAGGGCCGTCCGCATGACCGCACCCGTCGGCATCGACGATCTGGGCGTGTATTCTCCCCCGTTCGCGGTCGATTTGACCACGCTCGCCGCCGCGCGCGGCGTCCCGCCGGAAAAGATCACGACGGGCCTCGGTGCGTACGAGATGGCGGTCGTGCCCCCGTGGGAGGATTCGGTCACGCTTGGGGCGCAGGCGTGCGAGCGCCTGTTCGCCGGCGGCGCCGTCCGGCCCGAGGAGATCGGCCTGCTGTTGGTCGCGACGGAGACGGCGGTCGATCATGCGAAGCCGGTCGGCATCTTCATCCACGAGCTGCTCGGGCTGCCGTCCAGCTGCCGGACGGTGGAGTTGAAGCACGCCTGCTACGGGGGCACGGCCGGGCTGATGCTCGCGCTCGCCTGGCTACGCTCGGGCGCCGCCCGTGGGCGCAAGGCGCTGGTCGTCGCCACGGACATCGCCCGGTACGATCTCGGGTCGAGCGCGGAGTTCACGCAGGGAGCGGGCGCGGTCGCGCTCCTGCTGAGCGAGCGGCCGCGCTTCGTGGCCCTCGATCCGGGCACCGGCGTGTTCGCGAAGAACGTGTACGACTTCTGGCGCCCGCTCGACCGTCGCGAGGCCCTCGTCGACGGCAAGTTCTCCGTCGACTGCTATCTGGAGGCGCTCGACGGCGCGCATGCCCACTGGGCGGCGGATGCCGGCGAGGACCTCGTCCAATCCGATTCCAGCGGCCTGCTCTACCACACCCCGTTCCCGAAGATGGCGATGAAAGCCCACGCGCGGCTGATGGCGCGCGAGTGGGAGCGGTTGGACCGTCCGGCGTCGGCGCTGAGCGCGGCGACCGCAGACACCTTCGAGCGACTCGTCGATCCGTCGCTCGCCGCCGCGCGTCGCATGGGCAACACGTACACGGCATCCCTCTATGTCTGCCTCGCGTCCCTCGCCGAGGCCCGCGGGGACCGTCTGCCGGGGGGACGGGTTGCGCTCTTCTCGTACGGCTCCGGCTGTTGCGCCGAACTCTTCACCGGCCGCTTCGCGCCGGAGAGCGCGGCGGTCGCGACGCGGTTCGGGCTCGCCCGACTGCTCGACGACCGCCGCATGCTGTCGGTGTCCGAGTACGAGGCCTTCGCGCGCGCGACCTCGGTGGAGCCGCTCGCCGCGGAGCTCGCGCCCGGCATCCGGTTCGCCGGCGTGCGGGACGACAAACGCGTCTACCACCGTTCGGGGGCGGGGGCATGAGCCGGGGATCGCTCGCGGCCGCCTATCGGCACTGCTGGCGCGTGGCGAGCGGCCACTACGAGAATTTCACCGTCGGGTCCTGGCTGCTTCCGCGCCGGCACCGGCGGCACCTGGCGGCGATCTACGCCTGGGCACGGACCGCCGACGACCTGGCCGACGAGGGCGACGCCCCGCCCGTCGAGCGGCTCGCGCGGCTCGACGCCTGGGAGCGCGCATTCGACGAGGGGCTCGCGGGTCGTGCGACCGACCCGATCGTCGTTGCCACGGTCGACACGATCGGTCGCTGCGGTCTCGACGTCGAACCGTTCCGCGCGCTCTTGCGGGCGTTCCGAGCCGATGCCGACTGGCACGATCTCCCGACCGACGAGGCGCTCCTCGGCTACTGCGCCGATTCGGCGAATCCGGTCGGTCACCTCGTGCTCGCGCTGTTCGGCCACCACGACACCGAGCGCCGAGCGCTCGCCGACCGGATCTGCACCGGATTGCAGCTGGCGAACTTCTGGCAAGACTTGTCGCGCGACGTGGCGCGCGGCCGGCTGTATCTCCCGCTGGCCACGCTCGCCCGTCACGGACTCGATCCCGAGCGGGTGCGGCGGGGCGAGGACTCGCCCGCGTTACGGGCGGTGTTGCAGGACGAGGTACGCCGGGCGCGCGACCTGCTCGTCTCGGGCCAGCATCTCGTCCACCGCGTGGGGCCGCGCCTGGGCCGCGAGGTGCGGCTGTTCGCCGCCGGCGGGTTGGCGATCCTGCGCAAGATCGAAGCCGCCGGGTGCGATGCGCTGGGCCGTCGGCCGACCGTGTCACGTCGCGAGCGTGCGACGCTGGTCCTGAACGTCCTGCGCGGCGTGCATCCCGAGCCGCCGGTCCGTGCGGCCTACGCGTACTGCGCGGCGGTCACGCACCGGAGCGGGTCCAGTTTCGGGATGGCGTTCCGCTTGTTGTCGCCCGAACGGCGGGCGGCCCTCTACGCCGTCTACGCGTTCTGCCGTTTCGTCGACGACGTCGCCGACGATGCGACGGCGCGCGATCCGGGGGCCTTGCTGGCGCAGTGGCGCGCGGAGCTCGACGGCGTCTATGCCGGAGCCCCCGTGCACCCGATCGGCGTGGCGTTGGCGGACGCGGTGCGCCGCTTCAGGCTCGACCGCCGGCATTTTGCCGACCTGATCGAGGGGGTGGAGAGCGATCTGGTCCGTCGCCGATACGAGACCGTCGAGGAGCTAGCGGAGTACTGCTACCGGGTCGCGTCCACCGTGGGCCTCCTCTGCGTCGAGATCTTCGGCTACGCGCGCCCGTCGGCTCGCGACTACGCGCGGGACCTGGGCATGGCCTTCCAGCTCACCAACATCCTGCGCGACGTGCGCGAGGACGCCGAGCGGGGACGCATCTATCTTCCGCTCGAGGACTTGCGCCGCTTCGATGTGTCCGAGGAGGAGCTGCTCGCCGGGCGATGGTCTCCCCGGGTGGGGGCGCTGCTCGCCTTCGAGTGCGGGCGGGCGCGGGCCCACTATCTGCGCGCGCAGGGCGCCCTCGCTCCGGAGGATCGCGCGGCGCTCGCGCCGGCCGAAGCGATGCGACGCATCTACGCGCGACTCCTGGATCATATCGAACAGCGGCAGTTCGACGTGTTCGGTCCGCGCATCACCCTGGCGGCGCACGAAAAGGTCGCGCTCGCGCTGCGGGCCTGGGGGCGCGGGCAGCTCGCAGCGCTCGGCGCATGACCGACGCCGTGGTCGTGGGCGGCGGGTTCGCCGGACTCGCCGCCGGGGCGGCGCTGGCGGCGGCTGGCGTTTCGGTCACCGTTCTGGAGGGCCGACCGCACCTGGGCGGACGCGCGCGTTCGTTTCGCGACGAGGAGACGGATACCGTCGTCGACAACGGCCAGCATGCGATGATGGGCTGCTACGCCGAAACGCTCACCTTCCTGCAGCGCATCGAAGCGGGCGGCAAGCTCCAGCGCCAGGAGGCCCTGCGCGTCGAGATGCACGATCCCGGCCGCGGGCGCGGAGTGCTCGCCTCCTCGCGCCTGCCGGGGCCGCTCCACATGCTCTCCGCCGTGCTGGGCTACCGGCTCCTGGCGCGCGCCGACCGTGTCCGGGCGGTCGCGGGCGGTGCACGCCTGCTGGAATGGCGGCGGCGCCGCGACACGCGGCTCGCGACGCTGACGGTGGAGGCGCTCCTCGACGCCATCGCCCAACCGCCGGCCATCCGGCGGGCGCTGTGGCACCCGATCGCGATCGCGACGGTGAACGAGACGCCCGACCGAGCGGCGGCGGCGCCGTTCGTCGAGGTGCTCGCGCGCGCGTTTTTCGGCCGCCGCGCCGATTCCGCCTTCGTCCTACCGACGGTCGGCTTGTCCGAGCTCTACACGGCGGATGCCCGGCGGTTCATCGAAGCGCGCGGCGGCCGCGTCGAGACGCGTGCGCGCGTGGTTGGCCTGGAGATGGGGAGCGAGCGGCTGGAGGCTGTTCAGCTCGAGGGCGGCCGACGGCTGCCTGCGGCCGCGTGCATCGCGACCGTGCCACCGCGGGCGCTGCGCGCGATCCTGCCAGACGGGCTGCGGGCGCGCGGACCCCTGGCGACACTCGACGGCTTCGCGACCTCGCCCATCGTCTCGACGCACCTGTGGTTCGATCGACCGGTGCTCGACGCGCCCTTCGTGGGCCTGCTCGGCGCCACCACCCACTGGCTCTTCGACCGGACGGCACTGACGGGCGAGCCCGGTGCGGGCGGGGGAACGTGTGTCAGCGCGGTCATCAGCGCCGACCGGGCGGTCGCGGCGTGGCCGCGCGAACGCGTGGCGGCAGCCGTGCTGGCCGACGTCCGCGCCGCCTGCCCCGGCGCGCGGGCGGCTCGGCTCGCGCGGAGCGTCGTCGTCAAGGAGAAGGACGCGACGATTGCCACGACGCCGGAGGCCGAGCGCCGCCGTCCGCCCATCCCGACGGTGGTCGACAACCTGTTCCTGGCGGGAGACTGGGTGGCCACCGGCCTCCCGCCGACGATCGAGAGCGCAACCTGGTCGGCGCATCGCGCGGCGGAGGCCGTCCGCGCGCGACTCGCGTCCTGACGACACGGAGGCATTCCTCATGCGATTTCCGCTCCACATCACGACCGACATGCTCAAGTGGCAGATGAAGAACCGCTGGAAGGGCAACCAGCGCTATCCGTACGTGTTGATGCTCGAGCCGCTCCACACCTGCAATCTTGCCTGCATCGGGTGCTCGCCGGAGCGCTACAACGGCGAGCTGAAAGACCGTCTCTCGCTGGCGGCCTGTCTGGAGGCGGTGGACGAATCGGGCGCGCCGGTGGTGTCGATCTGTGGAGGCGAGCCCACCGTCTACCCGGAGCTGGTCGAGCTGGTGGACGAGATCATCGCCCGCAAGCGGCACATCTACCTCTGTACGAACGGCATCCTCCTGGACCGCTTCTACGCGAAGGGCCACCCGCACCGGCGCCTGTCGGTGAACGTGCACCTCGACGGCCTCCGCGACACACACGACTACGTGGTGCGGCGACCCGGCACGTTCGATCGGGCGATTGCGATGATCCGGGAGGGCAAGAAGCGCGGGTACGCCGTCTGCACCAACACGACGATCTATCGGGAGACGTCGATGGAGGAGATCGAGGCCCTCTGCGCCGAGCTGACGGCGCTCGGCGTGGACGGCATCCTGCTCGCCCCGGGGTATCAGTATGAGAAGGTGGCGGGCGACCATTTTCTCGCCAAGCGGGAGATCAACGAAAAGTTCAAGCGCGTTCTCGAGCTCGCCGGCCGCTACCCGATCTCGTCGACCCCGATGTTCCTCCAGTTCGCGGCGGGGCAGCGCGAGTATTCCTGCACCCCGTGGGGCAATCCGACCCGGACGCCGAAGGGCTGGAAAGGCCCGTGCTATCTGATCGAGGACGCCTACTACCCGACGTGGGGGGCGTTCTGGCGGGGCGTGGACTGGGACTACTGGGAGACCCGCCAGGACGAGCGATGCCGCAACTGCCTCATGCACTCCGGCTTCGAGCCCTCGGTCGTCCGCTCGCTCGGCGAGCGACCACGCGACGCGCTGGCGCTCTTCAAGTGGCAGTTTCTCGATCGCCCGCCGGGCGCCGGGTGAGGCCGTCGCCCGTGGCGCGAAGGCCTTCAACCAACGTCGCCTTCAAGTGGGTCAGGTCGTCGAGGAGGTGCGCGTTGCCGGGCGAGAGGAAGCCTTGCACGAGAATGCCGTGGAGGCCGTTGACGATCAGTCCCGCGTCGCGCTCCGGCTGCACGTCGCGGTGTAACGTGCCGTGGCGGCGCCCGGCGTCGATGATCTCGGCGAGCAGGCTGCGAAACATGCCTTGCAACCCTTCGAGCTGCCGGACCAGTTCGTGCGACCGCTGGTCCGTGTCCAGCAGCAGACCGAGGAAGAACTTCACCGAGTAGTCGTTCTTCGAGACGAAGGTGTAGTAGTCGTCGACCAGTCGCTTGATCTGATCCACCTCGGACAGGCCCCGGAGGTGATGGGCGACGTTGATGCTGTACGGCTGGAACGTCCGCTGCACCGCGGTGCGGAACAGGCCATCCTTGTTCTCGAAGTGCCAGAGGATGAGCGCCTTGGAGACGTCCGCCGCTTTGGCGACCTGCGCCAGCGACGTGTTGCCGTAGCCCTTCGTGGCGAACAGCCGCATGGCGGTCTCGATGATCTTCTCGCGCGCGTCCATGAGCCCTGCCGTGGTGGCGAGACGCGGCCCCGCTGTCAACCGCGGCGCCACCAGGCGGCGCGGGCGCTGGCACGACGACGGTCCGGTTTGCTACAGGAAGTGGCGTGTCGCTCCGGGACAAGGCCGCGATCGTCGGCATCGGGCAACTGCCGTTCTCGAAGAACATTGGCCGCTCCGAGGAGACGACCGCCCTCGAAGCCGCGACGCTCGCGCTCGACGATGCCGGGCTCCGGCCGTCGGACATCGACGGCATGAGCAAGTGGAGCATCCAGGTCACCTCCGAGAACGCCATCGCGCGCAACCTGGGCGTCCCGAACCTGCGCTGGTTCGGTGAGGTCGGCTACGGTGGCGGGGGCGGGTGCGGGGTGGTGGGGCATGCGGCGGCGGCGATCGCGGCCGGGATGGCGCGCTGCGTGCTCGTCTATCGCTCGCGGAACCGCGGCTCCGGCGGGCGCCCGTGGGCGGGTACGTCGCGCGAGCGCGATCAGTCGCAGAGCGAAGGCAACGAGACGGCCTTCTTCTCGCCCTATGGCTTCGTGCGCCCGGTGGACCAGGTCGCGATGTTTACCCGCCGCTTCCTGTACGAGCGCGGATACACCACCCGCCACCTGGGCTGGGTCGCGGTGAGCACGCGCAGGCATGCGATGGCGAACCCGATGGCGCTGATGCGCGAGCCGATGACGCTCGAGGATCACGCCGGTGCGCGGTTGATCTCGGACCCGCTGCGGCTGTTCGACAACTGCCTCGAAACCGATGGCGCCGCGGCCGTCATCGTCGCCGACGCCGCGTTGGCCCGCGACTGCCGGCAGAAGCCGGCCTTCATCCGTGCCGCGTCGCAGGGCATGGGGCCGCGGAATTTCACCATGAACAACTTCTTCAAGGATCCGTTCCTGGAATCGCCGGGGGCGCACGCGGCGCGCGACCTCTGGGCCATGGCGGGCATCGGGCCGCGAGAGGTCGACGTGGCGCAGCTCTACGACGCGTTCACGCCGCTCGTGCTGGCGTCCCTCGAGGAGTACGGCTTCTGCCGGCCCGGCGAGGCGGGCGAGTTCGTCGAGAACGGGGGCCTCGAGGTGGGCGGCAACCTGCCCAACAACACCAGCGGCGGCAGCCTCTCGGAGGCCTACGTCCACGGCATCAACCTGATCATCGAGGCGGTGCGGCAGATCCGGGGCACGTCCTGCAACCAGGTGCCCGGGGCGGCGCTGTCGCTCGCGACCAGCGGCAACATGGTGCCGACCGGCGCGCTACTGCTGCGGGGGGAGTGAGCGATGGCCGAAGGGGAGTTCGTCCGCCGCACGGGCGGCGCCGACTGGCTGCCGTATTGGGAGGCGGGGCGCCGCCGCGAGCTGCGCTTCCAGCGCTGCACGGATTGCCGCGCTTGGCGGTTCCCGCCGGGGCCGATGTGCCCACAGTGCTTGTCGTTTGCGAGCGAATGGGCGCCGGCCAGCGGGCGAGCGACCCTGGTGTCGTGGGTCGTCTGTCACCCCCCCGTGCTGCCCGCGTGGAAGGAGCGGACGCCGTACGCCGTCGTGCTGGTCCAGTGCGCGGAGGGCGTGCGCACCATGGGCAACCTGCTCGGCTGCGGGCCCGAGGACCTGCGCATGGACATGCCCATGGTCGTCGATTTCGCGCCATCGCCCGACGGTGACCTCGTGCCGCAGTGGCGGGTGGCCGGGTGAGCTGCCGACCGGGCGCCTTCAGTCGGCGCTGGTGATCCAGAGGCGCTGAGCCGGATCCTGGCCAATTGGCTCGGTCGTCGCTGCGGGTCAGGGGTCGCGGCCGGTTGACCGCCGGCCGGCGCGCCGGCCGATAGCCATCAGGAACATGACGCTACGACCGGCGGCGCGCGGTGCGAAGAACGCCGTCACCTCGTCGTCCAGGAAGGTGAGTCCCGTGGCGCCGAGCCCGAGGGCGTATGCGGCCAGATAGGTGCGCCCGCCGGCGGCGGCGGCCAGCTGCGCGGCGCGGTAGCCGCGTGCACCCTGGCGCGACAGCACGGCGCCGAGGTGGACCAGCCAGGGCTCGCGTCATGGCGCTGGCGTGCGACCGGGAGTCGCTCGTCGGCAACGACGCGGCGCCCTAGTCTCGAGGTTCCTCCACGAGGGTTCCGAGCGACAAGTGAGGCACGCGTTCGAAGTGCCGGCGGTTCCTGGTGAGTAGAATCCCTTTGTTCGCGATCGTGATGCCGGCGATCAGGCTGTCGGCCATGCCGATGGCCTGCCCGCGTCGTTCGAGGTGGCGCCGCACCTCCGCCGCACCGTCCGCCGCGACGCTGTCGAGAGGCAGGCACGGCAACGCCTCGAGGAGCTGAGCGATCAAGCGCTGTTGTCGAGCCGAACGCGCCCCGGCACGCAGCTCGAACCGGGTCACGGCTGTCGTATAGAGCTTCGCGTGCTCCAGCTCCAAGGCGATGCGTTCGGCGACCGGGCCCTGGCCCTGCAGGTAATCGATCAGCACGTCGGTGTCGGCGACCATCACCGCCAGGACTCCCGGATGTTTCGCGTCGCCGCCCGCAACCCGTCTGCCTCGTCCGCGTCGAGGGCGCCCCTCAACATCAGAACACGCCGTCGCTTGTCTGCTTCGCCGGCCTGCGCTCGCAAGTAGGTATCGAGAGCCTCCCGCACGATCTTCGAGAACCCCTTTTCACCCCGACGTGCCGCCATCTCCATCAGGCGAACGCGTTGCTCGGGCGTGATCTCGATGGTCGTTCGCATATCGAGGGAATGCTAGTCAGGCACGTGCGTGCATGTCAACTAGACGCTCGGGCTTCCGGTGCGTCTCTCAAGGCCATCGCCGAGACTGCTGGCCAACCCGCCTCCTCGCAAAGCCCTCGACCGGGCATCCCCCAGGTCGGACGAGCTTCTCTCCGCCGAGTGCCATCGACCGCGTCCAATCAATGTTGTCGGCCCGCGTGCCGACTCGCCCGCCGCCCTTGCGGAACGCCGGCAGGAACGGTCGGCCAGGCGACACCCGGGGGCTGACTCCCCATCACTCGACGCGGCCAAGCTGCACGGGGATGCCCCTGTCGATCTCGCCCCCGTGGTCGTCGTGGGGGCGGAAGCCTCAGGGGTCGACGCGGAAATCGCCCGCCGGGTTGCCGCTGGCCGTGTTGCCGGCCCCGGTGAGATCGCTCACGTCGTCGATGGGTGCAGAGGCCTGCACCCAGAGGCCGTAGGTGCCGTTGCCGATGGCCGCGTTGTCGGTGACCGCCACGTCGAGGCACCGCCGCACCCGGATGCCGCTGGCGACGGCGCCGGCGGCGGTGTTGGCGGCGAACGTCCCGACCGTCACCTTGAAGAGCGCTATCGCCTCCTTGCCAGCGCCGGCGCTCGCGTTCCCGGTCACGGTGACGTTGTCCGAGCTCTTGATGCGCAGGCCCACGCGCCCGCTGGTCGTGACGTCGTTGTCGACCACCAGCGCGTTCACCCTGGAGCGTAGCACGACCAGCCCTTCCTTGCCGCTCGCCGACACCACGTTGCCGGCAATGGTGACCACGCTCGCGCTCTTCGACTGGATCCCCCGCTTCCCGCTGCCCGTCACCGTGTTACCGGTGACGATGGCGCCCGTCGATCGCTCGACCCGGATTCCGTCGGCGAAGGCCCCGCTCACCGAGCTGCCGTTCACCAGGTTGTCGCTGCCGTTGCGCACCAGGAGCCCGTCCTTCGCACCCGTCACGATCAGGTCGTCGAGCATCGAGCCCACGGAGGTATCGAGCCGGACGCCGCGACCGCCGTTGGGGGCGAGGGCGAGGCCGCGGATGACCACGCCGTCGACCGTGTCGACCCGGATCGCGTCGACTCCCGACGGCGGCGCGATCGTCGGCCGTCCGCCCAGCCCTTCGAGCACCAGCCCGGTCCGTCCGCCCTCGATGCGCACGCCCTCCGGGTAGGTGCCGGGCCGCACCTGCACCGTGTCGCCGGCGAGGGCGGAGGTCACTGCTGCCTGGATGGTCGGCTGGTCGTCCGGTACGACGATGAGCGCCCCGCGGGCGCCGCCGGTGGCGGCCAGCAGGATGGCGATGACGGCGATCGAGCTCGAGCGGCGTGTACGCGATGCCGGCATGGGGTCCCTCCTGCGTCTGGTCCTTCGCACGGTCTCTCACGGTGGTCAACGTTCACGACCGGCCGCGACCAGCGCCGTTGTCGTCGGCGCTCCGAACACTCGACTTAGAATGTCTGGCGCAACAGCTGCGGCAGGCCGTGCCGCGGGACGCAGAACGGCGTTGCGTCCGGAGCGCGGGCGTCGGCGCAACCAAGCGTTGCGCGGCCGCGTCAGCGGCGGGGCTTGCCGCGACCCGTTACGACGGCGTCCGCGTCTGCGTCGAACCTGCTGTGGGCCTACCGGTGCTACGATGGCGGGCCCGCCATAAGGCGCTCGTACTGGACAACTCGCTGCTCTCCGCCGTCTCGTCGGCGACGAGCTGCCGCAGCATCGGGGCGTCGAGCAGCGCCTTGATGAATCCCGAGGCGCTGACTCGGAACCTTGCCGGCTGGCTCGGTCGTCGCTGCGGGTCAGGGGTCGCGGCCGGTTGACCGCCGGCCGGCGCGCCGGCCGATAGCCATCAGGAACATGACGCTACGACCGGCGGCGCGCGGTGCGAAGAACGCCGTCACCTCGTCGTCCAGGAAGGTGAGTCCCGTGGCGCCGAGCCCGAGGGCGTATGCGGCCAGATAGGTGCGCCCGCCGGCGACGGCGGCGGCCAGCTGCGCGGTCCGGTAGCCGCGCGCGCCCTGCCGCTGTAGCACCGCGTCCAGGTCGACGAGCCAGTAGACGTTGGCGGCGGCGTCGGCGGCCAGGTCTTGCCACAGCGCGAGGGCGCCGGCGTCGTCGCGCAGCCCGCCCTGGCGCAGGGGCACGAGCGTGCGGCTCTCGATGTCGAGCGCATAGGCGCCCGGCGGCAGGCCGTCGACGGCGTGCGCGATCACGTACGGCTCTGGCGCGACCGGGCAGTCGGTGGGAAAGCTCTCGCTTGCCGCGACGAGCACCGCCGCCAGCTGCGCCGCCTGAATCGACTCGCGTGGGAAGTGGCGGGTGGAGCCGCGGCGCATGATCACCCCCTCGATCGGCTCGCGGACCGCGCCCGGGCCGAGGGGAGTGAGCGGAACGCCTGGTTCGCCGAGTCGCGGCGCCGGCACCGCGACCCGCGCCGCCGCCACCGCGGCGCCCGACGCGAGCGACGTGGCGGCGTGGGCGCGCACGATCTGCGGGTACGAAACCTCGTGGGCCGAGAGGGGCAGGGTGGCGAGCCGGAGCGGCGGCGCAGCGGGGGCGGGTGGGGGTTCCGCGGCCCCTGCGCCGAGCGCGACCAGGCCGAGCGCCGCCTCGCGTTCCGGGTCCAGATCGAGCACCCCGGCCACGTCGGCGTCGACGAAGCTCTGCACCACCCGTGCCGCCACGCCGGTCGCGCTCGCGACCGCGAGCAGATTCGCGAGGATGGTGCCGCTGTCCCAGAACGCATGACGGTACGCCCGGGCACGGTACTTCCAGGCATTCCGCCAGTAGGTGGTGGCGTAGACCAGGATCACCGGGGCGCGGCGAATGGCCGGGTCTCCTGCCGCGGCGGTGGCCAGCGTGGCGCGGTGATCGCCGGCGCGGAGGCGGCGGAGTGCACAGTCGTGCGGGCCGAAGTGGTAGACGCCCGCTTCGACGCCGGGAATCTCGGCGCAGACCGCATAGACGTCGATGTGGTAGAGCGCGCCGGTGCACGCTGCCGCCCGGTAGAACACTTCCCCGCCGGGGTACTGGCGCCGGCGCAACACCCCCGCCGAGAAGAAGAGCAGGTGGGCGAGTGAGCGGCAATCGACGGATGCGCCGCCGGCGGCGCGCCCGGCGTCCCCGATGGCGGCGAGCGCCGGCCAGGTCGAGAGCGTGAAATCCCGCGGCAGCGGGATCGTGGGGAGGTCGATATAGACCTTGAAGGGCCGCGGCATGTTCGACCAGTCGAGGCCGTGCGGATCCGTCCGCACGCTCGTGGGGGAGTGATTGGTGGCCGTGTGGTAGGCCCGGATCGCGTCGACGTCGCCGCCCATGTCCCGACTCCTACACCCGCGCCGGCGATCGGGGGAGGGTTGGCCTCTTCGCCGGCCCTGTGGCAGGCTGTCGCCGCCGCGCGTCAGGGGCAGACCGGCTGGCCGCCACCGGACGGCGCGAGCAGCGAAGGAGACGTACACGCATGGGTCGGAAGGTCTACGTGATCGGCGTCGGCATGACGAAATTCGAGAAGCCCGGCTCGAAGGCTTGGGATTATCCCGACATGGCCAAGGAGGCGGGTGAGAAGGCGCTCGCAGACGCCGGTATCCCGTATACCGCCGTCGAGCAGGCGGCCGTCGGCTATTGCTACGGCGATTCGACCGCCGGCCAGCGTGCCGTCTACACGCTCGGGATGACCGGGATCCCCGTCTACAACGTGAACAACAACTGCTCCACGGGCTCGACGGCGCTGTTCATGGCGAAGCAATTCGTCGAGGGCGGGCTGGCCGACTGCGCCATGGCGCTCGGGTTCGAGAAGATGGAGAAGGGTTCGCTGGGGGTGAAATACAGCGACCGCACGAACCCGATGGACAAGCAGTTCGAGCTGATGGTGTCCCTGCGCGGGTTCGCCGCCGCGCCGGCCGCGCCGCAGTTCTTCGGCAACGCCGGCCGCGAGCACATGGAGAAGTACGGCACGACGGCCGAGCAGTTCGCGAAGATCGGTCACAAGAACCACAAACACTCGGTGAACAACCCGTATTCGCAGTTCCGCGACGAATACACCCTCCAGCAGATCCTCGATGCCCCCATGGTGTACGAGCCGCTCACCAAGCTGCAGTGCTGCCCGACATCCGACGGCTCCGGCGCGGCCATCCTCGCCAGCGAGGACTTCGTCACCAAGCACAAGCTGTGGGATCGCGCCATCGAGATCGCCGGCATGGCGATGACCAGCGACTTCTCGTCCACCCTGGACGAGAAGAGCTGCATCAAGCTCATCGGCCAGGACATGACCCGCAAGGCGGCCGAGGCGGTCTACGAGCAGTCGGGGCTCGGGCCCGAGAACGTCGACGTCATCGAGCTGCACGACTGCTTCTCGACCAACGAGCTCATCACCTACGAGGGGCTCGGACTGTGTGAGGCGGGGAAGGGTGGCGAACTCATCGATTCGGGCGCGGTGACGTACGGCGGCAAATGGGTGGTCAACCCGTCGGGCGGCCTGATCTCGAAAGGCCACCCCCTGGGAGCCACGGGTCTGGCGCAGTGCGCGGAGCTCAACTGGCAGCTGCGTGGGCAGGCCGAGAAGCGCCAGGTGCCGGGTGCCGCGGTGGCCCTGCAGCACAACCTGGGCCTCGGTGGGGCGGCGGTGGTCACGATGTATCGCAAGCCGGACCGGGCCTGAGGGGATCGCCTACGTCGCGCGGCGGTCCGGGCGCGCCCCGGACCGCCGCGGCGCGGGGCGGTCACGTCAGCACGGCGCGGCGAGGGGAGCGGGGGTAGGGCGCAACGGATGCGCGGACGCAGTTCGATGCGGGCGCCGTCGGCCTGCGGGGGCGCGTGAGTGGAGGGCGGCGGCTTTCTCGCGACCGCGCTTGCCATCGCGGTCGGTGTCACGGCGCAGGTGGTGGCTGCGCGGCTCGGGATCCCGAGCGTGCTGCTGCTCCTTGTCGCCGGACTCGCCGTCGGGCCCGACGGCTTCGGCTGGCTCGACCCCGGCGTCTTTGCGCCCGCCCGCGGCGCGCTGATCAGCTTCGCCGTCACCATCGTCCTGTTCGAAGGCGCGCTCGGTCTGGATCTCGAACGGCTCCGGCAGCATCGACGGGCGCTCGTCTCGCTGCTCACCACCGGCGCGGCGTTGTCGATGGCGATCGGCGCCGGCGCGGCGCACGCGTTCCTGGCGATGCCGTGGCCCGTGGCGCTCCTCTTCGGCGCGCTCGTGATCGTCACCGGTCCCACCGTCGTGACCCCGTTGGTGGCGCGATTGCCGCTCGGCCGCCCGGTGCGCGAGCTGCTCATCAGCGAAGGAGTGCTGATCGATCCGATCGGCGCCATCGTGGCGCTCGTCGTCGCCGATTTCGTCATGGGCGATGCGCATGCGGTCGCATCCGGCTCGCTCGTGCTCGTGCGGCTCGGCACCGGCCTCGCCGTGGGCGCCGCGACGGGCTACCTGCTGAGCCTCGTACTCCGGCGGCGCTTCGTACCGGAACACCTGACCAACGCGTTCGTCCTGGGCGCGGCGCTGTTGGTGTCGGCGCTCACCAGCAAGCTGTCGGCGGAAGCCGGCTTGATGGCAGCCGTCGCGCTGGGAGTCGCGCTTGCGAACCGTCGCATCCCGGCCATCGGCCGCCTGCGGGCGTTCAAGGAGACGCTCACGGTCGTCCTGCTGGGATTTCTCTTCGTCGTCCTGGTGGCGGACGTTCGCCTGGCCGCGATCGCCCGGCTCGGCTGGCCGGCACTCGGCGTGGTCGGCGCGCTCGTCTGGGTCGCGCGGCCCCTCGCGGTCGCGATCGCGACCCGCGGCAGCGAGCTGTCGGCGGGCGAGCGGGCGTTCGTCGCCTGGGTGTGCCCGCGCGGCATCGTGGCCGCGTCGATCGCCAGTCTGTTCCGCATCCTGCTCGACGAGGCGGGAATCCCCGGGGGCGCGGACCTCGAGGCGCTCGTGTTCGTCACCGTCGCGACGACCGTGATCTGGCAGGGGCTGACGGCCGGCCGGGCGGCGCGCGCGTTGGGAGCCGACGTCCCCGCGTCCATGGGGGCGGTGATCGTCGGCGCCGACGCTCTGGGCCGCCTGCTCGCCCGGACGCTCGTCTCCTACGGGCGGCAGGTGGTCCTGCTCGACGCCAACGCCTGGGCGTGCAGCATGGCGCGCGACGAGGGACTGCCGGTGTTCGAAGGCGATGCCCTCTCGGTCGATGTCCTCGAGGAGGCAGGGGTGCGCCATGCGGCGACGCTCGTGGCGCTCACGCGCAACCCGGAGCTCAACCTGCTGGTCGCCCACCGCGTCCAGGAGAACTTTCGTCTGGAGCGATTGCTCGCGCTCGCCCCGCCTGGCGAGGTGCCCGAGGGCATCGGGGTCCCCTTCGCTGGACACTTCCCCGGGGTCGACCGAACGAACGCGCTGCTGGCGGCGGCGCGGCTGGTGATGCGCGAACGCACGGTCGACGACCGGTCGGCAGGGCGGCCCCTCGGCGAGCTCGCGGACGGGCCGGACGAGTTCGTCCTGGTCGTGGTGCGGGGCTCGACGGTGCTGGTCGCGACCGGTGATCTGCGCGCCGCGGCCGGCGATCGCCTCGTGTGCGTGGCGCCCGCCGTCTCCCGTCAGTCGCCGATCCGCGCGGACACGACGAGCCCGACCACGTAGGCGAGCACGATCAGCAGCGGGCCGAGGTCGAGACCCCTGCGAGAGCGCTCGGCGCGATCGAGGACGCCCAGCATGGCGAGCCCCGTGAGCAGGACTCCGAACAGGCCACCGACGACGAGCTCCGGCGTGGCGCTCGCGAGAATCGAGTCGCGGCCATCGGCGATCTCGAGCGCAACGAGCGCCGCCATGTTGAAGCAGTTGCTCCCGAGCAGGTTGCCGATGGCGAGGTCGTACGACTCCCGTCGGACGCTCGCCACCGTGACCGCCGCCTCCGGGAGCGACGTGGTCACCGCGAGGAGCACCATGCCGGCGAAGCCGCGCGAGATGCCGATCCGATCGGCGATGGCGGCGGTCGACGAGGCCAGGAGGGGCGCCGCGAGGAAGATGACGAGCGCCGCCACCGCGAAGCTGACGGTGGCGCGCCGGAGCTCGCGACGCCCGGGCACCGCCGCCGCGACGTCCTCCGGCCGCTGGAACGGTGGCTCCGGACGGTTCCGGTGCAGGTACCGCATGCCGGCGACGTAGCCGACGCCGACGGCGACCGTCGCCCAGCTGGCGCCCGCGATCCCGGTGTCGGGCGCAAGAATCCCCAACGCCGCGACCGTGGTGAGGCAGATGGCCAGGGCGCCGACGGCGAGTTGGTTCAGCGCCACGCGCGTCAGCACCCGCGTGTGACGTGTCAGCAGATCGACGATGGCGAGGATGAGCATGTTCGCCATGCTCGACCCGAAGAGGTCGCCGATCGCGAGCGCGGGCGCTCCTTGCAGGACGGCGCTCACGTCGGTCGTCAACTCGGGCAGCGAGGTGGCTGCGGCCAGGAGGATGGCCCCGACCCACATCCCGCCCAGGCCCGTACCGGCGGCGATGACGTCGCCGTCGCGGGCCAGCCGAATGCCCGCCCCGACGATCAGGCCCGCCGTGGCGCCGAACGAGAGCAGGTCGTACACGGTCCTACCGGTGCGCGCCGGCGCGTGGCGCCGCTCCCGAAGCGCGGGCCCGCACTGTTCAGCCGCGACCGCCGGCGGTGTTCGCCTTCCGGAGGCGCGCTCGCAGGCGGAGGAAAAACCCGCGAAGGACGGGATCGCCGCTGCGACGCCCCAGGTCGGCGAGGAGTTCCTCGGCACGGTCCGCCGGCAGGGGGCGGACGAGCGGTACCAGCGCCTTGGCGTCCGCGCGGACCAGGGCGTCTCGCAAGGGGCGATTGGCGGAGACGGCGTTCAGGAACGCCTTGCGGGCTTCCTCACGGACGCTTGCCTGCGGCTGGTTGACCCCGGCGAGCAGGAGCTGGGCCGGCCGAGCCGTGCCGGTGCGGAGCGCCGCGCGCAAGGACCCCGAAAGCGGCACCGGTGGCGCCGTGCTCAAGAGTCGCAACACCTCCGCCTGGGGCTGCGAACGGCTGGGTTTCCCGCGGGGCAGCGCCAGCCCCTGCAGTTCGACCGCCGTCGGGTGCCCATTCGCCGCGTAGCGCAGGATGAAGTTCTGGTTGCCGAGGATGCGGTCGAGGGCCTCGGCGAGCGGCACTGCCTCGAAATGCTTGTGCACCGCGCGCCAGTCCCGCAGCTCGCCACGAAATTCGAGTCCGGTCGCCTGCCGGATGCTCTCGATCACTTGTTCCAGCGGAGCCCCCTCGACGTGCAAGCTGAGTCGACCGTCTGCGTACCGCACGTCGGTCGGCGCTTCCGTCGCCATGGCAACGGGTATCAGGGCGGCGAGCAACGCCAGGACACCGCCGACTCGCATGACGAAACCGTACCCGCGATCGTCGTGCGGGGCAAACACCGCCGGCGATGGTGGCCCGCCTCGCCGTGAGCAGCGAGCGGTCTTCGATGCGAGCGCCTCGCGTCTTTCGCGCCGACGCCGCGAGGGGCAGCGAGGAGGGGGGTATTAGCGTAGCTAATGTTGTGCATGATCTACTGCTTGCCATCCGCGGCGTCCTGGGGTACCGTCTCCGACAGCCCGGCCCGGAGAATCCCGTATGGGGCCCATTGCTCGCATCCAACCGTTGGTCGAGCGAAGCGTAGCCGAGCGGCGGCAGGCGTGGCTGACCAACGAGACGCCGACCCAGGGTCGGGGAGACGGTCCGGCCCGGTGGATCGTGCCCGTCGGTGGTGCCGTGGGGCGTCGCAGCCTCGCTGGGCTGCATCGTAGTCGAGCGCCTCCGCGTTGGCCGGATGTGCATGACGGAACAATTCACGAACCAACAGCCAGGTAGGGGAGGGGGGTTCGGTCGATGCGGGGCCCGTCCGCGCGCTGCGGAACGGGTTTCGGTCGCCGATCAACTCCGCGGAGTCCGAGAGGAGGAGCGTCCATGCAGATTCTTGAGAGTCGTGAGCGTGCTCGCCGTTGGCGCGCTGGTCGCCGGGGCGGGTGTCGCCGATGCGCAGACCAAGGACCAATTGAAGTGCCAGGCGGGTACCTCGAAAGCCGGGCAGAAGTTCATCGGCAAGAAGACCAAGTGCATCCTCAAGTGCGAGGCCAATGCGCGCAAGGGGAAGAACGCGTTCGCCGACTGCGATCCGCCGTACGCCGGTAGCACCCTCTTCTGTATCGCCGACGTGGCAAAGGGTGCGCAGACCAAGCTGGCGGCTTCCCTTCTGAAGGCCTGCACCAAGAAGCCGGGACAGTGCCCAAGCTGCTACTCCGGCGGCGACTGCTCCGTGACGGGTAATACCGCGGCCGTGGTGGCGAACCTCGAGGCCCAGCTCGACGCCTTCGCGCCGGCGGTGGCCTGCGAGGAGACCACGGACAAGGCGATCGCCAAGTGCATCGACGGCAACGCCAAGGCGCTGGTGAAGTTCTCGGGCGCCAAGACCAAGTGCTTCGACAAGTGCTACGCCAGCGAAGCCAAGGGCAAGACGGACGGTGCCTGCACTCCTGGAGCGGTGACCGACACCAAGACCGCCGCTTGCATCCAGAAGGCCGAGGGCAAGGCGATCGCCAGCATCGACAAGGTCTGCTTCACGCCGGGGAAGACCACTCCGCCGGCCTGCTACAACGACGGGGTGACCCCGCCGGCGGTGCTCCCGAGCCCGTCCACTGCGGCCGGTTGGGTCAGCCTGGTGGAGCTGGCCGTCGACAGCGTCGTGCCGACGACCTACTGCGGGTCACCGAGCGGCGCGTTCCTGGACTGAGCATCGTGTACGTCTGACCGGTACGGCGCCGTGCCGTATCGCGCAACGCGAGGGCGGGGCTGGGTGCAGTCCCGCCCTCGCTGCGTCCGGCGTCGGCGTCTGTCGCCGCTCGCCCCGTGCGGCGGCTCGCACGGGCCGGCGGCGTGGGTGTTCCGTCTTGAGGCCGGCTGCGACCGCGTGTTACGGCTGTCGGTCGTGGCTGCTGGGGCAAGCGGTTGGCGACGGTGCGTCCTCGTCGCGCTCCTGGTGCTACTCCCCGTGCCGATGGCGGTGTTCGGCGGGCGAGTGCCGACCGCCAACCTCTATCTCATGGCCGCCGTCTCGGCGGCGGTGTGGGTGCGTGAAGGCGCCGCGGGGCCGGTTCGGACGGTCACGCTGTTGCTGGCCGCGCACGCCGTCGTCTACACGCTGGCGCTGTGGGGGGTGGCGTGGGGCGTCGATCGGCTGCTGGCCCGTCTGTCGCCACGTGGTCGCGTCGTCTCCGTGCTGGTGCCGGTGGCGATCGCCACGGTCGTCGCGCTCACGACCGCCATCTACGTGACCCCGTTCGGCCGGACGCCACATTCCACGCTGCTCGGAGCCCTCCGCTGACGCGCCTGGCGCCATGGCTCGTCCTGCTCGTCGCGAGCACCGCGGGGGGCGTGGCGCGGACGGAACTGCGCGAGCCCTGCACGGCGACCGACCCGCTGCGCATGCCCTTCTTCGGGGACCTGCACGTGCACACGGCGCTATCCTTCGACGCCTGGGGCCAGGGCACGCGCACCCGACCCCGAGACGCCTACCGGTTCGCGCGGGGCGACCCGATGGGCTTTCCGCCCTACGACGACCGTGGCGCGCCGGCGTCGAGCGCGCGGCTGCGCCGCCCGCTGGACTTCGCCGCCGTCACCGATCACAGCGACCTGCTCGGCGAGGTCACGCTGTGCGCCGACCGGGACGGCCCCGCCGCGGGGTCCCTCATCTGCACGCTGATGCGGCGGTGGCCCCGCCTCGGCTACATCCTGGTCAACGGGTTCGTCTACAGCGCGGCCACCCCGCGCCGGTACTCGTTGTGCGGGCCCGAGGGCGCGGTCTGTCGCGCCGCCGCCGCGGGGCCGTGGCGGGAGATTCGCGAGGCGGCCGAGGAGTTCTACGATCGAACGGCCGCCTGCCGGTTCACCACCTTCGTCGGCTACGAGTGGACCAGCATGCCCGGCGGCGCCAACCTCCATCGCAACGTGATCTTCCGCAACGCGGCGGTGCAGGCGCAGCCGACGACCTACATCGAGACGCCCACCCCACACGGGCTCTGGGCGGCGCTGCGCGCGGGGTGCACCGAGCGCGGCGATGGCTGCGAGGCGATCGCGATCCCGCATAACTCCAACGTCTCGGACGGCCGCATGTTCCAGCCGGTCGATCCGGCCGATGCGCCGGTCCGGGCGTCCCTGGAACGACTGGTCGAGGTCGTTCAGCACAAGGGCGACTCGGAATGCGGGCCGCTCTCGGCCGACGAGGAGTGCCGGTTCGAGAAGCTCCCCTACGCCATCATGGCGGACAGCGCGCAGCCAGCGAAGTGGCGGGTCGCGCCGCCGGGCAGCTTCGTGCGCGACGGCCTCGGCCTCGGGCTCGTCGAGCGCCGGCGCCTCGGGGTCAACCCGATGCAGTTCGGCCTGATCGGGTCGACGGACACGCACTTCTCGGCGGCCGGTCAGGTCGAGGAGGACGAGCACACGGGGCACGGCGCCGGGCTCGTCTTCGCGGCGCACGGCATTCCCCCCTTCCCGGACCAGCCGGAGAACAATCCCGGCGGGCTCGCCGTGATCTGGGCAGAGGAGAACTCCCGCGATGCGCTCTTCGAAGCGATGCGGCGACGCGAGGTATACGCGACGAGCGGGTCCCGTCCGGTGGTACGCGTCTTCGGGGGCTGGGGTCTGCCGGACGATCTCTGCGCGCGGCACGATTTTGCGGCCGTGGGGTACGCCCGTGGAGTCCCGATGGGCGCAGACCTGCCCCCGGCGCCGCCGGGCGGCGGCGTCCCCACGTTCGCCATCTCGGCCGTGCGCGATCCTGGATGCACTGGGCGGCCGGGTGTGCCTCTCGAACGCCTCCAGGTGGTGAAGCTCTGGGAGGAGGACGGTCGGGCGCGCGAGCAGGTGTTCGAGGTGGTGGGGGCGGCCATCCCCGCGGCCGTGTCCGTGGACGCCGCGACCTGCCGGGTGCGGCACGTCGGCCGCGACGCGCTCTGCGCGGTCTGGCGTGATCCGGCGTTCGATGCCACGCGGCATGCCGCGTACTACGTGCGGGTGCTCGAGCAGCCGACCTGTCGGTGGAGCGCCTGGGCCTGTCTGCGGCACCAGGTCGACTGCGCGCGTCCGGAGACGGCGACGGGCTCGCTCGCCGCGTGCTGTGACCCCGCGGTGCCGAAGACGATTCGCGAGCGCGCCTGGACCTCGCCCATCTGGTACAGTCCATGAGCGGGCAATCCCAGCAGGACGCGCGCGGCCTGGCCGGCCTGCCGGTCTCGGGTTGACGGGAGTCGCCCGCCGGCATAGCCGGGCGGCATGCTGTTCGGCGTGCAGATGTTCGCCACCCACTACGCCATTCGCCCCGACGCGCTGGCGCGCGAGGCCGAGGCGCGGCAGTTCGAGTCGATCTGGTTCCCCGAGCACACGCACATCCCGACGTCGCGCCGCAGTCCGTGGCCGGGCGGACCGGTGCTCCCGAAGGAGTACGCGCATACGCACGATCTGTTCGTGGCGCTGTCGATGGCGGCGGCGGTCACCACCCGGATGAAAGTCGCCTCGGGCATTTGCCTGCTGATCGAGCGCGACCCGATCACCACGGCGAAAGAGATCGCGTCGCTCGATCACCTCTCCGGCGGCCGCGTCTTGTTCGGCATCGGGGCCGGGTGGAACGCCGAGGAGATGGAGAACCACGGCACGGTGTTCCGCACCCGGTGGAAACTGCTGCGCGAGCGGGTGCAGGCCATGCGGGACATCTGGACGACCGACGAAGCCAGCTTCGAGGGAGACCTGGTCCGCTTCGACCCGATCTGGTCTTGGCCCAAGCCGATGCAGCGGCCCGGCCCGCCGGTGATCCTCGGTGCGCACGGCCCGAAGGCACTCGCCCGCGTTGTGGAGTATTGCGACGGCTGGATCCCCATCGGCGTGCGCGCGGGCGCCCTGACGGAGGAGATCGCCGCGTTCCACCGCCTGGCCCGCGAGCGCGGACGCGACCCGGCGACCATCTCGGTGAACGTCTACGGTGCCCCCGCCGACCGTGACACGCTGGCGACGCTGCGTGACGGCGGTGTCACGCGGGCCATCTTCGGCCTGCCGCCCGCCGGGCCCGACAAGGTGCTGCCACTGCTCGACCGCTATGCCGAGGTGGCGGCGTCGCTGCGTTCGTAGCGCACGCAGGTGACGACGCTCCGGGTGGTGGGGGCGCTCCGCGACGTCCCGCGCGACGGCCTGGGACGCGCTCGTCGGCGACGGCTCGCCGTTCCTCGAGTGGGAGTGGCTGGCCGCCCTCGAAGAGGCGGGCGACGGTCGGCGGCCGCACCGGGTGGCTCCCGCAGCACCTGACGCTGTGGGACGCCGACGCGCCTCGTCGGCGCGTGCCCGCTCTACGTCAAGGGGCACAGCCAGGGGGAGTTCGTCTTCGATCACGGCTGGGCGTCTGGCGGCGCAGCGGGCGGGAATTCGGTACTACCCGAAGCTGCTGGTCGCGGTACCCTTCACGCCCGTCACGGGAGCGCGCGTCCTGACGGCGCCGGGCGCGCACGCGGCGGTCGCCGACGCAGATCGCCGGCGCGCTGGAAGCGCGTCTGCGACGGAGCAGGGCTTCTCGTCGGTGCACGTCAACTTCTGCCTCGACGCGGACCGCGACGCCCTGGCGGCGCGCGGCTGGCTTCCGCGCGCCGGTTACCAGTACCACTGGGTGAACCGCGGCTTCCGGAGCTTCGACGACTACCTCGGCAGCCTGCGCAGCAAGCGCCGCAACCAGGTCCGCCGCGAGCGCCGCGAGCTGGCGGAGCAGGGGGTCGAGATCGAAACGCTGGTGGGCGACGCCATTCCGGTGGAGCTGGCGCCCCTGGCGTACCGGCTCTATCGCGCCACCGTCGACACGAATCCGTGGGGGCAACGCTATCTGAACGAGCGGCTCTTCGAGATCGCCTTCGAACGCTGGCGAGCCGCGCCTCTGCCTGGTGCTGGCTCGCCGGCGCGGCGAGGTGGTCGCCGGCACCATCAACGTCCAGAAGGGCGGCGTGCTCTACGGGCGCTACTGGGGCGCGCTCCAGCCCCTTCGCCACCTCCACTTCAACGTCAGCTACTACGCGGCGATCGAGCACTGCATCACCCAGGGGCTGTCGCGCTTCGAGCCGGGCGCCGGCGGCGAGTTCAAGCAGCTCGCGGGGGTTCGACGCCGCGCCGACCCAGAGCCTCCACTGGATCCGAGACCGCCGGTTCCGCGCCGCCGTCGCCGACTGGCTCGCGCGCGAGCGGGAGCACGTCGCCGGGGAAATGGAGTGGCTCGACGGCCAGACCGCGCACAAGCGCGACGGGTGATGTCGGGTCAGGCCAGCCGGTCGCCGTAGCAGGCCCGGATCGCGCCCACGTACGGAACGCAGGAGCGGCGCTGCTTGACGGTCTCGCAGGCGATCGCGAGCGGCAGCGCATGGTGGACGTGCAGGTAGGCGATGGCGACCGTCGGGGCGCGGTTGTATCCGGCGTTGCAGTGCAAGTAGACGCGGCGGTGTGCGCGGAGCTGCGCATGGACGGCGTCGACGGCGGCCGGGAGCCGGGCGGCCAGTACCTCGGCGTCCCCGTCGGGCACCGGCACGCGCGCGAGCACGAGGCCGAGCGCCGCGCAGGCGGCTTCGACGTCGGCGAGTCGGAGCCGCTTGCTCGCCAGGTCGGCGTCGTCCTGCAGGCTCACGACGGCCGACACGCCATGGCGCGCCTGAAGCCAGGCGAGGTCCTCCACGCCGCGGGTACTCGCCCACCAGGAGGTCGGGCAGGATCGGGTCGAAGCCCGGGGGCATGGGTCGCACGGCGCCGCCGCCGAGCCCGTACCAGCCGTCGGCGCCCGGCGTCACGCCGGGTCGGCGGGCGCCGGCACCGGCGGCGTCTCGAGCGGCGCATAGGTGAAACGCAGGCCGTCGTCGCCGGCGTCGATCTCGACCCGGCCGCCGTCGCTGCAGCCGACCGAAGAGCATCTCGTCGGCGAGCGGCCGCTTGACGTGCTCCTGGATGAGCCGCGCCATCGGGCGCGCGCCGAAGGTCGCGTCGTAGCCGTGCTCGGCGAGCCAGCGCCGGGCCGCCGGCGTGAGCTCGATGGTGACACGCTTCGCGGCGAGCTGCGCGTCGAGCTCGGTCATGAACTTGTCGACCACGCGCTCGACGGCGTCGGCGCCGAGCGGCGCGAACTGGACGACGGCGTCGAGCCGGTTGCGGAACTCGGGGCTGAACAGGCGCTCGAGCGCCTTCTGGCCCTTGTCGGCGTTCGACGCCGCGCCGAAGCCGATCGCGGCGGCGGCCATCTCCTGCGCGCCCGCGTTGGTCGTCATGATGAGGATCACGTGGCGGAAGTCGGCCTTGCGGCCGTTGTTGTCGGTCAGCGTCGCGTGGTCCATCACCTGCAGCAGGATGTTGAAGAGGTCGGGGTGCGCCTTCTCGATCTCGTCGAGCAGCAGCACGGCGTGCGGCGTGCGGCGGATCGCGTCGGTGAGCAGGCCGCCCTGGTCGAAGCCGACGTAGCCGGGCGGCGCGCCGATCAGCCGCGACACGGTGTGCTTCTCCATGTACTCGCTCATGTCGAAGCGCAGGAACTCGACGCCGAGCGACGCCGCGAGCTGCTTGGCCAGCTCGGTCTTGCCGACGCCGGTCGGGCCGGCGAAGAGGAAGCGAGCCGACCGGCTTGTCGGGCGCGCCGAGGCCGGCGCGCGACGAGCTTGATCGCGCGACACGACGTCGGCGACCGCCTGGTCCTGGCCGAAGACCAGCAGCTTCAAGTCCCGGTCGAGCGTCTCGAGCCGCTCGCGGTCGCGAGGTCGAGACCGGCGCGGCGGGATCCGCGCCATGGTGGCGACGATGTGCTCGATGTCCTCGCGTGCCGACGGTCTTCGGGGCTCTCGCTGTCGGGCGCACCTGCGCCGCGGCGCCGGCCTCGTCGATGACGTCGATCGCCTTGTCGGGCAGGAAGCGGTCGTGCACGTGCTTGGCGGCCAGCTCCGCCGCGGCCGACAGCGCGTCGTCGGTGTAGTGGACGCCGTGGTGCTCCTCGTAGTGGCGCTTGAGCCCGTGGAGGATCTGCGACCGTCTCCTCGACGCTCGGCTCCGTCACCTCGATCTTCTGGAAGCGCCGGGCCAGCGCGCGGTCGCGCTCGAAGTGCTGCTTGTAGTCCTGGTACGTCGTCGCGCCGATGCAGCGCAGCTCGCCGTTGGCGAGCGCGGGCTTGAGCAGGTTGGAGGCGTCCATCGAGCCGCCGTTGGTGGCGCCGGCGCCGACGACGGTGTGGATCTCGTCGATGAAGAGGATGGCGCCGGGCTGCTGCTTCAGCGCGCCCAGGACGGCCTTCAGCCGGTCCTCGAAGTCGCCGCGGAACTTGGTGCCGGCGAGCAGCGCGCCCATGTCGAGCGCGAAGATCTGCGCCTGCTCGAGCGCGCGCGGCACGCTTTCTCGTGGATGCGCAGCGCCAGGCCCTCGACGATCGCCGTCTTGCCGACGCCCGGGTCGCCGACGAACACGGGGTTGTTCTTGCGACGCCGGCAGAGCACGTGGATGGTGCGTTCCAGCTCCCGCTCGCGGCCGATCAGCGGGTCGATCTGTCCGGCCGCGGCGCGCTCGACCAGGTTCGCCGTGTAGGCGGCGAGCGGGTCGCGCGGCGGAGCCGCCCTCGTCGTCGTCCGGCCCGTCGCCGCCCGGTTGCGCGTCGGGCGTCTCCGGCGTCTTGGCGATGCCGTGCGACAGGTAGGTGATGACGTCGAGGCGGCTGATGCCCTGCTGCGACAGCAGGAAGGCGGCGTGCGAGTCCGGCTCGCGGAAGATGGCCGCCAGCAGGTTGCGACCGTCGATCTCGTCGCGGCCGGACGACTGGACGTGGGCGGCAGCCCGCTGGAGTACGCGCTGGAAGGCGATGGTCTGCTGCGGTGGGCGATCCTGGTCGATCGGCAGCGCCTCCTGCTCGTCGAGATACGTCTCGAGGTCACGCGTGAGCCTGGGCACGTTGCCGCCGCAGGCCCGCACGACTCCGGCGACCGCATCGTCGTGCAGCATGGCCCACAGGACGTGTTCCAGCGTGAGGAACTCGTGCCGTCGCCGGCGCGCCTCGCGTACGGCGAGGGCGAGGGTGTTCTCCAGGGCTCGTGACAACCGCATGCTCAGGCTTCCTCCATGCTGCAGCGGAGCGGGAACTCGTGCTCGCGGGCGAGCGCCTCGACCTGGGCGACGCGGGTCTCGGCGACTTCTCTGGTGTAGACGCCCGCCACGCCGATGCCGGTGCGGTGGACGTGCAGCATGATCTGCGTGGCCGTGGTCTCGTCGTGGTGGAAGACCGCCTGGAGCACCCAGACGACAAATTCCATGGTGGTGTAGTCGTCGTTGTGGAGCAGGACCTTCCAGCGCTTCGGCTTGGCGAGCTGTTCCTGCTGCTGGGTCCGCTCGACGACGCGGACATCACCCTCTTCCCGGCGCTCGGCCATCCCCCCCGATTAAACCGGGATCGCGCTGCTCCGGCAACGCCTCAACCGATGGTCGGGTCTTCGGGGGTACGCGCGGCCTGGAGCGCGCCGTCGCGCCGCCACATCCAGCAGGAGTCGGGGCGGCCGCCCATGCCGAGTAGCCACCGCTCGTGACGCGCCTGCGCCGGCCAGGCGTCGGACATGGCGGCGAACACCTGGATCAGCGCGGGGGCGAGCATGAGGAGCCCGTCGAGCACCGGGCCGTCGTCGGGCCGCCCACCGAGTCGCTCGAGGAGCGTCGCGCTGACGCCGCGCGCGAGCGAGAGGCCGGATGCGACGGCTGCCGCGTCGCCGTGCGGCGTCCAGGGGGCGTCGAGTCGGGCGGCGGTCCGCCGGCGTTCGCCGATGCGCACGGGGCCGAGGGCGTATCGTCCCAGATCGACGACGGCGACCGCACGCACCTCGTGGCTGGCATCGAAGCGGTCCATGGCTCGCGCCACCGCGGGGGCCGCCGCCAGCCGAAGGTCGGTGAGCTGCAGGCCGAGCGCGATCTCGCCCGGCGCGGGCTCGACGCCGTCGATGACGACGTCGCGGCGGAAGACCCGGGCGCCCGGCAGGTGCCCGGCGTCGCGCGGATGCGCCAGCGCCCAGGCGGTCGTGGCTCCCAGCAGGTGGGCCAACGTGAGCACGTGGGAGCACCCACGCGGTCCGCCGATCTCCTCGCCGAGCCGCCGGGCGAAGCCGGCGTCGAGGGGGCTGCCGGCCAGCGACCGCACGCGCTCGACCGGGTCCCGACAGCTCTCGCCCCGCGTGATCGCCGCCGGCTCGAACGCGACCGCGGGTTGCCGGGCTTCGAGCGCATCCAGGACCCCGCGCACGGGGTCGACCACGCCGTCGAGCAGCATGTGGTGCACGACGCCGGATGGTTGGAGATCGCCGGCGACGGGAACGAACCCGCGCTTGCGGAGGTCGAGCAGGGAGCCGTGCACGTCGAGCCGGCCGTCCTCCCGGTGAACCAGGCTGACGGAGAGCGCGCGGGTGTGCAGGGGGTGGCCGCGCAGGTCGAGGTGCATGCGCACCACTTTGACGGGCCGCCACACACCCGTGCAAGCGCGGCTGGCCTTCGCGGGAGGCGGGCGCTATGACTCACGGCCATGCAGATCGCGAACAGTGTGGCGCTCGTGACCGGTGGGGCCTCTGGCCTCGGCGAGGCGACGGTGCGAACCCTGGCGGGCGCGGGCGGTCGGGTGATGATCCTCGACCGGCCGGGCTCGCCTGGCGAGAATCTCGTCGCGGAGCTCGGCGACCGTGTCGGATTCACCCCCGCGGACGTGACCGACGAAGCGCAGGTGGCGACTGCGGTGGCGGCGGCGGTCGATCGCTTCGGTGCGCTGCATGCGGCGGTCAACTGCGCGGGCGTCGGTATCGCGATGCGGACCGTCACCCGCGAGGGCCCGCACCCGCTCGACCTCTTCACCAAGGTGATCCAGGTGAATCTGATCGGCACCTTCAACGTCATCCGCCTGGCGGTCGCCCAGATGGTGAAGAACACGCCGAACGAGGAGGGCGAGCGCGGCGTGATCGTCAACACCGCATCGGTCGCCGCCTTCGACGGGCAGATCGGCCAGGCGGCCTACTCGGCGTCGAAGGGCGGAGTCGTCGGGATGACGCTCCCGATCGCGCGCGATCTGGCCTCGCTCGGGATCCGTGTGCTCACCATCGCACCCGGCACCTTCGACACCCCGATGCTCGCCATGGCGCCGGAACCGCTGCGGCAGGCGCTGGCGGCCCAGATTCCGTTCCCGTCGCGCCTCGGGCGACCGGCGGAGTTCGCCGCCCTGGTCCGGCACATCATGGAGAACGTGATGCTGAACGGCGAGACCATTCGCCTCGACGGCGCCATTCGTATGGCGCCGAAGTAGGCCGGCGGCCGTCATGAGTACGGGCCGGCGGATCGGCGTCATCGGCTGCGGCAACATCGGGGGCGCCATCGCCGCCAATCTGCTGCAAGACGGCCATCACGTGAGCGTGCACGACGCCAGTCCCGACCGCCTGCTGCCCCTCGTCGGCCTGGGCGCGCGCACGGCCGATTCGCCCGCCCGGGTGGCCGAGCGCAGCGAGATCACCTTCCTGTCGCTGCCGACGCCGGCGGTCGTGGACGAGGTGGCGGAGCGGTGGCTGGCCGCAGCGGAGCCCGGGGCGGTCCTGGTCGATCTGAGCACCAACGCCCCGGCCAGTGTCCGCGCGCTCGGCGCACGCCTCGCGGCCGGCGGGTGCCATCTTCTGGAGGCGCCGCTCACCGGTGGTGCGCCGGGTGCGCAGGCGCGCATGCTGGTGTTCCTGGTGGGGGGAGCACCGGCGATCGTCGAGCGCGTCGAGCCGCTGCTGCGCTCGCTGGGACGCGCCGTGTTTCACCTGGGCCCGCTCGGGCTCGGCAACACCGGCAAGCTGGTGAACAGCCTGATCGCGTTCACCGCGACCTGCGCGTCGCTCGAGGTATTGGCGGTCGCCGCCAAGGCCGGTGTCGACCTGCGGACCATGGTGGAAGCCATCCGGACCGGGGGGGCGGGCAACTTCTTCACCGACCGTATGGTCGAGGGCATCAACGAACGGGGGCGTCCGACCATGTTCGCGCTGTCGCTAGCGGCGAAGGACGCCGGGCTCCTGCTCGACGTCGCGCGCGAGCACGGCGTGCCCGTTCCGGTGTCGGCGCAGGTCGCGCAGTCGCTGGTCGCGGCGCTCGGAGCCGGACTCGGCGATCACGATTTCACCGACGTCGTCGAACTCATCGAGCGGCAGGCGAACGTGCAGCTGCGGCTGTCGCCCCCGCGTGGCTGAGCGGGGTGGATCGGATGACGGTGCCGCGGGTCGGCCGCATGCTGCTGGCGGGCGGGGCCGTGGCGGCGGTCGGGCTCGCGCTGTGGCGATGGAACCCGTGGCAGGGGGTGACGCTCGACAGTGTGCGGGTTCTGGTGGATGCCTGGGGGCCGCTCGGACCGCTCGTCTTCATGGCGATCATGATCGCCGGCTTCTTCCTGCCTGGACCGGAGTTGCTGTTGGTCGGCACCGGGGGGCTGCTCTTCGGTCCGGTGCGCGGGTTTGTTTACGCCTGGGTCGCGGCCATGATCGGGACGGCCACGGCCTTTCTGCTCGTGCGCTACACCGCGCAGGCGTGGGCCCAGCGGGCGCTGCGGCAACGCTTCCCGCGCCTGCGGGCGCTCGATCAACGCCTGCACCACAACGGGCTCGCACTCGTCCTGGTGCTGCGCGTGCTGCTCTTCCTGTCGCCGCCGCTCAATTGGGCTCTCGGTGCCAGCCGCGTCCGGTTGGGCGACTACCTGCTCGGTACGGCCCTTGGTGTCCTGCCCATGATGGCGCTGGCGGTGGTATTCGCGCACCGGGTGGCCAATGCGGAATCCGCCGCCGCCATGGTCGACCGGGACATCGTGCTGCCCGGTGCCGCGCTCGCGGGGCTCATGGTTCTCGGGCTCACTGCCGGCCGTCGCTTGCTGGTGGGCGGATCACCCGCTGGCGACGAGCCCGCCGCGCGGGAGGTGGACGATCGTGCGCCCGGCCAGCACGCGCCGGTCGAAGGCGACGGCCATGGCGGCGGGCGTGTCGCGCACCGGCAGTCCCAGAAGCCGGGCCAGCGCGCGTAGGAGTGCGGGCGGCGGGGCGCCGGCGGCGCGCTGCTCGCGCAGTGTGACGCCGTCGCCGCGTTTGGCGAGCCGCATCCCGTCGGCCGCCACGACGAGCGGCACGTGCGCCCAGGCGGGGGCGATGCCGCCCAGGAGCCGCGCCAGCAGCGCCTGCCGCGGGGCCGACCAGAGCAGGTCGGCGCCGCGCACCACCTCGGTGACGCCCATCGCGAGGTCGTCCACCACGACGGCAAGCTGATAGGCGACAGTGCCGTCGCCGCGGCGGAGCACGAAGTCGCCGACGACGGCGGCGACGTCCTGGGCGATGCGGCCCTGAAGCTGGTCGTCGATGACGACCTCGCCGGGCGGCACACGCAGGCGGAGCGCCGGCGGACGCTTCCAGGCGCGCGGAGCGAGCCCGAAGGGGCGGCACGTGCCGGGGTAGCGCGGCCCCTCGTCGCCGGCATGCGGCGCGCTGGCGACGCGCGCGATCTCCGCGCGCGAGCAATCGCAGTGGTAGAGCAGGCGCTGGCGGGCCAACGCCGCCAGCGCGGCGTCGTAGTGCGCGGTGCGCGCGGACTGCCGGTAGGGGCCGACCGGCCCGCCGACGTCCGGGCCTTCGTCCCAGTCGAGCCCGAGCCAGCGCAGGTCCTCGAGCTGTCGCGCCTCCGCGTCGGGCACGACGCGCGGGCCGTCGAGGTCCTCCACCCGGAGGATGAAGCGTCCGCCGGTGGCGCGCGCCGACAGCCAGGCGATGAGCGCCGTGGCCGCCGAGCCCCAGTGGAGATCGCCGGTAGGCGAGGGCGCGAAGCGGCCGGTCGTCGGTCAGTCCTTGGCGCCGAGGACGTCGGCGGCCGCATTCAGCGCTTGAACGGCTGCCGGCACCCCGGCGTAGCAGGCGGTCTGCATCAGCACCTCGATCAGCTCCTCGCGCCGGATGCCGAGGTTGAGGGCGCCGGCGAGATGGCCGCGCAGCTCGTCCGTCTTGCCGAGCGCGGCGAGTTGCGCGACGGTGCAGAGGCTGCGGCTTCGCAGGTCGAGGTTCGGGCGCGACCAGAACATCCCGAACACGAACTGCGGCACGAGCCCGAAGAACTCCGGTGCCAGCTTCTGCGCGGGCAACTCCTGCGCGCCGGCGCGCGTCCCCCACAGCGTGGCCACCACCTCGAGCCCGCGGGCCATCCAGTCGTCGGCGTCAGCCATCGTTGCCTCCTCGCCGTCGTGCGGCGGCTGGGAGGCATAGCGTGGGTCGGTCGGCGCGCTCAAGCGACCCGCAGCACGATCTTGCCGAAATGTGTGCTCGACCGCATGAGGCGATGCGCCTCCGCCGCCTCCGCCAGCGGCAGGACGCGATCGACCACGGGGCGGAGCCGCCCGCCCGCCAGCGCATCCCCGAAACGATCGCGGAAGCCGCGCACGATGGCCGCCTTCTCCTCCACGCTGCGCCCGCGCAGCGTGGAGCCGATGATCGCGAGGCGTCGGGTCAAGAGCGCGCCCAGGTTCACCTCGGCTTTGGCGCCGCCCATGAGCCCGATCTCCACCAATCGGCCGCCGACGCTGAGGGCCTCGAGATTGGCCGCCAGGTACTTGGCCCCGATGTGGTCGAGGATCACGTCGACGCCGGCCCCGTCGGTCAGCTCGCGGATGCGCGGGGCGAATTCCTCGCGCCGGTAGTCGATGGCGGCCGTCGCGCCCAGCTCGAGGCAGCGGGTCGCCTTCTCGGCGCTCCCGACGGTGACGTAGACGGGATGGCCCGCGTCCCGCAGCAGCGCGATGGCCGCGGTCCCGACGCCGCCGCCGCCGCCGTGGACCAGGACGCGCTCGCCCGCGGCCAGTGCGCCGAGGCCGGGCATGAAGAGGTTCGAGAACGCGGTCAGGAACACCTCGGGGAAGGCGCCGGCCTGGTCGTCGGTCATGCCGTCGGGCACCGGCAGCACGGAGCCGTGATGGACGCATACCTCCTCCGCGTAGCCCCCGCCTGCCAGGAGCGCCATGACGCGCTGGCCAGGTCGCAGGCCGTGGACCTCCGGCCCCACGTCGAGCACCTCGCCGGCGCACTCGAGGCCCAGGATCGGCGAGGCGCCGGGGGGCGGGGGGTACATGCCCTGGCGTTGCAGCAAGTCGGCGCGGTTCACGGCCGTGGCGCGGACACGGATGCGAACATCGGCGGGATCGAGGGCGGGAGCGGGGGCGTCGCCCAGGACCAGAACGGTTTCGTCGCCGGGCTCCCGCACGAGGATGGCCTGCATGGCGCACCGGCTCACCATGGTGCATCGGAGCTGTCAACGGGTATAAGGGGAGCCCTGATGACGATGGTGCTCATCGGCGCGCTCGTGGTCCTGGGCGCCGCCTCCTGGTGGCTGCGGGGCCGGGTGGTCGAGCTGGAGCGCCGGCTCGCCGACGTGGGGTCCCTGCGACGCCAGCTCGACGACCTGCGCGGCGAACTCGACCGGGGCCTCGCACTGACCCGGACGCATCTGGCCGAAGTCGCGGCGGGAACCCCGCCGCCGTGGGACGCCATCGTGCGCGGTGCCACCTTCCGCGCGATCGAAGCGGCGCCGGCCCTGGTCCTCTATCAGCAGGACCCGGAGCTGTTCGTGCTCGACGTCCGCACGCCGGCCGAGTTCAACGCCGGCCACATCCCGCGCGCGCACCCCATCCCGCTCGACGAGCTCGAGGACCGGCTCGACGAGCTGCCGCCGCGCGACCGCCTCCTGTTGGTCACCTGCGCCGCCGGCGCGCGCGCCGCGCAGGCGTGCGACGTCCTCGCCGAGCACGGATGGACCCGGCTCCTCAATCTGGCTGGCGGCATGCACGCCTGGACGGGCCCGCGCGACCGCGACGCGTCGATCCCCCCGCCGCCTCCTCCGCCTGCCCGAACGGGCACGGAGATCACGGTTCGGGGCGGCCCCGTCAGCGACACCCAGGTCGTGGCCGCGTTGCGCGAGTGCTTCGATCCCGAAATCCCCTTGAACGTCTACGACCTCGGGCTGATCTACGGCATCGACATCGATCCCGCCCGCATCGCGATCACGCATGACGCTCACCTCCGAGACCTGTCCGTCGGCCAAGCAGATCCCGGAGGACGTCAAGCGGCGGGTCAGTGCGCTCGGGCAGGACAACGTCTCGGTCGACGTCGTCTTCGACCCGCCCTGGCACCCCGCGCGCATCAGCGCCGACGGCAAGGCCAAGCTCGGCCTGGGCTAGAAAGCAGGATCCCGCGCTCGCCGTTGCACCTGCAGCCCGCCTGTGTTAGCCGAGTGAGGCTTGGCTCGCGACGACCTCATTCAAATCAAAGGCACCATCGTCGAAGCCCTCGCCGGAGGCAACTACCGGGTGAAGGGCGACAATGGCATGGAGTTTCTCGCCAAGATCGGCGGTCGCATGCGACGGTACCACATCCGGGTCATCCCGGGTGACCGCGTGACCATCGCCGTCTCGCCGTACGACCCGTCGCACGGCCTGATCGTGTTCCGCGGCGGCTGAGCGCCGACCCCCGGCGCGTCAGCGCAGGCGACGGGGCAGTGCGCGCCCGGCGCGGCCCCGTGCTCCCACGGTCGCCACGGCGCGGATCGCCGGCGGGATCGACTCCGCCTCCGCGAGCCAGGCGGCGGGCGAGGCGTCGCTCGGCATGCGCCAGTCGCCCCGCGGTGACAGGGATCCGCCCGAACCGATCTTCGGCGCATTCGGCACGCAGTCGCGCTTGAACTGGTTGGCGAAGAAGCGCCGCAGGAAGACCAGCAGCCAGCGGCGAATCTCCGCCAGCGGGTATCGGCCGTCGAACGCCGCCAGCGCCGTCCGGGCGATGCGGCGAGGCCCGAACCCGAAGCGGAGCAGGTGGTAGAGGAAGAAGTCGTGCAGCTCGTAGGGGCCGACGAGGTCCTCGGTGCGCTGCCGGATTTCGCCGTCGGGGCCGGGTCGCAGCAACTCGGGGCTGATCGGCGTGTCGAGCACCTCGCGCAGCGCGGCAGCGACGGCGGGCTCGTGGTGGAACACCGCCTCGGCCGCCCAACGGATCAGTTCCGACACCAAGGTCTTCGGTATCCCGGCGTTCACCGCATAGTGCGACATGTGATCGCCGCCGTACGTGGCGAAGCCGAGCGCCAACTCGGAGAGGTCGCCGGTGCCGAGATCGAGCCCGCGCACCTGCGACGCGACCGAGAAGAGCAGCATCTTCCGCGTCCACGCCTGCACGTTCTCGAAGGTGACGTCCTCCACCGCGTCGTCGTGGCCGATCGCCGTGAAGATCGAACCCGCCGCGTCGTGGATGGGCAGCTCCCGAATGGTCACCCCGAGCGCCCGCATCAGGTCGCGCGGCGACGGTGCGCGTGCGGTCCGACGTGCCGAAGCCGGGCATGGTGACGCCGACGATGTCGCGGCGAGGCTGCGCCAGGAGGTCCATGGCGTGGACCGCCACCAACAACGCCTGCGTCGAGTCGCGGCCGCCGGACACGCCCACCACCAGCCGGCGCATGCCGTCCGGCAGCGCACGGAGGCGCTGCGCGAGCGCGGTCGCCTCGATCCGGAAGATTTCGTGGCATCGTTCGTTGCGCAGCGCCGGGTCGGACGGCACGAAGGGCAAGGGGTCGATCCGCCGTCGCAGCGCGTGCCATGCGGCCACCGGCCGCCGGTCGGTCACTGGCGTCGGAGTCACCGTGCGCATCGCGGGGGCATGCAGCGCCGCATTGTGTCCGAATGACGTTTGCCGCATGCGGTCGGTCGCCAATGCCGCGAGATCGACGTCGGCGACGGCGCACGAACCGGACAGGGCGAAGCGCTCGGTCTCGGCCAGCAGATCGCCGCGGTCGGCGATGAGGCCATGGCCGTCCCAGGCGAGGTCGGCCGTCGATTCGCCGAAGCCGGATGCGCTGTAGAGCTGGACGGCGATGTTCTTCGCGGCGGACATGCGGACGAGGTCGCGGCGGTACTCCCACTTGCCGACCGTCACGTTGGACGCCGAGAGGTTGGCGAGCACGGTGGCGCCGGCGAGGGCGCCGAGCGCGCTCGGGGGCACCGGCACCCACAGGTCCTCGCAGATTTCGGTATGGACGGTGAACCCGTCGAGGTGGGGCAGCGTCACGAGCACGTCGGTGCCGAAGGGCACGAGAGCCCCGAGCAGCTCGACCGCGTCGGCGGGCGCCGCGGCGGCGGGCTGGAACCACCGCGGCTCGTAGAACTCGCGATAGCCTGGCAGATGCGCCTTGGGCGCCACCGCGATCGGCTGCCCGCCGTAGACCGTCACGGCACAGTTGTAGAGCCCGCCGGGTCCGGCGAGCGGCGCGCCGACCGAGAACGCCATGTTCCATCCCGCCGTCTCCTCGGCGAGCCGCCGGAGCGCGTCCAGCACGGCGCGCAAGAGGGTGTCCTGGAAGAAGAGGTCGCCGCAGGTGTAGGCCGAGAGGCCCAGCTCGGGGCACACGGCGTATTGCGCGCCCGCCTCATGGGCTTGGGAGAGGACCCGCAGGTGCGCGTCGGCATTGAAGGCCGGATCGGCCACCCGCACTTCGGGCACGCAGACGGCGACACGGGCGAAGCCGTGCCGGCGCACGTCGAGGAAGTCCTGGCTCACGGAGGGGCGATGATACCGCCCCCGGGAGGTTCTCCCAACCCGTCCGCCGCGTCCCGGGGAGGGGAGGTGCCTCCCGGGATGCGCCCCTCGTAGAGCACGCGCCGGGGGCCGGTGAACACCCGGACGAACGGGCCTGCCGCCTCGAGTTCGGCGGTGTGGCGCGGGCTGGTGACCACGAAGATCCGGCCGTGCGCTTCCAGCAGCCGCCGGAGCTGCCCGGGCCGATCACGCAACAAGATGGGGCGTCGCAGGTAGAACAGCAGCGATGAGCTGGCGATGTGGTAGCCCACCAACGGTACGCGTGCCTGGCTCGGCTCGGCCGCCAGCATGGCATGCGCGACCGCGACGTCGCTGTGGACGGTCATGAGCGCCGGTGCGGCCAGGTGGTAGAAGCCGAGGACGAGTGTCGCCGCCGTGCCGGCGGTTGCGAGTAGGGCCGCGCGCAAGCGATCCTGGCGGAGCAGGACCGCCAGCGCCACCGCCGGCGCCAGGACGATGAGCGACCACAGGCTGGTCGGCACCAGCGCGCCGCCGTATTCGCTGGCGGCCAGGACGATGGCGGCGACCGGCGCGAGCGCCAGCACACCCGCGACGCTCCAGAGGCCGACGCGCAGCAGGCGCGCCTCGAGCGGCGCCGTCGCGCCGGACGCGGCGAACCCCAGGAATCGGCCGGTCAGCAGGGCCAACGGCGGAAGGGCCGGCAGGAGGTAGGACGCCACCTTGCCCTGCGCAAGCGAGAAGACGAGGAGCACGGCGCCGGCCCACACCGCGCAGAAGATCGCGGCGTCGTCGCGGCGCTCCGGCCAGAGCACGCCGCGCACCGTGGCCGGCAGGAGCGCGCTCCACGGGAAGAGCCCGCCCAGCAGTACCGGGACGTAGAACAGCGCCGACCGGGCGTGCAGGCGCCGGCTCGCCTCGACGGCGCGATCCCACTGCTGGTCCACGTAGAGTTGCCGGAGGTAGAGCGGGTCCGCGGCGGCGGCAGCCAGGTGCCACGGCACGGCAAGCCCCAGAAATACCAAGCCCGCGACGAGCACCGTTCGCTGGGCGAGGAGGCCGAGGCGGCGGTGCCGCGCCAGCTCGACGAGCCCGACGACCGCGATCAAGCCGGGCCCCAGGAGCCCCTTCGAGAGCAGGCCTGCTGCACCGGCCACCGCCGCCGGCACCAGTGACATGCCGGGGCGATCGACGAACCGATGCGCCGCCAGCACGCCGAGGGTAACCCAGAGGGTTAGGCTCATGTCGAGCGTTGCGAACCGGCCGAGGAGGACGAACTCCGGTGCGGTGAGCAGCACCGCCCCGGCGAGCACGCCGGTGCGGACGTTCCACTGCGCGGCAGCCCAGACGGCCACCGCGACCGCGGTGAGGAGGCCCGCGACCGCCGATGGCAGCCGCGCCGACGACGCGCTCACGCCGAATGCCGCGTAGGAGGCCGCGACCGGCCAGTAGAAGGGCGCGGGTTTGTTGCGATACGGCGCGAAGTTGTGACGGAGGGTCATCCAGTCCCGCCAGCCCTCCGCTCGTTCCAGCATCTCGCGGGCGACCTCGGCGTGGCGGGCCTCGTCCGGCTCGTAGAGGGATGACCGCCCGAGCCCGGAACCGAGCATGAGCGCGGCGAGGAGGGCCACCAGGACGCCGGCGAACCACGGACGCGACAGCACGAGGCGCGCACTCGTAGCCGGGCGGTGGTGGTGCGGCAAGCCGGGCCCTTGCGACGAGGCCCGAGGCTGGCGTCAAATGGGCGCATGCCCGCACCTGGCGAGCCATTCGTCCTGGCATCGGCGTCGCCGCGGCGCCGCGATCTGCTCGGCGCCGTGGGGCTCGCCTTCCGGGTGGCGCCCGCCGATCTCGACGAGGAGGCGATCGGCGCTGGGCTGCCGGCGGAGGCCGCGGCGCTTGCCGTGGCCGCCGCGAAAGCCACGGCGATCGCGGGGCGGGGGCCGGTCGTACTCGCTGCCGACACCATCGTGGTGCTGGACGGTCGCATGATCGGCAAGCCGGCCTCGCCCGACGAGGCGCGCGCCATGCTGGTCACGCTCCGCGATCGGACCCATCGGGTGGTGACGGGTGTTGCGGTCCGCGCTCCGGGCGTCGCCTACGCCGTCGCGCGGTGGAGTGACGTCCGGATGCGGCGCTACCGGCCCGACGAGATCGACTCGTACGTTGCGGCCGGTGGCGGGATGGACAAGGCGGGCGCCTACGGCATCCAGGACGAGCCGTTCCGGCCGGTCGAGCAGATCACCGGGTGCTGGTGCAACGTGATGGGTCTGCCACTTTGGACCGCAGTCGATCTGCTGGCGCGGGCGGGCTGCCACGCGCCGTGCCGGCCGGATCAGGCGTTCGCGCGCTGCGCTGCCTGTCCGCTGGCGGGCGAGGAGCCGGCGTAGCGGGGGGATGCGGCCGGCGCCACCTCGGAGCGGCGGCCCTTCAGGCCGGGGATCAACCAGCGGGAGTGGTGCTTCAGGGTGCGGATCGCCTGGGTCACGTGCGGGTGCGGCCCGGTGACCCGGTAGACCCAGTGGACCGCCAGCATCGCGAGAATGCCTGCGAAAAAGACGCCCACCCAGGCTGCGAGCCAGCGGAGGTCGGTGCGGTCGAGGCTCGGCGGGCGGCGCCGCTCGATCGGCCCGGTCTGTACCCGCCCCGCCATCCCGCCGATGTCCTACCGCCCGGCGTGACCCGATTCCAGGCAATCTGCGCCGGGAATGCACGGCAGCCGGCTGCCGCGCCGGCGTTTCCTCGACGGGCTGGCCCGAACGCGCTACAGAGCGCCGCGAGGGAGGGGCGACATGCGACTGGACGGCAAGGTGGCGATCATCACGGGCGCGGGCCAGGGCATCGGCGAAGCGTACGCGCGCCGGTTCGCGCAGGAGGGCGCCCGTGTCGTCGTCGCCGACGTGAACGTCGAGAAGGGAGCGGCCGTCGCGCGCGAGATCGGCGGCGGCGCCGTCTTCGAACGGGTCGACGTGTCGAGCGAAGACGACACCAAGCGCATGGCCACCGCGGTGTTCGAGCGCTTCGGGACGGTCGACGTGCTGCTCAACAACGCGGCCATCTTCCACGGCATAGACAACTTCGACTCGTCGTTCGCGTACTTGAAGAAGATCTTCGACGTGAACTACTTCGGCACCTGGCTGATGTGCCGTGCGGTGTTCCCGTTCATGGCGAAGAGCGGCGGGGGCTCGGTGATCAACCAGTCGTCGTCGGCGGCCTGGCTCCACCCGGAGTACCCCGTGCTCGACGACCAGCTCCCGTCGTTCCACTACAGCGTGACGAAGGCAGCCATCAACGGCATGACCCACTTCATGGCCGGCACGGTCGGGCGCTCATCAAATTCGAGTGAATGCGATCGCGCCCGGGCCGACGATGACCGAAGCGACGAAGCAGGGCGTCCCGGAGCAGTATCTCCAGTACATCATCGACATGCAGATGGCGATCCACCGCGCCCTCGAGCCCGACGACCTGACAGGCACGGCCGTGTGGCTGGCGTCCGACGACTCGAAGATGGTGACGGGGCAGGTCATCCCGGTCGACGGCGGCATGGTGATGCTCGGCTGATGGCGGCGCTGGTCGGCATCATCATGGGCTCCCGGTCCGACTGGGACACCATGCGACACGCGGCCGAGACGCTCGAGCGGCTCGGCGTGCCGCACGAGGTGCGCGTGGTGTCCGCGCACCGCACGCCCGACCTGCTGTTCGAGTACGCCGCCGGCGCCGAGGCGCGCGGCCTCGAGGTGATCATCGCCGGCGCCGGCGGCGCGGCGCACCTGCCCGGGCATGACGGCCGCCAAGACGGTCCTGCCGGTGCTGGGCGTGCCGGTGGAATCGGCGGTGCTGAAGGGCGTCGACTCGCTGCTCTCGATCGTCCAGATGCCCGGCGGCGTGCCCGTGGGCACGCTGGCGATGGGCCGCGCCGGCGCGGTCAACGCGGCGCTGCTCGCCGCCGCGATCCTTGGCGTCAAGCACGCGGCGGTGCGAGAGGCGCTGCGCGCATTCCGCGCCGAGCAGACGGCGGCGGTGCTGGCCGATCCCGATCCGAGGAAGCCCGGGTGAACATCGGCGTGCTCGGCGGGGGGCAGCTGGGGCGCATGCTGTCCCTCGCCGGCTACCCGCTCGGGCACCAGTTCGTGTTCCTCGATCCGGCACCGGAAGCGCTGGGCGGGCTCGGCAGCCATCTGGTGGCCCCGGCCGACGATGCCGACGCCCTGGCCGAGCTCGCCTCGCGGGTGGACCTCGTCACCTACGAGTTCGAGAACGTACCGGTCGCGGCGGCGCGGGCGCTGGCGGCGCGGGTGCCGGTCTACCCGTCCCCCGACGCGCTCGCGGTCGCACAGGACCGGCTGCCCGAGAAGGCGCTGTTCCGCCAGCTCGGGATTCCGACCGCTCCGTTCGCGGCCGTGGACTCGGCGGAGGGGCTGGAAGTCGCGCTCGATCAGGTGGGGCTGCCGGCGGTCCTGAAGACCCGGCGGTTCGGCTACGACGGCAAGGGCCAGCGGGTCGTGACCACCCCCCCGGAGGCGCGAGCGGGGTGGGGTGCGCTCGCGCCGGCGCCGTGCATCCTCGAGGGCTTCATGCCGTTCCGCCGCGAACTGTCCATCCTGGCGGTGCGCGACCGCGACGGGACCGTGGCGTGCTGGCCGCTGGTCGAGAACGTTCATCGCGCCGGCATCCTGCGCCGCTCGACGGCGCCGGCGCCCGCGGTGTCGCCGGCAGCTGGCCGTGGAGGCCGAGACGCTCGTGGGACGCCTCCTCGCGCACCTCGACTACGTCGGCGTGTTGGCGCTCGAGTTGTTCGACGTGGACGGGCAACTGTACGCCAACGAGATGGCGCCGCGGGTCCACAACTCCGGGCACTGGACCATCGAGGGCGCCGAGACCAGCCAGTTCGAGAACCACGTCCGCGCCGTCACCGGGGCGCCGCTCGGGGCGGTCACGCCGGTCGGTGTCTCGGCGATGCTGAACCTGATCGGCGACTGGCCCGAGCCGGCGGCGATCCTCGCCATCCCGGGCGCCCACCTCCACCTGTACGGCAAGGCGCCGCGCCCCGGCCGCAAGGTGGGCCACGTGACGCTGCGGGCCGACGACCCGGCAGTCCTGGCCGAGCGGGTGGCGGCGCTCGAACCGCTGGTCGTCCGCAGCGCGGACGGCTGACTCAGCGCTCGCGCGACGCCGGGCGGGTTTCGAGGGAAACCAGTCGGCCGAGCAGCACGACGGGGTAGAGCACGCCGATCAGCGCCTCCACGACCGTCGCCGCGCGGGCGGCCGGGTGCAGCGGCACGATGTCGCCGAAGCCCAGCGACGTGAGCACGACGAAGCTGTAGTACTCGAGCCGCGGCACGAGCGCGTCGTACGACAACGGGGTGCCTTGGACCAGGAAGGCCGGCACGGCCCAGTGCGCGATCAGGCGATACACCTGCGTGAACGCGAGGCCGATCAGCAGGTAGGCGGCGATCGCGCCGAGCAGCCGATGGACGGTCATGCGGCCAGGGGCGAAGACCTGCCAGAGGACGAGCGCGGCCAGCAGCGCGGCAGCCGCGAGGGTGAGCAGCGCGTCCCAGACCCGCAAGGTCGCGTCCGGCAGGACCAGGTTGGCGAGACGGATTGCGACGGCGCCGGCCGCGGTGGCGAGGAAGCAGCGGGCGAGCGGATTCCTCCACGACAGGGCGCCGACCGCCGCCAACAAGGTCGCGACGAACGTGGCGTCGGTCACGTGGCGGTCGAGGGTGCCGACTTCGGTCAGCGGGCTCAGCACCGCGAGCTCGAACAGGAGCAGCGTCACGAGTGCGCTGAGGCCCCAGTCGGCGAGGGCATGTCGGGCGTGGGCGGACGGGAAGGCCATGGGCGTCGCCTCACCCGGCGGCGAGGAGCGCAGCGTAGCCCTCGCGGAAGGTCGGGAAGCGGAAGCGGTACCCCGCGGCGAGGAGCTTGCGGTTGGAGCATCGCTTGTTGGAGACGACGCGGCGGCGGCCGCCGGAGGCGATGGTGCGGTGCGGAGGGGGCACGCCGAGCCGTGCGGCGAGCCAGTCGAGCACGGTGCGCTCGTCCGTCGGCTCGTGGTCGACCCCCACCCAGACGCCGGCCCCGTCGGGGTGGAGCAGGAGATGGTGGGCCGCGGCGGCGCAGTCGTCGCGGTGGATGCGGTTGGTCCAGCGAACTGGCTCGTCCAGCGCGACGGCGTCGCCGCTCCGCGCGCGGTCGATCATGCGGGTGCGCCCCGGGCCGTATATCCCGGCGAGGCGGAGCACGACCGCCGGGACGCCGCCGCCGAGCACGAGGCGTTCGCCTTCGAGCACGCGCTGGCCGGAGAAGCCGGATGGGTCCGTGACCGACGTCTCGTCCACCCAGCTCCCGTCGGTCTGGCCGTAGACCGCGGTACTGGACGTGAACAGGACGCGCCGGAGCGGCGCGCCGCGCGCCGCCAGCGCCGCCAGCACGGCGCGGACGCCGTCCACGTAGGCCCGGCGGTAGGCGTCGTCGTCGGAGCGGTCGGCGGCGGCGGTATAGGCGAGCAGCGTGATGTCGTCGGGTAGCGCGCCGAGGGTCGCGGGCGCCGCCAGGTCGGCGGCGATCCCGTGCAGCGGCGCCGGCAGGCGCTCCGGGTGCCGGCGGAGGCCGAACACCTCGTGGCCCTCGGCGGCGAGCCGGAGACCGAGGGCCGTCCCCACGTCGCCGCAGCCGGCGATGAGCACGCGCGACGCGGGCACCGCCGTCAGATGACCTCGGCGTCCTTCAGCCGGCCGACCTCGTCCCACGAGTAGCCGAGCAGGCCGGTCAGAATCTCCTCGGTGTGCTGGCCGAACTCCGGCGCGGGCAGCCGCAACGCTCCCGGCGTCTCGCTCAGCCGCACCGGCACGCCGACCACTTGCGTCGGCCCGAAAGCGGGGTGCTCGAACGTGGTGACGTATTGGTTGGCCCGCACCTGGGGGTCGTCGGGCAACTGGTCGACGGAGTTGACGATGCTCACGATGAAATCGCCGCCCTCGGCCAGGCGCTGCAGCCAGTCCGCGCGGGGCCGGGTGGCGAACGTGGCGTCGAGGAGCGCGACGCAGTCCGCCGCGTTGCCGATGCGGGCCAGCATGGTGGCGAAGCGTTCGTCGACCGCCGCCTCCGGGATACCGAGCACCTCGCAGAACCGCGGCCAGTAGCGGTCGGCCTGCAGCATCGAGAGCGCCAGCCATTCGCCGTCGGCGCAGCGGTAGTGGTTCCACAGCGGGTTGGTGGCGTACTTGCGGTAGACGCGGGGCAATGCCCGGCCGAGCATCAGCCGCGCCGACAGCCCGAGCCCCTGCAGCCACGCCATCGATCCCAGGTGGGACGCGTCGACCTCCTGGCCGCGCCCGGTCTTGTCGCGCGCCAGCAGCGCGGCCAGGATGCCGTAGGCGAGCATCACGGCCCCCATCTGGTCGGCGATGCCGCCCGCGATCGCGAGCGGTGGGTCCTCGGGCTCGCCCGCGGCCATCATGATGCCCGAGCGCGCGAGACCCAAGTAGTCGAACGAGGGCGCGCCGCTCTCCGGGCCCTCGGGGCCGTAGCCGGTGGCGCTCGCGTAGATGAGGCGGGGATTGCGCGCGCGCAGCGTTGCGGCATCGAGCCCGAGGCGCGCCGCCACGCCCTGGCGGAAGTTCTGCACGAAGACGTCGGCCTGGTCCGCGAGGCGGCGCACGATCTCGACGCCGTCGGGGTGCTTCAGGTCGACCGTGAGGCTCTTCTTGTTGCGGTTGTTGGCCTCGAAGTAGAAGTTGGGGCGGTCGGTCAGATCGAGGCCCTGTGCGCGCAGGACGCCGCGGCCGGGATCCCCCCCCACGCGCTCTTCCACCTTGATGACCTCGGCGCCCAGGTCGCCCAGCATGACGGAGGCGACCGGCCCTTGCTGCCAGATCGTCCAGTCGACGACGCGGAGGCCTTCGAGCGGCATGGTCATGCCCGCCGGTGTCGCACAGGGCGTCGACCCGTCGCAAGCGAGCCGGCCCTCGATTTGGGTCGCGGAGGAGGGCGTGGTAGGGGCGCGGCCATGCGGGTGCTGGTGACGGGAGGAACCGGACTGGTCGGCCGGCGCGCGTGCGACGCGCTCCGCGGCGCCGGTCACGCGGTGACGGTGGTGAGCCGCGAGCCGGGACGCGTGCCGGCGCGCGCCATCGGCTGGGACGGATTGCGCGCGGCCATGCCGGAGACCGACGCTATCGTGAACCTCGCCGGCGATCCCATCGCCGGCGCGCGCTGGACCGTGGCGCGCAAAGCCGAGATTTATCGCAGCCGCATCGAGGGGACGCGCGCGCTCGTCGATGCGCTCGCCGCCGCCGAGCCCCGGCCGAAGGTACTCGTGAGCGCCTCCGCGGTGGGCTACTACGGCGACCGCGGGGACGAACCGCTCGACGAGACGGCGCGGCCCGGGACCGATTTCCTCGCGCGTGTCTGTGTCGAGTGGGAGGCGGAGGCCCGGCGTGCCGAAGCCCTCGGCGTCCGCGTGGTGTTGCTCCGTCTCGGCATCGTGCTGGCGCCCGACGGCGGCGCGCTGTCGGCCATGCTGCTCCCGTTCCGCGCCGGCCTCGGCGGCCCGCTCGGCAGCGGGAAGCAATGGATGTCGTGGGTGCATCGCGACGACGTGGTCGGGTTGATCCTGGCCGCGCTCGGGGACGAGGCGTGGACCGGTCCGGTGAACGCGACGTCACCGAATCCCGTGCCGAACAAGGACTTCACCCGTGCGTTGGGCCGCGCCCTCCATCGGCCGGCCTTCCTCCCCGTGCCCGCGGTGGGGCTGCGCGTGTTGCTGGGCGAGATGGCGACCATGCTGCTGTCCGGGCAGCGCGCACTGCCGCGGGTCGCCGAGCGCCTCGGCTACGCGTGGCGGCAGCCCGAGCTGCCGGCGGCGCTCGACACCTGCGTCGGCCCGTGAGGCGGGCCGGTCCCGCGCCGCGTGCGGGCCGTGGGGGGCCTGCCGACCTCCCTGGCGAGTCCGGGAGCCGGCAGGCTAGTATGTGGCCCGCGTCCCCGGACCCGATGGCGAGCACCAGACTCACGGCCCCCGCGCTGCACGGCCCACCCGCCGACGCGTCGCTCGTCTGCGAGCAGGAGTTTTCCGTTCGCTTCACCTACCCGGTCTACTTCACCGCCGGCGTGCTGGCCCCGGACAACCCGATCCTGCCCGCGGCGGTGTCGCGGCTCGAGCCGGCGCGGCGCCATCGCCTGGTGCCGATCGTCGACGCCGGGGTGGCGGCGGCGTGGCCTCGGCTGGGTGCGCTGTTGGAGGCGGTCGTGGATGCCAACCGCGCCGTTCTCACCCTGGCCGCCCCCCCGCTGGTGGTGACCGGGGGGGAGGCGATCAAGAACGATCCGGATGCCGTGGTGGCGCTGCACCGTCACCTGGCCGACCTGCACGTCGACCGCCAGTCGTGCGTGCTTGCGATCGGCGGCGGCGCCGTGCTCGACGCGGTCGGGTACGCGGCCGCCACCACGCACCGGGGCGTACGCCTGGTGCGCGTGCCGACGACGGTGCTCGCGCAGTGTGACGGCGGCGTCGGTGTCAAGAACGGCGTGAACGCGTTCGCCGCCAAGAATTTTCTCGGCACCTTCGCCCCGCCCTTCGCGGTCGTGAACGACGCGCGCTTCCTCGACACGCTGCCGGCGCGCGACCTCCGCGCCGGCATGGCCGAGGCCGTCAAGGTGGCGCTGGTGTGCGACGCGCCGTTCTTCGATTGGCTGGAACGCGAGGCCGGTGCGCTGGCGGCCTTCGCGCCGGATGCGCTCGCGACCCTGGTGCGCCGGTGCGCTCGCCTCCACCTGCGCCACATCGCCACCGGTGGCGACCCGTTCGAGCAGGGCAGCGCGCGTCCGCTCGACTACGGCCACTGGGCGGCGCACGCGCTCGAGACCTTGTCGGCCCATCGGGTGCGACACGGCGAAGCCGTCGCCATCGGCATGGCGCTCGACGCGCTGTACGCCGAGGACGCGGGCGTGCTGGATCCCGCGACCGCCCAGCGCATCTGCGGGTTGCTCGAACGGCTGGGCTTCACGCTGTGGGACGATGCGCTGGCGGCGCCCGGTCACGACGGCCGGCCGCAGATCCTGCGGGGGCTCGAGGAGTTTCGCGAGCATCTGGGCGGCGATCTCACGGTGACCCTCATTGCCGGCGTCGGCCGGGGCGTCGAGGTGGGCGCGGTCGGACCGGAGGGCGTGCAGCGTGCGCTCGCGCGACTGCGCGCCCGGACTGGCGGCTCGTGAGGCTCGGGGCGGTCGGCGGGCCGCATCTGACCTATTGCACGAACATCCACCCGGGCGAGACCTGGCCCGAGGTCCGGCGCAACCTCGAGATCCTGGTGGCGGCGGTGAAGGATCGCGTCTCGCCCGGGGCGCGTTTCGGGGTCGGTCTCCGGCTCGGCGACGCGGCGGCCCGCGCGCTCGAGGACCCGGTGACGCTCGACGGATTCCACGCATGGCTCGCCGCGCACGGGCTCTACGTCTTCACCCTCAACGGTTTCCCCTACGGACCGTTCCACGGAACGGCGGTGAAGGAGCGCGTGTATCTGCCTGATTGGCTCGACCCCGAACGCGTCGCGTACAGCGATCGGCTGGCGCGTATTCTCGCGCGCCTCCTGCCAGACGAACCCGGCCTGGAGGGCAGTGTGAGCACCGTGCCGGGCGCCTTCCGGGCCGCGGTGCGTTCGGCCACGGACCTGACGACGATCGCCACGCACCTGGCTGCCCACGTGGCGACGCTGCACCGCCTCCGCGAAGAGACAGGCCGGACCATCGTGTTGGCGCTCGAGCCCGAGCCTGCGTGCATGCTCGAGACCACCGCGGAGGCGGTGGCGTTCCTGGAGGAGCATGGGTTCGCGCCGGCCGCGCGCGCCGAAGTGACGCGGCGGGCCGGCGTGCCGCGGGCGCGCGCCGAGGAGGTGTTGCGACGGCATCTCGGCCTCTGCGTCGATGCCTGCCACGCGGCCGTCGAGTTCGAGGAACCCGCCGCCGTCGTCGCCACGGCGGCGCGGGCGGCCATCCGGATCGCGAAGCTGCAGTTGAGCACCGGCTTGCGCGTCCCGCGGCTCGACGAAAGCGCGCGCGCCGCCCTGGTGCCCTTCGTCGAAGGCGTCTACCTCCATCAGGTGGTCGAGCGCCGGGCGGGAACGGTGCGGCGTTGGGCCGACCTGCCCGAGGCCCTCGCGGCGGTGGACGCCGATCCCGCCCGGGAGTGGCGCGTGCATTTCCACGTCCCGGTGTTCCAGCGCGACCTCGGCCCGTTCGAGAACACCCAGGACGTCCTGGCCGGCTTCCTCGCCCTCGTGGCGGCCGCCCCGATCGCGCCCCATCTCGAAGTGGAGACCTACACCTGGGACGTGCTGCCCCCGGCGCTCCGCACCACCGACGTGGTGACGGCGGTCGCGCGCGAGCTGGCCTGGGTGACGGAACGGCTCGGCCGATGACGCCGAACGTGGCGCTGCGGCTCGGCCGCGTCTCGAACCTGCCGACGGTCTGGACGAACGCGCTCGCGGGCGTCGTGCTGGCGGGCGGTACGATGACCCCGGTCGCTGCGCTGGGGCTCGGGGTCGCGCTGTCGTGCTTCTACGTCGGGGGCATGTACTTGAACGACGCATTCGACCACGCGGTGGACGCGCGAGAGCGGCCAGCGCGCCCGATCCCGTCGGGGGCGGTGTCGGCCAGGACGGTGTACGCCGTCGGGTCGGCGCTGCTGGTCACGGGATGGGCGCTGCTCGGCGCCGTGTCGGCGGATCGGCTCGGTCCCATCCTGGGGCTCGCGCTCGGCGCGGCCATCGTCCACTACGACTGGCGGCACAAGGGGGATCCCCTGGCCCCGGTGTGGATGGGCCTCTGCCGCGCGCTGGTATACGGCGCGGCGGCCGCCGCGGCGACAGGTGCCGTGCCGGGCGCGGCTGTGCTCGGCGGGGTGCTCGTGCTCGCCTACGTGGTCGGCCTCACCTACGCCGCCCGACACGAGACGCTGGCGGCTGTCGCCAACCTCTGGCCGCTCGCCGGGCTGGTGGCGCCGGTCGCGGTGACGCTGCCGGCGGCGCTGGGCGACGGCGCGACGGCGGTGGCGCTGCTCGCCTACGTGGTATGGGCGGCCCGGGCGGTGACCCTGCTGCGCCCGCGCCCGCGGGCCGACATCCCCGGCGCGGTGGTCCGGCTCATCGCCGGCATCTCGCTACTCGACGCCGTGCTCATCGCGGCCCACGGACGGCCCGGCCTCGCGCTCGTCGCTGCGGCGGCCGTGCCGCTCACCCGCCTGCTCCAGCGCTGGGTCCCCGGCACCTGAGCCCGCGAACACGTGGGCGAGGAGCAGGTCCTTGACGGCGGTCGCCGGGACCGCACCCGCCGGCAGCAGCGCGGGCTCGGAGCTGATCACCAGCGGGCCCGCGTCGGCCCGCTCGAGCAGGCGCCCGTGCGAGCCGCGCACCAGCGAGGCGTCGAGCGGGATGACGTCGAGCAGGGTGCGGAAGCCGAGCCGCGAGCGCACCAGCTGCAACGCGACGTACGCCTGCGGCATGGTCATGGCGGGATCGATGAAGAGCTCCACCGGGTCGTAGCCAGGCTTGCGATGAATGTCGACGGTCCGGGCGAAGTCCGGCGCTCGCGCGTCGTCGAGCCAGTAATAATAGGTGAACCAGCGGTCCGGAGCGCTGATCGCGACCAGCTCGCCGGCGCGCGGGTGGTCGAGACCGCAGGCGCGCTTGCCGGCGTCGTCGAGCACGCGCTCCACGCCCGGCAGCGCCTCCAGCAGCCGGCGCACGGCGTCGATGCGCTCCCGCGACCGCACGTAGACGTGGGCGACCTGGTGGTCGGCGACGGCGAATGCCTCCGACGCCCCCGCGTCGAGCAGCTCGCGGCCGAGCTCGGTGCGGACCGCGAGCAGCCCGGCCTCGCGGAGCGCGCGGTTCGGGTGCACGGCGCCGGTGACGCGAGTCATGCCGTATTCCGACAGGACCACCACGCGCATTCCCTCGGCGCGCGCGTATGCCAGCAGGTCGGCGCAGACCGCGTCGATCGCGCGCACCTCGGCGGCGACGCCCGCATCGTCCGGCCCGAGCCGCTGGAGCGGGTAGTCGAGGTGGGGCAGATAGACCAGCGTCAGCGTCGGCCGCCGGGTCCGGTCGACGTGCAGCGTGCAGTCGGCGATCCACCGGCTCGACGCGATGCCGGCCATCGGGCCCCAGAAGTTGAACAGCGGGAATGGCCCGAGCGTGGCGGCGAGCTCGTCGCGGAGCGACGCGGGCTGCGTGTAGACGTCGGGGAGCTTGCGGCCGTCCGCCGGATACATGGGCCGGGGCGTCACCGTGACGTCGGCGGTGGCGTACATGTTGTACCACCAGAAAAGCTTGGCGCAGGTGAACGCGGGATCGCGCCGGCGACCGACCTCCCAGAGTTTCTCGCCTGCCACCAGGTGGTTCGACTGTCGCCACAGCAGGACCTCGGCCAGATCGCGGAAGTACCAGCCGTTACCGACGATGCCGTGGTCCCGCGGCAGGGCGCCGGTGACGAGCGTGGCCTGCACGGGGCAGGTCACCGCCGGTACGATGGTCTCGAGCGGCCGGACGGCGCCGCGTTCGGCGAGCGCCTGGAGCGCCGGCGCATGCGGCAGCAGCTCGGGCGTCAGCCCGACCACGTTCAGGACCAGCGTGCGGTGGAGCGTGCTCATGCGCCCCGCACCACCGGCGACTGGCCCCGCAGCACCGAGTTGCCCTCCCACAGCCGGCGCTGGTCGATGGGCGCGTCGGCCGGCAGCGCGAGGCGACCGCTCTGCGCGAAGAACGCGACCGGGTTCTCCCAGGCCACCCGCCTGATGGTGGCCTCGTCGATCCCGGCGTCGTGCATCGCGCGCACCGTGGACGGTACCTTGAGCGGATCGCTGATGCCCCAGTCCGCCGCGCTGTTGATCAGGAGCCGTTCGGGACCGTACTGACGCACCAGGCCGACCATGCGGGCCTCGTCCATCTTGGTGTTGGGGTAGATCGAGTGACCGGCCCAGCAGCCGGAGTCGAGGACCATGGGCAGCGTCTGCTCCGTGTTGTGGTCGATCAGCACCCGGGCCGGCGGGATGCCCAGCTCGCGCACGAGGTCGAGGCTGCGGGCCGTGCCGCGGATCTTGTCGCGGTGCGGGGTGTGGATCAGCAGCGGGAGGCCGTGCGTCACGGCCAGCTCCGCCTGCAGCCGGAAGTACCGGTCCTCGTCGGCGGTCTGGTCGTCGAATCCGATCTCTCCGACTGCGACCACGCCGTCCTTCTCCAGGTAGCGCGGCAGCAGCTCGAGCACGCCGGGCGCGACGTTCGGGTCGTTCGCCTCCTTCGGATTGAGCGCCAGGCAGCAGAAGTGCGCGATGCCGAACTGGCTCGCGCGGAAGCGCTCCCAGCCGACCAGCGACAGGAAGTAGTCCTCGAACGAACCGACGCGGGTCCGCGGCTGACCCAGCCAGAAGGCGGGTTCGACGACCGCGAGGATGCCGGCGGCGGCCATCGCCTGGTAGTCGTCGGTGGTCCGGGACGTCATGTGGATGTGCGGATCGAAGAGCGGGGTCATGGCATGCGGTCCTCCCCGAGGACGAGGGCGCAGTCCGGCGGGACCGGCCGTCCTGCGGCTCGGCGTTCGCGGGCGTAATCGCCGACCATGCGGACCAGGTCCGGCGTGCGCCGGACCTCGAGGCCGTCGATGCTGGCGAGCGGCACGCCCGTGAAGAGCGCCTTCAGCACCAGATGCGCGAAGTGATGATCGGTGAAGTGCCTGCGGGCGTAGGGGTTGTGGCAGGCGATCGCCTCGAACACCGGCCGCACGTTGGTCCGGCAGGCCTCCACCGCGATGCTCGCGAACCGCTCGGGTCGGGGCAGGAGCGCCAGCGCCCGCAGCACGGCCTGGCGCTCTCTGTTGTCGCCGCCGCGGAACAACTCGTCGACGAAGAGGCGATGCTCGGACTCGGGCAGATGCATCAGCGCCGTGCGCAGGAGCGCCGTGCGGCCGATCTCGTCGAGGGCCCAGCCGTCGGGCTCCGGGAGCGATGCGGCCTGGCATCGGCCGGCCTCGGCCGGGTCGAGCGTCACCGCCTCCGCGCCCAGCCGGCGTCCGGCCGCTGCGTAGAGGATCGCGAAGCGCGGCGCGTCGAACCCGTCGTCCAGCGCCGCGAGTGCGTCGTCGAACCACGCGCGCCCCTCGGCAGGGACGCGGCTCCGCACGATCTCGGCATGGGCGTCGGCAGGTCGCATGGGACCTTCGGGTGCATGCCCGGCGTTCGATCCCGTGGCAAGTCGGGTGCTCAACGCTTGCGCGCGAGGAGGAGGCCGTCGGCGACGCCGAGCAGCACGGCGTCGACTCGCGGGTCGGCATGCAGGCGGGCGGCGAGCGCCCGCAATGCCACCGCGCTCGCGTTCGGCGAGTCGATTACCGAACCGCCCCAGAGCGCATTGTCGAAGAGGATCAGGCCGTTCGGTCGCAGCCGCGGCAGCAGCTCGTCGTAGTAGGTGCCGTAGCCCGTCTTGTCGGCGTCGACGAACGCGAGGTCGATCTCCGGCGTGGGGGGCAGCGCGCGCAGTGTGTCGATGGCGGGGCCGAGCCGCAGCGCGATGCGGTCGTCGAGGCCGGCACGCGTCCAGTAGCGCCGTGCGATCTCCGTCCACTCCGCATTGACGTCGCAACACAAGAGCCGGCCACCCTCGGCCAGGCCCCGGGCGATGCAGATCGCGCTGTAGCCGGTGAAGGTGCCGATCTCGACGGCATGCCGCGCGTTCATGAGCCGGGCGAGGAGCGTGAGGAACGCGCCCTGCTCGACGGCGATCTGCATCATGCTCTCCGGCCCGAGCGCGGCGGTTTCGGCGGCGAGATCGTGGAGCACGTCGTCCGGCGGCGGTGCGCTGTGGGCGACGACGTACTCGTAGAGCCGGGGCGTCAGGGCGAGGAATTTGGCGTGCATGCCGCAGGGTACCAGACCGCAACGGCCGTGGCGTCACCGGCAGGTGTCGTCGCCACCAGTCGTGTGCCGGCGGCCGCGCCCGCGACGGCGAACGCGCCGCCCGCGTCCAACGCGACGGGGTGCCCGTCGGCGACCAAGGCGAGCGATGAGTCGGCGGGTGACTGGCGCGCGCTCCAGGCGCGCCAGCGGTCCGCCACCGCGTCGAGCAGGCGGTGAAAGGCGTTCTCCCCAGTGACGAGCCGAACGTCGCTGACGCTGAACGGCACCAGGTAGAAGCCCTTGCCGTGCACGTTGAGCCCGAAGCGCGTGCACAGGCGGATGTCGGCGCCCACCACGTTGCCGAGACAGGCGATGTAGGCGCCGATGTCGGGCGCGGGGCGTTCGGCGGCGACCACGGGCGCCAGCGTCGCCGCCAGCGCGGCCTCCGGTGGGCGGACGCGGCCGCGCAGGACGCCGTCGGGGCCGATGCCGACGTCCGTGAAGGCGGGTTTCATCGCGCGCAACAGACGCGTTGCGTCGAGCCCGACGGCGGCGTGTGTGGCCAGCTCGGCGACCCAGGGCGCGATCTCGTCCCACCGCGGGTCGCCGGCGAGCGCTGCGGCGGCGGCAGCCTGGCGGCGAAGCTCGACGTCGAGCGCGTCCACCGGCGGCATCCAGTCGGCGCCGAGCCAATCGCGTTCGACGGCGGCCGTCGCCGCCCGGAGCTCGGGCGAATCGCCGTAGGCAGGGTCGTCGAGTGGTGAGCCGCGCGTCTGCTCCGCCAGCACGGCGAGATGGCCCGCTGGGTCGAGCGCGTCGAGCACGGCGCGCCAGGCGGCCTCGGGTTCGTATCGCTCGGGCGCCTGCAGATAGGCGGCCGCCGTCCCCAGTCCGATCAGGCTGGCGCGTGCCTGCGTCATCGGGTTGAAAAGCACGCCAGCGAGAGCACGAGGCAGCCCGGCGTCCCGCCCGACGAGGGGGCCGAGATGGAGCGTGTTCGACAGCACGGTGTCGTTCACCGGGAAATTGTCCCACAGCACCACTGGATGTCCGTCGAGACATGCGCGGCGCGCCCGGGCCTGCGCTGCCGTCAGGGTCCGGGAGAAGACGCCGAGTCCCGTCCAGGCGATGGGCAGTCGCCGCTGGAGCGCGCCCGTCAGCGCGGTGTGGTAGGGCTCGCATGCCGTGCCGGCGTACGCCGTGGGGACCATGAAGGCGAGGGCGGGGAGTCCGCGTCGCCGCAGCCAGCGATCGACGCGGTTGACTAGGTCGGCGTGAGCACGGGCGAGCGCGGGGGCATCGCTGCCGCCGTAACGCGCGATGTCCTCCGCGCGACCGAGCGTCTCGGGCGCATCGTCGAAGAACAGCGCGAAGCGGCGGATGCGGGCCCGCCGCGCCAGTTGCGCCAGCTTTCGTGTGAGGGCGCGGAAGTCGTCGCGACAGGCGTAGCAGGCGTCGAGGCCCGGGCTCAGCGCGTACACGAACCGGACGCGAGCGCGTCGCGCCACGGTTGCGGTCGTGCGGAGATCGGCCAGGGCGGTGGCAGGGTAGGGCTCGCGCCAGCGATCGCGGTGGAAGGGATCGTTCTTCGGCCCGTAGACGAACGTGTTCATGCCCCGCGCGGCGAGGACCCTGATGACCTCGCGCCGCGCGGCACCGGGCCAGGGGCGGCCATAGTATCCCTCGACGACACCGCGCAGCGGGACGGAGCGTGCCATGACCGGGGCGGCCCCGAACGCGAGCAGGCAACAGATCGCCTGCGCGGCTCCTGGTCGCATCACCCGGGAGCATACGCCGGCCATCGTTCGCCCGGCAAGGCGAGGCGCCCGCTCGCCGTCGCCCCGACGCTGGACAGGCCCGGGCGAGGTGCGGCACGCTGGCGTTACGATGCCCGCAGGAGTCTGCGAGACGCTGCCCGCGCTCCTCGCGCGGTGCGCCGCCGCGCACGCCGACCGTGCGGCGGTGATCTCGGACCGCGGGCGGCTGCGCTTTCGCGACCTCGCCGCGCTGTCCGACCGTGTCGCCGGCGCGCTCGTCGCCCGGGGGGTCGGCCCGGGCACGCGTGTCGGGCTCCTGTTGCCGAACTGGCCCGAGTGGCTCGCGCTCGCGTTCGGGGTGTGGCGGTGCGGCGCGGTCCTCGTGCCGCTCAACACGCTCTACCGCGCCCGCGAGCTGGGACACGCACTGGCACACGCGGAGGTGGCCGTGCTGATCGCCGCGCGGGCGTTTCTGCGCCACGACTATGCGGCGACCCTGACGGAACTGGGCATCGGCCCCCGCGGCGGCGCGGTCGAGGCGCCCGGGTATCCCGCGCTCCGCGAGGCCGTCCTGCTCGAGCCCGCGGCGCCCCTCGATCTGACCGGGCTCGTCGCTGGCGCGTCCACCGACCCGGGCGTCGGGCCGGCGCCGGACGATCCGGCGACGATCATCTTCACGTCCGGCTCGACGGCGGCGCCGAAGGGCGTCGTGCACACGCATCGCGCGCTCTGCCTCGCGGCCGCCGGGGACGCGGCGACGCTCGGGATCGACGCCGAGGACCGGACGTGGGGCTACTTGCCGTTCTTCTTCGCGGGCGGCCTGGTGGCCGTCGGGCTGGCGACGCTGTCGCGAGGAGCCGCGGTGGTCCTGCAGGACGTCTTCGACGCCGGCGAAACGCTCCGGCTCCTCGAGGCGGAGCGGGTGACGGTGTTGTTCGCCTGGCCACATCAGGCCGAGGCGCTGATCGCCCATCCACGGTTCCACGAGACGCGGCTCGCGCTCTGCAAGGGCGTTGGCGCCAACACGAAATGGGCGGCGGCTCTCTATCCGCCTGACCATCGCGCCGTCGGCTCGTACGGCATGACCGAGACGCCGCCGCTCTGCACCGCCTGGCCGTGGCACGCGCCGCTGGCCCGGCGAGCGGGGAGCCACGGCCCCCCCGTCGGGGGCCGCGCGATCCGGATCGTCGATCCCGACAGCGGTGCGGTGATGCCCGCCGGCCACGAGGGCGAGATCTGCGTCCGCGGCCCGGAGCTGTTGCAGGGCTACGTCGGCGAGCCGCCGGGCGCGTGTTTCGACGCGCGCGGCTTCTTCCACACCGGCGACCTCGGTCGCCTCGACGACGACGGCGCGCTGCACTTCGTCGGACGGCTGACGGACATCATCAAGACCGCCGGCGCGAACGTCGCCGCGGCCGAGGTCGAAGCGGTGCTCCTCGAGCACCCGGCGGTGGCGGCGGCGCATGCCGTCGGCATCCCGGCGGCGGCACGTGGCGAGGACGTCGCCGCGTTCGTCGTGCCAAACGGGGCCGTCGCGCCGGACGTGTTGGTCGCCCATTGCCGCGAGCGGCTCGCGAGCTACAAGGTGCCGCGCCGGATCTGGCTTGCGCGTGCTGGCACCCTGCCCACCAAGGGCAGCGGGAAGGTGGACAAGGCGGCGCTGCGGGCGGAGGCGGCGCGGCTCACAGCCGGAGACGGCCTTCGCGGATCGCCGTCGTCCCACTCGTCGTGAGCGGGAGATAGCGCCGCGCGGTGTCGTCGCGGACGAACACTGGGTCGGACACCGTGGCGGGGTCGAAGCCGTCGCCGATCAGCCGTTGCTTGCGCTGCTTCAGCGTGCCGGTCACGTCGACCGCGGCGACGAGCCGGACGAAGGCGGGCATCGCGTAACGGGGGAGGCGGCGCTCGGCGTGGGCATAGAGGGCGGCACCATCGAAGGCGGCGCCGTCAGCGAGCACCACGGCGGCCATCCCGGCGCGTCCGTCCGCCCCGGGGACCGCGACGCCGTATACGGTGGTCTCGGTGACGCCCGGAGCCCCGTTCAGCACGTCGGCCACCTCCTGGGTGGCGACGTTCTCGCCCTTCCACCGGAAGGTGTCGCCGATACGGTCGACAAAGTAATAGTAGCCCTCGGCGTCGCGGCGGAGCAGGTCGCCCGTGCGGAACCAGGCGTCACCGGGCTCGAAGACGTCACGCAGCAGCTTCCGCTCGGTCGCGGTGCGGTCCGTATAGCCATCATACTCCATGGCGCCGGCCGTGCCGACCTTGCCGAGCAACTCGCCCGGCTCGTCGTCCGCACAGGCGATGGCGAACCCGTCCGCGCCGCGGGCGATGTCGCCAACGTGGTGGTCGAAGCGGACGAGCGCCACCTGCCCGTCGAGCATGGCGTGCGGCTTGCCGACCGAGCCGACGCGCCCCTCGAGGTTCTGCAGCGCCACGTTGCCCTCGGTGGCGCCGTACATTTCGACGATGCGCGGGATGCCGAAGCGCGCCTGGAACGCGGTCCAGACGTCGGCGCGGAGGCCGGCGCCGGCGGCGACCCGGAGTCGATGATCGCGGTCGTGCGGCGAGGGCGGTTGGCGCAGCAGGTACCGGCAGAGTTCGCCGACGTAGACGAACGCCACGGCCTCGTGGCGGCGGACGTCGTCCAGGAACGCGCTGGCCGAGAACTGGCGGCGTGACGCGAACGCGCCGCCCGACCGGAAGGCCGGCGCGAACCCGACGAACAGGCTCTCGCCGTGGTAGAGCGGCAGCGGCGCGTAGATCGTCTCGCCCTCCGCGATGCCGAGCAGCTGGGAGAGCCCGATGCCGCCCAGCGTGAAGCGCACATGGCGGACGATGGCGGGCTTCGGGTATCCCGTCGTGCCCGAGGTGTAGATGTAGAGGAAGACGTCGTGCCCTGTGATCTCCGGGATGTCCGGCGCGGCGGCAGTGGCGGGTCGGAGATCGTCGAGGGGCACCGTGCCGGCCGGGAGCGAGGCGTTGGCGGGGGCGTCCGCCAGGAAGCGGACCGGGTGCGTGCCCGCCACGTCCGACAGCGCCGGCAGCGCGTTCGTATCGCAGACGCCGACGCGCGCCGCCGATGCCGTCAGGACGTGTGCTGAGCCCCGCGCCGGCGACATGCGTGTTGATGAGGGCGCCGATCGCGCCCAGCTTCGCGACGGCTCCGAGCGCGGCCAGAAAGAGCGGGGAGTTCTGGGCGAGAATCGCGCACGGCTCCCCGGGCCGCAGCCCGGCGCGGACGAGCGCCGCCGCGAGACGGTCGACTTCGCGATCGTAGGCCCCGTAGGAGACGGTCTCGTGTTCGAACTTGAGCGCCGGACGATCCGGAATGCGCGCCGCCTGTTGGCGGATGTACGGACCGAACGTGTCCGTCGAGCGGCCCAGCTCGGCGACGATCTCACGGAGATCCATCGCCGCGGGCTACCAGGGACGTCCCGCCGGGCGCAAGCTGCGCGCGACGGGACGTCCGCGATGCCGGGGCGTCAGCGAGTCGCCGTGCGCCGGGTGACCTTGGTCGCCTTGCGCAGCTTCTCTTCGAGCGCGGTCGCCACGAACTCCATCACCGAGATGCCGGACTGGACGCAATGCAGCTTGATCTCTCGGTGCAGCCCCTTGGGGATGCGCGTCGCGAGCTGGATCAGGATGTCATCTTCTCTTGCCATGTGGACCCTCCCTGGGTCACCGCGTAGCCGCGGCTGGGGGAGATTCTTAGGTTAATACTGCTTCGGTAGCAATGCCACCTCCGCGAGAGAGCGGTAGGGACATTCATTCCATTGATTTCTTAGTGGATAGCAGTGTGTAAGGACGTTGTCCAGCGGCGTGCGGCGAGGGGCGCGGGTCCGTGCGGACCCTCATGGACGACGCCCGGCTGCTGGACGTGGCGGGCGTGGCGGGGGCGAGCCCGAGGCGTGCACGGAGCCTACAGTCAGCGCGGAGGCGTTGCCAGGGGCGAGTGGCCCCGCGGGCGTTCGGTCGCCGCCGACGACCAGAGCGGGCGGCCGCTCTGGTCGTCGGCGGGGGTCATGCGACGATCGCGGCCGCCGATCCCGGATGATTGCGCTTGCGCAGCTTGGCGACGAGCGTGGTCCGCTTGAGCCCGAGCAGGCGGGCGGCGGCCTGTTTGTTGCCGTTGGTCCGTCGCATCGCCTCCGCGATGAGGCCCTGCTCGAATTCCTCCACTGCCGACGGCAGGTCGAGCCCGGTTGTCGAGAGCTGCGAGCGGAGGCCCCGGGACGAGTCGGCGAGCGCGCGGATCGCCGGCGGCAGGTCCGCGACGGTGACGAGGGGGCCGTCGGTCAGCACGGCGAGGCGCTCGATCAGGTTCTCGAGCTCCCGCACGTTGCCCGGCCAGTCGTACTGCCAGAGGTGGACCATGGCTTCGTCCGACACGGCGAGGGGCTGGTCCCGGCAGCGGCCGTTCTGGGCGTCCAGGAAATGTCTGGCGAGGACGGGGATGTCCGACCGGCGCTCCCGGAGGGCGGGCATGGTGAGAGGGATGACGTTCAGCCGGTAGAAGAGATCCTCCCGGAACCGGCCGACTGCCACCTCGGACTCCAGGTCCTTGTTCGAGGCCGCCACCACGCGGACGTCGACGGTGACCGTCCGGTCGCCCCCGACCGGTCGCACCACGCCGTCCTGCAGGACGCGGAGCAGCTTCACCTGGAGGCAGGGACTCATCTCCCCGACCTCGTCGAGGAAGATCGTGCCGCCGTGGGCCTGCTGGAAGAGGCCCGCCCGCGGTGCGGACGCGCCCGTGAAGGCGCCCCGCTCGTGGCCGAACATCTCGGATTCGAGCAACTCCCGGGGGATGGCGCCGCAGTTCACCGGAACGAAGGCCGCGCGGCGCCGCCGGCTCCGGGTGTGGATCGCCCGGGCCACCAGGTCCTTGCCCGTGCCGCTCTCCCCCAGGATCATGACGGTCGCGTTCGTGCCCGCCACCTTGTCGACCACCCGGGAGACCTGCTCGATGAGGGGGTGCTGGCCGATGATGACCGGCGCCTCCTCCACGCTGCCGATGTCCCGCACCTTTGCTGTCGATGTCTGCATGTCCGTCGCCGCCCCTTGTCCACGCGTCCGGCGGGGGCGCATGGTAGGGCCGGCTGGCTCGTGCTATGCGCTCCCGAATGACTCGTGGGAATATTTATTCGGCTAATCGGTCGATTCGGGCCCATGCTTGAGCGAATGACTCCAGGCGGAATGCAGTGCGGAACCGAATGACGGGGCGGCGGGCCGATGGCCGGCGGCCCGGGGATCTCCGCCCTGTCCGGCTGTCGACGGGATTCCTGCCGGACGCCGAGGGGTCGGTGCTGGTCGAGATGGGCTCGACCCGGGTGATCTGTACGGCGACGGTCCAGGACGGGGTGCCCCCTTTTCTGCGGGGACGAGGGACGGGATGGGTGACCGCGGAGTATGGGATGCTGCCGCGCAGCTCGCCCCAGCGGATCGAGCGCGAACGCCGGGGCCCCGGGGGGAGGACCCACGAAATCCAGCGGCTGATCGGCCGCAGTCTACGGGCGGTCACCGACCTGGCGGCCTTGGGCGAGCGTTCGATCTTGCTCGACTGCGACGTCCTCCAAGCCGACGGTGGCACCCGCTGCGCGTCCATCACCGGAGGCTACGTGGCGCTTGCACTGGCCGTCGGCCGGCTCGAGGCCGCCGGGTTGCTGGAGCGGCCGGCGCTCACTGACAGCGTCGCGGCGGTGAGCGTGGGGATCGTCGATGGGCGGGTGGTCCTGGACCTGCCCTATGAGGAGGACCACCGGGCGGCCGTCGACCTGAACCTGGTGATGACGGGTGGGGGTCGCTTCGTAGAGGTCCAGGGGACGGCCGAGGGCGCGCCCTTCACGGAGCGCGAGCTGCGGCAGCTGGTGGCGCTCGGCCAGGAAGGCATTGCCCGACTGGCTGTGCTGCAGCGGAAGACGCTCCGGGGGGCGGGCGTCCGGCGCCGCCGGCGCCGATGATCCCCTCGCGCCTCGTGATCGCCACCGCCAACCCCGGCAAGGCAGCCGAGCTCGCCAGCCTCGTCCGGGAATGGGGCGGGATCGACGAGGTGCTGTCGCTGGCCGACGTGGGAGGCGTGGCGCTGCCCCCGGAAACGGGCGCGACCTACCTCGAGAACGCCGCCCGCAAGGCCGCCGCCGTCGTCGCCGCTACGGGGATCGCGGCGCTGGCGGACGACTCGGGCCTCGAGGTGGACGCGCTCGGCGGTGGGCCCGGCGTGCACTCTGCACGCTACGCGCCGTCCGATCCGGCTCGGATCGCGCGCCTGTTGAGCGCGCTCGACGGCGTGGTCGAACGGGGGGCCCGCTTTCGTTGCGTCGTGGGGCTGGCGTGGCCCGACGGCCGTGAGGACCACGCGGAGGGGCTGGTCGAAGGCCGGATCGCCCTCGCGGCGACCGGGGAGGGCGGCTTCGGCTATGATCCGGTCTTCGTGCCCGACGAACTCGGCGTCACCTTCGCGGCTGCGGGGGCCGCGGCGAAGGCGCGCATCAGCCATCGGTCGCGGGCGGTCCGCGCCCTCGGTGTCAAATTGGGCGCGCAAACGTTGCGGCCTCCCGGCGCGGCGTGCTAGTGGGTGCGCCTTATGGACGTGGCGGGGCGTAGCGCAGCCTGGTAGCGCACCTGCCTTGGGAGCAGGTGGTCGGCCGTTCAAATCGGCTCGCCCCGACCAGCTTGGGCGCCAGTAGCTCAGGTGGATAGAGCAACGGCCTTCTAAGCCGTGGGTCAGGGGTTCGAATCCTCTCTGGCGCGCCTCGAATCGATCGAAGGAGTAGACGGAAACCTCAGGACGACAGTGACGCGAGACGGCGGTGAGTGTAGCTCAGTCGGCAGAGCATCGGATTGTGGATCCGAGGGTCGAGGGTTCAATCCCCTTCACTCACCCCATGTCGGGCGGGCGACGCCTCGGCGCCGTCCCGCCCATTCGGGCCGCTAGCTCAGTTGGTAGAGCAGCTGACTCTTAATCAGCGGGTCGCAGGTTCGATCCCTGCGCGGCCCATTCAGTAAATCAAGGACTTGGGCGGGCGGTCGGTAGCAAGAAAGTCGATTGCTCGCAAAATGCTTGCAAGTCGGGAGGGCGGTGGCCTCGACCGATCGTGCAAGGGGGGTGGGGTAGGTGCTCACTCCCGTGCCTCTAGGGGCTCGCGGTCGAGGGCTGTCGAGGCCGGGCCGGCGGTGCGGCTTGAGCGATGCCCCGTAGCCGGAGGCGATGACCCGCGAACAGCGCCACCACTTCCTCGCCCACGGAAGTCGGGATTGACTCGCGATGTCGATCTCGTACCGGGCGCGGTCCGGGTGCTTCTGCTCGATCGCCGGGACTTACAAAGGGGTGAAGTTAGTGTCCGCCGACGTGGTGTACGAGGCCCGGTAGCGGCGGCTGGATGACGTACCCGAGGCCGCGCAACCGGCCCCCGCGTAAGGCGACCGGCACTTCGCGCCCGGCGGGACGAACCCCTCAGGGGGCGGCAGCGCGCAGGCGCCACCCATCGTTCCGCTGCAGGTCGCCTGCACCGAACGTGCGATCCCAGCACAGGCCGGTCTCGAGATTCACCAGCTGCACGGTCAGCGGCGCCGTCAGCGGAAGACCAAGCCGCGGCATCCGGCGGCCCCTTGCCTTCGCCCGAAGCGTCGCGCCGTCCGCGTCGCGGGCGGCCAGGACTACCGCGCGCACCCCGTCGCCCCGCACGCCCTTCCCGTCGTAGCTGGCGCGCTTGGGCCCCACGCTCCAGCTGCTCGACGCCGGCACGTGCAGCTCGGCGACCGACGTCCCGTCGGCGTACAGGCAGAGCGACAGGTCCGTCGTGCCGGCGAGGTTGCCGAAGTCGGCCGCGGTGGTCGGCTCGCGGCTGCGCAGTCGCCAGGACAGCGCGTCGCCGTCCCGGCCGCGCTGGGCGATCGTCAGCGTCGAGCGACCGCCGCTCCGGCAGCCCGTGCGAGGCGCCGGCGGGCACGGGGCGATGGCGGCCCGGGCGGCCGCCAGATCGGATCGGGCAGCCGCCAGCTGGACAGCCGCCAGCGTGTCGTCACCACCGATGGCGTCGCGCGCGACGGCCAGGTGCGCACGGGCTGCCAGCACGGCGGCGCGGCCCAGGGCGGCCGACTCCGGATCGAGTTTGGACGTGGTTGCAGCCTCGTCGACGGCGGGCAGGGTGGCATCGAGCTGACGCACGCCGCGTGCGGCGGCGTCGACGGCGCGGGCGGCGGCGCTCCCGAGGTCGGCGAGCGCCCGGGCCGCCAGATCGTCCCCCTGCCCGACGCCCGCCATGGCGCGGCGGCGCGGCGGTGCCGGGACGACGGCGGGGGGCGTGAACCTGGAGACGCCCTGGAACGTGCCGGTGTAGATCGAGCCGTCGGGCCCGACTTCGGTGGCGGCGAAAAGCGAGTTCTCGCAGCTCGCCGGCAGGCGCTCGAGCGCGGGGAGCAGAAAGGGACCGAGCGGGCTGCCGGCGACGGTGTCGAGCACTTGCTGCGGGCAGGTGCGCTGCGCGCTCGGGACCACGAACGCGGATGCGCCGGTCCGGAAGTCGAGCGCCTCGAGCCCCCACACGCCGCGACGCTGGCCGATGGCGTAGATGAGGTCGGTCGCGGCGCTCATGGTCGGGATCGCGTTCGGCAGGCTGATCTCCCTGTTGGTCCACGTGGTGGCGCAGGCCCGCGTGAGCGGGTTCCAATCGACGCGTTCGATGCCGCGCGGCGCGACGGCGGGGTTGCCGCCCTCCAGCGCCGCCAGCGCGGCGTCGAGCGCGGGGATGCCGACGCCGATGCCCTCCTCGCTCCGCAGCAGATTGTTCACCACGACCGCGGCATGGCCGCGCACCAGGACGGACTGCTCGGAGAGCGTGCGCGTGGCCTTGCGGTCGCCGAACGTGATCGGCACCTCGCAGGCGATGCGCGGGTCCTTGCCGGGTGCGATGGGCTGCCAGCCGGCGGGAACGTCGTCGCGCCACAGGAACACCAGGTGCATCAGCTCACGCCCGTCCGTCACGAGGACGAAGCGATCGTCGTCCCGTGCGGTCCCCATCAAGCTGGGCGTGGAGCCGGAGCCCGGGCCCAGGCGCAGGAGCGAGTAGGGCGGATCGCTCTCGTACTCGGTGCGCCAGACCTTCGCCAGCGTCGCGCCGTCCCACCGGTACTTGATCACGGCGGCACCGGTGACGACGTAGAAGCCGCCGTCTTCGTCGGCCGCGATGCTGTTCGACACCGTCTCGAGGTCCTCGTCGGAGGTGCCGGCGTCGGCGCAGGCGGCGCCGTTCTCCGACGGCAGGGAAATGACGTTCGCCGGGTCGAGCCCGGCGGGATCGCTCGGGACGATGCCCACACTCGCCTGCTCGGTCACGAACGCGAGATGCCCATCGGGGAGCATGACGCCGCCGACCAGCAGATCGGTATCTCGGCAGAAGGCGCTGGGCGGCAGGAAGACGCGCTTCAACAGCGCGATCTCCGACGACCGGTCGCCCGGTACCGCGTCGCCGAAGATCTCGATGAAGCGGGCGCGGCCCAAGATGAAGTGGAAATCGGCGTCCGCGACGCTGTAGGCGCCGCTCACGCCGAGCGGAATGAGCGGCGGGTCGGTCTCCTCGTTCGCCGGCACGTAGGTGTCGATGACCGTGAAGGTGTCGTGATCGATCTTGAACACCGCGTTGGTGAGCCCGAGCTCGGAGCCCCACATCGCCACGCCGCCGTCTGGGTAGGCCGGGCTGGTGGCCAGCGTGATGGGCGGCCCGGTGAGTAGCAGGTGCTCCGCGACCACGCCCGCGGCATCGTGCGGCCCCGGCGCGGGGGACGAGCCCTGGGCATACGGACCGCGGTGCGAGATGGGCCACGCCTCAGGAGAGAGTGCGGGGCTGCACAGCGGCTCGTGTTCGGCGAGCGGGGTGAGACAGGTGTCGGCCCGTGCGGCTACCGCCAGGGCCAGCAGCCCGACGGCGAGGACGAATGGCCGCGTCATCGAACGACGGCGAGCTGCGCGCTCGACGCGCGGCGCAGGACCGAGAGATAACTGCGCTCCACACAGGCGCCGTCGAGCGCCCCCCGCGTCCGCAGCAGCCGGTGGAGGCGTGGCAGGTTGTGATGCGGCACCGTCATCAGGAGGTGGTGCTCCAGGTGGTAGTTGAGGCGATTCGGTGCGACCAGCAGCCGCTCCCACCACCGCGCCAGCACGGTGCGCGTATTGCGCAGCGGATCGCCTTGATCGGGAGCGAGCGCGTGTTCGGCGATGGAGCGGATGCGCGTCACCAGCGTGTAGGTGGTGAACCAGGCGACCACCCAGAGGAGATACAATGCGGGGTGACCGACGGCTGCCAGGATGCCGAGCAGCACCAGGTTGGTGACCGTCACGCCGATCGCCGCGCGCCGCGCGACCGGATCGTCGCCGGCGCGGGCGAAGGTGCGACTCCATGCCGCGCCCGCGAACTTGAGACCCGTCTGCCCGGACAGATCGCGCCACACCTTGCGCCATAGACTCCGCCGCGTGATGGGGAACGGGCGGACGAGGCCGAGGTCAGGATCCTCCGGGCCGCCCGTCTTCGCGTGGTGGCGGAGGTGATACGGCCGATAGGGATGCAGGTCGCTCCACACCGTGTAGGCCGCCAGCCAGTTGCCCACCCAGTCGTTCAGGCGCCGGTTGCGGAACAGGCAGCGGTGCGCGGCGTCGTGCATGATGGCGGCGCAGGAGAGCTGTCGCCCACCGATGACGAACAGCGCCACGACGATCGTGAGGGGATTCGGCCAGGCCGCCACCAGCGCGAAGCTGGCGAAGACCAAGGCCCAGTTGAGCGCGATCGAGCCCCACGAGCGCAGGTCGCGCACGGTGAGCAGGTCCTGCAGCTCGTCCCGAGTGAGCGCGTCGCGCCAGCTCGGCGCGGCGGCGAGGGGCTCGGAGAGGGCTTCGTGTTCAGGCATGGTCGTCATCCTGTGATGGTGATCGGCGCGGCGCCGCCCCGGGCGTCCACGGGAGCCCGCAGTGATGGCACGTCCCATCGCTGCAGCAGGGCGGCCCAGATGAGGCGGCCGGCGCGGTCGTAGTCGCGCAGCCGGTCGACCAGGGTGCGGCGTTCGTCGTCGGCACAGATCTCGTCGGGAAGCAGCGGATCCAGGACGAGCTCGCGGATGACGCGCCCGCCCAGGAGGAACGATTCGAGCATCGCGTCGCGCGTGGAGAGACGGGGTAGGCGCGCGCTGCTGGCCTCCAGATCGGCGAGCGAGCGGCGGTAGCCGCGGCGCAGGGCGGCGACGTTCCACAGGCGGCGCGCCCGCTCGTCGGTGGCGGCATCCAGCTCGTGTAGGCCCACGACGAGATCGTCCGCCGGGAGACCCAGGGATCGCAGGTCGTTGCGGACCGCGCCGATTCGCTCGGTCAGGTTGTCGGGCCGGACCCACAGGCGCGGCTGGAGCCGCGCGAAGCCGAGGAGCCGCAGCGCACGGTCCCGGTGGCGATGCGGCGCGCGCCCGGCGGACGCCCCCCAAACCCCCACCCAGTCGCCGCGCCACGGGCGCGTGCGGTTCGCCAGGTCGCGCCACGAGCGGACGTGGCGGCCGACGGCCTGCGCGCGCTCCCCCAGACGATAGCGACCGCGTTCGTCGCGCACGATCCGCCCGGAGGCGGTCAAGCGGGCCACGGCCACCCGGAGGGCGTTTCCCCCGATCCCGAACAGCTCGCCGATCTCGACCAGCGCCGCGATCGGGATGGACGAGCCCGGGCGCAGCGTGCCCAGAAGATCGAGCACCAGGCTCTTGGCGGTCGGGGGCGGCACGCTCGGAATATTACGTGGCATGACCTTCTGGCGTCAAGACACGCAATAAGCGCCGGCGGGTGCCGCGCACTGTGATCCGGAGCGACCCTTCCTCGCGTTCGCGGCGGTTCAGGCCGGCGCCAGTCGCGTGACGCTCAGGTAGTCGTGTCCCAGCGCCGCGGCGCCGAGGTGCACCTGGCCGCGCACGGCGAAGCCCGCCTCGGCTGCCGCGCGCCGGAAGACGTCGGCCTCGACCAGGTACTGCCGCGACCAGCCGTGGGTCGCTTCGAGCAGCGTCATCAGCGTTCGACCGACGTGGCGCGCGGCGATCGCCGGGGGCACGCAGTGCGCCTCCGCGACGACCAGGCCGAAGCGCGGCGCCGCCGCGCGCCAGCGCGCGAAGTGCTCGACCAGATTCTGCTCGAGTGCGGCCGCCGGGATCAGGCCGCCGTCATCGCCGACGGCGACGGCCCGCGTGCGCGCCACCCGCCGGGCCACCGCGGCGGCGTCGGCGGGCGGCCGCCAGGCGCGGTCGTGGATCACCGATTTGCTGACGCAGAGCGCGTCGCCGAGGGCGATGCCGTGGCTCCGGAGGCGCCGGGCCAGGCCTGTCGGGTCGTCGATGTCGCCGTCGACGACGAGGTGCGGAATGCCGGCCGTCCGAAGCCTCTGCGCCGTGGTGGCCCGGGCGAGGGGATCGGGCTCGACGCCGACCGCGATCAAGGGGGCCCTGGCCAGGTTCCGACCGCGGGTCGTCTGCCGGGCCACGGCCTCCCAGAGCCCGCACAGCATGGTGCCGTCGCCGGCCCCGACGTCGACCAGCCAGCGTGGCTGATCCGCCACGGGGAGCGCCTGGAAGAGGGGCAGGAGGAGGCGAAGGAACGCCGGGCGGACCAGGTGATGGAAAACCTCGCCGCTGATCCCGATGCTGAGCGCCCGATCGACCGGGGGCGGCTCGGCGCCGTGCAGGAGGGCGGGCGCCGCGCGCAGCAGATCGAGGTAGCCGGCGGCATAGCGCCAGGCGGCGCCGGCACCTGCCATGGCGGCTCCCGCCTCCGAGAAGGTCACACGGTTCCCCTGGCGTTGCGCCCACTGCGGCGGCAGGGCATCGAGCATCGTCGGCAGACCCGAGGGTGCCTGCGCGTCCAGGGCGAGCGTCCGCGCGGTCACGTCGAGGTGGGCGAAGAGGCCACGGCGCTCGAGCACGAAGAGCAGCGGCCCCAGGACCGCCCCCTCGCAGTGCCGCAGCACGCGGCGGTCTAGGGTCGCGTCGCCGGAGCGTGCGTCCCAGTCGCGACGGCAGGCGGCCGCGAAGCCGGCACCCGAACCGGGGCAGGCGCCGTCGATGAGCGCCTCGAGCTCCCGCAGCGGGCGCATGAGCGCCAGAGCCTGCGCGTAGAGCGGTCCCAGCTCGAGTGCGCGCCGACCGGTCGCCGTCGCGCGCACGAGCCGGGCGCCGTGGCGCCGGACCTCCATCACGACCCAGCCCTGAAGCGCGAGCACGCGTAGCGCCACCGCCAGCGGCCCCGGCCGCGCGCCGGTGGCCGCGCCGAGCGCCCCGAGCTCTGCGGCCCCGCGACGAACTCGCTCGAGGACGCCCAGTTGGTGCAGCGCCCCCATCGCCGGGACGACGGCGGGGCCATCGAGCTGGAGGCACAGTCTCTGTCGCGTCGCGGCCGCGAGCGGGCTCACCAGGGCGTCCCGTCCTCCAGCGCCCGCGCGCCGAGACGGCGGTGCGCCAGCCAGGTGATCCCGGCCGCCAGCGTGAAGAGCGACTCGAGCAGGATCAGCGGCAGCATGACGAGCCCGTCGGCCGTCGCGCCCGCGAGGAAGTCGTCGATCGTGTGCACTCCGAGCACCAGCACGAGCGGCCGCCAGGCACGCTGCCGCAACGCCAGCGCCAGCAGGCTCCCCGAGTAGGTGTGGAACGCCACCGCCGCCGCCCGCTCCCAGATACCCATCCAGGGCACAAGGCCGACGTCGACGTGTCGGACGATGGCGCCTTGGCCGATGGACACGACCTCGGCGAGCCCGAAGCCCAGGCCGACCGCCAGCCCGATCGCGACGACATCGCGGGGACCGTGCGGCGACCGCGTGCGTAGCACCAGGCCGATGCCGGCGAGCTTGCCGGCTGTCTGACAGAGCGCCGCGCCGAGTCCCAGGACGAAGGCGAAAGCGAAACCCTGCGGCAGCGCCCGCGCGAGCGCGCCGTTCACGAGAGCCTGGAGGCCGAATCCGACGCCGATCGCGAGCACGCCGGCGCCGAGGTACGGAGCCGCCTGACCGGCGAGCGTGACGCCCACCCCATTCAGGCGGAAGAGCGCCAGCCCTGCCGCCAGCCCGCCCGCGATCCAGACCAGCGTGCCGGGGTGGGCTGTGACGAAGGCGGCGTTGCGCGCGACGGTGATCGCGAGCCCGCCGGCGACCAGCATGCCGATCGCCAGCGATGCGAGCCGCCAGCCACGCGGCTCCTGCGCCACCGCGGTCACGGCGCCGGCTCCCCCGCCGGGGCGTCGAGATCGTCGAGGAGGCGAACGGGCGCCGGCTCGCGCTGGAACATGCCGGCGTCGTGGACGAGCTGTGCCAGCGCCAGATGCCAGGCCGTCTCCGCCTGCACCACCTGCGCCCGGGCGCTGGCGAGCGCGATCTGCGCGTTGAGGAGCGCCACGATGTCGCCGAGGCCGTTCAGGTAGGCGACCCGCGCCGCCACGAGGGACTCGCCCGCCACCTGCCGCAGCGACCGGCTGGTCTGCAGGCGATCGGCGGCGGTGCGCAGGGAGGCGTAGCTGGCCCACACTTCGTTCGCCGCCGTCACCTCTTGGGTGGCCAGTGCGGCGCGCGAAGCGTCGAGGGTCGCGCGTGCGGCGCGCAACTGGTTCAGGAGCTGCAGGCCGCTGAAGATGGGAAAGCTCACGGCCAATGTCGTGTCGTACGGCCAGCCGCCGCTCACCTGGTCCTGCAGACCGCCGCTCGCCGTCGGCAGGGGCGTCCTGACGAACTGGTTCTGCACGGTGCCGCTGGCCTGCAGCGTGGGCAGCATGGCGGAGCGCGCCGACCGGACCTGCGCGGCGCTCGCCAGCACCTGCGCGCGGGCCGCGGCGAGGTCGGGGCGTGCGGCTCGCGCGACGTCGAGCAGGTGGTCCACCGAGGCGGAGACGCCGTCGGCGCCGGGGACGCGGGCGGGCGGCCGGATCGCGAGGCGCTCCCGCACCGGGATCCCGAGCGCCGCGTTCAGCTCCCCCCGCGCGATCACGAGTTGACCGCGGTCTGCGTCGAGGGCGAGCTGCAGCTGCGATCGCGTGGTCTGCGCCTGGAGGGCGTCGGCCGCGGTGCCGACCTTCGCCTGCATGCGCGCATCGGTGGCGCGGACGCTCTCCTCCGCGTCGGCGAGGCTGTCCTCGTCGGCGCGAACCAGTGCCTCGGCGCCCACGAGCGTATAGTACGCCTGGCTGACGCCGAGGACGAGGTCCAGGATCTGCTGGTCGTGCTGGCGGTTGGCCGCGGCCAGGCTCTGGAACGCCGCCTCGATGGTGCCGGCGCGCCCGCCGAAGTCGAGCAGCAGCCACGACAGACTCCACGTCGGTCCCCATGCGGTCTGCTCGAACGCCCTGGCGCCTTCCGAGGCGATGCCGCGCTCGAACTCGACGTCGGTCGTCATCGTGATCGACGGGTAGTAGGCTCCGCGCGCTGCGCCCGCCGAGGCGGCGGCGGCGCGCGCCTTGGCCCACGTGCCTCGAGTCTGCGGGCTCACGCGCAGCGCCAGATCGACGAGGTCGGGCAGGCCGAATCCGTCCGGCACGGGGTCGACATCGTCGAGCACCTGGCGCACCTCGGACGCCGCCGGTGCGGCCTCGACCGGCGGCTGTCGCGCTCCCGACGGCGTGCCGTAGCTCGCGGGCGTCGCGGGCGCGTGCGCCATCGGGTCGACTTCCAGGAGGAGGCCGGCGCAGCCACTCGCAACGAGCGCCGGAAGCGCGAGCAGCAGTCGTCGTGGGCAGTGCATGGGGAGATCACACCATCTGCCGGCGAGCGAGCTCGGCGAACGGTCCCGGGGCGGTCATCAGCGCGGCGGGGCTCCCCTCCTGGACGATGCGGCCGCGGTCGAGCACGATCACGCGATCGGCCTGCTGCACCGTCGACAACCGGTGTGCGACGACGATGCGGGTCGCGTTCAGGCGTGCGATGGCATCCCGCACGATCGCCTGGGTCTGGTTGTCGAGAGCGCTCGTCGCCTCGTCGAAGAGGAGAATGCGCGGCCTGGCGACGATCGCCCGGGCGATCATGAGGCGTTGCCGCTGGCCGCCCGAGAAGGTGACGGCGCCCTCGCTGACGAAGGTTCTCATCCCCATCGGCAGGCTGCGGATGAAGTCGTCGAGGCCGGCCATCCGCGCCGCCTCCCACGCGTCGGCCTCCGAGAGGGAGGCCGAGCCGACGATGTTGTCGAAGATGCTCCCTGGCATGAGCTTCGCGTCCTGCAGGACGACGCCGATCTGCCGGCGCACCGCGTGGAGATCGACGCCGGCGAGTGTGCGCCGGTCGTACGAGACGGTGCCGCGGTCGGGTCGCTCGAAGCCCAGCAGCAAGCGCAGCACCGTGGACTTGCCCGCCCCGGAGGGGCCGGCGAGGGCCACGAACTCGCCCGGTTCGACCCGCAGGCTCACCCCCGAGAGCACGAACTCGCCGGCGGCCTCGTAGCGGAAGAAGACGTCGTCGAGCTCGACCAGCCCGGTGAGCTCGCCGGGGTCGGCGGCCTCGGCGTCGTTCTCGGGTGCGGCGCGCAGGATCGGCCGCGCGCGCTCGTAGAGCGGCACCACCGCCATCGACGCGTCGAGCGCCCCGAGCACGCCCATGACCCCGCCGGAGAACTGACCGAACGCGGTCATGAAGGCGAGAAAGCGCCCGGGCGCCATGTCGCGCGCCAGCCACACGATCCCGATGAGGATCACCAGCGTCGCCACACCGTGGAAGGCGCTCCCGAAGACGGTCGCGGCGTTGGCGCGGCTCTGGGACTTCACGCGGAGCCGGCTCTGCTCGGCGTAGAGATCCGCCCAGGTGGCGAATGCGCGGGGCTCTGCCGCCGCCACCCGCAGCGTGTCGATGCCGGTGAGCAGCTGGAGGATCTGGCCCAGATCCGCCCGACCACTGTCATGAGCGGCCGCTGGTACTGCAGCTGCGCCCAGTACAGCGCCGCCGACACGATGGTCGCGATCGCCACCAGCACGAGGGCGATCGAGGCCAGGCGCCAATCGTACCAGAACAGCAGGCCCAGGCTGAAGATCGAAAACGCCCCCGAGAACACCGAATGCAGCGACACCATCGACAGCGTGGCGCTGATGGCGTTGATGCCCATCGCCCGCATGGCGAGATCGCCGGCTGTGTAGTCGCGGAAGAAGGACATCGGCAAGCGCAGCAAGCGGTCCCACACCGCGGATTGGGTGACGGCGTCCATGCGCCCACGGACCCGGAGCAGGCTGAGCGACTGCACGAAGCCGAACAGCGCCGTGGCGATCGCGGCGACGATCAGGAGCAGCGTCACCTGCCCGAGCTGGCGCCGCTCCGCCTGCGGGATCAGGTCGTCGACGCGCGCTTTGAGTCGTGTTATATTTAACAAAAGTTACTCCTTAGCAGTCGTGTTTTCGTAAGTGGTGAACGTGTCCAGCGGACGTCCTTCGGACAACACTAGAAAAAATCGCTGAGACGACGTACGGGCAACGTACGTCAAGACAAATGACGTTATCAGCTTCAAACGCTAAGGAGTATTCGCGGGAAAATTTAATACTTATATTCAAAACTGAATATGTAGAAAAGACGATGTTTGAAACTCAAACTCTCGTTCGTCAGTTGCCGCGACCAGCCACCTTGCGATGGTTACAGAAGAACAGAGAGCTGCAAGAAGAGTAAGAGACAGGCAAACCTACCACAAGAAGAAGGACGAACAAAGGCAGACAGAAGAAAAGAGAGCTCGTTTGAGGGAACGCGACAAGCTGAGAAAGCAAAGGAAGCGCGCAGAGCAAAAGCGTTTGAAAGCCGCCATGTCGCCCGACAACACCAACAGCCCTTCATTTTTCATTGTGATGGAGGCGCGAAGACGTTCAAAATGACGGCGGCGCCACCCTTTTAGCGACAATGGCGTAGCTTCTTTTGCTATGACAAGGTTCCTGTCGTTGTAATAGTGATGTTATAAAGTCAGATACGTTGTATCGAAGCTTTTTGATTTAAAAACGAGCGAGACACGCGGATGGAATGACTCCCTCCAACAAGAGGCGCCGCACTCTGCCATGTGCATTTCACCATTTAGCTCTCGTGTGGGAGCAACATTTCGATACTGCTCCACAGGCGGACTTGTTTGACGTTGAACCAGTCTTAACAACTTTCTCGCCTTGAGTAGGACGAAATTCCGCTCGCCTTTGAGATTTTGCCTCTCGAATGATTTCGTGCATACCCTTGCCATTCAATTTCACCACAAAACGGCGGATTCTTGCAAAGCAATACAACAACGGAAATTTCTACGCGTGGTACCTTTTTAGAGAATCGCCGCTTCCTTTTGACGGCATCCATTACCTTTGCGTTGGCGGCCACTGTATTTCCCCTTGTGTGATTCTCGCTGCCTTTGGCCACTTTGCGTCCCCGAAACAACAAACTATTGCTGATCCCAATCCCTTTATTAATAAAGGTGGATCTATACAAGCAATTTGGAAGCCAAGACTAAGGTGCTGGTGGGGTTGGAGCGATTACTTTTAACAAGTATGGCAACGTGTTGAAATACCAAGTGGTGCAAAAGGGTACAACGATGAATTTTGGAGGCGGCCGAAGTCCTTGGAATACATGGATATCCTGTGTGAAGAATGTGTTACTCTTTTTTACTTTACTACAACTACAGCAATACCGGTGGGCCGGTTTGACTTGTCCAATCGCCAACGTCCTGACAAGCTGACCACCACGCTTCTCACCACCCTTCTCACACAACATCCATTGATTCAATCACATCTCTCCTAAGCACGTTCCATCTGGCTGGAATTGACATAGTCACCGTCCTTGCCGGTAATATCACCAATCTTGACACAGCAGCCACACTTTGGGAAGATAGTCAGACCAAGAATGGTAAGAGCAACCGGCACTTCCTTGTTGCACGGAATGGCTCCACTCACGACGGCATTGCATAGCTGACACTGAATGTTGAAAACGGAGCATCCATCGTTTTCGAGACGAGGTCCAATGCATCCACAAGGAAGACATGGAGCCGATGGCTTGCAGCACATTTGGAGATTGAGGCAACAAAGGCCAACCTTGCCGGAACAGCCGAGGCAATCCTATTTATAAGTGAGTATAGGTTGCATAAATGAGAATATCCAACAAAATGGCTGCAAGCAACAACACAAGTTCATTCAATCACTCACAGCATCTTTGTAGTGACCACAATTAATGCACCCAAGGGCACAGCACAACACAATGTTCTCTTCGTCTACAGCGTCGTCTCTCGGCATGATGGCTTTGTTTGATTTTTTTGAAAAGTAATATAACACCTTTATAATTTTTTTGTTTGTTTGTTTGAATTGTGCCAACAACGCTGAGCATGCAATGAGCAATGTAATAATGAGCGATGATCGTATCGCCAATCGCCAACCAAGATTCAGAGATTCATAAAATACCTTTTGGTCCGCAGGTTTTTTATCGCCAGAAATGCATGTATCATATTTGAGTACTGTAACAACCTGAAGGAACATTCGAAACGCGCGCCTGCCACACGAAGAACAGGACGAACACATACATAAACCACGTCATCGTGACGTGACGAGGACGACTCCACTTGACTGATGCACTTTTGCCGGTTGTTGTTGTTGCCTTCATACTCGTAAGAAGTGAAGGATCCTGGTAAGAGAATTCACCACTAGGGCCTACTCGATTATCCTGTGTATCCTGTGTCTTGATGCCACAGAAAGTGAAGAGATTTTGTCCTTGGCGCGCGCGTTCTTCGCGATCTTCCCGAAATCCTATGCATAACCATTAAACAATCCTTCTCTCAATTATTTTCCGTCTCTCTGCTTTCGCTACGCTTTCTCAGAACTGGTAAAGTTAATAAGTGGTTGAACTACAGTATTTTCTATTGTTCAAAATGGGAAAAGGAGGTGAGAGAATCAGAAGAAACATGTATGGATCTTGTTTGTCCGTTTTACATTCTGTTCATCAATATACATTGTATTCTATGCCTACTTTTCTACAGGTGACGCCGTCGATGAAGAGAATACAATTTTATGTTGTGCTTTATGCTGCTTGCATTGCGGTATATACAACGATTGCGATTGTGCCGGATGCTCCGGAAAGATTGGCCTTTGCTGTCTGAATATTGCAATGTGCTTTAAATGTGGCGCTCCTCCCCTTCCGTGCTGTTGCTGTGGTCCGTCCATTGAATGTGATGGATGCTCGGTATGCAATATTCAGTGTCAGCTCTTTAGTCTTGTAGTGACTGGTAAGCAATGATTTTCTTATCATGTGACAAGTGACAATTATACATTCATTCTCTCATTATTCTTACTTGTCTCTTCGTTACAATATCAATGATTTCAGGGGCTATTCCATGCAACTCAGAGGTTCCTCTTGCAGTAACCGTAGCTGGTTTAACCATGTATCCAATCTGTGGTTGCTGCCAGACGGTTGGGGCAGTCAAGATGCAGCGTAGTTAAAAATGTCAAGGACTGGAATGACTTGATGCCGTTGCGACTATATTGCCTTATTCTTCCTTATTGAAGGAATCGTGTATCGGCGAACGTTAGATGTTAGTAATACGTGTAAAGTCTACTTAGCTGTAGCTACTTAGCTGTATCGTTCGTCGATGATGTCGCCATTCTTTCCACTTCACCAGGCGAGTCAGGCCTATAAGTCTTGCAGCAATCGAATCGATAGATCTCCTTTGGTAGCGACGACACAATCCCACTCTTCCAAAGGCCGTCGCATCATCAACGGCTCCATACAAGACAGTCCAAGTATAAGTTCGAGAGAACATGGTGGCCCGTTCGATAAGCTCGTACTGCTGTATCACTTGTTGAAGTCTCGGCAACAATTTGTTAGAGTTTCTATGCAAGACTTGCCGATGGACGGTTTGCCTCCTGTCGCCGATCGCGGTCGATACGAGTTCCCTTCTTTTGGCAAGCACCATGTCGATTTCTCAACTTCCAAAAGTCTGTCAGTTCAGATTGGCCGGTTACGAAAGATATAATACGAGCCATTTGCTTCCTGCTCTGTATTCAAATCAAGTCTTCAAATCGCACCCATAGGACCTGAATATCGACATGCTGCCACCAGGAGTACAGAAAATAAAATCGCATACACGTTCCAACTTCATTGAGTGCAAGATTGTCAAAAGTTTTTGTTCTTCGTAGTGCTTGCAAAGTTAAAGTTCCAGTACGAATCAATGGCGTCGTATGGGTTTCCTTATCAACATGATTGCCTTTAGGCAGATATTGACAGATATCATTGGCTCTCTGGATAATGTGTTTTGACTACTCGTACGCCTTGTGCGACTCCTCGATCAGGACGTATATCAGCTCCTGTAACGACACCCGTGACGAGTTCGACCATCGTTCGTAGCAAGGTATTGCCTGAACGAGGATAGGAGGCGAGTATCGTGACGCCACCCCAATCTTCTTCGGACGAATCTAGAAATCTCAATAGTTCCATACTGACAGGCCAAGTACTGGCGTAGACATCCATCCATCCTTTGCCAGTTCTCTAGTAAACATCGCTCCTCACACGACAAGTATTTAAGCGATCCAAGAGAGTTTGGGAATCGTGTACAGGAACAACTTGAAGGCAATGGCGCTTTCTTCTTCCTAGTGCTTGTATGCGGAGTGGCAGCCGAAACAGCAGCAGGTGCTCTCTTACAACTTGGAGCGTGCCTTCATTTTCAGTGCATCAAAAGTGAAAGGACAACCGAAGGAGGATAGCGACCCAGCGACTGGAAACTCGCATCCATATTACCTTACGAGAGTTTTGTTCGCTTGGCTTTCGGGTCGTCTGTTTCCTCACAGAGGCAAACGCCCTCGTAACAAGCTGCACCGCACAGACGGCATCCCTTGTCACGCCCACAGGGTCGACAGTGACGTGAATCACATGCTTTGCAATCAACAAAGCGATTATGTTGCTTGCAGAAATTGGCGTCGCACTTTGCACAATACTCCACCAGCCTGCATTCCTGGCAAAACGTGGCTTCGCAAGCTAAGCATTGCTCTGTTTGTTCCCGACAACTAGGCTTGCTACAAATCGTCTTGTCACAACAGTCACACGTTACCGTGTCATTGCACTTGTTACACACCTGTACATTGCACTTGCTGCAAACAGCAAGTCGATAGCATTCTTCGCAAAGCACACAGTTGCAGCCATCAACGCGTCTCAAACAGTCTGTGCACACATTCTTACGGCAACCTGTACAAACATCAACCTCATTACACTCATCGCAAGAAAATTGATGACACTCATCGCATGATGTGTGATTATCGCAATCCTTGCAATAGCTTTTTCCACAAGCATAGCACTGAATGCAGTAATCGCAATCGTCGCAGTAAGACCAGACGCAAAAATGACACTCACGCAGGCTAATCAAACAGTTGGGCCGCATACAATACTTCTTTTTACATCCATAGCAATGAAAAGAGGAATTTCCATTCATGTTTGGTACAAGTTGTCGCGCACTGTCCATGACAGGCAGATTGCAGCTGGAACATGGGACGTCATGAAGTTTCTCCATTTTAGAAACCTGTAGACTGTGGAAAAAGTCTGCCACAGCTGGAAGTGGAATCGGTTCAAGCAGGTCATTACTCAAGACCACATCGACTAGGGCATGCGGCATCATGGTGCGAAGAGTCGATAAGAAAGGGGTTGGGTTTTCGTCTGCGCCCGTTGCATAGAGATTGATTTGCTCCAGTACTCGTGAGTTTCGAAGAGGAGTCAGCCCTGAACCGCGAATGAGAGCGCAGCCTGAGATGTCCAAGTCTTTGGTATTCTCTCGAGCACTGACGCGAATAAGAAGCCGAGACAACTGAAAGTCCGATAGGCGCTTAAGCATTCTATAATTCTCAAAAGCAAAGTTCATTTCAGTCCACGCTTGGCTGCAATCTTGGTAAACTCGATGCTGAAGAGTCGTGCTGCAACTGGCAAGCTTAACTCGAGCAGAAACATGGAGAAAGCCAAGCACATTTGTCATGACTTCGGGAATAAGAAGCTCCTCCATCGCACTCATCGTGCTCTCATTCATCACGTTATCTCGGTATTATGATGATATGATGAGCAAGATGATGCAACTGGAAATACTGAATCGAAATTCAACGTGATCGAAAAACTCCCTCCAACGCGCGCGGCGGTCTGTCCGGCGCGCGATTCTCAGCGCATCAGAGCCACCCAAAACTTATTACCGCCGCCGCGCCATGATGATGATGATGCTGGTCCATACAGCACCGCGTTCACCATCGCATCATCCCCTTAACAACCACTGCCCCTTAAGAAATCATGTACAATGGAATTGGTTTATCGTCAGTGAGAGGAACTGCTACTTCAGGCCATGTGCAAGCGAATAGAGGCAATGTCAGGGCCGCGCGGAGTCGCTTTGTTCGAGATCGCAATGTGAATACGAGCGGCGGGAGCAAGTACAATCCAGTCTCGTTTAACTCTCGCAAAAAGGGAAGACAAGATATATCTCTTCATCAAGAGAAGCGACAACTTGAGAATCGATTGCTCGTTATGCGAGAAGATATGGAGCAAGACAATGTACCGGAACATGTGATTGAAGAACGACTCCAAGAAGAGCGCTCACGATTCGAGTCGAGAGTCAAGCGAATGGAACAGGATCAACAACAAAAGAAGCCTCTGCTGCTCCGGTTCGTCCAGATGAACGTCGTCTACAGAATGCGTTTGGTATTCGTGAGAAAGAACATGTAGAGGGAGCTGCATTTGATCGCGAACTACAAGAAGAAAAGAAAGCGGCCAAGCGGGCGGAGGAAGAAAAGGAACGTAAGAAGCAAGAAAAAGCTGCGCGTAAACTCAAAAAGAAGCAAGAAAAAGAAGAAAAGAAGGCTGCTAAAGCCAAGAAGAAGGAAGAACGAAAGCTCAAGTCAAAGGAGAAACGCGCTAGAAGTCCTTCACCTTCGGGCTCCTCGAGTGGCTCGTCTCGCAGTTCCTATTCCAGTCGGTCGTCCTACAGCTCGTATTCCAGCAGATCTTCATACAGCAGCAGTAGTGGTTCCAGTCGATCTTCCTACAGCAGGGATGATCGCCGCCGTGGAAGGAGCCGCCGTTCCCGAAGTCCCTCATCGTCGTCCTATTCCAGTTACAGCAGCAGGTCTCGTTCTCCCCGTGACCGACGATCCAAGCGTGGCCGTTCCAGTCGATCTCATTCACCTCCTCCCAAAAAGATTCGGGTTGTTAAGGAGACGAACGAGGACGTACCAGCTAGAGGCTCTCGACGAGAAGAAAGGAAAGCGTAGCTACAGGTGGCCAACAAGGCAACAACAATTCGAAAAGGTCGCGTTCCAGATCTGCCTCCCCCGACAGGGCTCGCAGAAAGGGCTCCAGGTCGTCACCTTCAAGGCGCAGCCGTTCTCGCTCGTTTTCTTCTTCCTCCTCGCGGTCGAGTAGATCTGTAAGCAGTTCTCGTTCACGCTCGCCCGCAAGAGCAAAAGGCGATGCAACATCTTCAAAAGGCCGTCGATTCTTCTAGAGGCGATAGTGGACGTCGTGAAAGGCGTAGGCGGAGTCCATCATCTTCCTATTCGAGTAGATCTGTAAGCAGTTCTCGTTCACGCTCGCCCGCAAGAGGTCGCCGTCGCTCTTATTCGAGGTCGAGCCGTTCCTACTCGAGATCCAACAGTCGTTCCTAGCTACGTCAATAGCATACATCACGTTAATACAGTAGAATAAGCAAAGCTCTACAAATGATAATTGATAAGTATCATTGACTCTACTATTTAATATCATCAATTTACATAGAAATTCTCTACCAAAACCCATTTAGACGCTTGCCTTGCAAGACTCGATCAACCGATATAATAAATCACCATGACAATTTACAACAAGGACAAACGTTTCATTCGCTTTTAGATTCGAATCTGGTAGTTGCCAGCCTTGGTAATGTATCGTACCCATCGCTGCGTGTGGTAACCAGACTTGTCGTAGACACGCAAGAAACGAACATGAACACCACTGGCAGTAAACATTGGTACTTGGAATTCCACATTGATTGGTGGACGACTCCATGCCTTGGGTCGAACAGTCGGCATGAGTTCCACTTCGGCATTAATGTGGCATTCTGCCTTTCCGGGGAAACGCTTGACGCGCCACACAATGGCTTGTTGTTCGGGTTCGTACTTGGCGCGACCAAAGAGTGCCTTAATCTTGGCCTTGGCAGTATTCTTGGGGACGGGAATCTTAATAACAACGTGAGTGGCAAAGAGCTGATCGGAAAAGTTGGCAATCACCTTGAGATTGATTGAGACCCTGGAATATAGACGACGTAAGACTAGAGTGAGCAAGACGAGAATGAGTGTGATGCATATTGAAGCAACAACGAAGTAACCAACAAGTTTGAGCAGTTCACAATCAGTGAGCAATGTCCGTGCAAGCTCCCTTCTTGGTGCACTCCATGGCCCCTCTGCTTTATCATCGGGGATACATCCATCTTACCACGAGCTAACAAATACAACGAACGCACCTTTTACCGCCATGTTCTTCTTGTACAGCAGGAATAATTCGAAAGGGAAGATTGATGTTATCCGTGACACGGTACCTCATGAGCTCAAACTCTCCATCCGGTGGAATAAAGGTAATGGTACGATCGGCATCAAACTTTCCCAATCGGACACATCGATGAAAGGTACAATCATCAATTTCGACACCCGGCTTTGCGTTGCGTGGAGCTTTCCTTTTCAATCACCAACTTGTCATTTAACCCAAATTTACATTCCGGCATGCCCGTCAACTTGGTATTCATTTGTACTTGACCCGTCACTTCATTCCGAAGCATACTTCCTGTACTCGACAGCAAGAGATTGACACTTTCCAAGACATCAATATAAACTTCATTTCGTTTATGCTTGATTCCTTCACGTCTCCAATCAATCGCTCCTGTAATTTGACTCGTCAATTGAGACGGTTCCGGTTCATCTTGAGGACGAACATTGCCAAGATTGATGTACAAGCGAAGGACATCGACGGCACAATTTTGAGGATATCCAAAGTCCATAGTTTCATCCATGAGTTCATAAATGAGCGTCATGTTGTTTCGCATGGAATTTTCATCAAAGTCTTCCCCGAGATAGGCCTTTAGGATTCGAATTTTCTGAAACAAGTATTCAAAGACGAGTGCTGGATTGACATTGGAACGAGTCAAGGCGACAAAGTACATGTTTAAGTGACGAGTATAGAGAAAGGAGCAATTCTCAATACGCTTGACAGGAGCCTGTGTTCCAGTTTCCTTGGCAGCAACAACCTGCAATAAAAAGTAAGAAATGAAAAAGTAGGGTGAGAGAAGAATGAGTCATGAAATGAACGCCATCGGTAAGACTCAGGACGCAGGATTGAGACAGGAATGCAACACCATCTTGCGTAGGCTCTTTCTCTAGTCAGGTGAAAGACACAGGGAACAACGACGCCATGCTCATGAGAAGCAGGAATGCCGTCGTCGGAAACGTGGCAATAGAGTAATTACGGTGTAATTCCTTATTCGATTCGACATTTTTGTATTCCCGGCTGCGCAAATCCAGCAATGCCACAATAATGACATGCCCTCTACTCTGGACGCACCTGCAATCGAAAAGAGTCGGCAGCTGCTCGACTGACATCGTCACTGTAAGAATAGAGTGATAGGAAAGAGCGAGCGTAAGTGAGCATTTTGCCTTTCACTTTAAACACGATTGTTTCCACGACGGCATGTGCTACACAATTTCTCACCGATACTGGCGAGAAATCATGACATCGCCCTTTTGATTCAACACCATAATCATGGAAATCATGATTAACGTGTAGATCTACTTCTTAAGCAATGCAATCGACGAAAAGGGAACAAATGATGGCGCGGCGTCCACGACGGCATTGTGCGCAGTCGCATGAGGAAGCACGTAGAATTTCTACGAGTGCGTCCGTCCGACGTGCGTACTCACAGTGACATCCAGACACGTGCCCAGAACACAGACAGAGAACACAGGACACCACATGGCACTTGGGCTTTGCTTCATGCAGCAAAATCAGTGATGATATCGTCCCAAAAGACCGTATCAGTATTCACACAAAGAAGAATATATCAAGGAGGATGCGACAACAAAAGGAAATTACGCGTTACGTCAAGCGAAAGCGACGGCGCGCCCTGCAACTGAAACTCAGGTGCCATCATGGTTCACTCGTGGCGGGTGTGCTCACTACTGCTTCAGCCATTCTACTAGCAGCTTGTCTTGCTCTATACTACACGGATGTATCTTCACTTGAAGAATCTCCTCATTATCGATCTCTCCAAGTACAAGATGACATACAGCACAAACCGCTCTTCCCATTTTCGTCACGCGACATGTTGGGATTCACTCTGGCGACTCTTGGTTTAATGCTGGCGGCAGGCGGTGGTATTGGTGGAGGAGGACTGTTGGTCCCCATTTATATTTTAATGTTCCAGTTTCCAGCCAAGAATGCGATCCCCTTGTCCAATGTCACTGTCTTTGGAGGCGCCATTGCCAATACAATGTTGAATTGCCGAAAACGACATCCTCTGGCCGACCGACCACTGATTGACTGGAACATTATCCTCATTATGGAACCACTCACTATACTGGGATCCTTGTTTGGAACCAATCTCAACAAGTTACTGCCAGAGACTGTTATTGTGGTACTGTTGGTAGTCTTGTTATCACTGACTGCCTACAAGACGCTCGCAAAGGCAATCAAACTGCATGAGACGGAAACGTATGCTCAAGTACAACATGAAGATAGAAGAGAATGATGCATGCGACAAGGAAAATGATTTGGAAATGGTGGTGGAAATGAAGCCTACAAAGCCGTGACACCAAAGAGACTGCCGCTGACACGAGGAGTATCGGACTCGATCAAATTTCATCAACCTCAACTTCAGACACACGGCACTCTTTCGACGAAGCACGTCCTTTCCCTAATCGATACTGCGAAATGTACCGAATCACTATCATGTGATGAAATACCTACACGTTGTAGTGCAGAGAATACTCCTCAAAAGAGATATCAAAAGTGAATCGTCGCTTGACTTGGATGTCCAGGCATGTACGAATTCAATGCAAGTGACATTGCACAATACAGCTCGGAACCCAGAGCTTGCCCGTATACTGGAACAGGAGCGACATACACCTACATTATACGTTTGCTATATTGCGAGTCTATTCTTGTTTGTTCTCACAATCAATATTCTCAAGGGCGGCGGTGCCTTTGAATCGCCACTTGGCATTGAGTGCGGTTCGCTCTCCTTTTGGATTGCACAAGCTACAATGGTGCTCGTCATTTGTGCCGTCAGTTGCAAAGCTCGGTCTTGTCTGCTATATCAGACTCGTCTCAAGCGTGACGCTGGTTATCAATATTTGGATTGCGATATTGAATGGAACGAAACGTCTACATTCATTTATCCTCTCTTGAGTTGGACTGCTGGCTTTGTTGCTGGCTTGTTTGGTATTGGTGGAGGAATCATTAAAGGTCCACTCATGCTGGCACTTGGTGTACATCCAGCAGTGGCATCGGCAACGTCGGCATGCATGATTTTATTCACCAGCTTAACTGCAACCACGTCCTTTGCCGTCTTTGGGCTACTCATTTTCGACTATGGCGTATTTGGTTTGCTGACTGGCTTTTGTGCCACCATTTTAGGACAAACTATAATGTCGTATATTGTACACCGATATCAGCGAAGCTCGTACATTGCCTTTTGTATAGGTGGAGTTGTATTTCTATCAGCCATTTGCATGACGGTGGAATCTGTCATTTCGATTGTGCAGGGAGGAGAATCGTCGGCGCGATCGAGCAGTCTTTGCAGTACTCATTTTCTGATGAAAACAACAAGACCGCTTGACGCATCACGAACGATTCAAACTATACTATCGTATTTACCTTGTACAGTACATAAGCCGATCAGTCTCAAGCCGACGGTCACGTACGGTGTCGAAAGATGAATAACAGAAGTGTCGTCCAAACCGTTTCAGCACCACCGGAGATGAGTTACTGTACCGTGGAGGAAGCTTTCACAGTCACAATGCAATTTATGATCTCTTCTTGCACTATATATGTATATATTGATTACGTATTTAGACGTATAGTAACAAAAAGTTGAAAGCTCTCTATGATTAGTCATCGGTCTGTCTATTCGAAGCTAGCCATACATCACCACATTAGTATCCACAGCATGTAGGAGAGATGCCTTGAAATGTTCCAAAACTTTTTAATAATAAAGAAAGAGCATAAAGGTGCACATGTATAAGACAAAAAAGGTGATGTCGTCTCACTTGCATTCATTGTCACAATTACTTGACGAGCCCACCACGAGCACGCAATTCTTCAATTGCAGTATGGCTCATGGTGACTCGTTTGGTCCGTGAAAAGGGAGAGAGTGCCGGATCCATGACATAATCGTAGATAACCTTTACCCAGGAATGATAGTGAGGAATATCATCATAGTATTCCGGTGCCAGTTCTCGAAGTCGCGGCAGATTCTTCCCAGCAATAAATGCAAAGTCGTGATGCTCATTGTGATAGCCAACGGAAAAGGTCAACCAGTTTAATGGTCCATAATAGCTATACGTCTCTTGTTTTTCATGCATGACATAGTGTTCTGCAATAAAATGACCCGCCACGGGATGAATGCCCATTCCCAACAAGGTTCCGCAAATCAGATACAAAAGTCCCTCGATACCAAACAAGTAGACAATGGCTAGATCGAAAGCAACACAGGCTGCAATATTAATGACTTCCAGTCTCGAAATGTGTTTGGGTGAAATGATGAGGGGACGAATCGAGTAAAAGAGTGGTTGCAAAAACATCCAAAGAGCTTTGCGGAGCGGAGTTGTAAAGACGGTTCCTTCCCAGTTTGTTGGCAGGTCAACATCGACTCCCTCTTCTCCTTGAAACTTGTGATGTTCCAGATGATATCTACGAAAGGATGCTCCTGATGGAATACCCATTGGTAGGTTCGCCAGAATGAGTATGACTCTGTTGTTAAAGAATTTCTTCGCACACAAGTTGTGAGATGCTTCATGCATTGCCAAAGTCATGGCATGATTGATCGTTCCACTGAGAGTGTAACAGCAAAAGATTCGAGTATACCACGCAGAATCCTGTAACAAAAGGAGAGAAAGTAACTGAAGAGCAATGGCGCCAACGATTTTGTAGACTGTCATTGAATCGTAATGTCCGATTAGTTCAGTCACGTCGGGATGAGCGGCGCGGATCTCTTTTCCTCTGCAAAGCGCGTAAGGTCAAACAAGGTGAAAAAGGTGTCAGACATGTGCTTAACTCATCACTTAACTTCTTGGTTGATATATCGGCTGTCTAAAGACTCACCTTAACGCATGAGGCTCTGGCTTGTCGTCCCAATAAAAGCCCGGCGCCTGGGACATTTTTTCAACTCGATCTGACAATAGCTCCTCATCCTTCTCTTTTACAATCTTTTCAGACTCTACTTGCTTTTGAGCTAACAAGGATTCTCTGTTATCTCCTCCCTTTCCCATGATTGGCGCTTCTTATGATGGTTTTCAATTGCCGCAGCGTGTTGCAGTCGGTCGTTGGTCGATGGCGCTGGCAGGTGCTTTTTGTGTGACGATTTTCAACTTCCGATCGCCAGCGCAGCATTGATCTCCACACAGCCAGCGCAGCATTTGTCCTCATCAATCCGTGTTTACTTCAAGTTGCCTACTTTTCTACTTATGGAGAGACCCAACGGACGTTATGCTGACGTGTACTTTCTGTCCGAAACCGAGCTCAATCGTGAATTCGTGCCAATGACAGCAAACAAAGAGTAAGGGCGATGTGTAATTCTAGCATGCCTGATGCATACTGTACAGCTTCTTGACGTGCGACAATGCACGTATGTTGCACTTGCTACGAACCAAATAGGCTTATCTGCAGTAATAGAGTATGTCGTTGTCTTGCTTGAGAGGCAACCACTTGGTGCCAGAGGCGTTGCTTTATAGCTGCAAAAGCATAGAAGTAACCAAAGTAGGTCTATAGGCGATATATCTGCTAGTTCGCGTCTAAATTTAACCACGTTCCATCTATTTTTACTCATCTCCCATCTCGTATTGCGGAACAGTTTAACAGTGCGCGTTGCTTCGACCATTCGTACAGCTCGATATCTAGCTTGTTCTTTTCGACAAGAAAGTCGTAGACGTCGTCGTAGCCAATCCTTTCCCTCGAAGAAGCATGATAATAATTACGGCTCCTTACATTGTCACGAGCGATTGATATATTGAGGAGATTGGAAATCGCTTCGATTCCGTCCGAAAGACATTCAATGTCCAACACAATGGAAAATCGTTTGACAAGTGCCTTGGCCTGTTGAAGGTACTTGTGGTCTGTATCTGCACCATTGCAACAGCCCTGTTCCGACAATACTCGTAGAGCGTAATTGTTTGTCATCCATGTATGGTTTGCGTAATCCAACCAATCCTCCCTTGTACCATTGTCACCTTCAATGCTTGGGTAATTTCCGTATACCCATCCATCGCCCGCAAGTAGTCGAGAAATGGGATGACGCATGACTAACACTGAAACCAAGTTTGTATTTTCCCACTGAGTTTCGCTCAATGGATGATGTGGAGCACGTCCAATGAATCCAAACTCCCATGCAATCATGTGAAAGTGACGACGAACGATTGGAATCATTTCGGCAGTTTCATTCGTCCTCCACGGTTTGTTGCGTTCGTCATAGCCAGTTGTTTCCGTCATGTTTGGTTCTGAATTGCAAGACTGTGAGGGAGCCCGGCCTTTTGCGTCGGGCGAACGTCCGAGTAAGGAACAAACTGTTGTTCCACCATGATGAGTAATGTGAAGGTTCAGTATCAATCCAGTTCCTTGACGGTAGTTTTCAATCTGAAGAGCCGTTCTTTCTGACACGTTATACACTGACCCATCTCTTCCATGAACTTGTTCCGTCTTTCCATTCATCATCATGTTCGGAGGTGTTCGCGTCAATTCAGTTGCTATACCGGTACGATTGTGTGCACTTTGCACTTGGGAAATCGATACAAGGTGACGATTACAAAGAGGAGCACCAATCACAACACAGAGAAGGAGGAGAGGAATAGCGATTAGACCAGTTCTGGCGATTGGCGAGTCGCCCGCGCCGCGCCACCTTTCACGCCCTCCTCGGTCGTCATTGGACTCTAAACTACTAACAATGCCATTCATCTCTACTTCGTATATAAGCTTGCTCTCGAGAATACCTCTGTTGAGCCAATTCATTCGTCTGGCGTTGTGTCGATGCCGTTGACGGATTTTTTCGATGAAAGCTTCGACGTTCTCGTGAAGACAGGGGAGTCATAACCCACGAAAGCGCGAAAGCGGGACGTGCGTGCGGGTGATGATGGCGCGCCACAGGACGCGTCGTTATCACGCGGATCACGCGTCATCACGTCATCACCTACCTGTCACATTGCTTGTTGCCTATCGTCACACTTCCAAAGAGAGCCATGAGTGCAGCTTCAGGTCGTCCTGCTGTATTGGGACAAGCTGCTAGCACAGCAGGCGGGGATGACGCGGCGCTGCGACTCTACGATCCTTATCGAGCAAGGAGACCCGACAAAGTGCCCTCCAGACAGGTTCGAGCCTCGCGTAATCCGGAGATTGCGGAAGCTACACCAGAAATGGTTTCGATTGCGACTATTCTGAAGCAACATTCACAATTGTTGATGGATATTCGAATCGACATGGGCAAAATGAAATGATCCAAGCCAAGCAAGTTGCGAATGATCTGTTGCCCAAAGATAAACCATAAGTAAAAATAGCCAGCTATTTTTACTTATGGATAAACTTGGAAATAAATCGAGAGAGGTTTCTGAAACGACAAGCAACAAGAATATTTGGATTGGTTCGATGGTCGAGGAACTGTATGCTGCCGGACACTTGTCCACGAAAGTATAAGGAGAAGCAACTATTCAAGAATGTACTTGAGTTATGCGGGTACGTGGCGGATGACGATGAGAAACGTGCGTTGCGGACTAACAACCTTTCAAAGGAAGACTTGAAGCGGCATGAAAACAGCATCCAGAGAAAGAGCATGAGGATGTTGTGGTATTTTGACGGCCTTCATGCTGACGACAAGGAGAAAGCCCAAAAAAGAAAAACTCGAGTCAACGACAGAAACCTACGCATCTAGCGATGGGTGGACGTGTGCGTGCATACAAGCAGTATTTGGCAAAGGCTTCAGGAAACAAAACAAATGCTAATGATGAAAAGCTCCGGCCGCGTCCTCCAATGGCAGGCCCTGGTACTCCCGAAGATACTCGGTCCATACGAACACTTCTTGGGGCTGCTGCTCGTAGAGGAAGCAGTGGTACCAATAACCAACAACCCCGCATAGTATCCTTTGGAAATTAACGATTCGTACTCTCTTCGACAAACAGCAGTATTTAAACCATACTTTAAAGCCTAGGACTAGAAATTTAGAATGTTTATATATACCCGTATGATTTAGCTACTAAACAACGTAGAGTACAGATGTAGCTACTACAATAAATAAGAATATGATTGTAGCAATAATAGCTATATATTCAACAAAAGGACCTTGCAATTAGCTAGCAGTATCTACTTCGTAAACAGAAAAGAGTCTTTGGAAGCAGCTCCTAGTCTCATCACATCCGTTCAACTCCACATTTTGCTTGGATTAAGCAGTATACCGCCCAAACTTCAAACAACCGTATCTCTACAAGCAGGTGATCCTTGTCGCATTATTCCGTCGTATATAGTCCTTTTCATAAGAAAGGCCGAATGCACATTGAGAGCAAAAGGATATTCAACCATTGAGCCAGTATCTCTGTAAATTTCCATTTCGAGTGTTTTGTAGACAAAGCATATCATAACGATCCCGATATGCAACATTTAGAAAAAGGAAGGAATGTATCGAAAAGATCCAAAAGAGAGAATGCATCCGAATAGCATTGAAACTTTTTTTACTTTCTGCAAAAATAATAAGAGGAGGCGAGGATGCGTGATGTGAGCCGATAATGCACCGCAGAAGCAGAATGAGGCATTAATAAGATTAAAGTATACCATGATACACAGTCTTTCATACACAACGAACAACGTCTCGTGTATGGACGCGATTGTTGGCATCCGCCGGGCACGGCGCCCGCGCCGTCAAACGACACAGCATCCTCTTGCTCTGCTCCCGATCAGTCCAATCAACAATCGGTTGATTTAGAAGTCGTAAAGAGCAAACGGAGATTAATGATTAATTAATGGCGCTATGCAGAATCATGGCGTCTGCTATCTGCTTGATGCGGTTCTGCTTTTGTTGCTTGATGATGCCATTGCTGTGAACAAAAGCGGATGGTATGCGTAGATAAGTCGGTGGAGTCAAATACTTCTCGGCGCTCGCGGCTTCGCGTTCTCGCGGTTTCGCCGTGCTTCGGCCGCCTGGCGGCGGCTGGGCGCTTTCGCGCTTTCGCGCGAAACCGCGCTGGCGCGCGAAAACGCTGATTTTTCGGTTGCCCGCGGTTCGCGCGTTGGTCGTGTGCGGGTGCACGTTTAGTGCTCTCTTGAGTTTTTCGCGAAGAAAAAAGGGGGCCCGGCGCGGGCCACAGCGCCACAGTGCGCCCCTCGGGCATGCAGCAAAGCCCCTCCTTTCCCGCTGCACCACTTGTGGTCCTGGCAGCACTGTTTATCTTGGCTGTGGGAGCACAGGGACCATGCTTATTGCCGCGGGCGCCAGCGGTCGCGCTGGCCAAAGGGGCGACGGCTAGACACTTAACGTTCGTAAAATCGGTAGAACATTCTCTCGCATGGAACAGAACACTTGAAGTTGCGATCCGTTCGACGATTTGCTGGGGGCCGGTCAAGTGCGACCGTCGCGAGGGACGCCCTAGCTAGCTAGATCCCGGTTTCGAAAGTCGATTATCATCTGCTTATCTTCTGCTACTACACCAATCTAATGGCA
>CAWKPA010000003.1:0-515393 GCA_963851365.1 uncultured delta proteobacterium | reverse complement strand
AAGTCAGCGGGCGGGGGAAGAGGGCCCCGTTCCTGGGCCTGGCTCGCGAGCCTGCCTTGCAAGAGCCTGCCGGTCGGGTTTCCCGGTCGCCAAGAGCCGCATCTCGTCGATGAAGTAGATACGGCGCGGATGGGAATACGCGGGTCCGCGCTCTATGTAGTAGTCGATGAGTTCCTTCTCGCCGAGGTTCGACCCGACGTTGCGCACGACGAAGGCCACCGGAACCTGGCCCTTCACCACGTGGGGGACAGGAACGACACAGACGTCCCGCACTTCCGGATGAGTGGCGAGGATGTTCTCGACTTCGGCCGGGAAGACGTTCTCGCCTCCCACGTTCATCTGGTCGTCGACGCGCCCCCTGAAGGTGAACCAGCCGTCGGGGTCGCACGCCACGATATCCCCGGTATACACCCAGCCGTCCCGGAAGCGCTCCGCCTGGGCGTCCGGCCGGTTGTAATAGCCGAGGGCGTTGCACTCGCTCCGCACGACAAGTTCCCCCGCCTCTCCCTGTGGCAAAATGTTCCCGTCGGAGTCGATGACCTTGCACTCGAAGCCCGGAAGAGCGGGACCGATCGTGCCCAGCTTTGTTTCGGCCGCGTGGGTTCATGGTAGTGCCGTTGCACCAGATCGTCGTGCACCGCCGGGCCCGGCCGTTTCCCCGCGGCCTGGCGACCCTTGCGCGTCGTGGTCGAGAAGACCCGGTGCTGCGAGCACAGCCGCCACACGCGCCGCGCGCCGGCTCGGTGGCCGGCGGCGTGGAGTGCATCGGCGATGAACCGGTCCCCGAATTCCGGGTCCTCGGCGTGCACGTCGACGATGGCGTTCGTCAGCCGGGCATCGTCGCGATCGCGCCGCGAGCACGGCGCCGTGCCCCACCGGTAGAACCCCTGCGGGGAGAAGCCCAGCACCCGACAGGTCACCACCACGGGAATCCCCTCGGCGGCAAGGTCACGGACCAGCGGGTACATCATTTTGGGGCGACGTCCTTGGCGAAGTACGCGGTCGCGCGCCGCAGGATCTCATTCTCCTGCTCGAGGCGACGGGCCCGCCGCCGCAATTGCACCAGCTCGGACTGCTCGGCCGTCGTCAGCCCGCCCTGCAGCCCGTCGTCAATCTCGGCCTGGCGCTTCCAACGCCGGACGGACTCCAACGAGACGTCGAAATCAGCGGCGACCTCCGTCAGAGGGATATTCCCCCGACGCGCCACTCGGGCCACATCCGCTTTGAACTCCGGTGGGTACTTCTTGGGCATGGCATCCATCCTCTCCGGTGGGGGTACCCCACACATGGGATGTCAACCAACCCTGCAGCAGACCCAAACACACGCGCTCACCATCATCCCGACCGTTCACAACGAGGGACCGGCAGCGGGCAGCGGGGCAACGGGAAATATGAGTTTGACGTCATTATCACTTATTGCGTAGCCTCGACTCGGCGCAGAAGGCCTCGGCGTGGTTTTGGGCGAGGGAAATGGAGATGACGAATATCTTCGATGACGACGCGTCCAGCCTCGCGCGGCTGTGCGACACCGGCCTATCCCTGGACTCGCAGCGAGTCGCCCTCATCCAGGGCGAGCGGTCGATGACGTATGCAGAGCTCGAGCAGCGCATCAATCGGGTCGCCAATGGGCTGATCTCGCTCGGAGTCGAGCGGTTCGAGCGCGTCCTCGTCATCTTCGAGAACGACATCCGCTTCCCCGAAATCCTGCTCGGTATCGTCAGGGCCGGCGCCGTAGCGGTCCCGGTCAACTTCAAGTTCCCGCCGCCGCAGCACATCGACCTGGCTCGAGACTGTGGGAGTCGCATCGTCTTCGGCAGCGCCGGGATGGCCGAATCCGTCCTCGCCTGCCTGGCCGACGGGGTTGCCGAGGTCGGTATCGTCGTCGATGCCGACCGGGGTCCGCTTCGAAGCTATGAGGACTGGCTGGCCTCATCTTCGCCCGAACGCTGCGATCATGGGTCGGCCGGCAGCGACGTCTGCATCCAGGCGTACACCTCGGGCTCGACCGGACGGCCCAAGGGGGTTCTTCTCTCGCACCGTGGGTTACTGCGTAACGCTCAGCTCCAGGTGGAGTCCAACCGGATCGACGAGAACTCACGGGTCTTGTTGTCGACGCCGCTCTTCCACATGAACGCCACTGGCGCGGGGCTCCTCCCATGCCTGAGCCAGGGCGGCTCGGTGGTCATTCTCAAGGAGTTCGACGCGGATCGCGTGATCGATGCGATTGAAACGCACGGCTGCACGTACACCACCGGTGTACCGGCCACGTACAAGCTGATTCTGGATGCCGCGCGACAAAGAACGCACGTGGATGTGTCCAGCCTCGAGTTCATCGCAGTGGGGTCTGCTCCCATGACACGCGCGCTTCTCGACGAACTGGTCCAGACCTTGCCGGGTGTCGATGTGATCGAAGGGTACGGGCTGACGGAGTCTGGGCCCATCATCACCCTCAACCCACGCGGCCGAAACAAGCTGGGCACGATCGGTCCCGCTCTTCCGGGCTTCGAGTGCAAGGTCATCGACTCCGACGGGAACATTTTGCCACAGGGAGAGGCGGGGGAACTTGTCGTGCGGAGCGAGTGCAACGCCCTCGGCTATTACAACCGGCCGGACGCCCAGGCGGAGCGCTTCCGGGACGGCTGGGTGTATACCGGGGATATCGTGGCGTGCGACCCCGACGGCTGGTTCACCTTCAGGGGGCGCGTCGACGACCAGATGAACGTGGGAGGCGAGAACGTCTTCCCGGCCGAAGTCGAGAACATCCTCGCCACTCATCCGGAAGTGCGGGACGTCTGTGTCGTTCCTGTCCCCCACGAGGTGAAGGGCCAGGTTCCGGTGGCCTTCGTCGTGCGCAACGTCGGGTCGAACCTCGGCGAGAAGGAACTCATCGACTACTACATAGAGCGCGGACCCGCGTATTCCCATCCGCGCCGTATCTACTTCATCGACGAGATGCCGCTCTTGGCGACCGGGAAACCCGACCGGCAGGCTCTTGCAAGGCAGGCTCGCGAGCCAGGCCCAGGAACGGGGCCCTCTCCCCTCGCCCGCTGACTTGCCATAGCGGACTTGACCGTGCCGAACGATTATGGAGTGCTAAGAGCCGTGGCGAAGCCTAACGTACTTTTAAGCGGCAAACCAAGTAGCCACAGGAAAGCAATGGAGTAACATGTCAAACACCATCGTCCCAAAAGATCAGCTAGTCAATTTTGTAGGGACCAAGGTTGAACCGACCGGATGGTATGAAGTTACGCAGGAACGCATCAACGAATTTGCCCAGTGCACAGGCGATAACTACTTTATGCACGTTGATGTCGAAAAAGCGAAAAAAACTGATTTGGGTGGAACCATTGCTCACGGCTTGTTGACGCTGTCGTTGACACCTTATCTGATGGATAACTTTCCAGTACCCGAGAATATGCCACATGGTCTGAACTATGGGTATGATAAGGTTCGTTTCCTGTCCCCGGTGCGCACAGGTAAGCGGGTACGGATGCACGGCGAGGTTCTGGATGTCCACTGGAAGGATAAGAACAACTGCAAGTTCAAGGTTGGTGTGACCGTTGAAATTGAAGGTGAGGAAAAGCCAGCACTGTACGCCGAATGGATACTTTACTATGAAACCACCGACTAAGATTACCCCCGAATCTACTCGCTCACCCGATATTACAGGGTGAGCGAACCATCATCTGAGACAGCCATCGCCTAAGGAGACATGCATGACAGATACTTCTAATCTTCCGTTAGACGAAATTCGCGTTCTGGATTTCACACAGGCCGAGCAGGGCCCCATTGGCACTCTAATGCTCGCTGATTTTGGTGCCGATGTTATCAAGGTCGAGCGCCCGGGCGTGGGTGATCTGAGTCGGCATACCGTTGGCGGAACATCTCTAGAGGCGACGAACAATCCGACGTATGTAGCCATGAATCGCAACAAGCGTTCGATGGAAATTGATACGAAAAGCGAAGCCGGAAAGCAGATTATTTATGGTCTCGTCAAAGAGATGGATGTGGTCGTAAACAATTTTCGCCCCGGCGTGATGGATAAGCTCGGCTTTGGCTATGAGAAGCTCAAAGAGATTAATCCACGCATTATTTATGCGGCCGCAACAGGCTACGGACCTGTCGGACCATATGCCGAAAGACCCGGGCAGGATATGGTGGCCCAAGCCATGTCGGGTGTAATGGCTGTAACCGCGGACCCGTCAATTCCATCATCGATTTATCCAACAGCCCTCTGCGATTATACCGGCGGAATGCATCTCTGTCAGGGCATTATGGCCGCGTTGATTGGGCGGGACAAAACCGGCTCTGGTCGAAAAGTGGAAGTGTCGCTTTATGACTCGATGATTGCGATGCAAACGCAGGAAGCGGCCTACTGGAACAAATATCGAAAGGTTCTGAACTGGGCGGCAATGCCACTCGCTGGTCACTTCGAGACCAAGGATGGGCCAATTGTGGTGATTGGGGCGTTTATGCCCAACCCGCTAAAGGCCATGTGCGCTGCATTCGAAATAGAGGATCTTACCAAACTCTACCCAGATATGGCTTCTCAGATCAAAAACAAAGCGGTTATACAGGATACACTCCGCAAGGAAGTTGCCAAATATACAACGGCCGACTGTTTGGCACGTCTTGAAGGGCAGGATGTACTTTGTTCCCCGGTCCGGAAATTGAGTGAGGCACTGGAAGACCCGCAAACAAAGATAAACAATATGCTACTCGAAATGGATCACCCGGTTCTTGGCACACTGACGGTCGTCAGTTGCCCCGTTCATATCAGTGACGCCCCCGTTACCGTGAGGATAATGCCGCCACTGCTCGGTGAGCACACCGAAGAGATACTTCGCGAATTCGGGTTGGCCGCAGGTGACGGTAAGTAAGAGCGCCGGATGAGTATCCTGTTTGACATAAGCCACGGCCTACCTCGGGTTACGATTGATCGTCCAACGAGGATGAATGCAACTGATCCCGCCAATTCTTCAACCAGACCTTTTCGACCTCGCCGACGATCCCATCACCGCTGCGGGGCTTTGGCGCCGTGGGCGTCGCGTATCCGACAGAGGGCGGGCTGTACGCTCAGGGGGGCGTGTTCTCGGCCAACAGCGACGATACCAGCTTTACGCTGGACGACGTCTTCGAGACGGGCGAGCTGTTCTACAACCTCGAACTGGGGTGGAGCGGGCTTGCCCGCACCGGGGTTCCGGTCAATGCACGCGGGCCGATGGATACCAACAACGCGCATCTGAGTTTCTGGTACTAAAGACGCGCAGCCCGACGCCGCCGTCATCTCCCAGCCATCGGCAAAGGGCGTGGCCTTCAACGCGAACTTCATGGCGGGGCAGAACTTCATGTGGTTTGTCCGGGGCGGCTACGCTCAGGACTATATCAACCGGCTCAACCTGACCGCTGGCTTCGGGTACCGTCCGAGCGAGCGTTTCTCGGACCTTCTGGGCTTTGGTGGGGGCTGGGTCGAGCCTTCGAATGCCGCGCTTCGGGACCAATATACGGCCGAGGCCTTCTATCGCTTCCAGGTCACGTCAAACCTCGCGGTCACGCCGGACATCCAGTATATCCGGGATCCGGCGCTGAACCCCAGCGAGACTGATCTGTGGGTGTTCGGAATGCGCGCGCGTTTGACGTTCTGATCGGGCGCGGCACTGTGACGGGTGCCGGATGGATGGCATCACGGGGTCATTTATGGTTCAGTGCTCCACGCCGAAGACAGTCCCAGATTATTGGCCCAGCAGCTCCAGCAGGACCTCGCCCGCTCTCTACGGAAGTAGGCTCGCTCGGTGCCGGGGACGTCGCGTCTGATAACGCAGGTTCCGTTAACTTCGGGCGTTAATAGCGCCTATACCCCACATACGGTTGATGGCAATCATAGCAACTAGAGGAAGAAACAAATGAGTGACCAAAAAATACGCGTGGAGATCGATGGCGGCGTGGCAACCTTGTTCCTGGTTAACCCGCCGATGAACGTCGTGACACTGGATCTGACCCGCGAGTTGAATGCGGCCCTGACCCGCCTGGAGGCTGACCCAGCGATAGGGGCGCTTGTACTCACAGGCGACGGTGACCGCGCTTTCTGCACCGGCTCCGACATCAAGGAATTTCCCGGACTGTTGGCGGACAATGCCGTCGTGTCTCGCAAGCTCGCTTTTGAGAACGAAACATTCACCAAATTCGCCAATTTCCCGAAACCCACAGTCGTGGCCATTGAAGGCTATGCGCTAGGCGGCGGCATGGAACTCGCAAGCGGCGCCGACATCATCGTGATCGCCGAAAACGCAAAATTCGGCGTGCCCGAAATAAAGCTTGGCGCCTTACCCGGCAGTGGAGGCACAGTGCGTATAACACGGCGTATCGGTATTGGCCGCGTCAGTGAGTTGATGTTGCTGGGCGATATGATCGATGCGCAGCAAGCGCTCGCGTGGGGCTATGCCAACCGCATTACGCCCAAGGGCGAGACGCTCGCGCTCGCGCAAGAAATTGCCGCGAAGCTTGCAAGCGGTGCGAAGCAGGCCATCTGTGCCTGCAAGCAGGCGTTGCGGTATGGCATGTACTTGCCCGAGGAACAGGCGATCGCGAAGCTGCTTGCCGTGATCGATGTGCTATCCCGCACGGAGGACCTCCACGAGGGCGCCGACGCCTTCATTAATAAGCGCCCACCGAAGTTTCGCGACCCGCTGGACACCTCAAAATTCGTTGGCTGCATGTTTCCAAAATAAGGTCGCGCCCCGTACGAAGCGGGGGTCGACTCAGGTGGTGAGGCCCGAGTTGGAGAACGAATTGCGCAAGAAGGCCGAGGATCTCGGCCTTCTTGCCTTGGGTTTGCAATGAACCAATCAATGAATAATCGCGAGGAGCATGCTTCCGGAACTGCCGGACCACACGGCGAATTGCTCTTGCGCACGTTGGCCATGCCGGCGGATACCAATCCGAGCGGTGATATTTTTGGGGGCTGGCTGATGTCGCAGATGGACATGGCCGGGGACATCCTGGTGCAGGAGCTCACCCGCGGACGCTGTGTCACCGTGGCGGTGGACGCATTCAAGTTTCAACAACCGGTCAAGGTGGGGGATGTGGTGGGTTGCCATGGGCGGGTGATTCGGATTGGAACCACGTCCGTGACCCTGAAGCTGGAGGTTTGGGTCAAGCCGCGCACACCAACGGGCGAGCCCCAGAAGCCGAGGTTTCAGGTGACCGAGGCCATCTTCACCTACGTGGCGGTGGATGAAGCCGGAAAAAAACGACCGGTGCCGGACTCGGCGCGTGCGGCCGGGTAACCGAAACGGCGATACTCCTTTCGTCCGGTATCGAGACTCTGGCACCCGGTCAGGCTGCATTTCATTTGGCGATTATCTGTATCCGTTCGGTGTACGCGTCGCTGACGACCCTGGGGGAATGCGCTACGAGTCGTCGTCGGGATGGCGATCGAGGGCGAGGAGCGCGAGGCGGAAGGGGTTGGCGACGAGCCGCTGCTGGGTGTCCTCCTGCTCGCAGGTCTGTGCCCAGTGGGCCGGCGCGAGCTCCAGGACGCGCCGCTGGGGCCAGCCCGGCAGGAGACAGAAGAGATCGCGGAGATAGGCCCACGGCTCGAGGCGGTGCAGCGCTGAGGTCGTCCCCCTCCGGGACTGGACAGGGCATAGTGTCCGAGTCCAGAGGGAGAGGGAATGGAGAAGGACTTTCAACGGTGGACGGCGCGACGGAAGGTCGAGCTGCTCCTGGAGCTGATCAAGGGGAACGCGAAGCTCGTCGACGTGTGCCGTGAGCACGACCTCAAGCAGTCGGAGGTCGAGGCCTGGATGGACACGTTCGTGAAGGCGGGCGAGCGCGGGTTGAAAGCGCGGGCGGAAGACGAGCAGGCCACCCACGACCGCGAGGTGCGGGAGCTACGCGCCAAGGTCGGCGAACTCGTGCTGGAGCTCGACGCCCGAAAAAAACTGGACGCCCTCACCGGGAAACCCGAGAAAGCCTTCTGACGGTGCAGGGCCTGATGCATGAAGAAGGGAAGCCCGTGTCGATCGCGCAGCTCTGCCGGTGGTTCGGCGTGCCGCGGTCGACCTTCTACTACCGCCCGCCGGCGGATGCGGTGCCGACGCCGCCGGTGGTCGACCGGGCGCTCGAGGCGAAGATCCGAGCGATCATCGACGAGGAGCCGGCGGCTGGCCTGCGCATGATCACCGCCCGCATCCGACGCGCGGCGGACGCGCCCGTGAACAAGAAGAAGATTCACCGCATCCTCAAGCTGAACCAGTGGCAGTGTCAGCGGCGGCCGCAGGGCCATCGCCCGCGGGCCCAGGGCTGGGTCTCCCGCGCGAGCCGGCCGAACGAACGCTGGGCGATCGACACCACGCATCTCTTCTGTGGCCGCGACGGCTGGTGCCACCTGACGGCGATCATCGACTGCTATGACCGCGCGATCGTCGGCTGGCGGCTGGCGCGCTCCGGCATCGCGGACGTGGCCGCCGCCGCCCTTGAGGAGGCCCTGCGGAGCCGGCGGATCGACCTGACGACCCCGGACCTCGTCCTGCGGAGCGACAACGGGCTTGTGTTCGGCGCGAAGGCCTTCGTGAGAGTGGCCCGGCGCTACGGGCTGACCCAAGAGTACATCACCCCGTACACGCCGCAGCAGAACGGGATGATCGAGCGCTTCTTCCTGACGTTGAAGCAGGAGTGCGTGTGGTTGCATCGCTTCGAGAGCCGAGATCACGCGTTCCGGGTGGTGGCGGAGTGGCTGGATCGCTACGACACCGACCGCCCGCACTCGGCGCTGGGCTACCGGACACCGAAGGAGTATCGCGAGCAAGTAGCGGCCTGAGCTGTACGGAAACGAGGGGGACACCACAGTCGATGCGGACGCCGGGCGCGTCCCCGGCGGCCGGGAGGCGAAAGCGCGCGTCGTGCAGCCGCTTGTAGAGCAGGCAGGCGCCCGTGCGATCGAACCACACCACTTTGCACCGGTTCATGCGGCGATTGGCGAAGACGAAGAGCCCGCCGGCGCGCGGGTCCTCGCCCAGCCGCTCGCGGGCGGCGAGCGCGAGCCCGTCGAAGGCCCGGCGGAGGTCGACCGGCTCCGTGCACACGAAGATCCGGACGTGAGCCGGAATCATCCGCGCGCCTCCAGGACGTCGAGCACCGTGCGGAGCGTGTTGGGGCTCACCACCGCGCCGACGCGCACGCGATACGGGCTCCACGCGGTCGTCCAGGGCCGGTCCTGGCGGTGCGGCTTCCCGCGCCCCTTGCGCACCACGACATCGGGCCCGACCTCCCGATTATCCGGGGTGTGCACGGTCCCGGCCAGCCGCGCCTGGACATACTCGCGGAGCCGGGCGTTCTCGACGAGCTTCGCGACCTTGGGCCGCCGGGCTCGACGCTCGGCGTGCCACTGGGCGATCGAGGGCTTGTACTCGAGCTTCCAGGTCCGGGTCGACGCGTTGCGGCGCAGCTCCCGGGAGATCGTCGACGGGTCCCGGTTCACCCGGCGTGCGATTTCCCGCACGCCAAGGCCGTGCGCTTGGAGCAGCGCGATGTCCTCACGCTCGGAGAACGACAGGGAACGGCCCGACACGGTCGGAGGAAGGCCAGGGTTCACACCCCCAGCGTGCCGAAACCACCGGAACCCGACCGGGGATGACACGCCCGCGGCGGCTGCCGCGGCTTCGGTCTTCGCGCCTCGCGCAATCGCCGCCCAGAACCGGACACGATCCTCCCGCCACGCCACCGTCGGCGCCCCAGGCGATGCGATCTGTCCCCGATACAGCTGCCCCTGCCGCTGCCGCTCTCTCATCGTCGCCATCGACCACACCTCCATCATCGAGGTGTTGCGACGACCAGTTGAGTTCGCCCTGACTGCCGCGCTCGGAGTGGACGATCACGACCCGGCCAGGGCGCCGGCGCGCGAGCGCCACGCGTAACGCGGTGGTCGCCAGCCGCGCCGTCATGTGCGAGCCGATAGCGTAGCCGACGATGCGCTGCGAGCACCCGTCTTTGATCGCGCACAGGTACAGCTTGCCTTCGGCGGTGGGGTGCTCGGTGATGTCTGTCAGCCAGAGCGCGTTCGGCTGGGGGGCAGTGAAGTGCCGTTGCACCAGATCGTCGTGCACCGCCGGGCCCGGCCGTTTCCCCGCGGCCTGGCGACCCTTGCGCGTCGTGGTCGAGAAGACCCGGTGCTGCGAGCACAGCCGCCACACGCGCCGCGCGCCGGCTCGGTGGCCGGCGGCGTGGAGTGCATCGGCGATGAACCGGTCCCCGAATTCCGGGTCCTCGGCGTGCACGTCGACGATGGCGTTCGTCAGCCGGGCATCGTCGCGATCGCGCCGCGAGCACGGCGCCGTGCCCCACCGGTAGAACCCCTGCGGGGAGAAGCCCAGCACCCGACAGGTCACCACCACGGGAATCCCCTCGGCGGCAAGGTCACGGACCAGCGGGTACATCATTTTGGGGCGACGTCCTTGGCGAAGTACGCGGTCGCGCGCCGCAGGATCTCATTCTCCTGCTCGAGGCGACGGGCCCGCCGCCGCAATTGCACCAGCTCGGACTGCTCGGCCGTCGTCAGCCCGCCCTGCAGCCCGTCGTCAATCTCGGCCTGGCGCTTCCAACGCCGGACGGACTCCAACGAGACGTCGAAATCAGCGGCGACCTCCGTCAGAGGGATATTCCCCCGACGCGCCACTCGGGCCACATCCGCTTTGAACTCCGGTGGGTACTTCTTGGGCATGGCATCCATCCTCTCCGGTGGGGGTACCCCACACATGGGATGTCAACCAACCCTGCAGCAGACCCAAACACACGCGCTCACCATCATCCCGACCGTTCACAACGAGGGACCGGCAGCGGGCAGCGGGGCAACGGGAAATATGAGTTTGACGTCATTATCACTTATTGCGTAGCCTCGACTCGGCGCAGAAGGCCTCGGCGTGGTTTTGGGCGAGGGAAATGGAGATGACGAATATCTTCGATGACGACGCGTCCAGCCTCGCGCGGCTGTGCGACACCGGCCTATCCCTGGACTCGCAGCGAGTCGCCCTCATCCAGGGCGAGCGGTCGATGACGTATGCAGAGCTCGAGCAGCGCATCAATCGGGTCGCCAATGGGCTGATCTCGCTCGGAGTCGAGCGGTTCGAGCGCGTCCTCGTCATCTTCGAGAACGACATCCGCTTCCCCGAAATCCTGCTCGGTATCGTCAGGGCCGGCGCCGTAGCGGTCCCGGTCAACTTCAAGTTCCCGCCGCCGCAGCACATCGACCTGGCTCGAGACTGTGGGAGTCGCATCGTCTTCGGCAGCGCCGGGATGGCCGAATCCGTCCTCGCCTGCCTGGCCGACGGGGTTGCCGAGGTCGGTATCGTCGTCGATGCCGACCGGGGTCCGCTTCGAAGCTATGAGGACTGGCTGGCCTCATCTTCGCCCGAACGCTGCGATCATGGGTCGGCCGGCAGCGACGTCTGCATCCAGGCGTACACCTCGGGCTCGACCGGACGGCCCAAGGGGGTTCTTCTCGCGCACGCACCGTGGGTTACTGCGTAACGCTCAGCTCCAGGTGGAGTCCAACCGGATCGACGAGAACTCACGGGTCTTGTTGTCGACGCCGCTCTTCCACATGAACGCCACTGCCGCGGGGCTCCTCCCATGCCTGAGCCAGGGCGGCTCGGTGGTCATTCTCAAGGAGTTCGACGCGGATCGCGTGATCGATGCGATTGAAACGCACGGCTGCACGTACACCACCGGTGTACCGGCCACGTACAAGCTGATTCTGGCTGCCGCGCGGCAAAGAACGCACGTGGATGCCTCCAGCCTCGAGTTCATCGCAGTGGGGTCTGCTCCCATGACACGCGCGCTTCTCGACGAACTGGTCCAGACCTTGCCGGGTGTCGATGTGATCGAAGGGTACGGGCTGACGGAGTCTGGGCCCATCATCAAGGCGGCCGGCCTCCAGGGCTCGATGGGGCGGGTCGCCGCCGCCGGCGACAACGCCGCGATGGAATCGTTTTTCTCGCTCCTGCAGAAGAACGTGCTCGACCGACACCGGGGGACCACCCGCGCTCAGCTCCACGCCGAGATCGTCTATTGGATCGAACACACCTATCACCGGCGCCGCCGGCAGCGCGCCCTCGGCAAGCTCACGCCCATCGAATACGAACTCGCCTTCGGCCCGGATGAGGCCATCGACGCCGCATGAGTCACGCACAACCACTGTCAACTAAACCGACAGCAGACCCCACCTTTACTTTGCGGCAGACGCCCTGTTGTCACCAAGGCTGACAGTCGTGCCATTGGCTGTGCTCTTATTCTTTATGTGCTGGCAACCTGCCTTCGCGGAGAACGCAGAGCAGGGCGCCTCCCGCACCGGGGCGCCGGTGCAAAATGCTTCTGACCATGACCCTCTGAACGGCCCCGACGCGGTGACCACTATCCTGAGCGATAATCGCGAGGTGAAGGCGGATCTACTCAATCTCAATGTCCTCAAAGCGTGGGAAGGATGGAAGGCCGGTATCGCCGAGAGCACAGGGCTCAGCTTCGGCGGCGATTACCTCGCAGTGGGTTTCGCCGCGACCGACAGCCTCGGCGACGACGCCGCGGCCTCTGGGATCGCGCGCTTCTTTGGCTCCTGGGAGTTGCTGAACCGCGGCGCGGCGAACACCGGCAGCGTTGAGTTCAAGATCGAAAACCGGCACGCCTACACCGACATCCCGCCGTCTGCCTTCGGCTTCGAAGTCGGGTTCGTCGGTACGCCAGAACCCGTCTTCAACGACGACGGCTTTCGCGCGACCACTCTCTATTGGAAGCAGGACTTCGCCGACGACCGCGCCGTCGTGCGTGTCGGCTTTCTTGATATGAAAGAATATGTCGATGGTTACGCGTTGGCCAGTCCTTGGACCGGCTTTCTCAATCTCGCCTTTACGGTCGGCTCAAACACGATGATCGTGTTGCCGGACGCCGCGCTTGGCGCGATGGTCGGCGGCTATCTGACCGACAACATTTATGCGGCAGCCAGCATCATCGACGCCGGTTTCCAGCCGACATCCATGTTTGAGGGCTTCGAGACGTTCTTCGGTGACGTCAACACCTTCAAGACCGCGGAGATCGGGATCGCCGGAGGTGGCAAGCGATTTTTGTTCGACAATGCGCATATCGCGGTCTGGCAGACCGATGAGAGTGACGATAGCGGCGTGCAGAGCGGATGGGGCGTCAATGCGTCTGTCTCCCATGTTGTGGACGAGCAATGGTTGCTGTTCTTGCGTGCCGCTTGGGCCAATGACGGCGGGGGCCTTTACGATAGGTCGGTGAGCGGCGGTTTTGGATACCAGAACAAGCCCGGCGGCGACCAGCTCGGCGTCGGCCTCAACTGGGGCCGCCCTAATTCGGATACGTTCGGGGTCGACCTCGACGACCAGTGGATAAGCGAGGTCTTCTACAGGGTCCAGCTTACCGAGAACCTTCAGATCACGCCCAACCTGCAAATCGTTGGGAATCCGGCTTTGAACCCCGCAGATGCTGTCGCCTTGTTCGGATTGCGAGCCCGAGTGACATTCTGATCCCGACAGAGGCACGGATGCGCCCAAATTCTCCCAGGGGCCGAGTGATGGCGCCGCGTGAGACGGGTCACCGCCCGCCGCCGGGCTCCCCACTGGGAATTGACATAACGCCCATACCCGGACGCTAAGCTGTAGGCCCCAAGTGCAAATGTCCGGTTTCTCCAAAGTAGAGATGTCCGCTTTTCGGTCACAGTGGCCGGATGCCCGGACCCCTCACGTTGAGCATGCAGGAACTGGATCGGTTGCAGGTCATGACGCAGATCGCCGAGCGGCGGCTGACGCGGCGCCGCGCCGCGGAGTTGTTGCGACTGAGTGAGCGCCAGGTCCGCGGGCCGATCTTCGCGCAGATCGTGCTGGCCGACGAGATCAACCGCGCGCCGGCCAAGGTGCAGAGCGCGCTGCTCGAGGCGATGCAGGAGCGGCAGGTGACGATCGGCGACGAGACGCACCCGCTGCCCGACCCGTTCCTGGTGCTCGCCACCCAGAACCCGATCGAGCAGGAGGGCACCTACCCGCTGCCCGAGGCGCAGGTCGATCGCTTCATGCTGAAGCTCCGGATCGCCTACCCGACGCGCGAGGAGGAGCGCCTGATCCTCGACCGCATGGCGACGAGCACGCCGCCCCGGCCGGTCGCGCCGGTGGTCACCACGGGCGACATCGCGGCGGCGCGCACGCTGGTCGATCAGGTCTACGTCGACGACAAGATCAAGGACTACGTCGTGAGTCTCGTCTTCGCGACGCGCGAGCCGTCGGCGCTCGGCCTCGATCTGGGGCCGCTCGTCCAGTACGGCGCGTCGCCGCGCGCCACGCTCGACCTGACGCTCGCCGCGCGGGCGCACGCCTTCCTGCAGGGGCGCGGCTACGTCACGCCGCAGGACGTGAAGGCGATCGCGCCGGACGTGCTCCGCCACCGCATCGTCCCCAGCTACGAGGCTGAAGCCGAAGAGGTGGACGCCGACGCGCTCGTGCGGCGCGTGCTGGACGGCGTGCCCGTGCCGTGACGCGGGATCAGATCGTTCGTCGCGAGCAATGTGTCGATGACCGCGCGAGCCTCCCGATCCCTCGCGTCAGCCCACGCGCGGCACGGCGCCGCGGATCGATCCCTCGTGGAAACGGATGGCGCCGCGGGCCAAGGCGGCGCGGAGATCCTCCGGCGTGTCGCGGCACAGGTCGAGCCGATCGGTCAGGACACAGCGACCGACCTCCACCGCCGGAAGCAGGTCGAGCACCCGGTCCGCGATCTTGACCATGGCGTGCCAGCGGCGCGACAACGCCGCGGGGTCGGGCGGCTGCCCATCGAAGTCCAGCGTGTCGATCTCCCGGGCCGAGTAGTGGGCCCCACGCGCCGCCTCCTCGAGGATGCTCCTTGGGCTGAATCCGGGATCCTTCCCACACGCCGCCCACGCGAGATACCCGAGGGGCTGCAAGCGGGTGTCGCACTCGATCACGTCGACCCAGTCACGCGGCTCCAGGCGCCCGACCATGGCCAGCAGCTTGTTGGTCGCGAGGTCGAACGGATGGAGCACCAACCCGAGGTCTGCATGCTCGACGAGTGGAAAGAACCGGTAGGCGCTGTCGCGAACCCACTCGACCAGAACGGCGTCCGGCCCCGCAGATACCCGAACCTGAACGATGCCGCCGCGCTCGCGCAGCACGCGGACCTCCAGGCCGTTGGCTTCCAGGAGCCTGCGGTCCGCCTGCCAACTCGCGTCCAGCGCCTCGTCGGTGTCGTGGAAGAGGTCGATGTCGCGAGAGCGCCGCGGAGCGGCCAGCAGCTCGTTCAGTGCGACACCGCCGGCCACGTACGACTCGCCCGAGGCGATCCGCGTCGCGGCTAGGAGTCGGCAGACCGTTCGCTGGAAGTCCGTGATAGCCATTGCCGGATCTCCGCCGCTCGCTGGAAGCCCACACGGTCGCCGTATCGCTCGACGTAGGCCAGGATCCGCAGCGTCTCCTCCGAGCCCTCCGGGTAGTAGGCCGGGCGAAGGAACCAGAGGCACGAGTCACGATAGTCGTCGACCAGGCGACGTACGGAATCCGCGATTCGCTGGGCGGCCGGGTCCATACCGGACGGAGCCTATCAGGCTCGGCCCCGTCCGGGAACGCGCCGGGGCCGAGGCTCGGCCCCGTTCGCCGGCTGCACGTACGCGCGAGGCCCGGGTCAGGCGACGGCCGCGGGCCGGCCGGCGCTCGCCGGCACCGCGAAGGGGCCCAGGCCGTGCCGGCGCAGCTCCCCCGCGGCGTAGGCCTGGAACAGGCGATCCGCGAACAGCACCATCACCACGGTGCCGAAGTAGCCGTACGGCAGCTTCGGACTCTCGGAGACGTACTCGAGCTGCTGATAGGGAGCGTAGGCGCGATAAAGCGGCGAAGGGCGACATAACGCCCGAACCCGGACGTTGGCGTGTAGGCCCCAAGTGCAAATGTCCGCTTTCCCCAAAGTAGAGATGTCCGCCTGGACCCCACAGTGGTGGTGCCATGGCGACGACCGTGGGGCTGACCATGGGGGAACTGGACCGCTTGCAGATCCTGACCCGGCTGGCCGAGCGGCGGCTGACGCAGCGCCGGGCGGCCGCGTTGCTCGCGCTGAGCACGCGCCAGGTGCGGCGGCTCTATCGTGCCTTCCAGGACGACGGCGCCGCGGCGCTGGCCTCGCGCCGGCGGGGTCGCTCGAGCAATCGGCGGCTGCCCGCGCGCGTCCGCGACCGGGCACTGCGCCTGGTCCGCGCGCGCTACGCCGACTTCGGGCCGACCTTCGCGCACCAGAAGCTCACCGAGGACCACGGCCTCGTCCTGTCGGTCGAGACGCTGCGCGGCTGGCTCATCGCCGCCGGGCTCTGGCTGCCCCGCGCCCAGCGCGCCCGCCGCAGCTACCCGCCGCGGCCGCGCCGCGCGTGTCCCGGCGAGCTCGTCCAGATCGACGGCTCGGCGCACGCCTGGTTCGAAGACCGCGGGCCGGCCCGCACGCTGCTCGTGTACGTGGACGACGCCACCAGCCGGCTGATGGAGCTGTGCTTCGCCGAGGTCGAGTCGACGTTCGACTACTTCCGTGCGACGCGCCACTACCTCGAACGACACGGGAAGCCAATGGCCTTCTATAGCGACCGGCTGAGCGTCTTCCACGTCCACGCGCGCGACCGCGCCCAGGGCGGGCTCGGGCTGTCGCAGTTCGGCCGGGCGTGTCGGGCCCTCAACATCGACCTGCTGTGCGCCAACAGCCCGGAAGCCAAGGGGCGCGTCGAACGGGCCAATGGCACCTTGCAGGACCGGCTCGTGAAGGAGCTGCGGCTGCGGGGGCTCAACGATTCCGTCGCGGCCACGCCGTTCCTCCCCGCGTTCATGGCCGACTACAATCGCCGCTTCGCCAAGCCGCCCGCCGTCGCCTACGACGCGCATCGGCCGCTGCGCCCGGAGGACGACCTCGACCAGGTCTTCACGTTGCAGACAACGCGCCGGATCAGCCGCCAGCTCACCGTGCACTACAAGCGCGATCTCTACGTGCTCACCGTGGAGGTCCGCGAGGCGGAGGACGGCAGCGTCACGTTGCACGCCCAGGGGCGTCCGCTGGCGGCCCGCCTCTTCCCGAAAGATCACGCGCAGATCGCTCCGGGAGCCGTCGTCGCGTACCCGCATCTCGCCGGCGCCTTGACCTGGATCGCGGCGCAGCAGCGCGAGCGCGACCAGGCGCGGCTCGCCAATCCCCAGCTCAGCGGGCGCGAGAAGCAGCGGCTGCGCGCGGGCCGGCCGCTGCGTGTCCCGGCCTCCCCCACGGAGTGAAACCGGACATCTCTACTTGGGGCAAAGGCGGACATTTCTACTTTGTGTTGACATGACATGACATGACGACCCTACCTCCCCCCCCCGGGCTGCCGCGGGGCGCATTACGCAGCCGCGCGGCCGTCACAGCGGCGCCCTTCGTCGGTTTCCGGATAGCGCATGTCCAGCGACTTGAAGGTATCGAGAACGATTCTGGAAATGATCAACCGCGCGTTCTCCTTGTCGTCGGCGGGCACCACGTACCAGGGGGCGGTCTTTGTACTCGTTGCACTCAGGCACGCCTCGTACGCGTGCATGTACTGCGCCCAGAACCCCCGCTCCTCGATGTCGGCCAGGCTGAACTTCCAATTCTTCTCGGGTTCGTCGATGCGGGCTAGAAAGCGCTTGCGCTGCTCTTCCTTCGAAAGGTGAAGGAAGAACTTGATGATTCGCGTGCCATTGCGGTGGAGGTGGTTCTCGTGCTCGACGATGGACCGATAGCGCCCCTGCCAGATGGTGTCTCGATCGCTCGCCCCATCCGGGAGTCTCTGGCCGAGAAGAATCTTCGGGTGCACGCGAACAATCAGCACCTCCTCGTAGTAGGAGCGGTTGAAGATGCCGATCCGGCCGCGCTCGGGCAGGCACTGGGTGGTGCGCCACAGAAAGTCGTGCTCCAGTTCCATGGCACTCGGGTGCTGGAAGCTGAAGACCTGACAGCCCTGCGGATTGACGCCGGACATCACGTGCCGGATGGCACCGTCCTTGCCGGCGGCGTCCATCGCCTGAAAGATCAGCAGCACCGCGTGGCGATTGGATGCATAGAGAAGCCGCTGCCAGCTCGCTGAGTTCGGCCACCTGTTCTTCGAGCAGTGCCTGATACTTCTTCTTCGATCGATAGACCGGCTTCACCAGCGTCGGCCATTGGTCGAGATGCACCTCGTCACCTTCGTGCACCTGGAAGTCCTCTGGATCGATCTTCAACTCGCTTCCTTTGGCCGTTGTGAGGGCGGTGTCAATGCCTCGAAACCTGAGACCACGTCGAACAGTTCCTCGTCGATACTGCTCTGGCGCAAGCGGTGGAAAGTGCCCTGCAGACTCTGCAGCAACTCGTCGATATTCCGGTCGGCACGTTCCATCGCCGCCAGGCGGCTGGCGTTCTCGCTCGCCAGCGACTCGGCACATGCCCGAAAGAGCGAGACGAACAGATACTCGCGGATCAGCGCCCGCAGGGTCGCGCCGCCGAACCCCATCACCTCCGGCAGCAGGGCGGTCGGCCAGCGACCGTGGGCGAGCTCGCGGCTGCCAGCTTTCGTCCAGCGGCAGCAGCCGCTGACTGACGGGTGCATAGGCGCCGGCCGCGCTGGGGCGGTTGTAGAAGAGGTAGAGTGCGGCGGTTTGCCCCGGGCTGGCGCGGGCCTCGCTGTGCGACCAGGATCTGCCCGACCAGCGGCGTGATGGCCTGGACGGAGGTCGGCACGGCGTAGAGCTCGCTCAGCCGGACGCCGGCGTCCGCCAGGCGCGCATGCACCCGCTCACCGACGGCCCAGACCCGGGGCTTCCCGGGCAGCGCGGCCAGCGCGGCGATGGCGTGTTCGACCACGATCTCGTTGAACCGCCCGACCAGCCCCTGGTCGGAACCGAACACCACGGCGCCGACGTCGTCGGGCGGTGATCGTATTCGTCACGCCGGCCGCCTCGGCCGTCAAGCCGCCTTGTCGAAAGCACTCGCCCAGCCCCAGCTCCACCGTCCGGGCGTAGTCGCCCAGCGCAGCCACCGACTTCTCGTACTGCCCGATGCTCGAGGCGGCCAGTGCCTTCATGGTGCGAACGACGGATCGGAGATCGCCGGCGCTGGCGATCTTGCGCCGCAGGCTTCGCCGTGCTGTCGCTCATCGAATCGTTCCGCATGGCGTGGCCCTGGCCACGGTGGATCAGGCCTGCGGCCCTTCCGATCGCGCGGCGCGGCCGAGCGTGTGCTCGATCATCCGGCTCAGCGTGTCCGCCGCTGCGCCGACGGCCTGATGCAGGATCGCGGCCTGGTACCTGGATATGCATGCGGTTCTCCTGTCGTTATCGTCATCGGTTCAGTGTCGATCCGTGGTGATGGGCTTGGCCGCGGACACCGCTCCGGTCGGGTCGGTCTCGGTCGTGGCCTTGGTCTTGATCTCGGGCCGGAAGGCTTCGAGCGCCTTGCGAGCGGCCTCGACGATCGTTGCGCGGTCTGCATCGCTCAGGGTGTCGGCGCTGCCCAGGCGCTCGCACAGATCCGCCGGCAGATCCAGCGCGGCCTCGTTCACGGCACGTTCCGCGTCGGGCATCCGGTCCATCGGCAGCGCGTCGAAGAGGCCGGCCGTCAACGCCAGCAGGACGGCGATCTGTGCGGGCACCGGCACTGGCGCGAACTCCGGCTGTTTGAGGCAGGCGCGGATGCGTCGCCCATGTTCGATGGACTTGCGTGTGTCGTCATCCAGCCGCGCGCCGAAGCGGGCGAAGGTTTCGAGTTCCTCGAACTGCGCGTAGGCGAGCTTGAGGTCGCCCGCCACCGCGCGGTAGGCCGCCCGTTGCGCCTTGCCGCCGACTCGCGAGACGGACTGGCCGACGTCGATCGCAGGCAGCACGCCCAGTTCGAACAGCGACGGCGACAGCACGATCTGCCCATCGGTGATCGAGATCAGGTTCGTCGGGATGTAGGCCGAGATGTTCTGCGCTTCGGTCTCGATGATGGGCAGCGCGGTGAGCGAGCCACCGCCGAGTTCCTGGCGCAGATGGGTGGCGCGCTCGAGCAGGCGCGCGTGGATGTAGAAGATGTCGCCCGGAAACGCCTCGCGACCGGGCGGCCGGCGCAGCAGCAGCGACAGTTCCCGGTAGGCGCGGGCGTGCTGCGTGAGGTCGTCGTAGACGATCAACACGTCGCGGCCCGCTTCCATGAAGTGCTCCGCGATGCTGGTCGCCGCATAGGGCGCGATATAGGCCAGGCCGGGCGGGTCATTGCCCTCGGTCACCACCATCACGGTGTAGGCGAAGGCACCCTTCTCGCGCAGCACGGCCGCCGCCTTGGCGACGGCGGAGGCACGCTGGCCGATGGCGCAATAGATGCACACGACATCCCGCCCGCGCTGGTTGAGGATGGTGTCGATCGCGATCGCCGTCTTGCCCGTCTGGCGGTCGCCCAGGATCAACTCGCGCTGGCCGCGGCCGATGGGAATCAGCGCATCGAGGACCTTCAGGCCGGTCTGCAGCGGCACCGTGACGGGCGCACGGTCCATGATGGCCGGGGCGGGGCGTTCGATGGGCAGGCGATCCGCGGTGTTCAAGGCGCCGCCGCCATCGAGCGGCCGACCGAGCGGGTTGATGATGCGGCCCAGCAAGGCATCGCCCACGGCCACGTCCATGACCCGGCCTTCGCGTTCGACCTCGTCGCCCGCGTGCAGGTGCGCATGGTCGCCGAGCAGCACGACACCGATCTCGTCTTCGTCGACGTTGAAGGCGATGCCGCGCAGGCCGTCGGGAAACCGGATCAGTTCCTCGAAGCCGACGCCGGGCAAGCCGCTGACCTTGGCGATGCCCGTGGAGACCGTCGTGATCGTGCCCACCTCGCGCGGGATCAGCTGCGGCTCGAACCGCTCTCGCGCCTGGCGCAGGCCCGCGAAGGCGTGATCGAAGACGCGCTGCAGGCCCGCGGGTGACGCACTCACGGGAGAGCCTTCCCGGTCGCGCTGTCCGGCGGGTGCTCGGGCACGGCCTGCGCCTTCAGCAGTTCGCCCACGCCTCGTTGCAGCGACGACAGATAGTCCGCGATGCTCCAGGCCACCTTCTGTCCATTCGTGCGCAGTTCGATTCCGCCCACCAGTTCCGGCGCGGTCTCGAACCGCAGCGCGATGTCAGGCCCGAAGGTGTCGTCGACCGCGGCCTCGATGGCCGCGCGCTGCGGCGCAGGCAGATCGAATGCGCTGCGCAAGTTCGCTGGCTCGGCCGCGGACCCGAGGGCCTGGGCCAGGCTGTCCTTGGCGTCGCCGTCGAGGGCGCGCAAACGCCGGATGAACTCGTCGCACATTCGCTCTTCCAGTCCGGTGTCGGCCAGATCCGTCAAGGCCTGGCGCGCGATCGCGAACACTTCGTCCTGGGCGCGTCTGGCGATGGCCTGGTTCAGGTTCCTGGCCTCGGTTCGAAGCGCCTCCTCGCGCTTGGCGGTGAAGTCCGCGGCCGCCTGCCGCGCCGCGTCGAGCAGCCGCTTGCGTTCCGAGTTCGCCTCGTCGGTGGCCTGGCTCAGCAAGGCGGCGCGCTGCTGATCGAAGACTTCGTTCTTGTGCTGGAACTCGGTGCGCTCCTTCGCCGCCTCGGCCTTCCTGGCAGCGGCGTCGGCGAGTTCGGCGGCGATGCGCGCCTCTCGCGCGTCGATCGCATCGAGGATGGGCTGGTAGAGGAAGCGCTTCATCAGCCACACCAGGATGGCGAAGTTCAGCGCCTGCGCCCCGACGGTGAACCAGTCGATCAGCATGGCCTACTTGCCTGCGACCTGCGCGATGGCGTGGTTCCAGAACGGGTTGGCGAAGATGAGGATCATCGAGACCACGAAGCAGTAGATCGCCGTGGACTCGATCATCGCCAGACCGACGAACAAGGTGCGGGTGATGGTGGCCGACGCATCGGGCTGCTGCGCCAGCGAGGTCAGCGCCGTCGCGACGGCCCGGCCCTCGGCCAGCGCCGGCCCGATGGCGCCGAAACTGGTGGTGAATCCGGCGGTGATGATCGATGCCATCGCAATGAGGGTCATGCTGTCCATGGGGCGTCCTTTGTGTTCCTGGTGGCTGCCTCAAGCGCCGAGCGCTGGCTTGGGCTTGGCTTTGCGAGTCCGAGTGCGCGTGGCGGCCGCGATGTAGACCGCGGCCAGGATGCTGAAGATGTAGGCCTGCACCATGCCGGTGAGCAGGCCCAGCAAGGTCATGACGATGGGGAAGAAGAAGGGCGTGATCGACAGCAGGATGCCGATGATCATCGCCCCGCTCATCATGTTGCCGAACAGGCGCACCGCCAGGGCCAGGGTGCGGGAGACTTCGCTGATGAGGTTGAACGGCAGCATGATCGGCGTCGGCTCGATGTACGACTTGAGGTAGCCGCCCAGCCCCTGGTCGCGGATGCCGAAGAAGGGCACCGCCACCAGCACGCACAGCGCCAGGGCCGTCGGTGGTCGACAGCGATCCGGTCGGCGGCTCGTAGCCGGGCACGACGGTGAACAGGCTCGCCGCGGCGACGAACAGGAACAGCGTGCCCAGGAAACCGAGATACCGTCTCGGCTGGCGCAAGCCGACGTCCTCGATCTGCTTTTCGATGCCGGTGACGACGATCTCCAGCAGGTTCTGCCAGCGTGAACGTTCGTGTCCCGTGGACAGCTTGCGCGTGATCAGCATCGACCCGAGCGCCAGCACGAGCATCAAGGCCCAGGTGAAGGCGATGGTGGCATTCAGCTTGAACAGCCCGTGCTGCCAGAAGATCGCCTCGTCGGGGCTAAGGCGCATGGCGAGCCTCCTTCGCCGGGCGGGTCGGCAGGCCTGGCGGTTGGCGCGCGGCTTCGTCAGCCGCGTCACGATCATGCGTGCGATGACGAATCCGAGCAGGCACAGCACCAGCCGGTCCGGCTGGCCGCCGGCCACGACATAGAACCCGGCCAGGGTCAGGCCGATGCGCAGCAGCGTGCTGCCGAAGAACCAACGCGCCGGCGTGGCCGACGAAGCGCCGCGCAGAACCGTCCACCAAAGGCCGCCGAAGAACATCGCACCGAGCGCGCCCCCTGCCAGGAGCGCCAGCACGAGGATCCCCGGTTCACTCGTCGCCATTTTCCTGTTCCTCCTGTATGGCCTTGTCTTCCTTGACGACCCAGTGCCAGGCGTTCAGGCAGCCGATGGCAAGGCCGGCCACCAGCAAGGCCAGCGTCCAGGATCGGCCACCCGGATAGGCCTTGTCCAGCCACAGGCCGAGCGCTGCGCCGAGCAGCGTCGGCACGGCCACCGACCAGCCGACCAGCCCCATCATGCCCGAGGCCGAACCAGACGCCCCGGTCCGCGTGACGGCGTGCCTTGAGCTTGCGCGCCGCCTTGGCGCCGACCTGTCCGGCCAGCGTCGGCCCAGGATCGGCCGGCCCGGACGGCGGCCGTTCGGGCTCGGGCCTGTCAGTCATGCTGAAACTCCGCGAAGCGATGCAGGAATCCGCTTTCCAGTTTCGCCGAAACCTCGCGCAAGCTCTTCTCGTCCTCGTCCAGGGTCAGGTACTCCCGCTCCACCACGGCGCGCAGCTGGCCGAGATCGGCGCCGCCCATCGCCCGGCGCACCGACACGAGCACCTCCGGCCCGGCCTTGACCAGCACGCCTTCGTCCACGGCCAGGCAGACCTCGCCGTGCGCCTGGGTCTCGTAGATCAGCAGGCCGGGCGTCAGCGCCGTGACGCAATCCAGCCGGTGCGGCAGCAGGCCGAACGAGCCCGCGGGCGTCTCCACCACGATGCGCAGGACGTCGCCGATGTCGGCGAAGACCTGGAAGGGAAGCAGCACCTTAAGGTGCATGGGCGTCCGCCTTCGAATCAGTGGCCTGCGCGGCCGGCTCCTGCACCACCTGCGCCGGGCCCTTGGCCTCGGCCACCGTCCCGATCATGTACAGCGCCTTTTCCGGGACGTCCTGGAATTCGTCGCGCAGGATGCGCTCGCAACCATCCAGCGTGTCCGCGATGGCGACGAGCTTGCCCTTCAGGCCGGTGAACTGCTCGGTGGTGAAGAACGGCTGCGTGAGAAAGCGCTCCAGCCGGCGCGCGCGCGCAACGACGCTGCGGTCGCGCGCGGAAAGCTGCTCGAGGCCGAGCATGGCGATGATGTCCTTGAGCTGCGCGTATTGCGCCAGCGTGCGCCGGATCTCCTGCGCCAGGCTGTAGTGCCGCTCGCCGACGATGCCCGGCGTGGCCATCTTGGAGGCGGATTGCAGCGGGTCGATGGCCGGATACAGGCCTTCGCTCGCGCGCTTGCGCGACAGCACGATCGACGCCGACAGATGCGAGAAGGTGTGCACCGCCGCCGGATCGGTGAAATCGTCGGCCGGCACGTATACGGCCTGGATCGACGTGATGGCGCCCGCCTCGGTGTTGGCGATGCGCTCTTCCAGCGCGGCCAGCTCGGTGCCCATGGTGGGCTGGTAGCCCAGACGCGAGGGCATCTGCCCCATCAGGCCGGACACCTCCGAGCCGGCCTGGATGAAGCGGAAGATGTTGTCGACGAGCAGCAGCACGTCGCGGTGCTCGTCGTCGCGGAAATACTCGGCCATCGTCAGTGCCGCATGGCCGACGCGAAAGCGTGCGCCCGGCGGCTCGTTCATCTGCCCGAACAGCATCACCATGTTCGGCAACACGCCGGCCTGCTTCATCTCGCGATACAGCTCCTCGCCCTCGCGCGACCGCTCGCCGATGCCGCAGAAGATGCTGACGCCCTCCTGGTGCCGGATCATGTTGTGGATCATTTCGGTGAGCAGCACCGTCTTGCCAACGCCGGCCCCGCCGAACAGACCCGCCTTGCCGCCGCGCTCCAGCGGCGCGAGCGCGTCGATGACCTTGATGCCGGTCTCGAAGATCTCGGAGCGCGTGGAACGCTGCGACAGCGGCGGCGGCGCCCGGTGCACCGAACGCCATTCGACACCCGACAAGGCCGGCCCGCGGTCGATGGTGTTGCCGAATACGTCGAACATGCGCGACAGGATCGCCTTGCCCACCGGCGCGCGCAAGGGCCCGCCGGTATCCAGTACCGGCATGCCGCGGGCCAGCCCTTGCGTCGGCGTCAGGGCGATGCCGCGCACGTGATGCGCATCGCGCTGTGCCAGCACCTCGATGACGATGCACCCTTCCGCGCCCGCGCGCAGCACGGTGTAGATGGGCGGCAAGTGCTCGTCGAAGCGGACGTCGACGACACTTCCGCGCACCGAAGCCACCGCACCAACGTTGGAAGATGCGGGTGATGGCGGCAGCGCTGCGGCAGTGGATGACGAGGCCAAGTCGATGTTCTCCGCGTCCGTCACCCACGCCAGACCGTTGTCCTGGCAGGCACGAACCGTGTCGGATGCAAGAGCGAATGCAACAGCAGTGTCCTGCCAAGCGCCGACCGCAAATTGCGCACGAGAAAATCCGTCGCAGCGCTGCGAGGCATGCTGACCCACGCCCGCCACCCCTACCAGCCCGCCCCCCGGCGCGTCTACCCGACCGCTGCCCTTCGCAGCGACTCAGCGCACAATCGGTGGGCCGGGACCCCAGAGCGGGCTGCCGCTGCGAACGGGAGCGCCGTCGTGTCGTCGCTCCACTCGGCCTTCAGGGTGAGCAGCACCCGGCCGTCAGCCCCGCGGCTCAGCCGCTCCTGCGCGATCGGTGGCCGCAACACGTCGCGCGCGAGCTGTTCGAGCCCGTCGCGATTGTTCGCCGCGACGGCGACATTGGCGTGCAGGGCGGAGCCGTCCAGGTGGGCCTGGCGCGCACCGGTGGTGGCCACCCAGGGCGCGCCGCCAGTCGACTCGCCGGTACGTGCCACGGCCGCGTGCGCGGGGCAGGCTCGATGATGAGGTCCGCGGGGAGGTCGATCGCGGCAACCGCGCCGACGCGTCAGCGTCAGCGCCTGCGCTTGTGCACGTGGACGCTCTGCCCCAGCGCCGCCTCGGCCGCCTCCATCACCGTCTCCGAGAGCGTCGGGTGCGGGTGGATGGTGAGCGCCAGGTCCTCGGCGACGGCGCCCATCTCGATGGCGTGGATGACCTCGGTGATCAAGTCGCCCGCGCCGTGGCCGACGATGCCGGCGCCCAGGACGCGGTGGCTCTCGGGGTCGATCAGCACCTTGGTGAGACCGTCGGTGCGCCCCAGCGTGAGCGCCCGTCCCGAGGGAGCGGTCGGGTGGCCCCGGGCCGTCACCGGCCCGGGGCTCCCACAGATCCGGACGTGCGCGACTAACGCATCCGGCTCCTCGGAGCATGGCTTCGCTGCCCGGACGGTGATGAGCACCCCGTCCCGCACCCGTTGCATCGCTATCCGCTGGAGTTGCGTGGAGATGGCCTCGGAGGTCGGTGCCTCCGTCATCTGTCCCTCCACCGGGTCCGTGCTCCGGCATCCCCTTCCCTCCACAGGGTCCACTCGGGCGTGTTCCCCCGCTCATCGGGATCGCCCCGACGCTCGTCGATCAGCGCCGCCAATGCCTCGGCCGTCTGTGGCCAGAGCGGACAGACGCGCTCCTTGCGCCCCTTGCCGCGCAGCCGCACCTGGAGCGGCCGCGTGAGCTGGAGGTCGCGCGGCCGCACGTCGAGCATCTCCTGGATCCGCGCGCCCGTGTTGAACATCGCGAGCAGCAGCGCGTGGTCCCGGCGTCCCGTGGCGGTCCGCCGGTCGGGGGCCTCGAGAAGCGCGCGCATCTCATCCATCTCGAGGTACTCGACCGCGCGGGGGCGCGCGCGCTTGAACGGGATGGCGAGCAGCCGCTGGCACTGCTCGAGGTGCTCGGGCTGGCTCGTCGCGGCGTGCCGGGCGAAGGCGTGCACGGCCGCGAGGCGTGCATTGCGCGTCGATGGCCCATTGCCGCGCTCGGCTTCGAGGTGGTCGAGGAAGGCGAGAATCTCCTCGGGCTCGAGGTCTGCGAGGTCGAGGGCGACGACGTCGCGCCCGCGGGTTCACCGTGGACCGATCCGCGCGTCCACGATGAGCCGATCGCCGTGTTCACGATCGCCGAAACCGGCAACATGCGCCGCGCTGCGGCGATCGACTTCTTTGTCGTGCCGACGGCGACCTTCCGCTCGCTGTACGTGTTTGTCGTCCTGGCCCACGAACGACGACGCATCGTGCATTTCAACGTCACCGACGTGCACAGCGCCCGGTGGACCGGGCAGCAGGTGATCAATGCGTTCCCCTACGAGACCGCGCCGCGATACCTGCATCGGGACCGGGACGCCCTCTATGGGAGGGAGTTCATCTCGCGTGTCCGCGCGATGGGCATCGAACAGGTGGTGAGTGCGGCGCGCTCGCCCTGGCAGAACCCCTACGTCGAGCGGGTCATCGGCAGCCTGCGGCGGGAGTGCACGGACCACATCATCGTCACGAGTGCAGCCCACCTGCGCCGAGTGCTTCGCGAGTACGTGGCCTACTACAACGCCGACCGCACGCATGTCGGGCTCGACAAGGACGCGCCGGCGACGAGGCCCGTGCGGCCGCCCGGTCGCGCCGAGGTGATCGCGCTGTCACGGGTCGGGGGACTCCATCATCGGTACGAAAGATGGGGCGCCTGACGTTTTGAGGACCCACAGGAGCGGTTTCTGGCCTATACCAACGAGGCCGACCGCGACGGAGACCGAGCGCGGGGGTCGAGCAGGTCGTGCGCCAGCAGCTCGGGGTGGTGTAGCTCGCGAACCACGGTTCATGATTCTGTTGCCCGATCGAACCGCCGAACGCACCTGTCTCAACCACCACCTATCTCCACGAGCGGTTCACCACCCGCCAGCAACGTCGCGGCACGCGGCCACGCGGCCGCGAAGAGCGCGATCAGGTCGGCGTTCGAGCGGTTGCCGCACGTGACCCACACGACGCGTGGCGGCGGTCCCCGCTCCTCCAGTAGCCGGACGAAATCCGAGTCTTTCGTAACCACGATGGCATTCTCGGTCCGTGCGGCGGAAAAGATTGCCCGATCAGCAGATGTCAGGAAGCCTAGGTCCTGCACGTGATGGGCGGCCACGTGGCACTCGGCCACGAACCAGCGGGCCAAGGCCGGCGGGAGCTGAGCGTCCACCCAGATCGGACTCGTCATCAAGCCGCGAGGACGGGATGGTCCAGTCGCTTTGCCGCGTACCGCAGAGAGGCCGTGATGTCCTCCGCCTCCAGGTATGGGTACGACGCCAGCACATCCGCCTGCGTCTGCCCTGCCGCCAGTGCTTCCAGCACGTCCACCACGCGAATCCTCATACCGCGGATGCAGGGCCTTCCCCCGCACTGGTCGGGGTTCACCGTGATACGGGACAGCACGTCGGGGGCACTCATACCCCCCGATACCACGCCGGCGCCCGTTGGAAAATCACCAGCCCCGCCGTAGGCCGAGGCCGGTACGCGGGAATCTCGACTTCAGGTCGTGGTTCCGGGCGAGGGTGAAGGGCGACTTCCTGATCCTGTCGTTCGCTTCCGAGGACGACTCCGGCGAGGGCTGGGACGATGACGGCAGCGGCTGGCTCGCGTCGCTCATCCCGCTGCGTAGCGACATCGCTGCCGGCGATCACAGGGCGCTGTATCTCGCATGGCTTGGGAGCGTAGGCGCGATAAAGCGGCGAAGGGCGACATAACGCCCGAACCCGGACGTTGGCGTGTAGGCCCCAAGTGCAAATGTCCGCTTTCCCCAAAGTAGAGATGTCCGCCTGGACCCCACAGTGGTGGTGCCATGGCGACGACCGTGGGGCTGACCATGGGGGAACTGGACCGCTTGCAGATCCTGACCCGGCTGGCCGAGCGGCGGCTGACGCAGCGCCGGGCGGCCGCGTTGCTCGCGCTGAGCACGCGCCAGGTGCGGCGGCTCTATCGTGCCTTCCAGGACGACGGCGCCGCGGCGCTGGCCTCGCGCCGGCGGGGTCGCTCGAGCAATCGGCGGCTGCCCGCGCGCGTCCGCGACCGGGCACTGCGCCTGGTCCGCGCGCGCTACGCCGACTTCGGGCCGACCTTCGCGCACCAGAAGCTCACCGAGGACCACGGCCTCGTCCTGTCGGTCGAGACGCTGCGCGGCTGGCTCATCGCCGCCGGGCTCTGGCTGCCCCGCGCCCAGCGCGCCCGCCGCAGCTACCCGCCGCGGCCGCGCCGCGCGTGTCCCGGCGAGCTCGTCCAGATCGACGGCTCGGAGCACGCCTGGTTCGAAGACCGCGGGCCGGCCCGCACGCTGCTCGTGTACGTGGACGACGCCACCAGCCGGCTGATGGAGCTGTGCTTCGCCGAGGTCGAGTCGACGTTCGACTACTTCCGTGCGACGCGCCACTACCTCGAGCGGCACGGGAAGCCGATGGCTTTCTACAGCGACCGGCTGAGCGTCTTCCACGTCCAGGCCCGCGACCGCGCCCAGGGCGGGCCCGGGCTGTCGCAGTTCGGCCGGGCGTGTCAGGCCCTCAACATCGACCTGCTGTGCGCCAACAGCCCAGAAGCCAAGGGCCGCGTCGAACGGGCCAATGGCACCTTGCAGGACCGGCTCGTGAAGGAGCTGCGGCTGCGGGGGCTCAACGATCCCGTCGCGGCCACGCCGTTCCTCCCCGCGTTCATGGCCGACTACAATCGCCGCTTCGCCAAGCCGCCCGGCCGTCGCCTACGACGCGCATCGGCCGCTGCGCCCGGCGGACGACCTCGACCAGGTCTTCACGCTGCAGACGACGCGCCGGATCAGCCGCCAGCTCACCGTGCACTACAAGCGCGACCTCTACGTGCTCACCGACACGGTCGCGACGCGCCGCCTGCGCGGCGCGACCGTGGAGGTCCGCGAGGCGGAGGACGGCAGCGTCACGTTGCACGCCCAGGGGCGTCCGCTGGCGGCCCGCCTCTTCCCGAAAGATCACGCGCAGATCGCTCCGGGAGCCATCGTCGCGTACCCGCATCTCGCCGGCGCCTTGACCTGGATCGCGGCGCAGCAGCGCGAGCGCGACCAGGCGCGGCTCGCCAATCCCAAGCTCAGCGGGCGCGAGAAGCAGCGGCTGCGCGCGGGCCGGCCGCTGCGTGTCCCGGCCTCCCCCACGGAGTGAAACCGGACATCTCTACTTGGGGCAAAGGCGGACATTTCTACTTTGTGTTGACATGGCGGTCCTGTCCCGCCCTGTCTCCCCTCACCCCCCCGGTTGCCGCGGCTTCGGAATGTAGCGCAGCACGCAGCCCAGGTTGATGGCGCCCACCAGGGACTCGATGTCGGTGTAGCCAGTGAGAATGATCGGGATCAGCTCCGGGCGGAATCTCGCGCGCCCGGGCGATCACGTCGATGCCCGTGAGACCGGGCATCCGCTGGTCGGCGACCAGCACGCCGACGTCGTGTCGCCGCACCAGCTCCAGGGCCTGCTCCCCGCTGGCAGCGGTATGAACGTCGAACTCCTGCCCGAAATTCAGCTCGCAGATGTCGAGGATGTCCGGCTCGTCGTCGACGAAGAGCACGGGACAGGTGCGGAGATCGATCGGGTCGGACACGGGGAACGCGAGCGGGCACGCGATCTAGCCATTCGCCCGGTGCAGGTGTCAAGACGACGCGTCCAGCCTGTCGAGGGGCAGCGATTCTCTCCCCCTCGAGCGGTCAGAATCGGTGGCCGCCACCCGACCGCTGCCCTTACGTACGGGCGTCGTCCGGGCATGTCAGCGTGCCACGCAGCGTCTTCACATCACCCAGAATGGCTACCCCGGCTGCCACGAGTTCTCTTCGCAGCCCAGCGGAGCTGCTGAGCTGCTTCCGCGCCCGGAGGCTCCGGAGCCGACTCGCATAACCATCCATCTGCCGTCCCGACTTCTTGAGCTGCTTCTTGGCGCGCTTTAGCTCGCCCGCCGCGCAGGCCTGCTCCGCCTCGTCGACCGGTGCAGCGGCACCCTCGAGCACCGGGGGTAGAGTCTGCTGGTACTTGCCGAGCCTCGGGTCACGAGCGACGCGACCGACAAGCTCCTGGAGCCTGCAACCGATCGATGAGAACGTGGGGCCGACGGGTTCAGCGTCGCAGCCGCCGGGGGGGAGCGTGGAAGAGGTGCTGGAGGTCGTGGTGGTGGTGCTGGTCGTTGGAAGAGCCAACGAGCAGTCGGGCGCGCAGCCATCGCCCGGCGTATCGTTGCCATCGTCGCATGCTTCCCCGTCCTCCAGCGAGCCGTTGCCGCAACGGTCACCTTCGAGACGTGCGATCACGAGCTCATGGCCGTCGTGGAAACCGGCGACGGTCACCTTCCCATCAGGGCCGGGAATCGGCTGGAGCGCTACCGCGGCGTCGAATAGCCGGTTGTCGCGTACGAGGGGCGGCACATCGATCACGACCGCTCCCCGATGTCCGAACGTGGGGTCGAGCGCGCCGGAGGATGTCAGGCGTTCGATCGTGAAGGAGAGTTGGGAGCCGCCGGCGGTGCTGCTGCTTCCCGCGACGAGCACCTTGCCGTCGTTCTGGAGGGCGATTCCCCGCGCGAATCCCTCGTACCACCGTGCCTGACCGAACGGATCGTCGTCCTCCGCCCGCAAGGGTGGCGCAGCGATCCCAGCCGTTCCGAACGTGTCGTCGCGCGTCCCGTCAGGCTTGAACCGGGCGACGCCGGGAACCGGCAAGACCCTTGGGCATTCGACGCACGGGGCCCCGTCCTCCCCGCTGCAACAGAGCCAAGGGACGACCGCGGCGCTCATGCCACCCAGCAGGATGTGCTCGTCCGGCTGGACCAGCAGTGCGTACGAATTCGAGAAGAGCCCCCCCAGCGGCTCGGACGGGAGGCCGAGAGCATTGATCACGAAGCCGCCGGTTCCGAAGCTCTTGTCGAGCATCCCCCTTGGATCGAACCGCAGCAAGACGCACGGATCTACGGGGTGTTCACTCTGCTCGCCCGCCGCCGCCACGAGGACGCTCCCGTCATCTGTAAAAGCCAGCGCCGAGGGAGAGAGAGGGCTCGTAAACGGGATGATCGTCGCGCCCCGATCGCCGAAGGATGGGTCTCGCGAGCCGTTGGGGAGGAACCGCAGGATCGTGAGGGCGGCATCCCAGAAGCCCTCCAGAGACTCGGTCAACACGCCCGCCACGACGATGCGACTTTCTGCATCCACACCCATCGCGAGCGACAGATCCGCCGCCCAGAACCCGAGCGGGTCCTGGACGACTCCGTGATCGCCAAACTCCGGATCGAGGGAGCCGCTCTGCGTGAGCCGGATCACTCGGAGTCGCAAGGCCTGCTCTGTGACCTGCTCTGTCGCCGCGGGAAACGCACCTGCGGCGATCAGGCGACCATTGGATTGCATGGCGATGGCCCGAGGACCTCCGTAGCCCCCGAGGAAGGCCCCTGCGACACTCGCGAACCCTGCTTCCCCGAACGCCGGATCGAGGCGGCCGTCCGGCAGATGGCGCACGAACCCGTCGACTCCGGCGGCGACGACACCGCCATCCGGTTTGGGGATGGCATGCCTCACGGTCTCGGGCGAGCGAGGCGCTTCGGACCCGAGCACGAGTCCGTTCGTTCCAAAGGTCATGTCGAGGTCACCTGCCTTGCCCCAGGCTGAACGACAATTCAGGACAGCCGCCAAGGGAACGAGCAAGAGGACTCCGGACCGAGGGAAGCGCGGCGCCTTCTGCGAGCAGTGCCGCTTCGGCGGGTTCGCGGGAAAATTTGTCATTCGACTCTCCGTGACAAGAGGCATGCCGGCGCGAGCGTGTCCCCGACGTTCTGAGCGTAGGCGCGATAAAGCGGCGAAGGGCGACATAACGCCCGAACCCGGACGTTGGCGGTCCTGTCCCGCCCTGTCTCCCCTCACCCCCCCGGTTGCCGCGGGGCGTATTACGCAGCCGCGCGGCCGTCAAGGCGCGGCACACACGGCACGGGGCTGCCCGCAGCCCCGCTCCGGGCGCACGGGCACCGAGGGCGGCGGCGCGCCCCCTGTCGTGGGCCTCTCACGTCTTCACCCCGCCTCCTGCCCGCCCTCCTCGGGCGGCGCACGGGCCGGGTCCGGCGTGCCCGGGTCGAGCGACAACCCCAGGTGAGTGAGGATGCGCGCGATGACGGCGGGGTCCTCGATGGTCGCCAACAGGACCATGCGCCCGCCACAGCGCGGGCACGCGAGCACATCGCTCTCGAACGTCCGGCGCATCAGGTCGGCCCACGCCCGGTACTTGGGGCGCGCGCGCCGGCCGGGTGGCGCCTCCGGCGGAGTCGGCGGCGGGTCGCAATCGGCGGACTCGGCCGGCGCGGTCGGGACGTCGGCCGGCGGCGCCGTCACCACGGCCCGCCGCCAGCGCGCGTTCGGCGCCAGGACGCCATGATACAAAAGTAAGTTGCTCCGGGGCCGCGGCACCAGGACCGCCAACCGTTCCAGCAGCTCGAGCGGCGTGAACACCAGGTGGGTCGTGCCGTCGGCCCACGGCCGCTGCAGCGCGACGGCGACGCGGCCGTCGGCCAGGCGGCGGAGCCGCTGCTGCCCGAGCGGCGGGCGGCAGACGTAGTGGCAGAGCTGTTCGAGCCCGGCGCGGTCCCACGCCGCGATGGTCACGCCCGCGTGCAGGTCGAAGCCGGCGTCGTGGGCGTGGCACGGGCTCTGGCGTTCCACCCAGGGCGCGTCGGGGTCGGCGCCAAGCCGCTCGGGCCCCCGCCCGGCGCGCCGGCCAAGGGCGGCCCGGCCACGCACCGCCGCCTGGCCGAGCCCGGCCAGGGCGAGCGACTCCTCGGCGAGCGGGTCGACGGCGTCGCCGTCGAGGTCGATGCCGCGCGCGGCCAGCACCTTCACGACCCGGCGGCGGACACGGGCGACGACGCGGCGCAGGGCATCCGGGGTGGGCGGCGCGGCGGGATGGAAGGCGAGCGCGCCGTCGGCCGTGGGGGCGAACACGCCGTCGATCACCACGGTGTGGGCATGCAGGTGCAGATTGACCGCCCCGCCGAAGCGCTGCAGCGCCGTCACCATGCCCGTCTCGCCGCCGCCGGCCACGCCGGCGCGGCGTGCCGCCCGGCGGTAGTGCGCCCGCAGGACGCGGACCCAGGCCCGGACCACGGCCCGGCAGAGCGCGTGATCGTACGCCAGGCGGTAGCGCAGGCGGTGCGGCACGGAGAGCACCCATTGGCGGACTGGGACGTCGGGTGGGAAGACGTGGTCGACCAGGTGCGCCGCGCGTTCGGCCATACGCCGTCCGCAACAACTGGGACAGAAGCCGCGGCGTTTGCACGAGAAGGGGATGAGCCGCTCGAAGCCGCAGTCGCCGCAGCGGACGCGGGCGAAGCCGCGGGCGAGCACGCCGCAGCCGAGGAACGCGCGGAACTCCCGGGCGACGAAGCCGGGGACGCCGGCGCCGTCGGTGCGGGCGGCGACCGTGGCGAGGAAGGTGGTGAGATGGCGCCGCACGACGTCGTGCAGCACGCCGGCGGTCGGGGCGCGCGGGACGTAGGGGACGGCCACGCCGCCGCGCCAGCCAGGACCGTGCCGGGGTCACGCGGGCAGCAGATGCCGCTTGCTGCGCTGCAGCGGCGTGCGCTGGCGCAGCACTCATGTTGCACGGTGTCTCACCGCAACAGCGAGCCCGCGCTCACGTCCCAAGGCAGAGACACGGTGCGGGCTTCTCCTCCCGCGAGGGGCGCCATGGCCATCACCGAGTCCAGCGCGGGCTCCGACTCGGCGGCCATCCAGGCCACCGCGAAGCGCGACGGCGACCACTGGGTGCTGAACGGCACCAAGATCTTCTGCACCAGCGGTCTCATGGCCGCCGAGAAGTCGGACGGCTTCGTGGTGGTGTGGGCGTCGCTCGACCGCTCGGCGGGCCGCGCCGGCATCCGCGCCTTCGTGGTCGACGCCGGCACGCCCGGCATGTTCGTCACCAAGGTGGAGGAGAAGCTCGGCATCCGGGCGTCGGACACGGCCACCATCGTGCTGGAAGACTGCAAGATTCCGCTCGACAACATCCTGGGCAGCGCCGAGATTCCGAAGGAGAAGAGCAGCCAGGGCTTCAAGGGCGTGATGGCGACGTTCGACGCCACGCGACCGATCGTGGCGGCGAGCGCGCTCGGCGTGGCGCGGGCGGCGCTGGACTTCACGCGCGACACGCTCGCGGAGCACGGCGTGGAGGTGCGCTACGGGGCGCCGCCGCAGACGCTGACGGCGCTGGAGCGCGACTTCATGGAGATGGAGGCGCAGGTGCAGGCGGCGCGGATGATCGACCAGGGATCAAGAACAACCTGGAAGCGTCGATGTGCAAGGCGAAGGCCGGCCTGGTGGTGACGTGGGTGACGCAGAAGGCGGTGGAGCTGCTGGGCCCGCTGGGCTACTCGCGCGAGCACCTGGTGGAGAAGTGGATGCGCGACGCCAAGATCAGCGACATCTACGAGGGCACGCAGCAGATCAACCAGCTGATCATCGCGCGGCGGATTCTGGGGTACTCGTCGGAGCCGCTGCGGTAGGCATCACCCGAGGCGCGGAGCCGGCGATGGCCGGCCCGCGCCGCCTACCGGGTCAGTTTCTTCGCGACGTAGTCGGACATGGTCTGGCCCGCACGCTTCGCGCGTTGCGCCTGACCGCCGCGATCAACTTCGGCGGCGAACGAAGCGTGAGCGAGCGTAGGCGCGATCCCGGCTGCCGCGGCTCCCACCGAGCTGCCCTACAAGCGCTGACGCGGGGTCTGGGTCGCCCAAGCCAATCTCCGGGCACGTGGCGTTCGCGCGAAGGCGATCTTGGGTCAGAGGCCGAGTTCGCTCAGACCCGGGTGGTCGCCGGGGCGGCGCCCGAGGGTCCAGCGCAGCAGCCGGTCGGTTTCGGCGATGGGCCGCTCGTTGATGCTGGCGATGCGCGTGGCCATCAGCCCATCGGCGTCGAACTCCCAGTTTTCGTTGCCGTAGGCGCGGAACCAGGTGCCGCTGTCGTCGCGGTACTCGTATGAAAAACGCACGGCAATACGGTTGCCGGTGAAGGCCCAGAGTTCTTTCACGAGCCGATAATCGAGCTCGCGGGCCCACTTCCGTCGCAGGAACGCTTCGATCTCGCCGCGGCCACGGAGAAACTCGACACGGTTGCGCCAGCGGCTGTCGGGCGTGTACGCGAGCGCGACGGTCGCCGCGTCGCGCGTGTTCCACGCGTCCTCGGCGGCCCGCACCTTCTGGCGGGCGGTGTCTGCGGTGAAGGGCGGCAGCGGCGGTCTGGACATCGTGGTTCCTCCTGGTGGTGCTGGGCCGGTGTCGTGGATTCGGGCGTCTTGTGGGCTCCCTTCATCAGGTCCACGTCGATGAGCTCATGTGGCAGGCCCAGCAGCGACAGTGCGAGCCAGGCTCGGTGGGAGTGGCCGGAAAGCGGGTGGCGGTAGAGCCGGATGACGGATTGTTCCGGGCGCGTGGGGGTGTCGTTCATGGGGATGCACCGTGAACTCGTTCGACCCGTGGCGGAAGGCCGAAGATCGGCAAGTCATCGTTGCGAATTCGACAACGATGGCGGCGTCCCACTGCTACCCGATGACTTCGTCGAACCCTTCCCGCAGGCAGGACACGAACAGCTCCGCGTCCGGCACCGCCGCCGCGTCCGTCGTGATGCCGGGGCTCACACCCACATCTGGGGTGCTCGCCGGTCGGTGGCGACTGCGCTCGCCGCCTCGACGCCTTGTACGCCGTCCGGGTCCGCCGGCTGGTGAGCGCATTGGCGACGAGGGCCCGCCTCGGCTAGACAAGGTCGCATGGCGAAACTCGACCCGTTGCGCCTATCGGCCAACTTCGGTCAGATCGCCGACGAGCGCGCCGCCACCACGGCGGCGGGCACGGACTGCATCGGCGCCGGCGTCGTGATCGGCGACTTCGTGGGCGCGATCAGGGTCGGGCCCCTGGTGACGAGAGCGGTGCACGACGCGACGGCGTTGCAGGACTGCGCCACCTGACACCACGCGAAGGATGCGATGCGGCTTGCCGTGATCTGGCAGAAGGCGCTCTGGCCGTCCCTGCTGTCCCCGAGCGGATACTCGTGCCCGGGGTCCCTGGGCCACCCGGGCTTCGGTGGTATCGCGCGCGAGGTCGAGTCGCTGTCGGCGCTGTTCGATGCCACCCGCATCCTCGGACCGTGCGAGGACCCAGAGGATCGAACGGGCGAGGCGCCGATCGACGGGCGGCACGTCTCGGTGGTCCCCGTGGACCCGCTGCCACGGTCGCCGTCGTCCCTGGTGCGCCGACTCGGCCCGTGGCTGGTGCGCAACGCGCCGGTGCTGCGGCGGGAGGTCGCCGCCGCAGATGCCGTCCTCACCTTCGTCCCCTCGCCGATCGGCTGGCTGGGTCTGCTGCTGGCCCTGGCGTACCGGAAGCCGCTCCTGGTCCGAACGCTGAACGAGTGGGCGAATCCGAGCCTGGCATGGCGCCTCGAGCGGGCGTTTCTGGAGCGCATCGCCGGCGGCCGGACCGTCGTCTTCGCCAGCGGCATGGGCGACGAGCCGCTCTCCCGCCCCTCGGCAATCGGCCGGCTCTTCGTCACCGTGCTCACCGATCGGGAGCTGGCCGCCGAATCCACGGAGCGTCCGGCCGCGTCGGCGAGCGGGCGCCTCGTCGTCCTGGGGCGGGAGATCGATACGCGCGAGATGACGGTCGTCCTCGGTGCGCTCCCACTGCTTGCGCAGCGATTTCCCGACGCCGCCGTCGACGTCGTCGGTGACGTGCCGGCGAGCGCGGAGCCGGCCGAACTGGCGCGTGCTCTCGGCGTCGCGGATCGCGTGATCTGGCACGGATCGCCTGACCGCGCGCGTGTGACGAATTTGCTGCGCGCGGGGGACGTCTACTGCACCGTGTCCGCGGCCGAGACGGGTCCCTCCCGCCACGCGTTGCACGAGGCGCTCGCCGCCGGCCTGCCCGTCGTCACCGCCCGCACCGAGTCGGCGCGGGCGCTCGCCCGGCGCGGCTGCGCGATCGTGCTCGAACAGAACACAGCCGCGGCGCTGGCCGACGGTGTGCGCGCGTGCCTGGCCGACCCTGCGCGGTATCGCCGCATGTCGGCCGCGGCGTGTGCAACGGCCCGCGCCTATTCCCTGGAGGCGTGGCGTGATCGTGTGCAGATGGCGCTCCACGAGGCGTGGGGACCTCTCGCGGCGCCCACGGCTGCCCGGCCGCGCCCCGCGGAGGCGATGTCGCGATGACAACGGGCCGGACGCTCATCGCCATCGGCCTCGACTCGGCTGATCCCGTGGTCGTCGACGAGTGGGTCGCGGCGGGCCACCTGCCCAACATCGCGCGCCTGCGCGCCGCGGGCGCGTCGTGCGAGCTGCGCGGGCCGGAGCTCTATCAGTCGGAGCAGGCCTGGACCCTGGTGACGACCGGCCAGGAGGCGACCCGGACCGGGTATTGGAGCCGCTGGAAGTTCGACCCCGCTAGCTACGCGATTCGCGACACGGGCGCCTACTCGTACCGGGAGCATCCGCCATTCTACGCGCTCGGACCGGGCTACCGCTCCGCCATCGTCGACGTGCCGCAGGCGCGCCCGTCGCCAGACGTCGCGGGCGTCCAGGTGCTGGCCTGGGGCGCCCGCTCCGCCCGGACGCCCAGCGCGTCGGAGCCGCCCGGGCTCCTCGACGAGCTCGTCCGGCGCTACGGGCGCCATCCGGCGTTCGATCGGGACCACGCGAGCTGGTGGAATCCCCTGGCCGTCTGGTGGCTGGTGCACGCCCTCGAGGTCGGCATCCGTCGCCGCACCGCCATCTGCCGCGATCTCATGGCTCGCGAACGCTGGGACCTGTTCTTCACGGCGTTCGGCGAGCCGCACTCGGCAGGGCATTTCCTGTGGCACCTCAGCCGGGCGCACCCCCTCCACGACCGCTGGAGGCGCGTGATGCCCAGCGACCCGATGTTGCGCATCTACCGGGCCGTCGACCGCGCCATTGGAGAGATCGTCGATGCGTCGCCAGGGGCCGACGTGATCGTGTTCTCGCCCGAGGGCATGGAGGCCAATGCGGTGGACCTGCCCAGCACGGTTCTGCTGCCCGAGCTGCTGTACCGCTTGAGCCTGGGAGAGCAGGGGCTCGCGGGTGGCGACGCGGATGCGCCGATCCCCATATCCGATCGGCCGCCGCCGGCGCTCGGCTGGCATCGCGAGGTCTACGCGCTGCGCGCGGATGCGCATCCGCTCCGCCGGCGTCTCCGCCGATGGCTGCCGACGGAGCTGCTACGCCTGTGGGAAGGGTGGAGCCCACCGGGCCCCGGGCCCGACCATCCCGATGCGTCGGGCGGGCTCTTCCACCAGCCGCCCGTCTGGTACAGCCGCTCGTGGCCGCGCATGCGGGCGTTCGCGCTGCCCAGCATCGCGCAGGGATACATCCGCCTGAACGTGCGCGGGCGGGAGCGGGACGGTGTCGTCCCGCCGTCGGAGTACGCGGCGGTCTGCGCCGAGATCGCCGGCGAGCTGCGCGCGCTGCGCGATGCGCGCTCCGGCGCGCCACTGGTGCGCGACGTGGTGCAGACTCGCGCCACGGCGATGGAGCAGGGCCCGCACGTTCCGGACCCGGACCTGGTGGTCTCCTATCACCCAGGACCGATCGACGTCGTCGACAGCCCCCGCGTGGGACGCATCGGCCCCGTGCCCTGGGTTCGCACCGGCGGTCATACCAACCGCGGGTTCGCCATCGTCAGGGCGGCCGGTGTCGCGCCCGGTTCGATCGTGTCGCCAGGGGACGTCCGCGATCTCGCGCCGACCATGCTGGCGCTGCTCGGCGCGCCCATCCCGCCCGCACTCGCAGGCCGGCCGCTGCTCGACCGGTACGCAACGTCCGCGGCGGAGGGAGGGACGATCGGCGGGCAGCGCCGATGAGTCATGGCCCGCGCGTCTCCGTCATCATTCCTGCGTACAACGCGGAAGAGACGGTGACCGAGACGATCGGGTCGGTGCTGCGGCAGACTTTCCGTGATTTCGAGCTGATCGTCGTCGACGACGGGTCGACCGACGGCACCGTCGAGCGGGTGCGCCGCATCCACGACGCGCGCCTGCGCGTGGTGTCCTTTCCGAACGGCGGTCTTCCCGTCTCACGCAACCGTGGCCTCGAGGCGGCCGGCGGCGAGCTCGTGTCGTTCATCGACGCCGACGATCTGTGGACGCCCGACAAGCTCGAGGCGCAGGTAGCGGCCCTCGATCGCACGGGAGCGGCGCTGGCCTACAGCTGGACGGCTTTCATCGACGGGCAGGGGCGCTTCCTGTTCGCGAAGGCACCGACGCGCTTCGAGGGTGACGTGTACGCGGACCTGCTCCGGCATTGCAATTTCGTGGCCAGCGGGTCGAACCTGCTCGTCCGGCGATGCTGCGCGGTGTCCGTCGGCGGCTTCGACGTGCGTTTCACGGCGGCGCACGACTGGGATTTCTGCCTGCGCATCGCGGCCCGCTGGCGTTTCGCGCTGGTGCCCCGCTATCAGGTGCTGTACCGCGTCTCGGAGGGCGCCATGTCGGCTAACGCCGAGCAGGCAGAGCGGAACTGCGTGAGGCTGTGCGAACGCGCCCTCGCAGCGTCGAGCACGGGGGCGGCCCCGAGCCTCGCCGAGAGCCTGGCGGCCGTGGATCAGTACATCGCCTTCCTGTACCTCAGCCGCGCGACCGGGATCGACTTCCGTCGCGCGGCCGGCCGCAAGCTGGTGGAGAGCATCCACCGCTTCCCACCGATCTTGCTCAAGGGGAGCACCTGGTTCTTGATGCTCAACTGGCTCGTGCTGGGAGCGCTCCCGCGGTCGCGCCGGCGATCCGCGGTGCTGGCGTTGCTGCGTGCCTACGGCCGGGTGTCGCGTCTGTGGTGGCCCGAGGCGCGGCGCGTGGCCGAAGAAGCCGCACGGACTACACGCGCCTTGCGGCCCGGCTTGCCGGCAGGCACCGCGGGGCCACGGGACCGCCACGGGGCGATTCGCGAACAGCACGTCGGTGGCCACTCGGCGGACGAGCCCAGTTCATGACCGCCCGGTGGCCCAGGCGCGCCGCCGGGCTCAGCGCCGCGCGTGGCGGGCCATGACGGAGCGTAGGCGTGATAAAGCGGCGAAAGCCAACACAACGCCCGAGCTGGGCAGCTCATGTTCGTGCTTCGTCAAACGCCTGCAGGACGGCGTCGACTCGCGGCCACCACTGCTCGATCGCGAAACCGGGATACGTGTTCGTATAGTTCGCCGCGATGGGAAGTCCCGCGGCTACCAGGCGTTCCTTCAACTGCCGGTCCGCGTTGCTGTCGTCCGGGAAGTTCACCGTGAGGCGGCCGCTGCTCTGGAGGGTGAAGAGCGACTTGCTTCCGATCGCCTGGCCGGCTGCAGCCGCCCCATCGGTCATCTCCGCAGGCCCAGTCGGGGACTGCGTGAGCGCCACTTGCCCTCGTTGAAGATGGGGGCGGCGCAGCCTGGGCCGTCGTTCGCCGGACCACCCGTTCACGCGGTCAGTCAGCGATAGATGTCTTTGCGGTCCCCGAGTTTGAGCACGATCACGACGAGGCGACGGTCCTCGATGGAGTAGAGGATGCGGAATCGGCCGACCCGAACCCGAAAGACGTCGTCGTACCCCGACAGCTTCCGACAACCGGCTGGTCGCGGGTCGGCCGACAGCCGTTGGATCACCCGGACCACGCGGATCTGCTCGTCCCGACTGAGCTTCCGAAGCTGTCGTTCGGCGGTTGCCGAAATCTCGACCCTATAGGTCGGCATCGAGGCCAAGGTCGCGGATCAAGTCGCGTAGCGACCGCGTGGGCTCACGCCGTAGGCGCGGGATGTCACCGGCGTCGGCGATCTCTTCGAGCTTGTCGAGCAGCGCGTCTTGTACGAAGCGTGTGAGCTTGACCCCTCGAACTCGGCACGCCTCATCGACGGCGCGCTTCAGGCGCGCATCCACCCGGACGGCAATCTGCGAGATCGGCATGGCTAATGTGTGCCAGCGAATGCTAGTGATTGCAAGTGTGAGCCGCTCCACTCCCGCTCCGGTGGACCCCACATCTGTGTGCGGTCAGCCAGTCCCCCAACGCGAGCAGATCCGTCGTCGTCGTACCGAAGGTGACGACCGCTTGCTCCACGCGACCGTCCACGACGACCCGCGCACAGGCAACGACCGTATCCTTGTGCACATCCAACCCGGCGCAGCGGGCATGCAGCACGTCCATGTGTCATCCTCCGTGCGTGGCGGCGTGAAGTCCGTGTGGCTCGAAATCTAGTACGCGTGCTCCAGGGCCGATCGGCCCGTGGCACAAGAAGGGGCGCTCGCCGGACTTCGGGTCCAACTACTTTACGGGCTGCGCGCACCAAGAAACGACCGACCTCGGTGCCGCCACCGTTCCGCGATATCACACGTTTCCTGCGATGCGGGCCGGCCGCAGGCCGGTGGAAAACTACTTTGTGCTGACATGCCGGCCCGGTCTCCCCCGGCTGGCTGCGCACCGAGCAGAAGCACTACCCCGCCACGCCTCCCGACGTCGCCGGAACGCTACCGCGTCTGGCGCAGGAGCTGCCCGGCTACGCGGCGCACGATGCCCTTCCGTTCGGGGCGGGTATTCGGGCGCTCGATCTGCGTGACCCCGTCGATTCGCTGAACGGCGGATTCGCTGAAGGGCCGCCCTACGCCGACGTCGCCGGCACGCACAGCTCCGTCGCTTCGCGCGAGTCGAGCCACCCCTCGCCGAACCGGTCGCGGGTGTGGATCATGCCCTTGCGCTTCGCCGCCTTGGTTTCGCCCTTGGCTCGCTTGGCTCGGTAGCACAGCAGACGGTCCGCGTCGTTGACGATGCCCTCGCCGTTCGGGTTGGCCGGAAGGCACAGCCGAGACGGTCGCTTCAGCTCGTAGGCGCGGCTCTCGAAGCCGTCGACGACGTCGACGCGGGTGTTCTTCGCGAACTTGGGCGTACCCTTCGTGGTCTTCACCTTGTAGCACTTGAAGTGGTCCAGGGCGTCGCCGGGCTCGGGCGCCGGCGCGCCGAGCCGGCTCGCCGCGGGTACGAGGAGTCGATCGGACTTCATCGTGTCGAGGGTGAGTGTGCCGAATCGATCGGTGACCATCAGGCCCGTCTGCTTCAGGTGCTTGGGCTCCTTCAGCGCGTAGGCCTTCAAGTGTGTGCAGTCGTCGGCGAACCCCTCGTCGTTCGGGCTGGCCGGCAGGCACAACGCCGTGGTCCTTCGCAGGGTGACGTTGCCGCTCTCGATCGCGTCGGTCAGCGTAACCGAAGTGGCGGCGAACTTGGCCGTCTTCTTCGTCCTCCGGGCTGCGTAGCACATGAAGGGATCGAGGCCGGGCGTTCCCCCGCCGAAGAAGGCCGTGTCGCGCTCGCGGGCCGCGGCGTACGCGCCGGTGAGGAAGTTGTCGTAGTAGCGCTCGCCGAGCAGGTGGCGCCGGAAGAGCGCGACCGCGTACAGGTTCTGCAGGCGTGTGGCCTCTTCGATGGGGAAGGCCGGTGGGACGCAGGTGTCCGCGTAGATCGGCACGAGCGCTCCCGCGCCGATGTCGGGCCACCGGTCAATCCCGATCCCCACGTCGATCAGCGTGGTCCCGATGTCGCACACGTTGGCGAAATGGGTATGGTTCGCACCGACCACGTCCACCCGGTAGAGGGCCGCGGACGAGACGAGGCCGAAGGCCCGGGCGGTCTCGACCCGCAGCGGGTCGAGCGTGCCGACCATGTACAGCGCCGGCACGGTGATCCCGGTCAGCTCCTCGTCGCTGAGCTGCCGGCTGGAAGCCGCCACCGGCATGATCGCCTTGACGCGCCGGTCCGGACCGAAGGGCGGATGGCCGGCCGCCATGAACTGCGCGGTCATGCCGCCAAAGGAGTGCCCGGCCACGCCCACGTTGTCCGTGTCGATGCGCCCCTCGAAGACGTCGCCGGGGGTGGCGTCGTGCCGCTCCATCTCGTCGATCACGAAGGCGACGTCGGGGTAGCGATCCGCCTCCGGATCCGGCGACGACATGTCGGACTGTGTGTTGCCCGTGTGCGACGGCGAGACGACGACGAAGCCGTGGCTCGCCAGGTGCTCCATCAGGCGGACCGACTGCAGGGCGATGCCCCCGGAGCCGTGTGAGAAAATGATGAGCGGCCGGCGGGCGGCATGTGACACGGGCACGCCGTCGAACGCCAGCATGGAGTCGAATCCGAGGGGGCCCGCGAGGGAGTAGAACGCGAAGTTGCCGGTGGCGTCCTCCGGTATCCACGGGGTACCAGAGGTGCAGCGGCAGCTCGCGGTCGTCGCGGGACGCGTCGACGGCGGTGAGCTGCCGGTAGCCGATCGCCCAGGGGCCCAGCACGTCGGGCACGTCACCGGCCTGCGCGGGGTTCGGTGGGACTAGAAGGGTCGCGAAGAGCAGGGTGGGGAGAAGGGGGATGCGGCTCGGTATCGCCATGGCGCTTCCTCCGGGACACCGTATCACCGCTAGTCGGATCGGCGGCAACCGCCGTGCGAGGAACCGCCCCGGGGCGCGGGCGAGGCCGTCTACCCCAAGATCGAAGGCCTTCTCTCGCGAAGCGAACTATGGTTTGTTCTCGTCGCAATCGCGAATCGAACACAGGGAAGGGATCGCCATGGCACTCCAAGAAGCTTTCGTGTTTGGTCGGAACGCCCCGCTGATGAACCCGTGCGGGGTCGGATTCGGCGCACCATGCGCGACCCGTGACGCTGATATTAGGATGTGGCAGAGGGCCATCCCGACGATGCGCGAGTATCTGAGCCATGGTTCGGCGATCGGCATTCTCGTACAGGCGAGGAATACGCGCGCTTGGGACGACGCCGCGCGGAACTACGCGTTCAATTACGATGAGGACTATGTCGTCGCGGCTTACGGCGTTGGAGCCGCGTTGGGGCGTCCGTGGAAACCCGGGATGATGATCATGGAATGGCTCGGGTTGTTCGTGTTCGGGCGGAAGCTGGGTGTCGAATTCGCCAAGACGGCAGACCTCGACCAGATTTTCCAATGCAGCCCGGCAGGATGTAACCTCAGCAAGAAGGGTTCCATGAGCATGGTGCGATTCTACAGCGGCAAGGGCGACGTTCAGGCAACCGCGATCGCGGCGACGATGCGCGATGTGATGATGCCGACCAAGCAAGGGCAGGCGGTCGAACGCAACACCGCGGGCTGGATCGGCGGGGAGTTCCCGCCCGAGAAGGTCTCGAGCGGTGCCAACCTGATCGGGCGTGATCGACTGCGCGCGCCCAATTATCAGGCGCCGACGCCGCCTGCGCGAACCCCACGCGAGTAGAGTCACCATCGTCTTGATCCCAACCCTGTGCCGTTGCGCGACTCGCTGTCGGTAGGCGGGATTACGCGGCGAAGGGCGACGTGGCGCCCGAAGTCGTGAGGTCGTCCCCCTCCAGGACTGGACAGGGCATAGTGCCCGGGTCCAGAGGGAGAGGGAATGGAGGAAGACTTTCAGCGGTGGACGGCGCGACGGAAGGTCGAGCTGCTGCTGGAGTTGATCAAGGGGCAGGCGAAGCTCGTCGACGTGTGTCGCGAGCACGACCTCAAACAGTCGGAGGTCGAGGCCTGGATGGACACGTTCGTGAAGGCGGGCGAGCGCGGGTTGAAAGCGCGGGCGGAAGACGAGCAGGCCACCCACGACCGCGAGGTGCGGGAGCTGCGCGCCAAGGTCGGCGAACTCTTGCTGGAGCTCGACGCCCGAAAAAAACTGGACGCCCTCACCGGGAAACCCGAGAAAGCCTTCTGACGGTGCAGGGCCTGATGCGTGAAGAAGGGAAGCCCGTGTCGATCGCGCAGCTCTGCCGGTGGTTCGGTGTACCGCGGTCGACTGTCTACTACCGCCCGCCGGCGGATGCGGTGCCGACACCGCCGCGGGTGGATCACGCGCTCGAGACGCAGATTTGGGCGATCATCGACCAGGAGCCGGCGGTCGGGCTGCGCATGATCACCGCCCGCATCCGGCGCGCGGCGGTGGCGCCCGTGAACAAGAAGAAGATTCACCGCATCCTCAAGCTGAACCAATGGCAGTGCCAGCGGCGGCCGCAGGCTGGCGCAGCCCGATGGCACGCCCGGAGCGATCTTCCGGTTCCCGTGCCGGCAACGGTCCTGCTCGGAGCAGGCTCGACCCGGTTCCGGAAGGCGCGCGCACCAGGTCATCGCACACCGCAGCTCCTCCCCGCGCTGGCGACGTGCAATGTGCGGCACGATAACTGGCGAGCCGGCACACGGCCGGCGCATGAAGCGAGAACTCCTGCTCGCGTGTTGCGACCGATCGCCCGGGCCGCTCGGTACGCGGGTGCCGGGCGGCCGAGCGCGCGATGTCGTCTCGCTCAGTATCCGTCTGCGCTGGACCCGGTCGCGTCGTTCGACAGCGTCACCCGCCTCGACCGCTTGCTGCCGTTCGCCGTGACCTCACACCAGATCCGGCCAGGGCCGGGCGTGCTGGTGAGCGCGGTGCCGCAGGGCTTACAGAACACCCGAAGTCCGACGTTGGAGTGTAGGCCCCAAGTGCAAACGTCCGTTGTCTCCAGTGGTCGGATGCCGGGACCCCTCACGTCGAGCATGCAGGAACTGGATCGGTTGCAGGCCATGACGCAGATCGCCGAGCGGCGGCTGATGCGGTGCCGCGCCGCGCAGTTGCTGCGACTGAGCGAGCGCCAGGTGCGTCGCCTCTGCGGCGGGTCGTCACGACGGGCGCGTCGGGTCTCGCGTCCTGCCGCCGGGGCCGGCCTAGCGGCCGCCGCCCCGCGCGGGAGCGCGGCTCAGTGCGCGCTGGCGGTCGCGCGGGAGGGAGGGAGCTTGGCGGCATGCTCACGGGCACCCGGCGCGCCGTGCGACCTGCCGCGCGACGAGACGACGGTCGGCTGGTTCGGCACGGGCGCCCGCGCCGTGCTCGGGCGAGCGATCAGCCGAGCGCGCCGATGCGCAGGTCGAACTGGTGGAGGACGCCGGCGCGCACGCGCACCGGCGTCGCGTCGCTCGCCACCACGCGGCGGCCGATGCGCACCACCGCGACGACCTGCGTCTGGGTGGACTCGAGCTTCCGCACGATCTCGGGGGGATAGGATTCCCGCACCATCCCGTCGCGCCCGACCGCCAGCGCGCCCAGGCCGACGTCCTGGCCGTCGGGTCCGACCAGCGCCACCTCCGCCTTTTCCGGCACCTGCCCGTCGGCGGAGAGCACGCGCCCGACGACGGTGAACCCGCCCGCGACCGGCGGCACGGCACGCTCCATCGCGCCGCGCAAGTCGCGCAGCCCGCCCAGGTCCGTCGCGACCGCAGCGATCGTGCGCCGGATGCGCGCCAGCCGCGCGCCGTCGTTCGGCGCATCGGCCTGCAGCCGGCGGCGTTCCGCCTCGAGCAGCTCCAGCTCTGCATTCGTCGCGGTCTCCGCCTCGGCGGCCCAGCGTCGCCGCCCGTCCTCGAGGCGTTCGAGCGTCGCCCCGAGCACGGGCTCCGCCGCACGTGCCTGCAGGACGCGCGAGAAGCCGGCGTCGTCGCTCGTCGCGCGGGCCCGCAGCACGGAGGCCGTCGTCGTGGTGACGCCCGGCTTGGTCGACGGCTTTGCGGTGGAGGGTTTCCCCGTGGATGAATTCGCCACGACGACCGACACGCTCGTAGCGGTCGGCTTCACTTTCGTGCTGGTGCGCACCGGCTTGGTCGTGACCGTGGGCTTCGGGGCCCTGCTCGAGGTCTTCGGCTTCTTGGGGGTCGGCATCGCGTCTCCCTGTTGGGTCAGTCGTTCTCGGGGCAGAAGCGCGGATTCGGGAACAGCACCGCGTTGTCGCGCGTCACCGACTTCGGTGACAGGCCGATCGCCCGGATGCAGCTCGTCGTCTGGTTGTCCACGCAGTGGTTCAGGAAGCCGAGCGACAGGATCGAGAACATCGTGAGCAGCGGCGTGGACATGAGGCCGTTCGCGGCCTGGCGGGTGGTGAGGCCGAAGTTGAGCAGATCGGCCAGGAGGAGGTCGCCCACGAGCTGGGGCGCGTTCGTGGTGGTGCCCGCCGGGGCCACGCGGCCCGCCAGCACGCCCTCGGTCTGGTTGTGCGCGATCAGCGTGTCGTCGAGCGACGCGATGCAGACGTTGGCGAACACCACATCGCTCTCGAGCCGCGCCAGGTCGAGGCGCGCCTGGTTGCCGCGGAACTGCGTCTGGCCGCCCACCGTCAATGCCGACAGCAGCGGCGAGCCGGAGAGGCTCTTCGGACCGGCGGCGCCGAGCGCCGACATGCCGGCGCCGGCGAGGAAGCCCGCGAGGTAGGCCGGCATCCCGGCGTTGAACACGAAGACCGTGCCGACGAACTGGTCGATGGTGGAGAAGCCGGTGTCGCGCCGGTCGCCCAGCACATCCATCGCCTCGAAGCGGTTTCCCTCGATGACCATCGGTCCCTGGCCGCGGATCCACAGCGCGTGGCCGCGGCGGGCCTCCAGAAAATTGCCGTCGATACGCGCCGCGGGCAGCACGTCGACGTCGGCGACGTTGCGCTCGGGCTGCTCCGGGTCGGGCACCGGCACGACCGTGATGCGCGCGTCCTCCAGCCGGATGGCCGCCTGCGGGCCGGCGAAGCGCGCGCCCCCGGGCAGGCGGCCGTTGGCGCGGATCACGTTGCGCGAGATGGCGACGCCGCGACTGTGGCGCACCCAGATGCCGCACACCGGCCCCAGCGCCTCCTCGCCGTTGCGCTCGATGCGGTTGTCGCGCACCAGCAGATCGTAGGCGCGGGTGAGCGCGATGCCGCAGGCCGGAAGCCCGTTCGAGTCCCGTGTGACGGCGGGATCGATGCAGTGCGTGATCTCGTTGCCGGTGATGCGAAGCCCGGCGACGAGGCCGCCCTCGCGTGGGTCGTCGGTCGTGAACGTCCCACCGACGATGCCGTGTCGGCGTGCGCCCCGGATGCGGTTGCCGTCGATGTCGACCTCGAAGACGACGCCGCGGCCGGCCAGGACGATGCCGTCGGTCCGCGAGTCGAACAGATCGTTGTCCGCGATGCGCACGGTGTCGGCCGGCGCCTGCACCTCGACGGGCCCGCCGACGAGCCGGTTCTGCTCGACCGTCGAGCCGCTGCGCCCATCAGCTCGATGCCGCCGCGTGCGAGGATCAGGTTCCGGCGGATGACCAGGTCCTCGGCCTTCTGCGCCCGCAGCGCCGGCTCCGAGCCCTGATGCTCCAGCCGGCAGCGCTCGATGCGCTTTTCGGCGCCCAGCACCTCGACCAGCGCGGCCTTCTGCTCGGCGAGGATCCAGACGTCCTCGAGGACCTGCTCGGGGCCCTCGAGCACCAGTGCCGGGCCTTCGCGCGGCAGCAGCCGCGTGCCCCAGCCGCAGCCCCGGATGGTGACGCGCGGCCGCCGCACCACCACGGGCCCGCGCAGCTCGTGATCGCCTTCCAGCAGGCAGACGATGACGTGCCGCGACTCGTCGGGCGCCAGGTTGGGCAGCGCCGCGATCGCGCCGGCGAGGTCGGTGAAGTCGGCCCGTTGCTCCTCCCGCGCCCCGACCGTGACGAGGCAGCAGCAGCAGTCCGTGCCGTCCTGCGGTCGCGGCCGGCAGTCGCTCACCTGCGGGGTGGTGGTGCCGAGCCCGGTCACCGCCGCGAGCTGGACGTAGTGATGCACGATGCCGCGCGGCGGCGCCTGCTGGAGGATCTCCACCGACGCGTCGGCGGTGCGCGCCGCGAACACCCAGTAGTCGCCCACGCGGAACGCGCCGCCCGCCGGCTCGACGTCGAAGCGGACGCGGATGCCGTCCTCGAGATCGATTGGGCCCGCCGCCGTCACGATGAGCCCGTCGGCGTCGATCGTATTGGTGGCCGCGGTCTCGTCCCAGCGCTGCACACGCGTGTGGCGCGCGGCCAGGTCGTTCGCCGTGGCGCCGAAGGCGCGGCCGCCGGCCGCCGGCAGGGCCCGGTCGAGCACCAGCTCGCCGCGCGCCTCGTCGATGTCGATGACGCGCGCCATCTCGCCGGGCTCGCCGTGCAGCTCGCGATGGTCGTCCGTCACGGTCACCCAGTCGTCGATACGGAAGCGCAGCACCGGATCGCGCCCGATGCGGTCGACGGTGAGGGTGGTTTCGCCGCCGGCGACCGCCACGTCGCGGACCGGCGACACGATCGAGCCGTTGTCGCGCGACCACTTGAAGCGTGCCGTGCCGAGCGCGCCGCCGGTGTGGATCTCCACGCGGTAGAGGCGATTCTCGAGGCCGCGGTAGCCGGCCAGCGGAGGCAGGATGCACGGATCGTCCGGGGTCGGCGGCGCAATCGCTTCCGTCGACAGACGGCCGGCCGACGGCGGCGCGCCGACCGCCACGCCGCACGCGGCGCCGTCACGCGCCTCGACGCGCACCTGCCAGACGGTTTGCGTCCGGGTCGTCGTGTCGACGCCGCCCAGCGCGACGTCGAGGAGCCGCGGCTCCTCCACCCAAGTGACCTCGCGCCGCCACACGTCGAGATAGACCACCGCGCCGCCCGCCGCCGGGAGTGGCGGCGGATCGGGCAGGAAGGGCTGCGCCAGATAGCTGACCGTCTCGTCCGGGAACAGCTCGGCCAGGATCCCGTCGACGTACAGCCGGCCGGCCTCGATCGAGAGATCGGGCGGCGGCCCGGGCAGGAAGCCGATGAGGAACGCGTCCGGCGTTGTGAGCAGCGGCAGTCCGACGCGCCCGAACGTGTCGAGCGCGAGCATGCGCACGCTGCGCTGCACGATCTCGACCGCCTCGTTCCAGTCGGCGTCGAGCTGCACGCGACCCTGCTGCATCAGGACGCTCGAGAAGCGCCTGCGAGGGTCGTCGGTGAACCGGGTGTAGTCGCCTGCCATGATCGTCGTCCTCAGGTCACGTAGATGATGCCGGCCTCGAGCCCGAACGGCAGATACTCCTGGAGGCGCAGGCGCAGGTTGGCTTCGCGTTGCGGCTGTTTGAGATGGCAGTAGGCGCCGATCTCGCTGCCGTCCTCGGCGCCGGTCGCGATCTCCGCGGGTCCCCCGAGTGACAGCTGGAGGTACGCCGGCTGCCCGTATATCTCACTCGCGTACTCCGGCCGTACGCGGCGGCGCACGCGAGCGCGGATTGCGTCGCGTGCCACGTCGCTGAGCGGCCCCCCGGCCGCCTCCGCCTCCTCGATGGCGCGCGTCTCGGCCAGGTCGGGCTGACAGCGATAGCGGCGTGGCGTTCGGGAGCCGGGAGGGACGAAGGAGAAGCGCACGCAGCCCACCTGGATGCGCTCCGCGTCGACTTGGCCGTCGAAGATCACCTCCGTGGCCAGATCGATCTGGCGCACGCGGGTCGCGCCGCGCATGGTCGCGCGCTCGAGGCGAACGGCCGGTCCTGCGCCGCCCGCGTCGTCCGCGATGGCAGGCGTGCCGGCGCCGTCGATGATGGAATCGAGGGCGAACAGCCCTTCGGCGTTCGACGGCATCCGGATGGGACCCGTGATCGAGAACGCCAGCTCGACCCGCAGCTCGGTGTTGAGGGGCGCGCCGTCCGGCTCGACGGCGGCAGCGCCGATGCTCGGCTCGACCGGCGCCGGCGGGGGTGGCGGCAGCGACGGGTCGGGCTCGGCAATCGACATGCCCGGCACCAGCGTGGTGTGCAGCAGCCGCAAGCGGCCGAGCGAGCCGGTGATCGCGACGCGGCCCTCCACCAGTAGGCCGCCCAGCGTGATCGTGGCGTCGGGGTGGTTGCCCGCGATCTCGAGCGGACCGTCGAGCCGGAGGTGCGGCCGGAAGCCGTCCGCGGCCTCGATGGCGAGGAACCGGCCGTCGGCCGGCTCGATCGCGATCGGGCCCGCGTACGTCCGATTGTCGCGGATCCGGACGATGGTGTTCGGCTTGCCGCGCGTCACCCATTCGGCCAGCGCGTCGGCGGGCGTCGCGAACGTGCCCGGCGCTCCCGATCCGTCGACGACGAGGGTCAGGGCGGCCAGCCGTCGCCTGGTGAGCCATGCGCGGCGCCGGTACGGACCGCCGCCCAGCTCGGCGGGGAATCCCTGGTGATAGTAGACCGCGACGCGCCCGGCCGGGACGAGGTCGGGCCCGAGGGTCAGGCGGCCGCGGGCGACGTCGATCGCGATCAGGTCCGCCTGCGGCTGCCCCCAGGCCGCGAGGTTGCGGCACCGCACGCGGTCCGCCGGCACCGGCACGCCGTCGACCAGGACCATCAGGCTCGGCGCCGGCGCGACGTCGAATCCGGGCACGACGTCGAAGAGACCGTAGAAGTCGCTGAAGCCGGGACGCGGCGCAGGCAGCGCCTGGTAGGCGCGCAGGTCCTCGAAGAAGCGCGACGGCCGGATGGCCTGCGGCACGTGCAGCTCGGTCGCGAGCCCGGCCTCGTCGCCCTCGCGCCGCAGCCGGCTGAAGAGCGGCGCCGAGTTGCCGAGCGGGCTCCAGTGGTAGCGGAAGTCGCCGGCGGCCCCGAGCCGCCGCGCGTCGATCGACTCCAGCCGCTGGCTCACGAGCCGCCAGAGGAAGAAGCCGATGTTGCGCACGTTGTGCCAGCCGTCGAAGCGCCCGATCGGACGCACGTCGACGGTGTGCGCGATCTCGTCGAACGCGCCGTCGAGGCGGTCCATGCGCTCGATCGAGCGGATGTCCGGCGTGCGCAGCGCTTGCGGCCGAACGTGGTTGCGCAGCCACTGCGTCCAGCCGAGGAGCTCGAAGAACTCGACCGCATGCGCGGCCCAGCCGGTGACGTCGCGCGCCAGCTCCTCCAGCATGGGCAGCGTGCCCTTGCGGCGCCGGTAGTAGATGGTCTTCGCGACGTCGGCGCGGTTGCGCAGCGCGATCGGCGGTCGCAGAGTCGGCCCTTCGAGGTCCTGGAACAGCTCGCCCGCCGTGTCGCCGTCGCGCACCCGACTCTCGTCGAAGAGCGGCGTCGTGCCGACCAGGTCTCCGATGTAGGGCACCGCCCACGGCTCGCACGTCTCGATGAAGGCATCGGCCAGGAGCTGCGCGAGGTCGGCCTCGACGGCGTCGGCCTGGCGCTCGACGATGCGCAGCAGCGCGCGCAGCGGCTCGCCGCCGGCGGCGTCGCGCTCGCGGACGTAGGCGGGGAGGAGGCCGTAGAGCTTGTCGGCTGGGGCGTTCGAGTACGCCATGCTCAGAGCGCCTCCACGACGGTGAGCGCGACGTCGGCCGTCGCGTCCTCGATGTACGCCTGCTCGGCGGCCAGCACGGGCGGTGGCACGGGCCCGGTGAAGCCGGCGCGGGCGTAGCGGTCGATCTGCGAGGGGTCTGTCGGCGTCGGCCGCGCCGGGAAGATGCGCACGTGCGGCTGCACCGGGTCGGCGGTCACCGCGCGTACGGCGCGTTCGACCGGAGTCAGCGTGGGCCAGCCCTTCAGGTGGAATACGTCGAGGTCGAGGGCGACGACGCCCGTCGCGCCCTGGAGCACCGCGTACACGTCGCTGGCGTGGACGGCGCGCCCGAGCGGCATGTGGGCGAAGTCGAAGCTCGACAGCAGCGCGGTCCGCGCGGCGGACAGCACCGCGTCGGCCTCGAAGTCGGGATGGCGCAGCAGCTTCGCCCGCACCACGAGCGGCACCCGCACCAGCCCGGCCAGCAGAAGGAGCCGGTTCGGGTCGCGCGCCGTGGTGAGCGCCGCGTGCAGGGTCGCCAGCGCGTCCGCGGAGAATGCGGCGCCGCCCGCCGCCGCGACGGTGAGGTGCACCGCCTTCTCTAGCCGGTGCCACACCCAGGTGGCGTAGGCGCGGGCGACCAGTCCGGAGGAGGTGGCGAGGGCTTCGAAGTCGGCCAGCGCGATGGCGCGGCCGAACGTTCGCACCGTGGTGGGCGCGGCGGCGCGCGCGTCGTCGCGCGGCTCCGGATCGGCGCCGCCGTCGGCGGGCAACGGGTTGGTGACGGCGCGCAGCCCGACGGGCCGCTCGAGCGGCGTCTCGAGCTGGCCGGCGCGCATCCGGCCCGCGAGGCCGAGACCGGTGCGGTAGCGTGCGACGACGTTGAGCGCGCCCGACGGCAGGCGCGCGCCGGTGACGCCGTCGCCGAAGGTGACGAGTGTCTCGCCGTCGTCGGTCTGTCCCAGCGTGTAGACGCGCTCGGTCGGGCCGCGTGCGTACAGCGACGGCACCTCGTGCCAGCGCTCGCGGTTCACCCGCACCTCGAGCTCCGCCGTGCCGGCGAGGGCGGTGGCGCGCGGCAGGTAGGTGAGCGGCGATCGCGACAGCCGGAAGCGCTGGAACGTCCGTGTGGCGTCCCCGTGCCCGAGCGGCTCCTCGGGCTGGGTTTCACCGTGGCTCGACGCGGCCACGTTGCCGCGCAGCGTGGGGGCGTCGAGCGGCGCCGGCAACGGCGGCGCGAAGTCGACCAGCAGATGGTCGGGGGCCTCGCCGGGCACGCTCGCGATCGGCCGGGCGCGGGTGACGCGCGCCGAATGGGGTACGCCGCCGCCGTCCACCAGCAGGCGCCGGCCCGCGTCGAGCGTCTCCAGTCCGGGCGCCAGGTCGAGGCGGATGGCGACGCGCCCGCCCGCGACCGGGGTCGGGTAGTCGTATGCCCGGAAGGTGACGTCGGGGCGCGCGATCTCGAAGATGCGCGTCTGTCGCCGGTCGGCGATCGCGCCCAGGCCGTCTCCGAGCGGAACCCATGGCCCCCACACGGCGCCCATCAGCACCCGGCCGACCAGCGCGCCGTCGGCGCCGCGCGCCATCAGCACCAGCCAGCCGCCGATCGGGACGAGCGCGGGCGAGGAGCCGACGGCGCCGTCGAGCGTCGTCCATGCGCTCCACGTCGCGCCCGCGCGCGCGATGTGCGCCAACGCTCCATCCCCTTTGCCGTCGCGTTGATGGACGAAGACGTCGACGCGGTCGGGCCCGCTGGCGACGATGGCCGGCTGGGCGGCCGGCTCGTCTGGCGCGCGTCCGCCGAGCGTGCGCCAATCGCTCCACGCCCCGCCTGCGAAGCCGCGGTGGACCAGGCCGCCGGCGGCGTCGAGGGCGACGACGTCGAGACGCCCGGCCCCGGTCGACGCGACGACGGGCGCTCCGGCGAGCGTGCCGCCGAGCGATCGCCACGACGACCACGCGCCCCCGTTGCGGGTCTTCCACCAGAGGGCGCGATCGAGCCCGCGCGCGAAAACATCGACGCGGCCGCCGCCCCACGACACGGCAGCCGGCCCGGACGTGAGCACGCCCCCCAGCGTCGCCCACGGCGCGACGGCGCCTCCGGCCATCCGGATCACCCAGAGTGCCTGGTCGAGCCCGCGGGCGAAGACGAGCACCTCGCCGCCCACCGCGGTGATCGCGGCCGGCCGCGACGTCAGCACGCCGCCACGATCGCTCCAGGCGCTCCAGCCCGAGCCGGTGGTCCACGCGGCGTGCCGCAGCCGGCGTTGCTCGTCGCGCACGAACGCCTCGATGCGCGTCGGTGTGGATGCGACGGCGACGGGGTCCTCGGAGGCCACGATCCCGCCACGCACCTGCCAGTGCCAGCCGGTGGCCGGGTCCAGCGACAGCACGGTGCCGGCGCCGTCGCGCGCCACCACGTGCACGCCGCCGGCGGGGCGCATGGCGACCGCCGGTCGGCCGAGAATCGTCCGCCGCAACGTGGCGCGCGTCACCGTGGCCGCCAGCGGTCCGAGCGTCTCGGCGCCGTCGTCCACCTCGGTGACGGTGGCGGTGCGATAGCGCGGGATCGCCGTCGCGCCGGCGTCGACGAGCAGCTGTGTGCCGGCCTCGAGATCGTCGTAGCGCGCGTCCAGCGGATAGCGCGTGAGCCCGGCCGCGAAATCGCCGGGGATCGTCTGCGTGGTCCAGCGGTGCTGTGGCGGCACCGCCGGGTTGGCGTCGTAGCGCTGGTGGGTCGGCGGCGCGTCGTGTCCGAAGAAACGCAGCCGGCGAACGACGCGGGCCATGCGGGCGACGCCGGACCACAGCTCGGCGGCCAGCACGCCGGGCGCGAAGCGCAGCCGTTCGCCGCCCGGGGTGCGGTCGATGCCGTCGACGGTCTTCTCCTCGAGCACCGGCCCGCCGAACAGGACCAGCCGCGCGCCGGGCGCCAGCGGGTCCGGCCGCGCGACCAGCGGTCCTGCGGCGCGCCCCTGTGCGAACGCGTTCAGCAGAATCGGCGGGGCGAAGATCGGTAGCGCGTTCAACCGCGCGTCGGCCACCATCTCCTCGATGGTCTCGAAGGTCTGCGGCCGCTCGTCCTGGCCGGGGATGCTCATGACCTTGAGACCCTTGCGGATGCGGGTGGTGTTCCCGTCGTCGAGCGTGAAGGTCAGCAGCGCGGTGGTGGCGAGTCCCGGCCGCAGGCGGTACCCGATGAGCCGCACCAGCCGGCGCAGCGAGTCACGCTCGCGCGCCGTCCGCAGATAGCGCTCGTTGGCGATGCGCTCCGTGTAGAAGGTCAGGACGTCGCCGACCGCGGCGAACAGCTCGAGCAGCGTGACGGCATAGTCGTCGGACTCGCGCGTCGCCAAGCCGGCCAGGGCGGATTCCGCGACGATGGCATCGAGCATCGCCTGGCGGAAGGTCGCGAAGGTGCCGATGCGCCAGTCGAGCGCCAGTAGCCCGGGGCGGTTGTGGACCAGGCTCGGGGCGCGCGGCGCCGCGGGCACGCAGCAGGCGCAGAAACGCGGATCGGAGGCGGGCATCGTGCTCATTGCCCTCCGACGGCGGCGATCGTCAGCATGCCATGCTCGGGCTGGTTGAGGTCGTTGTCGAGCCGGGCGATCTCGAACGGGCCGAGCGGGATCTGCCCGCGCGCCAGTTCGTCGCGCGCCACCTCCCAGTAGCGCTTGAAGACCTCGACGGTCAGGGACTCGACGCCCGGCACCGCTTCGACCGCGGCGTAGAGCCGGGACAGATAGACCGCCTGCCCGAAGACGAATTCGAGCGGGTGGAAGAAGCCGCGCGTGCCGTCGGCGAATGCCCGGTTCGACAGCGCGCGGGCGACGGCGGCCACCACGTCGCCGCGGAAGTGGCCGCGCGCCACGCACACGGTGAGCGTGATCTCCAGCGGCACGTACTGCGCAGCCCACACGACCAGGTCGTAGCCGGCCAGCTTGTAGCGTACGAGATGGGCGCGCATCGCAGCCGCGAACGCCGGCGCGAGCTCCGCGCCTCCGCCGGGCAGCCGGATCAGATTGCGCTCGTCGCGCGGGTGGACGGCGACGAACACGGTGTGCCAGCTCCCCGTCCAGCGGAACCGCGCCTTGGCCGCCGCGACGTCGGGGTGGCGCAGCGCCGCGTCCTCCCAGTCGCGCTCGGTGACGGCGCGGAACTGGATGGCGCGGAAGGCCTCGGGCGCGAGCTGCCGCACCTCCTCGACGCTCTCGACGTCCGTACCGAGCCGTGCGGCGAGGGGCTGGTGCACCGTGGCGACGTCGGCGAAGACGGCGGGGGTGCCTCCGGGATCGGCGGGGTCGACCAGCTCGGCTGCCGTCGGCCGGACCACGTGCACCAGCGCTCCGGCGCCCAGGTTGCCGGGGCGGCCGTTGCCGATACGCCAGCGCGCCGTCGTGCCGTCGCCGTTGAGTGGCCGGCGGCCGTACTGGTCGTCGCCGAAGCGCAGGCGCCCGACGCCGTCGTCGTCGACCTCGGCGACGAAGTGCTGGTCGTACGGTCCGCTGTCGAGAAGATGCGGCACCGGCTGCCACAGCTCGTCCTCGCCGCCTTGGAAGTGGAGCGTGAGCACGACCGCCGGCATGGTGTCGCGGGCGTCGCGCGCCAGGTCGTGGCGGCCCGTCGCGAGCCGGCGGTCCGGCGCGAAGCGCGGCTCGGCGGGCATCGCCTGCTGCGTCAGCGGGCCCACCGGCAGCGCGGCGGGGACGTCGTCTGCGGAAGCGTCGAGCGCCAGGCTCGGGAGCGGCCAACGCAGCTCGGCGCCGTCGGTCGGGAACGGCAGGTCCCGCTCGACCGTGCGCCCGTGGTCGGCCGGGGCGACGTTGCCGCGCGCGAGCGCCGCCGGATCGATCGGTCCGGTCTCCGGTGTCTCGGCGGAGAGACACAGGGTGAATCCGAGTGCGTCGGCTTCCGCCCAGGCGACGCGCTGGAGCGGCAGGGGCGCCTCCGCAAGGCTCGCCCTCGGCGTGAGCCCGCCACCGACGAGGACCTCGCGATACGCGGGATCGACGGTATCCTCCACGGCAGTCAGCCGCACCACCTGCCGGTGCAGCGGATCGGCGTCGGCCGCGGCGCCCGTGACCGGGCTGCGCACCTCCTCCAGCAGCAGGTAGTCGCCCACCGCCAGCTCGGAGCGGAACGCCGTCGGGTCGGCGCCCGGAAGGACGCCGTACAGGAAGGCCTCGCGGGCGCCGCGCGCGAGGCAGCAGTCGACGTCGCCCCAGGTGTGGATGCGGAGCGCGTTGTGGAGGGCCGCGACCCGGGCGCGCGCCGTGGTCTCGAAGACCGTGGCGTCGCCGAGCGCGGGATCGGCGTCGAAGTCGGCCGTGTCGGGCAGCACCGGAGGGGGCGGCGTCGATTCGCCGCGTAGCGGGCGCGTCACGCGGGTCGCGAGCTTCGCCCCCGCGGGCACGACGCCGTCGGTGCCCGGGCGCGCGACGAAGTGGACCCAGGCGATGGCATTGCGGCCGTCGTGCATGCGGTAGTCGACCAGCCGCGCGTGACGGCGGGCCGAGACCCGCTGCAGGCAGCTCTCGAGGTAACCCTCGGCGCCGGCCGCGTCCTGGTAATAGCTCAGGTAGTCGCCCACGTACGCGAGCACCTCCACGACCGTGATGCCGAGGTCGGCCGCGAGCCGCTCCTGCCAGCCCGGATTGCGCTCGGCCACCAGGTCGAGCATCAGGCGGCGGAAGCTCTGGTAGTCCTTCGCCAGGTAGTCGAGCGCCGGCTCGGGCAGCGCCGACGGCGGGCACTCGAGCGTCGTACGGCAGTCGAACGGCGTGGGGCAGCCCGCCTTGAACCCGAAGCGCGCCTCCGATCGCTCGGGGTCGACGTCGGCATGCGCGACCGCGAGGACGTACACCGAGAAGTCGCCCTCGCGGTCGAGGAAGACACGCAGGCGGAGCGGTTTTCCGGGATCGGGCTCGACGGCCAGAACGCGTACGCCCACCACGCGCACGCCGCCCTGTACCGTGAAGGCGGCGGGTGCGCCGGCGAGCGCGGCCGGGGGTGGCTTGAGGAACGTCACCTCGAGCACGTGGCGGCGTTCCGGCGGCGCCGGAGGATCGCGCACGTATTCGACGAAATCGAGGCCGTTCAGCGGGTGGGCCGGCGCGCGCAGCACCCCGGAGCGCCGCTCGTCCTCGCACCACACCAGTCCGTTGCGCGACACGCTCATGAGGCACCGGCCGCCACCGGATGGCGGAACGTCTCCTCGCGCCGCTCGCCCGTCGGGTGGCGACGGTAGGCCACGGTGATCTCCAGCGTCGCCTCGTCGGCGTGCACCGCCACCCGCTCCACGGTGATGACCGGGTCGAGCCAGCGGATGAGCGCGCCGTGGACGAGCTGCTCGGTGGCGGCGGCCAGCACGTCGGAGGCGGGCGCGAACACGAGCTGCTTCAGCCCACAGCCGAATTCCGGGCGGTTCACCCGTTCGCCCGGGCTGGTGAAGAGTACCTGCAGGATCATGTCGCGCACGTGGTCGTCGTCGCCGGTGACGGCCGTGTGGCCGCGCGCGTCGACGGCGAACGGGAAGTCGAGGAAGGTGGTCGCCGCCATGCTCAGACGCCCTCGGTGTGGAAGGTGGGATGCACGATGGTGCCGTCGATGCGCTGGATGTCGACCGCGCCGCTCTGGTCCTTCAGATGGCGCACGACGGCGCGCGCGATGGCGACGAAGAGCCGGCGGCGGTCGCGCACCTCGCGGTCGGTCGGGTCCGTGGGCAGGGCGGGCAGCCCGTCGAGCACGAGCAGGCGGTTCAGCTCTTCCTCGATGAGTGAGGCCATGGAGCCGGTCCATGCCGTATAGTCGGTCGGGATGATGGTGAGGTCGCCGGGGCGGATCATGTCGCCTCCCTATTCCAGGAACACCTTGAGCGAGAGCAGGCTCGGGCTGGGCGGCGGCATCGGTGCGACCGGCGGCGCCGGCGTCACCGGCAGGAATCCGCCGGCCAGCTCGCCGGGGTGCACGTGCGCGTTGAAGATGGTGACGAGCTGCGCCAGGTAGCCGAGCAGCAGGTCGCCGAGCGGCGACGGATGCGCCGCGGCCTGGCTGCCCTCCTGAATGACCTGGCTGTCGATCACGACGCGACCGGCGCTCTTCACCGTGACCGTCGCGGTCGAGACGCTGAGCACGATCTGGAAGGTGCCGGTGACATCTGAGAGGGTGATGGTCTGCGTGGCGTCGTCGAGCGCGACGCTCAGCCCCAGATCGCTGCGCCAGATCTTGGTGGTGGGTGCGCCCGGCTGGCTGGGCGGCGTCATGTTCGGCGGCGTCACCGGCACCTCGCCGGCGCCCCAGTAGCCGCCGGTCCAGATCGGACGCGAGACGTCGCCGGCCTCGAACTCGATCCACACGCCGGTGCCGACCATGGGCACGGAGAGCAGCCCGGCGATGAACCCGCCCGTGGGCGCGCACGGCGTCGCCCAGCCGGTGGGGATCTCGCCCAGCACCTCGGGCACCGTCGCCTGGATGCGGCCCAGGCCGAGGGGGTCCACGTTGTTCATCACGATGCCGCGATACTTGCCGTAGACGCGGTCGCGCGCGTCGGCCGGGATGCTCTCCGCGAGGCTGCCGTCTGCCATCACGTCTCCTATGGGGCCGCCGCGAGCGGGTCGACGAACACCTCAGCCCCGGTGAGGCCGACCGCGTTGCGCCAGGCGGAGAAGCGCTGCGTGTATCCGTCGCGGCTGATGCGGTGGCTGACCGTGGTCACGTAGTAGAGGCCGCTCATCTGCCGGCCGGCGCCGCGGATCAGGACGGGGAGGCCGGCCAGGAGGGGGCGCTTGTAGCGCAGGCCGTCGACTTCTCCAGACGCGCGCACGGCGCGGCTCGACGACGTCGCGCGCGCCAGCGCCTGAGCCGTGACCTCGGCGGGGCTCGCGGCGTCGGTGCCGGCCGGCCGCTCGATGGGCGGCGGCAGGATGCGGAACAGCGTCGGCTCCAGCCCCATCGGCGGCTCGGTCGATGCTGGCCCGACCACCGGGATGGGCGCGCGGGTGCGGGGCTCCGACGCGACCGCCACCACCGAGGTAGGCTGCAGCATGTCGTTCGACACCGACAGGTCGGTCAGGTTGGTCTGGGTGCCGAAGTCGATCGACAGCACGCCCTGCGGCGGCGCCACCGACAGCGGGGGATGGAAGTGCCCGACGTCGAGGCCGGCGACCGGATCGGGCTGGACGTAGAGCTCGTACGCGTTGCGCTGCGCGAGCTGCTGCAGGTACTCGGCGTCGTTCACCCGCTGGGTCGTCGTGGTGTCGAGCATCGTGCGCAGCGGGGGCGTCGGCACGGGCACCATCGGCACCATCGCGTACTTGCCGAAGATCGCCGTCGCGACGGTGCTGTCAGGCATGTTCGGCCACGTAAACGGCTGCTGGATGTGCGCCATGATGGTGCCGAGGGCGTCCATCCCCACGACTTCCAGCGTGGAGGCGCCGGGCTCGTTGCGGGCGCCGAGTTGCGCGTCCTTCACGTAGCCGTTGATGATGGCCTGCGGCACGCCGAGGCCGAGCGACACCCGCACCGTGATCGGCAGCAGCGGCCGGAAGATGTCGAAGGCCAGCACGTCATAGTCGCCCATGAAGTTGCGGGACAGGTCGAAGTGCAGGCGGAAGATCGACGCCTGGCCCACCGCCGTCTCCACCTCGATCTCCCGCAGCGCCTGGATGAACGGCGCGGGCAGCGGCGCGAACGCCACCTGCACGCTGAAGTACGAGGGGAGCAGGCCCATGGCGCTACTCGGTGCCCGGTCCGGGCACCCGCACGGCGCGGCCGGGAGTTGCCGTGAGGTCGACGGGGCGGAGGACCTGGTTGGCGTCGCACAGGCGCCAGAACTGCTCGGCGTCGCCCAGCGTGCGGTACGCGACCACGTCCAGGCGCGCGCCGTCGCTCGCGACGTCGGTCGTCGTGCGGGGTGTCGTGCCGGTTTGGGGCGGCGCGAAGCGCATGCGCTTGTAGCGCACCGTGCGGCCGTCGACGCGCGTGAGCTCGGCGTCGGGCACGTTCTCGTAACGGCTGCCGCGGAAGAACATGATGGTCTCAGAACGGCAGCAGCGCCTGGATGCCGCTGCGATCGCCGAGTGTGTTCATGGCCCCCAGGGTCTCCTTCTGCGTGAAGGCGGCCAGGTACACCCAGTAGCCGGGATTGGTGACGTCGAGATCGCGGTAGGTCATGACCTTGAGCGACAGCTCGACGCGGGCGCGGATCGGGTTGAGGGCCTGGTCGAAGGCCTCCTCGCGCACCGACAGGCTCTGCACGGACACCGGCAGCACACGGCGCGGGCCCCAGACCAGCAGGGCGAGCGGCGCCTGCTCGCCCAGGATGAACGCGCTCCCCGCCAGCGCCAGCGCCTCGTTGGCGATCACCATGGGATATGGCGGGTACACCAGGCCCTCGAGGGCCGCGATGACGGGATGCAGGCCGTTGGCGACCGTGATCGCGTTGTCGCGCGGCTGCTCGAGCTGGTCGGCGGCGTCGATCTCGACGGTGAAGGTGAGGGTCTCGTCGGGCGGGCCGCTCACGCGGTGCGCGTCGCCGCGGCCGCCGCCGCCCGAGCCGCCGCGCGCCTGCAGCGAGCGCTGGACCTCGTCGGGGTTGTACTGGAACACCACGACGGTCGGCAGCAGCTCGGGGAACTGGTACGCGACGATGCCGCCCTTCTGCACCTTCGGACTGCGTGGAAAGTCAGACCCCATGATCCCCTCCGGCTGCGTGTTCCATAGCATCGTTGGATGCAACGATCGCAAGCTGCGTGTACGGCATCATCGTCGTCCGAGCGCGTGCAGGAGGCCGCGCGGCAGGATCGATCGATCGAGTCGCATCAGGTCGACCGACAGCATCACCTGGTAGCCCGGCGTCGCCGGGCCCGGTGGAGCGGCCGGCAGACGCTGCCGCGTCTCGACCAGGCCGCCTTCGGCCGTGGCGTGCGTCTCCGGCAGCGTGGGGAGCTGTGTGAAGGTACCGCCGGAGAACGATATCCCCTGCCAGATGCCGAGCGTGGCCTGCGCGCCCAGCACGCTCAGCTGCCTGGACCTGGAGTCCCATCCCCAGTCCATGCCGACCCGGAGCGAGATCGGCGGCATGCCCGGCATGCCGCGGCGGAGCACGCTCGTGAGGAGCTCGTCGCCCGCGAACCCGGTGCGGAAGCGCAGGAGCTGGCCGCCCTCGTCCGACGACGGCAACACGTAGCGGAAGTCGGTGAGCGGCATGTGGGGGATGAGCTGGAACGGCGTGGCCAGGTTCACGTCGGACAGGAGCCGTCGCCCGTTGGGGTCGCTCAGCAGCGCCGCTCCGGTCATGCCGAGCGTGCCCGCGCCGAAGCCGATGACGGCGCCCTGCTCGCCCCCCGAGAGCTGCCCCCAGCGACGCTTGGCCTCGCGCTCGAGAGGCTGCACGACCTGCGACTTCACCTTCGGGTTGTTGTCGATCGCCTGCGCCGCCGCCGTCTCGAGCCCCTCCGCGATCACCGTTCCCGGGTCGTCCTCCTGGTCGGCCGCGCCGGCGGCTCCCGTCGGTTGCCGCTGCAGCGCGACCTCCCCCGTCGCCGACTGCCGCGCGACGTGCGCGAGCTCGTGCGCGAGCAGCCGGAGGCCCGCGTGCGTCTCCGGGGCCCAGCGGCCGCTCGCGAAGGCGATGTCCTCGCCGATCGTGAAGGCGTGTGCGCCGACGAGACCGGCGGCGCGGGTGGCGTCCGCCCCGCTATGGACGCGTACATTCGCCAGGTCGCGCCCCAGACGCGGCTCGAAGTACGCCCGCACGGGCGCCGGCAGCGGCCGCCCGCCGCCTGCCACCGCACGGGTCGCGGCCTCGGCGCCCGCCTCGCGCCCGACGCCGCGGCTTCCGCTCCAGGCGCAGGATGCGCGGGCCGGCGCGGCGCGCGTCGATTGCGCCGCGCCGGCGGACCGCCTGTGCATGCGTGCGCGCGTTCCCGTCATGGCATGCGGATGACGTGCGCCGCGAAGCGCGGGTCGTCGGGGAAGATGGGGTCCACGATGTTCGGAAAGCTGCGCGACAGGAACATCATGTGCAGGCGGAGCGCCGTCTGCTTGAACTGGCCGCCGGCGAAGAGGCGGCTCAGCACCTCGGCGGTGCGCCCCTGGGGGTCGAAGCGCTGGCCTGCCAGCCAGCGCCCCATGGCGGCGGTCGCCTGCCGCGGGTCCATGCGAAGCACCGGGCGCGTCTCGCCCGTCTGCGTCGTCTCGATCGCGGCCACCGCCTCGCCCTTCGCGATGTGCGCCTTCAGCTCGGGCAGGCCTGCGGGCTCCTTCGCCTCGCCGAACTTGGCGCGGTCCTCCGCCGACTGCAGCCAGAGCGTGTCCGACGGCGACAGCGCCGGCTTCGCGAGCTGCGGGTTGTAGCTCCAGACCTGCGGCCAGTGCAGGCGATCGCCGAACACGCGCTGGGCGAATTCCTCGAGTGACGTCGACGGGGCGACCGGCACCCGCCGGGCCCTGAGGTGCAGCATCGTGCCTGGCGCCAGTGTGCCCCAGTCGCGGATCTCGGGGTTGAGTCGCTTCAGCTCCGCGACGCCGATCCCCCGCGCCGCGAGACCGTAGCGCGCCACGAAGCGTGCGGCCGCCGTCACCTCGGTCGGCTTGCCGGCGTTCGTGGTCGTCTCCTCGCGCGACACCGGAATCGCATCCCCCTGGCGCACCTGCTGCTGCAGGGCGAAGTCGGTGGCCAGTCCCGTGGTCGGGTCGGCGAAGGTCGTGGCCAGATCCGTGTCGGCGTCGGCCGGCGCCGGAATGCGGAAGTTGAGGGGGAAGAAGTACTGAAACAGATCCGGGGCGGACAGGCCCGGCAGGTTGCCCGCCGGCCCCACGAAGCTGCGGAACGCCTGCATCCACCCGGCGTTCTGCCCGATCTGGCAGCCGCGGATCTCGATCTGGGTCGACGATCCGACACGGGCGCGGATGCGGCCGAGCCGGGAGAGGAACGTCCCGCGGCCGGCGCCTTCGCGGATCTGCGTCGCGAGCCGCGGATCGAGCTGCGGCGCGGACGCGTTCGGGTCCAGCAGCGGATCCGCCATCTGGTCGGCCTCGTCCTGCGACACGGCGTTGAACGCGAACGTGGCGCGCCCGAGCGCCGCCGGCAGCTCCGCGATCACCCGATCGATCGCCTGGCCGCCGGCCGTCCGCTGCGCGGCTTCCATGCCGTCGAGGACCAGCGCGCGGTAGCTCTGCTGGCGCGACGAGTTGAACTGGTCGAGAATCGTCCGGTTCGTGATGGTGGGGGCGCTGCCGTCGGCGAGGCGGGCGTCGGCCACGAAGCGGGCCTCCACGATCGAACGGAGCAGGATGCCGAGCGGCGACGTGGTGGCCGGCGTCCCGGTCGCCGCGCCGAGCGTCGTCATCGCGGGCTTGGTCGCGGCGTCGGCCTGCAGGATGCCTACCACGCGGGTGTAGACCGCGTCGGAGACCAGCCGCACCTCCGCGAGCGCCGTGCGGAAGCGTGCGGGCGTGCCGAACTCGAGCGCGGACGTGTCGAGGAAGGTCGGGCTCATCGTCGACGTCAGCCCGAGCATGAGGCCGCTCGGCACCGCGTGCGAGACGATGCGGACGCGATCGAGGTCGCCGCGCCCGCGGTCGAGGTCGGTGAGGACGTCGTCGAGGGTCGAGACGCGTCGCACGTTGGCGTGTCCCCAGTGCTGGTAGTACGCCGCGCCCGCGTCGAGGAACTCCTTGGGGCCGTGCTTGGAGACGTAGGTGCCGTGCTCTGCCCGCTGCAACATCGGGCGCCGCAGGCGCGGGCCGCCGGAGGTCGCGGCGACCGCGGCGGCCTCGGCCGCGCCCCCCGACGGCGCCACTTCGAGGTCGTCGTCGCGCCGGGCGGGTGGCGCGCCCGTCTGCTGTCCGACGTGCGTCAGCTCGTGCGCCAGCAGCGGGAGGTCGCCGAGGCGGCCCGACTCGTACGCGCCGGGCGCGAAGACGACGTGCCGGCCGACGGTATAGGCTTGCGCGCGTACCGCCTGCGCCGAGGCGCCCGCCAGCGCGTCGGCGTGCACGCGCACGTGCGACAGGTCGTGCGCGAACCGCGGCTGCATCACGCCGCGGACCGCCGGGTCGAGCGCCTGCCCCGGTGTGCGCAGCACGCGATGGACGATCCCCGGCACGGTGGGACGGCCCGCGCCGGTCCCCACGTCGGGTGCATGCGTTCGGCGGGCCGACGCCTTCATCGCCCGCCTCGCTCACGCACCGCGCGCTCCAGCGCGTGCGCGATCGCACGGCCGACCGCGTCCGCGCCCGCACCCGGGGGCACGCGGACGCGCAGCCGGTCGATGCGCACGTCGTGCGTGGGGGGCTTTCCGGCGAGCGCGTCCGCAACGCTGCCGCGCACCGCGTCTCCGACGTCTCGCGGTCCGACATCTGGTCGTCCACGTAGGCTGTCGTCGAGCACCCGCGCCATCGTCAGTCCGCCTCCGCCCAGGGCAGGCGCAGCTCCTTGTCGATCTTCCGGAACTCGCCGCGCGCCGCGCGCGCCACGTGACGCGGGCCGATCGGACGGCCCTCGGCCGCCGCCAGGAAGGCCGCGTTGACGGCGATCACCACGATGTTGCCGCCGGGAACGTCGAGCCGGGCCAGGGCGTCCAGGTCGAGGCCTTCGGTCGGCGCCTCGGCGGGGAAGGCACGGCGCCACAGCTCGCGGCGCTGGACCGCGTCGGGGAACGGGAAGTCGACGACGTGCCGCAGCCGGCGCAGGAACGCCGGGTCGAGATGCGTCTTGAGGTTCGTCGCCAGGATGGCCAGGCCGCCGTACTGCTCCATGCGCTGGAGCAGGTAGCTCACTTCGATGTTGGCATAGCGGTCGTGGCTGTCCTTGACCTCGCTGCGCTTGCCGAAGAGCGCATCCGCCTCGTCGAAGAACAGCACCGCGCCCGCCGCTTCGGCGGCGTCGAACACGTGCTTCAGGTTCTTCTCGGTCTCGCCGATGTACTTCGAGACCACGCCGGACAGATCGATGCGGTAGAGGTCGAGATCGAGGGCGCCCGCGAGTACCTCCGCCGCCATGGTCTTGCCGACGCCGCTCGGCCCGGCGAAGAGCGCCGAGACGCCGCGTCCGCGGGCCAGGCGGCGCGCAAATCCCCAACGACGGTGCACCAGCGCGCGATGTTGCACCTGGGCCGCGATGGCACCGAGGTCGTCGCGCACCGCCGCGGAGACGACGAGGTCGTCCCATCGCACGCGCGGCTCCAGGCGCTCCGCCAGCGCGGCGAGGTCGCGGCCCGATACCTGTCGGCAGGCGGTCCAGATCCGCCCGGGATCGCCGTCGGCGAGCTGCGCCGCAGCGGCAATCTCGGTCGGCCCCAGCGCGAACTGCTCCGCGACCGCGTCGAGGGGGGCGTCGTCGGTCGCGGTGCCCAGCGCCTCGCGCCACAGGCGGGCGCGGTCGTCTGCGTCGAGCGCTTCCAGTCTGATGGCGGGAATCGTGCCCAGCCCGTCCGGCCGCTCCTCGCCGACGAGCACGAGGAGGGCGTCGAGCAGATGCAGCGATTCGACGGTCACGTCGAGCGCGAGGCGCGCTTCGTCGTCCCCGCCGGCCTTCGCCGCGGGGGCCAGGTCGATCAGGATCGCCAGATCCGCCAGGCGGGCGTCGCGCGCCACCAGCGCCAGCCGCTCGCGGCGCGCGTCCGGATCGAGGGGCAGCCGGCGCGGCAGCAGCTCCGCGACGCCGAGCCCGAAGCGGGCCGCCAGCGCCTGCGCCGCCGCGCGCCGTCCGCAGCGTCGCGGTCCGAGCAGGAGCGCCGCCGGGCGCGCGGCGGCGGCGACGTTGCGCGCCAGCGCGTCCAGCACGGGCCGGTGCCGCCCCGGGCATGGGCCCCCGTCGACGAGGCGCAGGCAGGCGCGGGCCCGAGGGTCGAGGTGGTCGTCGTCCAGCAGGAAGTCGGCGACGCGGTCGTCGAGCGTCAGGGCGGCCAGCGCTCCCGGTATCGCCGGCTCCATCGCGACCAGCGCCGCCCGCCGCAGCGGCGCCTCGGGGTTCAAGCGCGCCAGCGCCCATGGTCGAGCGGCGCCCGGGGCCAGCAGGGCGAGGGCCAGGTGCGGCGTCAGGTGCGACGTCGGGCGGCCGAGCGCGAGCCGATCCTGCGCGTCGCCGTAGAGCGTGCCGAAACCGGCGTCGACGTGCAGCGCGAGGGCCATCAGCAGCACGTCCTCGTCGAACGGAGCCAGGCCGAAGCGCACCGACAGGCGATCGATGGCGGCGGGTGTTCCGGCGGCGACGAGGGCCGCGCGGGCGTCGTCGTACGCGCGGCGCGCGGCCGTCTCGGTCGCGCTCTCGGGCACGGCGCCGTCGACGTCGGGCCCGCGCGGCGACCAGCCGGTCTCGCCGTTGCCGGTCGTCCCGGAGCGCAGGCTCTGGACGTACGCATCGAGCCGGCTCCGCAGCCACGCCAGGCCCAGGGCGACCGCCTCCCAGTTGCGGGTGCGGCGGTCGCTCTCTGGAGCCGGCTCCCGTGCGGCCGGCCGGCCGGCCATCGTCAGCGCGTCGTCGTTCATGGGTTCAAGGTGAACTGGAAGCCGGTGTCACGACTGCGTGCGCCGTCGACCTGCGCGGCCACCGCATAGGTGGTGCCGGCCGGCGGCGGCAGCAGCGCGGCGGCGTCCGCCACCGGCACCTCGACCGCCGTCGATGTCGGCGCGGCCCAGGGATCGCCGGGCCCGGGCGCACGGATGGCGATCGCCGCGTCGCCGACGATCACCTCCGCGGCGCGCGCCTGCGCGTGCCACAGCCGGGTCCCGGTCACGCGCAGCACCGTCACGCTCGTGCCGGCCGCCGGCGTGACCGCGGTCATGCGCGGCACGAGCTGCACGAGCGCGACGTTCGACCCGTAGCGCCGCGGCACGTGGATGGTCGTCCCGCGATCCAGTCCGCCCGAGACGCCCTCGGCCGGATGCTCCGCGATGACCTGCACCTCGAGGACGCCCGGCTGCAGGCGGGCGCCAGGCGCGATGGGCCGTGGCGCCGGATGGTCGAGATCGGCGGGGTACTGGTCGTCGGGGACGACCAGTCTGATCCGCCCGTCGCCCGGCGGGGTGACGCGGATCGGCTCCAGGTCACCAAGCCTGACGTAGAGCCGATCGGCGAGCACGCGTCCCGCCTCGATGGTGAGCTCGTCGCCGATGCGCACGCGCAGCTCGCCGAGCGGCTCGCTGGGGCCCGGCGTGACGTACGCCTGCGCGATCTCGGGCCGCCGCCGCACCTGGGCGATGATCCGCCGCGTCTCGACGGGCTGCGGGCGCGGCCGAGGCTCAGTCGTCTCGATCTGGATCACGGTCACGTCGTAGATCACCGAGCGGCGGAAGTTGCCCTCCGAGAGCGCCGACCAGAGCTTTGTGATGTCCTCGAGCGTGGAGGGATGGAGCACCAGGCGGACGCGCTCGTACTCGTCGCGCAGGACCGCGTCGAGCACCGGATCGCCGACGGGGCCCGCCGCCGGGTTCGCGATGGCCAGTCCGTCGACCCGATTGCCGAAGTGGTGCAGCACCCGCATGGCGTCGCCGAGCGTGGCCTGGGCGTTCAGGTCGGCGTCCGGCTGGGTTTCGAGCATGCTGTGCGTGGTGAGCAGGTAGCGCAGGTTGAGGGACAGCGGAGGACGGCCGTAGGCGGCCGGGTGGCCGGCGCCGGGTGGCTCCTGGTTCTTCAGCTCGGCGTTCTCCAGCACCTGGAAGAGGTAGAGGTTCACGCGCCGGCCGGTGACGCCGCTGATCGTCACGTCCGGCGGCGCCAGCGTCACCGCCGCGGGCGTGACCATGCGGTCGAGCAGCAGCGTGCGCAGGGTCCGACTGACGGCGGCGATGGCGTCGTGGCTGGCCAAGGGCTGAACCTAGGATCGCGGTCGGCCGCGCCGGGCGCGGGCGTAGTGCTCGAAGCCCCGCGTCCGCTCGGGTGCGGAGCGCTGGACCGGTGTGGCCGGCCGCGGCGGCGCGACCTCGACGTCGATGCGGCCGATCGACACGGTGACCGCCGGACGCGCCTCGGGGGCTTCGGGGAGTCGTACAATGGCGGAGCGGGGTGGTGTGGCCAGGGGTTGGGGGGCGACGACGGTGACGGCAGGACTCGAGCCGTCGGACGTCGGTCGCGCGTCGGCGGTCGGCGGAGCCGCTGCTCCGGTCGGTGCATCGCGCGCCGGTGCCGGTCGCGGCGCCGTGGTCGGAACCGCCTGGCTCGTGGCGGTGCGCGCAGGCGGCTGGGGCTTGCCCGGCTGGCGGACTGTGGTCGCACGCGGTGGTGTTTCGTCCGCGTCGCGGACCGGAGGAGTCTGCCGGTCGACGGGCGCTGCGGCGACGGTCCGGGACGCCGTCTCCGGGTGCCGCGCGCCGTCGCGCGGCGGCGGGTCGATCACCGGCGGTTCGTCGCGGGGTCCGGGCGACTCGGCCGGCACGACCGGCGTGGCAGGTCGCGCCGCAGCCGGCACGTCCCCCGCCCGCTCGACCAGCGTGGCATCACCCACCGCGCCGGTCGTGTCGGGCTCGAAGCGCGCGCGCGGCCTGCGGCGCCAGCGCGCCGCGGCCGTCGGCGGGAGGGAGGCCGGCGCCGCGCAACGCGAGGGTGGCGAGGAAGTCCGTCATGCGCACAGCGCGAGGTAGCGACGCCGGCGCGCCACGGGCAGCGCCAGGATGTCGGCCTCGGCCCAGTGGTAGTGCCGCGCGATACGATCCACGTCGACCATCAGCGTATCCCACCCCGCGAGCGCGCCGAGCAGGAACCTCGCGACGTCCAGCACCATCGTGGTCTGCGTCCCGCAATCGGGGCAGGCGGCCGTGAGCGACGTCTCGCCCTGCGGGTCGAGACGGAGGAACTCGGCCGACAAGGTGGGCGCCAGCGCCGCCAACAGGCCGTCATCGACCAGCCTCGCGGTGTCCGCGTCGTCCACGACTTCGAGCACCGTGCGGCGCAGGATGGCGAGCCCGGCGGATTGCGGATCGACGATCGCCACGCGCGCGGCCGCCTCCTGATCGCCGCCGTCCGGCAGCCGGAAGCGCACGCGCAGCCGCCGGCCCGCGTGATCGACGGCGACCTCGTTGACGGGCGCCCCCTCGCCCGTCGGTCCCGTCACGACGAGGCCGTCGACGTCCAGCGTCACGTCCATCACCGCGCCGCACCCCGCGACGGGACAGCTCGCCACGGCGTCGAGTCGGGGCCCGTGGGTGAGTCGCTGCAGCGCCAGCAACAGCCGCTCGCGATCGCCCACCGCGAGCCCGCGTACGTCGTCGGGAGCGACCGGGGCGATCGATCCGATGCGTTGCACGGCGGTGGCGAGGAGCGCCGTCACCCGCTCGGCCATCGAGACGCCCGCGCCCAGGTCGCTCAGCAGCGCCTCGTCCGCGCCGGTGAGCGGCCGGATGGTCGCCTCGGCGTGCGACGAGCCGTCGCGCCACAGACCGGGCGCGAGCGGAACGACGGCGTCTGCCGGCATGGCGTTTCCTTGGGGATTCCTGCGGGTGCGGTGCGGACTCAGGCTGGCGGCTCGTTGAAACGCGGCTCGGACGGCTCGGTCACGTCGTAGTCGCGCTCCCAGCCTTCGTTCTCGAGCTTGAGGGTCTGGATGGCCACCGCGTTCGCGTTGGCGTCGAGGTCGGGCAGCGCCTGGAACTCGGAGACCCAGCAGCGAAAGATCTTGTACGACAGCGCCTTTTGTCCGGCCTCGTTGAAGACGTCGATGATGACGTCCTTGCGGAAGTCGGCCAGCGACACCTCGGAGCCGCCGCCGGCGCCGAAGTTCCAGACCTTGTTGGCCCACTGCTCGAAGTCGATGTCGTGGGTGACGCCGCGCTCGAGCGTGATGGCCTCGTACTTCGTGCGGCCGGGCGACTTGCGGCCCGTCGACGGATCGCCGCCCTCGCGGTGCTCGACGACCTCGGTGGTGCGCTTGAGCGACGACGACCTTGCTCACGCCCGCGACGTAGCGGCCGTCCCACTTCACGCGGAACTTGAAGTTCTTGTACGGATCGAAGCGCAGTGGATTGACGGTGAACTGAGCCATCGCCTGTCTCCTCACGCCTCGGCGAGTCCGGGCGATCTGCTGGATCTTGATGATCACGAACTCGGCCGGCTTGAGCGGCGCGAAGCCGACCTCGATGTTGACGATGCCGCTGTCGATGTCCGTGCTGCGTGGTCGTGGTCGCGTCGCACTTGACGAAGTAGGCGTCGCGCGGCGTCGTGCCCTGGAATGCGCCCTGGCGGAACAGGTCCTGCATGAAGGCGCCGACGTTGAGACGGATCTGCGCCCACAGCGGCTCGTCGTTGGGCTCGAAGACCACCCACTTGGTGCCGCGGTAGAGGCTCTCCTCGAGGAAGAGCGTCAGGCGCCGGACGGGAACGTACTTCCAGTCGGACGCGATCACGTCGGCGCCGTCGAGCGTGCGGGCGCCCCAGCAGATGTTGCTGTAGACCGGGAAGTTGCGCAGGCAGTTGACCCCGAGCGGGTTGAGCGCGCCGTTCTGCTGGTCGGTCAGGAGGTAGCCCAGGCTCTCGACGTTGCGCAGCCGCGCGTCGGTGCCCGCCGGCGCCTTCCACACGCCGCGCTGGGCGTCGGTGCGGGCATACAGCCCGGCGATCGTGCCGCTGGCGCCGATGCTGCGCGGCCGGTTCTGGTTCAGCCGGTCGGGCACGTTGGTGCGCGGGAAGTAGACGGCGGCGTTGGGATGCCGCAGGCCCTCGTTGTCCCCCAGCCACGTCTGCATCTGATCGAGGCTGTTCACGCCCGGTGCGATGTCGACCAGCAGCATGGCGCGCCGCGACTCCGCGTAGGCCTCGGCCTCGGTGTAGAGGGCGCGCATGCTCGACGCCGGCATCCGCGCGGCATCGGGGATGCAGAGGATGTTGAAGAGATCGACGTCTTCCAGGGCGTAGAGCCCCGTCTTGGCCGCGGCCACGCCCTGGAAGAACGAGGCCGGCACCTGGAAGCTGCCGGCGGCGTCGACGACTCGCCCGTCGCGCCCGCCGGCGAGCGCGCGCTGCTGCGGCTGCACCACCGCATTGGCGCCGTCGAGCAGATAGCCGGCGGCGTCGGCGCCGGAGAACGTCAGCGTGGTGTGCGCATCGAACGGCCGTGCGGTGCGGCCCGCGGTGACCACGAAGCGGCGCGGGTTGCCGGCGGCGCCGTTGCCGACCACCCGCACGGTGGCGCCGAGCAGGTAGTCGCGGAACGCCGGCTGGAAGTCCGGGTCACCGGTGAACGCCGCCGAACTGGCCGCGGCCCGCAGGCCGCGCTCCAGCACCTGCGCCCAGGCCGTGTGCGACGCGGGAACCGCCGGGGGATTCCCGAAATCGAGCGCCAGCGCGACCGGACCGATGTCGACCGACGGTCCGGTGCCCACGTGCAGCGTCACCTCGACGGTGTCGATGCCGGCGATGGCTGGTACCGCCGCGGGCAGGTCGCCGCTCATGGTGCCGCTGGCCGCCGGCCGGAAGGTCGCGACGAACGGCGCCGGAATGGCCGCCATGCCGTCGCGGTCGAGCACCACCAGGCGCGATCCCTGGTTGACCACCTCGAGCGCGTTGTTCGGGGTGTCGGGCTCCATCGTCAGGTTCTGGAAGGTCTCGCTCCGCACCACGACGGTGCGGTCGCCGTCGAGGCGCACCTCGCTGACCGTCAGGTTCCAGAGGCGGCCCGGGTCGGCCGTGTCGTAGTCGACCTCGACCCGGAGATCGTTGCCCCAGACGCCGGGATTGAGCCCCACTCCGCCACGAATCCGCCGGCCCGCCCGGGCGCGGAGCACCGGGACGCCGCCCGCCGTTGACAGCGTGACCTCGGCGGCGGCGGCATTGGTCGGCGGCGCCGTGGGGGGCGCACCGAACACCGTGTCGGCCACGCGCACCACCCATGCCTCGGTGCCGCCGTTCAGGAAGAACTGCTGCACCGCGTACGACGCGTCGCTGGTGCGTTCGAGGCCGCCGTACTCGCGCTCGAAGTCGGCGAAGCTGAAGATCTGCACCGCCTCGTCGACGAGCCCCTTGCGGAAGGTGCCGATGAATGCGCCCACCGACGTGGAGACGCCGACGATGGTGCGGACACCGCTCGGAATCTCCTCGACGTAGACGCCCGGATAGGTCGGCTTGACTGGCATACGATTCCCCTCGTTGGTGAGTACGCCCCGCCGCTGGTCCCGCCTGCCGATCTATCGTGTGTTCCGTGCGTGCTTCGTGCGTGTCTCGTGCCGGCGGGCCGATCCAGAATGATCGCGCGACCGTGCGCGCGCATCGGTGTCGAAAAATCCCTACAATTGTTCGTCTGCCGGTCGCTTCTATGCCCGACGCTCGTTGCGCGTCAAGGTCGAAACGTACACGCTGCGTGACGCGCGCCGCGTCGAGGCATCGACGGAAGCGGCCGATGCCTCGCTCATGGTCGACTTCGGGAGAATGGCATCCGACTACGCGCGGCACCGCGCCGGATTCCCCGAGCGCTTCTTCGAGCGTCTCGCCCTGAACCGGGTCGGATGGCGCGGCCAAACGGTGGTCGACGTCGGTACGGGAACCGGGACCCTGGCGCGCGGGCCGGCGCGTCGCGTGTGCTGCCATGCTCGCGCAGGCCGCGAGCCGACTGGATTCCCCAGCCCGGCAGCGTGGTCGAGGCAGCCGAGGCTCTGGCGCTGGAGCACAATCCGGCGTGGCGGTTCGCCGCCGTCACCGTGCGCAGCGCGCGTAGGCCGGGGCGCGAGAAGCGGCTCAGGAAGACCGGAGCCATGGGCGGCCTACCGGATCGCGTGCCCGCCCGCCGCCCGGGCCGGCGGCGCCCCGGGGCGCTGCCGGCCCCGGCAGGTTCGTGATACGCGTCGCGGCGATGTTGCGCGGCGCGCTCCTCGTCTGCCTGCTCGCCTCCGTCGCCCCCGCCCGGGGAGCCGATGCGCCGGCGGCCCCGGGCGGCGGCGGCTCCCCAAGTCCGCCGGCCGCCGGCGATCCGGTGGTCGAAGGCCGCCGGCTGGTCGGGGAGCTGAAGCGTCGGCTGACGGCTGCCCTCACCGCCGCCCTGCGCGGGGGCCCCGCGTCCGCCGTTGCGGTGTGCCGCACCGAGGCGCCGGCGATCGCCCAGACGCTGGCGGCCAACGGAGCGGTCCTGGGACGCGCGACGCGCAAGCCGCGCAATCCCGCCAACCGTGCCGCCGGGTGGCAAGCCGAGGCGCTTTCCCACTTCGAGCGGTTGGCCACTGGCGGCGCCGGACTCGACGGCGCGTCGTGGTCGAGGAGCCTGCCCGACGGCCGCACCGGGTACGCCGAACCGCTGGTGGTGCAACCCCTGTGCGTGACCTGCCACGGACCCGTCGACGCCATGGCGCCCGATCTGCGCGCCGCGCTCGCCGCGCAATACCCGGACGACCGCGCCACCGGCTACGCGGTCGGCGACCTGCGCGGCATCGCGTGGGTGGAACTGCCCGCAACCGCGGGTCGCTCGGTGAAGAAACCGTAGGAGCGCTCGCCCGGGACCAGCCGGCGGGCGCGCGCCTGGGCGAAGCCGGCGTCGCGCATCTGTAGTGTCCCCCTCGTTTCCGTACAGGTCACGCCGCTATTTGCTCCCGATACTCCTTCGGCGTCCGGTAGCCCAGCGCCGAGTGCGGGCGGTCGGCGTCGTAGCGATCGAGCCACTCCGCCACCACCCGGAAGGCGTGGTCCCGGCTCTCGAAGCGATAGAGCCACACGCACTCCTGCTTCAGCGTCAGGAAGAAGCGCTCGATCATCCCGTTCTGCTGCGGCGTGTAGATTCGATGAAGTGGCCAAGCCCTCCGATGGGCGCGAGACATTCGCGCGCAGACCCACTAGCCGTAGCCGGCAAGGAGGCTCTCGCATGGACTACATCGGCATCGACGTCCACAAGCTGCACTCGCAGATATGCATCTCGACTGAGGCGGGGATCTACGAGGAGCAACGCATTCGCACCGACCGCGCGCGCTTCGATGCTGTGCTGGGGGGCAAGCCGCCTGCTCGCATCTTGGTGGAGGCATCCACGGAGAGCGAGTGGGTGGCTCAGCACCTGGAGACGCTCGGCCACGAAGTCGTCGTTGCGGATCCGAACTACGGCCCGATGTACGGGAACCGCAGCAGTCGGATCAAGACGGATCTCCGCGACGCCCGCATGCTGTGTGATGCCGCTCGCCTCGGAGTGTACCGGGCGTCGCATCGCTGTTCGCAGGAAGCGCGGCAGCTGCGGGCTCGCTTGATGGTCCGCGATGCGCTCGTGAAGACGCGGAGTCGGTACATCAGTGTCGTCCGAACGCTATTGCGCGCCGCCGGGCTGCGCATGCGGTCCGGGGCCGCGCGGTCCTTCTCCGAACGCGTCGACGAGCTCAACCTCCCGACCGAACTGGCGGCACACATTGCCCCGTTGCTGGAGATGCTCCGCGCGTTGAACGCGAAGATCGCGGATGCCGACCGCGCGGTGACGCAGCACGCCGCCAGCGACGCGCACGTCCGCCGGCTGCAAACGTTTCCTGGGGTGGGCCCTGTGACCGCAGCAGCATTTGTCGCAACGCTCGACACCCCCGAGCGCTTCGAGACGGCTGGCCAAGTGCGGGCCTTCCTGGGCCTGGTGCCTCGGGAGTACAGCTCCGGCGAGTCGACGCATCGCGGTCGCATCACGAAGGCCGGCAATGGCCGCCTCCGCGCGCTGCTCGTCGAAGTCGCTTGGAGTGTCCTACGCGCACGCTCTCCGGCCGCGGAGTCACTTCGGGCATGGGGAACCCGCGTGGCGGCTCGCCGGGGCAAGCGCATTGCGGTCGTCGCGCTGGCTCGCCGTATCGCCGGAATCCTGTACGCGATGTGGCGCGACGGGGCCGACTTCGCCCTGCCCACCGCTGTTCCGGCGCCGGAAGGAGGCGCGGCGTAGGCAAGGAGGCCATCGCATCCGCATGAACCGCCTTCGTGGGACACGTCTTCGGTCGGGGAACGCGAATCACGCCGGGGCCGCTGCTGAGAGCCGTTGTGTAGATGGCGTCACCGACCGAATCGAAACGAAGCGTGCGCAGGGGGCTCCTCCCCACGAAATAGCGCGAACAGAAGGATGACGAACACGATGGCTGGACACACGGGAGGGCATTGACTGGGCGGGCCACTTCACAGAACGGGGTGATGTACTCCTGGGCCAGCCCGTAGCGCCGGGCCACTTTCACGAACGCCTTGGCTCCGAACACGAGCCCGTTATCGCTTCTCAACACGAGGTCGGGTGTCGTCAGGTCGATCCGCCGGCTCCGCAGCGCCTCCTCGAGGGCGGCCGCGGCCACGTCCGCGATGCCGGAGCGCGCCAGCCGCCAGCCGACGATCGCGCGGTCATAGCAGTCGATGATCGCCGTCAGGTGGCACCAGCCGTCGCGGCCACAGAAGAGATGCGTGGTATCGATCGCCCAGCGTTCGTTCGGCCGGCTCGCGCGGGAGACCCAGCCGTGGGCCCGGGGGCGATGGCCCTGCGGCCGCCGCTGACACTGCCATTGGTTCAGCTTGAGGATGCGGTGGATCTTCTTCTGGTTCACCGGCTCGTCGGCCGCGCGGCGGATGCGGGCGGTGATCATGCGCAGCCCGGCTGCCGGCTCCTGGTCGATGATCGCGCGAATCTGCGTCTCGAGCGCGCGATCGACTCTCGGCGGTTTCGGCACCGCGTCCGCCGGCGGATGGTAGTAGAAGGTCGACCGCGGCACACCGAACCACCGGCAGAGCTGCGCGATCGACACGGGCTTGCCCTCCTCACGCATCAGGCCCTGCACCGTCAGAAGGCTTTCTCGGGTTTCCCGGTGAGGGCGTCCAGTTTTTTTCGGGCGTCGAGCTCCAGCACAAGTTCGCCGACCTTGGCGCGCAGCTCGCGCACCTCGCGGTCGTGGGTGGCCTGCTCGTCTTCCGACCGCGCTTTCAACCCGCGCTCGCCCGCCTTCACGAACGTGTCCATCCAGGCCTCGACCTCGGACTGCTTGAGGTCGTGCTCACGGCACACGTCGACGAGCTTCGCGGTCCCCTTGATCAGCTCCAAGAGCAGCTCGACCTTCCGTCGGGCTGTCCAGCGCTGAAAGTCTTTCTCCATTCCCTCTCCCTCTGGACCCGAACACTACGTCCTGTCCAGTCCTGGAGGGGGACGACCTCAGGGCGATATAGCGCCCGAAGTCGAACGTTGGCGGCCCTGGCCCGCCCTATCTCCCCCGCCCCCCCGTTGCCGCGGGACGGTCTCGAGTCGAGACGGTGCACTCGTGGTTCAGTGCGGACGAACGAGTCGTCGTCGGGGATGGCCAACGTCTTGCGCGAAGCAAACGGCAGCAGATACGGGCGGCCCTTGCGAGCCGCCCGGTCCATCGTATCACCGGCGCTTCGCGCCGTTACTCGCCCGCGTGGCTGATGTGCTTCGCTTCGTTTATCGCCTCAATGACCTGATCCAGGTTGTAGCTAGCCGGAGTCTGCAAAGCCGGGAAGGTCTTGTACGTCTCGAGTTCCTTCAGCCACAGCAACTGTCCGATGGGTAGGAGATTCCAGTCATAGATATACGCCGTGCTTGGGGCGGCCAGTGCACCACCGTAGCCGAGGAGGGTTTTCTGATCCTCCGCGACCGCTTGCTCAAACGGGTCCCGCTTGATGTTGTTCACCTGGGTCCAATGATACGTGACCGTTCCCGTTAGCCCGCCTGTCGAGGAAGAAGGCGCCATCGTGTAGTAGAACTTCCAGTTCTTGTACCGTACCGCCGATGGGTGTTGGCCGGTGTAGTAGAAAAACGTGTCGCGTGCCGAATCTGCCTTACCTTCCAGGTAATCCCGCTGATCGACGCCATCGAGCGTCGTCTTGATGATTCCGGGGTACTTGCCGGCCTCAACCTCCTTCTTCAGCCCATCGCCCGCGGGGCCGCCGGCGATGTTGACGAAGGTGGGCAACCAGTCCAACGAAGAGAATATCTGGTCCAGCATGCTGCCGGGTTTGACGTGACCTGGCCAGCGAATAAGCGCCGGAGCCCGCATGCCGCCTTCCCAAGTCGTGAGTTTGCCGCCCCGGAATGGCGTCACTCCGCCGTCCGGGTAGGTGATTGCCTCGGCGCCGTTATCGGTGGTGAAGACGACGATGGTGTTGTCGAGCTGGCCCATGTCCTCCAGCTTTTTCAGCACGTAGCCGATGTTGTCGTCCATCTGCTTCATGCCGGCTTCGTTGATACCCCAGTCCTTACCGCCTTTTTCGCCCAACATGTCCTGATACTTCGGCGGGAGCATCGTCGTGATGTGCATGCGCGCCGGATTATACCAGACGAAGAACGGCTTACCGGTTTCCTTGGGATCGTTGCGGTCGAGGTAGTCGATGACCTTGGCGGATATCTCCTCGTCCACGGTCTTCGAACGTTCCAGCGTCAGCGGCCCTTCGTCCTTGCAGCTCTGGTTCTTCTCAGTGCCATCCGAGGACCTACACCAGATGACCGGCCGTGGCGGGGTCATACAGAGCGTGGTCTTCGGATCCACGGCACCGGCGACCTCTTGGAGACCCTTAACCGGGGTATTCTTACAGGGCGGAACAACGCCCTGCTCGGTCGGCGACTTGTTGATGTCGGGGAAGCTCACCCCCTGCATGGCGTCGAGGTGATACAGGTAGCCCCAGAACTCCTGGAAGCCGTGTGCCGTTGGCAGCGACGCCGCTTTATCGCCGAGGTGGTTCTTGCCAAACTCGCCGGTGTTGTAGCCCAGATCCAGCAGGAATTTTGCAAGCGCGGGCGTGCCCGGCAACAGCGAACTTGTGGCACCCGGAAGCTGCGGCATGACCATGCCCGCCCGCAACGGATGCATGCCGGTGAAGAATGCGGTGCGACCTGCCGTGCAGCTCTGTTCGGCATAATAGGTCATGAACTTCGCGCCTTCATTCGCGAGGCGGTCGATGTTGGGCGTCTCCCCAACCATGAGCCCCTGATGGTAGGCACCCACGTTCATGATGCCGATGTCATCACCCATGATGAACAGGATGTTGGGTTTGCTACCCGTCGCGCTGGCAGGGCTTCCGATGGTCAGCTTCTGACCGGGCGTTATCTCCTCCGAGGGTAGCTTGTTCTGCGCCTTCAGGGTGTCCACCGGAACCTGGAAGCGTTCGCCGATCACAATCAGCTCATCGCCCTCGACCACCCCATAGGTGGCGGTAACGGTATCGTATTGGCCCTTGGCGTGGTGGCGAGGTCCCTGGTCGGCGGCCTGGGCGCTGCCGATGGCCAGAAAGGCCGTCAGGGCCAGGATCGAACAGGCGGTTTCGAGCCCCGCCATGAGGGACGATTTCGGAAGTGTTCGTTTGTTGGGTCGCATGAGCACTATCCTCCGAATACGAAGTGGTCACAGCATCCCGAGCCCACATTTTGAGCCGGGGTCAGCATGGGAGACGAGGACACTGTCGGATAGGAAATCCAAGCGACCTCGCGCGCTTTACAAGGTGGTGTAGTAGCGCGGGGGGGATGGTCGGTCAACGCTCTCGCCCCGATCGATTGATCTCATCGGTGCCGTGCTTTGCCAACGTCGCCGCCGATAGTCGGTCGGTAGACGCGACGACGGGTACCGGACTCGTCCTGCTCGCGGTCGCCCGCAGCCGCCGCAAGCAGAAGGCCGGCGTTGCGGCCACCTGATGGTCCTGCCCGCCGGAGAGCGCCGCCGGAGCGGCCCGTCCGGTGGATTCCGGACCATGTGAAAACGCCGGCCCGCCCGCGGAACGCCGCGGAACGGGCCGGCGCCCGGCAGGATCAGGCCAGGTCGAACCGGTCGGCGTTCATGACCTTGGTCCACGCAGCCACGAAGTCCTTCACGAACTTCTCCTTGCCGTCGTCCTGCGCGTAGACCTCGGCGTACGCACGCAGCACCGAGTTCGAGCCGAACACGAGGTCGACACGTGTCGCCGTCCACTTGACCACGCCAGTCTTGCGATCACGGATCTCGTAGACGTTGCGCGCGGCCGGCTTCCACGTGTAGGCCATGTCCGTCAGGTTGACGAAGTAGTCGTTCGTCAGCGCGCCGGCGCGGTCGGTGAAGACCCCGTGCTTCGTGCCGCCGTGGTTGGTGCCGAGCACGCGCATCCCGCCGACCAGCACGGTCATCTCGGCTGCGGTGAGACGCAGCAGCTGCGCGCGGTCGAGCAGCAACTCCTCGGCGGTGACCACGTAGTCCTTCTTGAGCCAGTTGCGGAAGCCGTCCGCCACGGGCTCCAGCACATCAAACGACTCGGCGTCGGTCATGGCGGCCGTCGCGTCGCCGCGGCCCGGCGCGAAAGGAACCTGCACATCGACTCCTGCAGCCTTCGCCGCCTGCTCGACGCCGACATTGCCCGCCAGCACGATGACGTCGGCGACGCTCACGCCGGTCTCGGAGGCGATCTTCTCGTACATGGCCAGCACCTTGGCGAGACGCGCCGGCTCGTTGCCTTCCCAGTCCTTCTGGGGCACGAGGCGGATGCGCGCGCCGTTGGCGCCGCCGCGCTTGTCCGAGCCGCGGAAGGTGCGCGCGCTGTCCCACGCCGTGGATACCATCTCGGACACGGACAGACCGCTCGCCGCGATCCTCGCCTTCACGGCGGCCACGTCGTAGTCCTTGCGACCGGCGGGCACGGGGTCCTGCCAGATGAGGTCTTCCTTCGGGACGTCAGGGCCGATGTAGCGCGCCTTGGGCCCCATGTCGCGGTGGGTGAGCTTGAACCAGGCGCGGGCAAAGACTTCGGAGAAATGGGCCGGGTCCTCGTGGAAACGTTCCGAGATCGTGCGGTACGCGGGGTCCATCTTCATGGCCATGTCCGCGTCGGTCATGATCGGGTTGTGGCGGATCGACGGATCCTCCACGTCCGCGGGCTTGTCCTCTTCCCTGATGCCGATGGGCTCCCACTGCCACGCGCCCGCCGGGCTCTTCTTGAGTTCCCACTCGTAGCCGAGCAGCAGGTCGAAGTAGCCGTTGTCCCACGTGGTGGGGTGCGTGGTCCACGCGCCCTCGATACCGCTCGTGACGGTGTCGCGGCCGATGCCGCGGGACTGGTGGTTGTTCCAGCCCAGGCCCTGTTCCTCGAGTTCCGCACCTTCGGGCGCGGGGCCGAGGTTGGCCGCGCTACCGTTGCCGTGCGCCTTGCCGACAGTATGGCCGCCGGCGGTGAGCGCGACGGTTTCCTCGTCGTTCATCGCCATGCGGGCGAACGTCACCCGGATGTCATGCGCTGTCCTGAGCGGGTCGGGGGTGCCGTCGACGCCCTCGGGATTCACATAGATGAGGCCCATCATTACCGCGGCCAGCGGGTTCTCGAGGTCACGTTCTCCGGAGTAGCGCGTGCCTGCGCTGCCGGTCGGCGCGAGCCATTCGCGCTCGGAGCCCCAGTAGGTGTCCTTCTCCGGGTGCCAGATGTCCTCGCGGCCGAACGCGAAGCCGAAGGTCCTGAGACCCATGGACTCGTAGGCGATCGTGCCCGCGAGGATCATGAGGTCGGCCCAGCTCAGCCTGTTGCCGTACTTCTTCTTGATGGGCCAGAGCAGCCGGCGCGCCTTGTCGAGGTTGGCGTTGTCCGGCCACGAGTTGATCGGCGCGAAGCGCTGGTTGCCGGTGCCACCGCCGCCGCGGCCGTCCGCGATGCGATAGGTGCCGGCGGAGTGCCAGGCCATGCGGATCATCAGGCCGCCGTAGTGGCCCCAGTCCGCCGGCCACCAGTCCTGGCTGTCGGTCATGAGGGCCCTCACGTCGCGCTTGACGGCGTCGAAGTCGAGCTTCTTCACTTCCTCGCGGTAGTTGAAGCCCGGCCCGAGAGGATTGGTCTTCGTGTCGTGCTGGTGGAGGATGTCGAGGTTCAGCGCCTTCGGCCACCAGTCCGTCTTCGCCATGTTCGCGGACGTCACCGCGCCATGCATGACCGGGCACCTGCCCCCGGAACCCGTTCCCTTCTCGTCCATGTCCACCTCTATTAGTCGTTGCGCGAGGGTCTCGCGACCCCGACCGCTGAGCCCTGCGGCTGCCGATGTCTTCTCGGTGCACCGACCATAGTCTTCGAAGCCTTCGCTTGGAACCTTCCGTGCTCCGCGAATTTTCGATTGCCGTGATCGCCAGCCGCGGCGCGGGAGATGAGTGCGCGCAAGGTCTTGCGCTCGAGGGACGGACGATTCGCCCGGCGCAACGGCCAGCCACGGACCTGCGCACGACCGTCATGCCGCGCCCGGGGCGGCCAACTCGGTGTTGATGTCTGCCGCACGGTGCGGCGCTGCGGGTCGGCGAACGACCCGAAACCCTGGTGTCATGCCGGGCTCTTCGGCCTGGCCGCGGTGAAGGAAGGACGGCGCTTCCTGGCCCGGCACGCGTTGACTCGCGCGGCCGTACCCGAACTCGCCGAGGCGCTCGGATCGGATTCCACGCCGGACCGCGTCGGCGCGGGGACGTTGGCGCTGATCGAGCGCGTTCGCATCACACTGGCCCAGGTCGTCGCCGAACACTGAACAGGCTCCGGAGCGGGTAACCGCAGCCGCTGCGGTTCAATGGCAGTCCGGAATTCGGTCCAGCCCACACTCGGCCTTCGTTACGATCCCACCATAACCGCACTCGACGCCCTGCGTGTGGAACGGATCCGCGAATGGCCCACCTACTCCGGCGATGGTGATGCCGATCGCGCTGTGGAGATGGACGACGTCGCAGTTGGGCAGGTGGACGGGCGCCACGCAACCACCGGCGATCAGCGAGAGGCAGATTTGCTGCCCGACCCCGGGCCCACCCGGCAGGACCGTGCCGATCGCGACGGCCCGGCCCGGGGGGAGGGTCGTAGTCGTACTGGCATCCGGCCGCGTGGTTGTGGTCGTCGTGCTCGACCCGCGTCCCCCCGCGGATGCGAACGCGAGCACTCCGCGCGCCGGCACCGTCAACCGCTGCGCATCGCCAGCGAAATGGCCCCTCGCGGCCCCACGCCCGACGACGCGCTCGAGGCGGGCGACGAGCCGGCGCATGCGCGCCAGAAGACTCTTCGCCTTGCGCGTGCCGCGCCGCCGCTCGTGCTTGTCGACGATCCGGCCAAGCTGGCGCACCAGCCGCCGCACCTGAACGGCGAGACGGCGCGCCCTGCCGCGCAGCCCCGTCACGGACGGCACGGCGGCGCCGAGCTCGGCGAGGCAGGCATCCGGCGCGTCACAGGGGACCGGGCGATACGGCCCCATCCGGATGGCGCCCGTCGTCTGCGTCACTTCACCCACCAGCACTGGCATCGGCGAGTCGTTGAACAGGGTCACGGACAAGGTCGTGTCGAGGAGCTTCGTCGTGAATGTCGTCTCGTCGGCGGGGAAGAAGAACGAAATCGACTCGCCGGGCTGATTGCCGATCACGTCGTCCGCAAACTCCGTGTACTGCTCGGAGAACGTCTCGAGCACGACCGGTGCGCCGCCCGCGGGCACCACCTCGAGCCGGAACTGCCCCGGCGCATAGTATGGGATGTACGCGCCGACCCCGTCGCGCCGGAGGGGCACGTTCTGGCCGTCGGCAGGCATGACGACCTCGAAGCCCGGCTGGTTCGACGGATCGAAGAGCATCGCTAGCCGGACGGACGCCGCACCGAGGCTGCGGAGATTGCGCGTCAGTGCCGTGCCGGTCCCTGGGGGTGCGACGACCCGAGTTGGCTGCCGAGCCACCCGTACGCCGTGATCGGTGACGAACAGGATGAACTGCTCCTTGCTCGGATCGGGCGCGGCCGTGATCGCGAAGTGCGCTTCGCGGAGCGCGCGCAGCAACCCCTGGTGGTCGCCCGGGTAATCCCAATCCTTCGTTCCCATCGCGGGGTTGTTCGGGTTCGGGTCACCCCCGACGCCGCGCACCGTCGTCCGGGGCTCGGCGCTGAAGTTCTCGCGGATGGCGTCACGGTCCTGGGCATCGCTCGCCTTGAGCGCGTGGCCATTCTCGTCGCGAAGCGGCTCGGTGGTGTCTGGTTCGTAGAAAATGCCGGAATCAGGCCTGCCGGCGTAGACTATGACGTGGCGGCTCTGCACGGCGCCAGCCTCGCTCACCGGGGCGAGCGAGAACTCCGCGAGAGGCATCCCGGCGCCGACCGTCGGATCCTCGCGCGCAGACGCGTCGTTGCGAAGGCCGTCGACTCCCGCCTGGTGCATGGTGGCGGCGGTGCGACCTGCCTCGGGCCGCAGCGCCCGCGCCGCATCGTCATGATAGCCCGTGTACAGCGCCGGCTGATCGGCCAGCGACGCCGACACGGTCGCCGTGTTCAGCGCATCGGTGAATCGCGGATCCTGCGTGAACCCCCCCCCATAGCACTCGGCGAAGATGAGGAGCTTCGGCGTCGCGGTCGGGATCCATGCGTCGAGGTAGTTGGCGAGCATGTTCGGAGTGATCGGCCGCAGGCCGGCGCCTTCTCGGACGGCGAGCGCGCTCGTGATCCCGGTGTCGTCCGCTCGAGCGGCAACACTCACCAGGAGCGCGAATCCGATGACCCCGAGAATCGCCACTGTCTCCGCCTTCGTTGCCTCGCGTGCTCTACACCCCGCAGGGCGTGCCGGTCCAGCACCGATTCGTCGGATCGCACGCCGATCTTCGCGTGGACCTTCTCCGCGGCGGCGTTGCCTGGCTCCTCGAATACCGCTGTAGATGACGATGCGCCCATGGCCTCGCCGCCCTATTCGCCCGAACCTCTCGACAATCGCCGGTTCACCGAGTCCTTCGATCGTGCCTATTCCCGGTTCGCCCGCCTCTACGAGCTGGCCGTCAGAGTGCTGCCGATCTGGCGAAGGTGGCTTCGCCACGCCCTCCCCCACATCGAGGGTCCGCGAGTGCTCGAGGTCTCCTTCGGGACCGGCTGGCTCCTGACGCAATACGCGGGAAGGGTAGAGGCCTGCGGGGTCGATCTGAACTCGCAGATGGTTGCCATCGCGCGGCGCAACCTCGAGCGAGCCGGGGTGCATGCCGAACTCCGGCGAGCCACGGTGGAATCGCTGCCATTCGCCGATGGCCGCTTCGACACGGTGGTCAACACGATGTCCTTCAGTGGATATCCGGACGGCGCAGTGGCGATGTCGGAGCTGCGCCGCGTCCTGCGCCCCGGAGGGTGCCTCGTGTTGATCGACGTCAACTACCCCGGCGATGGCAACCGCATGGGCACGGCGCTGGCGAGTATGTGGAGGCGCTCCGGAGACCTCATCCGCGACATGAATCGGTTGCTGCGGAAATTTGGTTTTCGCGTGCGTGAGCGGGAGATCGGCGGCTGGGGAAGCATCCACCTCTACGTCGCGACGAAGCCGGGATGAGCGTGCTTGGGTCCAGGCCGCATCTCACGACACGAAGAGTCTGGACGCCGCGCTACGAACGCCCGCTCGAGTAGTTCCTAGGACGCCCGTGGCTGGATCTGCTTGGCGTGTGGACTTGCTTCGCGTGTAGTCCTCGATCGTGATCGTGGGTGCCATGCGGTTGTGGCGGAACTCGACGTACGTCGTATTCCATCCGAGGCTCGCCAGATCCCAGCGGCATCCCTTGATCGTCCCGCTGAACTTGAGCGCCTCCACGATGATCTTCAGTTCCTCCTCGTGGCCCTTATCGCCCGACGCGTGACGGTTCGTCGGACACACCCCGTAAAGGCAAATCCCCTTCGCCTGCCCTTGCACGTGGTTCCTGACCACTCCGTGGCAGTCTCAGGACAGCTGGTTCTTGTAGATGTTCCCGTTCTTCATGATCACCGCGAAGTTGCGACCGGGATCCGCCACGAGGTCGATGTCCTCCAACGGATTGCCCTCGACCACGAGCAGGTCCGCATACGCGCCCGCGCGAACGACGCCCAGGGCGTGCGGGTACGGATCGCGCTTGCCGCACAGCTTGAGGAGCTCCGCGTTCGTCGACGTCGCCATGTTCAACGCCTCGAAGGGCGTGAACCACCGCTGCATCTTGGCCAGGAACTTGCCCTGCTTCTTGGTCATCTCCCCGTCGAAGAGCAGGTCGCAGCCGAACGCGATCTTCAGCTTGTGACGCTTCGCGCACTCGACCGCATGATCGAGCCCGGAGACGCACTCCGTGTACTTGGCTTGACTAACCGGATTCTCGAAGATGATGCGGTCTTCGTCGTCCATCAATGGCTGCATGCTCCACCAGGCACCGCGCTCGGCCATCGCCTTCGCGGTTTCATCCTGCATGAAGAACCCGTGTTCGACGCTGCGCGCACCCGCTTCGAGCCAGAGCCGGATCGCCGCGTCCGTGTTGACATGGATCGCCACGTACGTGTTCCACGACGCCGCGACTTCGACGATCGCCTTCATCTCCTCGAAGGTGTACTCCGTCACATCGAGAGGATCGTAGAGCGACGTCACGCCTCCTCCCGCCATGGCCTTCACCTGGGTGGCCCCCATGCGCAGGACCTCGCGCGTGCGCTTGATGACCTCCGGAACACCATCGGCAATGAGGGCGTGGCCGACGCGCTGGAAGTAGTCGAGGCTCCTGCCGGGTTCCGTCGGCACGTCGAGTGGGCCGCGGAAGTCGGCGTGCCCGGACGACTGGCAGATGAAGCCGCCGCTCGGGTACACGCGGGGGCCGTCGATCATGCCGAGATCCGTGGCCTGCGAGACAGGGAAGCAGTTGCCACCCACGTCGCGCACCGACGTGAACCCTCGCAGCAGCGTTTCGCGCGCCCCCTTCGCTGCCGCGATGCTGAGCAAGCCCAGGTCGGACGACAGGGTCTTGCTGACCGGCCAGAAGTTGAACATGGAGTGGTAGTGGGCGTCGATGAGGCCGGGCATCAGCGTTCGACCGTCGGCATCGAGGACCGTCGCGCCTGACGGGGCGTGGACCGAGGAACCAACCTTCGCGATCCGCTCCCCGTCGACGAGCACGTCCATGCCCTGCTGCAGCTGCTCGTTCTCTCCGTCGAACACCTGCGCATTCCTGATCAGTACGGTCATCGTGACGGTCTCCTCGCGCCTATGGCGCGTACGCCAGCTTCCCGCCTTCGCCTCGCCTCGCGCGGGTTCTCTGCCAGCGGGCGTCGTCGAATCCGTCCGTCGCCATCAGTGACCGCAACCGAGAACATCGGTGCCACCGAACTCGGCGCCTGCAACTGTGTAGGCGTGCTTCCACGCGTCCTCGCGGATCGGCTCGAAGCGACTCGGCCCGGGCTCGAACCGAATCGCTTGGCCAGGCGTGGCGTCGAGCTGCACCTGCGAGTCCCGGACGACGACGCCCCCGTTCACCAACACGTAAGGGATGCCGGTCGAGGGCGCGGTCCCCTTGGCGTAGGTCGCGTGGTCCGTGACCGTCTCCGGATCGAAGATGGTGATGTCCGCGACCATCCCCTCCTGCATCCGCCCGCGTTCCTGCATGGCCTTCAGGCCCATCTTCCCGAAGGGGAGCGCGGAATTGTAGCTCGTCTGGGCGATCGTCTGCATGAGCGGGATTCCGTTCTCGCGACCGAGCCGGAGCGCCTTCGCGTAGCAGCCGGACAGCCGCGGGTGCGAGTTCGGCAACTCGTCGAAGGGCGTGTCCGGGGCGAAGTCGCCGGGGATGGGCATCGAGTCGCTGGCCAGCGCGACGCCCGGAAGCCGCAGCCAGTCCACGATGGTCGACTTGGGCATCTTGTAGACCACCACCAGCCGTGTCGGCTCCTTCTCGAGCATGGCTTGACGGGACTCGTGGGTGTAGAACTCGCCCGTTTCGGCGTCCTGCAGCGTCTCCTCGTACTTGTATCCGAGCGTGTCGACCCACATCTCCTTGTTCAGGAAGACGGCGTTGAGCGCGGTGCCGCCCGCCGCGTAGGGGTAGAGTTCGCCCCACACGTTCAAGCCTCGCTCGCGCATGCGAACGAGAAGCTCGTGGACGAGGTAGTAGCCCGGGTTGTTGAAGTGGCAGGCGATGGCCGGAGCGCCGAGCGCCGCCGCGTTCGCGAGGAGTTCCTGTATCCCGTTCGCCTCCGTGGTCGCCGTGCCGGGCGTGTATCGAAAGTGGAAGGCCGCCTGCCGGCCGTACGCAGCGGCCAGCTTCTGGATCTCGAAGGCCTCCCGGGCCGAGACCCCGTCCCGCATGTAGCCGAGGGTCGAACCCACGCCGAGGGCACCGGCCTGGAGCCCCCGGTCCATCTCGCGGAGGATGCGGTTCCCCTGCTCGAGATCGACCTGCTGGAGTGACCAACCCGACGCGGCGCGGGAGGCCATGAAGTCCTGAATCTCGTGCGGCTGGTTGCCGTCGAGCACGGCCGCGCGGGCCGCCTCGTGCGAGCTCGAGGTGCCGAAGTTCGCGAGCGACGTTCCTTCGCGCCGCGCGTACCAGGCATCGACATAGGAGCCGAGCGTGCCGAGCTCCAACTCGAGCATCGTGGTGCGACCGTCGCGCAGCCCGAGCCGGTACGCGACCGGATGAGGCCAGTGGTGGTGCGTGTCAATGAAGCCGGGCGCGACAACGTGGCCGGTGGCGTCGATCGACTCGGCCGCGCCTTCGAGCGCCTCGGGCGTGATCGCGACGATCCGTCCGTCCCGGATTCCCACGTTGCAGACCCGATCGAACATCGTCTCGGGATCCATCACCCGCCCGTTGCGGATGACGACGTCGTACGGACCCTTGCCAGTCATCGTGAGAATCCCTTCCGTTGAATCCCGCAAGTCGCTCGTGGGCATGCCGCACGGGGCGGAACTTCAAGGCCAGGAGCCTATAGGAAGCAGGCGTGGGTGTCACCACCGTCGAGCGCCGGACCCTGTCGCGCCCGGAACAGCGCGTCCAAGACTGCGGCGATGTCTGCAGATGGCGGCAGGCATCGCGGCGATTCCTGGCAGCCAGGGGCGAAATCGGCACCCCTCCCGACGATTCCACGGGGGCTTCCACGGTGCTTCACACGGTGGGGGTGGTCTAAGGTGCACGGACGGGGCGGGCGGCGACGCCCCAGGAACGGAGGAATCCATGGCGAGGGTCGACAGCATCCTGGACACGATCGGCAACACCCCGGTGGTCCGCGTTCGGCGCCTGGCGCCGCGCGGCGTCAACCTGTGGGTCAAGGTCGAGGCGTTCAACCCGATGGGATCGGTGAAGGACCGCATGGCCAAGGCCGTCATCGAGCACGCCGAACGCACGGGGCAGCTCCGGCCGGGCCAGACGGTGATCGAGGCCACGAGTGGCAACACCGGTATCGCGCTGGCAATGGTCTGCGCCGAGCGGGGCTACCCCCTGGTCGTGACGATGGCGGAGAACTTCAGCGTCGAGCGCCGCAAGCTGATGCGCTTCCTCGGCGCCAAGGTGGTGCTCACGCCCGCATCCGACAAGGGCAGCGGCATGCTCGCCAAGGCCGTCGAGCTGGCGGAGCGGCACGGGTGGTTCCTGTGTCGGCAGTTCGAGAACGAGATGAACGCGAAGGTGCACTCCGAGACGACGGCGCGCGAGATCCTCTCCGACTTCGCCACCGACGGTCTCGATTGCTGGGTGAGCGGCTTCGGCACGGGGGGGACCCTGAAGGGGGTCGCCCGGGTGCTCAAGAAGGAGAGTCCGCGCACCCGCATCGTCGCCTGCGAGCCGGACAACGCCCCCGTCCTCGGCAGCGGCATCGCGCAGCCCCGGCGCGAGGACGGGACGCCCGCTGCGAGCCACCCCCTGTTCCGCCCGCACCTCATGCAGGGGTGGGCCCCGGATTTCGTCGCGACGCTCACGGAGGACGCGATGCGCGACGGGCTCGTCGACGAGATCGTCCCCGTCGCGGGAACCGAGGCGCTCCGCCTGGCCCGAGCGCTGGCCCGTGAGGAGGGCATCTTCGTAGGCATCTCGGCCGGGGCGACGCTGGCGGCGGCGCTCCAGGTGTGTGAACGGCTCCCCGCCGGCGCCAACGTGCTCTGCATGTTGCCGGACACGGGAGAGCGCTACTTGAGCACCCCGCTGTTCGCCGACGTCGAGACCGAGATGAGCGCAGAGGAGTTGGCCATCGCCTCCTCGACGCCGAATTTTCGCTTCGACATGCCCGCGCCGAGAACGGCGGAGACGGCGCCCGCGGCAGAGACCACGGACCCCGAGGCCGAACGCGTCGTGTCCGAGGTGGTGGAGGACGCCACCCAGCCCGTCGTGATGTTCGCGCTCACCTGGTGCGAGTTCTGCTGGTCCGCCCGCAAGCTGTTCGAACGGCTGGGTGTCCCATATCGTTCGGTCGACCTGGACTCTCCTGCCTACCAGCAGGGTGACCTCGGCAACCGCTTGCGCGCGGTGCTGCGCCAGCGCACCGGGGCACCGACCATCCCGCAGATCTTCGTCGGCGGGCGACACCTCGGCGGCTGCACGGAACTCTTCGACGCCCACGAGACCGGGGCGCTCCGGACCGAGCTGGCGCGGCTCGGGGTGCCCTTCGACGCATCGGTGTCGCTCGACCCCTATGCCCTCCTCCCCGCCTGGCTCCACCCGCGCAAGGTCGGGTGACCGGGGGACATGACTCATGGGCGCTACGATCGATCGCGTCCCCACCATCGACGTCCGCTCCCTGGGGGACGACCCACGGACGCTCGCCGTCATCGACCGCGCGTGCCGGGAATGGGGATTCTTCCAGGTCGTGGGCCACGGCATCTCCCCCGAGCTGCTCGACGCCGTGCACGCCCGCATGCGCGAGTTCTTCGCCCTGCCGCTCGACGAGAAGCGCGCGATCGAGCGCACCGCCACCAACGCGTGGGGCTTCTTCGACCGGGAGCTCACCAAGAACGTGCGGGACTGGAAGGAGATCTTCGATGTCGGGCCCGCGGCGCCTGGCGGCCCCGTGGGCGGCAGCCTCCCCCAATGGCCATCGTCCCTGGCCGCCTTCCGCCCGACGATCCAGGCCTATTATGCGGCGTGCGAACGCCTCGCCCGCCGTCTCGTGAGCGCGCTCGCCGCGGGACTCGGTGTTCCCGCCCAATCCGTGCTGCGGGCGTTCGGCCCCGGCCACACGAGCTTCCTGCGCCTCAACTACTATCCGCCGTGTGACGACCCCGCTCCGGCCGATGCGCCGACCATGCCGGCCGCTGGCCGGCTCGGCGTCCACCACCACACCGACGCCGGCGCGCTCACGCTCCTCCTCCAGGACGAGCACCCGGCCCTGCAGGTGCAGCGGGACGGCCGCTGGTACCTGGTGGAGCCCAGACCCGATGCCCTCGTCGTGAACGTCGGGGACGTCGTTCAGGTCTGGTCCAACGACCGCTACCGGGCGGCGCTCCACCGCGTCCTCGCCAGCCGCACCGCGGCGCGCTACAGCGCGCCCTTCTTCTTCAACCCGACCGCTGACACGCGCTTCGCTCCGTTGCTCCCGCCCGGCGCCGGGCAACGTCCGCACTACCGCCCCATCCCCTGGGCCGAATTTCGAGCGGCGCGGGCGGCAGGCGACTATGCGGACCGTGGCGAGGAGATACAGATCTCCCACTTCCGCCTCGACGAGCGATGCCCGCCCCCGGACGGGAAGCCCCGGGGCCAATCCCGCGACGTTGGCTCGTGATCGGTGCTCGTGCGGTCCACTACATGGGCAGAGCTCGTGGACGACATCGCCGCGGTTTTCGACGCCGCCGGGTCTCGGCAGGCCGTCAGCCGTTGGAGGACGTCCGCCCTCGCGGGGGCGGTTGTCCGGCGTGTTGACCGCGAACGGGCGGGTGCGGTCGGGCGACATGGCCGTCGGCGCGACCGAGGCCAGGAGCAGTGCGACGGTGCAGAGATGGGTGCACCTGTTGACCTGGCCCGGTGCGCCGACCTAACGCATGATCCAAAAGGGGGGCTCCTTGCATGCTGGTGTTTCGTGTGTTGGGCGGTTTGGGCATCGCCGCACTGCTCGCCGGCGCTGCGGGAGCGGCCGACCAGCCGGTTGCCGGGCGCAAGCTGGTCATCAAGCGCGCGGCGTCGGGTGCAGGGAAGCTCGTGTTCGTCGCGAGGGATCCCGCGTTGCTCTTCCCGGCGATCGGGGGGGTGGACGACCCTGCGAGCGGGGGCACGGGCGGCGCATTGGTGGAGGTCTTCACACAGACGGAGGGCCAGGTGACGTACGTCGCCCCCACGGGCCTGGCGACGCCGGGTTGGACGGTGCGGGACGGGGCCCGCGAGGCCTACAGGTTCGCCGACCCGCCGTCCGGGACGCTCTCGGCGCTGCGAGTCATGGTGCTGAAGGACGGCGGGTTTCTCAAGGTCGTCGCCAAGTCGACCGGCCTGACGCACGCCGGTCCCCTCGGCGCCGTCGGCATTCGCGTCACGACCGGGTCGCTACGCAACTGCGCCGGTTTCGGGGGCGCGAGCATCCGCAAGGACGTTGCGGGCACGTACGTCGCCACGCATGCGCCGGCCACCGCCCTGGCCGACTGCTCCGACGCCAGCCTGACCGGCCTCGCGCCCTGCGGCGACACCCCCTTTCCCGAGTGCGGCGGCGGATGTCCCGCGGGTTCGGTGTGCACCTCGCAGGATCTTGCGACCTGCACCTGCGTCTCGTCCGCCGACCCGTGCGGCGACACGGCGCCCGTCTGCAACGGCACCTGCGCCATCGGCGAGGCGTGCGTCAGCCAGGGGAGTCCGCCTTTCAACGTCTGCACGTGCGCGCCCGTCGGGACGATGCCGTGTGGAAGCTCCACGTTCCCGGTGTGCGGCGGGGACTGTCCGACGGGTGAGACGTGCAATCCCGTGACGTTCTCGTCGCCCTTCATCCAGGAAGGGTGCAGCTGCAGCGCCGCGCCGTGTGGCAGCGGTGGCCGCCAATGTCCCGCCGGCTTCATGTGCGCGATCGCGCCCGGGTTCGACGTGTGCGCGCCCATCGCGTGCGGCGGCAACCCGGCGTATCCGACCTGCGATGGCACCTGTCCCACCGGCTGGGGATGTCACGCCTTCCAGTTGAGCGACGCTGCCTTCGCCGCGTGCCTGTGCGCGCCGGCCGGGGCGTGCGATGCGACCTGCGGTGGCTTCGACTGCGGACCCGGCGGCGTGTGCGTGGCGGACGCGGGGCTCTCGAGCTGCGGCTGCCAGTGAACCGGGGCGTGTTCCTCCTGATCGGTGAGCGGCTGCTGGCCGATGTTGACGCGCGGCTCGTCGAGCGCGGCCCCTGACCACGCCGGCTCCTGAGCGGGAGGGATGGTCTGCTCGCGTCGCGTGATCACCTCCAACGCAACCTCGGCCCGATCCTCGACGTCGAGGCGGTCGCGTCCCACCGCGGTGCTGCGCGCCCTGATCTCCTCGACGTGCTCGCGAAGCGCCGCGAGGTCATCCGCCCGTACGGCCTGAGCGGCGATCGCCGCGATGGTCTCGAGGAGGCGGATCGTGACCGCGACGCTCCCCACGCCGTACTACCGCAGTTGGTTGAAGGCGGCATCGAGGAGGGCGGGGAACGTGATCGGATGCTCGATGACGCGTGGCATTCCTTCGTCATCGTGCCGGACGGACGGGGGCCGAGGTCGCGTCGCGACGCGGCGGAGCGCGTCGCCGAGCACGTCGACGCAGCTCGCCGCGGTGAACGGGTCGTTCACGCCGGGGGAGAGAGCCCGCACGCCCACCTCGACCAGCTGCTCGACCGCGAACTCGACGTCCTGCGCGAGGGTACGGGTCTGCCCGAGCACGCAGGCGCCCACGATTCGTCGCCGGACCTCGTCGTCGACGCGATCGGGGGGGGACGCCTCGGCGATCGGCGAACCCTCCAGCACCCAACGGCCCGGCCGGTGACGGAGCCGGATGAGTAGATCGCGCTCGGAAGCGAGCTCGACCAGCTCTTCGCTCGACACCACCGCGAGATAGCCGCTGCGCTCGGATGCGATCGCGGCGCTCGGGCCGTGCGGGGCGAGCGAGATGCCAGTCTCGCCGCCAGGGGACTCGCGCTCCGGGCAGAGGAGGTCGATCGAGCCGGTCAGATCGCGGGCCACGCCGGCGATGACGTTGGACGCCTGGATCTGGGCGGCGATGTGATGGATGTAGTAGACGAGGACCGCGAGGCTCGTCACCGCGAGCACCATCGCGAACGTCACCGATACGAACGGAACGAAGCCCGCCTCGCCGCCGCGAACCGTCCAGATCACGAGCAGGCAGTACAGGAAGGTGACGACGAACGTCCCGAGGCTCACCTGGGTGCCGAGGTCGCGCATGAAGTTGCGCAGGATACGCGGCCCGAATTGGTTCGAGGCCAGCGTCAGTGACACGATCGTGATCGAGAACACGACGCCGGCCACACCGATCATCGAGCCGGCGATGGTGCCGAGGACCACTCGCGCGCCATCGGCGCTTCCACCGTAGAGCCATGCGAAGGCGGGCCAGCGACCCCCGAGGGCATGGTCCAATCGGAGCGTCGCGCCGGCGACGGCGACGGCGACGCCCGCGACCATCATGACGGTCGGGACGAACCAGTAACTCTCCCGCAGGAGCTCCCACCACAGCGCCAGCCGCGTGCGCACGTCTTCTCTCCTACCACCCGCCCGACAGAATCACGACCGGGTGTCTCTACTGGCACGACAGCCGCACGACCGCGCGTGGCGCCGCGGAGCGATCCTCCAGAGGTCGAGGTCACGTCCAAGCGGGACGTCATCGACGGACGCGACGGCCTCGGGCGCGCCGTTGCCTGCGACGGAGCGCGGCGATAGCGTATGTGTCCTCGACGACCCCTCACGAGGAGGCGATCCGATGCCGGAGAAGCTGCGCCCGATCCCGCAGGGCCATCACGCCGCGGCCGCCGCGTTCTCGAGCGGGGCCTCGTGAGGGCGAGCCGCCGAGGGGCCACCGCATACGCCGTCGCGGTCCTCGTGCTCGGGCTGGTCGCCGGACGCGCTTCCGGCGAGGAGCCGTCGTCGCCCGCGCCACCGGTCACCGTCGCCCCGCGCATCGACACGACCGCAGGGGCGGAGATCGATCGGGCCATCGAGCGCCGGTTGCGCGGTCTTCGGCGAATTGGAGGGCCTCGGCGACGTCCGCATCAGCGTGCGCGGGGGCGTGGTCGAACTCTCCGGCGAAACGCTGTCGGCCGAGATGCGGGAACGGGCAACGCGACTCGCGCGGCAGGTGGAAGGCGTGGTCGAGGTCGAGGATCACATCGCGGATGTGCGCGACGTGAAGCGTCGCATCGCCCCGGTGATGGACCGTCTCGCGGCGCGCGGTTGGCAGCTGGTGCTGTGGCTTCCGCTGCTCCTCGTGGCTGGGCTCATCGTTGGGGCCTTCTGGCTCGTCGCCTGGATCGTCGGCCGCTGGGATGCGCCCTTTCGGTATCTGACGCGGAACCGCTTCCTCGCCGATCTCATGCAGCAGGTCGTTCGAGGGGCGATCATGTTCGCGGGACTCGTGGTTGCCCTCGAGGTCCTCGATGCGACCGCGCTGGTCGGCACCGTGCTCGGGGCCGCGGGGATACTCGGGCTGGCCCTGGGCTTCGCGCTCCGCGACACGGTCGAGAACTACATCGCGAGCCTGTTGCTGAGCCTGCGCCAGCCATTCGGGCACGACGATCTCGTGCTCATCGAGGGCTGGGAGGGTCGCGTCCTCCGGCTCACGTCCCGCGCGACGGTGCTGATGACCCTCGACGGCAACCACGTTCGCATCCCGAACGCGATCGTCTACAAGAGCGTCGTCGTGAACTACACGCGGAATCCGGGGCGCCGCTTCCAGTTCGACGTTGGAGTCGGCACCGAGCAGGACCTTGCCGCGGTCCAGCGGCTCGGTGCCGAGACGATCGCGGGCATGAGCGGCGTGCGCGACGATCCCCCGCCCAGCGCCACCGTCGAGACGCTCGCCGAATCGAGCGTCGTCATCCGGCTGATGGGCTGGGTCGATCAACGGAACGCCGACTTCTTGAAAGTGCGCAGCGAGGCCATCCGGCTCGTCAAACAAGCTTTCGACACGCATGGCGTGAACATGCCGGAGCCGCTCTATCGCGTGCGTGTGTCCGAGGTCGCGCAGCCAGCGGCGGCTCCGGATGCCGCTCCGCCGCAGGCCCGGCGCGAGACGCCGCGCGGGCCCACCGTCGCGATCGACATCGCCCCCCAGGATCATCTCGGCCAGGAAATCAGCGGCGAGCGCATCCAGCATGCGGAGGACGACCTCCTGAACGCCGATGCTCCGAAGGAATGACTCGCGACGGTGGTGAGGAGCTGCGCAGCGGCTGGCGTCAGCGGCAGCGCCGCTGGCGCTCGCCTTGGACGCATTCGTCGCGCCCGGGGCCTCCGAGCAGCCGGTCTCGGCCCGAACCGCCGTCGATCCGGTCGTGACCCTTGCCACCCCGGACGATGTCGTCGCCGGCGCCCGCCCAGATGAGGTCGTTGCCGCCCCGGCCGTTGATGCGGTCGTTTCCGCCCTTGCCCAGGATCACGTCGTCCCGCTTCGTGCCGACCAGCCGCTCGCTCGCGTCAGTGCCGATCACGTAGTTGCGCGGCGGGTCGGCGCAGTCGCCGGCCAGGTCGGAGGACGCCGGGTCCCACGCCACGTTCCACGCCGGGGTGCTCGGGAACGGCACGGGATCGGGGCGTGGGTCGGGCTTCGGATCGGTCGCGAAGCTCGAGGACAGCGTCACGCTGAACCCGAGACAGCCGCCCGCGGGGCAGTCGTTGTCGCGCCCCGCCCAGCCGCAGATCGCCGAGTCGTCGGCCATGCACTCGGCGTAGAGCGGGTCGCTCGGATCGAGCGCGCAGACGCACTGGTTCCCGTTCCAGCTGCAGAACGTGGCGGGCTGGCACTTCGCGGCGCGCTCGGCGTCGAAGTCGGCGGCGAAGCCGCTCATGTCCATCTGGACGGTCAGCATGCCGGTCTTGACGTCGTAGTCCCGGGACCAGCCCGCCGGCCATGGCTGCGGCGTGAAGCTCAGCTGCGCCGTGTCGATGTTCGCGCGCACCATGGACACCTGCGCCGACGGCTCCCACTTGGCGTCCTTGCCCACGTAGAGCTGGTAGGTCTGCGTGGTGGTCGGCTTGGCGTACAACAGGAACAGGTTATAGGTCTGGCCGGGCTGGAAGACGTTGAGCAGACCCTGCCCGCCCGCGGTCTGGCGGTCGCGCCCCACGGTGGTGTCGACGTAGTAGAGGCCGTTGTTGGCCGTGAGGCTGCTGCGCTGTCCAATGGCCGCCCCCATGAGCCGGATGCTCCGCGTGGTGCCCGCCTTCGCGAGCTTCGGGTTCCGCTCCTCCTGCGTCGTCAGGTACTGGCGGTAGAGCGGCACGCCGTAGCAGCCGGGGTTGGTGCAGTCGGCGCTCCAGTCCGTGCAGCTGTTCGTCGCCGCGCACGATGGATAGAGCGCGGTGGTGACGTAGTCGTAGGGGCTGGTGCGTGCCGTCTGGTCGGACGCGCACTCGATGGTCTCCACCGGCGCCGCGAAGAATGAATCCTCGTTCACCGACGTGGTGCCGACCAGCCCGGTGAGCGCGCCGTCCACGTCGTTCAGCACGGTCTGCCGGTCGACCGCGGTCCAGTTGTCGAACATGGCGCTGCTGCGGGTGCAGTAGCGGCTCTCGATGGCGACCGGGTCGGTCTTGAACGTGTCCGGCAGGAACGACGGCTCGATCACGAAGTGCCGGATGCCGACGTTGCGGAAGAAGAGGTTCTCCGACTGGAACGCTGGGGGATAGTAGAAGCCGTTCGGCTGCTTCCATCCGATGGCCGCGTTCGGCAGGTAGCACGTGTCGCCCTGCCTCGGCACGCCCAGCACCCGTCCATACATGGACGCGCTGCCCGGGCAGCTCGCGTTGGGGCCGCTGCCCGGCGGGCAGTCCGTCAGCGGCGTGGTCGTGATGTCGAGGAAGGCGTTGCTGTCCTGGAACGCCGGGCCGTCGTAGATGTTGAGGAGCCGCTGGTTCGCGCCGAAGTTGCTGAGCGGCAGCGCCACGCCTTCGGCGCGCAGCAGACAGTTGTTGCCCGACGGCGTGTCGCACGTGAGCCCCGATTCGCCGTTCACCGGGCCCGCGTCCGACGCGAACGGGTTCTCCGGCTGGGTGCGTCCGACGAAGACGTTGCGGCGGGCCAGCATCCAGTTGCCGCCGATGTTGGACGACCGCGTGTAGTCGCCGCCGGTGACGAAGGTGAGCCCGCCGTTCTGCACGTCGGTCAGCACGCTGTCCGTGACCAGGAACCAGTGCGGGCGGAGCCAGATGGCGCCGAAGTTGGTTTCGGTCCAGTGGAAGGACGACGTGTAGCGGTCGAGCACGGTCACCATACAATTGGCTTTGGCCGATCCCTCGCCGCAAGGCGCGACGGTGCTGCAGTCGTCCTGGTCGCACCGCGTCGCGAGCCGCGATCCGCCCCCGACGTCGGGGTAGTAGTCGGTCGCCGCCGTGCCGGCCGTGGAGGCCGGCGCCAGCGGGTTCGCCACCGCGGGCAGGCTGTCCGGGTCCTGGGGGCCGATGCCGAGGCAGGGGGTCGTGTTGCCGACGACGTTGAAGGAGTTCATCGCCGACGCGCAGAAGTTGCCGGTGAACGACTTGAGCGGCGTCAGTCCCTGGCGGGAGGCGTTCGACTGCAGCGAGGCGTACGACTCCCAGTGCTGGTGGCGCGACGGCCCGCTGGTGGACGACGGCACCAGCCAGAAGCACACGCCGCAGGCGCCGGCGCCCGCCGCCATGTTGTACTGGAAGTCGTTGTAGCCGTTCATGATCCAGAAGACGGCCGGGTGGTCGTAGTCGCTGTGGTACGGGACGATCTCCGCGCCGGGCGCATCCGGCGCCGCGAGGATGCCGGGCACCTGGCGCGGATTCTGCGCGTTGTCCACGGCGGCCCGGGCGAAGATGCCGATGTTCGAGAGGAACCGGTTCTCGATCTCGGTGCCGTCCTCGATGTAGTAGCCGTGGCCGATCGACAGATAACCGACGTTGCGCGCCAGCGTGACGCCGTGGGTTGCGTGCACGGTGAACCAGCGCGTCATCGAGTCGTGTACGGAGCAGTCCGCGACGAGCGTGTCGGCCGGCGTCTGGCGCGCCATGTGGAAGTGCACCGGGTAGTGGCCGATGCGGCCGCCTTGCCCGAGCTGCTGGAACTCGACGCCCTGCACGCGGTAGCGGGTGAATCCCTGGCGCGCGATCGTGTGTCCGCCGAAGTACTGCCCGGGCCCGTCAGGGAGGGGCGTGCCGAACGCGTCGCCCGCAGACACGATGCGGATACTGCGTGACAACAGCGCAACGGCGGCGCGAGTCTCGGCCGAGTCGGCCTCGATGCCGAGGCGCGCCGGCAACGTGCCGAACGCATAACGCTCGCCGCTGTGCCGATACCGCGCCGGCGCGGTGACGGTGACGCTCGTGCGGTCGCTCGACACCGTGGCGATCGTGAGCTGCTCGGCGTGTCCAGGCAGGTAGTCCGTGCTGGTGACCACGATCTGGTCGCCTGGCGCCCAGTCGACGGGACGATCGAGCGCCAGCGTGGCGCCCCCCGGCGCCAGCGTCTGCGCGAGCCGCACCCAGCTGGTTCCCGAGTTCGACGGCTCGACGGGGCCGTACGTGGCCCCCTTCTTGCCGTAGAGCTCGAGCGTGCCGCCGTAGGACAGCGCGAGCGTCTTGTAGCCGAAGAAGCCCTTCACCATCCCGCCGTCGTCGTATGGCAACGGGTCGTACGCGTAGAAGAAATCGGTGACGCCGCCCGGCAGCGCCGTTTTCGCCGTGGGCTCGGTCGTCCACGCGGCGGGCGGGACGCCGCAGGTCCCGCCTGGTGACTTGCAGGTGATCCCCTGACCGCCCATGCCCGGCGAGGTGCCGAAGGGCGCTGCGCCCTGGTCCGGGCCGTAGAGGTGGAATGTGAGGGTGCCGCCCGCCGTGCCGATGGGGACGATCGGGGTGCCGGCCCGCAGGGCGCCGTCGTTCTCGATGAGGATGGACGTGGCCCAGAAGTGGATGCCTGCGGGATCGTCCGCGAAGGTGAGCGAGCCGCCCCCGTAGATGTTGACGTCGCCGTAATGATACGTGCCCGCGGCGACTGTGCACGGCCCGGTGACCTCGAGCGCCTCGCCGCCGCCCGGCGGCAACGGCGTTGGCGTCACCGAGGGCATGGGTGGACAGACGGTGGGTGGTGCGGCGACGCTCCAGCGCGGGGCGCCCACGGCGGCAGCCAGAACCAGCAGAAGAGCTAGAAGCATAGACGGTTGCTCCGCATGACGGAGTCCCTTCAACCGGTTTCCGTGGACCGCGTCAAGGCGCGTGCCTCGCGCCGGTCCGCCGGGCGATTCCGCGGCGGTTGCCGCTGCCGGTGCGCGGCGTCGTCAGCGGATGCCGCGCGCTCGCGCGCGGCTGGTTGCCCTCGTGGCCGAGTCCGTTGGGCGACGGTTCATCACGAAGGCGATCTTCGTGGGGAGCCTGCCCCTAACGCGTTCCCGGGCCCGGGTCCTCCTGCGCGTCGAGCAGCGCCACGATCCGCACGGGCGCCCCGCTGCCGCCGCGAATCTTCATCGGTAGCGCGATCGCCGTGAAGCCCCGCGCCGGCAGCCGATCGAGGTTCGCGACGTTCTCGAGGGCTGGCACGTTGCGTTCGAAGAGCGCCACGTGCGTCGCGAAGGTCGTGGACGGGCCATGGTCGATGCTGGGCGTGTCGATGCCGACGGCGGCGACGCGGCGTTCGACCAGCAGCCGCGCCGCGTCGGGGTGCAGCCCGGGGAAATGGAGCTTCTTCACCGCGTCGGCGCCCCGCTCGTCCGTGCCCATGTAGCGAACGCGATCGGGCCAGTAACGGCCGAAACCGGTGCGCAGGAACACGATCGCGCGGGCGGGGATCGCCCCGTGCGTCTTCTCCCACGCGGCCAGGTCCGCCACGCCCACCTCGTAGTCGCGGTCGCGCGTGCACGCCGCTTCGACGTCTATCACCACGCCTGGCCCGATCAGCTCGGCCACGGGAATGGCGTCCACGGTCCGCCGCCCCTTGGCGAAGTGGATCGGCGCGTCCAGGTGCGTTCCGCCGTGCTCGGGCGACGAGAAGCGGTTGGCGGCGTAATAGTAGCCGCCGGGCGTCATGCCGTCGTGCTCCTTCTCGAGGACGAAGCCCGGTTCGGTCGGCCAGTAGATCGTTTCGGCGTCGTAGGCGTGGCTCAGGTCCACCATGCGCCCGGGGTTGGCGCCGACGGCCGACGCCGCCACCAGCATCGTCATGAGGAGGGTGTGCAGCATGGCCACACCCTATCGCGTCGACAGCAAGCCGCCGAGGGGCTACGTCTCGTCCCTCGCCATGCCGACCTGGGTGATCGACGCCATGAACGTGATCGGGACGCGGCCGACGGGCTGGTGGCGCGACCGGCCGGGCGCGGTCCGCCGGCTGGTCGAGACGGCGCGCCGCTTCGCCGCGACCACGGCCGAGCCGGTGACCGTCGTGATCGACGGCCGTCCGCTGCCGGATTTGTCCGAGGGTATGCACGACGGCATCCGCGTCCTCTACGCGGGGCGCTCGGGCCGGAATGCCGCCGACGATCGAATCGTCGAGCTGCTCGAGGACGAGCGCACGCCGGTACCGGGCCGCGTCGTGACGGCCGACCGCGCGCTGCGTGCACGGGTCGAGGCGCTCGGCGGCGAAGTGCATGGCCCGCGGCGCTGGCTCATGGCGGCAGGAGAGCCCCCGCCCGGCGCGCCAACCGCCCCTGGGGCGAACCCGGCTCCCCGATGATCGCACCGTAGACTCGGAGCTGGGACCGGGGACCTGCATCGAGTTCTCCCGGAGTGCTCGCGCCGAAGACGGGGAGGAATTCTACCGCTACTACAGCAACGAGGCCTCGGGGTTCCCTTCCGGGACGGCCAGCGGAGCCGCGGGCGTCAGTCGCGCGGCTCGCGGAGCCAGGCGTCGAATGCCGGCTCGAGGGCGCGACCCCGAGCGAACCCCCTCGCCTCGATCAGCTGAAGATTCCCCCGCGCGAGCGCGATGAGATGCCCGACACGCGCCACCGGAACGACGAGCTTCGGAAACACTTCGATCCGCTCCGCAGCGGCGGTCACCTCCGATTCGGGTTCTGCCGCAGAATCGCCTCACCCGCTGCGAAGAGATCCAGGGTCAGTTGGTAACGCTCCGCCGGGCCCAGGTCCGCGTCACGCATGGCCTGTACCCTACCACATGCGATGTCGCCGGGCCGATCCCCGCCGCCCAGGCGTGCCGCTCGTCGGCCAGCGGAACGCGAATCGGTTCGTCCGGGCATGACTCCGATCGTCGGGAACTGCTACCGTCGCGCGCGTGAACATCCTCCCTGGCCGCAGCGTGGCCCCGGCGCCCACCCGGACCCGCCCGTCGAGGTCGACATGGCGCGGCATCGCCTTCGCGCTCGTTGCCCTCTTGCTCGACCCGGCGTCGGGCCGCGTGGTCGATGCGGCATCCCCGGGACGGGGGAACGGCGGCATCCCGCCGGAGGTCCGGCGCCACGCGCGTGACTGGCCGCTCCCCGGGCGCGACTACGACAACTCACGGTCCACGACCCACTCGACCATCGACTCGTCCACCATCTCCCGCCTGGAGGTGGCCTGGGAGGTGCCGCTGCCGGGACGGGGTGCCGCGGGCAACGCGGCCACGACACCGCTCATCGTGGGAAAGACGGTGTACGTGCAGGATCTTACCGGCACGGTGCGGGCGATCGACCGCCGCAGCGGACGCGTGCGGTGGCAGGCCGACCAGAACGATCTGCTCATCGGGCCCAACGGCGTCGCGGTGGGTTGGGGCCGGGTCTTTGCGAACGACGGCTCGACCGGCGTGATCGCGCTCGACGCCCGCACCGGCGAGGTGCGGTGGAGGCGGACCATCACCACCACGCGAAGCCAGGGTATCGACATCCAGCCCACCGTGTTCGCCCGGCGGGTGCTGGTGAGCACCGTGCCGATCAGCTTGCGGGGCATCTACCGGGGCGGCGACCGCGGCGTGTTGCACGCGCTCGACGCCCGGACCGGCCGCGACGTCTGGACCTTCGACACGGTCGAGTCCCCGGACCTCTGGGGCAACCCCGAAGTCAACTCGGGCGGGGGGGCCTGGTTCCCACCCGCGATCGACCCGGTTCGCCGGCTCGTCTACTGGGGCATCGCCAACCCCGCGCCGTTCCCCGGAACGCCGGAGTTTCCGAACGGCTCCTCGCGACCTGGGCCCAACCTGTACACCAACTCCGTCGTCGCGTTGCGGCTGGGTCGCGGCCAGCTGCGCTGGTACCACCAGGCGGTCCCGCACGATCTCTTCGATCGCGACCTGATCCACACCCTGCTGGTCGACGTCGGCGGCCGCGAGCGCCGACGGCCACTGCTCGTCGCGACGGGGAAGCACGGCCGCGTCATGGGGCTCCATCCCCGTACCGGCCGGCTGCGGTGGGATACCCCGGTCGGCGTGCACCGCAATGACGACCTCACCGTACTCACCGGCCCGACCGAGGTGTTCCCCGGCACCTATGGAGGCGTGCTGACCCCTCCGGCCGCCGCCGGGGGCGTCGTCTACGTCGCCACGCTCAACGCCCCGAGCACGCTGTCCCCGGACCAGACCTCCTATGTCGGGTCACGACTCGGAACGATGGACGGCCAGGTGGTGGCGCTCGACGCCGCGACCGGTCGCATCCTGTGGGACACGCGCGTCCCGGGAGACCCGCTCGGCGCCACGACCGTCGTGAACGACCTGGTCCTCACGTCGACCCTGCAGGGCGAGCTGTTCGCGCTCGAACGGGCCACGGGCACGATCGTGTGGCGCTACCAGACCCCCGGCGGCATCAACGGCTGGCCCGCCGTCGCCGGCGATCTGCTGGTCGTGCCCGTCGGCCTTGCCGACCCGCCTCGGCTCCTCGCTCTGCGCGTGGGGCGCTCGACGACGAGCACCACCGTTCCGACGGGCTCGACCACGACGACCATTCCGTCGGTCGTCAGGTTCTCCCAGCACGTCCAGCCGATCCTCGAGCGGCATTGCCGCAGTTGCCATCCCAGCGTGACCCCCCCCGACCTGCGCGCCGGCGCCGCCTACGCGAGTCTGGTGAACGCCAAGAGCACGGGGTGCCCGTCGGTCGAGTTGGTGGCGCCCGGCTCGCCGGCGACCAGCTACCTTCTCCACAAGCTCCTGGGCCGGGGGATGGACTGCTTCGTGGGCTCGCCCATGCCGCCGGGCCCGCCGCTCGACGCGACCGAGATCGACCTGATCACATCCTGGATTGCGCAGGGCGCGCGCAACGACTGAGACGCGCCGTGGCGTTCACGAGACTTGCGGACAACAGGCACACGACGGGATTCATCGGATGTCTCCCTTCTCTCGAATCGATGGGACGGTCGAGCGCCTCGAGGGCGCGCCGCCGGCGCCGGATCGAAGCGACTGGATGGCCCGGGCGAGAGCGGGTAGGACGTCGTGCGTGCTGCGGCGCATCCTGACCGCCCTGGTCGTGCTCGCGTGCACCGCCAGCGCGCGGGGGGCGTTCGATCCGACGCGTCCGGGGAAATTCGCCGTTGGCGTCACGACCGCCACCGCGGTCGACGAAAGCCGTGGGGACCGCACGCTTCCGACCGAGATCTGGTACCCCGCGAAGCGCACCGGGCGGGACGTGAAGCCGCTCCCGCGCCGCCATGCGCTCGTCCTGATCGCGCACGGTCTCTGCGGCTCGCGACTCTACTACGACTACCTGGCGACGCACCTCGCGAGCCACGGTTTCGTGGTGTCCGCGCCGGACCTCGGCGGAGTCACGCGTGCGGCGTGCGATGCGGGGCAACTGGTGTTGCGCCCCGGCGACCTTGCGAGCGACCTCTCGTTCGTGGCCCGCACGCTGCACGATCGCGCCGGTCCCCTCGGGAGGTGGGCCCGGCACGTGCGCGGCAGGTCGACGGGACTCGTCGGCAACTCCCTGGGCGGCCTCGCCGTCGTCGAGGCGGCGCGGATGGACCCGTCGTTCACGACGATCGTCGGGCTGGCGCCCGCCGTGAACGCTGGCGCCGCAGCGCCGTTCGTCGGCCGCGCCCCCCGGCGCGCCTGGATGGTGATGGGAGCTACTGGGGACGACCTCGTGAGCTTCTCCGGCTGGACGCAGCCGTTCTTCGACGGCTTGCCGCCCCCGGCTTTCCTGGTGCGCTTCACGGGCGGGGCGCACACGGGCTTCTCCGACGAGAACCCCGCGACCACTCCCGATCCGCGGCAGGCTCAGCACGACGCGACGACGCGATATGCGACGCCCTTTCTGCTCAGGTACCTCGCGCAGAAGAACCGATTCGCGCGGTTCCTCCGCCCGAGCGACGACGGCGCCGTCGCGCTGATCGCACGGACGAAGTGAGGGGACGTGCGCTACGACCTCTACTATTGGCCGATGATCCAGGGTCGCGGCGAGTTCGTGCGGCTCGTCCTGGAGGACGCTGGCGCCCCCTATCGTGACGTCGCGCGCGGCCCGAACGGCATGGCGCGGCTCCACCGCTTCATGGGACGCCATGCGCGCCCCCCGTTCGCGCCACCGTACCTCGCGGCCGGCAAGCTCGTCATCGGCCAGACCGCGAACATCTTGTCGTATCTCGGTCCGCGACTCGGGCTCGCGCCAAAGAACGCGAGCGACCGGCTGTGGATCCACCAGCTGAACCTGACGATCGCCGACTGGGTGGTCGAGACGCACGACGTGCACCACCCGATCGGCTCGGGCCTGTACTACGAGGAGCAGAAACGCGAGGCGAAGCGGCGCGCCGCCGATTTCCTTGCCAACCGGCTGCCGAAGTTCCTCGGCTACTTCGAGGACGTCCTGGCGAAGAATCCGACGCGCTCGGGCTGGCTGTCGGGACGCCGCGCGAGCACCGCGGATCTCGCGCTCTTCCAGATGGTGGCGGGCTTGCGCTACGCGTTCCCGCGCGCAATGGCCCGGCGCGAGAAAGCGGCGCCGCGCGTGGTCGCGCTGCACGACCGGGTCGCCGTGCGGCGTGGTCTCGCCCAGTACTTCGCCTCGCCGCGGCGCATCCCGTTCAACGAGCACGGCTTGTTCCGCCACTATCCCGAGCTCGACCGCGCCGGCCGCTGAGGGCTCGCCCGCGTGCCGGCGGCGAGGCTCCCCGACGGTCTTCGTGTCGGGCCCCGTCAGGCCATGGGCGTCTCGCGACGCACCCGCTCGAACGCGAGAACGCGTTCGAGCCCCGTGACGGCGAGACCCCGTTCACGTGCGGCCGCGACGAGCGCCGGCAGCGCGCCGGCCGAGGCGGGGTCGAAGTCGTCGTGCTCGGCCGCGTCGTGGAGGAGCACGATGGCGCCAGCGCGGAGGCCCTGGGCGACGCGCCGCGCGACGGCCGCCGGCTCCGCGCGCGCCACACCGTCGAGGGCGCGCACCGACCAGCCGACGATCGCCACGCCGGCACGCCGCGCGCCTTCGGCCGTGCGGGGGCTGACCTGGCCGATCGGCGGGCGGAACCAGCATGGTCGCACGCCACATGCGCGCTCGACGGCGGTCTGCGCCCGGCGGATGTCGGCCTCGACGTCGCCGGGCGGCTTGAGCGCGTAGAGTCGGTGGTGATCGTATCCGTGCACGCCGAGCGTATGCCCCGCCGCGACGATCTCACGCACGAGATCCGGGTGCGCCTCTGCCTTGCGCCCGATGACGAAGAACGTTGCGGTCGCTCCCGCATCGCGAAGGGCCGCCAGGACGCGTCGCGTGGATGCCGGATGCGGGCCATCGTCGAAGGTGAACGCGACGGCCCGCGATTCCGGGTCGCCCCGCCAAATCACGTCGCCGAACATCTCGAGCCGCGGCACGAGCACCCCCGTCACGATCATCGCGACGTACGCGCTCATCGCCACGAGCGCCACGCGGACGGGCACGGGGCCGATCGCCAGGGAGCGGACGACGAGCGCGATGCCTCCCAGGCTGACGGCCCAGACGGCGATGCGCCCGGGAGGCACCCGGGCTAGCGCCCGGTGCACCATGGACTCGCGGCCGAATCGTTCTCGTCGAGCTGCCTGATCATCGAGACCCGGAGCCTCACACGCTTCGGCGCTGGAAGCCACCCCGGTCGCGCGGCTCGGCGACGGATGCACGTAGTCGGAGAGTTGGCGGCATCGGGGCGTTCGGGCTAGAGGGCACCGATGCGTCGCGAGGGTGTCCGCCCGTGAGTGCGCTGGCCGTCCGGGTCGCGGGAACCGCCCTGGTCGTCGAGGCCCGGCAGACGGGCGTCGTCCGCGCATGACGTCGGGCCCCTTCGCCGTCCTCGGACTCGGATTCGTGCTGGGGCTGCGCCACGCGCTCGATGTCGATCATCTTGCCGCCGTGGCCACCCTGGTCAGCCGGCGCGGCGGCTTGTGGCGGTCGTCGCTGATCGGGGCGGCGTGGGGACTCGGGCACACCGCCGCGCTGCTTGTGGCCGGTGTGGCGGTGATCGCGCTGCATGCCCAGATTCCAGCTCGGATGGCACAGGCGCTCGAGCTCGGCGTCGCGGCCATGCTGGTGGGCCTCGGGAGCAACCTGCTCTGGACACTCCGGCGCGGCGGCACGGTCCACCTCCATGCGCATACGCACGGCGGTCACCTGCACGTGCACCCGCACCGTCACGAGTCGGTGGGCGGTCCGGGTGATCCGCATCACCATGCCGTGGGTTCCGGGCGGCGGCCGTTTCTGGTGGGCGTGGTGCACGGGCTCGCGGGCAGCGCCACACTGATGCTGGCGGTGCTCGCCACCATCCCGAGCCCGGCGGTCGCTTTCGCGTACATCCTGGTCTTCGGCGCGGGATCGGTGGGCGGCATGATGATCATGAGCGCGTTGCTGGGCCTGCCACTGGCCCTCGCGCGCGGGCGCTTCGCCCGCGCGGAGCGCACCATCGGCTCCGTGGCCGGCCTGGGCAGCGTCGTTGCCGGGGTCGTACTCGCCTGGGAGATCGGCGTGGAGGCGGGCTTCCTTGCGTAGGACCGTCCGGCCGCCATCGAGAGGGCCAGGTCGATGCGGCCCTCTGGCGCACACCACGCGCCGGGACTAGGCTCCTTCCGGTGCCTGCATCTTCGAGCCGCCGCCGGCCGGGCGAACGCGTTCGCGGCGATGGGGAGCCCGTCGAGCCGCGCGGCGACGGGGCCTGAGCGCGCCCGTCGCCGCATCGCGCATGCAGGACCTCAACGAGCGGGCGCGCCACGGCATCCGACTGCTGCTGGGGCGGCAGTTGGCGTTGCACGTCCTCAATCTGGTCGGCGGCATCGTCGTGGCGCGGCGCCTCGGCCCGGAGGCGTTCGGCGTGTTCGGCATCGTGGCCTTCGTCGTCGCCGTGCCCGGCACCATAGCCGAGCTCGGCATGAAGACGGCGCTCGTCCGGCGGACCGATACGGTGACGGACCGTGAGCTGGCGACGAGCTTCACGCTCCGTCAGATCGTCGTCACGCTGTTCGTCGCCGCGCTCTTCGTGAGTGCCCCCACGATCGCCACGCTGTATCCGCGGATGCCGCCCGACTTCTCCTGGCTGCTGCGCGTCCTCGCACTGGATCTCTACCTCCGGTCGTGGCGATCCACCGGCGAGGTGCAACTCGAGCGGGCCTTGCGCTTCGGGCCCCTGGCGTTTTCCGACGTCGTCGGCACCATCGGATACCAAGTGGTCTCGATCGGGTTGATCCTCGCCGGGTGGGGAATCGCGGGCCTGGTGTGGGCCGTCCTCGTCGGGAACGTCCTGCGGGTGCTGCTGCTCCATCGCGCGTCGCGCTGGCCCATCCGCTTCGCCCTCGATCGGGCGACGGCGCGCGAGCTGCTGCGCACGGGCGGCGCAGTCCAGGCGAGCCAACTCCTGAACCAGATGCCGGGATGGGTCACGCCCACGCTCGTCGCGGGCCTGATCGGGCCGGCGGCCGTCGGCTTCCTCAACTGGGGGTCGTGGAACGGTCGCAAGCCGCTCGAGGTGCTGGAGAACGTGGTCCGGGTGTCCATCCCGCACTTCTCGCGATTGCAGGACGATCCCGGCGAGGTGGAGCGCGTCCTCGAGCGCTACGTGATTGCATCGCTCCTGGTCTGTGGCCTCTGGTTCGCCGTGCTCTCCGTGGCCGGGCGCGATCTGGTGGCGATGATCTACACCGACCGCTGGCTGCCCGCGGTGCCGGCGCTCCTCGTGTATTCCGCGGCGACGCTGCTCGCGGCCATCCGGTGGATTTCGACCTCCGCGCTCGTGGGGCTGGGTCGCCTGCGCGTCACGGCGCGCGTGGCCTCCGTGACGTCGGTGATCGCGGTCGTCGCCAGCGTGCTCTTCGTGCTCCGCGTGGGCGCACTCGGCGTTCCGCTCGGACAGATCGTCGGTCTGGCCGTGGCCGCCCCCTGGCTGCTCGCCGGGCTCCGCCCGGGCGCGGCCGCGCGCGTGCTCAAGCACGCGCCCTGGGTGCTGATCCCCATCCTGGCCGCGATCGCCGCCGGGGCGGTCGTGGCGCTGGCGCCGGTGGCGTCCGCCCCGCGGGGCCTGCTGACGGCGGGGGTCGTGACGCTGGTCTACGGGGCCGTGGTCTGGTGGTCCGGACCGGCGTGGCTGCGGGCGGGCGTGCGCCGGGAGTTGGCTGTGGCGACCCGCTGGGCGGCGGCCAGGGCGTCATGACCGCACCAGCGGCTCGCCCCCTGCGCATCGATCGTCTCACCGTCTTCAACCATCTCTGGGCCATCGCCGGGTTTTGCGAATGGACCCGTTGGAAGTGGTCGGAAACCGGTTGGAGCGGGGTGCTGCTGGTCAGCTCGATGGCCCTGGCCGTGCGTCCGAATTCGCTCGCCTGCCTCGCGGTGCTCGCGATCGCGCAGATCGCCTTCACCGCCCTGGCGGCGAACCAGCCCTGGAACCACGGACTGTTTCTGGCGCTGATGAACGTCGCCATCTTGACCTCGCTCGCGCGGTGCCTGGTCGAGCGGCGGCACGCGCCTGGCGCGGCGGTCGCGGGGCTGGATCACGAGCTGCTGCTCGAGACGTTCGCGCCGGTGCTGCGTCTGAGCCTCGTCCTGCTCTACCTGTTCGCCTTCTTCCACAAGCTCAACGCGGATTTCCTGAATCCCGACGTGAGCTGCACCGGCACGCTGCTGGGTTGGCTCAACCGCTCCTACCGTGTCCTGCCGCTCGAGCGCTGGGCGGTGCTACTCGGCATCTGGTCGACCCTGTTCATCGAACTCACGGTGCCGCTGCTGCTCTGCTGCCGCCGCACGGTGAACCTCGGCCTGGCGCTCGGCGCCGGCTTCCACCTCTTCCTGTCGCAGTACGGCGGGCTGCATGGCTTCGCGGCGATGCTCTTCGCCCTGTATTTCCTGTTCCTGCCGCGGGCGTTCACGGCCGGCGTGTCGGAACGGGTTTCGGCCGCGGTGGACGGCTGGCCCGCGCTGCGTCGCGCCGGCCTTCCGGCGGCCGCTGCCGCGCTGGTCGTCATCGGATGGGCCCTCGGACGGTTTTTCGGCATCAATCACATCTACCGGGGGCTGCTGTTCTGGGACGTCTGGTTCCTCGGGGCGCTCATCCTGTTCGGTCGTCAGCTTCTCGGCATCCGGAGCGTGCCCGGAGAGTTCCCGCTCCGGCCGCGCTGGGCGCCGCTCTGGGCGATTCCCGTCCTCGTCGCGCTCAACGGCACGTCTCCCTATGTCGGATTGAAGACCGAAACGAGCTGGGCCATGTACAGCAACCTGCGAACGGAGGTGCAGCCAAATCATCTCGTCGTGCCGCCGTCGGTCAAACTCTTCGGGTACCAGGACGATCTCGTCGCCATTCGCGAAACGTCCCTGCCTGCGCTGCAGCGCTATGTGGACACCGACGTGTGGCTCACATTCTTCGAGTTTCGTCGTCTGTGCAGCGCGGCCACGGGCGACTTCTCCGTGACGTACCACCGCAACGGCGAGGCCCGGACGCTTGCGGTCGTGGCCGGCGTGCCGAGCGACCCGGACGCCTGCCGCCCGCACCCCTGGCTCGCCGGCAAGCTCTTGCGCTTCCGCCCGGTCGACGCCGGTGCGCACGCAACCTGTCGGCACTAGCGGAAGGGCGGGCGTGCCACGCACCTGGTTGCCCCATCGCAAGGGCCCGCCGCTCACGCCGGGGCGGATATGGCGTCGTGGGCGCGAGCTCTGGCGCGACGGGGGCCCGTCCACGCTGGCGTTCACGGTGCTCGCCGATTTCGGCTACGGGCGCCTGCTGCTGCTCGAGCGGTTTCTCGACGAGCCGATCGCGGCGGTGTCGCCGCGGGTGCCGGTCGACTTCTCGCCGCTCGTGCCCGCGCAGCTCGACGAGTACCTGCGCTTCCACGGCGAGTTCCCCCGCGCCGATCTCGAGAAGCGCTTCGCCCGCGGCGACGAGTGCCGCGTGGCGTGGCACCAGGAGCGCATCGTATGCGCCAGTTGGGCCTCGCGCACGCTGCCCTTCTTCCAGTCGCTGGGGTGTCGCTACGCCGCCGGCCCCTCCGAGGTGTACCTCTACGATTCATTCACGGACGCGGCGTTTCGGGGGCTGGCCATCGCGCCGGCCCTCGGCGTCCACGTGCTCGAACGACTTCGCGCTGCGGGCATCACGCGGGCCATGATGGCGGTGAGCGTCCAGAACGTCGCCAACCGGCGCGCCCGCGCGAAGACCGGTTTCCGGGTCTTCGAGCGGATGGACTACCTCCGTGTCGGCGGCCGGGCCTGGCACTGGCACCGCCGGGTGGCGAGGTCGTCATGAGCCGCGACCCGCGATCCGTCGATTGGGAGCAGGCATGGTCGAACCTCTGGAAGCCCTATGCGGCCAACGTCTGGTTTCGTCATCAGGCGGCCGTGTACGCGCGCTGGATCGGGCCGCCGCCGCCGGCCGCCCGTGTGCTCAAGACCGACGCGTTCGACGAAGCGTGCGGCTTCCAGCCGTTTCCGAGCCCGTCGCTGGTGCTGATGGACGTGGCGCCGCGCATCCTCGCCGAGGCGCGGCGGCGTCTGCCCGGCACGCTCGGCTGCGCCACCGACGTCCGTCACCTCGCCTTCCGCGACGCGGCTTTCGACCTCGTCGTCTCGCCGTCCACGCTCGACCACTTCGACGACGCCGGCGACATCGATGTCGCACTCGCGGAGCTGAGGCGGGTGCTCCGGCCAGGCGGGACGTTGCTGGTGACGCTCGACAACCCGGCGAACCCGATCCTGCGCATCCGCCACGCGATCCGGCGGCGGACCGCCAGGGTGGGCCGCCTCGCGCCGTACGCCGTCGGCCGCACGCTCCGGCTCGATGCGCTGGTTGCCGCCGCCGAGCGTGCGGGCTTCGACGTCGTCGCGCGCGGGTGGGCGCTGCACACCCCGCGGATCGCCGGACTCTGGCTCGGTGAATGGGTCGCGCGCCGGTCCGGCCGATCCGGACGCGCCCTCGAGCGGCTCTTCGGTTCGATCGAGCGTCGTGCGGACCGGCTGCCGACGCGCGGGCTCACCGGGCACTACGTGGTCGCGGTGTGTCGGCGGCCCACCGAGCCGGACGCGCAAGCTCCGAGGGCGACCTTCGGGTTTCCGGGTTCCGGCGCCGGGGTCGTCGGGTGGAAGCGGGCGGAGGCGCGCGTGCGCTCCGCGTGGGTGCGCCGCATGCCGGCGCCCGTCTTGGCCGTGGTCGATCCACCCGTCCGCCGATCGGCCGCGGTCTTCCGGCGTGCCGCCGCGATACCCTTGTATCTGCGGCAGCCGATCGGGGTGTACGCCGGATCGTGCGCGGGGAGCGCGGCGCGCGTCGTCGTCTGGGGTAAACCCACCTCGCCACACTTTCTCCCCGAACTGCTGTTCGAGACGCCCCCGACGGTCGCGTGGCAGGCGCCGCGCCTCCTGCCGGAGGCGCGGCGCGCCGCCGCGTTGCACGAGGCCGATCTCCTGATTGCCGAGACCACGCCGGCGCTGGCCCCGCTGTTCCGCCGCCGCGGCTTCCTCGTCGTGCCCGAGCAGGTTCGCTTCGGGGCCAGCGTGGCGGCGCTGTCGTCCCTGGCGGCGCGCCCGTCGAGGTCGCTCGAATCGGATTCGCGCGTCGCCAGACGGGCCGGATACCGGGTGGAGTTCCGCCCGTACACGACGGCGCTCGGGCGGCGGTGCTTCGATGGCTACATCATCCCCTATGCCGTCAGGCGCTTCGGACCGGACGCGCGCCTGCCCGATTTCTGGTGGTTCGATCTCCTCCTGCGCTCCGGCTTCGTGATCGAGGTCGTCGCGCCAGGCGGCGGCGAGGCGGACGCGGTCGGCATGTGTCTCCCGCGCGGGCGGGTCCTCGCCTTCGTCGCGCTCGGCACTCGTGGCGGCGATCCCGTCATCGCGCGCGCCGGCGCCATCCACGTCCTGTACGAGGCGGTGCGGATGCGCGCGGTCGAACTGGGCGTCGCCAGCATCGACGTGGGACGTTGCCGCCCGTGGCGGCAGGACGGGGTTGCCCGGTACAAGTGGAAACGCGGCTTCCGCCCCATCATCGACGGCGCGCAGACGTTGGAGCACGCCGTGCGGATACTGCGGCCGGAGAACCCGGTGGCCCGCCGGTTGGGCGAGGCGGGTCTCTTCGTGCGCGCCGGGCGGCGCATCCGCGTGCTGCAGCCCGACGGTACGCTCGGCGACGACTGAGTGCCCCGCGGGTCGTCGTCAGAAGGGCGGCGGCAAGCGCGAGACGACGACGGCGGTCTTGCCGGCGCCGCCGGGTGGGAGGGTATCCAGCCGGACCGTCTCGAGCGCGAGCGGAGCCAGCAGCGGTGCGAGCGCGGCACTCGCCGCCGCCGCGTCCGCGGGCCCGGCCGGCGGGTGCAGCAGCTCGAGCCGCACGGAGTCCGCTCGCTCCTGGACGACGCGGAAGCCGCCGGGCGCACACGTGCCGTCCAGCGCGCCGATCACTTCGGGCGTGGTCACCAGTCGTCCGTCCGGGAGCTGCACGGTGCCGCTCGCACGACCGCCGTGAACGATCGCCGGAAAGGCGTGCCCGCATGCGCATACCGCCCAGCGGGCCAGGTCGCCGGTCCGGTAGCGGACGAACGGCATGGTGCGGGCGACGAGGTCGGTGACCACCACTTCGCCGAGCTCGCCCGGCTGGGCCGGGGCGTCCCCACGCAGGATCTCGAGCAGGTGGGTGTCGGCGCTCACGTGGAGCGCACCGCGGCGCGCGCACTGCCACGCGAGGTAGCCGGTTTCGGTCGTGCCGTAGACCGTCACGGGATCGGCGCCGAGGACGGCCCGTACCAGCCGCCGCGTCTCGGGATCGAGGAGCTCGCCCGCCGCCACGACGAGCCGCGCCCGGTGCAAGGGCCGGCCGGTCGCCTGCGCGGCGCGGAGCACGTGGCGCAGCCCCGTCGGTGCGGCGATCACGACGTCGGCCCGCGCGGCGGCGAAGAGATCCAGCTGCGCAGGCACCGGCAGCAGCGTCGAGATCCAGGACTTGCGCCCGATGCCCAGCCGCTGGAGCAACACGCCCGGACCCGCGAGCTGCTGCAGCTGGGCGCTGCGCTCGTGCCAGCGGAAGCCGTGCTCGAGCAGGATGCGAAGCCCGACTGCGCGGCGATAGCGTTCCTCGTGCGCGCGCTTGTAGACGCCGAAGCGCTGCCCGCTGGACCCGCTCGATTCGAGGACGGAGCAGCGCTCGGGGTCCGCCCCGCGCGCGAGGCGATCCGCGATCGGCACGTCGCGCAGCAACGCCTTCGACGTGAACGGCAGCCGTGCGATGTCGTCCAGCTCGCGGACGGCGGCGGGATCGACGCCCGCTGCCTGCCACAGCGCCCGGAGCCAGGGGACGTCGCGCCACGCGTGGTGCACGAGGCTGCGAAGCCGCCGCGCCCGCAGGGTGTGGAGGCTGTCCGGCGACGACCGGGCCGACCGTCGGAGCTGGCGCAGCGCGAGGTACGTCGGCACCATCCCGTCAGGCCTCGGCGGGCAGGCGCGACACCACCGGCCGGAATTTCTCGCGGGGATCGTGGATGCCGTTCCAGGCCTCGCAGTCGACGCGCAGCTCCGCCGGAGCGACCGTGGCGATCGCCGCGCGGATGCGGGCGGCAAGGGCGTCGTGCCGGCCCGGCCGCGCCGCGACCCGCACCCGCAGCCGGTCGGCCGCCTCCTGGATCACCTGATAGCGCTCGAGCTCGTCGAGCTGTGCGAAGGTCTCGTGGAACCAGGGCCAGTAGAGGCGGCGCCCGTCCGGCAGCCGGATGGCGTCGGCCGCCCGCCCGGCGAGGCCCACCAGGCGGGGGAACGTCCGGCCGCACGGACACGGCTCGTCGACGAGCGCGCCACGGTCGCCGGTCTCGTAGCGCAGCATGGGCATGGTGCGCGCGATCAGGTCGGTGCAGACGATTCGTCCGGGCACGCCGGGCGCGGCGGGCAGGCCGTCGTCGCCCAGTATCTCGACCAGGTGCGTGTCGGCGCTCACGTGGAGCCCGTCGCGGCGCTCGCACTCCCAGGCGAAATCGCTCAGCTCGACCAGGCCGTAGCGGTCGATCGGCGCCGTCCCCAAGGCGCGCGCCACCAGGGCGCGCGTCGCGGGCATGAGCGGTTCCGCGTCGGAGAACACCAGGCGCAACCGCGCCGGTCGCGCGCCCGCGGCGAGCGCGGCGAGCGCCAGGTCGTGGAGCGTCGACGCGGCCGCGCAGAGGACCTGCGGGCGGTAGTCGAGCAACGCCCGCAGTTGGGCAGAGGGCGGGTCCAGGATGGACACCCACCGCTTGGGTGCGAGGCCGAGCCGCTGCGCGGCGAAGGTGGGACCGAAGAGGACCCGAATCTCGAGCGTCCGGTCGGTCCAGCGGAAGCCGTGCTCCAGCAGGATGCGCAAGCCGGCGGCGCGATGGGCGTCGACCTCCCGCCGGCCGAGATACATCCGGAGGGGCGCACCGGTGGAGCCGCTGGTGCGCACCACATCGAGCCCGGCGAGCGCCGTGCCCCGGACGACCAGCCGCGCGGCCGCCGTCTCGCGCAGCAGGGCCTTCGTCATCGGGGGGATGCGGGTGACCTCTTCCAGCGCCGACGGAGCCCCGGCGCTGACGCCCGCCGCGTCGAGTCGTTCCCGGTGGAAGGGTACGCGATCGCGGACGTGTGCCACCAGCGCGCGCAGACGGCGCTCCTGCAGGCGGCGCAGGGAGGGGGCGGGGGTGCGCGAGCGGCCGCGGGCGCTCGCCAGGAGGCGGAGGGTGTGCAGCATCGCCGACGATCCCATCTAGCAGGGAACCCGGGCCACCCGGTAGCGAACAGCCGCCTCGCCCCCCCTTGGGCCGCCGTCGGCGGGTGCAGGACCCGGACGCATCGGCTATGCCGCAGAGATGGCCCTGCGGCAGGCGATCGTCCGCGCGGTGTCCGGCCTGGCGGCGGCGGTCACGGTCGGCTTCGGCGGGAGCGCCAGCTGGGAAGGGGTCGACACGCTCATCCGATCGCGTTTCCCCGACGTGCCGAGCATCTCGACGGCGGAGCTCGCCGCCTGGCTCGCGGATGCGACTCGGCCCCCGCCGGTGCTCGTCGATGCGAGACGCCGCGACGAGTACGCCGTCAGCCATCTGGACGGGGCGCGACACGTGAGCCCGGACGACGACCCGGCCAAGGCGCTGGCGGCGGTCGGGCGCGGCGAGCCGATCGTGGTCTACTGCGCCGTGGGGTACCGCTCCGCGCGCATGGCGGCGCAGCTGCGAGCTGCGGGATATCGCGACGTCCGCAATCTGCAGGGTTCGATCTTTCGCTGGGCCAACGAGGGCCGTCCGCTGGTGCGCGAAGACCGCCCGGTGCGCGAAGTGCACCCCTACGACCGGTACTGGGGCCGCCTGCTGCGCCAGGACCTGCGCGCGACGACCCCGCCCGCCACCCGCTGAGCGCGCCCGTCCTCCGCCTGCGGCTTCGCGGACAGGCGGGGCGCCGGCATCGCGGCTTGCCGTGTCCTGGCCGTGCGGCCACGATGCGGATCGTATGGACGCCCATCCGTTGGTCGAACGCGTCGTGCCGGCACGCCAGGCGGGGGCGCCGGCGCCGCCCCTCGTCGTGCTGCTGCACGGCATCGGCGCCGACGAGCACGATCTCCTGCCGCTGGCGCCGTTCCTCGATCCGCGCTGCGCGGTCGTCAGCCTGCGCGCCCCGCGCGACTACGTGGTGGGGTACTCCTGGTTTCCGGTCGCCTTTCGTCCCGACGGATCGGTGGACCCGGACATCGCCGCGGCTCGCGAAACGCTGGCGCGACTCCGCGGCTGGCTCGCGGCCGCGCCCGCCCGGCTCGGAACCGACCCGGCACGGACCTTCCTCCTGGGATTCAGCCAGGGGGCGATGATGAGCCTCGGCCTGCTGCTGACGGCGCCGGAGCGGCTCGCGGGCGTCGCGGCGCTGAGCGGTCGATTCGCGCCCGGATGGTTCGCGCCGGCGGCGGCGCCGGAGGCCGTCGCGCGTGTGCCCCTGCTGGTCGCACACGGGGTCGCCGACGACGTGCTGCCGATCGCCCACGGGCGCGGTATCCGCGAAGCGTTCGCCGGCCGGATCACGGACTTCACCTACCGCGAATTCCCGATCGGTCACGAGATCGCCCCCGCGGAGATCGAGTGGGTGTCCCGCTGGATCACCGAGCGGCTCGGGCCCGGTGGCGCATGACGAACCTGCCGCATCTCGCCGTCGCCGTCGTCGCGATCTTCTTCGCCGGCATGGGGGCGCTCGCCCTGCTGGCGCCCGAGCACATCCTGCGCACCTTCGGCACGACCGCGCTCACCGCCGACGGTCGGAACGAGGTTCGCGCCGTGTACGGGGGATTCGGCGTCGCCGTCGCCGTGCTGCTCGTGCTCGCGGCCCGGTCCGATTCGATACGCCCAGGCGTGTTCCTGGCGATCGCGGTCGCGCTCCTCGGCATGGCCGGCGGCCGGGTGATCGCGGCGCTCGTCGAGCGGCCGGCCCGGTTCTACCCGTGCTGGTTCTACTGCGTGGTGGAGGTCGCCCTCGCCGGCCTGCTCGTGGCGGCGATGTGACGCCCGTCCCGCCAGGGCGGCCGGCCGCTTTGGCCGTCGGTCTTGCGACACTCGCCCTGGCGCTCGCGGTCGCCTGCGGACCCGGCACGCCGCCGCTGCCGGGCGAGACACTGCCCGGCGCCGCGCCGTTCGACGGCTCGACGCTCGATCGTCTCCGCGCCGCCTGGGCGGCTCGACCCGCCGGCTACGCGCCGCGCACGCGCCATCTGCTGCCGGGCGGCGCGCCCCGCTACACCAATCGCCTCTTCCTGGAGTCGAGCCCGTATCTCCGGCAGCACGCCCACAACCCGGTGAGCTGGTATCCCTGGGGCGACGAGGCGTTCGACACCGCGCGGCGCCTCGGCCGGCCGGTGCTGCTCTCGATCGGCTACTCCACGTGCCACTGGTGTCACGTCATGGAGGAGGAGTCCTTCGAGGACGAGGACATCGCCCGCTACCTGAACGAGCACTACGTCGCCATCAAGGTCGACCGCGAGGAGCGACCCGATATCGACGCGGTCTACATGGCCGCCGTGCAGACGCTCACGGGCGGCGGCGGTTGGCCGATGACCCTGTGGCTCACCGCCGACCGCCAGCCCTTCTACGGGGGCACCTACTATCCCGCCCGCGACGGCGACCGCGGCATCCGGGTGGGCTTCGCGACCGTGCTGCGGACGCTGGCGACGGCGTTCGCGGAGCAACCCGCGCGCGTCGCCGGGGCGGCCGCCTCGCTCGCCGCAGAGGTGAAGGCGAACCTCGAGCCCGATGCGCGCGCCGCCCGCGCGCCGGACGCGACGGTGCTCGACGCCGCCGCGGCGGCATGCCGCCGGGTCTTCGATCCCGAACACGGCGGGACGCGCGGAGCGCCGAAGTTCCCGAGCGCTCTGCCGGTGCGCGTCCTCCTCCGCCATCACCGGCGCACCGGCGACGCCGGCGCGCTCCACATGGCGACGCAGACCCTCGAGCGCATGGCGGCGGGCGGGCATGCACGACCACGTGGGCGGCGGCTTTCACCGCTACGCCACCGACGCGCGCTGGCTCGTCCCGCACTTCGAGAAGATGCTCTACGACAACGCGCTGCTCGCCGTCGCGTACCTCGAGGGCCATCAGGCGACCGGTCGGGAGGACTTCGCCGACGTCGTCCGCGAGATCCTGCGCTACGTCGAGCGCGACATGACGGCGCCCGCCGGCGGCTTCTACTCGGCGACCGACGCTGACAGCCTGATGCCCGACGGGCGGCGCGAGGAGGGCTGGTTCTTCACCTGGACGCCGGCCGAGATCCAGGCGGCCCTCGACCCGGCCGCGGCCCGACTCCTCGAGGCGTACTATGGCGTGACCGCCGCGGGCAACTTCGAGGGACGCACCGTTCTCCATGTGGCGGCGCCGCTGGACGCGGTGGCCACGCAGCTGGGCCTCGATCCCGCGCAGGCGACGAGTCTGCTGGCGGCGGCGCGCGACCGGCTCCGCGCGGCCCGCGCCCGTCGGCCGCCGCCGCTCCGCGACGAGAAGGTGCTCGCATCGTGGAACGGACTCATGATCTCGGCCTATGCCCGCGCGGCCGTAGTTCTCGGTGACGACGCGTGGGCGCAGCAGGCCGCCGCCGCGGCCGGGTTCGTCCTCGACCGGATGCGCCGCGACGGACGCCTCCTGCGGAGCTGGACCGCCGGCGCGGCCCGCCATCCCGCCTACCTCGACGACTACGCCTTTCTCATCGCGGGGCTGCTGGACCTCTTCGAAGCGACGGGAGATCCCGCTGGCTGTCGGAGGCGATCGCCCTCGACCGGGTGCTGGCCGTCCACTACGAGGACACGGCGGCGGGCGGCTTCTTCCTGACCAGCGACGACCACGAGACGCTGCTGGTCCGTGAGAAGCCGCTGTCCGACGGCGCCGAGCCGTCGGGGAACGCCGTCCACGCGCTGAACCTGCTGCGACTCCACGATTTCACGACCGACGACGCCTACCGCCGCCGGGCCGAGCGCACGCTGGCGGTCCTCGGCGGCGCCGCGGCCCGCGCACCCCTCGGCTCGTCCGAATTCATGCTGGCGCTCGACTATCGGCTCGACACCCCGAAGGAGATCGTCGTGGTGGCGCCGCACACGCGCGCCGAGGCGGCGCCGTTCCTCGAGGCGCTCGGCGCCCGCTTCGTCCCCAACCGCGTGCTCACCGTCGTGGCGGGCCGCCACGGCGTCGCCGAGCTGGTGCCGCTCGTCGCGGACAAGGTCCCCGTGGGCGGCGCCGCCACGGCGTACGTCTGCGAGCGGCGCGTGTGCGACCTGCCGACGACCGACCCCGCCGTGTTCGCGCGCCAGATCGCCCGCGTGCGGCCGCTGCCGGCGGGAGCCGCCGCGTCTCCCTGACGGGGGTCGAGGCGGCGGCGCGCCCGCTACGCGCCGGCCCGTGCCGGCGCGAAGCGGACCCGCAGGGACTTCGGCCCGCCGGGGCGGAGGAGCACCGCGTCCTGTCCGGGCTCGATCTCGACGCCGCCGATCCGCGGCAGCAATTCCCGCAGGGCGATCTCCGCTTCGAGTCGCGCCAGCGGCGCGCCGACGCAATAGTGGATGCCCATGCCGAAGGCGACATGCCGGTTGGCGCCACGATCGAGCAGGAACGCATCGGGGTGGGGGAAGACCGTTTCGTCGCGGTTGGCCGAGCCGAGCAACACGAGGAGCCGCGTGTTGGCGGGGACCGTGCGGCCGCTCAGGACGACGTCGCGCGTGGTGCGGCGGAACGTCGCCTGGAACGGCGCGTAGTAGCGCAGCGCCTCTTCGATTGCGGCGGGCAACAGCGTGAGGTCGGCGCGCACGCGCGTCAGGACGGCGGGATGTTCCGAGAACGCCCGGATCGCATTCACGATCAGCCCGGTCGTCGTCTCGTTGCCGGCGACCAGGAGCAGGCGGCAGAACATCAGCAGCTCCAACTCGCTCAGGCGGCCCTCGTCCGTCTCGACGTGCACCAGCTCGCTGAGCAGGTTGTCTTCCGGGTGTCGCCGGAGCGTGGCGAGGCGGGTGGAGAAGTATGCGTCGAACTCCCGGTTGACGTCGGTGAGCATGGTGTCGTCGCCGGTGAGGAGGATGGGCGCCACGTTCTCGATGATGGCGTCGGACCATCGCTTGAAGGTGGCCTGATCGCCGTCGGCGACGCCGAGCATGTGGGAGATGACCATCACCGGCAGCGGATAGGCCAGGTCCCGCACGATGTCCGGCTCGGGCGCGGCCAGCAGCGCCGCGACCAGGCTGCGGCAGCGCGCGTCGATGGCGTCCCGCTGCCGTTCGACCACCCGGGGCGTGAACGCCTTGGCGATCAGTCCGCGGAGCCGCGTGTGCACCGGCGGATCGTTGAACAGCATGCTGGGCGGCAGGTCCTCGCCGGTCAATCGCCGGATCCCGACGACCGACGAGAAGGTCTCGGGGTCCCGGAGCACGCGAACGACGTCGTCGTAGCGGGCGACGCCCCAGAGATCCATCAGGCCGAGCGGCGCGACGGGCGTCTCGCGCCGCAGGTGGGCGTAGAACGGATAGGGGTCGTTGGTGACCGCCGGGTCGAGCAGGGAGAGCGCGGGCGTGGACGTCTGGCTCACTTCGCCGGCTGCACGTCGATCGCGAACGCCTCGGTGTAGGTGATCTCGACCGTGTCGCCGATCTTCACCTTGTCGAACGTCTCGGGATTCCTGACCTTCACGGTGGTCCTCTTGCCCTTGGGGCCCCGGAGGACCGCCTGCTGCTTGACGCGGTCGAGCTTGACGATCTTGGCGACGAGCGTCGTCTCCTGGGCGGTGGCGGCTCCCGGCCGCTCACCCAACGGCGCGATCATGGCGTCTTCATTGGACGAGACGGAGGGCTTGGCCTCTCCCGGCTTGAGCACCTGGAAGGCGATCGACTCGTAGTAGACGACCACCACCCGGTCGCCCCGCTTCACCTGCGCCAGGTTCCGGGCCTGGTCGCCGACGCGGACCGTGGTTCTCTCGCCGTCGGCCTTGCGGATCGTCACCAGTCGATTCGGCAGGTCGACGCGCTCGACCGTCGCGGTGGCGGTCACGGTCTGCTCGCGAGAGCCGCCGGTCGCCGTCGATGTCGAGCCGGTCGTCACCGTCGGCGGCGGGGGCGCCTTCTTGGCGCAGCCGCCTGCGGCGACTGCGCACGCGAGAGCGATCATGAGCATCGTTGGTTTAGGCAATGTACGTGTCCTTCCTCCCGGGCGATTCGTCGGTCCGCTCAGCGGGCAACCAGGTATCCAGGCCGGGCTGGCGACGCAACCCGCGCCGTCGTCGCGCGCGTCTCGGATCACCCGGCGGGGGTGCGGCCGAGCTCGATCCCGAACGTGGCGGCGATCGCCGCCCGGACGGTATCCGGCCCCTCGTTCAGGTGCGGGAACGGTTCCGCAGGAACCTGGCGACCCAGGAAGCGACAGAGGGGCGCCCAGCCGTCCTGCACGCGGAAGACCAGGAGTCGGTCGGCCGGAACCCCGGCCCGGACCCGCCGGTTGTGTTCGTCGAATACCCGGATGGCCGCCTCCGGGTCCGCGCCGCCAGTGAAGACCCGTCCCATGACCGCCTCTCCGACCGCGCACCAGCGGTCGAGTCGCGGGTTCGCTGCGCGATGGGGCGCGACCTCCTGCATGACGCCGGCCAGTGTCATGAAGCTCGCGTACCACTTCTCCGGCTCGCGCAGGTTCAGCAGCACCTTCGCCTCGGGGAACGCGGCCAGGATCTCCTGCCAGAACAAGGCGGCGGGAGCGTCGACGGTCGCTTCGTAGCCGGCGAACAGCCCGCGCCAGTCCATCGGCCGGCCGGCGAGGAGGAAGTCGTACCAGGCGTCGGTGTGCGCCTCCCGCCGCGCCACTTCGATCATGTGGTAGCAGGGGAAGCCCAAGCGGATGAGCGCGGCCTGGGTGGACAGCGTGCCCGTGCGGGGGAATCCCGCGCCGATGATCCGCATGCCGCGCGCCGGGACGGCTCACCGTCCCGGTGTGCACTGGATGGTGCAGTTTTGCTCCACCGGCGTATCCGGCGGTGTGCAGCACGTCTGACACGTCCCGGTGGGGATCGTGGTGGGCCAGCAGCCCGCCATCTCGTTGCCGCTGTCCGTCGGGGTCCCGGCGCGGATGTCGCCCGGCAGCACGCCGAGGAGCGACGTGGGCAGCGGGGTCAGTTGGCTCGAGGTCCAGGCCCCGTTCGCACCCTGGTGGAAGTGCACCAGCAACGACCGGGTGTAGTAGACCAGCTGGACATCGCTCGGGCCGGGCTCGATGATGAAGTCCGGATTGCCCGACGTCGTGACCCAGCTGGCGACCGCGGGGTTCACGCGCTGCAGCCGTGCCAGCTCCTGCGCCCCGAGCTTCCGGGCGTCGAGCAGCCGATAGAGATAGCGGGTGTCGGTGGCGCTCCCCGCAGGCGCCGTGGCGGATCGTCCCGTGGCGCATGCCGCTGCGACCGCTGCAAGCGCGCAAGCAAGAAGGGTTCGCGTCATGCGCGTGCTCCTAGCGCATCTCTCCCCGCGGGGAAAGGCCTTCAGGAGTCGGCACGTTCGTCGACGGCCAACTCGAGGCGCTCGAGATAGGCGATGTACACGACCGGGAGCCCGTGCGTCCGCGCGCCATCGAGCAGCAAGCCGAGGTAACGCGCCGACGGCTTGCGCGTCGGGACCGAGATGGTCGAGCGGTACGTGAAGCCCGGCACCGCGCGCACCCCGTCGATGACCATGTCGAGCGCCTGCCGGTAGTAGAGTCGGGGCACGCCCTCGCTGCGATCGAGCCGCTCGCCATCGGCGTCCGTCAACAGATACGCGATGCCGTGCGTGACGGTGCCGCCTTCGACGCGGAGGTTCGCCACGCCGCGCTCGCCCGGTCCGACCGGGATGTCGAAGCACAGGCGGTAGCCGTCGATGTGCGCGCGCCGGCTCTCGAGCGGGCGCATGCCGCGCCGCTCGAGGAAGGTGCCCGGGCTCATGTTGCTCCCGTAGGCGAAGTACCATAGCCGGCGGTCGTTCACAGGCGCGGAGGATGCCCCGCGGCGCGAGCCCACGCCATCCGGCGGGCGTTGAAAGGCTGCCGGCGACTCTGTATAGGCCGCGGTCTGGACGTTGCACGCCGCCCTCCGGGCCATCGGCGGCGGCGTGTCGGAATGAGCAACCATGCCAACGACTTTCGAGACGGTCGCGGACATCATCGCCGAGATCTGCGACATCCCGCGCGCGAACATCACGCCGGAAAGCCATGCCATCGACGACCTGGGGATCGATTCGCTGGATTTCCTCGACGTCGCTTTCGCCATCGACAAGGCCTTCGACATCAAGATGCCGTTGGAGAAGTGGGTGCAGGAAGTGAACGACGGCAAGGCGACGACGGAGCAGTATTTCGTCCTCGGGAACCTGTGCGCGCAGATCGATAAGCTGATCGCAGCCAAGGGCTGACGCGCCCGGGGCCGCCCCGCGCGCGAGACCCGTCCGTACCGGATGCGCCTCGAATACTTCGAGATGATCGACCGCTTTCTGGCAGTCGACGCCAAGGCCCGGACGATTCGCACGGCCTGTACCGTGCCGGCGCACAGTCCAGTCTTCGAAGGGCACTTCCCCGGCTTCCCGCTGATGCCGGGCGTGCTCCTGATCGAATGCATGGCGCAGACGTGCGGGTGGATGACCAGCGCCATCAACGGGTTCTCCGGGTTGCCGGCCCTCGCCGGCGTCAAAGAGGCCAAGCTCCGTGAACCGGTGTTCCCCGGATATGTGCTCGAGTTCGACGGCCAGATCGTGCACGACGGGTCGGGGTACGCGATGGCCGAGTGTCAGGGGCGGCACGCCGGCAAGGTGGTGTGCAGCGCGGGGCTGACCTATCGCATGATGCCCTACCCGTCCGATACGTTCCGGCAGACGATGTTGGACATGGCCCGGCGACTCGCGTTCCCACTGGAGGAGTTCCTCCGTGCGTGACCGTCGCGAGGTCGTCATCACCGGGGTCGGCCTGCTCTCCGGCCTCGGAGAGGGCCTGGAGGCCACCTGGGAGCGGCTCGTCTCGGGTCCACCGAGTCACGATGCCGACGCCTTCGCGCCGTTCGTCGTGCATCGCCTGGGTCCCGTGAACTTCGACCTGCAGATCCCCAAGAAGGGCGATCAGCGGCAGATGGAGCCCTGGCAGCGCACCGGCGTGTACGCGGCCGGGCTGGCGCTCGCCTCGGCCGGTGTCAAGGGCGACGCGGCGCTGCTCGACCGGACCGACATGATCGTTGCGGCGGGCGGTGGCGAACGCGACATCGCGGTCGACGGCAAGATACTGACCGATCTGCGCGGACAACCGAATCCGCAGGCGTTCATCAACGAACGCCTGATGAACGACCTGCGCCCCACGCTGTTCCTGGCGCAGCTGCCCAACCTGGTGGCCGGCAACATCTCGATCGTGCATGGGGTCGTCGGCTCGTCGCGCACGTTCATCGGCGAGGAATCGGCCGGGGTCGACGCGGTGCGCGTGGCGCATGCCCGCATCGCCGCGCGGCAGAGCGACATCGCCTTGGTCGGCGGCGCCTACAGCGCCGAACGCCTGGACATCCTCATGAACTACGAGCTGGTCGGCGCCCTGCTGCGACCGCCGTTTCGTCCGGTGTGGGATCGCGGACCGCACGGCGGCGTCGCCCTGGGCTCCTTTGGGGCGTTCATCGTCCTGGAAGCGCGCGAGCACGCCGAGGCGCGCGGCGCCGCGCCCCTGGCGCGCGTCACCCACGTTGCTTCCGGGCGCACGCCGCGCGCGCCCGGCGACATCGTGGCGGCGCTGGACGGCATGTGGGCCGAGATCGCCGGCACCCTCCGCCCGGGCGCCGCCGCCGTGCTCTCGGGCGCGTCTGGCGCCGAGCCGGCAACCGCCGAAGAGCGGACGTTCCTCGCCGCCCGCGGCCTGCCGGTGCGCGCGAGCGGCACCCATCTGGGGCAAGGCTTCGAGGCGCAGTTCACCGCCAACCTCGCGATCGCCACCGAGATCATCCGGCGTCGCGCCCTGTTCCCGGCCGCCGGGACGGGCGATGCCGGCGCCGCGAGCGAGCCGCTGTCGCAGCTCGTGGTCACGAGCGTCGGCCACTGGCGTGGCGAGGGTCTTGCGCTCGTCGAAGGGGTGTGAAGGTAGCGGGGGAAGGCGGCGGATGGCAACACGCGACAAGGCGGGACGGCCCATCGTCGCGGTGACGGGGATGGGCATCGTCACCTCGCTGGGCACCGGCAAGGGCGAGAACTGGGGGAAGCTCACGGCGGGGGAGAGCGGCATCCGCCGCATCACCCGGTTCGACACGACGGGCCTGCGCACGACCATCGCCGGCACCGTCGATCACGTCTACACGCCGGGCATGGAGCCCTCGGTCCTCTCGGAGACGATCGCCCGGCTGTCTGCCGAGGAGGCCATTGCGGAGTCCGGCATCGGCGGCCCGCGCTCGTTTCCGGGCCCGCTGTTCCTCGCCATGCCGCCCCTCGAGATCGAATGGTCGCACCGGCGCACCATGACCGAGGATGTGCCGGCCGAGCAACCCATCGACTACCGCACGTTGATCGAGCTGGCGTCCAGCGGGCGCTTCGCCGCGGTCTACGAGGTCTCCAAATTCGGCATCATCGGCGAGCACCTGGCGGAGCGTTTCGGGACGCAAGGATCGCCGATCTCGCTGACCACCGCGTGCGCGTCGGGCGCCACCGCGATCCAGCTCGGCCTGGAGGCGATCCGGCGCGACGAGTGCTCGGCCGCCCTCGTCATCGGCGCTGACGGATCGGTCACGCCGGAATCGGTGGTGCGCTTCTCGCTGCTCTCGGCGCTGTCCACCTCCAACGACGTCCCGGCGGCGGCGTCCCGGCCGTTCTCGAAGAACCGTGACGGATTCGTCGTGGCCGAAGGCGCCGCGGCCCTGGTGTTGGAAGACTACGATCATGCGGTTGCGCGAGGCGCCCGCATCCTGGGCATCATCGAGGGATGCGGCGAGAAGTCGGATTCGTTCCACCGCACCCGCTCGAGCCCGGACGGCAAGCCGATCATCGCCTGCATCCGTAACGCGCTGGCGGACGCGGGCGTCGGCCCCGAGGCCGTCGACTACATCAACGCGCACGGTACCTCGACACCGGAGAACGACAAGATGGAGTATCTGGGCGTGTCGACGGTGTTCGGCGAGCGCATGGCGCACATCCCCATCTCATCGATCAAGTCGATGATCGGGCACACGCTGACGGCGGCGGGCGCCATCGAAGCGGTGACGTCCATCCTCACGCTGCAGCACCAGCTGCTGCCGCCGACGATCAACCATCACGTCCCCGACCCGGCGATCCCGCTCGACGTCGTGCCCAACGTCGCGCGCCGCGCCAAGGTCGATCGGGTCGTCTCCTCGTCCTTCGGCTTCGGCGGCCAGAACGTGTGTCTCGTAATGACGCGGGAGCCGGCATGACCGGCGAGGCGGTCCCCACCCGGGTGCTGGTCACCGGCGGCGGGCGCGGCATCGGCGCGGCCATCGTGCGCACGCTGGCGGCGGCCGGCCACGACGTCCTCTTCACCTACCGCACCGACGAAGCGGCCGCGCGGGCGCTGGCCGCCGACGTGACGGCGGCCAGCGGGCGCACGGTCGACGTCGCGTCGGTCGACCTGGCCGACAAGGCGGCGGTCGACGCGTTCGCCGGGCGGCTCGCCGCGGGAGATCCTTCTTCGGTTTCGTCCACAACGCGGGCCAGTCCTACGACACGCTGCTGGCGTTGCTCGACCAGGCCAAGGCCGAGACGATCATGCAGGTGAATTTCTTCGCCTTCACGCGGCTGGCTGCGGCGCTGGTCCGGGCCATGACGCGGGGACGGGCAGGCCGGATCGTCGGTATCGCATCGATCGCCGCGCTCCGTGCCAGCAACGGCAACGGCGCGTACGCCGCCACCAAGGCGGCCATGATCGGCTACGCGCGGACCCTGGCCATCGAGACGGCGCGCCGTGGCGTGACGGTCAATTGCGTGGCGCCCGGCTTCGTCGACACCGACATGCTCGGGGCGTACGCCGCCCAACGTGAGAAAACGGAGGGGCAGATCCCGGCCGGACGGTACGCCCGGCCCGAAGACGTGGCCGGCGTCGTCGGCTTCCTCCTGTCGCCCGCCGCCGCCTACGTCACCGGCGCCGTCCTCCCGGTGGACGGCGGCCTGTCGGCGGCGCTCGCCATTCAGCGTTGAGCGGCACCATGCGGGCGTTGCAGCTTCTGGCCGACCGGACGATCGATCTCGTGGAGGTCCCCGATCCGCCGGCGCCGGGTCCGGGGCAGGTGGAGGTCGCGATCAAGGCGGTCGGGATGAACCACCTCGACCTCTGGGGCTTTCGCGGCATGGCGTTCATCAAGCGGCGGTTGCCGCTGACCGTGGGCGTCGAAGCCGCCGGCGAGGTCCTGCGCGCGGGCTCGGCCGACAGCCCGTTCCGGCCGGGCGACCCGGTCGTGATGTACGGCGCGCTGACCTGCAACGCCTGTCCGGCGTGCCGCGAGGGGCGCGACAATCTCTGCGAGAACCCCGCAGGCGTCATGGGCTTCCACATCGACGGCTTCGCCCGCGAGCGGGTGGTCATGGACGAGCGCCTCGTCATGGCCGTCCCCGCAGGCGTCTCGATGGTGGACGCCGCCTGCGCGCCCGTCGCGTTCTCCACCGTCGAGCACATGCTGTTCGACAACGCGAAACTCCGGCCGGGGGAGACCCTGCTCGTGCAGGCGGGCGGCTCGGGGATCGGAACGGTCGCGATCAAGATGGCGAAGGCGATCGGCTGTACCGTCATCACCACCGTCGGCGACGACGACAAGGTGCAGAAGGCCAAGGCGCTCGGCGCCGACCACGTCATCAACTACCGCACGCAGCGGTTCGCCACGATCGCCCGGAAATTGACCGGCAAGAAGGGCGTGGACGTCGTGTTCGAGCACGTCGGCGCCCAGACGTGGAACGACTCGCTGCTGTGCCTGAAGCGCGGCGGGCGGCTGGTGACCTGCGGGTCGACGTCGGGCGTGTCGGTCGAGATGAATCTGATGCAGTTGTTCCAGCAGCAGTTCCGGATCATCGGCTCGTTCGGCGCGCCGATGTCGGCGGTGCGCCGGGGGCTGGAGAAGATGGCGAGCGGCTTGACGCCGGTCATCGACATGGTCGTTCCGCTGGCGGACTTCTCGCGCGGCCTCGCCCGGCTCGAGACGCGCCGTGTCTTCGGCAAGATCATCGTGACAACGTGACGGACCCGTGGCGCTGTCCTCGAAGCAGAAGCTCGCGATTCGCCGGCTGAGCGGCCGGCTGAACGCACCGGCGGCCACTCTCGCGGGCGCTTTCTCGGTCGGGCTGTTGCGCTTCGTCCGACGGTTCGATCCGATCAAGTCGGCAGAACTGTCCGCCCGCCTCCTCCGGCGTGTCGGGCCGTGGACCAAGTACCACCGGATCGGGCGCGAGAACCTCGCCATCGCCTTCCCCGAGAAGACGGTCGCCGAGCGCGAGGCCATCCTGACCGGCGTGTGGGAGAACCTGGGCCGGACGGCGGCCGAGTACGCGCATCTCGACCGCCTGTGGGACTTCGACTGGGAGCACCCGAACCAGGGGCGCATCGTCAGCGATCAGGTGGAGCTCTTCAACACGCTGCGTGACGACGGCAAGCCGGCGGTGATCTTCGCCGCGCATCTCGGCAACTGGGAATTGCCGGCGCTGCTGACGGCGATGTACGGATTCAAGGGCGCGGTGGTGTATCGGGCGCCGAACACCCCAGGCCTCTCCGATGAGGTGAAGCGGATTCGCGAGGGGTTGATGGGGCAGTTGATCCCCTCGGGTATCGAGGGGACCTTCCTGACGCGGGCGATCCTCGAAGAGGGTGGCCATGTCGGGATGCTGGTGGACCAGCACTCCCGGACGGGCACCCCGGTCATGTTCTTCGGCCGCGAGTGTCTGGCGAATCCGTTGTTGGCGAGACTGGCGCGGCTCTACGAGTGCCCGATCGTCGGCGTGCGCGTCGTGCGGCTCCCGCAGCATCGCTTCCGCATCGAAGGGACGGGTCCCATCGATCCGCCGCGGGACGCGAAGGGGCGCATCGACGAGCAGGCGACGATGCAACTCGTCACCACGATCATCGAGGGCTGGGTGCGCGAACATCCCGAGCAGTGGTTGTGGCTGCACCGGCGCTGGCGGAAGCTGAGCGGCTCGACGCGGTGGGCGACCGGGGGCCAGGTGCGCCGCCGGAGCAGACGGCCGTACGAGCGCGACTCGGCGTGAAGGACGGCCCCTCCGCCATGTCACGCCTGTCCCCCCGTCCCGTCCTCGTCACCGGCGCCGCGGGCGCCATCGGCGCGGCCGTCTGCGAAGCGATTCGGGATGCCGGCGGCACGCCGATCGGCTGCGACCTGACCGCGGGCGCGCACGTGGAGCACGCGTTCGACGTCACCCGCGAGGACGACTGGCAGGCCACGATCGACCGGATCGCCGGGTACCGGGCGCGACCTCGCCGGCCTGGTCAATGCAGCCGGCGTGTTCGCGCGTGGCGCCATGGCCGACACCGAGGTCGAGGTCTTCACGCGCGTGATGGCGGTCAATCTCGACGGCACGTTCCTGGCCTGCAAGCATGCCATGCCCATGCTGGCGCGGCACGGCGGGTCGATCGTCAATCTGTCGTCGATCTTCGGCCGGGTCGGTCGGCACGACATGATCGCCTACGCGACGTCGAAGGGCGGAGTCGACATGCTGACGCGATCGGTCGCGCACGACGGCGCGCGGCGCGCGCCCGTGGTGCGCTGCAATTCCATCTCGCCGGCGTTCATCGAGAGCGCGATGCTCGACGACACCGTCGCCGCCACCGGCTGGCCGGCCGGCGCGCGGGCGCGCATCCGCCGGGACGTCCCGCTCGACCGCTTCGGGACGCCCCAAGAGGTCGCCGCCCTGGCGGTCTTCCTGCTGTCGGACGAGAGTCGCTGCGTCACGGGCGCCGATTTCGCGCTCGACGGCGGCTATACGGCCCGGTGAGCGAGTGGCGCGCTTGCGGGACAAGATCGTGCTGGTGACGGGCGCCACGGGCGGCGTCGGGGCGGGCGTGGCCGCAGCCGTCGTCGCCGCCGGCGGGGTGGTGGTGGCGACCGACCTTCCGGGCCGCGCGGGCGCCGACCGCGCCCTCGACGTCACGCAGGAGCCCGATTGGCGCGCCGTGATCGATCGCGTCGAGGCCGAGCACGGGCGACTCGACGGGCTCGTCAACGCGGCGGGGTTCGCGGTGCGAGGCGCCATCGAGGAGACGACGCTGGCGGTCTGGCGGCGAGCCGTAGACGTCAACGTGCTGGGCGCGTTCCTGGGCATCCGGGCCGCGTGGAGGCTCCTGGGCATCGCCGGCGGAGCGGTCGTGAATGTGTCGTCGGTCGCCGGGTCGAGCGGCGGGCACGACGTCGCCGCCGCGACCGCCGCCGCGGGGGCGGTCCGGCAGCTCACGCGCGCCGCGGCGCTGGATGGGGCGCGGCAGCAGGCGCGCATCCGCGTCAACGCGGTGCAGATCGCCGGCGCGGAGCAACCCCGGTCGGAGGAGATCGCCGCCTCCGTGCTCTACCTGCTCGCTGCCGAGAGCGCCTTCATCACCGGCGCGTGCTGGGTTCTCGACGGCGGTTCGGCCGCCGCATGACGCGGAGGTGACTCGGTTGATGATCAACGATCGATCTCTCGGCCTCGTCGTCGCGATGCTCCTCTGGCTCGGCAGCGGTGCGTCCGCCCTCGCCAGCCCGGCGTCCGGTGGGCCGGCGGTGCTGCCGGACCTTCCGGGCCCCGTCTCGATCCTCACCACCGGGCCGACCGGTGGACTGGTGTTGAGTGACGGCACCGCGACCGCGAACCTCTGGATCGGGCCGCGGGATGTGACCCCCTGGGACCACGGCCCGTGGCTGAACGTGCAGACCGGGAGCCTGGGAGTGCGCCTCCTCGTCGGCAACCGCGAACTGCTCGTCGCCGACCGGTACGGCGGAATCCACCTGAAGGGGGAGGTCTTCCTCGGGCGCACCAGGCTCGACGCGAGGGCGGTCCAGCTCCTCGCCGAGCAGGCCGGCACCCAACGCACGTTCTGGCGCATGTTCGCGCTCGTCGTCGCGGCGAACTTCCTGCTGACGGTCGTCGTCTGCCGGATCATGCTCCGGCGATGGCGCCTCGTGTGACACGCGGCCCTTGGGCGGCGACCTTCGCGTGCGCCGCCGTGCTGTTCGCGGTCTGGTACCCGGGGGCGATCATCGCCGACTCCTGGTGGCAGTGGCAGCAGGCGGCGACCGGCGAGATCAACGACTGGCATCCCGTCGGGTTGACCGCCCTGATGCGGGCCACGATGCTCGCGACCCCGGGCCTGTCGCCGACGGCCCAGCTCGCGATCGTGTTCAGCCTCCAGACGGCGCTCTTCGCCTCGGCGCTGTGCCTTCTGGCGGGGTCCCTGGCCGACGAGCCGGCGAGCCGGCGGTGGCTGCTCCTCGGCGGGTGGCTGTACGCGCCGCTCTGGTTCGCGTTGGCCTTCGTCTACAAGGACGCGTGGTTGCTGGGGGCGTTCCTCGCGGCGATCGCGTTCTTGGTGCGACTCCGCCGGCGCGGCGTACGCTGGTATGACCTGCTCGGGTTCGTCGCGTGCGCCACGCTCGCGCTCCTCAACCGGCACAACACGATCCTGGCGCTGGCGTTGACCGTGCCCGGCCTGACGCTGCTCGCGCCGTACCGGGCTGGCCGGTGGCGGGCGTTCGCCGCGCAGATCGTCGCCCTCGCCGGGCTCGCCGCGGCAGGGGCGGGCGCCGCCCTCGTGACCGCAGCGGTCGTCACGGAGCGGGTCCCGCACTTCGAGAACCTGATCGCGCTGATGGACGTTTTCGGGATCGTGAGCCGCTCCGAGGAACCGCTGGAGCACTTTGCGGACCTGGCGACGTACCGCGAGGTAGGTGCACAGGCGTTCCACCAGGGCGTCCGGGACTTCCGCTACAACGACATGTCGGACTACCTGTTCTTCTTCCCCGACAGCATCTACACACCCCGCCGTGCCGTCACGAGCGACAGCGCCCTCCACGACCTCCTGCACCTCGCGCCCGGCCACGCCGGCGACTGGCTGGAGTTCAAGATGCTGATGCTCATGCAGCTGCTCGCCGTGTCGCGCTACGATTTCCTCTGGGGCCCCGTGCAGCAGGAGCCCATTGCGTCCTCGACATTCGAGATGCGGTCGCTCCTCCCTCCGGTGCGCGGCTGGCTCTCCCGCATCGAGCCATCGCTCATCGGGCGGCCTCGCCGCCTCCTGGCGCCGCTGACCTGGCTCCGGTGGCCCGTGCACAATTTCATCCTGCTCGTCATCGGGCTCGTGGCCGGCGGTCTCGTCTTGATGCGCCCCCTGCCACTCGACGCGCGGGCGCGCGCGGCCCTGTTCTGTCTCTGGGCAGGCGCCGCCAGCTTCCTCCCGTTCCTCCTGCTCTGCCCGGGCGGCACCTTCCGGTACATGATGCCGAGCGCCCTGCTGTGGTGGTTGTCGGGCGTCGCGGGGCTGGGAAGCCTCGTGTCCCCGACCGCTGCGCCGTCGCGGGGGTGACCCCGCGGGACGGAGCTACCGGCCTCTGGAGGCCACTTGCTACATGTCATGGCCTCCACATCGGTCATCTTGCTAATGTCCCTTGACCTCCAGACCTCCAGCGCGCTAGGTTCCATGCCCATGTATGCAACCCACGTCGCGCTGCTGACCGGCGCGCTCGCGCTGACGACGTCGCCCATGGCCCATGCGGTGCCGCAGCCGGGATGCGAATCGCCTTTGCCGCATTTCCAATGTTACGAGGTGAAACCCGAGCGCTTTTCCGTGGCGCCACTCTCGGTCGTCGATCGGTTCGGGACCACCACCCCCGACCTGCGGTTCCCGCACCGGTTGTGCGCCCCCGCGGACAAGAAGGGCGAAGATCCGACGGCGCCCGCGAACCCGCAACACCTCGCCGGCTACGGCGTGCGGGCGAGGGCGCCGCGGCAGAAAGGCCTCGTGGTGACCAACCAGTTCGGCACGCTGACGCTGGACACCAGCCGCCCGGACTACCTCATGGTGCCGACGGCGAAGGGCCTGGACGGTCCGCCGGCGCCCTTGGTTCCGCCGCTGGTCGACCACTTCATGTGCTACAAGGTGAAGCGTTCACGCGGCGCCGCGAAGTTCGTGAAGCAGCTCGGCGTGTCGATCGTGGATCAGCTCGAGTCGGTCAGCGTCGATGTCGTCAAACCGGCGCGCCTTTGCGTGCCGGCCAACAAGAACGGCGAGGACCCCACAGCGCCGGCGCATCCGCAGGCGCTCCTCTGCTACAAGACCCGCGCCCGGCTCGGGTTCGTCGGGCCCGGCGTGGAAACCCTGAACCAGTTCGGCTCCGACACGATGGACCTGATCCACCGCCGCGAGCTGTGCCTCCCGTCGTTCCTCGACGGGGAGTCGTGTGCCCCGACGACCACCACCACGTCTACCACCGCTACCTCGACCATCGTGGCGTCCACGACGACGTCGTCGAGCACCTCGACCACCGCGACGACGATCACCACCACGACCAGCTCGACGACCACCACGCTGGCGCCCGTGAAGATCGCGGGCGTCCGGTACCGATCGCTCGCCAACACGGGTGGGGAGGAGATCTACTTGGGCGTCGGTGACCTCGGCGTGGCGGGCAATCGGACCGCGGAGCAGGTCACCTGGGCCAAGCCGGGCACATACGACTTTACATTCACCTATGACCCTGGCGTGCCGGAACTCAGGACCACGGTTATCGGCGTCGACAACGCCGTCAACGAGACCGTGGTGCGGTCGCTGCCCGGCCCCCTGGCTGCGATGGACTCGATCGAGATCGGTGTCTGCGACCGTGTGGCGGGCTCGCAGGTGAGTCTGCTGAACGTGGTCGTCGACGGCCAGCCCATCGGGAGTATCGTCGGCAACGATGACCTGGTGAACTGTCAGTTCCCGAAGTTCACGGCCGCCGGGCTCGGTATCGACCTGAACGACGGTTTCACGTTCACCGGCCAGCTGTTCCTGGACGGCCCGTTCAGCACGAGCCAAGAGCTGACGCGCGCCGAGATCCTCGTCGGGCAGAACTTCCTGCCTTGAACTGGGGCACGGACGCGCGCGCCGCCCGGATCATCGACGAGGTGGTCCGGGCGGCCGGCGCGTCGCCATCAGGCCGGCGCGTCGCCGAGCGGCCCCTGCCAGGACGGGCGCACCCCCCCGGCGTCTCGCCCGCGCCGGCTGGACGCGTGACGCGCCCGGACGGCGGAATCCACGCGGAGGCCGGCGCTGGGCCGCATCGAGCTCCTGCCGACCGCGACGTCGAGCATCTTGCGGAGGCGCGTGAAGACGCTCTCCTGCACGTAGGGGATGCCGTACTGCTCGCACAGCGCCCGCACCCGTGGCTGCACCTCGCGGTAGCGCAGCATGGGCAGATCCGGCCAGAGATGATGCTCGATCTGGTAGTTCAGGTAGAGGTGCGCGCTGTCGGTCCACTCGTCGCCGCAGGCGTAGTTGGTGGACCCGACGATCTGGCGCAGCATCCACTCGCTGGTCGACGCCGGCGGCGTGGAGAAGCGGTAGAGATCGTCGCCGGTGTGGTTCGGCCCGACGACGGCGAAGGTGTGGAGATTCGTCAGCACGTCGGCGCCCAGTGAGTTGAGCAGTGCGCTGACCACCGCCCAGGCCCCGAGCGGGAGGAAGAGCGCGGGCAGGACGACGAACTGGAGCAGAGCGTACGGCAGCAGGCAGCGCAGCAGCAGCTCGCGCCCGTGCCCCGTCGCGCCGCCCGCCTCGGGCCGCTTGCCTCCCCGTGTGAAGCGCTCGCGCCAGACCCGCAGGGTGTTCGGCGCGTAGTAGACGGCGCGCCAGCTCGCGCCGAGCAGGCCCATCAGCGCGTACTTGATGGGCACTGGCAGCGTCGAACGGCGCAGCCACGCGGCATTGCGCTCGATCAGGTCGGGGTCACGCTCCTCGCCGACGTGGCTGTGATGCAGGACGTTGTGCTCGTAGACCCAGGCCTCGGGGATCATCCAGTCCGGCCAATCGAGGAATCGCCGCGGGCCGCGGGCGAAGCCCTTGCTGGTCAGGCGACGCGGCGCGCCGGCGACCCTGTCGTATCCGCGGTGCCCGACGTGATGCATGAAGAGCCACCGCGTCGACCGCCCGTAGGACAGGGCCGCCATGCTGATCGGGTTGGGCGCGATCCAGGCGGTGGCGATCCCGAGCCACGTCGCCGCACTTCCGATGCGCTCGAGACGCCGGAGATGCGCCAGGTCGCGGGCGCCGAGGGTCGCGTCGACGCCGGCGCGCAGCTGGCTCAGCTCGGCGAGGAAACCCTCGACATCGATGCCGCTCGCGTCGAACTGCGCGCCCGCCGCGTGCGACGGGGTCTGTCGGCCGCGACGGGTCCGTGCTCCGATCCGATTCCTCATGACGCCCTTCTCCGACCCGACTCGACCGGGCCGCCCATCAGGGGAACCAGACCGCAGGGTGCTTCGAGCGGCCGAGGATGCGACGGATGCGACGTTCCGTCAATCTTCGGCTTGCCGTTCCCCGCGGCGCCACCCACAATCGCTCCCATGGCCGTCGCCCCCGACCGACTCCCGGGCTGGACGCTGGTCGCGCCCGTCCTCGCGCTGGGCGCGGACCTGGCGCTGCACGGGCGGGGCGGGTTCCCGATCGGCATCGCGCTGGTCGCCGCGCTGGTGGTCGCGGTGCTCGCTGCCGTCCACCATGCCGAGGTGGTGGCGGCGCGGGTCGGCGATCCGTTCGGCGCGATCATCCTCGCCCTCGCGGTCACCGTCATCGAGCTCGGCCTGATCGTCTCGATCATGCTCGGCGACCATCCCGAGCCGACGCTCGTGCGGGACACCGTTCACGCCGTCGTGGTGCTGGTGCTGCACGGGCTCGCGGGGCTCTGCATCGTGGTAGGCGCCCTCCGGCACCGCGAGCAGGAGTTCCGCACCCAGGGTGCGCAGGCCTACCTGATCGTGCTCCTGCCCATGGTCGCGGTCACGCTGGTGCTGCCGAACTTCACGGCCGGCGCGCCGGGGCCGTACTACACGACCGCGCAGCTCGCCTTCGTCAGCGTGGCCTGTCTGCTGCTGTGGCTGGCCTTCACCTTCGTGCAGACCGTTCGCCACCGGGAGCATTTCACGCCGGCACGCCCGGCGGAGGAGCCCCACGGGCCGCGGCCGGACGGACGAGTAGCCGGCGGGGCGCTCGCGATGCTGCTGGTCTCGCTCGCGGCGGTGGTGCTGCTCGCCAAAGGCGTGTCGCCCTTCATCCAGACCGCCGTGGTGCGTCTCGGCGCTCCGCCGGCCCTGGTGGGCGTGATCGTCGCCGCCATCGTGCTGCTCCCGGAAAGCGCGACCGCGCTGCGCGCGGCGCGCGAGGACCGGTTGCAGACCTCGATCAACCTCGCGCTGGGCTCGGCGGTGGCGTGTATCGGGTTGACCGTGCCGACCGTCGCCGTCATCGCGTGGTGGATCGACAGCCCGCTGGCACTCGGCGTGTCGCCGGGCGGCGCGGTGCTGCTCGCGCTGTCCTTCATGATGGCGTTGATCACCTACGGCACCGGACGGGCGAGCCTGCTGTCGGGCGTGGTCCACCTCATCCTCCTCGCCACCTGGCTCTTCCTCGTCGTGGCGGCCTGAGACCGCCGGAGCCGCCGCCGGAGGGTTCGGCTCAGGACGAGTCGCGGGGCCCGTGCGCCTGCGCCAGGCGCGCGATCGTCTCGCGGAAGCCGGCCACGGTCTCGTCGATGATCCGCGCGACCGGCTCGACGCGGTCGATGCGTCCCGCCACCTGGCCCGCGAGCGCGATCGCGGCCTCCATGTCGCCGCCGAAGTAGAGATCCATGGCGCGGGCGAAGACGTCCATGCCCACATGCGCTTCGCGTTCGAGGCGCTCGCTCGTCGCCGTCCGGAGCGCCCGCAGTCCCGGCCGGGAGAAGCGGTTCAGAAAGACCGTATCGGTCTCCTTCGCCGCCACGATGGCCCGCTTCCAGTTGTCGTGCACCGGCGATTCGGCCGCGGACACCATGCGCGTGCCCATCTGCACGCCCTCGGCGCCGAGGGCGAAGGCGGCGGCCATGGTCGGACCGTCGCAGATGCCGCCGGCTGCGATGACGGGCACGCGGACCCTGGCGCACACCAGCGGCAGGAGCACCATGGTGGCGACGTCACGGGGGTTCTTGAAGCCGCCGCCTTCCCCGCCCTCGACGACCAGCCCGTCGACGCCCGCATCGACCGCCTTGAGCGCCGCGTCGAGCGACGGCACGACGTGGAAGACCGTGAGCCCCGCCGCCTTGAGCTGCCCGGTGTAGCGCCGTGGATCGCCGGCCGACGTCGTGACGAACCGCACCCCCTGCTCGACCACGAAGTCGACGATCCCCGGGTCGCGGACGAACAGCTGCGCGATGTTGACGCCGAAGGGCTGGTCGGTGAGGTCCCGCATGCGCCGGATCTCGTCCTTCACGACGTCCAGCTCGCCGGACGATGTCTCGATGACGCCGAGTCCACCCGCGTTCGACACGGCCGACGCCAGTCGGGCGCGTGCGATCCACCCCATGGGCGCCTGCACGATCGGGTAGGGGACGCCGAGGAGGCGCGAGACGCGTGTGTCGATCGCCTCAGGCATCGGGCCCCCGGGCCGCCAGCGTCGCGCCGAAGTGCCGCAGGTGCACCGGCGCCGTCCCGAACGACAGCTCGAGCTGCTTCGCCCAGCGAAAGTAGCGGTGCAGGGGGTACGACGTGTCGACGCCGATGCCGCCGTGCAGGTGCTGGGCGGCGTGCGCCACGCGCTGGCCGCCCTCGGCCGCCCAGAACTTGGCGATGGCGAGGGCCTCGGCGGCCGGCAGGCCTGCCGCGAGGCGCCATGCCGCCTGCCGCGCGGTCAGACTGATCGCGCGGGTGTCGACGTAGGCATCGGCGGCCCGCTGCGCGACACCCTGGAACGTCGCGATCTTCTGCCCGAACTGCTCGCGCTCCGAGACGTGCGCCGCGGTCAGGCGGAGGGCCTCGGCGCAGACCCCCGCCGCCGTCGCGCAAACGCCTGCGACCGCGCGCTGGCGGATCCACTCGACCAGGGCGGCGCCATCGTCCGCGGCGCCGAGTACGTCGTCCGCCGACGCCGGGACCGCGCGGAGCGACAGCATGCCCAGCGGTTCGAAGGTGGTCGCGATCGCGCGCTCGCGTGTCACGCCGGGCGCCGTCGGGTCGATCACGAACACCGCCGTGGCGCCGCCGTCGAGCCGCGCCGGCACGAGCACGTGCGCCGCAAGGTGGAGCGCCGGGACGAAGTGCTTTTCCCCGTCCAGCACGAACCCGGACCCCTCGCGCCGGGCGCGGGTCCGCGGCGCGGCGAGCGCGCCTTCGTCGCCGTCCTCGACCAGCGCCGCGGTGAGCACGGCGCTGCCGTCGAGGACGCCGGGCAGGAGGCGCGCCCGCTGGGCGGCGGTGCCGAACGCCGCCACCGGCATCGCGCCGAGGACGACGGTGGCGAGATAGGGGATCGGCGCGGCGGTCCGGCCGATCTCCTCGAGCACGAGACAGGCCTCCAGGATGCCGAGGCCTCCCCCGCCGTCGCGCTCGGGCAGCGGGGCGGCGAGCAGGCCGGCACGTGCGAATTCCTGCCACACGTCGCGTGCGAACCAGTCGGGGTCCTGGTCGACCGCGCGCAGGCGCTCGAGCGGGAGTCGCTCGCGCAGGATGCGTCCCGCCAGTTCGGCGATCGCCTGCTGATCCTCGGTCGGTTCGAAGTCCATCCACCCTCCCGGTATCAGAAACGCGGCACCCGCGGCATGCCGAGGCCGAAAAGCGCGATCAGGTCGCGCTGCACCTCGTTGGTGCCGCCGCCGAAGGTGAGGAACAGCGTGCCCTGGTACGCCCGCTCGATGCGACCCTGCAGCGCCGCCCCGGGCGAGCCCCGCCGCAATGCGCCCGCCTGGCCGACGATCTCGATCAGTGCGCGATAGGTCTCGCAGAAGAACTCGGTGCCGAACACCTTGGTGGCGCTGGCCTCGGCGGGGTCCATCGCGGCGCTCGCCGCCACCTTCCAGTTGAACAGCTTCAGCACGTCGAGCCGGGCATAGATGCGAGCCAGGCTGGCCTGCACCCAGTCCTGATCGATCACGCGCCGCCCGTCGGGCAGCCGGGTCGCGCGTGCCCACGCATGCGTGTCCGCGATCAGGCACTCGGCCATGCCGGGCGGACAGATGGAGACCCGCTCGTAGTTCAGCTGGTTCGTGATGAGCTTCCAGCCGCGATTGAGCCCGCCGACCAGGAAGCGGTCGGCGACCCGGACGTCCTCGTAGAAGGTCGTGGTCGTCCCCGCGTCGACGATGGTGTGGAGCGGCGCCCAGGAGAAGCCGGGTGCGGTCGTCGGCACGGTGAAGATCGAGATGCCCTTGTGCTTCGGGGCGTCGGGATCGGTGCGCGCCGCCAGCCAGATCCAGTCGGCGTAGCCGGCGAGACTGGTGTAGAGCTTCTGGCCGTTGACCACCCAGTCGTCGCCGTCACGCTCCGCCCGGGTGCGCAGCGACGCCAGGTCCGTGCCGGCGCTGGGCTCCGTGTAGCCGATCGCGAAATGGCACTCGCCGCGCAGGATCTGCGGCAGGAAGAACTCGCGTTGCTCTGGTCGTGCCGAACTCCATCAGCGTCCGCGCGACGGTGTTGATGGTGAGCGCGGGCACCGGCGCCCGCGCGCGCCAGGCCTCGTCGTAGAAGATGAGCTGTTCGAGCTGCCCCCGCCCCTGCCCGCCGTACTCGCGCGGCCAACCGATGCCGAGCCAGCCGTCGCGGCCCATGCGGCGGACGGCCTCCAGGCAGTGCGGTCCGCCGGTGTCACCGGTCGACACCTCGGCATCGACCTCCGGGGTCATCAGCGCCGCGAAATAGGCCCGCAGCTCGCGGCGGAGCGCGTCCTGCTCGGGGGTGAATCCGATGTGCATGCCACGTCGCATCGCATGCCCCGCTGCGCCGGTACAAGACCGGCGCCCTTTGCGCGGCGCTGCGCGATTGCTACGGTCGGCCCGTGACCACCCTGGGCTTTGCGGCCTTCGACGCCGACAACCACTATTACGAGGCGCTCGACGCCTTCACCCGCCACCTGCCTGCGCACCTGGGGCCGCGCACGATCCAGTGGTGCGAGATCGAGGGCCGCAAGTACCACGTGGTCGGCGGCCGGGTGAGCCATGCCGTGGTGAATCCCACCTTCGATCCGGTCGCCAAGGCTGGGGCGATGCACGCCTACTTCCGTGGCAATCCCGAGGGCCGGAATCCCCTCGAGTTCCTGCGCGACCGCGAGCGGATCCGGCCGGAGTACCGGGACCGCGACGCGCGGCTGGCGGTCATGGACGCGCAGGGTCTGGAAGCCGCCTGGCTCTTTCCGACCCTCGGGGTGCTGTACGAGGAGCTGCTGAAGCACGATCCCGGCGCGGTCACGGCCACCTTCACGGCCTTCAACCGCTGGATCGACGAGGACTGGGGATTCGCCTACCGCGACCGCATCTTCGCCGCCCCCTACCTGTCGCTGGCCGATCTCGACTGGGCCGTGCGCGAGCTCGACTGGGCGCTCGGGCGCGGCGCCCGCATCATCGTCATGCGGCCCGGCGCGGCGTGGACGGCCGGCGGGCCGTGCTCCCCGTTCGACGAGCGCTTCGACGCGTTCTGGGCCCGCGTGAACGAGGCCGGCATCACGGTGGTGGCGCACGCCGGCGACAGCGGGCAGACGTCCCACGGGTATGCGCCGGACGGCTTCAGCGCGGCCTTCGCCGATCACCTGAGGCCCAACGTCAAGATCTTCCACATCGAGCGCGCCATCTACGACCACCTGGCGACGATGATCTTCGACCGGCTGTTCGAGCGCTTCCCCAACCTGCGGGTCGCCTCGGTCGAGAACGGCTCCGAGTTCCTGGGCGATTTGTTCCGCAAGCTGCGCTCCATCGGGCGGAAGTACGCGGGGTACTTCGCCGCCGACCCGGTGGAGACCTTCCGGCGCCACGTCTGGATCAACCCCTTCTGGGAGGACGACGTCGCCGAGGTGGTCGAGCACATGGGCCCCGACCGCGTCCTCTTCGGCTCGGACTGGCCGCACATCGAAGGTATGCCGCAACCGCTCGACTACGCGGCGGAGCTGGCCGGCTTCGAGGAGGCCATGCGCCGGCGCATCATGCGGGACAACGCGCGCGAACTGAACCAGCCGTCGCGGGCCCGGCGCTGAGCCGGGCGCGGCTCAACGACCGCCGGCGGCGCGGAGGATCGCGCCGCTCACATAGCTGGCCGCGTCGGAGAGCAGCCACAGGATCGGTTCGGCGATCTCCTCGGGCGTTGCCGCCCGGCCGAACGGGATGACCGGCAACATCCGTGCGACGCGCCCGGGCTCGCCGGTGGACCGCGCGTGCAATTCGGTGTCGACCAGCCCCGGCGCGACGGCGTTGACGCGCACGCCGTCACGCGCGACCTCCTTGCTGAGTCCCAGCGTCAGGCTGTCGATCGCCCCCTTGCTCGCCGCGTACCAGACGAACTCCCCGGGGCTGCCGAGGGTCGCCGCGCCGGACGACACCAGCACGATGGCGCCGCCGCAGCCGCCGCGCGACCGTGCCATGCGGCGCACGGCCTCGCGGGCGCAGTAGAGCGAGCCGAGGACGTTGAGGTCGATCGTGTCGCGCACCACCTCGAGCGGCGCGTCGGCGAGCGCCGAGGCCCGCCCGGTGATCCCGGCGGCCACCACGAGTGCGTCCACGCGGCCGAGTGCGCCCGCGGCGGCGTCGAACAGCTCCTGGACGCGGGCCGGGTCGCGGACGTCGGTCTGCATCGCCACCGCGTGCGCGCCGCGGGCAGACAGCGCGGCCGCCAGCGCCTGCGCGCGCTCCGTTTCGCGCTGGTAGCCGATGGCGACGTCGTATCCGCGGTCCACGGCGAGCCGCGCCACGGCGGCGCCGATGCCACGCGCTCCGCCAGCGATCAGGAGGCCTCGTCGCACCGGGTCAGCGGAGAAAGTGATTGCCCGTCGTGCGGGGGCGCGCGGGCGTTTCGCGGTTCGGAGCGAGGACGCGAAGGTGATCGAGGAACTCCAGGAATTCGTCGAGGTCGCGAACGGGAGCGGTCGTCCGGATGCGGCGCTGATCCGCGCCGTCGGAGCCCACGAGTGGTGTCTCCTTCGATTCGCTCATGATGGCGGCCAACCCGGACGAAGCTCGGCGAGCAAGCGGTCCAGCTCGGCCTCCCGCCCGACCAGTCGATAGTAGTCTCGGATCAGGTCCATGCGGAGCGAGCCGTGCGCAGACCCCAGCAGCGCCCGGATGTCGGCCTCGTCCTGCGGTCGCCGCGCCGGCTCGTTCACGAGCGCCTGCAACCCGGAAGTGTTCCCGACGAGCGACGTCGAGCCCAGGGTGATCGCGGCGACGAAGGGATTGGCGGTGGGCATCAATCGCGCGCGCCGTCGAGGCGCACCGTCAGACGCTTGCCTTTGATGTACGTGCCGCGCAGCGCGGCGACGACCCGGTCGGCGATCGCCGCCGGCACCTCCACCGTGCTGTGACGCTGCTCGATCCGGATGGCGCCGACGATGCGCCCGCTGACGCCAGTCTCGTTGGCGATCGCCCCCACGAGATCGGCCGGCGTGATGCGGTAGGCCCGCCCCCCGCCGATCCAGATCCGAGCCGCCGCCTCGTTCCGCCGGCCTCCGGCGCGGGGCGCGGGCGGCGCCGGTCGGTGCGGCCGTTCGGGCCGGGGGGCATGCGCCGGAATGTCCTGCTCGTCGGTGGTGTCCGCCTGGGTGTCGGCGCGCTTGATCGCCGCCGCCGCGATGTCCATGACGTCGAACTCCTCGGCGAGGACCTGCGCGATCCGCCGGTGTGCGTCCAGGTTCCCGCCGACGATCGTCTCGCGCAGGCTGGCGCGCATCACCTCCTCGCGCCGGGCGCGCAGGTCGGCGACGGTGGGTACCGGCGCGATCTCGATCCGCTGGCGCGTGACGCGCTCGATGTTGCGCAGCATGCGATGCTCGCGCGGCTCCGCCAGCGTGATCGCCACGCCGGTGCGCCCCGCGCGCCCGGTCCGGCCGATGCGGTGGACGTACGCGTCCGCCGCCACCGGGACGTCGTAGTTCACGACGTGCGACACGTGCTGCACGTCGAGCCCGCGGGCCGCGACGTCGGTGGCCACCAACAGATCGGACTTGCGCCCCCGGAAGCGCTGCATCACGCGGTCACGCTGTTCCTGCGACAGGCCGCCGTGGAGTGCGTCCGCCCGGTAGCCGCGTGCGACGAGCGTCTCCGCGAGCTCGTCGACCTCCGTCCGCGTGCGGCAGAAGACGATGGCCGACACCGGATGCTCGACGTCGAGTACGCGGCCGAGCGCCGCCAGCTTATGGGCCCGCGGAACCACGTACGCCACCTGCCTGACGGGAGCCGTGGTGCCCGCCCGCAGGACCGCCCGGTCGATCTTGATGACGACGGGGTCCTCGAGATGGGTGCGCGCGATGGACGCGATGCGCGGCGGCAGCGTCGCGGAGAAGAGCGCCGTCTGCTTCGCGTCGGGCGTCGCGGCCAGGATGGCCTCGAGATCGTCGGCGAAGCCCATGTCGAGCATCTCGTCGGCTTCGTCGAGCACCAGGAACCGGAGCGCCGCGAGTTGGAGCGTCTCGCGCCGGATGTGGTCGAGGGCCCGGCCCGGCGTGGCGATGACGACGTCCACCCCGCGGCGCAGGGCGCGGACCTGCGCGCTCATGGATGCGCCGCCGTAGACCGGCAGCACCCGGACGCCCAGCACCCGGCCGTAGCGATGGACCGCCTCGGATACCTGCATCGCCAGCTCTCGGGTCGGAACGAGGATCATGGCGGACGTGCGTGCGCGTGGCGCGGCGTCGGGCGTCAGGCGGTGCAGCAGGGGCAGGGCGAACGCGGCGGTCTTCCCCGTGCCGGTGGCGGCCTGCGCCAGCACGTCCCGGCCGAGCAGCAGCGGTGGGATGGCCTCCACCTGGATGGGGGTAGGCTCCTCGTAGCCGAGGGCCGTGAGGCCCTCGAGCAGGCGCGGGTCGAGTCCGAGCCCGGCGAAGCCATCGGCGGGAAGACGGGTGCGGCGTGTCATCGGTTAAGCAACCTATGATAGAGGATGTGTGCCGCCAGCGCGACCAACGCCTGAATGCAGCCAGCATCGACATACGCGCCGCCCGCGACCCGGCCGTCTTCCGACGGGACCCGACCGTGATCGGGCGTCCAGGCCCCGTGAAGCTCGAGGACTGCCGGCGGCACGGCCTCGGCTCGGGGTCCGAGCTGTTCGTGGTGGAGGGCGATTCGGCGTCGCAGGCGGTGAGCGGGGTGCGGGACCCCGCTTTCCAGGCGGTGCTGCCGATGCAGGGGAAGCCGCTCAACGCCGGCCGCGCCACCGCGAAGAAGGTGGCGTCGCATGCCTTGTTCACGGCGCTCACCGACGCGCTCGGCGTCGAGCGCGGCGCGAGGTGCGATCCGGCCGCGCTGTGCTACGACCGCGTCCTCCTCCTCATGGACCCGGACGCCGACGGCATCCATTGCGGCGTCCTGATGCTGGCGTTCTTCCACCGCTGGCTGCGCCCGCTGCTCGACGGTGGCCACATCGAGGTCGTGCTCCCACCGTGGGGCGAGGTGGTCGTCCCGGGCGAGCCGTCGCCTCGCCATGCCTGGTCCGACGCGCAGCTGCGGGCGTTGTCGGCGGCGCTGCGCGCGCGCGGCGCCGTCACCGTCCGCCGCTACCGCGGGCTCGCCGGGATCGATGCGGGCGTGCTGCACCTCACCTGCGTCGCTCCGGCTTCGCGGCGCGTTCGGCGGGTCACGACGGCGGATGCCGAAGCGATGATCGGGGCGTTCGATGCGGCGAGTCCGCCTCGACCACGAAGGGCGCCGCCGTCGCGAGCATGAGGACGCCGAACATGACGAGGTCGCCGGCATGACCCGGCGAGTGGGCGAGCAGGACCGTCATCCCCATGTGCAGAGGGAGGATCAGCGCGAGCGCGAAGGGGCGGAGGGCGCGGTTCCAGACCCCGATCGCGACGAACGCCTCGGCGATCACCGCGAGGATCGAGGCCCCCGACAGGAACACGACGCTTCGCTGGAGCCCCGCGGGAACGACTGCGGCGCGCGCGAAGGAGGAGAGGAACGCGTGCAGCGCCATGCCCGACACGAAGTCCTCGTTCAGCTTCGCGATCGCCGCGAATCCGTAGACGATCGAGAAGTGCCACTGCAGCACCAGCATCGTCCACCCGGGCACCGTGCGGCTGCGCGCCGGGGGGCGCAGGGCGAGCGCGCGGTCGCACTGCGTCAGGCTGAGGAGCAGGAGGATCAGGGCCAGCAGGTGGACGTTGGCGCCCCAGCGCTCCGCCAACTCCTGGCTGGCGACGAGCCCGCCGGCGAGGAGGAAGGCGGCCGGCCGCGCGGCGATGCCGAAGACGACGCCGAGCGCGCAGACGACCCACGCGGCAGCGGCCGCGGCGGCCCAGGGCTGGCCGAGGGCGACCCGCTCCGGGGGGATCGCCTGCACGAGTCGAGGCAGCTTCCAGAGGGCGGCGCACCCGGCCACGACCCGGATCGCGGCGGGCAACCGCGCGTCCACCGAGCGGGCGCCGATCCGCTCCACCCAGCTCAGCACCGGGTTTCCTCGCCGCGGTAGATGATCGCTTCCGCCTCGGGATGGCGGACGCAGAGGCGTCGCAGGATGGGTTCCGCGTACAGCATCCGGCCGGTGATGCGCCCGAGGGTGTCGCGCGCGTCGGCGGTGAGGACGGCCCCGGATCCCCGCACCCGCCAGGCGTAGCGGCTCGTGACGCCCTCCATCGTGGCGAACATCGACCACGAATAGCGATACGAATCGCCGCGGTAGTCACGCAGGTCGGTGGCGCTCCAGAGACCGCCACGGCACAAGAGAATCGTCGCCGGCACCGCGATGCTCGCTGCGATCAGGGCGATCGCCAGCGACCCCCGGAGGACGGCGAGCGGGTCGCGCGCGGCTGGCGACATGGACGGCGCATGTTCGACGGATGGGTGGCGGGTTGCAAGCGCACTGGCGAGCGCCCCCTTCATCCCGTAGGGCAGGAACCACGCAAGCGGGTAACCGGGCGCCAGGCGATGACCCGAAGCGGGCGCTCTCGGCTTGCGCGGATCGAGAGAACTGTGGTCTATCCCGCGTGACTCATCCCGTCGTATGGAGGACGAATCATGCGTCGCTCGGGTCTTGCTTCGTTCGTCGTTTCGGTTGTCCTCACGCTCTGGCTCGCCACGGCACCCAAGGCTGCCGACAACGACACTGGCCCCCCGGAGCCCCTCAACTGCGGTGACGACGGCGTGCGACAGGCCTGCATCGAATGCGATGCGGGCGGACCGCTGGGCTGCTGCGACTACGACGAGGACGGCAACCCGACGTGTCCCATCATCAACGAGCCACCGACGACCGGTATCGCGCGGGGTAAGCTCGCCCTGAAGCTCGTGGACGCCGGTCTCAAGCTGTCCGTCATCCGCACGGTGAGCATCAAGGACGGGTTGCCGGTCGTCAAGCTGAAGCTGAAAGAGAGCTTCGTCTCCCCGAACGTGAACAAGACCGTCTCGCTCTCCGCGACACTCGTCGGCCAGGATGCCGCGGTCGGGAGCCTCGCCTACCTCGTCGGATTCATGGCGATGGGCGAGAGCGCAGCCAGCGTCATTCAGGGGCAGGGACTGAGCTTCGTGGCCACGTCCAGCGGTACGCCGCGCACGTGCCAGGAGTCGTTCACGCCCGCGGAATGCTCCGCGCTGGCGACGCAGCTTTCGAAGGCCGTCGACGGCGCGCTGTTGCCAGGCAACGGCGACGAGCGCGCGAAGTTCCTCCAGAGCGTAGGGATGCTTGGCTACCCACCCTGCCAGTTCTTCTGCTGACCGTTCAGCAGCGCCGCAGTCGCGACAACCTTCGCCTCGACGCGCTGCCGATCCATGGGCGCTTCGAGACTGGCCAGCGCATCGCCGCCCACCTCCTTGGCAACCGCGACCAGTTCGGCGCGTCGGGTGTCGCCCCGGACCTGCTGCGCGATCTCCGCAAGTGTGTCGAGCAGCTCGATCGCGACGTCCGGGAAGCCCCGCCCCGCGATCCGGATGGAATCGAAGCAGCCGCGCAGCAGGTCGTCGAAAGTCGCCGCGGTGGCGACGACGCGCAGGCGTCCATCCTGGTCGAAGCGATGGGGGCCTGGGAACTGCCGCGCTCCAAGGCGACCGAGCGCGGAGCCCAGATAGCGGATGCAGAGGCGGGCGGTCCGCGGATCGTTGATACCGGGCGAGAGGGCGCGCAGTGCGATGTCGTTCAGCTGGTTCAGCAGGAAGCGGATGTCCTGAGCCGGGGTGCGTTGCGCGCCGAGGGCGAAGCATTCCTTGATGCTCCGGCACAGGTCGGCCGCGTCCATCTCCCCCCGCTCCGCCGCGCATGGTCTCGAGCCGCCAGCGGTGTGGACCTCGGCCAGGACGCCTCTCGCGGGAACGAAGTCGCCCGGCTGCCGCCGGAGACGCACCACCACGTCGGCAGCGGCCGCTACCTCGAGCAGGTCGGCCTCGCCGAGTATGCGGACGTGTCCGCCGCGTGCGGCGCGGACGATCGCGATGGGTTCCCCGAGCGAGGCGGGCAAGTCCTCCCGGGGGCTGCTCGGCTCCTCGCCCATCTCCTCCGGGTAGAGGACTTCGATCGCCTCCTCGATCTCGCGCGAGACCTCCGCGGCGATGGTCGTCACCTGCAACGACGAGGCGATGTGGTGGATGAAGTAGATGAGCACGACGAGGCTCACCAACGCGAGCACGATGGCGACCGAGCCGGCCAGGTAGGGGACGAATTCGCCGTCGCGCCCCACCCCGACCACGCGCAACGTGAGCAGGCAGTAGACGAACGTGGCGAGGAACGTGCCCAGCACGAATTGGTTGCCGCGATCGTACATGAACGTCCGCAGCAGCCTCGGCCCGAACTGCGACGACGCTAGCGTGAGTGCGACGATGGTGATCGAGAAGACGACCCCGGTGACGGTCATCATCGAGCCGGCGATGGTGACGAGCACGTCTCGCACCACATCGCCGTTGCGCGCGAAGAGCCACGGCGCGGCGAGCCCGATGCCGCTGCTGAGGCGGCGGTCGAGCTCGGTTACGCCGACCGCCAGCAGCGCGGCGAACCCCATCATGAGGCCCGGCACGAACCAGTAGCTGGCGCGGGCGGCGTCCCAGGTGCTCTGCAGCCACGCGCCCGACCGTCCCAGCATCGGCTCCGGTTGTTCCGCAGGTGGGAACACCGCGCAAGAGCGGGCGTGCAGCCGGAGCATGACGGGGTGGTCTGTGTCACGCGGCCCAGGCCGGCAGTTCGCCCGCGGCGCCTCCCAGCGAGCGCGTGATGGTCTCGATGTCCAGCCCCTTTAGGGCGCGGGTGGTGCGTGACGCCCGATTACCGGTTGGCCCCGGTGCCCCAGAGCGTCCATATCGTCGCGCCACGGGCAACCCTGCGAACGGCCTTTTCGCGAAAGTTCACCGAAGGGCCCTGATCAGGTGTCGCTTCGAGGGATCCCGCAACCCTCCGGAAGGGACGGGACACACTAGTACCCTGGCGCTCCGTACGAAGCACTGTGTCGGGGGGCCCGGCGTGCCAGCCCAGCCATGTCCCTCAGATGACGCCTTTTCGGTCAAATCTCGCAAAAAGCGCGTTGGTCGCGCGATCGCCGCCGGGCTACTTCGTCAGCGGGTAGAAGTCCGTGCAGGCGAACCCGCCGACGTCGTTGCCGTCTAGGTCGAAGATGTCGCCCACACACTGCACGAGCACCTGGTTGGAGGCGACAAACTGGCGGATGTAGCCGGTGCGGTTGGGGAAGGCCGTGCCGAGCGAACAGGCGCAGAGCGCTTTCGGTTTGGCGTCGCCGAGCGGCGCCACCTTGGCGACCCGCTTCTGGTGCACCTCGCGGTCGCTGGCGGCGTCGGCGACGGCTGCGACGCCGCCGAGCAGCAGGAGGCTCGTCAGGAGCACGTTGGAGGTCTTCATGTCGTCAAGGGCTACCGCGGCGACCGCCGGCGTTCAACCCCGGCGTCACGGCGTGTGTAGCATCAGCGAAAGTGTCCTCCGCTAACGCGTCAGCGATTCTGTCCGCCCCCCCGGCTCGGGTCGAAGGCCTCGCACTGGCGAGCGCGCCCTCCATGCCATAGGGAAGAGACACCAAGCCATGAGCGACGTCGAGATCCCGCCCGGCGAGTTGGAGGAATGGCTGGAGTCGCTGGACGGCTTCATCGCGGCCAGTGGCGCCGCGCCCACGGAGCAGCTCATCGCGCGTCTCGTCGAGCGGGCGCGGCGGGCGGGCGTGCCGGTGGCGGCGAGCCTGGAGACGCCGCAGGTGAACACCATCCCCGCGCAGCGCCAGCCGGATTTCCCGGGCGATCTCGCCCTCGAGCGGCGGATCAAGAGCCTGGTGCGCTGGAACGCCATGGCCATGGTGGTGCGCGCCAATCGCCAGGCCGAAGGCATCGGCGGCCACATCTCCACCTTCGCCTCCGCGGCGACGCTCTACGAGGTCGGCTTCAACCACTTCTTCCACGGCAAGGACGCGGGCGTCGACGCCGATCAAATCTATTTCCAGGGCCACGCCGCGCCGGGCATGTACGCGCGCGCGTTTCTCGAGGGCCGGCTCGACGAGGCGCGGGTGCACAACTTCCGTCAGGAGCTGCGCGACGCGCCCGGGCCTGTCGTCGTACCCGCACCCGTGGCTCATGCCAGACTTCTGGGAGTTCCCCACGGTGTCGATGGGGCTCGGACCGATCATGGCCATCTACCAGGCGCGCTTCAATCGCTACCTGGAAGATCGCGGCCTGAAGGCGAAGGGCGCCGGGCACGTGTGGGCGTTCCTCGGCGACGGCGAAACCGACGAACCCGAGTCGCTGGGCGCCCTCACGCTGGCGTCCCGTGCGCAGCTCGACAACCTGATCTTCGTGGTCAACTGCAATCTTCAGCGACTCGACGGCCCGGTGCGCGGCAACGGGCAGATCATCCAGGAGCTGGAGGCGCGCGTTCCGCGGCGCCGGCTGGCACGTCATCAAGGTGATCCTCGGTCGCGACTGGGACCCGCTGCTGGAGCGCGATGCGGAGGGACTGATCGCCCGGCGCTGGTCGGAGGTGGTCGACGGCGAGGTCCAGAAGTACTCGGTCGTCGGACGGCGCCTACATCCGCGAGCACTTTTGGGGCAAGTACCCCGCGCTGCGCGCCCTGGTCGACCACCTGAGCGACGCCGAGCTCGCAGAAGCTGAGCCTCGGCGGCCACGACCCGGTGAAGGTCCACGCCGCGTACCAGGCGGCGGTGGAGCACCGGGGGGGCCCGGTGGTCATTCTGGCGCGCACCATCAAGGGGTACGGCCTCGGCGAGGCAGGGCGAGGGCAAGAACGTCACCCACCAGCAGAAGAAGATGAACGAGGACGAGCTGCGCGAGTTCCGCGCCCGCTTCGGCATTCCCGTCTCCGACGAGACGTCTGGCCTCGGCGCCGCTCTACCGGCCGGCCGACGACAGCGCGGAAGCTGACCTACCTGCGCGAGCGCCGGGCGGCGCTCGGCGGCCCGGTGCCGGAGCGCCGCGTGCGGTGCGAACCGCTGCCGCCACCGGCGGCGAGCGTATTCGAGGAGTTCTTCGCCGGCAGCGGCGAAGATCGCGAGGTCGCCACCACCATGGCGTTCGTGCGGTTGCTGTCGAAGCTGCTGAGGGACGAGCGCATCGGCAGGTTCGTCGTGCCGATCGTGCCGGACGAGGCGCGCACCTTCGGCATGGAGGCGCTCTTCCGCCAGTGCGGCATCTACTCGCACGTCGGGCCAGCTCTACGAGCCGGTCGATGCCGGCAGCCTGCTCTACTACAAGGAGGCGCGCGACGGTCAGATCCTGGAGGAGGGCATCACCGAGGCCGGGTCCATGGCGTCGCTTCATCGCGGCCGGCACCGCCTACGCGACGCACGGCATCCCGACCATCCCGTTCTTCATCTACTACTCCATGTTCGGCTTTCAGCGGATCGGCGACCTCGTCTGGGCCGCGGCCGACATGCGCTGCAAGGGCTTCCTGTTGGGCGCCACGGCGGGCCGCACCACGCTCGCCGGCGAGGGGCTGCAGCACCAGGACGGGCACAGCCATCTGCTGGCCTATCCCGTCCCGCAGCTCGAGGCCTACGATCCCGCGTACGCCTACGAGATCGCCGTGATCGTGCGCGAGGGCATTCGCCGCATGTACGAGCGGATGGAGGACGTCTTCTACTACCTGACGCTCGAGAACGAGCCGTACGCGATGCCGGCGATGCCCGAGGGCGCGGAGGAGGGCATCCTGCGCGGCATGTATCTCCTGCACGCGACGCCGGACGGCGGACTCGCCACGGCGCGTGCAGCTGCTCGGCACCGGCGCCATCCTCGAACGAGGCCGTGCGCGCGCGCGACGCTGCTGGCGGAGCGCTTCGGCGTCGCGGCCGACGTGTGGAGCGTCACCAGCTACAAGGCGCTGCACCGCGACGCCGCTGGACGTGGAGCGCTGGAACCGCTTGCATCCCGGCGCGCGCGCCGCGCGTGCCCTACGTCACCGAGTGTCTGGCGGCGCGCAGCGGGCCGGTGGTGGCCGCGAGCGACTACGTGCGGGCGCTCCCCGAGTCGGTGGCCCGCTTCGCGCCGACGCCCATGACCACGCTCGGCACCGACGGCTTCGGGCGCAGCGACGGGCGCCGGCGCGCTGCGCGACTTCTTCGAGGTCGACGCCCGGCACATCGCGCTCGCCGCGCTGGTGGCGCTCGCGCGCCAGGGCGTCGTCGACGACCGCCGTGGTCGAACAGGCCATGCGCGACCTCGACATCGACCCGGAGCGCGCGAATCCGCTGCTCCGCTGACCCGCACTGGACGGGAAGGACATGAGCAAAGAGCTGAACGTCCCCGAGTTGGGAGAGAACATCGACACCGCCACCGTCGTCGAGGTCTTCGTGAAGCCCGGCGATCGCGTGCGCCCGGATCAGGCGGTGCTCAGTCTCGAAACCGACAAGGCGCAGTTCGAGCTGCCCGCCACCGACGCTGGAACCGTCGACCAGGTCCTGGTGGCGGTGGGCGACGACGTGCGGGTCGGCCAGGCGGTGCTGAGGCTGGCGGACGGCGAGCCGGCCGAGGCGTCCCCGGCCCGCGATGCCGCGGGCGCGGCGGACCCGGGTGCGCGCGCGCCGACTCCGGAGGGGGCCGCGCCGGAGGAGACGCGCCCCGCTGCGACTGCCCCGGCGGCTGCCGTCGCGCCGCCGGCCCCGCCCGAGCGGCTCGCGCCCGAGCAGGCCGAGCCCGCGACGCGCCGCGAGCCCGAGCGGGCTCTCGCCGCGGGCGCCATCGCGGCGGCGCCGTCCGTCCGCCGGCTGGCCCGTGAGCTGGGCGTACGGCTCGAGGACGTCGCCGCCGCCACCGGCCAGGCGCGTCTCACCGCAGCCGACGTGCGGGCCTTCACGGAGCGGCCCGCCCGTCCCACGCCCGCCGGGACGCCCGCGTCCGGTGGCGTCCCCGCGTCCGCACCGCTCCCCGACTTCTCGAAATGGGGCGAGATCGAGATCGAGGAGATGTCGAAGATCCGGCGCAAGACCGCCGACAACATGGCGCGCGCCTGGGTCGAGATCCCCACCGTCACGCACTACGACGAGGCCGACATCACGCAGCTCGACGGCCTCCGCAAGCGCTTCGCGCCGCGCGTGCAGGAAGCGGGCGGCCACCTCACCTGGACGGCCATCCTCCTGCACGTCGTGGCCGGCGCGCTGCGCCGCTTTCCGCAGTTCAACGCCAGCGTCGACATGGCGGGGAACCGCATCATCTACAAGAAGTACGTCCACATCGGCGTCGCGGTCGACACGGAGCGCGGGCTGCTGGTGCCCGTCATCCACGACGCCGACAAGAAGAACATCGTGGCGCTCGCCAAGGCGCTCGCCGACGTCTCCGAAGCGGCGCGCGGGCGCAACATCAAGCCCGACATGATGCAGGGGGCGACCTTCACCATCACCAACCTGGGCGGCGTCGGCGGCGTGGCCTTCAGCCCCATCGTCAACCCGCCGCAAGTGGCGATCCTGGGCGTGTCCGCGCGGCAGCGTCCGACCGCTCTGGAAGGACGGGCAGTTCGTGCCCCGCCAGATGCTGCCGCTCTCGCTGTCGTACGATCACCGCATCATCGACGGCGCCGACGCCGCACGGTTCCTGCGCTGGACGTGCGAAGCGCTCGAGGAGCCCTTTCTCCTCGACCTGGAGGGCCAGTGAGCTCGATCGCGGACGCCGACCTCGTGGTGCTGGGCGCGGGCCCCGGCGGCTACGCGGCGGCCTTTCGCGCCGCCGACCTGGGCATCGACGTCACGCTGGTCGACCCCGAGCCCGAGCCGGGCGGCGTCTGCCTCTTCCGCGGCTGCATCCCGTCGAAGGCGCTGCTGCATCAGGCGGCACTGATCGAAGAGGCCAAGGAGTCGGCCGAGCGCGGTATCGCCTTCGGCAGTCCCGAGATCGACCTGGCGCGGCTGCGGACCTGGAAGGACGGCGTCGTGCACTCCGCTCACCCGCGGCCTCGGCGCGCTGGCGCAGGGCCGCGGCGTCACGCGCATTCGCGGCCGCGGGACGTTCGTCGACAACCGCACGCTCGAGATCAGCCCCGTGACCGGTGACCGGACCCATCTCCGATTCGAGCGCTGCATCATCGCCACCGGCTCGCGGCCGACCTGGCTGCCCGTGCTCGACACGGAATCGCCGCTCGTCATGAACTCCACCGAAGCGCTCGACCTCCCCGACGTGCCGCGGCGGCTGCTGGTCGTCGGCGGCGGCTACATCGGGCTCGAGCTGGCGACGGTGTATGCGGCGCTCGGCTCGCAGGTGACGGTGGTCGAGATGACACCGGGCCTGTTGCCTGGCGCCGATCGCGACCTGGTACGGGTACTCGCGAAGCGCATCGCAGTCGCGGCTCGCGGCGGTGCTGCTGGAGACGAAGGTCACGGCCGTGCGCGTCGGTGAAGCGGAGTGTCATGTCCGCTTCGAAGGCAAGGCCGACCTGTCCGAGCAAACGTTCGACCGCCTCCTCGTGGCGACGGGCCGGACGCCGAACTCGAGCGGGCTCGGGCTCAAGAACACCGGGGTGCGCGTCGGCGAAAAGGGCTTCATCGAGGTCGACGCGCAACGCCGCACCGCGGAGCGGCACATCTTCGCCATCGGCGACGTGGCCGGGCGAGCCGATGCTCGCGCACAAGGCGACGCACGAGGGGCTGACGGCGGCGGAGGCCATCGCGGGGCGGCACACGACGTTCGAGCCGCGTGCGATCCCGGCGGTGGTCTTCACCGATCCGGAGATCGCCTGGTGCGGCCTCACCGAGGAGCAGGCGAAGCGTGAGGGGCGGGAGGTGGCCGTCGGGCGCTTCCCCTGGGCCGCGTCGGGCCGCGCGCTCACGCTGGGGCGCACCGACGGCCTCACCAAACTGGTGGTGGACCCCGCCGACAAGCGCGTGCTCGGCGCCGGCATCGTGGGCCACGGCGCCGGCGATCTCATCGCCGAAGCGGTGCACGCGATCGAAATGGGCGCGACGACGGAAGACCTGGCGCTGACCATCCACCCGCACCCGACGCTCTCGGAGACGTTGATGGAGGCGGCGGAGGCGGTGTTCGGGCTGAGCGTGCACCTCCAAAAGCGCCGGTAGGCGCGGGACGCGTCGCGCAACGGGTCAGCGGCCGCAGGCGCAGGTGACCGGCGTGTCGCAGGCCGCCCGGCCCTCGGCGCGGCATTGCCGCACCGCCGCCTTGGCGCAGCCCCGGCGGATCGCCCTGGCCTTCCGTCGCAGCACGCGGCCGGGCGCCTCGACGTCGCGCAGGGCGGCGCCCCGCCAGGCGATGCAGCCCTCTATGGCCGTGCGGCAGGCGCGGCGGCACGCCGCCTTCTCGGCGCCGTGCCCGACGGCGGGGAGGGCGAGCGCGACCAGAAGGAGCAGGGCGTGCGCCGCGCGGGGCATCATGTGGTGGCTGACACGTTGGCTGCGTTCCTGTCAATCGGGCGCGCGCCGATCCTTGACACGCGCGGCTGGCCGCACGTACCGATGTGGTCTGGTGATGAGCGTATGGCGCGACGCCTGACGAGACGCGATTTTCTCGCCCGCGCGGGGCTGACCGCCGGCGCGCTCGCGTTGTCCGGCCCGGCCGCGGCCGGCAGCCGGTGCGACCGCCGCGCCGACGGGCTGCTGGCGCACGTGCTGCCCACCGTGAGCCACGATCGCATGCTGCTCAAGGCCTCGCTGCGCGAGCCGCAGGCGGAGCCGCCCGAGCTGCGCGTCGGCCGCCGGCGAGTCGCCGGACGGCCGACGGACACCGCCGGCACGCATTGGGCGTTCGCGGTGGATGGGCTCGAGGCGGGCACGCGCTACACGCTGGATCTCCGCGCCGGGGGATGCAGGATCACCGATCCGTGGGAGCTCGCGACCTTCCCCGCGCCCGATGCGTGTCCCGACCGGTTGCGCGTGCTGGTCTACACCTGCGCCGGTGGGAACGATCTCCTGAACGAGGTCAGCCCCGGCTTCTACGTGTCGTGGTCGGCGCGGCGGCGCCTCTTCGAGCGCGCGCTCGCGCTGGCGCCCGACGCCGCGATCGCCATCGGCGATCAGGTGTACTGGGACCAACGGGCAGGGCTGGGGGCGCTCGTGATGGCCCGGAGTCCGATCGGGATCGAACGGATCGGCGTCATCGACCGGACCCTGCCGGTGCTCGGCTCGCCGAACGAGGCGGTGCTCAAGCGCGCGGTGGGGCCGCAGATCGCGGATCTGTACGGCACGCTCTTCCGCTCCCTGCCCACGTTCTTCCTGCGCGACGACCACGACTACTTCGAGGACGATCTGGTCACGCCCGAGCTCACCACGTTTCCGCCCGATCGCGTCGCGGTCGCGCTGGCGCGCGCCTCGCAGTGGCTCTATTACCCCGAGTTCCTGCCCGATCCCTGGCGCCCGCTCGATCTGCCGGGATCGAGCGCCGATGACCGCCCGCGCGGGTCGAGCGAGGCCTTCGGCACGCTGCGCTACGGGCAGCTGGCCGAGCTGCTGCTCTACGACTGCAAGGGGTTCGTCACCACCGGGCCGGCGGCCAGCTACGTCCCGGCCGATGTCGAATCGTGGCTCGGCGCACGCATGGCCGATCCCTGCCTGCGCCACGTAGTGCACGTGCCGTCGAACCCGATCGGGTACACGGCGGGGAAGTACATGGAGTGGTACCCGGACGTCGTGGCGACGGCCGGCGAGGTCACCGACCGGGTGCCGAAGCCCGGCTGGCAGCCGGGCTGGCGCGCGCAGCACGACCGGCTTCTCGCGGCCATCTCCGCGATGCCGCGGCGCGTGCCGCTCGTGCTCAGCGGAGACATCCATTCGATCGCCGAGGAGCGCATCGTACGCGCCGGGTCGGTCGATCTCCGCGCCAACCCCGTGGTGTCCGTGATCACGGCGACGCCGGCCACCGGCGTCGGCTGGCCGTCGGTGGCCCGCAACACCGTGGCGCAGCCCCCGACCGGGTTCGAGGTGGAGACGGTGGTGCCAGTGCAGGAGGTGAACGGCTTTCATCTGGTCGACTTCGAGCTCGACCGCGTGACGATCCGCCATTTCCGTTGGGATCGCACCCGCCAGTCCGAAGCCGAGATCGATACCCTCGAGCCGTTCCAGGTGAGCGAATACCCCCGCCCGGCGCGCGCCGCTCCTTGAACTCCCGCCGAGCCGCCGGCATGGTGCAGGCGCGCGATCGACGATCCGCCGATGGCGCTCCGTCCGTATGAGTCGCTTCATCACTCTGCCCAGCTTGGCGTCCGCCCGCCGCGACGTGCCGGCCGGTATCGTCGTCTTCCTGGTCGCGTTGCCGCTCTGTCTCGGCATCGCGCTCGCCTCGGGCGCGCCGTTGCCCGCCGGCCTCATCTCCGGCGTGGTCGCCGGGCTCTTGGTGTCTCTGTTGTCGGGGTCGGAGCTCAGCGTCAGCGGGCCGGCCGCCGGGCTGACGGTCATCGTCGCCGGGGGCATCGCGCAGCTCGGCAGCTTCGAGGCCCTCACCGTCGCCGTCGTGCTCTCCGGACTCTTCCAGCTCGTCTTCGGCGCGCTGCGGGCCGGCGTCATCGGCGACTACATCCCGCACAGCGTCATCAAGGGCATGCTCGCCGCGATCGGCGTCGTGATCATCCTCAAGCAGATCCCCCACGCCCTCGGGCAGGACCGGGATTTCCTCGGCGACGAGATGTTCCTCCAGCCGGACCAGATGAACACCCTCACCGAGCTCTGGGCGGCCTTCAGCGCCCCCAGCCCCGGGGCGATCCTGATCAGCGCGGTCGGGCTGGCGGTGCTGATCCTGTGGGAGCGGCCGGTGGTGCGGCGCCGCATCGGCCGACTCGGCGTGCTGCCGGGGCCGCTCCTGTCCGTCGTCGCCGGCACGGCGCTCAACGAGGCGTTCGGGGCGTGGCATCCGGCATGGCAGCTCACGGCGGCCAAGGACCATCTGGTGGAGCTCCCGGTCCCGGAGTCGTTCGCGGTCTTCCTCGCCATGTTCCGGATGCCGGAGCTTTCGGTGCTCGGGCGCCTCGACGTGTGGGTGATCGCCATCACGATCGCGCTCGTCGGCAGCATCGAGACCCTGTTGTGCATCGAGGCGACGGACAAGCTCGATGCCGAGAAACGCATCTCCGACACCAACCGGGAGTTGGTGGCGCAGGGCGTGGGCAACGTCGTGTGCGGGCTGCTGGGTGGGTTGCCGATGACGTCGGTCATCGTACGGAGTTCGGCCAACGTCTACGCCGGCGGCCGCTCGCGGCTCTCCAGCTTCGTCCACGGCGTGGCGCTGTTGATCGCGGCGACGATGCTGGCGCCGCTGTTGAATCGTGTGCCCCTCGCCGCGCTGGCGTCGATCCTCTTCGTCGTCGGCTACAAGCTCGCGTCACGCCGGATCATCGGCGAGATGTGGGCGAAGGGGTGGACCCAGTTTCTGCCGTTCGCGGTCACGCTGGTCGCCATCGTGGCGACGGATCCTGCTCAAAGGGATCGCCGTCGGCCTGCTGTGCAGCGTCTTCTTCGTCATCCGGTCGAACTGGCACTCGGCGATCACGCTGGTGAACCAGAACCAGAACTGGCTGATGCGGTTCAACAAGGACATGTCGTTCGTGCACAAGGCCGAGCTCAAGCAGCTCTTGCGGGGCATTCCCGACCGGTCCTTGCTGATCGTGGACGGGACGAAGTCGTTCTACGTGGACGGGGACATCTACGAGACCATGAAGGAATTCGAGACGGCGGCGTCGTTCCGCGGCATTCAGCTCGAGTACCACAACTTCTTCGACAAGCAGCTTCTTCGCGGGGGAGGGTGAATCGGATGGAAGCATACGAGCGCCTGCTGTTGAACAACGAGGCGTGGGTCAAGGACAAGATCGCCCTGCGCCCCGACTTCTTCACGCGAACCTCGGAAGGGCAGGAGCCCGCCTTCCTCTGGATCGGGTGCTCGGACAGCCGGGTGCCCGCGGAAGAGATCACCGGCGTCGAGCCGGGAGAGCTCTTCGTGCACCGCAACATCGCCAACCAGGTCATCCACACCGACTTCAACATGCTGAGCGTGGTCCAATACGCGGTGGAAGTCCTGCGGGTGAAACACATCATCGTCTGCGGCCACTACGGCTGCGGCGGCGTGCGGACGGCGCTCTCCCGGCAGCATCTGGGCTTGATCAACAAGTGGCTCCGGCACATCAAGGATGTCTACCGCCTGAACATGACGGAGCTCGAGTCCATTCCCGACCCGGAGCGACGGACGGAACGTCTCGTGGAACTCAACGTGTTCGAGCAGGTGAACCACCTGGCGCAGCTGTCGTTCGTCCAGCTCGCCTGGAAGCGCCAGCGGCAGCCGACCCTGCACGGGTGGATCTATGACATCCACACCGGGTACCTGAAGCAGATCGCGCGGATCGACCCCGGGCAGCTGCCGCATCCGATCTACGTGTACGATTTCGACGACGAGTAGCCCCGGACGGGCCCCGTCACTCGAACGTGTACGCCTGCGGCGGCGCGTCCTGCCAGCCCTCGGCGTAGGGGTTCCGCCCGTAGTAGGCCGGATTGGTCAGATCGCCGTAGGGGCCGGTTCCGGCGGTGGAGGGCGGGGGCAGCGGCGCCGCGACGGACGGATCGTAGGCGTATGGCCCGTAGGCGTAGGCGCCCCAGGCGTACGGCTGCGCGACGGCCGGCCGTTCGACGAGCGCGAGCGGCGGACCCAACCGGCCGACCGGGTCGATGAAGAGGGATGCGGCGCCCCCGCGGCGGGGTGGCGTTCCCGCGACGAGGCGCACGTCGTACACCAGGTCGCGGCCGCGCAGCCGCGGTCGGCGCAGTTCGACCACGGAGTCGCTGACGGTGCGATTGCCGAAGACGGACAGCGTCGCGTTGGGCGGATCCGCCGCGAAGCTGTCCTGGCCGCGACCCCAATCCGCCAGGAAGCGTGGCGTCGCCACGTGCCCGGCGAGCCGCTGCGGGCGGTCCGTGAAGAACAGTGTGGTCGGGGCCACCTCGCGCAGCGTGAGACGGCCGTCCGCGTACGAGACGCCGCGCGCCGTCTGGACGAAGAGCAACTGGGTCCCGGTCGGCGCGGGTGGCGGCGCTGGGCGTCCGACCGGCGCGCAACCCGCGGCCATCAGGGCGAACAGGACCGTCGTCGAGCGAACCATCGTGCGAGGATACGCGAGTGCGCGGCGAGCGGCCAGCCGGCGGCCCACGGTGGACACTGTCGCGCCGAGCCGGCTAAGACTCCGCGATGCAGAGCTTTCGAGGGAGGCTGGCGGTCGTCACGGGCGGTGGCACCGGCATGGGGCGCGAGCTCGCGACGCAGCTCGCGGCCGAGGGCTGCTCCGTGGCGATCTGCGACGTCTCGACCGAGAACATGGCCGAGACGCAGCAGCTGGCTGCCGCGGGGGCGGTCGCCGGCGCCCGCGTGACGACGCACTCGTGCGACGTGTCCGACGAGCGCCAGGTGCTGGCGTTTCGCGACGCCGTGGCGGCGCAGCATGCGACGAAGCACGTGAACCTGCTCTTCAACAATGCCGGCATCGCGGGAGGCGGCAGCTTCGTCCAGGACGACCGCGCCGAGTGGGAGCGCACGTTCAATGTCTGCTGGTACGGCGTCTACTACTGCACGCGGGCGTTCCTGCCCCTCCTGATCGCGAGCGACGAGGCGTGCATCGTCAACACCAGCAGCGTGAACGGATTCTGGGCGTCGATCGGCCCGGGCGTGGCGCACACGGCCTACAGTACCGCCAAGTTCGCCGTGAAGGGTTTCACGGAGTCGCTGATCACCGATCTCCGCCTGCATGCGCCCCACGTGAAGGCCTTGCTGGTCATGCCGGGCCACATTGGCACGTCGATCGTCATGAACTCGGCGAAGGTCCTCGGGAAGCCGGACGCGCTCGGGGCGTCGGAGGAGGACGTCCAGAAGATGCGCGACATGCTGACTCGCCGCGGTGTCCCCACCGAGGCGCTGACCGACGACCAGCTCCGCGCCGCCATGCTCCAGATGGCCGTGATGTTCCGCGATGCCGCGCCGGTCTCGGCCGCGCAGGCGGCCACCGTGATTCTCGACGGCGTGCGCAGCGACCGCTGGCGCGTGCTCGTGGGCGAGGACGCGAAGGTCCTCGACCAGATGGTGCGCGAGTCGCCCGAGCTGGCCTACGAGGGGTCGTTCGCGAAGGCGCTCAACGACTCGGGGCACATGCGGCTCCTCGAGTGAACGGCGGGCGGGGGCCTCACGCGGTGACGCACACGGCGGCCAGGCTGGAGAGGGCCGTGCCCCGCCGGGGCTCCCGGATCGGGTGCTCGTCGAGCCCGTTGGTGCAGTAGGCGAACGAGAGCCCCGTCGCCGGATCGCCCCAGGCGACCTGGCCCCGGGCGCCGTTGTGGCCGACGGCACGGGGCGACACGGTGCGCCCGAAGCCGCGCAGGTGGCTCAGCCCGTCGCCGCCCGCTTGGACGAGGCCGAGCGTGCGGTTGGCCGGCGTGCCGGTGAGCGGGTCGGGCAGCCGGTTCCGGACGCGGCCAACGGCGTCGGCGAGCACGTCGGGGCGCCACAACTCGTCCGGATTGCGCAACACCGCCTGGTAGAAGCGGGCGAGGTCGCTGGCGCGCATGACGCCCCCGCCGCCGGGCACCCCGACCGCCTGGACGGCCGGGTCGTCGAAGGCAAGGAGCGCCGCGGACGTCACTTCGGTGACGGGCAGCGCGCGGACGCCGAACGCGGCTTCCAGCTCGTCGGGCGTGGCCACGCCGCCGACCAACGCCAGCCGTGCGGCCCGCCACGGGAGCGGTCCCAGCACCCGCGGGAGACCGGCCGGGCCGGTGACCCGGGCGGCGACGACCTCGCGGAAGTCCGTGCCCGTCACCTGCTCGATGATCTCCGCCAACACCCAATGGGCCGAGGTGGGGTGGTATTCGTAGCGTGTGCCGGGCGCCCAGTTGAGCCGCCAGCGCCCGAACGCGGCGCGCCGGCCCGCGCCGGTCGACCCGTGGAGCGGCGCCAGGGGCGCGGCCGGGAAGCCGGCGGTGTGGAGCATCACCTGTTCGACCGTGACGACGTCCTTGCCGTTGGTGCCGAAGCCGGGCACGTAGTCGACGACCGGCAGCGCCGGATCGATCGCGCCGTCGCCGATGAGCGCCCACACCGCCGCGGCCACGAACGGCTTGGTGGCCGAGAACACGGCGTAGCGGGAGTCGGCGCTGGCGTCGCCGATGGCCTCGTCGAGGACCACCTCGCCGTCGAGCGCGAGCGCGAGCTGGCACGACGGGAGGAGCCCGGCGTCGACCTCGCGGCGGGCGCGCTCCACCAATCGGCGGACGGCAGGGCGATCGAGCGTGCGCATCGCGTTCACCTATTCGAGCCCCCTGCGGCTGTCGACCCCGCCGGCGCGTAGACGTGCCGTCGCCCGAGTGCTAGACGGGCTCCGCATCGCGTCCATGGCAGGCGAGCTACAGCACACAGGGCGGCCCCCTACCGGCGCATACGGAGTCCACTCGGAGGTCGGGACGCTGCGGAAGGTGCTGGTGTGCGCGCCGGGGCGGGCCCACGAGCGTCTCACGCCCACCAATTGCGACGCGTTGCTGTTCGACGACGTCCTGTGGGTCGAACGCGCCCGCCGCGATCACGACGAGTTCGTGGCGCAGCTGCGCGAACGCGGCGTCGAGGTCCTCGAGCTGCACGCCCTGCTCTCCGAGACGCTCGCCATCCCGGAGGCCAGGCGCTGGATCCTGGACCAGCAGGTGGTGCCGAACCAGGTCGGGTTGGGACTGCTCGACGAGATCAGGGCCTATCTCGACGAGCTGCCCGACCTGGCGCTGGCGGAGATCCTGATCGGCGGCCTGTCGACGTGGGAGTTCCCCGAGACGCGGGGCGGGTCGATGCTCGCCCTGGTGCGCGAAGCGGCGGGCGTCACCGAGTACCTCCTGCCGCCCTTGCCCAATACGCTCTACACCCGCGACACGACGTCCTGGATCTACGGCGGGGTCACGCTCAATCCGCTCTCGTATCCGGCGCGCCGTGAAGAGACGCTGCTCGTGACGGCCATCTACCGCTTTCATCCGGAGTTCGCGGGTCGCGTGACCGTGTGGTGGGGCGACCCCACGCGCGATTGGGGGCTCGCCACGCTGGAGGGCGGAGACGTCATGCCGATCGGCAATGGCAACGTGCTGATCGGCATGAGCGAGCGCACGTCGCGGCAGGCGATCAGCCAGCTCGCCGCCACGCTGTTCGCGCGGGGCGCGGCCGAGCGGGTCATCGTGGCCGCGATGCCGAAGCTCCGTGCGGCCATGCACCTGGACACCATCTTCACCTTCGCCGACCGCGACTGCGTCCTGGTCTACCCCGATATCGTGCATGCCATCCGGGCGTTCTCGTACCGGCCCGGCGGTTCCAGCGGCGGTGGGCTCGAGCTGCGCAAGGAGGACAAGCCGTTGGTCGAGGTGGTGGCGGCGGCGCTCGGTCTCGCACGGTTGCGGGTGGTCGAAACCGGCGGCAACGCCTACGAGCGCGAGCGGACGCAGTGGGACAGCGGCGCCAACCTCGTGTGTGCGTCGCCCGGCGTCGTGTTCGCCTACGACCGCAACACCCACACCAACGACTTGCTGCGCAAGGCGGGGATCGAGGTGATCCCCATCGCCGGCGCCGAGCTCGGTCGCGGACGTGGCGGCGGGCACTGCATGACCTGCCCGCTCGTGCGCGAGGCGGCGTTCTGACCGTGCGGAGGCGCGCGCTCCGGGCGGTGATGGCGGCGGCGGTGTTGGCGCAGGCCTGCGCCGTCGGTCCGAACTACCGGCGACCGGACACCCTCACGCCCGAGCGCTTTCGCGGCGAACAGGTGGCGGCGCCCGAGTCGATCGCCGACCTGCCGTGGTGGCAGGTGTTCGACGACCCCGTCCTGCAGGACCTGATCGCCACGGCGCTGCGGAACAACTACGACCTGCAGACCGCGGTCGCGCGTGTCGAGCAGGCGCGCGGCATCCTCGTCAGCACGCGGGCGGCCGTCTTCCCGCAGGGCGGCTATTCGGGCGACGCCGGCCGCGGCCGGACGTTCCTGCCGATCGGCGGGAACCGGACGTTCAACTCCTTCGCCGCCACGCTGAATCTGGCCTGGGAGATCGACCTCTGGGGCCGCATCCGGCGCGCCACCGAAGCCGCCCGGGCGCAGCTGCTGGCCACCAACGAGGTGCGGCGCGGCGTCATTCTCTCGCTCGTCGCCGAGGTGGCCCAGACGTATCTCACGCTGCTCGAGCTCGATGCCCAGCTCGAGATCGCCCGCGGCGCGGTCCAGACGTTCACCGCCACGCTGGCGCTCTTCCAGAAGCAGTTCGAGGGCGGCATCGGCACCAAGCTGCCGGTGGCCCGCGGCGAGGCGGCGCTGGCACAGGCCGCCGCCGTCATCCCGGACGTCGAACGCGCCATCGTCGCGGTCGAGAATGCGCTCAGCGTCCTGCTCGGCTGGCCGCCCACGGCCATCCCGCGCGGGATGAGCCTCCTGGAGCAGCGCTTCCCGCCGCGCCCGCCCGCGGGGTTGCCCGCCCGGATCCTGGAGCGTCGGCCCGACATCCGCCAGGCCGAGGAGATCCTGATCGCCGCCAACGCCGAGGTCGGCGTGGCGGTGGCGGATTTCTTCCCGCGCATCGGGCTCACCACGCTCTACGGCGGACAGAGCACCGAGCTCGACATGGTGGTGAGGAGTCCGGGCACGGTGTGGCAGATCGCCGCGGGCGTCGCCGGGCCGCTCTTCCAGGGGGGCCGGTTGATCGGCAACTACAAGACGGCCCAGGCGAACTGGGAGGGAGCGAAGGCGCAGTACGAGCAGGCCGTGCTGACGGCGCTCCGCGAGGTGTCGGATGCGCTGGTCGCCGCGTCGAAGCTCCAGGAGGTGCGGGCGGAGCGGGCGCGCGCGGTGGCGGCGCTCGAGGAATCGTCGGAGCTCGCCACCATCCGCTTCAACGGCGGCCTCGCCACCTACTTCGAGGTGCTGGAGGCGCAGCAACAACTCTTCCCCGCCGAGCAGGAGCTCGCCCGCACCGTGCGGGAGCAACAGCTCGCGGTGGTGCAACTCTACCGCGCCCTCGGCGGCGGCTGGGAGTTGTCCGAGCAACCCGTGCGCCTCGACGCCTTCCCCGGCTGGCCCTGAATGTCCGTGCCGGACCTCGCCGATGTAGGAACCTGAACGGGACTGCGAGGGTCTTGGGAGTCCCGGAACACCTGGGCGTTGTGCGAATAGTCGAGGCGAGCCCAGCCGAGCACGACGTCGTCTTGCGTGTCGTGCGTTCGGCCTTCTCGCGAGATGACGAGCCGCTCCTGGTGGCCGCTCTGCTGCGGGACCGGACTGCGCAGCCGAGTCATTCGCTCCTCGCGTACGACGCCGAGCAGCCCGCGGGGCACGGGTTGTTCACCAACGTCACCCTGGCGGGTGGTGCGCGGACTGTCCGTTGCGCCATCCTTGCGCCGTTGGCTGTGGTGCCGGAGTCGCAGCGGAAAGGGGTGGGCCGAGCGCTCATCGAGCGCGGCGCCAGCGTGCTCGCTGGCGCGGGTGTGCAGTTGCTCTTCGTGCTCGGCGACCCGGCGTACTACACGAGGCGTGGCTTCGTCCCGGCAACTCCGTATGGACTCCATGCCCCGTACCCCATCGCTCCCGAGGAGGCATGGATGGTCCGCCCACTCGCGCCCGAGCTGCTTGGCGTCCTCAACGGAACCGTCGCATGCGCGGAAAGCCTTACGAGGCCCGAGTACTGGCGCGAGTAGGCGCAGCGTGAGGTCGATCACCGGCGAGCCACGTCTTGCCCGGTTGACCTTCGCCTTTCTGTTTGACGGTCGAGCGTCGCTTGTCTAACAGGGGCGCATGAAGAACGGCGTTCGACTCGTAGCCGCCCTCGCCCTCTTGGCCTGGCTTCTGCCGGCCGCGGCGGAGGCCCGGAACGTCGGCCCGCGGATGTACAGCCTGCGGATGGACGGTTACGTGGGTGCGCCGCCGCGCGACGGTCGGAATCTGGCCGATCTGCAGATTCGCGCCGCCTCGAAGACCCGGCGATTCCAGGTGACCGGCGCCAAGGTCCTCTCTGGCAGCGCGCTCCCGGCGAACGTCTTCAGCGCCGTCCGGCCCTTCCGCCCGAATTTCATCCTGCGCGGTCCACAGAGCGCGATCGAGCGCTTCGCGACCGCCAGCCCGGGCGACCGCTTCCGCATCCTGGCCAAGTGGCGCCCGGGGTCGAAGGACCTGCTGGTGTCGTCGATCGAGGCCAGAGGGGACTGACTCCGGCGTTGGCCGGCCGTTCAGCGGTCGACGAACTTCACGAACTCGACGCCGAGCACCTCGTCCATCCAGAGCTTCCAGGTGCCGTTCTCCTGGTGGAAGACGAGGAGGCTGTCGACGACGTCGTCCTGGAACTTGCTGGTCGGTGGCCCGCCCACCGCGAGCTTCATGCGCGCGATGGCGAACTCGTCGTCGTGGCCGAGGTAGCGGAAGTCCACCAGCCGGGCCGTGACGGGTAGCTCGCGGAACTGCGCGGTGATCGCGGTCTTGGTGGGGTCGTACTCGGGGGAGCGGGTGTGGACGCCGCGCATGACGCCATCGACGTCGCGCGCGTTGTACGCAGCCACGTTGTCCTCCACGACCTTGCGCAGAGCGGTTGTGAGCGGGTCCTGCTGCGCGGCGTGGGCTCCGGTGGCGAAGGCGAATCCCATCGCGAGCAGCATGGCGCGGCGAATCGTCGTCATGGCGACGCTTGAATACCCGGATGGGGCGTCGATGCAAGGGTCGGGGGCGCTGGCGGACCCGCCAGCGCACTTGACCGCCCTTTGCGAATCAGATTCTTCTGCCGCATTCGCCGGCCTGTCGCCGGCGCACAACGCGGGTGGTGTGTCGTGCAACTCGGCTCGGGACGATTGCGCAGGTCGGTGCTCGGTCTAGGGGCCGTCATCTGGGCACTTGCGGGTCTGCTGTCGGGCTGCGGCCGCGAGGTCGAGACGACTCCGGTCGAGATCCGGCCCGTCCGGACGGTGACCGTCGGCAAGCGAGAGGCGGCCGTCCCCGTCACCCTGACGGGGACCATCCGGGCACAGGACGAGACAGCCCTCGCGTTCCGGGTCTCGGGGCGCATGATCGAGCGCCGGGTCAACCTCGGCGATCGGGTGCGCCCCGGGCAATCGATCGCGCGGCTCGAGCCCCAGAACGAGCAGAACGCGCTCCGCCAGGCGCGCGCCAATCTGACGGCCGCACAGAGCCAGCTGGCCAATGCTCGCACGAACTTCCGGCGGCAGGAACCGCTCGCGGCGCGGGGCGCCGTGTCCGTCGCCGAGCTCGACCGGTCCCGCGAGCTGCTCCAGACCGCCGAGGCGCAGGTCGACGCGGCCGAGGCGCAGCTGAAGTTCGCGCAGGATCAGCTGGGCTTCACGGAGCTGACGGCGGACGGCGCGGGAGTGGTGACGGCGATCGGCGCCGAGCCGGGAGAGGTGGTCGCAGCGGGCCGGATGGTGGCGACGGTGGCCCGCCAAGGCGGCCGCGACGCCATCTTCGACGTGCCCGGGCAGCTCGTGCGCACGGTGCCCCGCGACACCCCGATCATGGTGGCCCTCAGCGACGACCCGAACGTCACGGCGACCGGTCGCGTCCGCGAGGTGGCGCCGCAGGCCGACCCGGTGACGCGCACCTTCGAAGTTCGCGTGGGACTCGCCGACCTGCCGGCGGCCATGCGGCTCGGCGCCACCGTCGTCGGCACCATTCGGCTCGACGGCGGCGCCGTGCTCGACGTCCCGGCCACGGCGCTGGTGCGCAGCCAGGGACAACCGGCCGTCTGGGTCGTCGATCCCGCCACCTCCACGGTGGCGATCCGTCCGATCGAGGTGCTGCGGTTCGACCCCGATTCGGTGATCGTGGCGCAGGGACTCGACCCGGGCGACGTCGTGGTGACCGCGGGCGTCCAGGCGCTCTACCCGGGGCAGAAGGTGCGGCTCCTGGATCCTCCCGCCTGATGGGCTTCAACCTCTCCGAATGGGCGCTCAAGCATCGCTCGTTCGTCGTCTACCTGATGCTCGTGGCCTCGATCGCGGGCGCCAGCTCGTTCTTCCGGCTCGGCCGGGCGGAAGATCCTCCCTTCACCATCCGGACCATGGTGGTGAAGGCCGTGTGGCCCGGTGCCACCATCGACGAAACACTGCTGCAGGTCACCGAGCGCCTCGAGCGGACGCTGGAAGAGACCCCGCACCTCGACTTTCTGCGCAGCTTCACCCGCCCGGGCGTCACCACCGTGTTCGTCAATCTGGTGGGAGCGACCACCGCGCAGGAGGTCGATGACACCTGGTACCACGTGCGCAAGAGCGTGGGCGACATGCGGCACACCCTGCCGCCGGGCGTGATCGGGCCCTTCTTCGACGACGAGTTCGGCGACACTTTTGGCATCATCTACGGACTCACCGCCGACGGCTTCACCCATCGCGAGCTGCGCGACTATGCCGAGAACATCCGGGCTCGACTGCTGTCGGTGCCCGATGTGAGCAAGATCGACATCCTCGGCGCGCAGGACGAGACGATCTTCATCGAGTTCTCCACCAAGCAGCTCGCCGGCCTCGGCCTCGACCAGGCGGCGTTCGTCGCCGCCCTCCGCGCGCAGAACGTGGTGCTGCCCGCCGGGGTGATCCAGACCGACAACGAGAAGCTCGCCCTCCGGGTGACGGGCAGCTTCGACTCCGAATCCGACCTGCGCGACGTCACCTTCGTCGCCAACGGACGCACGCTGCGCCTGCGCGACATCGCCGAGGTCCGTCGCGGCACCGTCGACCCGCCGCGACCCATCTTCCGGGTGAACGGCAAGGAGGCGATCGGTCTGGCCGTCGCGATGCGCGACGGCGGTGACATCCTCGTCCTGGGCAAGAACCTCGCGGCCGCGATGCGGACGATCACGGCCAACCTCCCGCTCGGCGTCGAGGCCAGCCTGGTCGCCGACCAGCCTGTCGTCGTCGACGACGCCATTCACGAGTTCCTGGAGTCGCTCTGGCAGGCGATCGCCATCATCATGGTCGTGAGCTTCATCAGCCTGGGGGTGCGGCCGGGCGCCGTGGTGGCGCTCTCGATCCCGCTCACCATCGGGCTCACCTTCCCGGTGATGGAGATGGTCGACATCGACCTGCAGCGCATCTCGCTGGGCGCGCTGATCATCGCGCTCACCCTGCTGGTCGACGACGCCATGACCACCATCGACGTCATGGAATCCCGACTCGCGGAGGGGGACGAGAAGGAAGCGGCGGCCACCTACGCCTATCGGACGCTGGCCGCGCCGATGCTGACGGGCAGCTTCATCACGGCCGCGGGGTTCGTGCCGATCGGTTTCGCCCGCAGCTCCGCCGGCGAGTACACCTTCTCGATCTTCGTGGTGGTCGGCCTCGCGCTGATGCTGTCATGGCTGGTCGCCGTGCTGTTCGCGCCGCTCCTCGGGGTCTGGATGCTCAAGAAGCCCGAAGGGACGGTGTCCACCGAGCCCGGGTGGTTGATGCGAGGCTTCCGGGCGTTACTCGTGACGGCGATGCGCGCGCGCTGGGCCACCATCGGGCTCACGCTGGCGGCGTTCGTCGCGGCCATTCTGGCGAGCCCGCGGGTGCCGCGGCAGTTCTTCCCGTCGTCGGATCGTCCCGAGTTGCTGGTCGACGTGAGCTTGCCGCAGAACGCGTCCATCTTCGCCACCCGGGCGGCGGCGGACCGGCTCGACGCCGCCCTGAAGGACGATCCCGACGTCGCCCGCTGGAGCAGCTACATCGGCCGGGGCGCCATCCGGTTCTACCTGCCGCTCGACGTCCAGTTGCCGAACGACTTCTTCACCCAGTCGGTCGTGCTCGCGAAGGACGTAGCGGCTCGCGAGCGCCTGCAAGCGCGCCTCGAGACGCTGCTGGCCGAGGAGTTTCCCGCGGCGGTGTCGCGGGTCTCGCCGCTCGAGCTCGGGCCGCCCGTCGGCTGGCCCGTGCAGTACCGCGTCAGCGGACCCGACGTGGCCCGGGTGCAGGACATCGCTCTCCAGCTCGCGCAGGCGATCGCCGCCGAGGGCACCGTCAAGCGGGTGAACTTCGACTGGATGGAGCCGGGCCGGCTTGCCCGCATCAACATCGACCAGGACCAGGCGCGCCTGGTGGGGCTGGATTCGCGGGCGATCGGCACGGCGCTCAACAGCGTCATCACGGGCGTGCCGATCACGCAGGTACGCGACGACATCTACCTGGTGGATGTGGTCGGACGGGCGGTTGGCGAGCAGCGCCTCTCGCTGGCGAAGCTGGAGACCCTCGACGTCCCGCTGCCGAACGGCCGCACGGTCCCGCTCAAGCAGGTTGCCACGATCGGCTTCGAGCAGGAGCAGCCGATGGTCTGGCGCCGCGACCGCATCCCGACGCTCACGGTGCAGGCCGACGTGGTGCCGGGGCAGACGCCGGAGGCGGTCGTGGCCGGACTCGGCCCCGTGGTCGAAGCGCTCGGCGCGAGCCTGCCGGACGGCTACCGCATCGTGCCGGGCGGGACGGTGGAGGAGAGCGCGCAGTCGCAGGCCTCCGTGATCGCCGTCGTTCCGCTCATGGTGTTCCTGATGATCACCTTCCTGATGATCCAGCTCCAGAGCTTCTCCCGGCTGTTCCTGGTGCTGTGCGTGGTGCCGATGGGGCTCATCGGGGTGGTCGCGGCGCTGCTGCTCTTCAACCGGCCACTCGGCTTCGTGGCCATCCTCGGCATCCTGGCGCTGCTCGGCATGATCGCCCGCAACGCCGTGATCCTGATCGACCAGGTGGAGATCGAGCGGGCGGCGGGGATGCCCGCGTGGGACGCCGTGATCGCCGCCAGCCTCTCGCGCTTCCGGCCGATCATGCTGACCGCCATCTCCACGGTGCTCGGCATGATCCCGATCGCATGGACCGTGTTCTGGGGACCGATGGCGTTCGCCATCATGGGCGGACTCCTGGTGGCGACCGTGTTGACCCTGGTCTTCCTGCCGGCGCTCTACGTCGCGTTCTTCCGCATCCGGGAACCCGCGCCCGCGGCCGTATGATCAAGCGCAACCTCGAATCCATCACCGGCACCTGGCTGGCGGGACTGCTGGTGCTCCTGCCGCTGGCGCTCACGATCGCGGTCCTGGCGTGGGTGTTCACGCTGGTCAACGGCCTCTTCGGGCCGAACAGCATCGTCGGGCGGCTCTTCGCGGCGCTGGGCTACCCGTTCTCGAGCAACCCCGGGTTGGCGTACGTGTTCGGGACGCTGGTCCTGATGGTCGCCATCTATCTGTTCGGCCTGCTCGTGCGGTCGGGCCTGCAAGGGCCGCTGCGGCGCCTGAGCGATCGCACGCTCCGCCGCATCCCCATCGTGGGCAGCGTCTACAACGTGGCCGATCGCTTCGTCGGGATGCTCGACCAGCAGCAGGGCGGTGGGGACATCGCCGCCATGAGGCCGGTGTGGTGCTTCTTCGGCGGCGAGGGCGGCGCCGGCGTCCTCGCGCTCGCGCCGAGCGCCCGGCCGGTCGAGATCGGGGGGCGGAACTACTTCGGAGTCCTGGTCCCGACCGCACCGGTCCCGTTCGGCGGGGCGCTGCTGTACGTCCCTGTCGAGTGGGTACGCCCCGCCAACATCGGCGTCGACAAGCTCACCGCCGTGTACGTCTCGATGGGCATCACGCCGCCGCCCTCGCTCGGCTGAGCGGGCGGGCGGTATGCGGGTCACGGTGATGCGGTGGCTGAAGCGCGGCGGGTTGCTGCTCGCCGGCGCACTCCTGGCGGCGCTGGCGCTCCGGGCGTGGGACGCCTTCCGGGGACCGCCGCTCGAGGCGTGGCACACGTACGTGCCCCCGGAGCTGCGCGCCGGTGCGCTCGGAGCGGCCGACTGGCCCGGGTACCTGCGTGCGGAAGACGCCGCCTTCGTCGCGGTCCGTGACCACGTGGTGGAAACGGCCGCCGCCGGCGATCGGGTGAAGTTCAACCGCTACGCCGCCTCGAGCCCGGTCTATCCCCCCCGCCTGGCGCGCGACTGGAACCGGTCGGCCGTGCTGGAGCCGGACGGTCCGCCGGCGGGCGCGGTCGTCCTGCTCCACGGTCTCACGGATTCGCCGTACAGTGCTCGCCACGTCGGCGAGGTCTACCGGGCCCGCGGCTGGGTGGCGGTGGCGATTCGCCTCCCCGGGCACGGCACGGTGCCGGCCGGCCTGACCGACGTGGAGTGGGAGGACTGGCAGGCTGCCACCCGACTGGCGGTGCGCGAGGCGCGCCGGCGTACCGGGCCCTCGGCGCCGTTGCACGTCGTCGGCTATTCGAACGGGGGTGCGCTGGCGCTGCAGTATGCGATGGACGCCCTCGAGGATCCGGGGTTGGCCCGGCCGGCGCGCGTGGTGCTGCTGTCCCCGATGATCGGCATCACGCGCTTCGCGCGCTTCGCGGGTATCGCCGGCTGGCCGGCGATCTTTCCGGCGTTCGCCAACGCGGCCTGGCTCAGCGTGCGGCCCGAGTTCAACCCGTTCAAGTACGAGTCGTTCCCCGTCAACGGTGCGCGCCAGTCGCAGCGGCTGACCGCGGCGTTGCAGGCGCAGATCCTCCGCCTCGCCGGCGCCGGCCGGTTGGGCGAACTGCCGCCGGTCCTCACGTTCCAGTCCGCGGTGGACTTCACCGTGAGCACCCGGGCGATCGTCGACGCGTTCTACGCGCACCTCCCGGCGAACGGCAGCGAGCTGGTGGTGTTCGACGTCAACCGCGCATCGAAGTTCGCGCCGCTGCTCCGGGCCGCGGCGGAGACCAAGGTGGAGCGCCTGCTGCCGCCGCCGCCGCACCGCTACCGCACCACCGTCGTCACCACCGCGGACGCCGCCACCAGCCAGGTGGTGGAGCGCGTCACCGACGCCGGCGCCATCGTCGAACGCACCCGGACCCTCGACGTACGCTACCCCGAGGACGTCTTCTCCTTGTCCCACGTCGCCGTGCCGTTCCCGCTGGACGACGGGCTGTACGGCCTCGAGCCCGACCCGGCGGACCGCTTCGGCATCCAGCTGGGGACGCTCGCCGCCCGTGGCGAGATCGGGGCGCTGACGGTGAATCCGAACGTCTCCCTCCGCATGCTGTCGAACCCGTTCTTCCCGTACGTGCGTGCGCGCATCGCCGACGGGTTCGAGGCAATGGCGGCGCCGAACACGACCACCAGCGCGAGCAGTGTGACACAGGCCGCGGGCCACTGACGCAGGGCGACGTCCGCGCGTTCGAGTGTCCCGCCCAGGCTCGCGCCGACCCGCCGCAGGCCCGCGACGAGCGTGCCCCCGCCCGACCAGGGTCGCGGCAGCGTGCGCCCGAGGGTGACGGCGAGCGCCGCCCCGCCGAGGACGAGCAGCAGCGTCGCGCCGAGCTCGCCCGGCGCGAGCGGATTTGCCGGCGCTGCCTGCGGCAGCGGGCCGGCGGCCGCGAGGCCGAGCAGCAGCGAGCAGAGCGCGAGCGTCAGGGCCGCCGCCTGCCCTGCGCGCGGGGCGGCCGCCCGCGTGGCCTGCCCCTCCGTCGCCGGCGCGAACGCATGGGCGAGGACCAGGAGCACGTAGCCGGCGGTGAAGAACCCGCCCGCCTGCAGCACGGCCGCCCACCACCATTGTCCCGTGTGCGCGGCGGCGTCGAGCAGGAGCTTCTTCGCGACGCCGGCGCCGCTCGGCGCCACACCCGTGAGCGCCACCCCGCCCAGCACGAAGGCGGTGAGGGCGATCGGCGCCGCCCGTGCGACCCCGCCGAGCCCGGTCAGCCGGTCGTGCCCCAACGCCGCGTAGATCGCGCCGGCGGCGAGGAACATGGCGGCCTTCGCCGTCGCGTGCGAGACGGCCTGCACCATGCCGCCGGCGAGCGCATCGCCGCGCACGAGGTGGCCCGACACGGGGTCGGCGGCGAGCGAGAACATCAGGAAGAGATAGCCGAGCTGGCCCAGCGTGGAATACGCGATCATGAGCTTGAGCCGTTCCTGCCGGAGCGCGAGAGCGCTGCCGCACACGATCGCGACCGCGCCCAGCCCCGCGAGGAGCTGGCCGGCGATCGGCCCCGGGAGTCCGGGCATGACGTCGAACCAGAGCCGGACGACGATGAAGAACGACCCCTTCACCACCAGCGCCGACAGCACGGCGCTGGCCGGGGCGGGCGCCCCGGCATGCGCCGGCGGCAGCCAGAGGTGCAACGGGACCAGCGCGGTCTTCGCGAGCAGCCCGACCGTCATGAGCGCCCCGGCCGCGATGGTCGCGGGGTCGGGGCGCACGCGCTGCGCGAGGAGCAGCATGTCGAGGGTGCCGTACGCGCCATAGAGCAGCGCGGCGCCGATCAGGTAGAGGATCGAGCCCAGGAGGGCGAAGAGCAGGTAGCGCAACGCGGCGCGGGTCGTGTCCGGGCGGCCGTCGAGCGAGACCAGCGGAACGGCGGCGAACGTGAGCAGCTCGAGCGCCACGTACAGCGTGAAGAGATCGCCGCTCGTGAAGACCGTGGCCAACCCCGCCCAGATGGCCAGCAACAGGATCCAGAACGCGAACGGCGCCCGCGCTTCGCCGGCCTCGGGCGGCGTGCGGAACTCCGCGCGCGCGGCGATGCCGACGGCCGCGAGCACCACCGCCGTCACGACCAGCATGAGCGCGGACAGCCAGTCGGCCCGCAGCGCCACGCCGAGCGGCGGCGCCCACCCGCCCAGGCGGTAGACCAGTGGCGTGCCGGCGCGGAGCAGGTGGGCGGCGATCGCGAGCGCGACGGCGAGGCCGAGCGGCAACGCCAGCAGCGCGATGCGCGCGACCTGGCGCCCGCCCGCCGCGACGGCGAGCAGAATGCCCGCCACCGGCACGACGAGCGCCAGCACCAGGAGGAAGCCGCCCGCCGTCGTCGGGTCGGTCATCGGTCGCGGTCGGGCCCCTCGGCCGGGGCGTCGTGCAGCGTGGGCTGGCCGGGGGCCTGTGCCAGCCGCAGGATCAGGGCCACGGCCAGCGCGGTCGCGGCGAAGGCGACGACGAGGCCGGTGATGACCAGCGCCTGCGGCACCGGATCGCCTCCCAGCCCAGCCGCGGCGCCGCGCCTTCCGACCGCGCCGAACAGGAGGAACACTCCACTGCCGAGGATGTTGATCGACAGGAGGATGCGGAGCGGATGCGGGTGCGCGATCGCGCCGTACAGGCCGAGTCCCACCGCGAGCGCGCCCCATAGACCGAACACGGTGGCGGGATTCACTCGCGCGCGCTCCGGGCCGGGATGCCCGCCATGAGGAGCCCGAGCGTGACCGCGATCGTCAGGGTCATCGCGACCTCGATGGTGAGGATGAGCGGTTTCGCCCACGCCACCGGGTAGGCCAGAAACGCCTCGCCCAGGCCGAGTCCGCCCAAACCGACGAGCAGGAATACGAGCGGCCCGGACAGGAGCAGCAGGCGGAGGTCGCGGCGTCCCGTCGGCGGCGCGTTCGCGAGGCCGGCGAGCATCACGAGCAGCCACATGGCCGCGAGGAGGGTCCCGCCCTGGAAGGCCCCGCCCGGATGATCGGCGCCGACCCAGAACACATAACTGCCGATCACCACGCCGACCGGCGCCAGCACGCGCGCCAGAAAGGCGAGCGGACCCTGCGGGTCGGCGCGATGGCGCGGCCCGGGGCGGCCTCCCCACAGGCGGTCCGGCGCAAGCGACCACACGCCCACCAGCGACAGCAGGAGCACGACCTTCTCCAGCATCGTGTCCATGGCGCGGAAGGCCATCAGCACGTTCGTCACCGGGTTGCCGAGGCCGGTGGCCGCGGCGTGCGCCGTCGCCTCGGGCGCGAGCGTGGGGGCGGGATCGGGGAGGAAGAGAAGGCTCGCGGCCAGGCAGGCGCTCACGGTCGACGCCAGCGCGGCGGCGACGGCGCGCTGAGCGAGGCCGCGCGTGGGCGTCGCCGCCGGCGACCCGGTCCCCAGGCGCGCCGCCGCGCCGAGCAGCAGGACGCCGCTCAAGCCGCCGCCGATCGCCGCCTCGGTGAGCGCCACGTCGGGGGCGCCGAGGCGCATCCACACCAGCGCCAGCAGCAGCCCGTAGGCGACGAAGCCGACCACGGCCGCGACGGCGTCGCGGGCGAACACCACCCAGACGGCGAGAGCGAGCACCAGCGCGAAGATGCCGGCGTCGAGCACGTGCAGGACCGTCATGCCGGCGGCCGTTCGCTCCGCGCTGCACGTGCGATCAGCTGGGAGACCGTGGCCCCGCCCAGCAGCACCAGCAACCAGATGCAGAGCAGCTTGAGCGCGCCGGTCACGTTCGCGGCGCGCGGCAGCAGGCCGAGCACGACGAGGCCCAGCCCGAGGGTGTCGGCCTTCGTGAGCGCGTGCAGCCGCGTGAGGGTGTCGGGGAAGCGCAGCAGGCCGACCGTGCCGGCGAGAAAGAAGAAGAGTCCGGCCAGGACGGCGGCGACCGTGAACACGTCTCCGGCGACCGTCATGCCGGGGGCCCCGCGGGCGCGTCGGGCGAGTCCGGCGTCCCCTTTTTCACGAAGGCGATCGCGGAGAACGTTGCGAGCAGCGCAAGGGTCAACGCCACGTCGGCGGTGGCGGGGGCTCCGGTCGCCGCGCCCGCCAGCAGCACGCCCGCGATGCCGCCCGTGCCGACGAGCTGCGCCGCCATCATGCGCTCGGCGTTTCCCGGACCGCGCAGGATGCGCACCAGGCTGAGGCCGACCATGGCCAGCACGAAGGCCGAGGCGGCCATCAGGAACTCAGGCATGCGCCGCTCCCGGCGGCAGCACACGGGACAGCGCGGCTTCCTCGCCGGCGAGCTGGGCCGCCACCGGCTCGGCGACGTCGAGGCAGTGGTAGACGATCGCCGGGCCATCGTCGCCCGCGGGCACGGTGCCGGGGACCAGACCGGTGATCGTGGTGAACACGTTGCGAGCCGGGCCCGGTGGGAGGCCGACGGGATAGGTGACGAAACCCGGCCGGATGGGCAGCCGAGGGTCCAGCGCGCGGCGAGCGACATCCCATCCGGCGACGACGGACTGCCAGAGAAAGCGCAGCACGAACCAGGGGAGCCGCGCGAGCCGCATCCGCGGCCAGGCCGGTGGGAGCAGATGGAGGCTGAGCCAGGTGGCCGCCGCCGCGACCACCGCGCCGACCGCGAGCCGGTCCGCCCCGGCGCCGATGCAGGCGAGCCAGAGCGCGAAGAACGCGGCGGCGCGGATCATGGTCGGCGCCTGCGGGGTGCGTGGCCCATCGGCAGACTCCCAACAACACCGGAAGGCACGCGTCAACTCCGGTCGGCCTCGCCGTCGACCGTGAAGCGGCCGGGCGCCTTCGTCTTGTCGTCCTCGTGCCGGACTGCTACCGCCCTGGGGCTGCGATGCCCGCCGCGAGCCCGTCCCCCGGTGCGTGTCGGCGACCGGCGCGGCGCAGGGGTGTCGGCGCGGCGCTGATCGTGGCGCTGGCGACCGCCGCGTGTGGCCCGCCGGTCGGCGTCGATCGCGTGTCGCCCCGGGACGTCAGCCGCGACCTCACCCGCAGCGCCCTCAGTTCGGACAGTCCGAGCCTCTTCAGCCGCAACGTGCTCGCGCGCCGCAACCTCGCCGACACCTTCCGGCGGCAGCCGGAGACGGCGCTGGCGAGCATCCACGCGCTCGTCACCAGCGGCCAGGGGAACGACGACGACCTCTTCGCGCTGGCGGAGCTGGCGTTCGCCCACGCCGATGCCACGCACCGGCGCGACTTCTACCTGCTCGCGTCGGTCGCCGCCTGGGCGTTTCTCTTCCCCGAGGCCGCGGGCGAACCCCCCGACCCGTTCGACCCCCGGCTGCGCATCGCCGCCGACCTCTACAACCGGGGGCTCACGCGCGCCCTCTCGTCCGGCGACCGGACGCTGGTCGACCCGCGCCCCGGTCTGTATGCCCTGCCCTTCGGCCAGGACCTCGCCGTCCACATGGCGCCCGATGCGCTCCGGTGGGAGGGACGGACCCTGGTGCAATTCGTTCCGGTGGCCGAGCTGCGGGTGCGCGGCTTGCGGGTGCGGTACCGCGCCACGGGCATCGGGGCTCCCCTGGCCGCCCGGGCGGGACCGCTCGAGGCCGGCGACACCGCGCCCGATCCGCTCGGCCCGGACGTTCGCGTTGCGGTCACCGCGTTGCTGCGTATCGACGATCCGCGGCGCCAGCTGCGACAGCCCACCTTGCACGGGACGCTCGAGATCCACGACCCCACGGGTCGCCGGACGGTCGAGATCGACGGGCGCGAGGTGCCGCTCGAGAAGGAACCCACGGCGGCGCTCGCGTGGACGCTGAGCGAGTCGCAGCAGTGGAGGTTGGAGCGCCTGGGCTTCTTTCGGGGCGACCGTGTGCGCGAGACCCTTGCCACCAGCCTTACCTTCTCCCGGCCGTTCCGGCGCGGTGTGATCCCGGTCGTCCTCGTCCACGGCACGGCATCGAGCGCGGGACGCTGGGCCGAGATGGTGAACAGCCTGGAGAACGACCCGCGCGTGCGGGAGCGCTTCCAGTTCTGGTTCTTCCACTACGGCACCGGGAGTCCGATCCCGTACTCCGCCATGCTGCTGCGCGACGCCCTCACCGAGGCCGTGGCCCGGCTCGATCCGGCGGGCACGGATGCCGCGCTCCGCCAGATGGTCGTGATCGGGCACAGTCAGGGTGGCCTCCTCACCAAACTCACGGCGGTCGATGCGGGAACCCGGCTCTGGGATTCGATCAGCCGGGAGCCGATCGACCGGATCGACGTCAGCCCGGAAACCCGGGACCTCCTCCAACGCGCGTTGTTCGTACGTCCCCTGCCGTTCGTGCGGGCGGTTGTCTTCCTGGCCACGCCGCATCGCGGAAGCTTCGTGACCACGCGGTTCCTGGTGAACAGACTCACGCGATTCGTCCGCTTGCCCGGCGACGTGCTGGGGGCCTTGGGCGACCTGTTGGAGGGCAACGACGACGCGCTCCTCCTCGACCCGCGGGGCCCACGCTTCGGCAGCGTCTACAACATGCGTCCGGGGAGTGTCTGGCTGCAGGCGCTGGCGCAGATCCCGGTGTCGGCCGACGTCTCGGCGCATTCGATCATCGCCGTGAACGGCCCCGGCCCGGCGCCGCATGCCAGCGACGGGGTCGTTGCCTTCGAGAGCGCGCGCCTGGGCGGGGTGACGTCCGAACTGGTGATCCCGTTCGCCGGCCACTCGGTGCAGCGACATCCGCTCGCCATCGAGGAGGTGCGGCGCATCCTGCTGGAGCACGCGGACGCCACGTGCCGGACGGCGGGCGTCGCGTGCGGGGAGCCCAACGCACCGTCGCCAGGGCGGCCACGCGGCCGGGCCGGGCGCCCGCGAGTGGACCGGGCCACCGCCGTGCGCTAGACGACCCGGCCGGATGGAGTTCCTGGGCCCCGCACTGGCCCGCGTGCCGGATCACCGCGAGTTCTTCACGCTCGACGAGCTGCGGGCCCGAGCGCGCGCGCTGACCGAGGAATTCCCGGGCGTCGCCCGCCTCGAGACCGTGGGCGCCTCCGCCGAGGGACGTCCCATCGAGCTGCTGACCGTCGGGCATGGCCGGCGGCCGGTCCTGCTGCTCGGCGTCCCGCACCCCAACGAGCCGATCGGAACCCTCACCATCGACTTCCTCTGCCGGCTGCTGGCGGAGGACGACGACCTGCGCCGGCGCCTCGACGTCACGCTCTACGCCATCCCGGTGGCCGACCCCGACGGGCTGGTGTTGAACGAGGGCTGGTTCAAGGGCGCCTTCTCGCCGTTGCGCTATGCCCTCTCCTTCTACCGCCCGCCCCACCGCGAGCAGGTCGAGTGGAGCTTCCCGGTCCACTACAAGACGCTCCGGTTCACCACGCCGGCGCCCGAGACCGCCACCGTCATGCGGGTGATGGAGCGCGTGCGGCCGCAGCTGTTCTACTCGCTGCACAACGCCGGGTTCTGCGGGGTCTACTTCTACGTGTCGCACGATCGCCCCTCCCTCTTCCGCGCCTTCCACGACCTGGTGGCCCGCCAGGGCCTGCCGCTCCACCGCGGCGAGCCCGAGGTGCCGTACCTCGAGACGCTCGCCCCGGCGGTCTATGCGCTGTTCTCCGTCGCCGATAGCTACGAGTACCTCGCGCGCACCCTCGACGACGACCCGGCGACGGTCATCGAGGCCGGCACCTGCGCGGACGATTGGCTGCGGCACGTGTGCGACGGCGCCTTCTCCCTGGTGTGCGAGCTTCCCTACTATACGGCGCCGGCGCTTGCGGACGTCTCGCCGGCGGCCGTCACCCGCCGTGCCGCCGTGCTCGACGGCACCGCCCGCGAGCTGGCGCTGGTGGCCGAGACGGCGGCCTTCTTCGACCGGATCGCCGGGCAGGTGCCGGATCACCGCTTGACCCGCTCGGTCCGCGACCATCTGGCCAAAGCGCCGAAACGGCTCGCGGCGGAGCGGCGTCACGCCGAGACGGCGGAATACGCGCGAACGGCGACGCGTGCCGAAGTGCTGGACGCGACGGTCTGCAGCGTTTTCTACCAGACGCTGTATCTCGGCGAGGTGCACCGACTCGCGACCATGGCGGGGGCGGGGGACGTCGCGGCGGAGACACGTGCACGCCTGGAGTCGCTCGCCGCCGAGGTCGAGCGGGCCAGCGACCTGCGCGTGCTGCCGTTGCGCCCGCTCGTGTCGGTGCAGGCGGGAGCGGGCCTGCTGGCGATGGCGCACGCCGCCGACGCCGCCGTTCATTGACAGGTCGGGGGGTGCGCCGCTAGAGGTCCGACATGGCCGGGGATGAATGCGGGCAGGGTGAAGCCACGCTCGACTGGACCGGCTGGATCAAGGCGCTGGGTCGGCAAGCGCGCCGGGTGCGGGAGTTCATCGGACTGTCGCAGGAGCAGGTTGCGCGGATGGCGGGCGTGAGCCAGGGCGCGGTCAGTCGGTTCGAAGGGGGACGCGGACTCGCCACTCCCTTGCTGGTCGTGATGAAGGTGAATGCGTCGCTCCGTCGGGCCGTGTCGTCGCTCGACCCCGAGCTGCTGTCCGCCGATGCGCGTCGCCTCGTGGTGCTCGACGAGCTCATGCCCGGGCGGGAAGACGCGACGGACGGGTTGGCCGTGGCGCGCGATCCCAATCTGGAAGAGCTCGTCCGCATCTTCCACGACGTACCCGAGCGGCAGCGGCAGCGGCTTCTCGCCGTCATGCGGGCCGCCGCGGGCGCGCTCGCATCGTCCACGCGCGGCGCGGTCACCGGCGGCGACACGACGCGGGTTGACCCTTCCCGACCCCTCCCGTAAGCAAGCCCCGCCATGGCGGTGATTCGGAAGCATCGGGGGCACTTCCTGGAGGATTTCGTGCCGGGGGATGTCTACCGCCACAAGGGCGGCAAGACCGTCACCGAGGGGTTGTTCACCCTGTTCACCGACTTCTCGATGACCACCAACCCGCTCGCGAAGAACGCCCGCTACGCCCGCGCGTACGGCTTCGAGGGCCTGGTGGTCCCGCCTGGACTCGTGATGCTGGTGGTGTTCAGCCAGAGCGTGGAGGACGTGTCGGAGAACGCGCGCGCCAACCTCGAGTACATCGACATGCGCTTCGGCGCCCCGGTGTACATCGGCGACACGCTCGAGGCCGAAACGCGCGTGCTCGGGGTGAAGGGATCGTCGAGCAACCCGATGCTGGGCGTCGTGCACGTGCAGACCACGGGTCGCAACCAGCGGGGCGAGGTGGTGCTCACGTTCCAGCGCAAGGTCCAGGTCTGGAAGCGCGACAAAGACGCCGCCCTGCACGCCGGCGAGGCGAAGCCGGAGGCTGTCGACGTGACGCTCGGCTTGCCGGCCTACGATCCCGCGCGCCGCTACGGCGACCTGGCGCACCTCACCAACCCGGACTCCTACCTCGAGGACTTCACTCCGGGCGACGTCATCGAGCACTCGCGCGGCCGCGTGGTCACGACCGACCACATCATGCTGACCGGGATCCTCGACAACACGTCGCAGGTGCACTGCAACCAGTGGATGGTGTCGCAGGACCCCGAGCGGTTCGTCGGCGGGCAGCTGATCGTCTTCGGCGGCATTCCGTTCAACCTCTGCCTGGGCATCTCGTCGGCCGACATGGGCGACAATTCGCTGGGCGACATCCGCTACGCCACGGGCCGCCACACCGCCCCCATCTTCGCGGGCGACACGGTCTTCGCCAGCACCGAAATTCGCGGTGTGGCCGACTATCCAGGCCGGCCCGATCTGGGCGTCCTCGCCGCCACCCTCCGCGGGCACAAGTTCACGAAGAAGGGCGACGCCGTGGACAAGGTGGAGATCTTCCATCTCGAGCGCGAGATCGCGCTCAAGCGGCGCAGCCACTACGCCGGCTGAGCCGGCGCGGCATCGGGTGCGCATCCTTGGCCTGTTCGTCGCGATCGCAGGCGCGGTCCTGGCCGCCCGCAGCGCGCTGCTGCTCGCCGGCCGCGGCCGGCCGCGGCGCGGGCCGCAGCCGGCGTTCGTGATCGCCGGGCCCTACGTCAGGGTGCGGAATCCCCTCTTCGCGGGTTTGGTCCTGGCGCTCGCCGGTGTCGCGCTCTGGCGGGATTCGCGCGGGTTGATGCTGGCCGCCGCGGCCGTGGCGGGCGCGGCGCATCTCTGGGTGGTCCGGGTCGAGGAGCCGGCGCTGCGGAGGCGCTTCGGCGCGGCGTACGCGGCCTACCTCCGGCACGTCCCGCGCTGGGTGCCGCGCCGCGCGGGCCCCTGACCCGGCGGGCTGCCGGGTCAGCGATCGAGCAGCTCGCGCGCGCCCGGTTCGACCGCGGCCTCGCGGTCGATACGCGCCGCCTCGAGCACCCAGCGCTCCAGCCGCGGCCTGTCGTTGACCTGCCGCGACAGGTCCACCAGCGTCCGCACCGCCTCCAGTCGCGAGGCCGGGTCCTCGGTCGCGCGTTCGAGCTCGTCGAGCGCGGCGGTCGTGTCGCCCGCCTTGGCGAGGGCGAGCGCCTTGTTGTAGCGCGCGCGCGGGTACCGCGGGTCCTCCGCCAGGCAGCGGTCCAGCGCCGCCGCCGCGTCGCGCCACCGGCCCATCTGGCCGTACAGGAGGCCGAGCGCGAAGGTGCTGGCGGGAACCGGATCCTGCGCCACCAGCGTTTCCAGCTCCCGCGCCGCGTCCTCGCCGCGTCCTTGCGCGGCCAGCAGCAGGGCCAGGTTGTGGCGCGCCTGGATGGATCGCGGCCACAGGCGTAGCGCCGCGCGGTATTCGGCTTCCGCCTCGGCGGTCCGCCCCTGCGCGGCCAGCACGATCGCCAGGTTGTAGCGCGCCTCGGGCGTGTCGGCGCCCATCGCCTGGCTGGCGCGCCACTCGCCGGTCGCGCGGGCCAGAGCGGCCGCCGCCGATGGGGGCAGGCTGCCCGGGGCGACGTCGCGCAGCGCCACGGCGGCGTGGAGCCGCACCGTGAGCACCGGATCGTCGAGCGCCGTCACCATGGCCGCGCGCGTCTCGGCCGTCAGCGAGGGACGCTCCGCCAGCGCCCATGCCGCGCCGGTTCGCACCAGCGGCGCCGGGTCGCGCAGCGCGGTGAGCAGGGCCGCGCTCACGCCGGCGCTGGTCGGGAAGCGCGCGAGCAGGCGTGCGGCGCTGGCGCGCCGCACCGCATCGGCGGGGCCGCCGAGCAAGCGCAGGAGGGCGGGCACGCTGGCGGCGTCGCCACGTCGGCCCTGCGCGATCGCCGTCGCGACGGCGCGCCGCTCGCGGCGGGTCGTGTCGTCCGGATACCAGCTGCGGACGTGCTCGGCCGCCCAAGCTGCGTCGCGCTCCCCGTGACAGCGGTTGCAGGCGTTCGGCACGCCGAGCGCGAGGGTCGCCTCGGGATCGGGGAAGCCGAAGGAATGATCGTGGCGCGGATCGCGCTGCATGTAGACGGTGACCGGCATGTGGCAGCCTGCGCACGTGGCGCCCGGCGTGCCCGTCGGGTGGTGGGTGTGCGCCGCTTCGCCGTAGCCGCGCTCGTGGCAGCCCAGGCAGGTGTCGTTGCCCTGCTCGCGGGTGCCGTCGGCGTGCGCGTCGTGGCAGTTCCAGCAGCGGACCCCTTCCGCGTACATCCGGCTCGACTGGAAGGACGTCAGCTCGTACAGCTCCTCGCGCACCTGGCCGTCCGGGTAGTACGCGTCGGTGTCGAAGAGCTCGGGCTCGAAGGCGTCGAGAAAGCGCATGCCGGGGGTCCAGGGCGCCCGCTCGACACGCCGGCTGTGACACGCGCCGCACGCCGCCAGCAGCAGGTCGGGGTCGCGGCCGACCCACGGGTCGGCGCCGCCGTCCCGCCGGGCCGCCGCGTGGCGCGACCCGGGGCCGTGACACGCCTCGCAGCTGACGCCCATTTCCGCCCACCGGGTGTCGTAGGTGTCGGTCGCCTCCTGATAGCCCTTCTCGAACCCGGTGGTGTGACAGAAGATGCACTGGGCGTTCGCGGTCATGCCGCGGTTCGTCCAGTGGCCCCAGTCCGCGGGCGTGCGGTGTTCGCCGTCGAACAGGTCGAACCACTCGCCGCGCCGGACGTCGAACGCGAGCGGCAGCGCCTGCAGGCGACCCTCCACGACGGGTCCGAGGTATTGTTCGACGGTGCGGTGGCCGAGCACGTAGGCGGTCGGTACGTCGGCGGGATGCTCGAGGCGGTCGCCACGGAGGAGGAGCACGCCGTCACGCGCGATCAGCGGGCCCCCGTCGTCCGGCCGGGCCGCAAGCGGCGCTGCCGGGGTCGCCGCCAGCATGGCGAGCTGATGGGAAGACCCCTCCCACGACCGATGCTGCGTCTCGTGGCAGCCGCCGCAGGCGGCGGAGCCGACATAGGCCGGCGCGGTCGCGGCGGGTTCGTCGGCGCCGCAGCCGAACGCGAGCGCGAGCAGAAGCGCGGCTGCGGGTGGTCGTCGGCGGGTAGCCACGGCGTCGTCAGTGGAAGAGGGCGGAGAACCGCCGGTGCTCGGCGGGGTCCAGCATGCCGGCCAGCACGGCGTACCGGACGACGACGAGATCGGGCGCGCACATCGGCACCTCGACCACGCGGCCGCCCACGCGCGTCGCCGCGCCGCCGCTGGCTTCGAGCGCCCGCAGCCGGTCGAGTGCCGCGGCGAGCCGGTCGGGATCGGGGACGAACGCGGCGATGGCCCGCGCGCTCTGCGCCGGGTGCACCGTCATCACGCCGCAGTAGCCCATGCCACGCCAGGTGCGCGCCCAGGCCATCACGTCCATGTCGAGGCTCGGAGGCACCGGCCCCACCGCCCAGAGGTCGCTTGCGCGTGCCGCCGTGACGAGCTGGCCCAGGAAGAAGCCGAAGTTCCGCTGGGGATCGTCGCCGGTTTCCCACACCCCCATCGCGGCGGTGAAATCCGCGAGCCCGGCGAAGAGCCCTCCGGCGCGACCCGTCGCGGCCAGGGCGGTGGCCAACTCGAGGGCGCGCAGCACGGCGCGCGGCGTTTCGACGAGCAGGTGCAGCCGCGGCGCGATCGACTCGGGCACCTGCGCGGCGACGTCGGACACCTGCGCCGGCGACTCGACGAGCGGCAGCAGGACGCCGTCGAGCAGTCCGGGCGGCCAGGCGGCGAGCTCGTCGAGGTCGCGTCGCCCCTCCGCGGTGCCCATCGGGTTCACCCGCAGCGCTCGCGGCGCTCGGGGACGGCGAGTGGGTGATTCGAGGAACCGGCGCGTGGTGGATCGTGCCGCCTCCTTGTCGACGATCGCCGCCTCCCAATTGATCAGCCACAGATCGCACGGCGCGGCCGGGTCGAGGGTCTTCTCCAGGTGGGCGGGCGAGTCCCCCGCGACGAACTGGGCGACGCGGGGACCGACGGCGAGGTCGGCGGGTACGGTCTCCTGTGGCCTCACGTGGGGTCCTCCGGGCGGCGACCGGCGTGTGAGGCCGGGCACCCCACACCCTATACCGGCGGGAGACGCGGGAAAACGACCGTGGTGGCCGTGGCGGGCGCGCTTCTTGCGACGGCCTCCGGGCCCGGATAGCGTCCGCCGCCTCATGACCGACTTCCGCGCGAGCGGTGAGGCGGTGCCGATCGAGCGGCTCGACCAGCTGGTCGAGGAATTCCATCGCGCGGGCAAGTCGCGCGACGACTGGGCGATCGGCACCGAGTACGAGAAACTCGCCGTGGATCCGCGGAGCGGCCGCGCGCTCGGCTTCTCGGGGCCGCGGGGCATCGAGCGCATCCTCATCGAGCTGGCGGAGCGCTTCGGGTGGGAGCCCAAGGAGGAGAACGGCCGGACGATCGCGCTCGCCCGCGGCCGGGCGTCGATCACCATCGAGCCGGGCGGGCAGGTGGAGCTGTCGGGCGAGCCGTACAAGACGCTCCACGAGACGCAGCACGAGATCACCACCCACGTCGACGAGCTGTCCGCAGTCGCCCGCGACCTGGACGTCGCCTTCGTCGGACTGGGGATGCAGCCCGTGAGCGCGCTCGACGACATCGAGTGGGTGCCGAAAGAGCGCTACGCCATCATGCGCGAGTACATGCCGCGGGTCGGCTCGCTCGGGCAGCGCATGATGAAGCAGACGGCGACGATCCAGGCCAACATCGACTACGCCGACGAGCGCGACGCGATGCGCAAGCTGCATGTCGGCATGGCGCTGGCGCCCATCATCAACGCCATGTTCGCGAACTCGTGCGTGTCCGAAGGCGCCCTGAATGGCCAGCTGAGCTACCGCGGCTACGTCTGGACCGATACCGACCGACATCGCTGCGGCCTGCTGCCCTTCGCCTTTCGCCGCGACGCGTCGTTCGACGACTACGTGCAATGGGCGCTCGACGTGCCGCTCTACTTCGTCCTGCGCGCCGGCCGTTACCGCAGGGAGGTCACCGGGGTGACGTTCCGGCGCTTCCTGGAGACGGGGATCGACGGGACGCGGGCAACGCTGGACGATTGGCGGTTGCACCTGACCACTCTGTTCCCCGAAGTCCGGCTGAAGGGGTACATCGAGTTCCGCTCGGCCGACAGCCAGCCTCCCGCCCGCGTGATCGCGCTACCGGCCCTCGTGAAGGGACTCTGCCACGAGTCAGTCTGCCTCGACGCAGCGCAGGACCTCGTAAGACAATGGGGGTTCGACGACTGCGTCGCCCTCTATCGCGAGGTGACGCGTGGCGGCATGTCGGTCCGAATGAAGGGCATCCCGGTGGTCGAGCTGGCGCGGGAGGTCTTCGCCATCGCCGAGGAGGGGCTGCGGCGCCAGGCCGTGCCCGACGAGGGGGGGCATGACGAGCGTATCTATCTGGAATCGTTGCGTGAGCTGGTCTCGTCCGGGCAGTCGCCAGCCAGCCTGACGGTACAGGCATGGGGAGCGGGCACCCATCGGGAGCTGGAGCGGCTGCTTGCGAAAAACTCCTTTCCGAATGGCCACATACCTTGAAATAGGCGCGCGGGGGCGGGATAAGAGACCCTAATCTCCGGGTGCATACGTTTTCATCCGGAAAGCGGTTCTCAGCCGACGTCCAGGGTGGTAGCAGTTCGGGCGTTCGCCAAACCCACCACGGTCGTGGGCCCGCCAGTGGAGGAGGGGTCGATGGTTGCGAGGGGCAGACGGGGTTTAGCCGGCGGGCACGATAGGTTGGCAGGCTTGTTCGAACCAGACGTATTACTACCGGCGCAGTATTTTGCGGCCTTCCGCCGTTCGGGCGGTCTCGAGCGTGAGCGGTTGCTCATGCTCGCGGTCTTGGAGGACGCGATCGACTGCTATCAGAAGTACGCCCACGCTCGTGATCCGCGTGGTCTGCAGCTCTTCGAGGAGTCTCGGGAGTGGGTCCAGTCTTCGGACCGCACCTGGTTGTTCTCGTTCGAGAACATCTGCGACACCTTGGAGATCAACGCGGATTATGTGCGTCGCGGGCTCCGCGAGTGGCGCGAGCGCGGGATCCGCGCCGCCCGGTCGCACCAGTTGATCGAGCTGGCGGCGGAAGCCCCGCCGGACCTGCAAAAAGCTTCGGCGTAACGCCGGCTCCAAGCGATCGCTCGCGGTGATCTGCGCGTCAGCGCACCGTGACGATGACTCGTCGCGAGCGCGGGCCGTCCAGCTCGACCAGCATCACGGCCTGCCAGGTCCCGAGTACGAGTCGTCCATCGGCGACCGGGATGGTTTCGCCGGGGCCGAGGATCGTCGCCTGGATGTGGGCGGCGGCGTTGCCGTCCACCCGGTCGTGCCGCCACGCGCCGGCGGGGATCAGGCGGTCCAGCGCATCGAGGACATCCACGCAGACGTTCGGGTCGTCGTTCTCGTTGACGACGATGGCCGCCGTGGCGTGCGGTACATAGACGCTGCACAACCCGTGGGCGACGCCCGCGTGGGCCACGACGTCCGCGACCCGGGCTGTCAGGTCGACCATCTCTCGCTTGGTCGAGGTGCGAAGGCGCAGCTCGGTCATGGCGCGGGCCCGCGGATCGGCGTCACCCTTGTCCCGGCGTGGCGGCGCGGAGGCGGGCCGCCACGTCCGGGACGGCCTTCAACAGCATGTCGGCGCGGGCCAGCGCGGCGCCGGCGGCCTCGGCGAGCGCGTCGCGGTACGCCGCCAGTGCCTCGTCGAGCTCGGCGCCCTTACCGTCGAGCACGTGTTCGTCCGGGCCGAGGCAGGCGTTCACCCGCTCTGCGAGGCCCTCCAGCCGCTGTTCGCACTCGTCGCCCACCTTCTCCTTCACCATCTCCGACCACAGGGTGGAGAAGGCGTAGGTCGGCACCGCCTGGCGGCGCAGCCCACCGGAGAGCCGGTACAGGCGGTCCGCCAGCTGGGTCGGCGTGTTGACGCCGCGGCGCGACGTGAAGGCGCCGAGCCGCGCGAACCGGTCGCGCAGGCGGTCGATGCCGAAATGGTCGACCAGGAGTTGGACGGTGGTCAGGAACTCGTCTTCGGTGAGGGCGGCCATGCGTCGACAGGTGATGGCCCGTCCGAGCGCAGGCTGTCAACGGCCCGGCGGACGTGGTACCCGCCTCGGTCGATGGCACGGGACATCGCGCTCGTCACCGGCGCCTCGAGCGGCATCGGCGCCGCGCTGGCGCGGCGTCTGGCGCGCGACGGCATGCACCTCGGTCTGGTCGCGCGCCGCGCCGATCGGTTGGAGTCGCTGGCGGCGGAGCTGCGCGCGGCCCACCGGATCGAGGCCGACGTCTTGCCGAGCGATCTCACGCGTCCGGGCGCGGTGGCGGCCCTGGTGGAGGAGCTGGGACGACGCGAGCTCGTGGTCGATTGGCTGGTCAACAACGCCGGTCACGGCACGGTGGGGCCGTTCCACACCCTGCCGCTCGAGCGCGAGCTCGACGAGATCGGGCTCAACGTCGAGGCGCTGGTCGAACTGACCGGCCGGCTGCTCCCGCCGATGGTGCGGCGGCACCGCGGCGTGGTGATGAACGTTGCATCGGTCGGCGCCTACCTCCCGATCCCCAACATGGCGACCTACACGGCCACCAAAGCCTTCGTGTTGAGCTTCAGCGAGGGCATCGCCGCCGAGCTCGCCGGCTCCGGCGTCCGTGTGCTGTGCGTCTGTCCGGGCGTCACGCGCACGGAGTTCCAGGCCCGCGCCCACGTCGACGTCAGCTACGTGCCGGCGCTGCTCCAGCAAACCGCCGACGAGGTGGCCGACGAGTCGGTGCGCGCGGTCGGACGCGGCGCGGTGGTGGTGAACGGGTGGGTCAACCGCATCACGCTGGCCGCGCTCAAGTTCGTCCCGCACCGGCTGTCGACGCGCGTCGCGTCCGGGTTCGTGCGTCCGGAGAAGGGATAGCCCGATGGGCCACCGCGTCGCACTCGTGACGGGCGCCTCGAGCGGCATCGGTGCGGCGCTGGCCCGTCGTCTGGCGCGCGACGGCAAGCCCCTGGTGCTGACGGCCCGCCGCCTCGACCGCCTCGAGGACCTGGCGCGTGAGCTGACCGCGGGCGCCCGCGTCCCGGTCGAGGTGATCTCGAACGACCTCGGCCGGCCCGGGGGGCCGGCGGCGCTGGCCGACGAGCTGGACCGTCGTGGGATCGAGGTCGACTGGCTGGTGAACAACGCCGGCTTCGGCACCGCGGGTCCGTTCCATCGCCTGCCGCTCGAGCGCGAGCTGGAGGAGATCCGCGTCAACGTGCGCGCGCCGGTCGAGCTGACGGGTCGCCTGCTGCCCGCCATGGTGCGGCGCGGCGGAGGCGTGGTGATGAACGTGTCGTCGGTAGCGGCCTTCGGCCCCATGCCGTACTCGGCGACCTACGCGGCGACCAAGGCGTTCCTGCTGAGCTTCTCCGAAGCGCTCGCCGTCGAGCTGGACGGCACGGGCGTGCGCATCGTCTGCGTCTGCCCGGGGTTCACCCGAACCGAATTTCAGGCGAAGGCAAAGGTCGACACCGGCATGGTGCCCGCCGCGGCCTGGATGTCGGCGGACACGGTGGCCGACCAGGCGGTGGTCGCGGCGACCAGGTCGGGGGTCGTGGTGAACGGCGCGATCAACACCGCGTTCAGCGTGGCCATGCGGCTCGCGCCGCGCGGGTTGCTGGCGCGCCTCACGGCCGCCGGCATGCGCGGCCGGTTCTGACGCGACCCGACTCGCGGGTTTGCCGGCGCCCGGGCAACGAGGCTAAGACCTGCCCTGGCATGAGCGCACTCGAGGGAATTCGTGTCGTCGAGATGGCCGGGCTTGCCCCGGCGCCCTACTGCGGCTTGATCCTGGCCGACTTCGGGGCGGACGTCGTCCGCGTCGATCGAGTGGGGGCGGGCTCCATGGATCAGCTGGCGCGCGGCAAACGCTCGGTGGCGGTCGACTTGAAGAGCCCCGAGGGCGTGGAGACCGTGCTGCGGCTGGTCGAGAAGGCGGACGTCCTGCTCGAGCCCTATCGGCCCGGCGTGATGGAGCGGCTCGGTCTCGGACCCGACGTCGCGCGCGGCCGCAACCCGCGCCTGGTTTACGCCCGGCTCACCGGCTTCGGCCAGGAGGGGCCGTACGCTCCCATGGCCGGGCACGACATCAACTACATCGCGATCTCGGGAGCGCTGTCCCTGCTCGGCCGCAAGGGCGAGAAGCCGCTCGCCCCCGTGAACCTGCTCGGCGACTTCGCCGGCGGCGGCATGCTGTGCGCGCTGGGCATCTGCCTGGCGCTGCTCGAGCGCGCGCACTCCGGCACGGGACAGGTGGTCGACGCCGCGATGGTCGACGGCGCCGCGTACCTCGCCACCTTCGTGTACAAGTTCCGCAACTCCGGCATGTGGCGCGACGAGCGCGGCACCAACATGCTCGACAGCGCCGCGCCTTTCTACGACACGTACCGCACCAAGGACGGGCAGTACATGTCGGTCGGCGCCATCGAGCCGCAGTTCTACGCCGCGCTGCTGAAAGGCCTCGGGATCGACCCCGCCGGCATGCCGGATCAGATGGATCAGTCGAGTTGGACCGCGACCGCGGCGCGGTTCGCCGACATCTTCGCCACCAGGACGCGCGCCGAGTGGTGCGCCGTGTTCGACGGCACGGACGCCTGCGTGGCGCCCGTGCTGGGGTTGGGCGAGGCGCACGAGCATCCCCACAACGTGGCGCGCGGGCTGTTGATCCCCGACGCCCAGGGCAAGCGCGAGCCGGCGCCGGCGCCTCGGCTGTCGCGCACGCCGGGTGATGGCAGTCGCCCGCTCCCTGGTGTGGGGGAGCACACGCGCGCGGTCCTGCAGGAGTTCGGGTTCCCGGCCGGCGAGATCGATCGCCTGTTCGGTGCCGGCGTGGTCGGCTGATCCGGGCCGTCGCGATGGAGCTCAACCCGTTCTCCTGGGAGTTCCACGAGGACCCGTACCCCACGTATCGCTGGCTGCGCGACCACGCGCCGCTCTACCGCAACGACGCCCTCGACTTCTGGGCGCTCTCCCGTTACCGGGACGTGCGCGACGCGGCGCTCGACTGGGCGACGTACAGCTCGGCCCAGGGTACGCAGCTCGAACGCCTCGATCCGAAGTTCTTCGCGGTGCGGCCGATGATGATCTTCGTGGACCCGCCGCGCCACGACCGGCTGCGCAAACTGGTGAGCCGCGCGTTCACGCCGCGCCGCGTGGCCGCGCTCGAGCCCATCATTCGCGCCACGGCGGTGCGGCTGCTCGATCGCCTCGCCGCCGACGGCGGCGGCGACTTCGTGACGCAGCTGTCCATGCCACTGCCGATGGACGTCATCTTCACGCTCCTGGGGGTGCCGGAAGGGGATCGGCGCCAGTTGCGCGAGTGGATGGACCTGTCGCTCGAGCGCGACCACGGGACGCCCGTCATCCCGGAGCGGTCGCGCATCGCGATGGCGCAGTTGATGAACTACTGGGTCGAGTTCGTGGAGACGCTCCGGCGGAGCCCGAACGACGGACTGGTTGCCGCGTTGCTCGACGCGGAGCTGGAGGGCGACGACGGCGCGCCGACGCGGCTCACGGACGGGGAGGTCATCGGTTTCTGCTCGCTGCTGGGCGCGGCGGGTAACGAGACGGTGACGAAGCTGCTGGCCAACGCGTGCGTCCTCTTCGCGCGCCACCCCGAGCAGTACGCGCGGGTCGTGGCCGATCCCGGGCTGATTCCCGACGCGGTGGAGGAGGTGCTCCGGTACACCTCGCCGTCGCAGTACCAGGGCCGCGTCACCACCAGCGCCGTCGAGTGGTATGGCACCACCGTGCCCCAGGGGGCACGCGTTCTGCTACTCACCGGCTCGGCGAACCGTGACGAGCGCGAGTTTCCCGATCCCGACCGCTTCGATATCCGGCGCCGCCCCGAGCAGCACGTCGCCCTCGGCTATGGCGTGCACTTTTGCCTGGGCGCGTCGCTCGCGCGGCTCGAGAGTCGCGTCGCGCTCGAGGAGTTCTGCCGGCGCTTTCCGCGTTTCTCGGTCGATGAATCGCGCTGCGTACGGGTACACATGTCGAACGTGCAGGGGTACGAGCACGTCCCGTTTGCCGCGGCGTGACGCCGGCTGCTACCCCCCGTTCGCCGCCGGCACGTACTCCCGGCACGGCTGTCCCCGGAGCCCCGGGCACGGCGGCAGCTCCGCCGGGGCCTGCACGCCCGGGATCACCGGCAGGACGACGCGCGCCCGCGCGATCTCGTTCGTGACCGACCCGCCGGTAGCGGGGGTGTCGAAACGCCAGCGGGTGCGGTCGCCGCCCGGCGCCTCGACGCTGATGCGGATGCGCGAGCCGGCACGGAAGACGTGCGACACGGCAGACAGCGGGACGCGCACCCGGGTGAAGCGGCCCGGCCGGAGCGGCCGCGCCTGGCGCTCGAGGAACGTGGGCACCGGGGAGAGCCCCGTCGACTCCTTCTTGTTCAGCGCGCGCAGACTGGCGCGCAGCCAACCGCTCTGCACGTACGTTTCCTTCCCGTCGGGCCGGATCTCGGTGAGCGTCACCTGGAGGTCCGTGTCGCGCGCGCTCGAGCGCAGCGCCAGGTCGACGCTGCCCGGGCCGACGATGACGACGTCGCGCTCGAGCGCTGGCGTCGCCCACGCGGCCGCGGTGCCGTCCGGGTACGGGCGCCAGTCGTAGGGCGGGATGAGCGCCCACGAGTCGGACGAGCCGTCGCCGGGTAGCGTCTGCTGTGGGCGCGCATCGGGATCCGGCCGATAGGAGACGATCTCCTGACCGCGGGGCTTGCGGGCGGCGAGCGTGCCGCCGGAGCCGAAGTACCACTTGGTGCGCTTGATCTCGCGCGGCGGCCACTTCTTGAAGCCCAGCTCGAAGGTGGGCGCCGGCAGCCCCGGCACGGACGAGCCGGCGCCGTTCTCCATCAACACGCGGACGGGCGGGTCGGATTCGAAGAGGTCGCGTGCGGCGGCGTAGTCGGCGATGCCGTCGAAGCGGTCGGCGGGCAGCGGCGGGGTGGGCGCCCCGGCGTCGAGCACGGAGTCGTAGACGATGGGCGCGATCGCGGCGAGCCGGCCCGGATCGGGCACGCGCCCGGCGACGTAGAGGTCGAGGAAGGCGAGCCAGTTCCAGAGAATCTCCGGCTCGAGCGGGCTCGCGTGCACGCCGTTCACCACGGTGATCTTCACGTCCGGTCGCTTCGGCAGGCGGTCGAGCATGGCGGCGAAGCCGGGGCCCGTCTGTTCGTCCTGCCACGCGGCCGCCAGGAAGGTCGGCACGCGGATGTTGTCGATCCAATTGATGGGCGAGCGGTCGTCCATCAGCGACGGGGTGTAGAAGCGGTTCGTCTTCGTGACCTCCACCGGGTCTTCGGTCTGCAGGCGCACGCGCTGGTTCTCGAGGCAGACGGTATCGCCTTCGCGGACGCGCTTGCGAGCCCAGCGCTGCCCGCCATCGGGCGCGGGCTGCGCGTCGTCGGCGCGCTCTTGCAGCCAGGACTCGGCGAAGCCGTTGTTGAAGATGCCGCCGGGGAAGCCGGGCGTGTTGTAGATGTCGGCGATCACGGAGAAGGGCGTGATCGCGGCCAGGTGCGGCGGGCGCGCCCCGCCGACGAACAGCTGGCTGATGCCCGGGAACGAAATGCCGACCATCCCCACCTTGCCGCCCTGCACCCACGGCTGCGCGGCGGCGATCTCGATCAGATCGTAGCCGTCCGCGGTGGTGGGCAGATCGAAGAGGTCGAACACGCCGCCGGAGCAGCCGGAGCCGCGCATGTTGACCCCCACGGTGGCGTAGCCGAGGGCGCTGGCGATCAGCATCATGGGCTGCGGGGAGTCCGGATTCGCCGGGTCGTAGCCCGAGTACTCGACGACGGTCGGGAACGGACCATCCGTCAGCTTGCGGCCCAGCGGGGGACGGACCATCGCGGCCAGCAGCGTGCCGTCGCGCATTTCGATGTAGTTGAGGCCGTCCTGCAACGTCTGGCGGCGGTAGAAGGATTCGTCCGGGTGGTCTTCGAAGGCCAGCACGGTGACGGGCTGGGAGTCGCCCTCGCCGAGGTTGCGAACCAGGTAGCCGGCGCCGGGCTCGACCTCGCGGAAGACGAAGCTGCCGAAGCGGTCGGCGGCGCCCCGCCCGACCTCGGCGCCCTTGCGGTTCTCGAGCACGAGTTCGGCGCCTTCCACCGCGCCGGTCACCGTGACCAGCTCGACGCCGCCGCGGGCCTGCATGGCGGCGACGGCGAAGCGGGGCACGGCGACGAAGAGGGCGAGCAGCGCGAGTCGCGCCGGCAGGTTTCGCATCGCGGGAGATCTACGAGGGGGGGTGTCGCATTGTCAACGTAGACCGCCCGTGTCGCCGATTCGGCTTGCTCGCCCGTCGCGGGCGGGGGTACAGGCGACGCCATGGCAAGTGACCAGCTCGCGATCCTCGTCGATCTGCTGCGCCAGTCGCCCCCCCTGCCCCCCGATCTCGACATTCCCGCCCGACGCCAGCACATGGAGGACCTGACCGCCAACGCCCCGATCCCGGAGGGCACCCGGACGGCGGCGGTCGATGCGGGCGGGGTGCCGAGTGAATGGGTCGACACGCCGGAGACCGACGAGACCCGCGCCGTCCTCTACCTGCACGGAGGCGGGTACACCGTCGGCTCGGTCCGCTCCCACCGCGCCCTGGCTGCGCGTGTCGCGGCCGCCAGCGGCGCGCGCGGGCTCACCGTGGACTATCGGCTCGGCCCGGAGCACCCGTTCCCCGCGGCCGTCGACGACGCCGTCGCCGCGTATCGGTGGCTCGTGCGGCAGGGCATCGCGCCCGAGCGCATCGTGGTCGCCGGCGATTCGGCCGGCGGTGGCCTCGCCGTCTCCACGCTGGTCGCGCTGCGCGATGCGGGCGACCCGCCCCCGGCGGGCGGCGTCTGCATCTCGCCCTGGACCGACCTCGCCTGCACCGGGACGTCGATAGAGACGCGCGCCGCGGAGGATCCCCTGGTGCAGCGCGACGGCCTGCTCGCCATGGCGGCGGCCTACCTGAACGGCCATGACCCACGGGCGCCGCTGGCGTCGCCGCTGTACGCCGCGCTGCACGACCTGCCGCCGCTGCTGGTCCACGTGGGGACGGCGGAGACGCTCCTGGACGACGCCACCCGCCTGGCGGACCGCGCGCGCGCCGCCGGCGTCGCCGTGGAGCTGGAGGCGTGGGACGACATGATCCATGTGTGGCACGCCTTCGCCCCGCTGCTGCCGGAAGCCGACGCTGCGATCGCTCGCATCGGCGCGTGGGTGCGCGCGCGGATGGGAGAGTGAGCGTGCGGCTCTTCGATTACCTGGACTCCGGCAACGGCTACAAGGTGCGCCTCCTGCTGGCGCTGCTCGGGCAGCGGTACGACTGGACGCCGCTCGACATCGACCGCGGCGAGACCCGCACGCCCGCGTTCCTGGCCGTGAACCCGAACGGCCGGGTTCCCACGCTCGTGCTGGACGACGGCACGGCGCTGCCCGAGTCGGACGCCATCTTGTGGTACCTGGCGGAGGGCACGCGCTTCCTGCCCGGCATGCGCCTCGGGCGCGCGCAGGTGCTGCAGTGGATGTTCTTCGAACAGTACAGCCACGAGCCGTACGTGGCGACGCCGCGCTACATGGTGCGCCACCTGCCCGCCGATCACCCACGGCGCGCGGAGCTGCCGGAGCGCCTCGAGAAGGGCCGCGCGGCGCTCGGCGTGATGGAGACGCACCTGGCGAGCCGCGCGTGGTTCGTGGACGAGCGCTACACCATCGCCGACATCGCGCTCTACGCCTACACGCACGTCGCCGGCGACGCCGGCCTCGAGCTCGCCCCCTTCCCGTCAGTGCGCCGCTGGCTCGATCGCGTCGCCGCCGAGCCGGGCCACGTGCCGATCACGTGGGTCCCCGGGACGTCATGACCCGCGTCGCTCAACGCACACAGAGGGTCTCACGCACGCCACAGATGGCCAGCGTGTAGCAGTCGTCGCCGTCGTAGTCGCCCGTGATGCCGCAGCGCCGGTAGCCCCAGCGGTCGAGGACCGCGCCCAGCACCTCGCCCTGCGCCGCCTCCTCGCACACGAAGGCGTGTCCGGGGTACCCGAACCGCCGCATCTCGCGCCGCGACAGCGTGATGCACCCGATGTTGTCGCCCGCGAAGTCGGTGGCGTGGGTCTGCGGGGCGCCGGCCTCCGGCGTGACGGCTCCCGCCGCGGAGCGACGCCCCTTCCCCGCGACGAGGCGTTCCGCGACGAGGCGGTGGATGCCGGGGCGCGGGTCGGCCGTCGCGACCGGCGCGAGGCCAAGTGTGACCGCGGCGACGGCGGCCGCGAGGAGGATGCGCATGGTCTGCGAACCCGGCGCGCAGCCGGAGGTTACGCGAGGGCCATGGTCGAACCGCTCACTGCGCGGTTTTGCGACTCATCTCGCCCGAGCCCTCACCCTGGAGTACAGTCACGCGTGACAGACATCGGCGGATTCAGGCAGTGACAGAAGGTCGGATCGACGATGCAGTGGCTTCGATGGATAGTGCGGCACGGGCTCATCCACGTCGGGTTGTCCTTGTTGGCCGTGTTCGTGCTCTACGACTTCACCGTCTGCACTGGGATCACGTTCGACGAGCCCTATGCGCCGATCGACGTGCGCACGCTCCGCGGGGACGGGGGAATCCGTTTCGTGCCGCTGGGTGCGTTCCCGACCTCGACTCTCGATACACTCGCGCAGCACTACCAGGAGAAGTACGGTCTGCGTGTCGACGTCGCTCCCCCCTCCGCCTGCCGTCGGCGGCGTTCGATACGCATCGTGGCCAGATCGTCTCGGACGCGGTGATCGGCGCCCTGGCCGCGACGTATCCGCAGCCAGCGGACGGACGCCGCACCGTCATCGGGTTCACCGTCGAGGACATGTACATTCCAGCGGCAAACTGGCGTTACGCCATCAGCTACCGGAAGGCCGAGCGGTACGCCGTCGTCTCGACGGCGCGGCTCGACCGGGGGTGTCTCGGGCTGGTCCGTGCTTCCGAGGAGCGGCGTATGAGCCGGCTGCGGAAGATGGTGACGAAGAACATCGGGGTCCTGTATTACGGCCTCCCGTTGAGCAACGACCCGCGCAGCGTGCTGTTCGGCAACATCGGCGGTCCACAGGAATTCGATCGCATGTGCGAGGAGTTCTGATGGCTGCGCACTCCGCATCCGTGACGGGTGCCGTGAGCCCGTCGCCGCCGCGTGCGGTCGTCGTGGACACGCCGGCGGGGCTCGAGATCACCGTGCCCGCGAAGAGGAACGTGGTCCTGCTCCTCTTCGCCGGGGTGTGGCTGGTCGGGTGGGGGTTCGGGGAAGCGGTCGTCATCCGTCAGCTCGCGAGTGACGGGCCGCGGTCGGTCGCCGACCTGTTCTTGGTCGGCTGGCTCGCCGCCTGGACGATCGCCGGCGGGGTCGTCGCCTCCAAATGGTTGTGGACCGCCTTCGGCAAGGAGCGCATCGTGCTGCGTCCCGCTGAGCTGTCGCTCGAGCGGAAGATCCTCGGCGTCGGACGCACGCGGCGGTACGATCTGGGGCGGGTCTCGAACCTGCGGGTGGCGCCGTGGAGCGACGATCCGTCGGATGGCACGCCGGGGACGCGGCGCGGGCCGGGCGGCAGCTGGCGCGGGGCCGTCGCCTTCGATCACGGCTCCCGGACGATCCGTTTCGCCGAGGCGGTCGACGTCGCCGAGGCGATGCAGCTGGTCGAGCGCCTCGAGTCGCGCCACGCCTTCCGCTGAGGCCGCGGGTGACATCGCCGGGCCGCGGCACTAGAAGGGCCGCGTGCCGGCCTCGCTCGCAGCGCGCCTCCGCGCCCTCGTCGGGGACGACGGCGTGATCGACGACCCGGACGCCCTCGCGGTCTACGAGTGCGACGGCTACACGCTGGAGCGGGCCACGCCCGACGTCGTCGTGCTTCCGCGCACGCCGGCGGACGTCGCCGCGTGGTGCGGGTGCTCTGGCGCGAGGGCGTTCGCCTTCGTGCCGCGCGGCGCGGGCACCGGGCTCTCGGGCGGCACGCTGCCCGGTGCGGGCGCCCGGTCATGATCTGCACCAGCCGGCTGAACCGCATCGAGTCGATCGACCGCGCCAACCGCCGCGTCGTGGCGCAGGCGGGCGTGGTGAACCAGTGGGTGTCGAACGCGGTCGAGACGGCCGGGCCTCCACTACGCGCCCGACCCGTCGAGCCAGCCGGCCTGCACCATCGGCGGCAACGTCGCCGAGAACTCGGGCGGGCCGCACACCCTCAAGTACGGCGTCACCACCAACCACGTCCTCGGCCTCGAGCTGGTGCTGCCCGACGGCGAGGTCGTCGAGCTCGGCGGCGCCGGTGGAGGAGCGTCCCGGGCTACGACCTGGTCGGGCCTCGCGGTCGGCGCCGAAGGGCACGTTCGGCATCGTCACGCGCGCCGACGTTGCGGCTCACGCGCACGCCGGAGGCGTACCGCACGCTGCTCGCCGTCTTCGACTCGGTCGACGCCGCCAGCGAGGCGGTCTCCGACATCATCGCCGCCGGCATCGTCCCCGCGGCGCTCGAGATGATGGACCGGCTGATCCTGGGCGCCGTCGAGGCGGCGTACCACGTGGGGCTGCCCACCGACGCCGGCGCCGTGCTGCTGGTCGAGCTCGACGGCCCGGCGGTGGGACTCGACCCGCAGATGGCGCGTGTCGGAGGACGTCTGCCGCGGCGCGCGGCGCGCGGGAGCTGCGGCTGGCGCGCGACGACGCCGAGCGCGCGGCGCTCTGGAAGGCCCGCAAGCGCGCCTTCGGCGCCGTCGGCCGCCTGGCGCCCAGCTACTGCACGCAGGACGGCGTGGTGCCGCGCACCCGCGTGCCCGAGATCCTGCGCGCCATCGCCGCAGCCGGCGAGCGCCACCGCATCCGGATCGGCAACGTGTTCCACGCCGGCGACGGCAACATCCATCCGATCCTGCTGTTCGACGAGCGCGACCCGGACGAGACGGCGCGCGTGTTGGCGGCGGGCCGCGAGATCCTCGAGGCGTGTGTCGCGCTGGGCGGCAGCATCACCGGCGAGCACGGCATCGGCGTCGAGAAGATCGCGCAGATGCCGCTGCTGTTCTCGCCCGACGATCTCCTCGCGATGACCCGCCTGCGCGCCGTCTTCGATCCCGAGCAGCGCGCCAACCCGCACAAGGTGCTCCCCGACGCCAAGGTCTGCGTCGAAGCGCGTGCCCCGCGCCGGCGCGCGCCGGTATGAACGCCCCCTACGCTTGAAAATCCGCAGCCGGAGGACGACAACACGCGCCCATGGTGGACCGTGAACTGGTGACGCGCCTCGACGCCGGCCGGGTCAAGTTCTGCCTGATCGGGGAGTCCGCGCTGGTCGCGCACGGGTGTGGGCCGCGCGACGGCGACGTCGAGCTGCTCGCCGTCGATCAGGCGGTGCTGCGACCGCTCTTCTGGGCCGAGGCGGACCGGGCGAAAGTCACGATCGGTCAGCCCGACGACGCGGTCGAGGGCCGGGTGCGATGGGCACGGGTACCGGATCACGTGCTGCTGGTGGGGTCGGTCCACCCGATGGTGTTCGCCGTCGACACCGCGCGCCCGCTCGACGGCGTACCGTGCCCCGTGGCGACGCCGCTGGCCCTCGTCCTGCTGGCGCTGTCGCGCGGCGGTCCCGGCAGCCGGGCCGACGTCGTCGAGCTGATCCGCGCCCAGGAGCGACGGCGCAACGGACGCTGGCGACCGAGGGTCGAGCAGCACCTGCGCTTCCTCCCGGAGGCGGCCGGGCACTCCTGGCAGCAGGTGCTGCGGGACCTGGACGGCCGGTGACCGACTGGGCGGCGCTCGTCGGCGGCGGGTTCGCGACGCCGGGCGGCCCGCCGGACCAGGTCGACGGGCTCACGCCGGGCTGGGTGGTGCGTCCGGGCACCGTCGAGGCGGTTCGCGACGTCGTCCGCGCCGGCGCGCCGCTGATCCCGAGCGGGCTCGGAGGACACCTCGACGTGGGCGGCCCGCCGTCGCGCTGCGACGTGCTGCTTCGGCTCGACCGCCTCGATCGCATCCTCGACCACCCCGCCGCCGACATGACCGTGACGGTGGAGGCGGGATGCCCGCTACCGCGCCTCGAAGATAGCCTGCTGGCGGCGGGCCAGTGGCTGCCGCTGGACCCCCCGCGGCCGGACCGCACCACCGTGGGGGGGCTGATCGCGGCCAACCTGTCGGGCCCGCTCCGCGCGTCGCAGGGCACCGTGCGGGATCTCCTGCTCGGCGTCACCGTGGTGGGCGCGGACGGCGCGCTCGTGCGCGGCGGCGGGCGCGTCGTCAAGAACGTCGCCGGCTACGACCTGCCGAAGCTGCACGTCGGCGCGCTCGGTACGCTCGGCGTGATCGTCGAGGCGACGTTCCGGCTGCGGCCGCGTCCGGCCTGCGAGGCGGCGGTCGTCGTCGCATGCCGGACGGCGGCGGAGGCGGCGGACGTGGCGCTCGCGGTGCGCGACCGGTTGGATCCGTTCTGGCTCGAAGTGGCGGGGGCCCGCGCCCTCGCCGATGGCCCGGGCGACGGCGCCGCGGTTTCCGTCGGCGTGGCCGGCATCGCCGCCGAGGTCGCGCAGGGCTGCGCCGTGGTGCGGGCGGTCGCCGAGGCGGCCGGACGCCGCAGCGCCATGGCGCAAGACGGCGCCGCGGTCCGCCGCCGCCTCGCCGCGTTCGACGCCGAGCCCGCGGCCGCGGTCCTGCGCGCCGCCACCGTGCCGGCGGAGGTCGGCGCCGTGATGGAGGCGGTCCACGCGGCGGCGCGGGCGCGCGGCGCCGCGGTGCGCCAGCTCGCGCACGCGGCGAGCGGCGTGATCCGCGTCGCGGTGGCGCACGCGGGCGACGCCGGCCCGTTGGTCGCGGCGCTGCGCCCGGCGCTCGAGCGCGCGGGCGGCTCGCTCGTGGTGCAGCGCGCCATGCCCCCGGTGAAGGGGTCGCTCGACGTGTGGGGCGACCTCGGCCCGGGCGCGACGCTCATGCGCCGTCTCGAGGAGGCGTTCGACCCGGCCGGGCAGTTCGCGCCCGGCCGGCTCATGCCGTGCCGAGGAACGCCTTCTCCTCCTGGATGAGCGCCGCGAACGTCGGCCGCGCCAGATGGGTGGCGATGTACGCGGCCAACTTCGGCCAGCGGGCGGCGTCGACGGCGACATCCGCGTGCTGCAGGTGGGCGAACATGGTGGTGATCGCGACGTCGGCGACGGAGAAGCGGTCCCCGGCCAGATACGGCCCGTCACCCAGCTGCGACTCCAGGTAGTCGCAGCGCGGCGGCACGTCCTCGTCGATGGCTTTCTGGACGGCGGGTTCGTCCGGCTCCCTGCCCATGAGACGCTTGCCGACGACGCGCGGGAAGAAGATCTTCGGGCCGAACACTTCCACCAGTGTCGTGTCGGCGTACTCCTCGAACCAGAGCGCCCGCGCGAACTGGTAGGCCTCGGACGGGTACATCGGCGGCTCGGGGTGTATGCGCTCGAGATACTGGCACACCACCGACGAGTCGCAGAGCGTGCGGTCGCCGTCGCGGAAGGCGGGGATCTTGCCGAGCGGGCTGATGCGGCGGAACTCGGGGTCGGGGTTTCCCGGCAGGACCGGTTCGAGCTGGTAGGGCACGCGCTTCTCCGCGAGCATCACCCGGACTTTGCGCACGAACGGCGAGAGGCCGACACCGTAGACGGTAGGCATGGCAAGCCCGTTGCGCGCGTTCCAGAAGCGAGTCAAGACGCGCGGGCTGGCAGATCGCCAGCTTTGCGGATAGAGGGCGCGCATGACGACCGAGCTGACGATCCTCACCCTCTCCGCAGTGCTCTGCCTGCTGCTGCCGAACGTCGCCATCGCCTCGCTGCCCGGCGTGCCGGGTGGATTCGCCTGGGGGCTCGGCAATCGCGACACGGCGGCGCCGGGCCTGCCGGCCTGGGCCGAGCGCGCGCGACGCGCGCACGCGAATCTGGCCGAGAATCTGGTCGTGTTCGCGGCGCTGGTGCTGACGGCGCACGTCGCTGGCAAGAACGACGGCTGGACCGCCCTGGGCGCGCAGCTCTTTTTCTGGGGCCGCGTGGCGCACGCGGCGACCTACATCGGAGGGCTCGTGCCCTGGCGCACCATCGCGTTCGGCGTCGCCGTCGCGGGCAACTGGCTGATCGCCGCGCGGATCCTGCTGAGCTGACCAGGGCCTACGGCGCCGTGCACGCCGCCGCCCGCGCGCTCGGCACGACGACGAAGGCGTAGGACGCCGGCGGCAGGTCCACGGCTCCCGCGAGCGGCAGCGGGTCGAGCGGCGGGGGCGTGCCGTCCGGCGCCGCCGCGAGCACCGCGCCGTTCAGCTGCACGCTCGACCCCCCGGGGTCGGGCGCGGTCACGAGGTAGAGCCCGCCGGGTCGGCTCTTGCCGATCCGCCGGAGGCGCAGTCGCGCGGCCGCCGTCGGGTTCGTGTTGAGCGCCAGCACCGTGACGCTGCCGTCGGTCGTGCCCCGCGTGCAGTGCGCGAACAGGCGGACGTCCGGATTGCGCGACGCCCAGGTGAAGGAGAGGGCCCGAGTCCCCATCAGTCGCCGCCAGAGCAGTGCGGCCCAGTAGTCGGGCCGCGGCGCGAGCGTCACGTCGTCGAGCAGGCCGTACGAACTCCCGGACAGCGTCTGGCGGACAAAGACCTCCTGCCCCGTGCGCGCCATGCGCCCGAGCGTGTTCAGGTACCAGAACGAGTTCACGAACCGGTCGGCGACGCCCAGTTGCCCGCCGCACGACTGCCCGCCCGACTCGGTGAGCCAGAGCGGCTTGCCCGGCGCGTGAGCGTCGCGCTGCCCGCCGGCAATGGCGGTGGGCTCGTCGATGCCGTCCAGGTACGCGGCGTCGAGCGCCGTCGCCGCGTCGACGCGCGGTCCCGCCGGCGGACAGCGCGTCGAGATGGCCGCGTAGTAGTGGTACTCGACGATGTCGATCAGCGAGCCCACCAGCGGGAGCGTCTCGGTGGTGCGGGGACCCGCCACCAGCGTCGCGCCCGGGAACAACTCCTCGCCTTGCCCGCGCATGAAGATGTTGCCCGGCGCGCCGAGGCGCGCCGCGGGCAGCACGGCGTCGCGGAGCGCGGCGAACGCGCCGAGGTCGCGGGCGTAGAGCGGCGCCGTATACCCCGGCACGCCGGCGCGCAGCCCGAACAGGTTCGGCTCGTTGCCGAACTCGAGCACGGTGACCGGGTCGCCGCGGCCGGCAGCGTAGGCGAGCAGCTCGCGGGCATTGCCATCGAGCCAGACGCCGGTGGCGTCCCGCGGCCCCGGCCCGGCGTTGACCGTCAGGATGACGTCGAAGCCGAGGTCGCGCGCGAAGGCCATGGCACCATCCCACTGCGCGCGGGTGAGCCGCTCGACGAAGGGAGCGGGCGCGGCGCCGAGCGGCGGGTCGGCGACGTCGTAGTAGACCTCATCCGAGGCGCTGCCGCCGAGGCGCAGATACGCCGGGGCCAGCGGCGCCGCGAGCCTGCGCAAGGCCTGGCGCGAGAAGTCGTAGGGCGGCACCTGGACCTGCGACGGGCCGCCAGCGGGGTCCCAGAAGATGCCGCCGACCAGCTGGTCCATGTCGACGGCGATCGAGACGAAGCGGTCGCTGACGTCGGCGGCCGTCGTGGTGCGGCGGGGATCGACCCGGGTGCGGGGCGGGCGCGCGCCGGCGGCGATCGCCGTGGCCGCGACGAGCGAGATGGCTAACGCGGCGAGTCGCCCGGGGCGCGTCGGCATCCCGCGGACCATACGCGGACCGCGGCGCGGCGGGCAAGAAGACGCGAGCGCCACACAACCCTTGCCTGTGGTGGACGGCTCGGGTTCTACTGCCGCCCATGCGCACGTCACTGCTCGCCCTCGCCGTTCTCGTCGCCGCCGGCTCCGCGGCGGCACAACCGTTGCCTTGCAGGTCCGCGAAGCTGAACGCGGCCGGCAAGGCCGTTCAGTCGCTCGTCAAGTGCGACGTGACGGGCGCCAAGAAGGGGCTCGCCACCGATCCGGCGTGCGTCTCGAAGGCGACGGCCAAGCTGGCCACCGCCTTTTCGAAGGCCGAGGCGAAGGGTGGCTGCGCGAACGACGATGGCGTCGCGCGGCTCGAGGAGACCGCGCTGGACGTCGCCAGCGCCGCCGCGCTGCGGTTGCGGCCCACGACGGCGGCGTCGAAGTGCCAGTCCGCGAAGCTGAACGCGGCCCGAAAGCGCGCGGGGGCCACGCTCAAGGCGCATGCGAAGAACCTCAAGAAGTTCGACCTCGCGAAATTGCAGGCGGCGGTGAGCAAGGCGCGCGCGAAGTACGACGCGTCGATTCCGAAGGCGGAGGCGAAGGGCGATTGTCTCACCAGCGGCGACGGGGCCGTCGTCGGTGGAGCCGTCGACGCGGCGCTCGACGTCGTCATGACCGCCGTCCGGCTCGTCGAGCGGTCCACGCAGGCGGGGATCAGCGCCGCGCAGCCCGCCGAGACGCCGGGATCGCCGGGCGTGGCCACCGTGTACCCGAAGGTCGACACCGTGCTCGGCCCGGGCGCCAGCCTGAACAACGTCACCTGGACGCGGTGGTTCTTGAACGACCTGAGCCTCGTGCCCGATGCCGTGCTGATCGCGGTGCCCGGCTTCGGTGGCGGCGCCGGCAACTTCGAGGCGCTGGCGGAGAACCTCATCCCGCGCATGCTGGAGGACCACGGGCTCGTCGTCGAGCTGTGGGGCTACGATCGGCGCACCGAGCAGCTCGAAGATCGCGCCGGCGCGCTGCATCGCCGGCGCCCTGGGGGATCCGCAGATCGCGCTCGACTGGTACTATGGCGACGGAGCTCGGCCTGCCGTTGCATCCCGACCTCGTCGCCGGCCCGAATCGTCGCGCCGTCTTCTTCAACACCACGACCGACGCGCCGTTCATCGCCAACTGGACTTCGCTGGTCTTCAGCCGCGACATCGACGCCGTCGTCGCCGCGGCCAGCGCGGCCTCGCGGGCAACGCCAACGTCTTCCTCGCCGGCCACTCCGCCGGCACCGGCTTCGCGGCGCGCTATGCCGCGACCGACTTCAACCTGAGCGGCGTCGGCCCGGCCGATCCGGGCTACGCGCGGCTGCGCGGACTCGTGCTGCTCGAGGGCGGCGGGGGGACCACCGCGACCACGCCGCTGACCCCGGACACCCTCGACCGCATCGAGGCGAAGTCGACGGCGGGCTCTTCGGCGCGGTGCGCGACGGCGCGCCTCGCTGCGTCGACGGGACCACCCCGTGCACGATCGCCACCGAGGCGACGGATTGCATCGGGCAGATGCCGCCGGTCTGCACGCCGCGCGGTGGCGGCGCACGGCGTGATCCTCGGCATCAGTCGCCGAAGATCCTGGCATCGGCCGAGCCCGCCGGGGTGCAGGGACTCACCGACCCGGACACGGGGCGCGTGATCCTGCAGGTCGATCAGGGTGCGCCCGGGCAACAACGCCATCGCCGTCGGTTCCCGAGCTGTCGCTGCTCGCGCTGCTGGTGCCGGCCCCCGCGACGGTCGACGGGCTCTTCGGCGCATTCCTGGACGACGATGGCGCGCCGCGCTACGCTCTCGGCGGCGCTCGCCACGTCGATGGGCGGCCCGGGACCGGTGGTCGGCGGTCTCACCACGTGGAACGACATCACCGAGTACGGCTGAGCTTCCCCGGGCCATCACTCCGAACAACGGGCCGGCGCCGATCGCGCTGCCGGGCGGCGTGTGGGGTCAGGAGCTCGAGTCCGTGCGGATCGACCGCCAGCGGACGTCCTTCTCCGGCTGTGCGCGGCGCGAACTCGTCGGACTGGTACTATCCGATCTCGGGCCTCGGGCACGACATCGTCACCGGGGCTGTGCTCCGGCACGCTCGTCGGGAGCACGTGTCTGGCGGGCAACGTCGGCGCCGCGTGCAGCGGTGGTACGCAGGCGCAGGCCGACCAGCAGTGCCAGATCAGCATCTCGCTCGATTCGACCGCGCTGTCGATCGGTCGCAATCGGCGCGACATCGAGAACCTGACCCAGGCCGCCAACGTCGAACATCCCGGTGCTCGGCGTCGGCGGCGAGCAACGGCCTGGCGCCGGTGCCGGGCCGCTTCACCCCGGTGGCGCAGAGCTTCGGCCCTGCGCCGCGCCGTCCTGCGACGGCGCCACGGCGCGGGTGGTCGACGCGAGCACCCCGAACCCCGCGTTCCCCACCTTTGGCGGCGTCGCGGGCGGCTTCGAGGTGATCATCGCCGAGGGGCTGGCCCACGTCGACGTCGTGGCGGCGGAAGACGACGCCGCCAATCCGGTGGTCGACGCGGGATCGGCGACTTCATCGCCCGCAACCGCCAGTAGCGGCGGCGACCCCAGTACCGCATGCGTCTCCTCTCCCTGGCCGCCTGCCTCCTGTCCGGCGTCGCGGCGGCCGCCGCGCGTTGTCCGCCCGCCGCCACCACCGAGGCGTTCCTCGCGCCGGGGCCGCGCGCGGTCGGCGTTCGCACGCTGCCGTTGGTCGACACGGCGCGCGGCACCCCGGCGCGCCCGGGATTCGCGGCGTCGCCGGTGCGCGTTCTGTCGACCCGCATCTGGTACCCGGCCGATGGCGCATCGGCGCAGCCGCCCGTCGAGGATGCGCCGCTGGCCGGGGGCGAGCCATACCCGCTGGTGGTGAGCAGCCACGGCTTCGGCGAGGGCAACTTCGGCGCCGCCTACATCGCCGAGGCGCTGGCCCGCCGCGGCTTCGTGGTGGCGGCGCCGAACTTCCCGCTGACCGGCCTTGCGACGCCCGGCGGCCCCTACCTGGCCGACGTCGTCAACCAGCCCGGCGACGTGCGGTTCGTCCTGGATCGAGTGCTGGGCATGTCGAACGACCCGGCGTCGTGGCTGGCGGGCGGTGTCGACGCCAAGCGGATCGGCGCGCAGGGACTGTCGCTGGGTGGCCTGACCACCCTGCTGGTCACCTACAACCCCACCCTGCGCGACCGTCGCATCCGCGCCGCCTTCACGATGGCGCCCTACTCGTGCCCGTTCACCCGCCGCCTGCTGAGGTCGGCGCCCCCCCTGGTCCTGGTGAACGGTGACGCCGATCTCATCACGCCGCTCGACCAGAACGCCGCCCGCACCTTCGCGCGGGCCCGCATGCCGCGCCGCCTCTTCACCTTCTCCGGCGCCACGCACACCGCGTTCACCGGTATCGTGACCGGCGGCGCGACGAGCAACTACGACGCGGTCCTCGGCTGCGGCTTCGTCGACGCCATCACGCAGGAGGAGTTCGACGCCGCGTTCGCGGCGTTTGGTCCGGCCGTCCGGGGCGCCGACCTGCGGGGCTGCGAGCTGCCATGCCGCGCCGGCGCGCCGGCCGGACCGGCGATGACGGCCGACCGCCAGCACGAGTTGACGCAGGCCGCCGCCGTCGCGTTCTTCCAGGAGCGCTTGCAGAAGTCGCGGGTCGCCCGCTGCTTCCTCGACCGGGCGTTCGCCGCCGGGGAGCCCGACGTCCGGTTGCGCCGCCGGCGGTGACGCGCGGTTCGCGCAGCACCGTCTGGGTCCTCGGCGATCAGCTGCACCGGGGCATCTCCAGTCTCGCCGGCGCGACGCCCGAGACGGTCCGGGTCCTGCTGGTCGAGAGCGACGCCAAGCTCCGCGCGAAGCGCTGGCACCGCCAGCGGCTGCATCTGGTGCTGGCGGCGATGCGGCGCTTCGCCGGGGAGCTGCGCGCCGCCGGCTTCGAGGTGGATCATCGCCGTGCCGGCGATTTCGCCGCCGGCCTGGCGGCGCACCGCGCCCGCCACCGGCCGGCGCGGGTGCGCGTCATGGAGCCGATGTCGTGGTCGATGCGGCGATGGCTCGCCCGCCAGGACGTCGAGCTGGTGCGCAACGACCAGTTCCTCTGCCACTGGGACGACTTCGCCGCCTGGGCCGCCGGCCGTCCGCGGCTGCGGCTGGAGGAGTTCTACCGCTGGCAGCGTCGCCGGCTCGGGGTCCTGATGGACGGCGACGCGCCGGCTGGAGGCCGCTGGAACTACGACCGCGAGAACCGCGCGCCGCCGCCCCGCGGGCCGGCGCCCTGGCCCCCGGCGCCGCGGTCCCGGCTCGACGAGATCGACCGGGCGGTGCTCGCCGACCTGCCGCCGGGCGTCTTCGGCGCGCCGCCGGACGGCACGTGGGCGACGTCGCGCGCCGGCGCGCTCGCCCGGCTGCGGCACTTCGTCGCCCACAACCTGCCGGGCTTCGGACCGCACCAGGATGCCATGACGACGCGTTCGTGGCACCTGGCGCACGCGTTGCTGTCGCCCTACCTGAACCTCGGGCTGCTGCACCCGCGCGAGGTGTGCGACGCCGCGGAGGCGGCGTACCGCGCGGGCGCGGCGCCGCTCGCGTCGGTCGAGGGGTTCGTGCGCCAGATTCTCGGCTGGCGCGAGTACGTCTGGGGCGTCTACTGGCTGTGGATGCCCGGGTATCGCGGCGAGAACGGACTCGGAGCCGCGCGACCCCTGCCGCCCGCCTTCACCGACCCCGCCCGCACGCGCATGCGTTGTGTCGCGGAGACGGTGCGCGGCGTCGAGGCGCGGGGCTACGCGCATCACATCCAGCGCCTGATGGTGCTCGGCAACCTGGGGCTGCTGGCCGGCGTCGCGCCGGGCGCGCTGGTGGACTGGATGTGGGCGTCGTTCGTCGACGGGGCCGAGTGGGTGATGCTGCCGAACGTGATCGGCATGGGTCTCCACGCCGATGGCGGCCGGATGATGACCAAGCCGTATGCCGCGGGCGGCGCCTACATCAACCGCATGAGCGACTACTGTGCCGGGTGCCCGTTCGACCCGATGCGCCGCACCGGCGACGAGGCCTGTCCGTTCACGACGCTCTACTGGGCGTTTCTGGACCGCCATCGCGCGCGCTTCGCCGCCAATCACCGCATGCGCATGCCGCTGGCGAGCGTCGCGCGTCTGGGCGACCTGCCCGCCGTGCGCCGCCGCGCCGCGGATGTGCTGGCCCGGCTCGATGCCGGCACGCTCTGAGGAGCGCCGCGCCGCTCACGACCGCACCCTGCGGGACCGGTCCGGTCCCGGCTGCGGGACGCGCCTCCCCCCGGGCGAGGCGCCCCCGAGCGCGACGGTACCCCGCGGGCGTCTCGCGGACCGCGTCGGTCACCAGGGGATTCCACGTCGCGATCCCCGGAAAGCGCGAGAAGTCGTGGTCGGCCGTCCGAGCCATGCGTCCACCTGGCCGAGTGCGCGGGCGAGTTTCGGGTAGCGGCAACCGGGATGCGCCCCGCGCGTCCGCCGCTGGTCAGAGGTCGCCCCACGTGAAAACGTCCCGCAGATGAGCGACGCCGCCGTCATCCTGGTGGGCCACGGCGCGGTGCCGCGCGATTGTCCGCGGGAGTTGGTCACGCGGCTCAAGTCGCTCGAGGGCCGCCGCCGCGCCATCGGCGAGCCGCCGGGCGCCGAGGAACGCGAGCTGGACGCACGCATCCGGGCGTGGCCGCGCACGTCCGCGACCGACCCGTACCGGGCGGGGCTCGAGGCGCTGGCCGACGCGCTCCGCCCCCGCCTCGGGGGGACCGCGCTCGCGGTCGCCTACAACGAGTTCTGCGCGCCGACGCTCGAAGACGCGGCGGAGGCGCTGATCGGCGCCGGCGTGCGCCGCATCGTCGTGGTGCCGTCGATGCTGACGCCCGGCGGCGTCCACTCGGAGATCGAAATTCCCGAGGCGATCGCGGCGCTGCGGGGGTGGCATCCGGGCGTCGACGTTCGCTACGCCTGGCCGTTCGACCTCGCCGCGGTGGCCGGGCTGCTCGCCGCACAGGTTGCGCGCGCCGGGTAGCTGGTGGTGCCGGCGGTACAGGCGCGGGTGGCGGTCGTCGGCGCGGGGCTCGCCGGGCTCGCCTGTGCGCGCACGCTGCGCGACCACGGAGTCGACGTCGCCCTCTTCGACCGCGGCCGTACCCCCGGAGGGCGGCTGGCCACGCGGCGGGCGGGTGAGCACGCCTTCGACCACGGCGCGCAGTACTTCACGGCGCGTGACGACCGCTTCGCCCGCCTGGTTCGCAGCTGGGCACGGGACGGCGTGGCGGCGCCGTGGCCGGGGCGATTCGTCGCACGCGATCCGGCCGGAGCGCTGGTCCCCCTGTCGCCGGAGGCGCGCTGGGTCGGAACGCCCAGCATGAGCGCGCTCGCATGCCACCTGGCGCGCGGGCTGACGGTCCACAGCGGCGTCGTCGTCTCCGCCCTCGAACGGGCCGACGGTGGCTGGCGGCTCCGGTGCGACGACGCCGAAGAGGTGGGGCCGTTCGACGTCGTGCTGGTGGCGGCACAGGCGCCGCGCGCCGCCGCCTTGCTCGCGCCGGTGGCGGGATTGGCGGCGCGCGCCGCCGCAGCGACGCTGGCGCCGTGTCTCGCGGTCATGGTGGCCTATGGCGCCGTCGTTGACACGGACTTCGACGGCGCCACGATCGCGGCGTCGCCGCTCGGTTGGGTGGCGCGCGATTCCTCGAAGCCCGGGCGCCCACCGGGCGAACGCTGGGTGCTGCATGCGACGCCCGCGTGGAGCGCCACCCACCTCGAGGCGGCGCCGGACGCGGTGGCCGCGACGCTGCAGGACGCCTTTGCCACCGTCGTTGGCCGCGTGCTGCCGCCGGTGCGGCACGTCGCCACGCAGCGGTGGAGCCACGCCCTGGTCACCAGGCCGGTCGGCGAGGATTGCCTCTGGGACGCGGGGGCTGGAGTCGGCGCCTGCGGCGACTGGTGCCTCGGTGGGCGCGTCGAGGCGGCCTTCCTGAGCGGCGTCGCGCTGGCGGGGCGGGTGCTCGGCGGGTAGCTGCGACGACGCCGCGGCCGCCACCGGCATGGCGGCAGCCGCCGCCGGCATGCTACCCCAGTGTCCGAGCGGATGGCCCAGCACTATCGCATTGGTCTGATCGTTCCGAGTTCGAACGTGACCATGGAGACGGAGCTTCCGGAGATGTTCCGTCGCCGCGCGGCGGTCGCGCCGGAGACATTCACCATACACTCCAGTCGTGTCCGGATGCGGAACGTGACGCCGCAGGAGCTTGCGCAGATGGGTCGTGACGGCGACCGCTGCGTCGCGGAGCTCGCCGACGCGCGCGTCGACATCATGGCCTACGCCTGTCTCGTCGCCGTCATGTGCCAGGGCGCCGGCCAGCACGATCGTACCGAAGGCCATCTCGCCGCCGTCGCCGCCGTCGACGGCTGCCCGGCGCCCGTCGTCACCAGCGCCGGGGCGCTCGTGCGAGGCGTGCAAGCGCTCGGCGTCTCGCGCATCGCGTTGATCGCGCCCTATCTCCGGCCGCTGACGGATCTCGTCATCGGGTACCTGCGGACAGCCGGAATCGAGACCGTCCGCGCGGTGAGCCTCGAGGTCGCGGACAATCTCCAGGTGGCCGCGCTCGAACCGCTGCGGCTTCTCGGGATCGCCCGGAGCCTCGATCTGGACGGCGTCGAGGCCGTCGTGCTTTCCGCGTGCGTCCAGATGCCCTCGCTGGCGGCGATCGAGCGGGCGGAGTCGCTGCTCGGTCGGCCCGTGCTGTCGGCGTCCGTCGCGACGGCGTACGACGTCCTCCGGCGGCTCGGCCTCGAGGCCGTCGTGCCCGGCGCCGGGACGCTGCTCTCGGGTCGCGTCCGCGGCGGACGGGTCGCCGCGTCGTGAATCTCTGGACCGCGCTGACTCAGCCGGTGACGTTTCCGCTGCGCGTGCGGCGGTTCCTGGCGGAGGGCACGGGCCTCGACGCCGTTCCGGAACTGATGCGGCGTGCGCTCGCCACTCGCGAAGAGCGGTTCCTCGCGATCGTCGAGCAACGCGTGTACGCGCGGCCGTCGAGTCCGTATCGGCGGCTGCTCGAACATGCGGGCTGCGCGTTCGTGGACGTGCGCGATCTGACGAAACGCCACGGCCTGGAGGGGGCGTTGCGGCGGCTCGCGGAGGCCGGTGTCTACCTCAGGGCTGCGGAGCTCAAGGGCAAAGAGGACGTCGTGCGTGGAGGCCTGCGGTTTCGGGTCGATCCCGCAGCGCTGCGCATGGTCGTCCGGGGGTTCGAGAGCCAGAGCAGCGGCACCAACAATCCTCCCCAGCGCGGGACCAGCTCTTTCGAGTGGATGGCGCACCAGGCGACGGCGGCGGGCGCGTTCGTCCTGGCGCACGGCCTGGGGTCGCGCCGGCACAGCGCGTTCGAGCCGCCGCTCCCGGGCCAGGCCGGGATGATGTTCATGTTGATGCTCGCGCGCCTGGGAATCCCGTGCGAGCGGTGGTTCGCTCGCGCGATTCCGTTTCCCACTCGACTCGAGCGGGCCTACTTCGCCGTGCTCGCGCGCGCGGTTTCGGCCGTCGGCACGCGTCTGGGGCCCGGGTTCGGCCGTCCCGAGCCTGTCGGTGACGGGAACCTGGACGTCATCGTGCGGTGGATCGCCGAGCATCGGGCCCGCGGGCAAGACACGTGCGTCCGCACGGCGGCCTCGAACGCGGCGCGCATCGCCACGCGGGCCATGGAGATGGGGACCTCGCTCGACGGGGTCACCTTCCTGGCGAGCGGCGAGCCGATGACCGCCGCGAAGCGCCAGGCGATCGTGGCCGCGGGGGCGAAGACGACGGTCCTTTACGGCTTCGAGCCCGGCTCGGTCTGGGCGGGGCAGGGGTGCGCCGAGCCGATCCATCGCGACGAGATGCATCTCAGTCTCAATACGCTGGCCGTCGTGAATCCGCGTGCCATGCCCTGGGGGGACGGCACGATCCATCCGCTCCTGTACACCACGCTGTACGACTCGGCCGGCCGCCTGCTCCTCAACGCGGAAAACGGCGACTACGCGGAGCTGGACGAGCGGAACTGTGGATGTGCGATGCAGGAACTCGGGCTGACGCTGCATGTCCATGGCGTTCGGAGCTACGAGAAGCTGACCGCGGAAGGGATGAGCTACCCGATCGAAGACCTCATCGATCTCCTCGAGGCGCGACTGCCCGCCGAGTTCGGCGGCGGTCCGTGCGACTACCAGCTGATCGAAGAAGAGGGCACGGCCGGCCAGACCCGTCTCACGCTACGGATCCATCCACGCCTGGGCGCGCTCGACGAGACGCGGATCCTGGCCCGCTTCGTGGACGAGCTGGGGAAAGCGGACCGCAACCAGCGCTTCGTCACGCGGGCCTGGCGCACGAGCGGCACGTTCAGGGTCGTACGAGACGCGCCGCGAACCAGTCCGCGCGGCAAGACGAGCCCGGTGCAGCTCGCCGTCGGCAGGGAATGACGGGGGGCGCGCGATGATGCAGCCGGACGCCGCCGGCACGACGCGCTTCGTCGCGGCGGAGACGCTGCTCGCCTGCGTCCATTGCGGGCTCTGCCAGTCTGCGTGTCCCACGTACCTCGAGCTGGGCACGGAAGCGGACTCGCCGCGCGGGCGCATCCATCTCATGCGCGCGCTGGAGGAAGGCCGTCTGGCTCCGACACCGGAGGTGGTCCGGCATCTGGACCTCTGCCTCGGCTGTCGCGCGTGCGAGACGGCGTGCCCGTCGGGCGTGCCGTACGGCGAACTGATCGAAGCGGCTCGGCCGTGGCTCGAGCGGCATCGGCCCGCGCCGGCGCGCGTCGCGCGCCGGCTGCTGGCGGCCGTGCTCACCACGCCCTGGCTCCGGCGGGCGCTCTTCTTCCCCGCGCGTCTTCTCGCGGGTACGCCCTGGAGGCGCGGGCCGCTGGCGTACGCCGCCGCGCTGCCGCGCCCGCGCCGGACTGCCCGGTTGCCGGAAGTCATCGAGCCGGACGGCCCGCGGCGTGGCACCGCGGTGCTGCTGACCGGCTGCGTGGCGGACACGCTCTTCCCGGACACGAACCACGCGACGGTCGCCTTGCTCCGGCGCGCCGGCGTCCGTGTCGTCGTACCGCGCGACCAGGGCTGTTGCGGCGCGCTCCCGCTCCACCTGGGCGATCGGGAGCGCGCCGCCGCGTTGGCGCGGCGACTCGCCGCGACACTGGCGGGCACGGGCGCCGACTGGGTGGTGTCGAACGCCGCGGGCTGCGGCGCGCTGCTCCGAGAGTACCGGCATCTGTTGCCGGACGATGCGGCGGCGGCGACGGTCGAAGCCCGTGCCCGCGACGCGCTCGCATTGCTCGCGGAAGTGGGGCTGCCGCTCGCGCGGGAGCCGCTCGGCTGCACCATCGCGGTGCACGACCCCTGCCATCTCGCACACGGCCAAGGCGTACGGGGAGAGGTGCGGACGCTCCTGGCAGCCGTCCCCGGCGTGCGCCTGGTCGACCTGGAGGAGTCCGAGATCTGCTGTGGGAGCGCCGGCACGTACAATCTCACGGAGCCGGCGATGGCGCGGCGCCTCCTCGAGCGCAAGCTCGGACACGTCCTGGCCAGCGGCGCGCAGGTGGTCGCCGCGGCGAATCCCGGCTGCCTCCTCCAGATGCGCGCGGGAGCGCTGGCGCGCGGACTGCCGGTCGCCGTGGAGCACCCGATCGACCTGCTCGCCCGTGCCCACGGGCTCTGAGGCTCAGGCTTCGACGGCGGCCGAGTCGCCGCGGTGGCGGCGGTAGATACCGGCCGCCCAGACGAACGCCGGGTGGTCGGCCCACGTCGCGCGGAGTCGCGCCACCGGCTCGGGGAGGGCGGGCACCGGATAGGGAAACTCCGGCGGGAGGAGCAGGGGCGCCAGGAGCGCGGCGCCGGTGAGATCGGCGATCGAGAACCGGTCCCCCACCAGGTAGCCCGACGGCCCGATCTCGGCCGCCAGGCGATCGAGCGCGGCCGACACGCGCCGTCGGCTGGCCTCCGCCCGCGGCGCGTCGATGCCCATGGCGGCGCGCATGAGCGTGCGTCCAACCGGAAAGAACGCGCGGTACAGTGATTGCGTGAGCGCCGGCTCGCCGCTCGCGAACAGGGCGACCATGAAATCGGTGTGGTCGAGCGCGGCGAAGAAGAAGGCGCGTCGGATGTGCGGGCCGATCTCCTCGTCGAGGAAGTCCTCGAGCTCGAGGGCGCGTCGCCGCTCGTCGGCGTCGGCCGGATACAGCGGCGGGTCGGGCTGCCGCGCCTCCAGGCGAGCGATGATGCGCGTCGAATCCGCGATCACCGTACCGTCCTCGAGCACCAGCACCGGCACCTGTGTCTGCCGCGACAGGAACAGCGCGCGGGGCATGTGCCAGCCCGGCAGCAGCGTCCGGCGGACGTGCGGGATGTGTTTCCAGTCGAGCGCCCAGCGGGCCTTTTCGTTGTAGTGCGACGCGCGGAACTGCCAGAGCACCGGGTGGCTCATGACGCGAGACCCGCATGCGGCGCCGGGTCCACGACCGGGGCGGCCGTCGCCCCCGGCCAGCCGGCGGTTTCCGCGAGCCGCTCGACCCAGGGATCGATGGCCGGCAGCAGGCGTGGCAGCAGCACGGCGGCGCCCGTGGCGACCGCGCTGGACGTGGCGGCGATGCTCCAGCCGATCGGGCCCAGCGGCCGGCACCCGAAGAAATGCGACAGGCCGGGAAGCTGCACGACGGTGGCCAGCGCGCCGAACGACAGCGCGCTGGCGCCGATCACGACCGGGCTGCGCCCGCCCGCCACGAGCGTCTGCCCGAGCTGCGCACCCACCAGCGCCACCAGCGCAACCGTATCGGCGCGCGGCCGGCGCGCCACCGCCCGCGCCGCCACCCAGGCGCCGCCGGCGCTGGCTGCGGTGATCAGTCCGCGCCAGATGATGTCGCGCGCCAGCGGGAGCCCGAGCGACGCGTCGGGCCCCTCGCGCAGGAGCGCCTCGGGCGTGACGCGCGGCGGCGGGCGCAGCGCGATGGCCAGAGCGGGGGCGGTATCCGTGAGCATGTTGAGGAGCAGGAGCTGGCGTGCGTTCAGCCCCGGGCTCCCGCCGGCGAGCGAGCTCGCCAGGATGAAGGCGACCTCGCCCAGGTTGCCGCCGACCAGCACCGAGACGGCGTCGCGGACCGACGCCCACATCGCCCGCCCGGCCAGCACGGCGTCGACCAGCGTCTCGATGCGGTCGTCCGTGACGACCAGATCCGCCGCGTTGCGCGCGGCGGTGGTGCAACGCCGGCCGACGGCGATGCCGACGCTGGCACGCCGGATGGCGGGCGCGTCGTTGGCGCCGTCGCCGGTCATGGCGACGATGCACCCCGCCCGCTCGAGAGCGTCGACGAGGCGCGCCTTGTGCCGCGGCGCCACGCGCGCGAACACCGTGACATCGGGCGCGATGCGGGCCAGCGCGGCGTCGTCGAGCTGGTCGATGGCGGCGCCGGTGAGCGTGCGGTGCTCGCTGGCGAGCCCGAGCTCGGCGGCGATGCTCTCCGCTGTCGTCGGGTGGTCACCCGTGATCATGACCAGGCGGATGCCCGCCTGCCGCAGGCCGGCAACGGCGCGCACCGCGGACGGGCGCACCGGATCGGCGAGCCCGAGGAATCCGAGGAACGTGAGGTCGTTCACGCGGTCGTCGCCGATACTGCCGTTTGTGGCGACCGCCGCCTCGGCGACGGCGAGGACCCGCAGCCCGCCGCGTGCGAGCCGGCTCGCCTCGACCTCGAGTCGCGCCCGGCCGGCCGCGTCGAGCGGGGCGCCCTCCATTGCGGCGATGCAGCGCGGTAGCACGATCTCCGGCGCGCCCTTGACGCACAACCGGAGCCCCTCGCCCGTCCGGCCGAGGACGGCGTGATACCCGCGCTCGGACGCGAACGGCAACTCGGCGACGCGATGCCAGCCGTTGACGTCGTCCCGGCGTTCGATGCGGGCCCGCGCCGCTCCGTCCAGTAACGCCCGGTCCGTGCCGTGAGCGGCGCGCTGCCCGGGCTCCGGCTCGGGCGTCGCGCGCAGCGCGGCGCGCACGATGGCGATGCTGTCGGGGCCGAGCGCGCCGAGCGCCTCGGTGCGGGTCCCGTTCCACACGCAGCGCAGCGCGATGCGGCCCTCGGTGAGCGTGCCGGTCTTGTCGAGGCACACCACCTGGGTCCGGCCGAGGGTCTCGATGGCGCGGGCGTTGCGCACCAGTACGCCCGCCGCGGAGAGCCGTCGCGCCGCCGCCAGCTGTGCCACGGTGGACAGCATCGGTAGCCCCTCGGGCACCGCCGCCACGGCCAGGCTCACCGCCGTCGAGACGATCTCCGCCATCGGCCGGCCCCGCGCCATTCCCGCCGCGGCGGTGACGAGCCCGCTGCCGATGGCGACGGGACCCGAGAGCCCGACCAACCGGGCGAGGCGCGCCTCGACGCCGGTGGGGCCGTGGTGTGCCGCGCCCGCGGCGCCGGCGCGCTGCGCCTCGGTGGCCGCGCCGACGGCGCACACGACGCCGGCGGCGCTGCCGGCGGCGATGGCCGTGCCGTCGTAGAGGATGGACCCGCGCTCGGCGATCTCGTCGGCGTCGATCGGAGCCGCGTGCTTCAAGACCGGGAGGGACTCGCCGGTGAGCGCGGACTCGTCGGCCTCGAGGCCGACGGCTTCCAGGATGCGGCAGTCCGCGGGCACGAGGTCGCCGGCCTCGAGCCGCACGACGTCGCCGCGCACCAGGTCCGTGGCGGGCACCGTCGTGAGGGCGCCGTCGCGGACGACGCGGACGGTGCGCGGCCGATCCGCCCGGAGCTCGGCGATGGCGTCTTCGGCCCGCAGGCGCTCGACGGCGCCGATGGCGGCATCCGCCACCATCACCGTGCCGATGAGCGCGGCATCGGTGACCGCCCCGATGGCCGCCGACAGGCCGGCCCCGGCGGCGAGCAGCGGCGTCAACGGATTCGCCAGCTCGGCGCCGACGGCCCCCCACAGCCGCTCGACCAGCGTCGGCGTGCGGGCGGGCGGCTCCCGCCGGCGGAGCGCCTCGGCCGCGGTGAGCCCGGTGGGGCCACTGTCGAGCCGCGCGAGCACCTCCTCGCCGTCGAAGGCATGCCAGGGAGTCTCGTCGCGCAGGGGTGCGGCCGGCAGCGCCGCGAGGCCGGCCGCATGGCGCGCGCCGTTTGCGATCGCGAGCAGCGTGGCGACGTGGGTGGCGAGCATGACGCGGCTCGTGGTGGCCCACTGGAGGCGCTGGCCGAAAGCCGTCAGCATCCCGAGCCCGATGCCGGCTTCGGCGAGCGTGACGCTGTCGGCCGCCACCCGGCGGGCAGCGCCGCAGGCGAGCACGACCCGCCGCGCGTCCTCGAGGGACGCGCCGCCGAGGAGATGGGCGCCCCATGGCGTCGGCCCGCCGCTCCGGACGACGCCGACCGACACGTCGGCGGCGCCGTGCCCGGCGCTCGGCGCATCGCCGACGAAGAGCACGACGCAGGAGCGGCGTTGGAGTCGCCGGACGGATTCCGCGTCGTCGCCCTCGTCCGGCGTGGTTTCGACCGCCAGCTCGACCTCGTGCGCCGCCGCGAGGAGCGCGGGGAACCCGGGGTCCCGTTCGAGCGCCTCCGGGACCAGCAGGCAGTTCACGCGATCCAGTCGCCGCAGGACCGCCGGGTCGACCACCACGACGCCGCGGGCCGCCAGCGTGCGGCCGAGCAGCGCGGCGAACGCCTCGCGGCCGAGTCGCGCCGGCTTGGGTACGCCGCCCACCAGCGCCGCGGACGATTCGGCCATGCTCCCCGTCGCGACCACGCCCACACCGAAAGCGCCGACCGAGCCGGCGAACGCCATCGAGGCCCACTGCTCGACCGGTCCCGCCGGTAGCGGCGTGGGGCGTTCCCCGCTGTCGAACGGCCCCGGTCCTACGGCCGTCGCGCTGAAGGTCGGCTCGCGGGCCAGCCACGCGCGCCGCCGCTCCAGGCGTTCGACGCCCTGGAGCGAGCGGTGCGCGACGTCGACCAGCGGCCCCAGCGGGTTCTGCGCCAGGCCCTGCGCCAACGCGGTGGCCATGCCCAGGTAGAGGCTGGTGGTCTGCGGGCCGAGGCGCATCTCGACCCACTGGCGCAGCGTCGGCATACCCTCGAACACCGAAGTGACGGCCAGGAGGTCGATCTCGAACGGCAACACGCGCACCGCGGTCAGGCGCCCGAGCATCGCCAGCCAGAACCCGGCGGCGTCGCCACCCAGCTCGGCCACCAGCCGCACCAACGGCTCGATGTCCGCCGGGTGTTCCGGCTCGAGCCGAAAGGGGACGCCGTCGAGACCGCACTCGGTTTCCGCGCGCTCCACCAGGGCGACCAGCCGATCCGGCGTGCCGGCGGCGGGGTCGAACTCGATCACGGCCCGGCGCAGGAACGGGTTGACGTCCACCCGGCGGATGCCGCGGTCGGCCCGGGCCGCGGCTTCGAGTCGGGCCGCGAGCGCGTCGCGGTGCGCCGCTTCCCCCAGCCGCACCTCGACGTGCAGCCGCGAGCCATTGACCGCCCAGCGGCGCCGGCGCGCCCCAAAGACGCCGCGCGCCGCTCGCACCCAGTCGTTCATGCCCGCGAACATCGCCTGGTTCCGGGAAAGCAGCCGCCGTGCCGGCGGGAGAGGCGGCGGCGCCGCCGTTCGTCTCTCACGCCTGGGAGCCCCGTCGTGCGCCGCGTTGCAGACATGCGAAGGCCGTCAGAGGTAGCCGAACGCCTTGAGGCGTTTGATCACCTCACGCTCTTCGTCCTCCGAGAACGCGCCGCTGTCGCCCGGCTCGAGCAGGCCAAGCAATTCCAGCGCCCGGAGCGCCCGTTCCGCGCCGGCGGCCGCGCCCAGCTCCGGCAGCGCCACCTCCACCTCGGCGCGCAGCGGCGGCTCGTAGGCTGCTCCCGGATCGTCCGCCGCGTGCACGTACACCTCGATCAGCCGCCCGACGGCGCCGCGTGCCCGGTCGCGCGCCGCGCGTGCAGGCATCGGCAGCGCGACGATCGTGACGACGCCGTGTCGGGCGAGCGCGGCGGCGGCGAACAGGACGGCACCGTCGTCGCGCAGCTCGCCGGCGTGCGGAGTGCGCGGATCGACGAGTTCCGTGTCCGCCCCGCGCGCCCGCAGGCGCCAATCGAGCTCGAGCGCGACGCGCTCGACGTCGGCCGCGTGCGGGCCGGTGACCAGGACGGCGCACCCGTCGGTCACGCGCCCTCCGCGGCGGCCAAGCGACCGGGGCGGAACATCACCTTGCGGTCCTTCACCACCAGCTGGTCGTTCAGGAAGAGCTGGACGGCCTGCGACAGCACGGCACCCTCGAGCGCCTGGCCGCGCGTCCGCACGTGCTCGAGCGTGTCCTCGCCGACCCGGATGTGGAAGACGTCTTGCAGGATCACGGGGCCGGCGTCGAGCTGCTCGGTGACGAAGTGCGCGGTGCAGCCCGATACCCGTACGCCCTCCTCCCAGGCCTGCTTGTAGGCGTTCGGACCGGGATGGTACGGCAGCAGCGACGGGTGGATGTTGATGATGCGGAAGGGGTAGCGGTCGATCACCTTCGGCGACAGGATCTGCATGTAGCGTGCGAGGACGACCAGATCGGGTTTCGCCTCCGCCAGCCGCTCGAGCAGGAAGTCGAAGTGGGCCTGCTTGTCGGTCGACGGGCTCCACGCGAACGGCACGCCGGCGGCCCGCGCGACCGGCTCCAGATCGGCGTGGTTCGACAGCACCGTGACGATGTCGCCGTTCAGCCGCCCCGCCTCGCGGTCGCGCAGGAGCTGTTCCAGGCAGTGCGGCTCCTTCGTGACCAGCACCGCCACCCGCTTGGGCTCGCCCGAGCTGCCCGCGAGCCGCAGTTTCACCTCCATGTTGATCTCGTCGGCGATCCGCTTGAGCCCGTCGACGAGCTCGTCGAGCGTGCAACCGAGATCCGACAGGTCCACCAGCATGGTCATGATGAACAGGCCTTCCATGACCTTCTGCTGGATGTCCTCGATGTTGATGCTGCACGAGGCGAGGTAGGTGGACACGCGCGCGACGACGCCCTTTTGGTCGCGACCGATGATCGAGATGACGGCGCGGCTTCGCCCACCCATGGCAGGCGAGCTTAGCCGAACGTCCGCGAAGGCGTCCAGCCGGCGCCGCCGGCACGATCAGCCGATCACTCCGCCGGCCCGCAGCGCAGCGATCTCGCCCGCGCCGAGTCCGAGCACGCCGGACAACACCTGGTCCGTGTGCTCGCCCAACAACGGGCCTGGGCCGCTTACGGTCGCGGGCGTGTCCGACAAGTGCACGGCCGGGCCGTCGAGCCGCACGGTGCCGCCTTCGGGGGTCGGCACGCCGACGAAGTGGCCGCGCGCCGCGAGTTGCGGGTCGCCCGCGCAGAGGTCGGCGGCGTCGGCCACGCGCCCCGCCGCCACGCCCGCCGCCTGCAACGCTGCCATCACGGCGCCGGCGTCGCGCGCCCGGGTCCAGTCCGCGACGTGCTCGTCGAGCGCGGCGGCATGGGCGAGCCGGCCGTCGCGCGTCGCGAAGCGCGGATCGCCAGTCCAGGGCGGGTCGCCCACCGCCGCCGCGAACCGGCGCCAGTCGTCGTCGCCGAACACGGCGACGGCGACCCAGCGGTCGTCGCCGGCGCACGGGTACACGCCGTGCGGCGCGCCAGGCTCCTCCTGCGACGCGTTGCCGACCGGCGCCCAGGGGCGAGCGTGCACGGCACAGTCGAGCAGCAGTGGGCCCAGCAGACTCGCCACCGCTTCCTGCTGGGCCAGGTCGACGAGGAGCCCCTCGCCGGTGCGGCGTCGATGCCACAGCGCGACCAGCGTGGCCAGCGCGCCGAGGTGGCCCGCCGCGAGGTCGGAGTAGGAGTAGCCGAACCCGACCGGCGGCCCGCCCGGTTCGGCCATGCCCAGCACGTAGCCGGTGAGCGCCTGCAGCGTCGGCCCGTAGCTCACCTTGTCGCGATCCGGGCCGCTGAGCCCGTAGCCCGTCATGCGCACGCAGATCAGGTCGGGCCGCGCGCCGCGGAGCGCCGCGTGGTCGAGGCCGAGGGCCGGCATCACCCGCGCGCTGAAGTTGTCGATCACGACATCGGACGCGAGGGCCAGGCGCCGCGCGAGGGCCACGCCGCCCGGGTCGGCGAGGTTCAGCACCACGCTGCGCTTGCCGCGCATCAGCGAGCCGCTCAGCCCGCCGCGCCGGTCGCCGAAGTCGGTGGCGTCGCGCCGCTCCACCTTGATGACGTCGGCGCCCAGGTCGGCGAGAATGCGCGTCGTGACCGGCCCGGCCACCACCCAGGTGAAGTCGAGGACGCGCACGCCGTCGAGCGGCCGCATCACTTCGTCCAGCCGAGCGCGCTCGCGATCGCATGGTAGACGTACTGCTGCTCGCGGACGCCGCGGAACAGCGCGGCCCCGGGGCCGCCGGCGTAGATCGGCACGTCTTCGCCGGCGTGGGTCTCGGAGCGCAGCGGCACGGTGGCCTCCTGCAGGTAGTTCGGGGCGTCGGGCGGCGCGGCGGCGACGTTCGGCCGGCCTCGTGTCACGCCGCGGAACCGTGTCGGTTCGTGCGGGAAGCGCTTCGACCCCTCCGGCTGGGCGTTCGACGCCCCGGGATGACCGGGGCCGTTGGCGTAGCCGAGCGTCGCGTAGGGTCGTCCGGTCAGATCCTGCGCGGGCGCGGCGCTCGTCGCCTCCTCGCCCGACGACCCGCGCACCAGGCCGAGGATGGGGTTGCCGCGGGCGGGGTAGCCGGCCATCTGCAGGGTGTGGCTGTGGTCGGCGGTGACGACGATCAGCGTCCGTGCGAGATCCACCCGCTCCAGCGCGACGCGCACCGCGTCCGACAAGGCGATGGTCTCGCCGAGGGCCCGGTAGGCGTTGCCGGCGTGGTGCGCGTGGTCGATGCGGCCGCCTTCGACCAGCAGCAGGTAGCCGTTCGGCGCCCGCTCGAGGATGGCGAGCGCGCGGGCCGTCATCTCGGCGAGCGACGGCTCGCCCGCGCCGTCCTGCGACCGGTCCGTCTCGTAGCGCATGTGGCTGGGCTCGAAGAGCCCGAAGAGGTGCCGCGTGTGCGCGCCGTCGACGGCGCGGAGCTGCTCCCCCGTCCACACCCAGGCGCCTCCCGGATGCGCCGCCTGCCACGCCGCCACCAGGTCGCGGCCGTCGGTGCGGGCGCCCCGCTGGGCCGGGTACTCCGGGTCGGGCGCGGTCGCGGGCAGGAAGCACGCCCGGCCCCCGCCGAGCACCACCTCGATGCCGTCGCCGTGCGGGAACTCGACGAGCTGGCGCGCGATGTCGGGTACGCCCGCGGCGCGCGCCGCCGCCGTGAGCTCGCCGTCGTGCTCCCAGTCCCGGTTCGCGGTGTGGGCGTAGGCGCCGGCCGGCGTTGCGTGCGTGATCCGCGTCGTGGTGACGACGCCCGTCCACAGGCCGCGGTCCTCCGCCTGCTCGAACAAGGTCGGCACGGAGCCCGCCGCGACCGCCGCGGCATCGTCGCGGGCGACCGTCTCGTCGACCCCGATGACGCCCGACCTCGTCTTCAGGCCCGACAGCATCGCGGTGATGGTGGCGGCCGAGTCGGACACCTGGAAGTCGGTGCTGTAGGTTTTCGACAAGGCGGTGAACGGCAGGGTCTCGAACGCGAGCACGTTCTCCTCGCCCGCCTGGCCGCGCAGCTGGCCCTCGCGGATGCGGGCGGCGGTGATGGTGGTGACGCCCATGCCGTCGCCGACGAAGAGGATCGCGTTGCGGGCGCGCGTGGGCGCGCCGGTGGCGGCGCGCGCGGCGGCGACGGCGGCGCGACCCGACCGGTACCAGGGATTCGCGGTCGCGTCGGCGCCCCGGGCGGCGGGGGTGGTCGCGACGGTGACGGCGACGGCGACGAGCGCCAGGCGTGCGGGCGACATGGGCGGCAGTCTTCCAGAATCGCCGGCGCGATTCGACGGCCGGGGCGGCAACACGCGCCGCCCTGCCGTGGCGCTTCGGGTCAGCGCAGCTCGAAGTCGTCCAGCGCCGGCGCGCGGGTCCACGTCCAGTAGTCCACCAGCCGCCACGGCGAGGTCGTCGTCACCGTGCCGCCCGCGTTCCTGTACCAGTTGCTCATCCCGGGATGGGACCACACCAGGTGGCGGTGGCGCTCGTCGAAGCGTGCGTTGTAGGCGTCGTGCACCTCTGGGCGGCACTCGATCGTCCGCAGCCCGCGCGAGAGCAGTTCGTGCAGGCAGCCCATCACGTAGCGGACCTGACACTCGGCGTGAAAGATGATGCTGCCGCCGTGCGCCAGGTTGGTGCCGGGCCCGTAGAGGCAGAAGAAGTTCGGGAACCCGGGGACGGTGATGCCGAGGTACGCGCGCGGTTCCTCGCCCCAGCGCTCCCGGAGCGTGACGCCGCCGCGCCCCGCGATCTCCATCGGCCAAAGGAAGCGATTGGCGTGGAAGCCGGTGGCGAAGACGATCACGTCGACCGGCACCTCCGCGCCGCTCCGGCAGCGGATGCCCGACGGCGTGATCGCGGCGATCGGGTCGGTGAGCAACTCGACGGTGTCGCGCTTCAGCGCCCCCAGCCACGCGCCGTTGTCCTGCAGCATGCGCTTGCCGAAGGGCGGGTAGTCGGGCGTCACCTTCGCCAGCAGCGCGGGGTCGTCGCCCACCTGCTGCGTGATCCACTCGAGGAAGTAGAGCCGCATCATCTCGTTCAGCGCGTTCACCGAGCGCTCGGGATACGGCCACTCCGGGTCGATCTCGACCGCGGCCAGGATGCCGTCGGACGCCGGCCAGAAGATCACGAAGCGATGCCACTGGGCATAGAACGGCACGTGCTCCAGCAGCCACTTCTTCTCGTCGCTCACCCGCGCGTGGTACCCGGGGTTCGGCACCATCCAGGGGGGTTGGCGCTGAAACACGAAGAGTCGCGCCGCTTGCTTGGCCACTTCGGGGACGAGCTGGAAGGCGCTGGCGCCCGTGCCGATCACCGCGACCCGCTTGCCGGCGAGCGGCACGTCGTGCCGCCAGGCGGCGGAGTGGAAGGCGGGACCCGCGAAGGTGTCGATGCCGGGGATGTCGGGCAGCTTCGGGCGGTTCAACTGCCCCACGGCGCTGATGACCGCATCGGCTGACAACGTCTCCTCGTCACCGTCCACCGTGCGCACGCGAACCCGCCAGACGGCGGCGCCCTCGTCGAAGCGAGCGGCGAGCACCTCGGTGCGGAAGCGGATCTGGTCGCGAACCCGATGCTGCGCGGCGCAGCGTTCGAAGTATGCCTGCAGCTCGGGCTGGCGGGAGAAGTGCTCGGACCACTCGTGGCTGGGCTCGAAGGAGTAGGAGTAGAAGTGGTTCGGAACGTCCACCCGGCAGCCGGGGTAGGTGTTCTCGCGCCAGGTGCCGCCGACGCCGTCGTCCTTCTCGAGCACCACGTACGGAATGCCCGCGGCCTCGAGCTTCATGGCGGCCAGCAGCCCCGACATGCCGGCGCCGATGACGATGACGGAGAACCGCCGGCGGGCGTCGCGCGGCACATCGGCCCAGGAGACGTCGCGCGCGTCGCCGCCGTCGAGCGCCAGCTCCTCGGTCATCATCGGCACGTACTCGTCCGGCACGTCCTCGCCGGTGACGAAGCGCATCATGCGCTTGATCGTGTCGGGCGATGGTGGTGGCGGCAGCGTGCCGCCGCGGTCGCGGTAGGCGCGCAGCGCGTCCAGCGCGCGGGCCCGCACCGCCGCCTCGTCCTCGGGGGACAACCCCCCGTCCAGGACGCCCATGTTCGCGGGCTGGAGCCGGACGGGGCCGTCGAGCAGGCTCGCGTCGCCGGTCAGGTGGACGATCGACGCCATGAGCGCCGGGATGTTGGCATGCTCGAGCGCGCGCGCGAGGAAGGCATCATCCTCGGTGAAGGACATGGCTGCGTTGTAGCCGACCGCGGGTCGGGGTGGGAAACGCCGGGGGGGTGGACCGTTCGGGGCCCGGAGCGCCCGGTCGCCCCGTTTCCGTTGCCGGAGGGCCGGCTGACCCGTAGAGTCCGCGCATATGCTGTCCCCTGCCTGTCGTGCGCTCGCCGCCGTCGCCTTGCTGTGGGCCGGTCTGCCGGTCGCCGCCCGCGCGTCCTTCGTCACCTTCGAGAGCGGCCAGGTCCGCCCACTGGCGCTCTCCCCCGACGGCGCCCGCCTCTTCGCGGTGAACACCCCCGACGGGCGCCTGGAGATCTTCGACGTCACGCCGGGCGGGCTCGTGCGCCGCGCCGCCGTGCCGGTGGGGCTCGAGCCGGTCGCCGTCGCGGCGCGGTCAGCCGGCGAAGTCTGGGTGGTGAACCACCTCTCGGACTCGGTTTCGATTCTGGACGTCGCCGCCGATCCGCCGCGTGTGGTGCGGACGCTGCTGGTCGGCGACGAGCCACGGGACATCGTGTTCGCGGGGCCCGGGCGCAGTCGCGCCTTCGTCACCACGGCGCACCGCGGACAGCATCGCACCCATCCGTCGCTGGCCGGGGTGCCCGGCGCGGGCGACCCGCAGCTCGCGACGGCCGGGGTCGACCGCGCCGACGTCTGGGTGTTCGACGCCGCCGCGCTCGGGCCGGCGCTGGGCGGCGTGCCGCTCCGCATCGTCACGCTCTTCGGCGACACGCCGCGCGCGCTGGCCGTCAGCTCCGACGGCGCCACAGTGTACGCCGCCGTGTTCAAGTCGGGCAATCGTAGCACCGTCATCCCGGAGCCGGCGGTGTGCAACGGGTTCGGAGCGGCCGGGCCGTGCGTGGTCGACGGCGTCACGCTGCCGGGCGGCCTGCCCGCGCCGGGCACCAACGCCGCCGGTCGTCAGGCGCCGGAGACGGCGCTCATCGTGAAGCAGGACCCGACCACGGGGCAATGGCTCGACCCGCTCGGGCGTGACTGGAGCGCCGGCGTGCTGTTCGATCTGCCGGACCAGGACGTCTTCGCCATCGACGCCACCACGCTCGCGCAAACCGCCGCCTGGGCGGGTGTCGGCACCACGCTGTTCAACATGGCGGTCAACCCGGTCAGCGGGGCGGTCTACGTGTCCAACACCGAGTCGCGGAACGAGGTGCGGTTCGAGGGACCCGGGGTGTTCGCCGGGAGCACCGTCCTGGGACACCTGGCGGAGTCGCGCGTCACCGTGCTTGCAGGCAGCGCCGTGGCGCCGCGCCATCTCAACAAGCACATCGACTATGCGCAGCATCCCGCCCCGCCGGCCGTGAAGGCGCACAGCCTGGCGACACCGGTCGACCTGGCGGTGTCGCCGGATGGGTCCACGCTCTACGTTGCCGCCTTCGGCTCGGCGCGCATCGGCGTGTTCGACACGGCGGCGCTGGAGGCGGACACCTTCGACCCCACCTCGGCGAGCGCGCGCTACATTCCGCTCGGCGGCGGCGGGCCGAGCGGCGTGGTGCTCGACCCGACCGGGACGCGCCTCTTCGTGCTCACCCGCTTCGACAACACGGTCTCGGTCGTCGATCTCGCCAGTCGCCTGGAGACGCAGCGGACGGCGCTGCACAGTCCCGAGCCGCCGCATGTGGTGGCCGGCCGGCCGTTCCTCTACGACGCCGTCGAGACGTCCAGCAACGGGGAGGCGTCGTGCGCGAGCTGCCACGTCTTCAGCGACATGGACGACCTCGCCTGGGACCTCGGCAATCCCGACGCCGCCGTGAAGTTCAATCCCATCCCGATCAAGCTGGGCATCGCGCCGAGCACCCCGTTCTTCCCGCTGGAGTCGCCGATCAACGGCTCCGGCGTGGTGACCGACTTCCATCCCATGAAGGGGCCGATGACGACGCAGACGCTGCGGGGGATGCGGGGCAGCGGCGCCATGCACTGGCGAGGCGACCGTGCGAACCCGCCGGGAACGCCCGCGTCGGCGTTCGACGAGGTGACGTCGTTCAACAATTTCAACGAGGCGTTTCCCGGCCTGGTGGGCCGAGCCGAGGAGCTCGACCACGCCGACATGCAGGCGTTCACTGATTTCGCGCTCGAGATCATGCTGCCGCCGAACCCGATCAGGGCACTCGACAACTCGCTCACTCCCGCGCAGGCGCGCGGCCGGAATTTCTTCCTGGGCCCCCGCCTCTCGGACGGCATCAACCTGACGCTCGGGGGCCAGCCGCTCGGCTTCACCTGCGAGGGTTGCCACCGGCTGCAGCCGGCGCTCGGCCACTTCGGCACCGATGGTGAAGCCAGCTTCGAGAACGAGGTGCAGATCATGAAGATCCCGCACCTCCGCAATCTCTACCAGAAGATCGGCATGTTCGGCGGGCTCGACGTGCTGGGCCAGACGCCCCTCGACCTCCCGTTCCAGGGGCCCCAGGTCCGGGGCTTCGGCTTCCTGCACGACGGCTCGGTCGACACGCTGTTCCGGTTCTTCAACTTCACCGTCTTCCGCAACGACAACGTCGGCGGTCCCTCCGTCGGCTTCCAAAGCGATCAGGAGCGCCGCGACATGGAGCAGTTCATGCTCGCGTTCGACTCGAACCTGGCTCCGGTCGTGGGCCAGCAGGCCACGCTCGACGCCGGCAGCGCGGCGGAGGTCGGACCACGCCTCGACCTCCTGGCGGCGCGTGCTGCGGTGGGCGAGTGCGATCTCGTGGTGAAGGGCGTCGTCGCCGGCGAGGCGCGGGGCTGGGCCCGCGAGGCCGGCGGCAGCTTCCAGTCGGATCGCGCCGCCGAACCCGCGACGAGTGACGGCGCGCTGCGCGCGCTCGCCGCCGTTCCCGGCCAGGCCCTCACCTACACCTGCGTGCCCCCGGGCGCGGGGACGCGCGCGGGCATCGACCGCGACGAGGACGGCGTGCGCGATCGCGACGAACTGGATGCCGGCACCGACCCGGCCGATCCGGCCAGCTTCCCGGGCGTGGCCGCGCTCCCGGTGCCGGTGCAGGCGTTGCAGCTGCGCGACGGCCCGGCGCCGTCGCGGCGCCGCATCCGGTTCCGGTCGAAGACGTCGTCGAGCGACGGCGCGCGGATCGTCCCGCCGGCCGCGGGCGGAGTCGGCGATCCCACGATCGGCGGCGCGGTGCTCGAGGTGTACAACGCGGCCGGGCTCGCCCCCGACGCGGTGGTGATCGCCCTGCCGGCCAGCGGCTGGAGCCGTGTCGGCAAGAGCACGTTCCGGGGCTGGCGCTTCCGCAGCAACGATCCTGCCCTGGGCGTGAGAACCGTCGAGGTGAAGGCCGATCGCATCGTCGTCCGCGGCGGGCAGTCGGGTTGGCCCTATACGCTCGACGAGGAGCGGCAGGGCCGCGTGGCCGTGCGCCTGCGGCTCGGACTCGACGACGGCTGGTGCGCCGACGCGCCGGCGCGCGCGAAGGGGACGCCGCCGTCGACGGCACGGTCGGATCGGCCCGACCGCTTCACGGCGCAGCCGAGGAGTCCGGCGCCGGCGACGTGCGCGGCGGTGCCGGTCGGCGGGTCGCCCAGCGGCGCGTTCGTCGCGGCGGAACGGCCCTAGCCTCGATGTGACGCGAGAGTCGAGGGCGCGAACCCCATCGGCCCGTCACCCGCCCGCTGCACCGTCCCGCCGATCGCGGCGACGCTCTGTCCGACGCGGCGCGCCGCGGTCGGTGTCCTCCTCTCGATGGGAGGGCGACGGTTCCGAAGCGAACGGCGGGACCCGGTGTGCACCGGATCCCGCCGTCGGGACGTGGCGTGCGGCGCGCGGCCGCGCGCCGATGCTACGGCACGTGGTTCAGCCGGGTGACCGGGTCGGCCGGGAGCAGCAGCGCACCCGGACCGGGCAGGCCGGCCGTGGAGTTGATCAGCGACGCGCGCGTCGCCGGAATGCAGAATGCGGTGGCGAAGAGCGCCTTCTCCGTGCCCGGCGTACCCTGCCGGACGATGGACCCGCCGGACCGCGTGGGGAAGCACGACCGCCGCGGATCGCTGGCGCAGCACACCTGGGCGATGCCGCCCTTGGGATCGATGCACTCGCCGTTCGGCCCCCTGCTGGCGCAGTCGGTGCAGGCTGCCGTGCAGGCCCCCCCGCCCGGGCACGAGTCCGGCGTGTTCTGGCCGGGGCACGGGTTCGGCCCCGGGGGGCTGGTGCTGGTGCCTGTCGTGAGGCGCAGGGGGATGTCGAGCACCGTGGGGTTCGAGGCGTCCTGCGGTGGTGGGCAGCTGCTCGACAGCGTGTAGTTGGGCTCGCCCGAGCCGCCGACCACCTTCACGAAGCCATCGACGACGCACGCCGAACCGGGGTTGCGCGCCGTCGAGGAACAGGAGCCGCTCTGGCCCAGGGCCGAGCCGTCGTTGATCCCCGGCACCACGCAACGCGGGCAGACCTCCGCGCTGTTGCCGATGCGGAGGTACGTGTCCGAGAACAAATTGACCGGGTTCGGGCCGTTGGCCACGCCGCCCTCGCCGCTCGCGACGTCGAAGGTGCCGGTGATGGGGCCGGGCTGGAAGCGGTTCACGACGCAGACGGGCACACCGGCGCTCAGCAGCGGTAGCGGGGCGCCGAAGGTCTCGCCGTTGAGAGTGCCGCCGCCGGTTTCACCCGAGGCGTCGCACAGGGTGTCGTTGATGCCGTCACAGTTGCTGAGGCAGTAGCGCAGCGAGGCGCCGCCGACGACGGGGAAGTTGTGCGACGTGCCGGTGAAGCCGGTGTCGAGGTCGGAGCCGTTCGAGTTGGTGTTGGGGTCGGCCAGCGGCACCTGCAGGCACAGCTGCTTGGGCGAGCCGGCGAGCGACGGGTTGTTCGGGCAGATCGCGTCGCAGCCGCTCGGCGGGATGATGGGGCTGCAGGGCTGCGAGTTGGGCACGCACTGGACCCTCAGCGTGTTCCTGCCCTTGCCGCTCGGCGTGGTCTTGAAGTTGATGATCGCGTTCAGCCGCTTGGACGGCCGCAGGCGCCGGTCGCAACGGCCCTTCAGCCGGATCGTGGCGATGCCGGGGGCGCCGCAGTTCGCGGAGGTGAGATCGGGAACCGCGAGCCCCGTGAAGCTGCGCGAGCGGCCCGCGAGGCGGAACCGACTCAGCACCTGCGGCGTGCATGCGATCGGCGTCGCCGTCGACTGGAGCGCGCAGGCCGCGAGGCGCACCGAGCACTGTCCGTTGATCTGGCCGTCGAGGTCACACGCCGGATCGCCGTCCGTGCAGGTGAGCGACCATGGTCTCTTGAGGTTCCGGTTCGGAACCGCTGCCGCGCCGCCGGTCTCCCAGGTGGCGGAGCAGGCGCTGCCCTTCTGCGAGAACACGGTGACCGCGTGGGCCGCCGGCACGCCGACCGCAGCGGCGGCGAGCGCCGCGAGCGTGCTCAGTTTGATCAGGGTCGTCATGCAGGGCCTCCTCCTACGGCGTGCTTCCGCGCGCTGGCTGGATGGGGTTCGGCCGATCCGTCCCACTCGAACCCCGACCGCGGAACGCCTACCGCCATCTCGGTGGGCGGTCAACAACCATGCTGCGCGAAGACGGGCGCTACAAACGCTCGTTTCTCGAAAGGTGTATCGATGAAGACGGGCTGTCCTCCCCGCCGCCGCGATCGCTAGGTTCGCGGCACACCACGGGGTCATCCGAGCACGGAGCCCCACTGCAGACGAGGAGGGACAGCCCGATGAAATCGTACTACGTAGGTGTGGACGTGCACAGCCGGCAGAGCGCCTTTGTGATCCAGGACGCGGCGGGGTGCCGCGTTGCGCAGGGCGAGATCCCCACCACACGCGCCGCGTTCGCGGCGTGGCGGGCGCATCATCAGCTCCCCGCGGGCACGCCCGTGGCGTTGGAAACCGGGACGGTCGCGTTCTTCGTGGCGCGGCAGCTCGCCGCGCTCGAGCTTCGCCCCGTGGTCGTGGACGCTCATGAGGTCCGCCTCAAGGCGCACCGGCCGACGCAGAAGAGCGACCGGCGGGACGCCGCGGAACTCTGCGAGGGCATTCGGCGGGGGATCGATCGGGCGATCGTCCACGTGCCCAACGCTGCGGTGTTGCGGCTGCGAGCGACCCTGGCCCGCCGGCGCCACTTCGTGCGTCTGCAGACCGCGGAAGTGACGGCCGTGAAGGCGTTGCTCCGCGCTGCGGGGCTCGGGGCGTTGAGCCGCAGCCTCGGCACCGAGATCGGGTGGGCCAAGGTGCTCGTGGCCGTCGCTGGCCACGACGACCTCGCGACCTACGTCGCGCAGCACCGCGCCCTGGGGCGCTGCGCCCGCGAGCAGGTCGCGGCCCTCGACGCGATGCTCGCGGCGCTCCAGCAGGCGAGCTTTGCGACGCCGATGCGCCGGCTGCAGACCATCCCTGGCGTCGGCTCCGTCGTCGCGGCCACCGCGCTCGCGGTGTTCGCGGATGTCCGTCGCTTCCCCGACGTGAAGCACGCGGCCAGCTACGCCGGCCTGGTGCCCGCCACCTACCAGTCGGGCGACCGGGACGCCCACGGGCGCATCACCAAGAAGGGCGCGCCGGAGCTACGCGCGATGCTCTGCCAGGCGGCCCACCACGCCAGCCGGCCCACTCACCCGCTCCATCCCTACTTCGCGGCGCTGTGCGCGCGGCGGGGCTACAAGCTGGCGGTGGTCGCCGTCGCCCATCGCCTCTGTCGCATCATGGTCGCGATGCTCCGGCACGAGACCGAGTTCGACGTCACCCAGCTTGCGGTGGAACACGGCCCCTTCGAGCGCAAGCGGGTCGCGCTCTATCGCCGCAAGGCCGCCGCCCGCCGCCGCGCGTAGACCCCGCATGCTCCCACCACGACCTTCCGTCCTCGCACGCTCACGCGTGAGGCAGTGACCCCGGTTCGGTCAATGGGCCACGAACGAACCCGGAGCGTCGACGATCGACGGGACCTGCGAAGCACCGAAGGAGGTGATGACCGGAGCGAACTCCCCCCACACCTGGACAGCCCGTCTTCATGGGTGACCGAACGGGCGTTACTGGACGTCGCCCCTCGGCACCCACTGAAGGGCTCGGGTTGGTGCAGCGTGTCCTGGCCGGCACCGGCGGCTTCATCCCTGAACCGCAGCGCCCACCGCTTCGACACGCGGCCCCGCGAGACCGTGGGCGACCAGACGCCAGCAGCCATATTGGCACGCAGCATTGCGATGACCGGTTGAATCGGCAGCAGCGACCTGGCTTGCCTGACTCGGGATGCTGGTAGCCGCGGTTCTGATCCGATGACAGGAGGCAGTCCGATGACCGCGCCGCGGTTGGTGTACATCGCCGTCTCCCTGATGGCGACGGCTGTCGCGGCTGCGGGGCAGTCGCCCTCTCCGCGCTTCGACTGTTCGAAGGCGAGCGGTGAAGTCGAGAAACTCATCTGCGCAGACGCGCGGCTGGCCGCACTCGACCGCCAGATGGCCGAGGTCTACGAGAAGGCGATCAAGGGGTGGCCGGCCGCGGAGATCGGCAAACAGAAGGCGCTGCAGAGGGGCTGGATCAAGGGCCGCAACGATTGCTGGAAGGCGGACGACAAACGTGTGTGCATCGAGGACAGCTATCGGACTCGTACGGTGGAGATTCGAATTCAGTCCGGCCAGCTCATGGCTCCGGCCCCGGTCGGCTACCAGTGCAAAGGCGAGGAGCACAAACCGTTCATGGTGACCTTCTACCGGGAGACCGACCCGCCGAGCGCCGTCATCACCTTTGGCGACGACCAGATGATCGCGTTCGCCGCACCCGCCGGGAGCGGCGCCAAGTACACTGCGGCGAACGTGGAGTTCTGGGAGCACCACGGCGACGCCACGGTCGACTGGTTCGGGAAGAAACTCGAGTGCAAGGCTGCCGCCGCCGCACCCGCTCCGGCCGGTCCGAACGGCTTCGACCGGACCCTCGAACTCCGGGGGGTGACTTTCCGCGTCACCTGCGCGAACGACTCGTCGCTGCCCACCCTGCGAATCGTTCCGACGGGCCTGGAGATCGACAACACCCCGATCACGCGCGAGGCTGACGGCACGGTCGTCGGCGCCGAGGTGGCCGACCTCAACGTGGACGGGTCCCCGGAGATCTACGTCTATGTGCAGTCGGCGGGAAGCGGGTCCTACGGGTCGCTGGTTGCGTACTCGGCGAACAACCGAAAGTCCCTCAGCGAGATCTACCTGCCACCGGTGAGCGAGAACCCCAAGGCGTCGAAGGGCTACATGGGGCACGATCAGTTCGCCGTGGTGGAGAACACGCTCGTCCAGCGATTTCCCCTCTACCGCCCCGGGGACACCAACGCGAATCCCACCGGCGGCACGCGCCAGCTGCAGTACAAGCTCGCACGGGGCGAGGCCGGCTGGGTGCTACGGGTCGACAAGATCGTCGACTACTGATCGTCGACTCTACCCGCAACGCACCCCCGCGTGAGCCGGGGCGCGCGGTGAGCAACTTGCGGCCCGCCCTGGTCACCTCGAGGCTCGGGTCAGGCGGCGCGGCGCAGGACCGCCCGATCGGGGCGATCCGCCGGCAGGTCGAGCGCGCGGGCGATCGCCTCGCGCGCCCACGCCGCGAGCGCCTTGCGGCAGGCGCCGGCCGCCGTGCGCGGCGGCAGGAACGTCACCTCGGCGCGGATACCGGGGGCGGCCGCGATGCGCCGGAGCGACTCGACGAACGACATGTCGTCGATGAAGGGCGCGGCGGCGCTGGGCGAGCCGTCGGGGGCGCGGTAGCGGATCGCCACCGGCTGCACCAGCGCGCCGGCGTCAACGGCGGCCTGGAACAACGCCGGATGGAAGTGCGCCAGCCGCGAGCCGTCGGTGGTCGTGCCCTCCGGGAATCCCGCCACGCGCTCGTTCGCCCGCAGGTGGCCGGCGAGGCGGGTCTTCACCCGCCAGGCGTCGCGCGGGCAGCCGCGCTTGATGAAGAGGGCGCCGAAGCCGCGCGTGATCGTGCCCGCCACCGGCCAGCGCGCGACCTCCGCCTTGGCGACGAAGCGGGCGGGCGCGGCGACGTTCACCGCCCACACGTCGAGCCACGAGACGTGGTTCGGCGCCAGCAGCACGGGCTGGCCATCGCGGCACGGCCGGCCGAGGATCAGGACCTCGATGCCGAGCAGGTCGAGCGTCTCCCGCGCGAGCTCGCGCGTGAGGCGGCGCCGCGCGACCGGGTCGAGCCCCGGCGCAACGACCCGCGACGTCCGCCAGAGGCGGGCGGCGAGTCGGGCGCAGGCGAGCGTGGTCCGCATCGTCGTCACGCGGCGCGGAGAAGACGCCGCGTCCAGCGCTGCTCCATCTGGGCGACCGGCAGGACGATGAAGACGTCCGCGGTGTCGAACTCGGGATCCCAGGCGGGGTCGCCGCCGACGCGCGCGCCCATGCGCAGGTAGGCCTTGAGGAGCGGCGGCACGGGCACCGCCGGGCACGGGCCGATCGACCGGACCGGGAGCGGCCGGTGCGGCGTCGCCCGCCACTCGGGCGGCGCGCCGTGTGTGTCGACGAGCCGGCGGCACACGGCGGCGGCGCCGCCGGGGTCGCCGCCGATCGGGATGCTGGCGCAGCCGATCACGTGCTCGAAACCGTGCTGCATCACGTGGGTGGTGAGCGCGGCCAGCAGCGTGGCGATGGTCGACCCGGTCCGGTAGTCCGCGTCGATGCAGGCCCGGCCGACCTCGAGCAGTCGTGTGCCGTTGGCGCGCACCCGGCTCAGGTCGAACTCGGTCTCCGCATAGAAGCCGCCCGTCAGTTCCGCGCCCGGCGCGTCGAGTAGGCGGTAGGTGCCGACGACGCGGCCGTTCTGCTGGTCGCGCACGATCAGGTGGGCGCAGCGCGCGTCGAAGCGGTCGCGATCCAGACCGAGGTGCGCATCCGGCAGCGTCGCGTGCAGCTCTTCCCCGAACACGCGGTATCGGAGGCGTAACGCCTCCATGACGTCGTCCGGCGTGGCGGCGATGCCGGCGACCAGATGGGGTCGGTGGGGGGCAGGTCCGATCGCCCCCCGGGACGCATCGAATCTCACCTGCCCGACAGCATACGGAGGGCGGGTTACGGTGCGGTGAGCGCACGGTCACATCATCGCGTCACGGTGCATGCGCGCGCCGGCTCTGCGTGCGGTATACTCGCCGCCGCGTGCAGGGAGCGACGGTCGCCACGGTCGTGGGATTGCTGGCGGCCCTCGGGGTGCTGCCGGGATGCTCGCGCGCCGCCTCCAGGGAGATCGCCGGCGTGGCGTCGGTGCGGGACGGCGACTCGCTCGAGATCGCCGGCCAGAAGGTCCGGCTCCACGGCGTCGACGCGGTGGAAGGTGGCCAGACGTGCATGCGCGAGGGCGTGTCCTGGCGGTGCGGGCAGGCGGCGGCCAACGCGCTCGCCGAGCACCTGGGCAAACGCCTCGTCACCTGCCGGGTCCGCACGCGCGACGCGTACGACCGGTGGGTCGCCGACTGCACCGCCGGCGGCGAGAGCGTCAACCGCTGGCTGGTCCGTGAGGGCTGGGCCATGGCCTACCGGCGGTACTCGACGGCCTACGTGACCGACGAGGACGCCGCGCGCGCGGCGAAGCGCGGCATCTGGCAGAGCGAGTTCACGCCGCCTTGGACGTGGCGAGCGGATCACCGTCGCGCGGCAGGTCCTGCCGCCACGAGCGACCCCCCGGGCGATTGCCGCATCAAGGGCAACGTCAACCTCAAACGGCAGCGCATCTACCACCTGCCCGGTGACCCCGACTACGACGCGACCCGGATCGACCCGCGGCGTGGCGAGCGTTGGTTCTGCACCGAGGCCGAGGCGCGCGCCGCGGGGTGGAGGCCGCGCCGCCCGTAGCGGTCGCTCCCCGAATCAGGTCGCCCAGCGACGCGCGAACGGAGAGGCCGTGGGCCCGGGGCCGGTGTAGCACCCCAGGCCTACGGTTGCGGCATCAGAGGAAGGCACCGCTCGGACTGCCGTCGACGACCAGCGTGAGCCCGGTGCCGGAGACGTCGAGGCGGTAGCCGGCGGTGGTCGAGTCCTGGCAAAAACCGAGGCCGAGCCCGTACACGCTGACCGTGACTTGGCATGTGACGTCGAACGGGACCGAGAAGGTCGTCGCCGGACAGCCGACGAACCCGAACGAGCACGAGGCCTCGTCGTCGCCGAGGAACATGCGGGAGAACGTGCCCCCATCGTCGCTGCAGCCGCCCGCGAAGACCAGATCGGCCGCCGTCTCCGGGTCTACGGTGTCGGCGCGGATGTCGACCGTCTGTCCGGCCACGGCACGAAACTCCCAGGTGTCGCGCGCGCTGCACGGGCTCAGGTCCTCCACGACCGACTCGATCGTCTCGCAGGTGCACCCGCTGGTGCAGACTTCGCCGCTCGCGCAGGTCTGACCCCCGAACCCGAACGGCTCGCACTCCTCGCCCGGATCGAGCTGGCCGTTGCCGCACAGCTGCCGGCAGAAACAAGTGAAGGGGTCGCACGCGAATCCTGGCGGGCAGCCGTCCGGCGCCACACTGGCGTCGCACAGCTCTGACGGCGACTTGACGCCGTCGCCGCACACGGGGGAGCAGAAGTGGCAGTCGAAGCACGTCTCGCCTGCTCCGCACCCGTTCGGATTGGCCGAAGGGTCACAGCGCTCGAATCCGTTGACGGCGCCGTCGCCGCATACCGGCGGGGGAACGTCTTCGCAGAAGACCTGAGGCTCGAGGTCGGCGAGCTGTTGGGTCGCGCCGAAGAGCACCGTGGCGCAGGAGAGCGTGAAGCACTCCGGAGGATCCGAGCACAGGGCCTCGCATCCGCTCAGCAGTTTGGCGCGCGCGCGATCGACACAGGCCTGGGTCCCGGGGGCCAACTCGGGCGTATCGAGGCGCGCCGAGTCGCAGGCCTCGACCGCGATGCGCCCCTTCCGAGCCTGCTTGTTGCATTTGGCGAAGCAGCGCGACGCGGCGTCGGTGAATCGTCCCGCGGTGCGGAGCAGTCCCGACTGGCACCGGGCTTCGCGCCGGGTCAGGCCGTCAGGGCTCCCGGCGTCGTTGCAGTAGAGGAGTCCGACGGCGGAGTCGGTGAAAGAGCGCGCCTCGTTGAACACCGAGCGCGTGTGGCTCCGGCAGCCGTCGAACGAATTCGGACCGTAGCACTCAGGGCACGCCGAGCCGGCGCAGGCGTCGACGGTGCGCGCCTCGGCCGCCGCGAGCGCGCGATCGAGGCAGTCGTGGGTGGCGACATCCGCGAAGTTCACGGAGCAGCCGAACGACGGCCCCGACCGGCACTCGGCCAGGCAGTCGGCGGTCGCGAGCCCGAGGTCGGTCACGCTGCGGGCGAGGGCTGTCTGGCACCGCCACTCTTCCCGCGTGACCTGGGTGCTGGTTTCCTGGGCGCGGCCAGGGTGGAGCGGTAGCAGGGTGAGCACGGCGAACACGATACCGACGAAGCGACCGGGGGTGCGGTTCTGCATGGAGCCCTCCTCCACATCGCAAAGAGCAAGTGATGTTCCATCCACGACGGCCGACGTCACGCGACGAAATCATGCTCGACATGAAGTTCGCTTCGCAGTGCCGTGCAGGCTCCTTCACAGACGCGGATCGATGGCTCCGGCCCGGTGGTGTGGGATAGACCACGCGGATGGCCCCCTGGACCCTCGCCCGACGCGCCGAGCGCCTCGAGCCCTCGGTCATCCGCGAGATCCTGAAGCTCACGGACCAGCCGGGGGTGCTGTCTCTCGCCGGCGGTCTGCCGTCGGCGGAGACGTTTCCGGGCGAGGCGATCGCCGAGGCGAGCGCGCGCGTGCTGCGCGCGGCGCCGCGCGAGGCGCTGCAGTACGCGGCGAGCGAAGGGTACGTCCCGCTGCGCGAGTGGGTCGCGGCCGAGATGACGGCGGCGGGGGTGCCGGCCGGCGCGGGGCAGGTGCTGGTGACCACCGGGTCGCAGCAGGGCCTCGATCTGGCCGCCAAGGTCCTGATCGACGCCGGCGCGCGGGTCGCGGTGGAATCGCCGACGTACTTGGGCGCGCTGCAGGCGTTCGCACCGTTCGAGCCGCGGTTCGTGGGCCTGCCGTGCGACGCCGCCGGCCCGCTGCCCGACGCGCTCGCCGCGAGCGGCGCTCGTTTCGCGTACCTGGTGCCGAACTTCCAGAATCCGAGTGGTCGACTGATCGACGCCGCCCGGCGCGATGCGATCGTGGCCGCGGCCCAGCGGGCGCGCGTGCCGCTGGTCGAGGACAACCCCTACGGCGACCTCTGGTTCGAAGCCGCGCCGCCCGCCCCGCTCGCGGCGCGCTGGCCCGAGGGCGTGCTCTACCTGGGCTCGTTCTCGAAGGTGCTCGCCCCCGGGCTGCGGCTCGGATACCTGGTCGCTCCGCCGGCGCTCTTCCCGAAGCTGCTGCAGGCGAAGCAGGCCGCCGACCTGCACACGCCAATCTTCAACCAGCGGGTGGTGTACGAGGTGGTGAAGGACGGCTTTCTCGCCACCCACGTGCCCACCATCCGGGCGCGCTATGCCGCGCAGCGCGATGCGATGCGGGCGGCGCTCGAACGCCACTTGCCTCCGGGCTGCCGTTGGGAGATCCCGCAAGGCGGCATGTTCTTCTGGGTCGAGCTGCCCCACGGACTGGACGCGACGGCGCTCCTGCCACGGGCGGTGGAGCGTGGCGTGGCGTACGTGCCGGGTGCGGCGTTCTACGCCGATGCGCCGCGCGTGAACGCGCTCCGCTTGTCCTTCGTCACCGTGCCCCCCGTCGACATCGAACGCGGGGTGGCGCTGCTCGGCGCCGTGCTCCGGGAGGGGCTCGCGCGATGACGTCCTTCGCGCTCGGTTTCCTCGGGGGGCTCGCCGGCTGGACGCTGCTCGAGTACGCGATCCACTACTGGCTCGGGCACCTGGCCCGCGGTCGCATCCTGATCTCGGCGGAGCACCTCCGCCACCATGCCGACATCCTCTACTTCACGCCCGTGCGCCTGAAGGTCCTGGGCGCCATCCCGGTGTTGCTCGTGGTGCTGCTCGGCGTCGGTGGCCTGTGCGGGGCCGCCACGGGGCTCGGCTGTGTCGTCGCCGTCGCGCTGGGCTGGATGGTCTACGAGCGGCTCCACCAGTCCATTCACGTGAACGGGCCCCGCGGCCCTTACGGCCGCTGGGCCGCACGGTACCACCTGTCCCATCACTTCAACCGTCCCAACCGCAACCACGGCGTCACGACCCCGTTCTGGGACGTCGTGTTCCGGACGCACGAACCGGTGCGGCGCGTGCGCGTGCCGCGACGAAGTCTCGCCACCGTCCCGTGGTTGGCCGCCGCCCTCGACGCCGGCACCCCGGACTTCCTGTCCGACTACGAAGTGATCTGACGGGCGGGCTGCCGGGCCCGCCCCGCATGCTATGACGCCCGGCATGTCGTGGCCCGCCGTCGTGGCCCTGTCGATCCTGGCCGCCTGTCCCGCATTCGCCGCCGAGCCCGCGGACCCCGTCCACCGCGTGCCCGCGCCCGACGCGGTCATCCGGCGCATCGCGGTGGGGTCGTGCCTCCGCCAGGAGCGACCCGCCCCCATCCTGCGCGCCGTCGCGGCGACCCGTCCCGATCTGCTGCTGCTCTTGGGCGACAACGTCTACGCCGATACCGACGACCCGGCGCGGATGCGCGCCGCCTACGCGGCCCTCGCAGCGATCCCGGAGTACCGCGCCCTGGTCGCCGCGGCGCCGGTCATGGCCACCTGGGACGACCACGACTTCGGCGCCGACGACGCGGGCGCCGACTGGCCGTTCAAGCGTGGCGCCAAGGAGATCCTGCTCGACTTCTTCGACGAGCCCGCGACGTCTCCGCGCCGATCGCGCGACGGGATCTACGACGCCCGCGTGTTCGGTCCGCCCGGCCGGCGCGTGCAGGTGATCCTGCTCGACACCCGTTGGTCCCGGAGCCCGTTGTTGGGCGAGAAACAGCATTACCGGCCCGACCCGGACCCGGCGGCGACCATCCTGGGCGCCGCGCAGTGGGCGTGGCTGGCCGAGCAACTTCGCGTGCCGGCCGAGGTGCGCTTGCTGGGATCGAGCATTCAGGTGGTGTCCGACGAGCACGGCTTCGAGAAGTGGGCCAATTTCCCGGCCGAGCGCGCCCGGCTGCTGCGCGCGATCGCGGATGCGGGCGCCGCGGGCGTCGTCGTCGTGAGTGGCGACCGGCACCGGGGCGAGCTATCGGTTCTGGAGGACTCCCCGGTCGGCTATCCGCTCTACGACCTCACCGCGAGCAGCCTGAACCTGCCGATCGTGCGCGACGAGGCGAATCGCCACCGTCGCGGCGTGCTGGTGACGGTCGCCAACTTCGGGGTCGTGGAGATCGACTGGGACGCGCCCGCTCCGTCGCTCGGCCTGCGGCTGGTCGACGAGGGCGGCGCGACGGTGGTCGAGCACCGCGTCCCGTTGGAACGGCTGGCGTCGCGCCATCGACCGGGCTAGGGCGATGGCATGACATCGTTCGCGCGCGTGTTCGACGGCTTCACCAGCTATCAGCGCACCGCGGCGCTCGAGGCCGCGATCGAGCTCGATCTCTTCACCGCGATCGGCGCCGGTGCCGACACGGTCGCAACCCTCGCCGCGCGCTGCGGCGCGGCGGAGCGCGGGGTGCGCGCGCTGGCGAACCGGCTGGTGGTGGACGGACTCCTCACCAAGGAGGCGGATCGCTACGGGCTCGCCCCCGAATCGGCGATGCTCCTCGATCGCTCGTCGCCGGCGTACGTCGGCTCGATGATCAGGTTCCTCACGTCGCCGACGATTCGTCGGGGGTTCGACACGCTCGCCGAAGCCGTGCGGCGTGGCGGCACCGCGATCGACGAGTCCGGCACGTTGGCGCCGGATCACCCGGCGTGGGTCGACTTCGCCCGCGCGATGGCGCCGGGCGCCGCGATGGCGGCGGCTGGCGTCGCGGCGCTGCTGGCGGCGGAGCGGCCGGTCGCCGGCAGCGTGCTCGACGTCGCGGCCAGCCACGGGCTCTTCGGGATCGCCGTCGCCCAGCAGAATCCGGCCGCCACCATCGTCGCGCTCGACTGGCCCGCGGTGCTCGCGGTGGCGGAGGAGAACGCGGCGGCGGCGGGCGTGGCAGACCGGTTCTCGTGCCTTCCCGGCAGCGCGTTCGAGGTCGATCTCGGCCGCGGCCACGCCGTCGTGTTGATCCCCAACTTCCTCCACCATTTCGACCCGCCGACCTGCGAAGCGTTTCTCCGCCGGGCGCGCGCGGCGCTGGCGTCGGACGGACGCGTGGTGGTGGTCGAATTCGTCCCGGACGAGTCTCGCGTGACGCCACCCGAGGCGGCGGCGTTCAGCCTGACGATGCTCGCCACCACCCCGGCGGGCGACGCCTACACGTTCGCCGAGTATCGGCGCATGTTCGCCGCCGCCGGATTCTCCGCGCCGACACTGCACCCGCTGGCGCCCACGCCGCAGCACGCGCTGGTGGCGGCGGTCTGAGCGAGCGCTATTCCCCGAACAGCGTGTCGCAACCGGTCCCGGCCAGGACATCGTCGACCCACCGGCGGTCGGCCGCGCCGAGCGCCGCCCGGGCCTCGCGCAGCCCCTGCAAGCACTTGCGCTGGTATGGGAACGGACGCTGCGTCCACGGCTGGCCGTCGATCTCGCACGTCACGTGCTCGGCCATCCGGGCGAGCGCATCCGCGTTGGCGAGCAGGAACGGCGCGTAGACCCGGCCCACTTCGGCGAGCAGGGCGCGCACCGTGGCGGGGAGGGGATCGCGCGCGAGCCAGTCGGATTCGACCGGCTCGAGGCCCGAGAGGTCTTCGACGACGTCCACCCAGGCGACCACCCGCGGCGCCGTCGCCAACGCTAGGCTCCGAGGGGTCGGATCGAAGCCCGCGAGCTGCGTGAGCTGGCCGTAGAGCGCGAAGTCGGCCGTGCCGGGCCGACCGCCGAGCACGAAGCGCGACTCCGCCAGCCGCGCATCGAGGAGCGCCAAGAGGCGGCGGTAGCTCGCTTCGATCACCGGCGCGGTGACCGAATTCGATCCGACCACGCCGAGCCGGCCGATCTGCCGCTCCGCGAAGATCCGCCCCATGCGGACGGCGTCCTCCTCGGGGCCGTCGGTGCGCGCCCAACGCGGCAGGATGGCGGCGGCCTGCGCGGCGTCGTCCGCGAAGGCCCAGCGGTAGTGGAACATCGCCTTCGTGAGCCACTCGTCCGCATAGTCTTCGAGGAGCGTGTCGAGGAACGCGACCGCGGGATCGGGCGGCACCACCTGCCGCCCGGCATGGGTCGCTTCGAGGCGGCGGATCAGCGGCGTCGAGTCCGTCTCCGCCACGAGCGCGCCGTCCGGCCCGGGGAGCAGCAGTTGTGGCAGCAGCTCGACGCGCGGCTTCGGCAGTCCGCGCGCCTCGGGCGAGAACTGGTGCACCCAGGCGTACGGGAGGCGCCGGTACCGCAGCACGGCGCGCAGCTTCCGGCTGTACGGCGACCCGGGCATGCCGACGATGGTGAGTGGGCGATCGGTCATCCGGCGGGTCGTGACACACCACGTGCCACGAGGGAAGCGGTCAGCGAGCGTCCGCGAGCCACTCGCGCGCGACCGCCGGCCCGTGCTCGTGGAGCCGCGGCGGCGCCGTCACGCGCCAGGGGAGGTCGCCGAGCCGGAACGGCGCCCCGGGGAACGGCACGCGGCGCCCGAGTCCCGGATGCTCGACGGGCACGAAAAACCCGCGCGCCGCCAGGTGCGGATCGGCCAGCAACGCATCGGGCGGCCGCACGGCGGCGTACGGCAGGCGGCGGAGCTGCGCCCCTTCGTAGAGCTCCGCGACGGTGTAGCCGGCCGCCCAGGCGTCCAGTACCTCGAAGATGCGCTCGGCATGCTGCTGGCGGTGCGGCGGGTCCTGCATCGCGGGCTCGTCGAGCCCCGCCCCGAAGCCGTCGGCCTTCAGCCATTCGATGAGCGACGTCCAGTCGCCCAGCGTGCAGTGGAGCACCCAGCCATCCTTGCATCGCCCGACGCGGAAGAAGCGCGTCCAGTGCAGCGTGCCCTGGCGGCGCGCGACCCGGCCGTCCTGGTGGAAGAAACCGGGCACGTGTTCGAGCGACGCCGCCACCGCGGCCTGCAGGCTCACGTCGACCAGCTGGCCGCGGCCGGTCGTCTCGCGCGCCACCAGCGCGGCCATCACGCCGGTGGCGGCGAGCACGCCGGCCTGATGGTAGGCCTGCAGGCCGAGCGAGTGGAGCGGCGGCCGGTCGCGGTGGCCGCTCACGGCGAGCATGCCGCCCATCGCCTGCGCCACCAGATCGGCGCTCCGCCAGTCGCGGTACGGACCCGCTTGACCGAACGGCGTGATCGACGCGACGACCAGTCGCGGATGCCTGGCGCGCAGCGCCGCGGCGCCGCCGGGCGGTCCGGTCTCGATCAGCACGTCGGCGCGTGCCGCCAGGCGGTCGAGCGCGGCCGCGCCGTCGGGCGAGGCGACGTCGCAGGCGACGCTCCGCTTGCCGGCGGCGTAGAACCAGAAGAAGAGGCTGCGCTCGCCGGGGGGCGCGCCGTCGAAGACGGGCGGGAGGCTGCGCAGCGGGCTGCCGCCCGGCGGTTCCACCAGCACGACGTCGGCCCCGAGCCCGGCGAGGAGGCGCCCGGCGAGCGCGCCCGACTGGTCGGCCAGGTCGAGGACGCGCAGGCCGCCCAGCACGCCCCCGGTCACGAGGGTCAGCGCTTGCAGGCCCGGAAGTCGGCGTACTCGCCCTCGGCGCGGGACTTGGTGTCGTCGCCATCGGTGAGCACGGCGATGCCGGCCGGCCGCGGGACGCTCTTGTCGCCGAAGAGCCGCTGGAAGTCGGCCAACACGTCGACGCGCTCGTCGGCCCACTGGCCCGGCTGCGCCGGCGGGCCGCTGCGCCGGGCGAGCACCTGCGTGAGCCCGCCGTTCGACGACAGCTGCGTGCCGACCGGCACGGCCTCGCTCCAGACGTACTTCACGGCCTTCGGGCCGCGGATGCGGGAGTACGGCACCAGCATATAGACGGCGAGGGCGCTGTCGTTGGTCTTGGGACTGCGCTCGTCGCCGCCGCGGGGGAACGTGAGGGGCCGCCACGACCACGTGAGGATCGGATAGGTGGCGAGGTCCCACGGGCGCTCCACCGCGGCCTGGATGCCGGTGTCCTGCGCCGACGCCCGGAGCACGCGGCGGTCGCCGGCGTCCTGCACCGAGTAGACGCGCTTGCCTTCGTCCTTCCGGACCTTCCAATCGGGCGGGAAGCTGCCCGCGGGGTCGCCGGCGAAATCGGCGAGGGTGATGCAGTCGTCGGCCGCCACCGGCGCCGCGGCGAGCAGCAGCGTCCCGAGCCAGAGTCCGACGATGGCGGTCGTCGTGCGAGTGCCACGCGTCATCCGTGTGTTTCTGCCGGATCTCGCCGGGTGGCGCCAGGCCGCGGCGGTGTCGTAGTCTTCGGGCATGGCGATCCATCATCGTGACGATGAACAGCCGGTCGACCTCGCGGGGAACCACATCGCCGGTCTCGCCACCCCGGCTCGGGGCGCCGCCCAGGTCGAGGTCTGGCGGTCGGTCGTCGAGGCCGGCTCGTGCACGCCCCTGCACCGGCACGACACGGAAGAGGTCGTCGTCGTCCTGCGTGGCACGGGCCGCGCACGCATCGACGACGTCGAGGTCCGCTACCGGCCCGGCGACACCCTGATCCTGCCCGGCGGTGTCCTCCATCAGCTGTTCGCGGACAGCGACGGCGAGTACCTGGCGGCCATGCCGCTGGGCTCGCGCGTGACGGCGCCCGACGGGGCCGTCATGGACCTGCCCTGGCGCGCCTGACGGCGGCGGTGGAAACGCGGGGCCCTGGCGTGGCATCGACGCGTGATGCCGCCGTCTGCTGCGATCCGCATCCGACCTGCCGCCGTGTCCGACACGCCCGGTGTCGTTCGCCTGCTGCTGGCGCAGCTGCGCGAGCACGCCATCGGCACCCCTGAGGAGGACGTCCGCCGCACGGTGGCCGCATGGCTGGCCCGGCCGCATCGCGCGCGCTTCCTGCTCGCGGTGGCGGGTGACGACCCGATCGGTGTCGCCGCGGTGTCGTTCGCGTGGGCGATCGAGCACGGCGCGCGGTCGATCTGGTTCGAGGAACTCTACGTCGTGCCCGATGCGCGCGGCGGCGGGATCGGCGCGCAGCTCGTGCGGGCGGTCTGCGCGCTGGCGGCGGAGGTCGGGGCCACGGCGGTCGACCTGGAGGTGGAGACGTCGCACCGCCGTGCCGCGGGCCTCTACGCGCGGGAGGGCTTTCGCGAGCTGCCCCGCACGCACTGGATGAAGGCGATCGTGCCGGCGCGCGCGCCGGCGCCGCCCCCGGCGCCGCCGCCCTATGCCGGGGGGTGCCTGTGTGGCGCCGTGCGGTGGCGGGCGGAGGAACTCCCGGTCGAGGTCACGCACTGTCACTGTACGACGTGCCGGCGTGCGAGCGGAGCGCCGGTCGTCACCTGGGCGACGTTTGCGCGGGCGGCCGTCACGATGACCGGCGCGCCCGCCGAACGCCGCGCCACGCCCGACGCCGTGCGCAGCTTCTGTCGCGACTGCGGCACGCCGCTCGCCTTTTCGGAGCGGGCGCGCCCGGCGATGATCGACCTCACCGCCGGCAGCATGGACGATCCCGAGCAGCTCCGGCCGACCGGCCACATCTGGGCGCGGAGCGCGCTCACGTGGCTGCCCATCGACGACGAACTGCCGCGACACGCGGAGGCGGACCCGGGGGAGCGATGACGCGTGACGCGTGCGACCATGTGCGCCGCAACCGCGCGGTCTGGGATGGGTGGGCGGGCGACTATGTCGCCGCCGGCGAGCGCGCCTGGACCGCCGCCGAGCCGTACTGGGGCATCTGGGCCGTCCCCGAGTCGCAGGTGGGACTCCTGCCCGACGGCGTCGCCGGACTCGACACGGTCGAGCTGGGCTGCGGCACGGCGTACGTCTCGGCGTGGCTCGCCCGGCGCGGCGCCAGACCCGTCGGACTCGACAACGCGCGGGCGCAGCTCGCCACCGCACGCCGACTGCAACGCGAGCACGGTCTGGCATTCCCGCTGCTGCACGCCGACGCCGAGCGGGTCCCGCTGCGTGACGGCTGCGCCGATCTGGTGATCTCCGAGTACGGAGCGTCCATCTGGTGCGATCCATACCGGTGGGTGCCGGAAGCGGCCCGCCTGCTCCGGCCGGGCGGGCGCCTCACGTTTCTGGTGAACGGCGCGCTCCTGATGCTCTGCATGCCCGACGCAGACGGCGTGCCGGCGGCCGGCGAGCTGCTGCGTCCGTACTTCGGGATGCATCGCTTCGACTGGGCTTCGGACCCATCCGTCGAGTTCCACCTGCCGCACGGCGAGTGGGTGCGCCTGCTGCGCCGATGCGACTTCGAGGTCGAAGATCTGCTGGAGATCCAGCCGCCCGTCGCCGCCACCACCCGCTACCCGTTCGTCACGCTGGAGTGGGCGCGCCGCTGGCCGTGCGAGGAAGTGTGGCAGGCGCGCAAGCGCGGCTAGAATCTCACGGTCGCCTGCGCCACGACCATCTGCTCGCCCTGCTGTTGCGGCCCGCGATTGCGGCGCCAGGCATACTGGATCTTGGCCTGCGCCCAGCGCAGCGGTCGCCAACCGACGCCCAGGTCGGCGCGCCAGGCGTCGCGGTCCCAGGCTCGCTCGCCGCCCTGGCCGTCCGGGACGTCGCCGAAGAACTGCTGGTTCCATCGCAGCGCGGCCCAGGCCGTCGGGAGGAATCGCCAGCGGGCCTCGACATACCAGGCGACGGCGTCGGCGTGGTCGGCGTCCGTTGGCGTGTCGCGGAGGATCGGCACGCCATAGCGGGTCGCGAACAGTTCGCTCCACACCTCCAGCTTGTGGCGCGCCCAGCGGACATCGGCGGCGACGACGGTCTCCCGGGCGTCGCCGGGATCGAGCGTCCGCGGTGACAGGTCGGCGGCGTCCCGCCGCAGGTAGACGCCCGAGCTGGCGGAGAGTCCGATCGTCCACGCGGCATTGGGCCGCAGGCCGACGCGGCCGCTCAGGGTGGGATACCGGAAGCCACGCGCGGTCAGGGGCCACTCGTCCGGCCGCGCACCGAGCGCTGCGTTCTTCACCTCGAGCGCCCAGTCCCAGCGCTCGACGCTGCCGAACAGGGCGCCGCCGGTGGCGTAGCTCGGGCCCCACACCACGGGGATCCAGGCGCGCTTCTTCGCCGGCACGTCGCGTCGCGCGAGGAACTCCGCCGCCGTGGCGGGCACGGTGCCGTCGGTGACGGTCGTCACGGTGTCGTACGGCATGGGCGCGGTGACGAGCGGGTTGTCCCACGAGAGGTGCCGCGGCACCCAGTTGCCCACGACGGTCGCGAACTTGCCGAATTGTCCGTGCAGCCGGTGGTCGCCGAAGGGGGTCCAGCGCAGCAGGTACTCGTCGGCGCGCACCTGGCCGTCCGGAGTCTCGAGCGGGTCGAACCCGCGATCGGCCCGTGCTTGCGCCATGGCGTACAGGCGTTCGCCGATCCACGCGTCGAGAAAGAGCGACAGGCGAGGGTTCGCGAAGGCGCCGCCGTCGCCGAAGACGAGGTTCGGCGGCGGCCGGTCGGTCCACCAGCCCTCGAGGTCGGCGAGCCCGGAGAGTCGAAGACGCACGGCGCCGCCCGGGCTGCTGACCGTGAGCGCGTCTTCCACGCGACGAGCCAGGTCGTCCGCCGCGCAGTCGACGGTCGCGAGCCAGGCGAGCAGCATCGCTGCGAGGAGGCGCTTCATGCGGTGGCCTGCACGGGCACGTCCGCCAGCCGCCAGGCGGTCACGGGTGCGCTGAAGCCGGCCAGCGTGAGGGCCGGCACCGACTCCACCCGAATGTCGGCGGGGATCGCCCGGCGCGTGTCGTCGTCCAGCAGGATGGTCCCCGGTCGCGCCGCGCCGCAGAGGCGGGCGGCCAAGTTCACCCGCGCACCGAGCACGGTGTAGCTCAGCCGATCGGTCGAACCGACGCAGCCGGCCACCATGGAACCCGACGCGATGCCGATGTGGAGGTGCAGGTCACGCGTCGAGTCCGCGTTCAACCGCGCCCGCTCGCGCAGCATGGCGCGGGCCGCCGCGACGGCCCGCGCCGCGTCGTCGCCGCGCGACCGGGGCACGCCGAACACCGCCATGAGCCCGTCGCCGAGGAACTTGTCGACGATCCCGCCGTGCGCGTGGACCACGGCGGTGAGCGCCGTCATGTGCAGGTTCACCAGCTCGATGACCGATTCGGGCGGCATGCGCTCGGTGAGGGCGGTGAAGCCGACGATGTCGGCGAAGATCACGGTCGCGTCGCGCAGCTCGCCGCCGAGCGCAATCTCGCCGCGCATCAGCTGCGCCGCGACCTGCCGGTCGGCCACCAGCTCGAGCACGCTGCGATAGCGCTCTTTTTGGGCCAGACCCTCGGTCATCTCGTTGAACGCCGTGGTGAGGCGCGCGAGCTCGTCGTGGCCCCGCACGGGCAGCCGGACGTTCAGGTCGCCGCGCTGCACCGCGGCGGCGCCCGCCACGAGGCGGTCGACCGGTTCGGCGAGCCCGCGGGCGGCCAGCGAACCGAGCAGCAGCGCGAGCAGCAGGGTCCCGACACCGAGCCCCAGCACCGTCCCCCGCAGGCGGCGCTGCGCGGCGAGCGCGTCCGCCAAGGGGTGGACGCCGACCAGAAACGCCGGCGGCAGCCCGGCCGGCGCGGACAGTCGCCGTACCGCGATCCGATGCGGCGCGCCGTCGAGCATGACGTCGAGGTCCGCTCCGCCCTCGCGGTCACCACCCGCCAGCGCGCTCGCGACGGGTTCGGCGACCGCGTCCGGCAGGCCCGAGGCACGGAGCTGGCCGTCGACCACGATGCCGCTCCGCACGCCGCGCGCGGTGTCCGCTGGAGGATCGGCCGCGAATCCGAGCACCAGCGCACCGAGGGGACGCTCCGTCGCCCGGTCGACGATGGGGGTCAGGATCACCTCGTGGAGCACCGGACCGACGGCGAACCACGCGACTGCCGGCACGGGGTCGGCCCCCGCCCCCGCCAGGAGGGCCGGCCCGGCGCGCTCGAGTCGGGTGTCGAGCTCTCCCGCCGCTTCCACGAGGCCAGCGCGGGCATCGATCGGGCGGAGGACGTGGCCTCGCGCGTCGAGGAAGCGGAAGAAGCGCGCGGTCCGGCCGACGGTTGCTCCGGTGGCCGGGGTCAGCACCTCGCGCAGCTCGTCCAGGGCGATGGTGTAGAGCAGTTCGCGATCCGCCTCCTCGAGCGCAGCGACCAGCCGGACGGATTGGGCGAAGTCGTGGACACGTGCGCGCGACGTCGCCAGGCGGGCGGTCTGCAGCGCCGCGAGGTGTTCCGCCTCGGTGTCGAGGCGCGCCCGGAAGAGCGCGCGGTACGTCGTCGCGACGCTGCGTTCGGTGGCGAGCAGCGCGGCGCCGGTGACCACGGCGACCACGAGCACCATCGCGAGCAGAACCTTGCTGCGAAAGGTGAGGCGGCGCAGCATGCTCACTCCGCGGGGAAGTCGATCCGGGCGGTTTCGCCGTCGTGCAGCGTCACCGGACGGCGCCGGATCGTCTGTTCGTCGATCCAGGCGACGAGCGTGTAGGTGCCCGCGGGAAGCCCGTCGAGACGGTATCGGCCCTGCGCATCGGTCTTGGTGGCGTGCGGGCTGTCGAGCACCAGGATCGTGCCACGCATGTGATCGTGGATCTCGCAGTAGAGCCGCACGACGCCGGGCGTGTCGAACACGATCGTCGGCGGTGCTTCGTCCGGACGGTAGCGGCCCAGGTCGAACCGTTTGGATTTCGAGTATGAAAAGACCGAGTGGTACTCCGGGTCCCGGTTCGGGAACGCGACCGTCGAACCCCGCGGCACCGCCAGCAGCCCGGGCGCGAACTGGTAGCGTTGCTGGCCCATTTCCGCGCGCCCCGGCGTCGGCGCCGGCAGGGCGCCCTCGAGATAGACGATGGCGGCCGGCGGATCGGGCTCGCCGATCTCGCCGACCGTCGCGAACGGGTATCGCGCCGCCGCCGGCGCCGGCGCGACGACCGCGAGCGCGACGGTTCCTTCGAGCGTCGCGCCCGGACGCGCACCGTCCGCCGCGCCGCCGACGGTTGCGGCGGCGAGCCCGATCAGGACGGCGAGGCCGCTGGTGCGAACGCGCACGGGCATCCACAAAGCACGGGTGAGGCCCCTGCGCGAGCGGGAGTGCCTTCGCGCGCGGTCGCCGGGGATGCGCCCGGCCGCCAGACGCGATCACGTGCCCAGCCACGTCGCGGCGCGCTCGAAGCACCAGAACGCCGCGAGGATGCCCATGGCGTAGATGGCCGGCCGGCGCAGGCGCGCCGCGACGCCGGGGACGTACCGCGCGCCGAGCCAGCCGGCGGCGAGCACGGCGGCGACGAACGCCAGCTGTCCGATCTCGATCCCGGCGTTGAAGGAGAAGAGCGCCAGCGGGATGTCGCCTGGCGGCAGCCCGGTCTCGGCCAGGGCGCCCGCGAACCCGAAGCCGTGGAGCAGGCCGAAGCCGAGCGCCACCAGCCATGGCGATCGCCGGATCAGCGTGGCGGCGGTGATGTCGCGGGCGAGCTCGACGGCGAGCGCCAGCACGCTGGCGGCGATCAGCACCTCGACCGGCCGCGACGGCACCGTCGCCAGCTCGAGCGCGGCGGCCGACAGCGTGATGCTGTGGCCGAGGGTGAACGCGGTGATGGCCTGTACCAGGAGCCGCCGCGTCGAGAGCAGCAGGAGGAGTCCGAGCACGAACAGCAGGTGGTCGGGACCGGTCAGGATGTGCTCGATGCCGAGCGCGGCGTAGCTGCGCACGACGTCCAGCCGCGTCGGCTGCGCCGGGACGACGAACGCGCCGCGCCGGGGGTTCAGCACCACCTGGACCACCGGACGGCCGGGCTCGTCGATGCGCAGCAACGCGTTGATCCGCGCCGCGTCGAGGTCGCGGACGCCGATCGTCTCGCCGACCAGCCCGCCTGGCCCGCAGTCGATCGACCAGCGGACCGTGACGTGGTCGAGCGTGGTCTCCGGCGCGCCGGCCGCCGTCGCCTGGCAGCGCGCCGGCAGCACGGGACGCACGTCGGTCCCGGGGAGGCGCGCGGCGGCGGTGCGCCAGGTCACCTCGTAGACGCCCGGCGCCGTTGCCCGCAGCGCGAGGAGCGCGGGGTCCAGCCCGTGCGCCGGGACCGCGGTCGCGCGCAGCAGACAGAGGACGGCGGCGACCCCGCCCATGCGCCGCGCGCCGCTCACGAGTGGTGCCGGTCGTGCCACGCGGCGGATTCGACCCGCAGCGGGTAGCGGGCCTTGAGAGCCCGCAGGGTGGCTTCGAAGCGCCGGGCGCGCGCCTCCTCGAGCCAGCGCTCGCGGAGCTGGCCGCGGACCGTCTCGAGGTCCGGCTGGCCGCCGGGCGTGCGCGACTCGATCCAGACGAGATGCAGGCCGTACGGCGAAGCGACTGGACCGGTCCACGCGCCCGTCGGCGCGTCGGCGATCGCTCCAGCCAGGTCGGTGCCGAAACGCCGGCGCAGGTCGGCGGCGGACTGGTTGCGGAGATACGGCGGCGCGGCGAAGGTGTCGCCGCGCCGGACGGCGTCGGCCGGGGCGACCGCGTCCCGCCGCAGCTCCGCCAGCAGTTCGGCGGCGGCGCGCGCCGTCTCCGGGCGGCCGGCCCCCCCGAGGAACACGTGCCAGAGGGTCACGCGGTCGGGGAGCAGGTAGTCCGCACCATGCCGGGAGAGAAACGCGCGGAGCTCGTCGTCCGACGGCGGCCGCTCGCCCTCGCGCGCCGCCAGCAGACGCATCTTCTGGACCAGCATGCGGCGCACCACCAGATCGGTGCGGTCGAGGCCGAGCGCGCAGGCGCGGGCATGGAGCTGCTCGGGCGTGTCCGCGGTGTTGGGGTCGAGGACGCGCATCTGCTCGACCAGCCAGTTGCGTACGCTGCGGTCCTGGTCGAGCCCGCGGGCCAGCGCCTCGCGGAAGAGCAGCTCCTCGTCGATGGCGCGGTCCACCAGACCCGCCTCGTCGGCCGACGATGGCTCGACGCCCGCGTCGCGCGCATGATCCCGCCGCAGCTGCGCCACGTCGGCGGCGGTGATCACCACCGCCGCGGCCGGCATCGTCGGAGCGCCACGGACCGCCGCGGCCCCGCGCACGACGGCGAACAGCGCGGCGCCGCCCGCGAGGAAATGCACCAGCGGTAGGCGGAGCAGGCGCCGCATCGGATCAGGTGTTCGTCTTGAGCTTCTTGCCGCCGCTCGCGCGCCAGAGCGGCGTCGTCACGATTTCGCTCGTGCCGCCGCGCAGCGACACCTCCATGAAGTGGTCGGTGAAGTCCGTACCGGGCAGCGCGAGCGGCACGGTGCGGAGCTTGAAGGTGGCGCCGCCGGCCTTGGCATCGAGCCGCGCGGTGCGGATGCCGCCCACGCTGCCGCTCGCGTCCGAGAAGCGGAACGACCCGGCGCCGGTCGCCTGCATCGTGCCCGCCGGGATGGTCACCTGATACACGTCGTCGTCGTCGCGCAGCGCCAGGGTGAGGTCCTGCGTGGCGGGGTCGAAGCCGCTCGGCGAGCCGCCGAGGCGCAGGCGAATGTCGACGGTGCGCTGGCCGTCGCTCTTGCGCTGCTTGATGGACCCGCGCACGCGCCGGAGCCCCTCCGGTCGATACCAGATGGGCGACGACCAGGCGCGCTCCTGAATCGTCTTCGGCACCGCCGGGTTGCAGCACTCGGACCACTCGGCGGGCACGCTCCCGGGCACGCTGCAGTCGATGCCCTGCGCGTTGCAGTGGTACGTGCTCCAGCGGCAGGTCGGATTCTCCAGCAGCCGCGCATAGTAGAAGGCGCGCTCGGTGGCATCGAATTCGGGGTCCGTCCACACGGCGCAGAGCGAGTCGAAGCCGGGGCCCGAGGCGGTGCAGGTCTGCGTGTCGACGGTGGCGCCGGTGGCCCCGCCGGCGACGTCGAAGACCTGCTCGTGCGACACCCCCGCCGCGTCCACCCAGCCCTTGACGATCTGCACGCGTTGCAGCGGCGTCCCGGGGGACCCCGGCGTGCCGGCGTCGCGGAAGGCGAGCACCCCGAAACGCGGGCTGCCGCTGCCGCGCACGGGCCCGATCTCGCCGCCCATCGGCACGCCGCCGGCGTACGCCGTCTCGACGAAGTCCGGGTCGCCGCAGCGGAGGCCCGGCTCGCGGCCGGCGAAGAAGCGCAGGGTCGGGCGGGTGCCGCTCGTGCCGTACACCTCGCGCCGGCGCATGGCGGCGAACACGGCGTCGCGCGAGTTCTCCTCCGCCCACACCACCGCAAGCCCGCCGGCGTTGCCCTCGATGCCGGCGGGCGTCACGCGTTGCACCATGTACGCCGGCGTCGCGTGGTCGCGCAGGCCCAGATGGCCGAAGCTCCCGAAGTCCTGCTCCTCGGTGCTGCCCGGCGTGGCGTTGTGCCCGTCGGTGCTGCCGATCATGCCCAGCTTGAACGGGTTGACGCCCATGCGCCGCTCCTCGACGAGCCCCTGCTCGAGCGCGTTGCGGACGTAGTTGAGCGGCGGGAAGGTCTGGTTGGGATCGGAGATCGGGGCGAAGAGCTGCAGGCGGTTCAGCTTCTCGAAGCCGCACTCCTCGTCGGTGCTCCCGCCCACGCCGGTGCGGCACTCCGAGTCGCCCTTGTGCTGGTTCATCTCCACGACCGGCTCGATCCCGCTGCGCACCGATGCCTCCGCGGCCGTGATGGGCGCGCTCCCCTCCCCGACCGGCGCGAACATGAGCCCGCCGCTGGCGTTCGGGTTGTGCGGGATCGTGAGCACGTCGCAGCCCGCGAGGCCATCCAGGCACTGGGCGCGCAGCGCGTCCCACAGGCCTTCCGGCGTATACTCCTCCATGTAGCTCGTGGGCAGCGCGGGCACGACGTCGTTACGGAAGATGACGTTGCGATGGAGGTTGTTGCCGCCCGGCTGGCCGCTCCATTCGTATCCCACGAAGGTGGTGAGCCCGCAGGCGGGCGTGCGGTCGTAGTACTGCTCGGCCGCCGCTTGCGTGTCCTGCCAGACGAGCGAGGCTTCGGCCAGGCAGTCGACGCCGCCCGGGCCGCACCAGGCAAAGCGCTGCGGCGGGATCGCGACGCCGTAGCCGAGCAGGAATTGGATCACCGTCAGCGGCGGCAGGAGCGATGGCAGCGGCGGCGGCGGCGTGTCCAGCTGGGCACGCGCGGCGACGCAGTCGGTCGAGTCGTATCCGGGCAGGCCGGGAGTCAAGCACATGCTGATTTCGCCGAACTGCTCCGCGTGGTCGGTCACCGCGACGAAGTCGAGGGGGCGGCGCAGCTGCGCCGTGCGGGTGGGCTGGCCCATGCCGTCGAACGGTGGCAGGCCGATGGCCTCGCCCTTCGCGAAGCGATACGCTCCGCGCGGGTCCTCCTGGGTACCGGCGAACACCGCGTCCGACGAATACGCGGTGTGGATGTGCGTCTCGCCGAAGAGCGGCTGGCGGAACGGGTCGGCGTTGGCGCACGGCTGGCGGGTTTCGGTGCGCCGCCACGGGTACGGCGCGCCGACAGCCGGCGACCCGACGAGCACCACGAGCGGCACCATGAGCGCGACCTGAAGGCGATCGAGCATCTGCATCATCCCCCTTCGACCCGGGACTGTCCTGTGCGCAGGGCCGTCCGGTCAAGCACTTCCTGCCCGTGCCCCACCGGCGCCCGGGAGGACCGCAAGGACAGCACGAAGGCGAGCACCAGCAACGGGACGCCCACCAGGAGGGCGTAGTGCTCCGGCGGATGGTGTCTCGTCCCGACCGACTTGAGCACCCAGGCGTTGAGCAGGTGCAGCGTGCGCTCGAGGAGCACGACGCCGAGCAGCAACGGCACCAGCGAGCGGTAGCGCAGCGCCACTGCCAGCATGACGAGGCCGAGGGCGATTTGCGTCGCCCCCGCCCAGGCGAACAGGCCGACCACCACCCGCCGGTTGTCGCGCAGGTCCAGGCCGGCGATCGAGCCGGCCCCGCCGTCGGGCAGGAACGTGTGGATCAAGCCGGGGACGATGGTGAGGATGGCGAATACCGCGAGCATGTGGGCGGCGACGACCGAGCCGCCATAGGCGGCGTTGGTCGACGGCGGCAGCAGCCCGGACGTCACCGGGAGCTCCCGAATCCGGGGGTCGTCTCGGTCAGCAGCTGCTGCATGAGGGCCTCCTGCGCTCGCTCGAGGACGGGGGGGGCGCCGCCGAACGGCGCACGGCCCCCGGGTCGTGTGGCCGGCGGCGAACGGCGCCCGCCGGCTTCTGGCACGGGTGATGCCAATTTTCCGGTCGCCCGGTCAATCCGGAACATGATAGGGGCGCTCCGTGCGTCGCGTACTCACGTGGGTGCTGGGCCTCGCCGCCGTCGCGGGAGGGGTCGTTTTCGTCGGGGTGCGGATCCCGGCCGTCCAGGATGTCGTGCTGCGGCGCGTGGCCGCGTCGCGGCTGGCCGAGCGGCCGGAGCTCTTCGCGGGCGACGCGCTGCGCGTGCTGCTGTGCGGCACGTCTTCGCCGATGCCACATCCAACCCGGGCCAAGGCGTGCGTCGCCGTGTTGGCCGGCGGCAAGTTCTGGATCGTCGATACCGGCCCCGGGTCGTGGAATCACCTGGCGCTCTGGCAAGTCGACGGCCGCCACATCGGCGGGGTGCTCCTCACGCACTTCCACTCCGACCACATCGGCGATCTCGGCGAATTCAACATGCAGACCTGGGTCGCCGGGCGCGAGCGGCCGCTGCGCGTCTTCGGCCCGCCCGGAGTCGAGCGCGTGGTGGCCGGCTTCACCGAGGCCTACGCGCTCGACTCCGGGTATCGCACGCTGCACCACGGCGCGGACTTCGTTCCGCCCGATCGCGGGCGGATGGAGGCGGTGGCGGTCGCCGGTCCCGGCCCCACCGTCGTGCTGGACGAGGACGGCATGAAGATCACGGCCATTGCCGTGGACCATGCGCCCATCAGCCCCGCATACGGCTACCGCTTCGATTGGCGCGGCCGGTCGGTGGTCGTCAGCGGCGACACGGTGAAGGACGCGGACCTGGTCGCCCTGGCGCGCGGCGCCGACGTCCTGGTGCACGAGGCGCAGGCGCAGCACATGGTGGCCGTGCTGCGCGAAGAGGCCGAGCGCCTCGGGCGTGACCGCTTCGCCAAGATCCTCGCCGACATCCCGAGCTACCACACCTCGCCGGTCGAGGCGGCGGAGGTGGCGAACGAAGCGGGCGTGAGGCTCCTGGTGCTGTATCACCTGACGCCGCCGCCGCCCGCGGCGATCGTCGAGCAGGCGTTCGTGCGCGGTATCTCGGCGGTGCGGCCGGCGGACTGGTTGCTCGCCGACGACGGCCTCCTCGTCACGCTCCCCGACGGATCGACCGCGATCGACGTCGGGACCATCGAATGACGGCGCGGCGGCCCGCGCCATGATTCTCGACGGCCGAGTCCACCGGGGCGAACGCAGTCGGCAGGCCATCGTGACGGCGCTGTTCGACCTGATCGGCGCCGGCGTGCCGAGATGCACGGCCGTCTCGACGGCGCGGTGCGGCCCGCCTTGACGGCGGCGCGGCGCGGGGGCGCCCTCGCGGACCGCGTCGCCGGCCTGGTGCGGCAGCGGGCGCTGATCTTCGAGCGGGTCGCGCCGTACAAGCGCTCGGCCAACCTGCAGCGGTGGCGCTCGCGCTTGCTGCAGGGGCGGCACCGGGCGCTGCAGGTCGAGCTGCGCACCGACCTCCTCCGGTGGCTGCCGGAGTTGCAGCGCGCCGCCGACTGGGTGGCCGACGCGATCGACTGCATGACCTCCTTCGAGGCCGGGGATCGCCTGCGCGGCGACCAGCGTCTGACGCCGCAGGCGGCGGCGGTGGTCGAGCGGAGCGTGGGCGGCCTGCTGCGAGCCTGTGCGGCGCGCGCCTCCCGCGCGCGCTGACGCCGACGCAGCGCCCGCCTCGCGCCGGCAGCGCCCGAGCGCCGCACCGCCCTGGTCATGCCGGCTGCGGGAACAACCAGAGCTGGCGAGCGTCGGGCGCCTCCGCCCGCCGGCGCCGCCGCGGCGGGCGCGCGATCGGTGTCGGGCGCAGGCCGCGTCCCCACGCGGCGAGCAGGCGCCTACCCCAGGCGACCGCCGCGTTGGTCGTGTTCGCCGGGCCGGAAGCCTGCATCACGCGTCCCCTGCGATCGACCTCCACCGACGCATGCGCGCCGCCGTAGAAGACGTGGAACAGGAAACACCTGCCCGCGAGGGCGTGCTCCGCATACGCGCCGATGCAGTGCCGCATGCGCTCGCCCTCCGCGACCACTTCGCCGACCGTGGCGAGGAAGCGGATGCCGGGCGCGGTCGGGAGCGGAACCGGAGGCCGCGCCGTCGGCGTGTCGGTCTCGCCGATGCGCTCGATGATGACCCGCGCGTCGGGACCGGCGCGGTGCCAGCGGATCGCGCGATCGACCAGGCCGCCGAGGCGACCGCGGCAGTCGCCCGGATAGTCCGAGATGAAACGCAGCGCGACGCGGAGGTCGGCCGTGCGCCGTGGCGACAGGCGCCGCCCGATGGTGGCGCCCACGCGGGCGACCGCGACGGCCAGCTCGTCCCCACGCGCGTGCAGCACGATGTCGGGCAGCCTCGTGAGAAAGGCATCCGGGAGTTCCGTGACGATGCACACGGCGGCCAGTTCGAGGGGGTCGGTCACCGGTCGCGGCAGGCGGACCCTCGCCAACGAGGGGAGCAGGTCGCCGGGAAATCCCGCAGGCAACTGCATCAACGTGCGGTTCAGGCTGCGATAGGACACGCAGTTGGGCGAGAAGAGGCTGCGCCAGTCGCACAGGGCGCGGACGCGTCCGTCGAGGTCGTCGCGTCCCGCGCAGACGAAGTCGTCGATCCAGCCGAGCGCGATCGCGGCGGCGGGGAACCGCACAACGTCCTCGACCACCCACGGGGCGGCGAGCAGCGCCGGCGCGTAGGCCAGGCGCGACGGCGGCGCGCGGACGGCCTCGAGGGCGGCCACCACGCGCGCCACCCGCGGGTCGAGCGTCGCGAGCGCCGCCGGCTGGCGTGCCTCGAGGAAGTCGCGCACCACCCGCAGGTGCAGGACCGCATCGGCCCGTCCGGGCAGCGCGACCGTGGCGAGGCGGGGCCCGGCGCGCCGCATGAGGCGGGTCAGGAACGCCGCCAGTCCCGCGACGTCGCCGAGGCACACGCGGCCCAGCTCGACCCCTGCGCTGGAAACCACCCAGTCTGGCGGGACCGCACGCACCTCCACCGGCAGGCCGCGGTGCGACTCCACCCGCAGGCCAGCCTCGTGCTCGCAGATCCGATGCGTCGCCACCGTCGCCGCTCCCCCAGCGACGCGTACCCTGCCCGGCGACGCGAGCCGTCGTCAACGGCACCTGCGGAGCGTGCGCCTATCCCAGCGCGTCGGCGACGCGGTCGAGTTCGGCGGGATCGAGCGTGGTGGGCACGAGGCAGAGCTCGTCCGCGCCCGCCGCGGCGGCATCGCGCGCCACCGCGCGCAGCGCGCCCGGCGACGTCGCCCGCACCAGCGGCGCCACACCCGCGGCGGCGCCCGGGCCCATGAACGCCAGGTAGCGCGCCAGGTACGCGTCGAGCTGGGCGCGGGCCTGGGGGCCGAGCGCGAACCAGCAGCCCGTGATGAGGCGCGGCGGCGCCGTGCGGCCGTGCTCACGCCATGCCGTCCTGGCGGTGTCGAAGGCCAAGGCCAGTTCGGCCGGATCGGGACCGAAGGCGAAACCGGCGATGCCGTCCGCGAAGCGTGCGGCGCGACGGATCGACCCCGCGGTGAGCGAGCCGGTGAGGATCGGCGGACCGCCGGGCTGCACCGGGAACGGTTCGACCGGCCGGCCCGCGCCGGCGACGACGATCTCTCCAGCCCACACCCGCCGCATGACGCCGACCTGTTCCTCCAGCTGCCGGAGCCGGGCGGGGCGGAACGGCATGCCGTGCGCGGCGAAATCCTCGGCGCGCGCGCCGATCCCGACGCCGGCGACGACGCGGCCACCGGACAAGACGTCGAGCGTCGCGAGCTGCTTGGCGACGTGCACCGGGGCGTGCATCGGCAGCACGATCACGTTGGGCATGATGCGCACCCGCTCGGTCGCGACGGCGGCGGCGGCGAGCGCGACCATGACGTCGGGGTTCGGGAAGTTGACCCGCTCTCCGGCGGCGAGCGTCGCGAACGGCCCCGCGTCGATGCGCCGCGACCACTCGAGCAGGTGCGTGCGATCGAGCCCGGGCACCATCACCGGGAGGTTCATGCCGAGGTCCATCGCGCGCGGACGCTACGCGCGCGGCCGGCGCACCGTCAAGGCCGCCCGCGGCGGCGGCGCGGATCGGTCCGGGATGTCGTGGTCGATCGCGTAGAGCCCGGGCGCGGGCGGCCGCGCGGAGCGGACGTCGCGGACCAGGGCGGCGGTGGTGCGGAGCAGCTGGGCCATCACGGCGTCCATCACTTCCGTGGGCACGCCGTAGAAGAGGAAGTTCACCGGCGTCAGATTGGCGACGAAGACCAGCGTGGTCTCGCGGGCGGCGCGGCCCGTCCCGACCCGGAGCGTGAACGCGGTGCCGTAGAGCCGGCCGCTCTGGGGGTCGAGGACTTCCCGTGGTTCGACCGCCACCGGCCGTCCGCCGAGGCGCGGCGCGCGCGCGGCCAGCAGCCCCTCGACCCAGGCGGCGACGTCTGCGAACTCGACGGTCTTGGTCGACCCGCTGGCGAAGTAGATGGTTCGCGCGCTGCCGTGCAGGACCAGCTCTTCGATCTCGCGGCGGCCGAGCACCGACACGCCGGTGACACCGATCACCAGGTCGATGGCGCGCCGGACCGCCGCCGGCAGCTCCCGCCAGGTGGCGGCCTCGCCGGCGCGCGGCCGCCGCACGCGCAGGTCGACGCCTGCGACGCGCGCGCGTACGCGGCCGCCGCCGAGGGCCCGCAACAACTGCGAGCCGATGGCGCCCCGCGCGCCCAGCACGAGCGTGCGGCGCTCGGAGAGCACCTGGCCCCGCGCGTGCAGCACGGATTCGATGGCTGCCAGCACGCCGGCCGCGACCTCGGTGGATTCCCGCTCCGTCTTGAGGGTGGAGATCGCGATGGAGTAGGCGGGTCGCACCAGCGGCGCGGCGGCGGCCAGCCGGTCGAAGCCGTTGCGGGTGTGCTCGACCGAGCCGACCACACGCTCCGCCAGCACGGCGCGAAGCGGCCGGCCGGCGAGTCCGGGCGCCACGGGACTCACGCCGTGCGTCGCGGCGAGCCCGCCTACCGTGACGTTCGCATGGGCCGCGCGCGTCAGCGTCGGCACGAGATAGCCGCCGTCCTCCACCACCAGGATGCGCCGGTCGCGCTCGAGCGCCCGCACGAAGAGCGCCACCGCCACGGCCACCATGCTGTCGAGATACCGCGTCGGGGTGGCCAGGAGGCGCGCTGCCACGCTTCCGACCGCGTCCAGCGCCGACAGCTGCCGTCCGAGCACCCACCGGCCCTCGACCTCGCCCGGGTCCTGAACGTTCTGGAGCGTGTAGCTGCGGACCGTCCGATCGAGCTCGAGCACGGCGTCGAGGTACTCGTTCGGCACCTCGCCCGCGTAGCGCACGAAGAGCACGTCCAGGTCGTCGCAGCCGAGCGCGCGGAGCGCGGCGATCAGGCCCAGCGTCTCCGCCGTGACGTGGTGGATCAGGAGCACGGCGAGATCGGCGAGCGGCCGGGCGGGGGCGTGGCGGGCGGCGTCGGCGGCCAGGGCGGGCATCCGCGCCAGATAACCGTCGACGGTAGCCCGGCGGCGCGGTTGGTCGAAGGCCAGGTTCAGCACGCGGCCCTGCTGGCTGGTGTCGATGAACACCACCACCTCGCCGTCCACCAGTGCGATGGCCTCGCCGTCGGTCAGCATGCGCCGCACGAGGCGGTCCTCCAGCAGCAAGAGCACGCGTTTCAGCACCGCGTCGAGGCGTCTGGGCTCGGCGGCGGCGAGCCAGCCCGCGAGCGCCTCGCTCCATGCGAGGTGGATCAGCTCGAGGCTGCCCAGCCCGGCGCGTTCGAGCTGCCCGAAGACGAAGGAGCCGCGCTTGCGGCGCTCGAGGTGCGCGCGGCGGCCGCGTTCGGCCTCGCGCTGCATCATGTCGCGCAGCGTCTGCGCGATCCGCGTCGAGCCCGCGATGTACTCGCGGTCGTCGAGGTCGTCGACGACGACGTGCGACAGGCTCGCGAGGTCCAGCCGGCGGCCCTGCGGGTTCTCGACGATGATTCGCAGGAAGAAGCGCCGCCCGGTCGGCGGCGCCGGGACCCGGTCGAGGATGAACCGGTAGGCGACGCCGGCGGCGGCGACGAAGTGGAACACCAGGGCGCGCGGCACGGCGGCCGCATCGTCGGGCAGAATGTGGCGCCGCCAGCGCGCCTGCTGCAGCGTGCCGAGCACGGCGCGCAGGTGGTGCTGGAACGCCTCGACGTCATCGGGCACGTGCGCCACGACCTCGCGTTCCGCGTGCACGCCGACTCCGGCGCAACCGAGCGCCACCAGCTCGGGATGCTCGCTCGACTTGAGCCGGCGCTCGACGTCGATGGTGAGGCGGTCGGCACGGCATTCCTCGACGAGGCGTTCACCGAGCGCGCGTGACACCACCGAGAGACCGTGGAAAAGGGGTAGATCGGTGAGGTCGATGGTCCACCCGCCGCCCGCGCGGCGGCGCAGTGGCGGGCCCAGCGTCGTGTCGCGGGCCGCCGCGCTCCGCCGGCTCACAGCCAGGCTCCCGGATGCGCCACGAGCACCTTGGCGCCGGCGGCCGCCTGCGCGAAGCCGTCGGCGAGTTGCGCCGCGGGGACGACGGCGGTCACCATGCGTTCGCCGAGCCTGTGGGCCAAGGCGGGATCCACCAGGATGTCGAGCGCGGCGGCGAAGTCGCCGCAGCGCGTACTGCCCAGGCGCAGCCCGCGATCGCGCAGGACGTCCACCAGGCCGTCGGCGGCGCTGGCGCCGGCGATCAGCAGGATCGTGCCGCGTGGTCGCACCAGCCCGCGTTCGACGCCCGGCTGCGGCCGGAGGATCGTGTCCACCTCGGCGCACGTCGTGGCGACCGCCAGGTCGGCGCCGCCCAGCGGAAGCGCCGCCGCCGCGACGGGGTCGACGAGCCGGAGTCCCGCCTGCGCGAGCGCGCGACGGGCCGCGACCGGACCGTCGACCAGCACCGCCGTCGTCGCGCCGGCCGGCAACGCGTCGCCCGGACGCCAGGGGGCCAGCGCCACTTCGTCGACGACCAGTTCCGTCAGGTGCGCGAGACCGAGCGTCGGTTGGCCCGTGGTGGACTTCACATGCACCTCGCGTCGCGCGAGTCGCAGCGCGAGGGCGAGCCCATCGGGGCTGCCGGTGGTCTCCACCACGATGTCGGCCGGCGCCGCCTGCGCGAGCGGCATCGTTTCGTCTGCCCCGAGCGCCCGCGCCCGCGCGAGCGCGTCTGCGCGCCGGCCTGCCGCAGCGATGCCGAAGCGCCCGCCGGTCCGCCGGCGCCACGCGGCCAACGCCGCCACGACCAGGGAGCCCAGCCGGCCCGGTCCGAGGACGAGCACGCGCTCCGCGCTCTCGAGCGGCAACGCGCGGACCGCGCCCAACGCCGCCGCGAACGGCTCCACCAGCGTCGCCGTCGAGGGCGCGAGCGCGGCGGGGACGGGCAGCACCGCGTGCACGGGGGCCAAGAGCCAGGGCGAGAAGCCGCCCGGCAGGTCGTGGATGCCGAGCACCAGGCGATCGGGACAGTGGGTGGGCATCCCCGCGCGGCAGGCGGCGCACCACGCGGCGCCGGGCAGCCCGCGCGCGGCATGCGAGGCGTTGATCTCGACCACGACCGGCGTGCCCGCCTCGTCCCGCGCCACCACTTCGTGGCCCGTCACCTGCGGCAGCGGGAACGGGAGATGCCGGCGCGCGAGGTCGGTGGAACAGATGCCGCAGTGGCTCGTGGCGAGCAGGCGGTACCCGGGTCCGAGACGCAGGTGCGGGCGTCCCTCGCGCTCGATCTCCCACCCCTCGGCGGTGGTCCCCGCGAACGAGTACCGCGCCGCACGGATCGTGCCGTCGGCCTGGTACTCCTCGGCGGTGAAGGTGACGGGACGGGGCACCGTGGCCCGCCCTGGATAGCGCACGGCGGGCCGCGGCGCGAATCGCTTGCACGGCGCGGCGCGCGCCCATACAGCCGGACGCCCTTGGATTTCCCCGCCCACCTCGTCCTCGGCCTCGCCGCGCTCGTGCAGGGCGTGTTCGGCTTCGGGTTCGGCATCGTCGCCATGGCCTTGCTGACGATGACGCACGATCTCGCGTGGGCGTCCGGCATCGTCAACCTGAGCAACTTCGTGCTGCTCGGCATCATCCTCGGAAGGCTGCGGGGCGCCACGCTCTGGCGGGTCGTGGTCCGATTGATCCCGGGGATCGTCGTCGGGCTGGTGGCGGGCACCGCGGCGCTGGCCTGGGCGGACCGCGGGCTCCTGGTGCGCCTGCTGGGAGCGACGATCGTCGCCGTCGCGGCGTGGAACCTCGCGGGCCTGCGCCCGGCGGCACGGGAATCCCTCCTGGCCGACACCGTCGCCGGCGTGGCGGGCGGCTTCCTCTCCGGGGCCTTCAACACCGGGGGTCCGCCGGTCGTCGCGCGGCTCTACGCCCGGCCGGAGCCACCCGAGCAGCTCAAGGTCACGATCCAGGTCCTGTTCCTCCTGATGAGCGCGCTCCGCGTGCCGGCGGTCGCCGCGCAGGGGTTGTTCGGCGACGCCGTGGTGCGCGGCGCGCTCGCCGGCGCGCCGATGGTGGCGCTCGGCACGCTGCTGGGCCTGTCGCTGGCCCGTCGCATCGATCCGGACCGCTTCCGTCGCGCCTGCTGGGGGGCGCTCGGCCTCCTCGGGGCTGCACTCCTGGTGACGGGTTGACGCGGGTGCCGGCTCGGGGCCCGGTCCGGCTTGAGTTCCGGTGGGTGCTGGTCGATGCTCCCGCGCCAATGCGCCGCGCAGCGACGGGAGGCCCCGGATGACCTGGCAGGGGTGGTTCACCCTCGCGTTGATCGCTGGCGTGCTCGCCACGCTCGTCCTCACGTCCTACGCGGCCGACCTGGTGGTGCTGGCCGCGCTGGGCACCCTGCTGGTGACGGGTATCCTGACACCGCAGCAGGCCTTCGCCGGTTTCGCGAACGAGGGGCTCGTCACCGTGGCCGTGCTGTTCATCGTGGCCGCCGCGCTCCGCGACACGGGGGGGATGGCACGGCTCACCGAACGCATCCTCGGCATTCCCAAGACCGTGCTCGGCGCCCAGGTGCGGCTCATGGCGCCGGTCACCGTGATGAGCGCCTTCATGAACAACACGCCGCTCGTGGCCATGATGCTGCCCGTGGTCGACGACTGGTCGCGCAAGGCGCGCCTCTCGGCCTCGAAGTTGATGATCCCGCTGAGCTACGCCTCGATCCTGGGCGGCACCTGCACCCTCATCGGCACCAGTACCAATCTGGTGGTCGACGGGCTGCTGATCCGTTCCGGGCGGCCCGGCATGCAGATGTTCGAGCTCGCGTGGGTCGGGCTGCCGTGCGCGGTGGCGGGCGTCACGTTCGTGATTCTCTGCGGGCGTTGGCTGCTGCCCGACCGCAAGCCGGTGGTCAGCGTGCAGGACGACGCGCGCCGCTACACCGTCGAAATGCTGGTCGAGCCGGGCAGCCCGTTGGTCGGCAAGTCGATCGAGGACGCCGGCCTGCGCCACTTGCCCGGCATGTTTCTCATCGAGATCGACCGCGACGGCGACGTGCTGCCCGCAGTGAGCCCCGAGGAGCGGCTGCGCGCCAGCGATCGGCTGGTGTTCGCGGGCGTGGTCGAGTCGGTGGTGGACCTCCAGAAGATTCGCGGCCTCACCCCCGCCACGAACCAGGTCTTCAAGCTCGACGCCCCGCGCGAGCGGCGCGTGATGACCGAGGCGGTGGTGTCCGACACCTGCCCGCTGATCGGTCGGACGGTGCGCGCGGGCGAGTTCCGCTCGGTCTACAACGCGGTGATCATCGCCGTCGCACGCAACGGCGAGCTGATCCGCCAGCGCATCGGCGACATCGTGCTGCGCGCCGGCGACACGCTGCTGCTGGAGGCCCCGCCGTCGTTCGCGAAGGACCAGCGCAACTCGCGCGACTTCTATCTGGTGAGCCGGCTGGCGGAAGGCGTGGTGCCGCGGCACCGCAAGGCCTGGCTGGCCGTGCTGATCCTCGGCGGCATGGTGGCGGCGGCTACGGCGAATCTGCTGCCGATGGTGACCGCGGGCATGCTCGCCGCCGGCCTGATGATCGGGACCCGCTGCCTCGACTGGGCGTCGGCGAAGCGCGCGCTCGACCTCCGCGTGCTGCTCGTCATCGGGGCCACGCTTGCGATCGGCACGGCCCTCGAGGTGAGCGGCGCCGCCAAGCAGATCGCGGGCGGACTCATCCGGCTGGGCGGCACCGACCCCTGGCTGCTGCTGGTCGTGGTGTACGGCGTCACCATGCTGTTCACGGAGCTCATCACCAACAATGCCGCCGCCGCGCTGGTGTTCCCCATCGCGATGGCCACCGCCGATGCCGTCGGCGCAAACACCCGCCCCTTCGCCATCGCGATCACCATGGCCGCGTCGGCCAGCTTCTCGACGCCGATCGGCTACCAGACCAATCTGATGGTCCTGGGGCCGGGGGGGTACCGCTTCGCCGACTACTTCCGCATCGGCATCCCGCTCAACCTGCTCATGTGGCTGCTCGCGTCGTTGATCATCCCGCGCGTCTGGCCGCTCTGATGCCTCCGGCGGGGTCGGTTCACACGGCGGAACCGCCCGGTTATACCCGCCGGACCATGTCGACCGCCCCCTTCGATCCGGCCGCGCTGCGCGACAAGTACCAGGCCGAGCGCGACAAGCGGCTCCGCCCCGACGGCAACGACCAGTACGTCGAAATGACCGGCCAGTTCGCGCGGTATCTCGACGACCCGTATACCGCGCCGATCGAGCGGGCGCCGCTCGCGGATGACGTGGAGGTCGTGGTGATCGGCGGCGGTTTCGGGGGGCTGCTGGTCGGAGCGCGGCTGCGGCAGGCCGGCATCGACGACGTCCGGCTCATCGAGAAGGGCGGCGACGTGGGCGGCACGTGGTACTGGAACCGCTACCCGGGCGCCGCCTGCGACGTCGAGTCGTACATCTACCTCCCATTGCTGGAGGAGGTTGGCTACGTGCCCACGGAGAAGTACGCCCGGGCGCCCGAGATACTGGAGCACAGCCGCGCCCTGGCCCGGCACTTCGGGCTCTACGAGCGGGCGGTCCTGCAGACCGAGGTGACGGACCTGCGGTGGGACGAAGGCGCGCGACGCTGGATCGTGTCGACGAACCGCGGCGATCGCATGCGGGCCCGCTTCGTCGTCATGGCGAACGGGCCGCTCCACCGCCCGAAGCTGCCCGGTATCCCCGGTGTCGAGACGTTCGCGGGGCATTCGTTCCACACCAGCCGCTGGGACTACGCCTACACCGGTGGGTCCAGCGATGGCGGGCTCGACCGGCTCCAGGACAAGGTGGTGGGCATCATCGGCACCGGGGCCACCGCCGTCCAGTGCGTGCCGCATGTCGGCGCCGCCGCGAAGCACCTCTACGTGTTTCAGCGCACGCCGTCATCGGTCGACGTGCGCGACAACCGGCCCACCGATCCCGCCTGGGCGGCCAGCCTGGAGCCGGGCTGGCAGCAGCGCCGCATGGACAATTTCAACAACCTGGTGTCCGGTCTCTTCGAGGCGGAAGACCTGGTGCATGACGGCTGGACCGACATCATCGGGAAGCTGCTGCTGCGCCTGCGGGGCGGCGGCGCTGCCGACAGCGGGCTCAGCGTCGCGGAGAGCCTCGAACTGGCCGACTTCGAGAAGATGGAGCAGATCCGCGCCCGGGTCGACGCGATCGTCGCGGACCCTGCGGTGGGAGGAGCCCTCAAGCCGTACTACCGCCAGTTCTGCAAGCGGCCCTGCTTCCACGACGAGTACCTGCAGACCTTCAACCGCCCGAACGTCACCCTGGTCGACACCGACGGCAAGGGGGTGGAGCGCATCACGCCGAACGGCGTGGTGGCGGCGGGCCGCGAGTACCCGCTCGACTGCCTGATCTACGCGACCGGGTTCGAGGTCGGTACCGACTACACGCGGCGCGCCGGGTACGAGGTGCACGGCCGGGACGGCCTGACCCTCACCGAGAAGTGGCGCGACGGCGCGGCCACCTTCCACGGCTTCCACACCCGCGGCTTTCCGAACTGCTTCATCGTCAGCATCGTGCAATCGGGGTTCTCGGTGAACTTTCCGCACATGCTGGACGAGCAGGCGCGGCACCTGGCGTACATCCTGCGCGAGGCCCGCGACCGGGGCGTGTCGCGTGTCGAAACCACCCAGGAAGCCGAGGACGACTGGGTGCGGACCATCGTCGACCTCTCGCAGATGAACGTGAAGTTCCTCGAGGCCTGCACGCCCGGCTACTACAACAACGAGGGCAAGCCGGCCGAGCGCAGCGTGCGCAACGGCAGCTACGGCGCCGGTTCGCCGGCCTTCGTCCGGGTGCTGGAGGCCTGGCGTGCTGGCGGCGACCTGAGTGGCCTGGAACTGGGCTAGAAGCGGTTCGGGCGCGGTCGGGAGGCGAGAAATGACCCAGGTGGGTCTCAGCACGCTGGTCCCACCGCGCAGGTGCGTAGTCATGCGGCCCACCGGTGGGCTTTGTTTTGTGGAACGGTCCGTGCAGAGTCCGGTATGCCGATGACGAAGGTCGCAAGCTCCATGCGGGTGGCCGTGCTGCTGCCCGCCACGCTCCTCCTCCTGCTCCTCGTTCCGCTGCCGGGCGCCGCGTCGCCGGTCGTCGTCCGCCAGAACCTCCAGCGGGGTGAAGACGATGCCGATGCGCGCGGCACGGCGGTATTCAAGGTGCGGGGCCGCGGCAGCCGCCGCACCGGGACGCTGGTGGTGACTGGGCGCCGCCTCGAGCGCCGGTCGTCGTACGAGGTCACGATCGACGGCGTCCGCGTCGGTGCACTCGAAACCTCCCGGCGCGGATCGGGCAAGGCGCGCTTTCGCACGGCTCCACGCCGCAACGACCAGTTCCTCGGCGTCGATCCTCGCGGCCGGTCGGTCGCCCTGGTTCGCACTGGCGGGGGGACGGCGCTTGCCGGGAGCCTGCCGGTGAAGGGTCTCGACCCGGGCGACGTCCGGTGCTGTCTGCCCGACGACTCGGGCACCGAATGCGAGGACCGCACCCCGGCGGAGTGCGCGGCGCAGGGTGGGGTCGATCTCGGACCGGGCTCGTGTCTCCCCGATCCGTGCGGCGGCGCCACCAGCCCCGGGAGCGACATCCGGTGTTGCCTGCCGGACGATTCGGGTCCCGAGTGTGAGGATCGTACCGCAGCCGAGTGCGCCGCCCAGGGCGGCGTCAACATCGGCGCGGGATCGTGCCTGCCGAACCCGTGCGGCGCCACGAGCACGCCGCCGGCCGTCGTGATGCCGAGCGTCGTCGTGACCTGCGAGCGCCGCGCGGATCGCTCGCGGGTGTCGGTGAACGGCAAGGGGCTGGCGAGCGGCAGTTACCGCGCGCGCGGCGACGTCCGGCGGCGAATCGGCCTTGGCCGCGGCCAGAGGCACGGTCGGCGACGAGGTGGAGTTCGACTTCGACAGCGAACCCGACGACATCGCCGCCGGCGCGACGGCGATTCCCGCGGGGTTCCTGCAGGGCGTGCCGCCGCAGGTCACGGGGGCGATCGAAACCATGGCGGGCGCCGCGGTCGTGCAAGCGACCGTGACCTGCGAGACGCGCTGAGGCGCTGGCGGTCGCGAGGCGTGCTCGCGACCATCGCGGCGGCCACCGGCAGGGTCGGGCGCGATTGCACCAACTCCCGACACCGCTAGAGTCCGGGCGGTGGTGGCGCTTTCGGGCTTGTTCGCGTGCTGGCTGATCGGGTGGGCGCTCTTCTGGCGTGTCCCGGTCGTCCGCCGGGTGACGAGCGCGCCGGACTGGCCGGTCTCCGTGGTCGTGCCGGTTCGTGACGAAGAGGCCACGATCGGGAGGCTCCTGGCGAGTCTGTCGCGTCAGACGAGGCCGCCGCACGAGGTGATCGTCGTCGATGACCATTCGACCGACGGCACGGCGGCGGTGGCGCGCGCGGCTGGCGCGATCGTGGTCGCCTCCGAGCCACTCCCCGCGGGATGGACGGGCAAGCCGTGGGCGTGCTGGCAGGGGGCGCAGCGCGCCACCGGTCGCATGCTGCTCTTTCTCGACGCCGACACCTGGCTCGAGCCGGATGGCGGGCCGGGGCTGGTCGCGGCGTACGCCGAGCGGCCCGGCCTGCTCTCGGTCCAACCCTACCACGACATGGTCGAGCCCTCCGAACGGCTCGGCGCGCTCTTCAATCTCATCACCATGATGGGATTCGGCGCGTTCACCATCCTGGGCGACCGCGTGCCGGCCCGGGCCGCCTTCGGCCCGTGTCTGCTGGCGGCCCGCGACGACTACTTCGCGGTCGGCGGTCATGGCGTCGCGGCCGGCGCGGTCCTCGAAGGGTTGCCGATCGGGGAGGCGTTCGCGGAGGCCGGCCATCCGGTGCGGTGTCTGGCGGGCCGGGGAACCGTGTCGTTCCGGATGTATCCGGACGGCGTGCGCTCGATGGTCGACGGCTTCGCCAAGGGATTCGCGACCGGCGCCGGCACGGTGCGCCCGTGGGTGTTGGCGGCAGTCGTGTTGTGGATGGTCGGTGCCGTTTCGACCACGCGGCACCTGGCGATGTCCCTGGCCGGCTTCGACGCGCAGCCGGTCGCCGTGGGCGGTGCTGGCGGGCCTCTACGCCCTGCAGCTGCATGGCATGTTGTCCCGCATCGGCAACTTCGGTTGGTGGCCGGCCGTCTTCTTCCCGATCCCGGTCGGCTTCTTCATCGGCGTGTTCTTCCTGTCGCTCTACCGTATCGTGGTCCGCGGGCAGGTCGTGTGGAAGGGCCGGTCGGTGCGTTCGACGTGAGTGGGTTGCGGATCGTCGACTTGCCGACGGGGTGGACGATCCTCCTCGACATCGCCGTGTGGTTCGTCATCCACATGGGCGTCGTGTTCGTCATGGTCTCGGTGCCGGTCTCGCCGCTTCGACCCGCGCGCATGGCTCTTCCGCCCGCGGCGCTGGGAGGCGGGCGGGCGACTGCTACGAACGGTCTTCCGCGTACGAGCCTGGAAAGAGAGCCTGCCCGATGCTGCGGAGTGGATGCGCCACGGCAGCTTTCCGAAGCGCCGACCTGGCAGGACGGAGCGACGCCGTATCTCGAGCGCTTCGCGCGCGAGACCTGCCGGGCCGAGGTCACCCACCTGCTGACGATGCTATGGGCGCCGGTCTTCTTTCTCTGGAACCCGGTGTGGGTCGGGTGGCTGATGATCGCGCTACGCGCTCGCCGAGAACGTACCGCTTGTCGTCGCGCAGCGCTACAACCGGCTACGCATCGATCGGGTGCTCGCAGCGCCGGCGCGCCCGCACGCGACCCGGACGGCCGGGCGAGCGCGATGATCGACGTCGACGGCCTGCGCGTCGCGTACGGCGAGCGCCTCGCCGTCGACGACGTCACGCTGCGGGTCGCGCCGGGCGAGTTCTTCGGCCTCCTCGGTCCGAACGGCGCTGGCAAGACCTCGGTGCTCGCCGCGCTCTGCGGGCTGATCGCCGCCCACGGCGGGGCGCGTCGCCATCGACGGGCTCGACCCGTGGCGCGAACGAACACGCGTGGCGCGGCGGCTCGGGCTGGTGCCGCAGGAACTCGCCTTCTACCCGGCGCTGACGGCCCGCCAGAACCTCGTCTTCTTCGGGCGTGTGCACGGGCTCCGGGGCGCCGCGCTGCGCGCCGCCGTCGACCGCGTGCTCGCCCTGGTGCAGCTCGCCGACCGGGCCGACGACCGGGCGCACACCTTCTCGGGCGGCATGAAGCGCCGCCTGAACGTCGCGATCGGGCTCCTGCACGAGCCCGCGGTCCTCGTGCTCGACGAGCCGACGGTCGGGCGTCGATGCGCAGAGCCGCCACGCCCTGCTCGAGTGCTTCGCGGCGATCGCGCGCGGCGGGCACCACGGTGCTCTACACGACGCACCTCATGGAGGAGGCGGAACGACTCTGTGACCGCGTCGCGATCATGGACGGGGGCCGGCTCGTCGCCGAGGACGCGCCCGCCGCGCTCATCGGCCGTCACGGCAGCGGTGCCCTCCGGGTCGACTTCGACCGGCCCGCCGCCCGCCCGCTGGCGCGACGATCTCGTCGCCGCGGGACTGGCCCGCGAGGTGCGCGCGCGACGGGACCCGGCTCGAGTCTCGTCGCCGAGCGGCCCGAGCGGATGCTGGCCGTGCTGCCCGAGCGGGCGGCGGCGGCCGGGCTGCGTCCATCGAATCGCTCGAGCTAGCCGCGGCCGAGTCTCGAGCTCGTCTATCTGCGAACTGACCGGCAAGCGCATGCGTGACGGAGGTCGACGCGTGATCCGCAGCATCCACGCCTCGTCGTGAAGGAGCTGCAGGTCCTCTGGCAGGACCGTCCGGCGCTGGCGCTGCTCTTCGTGATGCCGGCGTTCTTCATCGTCGTCATGAGCTTCGCCCTGGACTCGGTGTTCGAGGCCGGTACGCACGCGCGACCGTTCGTCGTCGCTCGTCGCGAACGACGACGGTGGGCCGGTGGCGGACGCGCGTGCTGGGCGAGCTCGGGCGGACTCCCGGGATCGACCTGGTGACGACCTGGGAGGGGGCGCCGCTCGAGCGCCGCGCGCGCGGAGGAGCTCGTGCGCGGCGCGGCGGTTCCCGATGGCCCTGCGTGCTGCCCGTCGGGACTCTCCCAGACGCAGCCGGCCAATCCGGACGGAACGGCGGTGACGTGTCGCTGTTGGTCGATCCGGCGATCAACCGGCACTCGTCGCGCCCGTCCGGCGCCGTCGAAGGCGTGCTGCGCGGTGTCGTCCTCGTCGAGCGCATGCCGCGTGAGCTGCGTGCGGCGCTGGAGAGCTGGGCGGCCGAAGAGACTGAGGGACCGCCTCCGCAGGATCTCCTCGACGCCTCGAGCGGGGTGTCGGGGAGCGCCTCTGAAGGGCGATGGATCCCGGATCGCTCGTGGGCGTGACGATCAGCACCCGCGCGGGCGGGAGCGTCTCCGCACGCCACCGCGACCCAGCAGAGCGTCCCTGCGTACACCATCTTCGGGGTGTTCTTCATTTCGCTCACGTTGGCGACGAGTTTCGTCCGCGAGCGTGACGACGGCACGATGACGCGTCTCCTCGTGTCGCCGGTGTCACGACCGGCGCTGCTGCTCGGCAAGCTGCTCCCCTACTACCTGGTGAATCTCGTGCAGATCGCGCTGATGTTCGTGGTCGGCGTCGGCCTCTTCGACATCGAACTCGGCGATCCGGTCGCGCTGCTGCGTGGTGTCGCTGGCCCTCGCGGGCGCCTCGACGGGTCTCGGTCTGCTGATCGCCGCGTTCGGACGCACCGAGGCGCAGGTCGGGGCGCTCGCCGTCTCGTCGTCGATCACGATGGCGGCGCTCGGCGGCATGATGGTGCCTTCGTACGTCATGCCTGGCGCGATGCAGCGCCTGGCCCTGGTGACGCCGCACGCCTGGGCGTTGGCCGGGTACCATGACGTCATGTTGCGTGGCGGCGGCGTCCGCGCCGTCCTCCCGGAGGTCATGGCCCTGGTCGGCTTCGCGATCGTGTTCTTCGCCGTCGCGGCCGCGCGCTTCCGGCTCCGTCCGAGATGAGGCGCCCCCAAGCTGCCCCCGGGGTTCTGCTTGCGACCGCCGGGTCGCGCGGCCATAACCCCGCACGTATGCCGGTCGTCACGAAGGCGGTTCGCACACGACGGCTCGCGCGAGCCACGGCGCGGGTCATTCGCCCCGGGACCGCGGAAGCCGCGGCGCTGGGCAGCGCCGACGACTCGTGGTGGGAGGGCCTGCCGGTGGCAGACCGGGTGCGACTCGCCTTCCAGTTGAGCGTCGAGCAGTGGAGGCTGCATGGCTGGGAGGAAGATTCGGCTGGCGGAAGACTTTCGCGATCTGTTGCGCGTGTTCGTCGCCCGCGAGGTGCGGTTCCTCGTCGTCGGCGCCTACGCACTGGCGGTGCTGGGACGACCACGCGCGACCGGTGACCTCGACGTCTGGATCAACGCGACGCCGACCAACGCCCGGCGTGCGTTCGGCGCGCTGCGGGAGTTCGGAGCGCCCCTTCGCGAGCTGCGCGTCGCCGACCTTGCATCGCCAGGTGTCGTGTTCCAGATCGGCCTGCCCCCGCTACGGATCGACATCCTGACGGCCATCGACGGGGTCGAGTTCGCCCGGGCCTGGCCCAGGAGGCTGCAGGCGGATTTCGATGGGGTCGAGGTCGGCGTGATCGGCCGTGAGGACTTCCTCGCCAATAAGCGAGCCACGGGGCGAATCAAGGACCGGGCGGACGCCGAGCGACTGGAGCCTCGCCGCAGCCGTCGGATCCGCGCGCGACGTTGAACGGCCGAGATGGCTCGCCGGACGGCGATCCGTGGTGGACCGGGTCGGGTGGCTAGACGCGGCGTGGAGCGGGCTGCTAGGGGCACGGGCCAGAAGGAGATTCCATCGGTGCTCTCGAGAGAACAAGCCCACGACGTCTATCGCGGGATGCGGACCATTCGGGTGTTCGAAGAGACGCTCGATCGACTGGTGAAGGCGGGACGTCTCCCCGGCTTCCTGCACCTCTACGCGGGGCAGGAAGCCGTCGCCGTCGGCGTGTGCGGCCAGCTCGAAACCCGCGATGTCGTCACCTCGACCCACCGCGGCCACGGCCATTGCATCGCCAAGGGCGTCGACCTCAGCGCCATGATGGCGGAGCTCTTCGGGCGCAAGACCGGCATTTGCCACGGCAAGGGCGGGTCGATGCACATCGCCGACGTCGATCGCGGCATGCTCGGGGCCAACGGCATCGTCGGGGCGGGGCTGCCGCTCGCCGTCGGCGCCGCGTTGACGGCGCAGGTCAAGCAGACCGGTGGCGTGGCGGTCTCGTTCTTCGGCGACGGGGCGACGAACCAGGGGCAGTTCCACGAGGCGCTCAACCTCGCCGCGATCTGGAAGCTCCCCGCCATCTTCGTGCTCGAGAACAACGGCTATGGCGAGGCGACGCCGACGGAGCACGTGACGCCGGTCACGGATCTCGCCGTGCGCGCCCAGTCGTACGCCATGGCCAACGCCGTCGTGGACGGGATGGACTACTTCGACGTGCAGGATGCGACCGCGGCGGCCATCGCGCGCGCTCGCGCCGGCGACGGGCCGACGTTGCTCGAATGCAAGACGTATCGGTTCTACGGGCACTTCGTGGGCGATCCGCTCACCTACCGGACGAAGGCCGAGGCCGATGGATGGAAGGCGACGCGCGATCCGTTGCAGAAGTTCGAGGCGCGGGCGGTCGAGACGATGCTGGTCGAGGAGGCATCGCTCCGTCGCATCGACCGCGAAGTCGCCATCGCCGTCGACGCGGCCGTCGAGGCGGCGGAGCGCGCCCCGTTTCCCGACCCGAGCGACGTCCTCACGGACGTCTACGTGAGCGGGTGAGCGCCATGGCTCGACGCATGTCCTTCGTCGCGGCCATCAACGAAGCGCTCCACATCGCGATGGCCTCCGACCCGAACGTCATCGTGCTCGGCGAGGACGTCGCCGGCGGCGGCGGCCGTGAGAAGGAAGGCATCATCGATGCGTGGGGCGGGCCCATGGGGGCGACGAGGGGACTGATCACCACCTTCGGATCCAATCGCGTGCGCGACACGCCGATCAGCGAGATGGGGTTTTTGGGCGCCGCGGTCGGTGCGGCGGCCACCGGCCTGCGCCCCGTGGCCGAACTCATGTTCATCGACTTCCTGGGTGTGGCCTTCGACCCGCTCCTGAACCAGGCCTCGAAGCTGCGCTACATGTTCGGCGGCAAGGTGCGCGTTCCCCTGACCGTCCGGACGAACGCAGGCGCGGGCAACCGCGCGGCGGCGCAGCATTCCCAGGCCCTCTACGGCATGACCACCGCCATCCCGGGCCTCAAGACCGTGATCCCGTCCACCCCGGCCGATGCGAAGGGGTTGTTGCTGGCGTCGATCCGCGACGACGACCCCGTCGTCTTCTGCGAGAGCAAGTCGCTCATGTTCACGGAAGGCGAGGTGCCCGAGGGCGACTACGAGATTCCGCTCGGCGCCGCCGCCGTCGTGCGCGCCGGTGCGGACGTCACCCTCGTCGGGCTGGGCCGGACCGTCCACACCGCCCTCGAGGCGGCGGCCCTGCTGGCGGCCGAAGGCGTGCAGGCCGACGTCATCGATCTGCGGTCGCTCTACCCGATGGATCATGCGGCGATCCTGGCGAGTCTCGCGAAGACCGGCCGCCTGGTCGTCATCGACGAGGCGCCTCCGCACTGCGGCATCGCGAGCGAGGTGGCGGCGCTGTGCGTCGACCGCGGCTTCGATCTGCTCGACGCGCCCGTGAAGAAGGTCACCGCCCCGCACACGCCCGTCCCGTTCAGCCCCGTGCTCGAAGACGCGTATCTGCCCACGCCCGCCCGCGTCGTCGCCGCCGTGCGCGAGCAGCTGGGAGGGTGATGGCGACCGCCGTTGCGATGCCCAAACTGGGCATGACGATGGAGGAGGGGCTGGTCGTCGACTGGGCGGTCGCTCTCGGCGCCTCCGTCGGGCAGGGCGAGATCGTCCTGGTGATCGAGTCGGAGAAGGCCAACGTCGAGATCGAAGCCCCGGCATCGGGCGTCCTGAGGCACGTCTACGTCGAGCCCGGCGAAACGGTGCCGTGCGGTACGCTCCTCGCGGCGATCACCGACGATGCCGAGGTGGCGTTCGACGCCGACGCCTTCGCTGCCGCATACGCGCCCCCCGTCGGATTCGACGCCAAGCCGATCGGAGGTGGCACCGCGCCCGCGCCTGCGCCGTCTCCGGCGCCACCGACCATACGCCGGGGTCGCGTTCCCGTCTCGCCGGCCGCCCGATTCCTCGCGCGACGGCTCGATATCGACGTTGGACGCGTCACGGGCACGGGGCCGGGCGGCCGCGTCGTCCGGGGCGATGTCCAGGCCTGGGCCGACCGGCGCGAGCGCCTCCGGCCGGTCGCAGACGGCGTCAGGCTCGACGTGCTCGAGCAGGGCGCCGGCGAGACCGTCGTGGTGCTCCCGGGTTTCGGGACCGACGTCTCGGTCTTCGCGCAGCAGCTCCCCGCACTCGCGAACGGCCACCGCGTCCTCGGCGTGAATCCCCGCGGCGTTGCGGGGTCCGATGCGCCCGCCGCCGACGTCTACGAGGTCGCGCACGCCGCTCGCGACGCGGCGGCCCTGATCGACGGCCGTGCGCATGTCGTGGGCGCCAGCCTCGGGGCGGCGGTGGCGATCGAGCTCGCCCTCGCGGCCCCGGAGAAGGTTCGCTCGCTCACGTTGCTGACGCCGTTCGTCGCGCCGGACGCCCGGCTGGACGCGGTCTGCGAGTCCTGGGCCCGGTTGGCCCTGGAGGTCCCGCCGGCCTCGCTCGCCCGGACGCTGCTCCCATGGTTCTTCTCGAGCGACTTTCTCGCCGACGTCGCTGGCCGCGAGCGCGTGACACGGGGCCTCGCGGCCACGCTGGCGCGGGTCCCGGCGCCCACGCTCGCCCGCGCGCTCGCCGGTCTGCGCGCGTGGGCGGGCACCCGCACGAGCGACCTCGCGCGGATCGCCGTGCCGACCCTCGTCATCGCGGCGGGCGCCGATCTCCTCACGCCGGCCGCGGCGGCGGTCGCCGCCGCCATCCCGCGTGCGCGCCTCGTGGAGATGCCGGGCAGCGGGCACGCCGTGTCCATCGAAGCCGCGGACGCCGTGACCGCGGCCATCACGTCACATCTCGCCGACATCGAAGGGAGCTGACCATGCGCCTGCGAGCCCTCGCCGTTCTCCTGCTCGTTCCCGCGCTCCTCGCGCAGACAGGCTGCAGCCTGGCGACGCGATCCGCCGCGTCGCCGCGCGATCTCGGGGCTGCCGACCGGATCGCCCTCATGGACCTCGTGCATCGCTACAGCTACACCTGGGATGGGCGGGACACCGAGGGCTGGGTCGCCCTCTTCACCGAGGACGCCGTCATTCGGGCGACGTTCGTCGACACGCTGGCGTGGTCGTACGGCTCCGACGCGGACCGCCGCCGCTTCATCGACGGCTTCTACGAGACCATGACGAAGCAGGGGCTCGTGCGGACGCGGCACGTGCAGACGGGCACGATCCTCACGCCGCAGCCCGACGGGTCGGTCGTCGCCGAGACGATGTTCCTCGTCGCGTTCCAGTATCGGGGGGAGCGCGCGCCACGGATCACGAACAGCGGCGTCTACCGCGACCGCTTCGTTCGCACGCCGGCCGGCTGGAAATTCGCGCTGCGGGACATTCTCGTCGATCAGCGGTGATCCGCCGGGGCGGACGTACGGGACGTGCATCGTCTCCGAGCGCGCTTCGAAGCCGACATCGACGCGCATGCCGACGTGGACGGCGTCGACGTCGCATCCCCGAAGCCCGGCCATCATCTTGGGGCCTTCGTCCAGCGCGACGAGCGCGACGACGTAGGGCACGTCGGCGGCGAACGCCGGAGAGGCCGGGTGCCGAATGACCGTCCATGAGACGACCCGTCCGCGCCCGGACGCCACCTCCCAGCCGTGCCGGTCACCGAGGCAGGCGCCGCAATGGCGCCGCGGGGGGAACTGCGTAGCGCCGCAGTCGGTGCATCGCTGGAGGCGAAGCTCGCCCTGACGGCAGCCTTCCCAGTACACCGCGGTCTCCGGCGTCGGGACGGGGACGGGCTTGGCCGGCGGCGCCACGCTCACGACACGCCCCGTCCCAGGATGAGCGTGCAATGGCTCGACAGGATGCCGCCCTGTGCGTGGACCAGGCCGATGTTCGCCCCGTCCACCTGGCGGGCTCCCGCCCGACGTCGCAGCTGCCGGACCGCCTCGGTGAGCCCGAACATCGAGCCGGGGTTGCCCGGATGCGCGTGCGAGAGCAGCCCGCCGTGCGTGTTGACCGGGAGGGACGCCCCGAGCGCCGTGTGGCCGTCCTGGACGAACCGCCCGCCCTCGCCCTTGGGGCAGAACCCGAGGTCTTCCAGCTCGATCAGCACCACCGGCGTGAAGCAGTCGTAGAGCTCCGCGAAATCCACGTCGGCGGGGCCGAGTCCCGCCATCTCGTAGGCGCGCCGGCCCGATTCGCGCGCCGCGGACGCCACCAGACTCGGAGCGCGGGAGATGTGTTCGTGCGAACGCCCCTCGCCGGCGCCCAGGAGATACACGGGCGGCTCCGGGCGATCGGCGGCCCGGTCGGCGCTCGTCACGATCACCGCCGCGCCGCCGTCCGACACCAGCGAGCAATCCAGGAGATGCAGCGGATCGGCGATCAGGCGTGACGACAACACATCCTCGATGGTGATCGGGGTCCGCCGCTCCGCCGCCGGGTTCAGCGCCGCGTGCGCGCGGGTCGTGACGGCGACCTGCGCGAACTGGGCGGCCGTGGTGCCGAACGCATGCATGTGGGCTCGGGCCACCAGGGCATACGAGCCCGCCACGGACAGCCCGCACGGCGCCTCGAAATTCGGGTCGCCGGTGGACGACATCTTGACCTGCGCCTGCTCGGGCGTCAGCCCCGTCCGCAGCGTGTCGGCCGCGCTGATCAGCACCGTGGTGCACTGGCCGGCCGCAATGGCGGCCGCCGCATGATGGACCGCCGCGAAGCTGGTCGCGCCCCCGGCGCTGAGGGTCATGCACCAGCGGGGGGCGATCTGCATGGCCTCCGCGATCACCTCGGCGTGGTACATGTGCGGCTCGACCATCGAATCGCATGTCACCAGGCCGTCGATGGCGTGCTTGTCGAGCGCCGCGTCGGCGAGCGCCAGGCGCGCCGCTTCGATACAGAGGTCCGTGGCGCCGCGATCCGGAAGCTTGCCGACCGCCGTATCGGCGATCCCGATGATCGCCGTCGTTCCGCGCAGCGTCATGCGGACGGGTCTCCGAGCCGGACCCGTGCGGTGCCCGGCGCGACGAGGTCTCCCGCCGCGTTGCGCACGGCGAGTTCGAGGGTGACCTCGCCGCGGGCGTGATCGATGCCGGTCACGCGCCCACTCGCCCGCAGCGTGTCGCCGATGTACGCCGCCTTGCGATTCGAGTACGCGAACTCGACCATCGTTCCCGCCTCACCCAGCCAATCCGTCACGGTCTGGCTCATCCAGTCTCCGAGCAACGGCCCCTGGATGACGAGTCCCGGGTACCCCTCCACCTGCGTGGCGTACGGCTCGTCGTAGTGGATCCGGTGCGCGTTCCACAGCACGGCGTTGTACAGAAAGAGATCGACGGTGTCCGGGTGGTGATCGCGCGCCGGAAGGTCCATGCCGACGCTGAGTGCCATGAGGTCGAGCATGATCGCGTCAGCGCAAGAGGCGCGTCGTCGTCTCCGTCAACACCGGCTCGCCGGATTCGAGGACCACGTCCAGGGTGACTTCGTAGAAGAGCAGGGGGCCGGAGCGGCCGGCCTTCTCGTAGAGATCGGTGAGGGTTCGGCGCGCGACCAGCACGTCGCCCGGGCGCATGGGGCGGTGGTACCGGACGGCGATGCCTCCCGCCATCGCGCGCGTGAGCGGCAGCGCCGGGAGGAGCGGATCGACGGACACCCCGTCGGGGGCGAGCTGGCCCTTTTCGACGACGTCCCAGAACAGCGCCAGGTGGAACAACGGCGGCGCTTCGTCGCCATCGAGGTACTTGCGCTGCCGCTGTCCCGTCGCGATCGCGTACTTCCGGATCTCGCGCCGCGTGACCAGCTCGGTGCGCGGGTGGGCCTGGCGCCCGATGTGCGCGAGCATCTCGGACGTGAGGAGTCCGCTCATACGGGCCGCTCGCGGTGTCTCCAGTAGGGGGCCCGGAGCTCGCGCTTCAGGATCTTGCCGGTCGGCGCCTTCGGGAGGGCAGCGACGAAGTCGACCGACTTCGGCTTCTGGTACGATGCCAGGTGCGTCTTCGCCGTGTCGATGATCTCCTGCTCGGTGGCCTGCTCGCCCGGCTTGAGAACCACGACGGCCTTCACGGCTTCGCCCCACTCGTCGTCCGGCACGCCGATCACGGCCGCTTCGAGCACGGCCGGGTGGCGATGGATCGCCGCCTCGACCTGCGCGGAATACACGTTCTCGCCCCCCGTGATGATCATGTCCTTCGCCCGATCGACGATGGTGACGTAGCGGTCGGCGTCCCATGTCGCGATGTCGCCGGTCCACATGGCGCCGTCGCGGAGCGTCGCGGCCGTGAGGTCCGGCCGCCCCCAGTACTCCCGCATGTTGGCGGGTGATCGCACGACGATCTCCCCGGGCGTCGCGCCGTCGCGCGGGACCTCCCGCCCGTCGCGATCGACCAGCGTGACCGTCGTGACGAAGCCTTCGCGCCCGCACGAGCGCAGGCGCTCCGCATGCACGCCCCGAACGGCGTCGCGGTGGTCCTCCTGCGAGAGGAACGTCATCGTGCCCCCTTCGGTCTGGCCGTAGCCCTGAATGAGCGTGCAGGGAAACGCCTCGAGCGCCGCCTCGACGACGGTGGCCGGCATCGGCCCGCCGCCATACTGCACGTTGCGGAGGCTCGACAGGTCGAAGCGCTCGAAGCCCGGCTCCGCCATCATCCAACTGAGCATCGTCGTGATCCCCAGGAAGGCGGACACCCGCTCGCGCTCGATCAGCTCGAGGGCGTGCCGGGCGTCGAAGTTCATCAGCACGACGGGGCACCCGTGCGCCAGGTAGTTCATGGCGAGCAGCACCGGGATGTGAAAGAGCTGCCCGGTCATCATGTAGACGTCGGTCGGGACGATGCGTTCCGCCACGGTCTGGTTCAGCATGCCCATGGTCGCCGTGCCGTGCGTGTGGAGCGCCCCCTTCGACTCGCCCGTGGTCCCTCCCGTGTAGAGGATGAAGAACGGGTCGTCGTCGGACACCCGGTCCGGTGCGGCGGCGTCCGAAGCGGCCGCCAGCAGGGCCTCGTATCGGCGCTCGCCGCCCCCGTATCCGATCCAATGCTCGACCGCGACCCGCCGCCGCAGCTCGGCCGCCGCCGTGTCGAAGTCGCTCGAGAAGACGACCGCCTGCGGCGCCCCGTCACGCACGATGTTCGCGAGTTCCGACACGCCAAGCCGCCAGTTGAGAGGCTGTGCAACGAGCCGTTGCTGGCCCGCCGCGAAGTACATCTCCATGTACTCGATGCTGTTCCTGGACAAGATCGCGACCCGATCGCCCGGCGCCAACCCCAGCTCGTGACGCAGCCCATGGCCGAGTCGCCTGACTCGCTCGGCGAGCTGGCCGAACGTGACGCGGCGGCCGGTCGTGGCGTCGATGATGGCCTCGCGGGTGGGCGTGAGGCGCCCGTGCTTGGCGGGGATGGCTCCGACGTTCATCAGTACGGCAGGTCGAGCACGAGGTCGCGCCGGCGGATGCGCCACGCCTCGCCGTCGTGCGTCACGACATCGCGATACGTCCCAGTCGACAGCACCGTGACCGCGCCGTGCGAGACGACCACGAGGGTCAGGGTGGACACGACGACGGGGCCGGCGGGATCGGGCGCGTCGAAGAACATGTTCGCCATGACGTGTCGCCGTTGATCGGCCTGCGACGCGATCGACGACGCGATCAACGCGAGGATGGCGTCACGACCTTCGAACCGGCCGTCCCGGTCACTCCCTTTCACGCGAACCGTCATGACCGCGTCGGGCGTGAAGCACGCTTCGATGACGTCGAGCCGGGCCTCGTCGTAGCCCCATGCGGCGCGGCCCATGAGGCCGTGGATCTCGAACCTGTCGTCCGCCGTCAGAGGTGTCGCCAGCATCGGGCCCGATGTTGCGTGTCGTGCCGGAGGTGTCAATCGACCACGCCGCACGCGCGTGTCGCGCGCGTGGTCGGTGTCACGAGGTTGCTCCCGCGAGAGCGGTGCGCACGCGGGGGAGGACGTACCGCGCGAGGTACGCGATGCGGGCGGAGCCGGATGCGATGGGCTCGCCGGGAAACTGGGCCCAGAAGTGCACGTCACGGATCTGCGGGTAGCGTGCGAGCAAGGCGACGAGGTTCTCGACGGCCTGCTCGCCCGTCCACAGCTCGTAGAGCCCGTTCGCGATCGCGGTCGGCGCGTCCGGAAAGAGCGGCACCTCGCCGGGCGGCCCGAACGCGCCCCACGTCACGTACTCGTTGGCCTGATACAGGACATGGGGCCCGATCGTGGCGGCCTCGCGCTCCGGGTCGTCCGCCACGATGGCCCAGCTGCCGGCGAAGATCGCGCCCGCGTCGGGAGGCTTCCCGACCTTCGCGAGCGCGCCGACGTAGAGATCGTGCCCGATGCCGCCGGTCGACAGGAAGCCGTCGCCGATGCGCGCCGCCCGCTCGATGGCCGGCGCCGCCATGCCGCCGATGAGCAGCCGTGGGGCGTGTTCCGGTACGGGCGTGACGCGGATGTCGCCGAACGCATACCGCTTCCCGTGGAATTCGATCGGGTCGCCGCGCCACGCGCGCCGGATGACTTCCACGCCCTCTTCGATGAGGCTGGGACGGTGCTTCAGATTGCGACCGAACGCATCGAATTCCAGCGCGCGGTAGCCGATGGCAACGCCCAGATCGAAGCGACCTCCGGTGACGAGGGACACCGTCGCGGCGTCCTCGGCCAGCCGGATCGGATTGTGCAACGTGATCAGCATCAGGTTCGTACCGATCCGCAGGCGGGTCGTGCGGCTGCCGATCGCGGCCGCCAGCACGAGCGGGGAGGGCGTATAGCCGTCCTCGCAGAAGTGGTGCTCGGTGAGCCAGACGGAGTCGAACCCGAGCGTCTCGGCCCAGGCGATCTGGTCGAGGGTCTGCGCGTAGAAGCGCTCGAACGGGATCCGCCAGGGTTCGGGGTTCCGGAAGTCGTACCAGAGACCGAAGTCGACCCGTCGTCCCCCGGCGGCGCTCATCCCTGACGTCGCCAGGACTGCACCTCGGGGAGGACCTTCTGCGCGAACAGGCGCATGCCCCGTTCGGCGTTCTCCCCCGTCATCCCCCCGTAGCTCACCTGCACCGTCAGATCGAAATCGCCGAGATCACGCTGCCGCTGCTCCAGCTTCTCCAGGATCTGGGTCGGCGTGCCGAAGGTGTTGACGTCGACGAAGCCGTTGGCCGCCTTCTCCATGCCGGCCTCCGCCAGCGCAACCGCGTTCGTGGCGTAGTCGCCATAGCCCTTCATCTGGGAGAAATGCGTGCTGGCCATCTCGTAGTGCTCCATGACCGTGACGTAGTAGTTGGCCATGTGCTCGCGCGCCAGTTCCTCGGCGCGCTCGGCACTGTCGTCGCAGCACAGGAAGTCCACGCAGACGGGGGCGGGGACGGCCCGGTCCGGATGGTGCTTGGCGAACAGGTCCCGGTAGCTCTGGAAATGCCCCCGCATCTCCGCCCAGGGTTTCTGCGCGAAGCTCATCATCTTGGCGCCGAGCTTGGCCACTACCGGGACGGAGTCGGACGACATCCCGACCGCATAGAAGCGATCACGCCAGTTGGTGCCCGGCAGGCCACGGGGCCTGACCTCCACCCGCTTCTGTTCGTAGAACGGGCCGTGTCCTTCCACGAAGCCGGTCTCCAGGCCGCGAATGATCATCTCGGCCGCTTCGTCGAAGCGATCGCGCGCCTCGTTCATGTCGATGCCGAAGGCCTCGTATTCACGGCGCGCCAGGCCGCGTCCGACCCCCAGCAGCGCCCGCCCGCCGCTCAGGTGGTCGAGCACGATCATCCGCTCGACGGCACGCACCGGATTGGTGTGCCAGGGCAGGATGATGGCGCCGGTCAACAGCTTGATGCGTTCCGTCTTCGCCGCCATGTAGCTCAGGAACTGCGTGTTGTCCGGCGACATGGCGTAGTTCCAGAAATGGTGCTCGACCGCGCTGAGGGTGTCGAAGCCCAACGGCTCCGCCAGGCCCGCGAGGTGGATGTCGCGCCGGTAGGACTCCGCATCGGTGATGCGATCCTGGAAGTTCTGGAACACCATCAACAAGCCGACTTGCATCGTATCACTCCATTCCTGTGCGGCGCCGTCACGTCAGCAGGTGCCCGTACTTCGCCATGGCCGCCGCGCGCCGGGCGGGGGTGTGGTAGGTCGGGAAGAGCCCGGGCGCGGCCTGGTACTCCCGCAGGACTGCGCGCGCCACGGTGATCTGGTGCACCTCGGAGGGGCCGTCGACCACGCCGAGCTCGGGGATGTTCGCCCACATGGTCATCAGCGGCGTCTCGTCCGACATGCCGAGGCTGCCGTGCAGGTGCATGACGCGGTAGATCACCTCTTGCAGGACCCTGGGGGTTGCGGCCTTGATCGCGGCGATCTCCTTGCGCACCTCGCGGGTGTACTCCTTGTGCTTGTCGATCAGCCAGGCCGTGTACAGCACGTGCAGGCGGTATTGCAGGATCTGCGTGTAGGTGTCGGCGATCTTCTGTTGCGTGAGCTGCTTGGCGGCCAGCAACTCGCCTTTGGTGGTGCGGCTCAGGACGCGTTCGCACATCATGTCCATGGCCTTCTTCAGCACCGCCACGCTGCGCATGGCATGATGCACGCGGCCGCCGCCGAGCCGGGTCTGGGCGACCGCGAAGCCCTGGCCCTCGTCCCCCAGCAGGTTTTCCGCCGGCACCCGGCAGTCGGTGAAGCGGATGTAGGCATGGACGCCGTCGCCGCGCTCGACGTAGGGCCCGACCGCGGCGTTGCGCAGGATGTCCATCCCCGGCGTGCCCTTGTCCACCAGGACGATCGAAGCGCCGCGGTGGATCGGCACGCCGGGGTTGGTCACCACCATGACCAGGAGGAACTCGGCGAACCGAGCGTGGGAGGCGAACCATTTCTCGCCGTTGATGACCCACTCGTCGCCCACCCGCGTCGCCACGCATCTGAACTCCGCAGGGTCGGCGCCGGCCTGCGGCTCCGTCATCGAGAAGCAGGAGGCGATGCGCCCGTCCAGGAGCGGTCGGAGGTATTTCTCCTTCTGGCGAGGGGTCCCGAAGCGCGCGAGAATCTCTGCGTTCCCCGAGTCCGGCGCCTGGCAGCCGAACACGCTCGGCCCGAACCGGCTCCGCCCCAGGAGCTCGTTCATCAACGCGAGCTTGACCTGACCGAAGCCCTCGCCGCCGAGCTCGGGTCCCAGGTGGCAGGCCCACAGCCGCCTCTGCTTGACGATCTCGCGCAGGGGCGCCATGGCTGTCGCAGCGGGGGAGGCGGGATCCCAGGGATCGCCCGGGGCGCGGAAGACCAGGTCCAGGGGCTCGATCTCCTCGGTCGTGAAGGCGTCGATCCAGTCCAGTTGCTCCTGGAATTCGCTTTCGGTTTCGAAACTCCAACTCATGGGGGTTGCGCTCCGACATGGGATACCTCGAACGCGAGCACGGCCGCCGGGTGTACTACGAAGACAACGGTCGCGGCGACGGCGCGATCGTGCTGGTGCACGGCTGGGGCATGAGTCTGCGCATCTGGGACTACACCATCCCGGCGTTGCTCGACGCCGGCTACCGCGTCACGGCCCTGGATCACCGCGGCTGCGGCCGGTCGGACAAGGACTTCGCCGACATGGGCATCGATGCCATCGCGACGGACGTGGTGGCGCTGGTGCGACACCTCGACCTCGCCAGGGTCGTGCTCAATGGCTGGTCCCTGGGGGGGGCGGTGGCGGTCGCGGCAGCGGCCACCCTGGCGGAGACCTGTGTCGGTCTCATCCTGACCTGCGGCGCCACGCCCGCCTACGTGCAGAAACCCGATTTCCCCTGGGGAGGCACCCAGGCGGCGCTGTCGCGAACGCTCGAGGCCATGGCGGCAGACCGACCCACCTTCCTGATGACCTTGTCGCAGGGCATCTGCGCCGCCGAGGTCAGCGAGTCGGTCGTGCGCTGGATGTGGCAGAGTTTCATCGAGGCGTCTCCACGAGCCGTCCAGTCTCTGGGTGACCTCGGGCCGCTGGATCAGCGCGAGATGCTGGCATCGCTGTCCATGCCGATCCTCTCGTTCGTGGGCGGCAGGGACCAGGTCGTCGATCCTGCCGTGTGCCGCTCGGTGAGCCGCTACAATGCCGCCGCGCGGGTCGTGGAGTTCGACGCGGCCGGACATGCACCGTTCATCGAAGAACGGGCGCGCTACGACGGTGAACTGATCGGATTCCTGGGCGCCTGCTTCGGGTGACGAACCCGGCGCGACGCGCCGGGTTCGATGCGGCACGCGGGCGATCGTGCATGACGAGCCGGCGCGCTCGGCGGAGGCCGGCGCCGCCTGCCCGGCAAGGAACGGTTGATCGTGGGCGTTCGTGACCTGTTCTCCGGAGCGGGCGCCGGGGCGCCCGTTGACAGCACAAATATACCGGAGGTAAATTTAATCCATGGGCCGCCGGAGAAGTCAACGATGCGGGTGACTCCGGCGCATTGTCGGCCTGGACGCCCTCGGGCCGGAGAATTCTCGGTCGACCGGCACGCCTTGCTCGACGGTGCCGAACGCCTCATCCGGCGCGAGGGACCCGACGTCTCGCTCGAGGCCATTGCGGCCGAGGCCGGGGTCACCAAGCCGATCGTGTACCACCACATCGGCGGCAAGGACGACGTCGTCCAGGGCCTGGCCTGGCGGCTCAACGAGCGGCAGGGAGAGGCGTCCAGACGAGCGGTCAAGGGCGTCAAGGATCCGGCCAAGGCGATTCGGGCGCTCGTCGACGTCCATCTCGAGCAGCTCGAGCGTGACCGCAACCTCTATCTCTACGTCACCGGAGCGACCCCGCGGCGCGGCGGTGCCGCGGGCGTACTCGCCCTGGCCGACCAATCGGTGCCCGGACTGGTCAGACTGGTCACGACCCTGCGAGCGGCGGGCGGCAGGGAGCCCAGGTCCGCAGTGCCCTGGGCCTACGGGATCATCGGCATGCTGCACTTCGTCGCGCTCTGGTGGTTGCGGGATGCGGATCGCAGCCGCACCGAACTGGCGGAGCAGCTGACCGAGCTGCTCTGGGCCGGGCTCCGGGGCAACGGAAAGGACGGGCCATGAGCAAGGTCTACTACGAAGATCTCAGCCCGTTTCGGCTGAGCGACGCGGAATGCGACCAGCTCCTTCGAACGCAGACCGAATGCACCTTCTGTTGGAGCACCAAGGATGGAGCTCCGATGGGCGTCATCATGGGCTACCTGTGGCGGGACGAGCGTCTCTGGACGACCGCGACGAGTCAGCGGGATCGGATCAAGGCGATCCGTCGCGATCCGCGTTGCGCGGTGGTTGTGACCAGCACCGGTGCCGCCCTGCCACCCGCCCGCACCGTGACCCTGAAGGGCCGGTGCGTCATCCACGACGACCAGGAAACCAAGCGCTGGTTCTACCCGGCGTTGGCCGCCACCATCGTCGCCGAGCCCGGTCCGGCGCGGGATGCGTTCATCGCACACCTCGATTCCCCGCTGCGCGTGGTGATCGAGGTGATCCCGGAGAAATCGATCAGCTGCGATGCGATGCGCATGATGCAGGAGTCCTTCGCCGAGCTCGGGGTCGGCTGAGTCGATCGTTGACTCGGCCGCCCGCCGACATCTACAGTGAGTCTTCACTAACCCCCAAGGAGTCGAAACCATGGCAGAGGCGATGAACGTCTATCTCGAGGGCAACTTCGCCCCGGTGCACGAGGAGGTCGATCTCCCATGTCCCGAGGTCGAGGGGGACCTCCCGAAGGATCTCGCGGGGTTCTTCCTGCGCAACGGTCCGAATCCGGATCTGCCGCCGCTCGACGTGAACACGTATCACCCGTTCGACGGCGACGGCATGATCCACGAGATGGCGTTCGCCGGCGGCACCGCCCGGTACCGCAACCGCTGGATCGCGACGAAAGGGCTCGAGCGCGAGCGGGCCGCGGGCCGCGCGCTCTGGGGCGGGTTCTCCTCGATCGGCAAGAGCGAGCCGCCGGCCGACATGCCGTTCAAGAACCTCGCCAACACCGCGCTGGCGTGGCACGCGGGCAAGCTGTTGGCCCTGTGGGAGGCTGGCAGCCCCTACGTGATCGGGATGCCGGGGCTCGAGACGAAGGGCGAGACCACCTTCGACGGCGGCTGGCCGCACGCAGTGAGCGCCCATCCGAAGGTCGACCCCCGTACCGGTGAACTGATCCTGTTCTCCTACTCCCCGGTCATGCAGCCCTACGTGCGCTACGGCGTCGCCGACAAGCACGGCAAGGTGGTCCACGAGACCGGCATCGACCTGCAGGGCAAGCCGGTGATGATCCACGACATGGCGATCACCGAGAAGCACAGCCTGATCCTCGACATGCCGGTCACGTTCTCGCTCGAGCGCATCGCCAACGGCGGCAGCGCGTTCGAGTGGGACCCGGGGAACGGCAGCCGGATCGGCGTGCTGCCGCGGTACGGCAGCGGCGCCGACGTGCAGTGGTTCGACGTGCAGACCGGCTACGTCTTCCACACGTTCAACGCCTGGGAAGAGGGGGACGAGATCGTGCTCGACGCCTGCCTCACACCGCGGACCAGCATCCTCGAGGAGCGGGAGGGAGACCGCGACGCGGAGCGGGCGCGCATGCACCGGTGGCGGTTGAACCGGACGACCGGCCGGGTCACGGAAGGCCGGGTGAGCGACATCCCCCTCGAGTTCTCGCGCATCAACGAGAGCTACCTCGGCCTGAAGACGCGGTACGGTTACGCCAGCCGCTTCGGCGACACCCCGATCAACCTGCGCTTCTCCGCCGTGCTGAAGTACGATCGCGAGGGCGACCGGATCGAGGCCGTCGAGCTGCCCCGCAACGTCTACACGCAGGAGTTCGTGTTCGCCCCCAGGGTCGGCAGCACGGGGGAAGACGACGGCTACCTCGTCGGTTTCGTCTACGACGAAGACCGCAAGGCCAGCGAGGCCTGGGTGATCGACGCCCGGCGTTTCGATCAGGGGCCGGTCGCCAAGATCCACATCCCGGCCCGTGTCCCGTACGGCTTCCACTCGCACTGGGTGTCGGCCGCGGACGTCGCCGCGCAGCAGGCCGCCTGACCGCCAGCCCACGACGAGCGGGCGCCGGAGCGGGATGCTCCGGCGCCCGCGCACTGTCTCAGCGGCCTCGGGCGGCGGGAAAACTCGCGACGACGAGCGCCGAGTCGTTGTACTCCTTCAGCTCGACGATCTTCCCGCCGGCGACGCGCCACAGCATGCAGTAGCGATTGCGGTACGGCGCCCCGCCGGCAGCGACCGCGGTGCCCTGCGCCTCGATCACGGCCCATTCGCCCGCCGGGATGGCGTTCAGCACCTCGAGGCGGATGGGCTCGCTCAGCCCGGCGTTGACCCGGCCGACCAGGTCGAGAAACGCGGCCTTGCCCTCGACCGGCCCGGAGAAGAGATGCGTGCCGTTCATCCAGAACCGCACGCCGTCGTCGATGTGACCGAGGAAGCCCTCGGCGTCGCCGGCGTTGAACGCCCGCAGCGCCCGCTCCACCACCTGCATCGCGTCGTCGATCATCGCCGTTCTCCTCACGCCTGGTCCGGCAGCCAGTTGGCGTGGAAGCCGTAGGGGACCCGCCGGGGCATGTGGACGCGCGCGGTTTCCTTCATGTCGCGGGCGTCGAGGATCACCAGATCCGTCTGCGTGCGGCCCTCGTCGTGCACGAGGCTGAGCAACCACCCGTCGTCCTCGGCCGTCCCCGTGGGATCGGGCGCGAAGACCGCCTCGCCCGTGACCTGGCCGGGACCGAACACGTGCGTCGTCTCCGTGGCGCCGCGTGCGAGGTCGTACTTCGTCACCGAGTCGAAGCGGGGACCCTGGGGACGGCCAGTGGCGAAGGAGGCGGTGTACCCGTACCGGTGGCGGCGTCCTTCGACCGCGGGGGGGACGCGCGGGAACTCGGACGGCAGCTCGCCCAGGCGTTCCCAGGTGGCGCGGCCGGCGTCGAGGTCGACGGTGAACCGGCAGAGGCGGGCGGTCGCGTCCGGCACGTCGGCGTTGGCCGCGCCGAAGTCCATCTCGTCGAAGCGGCAGGCGTCGATCACGATGCGGTTCCCGTCCGCCCAGGAATTGAGGAAATGAACGACGTAGCCGGTGTCGATCTCGAACCAGCGCAGGTCGCTACCGTCGCCGTCCCGCGCCATGACGCCGATGCGGGTCCCGTTGTCCGGCTGCCACCTGACCAGCGGCTCCCCGCGCATCATCGCCCCGAAGTCCATCACCGCCGGGGCGTCGAAGAAGATCGCGTGGCGCTCGGTGAAGGTGAAATCGTGCATCATGACGGGCTTCGGCAGGGGAATGGCGACGCTCTGGAGCAGCCGCCCATCGGCGCCGACCCGGTGATACTGGAGGGACGGCACGTAGCCGAAGAACAGCATCTCGCCCGTCCGCGGATCGAGGTGCGGATGCGCGGTCATCGCCCCGTGGAGCCGGCCGTCGAAGTCGAAGCGGCCGAGCGTTTCGAGGTCCGGCGTGACGCGCGTCGGCAAGCCGGCTTCCCAGAGGCACAGGATGCGCCCCGCATGGCGTACGATGTTGGTATTGGCCACGTTCTTCATCATCTCGTCGCCGACCAGCGCCGGATCGGGCGGCGCGAACGTGCTCATCCCGCCGTAGAGGGCGCGGCCGGCGCGCCGCTCGGCGGCCAACCCCGGGGTGTCGATCCAGCGGTTGCGGTAGGTCGCGGCGCCGTCGCGGATGGTGATGCCGTGCAGCATCCCGTCGCCGTCGAACCAGTGGTAGCTCCCGAGCGGGTCGAACACCGGATTCGGGCCGTTGCGGAGGAACAATCCAGAGAGCTCGGGCGGGATGGCGCCGGTCACCTCGAGCGGCCCGGCATCGATCTCGTCCTCGACGGGTGCGAAGTTGCCCGTCAGGTACGGGCTCACGCGATGCGCTTCTGCGGTCTGCATTGGTCCTCCTTCGGTTGTCGTCGGAATCATCGCTCGATTTTCGCCTCCACCGCCGACATTGCGAGCTCGCCGTCGACGGTGGCGAGCCACTGGGTCGCCGCCTGCTTCGTGGACTCGAAACCCTGCGCCGCGATGAACGCCGCGCGCGCCTCCTGCCAGCGTTCTTCGCTCGCGTTGGCGATACCGAGCAGCAGATGGGTGTGGCCGGGGCTCGTGAGGTCGCCCTTCTGCAACGCCGCCGTGAGCGACGCGCGCGCCGCGGCCCATTGCCCCCGATCCAGCTGCAGCTGGGCCAGACGGACGTAGAGCGTGCTGTCCTTCGAGAGGCGCGCCGCCTGCTCGAGCGGCTCGAGCGCCCGCTCCCGATCGCGCGCCTGGATCCACGCGTTGGAGAGCAGCCCCCACGCGTCGGATGATTCGGGGTACTTCTTCGTGCGGAGGGCTCCGTCGAGCAGCCGGGCCGCCCGATAGGGGACCCCGTTGTAGAGGTAGAGCTGCGCCAGGCGCAGCAGCTCGTCGCCGGTCGTCAGCATGCCCTGTTCATGGGCGGCCTCGAGCGCAGCCAGCGCCTTGCCCTGCTGGTCGAGGCGCGAATGGATGGCCGAGAGCTGCAGCCAGTACGTCTTCTTCGGGAACCGGGCGACCAGCTGCTGGACGACCGGGAGCGCATCCGCGAACTGCTCCTCCTCGATCAGCAGCGAGAGCAGCAGCTGCAGCCACACCTCCTTCGGCTCGTCGGTCTTTTCCACCGCGGCCTTGGCGTGGGGCAGGGCCTGCTCGTGCGCCTCCTTCTGGACGTATGTCATCGCCAGCAGGTAGTGCGCGCTCGCCGGGGGGTCCTCCACGGCCTCGAACCAGGCCTGGAACGTGTCGATGGCGTCGTCGTAGCGCTTGAGCATCACATAGAGCTGCGCGAGGTTGTAGCGGACGTCGTTCTGCGCGGCCTCGGGGAGCCCGTCGCCCGCGAGGCTGCGCTCGAAGCTGGCCGCCGCCCCCGCGAAGTCTTCCTGCGACGCTTGGACGTAGCCGAGGGTCTGCCAGGTGAGCGCGCGCTCGTGGTCGTTGAGGCGCCCGGCGTTCCGCTCGAGTTCCTCGAGCGCGACCCGCGACGCCTTGAAGTCCCCGCTCGCCAGCGCGTCGTGCGCCCGCTCCAGGCGCTTGAAGGCCCACGGTCGCACGCCCTGGACCCGGCGTGTGACGGGCTTGGCGCGTCCCTGCGGCTCCGTCGCCGCCGCCCGGCCGCCGCCGGCGGCGACCGCGATCGCCAGCGCGATCCCGCCGCACAGGCGACTGCGCCGGGTGCCCGCCGCTCGCATCAACCGTCCAGCTCGAACGACACCACGATCTCCACGCCCGGCCTGGCGACCGGCACGCCGTTCTCGATCCTGGGCTTGTACTTGTACTTCCGGACCGCATCCTGGGCGGCGCGCTCGAAGTAGCCTTTCGGTTCCGAGGCGATCACCTCGACGTCGGACGTCGTGCCGTCGGGGCCGACGGTGAACCGCAGATGCACCCATCCCTCCACGCCGCGCGCCTGCGCCCGCGCGGGGTAGAGCGGGTTCACGCGCACCAGGGGGACGGCGTCCATGTCCGGACCCGTGCTCATGCCCGACCGCGGCGACCCGCCGAGCGAGAACGACGGTCGAAACAGCGGCACATCGGCGGGGACGGCGACGTCCGTCGGGGCGGCGACGGCGGACGGGCGCAGCTCGGGAACCGCCGGGGCCTCGGGGAGTTCGACTTTCTTGGGCCGCTCGCGCGATTTCACTTCGACGTCCGAGTCGCGACGGATGCGAACGTATTCGATGACCGTCCGGGATTTTCGCGCGTCGAGCGCCGCCCGGCCCTGCCACACGAGGGAGAGCATGACGAGAAAGATCGCTCCCGTCACCAGGGCCGCCAGGAACACGGACGTCGCGACGTGCCGGACCACTACCGATCGACCTCCGCCGCGATGGAGACGTTCTCGACACCGGCCTGCTTGGCCGCGTCGATCACCTGGACCATCACGCCGTTCTTGGAATCCTTGTCGGCCTGGATCACCACCCCGCCTTGCGGGTTCTCCGCATGGAGGCGCTCGATGTTGGCCCGCACGGCGCGCACGTCGACCCGTCGCTTGTCGATCCAGACCTGACCCGTCGGCCGAGATCGCCACCAACATGTTGCCGCGTCTCCTTGCGTGGCGGCCGTCGAGGCGCGCGGCCGATTCACGTCGATGCCGGCCTCTTTCACGAAGGACGCGGTGACGATGAAGAAAATGAGCATGATGAAGACGACGTCGAGCATCGGCGTCAGGTCGATCGCCGTCTCGTCCTCCTGGATCGCGTGTCTGCGTCGCATGGCTCAGCGCTCCTGGTGAGAGGTGATCGGCCATGCGGCCGGTTTCGAGTTCGATGCGGCGCGCCAGCTGCACGCTGACGATGAACCCGGAGAGCGCCGCCACCATGCCCGCCATGGTCGGGATCGTCGAGCGCGAGACGCCGGAGGCCATGCGCGCGCGGGTTGCCGCTGCCGGCGAACGACATGACGTCGAACACCTCGATCATGCCGGTCACCGTGCCGAGCAGCCCGAGCATCGGGCACACGCGCGACGAACGTCTGGATCAGCGAGAGCGACCGCGCGCAGACGTCAGCGTCACGCGCGAGATCATCTGCGCGACGGATCTGGTGTGCGTACCACGAGGTGCGCTCGCTGCGGGCCCGCCACTCGGCCACCAGCGCCTGCGGCCTCACGCGGGAACACCACCAGGAGATAGCAGTAGCGCTCGATGATGAGGCATCCACATGAGGAACGTGACGACGAAGATCGCGACCAGGACGCAGCCGCCCATCTCGAGGAACTCCTGACTCGCCACCCACAGGTCATCCAGCCTGCTGCATCGATGTTGTCCGTCCCGATGCGCTCGGCGTGCCGCGCGATGATGCCTGCCGCTCTGCTCCTCCAGCACCTCGACGATCCCGCGGCTGGTGCTGCTCACCAGGGCTGTGGAGCGAGCACCAGCGGGATCGCGACGATCAGGCCGAGCACCGTCGTCACGAGGGCCTCGGAGATGCCGCCGGCCATCAGCTTCGGGTCGCCGGTGCCGAAGAGGGTGATCACCTGGAAGGTCTGGATCATGCCGGTCACCGTGCCGAGCAGTCCGAGCAGCGGCGCCACGACCGAGAGCACCTTGATCAGCGCGTTGCCGCGCTCGCAGCGCGGGGGTCTCCGGCAGGATGGCCTCGTCGAGCTTGAGCTCGAGCGTCTCCACGTCCGTCGTCCGGGTTCTTCTGCGTAGACCGCGAGGATGCGGCCGAGCGGATTGTCCGATCCGACGGCTCGGTGCGGCTCGCCTGCGCGCGCATCCGTCGCGTCACGATGAACAGATAGATCAGGCGCTGGATGGCGACGGCGAAGCCGATGCAGGCCGAGGGCGATGATGACGTAGCCGACGACTCCGCCCTGCTGGAGGCGCTCGCGAAGATCGGGCGTCTGAATCAGCAGCGAGAGGATGCGTGCCGCGCGAGGGGTCGACGGCGACGCCGCACGGTGCCGTCCGTCGCCGCCTCGAGGGCGGTCAGGGTGCGCGAGGTGACGCGCGCGCCGGCTGCCGCGCCAGCTCGGTGAGCTTGCCGGTTTCCGGGACCCACTGCAGGTAACGTCCGCCGGCGACCACGTTGAACGGGCCGATGCGGACGACCGGCCGCTCGTGCGCTGGTTCCGTCGGCGTCCACGACGCTCGCCTCGAAGCGGGACGACCTTCCCCGACTCGGTCATCTCCTGCTGCAACACGAACCAGAGCTTCTCGAGTTGTTCGATCGACGGCAGCTCCTTCGATTCGGCCAGCCCGCGGAGCACCGGGCCGCGATCCTCCACCTGCGCGCTCACGAGCGAGCCGTTGACGAAGGCCAGGGTATCCCCGGCCACCTGCCGCACGACGCCGAAGAGCTCGCCGAGCGTGCCGAGCCGCTCGCGCATCGTCTCCTGGAGCTCCGGCAGCGTCTTCTCGTTGCTCCCGAACTCCTGCTCGAGCGCGGCGCTGCGCTTTTCCTCCGCGGCCTGTTCGGCCTGCGCCGTGGCGAGCAGCGCCGCCTGGCGATCGCGCGCCGCCCGGAACTCCGCCTCGCGGCGGGTGTCCTCCTCGCGCTCCCGATGTTCTCCCTGGCGGACCTGCTCGAGCAACTCGTCGAGCGACTTCGCCTCCTGTGCGGCGGCCGTTCCGGCGAGGGCAGCGGCCACGACCACCGTCAGGATCCGCAGCGACCTCATCGGACCGTCTCCGGGGCCGGGACCGGAATCCGGACGAGATCGGGAGCCACCTGCTTGCGCGCCATGCGAATGCCCTCCTGGATGCTGCCGCGGTACCCGGGGAGCTCCGTCCACGCGCCCGCCGTACGATCCCAGGCGCCCGACTCCTTCCCGTCGAGGCTCTGGTAGAGAAGAGCCACGCGGCCGATCCGCAGGAAGTCCACCGTCCGCGTCCCGCCGTCCCCCTCGATCTCGCCGCGGTAGGCCTCGATCGTCCGGCCGTACTCGTTCTCGATCTGGAACGCCTCGAGGATGCGCCGGTACTTCTCGGCGATGGTGACGTCGGCGCGGTCCATCATCGCCCGCAGCTTGACGATACGCTCGCGGCGCTCGTCCTGCAGAAACGGCATGTCCAGGGCGATGAATTCCTCGAGCGCGTCGATCATGCGCGCCATGAGCGGCATCACCTCGCGCCCGACGAGCGTCACCCCATCGATCTGCTTCTGCAGCGACTCGACCTCCTGCTTTTGGGACGCGAGCAGCTTCTCGAGCTGCGCGTTGTAGACCTTGAGCGACCGCGTCCGCTGGATCGCCGCCTGGTACTCGGCCACGAGGGTGTCCGTGCGGTCGGCGATTGCGCCGATCCGCTCCTGCGCCTGGGCGGCCTCCGCCGTACCCTTGGCCGCTTCCTCGACCACGCCCTCGACGGTCGCCGCCCGACCGACCCCGGTCGGCGCAGCCGCGAGGAGGGCCGCCAGTGCAACGGCGCTCCGCGCGCGTCGTTTCGTTCGTGTGCTGCTCATGTGTCTCCTCACGTGGCCGTCCAGGCGCCGTCCACGTCGAGGACGACCCCGGAGGCGTAGCTCGAGGTGGCGAGAAAGTATGCGGCGTCGGCCGCATCCGCCGGCATGCCGGCCCGGCCAGCCGGTATTCGGGCGATGGTGTCGTGCCAGAACGTGGTGAGCCGATCGCCCGTCAGGTTCGACTCGATGGCCGTGTCCTGGATCAGGCCGGGGGACAGGACGTTCACGCGGATGCCGCGTGGGGCGAGTTCCACGGCAAGCTGCCGGCCCATCGCGTTCACGGCGCCGCAGAGCGCGGCGCCGCCGCTGTAGAGGGGTACGTAGGCGCCGGCGGCGATGCCGGAGCACAGAATGACCGCGCCGCCCGACGGCATCTTCGGCACGGCGTAATGGCACGCGTAGAGCTGCCCGAAGAAGCGGCCCGCGAAGAGATCGACCCAGGCCCGCGGCGGCGTGTCGTCGATGCCGCCGAAGACGGCGCCCCCGGCGCACGTGACCAGGACGTCGACACGCTCGAGCGTCTCGAACACGGCTCGCACCTGGCCCTCGTCGCCGACGTCGGCCGGCGCCACCGAAGCGGCCGCGCCGATGCGCGCGGCCGCCTCCTCGAGGCGGGCGCGGCGGCGGCCGACGAGGACCACCCGGGCGCCGCCGCCCGCCAGCCGCCCGGCGATGGCGAGCCCGATGCCGCTTCCGCCGCCGGTGATCACCGCGACCTTGCCGTCGAGTCGCTCCATCCAACCCTCCTAGGGCCGCGCGTCGAGCCGCAGGAACTCGACCGCGTTGTCGTGCAGGACCCGGCGTTTGGTTTCCTCTTTGAGCGGCAGCGCGCGGAACTGCTCCACGCACGCCTTCAAGCCGAGGCCGTTCGTGCCGAAGAGCACCTTGTCGCGGCCGCGCGAGCCGTCCATGAACCTGATCAGTCGCTCGTCGAGGCTCGTCGGGAAGTAGGCCGAGATGTCGCCGTACACGTTCGGGTGGCGCCAGAGCATCGAGCACCACTCGTCGACCCACGGCCAGCCCGTGTGCGAGAGGTTGATGCGCAGATCCGGGAAGTCGATGGCGACGTCGTCCGCCAGCATCGGCCGGCCGCACGTCCGAGGGCAGCACCTCGGCCGAATGCCCCACCTGGAAGCCGACCGCGATGTCGAGCTCGTCGCACTTCTGGTAGAGCGGATAGAAGCGCCGGTCGTTGGGAGCCAGGCCGAAGGAGAGCGGGTGGAACCAGACGTACTTGAAGCCCATCTCCTTCACGCCGCGCTCGACGTCGGCCACGCTCTCCTCGATGTGGAAGGGGCTGTAGCTGGCCGCGCCGATGATCCGCCCTCCGCCTTCGCGCACCAGCCGCCCGACGTCGTCGATCGGGTAGTCGAGGATGAGCTTGTGGTGGTAGTGGTACGACCACATCTTGGTCGCAGAGACCACGATGCGCTCGTAGCCGAGCTCGTCCATGTCCGCGACCAGCTCGGCGACGTTGGCGTGGCCCTGGAGCAGGCCCGCGGCCGCATCCGGGGCCGTCCCCGTCCCGCGCGCGGGCGTTGCGGCCTTCGCCTTGAAGGTCGTCCGCAGCATGATCTTGAACTCTTCGTACTGGAAGAAGTCCCCGGCGAGGTCGCGCTCGGCCTCGTTCGGGTGGTTCATGACGTCGATCGCCGGGAACGTGTGCATCGCCCGCCTCGCTCAGTACCGCCACCGCGGGGACGGCGGGCATGATCGAGTACTCGGCGCAGCCGTAGCCGCGCTCGCCGGTCTCCTCCACCTCGAAGTCGAAGAAGCTCTCGTAGCAGTCCATGCGTGCACTCCGCGTCGTTCTCGCCGCGCATCAGCCCGTTGACCGTCTGGGCGTACTTGCGCCCGGTGCGCACGTGGATCACGTCGCCGTCGGGCAGCGTGAAGCCGTAGCGGAAGCTCATCGCCGTGCGACCGTCGTCCTCGAGGCGTACCTCGCAGGTCGCGTCGCGGATCGGCGCGACTCCCCCGGACGTCGGACAGGAAGCCGCCGATGCGCGGCGCGCCCGCGATCGGCGGCTCGAAGTCGGGGTTCATCCAGCCGAAGGCGTTGAGGTGCCTGTCCGGCAACTGGATCGACGGCCAGAAGTGGCCGAGGCTCTGCGGGCGGGCCAGCGGCGCCACCTCCCATGGGCGTTTCGCGGCTGAAACGGAAGGTCCAGGAATGGTCGCGGTGGGCGAAGCTGTCGATGGGGCGCCGGCCCGGCCGCGGGCCCGCCGCGCACCTCGAACTCGCCGCGGCAGTGCAGCCCCTGCTCGTAGTGCCCGCCGTAGTACATGGCGCGCGTTGAGCGGGTTGCCGCCGATGCTGTCGCGCATAGTCGAAGACCGGGAAGCGCCCGGTGTAGACGAGATCGAAGCCGTAGCGCGGCCCGTCGTAGGTGACGCGGAGCTCCTCGAGCGGCCGCACGACGGTGTACGTCATGTGGCCCTCGCCGAGCCGATCGAACGGCGTGCCCGGGGCGACGCGGAGCGGCACCTTGTTGGCCCAGGGCATCGGCAGCGCCGTCGATCACCAGCATGGTGGAGAAGCGGGCGTAGCCGCGGTTCGAGCTGGCGTGGATGTGGTTGACGCCGAACACGTCGGCCTCGCGGTCGCAGATCGAGAGCCAGAAGTTGTCGCTCCAGAGACCGGTCTCGACGTCCGGTGCGGCGTGCAGGTACTCGTCCTCGGGCCTCACCATGGGTCAGCGCGTTCCTTTCCGCTTCAGCTCGGCCATGAAGGCGTGGGCCGCCTCGTCGAAGCCGAGGATCTCGATCGTGGAACCGGCGTGCGGGCCGGCGTCGAAGTAGGCGAAGTCGACGCGCATGGCGCCCGCCAGCACGCCCTCGGTCACGCACTCCAGGCCCTGCGCGGCGAGGCGGGCCGTCGTGGCCGCGAAGTCGGGCACCACGAAGGCCACGTGGTGGAGCCCCCGCTGGCCCGTGTCGAGGAACTCGCGGTAGAGGCTGCGGCCGCGCACGGGCTGGATCAGCTCGATCTGGACGTCGCCCGCGAAGCCGAGCGCCAGGTGGGCCGACGAGTCGGCCGGACCGCCGCGGAAGCGGCAGGTCGCGCCGAATTCCACGTGCTCCAGTCGCTCGAAGTGGGGGACGCCCATGGTGGCCTGGAACCAGCGGGCGCCCGCCGCGATGTCATCCATCACGTACGCCACCTGGAAGAACCAGGGGGCGAGGCTCGCCGTCGGATCCGTCATGGTCGTACGATCACCTTCACCACGCCCTGCGTCTTGTCCGCCGAGAGCCGGAAGGCGTCCTCGAGGCGATCCAGCGGCATCTCGTGCGTGACGAGGTCCTGCGCGGGGACCTTGCCCGACGCCATCCAGTCGAGGGAGAGCTGGTAGTCGGCCGTGCGGCCGATGACGCCGTGGTTCAGGCAGAACATGAGCGTCGCGTCCTTCAGGATCGCCAGCCACGAGTCCACCGGCACCGGCTCGTCCCAGAGGCCGAGCACGACGATTTTCGCGGCGGGTCGCACGATCTCGAGCGCCTGCGACAGCGTCGGCGCGTGGCTGCCGACGGTCTCGACGACCAGGTCGGCGCCGCGACCGCCGACCTCGGCGAGCAGTCGCTCCACCAGATTCGGCGCGCCGCTCGGCACGACGACGTCGGCGCCGAAGCGCGGTGCGAGGGCCTTCTGCACGTCGTGCTTGGCGGTGATCACGACCTTCTCGGCGCCGAGCGCCTTGGCCGTCGCCGCGGCGCAAAGGCCGAGGACGCCGGCACCGAGGACGACGACCGTCTCGCCCCCGAGGATACCCGCCCGCCGCACCGCGCTCACCGAGCACGCGTAGGGCTGCACCAACGCGGCGACGTGCGTCGGGATGCCGTCCGGCACGCGGTAGAGCCCCCGCTCGGTGAAGCGCAGGTACTCGACGAAGCCCATGAGCCCGAGGTCGCGCGGCGCGTCGCACTGGGTGAAGAGCCCCGTCGCGCAGTACGCGCAGACCCCGCACGCCATGCTCTCGAACTGGTCGACCGTCACCCGGTCGCCGGGTTTGACGCGCGTCACCCGCGAGCCCACCTCGGTCACGACGCCGGCGAACTCGTGTCCGCCCGCGCCGGGCATGGGGAACTCCATCAGGCGCGTCGCGGACCCGCCGCCCGTCCACCAGTGCAGGTTCGAGCCGCACAGCCCGAGGCCCGCGGCCTGCACGATCACCGTATCCTCGGTCGGCTCCGGTCGCGGAAAGTCCCGGATCTCGATCCGGTAGGGCTCCACCAGCACCGCGCCTCGCATCGTCGCCATCGACCGCGCTCCTTCCTCAACGCCGCCGGGCGGCGCTCTCCGTGGTGCTGATCGAGGCGAAGTCGGTCCCCTGGCCGGTCGCGAGCCCCACTTCCTCCCGCGCCATCCGCACGCAGAACGCCTGCACCTCCCGCAGCGCGTCCGCGTCCCCGGCCGTCCGCAGGCGGTCGGCGAGGGCGATCAGCGCCGCCTGCGCCGCGGCGGTCTCCGTGACCAGGTCGTCGATGGAGCCGCCCGCCGTCGCGCCGCGCCCCTCGACGGGGGCGCCGTGGCGCGCCAACAGGGCGCGAGTCTGCTCGAGCTCCTGCGCGATCGCGGCCCGGGCGGTCGACCCGAACGCCTCCGGCAGGCCGTCGAGCAGCACCGCCAGCACCTCCGCCTGCGCGCGCGCCGTCGGGTCGGCGAGATGCGGGAGGAGACGTTCGCGCACGCAGCGCGCGAGGCCGCGGCTCAGCACCGCGAAGGGAATGGTCTGCTCGATCATCGTCCCAGTCCTATCGCGTCGGCCAGCACGGGGATCGCCTGGTGTACCCCCCGGCCGATCTGCACCAGGCGGAGGTCCGCGGTCCTGCCCTCGGCGAATGCCTTGAGGCCGGTCAGGCCGACCAGGGTCGCCTTGAGCTGTTCGAGGACGCCGTAGAAGGCGACGCGCTCCTCGTCGATCGGGATGCCGGAACGCTCCGTGTAGCGCGCGGCCATGGCCCCGTCGACGCGGCACCAGCCGGCGAGACCCTCGATGCGCGAGAAGGCGATGTCGGCCATGGGGTCGCCGATGAACGTCCGCTCCCAGTCGAGCACGGCGGCGATGCGGTCGTCGCGCCACACGAAGTTGCCCATGCGGTAGTCGTCGTGCACCAGGGTGAGGCGCGGGCAGCGGGGCCGGCGCGCGTCGAGCCAGACGATCACCTCGTGCAGCACGGGATGGGGGCGCAGCGCGATGCGCTCGAGCAGCTCGCGGCAGCGGTCGAGCTCGAGGGCTGCCGGGTCGGTCGGGTCGGCGGGAACGCCGAGGAAGGCGAGATCGCGCGCGGCCCAGTCGACCCGGTGCAGCTCCGCCAGCACGTCGACGAATGCGGCGTGCATGGCGGCGCGTGCGCGATCCGGTATCCCGTCGTCCCACGGCAGCGGAATCTCGCCCTCGACCAGCTCCATCAGGTAGAACGAGGTGCCGAGCACGGCACCCGTCGGCTCGACCCAATACGCCCGCGGCGCCGGCACCGGCGTGGCTTCCAGTGCTTTGAGGACGCGGAACTCCTTCGATGCGTCGTACGGTTCGAGGACGCCCCCGCGCGGCGCCCGGCGCATGACGAGCCGCTCGTCGTGCGCCCCCGCCGTGTCGGCCCAGCGGGCGCGGAGACTCCAGGTCTCGTAGGAGAACCCTCCCGGAATGCGCACGAGGTCGTCGACCTCGGCGGGGCCGCCGGTCCGCTCGGCGAGGAATCGGGCGAGACGCTCCTGCATCAGTAGGCGAGCTTCCGTTCGTCGAAGGTGATCAGTTTCTCGACCGCGACCGGGCCAACCAGCCGCCCGTCGCTGTCCATCGCCCCCATCCACGAGGCGCGCGCCGCGGCGGGAATGGCGAGCCGATCGGCGATCGCATCGAGGACGCGGCGGCGCTCGGCCGGCTCGTCGCGCAGTGCGATGCGGCCCACGACGGTGACCGATCCCGTGCCGGGCACCCCGAAGACGGCCGACATGCGCGGGTCGCGCAGCCACGCCGTCGTCTTCGGGCGCCCCTCGGTGGTCGTGAGCCAGAGCATCCCGTCGAGCACCGCATGCGTCACCCAGACGCCGATCGAATGCCCATCTCGCCGCGCCCACGTGACGACGCACCCCGGCGCGGCGGCAATGGTCCGCCAGGCGTCCGCGTCCGACATACGGAACGCGTTCAGGTCCTCCCACACGACGTCGTCGGCCATGCGACCCCGCTCCTACACCAGCCAGCGCGGCGCCGGCGGTTGGATCGAGTACTCGGCCACGCCGTACCCGACCTCGCCCGTCTCCTCGACCACGAAATCGAAGAACGGCTCGTAGCAGTCCATGCGGTTCTCGAGATCGTTCTCGCCCCGGTCCCAGAGCTTCACCATGCCGTGCTTCCGCCCCGTCCGAACGTGCCACACCTCGCCGTCGGGCATGGTGATGGTGTAGCGGAACGCCGCCGCCGAGCGGTGGTCGTCCTCGGTCAGGATCTCGGCCGCCGCGTGCCGGATCGGGCGCGAGCCGCGGGCGTCGGAGCAGAAGCCTCCGATCGGCGAGCGCTCCAGGCCGTAGCTCTTGGGATCGATGACGCCGAAGGCGTTGATGTGCATGTCGCGGAGCTGGATCGAGGGCCAGAAGTGTCCCGGGACGTGGCCGTGCTGCGGCTCCCAGGGCGGCTCCTCGGCGAAGCGCGTCGACCACGAGCGGTCGCGGTGCGCGAACGAGTCCAGCCGGCGCACCTGGCCCTTCGCGGGTCCGCCGCGGATCTCGAACTCGCCCGTGCAACGCATTCCCTGCTCGAAGTGGCCGCCGTAGGCGTGGAAGTGCGCCAGCGGATTGCCGTCGATCGAGTCGGCGTAGTCGAAGACGGGGAACCGTCCGGCGAAGCGCAGGTCGAAGCCGTAACGGGGGCCGTCGAACGCGATGCGGATCTCCTCGAGCGGCCGCACCACCTCGTAGGTGAGCCGGCCGTCGGTCCACGGCCCGCGGTCCGGCTCGGGGGCGAGCGGGACCTTGTTGCCGTACAGCTGCTGCACGCCGTCGATGACGTAGAGCGCCTCGAACCGCCCGTATCCCTTGTTCGTCAAGTGGAAGTGGTTGATGCCGAATATGTTGGCGTCTCGATCGACGACGCTCACCCAGAGCGTGTCGCCCCACAAGCCGTCGCGCTCCTCGGGGGGGCACGGGTGACGGAACTCGTCCTCGGGTTTCACCATGATCACAGTATCTCCATGAAGCGCTCGGTATCCAGGATTGCGGTCATTGCAGAAGGAATCCGCCGTCGACGACGATCGTCTCGCCGCTCACGTAGGACGCGGCCGGGCTGGCGAGAAAGAGCACCACGTTGGCCACGTCTTCGGGTACGCCCCACCGTCCGGTGAACGGGACCCGCGCCTTCGGGTCCCCGAAGGCCGCATCCTCCACCATGGCGCGCGTGCCGGGCGTGTCGATGATCCCCGGCGCGACGGCGTTCACGGCGACGCCCGTGGGTCCCAGCTCGAGCGCCGCGCTCTTCGTCAGCATGACGACGCCCGCCTTGGAGACGTTGTAGTGCGCCACCCCCGGGCCGCTCGGGCGCAGCGCCTGCACGGACGCGATGTTCACGATCCGCCCGCCCCGGCCGGCCGCGGCCATGAGTCGGCCGGCGCGCTGGGTGGCGAGGAAGACGCCGCGCAGGTTCAAACCGACCACCTGGTCCCACTGGGCGGTCGGGATGTCGAGGAAGTCGGTGAAGGGGTAGATGCCCGCGTTGTTGACGAGCACGTCGAGACCGCCCAGCTCCGCGACGGCCCGCGCCAGGAGCTCGTCGATGGCGGGCTCGCTGGCCGCGTCGCCGGCGACGGCGATGGCCCGGCCGCCGCGCTCGCGGATGCCGGCCGCCACCCGCTCCGCGTCGCCGGCGACCAGGTCCTGCACCGCGACCGCCGCGCCCGACTCCGCGAGCGTCTCGCAGACCGCCCGGCCGATGCCCTTCCCGCCGCCCGTGACGACGGCCACCTTGCCGTCGAGACCGAAGCGTCGCTCGAAACTCGTCCTCATGCGGGTTCCCCCCGTGGCAGGCCGAGCGCGCGCTCGGCGATGATATTGCGCATGATCTCCGACGTGCCGCCGCCGATCGTGTACGCGCGGGCGTCGAGGTAGAGCCCTTGCCACCGGCCCCGGTCGAGGGCCTGCGGGTTGCCCCGCCCGATGGCGGCAAACGGTCCCTGGATCTCGAGCGCGGCGTCCATGATGCGGCGGCGGAGTTCGGACGCCGCGAGCTTGCCGATCGCCGACTCCGGACCCTGCGGGACGCCCCGGCTCTGATTGGTGAGCACGCGGTAGCCCGTGTATCGCAGCGCCTCCATCTCCACGAGGAGTTGCGCGAGGCGCTGCCGCACGACCCGGTCGCGGCGCCGGCCCGTCGTCGTCGCGAGGGTCCGCAACCCGGCGAGGTGGCGCTCGAGCTCGACCACGCCCGCCAGCCCGGAGCGTTCCGCGTCGAGAGTCGCCTTGGCGACACGCCATCCCTCGTTCAGGGCGCCGACGACGTTGCGCGCGCGGGATGCGCACCTCGTCGAGGAACAGCTCGCTGAAATGGCGCTTGCCGGTGATCTGCCGGATCGGCACGACGCGCACGCCGGGCGAGCGCATGTCCATCAGCACGTAGGAGATGCCCTGCTGCGGGGGGGCGGCCGGATCGGTGCGCACGAGCAGGAAGCACCACGTGGCGACCTCGCCGAGGCTGGTCCACACCTTCTGGCCGGTCACCACGAGATCGTCGCCGTCGAGCACCGCGCGGGTGCGCAGCGAGGCGAGATCGGAGCCGGCGCCCGGCTCGGAGAAGCCCTGGCACCAGATGTCGTCGGCGGCGAGGATGCGGGGCAGGAAGCGGCGCTTCTGCGCCTCGCTGCCGTGGCGGATGAGCGCGGGGCCGAGGATGCCGATGCCGATCGTGTTGAGCAGCGCCGGGGCGCCCGCCCGCGCGTATTCCTCCGCGAAGACGGCCTGGCGGATGGGGGAGGCCGCTTGGCCGCCGTATTCCCGTGGCCACGCGAGCCCGACGTAGCCTGCCGCGTGGAGCGTGCGCTGCCAGGCCCGCGTGTGTTCGACCGCGTCCGCCGGCGACGCGGGGAGGCGCCTGGCTTCGGACACGTGCGCGTCCAGCCACGCGCGCAGCGTCCGGCGGAAGCGTTCGTCGTCCTGGGTGTGGGTGGGATCCATCGGTTGCTCAGAGGAGGCGGCCAACGCTGGCCCCGTGCTGGGTGGCGTCGGCGAGATAGCGCGGGACGAACGCGGACCCCACGCGGTGCAGCTCGGCGACCCGTCCCGCGAGCGCGTGATGCAGGCCGTCGTCGCTCTCCATGCCGAGCGACAGCACCAGGGTGTCGACGTGCTCGATGCGACGCTCCTCCCCGGTATGGACGTCGCGGGCGATGACGGTGCGATCCTCCATGGCCCGGATCCTCGCCGACGGGTGCATCACGACGCGACCCCGGCGCAGGCGCTCGAGGACGATGCCCTTGCTGTAGCGGTCGACCTGCGTCGCGGGCAGCAACCACTTCTGGAGGATCTCGACCCGCCGGCCGCGCTCCGCCAGGTAGTCGGCGACGCTCGGCGTGAGCATGTGGTCGTCCTCGGAGACGACCACGACGTGCGGGCCGATCGGTGCGGCATCGCCGAGCGCCGCGACGAAATCGCCATGACGTCGCTCCGGTGCCGCGCCCGGGACGTCCATGCGCCGCGGCCGCGCCCCGGTCGCCACACCACCGCGTCGGGCTCGAGGCCGAGGACGACGTCGGCCGTCGCCTCCACCCCGCAACGCACCTCGACGTCGAGCGCGGCGAGCGCCCGCGCCGCCCAGTCGGAAAGGCGGCGAAGGCATCGCGGCGCGGCGCCCGGGCGGCGACCCGCAGCATGCCCCCGAGCGCGGGCCCGCGCTCGAGCAGCACGACCCGGTGTCCGCGCGCCGCCGCGACCCGGGCGGCCTCGAGCCCCGCCGGGCCGCCGCCGACCACCACCACCCGCTTCGACCGCGGCGCCCGCTCGAGTGGTCCCCACTCGGCCTCGTGACCGACGTCCGGATTCACCGCGCAGATGGCGGTCTTCACCTCGCCGTGGACCACCCGGCCGATGCAGGTGTTGCAGCCGACGCACGGGCGCACGTCGGCCGCGCGTCCCGCGCGCGCCTTCGCGGCAGGTCCGGATCGGCCAGCAGCGCCCGCGTCATGCCGACGAGGTCGGCCGTCCCGTCGGCGAGCAGCCGTTCGGCGGTCGCCGCGTCCACCGCGCGCCCGGCATAGACGACGGGCACGTCCACGGCCCGCGGATCGCGGCGACCGCGTCCGCGAAGGCCGCGACGGGCCATACTGCATCGGCGGCACGTAGCTCGGCACGCCCCACGTCGAGCCGGCATCGACGCTGAGATAGTCGACCGGCGCCGACGTCGTGATCAGCCGCCGCCAGGCGCTGCATGTCCGCGAGGTCGTACCCGCCCTCGCGATGCTCGTCGGCGCAGAGGCGGACTCCGACGGCCAGCGCGCTCCCCGTCCGGTCCCGGACGCGCCGCACGGCCTCGCGACGAAGCGGGTCCGCCCCCAGTCGTCGCCGCCCCAGCCGTCGGGCGGCGGTTGGTGTACGGGGACAGGAAGCACTGCGGCAGCGTCTCGTGCGCGGCGTGGCACCTCGACGGCGTCGGCGCCCGGCCGCGGCGAAGCGGTCCGCCGCCGCCGGGTAGGTGTCGAGGATGGCTTCGATCTCGTCCTCGTCGAGCGCGCGCGGGATGGTATCGGAGTCGAGCGCGATCTGCACCGCCGACGGCAGGAGCAGCGACTGGAGGTGCGTGAGCTGCACCACCGCGACGGCGCCCGCCGCGTGCACCGCGTCGGTGAACGTGCGAACGCGCGGCACGAACTCCGGGTGCTCGTAGATCGCGGCGCGGATCGCCGCCGTCCCCGGCAGGATCTCGTCGGCCCGTCCGGGCGGCAGCGGCGTCGGCAGCACCCAGGTCTCGCCCGCCGATCCATCCCGCGCCGCCGCGCGCCCGGGCGACGTGGTGCGCGATGAACGGCGCGTCCGGGCAGACCGTCCGCCCGTCCCGAGTTGATCGAGTACGTCGTCTCGACGATCCGGTTCGGCACGGTCATCGGACCGACCCGGATGGGCGTGAAGAGCTGCTCGGGTGTCGGACATCGCACCCGGCCCGGCGCGGCACCACTCCGATGTTCTTCCAGCTCACGACCTTGTCGACCGTGAAGCGCAGCGCGACCCGGTTCGGCGTGTACAGCGATCCGAAGAACAGCTCCTGCCCGCGCGGCGTCGTGTAGTAGCGGTCGCCGTGCTCGCGGCACACCCGCTCGACGGTCTCCCGGTCCTCGACGACCTCGACCCGCGTGCGCAGGCTCATCGCACCCGCGAACGGGAGGTCGAGACCGGCCGACGAGATGCAGACGCCGCAGCGGGAATCGTGGCGCAGGGCGCGCTCCTTCACGCGGCCCTTGACCGACGTGCTCCAGAGCACGCCGTCGAGGAAGCAGTAGACGTGCACGGTCACCATCGGGAACCCGTCGCGCGTGTGGTGGCTCAAGAACATCTCGCGGCCGGCGGCGAGGAGCTGCTGCTGCTCCTCGCCCGAGAGCTGCGTCTCCGGGTGTTTGTTCGGGTCGCCCCACTTGTCGACGAGCTTCGGGATCGATGGAGCTGAGGAGCTCCTCTTCGAGATAGGACACGTCGTCGGCCATCGGGTGCCTCCATGCGGTCGCGTTGCGACCTCAGGTGACGAGATATCCTCCGTCCACGACCAGGGTCGTGCCGGTGATGTAATCGGCGGCCGGGCCGGCGAGGAAGAGGACCACGCCGCCGATGTCTTCGGGCGTGGCGACGCGGCCGAGGGGGATGCGGGCTTCGAGCTCCCGCTTGAGCCCCTCGCCGAAGGCGGCCTGCGTGCCTTCGGTCTCGACGCCGCCCGGGCACACCGCGTTCACCGTGATGCGGTCGGGGGCGAACTCGAGCGCGGCGCTCCGCGTCAGCATGTTGAGCCCACCCTTCGACGCCCCGTAGTGCGCCATGCCGACGAAGCTCGGGTGCATCGACTCGATCGACGACACGTTGACGATCGTGCCCCCGCACCCGGTCGCGCGCATGACGCGCGCCGCCTCGCGCGTGCACAGAAAGGGGCCGCGCAGGTTCGTCGCCATGACCCGATCCCACTCCTCGACCGCCATGTCGGCGATGGGACTCGCCGGGTAGATGCCGGCATTGTTGACGAGGATGGTCGGCACGCCGAGGGCGGCGGCGACCGTCGCGCAGCAGCGTCCGGACCGACGGTCTCGTCGCGCACGTCGGCGCCGACGCCCGATGGCACGCCCGCCCAGCGCCGCGAGGTCCGCGGCGACGTCCCGGCGCGCCCGGCGTCGAGGTCGGCGACGGCGACGTCCGCGCCCGCCTCGGCGAGACGGCCGGCGATGCCGCGTCCGATGCCCGACGCGCCGCCGGTCACGAGCGCGACCCGTCCGGCGAGACCGAAGAGGCGCTCGAAGATCCGCTTGGCGGTCCATCGCTCCCGCCTCACGACGCTCGCGACGGCAGCACGACGGTCGCCTCGCCGGTCGTCGTGACGTCGCCGCGCTGGTTGACGGTCCACACGTCGCACGTGACGGCGTGTCGCTTGCCGTCGACGGCGTCGTCGAGGATGTGCTTGCGCCTTCACGGTGCCGTGGCACCACGTCGTGTCGCCGAGCAGGTTGAAGGTCGGGAAGCGCTGGGTGAGGCGGGCGAGGAACCCGTCGTCGCCGATCCAGTTCATCAGCATGTGGACGAGCCAGCTCGTGCGCTCGTATCCCGCCTCGTAGGCGCCCGGCAGGCCGAGGATCTTCTGCGAGCGCGACGTTCGACCAGTGGATGGCGACGGGCGCCTCCGGGAATGCCCTGCTCGTTGATGAACGGAAGGCCGGGGTGCTTCTCGAACAGCTCGAAGGCGAGCTTGTGGCCGACGAACCAGCCGCCGGCGCCCTGCCAGCTCTCGAAGGCGAACTTGGAGATCTCGGTGGTCGGGCCCTTCACCACGAACGGGATCTCGTCGCCCTCGCGGACATCCTCCCAGTGGAGCGGGGTCGCGCCGCGCCGCCGCTCCTGGCGATAGTCCGCCTTGATGCGCTCGATGTCGTCGGGGGTGTAGTGCGGCAGCTCGCGTGCCTCGTACTTGCTCGCGCGCTTGGCCTCGGAGCGCTCGAAGCGGTGCCACGACGTCTTGTACGTTGCCGACCGGCGTGCTCGTGCTGGTTCCAGATCGCCGTCTCGTAGTCCTGGATCGCCGCCTTGCCGCCGCCGAACCGTGCTCGGGATGATCTCGACGCGCCGCAGATAGCTGCTCGAGTCGAGGACGTCGTCGGCGCGCAGGGGCAGGAACCACTCGTACTCGGCGTCGCGCCAGATCGTGTGGCACCCGGGCAAGCCGTCCGATGCGCCGTTCGAGCGCTCCATGAAGCCGGTGATGCTCGGCGGCGTGATCAGCGTGCCGTAGCGGCTGGCGCGGGCGTACGCCCGGGTCGAGGTAGAGCGGGTTGTCGTCGCCGGAGCCCAGTGCGAACCGCCGGATGGTCTCCGCCGTCAGGCGGAGCGTGCCGGCCCGGTGCATGTTGCTGCTCTTGCGCTCGACGCCGATGCGGGCGCGCAGGCGGTCGACGGCGTCGTCCGTGATCTTGCCGAATTGCACGCGGTTCTCCTCAGGCGCCGCGTCGTTCCCGCTCGAGCTTCGCCGTGACGTCCGCGACGAGCGGGGCCTTCTTGACCTTGCCGGTCGGGGTGAGCGGGAGCGCGTCGATCACCTCGAGACGCTCGGGAACCAGGTGCTTCATGATCCCGAGGTCCTCGAGGTCGGTCGCGCAGCTCGGCGAGGTCGAGCGTCTCGCCGGGCGTGAGCTCGACGTAGGCGCAGACCCGCTCGCCGAGCCGGTAGTCGGGCATGCCCACGACGGCGGCGCGCACGATCTTGGGGTGGGCGTGCAGCAGGTCCTCGATCTCCTTGGGGAAGATCTTCGTCCCGCCGCGGTTGATCAGCTCCTTCTTGCGGCCGGCGAGGTGCAGGTAGCCGCGCGCGTCGACGAAGCCCAGGTCGCCGGTGAAGAACCACCCGTCCGCGTTGCGCGTCGCCCGCGTCAGCTCCGGCTGCTTGTAGTAGCCGAGGAAGAGCGTGGGGCCGCGGAAGGCCACCTCGCCGACCTCGCCGGCGTCGAGCTCCGTCGTGTGGTCGTCGGCGAAGATGGCCAGCTCGGCCCCGGGCACCGGCTGCCCGACCGTGTCGCGGACGATCTCCGGCGGATCGGTCGGCAGCGTCCTGGTGTGCACGATGTTCTCGCCCATGCCGTACATGTTGCCGATGCGGACGCCGAAGGCCGCCTCGATGTCCTGCATGAGCTGCGGCGGACACTGCGCGCCGCCCACGCCGACGCTCTTGATGCTGCTCGTGTCGGTGGCGGCGAACGCTGGGATGGCTCAGCAGGCTGATCAGGTGCGCCGGCGTCCCCGAGATGGCGGTCACACGCTCGCGCGCGATGATCTCGAGCGTCTCGGCCGGGGAGAAGCGTTCGACCAGCACCATGCGGATGCCGCGCATCAGCACCTGGTAGGTGGCGAGGTGTCCGAACGAGTGCGACATCGGGCTGTTCGCCAGGATGACGTCCTCGGCCGCCGTCGGGTCGGCGGCGTGCTGCAGTCGGCGAAGCGCTTGAGGACCGAGAGGAGGGTGTTGTGGGTGTGCAGGAACCCCTTGGGGTCGCCTTCCGTGCCCGACGTGAAGTTCAGGTAGAACGCATCGTCCGGGTCCACGGGGTGGGCCGCCACGTGGTCGGCGAGTCCGTCGCTCGACGCGAGGAGATCGTCCTACGCGACCGTGTCGCTCCGGCGCCCGCCGACGGTGACGGCGATGGCGAGATCGGGGAGCCCGTTCCGGATGTCCGCCAGCGCGGCCGCGTGGTCGAACCCCTGGTACGTGGTGGCGAGGACGACGGCGCGCGAGTCGCAGAAGCGGAGCATCGACGCCATCTCGCGCTGGCGGTAGACCATGTGCATGGGCTGGATGACGGCGCCGATGCGCGACAGGGCGACCTGGAGGACGCACATCTCGGGCCAGTTCGGCAGTTGCACGGTCACGACGTCGCCCGGGCGGATGCCGAGACGGACGAGCCCCGCGGCCGCGCGGGCGGCTTCATCGGCCCACTGCGCGAACGTGATGCGCCGATCGCCCGCCACGATCGCGACGCGGTCCGGAACCCGAGCGACGGTCTCGTCGAAGTAGTCGTGCAGCGTGCGGTCGAGCCACAGCCCGGCCCCCGTCCAGCGGGCCCGGTCGGCGGCATCGACCGGGGGAAACGCCGCGCGCGTCATCCGATCACCTTGCTGCTGCCGAGCGCGGCGCGCTCGGCAGCGGAGAGTCCGAGCAGCGAGCCGAACACGTACTCGTCGTGCTCCCCGCACCGGGGCGATGGCCGATCGACGCCGCCCGGCGTGTCGTCCAGGTGCCACGGCGTGGCGTAGACGCGCCCACTCCCGCCCTCGAAGGTCTCGACCTCCCGCCACACGCCGCGGGCGACGAAGTGCGGCCAGGTGTTCATCTCGTCGATCTCGAGGACTGGCGCTGCGACCAACCCCGCGGCGCGGAGGCGCTCGACCAGAACGTCGCGCTCCATGGTCGCCGTCCAGGCGGCCAGCCCCGCGTCGATCGCGTCGCGGCGCCGCCTGCGCTCGGCGCCGTCGGCGAGCGATTCGTCGCGCGCCCAGTCGGGCGCCCCCATCAGCCGCACGAGGGCGTTCCACTCCCCGTCGCTGGTGATCGCGAGGGCGATCCACCGCTCGGCGCCACGCGCGGGGTAGATGCCGTGCGGCGCCAGCCGGTCGTGGGCGTTGGCCTGCGGGCCCCGCGCCAGGCCGCTGAGCTGATACTCCGCGATCGGCGCCGCCATCGAGCGTCGTGGCCGCCTCGATCTGTGATAGGTCGATGAACTGCCCCTCGCCGGTCCGCTCGCGGTGCCAGAGCGCCGCGAGCACGGCGACGACGCCCTGGATCGCCGCATTGGCGTCACCGATGCCGATCGCGGGTAGGCCCGTCGGGCCGCTGTGCGGGTACCCGATGGCGGCTTCGACGCCTGCGAAGCCGGTGGCCATCGTGGCGAAGCCGCGCAGGTGGCGCAGCGGGCCGGTCTGGCCGGCCATCGCCATCGACAGGACGATCAGGTCGGACTTCGCCTCGCGCAGCGCCTCGTATCCCAGGCCGTTGCGCGCCATGACGCCGGCCGAGAAGTTGTCCCAGACCACGTCGGCGGTGCGCGCCAGGCGCCGCACGAGGTCGCGGCCCTCCGGGCGCTTCACGTTCACCGACACGCTCAGCTTGCCGCGGTTCGCGTTGTGGAAGAAGGCTCGGGCGTGCGGCCAGTGTCGCATGAAGTCCAGGCGGTCGGCGGTCTCGACCTTGATGACCTCCATGCCGAAGTCCGCGAGCATCTGCCCCACCAGCGGTCCCGCCCAGTTCCAGCCGAACTCGATCGCGCGGTAGCCGGCGAGCGGGCGGGGCGGGCGGATGGACCGGGCTGGCGGCGGTGCGGCGATGCGCGGCGCCTGCCACGCCTCCGCCGGAGCGACGTCGCCGAGCCGGGGTGCGGAGCCGGACCGCCACGGGGTCGCGCTCATCGTGAATCCGAGACCCGGCATGCGGATCGACCTCCCGCCGACCGCGACATCGTCCCAGAACCCGCGCGCCTCGAGGTGCGGCGCGGCGAGCACGTCCGGCACGTCGTTGATGGGTCCGAGGACGATGTCGGGCTCGCGAGCCGCCAGCGCCGTCAGCTCGGCCCGCGTGTGGTTCGCGAGCCACGGAATGAAGCGCAGGTCGACCTCGTCGGCGCGCCGCCACCCGATGGCGACGCCGTCGCGCAGTTCGGGATCGCGTGTCGCCCACTCGGGGTCGCCCATGAGTCGCAGGAACGCGGTCCATGGCGCGCGACTCTGGGTCGCCAGGAACACGAAGCCGTCTTTGCAGGGGTAGAAGCCCGAGGGGTAGATGCCGCCGTGCCGCTCGAAGCCGCGCCGCTCCCACTTGCCGCCCCCGCCCAGGATGAAGAGCGACATGCCGCCGGCGAGGAACGCCATCACGTCCGCCTCCGCCACCTCGACACGCTGCCCCCGCCCGGTGTGCCGCCGCGCCAGCAGGGCCGTCAGCACCGCGGCGGCGCCGTGCAGACCGGCCTGCATCGCCGGCAGGTCGAAGGGGAACGACAGCGGCGTCCGGCCCGGCTCGCCGAGGATGATGCTCATGCCGCCCACCGCGCAGACCGTGAGCGACTCGCCCGCGGCGTGCGCCCACGGTCCCGAGTCGCCATAGGGACTCAGGGCGAGGACGACCGCACCGGCGCCGGTCGCATCGAGGCTCGTCTCCGCGAGGCCCCAGGCGGTCCGCTCGCACGGCGGCAGGTTGGTGACGACGGCGTCGGCGCCGGCGGCGAGGCGCTGGACGAGGGCGGTGTCGTCCCCGGCCGCGCCGGTGAGACGGATGCTGCGTTTCCCGGCATTCAGCCATGCGAACAACGCGCTCTCGCCGGGGGCGCCCTCCGCCGCGCCCCAGCGCCGGGCCGGGTCGCCGTCGGGCGGCTCCACCTTCACGACGTCCGCGCCGAGCGCGGCGAGAATCCGCGCGCACCACGGCGCCGAGATGCCGCGGCCGACCTCGACGACGCGCAGTCCGGCGAGCGCGCCGGGGCGGGGCCCGGCGGGTCCGCCACTCATGCGGCGGGCTCCCAGCGCACCTGGAGCTGCTCGAAGCCGCGCAGGAAGAAGTGCGGCACGCGCACCAGCGCGCTGCCCGGCTCGAGTGTCAGCCCCGGCAGGCGCGTCGCCAAGGTCTGGAGCGCGATCCGGCCCTCGAGCCGCGCGAGCGACGCGCCGAGGCAGAAATGCGCGCCGCCACCGAACGCGAGATGCGACGACGCGTTCGCACGCGCCAGGTCGAAGCGTCCGGGCTCCGCGAACTCGGCGGCGTCGCGATTCCCCGCGGCGTAGAGGAGCTGCAGGTGGGCGCCGGCGGGGATCCGCACGCCGCCCAGCTCGACCTCGCGCGTGGTCGAGCGGAAGAGGCCCTGCACCGGCGACTCCATCCGGAGCGCCTCCTCGACGGCGGCGGCCGCTCGAGCGGGGTCGGCGCACACGGCCCGCCACGCCTCCGGCCGCTGGAGGAGGAGGACGACCATGTTCGCGATCAGGTTCGTCGTGGTCTCGTTGCCCGCCACCAGCAACTGCTGGAGCATGCTCAGTTGCTCGCCCCGGGAGAGCGGCTCCGTCCCCTCGATGCGGGCGTTGAGCAGATCGGTGAGCATGTCGTCGCGGGGAGCGCGGGCGCGCTCGTCCAGCCGCTCGGAGAAATAGTGCTGGAACTCGACCAGGCCGCGCGCACACGTGACCTGGCGCTCCGCCGGCAGCTCGGCCGACAGTCGCGCCACGATGTCGTCCGACCAGCGCTTGAAGCGGTCGAGGTCCTCGTGCGGGACGCCGAGGATCTCGGCGATGACGGTCATCGGGAGCGGGAAGGCGAAGCGCCCCACCAGCTCCGTTCGCCCGTCGGCCGCGAAGCCGTCGACGAGCGTGGCGGCGATCTCCCGGATGCGGCCTTCGCGTTCGGCGACGCGCCGCGGCGTGAAGGCCTTGCTGATGAGGGCGCGGAAGCGGGTGTGGGCGGGGGGGTCGCTCGTCACCAGGGTCGACACCTCGCCCCAGCCTTCCGCGAGCACCGCTTCGACTTCTGGGGACACCTGCGTGCCGACCGTGGTCGAGATGGCGGAGGAGAAGGTGGCGGGATCGCGCAGCGCCGTCCAGATGTCCTCGTAACGCGTGACCAGCCAGAGGTTGAAGCGCTCGCTGAAGAACACGGGTGTCTCGCGGTGCGCCCGCTCGAAGAGCGGGTACGGATCGGCGAGCGCCTCGGGAGAGAGGGGGTTGTACTCGGGGAGCGACATGGACGGCGTCCTCCGGCGTGTGAAGCAACAACACGGCCAGTCCCCACGGTGTCGGGTCGGTGCGGAGAATCGGGCTCGCGGCGCCGCCGGCCGCGCCGAGCGCGATGCGCCGGTGCATGCGGCGATGCGCGCGGGCATCGCCCGGGGGCCGGTTCAGCCCCGGGCGCGCAGCCCGTACTTCTTCATCTTCCGCACCACCGACGACTGGTTGATGCCGAGGCGCTCCGCGATCTCGTAGGTGGAGCGGCACTCGCGCACCGACTCCGCGAGGATCCGGCGCTCGACCTCCTCGAGCCGGGCCTTCATCGGCTTGCACGACCCGTCCGGCTCGGTGGCCGCGGTGCGCGGCGCCGCGCCGGCGGCCGGCTCGCCCTCGATCTCCGCGACGACGTGCTCCAGCCCGATTTCGTGATCCCGGCAGGTGAGCAGCAACCGGACGATGACGTTCTTGAGCTCGCGTGCGTTGCCGGGGAGGGGGTGGGTGATCAGCCGCTGCACGGCTTCGGAGCTGATCGGGCGGTCGCACCCCAGCTCGCGGCCATACTGGGAGACGAATGCGTGGACGAGGGCCCGCAGGTCCTCGGGGCGCTCCCGCAGTGGCGGGACCAGGATCGGGATGGTCTCGAGCCGGTAGCGCAGGTCCGCCCGGAACGCGCCCTGCCGGACCATGTCTCGCAGGCGGCGGTTGGTCGCCGCGATCACGCGGACGTTCAGCGGGCGCGCCCCCGTTCCGCCCACCCGGGTGAGGACCCGATCGTCCAGGATCTTGAGCAGCTTCGCCTGGGAGGACTTCGGCAGCTCGCCGATCTCGTCGAGGAAGATCGTGCCGCCGTCGGCCGCCTCGAACAGCCCACGCTTCCCGGAGCGGTTGGAGCCCGTGAATGCGCCCGCTTCGTAGCCGAACAGCTCGGATTCGACGAGCGACTCGGGGATGGCGCCGCAATTGACCTCGACGAACGGGCCGCCGGCGCGGCGCCCGAGGCGATGCAACAGCTTGGCCAGCACACCCTTGCCCACGCCGGTCTCGCCCTCGATCAGCACGGTGAGATCGAAATCGGCGATCTGGAGGACGGTCGCGATGATGCGCGCCATCACCGGGCTCTTGAACACGAACGAGCCGAGTCCGGCGTCCTTCAGCCGTTCTTGCAGATGTGCCACCTCGAGCTCGGACACGCTCTCGTCACCCCGGGCCTTCTCGAGTTGGCGCTTCAGGAAGTTCAGCTGAGTGATGTTGCGGACGTTCAGGATGACGCTCTCGAGCTCGCCGTCAGGGCCGCGGTGCGGGTTGGCGGTCACGAGGATCAGCTCGCCGCCGCGGACATTGACCAGAGTGGTGGCCGGAGCCGTGCCGTTCAGCACCTGCAAGGCCGCCGAGCTGCGCGCCATGTGCGGGGTCGCCCGCATCTCGGCAATGGTGCGGCCGATCCAGTCGTGGCGGGCAAGCCCCGTGATCCGCTCGAACGCGCCGTTCATCTCGAGGAAGGTCCCGTCCGGCGCGATCAGGCAGATGCCGTCGTAGGAGGAGCCCATCACGGCGTCGAGCAGCGCCTGCTTCGAGTCGAGTGCCTGCCGCAGCGACTGCGGATCGGCGCCACCGATCGGAATGGCCACGGGGCAGTTTATCCCGGGGCCCATCTTCGGCTGTCAAGGATGCGTCGCGGCATCGCGGGCGATGCATGGCCGCATCCGATGGGGCCACGCCAGCCTGGTAGACGCCCTGGAACCGGGCGCGGGCGAGCGGCACCAAGTTTGTAGGGACGGGCCTGGAGAGCCATGGCCAGCCAGACGAACCGGCGCATCCTGCTGCGCGCCCGCCCGAGCGGAGCACCCGAGGTGTCCGACTTCGCGTGCGACGAGGCGCCGATCCCCACGCCGTCCGAGGGGCAGTTCCTGATCCGCAACCTGTACCTCTCGATCGACGCCGGGTTCCGGCAGTGGATGAACGCGGGGGCCGGCGACGAGTACATGCAGGCCATGGCGCTCGGCGAGCCCGTCGTCGGCCTGGTGCTGGGCGAGATCGTCGCGTCGCGTCATCCGGACCGCCATGCCGGCGAGTTGGTGATGGGGCGAACGCGCTGGGAGGAATGGTCGCTGGCCGACGGCAGCGACTATCTCGCGCCGATCCAGCCGGTGCCCGGCGTCGACCTCTCCCATCACCTCGGCGCGCTCGGACCGACCGGCCTCACGGCGTACTTCGGGCTGCGCGACGTGGGGCGGCCCCAGCCTGGAGAGACCGTCGTCGTCAGCACGGCCGCGGGCGCGGTCGGGACGGTGGCGTCGCAGATCGCCAAGCTGGCCGGCAGCCGGGTGGTGGGGCTGACCAGCACCGAGGCGAAGTGCCGGTGGCTCGTCGACGACCTGGGGCTGGACGCCGCCGTCGCATATCGCGACCCTGGGACCCTCGAGGCGGGGCTGGACCGCCACTGCCCGGGCGGCATCGACGTGTACTTCGACAACGTCGGCGGACGCGTGCTCGACGCGGCCCTCGCGCGGCTCGCGATCGGGGCGCGGGTGGTCATGTGCGGCGCGCTCGCCAGCTACGAGGCGGCCGGGGCCCCCGGCGTCACAAACCTCTTTCAGCTCGTGACGAGGCGTGCGACCATGCGCGGCTTCATGGTGACCGACCACGTGGCGGAGTACCCTGCCGCCGTCTCGGAGCTGGCGGGCTGGATCGCCGCGGGGCGGTTGCGCCCGGTCGAGCAGGTGCTGGACGGGATCGAGGAGACGCCGCGGGCGTTCTGCGCCATGTTTCGCGGGTCGAATCGCGGCAAGCTCGTGGTGCGGCTCGACGCCGCGCGGGGGGCGGCGTGAGCGTCCCGGCGGACGAGCGCGAGGCGATCCTCGACCGGCTGCACGCCTACGGCTGGGCCCTCGACGATCGCGACTGGCCGGCGCTCGCCGCCTGTTTCACGGTGGACTGTGAGGTCGACTACGGCCCGGGGCTCGGCGTGCACCGGGGGGGCGAGGCGGTCGCGGCGCTCTGTGCCGGGGTGCTGGTGCGGCTCGACTCCTCGCAGCACGTCATCACGAACCACCAGGTCGTGCGCGCGGGCGATGCGGCCGACGTGCGCTGCCACGTGGTGGCGCAGCACACCCGCGCGGCCGCGCCCGGCGGCGCCAACTACACCATCGGCGGCACGTACCGGGCCACCCTCGTGCGCCCGGCGGGCGGCTGGCTGATCCGCCGCTTCGCGCTCGAGGTGCGCTGGCGCGAGGGCAACCCCAGGGTCCTCGAGCCCGCATGAGGGAGCTCGAGGACAAGGTGGCCGTCGTCACGGGCGGCGGTTCCGGGATCGGCCGCGGCATGGCGCTGGCCTTCGCCGACGCCGGGATGCACGTCGTGCTGGCGGACGTCGACGTGGTCGCCGCCGAGGCCGTCCGGGCCGAGGTCGAGGCGCGTGGCCGGCGCGGGCTGGCGGTCGAGACGGACGTCCTGCGCCGCGAGGCGCTCGTGACCCTCGCCGACCGTGCGTGGGCCGAGTTCGGGAACGTGCACCTGCTCTGCAACAACGCGGGAGTGGTCACGTTCGGCGCCATGGAGACGCTCGCCGACGCGGACTGGCAGTGGGTGCTGGGCGTGAACCTGTTCGGGGTGGTGTACGGTCTGGAGGCGTTCCTCCCGCGCCTGCGCGCGCAAGCCGGCCCGAAACACGTGGTCAATACCGCCTCCATCGCCGGCGTCGCGCCCTACGAGAACATCGGCCCCTACGTCGCCAGCAAGTACGCGGTCGTCGGACTCTCCGAAGCGCTTCGCGCCGAGGGGGCGGCCTGGGAACTCGGGTGCACCGTCGTGTGTCCGGGCAACGTGCGGACTCGCATCGTGCAGAGCGCCCGCAACCGGCCCCAGGAGCTGGGCGGCCCGCGCGGCATCGTGGAGCCGGACGTGCAGCGGCAGACGGACGCCGGGGTCGACCCCGAGCACGTCGGGCGGCTGGTGCGCGACGCGGTGCTGGGGAACCGGCCCTACGTGTTCACGGACCGCGAGAACCGCGCTCTCGTGGAGGCGCGATTCGGCGCGATCCTGGAGGCGTTCGGCGCGCTCGACGGGGCCGACCCGCGATGATGCGCGCCGGCGCCCGCCAGCTCGGGCAGGAGGGACGCGATGACATCTCGCATCGCCGCGGCGTCGAGGTCCCCGGCCAGGCCGAGGAGCTGCGTGCGGTCGAGCAGGGCGCCCATCCCCATGAAGGCCCACGCCCGGGCCCGCGCGTCGAGGGTGACGGGCACCTGTCCCGCGGCCTGGGCGTCCAGATAGAGGCGCTCGATCGTCCTGCGGGCGTCGTCGAAATGGACCCGCAACCGGTCGACCGCCGCGGGTTCGCTCGTGTCGACCAGCGCGCGCGCCCGGAGAGCCAAGTGCGGCGGAGCGTCACGCAGCTGCTCGAAGCACCAGCGCCCGATCGCTCGCAGCGCGTCGAGCGGGGTGGGCCCCCGTGCGGCGAGCGACCGCCACGCGTCGTCGATCGTGCGCGTGCTGTGATCGAGGGCGGCGAGGTACATCTCGCGCTTGCTCGGGAAATACCGATAGATCGCGGGCTCGCTCACGCCCACGCGGCGGGCGACGTCGATCGTCCCCACCTCCCGGTACCCGCGCGCCGCGAACTCGATGATCGCCGCCTCGACGATCTGGCGCCGCCGCTCGCCGGCGGGGCGTGGCGCCGCGCGCGGTGCGGGCCCTGATCGTCGGCTGGCGGGCGGTGTCATGCGTCAGCCTTCACTACTGGCCCGTCCGGCGGGTTGCAACGCGATCATGGCCGTCGCGTGCCTCATCGCCTGGGCGATCGCGTCGCCCGCCGGTGGCCAGGAGGCCCCCCCGCCTTCCGAGCTCGCTCCCGAGATCGAAGCCGATGTCGAGCTCGACCTGAAGGGCCCTGCGCGCGCTGCCAAGCCCGAGGCCGTGGACGAGGTCGTCGTCACGGCGCAGAAGCGGGAGGAGGACGTGCAGGATGTGCCGATCTCGATCACGAATCTCACGGGCGACTTCCTGAAGCGGACCGGCACGACGAACCTGCTCGAGATCGGACGCTTCGTGCCGAACGTCTCGCTCAACCAGGTGACCGACTCTCGATCCACGGTCATCCGGATCCGCGGCATCGGAAGCCCCAGCTCCAATGCGGGCATCGACCCGGCGGTGGGCGTCTTCCTGGACGGCGTCTACCAGGGACGAACCGGGCTCGCGTCGAATACGGATCTGGCGGACATCGAGCGGATCGAGGTGCTGCGCGGACCGCAGGGGACGCTCTTCGGCAAGAACACCGCCGCCGGGGCCTTCTCGATCATCACCCGGCGGCCGCAGCTGAACGAATGGGACGCCTTCTTCGAGACCGTGCTGGGCACGTATGCCGATCATCAGATCCGCGGAACGGTCAACGTGCCGGTGCTGCAGGACCGTCTGGCGATGCGAGTCACGGGCTACTGGGTTCAGCGCGACGGTTTCGACGAGAACTGGTTCGACGGCAGCGACCTCAACGACGCCGGTCGCAACGGGGCCCGCGTGCGACTCCTCTACACCCCCACCGACGATCTCGAGCTCCTGGTGTGGGCCGACTACGGTCGGGAGCAGAACACGTGCTGCGTCGCCGACATCTCCACGTACCAGGGTCCCCCGAACCTCGACGTGCGGTTCCCCCAACTGGCCGAGGTGACGGGACGGCCCCTGTTCCCGGTCGATCCCTTCGATCGCATGGTCGATGTGAACGAACCCACCACCAACGACACGCGCACGATCGGCGTGGCGGCGGAGCTCAACTGGACCGTGCGGGAGCACGTCGTCACGTGGCTGAACGCCTACCGGAGCTTCGACTCGTTCAGCCTCCTCGACGGCGATTTCTCCAGCTACGACGCGGTCATCCAGCAAACCGACGAGCAGTTCCAGCAGTGGTCGTCGGAGCTCCGCCTCACGTCACCGAGCGGCAAACGCCTCGAGTGGGTGACGGGACTCTTCTTCTACTACCAGAAGGACGACACCAAAGGGCAGACCGGGATCGGTCCCGAGTTCCTCGACGCCTCCCTGCTCGGACCCATCATCCGTGCCAGTGGGGGAGCCGACGAAAACGGTGACGTGTCCAACTTCGACACCAATACGCACCAGACGTGGAGCTACGCTGCGTTCGGCCAGGCCACGTACTCGTTCCTCGACTCCCTGAGCCTCACGATCGGCTTGCGGGGCACGTACGAGCGCAAGGCGCGGGTCGGGAGCCAGCTCGCCGGCTTCACGGCGGTGGACGCCGGGCCCTTCGGACCGGATCGCTTCGCCGACGAGGATTTCAGCATCTTCAACATGGCGCCGATGGCCAGCCTGCAGTGGTTCCCGACGCTGGACACGATGGCCTTTCTGCGTGTGGCGCGCGGCTTCAAGTCGGGGGGCTTCAATCAGCTCCGGACCGCCGGGGGCATCAATACGCAGTTCGACGACGAGGTGGCGACCGACATCGAGGCGGGTGTCCGGACCACCTGGCTCGACCAGATGCTCACGCTCAACGCCACCGCCTTCAGCACCTGGTACAACAACTTCCAGGCGCAAGCCTTCGACGGCAGCTCCTTCTCCGTGACCAACGCCGGCAGCCTGCGCAGCTGGGGCTTCGAGGCCGACGGCATGGTGGTGCCGCATCCCACGACCCAGATCGGCTTCGCCATGGGGTTCAACCCCACGGAGTACGTGGAGTTCGACAGCTCGCCGTGCACGGCCGCGCAGGACTGGGCCATCAACAAGGACTCGCCGCTCGCCCGCCAACCCTGCACGCAGGACCTGGCCGGGCGTCCCCTCGACAACGCGCCGCGGTGGAGCGCGTCGCTCTTCGCCAACTACGAGCGCGACATCGGCACGGTGCCGCGCATCGACCTGCCGGTGCTCGGCTTCTTCCACGTCGACTGGAGCTATCAGAGCGAGATCTTCCTGCAGCAGGACCTGGATCCGAACCTGGAGCAGCCGGGCTACGCGTTGCTCAACCTGCGCACCGGCGTCAAGAGCGAGGACGGGCACTGGGAGCTGGCGTTCGGGGTGCGGAACGCGACCAATGAGGCGTTCAACGTGGTCGGGATCGACGTGCCGATCGTGAGCGGCTTCGCCGTGATCAACGGGGCGCCTCGCACGTTCTACGGCAGCATCCGATACCGCTACTGAGGAGGACCGCATGCGTACGACGATGACGGCGATCGCGTTGCTCGCGCTGCTGGCGGCGGCCGCGGGCGCCGGGGGGACCGGGGCGATCACGGTGGTGGCCACCGGCGCGAAGAGCGAGCGGGGCACCATTCTCGTGCAGCTCGCCAACTCCGCCGCCGACTACGAGCGCGACGACGACGCGTTCCGCTTCGCGGAAGTCAAGCCGGTCGGCGGCGGCGCGACCGTCACCTTCGAAGCCATCCCGTACGGCGACTACGCCGTCAAGGTCTTCCACGACGAGAACGACAACAAGAAGATCGACATCGGCATGCGAGGGCCGAAAGAGCCCTACGGCTTCTCGAACGGGGCGCGCGGGTTCATGGGGCCGCCGAAGTTCACCGACGCGAAGGTCACGCTGTCGGCACCGACGCTGCGGCTCGACATCCGGCTGAAGTAGCTCCCGGCGGATCAGCGGGCGGGCGCGGCGGCCTGGATCGTGCCGAGGTAGCGCGCGATGACGATCACCCGGCCCGCCGCCTGGATCTGCTGCTCGAGGGGTGAGGTCGCGTTCTCGCCGAAGACCTCGCCCCACACCGGCATGTCCGACACCCCGTGGGCGCGCACCGTGCGCGTGCCGTCGATGGCCTCGATCACCGCCGTCAGCGGAAACTCCCCGCCGTGGGCGGCGGCGATCTGCGTCAGGTCCGCCGGCTTTTCGCCGAGGGCGGGCGAGACGGGCCCGTCGCCCCGGCCGTCGCGCCCGTGGCAGGCCGCGCAGTAGCGGAGGTAGAGCGTGCGGCCCGCGTCGTCGCCGGCCCATCCCGGCGCGGCGCTCGCGAGCAGGAGCGCCGCCGCCAGACTCGCCAATCGGTGCCGTGTCATGACGTGGCAGCTGTACCTGCCGGAACCGCGTTCCTCAACCCGGGGCGGGGTGCGTGCCCGGCACGGCTCGCACGGGCGGTGCGTTCCGGGTACGACGTTCCCATGGCAGCGGCTCGTCCTCGTCGGGCGCGCGTCGTGGTGGCGGCGCTCCTCGTCTGGGGCCTGGCGCTCGCCGGGGCGCATGCCGCCGTGGAGCGCCCGTCGGGTACGCTCGACTGGCGGGCGACGCGAAACCGCGTGGACGCCCGGATCGAGCGCTGGCCGGTGCGGGACGTCCTCGCCGCCATCGCGTCGGCCACCGGCTGGGCGGTCTATCTCGACCCCGGCGTCGCCCTCGAGGTCACGACCCGCTTCGAGAACCTGTCGCAGGCCGACGCCCTGCGACGCCTGCTCGGCCGGCTGAACTTCGCGCTCCTGCCGCAGGCCGGGGGCCCGACGACCCTGTCGGTTTTCCGCAACGCCGCTGCGCAGGCGACGGAGCGCGTCCGGGCTCGCACCGGAGGTGGTGGGGCCGGGGAGGCCGGCGCGACGATCCCGGGCGAGCGCATCGTCGTACTCGCGGCCGGCGCGGACGCCGATGCCCTCGCGCGCCGCCTGGGCGCACGGATCGCCGGCCGCTTGCCGGAGATGCGGGCCTATCGGCTCGCCTTCGACTCCGAGGAGCGTGCCCGCGTCGCGAGCCAGGCGCTGGCGGGCGACCCAGCGGTCATCTCGATCGAAGCCAACGCCGTGATCGCATCGCCGACGCTCCTCGAACCGGCGGCGGCGCCGGGCGCGGCGTCGCCGCCGCTCAGTCCGGACGCATCGCCGTCGCGTGGCGGCGTCGTCGTCGGGCTCGTCGATTCGGCCGTGCAGCCGGACGCGCAGTTCGAAGGCTTCCTGCGACCCGGCGTGTCCGTGGTCGGGGAGTACCAGCCGCCGTCGGGGCCGCCGACACACGGCACCGCCATGGCTGCCACCATCCTCGAGGGCGCGGCGCGCGCGCTGCGCGAGGCCGGTGACCGCTCCGGCACGGCGGCCCTCACGATCCAGCCGATCGACGTCTACGGCGGCGCCGAGACCACCAACACCTTCGACCTCGCGCGGGGCATCACCGAGGCGCTCGCCCGGCGCGCCAACGTCGTGAACCTGAGCCTCACCACCACCGGCGACAGCGCCGTGGTTCGCATGCTGATCGAGGAAGGCGCCAAGCGCGGCGTGCTGTTTTTCGGTGCCGCCGGCAACGAGGGCGGCACGGCGCCGGTGTACCCCGCCGCTGGCCCCGGCGTGGTGTCGGTGACGGCCGCGGACGTGGCGGGCGGCGTGGCGCCGTGGGCGAACAGCGGCTCGTGGATCGACGCGATCGGCCCGGGCCAGCACGTCATCCGCTTCCAGGATCAGGCATGGCACGGTGCGGGGACCTCCGTCGCGACCGGCTGGGTGAGCGGCTGGGCCGCCGGCGTCATGCTCGACGGCGCGCGCGGTGCCCGGCAGGTGGAGCGCCGGACGCTGCTGCGCTGGGGCTTCGAGCCGTAGGCCTGGCGACGCCGGCTTGCCCGCCCGGCGCCGCACACGTCAGCTCCGGTTGAAGACCGGTTTCCGCTTCTCGAGGAATGCCCGCATGCCCTCGAGCTGATCGGGCGTGCCGAACGTTGCGTGCACCGCCTCGCGCTCGTCGCGCAGCGAGTCGTCGAGCGTCTTGGTCTCGCCGTCCACCAGGCAGCGCAGCATGGCCCGCACCGCGAGCCGCGGCTGTGCGGCCAACTCCTCGCCGAGCGCGATCGCCCGCGCCTTCAACTCGGCGTTGGGCCACACCTCGTGCACGAGGCCGATGCGCAACGCCTCCGGGCCCGAGATCATCTTGGCGCGCAGGATCATGTCGAGGGCCCGGTCACGTCCGATGCGGCGCGGCAGCCGGGCGCTGCCGCCCCACGCGGGCACCGTCCCGAGGTGCATCTCCGGCAGGCCGATCTGCGCGCCGTCGGCGGCAACGAGGCGGAAATGGCAGGCCAGGGGCAACTCGAGCCCGCCGCCCAGGCAGTAGCCGAAGAGCGTGACCACCCACGGCTTCGCCATGTGCTCGATCGCGGCGAGCACCCGCAGTCGCTGGTCGAAGAGGGCGTCGGGGCCGCCCCGCTCGGCCATGCCCCGGGGCAGCTCCTTGAGGTCCATGCCCACCGAGAAATTGGCGTCCCCAGCGGCGGTGAGGACGACCGCGCGGACCGACTCGTCGTGCTCGAGGGCCGCGACATGCCGCTCGAGCTCGTCCATGAAGGCGAGCGACATCCGATTGTACGGCGGGGCGTCGATAGAGAGGATGGCGACGGCGTCGCGGCGTTCGACCAACAGGGGGGTAGCCACAGGTTCCTCCTCACAAGGCGATGAACAGCTCACGTGCCGCGGCGTCGTGCAGCTGGGAGACGCTGGTCACCCGGTCGCTCAACTCCGCCAGCGTCGCCGCGCTGGCGGGACCGACGTCGATCAGGACCGAGAACAGCGAGAACCCGAGCCGCTTCTTCTCGCGCCGAAAGCGCACGAGCCATTCGGGGGACACCCGGCACTCGCCATCGGTGATCAGCACGATGTCGCCGCGGCGGTAACGCGCCTCGGCCAGCGTCGTCGCCGCGGCGTCGAGCGGCGTCTCGAAGTCGGTGCCGCCGCCGGGGAAGTACTCGGCGACGTCGAGGGCGCGGTCCTCGCGCACCAGGTGGTGGTCGCGCGGGTTCAAGTCGAGGGTGAAGAGCGGGGTGTCCGGCGACGAGAAGCAGACGAAGCGGAACAGCCGGCGCTGGCGTCGCGCGATCTCGAGCAGCGTCAGCGCGACGGCCTTCGACCAGATCTCCTTCTCGCCGGCCATCGACGAGGAGCCGTCGAGGCAGACGATCATCGGTCCGCGGCCGCGCTCGTCGACGCCGCGCAGGCGGTAGGAGAGCAGCTGCCCCTCGGCCATGCGGCGCAGGAGATCGCGCCGCAGCAGCGGGTGGCGAAGCGCCAACAGCTCGGGCGGCAGCAGGCGATCGAGCGTCCGGCCCAGCTCCACGTCGAACACCTCGTCGCTGGCGCGCTCGAGCGTCGAGCGGCGCAGCGCGAGCGCCTGCTGCCGCATGCGACCCACCAGCGTGGCCAGGCGACGCAGCTTCGGATTGGTGGCGAGCCGGCGGCCCGAGCTCGATCTGTCGGCCCGGGGAATGCGCGGCCGCCGGCGCCGAACCCGGTGCCCCAGCGCTTGCGCCTGCTTCGGCCGACTCGTCGAGCTGCCGCGCGCAGTCCGCCGAGTCCGGCGGGTACGGCGGCGCGAGCGCGCGACGGGATCTCCGCCAGGCGCTCTGCCATGCGCGCGCGCTTCTGCGTGAGCTCGCCGGCGGCGACGCGGGCGGCGTGCTCGGCGCGGAGTCTCGCCTGGTCGCTCGCGTCGCCGGTCTCCAGCGCCTCGGCCACGCGCCGCAGCTCCTCCTCGCGGCGGTCGAGGTCCCACAGGTCGAGCAGGTCGCCCCGAGGCACGAGACGCTCTTCGCGCAGCAGCGCCAGCACATGCTCGGCGAGGAGCAGCGCGCCGAGCCCGGCCTTCACCTCGTCCAGCTGGCTCTCCGTCCGCACCGACTCGAGCAGCGGGTGGTCGCGCAGGCCGGCCAGCAGCTCGCGGCTCAGCGTCGCGGCCGGCGCCACGTCGCCGGCATCCCGCCAGCGCGGCTCGAGCTTGTAGAGCAAGCAGAAGACGTCTTCCACGAACGCGCGGAAGTGCGGCACCAGCGCGCCGCCCGCCGTGCACACGGCGGCCAGCGACGGCGTATCGGCCACGAGCCTGGCGAACGCGCTGCGATCGAACGCGTCGCTCTCGATCCAGCAATGCTGCCGTGGCGGGATGAGGACCGTGCGCGGCATCTCAGAGCTTCGCCAGCAACTCCTGCTGGATGGCCAGGATCTCCTCGCGCAGTCCCTCGACGACCCGCGTCGATCGCCCGCCGCTGCGCGCCGCGGCCAGCACCTCGTCCACCTTGCCCACGATCGCGCGTAGCTTGGTGTGCGCTTCCATCCCGGCGCGTTGTCGGAGGTCTGGCGCGTCCCAGTCGCGCAGCGCATACTCCCGCAGCTCCCGCGATTGGTAGAGCAGCACGCGCACCTCGTCCTCGTGGCCGAACAGCAGCTCGCGGACGGCGTCGCGCACGGTCTGTCGTTCCGCCGGATCGCGCCACAAGACGTGCTCCAGGAACGCCACGTCGGGGTCGGCGGCGGTGTCGCGCCCGTCGAGCCAGGCATGCGCGCGAAGCACGTCGAGCGACTGCGCCCACCGGCGATCCGACGCCACCACGCCGCGGCGGCCGAGTTCGCGCCGCAGGTCCGCGATGGCGCGCAGCACGCCGCCCGGCACCGCCACCCCGGCCACCTCGGCGCGCGCGGCCGCCAGCTCCTCGAGCCCCAGCGTGGTGCGGGCGGCTGGCGGCGTCGCCTGGAGCAGCTTGAGGAACCGGAACTCTTCGCCGATGTAGTCGACCACGAAGCGCAACAGGAAACGGTCGTTGAGCGCCAGCAACTCGTCGTCCTCGGGCAATTCGTTGGACGCGCCGAAGAGGGTGAGGAGGGGCACGGGCACCACCTCGCGGCCGTTGTGGAACCGGCGCTCCTGCATCACGGTGAGGATGGTGTTCAGGATCGACGAGCTGGCCTTGAAGACCTCGTCGAGGAACGCGACGTGCGCCTCGGGCAGCTTGTGGCTGGTGAGCCGGCGATAGTCGTCGTGCTCGAGCGCCTGCAGGCTGATGGCACCAAACAGCTCCTCGGGCGTCGTGAAGCGGGTCAGCAGCCACTGGAAGTAGCGCGCGCCCTCGAGGCGGCGGCACACCTCGTCGGCCAGCATCGACTTGGCGGTGCCGGGGGGGCCGATCACCAGCAGGTGCTGGCCGGCCAGCAGGCCGACGAGCGCGCCGTCGATCAGGGCGTCGCGCTCCAGGAACTGCTGCCGCAGCTCGTCCCGAATGATCCGGAGCAGGTCGCGCGGCGACGGCACCTGGCGAGGATACGGGTCGTGCGCCGGCCCTCGCAACCCCGCGGCGTTCCCGGCAAGATGCCGCGCGATGGCATCCTCCAGGCGCCGCAGCGTCCTCGCCGATCTCCTGCCCCGCGTCCAGGGCGACCCCGACACCCTCGAGCGCGAAGAGGGGTTCGTCCGCGAAATGCTGGAGACCTGCCTCAAGCTGCTGCGGGACGAGGCGCGCGATGGCGACCTGAAGATCCTGAACGCCGCGCTCCGCGAGCTGCGCTATGCCTTCAAGGTGTTCGCGCCCTATCGCGGCGTGCGGAAGGTGAGCGCCTTCGGCTCCGCCCGCACGGCACCCGATGCCCCCGCCTATCGCACGGCGTTCGAGTTCTCGCGCGAGATCGCCTCCCACGGCTACATGGTGATCACGGGCGGCGGCCACGGCATCATGCGCGCGTGCCAGGAGGGGGCGGGGCGCGAGCGGAGCTTCGGGGTCAACATCAAACTGCCCTTCGAGCAGGATCCGAACGAGTTCATCCACGACGACCCCAAACTGGTCACCTTCCGCTATTTCTTCACGCGCAAGCTCATGTTCATGAAGGAGGCGGACGCCATCGTGTTGTTTCCCGGCGGCTTCGGCACGCACGACGAGGGATACGAGGCGCTGACGCTCCTGCAAACGGGCAAGATGAACCCGGTCCCGGTCGTCTTCCTCGACGCCCCCGGCGGCACCTACTGGGAGAGCTGGTTTTCCTACGTCCGGGAGCACCTCCTCGCGCCGGGGCTGATCTCGGAGGAGGACCTGGCCTTGTTCCGGGTGACGGACCGGGTCGCGGACGCGGTCGACGAAGTGACGACGTTCCACCGCGTCTACCATTCGTCACGATACGTCGAGCGCGAGTGGGTGATCCGCCTGAACCACCGGGTGCCGGAGGCGCTGGTGCGCGATCTCGAGCGCGAGTTCGCGCCGCTCATCGCGGAGGGTGGGATGGCACAGCGCGACGCCTTGCCCGAAGAGCGCGAGGGCGACCCGGATCTCGACCATCTGCCGCGCCTCGTCTTCGTCGCCCGGCGCCACCAGTTCGGGCTTCGCCGCCGGCTGATCGACCGGCTGAACCGCGAGGGGTGATGAGCGCCAGTCGCCTGCTGCTGATTCGTCATGCCGAGAGCGAGGGGAACCGCGATCGGCTCTACACACCCCACCCCGAGGTGCCACTGACGGAGCGGGGCCATGCGCAGGCGGCCGCCGCGGCGGACTGGCTGGCCGGACTCAGCCGCGCGCGAATCGTGGTGTCGAGTCCGTTCCGGCGAGCCCGCCAGACCGCGGAGATTCTCGCGGCGCGGGTGGGCGTGCCCATCGAGATCGAGCCGGACCTGCGGGAACGCAACTACGGTGCGTTGGCGGGGTTGCCTTATGAGACTCCGCGCCCGGAGTACGACCGGAGTGCCTACTGGGCGTGGCGGCCGCCGGACGGCGAGTCGCTGGACCAGGTCGTGGAGCGCGCGGGCGCCGCGCTCGATCGGATCGTCCGGACCGTCGGGGTTGACGAGGCGATCGTGGTGAGTCATGGGGCCGTCATGCTCGCGCTGTGGCGTCACGTCACGGGCGCGTGGGGAGCACCCCGGGTCGTGCCGAACGTCGGGGTGGTCGAGGTCGAGCACCGAGCCGGAATCTACCTCGCCGCGCGCCATCTCGCCCCCGATGCGGACGCGGAGTCGGCTTGGCCTCGGTGATCAGTCGTGGCATCCTATGCCACGCGCGCCGTTCGGGCGGTGGTTGGGTGGAGTGATGAGGAGCATCTGGCAGGTGGCCATGGTGGTGGCCATGCCGTTGGTGATGCCGGCGTTCGTCGCCGCGCAACCGCAGGTCACCGCGCGCGGCGCGATCATCGTCGATGCCGAGACCGGCGCCACCGTCTGGGAGCTGAACGCCGACCAGCCGTTGCCGCCGGCCAGCACCACCAAGGTGATGACGGCCGTGCTGGCGCTGCAAAGTCATCGGCTCGACGAGCAGTTCCCGGTCAGCGCACGCGCGGCCGCGACGCCGCCGTCGAAGATCGGCTTGCGCCCCGGCCAGCGGGTCAGCCTGCACGACCTCCTGTTCGCCGTGCTACTCAAGTCGGCGAACGACGCCGCCGTCGTCGTTGCCGAGGGGGTGTCGGGGTCCGAGTACGCCTTCGCGCAGCAGATGAACTTGAAGGCGCGCGTCATCGGCGCCATGTCCACGAACTTCGAGAATCCGCACGGCTTGACGGAAGGCGGTCATCTCGTCTCCGCCCGGGACCTGAGCCGCATCTTCCGGTACGGCCTCGGTGTCCCGGGGTTCCGCGAAGTGCTCTACACCTCGTCGGCGGGAGTGGAGATCGACGGGCCGAGCGGACGCTACACCACCGTCCGCTCCCACAACCGCCTGCTGAACGCCCCCGATTACAAGGTGATCGGCAAGACGGGGTACACGCGCGCCGCGCGTCGCTGCTTCGTCGGCGCCGCCGGCTACGGCTCGCGCGAGATCGTGATCGCGCTGCTCGGTTCAACCGATCTGTGGGGAGATGCCCGCCGCATGCTGCACTACGGCCTGACCCCCGGCCGGCCCACGCCGGTGCTGACGACCGCGCGCGCCGCACCCCCCCCGCCGGCGGCGCCAGTGGCGCCGGTGGCCGAGTACCGCATGCCGCCCCAGCCGGAGCTGCGCGCCGCCCCGCCGCCAGACCGCGCGGTCCCGCCCCCGCCACCCACCCCGGTCGAGACGGCCCGCCCGGACACCTCGGCGGCGCCGCAGGCGGCGGTGGACCGCGCGAATCGGATGGCCCGCGCCCAGCCTGACGCCGCTCCTGCGTACGACGCCGCCGGCGCGGCGCCCGCCTATGGTGCACCGCCGCCCGATCCGTATGCCGATGGCGCGGCGCCGGCGGGCGGCACCCCCGACACGGCGCGGCCCTACGCGGCCGCCGGGCTGGGGGCGGCGGCTGCGACGGCCGGCGCCGTCGCAGCGGACGACGACTCGGTCGTGCGCGACGAGCCCGCGCCGCGTGCGCGGCCGCAGCCGTCGTCGCAACGGGGCGCGCCGGCGTCGCGCGGGCGCGTCGAGACGACTTCCAGAACCGCGCCGGCGGGCGCGGCGCGAAGCCCGGCGCCGCGGGGGCGGGCCGCGGCGAAGACGGCGGAGCGCACGACGGCAACTCCGGCGAAAACGGCGGAGCGCACGAAGGCGGGTGCCGCCGAGCGGGCGCCGCGCGGCGGTCGCGACGCCCGGAAGGACGATCGGCGCCGCTCGGCCGAAGTCGCCCGCGGCACACCGCCGGCCGCGCGCCCGAGCCGGCGCGCCGCGCCGCGCGAGCCGGAACCGCGCGGCAGCAAGGCGACGCCGACGACCCGGGCGTCGGCCACGGCCAAGCAGAAGGCCGACACCCGGACGGCCACCCCGAAGAAGTCTGCCGGCAAGGACGCGGAGAAGGCCGCGCGCGTCAGCGCCCCGCGCCCGACGACCGCGAAGAAGCGCTGACCGCCGGCTCGGGCGGGCTGAAGGACAATCGCCGCGCCGTGCGCGTCGCGTGGCGCTCGAACGCCAGGTCGATCAGCCGGTCGACCAGTGTCGCAAGGGGGACGCCGCTCGCCTCCCACAGACGTGGGTACATGCTGGCCGACGTGAAGCCCGGCATGGTGTTGATCTCGTTGAGCAGCAACCGCCCGGTGCCGCGCTCGAGGAAGAAATCGACGCGGGCCAGCCCGGAGCAGTCGACGGTGTCGAAGGCGCGCACGGCCAGTTCTCGCGCCGCGGCGGCGACCGCCGCGGGAATCTCGGCGGGAATGACGATGCGCACCCCATCGTCGACGTACTTGTCGACGTAGTCGTAGAACTCGTGCGACGGGATCAGCTCGCCCACCACCGACGCCTCGGCGCGCGCGTTGCCCAGCACGCCGCACTCGAGCTCGCGCGCGTCGATCGATTCCTCGACGATCACTCGCGCGTCGAACGCCGCCGCCCCCGCCACCGCCGCGTCGAGCTCCTCTGCCGTGTGCGCCTTCGTCACCCCCACCGACGAGCCCAGATTGCAGGGCTTCACGAAGCACGGGAACCCGAGCTCCTGCGCCACGCGCGCCCGCACGTCGGCGGCGGCATCGACGGCCGGCCGCACGAGCAGCCAGCGACAGCCCGGCAGGCCGGCGTCGCGGAAGACGGCCTTCATGACCACCTTGTCCATCCCGGCGCTCGACGCCAGCACTCCGGCGCCGACATACGGGAGGCCGGCCAGGTCGAGCAGACCCTGCACGGTGCCGTCCTCGCCGAACGTGCCGTGGAGCACCGGGAACACGACGTCGAGCGGTACGGGGGCGCCGCCCGCCGCGCGCACCAGCCCCCCGCGGTCGGGCATGGGCGGCAGCAACACCTCGTCGCCGTGCTCGATGGCGGGCGACAGCGTCCGCTGCGCCTCGTCGAGCAGCCGCAGCGTGTCCGGCCCCGTCAGCCACCGGCCGTCTTTGGTGATGGCGATCGGCACCACCTCGTAGCGTTCCGGGGCCAGCGCCCCGATGACTGTAGCGGCGGAGCGGAGCGAGATCTCGTGCTCCCCGGACCGTCCGCCGTAGAGCACGCCGACCCGCAACCGCCTCGTCATGGGCCGGGTTCTTGGCATCGCAACTCCCCCTTTACAAGGTGCGGGCGGCGATGCTCAGGACGCCGGCAGATGGCGCGGGTCGATCGGCTGGCCGTGCGAAAACTCGACCTGGTTCCCGTCCGGGTCGCGGATGATGCAGAAATAGCCGACCACCGGCCCGGCATAGGTCGGTGGCACCTCGAGGATGCCCTCCCGCCGGCCGGCCTCTGCCGCGACGTCCACCTCCGCGCGTGACGCGACCGCGAAGCCGAGATGCTGCAGCGTCGACGGCGCGACGGGCGGCTCGGCGTCGACCTCCAAGAGCACCAGGACGAAGTCCGGTTCCTCGATGCGCTCGCTCAGCCACACCACGCGCGAGTGCCCGTCACGCCGGTCGTGCACGACGTGCAGCTTCGCGTGCCGGCGATAGAAGTCGATCGTGCGGTCGAGGTCGCGGACGCCGAGGGCCAGGTGGGTGAGCGCCGGTGTCACGGCAGGCGTTCGGCGACCCGGGTGGCGATGATCTCGGCCAGCGTGCGCCGCAGCTCGGGCATCTCGCAGCCGGCGGCCGCGGCGTGGCCGCCGCCGCCGAGCGCCTCGGCCACCTTCGAGAGATCGACGTCGCAGTCCGGCGAGCGGCGCAGGCTCACCGACAGCCCGTCGGCATCCCAGAGCGCGAACACCGCGCCGGGCGTCTCCTTGCCCCAGGCGTCGGCGATCTCGCTGGGATGGCCGGCGCAGACGGCCGCGACGACGCGCACGCCAGCCGCGTACTGCTCGACACGGCTCGCCTCGGCCACCGCGATAGCTGCGCGCGATCTCCGCGCCGACGCGGGCTCGCGCCGCCGCCATGCGGGGCGAGTAGGTCACCTGCTGGTCGAGCGCGAGGAAATCGTCGTAGGCGTCGGGTCCCATCGCCTTCACCACCCATGCCAGCTCGCGCGAGCCGGGGATGCGGTGCAGCCAGCGGTCGTTGTCGTCGGCCATCGCCACCACGGGGGCGAACGCGGCGAACCGCGGCTCCGACCGGCCCTCGGCGCCCAGGCGGTCGCGCAGGTGCTCCCAGGTGAGGCGCGACGCCGCAAACTCTTCGCTCAGCACGGACCCGGCCAACGGGACGTCGACCTTTCCAGCCTTCACGCGCTCGATCGCGGTGCGGTGGTGGTCGATCCAGTAGATGCGGACGCCGCGCGCGGCGAGATCGCGCAGGTGCGCGTCGGTCGCGGGATCGCGCCAGGAGATGTCGGTGATCCAGAGCTCTTCGTCGGCGTCGCCCGCGGGCTCCACGCTCTGCAGCACGGCGTCGATCTCGCTGTTGCTGGCGAACCGCGGGATCACCCGGGCGCGCTCGCCGTAGTACCGCGCCACCGCCACGGCGGCGGTGACGCCGTCGAGACAGGTGGGGCCGTGGCTGACGACGTGGACGGTCTTCGACATGCCGGCGATCATGGCACAGGGGTCTGGAGGCGGCCACACCGGAGCCGTCCGGAGTGGACGCTCCCAGGCCGAGCGTATACCAGAGGGCGGCATGCGCTGGCTCGCCGTGCTCGCCGTCGCCGTCGCCGGCTGCCCCGCCCCACGGATGTACTCCGTCGAGCGGCCCGGGCTCGAGTGCGAGCGCGCGGTGCGCGTGACCAAGCGGACGTTCGATTCGCTCGGCTACACGGTCACCGAGCTGATCGAACCGCGCGGTCCCAGCACGTCGGGGCAGATCACGGGCAAGAAGACGATGCCCGACGGGCGGACCACCACGGGACGCGTCCGTATCCGGTGCACCGAAACCGGCGCGGAGATGCAGCCGATCGAGGACGCGCTGGTCCCGAATTTCGAGTTCAGCCGTGCGTTCGGCTACAGTTTCAAGACACTGGTGCAGGGCCCGGATGTCGAGGTGCCCAGGGTGCAGGCTGGCGTGCAGCCGCTGATCGAGGCGATGAGCCCGGTCGAGCAGCGACTCGACCTCGGCAGCGAAGCCGTCCAGCCCGGCGCCGTGCTCCTGCGGGTCACGATCCGCAACGGCACCGACAGGGCGGTCATGATCGAGCCCGCGGGGTTCGTCCTGGTGACCGGCGGCGGTGGCGAAACCCCGCCGTTGGCGGCTGCGAGCGCGGCCGCCTCGTTGACCGCGACGGCCGCCGGCGACAGGGTGCGCCGCGAGCTGCTGTCGCGGCCGCTCAAGGTGGCGCCGGGGGCCACCGCCGTGCGCTTTCTGCTCTTCCCCGCCGGCGCGTACGGGGAAGCCCGCATCGAACTGGAAGACGTCGAGACCGGCGAGCGCGATGGCGCCGTCACGGCGGTGCAGTGAGGGTGCGTCTGGCGGCCGGGTGGGATGCGGCGGCCGACGTGTCGCTCCACGCCGGCGATGCGCTCGATCTGCTCGCCGCCATGCCCGCCGCTTCCGCCCAGCTCGTCATCACCTCGCCCCCGTACAACCTCGGCAAGGCGTACGAGAGCCGGCGCGATCTCGCCGCGTATCTCGACGGCCAGCGCCAGGTGATCGACGCATGTGTGCGCGTGCTGCGGCCGGGCGGAAGCCTGTGTTGGCAGGTCGGCAACTACGTCACGGCCGACGCCATCCTGCCGCTGGACATCGCGCTTCATCCGCTGTTCGCGCGCCACGCCGATCTCTTCCTGCGCAATCGCGTCGTCTGGCACTTCGAGCACGGACTCCACTGCAGCCGGCGACTGTCCGGCCGCTACGAGGTGATCCTCTGGTACACGCGCGGCGCCGACTACCTCTTCGACGTCGACCCCATCCGCGTGCCGCAGAAGTACCCGGGCAAGCGCGCCTGGAAAGGGCCGCGCGCCGGCGCGTACACCGGCAACCCGCTCGGCAAGAACCCCGGTGATGTCTGGGTGTTCCCGAACGTGAAGGCGAATCACGTCGAGAAGACGATCCACCCCTGCCAGTTCCCGATCGAGCTGGTCGAGCGGTTCGTGCTCGCCGTCACCCGGCCGGGCGACCTGGTGGTCGATCCGTTTCTCGGCGCCGGCACGACGGCATGCGCCGCCGTGCTGCACGGCCGGCGCGCAGCCGGGGCGGAGATCGTGCCCGCCTACGTTGCGCTCGCGCGCGAGCGGATCGCGATGGCGACCCGCGGGACGCTGGCGCGCCGGCCGCGGGAGCGCCCGGTGCACGTGCCGGATCCCCGCTCGGGGCTGGCCCGCCGCGACGGCCCGGCGGTGGTGGCGCCGAGCGGCCGGCGCCGCCGGCGGACCGCCGGCGCCCTGCCGGTGGCCGACTGAGCGGCGCGTACGGCGCTCAGCGGCAGACCTCGGCTTCCATCGCCGCGAGGCGCTTCGCCAGCGTGTCGCCGCCCGCGGTGGTGGACTGTCCGCGCGAGGTGCGCACGATCAGGCACGCGTCGGCGAGGCGACCGGCGGCGGCCAGCAGCTTCACCTGCTCGGTGCGGGCGTCGTACCAGGCCGTGCCGCCGGTCTCGCTGCCATCGAGCACGCGGCGCCAGTAGGCGAGCGCGGCCTCGGTGTCGCCGGATGCGGCAGCGGCGCGCGCGGCGCCGCGGAGCGCCTCGCCCGAGGTGGCGTCGGCGCCGAGCGCCTCGTCGTAGAGGGCCCGGGCGCGAGCGGGATCGCCTGCCGCCAGCTCCAGGTCGGCGAGTTGAATGCGATCGGCGGGGCTGCCGCCCTCCTGCACCAGCGTGGTGAACACCTTGCGCGCCATGGCGTTGCCGCGCTCGCGCTCGGCGCCCTCGCTGCGCGCCGCCCGTCCCGCCAGGTCGCGGCCCAGCTTGGCGAGCGCCGTGGTGCGGTCGCCGTCGGGTCGGCTGCCGAGCCAGGCGTCGAGGTCGGCCTCCGCCTCGGCGAGGCGCCCCAGCGCGATCATCGCATCCAGTCGCGCCTCGACGGCGCGCGGCGCGAGGTCCCGTGCGCCCGGGTACTGCTGCTCGAAGTCCGCCAGCAGCGCCAGCGTCGTCTCGTAGTCCGGCGGCGTCGTGCCGGCGGCGACCAGCGCGCCCATCAACGCGGCGCGCGCCACCCGGGGCGCGTCGTCGCCCTTGGCCGGCGTGGTCGCGACGTACGTCTGGAGATCCTTCGCGAGGGCCGTGCGATCCGCCGCGGGCGTCTTGCTCGACAGCGCCGCCGCGCGGCACTCGAGCGCGGCCAGCTTCGCGCGGGCGGCGAACGGTCCGTCCGGCACGCGGGCGAGCTCGGCCGTGGCCTTGGCGCAGTCGCCGCGCGTGCGATGGAGGTCTCCGAGGAGCCACCGTGCTTCTCCGACCCCCTCCGCCTTCGGGTAGCGCGTGACGTACGTGGTGAGCGCCTCCTCGAACGCCGCTGCGCGCTTGGGATCGCTGCCGCGAGCGACGTCGAGCGCGCGGAACCGGAGATAGGCGGCTTCGGGCGCACGCGACGCATCCGGGAAATCGCGCGCCAGCTCCTCGAAGACGACCGCCGATTCGCCGGGCTTGCCCGCGTTCAGCAGACAGCCGGCGCCGAGGTAGAGCAGCTCCGGCCGCCAGCGTGCGCGGCCGGCGTCCTTGACGCTCGCGCCCGCGGCGACGAGCGGCTGCACCTCGGCGCACTGGTTCCGGTCGATGGCGAGCTGGCCCAGCAGGAACAGGCCGTAGCTCGATTTCATGCCGGCGACCGTGCCGTCGCCCAGGGTCTTGGTGACCAGTCCCTGCACCTTGGCCGGCCACTCGCCGCCGCGCGCCGCCAGCCCGCGGGCGAGCGTGGTGACGTCCTTCTCGACGGCGGGATCGGTGCCGGCCTTGGGGAGGCCCGCGGTGAGCGTGTCGAGGAGCGGCTTGTCCGGGTCCACCGGCTCGGGAGGGGGCAGCGGCTTGCCGCTCTCGCGCCGGTCCACCTCCGCGAGCGCAGCGGTGGCCCGCGCGGCCGTCTTCGGCAGCTTCGCCGCGGCCCGCAGGTCGGTGCGGGCCTTCGCGAAGTCACGTCGTTCCATGTAGGCGAGGCCGCGCCCGTACAGGCTCTCGCCGTAGACGTCCGGAACGCCCTTCATCTCGGCGAACTTCGAGAAGCCATCGATCGCCTGGTCGAGCAGGGCGCCCTTCTTGCCGGCGTCATCCACCAGGTCGGCCGCCTGATAGCGCACCCAGGCGAGGTGGTACTGCAGGATCAGGAGCTCGACTTCGAACTGCCGCAGCCGCGGGTCCCGCACGGCCCGCGCGGGTTCCTCGTCGTCGCCGCCCTCGAGATCGGCCTGCAGCCGGTCGCGGTCGTCGCGGACCTGGTTTTCGGCGGCCTCCAGCTCGCGCTCGAGCGTCGGCCACTCGGCCGCGGCGCGATCGCGCTGGCCCTTCTCGAGCAGCCCGTAGAACGCGCGCGCCCGTTGTTCGAGGCTGCCGACGTCGGCGGCCGCCGCGGGGACGGCGCGCGCGACGCAGACGAGCACGAGCGCCGCCAGGGCGCAGGCGTGCCGGCGGGTCACTCGGACGCGAGGGCGAAGCCCTTCGCCCCCGCTTCCTTGGCCAGGCCGAGCACGCGCACGACCTCGCCGAGCACGACCTGGCGGTCGCCGGCCAGGATCACGACCTTGTCGTCGGTCTTGCCGAGCGCGTCCTTCAGGACCGTGGCGAGCGAGCCGTCGTCGCCGGCCACCGGCCGGTCGTTCACGAAGATCTCGCGCGACGGCGTCATGGTGACCATCACGCCCTTGGTCTCCTGCTCCTCCTCCGCCGTGTCCGGCAGATCGACGTTCTCGGGCTTCATCATCGCCGAGGTGGTGATCATGAAGATGATGAGCAGCACCAGAAAGACGTCGGTGAGCGGCGTGATGTTGATCTCCGCCATGATGCGCCGGCGGCCCCCGCCGCCCCCGCCGGTGCTAAACGCCATGGGCCCTTCGTCCCGCGGACAGCGCTTCCAGCACACGGCCGCTGCCGATCCGGAGCGCCGCTTCGATGCGATCGACCCGGGCCTGGAAGTAGTTGTAGGCGACGACGGCGATGATGCCGACGCCGAGCCCCAACGCCGTCGCGATCAGCGCCTCGGAAATGCCGGCGGCGACGACCGGAAAGCCGCCCGTGCCGGCGATGCCGATGGCGTGGAAAGCGCGGATGATGCCGAGCACCGTGCCGAAGAGTCCGATGAACGGCGCCGCCGCGCCGATGGTGCCGAGGACCCAGAGGTTGGAGGCCGCGCCCTGCACCTCCTCGAAGTTGCGCTCGGTGGCGACGCGTTCCAGCTCGGGCATCGGCACGGACGGTCCCTGCTCGACCAGATCGCCGTAGACCCGGCGCACGGGACTCGCGCGGAGCGCGCTGACGGCGTCCGTGGCGGCCTGAAAATCGCCGCGCGCCAGCAGCGGGACGATCGCGCCGGTCAGTCCGGCCGTCGCGCCGAGGATGCCGCGCAGGCTCCAGGCCCGCTCGAGCACCACGGCGAGCACGATGACCGAGCAGGCCAGCAGCGGGTAGGTGGAGATGGCGCCCTGTTGGATCAGTTGCCAGATGTCGAAATTCAACTGCGGATTGTTCTGCATGAATGCTCCTGCGCGGCTCAGGTGCGGCCGCGCGACACGCGCGAGACGTCCTTCTCCCACTGCTGGCCGAAGGTGAGGATGAGCAGGTGGCGGACGAGCGCCTGGTCCTGGCCGAGCGCGATGGCCTCGCCGCCGCCGAGCCGCGACAGATCGCCGTAGCTTTGCTGCACCTGCTTGTAGAAATCGGGCATCTGCGAGGTGCGCTTCAGCTCCTCGCCGTACAGCCAGCGGTGCAGCTTGCGCTCGTGCTCCTCGTGCAAGCGCTGGCTCACGTCGATCGCGCTCACCACGCCCCCGCGCGCCTGCCAGTCGGACACCAGCGTGCGCAGCGCCGGACCATGTCGGCCTGGTGCGGGCGGCGAACTGCCGACCAGGATGATGACCTTCTTGGCGTCGGATCGCCACTTGAGCTTGTTCATGGCGGCGTCGAAGCCTTCCTTGACGGCCTCTTCCCAGTCGCCGCCGCCTTCGGCGACGAGGCCGTTCAGAAACGTCTTCACCTTGCTGCCCCGGAACGTGAGATCGCTCCACTTGACCAGGAAATCCTCGCTCTTGCGCGGGGCGGTGGCGATCTTGTCGTTGGGGCGGTCGCGGAAGGCGACGGCGCCGATGCGCGCGTTCGGCACGAGCCGCTGCATGGTGACCGACGAGATCGTCGAGGCGGCGCTTCAGGTCGTCGATGACGTGCTGCATGCTGCCCGTGGCGTCGATCACCAGCGCGACGTCGAGCCCCTGCTTGCGCAGCCTGCCCACGTACTTGCCGAAGGCGCTGTCGAGCGAGATGCCAAGGCTCGCCAGGCTGGTGCCGAAACCGCCGCCCCCGCCGCCGGTGCCGAAGCCGCCGGTGCCCGAGCCGGCCGACGCGAAGCGCGACGCCAGGTCGGTCGCCCGCGCCGATGGGACTGACGGGCCGCGAGAAGTGGACCACCGGCGAGGTGGTGGTGCGGGACACGGCGGTGGGTTTCGCGGGTTTGGGCAAGCACGACCGGCTGCGCCGTGCGCGCCACCACCAGCTCTTTCACCTCGTCGTCGGGCGGCGCCTCCTGCGGGCGGACCAGATCGGGCAGGTCCTCCAGCGAGAAGATCTGCCGCCGCTTGGTCTCGCCCAGTCCGACGCCGCCGCCCGATCCGATCCCGACACCGGGGCCGACGCCGAACCCGAAGCCGCCGCCGATCCCCGACACGTCGAAATAGAGCGCCAGGCCGAGCACCGCGTGCGCCAGCAGCGACACGAGCAGGAACGCGAGGCTCCGGCCAGGCCGCGGGGCGGTGGTGGCATCGAGGGCGCGATCGGGGTTCGACATGAAAATGGCTGCGTATCCAGGCGCTTACGGGTGGGGTTCCGCGGTGTCAAGCAAAACCGGCTGTGGCCGGCGCTACCACCGCAGCCGCGCGCGGAGCGCCCGGGCCTGGCTCCGGCTGACCGCGACCTCGCTGGCGGCATGGTCGCGCATCACCAGCTTGTAGCGGCCACCGAACCACGGGACGATCTCCTTCACGTGCCGCAGGTTCACGAGGCTGGCCTTGTGCACCCGGAAGAAGGTCTCGGGATCGAGGCGCTCCTCGAGCTCGCGGAGCGTCGCGTTCGTCATGTAGCGCGCGCTCGCCGGTGTGCGCGTAGACCAGGCGGTGTTCCACGCCGAACCAGCGGATGTCGTCGACCGGTAGCAGCAGGATGCGCCGGCCGCTGTGGACGGGGACCTGGGTGACGAACGCCTTGCGGTGCTCCTCGAGCCGGCGCACCACCGCGTCGACGTCGAGGGGAGGGCGGCTCCGTCCGAGCCGCGAGCGGACCCGGCCGACCGCCTCCGCGACCCGGGCCCGCGCGAACGGCTTCAACAGGTAGTCGACCGCCTGCACCTCGAAGGCGCGGATGGCGTACTCGTCGTACGCGGTGGCGAAGATCACCTGGGGCGCCGTGCCGCGCAACGCCTGCAGCACCTCGAACCCGCTCATGCCGGGCATCTGGACGTCGAGGAACACGAGGTCGGGTCGGGTGTCTTCGATGATCTCCACGGCATCCACGCCGTTGGCCGCCTGGCCGATCACCTCGACGCCGTCGATGGCGCCGAGGAAGCCGGCCAGCCGGTCGCGCGCGAGCTTCTCGTCGTCGACGACGAGCGTGCGGAGGGCGTCGCTCATGCGGCCACCTGCGGGGGCAGGGACAGGCGGATCACCGTGCCCCGGCCCGGCGTGCTCTCGATCACCGGCGTGTGCTCGGGGCCGTAGAGACGTTCGAGGCGCTCGCGCAGGTTGCGCAACCCGACGCCGCGCTGCCACACCTCTCCGAGCATCGGGGCGGTCATGCCGGGACCGTCGTCGCCGACGGTCAGGGTGAGCAAGTCGCCGTGCACCGCGGCATCGATCGACACGGTGCCGGGGCCGAGCTTCCGCGACAGGCCGTGCTTGACGGCGTTCTCCACCAGTGGCTGCAGGATCAGGTTGGGGATCAGCGCTGCAGGCTCTGCGGGTCCACTCGGGTCTCGACGCGCAGGCGGTCGTCGAAGCGGGCGCGCTCGATGTCCAGATAGGCGGTCGCCATCTGCAGCTCCTCGACGAGCGGCACGAAGTCGCGGTCGGCGCGATGGAGCATGTAGCGGAAGCATCTCGGCCAGCCGCTCGACGCAGACCTCGGCCTTGTCCGGGTCGGTGTGGATCAGCTGGGCGATGGAGTTGAGGCTGTTGAAGAGGAAGTGCGGGTTGATCTGCGCACGCAACGCCGCGAGCTGCGCGGTGGCGGCCAGCTCGGTGAGCTGGCGCTCGCGTGTCTGCATGTCCTGCAGATGCCGCCACACCAGGTGGTAACCGATCAGCGTCATGAGGGCGACGGGGATGATCGGCAGCAGCACGTAGGCCCGCGTCACCTGCTGGCGCATGGCGGCCGTGACGGTGAGGTGGAGATCGGGTCCGACCGGCGCGCCGAAGAGGCCGCTGGTGCCCTCGCTCGCCATCGTCGCCACGGCCACGACGGTCACCGACACGGTGGCGAGGACGGCGAGCGTCACCACGGCCTGTCGGAGCAGCTGCGCGGCGGCGGAGCGGCCGCCGAGCCGCGGCAGCACCCAGCGCCACAGCGCGTAGGTGACGAGCGAGAACACCAGGCTGCCCACCACGAACGTCACCGGCGCGAGCCACGCGCGCAGCAGCACGAGGTGCAACAGTCCAAGGTGAAGCCCGGTGGCCACACCGGTGCCGACCACGAGGAGCAGCATCCGGTTGCGGAGCGTCGACGGCGGCATGGGTTTCGCGGGCCGGGGGGCCATGGGCGAGCTATAACGTAGGGCCCGAGCGCTGCCCACGCTGCCCCGCGTCACGGCCGGCGGGCGAGCCTGGCGGGCCGAACGGTCGATTGTCGGCGCGGAAGGGGCTAGCGCGCCGCCGGCCGGAACACCGGCAGGCTGATCTCGGCCGTCACGTCCTCGAAGTCGACCTCGACCGGCAGGTCGATGGCGATCGCTTGCGGATCGAGGCCGACGATCGTCGAGGTGAGGCGGGCGCCTTCCTCCAGTTCGACGACCACCACGGCGTACGGCACCCGGGCCGCGAACCAGGGATGGTTGGCCTGGTGCATGACGGCGACGCTGAAGACGCGTCCGCGTCCCGACATGGGTTGCCAGGCGGCGCGGCGCGACAGGCACCGGCTGCAGACCTCGCGCGCCGGCAGGCGCACCGAGCCGCAGTCGAGGCACCGCTGGGCGACCAGCTGATGCCGCCGCGCCGCCTCCCAGAAGGGGGCCATCTCCGGGGTGATCGCAGGTACGGGCCGGGCGGGTGCGGCGTCGCTCACGACGGCAGCCTCGAGAGCACCAGCGTGGCGTGCGTCGAGAGCACGCCGCCGTTGCCCGACACCAGCGCCACGTCGTGCTTCGGCGACCTGCCGCCGCCCGCCTTCGCCGCGGAGCTGGATGATCGCCTCCGACACCGGCGTCATGCCCCACATGTAGAAGCTCGAAAGCTGACCGCCGCCGGTGTTGAGGGCGAGCCGGCCGCTCGGTCCGGTGTGGTGCTCGGCGGCGAACGGGCCGCCTTCGCCCTTCTTGCAGAAGCCGTAGTCCTCGAGCGTGACCAGCACGGTGAAGGTGTAGCAGTCGTACAGCTCCACCACGTCGATGTCGCCGAGCGCGATGTCCGCCATGGCGAAGGCCGGCTCCTTGGCGAGCACGGCGCCGGAGGTGAGCGTATCGCCCGGATCGCCGCCGAGGTGGCCCTGACCCATGCCCCACACGTACACCGGCGGCTTGCGCAGCGACGCGTGCCCGCTCGGCGCCGGTGACGATGACGGCGAGCCCGCCGTTCGACACCAGGCAGCAGTCCATGACGTGGAACGGCTCCACGATCCAGCGCGACGCCCGGTACTCGTCCAGCGTCAGGGGACGCTCGTGCATCTGGGCGTGCGGGTTCAGGTTGGCCCATCGCCGTTGCGCGACGGCGACGGCGCCGAGCTGCTCCTGGGTGGTGCCGTAGACGTGCATATGGCGGCGGGCAACCAACGCGTAGAGCGCGTTGACGCCGAAGAAGCCGTAGGCGGCGTCGATGCCGCGCGCGAAGCCGTATGCGGCGCCGCTCGAGGTGCGCGCGCCGCCGGGCGCGGGCGGCTTGAGCGGCGCGTCGGAGAACACGCAGGCGACCGTGTCGGCACAACCCGGCGGCAATCGCCTGGGTGGCGTGCTGGATCATGGCGCAGGCCGTGGCGCCGCCGAGGTTCATCGACGCGGTCAGCCGCAGATCGCGCAGGCCAAGCGCCTGCTGCAGCTGGAACGAGCCCATGCCCTGGTCGTTCCAGCTGATGCCGGGATTGAGCAGCAGGCCGTCCAGGTCGCTGCGCTCGAGCCCGGCGTCGTCGAGCGCGAGGCGCACGGCTTCGACCGCGAAACCCGATGGCGTTCGAACCGTAGACCTTGCCTTGCGGTGTGATGCCGAGGCCGGCGATCGCGGCCGCGCCGCGCAGCGGGTGCGTTGCCATCCGGGTGCGGCCCCGCCGTCTAGCGCTGCAGGATGCGAAAGCGCCGCCGCAGCAAGGCGACCTGGTCCTGCACCGACTGGTTGCGGCGAGTGGACATCAACACCGCGAAAACGTCCTGCTCGCTCGCCTCCGTGTCGAGGCTCTCGTCACGCAACGCGTCGAGGATCTCGTGGATGACGCGGGGAATCTCGCGCTGGGGGATGACGAGGTCACCGCGGCCCAGCGTGCCCGTCCAGTTCGAGGCATACGGGCGCAGCACGTTGAGGATGCGCTCGGTCATCGAGCGATCGCCGCGCATGCGATCCACGGGCGAATTAGAGCACGCCGCTCGCCCGACGCAAGCCGCGTCCCGCGATCCGCGCGTTTCGCGTGTGGGATCGGCGCGGTAGGCTCACCCCGGTGCGAGCAGCTCGGCCGCCAGCCGGATGGCGGCGAGATACGCCGGCGACGGTCGCAGCGCATGCTCCCCCAGGGCCGCCGCGGCGAGCTTGATGGCGTGGTCGTCGCCGGTCGCGACGGCGCGGTCCACGGACACCTCGGGCGATTCGCGCGGCGCGTCCACGGGATCTCCCGCGGGCGGCGCCGTCGCGAACGCCGCGTACAGCCCGGCGGCGGCCTGCCAGGCGCGGCGGACCGCCTCGCGTTGCTCGCCCGGCGCCAGCACGGGGAGCAGCGGGCGCAACGCGGCGGGCCCGGTGATGCCGTGCACGAAGGTCACCGCCGACAAGACATCGCGGGCGTTCGTCAGGAAGACCCGGGCGAAGAGGTCGGTCAGGTCGGAGATCACGGCGGCCGGTTCGGGCGCGACGTCGAGCAGGTCGATGGCCGGCGCGAACGCCGGCCAATCGGCGAGCGCGGCCAGCGATCCGACGATCGTCCCGTCGAATCGTCGCTGCGCGGGCGGCACGACGGCGACGGCGGCGAGGGCGCCGGCGGCGGCGCGCGGCGCCTCCGTGCCAGTCGCCGTCGGCAGCGTCTGGTAGTAGGCGGCCCACGATGCGAGGGCGTCCGCCAGTTCCTGCAGGCGCGGCGGCGACTCGCCGGCGGCCAGGCTGCGCGCCGCGTGGCCCACGCGAATGACGCCGTGGAACGCCGAGGCGCAGAGGCCCGGCGCCAGGCGCATCGTCCAGCGCGCCAGGACCGTGCGCCACGGCGCCGCGGCCAGCTCGCCGGCGAACCGCACGGACCAGTCGCCGGCGCGGTCGGGCTGGCCGAGCGCGTTCACCCAGTCGTCGGCGGCGATCGGCGCCCGGGGGGCTGGTCGTGGCAGGAAGGTGTCGCGATGGGCGTCGATCCATGGCAGCGCCGCCTTCGCTCGACCGAGGACCGCGAGCGCTTCGACCACCATCGGCGCGTGACTCGTGAATCCGTTGGCAAGGTCCGGGCCGTACGGGGCGAGTTGCCCGAGGGCCGCGTCGAGGGTCGAGTAGTCCGGAGCCATGCCGTCGCCCCCTCATGCCACGCCGGCGGGGGGCGAGCCACCGAAATCGCGCGCCGGTTCCGGCGGCGGCGCGGCCCACGTGGGAAAACGCTGGCGCGCCGCGCGGCGGCTCGGGTACGTTTCGCCGCATGCGCCTCGTGCCGCCCTCGCTCGCGCTCGCCTGCCTCTTGCTCGCGCCCGTCGGGGCGGGCGCCGTCGAACCGCCGGACGTGACGGTCCGGATCGGACGCGGCATGGTGCGGCTCTCGACGCCCGCCGCGACCGCCGACGTCCGCCGGAGCCGCTTCCGGCTGCGCGTGAAGGCGGGCGGGCGGACGCTCGTGCGCGAGCAACGTCCGGGCCTGTTCTACGAGCGTGGGGCGACCCGCGTGGATCTCGGGCAGGTCGAGTCGGCGGTCGCGCTGGCCGACGGCGCGGCGCTCCGTGTCGCCACCACCGAGGGGCCGCCGGCGACCGTCATCCTGCGCTTCCTCACTGCTCGCACCCTCGAGGTGGTCGTCGACCCGCCCGACGCGGCGACGGTCACGGCGATGGGCGAGCGGCTGCGTTCGCCGAAGCGCGAGCGCCTCTACGGGCTCACCGAGCGCCTGCGCGACTCGCCGTCGTTCAGTCCGCCGCTGTCTCGAGCAGCCGGTGGACGACCTGCGCCCGCCGGAGGTCGGTTCGCTCGACCGGCGCGGCGAGACCGTCGAGATGCGCATCCTGCCGACCTTCTCGCTCTACGCGCCATTCTACCAGTCGTCGCGCGGCTACGGACTGGCGGTCGGCGGCACCACCTTCGGGCTTTTCGACCTGGCCAAGAGCGACCCCGCCACCGTGAGCCTGCGCTTCGAGACCGGCACGACGTCCGACGCGCGCCGGCTGGTGCTGCGGTTCTTCGCCGGGCCCGAGTACGTCGACATCCTCGACGAGTACACCAACCTGGTCGGCCGTCCGCTGCGTGCCGCCGGACTGGGCCTTCCTCCACTGGCGCTGGCGGGGCGAGCTGCGGCAGGGACCGCCCGCGTTGCTCGACGGCGTCGAGGTGAACGCGGACCTGGCCGAGGACATCACCATGTACGAGACACTCGGCATCCCGGCGGGCGTGTACCTCTTCGACCGCCCGGTGCTGGTGGGCCCCTACGGCTTCGACCGCTGGGAGTGGGACACCACGCGCATGCCGAATCCGGACGCGATGCTCGACTCGCTCGCGCGGCGCGGTTACCGCACCATGATCTGGAGCGCGGCGTGGGCGTGCGGCAGCGATCCGGGCGACCACGGCCTCGAGGCGTTCACGCGCTCGGGCTACCTCGCGCCGCGGCCGGGAGGCGGCACGCTCGAGTGCGGGGACCTCGGCGGCAACTTCATCCTCGACGTCACCAACCCGGATGCCCAGACGTGGTGGCGCGACACGGTGGCGGACTTCCTGCGGCGCTACGGCATCCAGGGCATCAAGCTCGACCGGGGCGAGGAGCACATCCCGTCCGAGGCGACCGACGTCTGGTTCGACGGGCGGACGGGCCGCGAGGTGCGCAACGACTATCCCACCTTGCAGGCGAAGATCCATCACGACGCGCTCGCCAGCGTCCATCCCGACGGCGATTTCGTGCTGTTCTCGCGGCCGGGCTACAGCGGGACGCAGCGCTGGTCGATCTTCTGGGGCGGCGACATCTCCGCCAGCGAGACCTTCGGTCTCGGGCCCGGCACCGACCTCGGCCTCCGCAGCGCCATCATCAGCCAGCAGCGCGCGGCGTTCATGGGCATTCCCATCTGGGGTTCGGACGTCGGGGGCTACTACGAGTTCAAGGACCGCGAGGTGTTCGCGCGGTGGATCGAGTTCGGCGCGTTCTCGGGCATCATGGAGATCGGCGGCGTCGGCGCCCACGCGCCCTGGGCCATGCCGACGACCCCGGCGTACGACACCGAGATGATCGACATCTACCGCCGCTACACGCAGCTCCGGCACCGCCTGCAGCCCTACATCGTCGCGGCCGCCCGCGACGCCGCCGTCGGCGTGCCGCTCGTGCGGCCGATGCCGTTCGCCGATCGTCGAGACCGCCGGCTCGAGGACCTCTGGGACCAGTACATGTTCGGGCCGGATCTGCTGGTGGCGCCGGTGTGGAGGGTCGGGGAGCGCCAGCGGACCGTCTATCTGCCGGCGGGCACGTGGCGGAGCTACTGGGACCCCAGCCAGGTATGGCAGGGCCGGCGCACCATCGCCGTCGACGTCCCGCTCGACGCGATTCCCGTCTTCGTCCGCGACGGCGCGCTGGTGCCGGGGCCGTAGCTATCGGTCCGAACACCTGCCCCGCCGCCGTCAGCCAAGGGGGCGGTGGTCCCGGCCGGTGATCGCCCGAGCGACCCCGGCGACCAGCGTGCCGACCATCAGTGCGGAGGTCAGGTTCACGCCCGCGCAGGGCGGTCCGCACCCGGGGGTGGCGAGCGACACGAAGGAGAGCGGCGCGATCATGATCGCGCCGCACAGTGGACCGCGCAACCACCACCGGGCGGGCCAGGTCGTGAGGCCCACGAGTACGCCGATGAGCGCCCGCGCCGTGTACCAGCCCCAGACCGCGACGCTGCCCTGGATGTAGAGCACGTCGAACTTCTGGGGAATCGGCCCGTGGACGAGCGCGGGGAGCGCCCCCACGACGAGGCCCAGCAGCGCGCAGACGAGCGGGTACGGGAGGACCATGGGCCGTCAGCCGCCGGCGCCGAGCGACAGGCCGAGCAGGGGCCACCAGAAGCGTGCGACCAGGTTGAAGACCACCCACGACGACACGGCCAGGATCGCGCCCGGCACCATCATGTCGCGCATCGTCAGGTGCCCGGACGAGTAGGCGATCGCGTTGGCCGGCGTGCCGATGGGCATCGTGAAGCCGAGCCCGGCGGGCACCGCCACCACGAGCGCCATCACCCGCGGGTCCATCGCGAAATCGCCGGCGACGCCGAGCGTGACCGGCATGAGCATGGCGACCACGGCCGAGTTGCTCATCAGCTCGGTGAGCACGATGGAGAGACCGGAGATGATGGCGACCGCGATCGGCCCGCTGTCCGACCAGCGGGAGATCGTGTTCTGCGACAGCCAGCCGGCCGCGCCCGAGCTGTTGGTGGCGGCGCCGAGCGCGATCGCGCCGCCGTACATCAGGAGAATGCCCCAGCTGACATAGCCCTCGACCTCCTCCCACTTCACCAGGTTCAGCACGAAGAGGCAGACGACGGCGCCGATCGCGACACTGCCGAGCCCGAACTCCTCGCCGCCCAGGATCCAGAACGCCAGCGTGCCCAGCATCACGCACGCGATCGCCTTCTCGCGTGCGCTCATGCGGCCGAGCGCGAGCGCCCTCTCCGCCAGCAGGGTATCCGCGGCGCGGATGCTCTGCACGTCGAGCGGGAAGAAGCGCGTGATCACGATCCAGCCGATCGCCAGCATCCCGGCGGTGACGGGGAGACTGGCGAGCGCCCACTCGAGGAAGGTGAAGGTCTGCCCGGTCGCCTCCTTCACCATGCCGAGGGCGAGCGGGGCGCGGGCGCCGCCCAGCAGCGTGGCGACGCCGCCGATGGTGGTGCCCCACGCCATCGCGAGGAACAGCGCCTTGGCGTAGGTGCTGCGTTGTTTCTCGAGCCGCAACACGCCCGCGATCTCGACGACGATCGGGAAGTTCATGGCCGCGACCGCGTGCTCGGACATGAAGAACGACATCAGGGCGTTCAGCAGGTAGATCGACAGCAGGAGCGTGCGGGGGGTGTGGCCGAAGCGGCGCAGCAGGCCGAGCGCCAGCCGCGTGCTCAGGCCGGACTTCATCAGGCAGGCGGCCAGGATGAACACGCCCAGGATGAAGAAGACCGCCTCGTTGCCGAAGAGCGCGAAGGCCTTGTTCGCCGGCATGACGCCGCTCAGCGGCAGCATGATGATGGCGAGCAGGCTCGTGATCATCAGCGGCAGGACGCTGGTGACCCAGAGCACGAGGCACACGACGAAGATGCCGAGGGCCTTGAGCCCCGCGTCGCCGAGGTCCGCGGGTGGCTGGCGCGTCACGATGAACCAGTAGAGGAGCGCCGTCGCCACCAGCACCGTCGGGCGGAGCGAGCGTTCGAGGAGAATGCGGCTCAGCGGGCGGGTATCGACGACGACCGAGGGCGTCGGCGGCCGCGACGTCACAGCAGCGTGCCCCGCAGGATGACGCTGGCCGCGTAGAAGTAGATCGCGATGCCCGTCACGTCGACCAGCGTCGCGACGAACGGCGCCGACGCGCTGGCCGGATCGAGGCCGATGCGATGGAGCATGAGCGGCAGCATCGAGCCGACGAGCGTCCCGAAGAGCACGACGCCGACCAGGCTCACGCCGACGGTTGCGGCCACCAGGATGGAGTGCTCGCCGTAGAGCTGGAACAGCGACTGCCAGAGGAGGATGCGGCCGAAGCCGATCACCGCCAGGATCAGGCCGAGCACGAGCCCGGTGGCGAGTTCGCGCCGGATGACCACCCACCAGTCGCGCAGCGTGACCTCGCCCAGCGCGAGCGCGCGCACCACCAGCGTGGACGCCTGGGAGCCCGAGTTGCCGCCGCTGCTGATGATGAGCGGCACGAACAGCGCCAGCACCACGGCGCGCGCGATCTCGTCCTCGAAGTGCGCCATGGCGCTCGCGGTGATCATCTCGCCGAGGAACAGCACCGAGAGCCAGCCCGCCCGCTTGCGCAGCATGCCGAGGAAGCCGACGCTCAGATACGGCGCCTCCAGCGCCGACATGCCGCCCAGCTTCTGGATGTCCTCGGTGGCCTCCTCCTGCACCACGTCGACGATGTCGTCGACGGTCACGATGCCCTTGACGCGGCCCTCGGCGTCGACCACCGGCATGGCGAGGAAGTTGTGCTCCGCGAAGAGCTGCGACACCGCTTCCTGGTCCATGTCCTCCGGGACGGTCACCACCTCGGAGTGCATCACGTCCCGCACCCGCGCCGCGGGCGGCGCGGAGAACAGATCGCGGAAGGACACCACGCCCAGCAGGTGCTGCTCGGCGTCGAGCACGTAGAGGTAGTAGACGCTCTCCACGTGCTCCCGCGTCTGCCGGCGCAGGTAGCTGATGGCCTCGTCGACGCTCATCTCGGGCCGCAGCCGCGCATAGCGCGGATTCATCAGGCCGCCGGCGTCGTCCTCGGCATAGGCCAGCAGCGCGACGACCTCCTTGCGGGTGGTGTCGTCGAGCAGATCGAGGAGCGTGTGGCGATCCTCGATCTCCGCCTCCTGGACAACGTCGGCGGCGTCGTCCGGCGGGAGCATGCGCATGAGGGAGCGGCGGAGCCCGGGATCGGCGCCGAGCAGTAGATCGGCCTGGTCGCGGGCGTGCATGCCGAGAAACACCGCCTCGGTCTCCGCGTGCGTGAGCAGCGTCAGGCCCTCGAGCCGCTCCTCCGTCGAGAGCACCGGCCAGGCGTCGCGCAGCTCCGCCGCTGTGAGGCCGGCCGGATGTGCCCGCTCCTCGGCGGGAGCCGCCATGACGCGCTGAACCTCCTCCCCTCCCCGGGCCGGGGACCGGGAGCGGTCCAGTGCCGGGGCGGCTTACGACATTCGAGGACGGCTTTGGCCGTCGCTGTCCATATCGACCGATGTGTAGCGCAACCTCCCTCGCCCGTCCAGCCGGAAGGCGGCCGTTGAAGCCGCCCGCTGGCGGCGGTATGGGCGTGGCGCATGGCCACGATGATCACGGCGGAGTGCATCAACTGCGGCGCCTGCGAACCGGAGTGCCCAAACACGGCCATCTATCAGGGCGCAGTGGACTGGCAGGCGCCCGATGGCTCGACCCACCCGGCGCTGTCGGCCGATCTCTTCTACATCGTGCCCGAGAAGTGCACGGAGTGCGTCGGCTTCCACGACCACGAGGCCTGCGCCGCCGTATGCCCGGTCGACGCCTGTGTGCCCAACCCGGAGATACCCGAGACGCACGACGTGCTCCTCGCCCGCGCGCGAACGCTGCATCCCGAGCAGACCATTCCGGACGATGCGCCGTCGCGGTTCGCGAAGGCGGACCAGGCCGGCGCAGCTCCGCCCACGCCCGCGCCGGAGCCCGCGGCGAAACCCGCCGCGCCCGCACCGGTCGCTGCCGCCGCGACGCCCGCGGCCTCTCCGGCGCCGCGTGCCGAGCCCGGGCTCGCCATCCCGCCCCCCGCAGACTGGGAAGTGCCGATCCACTGTTTTCGGTGCGAGGGCGACTATGCCGTGCCGTTCCCCAGCTACCGCGCGGGCACCGTGTTCCGTTGCCCGCATTGCCTCGGGTCCTTCGTGCCCACGCTCGTCATGGTTCGCGCGGTATCCGAGGCGCTCGAGCGCTTCCATGCCGCCTGGACGAACGACTTCACGCGCTTCCACGAGCGGCGCAGGCGTGACCTCGAGCAATTCGAAGAGCGGCAGCGCGACGAGCTGGTACGGTTCGAGCAGACGCTGCGCGCCGTGGCGGCGCGGGACAAGCCGCCCGGCGCGCCGGTGAGGCGCCGCGGCTTCTGGTCGTTCTGAGACGCACGGAGCGCGGCTGGTGACGGGGCGGAGGGGCGGTGCGGCAACGGCTTCACGACTATCTTCTCGAGCGGCCGGAGGGCGCTGGCGCGGACGAGTTGCTGGCGCTCGTGTTCACGGGCCAGGGCCGCGATCCGGAGTTCGGCAGCCGGTTCCTCGCCACGATGCTCGGCGCGGATTCCCGCTTCACGTTCGATCCCGACAGCGGCCGGTGGCGGGTGCGTGTCCACGACGTCTTCGCGCGCCCGCTCGCGGGGCAGGACTTCATCGTCGTCGATCTCGAGACCACGGGCGGCGGCGTGGCGGACGGTGGCATCACGGAGATCGGCGCGGTGCGGGTGTCCGGGGGCCGCCTGATCGACAGCTTCACCTCGCTCGTCAATCCGGGGCGGCGCATCCAGCCGTTCGTCTCCGCGCTCACCGGCATCACCGACGACATGGTCGCCACCGCGCCGCCCATCGGTGAGGTCCTCGAGCGCTTCCTCGCGTTCGCCGGCGATGCGCCGCTCGCGGCGCACAACGCGCGGTTCGACGTCGGGCACCTGGAGGCGGCCCATCGCGCGATGACGGGGCGCCCGCTCGACCGTCCCGCCCTCTGCACCATGCGGCTCGCGCGGCGCTTGCTGCCGGCCCAGCGGCGCAGCTCGCTCGATGCCGTGGCGGCGGCGCTCGGGGTTTCCTGCTTCGACCGTCACCGCGGTCTCGGCGACGCGCGCATCGCCGCGGAGATCCTCTGTATCCTGCTGGAGCGTGCGGCCGAGCGCGGCATCACCACGCTGGGCGGCCTGCTGGCGGCCCAACAGGCCGCCAGCGACGGGTTGCGCTTCGTCGTCCACGTGCCGCGCGAACGGTTGGCCGCGCTGCCCGAGGCGCCGGGTGTCTACCACCTGCTGGGCGAGGACGGGCGGCTGCTCTACGTCGGCAAGGCCCGCCGGCTGCGCGATCGTGTGGGGAGCTGGTTCACCAACTCGCGCGGGCATTCGCGCCGCGCCCTCGAGCTGATCCGCCAGGTGCACGACGTCCGGATCACGGAGACCGGCTCCGAGCTGGCGGCGTCGCTGCTCGAGATGCGCCACATCCGGGAACACAAGCCGCCGTACAACCGCCAGCACCGCCAGTTGCCGCAAGTGGCGTTCCTGCGGCTGACGACGGCCGACCCGTTCCCGCGCCTCTCGGTGACGCGCCGGTTGGGCACCGACCGCGCCATCTACTTCGGCCCGTTCGCCAGCCCGTCGGCGGCGGAAGGCGCGCTCGCGGTGCTGGCGCGCGTGTTCGGCCTGCGCACCTGCGCCGGCCGCCTCGCGCCGGCGCCGGAGATCAGCCCGTGCCTGCTCGGGCAGGTGGGCACGTGTCCGGCTCCGTGCGCGGCCCGGATCGACGGCGTGGCATACCGCCAACTGGTCGACGCCTTCCGCGCGTTCGTCGACGGCGCGGACGACGGCCCGCTCGCGCGCCTGACCGCGCGGCGCGATGCCGAAGCGGCCGCCCTGCGCTTCGAGGCGGCGGCCCGGGCGCAACGCGACCTGACCGTGCTCGAGGAGATGCGCCGGCGTCGCCAGCGGCTGGGGTGGATCCTGGCGCGGCAGAACTTCGCCGCGCTCCTGCCCACCGCGGACCGCGCCGGCGCGCAGCTCTTCGTGGCGCTGGGCGGCCGGCTGGCCCTCGAACTCGAGGTGCGCGCGGCCGCCGACCTGGGCGCGGCGATCCAGGTGGTCCGCGACCGCTTCGCGGCCTACCAGGACGCCCGGCTCGAGCGGGAGGACGTCGCCGCCAGCACCATCCTGGCCGCCTGGCTGCGCGACCGTCGCGAGGAGGGCGTGCTGCTGCCGCTCGACGGGCCGGACGCGCTCGCCGCGGGCCTGGACGAGCTGGTGGTCACGCTGGACGACCTGCGCCAGCGCGGACCGTTGCCGCGGATCGACGGGCTCGCCTGATCGCACGGTCGCCGACGCTTCCCGACGGGAGAAGCTCGGGGCGCGCGTGGCAGGCGCGCGGGCCTGCCCGTCTTCCTCGGCGCACGGGCGCGCCAGTCAGTGCCGCCCGCGGTTGAGCACGGCGAAGATCTCGTCCTTCAGCTTGAGGCGGTGCTTCTTGAGCGCCTCGAACTCGTGGTCGACGAACGGCTTGTCGTTCTCTTCGATGTCCACGATCTGCGCGTTCAGGCGCTCGTACTCGTCGAACAGGGCGGCCGCCCCGGGGTCGTGCGCGCGCAGCTCGTGGATCACGTCGACGCGTTCCGGGAACTCGTGGGTCAGGTCGTGTGGAGGGATTCGCATGGGCCCCGGCTTCTACCCCGAGGATGCGGTCCCTGGCCAGCCTGGCGGGCAGCCGCTGCCTTGCGCCGTCTGCGCGCGTCGCTATAACGGCTCCCTTCCGATGGTTGGGGGTCTGCGGTGGCTGCTCGAGCAGCCCGGAGTGGCGCTGGCGGCGGGCGCGCACGACGCGCTCAGCGCGAAACTCGCCGAAGAGGCCGGCTTCGACGCCATCTGGGCGAGCGGGTTCGGCATCTCGGCGGTCCAGGCGCTGCCCGACGCCAACATCCTGACGCTCACCGAGACGCTGGACGCCGTCCGGCGCATCTGCGACGCCGTCGACATTCCCGTGGTGGCGGACTGCGACAACGGCTACGGCAACGCCATCAACGTGATGCGCACCGCCAGCGAGTTCGAGCGCGCCGGCGCCGCGGGCATCTGCATCGAAGACAACGACTTCCCGAAACGGTGCAGCTTCTACGCCGGCGTGCGACGCGACCTCGTGTCGGCCGAGGAGCATGCGCGCAAGGTCGAGGCCGCGTGCTCGGCGCGCCGCTCCCGCGACTTCGTCGTGATCGCGCGCACCGAGGCGCTGATCGCCGGGATGGGCCTCGACGAGGCCATGCGGCGCGCCCGCGCCTACGCCGACGCCGGCGCCGACGCCGTCCTGGTGCACTCGAAGGAAGCAGACTTCGGCGAGCTCCAGCGCTTCAGTGACGGCTGGACGCTGCCGGTGCCGCTGGTGGCCGTTCCCACCACCTACCCAAACGTCAGCCCCGAAGCGCTGGCCGCGGCGGGCTTCCACCTGGCGATCTTCGCCAACCAGCCGCTCCGGGCGGCCATCGTCGCCATGCGCGACACGCTCCGGCGGTTGCGCGAGACCGGGCGGGCGTCGAGCGTCGACGACCGCATCGTGCCGCTCGACGAGGTCTACCGCCTGGTCGGCGTGCCGGAACTGAAGGCCAACGAGCGGCGCTTCCTCCATGCCGGTGCAGAGGCGCCGAAGGCCATCATCCTGGCCGCCGGCTTCGAACCGCAGCTCCTGCCCCTGACGCGCGACCGGCCCAAGGCCATGCTCGAGGTCAAGGGTCGCACCATCCTCGAACGACAAGTCGAGGCGCTCGGCCGGGTCGGCATCCAGAACGTCGTCGTGGTGCGCGGCTACCAGAAGGAGCACGTGGCGGCGCCGGGCGTGCGCTTCGTCGACAACGACCGCTATGCCGAGACGGGCGAGCTGGCGTCGCTGCTCGCCGCCGGCGCCGAGCTCGACGGGCCGTGCGTCGTCCTCTACGGCGACATCATCTTCGAGCGGCCCATCCTGGACAGGCTGTTGCGGCAGACGGCCGACGTCGCGGTCGTGGTCGACCGCGCCTTTCCGGACGCGCTGCGTACCGGCGAACCGCTGCCGCCGGGGCCGCTCGACCTGGTGGTCACCGAGGTGCCGCCGCAGGGACGGCGCTTCGTCGCGCCGGAAGGCGGCAGCCGCGTGCTGCGGATCGGCCCGGAAGTCCGGCCCGAGGAGGCGCATGGCGAGTTCATCGGGCTGGCCATGCTGTCGGCGTCCGCCACGAAGGCGCTGCGGGCGGTCCACGCCGAGCTGGCCGCCCAGCGCGCCGAGGGCCTGGAGCGATCCAGCATCACGCACATCCTCCAGGCCATGATCGATCGCGGGCACGCCGTGGTGGCGGTCGACATCCACAAGGGATGGATGGAGGTCGACAGCGTCGAGGACTACCACCGCGCCTGGGCGGAGGTGACGCGCTGAGCGCGCCGGCGGCCGCCGGGCCGTTCGTCGATCGCCTGCTCGCCGCGGGCTTCGACTGGTTCGCGGGCGTCCCGTGCTCGCTGGTCGGGCCGGTGATCGCCGAGCTGACGGCGCGTGGGCGCTACCTGGGCGAGACCCGCGAGGACGCGGCGCTCGGCGTCGCAGCCGGGGCGTATCTGGGCGGCAAGCGGCCCGTCGTGATCATGCAGAATTCCGGGCTCGGCGTGTCGCTGAACGCGTTGGGCTCGCTCCACCTCCTCTACGAAATGCCCGCACTGCTGCTGGTCACCTGGCGCGGCTTCGCGGGCAAGGACGCCCCCGAGCACCTCGTGCTGGGCGAGGTGCTGCCCGGGCTGCTCGACCTCTTCGGCATCCCTTGGCGTGCGCCCGGCGCGGACGCGCTGCTCGACGACGTGGGCTGGGCAGCCGCCACCATGGACGCCACGCGCAAGCCGGTGGCGATCGTCGTGAAGCCCGGACTGTTCACCCACCACGCATGACGCTGCGCGACGCCCTGGCCCGGATCGTCCCGCACCTCCACGACGAGGTGTGCGTGCATGCCAACGGGTTCCTGTCGCGCGCCGCGTTCGGCGCCCGCGACACCGACACCTGCTTCTACATGATCGGCTCGATGGGGCTGGCGTCGTCGATCGGGCTCGGCCTGGCGCTCGCGCGCCCGGAGCGGCGCGTGATCGTGTTCGACGGCGACGGCAACGTCCTCATGAACCTCGGCACGCTCGCCACCATAGCCACGGCGGCGCCGTCGAATTTGCTCCATGTCTGCTTCGACAACGGCGCCCACGCGTCGACCGGCGGCCAGGCGACGATCGCCGACCGCGTGGCGCTCGACGAGGTCGCCCGGACGGTGGGATACCGATGGGTGGGTCGGGTCGAGGGCCCGGAGGCGCTCGACGCGGCGTGGCCAGGCTTCCTCGCCCGCGGAGGGTCCGGCCTTCCTGCTGGTGCGCATCGCACTCGGCCCGCCCGGGTCGCCGGGGCCGCGCATCCCGTGGACGCCGCCCGAGATGACGGCGCGCCTGCGCCGCGCGCTCGGCGTGGTCCCGGCCGGCCTCGCCGATTGACGCCCCGCGCACGATGCGCGAGAAGATCGGGCCGGAGGCCAGGCCGTGAAGCCAGAGGACTGCATTCTCTTCAGCGGCGCCGCGCAGGGCGCCGAGGCCGCCTTCGGCGAGACCGCCGAGCGCTACGGTATCGACGAGGTGAACTTCACCTTCGAGGGCCACAGCGACGCGCGGACGCCGCGGCATCCGCGTGCTGACCCACGAGGAGCTGCGGCACGGCGACGTCAGCCTGACCTACGTCAGCCGGCTCATGCACCGGCGCTACCCCGACACGCCGCTCTTCCGGAAGGTGCTGCAGAGCATCTGGCACCAGGTGAACAACGGCCAGGAGATCTACGTGGTCGGCAAGATCCACGCGACGGCACCGTCAACGGCGGGACCGGCTGGGGCGCGGAGTTCGCCAAGTTCTGCAACAAGCCGCTCTTCGTCTTCGACCAGGACCAGGACGGCTGGTTCCAGTGGACCGGCGACGCGCTGGGAGCCGAGTCGCGGAGCCGGTCATCGCGCCACCCGCATTTCACCGGCACCGGCACGCGCTTCCTGCGCGACAACGGCCGCGCGGCCATCGACGGGCTGTTCGCGCGCACCTTCGGGCCGGCGCCGGCCTGACGCGCACGCCAGCGGCGTTCGGACGGCGGCGCGGCGGTGGCGCGGTGCGGACGGCGGTGCTAGGCACCCCCGGCGATGATCCTCCTGAACCCCGGACCGGTGAACGTGTCGGCGCGCGTCACCGCGGCGCTGGGACGCGGCGACCTGTGCCATCGCGAACCCGAGTGCGCGGTGTTGCTCGATCGTATCCGCGCGCAGCTCGTGGAGGCGTTCGCGCCCGGTGGCGGCTTCCGCGCGGTGCTGCTCACCGGCTCGGGCACCGCGGCGGTGGAGACGGCCGTGACCAGCGTCTGCTCGCCCACCGGGCGCCTCGTCGTGGTGTCGAACGGGGTCTACGGCCAGCGTATCGCCGCCATGGCCGCCGCCGCGGGCATCGCGCACGTCGTCGTCGAGTTCCCGTGGACGTCGCCCGCGGATCCGGACGCCGTCGCGCGCGCCCTGGCCGCGGCCGACGTCGAGGCCGTCGCCGTCGTACACCACGAGACCACGACGGGGCTCGTCAATCCGGTGGCGGAGATCGCCCGCCGGGCCCGCGCGCGCGGCGCACTGGTGCTGGTCGATTCGGTGAGCGGCCTCGCCGGCGACGCGCTCGATCTGGGCGGCGTGGACCTCGTCGCCGGGACCGCCGGCAAGTGCATCCAGGGGTTTCCCGGGATCGCGTTCGTGCTGGCGCGCGATACGGTGCTCGACCGTCTGGCGGCGTACCCGCGCCGCTCGATCTACCTCGCGCTCGCCACCTACGCGGCGGCGCCGATGCCGTTCACTCCGGCCGTCCAGCTTGCGTATGCCTTCGACGAAGCGCTCGCGGAACTGCTCGAGGAGACGGTCGCCGGCCGCATCCGACGCTACGCCGCTGCCGCCGCACTGCTGCGGGATGGCTTCGCGCGTCTCGGCCTCGCGTGCGTGCTGCCGCCGGCGCTGCGCTCGAACACGATCACGGCGCTGCGCTTCCCGGCGGGCCGCGACTATCCGGCCCTGCACGACGCCCTCAAGGCCCGCGGCTTCGTCATCTACGAGGGGCAGGGGGAGTTCGCCCGGGAGGCGTTCCGGGTGGCGAACATGGGCGCGCTCGCGCCCGCCGACTTCGAGCACTTCCTGGCCGCGCTCGGCGAGGCGCTGGCGTGAGCGGCGCCGGCACCTGGTGGGACGCCGAGACCTACGATCGCATCGGCACACCGATGCGCGGGTGGTCCCGGCAGGTGATCGACGACCTGCGGCTCCGCGGCGACGAGATCGTGCTCGACGCGGGTTGCGGCTCTGGGTCGGTCACCTTCGACCTGCATGCCCGGCTCCCCCGGGGCACCATCTACGCGGTCGACGCCTCGACCGAGATGCTGGCGCAGCTGCGCCGTCGGATCGAAGGCGAGGGGGTGCGGGGTATCGTGCCGGTGCACGGCAGTCTCACCGACTTCACCCTACCGGAGCCGGTCGACTGCGTCTTCTCGAATGCCGTCTTTCACTGGATCGCCGACGACGATGCGCTGTTCTCGTGCCTGGCCCGCGCGACGAAGCCGGGCGGACGCCTGCGGGCGCAGTGCGGCGGGGCGGGCAACAACGCGCGCGTGCTGGAGGCGGTGGAGCTCGTGCGGCGGGAGCCGCGCTTCGCCCGCCATCTGGGCGACTTCCGCGACACCAAGCGGTACCGCACCCCGGGCGAGGCCACGGCGGCGCTCGGGCGGAACGGCTGGGAAAACGCCCGTGCGGCTCTCTGGGCGGTGCCGGTGCCGTTCGAGTCGCTCGACGACGCCGCGCGCTATGTCCGCACCATCCTGCTGCGCGATCACGTGGCGCGACTCCCGGACGACGAGCGCGATGCCTACGCGCAGGCGGTGGTTCGGGAGACGGTCGCCCGCCACGGGGCGCCGTACGTCGCCGACTACGTGCGGCTCGACCTCTGGGCGGAGCGACCCACGTGACGGCCATCATCCTCGCCGCCGGCGTCGGCAAGCGGTTGCTCGGCGCCTCGGGCGGCAAGCCGAAGTGCCTCATCGAGATCGGCGGGCGAAGCCTGCTGCTGCGCCTGCTCGACGGCCTCGCCGCGGCGGGCGTGTGCGACGTCGTCGTCGTCAGCGGCTTCGGGGAGGAGCAGGTGCGGCGCGCGGTCGGGGCGGCGCCGGCCGGCGTCAGCGTCCGGTGCATCACCAATCCGCGCTTCCGCGAGGGCGCCATCCTGTCGCTCTGGACCGCGCGCGAATGGCTCGACCGCGACGTGCTCATCATGGACGCCGACGTGCTCTGCGCCCCGGCGATGCTCGAGCGGCTGGTGCGGTCGCCGCACCCCAACTGCTTCCTGCTCGACGCCAGCCAGGAGAACACGGGCGAGGAGCAGATGCTGCTGGTCCGCGACGGCCGCGTGCGGGACATCCTGCGTGGCGGTGCGCCGGGCTTCGAGCTCATGGGCGAGTCGGTCGGGTTCCTCAAACTGGACGCCGCCGCCGCACACCTGCTGCGCGAGCTGCTCGACGCGCGGGTCGCCGCGGGCGATACCGGCATCGAGCACGAGCAGGTCTATCCGGACCTGCTGGCGCGGGCGCCGGTGGGCTTCGAACGTGTCGACGGCCTGCCGTGGATCGAGGTCGATTTCCCGGCAGACGTGGAGCGCGCCGAAGGCGAGGTCCTCGCCCGCATCGCGGAACTCGGCGCGACGTGAGTGCCGGGTCGGGGGCCTGACCCCTCAGGTCCACGGGAGCGCGGCGCGTGTGCGCCAGTACTGCTCGGACGGCTCGGCCGCGGCGGCGAGCGCCGGGCGCACGGCCGCGTCCAGCGGGGCCTCGGCGGCCCGGACGTGCGACGCGAGTTGAGCGGACGTGGCCGCGCCGGACAGCACGACGTCCACGAACGGGTGCCCGAGCACGAACGCGACGGCCAGTTGGTCGATCGGTCGCCCGCCGCCGGCTCGGCGCAGGCCGTCGAGCAGTGCGGCGTCGTCCGGCCGGTCGTTCGCGTCCGTGAGCCGTCCGTTGGCGTGGACCTCCTTCACGATCACGCCGAGACCGGCCGCATGCGCGGCAGCGAGGCCGGTGGCCAGCGACGGTTCCAGGAGGTTGAACGTGGCCTGCACCACGTCGAAGACGCGCTCGCCGGCCACGCGCGCGGCAAGCGCCTGATCGAGCGCCGCCGCCGACTTCGGGCCGCTCAGCGTGAGCCCGATGGCGTGGACGGCGCCGTCGCGGCGCGCGGCCACCAGCGCGCCGAGCAGGGCCTGGTCCCGGAGGACGCCCGATTCGAAGGTGGCGCTGTGGATCTGGTAGAGCGCGAGCCGGTCGCCGAGCAGTGCCCGGCTCTCGGCCAGCTGCTGGCGGAATCGCGCGAGCGACAATTCCTTCTCCTCGTGCACCGGCGCATCCACTGCCCAGGCGGCGGTGTAGCGGTATCCCCACTTGCTGCCGACGGTGACCGCGCCGGCCGGCACGGCGCGCTCGTCGATCCAGCGGGCCAGGAATTCCTCCGCCCGCCCGTAGCTGCGCGCGGCATCCAGGTAGCGGATGCCGGCGGCCCGGGCGGCGTCCAGCACGCCGGCCGCGCGCGCGTACATCGCCTCCGGGGTGCGGACGGGTCCCAGGTCGCGCGCCCGCCCCAACGTGATGTAGCCGGGACGGCCGAGGGCCGCGAGCCCCAGACCGAGCCGCGACACGCGGAGGCCGGTCTCGCCGAGCGTGCGCTGGTCCATCATCCCGCCCCCAGCGCGCGCCGCCCGCCGTGGTGTGCCAGGTAGAGCACGCCGAACACGTCGTAGATCGTCTCGCGCGCCCGGCGCAAGAGCCAGAACGCCGCGGCGTCGGCGTCGGCCATGCCGAGCAGCCGGCAGAGCCAGACGCCGCCCAGCTCTTGTGTCCCGATACCGGCGGGGACGACCAGCGCGGCGGCGCGAATCGGCTGCGACAGCGTCTCGATCAGGAAGGCATCGAGCCAGGAGACCGGCCCACCGATCAGGGTCGTCATGACCATCACTTCGACGACGCCGGCCAGCCAGCCGAGGAAGTGCCAGCCCGACGCCCGGGCGAACGTGCCCGGGCGGTCGCGGTAGAACTCGCGCAGCCGGCGGTCGAAGGCCGACGAGCCCGCCTCCAGCCGGCCGACCAGGCCCGCCCGCGGGGCGATGCGGCGAAGCAGCTTCCAGAGCGCCGTGCCGGGGCTGCGGTGCTGCACCCAAACGAGCGCGCCGATGAACGCGGCGCAGCCGACCGCCATCGCGAGTAGCGACGCGGCGGCGAGGCGCGGGCGGTCGAGGCGCCACAGCAGCGCGGGGACCCCCAGGGCGGTGAACACGCTCTGCGACGCCACCAGCGCGGTCTTGGAGATCACCACCGACGCCAGTGCGTCGCTGGTCGGCACGTGCCAGCGGCGCAGCAGATAGGCTTTCACCGGTTCGCCCACCGCGGCGGCGGGCGTGAGGCTGTTCACCGTTTCGCCTGCCATCCGCACGGCGACGAGTCCCGACAGGGGAACCCGCGGATGCGCCGGCAGCGTGAGGCGCCAGCCCCAGGCGTCGAGCACCATCACCACCAGGAACGGCAGCAGCATCAGGGGCGCCGACCAGCCGAGCCCCCGCAGGCGCTCCCACACGGCGTCCAGTCCTGCCCGGCGGAGGACCCACACCAGCAGGGCGCAGCCAGCGGCCAACGCGAGCAGGGGAAGGAGCCGGCGGCGGTGCCCGCCGCCGGCGGGCACTAGGCCGTGCCTCCGTTGGCGGAGGGACGCGCCGCCCGCTCGAGCACCTCGACGACGCGCAGCGACCGGGCGCCGCTGGTGAGGGGGGCGAAGGTCGCCATTTCGGTTTCGAGGGCGTGCCGCTCATCGCCGGCACGGAGCTGCATGCGGTCGAATGCCCGATCGCAGGCAGACAGTATCTCGATCTCGTCGCGGATGGCGCGATACTCGCGCGCCAGATCAATCTTCCGAATCCGGTCCGGACCCGCGTTCGGCTCCGGTCGGGCTGCCATCCCCCCACCTCGTGTCATCGCCGATCGACCGACCGGGGGACGTTTAGCCAGAGCCGCGACGGGCGCGCAACCGACGGCGTTGACTTCCTCCCGGCGATGTCCGAAGCACCCCCTGTGTCGGTGGTTGGGGGGGCTGGGGTCCGGCGGGTGCCGGTGTGGGCGGCCGCGCTCGGGGTGGCGTTGCTCTTCGCACTCGCGGCGTCGTGGCGCTTCGACCAGCACGGCTTCTTCGACAACGAGGGGCGCTACGCCGAGGTGGCGCACGAGATGCTGGCGCGCGAGGACTGGGTGACGCCGGAGATGAACGGCACCATCTTCCTCAACAAGCCGCCACTGATGTTCTGGCTCGCCGCGAGCGTGTTCGGCCTGGGCGCGGTCGCGGAGCAGGTGCGCCTCGCGAGCATCGCCGTGTCGGCGCTGGGGGTGTTTCTGACGGGGCTGCTCGGCGCCAGACTTTTCGACCGGCGTACGGGCCTCCTTGGCGCGGTGGCGCTCGCCACCATGTTCGGGTTCGCGATCGAATCGCGCACGCTGCGGCCGGACTGCATCCTGGTGACCACGGTGGTGGCCGCCCTGCTGTGCTGGCGCGTGGCCCTGGACCGGCCCGACCGCCGACAGGCGCCGTGGCTCGCGGCGGGCTACGCGGCGCTCGCCGCCGGCTTCATGGCCAAGGGCGCGGTGCCCGTGGTGATCACGGCGCTTCCTGTGCTCGCCTGCACGATCCGCGACGCCGGCTGGCGCGGGCTCCGGCAGCTCCGCCCGCTGTTGGGGCTCGCCGTCTTCGTGGGCTTGGTGGCCCCGTGGCACGTCCTGGTGGCCTGGCGCCACACCGGCTTCGCCTGGGACTACGTCGTGAACCAGCATCTCCTGTTCTTCCTGGGCCGAAAACACCCCCGCGATTCCGAAGGGGCGCTGCTCCTCGTGTTCTGGTTCGTGTTCGTCGTGCGCACGCTGCCATGGGTGGTGCTGATGCCGTTCGCGGCCACCGCGGGCTGGCGGGGGCGACGGGCCGACGCGCCGCCGTCCGACCGCGCCGCCGCCTGCTGCTGGCTGTGGGTGCTGGGCGTGATGCTGCCGTTCTCGCTGTCGCCGTCCCGGCTCGAGCACTACACGATGCCGGCGCTGCCCGCGGTCGCGCTGCTCGCGGCGCACGGTTGGTCGCGGCTCGCCGGCGGCGCGCTGTCGCGGGTGGCGTGGGTCTGGCTCGGCGGCTTCGCCGCGTTGCTCCTGACGGTCGGGGGGCTCGGCGGTGTCTGGGGGGAGGCGTGGCTGGCGCACTCCTACTGGCTCGAGAAGATGCCCAGGCTCATCGGGCTGGTGCGGCCCGCCGCGGCGACGCTGCTGCTCGGCGGCGCGCTGCTCGCGATGGCGGTGCACGCGCGGCGCGCGGCCGGTGTGCCGCTGGCGTTGGCCGTGATCGCCGTGCCGATGGTGGCGATTCTGACGCGTGCGCAGGCGGAAGTGGAGCCGGTGTTCTCCTGGCGTTTCCTGGCGCGAGAGATCGTGGCGAAGATCCCGCCGACCGCGGAGATCGTCTTCGAGGCGCCGCAGGAGTACCAGCAGGTGGGCGGGCTCGCGTTCTACACCGGCCGTCGCATCACGGTGCTCGAGCCCGCGGGTGGATTCACCCCGCCGGGGTATTTGCTGCCCTACCGTGACGCGATGTTCCTCCGGCGCGTCGATTTCGCGCAACGCTGGCTCGGGCCGGAGCTGATCGCGTTCGTGTCCGACCCGCAGAAGCGACGCCAGAGCCCGGTGGGCCTCGTCCCGGGGCCGTTCCACGTCGTCGCGCGCTCGGGAGATCGCTGGCTGCTCGTGAACCGCCTGCCGGCCGCCGCGCCGGCGTCCTGACGCCGGCCGGCTACTCGCTTCGCTCCGATTGCTCCGGTCCGGCCCGCCGCAGGACGACGCCCTCGGGGACGACCACCAACGTGAGCGGGCCGCGCCGCGACTGCCGCGCCTCGCTGGTCGCAAGCGGCGCGAGCGGGGCGCCAGCGGCATCGCGCAGCCGCTGCCGCTCGTCGTCCCACAGCAGCAGGTAGGCCGGACCCCGGTCGGCGGCTCGCCAGGGGACGAGCGGGCGGGGCGCGTAGAAGCGCAGGCCGGCGTCGGGCTGCCAGGTCGCGTGCAGCACGGCATCGGGTGGCAGCAGGCCGTCGAGCTGCCGCATGAAGGACGACAGGCTGGCCGCACGGCCGAGGGGCGGACGGACCCAGGCGCCGATGCCGGCCGACCACGCCACGGTGACGGCCGCCACGGTGGCCGCGAGCCGGTGCCAGTCGCTGCGGCGGTGCGCTCGCCGGGCGAGCCAGGCGGCGCCGAGCGAGACCGCGCCGAGCGCAGCCAGCGGCATGGCGGCGTCCCGGGTCACCGCCACCAGCGCCAGCGTGTTCTGCGCGTCGCGCGGCTTCAGCCAGGGGCGCACGACCGCCATGACGTCAGCGCCGGACGCGAGAGCCAACGCCCCGATGCCGAGGCCGACGAACAGTGGTGCGTAGAGCGCGCTCCCCGCGCGTCCCAGCGCGGCCAGCCAGCCCGCGGCCGGCGGGCGCTCGATGCCGAGCCCGAAGAGGAGGGCCAGCGCCGGGAAGGTCGGCAGCAGGTACACGCTGCGCTTCGCGTCGGCGACCGAGAAGAAGAACACGATGACCGCCGTCCAGCAGGCGACGAAGGTGACGATCTCCGACCGCCGCTCGCGGTCCGTCACCGGCGCCATCGCGAGCGGCAGGAGCGGGGTCCACGGCAGCAGACCGATCAGCCCGACCAGTGGCAGGTAGAGCAGGCCGTGGGAATGCCCCGTGCCTGCGTCCTCGCTGTCGATGAAGCGGAGCCAGTTCTCCTTGGCGACGATGTCGAAGAAGGCCCAGCCGTGGGTTGCGAAGGCCGCGGCGTACCACAGGCCGGCGATCGCGCCGCCGGCCAGCAGCGTGGGAAGCAGACCCAGGCGCCGCACGAGCGACCAATCGCGGCGGACCGCCACGAGCGCTGCCGCGACGAGACCGGGCAGCGCGAGCGCGACCGGTCCCTTGGCGAGGGTGGCCAGCGCCGCGCCGGCGACGGCCGCGGCGAGGAGGCCCGCCGCGGGCCGCGGGCGGCCGCGCGCCAGCGCCAGCAACCAGGCGGCGAACAGCAGGGTGGTGCCGGCGGCGAGGGCCATGTCGACCCGTGCGATGGTGGACGCGCGGATCCACTCGAGCGACGTCGCCAGGACCAGGGCGGCCGGCAACGCGACGGCGGCGCCGAATGCCGTTCGCCCGGCCGCCCAGGTGAGGAGGACGCCCGCGGTGCCGAGCACCGCCGACGGCAGGCGTACCGCCAGCTCGGGGCGCTCCGGCAGCATCGCCAGGCTGGCGGCGGCCGTCCAGTAGAAGAGGGGCGGTTTCCGGGCGAGCTCGCCGTCGGGGCGCGACGGCACGAGCCAGGATCCGCTCCGTTGCATCTCCCGCGCCACCAGGGCCTCGCGCGGTTCGCCCCGGGTGTAGAAGGGCACGTCGCCGAGACCGCTGAAGAACAGCAGCAGGCACGCGGCGACGAGCAGGCACACCGTCTTGACGCTCGTCATCGCGCCTCCCCGCGTGCCGGCGACCGATCCTTGTCAGTCCCCCGGCCGGCTGTTAGCGTCGCGCGGTCATGACGCAGCCCGTCGCCGGCGACTATGATGCCCGCTGGGGGTATCGTGAGTTCGACGCCGAGCGCTACGAGCGCCGGCGCTACGGCGGGCTCGGTCGCGGCATCAACCTCCGGCTCACGCAGCGCGCCCTGGCGCGCGCGCTCGCCGGCGTGCCGCGCGGCGGGCTCGTGCTGGATGCACCGTGCGGCACCGGCATCCTGTCGGCGTTCCTGCGCGGGCAAGGGTATCGCGTGATCGGGGCCGACATTTCGCCGGCCATGCTCAGGATGGCGCAGCGGCGGGGCGCCGCGCTGGGCCACGTGCGGGCCGATCTCGAGCAGCCGCCGCTCAGAGCGCGCGGCGTCGACGCCGTGGTCGCCAGTCGCTTCCTGATGCACCTGCCGCCGGAAGTCCGGCCAGGGGTGCTCCGCACGCTGGCCGGACTGGCGTCCGGCCCGCTGATCGCGACGGTCTGTCATCCGTACACCTGGAAGAGCTTTCAGCGCGGCGTCCGCCGCGCCTTCGGCGGCAAGGCGAAGCGCAGCCCGCGCCTCACGCGGCGGGAACTCGAGGCGGAGGCAGCCAGCGCGGGCCTGCGCCTGGAGCGCGTCATCCCCGTGCTGCCGTTGCTGTCCGAGGTCTGGGTGGTGGTGCTGCGCGCACTGCCGGAGGCATCGGGGGAGGGCGCTGCACGCATGGCGTGCAGCGACTCCTAGACCCGAGACGAGGAGAGGGCAATGGCCAAGATCGAACGAGTGCATGCGCGGGAGATTCTGGATTCCCGGGGATTTCCCACCGTCGAGGCGTCGGTGCAGGTCGCGGGTGGCGTCGTCGGCACGGCCGCCGTGCCGTCGGGCGCCTCCACCGGGGAACGCGAGGCGGTCGAGTTGCGCGACGGCGACCCGAAGCGTTTTGCCGGCAAGGGGGTGACGCGCGCCGTTGCCAACGTGAACGAAGTGCTCGGCCCGGCGCTGGTGGGACTCGAGTGCCACCAGGCCGCGGTCGATGCGAAGATCCTCGCGCTCGACGGAACCGAGAACAAGGGCAAGCTTGGCGCCAACGCGCTCCTCGCGGTGTCCCTGGCGAACGCACGGGCCGCGGCCGCCGCGGCCAAGACCCCGCTCTACCGGGCGCTCGGCGGCGACACGGCCACGCTGCTGCCGGTCCCGCTGATGAACGTCATCAACGGCGGCAAGCACGCCGACAACAACCTCGACTTCCAGGAGTTCATGATCGTGCCGCACGGCGCGCCGTCGTTCGGCGAAGCCGTCCGCCAGGGGGTCGAGGTATACCACGCCCTCAAGAAACGATTGCACGAGCGCCAGCTCACCACCGCGGTCGGCGACGAAGGCGGTTTCGCCCCGGCGCTCGACAGCCACGAGCAGGCGCTCGACCTGCTGGTCGAGGCCATCCGCGCCGTGGGGCTCGAGCCGGGGAGCGACGTCGCGCTGGCGCTCGATTGCGCCGCCAGCGAGCTGGCGGACGGCGACGGCTACGTCTTCCCCAAGGCCGGCGGCCCGCGCCGGTCCTCGGCCGATCTGATCGCGCTCTACGAGTCGTGGTGCGCCAGCTATCCGGTGGTGTCGATCGAGGACGGACTCGGCGAGAACGACCGCGCCGGCTGGAAGGCGCTCACGACGGCGCTCGGCAGCCGCGTGCAGCTGGTCGGCGATGACCTCTTCTGCACGAACGAGAAGATCCTGGCGCGCGGGATCGCCGATGGGCTGGCCAACGCCATCCTGATCAAGGTGAACCAGATCGGCACGCTCACGGAAACCCAGGCGACGATGGCGCGCGCGGTGGCGTCTGGGTACCGCAACATCGTCTCGCACCGCTCGGGCGAGACCGAGGACGCGTTCATCGCCGACCTGGCCGTGGCGACAGGGGCGGGCCAGATCAAGACCGGGGCGCCGGCCCGTTCGGAGCGGACGGCCAAGTACAACCGGCTGCTGGTGATCGCGGAGGAATTGGGCGCACACGCCCGGTACGGGTCGCCGTTCCGGCGTCCGTGAGGCGCTCAGGCCCACCGGATGCGGCGGTAGTCGAAGTTGCGCGCGGCGACGTCCGTGAGCTTGACGACCTCGAAGTAGGGCGACAGGTCGAAGTCGCGCGGGGTGACCAACGCGATCGGCTCACGGTGGAAAAGGTGCGGGTAGGGCTGGCGGGCGACCCACTGCCGCCAGCCCGCGGCGGCGGACGGCGTCTCGGGCCGGGTGACGGCGGGCAGGATCGGAAAGCCGACGGCCTGGAAGGCGCGCGCGATCAGGGTCGAGCAGACGATCTGCGTGGTCAGGTCGCCGCCATGCGCGAGCGCTTGGCGGCGCCAGGGCGCCGGGATCAACGACACCGGGAAGAAGTAGCGTGCCAGCGCGAGCGCGCAGCGCACGCCGTAGCGGGCGCCGAGCTGCGCCAGCACGTCGTCGAGCACCTGCTGGCAGTGGTCCGCCCGCAGCCCGCGCGGCCGGCAGACACGCACGTTGTGGTCGCCGTACTTCGCGAGCGGCGCGGCCACCACGCCTTCCTCCATCAGCGCCTCGACCAGCAGGTGGCGGGCGTCGGGGCCGAACGCCGCTTCCAGGGCCGGCCGCCGGTCGGGGTGGCGGCGCCACAGCTCGTCGCCGACGTAGAGCGCGGCGTGCGACCACGAGCTCTGGGTCAGGTACTTGATCACCTGGCTGACCCGCTGGTCGCCGTCGACCAGCAGGACGTCGCCCTTGCGGAGGGTGGCGCGCAGCAGGGCGGTGTCGCTCGGCAGGATGTGCTGGTAGGTGCGCCGTCGCGTGGTGAGCACGCGGGTGGCGGCGGTGATCAATCTGCGGCGCAGCCGTCGCATCGATGGCGCGGTCCGTGAGCCGTCGTGGCCGTACGCTCCCGGCGCGCGCGCTCGCCTTTCGCCGCCGACTCCTGGGGTGGTACCGCCGGCACCGGCGCGCGCTGCCCTGGCGCGAGACGACCGATCCCTACGCCATCCTCGTGTCGGAGTTCATGCTGCAGCAGACGCAGGTATCGCGGGTGATGGGGCACTGGCCCCGCTTCCTGCAGGCCTATCCGACCGTCGAGGACCTCGCCGCCGCCTCGGACGACGCGGTGCGCGAGGCGTGGGAGGGCCTCGGCTACTACGCCAGGGCCCGGAACCTCCACGCCGCCGTCCGGCACGTGGTGGCGGTATACGACGGGACGTTCCCGCCGGACCCCGCGGCGCTCCGCGGGCTTCCCGGCATCGGCCGCTACACCGCGGGGGCGATCGCCAGCATCGCCTTCGGCGCCGACGAGGCCGCCGTCGACACGAACGTGGCCCGGGTCCTCGGTCGAGTCTTCCGCGTGGCGGGGGCGCAGGGCTCGAGCGCCCGGACGAAGCGCCTCTGGAACCTGGCCGAACGCCTGGTGCCGAAGGGGCGGGCCGGCGACTGGAATCAGGCCCTGATGGACCTCGGCGCGACCATCTGCGTCGCGCGCGGCCCGCGCTGCCCCCTCTGTCCGGTGGCGAAGGTGTGCCGGTCCGTGCGAACCGCCCGGCGGGCGTGACGGGGAGTCCGGGTCAGGCCGCCGGCAGCGCGCGGCGGCGCATGCCGCTCTCGCCGCAGCCGGGACAGCCATGCAGCTCGACGACCTCGCGGTGCGCCCCTGCGTGCTCGGCTGCCGGAGTCGGCTTGTCCGCATGGTGGTTCATCGTGCTGCCGCAACGCGGACAGACCATCGGCGGTGGCCCTGGCGTCACTCGCCCCTCCGGGAGCGCGCCCGGTGCCCGGCCCGGCGCGCGTCGAGGATCGCCTCCACCAGCTCCTCGGGCACGCCGCTGTCGAGCGCATCGCCGTCGCAGGCCTCCTTGGCCAACCGCATGGTGGCTGCGTATTGCCGGAGATACGACACGCAGTCGGGGCAAGCGGCGAGATGCTCCTCGAACGACGCTCGCTCCGTGCCGGTAAGCCCGTCGCTCAGGTAGTCGCCGAGGAACTCGGTCACTTGGCGGCACGTGAGGTCGCGCGGGCGGGTGGTGTCCTCGAGAGCCATCGTGAGTGCGTGGGTAGGATGCCGTGGCGCCAGGCGGGTTTCAGCGGCCTGCCGCAGTCATTGCGGCGTCGAGACGTCGAGGGACCGGCGGATGCCGAGCTTCTTCATCCGGCTGCGCAGCGTGCTGGGGTTGAGTCCGAGGGCCGCGGCCGCCCCGCCCGGGCCGTCGATCACCCATCCGGTTCCCCGCAGCGTTGCGACGATGTGGCTGCGCGTCGTCTCCTCCAGCGTCGCTCCGACGCGCGGCGTGGTCGGGACGATGCCGTTCGCGGGCCGTGGCGGCGCCGCGACGGCCGGGAACGCGTCGAGCGCGAACTGGAGCATCGGGGTCTGCGCCAGGACGACGGCGCGTTCGATGACGTTCTGCAGCTCGCGCACGTTGCCCGGCCAGTCGTACGCTTCGAGCCGCGCCATGGTCTCCGGAGAGACGCCGGTGATGCGCTTGCCGAGTTGGCGCGCGAAGCGATCGACGAAGAGGTGAACCAGGAGCGGGACGTCGCCCCGGCGCTCGCGCAGCGGCGGCATGGCGATGGGCACGACGTTCAAGCGGAAGTACAGATCCTGCCGGAAGCGGCCGCTCGCCACCTCCTCCTCCAGGCTCCGGTTGGTGGCCGCGATGACCCGGACGTCGACCCGGCGCGGCCGGCTGCTGCCGACCGGCTCGAACTCCCGTTCTTGCAGCACGCGCAGCAGTTTCACCTGGGTCTCGGGCGGCAGATCGCCGACTTCGTCGAGGAGGATGGTACCCCCGTCGGCGATCGCGAAGCGCCCGGTGCGGGCCTCGACCGCACCCGTAAACGCCCCTTTCACGTGGCCGAAGAGCTCGCTCTCGACGAGGCCGCTCGAGATCGCCGAGCAGTTCACCTTCACGAGCGGCCGGTCGCGCCGCGGGCTACGGTCGTGGATGGCGCGCGCGACGAGTTCCTTGCCGGTGCCGGTCTCGCCCAGGATGAGCACGGTCGACGACGTGGGCGCCACCGTCTCCACCAGCGACAGCACGCGCGTGAGGGCCGCGCTGCGTCCGACGATCTCTCCGAAGTTGTGCTCCTCGCTGATTTCCTCTTGCAGGTACGAGTTCTCTGCCGCGAGTCGGTCGCGCAGCGCACGGACTTCTTCATAGGCGAAGCAATTGTCCACGGCGACGGCGACCGCGCTCGCCACCCGATCGAGCAGCGCCGCCGGGATGGCGCGATAGGCGTTTTGCACGGTGGACATGAAGAAGAGGGCGCCGAAGCTGCGCTCCTCGCGCAGCAGCGGAAGCGCGCACAGCGATTCCATGTCCTCGCGCTCCATCACGGACGCGGTCGTGGGGAACAGGTCCCGGAGCTCCGCGCGCGATCCCGCGACGTACCGGCGCCGGTGCTCCTGTGCCCAACGACACGCCGTGCCGGCCGACGGGAAATCTTCGATCATCGGCGACGTCGTGGGTCGGTCCATGGCGAGCACGTGGACGCGCAGGGTCTCGGGGCCCGTGGGCACCTCGATGCCGAAGCGCTCCGTCGGCGGCAGCAGCGGCTTCACGCACGACGCGAGGGTGCTGAACAGATCGTCGCGGCGGAGATGTCGCACGGCGGACTGGTTGATCTCGAGCAGCGCCCGCAGCTCGCCGGCGGCCAGATCCAGATGCTGCTGGGTCTCGACGAGGTCGTCCCGGGTGCTGGCCAACCTGACTTCGAGGTCAGCACAGGCGCGCTGCAGGACGGCCTCGGCGTGCAGGCGCTCGATCTCGACGCGGGCCCGGTTGGCGAACACTTCGAAGATCGCGATGCCGCGCGGGTCTTCCGTCATCGGGCGCGTGTCGAGCGCCGCCAGGTGGCCGAGCGGCTGGCCCTGCGCGCCGAGCAGCGGCACGCCCAGATAGCTGCGGGCGCCGAGCTCGACCAGATCGGAATCCGCCGGGAACAGGCGCTGCACGTCGTCCCGGTGGAAGCACAGCTGTCCGGCCGCCACCGCTTCGCAGGGCGTGCCGGAGAGCCCGTACTCGATGTTCGGGTGCCAGGCGCCGTTGCCCCAGAAGGCGATGGTGCGCACCCGGTCGGCGGCCCCCGCGAATTCCGCGACGAAGGCGTAGGCTACGCCGAGCGACTCGGCCAGGTTCTTCACCAGGTGGCGCAGGAACTCCAGCCCGGCTTTGTCCGCCGTCGCCTCGACCACCGAGCGGAACGCCAGCTCGGCGTTCCACGGAGCGACGAATGTGCCGGGCGCCGCCTGCATGGCCCAGCCCGGCTCCATAGCCTGGGCGGCGGCTCGCGGGCAAGGCGGATTCGTGAACATCCGCAGATCCGCGACATGTCGCGGTCCGGCGCGCCTTCGCCTGGGCCCGCGCTTTTGAGGTTCAAGTCCTCGACTGTCCTGTTCTTTTTCTCTTCTCCGCCCAGTCGGGTGGCGGTGGCACGCCGCTTGTTCTTGTCGAGCACAGCCATGATTCGGATCACGAGAATCGACGGAAGAAACGGCAGGCCGCTGCTGCGCATCGAGGGACGACTCACGCAGGCCGCCACGGAGGAGCTTCGCATGGAATGTCAGGCCATCCAGCAACGATACGACGGTTGCGATCTGGACCTCGCGGGTTGCCAGTTCGCCGACCCGGCGGGCGTGGCGTTGCTCGTGAGCCTCGAGCGCGGCGGGGCTCGCCTCGCAGGGTGCAGCGGGTTGCTCGCCGAGCTCCTGCGCTCCGGCGCTGCCCGCTGCGAGGACGGGGCGCTCCTGGCGCGGCTCCAGGCTGGAGACCCCGCCGCATTCGAGGTCCTGGTCCGCCGCTACGGGGGGCGCATGCTGGCGACCGCCCGCCGACTCGTGCGCGTGGAAGAAGAGGCCCGCGACGTGCTGCAGGACGCCTTCCTCGCGGCCTACCGCGCCATCGGGTCCTTCCAGGGCACGGCGCGACTCTCGACCTGGTTGCACCGCATCGTCGTCAACGAGGCCCTGATGCGCCTCCGGCGCCGGCGCCGCCGCCCGGAGGAGTCGATCGACGCGCTCCTGCCGCGCTTCGCCGAGAACGGGCACTTCGCCGAGCCGGTCGTCCCCTGGGGCGGCGATGGCGCCGTGCTGCTCGAACGCCGCGAGACGCGTTCCCTGGTGCGTCGCGCGATCGATCGCCTGCCCGACAACTACCGCACCGTCCTGCTGCTGCGCGACATCGAGGATCTCGATACGGAGGAGACCGCCGCCCGGCTCGGCATCCGGGCGAACGCCGTCAAGATCCGCCTGCACCGCGCGCGGCAGGCGCTGCGGGCGTTGCTCGACCACGAGCTGCGGCCCGCCGGCGGAGGGCGGGCGCACGTCGAAACGGGGACGGCGCGCACGACATCGAAGCGTCCGACCCGTGCGGCCGCCAAGGCCGGGTCATGAAGGAGGCTTCGCGGATGCGATGGTTGCCGCCGACCGTCGCGCGATTCACGGTGGGCACCGTCTTCCTCCACTCCGGCTGGGGGAAGCTGCACGATCTCGAGAAAGTCACCGGCTTCTTCACCGAGCTGGGGCTGCCCGCTCCCGCCATCCAGGCGCGTCTCGCGTCGACGACGGAGTTGGTCTGCGGCGGGCTGCTGCTGCTCGGACTGGCGACGCGCGTCGCCGCCCTGCCGCTGATCGTGGTCATGGCGGTCGCGATCCGCACGGCGTTGTGGGATCAGGTCGACGGGCTCGCGAGTCTCGTGGGACTCACCGAGTTCGCCTACATCGCGCTGCTCGGCTGGCTCGCGACCGACGGCGCCGGCCCACTGTCGCTCGATCGCCTGCTGCTGCGCCTGCGCGGGCCCCGCGCTACCGCGAAGCACCGGGGCCCGGCGGGCGGCCCGGTACGCGAGAGCGCCTGAGCCCAGCCGGCGACCGGCTGGGCTCAGGCGCGGCTGGCGACGATCCCGTCCTCGAGCCAGCGCGCCAGCAGCCCCGTCACCTCGTGTGCGGCTTCGAGCGGCGGCAGGTCGTCGAACGACGCGCACAGCGCGGCGAAGGGCTCGCCGTGCACGAGGCGCTCCAGCGCGTCGGCGGCCCGCGGAGCGAGGGGCGCGTGATAGACGCGCTCGTCACTGCCGCGCCAGACGCGGATGGCGGTGGCCGCCGGTGCCAGGACCGCGGGATCCGCTCCGGCCCACAGCTCGTGCACGGGCCAGCCGGCGCGGACGATGGCGAGCGCCGGAACGGCCGCGAAGCGCAGGACCGGCCAGGCCTCCGGCGCTACCTGCCGTAGATCGGCGGCCCGCAACGCCGCCGCATCCGCCGCATCGAAGACCTCGACCCGTGCCCACTCGAGCGCGGCGAGGTCGGCGAGCCAAGGCGCCCCGTCGGGCCAGCCTGCGAGGAACGCTTCCAATGCGCGGCCCAGGTGACGCACGGACGGGCAGCTGGACGGATGGCCGCGCAGGTACGCCCGCACCAGCGCGGCGAAGCGGTCGGGGCCGAGGAGGGCGGCCACGCGGGGGAAGTCCTCGCCAAGAACCTCATGCAGTCGCAAGACGTAGGCGTCCGCGTACACCCCGAGGCGCGCCGGCGCGTCGAGTGTCGCGCTGGGCGCGATCACCTCGAGGAGCGCGGGCGCTGCGGTCGGCTCACCGGGTGTGGCCGCGATCGACTGCCAGAACAGCCCTTGGAGTTCACGCAGCGGAATCGGCATGCGCCACCTCCTCGGCCTCGATGACGCGAGCGCATTCGGCCTCGGCCAGAAGCTCCTCCAGCGGGGGGATACGGTCATCCCACTCGACCAGCGTGGGCGTCGGGCCGAAGCGGCGCACGGCCTCGCGGTAGAGGGCCCAGACCGGAGGGGGGACCGGATGGTCGTGGGTGTCGACGAGGTGCGTTCCGGCGTCGGTGTGCCCGGCGAGATGGATCTGGCCGACGCGGCCGGCGGGCAGACCCGCCAGGTAGTCGTGCGGCGAGAACCCGTGGTTCACGGCGCTCACGTGCACGTTGTTGACGTCGAGCAGGATGCCGCAGTCGGCCGCTTGGGCGACGGCGGCGAGAAACGTCCACTCGGGCATGGTCGAATGGGTGTACGTGACATAGCTCGAGACGTTCTCGATCAGGATGCGGCGCCCGAGCCGCTCCTGGACACGGACGATGCGCGCCACGACATGGGCGAGCGCCTCCTCCGTGAAGGGCAGCGGCAGCAGGTCGTGGGCATAGCGCCGGGCGAACGCGCCCCAGCACAGATGCTCGGACACCCAGGCGGGTCCGATGCGCGCGGCGAGCGCCGCGAGGTCTGCGAGGTGGCGCTCGTTCAGCGGGTCGGTGCCGCCGAGGTCCAGCGAGACGCCGTGGAGGACGACCGGAGCGAGCGCGCGCGCGGCTTCGAGGACACGGAGGGGGCGTCCGCCGGGCACGGTGAAGTTCTCGGTGATGACCTCGAACCAGTCGGCGCGCGCCGTGCCGTCGAGGACGTGCGGGTAGTGGGGCGGGCGCAGGCCGATGCCGTGGCCGGGATGCGGGCGGTCGTGCATGGCTGGGGTGGCGGGCCCCGGGAACCCGGGGCCCGCTCCGGCGCGTCCTACTGCTTCTCGGGGGCGACGGTGCCGCCCTTCGTCTTGCAGTCGTCGGCGCTCATCATGGTGATGCCCTCGCCCTTGCAGCCGTTCTGGCCCTTGCAGGCGTTGTGCGCCGTCGCGCAGCCGCCCTGGCCCTTGCAGGCGTTCACGCCCGCGCAGCGGACCTGATCCGCCCCGGCCTTCTGGTCCGCCTGCGCGACGACGGCGCCGGACAGGAACAGGGCCGCGGCCGCGCCGGCGATCAGGATGTTCTTCGGGTTCATCGGGAGTCCTCCTCGGTGTGGGGTGCTGCCGATGGCTCGGCAGTCTGCGCTAGGATGCCCGACGGGGATGCGGGTTACGCGAGCGGGATGTGCTCGCGCCCGTGCCGCAGCGTTCGCGCCATCCATGTCAGCTCCTGCAGGAACTTGTCGATGCGCGGCAGGAAGGCCGGGTCGCGCAACTCGCCGCTGGGGCCGAACACCGTGGCGACGTTGCCGAAATTGACGTCCCAGAAGATGGTGACCAGCCCCAACTCGCGGAGCACCGGGAGGAGGTCCTGGATCCCGACGGATTCCGCCGAAGGGACCGGCCGATACCCCCACGACGCCGACCGCCTTGTGGACGTACTCGTGCAGGCAACTGTCCAGCACGTGCTTCAGCAGCCCGGAGTACCCGTGGTTGTATTCGGGCGAGACGATGACCAGCCCGTCGGCGCGCTGCATCGCGGCGGCGAAGGCCGGGTCCTTCACGGCCTCGCCGGCGTCGTCGGTGCGGAGCGGCATCCGGGCAATGTCGATGAGCTCGGTCTCGATGCCGGGCCGCTTGGCGAGCTCCGCGGCCAGCAGGTGCGCCGCGGGGAGGCTCATGCGTCCCTGGCGCACCGTGCCGAGGATGACGGGAATGAAGAGTGGACGGTCGGTCGTCATGGCAATCGTCCCCCGCCGGCTAGCGCGGCCGGCGCTGCGTGTCGAGGCCTTTGGGTGCCGGCCGGCGCGCCGAGGATACGGTCGTGAAACGCGCCTCCGCTCCCGGGCATCTCACGCCTCGTCATGCGTGCGGAATACGCCATGGAAGGGGTGTTGCTCGGCCTCTTCCTGATCGTCGCATGCGGTCTCGCCACCGTGCTCGAGCACCCGGCGTCGCCGGTGCACGCGGTCCTGGCCGACCCCATCTTGCGCCGCGCCCTCATGGGGCTGGCGATGGGATCGACGGCGATCGCCCTGATCCGCTCGCCGTGGGGGCGGCAGTCCGGGGCGCACATGAACCCGGCGCTCACCCTCACCTACCTGCGCCTCGGCACGGTCGCGCCGCGGGACGCGGCCGGGTACGTGGCGGGGCAGTTCGTGGGCGGCGTCGCCGGGGTGTTCGGCATGGCCGCCATCCTGGGATCGCTGCTGGCCCACCCCATGGTGCGGTTCGCTGCCACCGCGCCCGGAGCGCCGGGGCCCGCCGCCGCCTTCGTCGCGGAGCTCGCGATCTCGTTCGTGCTCATGTCGACGGTCCTGATCACGTCGAACTCGCCGCGACTGACGCACTGGACGCCCCGGTGCGCGGGCGTGCTCGTCGCGCTCTACATCACCTTCGAGGCGCCCGTTTCCGGCATGAGCATGAACCCCGCCCGCTCGTTCGCCTCCGCCCTCGCGGCATGGCAGTGGGAGTGGCTCTGGATCTACTTCACGGCGCCGCCGCTCGGCATGCTCGCGGCGGCCGAGTCCTACGTGCGCGTGCGCGGCGCCCACCGGGTGTTGTGCGCAAAGCTCGATCACCACACCGCGCGGCGCTGCATCTTCCGCTGCCGCTGGGACGAGCTGCGGCCGGACGTCGTGGCTCGGGATCGCCGGGTCGCGTAACCCCCCGCCCGCGCCCGACATCCGATCCGCATGGCGACGACGCGTTACGACGTGATCATCATCGGGAGCGGGGCCGGTGGCGGAACGCTGGCCTACCGGTTGGCGCCGACCGGCAAGCGCATTCTGCTGATCGAGCGCGGCGGCTGGGTCCCGCGCGAGAAGCAGAACTGGGACTCCCACGCCGTCGTGGTCGAGAACCGCTACCACACCGGCGACGCCTGGCTCGACCGCGACGGGCGCGCCTTCCACCCCGGCACGCACTACTTCGTCGGGGGCAACACCAAATTCTACGGCGCCGCGCTCATCCGGTTGCGGCAGCACGACTTCGGCGAGGTGCGGCACCACGGCGGCGTGTCGCCCGCCTGGCCGATCGAGTACGACGAACTCGAGCCGTATTACACGGAAGCGGAACGGCTCTATCAGGTGCACGGGCTGCGCGGGAGCGACCCCACCGAGCCGCCGGCCAGCGCCCCGTACGCCTGGCCCGCGCTCGCGCACGAGCCGCGCATTCAGGAACTGGTCGACGACCTCGGGCGGATCGGCCATCGACCGTTCCACATGCCCGTCGGCATCATGCGGGACGAGGCCAACCCCCAGCAGAGCCGCTGCATCCGGTGCGACACCTGCGACGGCTTTCCCTGTCTGGTGAACGCGAAGGCCGACGCCCAGGTGGTGTGCGTCGAGCCCGCGCTCGCGCATCCGAACGTGACGCTCCTCACCGGCGCGTACGTCGAGCGGCTCGAGACCGGCCCGTCGGGGCGCGAGGTGACGCGCGTCCACGTCGTACGCGACGGTGAGCGCGAAACCTATGCCGGCAGCGTCGTCGTGGTGTCGTGCGGCGCGGTCAATTCCGCGGCGCTGCTCCTGCGCTCGGCGGACGACCGGCACCCCGCCGGGCTGGCGAACGGGTCGGGCGTGGTGGGGCGGCACTACATGTGCCACCTGAACTCCATGCTGCTGGCGGTGTCCCGCCACCCGAATCCGACCAGCTTCCAGAAGACCTGGGGGCTGAACGACTTCTACGGTCCGTCCGCCGCGTGGGAGTTCCCCCTGGGGCACATCTCGATGATCGGCAAGACGGATGCCAGCATCCTGCGCGCCGGAGCGCCCCGTCTCGTGCCGGGCTGGACCCTCGAGGCCATGGCGGCGCACACGCTCTCGTTCTGGCTCACGTCGGAGGATCTCCCCGACCCGAGGAACCGCGTTCGCCTCGACGGCGACGGCCGGATCGTCCTCGACTACACGCCCAACAACGAAGAGGGACACCGTCGCCTCGTCGCGACGCTGAAGGGCATGCTGCAGGACATCCGTTGCCACGATCATCTGGTGTCGCTGAACGGCTATGTGCCGGCGCGCATCCCGCTGGCCGGCGTGGCGCATCAGAACGGCACGATCCGCTTCGGGCGCGACCCGGCGACCTCCGCGCTCGATCCGACCTGCAAGGCCCACGAGCTGGACAACCTGTACGTCGTCGACGCCAGCGTCTTTCCCTCGAGTGCCGCCGTGAACCCCGCGCTCACCATCATGGCGAACGCCCTCAGGGTCGGCGACCATCTGACGGCGCGGCTCGGATGAGGCGGACCGCCGCGGTCGTCGCCTGGCTCGTCCTCGCGGGTCTCGCATGGTCCGCCGGGCTCGAGGTCCGGGAGGTGGAGTCGGTCGGCATCACCGTCGCCGACGCCGATCGCTCCATCGATTTCTACTCCCGCATCCTGGGCTTCGTGCCCGAGGCCGACGTCGAGATCGGGGGGCCGCCGTGGGAAGGGCTGTGGAACCTCTTCCCCGTGCGCGCCCGGGTGGTCCGGCTCCGTCTCGGCCGCGAGGCGCTCGAGCTGACCGAGTACGTGACGCCGCGAGGACGGCCCGCGCCGGACGGCATGCGCAGCAACGATCGGTGGTTCCAGCACGTCGCCATCGTGGTGCGCGACATGGACCGCGCCTACCGCTGGCTGCGGGATCAGCGCGTCGCGCACATCTCCCCGGTCCCGCAACGCCTGCCGGACTGGAACCCGCAGGCCGGGGGCATCCGCGCCTTCTACTTCCGCGATCCCGACGGCCACCCGCTCGAGTTGATCGAGTTCCCGCCGGGCCGTGGCGACCCGCGCTGGCAGGAGGCCGGCGACCGTCTGTTCCTCGGGATCGACCACACGGCGATCGCCGTCGGCGACACCGCGCGCAGCCTGGCCTTCTATCGCGACCGGCTGGGCTTCCGCGTGGCCGGCGGCAGCGTGAACCACGGTGACGAGCAGGCCCGCTTGAACGCGGTTCGCGGCGCGCGCGTCCGCATCACGAGTCTGCGGGCGGATGACGGCCCCGGCATCGAGCTGCTCGAGTACCTGACGCCGCGCGACGGCCGGCCGTTTCCCCCCGGCGCCCGGGCCAACGACCTGTTGCACTGGCGGACCCGGGTCGTCGCGCGCCCAGGCGCCCGGCTCGCCGCGGCCGGGAGGTCGTCCGTGACCGTGCGGGAACCCGGACTGGGATTCGTGCAGGCCGTCGCGCTACGCGATCCGGACGGCCATACTCTGGAGGTGGTGCAGCGATGACGCCCGTTCCATCCGACGACGCCGAGACCATCCGCCTGCGCGAGGACGCCAGCCGCGCCCGCAACTGGAAGCGCTGGGGACCGTACCTGTCCGAGCGGCAGTGGGGCACGGTGCGGGAGGACTACTCCGCCGACGGCGAGTCCTGGACCTACTTCCCGCACGATCAGGCTCGCAGCCGGGTCTACCGGTGGGGCGAGGACGGGTTGCTCGGCCTCACCGATCGCGAGTGTCGGCTGTGCTTCGCCGTCGCACTCTGGAACGAGCGCGACCCCATTCTGAAGGAGCGCCTCTTCGGCCTCTCCGGCCCCGAGGGGAACCACGGCGAGGACGTGAAGGAGCAGTACTTCTACCTCGACGCCACGCCGACCGGTTCGTACCTGAAGGCGCTCTACAAGTATCCGCAGCGCGAGTTCCCGTATGCCCGGCTGGTCGAGGAGAACCGCCGCCGCGGCCGGCTCGATCCGGAATTCGAGCTGGCGGACACGGGCGTGTTCGACGACGGGCGCTACTTCGACGTTGCCGTCGAGTACGCCAAGGCGTCGCCGGAAGACATCCTGATCCGCCTCACGGTCGCCAACCGCGGGCCGGAGCCGGCGGCGCTGCACGTGCTGCCGACGCTTTGGTATCGCAATACGTGGTCGTGGGGGCGGACCGGCGAGGGGTACTGGCCGCGCCCGCGGCTGCACCGCGAGGGGACCCACGCCATCGTCGGCGAACACGCCTCGCTCGGCCGATACCGGTTGACCGTGTCGGGGTCACCCGCGCTGCTGTTCACCGACAACGAAACCAATGCCGCGCGCCTGTTCGGGGCGGCGAATCCCGCGCCGTGGGTGAAGGACGCGTTCCACGACCACGTGGTGCACGCGCGAGCCGATGCCGTGAATCCCACCGGGGTCGGCACCAAGGCCGCCGCCCACTACCGCCTGGACGTGCCCGCCGGTGGCAGCGCGACCATCCGGTTGCGCCTCGCGGCGGACGGGGAGGCGGGCGGCCCGGTGGACGGCCCGGAGGCCGACGCCGTCTTCGCCGCGCGCATCCGCGAGGCCGACGCGTTCTACGACGGCCACGTGCCGGCGGCACTCGAACCCGGCGAGCGGGCGGTCGTGCGGCAGGGGTATGCCGGGCTGCTGTGGTCGAGGCAGTTCTATCACCTGATCGTGAAGGACTGGCTCGAGGGGGATCCCGCGCAGCCGCCGCCACCCGCCGCCCGGCGCGCGGGACGGAACGCCGAGTGGGAGCACCTCTTCAACCGCGACGTGATCTCGATGCCGGACAAATGGGAGTACCCGTGGTACGCGGCGTGGGACCTGGGCTTCCACCTGATCCCGCTCGCCCACGTCGACCCCGAGTTCGCGAAGGCGCAGCTCGTGCTGTTCACGCGCGAGTGGTACATGCACCCGAGCGGACAGATCCCGGCCTACGAGTTCGCGTTCTCCGACGTGAACCCGCCCACCTACGCGTGGGCCGCATGGCGCGTCTACAAGATGACCGGCGCCAGGGGCGCCCGCGACCGCGTCTTCCTGTCGCGCATGTTCCAGAAGCTCTGCCTCAACTTCACCTGGTGGGTGAACCGGAAGGACCGGCGCGGGCGGAATCTCTTCGGGGGCGGTTTCCTCGGGATGGACAACATCGGCGTGTTCGACCGCTCGCAGCCGCTGCCGGGCGGAGCCTTCCTCGAGCAGGCCGACGGCACGGCGTGGATGGGGATGTTTTGCCTCCTGTTGCTCGAGATGTCGCTCGAGTTGGCCCACGAGAACCCGGCCTGCGAGGACATGGCGTCGAAGTTCTTCGAGCATTTCGTCGCCATCGCCGATGCGGTGAACTCGCTCGGCGGCACCGGACTCTGGTGCCCCGACGACGGCTTCTACTACGACGAGCTGCACACGGACGGTCGGGTGGTGCCGCTGCGCGTCCGCTCGATGGTGGGCCTGCTGCCGCTCCTCGCGTGCGCGGTGCTGGAGGAGGGGACGATCGCCAAGTTCCCGGGCTTCGCGAAGCGGATGCATTGGTTTCTCGACAACCGCCCGGACCTCGCGTCGCGCATCGCCTTCGTGGAGCACGACCATGGCCATCGCCTGCTGGCGCTGCCGTCCCGGGAGCGGCTCGTCCGCACGCTCGAGTACATGCTCGACGAGCGCGAGTTCCTCTCTCCGTACGGCATCCGTTCGTTGTCGGCGGTCCACCGCGACCAGCCCTTCATCCTACGGCTCGACGGGCAGGAGCATTGCGTCGCGTACACGCCTGGCGAGTCGACGACCGGGCTCTTCGGCGGCAACTCGAACTGGCGCGGGCCGCTCTGGCTGCAGATGAACTACCTGCTCATCGAGGCCCTCGAGCGCTACCACCACTTCTATGGCGACGACCTGCAGGTCGAGTTCCCGACGCGGTCGGGCCGGCGGATGAACCTGGCGCAGGTCGCGGCCGAGCTGGCGCGCCGCGTGGCGGCGCTGTTCGTTCCGGACGCCGCCGGCCGGCGACCCTGTCACGGCGACGACCCGCGCTTCAGGGACGACCCGCACTGGAAGGACCTGGTGCTCTTCCATGAGTACTTCTGTGGCGATACCGGGCGCGGCCTGGGGGCGAGCCACCAGACCGGGTGGACCTCGATCGTCATCCGGTGTTTCGAGGACCTGGCCCGCGACCGCGCCGCCGGCGCCGCCGTAACCTCCGCCGCCCGTCCGGCACCCAACGCGGCATGAAGGCAGTTGCGGTCACGCCGGCGCGGCGAGACGTCGCGCTCATCGAGACGGAAGCGCCCCGTCCAGCCCGCCCGACCGACGTCACGTTGCGGATGCTCGACGTCGGCATCTGCGGCACCGATCGCGAGATCTGCACGTTCGAGTACGGGACGCCGCCCCCCGGCTGCGACCACCTGGTGATCGGCCACGAGTCGCTCGCCGAGGTGATCGAGATCGGCCCGGGGGTGTCGCGTGTGAAGCTCGGCGATCTCGTGGTGCCGATGGTGCGCCGGCCGTGCGAGCATGCCGACTGCCTCGCGTGCCGATCCGGCCGGCAGGACTTCTGCTACACGGGCGACTTCACCGAGCGCGGCATCAAGAGCCGCCACGGCTTCATGACGGAGCTGGTGCTGGACGACGAGCGCTGGATGCACGTGGTGCCGCCGGACGTTGCGCGACGTCGCGGTGCTGGTCGAGCCGCTCACCATCGCGGAGAAGGCGCTCCTGCAGGTGGCCGAGGTGCAGCAACGGTTGCCCTGGGCGTGCGAAGCGCGTCCCGGCGATCCGCGCCGGGCCTGCCACCGCGCGGTCGTCCTCGGAGCGGGGCCGGTCGGGCTGCTGGGCGCGATGGCGCTCGTGGTCGCCGGATTCGACACCACCGTCTACTCGCGCGACCGCGCGCCGAATCCGAAGGCCGCGCTCGTCTCGGCGATCGGCGCCCGATACCACTCGACGGAGGAGACGTCGCTCGAGCAACTGGCCGCGGAGGTCGGCAACATCGACCTGGTGTACGAGGCGACCGGCGCGTCGCGGGCCGCCTTCGACCTGATGACCGTGCTCGGCACCAACGGCGTGTTCGTCTTCACCGGCGTGCCGGGTCGCAAGGCGCCCGTCACGCTCGACACCGATCTGATCATGAAGAACCTGGTGCTGAAGAACCAGGTGGTGTTCGGGACGGTGAACGCGGGCGCCGACGCCTTCGCCGCGGCCATCCGCGATCTGGGCGCCTTCCATGCGCGCTGGCCGGAGGCGCTCGCAGCCTTGATCACGGCCCGGCATCCGGTGGAGGCCGCTCGCGAGCTGCTGCTGGGCCGTCCGGACGGCATCAAGCACGTGCTGCGCTTCGCGTCCTGACGCCGCGCGGCCCTCACGACGGATCGCCGGCGGCCCGCCGCCCGCCCAGCAGCTCCCGGGCGGCGACGACGACCAGCGTCACCGCCGTCAGCGGGACGACGAAGGCGAGCATGGTCGTGGCAAAGGCGGGGAGGGCGTCGTGTCCCGAGGCGTCCAGGATCAGGTAACACGTGTAGGCGCCGTAGTAGGCGAGGAAGAGCGCGCCTTCCCAGCGCGAGATCGTGTGACCGGTGGCGAAGATCGGCAGGCACGCGACGGAGACGGCGAGCATGACCGGGAGGTCGAATCGGAACAACGCCGCCGGCACGGTCAGGCCGTCGCCGGCGACGACCGCCGCGACGCCGAGCACGGCGAGCAGGTTGTAGATGTTGCTGCCGACGACGTTGCCCACCGCGATGTCGCGTTCGCCCCGCAGCGCGGCGATGACCGATGTCGCGAGCTCGGGCAACGACGTCCCGGCGGCCACGACGGTGAGGGCGATCACCACCTCGCTGACGCCGAGCCCGCGGGCCAGCTCGATCGCGGCGCCGACCAGGAAGCGTGCGCCGACTACCAGCAGACAGAGGCCGAGCGCCACCAGGAACAGGTTGGTGGCGATCGAGGCGCGGGGCATCGCGCCGAACTCCTGGGCGTACTCGCGCTCCACCGCGCGGCTCTCGCGGCGGCTGAGTCGGATCGCCCACACGGAATAGGCCACCATGGCGACGAGCAGCGCGACGCCCTCGGGCCGGCTCACCACCCCGTCGGCGGCGAAGGCGAACAGGACGAGCGACGTGCCGATCATGATCGGCACGTCCCACCACACGAGCTGCTGCGCCACGCGCAGCGGCAGGACGAGCGCGGCGGCGCCCAGGATGAAGAGGACGTTGAAGACGTTGCTGCCGACCACGTTCCCAACGGCGATGTCCGTGCTGCCGGTCCAGGCGGCCTGCGCACTCACCACGACCTCGGGCATACTGGTGCCGTACGCGACGACGGTCAGGCCGATCAGCAGCGGTGACAGTCCCATCGCCGCCGCGAGCCGGGACGCCCCCCGCACCAGCGCCTCCGCGCCGGCGACCAGGAGCGCGAGGCCGACCAGGAACCAGAGGCCGGTCATCGGGTTCCGCCGCGCGGTTACAGCAGGTTCGCGTGGGCCAGGTACTCGGCCACCAGGACGAGACCCTTCGCCGCGCCGAGCCGCGTGTTGTGCGAGAGCGCGACGTACTTGAGACCGTTCTGCAGCGCGGGCTCGGGACGGAGCCGGCCGACGCTGGTGGCCATGCCGCCGTCGGCATCGCGGTCGAGGCGCGGCTGCGGGCGGAACGGATCGTCGTGGACGACGATGGGCTGGCGCGGTGCGCTCGGCAGGTCGAACGCGCCGTAGTCGCCGGTGAAAGCCCGCATCGCCTCGGCGGCGGCCTCGGGGCTGCAGGGCCGCTCGGTTTCGACGGCGACGGCGGCCGTGTGGCCGTCGAGCACGGGGACCCGCGTGCAGGTGGCGCCCACCACCGCCGGATAGGGCTGGACCTGGCCTTCGCCGAGCCGGCCCAGGATCTTGCCGGCTTCGGTGGCGACCTTTTCCTCCTCCTTGGGGATGTAGGGGACCAGGTTGTCGACCACGTCGAGCGCGAGGACGCCGCCCGCCCGGCCGGCGCCGGAGAGACCCTGCATGGTGGTGAGCAGCACGCGGCGGACGCCGAAGGCATCCACCAGCGGCTTGAGCGACACCACCAGCCCGACCACCGTGCAGTTCGACTGCGGCAGCAGGTACCCCTTCCATCCGCGCTGCCGGCGCTGGTGCTCGATCAGCGGCAGGTGTGCCACCATGTTGACGCCGGGCACCAGGATGGGGACGTCGGTCTCGTAGCGATACGCCGACGCGCTGCTCAGCGTGGGCACGACGGCGGCGAAGCGCGGCTCGAGCTCCCGGGCGGCGTCGGACTCGATCAGCGACAGGACGAGGTCGACCGAGCCGGGGTCGAGGTGCTGCGCCTCGATCACCGGGAGGTTCAGGACGGATTCAGGAGGTTCCTCGCGGCACCACCACAGCCGGGCGCCGCCGGCGTCGCGAATGGCCTCGCCGTAGGGGCGGCCCGCCGACCGCGCCGAGGCGGCGACCGTCGCGATCTCGAACCAGGGGTGCTCCGCCAGCGCCACCAGCGCCTGCTGGCCGGCGATGCCGGTTGCGCCCACGACCGCGACTCGCCGCCTTCGCATGGCGGAGGAGTATCGCGGCGCCCGTGGGACCAGTCAATCTGCGGCGGTCAGTCGGTCCGCAGGAACTCGATGAACCGTTCGGCCGCCGGCGAGAAGTGCTTGCCGTGGCGATGGATGATGCCGAGCGGGCGCCACAGCGTCTCGTCCGCGAGCTGCACCACGGCCAGCGCCTTCTGCTTCACCTCCGGCCGCACCGCGGGCTCCGGGAGAATGGCGAGCCCGTGGCCGATCTCCACCACCCGCTTGATGGTCTCGACGTTGTCCAGCTCCATCACGTACCGGACCTCAGCGCCGTGGCGCCGCAGGACGCGGTCGGTCTCCTTGCGGGTCGGGATGTCGCGCTCGAAGCCGACCAGCGCCTCGCCCGACAGCTTGCGGATGGACACGGAACGGTGGCGTGCGAGCGGGTGGCCGGGCGGCGTGACCAGCACCAGGCGATCCTGGCGGAAGGGGATGACGGTGATGCCGGGGCGTTTGGTGGGGAAGGCGACGATGCCGATGTCGATGTGGCCCTTCAGCGCGTCGTCGTAGATCTTGCTGGACCGGCTGTACTCGAGGTGCAACTGGACCTGCGGGAATGCCTTCATGTAGCGTTTGAGCGACGCCGACAGCTCGTAGAGACCGATGGAATGCACGGTGGCGATCCGCACCGAACCGCCCACCACGTTGGCGCTGGCCTGCAGCTGCGTCTCCATGTCTTGGAAGCGCTGCACGATGTCCTTGCTGGCCTGGTAGAGGATCTCGCCCGCCGGCGTGAGCTGGACATTGCCGCGCGTCCGTTCGAGCAGGCGGCGCCCCCAGCGGTCTTCCAGCATGCGCACCTGCTGGCTCACGGCGGACTGGGTCACGAAGTTCTGGGAGGCGGCGGCCGAGAAGCTCTTGGTCTCGACGACGTCGCAGAAGACTTTGAGGGTTTCGAGATGCATGTCGGCTAATGGATCGCCGGCCGAGAACGACCGCTCCTCATAGGGTGTGGCGCCGGATGGTGCAAGGTTCGGCTGCCCCCTCGGGCCCGGCCTCGCATCTGCCCCGCGTCATGGTCTAGGGTTCCGGGCCGGAGGACGATGGGCCGATGACCACTCCCACACAGGTCGACTACTACCAGATCGATGAGCTGCTCGCGCCCGAGGAGCGGATGACCGCCGCGACCGTGCGCGCCTTCGTCGAGCGGGAGGCGCTACCCCTCATCGAAGGGTGCCATGCCCGCGAGGAGTTCCCGCGCCAGTTGATCCCCCGCATGGCGGAACTCGGGCTGTTCGGGGCTCATCTTGCACGGGTACGGCTGCGCCGGGCTGTCGGCGGTCGCGTACGGCCTCATTTGTCAGGAGCTGGAAGCGGGCGACTCGGGCCTGCGCTCCATGGCGTCGGTGCAGGGCTCGCTGGCCATGTTCAGCATCTGGCGCTGGGGCAGCGAGGAGCAGAAGCGGCGCTGGTTGCCGGAGATGGCGGCTGGCCGCGCGATCGGCTGTTTCGGGCTCACGGAGCCCGACCACGGCTCGGACCCCGGCGGCATGGAGACGCGGGCCCGCCGCGACGGCGCGCACTGGGTGCTCAACGGCACCAAGCGCTGGATCACCAACGGCTCGATCGCCGACATCGCGACGGTGTGGGCGAAGGACGACGCGGGCGACATCCGCGGCTTCCTGGTGGAGCGCGGCACGCCGGGCTTCAGCGCGCCCGACATCAAGGGCAAGTTCTCGCTCCGCGCGTCGATCACCTCGGAGCTGGTGCTGGAGGACGTGCGGGTGCCGGCGTCGGCCATACTGCCCGAGGCGAAGGGGCTCGGCGGCCCGTTTTCGTGCCTCAACCAGGCGCGCTACGGCATCGTCTGGGGCGCCGTGGGCGCCGCGCGCACCTGCTACCTGACGGCGCTCGACTACGCCAAGACGCGCACGCAGTTCGACAAGCCGCTCGCCGGCTTCCAGTTGGTGCAGGCGAAGCTGGTCCACATGCTGAACGAGATCACCAAAGCGCAGCTGCTGGCCTGGCGCCTCGGCGTGCTGAAGGACGCGGGCACCGTGCGGCCGGAGCAGGTGTCGCTCGCCAAGCGCAACAACGTGGGGCACGCGCTCGAGATCGCGCGCCTCGCCCGCGACGTGCTCGGCGCCAGCGGCATCGTGAACGAGTACCCGGTGATCCGGCACATGATGAACCTGGAGACGGTGAACACCTACGAGGGGACGTGCGACATGCACACGCTCATCGTGGGCCGCGACGTCACGGGGTGCGACGCCATCCGCTGAGCGACGGCCTGTTCGTCGCCGGCCCCGGCAGAGTCGTTACCGCGCCCGCCGAGGTCGCGCCGCCGCCGGCGACTGGTTCCGCGGCCGATCGCTTGGTATCTGCTCCGGTCATGTCGGACGACGAGGCCTCGGAGCTCGAACGCCTGCGGGCGGAGAACGAGCGGCTCAAACAGGCCGCCGCGCGGGGCGGATCGCTCCGGGTGTCGGAGAAGGGCGGGGTGTCCGTCTACGGGCTCGGGCGCTTCCCGGTGACCCTCTACAAGGAGCAGTGGCTCCGGCTGCTCGACATGGCGGACGACATTCGCGCCTTCATCCGCGACAACGCGGATCGCCTCAAGTCGAAGGAATGAGTCGCCCGCCCGCGCGTCAGGGCGTGTCGCAGGTCGTGGCGGCGTCCGGCGGGAACGACGGCGGCGCGCCGTCGGGGCGCGTCGCCCAGGCCGTCGGCGCGGCGGCCAGCTCGAAGCGCAGCGTGGCGTCGCGGCGGAGGTCGCGGGCGCGCAGCCACGGGCGGTCGTGCGCCTGGCCGTCCACCACGAGGCGCCGCACGTACGGCCGGTCGCGCCGGGCGCCGCGGCCGACGATCGTCAGCGTGCCGCCACCCCAGTCGAGCCTGGCGCGACGGAAGAGCGGGCTGCCGATCGCGAGCACGTCGGTGCCGGGAATCGCCGGGTAGAGGCCGAGCGCGCCGAAGACGTACCAGGCCGACATCTGGCCGAGATCGTCGTTCCCGGCGTAGCCCGCCGGCGAGTCGTCGAAGAGTTCCAGCATCGCCCGGCGCACGGTGTCCTGGGTCTTCGCGGGCTGGCCGAGCCATGCGTAGAGCCAGGGGGTGAGCGCGCACGGCTCGTTGGCGAGGTACGCGTAGGGTTCCTCGTCGCCGGCGTTCAGGAACCGGAAGAACTCGTCGAGTCGCGCGGTGGCGGCGGCGGGCCCACCCAACAGCGCCGTCAGGCGGCCGACGTCGTGCGGCACCATCCACAGGTACTGGGCCGCGTTGCCTTCGACGAAGCCCTCGCGGGCCGCCGGGTCGAACGCGGCCGGGAAGCTGCCGTCGGCATGCCGCGGCTGCAGGTAGCCGGTGGCGGGATTGAAGAGGGAAGCCCAGCCGCCGGCGCGCGCCAGGTAGGTGCGGCACGTGGCCCCGTCGCCGAGCGCGGCGGCGAAACGGGCGATGGCGAAGTCGGCCGTGGCGTACTCGAGCGTGGTGGCCGCCGATCCCCACACGCCGTCCGGCGTGCCGAACATCGACGACGACGCGCCGGAGCTGGTCTCGGTGCCGTCGTGCGGCACCCAGCCGTGCGCGAGATAGCCCGCGAGCCCCTGCCGCTGCACGTGCCCGTTCTGCAGGACGGGGTCGGTGGCGCCCTTCAGCATGGCGGCCAGGGCGGCGGTCTCGTCGAAATCGCGCGCCCCGAAGGCGTGCGCACCGGCGATCATGGCCGGCGCGGGATCGCCCACCATGACGTTGGTGTGGGCGGCGGCGATCGACCACCGTGGCAGCCACCCGCTCTCCTGCGCGTTGCGCACCAGGGACTGCATCATGTCGCTGGCCCGATCCGGAGCCAGCAGGGCGAGCAGCGGGATCTGGCTGCGGTAGACGTCCCACCCGGAGAACGTCGTGTACCGTGTCCGCTCGCCGGCCGACCGCACGGCGCCGTCCATGCCCAGGTAGTCGCCGTTGGCGTCGCTGAAGACCGTGGGGCCGAGCAGCGCATGGTAGAGCATGGTGTAGAACGTGCGCCGGTCGGCAGCCGATCCGCCGCGCACGCGGACCGTGCCGAGCGCACGGTTCCACGCGCGCCGGGCATCGCGCCGTGTGCGCCCGAAGTGCCAGGCGGGCTGCTCGCGCCGCAGGTTGTCGAGCGCGTTCTCGACGCTCACGTACGAGACGGCCACGCGCATCAGCACCCGGCGGTCGCCGCGCGTGTCGAAGGTGACCCAGGCGCCGGCCTGCGCCCCGTTGCTGGCGGAGGTGGCGAAGGGCGCCGCCGAGATGGGGCGGAGGTGGAACGGCATCGCCGCCCGGTCTGCGGTCGTGGTCCCGCGCGGGAGCAGCGCCTGCTTCCGCCACGTGCCCCAGGCCGCGAAGGGCCGGTCGAACTCGGCGGCGAAGTGGATGGTGTAGCGATTGAGGTGATAGCAGAACTGGCCGCTCTCGACGGTGCCCGTGATCTCGCGGCGTCCGGGGGCCACCGTGAACATGGCCAGGCCGTTGGCCATGGAGCTCCCGCCCGCATTGACCAGCACGCTGGCGGTCTCCGCGCGGGGGAACTCGAAGCGTCCGATCCCGGCGCGGGTGGTCGCGGCCAGTTCCACCCCGATTTCGCGCGGGGTGCCCGGGTCGAGGTCGACGCGATAGAAGCCCGGCTCGGCCCGTTCGCGATCGTGCGTGAACGACGGCACGAAGGCCGGGGCGACGTCGTACGACCCGGCGACCGCTGGGGATGTCGTCACGGGGACGGTCGTCGGCAGGATCGGGAAGTCCTGATGCGTGCCGCAGCCGGCGCCGCTCACGTGCGTCAGGCTGAAGCCGCGGACCTGCTGGTCGCCCCAGGAATACCCGCCCGGGTGGTTCACCGTGCCCGGCACCGTGTCCGGGCTCCACGCGAGCATCCCGAACGGGAGCACGGCGCCGGGAAAGGTGTTGCCAGCCCCACCTCCGGTCTGGAAGTCGCCGCCGCCGGCCTCGGCGCCGGTGAAGACGTTGACCAGCTTCGCGAGCTGCGCGGCGTGTCCCGCCGGTACGACGCCAAGGGCCAGGATGAGCGCGGCCGCGCACATCGGCGGGCGAACGGACATGCGCGAACGTAGCATGGCGTCGTGCCGGCCAGGAAGCCGTGGACTGGACGGCTGCGCCGCTCATGACGTAAGGCCCGCGCGTGGACCTCGACGGCAAGATCGCGTTGGTGACCGGCGCGGGGCGGGGTCTCGGCCGGGCCATCGCCGTCGCGCTGGCGCGGGCGGGCTGCGACGTCGCGGTGTCGGACATCGCGCGCGACCGCGACGCGGCGACGCCCTACCGCCTGGCCTCGGGCGACGACCTCGAGGACACGGCCGCCGCGGTCGAACGGGTCGGCCGTCGCGCGGTGGCGGTGCCGGCCGACGTCACCTTCGCGTCCGACGTCGACCTGCTCGTGCGTGCCGTGGCGGAGCGGCTGGGCGGGCTCGACGTGCTGATCGCCAACGCGGGCGTCATCGCAGCCGCGCCGGTGGCGGCGATGGAGGAGACGGCATGGGATCGCGTCTTCGCGGTGAACGTGAAGGGCGTGTTCCTGTGCGCGCGCGCCGCGGTGCCGCTGCTGGTGGCGCGCGGCAGCGGGCGCATCGTCAACGTGGCGTCGGTCGCGGGCAAGACGGGACGCGCCGGGTTGTCGGCGTATTGCGCGTCGAAGGCCGCGGTGATCTCGTTCACGCAGTCGCTGGCCGAAGAGCTGGGGCCGGCGAACGTCGCGGTGAACGCGCTGTGCCCGGGGTTCATCCGCACCGCGATGTGGACCGAGGTGCTGAACCCCGTCCTCGCGGAGATGACGGGCGTGCCGCTCGACCGCGTGTTCGAGGACTTCGTTCAGCGGGCCACGTTCCTGAAGCGCGAGCAAACCCCGGAGGAGATCGCGGACGCCGCCGTGTATCTCTGCCGGGCGGAGAACGTGACCGGCATCACGCTCACCGTCGCGGGCGGCGCCGAGGTGCACTAGGCGCGCTGCCGGCGTTCGACCGGTGGCGGCGCCTCACGCGCAGCGCGGCGACGGGCGGCGGGCAGCAGCAGCAGGGCGCCGACCAACGCCGCGGGCGGTAGCCAGTTGCCCCAGGCGAGGAGCAGCGTCCGGGTGGTCGCCGGGCGGAGGGTGCCCGACAGTACGCCACGCACGCCGACGTCGAGGGACGCCGTCACGGCGCCGGTGTCGTCGATCAGCGCCGACACCCCGGTGGGTGTCGACCGCAGTTGGGGCCGACGGGTCTCGACGCTGCGAAACGCCGCCATGATCAGGATGAACCGCTGCACGCCGGGGAAGGCGAACCAGGAGTCGTTCGACAGGGTGACGAGCAGCTCCGCGCCCTGCCGCACCGCTCCGACGACGAAGTCGGTGTCCAGCGCGTCGTAGCAGATGAGCGGCGCGATGCGCGTCGGCTTGGCGCCGCGCGCCCCGATCGTCAGGACGCGTGGGCCGTCGCCCGGCGCCCACGTGCCGGCCCACGGTAGCCACCGCCGGACGCGCGCCGAGTCGAGCGGACCCGGGAGATACTCCGTGAACGGGAACAGTCGCGTCTTGCGATAGGTGTCGCCGCTCAGCCGCCCAGGGGCCGGGGTCTGGAGCAACAGGGCGGCGTTGAACTGCGTCGCGCCGTCGGTCGCGTAGGCGCCAAAGAGGAGCGGTGCGCCGGCGTCCGCGACGAAGCGGGCGATCGCGCGATCGAAGTCCTCCCCCTCCGGGGTCAGCGGCGTCCCGAACGTCGTCGGGTAGATCGTCTCCGGCCACACGAGCAGATCGAGCCGGTGTCGCCGCAGCGCCTTCCGGGAGAGCGTGAAGTGGCTCTCGAGGATGCGCCGGACCGTCTCGTAGGTGCCGAGTTCGAGCCGCAGGCGATCATAGTGCGCGAGGTTCGCCTGGATGCTGGCGACCGCGATCGGCTGGCCGGCGCTCGAGTCGCGGAGCTGCGCCAGGCGGGCGGCGCCGTAGGCGGCCAGGCCGCCGGCGAGCAGCACGAGGCACGCCGCGGGCGGCAGGACGCCCGCCGTCCACCCGCGCGCACGTCCGGCGGCGGCGAGCGGCCGGGGCGCCCGCAGCGCGCGGAACGCGGCCAGCACGCACTCGTTCCCGAGGATCGTCGCGAAGGTGAGGCCGTGCGCGCCGATCAGGTCGGCGGCCTGCCGGAGCCGCGGCGACGCATACAGGCCGTGCCCGAGCGTGTCGGCGAAGACCTTCGGCCACGCCCATTCGGTGCCCACGTAGACCCCAGCGCCGACGAGCGCCGGCAGCCACCAGCCCGTGCCGCCCGGTTGGCGGGCCAGATGGCGTGCCGCCGCGAAGCTGAGGAATTGCGGCTCCAGAACCGGCGCCAGGATCGGCGCCAACAAGAGGCAGATCGGCCAGGGCGTCCCCGTGTAGTCCCCGATCATCCGGGGCAGCCACGGCAGGACGGCCATCACGAACGCGATGCTCATCATGACCCCGGCGCCGAGCGCTCCGCCGATGGACCGCGTCCGGTCCAGGACGAGCAGCCAGGGCACGAGACCGATCCAGCCGATGGGGACGGACCACCAGGCGATTCTCGCGTAGACGGCGAGCGCGAGGCCGGCGGAGGCGGCGCCCGCGACGGCGACCAGCACGGCGTGGGCGCCCGCGGAACGGCGATCGGTGGGAGGCGGACGATCTGAAGCCACGGGACCCCCGGGGGTTCGGCTCGAGCGGGCTATTACGGGCACTCCCGCCCGTCAAGGCGCGCCCGGACGCGCAGCGGGGGCGCCCCTGGTGGCTCGTGCCATCTCAAGTGACATGCCGAGGGCAGGCCGCGCGTCCGGCAGACCCCACTACTACCTTGACAGGCGGCGGCAGTCTGTGGGCAGGCTTGAAAGAGAATCTTGCACCCGGAGAGGAGACAGCAGATGACACACACTTCCTTCCCTTCCGCCCGCAAGCTCGGGCGGGCCGCGGCGATGGCCGCGATCGTGTTGCTGATGGGCGCTCGGGCGTCGCAGGCGCACGAGCTGCTGGCGGCGGTGGCGACGCCCGACTGCGAGACCAAGACGATCGGGCTCCGCTTCACCGGCCAGTACATGGAGAACGGCCCGTTCTCCATCCCGTATTCCATCACGGTCACCTGTCTGGACGGCGGCCCGGCCATTCCGCCGATCACGGGCACGGCCAACGGCACGGTCGTCAACAACCCGCCGAACGCCCTGGCGGGGACCTTCGACCTCACGGTCACGCAGGCCGCGGACGCCCTGGCGGGCCGGACCTGTGATCTGAGCGGGTCCGCGACGCTGTTCCAGGATGGCGTCCAGTACAACACGGTGCCCCTCACCGACGGCGCCGGCGGCACGAGCATCCCGGTGGATTGCGAGGTCGAGGTGTTCGCCGGGTGTACGCCCGGGTACTGGAAGCAGAGCCAGCACTTCGATTCGTGGGTCGGCTATTCGCCCGACGGGTTGTTCGAGACCGTCTTCGGCCGCGACGTGCCGGGGAACCCGACGCTCCTCGACGCGCTCAGGGGGCGGGGTGGCGGCCTGGTGGCCCTCATGCGGCACGCGACGGCGGCGCTGCTGAACGGGTCGAACGCGAGCGTGAACTATCCGTACACGAGCTCCCAGGTCGTCTCGCTCTTCCAGCAGGCGTTCGACAGCGGCGAGTACGAGAAGTTCAAGGACATGTTCGCCGGCATGAACGAGATCGGCTGCCCGCTCAACTGAGCCGGCATCCAGTCCCAGCATCACGGGGGCCGGGCGGGTGACACCGCCTGGCCCCCGATCGAAGCCGGCGCTGCGGGCGCCTGCTCGACCGCGTCGCGGCGTGCCCGACCGCGTCGTGGGCTGACCTGGCAATGGACGCGGGGTACAGCGACCAGCCGCACTTGAATCGCGAGTTCCGCGAGCTGGCCGGCATCACCCCGGGGGAGTACCGCCGCGCCTCACCGCGGTTCCCGCACCACGTGGCCGTCCGCGAGGTCGATTTCGTACAAGACCGCGGCGCGGATCGGCGCTAAAGGTGCCCGCCATGAGAGGAGCCCTCCGATGAGCGTCCATGAACTGTTTCCCTATCTCTGCGTCCGTGGGGCGGCCAAGGCGATCGACTTCTACGTGCAGGCCTTCGGCGCGCGCGAGAAGTTCCGCCTGACCGAGCCGAGCGGCCGCATCGGGCACGCCGAGCTCGAGTTCGGCGGTGCCACCCTCATGCTGGCGGACGAGTTTCCGGAGTACGGCATCACCGGCCCGGAGACGATCGGCGGGTCGGCCGTGACGATCCACCTGCACGTCGACGACGCCGACGCGGTGATCGCCAGCGCCGTCGCGGCGGGCGCCCAGGTGCAGATCGCGCCGCAGGACCAGTTCTACGGCGAGCGCTCCGGCCGCATCCGCGACCCTTTCGGCCATTGCTGGAACATCGGCCACAGCATCGAGGCGGTGGCGCCCGACGAGATGCAGCGGCGGTACACGAACCTGCTGCGGGGCGCCTGAGGGCCCGCGCGCCGTGGGGCTGCGCGAGCCCTCCACGTGATGCTATGGGGCGCACGGGAGGGACCGCCGCATGTACGCCGAGATCGCCTACGAGGTGCGCGACCCGGTCGCCACCGTCACGCTGAATCGCCCCACCGTGTTGAACGCGTGGACCACGCGCATGGGAGCGGAGGTGCAGCACGCCCTGGCGGCGGCCGAGCGTGACGCGCGCGTGGTCGCCGTGGTGATCACCGGGGCCGGCCGCGGCTTCTGCGCCGGCGCCGATCTCAAGGACCTGAAGAGCATCACCGAGGGCGGTCAGCAGGCCGCGCCGCCGGCCGAGCTGGCGGCCAACCCGGGCGATCCGGCGATGACGGAGTTCCGCGGCAGCTACACCTGGTTCGCGTCGCTGCGGAAGCCGGTCATCGCGGCCGTCAACGGACCGGTGGCCGGCATGGCGGTGCCGATCGTCCTGGCGTGCGACCTCCGCTTCGCCTCGGACCGCGCCAGCTTCACCACCGCGTTCTCGCGCCGCGGGCTGATCGCCGAGTGGGGGATCAGCTGGCTGCTCGAGCGGGTCGTCGGCACGGCGCACGCGCTCGACCTGCTGTTCTCGGCGCGCAAGGTCGACGCGACCGAGGCCGAACGGATCGGGCTCGTGAACCGGATCGTGCCGCACGACGAGCTGTTGCCGTTCGTCCATGCCTACGTGCAGGATCTGGCCGCCAACTGCTCGCCGGCGTCGATGGCCATCATGAAGCGCCAGGTGTGGCAGCACTGGACGGCCGGACTCGACGTCGCCGAACGCGAGGCCGTGACGCTCATGCTCGAGAGCTTCGAGCGGCCCGACTTCCGGGAGGGCGTGACGTCCTTCCTCGAGAAGCGCCCCCCTCGCTTCGGCCGCATCGGCGACTGACCGGCGGCGTGCGGGGCCGGGCCCTCAGGCGGCGATCGATCCGACCGCCGGTTCGCGCGGGCGTTGCAGCGCGCGGAGCGCCTCGACCACCACCAGCGACGCGAGGCCGAGCAGCGCCACCGCCACGCAGCCGTTCACGCGCGCCAGGAGCCCGGCGGCGGGCGGCGCGGTCAAGCCGGCGTACGCCTGCAGCAGCAGCGCCCACACCGTGACCACGAGCACGAACAGCATGGGGCCCCAGGTGAACCACGACGCGCGCCCCTGTCGCTTGAGCCACACCGTGACGCTCACCAGCGTGAGCGCGGCCAGCAGCTGATTCGACGTGCCGAAGAGCGTCCAGAACGCCATGTAGGTCGGCGGCTTGCCGGGCGCGGGCGGATCGGCGCTCACGAGGAACAGCAGCGGCGCGCCGACCGTCGCCAGGGTGGCCAGCACGCCGCTGGTGCGGCTCCGCCAGTCGAACAGTTCCTGCAGGATGTACCGGCCGAGCCGGGTGGCGACGTCGAGCGTGTCGAACACGAACGTCGAGAACGCCATCGACCCGAAAACCGTGGCGAAGAGCAGATGCTCCCGCCCGAACGCCACCGCGACGAACTGGCCGATCCCCTGGCCGTAGATCGCCCCGGCCGGCGCGCGCACCGCGGGGTTCGCGATCATCACGGTGACGAGCGCGATCAGCGCCACGAAAGTCTCGCACAGCATGGCGCCGTAGCCCACCGGCCGACAGTGCGTTTCCCGGGCGATCTGCTTCGACGTGGTGCCGCCGCACACCAGCCCGTGGAATCCGCTGCACGCCCCGCAGGCGATGGTGACGAAGAGGAAGGGGAACAGCGCGCCCGTGGGGCCCCCGACGTCGAAGCCCTTGAAGGCCGGCTGCGCGATGGTGAAGTCCCCCGCGAAGACCCCGACGACGCCGGCCGCCAGCACCAGGTAGAGCACGAAGCCGCCCAGGTACCCCCGGGGCTGGAGCAACAACCACACCGGCAACAGCGAGGCGACGAAGCAGTAGATCAACAGCACGACGCCCCACGTCTTCTGCGCCGCGGGTCCCTGGAGTGCGAGCACGCCGGAGCACTGCGTGCCGAGCCACACCACGCCGAGCGTCGCGGGGACGAAGATCGTGGTGAGCAGCCAGAGCGGCGGGTGCGCGACGCGCTGCCAGACGCCCATCACCAGGGCGATCGTCAGGTAGGCCGCGCTGGCGAAGGCCACCGCGCCCCCGGCGTCGAACGCCACCGGCACGCCGTCGAGCTCTTCGATGCGGCCGAGGAACGTGCTGGCCGTGACGTCGGTGAAGGCGACGATGACGTAGACCAGCGCCAGCCAGATGAAGCACATGAGCGCGACCCAGGCGCGCCGGCTCAGGTTCTCCTTCACGATCTCGGCGATCGAACGCGCCTGATGGCGCACGCTGGCGACCAGCGCGCTGAAGTCGTGCACCGCGCCGATGAAGATGCCGCCGAGCGCGATCCAGAGGAGGCACGGCAGCCAGCCGAACTGCAGGCAGGCGGCGATCGGCCCCACGATGGGCCCCGCCGCCGCGATGGCGCTGAAGTGCTGGCCGAACAGGTAGAAGGGCGGCGTGGGCTCGTAGTCGATGCCGTCGCGCAGCGCGACCGCCGGCGTGACCACGCCGGCGTCGAGTCCGTATTGCGCCGCCACGAAGCGCCCGTAGACCGCGTAGGCGACGATCAGGGCGGCGATCACGGATCCGGCGAGGACGGCGAGGCTCACGGCCACCCCGTCTGCCGGCCGGGACGGCCGGGAGTCAAGTTGCCCGGAGCGCGACGGACCGGCTACACACGCGCGATGGCTGCGCTCACTGCCGTCACGCTGCCCGTGATCCAGCGCATCTTCGAGGTGCTCGATCGGCTCGGCCTGTCGCGCGAGGCGGTGGTGATCCCGCTGAAGCCCGCTTCGCCCGGCACCGTCCGCACGCTGCCGAACGGCAAGGTGGAGATCGTCGTCGACGCCGAGACCCCGCTCGACGATTGGCTGCCGCAGCTCGAGACGCGGCTGCGGGCGATGTTGGCGGGGGAGGCGTCATGACCGACATCTTCGTCAGCTACGCCCGGGAGGACGCCGCGCGGATCCAGCCGCTCATCGCCGGGCTGGAACGGCGGGGGTGGTCGGTGTTCTGGGACCGGCGGATTCCCGCCGGAGAAACCTGGCGCAGCTACATCGGGACGGCGCTCGAGGAGGCGCGCTGCGTGCTCGTCGCCTGGTCGCGCGATTCGACCGGCTCGAGCTGGGTGTCCGAGGAGGCCGAGGACGCCAAGCAGCGCGGGGTCCTGGTGCCGGTCCTGCTCGACGACGTCGCGCCGCCGCGAGGCTTCCGGGAGATCCAGACGGCGGACCTGCGACGCTGGACCCCCGGCGAGGCGTCGCCGGAGTTCGACCAGCTGGCGGACGACATCGGGCGGCTGCTCGCGCGTGGTCGCTCGAAGTCGCCGCCGGACACCCCGCGAACCCCGCCGCCGGCGTCCGCGCCACCCCGACCCGGTGGCCGTGCCGGATGGCCGGCCATCGCGGGCGCCGTCGCCCTCGGCGCCGCGCTCGTGGCGGGACTCTCCATGCGCGGGCGGGAACGGCCCGTGCCGGCGCCCGTTCCACCCCCGCCGGCGGCGCCGGAGCGGGGCCCGGCGCCGACCTCGCCGCCGGCGACCGCGCCGGCGCCGGTCGAGCCCGGGAGCGCGCGCGCGGTGATCAACGATCCGGACGGCTTCACCAACGTCCGGTCCGGACCGGGGGCCGCGTTCGGCGTCGTCACCCGGATCGTCGAGGGCGAGCCCTTCACCACCAGGGTCTCGCCCGGGGATTGGTGGCCCGTCACCACCCGGCAGGGCGTGGCGGGGTACGTGCATCGGAGCCGGGTGCGCCTCGTGGAGTGAGCCGGCCGCGCGCCGGGCGGCTCGGGCGGTTCCGTTGGGCGGCGGGTTCGTGCCAATCGCGCCGGCCTTCCGGCGGCTCGCCCGCGAGCGTTTGCCGAGGATGTGTCGCCAGTGGCATGAACGGGCCCGCAAAGGAGATCGCCCATGGCAGAGGAACAGGTCACGCCGCAGCAGTTCTTCGAGCAGCTGCTCCCCGCGGGATTCGCCGCGCAGAAGGAAGTCGGCAACGCCGTCCCGCAGGATTTCAGCATGCAGTACCACGTGCAGGGTGACGGCGGCGGCGCGTGGCACGTCGCGATCACGGACGGCGCCATGATCACCAAGCAGGGGACGGGCGAGGCGATCCTCACCTTCACCCTCTCGCTCGACGATTTCCTGGACGCCATCCACTCCCGCAACGGGGCGGCGCCCACGGTGTTGCTTCCCGCGAGCCGCCCCGGGCGGCCCGACACCAGCGGCCGCGCCAAGATGTTGAAGGGCACGATCGCCCAGGAGCTGGCGCGGGACGGCGCCGATCCCTTCAAGCTCGAGATGAAGTTCAACGGCGCCGAGAGCCCGCGCACCGTCCTCAAGATGAAGCTCGCCGACTTCGTGGCCATGCAGGAAGGCAAGCTGAACGGGCAGGAAGCGTTCATGACCGGCCGGCTCCGCATCGAGGGCGACATGGCGTTCATGATGCAGGTGGCCGCGCTCACCGCCTGACCCTGCGCGACCGTCCGCTCACCATCGGCGCCGCGCCCCGGCTGCTCGAGGCGCGGCTCGCCGAGCCGGGTGCGCCGCCGCGCGGTGGGGCGGTGGTCTGCCACCCACACCCCGAATACGGCGGCGACATGGACAGCCACGTCGTCCTCGCGGCCGTCCGCGGCTGCGTCGAGGCCGGCTGGAGCGCGCTGCGGTTCAACTTCGGCGGCGTAGGCGCGAGCGGGGGCGGGTACACCGGTGGCGTCGAGGAGGTGCGCGACGCCCGTGCGGCCGCCGCGGCGCTCCGCGACGCGCTGCCGGCGGACGCGCCGCTCGCCATCCTCGGGTACTCGTTCGGGGCCTGGGTCGGGGCGCAGGCCGCGATGGCGCTGCCTGGCGTTCGCCGGGTGATCGCCATCGCCCCGCCGCTCCGCGTCTTTCCGTGGACCTTCGCGGCCGACATGGGCGCGCCGCTCACCGTGGTGGTGGGCGAACGGGACACCTTCTGCCCGCGCGACCGGCTCGACGCGCTGCTGGCGGCCACGGGCGCGGACCTCGTCCTCGTGGACGGTGCGGATCACTTCTTCGGCTTGGGCGCCAGCGCGGTGACGCGGGCGGTGCGCGAGCGGCTGTAGCGGGCGGCGCGCGCGGCGCGGAGCCGCGGGCGCGCCGGCGCCCGCGGTCACTCGAGGATCAGCACCGGCGTGCCGGCGCCGGCGTAGGACTTCAGCTCGCGCGCGGCGGCGCTGTCGATCGAGATACACCCCCACGTCCAGTCGATGCCCTGGCGGTTCAGCCAGGGCTTGTCGCTGCCGTGGATGCCGATGGCGCTGCCGATGCCGACGGGCTGCGCGCCGCGCACCGGGATCTGGCCCTGCGACATGGCGACACGGTAGCGCTGCGCGTCGGCGGCGTTCGGGTAGTCGAGCAGGAAGAAGTGTTCCCAGCGATCGTGCCAGCGGTCGGCGATGATCGCGTAGAGACCCGTCGGCGTTCGCATGTCGCCTTCGAACAGCTTCCGCCCGCCCTTGGCGCCGGCCTGCCCGAACACCGCGGGGTAGCTGCGCACGCGCTCGCCGTAGCGATACACGTCGAGCGTCTTGCACGACTTCCGGATCACCACGAAGCTGGGCTCGTTGCGGGCCCAGTCGAGCCGATCCTCGTCGGCCAGTATCCGTTGTCGCTTGGTGCCCGCGCACCCGGCGCCCAACACCCCGACCAGACCCACCACCGCCAGCCACGTCGCCGCGACACGGATTCCCCGCACCATGCGTCCCATTTTCCCGTAAAGCCCGGGGTTTGAGCAACCCCGGTCATGCAGCAGTGCGGGGAATGTGATAGGTCGCGGCGACCGTGATGGGACAGGACCCTGTTGGGGCGATCGTGCTCGCCGCCGGCCTCGGAACCCGGATGCACTCCACGCCGGGCCAAGGTGCTCCACGAGCTCGGGGGCCGGCCGCTCCTCCACTACCCGCTGACCGCGCTGCGGGCGGTCGGGGCGGCGCCCGTGGTCGTGGTGGTCGGCCACCAGGCCGACGCCGTCCGCCGGGCCGCCCAAGCGTCGGCCGGGCCGGGCATCCGTAGCGTGCTCCAGGAGGAGCAGCGCGGTACGGGGCATGCGGTCCGCTGCGCCTTGCCGGCGCTGGACGGCGGGGAGGGCGACGTCCTCGTCCTCTATGGCGACGCGCCCCTCATCCGGGCCGACACCCTCCAGGGCCTCGTCGAGGCGCACCGCGCCGAGCGGGCCGATCTGTCCCTCCTGACCGTGCGGTACGCCGATCCCACGGGGTACGGGCGCATCGTGCGGGAACCCGATGGGCGCGTGCGGGGCATCGTCGAGGAGCGCGACGCCACGCCGGCGGAACGCGCCATCACCGAGGTGAATCCCGGCTTCTACTGCGTGCGCGCGCCCGTCCTGCGCGAGCTGGTCGGCGGCGCTGCGCGACGACAACGCGCAGCGCGAGTTCTACCTCACGGACATCGTCGGGCTGGCGGCGAGCGGTGGCCGGCGCGTGATCGCGCGTCGAGACGGACCGGCCCAACGAGGTGGCGGGCATCAACACCCGCGCGGAGCTGGCCCGCGTCGAGACGGCGCTCCGCCTGCGAGACCGTCGAGCGCCTCATGGCGGCCGGCGTGACGTTCGAAGACCCGGCGACCGCCTACGTCGGCCCCGACGTCGAGATCGAACCCGACACGGTCGTCGGGCCGAACGTGACGATCCGCGGCCGCACGCGGATCGGCCGCGGCTGCCGGCTCGACGGCACGTCCTGGCTGCTCGACGCCACCCTCGGCGACGGCGTCCACCTGCTGTTCGGCTGCTGGGTCCACGAGGCGCAGGTCGGCGCCGACGCCGTCATCGGTCCCTATCGCCCGCCTGCGGCCGGGGACGGAGCTGGCGGAACGCGTGCACATCGGCAACTTCGTCGAGACCAAGAAGGCCGTGGTGGGCGCCGGGACGAAGGCGAACCACCTGACCTACCTGGGCGACTGCGAGATCGGGCCGGACACCAACGTCGGCGCCGGCACCATCACCTGCAACTACGACGGGTTCGCGAAGCATCGGACCGACGATCGGCGCCCGCGTGCAGATCGGCAGCGACACGCAGCTCGTGGCGCCGGTGCACGTCGCGGACGACGCGTACGTGGCGGCGGGCACCACGGTGACGCGTGACGTGCCCGCGGGGGCGCTGGCCGTCAGCCGCACGCCGATCAAGCTCATCGAAGGCTGGGTGGAGCGCTTCCGCGCCCGCCAGCGCAAAGGGAAGTAGAGACCAAACGTCATGTGTGGAATCGTCGGATACGTCGGTCATCGGGAGGCCACTCCCGTTCTCGTGGCGGGGCTGCGCAAGCTCGAGTACCGGGGCTACGATTCGGCCGGGCTGGCCACCATCCATGGCGGGCGCATCGACGTCCGGCGCTGCGTCGGCAAGCTCGACAACCTGGACGCGATGCTGCGCGAACAGCCGCTTGCCGGGCACGCCGGGCATCGGCCACACCCGCTGGGCGACGCACGGGCGGCCGTCGGAGCAGAACGCCCACCCGCATCGCGCGGGCGAAGGTCGTGGTCATCCACAACGGGATCATCGAGAACTTCCTCGAGCTGCGCGCACGCGCTGGCAGCGCGGGTCGCGCCATGGCGTCGGAGACCGACACCGAGGTCATCTCGCACCTGATCGACGAGCTCGTGGGCGAAGGGCTCGGCCTCGCCGAGGCGACCCGCCGCGCCATCGCGAAGCTGCAGGGCTCGTACGCGATCGTCGTGCTCTCCGAGACGCGAACCGGACCGCTGATCGCCGCCAAGAGCGCCACGCCGATCGTGCTCGGGCTCGGCGACGGCGAGAACTTCGTGGCCTCCGACATCCCCGCCATGCTCGAGCACACGCGGCGACGTCGTCTTCCTGGAGGACGGTGAGATCGCGGAGTTGACGGCCGATCGGGCGGTCATCACCACCTTCGACGGCGCGCCGGTCGAGCGGGAGCCGAAGGTCGGTCGCCTGGGACGCCGTGACGGCGCAGAAGGGCGGCTACAAGCACTTCCTGCTGAAGGAGATCCACGAGCAGCCGCAGGCGATCATCGACACCATGCGCGGCCGCATCCTGCAGGAGGAGGGCGACGTCCAGCTCGACGTCGAGGTCACGGCAACAGTCTGCCGGCGGAGGTCGAAGCGCTGCGTGCTCGTCGCCTGCGGCACGGCCTGGCACGCCTGCCTGGTCGGCAAGTTCCTCATCGAGCGGCTCGCCGGCATCCCGTGCGAGGTCGACTACGGCAGCGAGTTCCGCTACCGCGACCCGGTCCTCGAGCCCGGCACGCTGCTGATCGTCGTGTCGCAGTCCGGCGAGACGGCCGACACGCTGGCCGCCGTGGAAGCCGGCCGCGAGCGCGGCGTGCCGGTCCTGGCGATCTGCAACGTCGTCGACTCGTCGATCGCGCGTCGCGCGACGCGCGTGCTCTACACCCACGCCGGTCCCGAGATCAGCGTCGCCAGCACCAAGGCGTTCACGACCCAGCTCACCGCGCTCTACCTGCTGGCGCTCTACCTCGGGCGTCAGCGCGGCGCGATCGACGCGGACCGTGGCCGCCAGCTGCTGAGCGACCTGGTGGCCTTGCCGGCGCTGGTGAAGGAGGCGCTCGGCCGCGAGAAGCTGATCGAGCGCGTCGCGAAGAAGTACGGCCAGGCGCAGGACATTCTCTACCTCGGCCGCGGCGTCAACTACCCGGTCGCGCTCGAGGGCGCGCTCAAGCTGAAGGAGATCTCGTACATCCACGCCGAGGGCTACCCGGCGGGCGAGATGAAGCACGGTCCGATCGCGCTCATCAACGACGAGATGCCGGTGGTGGTGCTGATCCCGCACGACGCCGTGTTCGAGAAGACGCTCTCGAACCTGAAGGAAGTCGAAGCCCGCGGCGGCCGCATCATCGTGGTGACCGACGCGCCGCACCGAGGACCTGGAAGACGTCGCGTGGGAAGTGCTCGAGGTGCCCGCCACCAACGAGCTGCTGACCCCGATCCTGCTGACCCTGCCGCTCCAGTTGCTGGCGTACCACGTGGCGGTCTACCGCGGCACCGACGTCGACCAGCCGCGCAACCTGGCGAAGAGCGTGACGGTCGAGTAGGACCGCCCGCCTCAGCGGCGGTGCAACATGCGCGGCAGGAGCGCGCGGTCGGGGTCGCGTTCGCGCTCGACCAGGAGGGCGACCAGGCCCTCCTCGATGGCGCACCGCACCGCCTCGCGCACGGCGAAGACCGCGGCCTCGTCGGCCGCCGCCCCGCCCAGGTGCGCGGTCTCGATCGGTGGCGCGAGGCGGAAGTAGAAGCGCTCGGGGCGTGGCAGCGCGGTCGGGCCGATCCCGCGGAGCACCGGGGGCACGACGTCGGGGCGGGGCGCGAGCCGCCGGATGAGCGGCCCGAGCGGCGACGCCAGCAGGTCGTCGGCGTCGGCCAGGATGTCGAAGGCGTCGTCGGCGCCGACGGCCGAGACCGGGACGATGGGATACCCGTGCTCCACCGCCAGACGGGCGAAGCCGGTGCGCCGCCCCCAGATCAGCGTGTAGCTCTCGCCCTTGCGCTTGAAGACCTCGCGCCCGCCGCCGGGGAACACCAGGATCGACTCGCCCCCGGCCATGAGCGCGTGCACGTGTTCGGGCGTGCCGTCGACCACGCCAAAGCGGTTCAGCAGGTCCCGCCAGAGCGGCACCTGGAAGTGCAGGTGGTCGCCCAGCGACCGGACGAAGACGCCGCATCGTTCCCAGAGGCCCAAGACGAGGAGCGGCGAATCGAGCACGCCCATCAGGGTATGGTTGCCGGCCAGCAGGAAGGGGCGGTCGCGGGGCACGTGCTCGACCCCCTCGAACTGCGGCGCGGTCAGCCAGCGCCATGGCGCCAGCAAAAGCCGCGCCGCGTCGATCTCGGCGCGCGATGGACGGTGTCCGACGCTCACGCCCCGGGGTCGCTAGCAACGGGCCCGCGCCCGCGTCAAGCCGCCGGGCGCCCCGCCCCGGTGTGGACCCCCGAGGGCACTCGATGCTAGGAAGGCGCCCGCTCTCGGGAAGGTGCTTGCTCGAGGACGAGATCGGAACGAGGAGGCCAGTCGCGCATGATGAGCTGGTTGCCATCGAACATCTCCACGTTCGGAGGGGACATCGACCGTGTGTTCGCCACCATCTACTACGTGGTCGGCGCATGGTTCATTGCCGCCGAGGTGGTGCTGCTGTGGTTCATCCTGCGCTACCGCCGGAAGCCGGGCGTCCGGGCGGCGTACGTCCGCGGCGAGAACTGGTCGCAGCTGGCGTGGGTGCTGGTCCCGGCCACGATCGTGCTCGGGCTGGACCTCTGGCTCGACGGCCTCGGCGCGCCCGTCTGGGCGAAGATCAAGGAGCACGCGCCGGCCGGCGGCGTCGAGGTCGGCGTGGTCGGCAAACAGTTCAACTGGGCCTTCAAGTATCCCGGTGCCGACGGCAAGCTCGGCACCGACGACGACTTCGCGATGGACAACGAGCTCCACGTGCCGGCGGGCGAGAACGTCCACTTCACGCTCACCTCGGAGGACGTCCTCCACAGCTTCTTCATCCCGACGGTGCGGCTCAAGCAGGACGTCGTGCCGGGCCGCGCCATCAAGGGCTGGTTCAACGCGACGGTGCCGGGCCGCTACGAGCTGCCGTGTGCGGAGCTGTGCGGCTTCGGGCATTACACGATGCGGGGCTTCCTGGAGGTCCACAGGCCGGACGACTACAAGCAATGGGTCGCCGACCGCATCGCGCGAGCCGCCAAGTGAACCGGCAAGCGAGCAGGGGAGGGACGGTCGCATGAGCACGCCAGCCACACATGTTCCGCACCACGCGGAACACCCCGAACCCACCACATTCTGGTCGAAATACGTCTTCTCCGTCGATCACAAGGTGATCGGCAAGCAGTACCTCGGCATCGGCACGTTCATGGCGGTGCTCGGCGGCATCGCCGCCTACCTGATGCGCTGGCAGCTGGCCTGGCCGGAGACGGCGGTGCCGCTCATGGGCTGGGTGCCCGAGCCCACCATGTACGAAGGCATCGTGCCGCCGGAGTTCTACATCTCGCTGGTGACGATGCACGGCACCATCATGGTGTTCTTCGCCGCCATGCCGATCCTGCTCGGCGCCTTCGGCAATTTCCTGCTGCCGATCATGGTCGGCGCGCCGGACATGGCGTTTCCCGCGGCTCAACATGATGTCGGTGTGGACGCTCGGACTCGCGTCGCTGGTGCTGCTGGCGTCGCTTCTTCGTCGAGGGCGGCGCGGCGGCGGGCGGGTGGACGGCCTATCCGCCGCTGTCGGCGAAAGCCGCCTACACGGGCGTCGAACTGGGGCATCAACCTCTGGCTCATCGCGCTGGCGCTCGAGTTCGCGTCGTTCCTGATGGGCGGCGTCAATTTCCTCACCACCGCGATCAACATGCGGGCGCCGGGCATGACCCTGATGCGCATGCCGATGCTGGTGTGGATGCAGCTCACCGCGGCCGTCCTCTTCATGCTGTCGGTGGGCCCGCTCGTGGCCGGCGCCATCATGATGCTGCTGGACCGCGTCGCCGGGACGGGCTTCTTCCTGCCGGACCGGGGCGGCGACCCGCTGCTCTGGCAGCACCTGTTCTGGTTCTTCGGGCATCCCGAGGTGTACGTCATCCTGCTGCCCGGCTTCGGCATCATCCTGGAGATCCTGCCGGTGTTCGCGCGGAAGCCGCTGTTCGGCTACCGCGCCATCATCTGGGCCACCATCGCGGCCGGCGCCCTCAGCTTCATCGTGTGGGCGCACCACATGTTCATCTCCGGCATCGACGCGCGGCTGGCCACGCCGTTCAGCATCACCACCATCCTGATCTCGGTGCCGTTCGCCGTGATGATGTTCGCCATGATCGCGACGCTCTACGGCGGGTCGATCCAGTTCACCACGCCGATGCTCTTCGCGCTGGGCACCGTCGCCACCTTTCTGATCGGCGGCGTCACCGGCATCGCGCTCGGGTCGGCGGCGGTCGACATCTACCTGCACGACACCTACTTCGTGGTCGCGCACTTCCACTACACGTTGTTCCCGTCCGTGATCCTGGGCGGGCTCGCCGGGCTCTACTTCTGGTTCCCCAAGATGTTCGGGCGGATGCTGAACGAGCCGCTCGGCAAGCTGCACTTCTGGCTCACCACCATCTCGTTCAACTTTGTGTTCATCCCGCTCTTCCTCGTCGGGATGAGCGGGCACCACCGGCGCATCTACAACCCCTACCAGTACGACTTCCTGCAGCCGACGCAGCCCATCCACGCCTTCGTGACGGTGGCGGCGATCGTGCTGATCCTCTCCCAGCTGGTGCTGCTGGTGAACGTGGTGTGGAGCCTGGTGGCCGGCGCGAAGGCGCCCGCGAATCCCTGGCATGCCAACACGCTCGAGTGGCAGACGTCGTCGCCCCCGCCGCACGGGAACTTCCACGCCGTGCCGGTGGTCTACCGGGACCCGTACGAGTACAGCGTGCCGGGCGAGACGGCCGACTACATCCCGCAGACCGTTCCGGCTGCGGCCACCGCGTCCTGAACCGGAGGAGGTGCGCGTCATGACGGCCACGTCCCAGCCCCACGCGGCGTCGGGTCATCCCCGGACGTTGAGCGAATTGCCCATCGGTCGGGTGGGCATGTGGTGGTTCCTCAGCTCGGAGATCATGGTGTTCGGCGGACTCCTCGGCGCGTACATCCTCTCGCGGATCGCGCATGGCGGATGGACGGAGGAGATGACGCATCTCAACGCCACCATCGCGGCCATCAATACGCTGGTGCTGGTGACGAGCAGCCTCACCATCGTCCAGGCGCATGCCGCCGCGGATGCGGGCGACAACAAGCGCGCCCAGCGCTTCCTCTTCGTCACGGCGGCCCTCGGCCTCGTCTTCCTCTGCAACAAGGCCTACGAGTACTCGACCGAGATCCACCACGGCTATACGCCGGCCACCTCGACGTTCTGGTCGTACTACTACGGCATGACCGGCCTGCACGGGCTCCACGTGCTGATCGGGGTGATCTGGATCTTCGCGGTGGGCGTCGCCATCGGTCGGCCCACCTGGCACGCCATCCGGCAGCGGGTGGAGTACGCCGGCCTGTACTGGCATTTCGTCGACGTGGTCTGGATATTCCTCTTTCCGCTGCTCTATCTCTCGTGAGGACGCGATGACCCACGCCCCCGCCCATCACAACACCCGGTTGTACGTCTGGATCTGGGGCGCGCTGGTGGCGCTCCTGGTCCTCGGCATGCTCGTCTTCGAGCTCCACCTGTCGAAGACGGCGGCACTGCTGCTGATCTTCGGCATCGCGGCGGTGAAGGCGGTGCTCGTGCTGCGCAACTTCATGCACCTGCACAACGTCCCTCCGATGCTCTATGCGCTGCTCGTGGCGCCGCTGCTGCTGGCCATCGGCATGGTGCTCACGTTGATGCCGGACATCGCCTTCCGGTGAAACCGAGGCTCACCGTGATCGCGCCCGGTCCCAGGCGACCGGGCGAGCCGCCGCCCCCGCCGGTGGCGACCGCACGGACGGCGTCGAACGCCGTCTTCGGGATGCTGCTCTTCATCGGTTCGGAGGTGATGCTGTTCGCCGGGCTGGTGAGCGCCTTCCTCGTGCTGCGGTCGCAGGTGCCGGAGTGGCCGCCCCCCGGGCAGCCACGGTTCCCGGTCGGGATCACCGCGATCAACACCGTGGTGCTGCTGGCGAGCGGCTGGACCATGTGGCGCGCGCTGCGGGCGGCACGGCGCGGCGTCGAGTCGGAGGTCGAGCGTTGGATCGGCGTCACGGCGGGCCTGGGCGCGCTCTTCCTGCTGGTGCAGGGGGTCGAGTGGGTCCGGCTGGTCGGCCACGGCCTGGCGATCTCCCCGGGCATCTACGGCGGACTCTTCTCCGCGCTGATCGGCGTGCATGGCGTCCACGTGCTCGGTGGTGTCCTCACCTTGCTGGTCGCCTGGCTGCTGGTCTGGCAGGGGAAGCTCACCGACCGGCTGGAGCCGGTGACGACCGCGGTCGGTCTCTACTGGTTCTTCGTGGTCGGCATCTGGCCGATCCTCTACACCCTGGTGTACTTGTGGTGAGGGTCGTCGTCGCGCTGCTGGTCGCGGCGGCTACCGGCGCCCAGGCTTGCCCGGTCTGCTTCGGCAACGAGGCCGCCAGCCTGCGCGCCTACTGGTGGAGCACGCTCGTCCTCTCGCTCCTGCCGTTCGCCGTCATGGGGGCGATCGGCGGCGCCGGCTGGATGCTGATGCGGCGGTCGAACGTGGCGCCGCCGTTCGCGCCACCCCTCGGGTCCGACGGCGCGCGCCCGCGCTCCGCGCCCGCCGACTGACCCGTCAGTCCGCCCACCATCGACCCGCGAAGGTTCTGGCGGTGGCCCCGGCCTCGCCGCTGGCCTCGCCCGGGGGGCGGCGGTATCCTCCGGACAGATGCCCAGGCGTTCCGGCTCCAGCATCGTCCCCATCGAGGAGGCGCTCGACGAGATCCGCGCCGGGCGGATGATCATCCTCATGGACGACGAGGATCGCGAGAACGAGGGCGATCTCCTCGTCGCCGCCGACCGCGTCACGCCCGAGCACATCAACTTCATGGCCACTCACGGCCGCGGCCTGATCTGCCTGTCGCTCACGCAAAGCCAGTGCGACCGACTCGGGCTGCCCATGATGGTGCGCGAGAACCGCTCCCCGCTCGGTACCGCGTTCACGGTGTCGATCGACGCGCGGAACGGTCTGGGCCGCGGCATCTCCGCCGCCGCGCGCGCCGCCACCATCCGCACGGCCATCCGGCCGGACGCCAGCTCCGCCGACGTCGTCACGCCGGGCCACGTCTTCCCGCTGCGGGCCCGCCGCGGTGGCGTGCTGGTGCGGGCGGGTCAGACCGAAGGCGCCGTCGACATGGCGCGGCTGGCCGGGCTCGCGCCCGCCGGCGTCATCTGCGAGATCATGCGCGAGGACGGCGCGATGGCGCGCCTCCCCGATCTGGAGGGCTACGCCCGCCGGCACGGTTTCAAGATCGCCACCATCGCGGACCTGATCGCGTACCGCAGCCAGCACGACAAGCTGGTGCACTGCGCCGCGGAGGCGCCGCTCGCCACCATCTACGGCGGGCAGTTCCGGGCGCTCGTCTACACTACCGACATCGACGACAACGAGCACCTGGTGCTGGTGAAGGGCGACGTCACGGGTCCCGAACCCGTCCTGGTGCGCCCGCACCTGGAATACCTGCCCGGCGACATCTTCGGCTACGCGCCGCGCGACACGCGCACGCTGCTCCACCGCTCGATGGAGCGCATCGCCGCCGAGGGGCGCGGCGTGATCCTCTATCTGCGGCGCCCGGGCCGCGGCGTCGACGTCTTCGACGTGCCGGAGGCCGGCAGCCCCGCCGCGCCCAGCACCGGCTTCGCGTCGCCGCGCTCCAGCATCTTCCGCGATTTCGGGATCGGCGCGCAGATCCTCCGCGACATCGGAGTCCGCAAGATCCGTTGGCTCACCAACAACCCGCTCAGGCTGGTGAGTCTGCCCGGGTACGGCCTCGAGATCGTCGAGTGGGTGCCGCTCAGCGACGATGCGGGCGCGCGCCCGGAGGAGCCCGGGGCGACCAAGGTCGTCCCGCTGCGCGGCACGTGACGCTGGCGCGGTCTACCGGCCGGCTGCTGCCGGCACTGCTCGTCGTGGTGGCGGCCGTGGTCGCGCGTGCCGCCCAGGAGCCGTTGCGCGCCACGCTGCGCACCACCGCGACCGAAGCCGTCGTGGAGGTCGTCATCGAGCCAGGCTGGCATGTGAACGCGCACCAGCCGCGTGACGAGTTCCTGATCCCCACCACGCTGGCGTTCGCGCCGCCTCCCGGCAGGACCGTCGGCGCCGTCGCCTGGCCCGCGCCGGTGGAGCGCACGCTGGCGTTCTCGCCCGGTGCGCCGCTGCTCCTCTACGAGGGGACGCTGCACCTCGCGGCGCCGCTCGGCGGCACGCCCGCCGACCCGGACGCGCCGCTGCGCGCGACGCTCCGCTACCAGGCGTGCGACGACACCACCTGCCTGCCGCCGCGCTCGGTGGAGCTGACCTCCGGTGGGGGCGGTCCGGCCGCGGCCGGCGTGCAGGGCAACGCCGTCGCCGACTTCGTCGCGCGCTGGGGCTGGGGCGCCACGTTCCTGTGGGTGGGCCTGCTCGGTCTCGCGCTCAACCTCACGCCGTGCGTGTACCCGATGATCTCGGTCACGGTGGCGTTCTTCGGCGGCCGCACCGCGGCCGAGAGCACGCGGCTCGGCCACGCGCTGCTCTACGTGCTGGGCATCTGCCTCACGTTCTCCCTGCTGGGCGTCGCCGCGGCGCTCACCGGCTCCCTCTTTGGCGCCGCCATGCAGCAACCGGCCGTGCTGTGGGGCATCGCGTTGCTCATGGTGGCGCTGGCGCTGTCGAACTTCGGCCTCTACCAGCTCCGCATGCCGGCCGCGCTGATGCAGGCGGCCGGCCGGGGCGGCGAGGGCGCCTTCGGCGCGTTCTTCATGGGGCTCACCATGGGCGTGGTCGGGGCGCCGTGCATCGGACCCATCGTGGCGGCGCTCCTGCTCTACGTGGGCGCGCAGCAGTCGGCCACGCTGGGTTTCGCGCTGTTCTTCACGCTGGGGCTGGGCCTCGGGCTGCCCTACCTGGCGCTGGCGGCGGTCGCCGGTCGGTTGCGCCGGCTGCCGCGCGGGGGCGCCTGGCTGATCTGGGTGGAGCGGCTCTTCGGCTTCGTGCTGCTGGGCATCGCGCTCCACTTCGTCACGCCGCTGCTGCCGGCCGTCGCCGTGCAGGGGCTGTGGACCGCGCTGCTGGTGGTGGCGGGTATCGTGCTCGGCTTCCTCGGCGCGGTGGAGGGCGAGCCGGTGGGCTACCGGTGGTTCCGGCGGACCGCGGGCGTCGGGGCCATCGTGGTCGGGCTGGCGGGGCTGACGGCGCGCGAGCCCGAGAGCGGGCTCGCCTGGGCGCCGTTCTCGGAGCAGGCGCTCGCGCAGGCGACGGACGGTGGCCAGCCGGTGCTGATCGACTTCCAGGCGGCCTGGTGCCTGCCGTGCCGCGAAATGGAACGGACGACGTTCCGCGATCCCGACGTGGTGCACGCGGCGCGGCACTTCGCCACGCTGAAGGCCGACGTCACCGAGCAGGACGCGGCCGCGGAAGCGCTGATGACGCGCTGGCAGGTGCCCGGCGTGCCGACGTACGTTCTCCTCGGTCCCGACGGTCGCGAGCGCCGTCGCTTCATCGGGTTCGTGCCGGCCGACGAGTTCGCGGCCGGCCTGCGCGACGCCGCGGGCGCCGAACGTGGCTGACCGGCTGGCCCGCGCGCTGGCGCACGACGGCACCGTGCGCGTGCTGGCCGCCGTCACCACGGATCTGGTGGAGGAGGCGCGCCGGCGACACGGGACCGCCCCGACCGCCACGGCGGCGCTGGGCCGCGCGCTCACCGGCGCCCTGCTGCTGGCGGCGACGATCAAGCGCGACGAGCGGCTGTCGCTCGAGTTCAGCGGCGACGGTCCGCTCCGCGGCGTGCTGGTGGACGCCACGCCCGACGGCGACGTGCGCGGGTTCGTGACGCGCCCGGCGACGCACCTGCCGCCGCGCGCGGGAAAGCTCGACGTCGGCGGCGCGCTGGGGGAGGGCGTGCTTTGCGTCATGCGCGTGCCGATCGCCGGCGGACAGCTCTACCGCAGCGTGGTCCCGCTGGCCTCGGGCGAGATCGGCGCCGACCTGGCCGAATACCTGCGGTCGTCGGAGCAGACGCCCGCGGCGGTGGGGGTGGGCGTCTACGTGGACGGCGACGGCCGCGTCGTCGCCGCCGGCGGCTATCTGGTGCAGGGCCTACCCGGCGTGACGCAGGAGGCGCTGGACGACGTCGCCGACCGCGTCGATCGCGCCGCCGCGCCGTCGCAGTTGGTGCGCGACGGACTCGGCCCGGTGGGCATTCTCCACGCCGTGGCGGGCGAGGGGGTGGCGCTGCTCGAGGAGCGCGAGGTCCGCTTCCGCTGCCGCTGCAGCCGGGAGCGCGTGGACACGGCCATCCTCGCCATGGGGCGCGCGGAGATCGAGGACGTCCTGGCGTCGGAGCGTCGCGCCGAGGCGACCTGCGAGTTCTGCAGCGCCCGGTACGTGGTGGAGGAGGAGGAGTTGCGGGCGCTGCTGGCGGGGGCGTGAGCGCCGGCGCGGCAGTGCGCATGCGGCGATGCGCCGCACGCAGCACGCGGCGGTCGACCAGACGGCGGCCGCGTTACAATCGCCGGGCGGCGTGCTAAGCCGACACCGGAACGTGGCGTCTTGCCGCTCTCCCCCGGAGGGGTGGCCGAGTCCGGTTTAAGGCAGCGGTCTTGAAAACCGCCAGGGCGCAAGTCCTCGGGAGTTCGAATCTCCCCCCCTCCGCTCGTAGATTCAAGCACTTACGGCTGAAGCTTATGCTTTGGCCGGGCTTTGGCCGGCTCGGGGGGTGTTGTGACCACGGATCACGGCGTCCTTGGCCCGGTGGTCGGGCGCCGGCGCGGCTATCGTCGCAGCGGGTCTCTGCACGCTAAAGGCGACGCTACGACAGCTCGGGCCGAGGGTGATCGATCGCCGAACCACCCTCGGTAAGTAGCTGGCCGCCTGGCGGGCCGAGCTGATCCGCGACCTCGGTGGCAACCCCTCGACGGCGCAGCAGCAACTCGTCGAGATGGCGGTGCGGAACCAAGCTGCTCCTCGATTCCCTCGACGCGTGGTTGCTCGCGCAGAGGTCGCTGGTGAACTTGAAGACGAAGTCTGTGCTGCCCGTTGTGAAGGAGCGGACGGCGCTCGCGAACCACCTCCAGGGTGTGCTTCGCGACCTCGGCCTCGAGCGCCGCGCGGTGCCGCGCGGACGGCGAGCAAAGTCGCGACTGACGGCCTCGTGTGGAGTCCAGGATTTACGTTACGTCAGGCGCCATTGACTCGAGCAGTTGAGAGTCGGGCGTTGATCCCTTCGCGCACCAGCCACTCTTGGACAATAGCCTCCCTGTCTGACAATCCGAACGAGTGGAGCGTCAACTTCATCGCGTTGGTGGCGAATTCGACGGCGAGACTTACGGCGGGGGCTAAGAGAATCGGAGAGCGAAGCGGACGGAGTCCATCGCCCGTTGGCTTCATCTGCCACACGACGTCAACCGCGTGAGTGGCCTGTGACCAGTGTCTGTAGAGTCGGTCGTAGTCGCCCGATCGCCCGCAACGAGCGGCGAGCCCTGCGATATCGGACGGGCCACCGCCGAGCGAGTACCAAGGCGGCCACCATCGAGGGCGTGGCCTCTTCCGCTGCCGACCACGCTCGGCGATGAACTCCTGATACGCCTCCGCCCACCCTGGCCGCTCCAGCCTCGCAGTCACAGTGGCCATCATAGTCGAGAAAGTCTCCGGCAGCTTGTTCCCGATAGACGATTCGATGATTCTGTCCCAGAAAGCGAGCTGCGTTAGGGTGTCCCCGACGAGGTATGCGATGCCGCGACACTCCGAATTCTCGCTCGCGATCCACTCAAGGCCCAGGACCGCTTCGAAAACCGCCCGGAGCTGAAGTCTGCCCGGACCTGCAGCAAACTCCCGCGCGAGGAGGCGGAAGGCGTCGGTGAGATCCAGAAGTTTCGTCGGTAGAGAAAGTGCACGGCCAAGTGGTGCTCCTGCTGGCCGGGGACGTTGGAAACCCGCCCGTGGAGTACCAAGCCAAAGTTCACGACCTCGTCGAGTAGCGGGTCGGCAACTCTCAGGATGGCTGAGTCATGGTCGTCCGGAACGTGGAACGACCCGTCCGGCGGCGAGGAAGGCATGAGGTGAAGAACTGGTGCGGGGACGTCTGGCCAATTGCAAGGCGCGGTCTGCCAGGTCGGGAAGCTCCACTCGCCCATCTCCGCTGTCCTGCGCGTAGATTCAAGTACTTACGGCTGAATCTTACGCTTTAGCCGGGCTTTGGCCGGTTCAGGGGGGCGTTGTGACCACGGATCACGGCGTCCTTTGCCCAGCGGTCGGGCACCGGCGAGGCTACCGTCGAAGCGGGTTCTACACGCTCAAGCTTCGGCGTGTTCCACCGGCTGGTGGCTCCGAAACACCTCCCCCTGCGAAGGACCTCGGTGCTTTGTACGTCCTCTGGAGTTTCGCGTTGTTTTCGCCTATGCTTGTGATCGCGTACGGGGGGCCAGTTGGCTCAAAACAGCGCCGAAACAGCGCGCCGGGGCCCGGGGCGCCCGTTCCCGAAGGGGCACTCCGGGAACCCCGGCGGTCGCCCCAAGGGCATCGTCAGCGCCATCCGCGCGCAGACGCGCGAGGGGGAGGAGCTGGTCGCGTTCGTCGTGCGCGTCTTCCGGGGCGAGGTCGAAGGCGTGAAGCTGCGCGACCGCCTCGAGGCGGCCACCTGGCTCGCCGATCGCGGCTTCGGCAGGCCCACGCAGGGGCTGGAGCTAGCGGGGAAGGACGGCGAGACGTTGTCGCTCGACGCTCGTCCAGGCGGTGGTGGCGGATGCCGAGCGCGCCGGGACAGGCTGACGAGGCCGCCGCCCTCGCGGCCGTCGTGTGCGACCCGGTCCGGTTCGCCCGCGGCCTGCTCTGCCAGAACGTCTGGCCCCTCCAGGAGGCCATCCTCCGTGCGGTGGCGCGCCGGCCCCGCACCGCCGTCAAGGCGTGCCATGCGAGCGGCAAGACCTTCGTCGCCGCCCTGGCCGTCCTCTGGTTCGTGACCCGCTACCGGGACGGCGTCGTCGTCACGACGGCGCCGACGTGGACGCAGGTGGAGAAGCTGCTGTGGGGCGAGATTCACCGCGCCGCGCAGGCCAGCCGCATCGCCTTTCCGCCGCTGAACAAGACCGAACTGCGGATCGGCCCCGGCAACTACGCCATCGGCCTGTCCACGAACGAGGGCGTGCGGTTTCAGGGCTTCCATGGCCGCATCCTCATCGTCGTCGATGAGGCGCCGGGGGTGAAGGCCGAGATCTGGGAGGCGATCGAGGGCATTCGCGCGGGCGGCGACGTGCGCGTGCTCGCGCTCGGGAACCCGACGATCGCGAGCGGGCCGTTCTACGACGCCTTCACGAGCAACCGGGACGGCTGGTGCACGTTCACGATCTCCGCGTTCGACAGTCCGAATCTCGCCGGGCTGAACCTCGACGAGTCGCTCGCCCTGCTCCGATCCCGCGCTGGATGACTGCCCCCGTCCCTACCTCGTCACGCGCCGCTGGGTGCGGGAGAAGTATGCGGAATGGGGGCCAGGTCACCCGCTTGGGAGGCGCGCGTCCTCGGGCAGTTCCCGACGCAGGCCGACGATGCCCTGATCTCGCTCGCCTGGCTCGACGAGGCGGCCCGCCGGCCAGCGTGCCGACTGCGGCGGGCCGGCTGTACGGCGGGCCTGGACGTGGCGGGTCCGGGCGAGGACGAAACCGTGCTCGTGACTCGCGGAGGCCGGGCGATCCTCGACGTTGCAGGCGTGGGCAAGGCCGACCCTCGGGGCGCCGTCGCCGCCACCCTGGCCCCCTATCGGCGACCGCCTTGGAGGCCGTGAACGTCGACGTCGCCGGGATCGGGCACTACTTCGCCAAGCATCTGGAAGATCTGGGCTACCCCGTGCGCTTCGTGAACGTCGGCGAGCGGTCGAGCGATCGCGAGCGGTATCGCGAACCTCAAGGCCGAGCTCTACTGGGGGCTCCGGCACGCGCTTCCAGGACGGCGACGTCGCCGGGCTGACCGACGAGCGCACCATCGCGCAGTTGGCCGGCATCCGCTACCGGCACACCGCGCGCGGCCAGATCGAGATCGAACGCAAGGAGGACGCCCGGAAGCGCGGCGTGAAGAGCCCGGATCGGGCGGAGGCGGTCATGCTGGCGTTGGCTCGCCCGGTGACGAGCCAGTTGCTGTTGATGGGGGACCCGAGCGAGGCCGTCGGCCAGGTGCTGCGCCCGTATGATCGGCAGCTTCGGAACGCGCTGCCGTTCGACCTCGACTCCCAGGACCGCCTGACGTGTGCCGACTGCAGCTCCCTCACGCGGGATCGGAGTGGCGGCACGCGCTGTGCCCTGCGCCACCTGCTCGTCACGGCCGCGGACATTGGCTGTGGTGGTTGGACCCGGCGCCTGAGTGACTGGGACGCGGCGTGCCCGCGTGCGAGGTCTCTGCGCCGATCCCCGCAGACCGGGTCCGCCGTAGGGGCGGGGTCACGCCGGCCCCGCCCGGCTGGCCGGTGTCCGGCCGCATCCGCCGTGCCGCCGGTACCGGCGCCGACGGTGGACACCGGGCAAGAGAACCCGCAGCCCCGATCAACGCCATAGAGTGTCGTTTCTCTTGCGCAGTCGGCCCGAGCGGGTGTAGACGCCCCATAGAGTGTCGAAACGAAGGAGAACCGACACTCAGCTCGCAAGAGAGGCCCGATGCCCAGGAAACGCACCCCCGCGCCCCGACGGAAGAAACCGACCCGCCGCTTCCCCGCCGAACCGCTCGGCCTCGCCGACGTCGAGGCGCTCCGTGCCGCCTGCTCGCGGCGTGCGCCGACCGGCATCCGCAACCGCGCCCTGTTGGCTGTGCTGTTCAGGAGCGGGCTGCGCATCTCGGAGGCGCTGGCGCTCTTTCCGAAAGACCTCGACCCCGCAGGTGGCTCGCTCCGCATCCTCCACGGGAAGGGCGACAAGGCGCGCACGGCGCCGCTGCCCAGCGACGCGGCCGAGGCGGTAGACCGCTGGCTCGACTGCCGGAAGCGGCTCCGGCTCACGGGTCGGCATCCGCTCTTTTGCACGCTCCGCGGCGAGCCGCTGTGGGACTCCTACGTCAGGACGCTCTGCAAGCGGCTCGCGGCGAAAGCCGGCATCGAGAAGCGCGTCCACCCGCACGGCCTCCGCCACGGCTGGGCGCTTGCCCAGGTGCAGAGCGGGACGTCGCTGAACGCGATCCAACAGCTCCTCGGGCACCGCTCGCTGCACACGACGAGCGTCTACCTCCAGCACATCGCGCCGGCGGCCGCCGTGGCCGAAGCGACGGCCAAGACCGCGCACTTGGCCGTGGCGCCCTGATTGCAGACCACCCCCTGGCTCGGGACGTGTCCGGTGCTCGGCGGCTGTTGATGTCGAGGCACTCTTCTTGCACTCTGAGGTCGGCAGCATTGAACCGAAGGAGCAAGCAAATGCGAAATAGGGCAGGTGTGTCATTGCTGGCGCTCGGCTTGGTGCTGAGCGCCGGGGCTTGCTTGGACGTTGACAGTGCCGGTGACTTTCCCAACTCGGGGAAAAGCTAAGCTGTCGGCGGTTGTAGATCAGTTTGGGAACGTTCTGTTCGGGGTCAGTCCGGCGAGGGTAGAGGTGGCGAACTTCCCTGCTGCGCAACCCGTACAGGTTACAAGTCTACCGACGCCTATCCCAGTTGAGGTCACAAACCCTGCTTCCCCAGCGACAGAGCAGCTGTTCGACGTTACCTATTCGATGGGTTCCCCTGGACCGGGCTCGCTGGACGTTGTGACGGTACCAGTTGGGCGTCGGCTCGTCCTGACCGACATTCACGGAGTGTACGGCGACAGCGGCTGTTCAGTCTGGCCCTGCGGGCAATGGCAGCTCAGGGATAGTTCGGGAACTCGTCTCACTTGGACCGCCATTCCCAACTCGCCGGGCGCTCAGTCCTTCAACGCTGGAATCAGCTTCGCGTCGGGAGAGACGGTTACCTTCTCGCGGCTCGGGGGCGGTGCCACCTTCGGGGGGACGATAACCTTCATGGGCAGGCTCATCGCGGGACCGTAGCGTGTATGGCCCCCCTGCGCCTGCGCGGCGAGCTCCGGCCTGCCGCGAAGCGGCTTAGTTGTGTGCCCAGCAGGGAGGTGATGAACGGGTGAAAATCCTGGAGGGAGTTGATCGCAGTGACCTCGAGCGAACCGCAAGGCGAAGAAGCCGGGAGACCGGTCCGGTCGCGAGGCTGGCGCTGAAAGAAGCGGGGAGCAGAAACCGCGAGTCGACGAACAGGAAGCACCCCCTCCAGATCGTGGGGTGCGACGGATATGAGGCGGCGTGAGCCAGGGGAAGCGGACAATTGACCGCGAACTCTTGCTCGGCGACGGTCCAGGCGTACGGATCGACGGCGCCGAGCTCGCACGCTTGCTCCAGGGTGTCCCGCGCCCAACACGGAGCGCGGCGTGACCTAGCACCGTCACATCTCTTGCATTCTACACACAGTCTGCTATGAACGTGCCGTGACCGCAGCGGCAGGCGACCTCCTCGCACGCGTGGCCCACTGCTGTGCACGTCCAATCCCACGTAGCATTCCATCGGGCTGCCCTCCTCGCTGTTTTGGGGCACCGTCTCGGTTGACCCCGTGGTCCACCGCGAACCCTATCGCGGCGGAGGGCAGCTCGTCTTCATTGCTACGTCTATGCGCTCCGCGCATCTCGTACTTTCCTCGACAAGCGTCCGCTGGAGGATCGCGTCTTGATCACGGCGTCGGGTTGGCGAGCCTTTGAACAGCTCATCGCGGCGATTCAACGCGCCGAACATCACGGCGCGGTGGTCACGTGGGACGAGGAGATTTCGGATCGGCAGTTCGACGTTACGGTTCGGTTCGATGCCGGTGGCTATCACTATCTCGTGGTCGTCGAATGTAGGGATCAGCCCAGTCAGGCCGTCAAGGCATTGGACGTCGATGCCTTTGTGACGAAGTCGCACGACGTCCACGCGAACAAGGCGATCATGGTATCGACGTCCGGGTTCCAGGACGGTGCGATCACGGTAGCTCGCCGCCACGGCATTGATCTCGTTACGATCAGTGAGGCTGCCCCGGCATCGCCTTCGGGCGTACAAGACAGGACTGTCCCCGCGCTCTTCATCCGCAACGTGCGCCTTGAGGTAGTCGACGGACCACCTATCGTTCTCTCCGAGGAGCCGACGCGCCTACACTTCCAGATAAGGAACACACTCTTGCAGGGTACGGGCGAGTCGATGACCGTCGAGCGTGTGATTGACGTGCTTACTCACGACGATCGTATTCCTCCAGTCAAGCAGACGAATTTCTCCAAGGAGTGGGTATTCCCGGAGCCGGTACTAGCCACCGGTCGCGCCCTTGAGAATGAAGCAAAGGTCAAGCGCGTGTCCTTCGACTGTGAAGTTCAGGAAGCGCGCGTCATGGGCAAAGACAATCGTCTCGACCCCAACGTGTTTGCGCGCATGATGATCACCTACAGGCACCAGAACGTCGTCACGGGTGCCGACTGGACGTTCGAGGGAGCCCTACGGTTCGATACTGTCTTGCAGCCGGGCCATTTCTACACGCAGCCTCCGAACGGTTTCGGGTACTACTGTCATGCGATCGAGGGTGACCAGGCGGTCATCTTCTTGGTCGAATCCTACCAGCACGGCAGCCTATTCCAGGCTAAGCTCCGACAGGCCGTGGATGAGAGTTTCCACTATCTTGAGGTCACCGACAAGGACTGGATTGCACGGTTGCGAAAGCTCCTGACGCCTATGCTGGCGGACTGACTCCAGCCTCTCGGATCATCTGAGGATGCCTCGCGTTGGCCCTCGCGCACCGAATCCGTCAGTCGAGTCGTACGACTACGTGTTCGCCAACAGGCCGGCCGAGGCGTAGTCAGCCCCGTCAAGTAGACACCGCATTCCTGGACTCTCGGGGTTCCGACGGCCGCGGGAGAAAGTGCGTGGGGGCTTCCGCCCCAGCGCCCGATGCGGCCGTTCCTCGTTGTGGCTTCGCCGCGGCAGCCGGGGGGGGAGGGGCGTCGGGGCGTCATGTCATGTCATGTCATGTCAACACAAAGTAGAAATGTCCGCCTTTGCCCCAAGTAGAGATGTCCGGTTTCACTCCGTGGGGGAGGCCGGGACACGCAGCGGCCGGCCCGCGCGCAGCCGCTGCTTCTCGCGCCCGCTGAGCTTGGGATTGGCGAGCCGCGCCTGGTCGCGCTCGCGCTGCTGCGCCGCGATCCAGGTCAAGGCGCCGGCGAGATGCGGGTACGCGACGACGGCTCCCGGAGCGATCTGCGCGTGATCTTTCGGGAAGAGGCGGGCCGCCAGCGGACGCCCCTGGGCGTGCAACGTGACGGTGCCGTCCTCCGCCTCGCGGACGTCCACGGTGGCCCCACGCAGGCGGCGGGTCGCGACGCGTGTCGGTGAGCACGTAGAGGTCGCGCTTGTAGTGCACGGTGAGCTGGCGGCTGATCCGGCGCGTCGTCTGCAGCGTGAAGACCTGGTCGAGGTCGTCCTCCGGGCGCAGCGGCCGATGCGCGTCGTAGGCGACGGCGGGCGGCTTGGCGAAGCGGCGATTGTAGTCGGCCATGAACGCGGGGAGGAACGGCGTGGCCGCGACGGGATCGTTGAGCCCCCGCAGCCGCAGTTCCTTCACGAGCCGGTCCTGCAAGGTGCCATTGGCCCGTTCGACGCGCCCCTTGGCTTCCGGGCTGGTGGCGCACAGCAGGTCGATGTTGAGGGCCCGACACGCCCGGCCGAACTGCGACAGCCCGGGCCCGCCCTGGGCGCGGTCGCGCGCGTGGACGTGGAAGACGCTCAGCCGGTCGCTATAGAAGGCCATCGGCTTCCCGTGTCGTTCGAGGTAGTGGCGCGTCGCACGGAAGTAGTCGAACGTCGACTCGACCTCGGCGAAGCACAGCTCCATCAGCCGGCTGGTGGCGTCGTCGACGTACACGAGCAGCGTGCAGGCCGGCCCGCGGTCTTCGAACCAGGCGTGCTCCGAGCCGTCGATCTGGACGAGCTCGCCGGGACACGCGCGGCGCGGCCGCGGCGGGTAGCTGCGGCGGGCGCGCTGGGCGCGGGGCAGCCAGAGCCCGGCGGCGATGAGCCCGCCGCGCAGCGTCTCGACCGACAGGACGAGGCCGTGGTCCTCGGTGAGCTTCTGGTGCGCGAAGGTCGGCCCGAAGTCGGCGTAGCGCGCGCGGACCAGGCGCAGTGCCCGGTCGCGGACGCGCGCGGGCAGCCGCCGATTGCTCGGGCGACCCCGCCGGCGCGAGGCCAGCGCCGCGGCGCCGTCGCCCTGGAAAGCGCGGGAGAGTCGCCGCACCTGGCGCGTGCCCAGCCCGAGCAGCGCGGCGGCCCGGCGCTGGGTCAGCCGGCGCTCCGCGAGCCGAGTCAGGATCTGCAGTCGGTCCAGCTCCCCCATGGTCAGCCCCAGCGTGTCCGCCATGGCGCCACCTCTGGGGGCTCCAGGCGGACATCTCTACTTTGGGGAAAGCGGACATTTGCACTTGGGGCCTACACGTCAACGTCTGGGTTCGGGCGTTATGTCGCCCTTCGCCGCTTTATCGCGCCTACGCTCCGAATCAGTCTGGTACGTATCGGTCATGCTGCCTCTATGTTTGTACAGAGCTGGTGCGCCCGCTCAGACGCCGCGATACCCGCCGCCCACCCAGGTGAGCAGCATCTCGGCGAATTCCTCGGGCTTGTCCTGGTAAGAGAAGTGCCCGCAGCGCTCGAACACCCGCAATTGACTGCGCTTGAGCCGCTGCTGCAAGCGGTGGGCGTTGTCGACGAGCAGGAACTGGTCGAGATCGCCCCAGAAGAGCTGCACCGGCAGGTCGAGGCTGGCGAGGTGCGGGTCGACCGTTGCGAGGTTCTCGGGATAGGCCTTGAACCATTGCGTCACCGTGCCAATGCGCCCGGCATAACTCGCGACGTAATCCGCGACTTCCGCGGTGCTGGGAACGTAGTTCACGCAGCCGAGGCGACAGCCGCCTTCCACAAAAGCCTTGGATCCGGTAACGGCGAACATCATGCGCCAGAACCCGGAGTCCACCATCTTGTCGATGATGCTGCCGTTGGTCGAGGGCGCAATGGCCGGACCGTCACCCACGATCACGCTGGCTGCGTCGTGTTGACGGTATATCACGTAATGCAGTGCCACCGGCATGCCGACGTCCGGGCCGACGATGTGAACCTGCTTGAGTCCCAGTGTGCGGATGAACTTGTCCAGGAAGCGGCTCTGGGCGTCGAAGCCCATGAACTCGAGGCCGCCTTCGCTGCGTCCGAATCCGGGCAGGTCCAGCGCGACCAGCCGGCAGTGCTGTGCAAGCTTGTCCCAGATCGGCTCGTAGCACAGGATGCTCTGCGGCAGCGGACACAGCAGCAGCACGACGGGACCATCCTGCTTTCCACCCTGGGCAAAGCGAACCTTGACGCCATCGATGCTGCGAAACTCGGGACGAATACTGAACTGCACCGCGCGGGACTCGGCACGCCCGGCGCCGGGACGCGCGGCATTCCTGACCTGAGCATACTCATGCGTAACCGCGAGCAGCACACTGGCGTTCAGCCGGCCGAGAAAACCAATCGGATCGGAAGTTGTATTCATGGCTGCGTGAATTCCATTGGGTTGAATGACGTGACTCAGGGATTCTTTTCGTCGATGAAGCCGTGCCAGGGACTCCAGTTTTCGGCGACGGGCACGATGCCCTTCTCTTTTGCGTAACTGTCGTAGATCGCGATCATTCGCTCGAGCCTCTCGGGCTGCGCACCGTCGAGCGGAGTGGTTTCAGCGGGATCGTTGCGAATGTCATACAAGTGCCACTGGCCGTCGCCGTACATGCCTGTCCGGACGCGCATTGCCTTGTAGTCACCCGCGACGACGAAACTGTTGCCGAACAGCTCGAACGCGACCCACTGGTTTTCCGTGCGAGGGCGCTCGCTCTTGCCTTCGAGAAAGCTGCGCATCGACACTCCGGACGGCGCGACGATCTTCCGACCTTGGTACCCCTGCGGGGCCGGCTCGACTCCGGCGTAGTCAAGGATCGTGGTCGGCACGTCCTTGACGTTGGCGTACTCGGAGGTCTTGTCGCCCTTGCGGGCAAATGCCCGGTTGGTGGGCGGAACGATGATCAGCGGCGTGCGGATACCGCCTTCGCCGATGAACCACTTCCACCATGACAGGCCACCGGTAACGGAATTGGCAAAATCTGTACCGATGAATGAAAACGCGTTGCCGTCCCCGATGTCGTCGAAGGCCTGGCTGAAGTTATTCTGCACCCACTGTGTGGCAGCAGCGTTGCTCAGCTCACCCTGGACGTCCGTACCTTCGGGCCCGTTGTCGGACAGGTACACGATCAGCGTATCGTCGAGTTGGCCGGTCTCGCGAAGATAGTTGAGGATCAGGCCCACGTTGTAGTCCTGCGATTCCAGCATGGCCGCGTAGGTGGCCATGACGCGCGCCGTCCGGCGCCTGTCTTCTTCGCTCAATGACGACCAGGCGCGCAGCAGGTGGTTCTTGCTCGTGTCGGGGTACTTTGCGTCCTGCGGGATGATGCCGAGCTTCTTCTGGGCCTCGAAACGAGAGCGCTTGAGGCCATCGAAGCCGAGTTCGTAGAAGTGCTGCTCGTACTTGTCGATGAGGAAGTCCGGCGCCTGCACCGGTGCGTGCGGAGTCGTATAGGCGACGTAGGCGAAGAACGGCTTGCCGCTCTCGCGGTCCGTCTCGAGGTATTCGAGCAGCTTGGTCGTGAAGAGCTCGTCCGAGAAGACGCCCGTGGGCCGCGCGACGCGCTTGCCGTCCTCATAGTACGGCTCAGCCGGGATCTTGCCGGCCTTGACCTGCTCGGCAACTTCCGGGTCGTGCATGTCGATGTGGAATACCTGGTCGTTCCAGTGATTGGCGCCACCGGTGTAGATCGAGTAGCTGCGATCGAATCCCCATTCGATCGGCGGATCGCCGCCGTGACGGGTCCCGCCGAGGTGCCACTTGCCGACCATGTAGGTGCGGTAGCCGGAGTCGCGCAGCAGTTCGGAAATCGTGGCCGTCGTTCGGGTCAGGTAGGCCTCGTAGCCCGGCTTGCCCTCCGCCGGCGGATAGAGCGAGTAGTCGAAGGCGCCGAGACCGATTTCCACCGGGTTGTTTCCGGTCAGCAACATGCCCCGCGTGATCGAGCACACCGGTGAGGCATGGAATCGCGTAAAGGTGATCCCTTCTTGCGCGATGCGATCTATGTTCGGCGTTCGGGTCACGGCGCCGGTAGAACTGAAATCGCCCAGTGCCGCGTCATCGGCGACTATCAACAGGACATTTGGCCGTTTTACGGGCTTCTCCGCCCGGGCGTACGGAGACACCGTCCCTGCGATCACGCCGGCGGCAATACAGGACAGGATCAATGTTCGCATTCAGTCGCTCCAGCAGAATTCGATTCACCGAGAACCACCGCAATCATCTGCGCCGCGAAATTCCCGACCAGCGCTCCGGAGTGCGCGAGCCGCTCCGTTTCCTGCGCATCGAGGCCGAGCAGCGTGCAGACCTCTGCGTTGTGCTCGCCCTGCAGCGCGGGCTCACCTGGGGGATCGAGTTCCGCGGCCGAGAACTTCCAGGGCCGCCCGGGCAGGCGGAAATCGCCACCATTGCGGTCGGAGACGCGATGCGTGGCCGTCCAGTACTCGGCCCACTCGCTGTCCGCCACGTGCTCGGGTGAGCGGATCTCGCCGATGGCGATCTTCGCCTCGTCGAGCTGCGCATCCAGCGCCGCGAGGTCCGGGAACGAGTAGATCCACGCCTGCACGATCGCCCTCAACGCATCCAGGTTCGCCCGTCGCGCACCCGGGGTGGTAAAACGCGTGTCCTGCGCAAGGTCCGGCCGTCGCATTGCAGCCATGAAGAAACGGAACGTGATCGTTCCGACCAGGCTGATGGCCGAAACGAAGGTCTCGACGCCGGGCCCCTTGAAGAACGAGCCGTCGGTCGCGCCGAGAATTGCGGGCTCGTCCCCGATGTCCAGGCCGCTCAGGTCAACGTGTGCACGCTCATTGATGGCCATGATCGTGGCTGCCATCGCGACGTCGATGTGCTGGCCGCGGCCGGTGCGCTCGCGCTGGCGCAATGCAGCCAGCACGCCGATGGCTGCCTGCAGGCCAGCGTACACGTCGGCGTGCGACAACGGATCGGTCTGCGGGGCACCGAGATTTCCGGAGAAGTGCCGCAGTGCATGGTGGGTGAACCCCGCCTCCGCCTGCACGGTAGGCGCGTACGCCATGCGGTCGTGTCTGTCAACGTGTGGAAAAGGTCCGGTCATCACTCCGCGCGTGAGTCCGAGTTGATATCCGCGGCTACGCAGCCTTTCTCCGCGTCGCCATGACCGCCGGCAGCTCCTGCCAGCCGTCGATCTTGCGCGAGCGAATCTGCCCGCTCATCAGGAGGCCGAAGAGGAGCAAGAGCACCGCGTCCTCGCTCGGCAGCATCGCCTGCGTCTTCGTCCGCGGCAGCCCCGGGGGGGGAGGTAGGGTCGTCATGTCATGTCATGTCATGTCAACACAAAGTAGAAATGTCCGCCTTTGCCCCAAGTAGAGATGTCCGGTTTCACTCCGTGGGGGAGGCCGGGACACGCAGCGGCCGGCCCGCGCGCAGCCGCTGCTTCTCGCGCCGCGCTGAGCTTGGGATTGGCGAGCCGCGCCTGGTCGCGCTCGCGCTGCTGCGCCGCGATCCAGGTCGAAGGCGCCGTCGAGATGCGGGTACGCGACGACGGCTCCCGGAGCGATCTGCGCGTGATCTTTCGGGAAGAGGCGGGCCGCCAGCGGACGCGCCCTGGGCGTGCAACGTGACGGTGCCGTCCTCCGCCTCGCGGACGTCCACGGTGGCCCCGCGCAGGCGGCGAGTCGCGACGGTGTCGGTGAGCACGTAGAGGTCGCGCTTGTAGTGCACGGTGAGCTGGCGGCTGATCCGGCGCGTCGTCTGCAGCGTGAAGACCTGGTCGAGGTCGTCCGCCGGGCGCAGCGGCCGATGCGCGTCGTAGGCGACGGCGGGCGGCTTGGCGAAGCGGCGATTGTAGTCGGCCATGAACGCGGGGAGGAACGGCGTGGCCGCGACGGGATCGTTGAGCCCGCGGAGCCGCAGCTCCTTCACGAGCCGGTCCTGCAGCGTGCCGTTGGCGCGTTCGACGCGGCCCTTGGCCTCCGGGCTGTTGGCGCACAGAGGTCGATGTTGAGGGCCTGCACGCCCGGCCGAACTGCGACAGCCCGGGCGCCGCCCTGGGCGCGGTCGCGGGCCTGGACGTGGAAGACGCTCAGCCGGTCGCTGTAGAAGGCCATCGGCTTGCCGTGGCGCTCGAGGTAGCGGCGCGTCGCGCGGAAGTAGTCGAACGTCGACTCGACCGTCGGCGAAGCAGAGCTCCATCAGCCGGCTGGTGGCGTCGTCGACGTAGACGAGCAGCGTGCAGACGGGCCCGCGGTCTTCGAACCAGGCGTGCGTCGGAGCCGTCGATCTGGACGAGCTCGCCGGGACACGCGCGGCGCGGCCGCGGCGGATAGCTCCGGCGGGCGCGCTGGACGCGCGGCACCCAGAGCCCGGCGGCGATCATCCAGCCGCGCAGCGTCTCGACCGACAGGACGAGGTCGTGGTCCTCGGTGAGCTTCTGGTGCGCGAAGGTCGGCCCGAAGTCGGCGTAGCGCGCGCGGACCAGCGCGCAGTGCCCGGTCGCGGACGCGCGCGGGCAGCCGCCGATTGCTCGGGCGACCGCGCCGCCGCGAGGCCAGCGCCGCCGCGCCGTCGTCCTGGAACGCGCCGATAGAGCCGCCGCACCTGGCGCTCGCTCAGCCGCGAGCAGCGCGGCCGCCCGCGCGCTGCGTCAGCCGCCGCTCGGCGAGCCGGGTCAGGATCTGCAGGCGGTCCAGTTCCCCCATGGTCAGCCCCACGGTCGTCGCCATGGCACCCGGCACTGTGGGGTCCAGGCGGACATCTCTACTTTGGAGAAACCGGACATTTGCACTTGGGGCCTACACGTCAACGTCTGGGTTCGGGCGTTATGTCGCCCTTCGCCGCTTTATCGCGCCTACGCTCCGCTCACCCATGGGGCGATGCCCACGACGCCGAGCAGCAGACCGATGCGAAGCAGATCCCGTTTCATCTGTCGTCTCCCTTCCACGTGGCGAGCGTCCGACCGACGAACCCCACGAACAGGTCCGTCGCGTCGTCGCGATCGATCGTACCGTCGGCGATGGTGTCCGAGAGGCCCCAGAGCGCCGTCGTCAGCATCCACGCGAGCGCGGTGCTCTCCGCGTCGCTCGCGCCCGTCTGTGCCCGTACGTATCCAACCCAGAGCTCGGCGATGCGTGCGCGAAGCCGCGCGCGCGCGCGGGCGAGGCTGGGACGTCCCGGATCGGTCTCCGACGCGAGCGCGCGCAGCGCGCGGCGCTCCTCGGCCGGCAAGTCGAGGAACACGATCACCGCCTGGCGAACCGTGTCCTCCACCGACTCGCCGCGCCTGACGATCGTCTCGGTGCTCGCGTACGCGCGCTCGAACAGATGGATCAGCGTCGCGACGTAGAGGTCGTCGGCCGTGGCGAAGTGCTCGTAGACGAGCTGGCGGCTCACCCCCGCGGCGGCGGCGAGGCCCTGCATCGACAGCCCGGCCCACCCACTCCTCCGCACGAGCCGTCCCGCGGTCTCGAGCAGCTGCTCCCGGCGCTCAGGAGCCGGCAGATAGGGACGCGGAGCGTGCTTCGCGGCGCGGGCCATCCGAAAACCTTACAGGGTGTCTAGTTTCTGGATGCCCCCGCCGTCAACCGAAATCGTGCTCCTCGTCAGCTCCCGCTCACGCTCTCGACGAAGGAGCTGACGCAGAGCGCCGCCGGAGCGGCGAGGTCCAGCGGCGCCGTGTGGAACTGGTTGGTCACCTCGAACCCGCCTGGAGCCGCACCCTGGGGCGTCGCCCCATAGCAGACGACCTGCGGCGTCGGTGGGACGAGCACGCCCTCGCCGTTCTTGTCCGTCGGCGTGCAGTAGAGCGTCGGCGCACCGACGGTCACGCTCTCGCTCTGGAATCGATCGAAGATCGTGAGCGGCGTATCGACGCTGGACCCGCTCGCTCCATAGCAGGTGAAATGATCCACCTGCACCAGCGCATCGTCCCGTGGCACGCAGGTCGCGATCGGGCCCGTCAGCGTGAGCGCCTGCGTATTCGCCGAGAAGCGATTCACCACGCTCGCGCTCCCGGAGAAGACCGCGCCCGGGTGCTGGTAGCATGTGAGGTCCGACCTCGGATCGACCGGGAACGCCCCGCCAATGCCGGACGGCGCCAGGTGGAAGTCGACGGCATCGAGGTCGACGGTCTCGTTGCGGAACTCGTCGACGAGGGTGACCGAGGGCGCGTCGGGCCCCGTGGCCGGGTAGAGCCGGTAGTCGAAGCCGGCGCCCGGCGGCAACGTCGCCGTCGTGGTCGTCGTCGTACTGGTGGTGGGGGTCGTCGTCTCCGTCGTCGACGTGGTGGTGGTGCTGCTGGTGGTGGTGGTGGTCGTGGCGAGCGTCGTGCTCGACGTCGTCGTCGGGGAGGCCCCGCAGCCGAGCTCGAAGTCCCAACCGTTCTTACAGACGAACCCGTTGCACAAGAAGTCCCGATCGATCCGCCCGGCCAGCACGCCGTCGGATCGCAGTGTTGCCACGAGATGCAGGTCCCCGTCGACCTGATCCATCGTGAGGACGTTTTCCACGGCGCCACCGGAAAATGCGATGGGGCTTGCCCCGGAGCGCCTTCGAAACGCGGCCACCAGCTCCGTCTCGTCTTGGGTGACCTCGAGCTCGATGTCCGGGCTGGGGCTGCAGCGCTCCTCGCATCCGCAGCCGGGAAACGGATCGCAGTCTTCACCGAATCCCTGCCACGGCACCTCGCGCTCGGCTACTTCTGCATCGTGACACACGAAGGAGCTGCCCGGCGGGAGCGTGGTCGACGTGGTCGTGGTGGTCGTCGCGATCGTCGCATCGACGAAGCCCTCGACCAGCACCGGCCCCTCGGGAACGTCACGAACGCGCGCCACGATCCGCATCGGCGAGGCGCTACCGTCCGCGGCCACTTCCGTCTCGAACCGCCCTTGCCCGTCCGTCACGCCGTCGCCGGCCAGCGCGTTCCCCCCGAGCACGTCGATCTCGACGAGCGCCCCCGCGAGCGGCACGCTGCCGAGCTGCGGATCCTCGCGGAGCACCTCGACGGAGAGCACCTCGGGGACGGCGACCTCGACCGTGGACGGAAAGCCGATCAGCAGCCGGATGGGATTGCAGATCGCCGACCCGAGGAGCGTCGTGCGGGCGGCGGACGCTCCCTCGTAGAGGTCCGAGTACGCGTAGAAGCACAGGACGTCGAGGTCGGTCACCGCGGCCTCGTCGAAGGTCGCGACCCCGTTCTCGACGCCCTGCTGGACGAGACCGTACCCGCTCACGCCGTACTGCACCGAGTCCACGCGATCGAGATCGAAGGCATCGGTGCGCGCACCGCCGACGAAACCGTCGCCGTTCAGATCTTCGCGACCGAAGGTCCGGTCGATCGGCTCGACGGGCGCACCGGGCTGTTCGGCCGACACGAAGCCATCGAAGTACGCGGTCAGAAACGCCCGCACGTCGGCGTCGTCGAACCGCCCGTCGCCGTCGTGATCCATGATGGCGTGGCGCACGGTCGCGACGATCGGATCGGGCGGCTCCGCGGCATCGAGCGAGAGGATGGCGTCGTAGGCGTCGATGATGGGCGCCGGCACCACGCCCGCGGCGGCGCAGTCGCCGGCCGTCGTGGACGGCACGACGGGACGCGCCGTCTGGAGCAACGCCGACTGCATCTCCGCGACCGTCATGCCTGGATCGACGCTCCAGAGGTATGCCGCGAGACCGCTCACCTGCGGCGCGGCCATCGACGTACCACCGGCGAAGCGGCTCGCCTGTGTCGCATCGGCGAACGACCAGACGTCGTCGCCGGAGCCCGCGCCGGTCCCCGCGCCGATCCCGCTGATGGTTCCGCCCCGTTTCGACGTCTCGTCCATGCACACCGGGGCGAAATCGGGCCCCGGACCGTTCGCGACGTTGTCGACGACGAGGAGGTTCGTGAGGTTCGGAAGCTCGAAGCCGAACACCGTGGTGAGACCGGGCAGCAGCGCCGCCGCGCTGTACGCGCTGTTCGTCTGCGCGTCGATGACGCTCGGCGCCTGCAGCTTGATGTTTCCCGAGGTCGTGACGTGCAGGAACCGCTCTTCGAGCCCCATGTCGCGCACCAGGGTGACCCACCGGCGCGCGAGAATGGCCGCGATCGCCGCGTTGCCGCACGCGCCGTCCCCGCAGTCGTTGAGGCTCGTGTTGACCACGACGGGCCCCGTCGCGAGCGACACGCGATCCAGAATGCGTTTCTGCACCGCGAGGTCGGTCAGGCCGAGCCGGAGATCGACCACGGGCAGCCGCGGCGTCCCCGGATACATCCCGGTCACGCAGCCGCGTCCGGCGGCGCCGGTGGTTCCGATCGCGCCCGTACACGCCGTCCCACCGAAACGTCCCGTGACGATGCCGGAGACATGGTAGCCGTGATCCCTGAGCGCACCCGTCGCGAAGTCCGCCGACGTGATGGTCGCGGTGAGATCGCCGTTCGGAGGACCGCCCCCGAACAGGTCCGCCACGACGACGTTCACGTTCGCCACCGCAGCCGCCTGCGCGTTCCACGCCGCGGGCGCCCGGACGGCGAGATGATGGTCGATGCGCCCGAGGTCCGCGCCGGTGATCGGCGCGTAGTTCGCCGGGAGCGCATCGGGGCCGGGCACCGCACCAGGCAAGACCGTCGCGATGCCAGGCATGCCCGCCATGGTGGCGACCACGTCATCCAGCGCCGCACGGGTTCCCGGGTCGGGGATGCGAACGAGGAGAAACGGCATGCCGCGGATCGAGAGCAGCACCTCGCCGCTCACCTCGGCGATCGCGGCGTTCACCTGCCCGACCGTCGCGTCCGGCATGATCTCGACCTCGAGCCGCGTGCGGGCGACCATTCCGTCGGCCTCGTCGCCTTCCAGCTCGGCGTCGGGCACGCCGTCCTCGCGATCCATGTCGAGCACCGCGTCCACCGCGAGCGCATCGCCCGGACCCTCCAGCAGCGGACAGGCTCCATCGACCGGCGGATCGAGCAAACCATCGTCGCATCGGGAGACCGACGCGAGGAACTTCTGCCGAAGCTTCTTCGCGCGTAGCTTGCCGCGAAGCGTACCACACGTCTCGTCGATCTTCGCCCTGAGCTTCACCTTGCCGGTAAGCCCCTGGCACGCATCCTTGGGCCACGTGGCGCGCACCTTCTGCACGCGCCGCTTGCCCTTCAGCTTCGCAGGAATGGGAGGACACACGCCTTCGACCGCCACCGTGCCGTCGTCCAGCACTTCGATCACGGCGGCCGGCGAGCCGTCCGGTACGAGATAGCGCGCCGGAGGACACTCGACGGCGGCGATGCCCCGGATGGGCGCGAAGAGGACGAGCGAGAGCAGACCGATGAGAACCTCGAGACGAATCGACAACCGGACCATGACTGGTACCTATAGAAAACCGCCCTCTTCCTCTGCAAGGAGCCTGGCAAGATCCTTCGCTCCTCGTACCGCGTCGTCCCCGTGGCAGTTGTTCATGAGGGCGTAGACGCGGCCCGTGGAGGCCGCCAGCGCGCGGAGGCGCGGAACCCACTCCGAGAGCTCCGCGTCCGTGTAGCGGTGGCGGAAGCGCTCGGTCGTGCCGACGCCTGGCCTGGTCCACGTCTCGCGCCGACGGCCGTGGAAGCGCACGACCGCGGCAACCGGGGGGGTGAGGGGAGACAGGGCGGGACAGGACCGCCAACGTCCGGGTTCGGGCGTTATGTCGCCTTTCGCCGCTTTATCGCGCCTACGCACCCCGGCCCACACCCACGAGCTGAAACGTGCCCCGGTCACTCAATCCCCCACCGTCATCGCAGGTGTAGGTACCCTCAAGAGCTGGGAGGTAGAGGCCGAAGAGAAACGGTGCCGTGCCGTCCAGCCGGCAGAGCAGCCGATACGCGTCCCCGTGGCCGCGAGACAAGGACACCTGATAACGCGTCGTCGCGGCATCCCCGACCAGGTGACCGTCGACGCTCGCCACCGGCACTACACATCGACCGGCGGAGCCGCGCCGGCAGCGGAAACGTCCCGACAGGGCGAACCCGGGGCCCGTGACCACGATGCGGAGTCGCAGCGGATTGCGCGCCCCACTCGCGCTTGTGAAAACGCCCTCCATACGCTCCGTGCAATCCGTCAGAGGAATCGCCCGAGCCTGTCCCGACACTGCTACGAACCAGACGATCGCGAGGGCGACTGCGCCGCGAGCCATGCAGGAGGCGGTCCGGGGACTGCATCTAGGCATTGTACACCTCTGGCTGGGTGGCTACCGTGTAATGGTACCGGGGCACGTCCATAGGGGGCAAGGTGATATCGAGCTCAGACGCGTCGCGAAGCGCGTGGCAAAGGGGCCCTCGAGCTGAAGCTCCGCATCCCGGCCCCAAAGGAATGCGGGGGCCAAGCTCGAGATCGAGACTCTTGCTGTATGCCGACCGCTGTTCCCGCGAGCTCGAATCGGCAGACCGCTCTCCAACTTCCGTTACGGAAGGGCACCGATCGGGTAGACGCGCCGGGCGGTAGGCTGGTAGGGGTTGACGGCAACTCGCCCTTTTGAATCCTCTATCCGCTCCCGATGAGATCCTTGACCCTGTTTTTGTTGGCCGCGTGGGCCTGTTTCTGCACCCCAACAGCGCCCGCGCACGCACAGACAGCGTCGGAAACGAGGCCGAACGTCCTGCTGATCGTCGCCGACGACGCCGCGTTCGGAGACTTCGGTTTCACCGGAGCGGCGACTCGCACGCCGACCATCGACCGTCTGGCCCAGCACGGGACCACGTTCACGCGCTTTCATGCCTCGCCGGTCTGCTCGGTCACGCGCGCCATGCTGCTGACGGGCAACAACCCGGTTGAGATCGGGCTCGCCGCGTTCGACTACTCGCTCTATCCCGGCGCCAAGGGCAAGCGCGGCTACGAGGCCTACCTGACCCGCACCACGGCCACCATCGCCGAGCTGCTGAAAGACGCCGGTTACCGCACCTACATGGTCGGCAAATGGCACCTCGGTGGCACGCGCCACGGCGGCGAGCCGCCTGCCCAGTGGGGCTTCGACCGCAGCTACGGGATCTATACCGGCGGCGCGAACCACTGGAACGACGGCGTGTTCCACGTCGACCTCGAGGACCCGCAAGCCGCCGCCGACGTCAAGGCCGGAAGGATCCCGAGGGAGCCCTACTTCGAGAACGGCGAGCGGGTCGTGCGCCCCACGGGCATCTTCTCCGACGACCTGTACACGGCCAAGCTGCTCAGCTACCTGGAGCAGGGCCGCCCAACCGGCAAGCCGTTCTTCGCCTACGTCGCCTACACCACGCCGCATGCGCCGGTGCAGGCGCCGGACTTCCTGGTCGACAAGTACGAGCAGCACTTCTACGCGCTCGGCTTCGAGGGCCTGAAGCGCGAACGCTTCGAGGCGCAGAAGCGGCTCGGGATCCTCCCGAAGGACGCGCCGTATCCCGACGCCGGCAAGAACCACCTGTTGCGCAGCTGGTCGTCGCTGAGCGAGGACGACAAGCGGCGCTTCGCGCGCGTCATGGCCACCTACGCGGCGATGATGGAGTCGCAGGACCATCACATCGGCCTGCTGCTGAACTACCTGCGCGAGACCGGCCAGCTCGACAACACGCTGATCGTCTACCTGTCCGACAACGGCCCCGAGGGCTTCGACGACCAGGGCGCGCTCAGCAATCCGGGCGCCACGAAGTGGGTGCAGCGCGAATTTCAGCCAGGCCTTCGAGCACATCGGCTGGGGCGATTCCTACGCCTTCATCGGCACCGACTTCGCCAATGCCGTGACCGGCGGCCTGTCGTGGTGGAAGTGGTTCATCGGTGAAGGCGGCGTGCGCACGCCGCTGATCGTGGTCCCGCCGCGGAGCCAGCCGTCCCCACGTCGCGGGCAGTTGAGCGCCGAGTACGCGAACGTCAAGGACCTGCCGATGACGATCCTGGACTACGCCGGGGTCCAGCCGGCGCCGCAGGGCTACCGGGGCCGCAAGATCGCCGCGCCTTCTGGCGTCTCGATGCGCAGCTTCCTCGAAGGCCGGGCCGAGCAGCCGCGCACCGAAGCGCAGCCAGTGGTCTTCGAGCTGTTCGGCAACGGCTATGTCGTGGCCGGCGACTACAAGGCGATGCGGGTGCGACCGGGCATGTACGGCGACGGCCAGTGGCACCTGTACGACATTCGCAACGACCCGGGCGAAACGCAGCCGCTCGACGCCGCGCAACCCGAGCGGCTGAAGAAGCTGATCGCCATCTACGACCAGTTCGCTGCCCAGAAGGGCCTCGTGCCGGTCGCCGACAACTGGAGCCCGTGGCACGGCTTCATCGAGCCCGATGGCCGTAAGCCTTGATCCGCTCCATCCCAGAGATCGAGACGCGCATGGAAACCACCCCCGACCCGATCGGACCTTTCGGCAAGCTCAACGCCGGCGTGCTGCTCGCCGTGACACCGGAGTTCTCGCAGATCAAGCAGGCGGCACGCCCCGGCGCCGGCCGGGCCGAATCGCGCCCGGCCCGGTTCACCATGAAGACCGAGATGCGCACGGTGGCCGGCACCCAGGTGCGCATCGCGCAGGGCGGAAGGAAGGACGGGCCGGTCGTGCTGTTGTTGTGCCCGCTGCCGCAGAGCATCCTGTGCTTCGACGCGATCTGGGGCACGCTCGCGCCGCATTGCCGGCTGGTCGCGCTCGACCTGCCCGGCTTCGGCCGCAGCAGCGGCGGGCTGGAGTTCATGAGCTTCGAGGCGCAGAGCCGCTTCCTCGTCGAGTTCGTGCGCGAGCTCGGGCTCAAGCATATCCACATGGTAGGGCCCGACGTCGGCATGGCCGCCGCGCTGCACTACGCGATCCACCAGAAGCACGAGCTGGCCAGCCTGCTGATTGGTGACGGCCCGGGCATCCTGCCGACGAGCAACGGCAGCATCATCAACAAGGCCGTCGACTCCGGCTTCTGGCGCACGATCTTCCGTGTCGCGGGCGCCCAGGCCTTTGTCGAAGGGGCCTACCGTCTGGCCTGCGTGAACTACGTGCCCCATGCCGCCGAGGTGGCCGACTACGTCGCTTCCTACGACGGCCGGATGGGTCCGATCACCTACTGGTTCAAGACCTACCCCGAGAACCTGGCAACCGTGGACCCCCACCTGGCCGGCCTCGACCTTCCGGTGCAGATCTTCTGGGGTGACCTCGACGTGTTTTTGCTTGAAGAGAATGCCCGGCGCCTGCACCAGCGGCTGAAGCGCAGTCAACTGCGCATCTTCGAACGCTGCGGCCACTTCAGCTACCAGGACAACGCCGAGGAGTTCGCCGAGATGCTGCTTGCCTGGGTGAACGGCGGCTATCGCAGCGTCTGAGGCGGCGGTCGCTACGAACCTGCCGCCCGGCGCGTCTACCCGATCGCTGCCGTTCCGTAATAGCGACCGCACATCGGCTCTCGGCGAAAGCCGATAGAGGATTCAAAAGGGCGAGTTGCCCTCAACCCCTACCAGCCTGCCGCCCGGCGCGTCTACCCGACCGCTGCCCTTCCGTAACGACGGCGACGGTGACGGCGGCGGACATCGAGGCGCTTCGCATGCCGATCGATCAGGTGACCGCGACGGCGATCCACTGCCAGACCATTCCGCGGCAACCGGGGGGGTGAGGGGAGACAGGGCGGGACAGGACCGCCAACGTCCGGGTTCGGGCGTTATGTCGCCCTTCGCCGCTTTATCGCGCCTACGCTCCCGACGGGAGGGTGCGATGGCAACCAGGGTGCGCGTCGGCGCGATGCTCGTGCTCGTGCTGGGGCTCGGCGCAGTAGCCCGCGTGGCGGACGCCGTGAGTCCCGCGCAGACGTGCCAGGCGAGCAAGAACAAAGAAGCTGGCCGCTACGCCAACTGCCGCTATAAGGCCGAGGCGAGGTTCGCCACCAGGGGCGACGCGGCCGCCTACCAGCTCGCGCTGGAGAAGTGCGCCTATAAGCTTGCCGTGAAGTGGCCGCTGTTGGAGTCGAAGGCGGGCGGGATGTGCCAGACCACCGGCGACCAAGAGGCGATCCAGGGGGCGATCGACACGCACACGACGAACGTGGCGACGGCGCTGGCGGGCGGGGTGCTGCCGGACTGCCCGGGCGACCTGCTCGCGCTGTCAGGGCGACCTCGGCACTGCACGGGCGATCTCGGCACCTGCCAGATCGACCTCACCGCGACGCAGGGCAGCCTCACGCCTGCACGGCACCTGACGCCTGCCAGAACGACCTGGCGACCTGCCAGGCCGCGCCGCAGGGGCAGCGGCTGAAGACCGGCCAGACGCAGTGCTGGGACGCGGCCGGCGCGGTCATCGCGTGCGCCGGCACGGGCCAGGACGGCGAGCTGCAGAAGGGGCTCGCGCGCGCCTACGTGGACAACGGCGACGGCACGATCACCGACACGAAGACCGGGCTCATGTGGGAGAAGCTGTCGGACGACGGCAGCATCCACGACAAGGACACGACGTACACCTGGGCGAACGCGTTCGCGACAAGGTGGCGGCGCTGAACGGCGGGCGGCGGCTTCGCGGGCTACACCGACTGGCGGCTGCCGAACGTGAACGAACTGCAGAGCCTCGTGAACTACGGGGCGGTGAACCCGTCCGTGTCGCCGCGTTCAACACGGGCTGCGTCGCGGCGTGCACGGTGATGACGTGTTCGTGCACGCAGTCCGATTACTACTGGTCGTCCACTACCTACCAGGCTGACCCGGAGTCGCGTGGGACGTGTACTTCGGCGACGGGAGCGTCGACGCGGGCTTCAAGACGGAGTCCCAACCTGCGTTCGCGCGGTGCGGGGTGGCTCCTGACGCGCTAAAAGGGAGGGCATGCCGATGACCCGAACGCTCCTTGGCAGTCCTGCTGGCGGTTAGCCTGATCGCGCCGCTTCGCGTGGAGGCGCAGGAGGACACGACGCCGCCGGTGCTGGTCCGATCTGGTCATCAACACCCCAGTAGTGGATACGACCAACGGACCCGCCGACATCTCCTTACCGATTGAGATTCTCGACAATCTCTCCGGCTTTACGGGTGACAACGCGGGTTGGGTGTACCGAAGCCCAATTGGGGGCGGGTCTGGAGCACCTTTCTGCGTGATCGTATCGGGGACCGTCCTGGATTCGGTTCAGAACTGCAGAGTCACGTTGCCGCAGTACAGTCCGCTTGGACCCTATACGATCCTGTTGCTTATATTGAGGGATGAGGCTGGGAATCAGGTTCAATTGTCCACGGAGAACCTAACCATCAGCGGCTTCTCCACAATCTTTGTGAATGCGGAGTCGACCAGTTCACCAGACACCGACAACGATAGTGTACCCGACTACGCTGACAATTGCCCGAACGAACCGAACCCCAGCCAGGAGGACGCAGATTCGATCTGATCGGTGACGCCTGCGACCCCTTCCCCAACGACCGCGACAACGAGCAGGCGCAGTGCGAGACGAATCTCGGCATCTGCCAACAGGACCTTGCGGCGTGTGAGTCTCAGCCTCTGCCTGACGCCGACGGTGACGGGGAGACCAACGCCACCGACCGCTGCCCTGGCACTGCCGCTGGAGACCCGGTGGACGACGCCGGCTGCTCGGTCACCCAGTTCTGCGCCCGGATCGATGTGACAACGCGAACGGGTGCGCGCGCCTGCAAGAAGGCAGACTGGAGAAACGACGAGCCGACAATGCGCGGCCGCGACGCCGACTGCTTCGTGGACCGCGTGGACCGAGCGAACCCAGCGGACGACGTCTGCCGGCCGGTGCCGGTGGAGCCGTAGCCGGCCTCACGCCGAGAGATAGGGGGGCGTCGATGAACTCTTGTTGGCGACGATGCTGCTCTCTGCCGTGCTCGGCGTATCCGCAGCCGACGCGGTGGTGCTCTGTGCCAAGCCCCGCAGCGACGGCACCTACAACACCTCGATCAAGCTGCGCGAAGCGTGCCGACCAACGGAAACGCAGCTCGATCCCGTGGCCCTCGGTCTGCAAGGACCAAAGGGCGACAAGGGAGACCCAGGGGAGCCGGGGCCGTTGGTATGGGAGTGGGAACGCCCGTGCCCACCGGACTCGGTCCGATCCGGCGACATCTGCATCGACAAGTACGAAGCCAGCGTGTGGCGGATCCCGCCGGGTGCCACGACGCTTGTGCAGCAAGTTCAGGGGGGCACCGCGACGCTCGTTGATCTCGTGGCGGGCGGCGCGACGCAGCTCGGGATCGGCTTCACCGACGACTACGCGCCGTGCGCCGACAGCGGGCAGAACTGCACCGACGACATCTACGCGGTGAGCCTGCCGGGGGTGACGCCGTCGGCGTACATCACCTGGTTCCAGGCGCAGGCGGCGTGCGAGAACGCGCGCAAGCGGCTGCCGTCGAACGCGGAGTGGCAGGCGGCGGTGATCGGGACGCCGGACCCAGGGCCGGACAACGGCACGACGGACTGCAACACGCGCAGCTGCCTTTCGGCGGTCCCCACCGGGTCGCGCAGCAGCTGCAAGTCGGCGCGCGGGGCGTTCGACATGGTGGGGAACCTCTACGAGTGGGTGGCGGACTGGGTGCCGCGCTCGACGGCGTGCGGGACGTGGAGCGCCGGCGTGAGCCCGACGGGCGACTACCAGTGCCTGGCGGGGGCGGCCACGACGGGGGAGCCCGGTGCGCTGCTGCGCGGCGGCGACTTCCTCTTCGACGGCGGGCCGTTGCCGGCCCGCTCGTCGTCTACGGCTCTTCGAGCCGTCGTGCGCAGCTCGTCGACTTCGGCTTCCGCTGCGCCCGCTAGCCTAGGCGGGCCCACGTCTGATTGTCGAGTTCTGGTCTAGAAGGATGTTCGGCGAGGCGGAAGTGGAGCCGGGGGCGGCCCGGCTCTCTCGCTGCACGATCCGCCACCTGGCCGGTCGGCTCCGTTGTTCCGCGCAGACTCCGGTTGCTGCAGACCAGAGGGCCGGATTGCCGTCCGCGACGGGTTGTTCTAGGGGGCGCCCATGATTCCGGCTGGCATCACTGTGAATCGGCGGCGAAGTTTGACCCCCTTCGGCGTGCAATCATGACCCCGGCGGGCGGGTTGAAAGGTCCGATTTCCGGGGCAGTTGGGTGCCACCTCGACGGCTCCTGCAACCATACTCCACGACCGCCCTTTGCGCGCTGCGCCCGCAATGCGTAGGGGCCAATGGCATATCTCGGGAAGCGCGTCCGCCATGGCCTGCGCTATCGTGCTCGTTGCATGTCTCGGAGGGGGTGTTGCCGGTCCTGCTCGCCCCGACCCGAATGTGAGACAGGTGGCTTCGATATCTGTTGCCGAAGCGTACCCCTTCGTCGGGACGTGGGATTGCGAGGTGTCTGAGTTCACGTTCAGCACCACGCACTACCGGGTCGGCACCGATAGCGGCCCGATACGAATTCAGAAGGTTGAGCGGTCGGAGTCTGACGGGCCAGAGGGCCCCGATTTTCGGATCACGTTGGAGGACGGGTACGCGTTCTCGCTCTTCGATGTGAGGGCTAAGACCATGACATGGCATTCGCTGGAGTCTGGCGACACCTTCGACTGCAAGCGCGTCATGTAGAGAAGCTCAGTCGCGCGAGGGGCGCCGAGCGACAATTACATCTCTCCATCGCATTGCCGCAGCTGATTCGTTACCGAGCGCGGGCCGTTGCCTCACGGAATCCGCTACCAGCGGGACCGAGGAGGCCAGCGATGGCCAGGTGCAATCAGTGGGCGGCGCGGCGAGAGCTCATACACGCGGTCGGTGAGCGGTTCCGCGATCCCAGAAATCACTGCCAGCGACGGAACACCGGTGCGCGCGGGTCGATCCGCCAGTCCGCAATGCCCGCTCCGCAGTGCTCGACCCGCTCGGGTTGGACCGCCTCGTCGTAGACGGCGAACTCCACCACGCCGGGCTCCCAGTGCGCGACCAAGACGATGCTGCCGGTGCGCTGCACGACCCGGGTCTCGAGATCGGCTCCCCGCCGGTGCCCTTCGCCGCGAGCTAGGACTGCAAGTCGGGCACCGGCTTCGCCCGGCGTTCCAGCCCGAGGTCCATGAGCAGCGATTGCAGGTGCGCCGCGAGCTGCGTCGAGTCGTGGGCGGGCGGGGCGGGCAGGGTGTTCCGACGAGGATGCGTCGGCCATCAGGGGAGCCCGAGGTGGCTGACAATCCTCCGGATGACGAGGATGAGTTGTGGGGACGCCTTCTCGCTTGCTAGGCTGCGACGAAATCCTGACGCGGAGGTCGTCATGCCCTTACGCCCGCTGCGGCCGAGCGAAAGCCCGCCACCAATCTGGCTGCTGACGCCACCGCCGCCCTGCATCGGCACAAAGATGCTCGTCTATCGGGGTGTGCAGAGCAATGTGCGCTTGGTGGCCGGTCAGTTCCTGCGATCGCAAGACGTCGGCGCCGGCGGACTGATGTCGCGTGATCCCGCGGCCGCCTCGATACGGTCTACAATCATTCCGCAAATGCCCTGGTACGCGGAGGTCCCGATGAGGGGGGCGTCGCCTGTGTACATATCCCCGCCGCCATCTGGAACGACCTCGTGCAGTCCCGCCATCTCGTCGAACGAGCCTATCGCGGTTGGTATCCTTCTCCGCTGAACTCCACCGAGCTGCGGGTCTGTTCGGAGGATGCCGCCAGGTTGATCAACGTCCAACCAGTCACCATCGAGTTCGTCAGCGCCCACAGGACGTGACCATCGGGATCATCCGCAAGGGGAACGAGGCAGACAAGGATTTCAAGGCAAACAGGGCTGGCCGTCGTTCTGCTCCGGCGCGACGTCGAGGCAGATGGTCTTCCGCGCTTCGTCGTCGCGGTGGACCGGCCGGATTTGCGCGCGATCATGTGGGAGGGCGGATAAGAACTTCGATGAGGCGGTCCGCCACGGCGCCCACGTCGGCATCCGGAAGTGCGGCGCGAACAACGCCGGGTCGGCGAGCGCATCGAGGATGGTCATCCCGCCACACCGCATCGACCCCACTGCTCCGTCCCGATCAACCCCGCACAGGCGGCAGCACTGCAGCCTGCGCCTCGACTACTTTTGCTGGTCGTTTCGGGGCGAGTGTCATGTAGGATGCCGTGGCGACTAGCTCACCTGCCCCATGTAGTTCGTCGCGTCCGAGGACGTCCTGCACAAGGCGACGACCACTGTGCGAGCCCTTCGTTTCAGCCTGCATCTTGGGCGGCATGAGCTCATTCCGGGTGGGTACGAGCCACGTATCCGGTCGCTGCTGTGCACCTTTTGTGCACTCTTCTAGGTCAAGAATGGCCGCTTTCGGCCTCTTTCGGCCAATGGCTTCGCGATGCAAGAAACCCATGCGGCACAACGGTTTCCAGCGTTTCCGGCGCGTCTCGGCATCTTCTGATAAGGGAGTTCGAATCTCCCCCCCTCCGCTTTGGTAGATCGCGAGGTTACGCGCGGCTTCCGAAAGGTTCCGGCAAAGGTTCCGGTCTTGAGCGCGGAATCGCGCGCCGGACGGGTTGAACGCCCCGCCGTCGCTGCCATTGGTTGACGCTCGCCGCTCGGTCCTCCCGATCCGCCGCGACCTGCCAGAATCGCGAGCTGCCCCGAGTCGGCGTTCATGAACCGGCCGTAGTGGCGCTCGATCATCTCCACCGACGTTCCGCAGTAGTCGGCCAGCCACTTGAGGTTCAAACCCCACGTGAGGGCCAGCGAAATGAACGTGTGGCGGGTGGCGTAGAACTTCCGGGGTCGCACGCCGGTCGCGCGGAGCGCCCGCCTCCAGTGTTTCTCCACGAATCGCTCCCCGTCGAGTGGGGTGCCCTGCTGCGTGGCGAACACGAAGGTGTCCGGGCCGGCATGGAGCGGCTGCACGCGCCTGAGCATTGCGACGACGTTCTCCAGCAGAGTGATCGTCCGACGGCTCTTCCGGGTCTTCGGCGGGTTGTCCTCGCCCATGGTGCGGGACCGACGCACGGTCAACTTCCTGCCGCGCAGGTCGATGTCCCCCCACCGCAGGCCGCATGCTTCCCCCGTCCGGAGCCCGGTGCGGAACATCGTCACGACGAGGGCCAGATAATGCTGGTTCCGGTTGGTGAAATAGTCGATGAGCAGGTCTTGCTCCTCCTCGGTGAAGGGGTCGGGCTCGGGATCGACCTTCGTCGGCCACCCAGGATGTGCCGAAGCGCCCACCGGTAGGTGTCGGCGAGGCTCGCACGCACGGTCGGGGGAACCTTCCGCGGCAGCCAGGTGTGCTCCGCGTACTCTGAAACCGTGGGGATCCGGGGCGCTGGCGCTGCTTCCGGTGGTCGGTAGAGGGCGGCCTTGTTCCCCTCAGGGAACCACCGCATGTAGTCGAAGGTTCCCTCGGCGATCTCCAGAGACATCACGGTGGCTCGAGCCTCCAGCTTTGCCCAGTTCTTCGGCGTGTCGCGGAGGCCGGTGCCTTCGTGGCTTTCGCGACCCTCCCAATCGCGAGGACGGGCGGCAAGCCCGGAAGGGTTGCGGTGCGGCTACCGGGCCGGCGCGCGGTCGAACAGCAGAGTCTTGCCGTCGGGGGGGTAGGTCAGTACCAGCCGTCCGTCGCGGAACGAGAACTGCTCGACGGCCCCGAGCGCGGACAGGAAGCGGGACTCGATGCCCATGGCGGGCTCTGGGCACATCTTGCGCGTTGCGGCCGCCGGTCCGACGGAGATGTCGCCTGGCTGCTTGCCGGCCTGCACCGACGCCGTATACGAGTTGCAGCCCGCGCTACCCGCGAAGCGGCCGTCCGCGAACCGCAGCGTGATGCCTGGCTCGCCCGGGGCCGACTCGTTCCAGGCCCAACGCCGCAGGACCCATTCCGTACCGGCCAGGGTGTCGGGCGACAGCCGTCCGGTGCGCGCCGGGGTGCCTTCCTTCAGCTTGGCGCTCGCGAGCGTCCAGCTCCGCGTCACGAGGTCACCGGGGCAGCACCGGGCGTCCCTGTCGCCCGGCTGTACCACGTCGAGGGTGATGCGCCCCTTCTCGATCTTGCCGTCCCGCACGTCCACGCGATCGCCGAGGAGCGTGGTGGCGACGTTGTGCGGCTGTCCGTCCTTGCGATCGACGGCGGCAAGATAGATGAACTCGCCGGTGCCGCCGCTGCTCTGCGCCAGCAGCACCACCGCCTCCTCGCTGCCGTCGCCGTCCAGGTCGCCGACGAGCCGGAAGTCGTCCGCCAGCGTCACTACGGGCAGCGAGGCGCCCCCCTGCACGTACGGCTTCCCTTCCCACCGACCACCGGAGAGGGTGACTGGCCCCGCAGGCTCGTCGAAGCCTCTGAACGTGGCGTTCTTCAGCTCGTCGAGGGACGGTGCGCCGGTAGCGGCCGGCACGGTCTCCGCGCGCGCGGCCGGCGGGGCGAGGTGTAAAGCCATGAGCGCGGGGACGACGCCCAGGAGGGCGAAGAACGGGGAGGGAATGCGCATCGATTGGCGATAGCCGAGAACGACGGCCGTGCCCAGTGGTTCCGGAGCGGGCGGCGCCGCACGTCGGGGTTGCCAGCGCTGGCAATTGGCTGAACGGCGCCAACACGTATCGGTTGCGCGTCCCGCCGATCGTACAGCCCGACCGGGGCGTTTTTCGACGAGCGCTGGCAGCTACCAGACTTCGAGAAGGTCACGTCGCGCGGGCCGTGCACGGCGAAGGGGAGGACGACACGCTCAACCCCTACACCGTGGGGTATTCCATCGCGGAAGAGTTGCTGACCCAGCGCGGGATCAGCCGACTCGCGAACAGACTCGGCGCAATCGCCATGACCAGGATCCCGAGGCTGCCGAGACTGCGCGCCCGCGTCGCGCTCGGCTTGGAACTGCGGGCCCTTTGACAAGCCGCTTTAGTGTATGTAGTGCTCACTATATGCCCAGCAGGGAGACTTCGAGCGAGAGTGGGGGAAAAGCCCGTCTCCTCGAGGCCGCTACGGAGCTGCTCGCCCATGGCGGCTATGCGGGAGCCACCGTGAACGAAATCTGCCGGCGGGCGGGTGTGCAGCCTCCAACCCTCTACTACCACTATGGGAACAAGGAAGGGCTGATCGCGGCCGTGGTCGAGACGATGGTCGACGCGTGGCTTGACGAGCTGGAAGCGGCCGTCGCTCCGGTGGCGTCGTTCCCACAGCGGCTGGCAGCTGGGCTCCGCGGTTGGCGGGCCCTCATCCTCACCCCACACACGCCGATCCGGCTGCTGATCCGGCTGCAGCTGGACAGTGCCGGCTCCGTGCCCGCCATTCGTGCGGCGCTCCAGCGAGTCATGCAGCGGTCCCGCGCGATCATTTCGCGCGCAATCGAAGAGGTGTCGGGTCCCGTGCGCGACGTCGATCAGCTGGCACAAACGGCCCTCGGCCTTCTGCAAGGCGCGGCGCTGCAGCATCACCTGGATCAAGACGATGACGGGTTGGACCGGCGGCTGGGTGAGATCGGCTCGACCCTGGCGTTACTGGTCGAGACGCGTCGGAGCGCAGCGATCGGAAAGGAGAACAGACGATGACGACTGCGGCGGCAAAGACGCCCTTCAGGATCCCCGTACGGCATGGTCTCGAGTTTTCGTTCGACGATACCCCCGCGCTGCACTGCGGTGGCAACCCGTACACGAGCCATCTCTGGAACGCGCTCTCGATTTTGGCACCGAAGACGGAGGGGTTCCTGATCCGTGCCATGAAGAAGGCCCGCCCGAAGGTCACGGATCCTGCGCTGCGAGCGCAGGTGGAGTCTTTCCTGGTGCAGGAAGCGTTGCACTCGCGTCACCACGCCAGCCTCAACGCGCGGCTTGCGTCGCTCGGTTACGATGTCGAGCGCGCCGCGGCACTCGCCGAGGAGAGACTACGCACGTTGACGGACGAAGACGATGTGCGCGGTGCGCTGACGTTCGTGATCGTCGGCGAGTACGCGATCTATGCCATCGCGAAGACGGTGCTCGAGTCCCCGGCGGTGCTGGCGGGCATGGTGCCCGAGGTGAGACGCCTCATGGAGTGGCATTGCCTCGAGGAGATGGAGCACCAATCGGTCGCCTCCGAAGTGTACGAGCATCTGTATGGTACCGGCCTGCGCGATCGTCTGCGGCACGCGCGTGCCTTGGCGAAGGCCTGCCGCGTGCTCGTCAGCGCGATGGGGGGGATTCAAGAGGTGCTACTGGAGCCTGAGCGGCCGATCATGGCCGGCAGACGCCTCGAGCACTGGCGCTACCTGTACGTGTCTCCGGGGCTGCTGTGGCGAGTCGCGGCAAAACTGCCCCGGTTTCTTGGTCCGGGGTTCAGCCACTGGAGCGATCCGGCGGACGTGGGTCTCATCGCGCGGGGCCTGGAGCGGATCCGCGAGCCGATCTGAACGGCCTCGTGCACATGCCCGTCCATGACGGGGTCGAGCAGGGGGGGGAACCGCTCCTCCAGAGACTCGCAGATGATCGTGGAGGCGTAGACCGTCTATGTGGCCGTTCGGTCCTGGAGGGAGTACAGCCCGATCGTGCTCCGCCATGGATGCCTTTCGACCAGTTCTACCGCGCCCGATCGCTGGCCATCGCACGATACAGGCAGCCGGGGGGCCACGTCCGCGCAAGTGGTGTACGGGCGCCTCGCGGCACCCTCCGGTGATCGCTACGCGGCGCGCGTGGTCTTCACCGTCTCCTCCGGCGACTCCGGCGCAGGCAGCGACACCGGCGTCGGCTTGGGCAGCCCGTCCACGGTCAGGTAGCGCCGCACCACCGCCCACTCGTTGTGCTGCTCCGCCAGCACCGCCCCGACCAGCCGCACAACGGCAGCGCGGTTCGGGAAAATGCCGACGACGTCCGTCCGCCGCTTCAGCTCGCGGTTGAGCCGCTCCTGCGGGTTGTTCGACCAGATCTGCCGCCAGTGTTCTTTCGGGAAGGCCGTGAAGGCCAGCAGGTCCTCGACGGCGTCGGCCAAGAGGTGGGCCGCGTCGGGGCAGCGCGCCGTGAGTTGCTCGACGACGCGCGCAAGCTGCGCCCGCGTGAGCTCGGCATCGGGCTGCGCGAAGATCGTGCGCACCAGCGTCGCCACCAGCCCCTGCGCGCTCTTCGGCACCTTCGTCAGTAGGTTGCGCATGGCATGGGTGCGGCACCGCTGCCACGCGGCGCCGGGCAACGTCGCCCCAAGCGCCGCCCGCAAGCCCGGATGTGCGTCCGAGATCGCGAGCTGCACGCCGGCGAGGCCCCGCGCGACCAGGCCGCGCACGAAGGCCAGCCACCCCGCGCCATCCTCGCCGGTCACATGCGCGCCACGGCTGAGTGTGGTACGGTCGCGTCATCCGGTGCCTCGACAAGCAGGATTTTCTACCGCGGCGCACCGAACACTTCGCGCCCAACGGCATGCTCTACAAGATTCGCACGATCGATTGCGTGGAGTCCATCGCCGGCCACCCTACGCCGGTCGAGATCACGATGGAGGTCGTTCCAGAGCGCACGTCGAGCCGTATCGTCCTCCGCAACGTCGAGTACGCTACCGGCTTGCCGGACGAGGTCTTCGACGGACGGTGAGCATGAGGAACGCGCCGCCGCGCCGGCCGTTCTCGCCCTCCGCCGGCTCCCCGGGGCGCAGGAGTTGCGCATGCCCGCGTGGGACGGAGGAAAGCCGCGGGAGGAAGCCGGAAGCGGGGCACACAATGTAAGAGTGCCGACGACAGGCCGGTGGCGTGTCGCATGCGGCGACTGCCGTCACCGACTCCCGACGAATCCGAGGATGACAAACCGTGGACGTGCTCGTCAGAGAGAACCTACACCAACTCCCCGCGGCCGAAGTCCTGCAGTTGCTGGGAACGGACGCCGAAAAAGGGCTCGACATCCTGGAGCTTCAGGCGCGTCAGGCGCGATTCGGACCCAATGTCATTCCCGCTGCCACAGCGCGCGGGCCGTGGATACGGTTCTTGCTGCAGTTCCACACACCGTTGGTGTACATCCTGCTGGCGGCGGCAGCGATCACGGCGTTTCTGCATGAGTGGGTCGACTCGGGGGTGATCTTTGGCGTCGTCCTCGTGAACGGTGTCATCGGGTTCCTGCAGGAGTCCAGTGCCGCGAAAGCGCTGGCGGCGCTGGCCCAGACGACGCTCACGGAAGCCAGCGTCCTGCGAGCTGGTCAGATGCGGCGGATCTCCTCCACCGAACTCGTGCCGGGGGACATCGTCGTCTTGCAGTCGGGCGACAAGGTGCCGGCCGACCTCCGCCTCTTTCGCTGCCGCGACCTCCAAGTCGACGAGTCGGCTCTGACTGGTGAATCCGTCCCGGTGAGCAAACACGTGGACGTCATGACTGGTGATGTCTCGCTCGCGGAGCGCCGTAACCTGGCCTACACCTCCACGCTCGTGACCTACGGTCAGGCGCGGGGCGTGGTCTTCGCGACCGGCGCCAGCACAGAGGTGGGCCACATCTCGAAGTTGATCTCCACTGCCGACGTGCTTGAGACGCCGCTGACTCGCAAGATCGCGAAGTTCAGCCGTCTTCTCCTGGTGGTGATTCTGGGGCTGGCGAGCGTGACGTTCGCCGTCGGGTGGTTACGCGGGCAAGGAGCGTTCGATATCTTCATGGCGGCAGTGGCCCTGGCGGTCGGAGCGATTCCGGAAGGGTTGCCGGCGGCGGTCACGATCACGCTGTCGATCGGCGTCGCGCGGATGGCTCGCCGTCGAGCCATCATCCGCAAGCTGCCCGCCGTCGAGACTCTGGGAAGCACCACGATCGTCTGTTCGGACAAGACCGGCACGCTCACCGTCAACCAGATGACCGTGAGAGAGATCCTGGCGGGAGACGCGGTCTACGAGGTGTCCGGCAGCGGCTACGAGCCGCTCGGCGAGGTCCAGTGCGTGAGCCGGCAGGGCCCCGCCCTGGCCGACAACGTCGCCGCACGGGAGTGTTTGCTGGCGGGGCTCCTGTGCAACGACTCCGCGCTGGCCGAGAAGGCCGGACGTTGGGAGGTCCAGGGCGATCCCACGGAAGGCGCGCTGCTGGCCGCGGCGGCCAAGGGGGGCTTCGACCACGGGGACTGGGCCACGCGTCTGCGGCGGATCGATGTCATCCCGTTCGAGAGTCAGCATCAGTACATGGCGTCGCTCCACACGAGCGGGGCTGCGACCGGGCGAAGGCTGTACGTCAAGGGTGCGGCGGAGATGGTGCTGTCGAAGTCCGTGGCCATGCTCGACGCAAGTGGTCGTCGGGTTCCGCTGGATGCGGTCGCGGTGCAACGGCAGCTGGAGAGCCTGGCCGTGAAAGGGCTGCGGGTCCTGGTACTGGCCTCCGCCGACCTGCCAGGCGACGCGCAGTCCATTAGCCATGCCGACGTGCACGAGCTGACGTTTCTGGGGTTGCAAGGGATGATCGACCCGCCGCGCCCGGAAGCGATCAGCGCAGTGCGTGCGTGTCAGTCGGCTGGAGTTCACGTCAAGATGATCACGGGCGACCATGCGCTGACCGCCCAGGCCATTGCCCGACAGATTGGACTCGATGGGCGGGGCGCCGTCGGGCCCGACGGCCCGCTGGTGCTGACCGGCCGCGAACTGGCCGAGCGATCCGACGCCCAGCTGATCGATAGTGCAGATCAGGTGGCCGTGTTTGCGCGCGTGACGCCCGAACAGAAGCTGCGGCTGGTCCGCGCGCTCCAGGCGGGTGGCCACATCGTGGCGATGACTGGGGACGGCGTGAACGATGCCCCGGCGCTCAAGCAGGCCGACATCGGCGTGGCCATGGGCGTCAGTGGTACCGAGGTCGCCAAGGAAGCGGCCGACATGGTCCTGACCGACGACAACTTTGCGACCATCGAGGCGGCCGTCGAAGAAGGGCGCGGCGTATTCGACAACCTGACCAAGTTCATCGTGTGGACACTGCCCACGAACATGGGCGAGGGCCTGGTCATCCTCGCCGCGATCTTCGCCGGCGCGACTCTTCCGATTCTGCCGGTGCAGATCCTGTGGATCAACATGACCACGGCGGTGCTGCTGGGCTTGACATTGGCCTTCGAGCCAAAGGAGCCCGACATCATGCAGCGATCGCCGCGCGATCCGAAGGCGCCCATCCTCACGGGCGCACTGATCGGCCGTATCCTGATCGTGTCGGTGATCATGCTCGTCGGCGCGTTCGGATCGTTCGAGTGGGCGCTCGCCAGGGGCGTCGAATGGGGGCTGGAGGAGGCCGCCGCCGACTCCCACGCCCGAACCGTGGCGGTCAACGTGTTCGTGATGGTGGAGCTGTTCTACCTGTTCAATTGTCGTTCCCTGACGAAGTCGATGTTTCAGCTGGGAGTGTTCTCGAATGCCTGGATCTGGGTCGGCGTGGGAAGCATGGTGGCATTGCAGCTCATGTTCACCTACGCGCCGTTCATGAACCGGTTCTTCCACAGCGCGCCGATCGGCTGGGACGCCTGGTGGCGAATCCTGCTGACCGCCGCGGTGGCCTATACGATCGTGGGGCTGGAGAAGTGGGGCCGGCGGAAATGGGCACGGCGGGCGTCGCCGGTGTCATCCGCTCGTCGATCTCGGATTGCAGTCCCGGGAGCCAAGGACGAGTCCCCAGCCGAGAGTCGCTGACCCCTTCCGGTCTCGGAGACGCGGAGAGCACGAAGATGATCAAGCGCATTCTCGTCGGGTTGGCGGGCACGACCTACACGCCCGTGGCGATTCAACGGGCCGTCACCTTGGCGCGCGCGCATGATGCCGAGGTGACCGGCGTGACCGTCCTCGACAGGGCGCGAGTGCGCGGCGAGGGCATGGGGCTGGTGAAAGCGCCCACGCGCGAGGCCATTCGAGCCGAACTCATGAAAGTTGCCGAGTTGCAGATCGAGCAGTCGGTGACCGCCTTCGAGGAAGCCTGCCGAGCAGCGAGCATCAAGCACCGCGTGGTGGCGGAATCGGGCGAACCCTTCACCCGGCTGGTGGACGTGGCGCGTTATCACGACCTGGTGGTGTTCGGCCTGCGGAGCATCTTCGAGTACGACTTTCTCGCTGGTGACTCCGAGTCGCTCCTGCTCCGGCTCGTGGCTGCGGGCGTGCGGCCGCTGATCGCCGTATCTGAAGAGTACCGCAGCATCGCGCGCGTGCTGATCGCTTACAGCGGGTCGATGGAATCGGCCAAGGCCATGAAGCGCTTCGTGCAGATGCGGCTCTGGCCGGGCGCCGAGCTGAAGATCGTGACGTTCCACCCGTCGGACGACAAAGCCCGCGAGCTCCTGTGGGATGCGGAAGAGTACTGTCGTGCACACGGCTTCAGAGTGTCCCACGAGTCCAATCCTGGAGATCCGAGAGTGCTCCTCATGGTCGCGGCGAAGCTGTGGCACGCCGACATGATCGTGATGGGCAACAGCGCTCGGAACGTCCTGATCCGGAACCTTCTCGGCGACACCCTGATGGCAACGCTCCGCGAGACCACGATCCCCCTGTTCTTGGCACAGTGAGGTTGGCGATTCGTCGTGCCCTCGCTCGCCCTGCCGCCCCTGCTACATCACCGCGCGAGCCGGGGCAGAGGGGAAGAGGCCGGGCAGCCAGGGCTCGGTGTCAACACAAAGTAGAAATGTGCGCCTTTGCCCCAAGTAGAGATGTCCGGTTTCACTCCGTGGGGGAGGCCGGGACACGCAGGGGCCGGCCCGCGCGCAGCCGCTGCTTCTCGCGCCCGCTGAGCTTGGGATTGGCGAGCCGCGCCTGGTCGCGCTTGCGCTGCTGCGCCGCGATCCAGGTCAAGGGGCCGGCGAGATGCGGGTATGCGACGACGGCTCCCGGAGCGAGCTGCGCGTGATCTTTCGGGAAGAGGCGGGCCGCCAGCGGCCGCCCCTGGGCGTGCAAGGTCACGGTGCCGTCCTCCGCCTCGCGGACGTCCACGGTGGCCCCACGCAGGCGGCGGGTCGCGACCGTGTCGGTGAGCAGGTAGAGGTCGCGCTTGTAGTGCACGGTGAGCTGGCGGCTGATCCGGCGCGTCGTCTGCAGCGTGAAGACCTGGTCGAGGTCGTCCGCCGGGCGCAGCGGCCGATGCGCGTCGTAGGCGACGGCGGGCGGCTTGGCGAAGCGGCGATTGTAGTCGGCCATGAAGGCGGGGAGGAACGGCGTGGCCGCGACGGGATCGTTGAGCCCCCGCAGCCGCAGTTCCTTCACGAGCCGGTCCTGCAGGGTGCCGTTGGCGCGTTCGACGCGGCCCTTGGCCTCTGGGCTGTTGGCGCACAGCAGGTCGATGGTGCGGGCCTGACACGCCCGGCCGAACTGCGACAACCCGGGCCCGCCCTGGGCGCGGTCGCGGGCCTGGACGTGGAAGACGCTTAGCCGGTCGCTGTAGAAAGCCATCGGCTTCCCGTGCCGCTCGAGGTAGCGGCGCGTCGCCCGGAAGTGGTCGAACGTCGACTCGACCACGGCGAAGCACAGCTCCATCAGCCGGCTCGTGGCGTCGTCCACGTACACGAGCAGCGTGCAGGTGGGGCCGCGGTCTTCGAACCAGGCGTGCGCCGAGCCGTCGATCTGGACGAGCTCGCCGGGACACGCGCGGCGCGGCCGCGGCGGGTAGCTGCGGCGGGCGCGCCGGGCGCGGGGCAGCCAGAGCCCGGCGGCGATGAGCCAGCCGCGGACGGGGACGCTCAGTCTCCAAGGACCGTGTGACCTTCAAGCTTCTTCCTGCTGCACCCCGATGTTCTGCGCTCTCAACGTCGGCCTGTGACAGCGAGGGCCCTTTTCTAGCACGGGAGGTACCCTCGGAGCCATGGCGGCGACTGTCCCGGGAAGCGGCCACCCGGTTCATTCTCTCTTGCCGGCACGCCCGGCATGTACGTGACCAAGGTGGAGGAGAAGCTCGGCATCCGGGCGACGCCAAGATCAGCGACATCTACGAGGGCACGCAGCAGATCAACCAACTCATCATCGCGCGGCAAATTCTGGGATATTCGTCGGAGGCGCTGCGATAGGCATCACCCGAGGGACGCGGGCCGGCGACGGCCGGTCGACGCCGCCTACCGGGTCCGTTTCTTCGCGACGTACGGGAGCCGAACCCTCGAGGCCTGCGAGGAGTCGCCTCCACCGCCAGAGACCACGTGCCGTCCGCTACAGCGGCTCGATCTCCAGCTCGAAGCGGTCGGTGACGCGATAGACCGAGGCCTCCGGCACCTCGCGCCAGTCCTCGTGGCTGATCGGCTCCGAGGCGACGACGACGGCGCGATAGTCCCGTCGCGGATCGTGGCGAACGTGCGGAAAACCGCAGATCTCGCAGTCCTGCACGTCGCGGCGCTCGACCCAGTAGAGGGTGCGCCCGAGACGGCTCCCGATCATCTGCTCCCCGTCGCTCAGGATGACGTTGAGGCCGATTCCCGCCGCGGGGTCGATCGCGCGGGCCCAGGCCACGATCTGGCGGAGCCCGCGGCGCAGCACGTCCAGCGCGGGGCGGTCCGGCTCCTCGTCCTGGAGGTGCCGCAGCAGGTGGAAGAGGTGCTCGCTGTCGGTCTCGCCGCGGATCGCGGCGCGCCGGCCCGCCGGCAAGGCCGCGACGAGACGCGGGCGCAGGCGGTCGAAGTGCGGCACGGTTCCGTGGTGGATCAACGCCCAGGGGCCGTCGACGAAGGGATGCGTGTTCCGGATCGTCGGGGGGCCCACCGTGGCGCGGCGCACGTGGGCCAGCACCTGCCGCGAGAGGATGCGCGCCGCGGCCCGCTGGAAGTGCTCTCCCTGCTAGGCGGCCCAGGCCTGCCGTTCGACGTGCGGGAGGTTGTCCTGGTAGGCGGCGATGCCCCAGCCGCTGGCGTGAGACTGGCCCGCGATGTCCTGACGGCTCTGCACCATGAGCGCGCTCTGCGCATGCACCAAGGTGCATTCCACCTTGGTGGGTTCATTGGCGCGAAAACCGTAGAGGCGGCACATGTTCGACGAGTGCGTTTCGCGACGCGGCTCCGCAGTATACGCTTCGAGGCGAGCAAGGCAGCCATGATGGCACCGACCTCCGATCTGGCGCAGGCCTTCCGGGACGACCATGCCGTCCTCGGCCGGGGCCTGCACGAGGTGTCCGCGTACCTGAGGGGCGGCGATCTGCGGGCGGCCAAGGACCGGGCCGACCGCCTCGATCGGGAGGCCGGCCCGCACATCGCCTTCGAAGAGCGATGCTTCTATCCGGTCCTGCGGCGCCTGCTGGGGGACGCCGAGGTCGAGCGCCTCTACGGCGAGCACGGCGATGGCCTCGCGGCCATCCGGAGCGTCGCGGCGCTGCCCGAGGGGGCGGTGCTGGACGAGAGCGAGCGCCGCGGGCTGCTCGAGCAGCTGGAAGCGATGGAAACCCACGTCGTCGAATGCGGCGAGCTGTTCGGTGCGATGGGTCGCATCCCGCGCCAGGAGCAGGAGGCGCTCCATCGCGAGCTGCTTGCCTTGCGCGAGCGGGCGCCGCGCTGGACCGAGCTGACGGCGGGACGCGAATCCGGCGGGGCGGCGTTTCGATCCCGATGACGCTGGCGAATCGTCTGGTCGGCGACTGGAGTCGCCCGGCCGGCTCGGGCTCGTTTGCCCCACGCCGTTCGTGGGCGCCCGAGGTGCCCGCCCGGCAGGTGGACCCTACGCCCGGCTGGCTGTAGCGTGCTCGGACCGCATGCCGCGCACCGCACGCGAGCGCCTGCACGAGATCATCTTCGAGGCGGACACCGCCGAGGGAAAGGCCTTCGACCTCGTCCTGCTCGTCCTCATCCTGACGAGCGTCGTGGTGGTCATGCTCGACAGCGTCGACGACGTCCGGGCGCGCATCGGTCCCGTGGTGTGGGCGACGGAGTGGGTGCTCACGTTGCTCTTCACCGTCGAGTACGCGCTGCGGCTCTACGCGGTCGAGCGTCCTGTCGCGTACGCGTTCAGCTTCTTCGGCCTGGTCGATCTGCTCGCCGTGCTGCCCACCTACCTGAGCCTCGTCGTGCCGGGAGCCCAGTCGCTCATCGTGATCCGCGTGCTGCGCCTGCTGCGCGTGTTCCGCGTGCTCAAGCTGGTCCGCTATCTCACCGAGGAGCGGGTCCTCGTGACCGCGCTCCGGGCGAGCCGGCGGAAGATCGTCGTCTTCGTGTGCGGCGTGCTTTCGGTTTGTCTCATCGTCGGCACGCTCATGTACCTGATCGAGGGCAAGGAGGCCGGCTTCACCAGCATTCCGCGGGGTGTCTACTGGGCGGTCGTGACCATCACCACCGTCGGGTACGGGGACATCGCTCCCCAGACGGTCGCCGGCCAGGTCTTGGCCATGCTGCTGATGATCGCCGGCTACGGCATCATCGCGGTGCCGACCGGCATCGTGGGCGTCGAGGTCGCGCGCGCCTCGCTGCACCAGCCGACGACGCAGGTGTGCCGGCACTGCCTGCGCGAGGGTCACGCTGCCGACGCGCGGTTCTGCAAGTTCTGCGGCGCGGCGTTGTAGGCGAGCGGCAACCGGGGAGGCTCGCGACGGTCCGGGTCGCACGGCCCCACCGGCACCCGGTGGGCCGTGGGCGGGCATCGGCGTGGTGATCGGGCGGGGTGCTCCGATCGCGATAAAGCGGCGAAAGGCGGAGTCGCGGAGGGCTGGCGTGCGTGGAAGGCGCGGCTCAGCGAATCCAGGCAGAGAAGACGTGACGGAACGCCTCGCGCGCGGTCGCGTAGTCCGCAGCGGACAGGCGTCCGATGCGCTTGTCGACGAGCTCCCCGTCGACCGTGGCCACCTTGGCGAGGCGGAGCAGACTGGGATGGAGGAGCCCCGCCGGCTTCCAGTCCTTCAGGAGCACGTCGCCGTCGAGCGTCAGCGCTTCCACCTGACTCGTAATCATGGCGAGGGTGACCAGGCGGTATCGGGATGACCGCGCGGTGCGGATCAACACGAGTGCTGGCCGCTTCTTCGCCGCCGCGAGGTCCGCGAACGGAAACCGGACGAGCACGACGTCTCCTGCGTTCACAGACGATCGTACTCCGCGTCGCGCGGGTCGTCCCATTCGCTGAAGGACGACTCGGCGAGCTTCGCCAGCGCTTTCGTCTCGAGGCGTTCGGCGAAATACGCCTCGAGGGCGCGCGTGAGCACGTCCTTGACGGTCGTGTCGCGCTCGTTGGCCTCGGCCTTGAGCAGCTTCATGAGCCGCGGATCGGCGAGATCGGTGGAGATGCGTGTTCCCACGGATCAGCGTTAACGTTCTTCTGTTTATCTGTCAATTCGCCGCAGCGCCGGACCCGTCGCCAGCGACGGCGGCCGCCACGGGGTGAGCCCGCCCCGGATACTGCTAGCCGTGTGGGACGTGCGACCGCCGCCCGCCATGCCGCCGCGGAGCTCGTCGCCCTCGCCGCCGAACTCATGGACGCGGCGGACGGGATTCTGTTAGGTGAGGGTCGAAGCTTGAAGCGGCGGCGGGCTCGAGCTGCAACCCGAGGAGATCGTCGGATGAATCGTGTGCGAACGGCGCTCATCGTTGTCTTGCAGCTGGCCGTGGCGGGAGGCTGGCACATCGAGCGGGCGGGGGCGGTCACGGAGACGTATCTCTTCCGCGACTCGTTCACGCCGAACGAGGGTGCGGGAAACGTCCTCGTGCCTGTCTCCAACCGCATGGGCACGATCGTCTCCAGCGGCCCCGATTTCGCCAACGGCGCGTTCGTGACCGAGACGATCAGCGCCTCGGCTTGCGCGTCGATGCCGACGATCCGCGCCTGGTCGTTCCCCGAATTCGGCGGGCTGCGCCACGACAATGCCACGCCCGCGGTAATCACCGGGTCATACTCGATCTCGATGTTGATGCGGTACGACCCCATTGACAGCGGGTACGCACGGCTCATCGACTTCTCGAACTCCACCCAGGACACGGGGATCTACAAGCTGTCGGACGGCGTGAGCTTCTACCCGGTGGGCGAGTACGCGCCCGGCTCGTTCGTGTCGGGCCAGGACGTCTTCGTGACGATCACGCGCGACGCCGCGACGCAGCTGGTGTCGCTGTATATCAACGGCGCTGCGGCGGGAGCATACACCGACACGGGCAACCTCTATGCGCCGAGCGCGGCCCTGGTGTACTTCCTGATGGACAACACGACGGGGCCGGCTGCGATCTTCGAGACCGACCCCGGGGTGATCGCGTACCTCCAGGTGCGCGACGCCCCGATGACGCCGGACGAGGTCACGACGAGCCTGTCGGCGATCTGTGACGCAGTTTCCGCTTCGACGACCACCACGACCACCACGATCGCCCCGGCGACTACCACGACCACCCTGCCGACTGCCGGGTGCGCGAGCGCGGCGACGTTCGGGTCCATCCGCTGTCGTCTGGAGCAGTTGCTCGCGCGCGTGAACGCCGAGCCGGACCTGGACTCCTTCGGGCCGAAGCTCGCGAAGAAACTCGTGGCGGCTCGATCGCGCACCGAGCAGGCCGAGTCGCTCTGCGGGAGCAGCCTCAAGAAGGCGCGCAAGCGCCTGCAGCAAGCAGGCAGGGCGCTCGCGCAGTACAAGCGCGGTCTGTCGAATCGCTCGGCGCGGCGCAAGCTCGACGCCGGGCTGCGCAGCGATCTTCTGGACGCCGGCGCGCCGATCGCGGCCGATCTGCGGACCCTTCGCCGCCAGGTGGAGTGCGCGCCGGCGTCGTGACGCCGCAGAGGAGCCGGCGGGTGCTCGTGATCTCGTTCGCCCTGCTGGCGCTGGTGGCCTTCGCTCGTCCCGTCACCGCTGGCGAGGCGTGCACCTTGCGGGCGCTCGCCGACCGGGCTGGCGTCGCCGTCGGCGCCGCGTTCGTGGAGGGCAGTGCCCGGCCCGAGTTCCGCGCGCTGCTCGGCGCGGAGTTCAACTCCACGACGGCGGGCGTCTACTGGTCGGCGACGGAGCCACGGCCCGGCGTCTTCGACTTCTCGACGCCCGACACCGCCGTTGCCGAGGCCCGGGCACGCGGGCTCCGGATCCGCGGTCACCCGCTCGTCTGGGGCCGCCTGGCGCTTCCGGCATGGGTGAATGCCATCGACGATCCGTCCGAGTTGCGGAGCCGCATGCACGCCCACGTCGACACGATCGTCCGTCGCTATGCCGGCGCCGTGGCGCAGTGGGACGTCGTGAACGAGCCGCTCACGCTGTTCGGCGCTCCCGGCGCCACCGATGGGCTGGAGCCCTACGTTTTTCACCGCCTGCTCGGGCCGGACTACATCGCCGAGGCGCTGGCCGTCGCGCACGCCGCCGACCCGACGGCGGAGCTCTTCGTGAACGACTTCTTCGTGCTCGCGCCGGGCCCGAAGCAGGATCGGTTCTTCCGGCTGGCCGAGGAGCTGCTCGCGGCAGGCGCGCCGCTTCACGGCGTGGGCTTCCAGGGGCACGTCACGCCGCCCTTCGGACCGACGTACCGTCCGAGCGCGGCCGAGATGCAGGCGACGCTCGAGCGCTTCGCAGCACTCGGGCTCGCCGTCGAGATCACCGAGGTCGACGTGACGGTGCCGGCCCCGACGCCGTGCGAGTTCGCGCGCCAGGCCGAGGTCTATCGGGACATCATGGCGGCGTGTCTGGCTGTTCCGGCCTGCCGGGGCGTCACCGTCTGGGGCATGGGTGACGGCTTCACGTGGATCGAGAGCCTGTTCGGAATCGACGGCCGGCCGCTGCTCTACGATCTCGCCTGGCAGCCCAAGCCGGCCTACCGCGCCCTCCTGGAAACCCTGCTGGCGGCGGCGTGCGCCGACGGCGCTTGCGAAGCATCCTGTGCCCCGGCCCCCCTGCGCGACGACCTCGCCGCCTGCGCCTGCGAGCGCATCTCCGCGTGCGGCGAGGGGCCGTTCCCGGTGCGGGTGTCGCGGCGACAAGTCCGCGCGTGTGATCGGGTCGACCGCGCGCAGGGCGCTCTGGCGGGGGCGGCAGTCCGGCACTTGACCCGGGCGGCCGGCGGACTCGCGCGCGCCGGGCGCGCCGCTCGCCGACTCTGGCAACGCGGCGTGCTGGTCGCGGCCTGCGGCGACGCGCTCGAAGCCACGTTCGCGGCGGGGCGGGAGCGCCTGCTCGCGGCGCGACAGGTCGTCAACAGCGCCCAGGCGCCCGACATTGCGTCACCCCGCGAAGGGATCGGTCCTTTGCCCGCTCGACGTATGAACCGTCCGTCGCCGCGATCGAAAGCGCCTTGACCGCGTGTGCGATGACGTTGCCTTTGTGTCGGTAGCCGCGGGGAGCCACGGCTACTGCGCGCCGAGGGCGTCGTGGCCCCGCTCAACGTCCGCTACCGCGACCAGGAGCTGGTCTACTACCTGCAGGACACGGGCGCGGCGGCGCTGCTGGTGACACCGGACGTCACGGACGCCGCGCAGCGGGCGCTGGCCGGACTGCCCCGCCCCCCCGCGCTGATCCTGCTCGAGGGGGCCGACTGCCGGCTGCTCGAGGCGGGCCGCGCCGAGCGGACCGCTCCCCTGGCGGCGCCAGGCGACGAGTCGCCGCCTCTCCTCCTCCAATATACCTCGGGCTCCACGGGCGCGCCCAAGCGGGTCGTGCGCACGCATGCGAACCTCCGCTTCGAGCTGGAGCGCCTCGCCGCCGCGTTCGGGCTGGACGAGGACGACCGCCTGCTCGGGGCGGCGCCCTTCTCGCATGTGAACGGCCTGGTGCGGACGATGCTGGCCTCGATGCACGTCGGCGCCACGCTCTATCCGATACCGCAGTTCCACCGCCGCCGCGTCCTCGAGCTGATCGCCCGCGAGCGCATCACGTACTTCGGGGCCGTCCCGTCCCTGTTCGTCCTCCTTGCCGACACGCCCGTCCGGGGTGACGTCGATCTCGGCAGCCTGCGGGTGCTGTTCTCCGCCAGCGCGCCGCTGCTGCCGGACGACAACCGGCGCTTCCACGCCGCGTACGGCCACTGGATCCGCCAGCTCTACGGCTCGACCGAGACCGGGACGATCAGCGTCAATCTGGATCCCGATCCCGCCGTGCACCCGGCGTCCGTGGGCCGCCCTCTGCCGGACGTGCGCGTCACCGTCGTCGACCGGCACGGCGGCACGGTCCCGCACGGCGTCGAGGGCGAGGTCGCCATCGCGAGCCCGGGTGCGATCCGCGGGTACGCGGGCAACCCCGAGGCCACGGCGGCGAGTTTTCGCGACGGCGTCTACCTGTCGGGCGATCTGGGGCGGCTGGACGCGGAGGGTCGGCTCACGCTCACCGGCCGTCTCAAGTTCCTCATGAATCGCGGCGGATTCAAGGTGAACCCGCTCGAGGTCGAGGAGGCCATCCCGTCGCACCCGAAGGTGCGCGAGGTCGCCGTCGTCGGAGTGCCGGGTCCACACGGCGACGACGTCGTCCGGTGCGTCATCGTCGCCCGCGAGCCGTGCACCGCCGAAGAGATCGTCCGACACTGTCAGGCCCGGAACGCGGACTACAAGGTCCCGAGCCGCATCGAGTTCCGGGACGCGTTGCCGCGCACCGACACCGGGAAGCTGCTGCGCCACCGCGTGTAGCCCGTCGCACGCGGTGCCGGCCGGTCTGTGTCGCAACCATGCGAAGATCGGATCGGTGGCGTGCCGCCCAGGGTTGGGTGCTGCGCCCAGGCGTCGATGATCTTGCGCGGCATCGGAGACCGCCGCCTACGGTTCGGCCGCGGCCCGCGCCTCGCGCCCTACCAGAAGCGCCGCGGCACCAGCGCCTTCTCGCGCGCCTCGCGCTCGAGGCCCTCGCGGAAGTCCGGGTGGGCGATGGAGATGAGGGCCTTCGCGCGCTCGGCGACCGACTTGCCCTTGAGGTTCACGATGCCGTACTCGGTGACGACGTACATGACGTCGGTCCGCGGCGTCGTGACGATGTTCCCCGGCGTCAGCGTGGTCACGATGCGGCTCTTGCGGACGCCCCGCCGCTCGTAGGTCGACGCGAGGCAGATGAACCCCTTGCCGCCCCGCGAGGCGTATGCGCCGCGTGCGAACTGCAGCTGACCGCCGGTGCCCGTCAGGTGCCGGAAACCGTCCGACTCGGACGCGGCCTGACCCTGCAGGTCGATCTGCGTGGTGTTGTTGATGGAAACCACGCGGTCGTTGCGCGCGATGACGTCAGGCAGATTCGTGTAGTCGACGGGGAAGCTCTGCGCCCGCGGGTTGCGGTCGATGAAGTCGTACATGCGGCGCGAGCCGGCCGCGAAGGTGAAGATCGCCTGATACGGGTTGAGCTGCTTGCGCGCGCCGGTGACGACGCCGGCCTCGATCAGATCGACCATGCCGTCGACGAACATCTCGGTGTGGATGCCGAGGTCCTTCAGGCTGGACTCCTTGAGCAGCGTGCAGACGGCGTTCGGCATGCCGCCGATGCCGATCTGCAGGCAGGCGCCGTCCTCGATCTGGCCGGCGATGATCTCGGCCACCTTGCGATCGACGTCGCTCGCCGGGGGGTTCGGCAGCTCGGGGATCGCGCCGCGGCCGCCGTCGATGACGTGCGCGATCTCGCTCACATGCACGGACTCCTGCTCGCCGTAGACGTACGGCATGGCCTCGCACGTCTCGACGATCACGATCTTGGCCCGCTCGGTGAGCGCCTTGGCGTGCGCGACGGCCCCGCCGAAATTGAAGTAGCCGTGCGCGTCCATCGGGCAGGTCTTGAAGCAGGCGACGTCGGGCGGGTCGATGAAGCGGCGGTAGTAGCTCGGGCAGCTCGCCGAAGTTCATCGGGATGTAGTTGACGCGCCCGTCGACGTTCCTGGCCCGGTCGTAGGCCGACATGTGCCAGTTGAACCAGAGGAAGTGCTCGCCCGTCGGATCGGCTTCGAGCACCGCCCGCGGCGTCATGGTGACGAGGGCGCGGATCTTGACGTCCCGGAGCTCGTCCCTGCGCGCCGCGAGCGCTCGGTCGAAGAGGTCGGGCTGCGAGACCGCGCCGCCGTACTCCACCCAGTCGCCGCTCTTCACCAGCCGGGCGGCGTCCTCGGGCGAGACGAGCTTGGCGCGGAGCTCCGGGTGCATGACGGCGCAACATATGCCGCGCCGCCGGGTGCGGCCAGCGCGGCGGGCGGGGGGCACCACGCCGAAGACCTCTGGTCAAGCACGGGCTGGTGGGCGTAGGAGACCGCATGGGGGAGCGCATCTACCTCAACGCCGACGGCAGCCCGAAGCGCGACGTGCTCGCCGCGAGGCGTGTCGCCCGTGACGAGTCTGCCGAGCGCCGCGGTATCGATCCCGAGCTGGTCGCCTCGCTGCTCGCCGAGGTCAAGGAACGTGGCTACGTCGTGCTGCGGGACCTGTTGCCGCGGGAAACCATGGAGACCGTCAAGGCGGCGGCGCGTCCGTTCCTGACCCACGAGGGACGCAACGAGATCGAGGGATACCGGACCCGGCGCATCTACTCGGTGATCGAGAAGACCCTCGCTTGCAACCCGCTGGTGGAACACCCGCTGGTCCTGGCCCTGCTCGACCAGCTGCTGATGCCGAACTACCTTCTCTCGCAGCTGCAGGTGATCGATATCCTGCCGGGCGAGGTCGCGCAGCCGCTGCATCACGACGACGGCTTCTACCCGATCCCGCGGCCGCGGCGCCCGATCAGCGCTGCGACCATCTGGGCGGTCGATGACTTCACCGCGGAGAACGGCGCCACGCTGGTGCTGCCGAAGAGCCACTTGTGGGATGACCGGCTCCCCGACGACGCCGATCGCCGCGAGCTCGTGCCCGCCGTCATGTCCTCGGGCTCCGCGATCTTCTTCCTGGGCACCCTGTGGCACGGCGCGGGCGCGAACCGCACCGCGGCGCCGCGCCTGGCGGCGACGGCGCAGTATTGCGAGCCGTGGGCCCGCCAGCAGGAGAACTACAGCCTCGCGATCTCGCGCCAGCGGGCCCGGCTGTGCAGCCAGCACATCCAGGCGATGCTCGGGTACAGCATGCACTTTCCGTTCATCGGTTTCGTCAACGGACGAGATCCGAAGCGCCTGCTCGACTGAGGGGGCCTCCGGCCAGAGTGGGCCGTGCGCATCCATCTTGTGACGCTCCGACCAGTGCGCTAGGCCCCCCGATCACCAGGAGGATCACGTGAGCCACGGTCACCGACTCAGCGCCTTGGTCTTTGCCCTCACCTTGTTGCCGTTGGCCGCCGGCGCGGCTGGCCCGCGGCGCTGCCACGTGTCGTCCGGCAACGCTGCCTCCCTCTGATTGCGACGCTACGTCGGGGAGGTCGTCGCGTGCCGCACGGGCGCGGATGCGGGATGCGAACAGACTTTGCGCGACGCGGGCGGGCGGCTCGACACGCCGGTCGCTGCGATCGAAGAGCCGGTGCGCGCGCGCTGCACCGAGGCGGACGGCCCGGGCCGGACCGCCTCGGCCCGCTGGTGGACGCCGTCAACTGGATGCGGGTCTCCGGGGATCCGACTCGCGCCTCAGGGCGCCGATGGCGGCGCCAGCGGGCACCCCATCCGAACGGCGCGGCCCCCTTTGAGGATTCGTGCGCATACCGAGCCGTTGAACTCGACGTATCGGCCGAGCTTCACGACCTGCTCGGGGACGTTGAAGGTTACGCCCCTCGACACCGCGCTGGTCGACAACGCCGCCTTGCGGTCGACCCAGAGGTCCATGCCGCCGGCCAGCGGCTCGATCAGCCCGAAGCGACCGACCTTGATGTCGCCGTGCACCCGCAGCGTAACGTTGCCGCGGGGCCGGATGGCAGCAGGCGAGGCGGTCTTGATTCCGCACACGTCGTACTCGCCGGGGTCGAACTCGAGCGTCCCGCGGCGGAGGATCGTGATGTTCCCGTAGGTTCCGGGCGTGAGGCGTATCACCTCCCGCTCGCCAACGACGACGGGCGAGGCGGCATCACATGATCCGCCGGGGAGGACGCAGAAGCCCGACACGAGGGGGAACGTGGTTCCTCCCACCTCATCGCCCCGGACCGTCGCGGTGGACGACTGCCGGAGACGGTCGCCGAACTGGACGTCGTCCACGCTCGACGCTTTGCCGAGTGTCACGTTGTTCGCCGCGATCAACGAATCGTCCGCCATGAACCCGAAGCTCCCCAGCTTGGCGACCCCCCTCGACGGGTCGTTGACGATCAACCGGCCGGCGGCCCGGCTCGCGGAACCCAGCTTGGCGGCACTGGCTACCACGTAGGCGTACTCCTGTCCCTCGCACACGCCGCCGACGCACCGATCGACGGCCGTGCACAAGTCCCCGTCGTCACAAGGGCCACCGTCGGGCACGAGCGGGTTGCTGCAACCACCGATCGGATCACAGACGTCCGCCGTACAGGCATTGCCGTCCGTACAGTCGAGCGAAGCGCCGGCCACGCATCCGGTCGCGGGGTTGCACGTCTCGACCCCGTTGCAGCCGTTGCCGTCGTCGCAGGCGAGCGGCTCCCCGTCCACGCACGCACCCGTCTGGCAGGTGCCGTTGGTGGTGCACTGATCCCCGCAGGGCGCGCCGTTCGCGAGGAACGCGTCCACGGGGCATGGCGCGCCGCCCCCCGGACACAGTTCGGCGACATCGCACACGCCGGCTTCGGGACGGCAGACGGCGCCGGCAGGGCGTGCCGGATGCGTACAGGTTCCGGATGCATTGCAGACATCGTCCGTACAGGCGTTGCCGTCGTCGCCGCACGGGACGAACGGCTCCGAGTCGCACGAGTCCGTGGCCTCGTTGCACGCGGTCTGGCAGTCCGTGGAAGCCTCACAAGGATCACCGCCATGGCCGGCACACTCGCCCGTCTGACAGCTGTCGGTGCCGTTGCAGAAGACCCCGTCGCTGCATGGCATCCCGTCGGGGACGAACGGCCCGACGCAGCGGCCCACGTTGTCGCAGTGGTCGCCAACGGTGCACTCGTTGCCATCGAAGCAGGACGCGCCCTGCCCGACGAACTGGCAGTTGAACTTGCAGCAACTGAAAGCGAAGTAGCAGTTCGTGTCGCCGGCGCATTGCGCCCCCGTGGAGCACGCCGACAGCGCGGGGTTGCCGTCGCACCGCAATTGGCCGCCCGGGTCGCACTCCTCGCCGCTCTCGACGATGCCGTTGCCGCAGACGCCCGCCGCGCGGGCGACCCCCTGCGCCGGTCCCTGGATGGGCAGGACCATCGCCGCGAGCAACGGCAGAATCACCCTAAACGCGATGGTCATGGCTCTCCCTCCAAGCCTCGCCGTGGGCGTGGACGACAGCCACACCGTGGCGCCCCGTCGCGTCGAGCACACGACATGGGTCGAATTTGACGTACATGCATGCAGCCGACCCGCTGCTGAGCTGACACGCGGCTACTATGCCGGCGCGCCGCGTGTCAAACTAATTCTGCCGCGGGGATGCCGCAGACGCCGTCACCCGGGCCGTTCCGCCGGCGACGGCACGCTGGGGCTGCCCCGGCCGGAGAGACATCCTGCTGGCGACCCAGCAGGCCTACGGCCGCCTGCCCGACGGCGCGCGCCATGACGGTATGCTGCACCGCGAAGAGCCCGAGCAACCGCAGATTGACGACGCCGGTGGCCCCTGTCGAGGAAGCGGGCGTGCCGCCGTCGATCCCCTTGGGCGCGATCCAGTTTCCGACGAAGCCGATGAGATACAAGAACGTGCAGAAGAAGAGATAGGTTCCGACCCCGTAGACCGGTACTCGCCCTGTGGAGTCGTCGACCTCGCGTTGGATGCCTGCCGGGCGATGGCGTAGTTGCTCTCGGGGGTCATGAGCGACGGAGGGATCCATGGAAGCCGGTAGCGCGCTGCAGCCCGTGTGGGACTGGTGTCTTCGTCACCTGGGTACGACCGGCATCGCATCGCCCGCGTTCCTGCTCACGGCGGTGGTCGCGGGCGTTTACTTGCCCGGCATCGTGTTCTCGTTCGTCGACGTGGTCATCACCAGGCGTCTGACGCTCGCGCAATGCTGGGCCGTCTATTGGCGAGCGATGAAGTGGTACGGCTCGTTTTATCTGGTGGCGATGGGCGTCTTCTGGGCGATCCCGATGACGCTGCTGTCCCGCGTGCCGAGCGCTGCGCCGACGACGTTCGAGTTCTGCGGGAGTCTGCTCCTGTACTTCCTGCTCGGCGATTTCGTCTCGTACTTCTGGCACCGGTTCGAGCATTACCATCGTCGCTACATGACGGCCGTGCACTATTATCATCACGTCGACACGCCGCCCCTCACGATCTGGACGGCCATGGTGGTGCACCCGGTCGAAGGCGTGACCGTCTTCGCGTGTTTCCACCTCTACGGCATCCTCTTCCCGATCCACCCGCTCACGTTCGCGGTCGGCGCGTTCTCCGTCACGGCCGTGAACATGATTACCCACTGTGGCTATCGCCTGCCGGTCTACGACTGGTTCTTCGCGACCTCGCGCGAGCACGACCTCCACCACGCCCGCCGGGAGCCGCGCAACATCTCCGTGATGCTCTCGATCTGCGACCGGCTGTTCGGAACCTTCGAGAAGGCGCGCTGAGCGCCGCGCGCCATGGCGCGCAGTGCGTGGCGTCGCGGTCCCTCAATGCGGCGCGGGTCGGGTCGCCGTCCGGCCCGCGAACGCGGCCTTGAGGCGCGCGCCGAGTGACGGCCGCGCCGGACTTCCCCGCCGTCGCAGCGTCGCGCCACCGGTCGCGGGGCGGAGCTGGAGGACGCGTTGATGGAAAGCTTCGAGGCTGGCGCGGTGGCCGATGCTCAGGACGGCGGCGCCAGAGAGCTCCTCCTCGAAGATGGACATGACGCGCGCCTCGTTCTCGCGGTCGAGCGCCGACGTGGCCTCGTCCAGAAAGAGCCACCGCGGCGCGTGCACGATCAGCCGCGCGAAGGCCAGACGCTGTTGCTCGCCCATCGACAACTGGCGGTCCCAGCGCTCCTCGTGATCGAGCCGCGGGAGCAGCTCGGCGAGTCCCACGCGAGTGACGGCAGCCCGGACCACGCCGTCGTCGAACGCGCCAGACGGCTCGGGATAGGTCACCGCCGCGCGCAGGGTTCCCAGCGGCAGGTACGGCCGCTGCGGCATGAACATCATCTGCGCGCGGGGCGGCAGCAGGATGCGTCCGCTGCCCCATGGCCAGAGCCCGGCGACGGCGCGCAGCAGCGTGCTCTTTCCCGACCCGGACTCGCCGACCAGCAGGACGCGCTCGCCCGGCCGGATCGTCGCGGTCGCCTCGGCGATCACGACTCGCCCGTCGGCGAGGAGTACGCTCACGCCCTCGAACGCGAGCAGTCCCTCCGGGTGGTCGGCGAGCTCGATCTGCTCCGCGTCCGGGTCGATCTCGTCGAGCACTTGCAGCGCGTCGTGGAACACCATGACGCGGTGCAAGGCCGCACGCCAATCGGCGATCCGGGCGACGTTGTCCACGAACCATCGGAGCGCCTGCTGCACCTGCTGGAAGGCGCCAACCACCCGCATCAGTCCGCCCAGCGTGAGCCCACCCGAGAAGTACCCCGGCAGGGCGACCATGATCGGCACCACCAGGGCGAGCCAGCCGTACCCCGAGGTGATCCAGGTCAGCCGGGCCAGGCCGAGTGCCAAACGGCGCACCGCCGCGAGCATCCGGCCGACGCTCCGTTCGAGCCCTCGGCGTTCGTCCGCCTCCCCCTCATAGAGCGCGATGGCCTCGGCGCGCTCGCTCACCCGCATGAGCGCGAACCGCAACTCGGCCTCCCTGGCATAGCGCTCGGCGTTCAGCTCGATCAGCGGGCGCCCCACCCACCACGTGAGCACCGAGCCGACCAGCGCGTAGGCGAGCGCGCACCAGACCATGTAGCCGGGGATTGCCCATTCGACGCCTCGGATCGTGAACGTGACGTCGCGCGACAAGGTCCAGAGCACGCCGATGAAGCTGGCGAGCAGCAGGACGTGTTGCACGGCGCCGATCGCGAGATCCGCGGTGAGGTCGCTCGCGTGCCGCGCGTCCTCCTGCATTCGCTGGTCCGGGTTGACCACCGCCACGGCGCTGATCCCGAGCCGATAGGCGCGGCCGGGCACGAGCCAGGCGTCGAGCAGCCAGTGCGTCAATCGTTCGCGAACCCGCAGCTTGAGCATCTCGTGCAGGAGGGTCTGCCCGACGACGAGCGCGAGCAGCGCAGCGACGATCGCGACGAACACCAGGAGCTGCGTCCAGAGCTCGGGGAGATCGCGTCGTTCGACCGCGTCGAAGAACGCGCCCTGCCACCGATTCAAGCGCACTTGCCCGATCATGTTGGCGAGGAGGACGAGCACGATGCCGGCGGCCAACAGCACCAGCCTCCGGCGCCCCGGAGCGCCGCCGAGCGCGCCGAGCAGCGTCGACACGTCGGCCGACAGCGAGCGGTCTTCCGGGGGCGGCACGACGACGTCGGTATGTGCCGGCCGGTCGGGTTCGTTCAGCACGAACGTGGTGCCCGCACGGCAGTCGGGTTCGATCCAGCGTTGCGCGCGGACCGCATCTCGGGCGCTTCGACCATGTGACGAAGTTGCCTAAACGGGGTGGGTGGGTCCAACCGCGCGGGATGGGCAGCGGTTCCCGCCGTTCAGGGCGTCGTCGTGCCCGGGCACTTCGTTCTTGACGGACGCAGCGTACGCCGCCTACCCTGTCCGGCCATGCGCTCGGCACTTCGCGTTCTCGTGGCGCTCGCCGTTCTCCTGACGGCCGATCTCGGTTTCGCCCTCACCCAGCGCGAGATCGACAAGGGCGCCGAACGCGCCCAGAGCGGCGTGCGCGGGACCACGCGCCGCCTGGCCGGCAACGCGTTCGAGGGTCGCGACAACGCCACGCCCGGATCGTTCAGGGCGCAGACGTGGCTGATCAAGAAGCTGCGGCGGCTGGGGTCGGGACTCGCACCCGGCACCGGCGACGCCGCCTACACGCAGCCCTTCGTGCAGTCGGGTCAGAGCGGCACCAACCTTCTCGCGGTCATTCCGGGACGTGATCTCCCTGGCGAATACGTCGTCGTGGGCGCGCACTACGACCATCTGGACACGCGGAGCACCCCGAGCGGGGCGTGCGCCGCGAACGGCACGCCGGGCGGCGAGGTGTGTCACGGCGCGACCGACAACGCGGCGGGCGTCGCGGCGGTGCTCGCCATCGGTCGCGCGATCCGCAAGTTGCCCACCCCGCCGCGACGCTCGGTCGTGCTCGCGCTCTGGGACAGCGAGGAGGACGGTCTCCTCGGATCGCTGTACTACATCACCCACCCCCTCGCTCCGCTGGGGCAGACTCGAGGGTACGTCAACTTCGACATCCTCGGACAGAACCTCGTGCCGAGCCTGCGCGAGACCAGCTTCGCGATCGGCGCCGAAACCGGGGGCCCGGCGCTCCAAAGCTTCGTCGAGAACGCGGTCGCGACGGAGGGCCTCCAGACGGAGCTGCTCAGCTACATCTTCGGCCAGCTGCGCAGCGATTACGTCCACTTCGTCAACGCGGGCGTGCCCACGGTGTTCTTCTCGGACGCCACCGGCCCCTGCTATCACACGATCGGCGACACCCCGAAGATCCTCAACACCCGCAAGCTGAAGGCCCAGAGCCGGATCGGCTATCGGATCACGGTCGCGCTCGCCGAGGGGGCGACGACGCCCGCCTTCCAGCCGCCGAACCCCGGCCTGGCCGTCTATGCCGACGCGGTGGCCCTGCAGGGGGTGGTGGCGCGGGCGCGTGACGACCTGCCGATGTTCGCACCCACCCAGCAGGCGATCCTTCAAGGCGTTGATGCGAGCCTGACGCAGATCGTTGCGGACGGTCCGGCGTTGTTCGACTCCTTCGACGTGAACACGGTGCTGGGCAGCGCTCTCCAGACGCTCGGCGCCATCGAGACCCTGCCCTGCGGCAAGATGTGAGGGCGGCGGAGACGCCGCGCGGGTCGTCCCCGGAGCGTGGAGCGGCCCTATCGGTTCGACGGGCGGTTCGGTACCATCGCCGCCGTGGCGTCCACCGGAGGGAGCGTGCTGCCGGTCGGGTTGGTCGGCTGCGGGCATGCGGCCGAGATGCACCTCCGCGCCATCCGGTCGCTGCCACGCCTGCGGGTCGAGGCGGTGACGGACGTGGACGCCGGCGCGCGCCGGCGGCTCGCCGCGGCGGCGGACGGCGCCGCGGCGACGGCCACCCTGGCCGAGCTGCTGGCCCTGCCGGTGCGCGCGGTGGCGGTGCTGACGCCGCCCGCCGCGCACTTCGAGATCGCGATGGCGGCGCTGGAGGCCGGCAAGGACGTGGTCCTCGAACGCCCGACGACGCGCGACCCGGAGCAGGCCGCACGTCTGGCGGCGCGGGCGGCGGTGGCGGGCCGGACGGTGGCGGCGGCCTACCAGCTGCGCTTCCACCGCCACGTGGCGGCGATGCGCCGCATGCTCGAGGCGGGCGCGCTGGGGCGCGTGCAGCTCGTCCGCACGACGATCGCCAGCACCCACGACGGCGGGCGGCGCCTTCCCGCGTATCGCCTGTCGCGCGACGCCGGCGGCGGCGCGCTGCTCGACCTGGGCGTGGCGCACTTCGACCTCTGGCGTTTCCTCCTGGGCGAGGAGGTAGCGGAAGTGACGGCCTTCTCGCGGGCGGACGGCGGCGACGACGTGACGGCGGGCGTGCTGGCCCGGACGGCGTCGGGTGCGGTGGCGGCATCGGTGTTCAGTCACCGGGCCGCGGAGCAACACGCGATCGAGGTCCTGGGCGAGCGCGGCCGGGTGCGGGCCTCGCTCTACCGTGCCGACGGCTTCCGCTTCGCGCCCGCCGGGTCGTTCGCGGGCGGCGCGTCGCGGCGGGTGCGCGACGCGCTCGCGCCGCTGGCGGCGCTGCCCGCCGCGCTGGCCGCGCGGCGCCTGGGCGGCGTCTACCTGGAGTCGTATCGGGGGCTGTGGGACGCGGTCGCGCGCACGCTGCTGGACGGCGTGCCGGGCGCGCCCACGCTCGATGACGGCACCCGCTCGCTCGCGATCGCGCTGGCGGCGATCCAGTCGGCGGACGAGGGACGGGCGGTGCGGATCGCGCCGCCGGCGGCGGGCGGCTGACGTGTCGGGGGGAACGCACGCCCTTCTGGCGGCGGCGAGTGTCGCCGTGCTCGCGGCCGCGGGATGGCCGCTGGCGCGGCTGCTCGCCGCGCGCCCGTTCCGGGCGAAGCTCCGCTCCTTCCCGGGGACGGGCCTGGCGCTCGCCGTGCTGGCCGGCGGGGCCGCGGCGGTCGCGGTGGCGGCCGCCTGGTCCCAGCCCCGCGCGTTGGCGGCGACCGCCGCGCTGGCCGGCGGGGCGGCGGCGGCAGTGGCCTGGCGCGCGCGGCCGGGGTACGGGCGGACGCGCGGCCTACCGCCCGGCTCGCTGGGCGCGCTGCCCGTGGGGCCGCTGCTCGACGACCGTTTCTTCCTGAAACAGGCGGCGCGTCACGGCCCCGTCTTCAAGACGAGCCAGTTCCTGCGGCCGATGGCGTGCGTGGTCGGCCTCGAGCGATGCACCGAGTTGCTCCGGCGCTACGACGACGTGCTGGAGCCGCCCGCCCTGCCTTTCGACGCGTTCGTGCCCGGCGGCTTCGTGCGCAGCATGCCCGCCGCGCGCCACGAGGGCATGATCGCCGCGCTCCGGCCGCTGGCCGCGCGGGAGGCGGTGCGGCGCCACGAAGACTCGATGGTCGCCGCCGCGCGCGAGTGCCTGCGCGCGCTGGCCGCGGCGTCCGCCCGCGACGGCGCGGTGGATCCCGCGCCGCCGCTGCGCGCGATGGTCTTTGCCATCCTGCTGCGGGTGTTCTTCGGCATCCGGTCCGGCGAGCCGGCGTTCGCGCGGCTGCGGGCGCTCTACGGTGTGATCGACGTGCGCCGGCCGAGCGGCGCCCTGCGGCCGCTGGCCAGGCCGGCGCTGGACGAGATCGTGGCGCTGGTGGGGCAGGGCGCGACGGCCGATGCGCATGGTGACAGCCTCTTCGCACGGATCGTGGCGGCGCAGCCGTCGGCGGCGCGCGATCCCGGGGTCCTCGGCAACCTCGTCTACATGGTGCAGAACGCGCGCGACGACACCGCCGGGCTGTTGGTGTGGGCGCTCGCGCTGCTCGGGGCCGCGCCTGCGTGGGCGCAGGCGCTCGACGAGGCCGCGGCGCGGAACGCGACGGCGGCTGACGACCTGGCGGCGCGAATCGCGCTCGAGACGGTGCGGCTGGAACAAAGCGAATTCCTGTTCCGGCGCGTCCTGACGCCGATCTCGGTGGAGGGCTTCGTGATCCCCTCCGGCTGGCTGCTGCGGCTCTGCATCCGCGAGAGCCATCGCGACCCGGCGATCTTCGTCGAGCCGGATCGCTTCGACCCCGACCGCTTCCGGAAGCGGCACTACACCCGCCTCGAGTACTCGCCGTTCGGGCTGGGCACGTCGAGGCATGCCTGCCTGGGAGAGCTGCTGGCCAAGACCGTCGCGCGCGTCTTTCTGGTCGAGCTGGCGCGCGGCTTCACCTGGCGGCTCGCCGCCGCCGGGCGTCGCGAGTTCGACGGCTGGCACTGGACGCCCGGGCGCGCGTTCCGGATCGCCGTGGCGGAACGGGAACGCGCGGCGTGATGCGGCCGCGCGTCATGGGGTGTTCGGTGCCGGGGAGCTCGGCGATCGCGGGGCGCGGGGGACACAGGGGTTCCTTGCGCGGGTTGCGGCGGGCTCGACCGGTCGTCGCAACACCGGCGGAGCGCCGTTGCCGGGCGCGATCACAGCCCGGCCACTTGGCTCCGCAGGTCCGCGATCAGATCGAGCAGGCCTCCGCGGCAGCCTGCGTCGATCGAACGCTTCTTCGCCGACTTGGCGATTTTCTTGTTGAGGCCCCTCAGCGCCTTGTCGGAGGTTCGCTTGAGCTTCTTCGCCTTCTTGGGCGTGGCGCCAGCGAGCGCGGTGACGGACGATCGCGCCTTCGAGAGTGCTTTGCTGAGCGCCTTGCCGAGCTTCGCGTCGATCGTCGCACACTCGGCCGGCTGCTTGGCCGTGCCGATCCGGCACGCCACCCCGGGCGACCCGGGGATCGGCGGGTTGACGCACACTCCAGCGGTGCACTGATCCTCCGTGCAGGGGTCGTCGTCACCGCACTCGGCCTGGCTCGTACATCCCGGAGCGGTGGTGGTTGTGGTGGACGGCGTCGTGGTGGTCGTGATCGTCGTCGAGCTGGTCGTGGTCGGGAGCGTCGGATCGAGCTTCCATTCCACGTTCACCGGGAGGACGAACGCCCCAGGGCCAGGCAGCCCCACGTCGTCGTTGATCCCGGCGCCGATCAACCCGGGCGCACCGGGCGCGCAGAAGGCGCTGGCCAAGGTGCCGCTCTCGACCTTCGGGTAGGTCGGGTCGGGGAAGGCGGGCGCCGGCGGCGAGGCCACCGAGCCGGTCCGCACGGTAGGCACCGGGAAGCAGCGCTTCATCATCAAGCCCCCGTCGCAGCAGTTCTGCGAGACACCGCTTCCGTTCCCCGCTCCCTGGCAGTTGCCGGCCGCGCAGACGTTCCCGCAGTCGTCACCATCTCCCGTCTGGCCCGGACAGAGTCCACCCGCCGTCGAAGACACGGCGCTCGTCTTGACGACGACCGGAAAGTTCACCGCCGCGAAGAGGCCCGCCGCCGGCAGACAGTCACGCGACACGGTGTACGGGTTGTCCGAGGCGTTCTGTACGTTGACGACGCCGTGCGTGGTGCAGGCCGCACCTGGGGTGGCGCCGCCGACGCACGTCCCCGAGGCGCCGACGCTCGCCCCGCTGCACTTGGGGCAAATGAGGGGATCTTGCGTCAGATAGACGTTGGCCGCGATGTTGGCGGTGACGTCGATCTCGCCGGTTTGGACGTTCGCGGTGCCGGTCGCGAACGGCTCGACGAACGTCGTCACGATGCAGACGGGGTTGTTGCCGATATCGGTGGGGATCGGCGGCGCGAACGAGCGACCAGAGACGCTCTGGCCGAAGGCGTAGCCCTGCACGTCGCAGAGCGGGTCGGTCGCCAGATCGCAGTTGTTGAGGCACACGTCGAACCGTGCCCCCTGCGGGACCTGGAAATCGTGGTAGGTTCCCTTCCAGCCGACGTCGAAGTCGGAACCCGTCTGGACGACCGTCGCGACGAGCTGGTCCGGGCCGTTCGGGTTGAGATTGCAGAACGGCGCCTGGGCCTGGGCGCGCCCTCCAGGGGCGAGGAGCGACAGGGCGACGATGAGGTATGCAAGACGTGCCATCGGACCCTCCTCTGATCAGGCCATGCCCTACGCCGATTCACGTTCCCCTGTCCACCAGAATCTCGACCGATCGTTCATCGCAACGTCCGGAACACCGCCCAAACCGAGAGGATCGCCAGTGCCGGCCAGATCACCAACAGGTCGACGCGGATGTTGGCTTCGGGAGTCCTCCACTGCACCAGCCACTCCCACGCCGCGTACAGGCCCCACGCCCCGGCCGTGACGAGGAGCGCCCGGGGGTGGCGGACGCCGGCCGGCGCCCAGAACCGCAGCGCGAGGTGTCCCGCGACGAACGCGATCGCCACCGCGAGGATGTTGAGCGGCCTGGCGACGAACAATTCGGCGAGACACTGCACTGTGAGCGACCCGGCCGAGCCGGCCTCAATCACCGAGGACCTGGGCTGACGTGGCCGCGGTCACGGCGCGCCGTCGCTGCCAGCGCACGACACGTCCTCGACCTTCGCGACCCGTCGCGAGCAGTCCGACGTGGGCTGCGCGGGGGGCGGATACCGGCGGCGCGCTCATGCCGGAGGGTCTACGACGAACCCCGGGGCGCCGCCAACCGCGCCGTGCGCGGGCCAGTCGGACGGCCCGGTTCGCCGTCCGCGGGCGAAACGGTCGGATCCCGCACGACCCGGTGAGCTCCGGACAGGCGCACACCAACCATTGACCACCCGTCGATGGCGCGCGTACGCTCGCACGATGGCCGCAGCGGGGGGGAGGCGGGGGCTCGCGCAACGGCTGATGGAGTCGCCCGCCGTGGTCGCCGTGTACGAGAGCCGGCTCTCCCGGCCGCGACGTTCGACATGGTCAACTGCTGCGGCGCGCTGCACCTGTTCCCGGACGTCCCGCGCGCGTTGGCGGAGGTGCGCCGCGTGCTGGTTCCGGGCGGGCGCTTCACGATGGCGGTCGTCCGCGCCGGCGAGAGCCCGCGCGACCGGCGTGTCGCCCAGCTCCGCCAGCGATTCCTGGGCGTGCACTCGTTCACGCGCGGCGAGCTCGCACGGCACCTCGACGAGGCCGGCTTCGACGGGTTCCGGGTGCTGCACGAGGGCGGCGCCTGGATGATCGGCGCGGCGCTCGGTGCCGACCGAGCGGCCGGGGCCGGGGATTGACCCGGGCGTTCCGCATCAAGAGTCCTAGCTCTTGCCGCCTCTGCGAGTGCTCCGGAGGAAGGGCACCAGCGCGTCGACGAAATCGTTGCGCGGGCTGGCCGAGTTGGGGTCGTTGTGCGAGTAGGTGGCGCTCCGGTCGAGCAGCGTCAGCCGCTTCCGTGGAATCTTCGACTGGGCGGCCAGGGCGGTCGCGGCGTCGAGCACGCGTTGCCCGCCCAGCGCCGCGCCGAAGGCGAGGATGCGCAGCGACCGGGGCAGCCGCTGCCCGTGGACGGCGCGCACGTCCATGATGGCCTGCGCCGGGTTCGCGTTGCCGGCGGCCACCGCGCCGGCATCGATGGTGAGGCGCTGCGGGTGGTACCACGCGGTGCCGTCGAGCCCCGCGAGCCCTTCCCCCGCGAACATCGCGGCGAAGCGCTGGATCGGCGTGAGCTCGCCGGCCTGATTCCAGCCGCGCGGATCGCCCGCGTCGGCGAGCTGCCCCAGATGCGCTTGGGCCGCGATCAGCCCCGGCGGCGACGTCTCGGTGTCGAGCGCGTAGCCGTACTGCGCCAGGTTGGTCGCTCGCACCGGCGGCTTCAGATAGGCCGGCAGGAGCGGCCACGCCTGCCCGCGGGAGGGCGAATCGGGGTCGATGAGGGCACCTAGCGCGCCGGTGGCGTTGAAGAGGCCAGCGAACGGCGCCGTGATGCCGCCGAACGTGAGCCAGGGCGACGAGGTTCGCAGCGACTCGAGCGCCGCCGTGGCCTCGTCCGGGGCGATCGGTGTCGGATTGCTGCCGCCGTCGATGAAGACCAGGCCGGCCAGACCCTTTGCGCCGGGACGGCCGCCGAAGTCCCACGTGGCATAGGCGGTGGTGATGGAGCCCCCGAGCGAGTGACCGCCCAACACCACGCGCCGCCCCCCCTTGCGCGCCAGCTTGACGACCCGCCGCAGGTCCTCGACCGCGACCCGCATGCCCCACTCCCGGGCGAACGTCACGTCAGCGTCGTCGATGAACTGGAAGTGGGTGGCGACGGTGTCGTCGGTGAGCCAGCCCAGGTAGTAGTCGAAGAGTTCCTGGCCCGCCGCCGTCCCGGCCTTGGCGCGGTCCAGCACCGAGTGGTCCTCGAGCAGGTTCTCCCGTCGCTCGACGGCCCACACCTGCCAGCCGCGCGCCCGCGCGACGATGGTCTTCGCGAGGGGCGCGAAGTAGGCCGCGCTGGCCGAGGTGCCCGGAATCAAGACCAGGACGTTTCGCGCGCGGCGCGAGCCGATCTGGAGGACACCGACCTTGTCGAGATCGGCCGGCGTCCCGGGGGCGTCGAAGCCTCCCAGCCGGACGAACCGGACCCGGCTCTCGGGCCGTGCCGCTCCCGCGAGGGAAGCCCACGTCACGACGACGGCGGCGATGATGCCCAGCGCGAAGCGCCTGTTGCCGAAACGCATGGAAGACCTCCTTCGACTGCCTGGAACCCAGGCCGCGGGGGCCTGGGTCGCTATAGACCGACGGCGCGGCCGCGCGTCAAGAACCGCTTGTCACGGAACGGCGAGCTGCGCAGCGGCGTCAGCGCGGCGGGAACCCGGCGAGGATGCTGCGGGCCGCGTCGTCGACCCGTTTGGCCTTCCGGTCGAGGGACATGGTCGGCACCAGGCGGGCCTCCGCGACGCCCACCCAGATCATGCGCCGGGAGCGCGGGTCGATCACGGCGATGTAGAGCGCGCCCTGGTCGTAGCTCTCGCTGGCAAGGGCCGACGCATAAGGCCACCCCAGCCATGCGCTGCCGCCGAAGTGCATGTCGGGGTTCGCCCGCAAGCCGGTCGCAGCCGATGTGGAGAGTCGATAGTTGAGGAGAATGTCCGGCTGCTGATCGAACGGGGCCGCCACGATGCCCCTCGCGCGCAGCTGCGTGCCGACGGCGCTGCGCAGACGGCGGTCGAGGTAACGATCCTGCACCCGTTGATCGGCGGGCGCCGCTTCCTCGATGGGCAGCCACGCATAGGTGCGTACGTTGCGGAAGTCGGCTGCAGGGTCCTTGGCGGAGCGGACGGCGAACCGGCTGCAGCCGGCGAACACGAGCCCGGCGCACACGAGGAGCACGGGCCCAGCGCGAAATCTGCCCATAGGTGTCGGATCTTCGATCACGTCGGTCGCGCAACCGTCAACCCCCCTGCTAGAAACGACGCTCGGTCACGTCGTGGACCGAGAACTTCCAATGCTTCTGGGGTTCGTCGAGGCGGCCATGGAGCGATTCCGTGGCTCTTCCTTGGAGACGTGCAGGAAGAATTTGCGGATCACGGTGCCGTTGCGCGTGAGCTGACCGCGCCGGCGCTCTCTGATAGATGGGGCCCGATGCGGCGACCGGAACGTTCGAACGGCGGGTTCATGGCCGCCGACCACGGGCACGCGATGGCGTCATGAGCCCCCTGTTGAAGGAGCTTCGTCACGATCCGCTGCTCTGGCTGCTGGCCTTCGTGCCGGTGGTGTTTGCCGCGGAGCGACTCGCCCCCGACGCGTCCACGCTGCTGTTCGTACTGTCCGTCCTGGCCATCGTGCCGCTGGCAGCGCTCCTGAGTCACGCCACGGAGTCGGTGGCCGCAAAGACGGGCGACACGGTGGGCGGCCTGCTCAACGCCACCCTGGGCAACCTGACGGAGCTCGTCATCGCGCTGACTGCCCTGCGGGCCGGGCAGCAGACGCTGGTGAAGGCGTCGATCGCCGGCGCGATCGTCACCAACACGCTGTTCATGCTGGGCGCGTCGTTCCTCGTCGGCGGACTCCGGTACCACGTGCAGGAGTACAACCGGGTCGCCGCCCGCGTGCAGGCGGGCATGCTGTTCCTCGCTACGGTCGCACTGCTGGTGCCATCGGCGGTCGGGGAGATCGGGTCTGCGGCGGACGCCCCTTTCATGGCGGACTTGAGCGTCGGCCTGTCCGTGCTGCTGATCGCCGCCTACGGGCTGGGACTGGTGTTCTCGCTGGGGACGCATCGCGAGTTGTTCGCCAGCGCGGCCGCCGTGGAGGACGGCGACGCGCCGTGGCCGCTCCCGACCGCGCTGTCGACGCTGGCCGTGGTGACGGTGTCGATCGCGCTGGTGAGCGAGGTCTTCGTGGAGTCGGTGCAGGAGGCGGCGACGGCGTTCGGCATGACCCCGGCATTCGTGGGTTTCGTCGTCGTGGCCTTGGTCGGCGCGGCGGCGGAGATGGTCGCGGCGTTCTCCGCCGCGCGCAAGAATCGGCTCGATCTCAGCGTAGGGATCGCCCTCGGCAGCGCGTCGCAGATCGCGCTCTTCGTCGCGCCCGTTTTGGCGCTGGCGAGCTACGTCGTCGGCCCAGCGCCGATGACGCTCCAGTTCTGGCCGGGGGCGGTGGTGATGATGTTGATCGCGGCGGTCACCGTGGCGCTCATCACCAACAGCGGGCGATCCGCATGGTTCGTCGGGGTGCTCGTGCTGATGGTCTATCTGGTTTTCGCCCTGACGCTCTACCTGCTCCCGCCGGGCTTTCGGGCGTAACCGTCGCTTGGCGTTCGGCAACCGAGGACGACCCGCTCCATCGGGGGAACTCGGGGTCCGCGAGGGGTACCTGGTCGGCACGGGGTGGAGAACGACACCCCCGCCGGAGCGCCTCGTCGTCGCGCGACTTCGAGCGCTGGCTCGTGGGGTGCAATCCGCGGGTGCCCGAGGTGGTGCGCCGCTCCGGGCTCGCCGACCGACTCGGCCGGGAGCGCCTGCTGTTCCATGCCCGTGTCGCGATCGAACGCTACCAGGCGCGCTGGAAATCCCACGAGCCTTGCGCGCGCGCTCCTTCGCGTGGAATAGGCCCGCCGCAGGAGGGTCTTCGCATGGGCGACCAGACGCGCAGCAGCACGTGCTGCTGCGGGGCAGTGCAGCTTCGGATCGAGGGCGACCCGGCGGTCATGGCGTTTTGCCACTGCACGTCGTGTCGCACGTGGCTCGGCGCGCCCATCCACGCGGCGGCGCTCTGGCCGTCGGCGAACGTCCAGGTGGTCCGGGGAGCCGACAAGCTCGGCCTCTTCAAGAGGACGGAGGCGAGTCACCGCCAGTTCTGCACGTCCTGCGGGAGCCCGGTCCTCGTCACCCACCCGACGATCGGAATGACCGACGTCCCCGCCGGCACCGTCTCCGGTCTCGATTATGCGCCGACCCTCCACGTGCACTACGGCGAGAAGGTCCTGCGGGTTCGAGACGGTCTCCCCAAGTTCAAGGATTATCCCAAGGAGTTCGGGGGAACGGGCGAGACGCTCCCCGAGTGACGTCACCGAAGGTCCCGCGGCGCGACCACTCCCCCGGGCGGACGTCCGGAAGCGGCGGGATGCGCTCGGGCGGCGACGACGGGGCCCCCGGTGGCGCCCGCGCTCAGCGCCGCAGGTGGTCGGAGAGGTCGCCCGCCAGGTCGAGCGCGATCATGCGCTCGACGAAGCGCCAGCGCTCGCCGTCGCGCGTGAAGCGGTCGCGGTAGCGTCCCGCGGCGATCGGCTGCAACGGCAGGCGCGCGGTCGCCTGGAGGACGGTGAAGTACGAGCGGGCGGTGGCCGTGCCCGCCCCGGCGTCGATGTCGATCACCAGGTTCGTCGTCACGTGCTTCGTACGCGGCGTCCCGTCGTCGTGGAGGCGCACCAGCCGCCGCAGCACCGCGCTGACCGCGACGGCGCCCTCGTGCCGTTCGCCGCCCTCGGCGCCGTACGCCGCGCCGGCGAAGAGCGCCGCCACGGCGTCGAGGTCGCCGGCGTCGAGGCGGTCGGCGTAGTCGAAGATCAGGCGCTCGATGGCGGCGCGGTCGTCCGGCATGGGGCGAGCGTCGCACCGTCGCTCTCGGCCCGCAACGGGACGGGCCGCGCCGGGGTTCGGGGGCCGTGGCGCTCCATTGACGTGCGAAGTTGTCTTGTGCTCTAGCGTGCCATCATGACATGGACGCGACCGCTCGTGCTCTCCGTCCTTCTCGTCTGCGCGGCCGCCCGCGGTGCCGCCGCCGGGTGGATGGCCGTCGACCTGCCCCCGCCGCTCGGCAGCGCCTCGGGTTGCTACGTGCAGCCGTCATCCGCACGGTTGGCGGACGACGGCGCGGTCTCCGCCACCGCATCCTGCTCCAGTCCGGGCCGGAACCGCGCCGTGCTCTGGACCGGCGGCCCGTGGGTCGATCTCGGCGGCCTTGGCGGCGACAACAGCCAGGCGGGCGGCCTCGCTGCCGGCGGGTCGGTGGTCGGCCTGTCACAGTATCCAGACAGTACCTACGGGGCATTCCTGTGGAACGGGACGATGACGGCCCTCCCCACGCCGCCGGGCTGGAACTTCAGTTTCGCCTTCGGGGTCAACACCGGCGGTACCGCCGCCGGCATGGTCACGTCCCCGTCCGGTGCCCAGGCGCCCGTGGTGTGGAGTGGGGGCCAGCCCACGGTGCTGTCGCTGGCGGCCTACCGTGGCTACGCGGTCGGGATCGACGACAACGGCGCCGTGCTGATCAACGACATCGACGCCAGCCAGGACCAGTGCGAGAGCCTGCGGCTCTGGACGCCGGCCGGTGAGACCACGCTGGTGCCGACGCGCTGCAGCGGCTTCGATGCCGACGGCGCCGGCATCAGTCGTCACGGGGTGGTGGCGGCCAACGTCAGCGGGCGGATCGTGCGGTTCGTGCCAGGCGGCACGGTCGACCTCGACCCCGCCGCCGTGGTTCCGGACTACGCGTTCAATCTGCGAACGGACGTCACCGACACGGGGCTGGCCCTGGCGCACGCCGCCGTCCCCCTGTCCAGCCCCGCTGGCGCGTTTTCCATGCATGCGTTCCTGCTCACCGGTGGGCTGCCCATCGACCTGACCGAGACCGCGCTGGCACCCGGCGTGAGCGTCACCGCCGGCCTGGACATGAACGAACGGGGCCAGATCCTGGCGATCGCGTCGTCGGGGCCGAATCAAGACCTTCAGCTCGTGCTCCTGACGCCCGTGTGTGGCGACGGCCCAGACGTCGGCCAGCCCTGCGACGATGGCAACACGGCCGACACCGACTCATGCAAGAGCGACTGCACGCCGAACGTCTGCGGCGACGGCGCGGTGCGGACCGGCGTCGAGGCCTGCGACGACGGCGGCGCGCCAGGCGGCTGCGACGACCAGTGCGCGCTGCCGCCCGACACGGCGACCGGCACCGTGCCCCCGGGCGGTCGGGTCACCACCGACGACGGCGTCGCCGGGGCGACGCCGGGCGACCCGGTCCAGACGTCGGTCACGAGCCCGACGGGTGGCACCGTCACGATCGCCGAGACCGGCGTGCGGACTTCGCCGCCTGCCGGCTTCGTCATCGTCGGGACGGTGATCGACATCACGGCGCCGCCCGCGAGCGTCGCCGATCCGCTGGTGCTCGAGTTCGTGCTGGACGCGTCCGTCGTTCCCGCGGGCGAGAGCGCCGCCACGCTGACGCTCTTCCGCAACGGCGCCCCGGTGCCCGATTGTCCCGGGGGCCTCGGCGGTGGTGCGGTGCCGTCGCCCTGCGTGGGGCTGCGTGAGACGCTGGCCGACGGCGACGTCCGCCTGGTGGCGCTGACGGTCGCGGCCAGCCAGTGGGCGGTGGGGGTCGCCTCGACCTGCGGCGACGGCAACCTGGATCCGGGCGAGCAGTGCGACCCGGGCGCGGACGTCGCTGGAGACTGCTGCACGGCCGACTGCGCGCTCGCGCCGCGGGGCGCCGTGTGTCGGCCGGCGACGGCCGCGTGCGACGTCGCCGACGCATGCGACGGGCTCGCGGTCGCGTGTCCGGCGGACGTACGCCTGCCCGACCTCGATGCCGACGGGGAGTGCGATGGCGTCGACGCCTGCGTGGGCGGTGGCGCGGTCGCCGGTGGCAAGCTCAAGCTCTCGAAGCTGGGCGGCGCCGCCGGGGACGAGAAGGTCAGCTTCAAGGGGGCTGCGCCGCTCGCGCCGGCCATCGACCCGGTCGCCGGCGGTGTCCGCCTCCTCGTGCGGACGCCGGCGGGGCAGGTGGTGCTGGATGCGACCGCACCGGGCGGGACGTTCGATGCCGCGACCAAAACGGGCTGGGGCGCCAAGGGGGATGTCTGGAAGTACCGTGGTCGCGGCGCGATCTCCAAGGTGAAGCTGGTGCGCAAGCAGGGCGTGCTGGCCGCCAAGGTGGTCGGGAAGGCGGTGCGGGCGACCGCGCCGGACGACCCCGACCTCGACGCGGTTCTGCAGCTGGCCCCGGCCGCGGGCGGCGCGGGACCGTGTCTCGAGGCACGCTTCGCGGCCTGCCGCGTCGGCGGCGGTGGATCGACGCGCTCGTGCAAGTGAGACGCCGGTGGGACGCGTCTCGCATCCTCGCGGTCCAATGGGGGCGTCGTTCATGTCATAGCCTGATACCGGCACATGGTGACCGACGATGACCCCCACGTCGACGCCGGCCGGCTCCGGCGCATCGAGGAGGCCTTCCGCGCGGGCGATCTCGACGCCCTTCGGGCGGCGCTCGACGATCCGTCGGTCGTTCCCAACGGCCCGCTGCCTCGGCCATTCGGCACGTGCCTGGTGTATGCCATCTACCGGAGCCCGATCGCCTTCATCCGGACCCTGCTCGAGCTGGGGGCCGACCCCAGGGCTCCTGCGGACGACGGGTTCCCGCCGCTCATTGCCGCGCTGTCGTGTGCGCGCTCGCCGCCCGGGGCGCCGGCGCGGCCCGACGTGGACGAGATCATCCGGCTGTTGCTCGCCTTCGGGGCGGATCCCCACCAGCGCGGCATCAACGACTACACGGCGCTGCATATGGCCGTTGCCGAGGGGAACGCGCTGGCGGTGCACCGGTTGCTGGCAGCGGGTGCCGACGCGGAGTTGCGGACGCGGATCGATGACTGCGACACGCCCCGCGAGATGGCCGCCGCGGCGGGCCTCGCCGACATCGAGGCGGCGCTCGCGCGCGGGGGGCGGCCCCTGCGCCAGCGGCTACGGTCTGGCCTGGTCCTGCTCGACGATGTCCGCGGTGACGGCGGGCCGGTGCGCCGGCAGCACGTCTATCGGATTCGCCTGCGCCTCTGGCTGCACAAGGGCGATCCCGTGCGCTGGGCGGCGCCCTGGGGCCCGGTGGATGCGGCACGGCTGGAAGACGACGGCACTTCGCTCGTCACCGATGTGCGCATCGACCGGAGCCAGCTGGTAGGCGGGCTCCTCTACGGCGTCGCTGGCATGCGCGTCGGCGGCACCCGCTGGCTCGAGATCGCGCCACACCTGGCGTACGGCGATCGCGGCGTCCCTGGCATCATCCCGCCGGGGGCCTTGCTGACCGTGGAGCTCACGGTGCTCGAGCCGCGCCCGCTCGGTACCCGACCGGCCAGCAGTTGAACCAGGGTAGCGGTCGGGCGAGGGTCTTGCGGTGTCCCGGCTCTGGTCGTTGCTGACCTCGCTCGTCCTGAGCGCCTGTTCCACCGTCGGCATCCGCCGCGGCTACGAGCAGCCGCCCTACGAAGTGGTCGCCCGACTCGACCACGTCGAAGTGCGCCGCTACCAGCCCCGTCTCGTGGCCGAGGCGACCGTGGCCGCCGCGCCCGGGCGGGCCGCCGAGAACGAGGCCTTCCGGCTGCTGGCCGGCTACATCTTCGGCGGCAACCGGGCGCGGGAGGAGGTTGCGATGACGGCGCCGGTGGCGATCGGGCGCGAGCCGCAACCGATCGCGATGACGGCACCGGTCGAAACGGCGTCCGCCGGCGAGCGGCTCACCATGCGGTTCTTTCTCCCGTCCCGCCTGACCCTCGAGACCGCGCCCGTGCCCGACGACTCGCGCGTGCAGCTGCGGGTCGTGCCCGGCGAAACCCTGGCCGTGCTCCGCTTCAGCGGAACGGGGGACGCGTCCGGGGCGCGGCGAGCCGAGCTGCTGCGCGCCCTCGATGGCTCGCCCTGGCGCCCCACGGGCGCTCCGGTGGCGTTCTTCTACGATCCGCCCTGGACGATTCCCTTCCTGCGCCGCAACGAGGTGGCGGTGCCGGTGGCCTCGCGGTAGGGAGCGGCGGGCGCACGACCGGCGCTTGCGGCTCGGCGCGGCGACGCCGCCGGGCGAGTCGCTCCTCACCCATCGGCCAGCGACACCCGCTCGATGAACCCCTCGAGTTTCACCACCCCGCCCGGACCCGGGATCGGCCGCCCTGGCGTGCCCATGCCCTCCGCGACGTAGAGCCGGTCGCCGTCGCGCGCCAGGTTGGTCGGACCGTCGAGCCCCTCGGCCAGCACCCGCACGCCGCCGCCTGCGCGGTCGATCGCCAGGAGGCGGCCGGCGAAGCGGCGGAAGCCGCCGTGACTCGGGTGGGCGAAGAGATCGCGCCGGGTGCGCACGGGATCGAGGAAGGCGTCGGTGAATTCGAGGACGTAGATGGTCCGCGCGTCCACCTCGAGGTCGGTCGGCGTGGTGAGGCCGCGCACCACCCAGCTGACGGCTCCGGTGTCGGGGTCGACGCGCACCACGCCGCCGGCGCCGCGGACCAGCTCCGTGCCCGTGCCGCCTTCCTCGCCGCGCACGGAGCCCGAGAACAGCGTCACCAGCAGTGCCCTGGTGGTCGGGTCGTGGCGGAGGTAGCCGGGCACGGCGTCCTGGCCGTCCGCGAGCGGGGGGAGCTTCACGATGCGCTCGCCGCCGCCGCCGGGACGGAGCCGCACGATCTCCTCGCTGGAGCTCGATACCGCGAACCACTGCCGGCGTTCCGGGTCCCATGCGATCGAATTCAGGTTCCCGTTCACGCCGCCCCACTCGGACACCCGGGCGCCGGTGACGCGGAGCAGGCTCGACGGGCCGCCGAAGAACGCGACGCTCGCCAGCACGTCGTCGCCGCCGCGCCGCACGTCGGCCACGCCGAACACTTCGTCGCGACGGACGATGTGCAGGATGTTCTTCGACGGCTGCCCGCCGAAGACCACCCGCCGCTCGCGAAACCGCCCGCCGGCGTCCGGCGCCGCGAGGCGCAGCAGTGCGCCGCTGCCCGGTGTGCCTTCCTCGCCGGTGCCGGCGACCGCCACCAGCAGGCTGCCGTCGCGTTCGGGCAACATGCCGCGGGGATTGGCGAGACCGTGGGCGACGCCGACGCGCGGCCGCAGGTCGCGTGCCGGCGTCGCGGGGACCACCACGACGTCGCGCGCTGCCGAGGCCCGCTTCTCTCCTGGGGGCGCGACGGCGCAGCCGCCGGCCATCAGGACCAGGACGAGGGGCAGGGCGGAGGCGGCGGGAATCTGCATGGCGGACGGGACACCTACCAGCCGTGTCCAGCTCCGGCCATCGCAGTGCGCGCGGCTCCGCGAACCGCTCGACGCCGGCGCTTCCGCCCCCGTCAGTTGCCGCGCACGGTCACCGTCCCGCGCAATGCCACCGCGCCCGGTCCCGGCAGGTTGGCCGTGGCGTCGAGCTGCGGCGAGCCGGTGCTGGGGATGCAGAACGCGGAGGCGAGTGTCAGCGGGGTGGGCGTGTCGACCGCGAGCGGACCGGGGGCCTCGCCCACCTCGATGATGCGGCGGCAGGTCGGTTCCCCGAAGCAGCCCACCTGAATCAGCGACTGGTCGTTGCAGAAGAGCCCGCTCGCCGCCACCTTGTCGGCGGTCCCGGTGGTGAGCGGCGAGATGTTGACCGAAATCGTGCCGATCGCCTGGGCCGTGTGCGGCGGGCAGTCGCGCGACAGGCCCGCGACGCTGGTGGTGGTGCATGCCTGGCCGGTCCGCGCCCCGCCGTCGCAGGTGCCGCGTTCCGGCATGTCGGGCGCCCCGGTCGCCGAGCATCGCGGGCACGGTTGGACCGCGTTGCCGGTCACGTGAATCTTCGACGCCAGCGGAAGGAGGAGGATGGCGTCCCCGGTCGCGAGGTCGAGCGCGCCGCTGGCAGGCGATTCCAGCGTGTTGATGACGCACGTGCTGAGCTGCGGCACGGCCGGGTTCGCGATCGGCAGCGGGGCGCCGAAGGCGCAGCCGGTGTCGGTGCAGTCCGGTTCCGCGCTGTCCGGAGCGGGGGCCAGCGTGGTGGGAGCGACCGCGCAGACCGACTCGGTGCATTCGAGCCGGAAGCGACTGACGGACCCATCCGGTGTCGGTCCCTCGGGCAACATGGATGCGCCGCCGCCGATCAGGAGCCCGCCGCAGGTGATCTCGGTCAGGACCGCGCCGGCGCCGTCGCGGGTCTCGCCGCACGTGCCGACGGGGCTGCCGTTCGTGAAGTCGAAGAAGCAATTCGGCCCGGTGCACATGAACGTGGTGCTCGTCGTCGACGTGCTGCTCGTCGTCGTGACGGTGCTGGCGGGAGCCGTCGACGTGGTGCTGGTCGCGACCACCGTGGTGGTCGTCGGGGCCGTCCCGAACACGATGGTCGTGGTCGTCGACCGCGCCGGCGCCGTCGTGCTGGTGGACGTCGTGGTCGTGGTGCTGGTCGTCACGACGACGCACCGGCCGTCGTCCGCGCAGGCGTCGCCGACGCTGCGGGCGAGCCCGACCGGGCAGGTGTCGCCGCGGCCGCACCGGCCGGCGCGGACCACGGCGCTGGTGTTGCGACCCGCCGCGTTCTGCCGGCAGCACAGCTCGAAGCGACCCGGCGCGCGGCCGCACAGCGAGCGCTTGACGTACCGCGCGAGGAAGTCGCGCCGGCAGGCGCCGCGCAGTCCCGTCGACTTGAGCGCGCGACTGGCGGCCCGGACGTACGCGCCGTGCGACCGCGCGCCGTCGCACGGCACCGCGGCGTCCACCGCCGCCCTGGCGGCGTCGAAGCCGGACGTGTCGCGGCAGGGCGCGGCCTCCGCCGATGTCCCGCCGAGCGCGAGCGCGACGGTGAGCGGAAGGATGAATCGAGCGATCGATCGCATGGAAGCCCTCTATCGTGCCGAGCGACGGCGTGGTCCGGTGCCCCTGACAGTCCAGGCGGGGTGGCCAAGTGTCAAGACTGTCTAGACATTCATCCAACAGAGAGTCATGCGCGCGGGTGGTCATCGCGGAGCGCGGCGCCGGCGACGCTCCCGCCGATTGGGAGCCCGCGTGGCTCATGCGAGCGCGAGCCGAATGGAACTGTGGGCGAGGCGCGTGCTGGTCGCGGCGGGATCGGGCGCAGCGGTGGCAGCGCGCTCCTCGCCGGGTTCATCGGCGGCTGCGCCAGCAGCATCGCCTGCGCGCGAGTGAGCCCGGGGGGTCAGCGGCCCGGCGTGGCGGCCGCCAGGTCGATCACGCGGGTCGTTCGGCGCTCGCTCAGGCCGATGGGGCGGCCGATGGCGCGGGTCCGCGATCCGCTCAGCCGGCGGAACGGGTGGCGATAGGGCGTCGGCGCCACCGGGCCGCTGCGTTGGTGGTCGCGCCAGCGCATCAGGCCGCTCCGCAGGTACGCGACGTCGAAGCCGAGCACGTCGCATACGTTGCGGAAGCTGCACGGCCACGAGACATCGTCCGACAGCAGCCATTCCTCGGCTTCCCGAAAGAGACGCTGCCCTCTGCGCCGCGGGCTGTTCACGTAGCGCTGGAACGTGACGACGCCTTCCTCCAGGACGGCGAGGAGCAGCCGCATCTCCGGCATCGTCGCGGAATCGACCCGCCCGTTGCCGAGGAGCTGAGCGGGCAGAACGGCTTCGGGTTCGAACGCGATCGCAGTGCTACCGCCCATGACGCTACCTCCAGTTTCCGATGCCCCACAAGGATTCCCGGGGCGAGCCGTGCCTTCGAGCCGCGAAGCTAGCGCTCTCAGGCTCGGCTGGATATTGTCCGTTGGTACAATGGGAATTCCGGCCGGGGGGGGGCCGTTCGGCGCGCTGGCCTTGGTCATGGTGGGGCTCGCCGGGCGAGGCCTGGGGGCGGAGATCGGCCCACTGACCCGGCTTGTCGGCGTGCCGCCTCCCGTTGCCGTCGGGTCCGAGGACTCCGCGCAGCCGGACGCCGAGCGCCCGCCGCCGAGGACCGTCCTGATCCTCGACCACGAGGATCCCACGCGGCCGGCCTACGTGATGGTGACCGCCGCCTTCCGGCGGGCCCTCGCGAACGCCTACCCGGGACGCCTCACCGTGTTCAGCGAAAGCCTCGATCAATCCCGATTCCAGCATGCCGACTATGCCGAGGACCTGCGGAGCTGGTTCGAGCGCAAGTACGAAGGGCGTCCCGTGGATCTGATCGTGGCGCTCTCCGGCCCGGCGCTCGCGTTCGCCGTGCGGGTCCGCGACGGCGTGTGGCCCGGCGCGGACCTCATCTTCCATGGCGTCGAGCCTGGCGAGCTGGCCATGTTGACCTTGCCGCGCAACGTGACCGGTATCACCGCGGAGGTGTTCGACTTCCAGGGTACCCTCCGCGATGCGCTGGCGCTGGCACCGGACACCGAGCGTATCGCGTACATCGGGCCGCGGGATGCCCAGTACCGCGAGTTCGTCGCTCTGCGTGACCGCTTCGGACTCGTGGACCTCAGCGCCCTCCCGTTCGACGAGATCGCCCGCCGGGTGGGCAGCCTGCCGCCGCGCACCGTCGTGTACTTCGGGACGCTGTTCGTCGATGCCGCCGGGGAGTCGTTCGTGCCGCGCGATCTCTTGAGCCGGCTGACCAAGGTGAGCAATGCGCCGATCTTCGCGCCGATCGAAACACAGGTGGGCGCCGGGAGCGTGGGGGGGCTGATCGTCCGTCTCGACGCCGCCGCCCGTGAGATCGCCGTCCTGGCGGCGCGCGTGCTGCGCGGCGAAGACCCCGCGGACCTCCCGGTCGTCCAGACGCAGAGTGCGGAGCACCTCTTCGACTGGCGGGAGCTCCGCAAATGGGGCTTCGACGAGGCCCGCCTGCCCACCGGCAGTGTCGTGCTGTTCCGGGAGCCGTCCCTCTGGGGGCAGTATCGGTGGTACGTCCTCGGCGTGCTCGGCCTGGTCGCGCTGCAGGGCGGGTTGATCACCGGCTTGCTGGTCCAACGCCGGCTCCGTCGCCGTGCCGACGCCGAGCTGCAGCAGCGTCGGGACGAGGTGGCGCACTCCGGCCGCATCGCTACGATGGGCGTGCTCACGGCGTCGCTCGCCCACGAGCTGAATCAACCGCTGGCCGCGATCCTGGCCAACGCCGAGGCGGGTGAAGCCTTTCTGCGCCGGGAACCGCCGGCCCTGGATGAGCTGCGCGACATCTTGGCCGACATCCGGCAGGACGACCAGCGTGCGGGCGAGATCATCCGGCGCATGCGGACGCTGCTCAAGAAGGAGCCGATCGTGTTCGCGCCGGTCGATCTCGCTCGACTGGTCTCGGAGACGGTCGCGCTGGCGGCGAGTAAGGCGCAGCTCGCCGGGGTCCAGCTCTGGCTCGACGCGGCCCCCGACCTCCGCGCCGTGCGTGGCGATCGCGTGCAACTCCAGCAGGTCGTCCTGAACGTGCTGATCAACGCAATCGAGGCGACCGCATCGCGTTCGGATGGCGGGCGTGTGGTGCGCATCTGGGTGTCGCGCGCCGGCGACGACCAGGTCCGTGTGGCGGTGCGGGACGCCGGCCCCGGCATTCCGGAAGACCAACTCGCGCGGGTGTTCGAGCCCTTCTTCACGACCAAGGTCGAGGGCATGGGCATGGGACTCGCGCTCACGCGAACCATCGTCGAGGCGCACGGCGGGAGCATCGCGGCCGAGAACAACCCCTGGGGCGGGGCGCGCGTCTCCTTCACGATCCCCACCGCATGACCGCATCCGTCCACACCTGCCGGGGGGTCGTCCACGTGGTCGACGACGACGCGTCCGTGCGCACGGCGCTCGCTCGCCTGCTGCGCGCCGAGGGCTTCGACGTCGTCACCTACGGCTCGGCGCGCGAGTTCGCGGACCGTCCCGGCGATCCCGGCACCGGGTGCGTCGTGCTCGACGTCCACATGCCGGAGATGACCGGCCTGGACCTCCAGCAACGCCTCGGCCGCGACCCCGACGCCTTGCCGATCGTCTTCCTCACGGGCCACGGCGACATCCCCGCCAGCGTGCAGGCCATGAAAGCCGGCGCCGTCGATTTCCTCACCAAACCCGTCGACCGCGCCTCGCTCCTGGCGGCCGTCCAGCTGGCGTTGGTCCGCGACTCCCAGCGACGCCAGCGGCGTTCCCATCTGCGCTTGGTGGAGGAAGGCTTCGCCGCGCTCACGCCGCGCGAGCGCGAGGTCTTCGACCTGCTCGTCACGGGCATGCTGAACAAGCAGGTGGCGTTCGAACTCGGGACCACCGAGCGCACGATCAAGGCGCACCGGGGGCAGATCATGCGGAAGCTCGGCGCCGACTCCGTCGCCGAGCTGGTCCGCATCGCCGTCGCGCTCGGGCGCGTGCCGGTCGATACCTGACCGGCGGCCGCGTGGTCGCCGGGGCGCCCGTCGGGGACGGCCAGCCGGTCAGAACAGTCGCGCGCTGGCGAGCGCGGCGCCGTCGCGCAGGGCGCACAGCTTCGCCTGGACGACGTCGGCGGCCACCTGGCCGAGACCGGCCGAGGTGTCGAAGCCGCAATCGGTCCCGGCGAGCACGCGCCGCGGGTCGCCGACCGCGCGCGCGGCCTGCTCCAGCCGCTCCGCCACGACTTCGGGGTGTTCCACGTAGTTGGTCGTCGTGTCGATCACCCCCGCGACGAGCACCCAGTCGGCCGGAAGCCGGTGCGCCGCGAGCGTCCGGTGCTCGTGGGCGTGGCGCGGGTTGGCCATCGACAGGACGAGACCGCCCACCCGCGCCTGGGCCAGGAGCGGCAGCAGCGGGGCCAGCTCGACGTCCTCGACGTGGGGCCCCTCGTAGTTGCCCCAGCACACGTGGAGCCGCACGCGGTCGGCCGGCACGCCGGCCAGCGCGCGATTCAGCGCGCGGACCGTGTGGTCGACGAAGCCCAGAAAGTCGTCGAGCGGGCGGTCGGCGAAGAGGGTGTGGCGCTCCATCGCCAGGTCCGGGGCGTCGATCTGGAGCACGTGGCCGCGGGCGGCGACGGCGGCATACTCGACGCGCAGCGCATCGGCGACCGCGTCGACGTACGCGTCGAGCGACGGATAGTGGGCGTTCTGCATCGCGCAGGCGACGATCCCGGGGGACGGCGCGGTCCAGAAGGTTTCGACGAAGGGGTCGGAGGCGGCGGCACGGGCGGCGGCGAACCCGTCGAGGTCGCGTCCGAGCGGCGCCGCATCCAGGTAGCGCACGTCCCCCACGGCCTGTGGCGCGTCGATCAGGCTCACGTGCGGCCGGCCCAGGTCCGCCACTATCCGCTGCAGGAAACCCGGGAAGCGGGTGAGATCGCGCATGATCGGCCGCGCGCTGCGCCCGCCGAAGCCGCTCATGCGGGATCGGACGTAGGTGAAGAAGCTCTCGCGCGTCTGCTCGCCGTCGTTGCCGACGTCGATGCCGCAGGCGCGTTGCCGCGCGACGGCGTCCGCCGTGGCGGCCGCGGCCTGTGCGGCGAGAGCGTCCGCGTCGACCGGTTCGCCGCGGCTGGCGCGTGCCAGCAGGTCGACCAGCGCGGCCGGGCGCGGCAGGCTGCCGGCGTGCGTGGTGAGGATGCGAGTCTCGCTGCGGCGCATGCGGGGGATGGTGCCACGCGGTGCGCCCGCGGCGCCAGGCGGACCCGGTGGCGGTCAGGGCCAGCCGCGGACCAGCACGACGCCCAGCGCCACCAGGCAGAGCGCCAGCAGCACGTTGGCGCGTCCGAGCCACGATGCCTGGCGGCGCAGCCGGTCGGCCTCGGGCGATCGGGGCGCGCGCTGGATCGCCGCCGTCGCACGCGGTCCGAGCACGAAATCGTGGATGCCGCTCACGCCGAGCGCCAGGGAGAACACGAGCACTTTGAGCAGCACGGCCCGGCCGAACGGCGATGCCGCCCACGCGGGGTCCAGTACGTCGTCGGACCGGACCCCCCGCGCCCAGAGGTTCGCCGCCCCCGTCACCAGCAACACCGCGAAGCATGCCCAGGCGACGTTTCGGAATCGCGCGCCGGTTTCGCGCAGGAAGGCTCCCGCTTCCACGCGCCCGCCGGCGCGCAACCACGGCACCACCACGAGCACCAGAAAGAACATCCCGCCGATCCAGACCATGGCGGCCAGGATGTGAACCCACACCGACACGAGGTAGAGCGTGCGCATGATTCGCGGCGCCGCGACCATCGCGCGGGCCGCGCCGGCGTGCAAGCGGGACGCCGGCGCCGCTTGGCAACGCCGCGCCGGCCGCGCTAGCGTCCCGGCCCCATGAGCGACACGTCTCCGCTGCTGGTCGACCGGTCCGGCCCGGTCGTCACGCTGACGATCAACCGGCCCGAGAGCCGCAACCCGCTGGGCGAGCCCGGCGACGGCGACCTGTTCGCGGGCGCCTGCGACCGGATCAACGCGGACCGCGAGGTCCGGTGCGTCATCCTGACCGGCGCGGGCAGCGCGTTCTCCGCCGGCGGCAACCTGAAGGCGATGCGGGAGCGGGGCGGCGGCTTCGCGGGTCCGGGCGCGCATATCCGCGACCACTACCGCCACGGCATCCACCGGATGGTCCGCGCGCTGTGGACGCTCGAAGTGCCCATGATCGCGGCGGTCAACGGACCGGCCATCGGACTCGGGAACGACGTCGCCTGCCTGGCCGACACCCGCGTCGCCGCCGACACCGCCGTGTTCGGGGCCACCTTCCTGCGCGTCGGCCTGGTGCCCGGCGACGGGGGCGCCTGGCTGTTGCCGCGGGTGATCGGCATGGCGCGCGCCGCCGAGCTGCTCTACACGGCCGACACCATCGACGCGCAGACCGCGCTGGCCTGGGGGCTGGTGAGCCGGGTGGTGCCGGCGGGCGAGCTGATGGGGGAGGCGCGCGCGCTCGCGGAGCGCATCTGTCGCCAGCCGCCCGACGTGCTGCGTATGACCAAGAAGCTCCTGCGCGACGGCATGACGCAAGGCTTCGAGGGCATCATGGAGCTGTCCGCGGCGATGCAAGCGCTCGCCCACCACACCGAGGACCACGCGGAAGCGGTGCGCGCCTTCTTCGAGAAGCGGCCGCCGACCTTCGTCGGTCGCTAGGAGCCGCCGGTGACGCCCGACGCGCTGCACGCCCTCGGGCTCTGGGATCCCGCCGCGCCCGGCGCGGCGGAGCGACTGGCGCTGCTCCAGTACCTGCTCGTCCTGGGCGCCACCGCGGCCGAGCTGGTCGAGTTCGCGGCGGAGCCGGCCTCGCTGGCGCTCGTGCTGGCGCTGCGGGGCGATCACGAGCGGCTCACCCGGACGGAGTTGGCGGCGCGGACGGGACTGCCGGAGGCGTTCCTCGCGCACACCTACCGTGCCGCCGGGTTTGCGGACCCGGGGCCGAGCGACAGCGTGTTCACGGACGAGTACGTCGAGGCGTTCCAGACCATCAGAGCGGCCGAGGCGCTCGTCGGCCCCGACGGGGTGGCGCACCTCACCCGCGTCGTCGGGTCGTCGATGGCGCGGATCGCCGACGCGTTCGTCGCAGCCTTCCTGGTGAACGTGCGGGCGGCGTCCGGGTCGGACGAGCTGGCGCTCGCCCGGGCGAACGTGGAGGCGGCTGGGGTGCTGCCGGCGGTCGGCCGCGTCATGGAGCTGCTCCTCCGCCAGCACATCGTGGCGGCACGGCGGCCGCCGCACGCCGGGTCGCCCGACGGCTGGACGCAGCGGCTCGCCATCGGCTTCGTCGATCTGGTGGGCTCGACGGCGCTGGCGCAGGAGCTCACGGTGCACGAGCTGAACGAGGCGCTGGCCACGTTCGAGCAGCGGGCGGCGGACACCGTGACCGCGCACGGCGGGCGCCTGGTGAAGCTGATCGGCGACGAGGCGATGTTCGCGTTCTCCAACCCGCGGGCGGCCTGCGAGGTGGCGCTGCGACTGGCCGAAGCGTTCTCGGCCGATGCGCTGCTGCCACCGGTGCGGACGGGGATCGCCTGGGGCGACGTGCTCAGCCGCGACGGCGACCACTACGGTCCGGTCGTCCACCTCGCCGCCCGCGCGGTGAAGCTGGCGCGCCCGGGCACCGTGCTCGTGTCGGCCGAGCTGGCCGGGGCCGTGGGCGAGGCGTATCGGACGCTTCCGATCCCGCCGCGGCGCCTGCGCGGCTTCGACGGGCGCGTGCCGCTCTGCGTCCTCCGCCGCGTCTGACGGCCGGCCGATGGCAACCTGCGGAACATTCTGCAACGACCGTCGTCGTGGATCGCGCACGGACCCTGCTGACTCTCCTCGTGCTGGCGCTCGCCGCGTGCGAGCGTGGCGCGCCGCCGCCCGCGGCCGGTCCGGCGGCCGGCGCGCCCGATGCCCAGGGGCGCACACCGCCGGCGCACCCCACGGTGGCCGCGAACGCCGCCGTTGCGGGCACGTTGCCGCTCGCCGAGGCGCAGGACTTCGCCGAGACGGCGCGCGGGCGCGTGGGCGGCGACGACGAGGTGGTGGTCGCCGGCCCGGACGGCCGCCGCGTCTGGGACACGCGCGACTACGCGTTCGTCCAGGGCGAGCCGCCGCCGAGCGTCAACCCGAGCCTCTGGCGCCAGGCGCGGCTGAACGGGGTACACGGGCTCTTCGAGGTCGCCCCCGGCGTCCACCAGGTGCGCGGCTACGACCTCGCCAACATGACCGTCATCGCCGGCCGCACCGGCTGGATCCTCGTCGACCCGCTCGGCTCCGCGGAGACGGCCGCCGCGGCGCTGGCGCTCGTGCGGCGCGAGCTCGGCGCGCGGCCGATCGTCGCGGTGGTCGTCACCCACAGCCACGTGGACCATTTCGGCGGCATCGACGGCGTGCTGCCCGACGCGACGTCGCGTGCTGGCGTCCGGATCGTCGCGCCGCAGGGGTTTCTCGAGGAGGCCACCAGCGAGAACGTGCTGGCGGGCCTCGCGATGGGGCGCCGCGCGGTCTTCATGTACGGCATGCCGCTGGCGCGCGATGCGCGGGGCCACGTCGACACCGGGCTCGGGAAGGAGCCGTCGCGCGGCACGATCTCCATCCTGCCGCCGACCGACGTGGTGGACCGAACGCCGCAACCCCTGGAGATCGACGGCGTGCGTTTCGTCTTCCAGTACGCGCCCGGGTCGGAGGCGCCGGCCGAGCTGACCTTCTACCTGCCCGACGCCAAGGCGTTCTGCGGCGCGGAGATCGTGTCGCACACGATGCACAACCTCTACACGCTGCGAGGCGCCAAGGTCCGCGACGCCCTCCGCTGGAGCCGCTACATCGACGAGGCGATCGGCCTCTTTCCCGACATGGAGGTGGTGTTCGCCAGCCACCACTGGCCCATCTGGGGCAACGCGCGCGCCCTCGCGTACCTGAAGCAGCAGCGGGACACCTACCGCTACCTGCACGACCAGACGCTCCGCCTCGCCAACGGCGGGCTCGGCCCGCGCGAGATCGCCGAGCGGCTCGAGATGCCGGCGTCGCTCCGCACGGCGTTCCCGAGCCGCGGCTACTACGGCACCGTGCGCCAGAACGCGAAGGCCGTCTACCAGCACTACTTCGGCTGGTACGACGGCAACCCGGCGCACCTGGACCCGTTGCCTCCCGTCGAGGAGAGCACGCGCTACGTCGAGGCGATGGGCGGCGCCGCCGCGGTGAAGGGGCGGGCGCAGGCGGCGTTCGATCGGGGCGACTATCGCTGGGCGGCCACGCTGCTGAACCACGCCGTCTTCGCCGATCCGCACGACGCCGACGCGAAGGAACGCCTCGCGGCGACGTACGACCAGTTGGGTTACCAGCAGGAATCCGGACCGTGGCGCGACGTCTACCTGACCGGCGCCTTCGAGCTGCGCAACGGCCCGACCCCGTCGCCCGCGACGCCCGCCGCCGGGGTCAACCTGCTGATGAACCTGTCGCTCGAGGACTTCTTCGCCGCCCTGGCCGCCCGGGTGAAGGGACCGGAAGCCGAGGGCAAGGACACCCGACTCAATCTCGTCTTCAGCGACCTCGGCGAAACCTGGGTGCTCTGGCTGGAGCACGCCGTCCTGCACGCGGCCCGCCGCGACGCCGACCCGTCCGCCGCCGCCACGGTGCGCCTCACGCGGCCGTTCCTCGTCCGTCTCGTGTCCGGCCAGGCGGGGCTTCGCGAACTGGTCTTCTCGGACGAGATCGACGTGGACGGCAGCCGGTTGGCGCTGCTCTCGGTCTTGATGCTGCTCGAGCGGCCAGGCGGGCCGTTCCCGCTGGTCACGCCGGCGGGGTGACCGGGCCGGGCCCGGTCCCGCGCGTCGCTATTCGCCGACCGCGGCGAGCCACTCGACCAGGGGTGCCGCCCGGCGGACGTGCCGGAGCAGCCAGTCGAGCAGGCGCCGCGACGGCAGCAGGTCGGGCGGCAGCGCCGGAAACGTCACTAGGAGCCCCTTGCGGCGCAGCAGGTCCGCGCGCGGATGCGCGGGGTCGACTCCGCGGGGGACCTTCTGCAGCACGTCGTGCGAGCCGATCTCGAAGCCGGCCTTCGCCATGGGGCGCAGGAGGGCCGCCAGCGCCGCGCCCGTCCGGTCGTCGGCGACCGCCGCGCGGAAGCGCGCCAGCGCGGCGGCGTCCATCATGTACTGACCTGCGCAGGCGAACAGCTCGGCGGCGCCCAGATGCAGGTAGAGGGCCGCCGGCGCCGACGGCCCCGCGCCCGTGCCGTCGATGCCGATGTACCCCCCGATGTGCGTCTTGTAGGGCGACTTGTCCTTGGCGAAGCGGACATCCCGGTGAATGCGGAACACCTTCGGGGCGGCCAGCGGCTGGCGTGGGAAGACGGGCTCGATGCGCTCGCGCAGTTCATCCAGCAGTGCATGCATCGGCCCGCGCCACCCCGCCTCGTATTCCGCGCGGTGGGCGTCGTACCACTCCCGGCGCTGGTTGCGGGCGAGCGCCCGGAAGAACCGCCGGTCGGGGTCGGCGAAGCCCTCGAAGCGGCCGGCTGGCCCGATGTCCCGTGACATCGCCGCCCCGTACGCCCGTCAGGACCCCTTCGCAAGAGCCGTTCTGCACCCGTGGAGGCGAATTCGCTTGACGTCGCGGACGGCGCCCGCCTACCTACACCCTCGCATGGTGAGGTGTACCCTGTGGCCGCGGCTCGCGGCGCTGCTCCTGGCGGTGGTGCCGGCGATCGGCTTTGCACGCGGCCGACCCAACATCCGGTGGCAGGTCCCGGCCTGCGAGCCTCCGCACGTCTTCTACTCGAGCGCCCACCGCACGGGGGCGCCCCCGTGCTGTCCCAGCGCCGAGGGGGTCTGCCCCGGCGGGGGGGCCTGCCCGCCCAGTGGCGTCTGCCCGATCGAGAACGTCGCCTGCAGCCCGCCGGCGGCGCCGGTCCGGCCGAACGTCGTGCTGATCGTGGGCGACGACCAGGGCGCGTGCCATTTCGGTCACGCCGGCGAGTGCCGCAGCCCGCAGTCGGGCAGCCCGATCTCGGCGCCGATCTCGCCGAACCTCGATCTCCTCGCTGGGTACGGCACGGTGTTCCCGGTCGCCCACAACACGTCGCCGTGGTGCTTCCCGTCGCTGGCGAGCATGCTGACCGCGCGCTACCAGCGAAACATCGAGGGCGCCAAGCGCATCGCGTCGGATTTCCCCACCGTCCCGCGTCAGCTCCGCTCGCTGGGGCAGAGTGCGGCGGCCACGGTCGATCCGTACAATCCGGAGGTCCGCATCGGCGGCTACTGCGCGCTGCTGGCCGGGAAGTTCACCGGTGGCACGGGCAACACCGGCTTCGACGGGGTCGCGCGCACGAGCGGCCGGCGTCTCGGTCGCAACGACTGCGCCCCCGGGCAAGCGGGCGGACCGCCCCGGTGCGGCACCGCCATGACGACGACCTACACGCCGTTCTCCACGGGTCGGATGACCGATCTCTTCGAGTTCGTCGATCGCCTGCTCTATCGTCAACCTGGCGGCGCCCCCACGGAGTACCGCCTGCCGCCTTTCTTCATCTGGTACTCGCCGCGCATCCCACACCAGCCGCTGCGCTACCCCCAGGCGATCCAGGACTATCTGTTCGGCGGCCCCGCGCAGTACCCGCGCGGCGGGGCCATGAACCTGGGGCGGTGGTGTGCCGGGGGAGCATGCGCGCCGGTCGTCTCGGCCTTCGACGAGAACAACTTCGGCACGGTCGACGAATTCTACAGCAACGTCTGGCTGCTCGATGACAATATCCGCGAGCTCCGCCGCTTCCTCGCGGCGCTGGGCCAGCCCCACTGCATCGACGCCGAGGGCCGAAGCCGCTTCGAAGCCGCCTCGCCGGCGACCTGCTCGGGCGTCTGGGGCAGTGTCACGCCGGCCCCCGCCGCGAACACCGTCCTCATCTACCTCGCCGACAATGGCTGGTTCCTGCCCGACTCGAAGCACCGCTTCACCGAGAACGGATTCCGGACGCGACTCATCGTGTTCGATCCGCGCGCGCTGCCGGGCGTCCCGCCGTGGGATCCGCAGCAGGCGGTGATCCCGCCCCCGCAGGAGTCCCCGGCGCTGGCGAGCGGTGTCGACCTGCTGCCGACCATCCTCGGCTTGGCGCTCGACACGCCGGGCACCCAGACCTGCCCGGTGGGCGACGACGGCAAGGCGTGCGACGGCCGCGACCTCCGGCCGCACCTCGCCACCGCGCCGGGCGGGCCGGCGCCGCCCGAGACGCTCCGGCGGTCGCTCTGCGGCCACATGACACAGCGGCCGACCAGCCCCACGCGCTTCCGCTACCTCCTCACGCGGCCGGGCAGCGTCGGCCGGTGCGTGCGGACGACGGCTCCCGCCTGCGCCGATGACGCCGCCTGCGGCCCCGGGCATTTCTGCCTCGGCGGCCGGTGCACCGTTTCGGGGGCCGAGTCGGTCTGTGGCACCGCCGGCGACTGCCCCGCGGGCGCGCTCTGCATCGGTGCGAGGTGTCGCATGGCGCCCTCCTGCGTCGGCGACGACGACTGCGCCAGTCTGCTCGGTGCGGATTACGCCTGCGTCGGGAAGGAGCAGCGGTGGTGCCGGAACGCGCCCAACGTGGCCTGCGGCGCCGCCGCCGATTGTCCGGCGTGTCCGAGCGTGAACGGTTCGCCCGTGCCCTGCGCGCGGGTCTGCGAAGCCCGGACGCTCAAGCTCTACCTGGGGGGTGGGGGGCCGCCCGTCGAGCTCACCGACCTGTTCCTGGATCCCGACGAGCGTGGTCTGCACAACCCGCAGTCCAATACGGTCACGCAGTCCATGACGGACGCGGCCGGTTATGCCGGCCTGCGGAGTCGGCTCAGCTGCTGCGTGGACGACTGGTGGGACGGCGGCACTGGCGCCACGACGGCGTGCGGGCCGGGGTTCTCGTGTCCCGCCGACCTGACGTGCAACCAGTGACGGCCTAGCCGAGGGCCACTCGGGTCCCGGCGCGGTCGCGCTCGTGCGTCCAGGCCAGGGCTGCGCCGACGATGCCCGCCTCGTTGAGGAGCTGCGCGGCGACCACCGGCGTGTGCAGCTCGATGTGCGGCAGGAACTTGTCCGCCTTCTTGCTGACGCCGCCGCCGATGATGAAGAGGTCGGGCCAGAAGTAGCGTTCGAGGTGCTGGAGGTAGGTTTCGCACGCGCTTCGCCCAGCGCTTCCAGCCGAGATCCTTCGGCTTCCCGCACGCTGTCGGCCGCCCACTTCTCGGCTTCGCGTCCCTCGATCTCGAGGTGGCCCAACTCGGTGTTCGGGAGCAGGTGGCCGTTCACGAAGACGGCGCTGCCGATACCGGTGCCGAGCGTGACGAGGAGCACCACGCCGGCGCGGCCCCGGCCGGCGCCGAAGTGCATCTCGGCGTAGCCGGCGGCGTCCGCGTCGTTGATGACCGTGACCTCGCGCCCGGTGGCGGCATCGAACAACTGTGGCGCCTCGAGCCCGATCCACCGGTCGGAGATATTGGCGGCGGTGCGCACCACGCCGTGCTGGATGGCGCTCGGGAGACCGCACCCGATCGGCCCCGTCCAGCGAAAGTGCCGGGCGACGGCGGCGACGGTCTTCGCCACCGCCTCGGGCGTCGCGGGTTGCGGCGTGGGGATGCGATGCCGCGGCGCGGTCAGCGTGCCGAGTCGGGTGTCGACCGGCGCGCCCTTGATGCCGCTGCCGCCGATGTCGATGCCAAGGACGATCACGCGCGAGACTCCATGGGGGAGCCTGCTACAGATCGCGAGGAGGCGGAGCAACGGCGCCGGTCGGAGGCGCCCCGCATCAGCGGCCGGGTGGCTCTCCGCGCCGTTGCTGGCGCGCCGTCGCCAGGGCCGTCCGGCAGCCGTCCGACAGCTCGCCGGCGTGTGCGCGCAGGCACTGGCGGAGCGCATCCCGGTTTCCCGTGGCGTCGGGGCAGAGGCGCGCCACGTCGTCCTTGCACGCGGCCCCCGCCGCACCGCGACCGCCGCGCGCCTTCGCCTTGGCGATCGCCTGCTTGCAGGCGGGCGACACCTTGGTCGCGTGCTCCCGGAGGCAACCGGCGATCCGCCCGCCCCCGGGCGCCACGCCGGCACAGAGTTGCTGGACGTCGTCGTGACACGCGGTCGCCAGCTCGCCTCGGGCGATCGCGTGCGCGAGCGGGAGCAGCGTGCACGCGAGCAGCAGGAGGTGCGTCGACAGCCGTCTCATGGCGGGGCATGATGCGCCACATGGACCTCGAACGCTATCCCGACTGGATCCTTGCGATCGTCCAGCCGGGCGACCGGGGTGCGGGCGAGGAGGCGTTGATGGCGATCGCCTTCGACGTCGCGGCCGCCGGGGTTGCCCGGACCGGCGGCGGACCGTTCGGGGCGGTCATCGCCACCGCCGGCGGCGACGTGGTCGCCGTCGGTTGGAACGAGGTCGTGCCCGCCTGTGACCCGACGGCGCACGCCGAAGTGGTCGCCATCCGCCGCGCCGCCGCCGCGCTCGGCACATGGCGCGTGCGCGAGCGGGCCGGATCGCCGCTCGTGCTCTACAGTACCTGCGCCCCCTGCTTCATGTGCGCCGGCGCCATCCACTGGGCCGGCCTGCCGCGCGTCGTCGCGGGGGCGACGCGCGCGGATGCGGAGGCCATCGGTTTCGTCGAGGGACCGCCCGGGGTGGATCCGGGCGCCGCGCTCCGGGCTGCCGGCATCGCGTACGAGGAGGGCCTGCTGCGCGAGCGGGGGCGGGCGTTGCTCGCCGCGTACCGGGGACCGATCTACAACGGCGGCGAGCCGATCGCCTGAGGCGTCATTCCACGTACCCCAGCGCGCGCAGGCGCTGCGCCAGCTGGCTGTCGGCCTCGAGCCGGACCGTCGGCCCCGGCGGCCGGCGCGGCGTCCGCGCGATCAGCTCGTCCGCCGCGGCAGCCAGTGCGGCGTCCGCCGGATCGGCCGAGACGGCCCGGGGTTGGGTTTGCTCCGGGTCGCGTTCGAGATCGTAGATCGCCACCTCGCGCCCCGCCGGTGATCGGCGCTCCATCAGCACGCGCCCGCTGCCGTCGTACACGGCGGTGATGATGCCGTCGCCGCCCTGGGTCGTTTCCGCCAGCACCGGCCCGCTCCGTGCCCACAGCGGGGGACCCGCGGCGGGCAGCGGCGGCAGGCCGACCGTCGCGAGCACGGTGGGGGCGATGTCGGCGAGGCTCACCGGGGCCGTGACGACGCCCCGGCGCATGCCGCGCGGGTACTTGACGATGAGCGGCACGTGCACGAGGCCGTGATAGGGAGGCCCGCCGTGGCCCATCTGGCCGTGCTCCGCGAACGACTCGCCGTGGTCCGAGGTGACGATGACGAGCGCGTCGTCCCAGCGGCCCAGGGCGCGGTAGGCCGCAAAGAGGTCGTCGATCTGATCGTCGACGTAGCGCAGGTCGCCGTCGTACTGCGAGACGTAGTGGGCGAGCTTCGCCGCGTCGGGCACCCAGCCGGTCGCCGTGGCCCGATCCGTCGGACGGGGGTCGATCCCTTCGAGTCGGCCGGGGAAGAGGCGGTCGTAGGGCGGTCGGGGTCGATACGGCTGGTGCGCGTCCATCACGTTGACGAACACGAAGGTCGGCCGGCGGCCGTGCAGCCGGAGCCAGCGACGCGCGGCCCACACGAGTCGATCGGCCGGCCGCATGTTCTTCGTCTGGTAGCGCTCGAAGCCCCGGTGCATGCCGAGCGCCGGATCCAGGTAGCCGTCGTTGCCGACGAAGGCCGCCGTCCGATACCCGGCCCGTTGCAGCCGCTCGGCGAGGGTTTCGATCGACGGATCGAGGGCGTGGACGCCGGCGAGTCCGTCGGCGGTGCGGTAGGTGCCATGGGCGCCCGGCAGGAGTCCGGTGAACAAGGAGGCGTGGCTCGGCACCGTCCAGGTGCCCGGCGCGATCGCCAGATCGTACCGCACGCCCTCGGCCGCCAGCGCCTCGAGCGCCGGTGTCGTGCGTCGCGGATACCCGTGCGCCGAGACGTGATCCGCACGCACCGTGTCCAGCACGACCAGGAGCACATCCGGGCGCTGATCGCGCGCGCAGCCCCAGACCAGGCCGACCAGTGCCAGCAGAAAGAACCGCACGCGGGCGCGCGGGATGTCGGGCCGAGTCGAGATGGGGACCTCAGCGGTACTTCCCGAGCTCGAGCCGCGCCACCATGCCGCGATGCACCTCGTCGGGGCCATCCGCGATCCGCAGCGCGCGCGCCATGCCCATGAACCGGCCCAGCTCCGGGTCGGCCATGCCCTCCCCGCCGTGGATCTGGATCGCGGCATCGACCACCATCTGCAGCACGTTCGGCGCGACGACCTTGATGGCGGAGATGTCGGTGAGGGCGCCGAACGTCCCGTGCCGATCGAGGGCCCAGGCGGCCTTCATGGTGAGCAGCCGCGCCTGGTCGATGGCCATCCGGCAGTTCGCGATGATGTCGCGGTTGGCGCCCAGGTTGGCCAGCGGTTTGCCGAAGGCGATGCGGCCGACGGCACGCTGGCAGAGTCGCTCCAGCGCCCGCTCCGCGGCGCCGATCGCGCGCATGCAATGGTGGATGCGCCCCGGGCCGAGACGACCCTGGGCGACCTCGAAGCCGCGGCCCGGACCCGCGATGACGTAGCTCTTGGGGACGCGGACGTCCTCGAACACGATCTCGCCGTGGCCGTGCGGCTCGTCGAGGTGCCCGAACACGGGCACCATGCGCAGGATGGTGAGGCCGGGGGCGTCGATCGGCACGATCACCATGGAGTGCCGCTGGTGGCGCTCGGCGGTCGGGTCCGTCACGCCCATGAAGATGAGGAACGCGCAGCGCGGGTCGCCGGCCCCGCTGGTCCACCACTTCTGGCCGTTGATGACGATCTCGTCGCCGTCGACCTCGCAGGTGGCCTTCATGTTGGTGGCGTCGCTCGACGCGACGGCGGGCTCCGTCATCGCAAAGCCGGAGCGGGTCTCGCCGTCGAGGAGCGGGCGCAGCCAGCGCGCCTTCTGGTCGTCGCTGCCGTAGCGCACCAACACCTCGGCGTTGCCGGTATCGGGCGCGCTGCAGTTGAAGACCTCGGCGGCGATGGCGCTGCGGCCCATGATCTCGGCCAGTGGGGCGTAGTCGCGGTTGTCGAGGCCGGCCCCGTCGTCGCTGTCGGGCAGGAAGAGATTCCACAACCCGGCGGCCTTCGCTTCGGCCTTGAGCGTGTCCAGGATCGGCGGGATGCGCCACCGTCGCCAGTCATCGGTGTGGGCGAGCTGCTCGAAGTAGAGGTGCTCGTTCGGCGTGATGCGATCGCGCACGAAGCGCTCGACGTGGTCGATGTAGTGGCGCGCCCGCTCGGAATGCTCGAAATCCATGCCGTTCCTCCCGGGGCCGTTACAGCACCCCGTGCCCGGACGCGCCAGGGGAGGCGGGGGGAAGTCGAAGCGCCCCGAGGTCGCGCGATCATCGCGCCGTTCCCCCTCGCCCGGGGCGACACCGTCTCACGCCGAGTACGGATCGACGTCGATCATGAGCCGCACGCCGTCGCGCCGGAGATCCGCCTCCGCCGCCCGCGCGGCGCGGGCCAGGGCGCGCACCGCGGGCACCGTGGCGGAGCGCAACAGGATCTGCTGGCGGTGGCGGCCCCGCATCCGCGCCACGGCCGGCGGCGCCGGACCCAGCACGGCACGCTCGCCCGCTTCGAGCGTCGCGGCGTGGGTGCGCAGGCGAGCAGCCAGCCGTTCTGCGGCACGCTGGACGAGGCCGTCGTCCACCGCGTCGAGCCGCAGCAGGACGAGGCGTGCGAAGGGCGGGTAGGACAGCACGCGGCGCCGCTCCAGCTCGCCCGCCATGAAGCCGGCGTAGTCGTGGCGGAGGGCGGCGACGAGGCTCGGGTGCTCGGGGCGCAGCGTCTGCACCAGGACCCGACCCGCGGCGTTCCCGCGTCCGGCACGCCCGGCCACCTGCACCAGCTGCTGGAACGTGCGCTCGCCGGCGCGGAAGTCCGGCAGGTTGAGCGAGAGGTCGGCCAGCAGGACGATCACCAGCGTCACGCCCGGCACGTCGTGCCCCTTGCTGACCATCTGCGTGCCGACGAGGATGTCCGTGTCGCCCGCGTGCCAGTCGCGGAGGATGCGGCGCTGCGCACCGGGACGCTGGGCGGCGTCGCGGTCCATGCGGTCGACCGCGGCATCGGGGAAGCACGCCTGCAGCATGTGCTCGATCTGTTCGGTGCCGACGCCGAACGCTTCCAGCGCCGGGCCGCGGCACTGCTCGCACGCGGCGGGCGGCGCGCGGTGGTAGTGGCAATGGTGGCAGGCCAGCGCGCCGGCGCGGCGATGCCAGGTCAGCGTGACGCTGCAGTGCGGGCAGCTCGCGGTCCCGCCACACGCGGGGCACTGGAGCCAGGTGGCGAAGCCGCGGCGGTTGAGGAAGACCAGCGTCTGCCCTTGCACGCGCAGGTTCTCCTCCAGGGCGCCGCGCACTGCCGGCGACAACAGCGCCTCGCCGCCGCGCGGCCGTTCCGCCGCGCGCAGGTCGATCAGCTCGACCGCGGGGAGCGGCTGCGGCGTCGGCCGCGTCGTGAGCGCCAGCAGCTGGTGCCGGCCGTTCGACGCCGCGAAGTAGCTCTCGGCCGACGGCGTGGCCGACGCCAGGACCGCCGCCGCTCCGGCCAACCGCGCGCGCACCACGGCCAGATCGCGCGCATTGTAGCGGATGCCCTCCTCCTGCTTGTAGGCGGCGTCGTGCTCCTCGTCGACGACGATCAGCCCGAGCCGGTCGAGGGGCGCGAATACCGCCGAGCGCGCGCCCACGACCACGCGGGCGGCCCGCGATCGGATCCGCCGCCACTCGTCCCAGCGCTCGCGCGGGCCGAGCCCGCTGTGCAGGACGGCCACCAGGTCGCCGAAGCGGCCGCGGACGCGCGCCACCACCTGGTGCGTCAGCGCGATCTCCGGCACCAGCACCAGCACGTCGCGATCCGCCGCGAGGGTCGCTTCGGCGGCCGCGAGGAAGACCTCGGTCTTTCCGCTCCCGGTGACGCCGTGGAGCAGGAAAGAGCGGTGGGTCGCGGCGCCCACGGCGGTGGCGATGGCGGCGGCGGCGGCGCGCTGCTCGCCGGTGAGGACGAGCCGCACCGTCGCGGCTTCGGGGGGCGGCGGCACGCGGGCGCGCGCCGCCTGTCGCATCTCCGCGATCCCGCCCCGCACGAGCGCGCGCAGCGCGTCGGCCGACGCGCCGCCAGCGCGGGCATCGGCCGCGGACACCGGTGCGTCGCCCGACTCCGCCAGCATCCGATAGGCGCGCGCCTGCGCCGGGGCGCGGCGGGCGAGTGCGATCTCTTCGGCGGCGTCGAGCCGCCGCCGGAGCACGACCACGCGTTCCGTGCTGGGTTCGGGCAGGCGGCGCGGCACGATGGTGGCGATGACGTCGGCGAGCGACGCCAGGTAGTAGCGCGCCGTCCAGCGACACAGCTCCAGGAGATCGGGCGGCAGCAGCGGCTCGGGATCGACGCAGTCGATGACGGCGCGCAGGTCGCCCGCCGGCGCCGCCGCGGCGAACCCGGCCACGACGCCGAGCCGCGTCTGCCGCCCGAGCGGCACTCGCACACGCATGCCCGGCTGGACCTGCGCGCGGAGCGGCTCGGGGACGCGGTACGTGAAGAGGTCGTGTCGGGGGACGGGAGGGAGCGGCGCGACCTCGACCAGCCCGTCGTCCATGGCGGCCCGTTGCTATGCGCCCCTGCTCGGGCTGTCAAAGCACGTCAGTACCCGGAGCGCTCCCACTCGCGATCCTGCCGATCGTCGAGGCGCTTGCGCTCGCGCTCGAACTGCTCGCGCTGTTCCTGCCTTCGTTGGCGTTGCCACCGGGCATTGCGTTTCTTCCAGTCGTCCCCCGCCTCGAGTTCGCGGCGGCGCTCGGCCTGCTGCGCCTGCAAGCGTTCGCGGCGTTCCCGCTGATCGCGCGAGAGGCGACGCTGTTGCCGGGCCTGGTCGCGTGCGATGTCGCGCGCGTCTTCGCGGCTGGCGCCGTAGTAGCCGCCGCCACCCGGGTAGCCGTAGCCGCCGCCGTACGGGTCGCCCCCGGAGCCGCCACGGGGAAGGCCGCCCCCGCCCCCCAGGCAGCCCGCCACGCCCCCCGCGACGAGCAGGAGCCACATGGTCAGCCGGATCGACACGAAGTGTTGCTAGCAGGCGGATACCAGCGTGGCGAGGGCGTCGCTGCAGCCGCGACGCCGGCGTTGCGGGACGGGCGGCCGTCGAGCGGCTCCACGAGCATCGCCGTTGCACCCGCGTTGAACCGACCCGCATCCCGGTGCGCCGGGCGTGGAGCTGTTCCGGGTACGATGCTTGCTGGACGGTTCGAGCGTGACGTGGCGTTGGCCGGCATGTGGCACCATCGGCATCGACATCGGCCAGCAGGCGGTCGCCCTGGTGGCGGTGCGACATGCCGCGGCGGGGCCGCGCGTGGAGGAGGTGGCGGCGGCGGAGCTGCCGCCGGGGGCGCTGCACGGCCATGCGGTGCGCGAGCCCGGGGCGGTCGGCGAGGCGATCCGGCGGCTGGGGCGCCGCCGGGTCGTCCTGCGTCGTTGGCCCGTGGTGACGGCGGTCCCGGTGGCCGGCACGATGATGCGCCGCCTGGTGGTCGCGCCGCCGGACGGCACGTCGCTCGAGACGGCGGTGGCCGAGGCCGCGGGCTCCGTCATCCCCGAGGGCGTGGCGCACGCCGTCCTCGACTACCACGTGCTGCAGGTCACGTCGGGCGCCACGGAGGTGCTGGCGGTGGCCGCCCGCGCCGAGCTGGTGCGCAGCTACACCGCCGCCGTGCGCGCCGCCGGCTTCGAGCCCGCGGCGGTCGACGTGGACGTCCTGGCCGTCTGCCGGGCCTGGACGGCCGGCGACGCTGGTGCGGTCGCGTCGCCGGCCGTCTTCGTCCACGCCGGGGCGCGCGGCGTCTCGGTGACCGTGCTGCGCGGCGACGTCCCCACGGTCGGCGGCGACGTGCCGGCGCCCCCGGGGGTCGACCCCGAGGCGCTGGGCGCGGCGGTGGCGCGCGCCATCGACGTCCTGTTGCCCGCTCCGGCCGACCGGCAATGCCCGGTCGTCGTCTGGGGCGCGGCCGCGCGGGTGGCCAGGCTGGCGCCTGTTCTCGAAGCGCACCTGCGCGCTCCGGTCGCCGTGGCGGATCCATTCGCGGCTGGGCCCGCGTTCGCCGTCGCCGCCGGCCTGGCGCTGCGCGCGGTGGAGCGGTCGTGGTGGTGATCGACCTGCTGCCGCCCGACGAGGCGCGCGCCGCCGCGTGGGCACGGCGCGTGCGCCGGCTCGGCCGTGCCGGCGGGTTGGTCCTCGCCGCCGGCGTCGCCGCCGGCCACCTCGCGCTGGTGCGCGCGACGGCCTCGACCGGGCGCGATGCCGCGGCGGTCGAGGCCGAGCTGCGCATACTGCGGCGGCCGGTGGCCGAGCTGCGGCGGCTGCGTCGCCGCCAGACCCGTCTGGCGCGACGGCTCGCCGTGATCGAACGGCTCGAAGCGCAAGGGGTCGAGTCCCTGGGCCTGCTCGGCGCGCTGAGCGGCGCCCTGCCGCCGGGCGCGTGGCTGACGGAACTCGTCCTGGCCGGCGGCCGGCTCCGGCTGGCGGGCGCCGCCGTCGACGACGCCGCCATCGCGGACCTCGTGACGCGCCTGCGCGGCATCGCCTCGTTGGCCGGCGTGGATCTCGAAGAGGCCACGCAGGATGAGGCTGCCGGCGGCGCCGGTGTGGCCGCGCGCCGCTTCGTCGTCTCCGGTCGCCTCGGAGCGGTGCGATGACGCCGGGGCGCCGGTTGCTGGCGCTGGGGGCGGGCGTCGCGACGCTCCTGGCGGTCGACTGGGTGTGGTGGGTCGGGCCGCGCCGGGAGGCCCTCGGCGATGCGCGGCGGCGGCTGGGCGAGCGCCGGCTGGAGCTGGCGGCGGCGCGGCGGGAGGCCGCCGCGCGCGACGCCACCCGCGTCGCGGTGCGGCGGACCGCGCGGGCGCTCCGGCGCGCCGAGGCGCGACTGCCGGACGGGCGCGAGCTGGGCGCACTGCTGGCGGCGGTCGCGCGCGAGGGGCGGCGCGCGCAGCTCGCCGTCGTGGCCCTGCGGCCGCAGGCGGAGCGGCCGGCGGCGGACCACGTCGAGGTGCCGGTCGAGCTCGACCTCCGCGGGACGTGGGCGGCAACCGCCATGTTCGTGGAGCGCCTCGAGACACTCGGCCGCCTGGTCCGCGTGTCGGCCCTGCGGCTCGTGCGCGCGCGCGCGGCAGGGGCGCGGATCGTGCTCGACGGGCGCGCTACGCTGCTCACCTATCGCCTCGCGGGTGCTGGCGCCGGGCGGCCGGCTCCGCGCGCCGCGACTGGCGGCGAGGCGCGCCGCGAGCCCCGGTGATGAGGCGGCGCCTGGTGATCGCGGCAACGTGCGCGCTCGCGGTCCCCGCCGCGCACGGCCGCGATCCGTTCGCGCCGCCGGAGCAGGCGCGGCCCTTGACGCCTCTCGAACGGGTCGCAGTCGACGAGCTGCGTCTGGTCGCACTGGTCTACGCGCCGGCCCCGCGCGCGCTCCTCGAAGACGCCGCCGGGGCGGCGCACCTCGCCACCGTCGGCACGGCGCTCGGCCCGCGCGGCGCGCGCGTGGCGACGATCGAGCCCGGACGGCTTCGCGTCCGCGAGCCGGGGGTCGGCGACGTCGTGCTCGAGCTGTCCGGCGACGGAGCGCCCGCGCCGTGAGCGCGTGGCGGCGGGCGGTGTTGGCCGCGGGGGTCCTGCTCGGTCTGGGTACGTTCGCCGGCGCCGGCACGGACCCGCGCGTGGTGTCGCTGGACCTGCAGGCGGCCGACATCCGTGGCGTGCTCCGTTTGCTGGCCGACGTGGGCGGGGTGGATCTCGCCGTCGACGAGCAGGTGCAGGGGAAGGTCACGCTCCGCCTCGGGCGCGTGCCCTGGGAGCAGGCGCTCGCGGCCGTCCTCGACATGCACGGGCTCGCAGCGCGCCGCAGCGGCCGGGTCCTGCGTGTCGCCACCGCGGAGCGCCTGGCGCAGGAGCGCGAGGCGGTTGCGGCGCAGGACGCGCAGCGGCGGGCCGACGCACCGCTGCGGGTGGCGGCGCTGCCGCTGCACTGGGTGCGCGCGGACGACGCGCTGGCGGAGAAGGTGCAAGGCGTGCTCTCCGAGCGTGGCAGCGTCACGTTCGACGCTCGCACCAACACGCTGCTGGTCAGGGATCTGCCGGACGGCCTCCGCGACGCCGCGGCGATCGTCCGGGCGCTCGACGTGCCCACCCCTCAAGTCCTGATCGAGTCGAGCATCGTCGAGGCCAGCGAGGACTTCGCCCGCGGCCTCGGCGTGCAGTGGGGCTACCGGTACGCGGCCCATCCCGGCGCGGTCGGGCCCACCGGCGCGCCGGAGGGGGTGGTCGTCGGCGGGGCCGGATCGCCACCTCTGGTGGCCGACTTCCCCGTGCCTGGCACCTTCGCCTCCGGCTTCGGCCCGGGCGCCGCCTCGGCGCTGGGGGTCGCGTTCGGCTCGCTCGACGGGGCGCACGACCTGGCGGCGCGCTTGACCGCCCTGGAGGAGGCGGGCAAGGGTAGGGTGGTCAGTCGCCCTCGGGTCGTCACGATGAACAACGTGGCGGCGACCATTCAGAGCCTGACCATCCTGCGCGTGAAGCTGCCCTCCACCGGCACCGTCATCAACACCGGCACCGGCGGTGCCGCCGAGACGGCAAGCACGGCAACGGAGAAGATCAACACCGGCATCACGCTCGTCGTCGTCCCGCAGGTCGTCTCGCAGGGCTTCGTGCTGCTCAACATCTACGCCAAGTCGAGCGTGCCGGACTTCAGCCGCACCGTGGAAGGCATCCCGACGGAGCTCGCACGCGAGGCGAATTCGCATGTGCTGGTGCGCGACGGCGAGACCGTCGTCCTGGGCGGCATCTCCCGGGCGTCGGGCGACGACCGCACCACGGGGATCCCCTTCCTGGGTCGGGTTCCGGCGCTGGGCTGGCTCTTCCGCCGCCAACTCGCCAGCCGGCGGCGCGAAGAACTGCTGGTATTCCTCACCCCGCGGGTGCTGCCCCCGGTGACGGCTGGACGATGACGGACGTCCAGCGCATCGTACTGGCCGGGTTCATGGCGACGGGCAAGACGCAGGTGGGGCGGCGCCTCGCCCGGGTGCTCGGCTGGCGGTTCGTCGATACCGACGCGCTGGTCGAGGCGGCGGCGGGGCAGCCGGTGGCCGCCATCTTCGCCGAAGAGGGCGAACAGGGATTCCGGGCCCGTGAACGCGCCGCAATTGCGCGGGCCTGTGCCATGCCGGCCACGGTCGTCGCGGTGGGCGGCGGGGCCCTGCTCGACCCCGCCAACCGGGAGGCCCTGCGCGCGGCGGGCCCGATCGTCTGTCTCCGGGCGTCGCCGCGCGAGATCCTGCGCCGGGTCGGGAGCGCGCGGGACCGGCCGCTGCTGTCCGGGCCCGCGGTCCGCTCCGATGCCGAGCGGCTGGCGCGCATCGAGGCGCTCCTGGCAGAGCGCGCGCCGGTGTATGCGTGCGCCACCCACGTGGTCGATACCGACGGGCTCTCTCCGAGCCAGGTCGCGCGGCGCGTGCGCATGCTGGTCCATGGAAAGGCGAGTGCACGCACATGACGTCGCGCGAGATCATGGTCGAATTGGGACCGCGGTCGTACCCCGTGGTGGTGGGCGCCGGGGTGCTCGGGCAGCTGGGCGGACGCCTCGCCGCGCTGGGCTACGCCGGTCGCTGCGGGCTGGTCACCAGCGCGCGGGTGGGGACGCTCTACCGCGACCCGGTGATCGCCTCGCTCCGGGCGGCGGGCCTCGACCCCGTCGTGGTCGAGATTCCCGACGGCGAGGAGCACAAGAACCTGGCCTGGCTCGCGTTGATCTACGACCGGCTCCTCGAGGCGGGCATCGAGCGCAGCACGCCGCTCGTGGCCCTCGGCGGCGGCGTGGTCGGCGATCTCGCCGGGTTCGCTGGGGCCACGCTCCTCCGCGGCTTGCCCGTGGTGCAGGTGCCCACGACGCTGCTGGCGCAGGTCGACGCCTCGATCGGCGGGAAGACCGCGGTGAACCACGTGCAGGGCAAGAACCTGGTCGGCGTGTTCCACCAGCCGCGGCTCGTGCTGGCCGACGTCGACGTCCTGCGCACGTTGCCACCGCGCGAACTGCTCGCCGGTCTCGCCGAAGTGATCAAGTACGGCGTCATCGGCGACGCCGCGTTGTTCGACGTCGTCGAGCGCCAACTCGACGCCGTGCTCCGGCTCGACCCCGAACTGCTCGTCTGGCTCGTCGCCACGGCGGCGCGCCAGAAGGCGGAAGTGGTGGGGCGCGACGAGCGCGAAGTGAGCGGACTCCGCGCGACGCTCAACTTCGGCCATACCGTCGGGCACGCCGTCGAGGTGCTCACCGAGTACCGCCGGTTCCTGCACGGCGAGGCGGTCGCGATCGGCATGGTGGCGGCGGCGCGGGTGTCCCGCGCGCTCGACTGTTGCGACGACGCCGTGGTCGACCGCATCCGCACGCTCCTCGACCGCGCCGGCCTGCCCACGGCGCTGCCGCCCGATCTCGAACCCTCCGTGCTCGCGCTCGCGATGCGGGGCGACAAGAAATCCCACGGCGGGAAGATCCGTTTCATCGCGGTCGAAGCCATCGGGCGGGTGCGGCTGATCGACCTCGGCGCCGACGAAATCGCGGCCAGGCTCTGAGGCGGCTCGGCGGGTCCCCCGTTGCCCGGCCGCGCGGCGTCCGGCTAGAGTCGCGGGATGCGACGGCTGGTGTGGATGGCGGTGGCGGCGGTGCTCGCGAGCGGTGCGCCGGTCGGGGCGAAGCTCCGGGCGGAGCCCCCGGTGGTCGACTTCGGCACCGTGGAGCAGGGCGCCCGGGTGACGCGGCGGTTCGTGGTCCGGAACACGAGCCGCAGCCCGGTCCGTATCGAGCGGCTGGTGCCCTCCTGCGCTTGTACCGTCGCCATGCCCGACGGCGAATCGATCCCGCCGCGGGGGCGGATGACGCTCGGCGTGACCCTCGACACCACCGAGCTGGTCGGCACGACGACCAAGACGATCGTCCTCCACACCTCGGATCGGCAGACGCCGAGCGTGCAGCTGGCGCTGCGCGGCACGGTCTTCGCCGACCTGATGGTGACGCCGACGGCGATCTACCTGGGGCGGGTGTGGCGGACCGATCCGATCCGGCGCGAGGTGATCGTGGGCGCCGGCCGACCCTCGGGTGCGCGCTTCACCGCGGCGTCGGTCGAGACCGAGTCGCCGGTGCTGCGGGCGCGGCTCGAGCCCGGGCCGAAGGCCGGTCAGCAGAAGGTGGTGATCGAGCTCGGCGCGGAGCCGCCGTCGGGACGCTTCAACGACGAAGTGGTGATCCGCACCACGAGCCCGCGTCAGCCCGTCCTCCGGATCCCCGTCTTCGGGCAGATACTGTGAACCGGCTCGCGCGCCCGACGGCGCGCGAGCTTGCCCGATCTGGCGGCGCTCGGTAGCCGTAGGGGTTCGGTGTCCGCCCCGTCCCTCGCCGATCTGGTCGTGCGCCTGCGCGACGACCTCGCCGCTGCGCCCGGCAAGCCCATCCGGGTGTCGGGGCTGCGCGGGAGTGCGCCCGCGCTGTGCCTGGCGCGCGTGGTGGCGGACCGGCCGCGGCCGGTGCTGGTGGTGGCGCCGGACGCGGGCGTGGCCGAGAACGTCGCGGCCGACCTGCGATTCTTCGTGGGCGATCGTGACACCGGCGGCCCGCTCGGGCGCCGCGTCCACTACCTGCCGGGGTGGGAGGTCCCGCCCTTCGAACCGCTGTCGCCGGCCCGCGAGCACGTCGCCGCGCGGGCCGAGGGATTGCACCATCTGCTCCAGACGCCGAATCCGGTCGTCGTCACCACCGTCGAGGCGCTGGCGCAGCGCTGCTTGCCGCGCGCCGCCTTCGCCGAGGCGGTGACGTACGTGGTCGAAGGGGAAGCCGTGGCCCCGGAGGCCCTGGCGGACCGGCTGATCGAGTGGGGCTACCACCGCGTGCCCCTCGTGCAGGACCCCGGAGACCTC
>CAWKPA010000002.1:0-290208 GCA_963851365.1 uncultured delta proteobacterium | reverse complement strand
CCCCAAGTAGAGATGTCCGGTTTCACTCCGTGGGGGAGGCCGGGACACGCAGCGGCCGGCCCGCGCGCAGCCGCTGCTTCTCGCGCCCGCTGAGCTTGGAATTGGCGAGCCGCGCCTGGTCGCGCTCGCGCTGCTGCGCCGCGATCCAGGTCAAGGCGCCGTCGAGATGCGGGTACGCGACGACGGCTCCCGGAGCGATCTGCGCGTGATCTTTCGGAAAGAGGCGGGCCGCCAGCGGACGCCCCTGGGCGTGCAACGTGACGGTGCCGTCCTCCGCCTCGCGGACGTCCACGGTGGCCCCACGCAGGCGGCGGGTCGCGAGCGTGTCGGTGAGCACGTAGAGGTCGCGCTTGTAGTGCACGGTGAGCTGGCGGCTGATCCGGCGCGTCGTCTGCAGCGTGAAGACCTGGTCGAGGTCGTCCGCCGGGCGCAGCGGCCGATGCGCGTCGTAGGCGACGGCCGGGGGCTTGGCGAAGCGGCGATTGTAGTCGGCCATGAACGCGGGGAGGAACGGCGTGGCCGCGACGGGATCGTTGAGCCCCCGCAGCCGCAGCTCCTTCACGAGCCGGTCCTGCAAGGTGCCATTGGCCCGTTCGACGCGCCCCTTGGCTTCCGGGCTGTTGGCGCACAGCAGGTCGATGTTGAGGGCCCGACACGCCCGGCCGAACTGCGACAGCCCGGGCCCGCCCTGGGCGCGGTCGCGCGCGTGGACGGGGAAGACGCTCAGCCGGTCGCTATAGAAGGCCATTGGCTTCCCGTGTCGCTCGAGGTAGTGGCGCGTCGCACGGAAGTAGTCGAACGTCGACTCGACCTCGGCGAAGCACAGCTCCATCAGCCGGCTGGTGGCGTCGTCCACGTACGCGAGCAGCGTGCGGGCCGGCCCGCGGTCTTCGAACCAGGCGTGCTCCGAGCCGTCGATCTGGACGAGCTCGCCGGGACACGCGCGGCGCGGCCGCGGCGGGTAGCTGCGGCGGGCGCGCTGGGCGCGGGGCAGCCAGAGCCCGGCGGCGATGAGCCAGCCGCGCAGCGTCTCGACCGACAGGACGAGGCCGTGGTCCTCGGTGAGCTTCTGGTGCGCGAAGGTCGGCCCGAAGTCGGCGTAGCGCGCGCGGACCAGGCGCAGTGCCCGGTCGCGGACGCGCGCGGGCAGCCGCCGATTGCTCGAGCGACCCCGCCGGCGCGAGGCCAGCGCCGCGGCGCCGTCGTCCTGGAAGGCACGATAGACCCGCCGCACCTGGCGCGTGCTCAGCGCGAGCAACGCGGCCGCCCGGCGCTGCGTCAGCCGCCGCTCGGCCAGCCGGGTCAGGAACTGCAAGCGGTCCAGTTCCCCCATGGTCAGCCCCACGGTCGTCGCCATGGCACCACCACTGTGGGGTCCAGGCGGACATCTCTACTTTGGGGAAAGCGGACATTTGCACTTGGGGCCTACATTCATGGGTGACCGAAAAGGCGTTATCAGACGTGGCGTCGCGGGCCCTCACTGGCTCCGGAAGGACGGGTTACACGGGCGAGACGGCGCATGCCCGCCAGATGCCAATGCGCGTTCGCGGCTACTGTCTCGCGCGGTACATCCCGTAGATCATCTCCCGCTCCGCGGGAGTCAGCTCTTCCGCCCCGACCGCGATCGTCAGCTATCGATCTCGCCGGTGAAGGCGAACGGGACCTGGTAGTCCGCGTCGTCCAGGGGCGTGCCGGTGTCGACGCCGACGTCGAACGTGTCGGTCCACTCGATCCCGACCGGCAGGGTGCGCGGCATCGGATAGGGCTTCGGCCACCTTGCCATCCACCTTCAGCGTGCCGGTGCCGCCCTTGCCCAGGCCGGGGCCGTCGTACTTCCAGTCGAAGACGACCGTGTGCTTGCCCGGGGTGAGCGCCTCCGTGCCCTGCCACTTCACCCGCTCGAGCTGGATCAGATTCCAGGTGAAGACGGGCTTCCCCCCGAGCAGGTAGAGGCCATAGCCGCCGAAGCGGCCGCCGTCGGTGACCAGCATGCCCTCGGCGCCGCCCCGCGGCACGTCGATCTCGGCCGTGATCGTGTAGGACTTGTTCAGCACGTTCGGTGCGCCGTCGACCCCGGGAAACGGCACGTTCGTCAGCTGGCCCCTGTAGGTGAAGACGGTGCGCCCGGGCGCATAGGCCGGCTAGCGCGCTCACGCGAGTGGAGTTCCGGGCGAGAAGCAACTGCGCGGCGGCATCACGAAGACCGGCGACCGTCGCGCGCGGGCGATGCTCGTGCAAGCGGCGTGGGGCGTCTGGCGCGATCGGCATCCCGCCTCCGCACCGCTACGCGTGGGCGGAACGGCTCGCGGCGCGCCGGGGCAAACGCATCGCCATCGTCGCCCTCGCGCGTCGGCTCGCCGGCATCCTCTTTGCCCTGTGGCGCGACGGCACCACCTTCGACAGCGCGCGCGTCGGCCAGGGCCCCGCGGTGGCGACCGCCTGACGGCTCATCCCGCGCTACCGTCCGACCAGGAGATGGCACGCTGATCACGAGTCGAGACCGAAGTGTTGGGGCCCTGCACCGCGCATCGGGCCTTGGGGAATCACTGTCCCCGTTCGGTAGATTGCGCCGGGGCCCCACCCGTACCCCACCGTGCGCCGGGGCCCATCGTCGCCCCACTCACAAGCGCGAATAGAAGGATGCCCGATCTCGGACCGTTCGGCACGGCCGCGGACCCCACACGAACACGACGGAGGGGCGCGACTGCACAAGAATCAGGACGACGAATGATCCCGTTGACACCGGGGGCCGCTTCATAGAGGGCGCGATAACGCGGCGAAAGGCGACGTGACGCCCGAACCCGGACGGGGCGATGGCGCGACATGCCAACACGCCCCCCCACGATGCACCGTCCCGGCCGGAACGTCCGGGCCGGGCTTGGCTCGGGATCGCCATGCGATGAGCAGGTGCTTCGGCAGCTCGTCGACGGTCATCCCATCAACGCCGACGCCCTACCAGAGTCGCTTGACGCCGTACTTCGGAAAGACCGCGTCGGAGGTGACGACGGCGAGCCCTTCCTCGAGGGCTTGAGCGACCAGCAGACGATCGAACGGATCGCGATGATGGAACGGCAACTTCGCTACTCGCGCGGTGTGGCGAAACTCGATTTCGAGAAGGGAGAACCGGTTCGCCGAGAGTTGCGCAGGGACGAACGAGTCGAGCGGCTCGTCGAGCCGAAGCTTACCCAGGCTCAGCTTGATCGCCAGTTCCCAGCAGCTCGCCAGGCTGACGAAGCACTCGCTGCCGGAATCTGCGATGGTGCTCCGTGCCTTCCGCGACAGCCTCGAGGAGCCGTCAACCCACCAGAGGAAAGCTTGCGTATCGAGCAGAAGCCTCATCTACCGATAGTCGCCGAAGTCCTCGGGAGTCTCGTCGAAGTCGGGAGAGAATCCAGATGGAACCCTTGGCCGTCCCGGTTTTGCGCGGTTTCGACGGAGGCCCACGGGAACAGAGCCTCAGGACCGGCTTGTTGTCCCGTGCGATGATCACTTCCTCGCCCATCATGGCCTTCTGGACGAGACGGGAGAGAACTGCGCCTTCGCCTCCGCGATGTTCACCTTCGTCATCGTTGGTCATCTTAGGTGACCAACCAGAACCCGGTCAACTACCATGAGACGGCGCCGGCAGTGCGCGTCGTCGCAGCCCGGCCTGTCCCCCCGGCGCGCCGCCTGCTTGGCCTGGACCGCCGGCGTGAAGGCGATCTCGGCGAAGCGGTTGCCCATGGCGGCGGTCTAGCCGGCCTTGGCGATGGACGTGCCCCCCGAAACCTGGGCCACTTGAAATGAGAGTCCTCCGGGCGCGAAGGAGGAACGACATGCGCAAGAGCCGGTTCACGGAAGAGCAGATCGTGGGCGTGTTCAAGGAGGCCGATGCGCGGTCGAAGGTGCAGGAACTCTGCCGCAAGCACGGCATCAGCGAGCAGACGCTCTCTCGTTGGAAGGCGAAGTACGGGGGCCTCGACGTGAGCGAGGCGCGGCGACTCAAGGCCCTGGAGGACGAGAATCGCCGGCTGAAGACGCTCGTGGCCGATCTCACGCTGGACAATCAGATGCTCAAGGCGGTTGTCCAGCGAAAGTGGTGACGCCCATGGCCCGCCGTCAGGCCGTGGGCATGCTCGGAGACGGGTTCGGCGTGAGCCAATGCCGAGCATGTCGCGTCCAGAGCGTGGCGCGCTCGACGATGCAGTACCGGCCGCAGCGTGCGGACGAAGATAGGCGTCGCGGCTTCAACCGGTCATCGCAACGCTTCTTGCGAATATAGCTGCTGGTGTCTGGTAGCCCAAGGTCTTGCGGGGGCGCGTATTGAGGCGGTGAGCGATGCGGTTGAGCGCGGCCTGGGAGTGCAGCGGTCAGATCGGTCCCCTTGGGGAGGTACTGGCGCAGCAGGCCGTTCGTGTTCTCGTTGGTGCCCCGCTGCCAGGGGCTCTGCGGATCGCAGAAGTAGACCTGCACGTCGGTGGCCACGGTGAACGCGGGTGCTGCGCCAGTTCGAGGCCGCGGTCCCAGGTGAGCGAGCGGCGCAGCGCCGTCGGGAGCGTCCGCATCTGGCGCGCCAATGCCGGAATGACGCTGGCCGTGTCCTTGCCTCCGCCCGGCACCTTGACCAGCAGCGTGAACCGCGAGTGGCGTTCGACCAGGGTGGCGATGTGGCGGTGGTGCCCCCCGGCGAGCAAGTCGCCCTCCCAGTGGCCGGGCACCGCGCGATCGGCTACCTCGGCGGGGCGTTCGCGGATCGACACCGCGTTGACGATCTGGCCGCGGCGCTGCCCGGTGCGCGTCGCCGTTCGCGCCCGCCGCACGGTCCGTTTCGAGCGCAAGTGCCGCAGCAGCTCCTGCTTCAGCACCCCGCGCGCCTGGATGAACAGGCTCCGGTAGATCGTCTCGTGGGACACGTGCAGCCGCTCGTCCTCCGGATACGTGTGCCGAAGCCAGCCGGCGATCTGCTCCGGCGACCAGTCCTGCCGAAGCCGCTCGGTGACCAAGGTGCGCAACCGCGGGACCGCGGCGAGCTTACACCGCTTCGGGCGCCGGGCCAGCTGCCAAGCGGCGGCATCGGCGGTCGCCGCGCGGTAGTGGGCGCGGCCCCCGTGCCGGCCAAGCTCGCGGCACACGGTCGACGGCGCGCGCCCGAGCCGCGCGGCGATCTGGCGCACGCTGTGCCCGCCCGCCACGCCGCGCGAGATCCTCCTCGCGCTCCGCCAGCGACAGCACCCGCGGACTGCGCTGACGGGGGACCGGGCTGAAGCCGCCAGTCCCGGCCAGGACGCGCTCCACCACCGAGTGCCGGCGATCGAGAGCGCGCGCGATCGCGTTGATCGCATCGCCGTGGCGCCAGCGGCGCCACAGCTCGTCCCGCTCCGCCGGGCTCAGGTGCCCCCGCCATCGTCGTCGCCGCATCCGTGCCTCCCGCGCGCGTGTGAAAGCGCATGATGTTGCGACGACCGGTTGAATGCCCGCGCCTATCTTCCCTCACGGCGTCGCCGACGCACACGGAGAGCTGACCCGATTCGGTACGCCCATGTCGTGACCGCGACCATGGGGCGACGCAGCGTCTCTCGCTGCCCGATCGCCCGCAGCATCTCGTAGACCTCGCGCGGGTACATGCCGTCGAGCATGGCGAGTTCGTCCGCGGACGCCGATCGTTCCGACACAGCCCCACCCTCGCCCTCGACGGCTAGGACCCTCGGCCGTGGTGCCGCCCGACAGACGGCATCGAACAGCTGAACGAGTTCCTCGGCCGTTCGCGCCCACGTGAACTCGCGTGCCCGCATCGCCAGCGCCTCGACCATTGCGGCCCGCCGCTCGGGTTCCTCGAGGAGACGGAGCGCCTGTTCGGCCACCCGCTCGGGATTCCACTCCGTGATGACCTGGATGCCCCGAGGGAGTACCTCGTCGAGCGACGTCGCACGTGAGCTGAGGCACGGCGTTCCGGCGCACGCGACCTCGAAGGGCACCAGCCCGAATCCCTCGTACAGGGTCGGGTGCAGGACGAGCCTAGCATGCCGGTACAGCCACACGCGCTCCGTCTCGCTGACCTCGGCGAGCGAGATCACGCGCTCCATGACAGCCGGATGCTGGGCGAGAAATGCTGCCTCGTCTGTCCGCGATGAGCCGTACGCCATGCGAGGCCCCGCCAGGATCAGATGACCGCGATAGCCGCGGGCGCACATCGCCGCGAAGACGCGCAGCGCAAAGAGTCGATTCTTGTGCCGAAAATCGGCACCGAGACACAGCACGAATCCTCCAGTCTGGAGGTCGCCTGACAGGCCAGCCGGCTGCGATTCCGGCTCGCCGGCCGCGACGTGGTCTATGCCGATGAAGGTCCGGCGAGTCCGAGTGCCCTCGGGGACCAGCCCCTCCGCGCGCGCCTCGGCCTCGGCATGCGCGCTTAGAAAGGCGATCCCATCGGCGGCCGCGAGCGCGAATCGCGTGCCGTCACGGCACCGAACCCAGTCCCGCCATGTCGGGAAGTACGAGGGATTGTTGTAGGCGATCAGATCGAGGTGATGGATCACGCTGCGCGGAGCGAACCGACGCAATCGCTCTGCCCCGTCGACCGCCCACACCGGCACCGGCCGGTAGGCGACGTCGGCGGCGAGCTTCGCCGCAGCATCATCGGCGACGAGCCGAACCGATGGCACGTCGCCGAGCGCCTCCTCGAGAAAGACCGGCCGCGGGCCGGGCATGGTCACGACGACGACCTCCCGCACGCCCGGATGCTGCGCAAGGGCCCGGGCCGCCTCGACCGCGAGCCGTTGCGTTCCCATGAGACCGGGACCGAGCGCAACGGCATCGATCGCGACGGTGAGGGGCCCGAGCGCACGTCGGGCGATCGCCAGCGCGCAGGCGAGGGGCGTCGTTTCGAGCCGCGCCGTCGCTCGCAGCCAGGGCGACAGGTAGGGGTATCGCGTCGCGATCTCCGGGTCGTCCAGCACCGCCACGACATCGGCGCCGGGCGGGAGCTCCACCAACACGTCGTCTGCGCAGACGTGGGCGAGCCCGGCTTGGAGGCACCGCTGGCTGAAGTCGACCGGCGCACCGTCCCCGCAGGGGAACGTCTCGGCGAAGCCCCCGACCACGTCGAGGGCGCCGCGCCGCACGTAGGTACAGTGCCACGCACATGTCGCGATCCGCGGCCGCAAGCGCCGGGACATACGCGCCACGGCGACCGCCGGGTCCTCGACGCGACGTTGCCCGGACGTCTCTCCCGGCCGCGCCCGGTCGGACACCGACACGAGGCCGCTGCCGTTGGCGAGCGGCGTCGCCGTCGCGATACGCGTGTCCGAGTATGCCGCCTCGCGCAGCCCGTCGAGCCAGCCTGGACCGACCAGCACGTCGCCTCGCAGCAGCACCACGTCTCGCCGGCCTGCAAGCTCGAAAGCGAGGTTCGCCGCCCTGACCGCGTCCTGGAGCTCAGCCTGGCGGAGGACCACCACCCGGTGCGCCCCCGCCCCGACCGCCGTCATCACGTCCTCGATGCCCGGATCTGCGCACCCGTCGTCCAGGACCAGGATCGCCGTCTCGGGCGGCGTGTGGGCAAGTACGGCGCCCACGCATGCCGGCACGGCGGCGCCGACCTTATCGGTGAGGATCGCGATCACCGGCCCGCGCCCAGCGGCGAAGGCAAGCGCGACGTCACGCGGATCGCTGGTGCTGACGACGGGCATCGACCTCGCCCCAAGGGGCCTAACAAATCACCCCGAGGGCGGCAAACCGACGCTGCCGGACCGAATGCGCGCGGGCGACCGGTGACCACGCGCGATCATCAGCGTCCCAGCGTGACCGAACTCCCGCACCGCCTCGCAGGCCCAGGCGAATCGCGCGGGGCGCATGCGCAGCGCCTTCCCCGCGGCGGCGACTCCCGCCAGCCCGCACGCGCCCGCACGTCGCCAGCGCCGTTTCGCCGACCACGCCCCCTCGCCCGTCTCGAGGATTGCATCCGACACGCCTTGCCACCAGTACCGGCGCAAGAAGAACGCACGGCATAAACGCTCATGCGTCACGTGGTGGCTGACGACGGCCCGCGGTTCGTACCAGCACGAAAGGCCGCGCCGACGGATCGCCTGTTCGACGGCGATCTCCTCGTTCGACAGCAGCCGGGTGCCGACGCGACCGAGGTCCGCGCGAAAACCCCCGAGGTCGGTCAGGAGCGCGCGAGGGAACGCCATGTTCGCGCCAGCGATGAAGCGGTCCGGACCGAGGGTGGTCGCGACCGGAGACCACTCGACGATGGTACGCCACGTAGTCACCGCGCGCTCGTGCAAGTCCGGCGTTGCGCGCATTTGCCAACCCGGGGCGCGGCTCGTCCACGACCTCGAGGTCCGGGAGCACCGTCCGCGCTTCGGACAACACCCCTCGCGTATGGTCGGCAGATCCATTGTCCACCACGATGATCTCCCGTACGTCGGGCGACAGCGACTGCTCGGCTAGACTCGCTAGCGCGCGGGCGAGGTAGTCGGCGCGGTTCCGCGTGCAGATCAATGCACTCAGCCGCACCGTCATGTCTGCCGCCGGGTCACCTGCTCCCCGTGACGCAACCCGCCAAGGCCCCGACGAAGGGCGAGGGCTTCACTGCGCAGAGCGAGCATCCAGTGGGCCGGGACGGCGGGAGACGTCCGCATGAGAGCTCGTGCGTGCCGCCGGGCGCGCGGCGCATCCCTCCAGTGCAGCGCACTCTCGACCGCCGTCCGGTGATGGGCAGCGACCACGGCACGGGGATGGCATCCGATCCGCACGGCCAGCGCACTGAGCACCTGCTCGATCTCAGCCATTGCGAACCTCCCGCGCTCTGCGCGTTGCCGCTGCGTTCCACCATGCCAGCGCCAGTAGTTGAGCGGCGCGGCGACGAAGCCCACGTCCCCGACGAAGCACATCCGGATCCACAGGTCCCAGTCCCCCGCCAGGCGGTAGGACTCCTTCACCCCCCCGACCGCCTCCCAGCTCGACCGCCGAAACACGACGCCGCTCGCGTTCGCGACCACATTCCAACGCGCGAGAAACCGCAACTCCTCGCGCCCCGGCGCCACGAAGTCGTGCCGCCAGCGGTCGGGGTCGAGTTCCCGCCACCAGCGCGTCGAGAGGTCTTCGGGCTGGCCGGCGTCGTCCACGCGGAAGAAGGGGCAGTGGACGAACGCCACCCGTGGGCAGGCCTCGAGCAACGGCACGAGCCGTTCGAGGAAGCGGAGGTCTGCCCAGTCGTCAGCCTCCGCGATCCACACGTATCGTCCCGTCGTGGCAGCGACGCCGCGGTTCCACTGCACGAAGGGGTTGCCGCTGTTCCGCTGGCTGGTGATGAGGCGCAGGCGCCGATCGACCTCGTACCGCGCGATGGCAGCGACGCTGTCGTCGGTCGACGCGTCGTCGAGCACGACCACTTCCATATCCGCCAACGTCTGCCCCAGCACGCTCTCCAACCGGGCCGGCAGGAAGCGCACGTAGTTGAAGTTCGGCACAACGACCGAGACGAGGGGCGGCATCGATGGCAGGACGATAGCCCAAGACGCGGCGCCCGGCGAGCGACCGCGCTGCGCACGTCCCCATTTTGCAATCCTCTGCGCCCTGTGGTTTGAGGCGAAGCCGGATGGACGGCGACCAGCCCGACACGAGCGTCACCGCGATCGTCGAGAGCATCCGAGGCCGCGTCGCGCGTCGCTTGGCGGGTCGACCACGCACACCGCCCTTCGATGCGCAGCTCATCAACCACGTGGCGAGCATGCGCCAGTCCGCCGACCTGTATCAGGCGCCGCTTGCAACGGGAACAGGCCTCGCGTCGTCGCTCATGGCCGGCGTCCGCAAGGCGGCGAGGCGGATCTTGCTGCCGTGGATCGCGCGGCAGAACGCCTACAACGGCGCCAACGCCCATGCCGTCGATGCGTTGCGCGACCAGCTCGAGCTGGTCGCCTACCACCAGGCGCTCACGACGGAGGACTTGCTCGACGTCCAGGCGCGCACGCTGGAGCGCGGGCAGCGGCAGCAGGACGACCTGGCCACGCTGCGAGACGAGGTGCCGGCGCTCGCGACCGTCCTGGCCGCGCTGCGCACCGAGCTGGCGACCCTCGGGGTGCGCACCGACGCGCTGGTGCCGGGACTGCAGGCGGCCGCCGCGCAGCAGGGCGAGCTCCGCGCGCTCCGCGAACGCGTCGCGCACCTGGAGCGGCAGCTCCGTCGCTCGCGGGAGCCCGGCCTCGGCACACCATCGGCGCCGGCCGCTAACGACGCTGCGCCGATCGCCCCGGACTTCGACTACGCCGGCTTCGAGGAGCGCATGCGGGGCTCGGAAGAGGAGATTCGCAACCGCCAGCGCGCCTACCTGCCTTACTTCGCCGGTGCGACGCGGGTGGTCGACCTCGGCTCCGGTCGCGGCGAGTTTCTCGAGCTCCTGCGCGAGGCCGGCGTCCCTGGCGAGGGCATCGAACTCGACACCGACATGGTGCTCTGCACCAGGGATAAGGGCCTGCAAGTGACGCAGGCGGACCTGCGGACGTGGCTCGCCGAGCAACCCCCGGACTCGCTCGGCGGAATCATGAGCGCGCAGGTCCTCGAGCACCTGCCGGCTGCCGAGGTCATCCATGTGGTGGGGTTGGCGCATCGGGCACTCGCGCCGGGCGGGCGTCTGGTGGTGGAGACGGTCAATCCATCTAGCGTGGGGGCGCTAACTTCGTTCTTCGTCGACTTCACGCACGTGCGCCCGCTGCACCCGGAGGCGATCCGGTTCCTCTTCGAGTCGCTCGGATTCTTGGACGTCGAGATACGGTTCTCCGGGTTCGTCGACCCGTCCGCCCAGATCCCCGAGGTGCCCGCCACCCCGGAGCTCGGCGCCGCCGCCGCGCTTTTCAACCCGGCGATCCGACGCGTGAACGGGCTCCTCTACGGCCCCTACGACTACGCGGTGATCGGCCGCAAAGCAGGTGCCCCCGGCGCATGATCCGCGCCATTCACCAGGTGCTCCCGGTCCTCGTCCGCGGCGACGCGATCGGCAATTACACCATCCGGCTCCAGCAGCTCTTCCGGTCCTGGGGCGTGGAGTCGACGATCTTCGCCGGGTGGCACAGCCCGGAAGCGCCGCCCGGCGGTCGACACTCCGGAGAGCTGCAGGCCGCCGCCGGGCCGGACGACATCGTGCTCCTGCACTACGGCGTGTACTGCTGGGAGCTGCAGGCGTTCCTCAACTGCCAGGCCCGCAAGGTGATGGTCTACCACAACATCACGCCACCGGGCTTCTTCGTGAATTACAGCCTCCGGCACTATTACGTAACCGCCCTGGGGCGCGCCCAGCTCCGCGACGCCGTGCGCGCGGCCGACCTGATCCTCACGCCCTCGCTCTACAACAAGGGCGAGTGCGACGCCCTCGACGCCCGGGACTGCCGCGTGCTGCCGCTCCTCCTCGACCTGACCGAGCTCGACGCGGTGACCCCGGCCTCGGAGGTCGTCGCGCGCTACCGGGACGGTCGCACCAACGTCGTCTTCGTCGGGCGCCTGGCGCCCAACAAGCGCCAGGACAACGTGATCGCGGCCTTCGCCCGTTACCGCCAGCGCTGCGACCCCGACGCCCGGCTCATCCTGGTCGGCAGCGCGGGCGGGCTCGAGGCGTACCAGCAGGAACTCGAGGCCCAGGTCGGCCGCCTGGGACTCGGCGACGCAGTCGTCTTCACGGGGCACATCTCTCTCGCGGAGCTGGTGGGCTACTACCGCGTGGCGGACGTCTTTCTCTGCCTGAGCGAGCACGAAGGCTTCGCCGTGCCGCTCGTGGAGGCGATGCACTTCGACGTCCCCATCGTCGCACTCGCTTCCGCCGCGATTCCCGGCACGCTCCGCAACGCGGGCGTCCTGATCGACACCCTCGACTACGACCGTATCGCGGACGCTCTCGAGCGCCTGCGCCGCGACCCCGCGCACCACGCCGCCGTCCTCGCCGCGCAGCGCCGGCGGCTGCGCGACTTCGCGCCGTCCAAGCTCACCGCGATGATGCGCCTCTACCTCGAGGAGCTGGCCGCATGAGGATCGCCTTCGTCTCGCAGCGCTACGGCGCCGAGGTTTGCGGCGGCGCGGAGCTCCTCTGCCGGCAGGTCGCCGAGCGCATGGCGCGACACTGGGAACTCGAAGTCCTCACGAGCTGCGCCCGCGACAGCGACACCTGGGCGAACGCCTATCCGCCTGGTCCCACCCGGGTGCAGGGCATCCCCGTGCGGCGGTTCCCCGTGTCCCACCCCCGCGACAGCCAGCGGATGGGCGAGCTGAACGACCGGGTGTTCTCGGGCCATGCCTCGCACCAGGAGGAGCTCGACTGGATCGTGGCGCAGGGCCCGCATGCGCCCGCTCTGCTGGAGCACCTGCGTGCGGAAGTCCCGCACTACGACGCCGTCTTCTTCTTCACCTATCTGTACGCGCCAACTGTGTTCGGCGTCCCGCTCGCCCGCGGCCGCTGCGTGCTGGTGCCGACAGCCCACGACGAGCCCCCGATTTACATGCAGCTGTTTCGCGATGTCTTCCACGGAGCTGACTACCTGATCTTCAACACGCCGGCCGAGCAGGCCTTCACCAACCGCCTCTTCGGCACGACCGCAATTCCCCAGTCGGTCGTCGGGATCGGTGTCGAGCCCGCCCGCGGCGCGGACCCGCGCCGCTTCCTGGACGACCATGCCGACGAGCTCGAGGGGCGGCCGTTCATGCTGTACGCTGGCCGCATCGAGCACTGGAAGGGCTGCCGCACGCTCTTCAGCCACTTCATGCGCTTCTTGGAGGATATCCCCGAGCACCCGGTCAAGCTCGTTCTGATCGGCGCCAAGGGCATGGACATCCCCGAGCATCCCGACGTCATGCACCTCGGCTTCGTCAGCGAAGAGGAAAAGGCGAACGCCTTCGCCGCCGCGACGCTCATCGTGCAGTCCTCGCCCTACGAGAGCCTGTCCCTGGTAGCGCTCGAGGCCTGGGCCGCAGAGAAGCCCGTTTTGGTCAACGGCGACTGCGAGGTCCTCCGCGACCAGTGCGTGCGGAGCAACGGCGGTCTCTGGTACCGCAGCTACGAGGAGTTCCGTCACGAGCTCATACTGCTGCTCCGCGACGATGTGCTCCGCCGCCGGCTCGGCGCCGCGGGGCGGCGCTTCGTTGAGCGCGACTGCGCCTGGGACGTCATCGAACGGCAGTACCTCGACGCCGCCGCGCGGGTCATCGCGGCCGCCGCCGACCCACCCGGCCAGGGCGCCCCGGCGCCGACGCCGCTCGCATTCGCCACGCGGCGCATGGGGACGCCATGACGACGCAGGAATTCCTGACCGCACTCTACCGGGGGCTCCTCGGGCGAGAGCCGGACGCCCCGGGGCTCGCCCACCATAAGGCTGCACTCGACGGTGGGCTCTCGCCGGCGGACGTCGTCCGCGGCTTCCTCGCCTCGGACGAGTGCCGGCGCGCCATCGAGCCCTACATCGACCGCTACCGGCTCGACGGGTCCCCCCGCATGCCCGTCGACTGCACCGTCGACCCGGCCGACATGCAGGCGCTCTGGGACCACGTGACCCGCGTGTGGGCACGCTACGGCGACACCGACCCGTACTACTCGGTGCTAACGGACGAGCGCTGGCGGAAGGCGAACATGGCCCGGGAGGAGGCCCTCGACGCGTTCTATGCCACGGGACGCGTCGACGTCGCGCGCCTAGAGGCGTGGTTGCAGCGCAACGAACTCACGCTCCCGACCGACGGCGTGTGCGTCGAGTACGGCTGCGGGGTGGGACGCGTCACGCGCTGGCTCGCGTCCCGCTTCCGACGCGTGGTCGCGGTCGACGTGTCGCAACCGCACCTCGATGCGGCGCGCCGCCGCCTGACCGCCGACGGCGTGACCAACGTCGACTACGTGCACATCACCGGCCGCGACAGCCTCGGCGCGCTCGCCGGCTGCGATCTCTTCTTCTCGATCCTGGTGCTGCAGCACAACCCGCCGCCAATCATGCTGGAGGTCCTCCGCGCGGCCGTCGCCGGACTGCGCGACGCGGGCCTCCTGTTTTTCCAGGTGCCCACGTACGGCACCGACTACCGCTTCTCGATGCGGGACTATCGCCGGTGCATCGCCGAGCGACAGGACATGGAACTCCACTTCCTCCCGCAGGCCGAGGTGTTTCGCCTGGCGGCGGCGCACGGCATCCTCCCAGTCGAAGTGCAGCCCGACCACATGATCGGCCAGCCGTCGGTCTGGCTTTCGAGCACCTTCCTGCTGCAGAAGACCCGCAACGCCGCGCCAAGGTGACGGGGGCGGCCCCTGCTCATCGGGGCTCCGCCCGCCGGAGCGCACTCCCCGGCGCGACGTCGCGCATCCAGGTCAGGATGCGTCACACCACAGACGTGTCCGCGATCACGTCCAGGTGGTAGGAGGTGCCAGGCGCGGCGTCCCGGTTGGCGCGCTCCCACTCCTCCATCACCTGCGCCGATGAGACACACCGCACGGAGGTGCCGTCGAGGTGCAGCGCGTCCAGCACCGGCGCATGGACGAAAAGCGCGCGCAGATACTCCTCCGGCTCGACGCGCGAGTGGTTGCGGATCGCGATCGGATTGAACTCGGCGAAGATCACCGGCCAGTGCCGACGCACCAGGTCCTCGATCCCAGGCCAGGCCTGGGGCTCGTGGCCCTCGATGTCGATCTTCATCACGTCGAGCCGGTCGAGGCCGGCAAGGAGCACATCGAGCCGATGGGCGGGCACCCAGCCCTCGGCCGACGTCGGATGCACGTGGACATCCACTATGCCGTTCGACGAGTCGCCCGCCCGCAACAGGGGCACGACCCCGGCGGCGCCCGACGCCGCTACAGGCAGCACCGTCACCTGCCGGAAGCCGTTGGCCGCGACGCCCATGCACAGCGAGCGCACGTTCAGCGGCACGGGCTCGACGGCGATCACCCGGCCGGCCGGGCCGACCCGTCGTGCCGCCGTTAGTGTGAAGATGCCGATGTTGGCCCCGACGTCGAGCACCGTGCCCCCCACCGGCGTCCGCTCGAGAAACCTCGGAAGCACATGGGCCTCGTACTCCCCCCGCCCCACGACCAGTGCGCCGATCAAGCGATCCCCCTGCCACGGGAACAGCTTCACCCCGCCGAAGTCCACCTCGTGCACCGCTGCGCCGCTCGGATGGCGGGCCTGGAATTCCGGCGAGCCCATGAAGAGCGCGGCGATGTCCGGTGCGTTCGGCGACGCCTGCCCCAGGTATCGCCGGTAGAAGGCGAACCCGTCCGCGTCCGGTTCGCGGCCCAAGAGCAGCCGGTAGGCGTATCGGATGTCGTCGGCGGTTGCGGGCAGATCACTCATGGGTGGCCTCTCGATCAACGGAACGCCAGGCGGCGCGACCCCTCAGGCCGCCGGCGACCGGCGCAGTTCCAGGTACATCACGTACGAATGCTCGGCGTCCTCGTTGAGCGCAGCGTTGTCGATGACCTCGGCAGCCGAGAACATGCCGGTCTCGCATGACCGCACTGCACGCCCGATGCCGCGCACGCGTTGGACCTCGAAGCCCGCTCCCACCAGCTTGTCGCGTAGCTGCCCCACCTCGTACTCGATCCGGTGATCCGGATGGATGTAGCACTGGGGCACCTGCACGCGCGTCACGCGGCGGTTCGGGGTGTCCAGACAGAACCACCCGCCTGGCTTGAGCATCGCCCGGATCGACGGCAGCAGCGCGCCGAGATCGCCTTCCGGAACGTGCTCGATGCTCTGACCCATCCAGACCAGGTCGACGGATGCGGGAGGGAGGTGCAGCGCGGCGAGATCGCGCATGTGTCCGTATACATAGCGGATGGTGCCGCCGTCCACGGGGACGGTGTCGTAGATGGTGCGCGCGCTCCGCTGCTCCAGACTCTCATTCGGCGGGACGTCGACGATGGTGAGCGTGCGAAACCGATGCGGGTAGCCCATGATCACCAGCGCGCCCCGCGGGTCGTTGGGCGTCGCCCCGCCGAGATCCACGATGACCTCCGCGGCGGGCAGGTTCCGCACCAGCCGACACCGCTCCTGATGCAGGTAGTTGAGCATCACCGCGTCTGCCCACTGCGGTCGGCCGACCAGGTGGCGATACTCGTCCGACACCACGAGCGAGTTCACCAGCGACACCAGGTTGTTATCGCTCTCGACGAGACGCTCGCGCCACTGCGCGAGCGCGCCCGGATCGATCGGACGCCGCAGGATCAACCGGTAGGCACCCCGCGCGACGAGTTCGGCCCGCATCCGCGCCATCGCGCGCTTTAGCTGTGCGGCCTGGCTGCTCAACCCGGCGGGGTTGCATCACGTCATCCCCGACCTGTCAACGCATGAGCGAGCCGTTGGCACACCCGCGCGCGACCATCACGCCGAGACGACGTGCGAGGTGGGCACCGCGGGCGTCCGCCCCTCGCACCACACGCGTCGGATGCGCACCCCGAGCTCCCGGGCATCTTGGCTGTGTCCGGTGCGCGCCGGTTCCCAACCGTCGCGCACCGTCAGTTTCAGATGCGCGGGGCCCGCGGGCATCCCCGCCGGGAGCGGAAACGTGACCACCTGCCACGCCGAGCCCGACCTGACCCGCGCAACGCCGATCTCGCGGTCGACGCTCGAGAGACGGAGATCGACCGTGGGCCAGTCGGCCGGTCGATCGGCGGCCAGCTCGAGATGGAGCGCCTCACCTTCGATCGTCAGCAGGAACGTGCACTCCGCCTCGGTCCACCGGAACGTCTCGTCGCCCGTCCCCTCCAGCGCATGCCAGCCGCGCCGGAGGAGATCGCCGTCCTGGGCCCCGATGATCAGCGCAGTGGGCAGCGAACCGAGTCCCGCCTCGATCACCGCGCCGCCCAACGCTCCAGGCGCCGGTCCGACCTCAATCGCCGGCCGCAGGTACGCGACACCGATCGACGGGCGCGAGTCCGACGGCAGCACGCGGAACACGAGACCGCCGTCCAGCCAATCGTAGGACTCCACCACGTGCGTGCTCGCGCGGTGCACCGCCGCGGTGAGCGTGTATTCCCCGGCCCCCAGGTCGAGCTGCATGCGGAACCGCACCTCAAGCGACGCGCCGGCCTCCCAACGTCCCGTGGCGATCTGCTGATGATAGGTGTTCGTGCCGTAGACGTCGTTACCGAGCCGGTCGCGAATCAGGATGCCGACCGTCGGGTCGGTCAGGGCGTCGAAGAGGAAGACCCGGATGCGGACCGTCACCTCGTCGCCCGCCAGGATCGCGCGCGACGCACCGCCTCGCGCATCCAGGAGCTCGATCTCGCTGATGAGCGCGTCGAAGTTCCCTGACCGCCGCGGCCCCGCTTTCGCGCGCTCCACCCGCTCCAGCATGAAGAGCTCCGTGTCGGCGGTCTTCCGGGCGATCAGCGCGTTGTAGTGATCAATGACCGGCGCCGGCTCGCCGTCGTCGACGAGCGTTCCCTCGTGGAGCAGCACAGCGCGATCGCACAGGCTCTTCACCGCCCCCAGGTCGTGCGACACGAAGAGGATCGTCGTGCCCCGGTCCCGAAACTCCCGCACGCGCTGCAGGCACTTCTGGACGAAGTACGCGTCTCCGACCGCCAGCACCTCGTCGAGGATGAGGATCTCCGGATCGACGTTGGCCGCCACCGAGAACGCCAGGCGCATCTGCATGCCAGACGAGTAGGTTCGGAGCGGGCGGTCGATGAAGGCGCCCAGCTCCGCGAACTCGACGATCCGCGGCAGCTTGGCGTGGATCTCGGCGTCGTGCAGACCGAGGAAGCGGGCGTTGTAGAAGATGTTCTGCCGGCCGGTGAACAGCGGGTGGAATCCCGTGCCCAGCTCCAGGAGGCTGGCGATGCGCCCGCGCACCCCCACGCGGCCCCGCGTGGGTTCGAGCGTCCCGGTGATGATTTTCAGGAGCGTCGACTTCCCTGCCCCGTTCGCCCCGATAATGCCGGTCGAGCGGCCCGCCCCCACCGAGAAGCTGACGTCGCGCAGCGCATGGAACACCTGCGGGGCGCCCCGCCGCCCGCGGGTCAGCGCCGCCAGAAAGCGGTGCGAGGGGTGCCGGTAGAAATAGAAGCTCTTCCACAGGCTCTCGACCGAGAGAACCGCGTCAGAGCTCATCGAAAATGTCGGCCCGGAAGCGCCGATAGGCCAGCAGGCCGGCGAGCAGCGCGGCTAGCGCGGCGCCGATCAGCGCCACCCATTGCCAGACCGACGGCACGACGCCCTGAATCACCACCTGCCGGTGCGCCAGGGCGAACTGGTACTGGATGTTGAACGGCATCAGATCCTGCATCCAGCCCGGTAGGATGGTGGGCACGTAGATGATCGGGGTGACCCAGAACCACACCTGCAGCAGCACAACGACCAGCTGGGCCGTGTCGCGCAGGAACACGTGGACCACCGAGGCGAGGATGCCGAGACCCAGGCCAAACGCCAGGTGCACCGAGATCACCACCGGCCAGAGGAACGCCGTGACGGGAGGGACGTGCCCCGTCACCAGCGCGAACAGCAGGAAGAGAGCCACCGCCAAGCTCAGGTTCACCGCGCTGCTCAACGTGATGTACCCGAACAGAATCGATTTGGGGAAGGCCACCTTGCGCACCAGCGCCGCGTTGTCGGGGAACACGGTGGTGGTGCGCGCCAGCACCTCCTGGAACGCGCCCCACGGCAGCAGCGCGGCGCAGAGATGGATGCTGTAGGCGAACGGGTCGGTGTTGCCCGCCAGCCGCGTTCCCATCACCTTGGAGAACACGATCACGTAGATGCCGATCATCACCAGCGGGTGGATGACCGTCCAGAAGAGCCCCAGCGTGGAGCCCACGTAGCGCCCGCGCAGATCGGTGCCGACCATCTGGAACAGCAGGTCCCGATGCCGCCCGAGGGAAGATGCGAACCAGTGCGCGAGCCGAAGAGGGCCCGGAGCGCCCTCGATCCGCTCGGCGAGAGTCGTGGCCATCGTCAACGGGGCCTTCCGGATACCGGATCACTGGCAGGCTTGCAAGGTACGGTGCCCGTCATTCGATGTAGCCAAGGGCCTGCAGGTTCCGGCGCACGTCTTCCGACGGCTCAGGTGCGGGGACGACGACGCGGGGGCGCGCATCGGCCAGTGCCGCGTCGAGCTGCGCCGCCAGATACGCGCTTGTGATCGGCCGCGCAGCCGACACGTCGACATGTTGCGCAGGATCGCGACGGCGATCGTGCAACGCGCGGCCGCCCCCGGTCCGAATGAGCGTCCACCGGCCCTCGGTCACGCTGTGCGCTCGGAACCCGTCGAGGTCAATGCCGGCATACGCCGTCCTCGGCTTGGCCATCGGGCCCAGAGGCTGCGCCGCGAGGAACGAGGAGCCTCGCACCGCCGCCCGCCCGGGCAGGTTGGCATAGTCGGCCAGGGTCGGCAGGACGTCGGCTAACTGCACCACCCGCGCTTCCCGCCGCCCGCCAACCCCCTCGCCGCGCGGTAGCTTCACGACGAGGGGCACGTGCGTCACCTCGCCGTACACCGTCCGGCCGTGCTCCAACGACCCGTGCTCGAGGAACTCCTCGCCATGGTCGGAGAGGACGATGATCACCGCGTCGTCGTAGAGCCCCCGCTCGCGCAGCGCGTCCAGGAACCGGCCGAGGTGATGGTCGTTGAAGGCTACCTCCGCGTCATAGAGAGACCGGATGACCTGCGTCGTCTGGGGCAGCAAGCCACGCCGCATTCGGTCTAACGCGTCCAGTGACCCCAGCATCGCAGCTTCGTCCGATACTCCGAAGCGGCGGCGATACTCGGCAGGAGGGTCATACGGGCTGTGCGGGTCGATGGTGTGCAGGTACAGGAAGAACGGCCGCGCGTCTGCGCGCGTGTCTAGCCATCGCAAGGCGCGCTCGGTGACGTCGGCCGAAGGGGGATCACGAAAGGTCGTCGGATGGGCCCCCTTGGGTGTAGGCAACCGCGTGCCAGGCAAGAGGTCGAACAGATCGAAGCCCTGGGCGAATCCGTAGAGCGCGGCGACGTTCCCGTTGGTGACGAACGCGGCGGTCGCCCATCCACCGTCTCGAAACAGTTCCGCCATCGTGTGGGCATCCTCCGCCAGTGCGTCGGACCGGCCGGCAACGCCGTGCACGTGTGCCGGCAACCCCGTGAAGAGCGATGCTACCGAGGCGCGCGTCCACGACGATTCGGCGACGACTCGATCGAACACAATGCCGTCGGCTGCGAGCGCGTCGATGTGCGGCGACGCCGCCGAAGCAGCGCCGTAACACCCGAGGCTGTCCGCGCGGAGCGTGTCGATCAGGTAGACGATCACGTTCGGCCGTCCGGGATGCCGCCGGGCCATCGCCGGGCGGTCGGCGGTTGCCTCGCGCACGGCGGGGCGCACCACACGGACGAGACCGTCGGATGCGAACACAGCCTCGAGGGAAAGCCGCGCGATCCCGTGCCAGCGCGGCGGCACCCGCACCGCACGCCGCCCGACCGGGGCCTCCAGCGAACCGAGTACCGCCTCCCCCTTACCGTCCGCAGCGATGCGAACCACGAGCTGGCCCGCATCCGTTCCGGCCGGCTGGAGACCATCGAGCTCGAGCCGGGACCCTGGTCCGAGCCGCAGGTCGAACGCCACCCGCGACCCACCGGGCAGGTGCAGCGATCCCGCATCCGCGTCCACCCACGGCCGCGCGCCCTGGTCGTTCGCCTCCACCCGCGCGGCCGGCACGTGCGTGACCAGATCGCGGGTCGCGACTTCGGACGACCGGCAGCCAGCCGCCAGCAGCAGCGCCGCGCCGAGCCGCAAACCCGCCGGGGGCCATCGGGGCAACCTCACCACACTCGACCCATCGTCGACGTCGCTCTCCCCCCGACCCCCATGTCCGGAACCTGACGGCATGCGGACACATCGTCAAGCCACCACGCCTCGTTCAGGTCGACCGGCGCAGGAGGACACCCTCCAGGAGCGCCGCCATGGGCTCGAAGGAGGCCTCGGGCGCGAAGCGCCGGCGCGCCAGGTCGGCCGCGGCGCGCACCGCGAGGCGCCACGCGGCATCGTCGCTGAGCAGGGTCAGGATCGCCATGGCGACGGCGGGCGGCTCTTCTCTTTCCGCCGCCAGTGAGAACCCGCGACGCCACGTCTGATAACGCCTTTCCGGTCAACACTCGCTGCAGGCCCCAAGTGCAAATGTCCGCTTTCCCCAAAGTAGAGATGTCCGCCTGGACCCCACAGTGGTGGTGCCATGGCGACGACCGTGGGGCTGACCATGGGGGAGCTGGACCGCTTGCAGATCCTGACCCGGCTGGCCGAGCGGCGGCTGACGCAGCGCCGGGCGGCCGCGTTGCTCGCGCTGAGCACGCGCCAGGTGCGGCGGCTCTATCGTGCCTTCCAGGACGCCGGCGCCGCGGCGCTGGCCTCGCGCCGGCGGGGTCGCCCGAGCAATCGGCGGCTGCCCGCGCGCGTCCGCGCCCGGGCACTGCGCCTGGTCCGCGCGCGCTACGCCGACTTCGGGCCGACCTTCGCGCACCAGAAGCTCACCGAGGACCACGGCCTCGTCCTGTCGGTCGAGACGCTGCGCGGCTGGCTCATCGCCGCCGGGCTCTGGCTGCCCCGCGCCCAGCGCGCCCGCCGCGGCTACCCGCCGCGGCCGCGCCGCGCGTGTCCCGGCGAGCTCGTCCAGATCGACGGCTCGGCGCACGCCTGGTTCGAAGACCGCGGGCCGGCCCGCACGCTGCTCGTGTACGTGGACGACGCCACCAGCCGGCTGATGGAGCTGTGCTTCGCCGAGGTCGAGTCGACGTTCGACTACTTCCGTGCGACGCGCCACTACCTCGAACGACACGGGAAGCCAATGGCCTTCTATAGCGACCGGCTGAGCGTCTTCCACGTCCACGCGCGCGACCGCGCCCAGGGCGGGCCCGGGCTGTCGCAGTTCGGCCGGGCGTGTCGGGCCCTCAACATCGACCTGCTGTGCGCCAACAGCCCGGAAGCCAAGGGGCGCGTCGAACGGGCCAATGGCACCTTGCAGGACCGGCTCGTGAAGGAGCTGCGGCTGCGGGGGCTCAACGATCCCGTCGCGGCCACGCCGTTCCTCCCCGCGTTCATGGCCGACTACAATCGCCGCTTCGCCAAGCCGCCCGCTGTCGCCTACGACGCGCATCGGCCGCTGCGCCCGGCGGACGACCTCGACCAGGTCTTCACGTTGCAGACAACGCGCCGGATCAGCCGCCAGCTCACCGTGCACTACAAGCGCGACCTCTACGTGCTCACCGACACGCTCGCGACCCGCCGCCTGCGTGGGGCCACCGTGGACGTCCGCGAGGCGGAGGACGGCACCGTCACGTTGCACGCCCAGGGGCGTCCGCTGGCGGCCCGCCTCTTCCCGAAAGATCACGCGCAGATCGCTCCGGGAGCCATCGTCGCGTACCCGCATCTCGCCGGCGCCTTGACCTGGATCGCGGCGCAGCAGCGCGAGCGCGACCAGGCGCGGCTCGCCAATCCCAAGCTCAGCGGGCGCGAGAAGCAGCGGCTGCGCGCGGGCCGGCCGCTGCGTGTCCCGGCCTCCCCCACGGAGTGAAACCGGACATCTCTACTTGGGGCAAAGGCGGACATTTCTACTTTGTGTTGACACTCGCGAAAAGGGCGTTTGTAGCCGCGGGTTCAACCGGTCATCGCAACGCTGCTGCCAATATAGCCGCTGGCGTCCGGGAGCCCAAGGTCTTGCGGGGGCGCGTGTTGAGCCGCTGGGGGATGCGGTTGAGATCGGCCTGGGAGTGCACGCGTCAGGTCCGTCCCCTTGGGGAGGTACTGCCGGAGCAGGCCGTTCGTGTTCTCGTTGGTGCCCCGCTGCCAGGGGCTCTGCGGATCGCAGAAGTAGACCTGCACGTCGGTGGCCACGGTGAACGCGGCGTGCTGCGCCAGCTCGAGTCCGCGGTCCTAGGTGAGCGAGCGACGCAGCGGCGTCGGGAGCATCCGCATCTGGCGCGCCAATGCCGGCAATGACGCTGCGCCGTGTCCTTGCCTCCGCCCGGCAGCGTGACCAGCAGCGTGAGCCGCGAGTCGGCGTTCGACCAGGGTGCGCGATCGTGGCGGCTCGTGCCCGCCCGGCGATCAGGTCGCCCTCCCAGTGGCCGGGCACCGCGCGATCGGCTACCTCGGCGCGGGCGCTCGCGGATCGACACCGCGTCGACGATCTGGCCGCGGCCCTGCCCGGTGCGCGTCGCCGTTGCGCCCGCCGCAGCGGTCCGTTTCGAGCGCAAGTGCCGCAGCAGCTCCTGCGTCAGCACCCCGCGCGCCTGGATGTAACAGGCTCCGGTAGATCGTCTCGTGGGACGACCGTGCAGCCGCCTCGTCCTCCGGATACGTGTGCCGAAGCCAGCCGGCGATCTGCTCCGGCGACCCGTCGCTGCCGAAGCCGCTCGGTGACCAAGGTGCGCAACCGCGGGACCGCGGCGAGCTTACACCGCTTCGGGCGCCGGGCCAGCTGCCAAGCGGCGGCATCGGCGGTCGCCGCGCGGTAGTCGGCGCGCGGCCCCCGTGCCGGCCAAGCTCGCGGCACACGGTCGACGGCGCGCGCCCGAGCCGCGCGGCGATCTGGCGCACGCTGTGCCCGCCCGCCACGCCGCGCGAGATCTCCTCGCGCTCCGCCAGCGACAGCACCCGCGGACTGCGCTGACGGGGGACCGGGCTGAAGCCGCCAGTCCCGGCCAGGACGCGCTCCACCACCGAGTGCCGGCGATCGAGAGCGCGCGCGATCGCGTTGATCGCATCGCCGTGGCGCCAGCAGCGCCGCCGCTCGTCCCGCTCCGCCGGGCTCAGGTGCCCCCGCCATCGTCGTCGCCGCATCCGTGCCTCCCGCAAGACCTTGGGCTACCAGACACCAGCAGCTATATTCGCAAAAAGCGTTGCGATGACCGGTTGAAGCCGCGGCGCCTATCTTCCGATCGCGCCGCGGACGACGCGGAGCGTGCCTACGAGGAACCAACAGAGGTGCCGTAGTGCGAAAGGTCCTCGTCGGGGTGTGAGTATAGGCGCCATTACCGCCCTGGGTTGTCAGAACGCTCCCGTATCGGACGTTGCCGCTCCCCGCCCTCACGAACCTAGCCGAAGTTTCCTGTCAACCTCGTGACCTGGCGATCCACCTTGGCTCGAACCGAGACGCTCAACCCGGCGACGCTTTCATCTTGGCGGCGATGCGCTCGGCGATCATGACGCAGCCGAGGTAGGTGTTCCCGGAGGGGATGGTCGGCATGACCGAGCCGTCCGTGACGCGAAGACCGTCGATGCCGTGGACGCGGCAGTCAGCGTCGAGCACTGGCCCCATCGGGCAGGTGCCGACCATGTGCGCGTACGACAGCAAGTGGCGTTCCAGGGCAAGTTGGATCGAGTCGGCGGCGGCGAGGTTGATCGAGTCGAGTTGTTCGGCACCCAGGGCCCGGAACGCGTCGGTACGTTGCCACGCGACGAGCTTGTCGAACGCGTGCCTGAAACGGTTGCGAGCGTCGGCAGGGAGAGATGGCAGCGTGACGACGGGGTCGGCGTCGGGAGTGGACCCGAGCCGGACCGTGCCGTCGCCGCCGGAGCGGAGCAGGAACACCGCCAGCAGGAAGCGGGAGCGACCGTCGACGGGAAGCGCCGTGATCGGGAACGCATGGTAATCGATGTCGACACCGTTGGATGCGCCGACGAGCAGCGCCTGTGCCGGGCCGCCGGTGCCCGGCTCGGGTCCGTCGTACCCGTACGGGATCGCCGGGCCGAGATGGTCGCTCAGGGTCGAGCCTACGGGCAGGTCGGCGGCAACCGGGATCCCGTGCTCGGCGAGGTGCGCCGCCGGCCCGATCCCCGACCGCATCAGCAAACGGGGCGTCCACAGCGTTCCGCACGCCACGACGACCTCGTCCGCGTCGACCTGTTCTCCCGAGCGGAGCGTAACGCCGGTGGCGCGTTGACCGTCGAGGTTGATCGCGGCGACGTCGGCGCCTGTGCGGATCGCGAGATTCTCGCGGGCTCGTACGGTCGAGGTGAGATAGGCGAGGCTCGTCGACACGCGGCGCGCATCGTCGTCGATCGTTGCTGGAAAGACACCGATGCCCGGGAGCTGGCTCGCGTCGTTGATGTCACGAACGGGGCGCTCGCCGAGCTCGAGCATTCCGTCGAGGTAGGCGATGTGGGCGCGCGAGTGCTCAGAGCGCTGCCAACGTCGGACCGGCAAAGGCCCGGAGTCACCGTGCAGCCGAGACGGCCCGAAGTCTAGGTCACGCTCCGCGGCGATGAAGGTGTCGGCGACGTCGTCCCAACCCCATCCGTCGAGGCCCATCGCCGCCCACCTGTCGTAGTCGACGGGGAGGCCCCGCAAGGTCGCCATGCCGTTGGCTGCGGACGTCCCGCCGAGGACCCGCCCTTGGAACACGGCCACGTCGGCCGGCACGCCCCGCATGACGGAGAACGCTGCGGGCGCGCGGCCGGTCCACGCCTCGGGGGCACGTCGTGGTTCGAGCAACACATCATCGTAGCTCGAATCGTCGGCACCGACCTCCAGCAGTGTGACGGTGAATCGGCTGCTCTCGCTCAGGCGGGCAGCAAGCACGCACCCCGCGGTGCCACCGCCGACGATCACCACGTGCCGCGGTCCCTTCGTCATCGTCGCAGTCCTCCGAACAGACTTGACACGCTAGGTCATACACCCTATGCGCTAGGTTATGCAACCTATCCGGAGAGCGACGGTGAACGCGATCCCCACGCGCCAAAGAATCCTGGATGCGGCCCTACGGCTGTTCAACCGGAACGGCTATGCCGCCACGTCTCAGGCGAACATCGCCGCGGCTGCCAGCATCCGCCAGGGCAACCTCACCTACCACTTTCCCGCGAAAATCGACCTCGCGGAGGCGCTGCGCGACGAGGCCCGCGCCGTGCTTAGCCGTCGCGAGGCGCTCGGTAGCACCGACGATGTGTGCACCGACTACGTCCACCACGTCACCTCCTCGATGGAGCTGGTGTGGCGGTATCGGTTCCTCCTCCGCGACCGCGCCCAGCTCGTCGACACCGACCTTCCTCGGAGTGCCCCGCCCGAGCTGGCGGCCGACCTGGCCCGACTCGAGCGCCTCATGGAGCGGTTCCGCGACGACGGGCTACTCCGCCGTACCCTCGACATCGATCTCAGCGTATTCGCCCGGTCACTGTGGGTCGTGAGCCGCTACTGGCTCGACCACCTCGACGAGTTCGAGCACGTCGGGGAGACCGAGTGGTCGCACCATGCTCGCGGCATCGAGCACCACCGCGCCGTGCTCGACCCTTGCTTGACCGCCGACGGCCGCCGACGACTCGACGACGCCTTCCGGCGAGCCTCGCAGAACTGGCTGGCGGCATAGCGAACCGCGAGCCAACGTACACCGAACTCTACCGAGACCACCGAAGCGATCACACACGAGGAACCCGACGATGGACCTGGGCTTGCTGTTTTTCCCTCATCCGACCAACACCGCCGACATCGCACGACGCATCGAGGAGCTCGGCTTTCGCAGCATCGTGTTCGCGGATACCCAGAACCTCGCGCCGGAGACGTGGAGCCAGATGATCCTCGCCGCGACCGCAACGACTCGCATCGAGCTCGGCACCGGCGTGACGAACCCGGTGAGCCGTGACCCAGCGGTCACCGCCTCGGCTGCGCTCGGCGTCCAGGTGGCGAGCGGCGGACGACTCGTGATCGGCATCGGTCGCGGCGACTCCTCGATGGCCAAGATCGGACGACGTCCCGCAGCTCTCGCGGAGTTCGAGCTCTACCTCCGGCGCCTTCGGGACTATCTCGACGGCAAGTCGGTGGATCGCGACGGCACGCCGAGCCGCATTGAGTGGCTCGACGAGATCGAGATCCCGCGCGTGCCCATCGAGGTGTCGGCCACCGGCCCCAAGGTGATCGAGCTGTCTGCCCGCATCGCCGATCGCATCTGCTTCGCGGTCGGCGCCGATGTCGAACGACTCGAGAACTGCATCGCCCGAGCCCGGCGGGGCGCGGAAGCAGCCGGCCGTGACCCCGACGATATCCGCCTCGGCGCCTACATCAACTGCGTCGTCCACGACGACCCGGCGGTCGCGCGCGAAGCCGTGCGCGGCGGAGTCGCCAGCTTCGCCCACTTCTCCGGATTCCCTGGCATGCGGATCGGCGACCTGCCGGAGGCGGTTCGCAAAGCAGCGGCGACGATGCGCACCGACTACGACATGACTCACCACGGTGCAGCCGCCGGCTCGCACGCCCTGTCGCTAGAGCCCGAGTTCATTCACCGTTTCGGGATCGCCGGCCCGCTCGACGAAGCGCGCGCCCGATTGCTCGAGATCCGTGATCTCGGGATCGAGTTCGTGCGCGTCGTGCCGGGCTCCCGCGACGCGCCGCGCGAGGTCACGTTGCCGTCGATCGCACAGCTCAGCTCCCTCGTCCACGAGCTCGCCACCGCCGACACCCTTGACACATCGGCGACCCGGTCGTGAGTGCGCAGCGGGTGCTCGAGTCGTCGCGGCGCCGGATGTGGGCATCGACAGGGACCCGGCCGCATCCTCGCCGCTCACCCCCAGCCGAGCTGGCGCTTGGCGGCGGGGGACATGCGTTTGGGACGATGGCCCCTAGAGGTCCACATGTCCGACGTCCACACTCGAACACCGCGCCCTTGTACTGCCGTTTGCCACGGCGCAAAGCGGCCAAACAGCGACGGCGCAATGGCATAGGCGGCCAGATTGCATAGAATGCGCGCGAATCGAGTTCGAAGCACGTCGAACAACTGCCCAGAGGCACTCTTTGGCATGACGCGCACGCACCACTCCATTCTTGCGACACTTGCCGTTTTGCTCGCGAGCAGTTCGGCACTGGCACAAACGGCATCGAACGCAACCATCGCCGCCAACGAATAAATGAGCGACTGTCTCCCGTTCGACGACATCAGCGATTTCGACGAGGCTACTCGCGGCTTCATCGCCACGCTCGATGACCCGATGATTCGCGGCGACAAGGGCAATGTCGTTTACGAGGCCAGCGCGTTCGAGTTCATAAAGGCTGATGCGCCCGACACCGCGAATCCCTCGCTTTGGCGCCAGTCGCAGCTCAATGCGGCCAACGGATTGTTCGAGGTCGCCGAGGGCATCTACCAGGTGCGCGGGCTCGACGTCTCGAACGTCTCGTTCATCCGCGGGAAGGGCGGATGGATTGTCGTTGACCTCCTTCCGGTGCCAGTGAGGGCCCGCGACGCCACGTCCGATAGCGCCAGTGGATTCAAAGCGTCATCGCAAAACTCGAGGCTTCTCGAGCCTACAGGAGGGCGATGACGATGCGAAGGCCGTGGCGGGCGCGACTGAGTGCGGTCGAGCGCGGCGAGTTGGGGCGGCGATGGCGGCACGGCGAGTCCCGGTGCGCGATCGGACGCGCGCTCGATCGGTGCCCGACGACCCTGCACCGGGAGGTGCGCTCCCGGGGCGGCTTTCCGCCGCCGGAGCGCAAGCGAAACGCCCTGCCTCGGTCCCTGGCCGAGCGTGAGGAGATCTCGCGAGGCCTGGGCGCTGGACACACCCTGACCCGGATCGCCGCCGTCCTCGGCCGGTCCGTCTCGACGGTGTGCCGGGAGGTTGGGCGCCACGGCGGGGCGCGCGCCTATCGCGCCAATGTGGCCGCCTCCCACGCATGGGACCGGGCGGCGCGCCCCCAGGCCTGCAAGCTGTCCGTCAGCGGGCAACTGCGGTGCGCGGTCGCGGCCAAGCTGTGCCTGCAGTGGTCCCCGGCGCAGATCTCCGGCTGGCTGCGGACCACCTTCCCGGATGACGAGCGCATGCAGGTCTCGCACGCAACGATCTACCGCAGCTTGTTCGTCCAGGCCCGGGGCGTACTGAAACAAGAACTGCTCGCGCACCTGTGCACGAGGCGGGTGATGCGGCATGCCCGCCACGCCACGATCACCGGCCAGCACCGCGGACAGATCGCGGATGCGGTCACCATCAGCGAGCGGTCACCGCAGGTCGAGGACCGGTCGGTGCCGGGGCACTGGGAAGGGGATGTGCTCGAGGGCTCCCGCGGCACGGCCATCGCGACGCTCGTGGAGCGGCAGTCGCGCTTCACGATGCTGGTCAAAGTGCGGGGCAAGGACACCACGGGCGTCACGACCGCGCTGGCCCGGCAGGTCCGCAAGCTGCCGGCCGAGCTGCGTCGCAGCCTGACGTGGGACCGCGGACACGAGATGGCGCACCACAAGGCATTCACGGTCGCCCCGGACGTCGCGGTCTACTTCTGCGACCCGCGCAGCCCGTGGCAACGCGGCACCAACGAGAACACCACTCGCCTGCTTCGCCAGTACTTCCCCAAGCGCACTGACCTGTCCGGGCATGCCCAGGCTCACCTGAACCGGATCGCCCGGCGCCTGAACCCGCGCCCGCGCAAGACCTTGGGTTTCAGAACGCCGGCAGATACACTGGCGGCTGCGCTGCGATGACGGGTTGAATCCGCACCTTTTCGGTCACCCATGAAGACGGGCTGTCCAGGTGTGGGGGGAGTTCGCTCCGGTCATCACCTCCTTCGGTGCTTCGCTGGTCCCGTCGATCGTCGACGCTCTCCATTCACCCATGCGGGGTCGCGAGCGCCCCATGTTTCGCTGCGGGGAGGCAGGCCCCAGACAACTTTCCGGGTTCGTTCGTGGCCCATTGACCGAACCGGGGTCACTGCCTCACGCGTGAGCGTGCGAGGACGGAAGGTCGTGGTGGGAGCATGCGGGGTCTACGCGCGGCGGCGGGCGGCGGCCTTGCGGCGATAGAGCGCGACCCGCTTGCGCTCGAAGGGGCCGTGTTCCACCGCAAGCTGGGTGACGTCGAACTCGGTCTCGTGCCGGAGCATCGCGACCATGATGCGACAGAGGCGATGGGCGACGGCGACCACCGCCAGCTTGTAGCCCCGCCGCGCGCACAGCGCCGCGAAGTAGGGATGGAGCGGGTGAGTGGGCCGGCTGGCGTGGTGGGCCGCCTGGCAGAGCATCGCGCGTAGCTCCGGCGCGCCCTTCTTGGTGATGCGCCCGTGGGCGTCCCGGTCGCCCGACTGGTAGGTGGCGGGCACCAGGCCGGCGTAGCTGGCCGCGTGCTTCACGTCGGGGAAGCGACGGACATCCGCGAACACCGCGAGCGCGGTGGCCGCGACGACGGAGCCGACGCCAGGGATGGTCTGCAGCCGGCGCATCGGCGTCGCAAAGCTCGCCTGCTGGAGCGCCGCGAGCATCGCGTCGAGGGCCGCGACTTGCTCGCGGGCGCAGCGCCACAGGGCGCGGTGCTGCGCGACGTAGCGGAGCTTCGCCTCGCGCAGCGCGGTCTGCAGCCGCTTGTTCTCGCGGGTGAGCCACTCCGCCTCGACGAGGAGCCCGAGGCGTTCGTCGAAGGGGACGGCGGTCAGGGCCGGGATCCTGTTGCTGCGCCTGCCACGCGGCGGCGAAGGCGTCGAGGCGCAGGGCTTTCAGTTTCTCCAGGGTCGGGTTGGTGAGCATCGGTCTTCTTCCTTCCTCAGTGGTAGTAGTCGCGGCCCCGAATGTTCTCGTGGTCGAGCGCCGGGGTCACGGCGGTGGTGTCGGCCGCGCGATCGAGGCCGCGGCGCAGAATCGCGTCGACATGCCGATACGAGCGGGCGCCGGCGGCGAGCGCCCGCGCGCACGCGGCTTCAGGCGGCCAGCGTCGTAGCGTTTGGCGAGCCGCAGAATGCCGAGACAGGAGCGATAGCCCTGCTCGGGATGCGGCGGTCGGCGAGGATCGCCGCGACGAGGCGGCCGTCTGCGGCCGATGCAGGTCGCGAGGTCGTCGTGGCCAGCGACGGCCACGAGCACCTTGGCCCACCCGATCTCGGTGCCGAGGCTGCGGCTCAACGCCCCGAGCCCCGCAGCGCGGAGCAACGCCTTCACGGCCGTCACTTCCGCGGTCTGCAGACGCACGAAGTGGCGCCGGCGGGCCAGGGTCGCTCGCAGCCGCAACACCGCAGCGTTGGGCACGTGGACGATCGCCCGATAGATCCCCCGCCGAATGCCCTCGCAGAGTTCCGCGGCGTCCCGCCGGTCGCTCTTCTGCGTCGGCCGGTGCGCCTTGAGGCGGACCTCATGAGCGTCCACGACCACGGGGCGAAGCTCGAGCGCGGCGAGCTGCCGCGCCACGAAGAACGCGACCGTCCCGGTTTCCAACGCCACGGGCGTGCCCGCGGGGAGCTGATGATGCGCCCGCCACGCCGCGAACGCGGCGCGTGTGGTGGGGATCTCGCCCTGCGCAACGCGGCACCCCGCCGCGTCCTGGATCACAAAGGCGCTCTGCCGGCTGTGCACGTCCAGACCTACGTAGTACGATTCCATCGGGCTGTCCCTCCTCGTCTGCAGTGGGGCTCCGTGCTCGGATGACCCCGTGGTGTGCCGCGAACCTAGCGATCGCGGCGGCGGGGAGGACAGCCCGTCTTCATCGATACAACACTCGCGAAAAGGGCGTTTGTAGCGCCTATCTTCCGCCTATCTTCATGCTCTCTGCGATGACGTGAGGGGTCGCGTCGGGGAGATTCGACGGCGGCCGTGCCGCTGGACCCGATCTGGTATAGGCTCTCGCGCCATGGGGAGGAGATTCGATCCGGCGCGTGGGTACCGCCGTGCGTCGGGGAGCCGTTCGTGACGCGCGACGCAAGTCGCCAGCGGCCGGACCTCCGGCGGGTTGCGATCGCCGCTGTGCTGATCGCGCTCCTCTCCGGCGTCTGCCCGTGGCGCTCGCCGGCCGAGCCCCGCCGGCCCGTGGTCTACGTGGTCCCAGTCACCGGCGTGGTCGATCTCGGTCTGGCGCCTTTCGTCGAGCGCATCCTCGAGGAGGCCACGGCCGCGAACGCGGCGGCCGTCGTCTTCCAACTCGACACCTTCGGGGGGCGGGTGGACGGCGCCGTGCTCATCCGCGACGATCTGCTCAGGGCGCGCATACCGACCGTCGCCTTCGTCGACCAGCGCGCGATCTCGGCCGGCGCCCTGATCACCCTGGCGGCGGAGAAGATCGCCATGGCGCCCGGCGCGACCGTGGGCGCGGCGACCCCGTTGCAGATGGGCCAGCCCGGCGAGGCGGCCGCGCCGGTCACCGAGAAGACGCTCTCGTACATGCGCAAGGAGTTCCGCGCCACGGCCGAACGCCGCGGGCGGCCACCGCCGCTGGCCGAGGCGATGGTTGATCCGGACGTCGAGATTCCGGACGTGATCGAGAAGGGGAAGCTGCTCACACTCACCACGGAAGAGGCGTTGAAGCACGGTTTCGCCGACTTCCGCGCCGACACCCTCGACGCGGTGCTCGCGAAGCTCGATCTGGCCGGAGCCGAGATTCGCCGGCCGACGCAGACCTGGGCCGAAACCCTGGTGCGCTTCCTGACCGAACCGCTGGTCAGCTCGTTGCTCGTGACCATCGGCATCCTCGGGATCATCGTCGAGATCCGCACCCCCGGCTTCGCTCTGCCCGGTGCGATCGGCCTGGTGAGCCTCGCGCTCTTCTTCTGGGGGCACTGGCTGGTGCGCCTGGCGGGCCTGGAGGAGTTGTTGCTGGTGGGCTCCGGCATCGCGCTCCTGGTGGTCGAGGTGTTCGTCCTTCCCGGCTTCGGGGTCATCGGCGCGCTCGGCCTCGCGGCCCTGATCGGGGGCCTCGGCCTCAGCCTGGTGGGCAGCGGCGCCAGCGGCGTGATGGTGGTGCGGGCGTTGGGGCGCGTGGCGACGTCGCTGGTGATCGCCATCGCCCTGTCACTGGGGCTCCTGCGCCTCCTGCCGCACCTCCCGTTCGGCCGGCGGCTCGTCCTCGATACCGAGCTGCCGCCCGGCACGGGCGAAGCCACGCCGGATGAGATCGACCGGCGCTGGATCGGCCGGCGCGGGACCGCGGCGTCGCCGCTGCGTCCCGCCGGCATCGCCCAGATGGACGACGAGCGCGTCGACGTCGTGTCGCAGGGGGAGTTCATCGAGCCGGGCGAGCCGATCGAGGTGATCGAGGTCGACGGAAACCGCATCGTCGTACGACGGCGTCATCGCGCCGCGTCGGAAGGAGGCAGCAATGGGACCTGAGGTGGGAGCGTTCGGTGCGCTGGCGCTGCTCGTCGTGTTGGTGGGGCTTCTCAGCTTCGTGCTCTACCTGGTGCCCGTCCCGCTGTGGATCGCCGCCTGGGCGTCCGGCGCGTACATTGGGCTGTTGACCCTGATCGGCATGCGACTCCGCCGCGTGCCACCCGGTACGGTGGTCACGGCGCGCATCAGCGCCGTCAAGGCGGGACTCGACATCCCGGTCAACGACCTCGAGGCGCACTACCTCGCCGGGGGGAACGTGGTCCGGGTCGTGAACGCCATGATCTCGGCCGACAAGGCCAACATTCCCCTGCCCTTCAAGCGGGCCGCGGCGATCGACCTGGCCGGGCGCGACGTGCTCGAGGCGGTGAAGATGTCGGTCATCCCCAAGGTGATCGAGACGCCAAAGATCGCCGCGGTGGCGAAGGACGGCATCCAGCTCATCGCCGTCTCCCGCGTGACCGTGCGCACGAACATCGACCGCCTGGTGGGCGGCGCCGGCGAGGAGACGATCATCGCGCGGGTCGGCGAGGGTATGGTGAGCACCATCGGCTCCGCCGCGACGCACAAAAACGTGCTCGAGAATCCGGACCACATCTCCAAGCACGTGCTCTCCAAAGGGCTCGACGCTGGCACTGCCTACGAGATCTTGTCGATCGACATCGCGGACGTCGACGTCGGCGAGAACATCGGCGCGAAGCTGCAGATCGACCAGGCCAACGCCGACAAGCAGATCGCCCAGGCCAAGGCCGAGGAGCGCCGCGCGATGGCGGTGGCGCTCGAACAGGAGATGCGCGCGCGGGTCGTCGAGGCCGAGGCGGAGGTGCCGCGCGCCATGGCCGAGGCGTTCCGGCAGGGGAACCTCGGCATCATGGACTACTACCGGATGAAGAACGTCCAGGCGGACACCACGATGCGCGACGCGATCGGCCGTGGCGGCGACGAGCCGTCCTCGGGCGGTAGGAGCTAGGGCACGCGATGGGTCTCGAGCAGCTTTTCTTCCTCGTCCTCGTCCTGTTTGCCGCGCTCGTCCAGTTCCTGGCGCCGCGCCTGCGGCAGCGCTGGGAGGAGCTAGCACGCCGCGCGGGCTCCGCGGAGGCGCCGGGCCCGCGGGTGCACGTTGCGCCGCAGGCTCCCCGCGCCCGCCTCGCCGAGCCTCCGGCCTCCTCGCACTCGCGGCGCACGAGACGGTCGCCCGCGCCGGGGCCGCGAAGGCCCCGGGCCCTGGGCGGCCTCGCCGACGTCCGCCGCGGGATCGTGCTGATGACGATCCTCGGGCCGTGCCGCGCCCTGGAGACGCCGGAGTCCCATCGGCCCGACAGCACCGGCTGACGACGGTTCGCCGCCGCCAGTCGGTCTGCACGAAGGCGCCCTTCCGCAGCCAGTGAGGGCCCGCGACGCCACGTCTGATAACGCCTGCGGATTCAACCCGTCATCTGTAGGCCCCAAGTGCAAATGTCCGCTTTCCCCAAAGTAGAGATGTCCGCCTGGACCCCACAGTGGTGGTGCCATGGCGACGACCGTGGGGCTGACCATGGGGGAACTGGACCGCTTGCAGATCCTGACCCGGCTGGCCGAGCGGCGGCTGACGCAGCGCCGGGCGGCCGCGTTGCTCGCGCTGAGCACGCGCCAGGTGCGGCGGCTCTATCGTGCCTTCCAGGACGACGGCGCCGCGGCGCTGGCCTCGCGCCGGCGGGGTCGCTCGAGCAATCGGCGGCTGCCCGCGCGCGTCCGCGACCGGGCACTGCGCCTGGTCCGCGCGCGCTACGCCGACTTCGGGCCGACCTTCGCGCACCAGAAGCTCACCGAGGACCACGGCCTCGTCCTGTCGGTCGAGACGCTGCGCGGCTGGCTCATCGCCGCCGGGCTCTGGCTGCCCCGCGCCCAGCGCGCCCGCCGCAGCTACCCGCCGCGGCCGCGCCGCGCGTGTCCCGGCGAGCTCGTCCAGATCGACGGCTCGGCGCACGCCTGGTTCGAAGACCGCGGGCCGGCCCGCACGCTGCTCGTGTACGTGGACGACGCCACGAGCCGGCTGATGGAGCTGTGCTTCGCCGAGGTCGAGTCGACGTTCGACTACTTCCGGGCGACGCGCCGCTACCTCGAGCGGCACGGGAAGCCGATGGCCTTCTACAGCGACCGGCTGAGTGTCTTCCACGTCCAGGCCCGCGACCGCGCCCAGGGCGGGCCCGGGCTGTCGCAGTTTGGCCGGGCGTGTCAGGCCCTCAACATCGACCTCCTGTGCGCCAACAGCCCGGAAGCCAAGGGCCGTGTCGAACGCGCCAACGGCCCCCTGCAGGACCGGCTCGTGAAGGAACTGCGGCTGCGGGGGCTCAACGATCCCGTCGCGGCCACGCCGTTCCTCCCCACGTTCATGGCGGACTACAATCGCCGCTTCGCGAAGCCGCCCGCTGTCGCCTACGACGCGCATCGGCCGCTGCGCCCGGCGGACGACCTCGACCAGGTCTTCACGCTGCAGACGACGCGCCGGATCAGCCGCCAGCTCACCGTGCACTACAAGCGCGACCTCTACGTGCTCACCGACACGCTCGCGACCCGCCGCCTGCGTGGGGCCACCGTGGACGTCCGCGAGGCGGAGGACGGCACCGTCACGTTGCACGCCCAGGGGCGTCCGCTGGCGGCCCGCCTCTTCCCGAAAGATCACGCGCAGATCGCTCCGGGAGCCATCGTCGCGTACCCGCATCTCGCCGGCGCCTTGACCTGGATCGCGGCGCAGCAGCGCGAGCGCGACCAGGCGCGGCTCGCCAATCCCCAGCTCAGCGGGCGCGAGAAGCAGCGGCTGCGCGCGGGCCGGCCGCTGCGTGTCCCGGCCTCCCCCACGGAGTGAAACCGGACATCTCTACTTGGGCCAAAGGCGGACATTTCTACTTTGTGTTGACATTCACGAACGGGCCGTTCATAGCCGCTATCTTCTCAGGTTCTCGTCGACCTATGCGTGGACCCCGCTTCGATCGCTCACCCTGCTCGAGCGGTTGGCCTCGCTGACGCCGGGAGAAGTTCCGGCAACTCGATCGGTCCAAACAACAGGTGGATAGTGCCATCGCTCCGTTGCTGATAGTGAATCGTGGTTAAACCGGTCATCGCAACGCCGCCTGCCGATACGGCTGCTGGCGGCGGTATCCAGGCCCGGAAACGGGGACGAGTCCCGTCACTCTGGGAAATGTCGGGTAATCCCCCATGATACGTGCCCTCCTCTACTTCGTCCTCGCCATCGCCGGTTGCCCCATCGAAGCGCAGTCGGCCAAACGCCCTACCTGTTCCCCGGGGCGCTTCCTCCTCGACGGTGGCGCGCCCCTTTTGCCATCCGGCGTCATGCCGACCCCCGAGGCGGTCACCCTCGCAGGCTCCGGCGCGGTCTCCGTCGCCAGCGGCTGCAGCCCCACCCGCAAGGTGAAGCTGCGGAGGATGGGCAAGAAGACGGCCCTGAGGGCCCGGTGGCCCAAGGGCGCGTGCGCCGGCGCCAGCCGTGCCGTCCGCTTGGTCGCCACGATCGATCCGACCTGCGCGAGCATGCGCGGGAAGCTCACGGGCAGCAAGCTCCGCCGGACCTTCCGCGCGACCCGATCCGCCTGCGGCGACGGCATCCTCGATCGCGACGGCCTCGAAAACTGCGAGCCACCCGGGCCGTGCGACGCCACCTGCGGGGCCGGCGTCTCCCTCGACGCGCCGGGGAATGGACTACTCGTCGACGCGCTCACCTCCTTCCACATCGAGGCCGGGGTCCCGAAAGATGAGATCGACGCCGAACCGGGCGGCCGGCGCGTCGCGCGCACGATCCTCGACATCGGTTTCGCCCCGGGGGCGACCGTCGCGCAGGCCTTGGCCGTCCTCGAAGCCCTTGGGGGGCGCATCGTGGACATGGTCGCGGGGGTCTCGGTGGTGGTCGTGCGCGTCCCCGATCCAGGCTCGCTCACCGGCCTCGACGCGCTGGCGGCTACTGCGGCGGCCATGCCGGGTGTCGCCTTCGTGAACAAGGGCTACTTCAGCGAGGACGATCTCCCATCCAACTTCGACGCCGGGCTCTTCCTGCCCCCTTCCGCGGCCCCGCTCGCGAAGATCGGACACCATCTCGGCGTGCGGGCACACGCGGCCTGGAACACCCGTGCCGCCCTGGTCACCGGCAGCCAACCCGCCGTGGTGGTCGCCGATCAGTTCGGCGACGGCCCCCCGTCGGACGCCCTGGCGGCCCGGATCGTCCCCGCGGACTTCAAGACCGTCGAGGGGTTCTTCTCGCATGGCTACTTCCTCCTCGGCGTGCTCGTGGGCGACTTCGGAGGCCCCCGCACGGACCGGGGGTTCGTCACGGGGATGTTCCCGGCGGAGGATTTCGCGGAAGGCCTGGACATCCGGGTGGTCGATCGGGCGGTGCGCATCACCGATGCGATGACCCAGTCGCGGATCATCGATCTGATCAAGAACACGCCCGGGCGCGTGGTCGTCAACACCAGCTACGGCTACAGCAGCGTCTGCAATCCCGAGGGCATCAACTGCCGCCCGCTCGACCAGATCACGTCGGAGGCGCAAGCCTGGGTGCGGAGGGTGAACGACGCTGGCATCGCGGACCGCTACCTGCACTTCACATCGGCCGGCAACGTCGACCACGACCTGCCGAACGTGACCAATGCGGCGAGCAACGGCCCGTTCGCCGCTGCGGCGCTCATCGTAGCTCCGCCGCTCGCCAACACCGTGGTCGTCGAGAACGCGCGCGGCGACGGGGGCCCGTCTTTTGCGGCACGCTGCGTGAGCGACGAATCGTTCGTCGGCGGCACGCTCGCGGGCATCGGGACGGACGTCTGGTCGCTGGACGGGCCCGACGAAGCCGTGGGCGCGAGCTTCCGTTTCGGCACGTCGTACGCGACGCCCCAGGTCGCCGGCCTGGCAGCGCTGCTCTGGACCATCGCACCCCAGCTCGCGCCGGAACAGATCGTGGACACGCTGCGGGCGACGAGCCGCGAGCTGCCCGAGCCCGACGGACCGGGATGCACGGCACGCGCGCCCTTCCTCGCCCCGCGACGGGTGATCGACGCCTATGAAGCGGTATTGTCGCTCGACGCAGCGGCGCAGCCGACCCCGGCCGCGGCGCCCGTGCGTCTGGCGCTGCTCGACGTCACCGGAGACGGGGCGTTCGACGCCGCGGACCTGCAGCAGTTCCGCGACCGATTCGTCGTCGGCGGTACGCTGGCTCCTGATCCCGTCGAGCCGGACTTCGGACGCTTCGATCTGAACGGCGACGGGTTCACAGGTGGGAATCGCGCGGCGCCGTTCGATCTCGATCGCGTTGGCTCGACCCGATTCGGCGCGCCCACGCTCGACCAGCTCGTGCTCCAGAAGCTCGTCGCGGACGACCGGCCCATCTTCGGCGGGTTCGACGAGCGCGCCGTGAGCGACCTCGACATCGTGTGCTACTATGCCCACTCGGACCTCTTCACGGGAACGCCCGCCGCGCGGAGCGCACTGCTGCCCGTCGACCTCTGCAACCCTTGGGTGTTGCGCGAGCAGCTCCCGACGACCCTCCAGCAGAACGTCCCCGTCCAGCTCGCGATCCGGGCGGGCATCCTGCAGCGTGACGGCAGCACGGTCGACTTCCGCGCCGGGGTGCTGATTCACCTCGCCCCCATCAACGCCACTGTCACCCCGACCGACGGCGTCAGTGCCGAGATCTCGCCTGGACAGCCCCCTGCGTTCACGACCACCGTGACACCAGCCATCGCGGACGGCGTGGTCGACATCGCCGTCGAGGTGCGCCTCGAGGCCGGCGGACCAGTGATCGCCGCGGGCACCATCTCGCGGGTGATTGGGGTCACGACCAGCAGCGCGACGCTCGAGTCGTTCGTGGCGACCGTCTCCGCGAGCGCCACCGTCCTCTTGCCGTCCTCCCAGAGTGACTCCGACGCCGCCTCCGCGAGGGCGGAGTTCGACGACGAAGAAGGCCTGACCGAGACCAGCCTCGCCACGAGCGTGTCCGCGAGCGCCATGTTGAGCGAGCCCGGATGCATCGCCTTCGGCAACACGACGGCCACGATCGACTCCGCGGTGACGTTCGCCCCCGGCGGAGCGTTCACCCGCCTGGCGTTCACTGGCAGCTACGACGGGTCGGCGAAGCGGGATTTCGTGTTGAACTGCGAGGCGGACGCGCGTCCCCTGTCCGCGACGAACATCCGGTTCGTGATCCCGGGCGGCACGGTGCCGTACACGCTGACGACGATGCTCGCCGCCACGGGCGAACTTGCGGACAGCGTGAACGTGACCCTCTTTCAGGAACTCCCCGCGTTCTCGAGGGTCGAGTCGATCACCTCGCCAGCTGCCGGAACGAATCAGGGGACACTGCGGGCGGGAACCTACCGATTGCTCGTCAACATGGGTGGGGCACAGATACTGCCCAACCCGCTCGGAGCCTCGCTCGTGATGGGAAGCGCCAATGCGACGGTGACGTTCACTCTGCAGTGAAGGGTTTCGCCCCGCACCTTCCCGACCCGGCTAACGGCTCGGGTCGGACATTCAAAGCGCCCGATATCGAATCGGCATCACGTCACTTCACTTGCCCGAGCTCAGTCGGTCGAGCTGGAATAGCCGCTGCCGCGCCGCAGCGCCTCGACCACCCCGGCCAGCGCGTCCTGGCGCCAGCCCTCGACCGTTGCTCGGCAGTACGCCCAGGCGCCGGGTGCCCCCCTGGGCGGTGCGTGAGCCTCGCGTCGATCGTCGGGGTGTGATTGGCGCAGCGACCGGCGGCGGGGTAGGAGCCCCGCCATGGAGATCCCGCGAACCCGCTATACGCGCAGCGGACAGATCGCCATCGCCTACCAGGTGTCCGGCGAGGGCGAGCACGACCTGCTGTTCAGCGGTTCGACGGCGTCGAACATCGAGACCGTCTGGGAGCTGCCCGAAGCGGTGCAGCTGTTCCGCCGCCTCGGGCACTTCGCGCGCGTGATCCGCTACGATCGCCGCGATTCGGGCATCTCCGACCCGATCCGCGACGACCTCACGATCGAGGCCCACGCCGCCGATGCGCTGGCGGTCATGGACGCCGTCGGCAGCGAGCGGCCAGTGCTGTTCGGCGGGGTCGAGGGCGCGCGATCGCTCGCCGTGCTCGCCGCGACCCACCCCGATCGCGTGTTGTCGCTAGTCGCGGTCTTGCCGTCCGTACGCGGGGTCGTGGCCGGTAGACCCGAGCTGGCGGAGGCGTTCGTTGCGGGCCTGGCCGACCTGCGCGAGTGGCCCTACGCGATCGCCCACATCTTCGCCCCGGAGTGGGCCGGGGACCCGGTGCGCCTCGAGCGGCTTGCGCGGTACATCCGCACATCGACCACCCCCCGCCAGGCGCAGCGGCTGCTACGCCTCTCCCTCACCAGCGACATCGGCGACGTTCTGCCGTACGTGCAGGCGCCGACGCTCGTCCTGCACCCGCGCGAAGCGCTGCACCCGAGCCCCGAGGAGGTGCGCGAATTCGCCAAGCTGATCCCGGGTGCGCGTCTCGTCGAGATACCGGGGTCGGCGAACCTCATCTACGCGCTTGATCCGGACGTGGTGGCCGACGAGGTCGAGCGGTTCGTCACCGGTACCGCCCCGTCGGCACCGACGAGCCGCGTGCTGGCGACGGTGCTCTTCACCGACGTCGTCAGCTCGACCGAGCGCGCCGTGCAGCAGGGCGACGCGGCGTGGGCGGCGACGCTCGCGCGCCACCATCAGGCCGCCCGCGCCGCGGTGGCGAACGCCGGCGGCGAGCTCGTCAAGACGACTGGCGACGGGATCCTCGCGTTGTTCGCGGGGCCCGCGCAGGGCGTGCGCTGCGCACGACGCGTGCTCCGTGAGGCCGAGGGTGTCGGCCTCCGGGTGCGCGCCGGCCTGCACGCCGGCGAGGTCGAGCGCACGAGCGACGACGTCGCCGGGCTTGCCGTCCACCTGGCGGCGCGAATCATGGGCCTCGCGAGCGGCGGCGAGATCCTCGTCTCGCGCACCGTGCGCGACCTCGTGATCGGCAGCGAGCTGACGTTTGCCGAGCGGGGCGAGCACGAGCTGAGGGGCATCCCCGACCGCTGGACGCTGTATGCGGTCGCCTGAGGCGCCGCGTCGGTAAATGGGGTGAAGCGGCGGGCCTCCACTCGCCCTTCAGCGGGTTCCGCGAGGGCAACGTCTGATGACGCCTGCGGATTCAACCCGTCATCGCAGCACAGCCGCCAGTGAATCTGCCGGCGTTCTGAAACCCAAGGTCTTGCGCGAGCGTTGCCGCTCGCTGGTGGTGACCGTATCCGCGATCTGTCCGCGGTGCTGGCCGGTGATCGAGGCGGGGCGGTACCGACGCATCACCCGCCTCGGGCGCAAGTGCGCGAGCAACTCCTGCTTCAGCACGCCCCGGACCTGGACGAACAGGCTCCGGTAGATCGCTTCGTGCGCGACCTGCCTGTGCGGGGCATCCGGGAAGGTCGCCCGCAGGCCGCCTGCCATCGGCGCCGGGGAGCGCCGGTGTCGAGCCTCGACGTGTTCGCGGCCATCGCGGCCGCCGCCGGCATCGCGTTGCCCGACCGCTCCTTCCGGAGCCATTGCGGGCCCGCGACGCCACGTCCGACAACGCCTTTTCGATGAACTTTCACGAACGGGCCGTTCATAGCCGCTATCTTCCCCGGCCTCTCGTCAACCGATCGCCTCGAGCTGGTGACGGCGCGGCAGCGCATTCGCGAGCTTGAGGCCGAGGTCGAGATCCATCGGCGGGCGACGGAGCTGCTGCGGAGGGATGCCCGCCCAACCGGCGGTATGCGGTCATCCAGGTTCGGTGAACTTTCGCGAACAGCGCGCGTGTGGCGCCTTCTGTGAAGCGGCACCCCGCGTCAAGTCCCCTCCCTCTTCCTATCCTTTCCGTTCCTCCTTCGAGGATTCGTCGCTCGTCTCGGCGTGGTCGATCATCCTTCTGTTCGCGCTCCCGTCGTGGCACCGCACGGGGTGCCGGCGCACGGACCGGATCGGCAGCGCCGCAATCGTCCCCTTCGCTGCGCAGGACTGCGTCTGGAGGCTATCTGCCTTGTCGTCTCTTGCGCTCCTCGCGCGCCCGCGACACCGCGTCGAGCTTTTGGCGCTCATCCTCCTTCCGCAACGTGCCGGCACTGGGTCGGCCAAGCCAGATGCGCGGCGGGCTGAGATCATCCTCTCGGCGAGTGATACCGAGGTCCACGGCGATGCAGCGCCCGGCTTCGGCGTGTTCGCGGGCGACGGCCAGCGTGTCGCAGTAGTGAACGTTTTGCCTGCAGTCCTCGCAGCGGCGAACCGTCACGTCCCGCGTCGGCGTCATTTGGTCCCACCGTTTGTCGCAGACGAACTCGAAGAAGGCTTTGTCCAAGGAGGACTCGAATGAATCGGTACCCTCTGGATCCCAGGTCCGGTCGGGCAGGATTGAGCGTGCCTCTTCGGCCGCCTTGGCTCCGCACCCTTCCACCTTCAGCCGGCTGATGACGGCCAGCCACTCGGTGGGAAGCTTCGCGGCCAAGGGCTGCATCCGCTTCCGACTCTCCTCGCGCGACTCGTCAGTGTGATCGGCTTCGAGCAATCGGATCGTCAGCCGAAGAAACGTCGCCTTCAGATGGCTAGCGCCATCGCCGCGCTGGTCCAGCCAGTCAGCGTAGACCAGCCGCACGGTATCGTCGCGCGGGTCATCCGTGAGTTTACGGAGGAAGTCGTTCTCGTCATGCATGGCAGGCCTCCGAGCGCGTGGTGAACCTATTCCAGCTCCGGCTGCGCTTTCCAAGCGCTCGAGTGATCGGGCCGGCGGCCGCCAAGGTCTTGAACTACGAGCGGAGGGGGGGAGATTCGAACTGCGCGACGGCCAAGAGGCCGGGAGCGAGGAAACGCCAGAACCTGTTGGCTCTTCCGAGGCTTCGCCCCCGAACGCCCCACGCGACGATGTGCCCGAAACGGCCCGCAAGGACCCGGGCCAACCCTCGTGACCCGGAACGGTTCCGGGTTGCTGCGTGGGGCGATCGACTCGGCCCCAGGGATCAGGGATTGTCCATAGCTCCCGTCAGCTCTGGAAACGTGGCGATCGGTCTCCGCACCTCCACCGCCAGTCGCCACAGCTCGTCGCGGTGGCGCCCGATCGCGCCCATGACAGGGCTGGCACGCAGGGCAGCCATCACGCCGTCCGAGGCGCGCACTATGAGCGGGCCTTTGAAAGGCTCCAGTTCCACGCCCCACAGCGTCAAGCGCGTCGCGACGTCGCGGGCTTCCGCCGACAACAGAGGCCACGCCCCATGGGTCGTCTCAAGCTGGAACTCGGTGGTGACCTGGTGGTCTACACCCACCAGGTCAGACGCGACGCCAAGGAACTCGGTCGCTCCGGGCTTCGTCCGCAGTCCGAGAAGATACTGGCCACTACAGGGCGTGCGTTCCCGAGAACGGATCGTAGATCGGGACACCGTGGCCACGGAAGTGCCCGAGGTCACGCGTGGCAACCCCGAGATCATGGGCTTTCGCCGTCGCCAGGACGAGCAGATCGCGCTCCGGGATCGGCTTGCCGCGGCGCCGGGCGTCCCCGTCGAGCCGCGCGGCGGCGAGCGCGGCCGCCGCATCGAACGGGAGCACGTCGACGGCACCGGCGAGCAGCACGGCCAACCACTCGTCGAGAAAGCGACGGCGCCGTCCCGACGGCAGGCGTTCGATGCCCGCCGCCAGCTCGAACACGGTCACCGAGGCCAGCCGAGGCACGTCCTGTTCTTCCATCCAGTCACTGACGGCCCGGTGCGGGCTCGACTTGGCGAGCTCCGAGATCACGTTCGTATCGGCTAGGTACCCGGTCATCGACCGCGACCCGCCGGTCGACGAAACGGCACGCGGGGCACGAATCGGAGGGTCGCCGGCTGGAAGTCGTCCACACCTCCGCCGTGACGACCCTTGAGAGCCTCGACGCGCCGAAGGAGATCGCGCCCCCCGGACGCCGGCTCCATGGCCGCCTGGCCGCGATCGAACGCATCCGCCGCCACCAGCACCGCGACGTCGCGCCCGCGGTTGTGGAGAACGACCGGCCCGGTCGCCGTGCGGCGGATCGCCTCCGACAGGTTGGCCTTCGCCTCCGCAATGCCCAGTCGCTGCGGGGCGTGACGCACCAGGGAGGTCTTCTTGATGACCATCATGACCATTTAGCTGACCAGCTCGGGGGGCACAATCCCCTCGACGTCACACCGGTGGCGACTCGCCGCCGCATCGCGCGCAGGCGAGGGTCCGGAGTGGGGCCCCCCGCCCCTCTCGATCCGCTCTCGCGAGATCGATACCGCGCTGCACCCGCGCTTCGCTCGCTCCGAGGACGGGTGCGTCCTCGACGCGCCTGGCTCTTCGTCGGGGTGCCACCCCGCTCGTCACTTGGAGGCGGACGGGCCTCCCAGGTTCCTGGAGGACCCCCATCCGAACATGCCGGACTCTTCGACCCCAGCGAGGGGGACCGGCGCACGGCATCACGGCGCCGCCCGGTCACCTTCCGTTTCCAAAGCACGGCGTCGGCCCTCGCGACGGTTCACCTTCGGGGCTCCATATCTTTCCCAGGCTGCGCCTGGCGCGAGCTTCGTTCGACCCCGAAGTCGGACGTTGACGATCCTGCCTCCCCCTCACCCCTGGCTGCCGAGGTTATTGCGTTCGGCGGCGACCTCGGCACGGTCTACTTCGGCACGCAGGGCGACCCCTGGGACGCGCAGATGGACCGGGCGCTCGCCACCCTGGGCACGATCATCGCGATGCTCGTCACCGCCGCCATCAACTGGCACTACCAGAGCGACTTCGCGCGCACGTGGGCCGACTGCCTGCGCGTCAAGCATCCGGGGCCGCTCGACGAGGACGCGCTCGCGCGGGAGGTCCGGCGGCGCGGCTGATCTGCGCTCCGCTTGCGCGTGCGGACGTTCTGACACACGATTGAACTGATGCCGCGCCTACAGCGCAAGGGGTTCGTCGATCCCGACCAGGTTCGCCGCTTCCCCAACGGCAAGATGGAGATGGTCACGCTCGATGAAGTGGCGGTCGCCCATTTCGTGCTCGAGCCGGGTTGGCGCTGGTCGCGGGACGTCGCCCCGATTGCAGGGACCCGCTCGTGTGAGCACCGGCATGTCGGCTACGTCATGTCGGGTACGCTCGGAATCCGCATGGACGACGGCACGGAACTGCTCGTCGGGCCCCGCGAGGCCTTCGAGATCCCGCCGGGGCACGACGGGTGGGTCGTAGGCGACGAACCGTGGGAGTCGGTCGAGTTCACGAGCGCGCACGACTTCGCGAGACCGCCGGACGAGCTCTGCGAAACCGTACTCGCGACCGTTTTGTTCTCGGATATCGTCGATTCGACGACTAAGCTCGAACGACTCGGCGACCGGGCGTGGGTGAAGCTCGTGCGCGAGCACAACGAACGGATCCGGCGGATCATCGACCGGCATCGCGGGCGCGAGGTGACCACGCTCGGCGACGGCTTCTTCGCGCTGTTCGACAGCGCCGCCCGAGCCGCGCGGGCGGCCGCCCAGATGGACGCGGCCGTGGGGGACCTGGGTCTCCGCGTGCGCGTCGGTCTTCACACTGGCGAGGTGGAGATCGCCGGCGGACAGGCGCGCGGAGTCGCCGTACACACGGCGGCGCGAGTCGCCGCGCTGGCGGGCCCAGGCGAGGTCCTGCTCTCGGGGATCACGAGCGCCCTGCTCGACGGCTCCGGGTTGCCTATGGACTTCCGCGGCGAGCACGCGCTGAAGGGGCTCAGCGGTTCGCGCCCGATCTTCGCCCTGCGAATGCTCCTTCCGGAGGGACCACCCGTCGAGCCTATTGGGCAGGTCCGGTAGCGCGTTACCGGACCTGGCGTCGCGGGCCCTCAATGGCTCCGGAAGGAGCGCTGGGGGGTGTAGTCGCTACAAACCCCGAGGTTGTCAGAACCTGGGTGATCAGACCCGGCGTCCCCCGCACCGAGCGAGCCTACTCCCGTAGGGACGGACCGCGGTCAACGTGACTTGTGATCTCACCGCCGCGAGCATCATCGCGCGCAGCGAGGGCGACACCCGCTCCCCCACCCCGTCGACCATCCCCTGCGCATCGACCCGATCGCGTGAGCCGCATCGCCTTCCGCTCGGCCGTCCGAAAGGCTTGCGCCCGAAAGGCTGGGCGGCGTAGAAGCTGCGGCAACAGTAGGAGCCCAACATGGACCGTTCACTGAAGACTTGGCAACGACTGGGACTCATCGTCACCACGTTCGTCGTCGTTTCGCTGGCGGGGACCCTCTATGCGGCCGACAACGACACCGGTCCACCCGAACCCATCAACTGCGGGGACGAAGGGACCCGTCAGGCCTGCATCGAGTGTGACGCTGGGGGCCCCCTCGGGTGCTGCGATTACGACGACATGGGCAATCCGACCTGCCCCATCGTCAACGACCCCCCGACGACGGCGTTCACGGGTGGCAACATCGCCATCAAGATCGGGGACGCCGGACTGAAGCTCAAGTTGACGCGCAAGGCGATCGTCAAGAACGGCGAGCTCTTCGTGAAGCTGCAGCTGAAGCAATCCTTCGTGTCGCCCAACGTGAACAAGACGGTGGCGTTCAAGGCGACCGTGGCGGGGAACGATGCATCGACGGGAAGCCTCGCCTACGCCGTCGGGTTCACGGGCATGGGGGCGGGGGCGCTTGGCGCCTTGCAGGGTCAGGGGAAGATCCTCTCGGTCGAGCACGCCGGCGTGCCGAGGACATGCCAAGATTCGTTCGGCCCGACGGAATGCGCCGCGCTCGCGACGCAGCTCGCCAAGGCGATCGACGGCGCCCTGCTACCGGGGAATGGCAGCGAGCGAAGCGAGTTCCTCCAGCTCGTCGGGTCGCTCGGCTATCCGCCGTGTCAGCTGATCTGCTGACGGGCCTTTCGACCAGCCCGGAGTCGACGCTCGGGGGCATCGCGGAGCGCGCGAGCGTTCCCGTGCCCGCCGAGTCATGAGGACTCTCGGTCGAGTCCTGTTGGGGCTTCTGTGCGTTGTCGTCGGCGCATGTGGTGGAATATAGCGGCTATGAACGGCCCTTTCGTGAACGTTCACCGAAAGGGCGTTACCGGACGTGGCGTCGCGGGCCCGCAATGGCTCCGGAAGGGAAAGAGGAACGAAGCATTCGACGGACCCTGATGTCGGTCCGGATGAGGACTACCGGACGAATCCCGGTGGAAAGGACACTATAGATGCTTCGGCCCGTTGAGATCTGCATGATCGCGCTCACCGCCGTTTCGCTCTCCGTCAGCTGCGCGGCGGTGGAGGAATCCAAGCCGGGTCAGTATGCACCGGCACCGGTCGCCAGCAAGGAGGTGATGGCGGCGGCAGCGTTTGCGATCGAAACGCAGCAGAAAGTCATCAGGGAACAGCCGAGCGAGGCCTCCGCCAGGCTGGAGCTGGTCGGCATCCTGGCGGCGGAGCAGCAGGTCGTTTCGGGAATCAATTATCGCCTCAAGCTCAAGGTGAGGCACAACGACCAGGACAGAACGGCGGAAGCCATCGTGTGGTGGCAAGCCTGGAGACAGCCAGATCCCTATCGGCTCACCTCGTGGCGCTGGGAACGATGAACCACGGCCCGGCGCCTCGCGCGACCCGCATCGTTCACCGCAAAACGGTTTCCCCCGCACCTGGAGGTTCCTGCATGACACCCGCCCGCAACCGGCTGCGTAGCCTCACCGTGTTGATGTCCATCTCCGTCTGGAGCATCGCGACCACCCCCGTCTCGGCCTGCACTGGCGTCACGCTGAAGGCAAAGGACGGCTCTGTGGTCTTCGGGCGGACTCAGGAGTGGGGGACCTTCGACTTGCGTTCCCGGGTCGCCATCGTGCCGCGAGGGCTTTCCCTCCACGACAAGATGCCCGACGGCAAGGATGGGCTCTCCTGGACGACCACGTACGGAACCGTCGGGCTCGACGTACTCGACGAAGATCTTCTGATCGACGGGATGAACGAAAAGGGGCTGACCGCGAACCTCTTCTACCACGAAGGCTACACGGAGTACGCCAAGCCCGAGGCAGGTGAGACGCTTTCGATCCTCGCCCTGGTCCCGTACGTGCTGACCAGCTGCCAATCCGTCGATGAGGTCCGTGACGCCCTCGCCAAGGTGAACGTGATAGGCGTCGACGTGCCGGAAATCAGCGGCCCGCCGCCCTTGCACATGGCCGTCACCGACGCCAGCGGGAAGATGATCGTGGTCGAGTTCGTGAATGGAGTCACGACCATACACGACGCCCCTCTCGGGGTCGTCACGAACGGCCCCACGTACGATTGGCACATGGAGAACGTGCGCAACTACGTGAACCTGGACGTTCCCCTGCCGAAGCGGAAAATCACCGACCTGCGGTCGATCAAATTCGGCGCAGGCAACAGGCTGTACGGACTCCCCGGCGACCTCGCATCTCCCTCCCGGTTCCTTCGCGTCGCTGCATACGCCAGCACGGCTCGCCCGACCCCCGACGGGAAGGAGACGATGTACGAGGTGTTCAGGATTCTCGACAATTTCAACCTGTCGGTTGGCGCCTCCGCCGAAGGCGGCGGGCACTCGAATCCCGAGGGGATGCGCAGTGCGACGATCTGGACGACCGTGTACGACACGAAGAATCGGGTGATGTACTATCACACGATGCACAACCGCCGTGTCCGTCAGGTCGATTTGACGAAGATCGATTTCGACGCCGGCGCGATTACGCGGCTTCCGCTGGATCGCGAGAAGCAACAAGACATCGAGGACGTGACGCCGAAGCAGTGACCGGGATCGCGACCAACACGTGACCACGGCTGGTTCACGGAAGAGCAGATCGTGGACGTGCTCAAGGAGGCCGAGGCCGGGCGGCCGGTGGCCGACCCACGCCGCAAGCATGGCATCAGCGAGCAGACGCTGTACCGCTGGAAGGCCAAGTACGGGGGCCGCGACGTGAGCGACGCGCGCCGCTTGAAGGAAGGGGGTGTTCGGGAAAGGTTACAGAATGCCCCACCTGCATGATCTGCCCGCCCACCTTGAACACCTGCTGGCGCACGCGTTGACCGGGATGGTCCACCGGCTGGCCCCCCAGTCGTGCAGCTGGACGGTCGGCGCGCTCGCGAGCCACATCTGGGGGCTCGGCGGCGACAAGGACCGCGCCGACGTCGACGCCACGTTCCTCCAGCCGATGGCGGAGCCTGATCGCGCCGCGGCTAGCGCGGAGCAGCACGACGCAGATCACGGCGCCGATGTTTTCGCGTGGATCCGGCGCACAGCCGCATTGCTACGCAGCCGCCGCTTCGACGAGCTCGACACCGAGCTGCCGGCTACCTGCCCCTTGACCGTCGGGCAGGTGCGTGACGGCACCTCCCTCCCGTCCTGAGTTCTAGGTGCGCGTGACGGAGGGGCAGTAAGCCACGAGAGGGGTCCCCATGAGTCTACGTGCAAGTAGATTGGCGGCGGCGAGTTGTGCCGTTGCCTTCGTCACCGTGCTCGGCTGCGACCGGGGCATCACGGCCCCCGCGGTCGCCGCCCCCACGCAGGCGGCCGACGCGATCTACACCGGCGGCGACGTCGTCACCATCGACGACGCACGGCCGACCGTCGAAGCCCTGGCGGTCAAGGACGGCAACATCCTCGCCGTCGGCTCTCGGGCCGACATCGAGGCGTCGCACAAGGGCGACGCGACGAAGCTCGTCGATCTGGCCGGCAAGACGCTGCTGCCGGGGTTCCTCGATGCCCATTCCCACTACATCAAGTCGCTGACGGTCGCGAACCAGGCCAACGTCTATGCGCCGCCGGCCGGTCCCGGCAAGAACCCCGAGAGCATCGTGGCCGAGCTGGTGAAGGTCCGCGACGCGAAGAAGATCCCGAAGGGCGAGGTGATCCAGGCCTACGGGTACGACGAGAACGTCATGCCGAACGGCCGCTTGCTGAATCGGGACGACCTCGACAAGGCGTTCCCGGACAACCCGGTGCTGGTCGGGCACGTGTCGATGCACGGCGCGGTGATGAACTCGGCCGCGCTGAAGAAGTGGAACATCACGGCCGACACGAACACCCCGCCCGGCGGCGTCATCGTCCGCAAGCCGGGTACCAACGAGCCCTATGGCCTGATCATGGAGACGGCCTACCTGCCGGTGTTTGCGTCACTGCCGAAGCCGACCCGCGAGCAGGAGATCGCATGGACGCGCGCCGGACAGATGCTCTACGCGCAGGCCGGCGTCACGACCGCCCACGAGGGAAGCACGCACGCCGACGAGCTGGCCATCATGCAGCGGGCGACCGACGCCGGGGCCAACATCATCGACGTCATCGCCTTCCCGTTCATCACGGAGCTGGACAAGGTGCTCGAAGCGCACCCCGTGCGGGGCTGGGGAACGTACGACAAGGGGCTCAAGATCGGCGGCGTGAAGATCACGATCGACGGCTCGCCCCAGGGCAAGACCGCGTTCTTCTCGACGCCCTACCTGAGCGGCGGCCCCGGCGGCGAGCAGGACTGGCGGGGCGAGCTGACGGCGCCGCAGGAGGTGATCAACCAGGCCGTCAAGCGCGTCTACGACCTGGACGTCCCCCTCAACCTCCACGCCAACGGAGACGCGGCCATCGACGCGTTCCTGAAGGCGCACGAGCTCGTGGCGGCGGACGCCCTGTCGAAGAATCGCCACGTGACGTTGATCCATGCGCAGTTCACCCGCAAGGAGCAGCTCGACAAGTACGTGCGGTACAAGATCACGCCGTCGTTCTATACGCTGCACACGTACTACTTCGCCGAGGCCCACGTCGCGAACCGGGGGAAGGAGCAGGCGGCGTACATCAGCCCGATGCGGGACGCCATCGACGCCGGGTTGCAGCCGACCAACCACACGGACTTCGTCGTCGCGCCGCTCGACCAGTTGTTCATGCTGTGGTCGGCGGTCAATCGCGTCTCCCGCGCGGGCGCTGTGATCGGGTCCGACCAGCGGGTCACGCCCCTCGAGGGGTTGCAGGCCATGACGATCAACGTGGCCCGCCAGTACGGCGAGCAGGATTCGAAGGGCACGCTCGAGGCCGGCAAGCGCGCCGACATGGTCATCCTCGACAAGAACCCGCTCACGGTCGGGCCCATGGCCATCAAGGACATCAGGGTGGTCGAGACGATCAAGGACGGCAAGACGATCTACAGGCGAGACTCGTGAGGAAGCCGTCCCGCGCAACCCGACCTTCGGCCGACGCCGCCACCGTGCTCGGCGCGATCCTTGCCGCAGCCAGTGCGAGGGCCCAGACCAGCTCGCTCCAGGAGATCACGGGCGACCTGATGCGCGAGACGTCCAGTCCCACGACGATCTACGTGGCGCGCGAGGTCATCACCCTGGATGGCGCCAAGCCGCGGGCCCAGGCGGTTGCGGTGCGCGACGGGCGGTTCGTCGCCGTGGGGGCGGTCTCAGGCGGTCATCGCAACGGATCCGGCGAACTGTGAAAGACACGTTCGCGATCAGGAGGATCCGGGATGCGACAAGGGAAGCGTTTGACCGAGGCGGAGCACGTGGAACTGCGGTGGCGGCTGGCGGCGGGCGAAACGTACGCGCGCGCCGGCGCGGCGGTGGGATGCTCGACGCAATCCATCTACCGGGTGTTGACCGGGGACCGCGTACCCAAGCGACGGACCGCACCGCGCGCGGCCTTGCGGTTGTCGGCCGTGGAGCGCGAGGAGATCTCGCGCGGGATCGGCGCTGACGAGCCCTGCCGGACGATCGCTCAGGGACTAGGTCGAGCACCGTCCACCGTAGCCGGGAGATCACCGGAAACGGTGGCCGGCACCGCTAGCGCGCGTGGCGTGCCGAGGTGCAGGCCGTGCAGCGTGCCCGGCGTCCCAAGATCGCGAAGCTCGTGCGATGTCCCGCGTTGCGGCAGGAGATCGAGCACGGGCTCACGTTGCGTTGGTCACCGCAGCAGATCGCGGCGCGCTTGGTGGTCGACTATCCTGCCGATCCTGAGATGCGGATCTCCCACGAAACGATCTACCGGTCCCTCTTCATGCAGGCCCGTGGCGCTCTACGACGGGAACTGGTGAAGTCGCTGCGCACCGGGCGGGCTCACCGCCAGCCGCGCCGCCAGACGGTTTCACGCCAAGGGCAGATGCCAGACATGGTGCTCGTCAAGGACCGGCCCGCCGAGGTGACGGATCGCGCCGTGGCGGGACACTGGGAAGGTGATCTCATCATCGGCAAGAGCGGCGGCTCCGCCATCGGCACGCTCATCGAACGCAACAGCCGCTACGTGATGCTGCTCAACTTGCCCGAGGGCCGCGGAGCAGAGCCGGTGCGCTTGGCGCTCGCCGGGAAGATTAGAGAACTCCCCGCGCAACTCCGACGCTCGGTGACCTGGGACCGCGGCAAGGAAATGGCCCAGCACGTACAGTTCTCGATCGATACCGGGGTGCAGGTGTACTTCTGTGATCCGCACAGCCCCTGGCAGCGCGGCTCCAACGAGAATGTGAACGGGCTGCTGCGCCAGTACTTTCCAAAGGGCACGGACCTCTCACCCCACTCGGCAGCGCATCTCGACGCCGTGGCCGCCGAGCTCAACGGTCGCCCTCGACAGACCCTCGATTGGCTGACACCCTCGGAGGTGTTCGCTCGGACTGTCGCGATGACCGCCTGAGACCGCCGGGGCAAAGGCGGACACTTCTACTTTGTGTTGACATCGTCGGATTCTGGCCTGTTCCGGAACGAGTTGCTGGCGCAGCTCGAAGTCCCGATCCGCTGGGGACGGGTGCGGCGGCAGGCGAGCGTGCCCGCGGGGTAGCGGTCGTGGAGTCCGGCTTCGCACCGGTGCAGTCCGAGCCGCGCTTCGAGCAGATACCACGCACGAAGCGGCGGCGGCGGCGCGAGCCCCGTGGGTGGGAGGTGGCATACGGGCGTCCCGTCCGGAACGCGACGTGAGGGCCAGACGTCTCGGATAGCCCCCGGCAGATGCGAGGTGCATACGCATCTGGGGGCGGGCGATCATCGTCCCTCCTACCTGCGCGGGCAGACCACCGAGCGGCGGAAGGCCCGGGTGTCGTCCAGCAGCGGTCCGACCAGCGCCAGGAAGCGCTCGCGTACCTCGGCGGGCAGCTGCCTGCGGGCGCGCAGCGACGTGAGCTGTCGGCGATAGGCCAGCAGCTTTCGTCCCACGCTTCGGAGCGCGCGGCTGGCCTTCGCCTTCGACTTGCGCGCGCCCTCGGCGCACTGTGCTCTGCCACGTGCCGCCGCGGAGCGGGCCTTGCCCGCCGCCTTGCCCATGCCCCGCGCCTGCTTCCCCAGGTCGGTGGCCGCGTTGGTGCCCGCCAGCAGCTCGTCGATGCGACAGAGGAGAGACGGGAAATCGAGCGTGCGCACGCACACGGCCGCCAGCGTGGTGGTGGTGGTCGGCGGCGAGGTCGCGCTCGTGGTGGTAACCGTCGTCGTGGTCGTCTCCACGGCCGTCTCGACGGCGCCGATGTCGCACTCGGGGCCCTGGGGACGGGGGACGCCGCGCTGGTCCGCGGGCAGCCCGCACCCCGGCCAGGCGTCGAGCGCGGGGCTGCCCGGAAGCGGCGCGTGCGTCATCGTGGGCCCGCCATTGTCGGCCAGGAGACCGAGCCCCGGGTCGGCGGTGGTCAGGTCGCCGCCGGCGGGCGGCGCGCCGACACACGTGCCGTCGCTGTCCAGGTTGCGGCCGAGGGACTGGACGGGGAGCGCCGACTCGGACCTGGCACAGTCGTCCGGCGTGTTGGGGGCGACGATGCTGCCCTCGATCTCGACCGCGACCGGGGTGTCCACCGGCACGGCAAGGGGCACGATGCGGTTGGCGTCGACGTCGCTGTTGGCGGGTGCGAACGACGTGTAGATGCCTCCGCCCTCGAGCTCGGCGCGGTTGGCGGTGATCGTCGATCCGGTCAGCCGCAGCGGGTCGAAGGTGATGATGGCGCCGCCGCGGCCCCCGCCAAAGGCGGCGGTGCCCGCCTCGTTGTCGCTGAAGGTGCTGTTCACGATCGTCAGGGTGGTGAAGTTCGTGATGGCGCCGCCGCTGCGGCCCGCCGAGTTGCCCGAGAGCGTCACGCCATCGAGCACGGTCGGCTCGAACGGCATGATCGCGCCGGCGTCATCCTGGGCCGTGTTTCCGACGAAGCTCGAGTTCTTCACCGTCGCCGGCGCGAACACCATGAGCGCCCCCGCATCGTCGGTCGCCGAGTTGCCGGAGAACATCGAGTCCTCGACGAGCAGGGTATCGAAGTTCATGAGCGCCCCGCCGTCGTCGTCTGCGTGACAGTCGGTGATCACGACCCGGCGCAGCGTCGTGGGCGCGAAGGTGATGATCCCGGCGCCGTCCGTCCCGCTGCCGCCCCGGATGGTGACGTCCTCGATCAGCGCACTGGAGACGTCGCCGTCGATTCGCATCACGCCCCCGGGGGTGGTCTGCTCGATCACGGTGCTGGTCGCCCCGGCGCCGCGCAGCGTGAGGGCGTCGTCAGTCGTGTTGGCTTCCCCGTCGTCGTCCACGAGGAGCTGGTCGCTGGTCAGCTGATAGGTCCCCGCCGGCAGGATCACCTCATCGGGCCCGGCGAGCACGTTGGCCGCGAGCACGGCCTCGCGTAGCGAGCAGTCGGCGTCGCACGTGCCGTCGGCGGTGTCGGCCGTCTTGGTCACGGCGAAGGTGGCGGCGGAGGCCGAGGTGGCGGCCAGGCCGACGAGGAGCAGGTAGCGGAGGACCGTCGTCATGCGGGGGAAGGTGCCCCCTCTCCCGAGGCCAATGCAAACAGAAGTTGCCAGTGGGTCGGCGCGGCCGCCGACGATCGGGAGGCGCCGCGCGTCGCCAGCGCAGCGTTCCGGGTGGCGGATGCGGCGCTGGAGGCGGGACACGAGGTGCGTGTCGTCCTGGCGACCTTGGTGCGCTCGCTCGGGGTGGGCGCGCGGCGGACGAAGACGGATCGTCGGGACACGCGAGCCCTGAGCGAGGTCTCGTGCCGGATCGAGCTCCCCTCGGTCCACATCCCGAGTGCGCTCTCTCGGGAGCGTAAAGCGCTGTGCCCTTCCGGAGCCATTGAGGGCCCGCGACGCCACGTCTGATAGCGCCTTTTCGGTGAACTGTCACGAACGGGCCGTTCATGGCCGCTATCTTCCAAGGTGTGCCGCGACGAGGTGATCGTGTCCGCCTCCGGAACTTTCCGCCGGAAGGACGGCTCCGAATGCTCGGTCAACATCTACGCCCGCGCGTCCACGCGCTGCGACTCGACCGACCAGTGCCTCGGTGGCAATCAGTGCATCGACGGCCGCTGCCGGCTCGGGCTTCCCAACGCCGATCCGAGCGGGCTCCGCTAGCGCGCAACGCGAGCGCCCGGCACCCACCTGAGCGCTGGCCGCCGTCAATCGCCGAGTCGGCGCCACCCCGCACGCGCGCGCGTGACCATGAACGCCACGGTCTCGGTCATGCCTGGCCGGCGTCCCACAGCAGCGCGGTCGACGCCCCGGGGCCGTCAGCACGGCGCTACGTGCCGCAGAACGTCCGGTACCGAGCCGTCACCTCGGGCGGCGCCGGTTCCGCGTAGCGCTCGAGCCCTGGACGTTCGTCGAACGGTCGAGTGATAACGTCGAGCAGGCGGTCGAACGGCGCGAGGTCGCCGGCGTCGGAGGCGGCGGCCAACGCCTCTTCGACGCGCTGGTTGCGGGGAATGTGGAGCGGATTCGCGCGGTCCATGGCGGCCTTGCGCAGGGCGCCGGGACGTCCGTCGCGCGCCGCGCGCCGGCGCCAGGCGGGGAGCCATGCATCCAGGGCCGCCGGCTCCGCCCACAACGCGGCGAGCGGCCGCACGTCGCCCGCCGCGGCGTCGCCGAGCCGGCGCCAGGCAAGCGTGTAGTCGACCCGCTGCGCGGCGAGCAGGGCCAGCCACTGCGCGGCCAGCGCCGCGTCGCCGTCGTCGTCGTCCGACCAGCCGAGCTTCGCGCGCGCGCCCGCCAGCCAGCAGGCGTCGTGGTGCGGAACGAAGCCGCGGAGCACTTCGGTCGCCAGCTCGACGGCATGCGCCGTCGACGCCGGGTCGAGGATCGCGAGGAGCGTCTCGGCGAATCGGGCGAGGTTCCACTGGGCGATCGCCGGCTGATTGCCGAACGCGTATCGCCCCTGGTCGTCGATCGAGCTGAAGACCGTGGCCGGATCGTACGCCTCGAGGAAGGCGCACGGGCCGTAGTCGATCGTCTCGCCCGACACCGTCATGTTGTCGGTGTTCATGACCCCGTGGATGAAGCCCGCGAGCATCCAGGAGGCGACGAGCGCCGCCTGGCGCTCGACCACGCGCCGGAGCAGCGCCAGATAGCGGTCCGGCCGGCCGTCGAGGTCGGGGTCGTGCCGGGCGATGACGTAGTCGGCGAGGCGGCGGACGCGCGCGTGATCGCCGCGGGCGGCAAAGAACTGGAAGGTCCCCACCCGCACGTGGCTCGCGGCCACCCGCGTCAGCACCGCCCCCGGCAGCGGGCGCTCGCGCGCGATCGTCTCGCCCGTCCCGACGGCGGCGAGCGCGCGGGTGGTGGGAACGCCGAGCGCGTGCATGGCCTCGCCGACCAGGTACTCGCGCAGCACCGGCCCCACGGCGGCCTTGCCGTCGCCGCCGCGCGAGAACGGCGTGCGGCCCGATCCCTTGAAGGCGACGTCGCGGCGCCGCCCGTGCCGATCGATCACCTCGCCGAGCAGGAGCGCGCGCCCGTCGCCGAGCTGGGGGTTGAAGCCACCGAACTGGTGCCCGGCGTACGCTTGCGCGATGGGCGTGGCGCCCTCCGGAAGCGCGTTGCCGGCGAACAGCGCGGCGCGCTCGCGCGCATCGAGGCCGCGCAGGTCGACGCCCAGCTCCTCGGCCAGGCCCTCGTTGACACGCAGCACCGCCGCGTCGGGCGCGGTCGCAGGCGTCACGGCGGCGAAGAAGCCGTCGAGGTCGCGGGCGTACGAGTTGTCGAAGCGGAATGGGCCCATCGGTGCCGCCAGCCTGCCGGTTCGGCCGACCCAGCGCGAGGGCCGCGCCCGCCGGCCGCGGCGTCCTTGCCCACCTGGCGAGTGGGGCCCACCACCAAGCCGGACGACTCGTGGCTCTGCGCGCAGCCGAAGTGCGCAGACGAGAATGTGCTGGAGGGCATCCTGCGGAACTTGGGCGTCGAACGCTCCGCGAGCGATACCGTCGAGTTTCTGACTTTCCACGTCGCGCCGCGAATCGATGACGCGGCCCCGGTCGCCGATGATCCCGCACCCAAGTCCCACGACGTCGTGCGGTTCCTTCGCGGCGGTAAACCGCTCGCGAGCGGGATGTTCTTCCAGGCCATGTCCATGATCCTGTTCTGGCCGTGTGGGCCAGGAACCCCGGGATGAGGTAGCCGAGAGGGGTGGCCTCGGCGCGGCGCGGTGGGAAGGTCCTGCGGTCCTCGGGGGTCGCGATCCCGGGAGAAGCGAGTACGGCCTTCAGGCGAGCCATCGTCGCCGGCGGCGCTAGTGGTTCGCGCCCTCGATCCCGCGCAGCGTCATGGCGACCGAAGCCGTCGCGCCGCGCTACCGGCTCTGGAGCACGCGCCACTGGGTGAAGCTGCTGGCGTCGCAGCTGGCGCTCGAGTGGCTGCGCCGTCACGCGCTGGGGATGCCGGTGCGGGAACCGGTGCTGTTCAGGGGCCGGCGATAGCGTCCAGCCGGGGGCGAATGCACGAGACGCAGCAACGCCCCGAGCTCAGGAACGGCCGGTAGATCACCGCGCGCGGCGCGCCGTCAGCGCGTCAGGGTGGCGACCGTCGTGATCGGCGTCCCGCCCGCGGGCGTGAGTCGCACCCCACCTGGGAAGATAGCGGCCATGAACGGCCCGTTCGTGAACGTTCACCGAAAGGGCGTTGTCGGACGTGGCGTCGCGGGCCCTCAATGGCTCCGGAAGGAGAGTGTAGCGCGATCGGGCCGCGCGGTCAGCGGCACAGGTGGTCGGACAGATCGCCGACCAGCTCGATCGCGATCATCCGCTCGGCGAAGCGCCAGCCGCCGTCCGCGGCGCGCTCATGACAGGACGCCATGGGCGCGCAGCAGGGCGTCGAACTCCTCCTTGCATTCCGGACACACGGTGAGGTGCTGGGCCACCGGTCGCAGCTCCTCCGCCAGGGCGGCATCGGCGGCCACCGCTTCGACCAACGGCGCCACGCGGGCGAGAAACTGGTCGCAGTCGAGCTCCTCGGGGGCGGTGGCATCTACCACCCGGAGCAGGGCGCGCAATCGTTCCTGACGGGTCGACGACATCAATCCTCCGACACCCGAGCGAGCTCTTCCCTTACGTCGGCTTCGGTGAAGCCGGCGGCGAGGATGGCGGCGCGCAGCTTGCGGCGCGCGTCGTGGTGCACTTTGTAGAGGGCGTTGCGGCTCAGGCCGAGGCGCTCGGCGAGCCGTTCGGTGGGTACGCCCTCGAGCTCGCCGAGCACGGCCAGGCGCTGGCGGTCGGTGAGCTGATCGCGGACCGCCGCCGCCAGCACCTCGAGCAGCGCGCGTCGTTCGGCGCGTCGCGGCGGATCGCCGGCCGGCGCATCGGGCAGCGCTTCGAGCAGCCCGTCGGCCAGCGCTTCCCAGGCAGCGGCCGGGTGACGCCGCCGGCGCAGGGCGGACAACGCGACGCGCACGGCGATGGCCATGGCCCAGGTGCGAAACTGGCTGTCACCGCGAAAGTCGTCGAGATGCTCGAGGATGCGCACCAACGCATCGTGTGTGAAGTCGTCGAGATCCTCCGGCCGCACGGCGTGGCCGGCGAGCGCCCGTCGCAGGCCGCGACGCAGATACCGTCGCAGCTCGTCGGTCGCCGGCGACGCGACGCCCTGCGAGCGGAGCGCAGCGATCCACTCGCTGTCGGCGCCGGCGTCCATGGGCGCGTCGCCTACCGCGCGCCGCACGCCCCGGTCAACCGGGCCGCGACGAGGTCCGCGCCGGCCGCGCTCCCACTCAGTGTTGGTGGCGAGAGGTAAGACGGCGCCACCGTCGTGCGTCGAACCAGGCGAGCCCGCCAATCCGAACCCCCGGCGCCGCGCGCCGACAGGAAGGAGATTCGTCATGGATCGACCGCTGATCATCCCACCCACCTCCGGCGCCGCCCGGCTGTCGTCGCCGGTCGTTCGCGCCCTGCGCTTCGTGCCTGGCCGCTGGCACGGCCTGCTCGACTACGGCGCCGCGGCGACGCTGCTGCTGGCGCCCGTCATCCTCGACCTGCCCTCACGGGCGGGCGCCGTCTCGCTGCTGGCCGGTGCGCTGCTCGCCGCGTACAGCTTGTGCACGAACTACGCGCTCGGTCTGGTGCGCGTGCTCTCCCTGCGTGCGCACCTGGCCCTCGACCTGGCGGCCGGTGTCGCGCTGCTGTCGGCGCCGTTCGCCCTCGGCCTCGACGGCCTCGGGCTGGCCTACCTGCTCGTCATGGGCCTCGGCGTGTTCGTCGCCGTGGCGGTCACCGACACGGGCGTCGAGCAGGCGGCCTGACGGCACGGGCAGCGCGCGCTCGACGAGGACGACGGCGATGAACGAGCAGCCGGAGAGCCTGGCCCCGCATGCGTACTGCGCCGCGGCGTCGGCCGAGCGCGCGCGCCGGCCCGGGGCGACCGCATGTCTGGCGGCGCTGGTCGTCGTGCTCGCACCGCCGGCGCTGCTGGCCGCGCCGGCGGACAAGGCGCTCGCGATCTGTCACCGCGCCGCCTTCACCGACGACCGGCGGGCGTTGGAGCTGGTCGAGGCCGGGCTGCGGCGTGCCACCGTGGCGGCAGCGGTGACGCCGAACGATCCCGCCGCCCACTTCGCGGTCTTCTGCAATCTCGCCAAGCGGATGGTGCTGGCCGCCGCCCTCGCCCAGCGCGGGGCGATCGCGGCCGCCGAGCGCGAGGCGCGCCGCGCCGTCATCGTCGACCGCCAGCGCACGCCCCACGCGCGAGCGGCTCAGCGGGCGCTGCTCGACCACCTGTGCGGCCAGTCGTGGCCGGCGAGCGTCGCCGCGGCGCTGATGTCCGCCTGCCACGGCGCCGCCCATGACCATGGCCCATCACCGGCGTGCCGCGCTGAGCGCGACGCGTCCCACCACCGTCGGCGCGGCGGTAACGATCGTCTCGCCGCCTCGACGCCCTGACCTGACGATCACGAGGAGTCCCAATCATGCGTATCCCCACCAACCACCTCCGTTCGCTGGCCCTGGCGGCCACCCTCGCCCTGGTCGGCGCCACGGCCGCACCGGCGGCCGACGAGGTCAACACCAGCAGCGGTCTGACCGCCGCCGGCGCCCCCCTTGCGCTGCATGGTTACGACCCGGTGGCGTACTTCACCAGCGCCGCGCCGACCGCCGGTGACGCGCGCTTCAGCGCCACGCACGGCGGCGCCACCTACTACTTCGCCAGCGCCGCCAACCGCGACGCCTTCACCGCCGAACCCGAGAAGTACGCGCCGGCCTTTGGCGGCTTCTGTGCCTACGGCGTCTCGGTCGGCAAGAAGTTCGACGGCGATCCGCGTTACTGGACGATCAGCGGCGGCGTCCTCTACCTGAACCTCAACGCGGAGATCGCCGAAAAGTTCACCAAGGACGTGCGCGGCAACGTCGCCAAGGCGAACCAGCAGTGGCAGACGATCGCCCACACCCCGGTCGCGGACCTCTGATCGGGGTCGGGGTCGGCGGCGCCCCCTCCCGCCGCCGGCCCCATCTTTCCACCGCGCGTCATCTGACATCGCCACACGAGGAGCACCCGCCATGCACGGTCACCCATCACCCCTGTCGGATGCGACCACCCGTACGTGGGTGGCGCTGCGCCAGCGCGGCGCCTGGCTGCAGAACCTCGGCGCTGCCGTGTTGCGCTACGGTCTCGCCCTGGTCATCGCCTGGATTGGCGCGATGAAGTTCACCGCCTACGAGGCGGCCGGTATCGAACCGTTGGTCGCCAACAGCCCGCTGCTGGCCTGGAGCTATCGACTGCTGAGCGTTCAGGGCTTCTCCAACCTGCTCGGCGGCGTCGAGCTGACGATCGCCGCGTTGATCGCCCTGCGGCGCTGGTCGGCGGGCGCCGCTGCACTCGGCAGCGCCCTCGCCGTGGGCATGTTCCTCACCACGCTCTCCTTTCTCCTGAGTACGCCCGGGTGGGAACCAACGCTCGGATTTCCAGCCCTGTCGGCGTTGCCCGGGCAATTCCTGCTCAAGGACCTCGTCCTGCTGGGCGCGGCGCTGTGGTCGCTCGGCGAGGCGGCGCGCGCCGCATGAGCCGTGGGGCCCCGGACCCGGCGGCGTTGCTCGCCGAGGTGCGCGCGTGTCGATTGTGCACGGACCATCTGTCGCTCGGCCCGCGTCCGATCCTGCAACTCGACCGGCGGGCACGCATCCTGATCGCCGGCCAGGCGCCCGGGCGGCGCGCGCACGACACCGGCGTGCCGTTCGCCGACGCGAGCGGCGACCGGCTGCGCGGCTGGTTGGGGGTCGATGCGGCGACGTTCTACGACGCGACACGCTTCGCCATTCTGCCGATGGGGTTCTGCTATCCGGGCAGGGGCGCGGCCGGGGATCAGCCGCCGCGGCCGGAATGCGCCCCGGCCTGGCGGGCGCGGCTGCTCACCCACCTGCCGTCGGTGGCCCTGACGGTCGTGCTCGGCCGGTTCGCGCTCGACTTCCATCTCGGCGATCGCCAGGCCGCCACGCTCACCGAGACAGTGCGCGCCTGGCGTGACCACTGGCCCGCCTGCCTGCCGCTGCCCCACCCCTCGCCGCGCAACAACCGCTGGCTGGCGGCCAATCCGTGGTTCGCCACCGACGTCCTGCCGGCGCTGCGCGCCCGTGTCCGCACCCTGCTTGCCCGGAGCGCGCGCCCGCCGGGCGGCGTCAGTCGCCGGTACCGGTCTACGCCGCGCCGATGGTGAGGTACACGGTTGCGCCGCCGTCCGGGCGGCCGTCGGCCCAGCCCGTGCCGTCGTGCTTCTCGACGATGCGCTTGACGATGCTCAGGCCGACGCCGTGGCCCTCGAACTCGTCGCTGCCGTGCAGTCGGTCGAAGACGCAGATCAGCTTGTCGACGCACGCCGATGATTGCCCGGCGCGCTCAGGCGTCGGAAGCGGATGGCGCGGACGGTGTTCAACGAGGTGCGCGGCCTGAACGGCGTGCAGGCGATCGCCGCCGACGACCGCGACGCCGGTGACGACGCGCGCCACCACCACGTCCGGGCAGGTGATGAGACCCGTTGCCGGCACCCGAACCCGAAGGTCGGAGGATTACGGACGGCACGGCCGGCCATCGCGCGGCACCAGGCATGCGGCGAGCGCCGCGCGGAGCGCCGCATGCCGCGGCGACCCGCCGGCCATCGAGTGCACGGTGCCGTCGAGCCACTCGTGCCTCTCACAGCCGCGGGTCTCCACCAGGAGGTACTCGCCGACAGAGGATCTGGCGCTTGGCGAGCGCGGGCCCCATACGGCGCCCATCGCGGCGCTCGGCCCGCAGCGCAAGCCCGCCTGGCCGCTCGCACGCCGGTCGGCGATCGCGACCGACGCGCCGCGCGGGCGTCAACCCTGCGGCGTCGGGTGAGGCGAGGCTCCGCCTTGACAGCGAGCGCGGCTCACCACCGCACGGGGCCCCGAATCTCCTTCGCCCGGTCGGCCCCGCGCACGGTGTAGTGGATGACCATCGACTTCCGCGACGTGCCCGGCCGCCGCACCGGCGCCCCGCCGTGGACCAGCATGCCGTGCCACATCAGTACTTGCCCAGCGCGCGGCAGGAACTCCCGCCGCGGATACCGGGCCGCCACGTCGTCGGCGTAGCGCTGGTAGGCCGCCGCCAGCGCTTCGTCCGCGGTCCGTAGGTTGCTTTGGGGGTAATCGGCGAAGCCTGCGAAGAACGGCGCGCGGTGGGAGCCCGGGTAGAACACCAGCGGCCCGGAGTCGGGGCTGATGTCCTCGCACGCGATCCACGCGCCGAGCAGGTAGTTCCACGGGTGGATGTGGAACACGGCCATGTCCTGGTGCAGGTGCTGGCGGCTGCCCTTCATGAAGTTGATGACCGCGAACGGCCGCGCCGGCTTCCCGAAGAGGCGGCTCGCCAGCGTGATCAGCCGCGGGTTGTCGAACACGCGGCGGGCGGGCGCGTTCAGGTAGTGGAAGCCGTGGATGCGCCAGTCGGACAGCTCGCGCATGCGGGCGCGGACGGCGGGATCGCGGGCGAGCAGGTCTGCGTGCGACATCGTACGCGCCGGCGCGCCGGGCGCCTCGCGGAGGTCGAGCAGCTCGAGATGCGGCACGGGCGCCGGGGCGTCCCACAGCCCGTCGAGCGCGGCGGTCATGGCCGCCAGATCGCCCCGGTCGACGACGTCGTCGACCACGAACCATCCCTCCTCCACCCACTGCCGCAGCAGCGCCGCGTCCGGCTCGTCGTCGCGGATGCGGGCCACCGCGTCGGGCTGGTCGAACCACGGCAGCGTGTTCGGCTCCCGCGCCCAGCTCGGCTGCCCGCCCCCGATCGCCCGCCGGAGCGCCGGCTCGACCCGCCGGCGCATCCGGCTCAAGGTCTTCAGCACCCCGTAGGGCAACAACGCCGACGGGTCAGGCATGCCTCTCGGCCCGCGCCGCCTGGCTCTCCTTCACGATGCGTTCGGCGAGGTGGGCGGGCACCTCCTCGTAGTGCGCCAGCTCCATCGAGAAGTCTCCGCGCCCCTGCGTCATCGATCGCAGGTCGGGCGCGTAGCGCAGCACCTCGGACATGGGCACGTGGGCGCGGATCACCTGCTGCCCCTGCCCCTTCGGCTCGGCGCCCAGCACCTTGCCGCGACGGCTGTTGAGGTCGCCGATGATGTCGCCCATGAATTCGTCGGGCACGGTGACGGTGACCGTCATCACCGGTTCGAGCAGCACGGGCTTGCAGTCCTCGAAGGCCTTCTTGAAGCCCAGCGATGCGGCGATCTTGAACGCCATCTCGGACGAGTCGACGTCATGCGCGGAGCCGTCGTAGAGCTTCACCTTGACGTCGACGATCGGGTAGCCGGCGAGGATGCCCTGGGGCAGCAGCTCGCGGACGCCCTTCTCCACGGCGGGGATGAACCCGCGCGGGATGGCGCCGCCGACGATCGCATCCTCGAACTCGAAGCCGCCGCCACGCGGCAGCGGCGACAGCTCGAGCCAGCAGTCGCCGTACTGCCCGTGGCCACCGGTCTGCCGCTTGTGCTTCCCCTGGGCCTTGGCATGGCCACGGATGGTCTCCCGGTAGGGCACCTTGGGCGCCTTCAGCTCCACCTCGACGCCGAACTTCCGCCGCAGGCGCTCGACCGCCGTCTCGACGTGGAGCTGCCCCGCGCCCGAGATGACGAACTCCTTCGTCTGCTCGTCGCGGTGCACGCGCAGCGCCGTGTCCTCCTCCATCAAACGGTGGAGCGCCTGCATGACCTTGTCGTCGTCCGCCTTGCTCTTCGCCTGGAGCGCGAACGAGATCACCGCCGGCGTGTCGGGCAGCGGCGGGAAGACCACCTGCTGCCGCTCGTCGCAGAGCGTGTCGCCGGAGTGTGTATCCTTCAGCTTCGCCAGCGCGACGATGTCGCCGGCGACGGCGTGCGGCACCTGCGTCTGTTTCTTGCCCTCGAGCCGCAGCAGGTGGCCGAGCCGTTCGCGCCCCTCGCGGTAGGAGTTGACGGCGGTGAGATCGGCCCGGGCCTGCCCGGAGACGATGCGCAGCACGGCCAGCTTGCCCGCGAACGGGTCGGCGATGGTCTTGAACACGAAGGCGGAGAACGGCGCCGACGGATCGGCGGCGCGGGTCACCCGCTCGCCGGTCCGCGGGTCGTCGCCCTCCCAGGCCGGGAGGTCGGCCGGGGACGGCAGGAGGTCGACGATGGCGTCGAGGAGCGCGTGCGTCCCGATACCCTTCGGCCCGACCCCGCACAGGATCGGCAGGAACTTGCCCTCCCGCGCTCCCGCCCGCAGACCCGCGGCCAGCTCGCCGGGGGACAGCTCCACGCCCTCCAGGTACTTCTCCAGCAGCTCGTCGTTCGCCTCCGCGATCGTCTCCACGAGCTGCTCGCGTGCGGCGGCCACCGCCGCCGCGAGGTCGGCCGGCACCGGCCCTTCCCGCATCGTGCCGCTGTCGCCCTGGTAGACATGGGCCTTGCCCGCCAGCACGTCCACCACGCCGCTCACGCCCGCCTCCTCCCCGATCGGCACCTGCAGCACGGCCGGCTTCACGCCAAGCAGCTTCAGGTCTTCCAGCGCATGGGCGACGCTCGCCCGCTCGCGGTCGAGGCGCGTCACGAAGCCGATGGCCGGCAGTCCACGCTCGCGGCACCATCCCCACACCTTCTCCGTCTCGACCTTCACCTCGCCCCCGGTCGGACCCAGCACCAGCACGACGCCCGTGGCGGCGGTGAGGCAGTTGTGGGTGTCATGGAGGAACGCGGCGTACCCCGGGGTGTCGAGCAGCGTGACCGCGTGCTTCTTCCAGCCAACGTGGTGCAGCGACGCCGTGACGCTGCTTTGCCGGCGCTGCTCCTCGGCCTCCGTGTCGAAGGCCGAGGTGCCGTCGGCGACGCGCCCGATCCGGGTGGCGCCGCCCGCCGCGAACAGCAGGGCGTCGGCGACGCTGGTCTTGCCGACCCCGCCCTGCCCGACGATCGCGACGTTCCGCAGTGTGACGACCTCCTCAGCTGACATGACGTCCTCCGTTGCGTGCGTGGATGATGCGCAGGCCGTCGAGCGTGAGAAACTCGTCGACGGACTCGATGGTACTCGAATGGGGCGCGATGAAGGGGGCGAGGCCGCCGGTGGCGATCACCCGGGCACGGGGATCCTGCTCGGCCCGGATACGCTCGACCATGCCGTCGACCAGCGCGGTGTACCCGTAGGTCACGCCGGACTGGATGGCGTGCACGGTGGTGCGGCCCACCACCTTCGGTGGCCACGCCAGCTCCACGCGCGGCAGCTTCGCGGTGCGCGCGATGAGCGCGTCGAGCGAAATCCCGATGCCCGGCACGATCACGCCACCCGCGTACTCCCCCTTGGCCGTGACGACGTCGAAGGTGGTGGCGGTGCCGAAGTCGACGACGATGGACGGGCCGGCGACCCGCTCCGTGGCCGCGACCGCGTTCGCGATGCGATCCGCGCCGATCTCGCGTGGGTTGTCGTAGAGCAGCGGCACGCCGGTCCGCACGCCGGGACCGACCACCAGCGGCGCTTGCCCGAACAGGCGGCGGCACAGCTCCTCGACGCGATCGTTCATCGGCGGCACCACGCTGCCGAGCACGATGTCGTCGACCGGCGGCTGCGCGGTGCCCCATTCGCCGAACAGCCCGCGCAGCACCACCACCCATTCGTCGACCGTGCGCGCCTGATCGGTGCGGACGCGCCAGTGCACCACCAGCGCCTCGCCGTCGTAGAGCCCGACGAGCGTGTGGGTGTTGTTGACGTTGACGGCGAGCAGCATGCGTCAGCGGGCCTCCCGGCCGCGCAGGGTGACCTCGCCGGCCACCACGCGCATCTCGCCCTGCGGCCCCGCGAGCCGCAGCGCGCCATCGTCGTCGACGCCGAGCACGCGCCCGGCCACCTCGCCTTCCGGCGCGGTCACCCGCACCTCCTTCCCGGTCAGTGCGGAGCACGCCTCCCACTCCGACCGCATCGCGGCGAACCCGGCCGCGAGAAAGCGCGTATAGCGTCCCTCCAGCGCGGCGAGCAACCGGGCCGCGAACGCCGCACGATCCACCGGCGCCCCGCGGGCGATCCGCAGCGACGTGGCCGTCGCCGCCAGGTCGGGCGGAAACGCCTCGAGGTTGAGATTCACGCCGATCCCCGCGATGACCACGTGCACCCGTTCGGGCTCGGCATCGAGCTCCATCAGGACGCCCGCGACCTTTCGCCCGTCGAGCTGCACGTCGTTGGGCCACTTGAGCGCGGCGCCGAGGCCGGTGACGTCCCGGATGGCGTCGGCGACCGCGAGGCCCGCCACCAGCGCCAGCGAGGGCACCGCGGCCAGCGGCACGGCGGGACGCAGTACGACCGAGCAATAGAGGTTCGCGCCGGCGGGGGAATGCCACTGCCGTCCCAGCCGTCCGCGGCCGGCGGTCTGCCGCTCCGCGATCACCGTCGTGCCCTCCCCGGCCCCGGCGCGCGCCAGCTCGCGCGCGAGACCCTGCGTGGAGTCGAGCGCCGCGCGCCACTCGATCCGTCGCCAGGTGCCCGTCAGGTGCGGCGCCAGCTCGGTGGGCCCCAGCCGGTCCGGCACGCCCATCAGGCGATAGCCCGTCGCGCGCTGCCCCGCGATCGCATAGCCGGCGCGCCGGAGCCCGGCCACGTGCTTCCAGACGGCCGCCCGCGAGCATCCCAGGCGGCGGGCGAGCGCCGCCCCCGACACCGGGGCGTCCGCGGCGCGGAGCCAGCCGAGGATCTGCTCCGCCGGGCCCACCGCTCAGCGGCCGTAGTCGTCCTCGAAGCGCACGATGTCGTCCTCCTCGAGGTAGCCGCCGGTCTGCACTTCGACCAGGTGGAGCGGGATGCGGCCGGGATTCTCCAGACGATGCGGCGTGCCGCTCGGGATGTACGCCGATTCGTTCTCCGCCAGCAGGATGGTCTCGCCGTCGCGCTCGACCCTCGCGCTGCCCTGCACGACGACCCAGTGCTCCGCGCGGTGATGATGCATCTGCAGCGAGAGCTTCTGGCCGGGATTCACCACCAGGCGCTTTACGCGAAAGCGCTCCCCCTGGTCGGTGGTCTCGTACGATCCCCAGGGGCGATAGACCACCGTGTGCGCCACGTGCTCCGCCCGCCCGCGGGCGGCCAGCTGCTCGACCACCGCGCGGACCTCCTCCGCCCGGTCGCGCGACACCGCGAGGACGGCGTCCTTGGTGGCGACCAGAACGACGTCGCGCAGGCCCACCGCGGCGACGGCCGGCCCCTCGCTGCGGAGCAGCGAATCCTGGACGTCGACCGCGATCACCGTGCCACGCGTGGCGTTCCCGGCGGCGTCCTTCTCGCTGATCTGCCAGAGCGCCGCCCACGAGCCGACGTCGCTCCATCCCATGCTGACGGGCACGACCACCGCGTCGTCGACGCCCTCCATCACGGCGTAGTCGATCGAGTTCGACGGGCACGCCGCGAAGGCCTCGGCCTCGAGCTTCAGGAACGACAGATCACGGTGCGCCCCGGCCAACGCGCGCCGGCAGGCCTCGACCATGGCCGGCGCGCGGCGCTCGAGCTCGGCCAGGTAGCGAGCGGCGGGAAACAGGAAGATCCCGCTGTTCCAGAGGTACTCGCCGCTGGCGACCCACGCGGCGGCCGTGGCGGCATCCGGTTTCTCGACGAAGCGCGCGACGCCGTGGCAGCCGGGGAGCTCGGGCAGGGCCGCGCCGCGTTCGATGTAGCCGTAGCCGGTATGGGGCCCGGTCGGCTCGACCCCGAAGGTGACCAGCCGGCCCCCGCTGGCCGCCGGCAGCGCCGCGTCGATGGCCGCGCGGAACGCCTCGGGATCGGCGATGACGTGGTCCGCCGGCATGAGCAGCAGCAGCGCCGCGGGGTCGTCCGCGGCGAGCAGGAGGGACGCCACCGCCGCGGCGGGCGCGGTGTTGCGCCCGACCGGCTCGAGCACCAGCGCCCGCGGCGCGACGCCGAGCTCCGCGAGTTGCTGGGCCAGGATGAAGCGGTGCTCTTCGTTGCCGACAACGACCGGACCGGCGAACCGGGCCGGGTCCGCGGTCCGCGCGAGCGTGTCCTGGAGCAGGCTGCGCTCGGAGGCCAGCGCCAGCAGCTGCTTCGGATAGAGCGCGCGGGAGAGCGGCCAGAGCCGCGTCCCCGAGCCGCCGCACAGGACGACGGGGTAGATGGGTTGACCCGCCATGGACCACAGCCGTCTACCACGTCGCTCCGCGCGGCGCACGTTGCGTTCGATCGTCCGCGTCCGGCGTGCATTGACCGAGGGGCGGGCGGCCGCTAAGCGCCGGGGGCTCCCGTGCGCCGCGTCGTCACACCGCTCTTCGCCCTGCTGCTGGCCTGCGGTCATCGCCGCCTGCACCCCGGACTGCTCGCCGATGCCGCCGGAGGCCGACCGAACATCCTCTTCGTCACCATCGACACGTTGCGCGCCGATCACCTGGCGCGCATACGGGAGCACGACCATACGGACGCCGCACCTCGATCGGCTGGCCGAGGAGGGGCTCGTCTTCGAACGTGCTTGGGCGGCCAGCCACGTGACCCTCCCCTCCCACGTCTCGCTCCTGTCGTCCCTACCGGTCGTCGAGCACGGCATCGTGGACCACGCCTCGCCCGTCGTCCGGCCGGTGCGCATGCTGCCCGCGATCTTCCGCGAGCCGGCTATCGGACCGCCGCGTTCGCGAGCGCGGTGCATCTCGGGCCGACCCGCGCCCTCGGACAACTCCTCGCGCCCGGCCTCGATCACTTCGCGGTGCCCGCGCCGGGTGTCCAAGCCGTTCCTCGCCGCCGAGACGACGGATCAGGTCGTCGCGTGGGTACGCGGCACGTGCCGGTCCCCGTTCTTCGCGTGGGTGCACTACTGGGACCCCCACATGCCCTACACGCCCCCGGCGCCGTGGCACCGCGCGTACTACGACGACGATCCGTACGCGGCCCGTCACACCAGCATGGCGGATGTCCGGCTCGACTGGTTCGACTACGATCTCGACGGTTTTCGGCGCCGCCTGGCGCCCTTCGCGGGCCCCCTGCGCGCGCTGAAGCGCGACCTTGGTGCAAGCAGCCGCGAGGTCAAGGACCTGGTCCTGTACGCCGACCGGCTCGATCGCCATACCACCGACCCCGCCGAGCGCGCCGCCCTGCGGGCGCGATTGCGCGCATCGGTGATCGCATCCGGAGCGACCTCCCGTTTCGCCGGCACCTCACCGACTGGCTCACCGGGGTTCGCGATGCGCGCTTCCCGATCGCCGAGTACGCCAGCGAGGTGTCGTACACGGACGTCCACCTCGGCCGCCTGGTCGACGAGCTCGAGCGCCTCGGCATTGCGGGGCGCACCATCGTGGTGGTGACCGCCGACCACGGCGAGTCGCTGGGCGAGCACGCGATCTGGTTCAATCACATCGGTCTCTACGAGCCGGTCACGCGCGTGCCGTCCTTATCTGCGCGCCCCCGGGCGCATTCCACCCGGCCGGCGCACCGACTCCGCGAGCGGCCTCGACGTCGCGCCGACCATCCTCGGACTCGCGGGGCTCCCGGTGCCCACCGACATGCGCGGCCGTGATCTGCTGCGGGGCACCCCCCGCCCGCTCCCATCGTCACGGAAGCCGTGCGTCGAGTGCAAACAGCCGTGGTAGACGGCGGCTGGAAGCTCATCCGGACGGAGCGCACAGTCGAGTTCGGGGGTGCCACGAATACGGAGCCGGCACGCTCGAGCTGTACGATCTGACGCGAGACCCCGGGGAGCGAGACGATCGCGCCACCGCAGAGCCGGACCGTGCCCGCGCGCTCGCCGCGACGCTCGACGCATGGCTGGATGGACACCGCGTCGCCCCGGCCCCAGCCGCCCCCTCCGTCGGCAAGGACCGCATGGACGACCTGCGCGCCCTCGGCTATGTCGAGTGACCCTGCAGGCCAGCGCTACGCCACCGGTTCCAGCTTGAGGCTCAGGTCCGCCGCGGGCGCCGAGTGGGTCAGCGCGCCGATCGCGACGTACTGCACGCCGGTGGCCGCGACGGCCGGGAGGTCGTCCAGCGTGATGCCCCCCGACGCTTCGAGCGGCACGCGGCCAGCGACGAGGCGAACCGCCGCGACGAGCTGCTCGGGACGCATGTTGTCGAGCAGGATCAAATCCGGCCCCGCGGCGACCGCGCGCTCGACCTCGGCCAGCGTCCGGCACTCCACCTCGAGCGGGAGGTCCGGCCAGTGCCACCGCGCCGCAGCCACCGCGGCGGCGAAATCACCGCCGCCGAGCGTCAAGTGGTTGTCCTTCACCAGGATGGCGTCGTCCAGCGCCAGGCGATGATTGGTCGCGCCGCCGGTGCGCACCGCGTACTTCGCGAGCCGCCGCATGCCCGGGAGCGTCTTGCGTGTATCGCGCACGACAAGGCCGGTGTCGGCCACCCGCGCCACGCACCGGCGCGTGAGGGTCGCGATCCCACAGAGATGTTGCAGGAGATTGAGGGCGAGACGCTCGCCGGTGAGGAGCGTGCGCGCGGCGCCCGTGACGGTGGCGATGACGTCCCCCGCCTGCGCCAGCGCTCCCTCCGCGGCGAGGATACGGCACTCGACCGGGCCAAGCCGCCCGAACACGCGCGGCAGCAACGGCAAGCCGCACACGACCAGCTCCTGCTTCGCCAGCAGCCGCCCGCGGGCACGGGCCGTCGCCGGGACCGTGGCTTCGGTCGTGCGGTCGCCGGCGCCGACGTCCTCCGCCAGCGCGAGCGCGATCAACGCGGCGACGTGGGGATGCTCGAACGGCGTATCCGTGACTCAGCCCTCCTGCGCCGGCACGAACACGATGTCGGCGACTTCGACGATGTCGTCGGCCAGCTCCGCGCGCGGCGCCAGCGCGTGCGACTCGACGCGCGCGGCCGCGAGGACGTCGTCGAGCACACGGCCGAGCCGCGTCACGGTGACCGGGCTGCCCGCCAGGGTCACGCTCGCGACCCCGCGCCCCACCGACACGCCCGCTGCCGACTTTGCCTTGTTGATCGCGGCGAGCCCCGCCACGGCGCTCTCGAACGAGCGGGGATCGTCCGGGGGCGCGATCGCCGCGAAATCATCCGCGCCTGGCCACGGCGCGCGGTGGATAGACGGCTGGCCGGTCTCCTCGGCGAACGCCCACGACCACACCTCTTCGGTGATGTAGGGCAGCGTGGGGGCGAAGAGCCGCAGCAGGACCGACAGCCCCAGACGCAGCGTCGCGATAGCGGAGCCCCCGCCCGTGTCCCGGGCGCGCGCCTTGGCCAGCTCGAGGAAGGTGTCGGTGAAGTCATGCCAGAAAAACGACTCCGTCTCGGCGAGCGCGTGGGCATAGTCGAAGTCGTCGAACGCGGCGGTGGTGCGCTCGACCAGCGCGCGCAGCCGGGCCGCGAAGGCGCGATCCAGCTCCGCCGTGACGGCGGCGCGCTCCCCCGCCTGCGCCAGCACGAACTTGCCCGCGTTGAAGAGCTTCGTCACGAGCCGCTTGCCGACCTTCAACACCTGCTCGTCGAAGGCGGTGTCGGTGCCGAGCCGCGCCGACGCGGCCCAGTAGCGGACGCCGTCGGCGCCGTACTGGTCGAGCAGGTGCATCGGCGTGACCACGTTGCCGCGGCTCTTCGACATCTTCTTGCGGTCGGGGTCGAGGATCCATCCCGACACGAGGGCGTGCCGCCACGGGATCGTGTCCTCGTGCAGCAGCGCCTTGGCGATGGTGTAGAAGGCCCACGTCCGGATGATCTCGTGGCTCTGCGGCCGGACGTCGGCGGGAAACAGGCGAGCGTGCCGGGCGGGGTCGAGCAGCCAGCCCGAGCTGATCTGCGGCGTGAGCGAGCTGGTGAACCAGGTGTCGTAGACGTCGGTCTCGGCGGTGAAGCCACCCGGCCGGTCGCGCTGGTCGGCGGTGTAGCCCGCCGGCACGTCGACCGTCGGGTCGAGCGGCAATGCCTCGCGCGGCGCAACGATGGGCCGCGCGTAGTCGGGCGCGCCGCCGGCGTCGAGCGGATACCACACCGGGAAGGCCGGGCCGAAGAACCGCTGGCGACTGATGCACCAGTCGCTGTGGAGATTCTCGGTCCAGTTGCGGAAGCGCAGGCGCATGAAATCGGGGTGCCAGCGCACCCGGTCACCCGCCGCCAGCAGCGCGTCCTTCTTGTCGAGCAACCGCACGAACCACTGGCGGCTGGTGACGAATTCGAGCGGCCGATCGCCCTTCTCGTAGTACTTGACCGCATGCTCGATCGGCTCCGGCTCGCCGCACAACGGCGCCTCGCCGCCCGCCGCCGCTTGCGCCGGATCGCGCAGCAGCGCCACCACCGCTTGTCGGGCGCCGCTCGTGGTCTTGCCGACCAGCCCGGCATAGGCGTGGTTGGCGCGCGCGGCGTCCAGGCTCTCCCACCCCGGCGCGCCGAACGTCACCGGCGCCAGCCGGCCGTCGCGCCCGATCACCTGGCGCAGCGCCAGCCGCTGCTCGCGCCACCAGCCGACGTCGGTGGCGTCGCCGAAGGTGCACACCATGAGGATGCCGGTGCCCTTCTCGGGATCGGCCAGCGGGCTCGGGAAGATCGGCACCGGTACGCGGAAGATCGGCGTGACGGCTTGCCGGCCGAACAGCGCGCGGTACCGAGCGTCGTCGGGATGGGCCGTGACGCCGACACATGCCGCCAGCAGTTCCGGGCGCGTGGTGGCGACGACGAAGCCCTCGTCCTGCCCCTCGACCCCGAAGCGGATGCGGTGGAACGCGCCCCGCGTGGGCCGGTCCTCCACTTCCGCCTGCGCCACCGCGGTGCGGAAATCGACGTCCCACATCGTGGGAGCCTCCAGGCTGTAGACGTGGCCTCGCTCCCAGAGATCGCGGAAGCTGAGCTGGGCGAGGTGACGGCACCGCCGGTCGATCGTCGAGTACTCCTGCGCCCAGTCGACCGACAGCCCGATGCGGCGCCAGAGCGCCTTGAAGACCTCCTCGTCCTCGCGCGTCAGCCGCAGGCACAGCTCGATGAAGTCCGGCCGCGCCAGAACGCGCGGCGGGCCTTTCAGCTCGGCGGCCGTCGGGGGCTCGAGCGGGTGTCCCGCCCGGCTCGGCGCCGCCGGGTCGCACCGCACGTGGAAATGATTCTGCACGCGCCGTTCCGTGGGCAGCCCGTTGTCGTCCCAGCCCATGGGGTAGAAGACGTTGCGCCCGCGCATGCGCTGGTGGCGGGCGACCACGTCGGTCTGCGTGTAGCTGAAGACGTGCCCCACGTGCAGCGAACCCGAGACCGTGGGCGGCGGCGTGTCGATCACGAAGGTCTCGTCGCGCCCGCGCGCCGGGTCCCAGGCGTGGATGCGGAGGCGTTCCCAGACCGCGTCCCAGCGGCCTTCCGCGGCGGCGGCGTCGAAGTGCTTCGGGAGGCGGCTCGGATCGATGGCGCGAACGGCGGGCATGCGGCGAAGGGAATTAGCAGAGCCGGCCCGAGAGGAAAACGCGGCCGTTTCCCGGCGCCCCCCAGGCGTGCTAGCGGAGCCTCGTCCGTCGCCTCCCCATGCCGCTCGGACTCGCCACACCGTCATCCACCCGCCGCCTGCTGGTCCAGCGCACCAGGATCGTCCTCGCCACCGCCGTCGTCGCCGGCCTGGTCTTCGGCGCCGTCGACCTGCTGCGGTGGCAGCCCGGGATGCTGCCGTCGCTGCTGATGAAGCTCGTGGTGGTGCCGGTGATCGGGCTCGTCAGCGTGCTCCTGGGGCGGCCGTGGGCGATCCGTCGCATCCGGCTCTATGCGGTGCTGATTCTGTCCATCGCGTATGTGTGGGTCGGCCTCGACCGCATGGTCACACCGGGCCGCGAATACGAGACCACGGCCCTGCTGTTCGTAGGCGCCGCGCTCACCACCGGCGCGCTGGTGCCCCTCGGGCTCGCCGGGCAGGCGATCACCATCCTGGTCGCCGTGGCCACCCTCGGCCTCGCCACGTTCCTCCACGACGGCAGCTTCGCCGAGGTCACGTCCGACCCGGGCATCGCCGTCGCGATCGGCTTCCTCTTCTCGCTGGCAGCGGCCCGCGAGACCGAACGCCACCACCGCGCGCTCAGCCGCCAGCTGCTCGAACGCCGCCGCGCCGAGAGCGCCGTCCGGCGCCTCGCGCTGCGGCTGGAGCAGCGGGTCGCCGAGCGCACCGCCGCCCTCGAGGACGCGCACGTGGCCCTGCGGCGGCATCAAGCCGAGCTGGCGCACGCGCTCCGTCTCCACACCATGGGCGAGATGGCGGCGGCCCTGGCGCACGAGATCAACCAACCGCTGTGCGCCATCACGAACTACGCCCGGGGCGGCGTGCAGCGCCTCCTGAACGGCAAGGCCGATCCCAGCGCGCTCCGCCGGGCGTTCGAGGAGATCGCCCTGCAGAGCCTCCACGCCGGCGAGGTGCTCAACGGCATCCGCAAGCTCGTGCAGCGCGAGACCGCGGCGAGCGACGGGGTCGACCTGAACGCCCTCGCCCGCGAGGCGGCTCGGCTCCTCGAGCCCCAGGCGCACCTCCATGGCGTTGCGCTCCGGCTCGAGCTGTCGCCCGACCTGCCGGTGGTGCGCGCCGACGGCACGCAGGTGGAGCAGGTGATGCTGAACCTCATGCTGAACGGTGTCGAGGCGGCGGCCGCCGGTCCCGCCGAACCGCGCGAAGTGGTGGTCGCCACGCGCCGGGGCGAGGACGCGGTCGAGGTCGCCGTGCGCGACACCGGAGCGGGCCTGCCGCCGGCCATCGAGGCGGCCCTGTTCACCCCCTTCGTTTCCACCAAGCCGCAGGGCCTCGGTCTCGGCCTCGCGATCAGCCGGTCCATCGTCGAGCTGCACGGCGGCCGCCTGTGGGCCAGCTCGCCGCCCGCCACCGGCGCCAGCTTCCACTTCGTCCTCCCCCGCACCGCCCCGGCCACGGCTTGAGTCAGTGCGAGCGATCACTCACAGAGTGATCGCATGCAGTATGGGGTCGAGGAGCTGGCCCGCGCCGCCGGCGTCAGCGTCGACACGGTGCGGTTCTACCAGGCGAAGCGACTGCTGCCGCCGCCCGCGCGCGCCGGCCGGCGGGCCGTGTACGCCACACGACATCTCGAGCGCCTCCGGCGCATCCGGCGGCTGCAGCGCGACGGCCTCCCGCTCGGCGTCATCCGCCGCATGCTCGCCGAGCCGCGCGCCCGCGCGTCCCTCGCCCGCGCCCTCCGCGCGGAGCGTGGCGCCCGGTCGCTGACCCGCGCCGAGCTGGCGGCGGAGGCGGGAGTCCCCGAGGCCCTCGTCCGCGCCGTCGAGGACGCGGGCATCCTCGAGCCGGCCCGCGAGCGCGGGACGGTGCGCTACACCGAGGCCGACGTGGCGCTGGCGCGGACGGCCCTCGCGCTGCTGGGGGAGCGGCTGCCCCTCGCCGAACTGCTCGCGCTCGCCATCCACCAGGCCGACGCCACTCGCGAGGTGGTGGACCGGGCGATCGAGCTGTTCGACCGCCACGTCCGGCGCGACCCGCGCGGCGCTGAACGCCCGGTCGACGAGGTCGATCGACGCGTTCCGCCGCATGCTACCGGCCGTGACGGCGCTGGTGGCGAACCATTTCCAGCGGACGCTGGTGTCGCGCGCCCTCGCGCGGCTCGAGCGGCTCGGCGACACGGACGGCCTGCGGCACGCGCTCGCCGCCACCCGCGACGCCGGCCGGATGGAGGTCACGTGGCGGTGACCCTGCCCGGCCCCGCCGAGAAGGCGACGACGGTCCGGCGGATGTTCGACCGCATCGCCCCCCGCTACGAACGCCTGAACACGGTGCTCACCCTCGGCCTGGATCGTGGCTGGCGGCGCGCCGCCATCGCCGCCGCGGCCGTGGGCCCGGGGGACCTCGTCGTCGACGTCGCCTGCGGCACGGGCGACCTGGCGGCGCTCGCGGCGGCCTCGGGCGCGCGGGTGATCGGCGTCGACTTCGCGGCCGGCATGCTCGACCACGCGCGCCGCCACCGCGTCCCGCTGGTGCGCGCCGACGCCGCCGGATTGCCGCTCCCCGCGGCCGGCCGCTCAGGCCGTCACCTGTGGGTTCGCGCTGCGGAACTTCGTCGCCATCCCGCCGATGCTCGCGGAGGCGGCGACGGGTTCTCGCGCCAGGCGGCCGACTCGTCCTGCTCGAGGTCGCCGAGCCCGACCGCGCGCTGCTGCGGTGGGGGCACCGGCTCTATTTCCATCGCGTCGTGCCGCTGGGTCGGCGCACTCCTCGCAGACCGCCAGGCGTACGCCTACCTGCCTGCCTCGACCGCCTACCTGCCGCCGCCGCCCGCGCTGGCCGCCATGATCGTCGAGGCCGGCTTCGCCGACGTCCGACGCCACCTCCTCGGCGGCGGCGGCGTCCAGCTGGTGACGGCCCGGCGCGCATCCGGCGGGGCGGAGCCGCCCACGTGACGCGCACCGCCGCCTGCATGGTGCGCGCGGCGCGGACCGGCCTGGTCGCGCACCACGTCGATCTCCCCGGCGACACGGACCCGCTCGCACTCCTGGCCGGCGCGCCCGCCGAACGCCGCTTCTACTGGGAGCATCCCGATGGCGGCGTCGCCATCGCCGCGCTCGGGGCGGCCGCAACCGTCACCGCGGCCGGGCGCGATCGCTTCGCGCGCATCGACGCGGCGCTCGCCGAGCTCCGCCGCGACGTCCCCGACACGATCGCCGTCGGCGGCTTCGCGTTCGCGGCCGACGGCGCCGGCGGGCCGGCGTGGCGCGGCTTCCCGCCGGCGGAATGGACGATCCCGCACCTCACCGTGCTGCGGCGCGGCGGCCGCGTCCGGCTCGTCGCCGTCGCGCCCGGTGACGACGGCCCTGCGGCGCTCGCCGAGCTCGCCGCACGCGCCCACGCCGCGCTCCGCGCCCGCACGACCCCGTCGGCCCGGCCGGCGACCTACCGGGCGGCCGGGGCGGCGCCCGCGCTCTGGCGCCGGGCCGTCGACGCGACCCTCGACGACATCGCCGCCGGTCGTCTCCGGAAGCTGGTGCTGGCGCGCGCCTGCAGCCTCCGCGCGTCGAAGTCGTTCGACCCGGTGCATGTGGTGGCGCGCCTGCGGCACGCCTTTCCCGAATGCGCCGTGTTCGCCGTCGCCCACGGCGAGCGCCGCCCTCGTCGGGGCATCGCCGGAGCGCCTGGTGCGGGTCACCGGGCGCCGCCTGGACACCGCCGCGGTGGCGGGCAGCGCCCCGCGCGGCGCCTCGGCGGGAGCGATCGCCGGCGCGCCCGGGCGCTCGCCCTCGACCCCAAGGAGCGGGCCGAGCACGCGCTGGTGGTCGACGACGTGCGGGCGCGGCTGGCACGCGTATGCGACCGCGTCGTCGTCCCGGCCACGCCGCTCGTCCTGGCGACCCAGGCCGTGCAGCATCTCCACACGCCGATCCACGGGCGGCTGCGAGCCGGCGTCGGGCTATGGGACGTCGTCGCGGCGCTTCATCCCACCCCCGCGGTCTGCGGCGTGCCGCGCGCCCTCGCGTACGACGCGCTGGCGACGCGCGAAGGGATGCCGCGGGGCTGGTACACCGGCGGCGTCGGCTGGATCGGCCCCGCGGGCGGCGAGATCACGGTCGCGTTGCGGACGGCGCTGTTGCGCGGGCCGCAGGCGCTGCTCCATGCGGGCGCCGGGATCGTCGCCGGCTCGTCGTGGGAGGCGGAGCTCGAGGAGACGCGCCTGAAGCTCCGGCCCCTCCTGGCGGCGCTCCTCGAGCTGTGATGCGCCCGCCCAACGCCAGCTACGTCGTCCCAGTCCTCCTCGCCGACGAACTGGCGCGCGCGGGGGTGCGCCACGTCTGCATCGCGCCGGGCAGCCGCTCGGCGCCGCTCGCGATCGCGCTTCGCCGCGCACTCCGGGCTGCGAGCTGGACGCACGTCGACGAGCGCGCCGCCGGCTTCTTCGCGCTCGGCCTGGCGAAGGCGTCGCGCACGCCGGTGGCGCTCGTCTGCACCTCGGGCACCGCCGCGGCCAACCTGTTGCCGGCCGTCGTCGAGGCGTACCACGCGCGCGTGCCGCTGATCGTCCTCACCGCGGACCGCCCGCCGGAGCTGCGCGACTGCGGCGCCCCCAGACCATCGACCAGCTCCGCTTGTTCGGCTCGCATGCGCGGTGGTTCGTCGAGGTGGACTTGCCCGCGACACGCGGCACGGCAGCCCGCGGGCCGCCCGCTGGATCGCGGCGCGCGCCGCTGCGACGGCGGCCGGCGCCCCGGCCGGGCCGGTCCACCTGAACGTCCCACTGCGCGAGCCGCTCGCCCCGACCGCGTCGCCCTGGACCTGCCGGCCGGAGACCTCGGCGCGGTTGGACGGGAGGACGGTCCATGGACGCACCTGTTTCGCCCGCGGCCCGCCGCCGCTCCCGCCGCCGTCGCCGCCGTCGCCACGCTGCTGGCGCCCGCGCGGCGCCCGCTCCTGGTCTGCGGCCCGCTCGACGACCCGGAGCCGACGCTGCCCGACGCGCTCGCCGCGGTGGCCGCCGCGCTCGCCGCGCCGGTGCTGGCGGAGCCCGCCTCGAACCTGCGACGCCCCGCGCTGGCCGCCACGCTGGCAGACGCCCACGACGTCCTCGCCGCGCACGACCGGGTTCGCCGACGGTCACGTGCCCGACGTCGTGCTGCGCCTCGGGGCGCTGCCGACCTCGAAGGCCCTGCGTCGCCTGGCTCGCCTCCCACCCGGACGTGCCGCAGGTGCTGATCGACGGCGACGGGGTCTGGCACCGATCCCGATCACGTCGCCCACACCTGCTGGCGGCGCGACCCGGCGCGACGTCCTGCGGCCGAGCTCCCCGCGTGCGGCGCCCATCGCACCGACCGCCGGTGGGTCGCGACGCTGGCGCACCGCCGGCGCCACCGCGCGCGCCGCGCTCGCGAGCGCCCTCGCCGACGGCGAGGCGCCGTTCGAGGGTCACGCGATCGCCGCGCTGGCCGCCGCCCTGCCGGCGGACGCGACGCTGTACGCCGGCAACAGCCTCGCCATCCGCGCCCTCGACTGGTTCTGGCCCGCCGGGGCGCCGCCGGTGCGCGTGCTGGCCAACCGCGGCGCCAACGGCATCGACGGATTCGTCTCCAGCGTCCTCGGCGCGGCTGCCGGCGCGGACGAGGACCCACCATCGGCCTGTGCGGCGATCTGTCCTTCCTCTGCGACGCCGGCGGGCTCCTCGCCGCCCATCGCCACGGCGTGCGTGCCGTCTTCGTCGTGCTCGACAACGACGGCGGCGGCATCTTCGACCACCTGCCGATCGCCCGCCACGCCGACGTGCTTCGACGACCTCTTCGTCACCCCGCACGGACTCGACCTGGCGCCGCTGGTGCGTGCGTACGGCGTGACCTACGAGCGTCTCGACACGGCCGGCGCCCTCGGCCCGGCGCTCGCGCGCGCCTGCACCGCGCGCGGCGCCACCGTGCTTCACATGCCCATCGACCGCCGGCGGAGCCTCGTCGGGCACCGGCGCGCATGGGCGGCGGCGGCGGCGGCGCTCGAGGCACGCGCATGAGGCTCGCGACCGACGTCTGGGGCGACGGGCCGCCGCTCGTGCTCGCCCACGGCTTCACCGGGAGCCGCCGCACCTGGGAGCCGGTGCGCGCGCTCCTCGGGACACGCCGCCGCGTCGTCGCCCTCGAGCTGCCGGGGCACGGCGCGTCGCCTCCGCCCGCCCCGGCGAGCCGGTTGGGCGACGTGGCGCGGGCGGCGGTCGCCACCCTGGCCGCCCTCGGGATCCAGCGCGCGGACTGGCTCGGCTACTCGCTCGGCGGACGGCTCGCCCTGCATGTGGCGATCGCTCACCCCGACGCGGTCGGCCGCCTCCTCCTCGAGAGCGCATCGCCCGGACTCGACGACGCGCGCGAGCGCAGCGCCCGCAGTGCCGCCGACGACGCGCTCGCCGACCGGCTCGAGCACGAGGGCCTGCCGGCGTTCGTGGACCACTGGACGGCGCAGCCGTTGTTCGCGTCGCAGCGGCGGCTCGACGCCGCGGTCCGCGCCCGCGAACGCCGCCTGCGCCTGCACGCACGCGCCCGGCGCGCTGGCCGCCGCGCTGCGCGCCTTCAGCGTCGGCCGCCACGAGCCGTCTGTGGGCGCGCCTGCCGGCGCTGGCCGCGCCCACGCTGCTGGTCGTCGGCGCCGACGACGCGCGCTACGTCGCCATCGGCCGCGCCATGGCCGCCCGCCTGCCGCGGGCGCGCCTCGCCGTCGTCCCGGACGCCGGCCACACCGTCCACCTCGAGAACCCGGTGCCGTTCTGGAGCCTCGCCTGCGGCTTCCTCGACGCGCCAGCGTCCCCAACCCTGGAGGGAACCCACGCATGACCCACGCCTGGACGTCCGCCCGGACGTACACCGACATCCGCTACGAGCTCGGCAGCGGCGACGCCGCCGGCATCGCCAAGATCACCATCGATCGCCCCGAGGTGCGCAACGCTTTCCGCCCGCTCACGCTGCACGAGCTGGCCGAGGCGTTCGTCGCCGCCCGCGAGGACCCCGCCGTCGGCGTCGTCATCCTGACGGGCGAGGGCCCGCACGCCTTCTGCTCCGGCGGCGACCAGCGGGTGCGTGGCCACGGCGGCTACGTCGACGACGACGGGGTTCCGCGGCTCAACGTGCTCGATCTCCAGCGCCAGATCCGCACGCTGCCGAAACCCGTCGTCGCCATGGTGGCCGGCTACGCCATCGGCGGCGGCCACGTGCTGCACGTCGTCTGCGACCTCACCATCGCCGCCGACAACGCCGTGTTCGGCCAGACCGGCCCGCGCGTCGGCAGCTTCGACGGCGGGTACGGCGCGACCTATCTCGCGCGCATCGTCGGCCACAAGAAGGCGCGCGAGATCTGGTACCGCTGCGCCCGCTACGACGCGCGAGGCGGCCCTGGACATGGGGCTCGTCAACACGGTGGTGCCGCTCGGCGAATTGGAGGCGACGACCGTCGCGTGGTGTCGCGACATGCTCGCCAATAGCCCGCTCGCCCTGCGCTGTCTCAAGGCCGCGTTCAACGCCGACACCGACGGCCTGGCCGGCATCCAGGAGTTGGCCGGCAACGCGACCCTGCTCTACTACCTGACCGAGGAGGCGAAGGAAGGTCGCGACGCGTTCCTGGAGAAGCGACCGCCCGACTTCGCCCGCTTCCCGCGGCTGCCGTGACGCGCGCGCGGGCCTGGCTCGCGGCGGCGCGCCCGCGGACGCTCGCCGCCGCGGTCGCGCCGGTGGCCGTCGGCACGGCCGTCGCGGCACGCGCCGGCGCGGCCGACGGGAGCATCGCCGCGGCCGCGCTCGCCGGCGCGCTGCTGCTGCAAGTCGGCACCAACCTGGTGAACGACTGGGGGGATGCGCGGCGCGGCGCCGACGGGCCGGATCGGCTCGGGCCGCGCCGCGCGGTGCAGTCCGGATGGCTCACGCCCGGCGACGTCCTGCGCGGCGCGCTGGCCGCGTTCGCCGCCGCGACGCTGGTGGGCGCCTGGCTGGTGGCGCGCGGCGGCTGGCCGATCGCCGGCATCGGCGTCGGCGGGCTCCTGGCGGCGGTTGCCTACACGGCGGGCCCCTTCCCGCTGGCCTACCACGGCCTGGGAGAAGCTTTCGTCTTCCTGTTCTTCGGGCCGCTGGCGGTCTGCGGCACGGAGCTGCTGCAGACCGGTCGGGCAAGCGGGCTCGGGCTGGCGGCCGCGGTGCCGGTGGGGTGCCTCGCCACCGCCATCCTGCTCGTGAACAACGTCCGCGACGTCGACACCGATCGCCGCGCCGGGAAACGCACGATCGTCGTGCGCCTCGGACGGCCCGCGGGCCGGGTCCTCTATACCGCGATGCTCGCCGTGGCGGCCGCCGCGGTGGTGGTCCTGGCCGTCGGGCTGGGTGCGCCCGCCGTCCTCGCCCCCCTCGTCGCCGTGCCGCTCATGCGGGCGCCCCTCGCGGCGGTGCGCCGACGCACCGACGGCCCGTCGCTGAACGCGGCGCTGGCCGCCACCGCGCGCCTGCACCTCGTCTTCGGCCTGCTCCTCGCCGCCGGACTCGCCTGGTGACCATCCGCCGGCTCGAGCTGGCCCCGTTCGCGATCCCGCTGCGCGCCCCGCTCGCCACGGCCTACGGACCGGTCGGCTGGCGCCGCGGGACGATCGTGATCTTGACCGACGCCGCCGGACGCCAAGGGATCGGCGAAGCCACCGCGCACCCGGCCGCCGCACCCGCCGAGGACGCCAGGACGCGGACCGAGCTGGCCGGCGCCGCCGCCTGGGTGGTGGGCGCCGACCTCGCCCGGCTCGACGAACTGCTGCGCCGGGCGCACCGGCTGTCCCGCCCCGCCGCCATGGGGCTCGACGTCGCGCTGCACGACCTCGCCGCGCGCGCCGCCGGCGTGTCGGTCGTGGCACTCCTGGGCGGCCCGCGCCGCACGACGGTGCGGGTGAGCGCGCTCCTCCCCGACGCCGGCGACGCCGCGTGCGCCGCGGCGGCCCGGACGGCCGTCGCGCGTGGCTTCACCGTCGCCAAGGTCAAGATCGGCCCCGACCCTGATCGCGCCGTCGCGCGGGTCGCCGCCGTGCGGGCCGCCGCGCCGGGGCTGGCGCTCCGCTGCGACGCCAACGGCGCCTGGGACGCCGCGGCGGCGATCGCCGTCGCGCGGCGTCTGGCGCCACTGGGCATCGCCTGGCTCGAACAGCCCGTCCCGCCGGCCGACGTCGGCGGCCTCGCGCGCGTGCGGCGTGACGGCGGCGTCGCCGTGGCGGCGGACGAAGCCGTGACCGGCGCCGCCGGCGTGCCGGCGCTGGCGCACGCCGTCGACGTCGCGGTGCTCAAGCTCGTGCAGGCGGGCGGCCTCGCCCCCGCGCGCGAGACGGCGGCGGCCGCCGCCCGGCAGGGGCTGCGCGTCGCGGTGACCACCGGGCTCGAGACGGGGCTCGGCACCGTCGCCGCGCTGCACCTCGCGAGCGCGCTGCCTGCCCCCCAGGAGGACGCCGGCCTCGCCACCGCGTCCCTCCTCGGCGGCGACGTCGTCGAGACGCCGCCCCCGGGCGGGCCGATCATGCGGGTGCCCGCGGGCCCGGGCCTCGGGGTTCGCCTGGATCGCGCGGCGCTCGAGCGATGGCGCTGCGCGTGAGGCCACCGCTCGCTATCCCCGCCCGACGCTCCACGCGAGCAGCGCCCAGCCGGCGAGGAAACACAGTCCGCCGAACGGCGTGATCGCGCCGAGCCAGCGGGGCCCGCCGAGCGCCAGCAGGTAGAGGCTGCCCGAGAAGAGCAGCGTCCCGGCGACGAAGCACCCGCCGGCGGCGCCCGTCCCGGCCACCGGCCATCGGCCGGCCGCCCACGCCACCGCCAGCAGGCCGAGCGCATGGTACATCTGATACCGCGCCCCGGTCTCGAACACCGCGAGCATCTCCGGCGACACGCGCGCCTTCAGGCCATGGGCGCCGAACGCCCCGGCCGCCACCGCCAGGCCGGCCGAGAGCGCGCCGAGTGCGTAGAACAATCGTTCCATCCCCGCACCGTAGCAGAGATTTCTGCGCGGGGTGCATTCCGGGGACACTCCCCTCGCGCGGGTCGGCGACCTCCGATAAGCTCCGCCCCTGCATGCGTATCCGACCCCTCGGCCGCAGCGGCCTGCGCGTCTCCGAGCTCTGCCTCGGGACCATGACCTTCGGGATGCCCGACTGGGGCTGCGACGAGGCCGAGTCCCTCCGCATCGTGCAGCGCTACCTCGACGCGGGCGGCAACTTCCTCGACACCGCCGACACCTACGCCGGCACGGTGTCCGAGCAGATCTGCGGCAAGGCCTTGCAGGGGCGGCGCACCGAGATCGTCCTCGCCACCAAGTGCACCATGCCGGTCGGCTCCGGGCCGAACGCCCGCGGCGCCTCCCGCAAACACATCCGCGAGTCCTGCGACGCCAGCCTCCGGCGGCTCGGCACCGACTACATCGACGTCTACCAGATCCACTGCGAGGACCTGTGGACGCCGCTCGAGGAGACGCTGGACGCCCTCGATCAGCTGGTGCGCGCCGGGAAGGTGCTCTACGTGGGCGCCTCGAACTACCGGGCCTACCGCCTGATGAAGGCGCTCGGCCTGTCCGATCGACACGGATGGGCGCGCTTCGTCTCGCTGCAGCCGCAGTACAACCTGCTGGTGCGCACCATCGAGCGGGAGCACTTCGCGCTGGCCCGCGAGGAGGGCTTGGGGCTCCTCACCTGGAGTCCGCTCGCGGCCGGGATGCTGACGGGCAAGATCTCGCGCGACGCCAGACCGCCCGAGTCGCGGCTCGCGACCCGCGACATGGAGTTCTACCAGATCTACTTCACGGAACGGTCGCACCGGATCGTCGACGTGCTGCGCGACTGCGCCCGCGCGGCCGACTGCACGCCGGCGCAGCTCGCGATCGCCTGGCAACTCGCGAAGCCCGAGGTGACGTCGGTCATCCTGGGCGCGCGCACGGTGCGGCAACTCGACGACACGCTCGCCGCAGCGGGCACGTCGGTCTCCACAGAGGTGCTCGCGCGGCTGGACGAGGCGTCGGCGATCGCGCCCGAGTATCCCAACGCCTTCATCGACATGATCCAGCGCTGGCTCGGCAACCGATGAGGCTTCTCTCCACCCTGGTCTTCGGCAGCTTCTGGCTCACGGTCGCGGTCGGCGGGGCCTTGGGCGAGTGGACGCTCGCTTGCTGGCTCCTCGGCCCCCCCGCCGCACCCGGCGCGCACGCCCTCGGCCTCGCGACGCTCTTCGTGTTGAACCGCCTGGCCGGTGCGGCGTACGAGCGCGAACGGCATACGGCGCCGGCCCTCCATGCCGCCGGGGGCCTCGTCCTCGCGACGGCGCTCGTCGCCGCGATCGGCGCGCTCGCGCTCGGCGCGACCGCCGGCGCCTGGGTCGCCGCCGAAACGCTGCTGGCCTTCCCCGCGCAGGCGGGCGCACTCGACCCGGCGGTCGCGCGTGGCTTCGGCGAGCCGTTCCGTGCGCTCGCGACGCTCACCATCGCCAGCGCCATGGCGGTGACGGCGTGGGGCTACACGCATGGCTATCGCCGCCTCCGGGTCACGCGCCTCGACGTGCCGATGGCGACGCTGCCCGCCGCCCTCGATGGTCTGCGGATCGTTCACGTGACCGACCTCCACCTCGGCCCCACCGCCGAGCGGGCGGCGCTCCACGAGGCCTTCGACCGCGTGAACGCGCTCGAGCCGGACCTGATCTGCGTCACGGGAGACGTGGTGGACACGCGGCGGACGGATCTCGAGCACTGGCTGCCCGAGCTGGCCCGCCTGCGCGCCCGCCATGGCGTCTTCGCCATTCTCGGCAACCACGACACGCACGCCGGCGCCGACCGCATCGCCGCGGCGCTCGGGGCGCACACCGACTGGCGGGTGCTGCGCGACGACGTCGCGACGGTGGCGATCGACGGCCACCGGCTGCATTTGATCGGCCTCGAGGACCGGCGCGCGCCGGCCACTGCCGCCGCCCTCCCCGAACTCCTCGCCACCGTCCCGCCCGGCGAGCCCTGCGTCCTCCTGGTGCACCAGCCCGTCGCGTTCCCGGCCGCCGCCCGCGCGGGCGTTCCGCTCATGTTGGCCGGCCACACCCACGGCGGCCAGATCGCCGTCCCCGGCCTGCCGCAGCTGAACCCCGCGCGCCTCTTGATGACCCGCTTCGACGCGGGGACCTTCGTCAGCGGCTCGTCCGTCCTGCACGTGAACCGCGGTCTCGGCACCAGCGGCCAGCGGGTCCGCATCGCGTCGCCGCGCGAGATCACCGTGGTGACACTGCTGGCGCCGGTCGCGGCGGCCGCCGCTTGACACCATCCGGACTCCGGTAGGCGTTCGCCCCGCCAGGCGCCCCGGCCCTTGAGCGCCCGAGGCGCGTCGGCTAGGAACGGGTGCGCAACACGAGCTGCCGCCCGGCGGCTCGCGCGAAAGTGGCGGAATTGGCAGACGCGCAGGATTCAGGATCCTGTGGTGGCAACACCGTGGGGGTTCAAGTCCCCCCTTTCGCACTCCCCGGCGCCTGGTTTTTCACCCAGTCCCGCGCATTGCGCCCCCGCGGCCGGCGGGGGGCACAATGCGAGCCTGGAACAGCTCCGCCGATCGCCGCGCGTATCGGGGCGGCAGCACCCCGAGCGAGGTCGTGCTCGGCGGCCGGCGCATCGTGCTGCCCCGCTTGCGCGCCCGGAGTGTCCCCGGCGCCGAACTCCCGTTACCGAGCTTCGCCTACGCGAACGCGCACGACCCCTCGACGCGCGGACCCTCGAAGCGATCGCCGGCGGGGTGACGACCCGCAAGTACCACCGCGCCCTCGAGTATCGAGCCCCCGCGCGTAGCGCGCGAGCAGCTCGGCGCTCTCGAGTCGGTGGCTCACCTCGCGGAGGTCCATCGTGCGGCACCCTACTGCGTGACGAGCCTGGTGACAGACGTCGAGGGCGCGCTCGATGGGGACCCGCAGGAGCCGTTCGGAGGCGCGGCGCTTCTCGACGATGCGGTACGTCTCGATGTCGGGTGGGAGGATGCTGCGAAGCTCGCTCAGGTAGCCGTCGATCTCGTCGAGCTTCGCGAGGACCCGGTCACGATCCACCACGGGCCACCTCGGCGAGATATGCTTCGTAGCGCGGCCGGGAGAGCTCCCACGCGCGCACCGTTCTGAACGCGGCTTCGGAGAGCGCGTCCTCGACACGGGCCAACAACACGCGACCGTTCCGGAGCACCCGGGACTGCACGCACAGCGGGAGGCGCTGGAATATCTGGACGTCCGCATCTCCCAGGGACGCGTACCGCAGCTGGCCTCGACCGCGGTGCTGCAGCCGCCGGTGAGGGACATATCGAACGCGGGCGCATCCGGCGTCTCCGGGTGCGAACGCGACACCCGGGGTGGCGCATCCCCGCCCGCTGCACCTGCACATGCCGGTATGCCGGCCTGGGCCGATCAGCCGCACATGAAGGCGGCGCTTGGCCATCTGAAGCAGGCAGCCGATCAGCTCAAGCAGGCCAAGCCCAACAAGGGGGGTCACCGCGAGAGGGCGTTAGAACTCGTGAACAGCGCGATTCAGCAGGTGCAGGGGGGTATCGACTACGTCGACAACTGACCGAATCCCCCGGCGGCGCGGGCGGACTGGGCGTTCGCCCGACACGTCGATCGCCTTCTCGAGAAGCGCGACCTGTCGCGACTGCGGACGCAGTCATTCTTTGCTGCCCCACGCCACGGTGGCGTCCAGCAACCGGCGGCGGCGCGACGGTGGCGTCCCGCGGCGAACGATTTCCCTTGCGGCGGACAGGCCCAGCGGCTACACGCTCGAGCAGGGGCCGCATGAGCGCAGGGCGACCGCACAGATCTTCGTCGCGACTCGCCGCCTCCGGGCTGGCGCTGCTCCTCGCCGGGGCGGCGCTCGCCGCCGACGTCGGCGTTGGCGCGCAGAAGCTCGTGGTAGTCGACAGAACCACCGCCGCGGGGACCGTGAAAGTCGTGTTCGTCTCGAAGGACCCGAACGTGACGAAAGGGAGCGGCACCGACATCGCGGCGATCGACATCCGCCTCGACGTCGCCTACGCGGACGGGAGGGCCGCCGGCGCCTTCACGCTGCCGGCCGGAGCCAGCGACGGGATGAGCGGGTGGATCGTCAACGGCCCCGCCGTCGCCAAGTACGTCAACACGCTCGCCCCTGCGGGCCCGACCGGCGCGAAGGTCGGCGTCGTCAAGCCGGGCACGCTGCTGAAGCTCGCGGCGAGGAGCCTCGGCGACGAGCCGCTGGACGTGCTGGCAGCCGGCCCCCCGCCGGGCGTGCACGCGGTATTCACGGTCACGAACGGCGTGGTGACGACCCGGCACTGCACGACCTTCGCGGTCTGCGACCATCGGTCGATCGCCGGGGGAACGGGCGCGAAGCTCGTCTGCCGGAACGGCGTGCCGGTCGCCTGTCCGAGCGTTCCCACCACGACGACCACGACGCTCCCGTTCGACAACTGCATGAGCGAGCTCGTCCCGGGGCAGGGCCTCGCCTGCTTCGGGTTCTGCTCCGGGGAGTGCGGCTGCGCGGCCGGCGGCGAGTGCTTCCTGGGCAAGACGCCGTGCTCGGTGTCGAGCGACTGTTCGCCCTTCCAGCTGCCATGCGTGGACGGCGCGTGCCTGGCGACGGCGACCTCGTGCACCTCCAGCGCCGACTGTGTGATCGCGGACGCCTGCGCCTGCGCGACCGACGCGTGCGCCTGCTTCTGAGGGACCGCACGGCCTCGAGGCATCCTCGGCGTGTCGGGCGTTTGTCCGGCGCACGAGCGCTGCTATGGGAGGTCGGTGCCCTGCCCTCCACGCCGACACGCGCCGCCGGAGGCGGCGGGCGACCGGACGCGCGCCCACCTGGTCCCGCCCGCGGGGACCCGGCGATGAAGATCGGGGTGATGGCGCCGCTCGGCGGCCCGCTCGCTCCCCCGTGGATGCACCCGGTGACCTTCGCGGCGGCTCTGATCGTGGATATGCCAACCCCCGGGGGGCCGACACGGCCATGGAGCTGATCGTCCATCAACTGCCCGGCGCATGGGGGCTGCCCTCGATCAGCCCATTCTGCCTCAAGCTGGACGCCCATCTGCGCCTCGTCGGGCTGCCCTTCCGGACCGTCGTCGATGCGACGCCGTTCAAGGGCCCCAAGGGCAAGCTGCCGTGGATCGAGCACGACGGGCGCCGCATCGGCGACTCGGGTCTCATCGTGGAGTATCTGGAACAACGGCTCGGCTGCGATGCGGACGCCGGGTTGTCGCCGTCGGACCGGGCCGTGGCCCGGGCGTTGCGGCGCCTGATCGAGGAGAACCTGTACTGGACCATGGTGTACGACCGGTGGATGGTCGCCGAGCACTGGCATCGCTTCCGCGACGTCGTGCTCGGCGCCCTGCCCGTCCCGGTCCGTCGCGTCGTCGGTCCCGTCGCACGTCGCGGCGTCTGGCGGCAGCTCCGGGGGCACGGCATCGGGCTGCACGCGCGCGACGAGATCTACGCCATCGGCCGGGGCGACATCCGGGCCGTCGCCGAGTTCCTGGGCGACAAGCCGTTCCTGATGGGGGAGGCGGCGTCCAGCATCGACGCCGTCGCCTACGGGTTCCTGGCGAACATCGCCCGGCCGCCCATCGAGAGCCCGCTCAAACGCGAGCTCCTCGAGCGACCGAACCTCGTCCGTTTTCTGGAGCGGATCGAGGCGAGCTGGTTCGCGGCCCCGGCATGAGCGGCGCGCGGCGTACCGTCTATCGTGGCTGCTCGCTGTGCGAGGCGAGCTGCGGCTTGCGCATCGACGTCGAGGGCGACCGGATCGTCTCGGTGCGCGGAGACGACGCGGACGTATTCTCGCACGGCTACGTCTGCCCCAAGGGCGTCGCGATCGCCGACGTCCACCACGACCCCGACCGCCTGCGCACGCCGATGCGGCGCACGGCGGACGGCGGGTTCGTGCCAATCGGCTGGGACGAGGCGCTCGCCCTCGTCGCCGAACGGCTTGGCGGCGATCCGCGCCCGGGACGGCGCCGACGCGCTCGCCGTCTACATGGGCAATCCGATCGTCCACAACCACGGCGCCGTGCTGGTGCGCGCCGGGTTTCAGAAGGCGCTCGGCACGCGCAACTGCTTCAGCGCCGGGTCACAAGACACGAGCCCACGCTTCGCCACCTCGTACCACCTCTACGGCAGCTCGCTCGCCATCCCGGTGCCCGACATCGACCGCGCCGCGTTTCTGCTGTGCGTCGGGGCGAACCCGCTGGTGTCGAATGGGAGCTTCATGACCGCGCCCGACGTGCGCCGTCGCCTGCGCGCGCTCCGGGCACGCGGCGGCCGGCTCGTGGTCGTCGATCCGCGCCGCTCGGAGACCGCGCACGAGGCCGACGAGTGGGTGCCCATCCGTCCGGGCGGCGACGCCGCGCTGCTCCTGGCGATGACCCAGACGCTGGTCGCAGACGGGCGGGTCGACGCCGCGCGGATCACGGCGGAGGCCGAGGGCTGGGGCACGGTGGCGGAGCGAGTCGCGGCGTTCACCCCCGAGCGGGTCGCGGCGATCACCGGCGTGCCGGCGGCCACGACCCGGCGGCTCGCCCACGCGCTGGCGGACGCGGAGTCCGGCAGCGTCTACACGCGGATCGGCGTCTGCAACAATCGCTTCGGCACGCTCGGCACCTGGGCGACCGACGTCCTCAACCTGGCCACCGGACGGCTCGGCGCGGTCGGCGGCGCGCTCTTCCCGACACCGGCCATCGACCTCGCGGCGCTGATGCCGCTGCTGGGCGACGGGCATGATCGCTGGCGCAGCCGCGTCCGCGGCCTGCCGGAGACGCTGGGCGATCTGCCCGCGGCGACGCTTGCCGACGAGATCGACACCCCGGGGCCGGGCCAGGTGCGCGCCCTCGTCACGTTCGCGGGCAACCCGGTGCTGTCGGTCCCGAACGGCCGCCGGCTCGAACGCGCGCTCGGACAGCTCGAGTTCATGGTCGCCATCGACGTCTATGTGAACGAAACGACGCGGCACGCCGACGTGATCCTGCCGCCGGCCTGGGCGCTCGCCGAGGACCACCTCGACCTCATCATGGCGAACCACGCCGTCCGCAACTTCGCGCGCTGGAACCCGCCGGTGGTGGAGCCGGGGCCCGGCGAGCGCGCCGACTGGGAAATCCTGGTCGACATCGCCGAGCGGCTGGGCGGCGGCCCCACCGGCACGCGGGCGCTCGATGGCGGCATCCGGCTGGGACGCCGCCTCGGCCTGCGCTGGACGCCGAACCTGGTCGCCAACCTCCTGATCCGCCTGGGCCCGCACGGCGATCGATTCCTCCCATGGTCGAGTGGTCTCAATCGCCGACGTCTCCACGCGGCCACGCACGGTGTCGATCTGGGCCCCTTGCGGCCCGGCGTCATGCGGCGCGTGCTGCATGCGGGCAAGCGGGTGCGGATCGCGCCTGCCCCGATGCTCGAGGCCCTACCCGACCTGGAGCGAGCGCTCGACGCCGCGCGCGATCGCACGTTGCTCTTGATCGGCCGCCGCGAGCTGCGCAGCAACAATTCCTGGATGCACAACGTGCCGGCGCTGGTCTCCGGTCGCGAGCGCTGCGTGCTCTTCGTGCATCCCGCCGACGCCGAGCGGTGCGGCGTGCGAGACGGGGAGTTGGCGATCCTGGAGAGTCGTGTCCATCGCGGGAGCGTCCGCGTCCAGGTGAACGACGAGATGGCGCCTGGCGTGGTCAGTCTGCCGCACGGCTGGGGGCACGCCGCGAGCGCCCCCTGGCAGCGGGTGGCCGGCAGCCACGCGGGCGTGTCGGCCAACGACTGGACGGACGACGCGGAGGTCGAGCGCATCGTGGGGCAGTCGATCCTGAACGGCGTCGAGGTGTTGCTTGCGCCAACCGCGTGAGACGGCGCCCAGTCCGGTGGCCGCCCGCTTCGTCGAGCGCTTCCAGGCCTACTGGTCCAACCCCGACCCGGCCGATCTGCGTGACATCCTGACTGACGACGTGCGCCTCGTGCAGCCGCTTGCCCCGCCCGCGCAGGGGATCGACGCCGCCATCGCGTCGTTCCGGCGGTTGTTCGCACGGTTTCCCGACCTCCGCGCCACCGTCGATCGCTGGCGCGGCGACGACGACTGCGTGTTCATCGAGTTCCGGCTTCGCACGACGCTCGCCGGCCGCGTCCTCGAGTGGCCCGCCGTGGACCGCTTCACGCTCCGCGGTGACAAGGCGAGCGAGCGGGTGTCGTACTTCGACGGGCTCCCGCTGGCGCTCCGGATGCTGCGTCACCCCGGCGTCGCGTGGCGCGTCCTGCGGCGCTGACGGCCGGGACAGCGCAGGGCTCCTCGGCCGACCCGGTCTCGCGACCGCGCGCCCGTGTTGCGGCTGACCCGCAGACGCCCTGGACGATACCTGGGTGGTCTCCCGGATCGGCAGTCGCTCGACGCCCCCCTGCAGGTCGACTACCATCGCCCGCCCCAATGACACGACGTCGATTCGCCCGGATGACCCACCTCCGCACCGTCGCGCTGCTCCTTGCCGCGGTCGCGTCGACCGCCGTCGCGGCCCAGTCGTTCGTCGCCTTCGAAAGTGGTCAGGTACGGCCGCTGGCCATGTCGCCCGACGGCACCCGCCTGTTCGCGGTCAACACGCCGGACAACCGCCTGGAGATCTTCCAGGTCCAAGGCGGCTCGCTCGCCCACGTCGACTCGGTGTCGGTCGGACTCGAGCCGGTGGCGGTGGCGGCGCGCTCGAACCGCGAGGTGTGGGTGGTGAACCACCTCTCCGACAGCATCAGCGTCGTCGACGTCGACAGCGGCCCGCCACAGGTGACGCGCACGCTGCTGGTCGGCGACGAGCCGCGTGACATCGTCTTCGCCAACGGCGCCGCCGGGCAGCGCGCCTACGTGACGACGGCCCGGCGCGGCCAGAACTCGCCCGTCCCGGCCCAGCTGACCACGCCCGGCCTCGGCCGCGCCCTGGTCTGGGTCTTCGACCCCGCCAACCTCGGCGCGACCCTGACCGGCACCCCCCTGAGCATCATCGAGCTCTTCGGCGATACGCCTCGCGCGCTCGCGGTGTCTCCCGACGGCAACACCGTCTACGCCGCGGTCTTCCACTCCGGCAACCAGACGACGACGATCGCCGAGGGCGGCGTGTGCGACGTGGTCGCCGGACCGGGCCCCTGCGACGTCTTCGGCGTCACGATGCCGGGCCCCCTGCCGCTTCCCAACACGAGCTTCGACGGGACGCCGCAGCCCGAGGTCGGCCTGATCGTCAAGTTCGATCCGGGCTCCGGCCAGTGGCGGGACGAGTTGCAACGCAACTGGGGCGACTACGTCCGCTTCAGCCTACCCGACTATGACGTGTTCACGATCTCGAACAGCACCCTGGCCCAGACCGGCCGCATCCCCGGCGTCGGCACGATCAACTTCAACATGACCGTCAACCCGGCGACCGGCCGCGTCTACGTGAGCAACACCGAGGCGATCAACCAGGTCCGCTTCGAGGGCCCGGGACGGTACGTCGCGACCAACGGCTTCAAGCCGGCGGGCGAACCGGCGAGCGTCACCGGCCACCTGCACGAAGCGCGCGTCAGCATCATCGACACCCTCGGCCACGTGACCCCGCGCCATCTGAACAAGCACATCGACTACGCCGTCGTACCGAGCCCCCCCGGCGCCAAGGAACGCAGCCTGGCCACGCCCCTCGGCATGGCGGTCACGAGCGACGGCCGGACGCTCTATGTCGCCGCCTTCGGGTCCCAGAAGATCGGGGTGTTCGACACCGCGACGCTGGAAAACGACACGTTCGTGCCCTCCTCGACCGCTCACATCGCCCTCAGCGGCGGCGGGCCGACGGGTGTCGTCCTCGACGAGGCCAATGCCCGCCTCTATGTCGCGACCCGCTTCGACAACGCGATCTCGGTCGTCGACACGACCACGGCCACCGAGATCGCGCACCTCCCCGTCTACAACCCAGAGCCGGCCCACATCGTCGCCGGTCGCCCCGTCCTGTACGACGCGCTCCACACGTCCAGCAACGGCGAAGCGTCGTGCTCGAGCTGTCACGTCTTCGGCGATTTCGACAGCCTCGCCTGGGACCTCGGCAATCCCGATGGGAGTGAAACGGTCAACGCCCTGCCCCTCGCCTCTCCCGTCGTCGATGCGGGCTACAAGGATTTCCACCCGATGAAGGGGCCCATGAGCACACAGACGCTCCGCGGCCTGAAGACGCACGGCGCGATGCACTGGCGCGGCGATCGCTCGGTGGGACACTTCGGCAACGACCCGATCGACGAACGACTCTCCTTCGACAACTTCATCGTCGCCTTCGAGGGGTTGCTCGGCAACGACGGCCTCATACCGGACACCGACATGTTCGCGTTCACCAGCTTCATGCTGGATGTCGTCCCGCCGCCCAACCCGATCCGTCCGCTCGACAACACATTGGTCGGCGCCGCGGCGCTCGGCGCGAATCTCTTCCCCAGACCGGGCACCGACGCCGGTGTGCTGCGATGCCGGGAATGCCACGCCCTGGCCCCGGCAGCCGGTTTCTTCGGAGCGAACCGCACGCGCAGCTTCGTGAGCGAGCCGCAGCAGTTCAAGGTCCCGCATCTGCGCAACCTCTACGCCAAGGTCGGCATGTTCGGCATGCCGCGTGTGCAGTTCCTCGGCGCCGGAGACCATACCCACCAGGGCCCGCAGATCCGCGGCGTCGGCATGCTGCACGACGGCAGCGTCGACACGGTGTTCCGCTTCCTGGGCGCCACGCCGTTCACGCTCAGCGCACCGGAGCGCCGGCAGCTGGAGCAGTTCATGTTCGAGTTCCCGACCAACTATGCGCCGGTCGTCGGGCAACAGATCACGCTGGACGCGACCAACGGCACCGCGGTCGGTTCGCGGATCGACCTGCTGATCGACCGCGCCACGGCGTGCTTCGACATTCTGGACACCCCCGGCGCTTCCGAGTGCGACCTCGTCGTGAAGGGCAGCATCGGCGGCCTGGCGCGCGGCTGGCTGGGCGTGCCGCACGGGGGATGCGGTTCGGCGCAGCCGCTGCTCTTCCAGGGCGACCGCGCCACCAATCCAATGCTCACCGACACGCAACTGCGCGCGCTCGCGACGGGCGAACAGCGCCTGACCTACACCTGCGTCCCCCCGGGATCGGGGCGGCGCATCGCGCTCGATCGCGACGAGGACGGCTACTTCGATCGCGACGAGATCGACGCCGGCACGGACCCTGCCGACGCCCTCAGCATCCCGGCAGTCGCCGCCACGGCCACGCCGGCGACGAGTCGGAAGATCCAGATCATCGACAATCCCGACGACGTCGAGCCGAGGCGCAAGATCCTGATCCTGAGCACGGATGCGCGCGTGCGCGTTCCCACGCCCGGGAGCGGCAACGAACCGACCTGCGGCGACGACCCGTCGGGCACGGTCAAGGTGTCGCTGACGGTCTCGAGTCCCACTTCCGGGCAGGTCCACCGCACCGACCTGCCGTGCCAGAACTGGACGGTGCTCGGCAGCCCGACCGCTCCGAAGGGCTACCAGTACCGCGACCGGGAGCTCGACCATGGCACCGCCAAGACGGCGCTCTGGAAGGGCGGTAAGCTCAAGCTGTTGTTGCAGGGCAAGGGGGCCTTCTTCCTGAGTTTCGACCTGGTCCCGGGCGTCTCACAGCAGACGATCGACGCCGTGCTCGTCACCCGCGACGGCAACATCTGCATGGCCTGCCCCGCCTACCGCGGCGCGGACGGGAGCGACGGCCGGAAGTTCGTCGGCCGGACCTGCGAGGCACCCGCCGTGTGCGGCGCCAGGTAACGTCGCGCGGTGCCCGCGCATGAATCCCTCGCCACGGCTCGGCGAACCCGCCCGACCGACGGCCCGGCACGGCCGGCGGGCACGGGTCAGCGGCAGCCGTGATCCTGCCGCCGGAGCTCGTCGAGCTCGGCGAAGCGCTCGATCGCCGTCTCGACGAACGCCCGCATCCAGGTTGCGCGGCGCAGCTCGTGTTCGATCGCCTCCGGGGTCACGATCAGGGCGCTGACGTCCGTCATGGCGCGTACGCTCGCGACCCTGGGGGCGCCCGTGAAGAGTCCGATCTCGCCGACCACGCCTCCGGGGCCAACTTCGCGTAGGACGTCGATACCGTGCGGCGTGTTCCGAAACACTTCGCACGTGCCGGCGGTGACGATATAGGCACGATCACCGGCTTCCCGCTCGCGCAACAGGAGCGTGCCCTTCGGGAAGTGCTGGCCGGGGAACCAGCCCCCGCTGCGCAGCACTTCCTCGAGGTCGTCGCGCAGCGCCTCGACGCTCGGATGTCGCTCCTCTCGACTCGCAGCCAGCGCACGCATGACCACCGAGCAGAGGCGGGCCGGGAGTGGATGCTCCGGGACCAGCACGTCCGGCGGGACGGGCCGGCACCGTCGAGCGGCGTCGAGCACGTCGCCGAAGTTGTCGCCCTCGAACGGCGCGTGGAGCGTCAGCATGTGATAGAGCAACGCGCCGACGCCGAAGACGTCGGTGCGTTCGTCGAGTTGATCGTATCGGCCGTGCGCCTGTTCCGGCGCCATGTATGCCGGCGTCCCGCTGCCGAAGACGCATGCGGACAACGCCGTCCCGCGTGCCGTCGCCGCGGCCCGGTGGATCGCGAGACCCCAGTCCATCACGTACACCTGGCCGTGGGTGCCGACCATCACGTTGGCGGGATGGAGGTCGCGGTGGATCACCCCTCGCGAATGGGCGAAGGAGACGGCGTCGCAGACCTTGATGACGACGCCGAGGAGCCGCTCGAGCCGCATGCCGGACGGCGGCGCACCGGTTTCGTGGAAGACTTCCCGCAGGGTGCGGCCTTCCACCAGCTTCATCAGAAGCCGCGGTGGTCCCCCTCGCGCGTCGCTTCGCAGGTCGTACACGGGAACGACGTTCGGGTGATCGAGCGCCCCCATGATGCGCGCCTCGTCGAGAAACCGGGCGGTGTCACCCGGATTCCCGTCCGGCCGAAGCTCCTTCAGCGCCACCCGCCGCCCGAGCAGGCGGTCCCACAACGCCCGGATGATGCCGATCCCGCCGCGCGCGATCTCCTCCCCTCCCGAGAACCGCTCTTCGTCGAGGGCGCCGGCCGAGCAGGACGATGTGACCAGATCGTCCATCCAGATCGGCCTCTAGCATGCGGTCCTGCGTGCGCCAAGGCCGCGTGGAGCACCCGCCCGGAGGAGAAACGACGCCGTCAGGGCCGCGGCAAGCCGGCCTTGATGACAGGGAACACGGTCGCGGGCGCATCGAGGCCCCACAGCATGTCCTGGTGCTCGTAGGCGGGCAGGATCTCCTTGCGGACCACGCGGTTCCGGGGCGGCCTCCGCAGCAACCATTCGTACATCCGGTCGATGCTGTCTCGATGCCAGAGCTGATTGTGGGCTCCGGTCATGAGCGTGATCGACTCGAGCTTCTTGAACCGGTCTCGCGCCGCCCCGCCGATCAGGCTCATGTCGTTGTCTCGCGCGTCGAACGGTGCGGCCCATCCACGGCGAATGTTCTGCGCCCCGTGGATGTACATCTGGAGCGGGATCGCCCCGAACTGCCGCCGGAGATGCTCCTTGTGGATGCTGGCCGGGAGGTTCTTCTCCCGGTAGGGCGGTCCGTACATGAAGCTGATCCGATTGCACATCTCGATGCATTCGCGCTCACTCTCATCGAGGTGACCGTCGGGCACGGGATGAGGCCGCAGAGACCAGGCGTCATACAGCGCCTGCAACTCGGATGACCACCCCTCCCCCCGGGGATCGACGACGAGCCCCTTCTCCTGCCGCGCCCGCTCGAGGACATGGTCCTGGCTCTTGATCCGCCCGTCGAACGCCGGTTCGTAGAACAAACCGAGCGCCAGCAGGACCACGTGCGTGAGCCCCGAATCTTTCGTGTGTCCGGCTGCGATCGATTGCGCGAGCGAAGCGGCGCCCATGCAGTGGCCCACGGCAGCGATGCGCGGCGCCTTGGTCTCGTCCCGTATCCTCCGCAGAGCCGCTGGGATGTCCCACTTGGCAGCGTGGTCAAAGGTGAATTGGTCCGGGAAGCGAACGAGCCCACCACGCTGGTCGCGGAGCTCGTCCACGAGCCGGCCGCTGCCCCGCCAGTCCAGGAGCCACGGTTCGTATTTCTCTGCGCACAGGTACTCTGTCAGGCTCATGGTGTGGCCGATCGTGAACGACTCGTGGCACGCCGAGGCGCCATGGAGCAGGAGGACCGGGACCTTCCCGTCGTTCCGCAGGCGCCGCAGCTCGACGGGAACGGCGGAAACGCCGGACGTCCGCTCGCCGGTTTCGAACTTCGACACCAGCTCGAGATCAGACATGTCCACGCCCCGCGGCCGCCCGAACGATTTCCGTCGCGCCGTCGAGTCCCGGGAGGTACACGTTGACCAGGCTGCCCAGGAAGAAGCGCGCGAAGGACGCGAGCGCCCAGGCCTTGCGCGCCGGATCGTCGGTGTTGAGGACCGTGAACGACGGGAGTTGCGTCCGGTAGAAATCGACCGCCGGCAATCTGAGGATGCCGCGACGAAACGCCGGGCCATTCTCTCGCGCGATCGTGAACTCGAGGGTGGTGGTGTCTGCCCAGACGTCGAACCCGGCGTCGTCCGCGATCGTCTTCGTGCCCGACAGGACGTGCCGGATCGGTCCCGATCCGTCGGGAACGTCGAACTCGAGATGGTACTCGAGCTTGCGCCATTCGCCCTTCCGGTCGTACCCGCGGGCAAACCGCAACCAGCTCTTCTCCATGAGGACCGGCATCGGATCCGCCGGCATGCCGGGTGTGTCGAGGATACGCACCTCCCCGTCGACCACTCTGAAGACCAGCCGCCTGCCCTCACGGTCATCCCGGAGCAGACGCGAGAGGTCGGGCACGGCGATCGTGAGCGTGGTGTCGATCGCCGCCGGGCTCGCGTTCTGCCCCGCGGGTTCCGGAAGATGGTTCCCCTTCATGATCTCCGTGAATTGGATGCCGATCGGTTCGGGTAACGGCTCCGGATTCCGGGGAGGTGGGAGACCAGGGATCGGGTCGAGCCACGCCCGGTTGCGGTCCGCCCACGCCGTGGCCTCGGCGCGACGAGGAGCCATGGCCGTCCAGCCCCCCTTTCCGAGCTTCGTCCTCACGAATCGTTCCATCTTCCGCTCGGCCACCGCCAGGATGGTTGCCGACGGGTTCACCCCGACCGACGTCGGGAAAGCCGCGGCGTCCATCACGTAGAGCCCCGGGCACCCGAAGACCTCGCCGTCCACGTCCGCGACCCCGTTCTCTGCGGCTTCCGCCATGGGACAACCTCCCTGGCCGTGCACGGTGATGTGGCGATCGAGCAGCGCCCGCAACGGGTCGGTGCGCAGCTCCCCGCCGAGCTTTCCGGCGATGGCGCGCAACACCCGCTCCTGCGCCTGCGCCGGTCGATCGGCGGGACCGAGGGGGCGCGCACGCAGCGACCCTTCCTCCCCGTCGACCGGTGCCGGCGCCGACGGCGATGTCCCGCGGGGTGAGCGGCTCGCGTCGCCCCGCGATCGCAGCGGTCTCACCCGGAGCGTGTGAAGGGTCGGTATTGCCTCGCCCACGTCGTCGGCTGCGGGGACCGCGAGCGCCCCCATCTTCTCCGACGCGCAGACGTCGAAGGCGCGCTTCCCCCAGAGCAGCGGCTCCTCGGTCCGGAACTGCCCCCGCACGTCCGTCAGGACCAGCATTGTCGCCGACCGACTCACCAGGACCGCGGATGCTCCCGAGTCCCGCCCGACGATCCGCGCGCCCGGGCCCGGCGCCGCCGGTCCGACCAGATCGAGCGCCCAAGGCGTCTGGTCGCGGCCCATCGTCAGGAGGATCGCGGCGTGGCCGTCGCCGTGCCGGTAGTCGAGGGCCCAGCGCAGCAGATCGGCCGCTCGCGCGACGACCATCCACGGATTCGGGAAGAGATCGCCCTGCGCCTTGGCCGCGACGGCGTCGACCAGGCCTGCCTGGCTGCCCCAAAGCAGCTGCACCCCGAGGGTGAGCGCCCAGGCCGTGATTCGCTCCGCCTCGAGGTTGCCGGGAATGTCGAGCTTGGTCGCCCCCGCCCCGAGCAAGCGTTGCAATTGGGTCGCACCTTGAGCGGCGGCGGTGGTGAGCATGTCTTCGAGCGTGGGTTCGACCGCGGCTGCCAGGCTCTGCGCCATGGACTGGCGGAGGTGACGCACGATGGACCCGAGTCGCTCGACCGCCTCGCCGTCCAGCCGCCGATTGCCCGTCCGGACGTCGTCGAGGATCCTCTGGACATGGTCGTTGTCGAGCCGGCCCGCTGCGATCGCGCTACCTGCCAGCGACGAGACGGCCTGGACGAGCCATTTCAGCGGCAGGTCGGCGTGTGGCGGCCGTTGCGACACGCGCCCCTCCCGCATGCCAGCGGGTCCCCCGAATCTGTTCCTGCTCAGCCAGAGCGGACTGCGGAACAGCCCGATCAGCGGCTCGAAGATGCGCCGGCAGGCCGCCGTTCTGCACGAGGAGCCAGCTCGTCCCGTCGTCGTAGACCATTGACGACGTGATGGTGGGACCGCGGTCGGCCTCCTGCAGTTCGTCGCAGTCGAACGCGACGGCGAGGGCATCGGCATTCGGATGGAAACGGCTGCCGAGACCCGCGCCCGTCACCGGGAGCCCCGCCTGCCTGCTCCGCATCAGCAGTTCCGTCGTGTTGACCGCGCCCGCGCAGAGAAAGACGTACCGCGCCGAGATCTCGTCCCCATCACTCCGTCCCCGTTCCAGGTGGTCGCGACACTTCACGGAGTAACCCCCGCCATCATCCTCACGCTTGATCGAAATGGCCTCGGTGAGCGTACGGACTTCGGTGTTCTCAGCCTGCATGGCGAGGTGCAGGTAGTTCAGGTCCAGCGTATTCTTCGCACGGATCGGGCACCCGAAGCAGCACTCGCCACGCATGTCGCAGGGGCGCTGCTCGACGCCGAACTTGTTCTTGCCCTCGTTCTCGAAGTTCACCGCCAGGGGCGGGTGGAATTTCGGACGTCCCAGCGCCTCCGCCGCGCGATCGAACCGGACCGTCTTCGGGAGCGGCGGCGCGCCCGCCGGCATGACCTGGACGTCGAGCATCCAGGCCGCGAGGTCGTAGTACAGGTCGAGGTTGCCCCCGCGATAGGCATCGGGCCACTCGTCGAACACCCTGGCCGGTGCCCGGAGATGTACGTTGGCGTAGATCAACGAGCCGCCGCCAAAACCCGCGGCCTGCGCCACCACCATCTGGCCGAGATCGCGCACATCCCACAGACCATGGCCGAGCTTCCACAACGCCCGAGTGTAGTCCGGCATGTCGCCCTGCGTCTCGCCGGCACCCCCGGCGGGAAGAACCGGGAGATCGGCGGGCTCGTAGCGGCGGCCCCGCTCGAGGATGCAGACGCGAAGCCCGACTTCCGAGAGCCGGCACGCCGTCACGGCTCCCGCAAAGCCCGATCCGATCACGATGGCGTCGTAGTCCCAGGACGTGCCCATCAGGCCCCTCCGAATCCGATCCGCCCCGAGAGCCGGCCAGAGAGCCCTTGTCCGGCCGCGTCGGCCGCCTTGGCGTCGGTGCGGACGATCTCCCAGCGCAACGCGGGCGACGATCCAGGCGTCACGGCGATCCGCAGCACGCTCGGGGCGCCGCTCTGAAAGCTGCGCAGCACGATGCTGCACGGCCGGCCGCAATGGGTGTCGAACGCCGCGTAATCGAGGAACGCGCGGCGCATCGTGAACTCGACCTGGTTGATCGGACCTCCGGCGAGCTCATGGATGGTGATCCGGTCGGCGGGCGCGCCCACGCGCATGGTCGCGTGGTAGGCGCAGTGCATGTCGCCGACCAGGAACACGAGCCGTTTCGCGCCGAGATCGGCGATGTGATCGATGATCTCCGCGCGCTGCGCGCGGTAGACGTCGCCGCACCACTTGTCGCGCCACTCGTCCTGGCCCCTGTCCGACGGGTCTATCTCCGCGACGAAGGGTACGCTGGACACCACGAACATCAGGTCGTCCTTGTGGGCCCGGAGCCATGCCTGCAGCGCTTGCAGCTGCTCGGCCCCGATCATCTCGCCCAAGTGCACGTTGCGCTGCGTCCGGGTATCGAGCACGAAAAAGAACGCCTGGCCGCACGAGAACTCGTAATACAAGCGTCCGGCCTTCGTGGGCGGGTTCCTTGCGTGCACGTACTGGCGATACGCCGCGAGCGCCGCGCCGAGCCGTTCGGGATCGTCCGAGCAGCTGTTGTCGAACTGGTCGGCGATGTCGTGGTCGTCCAGAATCATGTACTGCGGGCACGACGCCAGAAAGTCGCGCGCCGTGGGATCCTCGAACCACGCCTGGCGATAGGCGCGGCGGTACTCCTCCGCCGTCAGATCGCGCGCGGGGATGTCGAGATCGAAGTAGATCTGGTCGCCGGCGTGGATCATGAACGCGGGGGCGGCGTCGCCCCCCGCCCCCGCAGACGATGTCTCCCGGCAGAGTGCCTCGAAGGGACTCGGGAAATCCGGCTCCGGCAGCTGGAAGCGGGTCGCCCCGCCGACCCCGTACAGCGTCCATTCCGCGAGCTTCCGCCCGGCGCAGCCCATCGCGCGTCTCGCCCGGGGCCACGGCACGCAGTCCGGCCGGTACCAGCCCTCGACCGGGCGTTCGAGCGAGCGGCGCATGGCCGACGTCCCCAGGTACGCCGCCACCAGCTCGCGGATCGCCGTCATGCGGGCGGTGGAGAGGTTGCAGCTGCCGAGGAGGAAGGTGAAGGCGGCTGGGTCCCCGTCAGGCGGGAAGGTGCGCAGCCTGCCCGGCACCGTGTTCGTGCTGGCATCGAGTCCTGCCGCGCACGTCGCGAATCGCGCCTCGACGTCGTACCGGGTGTCCGGCGTCAGGCCCTCGATGGGCACCACCGCCGTGTAGTCGGTGTCGGGATCGAGCCATACATCCGCCCCCGCGATTGACGCGCTGCCGCCACGCAGCGTGCAACGGACCCAGCGATGCGTCGCAACCCCACGCACCCAGAGGACGGTGGACCGGGACGTCGTGTGTCCAATGATGAGCGCCCCAGAAGCAACGTTCCGGGCTTTACCATTCATTGCGGCTGCCTTAGTCTACACACCGATGCGGTGTCTAGAGTGTGGGCATGTTTTCGGCACCGGCGCGCGTTATTGTGCAGGCTGCGGCCTCCGGCTCGCGGATCAGGCTCATCACCAGCAGCGCAGCGGACGGGACGGCGAGCGCCGGCAGCTCACCGTCATGTTCTGCGATCTCGTGGACTCCACCGGCCTCGGCGAGCGACTCGACCCCGAGGAGCTGCGCGGGATCCCTCGCCCGGTATGAAGATCTCTGCGCCCGGGTCGTCGGGCGGTACGAGGGGTACGTGGCGCAGTTTCGCGGCGACGGCGTCCTCGTCTACTTCTCGTATCCGCAGGCGCACGAGGACGACGCCGAACGCGCCGTCAAGGCGGGACTCGAGATCATCGCGGCGCTTGGCGAGACGACGGCCGGCGGTGGCGACGCCGAACGGCTCCGGGTTCGCATCGGCATCCACACCGGCCCGGTCGTCGTGGGGCAGACGGGCGTCCCGGATCGACGGGAGCCCCTCGCGCACGGTCATACACTCAACGTCGCCGCCCGCCTCCAGACCATCGCCGCACCCGACACCGTCGTGCTCAGCGCCGACACGCTGCGGCTCGTCCAGGGCGTCTTCGTCACGGAGCCCCTGGGGGACCTTCGCCTGAAGGGGATCGCGCAGCCGGTCGGCGCCCATCGGGCGCTCCGGCCGAGCGGCGTGCGCAGCCGGCTCGACGTGGCGGCCGCGAAAGGCCTCACGCCCCTCGTCGGCCGGGATCGGGACATCGCCGTGCTGCTCGAGCGGTGGAAGCGCCTGGGCGAGGGAATCGGCTCGGTGACGCTGGTGCGCGGTGACGCGGGGATCGGCAAGTCGCGCCTCGTCAGAACCCTGGGGGAACGGCTGGTGGACGAGCAACACACCTGGCTCGAATGCCGGGGCTCCCCGCACCACTTGCACAGCGCGTTTCACCCGGTGATCGATCTCCTCCGCCAGGGGTTGCGATTCTCGGGCGCTGGCACGGATCAGCAGGCTGCCTGGGTCGAGCGCGCGGTCGACCTGGCCGGCATCGAGCCACGGACCGCGGTGCCACTCCTTGCGGGGCTGCTCTCGCTCCCCCTTCCGGACCGGTATGCGCCCTTGGCGCTCGCGCCGGACGACCAGCGGCGCCAGACCCTCGAGGTGCTCGTCGCCTGGTTGTGCGCGCTCGCGGCGCTCCAACCCCTCGTCTTGGTGCTGGAAGATCTCCACTGGATGGACCCGTCGAGCCTCGAACTCCTCGGCACGCTGGTCGATCGCCTGCCCACGGTGCCAATCCTGGTCGTCGGCACCTTCCGGCCGACGTTCGACGCGGCGTGGCTGCGCGGCACGCACATCGCCACGCTGACCGTCGAGCCGCTCACGCGCGGCGAGACCGTCGCGATGATCCACGCGATCGCCGGCGAAGCGCCTCTGGGCGCCGGCGTGCTCGAACACATCGTCCACAAGACGGACGGTGTCCCCCTGTATATCGAGGAGCTGACTCAGACCCTGCTGGAATCGGGCTCGAGCGGTGACCAGACCGTCCCCGCCACGCTGCAGGACTCGCTCGCGGCACGTCTCGACCGCCTCGGCCCCGCGCGAGAGGTGGCTCAGCTTGCCGCTGTGCTCGGCCGCGAATTCTCGCGAGAGCTGATCACGGCGGCGTGGACGGCGGAGCCCGACGCGCTCGAGGGCGGGCTCGAACGGCTCGAGGTGGCGGGCCTGGTCTTCCGGCGCGGCGAACCCCCGGCCACGTGCTACACCTTCAAGCACGCTCTGATCCAGGATGCCGCCTACGAATCACTCCTGAAGGAAACCCGGCACGCCTGGCACGCCCACATCGCCAAACTGCTGCCCGAGCGCTTCCCGAGCCTGGCAGCCAACGAGCCCGAGCAGGTGGCACGCCATTGCGAAGCCGGCGGGCTCGCCGACCGCGCGATCGAGTACTATCGGCGCGCCGCGGCCATGACCAGTGAGCGCAGCGCCCACGCGGAAGCCATCGGCCACCTGCGGCGCGCCATCGCCCTCCTTGAAACCCTGCCCGCCTCCCCACAGCGCCATGAGCGAGAACTGGGCCTACAGGTTGCCCTCGGGGCTTCGCTCTCCGCGTCCAAAGGGTGGGGGGCCGACGAGTCTCGGGACACCTACGACCGGGCGCGGGCTCTCTGCAACGACCTCGGAGATCGCCCCGAGCGCTTCCCGGTGATTCGGGGGCTCGTGGCCTTCGCCATGACGCGCGGCCAGATCGACGAGGCGCTCGATCTCGCCGCCGAGCTTCTCAGGCTGGCCGAGCGCAGCGGCGACGGGTTGCAGGGCCTGTGGGCGAACCACCACCTGGGCGTGGCATGGTGGTACCGAGGTGACCAGCACCGGTCGCTCCGGCACTTCGAGCGCGCGCTCAGCTTCTACGATCCGGAGGGACATCGCACCCAGTCCGCCGTCTATCAGACCGATCCCGGGGTCGACGTGCGCCTGTCGATGACGATGCCCCTCTGGGCACTCGGGTTCCCGACCCAGGCGGTGGCGCGATCGGACGAGGCCATCGAGCGGGCGCGAAGCGCGGCGCAGCACTTCGGCCTGGGCTACGCGCTTCTCTGGCGCTCCACGCTCCACTTCTTCCGGCGCGAACCGGCGCTGGCGCGGCAGGCGGCCGACGAGGCGATCGCCGTTGGGCGCGAATACGGCTTCTCGTTCGTGCTGAACGGCGGCATAATCTCGCGCGCGATCGCGGACCTCAGCCCGGGCGCCACAGACACGGATGTCGCGGACGCAATGCGTGCGATCTACCAGGCGCTGGGCGAATTCGGAGCGATGGGCGTCGGCGGCGGCCGGCCGCACACGCTCGGCGAATTGGCCCGTGGGCTCGCGGCGGTCGGACGTGTCGCAGAGGCGCGAACCTTCCTCGACGCCGCGACCCAGGCTGCCGCCGATACGACGGAAGCATACTGGGACGCGGAGCTCCACCGGCTGCGGGGCCAACTCCTCGCAGCCGACGCCGCCACGCGCGACGAAGCCATGACGGAGCTGCGCCGCGCCCTCGACGTCGCCTCCGCGCAGCGGGCCCGCATGCTGGAGCTGCGCGCCGCCGTCAGCCTGATCCGGTTCCTCGACCGGGGCTCCGAGCGGGCCCGCATCCTCGAGGGCCTCGCGCACACCCATGCGACGTTCACCGAGGGTTTCGACCTTCCCGACCTGGTCGAGGCGCGAGCGCTCCTCAACGACCGTGGCTGACCGATCTCCGCGTCATCGCACGTGGGTCGGGTTCGTCGACGTGGTCGCGATTGACTCGCTCAGCGGCCCTCCGCCAGCCTCTTCAACGTCAGGAGCTGTTTCCGCATCATCACCAGGTCACCCAGCGGGAAGAGCCGCCCGGCGACGCGGCGGAACCCGGCATAGCGGACGAGCATCTTGACGACGATCCGGGAGCACCCAGGCGCGCGAGGCACCACCAGATAGGTGCAGACCACGTCGCCAAAGAGCGCCCGACCGCGGCGCAGCACGAGCGTCAGATGCCGGTCGGTCTCGAACGCGGCGAGGTCGAAGATCGTCATCACGGCCTGGCCGACCGCCAGCGCCTCGAGCCCCGGCGTCAACGTGCGGGGACTCGTGCGACCCCAGTTGTCGATGCAGTCGTAGCTGTAGGGCGCGGCGCGGAGCTGGCAAAGCCACCGGAACGTGACGGCGGGCTGCGCATCCACGTCGACGGCGCGAAAGAGCGCGGCGTCGGCGCCGGGCAGCAACGCATCGCACGGGAAGGGCATCGCCCGCTCCGACGGCGTCGAACCCCAGTCATGGGCGATCGCCAGCACACCCGACGAGTGACACGCGGCCCACGCCGATGCGAGCGAGCCGTGTCCGCACGATCGCAGCCGGGCACCGCAACGCGTCGCGGCAACGGACGGCGCTTTCCTTTGCCCCCCGACCTGGTCTACTCCTGCTCGCCATGCCGAGACCCGTTTCCCTCGTTCTTGCCGTCGCGACGACGGTCGCGATGCTCACCGGCGCGGTCCGTGCGGAGCCGAAGCCCGGCGACGTCATGAACTCGAAGACCGCGAAGAGCGCCGAGGGCATGCTCCCGCCGGAGATCCTGAAGCACTACGAGACCGACGGGTACGTGAACCCGGTCGACGAATGGCCAGCCGACAAGTTCACCTGGCCCACCGACTTCCTGGCCGGTTCCAGGGCGAACGAGGGCAAGTTCGCCATCACCCCGGACGGCGCCATCGTCGAGAAGTCCAGCCAGAAGCAGCCGCCGTTCATCCTCGGCTTTCCGTTCCCCACCGTCGACCAGAGCGACCCGCAGGCGGCGGTGAAGGCGGTGTGGAACTACTTCTATCGCACCTGGTACTTCGGCAACCTCGAGGCCGAGTCGCAGGTGAACTGGGTGAGCGCGAAGGGGCTCGAGCGCCGCAGCGACCAGAACGTCCGCTTCATGTACTACGACGGCCTGCCGGAGAAGGAGCGCCCGGCGAAGAACCCCGAGAACTTCCTGAGCCAGCAGCTGGTGGTGACCCAGGCCCCTGCCGACCTCAACGGCACGGCCGCCCTCACCTACCGCTATCGCGACCCGGGCAAGCGCGACTCGTCCTGGGCCTACGTGCCCGCGCTGCGCCGCGTGCGCGCAGTGAGCCCGGCCAACCGCTCGGACGGCTTTCTCGGTTCCGACATGAGCCAGGACGACGGCCCCTTCTTCGACGGCAAACCGGAAGACTTCGAGTGGCGGGTGGTCGGCAAGCAGGACCAGTTCCGCATCGCCGATTCGGGCAACCTGAAGGGCGAAGGACAGAATCGTTGGATCGAGGGCAAGGGGTGGGACCCGCTCTGGCCCAATCCGGACTTCATCGGCTACATGGAGAAGGGCTGGACGGGCCTGGGCTGGGCCCCGCGCGGCGCCGCGGTGCTCGTGAAGCGCCCGTTCCTGGTGGTCGAAGGCACGCCGAAGGACAAGTACTATCTCTACGGCAAGCTCCAGTTCTTCCTGGACGCGATCACCTACCAGGGCGCGTGGAACCGGAAGTTCTCCTGGAAGGGGGAGCTGCTCAACACCGTACAGGTGATGGGCTGGAACCCCAAGGCGTTCACCCGGCCGGATGGGCAGGTGGACTACAACCAGGGCGGCACGATGGCTTTCCAGGTCGCCGAGAACGTCAAGATGAACCGGGCCACGGTGGCGGGCCTCAAGTGGAACCCCGACGCCGGCCTCTACGGCCGCGTCATCTTCGACCCCAAGCTGTTCGACGTCGACGCGCTCGCGCGCCACGGCAAGTGAGCCATGCCGCCGTCCCGCCGCCGCTCCGTCACGCGCGCACCGGACCCGCTGCTCAGCGCCGTCGATTTCGAGAACCACCTGCGCGTGCACGCGGCCACCATCGCGCCCGCCGACGTCACCAACCTGCTCGGGCAGGCGGGCACCTTGCGACGGCGGCTCCTCGACGAGCGCGCCATCCATCCGCTCCTTGCCGAGCGCGCCGCCACGGCCCTGGAGCTGCTGGCCGACCACAGCCGCGGCGCATGCCCCCAGATCCCCTACGCCACGGTCGGCCTGCTGGCGGCGGCGCTCTACTACTATCTGGCCCCGATGGACGTGATTCCGGATTTCATCCCGCGCGCCGGCACCGCCGACGACGCGATCGTGCTCGACGTCGCCTGGCGCCTCGCGGCGCCAGGCATCCGGCGCTACCTCGACGCGCGGAGCACCGGCCCGACGTCCCCGGCCCGCACCGCGGCGTCTCGCACCACGCGCACGTCGCGCCGCTCGCCCGCCCCTCGCAAGCGGCCGCGCGCCTGACTCGGCCTCAGCGCGCCGGCGCCGTCGCCCGCCCGCGTGGCCCGGCGGCCACGCCGCAGGCTCGCGTGCAGGTAGTCGGCGTTCATGTCGCCGATGAACTGGAGCGGGATGCCCTTCGGGCACGCCGCTTCGCATTCTCCATGATTGGTGCAGCCGCCGAACTCTTCCGCATCGGCCTGCCCGGTCATGGCGGCGACGCGCGTCCAGCGCTCCGGCTGGCCTTGCGGGAGCCGGCCCAGATGGGCCAGCTTGGCCGCCACGAAGAGCGACGCGGACGCGTTCGGGCACGCTGCCACGCACGCCCCGCAGCCGATGCATGCCGCGGCGTCCATCGCGAGATCGGCGTTCTCCTTGGGGACCGGGACCGCGTTCGCCTCCGGCGCGCTGCCGGTCGGGGCGGAGATGAAGCCGCCCGCGGCGATGATGCGGTCGAACGCGGCGCGGTCCACGATCAGGTCCTTCACTACCGGGAACGCCTTGGCACGCCAGGGCTCCAGGATGAGCGTGTCCTCGTCCGCGAACTCGCGCATGTGCAGTTGGCACACGGTGGTACGCGGCCGCGGGCCGTGGGGACGCCCGTTGATGACGATCCCGCAGGTGCCGCAGATGCCCTCGCGGCAGTCGTAGTCGAACGCGATCGGCTCCTCGCCTTTCTCGATCAGCCGCTCGTTGACCACGTCGAGCATCTCGAGAAACGACATGTGCGGACTCACGTCCGTGGCGCGGTAGGTGACGAAGCGCCCTTCCGCCGCCGGGTCTTTCTGGCGCCAGACCTGCAAGGTGAGGTTCATTACTTGTAGCTCCTCGTGGCCAGGTGCACGTTCTCGAACACGAGCGGTTCCTCGTGGCGGCGCGGCGTCTGCCCCTCCCCCGCGTGCTCCCAGACCGCCACGTGGCAGAATCGCTCGTCGTCGCGCTTCGCCTCGCCCTCCTCGGTCTGGTGCTCCTCGCGGAAGTGGCCACCGCACGACTCCTCGCGCGCGAGCGCATCCCGACACATGAGCTCGCCCAGCTCGAGGAAATCCGCCACCCGGCCCGCCACTTCGAGCGACTGATTCAGCTCCGCGCCGCTGCCGGGGACGGTGACGTCCTGCCAGAATTCCTCGCGCAGCGCCGGAATCTTCTGCAGCGCTTGCTCCAGGCCGGTCGCGGTCCGCGCCATGCCGCAGTACTCCCACATCAGGTTGCCCAGCTCGCGGTGGAAGGACGTGACGGTGCGGCGGCCGCGGATGTCCAGCAGTCGCCGGACCCGCTGGTCGACGGCCGCCTCCGCTGCCTTGCACGCGGCGTGGTCTGGCCGCATGCCGTCCGGCCGGATCCCCGCCAGGTAGTTGCCGATGGTGTAGGGCAACACGAAGTAGCCGTCCGCCAAGCCCTGCATGAGGGCGCTGGCGCCGAGCCGGTTGGCGCCGTGGTCCGAGAAATTGGCCTCCCCGGCGACGAACAACCCGGGGATGGTGCTCATCAGGTCGTAGTCCACCCACAGCCCGCCCATGGTGTAGTGCGTCGCCGGGTAGATGCGCATCGGCACCGCGTACGGGTCCTCGCCGGTGATGCGCTCGTACATCTCGAACAGGTTGCCGTACTTCTCCTCGATGGTCCGCCGCCCGAGGCGGCCGATCGCTTCCGCGAAGTCGAGGTAGACGCCCTGCCCGAACGGCCCGACGCCGCGGCCTTCGTCGCAGACCCGCTTGGCGGCGCGCGACGCGATGTCGCGGGGCGCCAGGTTGCCGAAGCTCGGATACATGCGCTCGAGGTAGTAGTCGCGCTCGGCCTCGGGGATGTCGCCCGGCGCCCGCCGGTCGCCCTTGCGCGAGTGGCACCCAGATGCGCCCGTCGTTGCGCAACGATTCGCTCATCAGCGTGAGCTTCGACTGGTAGTCGCCGGTGCGCGGGATGCAGGTCGGGTGGATCTGCGTGAAGCACGGATTGCCGAAGCCGGCGCCCTGCTTGTAGGCGCGCCAGATGGCGGTGGCGTTGCAGCCCTTGGCGTAGGTGGCGAGGTAGAAGACGTTGCCGTAGCCGCCGGTGGCGAGCACGACGGCGTCGGCGACGTGCGACCGGATCTCGCCGGTGACGAGATCGCGCACGACGATGCCCCGCGCCCGGCCGTCGACCACCACCAGCTCGAGCATCTCGTGGCGCGCGTGCATCGTCACCGTGCCGAGGCCGATCTGACGCTCGAGCGCCTGGTAGGCGCCCAGCAGCAACTGCTGGCCGGTCTGCCCGCGGGCGTAGAACGTGCGCGACACCTGCGCGCCGCCGAAGGATCGGTTGTCGAGCAGCCCGCCGTATTCGCGGGCGAACGGCACGCCCTGCGCCACGCACTGGTCGATGATGTTCACCGACATCTCGGCCAGCCGGTAGACGTTGGCCTCGCGCGAGCGGAAGTCGCCGCCTTTCACCGTGTCGTAGAACAGGCGGAAGACGCTGTCGCCGTCGTTCCGGTAGTTCTTGGCGGCGTTGATGCCGCCCTGCGCGGCGATGGAGTGCGCGCGGCGCGGGCTGTCCTGATAGCAGAAGCAGGTGACCTTGTAGCCCAGCTCGGCGAGCGACGCCGACGCGCTCGCGCCCGCCAGGCCGGTCCCGACCACGATCACGTGGTACTTGCGCTTGTTGGCCGGGTTGACCAGCTTCATCTCGAAGCGGTGCTTCTCCCACTTCTGTTCGAGGGGGCCCGACGGGACGTTCGACCGCAGCTCCATGACGCGCATATCCTCCGGTGGGCTACTTCACGACGCCGAGGAGCACGGCGAGGGGGAACGACACGTTGCCGGCGACGACCAGCGTCGCGACGGCCGCCGCCACCCGGTGCGCCATCACATCGTATCGCGGGTGGCCCAGCCCGAGCGTGCGCAGCAGGCTCCAGATGCCATGGCGCAGGTGGCCCCAGAGCAGCAGCATCGCCCCGATGTAGAACAGGGCGACCGGCACGACCTGGAAGCTCGCCACCACGTTGCGATACACCCGCCCTTCCTCGAAGCCCGGGTTCACCACGCCGAGGGTCAGGTCGAGGAGGTGGTAGACGATGAAGGCCAGGATGACGACGCCGCTCCAGCGCATCATGCGGGAGGCGAACGTGGACTGGCTGGCGGCCCACTCGCGGTAGCCGACCGGCCGTGCGGCGCGGTCCGCGCGCGTCAGCGACACGGCCGCCCAGACGTGCAGCGCCGCGCAGGTCAGCAGCACCGCCCGGGCGATCCAGAGGCCGCCGCCGTGCAGAAAATGGCGCAGGAACTCCGCGTACGCATCGAGCGCCTCGGGCCCCAGATAGATGAGCAGGTTGCCCGACATGTGCCCGAGGACGAACCCCACGAGCACGAGCCCCGTGACGGCCATGACGATCTTCTTGCCGATCGTGGACGCGAAGAACGGCCGCGGCGAACTCATCGCCCCCCCTGTGTCGAATGCGGTCTCATGGCTCCCGCTGCGAGGCTAAACTGCCAGGTCGAGCAGTCAAATTACCTCGCCTTGCACCCGGCATCAGTCCCACTACAGCCCGCCCATCACTCCGGCAGCGGGCGGGTCATGTCGGCGGGCCGCACCCAGGCGTCGAACTGATCCCCGGTGACGAACCCCAGCGCCAGCGCCGCCTCCCGCAAGGTGAGTCCCTCCCGGTGGGCCTTGAGGGCGATCTTCGCGGATCGCTCGTAGCCGATGTGGGGGTTGAGGGCCGTCACCAGCATCAGGCTGGCGTCCAGGTGCTCCTGGATGCGCGGCAGGTTGGGCTCGATGCCGCGGGCGCAGTGCTCCTCGAACGCCAGGCACGCGTCCGCGAGCAGCTCCGCCGACTCGAGCACGTTGTGCACCATGACCGGCTTGAAGACGTTGAGCTGGAAATTGCCTTGAGAGCCCGCCATGGCGACGGCGGCGTCGTTGCCGAAGACCTGCACCGCCACCATGGTGAGCGCCTCGCTCTGCGTCGGGTTGATCTTGCCTGGCATGATCGACGAGCCGGGCTCGTTCTCGGGGATACGAATCTCCCCGATCCCGGCGCGCGGCCCGCTGGCGTACCACCGGACGTCGTTCGCGATCTTCATCAGCGCTCCCGCGAGGGTGCGGAGCGACCCGCTCAATGTCACCATGGCGTCGTGCGCGGAGAGCGCCGCGAACTTGTTCGGGGCCGACACGAACGGCTTGCCCGTCTCCTGCGCGATGTGTCGTGCGGTCACGTCGCCGAAGCGAGCCGGCGCATTCAACCCGGTTCCCACCGCGGTGCCGCCGATGGCCAGCTCGTAGACGCCGGGCATCGCCCGCGCGACGCCGTCGAGCGCCTGGTCCAGCTGCGCCGCCCAGCTCCCGATGACCTGGCCCAGGGTCACCGGTGTGGCGTCCTGCAGGTGCGTGCGGCCGACCATCACCACGCCCCCATAGGCGTCCGCCTTGGCGGCGAACGTGTCGCGCAAACGGCGCACCGCTGGCATCATCACGTCCTCGATCTCCTGCACCGCCGCGATGTGCATGGCGGTCGGGAAGGTATCGTTGGACGACTGGCTGCGGTTGACGTCGTCGTTGGGGTGGACGGGCCGCATCGACCCCACCACGCCACCGGCCAGCTGGATGGCCCGGTTGGCGATGACCTCGTTGGCGTTCATGTTCGACTGCGTCCCTGATCCGGTCTGGAAGACGACCAGCGGGAACTCGGCGTCGAGGCGGCCGTCGATCACCTCGCCAGCGGCGCGCACGATCAGGTCCACGGTCTCGCGGGGCAACGTCCCGAGCTCGCCGTTGGCCAGCGCGCAGCATTGCTTCAGGATGCCGAGTGCGCGGATCACCGGCCGGCCCCACACGAAGCGTTTGAGGCCGATCGGGAAATTCTGGATCGAGCGCTGCGTCTGCGCGCCCCAGAGATGGTCCGCCGGCACCGCGACCTCGCCCAGCGAATCGTGTTCCAGGCGCACCGCGCCCGCAGTGGTCGTCTCCGTCATGCGGGCGGTCTGTAGCGCAGATCGCCCGGGATGTCAGGGCGGGCGGGCCTCCTCGGGGTGGGTACAGACCGACCTCCGGATGTGGCACCATGCGCCGGCGGCGGCCGGCCGGGCGGAGGCAGACGGTGTGGAACGGTGACCGGAGACGGGCGACGGCGGGACGGGGAGGAGCGGCGGTCGTCGCCCTGGTGCTGCTGGCCGCGGGCCCCGCGACACGCGCGGCGCCGCCTGCCCCGGTGGCCGGCGCGGCGCAAGAGGCCCCCGCGCCCACGCTCACCTGGCAGTGGTGGTGGGACGACGGCGTCCACTACCATCTCGAGATTCCATTCGACCGACTCTGGATCGGCCCCGACACCGCGCCGCTGTCGGGGAAGCCCCTCGAGGAGCGCCTCGCGTTCGTGGGGCGCATCGGCGGGCGCGTGCAGGTGGACGCCGCCGACTACGCGAGCGCCCGCGGTCTCGAGACCGTGGAGGCCGGCATCGCGCTCCGCCGTCTCCGCTTCGGCACGCGCGGCGACTTCTACCTGCTCAAGCAGGTCAGCTACGCCGTCGACCTTGAGCTGCAGGAGCGAACGCTGCAGCTGGGAGACGTCTTCGTCTGGCTGCGGCAGGTGCCGCACATCGGCCGCTTGAAGATCGGCAACTTCAGCCCCCCCATGACGCTCGAGTCCGTCACCGGCAACCGCGATACGGTGTTCATGGAATCCGGCCTGCCGGTCCTGGCCTTCGCCCCGGGGCGGTCCGCCGGCATCGAAATCGGGGGGCCCGTCCTCGGCGAACGCGTCACGTGGGCGTTCGGCGCCTTCCGCACCATCCAGACGCCGGTCGTCGGCGACCAGTCCCAGGCCGGCGCCCGCGCCATCGGCCGGCTCACCTGGCTCGTCGAGGACGCGCGGGTGTCGCCCCGCCTCACCCACCTCGGCGCGAGCGCGAGCACCCTCGTCGCGCCCGAAGACGTCCGCTATCGCGCGCGACCGGAAAGCTTCCTCGCCCCGACGTTCCTCGACACCGGCAGGATCCGGGCCAACGATTCGTCGACTGTCGGCGTCGAATTCGCGCGCATCCGCGGGCCCTGGCTCATGATGAGCGAAGCGCTCGTCACCCAGGTGCGGGACCGGCGCACCGCCACGCTGTGGGGGACGTACGCCCTCGTGAGTCGCTTTCTCACCGACGACACCCAGCCCTACGACCGGGGCGACGGCAGCCTCGCGCGCTTCGATCCCGTCCGTCCCTTCTCCTGGAGACAGCGCACCTGGGGAGGCGTTCGGGCGGCGGCGCGTCTCTCGTATCTCGACCTGACGGATGGGCCGATCCAGGGCGGCCGGGAGACGGACGTCACGCTCGACCTGAGCTGGTACCTGGGACACTACATGGTCCTCAAGTTCGAGTACGTCTTCGCCGCCATCCGGCGCCGGCCCGACGCGGGCAACCTGCACGCGCTCCAGACCCGGCTCCAGATCGACTTCTACTGAGTCCGGCCGGCGGGCGGCGCCTCCACCAGATCGCGCGTGTGCCGGGCGATCATCAACTCCTCGTCGGTCGGCACCACCCAGACGGTCACCGCGCTGGCCGGCGCGCTGATGCGCGGGCCCCCGGCCGCGTTGGCGGCCGCGTCGAGCACCACGCCCAGCCAGGCGGCGTCGCGGCAGACCGCGGCGCGCACCGTCGGCGCGTGCTCACCGATCCCGGCCGTGAACACGATCGCGTCCAAGCCGCCCAGCGCCGCCGCCAGCGAGCCGAGCTCGCGGCCGATCCGGTAGCAGAACAACTCCACCGCTGCGCCGGCGCCAGGGTCGTCGGACGCCAGCAGGAGTCGCATGTCGCTCGAAACCCCGGACACGCCGAGGAGACCGGACTCGTGGTAGAGCAGCTGCGTCACGGCTGGCGCGTCGAGTCCGCGTGCCTCCAGCAGATGCAGCACCACGCCAGGGTCGAGGCTGCCGCAGCGCGTGCCCATCGGCAGGCCGTCGAGCGCCGTGAACCCCATCGTCGTGGCGACGCTCCGCCCGCCCGCGAGCGCACACATGCTCGCACCGTTGCCGAGGTGCAGCACCACGGTGCGCCCGGCGGCGGCGCGCGGGTCCAATGCCGGCAGCACCGACGCGACATACTCGTAGGACAGGCCGTGGAAGCCGTAGCGATGGACGCCGGCCTCCGTGAGCGCCCGCGGCAGCGCGAAGGCTTGCGCGCGCCAGGGCATGGTGCGGTGGAAGGCGGTGTCGAAGCACGCCACCTGCGGCAGCCCCGGACGTTGCGCCGCCAGCGCCTTCACCGGCAGCAGGTTGCCGGGCTGGTGCAGGGGCGCCAACGGCGCCAGCGCGTCGAGCTGCGCGATCACCTCCGCCGTGACGCGGACCGGCGCCGAGAACGCCGTGCCCCCGTGCACCACGCGGTGTCCGACGGCCACCAGGCGGCGGCCCGCCTGATGGTCCTCCAGCCAGGCGAAGAGCACGTCGAGCGCGCCCGCGTGGCCGATGCCCTGCTCCCAGCGCCGGTCCGCCACCTGTTCGCCGGCGGCGGTCCGCACCACGAAGCGCGGGTGGTCGTGCAGTTCTTCGAGGACGCCCTCCTCGGCGCGCGCGAGCCCGGCGCCGTCGAGCAGAAAGACCTCGAACTTGAGGCTCGACGAGCCCGCGTTGAGGACGAGGATCGCGTCCGCCACCGGCGTCCTTGTAGTACGCCGCCCCGGCGCCGGAAAGCCGGCACTCAGGCCAGCAGCGGCAGCACGTCCCAGCAGGCGCCGACCGTGTGGTAGTCGACCTTGCCCGGCGGGCTCTTCTCGTCGGACACGGCGCGGTGGTCGCGCCGCAGGACGCGGTACCAGGCGCCGCGCCGGCGGTCCACGAACCGCCGCCAGGCATACGACCACAGGCGGTCGTACCATTCCCACCAGCGCGCGGCGCTCGTCCGCGCGCCCAGCGCCGCGGCCGCGGCCAGCGATTCCGCCTGCACCCAGAAGTACTTGTCGTCGTCGCACCACGCGCCGTCGGGCCCGAACCCGTACACGAGTCCGCCGTACTCGGCGTCCCACGCGCCCGCGACGGCGGCCTCGAAGAGCGCTTCGGCGCGCGGCACGAGCCACGCCGCCGGGCGGGCGCGGTCCAGCATCACCAGCAGCTTCGCCCACTCCGTCAGGTGGCCCGGTTGATGTCCCCAGGGCCGGAAGATGTTGGTCCGGTCGTGCCGGTTGTACTCCCAGTCCACCGACCAGTCGGCGTGATGGTGCTCCCAGACCAGTCCCCCCGCGAGCTCCGCCTGCCGGATCGTCACATGGCGTGCGAGCGTCTCGGCGCGGTCGAGATACCATGGCTCGCGCGTCGCCTCCCACGCCGCCAGCAACGCCTCGCAGGCGTGCATGTTGGCGTTCTGGCCGCGATACGGCGCCAGACACGACCAGTCGGCGCTCGCCTCGTCGGCGTACAGCCCGGCGGCGGGTTCCCAGAACCGCCGTTCCATCAGCGCCACCGTTTCGTCCAAGTGGACACGCGCGTCCTCCATCCCGGCCAGCACGGCGTGCGCATACGCGAGCAGGACGAACGCGAGCCCGTAACAGTGGTTCGTGGCATCCAGGACGGTGGCGCGCCCGCCGTCCCACCGCAGCGTCCAGGCGTAGCCGCCGGTGACCGGATCGCGGTGCGCCCGCCGCAGGAACGCGAGGCTGTGCGCGAGCGCGGCGCGCCAGCGCGCGCCGCGATCGTGCCGCCATGCCCGCGCGAAGTTGACGACGAACCGCGTGCTCGACACCAGGTGTCGCGTGCGTGCGTCGTACACCGTGCCGTCATCGCGGAGCGCGTGGTAGCACCCGCCCGTCTGGTCGAGGCACCGGGGATGATAAAACGCGAGGGTGTCGGCCGCGTGGCGCTCGAGGAACGCGCGCGAACCTCCGATCGGCGCGCTCATCCCGCCAGCTCCGCCTCGACTTCTCGCCGCGTCGGAGCGTACGCCCCCGGCTGCCGGCACGCGGCGGCGGCCGTCGCCGCGGCGAACGCCAGATGCGTCCGCAGCGGGGCGTCCGGCCGCCCGAGCCAGCTCGCGACCCAGCCGCCCAGGCAGGCGTCACCCGCCCCCACCGTGTCCACGACGGGCACGGTGAAGGCCGGCTGCTCGATCACGGCCCCCGGGCCGACCAGGCGCATGCCCGCGGCCCCGCGCGTGAGCACCACCACCGCGGTCGGGTTCCACGCCCGCAGCCGTTCGAGCGCCTCGCCCTCCGCACACCCCGGCACCAGGTGGCGGAGGTCCTCCACGGAGAGCTTCACGACGTGCGCGAGGCGCACCAGCCGCTCCGCGACCGCCGGCCAGTCGGGCCCCATGGCGCGGCGGTGGTTCGGATCGAAGGTGATGTGCACGCCGGCCGCCCGACAGCGTTCCGCCACGGCGACGAGTCGGGTGGCGAGCGGTTCGCGCGCCAGGCTGATCGACCCGAAGTGGGCGACCCCAACGGCGCCGAGCCAGCCCGGCGGCAATGCCTCGGGATCGAAGTGGAGGTCCGCCTCGCCGACGAAGACATACCGGGGCGGATCGGTCGCGTGCACCAGGGCCAGCAGCGGAGGACGGTCGACGCGCTGGAGAAAGCGTGCATCCAGTCCCGCCCGGTCACCCGCCCGCGCCAGCTCCTCGCCCAGCGGATCCGCACCCACCGCGCCGGCGAACGCCGCGGCGACCCCCAGCCGCGCCGCGACCCGCGCGACGTTCCACGGCGACCCTCCGGGGCGCGCCAGCCACGTGCCGGCATCGTCCCGGCGGAGAAAGTCGACGAGCGCCTCGCCGAAGGCGACGAATCGGGGCAGCGCCGGGGGCACGCTCAGAGCGCGAAGCGCTCGCAGTATGGACGGTAGCGCGCCGCTTCCTCGTCCCGGTCCAGCCCGAACTCGGCCAGGGTGTAGCGATGCCGCCCGTGCTTGTCCTTCGGGTGCCGCGCCAGGAACCGGCGCATCCGCTCTTCCGCCGCGGGCGTGTAGCGCATGCCGTAGTGAGTGTAGATGCGCCGCACGACGTCGATCGGGTCGCGCAGCAACTCGTCGTAGCGCACGTCGAAGAAACGCGCGGGCGACACCACGCCACGATCGCGCTCGCGAAGGGCCCGGTAGAGCCCATCGCTCCAGCGGGCGGTCATCTCCGGCCCCACCCGCACCGGGTCGGTGTCCTCGGCGAACGTGCTGCGCAGGGTGTAGGTGAGGCTCGCCAGCGACCCGACCACCTCGAGCGGGTCGCGGTGCGTGAGGATGACACCCGCGTCCGGGTAGACGTCGAACAGCGCCGCGATGCCAAAGAGGTGCGCCGGCGCCTTCAGGATCCAGCGCTCGCCCCGCCAGCGCCACTGCAGGTGCTGGAGGAACCGCCGGTGGCAGGCGTAGCTCGGGCGCAGATCCTGCGCCTCGAGCCATCGCTGATAGGTGGGGACGTCGTGGCTGGTCTGGAACTGGAAGCTCAGGAACGAGTGGCTGGTGATGATGAGGCACTCTTCGGGCAGGCGCGCGCCCAGGTCGTGGATGCGACGAAACGCCGGGTTGAGGCGGTGGAACCAGCGCAGCTGTCGTTCCGCAGCGGCGATCCGGGGATCGTGGTGGTGGTGCGCGCGCTCGGGCGGGGGGGCCGGGAACATCATTTCCCAACTGAGCGGCGCCCGGTGTCCCGGGTCCTGCGCCAGCAACCCGTGGAGCAGCGTGGTCCCGGTGCGCGGCAACCCGGTCACGAAGAGCGGGGTCGACACGGGCTGCTCGGCGAGCGCCGGATACCGCGCGCGCTGCCATTCGATGCGCAGGCGGTTCGACAGTAGCCGGATCAGATCTTGGCGGGCCGCGATGCGACCGAGGAAGCTGAGCCGCGCCTCCTGCTCGAAATCCGCGATCACCCGCCGGAGCGGCTCGCGGAATCCGGGGTCGCCGAAGTCGTCGAGCCCCGTGCGCAGCCGCGCCTCCTCGAGCAGGTGGTCCTCGTCGAGCCGGATGAGCGGGAGCCGGGTCCGTTGAATGACCCGCCCACCGGTGTTGATCGCTCGCGCCAGCGCGCTCATGCCCGTCTCGCCTCCACATCCTCGGCCTCGACCGCCCGCAGGCCCGCCGCCGTCTCGAGCTGCCACGCGATCAGCCCCGGGATGCCGAGCACGACTTCCCGGACTCGTTTCGCGAGCGACAGCGCCAGCGCGGTCTCGGGCGCGAGCCCCAACACCCGCCCGAGCATCACGTAGCCGCCCTCCTGCACCCCGAGCGCGCCCGGTACGGCGAAGGCGCCCGCGCGCACCGCCTGCCCCACGCTCTCGAGCATGATCGCTTCGCCGAGCCCGATGGGATGGCCGAGCAGCCACATCGCGAGCCACACCTCGCCCGTGCCGAGCAGCCAGCTGGCCAGGTGCCACGCGCTCGACGCGGCGATGGTGCGCGGCTGGCGGTAGAGCACGGCCACCGACGCGTCGAGCGCGTCACCCCCCGCCACCAGCGTGCTCCAGCGGCCTTCCCCCATGCGCGCCAGCATCTGCGCCAGCGCGCCGAAGACGCCCTTGCGTTGCGCGGCGTAGAACGCGGCGAGGATGCTGCCCATGATGACGAGCCCGACGGCCACGGGCAGCGCCAGCGGGTGCCCGCCGATGTACAGCAGCAGGAGCGCGAGCCCGATCACGGTGAAGAAGATCTGGGTCAGCATCACCAGCGTGACGTCGACCACCACCGTGGCGCCCGCCACCGCTCCGCCGATGCCGGTCCGCGCCAGCAGGCCCGCCTTCACGATGTTCCCGCCGACCTGGAGCACCGGCAGCAACCCGTTGACCGACTCGCCGATCCAGCGCGCCCACAGCATCCGCCCGATCGCCGGCCGCAGTTCCGACGGCAGGAGGCGGCGCCACCCGATGGCGTCGGCCAGCATCGGCACCACGTGCAACGCCGCCACCGCGAGCAACCCCATCCCGGCGACGCGGAGCGCCCGCAGCACCTCCCCGACGCCGTGGGTGGCCAGCAACGCCGTGAAGAGCGCCAGCCCGACCAGCAGACCCGGGACGGCGACGCGCGGGATCGACAGCGACGACGCGTCGGTGACGCCGCGCCCGTTGGGACTCGTCGCCCTCACGCGCGGGGCCCGCCCGCACCCGGAGATCGTCCGGCCGCCTCCTGTCCCATGCTCCGGCCCGCTGTAAATCGTGCCGCAACAGACTGGTCAAGCCCTGACGCGCTTCCCCCAGCGTCCCCGGGCGGCGGCCGGCGCAAGAATTGGCACGCGGTCCACAGCGCGAACAACGGCACCCCGATCGCGACCAACACCAAGAACGGCCCGAGCCACCCGAGCCACGTGAGCGGCGCGATGACGTACAGGACGTCCTCGATCTCGAAGCCGCCAGCGCTGGGCTGGGCAAACGCGGCAGGGCCGCGCCGGCGCGCCATGGCCCCCCGCAGCAGAAAGATGGCGAGCAGGGCGACGCCGCCGAGCAGGCCGACCGGAAGGCCCCAGTCCGCGAGGGGCCCGTGACGAAGGCTGGCCCCCATGCCAGCGAAGAGACACAGCTTCACCACCAGGTCCGCCGCCCGATCGTACCGATGCCCGAAGACGGAGGTCTTGCCGGTCAGTCGCGCCAGCTCACCGTCCGCATGGTCGAGGATGCAGGCGACGATCCACAGCGCGGCACCCAGGTTCGCCGACGCGGGCGTGGCGCGGGCGTAGCAGGCGGCGGCCGCCAGGCCGGTGGCGAGTGCGAGCGTCGTGACGTGGTTCGGGTGCACCGCGGTCCCCCGCAGCGGCAGCACCAGCCGATGCGCGAGGCGGCTGTCCCAGGGCTTGCTGGCCATGACGGCTCCGGGCGCGCGCACCGCCGACATCGGCTGCACGCCCGCGTCGCGCTACCGCATCATCTGGGGGAAGTCCAGCCGAAGGAGACGCTTGACCCACGACGGGTTGCGACATACCAGATCAGCGCTTGCGGGGGTTCGTACGCGGTGTCGTCGTCGCGCTGGTAGCGAGTGCGACCACCGTGGGGGCGCATGCCGTCCTCACGAAGACGTCGGTCCGCGACCGGCCGATCGCGGCCGACACCGCCACGCCGGTGACGCTCACCTTCAACTCGGGCATCGAGACGGGCTTCGCCCAGGTGGTGCTGCGCGGCGCAGGACCGGACCGCGCCCTCGACGTGCGGGCGGGCGAGCAGCCGAGCGACGTCGTCGTCGACCTGCCGCCGCTGCCACCCGGCGCGTACGCGCTCCGGTACAAGGTCCTCGCCGCCGACGGCCACGTGACCGAGAGCGTCTTCCGCTTTCGCGTCGATCCACCCCGCTGAGCGCCGTGCAGGGGTTCGCGGACTTCTCCGACGGCCTCCTGGGCGGCGTCCTGCTGGTGGCGCTCGCCGTTGCGCTCGGGGGCGTCGCGTTTGCGCTGGCGGTCGTGCCGGGCGAGCGGAGCGCCGCCACCGACACGCTCCGCGCCCGCGCCGCCGCCCTCCTCGGCTGGAGCGCCGCGGTGCTGGCCGTCTGCCAGCTCGCCGTGCTGTGCCTGAAGGCCATCGTCCTCGCGGGGTACCTCGGGCCCGACGTCATCGCACGCTACCCCGAAACCCTGCAGTTCCGCGCGGGGCTCGCGCGCGCGGCATGCGCGGCGGCGCTCGCGATGGCGGCGTTCGGCGCGCGCCGCCGCCCCCACGCTGCCGCCGCCTGGGCGACGGTCGGTGCGCTCGCCGGGGTGACCGCTGTGGTCGGGGCCTGGCTGGTGCACGCGGCGGGTCGCCTCGACGACCGCGAGCGCCTCATGGCGTTCACCGTGCTCCACCAGGTCGCCGCCTCGGTGTGGGCGGGCGGCCTGATCCATCTGGGCAGCGCCTGGCGCCTCGCCCGTGACGACGAGGGAGTGCGCGCCCTTTGGCCGCGCCTCGTGGCGCGCTTCTCGACCCTGGCCATGAGCGCGGTGGTCCTGCTGGTGCTCTTCGCCTTGCCGATCGCCGGCTGGTACGTCGGCGCGTGGGACGGTCTGATCGGGACCGGCTACGGCTCCCTCGTGGTCACGAAGATCGGTCTGCTCGCCGCGGCCCTGCTGCTCGCCGGCGGGAACCTGCTCGCGGTCCGCGCCTGGCGGCGGTGCCGGAACGACCGGCCGCTGCTCACCCGCGTACCATATCTGGTCGAGGCGGAGGGCATGCTCGCGATCGTGCTGCTCTTCACCGCGGCGGGCCTCTCGTCGCAGCCCCCGGCCCGCGATACCACCGATGAGCGCGCCTCCGTCGCCGAGGTGGTCGAGGTGTTCCGGCCGAAGATGCCGGCCCTCCGGACTCCGTCGGTCGGCACCATGATCCGCAACACCTCCGACCCGTACGCCGCAGTGGGCGGCGAACGAACCGTCGCAGCCTACTCGTGGTCGAACTTCAGCCACAACGTGGCCGGCCTCTTCCTGCTCGCCATGAGCCTGCTCGCTCTCGCCTCCGCTCGCCCCGCCTGGCGCTGGGCGCAACACTGGCCGCTGGGGATCGCGGCGCTCGGGGTCTTCGTGTTCCTCCGGTCGATGGCCGTCGACGGGGTCTGGCCGTTCGGGCCACGGGGCTTCTGGCAGACCACGCTCGTGAGCGCCGAGGACATGCAGCACCGCCTCGCCGGCGTTCTCGCCGTCACCCTCGGCCTCGTCGAATGGCGCGCCCGGCGCCGTGGCCGCGACGCCGGGCGTCTGGCCTACGTGTTCCCCACCCTCGCCGCCGCCGGCGGCCTCCTGTTGCTGGTCCACTCCCACGTCGCCTTCGAGCTGAAGAGCGCCTATCTCATCCAGGTCACGCACACGGCGATGGGCGCCCTCGCCGTGCTGCTCGCGTCCTGCCGGCTGCTGGAATTGCGACTCGACTCGCCGCTCGGCCGGCTCGCCGGGCTCGCCGGCTCGGTCGCCATGTTCCTGATCGCGCTCGTCCTGATCTTCTATCGCGAAGCCAACATCGTCCTGCCGCCGGACGCCGTCGCCCGCCTCGCCGCTCCCTGACGACCGACCTCGCCCCGCGGCCTGGCTTGCTTGCCGACCAGCGTCTGAGGCAAACCGGAATCGACGGCGCCGCGCGGCGCCCCATCTAGGAGGTGATCCGATGCCCCCCGCTCCGCTCTTCCGCCGCATCCTCGTGCCCCACGACTTCTCGTCCCAGGCCACCGTCGCGCTCAAGACGGCCGCCAGCCTGGCGCGCACCCACGGCGGCGCGCTCACCGTGCTGCACGTGATCGTGCCCTTCTACGTGCCGGCCGACGTCCCCTTCGGGCTCGCCGCCGACACCCTGCCGCCACCGTCGCAGTTCGTCCCGGAGCAGAAGGCGCGGCTCGAGAAGCTGGTCGAGAAGGCGCTCGGAGCCGACGCGCCGCCGGTCACCTACCGGGTCGACATCGGCGATGCGTCCCAGTGCATCCTCGATGCCGCGCGCCGGGCCGACCTCGTGGTCATGGCCACCTCGGGGCGGAGCGGCCTCAAGCATCTGCTGATCGGGAGCGTGGCGGAGAAGGTCGTCCGCCACTCGACGGTGCCCGTGCTCACCATCCGAGTCCCGGACAAGCCGGCCCGCGCGGCCAAGAAGTGAGCGCCCGCGGGCGCGTCTCGATCGCCGCCGCGTGCGCCTGATCGGCCAGCTGATCGGCCTGTTCTCTTTCGACGTCGGCTACGAAATCGACCTGGCCCGCGCCGCAACCCTCGCCGGCGCCGGCGACGTCGAGGCGGCGCGCGGACGGCGGGCGGCGCCGGCGCACCTGGCCGCCCCGCCGCCGGCCGTGCGCGTGGCGTTGGGCGCCCAGACGGTGTCGCTCGGCGAGGCGAGCATCACCGTCACCGCCACCGCCCGCATCCACGAGGTCGGGGCACTCACCATCCTGCTGTACGCGCCGCTCGACGAGGCGCTCGACCGCCTGCCCGCGCTGACCGCCCGGCTCACCGGCGCCGGTCCCTTCGAGGACGCCGCCCGCGCGCTGCTCGCACCGCTGTTCGCCCGCATCCGTCCCGCGATCTCGCGACCGGGCCTGAATCGGTTCGTCGAGGACTACTATGTGCTGCAGGTCGACCGCGTCGAGCCGCCCGCCACCGTCCCGGACCTTCTGGCGGCCGCACGGCCGACCCTAGCCGCCGCGCTGCGCTGCGAGGGGCGGCTGCTGTCCGACGCGGAGACGGCGGAGGTCTTCCGGACCGCGCTCTCGTACTACCCCGACGACCTCGTGGTCACGGAATGGAACGTCGCCGTGGTGGTCGACGACGAAGACTACGCCGACACGGTGAACGTGCTCGAGTACCTGAACGTTCAGCTGCTCGAGCTCCGCTTCTACGACGACGTCCTCGACCGCTACATGAACGACACCTTCGCCCTCGCCACCGCGCCGCCCCGGGGGGTGCCCCTCCTGCACCGGCGCTATCGCCGGGCCGTGACCGAGCTCGCCGCGATCCGCATGGACGTCGCGAGCATCGTCGAACGCGTCCACAACGCCTTCAAGTCGAGCGGCGACATCTATCTCGCGAAGGTCTACGGGCGGACGGCCGAACGCCTGGCGCTGCGGACCTGGGAAGACAGCGTCGGCCGCAAGCTCGACGTCCTCCAACAGATGCACGCGCTGCTCCTCGAGCGCGTCACCACCGCCCGCGCCGAGGCGCTCGAAATCACGATCGTGGTCCTGATCGCCCTCGAGATCGTGCTCTTCCTCGCCGGCTGGGGGTGAGCGGGCCCCGGCCCGCTCACCCCCGCGAGAGCCGAGGCGCGTCTAGCCGCCGCTGCAGCGGAACCGGCTGCGGCCGGACACGGTGCAGGCGAGGGCGAACCGGTGGGCGCAGCGTTGACCCAGGCGCAGTCGCCAGAACAGCGCGCCACTCGTGTCCGGCGTCCCCGCGGCGTTCACCAGTTCGACCGCCGGCAGTGTCGCCTTCAGGGTGACCAGGGTCCTCGCCGCGCCGAGACGCGCCTCGAACTGCCGGAGATCCGCGCGGCGTGACGCCAGCCTCCAGCCACGACCCGTCGCCTCCAGGTCCTGCGGTCCCAGGTTGATGTCCAGGAGCGGTCGGTTCGCCTCGTCCACCACGACGGCGGCCATGCCGATGGCGGCGAGGTCGATGCCATCCAGCGGGGGCAACTCCGCTTTCGCCTTGAGCGCGTACCCGCCAGGGGACCGCCCGATCCGGAAGCGCCGGACCCGGACGACCCGCGGGTCGACGGCGTCCGACGGCACTCCGTTGCAGAGGTCGGTGGGCGGCAGCGTGGTCGTGGTGGTCGCGGTCGGGACGGTGGTCGTCGGACCGCCCGCGACGGCCGTCAGCTCGTACGCGCCGATGGTCGGCGCGACCGTGCTCCGCGGGTTCCCCAGGCGGTCGAACCGCGGCGCGTACGCCGGATTGCCGGCGCCGAGCGCCGGGGAGCCGGCGCGCACCTTCAGGAAGTCCGCCACGGCGGGATTCGTGCTGGCGAACAAGGCGTCCCCTGCCAAGGTGCGGACGCCGCGTTGCAAACCCCTGGCGGCGCCGTACGCCACGTATGCGGAGAGACTGGTGTTGCGCACCTCTCCGCTGCCGGCGCCCGCAAACTCGAGGCCGAGCGGGTTGGCGACGAACCCGGGCAGATTCACGAAGAGCAGATCATGTCCGGTCCGCACGGTCTGCGGCGCTGCGGCGGCGTAGCTGTTCGAGCCGATGTCGATGTTGTCGTACTGGAAGAACGTGGTGCCCGAGCACCCGAACGACTCCGCCCCGCAGATGCCGCCCAGCTGCCCATACGTGCCACACGCGCGTCCGCCGGCGCGCCCCGCTTTGCACGACGCGACTGGCCGCGGGACGACCAGGTTGTTGAAGACGTCGAGATGGCGCGCCGTCAGGTTCAGCTCGCCATAGGACGCCCCCTTCTTCGCATTGTGGTAGCAGGTGTTGTTGGCGATGACCCCGGGCCCCATCGTGGCGTTGCCGCCGTCGGACAGGAACACCGAGATGCAGTCGGCCGCGTTGTCGTAGATGACGTTGTTGCGGAGGTCGATGGCGGACGACGTGTAGCCGCGATCGACGATGATGCCGCGCCCCTCGGTGTTGCCGCTCGGCACCCCGCCACCGCCGGTGTTCTTCTGTGCGACGCAGGCGAGGCCCGGCGCGCACATGCTGACCGGGACCACCGGATCGCCGTCCCAGTCGACCCACTCGGTCCTGCATTCGCAGTTGTAACCCTGATTGGCGGGTCCCGTGTTGTAGTAGGGATCGAAGGCGCACAGGCCCCCGCAGTGCCCCCACCCGCAATCGGTCTCCTCGCGGCACGATGCGCCGGGCGTGTCGCCGCCGATGCACGTCAGGGTGGGCGGGTTCTGCGCATCGGCCGGCCGGCAGATCTTGCGCCCCGGCAACGAGCCCGGGTTCGCCCACGGCGGCGGGTCGTCGTACGATTCCCCGATGACGTTGCCCCACATGTACGTCCGGCGGTTGCGGTCCGCGTCACGCGGTTGCCAGTGGTTCACGACGGTGGTGTAGCCGCGCGTGTAGTTCTTCACGATCCGGTTGTTGAAATACCGCATGCCCGCCGCCTGGAAGGCCCAGAGCACGCCCCCGCCGCCGTTGCGCGAGAATTCGTTGTTCTGCACCGTGATGGAGACGGGGATGGGGCAACCGCCGAAGCCCGGGCCGGAGATCTGGAGGGCCTTCTCGCTGCACTGGGCGCCGGTGGCCGTGCCGTCGCCGTCGTTCAGGTTCAGGCGGGCATCGTAGTAGTGCCAGCCGGTGAAGTGGAACCCGTCGACGACCCAGTACCAGGGGCGCGCCGCGCACGCGACGGCGCCGCTGCCGCATTCGGAGAGCGACGAGCACGGCTTGCCCTCCGAGGCGCCGCCGTAGCACTCGGTGCGATCGTTGCGCACTCCGCCGTTGCTGGCTGGCGCACATGACCCTGCCCCGCCGAACGCGAGCCCGGCGTAGCGCCCGTATCGCCCGGTGCGCGAGAAGCACTGGTCGGCGCCGAAGTCCGGCGGATGCTTGCCGCCCGGGTCGATGCGCACGGGCTGCCCGTCGGGCTCGTATGCCTTCAGCACGACGGGCCGATAGTCGCAGAAGCTCCCAGGGCAGCCCGCGTCCGCGGTGCAGCCCCAGCCGCTCTTCGAGCCGCCCGCGCACATGGCGGTTCCCTTGACGCTCGCCGACAGCGTCGCCCGGAGCACCTTGCCGCGTTCCGTGTCCGCCTCCCAATAGACGTCCGACGTCGTGCTGCCTGGGCGCACGTTGATCAGATCGCCCGGCTGCGCGACGTCGCCGGCCTTCGCCAGCGTGCAGAGCGGGGCGTTCTGACTGGTGCCCGGGTTGGCGTCCGAACACGCGACCGACCCGCATATCCCCGCGGCGCCCCGGCCGCAGCGGTCGACCCAGAGGGTGCGGAGCGGCGTGGGCCAGGCGTCGCCGCGGTGGCTCGCCGGCTGGCCGATGGGGACGGTGACCGCCCCGAGCGTAGGCGCCAGGAGGGTCCCCAGGGCGAGCGTCATGGGAAGAAATCGTGTTCGCCAGAGCATCGCGTGCCGGACTATCCGAAGACCGGCCACGGGGGCAATCGGGCAAAGGTCCCGGCGGGGGGCGGCCATGCACGACCGGGTGTTGCCCCCCTCCGTGGCACGGCCTATGCCCCGCCCATGCGCGCCATGCTGCTGGACGCTCCTGGACGCCCGCTCCGTGACGCGGACATCCCCGTTCCCCACTGCGGGCCGGGAGAGGTCCTGGTGCGCGTCCGCGCCTGCGGCGTCTGTCGCACCGACCTGCACATCGTCGATGGCGAGCTACCCGACCCGGCTTTGCCGCTGGTGCTCGGCCATGAGATCGCCGGCAGCATCGAGGCGGTGGGCGACGGAGTACGCGATCTCTCCGTCGGGGACCGCGTTGGGGTGCCGTGGCTCGGCTGGACCTGCGGCCAGTGCCGCTTCTGTCTTCGCGGGGCCGAGAACCTCTGCCCCGCGGCGCGCTTCACCGGCTACCAGCGCCCTGGTGGCTTCGCCGAGCAGACGGTCGCCAACGCGCGCTACGTGCTCCCGCTGCCGGCCGCGCTCTCCGACGTCGAGGCGGCGCCGTTGCTCTGCGCCGGATTGATCGGCTACCGGACGCTGCGCCTGGCCGGCGACGCCGAGCGGATCGGCATCTACGGCTTCGGGGCCGCGGCGCACCTCGTGACGCAGGTGGCGCGCCATCAGGGGCGGCGCGTGTTCGCCTTCACGCGCCCCGGCGACGCAGCGGCACAGGACTTCGCCCGCACGCTGGGCGCGGTCTGGGCCGGCCCCGCGACCACGCCCCCGCCCGAGCCGCTCGACGCCGCCCTCATCTTCGCGCCGGCGGGCGAGCTGGTGCCGCGCGCGCTGGCGGCAGTGGAGCCGGGCGGTGCGGTCGTGTGCGGCGGCATCCACATGAGCCCGATCCCGTCGTTTCCGTACGCCCTTTTGTGGGGCGAGCGCGTGCTGCGATCGGTCGCCAACCTCACCCGGCGCGACGGCGAGGAGTTTCTGCGCGTGGCGGTCGAGGCGTCGGTGCGCTCCACCACCGTGCTCTACCCCCTCGCGCGGGCCGGCGACGCGCTCGACGACTTGCGACACGGCCGCTTCCGCGGGGCGGCCGTCCTCGAGCCGGCCGTTGACCCGCCGCCCGGACCACGTTAGGCCGTCCGCATCATGGCCATCCGGATCGGTGACGTGGCCCGGGCGATGACGCCGCCGCCGAGCCGCTGACGCCGCCCGCGGCGCGTCGGCCCGACCGACCCATGCGGATATTGCTGGTCGAGGACGAGAAGAAGGTCGCGAGCTTCATCCGGCGTGGCCTCGAAGCGGAAGGCCATCCCGTGGATGTCGTCCACGACGGCAACGCGGCTCTCGCCCGCGCGCTCGAGGACGACTACGCGCTGCTGGTCCTCGACGTCATGTTGCCCGGCCGCGACGGCCTGTCGGTGCTGCGCGACCTGCGCGCGCGCGGGCGCCGAACCCCGGTGCTGCTGCTGACGGCACGCGGCGGCGTCGCCGACAAAGTAGCCGGGCTCGACGGCGGCGCCGACGACTACCTGACCAAACCGTTCGAGTTCGTCGAGCTGCTGGCGCGCGTCCGCGCCCTTCTCCGGCGCGGCAACCCCGCCCCCGCCACGCTGGCCATCGCCGACCTCGCACTCGACCCGGCCACGCGAACGGTGACACGCGGCGGCCGGCGGATCGAGCTCACCGCCCGGGAATACGCCCTCCTCGACTACCTGCTGCGGAACGCCGGCCGCGTGCTGAGCCGGGCCCTGATCGCGCAGCACGTCTGGGGGGTCAACTTCGACACCTTCACCAACGTGATCGACGTCTACGTGAACTACCTGCGTCGCAAGATCGACGCCGATTTCGACCCGAAGCTCATCCACACGGTGCGCGGCGTGGGCTACGTGTTGCGCGTACCCGAGCCGTGACCGTGGCGGTGGGCCCGCGCACGCTCCGCGCCAGACTGACGCTCTGGTACACGGCGGCGTTGGGCGGCCTCCTGCTCGCGCTCGGTACCGGCACGGGCATCCTGCTCGACCGCGGGCTCCGACAGACGGCGGACGCGTCGCTGGAGACCCTGGCCCGCACGGTGGCGGAATCGAGCCAGGCGCCACGCGGCGAGGCGTCGCTCGCGGACGCCCTGGCCGCGCTGCTCGGCCCCGCGGGCGCCGAGCGCTTCTTCCGCCTGCTCGACCCGCGCGGCCGGCCGGACCCCGGCCTGACACCCGACGGCTATCCGCCGCTGCCCCTCGACCCGGAGGCGTTGCGCAACGCCAAGCGCGGCGTCTCCACCTTCCGCACGGTCCGACTCATGGGCGTCGCCGACCCCGTCCGAACGCTCACCATGCCGGTCATGGACGCGGGCAGGCCGGTGCGCCTCGTGCAGGTCGCGATGTCCCTCGAAGTCGTCGAGGCGGCGCGCCGGCGCTTTCTCTTCGTCATGGCCGGGCTCCTGCCCGCCGCGCTGCTCGGCGCCGCCGCCGGCGGCTGGTTCCTGGCCGGGCGCGCGCTCGCTCCGGTGGGCGCCATGGTCGCCGCCGCTCGGCACATCGGCGCGGCGGACCTCTCGCAACGGCTCGCCGTAGCCCCGGGTGACGACGAGCTCGGCCGCCTCGCGGCGGTCCTGAACGACATGCTGGCGCGGCTCGAACGCTCCTTCGCGGCCGCCCGGCAGTTCAGCGCCGACGCCGCGCACGAGTTGCGCACACCGCTCACCATCCTCCGCGGCGAACTGGACGTCGCGCTCGCCGCCGCACCGGCCGACGCGCCGCACCGGCACGCCCTGGAGAGCTGCCTCGAGGAGGTCGATCGGCTCACCTCGCTGGTGGAGGACCTACTGTTCCTCGCTCGCAGCGACGCCGGCGCGCTCGCGCTGCCGGCGGACACCGTCGACCTGGCCCAGCTCGTCGCCGACGCGGCGCCCGCGCTCGACGCGCTCGCCGCCCGCGGCGGCGCCCGCCTCGCCGTGGCCGGCGCACCAGCCCTCGTCCGCGGCAGCGCGCCCCTGCTCTTCCGCGTGGTGTTCAACCTCGGCGAGAACGCCATCACGCACGGCGGCGACGGCGCCCACGTCGCGATCACGACGGGCGCCGACGGTGATCGATCCGTGCTCGAGGTCCGGGACGACGGACCGGGCATTCCCGGCGCGCTGCGCGAGCGGATCTTCGATCGCTTCCGGCGCGGTGATCCCGCACGAGAGCGCGGCGGCGCAGGGCTCGGCCTCGCCATCACCAAGGCCATCGTCGAGCTGCACGGCGGGTCCATCGGCCTCATCGGCGAGGCGGGGACGTGCGTCCGGGTATCGCTGCCGGCGGCGCGCGCATGAGCGTTTTCTCATCGTGCTCTCATGCCCTTCTCACATCGCAGTCGTATGTCGTGCGTCCAAGCAGCAGCCCGACGATCGGGAGGAGGACACGACATGGATCCGAGCATGAATCGGCGGCTCCTGGCCGCCACCCTGGCCGGCACTCTGGCGGCCGGCGGGTTCGCCGCCGGCCAGCTGACGCAGACGGACCCGGCGCAGGCCGCGGCTCCGGCGGTCGCACCGGCACGCCAGGCGCCCGACGCGCCGGCCGCACCGCAGCCGCGGTCGTTCGCAGACATCGTGGCGACGGCGGCGCCGGCCGTGGTCCACGTCCGGACGGTCGGCATGGTAGACGCAGCAACCGAGGACATCCCGAACGCAGTCCCCTTCGGCCCCGACGGCCCGTTCCGCGGTTTCGGCGGCCCCCGCGGCGGCGCGCCCAGCCGGCGAGGCACCGGTTCGGGCTTCGTCATCCGGGCCGACGGCATCGTGCTCACCAACAACCATGTGGTGGAGCGCGCCAAGGAGATCACGGTGGCCTTGAGCGACGGCCGCGAGCTGCCCGCACGGGTGCTCGGCCGCGACCCCAAGACCGACCTCGCGGTCCTCAAGGTGGAGAGCCCGAACGCACTGCCCGTGGTGCCGCTGGGCGACTCGGACGCGCTCGCCGTGGGCGACTGGGTGGTGGCCATCGGCAACCCCTTCGGCCTCGACAACTCCGTCACCGCCGGCATCGTGAGCGCCAAGGGTCGTGCGATCGGACAGGGACCGTACGACCAGTTCATCCAGACCGACGCCTCGATCAACCCGGGCAATTCCGGCGGGCCGCTGTTCGACCAGGGCGGCAACGTCGTCGGCATCAACACCGCGATCTTCAGCCAGGGTGGCGGCAACATCGGGATCGGGTTCGCCATCCCGGTGAATGTCGCGAGAGAGCTGGTGCCACAGCTCGAGAAGGACGGCCGCGTGACGCGTGGCTGGCTCGGCGTGTCGATCCAAAAGCTGACGCCCGAACTCGCGGAGTCGCTGGGCGTCGCCGCGAAGGACGGGGTTCTCGTCGCCGGCGTGACGCCGGACAGCCCCGCGGCGAACGCCGGACTCGCCACGGGCGACGTGGTCCGCCGCTGGAACGGCAAGCCGCTCGACGACCCGGCGGCGCTGGCGACGGCCGTGGCGGCCACGCCCGTCGGCGCGACGGTGCCGGTGGAGGTGCGACGTGACGGCGCGACGCGGACCGTCCAGGTCACGGTTGCGCGCCTCGCCGACGACGAGGTGGCAACGGCGGACGAGACCGGTGCGCAACGCGGGCGCTGGGGCCTCGCGCTTCGCGATCTGACGCCCGAGGAACGTGCCGCCCGCCGTCTCGCCAGCGGCGAGGGGGTGCTGGTCACGGGCGTCGCGCCCGACAGCCCGGCCGCCGAGGCGGGCATCTCGGCGGGCGACGTCGTCCTGCAAGCGAATCGCGCGGCGGTCGGATCGGTCGCCGCGCTGCGCGGCGAGGTCGGCAAGACTCCAGCGGACAAGCCGCTCCTCCTGCTCGTGCGACCCGCCGACGGGAGCGACCGGTTCGCGGCGCTCGCCGCGCGTTGAGCGGCACGAACGCATCGCACATCCCGCGGGGGCGGTCGAAATCCGACCGCCCCCCTTTTTTTTTCGGCGCCACTTTCCTATGCGTGACCCACGCGAGGGACAGTGGCCGGCGCACGAGCGACACCGGACGCCGGCGGGAGGAGATCACCATGACACGGGTCCTCACCACGCTCACCCGCACCGCGAGCGCACTCTGGCTCACCGTCGGAGCACTCGGCCTGCAGGCGGGCGCCGCCAACGCCGCAGGCTTCCTGCTCTTCGAACAGACCGGCCGCGGCCTCGGCAGCGCCTATGCGGGCGAAGGCGCGCTCGCCATGGACGCGACCACCGTCTACTGGAATCCGGCGGGCATGGTCCGCCTGCCTGGCACGCAGTTCGCCGCCTCGGGGTTCGGCGTGTACACCCGAAGCCAGTTCCAGGACCGTGGCAGCCGCTTCAATCCCGCCGTCGGGGGGGGCCTGATCGGCGGCAACGACGGCGGCAACGGCGGCGGGTTCGCCCTCCTGCCCACGTTCTTCCTGACGCATCGCCTACATGACCGGGTGAGCGTCGGCATCGGCATGAGCGCCCCCTTCGGCCTCGAGACCGACTGGGACCGCGGCTGGGTCGGGCGATACCACGCCCGTCTGTCGCGGCTGCAGACCATCAATCTGAATCCGTCGTTGGCCGTGAAGGTGACCGACTGGCTCTCCGTCGGGGCGGGCGCGAACGCCCAGTGGGCGAGCGCCACGCTCGCCAACAACCTCGACATGGGATCCATCTGCCAGATCCTCGGCGCCGAGCAGGGGATTCCGGCGAGCGTCTGCACCGACGTGCTCGGGCTGCAGCCTGGCAAGGTCGACGGCTACGTCCGGCTCAAGGGGGACGACTGGGCGGCCGGCTACAACGTCGGGTTCCTGTTCACCCCCCGCGCCGGCACCCGGATCGGCGTCACCTACCGCTCCCGGATCTCCCACACGCTGACCGGCGACGCGAGCTTCTCCGTGCCGAAGAAGGCCCAGGCCCTGCGGACGGCATCGGGAGCGCTGGTCGACACCGGCGTCACCGCGGCGGCGACGCTACCGGATCGCGCGTCCATCAGCCTCTACCAGGAGCTGCGGCACGACCTCCACTTCCTGGCCGACGCCACGTGGACCAACTGGCCGTTGTTCCAGCAGCTCGAATTCGACTTCCAGAACCCGAACCAGCCGACCGTGGTCGAGCCGGAGGACTGGACGAACAGCGTGCGGTACTCGATGGGCCTGGTGTACCTGCTGAACGAGATGTGGAGCTTCCGGGGCGGCTTCGCCTACGATCCCACCCCGGTGCCGAGCGCCGTCCGGCTCACCCCGCGTATCCCCGACGCGGATCGCTACTGGCTCGCGTTGGGCGTCGGCATCCGACCGACCTCACGCATCCGCGTCGACCTGTCGTACGCCCACATCTTCTCGCCGCAGGTGTCCACCCGGAACCCCGATCCGATCACCGGAGCCCGGCTGATCGGCAACTTCCAGTCGGCCGCCGATCTCTTCGCCTTCCAGATCACCTACGACATCGACTGGACGTTCAGCGATCCGCTCGGCGAACGCCTCTAGGCCTCGACGCTGGCTCGCAGTGTCGGGGCGAACTCCGACCGGCGGAGCTTGGCCAGCGCCTTCGCCTCGATCTGCCGCACGCGCTCGCGCGTGACCGACAGGTGGCCGCCGATCTCCTCGAGCGTGTGGTCGGACCGTGCTTCGATCCCGAAGCGCAGCTTCAGCACGAGGCGCTCCCGATCGTCGAGCAGGGAGAGCGCATCGCGGGCCTCGTCCCGCATGCGGCTGGCGCACGCCCCGTCGAGCGGGCCGACGGCGGCGGCGTCCTCGATCGTGTCGCCGAGCGTCCGATCGTCGTCGTCGCCGCTGGACACTTCCAGCGAGATCGGTTCCCGCGCGATGCCGGCGCCGAGTCGCATGAGACGCTCGACGCGCTCGACGGGAAGGCGCAACCGCGCGGCCAGGTCGGCGGCCTCGGGCTCGCGGCCGAGATCGTGCGCGAGGCGCCGGGCGACCATCTTCATCTTCTCGATCGCAGCGACGACATCCACCGGGATGCGAATGGTGCGGGCGCGGTCCGCGATGGCGTAGGTGATCGCCTTGCGGATCCACCACTTGGCGCAGGTCGAGAAGCGGTAGCCGCGGCGATGATCGAAGCGATCGGCCGCACGCATCAGGCCGAGGTTGCCCTCCTGCAGGACGTCGGCGAACTCCATGCCGCGGTTGCGGTAGCGGCGGGCGATCGCCGCCACCAGGCGGAGGTTCGACTCGATGAGCACGTGCTTCGCAGCCCGCACCTGCTCCTGGGCGCCGCGCACGGTCGCGAGCAGCCGCGCGAGCGCCGGAGCCGACATGCCGGCCTCGCGTTCGATCACCGTCGCGGACGAGCCCGCCAGCCTGCCGAGCTGGCCGATCACGGCCTCGACGGCAGTCGGTTCGACGCCGAGCTCGGCCACCGCGAGCCGCAGCGCGACGGCGCGCGCCTGCTGGGTACGGGTCTTCGTGACGGGCGCGCTCGCCATCTTGCGGACGCGAGCCACGCCGGCAACGAGCCGGGCGCGCGCCGCGGCTTCGGCCGCCGGGTCGTCGCCGTCGATGCGCACCAGGTCGCGCACGCGCGCCTCGCCCCGCTCGAGGCGCGCAGGGATCGCCAGAACCCATGCCAGACCGGGGCCGGAGGTCAGCGCCTCCGCCGCAATCTCGCGCTCGCCGCTCCGGATCCGCTCGCCGAGATCGATCTCCGCCTCGCGGGAGAGCAGCTGCGTGCGGCCGATCTGTCGCAGGTAGGCGCGCTCCGCATCGGGCGCCGGGGCAACAGGCCGATTGCGGGCGTCCTTCCGCGTCTCGACGACGTCCGCGGGCGGCTCGGTCGTCGCGGCTTTCGCCGGGCCGGCCGTCGAGGACCGCGAACGAGTGGTGGTGCCGGAACCGAAGAAGTCATGAGTCGCGTACACGGGAACCCTCCCTCGAAGCCGCATCGATTGCGACGCACGCCCACCGGCTTCGACAGGTGGCGAGGCGCGCTGTCTGGGCGTCAGGCAGTCTTGCGGGTGCGCCGGCCGCCACTGCGGGCGCCGTTCGCGGTGCCGAGCTTCTCGCGCAGTGCGTCGACGACGAAGGACATCAGCGAGACCTCCCGGGTGACGCAGTGCAGCTTCATGTCCCGATGCAGGCGGCGGGGAATCCGCGTCGCCAGCTGTACCCAGGTCTCTCCGTCCGAATCTGTCATCTGTCCTCCGGCAAGGGGCCACGCGGGCGGCCTGGTGCGCAGCGCCTGCGGAACAGACGCCATCGGTGAACCCGCTGGGATCTCGAAGTGCGTTGCCACAACGGACTGCTGGAGCACACGCCATGCCGGAGCAGAACTCCTTGAAATCTCGGGGTTCGAGCCTCGACTGACCGTATCCGGGGCGCCCGGGGCTCGGCGTAGCGGCGATGATTCCCGACCGATTCCAGCCACTTCGGCGAATCGGGTCATTAGGAAACGCGGGTCGCGAGGACCCGTCGCCCGTACCGTACGGGCATTCGACGCGGAGCGCCAGTCCCGGCGGCGGCCGCGGAGCCCGGATCAGTCCGTGCGGGCGTCGCCGGCGGCGTACTCGTCGAGCTTCCGATAGAGCGTCTTGCGCGTCACGCCGAGAATCTGCGCCGCCGACGTCTTGTTGCCGCCGACCGCCTCCAGCACGCGCAGGACGTAGCGTCGCTCGACCTCGGCGAGCGGCACCAGCTCCGAGGGATCGTCGCCCGCGACGATCACGTGCGATCGGCGATAGTCCCGCACGATGTCCGGCAGGTCCTCCACCATGATCTTCTCGTACTGCGTGAGCGCGATCGCGCGCTCGATACAATTCTGCAGCTCGCGCACGTTGCCGGGCCAGTTGTACCCAAGCAGCTTCTGCGCCGCCGCGGGCGAAATGCCGGTCACCCGCTTGCCCGCGCGCGCCGCGTGGATATCGATGAAATGCTGGGCCAGCAGCAGCACGTCGCCCCCACGCGCCCGCAAGGGCGGCATTTCCACGTGGATCACGTTGATGCGGAAGTACAGGTCCTCGCGAAAGCGCTCGTCCTCGACGAGGGCTCGCAGGTCGCGGTTGGTGGTGGCGATGATGCGCACGTCGAACGGCACCTCCTCGTCACCCCCCACTGGCCGGAGCGTCCGCTCCTGCAGCGCCCGGAGCAGCTTGGGCTGCAGCGACAACGGCATATCGCCGACCTCGTCGAGCAGCATCGTGCCACCATTCGCCTGGAGCAGCAGACCGGCGCGCGCAACGCGGGCGTCGGTAAACGCCCCCCGGGCGTGGCCGAAGAGTTCGCTCTCGAGCAGGGCCTCGGGCACCGCCGAGCAGTTGACGGCGACGAAGGGCTTGCCCTTGCGCGGGCCGCGTTCGTGCAGCGCCCGCGCGGCCACCTCCTTGCCCGTGCCGCTCTCGCCGGTGATCAGCACGGTCGCCGGGGAATCCGCGATGCGGCCGAGCAGGTCGTAGACCCGTGCCATGGCGGCGCTGCCGCCGAGCAACTTACCGAAGACCGTCGACTCTTCCACCACCCGCCGGAGGGTCCGGACCTCGTCCTCCAACCGCCGGTGCTCGATGGCCCGTTGCAGCGCCACCACGACCGCTTCCCCTTCGGCTGGCTTCATCAGGAAGTCGTACGCGCCGGCGCGGATGGCGGCGACCGCGACGTCGACGGATCCGAACGCGGTCATGACGATGGTCGGGATGTTCGGCCAGCTCTCCACGATCCGGCGGCACAGCTCCAGCCCGTCCATGCCGCCGAGCCGGATGTCGGTGACCACGGCGTCGAATTCGCCCTGCCGGAGCGCATCGAGCCCCTCCTGCGCCGTGGTGCGATAGGTCACCTCGAAGCCGCGCTTGCCGAGAAAGTCCGAGAGCGCCGAGCCGAGGTGCGGCTCGTCGTCCACGATGAGGACCCGGGGCGTCACGACGCCAGGCGCTCCTCCACCGCAGGCGCCGCCGCCAGCCACACCGTGAACTGGCTGCCCGATCCCAGCTCGCTCGTCACGTCGATCCATCCCCCGTGCTCTTCGACGATCGCCTGGACGACCGCGAGGCCCAGCCCGGTGCCCTCGCCGACCGCCTTGGTTGTGTAGAACGGCTCGAACACATGCGGCAAGTGCTCGGGATCGATCCCGGTCCCCTCGTCGCTGATCCGGATCCAGACCTGATCCCGCCTCCCAGCCGTCTGCCCCGCCGGGCCGCCTTCCCCCCGTCCGACTTCGACGCGGAGGGTCCCCCCGGCGGACATCGCCTGGACGCCGTTCATCGCCAGGTTGGTGAAGACCTGCTGGAGCTGGATCGGGTCGGCACGCACCAGGACCGCGTCCGCGGGCTGCGACCAGTCCAGCCGGACGGAGTGCTTCCCGGCGAGCGGTTCCAGCATGTCGATGGTCGTCCCCATGACCTGCCGCACGTCCACCACGCTGGCCTGCGCGGCTTGGCGGCGCGAGTAGTCGAGCAACTGCCGCACGAGCCCCGTCATCCGCTGGATCTGCCCCCCGATGATTCTGGCGTTCTGCCGCGCCTCCTCGCCGGTCGACTCGCCCGACGCGATCATCCCGGCTCGCAGCCCCACCACCGACAGCGGAGCGCCCAACTCGTGCCCGATCCCGGCAGCCAGCTGCCCGATCGTCCGCAGCCGGTCGGCGTGGCGGAGGCGCTCGCGGGTCGCCAGACGCTGGCCGACCGCCTGCAGCTCCTGCGCGAGCTGGCCCAGCTCGTCCCGCCGGCGTGCGTGGGGGATCGGGGGGGGCTCCTGCCCGCCGTCGAGCGCCCGCACCGCCTCCCGCAGCGCGGAGATCGGCCGGTCGACCAGCATGGTGCCGAGCAATACCGAGAGCAGCCCGCTCAACCCGACCATCGTGAGGCCCGCGGCGGCCTTCCCCTTCAGGCGGGCCCGCATGTGCGCATCGAGCGGCGCCAGGGATTCCCCGACGACGATGGCCGCCTGCACCGTCCCATTGGGGGCGAGCGGAATGTAGAGGTAGCGCATCTCGGAGCCGGTGCCGTCCGGCAGATGGCGCCAGGCGACATCCTCCCGCAGCCGTGTCCACGGGAGCTCGTCGCGCAAGTCCACCGGCGTGATCTCGGCCAGAGGCACGAAATGGATCATGCGCGTCGGCAGCGCCCGGTCCGTGGTCTCGACGACGAGCCGGGCGTTCTGCTCGCCGCCCACGCGCCAGAGCGTCTCCACGTTCGCCTGGAGGACGCGGCCCATCCGCCAGTCCTTCAGCGTGTCCATCTCGAGGAGGTCGGCACGGCGGCGCTGGTCGACCAACGCCTCGCCCGCCATGGCGAGCAATGCGAGCCCGGCCAGCGACGCAGCGATTTTCGCGGCGAGTTTCATGCGCGGCTACTTACCCCATGTGGCGCCGCCGCCACTATCCCCCGGGAGCCTTACGGCATGACAGATGGGGTGCTCCGTGCGTCGCCGGATGCGGCGGCGCAACCGCGAGTCACGAACGACCGCGCGGCATGGCGCGCTCGAGCCAGGCCGTCACGTCGGCCAGGGTGGCCGCGACCGGGATCACCGGCCAGTCCGCGGGCAACCCTGCCTCCAGAAACGCGATCACCGGCGTGCCGTAGCGCAGCGCCAACGCCAGCTCGCTCCGCGTGCCGTGGCCGCCCGGCAAGGCGACGAGGACGTCCGCCGTCAGCACGTTCACGTGGTTCCGGCTGCGCACGTCGGTTCCCGCCGCGCCCGACAGCGGCAGATGCGTGCGGACCGGCAGCTCGACCCACGGGTTCGGGGCGGCGCTCTCCACGGTGCCGTCCGGCTGCGGCTCACCCTTCAGGATGCCGATGGCGAGACCGGCGCGGTCCACGACGCCCACGAACGCCTCACTCGCCGCCGCCATCACGCCCCCGCCGCCGCCCGTCAGCAGGTGCCAGCCGCGCCGGGCGATCCAGCGTCCGAGGGGCGCCGCGAGGGCCTCGTGGCGCTCGGCAGCGGAACCCATGACCCCGACGATGCGCCGCCGCGCGGGATCAGCCATAGAGGTCGGCGCGCGTCCACGGCACCGCGTTCGACGACCCGCGCGCGAACAGCACCTGGAAGAGCTGGAGCGTGCCGGTGCGGAACGCGGCGATCGATCCCGTGAGGTAGAGCCGCCACATGCGAGCGAAGCGCTCGTCGAAGCGCTGCGCCACCTCGCGGTGGTGGGCCTCGAAGCGCGCCAACCACTCCTCCAGCGTCCGGGCGTAGTGCAGCCGCAAGTTCTCGACGTCGAGCACCGAGAAGTCGGCCGGTTCGAGCAGCGCGACCATCTCGCGCAGTGTCGGCGGATACGCCCCGGGGAAGATCCGCCGCGCCACGAACGGCCCGAACTCGAGCGGCCGGTTGCGGCCGATCGCGTGCAGCAGACCGCGGCCGTCGGGCGCCAGGGTCGCATCCATCACCCGGCGGAGATCGCGGTAGTGCTCCGGGCCCACGTGCTCCAGCATACCGACGGACACGAACGCGTCGCACCGTCCCGCGAGGTTGCGGTAGTCGTCCTCGACGAACTCCACGCGGCCGGCCAGCCCCTCCCGCTGCGCGCGCGCCCTCGCCCACGCGATCTGCTCGCCCGACACGTTGCAGGCCCGGACCCGCACGCCGTGCCGGCGGGCCAGATGGAGCGCCAGCGCCCCCCAGCCGCAGCCGGCTTCCAGGACCGTCTCGCCCGGGCGGAGCCGGAGCTTGCGGGCCACGTGCTCCATCTTCGCCAGTTGCGCCGCTTCGAGCGAGGCCTCGCACGTCGGGAAGTAGGCGCAGGTGTAGACCATCTCCCGATCGAGCCAGAGGGCGTAGAAGTCGTTGCCGAGGTCGTAGTGCCGGCGCGCGTTGGTGCGCGCGCGGCGCACCGAGTTGCGCCGCCGCCGGTGCCCGCGCCACCAGCTGCCCGCCCGGGCCGCCCAACCGTCGTCCGGGCTCCGGAACACGCTCTCGACGAGGGCCAGCAGATCGCCGTCGACCTCGACGCGGCCGTCGGCATAGGCATCGCCGAAGCACAGCTCGGCGGACGGCCCGAGCAGACCGATGAGCACGCGGCGGTCGCGGATGCGCAGGCGGGCGCGCGGCGGCCCCTCGCCGTGCCCCACCTCGATGCCGCTCGGGAGGACCACGGCAGCTGGGAACTCGCCGATCCGGTCCAGAATCGCCCGACCGATGCGGCGCTCCAAGCGGTGGGGCCACCCGGCACCCGCGTCCTCCACCGGAGCGGACGGAGGCAGGCGGGCGGGAAGGTCGTGGTCTCGACGGGCGCGCGCTTCGCTCTGCACGGCGGCTGCCATGGGTCACCTCCGTAGCGCAGTTCGCTGAGGAGAGAACCTACCACACATCCCCGGCCGCGCCAGCGGTCCGCCAACGGTTGCCGACGTCGGCGGCGCCGCGCATACTGTCGCGTCGTGCCGGCCGACCCGTCGAAGCGTATGCTGGTCGGCCTGCTCGTGGGGACCGCCCTCGGGGTCGGCGCGCACGTGGTCGCCGCCGACACGCCGGTCCTCAGTGCGATCGTCCGGTACGTCACCGAGCCCGTCGGGACCCTGTTCCTGCGCGCGCTCTTCATGCTGGTGGTGCCGCTGATCGTCTCGGCGCTCGCGCTCGGCGTGGCGGGGCTCCGCGACCTCGGGACGCTCGGGCGCATCGGCGGCAAGACGCTGGTCTTCGCCACGGTGTCCTCCGGCCTGGCGGTGCTGCTCGGCGTGGGGCTGGTGAACCTGGTTCGCCCCGGCGACGGGCTCCCGCCCGAGCTGAAGGCGCGCCTGCTCGAGCAGCGCGTCGCCGTCCCGCCCGCTCCCTCGCGTGCCGGCGAGAGCGGGCTCGACTTCCTCGTGAACCTGATCCCGGCCAACCCGGTGCGCGCGATGGCGGACGGCGACATGCTCGCCGTCATGGTCTTCTCGCTCTTCCTCGGCATCGGCCTCGCCCTCACACGCACCGACGCCGCGCGCCGCTTCGAGGCGGCTCTCGAGGGCCTCTTCGACGTGGTGATGCGGCTCCTCGACCTGGTGATCCGGTTCGCGCCGGTGGGCGTGGCCTGCCTGCTCTTCACCCTCACCGCGCGCCTCGGCTACGACGTGCTTCGCCAGCTCGGCGCCTACGTCGCCGTCGTGCTGGGGGCCCTCGCCATCCAGCAGTTCGTCGTCTACTCGCTGGCGGTGCGCTGGCTCGGCGGCATGTCGCCCGTCCGGTTCTTCCGCGGCATCCGCAGCGCGATGCTGACGGCGTTCTCCACCTCGTCGAGCAACGCCACCCTCCCGACAGCCCTGCGCGTGGCCGAAGAGGAACTCGGACTGCCGCCGCACGTCAGTCGGTTCGTGCTGACCATCGGCTCCACCGCGAACCAGCACGGCACGGCCCTGTTCGAGGGGGTCACGGTGCTGTTCCTGGCGCAGTTCTACGGGGTCGAGCTGACGCTCGGGCAGCAGGTCGCCGTCGTCCTGATCTGCGTGCTGGGCGGCATCGGGACGGCGGGTGTCCCGGCGGGATCGATCCCCGTGATCGCGATGATCCTCGGCCTGGTGCGGGTGCCGGTCGAAGGCATCGGCATGATCCTCGGCGTCGACCGATTCCTCGACATGTGCCGCACCACGCTCAACGTCACGGGCGACCTGGCGGCCGCCGTGGTCGTCTCGCGCGGCGAGGAACGGAGCTGATGGGCGAGGCGCTCCGGCGAGTGGCGCCGCGCGCGCTGCTCGTCGTCGCGCTCGCGACGGGCTGCGCGGCGCGCTTCCCCCCGGGGTGGTTCTACGTGACGCGGGTCGACCGCACGGCCGCCACCGTGGTGTGGACGGGCGCGGGCGGGACCGCCACGTGCCGTCCCCCGGGTGGCGCGCCCGTCTCGACGCCCGGCGCGCCCCGCGGGCGTGGCCTCGTCGCCGCCCGCATCGAGGGGCTCGCCCCCGGCACCCGCTACGCCTGCCGGATCCGGGCCGGCGACGGCACGCTCGTCGCCCGCGTCCATTTCGAGACGGCGCCCGCGACGCCCGCCGACGAGTTGCTCTTCACCGTCGTCGGCGACAGCGGCCACGGCGGCCCGGTGGCCCGCGCGATCGCGCGCCGCATCCGCGCGTCGCACCCGGCGTTTCTCGTGCACGTGGGGGACCTCGCGTACGTCCACGGCAGCGTCGACGACCTCAGGCGCCGGTTGTTCCCGCCCTACCGGCGGACCCTCGCGCGCGTCCCCTTCTACCCGACCCCTGGCAACCACGATCGCTATCACCGCAGCGCGTACCGCGACCTCTTCGCGCCGGTGGGCGACGGCGGAGGCGGCGACGGCTTCCGCTACGAGGTGACGTGGGGACCGGCGTTCCTGCTCTCCCTGAGCGCGGCGGATGCCGCGCTGGGCGCGCCCGGGGCGGCCGACACGCTCGCGCGGGCCGGCGGGCGCTGGCGCATCGTCTTCCTGCACGAACCACTGTACACCGCCGGCTTCAAGCGGGTCGAACCGAACCTGCGCACCGCCTTCGGTCCGGTCGTCGAAGCCGCCGCAGTCGACCTGGTGCTGGCGGGGCACCAGCACTTCTACGAACGCTCGGTCCCGACCTGTCGCTTCGTCCCGGCGGCCCGCGTGCTGAACGTGACGAGCGGCGGGGGCAGCGCATCCAGCCTGGACCCGGTGCGCACGCACCCGAATTTCCCGCGCGCCCTGTCGACCCCGCACTTCCTGCGGGTTCGCGTGACGCGCGACACGCTCACCGTGCGCGCCGTCGGTCCCGACGGACGCACCCTCGACCGGGTGCGCCGGCGGCGCGGCGTCGACCCCGGCTGCCGGGCCGACGGCTGGCCGAAGCCGCAGCCCCGGCGCTGAGATGCTCGAGCCCGGCACCCTCATCCTGGTGGCCGCTGGGGCTCCGCCGCTCCTCTGCGCCCTCGGTCTCTATGCCCTCGACCGCCGGCACCCCGGCGTCCTGATCCTCGCGCTCGCCTGGGGCGCCGCAGTCGCCGCAATCGCTGCCGCGCCGCTCAACGACTGGTTGCTCGCCGCCCTGGTGGCGGAAACCGGAGAGGCGTGGGGGCAGGTGGTGGCCGCGCGGGCGGTCGGGCCCTTCGCGGAGGAGGCACTGAAGGGCCTCGGCGTTCTGCTGCTGCTCCTCCTCCGCCCGGACGCGGTCCGCGGCGTGCGCGACGGCGCGTTGCTCGGCGCCATGGCCGGGCTCGGCTTCGAGGTGGTGGAGAACCGGCACTACCTGATGCTGGCGGCCATCCAGGCCGGCTCGGCCGGCTTGCTGCGCGGCCTCTGGGTGCGCGGCGTGCTGGGCGGCCTCAAGCACGCGCTCTTCACGGCGATCACCGGTGCCGGGCTCGGATGGGCACGCCTGGCGCCCGCCGGGCGCGAGCGGGTGTTCGTGCCGCTTGCCGCCTTCGCCGCGGCCGTCGTGCAGCACGGCGTCTGGAACGCCGTGGCGTCAGAGGCCATCACCGACGCGCTGTGCGGCGCGCCGGCGCCCGATGCCGCCTGTCTCCCGGCGCCCACGCCCGACGCGCTGTACGTGAGCGTGCCGCTGATCGTGGCGATCTGCATCGCCCCGGGCGCCCTCGGGCTCTGGGTCGCCCTGCGCCGGAGCGCCCGCGCCATCCGTTGACCACCCGCCCGTTCCCGACGCCGTCCGCCCGCCGCCCGGGTCCGGCGCCCCGCGTGCCGGCGCGCGCCCGTTCAGCTGCCCGGCGGCGGCGGCGCCGCACCCCACCCCGCCGGCGGGCGCCAGCTCTGGAGGGCCATCAGATAGTTGGCGCGCTCGTACGCCAGCGGGTCGGGACAGGTGCGCAGGCTCATGCTTCCCTTCATTTGCGCAAGCGACTCGTACTCGTGACGCTCGAGCCACTCCGCCAGCTCGCGCCGCAGGTCGGCGAGATGACCCGGCCCGCGCCGCAGCAGCACCGACACCACCTGCACGGCGTCCGCTCCGGCCATGATCGCCTGGACCGTCTCGACCACCCCGTGCACGCCGCCCGCCGCCGCGAGCGAGCTCTTGACGGTGCCGCACAGCACCGCCAGCCAGCGCAGCCGCAGCGGCAGCTCCGACGGATCGGACAGTCGCAGCTCGCGACGCACCTCCAGTTCCTCCACGTCGATACCGGGCTGCCAGAACCGATTGAACAGCACCAACCCGGCGGCGCCGGCCTCGTCGAGCGCGTGCGCCAGATGGGCCAGGGCAGTGTAGAACGGCGACAGCTTGACGGCCACCGGCACGCCGACACCCGACCGCACCTGCTGCACGATCGCGACGGTCTGCGCCTCGATCGTCGCAGCATCCTCGGCGGGGTTGGTGCGCAGCATGTAGACGTTGAGTTCGAGCGCGTCGGCCCCCGCGTCTTCCATGAGCCGCGCGTACCGCAGCCAGCCGCCCGGCGACGCCCCGTTCAGCGATGCGATCACCGGCACGCGCACCGCCGCCTTGACGCGGCGCAACTGCTCCAGGTACTCGTGCGGGCCCAGGCGGAACGCGCTCGGCGGCGGCAGATACGACCGTGCCTCCACATGCGCATGCGTCAGCGCCTCCGCCTGATCGAGGGTCGACGCATCCTCCTGCTCGATCTGCTCCTCGAACAACGAGTGCATCACGATGGCGGCGGCGCCGGCATCTTCGAGCCGCCGCACCGTGTCGAGGTCGTCGACCATCGGCGAGGCGCCCGGCATGAGCGGATGCGGCAGGTCGAATCCGAGATACGTCGTCGAGAGATCCATCGGTGCTCCTTCGGATGACGGTTCAGCCGGCGTCGCCGGGCGACTCGGGCAGCTCGAGGCCGGCCAGGTGCCGGTAGACGGCCAGGCGGCGTTCCGCATCCCGCTGCGCCGCCGCCATCAACTGGCGGAACCGCGCGGGATCGCGTCGCTCGACCATGCGGAAGCGCGTCTCGCCCCGCATGTACTCCTGGGGCGAGAGCTTCGACGTCGCCACGTCGAGCTGGAGCGGGGGCTTGCCCTCCCTCGACCGGCGCGGATCCCACCGGAAGAGCGGCCAGACACCGGAGTCGACCGCCTTCTTCGACTGGTCCGCCCCCAGCGACAGGTCGTAGCCGTGCGCGATGCACGGACTGTAGGCGATCACCAGCGACGGCCCCGCGTGGCTCTCGGCCTCCAGCATCGTGCTCACGGTATGGAGGTCGCGGGCGCCGACCGCGATCCGGGCGACGTACACGTGGCCGTACATCATGGCCATCAGCCCAAGGTCCTTCTTGCCGACCGCCTTGCCGGCAACCGCGAACTTCGCCGCTGCACCGAGCGGCGTCGCTTTCGACTGCTGGCCACCCGTGTTCGAGTAGACCTCCGTGTCGAGCACCAGCACGTTGACGTCGCGGTCGAGCGACAGGACGTGGTCGAGGCCGCCGTAGCCGATGTCGTAGGCCCAGCCGTCGCCACCGACGATCCACACGGACTTCCGCACCAGGTAGTCGGCGACCAGCCCGAGGCGCCGCGCGTTCGGCTCCTCCGCCGCCGCGAGGGCCTGCCGCAACGCGACCACGCGGGCGCGCTGTGCCGCGAGCCCGGCTTCGTCGGCCTGCACGGCCTCCAGCAGCCCGCCGACCAGCTCGTCGCCGACACGCCCCCCCAGTGCGCGCAGCAGTCGGCGAGCCTCCGCCGCCAGCGCGTCGACGGCGAGGCGCATGCCGAGGCCGAACTCGGCGTTGTCCTCGAAGAGCGAGTTGGACCACGCCGGCCCGCGTCCGAAGGCGTCGACGGTGTACGGCGTGGTCGGCAGGTTGCCCCCGTAGATCGACGAACAGCCGGTGGCGTTGGCGATCAGCACCCGGTCGCCGAAGAGCTGGCTCAACAGCTTCACGTACGGCGTTTCGCCGCAGCCGGCACAGGCGCCCGAATACTCGAAGAGCGGCGTCAGGAACTGCGGGCCCTTCACGTCGTGTCGGATCGTCGTGCGATCGACCTCCGGCAGGGCCAGGAAGAAGTCGTAGTTGGTGCGCTCCGCCTCGAGCAGTGGCGCCTGGGGCTGCATCTCCAAGGCCCGCCGGCGCGGATTCGCCTTATCCTTGGCGGGACACACCGCGACGCACAGCCGACACCCGGTACAGTCCTCGGGCGCCACCTGGATGGTGTAGCGTTGTCCCTCGTACTCGCGCCCGCGGTAGTCCGCCGCCTTGAACGCGGCCGGCGCGCCTGCGGCGGTCTCGGGCGGGTAGACCTTGGCCCGAATGGCCGCGTGCGGGCACATGAGCGCGCACTTGTTGCACTGGATGCAGAGCGTCTCGTCCCACACCGGGATCTCCAGCGCGATGTTCCGTTTCTCCCAGCGGGCCGTCGCCGTCGGCCACGTCCCGTCGACGGGGAACGCGCTCACCGGCAGGAGGTCGCCCTTGCCCGCCAGCATGACGGCGGTGACCCGCTGCACGAACTCCGGCGCCTCCGGTGCCACGACGGGCGGCCGCGGCCGGGTGCCGGTGACGGCCGCCGGCACCGACACCTCGTGCAGATGGGCCAGCGTGGCGTCGACGGCGGCGAAGTTCCGCCGCACGGTCTCCTCGCCCTTGGCGGCGTAGGTGCGCTCGATGGCGTGCTTGATGCGTCCGATCGCCTCGTCTCGCGGCAGGACGCCGGAGATGGCGAAGAAGCAGGTCTGCATGACCGCGTTGATGCGACCGCCGAGCCCCACCTCGCGCGCCACCTGGTAGGCGTCGATCACCCAGAGCCGCAGCCGCTTCGCCAGCACGGCCTCCTGGACGTCGCGATTCAAGCGGTCCCAGAGGGTGGCCGGATCGCCCGGCGCGTTCAACAGCACCGTCGCTCCGGGCTGCGCCACTTCGAGCACGTCCAACTTGTCGAGCAGCGCGAACTGGTGGCAGGCGACGAAGCTCGCCTGCCGGATCAGGTACGACGACCGGATGGGCCCCGCGCCGAAGCGGAGGTGCGAGACGGTGACCGCCCCCGACTTCTTCGAGTCGTAGACGTAGTAGCCCTGGGCGTCGAACTCGGTCTCTTCGCCGATGATCTTGATCGAGTTCTTGTTGGCGCCGACCGTACCGTCGGCGCCGAGCCCGAAGAACACGGCGCGCGTACGGGCCTCGTCCTCGGTCTCGAACGTGCGGTCGACATCCAGCGAGCGGTGGGTGACGTCGTCGACGATGCCGACCGTGAAGTGATTGCGCGGCTCCGCCCGGGCGAGCTCGTCGAACACGGCCTTCACCATCGCGGGGTCGAACTCCTTCGACGCGAGGCCGTACCGCCCGGCGACCACCGTCGGCTGGGGCGCGCTGCTCCCGGCCTCCCGCAACGCGGCGACGACGTCCAGATACAGCGGGTCACCGATCGCGCCTGGCTCCTTGGTCCGATCGAGCACGGCGAGCGCCCGCACCGACCGGGGCAACGCCGCCACGAAGGCGCCGATGTCGAACGGGCGGTAGAGCCGGACTTTCAGCACCCCGACCTTCTCGCCGCGCGCCGCCAACCACTCGACGGTCTCGTGCGCCACCTCGGCCCCCGAGCCCATCAGGACGAGCACCCGCTCGGCCTCCGGATGTCCGACGTAGTCGAACAACCCGTAGCGCCGGCCGGTCCGCGCCGCGAAGGCGTCCATCGCCCGGGCGACGAGGCCGGGGCAGGCGTCGTAGAACCGGTTGGCCGCTTCTCGTGCCTGGAAGAACGAGTCCGGGTTCGCCGCAGAACCGCGCAGCACCGGGCGGTCGGGGGTGAGGGCCCGGGCCCGATGGGCGGCCAGCGCCTCGGGGTCGATCAGGGCGCGGAGGTCGTCGTCGGCAAGCAGGTGGATCTTGCGCTCTTCGTGCGATGTCCGGAAGCCGTCGAAGAAATGCATCATCGGCACCCGCGACACGAGTGTCGCCATGTGGCCGATGGCCGCCAAGTCGTGGGCCTCCTGCACCGAGCCGGAGCACAGCATGGCGAAGCCGACCTGCCGGCACGCCATCACGTCCGAGTGATCCCCGAAAATGGACAGGGCATGGGTCGCCAGCGTACGGGCGGCGACGTGCATGCAGTACGCCGTCAGCTCCCCGGCGATCTTATAGAGGTTCGGAATCATCAGGAGGAGCCCCTGCGACGCGGTGAACGTGGTCGCCATCGCGCCCGCCTGGAGCGCGCCGTGCACCGCGCCCGCCGCGCCCCCCTCGGACTGCATTTCCACCACGTCCGGGACCCCGCCCCAGAGATTGAGCCGGCCGCCGGCCGCCCATTCGTCCGCCAGCTCCCCCATCGGCGACGACGGCGTGATCGGGTAGATGGCGACGACTTCGCTCAGCCGATACGCGACCGACGCCGCGGCTTCGTTGCCGTCGACGACGATCGCCTTCGTCGCACTCATGTGCCGGCCCCCTCGCGCCGGCGCGAAGGTCCGTCCTGCCGTGTCGCAACCCTACCAAACGATCCCGACCCAACCCCGCTCGCTCCAGCCATCATCCGTCGCATTGCGCCTCCTCCCTGCAACGCGCGGGCCGTCGAGGGCTCCCACGGGTACCGTCTTCCTGCTAGGAGGAGGTGGTGCGTTGCCGCCGCGAATGAATGACGGACATCGATGGACAGGAGTTCCGTCGCTCTCCCTAGCGGCATTCCCAGGAGTCGGAACCGCCGCCGGGGCGACGTCTGAGACATGCGACGCCGGGTGCGCCCGACGCGGACGAACCCTTGGCGTGCTGCATGCTGAGGTACACGCGAAATGGCTGTCGGACTCGATGCGGAAACCCTTCACGCCACCCTCGACGCGCTGCGCGAGTTCGCGCGGCATCACATCACCGAGGCCCAGCTCCTCGACTGGGACGCGCGGGACGAATTTCCCGCCGACGTCATCCGGGCGATGTGCGGCGAGGAACTCGGCATTCAGCTCTTCTTCGTGCCGGCGGAGTACGGCGGGATGGGGGCGGGCGCGGTCGACCTCGTCCGCATCTGCGAGGCGCTCGGCCGGATCGACCTCGGCATCGCCACCGGCGTGCTCGCCACCTTCCTCGGCAGCGAGCCGATCGGCGTCGGTGGCACGCCGGAACAGAAGCAGCGCTGGCTCGGCCGCATCGCCGAAGAGGGCATCCTGATGGCGTACGGCGCCACGGAGCCGGCCGCCGGGAGTGACCTGGCGTCGCTCCGCACCACGGCGACGCCCGTGGAGGAGGACGGCCGCACCGTCGGCTATCGCCTGAACGGCAGCAAACAGTGGATCAGCAACGGCGGCGTCGCGGACCTCTACACCATCCTGGCCAACGCCCCGGGCGGCCCCACCTGGTTCGTCGTCGAGCGCGGCACCCCGGGCCTGTCCGCCGGCAAGCCCGAGGACAAGCACGGCATCCGCGCCAGCAACACCGCCGCCCTCGCACTCGAGGATGTCGCCGTGGGGCTCGACACGCTGGTCGGCGAGGTCGAAGGCGTCGGCTTGGCGCAGGCGCAGGCGGTATTCGGCTACACCCGGCTCATGGTGGCCGCCTTCGGGCTCGGCGCGGGCTGGGACGCCGTCGACCGCGTCGTGCCGTACGCCGCCGGCCGGATCCAGGCGGGCGCCCCATTGTCCGAGAAGCAGGGCTACACCCACAAGCTGGTGATCCCGCACGTGGCGCGGCTCGAAGCGGCGCGCGCGTACATCGAGGAAACGGCGGCACAGCTCGACGCCGCCGACCTCGAGCGCAACACCGAGGGCGCGATCGCCAAGTACATGGCGAGCGAGGCGGCCAACGCCGCCGCCGACGCCGCCATCCAGGCGCTGGGCGGCTACGGATACACCCGCGAATACATGGTGGAGAAGATCAAGCGCGACGTCCGCATCACGACCATCTACGAGGGCACCTCCGAGATCATGGAAATGACCATCAGCCGCGACCGCTGGCAGCAGCATCTCAAGACCCGCGGCCAGCACTACCACGACGCCGCGCGTGAGATGGAAGCGCTCGCCACTCGCGCTCCTGCGACCGGCGCCGGCATCGCGGCGCTGGCACTCCACGGGCTGGCCGAGTTGCTCGAAGCCGCCCGGCGCGAGCGGCTCACCCGGAGCCAACACGTCCTCTTCCGGCTGGGCGCGGTGATCGCCTTCGTGGAAAGCGCCGCGGCGCTGGCCCGACGCGCGCAGCGGGCGGCCGATGGCTCCCTCGACGCGCGCAACGACCGGCGCTTCGCTCCCCCTGTCCTCGCCGCCGTGTCGCGCGTCTTCGCGCGCGACGCGGCTCGCATGGTGGCACACGAGGGCCTCGCCTGGCTCACGGCGGCCGGCAGCGGCGCGGACGCGGGCCTGCCGGCGGCAATCGGCGCCGCCGCGATCCACCAGGCCCAGGCGGGCCTGCTCGCCGACATGGACGCCGTGGCCGACGCGCTCTGGCAGCGCGCCGCCCAGGGCCAACAGGCTGCGTGAATGGCATCGATCATGGACGAACACGACACCGCCGCCCGAGCCATCGCCGTCGTCGGCGTCGGGGCGATCCTCCCCGACGCTCCGGACGTCCACCGATTCTGGACCAACGTCCGCGAGGGTCGCTACAGCATCGGCGACGTCACGCCCGACCGCTGGGATCCCGCGCGCTACTTCGACCCCGACCCGCACGCGCCGGACAAGACCTACTCCAAGATCGGCGGCTGGGTGCGCGACGCCCCCTGGGACCCCCTGGCGTGGCGACTCCCCATCCCGCCCAAGGTCGCCGCGGCGATGGACGTCGGGCAGCAGTGGGCCGTCGCGTGCACGCGCGAGGCGCTCCTCGACTACGGCTGGCCGACGCGGCCGCTCGACGCCGAACGCACGGCGGTCATCCTGGGCAATGCCATGGCCGGCGAGCGCCACTACTATACCGCGCTCCGGATCTTCCGCCCCGAGGTCGAGGCGGCGCTGGCCCGGACGGCGCATTTCGCCAGCCTGCCGGCCGACGCGCGTGCGGCCATCGAGACCGAGCTGGCGGCCGCCTTCACGAAAGATCTCCCCGAAATCACGGAAGACACGATGCCCGGCGAGCTGGCGAATTGCATCGCCGGCCGCATCGCCAACCTGTTCGATTTCCACGGCCCGAACTACGTGGTCGACGCCGCCTGCGCGTCGGCGATGGCGGCCATGAGCGCGGCCATCGAGGGCCTGGTCGAAGGCGACTTCGACGCCGTCGTCACCGGCGGCATCGACCGCAACATGGGCGTCAACGCCTACGTGAAGTTCTCGAAGATCGGCGCCCTGTCGGCCACCGGCACGCGGCCCTACGCCGACGGCGCCGACGGCTTCGTCATGGGTGAGGGTGCGGCGCTCTTTCTGCTCAAGCGCCTGGCCGACGCCGAACGCGCCGGCGACCGCATCTACGCCGTGATCCGCGGCGTGGGCGGCGCCAGCGACGGCAAGGGCAAAGGGATCACCGCGCCGAACCCCGTCGGGCAACGGTTCGCGGTCGAACGGGCGTGGCGCAACGCGGGCCTGTCACCGGCGACCGTGGGCCTCGTCGAGGGCCACGGCACGTCCACCAAGGTGGGGGACGTTGTCGAGGTCGAGAGCTTGACCGCCGTCTTCGGCGGCGCCGGCCTGCGACCCGGCTCCGTCGCGCTCGGTTCGGTCAAGTCGAACATCGGGCATCTCAAGGGCGCCGCCGGCGCCGCCGGTGTCCTGAAGGCCGTGCTCGCGGTGCACGACAAGGTGCTGCCGCCGAGCCTCCATTTCGATGCGCCGAACCCGAACATCGACTTCGCGACCTGCCCGTTCGCGGTGAACACCGCGTTGCGCGAGTGGGCGCCGCCGGCGGACGGGGTCCGGCGCGCGGGCGTGAGTGCCTTCGGCTTCGGCGGGACCAACTTCCACGTCGTCCTCGAGGAGTTCGTCCCCGGGCGCCTCGACGGCCGGACGCGCGTGGCCGTACCCTCGAACCTGCCGGCGGCGGCCGCGAAGGCCCCGCTGCGCGGGGCGCTGGTGGTCGGCGCCGACACGCCGGCCGCCTTGCGCGCGCGACTCGAGGCCGTGCAGCGCGACGCCGCCTCCGGCCGGGCCCCGGCGCCGGCCGCCCCGGCCGAGGCCGACCTGCGCGCGTCGGAACGCATCGCCATCGACTACGGCGATGCCGCCGAGCTGGCCGACCGGGCCGCCAAGGCCGTCCGGGCCCTGGACAAGGACGACCCGGCGATGTGGAAGGTGCTGCGCCCGCAGGGCGTCTTCCGCGGTCGGGGGGCGCCGCCCAAAATCGCGTTCCTCTATCCGGGCCAGGGTTCGCAGTACGTGGGCATGCTCGGCGCGCTGCGGGCCGCCGAGCCGGTGGTTGCCGAGACCTTTGCCGAGGCCGATCGGGTGATGACACCCCTCCTCGGCCGTTCGCTGACTTCCTACGTGCACGTCGACGCCGCGGATGCGGGCGCGGTGGCGCACGCCGAAGACGACTTGCGGCAGACCGAGATCACCCAGCCGGCCGTGCTGACGGTCGATGACGCACTCACCCGGCTCTTCGCCGCGTACGGCATCACGCCGGACATGGTGATGGGACACAGTCTGGGCGAGTACGGCGCACTGGTCGCGGCGGGCGGCCTGCCGTTCGCGGACGCCCTCGAAGCCGTGAGCGCGCGGGGGCGGGAGATGACGGCGGTATCGCTCGACGACAACGGCTGGATGGCGGCCGTGCTCGCGCCCCTGCACGAAGTCGAGCGCATCGTGCGCACCGTCGGTGACGGGGCCGTGATCGCCAACGTCAACAGCACCAGCCAGGCGGTGATCGGCGGCCCGACGGCCGCCGTGCAGCGGGCCATCGAGCTCGCCACCAACAGCGGCTACACCGCCATCCAACTGCCGGTCAGCCACGCCTTCCACACCGCCATCGTGGCGCCCGCCAGCGAGCCGCTGCGGCGCGTACTGGCCCGCCTGCGCGTCGAGCCACCCCGCATCCCGGTGGTCGCCAACGTGAACGGCGCCTTCTACCCCTCGGCGCCGGACGCCCGCGAACAGATGCTCGACATCCTGGCGCAGCAGGTCGCATCGCCGGTGCAGTTCGTGCAGGGCCTCGAAACCCTCTATGCCGCGGGCGCCCGCATCTTCGTCGAAGTCGGCCCCAAGCGCGCCCTGTCCGGGTTCGTGGACGACGTGCTCGGCCCGAAGGGCGACGTCCTGGCCCTGGTGACGAACCACCCCAAGGTGCCCGACGTGGTCGGCTTCAACCAGGCCCTCTGCGGTCTCTACGCCGCCGGCCTCGGGGCCGGCACGCCCGCAGCCGTCGCCGCGCCCGCACCGCTGCCAGCGACGGCCGTCGCGCCGGCGCCGGCACCCGCCCCGGTCGCGGCGCCGCCGTCGCCGCTACCCCACCGGTCCGGCGTCCGACGCGCGACATGCCGAGCTCGGACGCCTCATGGCCGACTTCCTCGAGAAGGCGGGTCGCCTCTGGAGCGGCGGCGGTGCCGCCATGGCCGAGCCGGTGGTGATCAGCGGCGCGTCGCTCGGCCTGCCCGGCACCGAGCGCGTCTTCGACGACGGCAACCTCGGCGCCATCCTGCGCGGCAGGCAACTGATCGACCTGATCCCGACACGCTTCCGCCGCGCCATGCTCGACAAGCACATCACGCGCCTGGTGAAGAGCGACGAGCGGGGCGCGGCGTTCGAGACCATCGACAGCCCGGCCGACGTCATCAAGCTGGCGGCGCGCGCCGGGGCATTCGACCTCGGCGAGGAGTTCGGCGTCTCGGCGGAGCGGCTCGCCGCCCTCGACGTCACCACGCGCCTCGCCATCGGCGCCGGGCTCGACGCCCTGCGCGACGCGGGCATCCCGCTCGTCCTGCACTACAAGACCACCCACAAAGGCACCCACCTGCCCGACCGCTGGGGGCTGCCGGACGCGCTGCGCGACGACACCGGCATCGTCTTCGCCTCCGTCTTCCCCGGCTACGACGCCTTCGCGCACGACCTCAACGCGTGGCACCACGATCGCGCCCGGCGCGAGCAGCTCGAGCTGCTCGAAGAACTCCAGGCTCGCCTGGGCCCTCAGGCCAGCGACGACGTGCGCCACGAGATCGCCCGGCGCATCGACGAGGTGCGGGCGGCAATCGCCGCCGAGCCCGCACGTCTTCGACCGGCGCTTCCTCTTCCGGATCCTCTCCATGGGCCATTCGCAGCTGGCCGAGCTGATCGGCGCGCGCGGTCCCAACACGCAGGTGAACGCGGCGTGCGCCAGCACCACGCAGGCCATCGCCATCGCGGAGGACTGGATCCGCGTCGGCCGCTGCCGGCGCGTCCTGGTGGTGGCGGGCGACGACGTCACCAGCGACCAGATGCTCGAATGGATCGGCGCCGGCTTCCTCGCCAGCGGCGCCGCCGCCACCGACGACGTCGTCGAGGAGGCCGCCCTGCCCTTCGACCGCCGCCGGCACGGCATGCTGCTCGGGATGGGCGCCGCCGCCTTCGTGGTGGAGAGCGCCGAAGCGGCGCGCGAGCGCGGCGTCAGCCCGATCTGCGAGGTGCTCGGCACCGTCACGCTGAACAGCGCCTTCCACGGCACGCGGCTCGACGTCGACCACATCTGCGCAGGTGATGGAGACGCTGGTTCGCCAGGCCGAGCAGCGTAGCGGGGTGGCCCGCACCGCCATGGCGCCGCGAGCTGATGTTCGTGTCGCACGAGACCTACACCCCGGCCCGCGGCGGGAGCGCCGCGGCCGAGGTGCACGCGCTGCGGCGCGTGTTCGGCGCCGACGCCGACCGCATCGTCGTCACCAACACCAAAGGCTACACCGGCCACCCGATGGGGGCCGGCATCGAGGACGTGGTGGCCGTGAAGGCGCTCGAGACCGGTCTGGTGCCGCCCGTCGCCAACTTCAAGGAGGTCGACCCAGAGCTGGGCGCGCTGAACCTGTCGCGCGGCGGCGAGTACCCCGTGCGCTGGGCGCTCCGGCTCGGCGCCGGCTTCGGGTCACAGATCAGCATGAGCATGCTGCGCTGGGTGCCGCCGCCAGACGGCCGGCGCCATGCGCCAGAGTCGCTCGGCTACGCGACGCGGATCGTCGATCCGGCCGCGTGGCAAGGCTGGCTCGCTCGCGTGACGGGCCGGCCGGGCGCGCAGCTCGAGATCGCGCATCGCACGCTCCGAGTGGTCGACACGGGTGCTCCCGCGGCGGTGCCGCCCCAACCAGCCCCGGTAGCCGCGGCCGTCCACCACACCGGCCCCGCCGCCGCCCGGCGACGACCCGATCAAGGCCAAGGTGCTGGCCATCGTCGCCGAGAAGACCGGCTACCCGAGCGACATGCTCGACCTCGACCTCGACCTCGAAGCCGACCTCGGCGTCGACACCGTGAAGCAGGCCGAGACGTTCGCCGCCGTCCGCGCCGCCTGGGACATCCCCCGCGACGACAAGCTCCGACTGCGCGACTTCCCCACCCTGGCGCACGTCATCCAGTTCGTGAAGGACCGCCGCCCCGACCTGGTCGTCGCGGCGCCCCCGCCGGCGGCCGCCGCGGCGCCCGCCGCCGCCCCGGCCGACGACCCGATCAAGGCCAAGGTACTGGCCATCGTCGCCGAGAAGACCGGCTACCCGAGCGACATGCTCGACCTCGACCTCGACCTCGAAGCCGACCTCGGCGTCGACACCGTGAAGCAGGCCGAGACGTTCGCCGCCGTCCGCGCCGCCTGGGACATCCCCCGCGAGGACAAGCTCCGGCTCCGCGACTTCCCCACCCTGGCGCACGTCATCCAGTTCGTGAAGGACCGCCGGCCCGACCTGGTCGTCGCACCGGCGGCGGCCGCCGGCCGCAGCCGCGGCTCCGGACGCGCGGCGCCGCGGGCCGACGACCCGATCAAGGCCAAGGTGCTGGCCATCGTCGCCGAGAAGACCGGCTACCCGAGCGACATGCTCGACCTCGACCTCGACCTCGAAGCCGACCTCGGCGTCGACACCGTGAAGCAGGCCGAGACGTTCGCCGCCGTCCGCGCCGCCTGGGACATCCCCCGCGAGGACAAGCTCCGGCTCCGCGACTTCCCCACCCTGGCGCACGTCATCCAGTTCGTGAAGGACCGCCGGCCCGACCTGGCCGGCGCACCGGCGGCGGCCGCGGCCGCATCCGCGGCTCCGCGACGTCGCGGCCCGCCGCGGGCCGCGCGACCTCGCGGCCGCCGACCGCGTGCCGCGCCGGGTGCCACGGCGGTGCTTGCGGCCGCCTCTGGCACAGCTGCCTGCCGACCGGCGTCACCTTGGGCGCCGACAGCCGCGTCGTGGTGATGGCCGACGCAGGTGGCGTGGCGGAGCGCCTGGTCGAGCGCCTCGGCGGCATCGGCGTGGAGGTCCTGCGCATCGACGACGCGCCCGACGCCGACGCCCTGGTCGCCCGACTCGGCGACCTGCGGAGCGCCGGCGCCGATCCACGGCGTCTACTGGTTGCCTGCCCTCGACGTCGAGGACGAGCTGGGCGTGCTCAGCAGCGGCGCCTGGCGCGAAGGGCTTGCGCGTGCGCGTCAAGCTGCTCGCCGTCGCCATGCGCGCGCTCTACGAGGACGTCGCCGGGCGCGGGGACCTTCCTGGTCTCCGGCACGCGGCTCGGCGGCCGCCACGGCTACGACGACCACGGCGCCACCGCCCCGATGGGCGGCGCCGTCACCGGCTTCACCAAGGCCTTCGCCCGCGAGCGGCCGGACGCTCTGGTGAAGGCGGTCGACGTCGCCGCCGACCGTGACGCCGACGAGGTCGCCGCGCTGTTGATCGAGGAGACGCTGCGCGACCCCGGTGCGGTCGAAGTCGGCCATGCCGAGGGCTTGCGTTGGACCGTGACGCTCCGCGAGGAGGCCGCTACCGACGGCCGGCCCGGCATGACGCTCGGGCGCGACACCGTGTTCGTCGTGACCGGCGCCGCCGGCAGCATCGTCGCCGCCATCGTCGCCGATCTCGCCACCGCTTCGGGCGGCACCTTCCATCTGCTCGACCTCGTCCCGGAGCCCGACCCGGCGAATCCGGACATCCCCCGGCTTGCCGCCGACCGCGACGGCTTGAAGCGCGACATCGCCGACCGCCTGCGGGCAGGCGGCGAGCGCGTCACGCCCGTGATGGTCGAGCGGCAGCTGGCCGGGCTCGAGCGCGCCGCCAGCGCCCTCGCGGCCATCGACGCGGTCCGGCGCGCGGGCGGCACGGCGCATTGGCACCAGGTCGATCTGCGCGACGGCGACGCGGTCGGCCGCGCCGTCGCCGCCATCCGCGAGCACAGCGGGCGGGTCGATGTCCTGCTACACGCTGGTGGGCTCGAGATCAGCCACTTCCTGCCCAGCAAGCCGCAGACCGAGTTCGATCTGGTCTTCGACGTCAAGGCACGACGGCTGGTTCCACCTGCTGCACGGGCTCCGAGACGTGCCGCTCGGGCGCGACCGTCGTCTTCAGCTCCATCGCCGGACGCTTCGGCAACGGCGGCCAGTCCGACTACAGCGCGGCGAACGACCTGCTCTGCAAGACCACCTCGGCTTTGCGTCGCCTGCGGCCCGAGACCCGCGCCATCGCCATCGACTGGACGGCGTGGAGCGGCATCGGCATGGCCGCGCGCGGGTCGATCCCGCAGATGATGGCTGCCGCCGGCATCGACATGCTGGCGCCGGAGGCCGGCATCCCGGTCATCCGTCGCGAGCTCACGGCGGGCGGCCGGCGCGGCGAGATCCTGATCGCAGGACGGCTCGGCATCCTGGAAGAGGAGCGCCACCCGACCGGCGGACTCGACGTCGCCGCCGTGTCCCCGGACGGGCGCGGCCCGATGCTCGGCCGGGTCGCTCGGCCTGCGCGTCCGCGACGGGCTCGGACGTCGAAACCACGCTCGACCCGCGGGCCCAGCCCTTCCTGGACGATCACCGGATCGACGGCACGGCGGTGCTCCCCGGGGTGATGGGCATCGAGGCCTTCGCCGAGGTGGCAACGCTGCTGCTGCCGGGCTGGCACGCGGTCGCGATCGAGGACGTCGGCTTCCTCGCGCCGTTCAAGTTCTATCGCGACGAGCCCCGCGCGCTCCTCCTGACGGCGCTGCTGCGCGCCGACGGCGACGGCCTGGTGGCCGACTGCCGGCTCTTCGGCAGTCGCACGCTGGCCGGCAAGGCCGAGCCGCAGACGACGCTCCACTTCACCGGCCGCGTGCGGCTCGCCCGCGGCGCCGCGGAGCTGGGCAGCCTCGAGCCGCCGCAACCGCCGAACGGCTCGGCGATGGAGGCCGACGCCATCTACCGCACATACTTCCACGGCCCCGCCTACCGCGTGCTCGAGCGCGCCTGGAACGACGGGCCCTGCGTCATCGGGCAACTCGCCGCGCCGCTGCCGCCGAACCACCTGCCCCCCGACGCGCCCCTGCTCGCGGCCCCGCGACTGATCGAACTCTGCTTCCAGGCCGCCGGCATCCGCGATCTCCAGGCCGGCCGTCTGGCACTCCCCCAGCACGTCCACCGCGTGAGCGTGGCAACCACCGCCGCGGAGGAGCCCGGCCCGGTGCGAGCGGTCGTCGGCCCGATCCCCGAGAACGGCGCGGGGGTGGACGTCGACGTGGTCGACGCGGCGGGCCGGCTGCTGGTTCGGCTGGAAGGCTATCAGACCATCGCGCTCCCCGGGGCGGCCGGGACCGACGCCCCCCAGGCGCTCGGCACGACGGACGCCTGAGCCGTGTTCCGCCGCATCGCCATCGTGAATCGCGGGGAGCCCGCGATGCGTCTGATCCGCGCCGTCCGCGAGCTCGACGGCGACTACGCCACCATCGCGCTCTACACCGCTCCCGACCAGAGGGCCCTGTTCGTCCGCGAGGCCGACGAGGCGGTGCGGCTCGACGACAGTCCGCAACGTAGCCCGTATCTCGATCTCGACTGCCTCGAGCGCGCGCTGCGCGCCGCGCGGGCGGAGGCGGCCTGGGTCGGCTGGGGCTTCATCGCCGAGGACCCCCGCTTTGCAGAGCTGTGCGCGCGCCTCGGCATCGTGTTCATCGGGCCGCCGGCGGCCGCCATGCGACTGCTCGGCGACAAGATCGCCGCCAAGCGGCTCGCCGAGGAGGCGGGACTCGCGGTGGCCCCCTGGAGCGGCGGCCCGGTCGCCTCGGTGGCCGAGGCCCGCGCGCACGCCGGCCGGCTCGGCCTCCCGGTGCTCGTCAAGGCGACCGCCGGCGGCGGGGGGCGCGGCATGCGCCTCGTTCGCGAGGACACCGACTTCGACCACGCGTTCGCCGAAGCGCGCGCCGAGGCCGCGGCGGCCTTCGGGGACTCCACCGTGTTCCTCGAGCGGGCGGTGACCGGCGCGCGCCACATCGAGGTGCAAATCGTCGGCGACACGCACGGGACCGTGTGGGCGGTCGGCGTCCGCGACTGCACCATCCAGCGGCGGCATCAGAAAGTACTCGAGGAGGCGCCCGCACCGACGTTGGCGGCCGACGAGGAGCATGCCCTGCGCGACGCCGCTGTCCGGCTCGGACAGCGCGTCGACTACCACGGCGCCGGCACGGTCGAGTTCCTGTTCGATCCCGAGCGCCGCACTCGCCTACTTCATGGAGGTGAACACCCGCCTGCAGGTCGAGCACCCGGTCACCGAAGAGACCACCGGCGCCGACCTGGTGAAGCTCCAGCTCCACGTCGCCGCCGGCGGCCGGCTGGAGGGCGAGCCGCCATCGACGCACGGGCACGCGATCGAGGTACGCCTCTGCGCCGAGGACTCCGAGCGGCAGTTCGCCCCGGCGCCCGGGCACGGTCGCGCTCTGCCGACTGCCCAGCGGCCCCGGCATTCGCGTCGACTCGGGCATCGCCGAAGGCGACGACATCCCGCCCGAGTTCGACTCGCTGATCGCGAAGATCATCGCCCACGGCCGCGACCGCGGCGAGGCGCTGGCGCGCCTGCGCCGCGCCCTCGTCGAGACGGCCGTCGCCGTGCTCGGCGGCACCACCAACAAGGCCTTCCTGCTGGGCCTGCTGGCGCGCGAGGAGGTTCGCGACGGCCGCTACGACACCGGCTGGCTGGACCGCCTGGCGGTGCGGGGCGAACACGTCCCGCACGCGCACGCCGACATCGCCCTCCTGGCGGCGGCGGTCGAGGCGGCGGAGGCCGAGCTCGCGCTGGAACGCGACCGCTTCCTCGCCGCGGCGGCGCGCGGGCGTCCGACGGTGCAGCCCCGGACCGGCCAGCGGGTCGAGCTGCGGCACCGCGGCGTGGAGTATCGCTTCGAGGTCCGCGGGGTCGGCCCCGGCGAGTACCGCGTCGACACGGGCGATGCCCGCGTCGACGTCCGGGTGGACCAGCTGGGCCGTTTCGAGCGGCGGCTCGACGTGTTTCGGCCGGCGCTACCGCCTGCTGTCGGTGGTGCAGGGGCTCGACCACATGATCGAGGTCGAGGGCATGCCGCATCGCGTGTCGCGCGACGCCGCCGGCATCGTGCGCGCGACGATGCCCGCGATCGTGCTCTCGCTCGCGGTCGAGGCGGGCGACGAGGTGCGGCGCGGCGATCGCCTGGCGGTCCTCGAGTCGATGAAGATGGAAGTCGGCCATCCCGGCCCCGTTCGCGGGCCGCGTGCGCGAGGTGCTGGTGCAGCCGAACCAGCACGTCGCCGCCGGGCACACCGCTGGTGGTGGTCGAGCCCGCCGGCGCGGCCGGCGACACGGCGGAAGGTACGGCGCGCGTCGCCTTCGCCGCGGGCGCCACCCCGCCGGCGGGCGACGACGCCCGCGCCCGCTGGCAGCGCGTGCGCGACATCGCGCGGCGACTGCTGCTCGGTTACGACGTCGATCCGGGCGAGGCGCGCGCGCTCGTCGACGGCTGGGGTCGCACGGTCCAGGAGCTGCCGGATGCCGATCCCGCGCTGCTCCGCGACGAGGACGACCTCCTCGACGCCTTCATCGACCTCCATGCGCTCTTTCGTCGCCCGCGATCGCTCGAAGACGACGAGGGGAGCGCCCCGCGGCCCACCGAGGAGTACCTGCGTCACCTACCTGCGGGCGCCCGAGACCCGCGGCGCCGGACTCCCCGAGAACTTCCTGGCGCGCCTGCGGCGCGTCCTCGGGCGCTACGGCGTCACGGACCTGACGCCGAGCCCCGCACTCGAAACGGCGCTGCTCCGGATCGCACGCGCGGCCGCAGGGGCGAGTGACCAGCTCCCGGCGGTGATGGGCGTCCTCGACCGGCGTCTCGCCGATCGCCCGGACCTGGCGCCGGCGCTCGGCGACGACGTTTTCGGCGGTCGCCTCGATCGACTGGTCGGGGTCGCCGAGGGGCGGTTTCCCGCGCTCGCCGACCTCGCCCGCGAGGCCAAGTACCGCTTCATCGACCAGCCGCTGTTCGAGCGCACGCGCGACGCCGTGTGGGCGGAAACGCGCGCGCAGCTGCTTCACGCCCAGGGGTTGCCGGACGGACCGGAGCGCACCGCACTCGTCGAGCGCCTGGTCGAGTGCCCGCAGCCCCTGGTCGGCATCTTCGTCGCCGATCTCGATCCGGCCGGGCCCGAGACCCGGCGGCTCATGCTCGAGGTGCTGACGCGCCGCTACTACCGCATCCGCAACCTGCACGACGTCCGGAGCGTCTCCGACGCCGATCACCCGGTCGCCACCGGCGAATACGAGATCGACACCCTGCGCGTCCACGTGCTCGCCACCTTCGCCGCCTGGGACGACCTCGCGGCCACGCTCGGACGGCTCGGGCAGCGTATCGCCGCCGTGCCGGCAAGCCACGAGGTGGTGGTGGACTGCTTCGTCCGCCACCCGGGCCCGCTCGGCCCACCGGCCGAGATGGCGCGCGCCCTCGCCGCCGTCCTCGCCGCCGCGCCCTTCGCCCGCCCCGTGCGACGGATCGTCTTCGCGGTGTCGCCCCTCGACGGGTCGCATGGCGCCGGCGCGATGCAGTACCACACCTTCCGCGCCGGCCCGGACGGCTGGACGGAGGACGTCCGCTACCGGGGTCTGCACCCGATGATCGGCGAACGCCTGCACCTGCGGCGCCTCGAGCAGTTCGACATCGAACGCCTGCCGTCGATCGACGACGTCTACCTCTTCCGTGGCGTCGCTCGCGAGAATCCGAAGGACGAGCGCCTGTTCGCCCTGGCCGAGGTGCGCGACCTGACCCCGGTACGGGACGCCCGCGGTCGCGCCGTCGGGCTGCCCTATCTGGAACGCATGCTGCTCGAAGCGGTCAACGCCATCCGCGGCGTGCAGGCCCACCGTCCCGCGTCACAGCGCCTGCAGTGGAACCGCGTCCTCCTCTATGTCTGGCCCCCGCTCACGCTCGCGCGCGACGAGGTGAACGGCATCATCCGCCGGCTCGCGCCCGCCACGCAGGGGCTCGGGCTCGAACAAGTCGTGGTGCGCGCCCGCGTGCCGGAGGCCGGCGGCCTGCGCGACACGGTGATCCGCGTCTCCAATACCGGGGGTGAACTCCTGATCACCTTTGGCGAGCCGTCGGACCGGCCGCTCCGGCCCCTCGCCGAGTACGAACAGACGGTCGTGTCCCTGCGCCGGCGCGGCCTCACGTACCCCTACGAGTTGATCCGCATGCTGGCCCCCACGCGAGGGCAGGAGGCGCCCGACGTGCCCCCCGGGGAGTTCGTCGAGCACGACCTCGCGGACGACGGGACGCTGGTCCCGGTGAGCCGCCCGCCGGGCCAGAACCGCGCCAAGGTCGTCGTCGGCCTGGTCCGCAACTTCACGGCCGACGTGCCCGAGGGCATGACGCGGGTCATCATCCTGGGCGACGCCAGCAAGGAAATGGGCGCGCTGGCCGAGCCCGAGTGCAGCCGCATCAACGCGGCGCTGGACCTCGCCGAGCGGTTGGGCGTCCCGCTCGAGTGGTTCGCCCTCTCCGCCGGCGCCAAGATCTCCATGGAGAGCGGCACCGAGAACATGGACTGGATCTCGCGCGTGCTGCGGCGTTTGATCGAGTTCACGCAGGGTGGCGGCGAGGTGAACGTGGTGGTGTGCGGCATCAACGTCGGCGCGCAACCCTATTGGAACGCCGAAGCCACCATGCTGATGCACACCCGCGGCATCCTGGTCATGGTGCCCGACGGGGCGATGGTCCTCACCGGCAAGCAGGCCCTCGACTACTCGGGCGGCGTATCGGCCGAGGACAACCTCGGCATCGGCGGCTACGACCGTATCATGGGCCCCAACGGCCAGGCGCAGTACCATGCCAACGACCTCGCCGACGCCTGCCGCATCCTGCTCCGGCACTACACCTACTGCTACGTGGTGCCCGGCGAGGCGGGCCCGCGGCGCGCCGCCACCATCGACCCGCCGGATCGCGACGTCCGCGACGCGCCGCACGGCGGCGTGTTCTCCACCGTGGGCGACGTCTTCTCGGAGCGCACCAACCCGGGCCGTAAGCAGCCGTTCGACATCCGCGCCGTGATGAGCGCGGTGGTGGACCGCGACTGCCGGCCGCTCGAACGCTGGCGCGACATGCGTGACGCGGAGATCCCGGTGGTCTGGGACGCGCGAATCGGCGGCCACGCGGTCTGCGTGATCGGCATCGAGTCACATCCCCTGCCGCGCCTGGGCTTCATCCCGGCCGACGGCCCCGAGCACTGGACCGGCGGCACCCTCTTCCCGCGCGGTTCGAAGAAGGTGGCCCGCTCGATCAACGCCGCCAGCGGCAATCGCCCCCTCGTGGTGCTCGCCAATCTGTCGGGCTTCGACGGGTCGCCCGAGTCGATGCGCGAGTGGCAACTCGAGTACGGCGCGGAGATCGGCCGCGCGGTGGTGAACTTCCGGGGCCCCATCGTCTTCGTGGTGGTGTCGCGCTACCATGGCGGAGCCTTCGTCGTGTTCTCGAAGGCGCTGAATGAACGGATCGAGGCCGCGGCGTTGGAGGGCAGCTTCGCATCGGTGATCGGCGGCGCGCCGGCCGCCGCCGTGGTGTTCACGCGCGACGTGGACGCCCGGACGGCCCGCGACGAGCGGGTGCGCGCGCTCGAACGCGAGATCGCGGAGGCCCCCGCCGCCGACAAGCCGCGCCTGCGCGCCCGCCTGGCGACGCTCCGCGCGACGGTCCGGACCGAGAAGCTCGGCGAGGTCGCCGAGGAGTTCGACCGTGTGCACAGCGTGGAGCGCGCGCTGCGTACCGGATCGCTCGATGCCATCATCCCCGCGGCCGGCCTGCGTGGGTGGATCATCGACGCGATCGAGCGCGGCCTCGCCGCCCGCCGATGACGGTCGCCTGGCTCCGGCAGGATGCCGCCGACGTCCCCGCCGACCTCGCGTGGCTGACCCCGGCGGAGCGCGTGCGGCTGGCGGGGCTACGCGTCCCCGCCCGGCGCCGCGACTGGTTGCTGGGGCGCTGGACGGCGAAGCGCCTCCTCGGCGCCAGCCTCGGCACGGCCGCGACGCCGCTCGCGCCCGCGCGCATCGAGATCCGCGCCGCCGCCGACGGAGCGCCCGAGCCTTTCGTCGACGGTCGGCCCGTGCCGTGGACGCTCTCGCTCAGTCATCGCGCCGGCCGCGGGCTGTGCGCCGTCGCACCCGGGCCCGCCGCCTTGGGCTGCGACCTCGAACCCATCGAGCCGCGCGATCCCGCACTGGTGGCGGACTACTTCACCGACCCCGAGCGCGCCCTGGTGGCGGCGGCGACGCCGGCCGACCGCGTACGTCTGGTCGTCCTTCTGTGGAGCGCCAAGGAAAGCGCGCTCAAGGCGATGCGCGCCGGCCTGCGCGAGGACCCGCGCGACGTGGTCATCGTGCCCAGCCGCGCCGCGCCGGTCACGGCGTGGCAGGCGCTGGCCGCTCGCCACGAGCCGGGCGACCGCTCCTTCGCCGGCTGGTGGCGCGCCCTCGACGGCGACGTCCTGACGGTGGTCGTCGCGCCGGACCGCCTGGCCGCCGGCATCCGGACCGGCTCGGCTTGACCCATCGACCCCAGGCGGCGACAACGGGGCCCCATGGCTGGAGGCCTGTTTCGGAACATCCTCGTCCCGCATGATTTCTCACCGCCGGCCACGGCAGCCCTGCGCATGGCCGCGTCGCTCGCCCAACGCCACGGTGGCCGGCTCACGGTGCTGCACGTCGTCGTCCCCTTCTACCTGCCCGCCGACGCGCCCTTCGGCATGGCGCCTCCGGGCGACTTCATCCCGGAGCAGCGCGCCCACCTCGAGCGCCTGGTCGCCAAGGTGCTCGGCCCCGACGGGCCGCCCGCCACGGTGCGCGTCGAGGTCGGCGACGCCGCCCAGCGCATCCTCGACGCCGCCCAGCGCGCCGACTGCGTCGTGATGGCCACTTCGGGGCGGAGCGGCCTCGCCCACCTGTTGATCGGCAGCGTCGCGGAGAAGGTGGTGCGGCACGCGACGGTGCCGGTGCTCACGGTGCGGCCAGGCGTGGCGGCGCGCGCCCGGGCGGCCGCCAAGCGGGCCTGACCGCCCGGGCCTGGCATTGCCCCAACGACCGCGGCTCCGATAGAGGTCATCCGCAATGGGCGAAGCGATACTCGTCGCCGACGACGAGGCGGGCGTTCGCGAGAGCCTGGCCGAGGTGCTGCGCGATGCCGGCTACGCGGTCACGACCGCCGTCGACGGCACCGCCGCGCTCCGTGCGCTCGACGAGACGGACTTCGCCATCGTGATCACCGACCTCCGCATGCCGGGCGCAGACGGGCTGGAGGTCCTGCGCCGGCTCCGTCAGGTCGCCCCGCAGACCGTGCCTCTCGTGATGACCGCGCACGGTAGCGTCGAGAGCGCCGTCGACGCGCTGCGGGCGGGCGCCGCCGACTACATCCTGAAGCCCGTGGTGTTCGACGACGTGCTCGCCAAGGTGTCCCGGGTACTCGACCACCGCCAGCTCGCCTGGCAGACGCAGATGCTCCGGCGCGAAGTGGAGCGCCAGTACGACTTCGACCACCTCGTCGGCAAGAGTGCGGCAATGCAGGAGGTATTCCACCTGATCCGCAAGGTGGCCCCCACCATGACGACCGTGCTCATCACGGGCGAGAGCGGCACCGGCAAGGAAGTGGTCGCGCGCGCCATCCACTACTACAGCCACGCCGCCGGCAAGGTGTTTCTGCCGGTCAACTGCGCCGCCATCCCCGAGACGCTCCTCGAGAGCCAACTCTTCGGACACGTGCGCGGCGCGTTCACGGGCGCGGTCACGGCGCAGGAAGGTCTGTTCGCGCGCGCCCGCGGCGGTACCATCTTCCTCGACGAGATCGGCGACCTGCCCACGGGCTTGCAGTCGAAGCTGCTGCGCGCCATCGAGGCGAAGGAGATCCTGCCGGTGGGCAGCACCCAGCCGATCACGGTCGAGGTCCGCATCCTCACCGCCACCAACCGCGAGCTGTCGCAGATGGTCGAGCAGGGCACGTTCCGTGAAGACCTGTACTACCGGCTGAACGTCGTCGACATCCACCTGCCCCCGCTGCGTGACCGGCGCGAGGACATCCCGTCGCTCATCGAGTTTCTGGTGCGCCGGCACAACCGCGAGATGAAGCGCTCGTACCGAGGCGTCGACAACGCCACGCTGAAGGTCCTGGTGTCGCAGCCCTGGAAGGGCAATGTGCGCGAACTCGACAACGCCATCGAGCACGCCATGATCCTCGGCGACGGCGAATGGATCCGCTCGATCGACCTTCCCCGCGGCCTGCGTGAGAGCGAGACGACGCTCCCCCCCGTCGGGGATGATCTGCGCGACGCACTACGCTCCTACGAGAAAGTCCACATCGAATCGGTGCTGCGCCGACTGGGCCACGACAAGCGCACGGCGGCGGACGCGCTGGGCCTCTCGCTGTCGTCCCTCTACCGGAAGATGAATGAGTTCGGCATCCCGCTCGAATGACGACCGGGCAGGCCGCCCGCCGTTGCTGCGCGAACTCACGGGCCTCGATCCCGCGCAGCAGGCCGAGCGCCTCGTCTATTTCGACCTCGGCCCGGCCGACCGCGATGCGCTGCAGACGCTCGGCCGTCTCACCGCCGGCGAGACCGACGAGATCGTCGACGAGTTCTACACCCACCTGCTGCGGTTTCCCGAGCTGACGGAGCTCCTGCAAGCGGAGCCCGGCCGCCTCGCACGGCTCAAGGCAACCCTCCGCAGCTACTTCGCGTCGATCACCGACGCCCGCTTCGACGACGCGTATTTCGAGAGCCGGCTCCGCGTCGGGGACGCGCACCAGCGGGTCGGGCTGCGCCCGAGCTGGTACCTGGGGGCGTTCTCCCTCTACCTGCGCCTCTCGCTGCGCGCGCTGGTCGCCAAGACCGGCGATGGGGCCATGATCTTGCCCACGGTCGAGGCGCTCATCAAGGCCGTGTTCCTCGACACGTCGCTCGCCATGAACACCTATATCTACGGCGGCTACGTGCAGCGCGAGGTGGCGTCCGAGCTCGAGCGCGCGGCGCACGTCGCCGAGGAGGCGCTACGGCGACATGGCGAGGTGGAACGGCTGAAGGACGATCTCACGCGCATGGTCGTCCACGACCTCAAGAACCCGGTGAGCGGCATCGCGATGTTGGCGCAGCTGGCGTTGCGCAAGGGCCGCGACCTGCCCGAGACCCAGCAAGGCTACCTGCGGCAGATCGGGCGCACCTGCCGAGAGATGATGCGCCTGATCCAGAACCTGCTCGACGTGAGTCGCCTCGAAGAGGGGAAGATGCCCGTCGTGCGCGAAGCGGTCCAGATCGGGCAGGTGGTCGACGAGGTGGCGACCGATTACGCCGCCGTGGCCGAAGAGGGGCGCCGGGCGGTGCACGCGCGCGTCGACCCCGTCGTCGCCCCGGTGGTCGCCGATCGCTGGTTGCTCCGCCGGGTGCTCGGCAACCTGGTGATCAACGCCATCCGGCACAGCGGCAGCGACGACGTCGAGATCGACGCGGTGCCGGGTCCGGGCCCGGAGGAGATCACCGTGCGCGTCACCGATCACGGTCACGGCATCCCGCCCGAAGACCAGCACGCCGTGTTCGAGAAGTTCCGCAGCGGACGGCGCTCGGCCACGGATGCTCCCGGCACCGATACGGGCCTCGGTCTCCCCTTCTGTCGCCTGGCGATCGAGCGCATGGGAGGCCGGATCGGACTGGCGAGCCGCCCCGGCCTGACCATCTTCAGCGTCACCCTGCCGGCGGCCCGCCCCGGCGCCACGTGAGCGCGGGGGCAGTCGTGTTCCGCCTGAAGCATCTCTGCATCGACACCCTGCGGGAACACGTCGTGATGGTCCACGAATCCGCCGTCGCGGCGGGGAATCTCGGCTTCTACCCCCTCGATCGCGTGCGCGTCGTCGGCACCGACCCCGCAAGCGGCGCGCCGCGCGAGCTGATGGGCGTGCTCAACTTCTGCCGCGACGGCCTGGTTGGCGCCGACGAGATCGGGCTCTCCGACGTCGCCTTCCACGACCTCGGCCTGCCCGAAGGGACCACGGTCCAGGCGACGCTGGCCGCGCCGCCGCGGAGCCTCGACCTGGTGCGCGCCAAGCTGCGCGGCACGCACCTCGACCAGGCGGCGTTCGCCGCCGTGCTCGCCGACGTGACGCGCAACCGCTACTCGCGGGTCGAGCTGTCCATGTTCGTGCTGGCGTGCGCGCTGCGCCCGCTCGACCTCGAGGAAGTGGTCGCCTTCACGCGCGCCATGATCGATGCCGGTTCGCACCTCGACTTCGGCCCCGGCCCGATCGCGGACAAGCACTGCATCGGCGGGGTGCCGGGCAACCGCACCACGATGGTCATCGTCCCCATCCTCGCCGCGCTCGGCCTGACGGTCCCGAAGACGTCGTCGCGGGCGATCACCAGCCCGGCGGGTACGGCCGACACCATGGGCGTCCTGGCCCGCGTGGCACTGACGCCCACCGCGCTGCACGCCGCGGTCGCCGAAGCGGGGGCATGCATCGCGTGGGGGGGCGCGCTCGACCTGGCGCCGGCGGACGACATCCTGATCACGGTCGAACGGCCCATGGAGATCGACGCCGAAGCGCAGATGGTGGCGTCGATCCTGTCGAAGAAGAAGACCGCCGGCGCGACGCATGCACTGCTCGACATCCCCGTCGGGCCCACGGCGAAGGTCCGGACCCTGGCCGACGCCGATCGCCTGGCCACGCTGTTCCGTGCGGTCGCGAACCGCATCGGCCTCGAGATCGACGTCACGATCACCCAGGCACGCGGTCCGATCGGCTTCGGCATCGGGCCGCGTCTGGAAGCGCTCGACGTCCTCGCGGTCCTCGGTCGCACGGCGGACGCTCCCCTCGACCTCCGCGAGAAGTCCCTCTACCTCGCGGCGCGCATCCTGGAGATGGTCGGTCGCGTGCCGCCGGGCGGCGGCTACCGGGCCGCCCTGGATGCGCTCGACTCGGGCGCCGCCGACACCGCGTTCCGGCGCATCATCCGCGCCCAGGGCGAGCTGGCGCTGCCGCCCGCGCCGCCGTTCCGCGTCGTCGTGTCCGCCCCGGCGGACGGCCGCATCGCCGAGATCGACTGCTGGCACATCGCGCGGGTGGCCAAGCGCGCGGGCGCGCCGGCCAACGCCGCCGCCGGCGTCCGCCTGGTCCGCACGGTGGGGGACGTGGTGACGCGCGGGGAGCCGCTGTTCGAGATCCACGCCCAGAGCCCGACGCAACTCGAGTTCGCGCACTCCTACGCCCTCGCGCACCCCGAGCTCGTGCGCTTCGGCTTCTGAGACGGCGAGGAGGCGCACGGTGATCGACGCCGACTCGCTCCGGAGCGCGCTCCCCATCGCGGCCGCTGCGCTGGGCGGTGCGGCCGTGGGCGTCGAGCGGGAGCGCTCCGGGCACGCCACGGGGCCAGGCGCGCACTTCGGCGGGGTGCGCACGTTCACGCTCCTGGGCGGCCTCGCCGGGCTCGCCGGGTGGCTCGCCCAGCGGGGTTGGGTGCTCCCGGCCGCGGTCCTGGTCGCCGGCGCCGCCGCGCTCGTCGTGGCGGGCTACGCCGCGGCGAGCCGCCACGACGTCGATGGCACCACCGAAGTGGCCGCGCTGGTCGTCCTGGCCGCCGGCGTGACCGCCGGTCTCGGATGGCTCGCCCTCGCGAGCGCCATCATCGCCATCACCTGGCTGCTGCTCGTCGAGAAGCGCAGCCTCCACGGCGCCATCGCCCGGCTCGACGACGCCGATCTGCGGGCCGGCGCACGGTTCGCGGTGATGGCGGTCGTCATCCTGCCACTCCTCCCCGCGGGCCCTTTCGGCCCCTGGGGCGGCGTGCGGCCGCGGACGCTCTGGCTCCTCGTCCTGCTGTTCGCGGGCCTCAGCTTCGCCGGGGTCGTTGCCCGCCGGGCGGCCGGCCCCGTGCGCGGCTATCGCCTCGCCGGTTTGCTCGGCGGTCTGGTGTCGTCGACGGGCGTCACCCTCGGGTTCGCACGCACCAGTCGCGACGCGCCGGCGCTCGGCCCCGCGCTCGCGCAGGGGGTGGTCGCGGCCTGCACGGTGATGTTCGTGCGGGCGCTGGTCGCCGCCGCCCTGCTCCATCCCGCGCTGGCCCGGGCCGCCGTCCCGTATCTCGCGATCCCCGCCCTGGCCGGCGCGGGTCTCGCCCTCGCCGGCCGGGGCGCGCCCGTGCCGAGTGGCCCCGCACCACCGGGGCCCGCGCACCCGCTCCAGGTCCGGGGCGCCCTGCAGATGGCGGCGCTGTTCCAGGCGGTGCTCTTCCTCGTCCATGGTGTTCGCCAGGTGTGGGGCGACACGGGGCTCCTCGGCACCAGCGCGTTGCTCGGCCTCACCGACGTCGATGCCCTCACCGTCGCGCTGAGCGCCAGCGTCAGGGACGGGGCGCCGCCCGCACTCGCCGCGCGCGCACTCGGGGTCGGCGCACTGGTGAACACGCTCGTGAAGCTCGGCCTGTCGCTCGGCATCGGGCGGGGCGCGTTTCGCGTCCGGGCCGCCCTGCCCCTCGCCCTCCTCGCCCTCGCCGCCGCCGTCGCGCTGCTCGCCTACTGAGGGTTCCGGCCCTTGCGAAGCGACGCCGTGCTCCCTCGCGGGCGTCGGAATCCCCGGACGACCTGCCGGCGGTTCGGCCTGGCAAGCGATTTGCCCAAGTCCCCCATGAACATGCGTGTCGACGAGTACATGACCAAGCGCGTGGTGAGCGTGAAACCGCGAGACTCCGCCTCCCATGCGCGCGCGGTGATGGAGGAGCATCGCATCAACCAGCTGCCGGTCCTCGAGGGAACCAAACTGGTGGGCATCGTCACCGATCGCGATCTCCGCGACGCGTTCCCATCGCTCGCGGAGAGCCTGACCGGTCGCCCCCGCGCACCCAAGGCCGCCGAACCGGAGAAAATCCCGGTCGAAGACCTGATGGCCCGCGATCTGCTCACGGTGACGCCGGAGACCTCGCTGGCGATGGCAGCCCGCGAGCTGCGTCGCCAGCGCATCGGCGCGCTGCCCGTGTTGCAGGGCGGCCGCCTGGTCGGGCTCCTGACCCGCAGCGATTTGCTGGATGCCCTCGTCCGACTGCTGGGCGATGCGTAGCCGGCGCGTGAGGACACCATGCAAGAGCGCCTGCATATCGCCGACCTGACCGTCGGCTCGCTGATGACCCGTCCGGCGCTCACGGTGCGACCCGACACGACGATCGCGACGTTGACGTCGTTGATGACGGCCCACCCCTTCAACGGCTTCCCCGTCGTCGACGAGACGGGACTGCTGCAGGGCCTGGTGACGCGCGCCGACCTGCTCAAACGGTACCTCGTCCCGTATCGCCGCTTCATCGCCGCCCTGGAGGACGACTGGGCGAGCACGGTGAGCGCCATCATGACGCGACACCCGATCGCCCTGCTCCCGGTCGAGCCGGTCGTGAAGGCGATCCAGCTGATGGTCGACCACCGGTTGCGCACCATTCCGGTGGTCGAGGACACACCGGCCGGAGCACGGCTCGTCGGCGTCCTCTCGCGGCGCGACGTCACGCGCGCGCTGCTCGATTGACGACGGAAGGGCCCATGGTGCCGATCGCGGACCTCGCTCCGCTCTACCTGGCCGCCAGCATCGACCTGCAGGAGGCCATCGACTGGCTGGCGGCAACGAACGCGCAGCGGGCCGCGACCGACCGGCTCATGCTCGACGTCCTCCTCCTGAAGGCGACGGCCTCGGCGTTGCGGGACGTGCCCGAGTTGCACGGCCTCCGGGGCGTGGACGGCACGATCCGGCGCGGCCCGGTCCATCTCGGCGTGACGGTGACGCGGCACACGGGCGTACCCGCCAGCGTCGTGCTGCCCAATGCCGATACCTGCCGCCTCGACCTGCTCATGCGCGCCTTCCGCGACGCCGTCGCCGCCGTCCGCCGCGGCCCCGTCGCGGGGGCGGACACGCCCCCGACCTTTACCGTCACCAGTCTCGGCGCGCGGGGCGTACAAGCCGTCTTCCCATCGATCGTGCCGCCGCAGATCGCCGGGATCGGCTTCGGCGCGGTGACCGAGCAGCCGGCCGCGATCCGCGGCGCCATCGTGTGCAGCCCCGTGGTGACGGCCACGCTGGCGGCGGACCAACGCGCCACCGACAGCCATCGCGGCGGGCGGTTCCTCACGCTGCTCGGCGACCTGCTGCAGCGTCCGGAGGCCCTCTGACCGCCGAGCCGCTCCGCGCCGGCGCGCAGCGGCTTGCCATGCTCCGCGCTGGCGTGGACTACTGGGGTCGCCACCGGCCGGCTCGTTGGAGGCGTGGCCGGCGGTCACACAACGCTTGGAGGATCGCATCGTCATGCTGATTCGCGACATCATGCAGAGCGAGGTAGCGACGCTTCGGGTCGACGACACGCTCGACCTCGCCAGCGACATCATGGACCTCGGCCGCATCCGACACCTGCCCGTGGTGTCGGCGGGGGCGGTCGTCGGCGTCGTCTCACAGCGCGATCTGTATCGTGCGGCGGTGTCGTCGCTCCTCGCGCTGCGCAGCAGCGCGCAGCGCGACTGGCTGGCGAAGATCCCCGTGCGATCGATCATGGCCACGACGGTCCACATCGTCGCTCCCACCGACACCGTCCACACCGCGGTGGAAACGATGCTGCGCGAGCGGATCGGCTGCCTCCCGGTCGTCGAGCGAGGCGCGCTGGTCGGGCTGGTGAGCGAAACCGACCTGCTGCGCCACCTCGGGCGTGTCCTCGGGATCTCCGAGGCGAAGGCCGGGCTGCCGGAGCTGCCGCAATAGCGCCTCCGGCGCCTCACCGCCGGCGCGGCGGATTCCCGGCACTGCGCAGGTAGGCGAGGATCGCGCGCACCTGGCTCTCGTCGAGCATGATCCGCATGTGCGGCATGCGCGTCATGCGCAAATCGACCATGTGCCACACCGCGGTTTCGAGATCGTCGGGATCGCTCCGCGCCACGTAGGCGGCATCGAACGTGACGGCGGGATGCGGCATGTCGGGGGGCAGGTCGGCCACCGGTCGCCCGTCGTCCCCGTGACACGGGGCGCAGTACCGGAAGTAGCGGATCGACCCGGGAGACAGCGCTCGCACGAAGGCGAGCAGATCGTGTTGCGCACCCGCCGACAGGGGCGGCGACGGGGCCGCCGCGGTGGCGTGTCCCTGCCGCATCAGCGTGCGCAGTGTGTCGTCGGAAACCCTCGCCTGTAACCCCGGGGCGGCCAGGTCGAGGGGACCCGGCGACGGGGCCTCCCCGAACACGCCGTGACAACGTTCGCACTGACTCGCGTAGACCTCTTCCCCCCGACGCACCGCCGTCCAGTCGATCGACGGGATGCGGCGCACGTGGGCGGCCAGCTGCTCGACCTGACCGATGCGACTCCGCAACGCGGCGGGGTCGACCGTGAGCGGGAGCCCTCGGCCGTCGAGAATGCGCTGCACCAGGTCGTCATCGCCGAAGCGGCGCAGCACGCCGTCCTGGAGGTCACGCGGCGGCGTCGGGAACAGGGCCGCGTCGGCGCCTCCGCCGCGTCCGTCAGGCCCGTGACACGATTCGCAGTGGGCCGCGTACAACGACCTGCCCCGAGCCACCTCGCCCGTCTCCGCCACCGCCACGCTGGCCAGCAGGACGCCGACCCACCCGCACCACACCGTTCCTCGCATCGCCCCTCCTCGCCGTCATCCTGCCGCCGCCTGCAGCGTTCCGCGCGCGCGGGCCGCCGCGAGGAGCGCCACCACCTCGCCGTCGGCAACGCCGCCGAACTCCGTGTAGTACATCCCGACCCTCTCGAATCCGCGCGGGATGCGCAAGCACACCACCCCCTCGACGAGCGGTGCGAGACGCTGGAGCGCGGCCGGCGACGCCACCGGGGCCGCGACGACGAGCCGCGCCGGCTCCGCGCGCCGGACGGCCCGGACGGCGGTCCGCATGGTTTCCCCCGTTGCGATGCCTTCGTCGACGAGAACGACCGACCGCCCGCGAAACGCCAGCGGCCGCTCCCCGCCGCGCAGCAAGGCTTCGCGCAACCGGCCCGCCCGCAGCGCGCGTTCCGTCTCCTCCGCCACCCAATCGGCCGGCACGGCGCGAGCGACGATCGCCGCCTCGTCGAGGGTGATTTCCGGATGGTTGCCCACGACGAGGGCGCCGATGTCGAACGCCAGCGCGCCGGCCGTCCGGAGCCGCTGCACCAGCAGCACGTCGAGCGGCGCGCCGAGCGCACGCGCCACCTCGTCGGCGACGATCGCGCCGCCGCGGGCGACGCCGAGCACGACCGGATCCTGCACGCGCCACGCCGCCAGGCGGGTCGCGAGGCGGGCGGCCAGTTGGCGGCCGGCTTCCCGTCGGGTCTGGAACATGACGTTCACCCCCTGCCAGACCTACAGCATCGCCCATGCCAGGATCCGCCGGGTCCGCGTGCCCGCCCAGGTTCGCGCCGGCCGGAACGGCGAAGGCCGCCGATTCCCAGGGACCGGTTGGCGCAGCGTTTGCTCTTGCTGCGGAGCATGTTTTCCCACGTGCTCGCCCCCATCGACCTGAGCCAGGACAGCGCGCGCGGGCTGGAGCTGATCACGACCCTCCCGACCAAGCGCGTCACGCTGCTCCACGTGATCCAACGCGTCCCCGGGCTGCCCGCGGCGGAACTCCGCCCGTTCTATGCGCGGCTACGGCGCCGGGCCGAGGAGGTGGTGCAACGCGCCGCCGGCACGCTGGCCGCCTCTGGGCTTCGGGTGTCCCGGTCGATCACGATCGGCGATCCGGCGGCCGAGATCGTCCGCGTCGCGGCCACACGCCGCGTCGATCTCGTCGTCCTGGGCTCGCACCGGCTCGGGCTGCAGCCGGGCCATGGTCTCGGCACGACGAGCCATCGGGTGGCGCTCGCGTGCCCGTGCCCCGTGCTGCTCGTCAGGTGAACACCGCCGGCGGCGCCGTCAGCCGGCCGCCGCGTCGAGCCACAGTTGCTTCAGGTCCTTCGACAGCTGGCTGAAGATGTCCCAGGCCTCGCCCTCCCGGCCCGTGGGACTCCCGAGAAGATGCTGCAGGGCGCGAAACACCACTCGCACGCCCCGCTCGGCTTCCTCGTCGTCGGGGAGCACCGCATGCTGTCGCACGCGCCCGATGAACTCGGCGCGGTGCAGTTTCTCCACCCGACGATCGGGCGGATCACCCGTCTGCCACAGGCGCTTCAACCCGCTCGGCAATTGCGACATCACGTGCGACGCCTCGGCAGGCGTCAAGCGGTGATTCAATTCCTGGAACACGGCGTAGACCACGGCCTCGGCGCGCTGCGCGTCGCAGCGGAGCGTGTCGGCAATCTCCTGCACGAACTGGCGCTCGGTCATTGTCGTACCTCCCCCAGGTCCGCTTACCAGGCGCCCGGGCCGGCGGACAACGTGCCCCCGTCGGCTCCCGGATCACGGGCCTTCCACGAGGAGCACGCGCCGGACGCCGCTAGCAGAGCCGGGAGCGGGGTGGCGTTCCGTGTCGCAGGCCTGCGAAAGCCCCGAGCGGGCCGGGCGCTCGTTCGTGGCAGGCGAGTTGCTAATGCATGGCGGCAGCCATCCGGGGGAGAGAAGCCCACCGGGCGGATGCTCATGGTGGCCTATGGACTTCGCATCCCAAGCAGCGACGGCGGCGGCGCGTGCTCCGGCGCCGGATGCCCCGAGCGGCGTCCCGCGGGACCTCGACGAGGCCGCGCTGGTCGCGGCCCTCGGAGACCCTGCCTTCTATCCCCACCGGCCAGAGCGGGTAGAGCACATGCAGACGCACATCTCGCACGTGTTCCTGGCCGGTCCTTACGCCTACAAGCTGAAGAAGCCGGTCCGCTTCCCGTTCCTCGACGCCTCCACGCCCGCGCGGCGACGCACCCTCTGCGAAGAGGAGCTGCGGCTGAACTGGCGCCTGGCGGCGCCGATCTACCTGGGCGTGATTCCGATCACGCGAGACCCGACCGGCCACTTGGCGCTCGACGGGGCCGGGCACGTCGTCGATTCCGTGGTGTGGATGCGGCGGCTGCCCGACGCTCGCACCCTCGAGCGGCTGGTCTGCGACGGGCTGGCCGACGTCGGCATGTTCGAGTGCCTCGCCCACCTCCTCGCGCACTTCCATGCCGGCGCCCCCTCGGGCCCCGCGGTCGTGGCGCACGCGGCGCCGGAGGCGGTCGCCGCGGATTGGACGAACGTCCTCGGTCTCGCCGACCCGCTGCCGCCCGACATCCTGCCGGGCGCGACCCGCGCGATTCTGCCCGAGTTCGCCACCGACTTCGTCGCAAGACACCGCCGGTTGCTGACGCGACGCCAGAGTGCGCGGCGGGTGCGCGAAGGCCACGGCGATCTCCGCGCCGAGCACGTCTACGTACTCGACGCCGAGATCCCCACCGCACCGCCCGCATGCCCCCCTGGCCCCGGGCATCTATCTCGTCGATTGCCTCGAGTTCTCCCATCGGCTGCGTTGCACCGACGTCGCCTCCGAGGTCGCGTTCCTGGCCATGGACCTCGAGCGGCTGGGCCGTCCCGACTTCGCGGCAGCGTTCGTCGCGGCCTATGTCGCGGCCAGCGGGGACCGGGAGCTGCCCGTGCTGCTGCCGTTCTACGGGGCCTACCGTGCGTGCGTGCGCGGGGCTGTCGACGGCCTCAAGGCGGCGGAGCCGGAGGTGGCCCCCGTCGACCGGCGCGCCGCCGCGAGTCGCGCCCGGGACGAATTCGCGCTGGCGGTGCGGTATGCCTGGCGCGAATGCGAAGGCGCCGTCGTCGCATGCTGCGGATTGAGCGGGACCGGCAAGACGGCGATCGCGACGGCGCTCGCCACAGCCACCGGGTTCCGCCACCTCAGCAGCGACGTGCTCCGCGGCGAGCACTCCGCGTCCGCCGGCGGCGACGCCTACACTCCGGCTGCGCGCGCCGCCGTCTACGAACGCCTCTGCGAACAGGCCGATCGCATCCTTGACGCGGGCGGCGGCGTGGTGGCGGACGCCACCTTCATCCGGCGGGCCGACCGCGACGCGCTGGCCTCGGTCGCCGCGCGCCACGGACGTCCGCTCCTGTTCATCGAGTGCGACGCGCCGGAGCGCGTGGTCCGCGAGCGCCTCGCCGCACGCACCGGCGGACCGTCCGACGCCCGCTGGCCGACCTACCTGCAGCAGCGCGCGGAGCGCGACCCGTTCGCCGAGACCGAGCCGCGGCACACGATCTCGACCGTGGACCCACTGCCTGGTCTCGTCGACGATCTCCTGCTCACGCTTTGGCGACGAGCCGACCGGCGCGACGATCCGCAGCCCGCATGAGGCGGGGTGGGTGCGCATCGGAAAATCTCGGCCGCCAGGCTTCCCGCGGGCGCGAAAGTGTCGTGGGGCCGCTCCGGGAACGCCGTGGCACGCCAGATGCTGCCGATGCGCAGCATCATGCGGGTTGCCGCCTTTCCCTCCGTCGCCTGGTTCGAGAGCCTGGCCGAGGCGCGGTCCAGCCAGGCCGTGGCGGTCCCGCCACCCCCCGGTCCGGCCGATCTGACGCTCGTGATCCGGGTCGTCTATCCCGAGGGGTACGACCGCTTGATCGCGCTCGAGTTCGACGGGCGGCGGCGCGTGACGGTGACTGCGCCGGCCGACGTGGCGGACGTCACGGGCCCGCATCCAGTGGTTCTCGAGGGACCGCATGACGTCTGGCAGGAGATGATCGAAGCCATACAGGCCCACGGGCGAGCGGATCCCGCTCACACGCTCGCGTATCTGACGAATGGGGTCGAACGGCTGCGAGTGCTGCCCCTCGACGACGAGGATGCGCCGGGCGACCTCGAGCGGTTCTTGGCGCAACGGGAAAGCCTGCAGGCGTTCTTCGACGAAGCGGCGGCCATGGACACACGGTTCGCCGGGTGAGGAGACCATCATGACGACGACCGGCCGGCTGTCGGCCACGGATGCCGCATTCCTGTACTACGAGCGCCCGGTGCAGCACCTGCACGTCGGTTCCGTCTCGTTCCTGGACGGCCCGGTGCCGTTCGAGGACTTTCGCGACCTGACCGTCGAACGCCTCCGGCAACTGCCCCGGTACTTCCAGCGCCCCGTGCGACCGACACTCGACCTCGCCCTGCCGCGCTGGGAGGATGCCCCGCGCTTCGATCCCCGCCAGCACATTCGCCACGTCGGCGTGCCGCCGCCCGGGGGGACCGCCGGGCTGTACGAACTCATCGACGAAATCCTCGCGACACCCCTCGACCCCGACAGCCCACTCTGGGAGACCTATCTGATCGACGGGCTCGCCGACGGGCGCGCCGCCATCCTGAACAAGGTCCACCACTGCATGGTCGACGGCGTGAGCGGCGCGCAGATCCTGGAGGTCCTCACCGATCCCGCACCGGGACCGCGGCCGGCGGCGCCGGCCCCGCCGCCGCGCACCCACGGCACGGACGGCTCGGGCCCCTGGAACATGCACGCGGCCCTGGAGGTGGCGAACACGGTGACACGCTGGCTGCTGGACCCGTCGTCCCAGTTGCCCTTCAACAGCGCGATCTCCGCGGAGCGCCGCCTCCGCTGGACCGCGTTGTCGCTGGACCGGGTCCTCGCGGTGCGGGGCGCCGCGGGCTGCAAGGTGAACGACGTCGTTCTGGCAGTCATCGCCGGCGCGCTCCGCCGCTGGGCCGTGCGCCATGGCCTGCAACCGGACATCCTGCGTGTCCGCGCGATGGTGCCGGTGAGCCTGCGGACGGCCCGGGAGCATCTGGCGCTCGGGAACATGGTTTCGGCCATGTTCCCCGTGCTGCCGGTCGACATCGCCGACCCGCTCGAGCGCCTGCACAAGGTCGCGGCCCACATGGCGGACCTGAAGAGCCGAGGCCAGGCGCAGGCCACCAATTTGTTGCTCACCCTGGCCGGCTGGGTGCCGGCGCCGGTCAACGCGTTCGTGGGCCGGCTGGTGCCGGGCGTGCCGATGATCAACGTCGTCTGCACGAACGTGCCGGGACCTCGCGAGCCGCGCTATCTGCTCGGGCGCCGGGTCCTCGAAATCCACCCGATGGTGCCGCTCGTCGACGGGCTCGGGCTCGGCTTCGCGGTCCTGAGCTATGCCGACCAGCTCTCGGTGGGTGCGGCGGCCGACCCGGCGCTCGTGCCCGACGTCGATGCGATCGCCGCTGACGTTGCCGCCGAGTTGGACGTCCTGCTTGCCGCGGTAGGTGTCGAGCCGACGGCGCCGGCCGCGGTCGCCCCGAGCCCGAGCGGGGCTGGCCCCCGCGTGGGCGACCTCATGACCAGGAGCGTGCAGGCTCTCGCCCCGGAGAGCAGTCTCGCCGAGGCGTGGCGCGTGATGCGGACGGCGCGGATCCGCCACTTGCCCGTGGTGGACGAGCTGCGGCGCCCGATCGGGCTCGTCACCCATCGCGACCTCTTGGGGGCCTCGCCCAGCACGATCGCGGAGCCGGAAGAGGCGGCGCGCGTGCAGATTCTCGGCTGGCTCACGGTGCGCGAGGTGATGGAGACTCATCTTATCGTGGCGTCGCCCGATGAGGCGGCCTCGGAGGCGGGACGTCGCATGCTGGCCGCCAAGATCGGTTGCCTGCCGGTCGTGGACCCCACGGGGCGACTCGTCGGCATCGTCACCGAGGTCGATTTCCTGCGCTGGGCCACGGCGAACATGGCGCCGCCCGCAGAGGAGCCGCACGCGGCCTGAGGGCGTTCACCGCGGCGACGAGGACGGCCGGTCCCGGGCGAGCAATCGGGGGCCCAGCAGCGCGAGCCAGGCGCCCGTCCCCGCGATCCACACCGCGGCCGCGGCGCCGAGGTGCGCGAAGTAGCTCGCGCTCCAGTCGGCCACCACGCGTGCCAGCAGCGCGAGCACGATACCCGCGCCGGCCAGGATCACGGCGGCCGGCGCGCCGTCGCGCTGGGCCGTCATCCCGAGGTGACCGTACGTCACGTGGGTCGCCACCGCGAACACCATCAGCCCGAAACCGCCGATGAAGGTGACGTGGAGCGCGGGAACGCCGTAGTCCGGCAGGAGCCCGCTCAGCGCCATCCCGAGCGGCGTCAGGCGCAGCGCGAGCCACATGAGCCGGCGGTTCAGCCCCGGCCGTGCGAGGAGGCGCTGCGGCCCGCGCCACCCGAGGCCCCATGCCACCAGGGCGCCGCGCAGGACCGGCGCGATGCGACCCCACCCTGCCACCTCGACGCCACAGGCAGCGGCGATGCCGAGCCCGAGCAGTGCCCAACCGGCGACGCGGCGGCGCCCGGCAGGCGACGTGTCGGCATCGGGCGGCGGCGGCGCGCCGGCCATCAGCGGGACGAGCAGCGTGGCGACACCAACCACCAGGCAGGCGAACGCCCCCTGCTCGACGAAGAGCCGCCCGAGACCCCGCGCCCATCCGGGCCCGTCCCGCTCCACCGCCACCAGCAAGAGCACGGCACCTGCGACCGCCTGCAGCAATCCGATCGGCAGCAGCACGAAGCTGGCCGGCGGCCGGCGCGCCGCCCCGCCGACGCGCCGGCACACGAACGTCAGCAGCACGAGCAGCACGCCGAGGAACGCCGCCTGTGCCATCGCGTCGCGCCCCGTCACCGCTGCGCCGGCGGTCAGGACGAGCCCGAGTGCGAGCGCCACCATGACACGCCCGCCGGGGGGCGCCGTGCCCGTGCGGCGCGGCAGCGCGGTCAGCAGGAAGCCGCACGCGAAGGCGGGCAGGAACGCCTGCACCTGCACCAGGCCGTGGCTCAGGCACGAGTAGTGCGCGCTGACGCCGAGCACGTAGAACAGCCAGTGCCCGACCCCGATCGCGCCGAGCGCCGCGCCGAGCGGGAAGAAGACGCGAAACGGCTCCCGCACCCAGCGGGAGGAGTCGGTCACGGCGTCCCGCCGCCTCCCGGCGCCGCGGGTTTCTGCATCATCGGGCAGTTGCCCCCGCAGCACCCGCCCGCCCCGCCACCGCCGCAGCAGCCCTGCTCCTGCCCCCCTCCCTGATGCAGCGCGCGGTGCTGTGCCGCCAGTTCGTTCACCACTGCCGCCACCGCGTCGAGCTTGGCGGCGCCTTGTGCGGCGTTCATGGCCGCGACCTTCGCGTCGAGCGCAGCCGCGGGGGCCTCCGCGGCCGCCGCGTGCTGGCAACAACCGGGCTTGGCGGCTGCCGGCGCCTCCTCGGCGACGGCGCGGCCAACCAGCGCCGTCGCCACCAGCAAGACCCCGAACGCAAGAGCGGATTTCATGCGGTGCGTCCTACGCAAGGCCCGTACCGGCCCGGCGGCGGCCGGGCTCCCGGCCGGGCTTCTCGGTCCCGCGAATCGACCGATCGGCCCTTCCGTCCGCCGGGAATCCCGCCGGACGCCACGTCGCCTTCGTTGCGGCATGCACGTTGCTGCCGGGAGGAGCATGCGTTTCGTCCGGACCGCCATCCGCGTGTCTTCGCACGCCGTCCTGCCGCAGTGAGGGACGGTGCCGTGCGACTGCTCGACCTGCTCGAACGCGCAGAAGCCCTGGAACAACGGGCCGCCGCGCTCTACCGTGGATTCGCGGCTGCCCGGCGCGACGACCCCGAGCTGGCGGCCCTCTGGACCGCGATGGCGAGCGAGGAGGACGAGCACGCACGGTCGATCCGCACGGCTCGCGCCCGCCTCACCGCAACCGACGTCGAAACCGTGAGCGTCGAGGGTTGCGACGCCGCGCTCGCCGACGTCGCCCAGCGGGTCCGGCGCGCGGAGTCGCTCCGGGCCGACGCGGCGGCCGACCGGCAATTCTCCGCGGCGCTCGATCTCGAACTCTCCGAGCTGGAAACGATGCGGCAGCTCACGCTCGACGCCAGCCACGCCCCGCCGATTCCCGGCCCCGAGGACATCCACGTGCATCGTCTGGCCGAGACGGCGCTCCGGCGGTCCCGGGACGAGCACGTCCGGCTCGGCGCCGCGCTGCTCCTCGCCCGTGCGCGGCTGGCCGCGGACGCGGCGCACCGCCCAGCCTGACGGAACCCGCGCGCCCCGGCCTCCAACCGGGCCGGTAGCTCCGCGTGCCGCCCGCCCGCGCGCGGCCGCGCGCGGCGACGAGGCTCATCGGGCGAGGAAGCGGTCGAGCACGTTGCGCGTGATGCGCTCGACGAACGGATTGCGGGCCGCGAGCCCATAGGCCCACTCCGTGGTGCCGGCATTGAAGACCTCGCCGGCGCCGCGCCGGAACGACGCCATCACCGCATGCCCCCGCATCAGGCGCTGGCGAACCGCCGGTGCGTCATGGCCCGCGACGGCACGCGCGAGCACGTCCCACGCCTCCGGCGGCACCATCCGCGAGTACGCATCGTCGTCCGGCTCTGCCAGCGTCGCCGGCGCCGTCGCGATGATCGCGAGATCGCCGGGAACGCCGAGGCGTGGCACCGGACGGGGCAGCCCGTCGTCGCCGATCGTGAACGGGCAGCCGTCGTTCTCGTAGCCCACCAGCCGGCAGTCGTCACCGAACACGTCGCCCCAGTGGAGGTCGGCGCCGGCGAGCGCCCAGTGGTCGTCGCGCCAGACGGTGTAGCCGCCGAGCCCGCGGCTGACGCACAGCCCGAAGCGATGGTACCCCCCGAAGAGGAACGACAGCCCCGTGATGGACGCCTCTGGACGTCCCACCCACGGGCTCGACCACAGACCGGTGGTCAGGTGACGGCGCGCGGGGTCGGCCGCGCAGGGGTCTTCGTCCTCGGCGCGGCTCTTGTACGCCACGAAGGTCCGGCCACCGTCCTCCCAGCGGCATTGCCAGTAGCAGGTGTTGCCCGAGAAGACCGCGAGGCCGCCGCCCTCGTCGACGAAGCGTTCGACCTCGATGCGCTGCCGCCAGCTCCAGTACTCGCTGTGGCCCACCACGACGACGGTCCGGTAGCCGGCGAGCGCCGGCTCGTCCGTCTCGAGGTCGGCGTCGGTGAGGTAGTCGAGGGGGTAGCCGGCCGTTTCGGCCCAGTCGACGAACGCGTGCTCCCACTTGTCGAGGAAGCCCGCCGGGCAGTCCCAGCCCTGTCCGCCCGCCATCACCTCGTCGAGCACCTCGCCCATGATCGGCGCCTCGCGGAAGCCCCGGCGCCGCGGCGCCACGATCCGATGCGCGGGCGAGCGCGGATGCATGATCCCGGCGCTGAACGGCCGCTCGGCAGACAGCCGCGACGCGATCGCGTAGTCGCCGGCGTCGTCCGGGAGCGGCGCGGGCTCGGGCCCACCGATCCAGACGTACGTGTTCGCCCCGCCCCACCAGTTGTAGGCATGGTACGTGTTGGTCGCGAGCACGAGGGCCGCCGGCGCGGTCGGCCGCGCCGCGCGCACGACCAGGCAGTGCCGCGCCTCGGCGCCATCCGCGCCCCGGGCCACGACGTCGTAGTAGCCGCTGGGCCATGCCGCCTCCACCTCGACGCGCACCGCCGGCGGCCAACCGCAGCCCACCACGTGGGCAGCCGCCGGCACGGGGTGCGAGGCGACCGCCACGCCGCCGAGCCGTCGCACGACGCGTCGCTCGCGCCCCACGCGCGCGATCTCCACGTCGCAGCGCGCGCCCGTGCCCGCCAGGTGGAGCGTCACCGTCTCGCCGGGTCGCGCGCTCACGCGATCGGAATACATCCAGAGCCACGGACTCGACATGGGCCGCCTCCTAGCAGGGTGCCCCGCCGGCGGGCCAGTCCGGTCGCGGGTTGACTCGGCCCGCACCGCCGGGCCACCACTGCCGGTGATGATCGACCTCTATACCGCCCCCACCCCGAACGGCCACAAGGCGTCCATCACCCTCGAGGAGCTCGGGCTGCCGTACGAGGTCCACGTCGTGAACCTGCTCGCGGGCGATCAGAAGCAGCCTGCGTTCCTCGCCATCAATCCGAACGGCCGCATCCCCGCCATCGTCGACCGCGAGGAGCAGGACTTCGCCGTCTTCGAGTCCGGCGCCATCATGCTGTACCTGGCGGAGAAGACCGGCCGCCTGCTGCCGGCGGACCGCCGCGGCCGCTCGTTAGTGATCCAGTGGCTGATGTTTCAGATGGGCGGCGTCGGCCCGATGATGGGGCAGGCGAACGTCTTTTTCCGCTACTTCCCGGAGAAGCTCCAGCCCGCCATCGACCGCTACCAGCACGAGTGCCGCCGCCTGTTCGAGGTGCTCGACGGCCGCCTCGCCACCGAGGAATGGCTCGCCGGCGACTACTCGATCGCGGACATCGCGAACTGGGCGTGGGTGCGGACCCACAAGTGGTCGGGCGTCCCGGTCGACGGCCTGGACGCCCTCCAGCGGTGGATGGCCGCCATGGCGGCGCGCCCGGCGTGCCAGCGCGGCATCGACGTGCCGTTCCGCCTGCCCGACCTCACGGCGACGGACGACGCCGGGAAGGAATTCGCGAAGGGCGCCCAGACCCTCCTCCAGCGCTGACGCCGCGGCGGCCGGGTCGCAGGGCCCCACCGTCGCCCGTCTCGCGCTCGCATGCTACCTGGTCGTCATGCCGAGATTTCCCCGTCGCCCGCTGCTCGCCCTCGCCCTGCTCACCGTCACTCCCTCCCGAGCCGCCGCCGATTTCGCGTCGTGCCTCGCCGGCATCCGGGCCAGCGCCGCGCAACAGGGCGTGTCGGGCGCCACGTTCGACCGCGTGATGCACGGCGTGACGCCCGATTCCAAGGTCGTCGAGTCCATGCAAACGCAGCCCGAGTTCAAGACGCCCATCTGGGATTATCTGGCGTTCCTGGTGGACGAGCAGCGGGTGGCGGACGGCCGGCAGATGATGCACCGCCACGGCAAGGCGCTCGCCGCCGCCGAGGCACGCTACGGGGTCGACCGCTACGCCATCGCCGCGGTGTGGGGCGTCGAGTCGGACTACGGGCAACTGGCGGGCAAGTGGTATCTGCCGCAGGCCCTCGCCACGCTGGCATGCACCGCCCCGCGGCGGCAGGAGTACTTCCGCGGCGAGTTGATCGCCACCTTGAAGTTGGTCCAGCGTGGCGACCTCACGCCGGACGAGTTGCGCGGCTCGTGGGCGGGCGCGGTGGGCCAGACGCAGTTCATGCCGTCCACCTACCTCCGCCTCGGGGTCGACGGCGACGGCGACGGCCGCCGTGACCTCGTGGCGTCCACCGCCGACGCCGTCCATTCGACCGCCAATTTCCTCGCCCGCTCGGGCTGGGTGACCGGCGCGCCCTGGGGCTACGAGGTGCGGGTGCCGCGCGGGTATGGCGGCCCGTCGGGCCGGACCACCCGCCGGTCGCCGGCCGCGTGGAGCGCCGCCGGCATCCGCCGCCTCGACGGATCCGCGCCGACTGGGCCCGGCGCCGCGGCGCTGCTGCTACCTGCCGGCCCCGGCGGGCCCGGGTTCCTGGTCTTCAAGAACTACGACGTCATCTACTCGTACAACGCCGCGGAGTCCTATGCGCTCGCGATCGCGATCCTGTCGGACCGGCTGCGGGGACGCGGCGGCGTCGAGACCCCGTGGCCGACCGACGACCGCGGCCTCTCGCGCGCCGAGCGCAAGGAAGTGCAGGAGCAACTGCTGCGCCGCGGGTACGCCATTGGCGAGGCCGACGGCGCCATCGGCGCCCGCACCCGCGACGGCATTGCGCAGTACCAGGCCCGCATCGGCATGACGCCCGACGGCCGCGCCGGCGGTCGCGTGCTGGACGCCCTGCGCGCCGGCAAGTGAGTCCCGCCGACGACGACGTTGACGCCCGCGACATGCGGGTGTAGCGGCTCGACATGGCGCACTCCGAGCGGCTCTCCGCCCTCGACGCACTCTTCCTCGACATCGAAGACGCGAACAGCCACATGCACGTGGCCGCCGTGCTGCTCTTCGACGCGGCGCCGCTCCGCGCGTCGCACGGCGGGCTCGACATGGAACGCATCCGCGCGTACTACGCGTCGCGCCTCCACCTGATGCCGCGCTATCGCCAGCGCCTGGCCTACATCCCCCTGGAACGCCATCCGGTCTGGATCGACGACGATCGCTTCAACCTCTTCTACCACATCCGCCACACTGCCTTGCCGCAGCCCGGCGAGGAGCGGCAGCTGAAGCGGCTGTGCGGCCGGATCATCTCCCAGAAGCTCGACGTAACGAAGCCGCTCTGGGAAATCTGGGTGGTGGAGGGCCTGGAGGGCGATCGCGTCGCGCTGATCGCGAAAACCCACCATGCCATGGTGGACGGCATCGCCGGCATGGACCTGCTGACCGCGACGCTGTCGCCGGTGCCGGAGGCGTCGTTCGAGGCGCCGCGCCCGTGGCAGCCGCGGCCCGCGCCCAGCGGGACGCAGCTGGTCGTCGGGGAGCTCTGGCGGCGGGGCGTCGGCGCCGCATCGTTCGCCCGCCAGGCGGTGCGCCTCGCCGGCGAGCCACAGCGCCTGCTGGCGTCGACGCGCGACACACTCGCCGGCGTCGGCGAATACCTGTTCCCCGGCACCTTCCCCGCCTCGCGCACTGCGCTCAACGCGGATCTGGGTCCACACCGCCGTTTCGACTGGGTCCGCTTCGACCTGGGCGCCGTCCGCGGGGTGAAGTCGGTCCTGGGCGGCACCGTGAACGACGTCGTGCTGGCCACGGTGACAGGCGCGGTGCGCCGTTTCCTGGGCGCGCGCGGCGAGCAGCTCCACGGCATCGACTTCCGCGCCATGGTGCCCGTGAACGCCCGGCACACCGGCGAGCGGGGCCCGACCGGCAACCGCGTCGTCAACTTCGTCGTGCCGCTCCCGGTCGACGAGCCGGACCCGGCGACGCGGTATGAGGGCGTCATGGCCGCGATGCAGAAGCAGAAGACGTCGCACGTCACGCAGGGGGCCGAGCTGATCGAGGAACTGGCCGACTGGACGGTGACCGGCGTGCTCACCCAGGTGATCAACTTGGCGGCCGACCGCCTCGCCTGGAACGTCGTCGTCACGAACGTCCCGGGGCCACAGCTGCCGCTCTTCCTGCTGGAGGCGCCGCTACGCGCCACCTACCCCGTGGTGCCGCTCTTCCGGCAGCAGGGCGTCGGCATCGCCCTCTTCAGCTACGACGGCGGGCTGTTTTGGGGGTTCAACGCCGACTGGGACACGGTGCCCGATCTCCACGACCTGGTGGAGGCGCTGCGCGCCGAATTCGACGACCTGCAACGCCTCGCCGACCAGCGCCGCCCGGCGGCCTGAGCGGAGGCCGCGAACCGCCCGACACCCTAAAAGTCCCGCCGCCGGTAGGCGCGGGCCGCCAATACGGTCGGGATCACCGCCCACGCCACCAGCGCCGTTGCAGCGAGCGCCGTCCCCCACCAGCTGCCGAAGAAGGCGGCGAAGACCGCGCCCGTGTAGCCGAGCAGCGCGGCGGCGTCGAGGCGCAGCAGGATCAGGATGCGAGCCAGGTCGACGGGGTTGAGCAGCGTGAGCGCTACCAGCGGCCGCTCGAGGGGCCACGCGTCGAAGAGCAGGATGGCGAACAGCAGGAGCCCGTCGTAGGCGACGGTGAAGCCGAGCCACAGCAGCACCACGGCGCCGAGCGCCCGGAGCCGGTTCTCGGTTCGCGTGGCCACCAGCACGGCGAGCGCCGTGAAGATACACGTCAGCAGCACCCCAGCTCCCAGCAACGCGGCAACGGCCCCCAGATCGTGGGCATGGCTCGAGCCGTACCAGAGGAACGGGCCAGCCACGCCCGCCACGAACGCCAGCGACAGCCCCGCGACGATCCCCGCATACTGGCCGAAGAACACGCTGCGGCGGCCGATCGGCTGGGTCAGCAGCAGCTCGACGAACTCGCGCGTGCCGTAGAACTGCGTCATCCCGAAGATGACGCTCACGAGCGGGATCACCAGCAGCACCAGGCTGAGCAGGCTCACGATCGCCTGGGACGGCTCCTCGCCGAAATAGAAGAAGGCCCAGGCGACGGCCGCAAAGAACCCGGCGTAGCCGATGAGCCAGCGGCTGCGCAGCAGATCCGCGAACGTGTAGCGGGCGAGCGCGAGGGCGTGCCTCATCGCGCGTCCTGCTCCATCAGGCGCGCGATCGCCCGTTCGAGGGTCGGCTCGCCGGTCCGGGCACGGATCTCGGCCAGCGTCCCATCGAAGTAGACCTGCCCATCGACGAGGAACACGACCCGATCCGACATCTCCTCGAGGTCGCTCAGCACGTGCGACGCGAGGATGACGGTCTTCCCGCTTGCGCGCTCCGCCGCGAGCCGATCCTTGAAGCGACGACTCGAGAGAGGGTCGAGCCCCACGGTGGGTTCGTCCAGGACGAGCAGGTCCGGGTCGAACATCAAGGCGAGGACCGCACTGATGCGCTGGCGCGTGCCGCCGGACAGGACGCGGAGGGGCCGGGCGAGGGCTTCCGCCAGCCCGAACCGGTCACACAACTCCGCCTCGAACGGCGCCGGCGCGCCCCGCAGGTCCTTCACCAGCGCCAGCAACTCGGCCACCGCCAGGTTCTCGGGGAACCGCGCCGCCTGCGGCATGTAGCCCAACCGCCGCCGGTAGGCCCACGACCCACGCACCGACTCGCCGTCGACCAGGACGTCGCCGGCATCCGGGATCACGAGACCGACCACGCTCTTCAAGAACGTGGTCTTTCCGGCGGCGTTCGGACCGACGATGGCGGTCACTCGCCCGGGCTCGACCGTCAGGTCGATGCCCCGCAGGACCTCGAGCGGACCGAACCGCTTGCGGAGCCCGTGGACCGCGATCACGACGGGCTCCGCATGAGGGGGCGGCGGTCGGCCAGGGCCCGTGGCGTCAGGATCGGCAGCGCCCGCTCCGCGAGGTCGAGCAGCTCGATGAACGGGCTGCGCAACAGGATCAGCGCGGGCGGATGGCGCTCGACCAGCAGCGCGAACAACCGCACCGGGCGATGCGGCACGTCGCCCACGCCGTCGCGCCCGAGGTCGTAGCCCCGGTACTCGCTCCAGTAGTTCTCGAGCAGCGCGTTCCAGCTGCGCGTGCCGTTGGTCGTCACCTCGAAGGCGTTCCCCACGAAGCTGTTGTGGGCGAACACGACACCCATGGAATCGGCCATGAGACGGACGGCCCAGCCGTTGCGCTCGAAGCGGTTCCCATCCACCGCCAGCCGATTCGCCCCCTCGGCGAAGAGACCCGTGGTGTTGCGCATGAACCGGTTGCCGAACACCTCGCTGTCGCTGACGTCCTTCAGGAGCAGTCCGTACGCGACCGGCCCCCAGTTGTCCTCGAAGCGGTTCTCCACCATCTTCATGCGCTTCGAGTACATCACCGCCACGCCGGCGTTGCTGCGCCGGAACACGTTGTGCCGGTACTCGTTGCCCTCCGAGAACATGAAATGGAGGCCGTAGCGCAGGTTGCGCTCGCTGACGTTCCCTTCCACCAGGGTGGACCGCGTGAACTCGAGGTAGATGCCGTCGCGGTGCCCCTCGACGTGGTTGTCGCGCACGCGGACGTAGTCGGTGCTCCAGAGGTGGATGCCGTTCGCCGAGGACGTCTCCGACACGGCATGACCGACGATGTGGTTGCGTTCGACCGCACACGTGGCGACCTGCGCCAGGTAGATGCCGAAGAAGGTGTCGCGCAGCCGGTTGCCGACGATGGTGCAGTTGCGCACCTGCTCGGCCCGAATGCCTGCCCAGTCGGCGGTGTAGCTCATCCCGGAGTTGGCGATCACCAGGTCCCGCACCGTGACGTCGTCGGCGCGCACCCTGAGCACTTCGCCCGCGCCCGCGCCGTCGAGCACCGCCTCGCCCTCCCCGGCGAGCGTGAGGGGCTTGTCGATGACGAGGGTGCCCTCGCGGTAGACACCCGCGCGGACGCGCACCGTGTCGCCCGGCGCGGCCTGCGCGACGGCGTCCCGCACGCTGGACACCGGGCAGTCCGGACAGACGACCAGTTCGGCGCCGACCGCCGGCAAGACGCCGCCGACGGCGAGGCCGAGCGCCACGCGCCATGTCCACCGAAATCGGGCCATCGCGGGTCTACGGCCGGACCGCGGGAGCCGGAGGTGCGGGCCGTCCCGGCGCCCCCGTCGCGCGTCGCAACGCGGGCAGCTGCGCCCACGTCGTCGCGTCTCCCGGGTGGACGGCACGGGTCGCTGCCAGCTCCTCGTCGCTGGCGAAGGCCATGACATCGAAACCCATCGGGCTGCGCACCGTCGTGCTGCGGAGGTACCGGGCTGCCCGGGCATCGATCAGGCGACCCGGTCGGGCGAAGTTCACCACCCACAGGCTGCTCACGTCGCCGGGCGGCACCGCATCCGTGTCGAGGACCCCCAGGAGGCACTCGACGGCGTCGAAGGACATGACCTTCCCCCGCGTCGTGACCAGCTGTGCGCCGAATCGCTGGTCGGATATCTGCATGCGACACGCGGCGCACTCCTCGCGTCCCCATGCGATCTCCCGCGGTCCGCCATCGCCGCAGCCGGCGGCCAGCACCGCCAGCACGCAGAGCGCAACCCTGCGGTTCACGCCGCCTGCCGATGCCGCCGCCATTCCCACACCACCGCGAGGAGCCCCAGCAGCCCGGCCGCGAAGGCCGCCAGCCCCCCAACGTCCGGCCACGTCGTCACCTCGAAGTTGGCCAGCGCCTTGGTCCCGATGATCGGCGGCACGAAGGGCGGCATGGTGATGGGGGCGTCGGGGCTCAAGTTGGTGCCGTACTCATAGAGCCACCAATAGAAGTCCGCCAACCCGAGGATGCCCAGCACGGCGAGGGTCCCGAACCAGATCAGCAGCCACGAGAACCGCCCCACGGCCGCCACGGTGAGGCCGCCGACGACCAGCCCCGCGACGACCCAGGGGATCAGCCGTAGCTCGGGCAAGGAATCCGGCTCGATCTCTCGCATGCCGATGTAGTGGTTCAGCTGGTTCACCAATCGCAGCTGCCCGCCGATCTTGTGGGCCCAGATGGTCATGGACAACCCCTCCGGATACTGCGGCGCGCCCAGGTCGTAGCGCCACAGCGGGAACACGAACACCAGCAGCAGCAATAGCGACGCGATCGCCGTGAGAAGTCTGGTCGACAGCTTCATGGGGCATCACCACCAATCCGGGTGCGCGAGCGTCACGCGCTCGCACACCCTGCCCGACATGCCGGGGCCTCGGCGGTCGAATCCCCGGCACGAGCCGCCTCAGGCGGGCGGCGGCGCAGCCGGCGGCGCGGCGGGTTCGCCGCTTCCGAGCGGCACCGTCGAACCCTGTGGCGAGACGCGCACGTATCCCTGCATCTCCTGGTGCAGCGCCGAGCAGAAGTCCGTGCAGTAGAAGGGGTACACGCCAGGCCGGGTCGCCACCCACTTGAGCGTGCGGGTTTCGCCCGGCATCACCAGGAGCTCGGCGTTCTCCGCCCCCATCACCGCGAAGCCGTGCGGGACGTCCCAGTCCTGCTCCACGTTGGTGACGTGGAAGTAGACCGCATCCCCCACCTGCACGCCCTCGATGTTGTCCGGCTTGAAGTGCGACCGGATGGCCGTCATGTAGACGTGCACGTCCTTCCCCTGCCGCTCGACCCGGGCCTCCTTCTCACTCTTGGTGACGAACGGGTTGGTGTTCGTCTCGAGCGGAAAGATGCGGAGGGACTTTTCCATGAGCAGGTCCGCGGGAATGGCCTGTGCATAGTGCGGCTCGCCGACGGTGGGGAAGTCGAGCAGCAGCTGCATCTTGTCACCCGAGATGTCGATCAGCTGCGCCGACTGCGTCAACTCGGGGCCGGTCGGCAAGTAGCGGTCCTTCGTGATCTTGTTCATCGCGACCAGATATTTGCCCCAGGGTTTCGCCGAGTCTCCGCCCGGGATCATCAGGTGGCCGATCGAATAGTACACCGAGAGGCGGTCGACGATGTCCCAGGTGCCGAGGCGCCACTTGATGACCTCGGAGCTGAGGAAGCACGAGGTGTACACGTTGCCCTTGCCATCGAACTCGTTGTGCAGCGGGCCGAGGCAGGCGTTCGGCACCTCGCCGGCGAGCACGGCGTCGAACTTGAGTACCGGCACGCCGGCGATCGTGGTCTCGATCTCCTTCTCCTCGACCGCCTTCTTCATCCTCTCGAAGGAGTGCACCGGGATAGTGGCCGACAGCTTGCCGCCGGCGACGATGTACTGGCCGGTGCTGTCGACGTCGACCCCGTGCGGCGACTTCGGCGTGGGCAGGAAGTACACCACCCCCTCGCAGCTCTCGGGCTTGAGCACAGTCGTACTCGTGAGCACCTCGGCCTTGGCGACGCGCGATTCCTCGTTCAGCACGTTGTGGTTGTACCGAGCCGGCATCGCCTCGCCCTTGCCCGCCGCGACGCATTCCTCCGCCCGCTTCCAGTTCACCGCCGCGACGAAATCCTTGTCGTTCTTGGAGGCGTTGCGCTCCTTGAGGGTGTGCGCCTGTTCCGAGTTGTACGACGTGAAGAAGCACCAACCATGCGACGGTCCCTTGCCGCAGTGGGCCACGTCGTAGTCGAAGCCGGGCATCAAAATCTGGAAGGCCACGCCCATGCGCCCCGACGTCGGGTCGATCTTGACGAAGCTCAGTGTCCCCTTGAACCTGTCGGGAAAGCTGGCGATGGCCACGTCCTGCTGCGGGATGGGAACGCTGAATCGCGTCCCAGCGACCACGTATTCGCTGTTCTCCGTGATGAACGGCGAGGGGTGCTGACCGCTCGCATTGGGAATCTCGATCACCTCCACCGTCTCGAACGAACGCAGGTCGATTCGCGCGACGCGCGGCGTATTGTTGCCGTTGATGAAGATCCACCGGCCATCCGGCACCCCGTTGGTCTGCGACAGCTGCGGGTGATGGGCGTCGTCCCATGGAACGAAGCCATAGCTCGTCTCGAGCATGGGCTTGGTTTCCTCGGAGTACCCCCAGCCGTTCTCGGGGTTGACGGAGAACACCGGAACGACCCGGAAGAGCCGCCCCGAGGGCAGTCCGTAGACTGCCAGCTGCCCGCTGAAGCCGCCCGACATGAAGCCGTAGAATTCGTCGTAGCTGCCTGGCGCCACCCAGGTCCGCGCGGCCGCGTCGGCGGCGACGGACCGGGCTTCCTTCGCGGCCCGCGCCGCGAAGGCCACGGCCAGCACTCCCGCGGCCACCGCCACGGTTTTGACCACCCTTCGTGCCGTCATGATCGTCCCTCCTGCGGCGGCGGCGCCGCTACTGCGTCTTGGTATCGGCGTGCGGCTTCGCCCCGGAGCCCGCGCCACCGTCGACCTGGCGGAAGTATTCGAGAATCTCCCGGGCCTCCGACTCCTTCACGTTCTGGAAGGTCATCTGGACCATGTATTCGCCCAGGAGCTTCTGCGCCTCGGGATCCTCGGTGGTCATCTTCTGCGGGTCGAGGATCATGTTCATGATGTATTCGGGCGAGCGGCGTTGCGTGATGCCCTGCAGCGCCGGCCCGACGTACCGCTCGTCGAACTTGTGACAGGCGCTGCACTTCTGTTCGAAGACGGCGGCGCCCGCCTTCGCCATGGCTGGATCCAGGGGCCCCAGTTTCACTTCCTTGACGGGACCGACGCCCTTGTCGGCAGGCGTCTCCGCGGACACCGGCCCGCCTGCGAGCGCCGCCAGCGCCCACACCCCGAGCGCGGCGCCGCACCAACCGATCCGTCGCATCACGACCCGACCTCCCTTCCGAAGCGGCGGCCGCATGGGCTGCGGCCTACCTGGTGCGACAGATTGTCACACCTCGCGGATGCTGTCCGGTCGCAGTATGACGCCGGTCAGGTTCGGTCGGTGCGCCCCGCCGCGATCGCTTCCAACGCCAGCCGATCGAGGAGGCGGTATCTGGTTCCGCGCGGTGGCCACCACCCCAGCGCGCTTCCACGCCCCGGTGACCCGGATCGCCGACTCCACGGTGGTGCCGGCCATGTCGGCGAGTTCCTGCCGCGTGACGGCCGCCGCCATCTCCCCGGCCCGCTCCGTCCCCACGCGGTCGATCATGATCAGGAGCACACGCGCCAGGCGCTGCTCGACCGGCTCGAGCGCCATCGACTGCAGCCGCGCGTGGGCATGCCGCAGCCGGCTGCCGGCGTGATCGAGGATGGCTCCGCGCAGCGTCGGGTGGCGCAGGGCGAGATCCCGGACCAGCGCGGACGGGGCGCGCCAGACGGCGCCCGGCTCCGCCACGACCGCCGCCGCGGGATACGGATGGCCGTCGAGCGCCACCACGGCGCCGAACAACTCGCCCGCCGGGACGATCTCGACCAGCACCTCGCGCCCCCCCGGAGCCGAGCGGACGATGTGCACCACCCCCCGGAGCACGGCCCAGACGTGGCTCGACGGGTCACCCGCCTGGAACAGCCGCTCGCCGCGCTCCACCACGATGACGGCGGACGCCTCGTCGAGTTGCCGTCGCTCGGCCGGCGCCAGGGTCCGGAACCCGGGTAATCGCAGGACCGGCGATGCGGCCGGCGGGCCCCTCTCCTCTCCCACGGCGGCATGGATGCAGGAAGGGGCCGCCGGCGGCAAGCCGGCCGCTCAGAAGCCCAGTGTGGTCAGCGCGGCTGCGGAGAGGCCGCCGCCCCGCAGCAGGTCCAGACACTCCTGGTGGTAGGGCGTCGTCACGAAGCACGCGGCGCGCTCGTTTGGGGGCTCCACGTTGAGGATCTGCAGCTGGACGTCCGGCGGCAGGAGGCGGAACCGCGAGAGTGGCCCCGGGTAGCCGGCGCACGAGAGATACCCGGTCAGCGCCTCGTCCGGCACCTGCAGGAGGAAACGCCGCCCGCACTGGTCGAAGGCCTGCGCTGCAGCACGGCGCTCCGTACGCGACGTCCCGTAGGCACCGGCGTCGATGGCCCGAACGGCCGCGAGCGCGGCGTCGTTCTGGGCCGCGTCGCCGCCGGCCAGCGCCTCCCGCACGCGGGACGGGTTGGCGATCAGTCGGTCACGCGGCGACAACTCCGAGAAGTAGGCGGTCCACCAGGACGCACCGCCGAGGAGGCCGTTCAGCTCGCGCACGGCGCGCTTGCGGCTCACCGGCCGGGCGCCCCGCACGAAGAGATCGCGCCGATCGCTGCGGTCGCCGTTGCGGAACGCCTGGACCACGTAAGCCCCGGCAGGCAGCGCCAGCGACCGGACCTTGATCCGTTTGGAGCGCCACCCGCGCACCGACGCCGATGCGCCATCGATCTCGACGGTCCCGCGAGCCTTGCCCAGCCCCTTGCCCAGCAGCGCCGTCGGGCGCCCGGAGCGCAGCCCGACCGCCGGGAACGTCACCCGGTCGACCCGGAGCGCCGGGCAGAAAGAATCCGCGCCGTCGACGAGGCCGTTGCCGTCGTTGTCCACCCCGTCGGCGCATGCCTCCAGACTGCAGGCGTCGCCGCGCCCGTTGGCGTCGGTGTCGTCCTGCGCGAAGTTCGGGATGCGCCGGCAGTTGTCGCAGGCATCCCCCACCCCGTCCCGATCCGTGTCGCGCTGGTCGTCGGCGATCTGCGGGCACCGGTCGCAGATGTCGGCGGTACCATCGCCGTCCGAGTCCGGCCCGTCGCAGACGGGGCGCTCGAGGTTCGTCGCCACGGTGTAGACGACGTCGTCGAAGTCCCAATCGCTGAACGGCCCCGTGATGTCCTCGAACGCGAACTGGGTGGACGCCGCCGGGACGCTGCGGAAGCTCACCAGGTGGTCGCCGCCGAACACCGAACCCGGGTCCGGGTTGAGCCGCGTGAGCGAGAAGTAGGCGTTCGGAAGCTTGTTCAGGTCGTTCGTCGGGTTCGACGCCAGGAACGACGGCACGTCGCCATCGTGGATGATGAAGAACACGAGGATGTCGCCGCCGTTGACGGCGATGGTGACGTCCGGCACCGCGGGCGTTGCGCCCATGGGGAAGATCACCTGCGCGCGCGCCATGGCCGCGGCCAGGTACCCCGGCTCGGCGGGGCTCAGCCGGCCGACGGAGCCGCTGGTGTCATCGACCCGGAAGTAGCCCAGCTCGTTCGGCGCACCCACCTCCGCGAAGACGAAGTCGAAGGTGACGTTCACCGGACCCACCCCCGGCACCTGGAAGAACTCGATGTCCGGCACCGCGACGAACCCCGGGCACTGCAGCTGCTGCGTGCCCTCGCCCTGGTCGCCACAAACCGGCAGGCGCGACGTCGGGGGGAGCGTCGGGTCGGCCCAGGCCCCGGCGGCCAGGGACAATGTCAAGGCACATGCTGCGAGCGCGGCACGCACGGGGACGAGTGGGAAACGGCAGTCCTTCATGATCGAGAAGCGCATCCTTTCGTGAGACGATCCCGTCCGCTGCGCTGTGGCGCTGGCTCGTGGCAGCCCCGCGGAACGTGGGCCTCCGTGACGTTTCGGGCGTCTTCGGGGGGGACGTACCGGTTGGGCGCTGCCGTGGCAATGCGGGTTGCGCTAGGGTGCCGCCGATGGACGCCCTCCGCCTCGACAGCCGCCGGATTCTCGTCACCCAGTCCGCGGACTTCATGGGACCGGTCCTGTGCCGCGTGCTGGCGGCCTGCGGCGCGACCGTGCTGCCGGATCCGCGTCCCCTGGGTGACGATCCGGACCTGGCGCGGGCCGTGGTGGAGGAGGCAGGGCCGATCGACGTGCTGGTGGCCCACCTCGCGGTGCCGGCGCCGAGCACGCCGGTGGCGGAAGTCCAGGACGCCGAGTGGCGCCACGTCTTCGCGCACCTGGTGGACCCCCTGCCTCGTCTAGCGCGGGCCGTGGTGCCCCAGATGCGGGCGCGCCGCGCCGGGAAGGTCCTCGTGGTCGGCAGCGCCTCGGCGCTGCGGGGCATGCGCCGCGCGTCGACGTACAGCGCCGCCCGCGGCGCGCAACTGGCGTGGGTGCAGGCAGCCGGCGTGGAGTTGGCGCGCGACGGCATCCAGGTGAACGCTATCGCGCAGAACTTCGTCGACAATCCCACCTATTTTCCGCCGGCGGTACAGGCCCTGCCGGCGTTCCAGGAACGGCTGCGCCGCGAGGTGCCGCTCGGCCGGTTGGTGTCCGCCGACGAGGACGCCCTCTTTGCGGCCTACCTCTGCAGCGACGCGGCGGCGTGCTTCGTCGGACAGGTGTTCCCGGTGAGTGGCGGCTGGGCGTGGCGATGACGCCATGAGGCTTCTCCTCGTCTCCGACCTGCACTACGCCCTCAAGCAGCTCGACTGGGTGCACGGCGTGGCGGCGGATTTCGATCTGGTCGTGCTGGGCGGCGATCTGCTCGACATCTCTTCGACCCTGCCGCTGGACGCCCAGATCGTGGTGGTGCTGAACCACCTCCATCGCTTGCATGGGGAGGCGCGTCGGCTCGTCGTGTGCTCCGGCAACCACGATCTCGACGGGCGCGACGCGACGGGGGAAAAGGTGCCGCGCTGGATGGCCCGCGTCCGCCGCCTCGGCATCCCCAGCGACGGCGACACCCTCACGCTCGACGGCACGCTGCTGACCGTCTGTCCCTGGTGGGACGGACCGGCGGCGCGCGCGGCGATCGCCGGCCAGCTGGCGCGGGACGCGGTGCAGCCGCGCGCACGGTGGCTCTGGGTCTACCACGCCCCGCCCGAGGCGAGCCCGACCAGCTGGGCGGGCGCGCGCCACTACGGCGACGCGGTCCTGCGCGACTGGATACTGCAGTATCGACCGGACTTCGTCCTCTGCGGCCACATCCACCAGGCGCCGTTCCGCAAGGGCGGCTCGTGGGTCGATCGGATCGGGGACACCTGGGTGTTCAACGCGGGCAGGCAGATCGGCCCGGTGCCGGCCCACATCGTCATCGACACCGAAGCCGGGACGGCGTGCTGGTACTCGCTGGCGGGCCCAGAGCAGCTCCGCCTGGACGATCCCGAGGCGCGGCCGGAGCCGCTGCGCGGCTAGTCGTTCGGCTCGCGCTCGCGGTCGGAACCCGGGTCGTCGTCCGGCTCGTCCCCCTGGAGGTGAACGAGCGACTCGATGACCTGGTCGAGCATGCCGAGGCTCGCGGCCTCGTCGGCGAACTGGCGCTTCAGGTCGGCCAGGTACGACAGCGTCAGCGCGAGACGGCGGGCAAGGAGGCGCGCCAGGGCCAGCCCGAGCGCCGGCTTGGCGCGCAGCAGCCCCGTGCCGTCGGTGGCCACCAGCACCTCGGCCGGGCCGACCGCGCGGACGGTGGCGGTGTGCGGCACCCCCAGCAGCAGCGAAATCTCCGCGAAAAACGACCCCGGCTCGGACACGGTGGTGATGGGGAGGCCCCCGTCTTTCACCACCTCGAGCTCGCCGTCGACGAGGACGAAGAGCGCGCCGGTCGGCGGCGTGCCCTCCTCGACCAGCGCCTCGCCGGCGGCGAGCCGGCGCCGGGGCAAGTCCGCGCAGAGGTCCAGGACGTCGCGCATGCCCCCCAGGCTACCCCGCCCAGACGGGTTTGGGTACCGGCTGGCACCTCGTCCCAGCTACCTGGAACCTGGTCAGCGGCAGGTGGTGGATGTGCCGGCGGCGTTCGGGACGCACGCATCCCCGGTGTCGGTGTAGCACACCGATCCGATCCGGACGGTGGCCGTCGATCGGGCGCCTGCGAACGCCCCGAGATCGAGGCCCTGCGCCTTGACGACGTAGCGGATGCTCGCCAGGTCGCGCGACGCGGCAAGCTTGGCCTTGCGCACCCCGCCACGCTCGAACGGCGCGTTGCGGTCCGTGTAGGAGGACGACCGGCCGTTGCGCGTCTCCCACACGGCGGCCGGCAGCCTCGCCTCCCAGTACAGCCCCGACTCGTCGTCGACCCGCACCGTCACGTCATCGGTTCCCGGCCGACTCGACCCGGCGACCGGGAGGCGGATCGTGCCCTTGATCACGAGCTTTCCGCCCGCCGGCACAGCCTTGCGCACGATCCTGGTCCGGGTGGTCTGGGTCGGCGACCCGACCGTGTCGCCGGTCGGGCAGAGCTCGCAATCGTCGGCCTCGTCGACCAAGCCGTCGCAGTCCTCGTCGAGTCCGCCGTCACAGCGCTCGAGCTGCGGCGGACCGCCCACGCAAACCAGTACGCCGCCCGCGCACCGTTCGATCCCGGCGGCACAGAGGCCCTCCAGCCCCGTGTCACACAGGCCACCGGCGCCGGGATCCCCCTCGTCCCCGAGGCCGTCACAGTCGTTGTCCCGGCCGTCGCAGACCTCCGACGCCCCGGGGAAGATCGCCGGATCCGTATCGTCGCAGTCCGCAGGGGGCGAAACGCCGTCTCCGTCGTCGTCCACGGGTCCGCCGGGCGCTCGGACGTTGTGCAGGGTGAAGACGTAGTCCTGATAGTCGCCATTGGTGGCCTCTTCGAAGCCGACCAGATAGGCGTTCGGCACCGGCACCCCCGCGCGATCCCTGAGGGGATACACGCGCACCGCGTGCCGCACGTTGGTCGGGTGGAGCAGCTGGTTCAGCCCATCCTCACTGTAGGCGGAGTGTGTCGCGCCCGTCGTGTACAGCCCGAAGGCCTCCGCGCCGGGATCGAACGCCACGCCGCCACTCACGAGCGCGGGGAACAAGGTCTGGTGCTGCGGCGGGTTGGTACTCCCGCTGAGCTGCCCCACCCGCACCCGCGTCGGCGAGGCCCCGTTCGGCAGATAGTAGCCGAAGTCGAGGACGAACGCCGGCGAGTAGCGGGCCACCGGCACCATGCGCACGTCGCCCGCGCCGGCCTTCTCGAACAAAGGCAGCAACACCTCCTGTCCGATGGCGCCCGCACCAGTGCCGAGGGCGAGGGCGGTTCCGCCGACGTCGATCGCGTGCCCCAGCGTGGTCACGACCTGCTGCAGCGGGGGCTCGTTGCCCCCCTCGAGCCCCTGGGCGCTGAGACCGTAGACGCCGACATCGACAAGGGCCTCGTCGGGATCGTCGCTGGCGATGCGCAGCATCGCGCTCAAGGCCCCCGCCGTCGTGGGAGCGAAGCGGACGGCGACGGCGGCGGTGGCACCCGGCGCGATCGCGAACGGCGTGACCGGGGGGCTCACTAGCTGGAACGCGGTCGGCTGGGCGCCGGTCAGCGAGAGGCTGGTGATGGCGAGCATTGTGGTCCCGGTGTTGCTGACGACGAGGCTCCGCGCGCCCGTGACCTGCCCCGTCACGCCACTGAAGATCAATTCGGGTGGGTCGACATCGATCTCCGGCGCGGCCAGGGAACGAGCCGGACCTCCGAGAACGGCGACCGCCAGCGCGAGGGCGCGCCATGCCCGTCCCCCGGCGCATCCCGCTCGGAACAGACTCAGTCGCGAAGCGCGGGCACGCACAGCAGGTCCTCCTTGCGGGTGTCGACGCGCTGTACGCCGCTCTCGCTGGTCGCCACGTACAGGCCGCTCTGCGCGACGTGCCGGGGCTCTCCCTTCGCCGGGCGCGCCAGGTAACACATCAGGAGCGCATCCGGATGCTCGATGCCGTCGCCGACGTCGGCGGGCACGCAGAGACGCTTCAGCTTCTTCACGTCCAGCACCCGCTGCCCGTCCGTGAACGCGTCGGCCACGGTCGCCTGCAGGCCCTTTGCGAGCTTCGGGGTCCCGGACGACGTCTTCGCCTTGTAGCAGAGGTAGGCGTCGAGCGACGGGTCGGCCGGCGGCGCGGGAGGCGCCGTGGGATCTACGTGTGCCGGCAAGAGCAGCAGATCGGCCTTGATGAGGTCGACCGTCCACGCCCCGAAGCGGTCCCTGAGCGCCACGCCATAGTGCCGGGGCCGGGTCGCCTCGCCCGGCGAGCGCTTCGCCAGATGGCTCACGAGGCGCGTCGACGGGTCGAGAACGTCGTGATCCACCGCAGCGGGCGTGCAGAGGCCCCGCGTCGCCTTCAGGTCGACGCGCCCGCTGCCGTAGGCATCGGCAACCAGGAGGCCCGCCGGCAGCGCCGGCGCCGCGGCGCCTTTCGAGGCCCGCGCCTGGTAGCAGCCCTGCGCGTCCCCGGAGCCGACCGCCACCGTGGCGACCGCCGTCCCCATCGCAACGGGCGCCGAGCGGCCGTTGCGCGACCAGAAGTCGTGCAGGAGCGCGCCTCGGCTCTTGCCGGGCAACCCGGTCGAGCGCGGGATGCAGTCGTCCGGGAACCCGTGCACCACGGCCTCGTCGCGCAGGAACTCGACGTATTCCTTGCTGGCGGTCTGGTACCGGAGGGTCGCGGAGACGGTGACGGGCGACACCGCCGACGCAGGGATCGTCACGTCGTACGTCGTGGTGTCCCAATGGGCGAGCACGCCTGGGGCGATCTGCGGGTAGACCGCGCCGACAGGCCTGGTCTCCGGATCCGAGCCTCCCCTGAATCCCCGTGGCGGCAGCCGATTGTCCGACGCGATGCAGTTGTTGCGCACGAAGTGGAACACCTCGCCGCCGCCGGCGTCGGTCGTGTCGCAGCGCCCGGTCCCGTTCAGGTTCCAGATCCCCTGCTTGGCTTCGTAGACCTTGAGCTGGGGGTCCACCGCCAGCTCGCCGGTGCCGGGGTCCCAGCCGCCGCTCTCCCACACGACCGCATTGCTCGCGTCGCGCGCCTGGACCTGCACCCACATGCGCCGGCCCTCGGGATACCCGGTCGGCAGCTTGTGGCCGGTGAGATTAGTGACCGTAACCGCGACGGGCAGCGGGACGCCGGTGCGCACGACCGCCGGCGCCGACACTTCCACCGTCGCCGAGTGGGCCTGCAGCATGTCCAGCGCCGCCTCGCGTGTCGCCGCGAGTTCCGCGCCGAGGCCCAGATTCGGATACTCGTTCCGCAGCACGTCGGGGATCCAGGCGTTGCCGCCGGCGAAGATGTGTTGCGGCAGATCGCCGACGCGATTGGTCACGAACTCGTTGCAGGCGAATACGGGATCTTCCATCGCGTCCGGCATGTGGCAGCCCTGACACGGCGCGAAGTCCGGTCCGGCCTCCGCAAAGGCGCTCTGCGCCCATTCCCGCTCCGTGCGCTCGATCGGGAATGGGATGCCGGTGTCGATGCCGTGGTCGATCAGGTTGTGGGCCGGGCTCGTCACGTTGTGGCAGCCGGCGCACAGGTCGGCGCTCTGGTGGTAGGGCGAATAGCGCCAGGTGTGCGGTGGCTCCGCCACGCCCACGGGATAGTCGTATGGACCGGCCCGGCACGGCTCGCCGACCCCACCGCAGTCGGTGTCATCCAGCCAGAACTGCCCGTTCTCCCGGAAGAAGGCCGGTTGCCCGGGCGGCGGCGACGGATTCACCTGCATGCGGTGGCAGAAATGGCAGCTCACGCCGTTGAAGTCGCCGAACAGATCGTCGAGGGGTCCGATGAGCCCGCACCCGTCGGGGCTGCCGCCCGGTGGTTCCGATCGGCCGGCGAACCAGCCTTCGGAGACGTGGCACCGCAGACACCAGTCGCCGATGCCGGGCACGTCGTGGTTGGCGACGTCGAGCGCCGCCCAGAACAGCGGATCGCGCGACGCCTGCCCCATCATCGACCCCGACCAGAGGGGCCACGGCTCGGACGCGCGCATCGGGTCGAAGTCGCCGTGGCACGACCGGCAGAGCACCGGGTTGTCGATGGGATGGATCAACGGGGGTTGCGTCCCCGTCTGGGTGAACGGACCCGCGGCCGCCAGTCGGACGCCGGCGCCGATGATGGCGAGCAGCGCCGCGACGAAGGCCCGCGACCAGCGGCTGCGGTGACGCCCCATGGCTACTTGCACTTCGCGCCGCTGGCGGCGATCACGCAGGTGTCGTCCGTGTCGGTGTAGCAGCGATCGCCGATCTTGACGGTCAGCGTGCCGGTGGGGCCGACGAAGTCCCCGAGGTTCAGGGCCTGCGCCTTGAACTTGAACTTCACCGTCACGCCGTCGCCTCCCACGGACAGGCCGACGTCCCGAAGGCCCCCGTTCTCGAACGGTTCGAAGCGGTCCTTGTACCGGAACGTCCGCCCGTTCTTGCTGGTCAGGCTGCCGGCAGGCACGCCCGCCTGGAAGTACAGGCCGTTCGCATCCCGGGCGATCACGCTGACCGGGCTTGCGCTGGGATCGAACCCGCCGGCCGGCACCGTGAAGCTCCCCTTGACGCTGACCTTGTCCCGATCGGGCTGCGGTTTGAGGCTGAACTTCGCGGTCCGTGTCTGGGTGGTGCTCGGCGTCGTGTTCTCCGGCAGGCACACCTCCGCGCACACCGCCGTGTCGTCCACCTGGCCGTTGCAATCGTCGTCCTCCGCGTTCCCGCACACCTCCGGCGCCGGCTGGACGCTCTGCCCGCAGGTGAGGGTCTGATTGCTGCACGCGGTCACCCCGGCGGCACAGGCCCCCGGCTGCCCGGTATCACACGGTTGCCCGGCCGCGCTCCCCAGATTCACGCAGGCCCCGGCGCCGTTGCACTCGTCTCGCGTGCAGACGTCGGCGTCCGCGTCACACGGAGCCGTATTGTTGACGTGGACGCACGCCCCACTCCCGTTGCACTGATCGTCCGTGCACGGGTTGCCGTCGCTACCGCACGCCGTACCGGGCGGCTCGGCACAGGTGTCGCCGGCTTCGTTGCAGGTGTCCGCGCACTCGCCGCCACCGGCGCATGGATTGCCGGCATGCACCGTACACCCACCGTTGCTGCACGTGTCGGCGCCGTTGCAGAAGAGGCCGTCGTTGCACGGCGCGACGTTCGGGAGGTGTGCGCAGTTGCCGCTGCCGTTGCAGGCGTCGGTGGTGCAGGCATTGCCGTCGTCGGTGCACGGCGTGCCGGCCGGGCTGATGCAGTTGTCGGCGGCTTCGTTGCACCCGTTCTGGCATTCGGTTCCGCCGGTGCACGGGTTGCCGGCGTGCACGCTACAGCTGCCGCCGCCGCAGGTGTCCGCGCCGTTGCAGAAGAGCCCGTCGTTGCACGGCGCCGTATTGTTCGCGTGCGTGCACACGCCGCTCGCGTTGCACTGATCGGTGGTGCACGTGTTGCCGTCGCTGGTGCACGCCGAGCCGGCCGGCTGATTCTGGACGACGCATTGCCCCACCACGCACGCGATCTGCTTGCATTCGGGCGCGCTGCCGCCGCAGTCGGCGGACGTGACACACTCCGGTGCGGAGACCAGGACCTCGATCCCCGCCACGGCGGGGAAGTCGAGATCGGCTTTGAACGCGAGCGTCAGGGTGCCATCCGTCACATCGATCTGCTCGAGCGGGACGATGACCGCCGTGCGGGCGGCGCCGCTCGCCGCGCTGATGTCGAAGTCGTCCACCAGCGTCACGCCCTCGGCGATGATGTCGAATATCCGCTTCACCGGCCCCGCGGCGCCGCCGCCAGGTGCACCCCAGTACAGTTCGGCGAGGTGGATACGGGCATCGACCACGGTCGCGCCGCCCACCGGGATGGCAAAGGTGATGATCCGCTGGGCCTGGGGCACCGACCCCACGTTCCCCCGGTAGGTCTGGTACACGGTGTCGTCCGCCGTGTTGGCGATGGCCACGACCGGACCACCCTCCACCGGCGCCGTCGACGGCGTGAACAGGCCGGTATCCGGTGCCCACACATTCCCGAGGGTGTCGGTGTAGGCAGGACCGCCGACGTTGATGCGCGCGATCGCGGGGCGGGGGTCGGCAGTCTCCCCTGACGCGATGGCGAAGCGGTCGAAGGTGAGCTGCACCTGCGTCGCGCCCTTGTGCATGGTGATCAAGCAGCCCTTGGCCCGCCGATCGAAGAAGCGGCTGTACTGCGTCCCCGTGAGGGTGAGAACACCGGGCATGGTTCCCGTCACCGGCGCGCCGGTCGAGTACGTGATCCGGTACTTGCCCCGCACGGTTCCGTCGCGCGGGTCAGCCACCAGGGAGAGCACGAGCGACGTCACGTTCGCCGGGCTCGCGATCGCAACCGTGGCGCCAACGCTCGCGCCCGACCCGCTCTGTTCCTGGTACAGCTGGAGGACGGGTGCCCCCGACTGTCCGATGGCGGCCAGCTTCACGTAGTTGTCCTGGTTCGGACCGAACATGACGCCGCCCTGCTGGTTCGCGGCAGTGAGGTTCGACACGGGGCCGAGGACGGTCGTGGTCACCTCGAACGGCGCCCCGCCCCGCCCGTCGAACGGCAGGCAGAGCCCGTTCACGAGGGTGTTGTCGTTGCCGCCGTTGCTGCCGGCGTTGGTGGCGATCGTGAGCGTCCCCGCGCCGCCTGCATCGAGATTGAGCGCGGCCGGGTCGTACGACGCGGTCGGTGGCGGCAGCGTCGTGTTGTCGTTCTTGTTGCGCTGCGTGTCCGGGAAGCCGACGCCCTCCCCCTGCGCATCGACCAGCGTGCCCGCGTACACTTGATCGAACTCGCGCACCAGGCCGGGCGCGCCCGGGAAGAGGCCGGGGATGCCGGGGTCGCGGTCCGCGAGCTCTGGCCGGATGTTGCTCACGAGGATGGTGTTGTCGTTGTAGTCGTAGTTGATGCCCGAGTAGTCCATCGAGATGACGTACGTGTTCGGCACGAGGCGTCCGCTGCGATCGCGCACCGGCCAGGCCCGGACGTGATGCCCGCAGGGACCCGGGCAGCCGTTGGCGGTGTCCGCGCTCTGGCTGTTGAGCGCCGGGTCGCTCTTCTCGCCATCGACTGCCAAGCCGAAGACGCTGCCGCTGGGCGTGAAGGTGGCGCTGCTCAGCTGCGTCGTCGAGCCGTTGCGGTGCGGCAGGATCGACTGCGCCTCGACACCGCGCATGGTGAAGATCGTCGTCTGTGACCCGCTGCCCTTGTTGAACCACCGGAACGTCGCAGTGTTGCCCTGGCTGTGGAACGCGGCGAGCTGGATCGCACTGACCGGTTTGGACGTGTCGGCGCGCTGCCAGTACGGGGACAGGATCTCGTCGCCGACGGCGCGCACCCAGCCGTTCTGGTTGAGACTCTGCCCAGCGTAGACGATTTGGGTCCGGTACCCGAAGACGTCGAGCAGCTGCTGCAGGCTCGGCTCGTTGCCGCCCTCGGGCTGGGCGAGGTTGAAGCCGGCGAGCTGCACCGTGAGGCTGCCCTCGTCGGCGTCGTTCGACGTGATGATTAGGGTCGATTCCCGCATGGCCTTCGTGCCCGCGCTGGTCCCCGCCTGGAACTTCACGTCCAGGTCGTACTGGCCGCCCGGCGCGATGGGAGCGGGGGGCGTCGTGAGCTCGCCGTTCGGGAGCGTGAAGTAGGACGTGTCGCCGCCGGTGATGGCGAGGCCGGAGATCACCAGCGGATCGGCGCCGGTGTTCTTGATCCGCAGCTTCACGAGATCGTGGAACTCGTGCGTCGTGACGCCGCCATTGATACGACTGAACGCCAGCCGGTCGTGATACGGCGTGCCGTTGTCGAGGTTCTCGAGGTCGATCTCGGCAGCAAGAGCCGACGTGGCGGCGCCCAGCGTCGTCATCAGAACCAGCATCACGATTCGCGTCATCTTCAGCACTCCTGTGGCGTCACTGGCACTTGGCGGATGCGGCGCTCGCCGTGCAGGCGTCCGCGCCGTCGACGAAGCACGCGGTGCCGATCTGGATGGTCGCCGTTCCGGTCCCCGGCAGGAACGCCGGAAGGTTGAGGTCTTGCGCCGTGAAGGCGTACTTCACCGTGACGCCGTCCCTGGCGAGCGAGAACTTGGCCGTCTTCAATCCGGCGGCTTCGAAGGGACGGAAACGATCCTTGAACTTGAAGGACCGCCCGCTCGATGCCGCGACGAAGCTCCCTGCCGGCAGCGTCCCGACGTAGAAGGCGCCGGCCGCATCGCCGACCCGCAGCGTCACCGGTACGCTCTGCGGCGCGAACGATGAGCCGGCAGGCAGTTCGAAGCTGCCCTTGGTCTTGATCGCGTCGCGGTCCGGCGACACCGCGAGCCGGACAGTGGTCTTCCTGGTCTGCGTGTCGAGCCGGACGGTGTCGGCCAGCGGGCAGGGCGCGCAGCCCGCGGTCTCGTCCACCTCGCCGTCGCAATCCTCGTCCGCGCCGCTGTCGCACACCTCCGGCGACGCGGCGACGTTCTGGGCGCACGTGACGGTCCCACCCTGACAGGCAGTCGTGCCGGCGGCGCACACGCCGGCCGCTCCGGTGTCGCATGCCTGCCCGGCCAGCGGTGTATGGCTGCACCCGCCCGACGGCAAACACGCATCACTGGTGCAGGCGTCGCCATCGTCGCAGACGAACGGCGTACCCGACGTGCAGAGGCCCCCCGCGCACACGTCGCCCGCGGTGCAGGCGTTGCCATCGTCGCACGGGGCGGTGTTTGGGGGGTGCCCGCAGCTGCCGGCACCATTGCAGACGTCGGTGGTGCACAGGTTGCCGTCGGACGCACAGGGCGTCCCCGCGGCGACCCATCCGTCCGCCGGGCACGCCGCGGTGGTCCCTGTGCACGACTCCGCAACGTCACACTCGCCGGCCGCCGGCCGACAGACCGCACCGGCGTTGCCCGGCCCGTGTCCGCAGGATCCGTTGCCGTTGCACTGATCGACCGTGCAGAGGCTCCCGTCGTCCGTGCACGGCGTTCCCGCCGCCACGGGGACGACCTGACACTGGCCTGCATTGCAGGCCTTCTGGCTGCACTCCGGCGGCGTGCCCGGACAGTCCGCGGCGACGACACAACCGTCCGTCGCGGGCCGCACGTTCCGCAGCACGTACACGACGTCCTGGTAGTCGAAGCCGCTGATGTGCTCCTCGGTGGCGACGACGTAGGCATCCGGGACGAGGGCGCCGGCGAGGTCCTTCAGGGGATAAACGCGGACGTGATGGGGCACCGCACCCGAGAATGTGTTGAGGGCGTCCTCGCTGAACACCTCGCGATTCGAGAAGAACGGCCAGATCGAATACATCCCGAACGCCGACGCGGCCGGGTCGAACGCGAGGGCGCCCGTCACCGTCGGCACGAGCGTCTGGTAGGATGCGTTGGACACGGTGAAGAGCTCCTGTTTGCTCCCCGCGTTGCCGGCCTGGTACCAGCCGACCCGCGTCACGATGCCGGCGGCGCTCTGCGGACCGAAGACGCCGAGCGGCTCGAGCGTCACGCTCCCGCTGCCCGCCTTCCGCCAGGTCTGCATGCTCACTTCCTCGCCGAGCAGTGGGCTGGTAGGCAGGCTGTTGGTGCTGGGGTCGGGATCGCCGACGACGACAGGGATCTGCCACGTGTCGAGGATCCACTGCAGCGACGGTTCGTTGCTGCCGCCGAGGCCGAGGGTTCCCAGGCCGCGCAACGGGATGCTCGTCAGCGGCTCGTCGGGGTCGTCGCTGGCGATCTGGAGGACCGCGCCCTGCGGGCCGGCTGCCGCGGGTCCGAACGCCACCGTGATCGTCGTCATGCCGCCCGCCGGAACGATCGCGGGGAGCGTGGGGTTTCCGGTCACCTGCCAGACCGCCGCGGCGGCGCCGCCGAGGGACACCCCGGTCACGGTGAGGGGTCCCTCGCCCGGGTTGGACACCACGATGAGCTGCGCCGCGCTGGGCGCTCCGCCCTGCACGTCGTTCACGACCACACGCGCCGGCTGGACGGCGATGTCCGGCAGGCCGGTGAAGCCGACAGCCGCCCCCTTGTAGGTCGTCGCAGTGCCGCTGCCGGTCGCGTAGTAGACGAGGCCGCCGGCAGACCCGGCCACGCCCGAGTAGCGGTTCGCGGGCAGCGAGGTCAGCGTGGACCACGCGTTGGTCAACGGGTCGTAGGCGTGCACGAGGCTGACCGAGGTGCCGTGGCTCGTTTCGCCGCCGAGCACCAGGATACGGCCGCCCATCGAGAAGGTGGCCGTCGAGATGTGACCTCGTGCGACGGGCAGCGGCGCCACCTCGGACCATACCCCGGTGGTGGGATCGAAGCAGTGCACGGAGTTCTGCGTGACCAACGCGGCGTCGACGTCGTGCTGGCCGCCGACCACGTACACTTTCCCGGCCAACTCGGCGAAGCCCATGTGCGAGCGCGGGTTCGGCATCGGGGCGGCGGCCACCCAACCGCCGCTGTCGAGATTCAAGATCCAGTGCTCGCCCTTGTCGTTACGGCTCAGGTCGGCGCCACCGAAGAAGTGGAGGAAGCGGCCCCGCGCCACCAGGCCGCCGCTGCCGCGCGCCTGCGGCAGGTCGGGCATGCTCGACCAGGTGTTGGTGTCGATGTCGTAGCGCCAGACCGCCTTGGTCGCGAAGGTCTGCGCGCCAAAGTTCGTCGACGACGAGCCGAAGTAGCCGCCAGCGACGAAGATCTGCCGGCCCACCGCCGCCACGCCCGTATGCGTCAGCCGCAGCGGCATGGTCGCCAGGGTTGTCCAGGTGTTGCTGGCGGTGTCGTATGCGTAGGCGGAGTCGGTGGGTCCGAACGGACTGCTCTGGAAGCCGCCCAGGACGTAGAGCTTGCCGTCGACCATGATGCCCTGAGCCTCCGATCGCCCCACGGGCGCCGCGGCAGCCGTGCCCCAGTTGATCGTCGTGAAGGCACACACCTCGCCGCCCCGCCCGCCCAGGAGCGCCAGTGCGAGCACCGAGAGAATCCACCGACAGCGTTTCGTTCGCATGTGCGCGTCTCCGCGATCCGTCCTCGCTACTTGCAGGACACACCTGAGCCCGCCGGCAGGCACTGGTCGGCCGTGTCGACGAAGCACATGTCGCCCACCTTGACGATGACTGTCCCCGTCCCGGTGGTGAATTCCGGCAGGTTCAGCGTCTGCGCCTTGAAAGCGTACTTGACCGTCTGCCTGTCCGAGGCGAGCGAGAACTTGGCCGTCTTGAGCCCCGCGTTCTCGAACGGCTGGTAACGGTCCTTGAACTTGAAGGACCGCCCGCTGGAGGCCGCCACGAATCCCCCGCTCGGAATCCCGCCCGTATAGTAGGCGCCGTCATTGTCGCCGATCACCAGGGTGACGGACGCCATGCCGGGCTGGAACGTCACGTCGGCGGGCACCACGAAGCTGCCCTTGGTCTGCACCTTGTCCCCGTCGACCTTCACGGAGAGCTTGACACCGGTCTTCCTGGTCTGCGTCGTCACGGACACCGTGTTCTCCGGCAAACACGTCGGGCCGCAGCTGTCCGCGTCATCGATGTCCCCGTCGCAGTCGTCGTCCACGGCGTTGTTGCACTGCTCCGGCGACGGCTGCGTCGTCTGCTGGCACGACACGGTCCCCGCCTGACATGTCGTCACGCCGCCGGCGCAGGCCCCCGACAAGCCGGTGTCGCATGGCTGCCCGCCGAGCGAGCCGTGGCTACAGCTGCCGTCGCCCGGATCGCAGACATCCGTCGTGCAGAGATCGCCATCGCTGCAGAGTCCGGGCGGAAGGACGTGTGCGCACGTGCCGAGCCCGTCGCACGCATCCGTGGTGCAAGCGTCGCCGTCACCACCGCAAGGCGTGCCCGCGGCCGCGCGGATGTCCGCCGGACACGCCGCGCCGGAGCCCGTGCAGCTCTCGGACGGGTCGCAGGCGTCGCCCGAGCCCGCCCGACACACCGTCCCCGCCGCCGCAAAACCGTCGGCCGGACAGGTCGTGGCGACGCCGTCGCACGTCTCGGGCACGTCGCACACGCCCGCAGTCGACCGACACGGCGCCCCGACGCCGACCGGCGTCACCTGACACGTCGCCGCCACGCACGCGAAGGCGCCGCACGCCGGCAGGGTCCCCAGGCAGTCGGCCGCGGTCACGCACCCCGTCGCCGACGCATCCGCCCGGAGCAGGGTCACCCGCTGTCCCTCGTACTCCGCAACGTAGACGTTCCCCGTCGCCACGTGCTCCACGATGCCCAGCGGATCGATGAAGCCCGTCATGCCGGAAATCCCCGTCTGGGCGTTCACGATGTCCAGATTGGGCCCGCCCGGCGTCAGGACGATGACGTCGTTCCCGTTGCTGAAGCGCGTCACCAGCAGCTTGCCCTGCAGCGCGCCGCCGAATGCATTGCTCCGGTACTCGATGATGCCGTCGGGCGAGTAGCTCTGCCCGAAGTCGTACGCGGCTCCCCGCCAGTTCCGGTCCGGCTGCGTCCCCACCGGGTACTGGTTCACCTGCGCCACGTCCGTCCCGGTCGTCGGGTTGCCGCCGTTCATGACCCACTCGCAGCGCTGCGGATTGGGGTGCCCGTAGTAGCCCCCCTCCTCCACCCGGAACAGGTACTCGTTCTGTGTCTGCATCACGGGCGCGATGCCGGTCACGGAGGGGCCTGTGTACGGCCCGTTCTCCGCCAGATCCAACCGCCGCGTGCTGCACGCCAGCGGCAGCGGGTTCGGCGTCGCCGGCGTGTTCCCGCCCGACGCCGATCCGTTGCACGGCACGTAGAGCTGGCCGTTCGAGTGCCACACCAGGTCGTAACAGTTGCGGAGCCCGCTCCCGAAGATCGTGAGCGGCGCGCCCGGCGCGAACGGGTCGTACGCCCCGCCCTCCTCCGTCTTCACGTCCAGCGGCGGATTCGTGATCGCCGCCAGGTCCACCCGCAGCACCGCCGCGCTCAGCAGCCGCTCCGGCCGGTTGCCCCAGCCGCTGTCCGGGGCGCCCATGGCCGAGTTGCTCCCCTGGACCACGTAGAGCACCGTCGGCTCGCCCGAACCGAAGTCGATTCCGTTGGTCATGTGGTCGCGGATCGACCGCGGCAGGTTCACGACGTAGTCCTGCACTGTCGCCAGGTTCGGCCCGCTCAGCCGCGTGATCTTGCCGAGCCAGTCCGCCGAGCCCGTCAGCGGCGCCCCCGAGTGGGTCACCCACAGGATCAGATTCCCCGCTGTCGAGGCGGGATCGAAGCGCAGCCCGATGATGGCGCGTTCGCCGCCGTTCGCGGTCTGGATCGACGTGATGGTCTGCTGGCCGCCGAGGGTGCCGTCCGGGTTGATCGTCCAGCGGCGGATCTCGCCCAAGACCGTCCCGCCGTAGAGCTTCCCGTCGGGCCCCACCTCGAGCACGGTGAATCGCGCCCCCGTGGCCACTCCCGTCACCTTCGTGAACGAGATGGGCTGCGCGAGGGCAGCCCCGGCGAGGAACCGGGCCAACAATGCGGCGACGAACGCCAGTCGAGCGATGCGCGAGCATGGGGTTTTCACGAACGATCTCCTCGAGTCAGTTGAGAGAAGCCTGTCAGTCGGTCTTGTCGATGAAGGTGGTGCCGTCGTTCTTCTGGAACGGCGCCGGGAAGGTGGCCTCCCAGCACGCCGCGCCGCCGGCTTGCCGCACCTGCACCACCACCGGGCCGACCGCAGCCCCCGGGGTATCCAGGGCGGCGCCCTTGCCTTTGAACTGCACCGACGACTTGCCGTCGGCGCCCTCCCGCAGCTTCAACTGCTGCGCCCCGTCCGGCGTCAGCTCCTTGTCCTTGAACAGGAAGCCGGTCGACAGCTCCTTCCAGCAGGGTCGGCCGCCACAGTCGCCCGCGGCCTCCATCCGCGTCGTCGACTCGAGCGCCCCGGCGTCGTACACGCACAACCAGTAGTCGTCGGTCGCCGTCGGGGCGCCGAACTCGGCCTTGGTGGTCGCGGCGCCCCGCTTGTACTTGAACTTCATCTGGTTCTTGGTGCTCCCCGGCACGCGCTTCACCTTCAGCTGCGCCGCCCGCCCCACGGTCGGCGGCCGGCACCCCACCCCCGGGGTCGGCGGGCAGACCTCGAGCCGACACGTGGCATCACATCCGTCGTCGCCGGTGGTGTTGCCGTCGTCGCACTCCTCGCCGCAGCCCCCTTCCACCGTGCCATTCCCGCACGTCACCGAGTCGCCCGTGCACACCCCCGCCTCGCACGCATCGGCGACGGTGCAGACGTTGCCATCGCTGCAGCTGGTCCCGTCGGGCGCGGGCGCATCCGGCGGGCAGGCTGCGTTGTTGCCGTCGCAGGTCTCCGCCACGTCGCAGACCCCCGTCGTGGCGCGGCACTGCGTCCCCGCCGGCGCAACCCCGTCCGCCGGACACGTCGCACTGCCACCCGTGCATGTCTCCGCCACGTCGCAGAGATCCGCTCCCGCCCGGCACACCGTCCCCGCTGCCGCGAAGCCGTCCGCCGGACACGCGGCGCTGCCGCCGGTGCACGTCTCCACCACGTCGCAGCCGCCCGGCGCCGCCGCCCGGCACACCGTGCTCGCCGGCGCGAAGCCGTCGGCCGGACACGCCGCGCTGCCGCCGGTGCACGTCTCTGCCACGTCGCACCCGCCCGGCGCCGCCGCCCGGCACACCGTGCTCGCCGGCGCGAAGCCGTTCGCCGGACACGTGGCGCCGCTCCCCGTGCAGGTCTCCGCCACGTCGCACCCGCCCGGCGCCGCCGCCCGGCACACCGTGCTCGCCGGCGCGAAGCCGTTCGCCGGGCACGCCTGGCCCGCCACGCCCGTGCACGCCTCGGCCACGTCGCACCCGCCCGCCGCCGCCGCCCGACACGTCGCCCCGGCCGCCGTCACCACATTGGCCGGGCACGTCGGGCCGCTGCCCGTGCAGGTCTCCGCCGGATCGCAGCTGTCGCCCGAGCCGGCCCGACACACCGTCCCCGCCGCCGCAAACCCGTCCGCCGGACACGCCTGGCCCGCCACGCCCGTGCACGCCTCGGCCACGTCGCAGCCCCCGGGCGCCGCCGCGCGACACGTCGTTCCGGTCGCCGTCACCACGTTGGCCGGGCAGGTCGGCCCGCTGCCCGTGCAGGCCTCCGCCGGATCGCAGCCGTCGCCCGAGCCGGCCCGACACACCGTCCCCGCCGCCGCAAACCCGTCCGCCGGACACGTGGTGGCGACGCCGTCACACGCTTCGGCCACGTCGCATCCACCGGGCGCCGCCGCCCGGCATGTCGTCCCCATGCTCCCCGCCGCCACCTGGCACGTCCCCGCCACGCACGCGAACACCCCGCACGCCGGCAGCGTCCCCGTGCAGTCCGCCGCCGTCACGCACTCCGTGGTTGCCGGCGTGTCGGCCCGCAGCAGCGTCACGCGCTGCGCCTCGTACTCCGTGACGTAGAGGTTCCCCGTCGCCTGGTGCTCCACGATCCCCAACGGGTCGATGAACCCCGTCGTCCCCGTAATCCCCGTCTGCGCGGTCACGATGTCGAGGGTCGGCGCGCCCGGCGTCAACGCGATGATGTCGTTCCCGCCGCTGAACCGCGTCACCAGCAGTCTGCCCGTCAGCGCTCCCCCGAACGCGTTGCTGCGATACTCGATGATGCCATCGGGCGAATAGTTGTTCCCGAAGTTGTAGGACGCCCCCCGCCAGTTGCGGTCCGGCTGCGTCCCCACCGGATACTGCGCCACCTGCGCAACGTCCGTCCCGCTGGTCGGGTTGCCGCCGTTGAGCACCCATTCGCAACGCTGCGGGTTGGGGTGCCCGTAGTAGCCGCCCTGCACCACCCGGAAGAGGAAGTCGTTCTGCGTGGCGGTCACGTTCGTGATCCCCGGCACCGCCGGTCCCGTGTACGGGCCGTTCTGCGCCAGATCCAGCCGCCGCGTGCTGCACGCTGCCGGCAGCGGGGTCGGCGTCGGCGGCGTGTTCCCGCCCGCCGCCGACCCGTTGCACGGCACGTAGAGCTGCCCGTTCGAGTGCCACACCAGGTCGTAGCAGTTGCGCGTCCCGCTCCCGAAGATCGTCAGCGGCGCCCCCGGCGCATACGGATCGTACGCCCCCCCCTCCTCCGTCTTCACATCCAGCGGGGGATTCGTGATCGCCGCCAGGTCCACCCGCAGCACCGCCCCGCTCAGCAGCCGCTCCGGGCGGTTGCCCCACGCGTTGTCCGGCGCTCCCATCGCGGAGTTGCTGCCCTGCACGACGTAGAGCACCGTCGGCTCGCCCGGCCTGAAGTCGATCCCGTTGGTCATGTGGTCGCGGGCCGACCGCGGCAGGTTCACCACGTAGTCCTGCACCGTCGCCAGGTTCGGCCCGCTGAGCCGCGTGATCTTCCCGAGCCAGTCCGCCGACCCCGTCAGCGGCGCCCCCGAGTGCGTCACCCACAGGATCAGGTTCCCCGCCGTCGCCGCCGGGTCGAAGCGCAGTCCGATGATCGCCCGCTCTCCCCCGTTCGCCGTCTGGATCGACGTGATGATCTGCTCTCCGCTCAGCGTGCCGTCCGGGTTGATGGTCCACCGCCGCAGTTGGCCCAGCACCGTCCCGCCATAGAGCTTCCCGTCCGGCCCCACCTCGAGCACCGTGTACCGCGCCCCCGTCGCCACCCCCGCCACCTTCGTGAACGACACGGGCCCGCCGCCAACAGGTCCTCCTGCGGTCCCTGTCGTGAACGTACCGACGAACGGGACGAACGCGTTTCCGAACACGTCCTTGAGTCCGGTCGTGACCGTGAAGATGTACCGCGTGTTCGCCTCCAGCAGGCCCGTCGCCTGCACGACGATGATGTCGCCGCCTCCCGAGGTGTTGCGGCTGGCCGGCACCGGTGTTCCATCGCTCGCCCGCACGAGCTGCACGGTGCTCGCATCGAGCGTCGCCTCGTCGATACCGCCAGGATTGGGCAGCGACACCGTCGCCGCCACGAAGGCGTCCCGCGGCACGTCGACGGCGCCGTTGAGAGGCGTCATCCCGCTCACGCTCGGCTCAGTCGCGTCCACGATCTCGACGTAGTGGATCTTCGTGTTGAAACCCCCGCCGGTGGCGTCAAGCGTCAGCCGCCCGTCGGCGACCGGGACGGTCGCCGTCGCAACCGCATGACGGGTGGCAGACCCGTTGGCTCCGCTGGGGATGAAGTTCGTGATCGCCGTCTGTCCCTCGACGTTGATCCGATGGATCTCCGGCGACGACCCCTGCTGCGCATCGCCCACGGCGAAGGTGACGATATAGGTCCCCGCAGGAACGGCGATCTCCCACGCGCCCTCGACGGCTGTGCCGTTGAAGGTCGGCGGCACGTCGTCCCCTTGCATGTGCATCAGCGTGTCGAGCCGCTGGTCCGAATTGAGATTGCGATCGCGTCCGTTGCCGGGCGTGCTTCCGCCCACCGAAAGATTGAGGGCGGTCGCGGTGCCCGGAACCACCCACCCGTACGTGAGCGTGCCGCCCCCCTGGTTGGCGCCGGTCCGCAGAGCGTACGGCTCCCCGAAGTCCCGCACGTAACCGGCCGGGACGGCCGCCGCGGCGTTCTGAAAGTTCACCTTGACGTCGAACGCCGACGCCGACCCGACGAAGCCGGTCAGCACGGCCCACAAGGCGATCGTCGCTCTGTTCCAGCTAGCGTGCACGGTTTCCCCTCACCTGCCGACGAGCCCCAGAGCGAGATGCGCCCGGGGGCTCGTCGCAGCCATCCGCCTTCCGTTAGAGGGAGGTCGGTCGTATCGTCAGTCGGTCTTGTCGATGAAGGTGGTGCCGTCGTTCTTCTGGAACGGCGCCGGGAAGGTGGCCTCCCAGCACGCCGCGCCGCCGGCCTGCCGCACCTGCACCACCACCGGCCCAACCGCAGCCCCCGGGGTATCCAGGGCGGCGCCCTTGCCTTTGAACTGCACCGACGACTTGCCGTCGGCGCCCTCCCGCAGCTTCAACTGCTGCGCCCCGTCCGGCGTCAGCTCCTTGTCCTTGAACAGGAAGCCGGTCGACAGCTCCTTCCAGCAGGGTCGGCCGCCACAGTCGCCCGCGGCCTCCATCCGCGTCGTCGACTCGAGCGCCCCGGCGTCGTACACGCACAACCAGTAGTCGTCGGTCGCCGTCGGGGCGCCGAACTCGGCCTTGGTGGTCGCGGCGCCCCGCTTGTACTTGAACTTCATCTGGTTCTTGGTGCTCCCCGGCACGCGCTTCACCTTCAGCTGCGCCGCCCGCCCCACGGTCGGCGGCCGGCACCCCACCCCCGGGGTCGGCGGGCAGACCTCGAGCTGACACGTGGCATCACATCCGTCGTCGCCGGTGGTGTTGCCGTCGTCGCACTCCTCGCCGCAGCCCCCTTCCACCGTGCCATTCCCGCACGTCACCGAGTCGCCCGTGCACACCCCCGCCTCGCACGCATCGGCGACGGTGCAGACGTTGCCATCGCTGCAGCTGGTCCCGTCGGGCGCGGGCGCATCCGGCGGGCAGGCTGCGTTGTTGCCGTCGCAGGTCTCCGCCACGTCGCAGACCCCCGTCGTGGCGCGGCACTGCGTCCCCGCCGGCGCAACCCCGTCCGCCGGACACGTCGCACTGCCACCCGTGCATGTCTCCGCCACGTCGCAGAGATCCGCTCCCGCCCGGCACACCGTCCCCGCTGCCGCGAAGCCGTCCGCCGGACACGCGGCGCTGCCGCCGGTGCACGTCTCCACCACGTCGCAGCCGCCCGGCGCCGCCGCCCGGCACACCGTGCTCGCCGGCGCGAAGCCGTCGGCCGGACACGCCGCGCTGCCGCCCGGGCACGTCTCTGCCACGTCGCACCCGCCCGGCGCCGCCGCCCGGCACACCGTGCTCGCCGGCGCGAAGCCGTTGGCCGGACACGCCTGCCCGGCCACCCCCGTGCACGTCTCGGCCACGTCGCAGCCCCCGGGCGCCGCCGCGCGACACGTCGTTCCGGCCGCCGTCACCACGTTCGCCGGACAGCTCGCCCCGCTGCCCGTGCACGTCTCCGTCGGATCGCAGCTGTCGCCCGATCCGACGCGACACACCGTCCCGGACGGCGCGAACCCGTCCCCCGGACACGCCGCGCTGCCTCCCGTGCAGGTCTCCGCCACGTCGCAGCCGCCCGGCACCGCCGCCCGGCACACCGTGCTCGCCGGCGCGAAGCCGTTGGCCGGACACGCCTGCCCGGCCACCCCCGTGCACGTCTCGGCCACGTCGCAGCCCCCGGGCGCCGCCGCGCGACACGTCGTTCCGGCCGCCGTCACCACGTTCGCCGGACAGCTCGCCCCGCTGCCCGTGCACGTCTCCGTCGGATCGCAGCTGTCGCCCGATCCGACGCGACACACCGTCCCCGCCGGCGCGAAGCCGTCCGCCGGACACGCGGCGCTGCCGCCGGTACACGTCTCCGCCACGTCGCAGCCGCCCGGCGCCGCCGCCCGGCACACCGTGCTCGCCGGCGCGAAGCCGTCCGCGGGACACGTCGTGGCGACCCCGTCACAGGTTTCGGCGACATCGCAGCCACCCGGGACGTCCGCCCGGCACGTCGTGCCGGCAGGCTTCACACCCGCCACACAATTGCCTGCGACGCATGCGGAGGTGCCGCACGCCGGCGCCACCGGGCAATCGCCGGCAGTCGTACACTCCGGCGGGCCACCTGGTACGATGTCGATGAAGTCCGGCTTGGTATTCACGCCGCCGCCAGTGGCGTCCATCGTCAACTTGCCGTCGCTCACCGTGATGGTGGCGGTGGCCGTGAAGCGCCGGCCGGGATCGCCCGCCGGCCCGCTGGGCACGAAACCCGCGATGACGTTGAATCCCTCCAGGTTGATCCGATGGTTCTCAGGGTCGGACCCGACGGAGGGATCACCGACCGCGATCGTCACGTCGTAGGTGCCGTTCGCAAGCGCGATCTCCCAGGCCCCTTCGGTCGGATTGCCATTGAAGACCGGGGTGATGTCGTCGGCCTGCATGTGCATCAGGGTGTCGTATCGCTGGTCGGTCAAGAGATTGCGGTCGCGACCGTTGCCGGCCGTCCCGCCGGTCGAAAGGTCGAGTGGCGTCGATGTGCCCGGCTCCACCCAGCCGTAGGAGAGCACCCCACCGCCCTGGTTGAGCCCGGTCCGCAGCCCGTACGGCTCGCCGAAGTCGCGCACGTAGCCCGCCGGCACCGCGGCCGAGGGGCTCTGGAAGTTCACCCGCAGCGGCTCCTCGGCGATGCTGAAGGCGTCGAAGACCCACGGCAGGGACACACTGCCGTTCCGGTGAGTCGCAAAGAGGCCCGCGAACGTGACCGACGGAGTACCCCCGTTGGCATCGTGGTCGACGCCCGCGAACACCGCCGCCATGCTGGCTCCGAGCGAGCTGCTGAGTGTCGTGACCGCCCCCTGCTGCAAAGTGACGATGGGTCCGGCGTTGATCGAGTACTCCGCGGACACCGTGCCGGCGAGCGCGTCGATGACCATATCGAGGGTCACGACGTCACCGGCGCTGACGATGTCGTTGGCGCTGTTGATCTCGTCGTTCGGTGCGCCGCCCGTGACGGCAGCGCCTTCCTTCGCGAGCTGGATCTTGTACTTCGTCAGGGAACTCGCCTGGACCGTGAGCTTGATGTAGTTGTCCTCGTTGACGAACACCCAAGGGCCGGCCTGCTGCGAGCTCGAGGTCGTTCCGTTCGTAGGCGCGGTGACGACCGCGCGGATCCGGATGGGGCGGCCAACGTTCGGATCGAAGCCGACCCCGAGGCCGTTGATGAGCGAATTCGTGTTGGCGCTGGTGCCGCTCGTCGGCGCGACACCGCCCGGGCACTGTGCAGCGGTTGGGCACTTGAACTGGATGCCCTTGTTGCTCGCGATCGACAGTGCGCCCCCGCTGACGCTCAGCTTGCTCGGCTCGTAGCCCGGGTAGACGCACACGCCGCCGACACCGCAGTCCGCCCGGACGTTGCAGGCTGCGCCCGGTGTCGGTCCCCCGAGGCAAGCCGGCGCCGGCACCAGCGCAGACGGCCCGTCGCCCGCCGGCGGCGCCGCCGTCAACCGCACCGAAGGATTGTCCACGACCGTGAAGCCGGTGCCGACTGCGGCGCCGTCCTCCAGGCCCCCCTCGTCGCCGGCCCAGTCGAGCGTGTACGGCAGGGAGACGACGAGACCGCCGCAGCTCACGCTGGGCGAGTAGGGCGGGCACTGCGCATGCGCCGGCGCCACGCCGACAGCGAGCGACGCAGCAACGGCCACGGGCGCCAGCCAGCTGGCGAGTTTCACGGACACGGACACGAGGCTCCCCAGTGCAGTCTTCATATCGTCTCCCTCGGATGTTCTGGATGCGGGACGCGGCACCGCCGGCTCGCCCGGCGCCGGGAATGGCGCCGGGCGAGCGCTGCGATACGCTACTGACACTTCGCCGACGAACCCGACGGCGAAGCGGTGCACGCGTGCGAGTTGTCGATGAAGCACCGGTTGCCGATCTTGACGGCGAGGATGCCGCTGCCGTCCGGCAGGCCGTCGGCGAACGTCCATTCCTTCGACTTGAAGGAGTACTGGTAGGTCTGGCCGTCGCTCTTCTTGACGATCTTGGCGGTCTGCAGCCCGTTGTTTTCGTACGGGCGCGTGCTGTCCTTGAACTTGTAGGTCCGACCGTTGGTGCTGGTGAACCCGCCGGATGCGACCGTCGCCTCGTAGTAGTCGCCGAGCGCGTCGGTCATGCCGACCGTGACGGCGTTGACATCGATCCCCAGGTCGTCCCCGGAGATGAAGGCCCCCTTGGTCTTGAAGCCGTCGCGGCCCGTCGTCGGCCCCTTGTACTTGACCTTGGTCGTCTTCGTCTGGGTGCCGAGCTCCGTCGTGTTGCCGGGCTCGCAGCCGAACGGGCAGGTATTGGCGCCTGCCTGGCACGTCCCGCCGGCGCACACGTCGCCGGTGGTGCAGACGTTGCCGTCGCTGCATGGCGCGGTGTTGTTGGGGAACTGGCAACCCGACCCGGGGTTGCAGGTATCGTCCGTGCAGACGTTGCCATCGCTGCAGACCAGCGGCGCGCCGGCCTGGCAGGCGCCGCCGGCACAGGTGTCGCCCGTCGTGCACGCGTTGCCGTCGCTGCACGGGGCGGTGTTGTTCGGGAACGCGCAGCCCGTGGCCGGAATGCAGGTGTCGTCGGTGCAGACGTTGCCGTCGTTACAGGTCAGCGGCGAGCCCGCGACGCACGTATTGGCGCTGCAGGACTCCGGACCGTTGCACAGGTTCCCGTCGTCGCAATCCGCGTTCGTCGTGCAGTACGTGGTGACCGAGAAGGAGTCGAAGCTGTAGACCAGCCGCGGCGCGACGTTCGTATTGTTGCGCTGCGTCGCGTAGACGCCGACGAACGTCACGTTCGGTGTGCCCGCGTTGGCGTCGTGGTCGACGCCGGTGAAGAGCTCGGCACCCGGCGTGGGGCATGCCCCCCCCGTGCACGTGGACGTCGTGCCGGGTGCATTCCCGCCTTGCGGGAAGGAACCCACCAGCACCTCCCCGCCGCCGATGTCGAACAGCCCGGTGACCGACGGGCCGGAAGGGTCGATGATCAGGATCAGCTTCGCGGTCAGGCCCACCCGGTTGAAGTTTCCGGTGTTGATCTCGAGGGGGGCGACGCTGGTGGCGGGAAACCCGGGCGCCGTCGGCGGATAGTCCTCGACCTGCAGCTGGAACTTGTAGTTGCTCCCGCCCGTGCTGATGGCGGCGAGTTTCACCAGGTTGTCCTCGTTGAGCCACACGCTGAGGCCGGCCTGCTCGGCCAGATTCGTGCCCGCGGGCAGGTTCGAGAGCAGGGTCTCGATACGCAGCGCCTGCGTGGACGCGTCGACGCCGACCCCAAGCCCGTTGACCAGCGAATTGGTGTTCGCACTGAAGGCGGGGTCCCGGTACTGGATGCCCCGGCTGGTGGTCACCTTGAGGAGGCCACTTCCCGCGGTGTCCACCTGGAGCCACGCGGGCTCGTACCCGTTGAGCCCCGGCATCGAGGGCGCCGCCGGATCGAAGTTGTTGGAATGCGGGCTCACCATGGTGAAACCCGTCCCGCCGCCGCTCCCCGCGGCCACCCCGCCCTCGCTGGCGCTCCAGCCGAGCTGGAAGGGCAAGCCCACCGGAACCGTCCCGCAGGGCAGCGGGGAGAGATTCCCGCATTGGGCCCATGCGGACCCCGAGTTCAAAGCGAAGGCGCCCGCGAGCGCAATGGCCACCGCGGCGGCCCTCCGGAGCCCGAACGATCGATACATAGCGTCCTCCTTAGGAATCTCTAGGTGCTTCACGTGTCATGTGACTGACACAGAGTGCCAGATGATACCGGTGGCGGCGTCTTGACATTTCCCTATAGCTAGCAAACTTGAGGCGGGCCGAGTAGTACCGCGTGGTCGTTCAGGCTGTCAAGCAATTTGCTGGACACCGTACGTGGGCGGCGGAGCGCCAGCGCCGGGGCACGACGCTTCGCGCCGCGCCGACGTGCAGCGGGGGACCGCCGCCGGTGCCGAGCCGCTGGCGAACCCCGCGGACAGCGCGTGCCGCGAGACACGCGGGAGCCCGGGCTGTAACGATGTCACCTGCCAGACGGCCGTGCCCGCGGTCGATTCGTGGTGCCGTCTCGCCGAGTGGACGAGATCTGTGCCCTCCCGCGGGGCCTCGACCCGGTGTCCGGACCGAAGAAGCCCAACGTCGCCTAGCGGGGCCGCCCGTCGCCTACCGCACCGCCACGGGCGCCGCGAAGCGTCCGTGCTGGTGGCCCATCCACACGGTCATGACGGCCGCGTGCGGCAGGCCCAGTGCACGCAGCTCGTCGGCGATGGGGTGATCGCCCAGCTCGAGCGTGGCGCCACCAAGGCCGAACCCGACGTCGCGGGCCCCCATCGTGAAGACCGTTTCATGGAGGGCCCCCCCGATGTAGCTGTACGTCGTCATCGGCATGTCGGGCAGCGAGAAGCGCCCGCCGCGGAACGACGAGAAGGTGAGCACGTGGCGGCCATCCATGACGAGCGTGCACGTGCGACGCGCGTCGGTGTCGACGAAGTCGATCGTCTGCACCGTCTTGGGGAATCCCCAGATGCCTTCGCCCGCATCGCGCGTGAAGCTCTGCGTGACGGGGAGGTGCCTGATGTAGGTGGCGAGGCGATTGCGGAAGTAGTCGACGACGGTGCCGAGGTACGGCAGGCGCGGGGCGTCGCCGCGCCGACGCACGAAGAACGCCAACGAGACCTCGTTGTAGTCGCCCAGGTCGTTGTCGATGTAGTCGATACACGCGATGCTGAAGAGCGCGCGCCCCGGCAAGACCTCGACCACGTCGAGGTCCGGTCCGGGCAGGAGCGTCCGCGCCGCCGCCGCGTCGACCAAGTACGTAGCCGCGGCCGACGACGCGTCGCGCACGACGACGGGCATGGTCACCTCGCGGCCCTGGAAGGCGTAGCGGTGGACGGCCCCGGCAGGTGCGCTCATGGCGGAGTTCTAGCGAAGGGCAACCGGGGAGGCGAGCGGCGCGCCCCGGCCGGCGCAGCCAAGATGCGGCTCGGGGCGGAGCGCCTCGAGCAGATGGCGCGTCGCGCGCCGGCCGCGGCCCACGGCTGGCCGCGGCTTCGGGCGGGGCGCATCCCGGGCGTCCGCATCGAGGCGGGATCGGCTCACCGTCGGGAGGCGACGTGTCGGAGGCGGTGGAACTCGAAGTATGCGAGCTTGTCGCTCGCGCGGCCGAGGCCGAGCGTGTAGCCCGCCAGCTCGCCGACCGCGCTCGCCGCGAGCCCGATCAGCACGGCGGGCAGGACGCCGCGCGGCATCCGTTGCTCGACGCGCGCGCTGCCGCGGGCGCGCAGCTGCCCGAGGACCCAGCGGAGCCGCACGAGCGGGATCAGCGGACTGCCGCCGGCGTACACGAGCCGGCGCCAGACCGGCCACGGTCGCGCGCGCACCGTCGCGAAGACCCGGCCGGCGTGGAACTGCACTTGCAAAAACGACGAGAGGCGCTCGAAGTTCAGGTGATACACGCGCGCCCGCGCATCGAGGTAGAGCGCGTGACCTGTCCGCTGCAGGTCCCAATGCAACACGATCTCCGCCTTGAGCATCGTCTCCAGGTCGTCGCCATAGCGCAACAGCACGTCGCGCTTGTAGCTGGCGTTGTGGGTCGGCAGGTGATCGACCGGGCCCGACGCCCTGGGGAACCACCAGGTCGCGAACCCGAGCAGGAAATCCGCCCAGCTGATCGCGCTCCGCGGGTTGGGATTGCCCATGGCCGGGCCGACTACGGCCCAGCCGGCCTGGTGCCCCTCGATCATGATCTCGGCCCACTGCGGGTCGGGAAACGAATGGTCTTCGAGGAGCGCGACGAAGGGCGCCGTTGCGTCGCGGATCCCGACTGCGTTGCCGTAGGCCAGCGATCGGATCGGCCCGGCTTCGACGACCCGTAACGCCGCGAACGCGTCGGCGACGTCGGGATCGTCCATCGCGAGCACGGCGATCGACGGTGTCACGATGATCACCTCGAGCTGCTCGCGCACCGTCTGCGCCCGCACGTGCCGCATCGTCTTGCGGATGGCCTCGTACGTGTCGGCGGTGACGATCACGACCGACATCGCGGCGACGCGGCGCGCCGTCACGTGGCCTGTCCCCCGAATCGGGCCAGACACTCGCGGTAGAATGCCACGTTCTTCGGCAGCAGCTCCTCGATCACGAGGTCGCGCGCCACGCGCCGCCGCCCCCCTTCGCCGAGCCGCTCGGCGCAGGCCGGGTCACCGAGCAGGCGGACGATCGCCGCCGCGATCGCGTCGGGATCGTCGGGGTCGATCAGGAGGCCGTCCTCCTCGTGCCGGACGAGCTCCGGACCGCTCGTGCGGCGGCTGTAGATGGTCGGGCAGCCGCACGCCATCGCCTCCATCGGGGCGAGCGCGAAGGCTTCCGCCCGCGACGGAAACACGGCGACGCGCGCCCGCTGCAGCGCGCGGGCGACCTCGGCGCGCGGGACGTGCCCGTGGAAATGGACGCGCCGCGCGGCAGTCGCCGCCAATCGGGTTGCGAGGAAGCTCCGCATCGACGTGCCGTCGCGCGTGAGACCGTCCCGCCCGTAGAGGTGGAGCTCGGCATCCGGCCGGGCGGCCAACACGTGCGCCCACGCGGTGAGGAGCGCCACGACCCCCTTCTTCTCGGTCAACGTGCCGGAAAACACTACCGCTGCTGCGGACCGCGGCGCCGCAGCGCCCGCCGGCGGCAGCTCGACCGGGTTGTGGAGCACGGCGTCGGGCCGCGGGCGCAGCCCGAAGAGGGCCGCGGTCCGCGTCGCCGTGTACTGGCTGACGGCGCACCAGAAGTCGGCGCGGCGCAGGGCGGCCCGCTCCAGCAGCGCCGTGACGATGGGCGCACGTTCGCCGAGCTCCGCCGCGAAATACGTCGCGGAGCCGTTGGCGCGCACGATCACGGGCACCGGCAGGTGCGGCCAGCCGGCGACCCATCCTTCCCAGTCGGGCGCCTCGACCAGGTCGACGGCGCCCGCGCGCGCCCACCCGCTGACGGTGCGCCACACCTGCATTCGCGCCAGCGCCTTGCCGGGGCGATACGCGGACTCTCGAAACCGCCACACCTCCACGCCCGCGTCGACCTCGTGGCGCGGCGCCGGATGGTCGAGCGCGTACGCGCCGACCACCCGTACCGCGTGCCCGGTGCGCACGAGGGCCCGCGCCAGGACTTGGGTGCAGCTGCCGATGCCGCCGTGCGGCCCGGGCGGATACTCGTTGCAGAGGAAGCCGATTCGCATCGTCACCGCTGGCGGACCACGGCGCAGCGACGGAGCTCCGGGACGAGCAGCGCCATCGCGCGGCCGTGCAGGCGCAGCAACGCGGTCATCACCGCCGGCCCCAGTCGGCGCGGCAGCGCCCGCAGCAGGAACCAGGCGCAGAGCAGCGTCGCCGTCTTGCGGCGAAGGACGATCGCGGGGTCGAGACACACCGCCTCGAGGAGCTTCCGCCCCGCGATCGCCCGGTTGTCAGGTCGGGTAGCCCGCGTCAGCTGGAGGAATGCCACGTAGTGCTTGATGCTGGCGACGTACTCGTTGCGCCGCTGCCGGATCGCGACGGGCGCTGCCTCAAGCGCACGCTCCAGCACCACCAAGCACGCCTGCTCGACCGCTGCCGCGTCCGCAGTCATCGACGCTCCGGAGACGCGATAGAGCACCTGGTAGCGCGGGACGACGACGAACGCCCAGTCGACCGCCACCCGCAGCCAGTAGTCCCAGTCCTCGGCCGCGCGCAGCGCCGGGTCGAAAGGCCCGACCGCGTCGATGCATCGCCGCCTGAGGAGCACGTTCGAGCCGCTCGCGATGAAGCACTCGCGCAACAACGGCACGCGCACGTCGCCTTCGAAACGCAGCCGCTCCTTCGCGAACAGGAAGCGGCCGTCGCGATCGACGAACACCGTCCAGCTGTAGGCGAGGCCCGCCTCCGGATGGCGCTCGAGCGCCGCAAGCTGGCAGGCGAGCTTGTCGGGCGTCCAGAGGTCGTCGGCGTCGATGAAGGAGACGAACGCGCCCCTGGCGCGCTGCATGCCGCGATTCCGCGCGGTCGCGAGGCCGGCGTTCCGGTACGAATGGAGCGCCAGCCGATCGTCGGCGATGGTCGCGACCCGCTGCCGCGTGCCGTCCGTCGAGCCATCGTCGATGACGATGATCTCGAGGTCCGTGTGGGTCTGCGCCCGGATCGAAGCGATGGTGTCGAGGATGGTGGCCTCGGCGTTGTAGGCCGGGATCACGACGGATATGAGCGGCGCGGGCACCCGTGCAGGATCATCCTACGGGAACGTCACCGTTCACAAGGCCGCATCGCGCCGGGGGAACGGGCCGAGACGGTACTCGGCCTTCGATCGGCTCGATCGCTGAGGAGCGAGGCGCGAGTGGAAGTCCGCTGCGTTGACCTTCACGCCCGTGGCCCTCACATGCTGCTCGCGCACGCAGGGAGATCATGACCCCCGCGCGGTGGACCCGCGGGGGCGCCGTCACGCGAGGACTCATGAACACGCCCACGAGAGCCACGGACGCGAGAACGCGCCGTGCACCGGGGCTTCGCACGTCGGCGTCCTTCTCGCGCCCCCGGACGAGCCGGAGTCGCCGATCTCAGCATGGAGGCGGGGGGAATCGAACCCCCGTCCGAAGGTGCATCTCCGAGCGCGTCTACGAGTGTAGCCGGTGTTTTGGGTCTCGCCGCGCTTGCTCCCATCGGCAGGATCGCACGCGGCCAGCCGGCGTTTGATCTCGGCCCCCGCTCCGCCGGCGTGGCGGGGGCCCAGCCCGAGAAGATGACGTTTCGTCCGGCCTTACGGGCGCCAGCCGGGGAAACGTGGTCGCCTAATTAGGCAGCCAGTGCGTAGTTGTCTTCTGCAGTTAAGCAGTCCTGGGGTTTTTGACGAGGTCTCCAGGATCCCCGACTCGCAACGCCCGCTTCCTCACCCCCGTCGAAACCACATCGCCCCCAAAGCGGACCTCAGTTGTATAAGGCCGGCTCCGCCGTGCCGCAACCCGGACCCGATGGAGCGGGACGGATCGAGCGCAGAGCCGGTTTTCGGTTGACGTTCCGCCCACGTTGCGGGTTTACTAAGGCGAATCCGGGGGCGTGCGTGGCGCAGCAGACCCGCCCGCGTCTTCACGACACAAGGGGGGCCAGAGATGTCGTCAGTCAAGAGCTTCGTGGCACCGTGGGCGCTCGCGATCGTGCTCGCCGGTCTGGCGCCGCAGGCCGCCGCCGAGCCGGTCGCCTGTCAGAAGAACATCGTCAAGAGCCTGCTCAAGCTCAAGAAGACGTACCTCAAGAAGGTCGCCAAGTGCCTCGACAACCAGAACCTCGGGAAGATTGCGGGCCCGTGCCCCGACGCCGCCACGGCGCTCAAGGTGCAGACCACCCGCGACAAGGTGATCGCGAAGATCGCCGCGTCCTGTCCCGACCCGGACCTCTCGACCCTCGGCTTCGCCGCCACCTGCGCTTTCGAAGCGACACCGACAGGCGTCGAAAGCGCCTGCGCGGCCCTGCCCGTGACGACGCCCACCGAGTTCGCGACCTGCCTGGCCTGCTGGAAGGAGGCGGAGCTCGCGGAGTTCCTCGCCACGGTCTACGCCTCGCACGCGGTCGAGGTGTGCGGCGGCAGCCTCGACGAAACCTCGCCCACCTGCTCGGAGCTCGATTGCGCCGTGCCCCTCCCCGACCAGCGGGACCTCGGCAACACGGGCGAGAACGACTGCCAGAAGGGCCTCGGCAAGGCGAGCGTGAAGCATCTGGTCCAGGTCGAGAAGATCCTCGAGAAGTGCGGGCTGGCGAGCCGGACGCGCGCCGACTGCCTCGCCGACCTCGCGGTGCAAGCAGCGCTCGACAAGTCCGAGTTCAAGCTCGAGACGCTGGTCAAGAAGAAGTGCGGCAACCGCGATCCGGCCCCGGCCACTCCGTTCTGCTGCCGGACGGGCATGGGCAACCAGTGCTCCGCGGCCGCCACCCGCGACGAATGCACGGGCATGCTCGGCGGCACCGTGCAGGACAACAAGGTCTGCGGCATGGGCGGTACCTGCGATTCGATCCCGGGCGGGCAGAAGGTTACGTGGTGGAGCACGTGTCCGATCAGCGACACGTGTCCCGGCACGCCGCTCGCCACCCTCGACGACCTCATCGACTGCGTCGACGCGACCGTCGACGAGATCACCGACGAGCTGCTCTGCGTCCAGTTCGCGTCGGGCTGGGGCCCCTGCCCTGCCGATGCCTCACCCAGCATGGCGTTCCTGGACTGACGCCGGAGCAAGGAGACGACACCATGACGATCAAGGCCATCATGGCTTCCCTGGGCATCGCGGCCGCCCTGGCGCTGGCGGCTGCTCCCGCCCGCGCCGCGCGTGTCGACTGCGAGCCGGCCCGCTGCGCGGTCCAGGCGGCGATCGCGGCCGAGTGCTCGTGCCCGGACGCGGGGAACCACGGGCAGTACGTGAGCTGCGTCGCGCGGGTGGTGCGAGACTTGTCCAACGAAGGCGCCATTCCGGTGAACTGCCGGGGCAAGGTCACCCGCTGCGCGGCCAAGTCGACCTGCGGGAAGCCCGGCTTCGTCACTTGCCGCATTCCCACCGACACCTGCGATCTCGCGACGCTGACCTGCGTGGAGAACCCGTCGCTGACCTGCGCCACCGACCTCGACTGCGGCTCGAAATGCAAGGTCCGCCGCTCCGAGGAATCGTGCCTCGCGCGAGGCGGGACGGTCAGCACCGCAACGAGCTGCTGCGCCAGCTGCCAGTGACCCGCCGCCGCTGGCGACGCCTCACCGGGCGCTGCGGCGGGCGAAGGTTCTCGGCCGCCGCTTGCGCCGGCGGGTGGCCTCCTTGCGGCGCTTCTCCGCCAGATCGATCAGGACCTGCTGGCTGCTGCGGGCGGCGTCGCCGATGCGCACGTACGTGGCGTCGGCCTGCATCTCCCACGCGCCGCGTCCGGGCGTGAGCTGCGCGTCGAGGACGGTGCGCAGCTCCTCCCGCAAGGCCGGGTCCTCGACGGGCGCCACGATCTCGACCCGGCTCTCGAGGTTGCGCTTCATGCAGTCCGCCGAACCGATGTACCACTCCTCGTCGCCGGCGTTGTGGAAGTGGTAGATGCGCCCGTGCTCGAGGAAGCGGCCGAGCACGCTCACCACCCGGACGTGGTCCGACAGTCCGGGGATGCCTGGTCGCAGGCGGCACGTGTCGCGCACCAGGAGCTCGACCCGTACGCCGGCCTGCGAGGCGCGGTAGAGCGCGCGCGTCACGTCGACGTCCTCGAGCGCGTTCATCTTGAAGCGGATCAGCCCCGGCTGGCCCGCGGCGACGTGCGCGATCTCGCGGTCGATCTTCTGGATCAGCGCCTTTTTCAGCACCACCGGGGCGGGCAACAGCTTGCGGTACGCGCGCTTCGGGCGGTAGCCGGTGGTGAGGTAGTTGAACAGCTCCGTCAGGTCCTGGCCGATCCCCTCGTCGACGGTGAGCAGACCGAAGTCGCTGTACAGGCGGGCCGTACCGGGGTGGTAGTTGCCCGTCCCGATGTGCGCGTAACGCCGCAGCCCGTTGTAGTCCTGGCGAACCACCAACACGACCTTGCAGTGGGTCTTGAGGCCCAGCACGCCGTACGTGACATGGATGCCGAAATCCTCGAGGTGGCTGGCGAACTGGATGTTCGCGGCCTCGTCGAACCGCGCCTTCAGTTCGACCACCACCGCGACCTGCTTGCCGTTGCGGGCGGCCTCGGTGAGGTAGCTGATCACCTTGGCGTCGCTCGACGTCCGGTAGAGCGTCATCTTGATGGCGCGCACCTTCGGGTCTTCCGACGCCTCACGCAGGAAGCGTTCCACCGAGGTGGCGAAAGATTCGTAGGGATGGGCCAGCAGCAGCGAGCCGGCGTCACGGATGATGTGGAAGATGCTCCGTCGCGTGTCCTGCAGCTTGGGATGATCGACCGGCTGGTGCGGCGCGTCGTGCAGCGCTGGATCCTCGATCGCGGTGATCTCCATCAGGTCCCGCAGCGACGCCATGCCGTCCACGTCGAAGACGTCGAGCCGCTCGTCGAGCCCGAATTCGGCGGCGAGCATGCCGCGATGCGCCGGGCTCATGGCCTTGCCCACTTCGAGCCGCACGGTCGGCGCGAAGCGGCGATCGCGCAGCTCGGATTCGATCAGCGCCAGCAGGTCGTCGGCTTCCTCCTCGTCGCGCTCGGTGTTGGCGTTGCGGGTGACGCGGAACAGCTCGCAGGCGTCGACCTCCATCCCCGGGAAGAGCAGGTCCAGGTTGTGGGCCATGACGTCTTCCAGTGGCACGAACGTGCGGCCCTCGGGCTCGATCCGCATGAACCGCGGGATGCCCGACCCCACCGGCACCTTCACCCGGGCCAACATCTGGTCGGTGTCGTCCGCATAGCGGACGGTCACCAGCAGGTTCAGCGACAAGTTCGAAATGAACGGAAACGGGTGCGCCGGGTCCATCGCGAGCGGCGTGACCAGCGGGAAGACATTGCGGTAATAGGCGTCGCGCAGTGCCCGCTGTTCCGCCGCCGGCAGCGCGTCGTACGAAAGGATGTGCACGTCGTGGTCGGCCAGCAGTGCGCGCAGCTCGACGAGCAGCCCGCGCTGTTCCTCCTCGAACGCCCGGATCTCGGCGACGCACTCGACGATCTGCTGGTGCGGTGTCCGGCCGTCCACCGTGAGCTGGTGAAACCCCGCCACCACCTGCTGCTTCAAGCCCCCGATGCGCTTCATCACGAACTCGTCGAGATTGGACGCCGTGATGGCCAGGAACCTGATCCGCTCGAGCAGGGGCTGGCGCCGGTCCTGCGCCTCGGCGAGCACGCGGCGGTTGAAGCCGAGCCAGGTCAGCTCGCGGTTGAGGTAGAGGAGCGGGGAACCCAGGTCCGGGACGGCGAGCGCCGCGGCCGTTTCCTCTCCGTTCTCCTCGACTGGCCTCGTCTGCGCCATCGCCTCGTCCGCTCCCTTCGACGCGGGCCCCCAGGACCGGGCCGTCCGCGACAACCGCCAGTGTAGCCCAACTATCGTCCCGAGGGACACCCCGCGGTTTTCGGCACCGCCCCGACGTTCCCGGCGCGATACGGGCGTTTGTCTCCCGCGGGCCGGGAACGCTAGACAAAGCCCATGAAGCACACCGTGCTGGCGACTGGCCTGGGTTTTCCCGAGGGACCCGTCTGGCTCGGACCTCGCCGTGTGGCCTTCACCCAAATTCGGGGCCAGTGCGTCTCGCTGTGGGACGGCCGTGCGGTCTCGTTGATCGCCCGCACCGGCGGCGGCGCCAACGGCGCCGCCCTCGGGCCGGACGGCGCCCTGTACGTCGCCAACAACGGGGGACTGTCCCTCGGGCACGAAGGGAAATGGGAAGCGCCAGACGCGATCCCGGGCCGCATCCAGCGCGTGAGCATGTCGGGCGAGGTCCGTGACGTCGCCACGGCCCTCCCCGGCGCCCCGCCGAACCGCCCGAACGACCTCTGTTTCGGGCCCGACGGCCTGCTGTACTACACCGACCCACACAACTGGGAGGACCTGGCGAACCTCGGCGTGGGCCGCGTCGGCCGCTCGACCCTCGACGGCCGGGTCGAGCTCGTCGCCGATGTCCCGTTCTTCCCGAACGGGATCGCGTTCGGCCCCGACCAGCGGCTCTATGTCGCCCAGAGCATGGCGCAGTCGATCCTGGTGATGGACCCGGAACCGGGCGCCGCGCCGGTCGAGTGGGCCAAGCTGCCGCAGGGCTTTCCCGACGGGTTCTGTTTCGACCGCACGGGACGGCTCTATTGCGCGGGCAGCCTCGGCGACGTCGTGGTCGTGTTCGGGCCCGGCGGCGCGGTGGAGCGGGTGATCGAGACCGGTTCGGGCACGGAGCCCACCAACTGCTGCCTCGGCGACGGCGTGCTGTACCTCACCCTGTCCGGTACGGGCGAGCTGGTCTCGCTGCCGATCGACGCCGAGCCGCTGCCCCTCCATCCGGCGCACAGCTGACGGCGCTTGCGCGGGGCCCCACGTCGCCAACAGCCGGCATCGACCCGCGGACCGTTCTGCTCGGCCTCCTCGCGCTGGTGGCGGGCGGCTTCGCGCTGGCCTGGTTGACGGCGTGGCGCGCCGCCCCTCGTTCGAACGAGCCGGGCGCCGCGACCGCGGCGCCCGGGGTGGCGAGCGTGCTCATCGGTATGCTGACCAATTTCTTCGACACCCTCGGCGTCGGCTCGTTCGCGCCAACGACCGCCCTGTTCCGCACCCTCCGACTCGTCCCCGACCGACTGATCCCCGGCACGCTGAACGTCGGGCACGCCCTGCCGTCGGTGGCGCAGGCGCTGGTGTTCATCGCGATCGTCGAGGTCGGGCCGCGCACGCTGGTCCTGATGATCACCGCCGCCATCGCCGGCGCGTGGCTCGGCGCGGGCGTGGTGGCCGGCTGGTCCCGGCGGGCCGTCCAGCTCGGCATGGGCGCCGCGCTGCTGGTCGCGGCCGGGATGCTGCTCCGCCAGCTCGTCCTGAATGCGCCGGCGGGCGCCGGCACCACCGCGCTCGACGGTCCGACGCTGGCCATCGCGGTCGCAGGCAATTTCGTCCTGGGCGCGCTGATGACCATGGGGGTCGGACTCTACGCGCCGTGCATGATCCTGGTGACACTGCTCGGCATGAACGCCACCGCGGCCTTCCCGATCATGATGGGCTCCTGCGCGTTCCTGATGCCCGTGGCGGGGCTGCGGTTCGTGCGCGCCGCCGCCTACGCGCCGCCCGCGGCGCTGGGACTCACGCTGGGCGGCATCCCGGCCGTGCTGGTGGCCGCCTTCCTGGTGCGGTCGCTGCCGCTCGATCTGGTGCGCTGGCTCGTTCTCGTCGTGGCGGTGTCGACGGCGCTCTCGCTGCTGCGCGCCGCCGCCGTCGCGGCGCGACCGGCCTCACCGCGCTGAGCCGGGGCCGTCAGCGGCCGCGGCGCCCCGCCGCCATCGCTCGGTCCACCTCGCGGCGCTCCGCGCGCTCGCGGATGGCCTCCCGCTTGTCGTGCAGCTTCTTCCCGCGTCCCACGCCGAGCTCCGCCTTCGCGCGCCCCTTCACCCAGTAGAGACGCAACGGCACCAGCGTCAGGCCCCGCTCCTTCAGCTTGCCGCGCAGCTTGTCGATCTCACGGCGGTGGAGCAGCAACTTGCGGGTCCGTTCCGGCTCGTGCCCGAACTGGCTCGAGGGGCCGTACGCGCTGATGTGCATGCCGACCAGGAACAACTCCTCGCCCTGAAAGCGCGCGTAGGCGTCCTTCAGGTTCACGTGTCCCTCACGCAGCGACTTCACCTCGCTGCCGACCAGCATCAACCCCGCCTCGACCCGGTCGTCGATGTGGTATTCGTGGAAGGCCCGCCGATTGACGGTAATGTCGCGGTCGCGGGCCTTGTCGGTCATCCCATCGCCCGAAAGCCGAGTTCGACGCGCTCGGGCATCCGGGGACCCGGCACCTCCGCCCGCCTCTCGCGCATGCGGTTCCGCTCGTCGACGAACACCACCTTCGGCTCGTGCCGCCGGGCGGCCGCCTCGTCCATCCAGGTGAACGCCGCAATGATGACGAGGTCGCCCGGCGACACCAGGTGCGCCGCCGCGCCGTTCACGCAGATCACGCCGCTGTCCGGCGGGCCCTCGACCACATAGGTCTCGAAGCGGTTGCCGTTGGTGACGTTCCACACGCACACCGCCTCGTTCGACAGCAGATCGGTGGCGTCCATGAGCTGGCGATCGATGGTGATCGAACCCTCGTAGTGCACGTCCGCCTGGGTGACGGTGGCGCGGTGGATCTTCGCCCGCATCATCTTGCGCGTGGTCATCGGTCGGTCCCCCCCGGAGTCAGGATGCGATTGTCGATCAGCCGCACGCCCCCCACCCACACGGCCAGGGCGAGCAACGTCGGCGCCGTCACCTCCCCCACCTCCGTCAGCGCATCGGGATCTCGCAACTCGGCGTACTCGAGTCGCGCCTGCGCCTCGCCGGCGACCACTGCGGCAACGCGGTGGACGATCGCCGGTGCCGCGATGTCGCCGGCCGCGATGCCCGCCGCCGCCGCGTCGAACGCCCGAGGCACGCAGGCGGCCGCCGCCCGGGCCTCCGCCGACAGCAACCGGTTCCGGCTGGAGAGCGCCAAGCCGTCGCCCTCCCGCACCGTCGGGACGCCGACGATCTCGATGCCGAAGTCGAGATCGACGGTCATGCGGCGGATCACCGCCAGCTGCTGCCAATCCTTCTCGCCGAAGACGGCCACGTCCGGCCGCACGGCAAGGAAGAGCTTGGTCACCACGGTGGTGACGCCGCGAAAATGCCCCGGGCGGGCCCGGCCGCAGAGCGGCTCGGTGAGCCCCGCCACCTCGATGGACGAGGCGAAGCCCTCGGGGTACATCGTACCGGCGGTGGGCGCATACACCGCCGCCGCGCCCGCGGCCTCACAGAGGGCCACGTCGTCCTCGAGCGGGCGCGGATAGCGCTCGAAGTCGTCACGCCGGTTGAACTGCATGGGGTTCACGAACACCGACACGACGACGCGCTCGGCCCGCGTCCGGGCGACGCGCACGAGTTCGAGGTGCCCCTCGTGGAGCGCGCCCATCGTGGGCACGAGCGCGACACGGCGCCCGGCGCGCCGCTCCTCGTCCGACCACGCCTGCATGGCGTGCGGCGTCGTGACGACCCGCATGGCCATCTCCTCAGGCCCGCGCCGCGACCGGCGTGATGGTGTGGAACGAGTGCGCGTCGGTCGGGAAGGCGCCGGCTTTCACCTCGTGCACGTAGTCGCTGGCCGCGCGGACGACGTCGTCGGCGAGCGCCGCATAGGCCTTCGCGAACTTCGGCGCCCGCGCCGACAGGCCGAGCAGGTCATGGAGGACCAGCACCTGGCCGTCGCAGTACACCCCGGCCCCGATCCCGATGGTGGGGATGGTCAGCTCCGACGTGATGTCGGCCGCCAAGTCGAGCGGGATGCCTTCGAGGACGATCGCGAACGCCCCCGCCTCCTCGACCGCGCGCGCGTCGTCGAGGATGCGCTCGCGGCCCCCGGCGGCGTGGCCGTGACGGCGCCCCTGCACCTTGTGCCCGCCCATGCGGTGCACCGACTGCGGGGTGAGCCCGACATGCCCCATCACCGGAACGTCGATGCGGGCGATCGCCTCGATGGCGGCTGCCATGCCGAGGCCGCCCTCGAGCTTCACGGCCGCGGCGCCGCCTTCCTTCACCAGACGGACCGCGCTGTCGACCGCACGCTCGGGGCTCGACTGGTACGAGCCGAACGGCAGGTCGCCCACCACCAGCGCCCGGCTCGCGCCCCGCGCGACCATGCGGGTGTGGTAGACCATCTCGTCGAGCGTCACCGGGAGCGTGGTGTCGTGCCCCTGCACGACGTTGCCCAGGGAATCGCCGACCAGCAACAGCTCCACGCCGGCGGCGTCGAGCAGCCGGGCAAAGGTACAGTCGTAGGCGGTCACCATCGTGATCCGCTCCCCCGCCGCCTTCATCCGCCCCAGGTCCGGTACCGTGATGCGCATCGTCTCCATGAAAAAGGCCTCCGCGGACCGGTGGTCCGGGAGGCTCGCATGGAACGTCCGCCGTTGGGGGAGCGCCCGTCGCTGACCGTTCTCCGGATCCCGTCCCGCCTGAGGCTCGGGGTCCCGGTTTGCGCCGGGAAAGTCAGTGCTCGCCGTGAGCTCGCGCCGTGTCTGCCTGCCGTCTCGGTCCGATCAATCCCCGCCCCGTCATGGGGTCGAGGTTGTCAGCTGGATCCAAGCGGAATGTAGTGCTGTACCCCCTGTCTCATGCTCCGCACCTCGCGGATGACGTCGGCGAGGTCGCCTTCGTGTTCGACGAAGTCAATCTCCGAACAGTTGATGACCAGGAGCGGAGCCTCTGTATACTGATGAAAGAAGGATCGGAAGGCATCCGTCAAGCGCCCCAAGTATTCCGGCGTGATCCCCCGCTCGAAATCACGGTCCCGCTTCCGGATTCGACGCACGAGAACGTCGGTTCGGGCCTCCAGGTACACGACCAGGTCCGGGCGGGGCATCTGGGCGTCGAGCAGGTGGAAGATCTGGCGGTAGAGCCCGAGCTCGTCCTCGCCCAGCGTGACCCCGGCGAAGATGCCGTCCTTGGCAAAGAGGTAGTCCGCCACGACGCCGCCCGGCCCGACCCCGCGCCGCCCCAGCTCCTGCTGCTGGCGGTAGCGGTCGAGGGTGAAGCTCAGCTGCGTCTCGAGCGCATAACGCCTTGGATCTCCATAGAATTTCGGAAGGAACGGGTTTGCCTCCTCGCGCTCGCGCAGGAGCTCCGAGCCGAATGCATCGGCCAGCCGGCGCGCCAACGCGGTCTTGCCGACGCCGATCGGCCCCTCGACCGCGATGAAGCGCCCGGTGCTCGGCTCCGCTGCCATCCCTGCCTCGACGCGCCGCTACCACAGGTTGGGCCGACGTTGCCAGCCGGAATGGCGCCTCCCTGCGCTCCCGGAGCCGCTCGCCGATTGCTATACGCGCTGCGATGCCCACGAGCGTGCTCCGTCGCAGCGTCGCCGGCCTCTTCATGGTCGGCGTCCCAGGTCCGACCCTCGACCCCGCGACCCGGCGGTTCTTCGTGGACCACCCTCCCGGCGGGGTCGTGCTCTTCAAGCGGAACGTCCGCTCCGCGGCGCAGCTGCGCGCGTTGACGGGGGCGATCCACGACCTCGGCGCGGGTGCCGCGCCGCTGATCGCCATCGATCACGAGGGGGGCCGCGTCCACCGGCTTCCCGCCCCCTTCACGCATTTTCCCGCCGCCTTCGACGTCGCGCGCGGGGGCGTGCGCGGAGCCCGCGCCGTCGGGGAAGCGATGGGTCGCGAGCTCGCGAGCGCCGGAATCGACATCGACTTCGCTCCGGTGCTCGACGTCTGGTCGAACCGGCGCAACCGCGTGATCGGCGACCGGGCGTACGGCAGGAGCCCGGACACGGTGACGCGGCTCGCTCTCGCCACCGCCCGCGGGCTGGTGCGCGGCGGCGTCGTGCCGTGCGGCAAACACTTCCCTGGCCATGGCGCCACCACGGGCGACTCCCACGCCGTCCTGCCGCGCCTCGCCCTGTCGGCCGCCGCGGTCCGCCGGACGCATCTGGCGCCTTTCATCGCCGCCATCGCGGCGCGCCTGCCCGCGTTGATGACCGCACACGTCGTCTGCACCGCGCTCGACCCGCGCCGGCCGGCGACGCTGTCACCGCGCATCGCAACCGATCTGCTGCGCCGCCGGCTCGGCTTCCGCGGCGTGCTCTTCAGCGACGACCTCCACATGGGAGCCGTCGCGGGACGCTGGACGCCCGAGCGCCGGGCCGTCGCCGCGCTGGAGGCGGGTTGCGACATGCTGCTCTTCTGCCAGGGGCTCGACGTCGCGGCACGCGCGATGGACGGAGTCGAACGCGCCGTCGAGCGCGGGCAACTCGATCCGGCGGCGCTGGCGCAGTCGCTCCTCCGCGTCCACGGGCTCCGGCGGCTGGCCGTCCGGCTGCAACGGGCCGCCCGGGTGGGGGGGCGCCTCGGTTGGCCGGCGCACGCGCGCCTCGCCCGCCGGCTCGCCGCCGCGGCGCCACCCGCGTGAGTCGCGCCGGCGGACGCGCCGTCAGCGCCGTCGCGCGTGGCTCGTACGGGCGGGCCGCCGCGGCTCGCGCGGCGGCGCGGCGGCCGCGTGCGCCACGCGGGCCAGCCGCGCCAGCGACCGCGAGTACGGCGCCCGCGCGACACCGTACTCGGTGACGATGGCACTGACCAACCCGTGTGGGGTCACGTCGAACGCCGGGTTCGCGATCCTGACCCCGCTGGGCGCCACCTGTCGATCGAACACGTGCGACACCTCGCGCACCGGCCGCTCTTCGATGGGGATGCGCGCGCCGTCGGGGCATGCCAGGTCGACCGTCGAGATCGGCGCCGCGACATAGAACGGGATGCGGTGGCGTCTCGCCAGCACGGCGTGTGCGTACGTGCCGATCTTGTTCGCGACGTCGCCGTTCGCCGCCACGCGGTCCGCCCCGACTACCACGCAGCTCACCAACCCCCGCTGCATGAAGTGGCCGGCCATGCCGTCCGTGATCAGCGTCACCGGGATGCGGTCATGCTTGAGCTCCCACGCCGTCAGCCGCGCCCCCTGCAGGAAGGGCCGCGTCTCGCACGCCACCACCGACACCCGCTTCCCCGCCTCGCGCGCGGCGCGCACCACGCCGAGCGCCGTCCCGTAGCCCGCCGTCGCCAGCGCGCCGGCGTTGCAATGGGTCAGGATCGTGGCGCCCGGCTCGATCAGCGCCGCCCCATGGGCGCCCATGCGCCGGTTGGCGGCGATGTCCTCGTCGTGCATGGCCAGCGCCTCGCGCTCGAGCAGCGTGCGGATCGTCTCCAGCGGCCGATCCCGATTGCGCTCGAACACGCCGCGCATGCGCTCGATGGCCCAGAAGAGGTTCACCGCCGTGGGTCGGGTCGCCGCGAAGGTGCGGCAAAGGCGCTCGAAGTCGCGCGCCGGGTCGCCCGCCTTGAGCGTGCGCGCGCCCAGCGCGATGCCCATGGCCGCAGCGACGCCGATGGCCGGCGCGCCGCGGATGACCATGTCCTTGATGGCCCGCGCCACCTCGCGGTGGTCGCGGTACACCCGATACACCTCGCGCATGGGCAGCAGGCGTTGGTCGATCATGACCACGCCGCCGCGGCGCCATTCGATCGTGCGGATCGCCATCGGAAGCCTGGGGGCGGAGCATAGCGGAATCGCCCGCAACGGACCACCCAGCGCGGGCCGCGACGCACGCGGCCCATCCTTGACGCGCCCGGTGACCGCCGGTTAGATCGCGCCCGTGAGCGAGTATCGCGAGTCGTACACCACCACGATCGCGGCGCCCACCACCACCTGCTTCTCCGTGCTGACGGCGTTCGAGGCGTACCCCGTCTGGTCGTCGCCGGTCACGAGCTGTCGCGTCCTGTCCCGCCATGCCGATGGCCTGCCGCACCACGTGGAGTTCGCGCTCGACATGACCCTCAAGACGGTGCGCTATGTGCTCGCCTACGAGTGGGACCCGCCCCACGGCGGCCGTTGGCACATGACCGAGGGCGACCTCGCCAACATCGAGGGCTCGTATCGGTTCGACCCGACCGCCGCGGGCACCACCGCAACCTGCACCCAGCAGATCGACCTCGGGTTCTGGGTGCCGGGGTTTCTTCGCAGCACGATCGAGGCGAAGGCGTTGCGCGACTCGGTCGAGGAGTTCCGTGCCGCCGTCGAAGCCCGCCGCGCCTGAGCACGATCATCGGACATCCCCCCGGATACTGGCCGAGCCCGTGGCCTTGCGAGGACGGTGGTCCGCGGCGCGACGCCGCGCCGGCCGCGCCCGGCCTCGGGCTGCGCTCGGAAGAGCGCCTGGTCGCGACGACGCGGGAGGCGCCCGGCGCGACGATGGTCGTGCTGCGCGACCCGGGGGAAGTGTTCCTCGCCGGGCACACGTTCGGTGACGACTCGCGGGCGTGGGTGGAGCGCATCGACCCCGACACGCTCGTCGCGCTGGCGCGCTCCCCCGAGCTCCCCGCCGGCCCCTGGTGGCCGGGCGGCATCGCCGCGCACCGCAACGGCAGCCTCTACGTCACCTGTGGCCGCTGGTGCCACCGCCTCGGCCCCGACTGCGCCCCGCTCGTGGCGCGCGAGCTGCCGCGGCCCCGGCCGTACAACTCGCTCCTGGTCCTGCCCGATGGCAGCCTCGTCATGAAGGACCTGGTGAAGGACGGCTCCGAGCCGTCGCGCCTGATCGTCCTCGAGCCCGAGCGGCTCGAGCCGCGGTGCCCCGAGGTGACGGTGCCTGAGCCGTCGATCGCGCGCCTCAGCGCCGACGGCGACCGGGTCTACGTGATCGGGGACCACACTGCGTACCGCTTCGTCTGGGACCCGGCGCGCGGCGAGTTGGCGCGCGACGAGGCGTGGCGCGTCCCCTACCGTCAGTTCGTCGACCAGTCCTACGCCTGGGATGCCGTGGTCGCGGGGGGCGCGCTCTGGTTCATGGATCAGGGCGACCATCGCTACGCGGGGACGATGCGCGGCGCGGGCGTGGCGGCCGGACCGGTGCACCTCGTCCGCGCCGACCTCGTCACCGGCGCCTTCCAGATGCTCCCGGTGTGCGGTCACCCGGCCGGCGCGATCACGAACCCGCCGCTCTACGACCCCGTGCGGCGCATCGCGGTCGCCTTCGACTCGGCCAACGCGGTGCTGGCCGCCTTCCGCCTCGATGCGGCGGAGCTCCTCCAGCCGCTCTGGTCCGTCCCACTCGGCGTCGCGAGCCACATGATCCGCTACCCGGACACCGGCGAGCTGATCGTGAACGATCACGGCGACGACGGCGACATGGTGGTGGCGCTCGACATCGAATCCGGGGCGGAGCGTGCCCGCGTCGCCACCGGGAGCCCGGTGCAGTCGGTCGTCTTCCCCGCCGCCGGCTTCGACCGGGACCTCTGGTACACGTCGTTCGCCGGCGTGGCGCACGTGCGCGTCGCCTGAATGCTGTCGCCGTACCGCGTCCTCGACCTGACGACCGAACGCGGGCTCCTCTGCGGGCAGATCCTGGGCGATCTCGGCGCCGACGTCGTCCATGTGGAGCCGCCGGGCGGCGCGGCGGCACGGCGGCGCGGCCCGTTCGCCGGCGGCGCGCCGCACCCCGACCGCTCGCTGTTCTGGTGGGCCCAGACCCGCAACCAGCGCAGCATCACGCTGGACCTCGACACGGCGGAGGGCCAGGCGCTCCTGCGTCGCCTGGCGCGCGACGCGCATTTCCTGATCGAGTCGGACGACCCGGGGGCGATGGCCGCGCGTGGCCTCGGCTCCGCCGCGCTGCTCGCCGACGCGCCGGGTCTGGTCTACGTGTCGATCTCGCCGTTCGGCCAGGACGGGCCCAAGGCGGACTGGGCCAGCAGCGATCTCGTCCTGCTGGCCGCGGGCGGGCCGCTCTTCCTGACCGGCGATGACGACCGGCCGCCGGTCCGGCTGCCGGTGCCGCAAGCCTGGTTCCATGCCGCCGCCGAGGCTGCCGTCGGCGCGATGGTCGCCCACCATGTCCGCCAGCGCACGGGCCGCGGGCAGCACGTCGACGTCTCGGCGCAACAGGCCGTCGCGCTCGCGACGCAATCGTACATCCTGTGCGCCGTCGCCAACGCGCCGCAGGTCCGCCGCATGTCGGGCGGCATCAAGCACGGCGCGCTGAACGCGCGCTTCGTGTATCCGGCGCGCGACGGCTTCGTCGCCATCGCGTTGCTCTTCGGGTCGGCGATCGGGCCGTTCACGCGCCGGCTGATGGCCTACGTCCACGACCAGGGGTTCTGCGACGCCGCCACGCGCGACAAGGACTGGATCGCCTACGGCGAGCTGCTGCGCCGGGGCGACGAGCCGATGGCGGAGTTCGAGCGCGTGAAGGACTGCATCGCGGCGTGCACGGCGTCGCGCACCAAGGCGGAGCTGCTGGCCGCCGCGCTGGCGCACGGCCTGCTCGTGGCGCCGGTCGCCACGCTCGACGAGGTGCGTGACAGCCCGCAGCTGGCGGCGCGCGCCTACTGGCGCCCGCTGGCGCACCCGGAGCTCGAGCGCGTGGTGACGTATCCCGGGCCCTTCGCACGCTTCGCGGCGAGCCCGATCCGCTACCGCCGCCGCCCGCCCCTCGTCGGCGAGCACACCGGCGAGATCCTCGGCGGCGAGCTCGGGCTCGACGTGATGGAGCTCGCGCGCCGGGGCGTCATTTGAGCATGCTGCCGCTCGACGACGTACACGTCCTCGACTTCACGTGGGTGCTGGCCGGCCCCTCGGCCACGCGCGTCCTGGCCGACCACGGCGCCACCGTCGTGCGCATCGAGTCGAGCCGCCGGATCGACACCGCACGCACGCTGGCCCCGTTCCGCGACGGGGTGCCGGGCGCCGAGCGGTCGTCGATCTTCCACAACATGAACGCGGGGAAGCGGATGGTGACCCTCGACCCCACCCGACCCGCGGGGCGGGAGGTCGTCCTCGACCTCGTCCGCTGGGCCGACGTGGTCACCGAGTCGTTCAAGCCCGGTGTCATGCGCGGCTGGGGCCTCGACTGGCCGGCACTCCGCGCCGTCAAACCCGACCTCGTCATGCTGAGTACGTGCCTCATGGGGCAGTCCGGTCCGTGGGCATCGTTCGCGGGCTACGGCAACCTGGCCGCCGCGATCTCCGGCTTCTCCAACCTGGGCGGCTGGCCCGATCGACCACCGGCTGGACCGTTCAGCGCCTACACGGACTACGTCGCGCCGCGCTTCATGGCGGTCGCCGTGCTCGCGGCGCTCGAGCAACGCCGGCGTACGGGCCACGGGCAGTACATCGACCTCTCGCAGGCCGAAGCCTCGCTGCACTTCCTGGGGCCGGCGCTGCTCGACTTCGACGTGAACGGCGTCCTCCCCGAGCGCGTCGGCAATCGCGACCCCGACTGCGTGCCACACGGCGTCTACCCGACTGCCGGCGACGATCGATGGGTGGCGATCGCGGTGGAGGGAGACGCCGCCTTCGGCCGACTATGCGACGCGATCGAGCGTCCCGAACTGGCCCACGATGTCCGCTTCGCGACGGCGGCCGCACGCCGCGACCACGAGGCGGCGCTCGACACGCTGTTGGCGGCCTGGACCAGCCAGCACGACGCGGCGGCCGTCGAGACCCTGATGCAGGCCCGCGGCGTCGCCGCCAGCGCCGTGCTCGACAGCGCCGCGCTCTGTGCCGATCCACAGCTCCGGCATCGGGGGCACTTCCTCGAATCCCCCACGACGAGTTGGGCACGACGACGATCGAGGGTCCGCGCTTCCGGCTGTCGGCGACCCCGGCGCGCCCGCCAGCCGCCGCGCCCACCTACGGGCGGGACGTCGCCTGGGTTCTGGGCGAACTACTCGGCTATGACGAGGGGAGGATCACCGCCCTCGTCGCGAGCGGCGCGCTCGAGTGACACCGGGCCGGTGCGGCGGACGAACTCGACGTCCTGGTCGACGACCGCGATGACGAACGCGTCGTCCCCCACCTGCAGTGCGGCGCGCAGCTGGAAGCCGTCGGTCTCGAGGGACAGCGTGGCGGGCACTGCGAGCCGCGGCAGGAGCGCGTACCCGGTCACGAGGGGCAGCGTTCCCGCCACCGGAATCACCACCGCCGGCGCTGGCTCGAACTCGCTCGGCCGCCGCGCGAACCAACCCTGCGGGCGCGTCCCCTCGCAGCCGTTCTGGATCGTCACCTCGTCGCCGGCGAAGACGATGCCGGCCGAGGCGCGCTCGGACCGCTCCGCCACCAGGCCGAGCTTGCCGACGCAGGCGGCGCGCAGGCGAACGTCGGGATGGAGGTGGAGTAGCGACTCCCCCTCCCACTCCCCGTTCCCGAGCACCTCGTCGCAGACGAGCCAGAACCGGCCGGGCATGCAGAAGACGGACCGCCGGTGGCGCTGATCGGCCCCGCGCTGGTCGACCCCGGCGAAACAGAGCAATCCGTCGCGCATCGTCCAGCGAACGTCCGGCTCCGTGGTGGTCCGGCTGGTGGAGGCGGCGAGGGTGCGGCGATCGAGGAGCACGTTGCGCGACTGGGGCCCCCGCGCCCACGACGCGAGCGGGTGGCCGTCGTCGGCGCCGGCGCCGGGCCCGACGACGAGCAGCTGCCCCCCCACCGAACATTCGAATGCGAACCCGCCCCCGCGTCCCACCGCGGAACCCGCGGCGTCCAGGATCATGACGTCGCCCGGCTCGCCGGGCAGGACGTAGAACCCGGTGCGGCGGAGCGCGCGCGGGGTGGCGCCGCCCTGCGGCTGGCGCGCGAGCGCCTGGTAGACACGCCGGCTGCGCTTGCCGAGGATCGCCACCGGCCAGATCCCCGGCAGGTCGTCGCCGGTCGCGAACGCGGGCTCGTCGAGGACGACCGCGGCGACGGCCATCAGTTCGTGGCCCGGGTGCGGGATCACCGACGGGGTGCCGTCGCCGAGGGCCAGCTCGCCGTCCGGGTGGAGCAGGCGCGCCAGACAGAAGGTCATGGTGCGCACGCGCTTGCGTTCCCACGCCGGAATCTCCTCGACGTTGGCCCAGAGACACGCGAGCAGCTCGAGATACTCCGTGAGCACGACGGCCTGGCGCGCCGGGCTGCGATCACGTAGCCCGCCGTCATCGTGCACCAGCTCGCGCAGCTGCCGCCAGAGAATCCCGGTGCCGCCCTCGACCCAGCCCCGCGGTTCCTCGCCGTCGAAGAAGCGGCCGGCCATGACCAGCGCCCGCGAGCCGACGACCAACCAGATGTCGGCCGGGTGGCGCGGCAGCGTGACCGAGAGGGACGCGCCGTCGGCGTACATCGATTCGAGGAGCGGGCGGCGCAGGTCGGGATCATGCTCCAGCTCGGGCGCGAAAATGGTGGCGACCTGGATCAGGTTGGTGAGGCGACGCGTCTGCGCCTCGAGCCGGGCCGCGGCCCCGTGGCCGCGCCGGCCCCGGGTCAACCAGTCCTCGAGGTGCTTCGCGGCCAGGCTCCACCACACCGCGCGCTCCTCGGGCGATTCGGCCAAGACGGCGGCGTACGCCAGCGGCACGACGTGCTCGAGGCTGTGGAGAGCCATGCGCCACGTGGGCGTGGCCTCGCGGCCGGCCCAGTCGATCTCGGCCTCGCAGGGCACCGAGCGGCCGAGCAGCGTCAGGTGGCCGGCCCGCAGCGCCTCGGCGGCGGCGAGCACCTCGGCGCCCGCCGCGCGATCGCCGGGACCGAGGCAGCCGAGGCCGGGCAGCAACGGCTGCCCGCTCTTCACCCGCGGCTCGGAGCTGCGCGTCCAGCCACGCGAAAGGAGCGCGGAGCGTAGTCGCTGCGGGAAAGTCGAGCTGGTCGTCGCCTCGTCGCTGTCCGGCACCCGAGCGTCCGCATGTTCTGCCACCGCGTCACCTCCTCCCGGCGAAGCGGAGTGTAGCGCAGGCGTCGGTGCCGGTCGACAGCGACGAGCCGCTTTTCTCTTCCCGCGCCGCGGGCGGCCGCTCGGGTTGCGCCCCCGTGCCCCCTCGACTACAAGCCGGCCCGCCGATGGTCGGGCAGGCGATCCGGGAGCTCAGGCGCTACCCGCTCCGTAACGCGCTCACGGCGGCGGGGATCGCTGTCGGCGTCGCGGCACTGGTGCTGCTGGGCGCCTTGTCCGAGAAGACCAGCCGCCTCGTCGAGGGGGGCCGGGACTTCGGGGCTGGACAGATCACGGTCAGCGGCGCCGGCGGCGACGCCGCCACGGGCATGACCCGCGGCGCGCTGGTGTCGGCGGAGCAGCTCGCCGCGCTCGGCGCGGTCCCCGGCGTGGCCGCGGTGGCGCCCATCGTCATGTTTCCCCTCACCGACAGCCCGCCTCTGCCGTTCACAATGGCGCCCCTGGCCTTCGGGGTCGATGCGAACCTGCTGGCCCTCAATCGCCGGGCACCCCCGCCCCGGGTGCGGCGCGGGCGGGCGATTCCGGCGCCGGACAGCAACGAGGTCGTCATCGGCGACCTGGTCGCCAAGCGCTTCGACGCCAACGTCGGCTCGACGATCACCGTACGAGATCGCCGATTCCAGGTGGTGGGGGTGCTCGAGCCCACCCTCACGGGGCCGGACAGCTTCATGATGATGCCGTTCGCGACGGCGTCCCGGCTCCTGATCGACAGCCAGCCCGTTCTCCGGCGCCTGGCGCTGGTCCCCGGGTCGGGAGTCTTCCCGCTTGCCACGGCAGCGGCCGTGTTCTGGCGGGACGGGGAGGACCCGGAGAAAGTGGCGCAGGCGATACGGGACCAGGTGCCGGGGCTCGCGGTGGTCTCGCCAGCTCAGGCCGAGCGCCAACTCGACCGTGCACTGGGCTTCCTGCGGGGCGTGATCAACGGTGGGGGGCTGGTGGCCCTGTTGGTCGCCTCGCTGGCGGTCGCCAACACGATGGTGACCGCCATGGTCCAGCGCCGGCGCGAGATCGCGCTCTGGCGGGTGATCGGAGCGACGCGCCGGCAACTCGCCGCCCGCCTCCTCATCGAGGCGATGCTGCTCGGCGTCGCAGGCAGCTTCGTCGGGATCGCGGTGGGCATGTTGGCCACCCAAGGCCTCAACGCGGTCACCGAGCGCGTCGGGGCGCCGGTCTTTCTCCTGACCTCGCGGCTGCTCGCCCTGGCCGCCCTGCTGCCGCCCGCCCTGGCGGCCCTGGCAGCGCTGCCGCCCGTGTGGCGGGCCGTGCGTCGGTCGCCGGCGCAAGGCATGCGATACGCCTGACGCCCAGGCGCCATCACAGCCAGCTTGATTTCCGGCCACCGGCTTGCTAGCTCGCCGACATGCCGCGGGCGATCGGCCGTTCGCGACCGCGCCAGCGACTGGCGCATCGACGGGGGGAGGTCGGGGATGACGCAGGGCGATCGGATGGGATGCAACGCCATGCAGGCGATGATCGGCGTGGCCGTGCTGGTGCTCGGTGTGGCGAGCGGCGCGGCCCTCGCCAAGGAGAACCCGGCCAACGATTGCCTGGTCGGCGTGCAAGACGCCGACGGCCAAACCCTGCCCAGCGCGACCGCCCCATGCACGGACGGGGACGCGTGCGACGCCGATGGCGCCACCGACGGCAGCTGCACGTTCCGGTATCCGGGGCTGCATCAATATTCCCGGCGTCGAGGGCTGCGCGTTGCGCCCGCTGAAGACGGTGAAGTTCAACGTGAAGGGCGAGAAGAACGTCCTGCAGGTTACGCCCGCGGACCCCGGACAGGTGTCGTCGGCCTGCGGGGCATTCGTCGGCCTCCGCGTCGCCCTCAAGAAGAACGGCAAGAAGCCTGGGAAGCGGACGGTCAAGGCGAGCGCGAAGGCGAACGTGAAGCCGTTCGGGAAGAACAAGGACTCGGACAAGATCGTCTTCCAGTGCAACCCGTGTCCGGAGGCCAGCTGCACCCCGCCGCCCACGACGACGACGACCGTCACCTCGACGACCGTCGCTTCGTCGACGACTTCCACGACCGAAACCTCGACCACCACGTCGACCACGGCGGAGTCCACCACCTCCACCACCGAAACCTCGACCACCACGTCGACCACGGCAGAGTCGACCACCTCCACCACCGAAACCTCCACCACCACGTCGACCACGGCGGAGTCCACCACCTCCACCACCGAAACCTCCACCACCACGTCGACCACGGCGGAGTCCACCACCTCCACCACCGAAACCTCCACCACCACGTCGACCACGGCGGAGTCCACCACCTCCACCACCGAGGCCTCCACCACCACGTCGACCACGGCAGAGTCCACCACCTCCACCACCGAGGCCTCCACCACCACGTCGACCACGGCGGAGTCCACCACCTCCACCACCGAAACCTCCACCACCACATCGACCACGGCGGAGTCCACCACCTCCACCACCGAAACCTCCACCACCACGTCGACCACGGCGGAGTCCACCACCTCCACCACCGAAACCTCCACCACCACGTCGACGTCGATGGCCTCGCCTTCCGGGGCCTTTCTGTCCTCCTAGAGCCGGGCGCGAGACGGCCACCGGGCGGACCTGTTGCCTTGGCCTTGGAGGCAGCCCTCCGCAACTGCGGGGGCATGAGGCCGGGATGGGCCTGGCCCTACGCGCCGTGCTCGGACGCAGGCGACGAGGCTTCGGGTCGCGGGCCTTGACCCCGGCGCCGCCGGCGGCGCCGGCGCGTGCGCGCGGCCGCGGCAGGCTCCGTTCCCACGGCGGGCGCCAACTCCGGCAACCCGGGAGCGCCCAGCTCCGCTGCCAGGTCGTCCGCTGCCGGATCCAGCGGAGGCAATGAGGGGAGCTCGGGCAGAGACGCCGCGATGGGCTGGGCGTTGTCGGCCGGGTTGGCGCCGCGGCGCCGGCCCCGCCGCCGTCGCCGTCGCCGGCGATCATTCGTCTCCCCCGGCCCGTTGGCCGCAAGGCTGACCTGCGCCGGCGGGCTTGGGACCATGCCGTCCCCCCGCGTGCGCTCGCGGCGGCGGCGAGAGCGCCGGCCGCGCTGGGCCGGTTCCGCGACACCCTGCGCCTTGCAAAGGTCGCAACGACCACACGGCTGTGCGTCCTCGTCACCGAAGTAACGGCGCAGCGCGACGCTTCGACACTCGCCCTCCTCCGCGTATTCGGTGACCGCCCGCAGGCGGCGTGCGTCCTCGCGACGCAGCACCTCGAAACGGCTCCGCAGACCCTCCACCCGTTCGACCAGCGTCTCGAGCGGGCCGGTGGCATGGATGCGCCCCTCGTCCGCACGCTCGCAGATGCCGGCCTCGACCAGCGTAGTGACCAGCGAGCTCGCCGCGCGCTGGGAGATTCCGGCCGACAAGGCCAGCTCCTCGATGTTCGCGTCACGCTCCTCCGCCGCCCAAGCTGCCATCGCACGGCCGAAGCGCCCGAGCAGCGCCGGTGACAGCCGGGACAACGTCAGCAGGTGCTCCTGGATGGCGAGGTCGCTGTCGTCGTAGAGCAGGATGCAGCGCGCGATCTGCCCGTCGCGGCCGGCGCGGCCGGCCTCCTGCACGTAGCGCTCGAGTGACGCGGGGGCCTGGTAGTGCACGATGTACCGGATGTCGGGTTTGTCGATGCCGAGCCCGAAAGCGCTGGTCGCCACCATGACGATGCGCTTGCCCTTGCGCATGAACCGCGCCTGGTGCTCGGCGCGGTCCTTGTCGGTCATCTTCCCATGGTAGCGGGCGCACGGAACCTTGATCAGCCGAAGACCCAACCACACGTCTTCCACCGCTTTGGTCGTGGAGCAGTAGATGATGCCCGGCCTGGGCAGGCGGCGCGCCAACTTCGCCAGCTGTCGGAGCTTCTCGTCACCACCCGCGCGCCGCACCTCGAAGATCAGATTGTGCCGGTGAGGAGAGGAGACGATGATCTCGGGGTCGCGCAGCGCCAGATACCGCACGATGTCGTCACGTACGTGCGCGGTGGCGGTGGCCGTGAGCCCGAGGATGCGGCCGGCCTTGAGCTGCTGGAGCCGCTGACCGAGCGCCAGGTAGGCGGGGCGGAAATCGTGCCCCCATTCCGAGATGCAATGGGCCTCATCGACTGCCACCAGCCCGGGCGGCACGATCTCGAGTAGCCGGCCGAGCTCGGCTCCCGCCAGTGTCTCGGGTGTGGTGAGGATGAGCAGCGGGCCGCCCTTGGCGATGCGGGCCAACCCCTCGCGGCGGTCCGCCGCGCCAACCGTGCTGTCGAGCCGGACCGTCGGGACGCCCAGCGCCTGCATCTTGAGGTACTGGTCCTCGAGCAACGCGAGGAGCGGCGACACCACCACCGTGGGCGACGGCAGCAGCATCGACGGCAGCTGGTAGCAGAGCGACTTGCCACCGCCGGTTGGCATCACCAGCAGCGTGTCACGCCCCGCGAGCACGGACCCGATGGTCCGCTCCTGCTCCCGATGCAGGCGTGTGATGCCGAAACGCTCGCGCGCGACGCGCCGCGCTTCGTCGAGCCCGACCGTGGTCGGGGTCTCCGGCTCTACGCTCTCCAGCGTCTTCACCATACTCCCGTTCGCTGGCGACCCGATATTCCGAGGGTGCTCAGCTCCGCCGGCGGATAGCCGGCATCGCTCACCTGACCGCGCGGACCGCACCGGGCCGGGCGCTGCCGCGCGGGTGGGGCGTGCATGGACGACTTCCGAACGCCCCGGACGAGGCGGTACTATCTCATCAGGAGATGCAAATCCAGCCTCCCCTGATGAACCTTCGTCAGAGGAAGATCATCATCGCCGCCGTGGCACCAAGCGCCGCGGCGGCCGCCGCCACGCCGGTCAGGACCTTACCTGCCGTCGACGCGGCCTTGGCCGCGCGGCTGGCCTCGGTCTGCGGCTCAACTTGCTGCTCGCCGGCCATCCGCGCCGCCTGGACCGACTGATCGCCCCGCGGGCTGATCACTTCGATCTGTTGCTCGCCGGTGCCCGGCGGAATGATCGGCCGGACGTCCTGCTCGGCGGAGACCAGAGGGGTCCCGAGGGCCACGACCAGGCCGAAGAGCACGAGTCGTCGCATCACGAGAGAAAACGCTACTCGAAACCAGACCAGAAGGCGAGCCCCGTTTTCCGGACGGTTGCCCCGCCCCGGCCCGGGGGCTAGACGACGCCTCACCAACCGGGGGGTATAGGCGATGAGCCACGAGCGAGTGACCGAGCTGGAGCAGGTGATCGGCGAGGTGGCCGCCAGTTACGGGGCGGGACGCCTGATCGATAGCCTGAGCAGTGCGCATCTGCCGAACAAGCGCCAGGTGATCGAAGCCCTCACCCACCTCAAGGCGGCGATCTACCTAGGCTACTACGCAACAGGCGAGTTGGACGAGCGGAAGCTCCGCTATGCCGTGTCCGCCCACCTGTATCCCGCATACGAGATACTGGTCGAGCAGGTCCGGCGCGCCGTCAGCTACGAGGGATTCCGGTCCACTACCGGCCCACGCGCTCCCGATTGGCCGGACACGGCGACCATCGCCTTCCTGCGCCGGCTGCCGGACATCCGCGCCGTGCTCTCCAAGGATGTGCTCGCGGCGTTCCATGGCGATCCCGCGGCGAACAGCGTCGAGGAGGTGATCTTCAGCTACCCGTCGATCGAGGCGGTCACCATTCACCGCCTCGCGCACGAACTCTTTCTGCTCGGTGTCCCGATGCTGCCGCGCATCATGTCGGAGCACGCCCACGCCACCTCCGGCATCGACATCCATCCCGCGGCGCGCATCGGCGAATCGTTCTTCATCGACCATGGCACCGGCGTGGTGATCGGTGAAACGACCGAGATCGGCAACCACGTGAAGATCTACCAGGGGGTCACCCTCGGCGCCCTCAGCCTCGATCGCGTCCCCGACCTCGGCCGCGGCACCAAACGGCACCCGACGATCGGGGATCACGTCACGATCTACGCCGGGGCGACCATCCTGGGCGGCGACACCGTGATCGGGGCGCACTCGGTGATCGGTGGCAACGTCTGGCTCGTCGAGTCGGTGGCGCCCCACAGTCGGGTCACCTCCGATTCCCACGGCGCGCGCAGCCACGCCACCACGTCGTCCTGAGGAACGCAGTGGGGCCCGGTGGCGCTCGACCACCGGGCCCCGTGCGCGTCGTGGCGCGGCGGCGCGGTCAGTCGGCCTTGCCCTTGAACTGGGTCGCCGTGTTGATGGATACGCCGCCCGCCGAGAAGGAAGATTGCCAGCACTCGCCGTTCCCGGACTGGAGCTGGACGGTCAGGGGCAGTGACAACGGTAGACCGAAGGGGTCCAGCTCTTCGCCCTTGCCCTTGAATTGCGCCTTGGCCTTGCCGGGGAGGCCCGCCTTCAACGTGATCTTGTCGGCGCCATCCGGGGTGCGAACGGAATCCTTGTACGCGAAGCCCGAAACCCCGAGCGCCTTCCAGCACGGCTTCGAGCCACACACGCCGCCAGCGGGCGCCGTGGACTTGAACGCCAGGTTGTCCGCGGCGTCGAACACGCACAGCGCGTAGCCGTCGGTGGTCAGCGGATCGCCGAAATCCGTCGTGCTCGTCGCCTCCCCTTTGATCCACTTGAACGTCACCTGATCGCCCTTGTCGGGCGTCTTGTCCTTGAAGAGGAGCGCCGACTTGCGCGGCAGCGTGCCAATCCTGCACGCGGTCCGCGGTCCGACCTGGCACCCGCCCATCGGGCTGCAGGTTTCGCAGAGCCCGCAGATCTGGGCGGTGGTGGGCTGGCACACACCCGCGGTACATGCGTCACCGATCGTGCAGGTATCGCCGTCGCTGCACGCGCTGCCATCCGCCTTGAAGGTGCAGCTGGTGGAGCAGCAGGACGTCGCGGTGCCGTTGGCAGCGCCGTCGTCGCAGTCCTCGACGTACGACGGGCCGGTGTCGATGGCCCCGTTGCCGCACAGGCTTTCGATCGTCACGGTGACGAAGTGGCCGTCATCGCCCTGTACCCGCGAGGGGCTCCCCGGGTAGTTGCCAGCGGTTTCGGTCGGCACGTTGGACGTGCCCCCGAGGCGGACAGCCGCCTCGTCGCCCGGGGTCCCGCTCGTGGACGCGATGTTGGTCCACTGGAAGCTCAGCGTGTGCGCCACGGGGGCGCCGTTGCTCACGCCGAAGATCGTCGCGGAGCTGCTCTCGTCGATACCCGCCGACGCGCCGCCCGAAACCGACACGCCGCCGGGATCCGGGAGCGACACGCTGCCGGCCGTGATGGTACCGCCCGTCACGAAACCCAGCACCGGTCCGACGTCGGCGCTGGCGCCGCCGGCGGAGTCGTTGACCAGATTGAGATCGCCACGGAGCTGGGTGGCGACCGTCAGGCGATACGCGCCCGGCGCCGCCGCCGTGAACGACAGCTGGTAGTCCGCCACCAACGACTGGACACCCGGCCCACCAGGTCCGCCGTCGCCGTCGGCTGTCGTGAGGGCCGCGAACCGCGAGAGGAACGACCCCGAGGCGGACGACAGCACCGCGCCCGACGTCTGCCGCTCTCGGCTCGGCAAAGATGACGTCCCGAGAGAGATCTCGTTCGCGTCGCTGTTGTTCGTGAGCGTCGGGGCGGACAACGTCTGCGCGAGAGCCGGCAGCGCGTTCGCCAGCACGACCCCCAACGCGACCGCCACCAGTCGTCGACATCCCATCCGCGCCTGATCGATCATTGCTCCCTCCCTCGGACCTGCCGCGTGACTCCGAGCGCTGCTCGGGATTCACCCCCGGATTCCACGTCGTCGGATAGCATGTGTGAGACGGGTCGGGTCAAGGCGAATCTCATGGCGATCCCATGTCGGCTTGACCCAGATTGTTCACACATGTCAACTATTGCCGATGGCGACCCGGCCACGCGACGTGCATGACGCAATCGGACGCCTCCAGCGCCTGGCCGACCTCTTTCGCCAGCGCCGGACCCAGCTGGCGCTGGGCGCCGGGCTCACCGAGGCGCAGTGGGAGGTCCTCGAGCGCATCGCGCGCGACGACTTCATGCCGTCGCTGTTCGCTCGCCACCGCGACAGTAGCGCACCTGCGGTATCGCGGATCATCCGCCAGCTCCAGCGCAAGGCGCTGATCACGGTGTCCGCGTCCGAGACCGATGGGCGGCAGCGGCGCTACCGGCTCACCCCGCGCGCGGACCGGACACTCGCGCAGCTGCGGGGCGCCCGCCAGCGCGCCATCGACGCGGTCTGGATGGACCTCGATCCCCGGAGCCTCGCCGCCTTCACGGCCTTCAGCGACGCGCTGATCGCCCGGCTCGAATCCTATGCCGCCCGCCGTCCCTCCACACAGGAGATGCCATGAGTTCCACTCTCTACGACAAGGTCTTCGACGCCCACACGGTACGCCGGCTCCCGTCCGGCCAGTACCAGCTCTTGATGGGGCTGCATCTCGTCCACGAGGTCACGTCACCCCAGGCGTTCTCGATGCTGCGGGACCGCGGCCTGCGCGTGCTCCACCCCGAGCGCACGTTCGCCACGGTGGACCACATCATCCCGACCCACAGCCAGGCTCGACCTCTCGCGGACGCCATGGCCGAGGAGATGCTACAGCACCTCGAGCGCAACTGCGCCGAGTCCGGCATCCGGTTTCTCGGGCCCGCCACCGGCGAGCAGGGCATCGTCCATGTGATCGGCCCCGAGCGCGGTCTCACCCAGCCCGGCATGACCATCTGCTGCGGCGATTCCCACACCTCCACCCATGGGGCCTTCGGCGCCATCGCCTTCGGCATCGGCACCTCGCAGGTCCGCGACGTCCTGGCCAGTCAGTGCCTGGCCATGGACAAGCTCAAAGTCCGTCGCATCGAGGTGACCGGGGGCTTGCGGCCCGGGGTGTACGCCAAGGACGTCATCCTGGCGATCATCGGGCACCTCGGCGTCCACGCCGGCGTCGGGTACGCCTACGAATTCGGCGGGCAGGTGTTCGACCGTTTCTCCATGGAAGAGCGGATGACCGTCTGCAACATGTCGATCGAGGGCGGGGCGCGCTGTGGCTACGTGAACCCGGACCAGACCACCTACGACTACCTGCGCGGGCGCGACTTCGCCCCGACCGGGGCGAATTGGGACCGTGCGGTTGCGTGGTGGGAGTCCATACGCTCCGATCCCGACGCCCGCTACGACGACATCGTGCGGCTCCGCGGCGAGGACATCGAGCCGACCGTCACCTGGGGCATCACCCCGGGCCAGTCGACGCCCATCGGCACCCCGCTGCCCGCCGTCGAGACCTTCGGGCCGGGCGAGCAGCCCCTCGTCGACGAGGCATACCGCTACATGCAGCTCTCGCCAGGCGCCCCGCTCAAAGGCACGCGGATCGACGTCGCCTTCATCGGTTCCTGCACCAACGGGCGGCTCTCCGACTTCGCCGAAGTGGTCCGCCATCTGGCAGGCCGCCGCCTCCGGGTGGCGCCGCACGTGACGGCGCTCGTCGTCCCGGGGTCGCAGCGCGTCCGGGCCGAACTGGTCCGGCGCGGGTGGGATCAGGTGTTCCGCGACGCCGGGTTCGAGTTCCGCGAGGCCGGATGCTCCATGTGCCTCGCCATGAACCCCGACCAGCTGCGGGGCGACCAGCTCTGCGCGTCGTCGTCGAACCGGAACTTCAAGGGCCGCCAGGGTTCGCCCACCGGTCGCACGCTCCTCATGTCGCCCGTGATGGTGGCGGCCGCCGCCATCGCCGGCGAGGTCGCCGACGCGCGCGAACTCTTCCACATCGACACCACGGAGGCCTGACCCATGCACGACGCGCAGCGCACCCTCGTCACCGGCTCGGCCGTCGCGGTGCGGGGCCACGACATCGACACCGACCGCATCATCCCGGCGCGCTTCTTGAAGTGCGTCGTGTTCGAGGGACTCGGAGCCGCCGCCTTCGAGGACGACCGCGCGCAGCTCCGCGCCCGCGGCGAGATGCACGCCCTCGACGACCCGCGCCACCGCGGCGCCCGCATCCTGCTGGTGAACCGGAACTTCGGCTGCGGCTCGTCGCGGGAGCACGCACCGCAGGCGATCATGCGCTGGGGGCGCGGCATCCAGGCGATCGTGGGCGAGTCGTTCGCGGAGATCTTCGCGGGCAACTGCCTGGCGCTGGGCATCCCGTGCGTGACCGTGAGCTCAGCCCATATCGAGGCCCTCATGGCCCGGAGCGAAACCACGCCCGACACCGAGTTCCGTCTCGATCTCGAGGCGCGACGTCTCGAGGCCGGCGATCTCCGGGTATCGATCGAGATTCCCGACGGGGTCCGACGGCAACTCCTCGAAGGGACGTGGGACTCGACCGGCGAGCTGCTCTCGGCGCGCGACGCCATCGCCGCGACCGCCGCGCGACTGCCCTACTTCCAGGGGTGGGCGCCCGCCTGACGCGGTCGCCCGCGGCCCTCACCGCCGGCCGAGCATCGAGACGACCTGCTGCAGGTCGATCGTCTTCGCACGCTCCTCGACTTGTGCCTGCACCTGCGGGTACAGCGCCTGCGCCTGGTCGCGCAGCGTGGCGAAGAGCGCCCGCAGGTCGTCCGGGCCGAGCTGACGCCCCTGCGCATAGTATTGTTCGGCCCCGTGCCCCAAGGCGAAGGTGGCCGCGAAGACCGTCCCTGCGCCCGCGACGCCACCGGCGACGCCGCCGAGCATCCTGCCGAGCACGCCACGCGCGACGCCGCCCAGCAAGCGCCGCGCGACGCCATCGAGCACCTGCGTGGCGGCCCCGAGGCCGAACACCCCCAGCAGGTCCTTCCCCTGCGTCGCATCGAGCTGCATCCCATGCCGCTGGCCGATCAGGTAGACCATGCGGAGCTGCACGGGGATGACCGCCAGATTCGCCAGCGACTGCGGCAGGAGTTCGAGCGCCCCCGCCAGGATCGCATGCTGCATCACCAGGTCGTCGATCGTGGCCGCAGCGCTGCCCCCGAGCCCCTCGCCGGCCACCGGTGCGCTCGCCAGCGCCCCCGCCGCCTCGAGCTCGCGACTCGCCGCCGCCTCGTCGTGGCCGAGCTCGGCCCGCAGACGCTCCAGGAAGCGCCGCTCGGCATCATTGGTCACGCCGTCCGCGTTGCAGACGGCGACCGCGAAGTCGTACGCCGCCCGCCGCCCCTCGGCGTCGTGCAGCCGGACCGCGAGGTCGGCGGGCACCGTCGCGCCTTCCGCCAGCACCGCGCCGGCATCGAGACCGGCCGCGTCGGCGAGGCGTTCCAGATAGCCGCGTTCGCTCGGTTCACAGGTGCCGTCGGCCAGCGAGGCCGCGATCCCGACCCGGAGCAGGGCGTCTTCTCGGGGAGTCATGCGTGTCGTCCTCCGCGGCGACGGTGCAATCCCATACGGGTTGGGTCAAGGCGGCGCGGGCGGATTCCGGCTTGCGAGCCGCCACGGGCTCGTGCTCGAGTCGAGCGCGATGTCCTACGCCGACCTGTTGCGCCAGCATGCCGCCGACCCCGCCCGCGCCGATCGCCCCTTCCTGCGGTTCGAGGGCAGCACCCTCACCTTCGCCGAGACACTGACGGCGGCCGCACGCCATGCACGGCTCTTTCTGGCGCGGCGCCAGGCGGAGCGCCCGTTCCACATCGGCCTGCTGCTCGAGAATCGGCCGGAGTTCGTCCTCGCAGAGCTGGGCGCCGCACTGGCCGGCGCGGTAGTGGTCGGCCTCAACCCGACGCGCCGGGGCGCCCCGCTGGCGCGCGACGTCGAGCACGCCGAGTGTCAACTAGTGGTCACGGAGGACCGCTTCGCGCAACAGCTGGAGGAGGCGCTCGCCACCGGCGACCTCGTCTCCCGCGTGCCCGTGCTGGTCGCAGAAACGTCGCTGCCGGATGCGCTCGCCGCCCAGCCCGCGGACGACCCCGGCGTGGTGCTGGAGGACGACGAGCTGGCCCTGCTGCTGTTCACGTCGGGGACGACGGCCGGCCCGAAAGCGGTCTGCCGAGGCCACGGCCGCCTGACGCTGATGGCGCATGGAGCGGTGTTCACGATGTGCCAGGCCACCCCAGACGACGTGATCTACTGTGTGATGCCGTTGTTCCACGCCAACGCGCAGGTCCTGGGCCTGGGCGTCGCCCTGGCGGCCGGCTGCCAGCTCGTCCTCGGCCGGCGGTTCTCCGCATCCGGGTGGTTGCCCGACGTGCGCCGCTACGGCTGCACGCTCTTCCACTACGTCGGCAGCCCGTTCGCCTACATCATGGCCACGCCCGAGGCCCCCGACGACGCAGACAACCCGTTGCGGCTCGCCTACGGCAACGAAGCGCCGCGACAGTACCTCGATGCGTTCGCCCGCCGCTTCGGCTGCCGCGTCGTCGACGGCTACGGGGCCAGCGAGGTCGGCGTGTCCTTCACGCGTGGCGACGACGATCCGCCGGGCGCAATCGGTCTCGCCGGTCCCGGCGTCGAGATCCTCGACGAGTCGGGGACGCCCTGCCCGTCCGCCCGCTTCGACGAGCACGGCCGGCTGCTCAATGCCGAGGCCGCCATCGGCGAGATCGTGAACACCGCCGGGACGGGCCTCTTCGAGGGCTACTATCGCAACGACGAAGCCACCGCCTCCCGAACCCGCGGCGGGCGGTACTACAGCGGCGATCTCGGCTACCGCGACGAGCGGGGCTACGTCTACTTCGCGGGGCGCGACGTCGAGTGGCTCCGCGTCGAAGGCGAGAACTTTCTCGCCCGTCCCATCGAGGAGATCCTCCAGCGCCATCCCGACGTCGTGTTGGCCGCGGTCTACGGCGTTCCCGATGCCGAGGCCGGCGACCGGGTAATGGCCGCGCTCGAGCTGCGCCCCGACGTGCGCTTCGACCCGGCCACCTTCAACGCCTTCCTGGACGAGCAACGCGACCTGTCGCCCAAGTGGCGCCCGACGTGGCTGCGCATCACGCCGGCGCTCCGCCGCTCGGAAACCAACAAGGTGGTCAAGCGGGAGTTGCAACACGAGGGCTTCGTGCGGGCCGCAGCGCCCGACACTATCTGGTGGTGGCCGCGCGGAGCGACCCGCTATCGGCCCTTCACCGCAGACGACCTGACGACGCTGCGCGCCCAGTTCGAGCGGGCCGGTAATCTCGCGCGGCTCGCCTGACGCTCAGGAGCGAAGCTTCGCGAAGTCCGGCGGCCGCTTCTCGAAGAACGCCATCACCGCCTCCAGGTTCTCCGCCGTCCCGACGCGCTCGACGAACGCCTGATCCTCCCGTTTCCGGGCGGCAGCGATCTGGTCGCCCCGGGTGGCGAGGAGAAGCCGCTTGGTATGCTGCACAGCCTGCGGCGGCTGCGCGGCGATGCGCCCGGCGATCGCCCGCGCCGCCGGAAGCAGCTCGTCGGGGGCACACCGGCGATTGGCGAGGCCGAGTTCGACGGCGCGCGCCGCATCCACCCAGTCGGCGGTGAAGAGCAGCTCGGCCGCGCGGTGCCAGCCGATCATGACCGGCAAGAGGTAGCTGCTGGCGGCCTCCGGCACCACGCCGAGCGTCACGAAGGGGGGACGCAGGCGGGCCCCATCCGCGATGAGCACGACGTCGCAATGGAGAAGCAGCGTCAGACCGATCCCCACCCCAACCCCGTTCACCGCCGCCACCAGCGGTTTGTCGAACACGCAGAGCCGGTCCATGAATGCGCCGAAGCCGGGGTCTTCGCCGCCAGCACCTCCCGTCATCTCGCCCAGGTCCTGGCCGGCGGAGAACGCGCCCCCCGCACCGGTCACGACGACCACGTGTACCGCGGGGTCGCCCTGGGCGTCGTGGAGGGCATCGCGCAGCTCGTGCCACATCTGACGGTTGAAGGCGTTGCGCCGCTGCGGGCGGTTCAGTGTCAGGAGCAGGACGTTGCCGTCGCGCTCCTCGAGAACGGTGTCGCGCATGGCCGGTGACCGTAGCGCCCGGCGGCGGCGATTGCACGCGATGGCGGATGAACCGGCAGGTCGCCGTCAGGCCGTCCGTGCTACCCGAACCAGCTCGCCGAACGCGTCCTCCAGTCCCGTGGCGAAGTCGTGCAGATCGGGCATCACGTCCCAGTCGGCGTTCAGACCCCAGAAGAGGTTGCCCGCATAGCTGAACAGCGCCACGCCCACCGCCTGGTTCTCGAACAGCGGCACCATGGGATACGCATCCCGCACCGGCGCGTCGAGGAGATAGAGGGGGTCTGTGGGCCGGGGACGTTCGTCACCACGATGTTGTACGCACGCCGCCGCGTCGAAAGCCGCATCAGCTGGCTCAACCAGGCGGCCGAAGTCCAGTTGGCCAGCTCCTCCAGCAACACGGCGCCGTCGAGCACGTGGGACCGCTTCTGCGCCGCCATCTCCGCCGTCACCCGCGCGTAGCGCCGCACCGGATCGGCCTCGTCGACCGGCAGGCGCGCCATGAAGTTGGCGACCCGATTGCCGACATGGTGCGACTCCACGGCGCCCCGCACGCTGACCGGCACGAGCGCGCGGAAGTCGAGCTCGTCCGTGGGCACGCGGCGGGCCACCAGGAAGCGGTGCGCCGCGCCGGCAACGGCGGCGAGGACCACATCGTTGACCGTGCCACCCAGGCGCCGCTTCACGTCCTTGACCTCGTCGAGCGGGAGTCGCACCCAATCGAACCGCCGGTGCGGGCCAATGACCGGCGGATTGAACGGCGTCGCTGACGCGGGCACCGTCCCGCCCCGCAGCGCCTCCAGCACACCCTGCCCTGCTCCCCGCGCCGTGCGCAACGCTTCGCCGGGCGCGGCGAGCGCCTCGACGCCCGTGCGGATCGCCCCGATCGCACCACCGGTGCGCCGCCAGAGTTCACCAACGACGAGCTGGGCCGCCGTGGGCGCGGGTCGGGGAGCCCATGCGGGCGCCGCATCGACGGTGGACGCCGGAGCCGGCGACAACAGCTCGGTCAAGATCTGCATCCCGGCAATGCCGTCCACCATGGCGTGGTGCGCCTTGGCCACGAGCGCGAAGCGATCGTCATCCACCCCCTCGATCACCCAGATTTCCCACAGGGGCTTCGTCGCATCGAGCTTCTGCGACAGTAGGCGGCCGCAGAGCCGCTTCAGCTGCCGTTCCGCACCCGGCTTCGGGAGCGCCGTGTGGCGCACGTGGTAGAAGATGTTGAAACGATCGTCGTCCACCCAGATCGGGTGCCGCTCGAGCGGCACATACGCGAGCCGCTGCCGGTAGCGCGGGATCCGGTGCAGACGCGAAGCGACGTGGGCGCGGATGCGCTCCATGTCGAGCCCACCACGCGCGACCCGCAGCGGAGCGGCATCGCAGAGCAGCGTCGCGGCCACGTGCATGTGGCTGGTCGCGTCGTCGAGGTGCAGAAACGTGGCGTCGAGCGCCGACAATCGTTCGTAGTGCGGAAGCACGCCGGACCACACACCATTCGGCGCCGCCTCGGGCAAGGGGTTCCGCCAGGCGAGGCGCGTCACCGGCGGCGAATGCGCCCCGCGCGCAGCCAGCCCCGGCGGACAGCTGCCTTGCGACCCGCCAAGGACCAACCGGACTGCCATACTCTTAGTTCTTTTAGACCCTTAGCGAGTTTTCCGATGCCCTCTCGCCCCTCTTCCCCGCACGCGACCCGGCCAGGCTTGACGGGGCCCGCCGGAGTGGGTCTAACGCCGAGCGTCAAGGCGCAAACCTCACTTGCGCACCGTCGAGGGGCGAGCGGCCTGCCGGTCGCAGCCCCCGCCCAATCTTCACCCACGGAGGTAGCTCACTCATGTGCAGAGCATTCGTTGCGTTCGCGTTCGTCCTGATCGTCACGGCGGCTGGTCACGCCGCGTGTCCGTCCACCACCACCACGCGCGCCTCGTACTACGGGCCAGGCTTTCACGGCCGCAAGACGGCCAGCGGCCGCGTCTTCCGCCAGGGCGAGCTGACCGCCGCCCACCGCTCCTGGCGCTTCGGCACCCGGGTCCGCGTCACCAACCTGCGCAACGGTCGCGACGTGGTCGTGACCATCACCGATCGCGGTCCGTTCGTGCGGGGTCGCGGCCTCGATCTCTCGACTGGCGCCGCGCGCGTCATCGGCGCCACCAGCTCCGGCGTCGTCCCCGTTCGCCTCGATCCGCTCTGCTGACCCGCGCGTCCACGGGACGTGCCTCGCGCCGCCGCTCGGCGCGACGCGCGTCCCGCGGGCGCACCCGCGCCTCGGCACTCCGGCGGTCCAGGTGGCGTCGCTCCGGGAGGCAGTGTAGGCCCTGCTGGCATGCCCGCCGCCATCGTCACCGGGGCGACCTCCGGCATCGGCCGCGCCCTCGCCCTGGAACTGGCGAGACGTGGACGCGACGTCGGTCTGCTCGCACGCCGGGAGCCGCTCCTTCGCGAACTCGCCAGCGAAATCGCCGGCGCGTCCGCCGCCCGGCGCGTGGCCACGCGGGCCGTCGACGTCACCGATCTCGATTCTACTCGCGAGGCCATCCGGTCGCTCATCACCGAGTTGGGCGACGTCGACCTGGTGGTCGCCAACGCGGGAATCGGCGGCGCACACCGCGTCGGCACCGGCCAGTTCGAACGGGCCCGAGACATCGTGGCGACCAACCTGCTGGGCGCCATGGCGACGATCGACGCGACGGTGGAGTGCTGGCGGGAATGCGCCGCTGCCGGCCCGCGGCGCATCGTCGGCATCACCTCGGTCGCGGGCTTCCGGGGTCTCCCGGGGTCGGCGGCCTACAGCGCCTCCAAGGCGGGCCTCTCGGTCTACCTCGAGGCGACGCGGGGCGAGGTGGCGCCCCTCGGGATCGACGTACTCGACATCGCGCCGGGCTTCATCGACACGCCCATCAACCAGGACCTGTCCTCACGCCCCTTTCTGATCGACGCGACCACCGGGGCCCGACAGATCGCGGACCTGATCGAGCGCGGGGTGCGGCGGACCACGGTGCCCGTCTGGCCGTGGACCGGCGTCGGGTGGCTCTTGCGGGCCATCCCGGATGCCTTGTGGACGCGCGTCGGCGCCACCGCCGCCCACCGCGGCCGCGATCGAGGCGAAGCCCGGTAAGCCTAGCGATCGCCGGTCAGGAGATCGGCAACCATGGCCACGAGCACGAAGCCGGTGAAGACCACCACCGACATGCAAATGATCTCTAAGCCCCCCATGGCGTGTCTCCTTCCGGCAATAGAACTGAAACACTCCGGTAACACTCTGTGCGACGGCGGACAAGGGGGGCCCGAGGGGTGAAGGCCCTCGTGTAGTCGCGTCGACACCGGGTGAAGAGTGCGGCCGTGCTGCTGCTCGCCGCGCACGGAGTCGGTGGATCTCCGCCACGCGGGCGCTGGACGGCATCGTGCGTCGGTTGTATGGCCCGCGCACGCCCCCGCTCCGGACAGGCCGATGACGCGTGCCCGCAAGCTCCTCGCGAACGCGATCGTCCTCGGGGATCCTCGGCGGCCAGACGGCGGCGATCGTCGCCGACCGCGAGCTCTGGCCGTTCTCGAGCTATCCGATGTTCTCGACCCTGCGCCGGCCGCCGACGATCACGCGGCTCTGGATCTACGGCGTTCGCGAGGACGGCGCCGAAGCCCCGCTGGCCAACCGCGCCGCGTACAGACCCCTCGCCGTGTCGCAGGTCGAGAAGGTCCTCGACCGAGGAGACGAGCGCCGGATCGGCGAGGCCCTCGACGATCTCCTCGCCCGCTACGAGGCGCGTCGCCGGAAGGGCGACCACCGGGGGCCGGCCCTCGTCGGCCTTCGCCTCTATCGGATGACCTGGACCGCCGATCCCACGGTTGCCAATCGGGATCGTCCGCGATCCCGCGAGCTGGTCGCCGAAGCCCGCGGGGCCTCGCGCTAACATGGCGGCCCTGGCCAGCGCCTGGGATCGACTGTGGTTCGCGCCGGTCGCGGCGACGCGGCTCGGCGTCGCCCGCGCGCTCGTCCTGGGCGGCTTCCTCCTGATCTACGCGCAGAGCGACTTCGCCGGGTATGCGAGCGTCGCGCCGGCGTTCCGCGAGCCGATCTGGCTCGACGTCCCGGTCGCCCCCGCGGCGTGGCTCGGCGCTACGCACCGCGTCTGGCTGCTCGCATTGGGGCTGGGGGCCCTGGGCCTCTTCACGCGCGCGGCGACGCTCGTCTCGTTCGTCGCCGGAACCTACCTTCTCGGCGTCGAAGCGGCCTTCTCGCGCTCGCACACCGCCCCCGCGGTCGTGATCGCCCTCGGCGTCCTCGCTGCGAGTCGGGCGGGGGACGCGTTCTCGCTCGATGCGCTCCGCCGCCCGGGGCCGCTGCCGGCGCCGAACGGCGAATACCTCTGGCCGCTGCGCGCGATCCAGCTCACGCTCGCGACGGCCTTCTTCGCGGCCGGCGTGGCCAAGCTGCGCCACGGCGGCCTCGCGTGGATCACTTCCGACAACCTGCGGATCCAGCTCGTCGAGCGCTCGTATCTGGTGAGCCCACCGGGCCGGCACTTCGGGCTGGCGCTCGCCCAGATGCCGTTCCTCTGCAAGGTCGTCGCCGGCACGACGGTGGCGATCGAGCTGCTCTATCCGCTGGCGCTCGTGAGCCATGCGGCGCGTGCGCCGCTCGTCGGCGCGTCCCTCCTGGCGCTCGCGGGCTTCGCGGTCTTCTTCGGCCCGCGCTTCTGGACCTTCGCGGTGCTCACCCTGGTCTGGGTGCCGTGGGAGCGGCTCCTGCCGGGGCCGCGGCACGAGCGGCGTTGAGCCGCGGGCGTCAGCCGCGGCGCGCGGGTGCGACGTCGACGAGCACCCGCGCCTGCGAGCGGAGCCACGCGGGCCGGAGCCGCCCGAGGTTGTCCGGAAAGCCGAACCACCAGAACCCTGCCGATCGAGGGCGAGCTGGCCGGCATCATCGACCGCCGGTTGGTAGCCCGCCGGCTCGATTGCCCGTACATCTTCCACCGGAACGGCGATCCGCTCGGGGACTTCCGGAAGCCGTGGCGGAAAGCGTGTACACGCATCGGCCTTCCCGACCGCATCATCCATGACCTCAGGCGGTCCGGGAACGCTTACCAGGCAGGCGTCGCAAAGGTCGCGGCGCTCGGAACACTGAGAGAACGCGGAGAGTAGCCGGGTCTGGAGGCGGGCGTGGCTGAGTTAGCGGAGCGTCAAGGGATCAGGATGGCAGGGGAAGTGGAGTGGAGCCGAGGAGGGTCGAACTCCCGACCTCTTGAATGCCATTCAAGCGCTCTCCCAACTGAGCTACGGCCCCATTTCCGGCAAGTTGCTGCCGACGTGCTGATATAGCCGCCTACCCCCCGACGGTCAACGCGAGCGGGCGGGCCTGACGGCCGGCGCCGTCGAGGTAGCACATGGGATCGACCGGTGCGGCGCCGACGCGGACCTCGTAGTGGAGGTGGGGACCCGTGGAATGCCCCGTGGAGCCGACAGCGCCGAGGTACTCGCCGGCCGTCACCTGCCGCCCCCGATCGACGGCGATCGATGACAGGTGTGCGTAGAGCGTCTTCAATTCGAAGCCGTGGTCGACGACGACCATGTTGCCGTAGCCGCGCATGCGCCCGGAAAAAACCACCGTCCCGGCGCCCGCCGACCAGACTGGCGTGCCGTGCGAGGCGCGCAGGTCGAGACCGGCGTGGAAGCGCCACGATCCACCCCATGGCGAGCGACGAACCCCGAATTCCGACGACACCGCACCCGCGACGGGCCAGTGCCACGGGGCGTCCCCCACCGGCCGGACCGGTGGCCACCAGCGTGGTCAACAGGTGGACCGAGTCCTTCATCGCCGCGGTCTGACCCTCGAGCCACGCCAGCTGCTCGAGCGCGTGACCAGTCGACTCGGAAATCAGTACGGCACCGAAATCCGGCATCGACACCTGCTGGAGCGGCGAGGTCTCCGGTTCCCGGCTCTCCTCCAGCTTGGCGAGCCGCCTGAGCGTGGCGTAGCCCTCACGCGCGTCTGCGGTGGCCCGCGCCGCGCGGTCGACCCCGGCGGCGAGCTGCGCGATCTCCGCCCGCTGGAGGCGGATCATGGTCCGCTTTTCCGCCAGGCGAGCCTGGGTCCACGAGAGCTCTTGCCTGAGCACCTGCATCTGCCGATGCGTACGGGTGAGCTGGACGAAGAACGCGGCGAGTAAGCCAAGGCAGGCGAATGCCAACACCAGGCGACTCGCGCGCAGACGGCGAACGGGGACCGCTCCGCGCATGAACACCTCCCGGCCCCAATTGGGCCCGAAGGGGAGTACCGGACCATCCCCGACTGGTCAACCCATGGCGTGGCGCGTCATTTGGCTGCGCCGGCCGCGGGCCGGGGACGGCCGGGGCTGGCCCTGCCCCTGTCGCAGCAACTCGCGGGCATGGTCCCGCGCCTCGCGCGTGAGCGTGGCCCCACCCAGCATGCGCGCCAGCTCCGCCACGCGCTCGGCCTCGGACAACGGCGCCGTACTCGACAGCGTGCGACCCCGCACGACCCGCTTCGCGACCACCACATGGTGCCTGGCACACGCCGCGATCACCGGCAGATGCGTCACCACCAGCACCTGCCGGCGACCGCCGAGCGCCCGGAGCTTTCGCCCCACCACCTCGGCAACGCGCCCGCCGATGCCGGCATCCACCTCGTCGAAGATGAGCGTGGTGCCGTCGTCGCCACCGGCGGCGACGGTCTTGAGAGCGAGCATGATCCGCGACAGCTCCCCACCAGAGGCCACGCGCGCCAGCGGACGCGGCTCCTCGCCCGGGTTGGCGGCGAGAAAGAACTCGATGTCGTCGACGCCCGCGGGCCCGAGCGGCTTCGACGGGCCGAACCGCACCGACAACGCGGCGCCCTCGAGCGCCAACTCGCGGAACTCCGCCGCGACCGCTCGTTCGAGTCGCGCGGCCGCCTCCCGGCGGCCTGCGCTCAGGCGCTCGGCCGTGGCGCGCGCCTCACGCTCCGCGCCCTCGGCGGCGGTCGCCAGCGCCACCAACTCGTCGTCACCCGCCGTCGCCCGCGCCAGCTCGATGGCCAGGGCGTCGCGCATCCGGATCAGCTCCGCGACCGTCCCGCCGTACTTCTTCTGGAGTCGGGTCAGATCGCCGAGGCGTCGTTCGACGGCCTCCAGCCGCGCCGGATCGGGCGCCAGCCCGCGCACGTAGCGCCCGAGCTGCGCCCCCGCTTCCTCGAGCTGCGCCAGGGCGTCGTCCACCAACGCGCGCATGGGCGCCAGCGTCTCGTCGAGCCGCTCGGCCTCCCGCAGCGCCGCGACGGCCCGCCCGAGCGCATCGATCGCGCAGCCGTCGCCGGAATAGATGCCCGCCTCGGCCCCGCCGGCCAGCGCGCCCAGACGTTCGGCGTGCGCGAGCCGCGCCCGCTCGCCCGTCAACGCGACGTCTTCGTCCACCACGAGCGCGGCCTTCTCCAACTCCTCGTGCTGGAAGCGCACGAGGTCGATGCGATCGCGTGCCGAGCGCACCGCGGCGTGGCGGTCGGCCAGCGCCTGGCGGGCGTCGGCCACGCACGCCCAGTGCGCGCGCATCTCGTCGAGGGCGCCGGTCAGGCCGGCCGCGGCGTCGAGGAGCTCGCGGTGGCTCTCGACCCGTCGGAGCGCCTGGTGTTCGTCCTGCCCGTAGACCCGCACCAGATGCGGCGCCAACTCGCGGAGCAGGCCGAGCGAACCGAGCGCACCGTTCACGTAGGCACGGGTCCGCCCGCCACGACTGATCACCCGCCGCACCAGCAACTGGCCGCGGCCCTCCTCCGGGATGCCCGCCGCGGCCAGCAATGGCCCGACTTCCGGAGACACGCCGTCGAACACCGCCTCGACGACTGCGTCGTCCGCACCCGCGCGTACCAGGTCGACGTCGGGCCGCCCGCCCAGCGCGACGTCGAGCGCCTGCAGCAGGATGGACTTGCCCGCGCCGGTTTCCCCCGTCAGCACGTTGAAGCCGGGCTCGAGCACGAGCTCGACCTCGTCGATGATGGCGAGGTCAGAGACGCGAAGCGCGCGCAGCACGCCGGCCCCCTTGGTGTGCGCCCCAGCCGAGCTTCGAGCGCAGGACGTCGTAGTACGTCCGGTCAGGCGACCGCACGAGCGACACCGACGCGCGAGCCCGCCGCGCCACGATGACGTCGCCGCCGACGAGCGGCGTCCCTTCCTGCCCGTCGACCGTCAAGATGACGTCCTGCTGCCCGGGCTCGATGGCCACCCGCACGACCGCCGCGGGCGGCAGCACCACCGGGCGCTGCGACAACGTGTGAGGCGAGATCGGCGACACCACCAGGACCTCGACCGTCGGCTCCACGATGGGACCGCCGGCCGACAGCGAGTAGGCGGTGGACCCGGTGGGCGTCGCCACGATCAGACCGTCGGCGCGGTAGGTGGTGAACGGCACGCCGTCGACCGACACCGCGCACCGGACGATGCGCGCCCGGGCCCCGTTCGAGATCACCACGTCGTTCAACGCCCGGTAGCGCTCGACGACGCGACCGCCCCGTTCGAGGGACGCCGTCAGCGTCATGCGCCGGTCGATTTCGTACCGGCCGTCGAGCACGCGCCCGAGCATGTCCATCGCCTCGGGTTCGGCCACCTCGGTGAGGAACCCGAGTTCGCCCATGTTGACGCCCAGGATCGGCACCCGCGCATCGGCGTGACGGGCCACCGAGAGGAGGGTCCCGTCGCCGCCCAGGACCACGATCAGGTCGGCCTCGCGCGCGAGCGCCGCCTTCGGTCGCGACGGCAGCCCGGGAACGGGCGACTCGCTGTCTGCCAACACGGCCACCCCGCGCCGGCGCAACGCCACCACGATGCGGGCGGCGAGGCGTGCGGCGCTGGGCCGGTCTCGCTTCACCACCAGACCGACCGTGTGGATCCGCCCCATCGACCACCTTCGCTGCGGCGCCCTCGTACCATGCCCCCCGCCGCTGTTCCAGCCCGAAGCGGCTGTGGTAGCCTGGCGCCGCATGTCGCGGCAGCCCGAGCTCTTTCCGCGCGCCCAGACCGCGCCCGGGAGGCCGGCGGGCCGCGCGCCTCTGCCGGAGCGGATGCGCCCCCGCACCGTCGAGGAGTTCGTCGGCCAGCGCCATCTGCTCGGGCCGGGACGCCTGGTGCACGATCTCCTGGCCGGCGGCCGTCTGGAGTCGGTGATCCTCTGGGGACCGCCAGGCACCGGCAAGACCACACTGGCTCGGCTCCTGGGCGAGGCCAGCGGCGTCCGCACGGCCACGTTCTCCGCGGTGCTCCACGGCGTGAAGGAGCTGCGACAGATCGTGGAGGACGCCGAAGACGAGCTGCGCCGCACCGGCAGGCCGCTGCTCCTCTTCGTCGACGAGATCCACCGCCTCAACAAGGCGCAACAGGACGCGTTCCTGCCGCACGTCGAGCACGGCACGGTGATCCTCGTCGGCGCCACCACCGAAAATCCGTCGTTCGAGGTCATCCCCGCCCTCCTCTCGCGCTCGCGCGTGCTGGTGCTCGAGCCGCTCGACGCGGACGACATCGGCAGCCTGGTGGATCGCGCGCTCGCCGACCCGGAGCGCGGACTCGGCCGGGCCGGGCTCGCGCTCGACCCGGCGGCGCGCGCCTTCCTGATCGACCATGCGCAGGGCGACGCCCGCGTCGCGCTCGGTACGCTCGAGGTGGCCGCACACCTGGCGCGGGCGCGTGACACGCGGAGCCTCGACCTGGCGCTCCTCGAGGAAGCGACGCAACAACGCGCCCTGCGCTACGACAAGGGGGGCGACGAGCACTACAACGTCGTCTCCGCGTTCATCAAGAGCATGCGCGGCAGCGACCCGGATGCGGCGGTGTACTGGCTCATGCGCATGCTGGAAGCGGGCGAGGATCCGCTCTTCATCGCGCGGCGCATGGTGATCTTCGCAGCCGAGGACGTGGGGAACGCCGAGCCGCAGGCCCTCGCCCTGGCGGTGGCGGCGAAGGACGCGGTGCACTTCGTCGGCCTGCCCGAGGGCCGGCTGCCGCTCTCCCAGGCGGCGACCTACCTCGCCACCTGCCCCAAATCGAACGCCGCCACGCGTGCGATGCTGTCGGCGGCAGCCGAGGTACGCGAATCGGGGGCGTTGCCGGTGCCGCTCCATCTACGCAACGCTCCCACGCCGCTGATGCGCGGGCTCGGCTACGGCGAAGGGTACGACTCCCCACACGCCCACCGCGACGGGCTGTCCCTGCAGCACTACCTGCCGGACACGCTGCGGGAGAGGCGATTCTACGAGCCCACCGACCGCGGGCACGAGCGCGAGATCGCCGAGCGTCTGGAGCGCTGGCGGCGGCGGCGCGAGGATCAGTAGCGAACCGCGACGAGCGCGAGGCCGTGCGGCGGCGCGGTCGCGCCGGCGCGCGTCCGGTCGCGCGCGGCCAGGAGCCCGGTGATCGCCTCGGGCGGTCGCGCGCCGAGCCCGATCTCCACCAGCGTCCCGACCAGGTTTCGCACCATGTGTTTCAGGAACGCCGTGGACTCCACGCGGTAGACCAACACCGGCGGGTCGGCGTGGATCCGGCTGCCGAGCACGCGGCGCACGGTCGTCCGCGGGGTCTCCTTGGCGTCGGCGCCGCAGAAGGCCGCGAAGTCGTGCTCGCCCACGAGCAGCGCCGCGGCGGTCTCCATGGCCGCGGCGTCCAGCGGGCGCGCGACATGCCACGCCCACGCCCGCCAGCGCGGCGAGCGGGCCGGATGGTTCAGGATGCGGTACTCGTAGACGCGGCTCCGGGCATGTCGCCGCGGGTCGAATGCATCGTCGACCAGCGCCGCCTCGCGCACCGCGACGTCGTCGGGCAGGAGCGCGTTCACGCTGCGCAGCACTCGGCGCGGGTCCGGCGGCGGCGACACCCGCACGGCCGCCACCTGTCCCCACGCGTGGACACCGGCGTCCGTCCGGCCCGCGCCGCGGACCCGGACCGGCTGGCGCAACACGACGGCCAGGGCGCGCTCCAACTCGCCCTGCACCGTGGGCCCGTCGGGCTGCAACTGCCAGCCGCAGTAGCGCGTGCCGTCGTACTCGACGACGAGCCGGAGCTGCATCGCGGGCGCCTCAGACCCGAGCGCCGGAGGCGCCCGCCCTCACAGGTAGTCCCGGACCAACAGCTCGACGATCTCGACGGCGTTCAGCGCGGCGCCCCGCCCGACGTTGTCGAGCGCGACCCAGAGCGCGAGTCCGTTCTCCGTCGAGTCGTCGCCCCGCACCCGACCGACCTGCACGGCATCGGTACCCGTCGCCTCCATCGGCGTGGGGTAGTCGGCGCCACCGGCCGCCGCCGGCGCCAGCAGGCCGGGCGCCGGTCGTAGCACGTCGACCGCCGCCTCGGCGCTCAGCGGGGCATCGGTTTCGAGCACGACGCTCAGCCCCAACCCGAAGAACATGGGTACCCGCACCGCCGTCACGTGCAGCGGGAGTCCCGGCATGCCGAGCACGCGGCGCAGCTCCTGCGCCGCCTGCAACTCGTGGGTGGTCGCGCCGCCCGGTTCGACGGCGCCCAGCTGCGGCACGCAGTTGAAGGCGATCCGGCGGGCAAACCGTGGGCGACCCTGTCCCCGGCCGCTCAACAGGTCGGTTGTTTCCTTGGACAATCCCGCGACCGCGCCGCGACCGGCGCTGGCGACTCCTGAGTACGTCGCGACGACGACGCGCCGCAGGCCGACCGCCTCGGCGATCGGCGCGAGCGCGATCGACAGCCCCACGACGGTCGCGCTGGGGCCCGCGACGATGCCCCGTTCTCGCCACCCGGACAGCGCATCGGGGTTCACCTCGGGAACGACCAACGGGACGGTCTCGTCCAACCGGAACCGGCTGCTCACGTCGACCACCGCCACGCCCGCCTCGGCGGCGATCGGCGCCCATTCCAGCGCCACGCCCGGGCCCGCCGCGAACACCGCCACGTCGATGCCGTCGAAGGCACCGGGCGCCAGCAGGTCGACGCGAGCGCGGACGTCGCCCTCCTCGACCATCCCGCCAGCCGTCCGCGCGCTCCCGAGCAAGCGCAGCGTCTCCGGCGCCTGGTCGCGCTCGCCGAGCAGCCGGAGGACCTCGCGCCCGACCAGACCGGCCGCGCCCACCACTGCGATTCGCAGGCCCTGCACCGCGTCCTCCCTCACCCGCCGAGCCGTTCGCGCACGAGCCGTCCCATGGCGCGACAGCCGATCGCCGTCTCGCCCGGTCCCGCGAGATCGGCGGTCCGGTGTCCGGCCGCCAGCACGTCGGATACCGCGCGTTCGATCGCGTCGGCCGCCTCGGGGAGGCCGAGCGAGTACCGGCAGAGCATCCCCGCCGACAAGATCGCCGCCAACGGATTGGCCCGGTCGGTGCCGGCGATGTCGGGCGCGGACCCGTGAATGGGCTCGTAGAGTCCGGCACAGCGCTCGCCCGGCACGGGCGCGCCGGCCAGCGAGGCGGACGGCAGCATGCCCATGGAGCCGGCGAGCATCGACGCCTCGTCGGTCAGGATGTCGCCAAAGAGGTTTTCGGTGGCGATGACGTCGAAATCGCGCGGCCGCCGAATGAGATGCATCGCCATCGCGTCGACCAGGACGTCTTCGTAGGCGACGTCGGGATACTCGCGGGCGACCTCGTGCGCCACCTCGCGCCAGAGCCGCGACGACGACAGCACGTTGGCCTTGTCGACCGAGGTGAGCTTGCGGCGCCGCTGGCGGGCGAGCGCGAAGCTCGCGTGCAGCAGGCGGGCGATTTCCTCCTCGGTGTAGACGAGCGTGTCGACCGCCTCGCGGTGCGGTCGGGTGCCGCGCCGTTCGCTCGGCTTGCCGAAGTAGATGCCCCCGGTCAGTTCCCGCACGACGACCAGGTCGACGCCGGCAAGCACCTCGGGCCGGAGCGCGGAAGAGTGCGCGAGCGGCGGCACGGTCCAGACGGGGCGCAGATTGGCATAGACGCCCATCCCCTTGCGCAGGGCGAGGAGCGCCTGTTCCGGCCGTACGATCGCCGTCGGGTCGTCCCACCGGGGCCCCCCGACCGCGCCGAGGAGCACGGCATCGGCGGCGCGTGCCCGCTCCAGCTCCGCGGCCGGCAAGGGGTCGCCCGTCGTGTCGATGGCGGCGCCCCCGATGATGCCGGTGCCGCACGCGAGCGCCACGCCGTGCCGCGGCGCCACCAGCTCGAGGACGGCGACGGCCTCGGCCGTCACCTCCGGCCCGATGCCGTCGCCCGGAAACACCGCGATCGTCGCCGTCCGCGTCACGGACCCACCTCCGCTTGGACGCGGTACGCTCGCCGCGTCGCCAGCTTGTTGAGCGCGTTCAGATAGGCCAGCGCACTCGCCTGGATGATGTCGGTGTGGCTGCCCTGGCCGGTGACGGTGACTCCCTGATCCGTCACCAGGCACATCACGTCGCCCTGGGCGTCGGTGCCACCGGTGATGGCCTTCACCGCATAGCGGTCGAGGCGCGGGTGCTGGCCGGTCAGCTCGCTGATCACTTTGTAGGTGGCGTCCACCATGCCGTCCCCCGTCCCCGCGCCGGTGACGACCTCGCCGTCGATACGCAGCTTCACCGTCGCGTACGGTACCGCCATGCTCGACGAGGTGACGTTCAGGTAGAGCAGCTCATAGCGGTCATTCACGTGCGGGCCCCGTACCGACTCCTGGGCCACGAGCGCGATCAGGTCCTCGTCGAAGACCGTCTTCTTGGCGTCCGCCAGCGTCTTGAAGGCGTCGAACAGCCGGTTCATGTCGACGTCCGTCGTATCGAGGCCCAGCTCGCGGATGCGCGCCACCAGCGCATGGCGGCCGGAGTGCTTGCCCAGCACCAACCGGTTGGACGCCAGCCCGATGTGCTCGGGATTCATGATCTCGTAGTTCTGGCGGTACTTGAGCACACCGTCCTGGTGGATGCCGGCCTCATGGGCGAACGCGTTCTCGCCGACGATGGCCTTGTTCACCTGCACCGTCAGCCCGGTGATCTGCGAGACCAACCGACTGGTGGCGTAGATCTCCTCGGTCACGACGCCGGTGTCGACACCGAAGCGGTCGGCCCGCGTCTTGACCGCCATGACGATCTCTTCCATTGCCGTGTTGCCGGCCCGCTCGCCGATTCCGTTCACCGTGCACTCCACCTGGCGGGCGCCGTTCACCACGGCGGCCAGCGAATTCGCGGTGGCCATGCCCAGGTCGTTGTGGCAGTGCGCGCTCCAGATGACCCGTTCGGCGCCCGGCACCCGTTCGCGCAGCATGCGAAACAGCCCGCCGTACTCCTCGGGCATGATGTAGCCGGTCGTGTCGGGCACGTTGATCACCCGCGCTCCCGCCTCGATCACCGCCCCGAACACCTCCACCAGGTAGTCCGGATCGCTGCGCGAGGCGTCCTCGGCGGAAAACTCGACGTGGTCGAGGTGTTCGCACGCGCGCTTCACCGCCCAGACGGCGGCGTCCAGGACGTCGCGCCGGCTCATCATCAGCTTGTGCTGGAGATGGATGTCGGACGTGGCGATGAAGATGTGGATGCCCGGCCGCCGGGCGTCCTCGACCGCCCGCAATGCGCGGTCGACATCCTGCGCGCGCGTCCGCGCCAGCGACAGGACCACCGGCTTGGTCACGGCGCCGGCGACCCGGCGCACTGCCTCGAAGTCGCCGTCGGAGGAGGCGGCGAAGCCCGCCTCGATGACATCGACACCGAGGCGCTCGAGCTGGCGGGCGATCACCAGCTTCTCCTCCATGTTCATGGTGGCGCCCGGCGATTGCTCGCCGTCGCGCAGCGTCGTGTCGAATATCTGTACCCGGTCCATCGTGGCTCTCCCTTCCGCCACGGTCGTCGCGATCTCCGCTCGGACCCCAGAAACACGAAAGCCACGAGCGGGTCGATCCGCCCGTGGCCCTGCGATCCTGGGTGCGTCTTGTCCCTACACCCTCGCCGGCGCCGCGAGCGGGTCCGTAAGGAGGAGGCCGCCAAGCAGCGTCCATGAGCGTCGGGCGAAGGACACCATGAGTGCTCGGGGCTTAGCCGCGGGTCTCCGGCTTGTCAAGCACGACGGGCGGGGACGGCCGTGGCGGTGCGCCGCCCGCGCATCAGCCGCCAGACCCATGCGATGGGCGCCGACACCGCGTAACCGGTGATGCCCGTGAACAAGACGAGCTCGGGCGCGCCGATGGCGAGCATGACGAAGACGATCGCGCCCAGAAGCACCGGGAACGGGTGCCGCCGGTGCAGGTTGAAATCCTTGAACGACACGTAGCGGAACTCGCTCACCATCAAGCCGGCGACCGCGTAGATCACCAGCAACATCAGGATGTGCTTGTTCGGGTCACCCTGCCCGTTCAGATAGTAGTAGAGCAGCACGGTGCAGGCGATCACGGCCGCTCCCGCGGGGATGGGCAGGCCGACGAAGTGCCGGCGCTCCACGGTGTCCTGCTGGACGTTGAAGCGCGCCAGGCGCAACGCCCCGCACGTGACGTAGAGCGACGCCGCGAGCCAGCCCCACCGCCCCCACGGATGCAGCGCCCACGTGTACACCAGGATGCCCGGGGCGACGCCAAAGGCGATGACGTCGGCCAGCGAATCGTACTGCACGCCGAACGAGCTGGCCGTTCTGGTCAGGCGCGCGATCCGGCCGTCGAGGGTGTCGCATGCGATCGCCACCACGATCATGATCGCCGCCAGCCGGTAGTCATGGCTCAGCGTGGCGATGATCGAGAAGAAGCCGGCGAAGAGGCCGGCCGTGGTGACCAGGTTGGGCAGGAGGTAGACGCCGTTGCGCAGCGGCGGAATGCGTCGCCGCGGCCGTCCGGGGACGAGGTCGAGCCGCCTCACGGGCGCGGCACCTCGGCCACCACGGTGCGCCCCGCCTGCACCCGATCACCCTTGGCCACGCGCGGCGTCACGTCGGGCGGCAGGAAGAGGTCGACACGCGACCCGAACATGATCATGCCGAAGCGCTCGCCCCGGGCCAGCCGGTCGCCCGCGCCACGCCGGCAGACGATCCGCCGCGCGAGCGCGCCGGCGATCTGGACCACCAGGTAGCGCCTGCCTCCACTCTCCAGCACGACCGCGTTGCGCTCGTTGTCGAGCGACGCCTTGTCCGCGAAGGCGGCGCGGAACCTGCCGGCCGTGTGCTGCACGCGCTCCACCGTGCCCGCCACCGGGCTGCGGTTCACGTGCACGTCGAGCGGCGACATGAAGATGCTCACGCGGGTTGCCGGCGCGTCGAGGAACCGCTCCTCGCGCTCGGCCCGCACTTCGAGGACTCGCCCGTCCGCGGGCGACACGACGAGGTGCTCCCCGGCTGGCGGCGTCCGCTCGGGATCGCGGAAGAAATAACAGCAGAACCCGACTCCGGCGGCCAGCGGCAGCAACGCGGCCGGATGCCCGGCCGCCGCGCCGACCACACCGACGACGCCGAGCACCCCGCCCGCGGTGGCGATCACCGGCCAGCCTTCGGGCGCGATCGGGACCAGGGCCGTGACGCGACCTCGCGTCAGTTCCGGGAGCGGTCGACCAGGCGGTTCGAGGCCAACCACGGCATCAAGCCCCGCAGCTTGGCCCCCACGTCCTCGATGGGATGTTTGGCCGCTTCCTGCCGGAGTTCGCGGAAGTGGGGCGACCCGCACCGGTACTCGGTCATCCACTCATCGGCGAACTTCCCGGACTGGATGTCATCCAGTATCTGCTCCATCGCCTTGCGGGTTTCGTCCCCGACGACGCGCTTGCCGCGCGTCATGTCGCCGTACTCCGCCGTATTGCTGATGGAGTACCGCATATTCGCGATGCCACCTTCGTAGATCAGGTCGACGATGAGCTTCACCTCGTGCAGGCACTCGAAGTACGCCATCTCTGGCGAGTAGCCCCGCCGCACCAGCGTCTCGTAGCCGGCGCGAATGAGCTCGGTCAGGCCGCCGCACAGGACCGCCTGTTCGCCGAAGAGGTCGGTCTCCGTCTCCTCCTTGAACGTCGTCTCGAGCGCCGCCGCCCGCGTCCCGCCGATCCCCTTGGCCCAGGCGAGGGCGACCTGTCGGGTGTCACCGCTCGGATCCTGGTGGATCGCGATCAGGCACGGCACGCCTCGCCCCTTCTGGTACTCGCTGCGTACGAGGTGCCCCGGGCCCTTCGGCGCGACCATGAACACGTTCACGTTCGCGGGTGGCACGATCTTCTTGAAATGGATGTTGAAGCCATGCCCGAACGCCAGGTACTTGCCGGCCGCGAGCCCGGCGGCGACCTCGCCCTCGTAGATCTCGGAGCCCTGCTCGTCGGGCACCAGCATCATGATGATGTCGGCCTCGCGCGCGGCCGTGCCGGCGTCGACCACCCGCAGACCCTCGGCTTCCGCCTTGGCGCGTGACGCGCTGTCCGGCCGGAGTCCGACCCGGACATCGCAGCCGCTGTCGCGCAGATTGAGCGCGTGCGCATGGCCCTGACTGCCATAGCCAATGACGGCGATCTTCTTGCCCTGCAGCGGATCGAGGGACGCGTCCTCGTCGTGGTAGATCTTCATGCCGCGTGCTCCTTGCCGTTCGTGTCGTCGACCGCGAGGAGCCGCGAACCGCGGAACATCGCCACCTTGCCGGTCCGCACGATCTCCAGAATGCCAATGGGTTTGAGCAACTCGATCAGCGCAGCGATCTTGTCGTCGGAGCCGGTGACTTCGACGACGTAGGACTCCGCCGACACATCGATGATCTTGCCACGAAAGATGTCGACGACATTGACGATCTCGCCCCGGGACCGGGCGTCCGCCGCGACCTTGATGAGGACCAATTCGCGCTCGACGTGGGCCGTACCGGTGAAGTCCGTCACGCGGATCACGGCAATCAGTTTGTTGAGTTGCTTCTCGATCTGCTCGAGCACCTGATCGTCACCGTGCGTGACCAGGGTGATCCGCGAGACCGTCGGGTCCATCGTGGTGGCCACCGACAGGCTCTCGATGTTGTAGCCCCGGCCGCTGAAGAGCCCGGCGACGCGTGCGAGCACACCGAATTCGTTGGAAACCAGTACGGAGATGGTGTGTCGCATCGAACCTCGCTCAATCGGTGCGGTGGCGTGCGAGGATCTCCATGATCCGATCCTTGCCCGCCAGCTTCAACTTCTGCAATCGCTTCTTCTCCACCTCCTCTTCGGGCGTGAGGTAGTGTTTACGCTGTAACGCATCCAGCGTCCGCTCGAGCTCCGCGTGTTCGTCGTAGTAGCGACGCAGCTCCGGTTCCCGCTCGAGCAGGGAGGCGATCAGTTTCTCGTCTTTTTGCTCCATCTGTCATACCTCCGCCGTCACGAAGGGCGTTGACGGTAGTACGCCGCATGCGGGAGTGTCAACGCGCCGCGGCCCCGGGACGGGGCTGCGGCTGCTTTGCGTCCGGTGCGCGCACGTAGGCGGGCTCGAGCGTCCCGAGGTCGGCCACGTCCCCAGCCAACAGCCGCCGGGCCCCGATCCGGGCGACGATCCCGCCGCTCGGGTGATGGGTGGCGAACGGGCGCCGCTCGAGTCCAGCGGGCCAGGCGTCGGGATAGGCTTCGGCCGCGTCGCCCACCAGGACCGTGCCCGGCGGCAGCTCGCGCGCCAACGCGGCGGGCGCCAGCGCCCGATCCGGGGTCAGCCGGCGGAGGACCCCGGGCGCGTCGACCGTGAACACGGCCCCGTAGACCTCGCGCTTGCGCGCGTCGAGCGCCGCGCACACCGTCGCCCCGGGCGGGGCGTCGGCGACCGCCGCGAGGGCCTCCAGGGTGGAGACCGCCGCCACCGGCAGGCCGCCGCCGAACGCGATGCCTTTGGCCAACCCGAGTCCGATGCGGAGTCCGGTAAACGACCCTGGTCCGATCGAGACCGCGACGCCCTCGACCGCCTCGATCCCCAGTCCCGCGCGCGCGAGCACGCGGCGCACCAGGAGCGGGACCGTCCGGACGTGCGAACGGGCCGCAGTCTCGGCCTCCTCGGCCAGCACGACGTCTGCTCGGACGACCCCGACCGCCGCCGTCCAGGTGGCCGTGTCCACGCCGAGGACGATCAGCGACTCACCCCTGCACGAGTCGGTGGATGTCGTTGTAGAACACGAACACCATCAGACTGAGCAGCAGGAGCAGCCCGACCTGCTGAGCCAACTCGCGATGCCGCTGCCGCAGGGGCCGGCCCAGCGCGCCCTCGATGCCGAACAGCGCGAGCTGTCCACCGTCGAGCGCCGGGATCGGCAGGAGGTTCAACACGGCGAGGTTGATCGACAGGAACGCGAGCATCGACAGGAAATACCGCGCGCCGGCGCGCGCCTGCTGGCCTGCCGCCTGGGCGATCGCGATCGGGCCACCCAGCTCGCGCAGCGGGACGCGCCCTTGGATCATGCGCAGGAAGCCCTGCGCCACGAGCCAGCTCGCCGTCGCGGTTTGTCGCCCCGCCAGCGTGACGGCCTCGACGGGTCCGACCCGTTTCCAGTCGCGGGACGGTTCGATTCCGATCAGGTAGGCCTGCTGGGTGTCGCCGCCAACCATCGACGGCACGTCGCGCAACGCGGGCGCCACGGTGACCGCGATCGGCACGCCATCGCGCTCGATCGCGAGCGCCAGGGGCGTGCCCTTGGAGGCCCGGACGGTCTGTGCGAGTGCCTCCCAGGTGGCCATCGGCCGGCCGTCGACGGAGAGGACGAGATCCCCTGGACGGAGACCCGCCTTCTCGGCCGGTGCGCCCGGGGCGACGCCGCCGATGCGCGGCGTCGGCGAGGGCGTCTCGACACCGACCCAGAGGAACAGCAGCGCGTACGCCAGGAAGGCGAAGAGAAAGTTCATCATTGGGCCGGCCGCGACGATGGCGATCCGGCGTGCGAGCGACTGCGTGGAGAACGACCGCTCGGGTTCGTCGATCTCCCCGTCCCGGTCGTCCTCGCCCAGCATCTGCACGTACCCCCCGAGGGGCATGGACGACACCGCATACTCGGTCTCGCCGCGGCGCCGGGAGAACACGACCGGCCCGAAACCGATGGAGAAGCGCAGCACCTTCACCCCGAGCCGTTTGGCGACGGCGAAATGCCCGAGCTCGTGGACGAACACGAGGATGCCGAGGGCCGTGATGAACGCGAGCAGGGTGATGATCGGGCCGGGAATGGCCATCGGGTCGACTCCTTCTCCTACCAGCCCCGAAACGTCGCCGCATAGTAGTAGTATGCGAAGACGAACGGGAAGAGGAGGCTATCCAGCCGATCGAGGATGCCACCATGTCCGGGGATAATCCAGCCGGAATCCTTGACACCGAAGGCGCGCTTGAGGGCCGACTCGCACAGGTCGCCCAGCTCGGCGAGAACGGCGATGGCGAGCGCGATCCGGACGGTTTCACCCGCGCTGGCCATCGGAAAGAACAGGAGCCGGCACGCCAGCGCGATCACCACCGCGCCCGCGAGCCCGCCGATCGCCCCCTCCACCGTCTTGCTCGGACTGACGGCGGGCAGCAGCTTGCGCCGCCCGAACGTGCGGCCGGCGAAGTAGGCACCGGTGTCGCTCCCCATGGCCGTGTAGACGGTGAACAGCACCCACCGCCATCCGTCCGGCTGATCGCGGAGCAGGGCGACGTGCGGGATGAAGAACCCGACATAGAGGACTCCGAGGAGCAGCAGGCCGAGCCGGGTCACCGAGTGCGCCAGATCGCCGTGCCGCACGAGCGGCAGCAGGAACCCGACGATCACCGAGGTCGAGATCGCGGCTCCGGTCCAGGCCGCCGTCCCGGTCAGGACGCTCGCGGCCACCAGCAGACCCAGGCCGATCACGCCCCACCGCGCCAGGCGATCGTCCGGAAAAGCCATGGCCGCGTATTCGGCGAGGCCGATCGCGGCCACGGCCGTGATGAAGCCCGCGAACAGCGGCGGCCAGAGGTATTGGGCGATCAGCCACAGCGCGGGGAGCGCGATGGCTGCGGTCAGCAACCGGGTGCGGAGCAGCGGTCCGGCCCTACACGGCGCGGAGCCGCGTCCGTTCGACCTGCCCGCCCGTGCGACCGAAGCGACGTTGCCGCTGCTGGTAGAGCGTCAGGGCCTCCACGTATTCCCGCTCGCGGAAATCGGGCCACAGGGTTTCGGTCACGTACAGCTCGGTGTAGGCGAGCTGCCAGAGAAAGAAATTGCTGATGCGCTGCTCGCCGCTGGTGCGGATGAGCAGGTCCGGGTCGGGGATGCCGTGCGTCGCCAGGTGCTCGGCGACGGTGCCCTCCGTGACCTGTTCGGGCGACAGCTCGCCCCGCTTCACGCGCCGGGCAATGGCTCGCACGGCCTGCGCGATGTCCTCCCGACCGCCGTAGCTCACGGCGAGGATGACCGTCATGCCCGTGTTGTTGCGGGTGGCGGCGATGCTGGCGCGCAGCGCCTGACGCACCGCGGGCGGCAGCCGGCGCAGGTTGCCGATCGCCACCAACCGAATGCCATTCCGCATCATCTTGCCCAGCTCGCTGGCCAGGTACTTGCGCAGCAACGTCATCAGGCCGTCGACCTCACGCGGTGGCCGGTGCCAGTTCTCCGTGGAGAAGGCGTACAGCGACGAGGTACTGGATGCCGAGTTCGCGGCTCGCCTCGACGACGGCCCGGACCGAATCCTTGCCCACCCGATGGCCGTAGAGACGCGACAACCCCCGCTGTTCCGCCCAACGCCCGTTGCCGTCCATGATGATGGCGACGTGGCGCGGCGAGCCGACTGCGATCGAGGTCGGCCATCGTCAGACCGCCATGATCTCTTCTTCTTTGGCCTTGAGCGCCTTCTCGAGCCGCTCGACGGCGTCCTTCGTGGCGACCTCGATCTTTTCCGCCGCATGCCGGCGGTCGTCTTCCGTGATCGTGCGATCCTTTTCCAGCTCCTTCAGCATCTCGAGCGCGTCGCGGCGATGGTTGCGCACCGAAACCCGGTAATCCTCGGCCAGCTTGCGCGTGTGCTTCACCAGATCTCGGCGGCGTTCCTCGGTCAGCGGCGGGATCGGGACGCGGATCAGCTTGCCGTCGTTCTGCGGGTTGAGCCCCAGGTCCGACGCCTTGATCGCCTTCTCGATCGCGGCAACCGCGGTCTTGTCGAAGGGCTGGATCACCAGCAGCGTCGGTTCCGGCGCCGACAACGTGGCCACCTGGTTGAGGGGCGTCTTGGCGCCGTAGTACTCGACCGTGAGGCCGTCCAGCAGCGCGGTGTTCGCGCGCCCCGTCCGGACGTGCGACAGCTCCCGCTTGAACGCGGTCACCGTGTCCCCCATCTCGCCCCGGCACGTCTGCAGCACCTCGTCGGTCATGACCGGCCCCCGTGTACCAGCGTCCCGATGCGCAGCGCCCGACACCGCTCGCAGGATGTTGCCCGGCTCGAGCATGTTGAAGACCAGGATCGGCAGGTCGTTGTCCATGCAGAGCGAAATCGCCGTCGAGTCCATCACCTGCAGGCCGCGGTTCAGGACCTCGATGTACGTGAGCTGATCGAAGCGCCGGGCGTCCGGGTGCTTCTCGGGATCGTGCGTCGTACACGCCGTCGACCCGCGTGGCCTTGAAGATCACCTCGGCGCCGATCTCCATGGCGCGGAGGCTCGCGGCCGTATCGGTGGTGAAGAAGGGATTCCCGGTTCCCGCCGCGAAGATGACGACGCGTCCCTTTTCGAGGTGCCGGGTGGCTCGGCGGCGGATGTACGGCTCCGCCACCTGACGCATCTCGATGGCCGACAGCACCCGCGTGGGCACGCTCATCTTCTCGAGCGCGTCCTGCAGCGCGAGGGCGTTGATGACCGTCGCGAGCATGCCCATGTAGTCGCCCGTGGCCCGGTCCATCCCGGCCGCGCTGCCCGCGACGCCGCGGAAGATGTTGCCGCCGCCGATCACGAGGGCCAGCTCGCAACCCGCCGCGTGCACGTCGCGCAGCTCGCCGGCGAACCCGGCGAGCACACGCTGGTCGATCCCGTAGCCGGCCGTGCCGGCGAGCGCCTCCCCGCTGAGCTTCAGCAGGATGCGCTGATAGCGACCGGCGCGGCAACGCCGGCCCGGGCTCACGATCCGGCCGGGCCTCCAGCGGAATTCTCCTTCTTGGCTGCGGATTCGGTCGCTCCCTGCTCCATCGACTCCCCGAGCTGGAAGCGCGCGAACCGGCGGACGGTGATGTTCTCGCCGAGCCGGGCGACCGCTTCCTGCACGACGTCCTTCACGCTGCGGTCGCTCTGCTTGATGAACGGCTGCTCGAGCAGGCAGACGTCTTTGTAGAAGCGATCGAGCTGCCCGTCGACGATCTGCTCGATCACCTGAGCGGGCTTGCCGCTCTGCTCGGCCTGCTTGCGGTAGATGGCCTGCTCGGCCTCGACCTCGGCCGCCGGGACCTCCTCGCGCCGCACGTACCGCGGGCTGGCAGCGGCCACCTGCATGGCCAAGGTCGCGCACCAGCTCCTGGAACTCGTCGGTGCGGGCGACGAAGTCGGTCTCGCAGTTCACCTCGATCAGCACACCGATCTTCGCCGCCGGGGTGGATGTAGGAGCCGACCGCGCCCGTCGCTGGCCACCCGCAGGCCCTTCTTGGCCGCCTTCGCGAGACCCTTCTCGCGCAGCAGGCGCAGCGCCTTCTCGACGTCCCCCTCCGCCTCGCCAAGGGCCTTCTTGCAATCGAGCAGTCCGGCGCCGGTCTTCTCGCGCAGCTCCTTGACCAGCGCCATGCTCATGCGGGCTGGACCTCCGCGTCGACACCGGCCTCCTCGCCCCGCGCCTCCGCACCGCCGCCGGCGAATCGCCAGCCGCTTCGCTCGCCGTTGCCTCCCCGCTGGCGCTCCTCGTAGACGTTGCGCCCTTCGATCACCGCGTCCGCGACCGCCGCGCAGAACAGCCGGATGGCCCGGATGGCGTCGTCGTTGCCCGGGATCTTGTAGTCGATCAGGTCCGGGTCGCAGTTCGTGTCGACCACGGCGACCACCGGGATGCCGAGCTTGTTGGCCTCCTTGACCGCGATCTCCTCCTTCTTCGGGTCGATCACGAAGAGCGCGTCCGGCAGCTTGCGCATGTCCTTGATGCCGCCCAGCGACGACAGCAGCTTCTCGCGTTCGCGCCGCAGACCTTGCAGTTCCTTCTTGGTCAGCGCCTCCGCCACCTGCTGGTCCTCGAGCATCTCGTCGAGCTTCTTCAGCCGGTCGATCGACTGCTTGATGGTCTGGAAGTTGGTGAGCATCCCGCCCAGCCAGCGGCTGTTGACGTAGAACGCCCCGCAGCGCTCGGCCTCTTCGCGGATGGCGTCCTGCGCCTGCTTCTTCGTGCCGACGAAGAGGAGCTGACCGCCCTGTCCGCGTGCGTTCGCGGACGAAGTTGTACGCGTCGCGAAACATCTTGACGGTCTGCTGCAGGTCGATGATGTAGATGCCGTTGCGCGCCCCGAAGATGTAGGGCTTCATCTTCGGGTTCCAGCGGCTTGTCTGGTGGCCGAAGTGGACGCCGGCCTCCAGCAGATTCTTCATCGTGACGTCGGTCATGACTCGCGCGGTGCGCTCACCCTCCCTTCGAAGTATCCGGCAAAACAGGGTCCTCTACCAGAAACCCCGACGCCGAGGCAATCCGCACCTGCATCGACCTCACTGGCTCATGGCGTCCAGGAACTCGCGGTTCCGCGTCGTGCCCCGCATCTTGTCGAGGAGGAACTCCATGGCTTCCACGGCGTGCAGCGGGGTGAGCAGCTTCCGGAGGATCCAGACCCGGTTCAGGGCCTCCCGAGGAAGCAGAAGCTCCTCCTTGCGGGTCCCCGAGCGGTCGATGTCCATGGCCGGGAACATCCGCCGGTCCATGAGGCGCCGGTCGAGGTGTATCTCCATGTTCCCGGTCCCCTTGAACTCCTCGAAGATCACCTCGTCCATCCTGCTGCCGGTATCGACCAGCGCAGTGCCGATGATCGTGAGACTGCCTCCGTCCTCGAGATTGCGCGCGGCCCCGAAAAACCTCTTGGGCCCCCGCAGCGCGTTCGAGTCGACGCCGCCCGACAGGACCTTGCCGCTCGACGGTGCGACCGCGTTGTAGGCCCGCGCCAACCGGGTGATCGAATCGAGCAAGATCACGACATCGCGCCCCTGCTCCACCAGGCGCTTGGCCTTCTCGATCACCAGCTCCGCCACCTGCACATGCCGCACCGCCGGCTCGTCGAAGGTGGAGCTCACCACCTCGCCCCGCACCGACCGCCGCATGTCGGTGACCTCCTCCGGTCGCTCGTCGATCAACAGGACGATCAGCACGACCCCGGGGTGGTTGACGGCGATGCCGCGGGCGATGTGCTGCAGCATCATCGTCTTGCCGGTGCGCGGTGGCGCCACGATCAGACCGCGCTGTCCCTTGCCGACCGGGGTGAGCAGATCGACGATCCGGGTCGTGAAGTCGGCGGGGTCGAACTCGAGAGTGAGCTGCTCCTCCGGATAGAGCGGCGTCAGCTCGTCGAACGGGGTGACGGTGCGCGCCCGTTCCGGCTCCTCGGCCCCGACAGCCTGCACGTCGACCAGCGCAAAGTACCGCTCGTCCTCCTTCGGCGGGCGGACGCGCCCCGCCACGACGTGACCGGTGCGCAAGTTGAAGCGGCGCACCTGACTCGCCGACACGTAGACGTCGTCCGGACCGGGCTGGTAGTTGGCGTCGGGATAGCGCAGGAATCCGAAGCCGTCCGGCAGGATTTCCAGCACCCCCTCCCCGTACACGGCCCCGTTGCGCGCAACCTGCGCCTCCGACAGCGCCAGGACCAGTTCCTGCCGCGACGAGGCCAAGAGATCATGACGCATCTCTCGCGCCAGCGCGGCCAGATCCGCCACGTTGCGTTTCCGCACGTCCTGCAATCGCAGCGGCGGAACGTCCGGTGCAGGCTCCGGCAGCGGCGCGGCATCGGGACTGGCGGCGTCGGAGCGGCTGGCCACGGACGACACGACCGCCGCGACCGACACACGACCGCGGACGCGCGACGCAGACCCGCGGGCCGATCGCTCTCGCGTCGTCACCTGGTGGACTCCCCGGGGGGGATCTGCGGCGCTGCGCTGCGCATGGTGGCGGACAAGGGAGCCAGCTGCTGCGATGCGCCGGCGTGACGGGTGGGACTTGCCGCGTGGGAAAATCGGCTCCGAGGAGAACCGAGCGCGCGGAGGGTAGGGAAAGCACGTGGGGGAGTCAAGCCGGCGCGCGGAGGCGCAGCGCGGCGAGCAGGGCCAGGAGATCCGCCGGGAGCGGCGCCTCGACGCGCACGGGCTCCGCGGTCGCGGGATGCGCGAAGGCAATCGTCGCTGCATGCAACGCCTGCCGCGCGCAATCGCGGAGCGCGGCCGCGTGCGCAACGGACACGCCCGCCTGCACTCGCCGGCCACCTCCGTAGACGCGGTCGCCGACGATCGGGTGTCCCAGCGCGGCGAGATGCACTCGCAGCTGATGGGTCCGACCGGTCTCCGGTGCGAGCTCGAGAAGCGTCGCGCCGGGAAGGCGCTGAACCACCCGGAAGCGCGTGACCGCCGCACGCCCGCCGCGCGCCCGGACGCTCATGCGCGTGCGCTCGTGGGGGTGGCGCCCGATGGCCCGATCGATCACCCCGCTGGCGTCGCGCACCGCACCGTGGACCACTGCAATGTACCGCTTCGACACGGTGCGGTCCCGGAACTGGCGCGCCAGGCCCTCGAGCGCCTGCGGGGTCCGCGCCACCAGCAACACGCCGGAGGTGTCCCGGTCGAGGCGGTGGACGATGCCAGGCCGCGCGGGGTCCCCAACCCCGGCAAGCGTGCCCAACCGGTGCAGCACCGCGTTCACGACCGTGCCCCGGCGGGCGCCGGGGGCCGGGTGCACGACCATGCCGGGCGGCTTGTCGATCGCGAGGAGGTGCGCATCCTCATAGAGCACCACCAGCGGCAAGGCCTCCGGCTCGACGCCGGCGGGCTCCGGTGGCGGCACGGCGATCGCGACGCGCTCGCCGGGCCGAAGGACGTGTCCCGGCTTGCGCGCCATGCCGTCCACCGACACGTGCCCTCGATCGAGCAGGCCCCGCGCCCGGGATCGCGTGCCGAGTTCCGGCAGCGTGGCCAGAAAGCGATCGAGGCGCATGCCCGCCGCGGTCGCCGGCACCTGCACTTCGACGAGGCGCCCGGCCTCAGGCATCGCCCGCCGGCCGTGCCAGGGCGACCCGGGCGCGGGCGACGTCGCCCGCGATCGCACGGCGCAATGCCTCGGGCCCATCGAAGCGTTGCTCGCCGCGCAGGCGCTCGACCACCTCGAGGACGAGCCACTGCCCGTAGAGGTCGCCGCCGCCGTCGAGCAGGTGCACCTCGACCGTCCGCGCCAGCGTGCCGAAGGTGGGGCGCACGCCGATGTTCAGGACACCGGAGTGACGGACCCCGTCGCGGGCCACGCGCACCGCGTACACGCCGTCCGCGGGCAGGACCAGCCCTGGGGACCGGTGGAGGTTGGCGGTGGGAAACCCGAGCGTCCGGCCACGGTGCTCGCCGTGCACCACGCGCCCGCGCAGAGCCACGGGCCGCCCGAGCAGCGTACGGGCGCCAGCGACGTCGCCCGAAGCGATCAACGCGCGCACCGCCGAGCTGCTCACGGTCGCATCTCCGGCGGCGACCGGGCCCACGGCGTCCACCGCGAATCCGTGTCGCGCGCCGAGCTGGCGCAAGGTCGCCACCGACCCGGCACGGTTGCGGCCGAAGTTGACGTTGTAGCCCACCACGACGTGGCGAAGATCGAGCGACCGGCGAAGGAAGTCCTCGACGAACGCATCGGGCTCGAACGCGGCGAACCGCCGGGTGAACCGTTGCAAAACTACGACGTCCGCGCCGAGATCGCGGAGACACGCGAGCCGATCGTGGAGCGATTGGATCATGGGCGGTTTCCGCTCGGGCGCCAACACGGCGACCGGGTGCGGGTGGAAGGTGAGCGCGACCACCTGGCCCCCGATGCCGCGCGCCTCGACGACGGCGCGGCGGACGATGGCCTGGTGTCCCAGGTGTACCCCGTCGAAGTTGCCGAGCGTCAGCACGACACGCTCGAGCGGCGCGCCGACACGCGTCAAGTGGCGGATCACCCGCATGAACTGCGCGCAATACTATCCGAGCGACCGGGGCCTTTGAAGCTGCGGCCCTACTGTTCCATCTCGAGAAGCTTCTGGCGGGCCCGGGACGCCTCCGCCGATGCAGGATAGTCCTTGATCAGCTTGCCGAGTGCCAGGCGCGCGTCGGGCGCGTTGCCCAGCCGCAGAAAGAGCAGGCCTTGTTGCCAGAGCGCAGCGGGTGCCTTGTCGCTCTTTGGATAGCGGGTGACGACGTCGTAGTATTCGGTGACCGCGGTGTTCATGTCTCCGCGGGCAGCGTGACAGCGGGCTTGCCAATAGAGGGCGTTGTCGGCGAGGGGCGACCCCTGGTTGCGCTTCGCGAGGCCGCCCAGCTGTCCGCCGGCCGCGCTGCAGTCGCCCCGCGACAGCCCCTGCAATGCGCCCTGGAACGTGCCCCGTTCCGGCACGTCGAGAGTCCCCGCCACGGCCTGGTCCTGCGCCACCTCTCGCCGCCACTCGTCATCGACCGCCGGCGGTGGCGGCGGGGGAACCGTGGGCGGGGGCGTCGCCGTCGCGACTCGTTCAGGGTCAGCCGGAGCGGATGGCGCGGCGGGGGCCGGAGGGGTGTCGCCCAAGACGGGCGGCGGCGCGATGGGCGCGCCGGGCGGGAGCTGGCTCATCGCGTTCGGGTCGACCGTCATGCCAAGCTCCCTCGAACCCGCCTCGATCTCCTCGATCTTACGCTCGAGTTCCACGATGCGCGTGCGCTCCGGCAGCTCGTCGGAAGGGTACCCAGACCCGGACTGACCTGCCCGGCGGCGACCGCCCCCGGTTTCCTCGACGTCGGCGCGCAGCCGCTGCACTTCGCGTTTCACCTGGTCGAGCGTCCGGGCCTGCTGCTGCATCAGCGCGCGCATGCGCCGGTTCTGTTCGACCAGGTCGGCGCGGGACGCACAGCCTGCGACCGCCGCAGCGAGCGTGAGCCCGGCCAGGCAGCGCGTGGTCGCGCTCATCGGCGACCCGCCACGAAACGGACCCTGCGATTTCGCGCCCAGCACTCCTCGGTCTCCTCCCGACACACCGGAAGCTCCTTCCCATAACTGATGGTCTCGAGCCGCTCGGGTGCGACGCCCTGCCCAACCAGGTAGTCGTAGACGACCCGGGCCCGACGGTACCCGAGCGCCACGTTGTACTCCACGGTGCCACGGTTGTCGCAATGCCCCTCGAGCTGGAGCCGAGAGGCCTCGTGGTCCGCGATCCATGCGACGTTCTCGTCGAGGCTCGCGCGGGCCGCATCGTCCAACTCCTCGGAGTCGTAGGCGAAGTACACGTCGCGCAGCACGTCCCCTCGCCCGCCGTCCGCGTCCCTGCCGGGCGAGGTCGAGGCTCGATTCGCCGCCGGCTCCGAGACCCTCCTCGACGACACCGGCGCCGTCCCCGCCGGTTGGAGGCCGTGGCGACCGCCGGGCGCAGCCGGCAACGGCGACCATCAGCACACAGCTGGCAGACGCAGGCCAACAGCCCTGGCCACGCGCGCATGGACGGCCGCATGTGCTTCACCTCAGTCTAGCCGAGAGGACCACGCGGGCTGGCTATCATCGCCATTTCCGGTGGTCAATTGTTTCAGGGTCCGGCCTTCCCGATCGGTGATCCAGAGCGTGCGCGGACCGCCCCGCGACGACGAAAAGACCAGGTAGCGGCCGTCGGGGGCCCAGGACGGGTCCTCGTTGCCGCCCGCGGTCGTGATGGTCCGCGCGCCCGAGCCGTCGGCGTTCGCGACCGCGATCTGGAACCCGTTGCCGATGCGCGTGGTCCACGCCATGCGATCGCCCTTCGGCGACCATGCCGGCGGCCGTATTGTAGCTGCCGACGATCGACACGCGGCGCATGCCCGAGCCGTCGAGATTCATGACGTAGATCTGTGGCGCACCCGCTGCGGTTCGAGCAGAACGCGAAGCGCGTGCCGTCCGGCGACCAGGCAGGCGAGACGTCGATGCCCCAGTGGTCGGTGAGCGCGTCGCACCACGGCGCCGAAGCGGTCGAGCAACTCGATGTCGGTGTTGCCGTCCTGCTCGCGCGTGGCGAGCACCTGCGTGCCGTCGGGTGACCAGGCGCCGCCCAGGTACACCGCGCCTTGCCGGGGGTGAACGGCGTCACCGCGCGCGTCGCGACGTCGACGTCGAACAGCCGCGGCCGGTGCGCGCGGAACGAGGTGAAGAGGATGCCGCGGCGATCCGGACGCCAGCTCGGCGAGCAGAACGATGGACCGCTCCTGCGTGAGACGGACCGGCGCGGCCTAGGTCGAACGTCCAGGCGTAGAGGTCCTTCAGCGCGCCGCCGCGGCGTGCTCACGAGCGCGATCTTCGAATCGAACGGCCCGCGCTCGCCCGTCAGCACCTCGAACAGATGGTCCGCGTAGCGATGGGCGAGCCGCGGCAGGTCCGCCCGCGGTCCCTGCAGGCGCCGCCCGGCGTCGACGACCTCGCGGCGCTCCGCGACGTCGAACAGGCGGGCCTCGACCGTCGACGGTCGCCGCTGGCCTCGTCGATCGTCCCCTGCACCAGTTCCTGCGCCCCGATGGCCGCCCACCCGACCTAGTCGATGGCGTCGGGGGCGACGCCGGCGTCCCTGTACGAACGTGCTCGGCGCGACCACGCGAAAGTACCCGGACAGGTCGAGGTCGCGCGACGAGCACCCGGGCGAACTCCGCGCCAAGCGCGCCCGCGGCGCCGCCGCCAGGCGGCTCCGGCGGCATCACCGCGACGGCGATGGTCTGCGTGCCGGGTCCGAAG
>CAWKPA010000001.1:0-243712 GCA_963851365.1 uncultured delta proteobacterium | reverse complement strand
GCCAGCAGCGTGAGGCGCGAGCGCCGCGTCGCGTTCAGCCTGGCGCGCAGGAGTTCCGTGGTGGTGCCGGCGAGATAGACCCCGACGACCACTGGCGGTTTCGGACGCAGGTACTTCGTGACGGCGCCGTACTCGGCGCCGGCGATCTTGATCGGGTTCGCGAGCGGGTCGGCGTTGCGGCCGATCCGGACGTCTACCGCGGCCGGCTGTCGGACCGCGGCAGTGGCGAAGTTGTGGATGACCCGCACCCGACTGGTGCCGCGCGTCGCCTGGTTCTTCGCGCCGACCGTCCCGGCCAGCGCCGCGATCGCGACCACGGCCGCCATCGTTTTCCGCATGATTCGTGCCCCTCCCGATGTCGCGTGCGGATCGCCTCCGCGGACTGCGACACCCCGACATCCTTCCGCATGGCGTCGGCGACGGCAATGCGACTTTGGTCTGAGCATCGGACGCCCGTGAAACGAGCAGCGACATGCCTGTTTTTCCTACGCCGTCGCGCCGCTGCTGCGCGTTCCACCTCGCTGGTGGAACACGCGGGCCAGGCACGGCAGTTGCTCCCTGCGGCGTGGGCATCGTGGCGAGCTACGAGCGGCTGTCGGGTCTCGACGAATGCTTCCTCGGCTTCGAAACGCGCAACGCGTACATGCACGTCGCGGTCACCGCGATCTTCGACGCGGGGCCGGTGGCGCGACGTGGCGGTGGCGTCGATCTGGACCGCATCCGCCGCCATGTGTCGGCGCGGCTCTCGTCGATCCCCCGGTTCCGGCAGCGGTTGCTGCACGTCCCCGTGCTGGGCGACGCCGTGTGGGTGGACGACGACGGCTTCGAGATGACCCGTCACCTGCATCACGCCAGCCTGCCGCGCCCGGGGTCGCCGGCGCAGCTGCGGGCCCGATGCGCCGAGATCCTGGAGCGACCGCTCGACCGGCGGCGGCCCCTCTGGGAGGCATGGGTCATCGAGGGGCTCGCGGGCGGCCGTTTCGCGTTTCTCGCGAAGGTCCATCACTGCATCGTCGACGGCATCGCCGGTATCGGGATGCTGGCGTCGTTACTCGACGTCGACCCCGGCGCTCCGCCGCCGGTCCCCGCCGCGTGGACGCCCAGGCCGGCGCCGACCACCGTCGAGCTGCTGCGCGACGACTTGCTGCGGCGCGGCCGCGGTGCGCTGGACGCGGGTCGCGCCGTCGGCCGGATGCTGGCCGACCCGCAGGAAGCGGTGGGCGGCGTGCAGGCGATCGCGGGGAGCCTGTGGCGGTTGCTGGCGGCCGGACTCTCTCCCGCGCCCGCGGTTTCCGTGAACCGGCCGGTGGGGCCGCATCGCGAGGTGGCGTGGCTGTCGGCCGACCTCGCCGTGGTGAAGCGCGTGGGGCACGCACTGGGCGGCACGGTCAACGATGTCGTGCTCACCATGGTGAGCGGAGCGCTCGGCGGCGCCCTCCGCCAACTCGGCCATGCGGTTCCGCACGAGCCCCTGCGGGTGCTGGTGCCGGTGAGCGTGCGGCGCGCCGAAGAGTTCGGCGCGCCGGGGAACCGCGTGTCGCTCTGGCTCGTGCCGTTGCCGATCGACGAGCCCGACGCGCGTTGCCGGTTCGACCGGATCCGCGAGGCCACGGCGGCGCTCAAGCGCGGCGGCGACGCCGCGGGCGGGACGGTCGTGGCGGAGGCGGCGAACTGGGCGGGCGGAGCGGTGGTCGAGACGATCGCGCGCGCCGTCGGCTCGGTGCGCGTCTGCAACCTCATCGTCACCAACGTGCCCGGGCCGCCCGTTCCGCTGTACCTGGCGGGTGCACGCATGGTGGAGGTCTACCCGCACCTGCCGTTGTTCGAACAGCAAGGGCTCGGCATCGCGCTGCTCAGCTACGGCGGGCGCCTGGGGATCTGCCTCGTCGCCGACTGGGAACTGGGGACGGTGCTGCAAGAGGTCGTCCGCCGGCTCGACGCCGGCTTGGATGAGGTGGCCGCGGTGATGCCGGCCCCGGCGGCGTCGCCCCGTCGCGCGCCCGACCGACAGGCCGCCCCCGCATGACTCAGCGGGTGCCGGTGCGCTCCGCGATGCGGGCCCGGATCGGCATGTGCTTGATGCCGCCGACGAAGCTCGAGCGCATGCGCGATACCGGGCCGGTGAGTGCGATCTCCCGCAGCCGGGGGATCAACCGGCCGAAGATCTCCTGTAGCTCGAGGCGCGCGAGGTTGGCCCCCAGGCAGTAGTGGACGCCGATGCCGAACCCCAGATGCTCGTTCGGCTGCCGGTCGACACGGAAGGCGAACGGCTCGGGGAACGCGGCTTCGTCGCGGTTGGCGGACGGGTAGAGCAGGCACACCGCTTCGCCGGGCTGGACCGTGACATCGCCCACCGGCACGGCCTCGCCGGCGGTCCGGCAGAACTGGATGACGGGCGACACCCAACGAACGATCTCCTCGACCGCACCCGGTATGGCCGCGGGATCGGCCCGTAGCCGCTCGAGTTGCTCGGGGTGCTCCAGCAGCGCCAGCAGCCCGCCCGTGGTCGCGTTGCGCGTCGTTTCGTTGCCCGCGACCAGCAGCAGGACGAAGTAGGAGAGCAGCTCCCACTCGGGCATCGGGGCGCCCATGACTTCGGCAGTGGCGAGCGCGGACGCCAGGTCCTCCCGCGGCGCCGGCCGGCGATCCTCCACCATGGCGCGGAAGTACTCGAACGACGTCTTGATGGCCCGCTTCGAGGTCTCCTGAGTCGTGGCTCCGTGCTGGAACTCCGGGTCCTCGGCGGCGACGATGGCGTTCGAGAGGTCGAACATGAGCCGCCAGTCGTCGCGCGGCAAACCGATCATCTCCGCGATGACGGCGAGCGGCACGATGGCGGCGAAGTCCTCGACGAAATCGGCCTCGGACCGTTCGGCCAAGCGGTCGATGGCCTCGTCGACGATGCGCCCGATCGCCCCGCGCTTCGCTTCGAGGGCCTTGGGCGTGAATCGCGCGGCCAGCACGTTGCGGTACTTGCCGTGCTCCGGCGGATCCATGTTGAGCAGGTGGCGGAACTGCGGGTTGTCGGTGGGGAAGTGCGCCTCGGGGAAGACCGCGATGCGCGGGGCGATCTTCCAGCGTTTCGGGTCGCGCGAGATGGCGGAGAGGTCGGCGAAGCGCGTGACCGCCCAGAACGGCCGCATGCCCTCCGGCTCCATCCAGGAGACCGGCCGGTGGCGTCGCAAGAACTCCCAGGAGGCGTGCGGGTAGCCGTAGCGCTCGAAGTAGAGAGGGTCGATCATCTCGTCGCCGACGACGCGCATCGGAGCGAATCTACACCCGATCGTGCCAACGTGACCACCCGATGCGGGTTTGCTAGAGCGTGCGACCGCCATGAGACATCTCGGAGAGCGCGTCGCGGTCGTGACCGGCGCCGCGAGCGGCATCGGGCGAGCACTCGCCGCGGCGCTTGCGGCCAAGGGCTGCCATCTCGCGCTGGTCGACCGCGATGCGGCCGGACTGGTCCTGACCGCCGCCGCCGTCGAATCCACCGGGCGGCGCGTGTCGACGCACGTGGTCGACGTCGCCGATCGGGCCGCGATGGAGGCGCTGCCCGCCGCGGTGGTCGCCGCGCACGGTCGCGTGCACGTGCTGGTGAACAATGCAGGGGTGGCGCTCGACGGGACCTTCGAATCGCTGGGCCTCGACGACGTCGCCTGGCTCATCGGCGTGAACCTGTGGGGCGTCATCCATGGCTGCGCCGCGTTCCTCCCCGTGCTGCGCCGCGAGCCGGAGGCGCACATCGTCAACGTGTCGAGCGTCTTCGGGATCGTGGGGGTGCCGGAGAACAGCATCTACAGCGCCAGCAAGTTCGCCGTGCGCGGGCTGTCCGAGAGCCTCTGGACCGAGTTGGCGGGCACCGGCATCGGTGTCACATGCGTCCACCCGGGCGGCGTCCGGACGAACATCGTCCGGTCGGCCCGGCTGGGGAACGAGGGCCGGCGCGCCGCCGTGGTCGCGGAGTTCGACCGCATCGCGCGCATGACGCCGGAGGCGGCGGCGACCCGAATCGTCGCGGCGATCGAGGCTGGAGCGATGCGGGTGCGCCTCGGGCCCGAGACGTATCTTGCCGATTGGGCGAAGCGGCTGGCCCCGACCCTCACCCAGCGGGTCGTCGCGGGGCTGTACCGACGCGCCCGCGCTCGGCTGCCCGGCAGCGCGTGACGCCGGGGACGAGTGCGTCGTGCGACGTGCGGCGGCTACGGCCGTCAGCCGGCGCGAACGCGGAGCGTGATGGCGCGCTCGGGGCACGCGGCGACGCAGAGCCCGCAGCCGTGGCAGGCGTCGGCGCGGCCCGCGAACGCCTGGCGACCGCCGTGCGCGAGCGCCTTCAGCCGTCCGCGCAGGGTGAGCCCGCGCCGCTCCCCGGCGCCGAGCCGCTCGATCGCGAACACGTCGTAGGGGCAGACGCGCACGCAGTCGCCCTTGGCCTCGCAGCGGTTGCGGTCGATGATCGGGATCATGGCGCCGGGATCGTGCCGGCAGTCCGTCGTCGAGGCTTCCGGCATCGCGGTCACCCCGGAGCCGGCGCGAGCGGCTTGATCATGTAGGTGGTGCTGGCGCGCGCCGCGAGCTTGCCGCCCGCCCACACGTCGACCTCGGCGTAGGCGCTGCGGCGGCTCGAGCGCAGTACCGACGCCTCGGCGACCACGATCCCGATCGGGATGGGCTCCAGATAGTTGATCTTCATCTCGATGGTGAGTAGCGCGAATCCGGGACCGTAGATGGTGATCAGCGCGGCGGCGACGGCCGAATCGGCGAGTCCGAAGCTGGCGCCGCCGTGCATGACGCCGGCGGGATTCAGGTGCTCCGTCCGGCACTCCACCTCGAGGCGCGCCCAGCCGTGGCGAGCATCCACGAGCCGGAAGCCCAGGTGACCCCCGAAGTGGGCCCGGTTCATGCCGTTGAAGCCGTCGAGCAAGAGCCGGCGGTGTTCGGGATCGAGGGGGGCGTGGGCGGGCCGCGGGGGGGAGTCGTTCATGGTGGACGTCCGGCACCGTAGCGGGAGCGTAGGCCCATTGCACCCGCGGGCGGGCGCCGCCGCGCTCGCAGCGTCGCGCGCGAGCGGCTAGAGTCGGACGCCCGAGGGTCGTATGAGTGGGAGGAGGATGGCGTGACGGGAGTCCGCAGGGGGGTATCCAACCGGGGGCGGGACGAGCACGGTGCGCCGCATGCCAGGCGTCGCTGTCTCGCCGTGGCGCTGGCCGTCGCGACGATGATCACGGTGGTGGGATGCGCGAAACGTGCGCCTACCGCCAGACGGGGCACCGTGCGGGCGTCGCGTGGCACTGTCCCGGCGGGGCGGTACGTTCCCGGCGACCGCGGCTGGGGGTACCTCAAGGCCAAGCTCGTGGCGGATGGCGTACCTCGCAACGACGTGGATCGCGTCTTCGGCGATTCCCGCCTTCCGGCGTTCGACGGCCTCTCCTTCTCGCCCCACCAGCCGAAGGAAGGCAAGAGCATGTACCGCAACTTCCTCGGCCCCGCCGGGACGTCGACCGCGCGGCAGTGTCGGGCGTCGTGGAGCGATTCGTTCGAACGCGCCCAGAAGCGCTTCGGCGTGCCGGCCAACGTGTGCGCCGCCATCATCACGGTCGAGACCCACTGCGGCCGAAACACCGGCCGCAGCCTCGTGCTCTACCGCGTGGCCCGGCTGGCGATGGCGAAGGACCCCGCCAACTTCCAGCAGAACGTGCAGCGCTGGGGTGCCGGCGATCCCGACATCGAGCGCCGCCTGCGCCAGCGCGCGCAGTACCTCGAAGACATGTTCTACCCCGAGGTGAAGGCCGTCTTCGTCATCGCCAAGCAGCAGCGGATCGACCCGCTCGGGATCAAGGGGTCCGGCGCCGGCGCGTTCGGCTATCCGCAGTTCCTGCCGACCAGCTACCTGAACCACGCCGTCGACGGGAACGGCGACGGCAAGATCAGCCTCTACGACCCGGACGACGCCACCGCATCGTGCGCCAACTACCTCGCCCACTACGGGTGGAGGCAGGGCATCTCGCATCAGCAGAAGCGCGCCGTGATCTGGCGCTACAACCACTCCGATGCCTACATCGACACCGTGCTCGGGCTGGCCGAGCGGCTCGACGGGGAATTCTGAGCGGCGGCGGCGCTTGCACGAGCCGCCGGCAGCGGCACACTGGCGGCATGAAGCCTCGCACGCCCTACCGCACGCAGACATTCGACCTGCGTGGCCTCCATGGCATCTCCGACCGCACGCTGGAGATGCACTTCAAGCTCTACGACGGATACGTGAAGCAGACGAATCTGCTCACCGCCCAGCTCGAGGACATCCTGAAGGACGGCAGGATCGATCCCGACGAGACCCCGGCGTACTCCGAACTCACCCGCCGCATGGGCTTCGAGTACAACGGCATGGTCCTGCACGAGTACTACTTCGGGAACCTCGTGGCCGGCGCCGACCCGGAGCCCGGGCGGACGGCCGGGTTCCGGCGCCTCTGCGAAGAGGACTTCGGCAGCTTCGAGATGTGGAAGACCGACTTCGTCGGCGTGGGCAAGATGCGCGGCGTGGGCTGGGCGGTCTGCTACCAGGATCCGCGCTCGCTCCGGGTGTCGAACCACTGGATCACGCTGCACGAGGTGGGCAACGTGAGCGGCTTCGTGCCGCTGCTGGTCATGGACGTGTGGGAACACGCCTTCCTGCTCGACTACCCGCCGTCGGAGCGCGGCAAGTACATCGACGCGTTCTTCACCAGCGTGGACTGGGGCGCGGTCGAGCGCCGGCTGGTGCGGGGCTGATCCCGGACGGGTCGTTCAGCCGGCTTGGCGCAGCGCCTCGCACTTGCCGGCAAGGCCCGCAAGCAGGTCGTTCCACGAGGTGACGAACGACGCGGCGCCGTCCTGCTGCAGACGCGCCGCCAGAGCGTCGTGGTCGACGCCGGCGGCGGCGTAGCGGGCGAGCACGGCTGCGGCGTCGCCGCCGTCGCGGGGCAGGCCGAGCCGCGCGCGCCCGTGATCCGCGAACGCGAGGAGCGTCTCTTCGGGCATGGTGTTGACGGTGTGCGGCGCCGCCAGTGCCTCGACATACAGGACGTCGGAGAGCGCCTTGTCCTTGGTGCCGGTGCTGGCCCACAGGAGCCGCTGCGGCCGCGCGCCCGCATTCGCCAGTCGCTCCCAGCGCGGCGAGTCGAGCAGGTCGGTGTACGCGTGGTAGATCTGCTTGCCGACCGCGATGCCCAACTGGCCGCGCAACTCGTCCGGCACCTTGCCCATGACGGCCTTGTCCCAGCGGCTGACGAACACCGACGCGACCGAGCGGACGTCCAGAGAGAGGCCGGCCGCGAGCCGGCGCTCGAGGCCGCGGATGTAGGCCTCGGCGGCGGCGACGTACTGGTCACGCGAGAACAGGAGCGTGACGTTGATCGGGACGCCCGAGAAGATGGATTCCTCGATCGCCGGGAGGCCCTCGGGCGTCCCGGGAATCTTGATGAAGAGATTCGGCCGCGCCGCCGCGCCATGGAGCCGCCTCGCCTCGGCGATGGTGCTCTGGGTGTCGTAGGCGAGCAGGGGCGAAACCTCGAGGGACACCCAGCCGTCCACGCCGTTGGTGCGGTCGTGGACGGGCCGGAACAGGTCGGCGGCCTGGGTCAGGTCTTCCAGGGCGAGCTCGAAGAACAGCGCCTCGCCGGAACGGCCCGCATCGAGGCTGCGGCGGATCGCGTCGTCGTAGTCCACGCCGCTCTTGAGCGCCAGGTCGAAGATGGTGGGGTTCGACGTGAGGCCGGTGATGGAGAGTTCGTCGATGTAGCGACGCAGTGTGCCCGCGGTGAGGTACCGCCGCGTGATGTTGTCGAGCCAGAGGCTCTGCCCCAGGTCGTGCAGCTGCTTCGTCGGCTTCATGCGCCCTCCCGGTTCGGGGTTAGCCCGGAGCCCGCTTCCACACAAGCACGGCCCGGTCACGCACCGTGTCGTCGCGGCTCGATGCGGAACAGGTGCACCAGGATGTCCGCTTCGTTTGCCCCGGGCTTCTTCACGTTGAACGCGCTGTCCGCGCCGGTGTCGGAAGCGGCCGGGGTCACCGGGGTGGCTTGGTATCGCGTCGGGCGGGCCTCGAGCGCCTGACGGAACTCGTCCGTCCCCCAGATCTCGCCGGGCGCCACATGCGGCTCGATGCGCGCCACGCGGCGGAGCGGCTCGCCGCCCAGCACGACGAGGCGGCCGTCGCCGGCCTGGTCGAGCCGGATCGGGCCGTGGTCCAGCGCGATGCGCAGCTGCGGGCGCCCCGGCGTATCGAACAGGTCCTCGTTCAGGCGGAAGCCCACGTTCACGAGGGCGTTCGGATCGTCGTGGACGATCAGCACGGCATCGCCGTCGCCGACCTCGGACCAGAGGCAGCGAGCGGCGTGCTCCGCTACGGCGCGGCGCAGTGCGTCCCACACGACCTGGCCGCCATCGGCCGTCTGCATGTGCCGGCTGAACTCCTTGACGTCGGCCTTGAGGACGCAGAGTCCGCGTTCGCGCGGCGGGCCGCCCGCGCTCGTCTCCCGCCACGGCCGGTCGGGCCCGACGACGTTCACCGTGTCGATGTCGCGCGCGTAGGCGGGACTCTGGCTCGCGACGAGCTCGGCCAGGATGGGGTGGAGCAGGTAGTGCGAGGAGTCGGGCAGCTCCCGACCGCGGTCGAGCGGCTCGTCGCCGGGGAGCAGGAAGCGCTGCACCTGCGCGCCGCTCACGAGGTCGCGCTGGATGCAGCCGAGGAGACCGGCCCGGTAGAGGACGGCGAACACATCGCCGTCGACTTCGCCGCCCGCCGCCTCCGTCCCCGCGTCGTACGCCTCACGGACCGCGCCGAGCTGTTCCCGTGCCAGGATGTGCCGCGGCAGCAGCCCGAAGAGTCGTGGGAGGTCGCACTCGCCGATGTAGGGGGCGATCTCGTTCAGGTACTCCTCCGCGATCTCCGTGGCCCCGCGATTCACCACCGCCTTCAGGCGCGCCTCGTTGCGGCGCTCCTCCGGCGGCAGGCTCGACAGCGCCTGGCCGAGCGTCATCAGGTCGCGCGGGCGCTGCAAGGTGTGGCGGTAGACGTAGTCGAACACGTACTCGACCTCGCCCGTGTAGCTGTGCGTGACGGTCGGTCGCGCGACGAACGCCGTCACCGGGTCCGCCCGGAGTTGCCCGGGCAGGCACAGGTTCCGTTCCTTCTCCCGCCGGATGTTGGCCAGGAAGATCTCCCGCAGGTTCGGCTTCGAGTACCGCAGGTCGACGGCGCTGCCGCGATACTGCTGCACCATGGAGGTCGCCTCGCTGAACTTGGCGAACGCCTCCTTCCGTACCGAGGCGAAGACCTTCAGGTGATGGCTGATGCGGCGCAGCTCGTAGGCGACCTGCACCAGGCCCATCTGGGAGTAGTACCAGATGCCCGGCGCCAGGAGGCCGGTGTCGCTGCCCCGCGACGAGCGGCGCGTGATGTGTTTGTTGAAGTACTCGTCGACGCTGTCCACGAAGATCGCCACCGGCGTGGCGATGGTGCGCAGCCGGGGCACCAGGCGGTTGTTGGTGTCGTTGACGCACTTGAAGAGCTCGTGGCGCGGCAGATCGAGCAGATTGACGAAGTGGTCGATGACGCTGCGCAGGCTCGGATCGGTGGCCAGCGCGTGCAGACGGCTCGTCACGCGCAGGTCGTCGACCAGATCGAGCCGCTTGAGCGTGGCGAGCGCGATCGCCATCAGCCAGACGTTCGCCCAGGGCTCCGGGTGCGTGTAGAGCGCCGCCACGTCGGCGTTGAAGATCTTGTCGCCGATCGGCTTGTCGAGCAGGCTGTCCTGCGGCAGGCAGACGGTCCGTTCCTGCATCGCGACACGTTTGGCCTTCAGCAGGAGCGTCTTGCCGAACCCCTTCGTCGCCACGACGATGAACTTGTCGCCGCGGTGCGGCGCCAGGAAGGCCTCGATGCCCGGCGTCTGGTGCAGCTCGCGCATGCTCAGGTCCTCGGCGACCTGAATGTCGTCAGCGTCCACCGTCCACGCCCGCATACCGGCCGATGTACGTCACGAGCCCCGCGACCGTCCACCGGCCTGGCCGCCGGCGGCCCGGTGTGCTACGAGCCGGTTGGGGTCGTGGAGGGCGGGAGGATGCGGGACGAGACGGCGCGGCGCGGATCGGCGGAGGCCTGCGATACCGACGACCCACTCTACCGGCGAACGTCGTTCTGCCCGAACTGCCGGCAGACGCTCGAACGCCGGCGCTGCAAGGCGATCTGCACCCGCTGCGGCTACTTCGACAGCTGCAGCGACCTGCTCTGAGCGGTCACGCGTTCGGACGCGCCGCCGCGTGTTGCGGCAGGTCGTCGGTGATGACGTCCCACGGCGCCTTCGAGCCGACGAAGATGTGCGCCTGTGGGCGAATCGGCGGGTCGTCGTCCAATGCGCCCATCGGCACGATGGCGAGGTCGCGCTCGCGACAGATGCGCGGCACCTTCGAGCCGCAGCGCCGGCAGAAGGCGTTGGTGAACCAGCGTGCTTCGGGCACCTTCCAGGAGGCCAGCAGGTCTTCGCCATCGAGCAGGCGGACGCCGTCGGCGCGTGTCACGACGTTCGACGCGAAAGCGGCCCCCCGGGCCTTGCGGCAGCGGGTGCAGTGGCAGTGCACCGACCAGAGTGGCGAGCCGGTGACGACGAACGACACGCCGCCGCACAGACAGCTGCCTCGCGGGGCGCCGCTGGCGGGCGCCCGCGGCGGCAGATCGGCCTGCACGGCGGCTTCGATGCCGGGCGGGTAGGCGTCGAACGCCGGGAGCTCGTCGCGAATCTCGACCCACGGCGCCTTCGATGCCACGAAGATGTGAAACTCGGGACGCGCGCCGGGGTCGTCGTCGAGCGGCCCCATGGCCAGGAACACGTTGTCGTTCCAGAGCGACTGATCGTCCGGGACGACGCTGCCGCACCGGTCGCAGAAGGCCCGCTGCAACGCCGCCGACGATCGGAACCGCGTCACGTGGTCCTGGCCGCGGGCGAACCGGAATCCCCCGGCGTTGCTCATGGCGGCCGTGGCGTACGCGGCGCCGTGCGCCTTGCGGCAGCGACCGCAGTGGCAATGGTGCATGAGCTCGATGGGCGCGCTGGTTTCCCAGGCGATCGTCCCACACAGGCAGCTGCCCCGAATCGTCATGGCGTCCCTTCCATGCGGATGCGTTCGTCGACGCGCCCGTCCGGCCACCCCACCAGCACGCGTTCGGCGGTGCCAAGGAACAGTCCGGTGTCCACCACCCCGGCAACGGCGCGGATCGCCGCGGCCAGCGTGCGCGCGGCCGCGGCATTGGCGAGGGCCTCACGCGGTGCGCAGTCGAGCGTCAGGTTCCCGTTGTCGGTCCGGACGGGGGTGCCGTCTGGCGCGAGCCGGACCGTGGGCGCCAGGCCCAACCCGCGCAGCGTGCGCGTGACGAGCCCGCACGCCAGCGGGATCACCTCGACGGGAATGCGGCCCCGCTGGCCGAGCCGCTCCACCAGCTTCTCCGGTCCCACCAGGATGACCTGCCGGCGCGACGCCGCCGCGACGATGCGCTCGCGCACCAACGCGCCCCCCCAGCCCTTCACGAGATCCAGGTTGGGCGCCACCTCGTCGGCCCCGTCGACCGTCAGATCGAGGACGACGTCCTCGTCGAGATCGATGAGCGGGATGCCGAGGGCCGTGGCCTGCCGCGCCGTGGCGTCGGACGTGGCGACTCCGGATATCCGCAGCCCAGACCGCACCCGCGCACCCAACTCGTCGACGAACGCGGCGGCCGCCCGGCCGGTGCCGAGGCCGACCCGCGCGCCCGCCGTGACGAGCGTCGCCGCACGGCGCGCGACGGCGAGCACGGCGGGGTCGGCGGAGGGCCGCACGTCCATGCCGCCTTCTAGCAGCCGGCCGGCTGCTGGCGGAAGAGCGCGCCGTGGAGGCGTCGAGGGGTCAGCCCGTGACGCCCGCCGCCGCGAAGGCGTCGGCCAAGATGGCGTTCGCCTCCTCCTGGATCCGGCGGAGATGCTCGGGGCCGTGGAAGCTTTCCGCGTACACCTTGTAGACGTTCTCGGTCCCGGACGGTCGCGCGGCGAACCATCCGTGCTCCGCGACCACCTTGATGCCGCCGATGGGGGCGCCGTTGCCCGGTGCGGCCGCGAGCACCTCGCGGATGGGTTCTCCCGCCAGCTCGCGCGAGCGCACGTGCGACGGCGACAGCTTGCCCAGCGCCGCCTTCTGCTCGGGTGTCGCGGGGGAGTCGATCCGTTCGTAGACGGGCTCACCGAATTCCCGCGTGAGGTCGCGCCAGAGCTCGCCGGGGTCACGTCCGGTGCGGGCGGTGATCTCCGCCGCCAACAGACCGGCGATGATGCCGTCCTTGTCGGTCGTCCATACGCTGCCGTCGTGGCGCAGGAAGGACGCGCCCGCACTCTCCTCGCCGGCGAACCCGAACCCGCCGGTGCGCAGGCCGTCAACGAACCACTTGAACCCGACCGGCACCTCCACCAGCGCGCGGCCGCACTGCGCCGCCACGCGGTCGATCATGGTGCTCGACACCACCGTCTTGCCGACGGCCGCGTCTGCGGGCCAGCCGGGACGATTGCGGAAGAGATAGGCGATGGCGACGCTGAGGTAGTGGTTCGGGTTCATCAGCCCGGCGCTGCGCGTGACGATGCCGTGACGGTCGGAGTCGGCGTCGCAGGCGCACGCGACGTCGAAGCGGTCCTTCAAGGCCACCATGGTCGCCATGGCCCACGGCGACGACGGGTCCATGCGGATCTTGCCGTCCCAGTCGCAGGTCATGAAGCGGAACGTGGGGTCGACGGCGCGGTTCGTGACCTCGAGGCGAAGCCCGTAGCGCGACGCGATGGCATCCCAGTACGCAACGCTGGCGCCCCCGAGCGGGTCCACGCCGATGTGGATGCCGGCGTCCCGGACGGCGTCGAGGTTCAGCACCGCGGCGAGATCGGCGACATAGGCGTTCAGGTAGTCGTGCCGGTGCGTGGTGGCGGCGCGGCGGGCGCGCTCGAAGGGAATCTGGCGCACGCCCTCGAGGTTGTTGGCGAGCAACCCGTTGGCCTCGTCCTGGATCCACTGCGTGACCGCGGCATCGGCCGGGCCGGCGTGCGGGGGATCGTACTTGAAGCCCCCGTCCGCGGGCGGGTTGTGCGACGGTGTGATCACGATGCCGTCCGCCAGCCCCCGCGTGCGGCCACGGTTCCAGGTGAGGATGGCGTGCGACACCACCGGCGTGGGCGTGTAGCCGTCGCCGGCGTCGATCATGACGTCGACGCCATGCGCGGCGAGCACTTCCAGCGCGCTCGCGAAGGCCGGCTCCGACAACGCGTGGGTGTCGATGCCGACGAAGAGCGGGCCGTCGATCCCCTCCTTCGCCCGGTGGCGGCAGATGGCCTCGGTGGTGGCGAGGATATGCGCGTCGTTGAAGGCGGCGTCGAAGGACGACCCGCGGTGGCCCGAGGTGCCGAAGGCGACACGCTGGGTCGACACGGACGGATCGGGACGGCGGGTGTAGTAGGCGGTCACGAGTCGCGGCACGTTGACCAGCTCGGCGGGATCGGCCGGCTTGCCGGCGCGGGCGTGCACACGCATGGCCGTCGCCCTCGTGGTTCAGGCCTTGACGGGGCGCAACAGGTGGCCAGATGCGGCGCCCCAACCGGCCCCGAAGCGGCTGCTGCCGAGACGGCGCCCGCCTGGCAACCGCGGCATGCCATGGCGCCGCAGGCCCTGGACGATGGTGCGCAGGTGCTCGACGGCTTCCCGGCGTTCCTGGTTCGAGGATGATGCGCGTTCCCGGTCGTCCATGGCGAGTGCCCGTTGCTTATAGCAACTCGGCGCGCGCGCGCCAGCACCGATCGAGCATTGCCGCGGGTGAGCCGCGCGGTCGGCCAGCCTCCGGCGGATGACGGCGTTCAGGCGCCGCGGCGCTGGAGCCGATCCGCCACCTTGCGGGCCGCGCCGGCCATCTCCGCGATCTCGGCCGGCCGGACGATCAGCGTTTCGGTCACGGAATGGCCGGAGTCGCGGACGAACGCGACCAGCAGCGTGAGCGCCGCGGTGCCGTAGGAGAGTCCATTGGCGGCCGCGGCGCCGGCGATGCCGAAGCGCGGGATCAGGACCACGTTCAGCCCGACGTTGAGTACGAGCGCGACGCCGGCTGCGAGGATGTTCACCTGCTGCTTGCCGCGGCTGGTGAAGTTGCGCGTCAGCAGTTGATAGAGCGCCATCAACAGGACGCTGGGCAGCAGAATGAGGAGCGGTCGCACGGCACCCCGGAACGCGTCGCCGTAGACCAGGGGGATCAGGATCGGGCCCGCGACGGCGAAGGTCAGCACGCCGAGCAGCAGGATGAAGAGCGTCGACCGGCAGACGCGGGTGGTCGCGGCGTGCGCCTGCCGGTCCTCTGAGCCGGCCAGTCGCGGGAACATCACCGTGCCCGTGGCCTCGGGAATCTTCATCAGCAGCGTGGCGAAGTTGACTGCGATGGCGTAGAGCCCGACGTCGGCCGGGGCCAGGAACCACGCGCAGATGAACTGGTCGATCCGGAGGTGCAGCGTCGCCGCCAGCGTCTGGACGTAGGACTTGCTGCCGAAGCCGAGCATGCCGCGGGCGAGTTCGCGGTTCCAGCGCAGGTGCAACCGCGCCTCGCGGTGGACGCGCCAGATCATCCAGAGCGTCATGAACACCTGAATGACCACCTGCACGAGGACGGCGCCGACCAGGCCCATGCGCAGCAGGATCAGGGTGATGGCGAGGCCGACCAGGCTGAGCAGGTTCGGCACCACCTGGCGGATGTTGTACTCGCGGAAGCGCTCCTGCGCCTGCGCGATGCCGAGCAGGTAGAACTGCAGGAGCACGAAGGGGATCAGCGCAAGTGACGGCAGCAGCAGCTCCGGAGGGGTCGCTTTCAGGAAGCGGGTCAGCAGCCACTCGCGGCCCCACCAGCTCGCCACGATCGCGGCGCATCCCATCACGAGTCCGATCCAGATCGAGTTGGAGGCGACGTCCGACGCGGAGGCCCCCCGGCGGCGCATGTAGTAGACGCTCGCCTGCGGGATGCCGAGCTTGACGAAGTTCGAGAGCAGGATCGGCAGGAGCGTGAGGAGCTGGAACTGCCCGCGCGCGGTCGGACCGAGCCAGCGCGCCGTGATGACGCCGTTCACGAAGCCGAGCGCCATCATGGCGCCCTGACCGCTCAGGACCTGCAGCGAGTCGAGCGCGAAGTGCCGGCGCTTGCGGGGCTCAGCCACCCGTCGCCCCCGCCACCGCCGACCCGCCGTGCAGCGGATAGAGCGCGTAGCCGCCGGCGCGCAGCACCGGCTCGCCCAGGGTGGCGAGGAACGACCGCCACAGCGCGGTCACCTCGCTCTCGAACTGGTCGCCCGCGGCGCGCGTGCCGGATTCCTCGACGGCGACGTGGGTCACCCCGAGCCGCTCCATGGCGTCGCGCAGCCCGCCGACGGTGACGACGCGCCGGTAGTCGACCAGCCCCTGCTCCAGGTAGCTGAGCAGCACGAAGGGCCGCTCGATGTAGTAGGGGTGGGGGATCTTCTCGAGGACGGCGACGGTCCCGGCGGGCGGGATCGCGCGGTTGGCGTCGCGCCAGAACTCGTACCGGTCCGAGTGCTTCGCCAGGAAGGCGTCCGGCGACATGCGACCGAGCGCCACCCGGACCTGATCGGGCCACATCGGCTGCAGCATGCGTGTGACGAGCGCGAGGTTCCCGGCGATCGTGAGCGCGAGCACGCCCCAGAACAACCGGGCGCCGCAGAGGGCGCGCGCCGCGGGCGTCGCTGCGGCGAGGGCCAGACCGACGCCAGGCAGGACGTAGCGCGGGTGCGCCCAGGCCCCGCCGGCGATGATGACCACGTAGGCGATGCCGATCGCGGCGACGGCGAGCGCCGCGCGCCGTCGCCGGCGCAGCAGGACCAGGGCCGGCAGGAAGGCGAGGGTGAAGGGGCTGACGTCGTGCCCCTGCCGCTTCCCCTTCTCGAACGACTCGGGGTGCATGGTCAGGTCCCACGGGAAGCGCGCCGTCTCGACGCCCTTGTAGGGCGTGCCGCCCCGCTGCGCCGCTTCCCGCACGCGATACTGCTCGTAGTAGAGGTTCAGGTAGTCTTCCGCGTCGACGCTCCAGTGCGCGCCCGCGAAAAGCTTCTGGCCGAAGGGGAAGAGCGGGTTGCCCGTCTCCGCCCAGTTGCGCACGTACCACGGCGAGAGCAGTGTCAGCACCAGCGCGCCATAGGTCAGCGCCGCGCCCGCGGCGCGCCCGAAGGCCACGCGGCGACGGAACAGCACCGCGAGCAGCCCGAGTCCGACCAGGGCCGGAATCAGCAGCCCCATGATCTTCGAACCCCCGGCGAAGCCGGCGACGATGCCCGTGCGCAGGAGGTCGGCGCGCCGCTGCCGCGCGGCCCAGTCGAGCCAGGCCGTGACCGCGAGTGCGGCGAACACGACGAGGCAGGTGTCGGCGCCGGCGCGCACCATCTGCGACCAGCACATCGGCAACGTGAAGAAGAGCGCCCCGGCTGCCGCGCCGAGCCGGCGATCGAGGTGCCGCCGGACCAGCGTGGCGAGCGCGAGCGCGGCGATCACGCCGCTGGTCGCGTTCAGCAGGCGCGCAAGATTCTCGCCGCGTAGCGCATACGCGACGGCGTAGAGGAAGTTCTGGAGCCACTGTTGCTGTCCCCAGAAACTCCACGGCGTGGGCACGAGGCCGCCGGCCTGGGCGTAGAGGCGCGGATACGCCAGGTGGTACTTGGTCTGATCGCCGCCGACCGGCGGCGCGAACCACGTGGGCGCTTCCGCCAGCAGCACGACGGCGCACACGGCGAGCAGCGCCCAGGTGCTGCGCCGTCGCGGCGGCCGCAGCGCGCCGAGCGCGTCCCGGAGCGCCGGACCGCCGGCGACCAGGGCGCCCGCGCCGATCGCGGCGAGTGGCCACGGGCGCAGCAGTCCGGCGGCGGCGAGTCCGAGCCCCGTCATGCTGGCGAGCCCGAGCCCCACCGCGACGCCGGGTAGCAGGCGCTCGTGCGGCGCCCGCGGCAGCGCGCCGGCCCCCTGCAGGAACAGTAGGCCGCCCGCGGCAGCGGCGGCCAGGAGCGCCGCGAGGACGAGGAGGTCGATCACGACCCGCCTCCGAGATAGCCCCACCAGTAGATGGCGTAGACCGCGGCAGCCCAGACGGCGAGAATCAGACGCAGGCTCACGCGGCGGGCCTCCGGCAGCGTTGGCGCATGGGCCGCGAGGTATACCCGGAAGCGCCCGGGATGACGAGTCTGCGCGCGGCCGCCGCTTGACCAGACCGTGCATGCACGCGAGGGTCGCGGTCATGGGTTGCGACACGATGGTCGCCCTCGCGCCCGCGACGCGCGACGGCGTCACGCTGTTCGCGAAGAACAGCGATCGGCCACCGCGCGAGTGCCAGCGCATCGTGCAGTGGCCGGCGGCGCGGCATGCGGCGGGCGCCCGTGTCCGCTGCCAGTACGTCGATCTGCCGCAACCCAGCCAGACCCATGCGGTGATCGGGTCGCAGCCGTACTGGCTCTGGGGGTTCGAGCACGGTGTCAACGAGCACCGCGTGGCGATCGGCAACGAGACCGTGTTCGCCAGGGAATCGCTGCCCGCCGTCGGACTGACCGGCATGGACCTGGTGCGGCTCGGGCTCGAGCGCGCCCGCACGGCGGACCAGGCGCTCGAGGTGATGACGTCGCTGATCGAGGCGCACGGGCAGGGCGGCAGCGGTCACGTGCACCTCGATTGGCCGTACCACAACGCGTTCATCGTCGCCGATCCGCACGCGGCCTGGGTGCTCGAGACCTCGGCGCGCCACTGGGCGGCGTGGCCGGTGGCCGACGTCGCGAACGTCTCGAACGGGTTGGCGCTCGGGACGGCGTGGACGCGCGGGTCCGCCGATCTGACCGCGTTCGCCGTGGCGCAGGGCTGGTGGCCCGCGGACGCCGGCCGGGTGGATTTCGCCGCCGCGTATGCCGACGAGACCGGCGTCCCGCCCAACCAGTGCGTGGAACGCCGGCGCCGGGCGGCGGTCTGCCTCGCCGAAGGGCGCGGGCAGCTCACCCCGGCGGTGCTGCGCACCGTGTTGCGCGACCATTACGATGCGGGGACGGTGCACCGGCCTCGCCCGTTCGACGATCCGTACTACTTCTCGATCTGCATGCACGCCGATCCGCTCGACAACACGACGGCGTCGATCGTGGCCCCGTTGCCCGCGGCGTCCGATGCGGTCGCCGCCGTCGCCGTGGGGCTCGGCAGTCCGTGTGTCGGGGCCTTTCTCCCCCTGTGGCTCGACGCGCCGGTGCCGCCGCGGCTCGGGCTGGGGGGCGCCGAGCCGGACGCCCGCAGCCCGTGGTGGCGCACCCGCGCGCTCCTGGACCTGGTGGAGCGGGACGTCGCCGTCCACGGGCCGGCGGTGCGGGCGCGCTGGGATGCCTTCGAGGCGGCGCTCTGGCGCGACGTCGCCGACGTGGAGCGCGAGGCGGCGCGGCACGAGCGGCCGGCGCGCGCCGCCCTCCTGGGGGATTTTGCGGAGCGCGCCGTCGACCGCTGGCTCGCGGAGCTCGACGCCGTCGCGACGGCGATCGGCCGAGGGCGGCGTCCGGCATGACGCGCGCGCGCATCGCCCAGACCGTAGTCGAGGGCTTCCCCGCGTACACGCTGACGTCGCCGGACGGCGGGCTCGACGCGACCTTCGTCGTCGGCGCCGGCATGGTCGGCGCCTCGCTGCGCCATCGGGGCGCCGAACTGCTCGATGCGCGGGGCGGGGTGGCGACGTACGCGCGCCGCGGCTCCACCCTGGGGATACCCCTGCTGCACCCCTGGGCGAATCGCCTCGCCGGCTTGGGCTACACGGCGGGCGGCCGCACCGTGACCCTCGACCCGGCGTCGGGCGTCCTGCATCTCGATCCGGCCGGCCTGCCGATCCACGGTCTGCTCCTGGGGCGCTCGCGTTTCGAGGTCCTCGCGGCGACCGCCGACGGCGCCGGGGCGCGTCTCGCGACGTGCCTCGACTTCTCGCCCGACCCGGCGCTGCTCGCGGCCTTCCCCTTCCCCCACCGGCTCGAGCTCGCCGTGACGCTCGGGAACGGCGCGCTCACCGTGGACACCGCCTTGCTCGCGACCGGGGACGTGCCGGTGCCGATCGCGTTCGGCTTTCATCCCTACCTCCGACTGCCCGATGTGCCGCGTGCGGACTGGCACCTCGACCTGCCGGTGCGCGAGCGCCTCGTCCTCGACGCTCGCTTGCTGCCGACCGGCACGCGCGAGGCGGTGGCGATCCCGGCCGGGCCGCTCGGCAGCCGCACCTTCGACGACCTCTTCGTCGCTCCCGCCCGCGCCGCGCTGGCAGGTGGCGGCCGCCGGATCGAACTGGTGTTCGAGGAGGGATATCCGTTCGCGCAGGTCTACGCGCCGGCCGGCGGCGGGTTCGTCTGTCTCGAGCCGATGACCGCGCCCGGCAACGCACTGGTTCAGGGCGGGTCGGCGTTGCGCCTGGTGCCGCCCGGTACGTGCTTCGTCGCACGCTTCTCGATTCTGGTGGGTCCAGTTTGAGCGGTCGCTGCGCGGGACTGCCGTCGGCCGGCCGGGCATGCTACCTCCGGAGGCATGTCGCGATCTCGAGGCACGCTCCGCATTCCATCGCCCGACGAGGCCTTGCCGGGCCGATCCACCCGCATGGCCGTCCCCGCGGCGCACGCGGTCAAGGGAACGCCGCTCGTCCCGCCGTTTCCCGACGGTCTCGAGCGGGCGATCTTCGGCATGGGGTGCTTCTGGGGCGCCGAGCGGAAGTTCTGGCAGGCCGACGGCGTGCACACCACGGCGGTCGGGTATGCCGCCGGCCACACGCCGAACCCGAGCTACGAGGAGGTGTGTTCCGGGCTCACCGGGCACGCCGAGGTCGTGCTCGTGGTGTACGACCCGCGGGTGACCTCCTACGAGACGCTGCTCCGCGTGTTCTGGGAGAATCACGACCCGACGCAGGGCATGCGGCAGGGCAACGACGTCGGGACGCAGTACCGCTCGGGCATCTACTGGACCACCGACGCCCAGCGTGTCGCCGCCGAGGCGTCGCGTGACGCGTTCCAGCGCGCGCTCCGCGAGCGCGGCTACGGCGACGTCACCACGGAGATCCTGCCGGCGCCGGCGTTCTGGTACGCGGAGCCGTACCACCAGCAGTACCTGCACAAGAACCCGGGCGGCTACTGCGGCCTCGGCGGGACGGGCGTGCGCTGCCCGACGGGAGTGGCGACGACGAGCTGAGCGGCGACCTACATCGCCGTCACGTGGAGCAGGTTCGTCGTCCCCGCATCGGCGAAGGGCCAACCGGCGGTGACCACCACCGGCGCGCCGGCCGGCACCATGCCCGTCGGCCGGACGGCATCGCGAAAGCGGGCCAGCAACGCATCGGTGTCGTCGAACCACGGCGACGCCAGCGCCGTCACGCCCCACACCAGCGACAGGCGGCGCCGGGTCGATTCGTCGGGCGTGAGCGCGACGATGGGGATGCGCGGCCGGTGGCGTGCGACGTTGCGGGCCGAGAACCCGGAGCGCGTGGCCACCACGAGGGCCGCGGCGCCAAGCCGCTCGGCGAGGGTGCACGCGACGCGCGCGACGTTCTCCGAGATGCCGGTGTCCGGCTCGTGCCCCCACGGCGGCAGCTCGGCCTCCGCCGCCCCCAGGATGCGCTGCATCACCCCGACCGCCTCCACCGGGAACTGGCCGATGGCGGTCTCCTCGCTCAACATCACCGCGTCGGCGCCGTCGAGGACCGCGTTGGCGACGTCGGTGGCTTCCGCGCGCGTCGGGAGCGGGCTCGTCACCATCGAGCGGAGCATCTGTGTCGCCACGATCACCGGCTTGGCGGCGTGGTTGGCGAGCCGCACCAAGCGCTTCTGGACGGTCGGCACACGCTCGATCGGGATCTCGACGCCGAGGTCGCCGCGCGCCACCAGGATGCCGTCGGCGGCCTCGACCAGCGCGTCGAGGTGGTCGAGGGCGCGGGCCCGTTCGATCTTCGCCAGCACCGGAACGCCGCTGGCCTTCGCCTCGGCGAGGTCCGCCGGATGCTCGACGAACGACAGCGCCACCAGGTCGACGCCCTGGGCGACGCCGAACGCCAGGTCGCGGCGGTCCTTGTCGGTGAATGCCGGCAGGTCGAGCCGCGACGACGGCAGGTTGATGCCCTTGCCGGCGGGGATGTCGCCGCCGGTGACGGCGCGGCTGTGGTGGGCGTCGAGCACCTCGAGTTGCATGAGGCCGTCGGCGAGCAGCACGGGATCGCCGGGGAGGACCGTGGCGGGGAGCGGCAATGCGACGATGTCGCCCGGCGCCGCCCGCACGGGGGCGTCGAGCCGCAGCTTCGGGCCGCCCAGGTCCTGCAGGATGGCGATCGGGCGTCCCGCCGCGAGCCGCCGCACGCCGGCGATGCGCCGTCCGTGCTCCTCGTGGCTGCCGTGGGAGAAGTTCAGCCGGACGACGTCGACGCCCGCGTCGAGGAGCGCGGCGAGGCGCGGCTCGTCGTCGGTGGCGGGACCGATGGTGGCGACGATGCGGGTGCGGGCCATGCGGCCGCCATCATGGCGGAGATGGCGGAGAAGGGAAGGAGTCGAACCTTCCATCCCGCGCCAGGCGGGACAACGCGGTTTTGAAGACCGGTGAGGCCACCGGGCCTCTTCCTTCTCCATGGACGGACGCGGCCCCGGTAGCAGGTTGCCGCCGCGATGGGAAACCCACGCTGGCGCATCACCGCGTCGTCCCCGGCTGGATGGAGCGGGTCCTGGTGGCGGCGGGCGCCACGCGCAGCGGGCGGGTGATCCCGTAGGCCGCGATCCGGAACGGGAGCGACAGGAGCCACCAGGCCAGCGACGTCGGGAGCGGCGCCTCGTAGAGGCGGAGCGCGAGCAGTTTCTGCTCGAGATCCAGCGGGCGGCTTTCCAACACGGCGCGGCGGGCGGCCTGGGTGGACGGAATGCGATGGCGCCCCGCGTCCAACGCCTCGCACAGGGTCGGGAAGCCGTCGCGGCAATCGAGCACGTCCAGGGTGAGAGCGAGGACGAACAGCGCCGGACGCAGGATGCGCTCGCGTGCCCGCCAGGCGAGGAAATCGTGCCAGTCCATCTCCCCTTCGACCGTCTCGAGCACGCGAAACACGTCGACGACGGTGCGCAGCGAGAGCTTGCCCACCTGCAGGTCCGTGAGGACCCCCAGGATCTGCAGGACCAGCTCGTACTCGTCCGACGCCGCCCCGAACGTGCGCCCTCCCAGCTCGACCCGAACCGACGTGGCCCAGAGGCGGGGATAGTCGATCGCGAACGTGAAGTGCCGCTGCAGCGCCCAATGCACGTCGAGGGGCAGGGTGTCGCGCCGGTATTCGAAATGGTGCGCGAAGTATCGCGTCAGCCGTCGCGTCCCGAGAACGCGAAAGGCCGGCTCGAAGCCCGCGCCGCGCAATAGCCGCTCGATCCGGTCGCTATCGGTGGGCGCGGGAATCAGCACGTCCAGGTCCGAGAAGCCGCGGGCCTCGAGGCTGCCGTAGAAGCGCTGTGCGAAGAGGGGCCCTTTGATGAACAGCGCGCGCGCCCCCGCGGCGTCGAACAACTCGCCCAGCTCGTCCAGCAGCAGCGCGAGACGCTCGCTCCGGGCGCGCTCGACGAACGCCGAGGCCTTCGTGGCGGCCAGCAGCGGCGGAGGGAGCGAGCGGGCGAGGCCGAGCCGCTGCAGCGACCAATAGGCGTAGGAGCCGAGCTGGTGTCGATGCGCGAAGCGCAGGAAGCCTGCGACGTCGGTCGCCGGATCGGCCAGCGTCTCCCGCAGCGCGCTCACGTCGCCTCGCACGAGCGCGCGCAACATGGGCAGGTGGCGTGCCGGATCGGTGCTCATGTGCCGGGACCGGGGGGGGGATGCCGCGGACCCGCTGCACGAGTCCGCGGACGTGCCGGCGGGCCCGGGCGCCGGCGAGCAGGGGGACCAGCCAGCGCTGGTATCCCCGCTCGGCCCACCAGGACCCGTCCGCGTAGCCGAGCTCGGCGAGGAGATCGCCGGCGGCGTCGTGGACGAGGTATCGTTCCGTCGGCGTCAGCTCGTGACGCCACGAACCTTCTCGTCCTCGCCGGAAGAAGTCCTGGGGCAGGTCGAACGGGTGTGCGCCCCGTCGCATCCGGTCGATGGTGTGGCGCTCGCAGATGGCCGCCGCCTCCGCCGGCGTTGCCGGCACCCCGATGAAGCCGAAGAGATCGCGCAGCACCGCCGGGCCGTTCCGCAGCAGCTCGTCGTAGCGGACCTCGCGATAGCGCCCGGGCGCGATGCGGCCCGCCTCGCGCGCGTCGAGGACGGTCGATCGCCACAGGGCGGCGGCGGCATCCATGGAACTGGGGGCCCAGGTCCGCGCCCACGACCGGGCGCCGGCTCGCAGGGAGACCGCGACGTCCCGGCCGTCGCGCAGCACATGAAGGAATTTCACCGAGGGCACCAGGCGCTGAATGTGCGCGGCATACTTCGAGTAGCCCGGCGATTTGTCGAGCACCACCGTCGCCCCCGGCTTGCTTGCCAGCACGCGCGCGTAGATCCGCTGGAGGAACTCGGCGAGCAGCGCGTAGAACTCGTCGTCCGACCAGACGACGCGCAGGCCACGGCGCCCGCCGCCGGCCGCGCGCTGCAGGTCGATCAGCGCGCGCCAGGAGCGTTCCCAGGGTCCGGTGAACAGGTCGAAGACCTTGAGCTCCTGCGCCGTGCAGATCAGAGGATGGGCGCCGAGCATGGCCTGAAGCCAGGTGGTGCCGCTCCGCGGGGCGCCGATGATGCAGACGAGCGGCGTCTCGACGGTCATGGCGCCCGCCGCTCGGCGACCGTCTCGAAGAGTCGCGCGAGGCGCTCGACCTGCGCGCGGCGGGAGAAGCGGGCGATCTCCGCCGGCTTGCCCTGGTAGGCCAGGTGGCCGTCGCGTCGCCATTCGCAGAACCAGTCCCAGAGCCGGCCGGCGACCTCGTCCGGATCCCGCGCCCCGATGCCGCCGCCGGTGCGCGCGAGCAGCTCGTCGACCCAGTCGCCGTCTGGGGGGATTGCCAGGATGGGGCGCCGCGCCCCGAAGGCCTCGAAGATCTTCGTCGGGTAGCTGAGCGTTCCGTGCCGGTCGCGGTGCATCGTGCAGGTGAACGCGAGCAGGGCGTCGCTGGCATGCACCATGACGGCGGCGGTCGCGGACGGCACCTTGGCCTGGATCGTGCACACGCGCGCCGCGGGCCGGCCATCCAGCATGCCGCGGAGATGGGCGTCGCATTTCGAGCCGACCAGCCGGACCTCGAGTCGCGGCTCGATCTCGGGATGCTGCGCAAGGAGCCGGTCGAGCCCGGCGAAGAGGATGTCGGGCCGCTGATCCCCCGGGTACACGGAGCCGACGTGGGAAACCACGAAGCGGTCCGGCGCCGGGGCGGCCGCCACGGGCGGCGGGTCCGGGTCGAACCCAGTGAGGACGACGGTGGTCGGCTTCCGATAGGTTCGGGCGAGGTAGCGGGCCATGTACGGCGACACGGCGACGCAGGCGGCCGCCGGCGCCAGGCACCACCGGTGCCAAGCCCGTCGCAGGGCGCCCTCGATCGAATACGCGGGCAGCGGCGCTTCGAGGAACCCGTAGAGATCACCGAAGAACGGCACCCAGGGGACGTCGAGACGTCGGGCGAGCCGGCGGGCGACGACGTGATTCGTCTCGGGCGGGCAGTAGCTCATGATCGTGTCGATCGGATCCCGGCGCGCGATCGCCAGGCCGGCGTCGATCGCGGGGCGCGCCCAGCCGATCAGGTCGTCGGGGTAGTCGCCAACGGCCATGCGCGCAAGCCGGCGCGATTTCGCCGCCAGCTTACGCCCTGTCCGCGCCAGGACGCCGCGCGGGCCGGCCCCCCGCGGCGGCGACGGGTCCCAGGAGGGCGCCAGCGGTCGGGTGGGGGCCGGCGCCGGCACCCGGTAGATCGGGCACCCGAGGTCCCGCTCGATGTCCGGCTCCCAGCTGAGACCCCACAGGGGGTCCGCGTCCTCGATTCCGCGCCAATCCCGGGTGAGCACCGAGGTGCGCCAGCCGAAGGCAGGCAGCCCCCGGGCGTACCCCACGAGTCGCTTCACGGCCACGTTGTGCACCGGCAGGAAATGATAGTGTATGAACAAGACATGCCGCATATCTCGGCGCGATCGAGGCTGCCCCATGTCGATGCCGACCCGCAAGCCCCGGACGCGGGCGGCTCCTCGCGTCCCGCCGCGGGCGCGGGCCATCGCCCCAACGCGCCGCGTCGGCATCTCTGGTCTTCCCCGAAGAAAGGCGGTACTGGTCCCCATGCGCGTCCTCTTCTGGACGGATTGGTTTCTCCCCTCCATTGGGGGCGTCGAGGTCTTCGCCGCACGCCTGCTGCCGGCGCTCGCACGCCGCGGGCACGAGATCACCGTCGTTGCCGGACACCATCGCCCGGGCCTGCCCGACGAGTTCGACCATGAGGGTGTGCGCGTGCGCCGCTACTGGTTCCACGCCATCCTGGCCGCCAATGACGTCGATCGCATGGCGGAGGCGCTGCGGGCGGTCTGGCGCCTCCAACGCGAACACCCGCCGGACCTGATCCACCTCAACACACTCGGACCGAGCGTGCTCTTCCACCTGGCATCGTTGGGCCGCCGCCCAGCGTCGGTCCTGTTGACGATGCACAGTCCCGTGCCCGCCGATGCCGCGCGCGGCGACACCCTCGCCGGCCGCGCGCTCCGCTCCGCCGATTGGGTGAACTGCAACTCGCACGCCGTCCATGCGGACCTCCTACGGGTCGCGCCGGAGCTTCGTGATCGCTCGTCGGTCACCTACTACGGTATGCCGGTTCCGGCGCATCGCCCGAGCGAGCGGCCGACCGCGGCGCCACGGGTCCTCGGCTTCGGGCGACTGGTGGCCGACAAGGGATTCGACCTCGCGGTCCGGGCGTTCGCCATGGTGCTGCCCCGGGTGCCGGACGCCCGGCTCGTGCTCGCCGGGGATGGCGCCGCCCGCGCCGAGCTGGAGGCCCTGGCCTGCAGCCTGGGTCTGTCCGGGGCGATCGAGTTCCTGGGCGCCGTCCCGCCCGATGCGGTGCCGGCGCTCGTCGATCGGGCCGCTCTCGTCGTCGTGCCGTCGCGGTGGGACGAGCCCTTCGGCCTGGTGGCGCTCGAAGCGGCCTTCATGGCGCGCCCGGTCGTCGCGGCGCGCGTCGGCGGCCTTGCCGAGGTAGTCGAGGATGGAACGACGGGCATACTGGTGGACCGGGAAGACCCCACCGCGCTCGCGCACGCCATCGTACGCCTTCTGGAGGATCCTGCGGCTGCCGATCGGATGGGACGCGCGGCACGCGTCCGGGCCGTCGAGCGGTTCGCCTGGGATCGCTGCGTGGACGAGTACGAACGGCTCTACGAACACAATCGTCTGATGGAGGAACCTCATGTCTGAACCGCGAGAGCGCTTCGCACCGAACGGGGCGGACGTCGCCGCCAAGGTGATCGACGGCGAGCTGATCATCATCCGCCTGTCCGACGGGACGTACTATTCCATGGACAACGTCGGCGCCCGGGTGTGGGAGCTGATCGAGCAGCAGCATGACCTGCCCACCCTCGCCGCCACCATCGCCGGGTGGTATGGGGCATCCGCCGACCAGGTCGCGCACGACGTCGGCGCGCTCGTCCAGGAGCTGCTCGCGGAGGGCCTCGTCGTCGCCTCGGATGGCGCTGGCGCGGGAGGGCAGCCCGGCGCCGCGCCCGCGGGCGCGACCCTGGTGTACGAGACGCCGAAGCTCAACGTCTACCGCGACATGGGGAATCTGCTCGCGCTCGATCCGCCGACGCCGGGCATCGACGACCTGATGTTCAACGAGGGGAAGACGCGGTGACGCCCGTGTGCGAGACGCCGGCTCACGTCGTGGGGATGCGACGCGAGGTCGGCGAAGCGCTGCGCCGCTGCCCCGGCGAGGTGCGCGAGGAAACCTACGAGTTCGCCGGGCGACCCGTGCGACTGCGTGCGGTCGGCGCCCGACTGGGCGAGCGCACGCATCGCGCGTTCGCCCATCTCGCGCGGCGCATCGAGGGTGTCGCGGGGCAAGGCCTGTCGATCGATCTCTGGGACGAGACCGAAACCGGCGTGCCGTGTCCGCCGGAAGCGACGGCGACCGGGGCCGGGCGGGAGTGGGTCGCGTGCGACGGCACCCTCACGGCATCGCCCGATGGCCGGTATGTGAGCTTCCACTACCAGGACTCCGTCACGGTGCTCGATCGCCACGCGCAGCATATCATCGGCTGCCGGCGGAGTGGGTCGCACCTCGCGCGCGGCGAATGCAGCAAGCCGTTCGTGCTCCTGTTGTCCGTCTGGTACCACGACCGGGGCGTGCAGATCCTGCACGCCGGCCTGATCGCCGCCGGCGGCGCGGGAATCCTGCTCCCCGGCGAGAGCGGGACCGGCAAGTCGACGACGTGCGTGGCGAGCGTCTCGCAGGGACTGGAATACCTCGGCGACGATTTCGTCGGCCTCGAGCGGGGGCCCGATGGGAGCTTCCGCGGGCACAGCATCTTCAACACCGCGTGCATCGCCCGCAAGAACCTGGAGCGCTTCCCCGAAATCCAACCACGCGCCGTCGAGGACAGCTTCCCCGAGGAGGAGAAGCCGATCCTGTTCCTCTCCGAGATCCACCCCGGCCTGCTCCGGTCCACGGTGCCGATTCGCGCCGTCGTCCTGCTGCGCATCCGCAGCGAGCGGACGGAGATCCGCCCGGCGCGCGCCTCCGAAGCGCTCCGGCAGTTCGCCGCCAGTACGCTCCACACCGTGGTGCCGCGGCCGGGGCGCGAGGCGCTGGAACGGATCGCAGCCTTGGTCGAGCGCGTCCCGGCGTACTGGCTGTTCCTCGGTCCCGATCTCGGCGACATCCGCCCGAGTCTCGAGCGCATCGTGACCAGCGCCGGGTCCCGGAACGTTGCGTGAGCCGGCCGCGCATCCTCGTGCTGTCCGAGTCCTTGCCGTACCCGACGGTGAAGGGGGGCGACCTCCGCACCTGGCAGCACGTCAACGCGCTGACCTCGTGCGGGCGCGTCGGCGTGTTCGGGCTGTGCTCCAACGACGGCCGCCGGCACGCGGCGCCGGATCTGCCGCTCGCGTTCTGGACGGCATCGACGGACCCGGCGCTGACGTCGCCCCCGCCGAGGGACGTCGCGCTGGCGGCCAGGGCGTGGCTGTTGGACCCCGCGGGTCATCCGTCGGATCTCCACTTCTCCGAGCAGGCGGCGCGCGAGCTGGGGGATCTGCTCGACCGGTTCCGCCCGGACGCGGCGCTCGTCGAAGGGCTCTGGCTGCACGGCTACGTGGACGTGCTGCGCGCGGCCGGCTGCCGGGTGATCCTCGACTGCCACAACGTCGAAGCGGCCGTGATGCGGGCCCTCGCGGCAACGAACACCCGCCAGGACCTGGAGGGACGCGTCGTCCGTGACGTGCTGCCGGCGCGGACCGAAGCGATCGAGCGGCGGGCGGTCGGCGCGGCCGACCAGGTGTGGGTCTGCAGCGAGGATGACGCGAACCGCATGCGCGCGCTGTACGACGTGCGGTCGCCGCCGTTCGTCGTGCCGAACGGCGTTCGGGTGGACAGCTACGGCGACGGGTGCGCCGGGCGCCGCACGCCCGCGTCCGACGAGGCCGCGCTCACCCTGCTGTTCCCCGGAATCTTCTCGTATCTGCCGAACGCGATCGCCGCGCAGTTCCTCGTCGACGAGGTGTTTCCGCGCCTCGTCGCCGCCCGGGAGACCTCGCGCCTGGTGCTCGTCGGTCCGACGCCTCCCCGGTCGCTGCTCGACGCCGCGGCGCGTGATGTCCGCATCGTCGTGACCGGAGCGGTACCGGACGTCCGGCCGTACTTCGCCGAGGCCACCGTGATGGTGGTGCCGCTGTTCCACGGCGGCGGAACGCACCTCAAGGTGCTGGAAGCGTTCGCTGCCGGCCTGCCCGTCGTCAGCACCGCCAAGGGGGCGGAGGGCCTGGGCGTCGAGGGGGGTCGCCACCTGCTGCTGGCGCACGCCCCGGGCGAGTTCGTCGATGCCGTGTTGTCGATCCGCCGCGACCCCGTGCTGGCGAGTCGGCTGATGGCGAATGCCAGAGCGATCGTCACCGAGCGATTCTCCTGGTCCACGGTGGGCGCCCGTGTACGGGAGGCGATCGACGCCCTGGGGCTGTGATCATGTCGCGCGCACTGGTCAGCTGCATCGTGCCCTGCTTCAACGGCGCACGGTACCTCGACGAGAGTCTCCGGAGCATCCTCGCGCAGACGCATCGACCGCTCGAGGTGATCGTCGTCGACGACGGCTCCACCGACGACTCGCCGGCGGTCGTTCGCCGGTACGACGGGACGGTGCGATACCACCGGCAGGAGAACCGCGGCCCGGCGGCGGCGTGCAATCGGGGTGTGGCGCTCGCGACCGGCGACTTCGTCGCATTCCTGGAGCAGGACGACCTGTGGGTGCCGGACAAGACGCGGCGCCAGCTTGCCGAGTTCGCGGCGAACCCCGCCCTGAGCCATTGCGTGGGTCTCGTGCAGAACTTCTGGATCCCGGAGCTGCAGCGGGAGGCCGAGCGCTATGCCGATCGACCGGTCATGCAACCGGTGCCGGGGTACGTCGTGCAGACGCTGCTCGTGCGGCGCGCCACGTTCGGGGACATCGGCCACTTCGACGAGACGTTGCCCTTCGCGTTCGCCGCGGACTGGTTCCTGCGGGCTTCGGAACGCGGAGCGGCCGGCGTCCTCGTTCCGGAGGTCCTCACGCGCCGGCGGCTCCACCACGACAACTTCAGCCGCCGGCATCGGTCAGCGAGCCGCGACCAGTTCCTGCACGTCGTGAAGGCGGCGCTCGATCGACGGCGGGGGACGCCGACGTGACCGGCGGCATCGGCGGCACCTTCTCGGTGCTGCTGCCGACGCCCGACGAGAGCGCGCTCCTCGCCGCATGTCTGCACACCGGGTCGTCGGCCGGGGACGGCTGGCGTCGCTGGCGCGCGCGCCGCGGGTCCACCGACGCGGGCGTGTGTGCCGACCTGGCCGGGACGCGCACCCTCCTGCCACTGCTCGCCCGCTCGGTGACTCGCAACGACCTCGACCTGGGAGGCGACGTCCTGTCGTACGTGCGCGCCGCGGCGCTCCGCGAGGAACTGCGTGCGGCGCGGTATCGCCAGATCGCCGCCGGAGTCCTCGCCGCCCTCGCCCGCGACGGGGTCGAGGCGCTCGTGGTGCGCGGGGCCGCGCTCGCGGCGACGGTCTACGACGCCTGGGAGCTGCGGCACTGTCACGACGTGGACCTGCTCGTGCCGGCCCGCCAACTGACGCGCGCGGTGCGGGCGCTCGCCCGCGCGGAGTGCGTCCCCATCGGGCGATTCCGTGGGCCGCGCATCGGCGCGGTGCTCCGGCACGGCTCCGGCCTCGAGATCGCGCTCCATGTGAGGCCGTTCGGGGTCGGCTACTACGACGCGACGGTCGAGGAGTTCTGCCGCGATGCCTGCCGGATCGCCATCGACGAGGCCTCCGCCCGGGCGCCGGCGCCCGAAGCCACGCTGGTGCACGTGCTCGGCCACGCCTCGTACAGTCCCAGCAGGCGGAACCTCCGGTGGGTGGCGGACGCCTGGCACCTCGTCGCGCGGCACGATCTCGACTGGGACGACGTGGTCGGCCGTATCGACGCGTATCGGCTGGCGCTGCCGATCGCGACGCTGGCGGCGTATCTCGCCGATCTGGGCGCCCGCATTCCGCCGCCGGCGCTGGCGGCTCTGCAGGCCCGCGCGGCGGCCGCGCACCGCGCCGCGTACGAAGTGGCGCTCGGGGGCGCGCATGCCGGCCCGCGCGGAGACCTCGCCAGCCTGTGGCGGTCGGCGGCTTCGTGGCGCGGGCGGGCGCGGGTTGCGCGCTGGGTCGTGGCGCCGTCGTCCACGTACCTGCGCAGTGCGTTTCCGGTCCAGACCGCGTGGTTGCTCCCCGTCTGTTACCTCTACAGGCCGGTCCGGTTCGTCGCCGGAACGTTCCGCCGCCGCGCGATGTCGCCGCCCCCCCACGGTACGTGATCCCCGCCGCCACGCGGCACGGTCCCGGGCGGGGGCTGCCGCCTGACGCGAGGAACGCGCCCGACTCCCCCTGCGCCCTACGGCTTGTACTTGATCAGCAGATCGAGCAGCTGACGCGTGCGCGCGGTGTAGGGTGGGTAGAGCATGCTCAACATGGAGAAGCGGGGGTTCCGGAACACCGGGCGCAGCTTGGTGAATTCGAGGAAGCCCTCCCAGCCGTGGTAGTGGCCGATGCCGCTGGCGCCGACCCCGCCGAAGGGCATGTCGTGCTGCGCCACGTGGAGCACGCAGTTGTTGATGGTGACGCCGCCCGAAATGGTGGCGTACAGCACCGTTTCCTGAATCGCCTTGTCGTTGGTGAAGACGTAGAAGCCGAGCGGCCGGTCCTTGGCGTTCACATAGGCGATCGCCTCGTCCAGGCTGCGGTAGGTCTTCACCGGGAAGAGCGGCCCGAAGATCTCCTCCTGCATGATGGTCATGTCGTCGGTGACGTCGAGCAGCAGGTGCGGCGGGATCTTGCGGAGCTGGTCGTTGAACTCGGCGCCGGGAATCAGCGGCACCAGCGTGGCGCCCTTCTGGCGGGCGTCCTCCAGCGTGGCGCGCAGCCGCCGGTACGACTTGTCGTCGATCACCGACGTGTAGCTCTGCTGGTTCGTGTCGGGGTAGCGCGCCGGCATGATGCGCTTCGCGGCCTCGACGAAGCGATCGCGGTTCGCCTCGGAGATCAGCAGGTAGTCGGGCGCGAGGCACGTCTGACCGGCGTTCAGGTACTTGGCGTAGAGGATGCGCGCCGCCGCCTCGTCGACGTCGAAGTCGTCGCATACGATGGTGGGCGACTTGCCGCCCAGCTCCAGCGTCACCGGCGTCAGGTTCTCGGCCGCGGACCGCATCACCGTGCGGCCGGCGTCGGCCGAGCCCGTGAAGATGATGTGGTCGAAGGGCAGGGTGGAGAAGTCCTGCGCGCGCACACCGGGCAGGATCGCGACGGTGTCCTCCGGAAAGACCGCGGCGAACTTCTCCGCCAGCAGGCGGGCCAGGTGCTGGGAGTTGGTCGCCATCTTGATCATGGCACGGTTGCCGGCTGCGAGGATGCTGGTGAGCGGTCCCGCCGTCAGGAAGAGCGGGTAGTTCCACGGCGACACGATGCCGACCACGCCCTTCGGTTGCGGGATGAGCGTGTTCGAGCCGCCCGCGAAGGTGATCGCCACGGCGCGTTTCTGGGGCTTCATCCATTTGGCGACGTGCTTCACCGCGTGGCGGATGCCGTCGACCGTCCCGAAGACCTCGGCCATGAGCGTCTCTTCGACCGCCCGGTGCCCGAAGTCGGCGTTGATCGCCTCGGCGATCGCCTGCGCGTTGTCCACCAGCAGGCGGTCCAGCTTCTTGAGATTCTCCTTGCGCTCCGCGAGCGTCGGATAGGGGTGGGCGAGATATGCGGCGCGCTGGAGCGCGAAGACGCGCTGCGCCTCGTTCTCGGCATGCTCGATCTTCCGGAGCTGTGCGGTCTGGGCCATGGGCGAACCTCCTCCTGTGGACTCGGACCACTGATTCTCGCCTCGTTGGCCGGGCCAGGCAAGCCGTGCCCCGATGGCTGCGTGCGCCGGCTCTTGCGTCCCGGGGCGATCTCTTTCTACACCCGAGCCATGCCGCCCCCGGACGTTGCGCCGATCCTCCAGACCGCCTTCTCGTTCTGGTCCGCCAAGGTCCTGCTGACGGCCGTCGAGCTCGGCCTCTTCACGCGGCTCGGTTCGCGCAGGCTCACCGCGGCGGCGCTCGGCGACGAGCTGGGACTCCACCCGCGTGGCACCTACGACTTCTTCGACGCTTTGGTGGCGATGGGTTTCCTCGAGCGTGACGGCGACGGGACCGGGGCGTCGTACCGCAACACCGCCGCGGGCGCCCTGTACCTCGATCGGACGAGCCCGCGCTATGTGGGCGGCATTCTCGAGATGCTGAACGCGCGGCTATACCGGTTCTGGCAGGATCTGCCGGAGGCGCTGCGCACGGGAAAGCCCCAGAACGAGACCAAGCACGGTCGCAAGGGCGTCTTCGAAGAGCTCTACGCCGAGCTGCCGAAGCTGGAGCAGTTCCTCGGCGCGATGACGGGGCTCTCGCGCATCAACTTCGAGGCGTTCGCCGAGAAGTTCGACTTCACGCCCTACCGGACGCTGTGCGACGTGGGCGGGGCCACCGGCTTGCTGTCGATCGAGGTCGCCAAACGCCACCCACATCTCCGCTGCACGTCCTTCGACCTGCCGCCGGTCGAGCCCGTCGCGAAGAACGCCATCGCCGCCGCCGGGCTGACTGACCGCATAGACACGGCCGCGGGGGATTTCTTCGTGGACCCGCTGCCCAAGGCGGATGTCGTCACGATGGGGATGATCCTCCACGATTGGAATCTGGACAAGAAACTGCGCCTCATCCGGGCAGCGTACGACGCCCTGCCGCCGGATGGCGCGCTGGTGGCGATCGAAGCCCTCATCGACGACCGCCGCCGCGAGAACCTCTTCGGCCTGCTCATGTCGCTCAACATGTTGATCGAGTTCGGCGACGCCTTCGACTTCACCGGCGCGGATTTTCGCGGCTGGTGCGAGCAGGTGGGGTTCCGGCGCTTCGCCGTCATTCACCTGGCCGGCGCGACCAGCGCGGCGGTGGCGTACAAGTAGCGGTCAGGACACCGCGAGGAGCCGCAGGATGGCGTCGGCGTGCGCGTCGGCGAAGGCCGGATCGCGCGGGTCGGCGCCCGTCACCCGCTTGCACTCCGCCGCTTGGCTGAAGACGAGCCCGGCGGCCCCCAGCACCAGGTAGTGCAGGCTCGCCGGCGGCATGCCGGCGAGGAGCCCCTCGGACTGGGCCCGCTCCACGCGGGCGCGCAGGACCGCGTAGACCGGCTCCACGAACCGGTCCGCGAGCCAGCGCATGCGGGGACCGTCGCGCTTCCCCTCGTCGTTCATCAGCTGCATGAACTCGGGGTTGCGGGACACGAAGTGGACGAAGCGGCGGACCAGCGCGGCGAGCGCGGCGCGCTCGTCGTCGTCCGGCTGCGGCGCCAGCACGTCGGCCAGTTCGGCGCGGAGCCGTTCGAAGGCGCGGGAGACCGCGGCGCGCCACAGCGTCTCCTTGTCGCCGAAGTAGTAGGTGAGCAGCCCGAGGTTGGCGCCGGCCCGATCGGCGATGTCGCGGGTGCGCGCGCCCTCGAAGCCGCGCTCGGCGAACACGGCCAGGGCGGCATCGAGGATGCGCGCCTGGGTGCCGTCTTCCGTGGCTGTCTGCCGAGCCGCCCGTCGTCTCCGCACGCCGCGGCAATTTACTCTCTTGACTAAGTCTTGCAAGCGGACTTATACAGACGACTAACGACGGGCGCCGGCCCCGCCGAGAGGAGGCAGTCGCAATGATCAAGGTCCCGGACCTCGCCTATGTTCGCTTTCGCGCCCCCGACCTCGACCGGGCGGAGGCCTTCCTCGCCGACTTCGGCCTCGTCCGGTCGGCGCGCACCGAGACGGCCCTCTACATGCGCGGTACCGACGACGCGCACCATGTCCATGTGACGGAGCTGGGCGAGCCGGGCTTCGCCGCCGTGGGATTGCGCGCCGAGCGGGCTGCGGACCTCGACGCGATCGCGCGGGCCCCCGGGGCCGGAGCGGTCGAGGACATCGCGGAGCCCGGCGGCGGCAGGCGCGTCGTGCTCACCGATCCGAACGGCATCCGATTGGAAGTGGTGCACGGGATCGAGACGCTGCCGCCCCTCCCGGCGCCGGCGCGCCGGCCGACCAACACCGGCACCGCGCGGCTCCGGCGCGGCGAACCCGCACTCGTCGAACCGGGGCCGGCGCACGTGAAGCGGCTCGGCCACTTCGTTCTTCTGGTGAACGATTTCCGGGAGACGGCGGCCTTCTACCGGGAGCGCTTCGGCTTCCTCGCTTCCGACGAGATCTACCTCGGCGAGCGCGAGATGGTCATCGCGGCGTTCATGCGCTGCGACCGCGGCCCGGAGTACGTCGATCACCATACCTTCCTCGCGGTCGGCGCCGGGCAGGTGCAGCTGAACCACGTGGCGTTCGAGGTGCAGGACCTCGACGACTTGATGGTGGGCCATGCGCACCTCGCGGCGAACGGATACACGCCGCATTGGGGCGTGGGGCGGCACGTGCTCGGCAGCCAGCTCTACGACTACTGGCGCGACCCCTGGGGCAGCGTGTTCGAGCACTGGACCGACGGCGACCTCTGCAACGCCGACACGCCGACCGGCGCGGTCGCGGTGGCTGGTCCGGGCGCGGTATCCCACTGGGGACCGCCGGCGCCGTCGCCGTTCGGAGCCTGACCATGACGGACATCGACGTGCCCGTCCTGATCGTCGGCGCCGGACCGGCGGGCCTCATGGCGGCCCTCCTGCTGCGGCGGTTGGGCGTCGACTGCCGGGTGGTCGAGCGCCGGCCGGCGCCCCATCGCGCGCCGGCGGCGCACGTGGTCAACGCGCGCACGTTCGAGATCTGCCGGGCCGCAGGCGTCGACATGGGCGCGGTCGCTGCAGCCACGCTGCCACCCGCCGACGGCGGCTACGTGCGCTGGGTCACGACGCTGGCCGGCGAGGAACTGGGCGCCTTGCCCTTCGAGCGACAGGGCGACGACGTACTCGACTTGACGCCGACGCCGCTGCGTAATCTGTCGCAACACCGCTTCGAGCCGATTCTGTCGGAGGCGCTGCGGGCGGCGGGCGGCGAGATTCATCGCGGTCATGCCTGGGAGCACGCGACGCAGGACCCCGACGGCGTCACGTCGGTGATCCGGGACGGCGCCCGCACCTATGGTGTCCGCAGCCGCTGGCTCCTCGCAGCCGATGGCGCCGGCAGCCGGGTGCGCGCCGCGCTCGACATCGCGCCCATCGGGCCGGATGCGCTCCAGCACATGGTGATGATGCACCTCGCCGCGAACTTCCGGCCGCTCGTCGCGCACCGGCCAGGGGTGCTGTTCTGGACCACGGACCCGGACGCGACCGGCGCGTTCGTGGCGCACGACATCGACGCGGAGTGGGTCTACATGCACCCGTGGGATCCCGAGCGGGAGCGCGCGGAGGACTACACCGCCGAGCGCTGCGCGGCGATCGTGCGCCGCGCCCTCGGCACCGACGCGTTGCCGTTCGCGGTGCGCACGGTGAGTCCGTGGACGATGACCGCGCAGGTGGCGGCGCGGTACCGGGAGGGACGCGTGTTTCTCGTCGGCGACAGCGCGCATCGATTTCCGCCGACCGGAGGCCTCGGCCTCAACACCGGCATCCAGGACGCGCACAATCTCGCCTGGAAACTGGCGGCAGTGGAACGAGGCTGGGGCGATGCGGCGTTGTGCGACACCTATGAGTGCGAGCGCCGGCCGGTGGCACAGGCGAACGCGGATGTCAGCCTGCGCAACGCGATGCGCTTGATCGAGGTCAACCAGGCGCTCGGAACGGCGGGCCTCGCCGGCGCCGCCGCGCGCGCCGCCTACGACGCCACGCTCGCCGACCCGGCCGGTCGCGCGGCGGTCGGCGGGGCCATCGCGAACCAGGCCGAGCACTTCGACATGCTCGGCCTGCAACTCGGGTTCACCTATGCCGAGGGTGCGCTCGTTCCCGAGGCGTCCGCGGCCGAGCCGACAGCCGATCCGGTGCGGGAGTACGTGCCCAGCGCGCGACCAGGGGCGCGCGTGCCGCACGCCTGGGTGCGGCGCAACGGGAGGACGTGCTCGGCGCTCGACTGCCTGCCGCTCGATCGCTGCACACTCGTCACGGCAGCGGCCGGCGGCGCCTGGCGTGCCGGCGCCGCCCGGTTGGCCGGCGTGCCGCTGGCGAGCCTCGTCATTGGGGGAGACGTCGCCGATGCCGACGGCGGGTGGGCCAAGCGCCTCGGCATCTCGCCGGCGGGCGCGGTGCTGGTCCGCCCGGATCAGCACGTGGCCTGGCGCGCGCGCGACGCCGTCGCCGATCCCACGGTGGCGCTCGCGGGCGCCATCGCCGCGGTCACGTGCCGGGAGGTCCCATGAACACCGGAATCGCGGGTCGGACGGCCATCGTGTGCGCGTCGAGCCGTGGCCTCGGCAAGGCGTGTGCCCGGGGGCTCGCGGCCGAAGGCGTGGCGGTGGTGGTGAACGGGCGCGACGCGGAGCGGCTCGCGGCCGCCGCGGAGGAGATCCGCGCCGGCACGGGCGCCCGCGTCACGCCGGTGGTCGCCGACCTCGACACCGAGGCGGGCCGCGCCGCGCTGCTCGCCGCCTGTCCGGAGCCGGACATCCTCGTCACCAACAACGGGGGGCCGCTGCCTCGCCCGTTCGAGGACTGCGACCATGCGGCGTGGCTGGCGGCGCTCGAATCGAACCTGCTGGCGCCCGTGCTGCTCATCCGCGCGGTGATCGCCGGCATGCGGGCGCGCCGGTTCGGCCGCATCGTCAACATCACGTCGGCCATGGTGAAGGCGCCGCATCCGGCGATGGGCCTCTCGACCGCCGCCCGGTCCGCGCTCACGGCGGTGTGCAAGAGCCTGTCGCGGGAGGTCGCGCCGGACAACGTCACGATCAACAACCTGCTGCCGGAGCGCATCGACACCGACCGCCAGCGCTTCATGGCCCAGTTGCGGGCGCAGATGGCGGGCATGACGGTGGAGGAGGCGTACGCGGAGATCGCGGCGTCGATCGCGGCGAAGCGCCTCGGGACGCCGGAGGAGTTCGCGGCGGCGTGCGTGTTTCTGTGCAGCGCGCCGGCGAGCTTCGTCTCCGGGCAGAACTTGTCGGTCGACGGGGGGACCTTCCCCGGCGTGTTCTGATGGCCCGCTTGACGAGCGGGCGTCTGGTGCTCGATGACCCGGCGCATGTCGTCCGTGCGCCGACGGGCTCCCATAGTGCTCGCGCTGCTCCTCGCCTGTGGCGGGCGTCCCGCCGCGCCGCCTCCAGCCCGCCCCGACCCGGCGCTGCGGCGAACCACGACCGCTGGCGACGTCGTCGGATTTACCGGCCGATATGGCAGCGCCGTTTGGCTCGGCATCCCCTACGCGGCGCCCCCGGTGGGTCCGGGGCGCTGGCGCGCCCCGGCGCCCCCGGCCCGCTGGACGGGGGTGCGGGAGGCGACGCGGAACGGCGCGCCGTGTGTGCAGTACGCCGGGCCGTTCGGCGGTATCGCGGACGTCGACCGGGGAGCGCCCGCGGGCTCCGAGGACTGCCTCTACCTGAACGTCTACGCCCCGCGGGGCGCGGCGCCCGGCGCCGGGTTGCCGGTGATGGTGTGGATCCACGGCGGCGGCAACACGGTGGGGCACGCGGGCTTCTACGATGGCGGCAATCTGGCCGCGCGCGAGAACCTGGTCGTGGTGACCGTCAACTACCGCCTCGGCCCCTTCGGATGGTTCCGCCATCCCGCCTTGCGCGGCGACGATACCAGCCCCGCCGAACGCTCCGGGAACTTCGGCACGCTGGATCACATCCAGGCGCTCGCGTGGGTGCGCGACAACGCGGCGGCATTCGGCGGCGATCCGTCCAACGTCACCATTTTCGGCGAGTCGGCCGGCGGCCGCGACGTGATGGCGCTGCTGGTCGCCGCACCGGCGCGCGGGCTCTTCCACCGCGCCGTGGTCCAGAGCGGCGGCACGCGATTCGACCCGCCCGGTAGCGCTGAAGGCTTCGCCAACGATTGGGACCCGGGGGCATCGAACGCATCCGGCGATGTTCTGGTCCGCCTGCTGGTCGCGGGCGGGCTGGCCCGCGACGCGTCCGCTGCGCAGGAGGCGGTGCTCGCGACCGCGCTCGACGCCCTGGCGCGCCTGCTGCGCGAGCGGCCGGCGTACGACGTGCTGCGCGCCTATCCCCCGAACCCGAACTCCGAGCTCATCGACATGCCGCAGGTCTTCGGCGACGGCGTGGTGCTGCCGCCGGGCGACGCGCTCGACGCGATCCGCCGCGGCGCACAGCACCACGTGCCGGTGATGCTCGGCACCACGCGCGACGAAGCGAAGCTCTTCATGTTCGGTGACCCCGCGCTGGTGCGGCGCTGGTTCGGACTGCTCCCGCGACTGCGCGATCCCGCGGCATACGACGCCTCGGCCGAGTACCAGTCGCGAATGTGGAAGGCGATCGGCGCCGACGAGCCCGCCGCCGCGCTGGCGGCGACGCAGTCCGAGCCCGTGTTCGTCTATCGCTTCGATTGGGACGAGGAGCCCACGATGCTCGGCGCGGACCTGTCCCGCATGCTTGGTGCGGCCCACGCCTTCGAGATCCCTTCGTCTTCGGCCATTGGGACCTGGGCAGCGAAGGCAACGTCATGTTCACCGGGGCCAACCTGCAGGGGCGCGAGACCCTGTCGGGGCAGATGATGGCGTGGTGGGCGCAGTTCGCCCGCACCGGCGATCCGGGCCGCGGCCGCGACGGCGCCCTGACGGAGTGGGCGCGCTGGGGCGAGGCGCCGCGGTTCCTGGTCCTCGATACGCCGGCCGGCGGCGGCCCGCGCCTGTCGTCCGAGGGCATGACCCGCGCCGGCGTCATCGCCGCCATCGACGCCGACCCGCGCCTGCCGGCGCAGCGGGACAAGTGCCGCATGTTCTGGACCTTGGCGAAGCTCCGTCGGGGTCTGACACCAGCCGAGTACCCGCAGGCGGGCGCGCGCGGATGTGGGGAGTTCCCCTGGGCGTCGTTCCCATGGTCGGAGTGACCCGCCGTCGGGCGACCTCGCTCTTCGCGCATGACGTCGGGCCTGCCCCGTCGTCGCGGGCTACCGTCGTCCTCCGCCGTCCGCTAGCCTGCCGGCATGGCGCAGCCGCGGTTCACGATCTATACCGCTCCGTTCTCGCACAACGGCGTCCGGCCTGAGCTTGCATTGCGCGAGAAGGGCCTCGCCTTCGACACCGTGAGCGTCGATCTCCTCGCGGGCGAGCACCGGCGGCCGCCGCTCGCGGACCTCACGCCGCGCGGCCAGGTGCCGACGCTCGTCTGCGACGACGGTGGCGACGTGGTGGTCGTGTGGGAGAGCGTCGCCATCATCCGTTTCATCGACGCCGTCGTGCCGGAACCGGCGCTGATGCCCCCCGTGACCGACCGCCGGCGGTACGCGGAGGCGTTGATGCGGATCGAGGAATTCCAGGCCAAGCTCGATCCGAAGAACATCATGGGCTCGGTGGTCTTCGGCTCTCAGACCCGCGAGCAGCTCGCACCGCGGATCGAGGCGCTCCGGGCCGAGCTGCCCCGCTGGGACGCGTACGTCGAGGGCCGGAGCTTTCTCGCGGGGGAGCAGTTCACGCTCGCGGACATCGCCGTGTTCCCCCTCCTGATGCATTTCGAGGCGCTCGGCTACGACTGGGCGCGGCACACCCCGTCGCTGGCGAGCTACGTCGAGCGGTGCAAGGCGCGGCCGAGCGTCGCCGCGTCCGGCTGGCTGGGACACTTCGCGGAGTTCGTGCGCCGGCGCAACCCCGAACGCGTGCTGGCGACGTGACTCCCGTCCCGGCGCGGCCCCGCGCGTGCTAGGCTGCCGGCGGTGTCCCGCCTGCTCTTGTTGTTCGTCGTCGTCCCGGCGGTCGAGCTCGCGTTGCTGATCCGCATCGGCTCCGCCATCGGCACCGTCGCCACCATCGCGCTCGTGATCGGCACCGGCGTGCTGGGCGCGTCGCTCGCCCGGCATCAGGGGCTGGGCGTCATCCGGGAGATGCAGGCCGAGCTCGCCCGTGGCCGGCTGCCCGCGTCGTCTCTGCTCGACGCTGCGATCATCCTCGTCGCCAGCGCACTGCTCGTCACGCCGGGAGTGCTGACCGACGCCGCGGGCTTCCTCGCCCTGATCCCGGCGGTGCGGGGGCGCCTGAAGACCGAGGTGCGACGCCGGATCGAGCGCGCCAGGGAGCAGGGGCGCATCCACGTCGCCGTCGACGGCGACTTTCGCGTGCATCCGCCCGGGCCGATCTACGACGTCACCCCTGACGACGGCCCCCCCCGGCCGCCGTCCTGATCCCGTCGAGCCGCCCAGTGCCCGAGGGTGGCGCGGGTCAGCGCGCGATGGCGAAGACGTGGGCCGCGTCGGGTGCAGGCGGCACGGGTATCTCCAGCCGCAGCGCTTGCCCGCTGCGCGACCATGGCACCGTCCCGTCATGACCCAACAGGCGGACCGCGCTCGGCGTCAGCGCGAGGTCGTCGAGGACCACGATGTCCGCGGGCAGCGCTCCGAGGACGATGGCGTACACCACGGCGCCGTCGCCGCGCTGGGTGAACCGCACCGCCTGGCCGGCGGCCGTCGTCCCCTCGGCGCGCTCCCAGGGGCGCGTCCCGAAGATCGCGTCCCCGTTCTTCCGCAGCCACGTGCCGATCGCACGCAAGCGCTCGACTTGCGCCCCGGGGATGGTGCCGTTCGCCAGCGGGCCGACGTTCAGCAGCAGGTTCCCGTTCTTCGACACGACGTCGACCAGGAGACGGATCAGATCGGGGGCGCTCGCGAGATCGTCGTCGCGCTCGTTGCGATTGTAGCCGAAGCCCCGCCCCATGCCGCGCACGGTTTCGAACTTCTTCTCCGATATCCCCGGGGCGCAGTGGAACTCGGGAGTGACGTAGTCGGCGTGGACCTGGCCGGGGAGAAGCGCGAAGCGGTCGTTCACGACGCCGTCGGGCACGGCGTTGTAGTAATCGGCCATCAGCCCGAGCACGTTGCCGTTCGTCGGGTAGCCGAGGTCGTTCCACATGACGGAGGGCCGGTAACGCTCGATCAGCTCGCGCCACTGCCCATCGGCGTAGGCGACGTAGTCGGCGTCTTGCGGCGTGGCGCCGATCATGTCGAGCGTGGTCGCGATGGCGCCGGGTCGGACCGACCAGTCGAGGCCGCCTGAGTAATAGAGCCCCATCCGCATGCGGCGCCGGCGCACGGCGGTCGTGAGTTCCCCGACGTAGTCGCGCGCGGCGTGCCAGCCCGCGCGACGCGGGTGCGGCACCGCGGTGGGCCAGAGCGCAAAGCCGTCGTGGTGCTTGGTCACCAGGACGACGTAGCGGGCGTTCGCGTCGGCGAACAGGTCGGCCCACGGTTCCGCCGACCAGGTGGCGGCGGCGTCGTCGAATTCGCTGCGAAACGCCTCGTACGGAAAGTCCGGCCCGTAGGTCGCGTGGTGGTGCCGCTGCGCGGGACTGCCCGCGATGCGGATCGTGTTCGCGTACCACTCCGTGTACGGGATGTGCGTGAACCACTCCCGACCGAACTCGGGCGGTTCGAGCAGCTTGCTGAAGTCCGCGAGCCAGTCGCCCGGATCGAGGATCGTTTCGGCCCAGGCCGGCACCGCGAACATGCCCCAGTGGATCATGATCCCGAACTTGGCGTCGTCGAACCACGCGGGCCGCTCGCGCAACGCGAGCGATGCATCGGTTCCCTCGAACGGCTGCGGAGGCGGCACGGCGTCGAGGATACCCGCTCCGGGCTCCGTGCGCACGGCGTCCACACGTCGCCGCCGCCCGCCCGGAGGCGCCCGGGGTGCTCCCCGTGGCCGGTCCGTGGTACGATTCCTGCCGAGATGGGGTACGACGCGGCACTGGCGAGCTACCAGCGATTCGAGTTCCAGGACGGACCATGGACCCGGCGGGTCTACCGGCGCGGGACCGGTCCCGCGGTGATCGTCATCCACGAGATGCCGGGACTCCACCCGCTGGTGATCCGGTTCGCCGACCGCGTCGCCGCCGCCGGGATGACCGTGTTTCTGCCGAGCCTCTTCGGCCAAGACGGCCGGCCGGTGTCGCTGCCCTACGCGCTCGGCGAGATCGCGAAGGCGCTCTGCGTCCGCCGCGAGTTCGACGCCTGGGCGACGGGTCGCTCGAGCCCGATCGTGGACTGGCTGCGCGCGCTCGCCCGGAAGGCGCACGCGGAGTGCGGCGGCCCCGGCGTGGGGGCGGTGGGCATGTGTTTCACCGGCGGTTTCGCCCTGGCCATGATGACCGAGCCCGCCGTCGTCGCCCCGGTGCTGTCGCAGCCGTCGATGCCGTTTCCCATGGGTGCGGCGCGCAAGCGCGCCTTCGACGCCTCGCCGGAAGAGGTCGCCTGCGCCAAGTACCGCTTCGAGACCGAAGACCTGTCGATGATCGGGCTCCGCTTCTTCGGGGACCCGTTCGTGCCCGACGAACGGTTCGCCACCTATCGCCGGACCTTCGGCGACCGCTTCGAGGCCATCGAGATCGACCCGAAGGACGCCCAGCCCGGTCCCGGCTTCGGCGCGCACTCGGTCCTGACGGTGAACCTGCGCGACGACGACCCGGAGGGGCCGACGAAGCGGGCCGAGAGGCGGGTGATCGACTTTTTCGCGCAGCGCCTCCTGGCGGGCGGGTGACCCGCGCCGGGGGCTACCGCCCGTCGGCGGCCAGCAGCGTCCGGAACTGGCCCCAGTAATCGACGAACGCCCACGCCGTCGCCGCCGCGACCCCCGCCAGCGTGATCGGGAAGCCCGGCAGCCCGAGGACCAGGTGCACCGCGGCCCAGAACTGCAGCGACGTGACGAGCTTGCCGGAGAGCCGGGGGCGCAGGCCCACCACCCGCTCGGGGCGTGCCAGCCAGACCACCAGCGCGCCGAGCGTGTTGGCCACGTCGCGCGCGATCAGCACGCCGAGCTGCCAGAGCGGCAAGGCGTCGATCACCACCAGCGTCGCTAGCACGGTGACGGCGAAGACGCGGTCGCAGATCGGATCGAGGAGCCGGCCGAGCTCGCTCTCCTGCCCGAGGCGTCGCGCCGCCCAGCCGTCGAGCCAGTCCGAGATGCCGGCGGCGCAGAGGAGCCCGACCGCGACCGGGGGCGTGCGGACCCAGTGGACGAAGGCCGCGGCCAACACGATGCGCGACAGCGATATCAGATGGGGGACGATTCGCGGTATGCTGCCTCGCGGAGGACGACGAGCCAATGGGGGGCCTGGTCTGGGAACCGGCGGCGGCCGCCGCCGCGCGCCTACGCGACCTGCTGCGGCAGGCCGTCGAGCGTCCGGCGGAGGCCGACTGGCACGATCTGCCGGACGCGGTGCGCGCGCGCCATCCCACCGGCGTCCGCGCGGTGATCGGATACGGCTCGTGGTACGTGGCAGGGCTCCGTAAGCCGAAGAGCTTTCCCGACGTCTACCTGGTGGTCGACGACTACGAGGGCTTCCACCAGAACGCGTTCCATGTCTGGTGGAACCGGACGATCCCGCCGAACGTCTACTTCCTCTGGAGCGACGGCGAAGGCCACCGTGAGGTGCGCGGCAAGTACAACGTGATCAGCGCGGCCGATCTCGAGCGCGAGTGCGGCCCGGCGCTGCGCGACGTCTACAATGCGGGGCGACTCACCAAGCGGGTCTGGCTCGCCTGGACCCGGGACGACGCCGACCGCGCGTGGCTGGTCGAGCAGCTGCTCGCCGCCCACTGCACGCTCGCACCCGTGGCGCTGGCGTTGCTTCCCGAGCGCTGCACTCGTGAGGACTTCTCGCTCGAGCTGCTCGGGATCAGCTTTCGCGGCGAGCCGCGTCTCGAGGGATGGGAGCGCGTGCGCGCCCTGTACGACGCCGATGCGGCACACTACCGGGCCCTGCACGACGTCCTGCTCGACGCCTTCGGGGAATCCACGGGGTTGATCGCGCCCGCGGGCCACGGCACCGTCCGCACGGGCGATCCGGACGCCTGGCGTCAGCTCGCCACGACGGCGTGGGCGCTGGTGCGCCGCAGTCGGCGCCGAGGCTTCTTCCGCTGGCCGCGGATCGTGATGACGGAGCCGAACCTCGTGGACCTGGCCGTCAGCGAGGCGGAGCGGAAGGCCGGCGTCCACATCCGGGTCACGCCCGAGCTGCGGCGGCATCCGTTCCTCTTCGGATTGCCGGAATTCCTGCGGGTGCTCCGCGAGCGCAACACCCGCGAGCGGATCCGCACGCGCCGCGGCGCCGGGCATGGTGGATCGGCCCCCGACTGACGCGCCCGCGGCTTGCATCAGTGCGCCGGCGCGCGGAACAACCGACCCCGGCATGTCGTCGATCCACCAGCCTGCCCCGCTGTCGGAGGCGTCACTGCCCGACTACCTGCGCGGCCGAGGGCTGGTGGTCCCGGATGCGGCGCTGCACGTCGAGGCCGCGGGCGACGGCAACATCAACTGGGTGCGGCGCGTGCGGGCGGCCGATGGGCGGAGCTGGATCGTCAAGCAGGCGCGCGGGACGCTCGAGCGCTTCCCCGAGTACTCCGCCGATCCGATGCGGATCGTCTTCGAGCACCGGTGGTTCGCTGTCGCCCGCCCGCTCGACCGCGACGGGGTGTGCCCGGCGATCGTCGATTTCGACGAGGTGCGGTGCGTCCTGGTGCTGGAGGATCTGGGTGCGGCGGAGCGGCTCGACCAGGCGCTGCTGCGCGGCGCCCCGGTCGACGATGCGCTGGCGGCGCTCGGACGGCTGCTGGGCGCGCTGCATGCGGCGACCGCCGCCGCGGTGCCCGCCGCGAAGTTCCCGAATGACGAGATGCGGCAGCTCCATGGCGCGCACATCTTCGCGCTGCCGTTCGCGCCCAACGAGTTCCCGCTGTCGCCGCCGCTGCGAGAGGCGGCCGAGGCGGTGTGGCGCGATGCCGCGCTCCGGGGGATCGCCCGTGCCGCCCACGCGCGGTATCTCGAGCCACGGGGCGCGCTCCTGCACGGCGACGTCCAGGCGGGGAACGTGCTCTTGGCGCCAGGGGGGCCCAAACTCCTCGATGCCGAGATCGCCCACGTGGGCGATCCGGCCTTCGATGTCGGTACGCTGATCGGGCACGTCCTGCTCGCGGCGCTCGGCCGAGACGATCCGGCGAGCGCGGCGCCCCGGGCGGCCGCCGTGTGGCGCGCCTACGGGGGCGCCTGCCCGCTGCCCGTCCGGGCCGCGTTCCCGGACGTGGCGCGCTACGCCGGCTTCGAAGTGATGCGCCGGACCATCGGCGCGGCGCGCGTGGCCGCGGTGGCGAGGGATGACGCCGGGCGCGCCGCCGTCGCCCTGGCGGCGCGGTTGATCCGGGAGCCGCCCGCCGACATGAACGCGCTCGGCGCGGCGCTGCGGAGCCGCGCGTGACGCGACGGGTGATCCTCGACACCGACATCGGCAGCGATGTCGATGACGCGATCTGCCTCGCGCTCGCGCTGGCGTCGCCGGAGATCCACCTGGCGGCGGTCACCACGGTGAGCCGTGCGGCGCCGCTGCGCGCGCGCATCGCGCGGCGGTTGCTCGCGGCGGGCGGTCGTTCCGACGTGCCGGTGTTCGCGGGCTGCGACGCTCCGCGCGGCGGCGGGGACGCCTTCGTCTGGTTCGGTCTGGAGGGCGACGGGATCGTCGACCCGGCCGCGCCGGCCGGCGATCCGGGCGAACATGCCGTCGACGCGCTCGCCCGGCTGCTCCGCGCACACGACGACCTGGAGGTCTGCGCCGTCGGCCCGCTCACCAACCTGGCCGAGCTCGTCGCCCGCCACCCGGATGCGGCGGCCCGCATCGCCCGGCTCACGGTGATGGGCGGCCATCTCGGCGACGTGACGTACGGGGGCGCCACGTTCCCGCCGGGCGTCGACTACAATCTCTGTGCGGATCCGGCAGCGACCTGCGAGGTGCTGGCGCTCGCTGTCCCGGTGCGTCTGGTCACCGCCGACGTGACGTTGCGCACCTGGATGACGGCCGGCGACCTCACGCGTCTCGACGCCGCCGGCGGGCCGTTGCTGGAGATGCTCGGCGGCGCGATCCGGCGTTGGACGCCGGTCATGCGGCGGCTGTTCGGCGGGTGGGGCGCTCGCATGGACGGCGACAACGTCGCCTTCCTGCACGATCCCCTGGCACTGGCGAGCGTGTACCGGGAGGACGTGTGCCGGTTCGAAGACCTCCATGTCGAGGTCGGCGTACGCGCCGGCGTGCTGCGCACGATCGCGCATCCGCGGCCGGTGCCCGGTACGCGTCCCATGCGGTGCGCCACCGGCGTCGACGCCCCGGCATTCCGGCGGCATGTGCTGGAGCGGCTGCTGCGCCTGGGCGGCTGACGGGCGCTCAGCGCCCGGCCTCGGCCAGGTGGCGCAACGCCAGGTCACGCCAGCAGGCCGTCGCGCGCAACCGGGCCAGGTTGCCGAAGTGGCCCCCCAGGGTCCGGTTCACGAAGACGATGTCACGCGGGTAGCGCAGCTGCGACGCCTCGCGGGCGTGCGACAACCCGAGATCGAACAGCCGGAGGTAGATCGTCGGGTCGGACCCGAACGTGTAGGGCGGTTCCGCGCGCAAGAGCTCGCTGAACAAATCGACGAACGGCGTGGTCATCGCGGCCGGGAGCGGCGTGCCGTCGGCGAAGCGCACGCCGAGATCGCGCAGCTCGAGCGGGATGTCGTCGCGACGGCCTTCAATGGCCGCCCGCATCACCCGCGCATAGCCGGCGGCGAGCGCCTCCGGCACCTCCTTGGCGCAGCCGAAGTCGTACACCACCAGGCCGCCGTCGGGCCGGAAGGCGAAGTTCGACAGGTTGGGATCGGCGTGCAGCAGCCGGTGCACGAAGAGGCCGCGGAAGACGAACCCGAAGAGCGTGCGGCCCCAGTGATCGCGGAGTGTGGCGTCGGACGCGTCGGAGCACGCGGCATCGGGCGAGATGCCGTCGACGCGCTCCAGCGTGAGCACGTGCGCGGTGGTCGCCTCCGGCACGACCGCCGGGATGGTGATCTCCGGCGTGTCGGCGTGGAGGCGCCGCATGCGGTCGATGGTGGCGGCTTCACGCAGGTAATCGAGCTCTTCCAGCAGGCGCTCCCGAATCTCCTGCCAGATCGGATCGAACTCGGCGTCGGTGAAGAGCGCGAAGAGCGACTGGAACACCGCCTTCAGGTTCCTCAAGTCCGCGCGGATGATCTGGTCGATGGCGGGGTATTGGATCTTCACCACCACCGCGCGGCCGTCGCGCAGCGTGGCGCGATGCACCTGGCCGATCGACGCCGCGGCGCACGGGGCGGGCTCGAACGTCGCGAACAAGGCGTCGAAGTTCCGCAGCTGGCCGCGTGCCTCGAATTCCATCACCTCGGCCGGGACCGGCGGCGCCTGCGCCTGCAGCGTCCGCAGCACCGCGGCCACCTCGGGGGGAAGCAGGTCGGCGTGCAGGCTCAGCATCTGCCCGACCTTCATCGCGCCGCCCTTCATGCGGCCCAGCGTCTCGGCGACGCGCGTGGCGTTGCGGACGAGCATCTCGGTATGGTGCGCGGCGCGCGCGACGTCCCCGCGGGCGAGGTCGCCGATGCGCGATGCCAGGACCGACGCGCCCACGCGCCCGGCGAGGCCGCCGAGCGCGGTGAACCGCCGGAACGCGGAAGTGACGAGATCGTCGTCGGCCATGGCCCGCTACCGGGCGCTCGCCACGTAGCCGAACCAGGTGAAGTACCCGCCGACCAGCAGCGTGACCACGAGGACGACGTTCAGGAATCCAGCTCGCTCGAGGAGTGCGGCCTTCGCCACGACCGCCCGGGGAACGAGGATCAACGCCGCCCCCTTCAGGATGCCGCCCCAGGCGATCACGCGGAGCAGGACGCCGGCCAGGCTGGCGGTGTCGACGGGTGTCAGCGCGAGCGCGATGCACGCCATCAGGAGGCCGATGGGGAAGGCCGAGAAGGCGACCGTCTCCACTTCGCGGTCGAGGCCGCGGACCATCGCCGTCAGATGCGTCCGGTCGATCAGGATCGAGAGCGCGCGCAGGAGCAGTACCGGGCCGATGACCTTGGCGATGAACGACGTGGGCTCCATGGCGTGTCGGTGGACGAGCCCCTGCGGTGCCACACTCCGCCCTGTACCACAACCGACCCGCGCAGGGGCCGCCCGCGCGCAGCGCGCCGGCGGCCCCTGCGGTGGGGACTCGGCTCGGGCCGGGGGAGGCTATGGAACGAAGGGCAGCATCACGGTGTCGATCTGGTGAATCACGCCGTTGCTGGCGTTCACGTTCACCAGGGGCGGAACGACGGAGATCACCTGTTGCGGCACGTCGGTCAGGGTGAGGTTCGGGTTGGACCTGATGGTCTTGCCGTTCAGCATGAGGATGGACTTCGGGTTCCGGCGGTTGAACACACTGTTGGAGAATCGGCGACCCTCCGTCACGTGGTAGGCCAGCACGTCGAAGACGACGTCGTCCGGCAGGGCGCAGGTGGCGTCCGGCGACGGCTCCGTGATGCCGAGCGCCTGCTGGAGCGCGATGAACGCGTCGTTGGTGGGGGCGAACACCGTATACTTGTCGTCACCCGTCAGCAGGTCCACGACCGGGTTGTTTCCCGCCTCGTCGGTCAGGCAGCCGACGGCGCCCAGCAGGTACGTGAACCCGGCCTCTTGTGCGATGGTGACGATGTCCTGGTCGCCAGGCTTCCCGGGAACCACTTTGGGGGCCCCAAAGGTGGTGGTGGCGACCGCCGTGAGCGCGAGTGCGCCGAGCAGACGTTTCGGAATCATGTCGTGTGTCCTCCTTCGTGAATGTGATCCGGGCCGTGCGCGGCTCCGGCGACAGGAGGTGGTTACGGGTTGCGCAGACCTTTGTGAAGGTCAGGCGCCCGCCAGGAGAGCACGCCCGCCGGTGTAGAGCGCGAGCAGGACCAGGGCGGCGGCGAAGAGCCGCAGGGTGCGCTCGGGATCGAGCCGGTCGGCGACGTGTCCGCCGATCTGTGCGCCGATGACCGCCGTGGCGGTGAACGCCCCCGCCAGCAGCCAATCGAGGTGGGCGGAGCCGAGGCGGGCGAGGAGCGCGACGACGCTGTTGATCGCGACGACCAGCAGCGACGTGCCGATGGCCTCGGGCATCGCGAAGCCCAGCAGCAAGGTGAGCATGGGCACGATCACGAAGCCGCCGCCGACGCCGAAGAGCCCGGTCAAGAAGCCGACGGCGGTGCCGGCCGCGAGGAGCAGCAGCACCCGCCCCGCGTCGAGGTCCCGATGGACCGCGTGCTCGCCGGTCGCCAGCTCGCGCGCTTCGCCGACGCGCGTACAGGTGGGACATGCGGTCACCATGCGCCACGCGGCCACCAGGATGAGGCCGCTGAACGCGAGCAGCAGCATGTTCGGGTCGATGCGACGGTTGACCGCGGTGCCGGCGAGCGAGCCGCCGATGCCGGCGAGGCCGAAGACGATGCCGGTGAGTGTGCGCACGCGGCCGGCCCGCCAGTGCTTCGGCAAGCCCGACACTGCCGCGGTGCCGACCAGCAGCAGGCTGGCGGCGGTGGCCTCCTGCGGTGACTGGCCGGCGGCGTACACCAGGAACGGCACGGCCAGGATGGACCCGCCGCTGCCGAGGGCGCCGAGCGAGAACCCGACCAGCAGCCCGAGCGGCGAGGCGAGCAGCCCGCGGAGGAGCGCCGGTGAGAGGAGGCCTGTCGTCACAGGCCGAGCGCGCGCCAGCGCAGCATGCCGCCCGCGGAGTTCGCCACCTCGGGCAGGCCCGCCTGCTCGAGGATGACGGCGGCCTGCGCCGAGCGCCGGCCGGACCGGCAGATGGTGATGACGGGCTTGCCCGTCGGCACCTCGGCCAGTCGCGCCCGCAGCTCGCCCAAGGGGATGTGGATGCTGCCGTCGACGTGCCCCAGGTCGCCGGTGCGCTCGGCGAGCTCGCGGACGTCGAGGATGGTGACGGCATCGCGGTGGTCGGCCACCCAGGTCGGGTCGATCTCCGGCGTCCCGGCGAACGTGCGGACGGCCGGTCCCCACGCCGGCCTGGCCGGAACGGCGCCTCCCGCGGGCTCGCCGCACCGCAGGTTCGCCGGTACGGCGACGTCGATCTGCTTGGGATGCGGCAGGCCCAGGTTGCGCATATAGCCGACGAAATCCTCCTCGCTCGCTTCGCCGCCGACACGCGGGTTCCAGCGCTTCTCCTCGCCGACGGTGGTGACGGTGCGGCCGCTGTAGTCGTGACCGGGGTAGAGGAGGCAGTCGTCGGGCAGCGTGAAGATCTGCTCGCGGATCGACCGGTAGAGCAGCCCCGGATCGCCTTGCTGGAAGTCGGTGCGGCCCGCGCTGCGAATGAGGAGCGCGTCGCCGGTGAACGCCATGCGGTGGTCGGCGGTGACGTAGGTGACGCAGCCGTCGGTGTGTCCGGGCGTGGCTCGGACCTCGAGCGCGACCGCGCCCGCGGCGACGGTGTCCCCGTGGTCCACGTACAGATCGGCGCCGGTGGCGCCGCCGTGGCGCGACAGGACGATGCGCGAGCCCACCGCGTTGCGGAGCAACCACGCGCCCGTCACGTGGTCGGCGTGGACGTGGGTCTCCAGCGTGTACCGCAGGACGAGCCCCAGCTCGCGGAGCAGGGCCCGATCCCGCTCGAACTGCTCGAACACCGGGTCGACGAGCAGCGCCTCGCGCGTCGTCTCGTCGGCGAGCAGATATGTGTAGGTCGACGACTGCGCGTCGAACAATTGCCGGAAGAGCATGCCGCTGCTTAACGCGGACCGGACGATGCGGCCAGCGGGGTCAGGGGGCGTCGAAGCTGCGCACCGAGTACCGGGTGCCTTCGAACGCCTTGGCTACCGCATCGCGCGCCAGCGACTCGCCGGGTTTGCACGTGACGGTGGCCGTCTTGGCGTCGAAATCGACCTCGACCTGCTCGATCGCCGGGAGTGTCTGGAGGATCCCACGGACCCTCTGTGCGCAGCCCGAGGGTCAGGTCATGCCGGCGACGCCGATCACGTAGCGGCGTTGCCGGTCTTCGGCCGTCCCGACGCGCGGCAGCGCCGCGAGTGCCGAGGCGACGGCCCCCATCGCCAGCAGGAGACGTCTGGTCATGCGCGCACCATACGCTCTTCGGCGCAAAAGGGAATCAGGGAGTCGACCGGGGCCGCACGCCGCCGAGCCAGGCGGGAGCCCACCAGTTGAGATCGCCGAAGAGGCGCATGGTGGCGGGGACGATCAGGACGCGCACCAGCGTCGCGTCGAGTCCCACGGCCACCGCGAGGGCGACGCCCATCGACTTGACGAGGATCACCCGCGCCAGGCCGAAGGCCCCGAAGACCGTGACCATGATGGCGGCGGCGCTGGTGATCAGCCGGCCGGTGCGCTCGAGCCCCTCCGCGACCGCCCACGTGTTGTCGCCGGTCCGGAGATACTCCTCCCGCATCCGCGACAGCATCAGCACCTCGTAGTCCATCGACAGGCCGAACACGGCGCAGAACAGCAGGACCGGCACCGCGGCGTCGAGCGGGCCGGGTTCGAAGCGGAGCAGGCCGGCGAGGTGACCTTCCTCGAAGATCCAGACGAGGGCGCCGAACGACGCGCTGATCGAGAGGAGGTTCATCACCACCGCCTTGAGCGGCAGCAGGACCGATCGCAGCATGGCGAACAACACCACGTAGGTGACGAGCAGCACGAAGGCGATCGCGTACGGGGCGCGCGCCAGGATGAAGGCGTTCAGGTCGACGTCGTTGGCGGGCGCGCCGCCGACGACGATCTCGCCGTCGCCGACGCGGCGATCGGCGCGAATGGCGCGCACCAGCGCGCGCGCCGCCTCGCTCGTGGGCGGGGCGTCGGTGAGCACGGTGAGGAGCGCCAGGTTCTCGGACGTCGTCATGGCGCGCATCCGGCGCGCCGCAGCGGGCAGCTCGTCGACGGCCATTTCCGCGTCCGCCTCGAAGTAGGCGCGCGACAGGCGCGGATCGGTGTCCACGGCGCCCTCGACCTTCACCACGCCGGGCAGCTTGGCGAGCCGTTGGGCGAGGTCGTAGAGCGGCCCGACCCGCTCCGGCGTATAGGCCGGCGCGCTGGGGTAGCGCGCCACCACCAGGAGCCGCGTCCGCGCCTGGTCCGGAAAGGCCTGGCGGAGTTCCTCGTAGACGTCTCGGGCCTCGATGCCGCGCGGCAGCGTGTCGATGTCGGCGGCCGCGATCGCGAGGCGGAAGAACGGCGACCCGAGGGCGAGGAGCAGGCCGAGCGTCGGGAGGAGGACGAGCACCGGCCGCCGCATCACCCAGGTGGCGATCCGGTGCCACATGCCGTCGAACGCGCCGAGCCGCGGGAGTGGCAGGCGCCCCGCGTCGATCCGGGGCCCGAGCGCGACCAGGAGCGCGGGGAGGAAGGTGAGGGCGAAGACGACGGCGAGCGCGACGACGATCGTGCCGCCCACCCCCATCGTCGCGAGGAACGATCCCTTGAAGAAGAGCAGACTGCCGAGCCCGATGGCGACCGCGAACCCGGAGAAGACGACCGCGTGCCCGGACGTGTCGAGCGCGGTGACGAGCGCGTCGTCCGGGGTGGCGCCCGCCTCGAGCTCGTCGCGGTAGCGGCTGACGATGAAGAGCGAGTAGTCGATCGCCACCCCGAGGCCGATCAGCGACGCGACGTTGATCGCGTAGACCGCGATGTCGACCACCCGGGAGAGCGCCGTGATCGCGGCGATGCCGGTGACGACGGCGAGGGCGCCGACGCCGACCGACACCGCGGCCGCCCCGACGGTGCGGAAGACGGCGATCAACACGAGCATCGCGAGCGGCAGGCTCACCAGCTCCGCGAAGAGCACGTCGTGCTCGAGTGTCCGGTCGAGATCGTGGCGATAGGCGAGATGGCCGGTGAAACCGGCGGTGAGCCGGTCCGAATGCACCGTGTCCCGCAGGGAGGGATAGGCGGCGGCCGCGCCGAAGTAGGAGTCGCGCAGCGTGACGACCGCCAGGGCGAGCGTGCGGTCGACCGACACCAGGCGCTCCGCGACGGGCTGCGGCGCATCGTCGGGGGCGAGCACGGCGCGCACGCGCGGATCCGCGCGCAATCCCGCGAGCGCCTCGCCCACCGCGGCGCGGTAGCGGGGGTCGTTCCAGGTCAGTCCGTCCTTCCCGCGCAGCAGGACGAGGAACGACGACTCGCCCGGATAGGCGAGCTTCCGGGACACGAGCTGCTGCGCGACTTCCGACTCGATGCCCTGCGTGGTGCCCGAGCTGAGGGTGCCCCCGTGCCAGAGCACCAGCGCGGCGAGTGCGAGCACGATTCCGCTCGCCGTCAAGATGGCGCGGTGCCTGCGCAGAGCGAGATGAGCGAGCCAGCGGTACATGGGCGGCCCAAGCCATATCGGCCGCTTGCGGGCTCGACAAGGCGACGGGACGGGATGTGGGCTTCCGACGTGCGTGTTGCGGGTCGGCGCGGAAGAGTGTTAGCACCGCTCGCCCGCCGGGAGGTCGCCCGCATGGATCCCACCATCGTCGTCCTCGGCATCCGTGCCCTCTTGCGCATCGCGCGCGAGGGCCAGGACGCCTACGAGCAGTACCAGCGCGACAAGCCGGCGCTCTTCCCGTCGGGCCTGGTCGCTCCCGCGACGGACGTCGCGTTCCTGCGCAAGATTTTCAGCCGGCACCTGGCCGAGATCGAGGACGGCGGCACCTACGCCCGCTTCTGGAAGGGCACCGGGCCCGACCCCGGCGTGCCGGGCGCGGCCGAGTTGCTGCTGATGCGTGCCGTCCAGCTCGACATGGAGGACAACGCCGCGGTGGGGCTTGGACCCACCCGCCGGGTCGAGGTCGGCGGGGCGGCGATGATCCAGCAGTGGGCGGAGGGCAGAGGGCCGGTCGGGCCGGTCGGCCGTGTCGTCGCGAGCCTGGCCGACGTCGCGCTCGAGTTCGTCGGTGCGCGGCCTTCGTTGTTGGGGGTCGGCGGCACTGGCGAGGCGCTGCTCGGCGCGATGGCGGGGCGGTTGTCGGCCCTGATCCCCGACGACGCCGACGCGGGCGGTCCGCGCAGCCGGTTGGCCGAGCGCGCGGCCGGCGTCTTCTTGCGCGCCGGGCTGGATGCGCTGAGCGAACGCACCGACGCGCTGGTCGACGCCGACGACCTGCGCGCGCTGGTCGAGCGCACGCTCGTGCCGCTCGTCGCGGGCCTGCCGCCCGACGTCGCGGGCGACCTGGTCGCGCAGTCGCGCTGGCGATCGGCCACCGACGCGGTCCTGGGTCCGGCGGCCCGTCTGGCCGTGGCGACCCTGGCGCGAAACGTCGGTGATGTCGCGGCGGACCGCGCGGGGATGGCGGCGGCCGTGGGGGCGCTCGCGCGGGCGGTGGTCGAGCAGGCGGGCGCTCCGGCGCCCGGGTCGTCGCTCGACACGCCGGGCTTGCTCGCACTCTACCGCGCCGCCGTCGACCTTGCGGAGGCGCGCCCGGCGTTGTTCGTTGCCCGGGGTGACCCGCCGGAGCGCGTCGCGACGGAGTTGTTCCGCGACATCGTGGAGGCGCTGGTGGATGCGCCACCGCCCTTCGCCGGCGATGGCGGCGCGGCGCTCGGGGCGGCCGCCGTCGCCGCGCTGCGAGCGGCGGGGGCGCGCCCCGACGCCGCCGCCGAGGCATGGCCGCGTGCCGCCGGCACGATGGTCGCCTCGGTCGTGAACGGCGTGCGACCGGTGCTCGACGCGTCGCCCGCGGTCGTACGGCACGCGCTGATCCCGCTGGCCGACGTGGTGTTGCGCCGGGCCGCGAGCACGCCTGGCCTGATCGCCGACGGACGCACGGAGGTGGATGCGATCATGCGGGCGATCGCCACCGCCATCGCCGCGGACGCGGACGGTCTCCTTGGTCCGGACGACTGGCAGGCCGTCGCGGGCGCGATCGTGGACGAGGCGGCGGCCAATCCGGGACGGTGGTGTCCGTTGTCGGCCTCGCCGACCGAGACGGGCCCCGCGGCTGCGATCGTCGTCGCGCTGCTCGGTGTCGCATCGCGCGGCCGCGATGCGGGGGGCGTGCTGTTCGGCACCACGCTGCGGGAAGCCGTCCTGGTCGCGCTCCGAACCCCGCCCGGCGCCGCGCCGGCGGCGGCCGTCGCCGGGCTGGCGGCACGGTTGAACGAGATCGTCGGCAGCGACCCCGCACGGTACGGTAGCCGGGAGTGGCTCCATGGCTTCCGCGCACTGCTGCCCGGCGCGCTGCGGGGCGCGCCACCCGGTGCGTTGTCGGTGGCGTCGCTCGACGAACTACTCGCAGGGAGGCCGCTCGCATGACGAGATCTACTGTCGCGTTCCTCGTGGCGCTCGCGTTCGTCGCCAGCGGGTGCTGTGCCCGCCGCCTTGGCGCGCTCGACGGCCAGCTCCGCACCTACATTGCCGCGGGACCGTCCGCCGACGGACGGCTGGCGGCGGTGGCGGCCGAGGCACGGCGGGGCGCCGGCGACTGCCCCGGCCTGGCACCCTCGTTCTATCGAGTCGGCGCGGTGGCGGCGTGGCAGGCGGGCGACGCCGGCGCCGCGCTGGTCGGGCCGATCGCCGTCGAGGGCGAAGCGGCGTGCGCTGCGCTGCCGCCTGCGAAGCGGCCGGTGCGCGACTGCGCGCTGATCCGCGTCGCCGCACCGATGGCGGCGCAGGACGCGCTGACGCGCCGCCAGGCGGCGATCCGCCAGCGGCGCGATGCCGCAGCCGGGGGCACGTTGCCGGCGGCGGATCGGGGCGAGTTGCTGGCGGTGGCGCAGGGGTACCGCGCGCCGTTCGCCGAGCTGACGGCGATCCGCCGCGGGCTCGGCGGTCCCGAGGTTCCCGCGGGCCTCGCCGCGGAAGTCGACCGCCGCCGGGTGGAGGTGTGCTGCAACGCATCGGCCGCCTGGAGCCTCCTCGGCGACGTCGCGGGCGCGACCATGCGCGAGCTGGCGGCGGCGCGCGGGACGGTCGACGCCTGCGAGGCGTCGCTCCGCGCCGACGGCATCGCGATAGCCGGTCCCGGTACGTGCCGGCCGGCCGCGCCCGCCGGGGGGCCCTGAGCTGCGACACCATGCCGCATGTCGGTCCGGGCGTGGGGCGGGTATGTGTTCCGCCCATGATGCGGATGCGTTCCCTCACCACCCTCGCCCTCGCCGTCGCGCTGACCGGCGCTCCGGCGCTCGCCCACGAGGAGACCGGCGATCACCACGAAGCGCCCAAGGGCATGAGCGTCACGCTGGACGCCACGCCGTCGGGGATGGGCTTCACGCTGCACCTGAAGACCAGGAAGTTCCGCTTCACCCCGAAACAGGCCGACGCCAAGCACCGGGCCGGCAAGGGGCACGCGCACCTCTGGGTGGACGGCAAGAAGACCACCCGCATCTACGGCCCCTGGCATTACGTGGGCGGCCTGACCCCGGGGCGGCACGAGATCCGCGTGACGCTGAACGGCAATGACCACACGGACTACAAGCGCGACGACGGCAGCGTCGTCGAGGCGGTGTTCGTGGGCGACGTCATGCCGATGACGCCCTGAGGCGATCCCTCAGATCGCCTCGCCCATCCGGGTCTCCTCGACGAACTGCTCGGTCGCCGTGTCGAGCTCTCGGCCGCGGCGGCCGCGGCCCGGATGGATGTAGAGCGTTTCGGCGGCGACCTTCTCCTTGGGCGCCGGCGGCAGCGGCATCTCGTAGCGCACCGGCTGGGCGTGGTCGGCCATCTGGAGCTTCGGATCGTACACGCTGTTGAACTTGAACAGCATGCGGAGGAAGTTCGTCTGCCCTTTGGCCAGTAGCCGCGCCACGTTGCGGGCGGCGCCCCAGATCTGTCGGGCGCCCAGATGCTTGCGGGCCAGCACCTGCTGCGTCGCCACCAGTTCCTCGTAGAACTCGTGCAGCGGCAACTTGGTGGGGAGCACGGCGTGCTGGATGTCGAACAGCCGATAGTCGCGCGACGTGATGCGGCGTGACTCGGTGAACCAGGTTTCGGTGCCGGGGTAGGGCGTGTTGACGCTCACGTTCACCACTTCGGGCATCTCTGCGCACCACTCGCGGATGACGCGGAACCGCTCGCGGTCCCAGTCGGGATCGGCGATGATGTTGATGGCGACATTCACACCGAGCGTCCGCGCGAATTCGAGCGCCTCGAAGTTCTTGGGCGCCGTGACGCGCTTGCGGAACTTCAGGAGCCCCTCCTCGTCGAGCGCCTCCAGGCCGATGAACATGGTCTTGAGCCCGAGCCGGGCCCAGAGCCGGAAGACCTCCTTGTTGCGCAGCAGCACGTCGGCGCGGGTCTCGAGCCAGTACCGCTTCTGGATGCCGCGGCGGGCGATCGCCTCGCCGATGGCCATGCCGTGCTCGGCCTGGATGAACGCGACGTCGTCCAGGATGAACAGCCCGGGCTCGCGGATCGACGCCACCTCCTCGACGGCGCACTCGGGGCTCTTCACGCGGTAGCTCCGGCCGTAGAACGTCCACGCGCTGCAGAACGTGCAGTCCCACGGGCACCCTCGGCTGAACTCGATCGAGGCGGCGGGGTCGAGCTGACCGATGTAGTAGCGGCGGCGGTGGCGCAGGAGGTCCCGCGCCGGCCTGAGGTCGTCCAGGTGATGCACGAACAGCGGCGGCGGGCCCTCGCCGTCCAGGGTGATGGCCCCGGGAACCTTTCCGATGGCGCCGCGATCGTGCTTCACGGCGTCGAGCAGCGGGGCGATCGCCGGCTCGCCCTCGCCGCGCAGCACGCAGCCGAGCGCTCCCTCGGCGTGCTCGAGCAATTCGCGCGCGGTGAAGGACGCGCTGTGGCCGCCGACGAACACGAAGGTGGCCGGCAACCGCTCGTGCGTCAGCTTGGCCAGATCGACGATCTCCGGGACGTTGGCCAGGTAGTTGCCGGAGAAGCACACCGCGTCGGGCCGCCACTCGTCGAGCAGGCGGACGTAGTCGTCTTGTGTCTCGCTCTGCAGGTCGATCAGACGGACGTCGTGGCCCGCCTTTCGCGCCGCGGCCGCCACCAGCTCGAGTCCGAGCGGCTCGAGGCGGAGGTAGATCCGCGAATACATCAGGCTACTCGGGTGAACGGCAAGAAGCTTCATGCCGGCGCAACCTCCTTAGAAGTCCCGTGATCGCGGGCGACCATGAACGGGGGCGTGGGCGCCGTCAAGCGTGGCGCCGGCGCCGGGGCGGCGGGGGCGCCGGGCCGCGCCGGCGGTGCGATGCGGGGTTGACTGCACGACGCACGGTGTTAGGTCGGCGGTCGGGAGGCTACTGCGATGAGCGAGCAGCGATGGATGAGTGACGTCAAGGACCTCGGTCAGTTGCGCGACGAGCTCAAGCTGAAAGCCCACCTCTTGAAGTCCGAGCTGAAGGACCAGTGGAACGACCTCGAGAAGAAGTGGGACGAGCTGGGCAGCCAGATGCATCCGGTGAAGGAGGCTGCTGGCGAGTCGGCCAAGGAACTCGGCTCCGCCATGGAGTCGTTGGTGGCAGCGCTCAAGAAGGGCTACGAGCGGATCAAGGAAGCCGCCTCCGAGAAGGCCTGAAGCCGCGCGCGGGAGCGCGCCCTCCGGCGCGCGGAGGGCGTGCTCACTGCCCGCCGGCGAGTCCCAGGCGTTCGGCGATGGCGCGTAGCTGCTCCCCGATCGACTCCGCGTGCAGGCGCTGGATGTCTGACAGGGCGAGCGAGTACTCGGTGAGCGCCGACATCCATTCGTGGAGCGTGGGGACGGTCGGCGATTGCGTCCGCACCTCCTCGATCCGATATGCCGCCTCGTCGAGCCTGGCGACGGCCTCCTCCAGCGCTCTCCTGGGTTGCTCGTCCATGTCCGCAGGCGGAGCAAGGGGCGAGCCAAGCCCCGAAGGGACGCTGTGCCGCCTGCGCCCCGGCCCTTCTCTCACGGTTGGCAAGCCGGACTGGCGGAATCCGCTCCGTTGCGAAGATGCGGCGCCGCCCCCCGATCAGGGGCTGGGCGCGGCCCCGGCGGCATCTGATCGCGCGGGTTCGTCGCAGGCGAACCGATAGAACAGGTCGGCGTCGCGGAACGGATGTTCGTCGAGCACGTGGTGGATCACGCCTCGGGTGACCAGGAGTTGCCCCACGGCGACCGCTTCGTCGCGCGTGAGGGCCTCCTGCCGGACGAGCCAGTCGACGGCCTCCCTGCCGACGAAGCAGCGCTCGTACGTCGTGAGGCGATGGCGGCGGTTGGCGATGGCGAGTCCGTCGCGGCTGCGGAGCCGCGCGACCAGCCGGGCCACGGCCGCGGCGTCCCACGTCCGGCACGGTGGCTCCGGAACCGCCTCGTCGTCCGCGCCGTTGGACCGCGGCGCCCGCCCGGTGCCCAGCATGGCATGGGCCGCTGCCAGCGCGTCGTCGCCCACGTGGTGGCGAGCGAAGGCGAGCGCGACCGCCGCGAGGTCGGGCGTACGGAGGTGGATGTCCCGTTGGGGAAACGGAACCGACACGCCGTGGCGGCGAAGCGCGCCGTCGATGCGGTAGTTCAGGTCGCTGACGAGGTCGTGCTGTGTCCGGGGATCGCGGGTCCAGACCTCGAGCTCGAACAAGAGCGCGCTGTCGCCGAATGCGCGGAATTCCACCGAGGGCCGCGGGTCGGCGAGCACCCTGGGATGCCGACTCGCCGCGTCGAGGAGGGCGGCGCGCACGGCCTGGACATCCGACCCGTAGGCGACGCCAATGGGCACGTGGACGCGACACGTCGGGTCCCCGTGGCTCCAGTTGACGATCTCCTGCTCGAGCAGGCGCGCGTTCGGGATGAGGATGGACACGCGGTCGCGGGTGACGAGCTCGACGCTCCGCGCACCGATGCGTTCGACGGTGCCCTGCAGCGCCCCCACGCTGATGTAGTCCCCGGGTTTCACGGGACGCTCGAGGCCGATCACCAGTCCACTCACCAGGTTGTTGGCGAGGTGTTGCAGCCCGAACCCGATGCCGACGCCGAGCACGCTCGCCGCGATCGCGAGCCCGCGCACGTCGAAGCCCCATGCCTGGAGCAGGATCAAGGCGCCGACGGCGGTGAGGACCAGCCGTCCCAGCGTGGCGAAGGTCTGCTGCGCCCCCCGTTCGAGCCCGAAGGAGCCCGGCAACCGCGATTGCGCGGCGCGGGCCGCGACGCCGACGATCCACCAGAGCAGTCCCAGCAGGATCGGAATCGCGACCAGGTCCAGGGCAGCATAGCTCCGGCCGTCGACCGCGAAGAGCGGCGCCGTGACCGCGGCCTGGGCCGCGTGCACCGCCTCGCCCCCCGCGGTGTCCAGCGCCGGGGACACGCGTGTCGCGGCCCAGAGGGCCGCCCCCCAGATGACGATGATCGTCGGTGGGACGAGGAGGTCGGCGACGTGCTGTTGGGACGGGTCGGGATGCGCCGCGCGCGGGTCGATCCGGCGGCGGGTGAGCGCCAACGGCAGCCGCCGTCCGGCTCGGCGCACGGCCCAGTGACACGCCGTCGCCGCTGCCGCCAGCGCGACGATCGAGAAGATCGTGTGGCCGTGTGCCTGCACGCGGGGTCAGATGCGGCATGGCGGTGGCGGGTTTCGCCGTGCCGGGCCCGGCGGGCCCGCCGGCAAGGCGGGGTCGCCACTGGCGATCCCGGGCGGTATAGGGGGGGCCGTGCGGATCGCCCTGCTGCTCGTCGCCCTCGCGCTGGCTGGTCCGGCGCACGCCGACGCGCCCGCCAAGTCTGGCGGGACCCCCGCGGCGAAGACTCCGGCATGTTCGACCCTTGGCGGTACGTGCGGCTCCTGCGGACCGGTAGGGCAGTGCCTCGAGCACTTCGACGGCAGCCCGCCCCCGCGGGTGTGCGTCGACGGGGGCCGCTGCGTGCAGACCGGCTGCGCCACCGACGCCGACTGCCCGGCCGGCCAGGTGTGCGCGGGGTTGGGCGGCGTCCCGGCCTGCTGCGCGACCTGCCCGTGAGGCCCCGCCCGCGCCGGGACGGCGTCAGGCGGTCGGACCGGCGAACACGACGATGGCGAGCGGGGGGAGCGTGATGACCAACGACTGGTCCTGCCCGTGCCAGGACACCGGCTCCGTCACAACGCCGCCGAAGTTTCCCTGTCCGCTGCCTCCGTAGACCTCCGCGTCGCTGTTGAGCAATTCCCGCCACCGGCCGGGCAGCGGCGCTCCCACGCGGAAGGCATGGCGCGGCACCGGCGTGAAGTTGCACGCCGCGATCACCAGCGGGGCGGGCGCGTGGCCGCGCCGCAGATAGGCGAGCGTGCTCTGCTGGAAGTCGCTGCAGTCGATCCAGGCGAACCCGTCGGGATGGCAGTCGAGCTCGTGGAGTGCCGGCGTGTCGCGGTAGGCGGCGTTCAGGTCGCGCACCCAGTGCTGGACCCCGGCGTGCGGCGCGTACTCGAGCAGGTGCCAGTCGAGACTCGTGTCGTGGTTCCACTCGCGGTCCTGGGCCAGCTCGCCGCCCATGAACAGCAGCTTCTTCGCCGCCAACGTCCACATGTAGCCGTAGAGCAGGCGCAGATTGGCGAACTGCTGCCAGCGGTCGCCCGACATCTTGCGGATGAGCGAACCCTTCCCGTGGACGACCTCGTCGTGCGACAGCGGCAGCACGAAGTTTTCGGCATTCGCGTAGAGGCCGCGGAACGTGAGAGCGTTGTGATGATAGGTCCGGTGCACCGCGTCGCGCGCCATGTAGTCCAGCGTGTCGTGCATCCATCCCATGTCCCACTTGAAGCCGAACCCGAGGCCGCCCAGGTACGTGGGGCGCGACACCGCCGGCCAGGCGGTCGATTCCTCGGCGGTGGTGTGCACCCCGTGGTGGTACTCGTAGACCCGCTCGTTGAAGCGCCGGAGAAAGTCGATGGCCTCCAGGTTTTCGCGCCCGCCGTAGCGATTCGGAATCCACTCGCCCTCCTGGCGCGAGTAGTCGAGATAGAGCATGGACGCGACGGCGTCCACGCGGAGCCCATCGACGTGATAGCGCTCCAGCCAGAAGAGCGCGTTCGAGAGGAGGAAGCTGCGCACCTCGTCGCGCCCGTAGTTGAAAATGAAGCTCTGCCAGTCGGGATGGAACCCCTGGCGCGGGTCGCCGTGCTCGTAGAGGTGGGTGCCGTCGAAATAGCCGAGGCCGTGGGCGTCGGTGGGGAAGTGCGACGGGACCCAATCCAGGATGACGCCGACGCCGTGTTGGTGGAGCGTGTCGACCAGGTACATGAAGTCCTGTGGCGTGCCGTAGCGGGCCGTCGGCGCGAAGTACCCGGTGAGCTGGTATCCCCACGAGCCGTAGAACGGATGCTCCATCACGGGCAGCAGCTCCACGTGCGTAAAGCCGAGGTCGCGGGCGTACTCGGCGAGGGGCACGGCGAGCTCGCGGTACCCGAGCGGCAGGTGCGGCGTCTCGGGACTGCGCCGCCACGAGCCCAGATGCACCTCATAGACCGACATCGGCGCCTCGTGCGCGTTGCGACGTCCCCGCGCCGCGATCCACTCGTCGTCCCGCCACGCGTAGTCCAGCGACCACACACGCGACGCGGTCAGGGGCGGCGCTTCGTGGAGGAATCCCATCGGGTCGGCCTTGTCGATGCGATAGCCCTGGTAGCGCGAGACGATGTGGTACTTGTACCGCTCGCCCCGACCGATGCCGGGAACGACGCCCTCCCAGATGCCGGAGCTGCCACGGTGCCGCAGCGGATGCGACGACGGGTTCCAGTGGTTCCAATCGCCGATCACGGTCACCTGCTCGGCGTTGGGCGCCCAGACGGCGAAGTGGACACCGCCCTCGATCGCGTGGGCGCCGAGTTTTTCCCACAGGCGGACGTGCGTTCCTTCGTTGAAGAGGTGGAGATCCTGGTCGGTCAGCAGGCTCGAATTGGGATCCACGTAGCTGATGCTATCGCAAACCCGGTCTCGTGGCGATCGCGGCGCACGCGCCGCGGCTTGCGACGCGCGCCGCTTCCCGGGTAGGTGGGGCGCATCTGTCGGCGCGCGCATGCCCGGACCGTTCGAGATCTTCTACCGGAGCAACCTGCAAGGACTGTGGGCTCTGCTCGTGGTGCCCGCGCTCTTCCTCGCGGTGCGCCCCTGGCTGCGCGAGCGCACGGCTGGTGCAGATCCGCGGGCGGCGCGCTTCGTGCGCGCGTGGGCGACGGTGTTCGCACTCGAGACCATGCTCGACCCGATCGCCATCGGCCTGGCCGGCGCGCCGATGCTGCCCTTCGTGCTGCTCGGCGACTTCCGGGTCTTTGCGCTCTGGCTCGGCGTGCTGGCGCCCGAGCGGGCACTCTTGCGGACGCTGGCGCGAGCGGCGGCGTGGACACTCGTCGTGCCGGCGATCGCGTGGCCGCTCTTCCGTCTGCTCGACGCCACGGTGGGTCCGCTGCCGGAGCAGGTGCTGTGGCTCGTCTACGAGGTCGCCTTCACCGCGCTCGCGTTATGGTGGGCGCTCCGCAAGCTCCCGCCGGCTCGCTCGCCCGCGACGGGCTTCCTGCGCGCGACGGCGTTCTACGTCGCCGCATACTACGCGCTGTGGGCCGCCGCCGACGTGCTGGTCCTGGCCGGGGTCGACGCCGGCTGGGCGCTGCGTGTCCTGCCGAACCTGCTCTACTACTCCTTCTGGGTGCCGGTGGTGTGGTGGCTCTTCTTCTCGCCGCGATACGCGGCTTCCAGCAACGCCGTCCAGACGCGCAGGTAACGCAGGCCGCGCGCGGCATCCGCGGAACGAGGGTCGCCGACCACGCCGGCCGGGGCGTTGGCGCGCAGGTTCGGGTAGAAAAGGGTTTGCGGCGCTCTCGTCTCGCTCAGCAGGCCCGGCGCGAGAGCGCGGGTGCGCACCCGCGCCGGCTCGAGCGCGAACATGATCGACGTCTCGATCTCGCCGGCATGATGACCGGCGTCGGCGGCCGACCCGCCCGCGGCGATGCTCTCGGCGTGCAGCGCCGCGGTGAGCGCGTCGAGATCCGTGAAGGCGTCGACCGGCACCGGGCAGTCCCGCAGCGCGGGGCCCAGCGCGTCCAGCATGGCCGCGTTGCCGCCGTGCGCCGAGAACACGAAGACGCGGGCCACCCCGTGGCGCGCGAGGCTGCAGACGACGTCGCGCACCACGGCCACGAGCGTGGCGGGCTCCAGCGAGAGCGTGCCGGGAAACCCGAGGTGCTCGGTTGCGCAGCCGATCGGGAGTGTCGGACAGGCCACCGCGTCGCCGACGGCGGCGCACAGTCGTTCGGCCAGCGCGTCCCCGATGACCGTGTCGGTGTCGAGCGGCAGGTGCGGGCCGTGTTGCTCGGTGGAGCCGAGTGGGAGCACCGCCGTGTGGCAGCCCTGTGCGACGAGCGCCGCCACCTCCTCCCACGTGCAGGCCGCGAGGCGTCGCGCGACCGGTAGCTCGGCGAGCCGGTAGAGCGGGCCGTCGGCGCCGCGGCCCGGCCAACGCACCTGGTCGAGGCCGCGGTCCGCGAGGTCGCGCAGCAGGAGGGCGTTCAGCGCCATCTCGTGCTCCAGCACGGCGAGCGGTCCGGGCAGCGTGGCCGCCAGTCGCACCAGCGCATGCCGGCGGGGGTCGAGCATCGCCTCGAACCGGGCGAGCAACGGCGCCTCGTCGACCGCGTCGGGTCGCGTGAGCGCGAGGAAGGTCGCCGGAGCCGACACGGCCTGCTGGAACGGCCCATGGGCGAGGTGCAGGATGTCCCACGCCGGGGGCAGGGGCCGCAGCATGCCTTCGAGTACCTTGAGCCGCAGGTTCAGGATCAGCTCGCCGTAGGTTCCCGAGACGATGAAGGCGAGCGGCGCCGCGAGCATCGCCGTGGTGACGCCGGCCGCCGTCGCGGGCGCGCCGGCGAGGGCCCCCTCGAGCCGGTCGGGGTCGATCGGCAGGTCGGCGCCCAACGCGCGCGCCAGCCGCAGCGCGCACAGGTGGCCGGTGACGGCGCCGGTGACCCTCACCAGGGTCTCGTATTCGTCGGTGCCCGCGAACGGCACCACGGTCACGCCGCGATCGCGGAGCGGCGCGAGCCGGGCGTCGTCCGCGGCGGCTGTCGCGACCACGACGTGACGCCACCGTGCGGCGTGCGCGAGCACGAGCGATGCGTTCGGGGACAAGCCTTGCGAGAACACGACCAACGTCTCGGCCGCTCGCTCGGGTCCCGGCTCCAGAAGCGCGCTGCTTGGCACGAAGCGGATGCCGCGTCCGGTCCGCTCGCTCACGACCTGCGCGAGGACGCGCGCGTGCGCCTCCGAGGTGCCAATACCGGTCGTGACCACGCGGTCGACCGAGCCCGGCAGGACGAGCGCCGTGGCGTCGGCGCGCGCGCTGGCGGCGGCGATCCCCGGCAGGGCGGCGATCCGCGCTGCCAGGCTCGCGTGCCCTTCGTGCCAGTCGGCGGATCTCACGCGGCGACCCGCTCGAGCCGGATGCCGGCGCGTGCCAGTCCGGTGGCGATCGGGGCTTCGAGGCCTGCCGTGGGGAGCGCCCGGCCGCCGCGCACGTGGCGCGCCAGCAGCGCCGCCAGCCCGGCGTCGGCCGGGTCGCCCTCGGGGAGGAAGAGCGCGCAGCCGGCGCCGTGCCGCGCGATGTCGGCGCGTACCTGCTCCCACGCCCGGGCCGGGCCGCGCCGCCGCACGGGAATCCGGTCCAGCAGGGCGTCACGCTGCACGTGCACCAGCGGGAGGCGACCGCTGCGCCGCCCGCGTGCGAGCGCCAGGACGACACGCTCCTGACGGGTCTCGACGTCCAGATAGAGGTGCAGCCGAAACCACGCCGGCGCCGGCGCGCGCAGCGGCAGCAGGTACGATGCCAGTTCCAGGAAGCGCGGTGCGCCGCGCAACGGGCGCGGCCGGCGAAAGGTGACCGGTTCGGGCAGGGAGGCGGCCTCGGCGTCGCCCTCCGGCAACAGGTGCCCCGAGCGCGATTTCGCGTCGAGATAGTGCGCGCTGAACGGCGAAGCGTCCACCGCGAGCGGGCGCCGGCCACTGATGCGCACCCCCGCAACCCGCAGCTCCGCGAGCTTGTCCGGGTTGTTGCTCAGCAGTCGCAGGGGGGCGGTGATCCCGAGGAGCCGACAGGCGAACGCGACCTGCTCGTACCGCCGGTGGTCGTGACCGAGCCCGAGGCGCTCATAGGCCTCGAAGGTGGTGAGCCGGTTCCCGCTGGCCTGCACCAGCATGCGGTCGAGCGCCTTGGCGGTGAACCCGGCCCCGCGCCCTTCTTGCAGGAGGTAGAACAGCACGCCCCGCCCCACGCGCGCGATGGTGGCGAGCGCGGCGTCCAGCTGCTCGGCGCAGTCGCAGTCGCAGGCGCCGTAGACCTCGCTGGTGACGCACGACGAATGGACTCGGGCGATCACCGGTTCGCGACCTCCGAGGCGGCCCGCGGCGAGCGCCAGCGCCGGCCGGCCGGTGGCGAGATCGTGGAAGCGATGGGCGCGGAACCGGCCGTGGACGGTGTGGATCGGCCGGGCCTCGACGGCGAGCAGCGTCCCGTGGATGCGCGGCATCATGACCGTGGTCCCGGATCGTGCTTCTGCGTCCTCATCACCTCGAAGTAGGCGATGAGGGCATCCAGGTCGCGGTCCGTCAGGTGAGCCTGTGGCGGCATGTTCCCGTAGCGGAACGCGGCTGGGTTGCGGATGTAGCGCTTCAGCTGGTCGACGGGACGGTACTCGACGACGCTGAGGGGCACGTTCAGGTCCGGTCCGACGGTCCCGCCCTCGCCGTTGATGGCGTGGCAGGCGAGGCACGTCGACCGGAAGACTTCGAACCCCGCCCAGGCCGGCGCGGTGCGCGGGACGTCCCGCGGCACCATGTGCGGGTAGCGTCGATTCAGATCGGTGATCTCGATCGCGTCGAGCTGGTAAGGCCACGGATAGGCGTGCGGGTCGCGTTGCGCCGCGCCCGTCCACACGACGTAGAACGGGCCGGGATCGACGCCCTTGCGTCCGAGCGGCGCGAAACCGGCGCCGCGATCCGCCTCCGCGAAGGCGATGAAACCGCCCGCCTCGGCGAGACGCGCCGCGCTGGCCGGCCGCACGTAGCCGTCGCGGGCGCGAAACAGGACATCGCCGCCGGGGATCGCCGCGGGGTCCGTGCCGAACCCGAGGCGCAGCACGGCGTCGAGGGGACAGGCCAGATACCGGACTCGGCGCTCGTAGTAGGGGTCGTCGACCGTGATCGTCTGTGACCCGCAGCGCTGGCGCAGCGTCGCGAGGTCGAAGCGGGCCACCTCACCCCCGTCCCGCAGGAAGCGCAGGGTCGCCGGATCCGCGGCGGGCCCCCGGGCGGCGGACGCCGCCACGAGTACGGCGGCGAGGGCCAGGCGCCGCCGGCGGAATCGCATGCGACTGCTCTATCGGAAAGCGGGCCCGCTCGATACCCGCGGCGTGGCCGGTGGCTGGCGTGCAGCGGTGCCCGATTGGCCGCCCCAACGGTCCATTGACCCGGGCGGCGCGGGTTGGTTACCTGGTCCGGCCGCCCGCCGCCGGGTAAAGGACATTGAATGCGTATCAGGTCCGCCGTCGTTTCGCTCGCTGTCACGTTCACCGCCGCGGTCCTCGCCGCCGACCGTCCGGTCGCCGGTGACCGGCTGGTCCTGAAGGATCCGGCTGGCAAGGCGGCGGCCCGCAGCGTCCGGTTCAAAGCCAGCAAGGATCCGGCGATCGACCCCACCAGTGGCGACGACCCGCGCGCGGTCGGCGCGACCCTGGAGGTGTTCGGGAGCAATCTGGGAGACGGCGCCACCGGAGCCATCACGCTGCCCGCCGCGTCGTGGACCGGCTTGGGAAAGCCTGCCGGGAGCAAGGGCTACCGCTTCAACGACCGGAGCCGCAGCCAGGGCATCAAGACCGTGATCCTTCGCCCGGGGGCACGGGGCGGACTCCTCGCGCTCGCCGGCGGCGGCAGCGATTGGCCCTTCGCCGTCACCCAGCCGCAGGGCGCCGTCGACGTGCGGCTGGTGCTCGGCCGCGACACCTACTGCGCCCGCTTCGACACCTTCGACGTCAACGCGCCGGGCAAGGTAAAGGCCAAGCTGGCGCCGGCGCTGGCGAGCTGCAGCGAGCCGCAGCCGGTCTGTGGCAACGGCGAGCTCGAAGGCGTCGAGGAGTGCGACGACGGCAACACGACGGGCGGCGACGGGTGCTCGTCGACGTGCCGTATCGAGAGCGCCGGCGACGTGTGCGCCGGCGTGCCCACCGTCTCCGGCACCGCGCTCGACTCGGTGCGGGTGGCGAGCGGCCTCACCCGGCCGCTCCTGGTGACGGCGCCCCCGCGCGACGTCAGCCGGCAGTTCATCGTGGAGCAGGGCGGCGCGGTTCGCGTGCTCAAGAACGACGTGCTTCTGCCGACCCCGTTCATCAACGTGTCGGGCAGCGTCTCCTGCTGCGGGGAGCGCGGACTGCTCGGCATGGCCTTCGCCCCCGACTACGAGACCAGCGGGCGCTTCTATCTGAGCTTCACCAACGGGAGCGGCAACACGGAGATCCGTCGTTACACGGTGAGCGGCAACCCCGACGTCGCCAATCCGGGCGGCACGCTGGTGCTGAGCGTGAACCAGCCGTACTCGAACCACAACGGCGGCCACATCGCGTTCGGGCGCGACGGCTACCTCTACTTCGGCCTCGGCGACGGCGGCTCGGGTGGCGATCCCGAGGACTACGCGGAGAACCTGAATTCGCTCCTCGGCAAGATGCTCCGGATCGACGTGAACGCCCCGACGTACACCGTCCCGCCGTCGAACCCGTTCGTGGGCCGCGCCGGTCTCGACGAGATCTGGTCGTACGGCCTGCGGAATCCGTGGCGCTGGAGCTTCGACCGGGCCACCGGCGACCTCTACATCGCCGACGTCGGGCAGAATGCCTGGGAGGAAGTCAACGTCCGGCCGGGGTCGAGCGCCGGAGGCGAAAACTACGGGTGGGACCTCTACGAGGGCAACGCGTGCTACGAGGGGCCCTGTACCGGCCAGGCCGGTCTCACCTTCCCGGTGCTCGCCTACGGCCGGGGTCAGGGGTGCTCCGTGACGGGCGGCTACGTCTATCGGGGGTGCCGCATGCCCGATCTCCGCGGCACGTATTTCTACTCCGACTACTGCACGCCGTTCATCCGCACCTTCCGGGGCGTGTCCGGCGGGTTGGCGCAGAACCAGCAGGATCGGACGACGGACCTGGCGCCCGGCGGCGGCCTGACGATCGGCGGCGTCAGCTCGTTCGGCGAGGACGCCCGCGGCGAGCTGTACATCGTCGACTACGGCAGCGGCGTGGCCGGTCAGGGCGAGGTATACCGGATCGTTCCCGGGAGCTGAGCCGGGCGATCGGGTGAGCTGCATCCGATGCCGTCGTGATGTAACGTCGGCGCGGCTCAGATGTTTCCCGTTTCGGTGGACAAAGAGCGGGCGCTGTTCGCGCGGCTCGCGGCGCTCGGCATCCGCGACGACGATGTCGACGAACGCTTCGTGCGATCCGCGGGCCGCGGGGGCCAGAACGTGAACAAGGTCGCCACGTGCGTCGTGCTGCGGCATCTGCCCAGCGGCATCGTGGTGAAGTGCCAGGAGACGCGGACGCAGGCGATGAACCGCTTCCTGGCTCGCCGGCGTCTCGCGGACGAACTCGAGGCGCGCCTGCGCGGGGAGGCGAGCGCGCGCGCCCACGAGATCGCGAAGGTCCGCCGCCAGAAGCGGCGGCGGTCGCGGCGCGCGCAGGAGAAGATGCTCGCCGCCAAGCATGCCCAGACGGCGAAGAAGGCGATGCGCCGGCCCCCAGGCCGGGAGGAGTGAGCCCGTGATCCGTAGCTTGTCGGTTCTGGTGTTGGCGGCGGCGTCCCTGGCAGGGTGTGCCCGGCCGCCCGCGGCCTTGCGCGGCACCTATCCGCCCCTCACGGTGGCGGACGCCCAGCGGGACACCGGGGTCGGAGAGCGGGTGCGATGGGGCGGCGAGATCGTCCATGCCGCCCCGGAGGCGTCGGAGACCTGCTTCGAGATCGTCAGCAAGACGCTCGATCGCCAGGCCCGGCCCGGCGTCGGCGACGACAGCTTCGGCCGCTTCCTGGCCTGCGCGCCGGGCTTCTACGACCCCGCGATCTACGCCGCCGGCCGCGACGTCACGGTCGTTGGCACCGTGGAGCCCGTCGCACCGGGCAAGGTGGGCGACGCCAACTACTCGTTCGCGAAAGTGCGCGCCGAGACGGTCTACCTCTGGCCGAAGCGCGAACTGGTGCGCCCGATGGCGTATCCATACGGCTGGGGCTGGGGCTACCCCGGCTGGGGTTGGGGCGGCGGCGTCGGCTGGGGCGTGGGCGGCCCCTGGTACCGCGGCGGCGGCTACTTCATCGGCCGCACGGTACGACCCCGACGCTGACGAAGGGGCGCTACGGCGCCCGCACCGCTCCCTTCCTCCCCTTCGGCAGCAGTCGCGGTTGAAGGGTGGCGCACCGGTTTCTCCCATCCACGTCGGCAAAGCCGAGCGTAAGTATCCGGCGGACTCCGCGGCTAGCGCTGCGACGGCTTCCGCACCATTCGCGGCGGCAGGATGCCACGCTGGCCGTTGTCGAGGCGGACGTCGTATTCCACAGCCGGGCCTCGGGGGCTCGACACCTGCCGAACCTGGCTGATCCGGCCGCGCACCCAGTCGCGGCCGTACTTGGCCTCGACCACCTGCCCGACCGCGAACTCCGCGACCGGGGGAACCGCGACCGGCGGCCGGGCGCCGGCGCTCGCTCCCCGTGAGGCTCGTACCGGACCGGGACACAACACCTCCCACTGTTGCGAGATGCCGAGGCCGCCGCTGGCGTTGTCACGCCCCACAATCGTGCCCGCCGCATCGCGCCACCGCGTGCGGCCGCCGCCGACATCGCTGTCGTCCCACGTTCCATCCAAGGTGTAGGTCTCGCCGTCCACGGCCGTGATACGCCCGTGCGTGCAGTCTGCGCTGGCGCGATACGTCTTCCTGGCCGGGGCGGAGGCCAGCTCGCGCTCGACGCACCCCGCGTCGTTCGGACTCCAGTTCGCGCACCACCCTTCGATCTCCGCGCGCGTCACCCGCGCCTCGGCGACGGCGCGCGCCGTCCCGATGCCCGACTTCTTGGTGACCGAGGGCGCCCAGTGCTTACTGCCCAGCGAGAGCCACTCGTCGAGGGCACGAGCCGGGTCGCAGAGCAGCACGTGCAGGACGAACGCGAGTAGCAAGGCGGATGGTCGCATTGCTCCCAGGCCATGCCGCCCAGGGCGCCCCGACGTCAAGGCCGAGGGGCCCTCTCCCGCACGGCATGCGGTGTCGCTATCGCGACGCGATGATCCTCCGCCGCGCCGCCGGAGCTTGGTCGTTCCTACTCGACGGCGTCGAGTCGCTCTCGATCCTTGCGCGCCGGCGCGACGCCCGCCGTGACGAGCCCGAGCGCCGCGAGCTCGTCGTCGAGCATGCGCCGGGTGTTCTCGTCGAGGGCGGCGTGATCCATTGCGAAGCGGCGCATCAGTTCGGTGGAACGCCAGGCCACGGTGTCACGGGTGCCAGCGCCCGTGGCGGCTGCCAGGGTTCGGTACGCGTTGGACGTCGTTGGCGGGGTGCGTCCGGTCCACACGGTGTCGGTGAGGAGCACGCACGCCCGGGCCTGGTCGCCTTCGGCGAGGCGGATCGCCGCGAGGGTGACGAGGAGGTCTGCATCGATGCCCGAGACGCGGTCGCGCCCGACGAGCAGATGCAGGTCCGCCACCAGCCGGCGTGCGCCCGCGTGGTCGCCTCGTGTGGACATGGCGGTCGCGACGGCCAACTCCGCCGCGATGTTCCATTGTTGGCCGCGTCGAGCATGCTCTCGCCACTCGCGGCGGTGCGGAGCCCCCTCGTTCGTGCGCAGGAAACCGTCGATCTCGTCCGGCCGGTTTGCCAGGACGAGACCGAGCAGGAATCCCGCCTCGGCGATCGAGCCGGCAGTTCCCTGCCCGCGGGCGAAGCCGCGGGCCTCGGCGAAGGCCGTGATCGCCTGGTCGTCCGCCTCGAGCCAGAGGTGATGGGCGCCCACGGCCACGAGCAGCAGGGCGGCATGGTCTCGTGGCAGTCCTCCGTCCAGAAGCTCCCGGGCACGCGCGACGTGCCGCGCGGCGCCCGCCGGGTCGGCATACGTGGTGAAGAGCAGCTCGTAGAAAAGGGCTTCGGCTTCGAGGGGCGGGTCGCCCGCGACGAGAGGGCGCGCGTCTCGGGCGTACCGGGCCATCGCGCCGAATCTGCTGCGGATCATTTCGAGGCCCGCGAGACCGACGAGGACCGCGCCGCGGCGTTCCTCGGATGCGAGCTCGAGCGCCCGGTCCAGCCACGTCCTGCCAGGGCCCAGTAGCCCGCGCGATGGGAAGAGGGCGCGGGCTGCGGCGGCGAGTCTGACGAGCAGGTCGTGCTCGCCCGCCGCGTCCGCGCGGTCGAGGGCCGTCAGCACGTCGTCCTGCAAGTCGTCCATGGTCGGCGTGATGATCCAGAAGGCGCCGCTCTCCGCTTCCATCCGCGCGATGGTGTCGACGAGGTGACGTCGCCGGACATCGTCGCCGTCGCCGGCCGCGACCAGACGGGCCTGCGCATACTCACGGATCGTCTCGAGCAGCCGATAGCGCGTTGTCGTCGGGTCGCGGCGCTCTGTCTGGACCAACGACCGCGCGACGAGCCATCGAGCGCATCGAGCGTCTCTCGCTCGTCGCGTGCGGCGACGGTGCTCGCGCGCGCCAGGTCGAACGCACTGGGGAACACCGAGAGCTGGCGCAGCAAGCTCTGCTCGCTCTCGTCGAGCGAGTCGTAGCTCCACGCGATGGTCTCCTCGAGCGTGCGCTGGCGGTTGCGCTTGCCACGTCGCCCGCCGGTCAGGAGCCGAAAGCGGTCTTGGAGCCGGGCCAGGATCTCGCCCGGTGAAAGCAGTCCGAGGCGCCCGGCCGCGAGTTCGATGGCGAGGGGGAGCCCGTCGAGACGGATGCAGATCTCGTGAATCGCCGGGAGGTCGGCGGCGCCGAGGGTGGTAGCGCCGGCCGCGGTCGCGCGCTCGAGGAAGAGCCGCACGGCGGGGCTCGCCCGTCCGTCCGCCGTGGCGGTCGAGAGCGGCCGGACGGCGTGCACCTGCTCGCCGTCGATGCCGAGCGCCTCGCGGCTGGTCGCGAGCACCCGCAGGGTCGGACACGCCGCGAGGAGGTCGTCTATGGCGGCGGCCGCCTCGTCGATGACGTGTTCGCAGTTGTCGACGACCAGCAGTGCGCGCCGCGATCGTAGGCGCCGCACGATCTGGGGGGCCACGGGCGCCCCGGCGTCGGGCGTGAAGTTGATGCCGGCGGCGACGGTCTCCCAGACCAGCGCCTCGTCCGCGATCCGCGCGAGGTCCACGAAGAACATCCCATCCGGGGCGTCGTCCGCGCCGGCATGCGCGACTTCGATGGCGAGCCGTGTCTTCCCCGTGCCGCCGACACCCGTCAGGGTGACGAGCCGGTGCGTCGCCACGAGCTGACCGATCCGGCGGCATTCGTCATCCCGACCGATGAACGTCGACCGTTGTGCGGGGAGGGTGCTCTCGTAGCGGTCCACCGTCCGGAGCGGTGGAAACGTCGCCGGCAGATATCCGCCGCGCCTATCTGCATGAGGTGCTCGATGCCGTCGAGGTCGCGGAGGCGGTGTTCGCCGAGGTCGCCGAGGCTGCAGGCGGCGGCGTCGAGCAGTCGCGTGGTCGCAACACTCGCCAAGACTTGTCCGCCGTGGCCCGCTGCCATGATCCGAGCCGCGCGGTTGACGGTCGGGCCGAAGTAGTCCCCGTCACGCTCGACGGCGGCCCCGGTGTGGAGGCCGATGCGGACGCGCACTGCGAGGGGTGGGGGCCATGGCTCGTCGCGCAGGGCGCGCTGTATGCCGACCGCCGCGCGGGCGGCGTCGGTCGCGCTCGTGAACGCGGCCGCGAACGCGTCGCCGGCGGTCGAGAACACGTAGCCGCCGTGGGCTTCGACCACCGCCCGGACGATCGCATCGTGGCGCGCCATCGCCCGCGCCATGGCCTCCGGATGCGCCTCCCACGCGCCGGTCGATCCTTCGACGTCGGTCAACAGAAACGTCACGATCCCCGTTGGCCGGGTCGTCATCGCCTGGAAGATCGCACGACGCGGGCCGGAGACCAACCGCTGCTGTCGCCCCTCGCGAGTGCACCCTGCCGACGAGGGCCCCGACCGCCCGGCGCCGTCAGACCGCGGTCGAGAAGCCGCGGTCGGGGATGTCCAGCGCGCTGCGGTCGGCGGCGGCGATGACCGCGGCCTTGGCGTGCACCCCGGGCAGGATGAAGTTCACGAAGAACTTCGCCGCGGCCACCTTGCCGCCGTAGAAGTCGTCGTCGTCTTCGCCCGAGTCGTCCTCGCCGGCGTCGGCGGTCTTCCGGACCTCGGCGATCGCGGCGGCCTCGAGGAGCAGGTGGGCGATGGTCACCTCGGCCATCGCTTCGAGGAAGGCGTTGGCGAAGAGCGTGACCTGGTCGACCTTGCCTCCCATGAAGTACTCCATGAGTCCGCCCGCGGATCGCTTGAGGGCGTCGAGCGCCTGGCCGAGGTCGCGCACCTCGGCGCCGATACCCGGCTGGTGGTCGTGCTCGCGCACGAAGCGCTCGATCTCGCCCAGGTAGGCGGCGAAGCTCTCGCCGCCGTGCGCCTGGAGCTTGCGGGCCACCAGGTCCATCGCCTGGATGTGGTTGGTGCCCTCGTAGATCGAGAAGATCTTGGCGTCGCGCAGGTACTGCTCGACGGGGTGGTCCACCACGAAGCCGGCGCCGCCGTAGGTCTGGATGGCCAGCTCGGAGATGCGGAAGGCCTGGTCGGCGCAGTACGCCTTCACGATCGGCGTCAACAGGTCGACCTGGCCCTGGTGGTAGGCGGCCTTCGCCGGGTCGCTCGGTTCGAGGGCCGTCGCCAGGTCGGAGTGGAGGGCGAGCTTCACCGCCAGCGTCCGCATGCCTTCGACCTTGGCCTTCATCTCGAGCAGCATGCGGCGGACGTCCGAGTGCTCGATGATGGCGACGCGCGGAGCGTTCGGGTCCTTGAACTGCCGAACCGACGAGCCCTGCAGGCGCTCGCGGGCGTACGCGAGCGCGTTCAGGTACGCCGTCGACGCGACCGCGACGCCCTGGATGCCGACTGCGATGCGCGCGCCGTTCATCATGCGGAACATCTGCTTGATGCCCTGGTGCTGCTGGCCGCCCACCAGGATGCCCGCGGCACGCGCCGTTCTCGCCGAAGTTGAGCACGGCGGTGGCGGACGCCTTGATGCCGAGCTTGTGCTCGATCGAGCCGGTGCCGACGTCGTTGGGCTCGCCGAGCGATCCGTCCTCGTTCACCCAGACCTTCGGGACGATGAACAGCGACAGTCCCTTGGTGCCCTGCGGGTGCTCCGTCGATGCGGGCCAGCACCAGGTGGACGATGTTCTCCGCCAGGTCGTGGTCGCCGCCGAGATCCAGCACTTCGTGCCGCTGATCGTGTAGAGGTTGCCCTCGATCTGCTTCGCCTTGGTCTTGGTGGCGCCGACGTCGGAGCCCGCGTGCGGCTCCGAGAGGCACATGGTGCCGGCGAAGCGGCCCGACAGCATGTGCGGCAGGAAGCGGGCCTTGTCCTCGGGCAACGCGAAGTGGCTGAGCAGGTCGGCCGCGCCGTGGGTCAGACCGGGATACATGTTGAAGGCGGTGTTCGAGCCGCTCAGCAGCTCCTGCAGCACGAGCTCGATGGCCGACGGTCCGCCGAACCCACCGGCGTCGGCGGGCATGGCGAACGCGGCCAGCCCGAGGTCGTAGAACTTTTTCCAGGCGTCCTTGAATCCGGGGGGCGTGAGCACGTGCCCGTCCTCGAACCGGCAGCCCTGGCGGTCGCCCGAGCCGTTGAGCGGGCCGAGCACCTCGGTGGCGAGGCGGGCGCACTGGTCGACGAGCGCGTCGCACTCGTCGCGCGACATGTGGGCGAACCGCTCGGTCTCGAAGAGCTGCTCAACGTGGAGGTGTTCCCAGAGCGTGAACGCGATCGCGCGGCGATCGACCTTGTAGGAGTTGATGGCTGCCTCGGGCATCGTCGTGACCTCCCTCGCTGAGCCTAGAGGATCGGGGCTTATGCCGCACCATGTCAAGCGTGTCCATGCGACCTGCGGGTGAGGTATGCTCCTGCCAATGCTCAGGCCCGCCTACCCCTTCTGGCTCGGAAACCGCCCCGTGCAGCCCAACACCGCGCTGGAGGTCCGGGACAAGTACTCCGGGGACGTGGCGACCCGGGTGGCCATGGCCGACCCGGCGGCGATCGACGCGGCCATCGGCGCGGCGGTCGCGGCGGTCGAGCCGATGCGCCGCCTGGCGGCATACGAGCGGCAGGCGGTCCTCATGCACTGCGTGCGACGGTTCGAGGAGCGCTTCGAGGAGCTGGCGCTCGGTCTGTGCATCGAGGCGGGCAAACCCATCCGCGACAGCCGGGGCGAGGTGGGCCGTCTGATCGACACGTTCCGCATCGCCGCCGAGGAGGCGCCCCGGCTCTACGGCGAGGTGCAGCCGATGGACGTCTCGGCGCGGGCGCGGTCGTACCTGGGCATGTGGCGTCGTGTGCCGGTCGGGGCCTGCTCGTTCATTTCGCCGTTCAACTTCCCGCTCAACCTGGCTGCCCACAAGATGGCGCCGGCGATCGCCGCGGGCTGTCCTTTCGTGCTCAAGCCCGCCAGCATGACGCCGGTCGGCGCGCTCGTCATCGGCGAGATCCTGGCCGAGACGGACCTGCCGCCCGGGGCGTTCTCCATCTTGCCCTGCCGCCGCGACGGCGCCGATCGCTTCACCACCGACGAGCGGCTCGCGCTCCTCAGCTTCACCGGCTCTCCCGAGGTCGGCTGGGCGCTCAAGGCGCGCGCCGGCCGGAAGAAGGTGGTGCTGGAACTCGGCGGGAACGCCGCGGTCGTGGTCGACGAGACCGGCAACGATCTCGCCGACGTGGTCGAACGGATCGTCTTCGGGGCCTTCTACCAATCCGGGCAGAGCTGCATCGGGGTGCAGCGGATCATCGCCCATGACGCGATCTACGACGAGCTGCGCAGTCGCCTGGTGGCCGCCACCGAGGCTCTCGTCATGGGTGATCCGAAGGACGAGCGCACGTTCATCGGACCGATGATCGCGGAGGAGGAGGCCATCCGGTTGCAGGCGTGGATCGAGTCGGCGGAGGCGCGCGGAGGGCGCCGGCTCTGCGGCGGGCGCCGTGCCGGCGCGATGCTGGAGGCGACGCTGCTCGAGGACGTGCCGGGCGACGAGCGGATCGTCTGCAAGGAGGCCTTCGGACCGGTCGCGGTGCTGTCGCGCTTCCGGGACTTCGACGCCGCGCTGGCGCAGGTGAACGACAGCGCCTACGGCCTGCAGGCGGGCGTCTACACGCGCGACCTCTACCGTGCCCATCGCGCCTGGGAGGTGCTCGAAGTGGGTGGCGTCGTGATCGGCGACGTCCCGTCCTTCCGCGCCGACCACATGCCCTACGGGGGCGTGAAGGAGAGCGGCTTCGGCCGGGAGGGCGTGCGGTTCGCCATGGAGGACATGACGGAGATCCGCCTCCTGCTGGTGCGGACGCCGCCCGTCCGCGCGTGACCGTGACGCGGCCCCGTCACCCGCCGCGGGGCGCGCGCGACGGGGCCAGCCGGTTGACCTGGCAGAGCTCCGCGATCTCGTCGGCGAACGCCTCGCGCAGCGAGGGATGTCCCGGCAGCGCGTGCCGGGGCGCGACGCAGCCCATCCCTGTGGCGCTCGGCTGCACCGTGAGGCGAACCTTGCCCCTCGCGACGTCGAGCAGGAGCGGCCAGTGCCGGCAGGCCGCGGGCTTCACCGCCGCGACGGGGCGGTCGGTTGCGAGCGCCAGGCGGTGGATCGCGCACTGCGCATGTCGTCGCGTCCGGATCAGGAACGGGCAGGCGTCATCGTCGCCGGCCTCGATGACGTAGCCGGGCGGATCGGCGACGAAGACGTTGGCGAAGCCGTTGCCGTCGCGGAGCCGCGGCAGCAACCGCGCCAGCTCGTCCATCAGGCCGTCGATCACGCGCACCTCGCGCCGCGAGACTTCGACCACCAGTCCGACGCAGCACGTCCGCCCGCGCGGACAGCCGTCTGGCCAGCAGCGCCAAGCGAGCCGGTCGAGCGCGCGGTCGATGACCAGGCGGGTCATCGTTCCCGCGTCGCCGGGGGCCACTCGAGCGTCGCGGCGAGCTCGGCGGCCCGGCTGTTGGGGACCTCCTGCAGCGTCCGCTCCGCGCGCCATGCCGCGACCTGCGCTTCGGCCGCCCGTTGCCGCTCGAGATCGATGCCGACGTCGTGTGCGCTGTACTCGATCTGGGCGGGGAAGGCGAGCCCGCTGCCGCTGGCCGTCACGACGTCCATGATGCGCAGGAAAATATCCTCGCGCACGGCCGTGAACTCCTCGAAGTCGACGGTGTTGACGAAGAAGAACAGCTCGATGTCGAGCGACGACGCCCCGAAGCCGACGAAGCGGACGCGCGCCGGATCGGGCGACACCTTGGGATGTGCCAGGAGCAGCGCCTTCAGCTCGACGAGCAGCCAGCGGAGCTGATCCGGTGTCGTCTCGTACCGGAGCCCGAGCGTGGCGTGGACCAGCATCCGGTCGCGTCTGGCGAAGTTTTCGATCTGCATCGAGGAGAACTCGGCGTTCGGGATCGTGACCAGCGTGCGGTCCAGGGTGCGAACGCGGGTCGACCGCAGGCCGATGTCCTCGACCGTCCCCATCCGATCGCCGAAGCGGCAGAAGTCGCCGACGCGAATCGGCTGGTCGGCCACCAGCGAAAGGCCGCCGAAGAAGTGCTCCAGCGATCTCTGCGCCGCCAGCGCGACGGCGAGACCGCCGATGCCGAGACCGGCCACCAGGCCGGTGACGTTGAAGCCCAGGTTCTGGAGCACGGCGAGCAGCATGATCACGATGACGAACGCGGTGAGCGTCCGGCGCGCCAGGGTGACCACGGACCGCGCCGCGGCGAGTCCGCGCGCCGTGTAGCGCCGCTCCATGGACCGCGTGCCGGCGTCGATGACGCGGATGAGCAGCCAGGTGGCGGCGATGATGATGAGCCCCCCCAGGATGCCGCGGAGCGTCCGCTGCACCGGGACGGCGAGCTGGATCGGGGTGATGCCGAGCAGCATGACGGTGGCGAACAGCGCCAGCCGCATCGGACCGGAGACGATGCCCAGCAGCTTGTCGTCCCGGCTCGTCGCGGTCCGTCGCGCGACCGCGCGCAGGAGGTGGATGAGCGGAGCCGTGACGAGCCACGCGATCACGGCGGCGGCGCACACCAGGAGCAGGAGCGCGATCCACTGCCAGAGCGGGACATCGAAGAAACGGATGTCGAAGAAGGGTGGCGGCAGCCTCTCGGCGAGCGGCCCGTCGCCGAACTCGAGCCAGAGCGCCGGAATCTGCTGCACCGTGGTGCGCGCGATCTTCCACTCGCGCGCCCCGTCCGGTGCAGGCAGCCGCTCGATGATGATCTTCACCCAGTCGCCGTTCCACTTGGTGAACGCGCCCACCAGGTCGCGGTTCTGCAGTTCGGCGTCCTTGGTGTTGCCCTCGATCGCCGGGCTGAGCCCGTCGATGTCGACCCAGAGCTTGCGGTCGAGGACGGTCTTGAGTTCGCGGGCGAGCTTCGGGCCCTCCTCCTTCTTGCGCCCGCGCAGGTCCAGGTAGGAGGCGGCCTTCTGCCAGTCGCCGTCGCGCCCCGCCCGCAGGAAACCGCGCATGGCACTGCGCGGCGATTCGAAGCCCTCGGACTCGTCGTCGGCCTGCGGCAAGGTCGTCGCGGTCGTGTCGCCGCCCTCCTCGGCCCGGATCGGGGTCGGCGTGCAGAGGGCCAGACCCATGACGGCGAGCGCCAGGAGGGATCGGAGTCGCGGTGCGATCATCGACGGACCTCTCATGTCATGCGCCGTCTCGGGAGGGGAGCAGGCGGGCGAGCCAGCCGGCCAGGTCGGCGACTGGCACCTGGCCGGGAGCGGTGGGCCGGCCCACCGAGCCGTACGTGAGGAGCGAGCCGGCGGCGGGCAGGACGAGACGGGACAACGGCCCGAACGGTCCCATGCCGAGTGTCACGACGCCCGCGTCGCGTGCGGCGATCGTGACGTCGAGAAGCGTGCGCAGGTCCGCGGCGGTGTCGGCGTGGGCGGCGAGCTTCGGGAGATCGGCGCCCAGCGCGTGCGCGCGGTCGACCAGCGCGAGCAGCGCGTCGCGCGCCGGGGTGGTCCTGAAGTCGTGCGCCGACAGCACGACCAGGCAGCCGGCCGCCCGTGCGCCCGGCGCCAGGTCGGCGGCCAGGTCGCGGGAGGCGATCTCGATGTCGATGGCCTGGACGTGCGGCAGCGCGGCAGCATAGAGCGCGGCGCGGCGGTCGTCGGACCATGGGCGGCCGCCTTCGGCTTCGGCGCGGACCGTGAGGAGAATCGGGCGCCCGGCGGCCCGGAGCCGGAGCAGCGCCGCGACCAGCGTGTCGGGCTGCGGGTCCTCGAAAAGGTCGGCGCGCACTTCGACGACGTCCGCCCCCTCGGCGGCGGCGAGCTGCGCGAGCTCGGCTTCGCCGCCGGCGGCGACGACCAACGGGCGGGAGCCGAGGGGCAGTCCGCCGATCGCCAGGGGGCGGCGCATGCGGAGCCGCTAGCGCGGGCCGGCCAGGGGGTCAACTGGAGGCCCCCCGAACGAGCGCGAGCCGGCCGCGACATGGCGTCGCGGCCGGCCCCGGTAGCGGCGGGTCTGGAGGACGCCGTCGCGCAGCTAGTTCGACGGCGTGCAGGTCGAGCAGTCCGGCGCGCAGGTGCCGGAGCAGCCCACCGTGGGCTCGCAGGCCTCGCCCAAATCCACCAACCCGTCGCCGCAGACGACCGTCCGGCAGCTGCACTGGTCGCAGACCTGGCCGTCGGCGCAATCGCTCGTGGTCTCGCACTGCTCGGCGCCCTCCACGTCTCCATCCCCGCACGTCGTGCCGCAATCCGCGTCGCGGGTGCAGGCCTGGAAGGCGTTCGCCGTGTCCTCCGAGCACGCGAACGGGCTCCCGCCCCCGGCGATGAGGGCGGCGGCGCTCTTCTTCTTGCCGACGCTCAGCATGTAGAGCGCCGACGCATGGCCGGCGTTGTCGCCAAGGTCGCCGGTGGTGCGGAACAGGACGGCCTTGCCGCTCGCCCCCACCTGGAGATCGTCCATCTCGGGGGCGGTGCAGTAGTCCTGACGCCCGTCGGCCGGCGGGCAATCACGATGGCTGGCGCACGACTTGGCCCGATCGCGGGCGCAGAACCAGGTCTGGCTCGTCTGCTGCGCGATGCCCCGCTTGCCGTCGACCGAAAACACCTCCGGGCTCAGGTCGGCGTTCTCGCCCGTCGGGTTGCCGCTGAAGATGAAGTAGACCCGCTTGCCCTTGGCGTCCGCCGCGCAGGCGCCGACTTCCGGCGCCACGCACTCGCCGCCGTCCGGGCAGTCGCTGGCCTTGGTGCAGCTCTCTCCCGCCTTGCGGCCGCTCCGACACCGCCGCGTGTCGTTGGTGAGGGCCTCCACCTTGGTGCCCTTGGCCAGGAAGACCTCCGGCGTCATGTCGGCATTCTCTCCCGTGATGTTGGCGTTGCTCACGAAGCAGTTCGCCAGCCCCTTGCGGCTGAGCTCGTCCTTCGGGAACGCCCAGGTGTGCGAGATCGCTTCGCAGCCCGCCCAGACCGTGGACACCTGGAGCGCCACTGCCAGCGCGGCGCCGCCAGCGCCGCTGATGAATCGCCGCATCCCTCGATCGATCATGATGCTCTCCTCCTTCGTCGCGCCGGGGGTCATCCCCGGGGCATGTCAGGAGGGAGAAAGCAAGGATGCTGCCAAGGTCTCCCACACGTCGTTGCGGCCGAATGCGGCGCCGCCCGCGCCCCGGTGCATGGGGAAGTCGACGGTGGCGTCAGCGGGAACGGACAGGGGGGCGCGGACGCTCAGCGGCGCGGTTCGATGCCGAACCCCTTCAACAGCGCGTGGAGGTACGTGCGGGAGACGTCGAGCCGCACTGGCACCCCTCCCGCCACCTGGACTACTCTGCCCTCCGCATGCCCGGCATCACGCGCCTCGCCACCTACTTCCCCCGTCGCCGCCTCGACCGCGCGCTGATCGCCCAGGCGTGGGGCGGGCGCACCGCGCCGGGCGGGCGGCCCGCGGCCGCGGTCGACGAGGACGCGCTCACCATGGCCGTCGACGCGGCGCTCGCCTGCCTGGGCGACGCCGACCCGGCCACGATGGATGCGCTGTACTTCGCGAGCACCAGCGCACCGTATCTCGAGAAGCAGGTGGCCAGTGTCGTCGCCACGGCGGCGGACCTGCCGCGCGCCGCTGCGGTGGCCGACTTCGCCGGCTCCGCGCGCGCCGGGTTGGCGGCTCTGCGGGCGGCCTGCGACGCCGTCGTGGCCGGCAGCAGGGTGGCGCCCCTGGTGGTCGCGGCCGACGTGCGACAGGCCGAGCCCGGCTCGGACCTGGAGCCCCTCCTCGGCGATGGCGCCGCGGCCGCCGCGGTGGCGCCGGGACGACGTCGTCGCCGAGTTGATCGGCGCCGCCGCCGTCTCGGAGGAGTTCACCTACTTCTGGCGTACCGACGAGCAACGTTCGCTGCAGGTCGCCGACGCCCGCTTCGGCAACCAGTACGGCGTCGCCCGCGACGTCCCGGATGCCGTGACCGGGGCGTTGCGCCTGGCCGAGGTGCCGGCGTCGCGCGTCGCGACGCTGTGCCTCGCGGTTCCCGACGCCCGCGCGGCCGCCGATGCCGCCAAGCGCATCGGGTGCGACCCGGCGACCCAGCTGCTGCCCGCCCCCGACACCGGCATGCTGGGGACGCCCCATCCGCTGGTCCTGCTGGCGCGCGCGCTCGAATCGGCCCGCCCCGGCGACATCCTCGTCGTCGCCGCCTACGGCGAGGGCGCGGACGCGCTGGTGTTCCGCGCCACGGAGGCGCTCCAGACGCGCCGGCCGGTCGCGCTCGCGGACCGGCTCGCGGGTGGCATCGCCGTGCCCACGTACGCGCGCTGGCTGCGTGCCCGCGGCGTCTTGCCCGCCGACATCGGCGGCGAGATCGTCCCGCCCTACATCGAGTGGAAGGAGCTCAAGCAGGACGTCCGACTCTACGGCAGTCGCTGCGAGGCGTGCGGGCTCGTGCAGTACCCGCAAGCGCGGGTCTGCGTCGGGCTGCCGCGCGCGCGACCGTATGACCGACGCCAAGCTGGCGAAGGCCGGTACGGTCTTCACCTTCACCATCGACAACCTGGCGCAGGTGGCGGAGCACCCCATGCCGATGGTGGTGGTCGATCTGGACGGCGGCGGGCGCGTCTACCTCCAGGGCACCGACTGCGCCGAGGGCGAGATCACCGTCGGCGCGCGCGTGCGCCTCACGTTCCGCCGGCTCCACGAGGCCGGCGGCAACCGCAACTACTTCTGGAAGGTGAGGCCGGCATGAAGGACCAGGTCGCCGTCATCGGCGTCGGGTGCACGAAGTTCGGCGACCGCTACGACCGGGGCTACGAGGAGCTGATCTGCGACGCCGTGTTCGCCGCCTACGACGACGCCGGCATCGACCCCGACCGCATCGAGGCCGGCTATCTCGGCACCTACCTGCCCGGCCCGGGCGGCGGGAAGTCGGCGACGTCGCTGGCGGACGCGCTCAGGCTCTACGGCCGGCCGATCACGCGCGTGGAGAACTACTGCGCCACCGGCACCGACGCGTTTCGCAACGCCTGCCTGACCGTCGCCGCCGGCGTCGCACGACGTCGTGCTGGTGGCGGGCGCGGAGAAGCTGAAGGACCGCGGCGGGCGCGGCATTCCGCGGCTCGGTCATCCCCTGCTGGCGCGCGGTAACACGGCGCCGGGTCTCTTCGCGCTGGCGGCCAACCGCTACATGCACACCTTCGGCCTCGGCCGCGAGACGCTGGCCAAGGTGGCGGTGAAGAACCACGCCAACGGCGCCAAGAACGACAAGGCCCACCTCCGCAGCGAGATCACGGTCGAGCAGGTGCTGAAGGCGCCGATCATCGCGTGGCCCTTCGGGCTCCTCGACTGTTGCCCGACCACCGACGGCGCGGCCGCGGCCATCGTCTGTCGCGCCGACCTGGCGCAGCGAGTTTCGCCGACCGCTCGTCCTGGTGAAGGGCGCGGCCTTGGCCGTGGAGACGGGCCGGCCGTACTTCGACCCGACATTCGACTACCTCGGCTTCCGGTCGACGCAGAAGGCCGCGCAGGCGGCGTACGCGATGGCCGGGATCGCCGCGCGCGACATCGACTTCGCCGAGGTGCACGACTGCTTCACCTGGACCGAGATCTCGAACATCGAGGACCTGGGCTTCTGCGAGAAGGGGCAGGGCGGCCGGCTGGTCGACGAGGGTCGCACCGCGCTCGACGGCGACATCCCGATCAACCCGAGCGGCGGGCTCAAGTCGTTCGGTCATCCGATCGGCGCGAGCGGCGTGCGGATGATCTACGAGGTGGTGACGCAGCTCCGCGGCGAGGCCGGCGCGCGTCAGGTGAGCAACCCGCGGCTGGGCCTGGCGCACAACGTCGGCGGGCCGGGCGCGGTGTCGTGCGTGGTGGTGCTCGGGAACGGTTGAATTCGTGGGGTCGGCTCGACCCCCTGGGCCTGGAGGCGGAGGTGGAGTTGTGCGAGTTGCGACGGATCGGACCTGAGCGCTCGAAGGCGCCGCGCTGAGCGTGTCATGGAAGCGAACGCGCCGACGATCATCGCAGGGAAGTACGAAGTCCTCGGCCGCCTCGGTCAGGGAGGGCAGGCGAGCGTATTCAAGGTGCGGCATCTGGGCCTCGGCGAGGTGCGGGCGCTCAAGCTCCTCCCCGAACGTGGCGCCGATACCGCCGACAGCGTGGCGCGCTTCCGGCGCGAGGGCCGAGCGCTGGCGCGCCTGCGCCATCCGCACATCGTCCAGGTGTTCGATCTCGGCCGCGACGGTGACCAGTACTACCTGGAGATGGAGTTCGTCGAAGGCCCGAACCTCGCGCAGTACCTGAAGACGCACGGCCGGCCCCCGCTGGCCGAGGCGCTCGGGATCGCCCGCCAGGTCGCGGGTGCGCTCGCCTACGCGCACGGACAGGTTTCCGAGGACGCCTCGGGCGACCGGCAGGCGGGCCTGGTCCACCGCGACGTCAAGCCGAGCAACGTGCTCCTGCGCGCGGGCACGCCGCCCCACGCGATGTTGGCCGACTTCGGGCTGGTGAAGATGGCCGACACCCCCGAGCACACGACCATCGGCACGATGCTCGGGACGTTCCGGTACAGCGCCCCCGAGCAGATGGGACTCAAGCGCGACGGCGAGCGGGTGCACGTGGACGGGCGCGCGGACGTGTTCGCCCTCGGTCTCGTGCTGTACGAGCTGCTGGAAGGGAAGCAGTTTCATGCCGGGCGGCAGCCGGACGAGATCCTCGGGTGCATGGTGTACAGCCCGAGCGAGCTGGAGCCGGTGTTCGGCACGACCCCGCCGCCTGCGGCGCGCGACCTGGTGCGGCGCATGGTACGGCGTTGGCCGGAGGACAGGCCGGCCAGCATGACAGAGGTGGTGCATGCGCTGGACGCGCTCATCGCCGATCTCGCACGCGGAGACGACACGACGATCCTCGTGCCGCCCCCGGTTCCGGCGCCGCCCGCGCGCGCGATGGATTCGCCGCCGGGGCCGGCCGGTCGGGGCATCCGCGTCGGGCTGCTCGCGGGCGGCGTCCTGGCCGTCCTGGCGGTCGCCTGGGTGCTCGTCGGCCGGCGCGGAGACCAGGCGCCTCGCGCCGAGCCCGCCCGGAGGGCCGCGGCGCCCGCGGTCGAGCCGCCGCCGGTGCACGAGACGCCGACTGTCCCGCCCGTCACCCAGGCGCCCGCCGGGACGACACCTCCGACCGTTCCACCGCAGCAGGTCGTGGAGCCGGCGCCCCCGATCGCGCCGCCGGCGCCACCGCCAACCAGCCCGCCGACGACCCTGCCTGTGCTCGAACCGCCCCGGATCGTCGCGCAAAGGCCGTCCGCGCGCACCGTCACCGTGCCCGAGGGCGGCGCCGTCGAGTTCAGCGTGCAGGCGGACAAGGCGGCGGCGGAGCGCGGCACGCGCTACCGCTGGCTGCTCGAGGGCGACGAGGTCGGGAGCACGCGCGCCTGGCGCTTCGTGGCGCCGCCCGTCCAGACGGCGCGCACGCAGTTCCGGGTCGAGGCCCAGGTGACGGACATCGACGGCCGCACTGGCCCGCCCGCCGCCTGGACCGTCGATGTCACCTGGAAGACGCCCGAGATCATCAAGCCCGTTCCGGCGGGTGCCAGGGTCCGCCTGCCCGCCGGCGAGCAGCAGGCCTTCCGCGTCCAGGTGACGGCGCCGAAGTCCGCGGGCGCGGTGCGCTACGAGTGGTCGGTCGACGGCGAACCGGCGCTGCGCGGCAGTGAGCCGGCGTTCACGTGGACCGTCGGCGACCCTGGCTCGCATCGTGTCGAGGTGGCGGCGGTGGACGCCCGCGGCGCGTGGAGCACGCACCGCTGGGACGTCGACAGCGTCGCCCGCCCGGCGCCGGCAACCAGCGTGCCTGTCGCCGCCGCGGCCCCGACCACCACCGCATGGCCGACGACCACGTTGCCGACACTGCCGCCCGCCACGCGAGCCACCGCGCCGCCGACGACGTTGCCGCCGCCGCGCGCCGGGACGCCGCGGCCGCCGGACGGCCTGACACCCGACCTGCTGCCGCTGGCCGACGAGGCCGAGGCCTGGGTCAACCGCCTGCGCGCCGCGTGGGCCGCGAAGGACCTGCCGGCGCTGCGCGCCATGCGCGAAGTCGCGCCCGGCGAGGAGAAGGCCTTCAAGCGGAAGATCGGTGACAACCCCAACTACCAGGTCCGGATCGGCAACGCGTCGATCTACGTCGACCCTCGCTCGGCCACGGTCACCTTCGATCGCACGGACACCGAAGACGGGCGCGACATGCCCCAGCCGCAGAAGACGGTCCGCCTGGAGCGTGGCCCGGGCGGGCTCGTCGTGGTGGGCCGGTGACGACCGGAGGGCGACCCGGCCGACGCCGTGCCGTCTAGAACTGGTACTGCGCGCCGAACACGAGCGGTACGAAGCCCGCGCCGTTCAGCGCGCCCGTCAGCAGCATGTAGGTGGCCTCGGTGTACAGGTTGACGTGCGGGGTGAGGTAGAATTCGATGCCCGCTCCCCCGCGGAAGGTGAACGCCGACTCGGTGCGATCGAAGACGGTGCTGCCGAGAACCTCGACGTCCGCCTTGGCCCGTGTGACGCCGATGCCGGCCAGCAGGTACGGTTGCACCCGTCCGGGGCCGATGGGGAAGAACTTCTTCAGGTTGGCGGTGAAGGACAGCGTACGCAGGTCGAGATCGCCGCGACCGAGATCGCCGCCCACGTTGTTGAACCAGCCGAGTTGGCCTTCGACCGCGATGTGTCGGTGAAAGCGGTACCCGCCGCGCACGTCGAGCCCCAGGCTGTTCCCGGCGGGGTCGAAATCCCCGGTGTTGAAGGCACCGCCGATGCCGCCGCCCACGAAGGCGCGATGGCGCTGGAAGTCGCCGTCGCTGGCCGGAACCGGAACGGCCGCGACCTCGGCGGACGCCGTCACGACGGCCCCGCTGGCCGCGAGCACCAAACCCATGAGACACGCCACTCGAATCATTCTACCCCTCCATGCCGGTGCCGAAGTGCGCCCATGAACCACAAGGCCGCCCGCTCGTCAAAGCCGGGTCAACGCCGGACGGTCATCATGAAGATGACCGCGAGCAACAGGATCATCACGGCGATGAAGAAGCCCGCGAAGGTGCGGAAGGCGGAGACGTTGTCGTTGACGCCGCCAATCTCCGTCTTGAGGTCGTCGAGCTGCTGGCGCAGGCTCGAGGTCTCGACGTAGAGCCCCTTCACTTCATCGCGGAGCTTGGTCACTTCGCTCTGGCGGGCGGCGTCCGTCTCCTTGAGCTCGTTTACCACCTCGGGCACGGCATCGACACCGCGGCGGATGTGCCAGATCTGCTCGCCAGTCCACTGCTGCCATTCGGCCATCTGGTTGAGCAGCGACCGCTGCTGGTCGGCGGCGGAGCGGCGTGCGGGCGCCGGTTCGGCCGCGAACACACCCGCGCCGCTCACGAGGAGAGCCAGTGCCAGGACGAGGCCGCGGCGAATCATGAGGGCGTGTGTCTATGGGCCGTCCGTGCGACGGTCAAGTCAGGGACGCAGGCGCTCCAGCATGCGGGGGAATGGGATCGTCTCGCGCACGTGGTGCAGGCCGCAAAGCCAGGCGACGGCACGTTCGATGCCCATGCCGAAGCCGGCGTGCGGCACCGAGCCGAAGCGGCGCAGGTCGAGGTACCACTCGAACGGCTCGCGGGAGAGGCCGTGCGCCGCGAGCCGCGCTTCGAGCACCGCGAGGTCGTCCTCGCGCTGCCCGCCGCCGATGATCTCGCCGTAACCCTCCGGTGCGAGCACGTCGACGCAGAGCGCGAGTCGCGGGTCGGCCGGGTCGGCCTTCATGTAGAAGGCCTTGGCCGCCAGCGGGATAGCGGTGCACCATCACCGGGCGGTCGAAGCGCTGCGAGAGCGTGGTCTCGGCCTCGGCGCCGAGGTCGTCGCCCCACGCGATGTCGACGCCGGCCGCGCGCAACGCGTCGATGGCGTCGTCGTAGGTGATGCGCGGGAAGGGCGGGCGCACGCGCTCGAGTGCCGCGATGTCGCGCTCGAGCGTCCGCAGCTCGAGTCGCCGGCGCTCCACGACGCGAGCGACGACGTGGGCGAGGAAGTCCTCCGCCAACGCCATGTCGTCGTCGAGGTCGGCGAACGCCATCTCCGGCTCGACCATCCAGAACTCGGTCAGGTGGCGGCGCGTCTTCGACTTCTCGGCGCGGAAGGTGGGGCCGAAGACGTACACCTTGCCGAAGGCGAGTGCGCCTGCCTCGCCGTAGAGCTGTCCGCTCTGCGTCAGGTACGCGGTCTCGCCGAAGTACTCGACCGGGAACAGCGTCGTGGTGCCCTCGCACGACGTGGGGGTCAGGATCGGCGCGTCGAAGCCGACGAAGCCGTGGTCGTCGAGATACTCGCGGCAGGCGCGGATCACCTCGGCGCGGACGCGCAGCACGGCGTGCTGGCGGCTCGAGCGGAGCCAGAGATGGCGGTGCTCCAGCAGAAAGCCGGTGCCGTGCTCCTTCGGCGTGATGGGATAGTCGGTCGTCGGCACGTGCAGGATGCGGAGCGCCTGCACGCCCAGCTCGTACCCGAGGGGCGACCGCGCGTCCGCGCGCACCGCGCCCGTCACCTCGAGGGCGGTTTCCTGCGGCAGATGGGCCGCGGCGGCGAAGGTCTCCTCCGGGACGTCGCGCGCGCCCATGACGCACTGGATGGTGCCGGCACCGTCGCGCACCTGGAGGAAGTGGACCTTGCCGCTCGAGCGCCGCGCCGCGAGCCAACCGCGCAGCGTGACCGTCTGTCCCTCGTGTGCGCCGATCTCGTCCACCCGCACCACGCTCATGGCGTGGGCCATACCAGATCGCCGGACCCGTGACAGCCGCGGCGGCCCCCTGTTACAGTCCGCCCATGCTCGGCTTCGCGCTGAACGAGGAACAGCACGCGTTTCGCACCGCCGTCCGCGGCTTCGCCGAGAAGTCGCTCGCGCCGCAGGTGGAGGAGCTGGAGCGCACGGAAACCTTCCCCATGGCGCTCTTCCGCGAACTCGGGCGCCTCGGCTACCTCGGCGTCGGCTATCCCGAGGAGTACGGCGGCGCCGGCGGCGACATGGTGATGCGCTGCCTCCTCATCGAGGAGATCGCGCGGGTCAATTGCGGATTCGCCGCGGCCCTGTTGGCCCACGTCGGGCTCGGCTGCCTCCCGCTCCTGCGCTTCGGGACCGACGAGCAGAAGCGACGCTACCTGGTGCCGGCGCTGCGCGGCGAGAAGCTCGGGTCCTGGGGTCTGTCGGAGCCGAGCTCCGGGTCCGACGCGGCCTCGATCCGCACCACCGCCGTCCGCCAGGGTGACGAGTACGTCATCAACGGGTCGAAGATGTTCATCACCAACGGCAACATCGCCGACTACTGCCTCGTCGCCGCCTACACCGACCGGTCGCAGCGCGGGACCGGCATCAGCACCTTCGTGGTCGACACGGGAACGCCCGGCTTCCACGTCTCCAAGAAACTCCGCAAGACGGGTCACCACACGTCGGAGACCGCCGCGCTCGCCTTCGAAGACCTGCGGGTGCCGGCCTCGGCGCTGCTCGGCGGCGTCGAGGGGGGCTTCAAGCAGGTGACCGGGACGCTCGAGGGCGGGCGGATCACGCACGCGGCGCGGTCGGTCGGCGTGAGCCAGGCGGCGCTCGAGGCGGCGCTGGGCTACGCCCGCGAGCGCGAGCAGTTCGGGCAGAAGATCGCCAAGTTCCAGGCGATCAAGTTCAAGCTGGCACGGATGGCGATGGACGTCGAAACGGCGCGCACCGCGATGTGGCGGGCGGCCTGGTCGTTCGACCAGGGGCCGTGCATGCGGGAGGCGGCGATGGCGAAGCTGTTCGCGTCCGAGGTGGCGCAGCGGGTCACCTGGGAAGCCATGCAGATCTTCGGCGGCTACGGCTACATCACGGAGTTCCCCGTCGAGCGCTACTGGCGCGACGCTCGCCTGATGACGATCACCGAAGGGACCACCGAGATTCAGTTGACCATCATCGCGCGCGAGTTGGGGCTCTGACGTCCGGCATGGGTCGGGGGCGGGCGCCGGGCCGGCGCGCCCCTTCCGCGAGGTGGTCGGGCGGGCTAACAGAGAGACCCCCGGGCGCGTCCGCCCGCCTTCCACCATGGCACGCCCAACGGTCCTGCTCTTCGACGTCGACGGGACGCTGCTCTCGGCCGGCGGCGCCGGGCGGCGCGCGCTCGAACGCGCATTCGCGGGCCATTGTGGCACGCCGGCGGCGTTGCGCGACATCCAGTTCAACGGCATGACGGACCCGGGCATCGTCCGGGCCGGGATCGAACGCCTGGGCCGCGCGCCCGCGCCCGATCTCATCGCCGCCGTGCTGGACGACTACGTGCCGCTGCTCGCCGACGAATTGGCCGCGACGGCCGGGCCACACGTCTATCCCGGGGTGGCCCCATTGCTCGACGCCCTGATCGCCGAAGACCACTTGGCCGTCGGGCTCGGCACGGGCAACGTCCAGACCGGCGCCCGGCTCAAGCTCGCCCATGCCGGGCTCGACGGCTACTTCGCCTTCGGGGGCTTCGGCAGCGACCACGAGGACCGGGCCGAGCTGCTGCGCATCGGCGCCACGCGCGGGGCGGCGCGGCTCGGGACCGACCCGGCCGCCTGCCGGGTGATCGTGATCGGCGACACGCCGCGCGACGTCGTGGCGGCGACCGCCATCGGCGCGACGACGCTGGCGGTGGCGACGGGCGGCTTCCAGGCCGACGTCCTGCGCGAGGCGGGCGCCGCGTGGGTGTTTCCCGACCTGAGCGACGGCGCGGTGTGCGACATACTGCGCGAGGGGGACCGAGGATGAAGCGATTCGTGGCGCGCCTCTTCACCGTCGTCGGCGGCGCCGTGGTGGGTTTGCTGCTCATCGGCGGGATGGCCCGATTCCTGTCGCGGAGCCACGTGCCGGCACGGACCGTGGTCGAGCTCGACCTCGAGCGTCCGCTGGCGGAGTACGCGCCGAGCGACCCCCTGGCGAGCCTCCTCCAGACCAGGCGGATCATGCTGCGCGACGTGCTCGAGGGCCTGGCGCGCGCCCGCGACGACGACCGGGTGGTGGCCTTCGTGGCGCGCATCGGCTCGGCGCCGGCGGGGCTCGGCCAGCTGCAGGAACTCCGCGACGCGGTGGCCGACTTCCGCGCCGGCGGCAAGCCTGCGGTCGCCTTCTCCGAGACCTTCGGCGAGTTCGGGCCGGGCAACGGGGCCTACTACCTCGCCAGTGCGTTCGGCGAAGTGTACCTCCAGCCCTCGGGTGACGTCGGGCTCACCGGTGTGTTGGCGGAAGTGCCCTTCGTGCGCGGCACGCTCGACAAGCTCGGCGTCGTCCCGCGCTTCGGGGCGCGCGGCGAGTACAAGAACGCCGTCAACACCTTCACCGAACGGGGGTTCACCGCGCCGCACCGCGAGGCCACGGCCCGGCTGGTGGAGTCGCAGTTCGGGCAGATCGTGCGGGGCATCGCCGCGGCGCGGGGGCTTGGCGAGGACGCCGTGCGCGCGCTCGTCGATCGCGCGCCGCTGTCGGCGCAGGAGGCGCTCGACGCGAAGCTGGTCGACGGGCTCGCCTACCGTGACCAGATGTTCGCGAAGCTCGCCGGCGGCGGCCCGGAGCCGGAGCGCATGTCGCTGGCCCGCTACCTCGAGCGCGCCGGCCGGCCCGAGGCGGGGGGCACCGTCGTCGCGCTGATCCACGGCGTGGGGGCGGTGCATCGCGGGCGGAGCCGGGTCGACCCGCTCTCGGGCGACGTCGCCATGGGCAGCGACACCGTGACGGCGGCGTTCCGCGCCGCAGTCGACGACGACCGCGTGCGGGCCATCCTGTTCCGCATCGACAGCCCCGGCGGGTCCTACGTGGCCTCGGACTCGATCTGGCGGGAGGTGTCGCACGCGCGGGCCGCGGGCAAGCCCGTCGTGGTGTCGATGGGAAACGTCGCCGCGTCGGGCGGGTACTTCGTCGCGATCCCCGCCGACAAGATCGTCGCGCAGCCTGGCACCGTCACGGGGTCGATCGGCGTCTTCGCGGGCAAGATGCTGAGCGCCGGGCTCTGGGACAAGCTCGGCGTCACCTTCGACGACGTCCAGGTCGGTCGCAATGCCACCATGTGGAGCGGCCTCCACGACTACACGGCGGCCGAGCGGCTCCGCTTCGACGCCGCGCTGAACCGCATCTACGACGATTTCACGGGCAAGGTGGCGGCGGGACGGCGGATGCCGATCGAGGAAGTGCGCAAGATCGCGAAGGGGCGCGTCTGGACCGGCGAGGACGCCTTCGCCCGCGGCCTCGTCGATGCGCTGGGCGGCTACCCGGAGGCGCTCCGGCAGGTGCGGACCGTGCTCGGGGTCGCGTCCGACGCGCCGCTCGACCTGGAGGTCTTTCCGGCGCCGCGCGGGCTGCTCGCCAACGTGGTCCACCGCGCCATGGTGCCGGACGACGAGGCCACCGAAGACGACCCGGAGGTCGCCGTGCTCGCGGCCGGGCTCGACGCGGTGCAGACGACCACCCGCACCCTGCGCGCCGCGGGTCTCCTGACCGACGGGCAACTGCTGCGGGCGCCGCTCGCGGGGCTGCCCTGAGGGGCGGGGCCTGGCGGCAACTCGCCGAACACGCGATAGGAGCGGGCCATGCGTCGTGACCTCTTCACCCCCGACCACGATCTCTACCGCAGCCAGGTGCGCCGCTTCGTCGAGAAGGAGCTGGCGCCCAAGGTGCCGGGATGGAACGCGACCGGCATGAGCGACCGCGAGTCGTGGCGCCGCGCGGGGGCGGAGGGGCTGCTCGGCGTGTGCGTCCCGCCGGAGTACGGCGGCGCCGGCGCCGACTTCCTCTATGCCGCCATCGTCAACGAGGAGATGGCGCGGGTGCGGGCGCACGGTATGATGGTCTCGCTGCACGCCGACATCTGCCTGCCGTACTTGCTGGCGTACGGCACGGAGGACCAGAAGCGCCGGTGGGTGCCGGGCGCCGCCTCGGGCGACGTCGTCCTCGGCGTCGCCATGACGGAACCGGGCGCCGGCTCGGACCTGGCCGGCATCTCCACCACGGCGCGGCGCGACGGCGACACCTGGGTGCTGAACGGAGCGAAGACCTTCATCTCGAACGGCCAGATCGGCGATCTCTTCGTGGTCGTCACCAAGACCGACCCCGCGGCGCAGCCGCCGCACAGCGGCATGAGCCTCATCCTGGTGGAGGGCGACCGCCCCGGCTTCGTGCGCGGCAAGCGCCTCCACAAGCTCGGGCTGAAAGGCCAGGACACCAGCGAGCTGTTCTTCGAGGACTGCCGGGTGCCGGCATCGAACCTGCTCGGGCGCGAGGGGCAGGGCTTCAAGATGTTGATGCAACAGCTGCAACAGGAGCGGCTGGTCATCGCCGTCACCTCGATCGCGTCGTGCCGCCGCACGCTGGACGACACCATCGCCTACGTGCGGGAGCGCCGCGCCTTCGGGAAGCCCATCGCGGCGTTCCAGAACACGCAGTTCGCGCTCGCCGAGCTGGCCACCGAGGTCGAGGTGGGGCAGGCGTTCGTCGACCGCCTGCTCGCCGCGCACGTGCGCGGCGACGACATCGTCACCGAGGTGAGCATGGCGAAATGGTGGACCACGGACCTGCAGAAGAAGCTCACGGCCGCCTGCGTCCAGCTCCACGGCGGCTACGGCTTCATGCTGGAGACCCCGGTCGCCGAGGATTACGCCGACGCCGCGGTGCAGTCGATCTACGCCGGCACCAACGAGATCATGAAGGTGATCATCGCCAAGCGGATGGGCCTGGCCGGGTAGTGGCGACGGGCGACGCCCGGAGCTATAGAGCGGCCAGGATGCGGGGCCTCGGACTTCTGCTGGCGGCCGGCATCGTGCTGGCACACGGCTGCGGGGCGGAGAAGCCGCCGCCGGTCGTGGCCGAGGACGACCTGACGGCGGCGCACCTGCGGTACCTGGGCGAGGGCGACTCGGTCCTGCGCCACCTGGCGCCCACGCCCGATGAGGCGCGCGCGCTGGCCGAGGAGAGCGCGCAGCGCGGCGATGTCCAGGACCCGCCGTCCGGAGCCGACACGTTGGCCGAGGACCATTCCCGAGCGGAGCCCACCGGGCGCGAGAAAGCGGAGCAAGCGGGCGTCGCGGCGCTCTCGGTCGCGGTCACGTTGGGCGCCATGGTCGCGCCGTACTTCCTCTTCTGATGCTGTCTTCCCGCGCCATCGCCGTCGCCGTCGCCGTCTTCTTCGTCCTCTGGCTGGCGCTCGACTCCGGGTATCTCACCGCGGAGCCGGCGCCCCCCGGCACGTCGGTGTCGCTGGGCATGCTCGCCGCGGTGTTCGGCGTGGGTGCCTTCGTCATGCAGCAGGGGGGCCAGTCTCAGCGCGTGCCGCTGCTCGTCGGGATGGCGATCGCCACCGGCGCCTATGCGCTGCTGCGCACCGTCGGGTTCTGACCCCGCCGTTACGACGCCCCGTCGGCCAGCACCAGTTCGAGGACCGAGGTCTCTCCCGGCACGCCGATGCGGAGCGGGAAGCCGTAGAAACCCGTCCCGCGGTGCACGTAGAGGCGGTTCGCGCCGTGGCCGAAGAGGCCGTGGTCTGGCCAGCGCGACCGCCGCAGCACCGTCCAGTCGACGCCGAAGCTGACGAGCCCCACCTGACCGCCGTGCGTGTGTCCCGACAGCGTCAGGTCGACGTCGTCCTTCGGCACGTGTCGGAACCCGAGCGGATCGTGCAGCAGGAAGAGACGGACGTGATGCGCGCGCCGCGGGAACCGCGCCAGGACCGTTTGGATGTGTTCGCGCCGGCCCCGGCCGCCGACCCAGGTGGCGCCGACGATCTGCACCGGGCCGACGGGGGTGTCGACGACCGCCTCGTCGTCGACCAACAGTCGGACATCGGTGGCAGCGAGGGCGCGTCGGACCTCGTCCTCCGCTTCGAGGTCGTGGTTGCCGAAGACGGCGAAGCAGCGGCCGGGCAGGCGCCGCAACGGCGCGAGGGCGTCGGCGAGGGCGCCGGGGCTGCCGGCCCCCTCCATGGTGAGCAGGTCGCCGGTGAGCACGACCAGATCGGGCTGCTGGGCGACGAGATCCTCGATCACGCGGCGCAGGCGATGGACCGGCCGCCACGGCCCCAGGTGCGGGTCGGTGATCTGCACGATGCGCAGCGGCCGCGCGGACAGCGGGGCCGGCCGGCGCCCGCGGTAGCGCTCCACCGGCAGGCGCGTCACGGTGTCCGGCCCCGTGCGCGCGAGCGGCACCCGCACCACTTCGCCGGTGGTGCGCAGCGACGTGATCACCGACGCGATGCCGACCCCGACGGGCACCAGGTCGAGCCAGCGCAGCGCCGCGAGCCCGCCGTCCCAGCCGGCCAACCATGGCACGGCACGGATCGGCAGGAGCGCGAGGAGCCAGAATCCGGAGAGGGCGCCGACGGCGACGAAGACCATTCCCGGGATGCTCACTGCCAGGCGAAACGCGCCATGGCGCAGGCGGGCACGGACGAGATGCGTCATGTGCGCCCCGGCGGCCAGCATGCCGTAGACGAAGGCCACGTCGAGCAGGGCGTGCAGCGGCTGCGCGACCCACGCCGTCAGGCGGTCGTGCAGCACGAGTGCGCCCGGGAGCGAGAGGGCGAGGATGATGAAGCCCCAGGTGGCGTAGACCCGCCGCCCGCTGACGACCCGGGCGTAGGCGGGCACGCCGACCAGCAGCGCCAGGGCGATCCAGGCGAACGGTGACTCCATGGGAACCGCCGCTACGCTATGCCGGGCGTCGCCCCGACGCGAATCGGCGTGTGGGGCGACCGTCCCGCTCGGCCGTGGCGATCCATCCTTCGCACGCTGGCACACGAGCCGGCAGTCCCCAGGACGGCCGCCCGGCGGCCTGCGCCGCCTGCACCGCGCAGAGCACGGCGTCGAGGGCGTCGCCGGTCCCGTCGGCGACCAGCGCACGGCGCAGCCCGGCCGGTGCGTCGAGCGCGAGCGCCGCGACGATCCGCCGGCGCGCGGCGGCGCGTGCCGGCGTCTGCTTCGCGCGCGCGTCGTGCTTGTACGACGCGCCGCCGGCGAGGCGTCGCGCGAGCAGGCCGGGGTACGCCTCGAGCGCGACGCGGGTTCGGTCGCCGGGGGAGAGTCCGGGGACGTGTACGCCCGCGCGCAACAGCCGCGGCGCGCCCTCGTGGAACATCAGCGCGACGGGCGGGTGCACGAGCTTCATCGGGCTCGACGAGCCGGCCGGGCCGTCGGTCGCGCGGTGCGCGTACTTCCGGCCGGGCGGGCGGGTCGCACGGTAGGCATCGAAGGTCTGGCGCAGCTCCGCGCGCGACAGGCGCGCGCAGTGACGCACCAGCGCGGGCCAGCGTCGCGGCCAGCCCAGGTCGCGCACCAGTTCGGCCGGGAGGCCGAACGGGAAATCGAAGCCGCCCACCCACGGCCCCGGCTCCGCCAGGACCGCTTCGAAGGCGGCGAAGTCGGTCAGCCGGTCGAGGCGCTCGACGGCGAGACGCCCGCGCCGGACGCGGGCGCGCGCGACGACGATCGGTTTCGCGGGGCGCGGCGCCGAGGTGAAGTCGACGCCGAGAATCCGCATCACCCGGACTCCGGGGCCGCGAACCAGGCGTCGATGCCCCGCCGGTACCCCGCAGGCAGCGGGATGGCGTCCAGGGCCGTGCGCAGGAAGCGCCCGGTCGGCCGGCCCTCCGGGCTCTCCAGCTCCGCAGGGACGGCGCCTGCGGTGCAGCCGTAGACCAGCACCACGACGCGCACGTCCGTGAAGACCTCGTACACCCAGGCGTCGAGCAACGGGCCGACGCGCACGGCGAGGGCGAGCTCCTCGGCGATCTCGCGCGCGACGCATGCCTCGGGCGTCTCGCCAGGCTCCAGTTTGCCGCCGGGCAACTCCCACTCGCCGCGAGAATTGCCGACCAGCACGACGCGGTCGCCGTCGCGCAGCACACCTTTGACCGACACCGGGAAGCGATGCGCGACGTAGTCGAGGACCGGCGGCTGGCTCACGGCCCGCCAGCATGCCATGACGGACGCGCATGCGCGACGTGCGGCCGATTCTCCTGGCGCTGCTGGCCGTGGCGGTGTGCGCGGGCTGCACGAACAACCCGTACCCGGACGCCGATGACCGGGAGAAGGTGCTCTACACCAACTACCAGGAACCGCCCAAGACGCTCGACCCGGCGGTGGCGTACTCCACCTCCGACCACGTCATCACGGGGGCGGTCTACGATACGCTGTTGCAGTACCACTTCCTGCACCGCCCGTATCGGCTGGTCCCCGGGCTGCTGGAGGAGGTGCCGGAGCCGCTGCCGCAAGCCGACGGGCGGGTAATCTACCGGCTGCGCCTGCGCGACGGGCTGCGCTTCCAGGACGACCCCAGCTTCGGGCTCGGCACGCCGGGCGCCACCACGCGCCCCGTCGTCGCCGCCGACGTCGCGTTCCAGCTGATGCGCCTGGCCGATCCGAAGGTGAACAGTCCCGTGGCGCCCACGTTCGAGCGCGTCGTCGGATTCGCCGACTTCGCCGCGCGTCTCACCGCCGCGCGCGACGCCGATCCCGCGTTCGTCGACCGGCGCATCGACCGGCAGTATGCCGCGGCCGGCGGGATCGAGGGCGTGCGGGTGCTCGACGACCGCACCCTCGAGCTGGTGCTGCGCGAGCCGTATCCCCAGCTGCGCTACTGGCTCGCCATGGAGTTCACGACCCCCGTGCCGTGGGAGGCGGTGGCCTACTGGGACGGGCGGGACGGGCGCGACGCGTTCGCCGAGCACCCCGTCGGCACCGGGCCGTTCCGGCTGGCGGTGTACGACAAGCGGCTGCGCATGGTGCTCGAGCGCAACCCGAACTGGCACGGCGCGCTCCACCCGGAGCGGGCGGCGCCGGGCACGGTCTATCCCGCCGACGGAGAGCCCGGCGACGCCGAGCAGGGGCTCCTCGACCCCGCCTACGTCGGCCGGCCGCTGCCGCTCCTCGACCGCGTCGAGTTCCGGCTCGACAAGGAGGACATCCCCGCCTTCACGAAGTTCCTCCAGGGCTACTACGACATGTCGGGGATCATCGAGGAGAGCTTCGATCGCATCGTGCACGAGGGCCGGCTGTCGCCCGAGATGCAGGCGCTCGACATGCGGCTGCTGAAGGCCGTGCAGCCGTCCATCTACTACCTGGGCTTCAACATGACCGACCCGGTGGTCGGCGCGCCCGCCGGCGAGCGCGGCCGCAAGCTCCGGCAGGCCATGAGTCTCGTGATCGACAGCCAGGCGTTCATGGACATCTTCATGAACGGCCGCGGCATCCCCGCCCAATCGGTGCTTCCGCCTGGCCTGTTCGGCTGGGAAGAGGACTACGCGAACCCCTGGCGGCGCGTCGATCTCTCGCGCGCGCGCGCGCTGCTGGCGGAAGCGGGCTATCCGGGCGGCATCGATCCCGCCACCGGCAAGCCGCTGCGGCTGACGTTCGACACCGGCGACACCAGCGCCCGCGGGCGACTGCGCTACCAGTTCTTCGTCGACGCCTGGCGGCAGCTCGGCGTCGACGTCGAGATCGCCGCCACCACCTACAACCAGTTCCAGGACAAGGTGCGGCGCGGCGCCTACCAGCTGTTCATGTGGGGCTGGGTGGCCGACTACCCCGATCCGGAGAACTTCCTGTCGCTCCTGTGGAGCGAGAGCGCGCGCAGCAAGGGCGGGCCCAATACGGCCAACTTCGCCCACCCCGAGTTCGATCGGCTGTTCCTGGAGATGCGGGACGCGCCCGACGGGCCGGAGCGCCTGGCGCTGATCCGCGACATGCAGCGCATCGTCGAGCACGAACGGCCGTGGATCGAGCTGTTCTACCCGGAGTCGTACGCGCTGGTGCACGGCTGGGTGTCGAACGCGAAGCCGCTCGGCATGTCGTTCTCGACGCTCAAGTACCGCGACGTCGACGTGCCGGCGCGCACCGCCAAGCGCGCGGCGTGGAACCGCCCGGTGCTGTGGCCGGCCTACGCGTTGCTTTTCGTCACCGCCGTCCTGCTGGTGCCGGCGGCCCGGATCGTCGCGCGGAGGATGCGATGATCCTGGTCTATCTGGTCCGCCGCATCGCCTACGGCGCCGTCACGGTGCTGGGCGTCCTGTTGCTGCTCTTCGTCCTCTTCTTCCTGGTCACCAGTCCCGACGACGTGGCGCGGCGGGCGCTCGGCGAGAAGGCGCCGCCCGAGGCGATCGAGCAGTGGAAGCAGAACCACGGCTATGACAAGCCGCGCTTCTGGAACCCCGACGCCCCCGCCGACACGATGCTGGTCGAGCACCTCCGGCGCATGCTGACGTTCGACTTCGGCGCCAGCGACGCCGACGGCGTGCCGATCGCGCGCCGGCTGCGCGAGGGGCTGTGGCCCAGCCTGTCGCTCACGCTGCCGCTGTTCGCCATCTCGCTGGTGTTGTCCGTCGGGCTCGCGCTCCTGGTGGCCTTCTTGCGGGAGACGTATGTCGACCGGCTGGGCGTCACCCTCTGCGTGCTGGCGATGAGCGTCTCGACGCTGCTCTACATCGTCGGCGGGCAATACCTGCTGGGCAAGCTCCTGCGCTGGTTCCCGATCTCGGGCTTCGACCCGCGACCCGGCGTGATCCTGCGCTTCCTCGCGCTACCGGTGGCGATCGGGATCATGGCGAGCCTCGGCGAAAGCATCCGCTTCTACCGCACCGTCTTCATCGAGGAGGTCGGCCGCGATCACGTCCGGACGGCGCGCGCCAAGGGCGCGTCCGAGGGACGGGTGCTGGTGCACCACGTGCTCCGCAACGCGCTCATCCCGATCCTCACCCAGGTGGTAGTGGCGATCCCGTTCCTGTTCACGGGCTCGCTGCTGCTGGAGTCGTTCTTCGGCATCCCCGGACTCGGCTCCCTCACCGTCGACGCCATCAACGCCAACGACTTCGCTACGCTGCGGGTCATGGTCTTCATCGGGTCGCTGCTCTTCATCCTGGGGCAGATCCTGACCGACGTGAGCTACGCGTTGGTCGATCCGCGCGTGCGGTTGGAGTGAGCGGGTGGAGCCGCACGTCGTCTCGAACCTGGTGACCGCCGCGCTGGTCACGGCGGCGAGCGCCGCGGCGTGGGGGGCGGCGCGCAGCCCGCTCTGGCGCGAGGCGATGCGTGCGCTCTGGCGGCGGCGTGCGGTGGCGCTCGGCGTGGTCGGGCTCTACGTGCTGATCGCGCTCCTCGACTCGGTGTCGTGGGTCGGCGGGCAGGACGGCATCACGCTCGCCACGCCGCGCTCGGTGATCGACCGATTCTTCCCCGGCGACTTCCAGGAGCGCAGCTACTCGAAGCCGCTGGCCGCAGTCGAGCTGTACGGCGGGGCGCCGCTCAAGCACCCGGGCCGCCATCTGCTGGGCACCGACATCCTCGGGCGGGACGTGCTGCACCAGACGCTGAAGGGCGCGCGGGTGGCGCTCCTGGTGGGCGGGCTCACCACGTTGATCGTCATCCCGATCGCGCTGCTCTTCGGGGTGAGCGCCGGGTACTTCGGCGGTCGGGTGGACGACGCCGTTTTCTTCCTGGTTTCCACGCTGGCGTCCATGCCGGGCTTGCTGCTGCTGATCGCGCTCATCATGGCGCTCGGCCGCGGGCCGGTGCAGGTGTGCGTCGCGCTCGGCATCACCGGGTGGGTGGGCTTCTGCCGCGTGACGCGGGGCGAGACGCTCAAGCTGCGCGAGCTCGACTACGTGCAGGCGGCGCGCGCGCTCGGGGCCAGTTCCTTCGGCATCATCTGGCGGCACGTCCTGCCGAACCTGAGCCACCTGATCGTCATCACGTTCGTCCTCACGTTCTCGGGGTTGGTGCTCTCGGAAGCGGTGCTCTCCTGGCTCGGGCTCGGCCTCGACGGCAGCTGGGGGCAGATGATCGACCAGGCGCGCGACGAGCTGGCACGCGACCCGATCATCTGGTGGAGCCTCGGCGCCGCGTCGGTCGCGCTCTTCGGGCTGATCCTGGCGGTGAACCTGCTGGGCGACGGCGTGCGCGACGTGCTGGACCCGCGGACGCGGCGCGAGCGCGCGTAGGGCACGCCGGCGCGCGTCAGAGCTCCGGGCCTTCCGGCGGCTCGGGCAGGTCCGGCGGCTCCGGTGGGCCGCCTCGGCGCTCTCCCGGACCCGCGCGATCGCGCGGCCCGATCGGCGCGAGTGTCCGGAGCGACGCCTGTTGCGCCGGGGTGAGCCGGTTCTTCACCCGGATCATGAGCGCCAGCCGCACGCGCTTGAGCTGCCGCTCCAGCGCCAGCAGTTCGTCGGCCTTCGCCAGCGCCGCGGTTTCGTCCACCTGGTCCACCGCCAGCAGCTTCGTGAGCGTCGCCGTCCGCTCCTCGACCTTCCAGCGCAGATCGACCGCCTCCGCCTGCGCCGCCGTCATCTCCTTGGTGATCGCCTCGCGTTGCGCGTCGGTCAGGCCGATCTCGCTCTGGTGGCGCATGATGAGTTGCGGTGGGAACAGCTCGCGGAGGAACGCGGGAGGGCGAAACCGTCCCGGGCCGGTGGGCTGCGCCCATGCCGTCGCGCCGGCGAGACACCAGACGGCGAGGGCGGCCAGCGGGATCGTGCGCGTGGGGGTCATGCGAGGGTCTCCTTCGCGGCGCCCGGCCGCCTGGCGGCCGGCTGCGGGGTGTCCAGGTCCACGGGATCGCATCCGACGGCGGGATCGTCGCAGCCGAGCAGCGGGACGTCGCCGTCCGAACCGGTGTCGAGCGCGGAGAGCAGCTCGTCGCTCGGCACCGCGTACTCACCGCGCTGCGCCACCGTCGCGGCATCGAGCACCGGCGGCGGCGCCGGGCGGGTGCCGAGCCGAACGACGAGGCTCGCCGCGGCGGCGAGCGCCTCCGCGGCGGGCGGGGGGAAGCCGCGGCGGCCGCGTGGGCGGGCCGCCTCGAGCTCCTCCAGGCTGACCTCGCCGTCTCCGTTGGCGTCCGCCCGCGCGAACATGCGTTGCTTCATACTCTGGCGGACGAGGGTCATGAAGGTGTCCAGCTCCGCAGCGGAGAGCCCGCCGCTGCCGTCTGCGTCCGCCTGCGCGAACGCCTGGGCCTTCACCGCGTTGCGCTCCGCCCGGCTCGGCGGCTGGGCGCCCTGGGCCGCCACGGCCATGGTGCCCACCAGCACCAGGACTCCCCAGAGCCATCGTGTCGTCTGCATCGCGTCGTCTCCCTTCGCGGCGGGGGTGATCTCTCGCCCCCGCTCACAGGGTTCAACGGCCGGCGCGCCGAAATCCGTCGCGCGTGCCCGGCGGCGTTCACGCGCCGCGCGGAATCGGCCGGTGCCGGTCGGTTGCGTCTCGCCTCGAACCGGCTAGCCTCGCGCGGTGCGCGCCTCGCGATACGCCGCCTTCGCCTGGATCACGCTGGGCGTGAACCTGGCCGTGATCGTCTGGGGGGCGTTCGTGCGCGCGACCGGCTCCGGCGCCGGGTGCGGCAGCCACTGGCCGCTCTGCAACGGGCAGGTGCTCCCGCGCGCACCCAGCGTGCAGACGCTGATCGAGTTGAGCCATCGTCTCTCGAGCGGCGTCGCGTTGCTCTGCGTGGTGGGGCTGGTGGTCGGCGCGTGGCGCGGCTTTCCGCGCGGCCATCCGGTGCGTCGTACGGCGACGGCGGCGGGCGCGCTCATGGTGCTGGAGGCGCTGATCGGCGCGGGCCTCGTGCTGCTCGAGCTGGTGGCGGAGAACCGCTCCGTGGCGCGCGCCTGGTGGATGGCGGGCCATCTGGTCAACACCTTCCTGCTGGTGGGCGCGCTCGCCCTGACGGCGTGGTGGGCGACGCGCGACGAGCGCCCGGCGCTGCAGGGCGCGGGCGCGCTCGGGGCGACGCTCGCCGCCGCGCTCGGCAGCGTGCTGGTGCTGGGCGTCAGCGGGGCCATCACGGCGCTCGGCGACACGCTGTTCCCGGTGGCGACGCTCGCCGAGGGCAAGGCGCAGACCTTCTCGCCCGCGTCGCACGTCTTCGTCCGGCTGCGGGTCTGGCACCCCGTGCTCGCGCTCGTTACGGGCGCGCTGGTGCTGGCCGCCGCGGCGGCGTCCGTGCGGCGGCGGCCGGACGCCACCGTGTCGCGCCTGGCGTCGCTGCTGATCGCGCTCGTGTCGCTCAACCTCGCCGTCGGCGTGGTGAACGTCTGGTGGCTCGCGCCGGTGCCGGTGCAGCTCGTGCACCTGCTGTTGGCGGACCTGGTGTGGGTGGCGCTGGTGATCCTGGCGGCGACGGCGCTGGCGGCCGATCGGGGGCGTGCGGCCGTCGGGTCGGGGGCGCGGGAACGCGGACTCCGCTCGGACGGACACGCCGACCGCGGCGCCGCGTCGGGGGGGTGACGGCGGTCATTCCGCCGGCGGCTCTCGGCGGCGGGTGGTCCTGCCGGACCCGGCAGCCCGCCGCGCGGGGCGGGCTGGCGCACCCAACGCCGGGAGCGCCGCGGTCAGTCCTTCCCCGACAAGTACTCCGCCAAGATGCCGCGGCTGTGCTCGTCGTCGTGGCAGTACGCGCAGAGGTTCTCCCAGTTGCTGCCGTCGGGCGGATTGTTGCGGTGGTTGCCGTCGCGGTGGTGGACGGTCAGGAGATGCAGGTTCGACGCGTCGAACTCGCGTGCGCACTTGGCGCAGATCCATCCGTGCAGCGCGAGGGAGCGCTCCCGGTAGCCCTGGGCGCGCGCCCGGGCGGCGGCCTTGGCGTCCGCGATCACCGCATCGACGTCCGGCGGCGGGCCTTTGCGGCGCCGGGCGGGGCGAAAGCTGCGCGTCGGCATGGGTGGCAGGATAGCGCTCCGCCATCTCGCGCGCATCCGTTGACGGGCATTCGGACCCGACGGCCTCGGCCGCGCCGCTGGGCTGGCAGGAGGTGCCGCCGCTGATGCCCCTCGACCCCTCCGACGCGGCTCTGGTAGACGTCGTGACGCATGGTCGGTTTCCGCTGCACCCCTCCGGAGGCACCTCGACCCGTCCGGAGATGCGAGCCGAGCTCCGGGCGGCGCTGAGCGACCCCGGCGCGGAGCGGGGGGACTTCTGACGTCGCCGCGTGGCCCCGTCGCGCCCGCCGTCCTGGCCAATCTGCTGGGCGGCGCCTCGTATGTGCTCACCGCCATCGCACTTCGGGGCCTGACCGAGACCAGCCTCATCGTCGTGCGCACCGTCGTGGCGTTGACGGTCCTGGTCCCCCTGGCGGGTTCGCGCCTGCGCCCGCTGTTGCGGGCGCGCGGCCGAGAACGCGTCCTGCTCGTCGTGATGGGGGCGGCGGGCTACGCCCTGCCTTTGGTTCTCGCCAGCTACGGACTCCGCCGCTCGACCGCGACGAACGCATCGCTCCTCATCGCTGGCGAGCCGCTGGGGATCGCGCTCGCCGCCCGCATCGTGCTGGGCGAGCGGCTGGGGCGACTGCGCGTCATGGCGCTGTTGCTCGGCGCGTTCGGCGCGACGGTGCTCGCGGCAGGCGGCGTCCCCTTGGTGACCCTGACGTACGCGCCCCATCCGGTGGGCGACCTCCTGCTGCTCGCCGCGAGTCTGGCCTGGGCGCCCTACTCGATCGCCGGCAAGCTGCTCCTCGAGCGGCACGATCCGATCAGCGTGAGTGCGGCCTCGCTCATCGTGGCCCTTCCGGTTCTCGTCCCCATCGCCGCGTTCGAGTCTTGGGGAAGCTCTTGGGACCCGGCGGGCCACGCCGGCGCCATCGCGGCGGCGGTCGCGCTTGGACTCGGCGTGTCGGCCGGGATGACGCTGCTCTGGAACGTGGCGCTCCGCGCGATGGACGCCTCGCGCCTGGCCGGCTTCGTCGGCTTGCAGCCGCTCGCCGGCGTGGTGCTCGCTCATGTTGGCCTGGGAGAGCGCGTCGGGACGTGGGCGCTGGTGGGCGGCGGACTCGTGCTGGCGGGCGTGTATCTGCTCAATGCCGAGGCCTGGCGGCGGGCGACGTGACCTGCACTCGAATCGCCGCGCGGCGGGGTCGCCGCGGCGAGCGACCGACGGCCGCGCAAGGCGTCGTCAGTCCGCGGCGAACAGGCGCCGCCGCACGGCCGGAACCAGCAGCGGCACGATCGCGAGGCACGCCAGCCCGACGCACACCGTCCGGAACTCGGGCGTCGACGGATCCACGATGGCCGCGCCGAAGGCCGAGAACGCGAACGCCCGCACCGGGGCGCCGATGAGCAACGCCACGACGAACGGCGCGAAGCGGATCGACGACAACCCGGCGCCCCAGTGGAACGGCGCGAGGATGCCGAAGGGGTGGGCGGTGGAGAGCCCGACGACGATCGGGCCCAGGCGGTCGATACGCCGCTCCAGGCGAAGGAAGGCGTCCCCGAACGCGCGCTGCACCCACAGGCGGCCCAGCTTCCGCGCCACCAGGAACTTGAGACAGCCCGAGACGACGAGCCCGAGCCCGCCCAGCGCCGTGCCCACGGCGGTGCCGAAGCAGAGCCCGCCCACCGGCAGGACGAGCCATGCGGGCAGGCCAAGGAACTGGCGGAACATGACCAGCGCGAAAAACACCGGCGGGCCCCAGACGCCCAGGCGGCCGACGGCGTCCTGCACGCCCGACACCGACAGCTCGATGCCGAGCTGCGTGCGGATCGCGTGGGTGAGCAGCAGGATGCCGCCGAGCGCGACGAGCAACGTCCAGGTCTGGCGAGACACGGTCGGGGGCTCGTGCGGATGCGACTCCACGTTAGACGAGGTATGGGGCCCGACGATACGCGTCAACCCGGGTCCGGGTCGACGATGGGCCGGGGGCGCGTTAGGGTAGGTCCGTGCTTCGTCCCTTGCTCCTGGCCGGCAACGCCGCCGACGTGGCGCTCGCCCGCTCCATCCTCGACGCGGCTGCGGTCGAGTACGTGGTGCGCAACGAGCACGCGCTCCTGGTGCCGCTGGTCGGCGGCACGGACCTGCTGGTCGACGCCGCCGACGAAGACAAGGCCACCGCGCTGCTGCGCCACGCCGGTCTCCTCGACTGAGGGGACGATGCGGCCCACCCCGTGGCGCCGGCTTGCATTGGTTGGACCACTGGACAAGTATCCCGTCCGTGTCCGGTTCCCGCGTCCTCGCCTTCGCGCCCCCCCCGCGCCGTCGCCTGCACGAGGCGGTCGCGGAACAGCTGCGTGACGCCATCCTCGACGGCCGGTTCCCGCCCGGTCGCATGCTGCCTCCGGAACGCGAGCTGGCGATCGAGTTCCGGGTGAACCGCACATCGGTGCGCGAGGCCATCAAGGTCCTGGAGGGGCTCGGGCTGGTCTCGGTTCGCCAGGGCGCCGGCGTCACGGTGCGCCCGTTGGTCGAGGCGTCGCTCGACGTGCTCGGGCCGATGATCGTCCATGGGGGCCGCATCGACGCCCCGCTCATGGCCGAGCTGGGCGAGGTCATGCAGCCGCTGCTGCTCGCGCTCGCGCGGCACGCCATCGCGCGGTGCCGGCCGGCGCACGTGGAGCAGCTGCGCCGCCTGCGGGACGAGATCGCGGACGGGACCCGACCGGCGGAAGCCCGCTTCGCCTCATGGCGCGACCTGATCGTCCTGTTGGCCGACATGTCGGGCAACCGGGTCTGGCGCATGCTCGCCCGGCGCACCCGCGATTTCCTCGCGTCGCCGCCGCTGGCCGAGGCGCGCCGGCGCCTACGCCGGGATCCCGGGCGGATCGTGCCCGTGCTCGATGCGGGGTTGTCGGCGCTACAGGCGGGGCACACCGCCGCCGCCATCACGGCGGTCCACGAAGTCCTGCGTCTGGCCGGCAGCCCGGAGGCCGCGCCGCAGGCTCTCCCCGCGCCGAAAGTCCGTCAGCAAACACGTCCACACGGAGGAAAATCCCGATGAGCGAGTTCACCCTCACCACCCCCACCCAGGAGCCCGATCTCGGCACCGCCATGAAGGTCGTCTACCAGTGGAACTACGGCTCCGAGGTCGAGGAGCTGCGCCGCCTCTACGTGAAGGGCGCCGAGGCGCAGTGGGTGGCCTCGCGCGACATCGACTGGGACCGGCCGGTCGACCTGAAGAAGTTCGCCACCACGCCGGTGGGCAGCGGCGCCGTGCCGATCGAGCGGAACTCCTACTGGCAGAGCCTGCCGGAAGAGACCCGCCTCGAGCTCACGCGCCGCACGGCGGCGTTCCGGCTGAGCAATTTCCTGCACGGCGAGCAGGGCGCGTTGATGGTGGCGGCGCAACTGGTGAACGCCGTGCCGCACACCGACGCCAAGTTCTACGCCGCCACGCAGACCATGGACGAGGCGCGCCACGTCGAGGTCTTCGCACGCTATCTCGAGAAGATCGACGGGCTGCGGCCGATCGCCGCGCCCCTCAAGTCGATCCTCGACGCCACGCTCGAAACCGGCGACTGGCTCAAGAAGCTGGTCGGGATGCAGATCGTGGTGGAGGGACTCGCGCTCTACAGCTTCCGCGAGATGCGCGTGCTCACCGAGGAGCCGCTTCTGAAGGACATCCTCACCTACGTGGCGCGTGACGAGTCACGCCACCACGCCTACGGGGTGCAGTACGTCGAGCGCTGCGTGCCCGAACTGAACGACGCGGAACGCGCGGAGCTGGAGGACTTCGCCCTCGAGGCCGCGCAGACCGTGGTCGACAACCGCAACCAGCAGGGGCTCTTCATGGCGCTGCTCGAGAGCTGGCAGGAGGCCGGCATCGACGTCGCCGAGCTCTTCGCCAGCATGCAGCGCGAGCGCGACGACCTGGCGCGCGACCTGCCGAAGGTCCGTCGCCTGGGGCCGGTGCAGGGCTTCGTGATCCCGACGCTGCGGCGCTGTGGGCTCTTGAGCGAGCGCGTCGCCACGCGGTTCCACGAGTTCCTGCGGGGCAACCTGGGCGCCACCATCGTCGGCGAGGACGTCCACGAGTTCCTGCGCCGCGTGCCCGACCTGCCCGAGGACACGGCCGCCTGGGTGATGGGCGAGCTCGCCTGACCCCTCGCCCGGTCGCGCCTGGTCGTCGGGGCACGGCCGCGGCAGCACGACGGCGCGCTCCGTGCGAGGGAGGGGCGTAGTCACGATAACGCGGCGAAGCGCGACATGACCCTCGAACACGGACGTTGACGACCTTACCCCCCTCACCCCCGGCCGTCGCCGCATGGAGCTGCGGGCCGACGTCCGTCTCACCCGCGATGGGGTGCCCTTCGCCGCGTGTGACGCGGCGGTCGACGTGTGCGACGCACGGCGCTTCGGATCGCTCTACCGCCGGGTCCTCGAGCGCGTGGTCGTGCCCGACACGGACAGGCAGCGGGAGTATGCCCGCCTCGCGACATTGGACGTCTCGCATCACCCGTGGTTTCCGGTGCTGACGTTCGGGGCCGACAAGGCCGACCTGTACACGCGCGCGCTGGTCGGCGACATCGTGCATGGCAACCGAAACCTGACCGATCCGCGCTGGCTGCTGCGCGTCGGGCTCTACCTCGAGGTCCTCGCGTGCCTCGACATCTTCGAGGCCGTCCGCGACGACGTCGGGGACCTCTTGACCCCCGTCGAGCGCCGGGCGTGGGAGACGAGCGCGGGGGGCGAGGAGGACGCTGCCGAATGGTCTGGGCCACGTGAGGCGGGCGCCCGTAGTCGGGCCCCCGGAGCGGGCTCAAGGCGCAGGGGCCCGGCCGTCGCGGCCGGACCCCGCACGCCCCGTACGATCACTTCCCGCGGCAGAGGACCTTGCTGCCGGCCCCCTTCACGGCACACGAACCCGTGGTCGTCGTGTCGGGAGGACTGGCCACGGGCAGGAACAGCGCCTCGCAGCACTGGCCGGTCGCGGCCACCGGCGTGTCGACGACCAGCGTGAAGCGCAATGGCAGGTTCATCGTGTCGAACTGGTAGTCCCCGCTCTTCCCGACCACGGTAAACCTCGAGATGCCGGCCCCGACCTTGTACACCAATTTGACGACCCGGATGCCCTCGATCTGCGGAATCACCGCGCCGGTGTTCCTGTACCGAGCCGTGAAGCCGGTCGGGAAGGAGTTGACCTTCCAGCCCGCCTTCGTCGACGTGTCGTAGGCGCCGCCGGGAATCGTCGCATCGAAGATGTTCTCACCCAGCGAGTCCTGGAGCACGACGCGGATGCCGTTGGCGACCGGGTCGATCGGCGGTGAATCCAGGAAAGGCATGCAGCGGCCCTTGACCTTGGCCTGTTGCGAGCCGACCGGGCCCGTGAGCTTGCTGACCACCACACGCTTGCGGTCGGCGTAGGACGGCAGGACGTTGCTGCAAACGAGCGTGGTCGAGGTGGTCGAGGTGGTCGTCGACGTCGAGGTAGTCGAGGACGTCGACGTCGTCGAGGTGGTCGTCGTGGTGAGCCCGCCAGTGCACGCGCCCCCGGGGGCTGGCGCCACCAGCCACGGCACGTACTGGACGCCCGCCGTCACCTCGTCACCCGAGCCGCCGGGCGCGGGGCCGTCGGCGGCGCCCCACCAGTTGCACGTGGCGTCGATGTCCTGCACGCCGGGGGTCACCTCGTTGCGCGCCCCGAAGAACGTGCTGCCAGCGATGTTGTTGTAGTGCACCTCGTTCGTGGGACCCGGATTGTACGGGCCGAAGGCCAGGCTCTGTCGCACGCCGTTGCTGTCGTTCGTCAGCTCGTTTCCAGTGATCGTGGCGCCGGTGGCATTGGTGTGCATGAAGACCGCCGTGCCCCGATTGCGGATCGTGTTGTCCGTGATCTGAAGGTTCGCGCAGCCGACGATCATGCCCGAGCCCGTGCCCTCCATGAGGTTCCCGCTGATGGTGTGCCCCGGCGCGTTGTTCGCCGCCAGGATGATGCCGCCGGCGCTCGCGGACTGGTTGACGAAGTAGTTGCCGTCGATGACGCTCGGCGAATCCGCCGGATTGCCGGACTGCACGCTGATGCCCCACTGGCAGCCGGTCAGGTTGTTGTTGAGGATCTGGGTGCCGCTGATCCGGTTCAGGTTGACCAACGCGGGCCCGCAGCTTGCACTGCCCTGCATGATGTTGTTCGCCCATGTGTGCGATGCGCTCACACCGTTCGTGGCGTCGTGGATGGCGGGAAAGTTGCCGCTCTGAATGGTGAAGCCGTCGATCACGCTCCCGGTGATGCCGCCCACCGCCAGGTGGATCGCCGAGGTCGTCAGACCGACGATGGTCGACTCACCCACGCCGCGCCCGGCGGGCGACGCCGCCGGCCCAGCCGGAACGCCGGCCTTGGCCCCGTTCAGCGTGATGTTCGACTTGCTGATCTCGACGTTCTCGTTGTACGTGCCCTCGCACACCTCGATCGTGTCGCCCGGGTTGGCGGCCGCGAGCGCCGAGCCCACCGCGCAGGGCGTGCCTGTACCCGGACCCGGGGCCGCGCAGATTTGCGTGAAAGCAGCCGCGGCTCCGCAGCCGGTGCCCGGCGCCGCGGATGCCGCCGCGGGGTCGACATAGAGCGTGGCCGCCGACGCCGCTGGAGCGGCGCTCAGGGCGGCGAGGCCAAAGACGAACAGGGCACCTACGATCCCGAGGGGGCGCCCGAACCGGCTGGCGGAACGAGCCGCGTCGACACGGCATCGATTGGCAGGAGAGCGGTCGGCCAGCGCAAGCCTCTGGGCGATGGCGTGCCGGATCTTCGTCATAGGGACATGCAGGCGCATTAAACCTCCTCCGCTGGTGGACTGATCGGACGAATGTACCCATGTTGAGATCGGCGGCACAACCTTTTTGGGGGTCTTGGGGCATCTTCCCGACTCGCGTCGCCGCGGTGCGACTGCCCGCGCCGGAGTCGAACCGCCGCTACGTGCCCCGCGGGTCCCAGATCTCCCCTCGTTGCGGGCCATCAGGAGGCCTTCACGCGAGGCACTCTCTCAAGAGAGAGCCGGGCAAGCCGATGCCAGCTTCGAGGGACGGTGGTTGGAGGCGGCGTGACGTCGGTAGGCCTCCAGCAATCCCTCGGCGGTTCGCTGCCACGAAAACTCCCGCGACACGAGCTCCCGCGCGCCTTCTCCCATCGCAGTCAACGCCTCCGTGCTCATCTCCCGCATCCGTCGAATGCCATCAGCTACGGAGGCAACGTCCGGGCTGACCACCACAGCCGCGCCAGTCTCGGCCAGTCGCCCCAGGGGATCCGCGGCTCTGCTCACGAGGCAGGGGCGAGCCAGAACGGCGGCCTCGAGCACGGCATGCGGCAGGCCTTCCCAGCGCGAGGTGTGCACGAAGACGGCAGCCTCCACCAAGGCATCGAGCTTGTCGCGCCCGACGAGCGCCTCCGTGACGATCAGAGTGGCGGGTGTTGGGCTGGAGCGGATCATAACTTCGACGCGGCGGCGGAAGCTCCGCCAGTCTGGTCCGGCAATGACGAGGGCGATGTCCCCGGAGCCGGCTCGCGCCATGGCTGCGACCAGAATGTCGAGGCCTTTTTGCAGGGGATCGAGCCGTCCCACATAGAGAAACACGCGCTTGCCAAGCAGCTGCGGATGGCGCGCGAGCAGCAAGCCCGCGGGTGCGGGCAGCGGGCTGGCGACGGGCTCTATTCCGTTCGGCACGATCACGATCGGTGTTCGCACCCCGTAGCGTGCCAAGTCCTCGTGTGTGCCGACGGCGTGGACGAACGCCGCGCCGTTGAGGATCGCGTACTGGGCACACCTGCGCACCGCACGTCGCCTGCGCGGTGCCGCACTCGTCGCTGCCGCCGATCCCGACCCGGCCGCGCGCGAGCGGGCCGCGCGGCTGACCGGCGTCCCCGTATACGCGCACGCCGAGGAACTGCTGGCCCGCCGCGACGTCCACGCCGTGGTCGTGAGCGGGCCGACGCATCTCCATGCGGAGCTGACGATTGCGGCGTGCGCGGCCGGCAAGCACGTCTACGTGGAGAAGCCGCTTGCGGCGACGACGGCCGACGGCCTGCGTGTCGCCGAGGCTGCCACGCGCGCGGGGCTGATCGTCGCGGTTGGCTTCAATCGCCGCTTCCACCCGATCTTCGAGCAGGCGCGGGGGCTTCTTCACGACGGACTCCTCGGTCGCGTGCACGCCGTCCAGACGACCTTCTGCGAACCCGTGTCGCCCGACGCGATGCCGGAGTGGAAGCGCCGACGCGCCAGCGGGGGCGGGGTGCTGCTCGACCTCGCCTCGCACCACATCGACCTGGTGCGTTGGTTCCTCGCCGACGAGGTCGCAACGGTCGACGCGTCGTTGAAGTCCGAGCTGAGCGAGCACGACGGCGCCCACCTGCAGCTGTCGATGCGCCGTGGGGTGCAGGTCCAGAGCCACTTCTCGTGCCGCACGGCGACGAGCGATGCGCTCGAGTTCGCCGGCGAGAAGGGAACGCTGCGGGTCGACCGTCATCGGCCGACGGTCTCGCTACGCATGCCGCGGCGCCTTGGGTACGGCGTCCGGACCGCATGGGTCGCGCCGCCCGCGGCGGTAGCGACGTGGTGGCTCGAGCGGCTCGTACGCCCATCGGGTGAGCCGTCGTACCGACGCTCGCTGGGCGCGTTCGTGGGCGTACTGCGCGGCGAAGCGCGCCCCGTGCCGGGTCTCATCGACGGGGTGCGCGCGCTGGAGGTGGTCGCGGCCGCGGAGGACTCCGCGCGCCTCGGGACCCCGGTCGAAGTGCGCGCCACATGGCCCTGATGCGCCGCCCCGGAATAGTCTCTCCGGGCACGCCAGAAGTCCATCGCGTCCGGGCAGCGCTGCACGCCGCTCGCCAATGGACGGTCTCCCCGTCCGGGGTCAAGGCCTGGAGCCGGATGCTACCGGGATTGCAACGCCGACTGCGGCGCCCGCCGCTGTCCGACCTGACCCAGGTCCGTCGGCTGGGAGTGCTCCGCTACGACGGGATGGGCGACCTGGTGTTGACGACGGGCATGCTGCGTGAGCTCCGCCGGCAGCTACCGGAGACCAGGATCACGCTGATCTGCCGGGCGCAATGGGCGTCGTGGATGCGGACCTGCCCGTGGGTGGACGAGGTGGTGGATGTCGAGATGACGTCGCCGGTCGGCTTTCCCGAGCCAAAGCGGCTATTGGAGCTGTTCCGGTTCGTAGGACGGGTGTGGCCGCTTGACCTCGAGGTGCTCGTTCAGCCAGGGACCTCTTACTGGTACGTCCCATCGCGCGCATTGGCGTGGTTCAGCGGTGCGCCGGTGCGCTTGTGCTGGGAGGATCAGGATTCGGGTGTGGACACCGGCAGTGGATTCCACACACACACCCTGCCCTATCCGAATTGCTGGCATGAAACGGACAAGTGCTTTCGCATGCTGGAGGCGATGGGGCTCGAGGCGGCCGGGAGGCGGTTGGACACGTGGTGGACACCGGAGGATGCCCGTCGCGGCGAGGAGATCACGCGTGCGGCGAGGAGGGGTCGTTCCAAGTTGGTCGCGCTCGGCTTGGCGGCGAGCGAGCCACCGAAGCGTTGGCCCCGGGAGCGCTATCGGGACGTGATCGGCGAGGTCGGGGCTCGGCGCGATGCCGCGTTCCTCGCGTTGGGAGGTCCTGATGTGGTCGAGACCTGCCGCTGGCTGTCGGACCAGCTGCCCGGAACAGTCACCTACCCGGGAGACCGACTGCCGCTCGGTACCATCTGGGCCGCAATCGCCCGATGCGATCTCTACCTCGGCAACGACAGCGGGTTGATGCACATGGCGGCGGCAGCAGGTACCCCGGTGGTGGTCATGATCGGCCTGGCCGGCGGAGCGCGGCCGGGTACCCGAGGCGACACCTCGCATACCGGGCCGTACGATACGCCGTCGCGCATCGTCCGGCCGTCGGCGGGGATGCCACACGACGGCGAACTGAATACAGCACTGATTCCCTCGGAGGCGGTGGTGACGGCGACCCTCGAGTTGATGACACCGTAACTCACCGTACGCCCTGTCCCCGGTACGGAAGCGGTCGATGCCCCCCTTCGGATCAGAAGGACGGTGCGCCGGCGAAGAGCTCTGGTGGCATGGGAGCGAACGACTGGGGGATGACGGCGATGTCGAAGATCGCTTCGCGCGGATCGTCGGAGATGGTCAGGCTGCCCCGGAGCGACTCGCGCCCTCCAACCCGCCCCTCGAGACGCAACAGCCGATTCCGATCGCCCACGAGCAGCGTCTCGGCATCGACAAGGGCCAGCCCGCGCAGAAAACCGTCCGTCAGCTTCACACGCGAGAGGATCATTTTGCGCTCCGGGCAGAAGCGCACCAGACAGCCGCTCGAGGTGTCGGTGAAGAGCACCGTTCCTTCCGGCTCCGGCAGCAGGCTGTGCGCCGGCATACCGATGTGTTCCAGGATCAACACGACCTTCGCGGTGCCGTCGGGGGCGAACCGTACGACGGCGCCGCGACCCTTGGCCGGGCTGGCGATCAACTCCGAGCCGAGCGGGGGCTTCCGCCGCAGCAGGCGGAGGAGGCGGCGGTTACCGCCGACGATGCTCTGCCAGTAGCCCCGTCGCTCCAGCCAGTCCTTCAGCGCGGAAGACACGATCTGACCGCGCGTCCAGCACATCCCGCAGAGCGTCAACATCGTGCCGTCCGGCAGAAAGCGCAGGCTGTTCAGGTGGAGGTGATCGTAGTCGCTCATGCGCTGGGTGCGCGGATCGCGGAAGTCGATGCGCCCCGCGCGAACCGCCGCGTCATCGAGAATCCGGCGCGGCTGCCAGCGCAAGCCGCGCCGCACCGCGGGGATGGAGCCCGGTTCCAGATGCTCGACGAGACCGCCGGATTCGTCGAACCGTATCAGGCGATCGTTGCGGGTCGAGCAGACCCAGAGGTATCCATCGTGGAACGCGATTTCGTGGATGCCCCCGCACGACGGATGTGACGCGACGGTTCGGAGACGCCAGCTCGCATCGAAGCCGTAGACGGCGCTGAAGTTGGCGATCCAGAGCTTCGTCGGAGTGACGGCGAGTCCCTTGGCACCGCGTAGGCCGCCATGGCTATTGTCGTCCTCGCGGTGCCACCTCGGTTTCGCCACCTCACAGCGACGGACCACCTTCCACCGCTCGAGGTCGACGCAAACCACGCATCCGGACGGGGCATCCGTGGGTACGTCACGGCAGACCGTTGTGACCGCCAGCGTCGTCATCCTGGCTTCTCGCCGCGCAGGCGATACTGGAGGGTGAAGCCATCCGTCAAGTTGCGGCTCGTATGACGGCGAAGACGCGCGTGCTCTCTACGGCACCCCGGCGACGGTCACGTGAATATTGTCATCCCGTGATCGGCTTCACGCTCCCGCAGTCGCTCCCCAGCCACTTGCCCTGCGCGTCCATGGTCATGGTGCCTCGCTGGCGGCCGCCGGTCACTTTCATGTTCATGGTGTAGGATTCGGGGTCATTGACGGTGATGGTGCCTTCACCGCTGGAGGGCGGGTTGGCGCAGGTGAACTTGAATCTGGTGGTGTTGCCGCTGCGCTGCAGGGTCTCGCGCTTGCAGTCGCCCTGGTCTTGCGCGGGTGCTTCGTTGCGCGCCGCCATTTCCTTGGTGATGCAGATGCGGGTGGACATGCCGACGCCCGCGTCGGGGTTCATCTGCAAGCCCTGTTTGGCCATCATGTCCTGCATCATCTTGCGCTGTTCGGGCGGCATCGAAGCCATCTGCTGGTGCATCTTTTCCATTGCGGCGGCCATTTTCGCGCCCTGGTCGCCGCCGCCGGCCATCTTGTTCTGGATCTCCCACAGGCCGGGCTTCATGGTTTGCGCTGCGGCCGGCCGCGCGGTCACTGCGACGCCGAGGAGGGCAGTGACGGCAAGGGCCGCGCGGCGGCCGGTGGCGTAGGTGTTCATGTCGACTCCTGTCTGCGGATGAGCTGGATATTGATCTGCCGCCATCCGCGCGTGATCTCCGCGGTATTTTGCGCCATCCCGCCGCGCGTGTCACTGCACGGCAGATCGTCCGATCGGCCTGGTTCCAGACCCGAGGGATCTCGTCGGGTCGACTGCCCGACGTGCACAGCTCGGCGAGGAAGCCGCGAATGTCGCTCGGCGACAAGCCGACGCTGCCACGGCGGCGCTCGACGGATTCGATCTCCTGACGTCGGCGTTCGGCCTGATGTGATTCGGCGACCCAGTGGCGGCCTTCGGCCACATGCGAGCCGCCGCCTTTCCTGGCGCGCGACTGGCGTTCGCGTGCTGGCGACCGCTAGCCGAACACGTGGATGGAGGTGCCGATGAACGCGGCCTCTTCCCACCTGCCTCTGCGGCCGAAGCCGGCTCTGAACCCCCGGACCGGTCTTGCCGGCTGCGCTTCGAGGGCTCGCACCAACATGCGATCGGACTCGAAGGCGGGCTGGGCCCCCGTGTCCGCGCGCGAAGAGAGCGGGAAGGCGACTCCATCGCTAGAGCGCTTGGCGGGGCGCCTCCCCCGGCTCGCGACGTCGAGCTTCCGCTCACTCCGCCGTCTGCCGTGCGACGTCGAGCGCCACCGGCGTCGAGGCGACCGGGACGCTCCGCGGGGAGAGCGACAGCGACGTGAGCGGGATCGCGACGTCGCTCGCCGTCATCGTGCAGTCGAGCTCGGAGATGGCGAGCGGGAGCGCGGTTGCGGCACCGGGGAGGAAGGTGATGTCGCCGTTCTTGACGAACGGCTTGAACGCCCACAGGCGGCCGCCGAGCGGATCCGCCGGATCGCTGACCACCGCCGTGGCCACGACGCCGCCGTCGTCGCTCGGACGGACGGCGACCTGGCCCGCCGCCGCGTAGGCTCCGGGGCCGCCGAACGAGTAGCGCTTCGCCCACTGGATGTGCCCGGCGGCGTCGAAGCCGACGAGCGCCGTGCTCGGCACGTTGTCCGGCTCCTGGGCAACGAACTGCACGTGCGATCCGCCGGCCACGAAGCCCGTGGTCGGGAGCTCGGCGAGCGAATCCAGGACGAAGACGCTGCCCACGCCGAACCCGAAGCCGGGGAACCTGGCGAACCCGAGGCCCCCATCGGGCAGGATGCGAACGAGCGTCCCGTTGTGTTGGGCGCCGCCGCTTCCGGCGATCGTCACCTCGCCCTGTGGCCCCACGATCGCGGCGGACGGAATGGCGTCCGGGGCCGCCGGGCACGCGTCGTAGCGCTTCGAATACACGACGCTCCCCTCGGGCGTGATCCGAAGCGCGAACAGCGCCTCCTCGAGCCCGACACTCCCGGCGACGAAGGCGTCCCGCCCGATCGCCTCGACCACCTTCAGCCGGATGAACTCGGCGTCGAGCAACCAGAGACTCGTCGTGTCGCGTCCCGCGTGCAGGAGGAAGGTCCGGACGCCGCCGACGCAGTATCCGCCGATCCAGGCGCCGCCCGCGCCGTCGGGGGCGAGCGCGGTCGGATCGACGTTGCACGCGTCGAGCGGGACGTCATAGCCCCGCCCGTCGAGCGCCGTGCCGTCCTGCGCGACGCGAGTGAGCACGAGCGGTGCGGTGATGGTGCGTGACAGCATCGTCATCGTGGCGTCGCTCGAGGACCGGACGCGCACCGGATAGAGCCGCCCGCCGTCCATGTCGAAGTCGCGCGCCCAGAGGAGCCTGCCGTCCCCGTCGAACTTGACCAGCGTCTCCGTGAAGTAGCCGGAACGCACGTAGTGGCCATCGATGGTGCGCTCCAGGCCGGAGAACGGCACGCCGTTCCCCGGTCCCGCGAGCGCGCCGTACTCCGAGGACGTGTAGCTGCGTGCCCAGGGAGTGTACGTCGGGTTCGCGAGACGCGCGGCGTCAGGGCCGCTGCCCGGCGGCAGCGTCGACTGGCCAGGCGGCGCGTCGCAGGCGCCGGTGGCGAGCTCGAGATCGAGGGGGTTCACCGTGGGGGCGCGCCAGTCCGCGAGCGTCACCTGGCCGATGATCGGCAGCGCGGGGCTCGTCACCTTGACGCCGAGGTCGGCGTCGATCCCGGTGTGCAGCGCCCAGCACGGCGTGCCGAGGATGTCCCCTTCGATCGCGGCATAGGCCCGCGCGGTTGCATACGGGCCGGTGACGCCGAAGAGCAGAAGGTTCAGGCGCCCACCGACGCCGATCTTGGCATCGGCGTGGAGCGTGACGGTCGTATCGTTCGGTCCGAAGTCGGTTTCACGAAGCACGGGCGACTTGAACCGCGGCGCCTCGGTTTGCTTCGACGACACCGTCACCGACGTCTCGAAGAGCGCGGAGCCGTGGACGCCGGTCGAGAACTGGCCCGACGCGCCTCCGGACAGCGCGGCCGTGATGTCCGCGACCGGGACGAAGACGAGCGGGCCAATGGTGATCGGGGTCAGCGTCTCGGACGCGAGATCGACCTCCTTCTCGTACGACAGGATGGCGGCGCCGCGGACGTTCGCGTCGGCGTTCACTTCGGGCAAGACCACGAACGTGACCCGGGCTTCCGGCAGGAGGTCGTCGATCGAGCACCTGGGCGGATCGCCGACGAGAACGCCGACCAGGCTCTTCAGGCAGTTCGTCACCACGTCGGGCAAGGAATCGATGCCGCCCCAATCGACGTCGAGCGCGAAGTCGAAGTCGAAGCCACCCCCGACCGTGCCCTCGATGGCGACCCGATCGTTCGTCGTCACGTCGCTGCCGTCGCCGTCGAACAGGACGAAATCGAAGGGGCGGCTGGCCGCGACCGCTGCGCGCGTCACCGATGTGACCGCCGGTGTCGCGGGGGGCGTTGCGAGGAGCGAACGCACGAAGCGGACGTGGAGCTTCTTGTAGGCGAGCTGGATGGGCGCTTGCGCGGTCTTCAAGACGAGGACCTCGCCGTCGCGCTCGACCGCGAGCACGACGCGAAGGAGCCCGGCAGGCGTGTTCGGACCGACGCCGCCCACGATCACGCTGCCGACCTGGACCGCCGCAAGCGCCGCGGGCGCCGGGTTGAACCGCAGCACGCCGCCCACATCGGACTCGACGGAGGCGACATCACCCCCGGGAAGCTCGACGGTCGTCGGAAAGGCCTCGGCAACGAGCTGATCGCAGGTATCCGCGCAGCTGCCGAACTTGCCGGCGTCGACGGGCGTCCCGCACTTGGAGGCCTTGGTGACCTGACACGCCTGGCCCTTCCGTGTGTTCTTCCGGCACAGGACGACCCCCTTGCGCCCGCAGGTGGAGTTGGCGAGGGCTCGAGTCACATCCTTCCGGCACGTCTTGGAGAATCCGTCTTTGCGGCCCGCCTTCGCGAACGCCGTCACGACCGGCTTCCAGCACTTCCTGAAGGCCTTGCCGGACGCGGCACTCCCGCACGGACACTTGTCCCGCACGGCCGAGCGTGCGGCCGCCACCAGGTCCTGGTCGGCGCAGGCGGAGGCCTCGCAGGACACCATCGGCGTCGCGCCGGCGAGCGATGTCCCCCAGATGAGAAGCGCCCCGATCAAGGGAGTCCACGGCATGGGCCTGCAACTACTCCTCACCGACGTTCGCGGTCAATGTTGCTAGATCGTTTACCGGAGCACACCCGCGGGCGGCGCCGGAGCGGCGTGGCACGCATGGCGGTTGCTGCCCTGTCCGTACCGGCCGCACACGATCGTGCTCTCCTCGTCGTTGCGGTCCGGCGATGGGGAGGATGCGCTCGCCGGCCCCCTCGAGCCCGCGGCGCGTCGCATCCGCGACGGCCGGGCGTGAGGGAGGCAGGGGCGTCAACGTCCGGGTGCGGGCGTCATGTCGCCCTCCGTCGCATGATCGTGACGACGCTCCCCCGCCGGAGTCTGCTTCTCCCGTGTGTCCTTGATGGGGGCGCTTCCGGGTGGACGCGCAGGGCGGATGGCTGGTAGGGGCGTAGGGCAGATGGAGGCGAGCAGCTGGCATCCGCGCCGAACGGCCTTCCCAGTCGCTCGGCACGTTCCCTGGCGGTCGAGTCCGATCCGACTCGCGGTGCACTCAGCCCATCGCGCGGTCTTGCCGAGTTGGTGGCTTCGGGCGAAGCAATCCGCTTCCGCACTAGCAGGCAACTGATCGCCTTCATGGACGGCATCCTGCGAAGAGCGTGCGAGCCGTCGGCCCTGCGGGATTCCCCAACGAAGGGCGCACGTTGCGCGATGCGAGAGCGACTACGCCAGCATCGAGCCGTCCGCGCTGTTCCACGTTCCGATCGATCGAGAGTGAACATCATTCAACGCAGGCAACGAAGGAGAGGTACAGGATGCGCATTCTAGTCGGAGTTCTCACTCTCGCGCTCGGCGCTCCGGCAGCCAACGCTGTCTCGGACCAGCTTCAGTGCTACAAGATCACCAACGAGAATCTCAAGAGCCTGAAGGGGCTCGTCGACCTCGACGCGCCCGGATTCGGCGTCTCACCCGGGTGCAAGCTCAGGAAGGCCGTGCTCTACTGTGTGCCGGCGGCGAAGAGCGTGCAGGCCGGTACACTGTTCGACAAGAAGCAGCCGATCATGCCCATCGGCTACGCCGTTGCACAGGGCGACGCACGAATCTGTTACAAGGTGAGCTGCCCCGCGCCGGGTGGTGGGGCCGCTGACCAGACGGCGCTCGACGATTTCGGCGAGCACCGGTTCGCGAAGCTCAAGACTTCGATGCTCTGCGCACCGGCCACGCACGGCACCATCGCGCCGCCGCCGCGCGGCTTTCAGATCGTGACGCCGGAGATCGAAATCGTCCCGAATCAGAAGATCGCGTTCTGCTACTACTTCCGCACGCCGAACATCGGAACCGTGCCGATCAAACGCTGGGTCTCCGATGCGGGGCCCGGGATCCATCACGCCATCGTCTACCTGACGCAGGGCGACAAACAGCCCCCGGGAACGCTGTCGGCGGCCAACTGCGGTTTCGCCGGCTCCGGGACGGCTTTCCCGCAGTGGGTCTACGCTGCCGATACACCCTCCGCGGAGCTCCTCCTGCCGCCGGACGACGGCAACGGCAAGCCGCTGGCCATCGAGGTCCCGGGGATTTCCTCGGGCTTCGTCTACATGTACCTCGAGAACACGACGGCGGACGTCATCAAGACGAGGGTCACGCTCAACGCCGAAGCGTTGGAGCTTGGTGCTTCGTACACTCCGACTGCGACCTACCTGACGTACAACAGCTCCATCAGCATCCCGCCTGGGGCGCTCGCCGACGTCGAGACCAACGCGTGCAGCGTGCCGGCCGGCGTGAAGTTCTGGCGGCTCTCGATGCACACGCACGGGCAGGCGAAGATCTTCGGGGTGTCCGACGGTCCCTTGACGAACGTGTTCTCGAGCATCGACTGGGAGCACCCTGGCGCCAGCACGTTCGGCCCCCCGTCGTTCCTGACGTTCACGGGCCAGCTCTACTCCTCGTGCCAGTACGAAAACCTCACCAACCGCACCATCACCTCCGGCGACGCCGTGGCCACCGACGAGGAATGCGTCGCGGTCGGCTACTTCTTCCCCGCGCCTGCGCCGCTCCTCTGCGTCGACGGGATCGGACCAGTCACGCCGTGACGGTGGGCGCCGCCACGCCGCTGCGCCAAGGGCGAGGGGAGGCCATCGGCTAGCGAGCGCTCGAACCAGGCGTCGACGGCGTCTTGACGCCCTTCGTCGCATTTTCGTGACTACGCTCCCGAACGCGGTCTTTCGACGTCGGCTGGCCGATGGCAAGAGGAAGCCGACGACGCGGGGTCCGGGGGTCGACCGTCGCAGTGGTCACGGCACCGTGACGCTGCGTGGTGTGACCCGGCGTCTACGCGGACTCGGCCGCGCCTGGGCGCGGGAGCACGACGACGAACTCCGTGCCCGGCACGGCCGGCCGCCAGTCGAGCGTGCCGCCGTGGGCCTCGACCAGCTCGCGCGCCAGCACCAGGCCGAGCCCGATGCCGTCGGGCTTCGTGGTGACGAACGGGTTGAAGAGGCGGTCGCGGATCTCGGTCGCTACCCCGGGGCCGCGGTCGCGCACCACGATGGAGACGTGACCGTCATCCACGGTGGTCGCGATCTCCACCGCGACGCCCGGCGGAGACACGGCGACGGCATTGTCGAGCAGATTGCCGATCGCCTGCTTGAGCTTGTGCTTGTCGAGCGGCAGCGAGACGTCCGGCGCGGGCGCGACCCGTAGCGGCACGCCGGCGGCGTCGGCCCGCGGCCGGCAGTCGTCGGCGCACTCCGCCACCACCGCGCCGAGCGCCTGCGGATAGAGGTTCAGCTCCCGGTCGCGCCCGAAGCGCAGCAACTCGTCGATCACGTGGTTGGCCTCGGCGATGCTGGTCCGGATGCGGGCCGCGTGGGCCCGCACGGTGCCGGGATCGTCAGCCGCCGCGCGCCCCAGCAGGTGGGCGTACATGCCGATGGCGCCGTGGTGGCGGCCGACTTGGTGGAAGACCGTGGCGGCGGTCTGGCCGATGGTGGCGAGCCGGCGGCGGCGGTCCAGCTCCTCCTGCGTCGCCAGCAGCTCGGCGCGCCGGCGCTCGCTCTCGAGGCGCGTGTCACTCAGGCGGCGGAGGATCGCGTGCAACGTGAGCGTCGCCAGGCTCGCGACGGCAAAGCCCGCCGAGCCGCCCGCCCGCGCGGCGAGCAGCAGGAAGCACACCATCACGACGTGCAGCAGCGCGGTCGCCAGCGGCATGTCCGGCCCGAGGGTTTCGGCGATGCGCGACCACGTGCGCGCGGGCGGGAACCACCCGGTGCGCGGGGCGAGCTGCCGCCAGACGAGCACGGCGCTCTCCGCGAGCATCACGGTCGGCAGGAGACCGAGCGATCCGAGCGCGCACGCGCCGATGACCGTCACCCGCACGGCATGCTCGACCATGTTGAGCGAGTGGCGGACGTCGCCGTCGGCGACGGTGCCGGCGTCGAAGGGCTGGCCGCGCCACCGGCGCGCCGACTCGGCGGCGATGCCCTCGGCGGGCACCAGCCCCGCCCGGTCGAGGAGCACGATGAGCGCGAAGCCGAGGAGCGACGCGACCCAGAAGACGGGCAGGATGGCGGGGCCGAGCGCGTATGCCGCCGCCGCGCTGGTCCACATCACGGGCATGTACATGTAGACGTCGGCATCGAGCGTCAGGCGGATGCAGAACGGCCACTCGAGCGCCAGCAGCGAGACCACGAGGGCGTAGCGCGGCCACTGGTCGAGGTCGACCCACGGCAGCCCCAGCAGCGCCAGCGGCAGATGGAGCCAGCGCAGCCAGAAGGCGCGCGGATCAGTCGTCGACGAGGCCGGCACGGACGGCGAGCACCGCGGCGCTGGTGCGGTCGGGGACGGCGAGCTTGCGCAGGATCGACGCCACATGGGACTTGATGGTCTCTTCGCTCACCGACAACCGGCGGGCGATCTGACGGTTGGTCTCGCCGGTGGCCAGCAGCTTGAGCACCTCCTCCTCGCGGGCCGAGAGCGGTGGGAGCGCGTGCGCCGCCGAAGCCGCCGGGCGGCCGCGGAACTCCCGCAGCATGCGGGCGGCCACGTCGGGGTCGAGCTGGTGGTCCCCGTCGGCGATGCGGCGGAGCGTGTCGACCAACTCGGCGGCGGGAGTGTGCTTCAGCAGGTACCCGGCGGCGCCGACCTGGAGCGCGGACATGAGCAGGTCGGGGTCGGCGTGCGCCGTCAGCATGACGACGCACGCGTCCGGCAGCGCGGCGCGTATGCGGCGGGTCGCCTCGATGCCGGAGACGACCGGCAGCTCGACGTCCATCAGCACCAGGGCGGGTGCGAGTGCACGGAGCGCCTCGGGATCGATGTCGCCATGGGTCCAGACGCCCACCACCATGAAGTCCGGCTCGGCGTCGAGACACTGCACGACCCCGTCGCGAAAGATGGGATGGTCCTCGACGACGACGACCCGACGGCGCTCGGCGGACATGGCGGCATCATCCCGCCGCCCGCCCGCGGCCGTCAATGCGGCGTCCCCCGCCCGATCGTGGACATGTCCCTGCCGTCGTTGTTATCCGGAGGCATGTCTGACGCCTTCGAGGTCCATGGCCACTGCGCCCCGCGGTTCGCGGCGGTCCGCGACACCTTCGCCGCCAATCTGCGCGACCACGGCGAGATCGGCGCCGGCGTCGCGGTGGTCGTCGACGGCGACCCCGTCGTCGACCTCTGGGGCGGCCACGCCGATCTGCAGCGCGCCCGCCCCTGGGAGCGGAACACCTTGGTCAACGTCTACTCGTGCACCAAGGGCCTGACGGCGATCTGCGCCCATCGGCTCGTGTCCCACGGGCAGCTCGACCTCGACGCGCCGGTGGCGCGTTACTGGCCGGAGTTCGCCGCCGCGGGCAAAGACTCGCTACCCGTCCGCTGGCTTCTCGGGCACCGTTCGGGCCTGGCGGCCGTGCGGCCGCTGCTTCCGGGCGAGGCGCTCTACGACTGGGACGCCATGTGCGCCGCCCTTGCGGCCGAGACGCCCTGGTGGACGCCGGGCACGGCGCACGGCTACCACGCGGTGACGTTCGGCTGGCTGGTGGGTGAGGTCGTGCGCCGCGTCACCGGCCGCAGTCTCGGCACCTATTTCCGCGAGGAGATCGCCGAGCCCCTCGGCCTCGACGTCCGGATCGGGCTGCCGGTGTCGGAGCACGGCCGCGTGGCGGAAATGACCCCGCCGCCCATGCCGCCCTCGGACGACGACCGCCTCCATCTGGCGGCGGTCATCATGGGTGACCCGCAGGGCCTGGCGGCGCGCGCGTTCATGAACCCGCCCTCGATGGCTCTCGGGGTGAACAACGCCGCCTGGCGCACGGCGGAGATCCCGGGCGCGAACGGCCATGCGACGGCGCGCGACCTGGCCCGCATCTACGGGGCGCTGGCCCGGGGTGGCGAGCAGGACGGTGTCCACGTGCTCGACCCCGCCGGCGTCGCGCGGTGCCACGAGGAGCAGTCGCACGGACCCGACCTGGTGTTGCCGGTCAGCACGCGGTTCGGGCTGGGCTTCATGCTGCCGCAGGACCGCCACGACGCCCGCTTCGGTCCCAGCGCGAACGCGTTCGGCCACCCGGGCGCCGGTGGCTCGGTGGGCTTCGCCGACCCCGACGCGCGAGTCGGGTTCGGGTACGTGATGAATCGGATGGGTCCGCACATCCTGATGGATCCGCGAGCGGTCGCGCTCATCGACGCCGTGTACGACGCGCTGGGGTGACCGGCGGCGGCCGCGTCGGGTCAGTGGCGGGTGTGCGCTAGCTTGCTGTGCTTGCGGCCGTACACCAGGTAGACCACCAGCCCGATCGCAAGCCACACCGCGAGCCGGAGCCAGTTCTCCCAGCCGAGCGAGCACATGAGGCCCACGTTCACGGCGATGCCGAGCAGCGGCACCAGCGGCATGAACGGGGTCCGGAACGGCCGGTGCACCTCGGGATGCGTGCGCCGCATGATCAGCACCGCCACGCAGACCACCACGAACGCCATCAGCGTCCCGATGTTCACGAGGTCGGCCAGCAGCTTGAGCGGAAAGAGCGCGCCCACGATCCCCACCAGAATGCCGGTCAGGATGGTCGCGCGGTGCGGCGTGCGGAAGCGGGGATGGACGGCGCCGAAGAAGCGGCGCGAGATGAGGCCGTCGCGGGCGAGCGCCAGCAGGATGCGCGCCTGGCTCAGCAGCAGCACCAGCAGTACGCTGGTGATGCCCACGACCGCGCCCGCCGAGATCAGCAGCTGCGCGACCCCGAGTCCGCGCGCTGCGAACGCCTCGGCGACCGGCGCGTCGAGGTCGAGCTCGTGGTAGGGCACCATGCCGGTCAGCACTGCCGCCACGAGGATGTAGAGGACGGTGCAGATCAGCAGCGACAGGATGATGCCGATCGGCACGTCGCGCTGCGGGTTGCGCGCTTCCTCCGCGTGCGTCGACACCGAGTCGAAGCCGATGTAGGCGAAGAAGATGTACGCGGCACCCTTGAAGATGCCGGGGGTGCCGTAAGGCATGAAGGGCTGCCAGTTCGTGGTGTCGACGTAGAACGCGCCGACCACGATCACGAACAGCACGACGGCCACCTTGAGGATCACCATGGCCGCGTTGAAGCGGGCGCTTTCCCGGATGCCGAAGACCAGGACACCCGAAATGGCGAGCACGACCAGCAGGGCGGGCACGTTCATGACCGCCCCGGTGGCGAACCACCGGCCCAGCTGCGGATCGAAGTCGAACGGCGCCATGGTCCAGCGGGGGGAGAGGACGACGTCGAAGATGCCGAGCAGCGACACGAAGTAGTGCGACCAGCCGTGCGCGACCGTGCTCGACGCGACGGCGTACTCGAGCACCAGATCCCAGCCGATGACCCAGGCCATCAGCTCGCCCAGTGTGGCGTAGGTGTACGTGTAGGCACTGCCCGCCACCGGCACCATGGCGGCGAACTCGGCGTAGCACAGCGCGGCGAAGGCGCAGCCCAGGCCGGCGACGACGAACGACAGCATCAAGGCCGGGCCCGCATACTGGTTGGCGGCCAATCCGGTCAGCACGAAAATGCCGGCGCCGATGATGCAGCCGACGCCGAGCGCGGTGAGCGCGACCGGGCCGAGCACGCGGTGCAGGCCGTGATCGCCCTGCGTCTCCGCCAACAACACCTCGACCGGCTTCCGCGTGAAGATCTGCTCCCGCAGCGTCATCGTCCTCGCCCCGTCTTCCCCGCGGGTCGTCGCCGCGGCGCGCGGCCCGCCGCTATCAGGTTGCCCGTGACCCTGCAACGCGCGCGCGACGGCACGCGGCCGCAACGGCCGCGCGATAGCGCGCCTGCAGCGCCCGCGTGACGGGACCGGGCCGCCTGCCGCCGATGTGCCGGCCGTCGAGCCGTACGAGCGGCAGGATCTCCACCGACGACGACGTCAGGAAGACCTCCTCGGCGGCGCGGAGCCGCGGCACCGGGCACGGTTCCTCGCGCACGGCGATGCCGGCGCGTCGGGCGACGCGTAGCACCAGGTCGCGGGTGACGCCGCCCAGCACGCCGCTCGCGAGTGGGGGTGTCACGACTGCGGCGTCCTCGACGAGGAAGAGGTTCGAGGTGGTGCCCTCCGTCACCTCGCCGGCGGTGGTGACGTAGAGGCCCTCGCGCGCGGCGCAGCGGCTCGCCAGCATGCGGCCGAGCACGGCGCTGGGGTGGCCGAGCAATTTGAATCGCCCCCAGGGCGGCGTCACGTCGCGCGGGAACGGGAGCAGGATCGCCGCGATGCCGTCGGTCTGCTGCGCGGCGAGGTCCTCCGGCAGGCGGCGCACGGTCAGCAGCTGCGTCGGGCGCGCCGGCCGGTCGGGCACCAGGAAGTCGCCGGCGGCGCCACGCGTGAGCGTGAGCCGGATGGTGCCATCGGCGAGGCCGTTGCGGCGCACGAGCTGCCGCGCCCGGCGGACCCAGGTGGCGGCGGGGCCCGGCGGCGGCAGCTGGAGGATGCGCGCCGCGGCGGCGAGGCGACGGAGGTGCGCCGCGACGGCGAACGGCTCGCCGTCGTAGGTGCGCCAGGTGTCGTAGAGACCGTCGCCGTGCAGCAGGCCGCGATCGAGCGCGGATACCTGCGCCCGGCGCGCGTCGACGAAGCGGCCGTTCAGCCAGACGAGCATGCGCGCTCCTCGTCGCCGGGCTCGCCGAGCGCCGCGCGGATGGCGTGGGTCTTGAGCCAGGCCTCCGCCAGCTCCCGATCGGGATCCGAATCGACGACGATGCCGCCGCCGGCGTGCCAGCGCACCACGCCGGCGCGCGCCACGCCGGTGCGGATCGGCAGGCCGAGCTCGAGGTCCCCGCTGGGGGCGATCAGCCCGAGGGCCCCCGTGTAGATGCCGCGCGGCGCGGGTTCGAGGGCGGCGATGATTTCCATGGCGCGCAGCTTCGGGGCTCCGGTGATCGAGCCGCCGGGAAACGTCGCGGCGAGCAGCGTGGCGAGGTCGACGCCGTCGCGCAGCGTGCCGCGCACGCCCGACATCAGATGGTGCACCGACGGATGGCTGTCGAGCGCGAACAACGGCGAGACGCCGACGCTGCCGGCCTCGCACACGCGGCCCAGGTCATTGCGCTCGAGGTCCACGATCATCACATGCTCGGCCCGCTCCTTCGGATCGCCGCGCAGCGCGGACGCCGCCGCGGCGTCGACGTCGGGGTCCGCGGCGCGTGGTCGTGTGCCCTTGATGGGGCGGGTCTCCACCCGCCGGTCGCGCCGGCGCAGCAAGAGCTCGGGCGAATTGGCCATGACGACGTCGTCTCCGAGGTCGAGATATGCGGCGTAGGGCGCCGGATGCAGCCGGCAGAGACGCTCGAAGAGCGCCCACGGTGGCCCGGCCAACGGCGCCGTGAAGGGCTGGGTCAGGTTCACCTGGTAGCAATCGCCCGCCGTCAGGTAGTCGAGGATGCGATGCACCGCCGTCCGGTAGTGTTCGGCGGGCATCGTGGCCGCGAGCGGTCCGGCGCCGAGCGGGCCGGTCCAGCGGGGCGCCACGTCAGCCAGCCGGTCGAGCCAGGCGGCGCGCGCGGCGTCGGGTCGGAGCGCCAGCAGCGACCACCGGCCGTGACGCCGATCGTGGAGCAAGAGGGGGTCGTACCGGCGGAGCACCGCGTGCATCGCCGTCCCGTCGTGGGACACCGGCCGCGGCGCGACGGCGGCGCCGAGCTCGTAGGCGAGGCAGGCCACGGCGCCGCCGCCGAGCGGGAAGGGGAGCCGCGCGTCCGCGGACGGTGTCTCCCGCACGAAGGCGGCGATGGCCGCGAGGGGATCGTGGACACCGGGGCCGAGGCGCAGCTCGGCCACGGGGCGGCACGACAGCACCGTCGTCGGGTGGTCGGGGTCGGGGACCTCCAGATACAGGGCCCCCGGCTCCCCGGCCAGACAGGCGAAGACGTCGAGCGGATCGCGCGTGAGCGCGAGCGGGGCCGGGCGCAGGGTGTCCACGGGGTCGACGCCCAACTTGGCGCGTTCGACCGCGAAAAGCCACCCGGCGCCCGGCGCGATCAGTTCCCCGGGAACTCCTGCGCGGTTGGCGGGGGCAGTGTCTGGAGGAGGTCCATGGCGCTCCGGGTGAGGCCGATGGGCCGGCCGACGGCGCGGGTGCGCGACCCCCGCAGGCGCCGGAAGCGCGACCGGTGCTGGGCCGCGCCCTCGGGGTTGGCGCGCCGCGCGTCACGCCAGCCGAGCAGTCCGCGGCGCAGGTACTCGACGTCGATCTCGAGCGCGTCGCAGATGTTGCGGAAGCTGCAGGGCCAGTCGGGTTCCTCGGCCAGGAGCCAGGTCTCGGCCTCCCGGAAGAGTCGTCGTCCCCGGCGGCCCGTGTCGAGGACGTATCGCTGAAAGGTCGCGATCGCTTCCTCGAGCACGGCGAGCAGGAGTTGCTTCTCCGGCACGATCGACGCGTCCGCCGCGCGGGTGGGGTACATCTGCTCCGGCAGCACGAGCGCCGGCTCCAGCTCGAGTCGCAGGCGGTCCTGCGATTCGACCGCGTGCTGCAGCAACGCGGCTTCTTGCATGGGCCTGTCCATGTCCCACGTCCTCCGATGCGCCCCCGAGCCCTGTCGTCGATCCGTTGACACCTGCCTGTCGTCACGACTCTCCCCAGGCGTGACGACGAGGCGGAATTATGGTTGCCGGCGGATCGCGCAGTCCAATGCATTCCGGGCGGTCGCGCGATGTTCCGGGAACATCGCGGAGCGCACCTCGCAGGTGTGTGTGCGCACGACGCTGCGAATCGCGCACGTCGTGCTATACGTCGCCGGGCATGCCGCCCCGAATGAGCCGCGCGATCGTCCAGACCGGTCCACGCCAGCTCGAGATCCGCGAACTGCCCGTGCCGCCGCTCACCGACGACACCGCGTTGCTGCGCATCGAAGCGTGCGGCATCTGCGGCAGCGACGTCGAGCAGTACACCGGCGCCATCCCGGTGCCGTATCCGCTGATTCCCGGCCACGAGCCGCTCGGCGTCATCGCCGCGATCGGTGATCGCGCCGCGCGCCGGTGGGGCGTCGACGTCGGCGACCGGGTGGCCGTCGAAGCGCTCATCCCGTGCGCGCACTGTGCGGCGTGCCGCGCCGGCCGCTATCAGGTGTGTCGCGGCCGCGGCGCCATGTTCGGCCACGGCTACGTGCCGCTCGATCGGCCGCCAGGGCTGTGGGGCGCGTACGCCGACTACATGCACCTCGACGCCTGCTCGATCGTCCACCGCATGCGGCCCGACGTGCCGGCAGGTGTCGCGGTGTTGTTCAACCCGCTGGGCGCGGGGTTCCGGTGGGCGGTGGAGCTGCCACGCACGGGTCCGGGCGACACGGTGCTGGTCCTCGGCCCCGGCCAGCGGGGGCTCGCCTGCGTCATCGCCGCCCGTGCCGCCGGCGCCGAGCGCATTCTGGTCACCGGTCTTGCGCGCGACGCGGCCAAGCTCGCGCTCGCTCGCGAGCTCGGCGCGGACGCCACCATCGACGTCGAACACGAGGACGTGCGCGGCCGGGTGCGCGAGCTGACGGGCGGACGCGGCGCGGACGTCGTCGTCGAGGTCGCGTCCTATGGCACGGACCCAGTGGCGGAGGCGCTCTGGCTGGCCGGCACGCATGCCCGCGTCGTGCTCGCGGGGGTGAAGGGGTTCAAGCCCGTCGACGGGTTCGTGAGCGACCTCGTCGTCGTGAAGGAGCTGACCCTGCTGGGCGCGTTCGGCGTCACCAGCCGGGCCTACGAGGTCGCGATCCGCCTGATCGAGTCGGGGCGGGTGCCGCTCGCGCGCATGCACACGCACGACTTCCCGCTCGTCGAGGCCGAGCGGGCGATCCAGATGCTGGCGGGCGAGGTGCCCGGCGAGCAGAGCATCCATGCGTGCCTCGTGCCGGGAGGGAGCGCATGAGCGGCGATCGCTGGGCCGAGGAGCTGGGGGTACGGGTCGAAGCGGCGGACGCCGCGAGCTGCCGCGTGCGCGTGCCGTTCCGCGACGGCAACGCGAATCCGGGTGGGGCGCTGCACGGGGGCGTGGTCGCGTCGGTCGTCGACGTGGCCGCGGCCGTGGTTGCGCGTGCCGGCGTGACGGATCGGCCGGGGCTCGAGCACGCCGTCGTCGACCTGTCGGTGGCGTACCTCGCGGCCGCCATCTCGGAAGACGTCGTCGGCGCCGCCCGCGTGCTGCGGCGGGGGAAAGAGCTGGCCTTCGTCGAGGTCGACGTCCGCACCGACGCCGGCAAGCCCATCGCGCGCGGGCTCGTCACGCACCGGTCCGGGGAGCCGGGCGGCGCGGACCGGCAGCTTCTCCGCGAGCCGGAGGGCATGCTCGAACCGGCGGCGGAGCTGCCGGCGTTCGTCCGGGCGTTCACGACGGCGCCGTTCATGGCGCGGCTCGGTGTCCGCGGCCTGCGCTGCGAGGACGGCGTCGCGCTCGCCGCCGTGCCGTGGGACGACGCGCACACCGGCGTCACCGGGGCGCTCCACGGAGGCGCGGTGGCGGCGCTGATCGACACCACCGGCGCGCTGGCGTCCTGGTCGCTGGTGCCGCTCGACCCCCGGAACAAGGCGTCGACGCCGGCGCTGCACGTCGTGCATCACGCCCCGGCGCATGGCGAGGAGGTCTGGGCCGAGGCGATCACGCTGCGGCGGAACGACGAGTTGTTCGCCAACGAGGTGACGGTGCGCGGCGCCGACAGTGGCCGCCTGATCGCCACCGGGTCGGTGCTCTACCGGATCGTCGTCCCGGCGGCGTGACCGCGCCGGAGGTCGAGCCGCCATTCGATCGCGGCGCCGACCAACGCGCCGGCCAGCGCCAGCGCCATGTCCTGCTGGGCGTCCCACTCGTCGCCCTGCGTACCGAGGAACGCGGTGCCGGCCGCCGGGTCGACGATCGACGCCACCGCCCATTCGAGTAGCTCGTAGCCGATGCTCCACAGTCCGATCCCGGCCACGCAGAAGGCGAGTTCCCCGAAGGGCCCGGGCCGGCCGCGCCAGAAGCCGAGCTCGCGCACCGGCCGCAGCAACAGCAGGCCGAAGGCGAAGTGGACGAACCGGTCGTAGTGGTTGCGGCCGAAGCCGAAGGCGGCGCGCGCCCAGTCGCCCGCCGGCACCTCGGAGTACGTGTAGTGGCTGCCGATCGTGTGGAGGACGAGGAAGATCGTCGCCTGCACCCACGCCCGATCCGAGAATCGGAACCGCCGGGCGCCCCAGATCGCCACCGGGACGGTCACGAACGTCGGCAGGTTCTCGAGCAGCCAGTCGGCGCGGTAGCGGGGCGCGACGCCGAGCCCCGCCCAGACCAGCGCGAAGGCGATCAGGCACCACACGGGGACGCGAGAGTCCACCCTGCCGCACACCGTGCCCGAAGCCCGCGGCGCCGGCAAGCCGCCGCGCGTTGACTCGTCTCGGGGCGCGTCGCAGGTATGGCGTCCCAAAAGGAGGTTCCCCATGATTCGTCGTCTCGTGCTCGTCGCCGCCGCGGTCGCCGGCGCCGCTCCCGTCGCCGCCGCCACCTGGGCGCTCGACCCGTCCCACACCAGCGTGCAGTTCGCCATCCGCCACATGATGGTGAGCAACGTCCGCGGCGAGTTCACCAAGGTGTCCGGCACCGTGCAGGGGGACGCCAGCGCGCCCGCCCAGGCGGTGATCGAGGCGACCATCGATGCCGCGAGCATCAACACCCGCGACGCCAAGCGCGACGATCATCTCCGCGGGAAGGACTTCTTCGACGTCGCCACCCATCCCGCCATCACCTTCAAGTCGAAGACGATCGCGCCCGCCGGCCCCGCCGCCTTCAAGGTCACCGGCGACCTCACCATGCACGGCGTCACCAAGGAGGTGGTCCTCGACGTCGCCGACGTGACGCCGGCCATCAAGGACCCGTTCGGCAAGACCCGCGCCGGCGCCCGCGCCACCACCAAGCTGAACCGCAAGGACTTCGGCATCGATTGGAGCAAGACGATGGATACCGGTGGCCTCGTGGTCGGGGACGAGGTGACGGTGACGATCGACGTCGAGGCGATCCAGCAGTGATCGACGACCGGACGCCGGTGCTGGTCGGCTGCGGCCAGCTGACCCAGCGCGACGTCGACCCCGCCGCCGCGTTGGAACCGGTGGCGATGATGCAGGAGGTGGCCCGGGCAGCGGCGGAGGACGCCGGCGCGGGCGCGGCGCTGCTCGCCCGCATCGACTCGCTGGCGGTGGTGAATTGCTTCTGCTGGCCGTACGGCAACGCGCCGCGCTTGCTGGCCGAGCGGCTGGGCGCCCGGCCGGCCGAAGAACTCTACACCACCCTCGGAGGCAACACGCCCCAGTGGTTGGTGAACGAAACGGCGGCCAAGATCGCCGCCGGGCGGGTGGAGGTGGCGTTGCTCGCGGGCGCCGAGGCGGTGCGCAGCGTGACGCGGGCGCGCAAGGCGCGCGTCCACCTCGCCTGGGGCGGCGGCGAGGGCGAGCCGGCGGTGATCGGCGAAGCGCGGGAGGGTACCAGCGCGCACGAAGTGGCGCATGGCCTCATGCTGCCGACGCAGATCTACCCGATGTTCGAGAACGCACTCAGGGCGCGCGACGGCCGGTCTATCGCGGCGCACCAGGGCATGTTGGGAGACCTCTGCGCGCGCCTGTCGGCGGTGGCGGCGGAGAATCCCCATGCGTGGTTCCGGCAGGCGCGCACCGCCGACGAGATCGCAACGGTGACCCCGGCCAACCGAATGGTCGGCTTTCCCTACCCCAAGCTGATGAACGCCATCATCGAGGTGGACCAGGCGGCGGCGGTAGTGATGATGTCGGTGGGCGCGGCGCGGGCGCTCGGCGTCCCCGCGGACCGCTGGGTGCACCTCTGGGGCACGGGCGACGCGCACGACCGCTGGTTCGTCTCGGACCGCGCCGACTACGCCAGCTCGCCTGGTATCCGCGAGGCGGGCCGTCAGGCGCTCGCGGCCGCCGGCATCGGCATCGAGCGGATCGACCACCTCGACATCTACAGCTGTTTCCCGGCCGCCGTGCAGCTCGGCCGCGACGCGCTCGGCATCGCCGCCGACGACCCGCGGCCGCTCACCGTCACGGGGGGCCTGCCGTACTTCGGCGGTCCTGGCAACAACTACAGCATGCACGCCATCGCGGAGACGATGCGGCTGGTGCGGGCGCGGCCGGGCTCGTTCGGGCTCGTCACCGCCCTCGGCTGGTTCGTCACCAAGCACGCGGTGGGCATCTACAGTGCTGCGCCGCCGCCCGGCCCGTTCGTGCGCGAGGATCCGGCGCCCCGGCAGGCGCTGCTCGATGCGCAACCGGCCCCCGCGCTGGCGCGCGAGCCGGAGGGACCGGCCACCATCGAGACCTACACCGTGCTGCACGATCGCGACGGAATGCCGCTGCGCGGATTCGTGATCGGCCGGCTGGCCGACGATCGCCGGTTCCTGGCCAACACACCCGCCGACCGCGCGACGCTGGAGGCTCTCATGACGAGCGAGGGGGTCGGGCGCCGTGGCCGCGCCAGCACCGTCGACGGCACCGGCCGGTTCGAGCCCGCCTGAGGCGACGCCCCGCGACCCCGGACGGCTTGCGTCCCGCACGACCTCCGACTAGCGTGCGCCGTCGTGAACGCCGCCGTCAGTCTGATCGGCCGCGTGCTCCCCGCTGCGGTGCACGTGCGCGCGGAATCCCCGACACGCATCCGTCGGCGGGTCTGCTCGGGACCGAGCGCATGGGGACGGGCGCCGTGATCGACCCGAGCGGGCTCGTCCTCACGGTGAACTACGTCGTGCTCGGGGCGCGGGAGGTGCGGGTCACGCTCCTCGACCAGCGCGAGTACGTCGCCGAAGTGGTGCGGCACGATTTCGCCTCCGGGCTGGGGCTGCTCCGCATCGCCGAGACCGATCTGCTGGCGCTGCCGCTCCGCCGCTCCACCGAGATCCAGCTCGGCGACGAGGTGTTTCAGGTGGCCAGCGCCGGCGAGGGCCAGGCGCGTATCTCCAACGGCGCCGTCAGCTACCTGGGGCCGTTCGACGCCAACTGGGAGTACGTGCTCGACCGCGCCATCATGACCACGGCCATGAACCCCGGGCTGGGCGGCGGCCCGCTGCTCGATCTGCAGGGCCGGCTGGTCGGCATCGTGTCGCTCAACCTGAACGAGATCGGTCGCTTCTCGCTGGCGATCCCGGCGGAGTACTACCTCGACGCGCGCGCCGAGTTTCTCGTCGGCGGCGGACGGGGCATGGGCACGCGGGCGTGGCTCGGGGTCTTCTGCTACGCGATGAACCAGCACGTCGTCATCGCCGGCGTGCTGCCGGGCGGTCCGGGCGACCATGCCGGGCTCAAGGCCGGCGACGTCGTGCTGGCGATCGACGGCCGCGACGTCGCGGACCGCGCGTCGCTCTACCGCGATGTCTGGCGCCGGCGGCCGGGGGAGGTCGTCACGCTCAAGGTCTTCCGCGGCAACGAGGCGCACCAGGTCACGATCGCGTCGGGCGATCCTGTCGAGTTCTTCGCCTGAGGCCGCGGCGGCGAGGCCTGCATGATCGCACCGGGGCGACGCTGGGAGGACCTGACTGCGGGGTTCGTGTGGCAGGTGCCGGCAGAGTTCAACTTCGGCGCCCTGGTCGACGCCTGGGCCACCGACCGCAGCCGGCTGGCGTTGTACTGGGCAGACGAGGCGGGTCGGAGCGCACGGCTCACGTTCTGGGACGTGGCGCAGGCGTCGAACCGGGCGCTGAACGCGCTCGCGGCACTCGGCGTCCGTCGCGGCGACCCGGTGCTGGTGATGCTCCCGCGGGTGCCGGCCTGGCACGTGGCGATGGTCGCCGGGCTCAAGCTCGGCGCACTGGTGATTCCGTGCACCGCGTCGCTGCGCGCCAAGGACATCGCCTACCGGGTGCAGCACAGCGGCGCGCGGGCCATCGTGACGAGCGTCGAGCAGGCGGCGGAGGTCGATCGCGCCGGCGTCGACGTGCCGGTCAAGGTGGCGCTCGGCGGGGCGCCAGCGGGCTGGCACGACTGGGACGAACTCCTCGCGCGCGCCGCCACCACCGGCGTTGCGGCGCGCACGCGCAGCGATGAACCGGCGCTGTGCTTCTACACCTCGGGCACCACGCGGCATCCCAAGGCCGTGCTGCACACTCACGCCTACACTTTCGCCCATCGCTGGACCGGCGAGTACTGGCTGGACCTCCAGCGCACGGATCTGCACTGGACCACCGCCGACACGGGCTGGGCCAAGTCGGCCTACGGGGTGCTCTTCGGCCCGTGGATGAACGGCGTGCCGGTGTTCCTCTACCAGGGGCGCTTCGATGCCGACCGCCACCTCGACCTGCTGGCGCGTTACGAGGTGTCGACGTTCTGCGCGGCGCCCACCGAGTATCGCCTGTTCGTCGCCCACGGCCTCGGCGACCGGCGGCTCCCGCGCCTCCGGCACTGCACCAGCGCCGGCGAGCCGTTGAACCCCGACGTGGTGCATGCGTGGCACGATGCGCTCGGGCTCCTGATTCACGACGGCTACGGCCAGACCGAGACGACCGTCCTGGCGGGCAATCTGCCTGCGCTGCCGATCCGCCCGGGTTCGATGGGAAAGCCGTTCCCCGGTCACGACGTCCGTGTGATCGACGAGGACGGCGCCGAGGCGCCGATCGAGACCGTGGGCGACCTCGCGCTGCGCGGCCGCCCGCCATCCTTGTTCATCGAGTACTGGAAGAGCCCCGAGGACACGGCGGCAGCCCGGCGGGGCGAGTGGTACCTGACGGGTGATCGAGCCCGCCGCGACGAAGACGGCTACCTCTGGTTCGTCGGCCGCGCCGACGACCTGATCATCTCGGCGGGCTACCGCATCGGGCCGTTCGAGGTGGAGAGTGCGCTCGTCGAGCATCCTGCGGTCGTCGAGTCGGCGGTGGTCGCGAGTCCCGACCCGGTGCGCGGCGACATCGTGAAGGCGTTCATCGTGCTGCAGGCCGGGCATGCGCCGGGCGCCGAACTGGTCCAGGCGCTGCAGGACCATGTGAAACGGGTGACGGCGCCGTACAAGTATCCGCGCGAGATCGAGTTCGTGGCGGAGTTGCCGAAGACGGTGAGCGGGAAGATCCGCCGGGTCGAGCTCCGGGAGCGGGAGCGGATCCGAAAGGCCGGCGTGTCCGGGGCGGGGTAGCTGCCGGGCCACTCCACCGCCCCGCGCTCCGAAACCCTCACGCCGGGGCTGGAATCGCCAACAGCTTCTCCCGTCCCAGACCGTCGATGCGCGGCGGCTCGATCCCGACGTCGTTGCGCCAGAAGCCGGCGTCGGCCAGCAGGTCGATGATGGCGTGCAGGTGCCCGTCCTGCGTGAAGACCACGCCGCCGGGGCGCAGGCGAGGGATCAGGTGGCGGAGGCAGGTGCGGGTCGAATCGAGTAGGTCGACGTCGAGCAAGGCAACGTCGACGTGGCCGTCGAAGGCGGGGAGGGTGTCGGCAAACCAGCCTTTGCGGAACTCGCAGACCTCGGGAGCGCCGAAGCGTGTGACCGTGCGCCGGACCGATGGCAGCCGCCCGCGGAACGCACCGGCGCGGAACTCCACCCGGCGACCGTACAGGTTGCGGTGTACCTCGGTGTTCGGCGGGATGCCGCGGAACGAGTCGAACACGACCAGGCGACCGCCGGCCAGTCGGGTCGCGAGGCTGAGCTTGGCGGTGCTGCCGCCCTTGCCGCTGCCGGCCTCGACCACGGTGAGGCCCGGCCGTCCGGCGAGCCGCAGCACGCGGTCGACCACCCGGAGCATCTCGGCCTGGGTATGGTAGGTGCGGACGTGGTTCGTGGTGGCGACGAACCGGGCAACCAGGGCCAGGCGGTCGCGGAGCGGCACCGAGATCGGATACCGGGAACGCAGCAAGGCCGCGACCGCCTGACGGTCGCGGCCCAGCAGGAAGCGGACCGATTGGGCGCGGCGATAGAGCGAGCCTGGACCGCGCCGCACCGGAGTGCCCGTGCCTAGCGGTACTGCTGCAGGCGCGCGATCCGGGCCTCGAGGGGCGGATGCGATGCCATCAGGGCCTTGAAGCGGCTCGGCGCGCCGGCGATCTTGAAGGCGGCGAGTGCCTCCTGGCGATTGTCGACGAGTTCCGAGGTCCGGCGCAAGCGCTCGAGGGCTGCGGTCATCTTCTCCCGGCCGGACAGGACGGCGCCGCCCCGATCGGCTCGGAACTCGCGCCAGCGCGAGAAGGCCATCACCAGGATCATGCCGAGGATGCTCAGCGCGATCTGCAGCACGATGACCACCACGAAGTTCACCGCGCCGCGGTTCTCCTCGCGGACGCCCTGGCTGACCCCGAAGGCGATGACCCGTGCGAGGAACAGGACGAACGCGTTCACCACGCCCTGGAGCAGGGTCATGGTGACCATGTCGCCGTTGGCGACATGGCTGATCTCGTGGGCGAGGACGCCCTCGACCTCGTCGGCGTTCATGCGCTGCAGCAGGCCGGACGACACGGCGACCAGGGCGCGCGACCGGGTCGGGCCGGTGGCGAAGGCGTTCACCTCCGCGCTGTCGTACTGGCCCACCTCGGGCATCGCCGGGAGGCCGGCGCCGCGGGCCAGGGTGCGGACCGTTTCGAGCAGCTGGCGCTCTTGGGGGTTCCGGGTGTCGGGGTCGATCACCCGGACGCCCATCATGCGCTTGGCCATGACTCGCGAGAGCGCCAGGGAAATGAGGGAGCCGGCCATGCCCCAGACCAGGCAGAACAGCATCAGCTCGCCATAGTTGATGCCGTATGCTCCGAGCCCGCTCCGGAGTCCCAGGAACTGCACCAGGACCGAGATGGTGAGCAGCACCAGGAAGTTGGTGAGCAGGAAGAGCACGATTCGCTTGGCCCACATCATGAGAACCTCCTCGCCCGGCAACATACGTCGAGGGGCCTGTCACGCAAGAGGCCGTCCCGCCCCTGGGGGCGGGGTATTTCCGCTTGACTGGCCATACTCCGGAAAGTACGTTCCTGCCCTTGATACTGCATCCGGGCCTTGCCGGTTCTGCCTGCTCGGTGCACCCTCGTTCTCGGACACACTCCCACAAGGTGCGGAAAGACCGTCAGTGTCTCGCGTCGGTCGCCGATCGGAGCCGTTGGCTCCGCCGGTAGACGCCGTCCTGTCGTCGCCGTCGTGACTCGCATGGAAAAACGATCCCCCGAGAAGAAGCCCCGTGCCCGGGCGGCGCGGCCTGCAACCCGTGCGGCTGCGGCCGAGGAGCCTCGCGAGGGGCAGGCCGAACCGGCTGCCGCCGAGGACCTCGATCAGGTGGTCTCGCTGTTGGGCGACATGGACATCGAAGGCGAGGGCGTCGAGGAGACGGCCTTGACGGAGGAGTCCACCGACAAGCCGGCGGAGCAGGAGTGGACCGAGGAGCCGGCCGAAGCGGAAGAGGTCGAGCGGGCCCCTGGCGAGACCGCGGACCCGGTCCGGATGTACCTCCAGGAAATGGGCGGGGTACCCCTCCTCACGCGCGAGGAGGAGGTCGCGATCGCCAAGGAGATCGAGACCGGCGAGCGCGAGGTGCGCGAAGCCGTCTTCTCCCTGGACCTCGCCGTCGCGTACGTGCTCAGCCTGGCCGATCGCCTGAAGCGCCAGGAGATCGAAGCCCGGTACGTATTCGGCGACGACGAGGCGACGACCGGGGAGACTTCGGAGGGCGGCGAGAGTGGTCCGCGCGAGGACAAGCGGGCCGATGCGTTCCTGAAGCACGTCACCAAGCTGCGCCGGCTGGTCGGCGAACGCGGCAAGCTGGATGCCGAACGGGGCAAGGCGCGCACCTCCAAGACCCGCAAGGCCGCGATTGCGAAGCGGCTCGACGTGATCGCGCAGCAGGCGCGCGAAGTGCTCCTCGACACCAAGGTCGGCGCGAAGCACATCACGAGCCTGGTCGAGACCTTGAAGAGCGCTCACGCGATCGTCGACCGCGATCTGCTGACCGTGCGCCGGCTCGAGGAGCGGCTCGGGCATTCCAGCACCGAGGTGATCCGGCACTCCGCTCGCATCAAGGCGGAGGAGAAGGATGCCCGGCAGGTCGCCAGCCGGATGTTCCACGCCCCTGCCGCCCAGGTGCTCGAGGCCGGCGAAACCATCAAAGAGGCCCGGCGCCGCGTCAAGCAGGCCACCGAAGACGTCGGCATGCCGCCCGAGATGCTGCGAGATGTCCTGCGCGTCATCCGGCGAGGCGAGGCGAAGGCGCAGGAGGGCAAGCGGCGGCTCATCGAGGCGAACCTCCGCCTGGTCGTCTCCATCGCCAAGCGCTACACCAACCGCGGCCTCGGTTTCCTCGACCTGATCCAGGAGGGGAACATCGGCCTCATGCGCGCGGTCGAGAAGTTCGAGTACCAGCGCGGCTACAAGTTCTCGACCTACGCCACCTGGTGGATCCGCCAGTCCGTGAGCCGTGCCATCGCCGATCAGGCGCGCACGATCCGGATTCCGGTCCACATGATCGAGACCATCAACAAGGTCATCCGCACCTCACGCTACCTGGTGCAGCAGTTCGGTCGCGAGCCCAGCGCCGAAGAGATCGCGGAGCAGATGGAGATGCCGGCGGACAAGGTCCGCAAGGTGCTCAAGATCGTGAAGGAGCCGGTATCGCTCGAGACGCCGATCGGCGACGACGAGGAGAGCTCGCTCGGTGATTTCGTCGAGGATCGCCAGACCCTCTCGCCGGCCGACGCGGCGATGGCGCTGTCGCTCGAGGAGCAGACGCGCAAGGTGCTCGCGACGCTGACGCCGCGCGAAGAGCAGATCCTGCGCCTGCGCTTCGGCATCGGCGAGAAGTCCGACTACACGCTCGAGGAGGTCGGCCAGCGGTTCGCGGTCACGCGTGAGCGCATCCGGCAGATCGAGGCGAAGGCGCTGCGCAAGCTGCGCAGCCCGAACCGCTCGCGCACCCTGGAATCGTTCGTCGGGCGGCAGTAGCGCCGGCGAGGCCGCGTCCGATCGGCGGAGCGCGGACCAGACGTCTCCGGCCAGCGACGCGTTACCCGCGCTCGCGCACCGGTTGACCGTCCTCGAGTGGCGGCGGGTCGCCGATGACCACGCGCTCGCCGCCCGACAACCCGGCCGTGATCTGCACCTGGTCCGCGAACTCGGGACCGATGGTGATGGGTGTCCTGTGGGCGCGGCCGTCGTGCAGCACCCACGCATACGCTCCCTGCGGGCTCGTGCGGACGGCGCTGCGAGGAACCAGCACGGTCGCTCCGCCGGGTGCCGCCGCCCGCACGGGTTCGAGAAACGTGATGCGCGCGCTCATGTCCGGCCACAGGTGCTCGTCGGGTCGCTCGATCTGCACCTCGACGCGGAGCGTCCCCTTCTGCCTGTCCACCTGCGGATAGAGCTTCACGACGTGGGCCGCGTACCGGCGGTCGGGATGGGCGTCGGGAACCAACTCCGCCCGCTGCCCGACGTGGATCTTGCCGAGCTCGGCTTCGGTGATGTCCACTTGGCCGCGCAGGTCCTCGAGATTGGCCATGCGGATCAGGTCGCCCGAGCCTGAGAACCCGCCCGGGACGGCGATCTCGCCCACCTCCTTCAACTTCGCCAGGATGACGCCACTCCGCGGCGCGCGCAGCGTGGTGTACTCGAGCGCGACCTGCGCGGCGTCGAGGTCGGCTTTGGCGGAGGCCACGCGCGCGGCGGCCGTCTCGGCTTCGGCGCGCCGGAGGTCCAGTTCCTCCCGCGATACGATGCCCTCGCGGTGGAGCGTCTCGGCCCGCTCGGCGCGCCGCCGCGCGAGCGTCGCTTCGGCCTCCGCCAGCGCGCGATTCGCGGTGGCGCGTGCGACCGTCGAGCGGTACTCGCGAGCATCGAGCTCGACCAGCGGGTCGCCGGTTCGCACGCGATCTCCTTCCTCGACGAGGTAGCGGTCGATGCGGCCCGCGACGCGCACGCCGATGGAAATGTAGCGGTCGGCGCTCACCACGTAGCCAGCGCCCGAGAGCACGGGCATGCCGTCGCCGCCTTCGGCCGACGATACCACGACGGGGGTGGCGTCGACCGTGGGGACGCGCCCGGTGGCCAGGCGCCGGCCGACCGCTGCCACGGCGATGAGCAGCGCCAGCCCGGGCGCGACCCAGCGGAGCCACCGGCGGCGGGCCGGCGCGGGCCCGCGCTCCAGGCGCAGCGCGTCCAGGTTCTTGCGCAGCTCCTCGGGCGCGACGGCCATCAGGCGTGCCGGAGGGCGTCGACGACGCGCAGGTGCGCCGCCCGCCAGGCGGGTGCGAGGCCGCCGAAGAACCCGATGGCGGTGGCGAAGGCGAGGCCGAGCAGCGCGCCGCCCAGGGTGGGTTTCAGGAGCACGGTCGCCACGCTGAAGGTCATCATGCTGAAGGCGACCCCCGAGAGCAACGTGTTGATGGCGAGCATGCCGAGGAGCGCCAGCGCGATGCCGGCGGCGGCGCCGGCGGCGGCGAGGAGCAGCGATTCGGCGAGGAACGACGCCAGGATGGCGCCACGTCCGAAGCCCAGCGCCCGGAGCGTCCCGATCTCCGCGACGCGACTGGCGACGGCGGTGTACATGGTGTTGAGCGCGCCGAAGGTGGCGCCGATGCCCATCACCGTCGCGAGCGTCAGCACGAGCACGTAGAGCGACCGCGCGGTTTCCGCCTGCTCGGCGTAGTACACGGTCTCGGGCTTCGCTTCGAGCGTGAAGCGACCGTCGGCCTCGATCCGACGGATGAGGGTCCGGGCGTCGCTCTCCGGCGCGACGGTGAGGCGAATGCCGGAGTAGCCCTGGCGGCGGGTGTCGTCCTGCACGTCCGTGACGTCGGCCCAGATCTCGCTGTCGAACGCCGTGCCGCCCGAGTCGAAGATGCCCACCACGGTCCAGCGGCGGCGGCCCAGCTCGACCGTGCTGCCGACGCCGAGCCCGTACCGCCGGGCGGCGCCGCTGCCCACGACGATCTCGCCGAGCTTCGGCCGGAACACCCGACCGTCGGTGAGACGCACGCGGCGGTGGACCGCGAACGCGACCGGCTCGACGCCGCGCACGAGCACGTTGTCGCGGCCGCCGTCGGGTGTCCGCAGGAAGGGCTGGTTCACCACTTCGGCCGACAGCAGCGGCTCGTCCATCGGACCAACGGCGATCCCGGAGAGTGCGCGCACCGCGAGCATCGCGTCGCGGGGCACCTGGCTCGACCCGTCGCTGGTGGCGCCTTTGCGCAGCACCACCAGATTGTCGGGCTCGCCTGCCGAGATCAGCAAGCTCTGCAGGCTGCTCACCAACGCAGCGAGCAGCATGGTGGCGGCCACCACGAGCGCGATGCCGCCGGCGGTGAACGCGCTCGTCCAGCGTCGGACGACGAGGTTGCGCACGTTATAGCTGAGGGGGACGGCCATGCGGAGTCAGAAGAGTTTGCGGAGGGCCTCGATCACGTTGAGGCGCGCGCCGTTCCACGCCGGCACCAGGCCCGCGACGAAACCGACCACCACGGCGAGCGCGAGTCCTTCGGCGGCGATCGCCGGCGACATGCGGAAGCCGCCGAGCGGGCCCAGAAAGCCGCCGCCACCGGTCTTGCCGGCGACCCGCAGCCACTCGAGGACGCCATAAGCGCCGGCCGCGCCGACGAGGCCGCCTATCAACCCCTGCAGCGTCGATTCGGCGAGCAGCGCCGCCAGGATCGGCCGGCGGCGAAAGCCGATGCTCTTCAGGATGGCGATCTCCGGGATGCGCTCGCGGATGCCCATGGCGCTGGTGTTGGCCGCGATCAACACGACGGCGCCCACCACCAGGAACCCCACGATCAGGATGATGCGCATCAGCCCGGCGAAGGTGCTCATGAAGCCCCCGATGAACGCCTTCTCGGTTTCCGCCGCCACTTCCGCCTCGGAGTTGCGGAACATCGCATCCACCTGCGCGATGATGTCGTCGACCAGTTCCGGGCGCTCGGCGCGCAGCCAGATCATGCCGACGTTCTTGAGCCCGCCGCGGGGCTCCATGGCCTCCTCGAGGTACTTGCGGTTGAACCAGAACACGCTGTTGCCGCTGACCTGCGTCTTGGACGGAATGACGCCGACGATCTCGAACGTGAGGTCGACCGGGAAGAGCGAGCCCCGCAGCGTGACGTTCTGGCCGATCCGCCAGCCGAACTTCTGGAACGTGGCCTCGCCCACGAGGGCGGCGTTGCGGACCGTCTTGAAGCGGGCGAGCGCGGCGGGATCGATCTGGTAGTCCGCCCACACGTCGCCGACGGTCTCCGGGTCGATCGCGAAGTTGGGGAACATGTTCTTGGGCTCGTCGTAGATGCCGCCGAACCACGAGTACTCGTTCACCGCGGCGACCCCGGGGATGGTCTTGACCCGCCGCAGGTACGACTGCGGCAGCCAGTACGTGAGGCCCGCTTCATGGTGCACCGAGATGCGCACGTTCGACGCCGCCTGCTCCATGATGGCCTCGAGGGCAGAGGGCAGCGTGAGCACGGCGCACACCAGGAAGATCGACAGCGCGATCGAGAGCGTGGTGAGCACACTGCGGAGGGGACGGCGCAGCAGATTGCGCAGGACGAGGCGGCCGTAGGTCATGCGGTGGCCCGGCCGAGGCCGCCGTCGTCGACCAGCACGCCTTTGTCCAGTCGCACGACGGTGTCCACCCAGCGTTCGGCGCGCGGGTCGTGCGTCACCATCACGATGGTCTTCTCGAAGGCGCGGTTCATCTCGCGGAGCAGCGTGAGGATGTCCTCGGCGCTCCGGGCGTCGAGGTCGCCGGTCGGTTCGTCGGCGACCAGCAGATCGGGATCCGTCACGATCGCGCGCGCGATGGCGACGCGCTGCTGTTCGCCGCCCGACAGCTGCTGCGGGCGGTGGTCGGCGCGGTGCGGGAGGCCGACGGCCCGCAGCGCCAGGAGCGCGCGATCACGCCGCTCCCGTCGCCCGAGCCGGGTCAGCAGCAACGGCAGCTCGACGTTCTCCACCGCGGTCAATACCGGGAGCAGGTTGTAGAACTGGAAGATCAGCCCGACATGCCGCGCGCGCCAGTCGGCCAGCGCGTCCTCGTCGAGCGCCGAGAGCGTTTCGCCGGCCACCACGACGTCGCCGGCGTCGGGGCGATCGAGTCCCGCGATCAGGTGGAGCAGCGTGGACTTCCCGGAGCCCGACGGGCCCATGAGGGCGACGAAGCGCCCGGCCGGGACGACGACGCTCACGTCGTCGAGGGCATGCACCAGGTCGACGCCCCGATGGTAGACGCGGGAGACATGGCGGACGTCGATCATACGGATTCCCGGGTCGATCTTGCGGTGGGCAGCGGCCGGGTCAAGCGGACGGCGCATGGACGTCGGTCGGCGAGGTCGCTAGAGTTCCCGGCGTGTCGGACGTCGAGCCCTTGCCGTCGAGCACCGTCATGCTCTTGCGCGACGACCCGGGTCCGGACGGCCCCTTCCACGTGCTCATGCTTGAGCGGCACGGCAGCGTCACCTTCCCCGGCGTGCACGCCTTTCCCGGCGGCGTGGTCGATGCCGGCGATCACGAGCTGCCGGACGCGGTGCTGCCGGCCGACCAGTCCTGGGCTGAGCCGGGGGAGGGCGATCGCCCGCCCGGCGTCGTGCCCTACTGGGTCGCGGCGGTGCGGGAGTTGTTCGAGGAAGTGGGCATCCTGCTGGCGTCCGCCGGCGCCCGGCCCCTCGACGGACCGCTCGCGCCGGAGCTCGCGCGGCTGCGCGCGCGCCTCCACGCGGGCGAGTCCTTCGCGACGTTGCTCGGCGAGCACGGCCTCCGGCCGGCCACCGACGCCCTGTACTACTTCGCGCGCTGGATCACGCCGCGCCAGAATCCGCGGCGCTTCGATACCCGTTTCCTGGTCGGGCGCATGCCACCCGGCCAGGAAGCCTGCCCAGACGGCACCGAAACGGTGAGCTGTCAATGGTACGCGCCGCGGGCCGCGCTGGCGGCCCACGAGCGCGGCGACATCATGCTGATTCCCCCCACGGTGCGGACGCTGGACGACCTCGCGGGCTTCCCGTCGATCGACGCCGTGCTCGACGACGCGCGCCGTCGCGCGGTGCGGGCCGTGCGTCCCGAGGTGGTCGAAACGGGCGGATTGGCGACGTTGCGCTATCCGGACGCCACGGGGCGGCCCGAGCAGCCGGCGCGGTCGCTCGTGCTGCGTGACGGCCGCTGGCGCCCTGCCTGAGCCCGCAGCATCGCCTCGCGGTGAGCCGGGTGCCCTGTCCGCGGGTCGGGCCGCCGGAGCGGGAGGTTGCGGGGCCCTGGTCGACCCGGCTACCACAGCCCACCGTGCCCGAGAACCCGCCGCTCCTCACCCATCGCGCCGAGCTGACCGACCTGGCGGGCCGCATCCGCGCGGCCGGCCGGCTGGCCATCGACACCGAATTCGTCTGGGAGCGCACCTACCGCCCCACACTGGGCGTCGTGCAGATCGCCGCCGGCCAGGAGTGCGCCGTCATCGATGCGACCGTGCTGTCCGACCTCTCGCCGCTCTTCCCGGTCCTGCGCGACCCCGACATTCCGGTCGTCCTCCACGGCGGCGGCCAGGACCTCGAGATCATGGCCCTTCTGATGGGCGAACCGATGCGCGGCGTGGTCGACACCCAGGTGGAGGCCGCCTTCCTGGGGTACGGGCTGCAGGTCGGATTGAGCGTCCTCCTGGAGCGGGTGCTGAAGGTGCGCATCCGCAAGGACCAGACGTACACCGACTGGACGCGCCGGCCGCTCAAGCCCGAGCAACTCGCCTATGCTCGCGCCGACGTCGCCCACCTCTTCGATCTGCACGATCGCCTGCAGGCCGACCTCGAGCGCCGCGGGCGGCTCGCGTGGGTCGAGGAAGAGCTCAAGCGGCTCGAGGACGCGGCGCGCTATCAAGCGCTGCCCGACGAGGAACGCTACCAGACCGTGAAGGGGTGGCAGCGGCTCGACCCGTCCGAACTCGCCGTGCTGCGCGAGCTGGCCAGCTGGCGCGAGCGGGCGGCGCGGCGCGCGAACATCCGGCCGAACTTCATCGCCAACGACGTCGTCCTGGTGACGCTCGCCGGACGCCCCGTCGATCATGTCGAAGAGCTGCGCGGCGTGCGCGGTCTGTCCCCGGGCACGGTGGATCGCCATGGCCGCAACGTCATCGCGGCGCTTCGCGCCGGGCGGGAGTGTCCGAAGGAAGCATGGCCGCAAGCGCCGGACCGCCTGCGCCGCCAGGCCCCGCCACCGGGGTTGGTGGCGCTCCTGCGGGCGGCGGTGCAGGCGGTGGCGGACCGCGACGAGCTCGCCGCCGAGGTCATCGCGAGTAGCCGCGAGCTCGACGCCCTGGTGGCGCGTGCGACCGCCAAGGGAGGTGCGCCCGCTGCCGACGGAGACGAACCGGCGCTGCTGCAGGGCTGGCGGCGGAAGCTGGTCGGCGACACGCTCCTCGCGATCGCCCGCGGCGACCTCGCCATGCGCTACGACCCGGCGCGCCGCGAGGTGGCGACCGAACCGGTCGGCGCCTGAGCGGGCGGCGTCAGCTCCCCGCGGGCAGCGGCGTGACCCGCACGATCACCGTCTTGCCCTCGCGCACGCGGTCCGCGCGTGGCCGGAAGAACCCGAGCCAGGAGATCCAGTACTTCTGGTCGTAGACGGGCGCCATCTTCTCGGCCAGCTCGGGATCGCGCAGGACCTCGCCCGTGCCGACGAAGTGGGGCCCCTGCTCGCTGCCCACCCACACCAGCACCGGACTGCCCTTGGCGATCCGCTTGGCCTTGTAGCTGGTCGGGACGGTCGTGAAGTAGATCGCGTCTCCGTCGACCATGAACCAGATCGGCGAGACCTGGCTGGTGCTGCCGTCCGCCCGCTTGGTGGCGACGTAGAGGTTCTTGGCGGTCGCGAGCGCCTCGCGCACGTCGGCCGTGAACTGCGCCCCGGCGACCGCGACGCCGAGCACGGCCAGCGTCATGGCGAGCATCGTCCACATCCTGCGCCTCCTTTTCGGCATGGAGGGACGGCCATCCCAGCCGCCCTGCCGCGAGTCAATCGGCCCCCCCAGCGAGCTGAACTCCCCGCAGGACCATGATATGCCCTGGCGGGTGACCACAGTGAAACGCCCGCGGAAGACCGCGGCGCCTGCGAAGAAAACCCGTCGAACCACCACTACAGCCAAGACCGCGACCCCGCGCCGCCGGACCCGGAAGGCCGCGCCGGCCGACCCCGAGGCCCCCGTCGCCGCCGCGGTCGAGCCCGCCGAGGCCGCGCGCGTCGACGAGACCGCGGCGGCGCCGCCGCCCGCGACCGACGTCGTGATCGTCACGGGTGTGCCCGAGCCCGGGTTCGCCGCCCGCCTCCTGCCGGCGGAGCCGCCGCCGCCGCGTCCGGCGCAGCGACGTGGCATCTTTTTCGACGTCGAGAACACCAGCCGCGCCGCCGACATCTCGCGTGTGATCGGCCACCTCTCCCTCGACTGGCAGGGCTGGAGCACGGAGTTCACGGCGGTCGGCAACTGGCGCGTGATCGGCCACGACACGGCGCGCCTGCTGGCGCACCACGGCGCCGCGCTCGTGCACAGCGCGCCGTCGGTCGGCGTGCGCGACTGGAGCGATCTCCGCATCGCCGTGTCGGCCGGTGTCTGGCTCGCGGGCGCCCGGCCGGGCGACGTCATCGAGATCGTCTCCGACGACCAGGCGTTCGACGCCGTGGGTGACGTCGCCGCGAGTCTGGGCGTCACCTTCCGGCGCACCTCCTACCGGGCGCTGCAGGGGACGGCCGCGCCAGCGGAGCGCCAGGCGCCGCCGGCGAGCGACGGCCGGTCGCGGCGCTCGCGCCGCGGCGGCCGGCGTCGCAGCGATCGCCGGCCCGAGGCCGTGGCGGTTCCGGCACCCGTGCGCGCGCCGGCACCCCCCGTCGCGCCTGCCGGCGACGCGGAGCCGCACACGGCGCCGCACGACGAGATCGTCGGCGTGGTGCGGGATCTCGTCGGCACCTCGGCGGGCGGCGTCAGCCTGGATGCGCTCGCGAACGCCCTGCGGGAGCGGGGCTTCAGCAGGCCGCCGGGCTCGCCGCGCCTGGTCACCCGCCTGCGCCGCATCCGCGAGCTGCAGGTCTCCCGCAACGGGACGATCCGCCTGGTCACCGAGGGCGAGCTCACCACGCCCGCGAGCCAACAGGGGACCCACGAGCCGCCGGCATCGGCCGCGGTGGTGCCCGCGGCCGCGGCGTCCATCGAGCCGCCCGGCGTGCCTTCCGCGGACGACGAGCCCGCGCAGGAGATCGACGCGATCGAGATCGAGCCGGGCGACGACGTCGGCGAGGCGGCCACCAGTGAGGACGTCGAGGCGGGCGAAGCCGGGGAGGCACCGGCCCGGCGCCGGCGCCGGCGTGGCGGACGGCGGCGGCGGGGGCGGCGCGGCGGTGGGAACGGCGCGGCGACGGCAGTCGCGCCGGACGGCGCCTGAGGTCAGGCCATCCCGAGCCGTTCTTTGCCCTCGGGCGAGATCATCTGCGGGTTCCACGGCGGGTCCCACACCAGGTCGACGGTGGCGTCGGCCACGCCGGGGAGCGCGACCAGCTTGTAACGCGCGTCGGACGCGATCGACGCGCCCATCCCGCACCCGGGCGCGGTGAGCGTCATCTTGACGTCCACCGTGCTGCCGCCTTCCCCCGGCGTGATCTCCATCGAGTAGACCAGTCCGAGGTCGACGATGTTCACCGGGATTTCCGGGTCGTAACAGGTCTTGAGCGCCGCCCAGACCTGATCCTCCAGATTGGTGCCCTCGACGGCGACCGTCTCCTCGATCGCCTCCTTGCCGATGGCGTCGCCGTCGCGGCCGGCGATCCGGAAGAGTCCGCCGTACTCCGGCACCTGCAGGGTGTAGGAACCGCCCAGCGACTGCGTGATGTAGGCCTCGGTGCCGCGTTCGAGCAGCACCGAGTGGCCGGCCGGAATCTGTACCGCTTGCACGTCGCGCGACAACTCGATTCGCTCCATACCTCATATTCTGGGCGTCGCGGCGGGGCGTCGCAAGTTGTGCGCGGGTGGGGCGCGCTTGACCTCACGGGGCGTCGGCCGTAGGCCTCGAAGCATGCCCGATCGTTGGGATGGCGAAAGGCCACGCCGGCCGTCATCCGACCCCCTCAGTCAAGTGTTCGACCTCTCCGAGCGCCTGCGCGAGCGCATGGCGGAATCCGGCGGCGGAGCAGGCCGGCCGCGGTTCAGCCCGTGGTGGCTCGTCGGCGCCGGTCTGGTGGCCTGGCTGCTGTCGGGCATCTACATCGTGGGGCCGGACGAGCGCGGCGTGGTCCTCCGCTTCGGCAAGCTCGTCCGCGAAACCGATCCGGGCCCGGGCTACCACCTCCCATGGCCGATCGAGCGCGTCCTCACCCCGAGCGTGACCGCCATCCGCAAGGAGGAACTCGGCTTTCGCACCGTCGACGTCGGCCCGCCCGCTCGCTACCAGGACGTCGACGCGGAGGCGCTCATGCTGACCGGCGACGAGAACATCGTGAAGCTCGAGTTCATCGTGCAGTACAAGGTCCGCGCCGACGCCACCGGCACCAGGGAATTTCTGTTCAACATCCGGGATGCGGACGGCACGGTGCGCGCGGCGTCCGAGGCCGCCATGCGCGAGGTGGTCGGGCGTACGAAGATCGACGAGGTGCTCACCGAGGGCAAGGAGGCGGTGCAAGTGGAGGCGCAGCGGGTCCTGCAGGAGATCCTCGACCGCTACGGCTCGGGCATCGAGGTGGTGACGCTGAAGCTGCAGGACGTCGATCCGCCGGACCAGGTGTCCGACGCATTCAAGGACGTCATCAGCGCGCAACAGGACCGCGAGCGTTTGATCAACGAGGCCCGGGGGTATGCCAACGACGTCGTGCCGCGGGCGCGCGGCCAGGCGGCGCAGATGGTGTTCGAGGCCGAGGGCTACCGCGAGGCCAGGGTCCGCGAGGCCACCGGCGTGGCGAAGCGGTTCGTCGCGCTGCAGGAGGAGTACGCCAAGGCGAAGGACGTCACGCGCACGCGGCTCTACCTCGAGACGATGGAGAACATTCTCCCGAACGCCAACAAGATCGTCATGGATGACATCTCCGGCAAACAGGCGGTGCCGTATCTCCCGCTCGAGCCGTTCCTCCCGCGGCGCGACCTGCCCAAGTCCGAGCCCCAGGCCGGGGGCGCGGGGCGTTGACCATGGACCGCCGTCTGCTCGGGGTGCTCGGTGTCCTCGCGTTGCTCGTCGTCGGCTCGAGTCTCGCCTTCTTCACGGTGCCGCAGTGGATGCAGGCCATGGTGGTCAGGCTGGGCGACCCCGTCCGCGTGGTGCGGGAGCCCGGCCTCTACTGGAAGCTGCCCTTCCTGGAGCAGGTGACGTACTTCGACCGGCGCCTGCTCGATTACGACGCGTCTCCGAAGGAGATCCTCACCATCGACAAGCAGCAGCTGGTGGTCGACAACTACACGCGCTGGCGGATCATCGACCCGCTGCAGTTCTATCGCACCGTCCGCAACGAGAACGGCGCACAGTCCCGGCTCGACGACATCGTGTATTCGGACCTGCGCGAGACCCTCGGGCGTCACACGCTGCGCGACATCGTGAGCGACAAGCGCGGCGACTTGATGGCCGAGGTCACGCGGCGCAGCGCCGAGAAGGCCAAGGTCTACGGGATCGAAGTGGTGGACGTGCGGATAAAGCGTGCGGACCTGCCCGAGAAGAACGAACAGACGGTCTTCGGCCGCATGCGCACCGAGCGCGAGCGGCAGGCGAAGCTGTTTCGCGCGGAGGGTGACGAGGAGGCGCGCAAGATCCGCTCCGAGTCGGACAAGGCCGTGCGCATCCTGATGGCGGACGCCCAGCAGACGTCGCAGATCACCCGTGGCGAGGGCGACGCGCAGGCGGCGGGCATCTTCGCCGAGGCGTACGGCCGCGATCCGGAGTTCTACGCGTTCCAGCGCTCGCTGGACGCGTACCGCACGGCGCTGGCGCAGGGTACCACACTGATCCTGTCACCGCGCAGCGAGTTCCTGCGTTACCTCGACCAGAGCGTCGCCCCCGGCAGCACGCCGTGACGCGTGTCCTGCTCCTCGTCGTGCTCGCCGTGGTGGTGCTGCGGCTGGTGCGAGCCCTGATCGATCGCCCGCCGTCCGTCCCCCGGCCGGCGAACCGACCGCCGCGTGGATGGGACCCGCATGCGGTGCTCGGCATCGGCCCCGGGGCCAGCCGCGACGAGATCACGCGGGCATACCGCGAGCAGCTGAAGCGCTACCACCCCGATCGGGTGGCCGACCTGGGTCCCGAGCTGCAGCAGGTGGCGCACAGCAAGACGGTCGAGTTGCAGCGCGCCTATGACGAGCTGACGGCCTGACCCCGCGGCGCGCTATTTCTCGAGCTCCTCGCGGATCGAGTAGAGCTTTTGCCGGGCGTCGACGATGTAGGCGTCCAGGTTGCGGCGGTGGTTGGCGAAGACGCTGGTGTTGCCGCCGTCGAGCACGATCACCGGCTTCATGGTCGCGGCTTTGCCCAGCGATGCGCTCACCTCCTCGAGCAGCCGTTCCACGGTGGGACGCCGGGCGACGTCCTCGCGGTACTCCACGCGCAACGCCTCGGTCAGATGGTGGAGCACGTGGGCGACGCCTTGGGCATGGTAGAGATAGTCGTCGTTGCGCCAGGGCTTGACCGGCGTGCCGTCGGCCTCGGTGGTCTTGAAGAGGTTGGCGTGCGTGTCGCCGAGGAGGTCGCCCCAGGTCTGCATCAGGCGGATCAACTCGACGTTGCGGCCCTCGAGCGGTTTGGAGCGCGGCGGCGTGGTCTTCAGCCCGTCGACGTACCGGCGGAGCGAGGCGACCCCGTCGCGGTACTTGCTCTCCGCCGAGGGCAGCCAGAACTTGAAGGCGTCGTTGCGAAACGCGGTGTCGGCCTCCACCAGATTGGGGTCATACTCCGTGGACGACACCTTGGTGAGGTGGTCCTTCAGCACCCGCGTGCTCTCGCGCACGCCGAGGAGGATGCCGAGCTGCCGGTTGGCGTTGTTGTCCGCGAGCACCGTGGGGCCCCACAGCACGAAGTCGTTCGGGCGCCAACCGGTCCCGCTGCGGAGTTCGTGCTCCATGATCGCCGCCAGCGTGGAGGCGTAGGCCTCGCCGCGCGCGGAGGGCCGGTCCGGCGGGTAGTCGGCCATTACCGCGATCGGCAGGTCGTTGTGCGCCTTCTGCGTGAAGTGGAGCCCGAGTGGCACGGCGAGCCCGAGTACGAGCAGCAGGGCGACGACGAGGAGCGCGGCGTTGCCACGTTCCCGCTGGTGATGCATCGGCATGCCGGGGGCGTAGCACGCGGGGGACGCTCCGGAAAGGCGCTGGCCACGTGGACAGCGAGCCAGGCGGCTGCTACGGGGATGGCATGCGCCTCTTGTCGTGGCTGCTGCTGGGGATGCTGCTCGCGTTGCCGGCGCAGGCGGCGGACGACGACGACGACGAGGAGCGCGCCGCCGGATCGCAGGCGAAGCAGCTGCGCGCGATCGACGAAGCCGCGGAGAGCGAAGCCGATCACCCCGGCGCCGAGCTCGGCGATCCGCTCGACGACGAATCGGACGGTCCGGCCGACGGCGACGACGACGCGCCGCTGCGGTCCCGGCCACGGTCGACGCCGTCGACCGTGCCGCCGAAGTCATCGGGCGGCGCGGGGACGGCCTCGAGCGACGCGGACGAGCACTATTGACCGGCGGCCGGGCTCAGGCGACGTGCGCCGCGTGCGCCGGCGCCGTCCTCGGGGCGGCCAGATCGATCCGCGCGCCGCGGAACGTCCCGCCGAGCCGGACCGTGCCCGAGTTCACCAGGTGGACGATCGTCGCGATCGCCTCGTCTTCCGTCTTCGCCACGTCGTTCACGACCGACAGCAGCTCCAGCAACGTCGTCTGTGCCTTCATGACTCGCTCCTCCTTCTCTAACCCAGCTGCTCATGAGGACGAGGCCGGCGCCCCGATTGGGTCGCCGGCCCGCTGACCGGTGCTGACCGCCGTCCACGGCAACCGGCTGGAGGACCTGGCCGATCGCCTGATGGAACTGCTCGCGGCGGATCCGCCGCCGCCGCTCGTGCCCGACATCGTCGTCGTGCAGAGCGCCGGCATGGCCCGGTGGCTGTCCCTCCGGGTCGCCCAAAGCCTGGGAATCGCAGCGAACCTGCGGTTTCCCCTGCCGGCGGAATTCCTCTGGACCACCTTTCGGGCGCTCGTGCCGGGCGTGCCCGACGCCTCGCCGTTCGAACCGCGCCTCGCCGTCTGGCACCTGCGCGCCATCCTCGATCAGCTGGAGGACACCGCCCGGTTCCAGGAGGTGCACGACTACCTGCGCGAGGCCGACGAGCGGGGTCGTCACGAGTTGGCCGCCCGCATCGCCGACCTGTTCGACCAGTACCTCGTCTACCGGCCGCGATGGATCACCGATTGGGAAGCCGGCGCCGATGCGGAATGGCAGGCGGAGCTCTGGCGCCGATTGGTCGCCCGCACGGCAGAGCCGCACCGCGTCCGGGTGCAGGAGGCGGCGCTGCGCGCGCTGACCGCCGGACCCCCGGCGGGGTTGCTGCCGGCCCGGGTGGCGGTCTTCGGGATCCCCACCATGCCGCCGGCCTACCTGGAGGCGCTGCGCGGTCTGGCGGCGCACACGGACGTCTGGGTGTTCCGCGCGAGCCCGAGCGGCGAGTACTGGGATCGCCCGCGAACGGTCCGCCCGGAAGAGACCGCGGAGCCGGGGCACCCCCTGGTCGCGTCGCTGGGCCGCCAGGGCCGGGACTTCCTGGATCTGCTCCTGGAAGCGACGCCCGATCGCGAGGAGGAACGCTGGCTCGCCCCCGGGGACGATTCGGCGTTGCACGCGCTGCAGACCGACCTGCTGACGCTGCGGGAACGGCCCGGCCTCCTGGTCGTGCCACCGGACGACCGCTCGCTGCAGCTGCACGTATGCCATGCGCCGATGCGGGAGGTGGAGGTGCTGCACGACCAGCTGCTCTGGTTGTTCGAGCGGCACCCGGATCTGACGCCCGCCGATGTCGTCGTGATGACGCCCGACATCGATGCCTACGCGCCGTGCATCGAGGCGGTGTTCGGCGGCGCGCGCGACCGTCGGCACATCCCCTACACCGTCGCCGATCGGAGTCTCCGGGCCGACAGCCCGCTGGTCGCCGCGTTCCTCGGGCTGCTCGAGCTGCCCGGCGGCCGGTACGAGGCGGACCGCCTGCTCGCGCTGCTCGACGCGCCGGCCGTGCACCGCCGCTTCGGCTTCGAGGCCGGGGAGCTCCAGCTGGCCCAACGCCTGGTGCGCGAGAGCGCCGTGCGCTGGGGCGTCGACGCCGGCATGCGCGCGCGGCTCGACCTGCCGGCCGTGCCGGAGCACACCTGGCGCTTCGGCCTGGATCGCCTGCTGCTGGGGTTCTCGCTGCCGAGCGACCATCTCCGGCTGTGGGGCGACATCCCGCCCTGCGACGCGGTCGAAGGCAGCGAGGCGCAGGCGCTGGGCCGCCTGGCGGCGTTCGTCGACGCGGCGGCCGGACTCGACCGGACGCTGGCGGCGCCCCGGTCGATGGCCGCCTGGGCGGTCGCGCTGCACGAGGTGCTCGACCGGTTCCTCGCGCCCGACGACACGGAGGCGGAGGCCGCCGATGCGGTCCGGCGTGTGATCCGGGCGCTCGCCGACGACGCCGCCCGCGCCGGCTACGATCAGCCGGTGTCGCTCGAGCTGCTGCGCACGCTGGTCCAGCAGACGCTGGAGAAGCCGGCGTCGCGCGGCCGCTTCCTGGCCGGCGGCGTCACCTTCTGCGCCATGGTGCCGATGCGAAGCATCCCCTTCGCCGTCGTGTGCCTGATCGGGATGAACGACGGGAGCTTCCCGCGCGCGCGGCAGCCGTTGTCGTTCGACCGCATGACCCAGGCGCCGCCGGAGCCGGGGGACCGCTCGCGCCGCGACGACGACCGCTACCTGTTCCTCGAGGCGGTGTGCTCGGCGCGGCGCGTGCTCTTCGTCAGCTGGGTCGGACGCGGCGTGCGCGACAACGCGCCGCTGCCACCGTCGATCGTCGTGAGCGAGCTGCGGGCGGCCGTGCGCCGGGGCTTCGACGCGCCCCACCTCGAGACGGTGCACCCGCTGCAAGCGTTCGACCGGCGCTACTTCTCGAGCCCGGCCGTCCCCGGGCTCGTCAGCTATTCCGAAGACCTGTGCGAGGCGACGCGACAGCGCGGCCGGGCGCGCCCCGTGCAGCGGCTCGTCACGAGGCGTCTTCCAGCCGCGCCGGACGAGGCCTTCGCCGTCGATGTGGAGCGGCTCGCGGGCTTCTTCGTGAACCCGACCGCCCATCTGCTCCGCGAGCGCCTCGGCATCCGACTGGCCGACGCCGCGCAGCCGGTGGAGCACCGCGAGCCGTTCTGCCTCGACGCCCTGGGCGCGTACCGGTTGCGCGGGGAGTTGCTGCGCCACTGGCGCGCGTCGGACGACCCGGCGCGGGTCGCGCGCGAACTCCGCGGCCGCGGGCTGGTGCCGTTCGGCCGGGTGGGCGAGGTCGAGCTGGCACGCGAACGGGCCACCGTCGAAGACTTCGTGGAGCGCGTCGCGCGTGCCGTCGGCGACGAGCCCCTCGGCACCGTGCCCATCCACCTGGTGCGCGGCCGGCTGCGCGTCGATGGCGACCTGCGCGACGTGACCGTGGATGGGCTGGTCGCGTTTCGCCTCACCGACGCCAAGGCGTCGGACGAGCTGCGCCTGTGGGTTCGCCACGTGCTGCTCCACGTCGCGCGGCCGCGCCCCGGCGGCTGGCTCAGCCGGTGGCTCGGCACGAAGGCGAGCGTCGTCTTCGGGCCGATCGAGGCCGACGCGGACCGCCTGCTCGATGACCTGGCGCAGGTCTACGAGGAGGGCCTGCACCGCCTGCTGCCCTTCTTCCCGCGATCCTCCATGGTCTGGTGTGCCAAGGAGCACCACGGGCAGGCCCGTGCGCAGACGCTGGCACGGGCGGAGTGGGAGGGGGGCGACTTCACGAATGCCGAGCGCGATGATCCGTACTTCGCGTATGCCTGGCGCGACGTCGACCCGTTCGAGGATCCCGACTTCGCGCCGCTGGCCACGCGCCTCCTGCGCCCGCTGCTCGCGAGCCGCACGGAGTATCCCGCGGGATGACCGCCGCGCCCGCGCCACGACCGCTCGACCTGCGCGCGGTGCCGCTCGACGGCGGCATGCAGGTGATCGAAGCGAGCGCCGGCACCGGCAAGACGCGCACCATCACCGGGTTGTTCCTGCGCCTGGTGATGGAGGCCGGCGTCCCGATCGACCAGATCCTGGTGGTGACCTACACCGTGGCGGCCACCAAGGAGCTGCGCGACCGCGTCCGGACACTCCTCGAGACCGTGCTGAGCGCGCTGCGCGACGGCGCGCCGGCCGGCGACCTCGTGTCCGACCTGCTGGCGGGCGTGGTCGACCGCGAGGCGGCGAGGCGGCGCGTCGAACGGGCCCTCGCCGATTTCGACCTGGCGTCGATCCACACCATCCACGGGTTCTGCCAGCGGGCACTCGCCGAGCACCCGTTCGCCACCGGTCTCCCGTTCGAGGCCGAGCTGGTCGCCGACGTGCGGGACCTCCTGCAGGAAGCGGTGGACGACGTCTGGCGCCGGCGCGTCACGACCGCCTCCTGGCTGTTCGCGCAGCACCTGGTGGACCTGCGCCAGTCCCCGGATCGGCTCGCGACGGCGATCGCGCCGCACCTGGGTCGGCCCGACCTGCGGCTCGCGCACCCCGACGTGGTGCAGACGGACGTCGCGGGCGCGCTGGTGATGGCGGCGTGGACCGGCTTGCGCGCCGCCTGGCCCGCGGCGCGCGACGACCTCGCGGCCATCCTGCTCGACGACGGCATCCACAAGGGCAAGTTCAAGGCTGCGGCCGTGCCCGACATGCTGCGTCGGGTCGACACCGCGCTGCGTGGGGAGCTGCCGGACGTGCGCCTCATGCGGAAGCCGCTCGAAGCCGTGGCGCCCGCGCGCGTCGCGGGTGCCTGGAAGAAGGGCGTGGCGCCGCGCGGGCACGCGGTGCTCGACCACGTGGGCGCGCTTCTCGCGGCGGTGGCCGCCGCGGACGCGGAGGTGGCGGACGGGCTGCGCGCCTTCAAGACCGATCTCCTGCGCGAGGCCCGCGTCGTTCTGGCGGCGCGCAAGCGCCGGGCGCGCGTCCAGTCGTTCGACGATCTGCTGCTCGCGCTGCGCGCCGCGCTCGCGCGGCCGCGCGGGGCGGAGCTGGCGGCGCGGCTCCGGACGCGCTGGCGCGTGGCGCTGGTGGACGAGTTCCAGGACACCGACCCCGTGCAGTATGACATCGTGCGCGGCATCTGGGTGGAGGCGGGTGCCCCGGTGTTCATCGTCGGGGATCCGAAGCAGGCGATCTACCGCTTTCGCGGGGCGGACGTGTACGCCTACCTGGAGGCGCGTGACGCCGCCGCCGCGCGGCATGATCTGATTCACAACTGGCGCTCCGAGCCGGGCTTGATCGCCGCCGTCAACGCGCTGTTCACGCGCGCGCCGCGCCCGTTCCTGCTCGATCGCATCCCGTTCCTGCCGGCCGAGGCGGCGCGAACCGGTGCGGCGCTCGTCATCGAGGGCGACCCGCCGGAGCCGCTTCGCATCTGGTTCCTCGAGCGTGAGGACGAGCGCAGGGTGCTCGCCAAGGGCGAGGCGGCGCACCGGGTCGCGCGAGCCACCGCGGCGGAGATCGTACGCCTGCTCCGGCTCGGGCGCGAGCGGAAGGCGCATCTGCCCGGCCCCGACGGCGTCCTGCGCCCGCTCGAAGGCAGCGACATCGCCGTGTTGGTGCGCACGCATGTCCAGGCGCGCCTGGTGGCCGCCGCCCTGGCGCGGCGGGGGGTGGCCAGCGTGCAGCATGCGGAGGACAGCGTGTTCGCCAGCCGAGAGGCGGAACAGCTCCGTCGCGTGCTGCTGGCAGTCGCCGAGCCCGGGCGCGAAACGGCCGTCCGCGCCGCGCTCGGCACCGAGCTGCTCGGCGTAGCGGGCGAGGAGCTGCTCGCGCTGCTCGACGACGACCAGCGGTGGACCGCGCGAGTGGACGCGTTCCACCGTTTCCACGACGTGTGGCGTGCGCAGGGGATCGGACCGATGTGCCGCGAGCTGTGTGCGGAGCTGGGTGTGGCAGGCCGCCTGCTCGCGTATACGGACGGCGAACGCCGCCTCACCAACCTGCTGCACCTTGCCGAGCTGCTGCAGGACGAGGCGACCCGGCATCCGCGGGGCCTCGACGCGCTGGTGCAGTGGATGGCGGTCCGCGCCGCCGACGACCGGCCGGAAACCGAGGAACAGCAACTGCGCCTCGAGAGCGACGAGCACGTGGTCAAGATCGTCACCGTGCACAAGAGCAAAGGGCTCGAGTATCCGATCGTGTTCTGTCCCTTCGTGTGGGATGGCCGGCTCTTCGCCCTCGATCAGCGGGTCGAACGGGACGTGGTGTGCCATGACGCGGCGGCCGGCGATCAGCCGACGCTCGAGCTGGAGGCGCCGTCCGACAGCCCGCTGCGCATGCAGGCCTGCCGAGAGGAGCTGGCGGAGCAACTCCGACTCTTCTACGTCGCGGTCACCCGCGCGGTGCATCGCTGCACCATCGCCTGGGGGGCGACGGGCGACTCGCATACCGCGGCGCCGTTCTGGCTCCTCCACGCCGCGGGCACCGAGGAAACCGTCGGAGCCCTCAAGGCGGCGCGCAATGGCATGCGCGACGCCGACCTCCGCCGCGAGCTGGACGCCCTGGTCGGGCGCAGCGGCGGCACGATCCGCGTCGACCCGTTGCCCGACGGACGGGCCGGCGCGGCGCTCGCCGGGATGGAGGCGGCGCCGCCGCTGGCGGCGCGGCCCGTGCGCCGGCCGGTGCAGTGGGGGTGGCGCTCGACGAGCTTCAGCGGCCTCCTCGCCGACCGCGGCGACGAGGGCCCGGACCACGACGCCGTCCGTCTGCCGTCCCCGGAGACGGATGCCCGCGAGGAGACACGCACCATCTTCACCTTTCCCCGCGGCGCCCGCGCCGGCCGCTGCCTGCATGCCGTTCTCGAGCACGTCGATTTCGCCGACCCGGACCCGGCGCCCCGGCGCGCGGTCGTCGCGAGCGAGCTGGACCGTTTCGGCTTCGACGCGGCGTGGACATCCGTGGTGGAGGACATGGTCGTCCGCGTGGGACACACGCCCCTCGACGCGGCCGGCCGGGTGCGGCTCGCCGGCGTGCCCCGCACCGCGCGCCTCGACGAACTCGAGTTCACGTACCCGCTCGCTCGCTTCGACGCGGCGGGGCTGCAGGCGGTGCTGCGCGCTCACGCGTTCGGTGGCGGCGCCTTCGACGAGTCGATCGCCGGGCTCGCGTTCGGGGCGGTGCGGGGCTTCATGCGCGGCTATGTCGATCTGGTGTTCCAAGCGGACGGCCGGTTCTGGCTGATCGACTGGAAATCCAACTGGCTCGGACCCGCCGTGGCCGACTACGAGGCGGCGTGCTTGCCGGCGGCGATCGCGCGCGAGCACTACTGGCTCCAGTACCTCATCTACACCGTGGTGCTGCACCGGCTGCTGCGGCTGCGCGTGCCCGACTACGACTACGACCGGCACGTCGGCGGCGTGTTCTACCTCTTCCTGCGCGGCGTGGCCGCCGGGGGTGCCGCCGGGTGCGGCGTCTTCCACGACCGCCCTCCGGCGGCACTGGTGGCGGCGCTCGACGCCTGGATCGCGGACGCGTCGTGACGGCCCGCGCACAGCTCGACGCCCTCCGCGCCGCAGGCGCCCTCGGCGATCTCGACGTGCATCTCGCCGAGACGCTCGGGCGGCTGGCCGGCGATGCGCCGGACGCCCTCGTGTTCGCGGTGGCGCTGGCGAGCCAGCGCACCGGCGCGGGGCACGTCTGCGTCGACCTGGCGCGCGTGGCCGGCGGGCCGCTGATGGCCGGCGTCCCCGGGGCTCCGATCACGCCCGATCTGGCGCGCTGGACGGCGCTCTTGCGTGCGACCGCGGTGGTCGGCGGGCCGGACGACGACACGCCGCTGGTGCTCGACGCGGCGGGACGTCTCTACCTGCGTCGCTACTGGCGCTACGAGCGCGACGTGGCGGAGGACCTGCGTCGTCGCGCCGCCGTCGGCACGGGTATCGAGCCGGGCGCGGCGCGGGCCGCGTTGGAGGCGGTCTGGCCGCGCGATCCGACGGGGCCGGTGCCCGACAGACAGCGCGTCGCCGCGGCGGCCGCTGCGCTGCGCGGCCTCTGCGTCGTCTCGGGTGGGCCGGGCACCGGCAAGACCAGCACCGTCGTACGCCTGCTGGCGTTGCTCGCCGCCGCGGGCGACGCGGCGCCCGTGGTCGAGCTGGCGGCGCCGACGGGCAAGGCGGCGGCACGCCTCGAAGCGGCGGTCCGGGCGGGTCGTGCTGACGTCCCGGCGCGGTGGCGCGCCGCCATCCCGGAGCGCGCCTCCACCCTGCACCGGCTGCTGCGCCTGCGGCCGGACTCCACCCGCGCGGGCGTCGACCGCGAGCGGCCGCTCCGCGCGGACGTCGTGGTCGTCGACGAGGCGTCGATGGTCGATCTGGCGTTGATGGCGAAGCTGGTGGGTGCGCTGCGGCCCGAGGCCAGACTCGTGCTGCTCGGAGACAAGGATCAGCTCGCCTCGGTCGAGGCCGGGGCCGTGCTCGGCGATGTCTGCGGGGATGCGCCCGGTTTCTCGCCGGCATTCGCAGCCACGGTCGGATCCGTGGTGGGCGAAGCGGTGCCCGCGGGCTCGGCTGCCGCCGGGTCCCCGCTCCGCGACGTGGTCGTCGCGCTGCGTCACAGTCGCCGCTTCGCGGCCGACAGCGGTATCGCGCGACTGGCGGCGGCGGTGAACGCGGGTGACCCGGACGCGGCCTGCCGAGTGCTCGCGTCCCCGTCCGGCGACGTCGGGTGGCAGGCGATCGCGGATGCGCGCGCCGCCCGCGCGCGACTGGCGCACTCGTCCGTCGAGGGCTTCGCGCCGTACCTCCGCGCCGTCGCCGCGGGCGCGCCGCCGCCGGAGGTGTTCGACGCGTTCGACCGCTTCCGCATCCTGTGCGCACATCGGACGGGTGGCTCCGGTGTCACCGGCATGAACCGGTTGGTCGAGGAGGCGCTGGAGACCCGCGGCCTGCTCCGCACCGCGGCGCCGTGGTACGTGGGGCGGCCGGTGCTGGTGACGCGCAACGATCACGGGCTTCGGCTCGCCAACGGCGATGTCGGCATCGTGCTGCCCGAGTCGCGGGATTCCGGCCGGCTGGCGGTGGCGTTTCCCGCGGCCGATGGCGGGGTGCGGTTCGTCTCGCCCGCCCGCCTTCCGCCCCACGAGACGGTGTTCGCCATGACGGTGCACAAGAGCCAGGGCTCGGAGTTCGACCGGGTGCTGCTGCTCCTCCCGGCCGAGCCCTCCCGCGTGGTGACCCGCGAGCTGCTGTACACGGCGCTCACCCGGGCCCGGGCGCACGTCGAGGTCTGGGGTGGGGAGGCGGTGGTACGCGCCGGGGTCCTGGCCCGGGTGGAACGGTCGTCGGGCCTGCGCGACGCCCTTTGGAACGGCTGAGTCCCCGCATGCGGGCATTCATGCTATACGCGACGGCTCATTCGCCGAAGGTTGGGTGACGAACGGCGTCCTGGGGAGACACGGGACGTGACGGAATGGGCTGGGTCTTGCGTCGGCATCGTGGCATGAGGAGGCGGGGATCGTCGTGAATCATCCACTCTCCAGTTTCGATCGGGAGGATGTCCCGTCCAGCGGTCCGGAAGTCGTGGCGCTGCCGGAGGTCCGGCCGTCGTTGCCGCTCACGCCGGCGGCGCGGCGCCGCGCGCTGCGGGCAGCCATGGCTGCCGGCGCGGTCGCGATCGGGGTGTACTTCAGCTGGTGGTTCGATGACGGCCACCTGAGCCATCCCATGCTGGCTGCCGGGCTCTTGCTCGCGGCGGGCTTCGTCGGGCTGCAGGTCGTGCTGGCCTGGTACGTGTACGATGCGATCGCGGTCCCCACGACGCCGCCGGCGCCGCCAGGCCTGTCCGTCGACGTTTTCGTGCCCGTGTACGACGAGTCCCTCGAGCTGGCGGCGCAGAGCCTGCACGCCTTGCGCGCCATGCGCTATCCGCACCGCACCTACCTCCTCGACGACTCGGGGGATGCGCGGTTCGCCGCGCTCGCGGCGGAACTCGACGTTGGCTACTTGACACGCGACGGCCACGCCGACGCGAAGGCGGGCAACGTCAACGCCGCGCTCGCGCGGACCTCAGGCGAGTTCGTCGCCATCTTCGACACGGATCACCTGCCAGCCCCCGATTTTCTCGACGCCGTGCTCGGCGGGTTCGACGATCCGGCGATCGCCTCCGTGCAGGGGGCGGTCGCCTTCCACAACCGTGACGACTCCCTGGTGTCGCGCGCCACCGTCGAGCAGTCGTACGACTTCTACGGGCCGGCCTCGATGGGCATGGACGGCTGCGGCGCCGCCCCGATCTGGGGGAGCCACACCACCTTCCGGCGTGCGGCGCTGGACGCCATCGGGGGCTACCAGTCCGGGCTCGCCGAGGATCTCCACACCTCGCTCCGCCTCCACGCCGCCGGCTGGCGCACGCGCTACCTGCCGGACGTGCACGCGGCGGGTCTGGTGCCGACCGATCTCCGGGCCTTCACGATGCAGCAGCGCAAGTGGGCGCGGGGCGTGTTCGGGATCCTGTTCGACGTCTACCCGCGGGCGTGGCGGTCCCTCACGTGGCCACAGCGTATCGCCTACCTGGTGCGGTGCACCTACTATCTGGTCGGCCCGGTGTTCGCCGTGCACGCGCTGCTCGCGGTGTGGGTGCTGTGCGCGGGCAGCACGGCGGCCGTCGGAGCGTTCGGCTCGTACCTGCTGCGCTGCCTTCCCCTGGGGGTGGCGGTGGTCGGAGTGCGGGCCCTGGCGAACGACCTCTGGAACGTGCAGACCGACGCCGTGGGGTTCAAGTGGCGCGGCTACACCCTCGCGCTCGCGCTGTGGCCGGTTTCGACCGGGGGGCTCGTGCGGGCGCTGCTGCGCTTGCCGCTGCCGCACATCGCGACCCCGAAGCGGCGGATCGCCGAAGCCCACCCGCGCCTGGTCGTCGCGCAGATCGCGATGATCGTCGTGCTCGCGATGGGGCTCCTCATGCGGGTGGGCGAGCCGATCGGGCTGCACCTGGCCCTGACGATGGCCTTCGCGGTCGCGGCCATCGCCGTGCAGGCGTATGCGGTCGCGGCGGCGTTGCGCCCATGAGCGACCGCGACCGGCTTCCGCCGCTCGCCGCGCTCCGACTCCTGCAACCGATCCTGACCGCGTCGCCGCTGGCCACGGCCGCCATCGTCGGCCTCGGGATCGTGGCCTCGGCCGCCGAGGGCATCGGGATCACGCTCTTCATCCCGCTGGTGCAGGCGGTCGCGCCGGGCACCGGCGCCGACGGGCTGCCCGCACCGCTGGCGCGGCTGGTGGCATGGGTCCCGGCGGAGCGCCGGCTGGTCGTCCTGCCGCTCGTGATGCTGGGTGCGATCGCCCTCAAGAACGGCTTGATGTTCGCGAACCGCGTGCTGGTGTCGCGCGTGGTCGGGACTGCGGGGGCGCGGCTCCGGGCGCGGATCTTCGACCGGCTGGTGACGATGCCGATGGCGGAGTTCGAGCGCGCCGACCCCGGGACGCTGCTCTCGCTCGTCGCCACCGAGTCCTGGCGTGCCGCCCAGGCCGTGACGCTCTGCCTCGGCATGCTGGTCCGGCTCTGCACCGTCACGGTCTTCGTCGCGCTGCTCCTGTCGATCTCGTGGCGCCTGACCCTCATCCTGCTGCTCGGCGTGGCGGCGGTGTCGGAGTTCGTACGCTGGGTGGCCGGCGGCGCGCGGGCCGCCGGCCGCGACGCGGTGGAGGCGAACGCGCGGCTGGGCGAGCGGATGTGGGAGGCGCTCGCCGGCATGCGGACCGTGCGGGCGTTCGACGCCGTCGACCACGAGCGGCGCCGGTTCGGCGCGGCATCCGACGCCGTGCGACGCACGTTTCTGCGGTTGGACGTCCTCGCCGGCTTCACGGGCCCCCTCACCGAGACGCTGCACGCGGCCCTGGTCCTCGGTATTCTCGTCCTGGCGCTGCGCGACCCGGCCGCCCTCCCGGCGCTTCTCGCCTTCGCGGTCCTCGTGTACCGGCTCCAGCCGCAGCTCCACGCGTTCGAGACGGAGCGCACGGCGCTCCTGGGCCTGTTGGGAGCGGTCCGGGACGTGCGCGCGTTCGTCGAGGCGGCTCCGGACGCCGCCGCGGCGCCCGGCGAACGCCGGCCGGCGCGGGGCGCGCCCGCCCCGCTGCGGGACGGCGTGGCGTTCGATCACGTCTGCTTCCGCCATGCGGGGGAGGCGAGGTTCGCGCTGGACGACGTCTCCTTCCGGATCGCCCGCGGCGCGGTGACCGCCGTCGTCGGCGCGTCGGGGGCGGGGAAGACCACGTTGCTCCACCTGCTGTGCGGGTTCTACGAACCCGATGCGGGAGCGATCCTGATCGACGGCGTACCGCTCGCCGACCTGGATCCGTTCGGCTGGCGGACGCGTCTCGGGTACGTCGGTCAGGACGTCTTCCTGTTCAATGCGAGCATCCGGGATAACATCGCCTACGGGCGGCGCGGGGCCGGCGACGCCGAGATCGAAGCGGCCGCGCGCGCGGCGAACGCGCACGAGTTCGTCGCCGAGCTGCCGGACGGATACGCCACCGTCGTCGGCGATCGGGGCGTGCGCCTGTCCGGCGGGCAGCGCCAGCGCATCGCGCTGGCGCGCGCCTTCGTGCGTCGCCCCGAGCTACTCATCCTGGACGAAGCCACCAACGCGCTCGACGGCGTGTCCGAGCACCTGGTGCAACGCTCGATCGACGCCGTGCGCGGCGAGTGCACGGTGGTCATCGTGGCGCACCGGCTCGACACCATCCTCGACGCCGACCACGTCGTCGTGCTGGAGCGGGGGCGGGTGGCCGAGCAGGGGGGAGTAGCCGCGCTGCTGGAGCGCGACGGGCCGTTCCGGCGCCTCTACGCCCGGGGCGGTGCGGGCGCCGCATGACCGAGGAGCGCTATCGACTCGCGACCGTGGACGTGGCGCGGCCGCTGCCGGAGATCGCGCTCGACGACGGCGAGACCGGCCTGGGACTCACCGTCCGCGTCCACGACCTGCCGGTGGCGTTCGTCCTGCGGGAGCTGCCGCGCGGAGCCCGCCTGGGACCGGATGCGGTGGCGCGCCTGCTCGGACCGGCGGAACGTCGCGCCGTGCTCGAGGAGCGGATCCGGCGTGAACTCTCCGCGCCGGCCGCCGCGGGGCCGACCGACCCGCCGCCGCGCGTGACCGCCGTCGTCTGCACGCGCGACCGGCCGGAGCGGCTCGCCCGCTGCCTGGCGTCGCTCGTGGCGCTCCGCCAGCGCGGTGCGGCGGGCATGCCGCCGCTCGAGATCCTGGTGGTCGACAACGCGCCGGCCGACGCCCGTACGCGAGACGCCGTCGCCCGGGTCCAGGACGTCCGCTACACCTGCGAGCCCGTGGCTGGCCTCGACGTCGCGCGCAACCGGGGGCTGCGCGAAGCGACCGGCGACTTCGTCGCGTACTTCGACGACGACGTCGTGGTCGATCCCGGCTGGCTTCTCGGCTTCGCCGAGGCGCTGGCGGCGCATCCCGAGGCGGCGGGCGTGACGGGCCCCGTGCTGCCGCTGGAGCTGGCCACCCGCGCGCAGGTCGAGTTCGAACGCCTCGGCGGGTTCCGCCGGGGTTTCCAGCGCGTGCGGTTCGGGCGCACGCTGCCCGGAAATCCGGTGTATCCCTGCGGCCCCGGTGTGTTCGGCACGGGCTGCAACATGGCGTTCCGGCGCGACATGCTGGTAGCGTTGGGCGGGTTCGACGAGGCGCTCGACACTGGCCCGACGCTGCCGGGCGGCGGCGACCTCGACGCCTTCTACCGCGTGGTGCGGGCCGGGCACGCCATCGTGATGGAGCCCCGGTGCCTCGTGCTGCACGAACATCGTCGCGACTGGGCGGGGCTGCGCCGCCAGCTCTGGACCTGGGGACTCGGCCTGATGGCGTTCGTCGGCAAGTCGTACGCGGCCGAGCCCGAGCAGCGCGCCTCGTTCCGCAGCCTGGTGACCTGGTGGTTCAGCCGCGGCGCGCGACTCCTCGTGCGCCGGGTGCGCGGCGCCGAGGCGCCGCCGGTCGAGTTGGTGCTGGCCGAACTCGCGGGCGGCGTCGCCGGCCTCTGCGGCGAGTACGGTCGCTCGCGCCGCCGCATGGCGCGCCTGCGCGCCGCGGCGGCGCGGGAAGCGGGGGGCCGCGCGTGAGCGGGGTCGCGCGGCGGCGCGACATCGTCCAGGTGGATCTCGCGGCGCCGCTGGCGGCGGTCGCGGGCGACGCCGGGGCGGACGGTCTGGAGCTGATCTTCTGGCTCGGGCGCCTGCCCGTCGGGCGGTGCCAGGTGCCGCCCGACGCCCTGCCGCTCTCGACCGCCGGTCTCGCGGTGCTGGCCAGCCAGGCGGTGGCGCCGGCCGTCGGGGCGCGACTGTTCGACACCGGGTTCGAGCCGCGCCTACCGGGGCTGCGGGACGCGCCGCCGGCGCCAGGCGACGCGGCCCCGCTCCTCGCCTGCGAGCGGCCGCTGGCGGCGCTCCGCGCCGTGCCCGCCGTCGCTCCGCCTCCGCCCGGAGACGCCGACGCCTCGGTGGTGGTGTGCACCCGCGACCGCCCGGATGCGCTCGGGCGCTGCCTGACGTCCCTCCACGCCCTCCGGCACCGCCCGCGGGAGATCCTGGTGGTCGACAACGCGCCCACCAGCGACCGGACGCGAGCGCTGGTGGCGGCGCTGCCCGGGGTCCGGTACGTCTGCGAGCCGCGCCCGGGGCTCAGCGTCGCGCGCAACACCGGCGTGCGCGAAACGACGGGCGCCGTGGTGGCGTTCACCGACGACGACGTGATCGTCGATCCGGACTGGCTCGGCCGCCTGGTGGCCTCCTTCGCGGCGCGCGAGGTCCTCGCGGTCACCGGACAGGTGCTTCCCGGCGAACTCGAAACCGAGGCGCAGCGCCAGGCCGAAGCGCGCATGTGGGCGTTCAACGACGAGTTCCGCCGCCGCGTCTTCGACGCGCACTGGTTCGCCCGCGTGCGCATCTGGGGAGCGCCCGTGTGGGACATCGGCGCCGGCGCCAACATGGCCGTGCGGCGCGACGCCTTCTCGCGGGTCGGCCTCTTCGACGAGCGGCTCGGCGCGGGCGCGGCCGGATGCAGCGAGGACTCGGAGTTCTGGTACCGCCTCTTGGCGGACGGCGGGCGTTGCGTGTACGAGCCGGCCGCGGTCGTGTTCCACTTCCACCGGCTCGACCACGACGGCCTGCGGCGGCAGTGGCACGACTACATGCGCGGGCACGTCGCCGCCTTGCGGGTGCAGCTCGCCCGCCATCGTCATTGGGGCGACGCGGGCCGGCTCGCGCTGCAGTTGCCGATCTTCTACGCCTGGTGGCTGCGCGAGGCGCTGCGGTCGCGGCGGCGTGGCGAGGTGCGACTCTGGTGGGCGGCCGTGCAGGGCGCGGTCGCGGGCGTCGCGTTCGACCTCAGGCGTCCGGACGGAACCGGAAGATCCGGATCCCGGGGAAGCGCGCCACTTCCACCCCCGGCGCCCGCGCGGCGATCGCCCGGGCGAGATGACCCGCCGGGTCGTCTTCCCACTCCCGGCTGAGCACCAGCCATCCCCCGGTGTCTGCCAGCGCGGCGACGAGCGCCTCGGCCTCGGCAGCGCTGCCGAGGGCGCGGGGCGCGAGCGGCTCCAGCTGCAGCGCGCCCTCGTAGTGGCGCAGCCCGACGGGAATGTACGATGCGCTCGCGAGGATCCGCTGCTGCGTGCCCGCGTGTGCTCGCAGCCAATGCGCGGCGCCGCGCAGGTCGTCGCGCTGGTAGCGCGGGTCCAGGCGATCGCGGGCGATCGCGACCGAGGCCAGCACCCCCACCAGGGCGGCCAGGAGTGCGCCCCACCGCCGGGGCAGGCCGACGAGGCCGATCGCGGCCAACAGCACGAAGGCCGGGAGCGCGGGCAGGAGGTAGCGCACCGTGTAGGTGCCGTCGGCGAGCCACGCCCCCCCGAACACGACGGCGGCGGGCACGAGCAACCAGCAGACGAGGTAGAGGCCCCAGGGGCCCGCCGACGGCAGCGCGCGGCGCGCGGCCCACGCCATCGCGCCGGCGGCGACCGCGGCCGCCGCCAGCTCCGGCCAGTACGCCGCGATCGTCGCCAGGCTGCGGTCGCGTTGCAGCAGCCCGACCGGCGGACCGAGACCGAAACCCCCGATGAACGTGAACGCGGTGTAGGGGAGCGCCATCCATTCGAAGCGGCGCCGGCGCGCGACGACGCCCGCCGCCTCGTCGCCCAGGAGGACGAGCCCGATCGCGGCGAGGCCGAGCATGGCGCCGGCGGCGAGCGCGAGGCGGCGGCGCGAGACGGCGCCCGCCGCGAACCGCAGCCCGACGAACGCCGCCTGCGCGAGCAGGACCGGGCCGTAGAGATAGTGGGTCGCCAGGCCGGCCACGCTGACGAGCGCGAAGCCTGCCCAGGCGCGCCGCGCACCGTCGCGGAGCGCGCGCACGAACAGCCAGGAGCCGAGCACGGTCCACAGCACGAGGAGCGCGTACATCCGCCCCTCCCGGGAGTACCACACGTGCAGCGGCGAGACCGCGAGCAGCCCCGCCGCGATCAGCGCCGCCGGCCGTCCGGCGACCGCGGCGCCCAGCCCGAGCATGGCGGCGACCGTTGCGATGCCCGCGACGGCCGAGATCGCGCGGCCGTGCAGATCCGACGGCGCCATCTGGTCGAGCGCCTTGATGAGCAGCCCGTACAGCGGCGGGTGACCGTCCCGCACCGTCAGGAGCACCGGCACCGGCCAGGTCGCCGACTCGATGCTGTAGATCTCGTCGCTCCAAAGGCTCTGGTCGTCCAACCCGGGCAGGCGCAGCGCCGCGGCGAGCAGCACCACCGCGGCGCCGGTGGCGAGGAAGGCGGTTCGGGACACCGCATGAGTGTAGCGCGATCCGCTCGCGCGGTCAGCGGTGCAGGCGTTCGGAGTGACCGGCCGGGGCCGTCGCGATCACGCGGTTGGCGCAGCGCCAGCCGGCGCCGGGGCAGACGGCCGCGACGGGTTTGACCCTGTGGCCGGCGGTGGGCTAGCCGCGAATGCCATGGGTATGCTCGACGGGAAGGTCGCCATCGTCACCGGAGCCGGGCGCGGTCTCGGCCGCGAGGAGGCGCTCGCGCTCGCGCGTCACGGGGCCTCCGTGATCGTCAACGACCTCGGGGCGTCCTTGACGGGGGAGGGCACGGACGTTTCCCCGGCCCAGGAGGTGGCGCAGACGATCACCGCCGCCGGTGGCACGGCCCTCGTCAGCGGCGAGGACGTGAGCGACTGGGAGGGCGCGCGACGCCTCGTCGCGCAAGCCTGGGACCGATTCGGGCGGCTCGACGTGCTGGTGAACAACGCGGGCGTCCTCCGCGACCGCATGAGCTTCAACATGGCGGAGGAGGAGTTCGACCTGGTCATGAAGGTGCACTGCAAGGGCCATTTCGCGATGATCCGCCACGCCTGCGCGCGCTGGCGCGACGTCGCGAAGCGTGACGGCGGCGTCTACGGCCGCGTGATCAACACGTCGTCGGAGGCCGGCCTCATGGGCACGGCCGGCAACAGCAACTATGCGATGGCAAAGGCCGCGATCGCGGCGCTGACCGTGAGCATCGCCCGCGAGATGGGCCGCTACGGCGTGCGGGCGAACTTCATCGCACCGCGCGCCCGCACGCGCATGACCGAGTCGATGCCCAATTCCTCGATGTTCGACCAGCCCGAGTCGGGCTTCGACACCTTTCACCCTGCCTGGCCGGCCGAGCTGGTGGTGTTCCTCGCCAGCGAGCACGCCGCGGATCTGAACGGCCAGGGCTTCATCGTCTGGGGTGGGCAGGTGGTGCTGCTGCGGGGCTGGAGCATCGTGAACCAGCTCTCGCAGGACGGCGCGCTCACCGCCGAAGACCTGGCGGCCCGCAAGGACGAGCTGTTCGGCGATGCGCCGCGCGAACCGCAGTACCTCTGACGGCGGTGCGCCGCGCCCAAAGCCGGTGCGCCGATGCTATTCGCCGCGCGTGGCCCGGTCGGCCGGCGAGCCGGCGCATGACACCGCGCACAGGCGTGCGTCCTCCTGACACGCGACCGTTCCTTCTTCGAGCACGCCGGCGCAGTCCATGGCGCACTCGTAGGAGGTGCCGGGGCCGCGGCACGTGGCGAGGCACGTCTGGACGTCGGCCGTGACGTCCTGGACGCACTCGGCGAGTTCCCCCCGACAACCGGTGGCGCATCCGTTCGAGCCGCTCGCCGTGCCGCAGTCGTTCAGGCAGCCCGCGTGCTCGGCGCGGCACGCTCCCCTGGCCGTCTGGACGTCCGCGGCGCAGGCCGCGAGACAGGCGCCGCGTTCCATCGCGACGACGCCCGCCCGACACGTCTCGGCGCAGCCCGCCTTGGTCACGCGGGCCACTTGCAGGCAGGCGCTGCGTTGGACGCCGCAGGCGGCCGGACAGGGTTGAGCCGGCGCCGGCGCGGGCCGCCCGAGCACACCGCCCAGTGCCAGAGCCAGTATCGCAACGCGACTCGCCATCCGCTCCATCGACTGATGCCTCCGTCGGGGAGACGCGGCGGAACCCGCTGGTGGGGCGTGGGCGGGCGGCGATGCGGAGCGCGATGGGCGTGCCGTGACCGCAATCGCGGTGGCGGGGTCGGGAGCCGGGTGGGTGCGGCCGTCGCGGCGTCGTCTGCCGCGGCGCTACGACGTGCCGGTGCGCGTCTTCGCCTGGCGGATGTAGCGCTGGAGGTCCTCACGGTCGATGAGGGACATGATCTCCACGCGATTGCCGTCGAGCGGCCGGTAGATGAGCCGCACGTCGGTGGCAACCCGGATGCGGTAGCAGCCGGGCAGGCCCTCCAGCGGGATGGCGCGCAGGCTGGGGTGCCGCCAGTCGTCGCTCAGGCGGTGGATCTTCTCGAACGCGTTGCGGACGATCTTGCGGTCCCAGCGCCGGATCGAGTCGTAGAACTCGTCGCTGAAGACCGGCAAGCTCCAGGTGGCCGTGGCTGCCGCCGCGGCCTGCTCGCCTTCCTCGCCGGCGGCCTGCGCGGGTCGTCGGTCCGACAGCTCGCGGAGCTTCGCGGTGAGCGCAGCCTCGGCGTCGCGCGCTTCCTCCAGCTCCGCGTCCAGGTTGCGGAGCCGACGTTGCGCCGTCTCCAGCTCGTCGCGGAGCCTGGCCACCTCGCCGGCGGTGCCCGTCTGGAGCTGCGTCTTGAGTGCGTCGCGCTCGCGCAGCAGCCGATCGCGGTCCGCCTCGACCTGCGTCCGCGATTCCTCCGCCGTGCGGAGGTCGCGCCGCGCGGCGGCGAGACCGGTCTCCAGCTCGACGAGCCGATCCTTCATGCTGTCGACGCGCTTCAGCGCGCGGGCGCGCGCGCGCTGCGCCTGCGTGGCCTCCTTCGCCTTCTCGCGAGCCAACCGCTCGGCCTCGGTCTCTCCGGGAGGCGCCTCGGACGGCGCGGCGGCGGCCTCCTCCTCTTCCTCGGCCTTGGCGCGCGCGTCGGCTTCGTCGAACTCCTTGACGATCGCTTCCACGAGCTCCGCCGCCCGGGCGGCCGCGTCCGGGCCGCCGGCCGCCAGCAACGCCCAGGCCAGCTCGCGCAGGGGATCGCGTGACGACAGCACGAGAGCGGCGAGCGCGTCGGGCGCGCCTTCGCCGCGGGCGGCCGAGAGCAGCGGGGGGTCGCCCAGCTCCTTTTGCACCGTCCGATCCACCTCGCGTGCCACCTCCAGGTCGCTGTCGTAGTAGTCGACGAGGCTCCAGGCGAGATCCCATACCGACATGGACTCCAGCCGCGTGCCGGACGGCGCGGTGCCGAGCCGGCCGACCAGCTTGCGCAGCGCCTTCGGCGCGAGCGACACGACCAGCAGCGTGGTGCGTTGGTCGTCGCTGAGCGGGGACAGCAGGGCCACGGCGGGATTCTAGCCGTCCGGGGGGCCGGCGCCAGCCGTCACATGCCGAGCAGCGCAGGCGCCAGGGTCCGCCATTCCGCCATCGGCAACGCGCGGGGGTCTGCCGTCAGCACCTGCACGCAGACGTGGTCGGCGCCTGCGTCGTGGTGGGCGCGCACGCGCGCGCGGATGGCATCGACGTCGCCCCAGGCCACGATGGCATCGACCAGGCGATCGCTGCCGCCGTTCGCGATGTCGTCGTCGGAGAAGCCGAGGCGGCGGAGGTTGTCGGCGTAGTTGGGGAGGCCCAGGTACATCGCCATGTGTCCGCGAGCGACGGCGCGCGCGGCGCTCGGGTCGGTTTCGAGGACGACGGCCTGCTCGGGAGCCAGCAGCGGGCCCGCGCCCATGATCGTGCGCGCGCGCGCGGTGTGCTCGGGCGGGACGAAGTACGGATGCGCCCCGCGCGTGCGCTCGGCCGAGAGCTTCAGCATCTTCGGCGCCAGCGCGCCGATCACCCGTTGGGGCGGGGTGGTCGGCGGCATGGCCATGAAGGGCGCGGCATCCATCGCGTCCAGGTAGCGCCTCATGAAGGACAGCGGCTTTTCGTAGCGGTGGCCGCGCATGCCCTCGACCAGCGGCGCGTGCGATACCCCGATGCCGAGGAGGAAACGGTCGGGGAAGGCCTCGTCGAGCGTCTTCTGCGCGGCGGCCATGGCCATGGCGTCGCGCGCCCACACGTTGGCGATGCCCGTTGCGACGACCAGCCGCTTGGTGCCGGCCAGCAGCAGGGCCGCGTGGGTGAACGCCTCGCGTCCCATCGCCTCGGGGATCCATACCGTGGGCCAACCGAGCGCTTCGAGCTCGGCAGCCACCTCCCGCGCACGGGTGGCGGGCTGCAACTCGAAGGCAAAGGTCCAGAGGCCGACGCGTCCGATGTCCATGCCCGGACGGTCTCGCATGCCCGCGCCGCTCAGCCAAGCGCCGGCACGGACGCACCGGCATTGCCGCGATGGTGCGATGGCGCTACAGGCGGCCCAGGAGGGTCGTCCCATGCGGAGACGGTTCGTGGGGGCGGTGCTCGTGGTCGGGGCGCTGATGGCGCTCCCGGCCCGGGCCAAGGAGGTCGCCGGCGTGCGCTTCCCGGCCACGGTCCAGGCTGGCGGCAAGACGCTCGCGCTCAACGGCGCCGGCCTGCGGAGCCGGTTCTTCATCAAGGTCTACGCCATCGGGCTCTATCTCGAGCAAGCGACCCGTGACGCCGCGGCCATTCTGGCCGCCGACCAGGTCCGTCGGGCCGAGCTCCACATGCTGCGGGCGGTGGACGGCGACGAGATGGCGGCGGCGATTGCCGATGCCTTCACCGCGAACGCCGGCGCCGCCAGCGCACGGCTCCAGGCGCGGCTCGACCGCTTCAAGGCGATGTTTCCGAACGCCGCCGCGGGCGAGGTGATCACGTTGACGTACGCGCCAGGCACTGGGACCACGGTGGGCGCGAACGGTCGCGACCTCGGAACGGTCGAGGGCAAGGACTTCGCCGACGTGCTGTTCAGCGCTTGGATCGGGGCGCATCCCGTCGACGGCGGGCTCAAGAGCGCGCTGCTGGCAGGGGGCTGAGCGACCCACCCTGCGCGTTCGGGCATCAGCCGGTGCTGCCCGGACGGGCAGCGAGCGCCTGGGCTGGACTGGCGGCCTTCGCACGCTCGCCGCGCGTCTTGGCATCGCCATTGCTCGATGCCGCCGGGGAGGCCCAACCAATGCTCGGACTCGTGCTGACGGCCGGTGGGGCGCGCGGCGCCTACCAGGCGGGCGTGCTCAAGCGGATCGGCGAGATCCCCGCCTTCCGCGACGGAGCCTCGCCCTTCGCGATCGTCGCCGGAGCGTCGGCAGGCGCCATCAACGGAGCGGCGGTGGCTGCCGGCAGCGCGGACCTCCCCGATGCGACCCGGCGGCTGGCCACCCTGTGGTCCCAGCTCGAGGTGGCACAGGTGTTCCGCACCGACGCCTGGTCGCTCGCCTGGGGCGGGCTCGGGCTGGTGCGCGACGTGGCGCTCGGCGGACTCCTCGGTCACACCGTCACGTCGGCGCTCTTCGACACCGCCCCGCTACGGGAGTTCCTCGGGCGCCACCTGGCGCTCGACGGCATCCCGGGCGCCATCGCCCGCGGCCACCTCTATGCCGTCGCCATCACGGCCACGAGCTACCATTCGGGCCGCTGCTTCACCTTCATCCAGGGGCGCGACGGTCATCCGGTGTGGCGGAAGTCGCGGCGCGTCGTCCTGCCGGTCGACCTGACGGTCGACCACGTGTGCGCGTCGGCAGCCATCCCGATCCTCTTCCCGCCCACCCGGGTGCGGTCGGCCGCCGGTGACCTCTACTTCGGCGACGGAGCGCTCCGGCTGGTGACCCCGTTCAGCCCGGCGATCCGCCTTGGCGCCGACCGCATCCTGGCGGTCGGGGTCCGCTCGCAACGTGCCGCCGACACGTTGTCGCGAGAGGAACTCGCCAGCGCGGAGGAAGCCGGCGTGTCGGGGCCGGTGGTCTGCCCGCCCCTCGCACAGATCTGCGGCGTCTTCCTGAACGCGATCTTCCTGGACCACCTCGACGCCGATTTGGACCACTTGCAGCGCATGAACGACCTGGTGCGCCAGTCGCGTGGCCCGGCGCCCGGTGGTGGCCCGATCCTGGAGGCGGTCGCGGAGCCGATGCGGATCGTCACGCCGCTCGTCGTCAGCCCGTCGGAAGACCTGGCGCTGGTGGCGCGGCGGTTCGAATCGCGCATGCCGCGGCTGGTGCGGTACATGATCGACGGCCTCGGTACCCCGGACGCACAGAGCGCCGACCTGATGAGCTACCTCCTCTTCGACGGCGCCTACACGCGCACGTTGCTCGACATCGGGTACCGCGACGCGCACGCCCGGATCGACGAGATCGAGGCGTTCCTGCGGCTGCGACCGCGGGCGCCGCGCTCCGTGCGCGGCGTGCGGTCCGCGGCGGCCCATCGGATCGGCTGACCGGTCCCTGGCCACGCCGCACCGCGTCGGCCGGTGGCGGCGTGCCGGACAGCTGTTTTCCTTGACGGCTTGCTCGTCCCTCGCGTAGATGCGCGGCGGGTCGGCGTCCCCGCCTACCGCGGGGCATCCGCCGAGCCAAAGGAGGAACGCGCAATGGGGGGCAAGCGTCTGTGGACGAGCGCCGTTCGGCTGCTCGCCGTCGCTGGGGTCGTCGCCAGCGGGCCCGCGTGGGCCAACACCATCAACCAGAACACCTCGTGGACGATCGACCGGGCCGGCACGACCACGAAGTACCGCGTCGTCGCCTACGGCGACTCGATCTTCGCCGGCTACCGCGGGTCGATCACGAACGTGGCGCGGCGCGCCGCGCCGTGGGTCGACGGCGAGTACGCGTCGAACGCGTGGAACGCCGACATCGAGGTGGTGCGCCGGACCAAGTCCGGCGCCGTCGCCAGCGACATCTACAACAACAAGATCGTGCGCGAGCGCTCGTACATGCAGAACACCTCCACCCGCATCGTCACCTTCGAGATGTGCGGCAACGACTACCTGCAGGCGCGCAGCAGCTTCAACGGGCAGAGCGGCACCTGCAACTTCAGCGGCGGCGAGAACGCGCTCGTGAACTGCATCAATTTCACCGCGCAGGCCATGCAGGCGATCAACCAGTACGCCACCACGGCCAAGGTGAAGATCGTCTCCAACCTGTACTACCCCGGCTACGCGGCGGACAACGCGCTCAGCAACTGCACCGATGCCGCCACCGGCCAGAAGGTGAACAAGCAGAGCAATTTCCTGAACATCCTGGCGCGCAGCAACTGGCGCACCTGCAACCTGGCGGCGCAGTACGGCTTCGCCTGCGTCGACAGCTTCGCCGAATGGATGGGGGCGGACTACGACTCGAACGGCGACGGTCAGATCGACTCGGTGGCGCTCCGCTACCAGCCGGGCGAGACGGAGGCGGACTACGTGACGCGCATCACGCAGACACTCCGCTCGACGATCCGCGACTCGAATACGCACTTCGTGAGCGCAGGCGCCAGCTACGACTACCTGCTGTCCGACGACACGCACCCGACGTACTACGGCTCGTCCACGATCGGCATCAACCTCTTCACCGGCAGCGGCTCGGGTTCCGGCGCGCCCAATTTCTCCGGCGCGCAGATTGTCGGCGGGAAGAACCCCGAGTGGAACAAGTGGGGGCACGAGCGCTTGGGCTGGGGCATCTCGGCGTTCAACCCCGCGACGCCCTGACCGCGGCTCAGGCGAGGAAGCGCGCCGCCAGCAACGCCGGCACCCCGGCGTAGTACGCGACCCGGCACGCGAGCTCCACGGCCCATCGCACCCGCGCTGCCCGCGCGGGTGCGATGGGCGCCGCGGCCAGCGCAGCGGCTTCCCCGACGCCGCGCCAGAGCGCGGCCCAGAGCACGAGATCGATCGCGACCACCAGCCAATAGACCGCGAGGGTCCGCAGCCAGGCGCCGGCCCCCTGCATGTACCACTGGCCCAAGGTGCCGCCGTAGGCGATCCACTGGTGCGCGCGGAACAGCACCGCCGCCACGGGGAACGAGAACCCGACGAACTTCCAGAGCCGGTGGCGCCACCGCCATGGAGGCCGCTGGGCGCGCGCGTGGGCCCACACGACGACGGGGTGATCGCGACCCGCCCGCTGGCCGAGCGCCTCCAGCAGCGCGGTGGGGTCGGCGATCGCCAGCCGCTGGGGCGATGCGAGCGCGAGGGTGACGCCGGGGCCGGGCAGGGGCACCGCCCACGGGGCCACGCGGGTGATAGCCGCCCGCGGCACCTCGACGCGAAGGTCGCGGCGCTCGAGCGTCATCCTCTCGCGGTCCAGCGTGATGCGCGCCGCGGCGGCGCGCTGGACGGCCCATGCCGCCGCCGCCGGGAGGACGGCGAAGACGAGCAACGTGCTCACCAGGACCGGCGGGGTGAGGAGTTCGGGGTCGCCCAGGAGCCCGGCCAGCGCGACTGCCGGCAGCGCTGCCCCGGCGAACGCGACGAGGGCGCCCGCGACGGCGCGCGAGGTGCGGGAGTGCAGGTGCCCGCGGAGGACGACTGGGGAGGCGATCGCGTGCACGGGACGACTTGCGGGTTCGGGCGACGTGGCCCCATATAGCGGCGGAGCCGATGCCGAACCAACCTGGAGCGCAGGGGGAACGAGCGGCGGGGCGACGCGAGCTCGACGGCGTTCGCGTCGTCGAGACCTCGGCCGTCCGGAAGGTGATACGCGTGACGCTGATCGCCATGGGCGCGGTGGTGCTGTCGGTGATCGCCGCGCTGCTCGCGCTGCGCGCGACCGCCGCGCGGCGCGCCGAGCCCCCGCCGCCCCCGCCGCCGTCCGGGTCCGCGGCGCCGCCGGTGCGCGCGCCCGCGCCGGTGGCGCCGCCGCCCGCACCGCCTGCGACCGCTGCCGCCACGGCCGGCGCGGCCGCGCCGGTGGCGCGGCCATCCTCGCCGCCACCGACAGCGCGCCCGGTGCGGCCCGCGTCGCCGCCCGCCGCGGAGCCGCCGCAGCGGGAGGACGCGCCGTTCACCATCGGCCCACCCGACGACCACAGCGGCATCCGGGCGTTCCCCCCCATGGGTACGAAGCCGGTGAAGCGCGGCATCGTCGTGCCCGACGATTTCGTCCTTCCCCAGGGCTACGTGCGGCACTTCCAGAGCACCGACGACGGCCAGCGGCTTCCCGCCATCCTGATGTTCTCGCCCGACTTCGTCTGGGAGGACGCGCAGGGACGCCCGGTCGCGCTGCCGGAAGACCGCGTCGTGCCGCCCGAGCTGGCGCCGCCCGGGCTGCCCATCGAGATGCTCGAGCCGCCGGCGCCGCCGGATCCGGACCGGCGTCCCTGACCCTCGACGTTCGCCGCCGGCGTCCTGCCGGCGCCGGCCGTCCGGCGCCGTGCCGACTTGCGCGGTCTCGGCGCCGGTGTCTAGACCGGGCCCATGGTCGTCGTCACCAACCGCATCCCCATCGCCCGGGGACACGAGATCGACTTCGAGGACCGCTTTCGCCGGCGCGTCCACCTGGTGGATCGCCACCCGGGGTTCGTGCGCAACGAAGTCCACCGCCCGCGTCCCGTGAAGTTCGACCACGAACGAGGGGGCTGGCGGGAGGATCCGGATGCGCAGGGCTACTACGAGGTCAAGACGTGGTGGCGGACCTTCGACGATTTTGTCGCGTGGACACAGAGCGCGGATTTCGCCGAGGCGCACCAGAACCGGCCGCCGGCGGAGATGTTCGCGGGCCCGAACGTGCTCGAGGTGCACGAAGTCGTGACGAGCACCGACCTGCCGGGGGCGTGACGGCGCTCAGCGCACGTCGCCCGCCGCGTCGAGATAGCTCGTTTTGATGAAGTAGCCGAACATGTTGCACATGTCGTCGTCGGCCAGTTCGCCGAACACGACCGGCATCGGGTCGCCCAGCGCGTAGACGCGGGGCGTGTCCTGGAAGCCCAGCTCGTCCCCGCGCGTGAAGATGCAGGTCCGGGTGTCCGGATCCCAGCCGCAGGTGACGCAGCCCTCGTGGCACTTCTTCGGCGGCCGCGTGTCGTCGCCCTGCACGCCGTTCACATGCGTGCAGGTCCACCGGAGGCCTTCGTCCCGGGTCACCTTCAGGTACGGCTTCTGGTAGTCCACCACCGGCGCCTGGTCCCACGCGGTGGTGTAGTAGATGGTCTCATCGCGGTGGGTCGGGCCTCGCAGGCAGCTCTGGCCGGGCTGACAGTTCCGCTGGTTCGACCGGCAGGCGCAGTCGTCGTCGCGGCCGCAGAGCGCGCCGCTGCCCGAACACTTGCCGTCGCGGACGAAGTCGATCTGGAACAGCGTCCCCCGCTTGTGCATGTGGCCGAAGAGCTGGAACACCGACGCGTCGGTCGGCGCGCGACTGATGAAATCACGCGGCTGCCAGATGCGCGAGATGGTCCGGCTGGTGTAGGGCTCGACGAACAAGTCGGCGAAGTTCACCGCGAAGATGCCGTCGAGGATCACTTTGAACTCGCTCGGCCGGTAGAGGTACATGTTCAGCCACGACTCGCCGTAGATCGGCTGTTGGGGCTGGAACGGGTTGGTGTAGTGGAGGTTGGCGATGATGACGGCTTTGTCGCTCAGCACCGGCACGCCGACGCCGTCGGGGTACTGCACCTCGTAGCGTGTCCCCGCCACCTGCGTGCCGCCGATCGGGATCGTGAAGGTGCCGGCGTCGGGCGGGCAGTCGTTGGGATTGCTCGCGTCGCACTGGCCCGCGAAGCAGTCGAAGTAGCCGTCGGCCCAGCGCTCCGGGTACTGCCCGAAGTACGCGTAGACCAGCAGGTGGTGGCTGCCCTCGTGCATCCGGTAGGTCTGCCGCTTGACGACCGGCAACGATCCGGGCGCGTAGCCGAGCTGGGCCGCGAGGCCCGGCCAGTCGACCGCCTTGAAGGCGTAGCACTTCTCCCACTCCTTGCCGGCGGGGACGTCGAGTGGCGGCGTGTAGAGCTGGATGCCGACCTCGTTCTCGGCGGCGGGCGGCGATAGTGGCGGCTCGGGCTTCCACGTGAACGACCCGGCGCGCAGCGGCCGATCGTTGCAGGTCTTGCGTCCGCGCCGCTTGCCCCGCGTCTCGGCGGGTGGGCACTCCTCTTCGGTCGACAGCGCGCCGCGGGCGATCCACCGTTCGATCAGCTTGATGGTCCCCTTGGACAGCGGGCGCGCGCCCTGCGGCATCTGGCTGCCCGGCGCGGTGCCCTTCAGCTTCTGGATCAGAAAGCTGGCGTCCGGGTCGCCCGGGACGACCAGCGTCGCGCCGCTCTCCAGCGTGGCGGCGCGGCCCACCAGCGACCGGTACGACACGCCCTCGTCGTCGAGCACCAGGCCGCCCTGACGGGCGACGCCGGAGTGGCACGAAGGCAGCGCGCAGCTTTGGGTGAAGATCTGCTGCACGGTCCGGAACGGGCGGATGCCGCGGCCGCAGCCGATCTTCGCCTCGCACCGCATCACCGCGCCCTTGCAGGTGCGGGCCAGGGTCCGCGCGCGCAAGGCACTCCGTACGGCCTGCTTGACGCACTGCATGTAGCCGCGCGCCTTGGGCGCGCCCGCGCAGTCGCACTGCTCGGCGACGGCGCGCTGCATGGCGGCGATCTCCGTGGGGCTCTGACACCGGGGCGTGGTGCAATCGTCGGATGCGTGCGCCGGCGCGACGAGACCGCCGAGCAGCACGGTGACGGCGAGAGCGAGCGGGCGGACCCGGGCATGTCGCATGCGAGTGGGCTACCACAACTGCCCCTCGACGGGAAAGGCGATCGCGCCCGATCGGCCGCCCGGGGCGCCCGTTCGGCGGGTCTGGCGCTCCGTTCGGGGACGAGCGGTTTACGGCTGGGAGGGCGACGTGTTACGGGGTGGAAATGGCCCGACGCCCCGACGATCCCGCGATCGTACCGTTCCCGACCTATCCGGTGTCCAACATGGAATGGATGCCGACTCCGATCACCGACCGGCAGTTGCTGGCCGAGCGGCTCATCGCCGAGGCGTGCGATCGGCAGGCCCGGCGTCACGGCATGTCGCGGGCGCAGTTTCTCCGCACCGCCGCCGCCACGCTCACCGGCTTCGCGGTGCTGAACCAGCTCCACGGCTCGTCGGCGTTCGCGGTCACCAAGAAGCAGTGCGCCGATCCCGAGGCCGCGCGCGAGAAGCTGGCCAAGAAGTATTTCGTCATGGACGTGCAGCAGCACCACGTCGACCTCGAGCAGTATCCCGAAGCGCTCGGCTGCAGCCTGCGCTTCCGCGATCGCGCTGCCGCCGGCGGCTGTCCCACGGTCGTCGGTCAGACCAACTTCATCAAGGAGGTCTTCGTCGACAGCGAGACCGACGTCGGCGTGATCAGCGGCCTGCCGTTCGGCGGCATCCCGCTGGGGCCGCAAGCCATGCTCGACACCCGCGACCGCGTGAACGCGCTCGCCGGCGGCGCCGAGCGCTGCCTCGCTCAGGCCGTGTGTGATCCGGTGCCCGCCTTCCAGGGCGGCGCCACGTCGATCGCGAGCCTGGAGGGGCAGGTGGCCCGCGGTGCCCGGGCGCTCAAGTGCTACACCTACAGCGGCAACTGGCGGCTCGACGACGAGCAGATCGCCTACCCGATGCTCGCCGAGGTCCAGCGCCTCGGTCTCAGGCTGGTGAACGTCCACAAGGGACTGCCCGCCATCTTCGCGCCCGGGAGCGAGGAAACCGTGCGCGCCACCGACTTCCCGAAGGTGGTGCGCGACTGGCCGGAGCTCAACTTCTGCGCGTACCACTCGGCGTGGTTCGGCGACGGCGACCACCCGGAAGGGAAGGCCGGCTCGTCGGAGCTGCTCGAGCTGGTGTCGGCCATGCCGAAAAAGGAACGGCGGCGCGTCTACGCCGAAATCGGCTCCACGTTCGCCATCCAGATCGCGCGGGGACCGGACGCGGCGGCGCACTTCCTGGGCCAGCTGCTGAAGGTCTTCGGGTCGCGCAACATCCTCTGGGGCACGGATTCCATCTGGTGGGGTTCGCCGCAGTGGCTGATCGACGCGTTTCGCTGCCTGGAGATCCCCGAGCAGATGCAGGAGCAGTTCGGCTATCCGCCGCTCACCGACAAGGCGAAGCGGCGCATCCTCGGCCTGAACGCCGCGCGCCTCTACGGCGTGAAGCCGCGGCGGCGGCCGCGGGGCCTGATCGACGGGGATCAGCTCGCCGAGGCGCAGGACGAGCAGGGCGGGGCGCATGCGGGGCGGCGGCTGGTGACGTACGGCCCCCGCACCCGGCGCGAGTTCTTCTCCATGCTGCGTCTCGAACGCCGCCTCGAGCGCCTCGCCTGAGGCGGGTTCAGTGAGGTCGCCCCGCGTGCTTCCCTGAGCGCGTGGGGCCGGAGCGCTACGACGTCGCCGTGATCGGCGCCGGGTTCGGCGGGCTCGGCGTCGCGCTGCGCCTCGCCGAGCTGGGCGCCCGGGTGGTCGTGTGTGAGCGACTCAACTACCCGGGCGGCTGCGCGAGCACCTTCCAGCGTGACGGGTATCGCTTCGAGTCGGGCGCCACGTTGTTCTCCGGGCTGGCGCCCGGCCAGCTCTTCGGCGACTGGATCACGCGCCACGGACTCGACGTGCAGGTGGAGTGGCCCGATCCGGTCGTCGAGCTGCGGACGGCGGCATGGCGGTTGGACGTGCGGCGTGACCGCGAGGCGCTGCTGCGGCAGCTGGAAGCGATCGCGGCTGTGCCGCCAGCGGCGTTGCGGCGGTTCTTCGGCCGCCAGCGCCGCGTCGCCGACGTGTTGTGGGATGTGCTGGCGGACCCGGTGCTCCTGCCGCCCTTCGATTTGCGCGCGGCGCTGCGGCACATGGCCGCGCTGCCCCGCTACGTGCCGCTGCTCGGCGTGATCGGGCGTTCGCTGGGCGACGTCCTCCGTCGCGACGGCCTCGACGGCTGTGCCCCGCTCGGCACCTATCTGGATGCCCTCTGTCAGATCACCGTGCAGTGCAGCGCCGCCGAGGCCGAAGCCCCGTTCGCTCTCGGCACCATGGACTACTACTGGCGCGGCACGGGGCACGTGCGCGGCGGCATCGGGCGGCTCGCGTGGGGCCTGGTCGAAGCCATCCGTGGGCTTGGTGGCCGCGTCGAGCTGTCGTGTCGCGTGCGCGCACTCGCTCGCGACGGCGCGGGCTGGCGCCTGGACACCCGCCGCGGGCCGATCCATGCCGAGCGCGTTGCGGCGAACCTGCTGCCGCAGGACGTGGCGGCGCTGGTGCCGGCGGCCGGACCGCGTCTCGCCGGCGTCACCCGCGAGGTGGAGACGGGCTGGGGCGCCTGCATGCTCTATCTGGTGCTCGACGGCGCCGGGCTGCCGCCGGACCCACACCACCTGCAGGTGATCGGCGACGCGGCCGCGCCGCTGGTCGAGGGGAACCACTGCTTCTGCAGCGTGAGCGGCGTGCGCGACGACGGGCGCGCGCCGGCGGGGCTCCGCACGGTCACGGTGTCGACCCACGTGCCGATGCGTCCCCTCCGGGCGTTGGGCGTCGCCGCGCGCGCGCGCTGGGTGTCCGGGGTCCAGGCGCGCATGCGGGAGACGCTGGCGGCGCGCGTGCCGGAGTGGGCAGGTCGCGTGCGTCACGAGCTGACGGCGTCGCCGCGTACCTTCGCGCGCTTCACGGGACGGCGCGACGGCTTTGTCGGCGGTATCCCCAGGCGGCGCGGCCTCCGGCACTACTGGTCCGCGCTGCCCGTGGCGCCCGCGCCCGGGCTGCACCTCGTCGGCGACTCCGTCTTCCCGGGCCAGAGCACGCTCGCGACCGCGCTGGGCGGCGTGAAGTTGGCTCAGCGGCTCGCGGCGGTGCCCGCCGCCGCGCGGGCGTAGCCGCGGAAGCCCGCGAGGGCGAACAGCCAGTGCGTGCGGGTGAGGCCCGGCGCGAGCGGCACGGTGACGACGTCGACCAGCTCGGCACGTGCGAACCGATCGAGGACGCCCGTCGGACGGGGACGCCAGGACACGAAAAGCCATGGCCCGGGATCGCCGGCATCGAGCCGCGCCCTGGCCTGGAAATGGCTGTGCGGAATCCCGGAGGGATTCCATTCCACGAGGCGCGCCTCCGGCACCCGCCCGTAGTAGCCAGCGACTGGCAGCAGCTCGCGGAGGTCGGCCAGCACGCGCGCGTCGCCGAGCTGCGCGGCGTACGCCGCCACGCGCCGCCCGAGTTCGCCCCACCCGCGGAACCGGGCTGCGACCTGCACCGGCGGCATGTCGGGCAGGCGGATGACCGGCAGGGCGGCCAACGCCGCGTAGAGGACCAGCCCCAACACGGCATTCAGCGCAACGGCGCGGGCGAGCGGCCGCCGCCGGCCCGCGTCGAGCGCCCACGCGACGGCGAGGATGCAGCCGGCGACGTATGCGGGCGCCGCCCAGTTGAGGTTCACGCGGGCGACGACGCCGACGAGCGCGGCGACGGCGAGGGGCAGCACGGTGAATACGCCGAGCAGCCGGCGCAGATCCTCCCGGGGGGCGCCCGGGTCACGCCACCGCAGGACGAACGCCAGGACGAGCGCCACGCCGAGGTTCGGCCCGATGATCGCGAACTGGCCGAGCAGGAAGAGCAGCGGTTCGCGGAGTTGGAAGCTCGCCGTGCCCGGCAGCAGTCGCGACGCCGAGTGCCGCACCGTGCCCAGGTCGTTCGAGAGATTCCAGGCGATGTTCGGCGCGACCAGGAACGCCGCCAGCCCGCCGGCCAGTGCGAGGTGCGCGGGCGCGATCCACCGCCGCGCGCGCACGAGGTAGAGCGCGGCGCACGGCACGAAGAGCAGCATCGTGTACTTGCTGAGCAGCCCGGCGCCGAGCGCCACGCCGCAGGTCGCGGCCCAGGCCCATCCGCCGCCGTCGCGCAGCCGGACGAACGCCAGCAGCGCCACGGCCCAGCAGCAGAGCAGCGGGACATCGGTGGTGAGCAGCACCGCCGAGACCGCGACGCCCGGCAGGGTGGCGTACGCGACGGCCGACCAGCACCCGAGGGGGGGGCCGCCGAGCAGATACCCGAGCGCGCCGACGGCCGCCGCCGTGACGCCGTGAATCAGGGGTGCCGCCAGGCGCACGCACGGCTCGCCGTCGCCGCAGACGGTGGTGGTCGCGGCGATCAGCCATGCGACCATCGGTGGCTTCGACCAGTAGCCCCAGGTCGGGGTGCGGGACCAGAGCCAGTACTGGGCCTCCTCGAAGTCGAGCTCGAGGCCGGAGCGCCAGAGGAACCAGAGTCGCAGCGCGGTGATGCCGGCAACGACGGTGGCGGCGGCGGTCCACCACGGCGCGGTCGCGCGTGCGCTGGCGCGACTCAATCGAACGGCCAGTTCGTGGACTCGATCCCGCCGTCCACCTCGACGACCTTGCCCGTGACCCAGCGCCCGGCGGGCGAGCACAGCCAGAGGGCGGCGAGCGCGATGTCCTCGACCGACCCGATCGCCCGCATCGGGGTGAGCGCTTCCATCTGGCCCCGGATCTCATCGGTGAGAAAGGGTCGCAGGGCGGCGGTCTCGACCGCCCCGACGGCGAGGGCGTTCACCCGGACGCGCGGCGCCAGCTCGGCGGCGAGCTGCTTGGTCATGAAGGAGAGGGCGGCCTTGGCGGTGCCGTACGCCACGAAGTTCTTGCGCACGATCCGCCCGGCGGCCGACGAGATGTTCAACACGGCGCCGCCGTCGTTGGCGAGCATGTGGGGCACGCAGGCCCGCGTCAGGGCGAAGGCCGAGGTGAGGTTGAACCGGAGACACCATTCCCAGGTGGGCAGGTCGGTGTCGAGGAAGGGCATGGGCGGGAAGCCGCCGGCGTTGTTCACCAGCAGGTCGATGCGGCCGAACTCGTCCATGGTGCGCCGGGCGAGGTCGTCGAGCTGCGCCGCGTCGGTCACGTCGCACCGCACCGCCAGGGCCCGCCGGCCGTGCCGCCGGGCGTCCGCCGCGGTGGCGTCGATCTCGCGCTCGGTGCGGGCGGCGCAGACGACATGCGCGCCCAGCTCGGCGAAGGCGAGGGCGATGCCGCGGCCGATGCCACGGCCGGCGCCCGTCACCAGGGCGACCCGGTCGGTGAGTTGGAAGCGATCGAGCAGTGCCATGGGGGTTCGCCATCCGATGTTCGTGCCCCCGAGGTCAAGGGGTGCGGGTTCCTTGCCGCGCGCGGCTGGCCCGGCATAGGGTGGGCGTGCATGCCACTGCGCGTGGAGGTGCCCGCGGACCGGGCGGCGATCGAGGACTTCGTCCGCTTCCACGACCGCGTCTACGCGGGCCACGGTGCGTACTGGCCGTCGTACGTGCCGCTCGAGTCGCCCTTCGTGGCCGGCACGGGGCCGGTGGCCGAGCACCGCCGCTGCCGGCCGTTCCTGGTGCGCGACGAGGGCGAGATCGTGGCGCGCGTGCTCGCCGTCGTGGACGAGCGCTATCAGCGGCACTGGAACGAGCCGCTCGGCCACCTGGTCAAGTTCGAGGCCGTCCCCGGCACCCGATCGGCGGTGCGGGTGTTGATGGAGGCGGCCTGCGATTGGCTCGCGACCGAAGGCGCGACGGCCGCGCGCTGTGGCATGGGGCCGCTCGACATGCCCTTCGTCGTCGACGCGTACGATGCGCTGCCGCCGAGCATCCTGCGGTGCAATCCGCCTTACTACCATGCGCTCCTGAAGGACGCCGGCTTCGAAACCGAGCAGGGCTACGTCGACTACCGCATCACCGTCGCGCCGGCGCTGGTGGAGCGCTGGGAGCGGGCGGTGGCTGCCGTGGAACGCGACGGCTTCGGGCTGGTGCCGCTGCGCGCCGTCGCCGCGGAGCGCCGCGCGGGGCTGATGGCGTCGCTGTTCAACGAGACGTTCGCGCATCACTGGGGCATGTCGCCGGTGACCGAGGCGGAGCAGCGCACCTATCTGGGCCTGTTCGACGCCACCGGCGCGCTCGACACGTCGTTCATCGCCTACCGGGGCGACGAGCCCGTGGGCCAGGTGACGGTCGTACCCGAGACGAGCGCGTTCGCCACCGTGTCGGAGGGGCGGCTGCTGCGGCCGGCCGAACGGCTCAACTGGCTCGGCATCGGAGTCCGCACGCCGGTGCGCGGCCGCGGGCTCAACCTGGCCCTGGCCGGCGCGGCGTTCCTCGAGCTGGTCCGGCGCGGCGCCACCCACGTGAGCTACACGCTGGTGCTCGACGACAACTGGCCTTCCCGCCGGACGGCGGAGCGGCTGGGCGCCGAGGTGTGCGCCAACTACGTGGCCTACCGGCGCAGCTTCCGGCGCTGAGTACCGCCACGCGTGCAACCGGGCGGCGCGGCCGCCGCGAGCCCCGCCCGGGCACCCGCGACACGTCCGGGGCGAGCCCCGCGTCTCATCCGGTGACGATCACTGTCCAGATGGCAGGTCGGCTCGGGGCTCCACCTCCTCCACCCCGCAACACCCTGACCCGCACCACGGCCCCGGGCCGACCCGCCATCTGGATCGTGCCAACAGACCGTCGCTCCCGAGCGGAGCAGGAGGGTCGAATGGACACCCAGATGACCAAAGAGCCCCGGCGCTTCTACCTCGATGGCAAGTCGATCGAATACTGGGAGGATCCGAACCTCCCCTTTCGCTGCACCGCAGACGAGCTCCAGGGGTACGCCACCCGCGGCGACTGGGTGCTCCTCTTCAACGCCCTGACGCTGCTCGCGGTCCCGGTGCAGTCGGAGTAGCGATCCCGTGTCTCAGGCGGGAGGCGCGGCGAGTCGGTTGGCCCGCGCCACCGCACCCAGCCAGGAGGCGCTCGGCTTCACCGTCCGCACCTGGGTGGCCCGGTCGACCGCGATCAGCCCGAACACGGGCCGGTAGCCGAAGACCCACTCGAAGTTGTCGAGCAGGCTCCAGTAGAAGTAGCCGCGGATGTCGAGGCCGTCGCGCAGACAGGCCAGCACCCCGCGCAACGCCCGCTCGACGTAGGCGATCCGCTCGCGGTCGTCGGTGGCGGCGATGCCGTTCTCGGTGACGACCAGCGGCACGCGGCGCGTCACCTCCCAGGCCCGCCGGATCGTGGCTTCCAGCGCCTCGGGCCAGAACTCGTAGCCCATCTGCGTGGTGGGCACGCCGGGCTGCGGGCCGCGCATGCCGTCGGGGCCGAAGAGCAGTCGCGTGTAGGTCTGGACGCCGAGGTAGTCGTCGCCGCGCGCGGCCTCGAGGAAGACGTCCTCGGTGTCGCGACGTTCGGCGTCGCGGAACGCCTCGCCGCCGTCCACCGCCTGCATGTCCTGCATGGCGAGCGTGAGCCCGACGGGCGCCCGGCCCGGCCCGGCCTTGATCGCGGCGACGGCCTTGTGGTGGGCGGCCACGAAGCACCTCGTTGACCCGCCGGTGCACGTCCGGATCCGTTGGCCGGGCGGGAACAGTCCCCAGCGGTAGCCGAAATTCGCCACCACGTTGGGCTCGTTCAGCGTGCAGGCGCGGTCGATCAGGTCGCCCGAGGTGCGCCGTGGCGCGCTCGCAGAAGCGCGCGAATCGATCGGCCGTCGTGGGGTCGGCCCAGCCGCCGCGCGCCGCCAGCCCAGCGCGGCGTGGTGAAGTGGTGGAAGGTGACGACCGGCGCGACGCCGTGCTCGAGGCACGCGGCGCACATGCGCCGGTAGTGGTCCAGCGCGGCGCGCGAGAACTCGCCCTCCTCGGGCTCGATGCGGCTCCACTCGAGCGAGAAGCGGTACGCCCCGAAGCCGAGCGACGGCGAGCAGGTCGGATGTCGTCGCCGTAGCGGTGGTAATGGTCGCAGGCGTCGCCGCTCGGCTCCAGGCACGGCGAACCCGGCGTGTGCTCCCACGCCCACCAGTCGTTGTTCCAGTTGTTGCCCTCGACCTGGTGGGCGGCGGTGGCCGTGCCCCAAACGAAGCCGGGGGGAAATGCGTCGAATGCCATGGGGCGCCGACCCTAGGAGCGGGTCCGCCGCGCGTCAAGCCGCGCGCCGCTACGGCGTGACGACGATCTTGCCCCAGCTCTGCCGCGACCCAAGTGCCTCCAGCGCCGCGGGCAGCTCGGCCATCGGGTAGCTGCGGTAGATCAGCGGCTCGATCAGGCCCTTGGCATGGAGCTCGAAGAGCGCGCAGAACGTCTCGCCGACCCGCGCGGGCTCGTGCATGGTGTGCGCGCCCCAGTGCAGCCCGACCAGCGAGATGTTCTTCAGGAGGACGCGGTTCAGCTTGACCTCGGGGATGCGCCCGCTGGCGAAGCCGATCACCAGCAGCCGCCCGTTCCAGGCGATGCACTTGAGTGACCCGTCGGTGATGTCGCCGCCGACCGAGTCGTAGATGATGTCGGCGCCGTGCCCGCCGGTCACCTCCTTGACGCGTTCGATCCAGTTCTCGCGCTGGTAGTCGATGGCCACCTCGGCGCCGGCGCGGCGGACGATCTCCAGCTTTTCCGGGCCGCCGGCGGTGCCGATGACGCGCGCGCCCATCGCCTTGCCGATCTGGACCGCCGCGATGCCGACGCCGCCCGCCGCCGCGTGGACCAGCAGCCAGTCGCCCGGCGTCACCGGGGCGCGGAATTTGAGCGCCGCGTACGACGTCGGGTAGACGATCGGGAACGCGGCGCCCGCCTCGAACGACATGCCCTCGGGCAGGCGGTAGGCGGCACGCGACGGCACCACGGCCTGCTCGGCAAAGGCCCCGATGCCCGGCGCGGCCATGACGCGGTCGCCGGGCGCGAAATCCTTGACGCCGTCCCCGACCTCCTCGACCACGCCCGCGACCTCCGCGCCCGGAACGAAGGGGAAGGGCGGTCGCATCTGGTACTGGCCCTTCACCATGAGGATGTCGAAGAAGTTGCAGCCCGCGGCGCGCACGCCGATGCGGAGCATGCCGGGTCCGATCGGCGGCGGGTCGATCTCGCGCACGGCGAGCTCGGACGGTTCCATCCAGCGGTCGACGACGATGGCGCGCATGGGCCGGGTGTCTAGCAAATCCGCTCAGGCGGCGCACACGAAGTCGCGCGGCTCCACCCAACCCCGCGCCGCGAGGAAGGCGCGGATCTCCGCCCGCGCCGCGGCGCCGGCCACCGAGACCACGAGCGGCCGGCGGGGCAGCGCCGCCAGCATGTCGGGCGAGACGACCGGCGCGCCGTGGATGTCGTTGCCGAGACGGCCGGCGTGGACCTCGACGATGACCGACGGCCGCAGCCCGTGACGCCCGAGCGCCCGGTGGAGGGCGCGCCCGGTCCCGCCGTATCCCCACAGCGTCCACTCCCGCGCGCCCGCCAGGAAGCCGGCGGCCAGGAATGCCGCCTTGCAGGCGACGATGCGCTCCATCGCATACATGGGATGGGTGCGGGTCAGGCGGCCCGGCCCGTCGCGCCACGCGAGGAGCCGCCGCGGCACCATGCCCACCTCGTGGCCTGCGGCCAGCAGCCGCAGGAGCAGGTCGTAGTCTTCCGGCCACCCGCGGTCGCGGTAGCCGAAGCGAGCCAGCACCGCGCGCCGGATCATGAGCGTGGGGTGGACCACCGGGGATTCGACGAACGCGTCGCGGCGGACGGCGGCCGCCGAGTCGATCTGGCGGAGCCACCCCTCGTACGCGCGCAGCCCGTCGCTGAGCCCGCGCCGGGGAAAGATGCGGACGTGCGCGCCGACCGCGGCCAAGCCGGGCGCCGCGTCCAGGGCCGCGGCCTGGAGCCGCAGGCGGTCGCGGTGCATGGCGTCGTCGGCGTCCATGCGGGCGATGTACAGACCGCGACACCGCGCGAGTCCGGCCGTGAGCGCTCCGACCAGCCCCGTGCGCGGCGTTGCCGTCAGGACGATCCGGGCGTCGCGGGCGGCGTGCGCGGCGGCGATCCGTCCGGTGTCGTCGCACGAGCCGTCGTCGACCACCACGCACTCCCAGTCGCGCCGGCGCTGGCGGGCGACGCTGGCGAGGGCGGTGGGCAGCGTCGTGGCGGCGTCCCGGGCCGGGAGGAGGATCGAGACCCTGGGCAGGTCGGCGGCCGGCACGCACGGGGTATAGCGCACCCGCGCAGGCCGCGCCGCCGCTCGCCGGGCACGTCCCGGGCGGGGTATGGTGCCGCCCCGGTGATGGAACGCCTTGGAGCCTGGTTGGTGCGGCATCCGCGTCCGGTGGTGGCCGCGACCCTCGCCATCACGGCCCTGCTCGGCATCTTCGCGAGCCGCGTGCGCATCGAGAGCGCGCTGGAAAGCGTCCTGCCGGCCGGCGATCCCGCGGCGGCGTTCTACGAGAAGGTGCGGCGGCAGTTCGGCAGCGACGACGTCGGCGTCGTCGGCGTAGTGGCGGACGACGTCTTCTCGCCGGCCACCCTGACCGCGATCGCGCGGCTCACCACGGCGCTGCGGGCGGTGCCCGGCGTGCAGAGCGTCCTCAGCATCACCAACACCACCGACGTCGCCGCCGACGTCTTCAATCCGCCGCCGCTGTTGCCGCGCATTCCGCCGACGGCCGAAGACGTGGCGGCGTTGCGCGCCAAACTCGCCCGCACGCCGCTCTATCGCGAGAACCTGGTGTCGGCCGACGGCCGGGGGGCGGCGATCAACGTCGTCTTCGAGCCGATGTCGGATGCCCGATACAACGACCTGGACATCGACGGACGCATCGAGCGCGTGCTGGAGGCCGCCCCCGGACCCCTCCGCCTGTATTACACCGGGGCCGCGCACGTGAAGCATGCCGCGGTGGCGCTCATGTGGCACGACCTCGCCTTCTTCACGCCGCTGGCGCTGGGAGTGGTGGTCGCCAGCCTCTGGCTCTCCTTCCGCACCAAGCGCGGCGTGCTGCTGCCGATCGCCGCCGTGTCGATCGCGCTCGTCTGCACGCTCGGCGTACTCGTGCTGAGCGGGCGCGCCATCACGCTCGGCACGTTCGTGCTGCCGCCGCTGCTGCTGGTCGTCGGCAGCTCCTACGCCATCCACGTGATGGCGCGCTACTACGAGCAGGCCGAACAGGGCGACGAGCGCAAGGCCGTGACCGAAGGCGCGTTCGCCCGCGTCTGGCTCCCGCTGTCGATCTCGGTGCTCACCACGACCATCGGGTTCGCGGCGCTGATGGTGAACCGGATCCCGGCCATTTGGGAGCTGGGGGCGTTCGCCGCCGCCGGCGTGCTCATCCTGGGGACGGTTTGCCTCACCTTCCTGCCGGCGATGCTGGCGCTCATGCCGGTGGAGCGGGTGGCGCGCCGCGCCCGCGACGGCGCGCCGGCCTTGAGCCCTCTGCTCGGACGGCTGGCGCGCCTGGTGGCCTGCTCACCGCGCCCGATCTGGTGGGCGGCCGCCGTGGTCGCCGCGCTGGCGCTCCTCGGCATGCGCCGGATCGAGGTCGACTCCGATTTCCTCAACTACTTCGCCAAGGGGTCGGCCGTCCGGCAGGCCAACGAGATCATCAACCAGGAGATCGTGGGCTCGAACCCCTTCTACGTGGTCGTGGAAGGCCCCGAGGAGGGAGCGCTGCGCGGCTGGCGCAACCTCTGGATGCTGAAGGATCTCCAGCAGTTCCTGCGCACGCTGCCGGGCATCACGTCGTCGGTGTCGATCGTCGACTATCTGGAGCTGCTGGAATCCGGGCTCAACACCAGCAGTGGCGGCGACTTGGTGGTGAACGACGCCGGCGACGTCGTTCCGGCGGAGCGGCCGCGACCGTTCTGGGAGGACCCGGCGCAGCTCGAGCCCGTGCTCAAGCTGATGGCGCAGACTCCCGAGACCTTCTCGAGCGTGATCACGCCGGATTTCAAGACGGCGTCGATCCTGGTGCGGACGACGCTGTCCGGATCGCGCAGCATCGAGGAGACGCTCGGGACGATCCGCCGGTACGTCGCCAGCCGCTTCCCGAAGGAGCTGCGGGTCCGCCTCACCGGCAACCTGGTCCTGCTGACGGGCACCACGTCGGAGATCGTCGCCGGCCAGGTGAAGAGCCTGGCCCTGGCGCTGGGAGTCATCTTCGTCGTCCTGTCGCTGATGTTCCTCTCGGCGCGCATCGGCTTCCTGGCGATCGTGCCGAACGTGTTGCCCATCCTGCTGTTCTTCGGCGTGATGGGCTGGCTCGGTATCGACCTCAACCTGGGCACGAGCCTGATCGCGGCGATCGTGCTGGGGATCGCCATCGACTCCACCATCCACTACATGGCGCGCTTCAACCGCGAGCTGCAGGGCGAGACGGACCAGCAGGCGGCGATCACCCGGACCCTCCGGCGCGTGGGCGCGCCGATCATCTATGCCACGGCGGCGCTCTGCGTCGGGTTCCTGGTGTTCGCACTGTCGAGCTTCATCCCCATCCAGGACTTCGGCCGCCTCTCCAGCATCGCGATGGCGGCGTCGCTCGGCGCGAATCTGGTGCTGCTGCCGGCGCTGCTCGCCAGCGTCAAGATCATCACGCTCTGGGATCTGGTCGGCGTGAAGCTCGGGCAGGATCCGGCGCGCACCATTCCGCTCTTCGGGGGGCTCCGCCCGTCACAGGCCCGGGTCGTGACGCTGATGGGCGACCTGCGCCGCTTCGCGCCGGGGGAGGCCATCGTCCGGCGCGGCGAACGCGGCGACGAGATGTTCGTCATCATCAACGGCAGCGCCGACGTCTGGATCGGCGCCGACGAGGATCGCCGCCGCATCGCCGAGATGCGCCGGGGCGACGTCTTCGGCGAGATGGCCTTGGTCCGCGGCGGCGCCGAGCGCACCGCCGACGTCGTGGCGGCGGGCGCCGTGGAGGCGCTTGCCGTCGACGAACGCTTCCTCCAGCGCATCCAGCGCCGCTACCCGCGGATCGCCTCCAAGGTGCTGCTCAACCTCTCGCGCATCCTGAGCGACCGGCTGCAGCAGGCCAACGTGCGGTTCCTGGAGGCGCAGGCGGAGTAGGGGGAGGCGGCCGCCGCCGCGTCCCTGGACTTTGCCGCCCCCCTCGTGCCAGTCTTCCCGCCCGCCATGGCCGACGTTCGTCCCCGCGTTCCCCTGAAAGCCGGGTATTTCACCATCCCGGACGACCCGGCGGCGCCACCGGAAGTGATCTGCAGCCGGTGCGGCGATTGCGGCGAGTACTTCTTCCCGCAGCGGTTGGTCTGCGCGAAGTGCCTGTCGCGGAACACCGCCGAGGCCACGGTGCCGGCGCGGGGCACTCTCTACGCCTATACGTTCGTCCACATGCCGCTCTTCGGCTCCATGCGGGTGGAGCACATGGAGGGCTACGGGGTGGGACAGGTCGACCTGCCGGAAGGCCCGCGGCTGCAGGTGCCGCTGGCCGGGAAGCAGGGCGAGTTCCGCGTCGGCATGCCGCTGGTGGGCGAATTGGAAGCATTGCGGGAAGAGAACGGGAAGGACGTCGTCATCATCCGGTTCCGGCCGGCGGAGCACTGAGCACGCACATGGAAAACGTCGCGATTCTCGGCGTCGGGATGATCCGCTTCGGGCTGTATTCCGACACCCATCACAGTCTCCTGGGCCGCGATGCCGGCCTCGCCGCCCTCGACGACGCGGGCGTGCCCTTCACCGACATCGACGCGGTCTACGTGGGGCAGCTCTTCCTGCCCCCCATGGCCGGCGTCCGCATGGTGAAGGAGATCGGCATGACCGGCGTGCCGGTCCAGCGCGTGGAGAACGCGTCGGCCACCGGCACCTGCGCCATGCGCGAGGCCTATCTCGCCATCGCGGGCGGACACTACGACACCGCGCTGGTGGTCGGCTTCGACAAGATGACCATGGTGATGGGCTCGGCGCCGAATCCGCAGGACATGGACGAGGCCATCCTGCCGGCGGCGTTCTTCGCCATGTGGGCCACGCGCCGCATGCACGAGCGGGGCACCAAGGCCGAGCACCTCGCCGCCATCGCCGCCAAGAACTGGAACTACGGCGCGCTCAATCCGATGAGCCAGCGCCAGGCGAAGGAGCCGGTCACCGTCGAGAAGGTGCTGGGCGCCCGCATGGTGTCGTGGCCGCTGACCGCCATGATGTCGTGCCCGATCGGCGACGGGGCGGCGGCGGTGGTGCTGTGCCGCGCCGACCTCGCGAAGAAGTTTCAACCGGATCGGCCCGTGATCCGGATCGCCGCCTCGCACCTCGGCAGCGAGGTCTATGAACGCGGGCACCTCTTCATGGGCCCGGTGGTGGGCCCGGCGCAGATGAGCCGGGTGGCGGCGAAGGACCTCTACGAGCAGGCCGGCTTCGGCCCGAAGGACATCCAGCTGGTGCAGGTGCACGACGCCTTCGCCATCGAGGAGCTCGAGTACTACGAGTTGCTCGGCTTTTGCGGCGAGGGTGAGGCCGAGGCGTGCATCGAGCGCGGCGACTTCGGCCCCGGCGGCCGGGTGCCGTTCTCGACCGACGGCGGGCTGATCGCGCGTGGCCACCCGGGCGGGCCGACCGGACTGGCGCAGGTGTGGGAAACCACGCTGCAGCTGCGCGGCGAGGCGGGCAAGCGGCAGGTGCCGAACGCGCGCGCCGGGCTGTGCCACATGATGGGCGGCGGCAGCGTGTGCGCCGCGCACATCCTCGTGCGCGACTGACGAGCTCGATCACCCGCCGCGACCAGCCGGTGCGTCTCGTGTCCCGAGCGCGGCCCCGTTCCGGGGCGGTCGGGGTGTCTCGGGTCCTGCGCGCGGGCTTTGGCCTCGCGGGGGACACCGGCGGGGCCGGCGCCGAGGATGGCGATGCGCGCGGTCATGGGGTCGAGCGCTGCCACGGACGGGCGTGAAGCGAACGCGCGCTTGCGTCCCGACGGCCGAGCACGCATCGGAGACCTCATGGTGGCCGGCACGGAGCCGGCGGGGGGGCAATGATGCGTGCCGCAATGCGGATCGGGTTCCGGCTGGTCGTGGGCATCGCGCCCTGCATGGTGGGCGTGCTGCCGGGGGCGTCGCGCGCGCATGGGTTGGAGGAGCTCCTGCCCGGCCGGGATGTCGTCGTTCGCCCCGACGAGACGCTCGTCGTGCGCGGCAACTCGCCGCGGCGGCGCGGGATCGTGCCGCAGTACAACCACCTGAGCACGCCGCTGCGGGCCAATCTCACGTTCAGCGACACGCTGCTCCCCTCCGATCGCTGGACGCGCTGGGACGGTTCCCCGACCGAGCGGTTCGACCCCGCCAAGCAGACGCCGGACAACTACCGCGAGGGTCACAACCACTCGCAGAGCCTTCTGAGCGAGGTCCTGAACGCCACGGCGGGCGCGAACGCGATCCCGTTCTGGGGAGACGGCGTCGCGCTGGTCGACGGTGCGAACGCGTGGGGCGCCTTCGTCTCCGCCCGGTCGGACTGCGGGCCGAAGTCGGTCTTCGCCGAAGCCCTGCCGCTCGGGATCGACCGCGGATGCGGCCCGGAGTTCGACGCGCAGCTCACCGGGCTCGAAGTCGACGTGTTGAACGGCGGCAAGCCCGGGTCGTTCCCGAACAAGGCGAAGCATGGCGTGCAGGTGGTCGGGTTCGGCAACCCGAACGGGCAGGCGCTGTCGGTCATCTGCCAGGGGTTCGATCGCGAGCCCGAACATCGGCGGGGTCAGTTCGAGAGCATCCTGTATGCCCAGAACAGCATCCGGCCCGACGCGGGACGGATGATCGTCGCGGACTTCCCCGCCTCGTTGATGGGTCTGGACTTTCGCAAGCCGCTCTTCACCCAGGGCTTCGTCAACGCGCGCACCGAAGGCATCGGGACGGGGATGCTGCTGAACGAGGGCCGCTCCGGCGAGATCTATGGCGGGCTCCGGTGGCCGAAGCTGGAGGACCCGCGGCACTGGCTGTCGCTGCGGCTGGGCGACGGCGGGCTCCGGGTGGTGAGCCACGACGACACCCGCGAGCTGCTGGCGATCGACAATCACGGCGGCATCCGCCTGACCGGCGACGTCTTCGTCAACGGGCGTCGGGTGTCCGGACTCGGCCGGCAACAGAGGCCAGGACGATCCGGCCGCCGCGCCCTGGCCCTCGGCGGGCTGTTCCTGATTGCGACCGTCGCGCTGAACGTCCTGCTGACGCGTTGGATGATCCGCCGAGCCTTGCGTCCGGGGTGAACCGGGCTGCAGCGGATGCAACCGAGGCGCGCGGCCAGGATGCGGTGCGAAGATGCGGTGCGAAGAGGCGGTGCAGGCGGGACCGCGCACCTGACAGGTGCGCCACCCGACCGGCTTCATTCCGGACAGGTTTCTGTGGTACTGGGCGCTCGCCATGTCGACCATCGGCTGTCGGTCCATCACCCTCGTGCTCGCGCTCGCCGTCGCCACCTCCGCGCTGGGCGGCCCGACGCCGGCGCAGAAGTGTGCGAAGTCCAAGATCAAGGCCGCGGGCAAAGAGGCGTCTGGCCTCCTCAAGTGCTGGGCCAAGGCGCAGGCCAAGGGCGAGGCCGTCGACTCGGCGTGTCTGGACAAGGCAGGCGACAAGCTCTTCTCGACCTTCGAGAAGGCCGAGGCCAAGGGCGGCTGCGAGGGGACGGGAGATGCCCAGGCGGTCGACGCGGCCGTGGCCGTGTTCGTCACCGAAACCACCGATGCCCTCGGCGTGCCCGGATCGAACGCCTGTGCCTCGGCCAAAGAAAAGGCGGCCGGGAAGAAGGCGTCGGGCAAGCTCGGCTGCCACGCCAAGGCCGTGTCGAAGGGCATCGTGGTGGACCCGCTCTGCCTGGGGAAGGCCGAGGACAAGTTCGTGAAGAGCTTCGCCAAGGCGGAGGACAAGGGGGATTGCACGACGATCGGCGACGCCCCCGCCGTCGAGGCGTTGGTCGACACGATGGTCGCCGCGGTGCTGGGCATCCTCCAGCCGGGCTCGAGCACGACGACGACGCTGGTGTCGACGACCACCACGACGACGCCGCCGACCTCGACGACGACCACGACGGTGCCCGTCACGACCACGACGACGCCGCCGACCTCGACGACGACCACGACGGTGCCCGTCACGACCACGACGACGCCGCCGACCTCGACGACGACCACGACGGTGCCCGTCACGACCACGACGACGCCGCCGACCTCGACGACGACCACGACGGTGCCCGTCACGACCACGACGACACCGCCGACCTCGACGACGACCACCTCGACCACGACGACCACGAGCACGACGGTGGCGGTCGTGCGCTTCTCGACCCAGGTGCAGCCCATCTTCACGGCCAGCTGCGCGGGCTGCCATGACGCACGCTCACCCGCCGCTGGTTTGGACCTGACCGCCGGGGCGGCGTACGGCCAGCTCGTGAACGTCACGAGCGGCGATTGCTCGGGCTACGAACGGGTCTTGCCGGGCGCGCCGGGGAGCAGCTACCTGATGTTCAAGCTCCTGGGCTCCGGGCCCTGCTTCAAGGGGGGGCGGATGCCCAGCGGCGGGCTCCCCGCGGCCCAGATCCAGCTCATCTCGGACTGGATCCTCCAGGGCGCGCTGAACAACTGACCGCGCCGGCTACGACGGTCAGCGCGGGGGATTGCACCCGTGCGAACCATCGGCGCCGGCTCCGGCTCGCCGCCTCCGTGTCATGACCATGCCACGTCGCACCGGACCCTGGTCGCACGACGAAGTGGTCCGTTTCCTTCAGGAGCAGCGCATCCCGCTGCGGCTCGCCTGCCGGACGGGCTCGGGATGGCCGCTCGTCGCGTCGCACTGGTACCTGTGGCGGGACGGGTGCCTCTGGTGCGCCACGCAGGCCGACGCCAAGACCGTCCGCTACCTCCGCGCCGAGCCGCGGTGCGGCTTCGAGGTCGCGCCGGACGTCATGCCGTATCGCGGCGTGCGCGGGCAAGGGCGGGCAACGATCGACGCGGCGCAGGGCGAGCCGGTGCTGCGCGCGCTCGTGCAGCGCTACCTCGACGGCGTCGACGGCGAGTTCGGGCGTTGGCTGCTGGCGCGTGCCGCGACCGAAGTCGCCATCCGGATCGAGCCGCTACGCCTGCGAAGCTGGGACTTCACCTCCCGGATGGCAGGCGGGTAAGTGCGGTGGCCGGCACCGAAAGGGCGTTCTCGGACGGGGCCAGCCCTGGGCATTGCCCCGGGGCCGGCGTCAGTTCGCCGGCTTGGGCGCGAGAGGCGCCGCGCCGAACTGTGTCCCGCCCAGGCCGAGCAACGGCACATACTCGCCCCGCAAGGCGAACTTGATCACGTCTTGCTCGCCCTGCGAGCCCGCGATCAGGGCCCCCTGCACGGCGTCGAACTGCTTCTGGTACTTCCCGAGCCGCCGGCGCTCTGCCTCGACCTCGGGGCTGACGTTGCGTGTCAGATACTCCGTCACGCCTTCGACGATGTCGGGGTTCGCACCGCCCATCGCGTAGAACTCGGGATAGAAGTTGCCGTGCGAGATGTAGTGGCAGAGCTCGTGGCACAGCGTTGCATAGGTGTTGGGTTCATCGGCATTCACGTAGATGGTGCGCGCCGAGGTGTGGACTGCCGGCGAGCAGAACGCCGGGCAGTTGAACGAACCGCATACCTCGGCGTCGGCCTTGGCGATACGGATCATCTTCTCCGTTCGGCCCATGCTGTTGGTGGGCGCGAAGAACGACCGGTAGTACTGGTCGAACTGCGGCCGGTACTGCGCCGCCGGCAGAATCTTGATGATGTCGGTGGACGGCACGCCACGCATCCCCATCACGTAGCCCGCGTTGATGTAGCTGCCGTATTTGTCCAGGACTGCTTTGATCGCGCGCTTCGCGTCGTCGTTCGTCACCGCCATTCGAGTCTCCCCTGGGTCAAGCGACCGCGTCGCACCGCAGGGCGGGCATACTGCCTCATCCAGGGCGGGTTGCCCAGACACCGCCCGCGCAACGAACTTGCGACGGACGGACGCTATGGCGCTGGCCCAGCAGCTCGTGCGCCGGGATGGGCCTCCACGGACCGCGTGAAACGGGAACCCTCGGGTAGGCGCCGCTCACAGCAGGCTCTTGGCGTCCACGCCCACCGACCACGCGTTGCCCTCGTGGGCGAGCGCGGCTGCGATCTGCGCGCCGGCGCCGGTTGGCACCACCTGCACCACCCCGAAATTGAAGGAGCGCACCACGTCGCGCATCGTCGAGGTGAACCCCCCGCCGAGGGGCACCTTCTCGTCGAGGAACACGCCGACCACGGCGACCAGGTCCTCGAGCGCGCCGACGCCCGACGACGTGAGCGACACGGCCTTGAACGGCGGCTTGAGCGACGTGATGTCGTAGATGCAGCCGACGTGGATGTCTCCCGAGAGGAACAGCAGGGTACGTCCCGGGCCCGGAGCGGCGTTCAGGAGCCGCGCCGCCCCGGCCTGCCGCAGCAGCGCCATCTGTTCGCCGCGCGAGAACTTGTGCGACCACTGGTCGCGCGCCTCGTCGATGCTTCCCAGGCGATACTTCCCCAGGTTGAGTGGCATCCCGGTGAGCCGCGAGAGGTGCGCGTTGGCGATCATGAGCGGTATTTCGCCCTTGCCGCCCGACTGCAGCTCCAGGACCCCATCCGGGTTCCCCTTCTTGAACTGCTCCACGTCGTCGGTCCGGTCGCCGAAGACCCGTTGGACCTGGCCGTCGGGATCCATCGAGGCGATGGGCGTGGGCGTGACGATGGCGAGGGCCTCGATCTCGGGATCCAGGCTGTCGACGACGTCCGCGATGTACTGCCACTGCGAGAGGCCGAGGATCGGCATCTCGGCCGCCGGGCGGAACACGTCGCGCGCGCCGCGGCTGTCGAGCACGAGCACCACGAGCCGTCCGCAGCGGAACGCGAACGGCATCGCGCGTCGTTCACCGGGTGCCGGCGGCCCCGTGACGATGTTCGGGGGTCGCTCGTCGGGGACGAACAGCGGATTGTGGCACGCCTGGAAGTGCCAGTAGGCGTCACGGCAGTCCTCGAAGAACGCGTTCGCCTTGTCGAAGATCTCCCTGCCGCGTGGAAAGCGTGCGAGCAGCGTGGGACTGTCCGAGGCCACCGAGCCCCAGCCGTCGCGAATGTCGTGGTCGTCCCACATCATGTAGCACGGGACGTTCGCGAGCACCTCGCGGACCGGCTTGCGGCTCCACGTCAGAGCATACTTCTCGGCCAGGGCGGTCCGGCGCGCGATGGGCCTCGACGAGAAGTGCTCCGCGAAGACGTTCGGCGTGTTCTCGTCCACGTAGATCTGGTCGCCCATCATCAGGATGAAGTGCGGCTTGGCCTCCTTCACGAACGCGGCGAGCTCTTCCCACACGCCGTCCTCCTCGTGCTCGCTGCACGAGATCGCACAGAAGAGCAGGTTCGCCATCGAGCCGCGCGGGGGCATCGTCCGGAACGAGGCGCGAGTGCCCGGGATGACACGGCCCCGACGCACCACGCTGTAGCGGTAGCGCGTGTCCGGCAGCAGCCCGCCGGCCATCGCGATCGCGGTACGGAACTCGAGGCGGGTGCCCTCGGTGCTCAGGAAATCGAAGAGGCCGACGCCGTAGACGCGCAGCCTGTAGTCCGACGGGTCGTCGAAGACCTGGATCCAGACGCGCGTCGTCGTCTCGTCGGTGTGGCCGACGACGGGTCCGAGCGCGAGGCGGTTGAAGACTTGTCGGCGTCGGGCCATGGTCGCGGCGTGCCCTCAGCGACGGCGCCGGGAGCGCGGCGCCGGTGGGCGCGGCACGGGTTGATCCGGCGCGCCGGAGCGGTCGCGCTCGAGGCCGGCGGCGATGGCCTTCCGCATCGCGGCGGCGTCACGTGGCGAAATCGGCCAGCGCACGGGCGCAGGGGCCGGACCCTTCCTCTCCGGCTGCATCCGCCGGCGCTCGCCGGCGCGCAAGTTGTAGCGGTCGATGGCGGGCGTGCTCTGGATGGCTTCGGCGATGCCGCGCAGGTCGCGCGCGCCGGCGCTCTCGAGCAGCCGGCGTTGCCGGTCGTCGAGGTGCAGGGCTTCGATCGCCGCCTCGAACGCCAGGTTGGTCGGGTCGCCGGCCGGCAGTTTCGCCCATGCCTCGATCAGCGTCGCGACGACGGCCGCGTCGAAGGCGAACGGCCTCTGCCGCGGTGGCCGACGGCGGTTGGCGAGGAGCGTGGCGAGGCGGTTCTCGAGGAGATTCCCGCGCGTCACCGCCTCGTAGGCGCGCTCCCGCACCGACTTGCGCGCGGCGCTGGCCGTCGCGGCGACGCCGCCGATGTCGAAGTCGCGGCGGTTCACGTCCAGCAACTGCAATGGGCCCACCGCGGCGTTGCTGCTGCTCACGACGAGACCGTCGCTCGCGCTGAACTGGAAACACGTGTCGAGGAAGCGCTCGTCGCCCACCAACACGCCCCGCTCGAGCGGTGAGCGGGCGGCCTCGCGCTCGTACTCGTCGCGCAGCGTCTCGAGCCACAATTCCAGGTGGCTCTTGAAGTTGATCGTCGCGCGCTTCACCGAGCCGGGGGACGGGAGCGGCGTCGGCGAGATGACGTCGGCCAGCATGAGGAAGCCCGTGACGACGAAGTTCTCGAGCACCGGGCGCGTGAAGGTGTCGGGATTCGGCAGGGCGCCGATGAGATCGACGTCGAACTCCTCGAGCGGTGTGCCGGGCGGGTACGCGCGATCGAGGTAGTTCAGGACGCGTCCGAGGTGTCGCTGGAGGTTGAAGGGCTCGTCGAAGGTGAGCGGCCCGGGGGGCACGTCGAGCACGCACACGCGGCGTAGGCGGGCTTCCACGCAGAAGTCCTCACCGCGCGGGATGACGACGACGGCCGTGAATTCCTGGAGGCCTTCGACGCCCGACGAGCGCCGCGCGAGCAGCTGGCTGAACCACAGGTTCGGGTCCGCGGGGTCCACGGCGAGCAGCGTCATGGGCGGGGGCGACATCGAGAAGCGCAGGTACGGCGTCCCCACGTACTTCGCGCTCAGCAGCGTCAGCACGTTCTCGACCCGCGTGTGGTGGCTCACGAGCTCCCGGCGCTCCTCGGAGGCCTCGCGCGTCGTCTGGTCGAGGCTTTGGGCGCCTTCGCGGCGCGCCGCGATGTCGGTGGACGTCGTCCGGATCGAGCCGCTCACGCCGATGTTCACGGGGCCGATCGGGAAGCCGGCGCCGGCGCTCAGGCTTGCGGAGGTCGTGTTCGAGTGGGTCTTCGCGGACTCGTACATCTGGCTGCGGCTCTTCCCGATGGACTGGCCCTCGGATTCGCCCTCGAACACGTCGAAGCCGACGACGCCGGTCTGCAGCGAGCGCCGGTAGAGGGGCGCGGCGGCGTGGAAATAGGGTCGGACGCTGCCCAGCGCATTGGTCGACTTCCGCACCTTCAGGTCGAGTTGAAGGTGAAAGCACGGTACGCCTGCGCCGAGGGCGCCGCCGGCGACGGGGGGCGTGCCAGGCGGGAAGGCGGCAGGCGACACCGACAACGTGAACTTGAGGTAGACGAGGCGCTCGTCGGGCGGGATGCTCTCGGGCAGATCCTCCTCGGCGGGCTCGAAGAAGAAGAGCGAGATGGTGGTTTCGTCGGGCTCACCGGCAACGAGCGGCTGCGTCGTGGCGGCGAGCGTCCATGGGATCTCGAGCGGGGGCAACCCGATCTCTTCGTCGGCCATGGCTCTTCCCCTCCTTGGCGCCGTGGCGGAGGGACGCGGGTTCGGAGGCGTCCGGTCGTGGCGGCGCGCGCTCGTGGTGTCGTCGTGACGGGAGTGGCGAACTGTAGAGGAAATGCAGGCGAGAGGCGATAGAATATCGGCGGCGCGGTATCGATCTACGACGCCGACCCGGGCCCTCGCACTGTCGCACTTCGGGCGAGTGGGTTCCCGGTCCGCGCGCTCTGCTGCCGAGCCCGTCGCGGGCCCGCGCCTGAAGCGCCGGCCCCGAGTTGCGTTCGCTGGCGCGGCGTGGATTCGTGCAGGACGACACATGGTCCTCGTACGAATGCGTCTCCTGGTCTTCGCAGCCGTGGCGTCGTGCGTCGCGACCGGCGAAGCGGCCCAGATCGGGCGCATCGAGGTCGCCATGTCCGAGCGCCTGCCGGCGGCCCGCCGGGAGCGCTGGGAGCGCGCCGGCGGCCAGCAGGCGCTGGCCGGGGCGCTCGAGGCCGCACTCCGCCGGCAGGGCCGGCTGGATTCCGCCGCGGCGGGGTTGCTCACGGTGACGGTTGGCGAGTACCGCATGCGTCCCGGCACGTCCCCGCCGTGGCTCGTCTTCGGGCTGGTGCCGCCGTATCGGGTGGACCACCTGGCCGACGGTGACGCCATCGAACTCGAGGTGACACTCCGCGAGCACGAGCGGGTCGTCGATCGCTTCGCGGTCGCCGCCACGCGGCCGGATCTCGCAGGACCGCGCGACGCGACCAGCCGTGCCGCCGGCCTGGCGTCCGTCGCCGCGCGCCGGGTCGCGCTCGCGCTGGCCGGGAGTTCCGGTCGCCCACCTCCTTGACCTCGTTCGCCCCCCGCTCCATGGTGCCCACGGCCGTCGCAAGAAGAACCCGTGGTCATCAGCACGAAGCCATCGTCCGCGCCTCGCGAGTGACCCGAAGCGCGAGGAGCTCTGCCGGGCTGACAGACCGCCCCGCCCCGCCGCCGCGCGCCCTGCTCGGGCTCGACTTCGGGACCACCAACAGCGCCATCGCGGTGGCGCGCCCGGGGGAGTCGCCGTGCCTCGCCCGCTTCGGCGCCGGTGCGCCCACGTTCCGCTCGATCCTCCACGTCGATCCGGAAGAGCCGGACGAGAGCGGGCTCCCGCCCGCATCACCGCCGGCGCATCGGCCATCCGCACCTGGGTGGAGACCGGCGGCCGCGGGCGGCTGGTCCAGTCGATCAAGAGCCACCTGGCCAGCCGGCTCTTCACCACCACCAACCTCTTCGGGCGGCGCTACCGGCTCGAGGACCTCATCGCGATCGTGCTCCGCGAGCTCGGCCGCGCGGCCGAGGCGCAGCTTGGTGTGGCGCTGGCCGCGACCCCGGTCGTCGTCGGGCGGCCCGTGCGTTTCGCGGCGGCGCGCGACGCCGACGACGAGGCCTTCGCGCTCGGCCGTCTCGAGACGGCGCTTCGCCAGGCGGGCTTCGGCCCCGTCACCTTCGAGCTCGAGCCGGTCGCGGCGGCGTGGGGCTACCGCGAGCGACTCGACCGCGACGAGCTGGTGCTGATCGGCGACTTCGGCGGCGGCACCAGCGATTTCACGCTGGTGCGTCTCGGCCCTGCGGCGACGACGATCCTCGGCGTCGACGGCATCGCACGGGCCGGCGACGCCTTCGACGCGCGGCTGCTCCGCCGCGTCGCGGCGCCGGGGCTCGGGCGCGACTCGCTGCGCCGGACCGCCTTCGGCCAGGAGCTGCCCGTGCCGGGCTGGCTCTTCGACAGCGTCGAGCGCTGGGAGCAGCTCTCGTTCCTGAAATCGCGGGAGACCACCGAGCTCCTGCGCCGCCTGCGGGCCGAGGCGCTCGAGCCGGAGAAGATCGCTGCGCTGGTGCACCTGATCGACGACGACCTCGGCTTCGCGCTGCACGGCGCGGTCGAGGCGACCAAGCAGGCGCTGTCGCGCGACGCCGCCGCGCCGTTCCGCTTCGCCGACGGGCCGATCGCGCTCGCCGGCCCCGTGGCGCGCGCGGACTTCGAGGGGTGGATCGCGCCGGAGCTGCACCAGATGGCCGGGTGCGTCGACGCCCTGCTGGCCCGCAGCGGCGTCGCGCCGGAAGACGTGGCGACGGTGTTCCTGACCGGCGGATCGTCGTTCGTGCCGGCGGTGCAGGGGGTGTTCGCCGAGCGCTTCGGCGCGGCACGGCTGCGCGGCGGCGACGAGCTCACCACGGTGGCGACCGGCCTCGCGCTCCGCGCCCGGGCCGCCGCCTGACGGCCACCGCGCTCACGCCGCGGTGAAGCCGCCGTCGGCGACCAGCTCGGCGCCGGTCAGGTACCGCGCCGCATCCGACGCCAGGAACAGCACCACGTTCGCGATGTCCTGCGGCACGGCGTGCAGATCGTGCATCGGCTGCTGGGCGAACGCCATGTTGCGGCCTTCCTCCTCGGTCGCCGCCAGGCCGAGCGCCACGGTCTCGCGGAAGAGGTTCTCGAGCATTGTCGTCTGGATGAGGCCGGGGTGGACCGAGTTCACGCGCACGCCGTAGCCGAAGCGTCCGCTTTCGACGGCCGCCGCCTTCGTCAGCAAGCGCACCGCGCCCTTGCTGGCGCAGTAGGCCGCCATGGCCGGCGAGCCGACCAAGCCCGCGATCGACGACAGGTTGACGATCGCGCCGCCACGCCCCGACGCGCCGCCCGGACGCATCGCGGCGATCGCGTGCTTGCAGCCCAGGAAGACTCCGTCGACGTTCACCGACTGGACGTGCCGCCATTCCTCGAGGGAGGTGTCCACGATCGGGCGCATCACTTCGACGCCGGCGTTGTTCACCAGCACATCGAGGTTGCCGAAACGTTCGATCGCCTGCGCAACCACCGTCCGCCAGGAGTCTTCGGAGCGCACGTCGTGGCTGGCGAACGCGGCGCGAACGCCGGCCCGACGGAGTGATTCGGTCGTCGTGCGGCCGGTCTCGTCGAGTACGTCGGTGACGAGCACCGCCGCGCCCGCCGCCCCCAGCGTGCGGGCGCAGGCCGCGCCGATGCCCCGCGCGGCGCCGGTGACGAGCGCGACCTTCCCGTCGAGGCGGAAGGTGGGAAGCGGACCGTCGACCATGGCGCCTCATCGTCCGCGGCGCGGACGCCTGTCAAGCGCGCAACCCTCACTCCACCGCGGGGGCGGCGACCTTCTCGAAGCCGGCGGGAATCTCCAACACCTCGCGCGGCACGGGCGTCCGACGCACCTCGAGGACCTCGGTGGCGGTGGCGAAGGTGCTGCCTCCCACGTTCGCCGTCATGCTGGTGCGCAGCGGCAGACCGCGCACCCGCGCGAGCGCCTGCGTGAGCGGGCGGGCCGGCCCGGCCGCGCCCGTCGAATCGGCGGACAGTTCGCGCCATTTGCGCACGCCGTCCGGGACGGGGACGGCGTCCGTGGTCCAGATGCTCCCGCGAAACGGGCCGCCCGCGAGCGCCTGTTCCGTCGCCTCGTAGCCGGCGATGGTTTCGCGGCGCCCGGTCGGCTCGAGCCGCACGGTGTCGCCGCTGCCGAGCAACTCGTCCAGCATCTTGCGCGCCTCGGGGGGCATGGCGCGCGCGCGCCGCTGGACAGCATCGGCCTGGCGGCGGAGGTCGTCGAAAGTCATCGCGAACCAGGTGCGTGTCCGCTTGTCGGCCACCTGCATGGTGCGGGCGTTCACATCGACGATAGTGCGCGTGTCCGGCCCGTCGATCACCAGCAGATGCCCGTGCGCGTACTGGGTCTCCTCGCGCGTGGTCGCGCCGCCCATCGTGGTCCGCTGGCGCACGGTGAGGTCGCCGGCCTGGGCAGCCGCGGTCGCGGCCACGAGGAGCACCGACGCGAGCAGCCGTCGCATGGCGGGCGTGTACGCGAGCCGGGCGGCGTCCTCAAGCGCGGCGGGGGCGCCCGGGACGGATCGCCCGGTTGACCGGGCCGGGGCGGGGCGGGCAAGGAAAGGCATGATCGAGCGCGTTCACTTGCTGAAGCTCAAGTCCGAGCACGCGACCCCGCGGTCCCGGCGCGAGATCGTCGAGCGGGCGCTCGCCGTGTTGGGCGGTCTGCCCGGCGTGCGCGGCGTGGCGGCTGGCGCACCCGCCGACGCGGACACCGAGAAGTCGTGGGACATCCTCATCGTCGTCCGCTTTCACGAACTTGCCGACGTGGAGCCGTATCGTGCGCACCCCGAGCATCGCCGCTTCGTCGACGAGTACCTGGGACCGCTGGTCGACGTGAAGAAGGGCTGGAACTTCGAGTGCCTCGACACCGGCCCGGGCGCCACGCTCGACCCGATGTGATGGGGCGGGGGCTCGCCGTGGCGGCTCTGGCCGCGCTGCTGGGGTGCGCCTCGCGCGCGCCGCTCGCCACCGCGCCGGCGGTCGACCTCCAGCGCTACGCCGGCACGTGGTACGAGATCGCGTCGTTCCCGAACCGCTTCCAGCGCGGCTGTGTCGCGACGCGCGCGACGTACACGCCGCGCGCCGACGGCAGCATTGCCGTGCGCAACGAATGCCGGCGCGGCACGCTCGACGCTCCGGTCGACGCCATCGACGGTACGGCGTGGGTGGTGGACCCGTCGACGCGGAGCCGGCTGGCGGTCCAGTTCGTCTGGCCGTTCCGCGGGGCCTACGACATCCTCTGGGTGGATCCCGAGTACACGACGGCCGTCGTCGGCCATCCCAGCCGGGACTACCTCTGGATTCTGTCGCGGACGCCGCAGCTGGACGCGACGACGTACCGGGCGCTGGTCGCGCGGGCGGCAGCGCAGGGGTTCGACGTCTCCCGGCTGCAGCGGACGCCGCAACGACCATGACGGGCATCCGGCGGGTTCTGGTCTTGCTGGCCTGCGGGCTCGTGGCCGTGCGCGCCGCCGCGGCGGCCGGGGTCGATGCCGGCGCGCTGCGGGCTCGCGTGACCGTCGATCCGTGGCGCATCACCTTCACCGACGACCGGGGCGCACCCGTCCTGGTCGAGGCGGCCGACACGACGCCCGGGCCGACCGGCACGGTGGGCTTCCGCACGCCGGCTGGCTGGGCGCACGCGACCCGAGCCACCGCCGTTCGGCGGGCCGGCCGCGCGGTGGTCGCCACGCTCACGACCACGGACGCGGCCGGGCGCATGGTCGAGGTCCGGCTCGCGCCGGCGGGCGCGGGCGTGGTCTCGCTCGCCCTGCGCGTCGTCGGCGGCCCGCTCGACGACGTGGAGGCGCTCGGCGTCGCCTTCGAGGCGTTGCCCGGCGAGCGGTTCTTCGGGTTTGGCGAGCGGGCCACGGGCGTCGACCACCGCGGCCGGGTGGTGGAGAACCACGTCGCCGATGGGCCGTACCAGGCCGAGGAGCGGTCCATCGTCGCGCAGTTCGTGCCGCGTGCCGGGTTCCGCGCACGCGACGACGCCACCTATTATCCGGTGCCCTGGCTGCTCTCGAGCCGCGGCGTCGGCGTGCTCGTCGACAACGACGAGACCAGCTACTTCCGGCTCGGTACCGACCATCCCGATCGGTGGAGCCTCGAAGTGGTCGGGGCGCCGGACGGCGTGCCGGCGGCGCCGCCGCCCGCCGTGTTGCGGCTCCGTGTGTTCGCCGGGCCGCGTCCCGCCGACGTCCTGCGCCGCTTCACGGCGCGGACAGGCCGCCAGCCCGAGCCGGACGCCCCCTGGGTGCTGGGGCCGTGGGTCCAGCTCGGCGGCTCGCGCGACGCGCGCCTGGCGCAGGTGGCCGACCTGCGCCGGGCCGACGCGCCCGTGTCGGTGATCCAGACCTACACGCACTACCTCCCGTGCGGCGACCACGAGGGGCGGCGCGATGACGAGCGGGCGTGGGTCGAGACGCTGCACGCCGCCGGCGCGGCGGTCACGACCTACTACAATCCCATGCTGTGCGAGTCCTACGCAGCGCCCTTCGCCGACGCCGTGTCGGCGCGCGCGCTGACCCGTGACGCCGGCGGTGGCACGTACGTCTACGACTACACGGGCAGCACGATCTTCCGCGTCGGCCAGTACGACTTCAGCACGCGAGCCGGGCGATCGCACTACGCGCGCCGGCTCGCCCAGGCGGTCGCCGACGGCCACGATGGCTGGATGGAGGATTTCGGCGAGTACACGCCGCTCGACGCGTTCACGGCGCGCGGAGTCACGGGGTCGGCGGGTCACAACCGCTACCCGGTCGACTACCACTGCGGCGCCCATGCCTTCGTGCGACGCCAGCGCCGGCCGATCGTGCGCTTCCAGCGCTCCGGCTGGACCGGCGCCGCGCGATGCGCCCAGGTGGTGTGGAACGGCGATCCCTCCACTACCTGGGGATTCGACGGGCTCGCGTCGGCGGTGTCGGGCGGCCTCGGCATGGGGCTGTCGGGTATCGCGGTCTGGGGCAGCGATATCGGCGGTTTCTTCGCGTTGGGCGAGCGGGCGCTCACGCCGGAGCTGCTGGTTCGCTGGGTGCAGCTCGGCGCCGTGTCGGGCGTGATGCGCACGCAGCACAACGGCTTCGCGCTGCCACCCAAGCCCCGGCCCCAGATCTACGACGCGGATCAGGTCCAGAACTGGAAGCGCTACGCCAAGCTGCGCACGCAGCTCTATCCCTACCTCGTCGCCGCGGCCCGCACCTATCGCCGCACCGGTCTGCCCATCATGCGCCACGCCGTGCTGACGCACCCCGGCGACCCCGCGGCGGTGGCGCGTGACGACCAGTTCCTGGTCGGCCCCGATCTGCTGGCGGCGCCCGTGCTGGCCCCGGGGGTCGCGACGCGCGAGGTCTACCTGCCGCGCGGCGACTGGATCGACCTCTGGCGGGCGGGCGCGTGGGACTCCGCGTCGGGCAGTTTCGTCCTCGGCGCCGCGACGCCGCTCGCGGGCGGCCGCGCCGTCGTCGTGCCGGCGCCGCTCGACGAGCTGCCGCTCTTCGTGCGCGCGGGGGCGGTGTTGCCCCTGCTGCCGGCGGACGTCGACACGCTGGCCGGGCGCGGCGACCCGGCGCTGGGCTTGGTGACGCTCGACGATCGGCGCGATCGCCTGGTGCTGCTCGCTTTCCCGCGCGGGCGCAGCACCGCGGCGTTCCATCGCCGGGAGCGCCTGCGCTCGCTGGAACGGCCGGGCCGCTGGGAGCTGGCGATTCGCGGCTCGCGCCGCCGCACGTACGAGGTGGCGGCGTCGCTCGCCACCCTGAACGCGCCGTTCGCGCCCTGCGCCGTCTCCTGGAACGGGCGACCGGTCGCGCGGGCGCGCTGGCAGTGGGACGCCGCCACGCGGGTGCTGCGCGCGCGCGTCGGGGGAACCCGCGGGCGGCTCGTGGTGCGGGAGGATTGCCGATGATCGACCTGCTGCTCCCGATGGCGCCGATCGTGCTTGTGGGCCTGGCCGCGTGCAGTGCGGGCGGCGAGGGCGGGGGGGCGAAGGGAGCCGCCGCGGCGCGTGCGCGGATGGTCCACGACCAGATCGCGGCGCGCGGTGTGACCGATCCGGGCGTGCTCGGCGCCATGCGGACGGTGCCGCGGCACGAGTTCGTTCCGCCCGGCTTGCGGATCGAGGCCTACGAGGATCGGCCGCTTCCCATCGGGCACGGACAGACCATCAGCCAGCCGTACATCGTCGCCTTGATGACCGAGCTCGCGGCGGTGAAGCCGGGGGAGCGCGTGCTCGAGATCGGCACGGGCTCCGGGTACCAGGCGGCGCTGCTCGCCGAGCTGGGTGCCGAGGTCTACGGGATCGAGATCGTCGAGCCGCTGGCGACGGCGGCGCGCGACAGGCTGCGGCGCCTCGGGTACGACGGGGTCCAGGTCCGCCACGGCGACGGATACCGCGGGTGGCCCGAGGCGGCGCCGTTCGCCGCCATCGTGGTGGCGGCGGCGCCCCCCGAGGTGCCGCCCGCGCTGATCGAGCAGCTGGCCCCCGGCGGGCGGCTCGTCATCCCGGTCGGCGGGACCGAGCAGGAGCTCCGGCTGCTGGTGAAGACGCCCGCGGGCCTGGAGACGCGGGTCGTGGTGCCCGTGCGCTTCGTCCCCATGGTGCACGGACGATGAGCCACGTCTTCGTCAGCTATGCGCGCGACGATCGGGCGTTCGTCGATCGCCTGGTCGCGGCGCTCGAGCGCCGCGGCGTCGCGGTGTGGCTCGATCGGCAGGACCTGGCGGGCGGCGCGGCGTGGGAGGCGTCGATCACCGAGGCGGTGCGGGCCAGCGATGCGGTGATCGCGGTGCTCTCGCCGTCGGCGGCGGGCTCGGAGTACGTGCCGCGCGAGCTGTCGCTCGCCGACAAGTACGATCGCCCGGTGGTGCCGGTGCTGCTCGAACCGTGGGACGCGGTACGGTCGGAGCTGGCGCAGCGGATCGACTTCCAGCTCGCGGGCATCCAGCACGTGGACTTCGCCGCGCGGCCCTTCGAGGAGGGCCTCGACCACCTGGTGCGGGCACTGCGTGGCTCGAAGCGGCCGGTGCCGTCTCCGCCGCCGGCGGCGCCGCCCGTGTGGTCGCGACGGGGCTTGTTGGGGGCGTTCGTCGCGGGGGGCGTGGTGGCGCTGGCCGCGCTGCTCCGGCGACGCTGGGGTGGCGCGCCGCCGCCGGCGGTTGCCGGCGACTGGGTGGCGCCGGTGCGCTACGCCTGGGGAACGGAGACCACCGAGCGCTTCCACTTCGCCGTCGACGGCGCCGTCGTGTCGGGGACGGCGTCGTTCCTGGGGGTTCCGCGGGGCATCGTCGACGGTCGGCTCGACGGGCACGCGGTCACGCTCCGCACGCGCATCGAGGCGGGTCCGGGGGCGCCGGGCTTCGTGAACACGTACCGCGGTCGCGTTCACGACGACGGCATCCGCTTCGTGCTGCAGGACGATCGCGGTACGCCGCCGGCCGAGTTCGTCGCCCGGCGAGTGGCGGGGACCGGAACGCCTTGATAGCGTTCGTCGTGGGGGCGCCCGGGGATGGGACAGCGTGGGTGGGGAGCCGGTCGGCGTGGCGTGGTCGAGCTGTCGCCGATCAAGGGCGTCGAGCTCGAGGCGAGCCGGATTCCCGGCGTGGTTTCGCTTGCGCAGGGCATCCCGAACTTCGACACGCCCGAGCCGATCAAACGATACGCGCAGGAACGCCTCGCCGAGGGCGCGTGTGCGCGGTACTCGGTCACGCCAGGGCTGCCGCGGCTTCGCGAGGCCATCTCCGAGCGCTTGCTCGAAGCGGGCATGCCGTACGACCCCGACGGCGAGGTCCTGGTCACCGTCGGCTCGATCGAGGCCATCGCGGCCAGCCTGCTGGCGCTGGTCGAGCCGGGCGACGAGGTGCTGGTGGTGTCGCCGACCTATGCGTCCTACATCCCCGCGATCCGGCTGGCGGGCGCCGAACCCCGCTTCGTGCCGCTCGCCGAGGACGCGAACTTCGACCTCGACCCGGACGCCATCGCCGCCGCGGCCGGGCGGCGCACCCGAGCGCTCATCCTGTGCAACCCGAACAACCCGACCGGCACCGTGTTCTCCGCCGCGCAGACGCGCCGCATGCTCGAGGTGGCCGAGCGCGAGGATTTCGTGGTCATCGCGGACGAAGTCTACAAGGACTTCCTCTACGGCGAGGCGCGCCTCCACAGCGCGGCGCAGGAGCTCTGGGCACGTCACCGCGTCCTGCGGGTCTGTTCGTTCTCGAAGGCGTATGCCATGACCGGCTGGCGCGTCGGCTTCCTGCACGGGCCCGCCCCGCTGGTGGCCCGTGTCATGGCGGTGCACGACGCCCTGGTCACCTGCGCGCCGGTGGTGTCGCAGTACGCGGCCCTCGCGGCGCTCGAGCTGGGCGACGAGATCGTCGCCGGATTCCGCGCCGAGTTCCGGCGCCGCCGCGACCAGGTGATCGAGCGGCTCGATGCGCTGCCGCACGTCTTCGACTACCAGAAGCCGAACGCGTCCTATTTCGTGTTCCCGCGTGTCAAGGACACCGTGACGCTGGCGCGCGACTCGCGCCGGCTGGCGGCCGACATCCTGGCGCGGGCCCGGGTCGCGCTGGTGCCGGGCGTCGCCTTCGGACCGACGGGCGAGTCGCACCTCCGGCTGTGCTACGCCCGCGGCGCCGACGACGTGCAGCGCGCCTTCGACCGGCTCGACGACTACTTTGCCGGGCGGCCGGCCCGTGTCGTGCCGGTGCCGGCGTCCGGCGCCGCCGCGGCCGCTCCACGCGACGCCGTCCGGCGCGCCGGCGTGGCGCTGCTGCGGCACGGCGCGCGGACGCATCTCGCGCGCGCCCGGCCCCGGGTGGTCGCCATCACCGGGGTGCAGGGCAAGACGGTCATCAAGCGCGCGGTCGCCGAGTTGCTGGCGCGCCGACTGCGCGTCCGGGCCAATCCGCTCTCGTACAACACGGAGATCGGGGTGCCGCTTGCCATCCTCGGCCGCGAGGTCGACACCCGCACGCCGGGCCGGCTGGCGGCGGGCATGGCCGGGGCGCTGTGGGCGGCATACGGCACCCGGCCGCCGGTGGACGTCATGGTGCTCGAACTCGGCGTGCGCTCGGCGGGCGACATGCGCGCGCACCTCGACCTGCTCGCCCCGGACATCGCGGTCGTGGCGCCGCTCGCGCCCAGCTACAGCGAGGAAGGCGACGAGCTGGCCACGCTGCGGCGCGAGGTGACCGAGCTCGCCGCGGCGCGACCGGGGATGCTCCTGCTCTGCACCGACGACCCGTTCCTGGCCGAGCTGGCCACCCGCACGCCAGGCGCGATCGGGTTCGGCGCCACCGACATCGAACACGCCCCCGGCGGCGCGGTGCTGCGGGTGGATGACGCCGCCTGGCCGGTGGGGCGCGACGTGGTGGGGGCGAGCCACTGGCGCGCCCTCGTCGTGGCGGCGCGGGTCGCGCGCGCGTTCGGGATCGACGACGCCACGATCGCCCGCCATCTCGCGGGCGACGGCCGCTGAGCGTCACTCGCCGGCCGACGCCTGCGCCAGCCGCGAGAGCGCATCGCGCTCGCCGATCGCCACCAGCAGATCCCCGGCCTCGAGCATGGTGGCCGGCAGCGGCGCGATCCGGGTCGGCTCGCTGCCGCGCGTCAGCGCGACCACACGCAGGCGCGGCCATTCGGCCTCGACGTCCGCGAGGGTGCGACCTTCGAGGCGCGAGGGACGGACCACCTTCATCTCTTCCAGTGCCAGCGCATCGTGGCGGCCCGGCGCGGAGAGCTCGAGGAAGTCCACCACGGACGGGCGCAGGATCGACGCCGCCATCCGGACGCCGCCGCTGTGGTAGGCCGACATTGCCTGGTCGGCGCCGGCCAGCTGGAGGCGGCGAAGGCCTTCCTCGGTCTCGCCGCGCGCGTGGATGCGGATCGCGGGGTTCTTCTCGCGGGCCGACAGCGTGATGAAGACGTTGTCCGGATCGGACGGCGTCGCGACCACGATGGCCCGCGCCCGGCGGACGCCGGCGCGTTCGAGGACGTCGTCCGACACCGCGGACCCGATGATGTATGGGATGCCGCGCATGCGCAGCTCCTCGTCGCGCGCGGGGTCGGCGTCGACGACGACCAGCGGCGTTGCGCTTCGGACGAGCTCGTCGGCGACGACGCGGCCGAAGCGGCCGTAGCCGCAGACGATGACGTGGTCGCGGTGACGATCCACCTGTCGTTGCATGGCGGTTCTCCCGTAGAGGTCGCGGAGCTGCCCTTCCAGCACCAGCTGCGCGCCGACCGTGAAGAGGTAGAGCGCGCTGCCCACGCCCGAGAGGATGAGCAGCACGGCGAAGAGGCGCCCCGCGCCCGTCTCCGGGACCACGTCGCCGTAGCCGACCGTCGTCAGCGACACCACGGACAGGTAGAGCGCGTCGGCGACCGACAGGCCCTCGATGGCGACGAACCCCAGCGTGCCGATCGAGGTGACGACGGCGAGCGTGGCGAGGGCGATGGCGAGGCGGCGGGTCGGGGTCACCGGCGAGGGCGCCCATATCCCCGGGCGGCTCACGGCGCCAGCGGCCAGTCGTGCACCGGCTGGCCCGATTCGGCGAGCGCGAGGTAGCGCAGCACCAGCGTGCGGAGCGCCGCCGGCCGCGCCTCGGCGCGCAGGCAGGCCCGCAGCGTGTCACGCTGCCAGCGTGCCCCCGTCCGGCGCGTCGCCGCCCGCGCGCCGACGACGTCGAGGAGTCCGTCTGTCTCGGCGGCGTCGATCCCGGCGCGCTCGAGCGCGTCCCGCGCCATCGGGAGCAGGTCCGCGACCAGCCCGGAGACCGGCACGAGTCGCGGCGACGGCGGGCGCGGGGACGGCCACAACAGCTCGGCGTCGAGGCCACGGCGGGCGGCCTCGTAGAAATTCCGCCGCGCCTGCCCGAAGGTGAGCGCGCTCGTCAGGCGGTCGGCGTCCGGCGCCAGCGCGAGTGTGAGGCCGAGGAGGAACGCCGCGTTGGCCATCATGTCGCGGACGGACGGGCCGGCGGGCAGGGCCCGCAGCTCGATGCGCAAGTGCCCGTTCGCCGTCGGGTCGTAGACCGCACGGTTCCAGCGCCACACCGTGCCGTGGTGGAGGCGGAGTTCGTCGAGAGGCGGGACGCCGCCTGCGCGCGCGCAACCGAGCGGGTCGTCGGGCGACGTCACCGGGAGCAACGGAGGATGGAAGGCGACGCTTTCGGCGAACAGCTCCCACGCGCCGCGGCGTACCCACCCGTGCCCGAACGAGACGCGAGCGGGCCGCCAGTCCTCGTCGGCCGCCGCGATGCGCTCGTCCACGGCTTGCCGGAAGAGGGCAACGCGTGTCTCCTCCCAGAGGAGGTGCCCGAGCAGCAGCGGGGAGTTGCCGGCGATCGCCAGCGCCGGCGCGGTGGCGATCTGGGCCGCGTTGAACGTGGCGGCGAAGTCGGCCGGCGCGACGCGCAGGTGGAGCTGCAGCGAGGTGTTGGCGCCCTCGAACGTGACGTCGTCGCACGTGACGTCGAGCGGGTTCTCGCCGTCGATGCGGATACGGAATGGCGCGTGCCGCAGGCGGCGGATGGCGGCAGAGAGCGCGCGGTAGCGGCGAGAATCGGTCAACATGCCGGGCTGCAGGTCCCTGGCGGCGAGCGTCGGCAAGATGCCGACGGCGATCGGCCGGCCGCCGTGCGGCGCGGCGGCGCGCGCGATGGCGGCGAGCGCTTCGGACAGGTCGGCGGCGAGCGCGTCGAACGGGCGGCCGGCGACCGCCACCGGCCGTGTGTTCACCTCCAGGTTGAAGCGGTCGACCTCGAGCGCCACGCGCGGGTCGACGGCGTCGGCCAGCACGGCGCGGTTCACCGGGAGGGGTCGCCCGACAGCGTCGACCAGGCTCAGTTCGAGTTCCGCGCCGAGGGTGGTCGGCCCCAGCCCGAAGTCCGGGCGATCCAGCACGACCGCGAGGGCGGCGAGATTCTCCTGGAGCCGCGCCGCGAACCGGGCGTGATCGGCGTCGGAGAACTCCTCGCGCGGAATCTCCCGGCTCATGCGCCCGCTTGTTAGCAGCATGCGATCGGCGCGACGACCCCGCCTCGCGCCGTTGCGCCGGTTCCGCGCGCTCGGATATCGTCCTTGTCGTGATGACGCTGGTCCGGGCCGCCCGCTGGGCGGTGGCGCCGATGCTCCTCGCGTGCGCCGCGTCGCCAGTGGGGGCCGTGGTGACGCAGGACTGCGCGCTGCCCGCGAGCACCTGCACGCTGGCCCAGACCGCGCGGCAAGCCCATGTGCACGTCGGTGCCACGGCCGCCCGCGACCAGAGTCCCGCCGTGCGAGCGCTGCTGGCCACCCATTTCACGGCCGTCACGGCCGAAAACGCGATGAAGTGGGGCGTCGTCGCGCCGCTGGTCGGCGTCTACGACGTCGCTGACGCCGACGAGATCGCCGGGTTCGCGGCCGCGAACGGGCTACGGCTCCGCGGGCACACGCTGCTGTGGGGCCGCTTGCAGCTGCCCGCGGACCTCGATGCCCAGGTCGGGGCTGCCGCGGACCCCGCGGCGCGGCTGCGTGAACTCGTCCGCGCCCACGTCGAAACCATGACGAGACGCTACGGGGGCCGGGTGGCGCTGTGGGACGTCGTCAACGAGCCGTTCGACGCACTCACGGGCGATCTCGACGGCAACCTCTTCTTCCGGACGCTCGGGCCGGGGTGGATCGCGGAAGCGTTCACCCTGGCGCGGGCGCTCGACCCGGACGCGGAGTTGGTGGTGAACGAGTTTTCGCTCTCCTATCCCAGTCCCAAGCTGGACGCGCTGGCGCAGACCGTGTCCATGCTGCGCGCCGCCGGCGTCCCCATCGACGGCATCGGGCTCCAGGCGCACTTCTTCCCGTTCTTCCCGCTGCCCAGCCGCCAGGCGTTCGAGGAGGCGCTGCGTGCGCTCGGGTCGCTCGGCATCCCGCTCGAGCTGACGGAGCTCGACGTGTCGCTGTGGCACTTCCGCGCGGATCCCGATCCCCTGGCGCGTCAGGCGGCGTTCTATGCCGACGTCGTCGGGGCATGCATGGCGGTGCCCGCCTGCCGCGCGGTCACCCTGTGGGGCGTGCACGACGGCGAGTCGTGGCTCGATCACTTCCCGCCGTTCGATCAGGCGGCGCCGAACGCGCCGCTCCTGTTCGATACGGCCCTCCAGCCGAAGCCGGCCTACGCCGCCGTTCGTGATGCCGTCCGAACCCGCGCGACGCCGTTCTTCGCTCAGGCCCGCGCGCTACGAGGCGCGCTGGTCGACGCGCGGAAGGCCCGCGCCGTCACGGGCGCGCCGGCGCGTGTGTCCGCCAAACGCCTGGGCCGTGCGGGGCGCTATCTCCGGCGGGGCCGGTTCGCGGTCGGGTGTGCCCAACTCGGACTTGCCGACGCCGCGCTGGCCGGCTCGGTCGGGCCCGCCGCGGCGGCGTTGCGCGCTCGGCTGGCCTCGCTGCGCGCCGACCTCGCCTGCGACGACCCGTCCTGACGGGGCGCCGGATCAGCGCGTGCGGCGGATGAGGACGCGGGCGCGGCGTGCCAGGTCCAGGATACGCAGGGCGGCGTCCCGGTCGAGCGCCTTGCGTCGGAGTGCCTTGCGGGCCGAGCCGACGACACCCTGCACGTCGGGCCGGATCGTCCGCGCCGTGGCGCCGGCGGCGAGCGCCTGCCGCACGCGCTCGATCGCGTCGGCGAGTGTCGTCACCCCCGCCGGGTCGCGCACGCTCGTTGCGGGCAGGGTGCGGACGGCGTCGGCGAGCGCGGCGACCAGCGCCCCGAGCGCGTCCCCATCGGGGCGGGCGACGAACTGGCAGCCGGCGCGCGGCGCGCACGTGCCCACGATGGTCGGGTCGATGTCGGTGCAGCGCGGCGCGGTGCCGGCGCAATCGGTGGTGACCGTGCCGACGAACTGACCGAAGGCGACGGGCAGGCTGCCGACCAGGGTGGAGCCGGCGGCACCCGTCACCGGCTCCACGACGGACACGACGCCCGCGACGCCGCTGGTCACGAGCAGGCGCCCGCCCGGGTCGAGGGCCAGGCCGAGCGGCCCCGCGGGAACCGTGAGTGGGGCCAGTGGGCTGCCCGCGACGGTGTCGAAGACCGCCACGCGGTCGCCGCCGGAGTCGCCCACGAAGAGCCGGCCACGCACCGGATCGACGGCGATGCCGAACGGCTTGCCGGCAACCTTGAGGGTGGCGAGGACGGTGCGGCTGACGGCGCCGGCCACCGTCACCGAGCCGCTGCCGAAGTTGGCCACGTACACCCGTCCGCGCGCATCGTCGATGGCGAGCTGGAGCGGCTTTCGACCCGTGCGCAATCGGGCCAGAACCTTGCCGGTGGCCGGGTCGATGGCCTGCAGCGTGTTGGCCCCGAAGTTCGTCACCCACAAGGTGCGGCCCGTGGCGTCGAACGCGAGCGCGGCCGGGCCGCGATCGGTGCGGAAGCGCCCGACCCGTGCGCGGGTCGCGGTGTCGATGACCTCGATCTTGTTGCGGCCGTAGCTGGCGACGTAGGCTCGGGCGCCGGTCGGGTCGAACACGATGCCGAGCGGCACGCCGCCGACGCGGATCGAAGCGGTCACCGCCCGGGTGAGGACATCGATCACCGACACCGTCGCGTTCTTCCGGTTGGTGACCCAGATCTCCCTGCCCAGCGGATGCTGGGCGATGCCCCAGGGCCCGTTCCCGGCCGGAATCGTCGCGGTCACGGCGGCAGTCGCCCCGTCGAGCAGCGAGACCGTGTTCGACTGGAAATTGCTGACCGCTGCGGTGAGGAAGGAGGTGCGGCAGGAATCGGGCGGTTCGCAGCGCCCGGCCCGGCATGTCTCGGCGCCGTTGCAGACGTCGCCGTCGCTGCAGGCGGCGCCGTCGGGGTCGATGGTGCAGGTGGGCGAGCAGCAGTCGCCCGATGCCGTGTTGCCGTCGTCGCACTCCTCGCCGGCGGTGATCGTTCCGTCGCCACACCGCGGCGGCACGGTCGTGGTCGTCGACGTGGTGGTGGTCGTCGTCGACGTTGTCGTCGTGGTCGTCGATGTCGTGGTGGTGGTCGTCGTCGTGGTCGTGGTGGTGGTCGACGTCGTGGTGGTCGTCGTCGTCGACGTGGTGGTCGTCGTGGTCGTCGTCGTCGACGTGGTCGTCGTCGTGGAGCACGGCGGCAACGTGGTCGTGGTGACGCCTGGTCCGGGATCGTCGACCGCCGGGACGCAGAACTCGCGGCGGTGGATCAGCCGGCCGGGATCCGCTTCGAACCGGTTCTCGAGGAATACCTCGAAGCCGGCGAACCGCTGACTCGACCGGGTGCGGAAGCAGAGTAGCTGATCGGTGCGGGCGGGCGCGGATGGATCGCGCCCGTCCGTGTTGGCGCGGACGCACAGGCGCACGGGGTCGAGCAGGTCGATCGTCGCGCGGTCGAAGCCCGTATCGATCGCAACGTCGCGCACCGCCGACAGGCGCGGGGTCCCGGGCGTGCGCTTGACCTGCCAGCACTGGAGGTCGGTCGCCGTCGCGGCGGGCGGCGTCCCGGCGAGGTCGCTGCTCGGGACGAGGAAGAGTGCCGGGCGGCGCACCTCGACGTCGACGCGTCCGAAGCGGGTGAGGAGCCGCTGCTGGACGGCCGTGCCGCCCCCGGGCCGGATGGCATGACCAACCAGGACGTCCCCGGGGGCCTGAGGCCGCTCGGATCCCGCGGGGAGACAGAAGCGGTGCGGATACCGCAGGGGGTACGTAACCTCGCCGAACCGGTCCTCGACGGCGACCGGGGTGCGCGGGAACGACGCCGGCTTGATCTCGTAGCACTGCAGCTCGCCGAGCCGGGGGAGGCAGGCGTCGGTGGCCCACGCGGGCGCGGCGAACGCGACCAGGAGGAGGGCGAGGATGGCAGAGCGCGTCGGGCGCATCGAAAGACGAATCATGTTCGTGACAGGCGGAACGTACCGGTGCAAGGGCGAATGCGATAGGCCCGCTTCAAGACCTGCAAGATTGACAGGGGACAGCTCCTGTGATGCTTCCGGCCGGCGTGCATCTCGGTGTTCTGGTTGCGATCTGCGTGGTCGCTGGGTTCCGGCTTGCCGGCGCGCAAGGCCTCCCCGACCCCACGCTCGCCCCCGAGAGTGGCCCGGCGACTGCCGCCGGGCGGCGATGGGAGATCCATGCTCACACGGGGCTCGAGTACGACTCGAACGTCTCACTCGCCCCGGACGGCCAGGTGATTCCGGGCGTCGGCGACCCTGCCGACGGGGCGATCACGCTCGGCGCGGGGGGCAGCGTGGACGTCGTCGACCGCGACTGGGCGCAAGTGGGCCTGGAGTACGACCTCTACCAGAACCTGCACTTCCGCCTCACGGACTTCGACCTGCGTTCAAATCGGGTCCAGGCGACCGGCGGCCTGGCGTTGCTTCCCCAGCTCTGGGCCGGCGCCCAGGCGGGATTCGAACACTACGCGCTCGGCGGCGACGGATTTTCCCGCGAACCCTTCGTCACGCCGTTCCTGTCCTACACGCAGGGTTCATGGGGTCTCACCCAGTTGCTCTATCGTCACGGCGAGACCACGTACCTGCAGAACCCGTTCGAGGGGGTCCGCGACGGACCGACCGACGTCGCCACGCTCAGCCAGACCGTCTATTGGGGTTCCGGATACGCCACCGGGGGGTACGAATTCGGGTCCGAGCGGCCGAACGAGTCCACCGGCGGCGTGCAGGCGGCCTGCGTGCGGACCGTGTCGAACAATCCCGGTTCCGCCCTCTGCCCGGGAGACTACCGGTTCACCTACAACCAGGGGTTCGTCGGCTTCGGCTTCACGCCGGGCTGGCGAACCAGCGTCGATATCACCTACGTTCTCCGGTGGGAGCGCTACCAGGAGCCGAACAGCGTGGTGAACTTCCGGTACAAGCGGCGCGACACCATCAATCAGGTGCAGGTGGCCCTCCGGCGGCCGATCACGACGCACTTCAGCGCGGGGGTCACGTACTATGGCACCTTCGACAACTCGAACATCGACTTCTATCAGTACCGCCGCCACCTGGTGGCGGCGGAGATCCGCTTCTCGTACTGAGATGACGTCACACCGGCCGTCCCGCCTGTTGCTCGTGCTCGCCGCGCTGTGGGTCGTCGCCGGGGCCGCCGTCACCGCCCGCGCGGAGCAGGTCGGCACGGTGGCCGAGATCAGCGGCGGCGGTGAGGTGCAGCGCCAGGGGGAGACCGCCTGGAGCCCCCTCCGGGTCGGCGACGGCGTGCGGGTGGGGGATCAGCTCCGGACCCTCGCCGACGGCCGGATGCGGATCGTGTTGCGGGAGGAGTCGTCGCTGACGCTCGCCCCCGGCTCGCAGCTCGTCATCACCGAGCAGATGCTCGCGCCAGCGACGGTGTCGCGTTTCGAGTTGTTGCTCGGCACCATCAAGGCCGCGGTCACCGAGCGCTACGCGGAGCCGCGCGCGCGGTTCGAGGTGGAGACTCCCACCGCGATCGCGGGCGTTCGGGGCACCAGTTTCATCGCGGAATACGACGCCGCCCAGGACGAGACGTTGATCGTCGGCGTCGAGAACGTCACGCGCGTCCGCGGTCGCCAGGACCCGATCGGGCGGGGCGAAGTGGACGTCTCCCCCGGCCGGGCCACCCGCATTCGCCGGGGCAGCCGGCCGAGCGCACCCGAGGTGCTCTCGGCCAGCCGGTTCCGCCGCTTGCAGGGCATGACGCAAATGGCGCCGCCCGCCGGGGAGGGGGGGCGCCGGCGTGAGAACCGCCAGGACGCCCGCCGGCCGCAGCGCGGGGGCCAGCGCGCCTTCTCGGCGGAGGAGCGGGCGGTCGACCAACCGAACTACACGCCGCGCGGGACGAAGCCGCCGCCTCCGCCGCCGCCCGTGCCGCCCGGCCGCTGACGGTGACCGGACGGCGCATCGGCGTCGCGACCGTCTGCCTCGCCGTCGCGCTCGCGGTGGCGGCGCTGCGGTTGTTGGCGCCGCTGCCGATCGAGGTGCTGGACCGCAAGCTGCTCGACTTCCGCCATCTCGCGCGCGGTCCGATCGCGGCGGGATCGGACGTGGTGGTCGTCGCCATCGACGAGGACAGCCTGAACCAGGTGGGCCGCTGGCCGTGGCCCCGGGCACGGCTCGCCGACCTGATCGATCGGTTGGTGGCGAGCGACGTCGCGGCGATCGGATTGGACATCGTGTTCGACCAGCCGACCAGCGGCGTCGATCGCGGCGAGCTCGCGGCCGCGCTGGAGGCCGCGCCCGACCAGTCCGCTGCCGACGTGCGTCGGCTCCTCGACGGCGAACTCGACGACGACGCGCGCTTCGAGGCGGCGTTGCGCCGCGCGAATCGCGTCGTCCTGGCGCACTTCTTCGAGTTCGGCGGGGCCACGGATCCGGACTTGGCCGCGCGCATGGAGTCGCTGCCCGAGCTGACCGTCCTCAGCGCGGGCGGCGCGCGACCCGGCACGATGCCGGGCGTCACGGCGCCGGTCCGGGCGAACCTGGCCATCGCGCGGTTCGGGCGCGCGGCGGCCGGCGCCGGATACATCAACTTCTCGGTCGATCCCGATGGCGTGTACCGCCGGGTGCCGGTCGCCTTGCCGGTCGGCAGCCGCCTGGTTCCTGCCTTCGGGCTCGAGTTGTTGCGGGTGTTCTTGCAGCGCGGCGCGGCGGCGCTGCGCCTCGGACCGGGCGGCGTTGCCGGGGTGCAGGTCGGTGGTCGCGAGGTTCCCGTCGACGGGGCGGGACAGCTCTGGCTGGACTTCCTCGGGCCGCGCGGCACGGTGCCGCAGGTCAGCGCGGCCGACGTCCTCGCCGGTCGTGTCCCCCGGGCGAAGCTCGCAGGCAGGATCGCGGTCGTTGGGTTCACCGCGGCCGGCTTCGACGAGGTGCCCACGCCCTTCACGGCGGTGTCGCCGGGCGTCGAGCTGCAGGCGACGTTGCTCGACAACGTGCTGACCGGCCGGGCGCTCCGGCGCCCGTGGTGGCTGGTCCCTGCGGAGGCGATCGCGGTGCTGGCTCTCGGCCTGCTGCTGGGACCGTTGCTCCGCCGCCTGCGCGCCTTGTGGGGCACGGTCGCGGCGTTCCTGTTGGCCTGCGCGTATCTCGTCGGGACGCAATGGTTGTTCGCGGACCAGGGGTTGGCGCTCGGGGCGGTCTACCCCCTGGCCGCGCTGGTCTTCGGCACGCTCGGGGGCGCGGTGCATCTGTCGGTGGTCGAGGAGGGCGAGAAGCGCGAGATCCGCAACGCCTTCCGGCGCTATGTGAACCCGGAGATCGCCGATCTCCTCGCCCGTGAACCCGCCCGCCTGCGGCTCGGCGGCGAGCGCCGGACGATCACGGTCTTCTTCAGCGACATCAAGGGCTTCACCACGCTGTCGGAGCGCCTGCCGCCGGACACGCTGGGCGACATGCTGAGCCGGTACCTCGAGGCCATGACCGAGGTGGTGTTCACGCACGGCGGCCTGCTCGACAAGTACATCGGTGACGCGGTGATGGCGTTCTGGGGTGCGCCGGTCTCGGTCGACGACCACGCGGCCCGCTGTTGCCGTGCCGCGCTCGAGATGCAGGCGCGCCTGGCCCGGCTGAACGACACCTGGGAGGGGGAGGGGCTGCCGCGGCTGGTGGTGCGGATGGGCATCAGCACGGCCGAGGCCGTGGTCGGCAACTTCGGTTCGTCGCGCCGATTCAGCTACACGGCGGTGGGCGACGGGGTGAATCTGGCGTCCCGCCTCGAGCATCTGAACGAGGTGTACGGCACGCGCATCCTGTTGGCGCCGTCGACCCGCCGGGAGATTGGCGCCGAGTTCGTCTGCCGGGAGATCGACCATGCGCGGGTCCGGGGTCGCACGCAGAGCGTCACGGTGTACGAGCTCATGGGGAGGCAAGCCGACGACACCGACGGCGTTCTCGCCCGCCGCGCCGCCGCGTTCGCCGAGGCGCTCGACGCCGTCCGGAGCAGCGAATGGACCGAGGCGGAAGAGATCCTGGAGGCCCTGCGCACCGCGTATCCCCAGGACGGGGCGGCTGCGCAACTGCTCGAGCGCTGCCGCACGCGCTAGCACCCTGCTGCCGCCGCGGGCAGTCCGGCCTGCCGGGAGGGGGGTGGGCCAGCCGCTGCGAGCCGAAAACCGGCGCGGGCCGATGCCGCGCATCGCGGCACGAAGCTTGCCTGCAGGGAGGCGGTGACGGATGGATATTGATCTCCGGACGGCGATCGCGTCGCCGATCCAGCAACTGCTCGATCGCCTGCACGATCGCTACTCCGCCCTGGGGGACGGCCAGGTCGCCACCTACATTCCGGAGCTGGCCAAGGCCGACCCGCGGTGGTTCGGCATCTGCCTGGCCACCACGGACGGCCGCGTCTACGAGGTCGGCGACGCGCGGCAGCCCTTCACCATCCAGTCGATCTCCAAGCCGTTCGTGTACGGCGTCGCACTGGAGGACCGGGGCGAGGAGGCCGTCCTGCGGCGCATCGGCGTGGAGCCGAGCGGCGACGCCTTCAATTCGATCAGCCTGGCGCCGGGCACCGGCCGTCCGCTGAATCCGATGATCAACGCGGGCGCCATCGCCGCCACCTCGCTCGTCGCAGGCAGCTCGCCCGCCGATCGCCTGCGCCGACTGGTCGGCGTGCTGTCGCTGTTCGCAGGGCGAGCGCTCGACATCGATGCCGGGGTCTACGAGTCCGAGCGGGCGACGGGCCACCGCAACCGCGCCATCGGCCACATGCTGCGGAACTTCGACATCCTGACCGACGACCCGGAGCCCACGCTGGACCTCTACTTTCGGCAATGCGCCATCGAGGTCACCTGTCGCGATCTGAGTGTCATGGCGGCGACGCTCGCGAACGGGGGCCTCAATCCGGTCACCGGCGAGCGGGCCATCCACCAGGAGCAGGTGGGTTCGGTGCTCAGCGTGATGACCACCTGCGGGATGTACGACTACGCCGGCGAATGGATGTACCGCATCGGGATGCCGGCCAAGAGCGGCGTTGCCGGCGGCGTGCTGGCGGTTCTGCCGGGGCAGCTCGGCATCGGCGTGTTCTCGCCGCCGCTCGACGAGCGCGGCAACAGCGCGCGCGGCATCGCCGTGTGCCGCGATCTGGCCCGGGAGCTCGACCTGCACCTGATGCGGGCGCCGCGCGCGTCGCGCGGGACGATCCGGGCGGAGTACACGCTGGCGCGGGTGCGCTCGAAGCGGGTGCGGCAAGAGTCCGAGTCGCGTCTGCTCGACGAGGATGGCGCCAGCGCGCGGGTCTATGAACTCCAGGGCGACCTCACGTTCGCCGCCGTCGAGGCGGTCGTCCATCGGATCGTCGATGCCGCGACGCACACCGACCACACTGTCCTCGACCTGGGGCGCGTGACGGCCGTCGACGAGAGCGCCCGCCGGTTGCTCTGCGATCTCGGGCCCACGCTGCTCGGTGCGGGCCGCAGCCTGGTGGTGGCCAGCGCGGCGGCCCAGCCGAAGCTGCTGCGGGCGCTCGAGGAGCGGATGGCCGGGCGCGAGGGCCATGGCCTGCTGCGTGCCTTTCCCGACCTCGACCGGGCGCTCGAGTGGTGCGAACAGCAGGTCCTGGCCGCACGGCGGCCGTGCGACGTGGTGCCGCGTGTCGTCACGCTGGCCGAGCACGATGCCTGCGTCGGCCTGGACGCGGCGGCGTTGGCCGAGCTCGAGCGGGTCCTCGACCGCCGGTCGTTTCCGGCCGGCACGCTCGTGGTGCGGCGGGGCGACCCGGCCGACGCCGTCTTCCTGCTGGAACGGGGCGAGGTGAGCGTCACCGTGGATCTGCCCGACGGGCGGCTGCGGCGGCTCGCCACCTTGTCGGCCGGCCGGACGTTCGGCGAGCTGGCGGTGGTGCATCGTGGCCCGCGGACCGCCGACGTCAAGGCGGATACGGCGGTCGAGTGCTGGACGCTCGGCACCGCGGAGTTCGCACGCCTCGGCCGGACGCACCCGCCCGTCGCCATCACGATCCTGGAGAATCTGCTGCGCGGCGCCGCGCAGATGCTGGGCCGCGCGAACCGGGAGATCGCGACCCTGGTCGGCTGAGCCGCGGCGAGCCGATCACTCCGCGAGGGCGACGTCGCCGTTCCGCTCGCGTTGCGACCAGCGGATCTCGGTCGCCAGCGGCGTGCGGACGAGAGCCAGTGCATCCTCCTCGTCCCCCGGCGCGAACGGCCGCGGCAGGGCGATGCTGACCTGGCCGAGCTCGAAGTTGCCGGCTTCGCGGAGCCGCGTCATGTGCTGCAGGGTGTACCCCACGGCCGTTCCCGCCGCGGTGGCGCCCGCGGGGCGCACGAGTGTCCCGCGGGCGATCCCCGCGGCCAGCCAACGGTCCGGGATCACGAAGGCATGCAGCATCGTGCCCGCATCGCTGCTGTGGACCCACCACTCGTGGTCGTCGACGTTCGCGACTTCGTGGCCCTCGGTGCCGGACACCAGCATCCCGTCGGGCCGCGTGCGATCGAAATAGCGCAGCGGGAGCGCTGTGGGAGCGAACTCGAGCAGGTTCTCGAAGCGGAACTCCCGCAGCGCGCGGAGCAGCAATCCGGAGAAGCGGATGCGGGACGGGGTGAGGTAGGCCGAGCGGTAGTGGTAGGTGTACGAGATGCCGCCGGGCAGCTCGGGGAAGAACGAGCCGAGGTCGATCGTGAGCCGTGCGCGGCGCACCGCGCGTACCGGGCCGCTCCGGATGCCATCGACGGCGATCAGGGAGTTCTGCTCGGTGAAGTCGAACGTCACCCGCTTCAGGAAGAGCGAAAACGTGGGGCTGCCGCGCATGCGGCTCTGGCGCAGCAGGTTCTGCCGCGGCGAGCCGTCGGCTGCGGCGAGTCGGATGCCGGTGAAGAAGTTGCGGCCGTTGGCGTACTCGACGTCATAGTCGGCGGCCCGCACGCGTCGGCCGTCCGGGTCGACGGTGACGTAGGGCGCCAGGGCCGGCGGCGGGGGTGGCTCGCGGAACCACACCAGGTACGCCCATGCCCGGCCGCCGTCGCGCGGGTCCGTGATCTCGATCTCCGCCACGTGTTCCCAGTCGGCGGGCCACGTCGCCGGATCGGCGCGATCACCGGCGTCCGCGGCCATGAAGACGAACTCGTCGTTGGCGTCGAAGACGAAGTCGGGCGGACCGGCGACCAGCAACTCGCCGGCCGCGTCCCGGGCGTCGAACTGCTGGCGGGTCGGTACCGGGACGCCGCGGGTGAACCGGAAGAGCCGGAACTGTGCGGTGCGGCGGTCCGGGCTGCCGGCCAGCCTGGCGGTGGGAACGATGACCGGGTCGTACGGGCGGCGAAGAGTGGACGGCTCGCCGCGTCCCGCGGCGCCGGCGGATGCGGCGAGCAGGACGGCGAGGGTGACGACCGTGACGCGCATCGCCCGGCGCCTCAGCTCCCTTCGCTCAGGGCGAGCACCACCTGGCCCGCCGTGTCGAGCAGCGTTCCGCCCGCCGGCTGCGGCAGCTGTCGCCTCCCCGTCGCGACGGTGAGAAACCGTCGCAGCGCGTTCGCCCGTGTCCTCGCCGCCCGGGTCCGCTTGGCCGCCTTCTTCGCGTTACCCGCCGCCGCGATCGCCGCCTCGACCCGCGTGCGGACGGCACGCGTCCTGGCGCTGAGCCGCTTGCGCACCTTCCGCTTCACCGCCGCGTCGAGCGCGGTGGTCTCGCGCTCGACGCGGTCGAGCAGGCAGCGAGCGCGCCGCAACCCTGACGCCTCCGCCTCGCAGTCGACCGGCGCCGCCGCCAGGAGACCGGGGAGGAACCGGCTGGTCGGTGAGGTGTCACCGGCGCTCGGGTTGAGCAGGGTGGGGAATCCGCCGATTGGCAGTGCCGCGGGGTCGAGGCCGGCGGCGCGCACGCGACGCTGGGCTTCCTCGCCGACGACCTCGCCCTCGTTCTCGGTGACGGCCCAGATCACCGACTGCAGGGCTGGTCCGGGGCCGCCGGTCAGGAGGGCGCGCAGAGCGGCCAGGTTGGCGCGGTCGGGCAGAGCGCTCAGGTTGTCGGTGACGTCGTAGATGCGCTCCTCGCTCGGGCCGTGGCGGTCGAGCTCGAGGCAGACGGTGAAGAGACCGCCCAGCGTGACCGTGCCACCCGCTGGGACGTAGACGTTCTGCAGGCGGCTGACCCCGAGGTCCTGCTCGCCCTCGTCGCGGCTGACCAGCACGTCGCCGGGGGAGACGGACACCACCAGGCCGCGCGGTCCGGGGTTGCGAATGACGATCTTGACGCAATCACCGGAGAAGCAGCCCTTGTTGGACAGCTCGACCAATCCCATGGCCGTCGCTTCCTGGAGCGTCTTGCGGTCCTTCTCGTCCTCGGTGTCGCACGCATCTCCCACACCGTCGCCGTCCTTGTCGGCCTGGTCGGCGTTGTGGACGTCGGGGCAATTGTCGGGCGGGCAGGCGTCGAAGGGGCGCTCGTCCTGCGGGCCGTCGCCGAAGCCGTCGCGATCTTCGTCGGTGCAGTCGTCGAGGCAGTCGGGGAGGCCGTCGTCGTCCGTATCGTCCTGATCGGGACCGAGGAAGCAGAACTGGGCCAACACCGGGGCCGTGGCTCCGCCGGCGGGTGGCGTGCCGATCCCGATCAGGTACTCGGTGCCCGCGGTGACGAACGTGGCGGTGCGCAGGCCGTCGGCGCACAGGGCGGCGTCGCACGCAGGTGGATCGACTGGCGCGGCGCAGGTGCCCTCCCAGACGTTGGCGACCACGGCAAAGGCTCCGCTGCAGACCAGTTGCACGTAGAGCTGCCCGTCGTTCTCCGCCGTCCAGCGGAACCAGACGGTCTGGTCGGGGGCTCCGGCAACGCACGCCCCGACGGGGTCGCCGGGGGAAGTCGTCGCCGTCGCGAGATCGAGCGTCGCGAAGTAGCGGTTGCGGAACGGCTCCGGCACCTCGGTGGCCTGCGAGCAGACGTCGTTGGCGGGGGCGCCGAGCGCCATCCGGCTCGCGAGGACCAGCGCGACGGCGAGGCCGGACAACGGTCGCATCCCATCCGCCTAGCACACTTTGGTTCGCATGGGGCAGGGGCGAGCCGGGGCGGCCGGCCTACCAGGCGCGCGGTGCGAAGCGCAGGGGCACCTGCGAGTAGCCGCGCACGTTGGGCGAGTGCACCCGCACCAGGCCACTCTCGTCGACGGCGTACTCGGGTATCCGCGGCAGGACCTCTTCGAGGGCGACCCGGCCCTCCAGGCGCGCCAGCGAGGCGCCGAGGCAGACGTGGATGCCGTGCCCGAAGGCCAGGTGCGTCGCCTCGCGCCGCCGGATGTCGAACGCGTCCGCTCGCTCGATCGCCCGCTCGTCGCGGTTCGCCGAGCCGATCAGCAGCAGCACCTTGGCGCCGGCGGGCATCGCCGTCTCGTGCAAGGTGACGTCACGGGCGAGGACGCGGGCGAGCATCTGCGTCGAGTTGTCGTACCGGACCACCTCCTCGACGGCGCCGGCGACCGCGCCGGGATTCGCGACGAGCCACGCCCGCTGGTCGGGATGTCGGGCAAGCAGCACCAGCGCGTTGCCGAGCATCTTGGTGGTGGTCTCGTTGCCCGCGATCACCAGGAGAAAGCAGAAGCCGATGATCTCGGCATCGGTGAGGCGCTGGCCTTCCACCTCGGCGTCGAGGAGCGCGCTGATCAGATCGTCGCCGGGGCGCGCGCGGCGACGGGCCAGATCCTCTGCGAAGTAGCGCGCGAGGTTGCGCGAGGCGTCGATTCCCGCCTGCGGGATCTCGGCCGTGCCCTCTTCGCGGTGGAGCAGCGTGTCCGCCCACTCGCGGAGTTGGTCCTGGTCGGCTTCCGGCACGTCCATCATCGTACTGATGACGTCCATGGGCAGCTTGGCGGCGAAGTCCTGGATGAAATCGCAGGCGCCTCCCGCCAGCACCGGCTCCAGGTACTTGCGGGTGAGCAGACGGACGATCGGCTCGAGCGCCGCGATGCGCCGCGGCGTGAACGCCTTCGAGACGAGACGGCGCAGTTGCTGTTGGCGGGGCGGGTCCATCGCGATGATCATGGGCGGCGCCGCACCCGAGCCCCGCTCGAGCGACACGCCCTCGGCCGAAGAGTAGGTTCCCCAATCCTGGATCGCCTGCCAGACGTCGCGGAACCGGGACAGCGCGTAGAAGCCGAGCCTGGCGTTGTGGTACGCGGGCGCCTCCTCCCGCAGGCGGCGATACGTCGGATACGGATCCTCGTGCATCTCGTATGCGTAGGGGTCGTATTCCAGCGGCGCCGCCATCGTGCGCACCTTCGCATGCCGTCGTGCGGAGTGCCAAGTCGCAACCCATCAACTGAGGATGTATTGCAACTCGGAAGGTATCGTGTATAGAACGCCGTGACACGCTGGAAAACGCGCGTGTGAGGGGGAGTGACATGAGCGAGGCGGAGCGCGATTTGATCAACCTGGGGCTCGAGGCCTGGGAGGCCGCTCCCGAGGCGGCGAAGGAAGTCGTCAGGCGGGTGCGCAAGGCGGTGCGACGGGCCACCGCCAAGAAGACGGCCAAGAAGAAGGTCGCCAAGAAGGCGGTGCGCCGCGCCGCGGCGAAGAAGGTTCGCAAGGCTGCGGCCAAGCGGGTGGTGAAGAAGGCCGTCCGCAAGAAGGTCCGCCGGGCCGCGACCAAGCGGGTCGCCAAGAAGGCGGTGCGCCGGGCCGTCGCGCGGAAGGTCCGCAAGAAGGCCGCCAAGCGGGTGGCGCGGCGCGCCACCAAGAAGGCCGTGCGCCGCGCGGTGCGGAAGAAGGTCGTGCGCCGGGCAGCCGCCAAGAGGGTGCGCCGGGGCGCGGCCAAGAAGGCCGTCCGCCGCGCCGCGAAGAAGCGCCGCTGATCGCCGAGGTGGTGGGGCGTCCCTCCTCTGGCGGGGCGCCCGCACTCACCAGCTCTCGTCCTCCAGGTCTGCCTTCACGCGGTGCGGTGCCGCACGGCCATGAAGCTGGTGGCCTCCGGATCCGTGTCGCCCGACGCGTCGCCTTGCCGGCGACGATGTACCTGCGGGTGCGCGGTCGCGACGATCCGCCACCGTGAGCGTCGCTGCCGCGACCGTTGACTTTCGGCGTGGTCGGGGGGTAGTCCGCGCGTGGCGTCTCGCCAATGCCGCACCACGGAGCGCAAGCTGTGGCCGGGTTCGCACGCAGCGCGTCGCTGGGGCGCTCCAACGCTCGCGCGGCTCGATCGGCCCGACGCCACCACGATGGTGAGCGGCACCATCGAAACCGTCGAGTTCGCCGCGTTGGCGGCGGACTGATCGTGCTCGAGGGGAACGCCGCGTTCGACCCGGATGCGTTCGCCGACCGCGGACATTTCGATTTCGCACCGGGCTTCGATCCCACGGGCGCGGCGGACCTGCAGCCCGACATCGCAGAGTGTCGCGCTGGACGGAGAGGCGGTTCGCGGGTGGACGGCCGGGCGGAGTGTTGGTAGGCGGGGAATGGCGGATACGTCTCGTACCACGCCGTTCGATCCCCTGACTTCCAGCTGCGAGGGTCGCCGACGATGAAATGGAACGCCCTGCAGACGACAGCGAAGGCGCGAGGCCTCTTGGTCTTCGCGATGGACCAGTCGCAAACGCCGGTGATGACGCAGCCGGGCCCATGGGGGACCTCGACGACGGGCTACTGCATCGGCCTCGCGGCGACGTGGATTTCCTATTGCTACACGGGCAAGTCGTTCCCAGTGGATGGCAGCAGCGTCTGCGACGATCCGCCCTGGAAGTCGACCTGGGCACAGAATCTGTCCGACGACACCGCGGCCGCGAAGTGGCTGGACTACTGGACCTCGGCCATCTCGCCGTTCAACATGGGGTTGTCCGACGGGTTGAAGGCGTTCCGGTCGACGATGTTGACCGGGGCGTTCATCCGTTCGGTCGCTGCCCAGGCCTACGGCTGCTACGGCATCACGGTGACCGGGACGGGGGGCAGCCACGGCATCGCCCTGCGGCATGCGCGAGACAACCGCATGCACTTCTTCGACGCGAATTTCGGCCATTTCGCGGTGCGGGATCACACGCAGCTCGCGCCCTTCCTCGATTGGTATTGGACGGCGTCGGGCTACGGACCGAACTTCCTGGGCAGTACCGTCGGCATCGTCGGCGTCACGCCGGCGATCGGCGGGTGACCGCTCCGCAAATCCACCTGGTGCGCATGAAGCGTTGACACGAACGCTCGCGCTCTGGTACGCGCCACAAGTAGGGCTCAACCATCTAGGGTGCTCATCGGGCTTGCCTGCCCGCACGGTTTCCGCCCGCCCGTGACGCCGTAGCATGTGCCCCGTGGGAGGTCTGAGGTCTTATGTCAGAGTCGTTGCAATCCCGGGGCGGGTACCGTGTCGCGGGGGCCTTGGTCATGGCAGTCCTCCTCTTCGGCGGGGAGCGGGCCTCCGCGCTGGATGCCCGCGGGTGTCCCGTCGAGGGCGAAAGCAGCATCGGTCCCAGCGGACGTTCGGCCAGCTGTCGCGAGAACGCCGGCGCGTTCCAGGTGCCGCCGGACGTCCTGGCGTGCAAAGGCGATTGTCGCTTCGGCGGCAACGTCGCCGTCGTGGGGTCTCGCGTGGTCGTGACGGCGGCGCGCGTGCCGCGCGGGGGAAGAGGGGCGGTGGGCGCCGCGTACGTCTTCAACCAGGGCGGGCAGCTGCTCGGTACCCTCGAGGACCCGTCGCCTGCGCAGGACGGCACCTTCGGCTGGGCGCTGGCGGCGCTCGACGACCACCGGGTAGCCGTCGGCGCAACGGGCCACACCATGTGCGCCGGCGGCGACCGGGCGGACCAGGCTTGCGGGGGATCGTACGGAGACTGTCCCGGCGGATTCTGCCGCGGGGCCGCCGGGGCCGTATACGTCTACGATCTGGACGATCCGACGAACCCTGCGAAGATCCCGAATCCGTCCCCGGGGTTCCTGGACCAGTTCGGGTTCTCGGTGGCCGCTCGGGGGAGCGACACGCTGATCGTGGGAGCGCCGTACAAGGACCTCGGCAGCGCGAAGAATGTCGGCGCCGCCTGGGCCATTCAGTTCGACGGCCAACGCTGGAACCCTCAGGCCCTGGAGAATCCCGACCCCCACGCGTTCCAGTTCTTCGGTTGGTCCGCGGCCGCTCTCGACGGCGATGTCGTCGTCGGCGCTCCGGACACGGGGCTCGCGATCGGTCCCGATTGCGTGGGGGACCCGCAGCAGGAGTGCCCGTCGCAGGCCAGCCGCGCGGGCACGGTTTTTCGCTACCGGCTCGACGGCGGCCTCGGCTGGGTGGCGGCGGCGCGGTCGTCGTACCGGAGCCCGGAGCCGCAGATCGGTGACGGGTTCGGGGTCTCGATCACGTCGAACAGCAGCGGCCAACTCGTCGTCGGCGCGCCGGGGGCCACGCCCCGGGTGTCACGACCGGCGGAGGGCCGGGTCTGGGTGATCGATCCATCGACGGGCACCCAGGTGTACCGACTCGAGAAGCCGGAGCTGCCGTGTCCGGGGCCCGACTGCTCCGGGGAGGGGCTCGGCTGGCGCGTGGCGTCCGCGGGAGACCTGCTGGTCGCCAGCGCGCTCGGCGACTTCCGGTTCGGGCCGCAAAAGGGAGCGGCGTACGTCTTCGACGGCCAGACCATCGTCCGCATCCTGTACGGGTCCGTCGGGAAGCGGTTCGGCGACGCGATCGCCCGTGCGGGCAGCCAGATCCTGATCGGCGCCAGCGCACAGCCAGACTGGAACGTCTTCGTCTTCGAGTCGCCGCGTTGCGGCGACATGATTCCGGACGGCAACGAACAGTGCGATCCCCAGGAGCCGAGCGAGTGTTGCGATCCGGCGCGGTGCACCTACAACCGCCTGGACGGAAAGTACCCGGGATCGGTGTGCGGCAACCCGAACGGAAGCGACTGCGACGAGCCGGACACCTGCGACGTGAACGGCGTCTGCCGGCCGAACCCGAAGCCCGCTGGGCTGTCCTGCGAGCCCGATGCCGATCAATGCACGGCCGACATCTGCAACGGTGGAGGAGCGTGCGTGCATGCTCCGAACACGGGCCTCGCCTGCGACAACGACAACCCGTGCCTCGGCGACACGTGCAACGCGGGCGTATGCAACGACGTCCCGGTGTGCGCCTCGGCCCTCGTCGCCACGTCGGTCAAGGCGATCCCGGGGGCGGTGCGGGTAGAGTGCAATCGGGACGGCAGCGCGCAGATCGGCGACCGCTGCGAAGTCCAGGCGTTCGCCAACGACGCATCGGGCCTGCGCGTGCCCATCACGGACAAGGTCACGGTCGAGACGGCGGCGACGAAGCGGGGCAAGCCGAAATACCTGCTGAGCAAGAACGGCAGGAAGCCGCGTCGTGTCCGCCGCATGGCGTTCGTCTTGAGGCCGTCGAAGCAGGGCCGCAAGTTGATCAAGCGGCAGTCCAAGGGACGGTCCTTCACGGCGGAACTGAACCTGGTCGGGACCAAGTCTGGCGAGACCTACAGCCGACAGGACTTTCTCGAGTGGCTGAGGACCAGGCGCTGAGGGACGGTGATGGCCCCGGCGGTCAGGATGCTCCTGCCTGAGTGAGGATCGCGTGGGGTTGCCGGTCGGGGTGCGCGCATGACTGCCGGACTCGAACGTGGCCTGGTGGTGCTGTTCGCGGATTTAGGGGACAGCACGGCCTTGTACGAACGGCTGGGCGACATGGCGGCGCGGCGACTGGTCGCCGACTGCCTGGCCCGGGCGACGGCGGTGGTGCGCAAGCAGAACGGTCGCGTCGTCAAGACCATCGGCGACGAGATCATGGCGGTGTTCGGGGACGCGGATGACGCCGCAGCCGGCGCCGAGGGCATCGTGCAGGGGATGCGCGGCGCCGGTGCCGAGTCGGGCATCGAACTCGGGGTGCATGTCGGGTTCCACCTCGGTGCCGTGATCGAGGAGGATGACGACGTGTTCGGCGACACGGTCAACGTGGCGGCACGGCTGGTCCGGATGGCGAAGATCGGAGAAGTGCTGACCACACGGCCCGTCATCGACGCCTTGTCGCAGTCGTGGCGGCCGCACGTCCGGCCGATCGATCGCCTGCCGGTTCGCGGGCGGGCGCGCGAGCTCGAGATCTTCGCCATCGCGCCGCAGACCGCGGACACGACCATCATCGCACCGCCATCCCGCCGGGCCCGGCCCGTTCTCCGGCTCGTGATCGAGTACGACGGCCGCGAGTACCACGTCGACGAGTCTCGACCGGTGTTGCGGATGGGGCGCGCGGTGGACAACGACCTGGTGCTCGAGAGCCCATTGGTTTCGCGGCATCACGCGCGCGTCCGACTCCGGCACGGGCAGTTCGTGCTCCTCGACGAGAGCAGCAACGGCACGGCGGTGCTCGGCGCCGACGGGACGATCGTCTTCGTCCACCGTGACAGCTTCACCCTGCTCGGGACGGGCTCGCTCGCCCCCGGCGCCGACGTGGCGACGGAGTCGACACTGAGCGTGCCGTTCCGCTGCGGATGAGACCCGGGGTCACGCTTCGCCGAGCGGCTGCAAGCGGACGACCCGCACGAGGTTCTCCCGCACGATCGAGACCAGCGGGATCAGACCGCGGCCGAGGATCGCCTCGACGGCGCGCTCCGACAGGGTCACCTCGCTGCTCGGGGTGACCATCGTCGCCCCGCCATCCGCCCAGGTGTGGCTGGGAAGGTCCGGCAGGGTCTGATGCTCGCCGGGCGGCATCGACGGACCCGCTTCCGCGTGCGCCTGGCCAAGTAGCAGCGCGCACGCGAACGCGGGGCTACCCCAGAGGTAGGCGTCGTGGAGTGGCGGCGTGGGCATCTCTTCGAACGCGAACTGCTCGATCGGATCGGTGAGGCGGCCGTAGGGCAGCCGGAGCAGCACCCGTGGGAGGGCGAGACCCAGCCAGGCAGCCGCGGCGCTCCGTCGGAGTGCCGACCACGCTCGCGCGGCGGTCGGGTCGAGGGGGGACCATTGCCGCGGGTCTGCCACCTGCGCCATGGAGGAGCACCCCAGGAGCGACGAGTCCGCTTCGCCGAGGAACGGCGCCCCCAGGCTCGCGCCGAGCGTGCCGAGGGCGTCCAGCAGGGCGATGTCCTCGGGACTTGGGCCGAAGCGAAAGCCGCTCGCCAGGATCGACCACCCCGCGTCGTCGTCATGGGATCGGGTGAGGAGCCGATACGCCGCGGAGTCTTCGATCACCCCGGCAGGCGATGCGAGCGCGGTGGCCAGCTCGTCCTTGGTCACGTCGAGCAGGTAGAGCTGCAGGTCCTCGCTCGTCTCCAGGTTCGTCACCACCCAACGTGCCGCCCGCCAGACGGATTCGAGCGCCTGGAAGGCCGGGGCATGCAGGAGGCGGCGCAGATGGGCGGTGAGCGCGGCGTCCACCGCGGTTACGCAGTGCGGCGCCTGCGGATCGACCGCCGGAGGAATGTGCGGGGCGACGAGGCGCCGGACCAGGGTATCGACGGCGGTCGTCGCACCGGCGACCGCCGGTGCGCTGCCGCGACCGAGCAGACGCTCGAACGTCGCGGGATCCGACTCCGGAGGGGACGGCGGGTCGCCCGCGTCGGATCGGGCCACCGCCTCCCGCTGGAGCTGCGCGACCGTGGCGGCGGAGGTGGCGGGATCGAGCAACCGCTCCCGAAGCGCCCGGAGCGCGGCGATCGTGGGGAGCCGCTCGACCAGCGCATCGGGGTGGAACGCGTCGAACTCCCGGAATTCGAGCAGTGTTGGTGGCTCGCTGTCCCCACCGGCCGGGATGAGCGCCCGGGGCGCCCACCGATGGAGCACCGCGTCGAAGGTGTCGACGTCCACCCGCGTCGGTACGCGTTCGGCGACCGCAGGCGCAGGGCCCGCGCCGCGGCCGGTGAAGTCGGCCAGCAGCAGTATCCGCGTGGCGACGCCGCCGCGCTCGGCCCGCCGCCGGCTGGCCGCCTGTCCGAAGCGCATGTCGAACCGCAGGTTTCCCGGCATCGAGTTCCTCGTCGCGCAACTTCCCAGAAATGCGTGTGAGGGTCTAACCGGGTGTATCCGTGATCTCGGGGCGGGTACAAGAGCACGCGCCGGTGCATCTTGGGGCTCCCACGACACGTCGTGTCCTTGACCGGGGGACGTCCGCCGTGGTCCATACGCGGGACGTCCGTCGCAACGGTCCGGGAGAGAATGGGCAGTATGGGAATGGCACTCCGACGAAGCGCCGCGCAGCGCGTGACTCCGGCGTTGCGATGACCACGATCGACGTCGAGGCGCTCGTCCGCGCGGTGGATGGCGACGACGCGTGCGGCGCGGCCCTGGAGTACGACGCCGAGTTCCAGGCGATGGAACGGGCGGCGGAGGGTAAGCCCGAGCGACAGATGGGGGACACGGTCGTCCCTGCCGAGGAGCCGGACTGGAAGGCCCTGCAGTCGCTGGCTACCGAGGTGTTGGGTCGGTCGAAGGACCTGCGGGCGGCGGTCTTCCTGGCGCGCGCCGCCCTGCGGACCGAAGGCGTCGAGGGGTTCGCGGCCGGGCTCGCCGTTGTCCGACGGCTGCTGGACACCTACTGGGACGGTGTGCACCCACGCCTCGATCCCGACGACGGCAACGATCCGACCTTCCGCATGAACGTCCTGGATTCACTGACGAACCTCGATGCGACCCTGCGTGCTCTGCGGGAGGCGCCGGTGGTCAGCTCGCGCACGTTCGGCCGCTTCGGCCTGCGCGACCTCGAGATCGCGTCCAACACGATTCCCCTTCCGCCCAACTATCCCGGAGAGCCCCCGACCACCGAGCGCATCAGCGGGGCCTTCGCCGAGGTCGGCGACGACGAGCTCACGGCGACCGCCGAGGCGACGGCGGCGGCCCTGGCGCAGATCGACGCGATCGACGCCTTCCTGGCTGCCCAGCTGCAGGCTGGCGCGCAAGTCGATCTGGAGCCGCTGCGGCGGTGCCTGTTGGCGATGCAGAAGCCCGTCGCCGACGCGCTCGCGAGCCGGGGCGTCGGGCAAGGAGGGGATGCCGCGGCGGCCGAGGGCCCGGACGGCACCTCGGCCGGCGGGGAGCGGACGCCAGGGGCGATCAACGGCTGGGACGACGTCGAGCAGATGCTCGACCGGATCTGTGATTTCTACCGCCGAGCGCACCCGTCGAGCCCGGTGCCCCTGTTGCTCCAGCGCGCACGGGCCATGGTGCGCATGGACTTCATGCAGCTCCTCGAGGAGCTGGCTCCGACGGGCGTCCCGGACGCGGAGCGGGTCTTGCTGTCGCCCAAGAAGGAGTGACGAATCGCTTGGCAAGGCAACCGCAAACGCGCTAGGACCGCACACAGTCGGCAACGGAGGGCACATGGCTAAAGCCAGCAGTCAGAAGTTCATTGCGAAGAATCGGGCGCCCCGGGTACAGATCGAGTACGACGTCGAGGTCTACGGCGCCCAGAAGAAGGTACAGCTCCCCTTCGTGATGGGCGTCATGTCGGACCTCTCGGGGAAGTCGAACGAGCCGCTCCCGGCGGTCGGCGACCGCAAGTTCCTGGAGATCGACGTCGACAACTTCGACAGTCGAATGAAGGCGATGAAGCCGCGGGCCGCGTTCGCGGTGCCAAATACGCTGACCGGCGAAGGCAACATGATGGTGGACATCACGTTCGAGAGCATGGACGATTTCTCGCCCGCGGCGGTGGCGCAGCAGGTAGGCTCGCTCAAGACCCTCCTGGAGGCCCGCACGCAGCTCGCGAACCTCGTCACGTACATGGACGGGAAGGAGGGCGCCGAGGAACTGATCCGCAAGGTGCTGAACGATCCGGCGCTGCTCCAGGCGCTGGCGTCCGCGCCGAAGCCCGACTCCGATTCCAAGAAGGAGTGAATGCGGCCATGGCCGAGACGGAAAGCACGGGTCAGGCGGAAGCCCAGACCGGCACGATCGAAGTCGGCGAGTTCGCCTCGCTGCTCGAGAAGGAATTCAAACCCAAGTCCGACCGCGCGCGCGAGGCCGTTCAGGGCGCAGTGGCCACCCTGGCCGAACAGGCGCTGCGCGAGACGACGGTCATCTCCGATGACGTGGTCGAGACCATCAAGGCGATCATCGGCGAGATCGACCAGAAGCTTTCGACGCAGTTGAACGCGATCCTGCACCACCCCGAGTTCCAGGAGCTCGAAGGCGCGTGGCGCGGGCTGAGCCACCTGGTGAACAACACCCAGACCGACGAGATGTTGAAGATCCGGGTGATGAACATCTCGAAGAAGGATCTCGGCAAGACGCTCAAGAAGTTCAAGGGCACGGCCTGGGACCAGAGCCCGTTGTTCAAGAAGATGTACGAAGAGGAGTACGGGCAGTTCGGAGGCGAGCCGTACGGCTGCCTGGTCGGCGACTACCACTTCGACCACTCGCCGCCCGACGTCGAGATGCTGGCCGGGATGGCCCAGATCGCGGCGGCGGCGCACGCCCCGTTCATCGCGGGCGCCGCGCCGTCCGTGATGCAGATGGAGTCGTGGCAGGAGCTGGCGAATCCCCGCGATCTCGCCAAGATCTTCTCCACGCCGGACTACGCGGCCTGGCGGTCGCTCCGCCAAGCCGAGGACTCACGGTACGTCGGCCTCACCATGCCGCGCTTCCTCGCCCGCCAGCCCTACGGGGCGAAGAGCAACCCGGTGGAGGCGTTCGCGTTCGAGGAGGACACCGCCGGCGCGGAATCGAGCAAGTTCTGCTGGGCCAACTCGGCGTATGCGATGGCGGTGAACATCAACCAGGCCTTCAAGGAGTACGGCTGGTGCACCCAGATCCGGGGCATCGAGTCGGGCGGGCTCGTGACGGATCTCCCCACCCACACGTTCCCGACGGATGACGGCGGGGTGGACATGAAGTGTCCCACCGAAATCGCCATCAGCGATCGGCGAGAGGCCGAGCTGGCGAAGTCGGGTTTCATGCCGCTGGTCCATCGGAAGAACTCCGACCTGGCGGCGTTCATCGGCGCCCAGTCGTTGCAGCAGCCGACGGAGTACGATGATCCCGACGCCACGGCGAACGCCCGACTGGCGGCGCGGCTGCCGTATCTCTTTGCCACCTGTCGGTTCGCGCACTACCTGAAGTGCATCGTGCGCGACAAGATCGGTTCCTTCGCAGAGAAGGAAGACATGCAGAAGTGGCTCAGCAACTGGATCACGCAGTACGTCGAACCGAACCCGGCAGTTGCCAGCGACGCGCAGAAGGCGCGCAAGCCGCTCGCCGGCGCCGAGGTGGTCGTGGAGGAGATTCCCGACGACCCCGGGTACTATGCCGCGAAGTTCTATCTTCGCCCCCACTACCAGCTCGAAGGCCTTACCGTGTCGCTGCGGCTGACCTCCAAGCTGCCGTCGGCGAAGAAATAGGCGCGAATCCGCGTCGTGCACGGCACCAACAAGAAGGAAGACCACTCATGACGATGATGTTGAAGCTTGGCGAGATCAACGGAGAATCCGAGCGGAAGAAGTACGAGAAGTGGATCGAAATCAACTCGCTCCAGTTCGGAACGGGTCGAGGGATTAGCTCGGCGACGGGCAAGAGCAGCCGGCAGCCATCCGAACCGTCCGTGAGCGAGGTGGTGTTCACCAAGCCGATGACGATCGATTCGGGTGACCTTTTCTTTCAGAGCGTCACGGGCACGACGCCCATGAAGGCGGAGATCCACATGATCAACACGGCGAAGAACGAAAATACGCCGTATCTGAAGATCACCCTCCACGACGCCTTGATCAGCGGCTACTCTGTGTCCTCCGGCGGCGATCGTCCATCGGAATCGGTTTCGCTCAACTTCACCAAGATCGAGATGCAGTACGACCAGTACGACGGGGACACGCTCAAGGCGTCCGGGTCGCCGAAGAAGTTCGACGTCTCCACGGCTGCGGAGTTCTAATTGTCCTTCATGGCGAGCGGGTCGCGACGTCCGGCCGTGGGCGACGCATCGGCTCGCGCGAGTGACGCCCGGTGACGGTCCCGGAGTCGTTGAAGGCTGGACGGCTGGACGACGCCCTCGCGGACCTGCAACAGCAGGTCCGCGGGGCGCCGGCCGACCCGAAGCTGCGCATCTTTCTGGCGCAGCTCCTGGTGGTCCTTGGGCAGTGGGAGCGGGCGCTGACCCAGCTCCGGGTCGTGGCGGAACTCGACGCTGGCGCGATCCCGATGGCCCGCACCTACGAGACGGCGATCCGCTGCGAGACCCTGCGGGAGCGCGTGTTTGCAGGTGAGCGCAGCCCGCTGGTCTTCGGCGATCCCGAGCCCTGGATCGCGCTTGCCTTGCAGGCGCTGGGGCGTTCTGGCGCCGGCGATCACGGCGCCGCCGCCGCGCTCCGCCGGGACGCATGGGCGGACGCCCCGACCGTGTCCGGTCGGATCGACGGACGCCCGTTCGAGTGGTTGTGCGATGCCGATTCCCGGTTGGGGCCGCTGCTCGAAGGCATCGTGAACGGAAAGTACTACTGGATTCCCATGCACCGGATCGCGCGCATCGCGATCGAAGCCCCCGCGGATCTGCGAGATCTCGTGTGGATGCCGGCGCACTTCACGTGGACCAACGGCGGCGAGGCGGTCGGCCTGATCCCGACCCGCTACGCCGGCTCCGAGGCGAGCGACGACGCGGGGATCCGGATGGCGCGGAAGACGGAGTGGGTCGAGGTCGCCGGGGGGGAGTACCACGGTCTCGGCCAGCGCATCTTCGCCACCGATACCGACGAGTGCGCGCTCATGGATACGCGGGAGATCGCGTTCGACCCGATCGACGCTACGAGTGCCTGAGCTCACCCAAGCGGACCGCCTGCAGCCGTCCCTGCTCGACCGATTGACGGACAACGAGCCGGGCAAGACGATGGAATCGCGCGCG